>NZ_VIWZ01000001.1:0-4800000 GCF_007830095.1 Micromonospora taraxaci | reverse complement strand
GCGTACTTCAACAGGCCGAAGCAACCCGAGGCGTGCATCTTCAACGACGTCGTTCCTCACCTGCAGTACTCCACCCAGGACAAGGGTCCGAAACCCACTGACGGAGTCGCCGAGGTGGCAGTGCACATCCGAGAAGCCCAGGACACCCCCAACGCGACGTACCCGCTCGTCAGTCCCCAGCGCGACAAGAGGATCCCGGGCAAGTTCACGGGCAGCCGCAACGATCCGCCGTTGCACCGTATCCCCAACGCGGATCCGCAGTACAAGGAGAACGGCGTCCACAAGAACGCCGCGTGCTACGGGAATGGAACGGAGCGCGACAACTACATCGGGCTCGGCCTGCCCACACCGCCGGACACCAGCTATCAGGACTGTGACGAGTACCCGTTCGCCAGCACGAGCGAAGGCGCCGCGAGCACGACCTGGGACTTCTCGGTGAAGGCGGTGAACCTCTCGCAGAACCGCCGTGCGGGTCGTCGTCTGGGTGAGTACTTCAGCAGCGACCGCATCCTGCAGTACGACCGCGACGCCTTCTACGTCAACATCACGGACACCCCGGTGTACGACCCGGGCAACGACAATGTCGTCGACGCCGGCCCGGACGTATCCGGCACGGAAGGCTCGATGATCCACCTGGCCGGTGCCGCTGACGCGGCCGAGGAGGGCTCGGTGCGCTGGAGCGTACGGCCGGTGTCCGGCACCGACACCGGCGCGACCTGCACCTTCCAAGATGCCGAGGCGCCCGACACGTACATCACCTGCCAGGACGACGGGGTGTTCGAGGCCACCCTCACCTCCGACGACGGAATCGACGCCGCCCGCAGCGACACCGCGCTGATCACGGTGGGCAACGCCCCGCCGGTGCTACAACTCAGCGGGCCGAGGCCGTGGCAGCTGTTCAGGGTGAACACCCCGGTCGACCTGGCCGCTACCTTCACCGACTCCGGGGCGAACGACACCCATACCTGTGCCATCAACTGGGACGATTCCCGCAGCGACTCGTTCGGGGCGGCCGACAACTGCAACCGATCGCACATCTTCACCCGAGCCGGCATGTTCACCATCGGCGTGACCGTTACCGACGACGACGGCGCGTCCGACTCCGCAACTGTCATGATCATCGTCTATGACCCGCACGCGGGGTTCGTCAACGCCGACGGTTCCGTGGCCGCTCCGGCCGGATCGTTGACGACGACACCCGGCGCCTCCGGGGAAGCCTGGTTCCATCTCGCCGCCAGGTACTACGCGCCGAACGACACTGTGCCCGTGGGTGACGCCCGGACCTGGCTCACCGGGACCGGCTTCCGATTCGACACCTCCGGAGGCGACGGTTTGGACTGGCTGGTGGTCACGCCGGACGGGAAGATGGCGGCGAAGGGCCGGGGTACGGTCGACGGCCAGGCCGGCTACGGCTTCGTCTTCTACGGTTATGACGGATGCGACAACGGCGGCGCTCCGGGCTGCCGACCAGGACCGGACCAGTTCCGCATGGTCGTCTGGACCGGCGGGCCGAACAGCTATCCCACCGCCGCCACCACCTTCGACACCAGCCGAGGCGCCGATTACGACGTCGACGCGGCCGGACCGAAGACCACAATCTCGGGGCGGGTGAACATCCAAAAATGATCACGGGGGGTGCGGCGGCTGCCGTCGCCGCACCCCGCTACGGAGGTACATTGACCGGCATGGCAGTGCCACTCGCGGTCCATCGCGCGTCGGTCTGGGTGCAACACGGCCAGGTGCTGGTCAGCGACGCGGAAGACGGCGACCTGGCAGGGCTCGACGACTCGTGGGACGACGCAGTCGAATCCGGGCACTTCGTGGGCACCGCCGACGGCATCGTGAACATCGTGACTCCCCGCGCGGACAGCAGCGGCACACCATTCACCGTCGAGGAATGGGCCGACGAGCCGCCCGATGACCGACACGACTGGGATCACGAAGTCGACATCGACATCGACGTGCCGAGTGGAAAGCTGGAGCTCTTCCTCACGACCGGCGAAATAGAAGACGGCACCGTCCGCCTCGCCAAGGCCGGCCCGTGCCGGCTGCGGGTGTCCGCCCGTTTCCCCGAGGCCGGCGACGACGCCGCCGACGTGTACCGGCTACGGGTATGGCCGCGCACGGCCGACACGCCGCCGCAGCTCCGGCAGTCCTGGCCGCACTGGCCCAGCGTCCGGTCATGACACCACCGAACACGCCCCACCCGACTCGCCGCCGACGGCTCGCCTCCTGGGCGGCCATCGTGACCGTCGCGCTCAGCGGCTGCGGGCCGGCCTCCACCGGCACATCCGCCCGCCAGGGCGCACCCGGTTCGTCGCGATCCGGTGTCGCCTGCATCAGGAACAGCGACGCCGACGCCGACTACTGTGATCGCTTCCTCGCCGACCTCGCCCGACGCACGCCGCTGGACCCCGCTCAGGCCCGGGCCGCCGAGACCGCCAGACAGTCCGTCGCGCGCGCTCTCTCCGGCAACGTCCTCAGTCGCTGCAACGTCGAACACGAACCCTGCGACGCCGTCATGGCCTGGGCCGAGCAACCGGCGACACCGGAACATGTCAGGTCGCTGCTGGCGACGGTCAGCGAGAATCACCCCCAGGTCCGGTTGGCCCGCCCCGACGATCCCGCCGTTGCCGACACCGTCGCCTTCGGCGTCCTCGTCGGACAGGTCTGCGTCTACGGATACCAGCGCCTCCACAGGGATCCGGACCAGGTACACGCCGCCGGCCCGCTACCTCAGGGCACCTGCCTCCGACCCTGACCGCACGGATCACCGCGTTCAGACAGAACGATCCTCGTATCCCGAGGCCACGCCCAACATCACTTCGTGTTGGTGTCGATGGTGTAAACCACGTCTGGCCCGACGTCGTGGCGGGTGATGCCGGGTACGTCGGTGATGTTGAGCAGTGGTTCGTATGGGGTGCCGTGGACCCGGTCGCGGAGCAGGACGACGCTGCGGATGCCGAGCTGGTGCAACCGATCCAAGGCCGGCTGGCTGGGGAAGGTCGTCATGACGTCGCGGATCGCCTGACGGTTGGGTGTGGTGTAGCTGGCCGCACCGTTGACCATGGCGGGAAAACCGTCGGTCGACCACAGTAGGACGTGGAGGTCGATGCCGTCGTTGGACGGCAATACCATGATCGGGGCGTGCGCGGAGGCTAGCGCCATCGCGGCCGGTTTGGCTGGGGTTTGGGGGTGGTCCAGGTTGGGCAGGCCCTCAGCTAGCACGAGGACCAGCAACGGAACGGTCAGTAGTCGCGCCTCTTCCACCGACCATTTTGGCTTGGCACCTCTGCGAGCCACGTCGGCCAGGTGGGTGACCAGGCCGGCCGCGAGGATGGCCAGGCAGAGAGTCGGCCACAAGATCAACCGACCTGGTGTACGGGATCCATCGAACCCGGGCACGTACAGATAGAGCAGGCGGTAGATCGGCCCGTTCGTGCCCAGCGCGAACAGCACTCCGACGACCGTCCCCAGCAGCAGCAGAAGCCGTTGCGTCGGTGACCAGCGGGACAGGAAGAGGCCGGCGAAGGCCAGTAGATACAGTGCGTACCCGCAGAGCAGCACCTTCTCGGTCGTTGCGCCACCAAGAGCGATGCGGGCCTCGTTGTGCAGGTTGCCCCAGGGCAGGGAGGACTGCGGCGCCACGAGAAGTCCGCGCAGTGTCGGGGAGAAGAACGCGACGTAGTCCCAGTCCCGGGTGACAGTGGGGTTGAGCTCGCGGACGTGTTGGTACGCGTACGCGAAGTATCCGGTCACCGCGGTGAAGACCAGCCCGCCGATCAAATCACTGACGATCAGCCGGCGGCCAAGGCGTGGGCGGTGGATCAGCCAGGCTGTCAGTGTGATCAGGCAGAGGGCGGCGAGGACGTATACGAATCCCAGCCCCACGCCGAAGCCTAGGCTGACCTGCCAGGCCGCGACGAGCCAGCCAGCGAACGCCCATCCCGGCCGGACTCGTTCGGGAAGGTAGCCGCGAGTGAACGAGAGTCCGTGGCCGCGCGCCAGCATCGCCAGGGCCAGAGTGATGCCACCGGTGGAGAGAATATTCAAGTGACCGGCGTGGCCGTAGCGCCAGGGCGCGTAGGCGAGGGCGGCCCCGGCCACCGCGGCGGCGACCTTGTTCGCGCCAAGTTGGCGCACGAGCGCGTAGCCGCCGAGGAAGGCGAGCGCGAAGGCCAGCACGAACAGGATGTTGTAGCGCAGCACGGCGGCGACTACGCCGTTGCCTATCAGCCCTGCCGGGGCATAGCCGAGCAGGCTGTCGTTCAGGGCCAGGCCGTACTTGTCGGGATAGAAAGCGTTGGTATCCCACAGGCCACGCAGGCCGTGGGTGAGAGCGTGGCCACCCCATCCCACCAGCCATGCTTGGGCCGTCGGGTCACCCGCGTCACCGACGATGGTGTGGGCCGGGTCGGCGATCGGCGCAGTCTTGGCACCGGCGGTCATCACGCGAACCGCGTACGGCGGAATCAGCCAGATCATCGCGACAGCGAGGAGCACTGAACCGAGGCTCGCGATGGTCAGTTCCCGCCGATGGGCCCCCCGTGTCAGCCAATCCCTCGTGCCTGAACTGGCACGCGAGAGTCGGCCATTTTTTCCAAGCTCGCGGAGAGTGACGGCTGATGTGGGGCCTCCTGCCGGTGGCTCTACCTGCGTCATCACATTGACCCTCACTGTTGTACCGCCGCAGTAAATCATCGGCAGGGCGGCGCATAGAGTCAAGACCTCGATCAATGCCGTTCGGGTAGCCGGGCCTTACGCTGTTTGTCAAAGGCGTCTTGTCACGCAGGAGTCGCGATCGGTGCAGCGGCACATCTTGCCGCTGTCGAAACAGGACACGCCAGGGTTGCTGCAGACCCTCGCGCGGGTTCCAGACCCACGGGACGTCAGCGGCCGGAGCCATCCGCTGCCGGGACTGCTCGCGATCGTGATCGCGGCGGTGATTTCGGGATCGAGCCGCGTTGTGGAGATCGTCGAATGGGCCGCCGACCTGCCGGACGCGGCGTGGGATCGTCTCGGTGCAACCCGCGACGCGTCCACCGGTGCCCGGCCCCGTCCGTAGTTGGTGCGCTGTCGAGCTGTCAAGGCGGGCCCGCCTCACAGGCCGGTCGCGCCGCCAACCAGGAGCCGACCCCAACGGGCCGCCGATCGAGGACCCCGCGCCCTTAGCGCAAGCTCACGGGGCGCACCGCGAACGATGTCAGCCCCGCCGGCGGCGCGACTTACGAAGAAGCCCCGGGCCACCACGTCCAAGGTGGACCGACGGTGGAGATCACCGTCATCGGGCCTTACGCGGATGAGCTGCATCCGCCGCTGTTGGAACGGGTGGAAGCCATTGCCGGGTGTCGCTTCGCCGCAGCGTCACCGGAACGGCCCGCACCAGCGCAGTAGCCACGATCCGCCCGATGGTTGACTGCCCTGCGGCACTGAGCGTGGCGGGGCGCCAACTGCCGACGATCCGCTGGAATCCCCGTCGATTCACGCGAGGAGGACGAACGTCGGCACAGCGATGAGGATGCCGGCCAGAGCGCCTGCGACAACCTGCCCAATCGTGTGATCACCCAGCCGCACGCGGGACCAGCCCCCCAGAACGACGATCGCCAGCGATGGGATCAGCGCCGGCCCGAAGACGATGATCAGTACGCACACCGAGCCGCTGGCGACCGCGGCGTGTGCACTGAGCTTCCATGCCTGGTTGATCGCGGTGACGATGAGCAGCACGGCGAACATCACCACGACCATGGCGACGAGCGGTCGAGGCGCGCCGGCGAGGACGAGCACGGCGAGTCCGACGAGGACGGACAGTAGTCCGTAGACCAGGGGCCTGCGGCGCTGCTCGCGTACGCCGATGTGGTGGTCGGTCAGCCGTCCCCGTCGTACTCCGACCCAGATGACCGCGTACGGGACGACGGAGCAGAACAGTATGGCGAGCAGTGCCCAGCCGAGGCCGGTCACCACGGCGGGGGCGGTGCTGTGCAGGGCGATGATCAGCGGCATCAGGGCTGCGAAGACGGCCGGTGCACATGCTTCGGTGACGACCCGTGCCACTCGGGAGGTGCTGTTGGCAGGCAGGTCAACGAGTGCGGGCACCGTGGGGTTCTACCTCTCGGACGACCGCGTATCAAGAGACAACGCTTCGGATGTGGCGTGCGCGCGTGACGGTCTTTGCGGCCATAGGGGTTTCAATCGCGCGGGCTACCTGGGCGAGCCACGTCACCTGGTCGGCGGCGTCGAGGTCACCAGCGGCCGAATCTCGGGACGGCCCCAGCGGTAGGGCGATTGCTTCGGTGGCCTCACCCGACGGGGCGCGCCGTCGAGCCGGGACGCCAGTGCCGCACCGATGACGACGGCCAACCAGGGCTCAGCCCCAATTCGGCGACCGGTGATCAGTACGGCATGGCCCGGGCGCTCTCCTGCCGAAGCTCCCGGAGGCGCTCAGCATCACCGGGCGCGGCCAGGCCGGTAGTACCAACCGAGACGTCCCGCCAATCAGGCGGCGACGGGTTGCTCAACGCGCCGATGTCACGGCCGGCACGTTCGACGATGACGAGCGCGGTGGCCGTGAACCCCTCGATCAATGACCGGAGAATCGGGTGCCGGGATCCTATGTAGCGGCGGACGAGCACGTCGACGAACGCGGTGAATTCGTCAGCGTCGATCCAGTATTCGTCGCGGATCAGCATCGGCTCAATACCGGTCGACACGCCTTCCGCCTGGGCAAGAGCATCGGCGGTACGGACGAAGAGGTCGGCGACGCCGTTGGAAGGGTTCCACAACGTCTCATCGCCGATCTTGAAGTCTTTACTCACGAGATCATGATCGTGTATTGAGCGACAGGTCGCCGCCCGGGAGTGCCTGGACACCCCTTCGCCTCCGGCGGCAAGGGCTGCCCGACCGTGGACCCGGGCGGCTCTGAGATGCCCGGCCGATCCGGTCCCGCCCGCCGTACACCACAGGCAGCCAGACCGGGCAGGCGCGGCCCGGCAGGGCGATGCCTGTCGACACCGGTGGCGGGGCGTCGGCCGTGACCGGGCCGGGGCGACGCGACCGGCGACGACCCTGACGGACAGGCGTCGGCGGGCGTCTTGACGACGGCATGACCGACCGGGACCGTGCCGAGTCCCCACCCCAACCACTCGCTGACGGCTGGTTTCGCTGGACGTTCCCCCGTGCGGGGCATGAGCGCCGATGGCATGGCTGGACGAATTGCTCTCCTGCACTGGTAGTTGCGGGACAGCATCGAGAGCGCACCGTCAGGTGAGGTCGCGAAGAAGGGCTGGCGCCGCAGGTGCGGGACTGGGCCGCTTCCCGTGATCGGTGCCGAGTCACTCGAGGATGCCCGGGACGTCCGGCGCTTGGGCGGATTTCGAGATGTAATACGTGGCGGTGGCCTCCTCGCTGGATTGTGCGAGCTGTGCTGCGGCGCTCTTCGTGTCGGACTCCTCCTTGAGGTGGCCACTGTCTTACGGAAGGCGTGTGGGGGTGACCCAGGCGAGGTCAGTGTCGGCGCGAACTTCACGCCACTGACGGCGGACGTTGTCAGGTGACAGCCAGGTGCCACCTCGGGCGAACGACGGGTGCAATCGCCGCCGCCCTGGTGGCTCTCAGCTCGGTCGCCGGCCGGCGACAAGCCACACTGTTAGGTGGTGTCTGCACAGGTCCGCGCTTTCCCGCAGCTCAAGACCGAGTTCGGAGTCGCCAGTCCGAGGTGAGTTAACGGATCGGTCCCCTGATTGACGCCTGACGCTTGTGGTGAAGCCGGAAATTTCCGGCTTGATCGTCGATATGCTGTCGGAGTGCCGACCACGCCTCCCGAGAAGGGGGTCATCTGGGAAGAGCTCTTCTTCGACCTGGCCTTCGTGTTCGCACTCACCCAGTTCTCCCACATGTTGCACGAAGATCACAGTTGGGCGGGCATCGGCCGGGTACTGCTGCTGTTCGTAACCATCTATTGGGCCTGGGTTGGCACCACGATCTACACCGACCAACGCGACGTCGGCAACGCGCTGGACCGGGCTGGCGTCTTCGCTCTCGGGCTCGGCAGTCTGCTACTGGCCCTGACAGTCCCCGGTGCCTTCGATGATCGAGGCCTGCTGTTCGTCGGTGTTTACCTGGCGATGCGGGTACTGCTGGCGGCATTGGCCTTGCGCACCCCGGGCGGCTGGCGGTCCCCGGTCTTTCGCCCTTACGGGTCGGGTCTGGTGGCTGGTCCGCTGCAACTGGCGGGAGGCCTGCTGCACGGTACGACGCGAATAGTGCTCTGGTCGATTGCGATTCTCGCCGATCTGTCCATCACCACGCTCACCCGACGGACGCTCGACAAGGTCCGCGTCCGGCCGCTGCACTACACACACCGCTACGGGCTGCTGATCATTCTGGTGCTCGGCGAGTCGGTAATCCAGGTCGGGATGGTAGCCGTGGACGAGCCGTTGACCCTCGCCCGGTTGGTTGCTGTATGCCTCTCCTACTCGCTGGTCTGCGCGCTTTGGTGGGTGTATTTCATCTACGGTGTCCGGGCTTTCCGGCAAGCGGTGGCCCGGGCCGCTCAGCAGGCAGACATCCGCCGCTCCGTCATGATCTACGGTCACTTGCTGTTCAGCTTCGCGATCATCACGGTGGCCGTCGGACTGTCCGAGGCAGTGACCGAGCCCCTCGAGCCGCCTCGGGCCAGCGAGGGGACCGTGCTCTTCGGTGGCGCTGCGCTCTTCCTCGGCACCTTTGCCTACACCCACTGGCGGATCCACCGACAAATCGCACGACGACGGATCGGCGCGAGCGTGCTCTGCCTGATTCTGCTGCCGCTAGCACACCTGGCGCCGGCCCTGGCCGCCCTGGCGACCCTGTTTGCCGTGGTCGCCGGAGTGAGTGTGCTGGAAGGGATCATCCTGCACCGCCACCCGATGATCGGGGACCACGCGGCGGAGGGTCAGATGGGTAGCGACCCGGATCACGCGGACAAGGGCCCTGTGGTGCGCGAATGACACGGCCGGCGCAGGCGACCGTGGAACGGCGACGGACTGGGTTTCCTTCTTCAAGAGCCCGGTCTCGTCCGGGATCAACACGCCATCCGGTTCACCCAGCCACCGCCGATAGTGCCGGCACCCCCGATGCCGCTCAACCAGCTAGCCTCAACGGCGTGACGAAGCGGTTCCAACAGGCCATGCAGCTCATGCGCCGCCATGACCCGCAGACCAAGGAAGATGGCTTCCACCTCCTGCTGCCCCACGCCGCCGACCACATCGACGAACTCATCGCCGAGTTCGCTCAGGAACGACACGACCACGGCTTGCGCTGCTGGCTGGTCGAACTCGTGGGCGAAGCCCGCTCACCCCAAGCGCTACCGGTACTCACCGAACAACTGCACGACGGCGACGAGTCACTCCGGTATTGGGCCGCCAAAGGACTGGAAAAACTCGACACCAGACAAGCACGGCAAGAGCTGTGGAAAGCACGAGCCAACGGACTCGTCGACTGACCCCTCAACGGCCAGATAACGAACTGTCACTGCCGTACTAGGCTTACGCGAACTTCTGAGTGGCGCTGAGCGTCAGCGGTGGTGAGCAACGGATCATGTACTCCCACCGACACGAACCCCGTCCCTGCGGTAGGCGGGCAGCGTTGTGCAAAGGCGATGTAGTGGGCTGTGGTCGTATGGTCGGCGTCAGCATCTGCGCTTGGCAAGTTTCTTGCTGAGAAGTTTGTACTGTGGCTGAGCCCTCTCCATCAGCAGATCGTGGGCAGGACGTCGTCCCAGGCTGCCATGACCCATCAGCAGGGTGCCGCCAGGGACTGTCTTGGTGCTCTCGTTCGTAGTACGCCTCGAGAAGGCCCCAGCTCCGCAGCAGGTTGCCGGAGACGTCCAAGATCCCCTCCTGGAACGGTCGGCCAAGCCGTCGCTCGAGCTCTGCCGGTCGATGATCGGGGGGAATTCCGCGTACCCGGCCAGTGGCCAGCAGTTCGAGGGCGAGTTCGACCGCCAGCTCGCGATCGCGTGCTCGGTAACCCATCGAAGAAGGCTAGACGCAGAGATCATGTTGACGGGTACCTCCCGCCGGGGTCTGACTCGGCCAGGCGCTGATGTGAAGGCTGGCGAACCGCTTCCCGTACCTCAATCCGGCCTTCGCAGCCGAGCTCGCAGCAGCAGCCGATGGCGAGCGTCGGCCCGCAGTCGGGTTCGGTGTGCAGGCGTCGAGCCTCGTCTCTGGCGTGAGGGTCAGTGGTGACGCCTGAACACGCTCCGGGAAGGCTCTGCCCTGCCGCATCGGGTAATCGAGTTATTCGGCCTGAGGGTCGTGCCATAAACTCCGCCGATGCTTGAGGTATCGGGGGATTTCGAGATCCACATTACGGCTTACGCTTCTCAGGCCGAGAAGCTGCGGGCGTTCGCCACCGAGCATGGTGTGAAGTTCGTCCATATTGTGCTCGACCGTGGCGCGTACGCCTCTCAACCGATGCTCAGCCTGAACGGGCGAGGCACGCTGACCGAGCAGCAGGGCGCGGTGCAGCGTTGGCAACACGAGTTGCGTGAGGCGGGGATACACCCGTGCCGTTCGAAGATTGAGGCAGCGCCATGGTGTGCAGGCGTACCGCAATCGGATGAGCAGGCGGCAGCCGAGCCGGGTGGCCGGTATTTCGAACATCACGTCAAACTGCTGCTACCGAGTGCGGCGGTGGCGGATCTGATGGCTCTGACCGATCTGGTCGCGCCGCACGGGGCGCGGCTGTCCCGCAACGCCCGCCGGCAGTTTGCCGACGGTGCGCAGGAGCGGTTTGTCAACCAGCGATGTCACGGTGTCGGGCTCGCCGCGGCCAAGCAGAGGCTAGATGAGCTTGTCGAGACCCTCCGGGTCGCGGGCCACGAGCCCACGACGGTGGAGCAGGAGTACGTCGTCTTCGACAGCCACCTCCATTACGACGAGGGTTGGCTGGACTCGCCCAAGCCGGGCCCCAGCAGGTGGACGCTGGAGCGCGAGAACAGGATGAGGTCCGCGCCGGCCGGCTCGCCGGACTACCCGCCGACCTACCAGCCACTGTCCGCCGGCTCGGCCGTGCGCCAGCGAGCGGCGTTCGACCCGGCCCTTAAGCAGTACGCGAACGCCTACCGTGCCGGTGAGCCCGACTTCCTTGCGGCGGCCACCGGCCAGCTGTGGACCAAAGCCCGACGCGCCGCCATGCATCACGTCTTGGCGGCCATCGCCGCAACTTCCTCAGGTCAGCATCTGGTTCTGCGCGGCAGCGTCACCATGGCGGCTTGGGTCGGCGACGCCGCCCGCGAGCCGGGCGACCTCGACTTCGTCGTCACCCCACACACCATCACCAGCGACAGCGTCGACGCCCGCACGCTGCTCGATGACATCAAGACCGCGATCCGAACCGCAGCGGGTGCCGGTGTGCAGCCAGACCGGATCACCGAGTCCGCCATCTGGACCTACGAACGGGCGGACGGACGCCGCCTGCTCATCCCGTTCAGTACCCCGGAGGCACCGCCCGGCCACGTACAGATCGATATCGTCTTCGGCGAACAACTTCCTCTCCCACCAGAGATGCTGATCCTGCCTGACGTCGACAAGCCGTTACTGGCCGCGCCCGCCTCGCTGGCCCTGGCGTGGAAGCTGCTGTGGCTGGCCACCGACATGTACCCGCAAGGCAAGGACCTCTACGACGCAGTCCTGCTTGCCGAACACACCACTGTCGACCAATCCCTCGTCCGCCAGCTCATGCGACCGGAACTCGGCGCTGAAGCCGATACCTTCGGGGCCGAGACCGTGCTGTCCTGGGAGGTCGACTGGTCCAACTTCACCGACGAGTACGCCGGAATTACGGGCACCGCCGAGCAGTGGGCCAGGCGGCTCGCACTGGCCCTCGACCATGCCTGGACCTGACCAAGCCAGAACAGGTCGGCACGACTGGCAATCGCTTCATCCGGCTGTCGTAATACTTGGCAGCGCGCGACAAGCGGGCGATCAGTGCGCGTTGCCGTAGCTGTGCCAGGGAATGAGGGTGGCAGGCTAAGCGTGGCTGCGGTGAGATAGCGCCGTTACCGTAAGGCGATGGGGCATGGCGCGAAGGAGCAGCCTCGAACCCGACTGGACAAGCGGCGGGGAGGGGACAGCTATGCAACTGGTCGCGGGCGAACCGATGGATTACCTGGGCAGTGACATGGTCGTCGAGGTGGACCATCCGGCAGTGCGGGCGTTAGCTGGTGAACTACGCGCGGCGCATCCGGACGACGTCGACTTCACGCGGGCCGCCTTCGCATGGGTTCGTGACCGGATCCGGCACTCCGTGGACGCCCAGGATCCGCGGATCACTGTCACCGCTGGCGAGGTGCTCAGCGCTGGCGTCGGCCTCTGCTATGCCAAGTCGCACCTGCTGGTGGCCGTGGCCCGGGCCGCCGGCGTTCCGGCCGGGTTGTGCTACCAACAGCTGACCGACGGGGGAGAGCCTTTCCTGCACGGCCTCGTTGCCGTATACCTGGCCGGCGGCTGGCATCGCCAGGACCCGCGCGGCAACCGCGCCGGCATCGACGCTCAATTCCGCCTCGGGCGTGAGCAACTGGCCTACCCGATCACCAACGGATCGGCCGGTCTCGACTTTCCTGAAGTGCACGTGCGCCCCTCGCCCAATGTGATCGCAGCCCTGCGCGGTGCTCGAGACGCTCTTGAACTGTGCCGCGCAGGGTTGCCCGCTACGCCCTGAGTCGGGACAGCCGCGACGGCCGCGACGTCGGTGACGAGGCCCTGGCGCACATCTGGCCGACTCACCACGAGAACGTGCACTTCTACGGCCCCCACTCCGTCGACATCGACGGCGAGCTCGCTCAGCTCGACACGACGGCTACCGGCTGCTGCGGCTGCCCCCGGCCAGCGCGGTTAGCAGCTGACCGGGGGAGGGCCCGTGAGGAGCGGGGGGACGAGCGGGACCGCGTCTGGCTGCAGGATCGCGGCGTGTGCCAGGCCGGTGCTACCCGGGGATGGTGGCGTCGCTGGCCGAGTTCGGTGCGGTTGCCGGTGTGATCGGCGCGGTTCGTTGAGGGCCCCGGGCCAGGACGTAGACGAACAGGATCGTCATGACGGCGACTCCCGCCCACATGGCTTGTTGCCAGCCGTCGACGAACGATTCCTGGGCGGCGCGGATGAGTGCGGGTGCCCGGGTGCCGGCGGTGTCGGCCGTGGCGATGGCGTTGGCGATGCCTTCGCGGGCGGTGTCAGCGGTGTCACCCGGGATGGTCTCGAGGCGACCGTTGATGGCGTTGCGGTAGCCGGCGGTCAGGACGGCTCCGAGCAGGGCGACGCCGAGGGCGGTGCCGAATTCTCGGGTGACGTCGTTGAGGGCGGACGCGACGCCTTGACGTTCGCGGGGCAGGGCGGAGGTGATGGCCTCGGTGGAGGGGGTCTGGGTCAGGCCCATGCCGAGTCCCATGGCGAGCATGCCGGGCAGGATGGCGAGGTAGCCGCCGTTGACGGAGACGAGGGTGGCCATCAGCGCCAGGCCGGCGCCGCCGAGCAGGATTCCGGCTGCCATCGTCGCGCGAGCTCCGGCTCGGGCGGCCACTCGGGGGGCGAGTCCGGAGGCGAGCATCATCATCGCTGCCATGGGCATGAGCGCGAGGGTGGAGCGCAGTCCGGACCAGCCGAGAACGGCCTGGAAGTAGGGGAACAGCACGACGAAGATCCCGGCTTGGACGCCGAACAGTGCCAGCAGTGCCAGCGAGCCGCTGGCGAGGCGCCGGTCGCGGAACAGGCGCACGTCGAGCAGGGGTGCTGCCCGGCGTAGTTCCCAGGCCACGAACCCGATGGCGGCGACGATGCCGACGAGCAGGCTGGCCACGGTGACGGGCGAGGTCCAGCCGTGGACCGGGCCTTCGTGCAGGACGTAGATGAGCGCGACCACGGCGATCACCGACGTCAGGGATCCGACCATGTCGAAGCTGTGCTGCGACGTCTCGCGGGAGTTCGGGACGGCTCGCAGGGCCGTGACGGTGGCCGCGGCCACGAGCACGACCGGTAGTAGGAACAGCCACCGCCAGTTCGCCCAGTCGACGAGGACCGCGGACAGGTACATGCCGAGGATGCCGCCGCCGCCGGCGACGCCGGTCCACACACCGATGGCTTTGGAGCGTTCCGTGTCGGGGAACGTCGAGGTGATGACGGCCAGGGTGACCGGCATGATCATGGCGGCGCCGACGCCGGCGAGCAGCCGGGCGGCGATCATCATCTCGGATGAGGTGGCCAGGCCCGCCGCCGCGCTGGCGACGCCGAACAGGGCGAGGCCGGCGAGCAGGATCGGCTTGCGGCCCACCCGGTCGCCGAGGGCGCCGAGCGGGAGCAGCAGCGCGGCCAGGCTGAGGGTGTAGATGTTGATCATCCACAGGACGGTGCTCTGCGAGGCGTCGAACGCGACGGCGACCTGCGGCTGGGCGACGTTGAGCCCGGAGACCGAGGCGATGACCGCCATCAGGGCGATACACACCGCGATCAGGATCGCGCGACGCTGGCGCGGGTCGTGAATCGTCGCGTCGGGGACGCTCACGCTCGGGGAACTGTCGAGGGCAGGCATGCGCGGGGTTCCTTCCAAAAGGGCGCGATGGGGTACGGCGCCGGGGTGGACCTCGGTCCCGGCGTCGCAGAGAAAGTGGTTCAGGGGCGGCGGGTGGCGCGCACGACGACGTCGTGCAGCGAGACCGTCTGGCCGCCGGGCCCGGGCACCGGGCGCCGGTGCTCCTCGGCGGTGACGATCTTCCAGTCGGCCGTATTCAGGACGGCGGTGATGTCGGCGAGGGTGACCGTCGCCTCGGCGGGATGCTGATGCCCGTGCCCGTGCCCGTGCCCGTGGCCGGTGTGCAGGTGGCCGACGATCAGCAGGGTGCCGCCGGGCGCCACCCAGTCGGAGATGCGCTGGTAGAAGGCCAGTTGGGGCATCGCGGGGTGCGCGTAGTGGGTGGTGACCAGGTCGAAGCGCATGCCCGGTTCCCAGACGGTCAGGTCCGCCTCCACCCACCGGATGGACTCCGCTTGCCCGCCGGCGGTGGCGCGGTCGGCGGCGCGGGCGAGGGCGTCGGCGGAGATGTCGGCGGCGGTGAGCTGCCAGCCGTGGGAGGCGAGCCAGATCGCCTCGGCGCCGGCGCCGCACCCGGCGTCCAGGGCGGTGCCCGGTGCCAGGCCGGCGGTCTCCTGGGCGAGGTAGGGGTTGGGTGGGTTGCCGGCCATGGAGCCGGCCTTGTCGCCGTGGGTCTGCTGCCAGTGCTGTTGCCAGTAGTCCTTGTCGAAGCTGTGCGTCATCGGAGGCTCTCCTCGTTTGTCAGCCGGGCGACCGCCCGGTCGGTGTCCTCGGCGACGAGGTCGGCGTTGAGGTGGGCTGCGGCGCGGGCGCCGCCCGCGGCGGCCGCACCGACCTGGGCGGACAGGTCGGTGGCGTTACCGGCCGCCCATACCCCGGGCACCGAGGTCCGGCCGGTCTCATCAGCGGCGATGAAGGAACCCACCGGGTGTTGCGTCGCGGTGATGCCGATACCGGCGAAAACCTCTGCTCGGGCGACCATCCGCGGCGCCACCGCCACGGTCTCGACCGGTACGACCTCGTCGTCGTCGAGACGGACCCCGGTCAGCCGGTCGTCGACGATCTCCAGCCCGGCGACGCCGCCAGCGATCACCGGGATGTCGAGCGCGTCGAGTTTCGCCCGGTCCTGATCGCTGAGTTCCTGGTCGCCGCTGAAGTACCGCACGTCATCGCTCAACTGCCGAAACAGCAGCGCCTGGTGCACCGACATCGGCCCCGTAGCGAGCACACCGATCGCGTGGTCGCGGACCTCCCAGCCGTGGCAGTACGGGCAGTGCAGCACATCGCGGCCCCACCGCTGCCGCAATCCGGCGATGTCCGGCATCTCGTCAACCAGGCCGGTGGCTATCAGCAACCGGTGCGCGTGCAGCACAGCACCGTCACGTGTCGTCACCGCGAACCCCAGCGACTTGCGCGACACCTCAGCGACTTCCGCAGAGATGATCTCGCCGCCGTAGCCGGTGACCTCATCGCGGCCGCGTCTGAGGAGCTCCAGCGGGCTCAGTCCGTCGAGAGCCAGCAGGCCGTGCACGGCCTGCGCCGGCGCGTTGCGGGGTGCGCCAGCGTCCAGGACCGTCACTCGCCGCCGCGAACGCGCCAGGATCAACGCCGCGCTCAACCCGGCAGCACCGCCACCGACCACGACCACGTCCCGCACGGTCTCTGCCTGCTCCACCATCTGCCCTTCCCCCTTCACTACCTTCGCCGGTGACTTGATCCTGAGCTGGCTGGCGAAAATCTGCAAAGTTCTTTGCCGAATGGCAAAATGGGGTTGTGGACGACAACCTGGACCGCACCCTCGACGCGGTCGGCCCGCGGCTGAGGCAGCTGCGGCAGCGCCGCAACATCACCCTCACCGACCTGGCCGAGGAGACTGGAATCTCCGTCAGCACGCTGTCGCGGCTCGAAGCGGGCCTGCGGCGCCCGACGCTCGAACAGCTGCTCCCGCTCGCCCGCGCCCACAGCGTTACCATCGACGAACTCGTCGACGCGCCGCTGACCGGTGATCCTCGGATCAACTTGCGCCCCATCGCCGCTGGCGACGGATCCACCATCCTGCCCCTGACCCGCAGGCCGGGAGGCATCCAGGCCTACAAGTTCGTCCTGCCCGCAGGCGACGACAACCGCGTACCCGACCTGCGCACCCATGAGGGCTACGACTGGGTCTACGTCCTCAACGGCACCCTGCGCCTGGTCCTCGGCGACGACAACCTCACCCTGCAACCCGGAGAAGCCGCCGAGTTCGACACCCGCACCCCCCACTGGTTCGGCGCCACCAGCGCCGGGCCTGTCGAGTTCCTCAGCCTCATCGGCAGACAAGGCGAACGCGCACACGTACGCACCACACCAAAATCAGGCACGTCCCAATGAGCAGCAGAACTGCACGCCCCCGCGACCGGCCCGAGTAGCCCGCTCTTCGCACACCACACATAGCGGAAGCACCGGAAACCACGAAAGGCGCCTGCCCTGACGGCTGGGCGGCCGCCGGCAAACACCTGGCCACCGCGGTGCTGGCCGAGGTTGCCGACGAGGCGCTGCAGCTCTCCGGTGGTGACGGTTACCGGCGCGGCCATCCGGCGGATCGAGCCGTGCGTGACGCGACCGGCCTGGCGCTCGCCGGCGGCACCACGGAAACTCATGCTCCAACAGCTTGATCGAGGGTGACACGATGACACAGCACTCCGTCCCCGAGTTCTGCTCCGCCCCCGGATGGGACGCCGACCGCTACGACCGTCAGTTCGGCTACGTATCTGCGCTGGCCGGCGGTGTCGTCGAGCTGCTCGCTCCGGTGCCCGGCGAGACAGTCCTCGACCTGGGGTGCGGCACCGGTGAGCTGGCCGCCACGATCGCGGCGCGCGGCGCGCGGGTGATCGCGGTCGACGGCGACCCCGCCATGGTCGCCTCGGCCACCGCCCGGCTGGGATCGGACGTGCTGCTCGCGGACGGCCACGACTTCCTGATCGACGAGCAGGCCGACGCGGTGTTCTCCAACGCCGCGCTGCACTGGATGACCCGTCCGGCGGAGGTCGTCGCCGCCGTCCGTCGTGCGCTGCGTCCGGGTGGGCGGTTCGTCGCCGAACTCGGCGGTGCGCACAATGTGGCCGGGATCCTCGCCGCCGTCCGCGCCGCGTTGGCCGAACTGGGCCTGACCGAGGGCGCCCGGATGCCCTGGTACTTCCCGAGTCCAGGGCAGTACGCCACCCTGTTGGAGGCACACGGCTTCCAGGTGCTGCGGATGGACTACTTCGACCGCCCCACCGAGTTGACGGATTGTCCGGGCGGCGTCGCCGACTGGGTCGCCATGTTCGGCGCGGAGCTGATCGGCCATGTGCCGCCGGACCGGCGCGACGCCGTCCTGGCGCGGATCAACGAGCTGGCCGCGCCGACGTTGCTGCGCGACGATCGCTGGTACGCCGACTACCACCGGCTGCGCTTCGCCGCCGTGCGGGAGCCGGCGGGCGCGCCGGACGCGGTGGTGATGCGGTGACCTCGCCCGCGCGTGACTGAGCCGACCGCGACTTCGGGACGCCGGCGTTGCAGCTCGACCCCTACCCGTGTACGCGGCGCTGCGGGCGGCGCAGGGCCAGTCTGTCCTCTCGACGTCGCGCCGCACCTGGTTCGCGACGGACCACGGCGCCGCCGGTGTGGTGCTGGTGGACTGGCCGAAAACTATATCTAGGCGGCCCGCAAGCGGACCGCGCCGGCCCGGCCCCAGCCTGCTGGCGACCTCCGGCCGGCATGGGCCGGGCCAGTCGGCCACACTTGGGGACGACACGGTCGAAGACCGCGGGGCTTCACCCCGAATCCCGGCCCCTCAGAGTTCCGTCGCAGCAGCGCGGTTTCAAGCGTTGCCACCGGGCCCCAGCAGCAAACTGACCTGAGCCAGCATGTCTGACGACATTTCCCCAGGGCGGCGGAAGGCGTACCTACTCTCGCTGATCCGTCCAGCTGGGGTCAGAGTCCAGGGCTGCGGACCCCAGCAGCTCTGCTCCTCAAGGAGTATCCGAGCCAGCGCCCCGGTCTCTCCAGTGGCGCCGCAGGCGGTCAACATCGCCGCGAGGACGTCGTCCGCGTCTTCGGGGAGGTCCGCGTCACTCATGATCGGCAACAATAGAAGGAAGGTCTGAGGGTCAAGGCGCGCCGCCGACCCGGCTTCGGCCGCCTTATGCGCGACGGCGAGCAACTCTGGCCAGCACAGCCCCGGCCCCCTGAAGCAACCTTCGACCCTTGCCAGGGGAACGGTCGCCGTCCAGTCAGGACGGTGCAGCAGATAGTCGTACCCTCCTTCGCCGGGAAGGTTGCGGTACAAGACATGAAGCACGTGCCCTGCCGAGAGCGGGACTGAGAGCACTGGCCACCTGTGCTGAGCGCTGACCCTTTCGAAGAACTGCAACAGGTCGTCCTTGCTGACCCCGAAGCCCGCACACAGCGGCTCTTCGACGCCGTTGGTGCATTGCAACAAGTGGCACGCCCAGAAAAGTGGCTCGTCTGTCAGGTACGCCCCATCGACCAAGGGGTCGTCCTCATAGCCTGGAATCACGGGCATCGGCCGATTCTGGCACAGATCTCTGACCCCAGCCTGACCCGCGCGGGTCAACGGCAGCCAGCTCTTGGACTGGCTGCCGACATGGCGCGGCAGGCCAAGTGAGGGTGGGTGGCGCACGTCTTCCGGCCGTGTCCACACTTTCTGAAACGAGGGCTGCCGTCGCCAGCGTCCGACATCTGGGGACCAGGCGGGGACCACGCGTGGTGCACGATGCTGAGCGGTGCGCCGTCGGGAGCACGCCTCGATCATCGGCACACTGAGTGACGTACTTGGCCTTCGTGCTCTCGGACTGGTTGCTCAGACCGTAGGTGAGCCGGTCGGTGAGAGCGTCAGCCAGAAACGACAGCCGAGGCGCCCTGAGAGCCGGTGTCGCTGGCCGCCCACGCTGGTGGCGGGACAGCGGCTCTATGTTCCGCTCTAACGTCTGATACTCGGGCTGGATGACCAACTGGGTGACGACGGGCGCGGGCAAGGCCGAATGTCCGTGGACTGCGGTGGATGGTTCGGACAGCTCAACTCTGCGGCCGGCCTTCACACCGAAGGCGTCAGAACCATTGCTGTCGATTGCAGTGCCCGATTCGCCACCGTACCGTGACTAAATGTTCGAGGTCCTGTTCGTGCTGGCCGCTCTGGTCGCTACCGTGCTCGGAATAGTGGCGGTGCGCAGAACGCGGGTCAAGCGATTGGAGGGGCCGGGGGTCAGCCCCTACGCCGACGGTTGGTGGGTTGCCGGCCACGGTCACAGGAGTGACGGTGGCAGTGCCGACGGGAGCGGCGACGGCGATGGCGGAGGCGGGTGATGGCTCGCAGCGACCTCTCTGGCTCCGGTGCCCTCGTAGCTCGGAGCCAGGCAATACGAGCGGTGGCACCACCTCCCTGAGGTGAAGGCTTTCTGTGCTGAGCCCGACACTTCACGTGGATCGACAACGAGAGGCACAAGGTGTGGACGAGCGTTCCGGTAAGCAGGAGGGACCGTCCGCAGAGGAGCTCGTGAGTCGCGCCAGATGGTTTGAGCAGTACATCGAGGCGTTGAATCTGCGATCTGTAGTGGCTGAAGCGGGTAGCGGAACGTACGCGTGTCCGTGCTGCCGGCATCCGACGCTCGAGGGGCGAGGTCACTTCCAGATTTGCTCCGCCTGTGGCTGGGAAGACGACGGGCAGGATGACGAGGATGCTGACACGGTGCGGGGCGGTCCCAACGGTTCGCTCAGTCTGACGGAGGCCCGGCGTGCCTATGCCGAACGGCCGGTCAGTCTGGCGGATGCGCGGCGTGCCTTTGCCGAGCGACAAGCCCGTTGGGAGCGCAGACGCCGCCGATCGGCGCCTGAAACAGGCTGACCTGTGTGGACCCCTCAGACGACCGCTTCCGCGCTCTCGCGGCGCGTACGCAGGTCCTGCTGACGATGTGTCACGCAGGTCATGAGACCGGACAGCCGGCTGCCGGTGATGGCGGGTTCCAGTTGATGGGTGACAGGTCGTCGGTCAATAGGCCTGGTCGTCACACCCCGTCACCAGATACCGGGTTGCCTGCTCGCGACACCTGCGGCACCCTTCCCCGCGTGATCGAGACGCGTGTGCTGAGCGAGGGCGATTGGAAGATGTGGCGGGAGCTGCGGCTTGCTGCGCTGGCGGAGGCGGCGTACGCGTTCGGTTCTCAGCTGGCGGACTGGCAGGGCGAGGGCGACCGTGAGGAACGCTGGCGCGGTCGGCTGGCCATCCCTGGCGCGTACAACATCATGGCGATGCTTGACGGGCAGCCGGTCGGGATGGCCAGCGGGGTACCGACCGATCAGGACGGCGTCGTCGAGCTGATTTCGATGTACGTGGCGCCGCTGGGACGCGGCCGGGGCGTGGGCGACCACCTTTTGCAGGCGGTCGAGCAGTGGGCTCGGCTCGTGGGCGCGGAGACGCTGCGCCTGGCCGTGGTGGAGGGCAACCAGAACGCCTGGGCGCTGTACCAGCGGAACGGCTTCCGTGACACGCGTGAGCTCGGCGACCTCATGCCCGACGGCGTGCGTCGGGAGCACATCATGGCCAAGAGTCTCGTCGCTTAGCGGCCGGCCGGCGATTGAGGGTCTTCGACCAGGGCTTCACAGACGGTAGCCAGCGGGTCGGGGATCGTGTAACGCATCAAGCGAAGTCAACCTGTAACGCATCAACCGGAGTACGACACGGCTGCCGGCGAAGTGGTGAGAACCTTTTGTACGTCTTCAGGGTGGCCCTGAATGGGCCGCACGCGCCGCGACCTGGGCGCGCGGCCGTCGCTCCGCTGGCGGCCACGCAACACACCCGGCGGCTGGCGCGGAGACCGGAACATGTTCTCTGATCGCAACGAGAAGTAGACGTACTGATGTACTCGCATATCCCCGATCACGACAACGGTGGGCGCAGCAAAGAGCCGGCAATACCGTCTTGTGCCCGGTCCGTGCCCGAGACAACGGTCAACACGGGCCGACGATGGCGCTCGGACGGCCTCAGCCTGAAAGCCTCGTGCTCCTCTACCAGATGGCATGGCTACTCAGGGTGTGAATCAACGCGATTCCCAAGCTGACAGTCGTCCTGCATGATGATCGCGTGGACGCTCGGCAGTCGATCGACGACCTCATCGTGCAAGGGCGGCACGTCCTGGCGGTAAAGGCGATTCGCCAAACCAAGGCATGCAGCCTCCAACGAGCGTTCGACATCTTCGCCGAGCGGTGCGAGCTTCTACGGCGGACGAGGCCCGATGCCTTCGAGGCCGCCGTGAAGAGTGCTGACGGGGAGAGTGACTAGCTGGGTGACGACCGGCGCAAGCATGGGCGGACGAGCATGGACTCTGGGAGGTCGGAGGGCTGGTCCGAAGCATCGGGCTGGCCCTTCTTGCCTCCTGGGCCCCACCCCGGCCAGGTCCCATCGGTTAGCAGGGCATGTCTGCCGAATCGTGCGCTAGCGGCGTCAAGGTGGTCCGCAAGCAGGTCGCGACGGCCCCAGCCGACCGTGATGACGGAAGACGTGACCCCTTAACCGCAGGGCTACGCCCCGAACCCCGGCCCTCCGCAGAGAACCGATCCAACCGCAAGCAGCCCTATTCGCGGCCGACCCAGGTTGCGACGCACGCCTCGTTGCCCTCGGCGTCAGCCAGTACCCACCACATCGGCGCGTGCGCCTCGGAGACGAGGTGGCCGCCCGCGGCCAGGGCGGCGGCAATGCGGGCCTCGGCTTGATCGTGCGGGACGGCGATATCGAGGTGCATGCGGTTGCGTTGTGGACGCGCTGCTTCCATCTTCTGTAGCCCGAAGGCTGGTCCGCGGCATGCAGGGTCGGCCAGGTAGGTGTCGCTGATCTCGCGGTAACCGAGCAGCGCCCGCCAGAATGGCAGCACCTTCGCGCTGACGAGCACGTCGAGGGTGACGTTGATGAGCTGTACGGCGGTCGGGTCGGCGGGAATGTTCAGCGCCCTGGCGGCGGCCGAGATCTGCCGGGCGAGCTCGATGTCGCGCCGAGACAGGGACACTGTGACGCCGGCGTGGCGCAGGTCGACGCTGAGGTGCCGCTGCTCGTCTTCGCTGGCGAGCTGACCGCTCTCATCGACGAGCGCGATGCCTTCAGCCAGCGAATCAGTCCGGAAATGGGCCGAGACCAGGTGGTAGAGGGACCGCCAGTCCTCGACACCGTCGGCCTCGTGGAACTGCCTGGCGGTGATCTGCACAGTCATGCTGGCGACGCTAACACCGGCGAAATGGACCGCTCCTTCGACGCCGCCCGCTCCAGGCGGTTACGGTCCGCCGCCCGGCGGGACCTCCGCGCCGCCGTCGGCGTGAACCGGTCCTGATCGTCAGGGCGGCCTGCCTATCGCAGACAACGCCCGCTCCTGCCGCACTACGGATGACTTCTCGTGTCGGGCGGATGACTGTCCGCCGAGGAACCCGTTGACGCTGTTGATCACAGACGAGTACGGTTCGTATTCGCGAAAGAGCCGAACGACGTTCAACGGGGGAACATGAGCGGCTTCTACGTAGATCCTGCCGGCCTGGACGGGCTGTATAACGTGCTCCACCGGGCATCGAACGACGTCACCGACACGCTCGCGTACGTCAAGCGGCATTGCGACCTGTCTTTCGCCGAAGAAGGTCTGCTGGTCATCTTCGCCAGTCCGCACAGAGTGACGTACAACCGGATGACGCAGGGCCTGCAGCGGTTGGAGATGGTGAGCCGAGGCGCCGCCACTGAGATCAACGCGGCCCAGCTTGCCTACGCCAGATCCGACGCAGAGTCGGCAAGCCGGCTCGACCAGACCTATCCGGGCGCGAAAGACCCGGCGGCGATGTGGGGCGCGCTCAGCACTGGCCGTCCCGACCTGTGGCCCACCGCTCCTCGCTCTCCGTTCGCTGATGTCACCGAGCCGACCAGTAAGCTCGTGCCGCCCAACTACGCGACCGCCGTCGAGATGTGGAAGATCAACCCTCTCGCGGATCTGATCAGCCCTGCTGCCTGGCTGCGCCAGGTCAGCGTGTGGTTGTTCGGGCACGACCCCTTTGAGGACTGGAGCAAGCAGCTCAGCGGCGACTGGGACGCCTATATCCACTGCGCTGCGGCCTGGCGGATCATCGGCAACGCGCTGCTCGAAGTCGGCCGCAACCTCGTCACCACCACTGCGGACGTCCCGGAGGTTTGGCGCGGCCAGGCTGCGGAGGCTGAGCAGGAGTTCCAGCTCAAGCTCGGTAGCGCGGCCGCGGCCCTGCACCCGGCGTGCGATCAGTACGCCGAGCTCTACACCAAGGCTGCCGAAGCTGCCAAGCATCTCTTCGACGTGGTCAGTGGCCTGATCACCAAGCTCATCGACGTCCTGATCGTCGTCAACCTGGCCTCGGCCGTCGGCACGGCGACGATCGAGACGGGTATCGGGCCGGTCGTAGGATACGGCGTGGCGGCCTACTACGCCTGGCAGGCGTACGACCTCTACAAAGAGATTTCGACCTTCTACGGTAATGCCGAGGCCACCTTCAAGGGCATCGCCGGCGCCATTGGCATGATTCAGGCTGGCGCGGCCGTCGCCGCTCTTCCCGACCTCCAGCCCTATCAGCACCCCGGACAGCAGGGATAGGCCATGACCGACGACATCCATCGCCAGCCGCTGGCTCGCGCGGTCCTGACGACACTCGCCAAAAGCCGCGCCGGCAACGACCCATTGGGTTCCCTGGCCCGCGCCGTCCTCAGCGGTGATGCTGACCTGCGCACGGCGGCGACGTTCTCCTGGCACGGCCGGGCGCTGGACGATGCCTTCACGGCATCGCTCGACGAGCGCGACGCCCTCTCGCGCGACGAGCGCATCGAATGGGAACGTCAGGCGCGGCAGCTTCGTGAGGCGGGCGCAGAGCTGACCGTTGAGGTGGAGGCTCTGGACAGTCCCGCGACCGAGGGCCGGGAGGAGCAGCGGTGAGCGCCAGCATGCGATGGAGGCTGGCCGTCCCGTTGATCGGCCTGAGCCTGCTGTTTGCGGTCCCGACCATCTACGGCACCTGGGTGTTCTGGTCCGAATTCGGAAACACCTACCGGTCGCTCAGCATCGTCATCTGCCTGGCCCTGCTGGCGCAGTTGGCGTTGGCGGTGTCGATCGGCGTACGGCCGAGCCGGGATGTGCCCTGGCTGCGGATCGGACTGATCGCGGTCGCGTTCCTGGCGGCCTGCGGTGTTGCGGCGGTGCGAAGGTCGTTCTGACATCGACCGCACCGAAACGGGGTCGTTACTGATGCCGATCAGGCTCCTTGGTGGAGCGTGGCCTCACGGTCACCGCGCCGAGGTCCGCGGACGTTGGCGGACCGGGCGTTCGCCTGCTTCCCAGAGGCGGGTCGATGGCAGAGCGTACGAGCGCTGGGGTTCGACAAAGAGGCACCCTCGTGCGCAAGGCGTGTGGGGGAGGCCCAGGCAAGGTCAGTGTCGGTAACTGTGCTGACGCGGGGTCCCTCACCTCGGCTGTGCCCTTCACGAGGGCACTTCCGCGCGGAGTAGGACTGGCATCATGGCCGCATGCCGAGCGATATCTGGGTGTCGATGGTCTCGCTGGGTGGTGTGGCCCTCGGCGGTGTCCTGTCCTTCGGGGTGCAGCATCAGACCCAGCGCTCGGCGGAGCGGGCCGAGGAACGGCGGCGGGGTGTTGCTCAGGCGGAGAGCCGTCGCGTGGAACGGCTCGCCCAGCTTGAGAGGTTCATCGAGGTGACGGCTGAGGCGGAGCGGTGCGCGTTCACCCGTCCGACGAGCTGGTCGGTCGGCGACGAGTGGCTCGTTGCGACGCAGGCTGTGATGAACCGGGTCTGGGTCTCGGAGCGGCTGATCCGGTTGACGTTCCCGCTCGCGGTGCATGAGGCGGCGCGGGCCTACTTCCTCGATCTCAACCTCGTTGTCTGGGAGGGGCTGCCGGACGGGGAAAGCGTCCGGGACCGTCTCGAAGCGAACCGCCTGGCGTTCCTCGACGCGGCGAGGGCGGCTCTCGGTTGAGTGGCGTCAGAGGCCGTGGTGGCCCGCGTCGTCTCGCCGGGAACGGAAACGGTGTTCCTGGCCGGCATGTGGCGCTACTGCTGGTGACCGTATCGAGTCTGCTCTCAGTCGTGCTGGCTGTCGTGGTCAACGTCGCGACCGGCGGTGAACTGCCCGAGCCGGTCGCGGCGTACGGATGGCTGGCCTGGCCCACGGTCGTCGTCCTGACCCTGACCGCGGTCGGTCTCGCCCTGTGGCAGCACCGGCTGGGACAGACCAGCCAGCCTTCGGCGGCACCGGTTCCCCCGCCCGCGGACAACCCGGCTCCGCCGAGTGAACTTCCGGTCGCGCCCCAACTCGTCGGCCGCGAGGCGGAGCTGGCTGCTGTCGAGGAGCTGGTCGGGGCGGGAGCCCAGGTCGTCGCTATCTGCGCGGCGGGGGGCACCGGAAAGTCGGCGCTGGCCCTGTCGTACGCCCATGGGGTACGTGAGCACTTCCCGGACGGCCAGTTGTACGTCGAACTGGGCGGGGCCAGTGCCACGCCCGTGCAACCACAGGAAGCGCTGATCCGGTTGCTTCGGGCGGTCGGCCGAGACGCTGAGGAACGGCGGGGCACGCTCGACGAGTTGTCCGCACGCTTCCGGTCGGCGGTCGCCGACCGACGGCTTCTCGTTCTGTTCGATGATGCCATCGACGCGGCCCAGGTGCGACCGCTGATCCCGGCAGGCGCAGGCTGTCTCACAGTGGTCACGAGTCGCCGGCTGCTCGCCGATCTGCCGGGAGCCGCAGTCCTGACCCTCGACGCGCTACCGCCCGGGCAGGCACTGAAACTGTTGAGCGCGACGGTCGGAGCGGATCGGGTCGCGGCCGACCCCTCGGGGGCGCGTCGGCTGGTCGAGATCTGCGCGGGGCTCCCGCTTGCGGTGCGCATCGTCGGATCTCGGCTCCGGGCCCGCCCCAGCTGGACGCCGTCCGCCCTCGCCGACCGCTTGGCGGACGAGAATCGACGACTCGACGAGCTGCGGCTGGGCGACAGGGCCATCAGGTCGACCTTCCAGTCCACGTACGACGAATTGAGCGACGTGGACCGGCTGGTGTTCCGGCGAGCCGGGGCGCATCCGGGTGTGTTGTTCGGCGTCGAGTCGGCGGCCCGTCGGTGCGGACTTGGTCGACGGGCCGTGCAGGATGCCTTGGACCGGCTGGTCGACGCCTTCCTGGTCGAGGCGCCGACACCGTCGAGTTATCGGCTGCACGACCTTCTGCGGTTGTTCGCTGCCGAGATGCTTGAGCGGCAAGAGACACCCGACGACCGTGCTGCCTGTCTGATCCGACAGCTGGATTGGCTGCGGGATGTGGCCGCTTCCGGCGGCGACGTCGCGTATGAACGCGACAACATCCTGGCCGTGCTGCGCACCGCGGTTGCGGAGGGACTCACCGATCAGGCGTGGGCACTGGTGGAGGCGGTACACCCGCTGCTGACCGCAGCCGACGACCACGTTTACCGGCTACAGCTGTGGCGGTCGGTGGAGCGAGCGGCAGCCGATGAGCGGAGAAGGGTGCGGGCATTGCGATGGGTCTCGCATTCCTACGGACTGGCCGGCGAGGTCGAGCGTGAGCTGGCCACGGCGCAGGACGCCGTCGCAGTCGCCGAGCGACTCGGCGATCCGGGAGAGCTGGCACAGACCACGCGTCGGCTGGGCGAGGCGCTGCGGGCGCACGGCAGTTCGGATGAGGCGGAAGAGCAGTTGCTCCGGGCCCTGCGACTGTTCCAACGATCGCACGCCGTCGAGGAGGAGATCGAGGTTCGCTCCGCCCTGGGCGTCCTCTACAACACCCTTCATCGTCCGGAGCGCAGCATTCCCGTGCTGGAACGAGCGGCAGTGCTCCTTTCGGCGCCGGAGACGGCTTTGCACGGCTACGTGCTCCTGGGGCTGGCCGCAGGACACAAGCTCGCCGGCCACCCGACGGAGGCGTCTGCCCTGACGAGGCGGGCCTTCAGCATTGCCGAGCGTCTGGACGACGAGTTCCTCCGCGGATATTGCCTCCATGAGCGTGGCTGGCTCGCTGTGGAGGACGAGCGGCACCGTGACGCCGAAAAGGACTTCCGCGCGATGCTGGAGATCTTCCTGCGGATTCGACATGGCGCCGGGGTAGGCGCGGCGCACCAAGCCCTCGGATCGGTCGCTGCCGCTCAGGGCCGTCGGGACGAGGCATCACAGGCGTTCCGAGCGGCGATCAACGAGTACGAGAGGCTGGGCAACAGCAACCTCGCCGACGAGGCCCGGAGTTCCCTGTCGGCGCTGGATTCGCCCTCCCGGAACCCATCAGGCTCCTGATCCTGGACGCCCGTCAAAGCGGGTCCGGCCTTCTGGCCTTGCCGATCACGCCGAGGTGGGTGTGCTCGAATCCTTCGGCTGTCTTGAGGCCGTAGCCGAGGCCGCGATCGACGGCGATGTGGAACACCCAGGCAAGTGCCAGAACTCCGAGCCAACCGATCGGGTCGCCGAACCCGGCCGCGGCCACGGCTACCGCGCCCAGCGCAGCCGGCAACGCGTAGGAGTGCGCAAGGTTGTAGCAGAAGGCCCCGAGGCGTGGCCCGCGCAGGTAGCCGAGCATGGACAGGTCGAAGACGAGGAAGAGGGCAAGCAGCGACCACCACGGGTACCCGGCGGTGACGGTCACGACGACGGCGAAAGCCGCGACGACGAGGCCCTCGACGCGCTGTACTGCGACCGGACTCAGATACGGCATCTCCCACCTCGATGTCGGTCAGGGACACTGGTGGGTGGTCTTCCCGTCGATGGCCTGACCTCGGGAAGAGGATAGACCGGGGGTGACGACCCTCGTGCTTCGTTGATGGACACAGCTTCGTCGAAGGCGACCAGCCGCCCCGCCGCCGTCGGGCCGGATCCACGGGCGCTGGCCCGGGTCGAAGACCTCCGGCAAGCCACGGACGCACTCGGCGGCGTGCAAGCAACGCCTCGCCTCGAACGTGACAGTGATCTTCTGGCCCTCATACGTCTTCTTTTCGGTTGGGCTGCTCATGCGGCCTCCGTCGTCGCCATGATCGGCCGTACAGTCCGTTCAGTCACTGACCCTGCTGTGGGCCTGGTACACCAGGTCCTGATACTCGGGGTGCCTGGCGATCCATCCCGCGATAAATGGGCAGGTGGCCAGGACCAGCAGGTGCGCGGCGCGCGCCTCGTCGAGGGCGGTGCGAGCCAGCGCTGCCCCGACTCCCCGGCCCTCGTACTCCGGCGAGACCTCGGTGTGTACGAACGCGACGAGTTCGGTGGTACGGATGTACTGCGCGACGCCCGCGACCTTGGAGTCTCCGTCGACGCGTGCCTCATATCGCTTGGCCTCGGGGGCATCGCTCACTCTTACTGCCATCTGTTCTCCATGTGTCTTTGGCGTGGACCTCAAGCCACGCTGGTTCGGTCGTTGATGTGTCACTTGGTGCGACCGGCCTCCTGGACCGACCCGTTGTCAGGACTTGGTGGGCGGCGCAGCCATCTCCGCGTCGTCTCGGTGAAACGCGCGCTCCAGCGGTCACCACCCAGTGTGCGTCAGCAACCGGACGCGACCAGTGACACCGCGTCACGTGCGGTGATGACACGGCGCCACTACCGGGTCAGCTGCATACGGTGCCGGGAGGACCTCGACCCCTGCAGGTCATTGAGGGGTACCGGACGCCGAACTCCGGCATGGTGCCCGCGTTCAGACCTCCGGCCGTGCGCATGTGCAGGCGCAGCCTGCGCGATCGACGGCGGGTACGTCCCCGATGGGTGTCCTGCTTCGGGGGAGCGGGTCGTCCCGGACCTCACGTTCGGGACGAGCCGCTCGCAGCGCCTGGGTGACCTGCATCCCAACCCTTGCCGAATCACGCCGCTGAGTCGGTGACCGCCACTGCACGGTTCCTTCGGGCACCGCAGGCCGATGGAACCACACTTCGCGGCGCCTGAGGTTCGGCGACGGCTAACCGGTCCGGAGCCGCTCGGACAGCTCGCAGACCGCCGCCTCGTATCGATCGTCCGTCACGCACGGCTGATGACCGCACATCGGGGGCCACACTGTGTCACGGCCTCGGGCATCGAGCTCCTGCGGATCCCGAAGCCTACGGTCCACTTCGGACCGCTGCCGCAGCGCGTCGTCGTCACCCCCGCGTCCGGACGTGAAGATCCAACTGCCGATGGGATCGGTGTCACGCCACAGGTTCACCCAGCGCCAGCCCAATCGGCGGCCGGCCTCACTCAGCACATCCCTGCCCACGTATCCCGGGAACAGCGTGCTGTAGAGGCGTCTCAGCGGTGACCCGTGCGTCAGCAGGGCAACCTTGGAGAGCACGGACGGCTCCAGTTGCAGGACGCTCGCCAGGGCGAGTACCGACCCGTGGCTGTGCGCCGCTACCAACACGTACCTTCCTTGCCGGACCAGCATGCTGATACGGCACGCGAGTTCGGGCACGGCGCGCTCGGCGTAACACGGTGGGGCGAAGGGGTGAGCGGCACGCGGCCAGAACATTCCGAGATCCCAGAGCATGCCGATGTAGCGCCGAAAAGTGGTCGTACGGTAGGCGAACAGCCCTCCGAAGAACAGACCGAGAAACAGCAACGCCATCAGGTAGCTTCCCAACTGAGTGCCCGCGCTGACGAAATCGGACGGCAGGCTGACCAGGCCCTCCACGGCGACACTGGGCTGCAACTCGTCCAGGGCCAAAAGTGTGAAAGCCAGGCTCAGTGCGACGAGGCAGCAGTAGGTCAATCCGAGCGGACACAGCCGTTCCGTGAATTGCGCCCGGGCGATTGCGTCGCGCACTTGTGTCCGCCGTCGGGCGGTCCCCGCATCTGCCTCAGGAAAGTCGCGCGCGACGATCTCGTCCGCTGACCGTCGTCGGTTCCTCCGCGTGAACAGCACCATCACCGCACCCGCGACCGCTGCGCCAATGACCGACACGAAGAACCCGAACATCGTCCACTTGTATGCCAGAACAGGGCTGGTGGGCAGCACGTCGGGGGTGGGCAGATCGCGGTCGAGGTAGTCCGATACGCGGTAGTTGAATTCGGTGGCGAAGCTGACCGCCAGTCCCACCGCCAGACACGCGAACAGCGGCGCACCCGACCAGCGGAGCCTGCTCAGGCTGCCCTCCCGGCCCACCAGCGCGGCGATCCCGAGTAGCGCGAGCAGGACGCCCTGCGTCCCGAAGAGCAGGACGATCGCAACGTCGTGGCCGGGCAGTCCGTTTTCGGCGGGCCATTCGCCGCGGTCGAACGCGACCCGCCCGATGACGGCGATCGTCACCACCACGGCAGTCGACCGCAGGGCATGAGCCATCCCATCGACCACGGGGGTGCCGGCTACGGCGTCGATGACGGAAGGTACGCACGCCAGTACGACAATGACGACAAGGGTGAGCGCGGCGCAAAAAGTGAGCAGAATGTCGAGGAGGCTCGGTCCACGCGCGGCCCACAACGTCGCAATCAAACTGAGATCGAGCACGGCGAGACCGGTCGCCACATGGATGGAGCGAAGTCGCACCACTCCCGGCGTGGCGTTACGTGTCCCGATCGCGCCCAGTGCCGTGTCGCCCGGCTCGCCGGTAGGTGGGATGAAGTTGTCGTACCAGTGGCCGCACCGGGAGCCCACCAGCCACAACACCCAGATCGCGGCGACGGGCACCAGCGACAGCAGCGCAATGCGCAATCCGACCGGTTGACCGCCGAGCCAGGACAGCCAGGTCCGGCCCCCGAGGCAACTACCCAGGGACATGCACTTGCACGCGAGCAGGTCCAACGCCACGCCGACGAAAGACAAGACGTACAGGGCCGTGAGGCTCAGGCCGATCAGCCGGCAGCCTACCCAGACCACACCGCCGCTGACCTTCGCCCTCGGCCGCATCCATGCCGCGACGTTGCATGCCATGAACGGCAACAGCAACACCAGCGACAGCGTCCTCGCGGCGGCTCCGCTGCGTAGATCGCTCCACCGGTACGTCTCCAACACCACGCCGCAGGCGCCTCGGGAGTCACCATAGCCTCTGCGGGGCCGGTAGAAGCCGCCCTTGCTGTCGCCGGCGACCCGCTGCACGTGCGGCCGATCCAGGATGTCATCCGCGCCGGCACCCATCACGCCGTGCACCCGCAACTCAACGACGTCACCCGGGGGGTGGCACCCACCCCGTGCACGGCGCGGCGATGATTCCGGCATTCCTACCTCGCAGGCTGGGACAGACCTCGGAGCGAAGCGCTGGCCAGCCGCGCATACCCGAAGAGGCCCATTACAGACGGGGGATCCCCACCACCCTTTGTCTACGCCGACAACCCGGGGTCGTTCGGACGTGCTCGTCTAGGGCCTGTTTCATAAGACCTGGCCGGCCTGCGGCGGGCCCGGACGACGCCCGGCGGCGTTGCGGTTTCGTCCGGATACAACACCGGTATCCGGACGAAACCGCGCCTTGCCGGATCGCCGCCCGGACTCCGCCTCGGCTCGACCGCCCTTATGAAACAGGCCCTAGGGGATCGGCCCGTCGTAGTCCATCCAGAAATCGACGGCGTCGGAGCGTGGGCGGGGTGCCATCCCGCTGCCGCCGGCGAACTCCATGATCTGGTCGGGCGCTTGCGCGACCGTCGGCCAGGCCGGCAGGCCTGGTGCGTTGGGGTCGCCGGTGCGGACAAAGTTGACCCAGTACGCGCTCATCTGGTCGCGGAGCCGGTAGTCGGCCTCCGTGTAGTCGGCGGCACTGTCGGCGCCGAGGTTGTCGTATGCGTACGCGACCTCGGCACCGTGGTAGGCGCCGTACTTCTCAAGCCCCTTCTCGGGAGGGATGTGTGAGAAGAAGTAGAGGTAGGCGTCCGACTCACCCGTCTGCGTCTGCAGCTGGGCCCAGCGCCGCATGGCTCGGGTCATGATCTTGTCGGTCTCGGCCCGCAGGAGCGATTCGAGAACCTGCTCCGCCGTCTCCCCTGGATACAGATCGAGGAACCGATCCGCATCCTCACCGTATGTCTCGCGTGCGGACGACCGGTACTCGTCGACGCTCGTGCCCGGTGGGCTGGCCAGCGCGAGCGAGGCCTCGTCCGCGTTGCTGCCAACCAGGGTCGGCACGTCCAGTTGCTCTCCGGACGCGTAGGTCTCCGCCGGCGATCGCTCGAGCACGTGGCCGTCGACGGAGGGCTGCCAGTGCGCGTCGAGCGCCCCCGCCGCGTCCACGACGCGCTCGACGGGCATCTCGCGCATCTCCTCGATGGTCGCCCCTCCCAGTTGCTCGCTCAGGCGGCGGCCGGCATCCTCCGCCGCCTCGCGCGTGTCAGTCTGGTCGCCGCGCTCGGTGTTCCCCGTGGTGCCCATGCACGCTCCGCTGCCGGCGACGATGCCGTCCACGAGGTCTTCGGCGAGTGGTGTCGCACCGAGGATGCAGACGCTCTCGCCCCCGGCGGATTCGCCCGCGATCGTGACCTGGTCGGGGTCGCCGCCGAATGCCGCGATGTTGTCGCGCACCCACGCCAGGGCGGCGATCTGGTCGAGGATCCCGTAGTTGCCCGACGCGTCGTGCGCGGACTCGTCGGCGAGTTCGGGATGGGAGAGGAAGCCGAGCAACCCCAGTCGGTAGTTGATCGTGACGGTGATCACCTCACCCCGGGAGGCGAGCGACTCGCCATCGTAGAGGGGGAGCGCGCCAGAGCCGGTCGCGAAGCCGCCGCCCGGGATGTAGACGAGCACGGGCAGGTGCTCCGGAGGGCGTGTCGTGCTCCGCCAGATGTTGAGGGAGAGACTGTCCTCGCTCACGGGATACGGATTGAGGAGCGTGCCTTCCAGGGGCACCTCCACGATCTGCGAGAGCGCCCGCGTGAAGAACGTGGAGGTGCCCTGCACCGGAACGGCGGAGAACCGGTCTGCGGCGAACACGCCCTCGCGCGGCTTCGGCGGCTCCGGCGCACGCCAACGTAGATCCCCCACCGGCGCCTGCGCATACGGGATGCCCGCGAAGACCTCGACTGTGCGCTCGTCGTTGTAGACGCCGGTGATCGGCCCCTGCTGCGTCTGCACCGGACCGGACGGGGAGCGGTCCTCGCCGCCCGCGATGCGGGTCTGCGGCGGTGGATAGGCGAACACCGCCGCCCCGAGTACGAGCACCCCGGCGAGCAACCACGCACCTGTCCGGAGCAGCGCGTGCCCTCGGGCCCACGAGCGTACGGTCGCACCGAGCACCACGAGCAGCCCCACGACAAGTGCCCAACCCCACCACGGACTCCGGTTGAGCCACGCGAGCACGAACGCGATAGCCGTCAGCGGGAACAGGGGGACCCAGGGGCGGAGGGACCTCGCAAACCGTCGGCGCCCACCAGACCTGCCGCCCTCCTGGACGACACCGATTGGGCGCAGCTCGCTTCCCACTTTTCACTCCTGTTGCTGGTCTGAGAACCGACGCCGCAGCATCGGCAGCGGGGAATTCACGAACGCAGTCGTCTGCGTTACCCACTCGTCGTTTCTGATCAACCGCAATAACGCCAACCGCACGCGTTGTCGAGAAAGGTCGGGAAGGCGAGCGAACCGAAGCGGTTCGTGGCGCCACCAAGAATCATTATGAACCGCTGCGAACGTTGCTAGGCAGCTTCGTGGCCGAAACCACGTTAATCGCGCATCCGACCTGTCGCGAACAGGCGCTGCAACTCCTCGAGGACATTAAACGGAATTGGCATGCCGGATCGCCAATCCGGGGAGGTAACGGCTCAACCGGCTTGGCCCGGCAGCGAAGTGCAGCAACGGCTCGTTGAGTACCCATCATTTCCGACCATGCCGGTCGGAGGGCTCTGGCACCTACTCATGCTGTCCTCAGAGGAGTGGGCGGTCTTGACCAGCTGTCATGCCGGCGACGGCGTCCACGAGGGCCAGCAGCCAGGTCTGCGGTGTATGTACTGTGCGGCAGTGACAAGAAGCGAGCGACTCGCGGACCAGCTGGACCGGCACTGGCACAAGAATCTGCGGCCGCGGCTGCAGGGCCTTGCCGATGAGGAGTACTTCTGGGAGCCGGTGCGCGGCTGCTGGAGCATCCGCCCACGTGGCACGACGTCAGCAGCGATGTCGGTCGGTTCGGGGGACTGGACGATGGACTTCGCGTCCCCTGCCCCGGTGCCGGCGCCCGTGACCACGATTGCCTGGCGGCTGGCGCACATCGTCGTCTCCTGCCTGGGCTATCGGGTCGGGTGGCACTTCGGCGGCCAGGACGTCGACTCGCAGACATTTCCCTACGCGGGGACCGCCGCCGAGGCGCTGAAACAGCTCGACGAGATGTACGGGAGATGGAACGCGGGGGTCCGCCAACTCTCGGACGCTGACCTGGAGAATCCGCCCACTGTGGGTCCCGAGCGGTTTCCCATGGAGGGCATCGTCCTGCACGTCAACAGGGAGCTGATCCATCACGGTGCCGAGATTTCCCTGCTGCGCGACCTCTACCGCTGGCAGGATTGAAGGCGTCGAGCGGACGTGGGTTGTTCCAGAGTCAGATCAGGGCCGCGGCGAGAGCGCGGAACGCGTCGGCGGGGAACGTCGTGGCGTCGCCGCCGTTGAGCACCTGGATCGCCACCTCGTCTGCGCCGGCCTCGTAGTGCTTCTCCAGCCCAGCCGCCACCTTTTCGACGGTGCCCCAGGGGATCAGGACGTCGATGAGGCGGTCGCTGCCGCCGCCGGCGAAGTCCTCGTCGGTCCAGCCGAATCGCCGCAGGTTGTTGGTGTAGTTCGGCAGGGCGAGGTAGCCACTCGCGTACTGCCGGGCGGTGGCGCGCGCGGTGGTGGCGTCTGCGTCCAGGACCACCGCGACCTCGGGGGCGAGCAGCCGGTCGGGCCCGATTGCCGCCCGGGCCTCGACGGTGTGCTCGGCAGGGACGAAGTACGGGTGTGCCCCGGCGGAACGGTCGCGGGAGAGGCCGAGCATCCGCGGGCCCAGTGCGGCCAGGATGCGCCGCTCGGGCGGAACTCCGGCCGCGTCGAGGCCGTCCAGGTAATCCACCATTCTTGAGTACGGCTTGCGATAGTCGGTGCCGCTGCCCTCCACCAGCACCGCGTGGCTGGCGCCGAGACCGAGCAGGAACCGGCCGGGGTGCGCCGCCTGCGCGTCCTGGACGAACGCCGCCACCTCGGAGGGCGACGAGTGCCAGATGCTCACGATCCCGGACGCGACCCCGATGCGCGTCGTCCCGTCCAGGATCTCTCGGAAGCGCGGGGCGACGTTCTCGCCGAAGCCGCCGGAGAACCAGATCCGTGAATAGCCGAGTTCCTCCAACTCGGTCGCGGCATCGACGGCAGCGCCGCGACTCTCGCTGGCCAGAAAGAACGGTTGCCACACGCTGACGAGTCGTTGTGCCATACCGGAACCCTACGACCCATCAGCCGCTGACGGCGCCGTTGCCACGTGCGACGCCCGCCATAGAGCCTTGGACCGCCCGACTGCCCCGACGAGTGATGTCCTCGTGGCGGGCGTCCGGTCAGACGTCGAAGTGCAGCAGGGTGGTGACCGCCGCCCAGGGCGAGGCCGAGCCACGGCTGCTGATGGCCGGCCCGATGACGAGGGCGCGTGCTCAGACGATGCGACGCAGTGCCGTCTCCACCGCGTCGACAAGCGGATCACCCTCGGTCCGGGGGTGCCGGGCGAGACCGAACTCGACATCCGGCAGGACGGGCAGGGCACTCGCATCGCGGCAGATCATGCCCGGTTCGAGGTTCGCGGGCATGAGCGCCGCGACGCCGAGCCCGGCCCGTACCGCGGCCAGCACCCCGACCAGGCTGTTGCTCTCGAAGGCCACCCGCCAACGCCGGTCGGCGCGTTCCAGTGTGTCCAGCACAGACGTACGCCAGGAGCACGGGTTGGAGAACAGCACCACCGGCAGTGGATCGGCGGCCACGTCCACGCCCTGCCCGGTCGCCCAGACCAGCGGGGCGCGCACCGTCCAGCGTGGCGGCCCGGGAATATCCGGAACCGCGTCGAGCACGAGTTGCACGCGGCCCGCGTCGTAGGCCTCCCGCATGGCGGCGTTGGAACAGCTGAGCACCTCCAGCGTCGCGCCGGGGTGTAGCCGGGCAAGGTCGGCGAGGGCCTGCGGCAGTTGGGACGCGGCGAGGTCTTCGAGCAACCCGACGCCGCAGTGGCCGGTGAGCGTGCGCCCGGTTTCGGCGAGTGCCTGGGCGGCGAGCGAGAGGATGCGTTCGGCGTACGGCAGGAGTTCTTCTCCCGCCCGGGTCGGCGAGACACCGGACGACGACCGGTGCAGCAGCGGACGGCCGACGGTGCTCTCGAGCTTGCGTAACTGCTGGCTGAGACCGGGCTGGCTGTGCCCGAGAGCGGTCGCGGCGCGGCTGATGCTGCCCTCCCGCACGGCGGCGACGAACGACCGTAGGAGGGCGGTCTCCAAATCCCTGGCCATAAGCATTCATTATGCCGGCCTGAACAAGATGGCGTCTTCTTATGAGGCGCCAGGGGAATTAGCGTCATCTGGGTGACCGGATACCGGCAGGTGCTCGCGGTGCCAGGGATGGCACCGCTGCTGGGCGTCTCGCTGATCGCCCGCACCGCGATAACCGCAGACGTGATGGCGCTGACCCTCTTCGTCGTCCTCGGCCTGAAGTTGAACTACGCGGCGGCGGGTGGTGTGGCGGCGGCCCTGACCGCCGGAGTGGCGCTGGGCGGGCCGCTGCTCGGTCGCATGATCGACTCACGGGGCCTGCGCCTCGTCCTGCTGGTGACCGTCACCGTGCAGGTCGTGTTCTGGCTGAGCGTGCCGGTCCTGCCGTACGGGCTCCTGCTGGTCGCCAGCTTCGTGGCGGGCCTGCTGATGGTGCCGGCCCAGGCGCTGAGCAGACAGGCGATCGCCGCGATGACGACGCCGGAGCAGCGCCGGGCGGCGTTCGCGCTGGAATCGGTGCAGGGCGAGCTGTCGTACATCGTGGGGCCTGCGGTGGTGATTTTGGGCGCGGCCACGGTGTCCCCCGAGGTGGTGGCGTGGGGTGTCGGCATCGCCATCCTGGCCGGCGGCGTCGGCATCGCCGTGCTCAACCCGCCCCTGCACGCCGAGGGCGAGGCGGCCGCCGCCGCGGCGGAACGCCCCCCACGGAGGCAGTGGCTGAGCGCCACGATGATCGCCGCCTTGATCATGGCGTTCGGGACGACGACACTGCTCAGTGGCGTCGACCTCGCCATCGTCGCCACGTTGCGGGAGGCAGGTCAGGTGTCGTGGGCCGCCGTTGTGGTCGTGGTGTTCGGCGTGTCGTCCGTCATCGGCGGACTGATCTACGGCGCGCTGAACCGACCACTGCCGACCTGGTTGCTGCTCGGCCTGCTCGGGCTCGTGACGATTCCCGCCGGGCTGGCCCACGACTGGCCCTGGCTGTGTGTGGCCGTCGTCGGTAGCGGGCTACTCACCGCGCCGACCCTTGGCAGGGTGGCCGACGCGGTGAGCCGGCTGGCGCCACCCGCTGTGCGGGGTGAGGTCATAGGTCTCCAGTCGTCGGCGCAGAGCGCAGGGTTCGCGCTCGGATCCCCGCTCGTCGGCGTGGCGATCGACCTCTCCGCGCCGGCGGGCGGTTTCGCGGCGGCCGGGCTTGCCGGCCTCACCGCCGCGGTGACCGGATATCTCCTGGCCCGCCGCTCGCCCGCACGGACGGCGGTGCCCCATCACGCCGGTCCGGCCGGTCTCGGATATTGAAGCCCGCCTGACGACTTGGAAACGGAATAGCCAGGCCGGACCGGCCGGTGCGATGATCGACATCTGGGTCGCTAGCTCAATGGCTAGAGCATTCGACTGAGTAGCGCGTCCGCTCCCCGCTTGCGCGGTGATGGGTGCGCTTCCTTCTCCTAGTTGGATCGAAGGGTTCGGGGTTCGAGTCCCCGGCGACCCACTGTGCCGCGGCTGCGGGGCGGCACTGCCGGAGTTGACCGGGAATGGGGAACCACGTGCTCGAAAAGCTGATTATCCAGAAGACCCTGCGCGTGCCGGCCAGCGCTGGCGCGGCTGGCGATAGCACGGTGGTGGCCCGACAACTGGACGTGGCACTCCTCGATGTCGGGTTCTCGGCGTCGCGGGCTCTGCTGGAACACATCGGTGCCCTGGCCCCCGCGCCGGCGATGGACCTGGCAGCCATGGTGGTCTCCGCGGTGCGCGAACTGGTCGGCGACCATGTCCGACACAACGCCTATTTCATCGGCTTCCCTGATGACGTGCCGGACACCACCGAGTTCTGGACGGATCGGCTGCGGGCGGCCGTGTTCGTCGGTGGAGGCACGGCAACCGACGAGCAGCTGCGGGACGCCGTCGCCTCGGGTGCGGTGAACCTGCTGGAGCTGCCGGCTTATGGGACCTACCAGCACACCTATGCCGAGCTGTTGGCCGTGCACGACGAGCTGGTCACCGCAGCCGGTGACCGGGTGACCTTGCTGCGCCTCGGTGACGCCGTCGACGTGGAGGCAACGCGGCTGTATCTGGCCCTGGCCGGTAGCAACACGCCGCTTGGCGAAGCGGACCTCGCGATCCTCAGCGAGCTCGCGGTCGCCTGCGTGGACGCGGTGCAGCCGGCCGCGATCCCGGTACGGGAGAACCGTGCCGTGCTCAACGGGACCCGGCTCGTCCTCGGCCGGCCGCTGGTCGGTGTGGACACGACAACCGACGTGCTGCGCCTCGCCTGCCAGGTCTCGGGCGGGGACGCATCGCTCGTGACACCCACGCGATTCCGCGCCTTCCGACGCCCCGAGCGGAGAGGGCTTCTCGCCGCGCTGAACGATGTCGTCGGCGCGAGTCCCGCCAAGCTCGGCGATGTCGTGCGCTACGCGGAGCGGTGGAAGCGGCTCGGGGAGCGGCTGCATCCGCACGAGTACGACCAGTGGCCGCACGCGCAGGCGGTGTTCGAGGTTGCGCGTGGCGAGCGACGGGTATGCAACCTCGCCGGTCGCGCGGAGGCGGCGATCCGCGCCGGAGCCATCAGTTCGGCCACCTCGGTGCTGTCTGCGGCGCCGGGCCTGCTCCTGCGATCTGCGGACCGGCTGCTGCGGCTGGCGTCGCAGCCGGAGCGAACCGCTGTCGTCGACGCAGTCACCGGTGCGCTCAGCTCAGCGTCGGGCCGAGTGCTGCTCTCGCTGCGGGAGCATGTCGACAACCGGCTGACACCCGCGTCGGCCCGGATGTACGCGAGCCGCTCGCGCAGCGCGTGGGTAGGTCCCGACGAGCGGCCGCCGCTGCCGGCCGAGCTGGTGGCCGAGCTGTCGTCGCTGCTCGACACCGAGATCAGCGCTCGACTACCTCAGCAGGATCGGCCGCTGCTGGTGGACCCGGAGGTGCTCGACGTGGCACTGCCGCTGTCCGGCAAGGCAGCAGAGGGCGGCTTCGCGGTCCTGCCCAGGGGCTCGCGGGCATCCGTGTCCGGTGAGCTGCTGCGCTTCTTCATGTACTGGCGGCAGGCAAGTCGTCGCACCGACTACGACCTGTCGGTGCTGCTGCTCGATGACGAGTTCCACGATGCAGGCCAGGTGTCGTGGACGAACTACCACCACAACGGCGTGGTGCATTCCGGCGACATCACCGAGGCGACGAACGGTGCAACCGAGTTCATCGACATGCCCCTGACGAGCGGCGGGCACTATGTCGTTCCGCAGGTCTACATCTACGCGGGCGAGTCGTTCGACGAGGTCGCCGAGTCGATGTTCGGGTACCAGACCCGCACACAGGACCAGCGCGGTGCTCCATTTGACGCACGGACGGTCCGGGCGCGTTCGCACCTGCGCGGCCAGGGTCGGATAGCGCTGCCGATGGTGTTCGCCGGGAGCGAGGCCGGCTGGCAGGCCGTCTGGCTTCACCTGTATCTGCGGGGTACGCCGTCATTCAACCGGGTGGAGGACAACACGTTCACCACGGCCGACCGGGTACGAGCACTGATGGAGCGGCGCTACCTCACCATCGCTTACCTTGTCGACCGATGGCGCGCAAAGACCGAGGTGTTGACGTGGGACGGTCGGCTCCCGGACGAGCCGGTCACGTTCATCGGCGTTCACACGCCCGAGGACCTGCCGGACGGGTCGGAGGCGTATACACTGGATCGACTCAGTGAGCTGATCCCTGAGTGAGCGGCGACAGCCGAGGCCATGCAGGCGCTTCCTTCTATTCCCGTTCAACTCGGGAACCTCCGCGCGAGCGGAGGATGCGGTAATTCCAGCTCCTGCGCTTTCCTCGGCTCTCGCGGCGAACCACAGGAATCCTGGCCTCACCCTTGCCTGCGCCATCGTCCGCTGGTGAGGGCCTTCAGTGCCAGCGAGGCCGAACATCAGGGCGCATCGCCACGGCAGATGAAGCGGCCCTGCACGCAGCTATGACATAGATGAGATTACATGTCCTGCGTGATCTCAGGTATGAAGACCGAAGGCACGTCTCGGTGCTGATTCCTGAGAAGGAGCGACAGATGAAACATGCTCTGCGCCGCCTACGAACGGGCGCAGTCGCGCTCGCTGCCTGCACACTCGGGCTGAGCCTCCTGTCGGTACCCGCCGCCGAGGCGTACTCGGTCGCCCCTGTCGCGCCACAATCCCAGCGGGCACCGGAATCGCACCAGTTCTCGGCAGAGGGTGTGACCACGATCGGTGAACTCCGCACCGTCGACAGCTCCCTGTCCGCCGCCCCCAACGGGGGGACGCAGATCATTCACCACCCGGGCGCCACCTACGTCAAGGTCCACTTCAGCTCACTGCGACTGGCTGAAGGCGACTACGTCACCGTGTCGAGCCGCGATGGCAAGGAGAGCTACCGGTACGACCGCCACCTGAACCGGGCGACCGGTTCGGACTACACCACCGACGGACAGCCGGGTTTCTGGGCGATGTCGGTGGAGGGCGACACCGCCGTGGTGACAGTGCACAGCAGCCGCCCCTCACGTGGCAGCGCCGCCACCATTGACCGGTTCTGGCGCGGATACGACCGCATGGAGATCGCCGCGCACAACTTCTCCACCCAGTCCGTGTGCAGCACCGACGCCCGCCGGGACGTGGTCTGCTACCAGAACAGCCACCCCACCGAGTACGCCCGGGGCAGGGCGGTGGCGCGGCTGCTGATCAGCGGCGGCGGACTGTGCACCACCTGGCGGGTCGGTAACACCAACCGGATGCTGACGAACAAGCACTGCTTCGAGACGCAGTCCGCCGTGAGCGGCAGCGAGATGCAGTTCAACTACCAGTGCGCCACCTGCGGCGGTGGGAATCCCGGTGCCGGCACCAAGGTCAGCGGTGCCACCCTCTACAAGGTGAGCAGCGGTGGCTCCAGCCAGCTGGACTATGCCCTGTTCTCGGTGAACAACTTCGCCGCCATCCAGGGATTCGGCACGCTGTACCTGGCAACTGCCGCCACCAGCAACGGCACCCGGATCTATATCCCCGGGCACGGCGACGGCAGCGCGAAGCGGCTGTCGATCTTCGAGGACACCCAGAACGGCGCGACCTGCGCCGTCCGGAACGCGAACTACAACACCTGGAACATCAGTTACAGCTGTGACACCTCCGGCGGCAACTCGGGTTCACCCGTGCTGAACGCCAGCCACCGTGCGATCGCCCTGCACCACCTCGGCGGTTGTCCGTCGAACCAGGGCGCGAAGGCACACCTGATCTACAACGAGATCGCCAGCCTGATCGACAACGGCTGAGACGGTGGGCCGCCGACGCGCTCTGCGCCTTGGCGGCCCATCGGCATCCTCGTCGCTCCACCTCGGCCACGCCGACCAAGAGATCGAGCTCAGCAGCGCGGACACCCTCGTTGTGACAGGGTCACGCGGAGTTGCGCCACTTGCGGCCGTTGCGCCCGATGAGCCGGTCGGCGTCGGTCGGGCCCCAGGAGGCGGCCTCGTAGGTGGGGATCGGCGAGTGGTCCTTCTCCCAGTTGTCGATGATCGGGTCGACGATCCGCCAGCACTGCTGCACCTCGTCGCTGCGGATGAACAGCGACGCGTCACCGATCAGCGCGTCCAGGAGCAGACGCTCGTACGCCTCCGGGGACTCCTCGACGAACGTCTGGTCGTAGGAGAACTCCATCGTGGCGGTGCGGACCCGGAAGGAGTGGCCCGGCACTTTGGCACCGAAGCGCAGCGAGATGCCCTCGTTCGGCTGGATCCGCAGGATCAGTGCGTCAGCGTCGAGGCCGGTGAGCTGGTCGGTCGGGATCGGCAGGTGCGGCGGACGCTGGAACTGCAGTGCCACCTCGGTGAGCCGGGCCGGTAGGCGCTTGCCGGTGCGGACGTAGAACGGCACCCCGGCCCAGCGCCAGTTGTCGACGTTGAGCCGCATGGCGGCGTAGGTCTCGGTCCGCGACAGGGGGTCGACGCCGGCTTCCTCGCGGTAGCCGGCCATCAGGTCCTCGCGGGTACCGCCCCTGGTGTACTGTCCCCGGACCGCGGCCTCGGCGATGTCCCGGTCGGTGGGGAGCCGGATCGCCTGCAGCAGCTTCACCTTCTCGTTGCGCAGGCCTTCAGCCTCGAAGGAGGCCGGTGGCTCCATCAGTGCCAGCGCGAGGACCTGGAGCACGTGGTTCTGCACGATGTCCCGCATCGCGCCGGCGTCCTCGTAGAAACCGCCGCGGCTGCCGACGCCAAGGGTCTCGGCGACGGTGATCTGCACGTGGTCGACCCAGGAGCGATCCCAGATGGGTTGGAAGATCGAGTTCGCGAAGCGCAGCGCCAGCACGTTCTGGACGGTGTCCTTGCCCAGGTAGTGATCAATGCGGAAGACCTGGTGCTCGTCGAACGCGTTGTGCACGACCCCGTCGAGCTCGCGGGCCGTGACCAGGTCGCGCCCGTACGGCTTCTCGATGACCAGGCGGGAGAAGGAGCCTTCGCGGGGCTGGTTGAGCCCGACGCCGGCCAGTCCGTTGATCACCGGCTCGAAGGCCCCGGCCGGGGTGGACAGGTAGAAGAGCCGGTTGCCGGAGGTGCCCCGCTGTGCGTCCAGCTCGTCGAGGGTCTCCACGAGTCGCTTGTAGGTCTCCGGGTCGTCGTAGCCGCCGGCCACGTACCGCACGCTGCCCTGGAGTTGGCGCTTGCTGGTGAGGGTGCGTTCGCCGAGGGCGCTCTCGGCGAACTGCTCGTTGGTCATCGGCGTGCGCGCGACACCGACCAGCGCGAACTGGTCCGGGAGCCGCTCGTGCCGAGCCAGACTCTCGACTGCGGGCAGCAGCTTGCGCCGGGTCAGGTCACCGGAGGCGCCGAAGATCACCAGCGTGGCCGGCGGGGCACTCCGCTCCTGAATGAGCTGAGATGCGTTGTCCATGGTCTGCGTTCCTCCGGGCACAAGGGGTCTGGGGGTGGGGGTGCCGTGCTGTCAGGCCAGGAATTGTGCGGCTATGGCGGTCGTGTCCGGGGGCCACGCGGCATGGCCCGTTGGTCGCGGAGCTTGAGCGTCGCATGGCTGGTGGGTGGGAGCGGCGTCGACGTCGGTGGGCTTCCGGGAAGCCACCGGGAATCCTCGGCAGGCCGACGTCGCGGGGGCCGGAGCCGAGTCGTCGGACGCAGGGCTTTTGCTTCCCTCGATCCCGTTACTGCGGAGGGGCGTCCGGTGTCCCATCCGGCGATCAACGGCAGCGTGGGATGGCAGAGCAACCACTCGAGCGTGGGCCCCGGAGTAGAGCGTCGCCACAAGGGTCTCACCGGCACACCGTACCGGGACAAGAGCGCGTGGGCGGGCGTGCCGGGCCCGCGGCGGTGATCTGGGCCGGTCGACCTACCGCAGCTATTCGCATCTGCCGCCTTGTGCTCGCCTGGGCAGATACGACACCCACTCCTAGGATGCCGCTGTGAGTAGCGACTTTGGTTTCTGGAAGCGCGGCACGGGTGATCCTGCGGAGATCTTCGACAGGCTTGCGGAGGGTGACACCAGCGACCTGGCCTCAGACCCCGGTGTGAAGCGGTTCCGGGACGGGCTGCTTGTTCGCTGGGCGGACATCGAGGACGTACTGGAGCCCTCGACGTTCGACCTGGAGGACAGTCCGGACGATGCACTGACGTATGTGCTTCTGACGCTGTCTGTCCGCCAGCTCGACTATCTGCCAGAGATTCTGTCCATGGCGAAGGACAACGGTCTCGTCGGATTCAGCGGCGTGGCCGGCGAGCCCATCTAGTGGCTGCTTCGGCTCAAGGCTCGGGACCGTGCCGTTTCGGAGGCCGGGAAGCCATGAAGCGAGCCGCGTCACTGCATAGCGGTGGCCGGGGGATGGTCGAATGATTCGGGGCACTGGAAGGTGTACAGGGAGTAGCAGCGCCCGATCTGCACGCCGACGATGTCTGGCGACGCGGTCGGGTCCTCCTCGGACGGGCGCCAGCTGCAGTGCATGCCGTTCCAGTCGCCCGAGCCCGCGGTGAAGATCAAGGTCATCGTGGTGCCGCAGGCCGCGCAATCCATCGGGTACGGATCGGTCAGTGACCAGTTCGCGTACCCGCCGACCTTCCATCCCGGTGCCAGCGACAAGTCGCTCTGATAGTGGGGACGGCTCTCGTCTTCGTCGTCATCCCAGGCGTCGATTCGCTCGCATAGGTCGTCGGGGAGCAGATCGGCGTATTGGTACTCGCGGACCTGCTCGGGGTGCACCACGCACGGAATCGGCAGGTACATGTCGCTGATCACCGACGGCTCAGGAGGTGCTACGAGCAGCGGGCCGACGGTGGAACTGTCGCGCCATTGGAGAAAGACGCGAGGGCTGTAGTGCCGGTCCGAGTGGTCTACCGGGCACCACAGCACCTGGAGCAGGTCGGTGCCGTCCGGACCGGCGTAGTCCGGGATGTCGTGTCGGTACAGCTGCGCGACCGGGACCAAAGGGATGGGATCCTCGATCAGGTCGTCCAGGTTGAGAGCGTCGGCCGCGTCGAGCTCGGCGCGCTCCTCCACGGTCAAGAAGTCCCCGCCCGGCAGCCGGCCCCGGGCTTCTGCGGCCGCGAGGATCTCCCGCCTGCGGTGCAGGGCGGCCGGGGTGGTCAGGTTGTATGGCTCGTGCGCCCCGGCGTCGTCGCAGACCGGCCATACCTCGTCGGCCGGCCACAGCAGCGGCCCGCCGACCGAGCTGTCCATGACGGTCGGAGCGCCGGGGCGGGGATGCAGGCGGGTAGCCGTGCGGGAATGCTCCCGCAGTTCGGGGAAGAGCGCGGTGATGTCCAGGGGGCGCGGAGGCGTGGTGCGGACCATAGAAGTGAATCTTATGGCCCTCGTGCCGTTCCCGAATCCCGTGCCGTGCCCTACAGCTACGGCCCTGGCTGCCCAGACAGCAACGGTGCGATCGGGGTCAGGCGCGCCTGTTCATGGCAGCCTGGATCTTCAGCCACGACGGGTCGCTGTCTGACGTGTCGGTGACTGTTCCCAGCTCGCCGGGCTGCCAGGTCTGGTTTCCGTCGGTGAGATCAAGGTCGTCCAAGTCGGTGGCCAGCGCCTCGGAGGTGCCGGCAAGGAACTCGGTTACCGCGGCCGTTGATGCCTGAGCCGGGGTGGCCCGTCCCCCCGACAGCACCAGAAGCGTGCCGTCGTGGCCGGCAACGACCAGTTCGCCTGTCGCGGTGGCCGTCAGAGCGGTCACCCCAGCTCCTGCCAAGACCTCGTGCTCGGTCACCTGTTTCCCGTCGATCTCGATCTCGATGACGGCGCCTCCTGGCGTTCCGAAGCAGAGAGCACCCGGAGATGGCCCGAACGCGACGTTGTGGCGTGACCAGGCGTTCATGCTGTCCAGCCACTCCTGCGGGTACGGGTACCCCGGGCTGGGGTCTCCGAGTGTCAGGACGAGAACGCGGCGCAGCGAAGGAAACTCGAACACCTCCAGCGAGTTGTCGTACGCGTTGCCCCGTACCGCGAAATGCCGCCCGTCCGGGCTGAAGACAGGTGTCTCGTAGCCGTCGCAGTCGAGGATCAACGCCCGCCGCATCGGCCGCAGCACCGGCTCGGTGTCTCGGGAGAAGAGCACCAGCGTGGCACCTTGATCACTCTCCAGGGTGGCCACGAGGCCACCGCCCGGATACACCGCAACTCCGGTGTCCCATCGTGGGCCGATGACGGTTGCGCCGGAAATGGGGTCGAGCGTGATGGACGACTCCCAGCCGTCCTCTCCGCCGCCGGGTGACAACCAGAGCCTTTGACCGTCCGGACTGAACGCCACGTCCCGTGGGTACTCGATCGGTGGCATCCCGCCGATCGCGGTGATACCCGAAGGTGCCCAGCGAGTGATGCAGTCGCGGTCCGCTACCACCAACTGCGGCTCACTCGGATGCCAGGCAGCAGAGGGTGTCCGTTGGAACCGGTGATTGCCGGCGGAGTGGTAGCCGGCCGAATCCGCACCGACACCGCCAATCTCACGCAGCCGCCCGACCGCGAACTCCCAGATCCGGATCGCCGGGCGATCGGCGTCCCAACCGGCTATCAACGGCAGCCTGGGGTGGCAGAGCAACCGCTCGATCGTGGCTCCGGAGCGCATCTGGGCCAGGGTTTCCACCGGCACACCGTACCGGGGACAAGAGCGCACAGGCGGGCGTGCCTGACCGGCGGCTGTGACGTTGAACCTGCCGGCCTACCGCAGCTATTAGCATCTACGGCCCCGATTGGGAGTGGGGGTCCCGCTGATGTCGACGATGTCAGGTCGGGTCGCGCTTGTGCGTCACCAATCAACGCGTCAACGCGGGCTCCAGACGCACTCGGCGCCCCGGCCGGTCCACCTCGACGATCGTGACGGTGACGATCTCTCCGATTGCTGGCTCCCGGGTCAGAACTGACTCGTGAAGCAGACCAGCGATGCCCGGCGCGACGCGGACGAAAACACCGAACGGCACCACTTTGACGACCGGCCCGGACAATACCTCACCAACCCGGTCCGCGAACCGGACCAACGGATCCTCGTGCAACGCCTTCAACGACAGCTGCACCTGTCCACGAGTGTCATCGCAGTCGAGCACCTCGGCGCGGATCTGCTCGCCTGCGTGCACCACATCTTCGGGATCTGAGAAGTAGTCCCAGGTCAGCTCCGGAATTCGAATGAACCCCGTGCCGCGCGAACTGGTCGGCTCCCCTTCGAGACGCACGAAGACGCCGAAGTTATGGATCTCTGAGATGACTCCGCGCACCACCGTGCCGCGTTTCGGTTCACGTACAGACACGGCAGAACTGTATAGCCAAGGCAGCGGTCTGTGGCTCCGCGGCGGGTCCTTCCGGGCCGGGCCACGATCCACCCGGGATCTATGGATACGGCGGTTACGCCCCGGCACTACTGACCCGGTCCGCATGGAACTTGCGGGGGCCGCAGAACAGTGCGGAGCATGGCGGGCCAACCCGTCGGGTTTGGCTGCATACCTCAAGTTGGGATCATCCTCGCGCGCTGGCAAACTACCTGGCCCGCGGCTTTGCGCTAGTCGAAGGTCGCGATGAGAAACGGCTCCGGGGTGCCAGTCCTGGATAGGAGCGCTGGCGGCGGATGGGCGGTGGTGCTAAGGACCATGCGGGGCGCTGAGGCCAACCACTCCGCCGATTCTGGCGACGATGCCGTCTGCGGTGCGTGTCGCGCTGGCGGACACCGATGATGGGCTCTGCAGTCCGTCGCCCTGGTGGATTTCGATCGTGCCGCTGCCGGTTGTGTCGAGCAGGTGTGCGGCGAGGCAGCCGACACTGTTGGCGTTCGCGATGTCCTCGTCGACGCCGATCGCCGGGGCGAACATCCGGGCGGCGCCCGTTCCTGCGGTCGGCGAGAGCGCGTAGGCGAAGCAGCCGAGATAACCCAGTCGCCGACACTCGGTTGCCAGCCGATCGTAGTCGGGCTGTATGGACAGCAGCGTCCGGCGATCCCGGACGGGGACGAGGAGTCGTGGCGTGCCGGGTGAGGCGACCCGTACGTCGGCGGCGATGTCCGTTCGTTCCAGGCCGAGGGCGGCGATGATGCCATCTCCGGTCGCGTCACCGCCGTCCGGTAGGGCGATGACGCCTTGGTCGAACCAGACCTCGATGCCGTCGCGGCGCCGAATGGCGGTCGTGGCGAAGGTGCGGCCTGCGGTGAACTGCCGGCCGCGGTGCTCGGTGCCGCCGCTGCGCTGCAGCAGGACGGCCTGCGCCGCGATGATTCCATGTCCGCAGTTCGTGAGTTCCCCGGCGCTGGTGAAGAACCGCACCCTGGGAACATCCGCTGCACTGGTGTCGACGAACGCGGTGTGGGAGGTGCCGGCCCTCCGGGCGATCGCGTGCCGTTCGTCGTCGGTGAGCACGGCATCGTCGATCACGACTGTGGTGGGGCTGCCGCCTCCTCCATGGCGGGTGCAGGCGTTCACCACCGACACTGATGGGCCGGCCATCAGGTGGCCGTGACGTCGGCGAAGCGGAAAGCACCGGGCGCTGGGATGCGAGCCATGACCAACCTCCGAATGCTTCGGATTCAGAAGCACGGTAGCGACTCTGTTCGCGAAGCGCCAGGGTCGGCGTTCCGCGATTCAGGCCCTGTCGTCCGCGTTCAGGGCTGAGGCCCAGGTGTCGGACCAGCGAACGAGCGGGCGCAGGGCCTGGTAGGCGCCGCGGCCGAGGTCGGTGAGTGTGTAGGCCGTGTCCGGCTGCTGGGCGACGAGGTGGGCGTCGACCAGTTCGGTCAGCCGTTGCCGTAGGACGCTGGATGACATGTTGTCGCAGCGCTGCTGCAGCGCGCGGAAGCCGACCGGCCCATGGTGCAACTCCCAGACGATGCGCAGGTTCCAGCGACGCCCGAACAGGTCGAGGGCGGCCATGAGGGGTCGTCCGGTACTCGATCCGCGTACCGGCTGGCCCGGCCTGGGTGCCGTCATCGCCTGTGCCGCCCCTCTTGATGCTTCGATATCCGATACAGTACCGTCCGGTGGAATGATTCGATTCCCGAAGCGATCGGGGCAGCTTCGTGAGGCGATTACGCACTGTCCTGTGTGACCGGTTTGGCATCGATCTGCCAATCATCCAGGCGCCCGTGGGTTCCGCCGCCGTACCGGAACTGGTGGCGGCGGTGTCGGAGGCGGGCGGTCTTGGCATGCTGGCGTTGACGTGGCAGAGCCCCGATCAGGCACGGCAGAGCATCCGGCATACCCGGGAGCTCACCACCCGGCCGTTCGGCGCGAACCTGGTTCTCGACTTCCCGGTGGACGATGTGCTCACTGTGTGCCTGGAGGAGAAGCTGCCGATCATTTCCACCTTCTGGGGCGACCCGTCGCCGGTACACGGCCGGATCCAGCAGGCCGGTGCTCTGCACCTGCACACGATCGGTGACCTCGCCGAGGCCGTGCACGCCGTCACGGCCGGCGTGGACGTCGTGGTGGCTCAAGGGTGGGAGGCCGGCGGTCACGTCCGCGGCGGCACGACCACCATGTCCCTGGTGCCGGCCGTCGTCGACGCGGTCGGGCCGGTACCGGTGGTGGCTGCGGGAGGAATCGCGGACGGGCGCGGCGTCGCGGCGGTGCTCGCGCTCGGCGCCCAGGCCGCCATGCTGGGCACCCGCTTCCTCGCCGCTGATGAAGCAGCCACCCATGAGGTGTACCGGCAGCACTTGATCGCGGCCACCGGAGCGGACGCCGTGCACACCCTCTGCTTCGACGGCGGATGGCCGAACGCCCCGCATCGGGCACTGCGCAACACGACAGTGCGGCGTTGGCAGGCGGCCGGCTCGCCGCCTGCTCCACTGCGGCCCGGCGAGGGTGATGTCGTCGCCGCTGACGCGTCTGGCGAGGAGCATCCTCGATACGAGGACCTGATGCCGCTGCCCGGGATGACCGGTGACCTGGCCGCCATGGCCCTGTACGCGGGCCAGTCCGTGAGCCTCGTCCACGACGTCCTGCCTGCTGCCCGCCTGCTCCACGACATCGCCGGTCAGGCCGCCGCCACCATCGACCTGCTGCAGAGCCCGGCGGCGTGATGCCCTTTCCGTCCGCGGTGTTGTTCGACGTCGACGGCGTGCTCGTCGACTCCTATCCGGCATACCGCCGGATCTGGAGCCGGTGGGCGACGCTGCGCCACCTCGACCCGGACCTCGTCTGGTCCCATACCCACGGCCGCCGGCCCGTCGACACCATCACGGTGGTGGCCCCGCACCTCGACGCTGACACCGAGTACCGGCTCGTCCGAGAAATCATGGCGGCCGAAGGCGACGCCTTCCCCGTCTACCCCGATGCCGCTGCCGTGTTGAGCCTGCTCGACGGCCACCTGTGGGGTGTTGTCACGTCGGGCCGGAGGCCGACCGTGATGCAGCGGCTGCGCGCGGGCGGGCTGCCGGATCCACCCGTTCTGGTGGACAGCAGCCAGGTCCGGCGCGGCAAGCCGGGCCCCGAAGGCTATCTGCGCGCGGCGCACCTTCTCGAGACCCCTGCAGCGAACTGCCTTGTGGTCGAGGACGCCCCCGCCGGCATCGAAGCAGCCCGGGCTGCCGGCATGACGGTCATCGCCGTCCGCACCACACACGCTGTCCATGAGCTGACCGCCGCACACCACTGTGTCGACACCCTCAGCGACACGGTCCCCCTCTTGACGGACTGGCTGAACAGGAATCGGACATGAACGGAGGCAACCGAGCAGTTCGATCTGGTGGTCATCGGTGGGGCCAGGGTGGCTACGTCGCGGCGATCCACGGTCTCGCCGGACATCTGACCAACTTCTGAGCGGAGGGCCGTCGAGTGGGGCGGTCAGGCCGATTGCCGCCGCCGGCCCAGTGACAGAAGCAGGCCGGCGGCGGCCAGGACGGTTCCGGCGGCGGCGGTGTATGCCGGGAGTTGGGCGGGAACGCCGAGGTGGACGGTGATGCCGAGGATGCGGGACAGACCCCAGGGCAGCAGCGCGAGCTGGTCGTTCCACACCGTCAGCGCGCGTTCCAGGCCCACTACCCAGACCAGGGCGGACAGCACGCCGAGGGGCGCACCCGCGGCGGTGAGGGTCAGCCCGACGGCGCTGCGGCGGCGTAGGCCGTACCGGTCCCGCAGGACCACGGCGACGGCCACGAACAGCCAGCCGAACGCCGCGAACGCGACGGTGACGTACGCCGCGCGTAGGCCCGGCGCGGTCCAGAAGGCGAACCAGTAACCGCCCGGTCCGCGCCCGGCGAGCGCCGCCAGCAGCAGTACGCTGCGCAGCAGTGCGACGCCGCCGACCACGGCCCACAGGTGGAACGGATCCCGCCGGCCGACGACGAGGCGTACGACGAGGGCGAACAGCGCCCACCCACCGAGGGTGACCAGCAGGTGCGCCGGCGCGGCGAACCAGGTCAACACGAGCCGGCTCGCCACCAGCACCACGGCCGGGACCAGCCACACCAACACCCGGTCTGCCCGCGTCGTGGGCGTCGGCAGCGCGGCGACCCGCCACGGCCGGAGCGCGCCGAGCAGCAACCCGCGCGCGGCGGCTGCGCCGAACCCGCGTCGGTACAGGCCGAGCAGCACCACCAGCAGGATCGACCCGAGCAACGCACGGGCCGCCCAGGCCATCGTCGGGTCCCGGTCGGCGCGCTGCGCCCCGAGGTCGGCGGCGGTGAAGTTGTACGCGGGCAGGTCCAGGTCGGCGCCGTAGCGCTGCCGGTGCGCGTCGCGCGCGTCGTGGTATGCCGCCGCGGCCAGCCGCCAATCGTGGCGGGCGGCCGGGGCGCCCGTGTCCAGCCACTGCGCGTGCCGCAGCACCATGGTCCGGTACGCGCTCAGCGTCTCGAACAGGTCGACCTGGTAGTCGAGAGTCGCGGTGAAGCGCCCACGCAGTTCGGCGTCCCGCCAGGTCGCCGGTTCGGTCGCGGCGACCAGGTCGCGCATACGCCGGGCCAGCACGACGGCCTGCCTGCCCTCCTCGATCGCCGCGTCGACGCGGCCGCCGGTCACCGCGTAGATGCTGTCCAACGCCGCGGAGTCGCCGGTCAGGATGTCCCACTCGAAGATCCACATCATGGGCGGCGGTTCCAGCCCGAGCGCCCGCACCGACCGGTCGGCATACGGACCGATGTAGAGGCCTTTGGTGACCGCCTGCCGGGACAGCGCCATGGCCTGCCCGATCGCGGCCACGGTGGCCGGGTCGCCGGAGAACGTGCGGTACGCCCAGTCCGCGGTGACCTGCGCCGGGTCGGCGTGCGGGTCCCAGGCCAGGCGGCCGACAGCGTACGTGTTGAGGTCGTAGAGCTGCCAGAACCCGGCGCGCAGGTACAGCGACATGGGCCCGGCGCGCAGCGGCCCGCCGTCCTGAGTCCAGTTCCAGACACCCTCGACGTTCGGGTTGGCGGCAAGGAACGCGCGCAGCGCCTGGCGGTGCAGCGGACCGAGGTCGTTGGGCAGCGAGCCGAACGCCTCGAACTCGCGCCGGGCCTGGAACTCCACAATGCGGCGGTGCCCGCCGCCCAGCAGGGTGGTGTTCAGCGGTAGATGGCTGTAGAAGTCGCCCAGGGTGTACTTGGTGGACACGATCAGGTGCGGGTCGTCGAACCCGCCGAGGACCTGCGCGTACGACTCCGGGTTGGTGTGCAGGTCCCCGACAGCGCCGACGCCCACCGTCCACGTACGGAAGATGATCTCCTTCCCGACTGAGCCCGCGGTGTCCAGCAGCGCCCGCAGCATCGCGCGTACGGACGCTTCGGTGGTGACCGCGAGCCGTGACGAGTAGTCCCAGCCGCTTCCGGCGTACACCTCGCCGCCCTCGCCGACGCGGACCATGAGGCCGTCGACGAACGGCATGCTCTCGAACAGCTCGGCCAGACCGACCTGGTAGACAGCCCACAGTCGAGGGTCGGCCGTGTCGAGACCGCCGACGGTCCGCGCCAGGTATGCCTCCAGCGGGGGCGACACCGCGAGCATGTCGGTCAGCAGGAAGACCCGCACGCCCATGTCCTCGGCGTACCGGAAGACGGGGCCGAACGCCGCGACCATCGCCCGTGCGCGGTCGACGTGCGGGTCTCCGGGCGGGTAGACCGCACGCCCGTCGCCGACCTTCGCGAACGTGACGTACTCCAGGAAGCCGGGCACGACGATTCCGTTGAATCCCTGCGCCACCGAGTGGTCGACGAACTGCCGGAACTGGGCGTCGATGCGGGCCACCGCGGCGGCGTCCACCCACGGCGCGTCAGGCAGCACTGCCGACCCGACCACGTCGGTGTTCAGGCCGTAGTCGTCGCCGGCGGCGAAGGCGGCTGGGTCGGGCTCGCGCCCCACCGATCCCGCGTCGGTCAGCCGCAGGCCGAGCTGGGGGATGACCACCCGACCAGCGTCCGCCGCGGGAAGCAGCTCGGCACCGGAGCGGATCCGGTCGGCGAGCCCGTACATCCCGGCTGTCAGGCCCGCGACGTCGCCGCCCTGGACGGCCAACTCGGCGCTGCGCACGTCGAGCCGGTACGACTCGGGCGTACCGCTGAGGGTGGCCAGCACGCCCGCTCGCAGCGTGGTCACCGCCGACATGTCCGGCGCCGCGACGCGCGCCGTGCTGGTGCCCGGCGTGGCCGTCGCGGACCTGGCCGGGTTCGACGCGGCCGGGACGAGCACCGGCCGGGGCAGGCCACGGAAGACGACCGCGTCGGCGACGGCGACGGCGGCCTTCCGGACGCGTGGCTCGTCGGGCACGACGAGGGACGCCAACGGCGGAACCGGTGCGGGCGTCCGCGTCGGCGCGGCGACGGCGTCCTCACGCGGCACGGCGGCGGGGGCGTGGCTCAGCCCCAGCGTGTCACCGACCGCCCAGGCCGTGGCCGCGCCGAGCGCCAACAGAACCACTGCGGCGACAAGCAGCGGGTACGGCCTACGGGACCGGGCAACGTGAGCCACGCTCGCATGGTAAGGCTTCGCTGGCCTCCGTCCTCCGACGTAGGGAGGCAGGATGTCGCCGGGTTGGTCAGGTGGCAATCACTGTGTGGGTTAACGAGCGACGAGCTTCTTGTCGGCTTGCCCGGCCCTGGCACGCCAAGGCCGGAACCTGCCTGGAACCATCGGAGTCGTGACAACCTTCCGCCTGCTGGCACAGACGAGTCGTTCCGCGCGATTCGCTGAGGTCACCGTCGAGGTCGCAGCGTCGGACCGGTCCGACGTCGAGGTGACCGCCGCCGCGATCGACGAACATCGGCGGGAAGCCGAGCTAGGCGCCCGCTGGGCTCTGCAGAAATCTCCCCGAGAGGTACGGGTAACTGTGACCGGCGTTGTCACCACCGACGTCGACACCGGCCTGGGCGACGTTTACGAGGCCACTGTTCGCGCCGTGTGGCAGGCGCTGCGCGTCGAGCACCCGGTGCCGTACGTGGGCTTCAGCGATCCCGAGATGGTCGCGTCGTGGCTGAAGGGCTCGGTGGGCCGACGGCTCGACGCCGTGACCGAGGCCCGGTACTGGTCCGAGGGACGGCGCGAACCGGACGCCGAGAGCCTGCTGCATGCCTGGCTGTACTTCGAAGGCGGGATGCCGGTCAAACTGCACGGCCGTGGCGACCAACTCCTGCTCGCGAAGGAGAAGCCGTACCGAGCCACCGACATGGACGAGTGCGGCGAGATCAGGGTCGGCCCGGCGCGGCATCCGTCCGTGCTGTCCGGGTTCATCGGCGCCCGGCTCACCGATGGCGCCGTCATCCTCGGCCACGACGGCGACACGGTCTCCGCTGGAGTCGTGTTGCGGTTCGAGAAGGGCGACCTCGTCATCGGCACGCTCGGCGACGAGTGGGTTCTCGCCGTCGGCTCGGTGCCGTCCGCCGCCGCTCACTACTGGGCTGTGCAGCCCTTCGTGCACGACGGCCGAGGGTAGCGGGCACTTTATCTCCTGAGCCACGGGAACGCTGGCGCGATGGATGCGGGCAGCTTCCATGGCGATCATCGGCATCTATCGCTACGATCCGATGTCGAGATATCACTGAGCGTGGATGTGTGCTGTCCGCAAGCCTGGACGCTGGCAATCCGGCGCCGCTACGCACGTGGTGCCGGCCCGAGGATCACGCCGTCTCGACGAGGGGAACCCGGATGACGGAGAGCGCGCAGACGACCGAGAGCCGTACCGTTCCGCCCGCGCGGCCGTACCCGTTCAGTGTGCCCGACCGCCTCGTCGTCGATCCGACCTACGGCGAGCTGCGCGAGAACGAGCCGATGACCCGGGTGAAGTGCCCCTACGGCGAGGAGGCGTGGCTCGCCACCCGGTATGAGGACGTCCGTCTGGTCCTCGGCGACGTGCGGTTCGGCCGCGCCCCGGCCGTTGAGCGCGACGAGCCCAGGCTCACCCCGCGCCAGCAGTACAGCGGCATGCTGACCATGGACCCGCCCGATCACACCCGGCTGCGTCGGTTGGTGGCGAAGGCGTTCACGGCACGTCGGGTAGAGGCGCTGCGTCCCCGAACCCAGGAGATCGCCGACACGCTGGTCGACGACATGGTCCGGCTCGGCCCTCCGGCCGACCTGGTGGAGCACGTCGCCACGCCGCTGCCGATCCAGGTGATCTGCGAGCTGCTCGGGGTGCCGTACGCCGACCGCGACCGCTTCCACATCTGGTCCGAGGCGATCGTCTCGACCACCTCTCTGCCCATGGAAACGATCCAGGAATACCTGAACAATCTCTGGGGCTACATCGGTGGTCTGGTCGCCGAGCGCCGCCGCGACCCGGGGATCGACGACCTGCTCGGCGCGTTGGTGCGGGCCCGCGACGAGAATCAGGATCGGCTCAGCGAGACCGAGTTGGTGGAACTGGCCGGGGGGCTGCTCGCGGCCGGCCACGAGACCACGGTGACCCAGATCCCCAACTTCATCTACGTCCTGCTGCACAACCCGGACCAGCTCGCTCGGCTGCGGGCCGACCCGTCGCTCGTGCCGGTCGCGGTCGAGGAACTGTTGCGGTACGTGCCGCTCGGCGTCGGATCCTCCTTCGCTCGGTACGCCAAGGAGGACGTCGAGGTCGGCGGGGTGCTGGTCCGGGCCGGTGAGCCGGTTCTGGGCTCACTGTCGTCGGCGAATCGGGACGGTACCGTCTTCGCCGACCCGGACCGGCTGGACTTCGACCGCGAGCAGAACCCGCACCTGGGTTTCGGGCACGGCGTACACCACTGCGTCGGTGCGCAGTTGGCCCGCATGGAGTTGCAGGTCGCCGTCGCCACCCTCGTCACTCGTCTGCCCGGCTTGCGGCTCGCCGTACCGGAGGCCGAGCTGGAGTGGAAGCGGGGCATGTTGGTGCGGGGCCTGCTCGGCATGCCGGTGGCCTGGTGAGTGCCACCTGGCGGATCGGGGTCGACGCGCGCCGCTGCATCGGCACGAGCATCTGCGCCGGCACCGCGCCCGAGCACTTCCGCCTGGTCGATGGCCTGTCCGCGCCGCTTACCGACGTCGTCGCCCCGGACGAGGTCGTCATCGACGCCGCCGACTCGTGCCCGGTGGAGGCGATCACCGTCCGCGACGCCAGCGACGACCGGCTGATCGCGCCACAGGAGTAACCCGAGATCGATCCCGGCCGTCCGCGCCCACGACGCCCGGCAACTGCGACGTGCGGCAGATCAGCGACGAGGCGCTCAATCTGCCGCACCGGACAGCTGCTCGAGAGCGGGAGGAGCCGGGGCGCCGCTGCGCCCCCGGCCCCTCCCGCTGGGTCTCTCAGGTCACCCGCATCGTTGGCCGTTGAGGGTGAAGGCGGTCGGTGCCGGGTTGGTGCCGGTCCACGTGCCGTTGAAGCCGATGCTGGTCGACGCGCCGGGGGCGAGTTTGCCGTTCCAGCTCATGCTGTCCGCGGTGACGCTCGTTCCGCTCTGTTTCCAGGTCGCCGACCAGCCCTGGCCGACCTTCTGGCCGGCGGTAGGGAAGTGGAAGGCGAGTTTCCAGCCGTCGATCGCGGTGGTGCCGGTGTTCTTGATTGTCACGCTCGCGGTGAAGCCGCCCGGCCAACTGTTCGCCGTGTAGGCGGCAGTGCAGCCGCCGGTCGGGGCGGTGGGCGCGGTCCGCACGGTCAGGCCGGGCGAGGCCGCCGAGACGTTACCCGCCGCGTCACGGGCGGTCACCACGAAGGTGTACGGGGTGTCCGGCGTCAACCCGGTCACTGTGTACGTGGTGCCGGTGGCGGTGCCCACCTTCACGGTGCCGGAGGCGTCGACCCGGTGCACGTCGTACCCGGTGACGGCGGTGTCGTCGGTGGACGGCGTCCACGCCAGCGCGATGCTGTCGCTGGTGATCGTGCCGGTGGTCGGCTTGCCCGGGACGGTCGGCGCCTGGGTGTCGCCGGGAGCTGTGCCGCGCGGCAGCACCAGGTGGGTGATCGAGTTGGCCGGGAAGGTGGTCGTGAGGCCGCCGGCGGTCACAGGCTGGTCGGCCTCACGGACGACACCGGCGAGGTCCGCCCCGCTGTAGCGGTAGACCTGAGCGGTGCTGGCGGAGGCGCCGGTGAGGGCGACCTGGCTGGTCAGGTCCTCGCCGGTTTTGTTGACCACGACCACTGTGAGTGCCTTGTCGGCGCTCCGCTCGGCGGCGTACACGGCCAATCTGCCCTGGTCGGCGCTGGTGGCCCGGACGGAGGTCTCGCCGAACGCGCCCCCCTTGCCGTCGTAGTTGCGGTAGATACGGAAGGCATTGGCCACCGGCTGGTCGGCCGCCGGTGCGGTCCAGAGGGTCGCCAGGTCGAGTCCTTCGCGGCCGAAGATGCCGAGGACGTCGGCCTGGGCAAGCGCGCCGTTGAGCGACCCGTAACCGCCCCAGTTGTATTCGGTCATCGCGATCTTCGTGCCGGGGTAGTGCTGGTCGACCAGCTCGCGCAGGCGCGGGATGTACCGGACCGGCTGGTTGATCCAGCTCTCGTCCACGTAGGTCGGGTCCCAGAGTTGGCGGGTCGAGCGCAGTCGCAGCGCCTGGGTGGTGGCGTCGCCGGCCGCGTCGCCGAGCACGCCGGACTGCTGCGGGTAGAGGTGGACGTCGAAGTAGTCGAGGATGCGGGTGCCGTGCTGCTGCTCGTACTCGCGCATCCGGTCGAGGTACCAGGGGCCGAGGTCCTGGCCGCCGTGCGCGGCCTTGTCCGGTGGGTTCGACCAGCAGCCGGTGCGCGAGCAGGTGTCCTGGTCCAGGCCCGAATAGAAGATCGAGTTCAGGCCCCAGCCGACGGGACCGAGTGTCTTCGCGCCAGGGTCGGCGGCCTTGATCGCGGCGGCGTACTCGTAGGTGCGGTCGCGGAGCTCGTCGTAGCCCAGTCCGGTCGGGCGGACGTCGCGGTGGGTGGAGTGCCACAGGTCCGGCTCGTTGTCCAGGTTGTAGAACTGGACTCCGCCGTCGGCGGCGGCGCCGAACTGCCCCTTGAGGTGGTTGACGAAGTCGATGGCGTACTCCGGACCGACGGCGATGCTGGTGTCCGCCGGATCGTTGCCGGTGACCAGTGACCCGTCCGGCTTCTTGCCGTTGCCGCAGTCCGGTGCCCAAGGATCGGTGGACTCCTGTGGGCCGTACTTGGCGACGCTGAAGCCACATGCCCGTGACCGGTCCTTGGCGATCCAGCCGAGCATCGGCATTGTCATGACCGTGGCGGCGCCGGTGGCCTTGTTCTGCTGCACGAACCGGTCGGTCTCCGAGCCTGCCGGGAGGTCTTCCGGACTCGGGTTGTCGTTGGGGATGTTCTCGAAGTACCAGTCCGCCGCGCGGTTGGTGGTGTCGGCACGGAAGTTGTAGCGGGTGGTGGCGTTGCCGCCGTACCGGTGCACTGGTAGCCGCAGGTCGCGGGCGAGCGCCTCGTCGGCGAAGTTCATGCCGTAGATGTACGGGCTGATCTGGTGCCGCGCGGCGGTGGTGTCCACGGTCAGCGCCGGGCCGGCTACGGCCAGGGCGGGCTCCGGCAGGACCAGACCGCCGAGGGCCGTGGCGAGCACGACCGGGAGTAGAGCGGTGGTGGGACGCACGAGCATTCCTTTCGGATAGACGCTCAACGATGGGAGCGCTTCCACAGGATTGCGCTTTCCTGCCGCTGAGTCAACGCCGGAAGGCTCCTTGTGGATCATGCGAGTCGAGCGGTTTCGCGCAGGGAGTGCCGTCCGCGGCCCCGTCGGCGCGCCGCCCCAGCTTCGGGACAGGTGAGCCACACTGGGTTGGTGGATCATTCGTTGACGGTGCGTTGGTCACGGCTTCTGCACCTGCGCTCGAACGAGTCGACGTTGGCGGCGGCACCCGGCGCTCTTGTCGTGGCGGAGCGCCACTCACGTCTGGTCCGACTGGACCCTGAGACCGAGGCGCCGTTGTGGGAGCAGGGCGTCGAGGACTGCTGGGGCACTACCGTCGTCGCGGGCGAGCGCTGCCTCTATCTGAGTCAGGCTGGTGTCCTGAACTGCTTCGACATGCACAGCGGGCAGCGGAGTTGGTCGACCCCGAACCTGGGCTTGCACCACTACATCAGTGTCAGCGGATCCATTGCGTTCCTGGGCGGATGGCGTGGCTATCGTCCGCTGATACGAGTGGATCTGGCCAACGGCGAGCCTCTACCGGATCGGTTTCCGGGGCCTGCGGCAGGCAGCAGCTTGGCCTGGCCTCTGCCTGTGCGATTGGACCTGGAGCGGTCCCCGGCTGATGCGGTCCTGATCGCGACTGCCAACGAGGCGGCACTGCTGCTGTTGGATACTCGAACCGGCGCTGTCAGGGGTGAGTGGGCGCTGCCGGAACCGGTGTACTTTCCCGACTCCGGCCTCGCCTTCAATGCCGGCGAAGACGGCTGCATCGTCTTTCTCAGCGGCAGGCGCACCGTCATGGCCCTGAATCCCGGCAGCGGCGTGGAAGTCCTGTGGCAGCACGACCGGGACCTGCCACCGCTACCGCCGATCCTCACCGGCCGGACGCTGTGGCTGGCCGAAGACACCGGCATCACGATGATCGACCTGGACCGCGGTAACCGAACCGAAGTAGTGGACCTCCCGCACGGTGCCACCTGTGGTGGTGTGCCCGTCCCCGGAGGTGCGCTCTTCGCCCGCTCCGGTAACCATCTCGTCGTAGTGACCCCGAGCGGGGCGATCGCCGCTCGCGTGCGACTTCCCGCACGCACTGGCCGGCTACTTTTCGACGGTCGATCCTTGGTACACGCGATGGGCAAAGGCCACCTCACCACGCTCGACATCTCGACCAAGCTGAGCTGACTCCTTGTGGCTGACGGCATCGAAAGCGGCCGCCGAACACGGCGTCGCAATGCGCAGGAGCCGTGCGCGACGATGGGCTGGCAGGGCAGAACCCGTACGCTGGAGCGGTGATCGACTTTCGTGCCGCGGTGGAAGCACGCGACCCCGATGCCCTTGAGGCGGCCCTGGCCGACAACGTGGTGTTTCGCAGCCCGGTGGCGTTCAAGCCCTATCCGGGCAAGGCAATCACCGCAGCGATCCTGCGGGGTGTGCTGCGGGTCTTCGAGGACTTCCGGTATGTCCGCGAGCTGAGCGGCGAGGGCGGCCGCGACCACGCGCTGGTTTTCGAGGCGCGAATAGGCGACGTGGCCGTCGAGGGTTGCGACTTCCTGCACCTGGATGACAGCGGCTTGATCGATGACTTCACGGTCATGGTTCGTCCGCTGTCCGCCGCGCAGGCCCTGGCCGCTGCGATGGCCGCTCAATTCGAGCAGATCCAACGTGAGGCGGCCGCCGGCTAGCGAGAGTCAGGAGCCCGCCAGCGTCCCGGCTCGCCTGACATCAGACAGGCCTTATCCCGGTCGCCGTCGTCGGCGGTCACGCCGACATCCTGCGAGAGCTCATCGACGGTGCCACCGGCCGTGGGGCACCGCGGCTCGGAGCCGAGTTCCGTCGCCGTCATGCTACGAAGGGGGCGCACCTGACATGACCAATTTCCGTGATCCCACGTCCCTGGGAACTCCGCGGCTGCTGTTGCGACGCTTGCACAGCACCGATCTGGACGGCTTCGCCACGGTGAACGCACAGCCCGAGGTGATGCGCTACATCCATGACGGTCGCACCCTGGACCGGGCGGCCACCGCAGAGCGCTTGGCCACTTATCGGCGGCACTGGGACGAGCACGGCTTCGGGCTGTACGCGGTGGAGATCAAGGAGACCGGCGAGCTGGCCGGTTTCACCGGGCTGGCGGTGCCGACCTTCCTGCCCGAGATTATGCCAGCCGTGGAGATCGGCTGGCGGCTCGGCCGCGCGCACTGGGGCCGAGGCCTGGCCACCGAGGCGGCCCAGTCCGTGGTCGCTCACGCTCGTGCCGAGCTGGGACTGCGGCGGCTGGTCAGCATCCACGTTGTCGGCAACGAGGCGTCAGCGCGAGTGATGGTCAAGCTGGGCATGACGCTGGAGCGCGAGACGGTGCAGCCGGACACCGGCCGCCAGGTCCGGGTCTACGCGATGGATCTGTAAGCGCTCCAACCAGCGGCCGTTCCCGCCTGGGAGTCGTCCTCCGCCAGTGCGCCGACCAAGCCCTTGAGCCACTCGCCACGGCACGTGCGGTGCCGATGCGCGTGTTTACCGTTCGATGAGGTGCCTATCGCTAGTCCCAATCCGCTGGCGCCTCGACGAGTTTGCATCGGAGCGCGTCGCGGATCAGCGAAGCATCCTGGCCGAACGGGCTGCTGAGATCCCAGTACTCGTGGCTGAGCGTGTTATCTGGTGCGAGGCGGCCGATCAGGTCGGCGATGTCGTCGAGTTCGAAGTAGGTTGCGGCCGTGGTGAACGCGACGATCTGCTCGGCGGTGCAGTCGTCCAGCGGCCACGCGGCACCGTTTGCCATCGCACCATTGTGGAACCACATCAGGTAGGACAGGTGCACCAGGCCAACCGGGCCCTCCGGCGCCGCCCACGGTTCCATGTCGAGGGCTCGGTCGATGATTGCCCCGACACGGTCGCGGTCGAGGTATTCACCTGCGCCCCAGCGCCAGTCCAGGGAGTGAACCCAGCGGTAGTTCGCGTCGGGCGCGCGCAGGATCTCCAGGCCACGGGCGCGGGGCAGGACGTTCGTACCGGACTCGACCAGGTGAAGATCCCGGCCGCCGCCGCGCCGCTCGACCCGGCAGTGGTCGGGGTCGCTGACCCACACCATGACTTCGGCGTGCTCGAAGACCGGTTTGGTCTCGGGGTCGACTGCGAAGTAGGTGATTTCGAGATCGGCAGGATCGATGACGCGCTGCCGTTTGCGAGCCTTGTACAACCGCAGTCTGATCACGCCTCCAGTCTGCAGGCCGTCCGGCGAGGCGGTCCTGTGCCGTGCTGCGGTCGGGTGAGCGGCCTCTGCGGTGCCCGATCGCGTCGTAGCTGGAGGAACTGAGACCGCGCGCCGTGCTCGCTCCAGCTTCCCGCGTGCTGAAGCGACCTGGACTAACCGGAGGTGGTGAAGGTGATGAACGTATCGGGGGGTCGTGTCTCGGCAGTGGGGCCGTCGTAGATCTCCCATGTAGTCCCACTGACCTGGGTCGCGACCGTCGACCAGAACGCTTCGACGCCGGGGTCGTAACGCTGAAAGCCGATGCGCCACCTGGCGGGGAACAGGGAGATGACGTGAAGAGCAGCGGCGCGACCGACGCCGGTGCGGCGCAGCGCACGGACGACGAAGAAGCTGGTGATGGACATACCGCCCTCGGCCGGGGCCGTCATCACAAAGCCCGCTGTCCGACCGGCCGCAGTGATCAACCAGGCGCGGTACTGCGGGTCGACGCCGGCGAGGAACCGGTCGAGCGGGCGGTCGTTGAAGGTGCCGTCGTCGTTGGGGAGATGACCGTAGGCCTCCGACAGGTCATGTCGATACAGCTGACCAAGATTGCTCAACACCGCCCGGTGCGAGCGGTCGACCGGTGTCAGGCCGACGGGATTCGACAGTGGGCGAGGTGGCGTCGCAGCTTCCCAGGGCACCCAGCCAGCCTTCCATGTCGATCAAGCCGTCCGACGCCGGCATCGCCTACGGCTGAGGCGATGAAGGGTGCAACTGGCGAGACAGTCCGAGATCAACCCCAAGCTGTCGGACCGCATTTCGACGGGCGGTGCAACCAGAGCGGCCACTGCACCACATGAGGAACCGCGCACGACAGCCCTCCGTGGTTGCGGTGGTGCAACGACCGAGAGCAGCGAGCACGGTTGGCAGACCGGGTTACCGCTGACGGCCGATCCTGCTGCGCAACGCGCCGATGATCGCCGCATGGACCGGGTGCATCGCCTCCTGTTCCTTCACCGACAGCAGGTTCCCGGCCGCCGCTCGACGTAGCGCCGCAGCAAGTGGCGCCCCGTCCGGCTTCGCCGCCAATTCGACCAGGATCGGTTCACACGCCGTTCGATCCCGCAGCCCGCCGGTGTAGGCGGCTGCCACCGCGACGATCGCTGTCTCGTGGTCCGCGATCGCCTGGTCCAGGCCGAACAACTCGGCTACCGGGATCCGGTATGCGGCGTGCACGGCATCGGCGACCGCGGCCGCCGCCCGGGGCGGGGTGCCGATCATCTGCGTGACGAGTTCCCCGAACCGTACGCCGGGCACCTCCTCCACCACGGCGACGATGCTGTCCAGGGTGGGGGTGGCCCGGGTGCCGTCGGGCTGGTACAGGTGCGGTGCGGCGTAGCGGACCGTCAGTTCGGCCGCGGCATCCTGCCCGTCCAGCGTGCAGATGATCGCCGAAGCGAGCAGGTGCGATGCCTTCGCGGTCGGCGTCTCAGCCGGTCCGTCACCGGTCGCGAAGTAGTAGTGCTCCTGGGCGATCAGTGGAAGGCTGACGTCCCGGCTGTCCATGCCCTGGTAGGCGTCGGCCAGCGCCTGCCGACGCCACGGCGCCTCTGGCGCCAGCGTCCTCCCGGCCCGGTTCAGCGCCACGTCGAACTGCGCCCGAGTTGCCGCGTCCAGGTTGCCCGAGATCACCGCCCGTACCTCGTCGTACACCTCGGAGATCTCGGCGATGCGTCGGAGCGGGCTCAGCAGCGTGACCCGGTCCAGCTTGTGCAGGGCGAGCTCGACGGGACTCGCGCCGCGCAGCTGCATGTTCGCCGTGAGATCGTCGTGGAATTCGAGGGCCAGCTCCCAGTTCCGCAGTGCGACTGCGGCCAGCATGCCGAGGGTCAGCAGTTGGTCCCGTACCGTCGACGGGTTCACCGGGTCGGTGCGGCTCGGTAGGTCCGGCTCGCCTCGCAACTCATCCCGCAGCGGTGCCAGTTCCGCGAGGACCTCCTCCCAGCGGCACAGGTCGTCAAGGAGTTGTAGCCGCCGCCCGAGATCGAAGCGCTGACTCCACGGCCCGAACCCGGCCCGCCGACGATGCACGATGGCGTGATCGGCGTACGGCAGCGCCTCGGCGAACTGTTTGCGCACGCGCAGCAGGCCGCTGAGCTCGGCCGCCCGTAGACCGGCCCGTACGTGATCCTCAGCGTCCACCGCAGCGCGGTAGTCCGCCTCGGTGAGGGCCAACCGATTCCCCTCCGGGCAACCCTGCACCGTCTGGCGCCACCGAATCGTCTCCAAGACTCGGCGGATGACGGCGGCGTCGGCGGGATGCAGCTCGGCGATCAGGGCGGCATCGTCGCGCTCGCCGCCGACCACCCGGCGGATCGCCGCAGCTAGCCCTCCGGCATGGGTGCCCGGCTCCATCGGCTGCAGGATCGTGGTGAGCTGGCGGTTCGCCTGCGCGTCGCCCGTCGCCGCCGTCGCGATCAGAGGCATCAGGCTCTCCCAGCGCAGCAGGTTGCCGGTCAGGTCGAAGCCCTGCTCCTCGCCAGCACGCCGGACGTCAGCGAGAAGTGCACGGAACTGTTCCTCGGCCAGGCTGTGACACTGCTGCGACGCCTCGGCTCCTCGAACGATGCGGTCTTGTTCCGCCGGATCAGCGGCGAGCAGCGCGTGAACCACATCGAGCAGGCGTACGCCGTCGACGCGGCCCACCCGGGCGGCCAGCGCCGCGAGGTCTGCCGGCAGCCAGCTCTGCCCGTAGGTGTGCAGATCGGCGGCGATCGGATGCAGGAACGTGGGCAGCAGGGCCGACCCGGTGATCCGGGTCAGCAGCGCGCCGGTCAGGTGGTGGCCGAGCTGGCCGGCCGGATCGGTGCCGAGTTTCCCGAGATGGTTGCCGAGCAACTGGTGTCCAGCGGCGAGGTCAGCGGCGAGCGGATGCCGGTAGGCCAGCCGCAGCGCGGTCTGTTCCAGATCCACCGCCTCGGTCAGGTTGCCCTGCTTCGCGGCGAGCAGAGCTGCGGTGCCGATCGCCCGGGACAGGCTCAGTTCGTCGCCATGCTCGTCGAAGACCCGCTGGCAGTACGTCAGCACCTTCCTCGCCTCGTCGAAGCGCCCAAGTTGGATCAGTGCGTGGGCGTCGTTGAACCAGAAGAACGCGACCTCCGCCTCGGCCGCGCCCCGCCGCTGGACGCTGTCGAGCAGAACCTGATTGTGGTCGAGCGCGACCTGCCACCGTTTCAGCGTCAGGGCGGCACTCACCGCGAGGCTGAGGGCCGTCTGCCGAACGAGCCACGCCACGGCACCTTCCGACGGCCTGCCGAGCGCGGTCGGCTCCGTCGACAACATATGTAGCTCCTCGAGGACCTTGGTCACCTCGGTCAGTGCTTGCTCGGCATGACCGCTCTCGTGCAGCACCTGCAGTCGCGTCACCCGTGCTCCGGCCCGTCTCCATGGGCTCCCGCGCTGGACCAACCGCTCATATCGCTCGGCCAGTTCCAACGCTTCGGCGAGGCGTCCCTGCTGGTGCAACTGGTTGGCCAAGGCGCCGGCGGCGACGGCTGTCACCTCCTCATCAGGTGCGGCCAACTCTTGCCGCAGCAGCCGTTCCGCCTCGACCGGGTCCAGGGGTTGCAGCGCCATCGCGAGGACCAGGTCCCGTCCGGGTGTGGCGGGGTCCAGGGCAGCGGCGTAGGACAGGGCGATCCATGCGGTCCGCGAACTGGCGTCGCGGAGCAGCGCCGCGCCGAGGCACCCGGCCGCGCGGGCGAAGCTTGACTGCCGAAGGAGGTACGGCACCGCCGCGAGATACGCGCCGACGACCACCGAGGTGGTTTCCCGGTCGCCGCGGTCTTCCTGCTCCCGGGCGACCTGCTGCCAGGCGTCGGCAAGAATGAGGTCCACCGCGCCGGCGACCTGCTCCGACGTGTCGGCCCGTACCGTCGCAGCGACCACCGGGTGCAACTCGTACCGGATCACGCCGGTGGCACCTGTCATGTCGGCGCCTGCCGGTATCGAGGTGCCCACCAGTGTCCGCGGCTGCGTCAACGCCGCAGCGGCGAGAACGGACAGCATCGCGTCGGACGGTGGAGCCGGCTCCCGCGGATCCACCTCTTTCCACACGTCCACCCAGACGACGCGGATGGTGCCGGGGAATCGGTGTGCCGGCTCGACCGCTGCGAGCATCTGCACCATCAGCATCGCCGCCGGATCGAGCCGCCGCGTCGTCTCCCGGGTCCAGCCCGTCAACGTCTCGCCGAGCCAGTGCTCGCCGTCGGCCGGCTGGCCGGTCACCTGGAGCAGGCGGGACAGCTCCGCAGGCTCGGCCGCGGCGGCGTCGGCCAGTTCCAGCAGCTTCGGATGCCCCTGCGCGGTGGCCAGCACGGCAGTCACCAGAGCCCTGTCCAGGCGGTGAGCCACATCGTCCGGGGACGTGGAGCCGCCCGATTCGGGTCGGCCGGCGGGATCATCGATGTGCAGCAGCCGCCGAAGGTTGGGCAGTTGCCGGACCAGGGCACTCGCCTCGCTGTCGGACAGCGGTTCGACGCTCAACTGGCGTACCCCGGCGCCGGTGGGCGCGGCCGGCGGGACCCGGCTGGTAACCAGCAGCCGGGTCGGTCCCGATCGGGCAGCGAGCATGGTGAGCAGGTCCAACCAGCGTCGATCACGCCATCGCCCGCTCGCCGTCAGGAGCGACTCGGCATTGTCCAGAACGAGCAGAGCCTGCTGTTGGTCGCACCGGTCGAGCAGTTCGGCGACAGCCGCCACCCACCCCTGCTGATCGTCGGCCGCGACGGGCGGGAAGACCACGGCGTCACCGACACCACGTTCGACGGCGTCGATGAAGGCAGTCAGCGTGTCCTGCTGGTCGGCGTCCCGTTCGGGAGCGGACCAGAACACCACGGTGCCGAAGTCGGCCTGATGCCGGTGTACGAGCTCCACCGCGCAGGCCGTCTTGCCCACCGCTGCCATTCCGGTCAGGACAATGACTGGAGTGCCGCCGCCGGGTCGTAGTCCAGCACCCGCGAGTGTCATCAGCTGTTCCCGACCGACGAATCGGTCCGGTGCCGCGGGCGTGGACCCGGCCGACTGTGGGGTGAAGCCCGTCAGTGGATCGGCGGCGACCGGTTGTGCATTCGCCGGCGCGGTCAGGAGATCCGCTCCAAGCACTGTGACGTCGTCCGGACCGATCAGCACCGGCGCTGCCAGCGACAGCGCCGGCCGGGCCGCCGACACGCCCGCCGCAGCGACCTTCCGGACCGCCTGCGCCGCCGCCGTGCCAACATCCAGTCCGCTGTCGATCAAGCCGGTGTAGAAAGCGATGGCCAATTCGCCGGCGACATCGTCGGTCACCGGGTAGCGCATCGCCAAGACTGTGCAATCCAGCTCACGTGCCAGCCGTACCCCCAGACTGGCTGGCGCGGCGGCGAGGTCCGTCACCTGCGGTCCGGGCTGGTCGAGATCCACCCAGCGCGGTGGCGCCGCCGCCGACTCGCACGTCGAGACGAATACCAGCCGCAGCCGGCCGCCACCCGGACGGAGCAGGTCAACCAGGGACGACGCGTCGATCTCGTCCGGTGCACCGCCAGGGCCTTCCAGCAGCAACCTACTGTGCCGCCCGTGACCGGACAGGTGCAGCACGTCGGGGCCACCATCGCGGGCCATCCGGTCGGCCAGCACCTCGCGGGTCACACCCCACTGGACGATCTCCAACTCGACCGGGAGGGCCAACTGTCGGACCAGTTGAGTCAGCTGCTGCCGCTCCGAGCGCAACCGCAACGCGGTCGTCCCGGTCGGCAGGCTGAACACCGCTAGTAGGCGTACTCCGGTGGCCGACGACGCCGTCGTGGGGGCGCGGTCTGCGGCGACCCTGAACGACACCTGCACCCTTTCGTTCTGCGCCAGTGGGACCCCGTCCAGGTGGGCCAGCTCCAGGGGGAACGCGGTCAGGAACGTTGCCTCAGCCACTCGGATCCGCAGGCGCACCGGGGTGTGTCCGCCGAGTTCCGCCATGACTGCCGGGCCGAGGACCTCCCGCGCGATGAACCCGCCGAGCCGCGCCACGACCTCGGCGGCACTCGCCACCCGGCGGTCCGGCTCTGCGCGCCAGCTCAGGTAGGTGTGCAGGTCGATGAAGGCGGCAACCTCCCAGCGCCGCCGGTCGAGTGCGACGGCGTGTTCGGCGAGCTGTCGGCCGGTGTCCGGATCGACCAGGATCCAACGCCAGTGCAGCGGATCGGTCACGTCGACGGCGCACAGGTCCAACCGTCGTACCGACGCCTGCTGAATGGTGTCGACCATGGCACTCTCCCGATCGCTGAAAGGGCGGTTGTCGGGTGAACGGTGTGCCTCCACACTGGCACGGTGACCGAGAAGGAACCCAGCCGTGACTGGCCACCGCAACAACCCGATCGGTGCCCCATCTGCCAGGTCCCGCCCGAGGCCAGACACCTCGACACGTGCCGGTTCACCGGTATCTGGCAGGAAAGAAGCGGCCGGAGTTAGCCAGCCGGCTGTGGTGTCTGATTGCCGTCAACGGCCCGACCGTCGCCGGGCGGTGCCGCCGGCCCGGGCCGCGGATGCTCGGGAAGGTCCGGATCCTGCGGAGGGACGGGGGGATCCGGCGGAGCGACCCACCGGACCACCCGGTTGAGCCACCGCACCGGGCGGTGGCGATCCGCGTCCGCGGCCCACCACCGCGCCCACCAGCCAGGGCGACGCCAGGCGATCAGGATCGCCGTGGTCTCCGCCACGAACCCCCACCCGAGTACGGCTATCGCGGCCCACCGCGTACCGGTCAGGTCCTTCGGGTCGGCCGGCACCAGGAGGACTGCCGCGCCGATCAGCAGGAACAGGACCCCCAGGTTGTAGTGGCGGCGGGCACGGCCGATCCAGAACCGCCAGGCGGCCTGGTGACGTCGCAACTCCCACTGGACGACACGACGCCGCTGCGGGTCCGCGGCATCCGGATACCAGGCGAGAGCTTCGCTCGGTGTCACCGAATAACCACGAGCGCGGGCGTGCGACTGGACCGCCCGCAACAGCACGATGACCGCCGCCCCGAACAGCAGCAGGGACAGGCTCGGCCACCTCAGGGCATTCTCGATCTGCAGGACCAGGCCGAGCAGCGTGACCGCTGCCGCCGCCAGCAGCGGTGCCGCTATCCCGCCCAACCCGTCGGCAGCTTGATAGGCGCCGTAGGGATCCGGAGGAGCCACCGTATAGCTGGCGATATCCGTAGGTGGTCCGCCGGGCTCTGTCGCCATCGGGTCATCGTGCCAGCCGACCGCCACAGGCGGATAGAGCGAGGGGGATGAGCGGGCCGTGATCACCGTCCTGCTCACTGGATGCCCGATCGAGCCGGTTGCGCGAGTCTGATGCTCTTGGAGGGTGACCCCACCGCGCCAGCCATCATCGGCCACGCGACGACTGATCAACCGACGGATGACGTTGCGGTCAGCGCGGTCCGAGAGCGTCGCGGCGGAGGTGTCTGCATTTCGCCAGCGACGGTCGGCAGGAATGCTCGCCGGGGTCGCGTTGGTCCTCGGTGTCCTCTCGTACCTGGCGTACCAGCAGAGCGCCATGAGTTATCCCGAGTTGTTGTCGAACGACGGCTACATCAAGGCGAGCTCGCCGACTACCGCCAACGTGGCGCTTCATCTCGCGTCCCCTACCGCCGCCGGCATCGGTGATTCGCCGAAGACCACCCTCGAACTCCAGTGGCTGACCCAGACCCGGGAACGGTTCCACCTCATCCTCCACTTCGAAGAGGAGGCCCGGTCGACGGAGTACGTGACGGGAAGCCCGGAACTGGCAGTCCTCGCCGTCTTCGACGAATTCGACGACGACGGCGAGGAGATACTTGTATCCATCGACCCGAGCAAGGTCCGCGACGAGGTCGTGAACGGCTATTACGCCGGTACGTCGTCGATCTCGTTGATGCTCTACGAGCCGGTGGCAATGGAGGCCATGGGCAAGGTCGTCGTGGACAGCCCGACGTTGGCCCAGAGTTTTCCTTGTGCCGCTCTGGACGGAACAGACCCGACCACGGCGGAGGAGCGCTCGGCCCTGATCGTGCCAGGGTGGTACGACTGCCAAAACGCCGATCCGACGATCGCGCTGCCGGAGGACGACGTCCGATACCGGCAGACCGTGACCGTCACACCACGTGAGGCTTCCGGACTGCGGCTTGAGTCAGCATTCGGAACGCCCTCTCTTCGCATCGGCTTGTTCAGGCATGGCCTCAACATCTACTGGGAGGATCAGGAGAGGATCGACGCGATCGGGATCTTCGTCGACCCGGTCGCCGAGAACACCGGTCAGCGTTACCTCTTCTGGTCCGGCGTGGCAGGTGGCCTCGCCGGTGGCGTCGCCACCATGTTCCTTGACGCGATCCTTCGCCGGAAGCAGGGTTAGCAACGACGAGCCGCAAGCGATTATGAGCGGCTCGGCGTCACGATGCTGGGGCGGTTTGCGGGTGCAGGTGGTGAGCAGCCGATTGCTCCTGATGGCCACTCAGCTACCAGCCTCCGAAGGCTTTGTCGGGCTCAAAGAAGCTCAGACGCTCGGCACGCACAGGCAGCATGATGCACGAGCGCCGGGTGCACACCGCCGCCTGGCACCCGATGAGCTCCCGTCCACGCAGGGTTCGTGCGTTGGGCCTTTTCGGGCCGCTACCCGATGGCGAGAGCTCGCGGGAAACGGGGTCGCCGGATCGGGACCGACGGGGCATGATTCTCTTCGCACCGAATCCGGCGGATCTTCACCCCGTGCGGCGAGGTACGAGATACCCAGCTCAGCTGGCCTGGCGAAGTCTGGGCCGCGCCGCTCAGGAGAACACTGTGCACTGCACGAAATGTGGAGCCGAACTCGAATACCCCGGCCAAGGCCACATGTGCCGGTCCTCGGCCCCGCCACCCACGGTCAGGACTGAAGGTTGGAACATCGCGACCTGGTTCGTGATCGGGATCGCCATCCTCTACGCCCTGGCTGCGATCGCCGTGGCCGTCCTCGGCAGCATCTTGGGTGACCGGGGCAGGCAGCCGTCGTCGTCCAGCACGGGAGCAGCGCTCGGCTACCTCCTGGCCAACCTGACCGTGATCGCCGCCATCATCGGCTTGGTCATAAGCGGGCTGATCTGGGGCCGCGGCACCCGTCAACTCGCTGAGGCGCACGGGTCCCCCGGCCGTCCGTACAGCCGTCACTGGGGCATACGCGTCTTCTCTGCCTGCCTCTTCCTGAGCGCTGCTGTGGCCTGGCTGGCTGCCGACCGAACCGCCCCGGCCGTCCTGTTCGGCCAGGCTGCCCTGCGCACACTCGGAGCTGCCGCGCTGATCGGAGGCGTGCTGCACAGCCGGGCGCGGGTCCTGCGGCTGATCGCTGACGTTGACCGAATCGTCGCCGGACACTACTCGCCGGTCGCCGGGCAGGACCGGGCCTGGCCGCTGTCGCCCACTCCGACCAGCGAAGACTGGAACGCCGGGCAGTGGGACCCCGACGTGCTGCGCGACATCGAAGCCCGCCGCCACCGTGACAGAACCTGAACTGGTCTCCGGATCGGCGTCGGTCGAGGCCATCCCGGCGCGCGACTCCGGCTGGGCGTCGGTGATGCTGTGGGCGTGGAGTACGTGTCCAGAGTGCCGCGACCGCCGCTGGACGGGCTGATCGACGACCTGTACTACCTGGAGGGCCCGCCGCCGTATACCCGGCTGACGCTGCCGGCAAGTCCGGCGGCGTTCCTCATCGTCAATCTCGGGGCGCCGTTCCGCATCCGTGCCGGCACCGACATCGAGACAGCCGAGTACGCCGACGGCTGCGTGGTCACCACGCCCACTCGCGCCTTCGAGTTCGGCTACCCGCCGCGGACCCGGTCCGTCGGCGTGCACTTCAAGCCCTGGGGGCCGGCACCCTTCCTGCCGATGCCCGCGGCCGAGCTGTGTGACCGGCCAGCGACACTGGAACAGGTTTGGGGTCGGCCCGCCGTCGACGAGCTGCGAGACCGGCTGGCTACGGCGGACGGACCGCACGAAATGCTGACGCTGCTCGAGGAGGAGCTGATGCGACGGCTGTGCGAGACCGTCGGCCTGGGGCTGGTTCGCCAAACGAGCACCGTCATCGCGGCGACCAGCGGGGCGGTGGCGATCGGCGATCTGCGGGTGGCAGCCGGTGTCAGCAGCACTCATCTGGCCCAGCGGTTCAAAGAGCTCATTGGCGTCACGCCGAAGCAGCTGGCCCGCAGCTACCGCTTCACCGCTACCGTGTTCGCGATCAACCCCGCCGGACCGATCAACTGGGGCGACCTCGCCGGTGGTGCCGGCTACTTCGACCAGGCTCACTTCGGCCACGAGTTCCGGGCGTTCACCGGGCTCACGCCTACCCGGTACGTCGAAGTCCGGCGGCGGTTCCTGCGCGAGCACCCCGGCCACGTGCTGGACGGCTGGCCGCTGCCGACCGATTGATTTCTTACAAGAGCGGCAGCCCGCGAGACCCTAACCTGAGGGGATCCCCAAGCAGAGGAGCGCCCGTGGGCGAAGTGGTCATGTACAGCTCGGTGTCGGTGGACGGCTTCATCGCTGACCAGAACGATCAGCCCGGACCGCTGTTCGACTGGTTGCTCAGCGGTGACGTGCCGTTGGACGATGGTGGCGTGTTGAAGGTGTCGCAGGCGTCCTACGACCACACCCGGCCGTACTGGGACAGGATCGGGGCGACAATCGCCGGCCGCCACGTCTTCGACATGACGGACGGCTGGGACGGGAAGCCTCCGGGCGGGGTCGACCACGTGGTCGTCGTGACGCACCGGCCGGCGCCCGAGGGCTGGGACCCCGAGGCGCCGTTCCACTTCGTCGACGGTGTCGAGGCAGCCGTGGCCAAGGCGCAGGAGTTGGCGGGTGACCGCCTCGTCGAGGTCGCCGCTGGCGACGTCGGTGGCCAGGTGCTTGCCGCAGGGCTGGTCGACGAGGTGCGCATGGACGTCGTACCCGTGGTGTTCGGGTCCGGCAAGCGCTACTTCGGGTCGGTCGACGCGCAGCACCTGTTGGAGGATCCCGACGTGGTGATTCAGGGCAACCGGGTGCTCCACCTGCGCTATCGGGTGCGCCGTTGACCGATCTGAGCGGGTGCACGGCTGCCCGGGAGGGCTTGTTCCCGCTGTTCCGTTACCACCTCGATCCAGTCGCTACCGGGTCGGCCGTGCCCACGGACGAGGCGTGCGCGCTGTGCGGGTTCGCACGCGGCTGGCGGTACGCCGGGCCGATCTACGGTCGTCGGGTCGATGTGCTGTGCCTGCACTGCATCGCCTCGGGTGAGGCGGCGCGGGCGCTGACGACCGTCGCCGAGTGGCCCTGCATGTTCACCGACGCGACCGACGTGCCGCAGGATGTTCCGCTCGCCGTCGTCGAGGAGGTCACGCAACGTACGCCGGGGTTCGACTCCTGGCAGACGCCGAACTGGCTGTATCACTGTGGCGACGGTGCCGTCTTTCTCGGCCTGGCCGGGTACGAGGAGCTGCGCGCCCACCCGGACGCACTGGGGATGATCCGGGACGACCTGTTCCGGCTCGGGTGGTCGACAGATCAGGCCGACGAGATGCTGCGGCGGATGGACCGGACCGGTGAGCCGACGGCGTACCTGTTCCGGTGCCTGCACTGCGGCGTCTACGTGGCCTCCTGGGACATCGGGTGACGGACAGCGGCAGGGACAGGTGCGCGGACACCGAGGCGTCGGCCGATGGTGGGCGGATCGACGTGACGTACATCCGGCGTTGGCGCGTCGTCGATCTGTAGCGAGGGTCGCGACCGCCTACCCGGCTCGACGGTCTGGAGCGCGCGAGCCGTACGCCGGGCCGAACACCACCAGTAGCGCCAGGTCCTCGGTGACCTCGTCGAACCGGTGCTCCTCGCCGGCCGGCACGAAGATCACCGAACCCGGGCACACCTCGGCTGCGCCGTCCGGGGTCACGATTCGGGCCCGCCCGGCGGTGACCACGTAGATCTCGTCCTCGGTGTGCGGGCTCTGATCGTCGAGACCGCCCGCCGGGATGCAGTACGTTCCCACCGACAGGTCCGGCACTCTCAGGTGTTCGACCCAGTCGTTGGCGGCCCCGACAGGTGCAGTCCACCGGCCCGCCCCTTCAATGATCTGCATTGCAGAACCCTAAGGGACGTCTCGCAACTGGGTGAAGGCGTTTCCCAGCGCTGGCCCGGTGGGGGCAGTCGCGCCGTCCGCCCCCACCGGCCGTGCCGTCACACCAGTCTGCGGCGCACCCACCAGAGCGACAACAGGGACAGCACGACGGTCAACGCGATCAGGACGCCGAACTCCCGCCATTGCAGGTCCCAGAACTTCGAGCCGGGCACGTAGCTCACCTTCACGCTGAGGTTCTGCTGCTCCAGCCACCTATGGCACGCGTCGCGACCACCGGCCGCCTTCGGACCGCACTGGGTCATGTCGGCCGGACCGGTGAACTCCGCTCCGGTGGAGGTGATCGTGGTGCTCGACACGACCCAGTCACCCCTGCGCTCGGGCTGGACATGGAGCGTCATCTGTCCGGTGTCGACGCTCATTGAGATCCCGAAATCATCGTCCATGCTCAGCGGACTGACCGTGGTGACCGGCTGGGCCAGCCAGGGGCGCACCACGATCGGCGCGGCAATCTGGAGACTGACCACCACCAGCAGGGTCACCGCCATCGCGCCGAGGGTCCGCCGCAGCAGCAGCCCGGTGGCGACACCCACCACGAAGGCCAGCGTCGCGTAGCCAACCGGCACAATCCCTCGGGCCGCGAACACCAGCGGGTTCATCCGGTCCGCCGAGGCCCCGTCGATCGGCTGCGCCCACTCGGTCAGCACCAGGCTGAGCAGGCCGGCACCGAGCGCGGCGGCACCGCCGCCCAGCGCAAGTTTGACCAGCATCCAGCGGTCCCGGCTGACGGACTGGCTGAAGACCATGCGGTACGTCCCGGACTCCAACTCCCGGGCCACCAGCGGCGCGCCCCAGAAGATGCCCATCAGGGCGGGCAACAGGTACAGGGCCGCGATGGCGGCGATGTGGAATTCACTCGCCCATCCCGATTGCAGCGCCTGGAGGAAGGCCTCGCCGGCGGCAAGGCAGGCGTCGCCCTGGCACCCGGTGTATCCGGTCTGCGTGGCCAGCTCCGTCACCTCCGCCCAGGTCAGCGCTAGACCGGCCACGAGCACCAGCAACAGGGCGCCGGTGGCCAGGGCCGGGGTCCGGAACTGCCGCCAGGTCATCCAGATCATCGCTGTCCCTCCAGAACCCGATCCGACCCGCCGCCGGTGGCCCCGCTCATGTACGCCAGCACGATGTCCTCCAGGTCCAGCCGGTCGACCTGCCACGACGCGTCGACGATCGGCGCGGTGCTGCGCACCACCAGGGTCGACTGCACCGCGGTGTGGCTCTGCTCGATCAAGGCCTGCCCGGTGCCCAGGTTGGCGGTGTCGCGCCGCCGCCCGACCAGGCGGTGGTGGGTGGCGAGCAGGTCGTCCACGTCGCCGGCCACCCGCACCCGGGAGGCGACCAGCACGATCAGGTGGTCGCAGACCCGTTCCAGGTCGGCGACCAGGTGCGAGGACATCACGATGCTCATGCCCTGCTCGGCGGCCAGCTCCATCAGCCCCTGCAGGAAGTTGCGCCGGGCGAGCGGGTCGAGTGCCGCCACCGGCTCGTCCAGCAGCAGCAGATTGGGCCGCTTCGCCGCGGCGACGGTCAGGGCAAGCTGGGCGCGCTGGCCGCCGGAGAGCTTGCCCGCCTTCTGCGCCGGGTCCAGGCCGACCTGGGCGATCCGCCGCTCGGCCAGCCCGGTGTCCCAGGACGGGTTGAGGTGGGCGCCCATCCGCAGGTGGTCCGCGACGGACAGGTTGGCGTACACCGGGGTGTCCTGCGCGACGAACCCGACCTGCGCCGACCCGCTGGCCGGCCGCGCGCCGAGCACCTCGATCCGCCCCGAGGTCGGACCGAGCAACCCGCAGGCCAGCTGTAGCAGCGTGGACTTGCCTGCGCCGTTGGGCCCGACCAGACCCACGACGTGGCCGGCCGGAATGTCCAGAGTGCAGTCCTTCAATGCGAAGCGCCGCCCGTACCGCTTGCTCAGACCTTCCGCGATCAGCGCGCTAGTCATCCTCGGGCCTCCGAAAAGGTCCGGAAGCTGCTGAGGAAGAGCGCTTCGATGCTCTCGTCGTCCAGGCCCGCATCCCGAGCCTCGTTCAGCCAGCGCGTCAGGTCCTGCCGCAGCGGTTCGTGCTTGCCCAGCGAGTCGGAGCCCAGCGTGCGGGTGACGAACGTGCCCAGGCCGGGCCGGGCCGCGACCAGACCCTCGTACTCCAACTCGCGGTACGCCTTGGACACCGTGTTCGGGTTGATCGCGACCCGGGCCACCACCTCCTTGACGGTGGGCAGCTTGTCGCCTTCGTTCAGGACCCCGAGCCGGAGCGCGTGGCGCACCTGTTGGATGAGCTGCATGTACGGCGCAACCCCGGACCGCGAGTCCAGGTGAAACTCGATCACCTCGCCACCCCATTCCACTAGTTGCCTAGCAGAATAGGGTCATGGGTGGTCCCTTCGCTACCAAAGACCGAAACTCGTGCCGTGGAATCTCGGCTGACCACCTGTCGTGGCACGTCAGGGCTTCGAGCTTGGATTGACGCGATCCCCGGGCTGAAAGTGCGCGGACGCCCCTGCCAGGGGCAGGGGCCCGGCGAGTGGTAGAACGAGGCGTGGAGGTCGCGCAGCTCAGACAGGCGTTGGATGACATCTTCGACAGCGGGATCGTGCATCACGGGTACACCGATTACATGCGCGATTACGAAGTCATCGCCTGTGTCACCGCAGACCCGCGTGCCGGCATCCCGCCCGTCCACCTCCGCTACCTCTTCAAGTACTGCGTGGTAGCCGAGGTGCGGACGGCGGTGAGTCCCGATACCTGGCGTTGCTCGCTCGACGAGCGACTGACCGACCGGACGGTCGGCCCGGATCTGGACGGCTTCGTGTGGGCAGTGCGATGGCAGCCGCTCTACCCAGGCGCGGAGGTGGTGGCGGACTCGGAGCGTGCGCGGTCGTGGGCTGACAAGGTCGGCATTCCCTTTCACGAGGTCCGCTTCGAGATGAACGCTCACGTCATCACTCTCGTCTTCAGTGACCTTGACGTGGCGGAGGTGAGGGAGGGCTACGCGCCCTTCGCGGTCAACGAGGACCACTGACGCGTCCATAGGAGCATCGGGGTAGCAGGCGAGCCGCGTGCTGGCTAGAGGCCGCGCAGGGCCTCGTGAAGGTCATCGCCATAATTCGCCCAAAGGGACAGAGAGCCATCGGCGTTGATGCTGCCCATGTACCAGCCGTCCTCGGCTACATGAGCGAGGCACAGGCCGTCGAAGCCAAGTACGAGGTCCGGTGAGATCGGGGTGTAGCGCGATCCTTGCTGCCAAACTGCCGCTGGTCGGTCCGCTGGTAGTACGACGGCAGAGGTGCTCCCAGACACACGACGTATGCGCCGCGAGGTCCAGCCGCGAGGGAGGGGTCGAGTCACGGCCTCATGATCGCACTCCGTGCGGAGGGGCAGACTGGTCCTCAAGCCGTGCCAGCAGTGCAGCAGCCAGGTACAGCAACGATGCCAGCCGAACTGAGCCGAGGTGCGTGAGCAGGCCGTCTGATCTCGCATCAAGCCCGAACCGACCGGCTTGCCGGGCGCTCGTCGGGCAGGTCAGTGACGACGGTGCCGAACTGCGTGCTCTGCTGCGTCGGCCGACCAACGACGTGCCGGGGTCAGACGTCGAGGAGGGTCTCGTCGTACCAGACGTCCTCGTAGTCGGGTGCCAGCACAACGCCCCAACCTGGCGGAAGCGCCAGGTACGGCTCGAGTTCGGGGGCGTATTCGTCGAGGTGCTCGATATGAATGGGCGCGAAGAACTCGTCGTCATCCTGAGGAATCCCGGGGCCGCGCCACACGAACCAGCCGTTGCTGTTGCCTGAAATCGGATGCCGCAGGGCGTTGAGCGGCTCCAACTCGCGGGGGCGCGACAGGGCGATGCCGATCATCGTCTGCTGGGTCGGGGGCGATGGCTCGACCGCGAATCGTCGACACACGTCGCGTTGCGCCGCCGAAACGTTGATGCCCGGCAGGCGCCGAAGCCAACTGATCACGTCGCACATCATGTGGAGCCAGACCGTCAACGGTCAACCGGAGCGCGGCACGCTGCCGGACGGTGTGGGCGGACCTCCTCACGTCTATCAGTACGGCCATTGATCGGGCCGCACGCGGTGCCAACTAGGCGCGTTGGGGGCAGCTTGGTCAGCGGCCAGGACCGGCCGCACCCTCACGAGAGTGCGGCGGTCTATGTGACGGACGTGTTGTAGTGATCGAGCGTCGCCTTGGAGGTCGACGCGTCCCGAAAGACAAGTTCCCAGGGGCCGGTGTTCACGTCCATGTCCTTGCCGAAGCCGATCCACTTCCCGGCCATCCGTCGGCCGGTGGGCTCGGCGATGAGTTGGATCGCTCCGTGGTATCTGGCACCCCGGTAGTAGCCCGTGGAGTCGGTCTGCTCGACCCAGGTGCCCGTGACGACCGCACCGTCCACAGTCAGGTCCAGCGAGAGGGACGACGACGCCGACCCGGGCAGGCTGCGCGCGGTCAGTCGATCGCCGTGCTGAAGCAGGACCACGAAGTGTTGTCCGGCGAAGGAGTCTCCCCGTCCGCTGGAGTAGTACTGGTAGCGGCTGAGCCACACGCCTTCGTACGACCGGTGGGCGGTGTTGGGTTTGGTCGTCGGCGTGGGGGTGGCCAGGCTGGACACGGGAGATGTCAGGTCGTGGCCGCCGTGTTCGTCGTCGGCGACGTGCCCGCCGGGCACCGCGGCGAAGCCCAACAGCGAGATGGGCAGCCCGGTGACGACTTCCAGCGCACGGGCGTAGACAGGTCGCGGCGCACTGATCGCACCAGACTCCCACCGCTGGACGAGTCTCTTGTTGGCGTCGTTGGGCTCCCCGACGCGGAAGCCAGCGGCTTGGAGCGCGCGAGCAAAGTCGTCCTGACTCATGCGCATACCGGTGCGGACGGCGCGCAAGGCGGTGTTGGGGGCGGCCATGACTGCCACCATAGCCTCGTGTCGCCTCAATGTCGCCAGCAAAGTGGCCTGATTGTCGGCTCTTGTGCCGTCGCATCAGGTGACGTCTCGACGTCACTGTGGATCTGCGACGGTCGGCGTGCCGCCGCTTTCGACTGGCGGAGGTGGGAATGCCGGGTAAGGGCGACGAGCCGGCGGTGAGCCGTAGCGAGCAGATCCAGGCGGCCGAGCGGGAAGAGGCGAAGCGGCGGCTTCTGGCGGAGGCGGAGGCGGGTCGGGTTCCCGTAGAGGAGACGACCCGGGCCATACCGGATCGGCGGTGGCGTCGTGGGCAGCATTGAGTTGTTGCCGGTGGGACGGCGGGTAGCGTACTGGCGGGCTCGGCGAAAGTTGTCGCAGCAGGTGTTCGCCGACCGGCTCGGGAAGTCGAAGAGCTGGGTCGACAAGGTCGAGCGCGGCGTCCGCGCGCTGGATCGGCTGTCCACGCTCCAGGAGATCGCGCGCGTACTGCGTATCGACACCGCCGTTCTGGTCGGTCGGGACGTCGCGCCGGTCGGGTCGGCGGGTCGCGTCGAGGGCGTGGACCGGATCAGGGCGGCGCTGTCCCGGTACGACATCCCGTTGGGCAAGCCGGCGGACTGCGGTCTGGCGGTACCGGTGGACCGGATGCTGCGGGATGTGGCGTACGCGTGGACGGCGTTCCAGTACGCCCGTTACCCGCAGGTGCTCGATCTGGTGCCGGACCTGCTCACCCGTGCGCAGCGCACCCATGCCGACACTCCGGTGTCGGGTCGGGTGCCGCTGGTCGAGGCGTACCGGATCACCGCTGCTCTGCTGATCAAGCTCGGCGACGCCGAGCTGGCGTGGCTGGCGGTGGATCGGGCGATGCTCGCCGCCACCGGCGACCGGGAGCTGGTGGCCGCTGCGGCCGTGCAGCTCGGCCAGGTGTTACGCGCCTTCGGGCGGGCCCGGGAGGCGAAGTCGGTGATGCTCGCCGCTGCGTACCGGATCGCCCCGCCCGTGATCGAGCACGGCGTACCGGCGGAATTGTCCATGTGCGGGACCCTGCTCATCCAGGCTGCCCTGGCGGCGGCGCAGGACGGGAACGAGGCCACCGCCGGCGAGTTGCTCGACGAAGCCGCGGGCATGGGGGAGCGGGTCGGCGACGGGCGCGACCATCACCGCACCGGTTTCGGGCCCACCGCCGTCGACCTGGCTCGCGTCGCGGCAGCCGTCGAAGTCGGCGACGCTCGTGGTGCGATCGTTTGGCACGAGAAGGCCACCTCGCGGGCCGGCTGGCGGTGGCTGCCCGCCGAACACCGCGCGGCGTACCTGCTCGACGTCGCCCGCGCCTACCTGAACGTCGGGGATGCGGGCAACGCGGCTCGCGTGCTGACCGAGGCCGAGCGCACCGCACCGGCCGAGATCACGTACCGGCCCGTTGCCCGCGATGTCCTCGCCGAGGTTGCCCGCGACCCCCGCGCTCCGACGACGATCGCTCAGCTCGCCGCGACACTCGGGGTGGGCTGAGCAGCATTCCCGGTCGATGCTTTCTGGTCCTGGATCTTTCTCGAACTCCGTGTGGGGTAATGGGATCGGCGCTGATCTGCCGCGACATTACCGACGTCGCTCCGTCGCGTTGCCCGTTGATCGGCGTGGCTAATATGCCCTCGTGATCGAGGAGTTGATCGATAGAGCCGCCGCCGAGGATGACTCGGCGATCGAGGAGCTGACCGTGATCGCGGACAGCGATCCGGAGAAGCTGGCTCCGTACCTTGGCTCTCTGCTCGACCGCGACGTGTTGTGGCCGGGGAAGTTGTACCGGGCTGCGGACGCCGACGTGGTCCGCCGCGTCGTCGAGCGGATCGACGGTGGCGGGACGCCGGACCGGCTCAATCACCTGCTGATCATCCTGGCGCACACCGCTCATCCGCTGGCCGAGAGCGCCATGCGCCGCTGGTCGACGCATCCACCGGCCGGCGCGGACAAGCTGTACGTCGGTGTGTTGGACTACGCCCGGGAGGGCGGCTGGACGGTCGGGCCGGATGGAAGACGGCGGGACCTGTGCGGCGGCACCGCGTACCTGTGGATGATGCGCGAGGCGCCGCGCCGCGCGGACGGGGGTACCTGTCCGTGGTGTACGTCGCCGCTGTGGATCGCCGCGGAGTTGGACACCGCTGACCCAGCAGTCGGCGCGGCGCTGGCTCACACGGGTTGGTCCGGGCGGTTGGTGATCGAGACGTGCCACTTCTGTGCGTGCTACGCGACGCTGTACAGCCAGGTCACGCCGGCTGGCACCACCGCCTGGTGGGCCGGCAACACGCGCCCGGACTACCTCGGGTCCCTCGAAGCGGAGGACCCGCCGTCGCTCACGCCGATTCCCGGTGCGGTCCGGCACAGCCCTTATCAAGCCAGCGCATGGGACCGGGGTGGCTCGACCATGGGTGGCCGGCCGGACTGGATCCAGGACGCCGAACACCCCGACTGCCCCGGTTGCGGCCAACCGATGGACTATGTGGGTTTGATCGGCGGTGCGGACCTGGACGAGTACGGCGAAGGTGCCTACTACCTGCACCTGCACCAGCCGTGCGGTTTCGCCGCAGTGAACTACCAGCAGAGCTGACTACGCCAGCAGCTTTGACGTCCTACTCATGCACGCGGTCGTGCTGCGGACCGACTTGGTTGATCTCGTACCCGTCGGGGTAGCTCTTGGCCTTGATCCCGTCGGCGAACAGCGCCGTCGTCCGCGGCGCGCCGAACCACCGCTGCGACCGCGAGCGCAGCTTCAGCGCCACGTGCAGGCCGGCCCGGACCGGCCACGGCGGCGCGTCGACGCGCATCGCCTGCCGCAGTGGCGCGTCGTACATGGCACTGACCAGCGCGTTCCCCAGCGGTCCAAACGGCCGGGGGATCCGGGTGAGCATCAGCATCCGGGTGGCCCGTTCGATCGCCGCCGCGTCGTCGTTCGGCTGGAGGTGAGCAGCGTCGTGCGCGGTGAACCAGAGTTCGAACTCTTCGTACGACCCGGGGATGTCCGTGATGCCCATCAGTCGGCCGAGCTCCCGGTAGAACAGGTAGGTGGCCTGCCGCTCGTGGCAACAGGGCGGGCGCCAGCCGTACTCCTGCAGCCACCGCGTCGGAATGACCACCAGGCAGCCGAGGACGTAGCGGAAGTCGTCGTTACCGATGTCGTACGGGCGGTGGATCTGGTTGACGCGCCGCAACGCGTCCCGACCACGGGGCTGCTCGAAGCCGTTGAGCACCATCTCGTACATCAGCAGGCCGGTGTCGTCGATCCGCTTCTGGGTGCGGTCGGTCAGCTCACCGGTGGTGGTGTGCACCGCGGCGATGGCGGGGATGGAGAAGGACCTGTTGAAGGCGAGGTTGAGGCCGAGCTTCATGTCCCACGGGAACTCGTAGCGCAGCATCGTCTGGTAGATGTCCAGGTAGTCGCGCTCGGGGTCGAGGGTCCGGATCCGGTTCAGGTTGGCGTAACGGCCTTTCATCGGTGGGCATCTCCTGCCGTCGGATGTGGGTGCCAGCCCGGTTCGTCGCCTAAGCCTGGCAAAGGCCCTGAGATCTGTCAGGCAGGAGTGACTGTCATCAGGTCGGCGAGCCCGGCGATGATCAGGACGGGAGCCAGGATCGGGCTGGCGATGAGGTGGATCCGCTCGACGTGGGGGAACAGGACGGCCAGGCCCGCGCTGTCGAGGTATTCCAGTGCGGTCAGGTCGACCGTCAGCGGGCCGGGGGCAGCGTCCACGGCGCGGGTGAGGGCGTCCCCGAAGTCGGCGGCGTTGCTCATGTCGACCTCCCCGATGGCGGTCAGTACGAGAGCGCCGTCGGGCCGCTGGTCGGTGGTGAGGGTCAGTGTGGTGCTCATGGGATCCTCGCCTGCATGTCGATGGTGGTGCCGGTGGCACTGGGCGTGACGGTGATGGCGTCCATCAGGGCCCGCATGAGGAGCAGGCCTCGTCCCCGGTGGTTGCCGGCTTCCGGCTGAGGTGTCTTCCAGTGCCCGCTGTCGGTGACGCTGAGGTGCAGGCCGTCGGCGGTGGCGGTGGCCCGTAGCCGGATCCGTCCGCCCGGGTTGTCGCGGTGTCCGTGCTCGATGGCGTTGGCGCAGGCTTCGCCGGCGGCCACCAGGACGTTGTAGGCGTTGGTGGGACTCAGCCCGCAGCGCTCGAGCCAGCTTCGTAGTGCGCTGCGCACGGGTGCGAGGCCGGTGGCTTCGGCGGCGAAGTCGAGTTCCAGCGGGCCGGGGTGACGGTAGAGCAGGACCGCGACGTCGTCGTCGTATCCCCCGGGCGGGCTGAGTTGATCCATGACGTCGGTGGCGAGCGTCTCGATGGGGTGGGCGCGTCCGTTCTGGATCACCGTCACGACCTGGCCGATGCCTGCGGTGAGCGGTTGGCGGCGGCGTTCGACGAGCCCGTCGGTGTAGAGCATCAGGGTGGCTCGTGCCGGCACCCGTTCCTCGGCTTCGGGTCGCTCGGCGCTGCCTCGAACGCCGAGGGGGCGGGAGTGACCCTGGTCGAGCAACCGGGTGTTGCCGTCGGGTGAGGTGACGATGGCGGGAGGATGCCCGGCGCTGGCGTAGCGCAGCTGTCCGGTCGTCGGGTCGAGGACGCCGCAGAAGACCGTCGCGCACAGCGCTCCGGGCAACTGAGCGGCGAAACGGTCGAGTGCGGTGAGCGTGCGCGACGGGCTGGAGTCCTGCAGCAGCAGGGCACGGCAGGCGCTGCGGAGTTGGCCCATGACGGTGGCGGCTCGCAGTCCGTGACCGACGCAGTCGCCGACGACGATGCCGATCTGCCCGTCGACGAGCGCGATGGTGTCGTACCAGTCGCCGCCGACCTTCAACGGCCGGGTGGCGGGTGCGTACCGCGCGGCGAAGCCGCTGGGCAGCTGTGCGGGGCCGAGGATGGCCCGTTGCAACGCGAGGGCGGTCTCCCGCTGTTGATCGATGTGCTGCACCCGGCGCAGCCCTTGGCCGAGGTGGCCGGCCAGCAGGGCCAGCAGGGTCTCGTCCTGTTCGGTGACGGGGCGCCTCTCGCCGAGGTCGATCCACAGGGCCATCGTGCCGTGGGGATGTTCCACGGCGATTCCGACGCCCGTGGTGTGGTCCGCGACTGTGGTGAGCAGGGGCCGATCGCGCAGGTCGGTGAGCATCCGGCGGCGTTGGTCGGTGAGGGTGTCCCAGCGCTGGTGAGGATCGGTGGCGGTGATCGTCGGGGTGTGGGAGCCGTCGAAGACAGCCGCGAGAACGCGCGTGGCGCGCCACAGCCCCCGTAGCTCGTCGAGGACGCCGTGCAACGCGTCGGCGAGGTTGTCCGCTTGCGACAGGCGGATGCTCAGGGCGGCCAGTGCGCTCTCCCGTTGCACGGCGTAGTGCTCCGCCGTGACATCGCGGAAGGTGCCGACGATCACCCGTCGGCCGGTGTCCGGGTCCTGCACCTGGTTGAAGGCGGCGGCGGCCCACAGACGATGGCCGTCCCGGTGCGTCACCGGGATGGTGTACGCACCGCTGGTCTGACCCGTGAGCTGGGTGAGCGCATCGGTGACTTGCTGGTATGCCTCGGGCTCGGTCTCCCGGCTCGGCCACCACGGGGGATTGGCGGGGTAGGGAAGCCCTTCGGGGCCGTAGCCGAGGATGTCGGTGAAGGTGGTGTTGATCTCGACGACGGAGCCGTTCTCGTCGCAGACGAAGAAGGCCTCCTGAAGCGAGTCGATCAGGGCCGTGCGCCACCGGGCGTGGTGGTTGCGCAGCCGGGCCAACGTCACGTTCGTCCGCACCCGGGCCAGCAACTCGGCGGCGGCGAAGGGCTTGACCAGGTAGTCGTCCGCCCCCGCCTCCAACCCCTCGATGGAGGCCTCCTGCCCTGCCCGCGCCGACAGCAGCAGGACGGGAGTTCCCGCCGTACGAGGTTCGGCGCGCAGCGCGGCTACCAGTTGCAGACCGTCCAGGCCGGGCATCATCACGTCGCTGACGACGAGATCGGGTTGACTGGCGCGTGCCGCCTGCAGGGCCAGGTGGCCGTCGTTGACCGCCTCGACCCGGTAGCCAGCCGCGCGTAGCAGGCGGCTGAGGTACTCCCGCATGTCAGCGTTGTCGTCGGCGACCAGGATGCGTGCCGAGCCGGGCCGTGCGTCTGTCGTCGTCTCCCACCCGCTGGGTCCGGCGACCTCTGTGGGCGTGCCCGCTGACGGCTCCTGCGGGAGCCAGCGCAGCGCCTCCTCGACGAACGGTTCGGCGGCGGCGGATACGTCGCGCTCCCCGCCGGAGGCGACGGTGCCCGGCGGCAGGTGACCACTCCCGAAGGGCAGCCCGATGGTGAAGGTGGTGCCCTGGCCGATGGTGCTGTCGGCGCTGACGTCACCGCCCTGCAGCCCGACGAGTTCCCGCACCAGCGCCAGGCCGATGCCACTGCCCTCGTTCGAGCGTGACCGGGCGTTGTCGATGCGGTGGAACCGTTCGAACAGTCGGGGCATCTCCTCGGCGGGCACCCCGACCCCGGTGTCGACAACTGTCACCACCGCCCGGCCGTGCTCTGCCCGCAGCCGTACCCGGATGGCGCCGTCGAAGGTGAACTTCAGGGCGTTGCTGAGGAGATTCAGGATGATCTTTCCCACATGCCGCGGTCGATGTACACCGGCTCGGGTAGTGGTTGGCAGTCCACCTCGAAGGTGAGACCCGCGCGTTCGACGGCGGAGCGGAAGACGCTGGCGAGATCCGCGGTGACCGCGGCGAGGTCCACCGGCTCGTAGTGGGCCTGCATCCGTCCGGCTTCGATCCGGGAGAAGTCCAGCAGCGCGTTGACCAGCTTCCCGAGTCGCAGCCCATTGCGGTGCATGACCTGCAACTCCTCGCGTACCCCCTCGTCGGTGTCGCCGAGGCGGGAACGCAACTCGTCCAGTGGACCCATGATCAACGTCAGTGGAGTGCGGAACTCGTGGCTGATGTTGGAGAAGAACGCCGTCTTCGCGCGGTCGATCTCGGCGAGTTCCTCGGCCCGCTGCTGCTGCGCCTGGTAGCTGCGGGCGCTCGCGATACCGGCAGCGACGTGACCCGCGGCCAGTTCGACGAAGCCGCGGTACCCGTCATCGAGCGGTCGGTACCGATTCAAGCCGGCCACCAGGAAGCCGTACGGCGTGTCGCCCTGTTGCAGCAGCGGCACCAGGAGTGCCTGGGTGGGCGGCTGCGACCACGCCCCGGTCGGCAGGTCCCCGAACGGGGCGCCATCGAGCGGGACGAGTGGCGACTCGCCCCGCGCCAGCGCCGCCACCGGCCACACCGGGGTCGATTCGTGGGCCAAGATCGTGCTCGGGGCTGCGGAGTGACCTGCGGTTATGCCAGCGGCCGCCGCCAGACGGGCGCTGCCGTCGCCATCGAGGAGGTAGATCGCCGTGAACGGAAGGTCGAGGTCGTTGTGGCCGAGCTGTCGGCCCGCGAAGGTCACCATCTCCTCTTCGGTACGTACCACACTGGGATCGGACCCGAGATCACGCAGCGTGGTCATCCGTCGTTCGCCGACGACACGGTCGGTGTCCTCACTGACCACGCACAACATGCCGATGAGGGCGTTGTCGTCGTTGCGCAGCGGGCTGTAGGAGAAGGTGTGGTAGCTCTCCTCCCGGTAACCGGACCGCTCCAGAAACAGCAGCAACGCCGTGTCCCAGGTCGCGACGCCGGTGGTCAGCACCCGATCGATCCGAGGGCCGATGTCCGGCCAGATCTCCGCCCACACCTCACTGGCCGGTCGACCCAGAGCCCACGGGTACTTGCGGCCGAGGGTGTCACGCCGGTACGCGGCGTTGCAGAAGAAGGTCAGCTCAGGACCCCAGGCCATCCACATCGGGAAGCGTGACGACAGCAGGATGCTCACCGCCGTCCGCAGGCTCTGCGGCCACAGTGCGGGATCCCCCAGCGGAGTCGATGCCCAGTCCACCTTCGCGAGGTCACGGCCGACCTCGCCGTCACCAGCGAAGACGTCTGCCTCGTCGGACGGCCATTGCGCGGCGCTGCTCATCGTTGCGACACTCCCTCGAACCGCACGCCTGACCCGGTGGCACCGTCTCGCCGCTCGGATCGGTGCCGCCCTCCGCGCCGACGTGCCGACGGCGCAGATGCCTCGCGGAATCCTAAAGCACGTCCGGCCCGCCGGCCCGGAACGGAACATCCGGTGACGGGAGGCCGGGGCGGCGAACTCGTCCGCAACCGTCGTGGTCAGAGCCTCCTCGGCAGGAACGTCGAGGAGGCTCTGACCACTGCTGGTGGATCGGTCGGCTATCTCAGAGACGCGGGTCCTGCTGGACCTTCAGGGCGTTGAGGATCGGGTTGCTCTCGCCGTTCTCGCGGCGAAGCTCGATCGTCAGATCACCGCCGGCATGGTCGACGGTGACCATGTTGCTGTCCGCGGTCAGCGCACCCACCTTCGCCTGCACGTCGTGATCGTAGAGCGCGATCTTGCCGTTGATCAGCACATCGAAGGCACGATCGCCGGCCTTGACCTTCTCGATCTCCGCGAAGTCGAGGCCGATGCGGTACGTCCCGGCGGGGGCGTTCTTGAACACGTAACTGAACGTCCTGCCGGAGCGCTGGGTGCGGAACAGCGCGTCGTCCTCGGTTCCGGCGATGTCGGCCCTGGTGGTGTGCGCCGTGCCGCCGACGTAGCCCCACGGCCGCGAGCCAAGCCCCTGGTCGGGTGACCAGAAGAAACCGTCGGCACCGACGTACCCGGATCCGCCGACGTCGACGCCCTTCCAGTAGGCCGAGGTCGCCAGGCGGACCGGCTTGACCTGGGTCTCGCCCTTGCCGGCGTTCGACGCCACGAGCAGATCCCCGACGAGTACGCCGGGCGCGACGCCGGCGTTGTCGGCGGTCGCCGTGACGGTGGTGGACGTACCGGCCGCGAGCGTGACAGTGCCGGTTGCCGCCGGTCCCGTGAGGGTCAGCCAGGGAAGGTCGGCGGCCTCGTGCCCGCCGTCGCCGGTGCGTTTCTGCTCACTGATCCGCACCTCCAGCGGGGCGGAGCCGGTGTTGGTGACTGTCACGTCGGCAGTCGCCTTCTGGTCCTTGTCGAGGAGCCAGTCGACGTCGGCTCCGGTGACGGTGGCGATGCCGGTGGTCAACGCGGTGTCGACAACCTCGGCCTGGTCCTTCTTGGCGATGGTCACGGGGTGGCTGGCGGCGACGTAGTTCGGCGACTCGACCTGCACGGTGTTCCCGCCGACCAGCGCCTGGGCCTTCCACCGGCCCTTGGCGTCGGTCGTGATGACCCGCTCGCCGTTGGGCCCCTTGATCGTGACGATCGCGCCGGCGATCGGCTTGCCGTCGTTCTTGTCGGTGACCGTGCCCTCGATCGTGCCCGCGGCCGGAAGGGTGTACTCCAGCCCCAGGCCGGCCTTCAGGATGGGCTGATTGAAGGAGTACTGGCTCGCCGGGTTGCGCGTCAGGCTCTCCACACCGACCGTCGCCGACGACCCTCGGGTCAGCGGGTTGTCGCCGCCGACGCCGTCGCCGTACCCGATCTGGATCCGTCCGTCCGCGATCAGGGTGACCGAGAAGCTCACGCGAGCCGTCCGGTCACTGTAGAAGGCGACGTTGCGCCACTCGATGACCTGCGCCGCCACCCCGTCCACCTCGGTCTTGCCGAAGTAGATGCCTGCCTCGTCGTCGACGATGAGGTCGTCCCAGAGCGGATAGACGGCGTCGATCGGGTACGGCGACGGCAGCGCCGTGTTGCTCCCCGACGTGCTGGCCCGGTCGAAGATCAGCGTGCCGTTCGTCGTCACGGCTACGCCGTCCCAGGCCGTGTCGTAGAACGGTTGCAGGAAGGTGGAGTCGAACCACAGCACGCCGTATTCGTCGTCGCCGTGCCACCCGGACTCCTCCGTGCCCTGGCGGTAGAGCCCGTCGGTCACCTTCACCGAATACGAGCGACCGGCGGGAGCCACCGGTACGGGGCCTGGCTCCGGCTGCTCCGGCTCCGGCTCCGGCTCCGCCACGTCCGCTCGCGGGTCGAGCGTCACCCGCAGCGCGGCGATGGTCGGGGCCTTGAGGCCCTTTGAGCCCCGCAGCTCCACGGTCAGCGGACCACCCTCGTGCTTCACGACGGCGGTGCGCCAGTCCGCGGCGTTCGGCCCGACCGCCGCAGCCGGGTCGTACGCGTACTCGGTCAGCGTTCCGTCCACGAGGACGTCGAACACCCGCTTGCCCTTGGCCACGTTCTCGATCTCGGCGAACCCGAGGTCGATGGCGTAGGTGCCCTTGGGCGCGTCGGGGAAGCGGTAGAACAACTGCTTGTCCGGCGTGGTGCGCTGCGACTGGAACAGGGTGTCGTCCGTCGTGCCGTCGATCGCGGTCTTCGTGGCGGTGACCTTCGTCTTCCCCTCGTAGCCCCACGCCTTCTTGCTGGCGGCCTGGTCGGCGGACCAGGTGTAGCCGGAGCTGTCGGTGAGCTTCGCGCCACCGGCGTTGACACCGACCTGGTACTTCGTGGTCGTGAGCGTCACCGGGACGTAGGTCTTGGACTGGCGTCCGGAGTCGGACCTGACCACGATGTTCGCGCCGAGGACCCCCGGCTTGGTGTTCTTCGTGGAGATCGAGACCTTGACGGTCGTCGACTGACCCGGAGCGAGGGTCCCACCGGTCGAGGAGAGCGACAGCCACGGCAGGTCGGTGATCAGGTCGTCTTCGACGTCGACCAGCACGACGTCGTCGGCGAGTTGGTCGGCCGCCCACAGCGCCCCGGTCGCGTCGGTTTCGAGGCCGCCGCCCTGGCCCACCTTCTGGCCCGGGAACCACCACGCGTTCACCAGCGAGCAGTCGTCGGGGTCGATCTGGAGTAGACGGCTGGGCCGGTTCGAGGTGAGATCGGTGTACCAGATGGTGTCCGACGCCTGGTTGTAGGCCAGGCCCATGACCTCGGGCAGTGGTGGGGCGCAGAAGGACAGCAGCGCGCCCGGGTTGTCGTGGGACGTGCCGGCGACAGTGCCGATCTGACCGTTCCTCCGGCCGCCGACGTAGAACACGTCCTCCGTCGGGTTGTAGGCGAGTCCGGTCAGCTGCAGCGTGGACCAGTCACCCTTGATCTGCCTGGTCTCCTTGCCGGTGTCCCGGTTGAAGCAGTGGATGTAGCTGGCCGGGCTGTCCTCCATCTGGCACATGTCACCGGTCTTGGTGTCGAGCGCCAGGTCGAACGCCCGGTACGCGGGGTTCCACGCCGCGTCGAAGACCTTTCCGGTCTTCTTGCCGGTCACCGTGTAGGCGGTGTTGGTCCGGGCGTTGTAGTCGTGGACCCAGACGTCGCCGTCGTACCCGATGCCGGAGGGCTCCTTCTCGGCGATCGTGCCGGGAATGGTGATGCGGGTGATGACGTCCCCGCCGGAGGTCGCGCCGACCTTGGCGGCCGCCTGCGCTTCCGCGGCGCTCGACGTCGCGGCCTTGCCGTCGACGGTCGACGCCTTCATGCCGCTCGCGCCGGCCTTCCAGGCGGCTAGGTCGATTGTGCTGGCCGCACCCGTGCCGGTGCGCGCGGTGGCGCCGGCGGCGTCGAGCTCGGGGTGCCGCGCGGCCTCGCCCAGGGTGTACGTCAGAGGGGCGGAGCCGGTGTTGGTCAGCGTCAGCGAACCCACGCCGTTCTGGTCGGTACCCAGCAGCGTCTCGAGGCCGTCGGCCTTCAGGCCGGCGACACCCGTGGTCAGGCGGGCGTCGATCTTCGCGTGCGCGTAGAGCTTGTCGAGCGAGAAGGGGTACGACGCGGTCGTGTAGTTCGGCGTGTCGACAGTCATGGTGTAGTCGCCGACCGGAAGCTGGCGGTGCACGATGCCGGTTCCGTTGGTCGTGACGGTCTCGACGAGCCCGTCCTTGTCGCTGAAGGAGACCTTGGCGCCAGCCACCGGCAGCCCGTCGTTCTGGTCCACGACGGTCGCGTCGAGGTACCCGAAATCCGGCAGGTCGTAGGTGACGACCATCCCGTCGCGCAGCACCGGGGCGTGGTCGGAGAACCGGATGCCGTCGACGCCGGCCCAGCCCTGGATGCCGGTGACGCCGGTCGCGCCGGCGGTCACCGGGTCGTCGCTCCCGACACCGTCGCCGTACCCGAAGATCACCGTGCCCGAGCGGGTGAACGTGGCCGAGAAGCTGACCGGCGACGTGTACTCCGACCGGACCGGGTAAGCCCAGAGCTTGGTGTTGCGGTACTCGACGACGAAGGCGTCCTCACCGTTGACAGTGGTGGCCGCGGTGAAGACACCACCGCCGGAGGCGAACTCGACAGGGCTCTCCAGGTAGAACGGGAAGGCGCCCGCGCCGCCGTAGCCGGGTCCGGTGCTGCCGTCCGGAGAGATGATGCCGCGCAGGCCGACACCGAGGGTGTCGTGGCTGCCGTTGTAAAGCGCGATCGGGAACGGCAGCTTCACCGTGGCCCACACCCCGCTGGTGAAAGCGACCGGGTCGGTGCCGCGCAGGTACTCGCCCTCCGAGACGGCGCAGCTGTAGCCGCCCTCGTCGACGACGAGCCCGACCGCGATCTCGCGCGACTCGTTCTGCGCGCCGACGGTCAGCGGGACAGTGGTGGGGGAGAAGCAGGCGTTGGGTTTGACGGTCAGCGTGTACCCGCCCTCGGGAACCGCGCTGATCGTGAACGCGCCGTTGGCGTCCGTGCGTACCGGCTTGAGCGGCGTGCCCGTGACGGAGACGTCGGCGTTCGGGACGGGCCGCTTCTTGTCGTCGACGACCCGGCCGCCGATGTCGTGCTTCGCGGCGGCCGCGAGCGGCAGCGTGACGGAGGTGTCCTGGCCGAGGGTGATCGTGACGTTGGCGGTCGCGGTCAGGTAGCCGAAGACCTTGGTGCTGAGTTGGTAGTCGCCGACCGGGAGGTTCGTGGTGAACCGGCCGTCCTTGTCGGTGCCGATCGACCGGCTGAACGGTCCGCTGATCGTCACCTCGGCGGCGGCGACCGGGGCGCCGTCGGCGGTGACGACACCGGTCAGGGTGCCGCCCTTGCGGGGCGCGAGCTCGAGCAGGCGGACGAGGTCGAGCCGGCCTTCGCCGTACTTGTTGTTGATCTGGGCGGTGCCACCGCACTCGGTGTCGTCGACGTCGACGGCCGACTCGCCGAGCAGACGGCGCGTCTCTTCGACCTGCCCGACGAGGGTCGGGTCGTAGCTCCACAGCGCCGCGACGGCACCAGCGACGTGCGGTGACGCCATCGAGGTGCCGGACATCTCGACGTAGCTGTTGTTCGGGTACGACGACAGGACCGCGTCGCCCGGAGCGGAGATCTCGGGCTTGATCCGGCCACCTTCACCCTCTCCCTTGCGGGAGAACAACGCGAGCGTGCCGTCCGACGAGTACGCGCCGACGGAGTAGGCGCTCTCGGCGGAGCCGGGCGACGAGACGGTGTCGCAGGCCGCGTACGGCACGGTGTTACCCGATGACCAGGTGCTGAAGATGCCCGCCGCTGACCATGCCTCGTCGATGGCCCGGAAGAAGTCGTCGAAGTTGTGCTCGACGGTCTGGCCCCACGAGTTGTTGACGACGTGGGGACGCTTGGACGGGTCGGGGTTGTTCCCCTGCAGGTCGGTCGGGGCGAGCAGCCACCAGCCGGACCGCAGCAGCGACTCGACACCGGTGTTCTCACAGCAACCGTTCGTCGCGATCCACTGTGCGTCCGGGGCGACGCCGACGTGGTTGGTGCCGTCGTCGCCGACCATGGTGCCCATGGTGTGTGTGCCGTGTCCGTTGTCGTCGCACGGTGCGCCCGTGCACGTGCCACGGGTGGCCATCCAGTTGTAGTTGTGGTCGACGGTGCCGTCGGGCTTCGCGCCACGGTACGTGTTCAGCAGGGCGGGGTGGTCGAACTGGACACCCGAGTCGAGGTTGGACACGGTGATGCCCGCACCTGTCGCACCCATGGCCCATGCCTGCGGGGCGTGGATGGCGTCCAGACCCCAGGTGGAGGTGCCTGCCTCGGCCGTGGCCTTCGGAGCGGTGGGGCGGGCAGCCTGGTCGGCGGGGACCTTCTTGTCCACCGGCTCGACCAGCGCGACCTGCGGCGTCGCGTGGATCTTGGCGACCTGCGCCTTGGAGGCCACGGTGAGGGCGAGCTTCTCGGTGCCCCCCTTGACCAGCACGGCGTTGGCGATCGGGTACGAGGTGTACTTGACCCCTGCCCGGTCGAGCTCGGGGGAGACCATCGCCAGGGACTTCTTCGTCGCAGCGGTCAACGCGTCGTAGACGAACTGACCGCGAGCGGTCCAGTCGGTGATCTTCTTCGCCGGCTCGAGGTCGGCCCTGGTGTCGAACGTGATCCAGAAGTCGGGGGCCTTCTCGGTGCGGAAGCGGTCCGTCAGGTCCGAGGCGATCTTCTTGCCTGCCGCGCCGGGGTCCGGCTCAGCGGCGGACGCCGGTAGTGGCTGGACGACGCTCAGGCCGACCACAGCGGCAAGCGTTGCCGCGAGGGCTCTCAATGTCATGGGGGTCCTTCCGCCTACAGGGGTTGGTAGGGGTCGTGGCTCTCGTGGCCGTCGGCGTCGTGGGCGTCGGAGGCGTCGGGGGCGTTGTCGTGCGGATCCCGAGGCAGCTCGAGAGGTGGCTGGTGCTCGATCGCGGAGTCGTCACGCGCGACAGGTTGCTCAGGCATGCATCGCCCTACGGCTATGGATCATGCAGCCATGCTCGGCGCGGACGAGTGACCTTAGCTATCCAGCGGATACGTCAATTTTCACGACGCGTCGCTGACGGAGTCCTCTTCCGCGAACACTCCGGCCTCCACTGCCTTGACCGCGAGCGCGGTTCGGGAGGTCACCTTCAACTTGCGCATCGCCGCGCGGAGCTGCTGATCCACAGTGGCCGGTGACTTCGCCAGAATCCGGCTGATCTCCCGGTTCGTCTTGCCGGCAATGACCAGCTGGACCACATCGAGCTCGCGAGGTGAGAGTTGGTCGCCGTACCCGCGTCGGCCGCCGCGCCACAGTCGCGGAACGTCGGCGCCGTGTTCACGGAGTCGGTGCGCGACACGGTCGGCGTCGCCGCGAGCGCCCATCCTGAACAGCTGCTCGTACTGTGCGGCCAGCAACTCCCGGCCCTGATGGACCTCGCCGTGCGCGACGAGCGCCTCGGCTTGACGCTCACGGGCGAGCATCGCCTCGTAGGGGCGCGGCAACGCGCTCCAGGCACGCGCCGCGCGATCGTGTGCCGTCGCCGCCCGGCCGTGGTCCCCGGCGGCGGCGACCAGCAGGGCGCGGCACACGGTGAGGGCGGCGCGGGGCGCAGGCGCCGTACGGCCACGCAGTCCTCTGGCGAACTGGTCGCTCAGGCGTGTCGCGGCCGAGAGGTCGCCTGCGGCGAGGAGCGCCTCGACCCGGGCAGGGACGAGGTCCGTCGCCCAGACCCAGATGCCCTTCTTCAGGACGGTCTCCATCGGCTCGTTCGTGATCTGCAGCGCCCGGGCGCTGTTACCGTCCGCCAGCCAGAGTCTGGCCAGCGCAGCGGCGGCCTCCATCGTGTCGTCGGCTGCGCCGAGACGGGCAGACTCCTCCAGGACGAGCCGGAACTGCTCCTCCGCCGCGCGCCGCCGTCCGGCTGCGGCCGCCAGCCGGGCAGCGAGGCGAATGCTGCCGAGGTAATGAGCCGGCCGGTCCCGGTCGGCATCGGCGAGCGCCGCGCTGCGCTCTGCGAGCCCCTCCCACTGGCCGGTGAACCACGCCAGGTTGGCCTGTTCGAGTCGGACGTTGTGGTGCAACCGGGACGCCTGCTCGGCATCGGCGAGACGCAGGGCCACGTCGAGGTGCTTCTCCGCGTCGGCGTACCGACCCCAGATCAGGGCGCCGGTCCCGACGTTCGCGTGGATGCGGGCCACGTCGAGACGCTCCGCCGAGGTCGCGCCGTCGATGGGCAGGCCGGCGACGACGTCCCAGGCCTCCTCCTCACCGAGCATGAGTAGCGCCGCGGCGCGGTTACCGGCCAGGTTGAGCCGCTCCGCGGGAGAGGCGAATCCGGCGGTGAGTTCGGCGGCGCGGTCCAGCCAACGCCGATGGGTCGACGCCGGCCATGGCCCCGCATACGCCCATCCCAGGTACGTCATCGCCCGAGCCGCTTCGAGCGGGTCATGGTCGAGGTTGGCCACCGCCTGTTCCAGCTCGCTGAGTGCGGCCCGCGCCTCACCCCCGGTGATCAGGAGCCGGCCCAGGGGGTTACGGATCTCGGCCTGCTGACGGGCCGAGAGACCGGGGGTCTCCAACACCGAACGCAGGGTACGGATCACGCGGTGGTAGACCTCGTCGACAGGTTCACGACGGCCCAGTGCGGCAACTCCGGCGATACGCGCGACCCGTGCCCGGCCCTCCGTGGGCAGCACCGCCCACGACAACAGATCGACCAGCAGGTCCACCGCCTTGGTGTGGTCACCCGAGGCCATGGCCAGCTCGGCGCTCTGCTCGGCGTACCGCGCCCAGGACTGCGTCTCGCCCGCCTCACGGAAGTGGCGGGCAAGGCGTGCGAGAGGCGGCGGGTGGATGGTCTCCACGGCCCGGCCGGCCAGCAGGTGGAAGTGTCTGCGGTCGGTCAACGGGATAGCTTCGTAGACAGCCGTGGCGGCCAGCACATGCCGGAATCGCCACCGGCCGCGGTCGTCTCCGTCCAGGACCCCGGCGTCGGCCGCCTCCGCGATAGCGCCTCGACACGCTGCTGGCGACAGTCCGGCGGTTATTGCGATCGTGGCGACCGATGACCGTTCGCCCAACGTGGCCGCGGCCCGCAACACCTGCTGCGCCGTCGGCGACAGACGGCCCACCCGCTCCCGGGTGGAGTCACGCACCGTTGGCGGCACCTGTAGCTCACGCAGCTTCAGCCGAACCCACTGTCCGTCGCGGACGACGAGGTCGGCGCGGTCGCACATGAGGCGAACCGACTCCTCCAGTGCCAGCGGAACGCCACCGGTCCGCTCGTGCATGAACGTCGTGAACTCCTGCGAGATTGGGTTGCCGTCGAGCATCGAGGACACCAGCGCCGCCGTGTCGGCGGGCCGCATCGGTGCCAGCGCGATCCTCAGCTGGGTCACGCCAGCGGGCAACCGGGACGTCAACCGCAGCAACAGCGACCCGACGTCCACCTCCTCCGGCCGGTACGAGACCACGAGGCTGGGCCCGTCCGAATGCTGGCGGGAGGTGACGAACAGCAGGAACTCCAAGGTGACCTCGTCGGCCCAGTGCGCGTCCTCGAGCACGAGAACGTCGACACGCAGAGCCCGCAGCAGCTCGTCCAGGGCGCGGAAGAGGCGATGCCGTGCCGCCTTCGCATCGTCCAGGGGCGGCAGTGCGGGCGGCAGGTCCGACGACCACTCAGGGAACAGGGGCCGTAACGCACCCGCGAGCTCGGTGAGCCGCAGTCGCGGCACCGGACGGTCGATCCCGCGGAACGCGTCGACGATCGGCCCCAACGTCAACGACTCACGAAGCGGTGGGCACACCGACACCAAGGCCGTGCGCTCGTCCGGCGCGGCCAACCACTCTCGCAGCAGCCGGCTCTTCCCGATCCCCGCCTCGCCCTCCACCAGCACGATCGCCGGTGGCCGGGCCAACGCCCCCCGCAGCGCCGCCATCTCCCGGTCACGTCCCACGAAACGTGGCGTGGAGACCGTCGGTGAGGTCCGGTCGTCCTCGGGCGAGGGGTCGAGCATGCGTGATGATCTCGCTTTTCCGTGCTCGGGCACAAGTACCAGCGCGGCGACCACCGGGGGGCGGGGGACCTGATCAGCGGTGACCGGAGCGGGCGGCACGGGCGAGGATCGGGGGGCGAGCAGCCGGCGGTGCGCCGACAATGGAGGAATGAAGCGAGAGGTGGGCTTGATGCGGTTGACGGGGACGCGGGCCAACGGCGCGGTGGCGACCGGCGCGGCGGCCACGGGCGCGCGGGCTGCGGGGGCGGCCTCGTTCGGAGCCCTCGCCGTCGGGGCGCTGGCCGTCGGAGCGGTCGCCGTCGGGGCGTTGGTCATCGGGCGGCTGACGATCCGCCGGGCGATCGTGCGGGAGCTGCGCGTCGGCCGGTTGGAGATCGGCGAGTTGGTGGTGCGCAGCCGAACCGCTGCTGAGGACTGACCACTCCGGCCGGCGGGCCATGCGGCGCACCCAGCGGCCGGCCGAGAGACCCTGACCAGGACGCCGTGGCATCGCGGTGAGCGATGCCACGGCCTCCCGTCGTGTCAGCTGGTCGCCTTGGCGGCAGCCTCGATCTGATTGGTGACCGCGCCCGCGTCGGTGACCATGGACAGGTGCGGGGCGTTGATCTCGATGGTGTGTGCCTTGGCGCGCTTGGACATCACGACCTGCTGGGCGGCCGGGATGACGGCGTCCTGCTTGCCGATCACGGACCACGAGGGGATGGTGCGCCAGGCCGGCTCGGTGGCCTCCTCGGTCAGGGCGTTGTAGGCCAGGGGACGTTGCCGGGAGGCGAGCACCGCGACGTCCTTGGCGGGGATGCTCTTGTCGGCGAACGCCGTGCCGTAGACCGACGGCTTGACGTAGAGGTTGACGTTGTGTGGGTCTTCGTCGTTGGGGTTGGCAACCACGTCGAAGACGGTGGACGCTTCGGCCGCGAAGACCGAGCCCGGCAGGGCCGAGGTCAGCGAGTACACACTGTCGTGCTGGTCCGGGATGTACGCGTCCACGTACACCAGGGCCTTGACCTGCTCATCACCCAGAGCGGCGTTCGTGATCACCATGCCGCCGTAGGAGTGCCCGACCAGGACGATCGGTCCGCTGATGGTGTCCAGGTACGCGCGGAGGTTCTTGGCGTCCTTCTCCACGCCCGACAGCAGGTTCGGCGGGGTGACGACCCGGTAGCCGTCGTGCTGGAGCTTGGCTGCCACCTTGTCCCAGCTCGACCCGTCCGCCCACGCGCCGTGCACGAGCACGACGGTCGGCTTGGCCGCCGCGGGGCGCGACTGCCCGACGTGGTTCGTCGAGGCCTGCGCGGTGCCGATGCCGGCACCAACGAGGGTGAGGGCGCCGATGGCCACGCCTACGGAGATGACGCGGCGCCGCAAGGACATTTTCACGGTGTTTCCTTTCACTTCTTGAAGAAGTCGAGCAAGGCGTCATTGACCTGGTCGGCATGCGTCCAGGCAATGGCGTGTGGGCCGCCCTCGATGACGAGCAACTGCGAATCCGCGACGAAGGTGGACACCCGCTGGCCGGTCACCCCGATGGGTAGGACCCGGTCCTGGTCACCCTGGATCACGAGAACCGGCACATCAATCTTGGCCAGGTCTTCGCGGAAGTCGGTGAGCCAGGTCGGGATGCACGACACGGCGGCGACCGGAGAACCGGCAACGGCCACGTTCACACTGGCCTGGAATGCCTCGTCGCTGACCAGCGAGCCACCGTAGACGTCGAGGTTGTAAAAGTTCTGCAGGAACTGCTTGAGCCACGCCTCCCGGTCTCCCCGAGCGGCCTGGATGAAGCCGTCGAACAACGACTGCGGTGCGCCTTCGGGATTGTCATCCGTGCGCAGGAGGAACGGCGGGATCGGCGACATCAGCACGGCCTTCGCGACCCGCTCGGTGCCGTAGCGACCCAGGTAACGGGCGACATCGCCGGTCCCCATCGAGTGACCGACGAGGATGGCGTCGCGTACGTCGAGTTCCGTGAGCAGCACGTTCACATCGCTGGCGAACGTGTCGTAGTCGTACCCGTCAGTGGGCTGGCTGGAATTGCCCCAACCCCGCCGGTCGTACGTGATGACGCGGTAGCCGGCGGCGAGCAGTGCCGAAACCTGCTTCTCCCAGGCCTTTCCGCTCAACGGATAGCCGTGACTGAGGACCACCGGGGTGCCGGTGCCGTGATCCTCGTAGTAGATGTCGATCGAATCGGCTCCCTCTGAGCCAACTGTGACATGGGGCATGCGCACTCCTTGGGCTTGCGTTCCGCACGTGGGAACCCTGCCGAAGGTACGGATATGGCACCGGTTCGCGAATCACCCAAAACACGTAGTCCCCGTGTTTGTCGACCGACCTAAGGACAACGAAAGATGGGGGATGCGGGGAACCCGGGGCGCACCGCAGGCTGGGCCGAAAAGCGAAGCCGCTGCCCTTCCATCTCTAGGATGTCAATCGTGACGACGCCCGACCGCAGGCCCCCGGACGTGCCGCAGTCCCGCTGCGAGTTCAAGGTCTTCGGGGGTCTTGGCTGCCGGCGGGACGGCTCGGACGTCGATCTCGGCCCGGTCCGCCAGCGGATCGTCCTCGCCAAGCTCCTCGCCGCCGGGGGTGACGCGGTCGGCCTCGACAGCATCGTCGACAGCCTGTGGGGCGAACAACCGCCGGCCAGCGCCGCCAACCAGATCCACCGGCACGTCGGGAACCTCCGGCGGATCCTCGAACCGGACCTGGACGTCCGCGAGACCGGCAGGTACCTCCTACCAGCCGGTACGGGCTACCGACTGGTCCTCGCGACCGAGGACTCCGACCTGGCCATGTACCGCGAGCTGGTCCGTAGGGCCCGCGAGGCGCTCGCCGGCGGGGATGTCGTGGCCGGCGTACAGGCGTACCTGACAGCTCTGGAACTCGGCCGCAGCCCCGCGTTCACCGACCTGCCGGCGAGTGCCTTGAGCTCGCCGGAGTTCGTCGCGATCGAACGGGAGCGCGTCGCGGTGGCGCTCGCGGCCAGCGAGGCCGCGATCGCCCACGGCATGGCTGGCGCCGCACTGACCCCCCTGGTGAGCGTGGCCGCCGCAGCGCCGATGGACGAGGCGTTACAGGCCTGCCTGATGCGCGCGTACGTGGCCACCGGTCACCGGGCAGAGGGCGTGCGGGTCTTCGAGAGCACCCGCCAGCGTCTTGCCGAGGAACTGGGGGTGGACCCGGGTCCGGAACTGCGGGAGGCGTACCGGGAACTGCTCGCCAGCGGCTGGACCCCGCAGGACGAGCCACCCCCGCCGGACGTCCCCCGGCCCGCGCAGTTGCCGCCGCCGGTCGCGGGTTTCGTCCGACGAAACGGCGTCGCCGCCGTGCTCGACGACCAACTGTCCGACGCGTTCAGCGATGCGACCATCGTGATCACCGTGCTCGGCGGTATGGGTGGCATCGGCAAGACCGCTCTCGCCGTGCACTGGGCCCACCAGATCGCCGACAAGTTTCCCGACGGCCAGCTGTTCCTGAACCTGAGGGGCCTGGATCCGGACGGACACGTCATGTCGTCGGAGGAGGCGCTCGCCACGTTGCTCGCGTCACTGGGCGAGCCTGCGGTGGCGTCACCGCGGGAGACCGTCGACGCGCAGGCGGCCCGCTACCGCAGTCGCCTGTCCGGCCGTCGCCTCCTTGTTCTCCTGGACAACGCACTCGACTCCGACCAGGTCCGCCCGCTGCTGCCGGCCTCCCGGGGATGCCTGGTCATCGTGACGAGCCGGCACCGGATGACGAGCCTGGTCACCCGGGAGGGCGCCCGTTACGTGCAGGTCGATCGGCTGACCGCCGCCGAGTCCCGACAGCTCCTGATCAACCGCCTCGGAGCCCGCCGCGCCACCGTGGACCCGGAGTCGTTGGACAAGGTCATCACGCTCTGTGCCGGGCTGCCGCTCGCACTGGCGATCGTCGCGGCCCGCGTGGCCCTCAATCCGGCAGTGCCGTTGAGCGCGGTCGTCAGCGACGTCGCGGCGCCGGCCGCCAGACTCGACGCGTTGTCCAGCGCGGACTCGTCCGACGATGTCCGGTCGGTGTTCTCGTGGTCGTACCGGGCGCTCGCCCCTCCGACGGCGCAGGTGTTTCGGGCCCTCGCCGTCCATCCGGGTCCAGGGATGTCGCTGGAGTCGGTGGCCAGCATCGTAGGAGTCGGTCGCACACGGGCTCGCCAACTACTCACGGAACTGGTGACCGCGAACCTGCTCGACGAGTCGCAGTCCGGGCGGTACGTCCTGCACGACCTGCTGCGGGCCTATGCGGCTGAGCTCCTCGACGAGGATCACCAACGACCGGAGTACGAGCGGCGTCTCATCACGCACTACCTGCACTCCGCCCGCGCGGCGTACGCGAGGCACCACCGGCAGCCAGCCGGCACGCTCGACGAACCGCCGCCGGACGTGATGCCCGAATCGTTCGACAGCGTGCCCCGGGCTGCCGCCTGGTACAGACGGGAACGGGCCGCGCTGTGGGCGACCATCGATGTGGCCCTCGCACACGGCCTGCGGCGCGACGCGGCGGCCATGGTCCTCGCCGCCTCGGCACCGGGCAGCAACTCCATACCCCCGCGCCGGACACACACCGTGCTCGCGATCCTCGACATGGTCAACGTGCTCGGCGAGCCGTTGATGGAGGCCGAGCTTCTCCGCACCGTCGGGGAGGCCTTCGCCCCGCTGCCCCGGGCCGACGAATATCTCCGTCGATCCCTGTCCATCTTCGACGGCGCCGGAGAGATCGCCGGACAAGCCGACGTCCTGCGAAACCTCGCCGTGCTCTCGTTGTCGCGCGGCGACCACGACGCCGCCATCGCCTACGGGGAGCGCTCGGTCGCACTGGCCCGGCAGACGGGGCGCCAGGAACTCCTCGCCGTCTCGCTGCTGACACTCACGAGAGCGCTCCTGGGGACCGATCGGTTCGAGGCTGGCACCCGGGCCGGCGACGAAGGGCTGACCATCGCGGTGGCGAAGCACCTCGATCACCTGAAGATCTACTACGCACAGCTCATCGCGGAGTCCTCCTGGAAACACGGCAGGCTCGAACGAGCGGTGGAGGTGTCGGAGTGGGGACTGGCCGAAGGCGTCTCCGAGTCGAATGGTCCCCGGTGCGCCGTCGCGGCGATCCTCGCGCGGGCCGCGTTCGACCTCGGCGACCTGGCGCGCGCGGAACGGGGCTGCCAGCAGTTCGAGAACCTGATCGCCGACAACGGCTTCCGGGAACTCATCGAGGTCTCCGGCATCGAGCAGGCCGAGGCCTACCGGACCATGGTCGCGTACGTCCGGGCCCGGCTGAGCCTGATGAGGGGCGCGTCGTGAGCGGGTAGGGCGAGCACTCAGTCTGCACTCGTCGTGCACAGCGGTGCGATCGGATCGTCGTCGAGACCCCGAACCCCCGCCGAGGAGCACCATGCACTGCGCCGTAGCCGAGCCTGCCCGAGCCCTGCCCCGTGCGGCGCTGACCCCACGACAGGAACAGATCGCCCTGCTGGTGGCGGCAGGCTCCACCAACGTCGAGGTCGCGACGCACCTGGTCATCAGCACCCATACCGTCAAACACCACCTACGCGGAGTGTTCCACAGGCTGGGCGTGGCATCCCGCCGCGAACTGCGCAGCCGGCTGGCCCACCACGACACGACCGACCACTTCACCCAGAGCTGCTGCCTGACCAGCCAGGAGCGCGACATCGCGCGCCGGGTCTCGAACGGCGCGTCCAACCGCGAGGTGGCGGCGCAGCTGTTCATCAGCCCGAGCACCGTGGACTATCACCTACGCAAGATCTTCCGCAAGCTCAACATCACCTCACGCCGGGAACTGGCAAGGCGGGAGGCACCCGCGCCTCGCTCGGAGAGCGCGTCGTCGGCAACGACGTCCGGGCCTGGTCGGGCGTCAGCGGCCCTGTAGGCGCTTCACGTTGTCGCCGAAGGTCCAGCCCTTCGACCCGTCCCAGTTGGCCGACCAGGTCATCAGGCCCTTGAGGCCGGGTACGGAGTTCCAGGCCTGCGTGACCAGCGACGTCGACATGTAGCCGCCGCCGGCACCGACCTGCGCGGGCAGGCCCGGGACCTGCTTGTCGTACGGCACGCGGATCGTGGTGCCCTGGATGGTGAGGCCGTTGTTCAGGCACTGCGTCTGCACCGTGAAGCCCTGCACGGTGCCCGCCGGGTACGAGTCGCCGGCGCAGCCGTACATGCTGCCGTTGTAGTACTGCATGTTCAGCCACCAGAGTCGGCCGTTGTCCACGTACTTCTTGATGATCGGCAGGTACGAGCCCCAGATCGAGCCGTAGACCACGCTGCCGCCGGTGACGTAGGCGGTCTCCGGTGCCATGGTCAGGCCGAAGTTCGACGGCATCCGGGCCAGCACGCCGTCGATGATCCGGATCAGGTTGGCCTGCGACGTGGACAGGGTGTTGATGTTGCCGCTGCCGGTCAGGCCGGTCTCGATGTCGATGTCGATGCCGTCGAAGTGGTAGTTCGTCAGGATCGGCACGATCGTCGCGATGAACCGGTCGGCGACGGCGGCGGAGCTCAGGTCGATGCCCGCGGCGGCCCCGCCGATCGACATCAGGATGGTGGCGCCGGCCGCTTTGGCCTGGCACATCTCGGCCGGGGTGGACACCTTCACGCCGGCGTCCATGCCGTTCTCCCAGAGGACCGTGCCGTCCGAGCGGATCACCGGGAACGCCGCGTTGATCACGTTGTAGCCGTGCTGGGTGAGCCGGCTGTCGGTGATCGGGATCCAGCCGAGCCCCGGGTGTACGCCGTTGGAGGCGCCGTCCCAGTTCTCCCAGTAGCCCTGCAACACCTTGCCGGTGGGCCGCGACTTCACCGCACAGGTTCCGCCGGTCGGCGGCGGCGTGGTGGGGGGAGGAGTGGTCGGTGGTGGCGTGGTGGGCGGCGGGGTCGTCGGCGGTGGTGTGGTGGGCGGTGGGGTGGTCCCCGAGCACGTGCCGAGATCCCGCCACAGTGACGGGGTCGCCGCCGGGTTCCAGCCGGCGCCGGGGTGCGCGGTGTGGGTGACCAGAGCCTGGTAGAGCCTGCCGCCGTAGGTGACCTGGGCGCCCGCCTGGTAGGTGCTGCCCTCGGCCCAGGCCGGCGCGGTGCAGGCGACCATCGGGACGGCGTTGGCCGAGGACACGGCTGCCGTACTGCTGGGGACGAAGGCGACGGTGGCCGTGACGGTCATCGCCGCCCCGGCCAGCACTGCGAGGATCCGGCGGCTTCTCATGGCTCACTCCCCAGGCTTCGGTGACCCGCGACCTCCACATATTGACGTCCGTGACGATTAATATCAAGGGTTGTTTACAGATCCCGGCTCGGCGAAGGGCCACCGCACCGCCCGAGTGCCGTCACGCCGTACGGTAGTGACCGCTGAGCCGACCGAGCTTCATGGCCAGGTGCAGGCACAGCCGTTCGTTGCCGTCCTTGAGATCAGTCCCGGCGAGTTGTTCCACCCGTTGCAGCCGGTAGTAGAGGGTCGTCCGGTGCAGCCGGAGCTTCTCGGCGGTCGCGTGCGCGTTGCCCGCCAGGTCGAGGTACGCCTCCAGGGTCTCCAGCAGCACCTGGTGGGCGTCGTCGCGCAGCAGCCGCTCCAACCCGGGATGGACGCCCGCGACGTCGAGGTGCTGACTGTCCAGCTGGGACAGCACCCGGTAGATGCCCAGGCCGGCCCAGGAGACCACCCGGCCCAGTGCGGGCAGTTGCGCACCGACCCGGGCGGCCTGCGCGGCCTCCTGATAGGACTCCACCGCACTGGACAAGCCGGCGCGAGGGTGGCCGATCCCGGTCACCGTCCGGTCCACCGAGGCCAGACCCCGGGTCGCGGTGCCCAGCGCCTCGTCCAGGTGCCCGGCGGAGACCTCCGGCGAGGGGCGGCCGGCGACCCGGTCACCGCAGACCAGCAGCACCCCGTGGTCGTGCCAGACGAGGTGCAGCGTCTCCCGCACGCCGATCCAGCGGCGGGTGGTGACCAGCGCCTGCTCCAGGGCGATCCGGGCCACCTCGTCGGGCTGCCGCCCGCTGGCCGGCACGAGCTGCGCGACGAGCGCGACGGTCGACCCGTCGCCGGCCACCACGCCCTCCTCCAGCAGCGCCCGCGCCGCGTGCTCGCGCGCCTGCCGGCTCTCTACCAGGAGGGTACGGGTGGCCTCGGTCTCCCGCTGCGAGGCGAGCTCGCCGAGCAGGTTCTCCCGGTACAGGGCCAGCGACAGATCGGCGAAGGGGCCGGTCGCCGTGGCGATGTCGGCGTCGGTCATCGAACCGTCCGCGTCGATGAACCACACGAACCCGAGCAGCAGGTCGTCGTGCCGGATCGGCACGCAGACCCTCGCCAGCAGGTCCAGTTCGGGGCACGCGGGGGTGCGGAGCGGCGCGTACGCCGTGAGCACGCCCATGCCCCGGAACCAGGCGATCACCTCCGGCGTCGTCTGCCGGCGCAGGATCGACGTCCGGCGGACCTCGTCCATCGGGCCGTCGTGCTCGCTGTAGGCGACCACCCGCTGACGCCGGTCCTCGATGAGGGCCGGTCGCCCCACCCGGGCGGCGACGGCGTCGACGATTCGCTGGAGCTCACCGTGCATACGACTCCCATGGTTGCGCTGCGTGACAGGGATCGCGCGACCGCCAGTCCTTACCCTCCGGTGCGGGTGGGTCATCGCGCAAGGTCCACTGTCGAACTCGCGACAAAAAGACGGCCGGCGTCGCGACGGTTCCGGCATCTGTCCGAAGACCGGAGGCGACAGGCGTTCCTAGGGTTCCGATACGCACCGCGCCAGCGTCCCGGCACTGGGCGGTGCCGGCGGAGAGGGGACGTCCGAGTGGGAACTGGTAGGCCCTGGCGCGGCGTGCTGGTCGCCGTCACCACGCCGTTTCGCGCCGACCTGTCGGTCGACGTGGACCAACTCCAGGAACACGTCAGTTGGCTCGCCGCCGAGGGGTGCCACGGGGTCGCGCCGTGCGTGTCGATGGGGGAGTACCGGGCCCTCTCCGACGACGAGCGGGCCACAGTGGTCAGGGCGACGGTGGAGGCGGCGCCCGCCAGCTGCGCGGTGCTGCCCGGCGTCGGCGGCTACGGCAGCAGGCAGGCCCGCCGCTGGGCGGAGCAGGCCGCCGAGGCCGGCGCCCACGGCGTGCTCGCACGGCCACCCGACGGGCCTGCCGCCCGCGCCGCCGACGTGGTCGCCCACTACAGGGAGGTGGCGGCGGTCGGCCTGCCGGTGGTCGCCCACAACGAGCCGTGCACCAGTCGGATCGACCTCACGCCGGACCTGCTGGCGACCGTCGCCGAGATCGACGGGATCGTCGCGGTCAAGGAGGTCACCGGTGACGTACGCAGGCTGCACCGTCTGCGGGACCTCTGCCCGCACGTCGACGTGCTGGTCGGCGCCGACGACGTGGTTCTCGAACTGGTGCTGTGCGGTGCCACGGGATGGGTGGCTGCCCTGCCCAACGCGCTGCCCCGGCATGCCGTGCGCCTGTACGAGCTGGGCGTCGCCCGTGACCTGGGCCGGGCGCTGCCGCTCTACGCCGAGCTGCACCCGATCCTCGGCTGGGCCTCCCGGCCCGAGTCCGTGCAGGCCGTCAAGCTCGCCATGGCCTGCACGGGGCGGTTCGGCGGGCGGTGCCGTCCACCGCGCGGACCCCTGCCCGTGGCTGCCGCCGACCGGGTGCGTCGGGACGTGCTGCGAGCCCTCGCGGCCACCGTCGAACCGGCCTCCGGGGGCCGCCCTGGCTGATCCGCCGACGGGCGCCGGTCCTTCAGGTGTCGGAAGTCGCCGGCCCACCTGCCGACATCTGCACGGTGACCGGCACCGGCCCGCCCTCCTAGATTCGCTGCGCGGCCTGCTGACAGGTGTCCCGCGATACCCCCTCAACGGGACGCCGGCGCCGCGTTTTCCTCCGACGAGAGGTGGTTCCGTGCACCGTACCCCCCATCGAACCCGGCTGCGGCGGGCCGTGCTGGCCGCAGCCGTGGTGACCACGCTCGTGGCGACCGGGGCGGCGCAGGCCGCCGCCGCCCCGGCCAACCCGGCCGGCGGCACCGCGCCGTTCCAGGTTCTCGACCCGCAGGCCTGGCAGAACCCGGACACGATGACCTGGAACGACTACAAGGCAGTGCCCGGCAAGAACTGGGCCGACCCGAGCGTGTCGGGCTCGGTCCGCAACTTCAAGATCGCCCTGGTGGCGCTCGACTATCCCGACGAGACGTTCGCGGTCTCCCAGCGGGCCCGCTCGACGGTGTTCGGCAACCCCCAGTCCGTCGCCACCAACATTCCTCGCACGGACGTGCCGAAGTTCTACCAGGACTTCCTGAACACACCGAACACCCTCAACAAGGGCCACACCCTGCACGAGTACTGGATGCAGGACTCCAACGGCCGCTACGGCGTCGACCTCACCGGGTTCGGGCCGTACCAGATGCCGGCCAAGTCCTACCAGTACGGGTTGGACAACGGGTTCAACCCGGGCGCCTGCCCGAGCGGGGACGTGTGCAGCAAGAACATCCGTACCGACGGCCTGGGCGCCTGGCGGGCGGCTGTCGGCGAGGAGGTCGCCAACCAGTACGAGTTGGTGTTCATCCTCAGCGCCGGCCAGGACGAGTCGTCGACCTGGCAGGAGTTCGGGCAGATGATCTTCCAGAACAAGGAGGACGTGCCGGACGCCTGGGGCCCGCCGGACCCCAACCTGCCGAACTGGGCCAAGACCCGCTACGTGGACTGGACGTCGTGGAAGGCGGCGGCGACGCTGTGGCCGAACGCCGGCGGCGGCTCCTCCACGCAGGGGGAGAGCTCCGGCATGGGCGTCTACGCCCACGAGCTGACCCATCTGCTGGGCATCGGCGACAACTACAACAACCCGTACGGCGAGCCGCTGCGCAGGGCGTACACCGGGATCTGGAGCATGATGTCGCGCGGGTCCTTCAACGGCCCGGGCGGTCCGCACACCCGCTGGCAGATCCCGCCCACCAACGGCGGCTCGATGGGCTCGCTGCACACAGTGCGGGACAAGCTCAAGATCGGCCTGCTCGGCGAGGAGCACGTTCTGCGGCTGTCACGGGAGTCGCTGGCCTCCTCGGGCCTGGTGGTCGCGCAGGTCACGGCCCGGGCGGTCGACGCCGGCCCGAAGGGTCTGAGCGGCGTGAACATCGCGCTGAACAAGGACCTGTCGCCGACGTGCGGCGTCAGCACCGACCCGCTCTGCGACGGTGGCAGCTTCAACAACTACACGGTCGAGGTCGTCGACCGGATGGGCGCGGACTCGTTCACGCCGGACAGCGGCGTGCTGTTGAGCAAGACGAAGAACGCCGACAGCGCGCCATTCCAGTGGGTGGTGGACGCCAACCCGCAGGACATCAACATGATCGACTTCTACCGGCCGGACGGCACCCCGCAGAAGATCACCATGGGTGACTACCGGCAGCTCTCCGACGCGCTGTTCCACGCCGGCGCGGACACCGGCAGCCAGTACGAGTACGTCGACGAGGCCAACCGGCTGCACTTCTACATCATCGACCTCAAGCGGGACGCGGCCGGCTCGCTGTCCTACACCGTGGCGGTGCGCTCGCTGGACGGCACCGGCGGGCCGAGCAGCCACGACGTGGCACTGGGCAAGGGCGAGGTGACCGGCGGCGGCAAGCCGACCAACCGTGGGGTGACCTGCTCGTTCGACCTGACCAACACCGGTACGTACTCGGCCGGCGGGCAGCAGCACCCGGAGAACGTCAGCGCGTACCTGAAGTCGGACGTCTACCGCCTGTCGGCGGAGGTGGCCGGCAAGGGCTGGCGGACCTGGCTGCCCAACCAGCTCGCCACCGCGCAGTTCGGCAAGGCCACCACTGTCAAGGTGTCGGTGGGTGCCACCGCCGCCGCGGCGGAGACCGGATTCGTGAAGCTCACCGCGACCTCGGAGAGCGACCCGACGAAGACGGTCACCAAGCAGTGCCGGGTCGAGAAGTCCTGACCTACGCCCGAGGTTGACCCCGTTCCTGGCGGGTCCGCGGCGGCCCACCGCCGCGGACCCGGCAGGCGGGCGAGAGGAGGATGACGTGCGGCGAAGCACCATGGCTCTGCTGCCCCTGCTGCTGGCCGGCGCGACCGGCTGCGGTGCCGTCGGCGCCGCCGAGGAGGCGGTCTCCCCGACGACAGTCCGGGTCCTGGTCCGCGACATCAACATCCGGGCCGCCGGGGTGGACTGCGCCGGCACCGGTCCGTACCAGCACTTCCACAACCGGTCGCCGTTCCGCGTCCTCGACCCGGACGGGGCGGCGGTGGCCAGCGGTCAGCTGACGGCCGGGACCGCGGTGGCCGCGTTCGCCGAAGACCTGGGGGTCGAGCGCCTACCCACCTACTGCGAGTTCGCCATCCCGGTACGCGTGCCGCAGCGGGACTCCTACCGGCTGGAGGTGGACGGCCGGCCGCCGCTCGACCTCACGTCGGACAGCAGCGAGGGCCCGGCGCTGGTGGCGGTGGTCCCGTCATGAGGCGGGCACTCCTGCCGATGGTGCTGGCGGTGGCACTGCTGGGCGGATGCAGCACGCCCGAGCCCGCGCCCGCACCGCCACCCGCCGGAGGAGCGGCGGCGCTGCCCGGGCCGATCCCCGCCGACCTGGCGTTGCGCCCGGTGCCCAGCACCGCCCCGGCCGCCCCGGCGTTCACCGGCGCGCTGACCGACGGCAGTCCCTTCGCCGTCGCCGACGTGTGGGCGCAGCGTCCCGTCGTGCTCACCTTCTTCACCTCCTGGTGCACCACTTGCGCCAGCAGCCAGGCGGCCCTCAGCGAGCTGGCCCGCAGCTACCGGGACCGGGTCGTCTTCGTCGGCGTGGCCGGCACGGACCAGGCCGACGAGGTCCAGGACTACCTCCGCGCCCACCGGGTGGAATATCCGGTCGTCCTCGACGACCAGCAGACGATCTGGCGTTCGTACGCGGTGCGGGAGCCACCGGCCGTCGTACTGGTGGCCAAGGGGGGCGCCCTGCTCCGCGGCTGGCCGGGTGGCCTGGACGCCCCGGCACTCGACCAGCGGCTGCGGGAGCTGGTGCTGGCCGGCCAGCCGTAGCCAGGCGCCTCGACCCCGTCGAACCACACCCGGCGAAGTTCCTACACGTGCAGGTGGTGGCACAGACCGCCAGCTCGTAGCGTTACGCAACCTCGGACACATCAAGGAGACTGCATGGCTACAAGGGGAACGCGCTGGCGCACGGGCGTGGCCGTACTGTCCGCGACAGTGCTCGCCGCCCTCGGTGCGGCGCCGCAGGCGCAGGCGGCGGACGACGCGCCGTCGATAGTCGTCCAGGACGGTGTCACCCAGCCGGTGTTCGGCTACGCCGATGCCATCCGGGAGCGCCTCTTCATCGACTCCACCTTCGACAGTGACAACGACGGTCTGCGCGACATCATCGCGTTCGACCTGATGCGGCCGGCCGCCACCGCGCACGGCCTCAAGGCCCCCGTGGTGATGGACGCCAGCCCCTACTACTCGACCGTCTGCCGAGGCAACGAGTCCGAGTGCAAGGCGGACCTCGACGGCGACGGGCTGCTGGACAAGTGGCCGCTGTTCTACGACAACTACTTCGTGCCGCGCGGCTACGCGGTCATCCTGCTGGACATGGTCGGCACCAACAACTCCACCGGCTGCCCCACCACCAACGCCAACCAGGACAACCTGAGCGCCAAGCAGGCCATCAACTGGCTCAACGGTCGCGCCACCGCCCGTAACGCCGCCGGTCAGATCGTCAAGGCGGACTGGCACAACGGCAAGACCGGGATGATCGGCAAGTCGTACGACGGCTCGCTGGCCATGGCCACGGCGGTGACCGGCGTGAAGGGCCTGACCACTGTCGTGCCCATCAGCGGACCGACCGAGTACTACGACTACGTGCGCAGCAACGGCGTCATCACCCGTGGCAACAGCTACGTGGCGTCGCTGGCCAACACGGTCACCAACCCCGAGCGCCGGGACTACTGCAAGCCGGTGCGCGACGCGCTGGCCGCCGCCGACGGTGACGAACACGGCGACTACACGGCCTTCTGGAACGAGCGCAGCTACGTCAAGAAGGTCCCCAACGTCACCGCCAGCGTGCTGCTTTACCACGGCCTCAACGACGACAACGTCCGGCCGGACCACTTCAGCAAGTTCTGGTACGCCCTGGCGGAGAACAACGTTCCGCGCAAGCTGTGGCTGTCGCAGGAGGGCCACGTCGACCCGTTCGACTCGCGCCGCGCGGTGTGGGTGTCGACGCTGCACAGGTGGTTCGACTTCTGGTTGCAGGGCGTCGCCAACGGCATCATGGACGAGCCACGGGTGGACCTGGAGCGCTCCGCCGACGTGTGGGAGACCCACGCCGACTGGCCGATCCCCGGCAAGGCCGACACCGAGGTGTTCCTCCAGCCCGGCACCACCGGCGCGGGCGGTCTCGGGCTGGTGCCCACCGCGAAGCCGGCGACCGGGGCCTTCCAGGACAACCGTACGCAGAGCCAGAACACCATGATCCTCAACCCGGACGTGGTGCAGCCCAACCGGTTGGCCTTCCTCTCCGCGCCACTGACCGCGCCGCTGCACATCTCCGGCACCCCCACCGTGCAGCTGCGGGCCTCCGCCGACCAGACCGACACCAACCTCGGGGCGATCCTGGTCGACTACGGCACCGACGAGCGGGTCGCACACCGGGCCTCCGGCGAGGGAATCATCACCCTGACCACTGAGGACTGCTGGGGCCAGAGCAGCCCGACGGACGACGGCTGCTACAAGCAGACGGCGAAGCGGGTGGCCACTGCCGACTACGAGTTGGTCACCAAGGGCATCATGGACGCCCAGAACCGGCAGTCGATCCGCGTCGGCGTGCCGCTGGTGCCGGGGGAGTCGTACAACTTCAGCTTCCCGCTGCTGCCGGAGGACTACGTCTTCAAGCCCGGCCACCGGATCGGCGTGATCATCGTCGCCAGCTACCCGCAGTACTCCAGCCAGGCGGACACCACCGCCGCGAACCTGCAGGTCGCGCTGAAGAGCAGCAACATCGTCCTGCCCGTGGTCGGCGGCACCGCCGCCGCACACGCCGCAGGCCTCTGACCGGCTGATCGGGGACGGCCGCCCGAAGGCGGCCGTCCCCACGGGTGTTGCGGACTGTTTCGAGGGTCAGCGGTTCGAGGCGGGCTGGACCCGCTCGAACCGCACCTTGCTCAGCCACCCCGGGAGGTCACTGAGCACGTACAGCTCGCCGTTCACATCGGCGCCGAACGCCGTCGGCTGGGTGGGGAAGGTGCCGATCTCAGCGGACTCGTAGCCACCCGTGGACTTGGCACGGATGGCGAACGCGCGGGTCGAGCAGTAGTCGCTCGCGATGTAGGTCCCCCTCGCCTCCGGGGTGACGGACCCCCGGTACACCTGACCGCCGATGATGGAGCAGTTCTCCGTCATGTAGTGGTCGTATTCGGCGATCGGGTCGGTGAGCCGCACGCCCGGCCGGCACTGCGTCTGGTCGAAGACCGGCGTGCCCTCGCGGCAGGACCAGCCGAGGTTCGCGCCACGCTGCGACGGGCGGATGTGGTTGATCTCCTCGATCAGGCCTTGGCCGACGTCACCGATCCACAGCGAGTTGTCGACCGGGTCGATCGAGAACTTCCACGGGTTGCGCAGCCCGTACACCCAGATCTCCGGCCGCGCGCCTGGCGTGCGGACGAACGGGTTGTCGAAGGGTACGCAGTAGGGCTTTCCGCCGCAGGAGCGGTTGACGTCGATCCGCACGATCTTGCCGAGCAGGGTGCCGAGGTTCTGGCCGCTCTTGAACGGGTCGTTCGCGCCGCCGCCGTCGCCGGTCGACCAGTAGAGGTAGCCGTCGCGGCCGAACGCCACCTGCCCGCCGTTGTGGTTGCCGTACTCGGGGTGCTCCTGGGTGAGCAGCACCTGCAACCGGTCGGGCGCCCCGAGGGGCACCCGCGCCAGGGTCAACGTGCCGGCCGGCAGGCTCGTGTAGGCCACGTACAGCATCCCGGTGCGCGCGAAGTTCGGCGCGGGCGTGATGCCGAGGAGGCCACGCTCGTTGTCCGAGGTGTCGACCCGGGCGCTCAGGTCGAGCACCGGATCGGCCGCCAGGCCGGTGTCGGGGTGGTAGGCGCGGACGGTGCCGGCCTTCTCCGCGATCAGCATCCGGCCGTCCGGCAGCCCGGTGATCGCGATCGGGCGCTGCAGACCGAAGGCCACCCGTTCGGATACCACGGTCAGCTCGGTGAGGCGCACCGCACGAGTGCCGGACGGGCCAGCAGCGCTGCCGATCGCCGACGCCGGCGGCGACAGGAGCGCGGACAGGGTGAGGATGAGCAGCCCGGCCAGCATGGTGGCCGGGCGACGACGTCGTCGCGACATGGTCAGCTCCTCGATGAAGGTGGTGGTGGACGCGGTCTGGGAGCGTTCCCACGCTACATCGAATCGAGTCGATATCCAACCTTTTCGGAGCCTGTGCGTGCGGCTTCTTCGTCGGTCAGCGCGTGAGAATCAGCTGGCCGAGTTCCTGCGTGCATCGGGTGAGGGCGACGTAGAGACCGTTCCAGCCGCGCGGCTCGGCGGCGATCCGGTGGGGGTCGACGACCAGCGTTGCGTCCCATTCCAGTCCCTTGGACTGGGTGGCGGTGAGCACTGGCACGTCACCCAGCACGGCCACGAGTTCGGTGATCCGGTCGGCGGGGGCGATGACGCCGACCGTGCCGCCGGACCACCGTTGCCGCAGCTGTCGCACAGCCTGGGCGGCGGTGCCGGCAAGCTCGGCGGGTGTGATCGTCAGTTCCCAGGGGGTGATGCCGGAGGAGCGTACCGCCCGTGGCGGCGCGTTGTGGCTGCCCGCCTTCTTCAGGACGGGTGCGGTGAGGTCCATGACCTCACGCGGGGTCCGGTAGCAGATGGTCAGTTCCGCGGCGGTCCAGCGGTCCCCGAAGGCAGCCCGCACCGCTTCTGCCCAACTGGTGTGCCGGTGCGCTGCCTCCGCCTGGTCGATGTCGCCGACCGCCGTGATGGAGCGACTGGGACACCGCCGCAGCACCATGTGCCACTGCATCTCGGACAGCTCCTGCGCCTCGTCGATGACGACGTGGCCGTACACCCACCCGCGCTGCCGGCGGGCGCGGTCGGCGACGAACTCACCCTGTGGGTGCGGGGCGTCGACCTCGCCGAGTAGGTCGGCAAGGGCGTCGAGCAGGGGAATGTCGCTCGATGCCCACTGTGGAGGCTCGGCCGACACGGCGGTGATCTGCTCGGGGGACAGTTGCGGTGCGAACCGGGTCAGCAGGGTGCGGTCGGTCAGGAAACCACCCAACAGGGCTTCGGCGTCGAGGGTGGGCCACCATGCCTCGACGAACCGGGCGATGGTGGCGTTCTCGGCGATCCGATCACGGAGGTGTTCGACCTCTTCCTCGGACAGTAATCCGTCGATGTCACTGCCGGCGGGCTTCCGACTCGAATGGTGGTCCTGCTGCATGTCCCTGTCGACGCGGGCGAGGATGTCCTCGAAGCCCTCTTCCATCTCGTCCATCAGCGCCTCGCGATGCTCGACGACGGCTTCGGCGAGCAGGTGGTGCAACTGCTCGGCGAACGCGGCGCGGGCGCGGTGGTACGAGCGTCCCTCCACCGCCGAGGCGAGCGCCTGCGTCACCGATTCGGCTGCGATGACGTAGGACTCACCCTCCCAGCGCAACGTCAGCTCGCGGGGCCGGGGGAGCAGCGACGTGACGTAGTTTTCCAGCGCGAGCTGCCAGAGAGCGCGCCCCTTGATCTCGGCGACGAGCCTGCTCTCGTCGCGGCCCACGCGGATCTCGGGTAGCAGGGTGTCGCAGGTCGCCGAGACGACGGCGGTCTCACCGAGAGCGGGCAGCACCTGGGCGATGTACTGGAGGAACCGCGGCGAAGGGCCGAGGACCAGGACCGCCTGGTCGGCCATCCGCTGGTGGGCGAACAGCAGGTAGGCGACGCGGTGCAGGGCAACAACTGTCTTACCGGTGCCGGGACCCCCCTGGACGATCAGCGGACCGGTCGCCTCAGCCCGGATGATGTCGTCCTGTTCGCGTTGCAGCGTGGAGATCGCCGTCGACATGTGGCCGGTACGCCGCTGGTCGAGGGCGGCAAGGAGCGCGCCTTCACCCACGAGTTCCCCGGTGACCGTCCCGTCCAGTGGCTCGTCGTCCACCCCGACGACGACCGAATCCCTCGTTCGTATGTGACGGCGCCGTGCCTGACCCTGTGGGTCGACAGCCGTCGCGGTGTAGAACGGGCGAGCCGCGGGAGCGCGCCAATCAAGTAGCAGCGGCTCACTGTCCTCGCCGTCGGTGCGGAGACCGACCCGACCCACGTGTCGCACTGTGCCGTCAAGATCGTCGAGCCGGCCGAAGACCAGCCCCTCCTGTGCTCGCCGTAGCTCCTCGTACTGCCGGCGGAGCATGCGCTGCCGGGCCTGCTCCAACGCGTCCAGGGCATCCGACGAAAGCTCGGCCTGAAGGTGGTCGACCACCCTGTCGCGCTGGGCTGTGGCCAGGTCGAGAAATGCCTGCTCCTCGGCGACCGCGGATCGGCGCGCGACGCCTTCTGCGGTAGAGGTCGACGGTTCGCCGTCCGGTGTTACTCCGCTGACCCCAGCAGGGCCGTTGTTCAGGGCAGACTCCCGGCGCATTCGCAAGTCCTTGTATTCGTGTCATCCCGGCCCGGATGGGCCGCAGCGCATTCGGCGGCAAGCATAGAAGTGGTTTCCCTCGCCGGCCAGGAACTCCGCCGACAGAGATGGGAATCTCAATTTCTTGCAGTTCCGGGTCGATTGTGGCCGCAATCAATAGTGATTCCCTTATTGACAGGACGGTCCTTATCTGATCTGCGAGCGAGGGGCCGGAGGGGCGGCATCGGCGTTCTCGGGACGTCGTCTGCCGAGTCGTTCCATTAGTGTCTGCGGTATGACGTCGGCCCCTGCCACCAGTGCCTTCGACTCGCTGCGTCACGACGCGGTGCGCGACCACGAGACGCTGCGTCGGGCCTACGAACTCCCGAGCGACGCGGCAGTGCGCAAGCAGATGACCGAGCTCACCGAGCAGACCCGGCAGCTGATCGCCTGCTCGTCGCTGGTCCTGGTCGCCAGCGTGGACGCCGAGGGCAACTGTGACGTCTCCCCGCGCGGTGGCCCCGCCGGGTTCGTCGCCGTCCTGGACGCGCGGACGGTGGCGATACCGGACGCGACGGGCAACAAGCGTCTGGACAGCCTGCAGAACATCGTGACGACGGGGCGAGCCGGGCTGCTGTTCGTCATCCCGGGGCGCACCACGACGCTCAGGGTGAACGGTCGGGCCTGTGTCTCCACCCGCCCCGACCTGCTGTCGCAACTCACCGCCGTGGGCAAGCCGCCAGCCAGTGCGTTGGTGGTGGGCATCGAAGAGGTCTACCCGCACTGCCCCAAGGCGTTGCTGCGCAGCGGGGCCTGGAAGCCGGAGCAGTGGCTGCCGGCGGACGCCCAGCCGACCTCGGCCGAGGTGACGCTGGCCCAGCTGCGTATGCCGGAACTGACGATTGCCGACATCGAACAGGCGGAGGCCGACTCGCTCAGGTACCGCTACGAGTGAGAGCCCTCCCGACAACCAGCGAACATGGGGGCATCCGTGGACCAGTCGTATGACGCCGTCGCCGCGTGGCGGGCCGCCGGCGAGGCGCGGGACGCCGCTGCTGCGGTCGCCGCCCTCAGCCCTGACGTCACTGTGGTCTCGCCGATCACCGAGCAGTTCACCTTTCGAGGCCACCGGCAGGTACGCACACTGCTCGACGTGGCCCTGGCCGCGATCGACGACATCACCTACACCGACCAGGTCGCCGAAGGCCGTACGGTGGCCCTCTTCTACGAGGCGCGGGTCGGCGCGACGCGTCTCTACGAAGCCCAGCGGCTGCGCCTGGGCGCCGACGGCCTGATCAGCGACATCACTCTCTACGTCCGGCCCCTACCGGCGCTGACTCTGTTGATGACCCGCCTCGGCCCCGACCTGGCCCGGCGCAACGGACAGCCGGGCCTGGCCCGGCTCATCCCGCTCGCCAGTGGCGCGATGCACTCGATGGCCGTCACCGGTGAACAGAAGATCATGCCGAGAGTGGCACCCCGATAGCAGCTTCGTCAGCAATGGCCGCCGTCGAACTCGCCCTCATCCGGTCGACGTCGACCCGGAGCCACCCTCTGGTGCCGCCGCTCCGCCGAGAGCACGGTGCTTCAGCGTCAGCCGCTCGCCGGCCCGCTCCTCCTCCCGCATCCCGAGTCGGCCGGCGAGCCGAGTCGCCTCGCCCAGCGTCTGGGCAGCCTCGTGCACTCGGCCCTGGTCCAGTTGGACGTCGGCGAGACGGATCAGGAGGGTGGCCAGGTTGGACGCACTGCCGTGTTCCCGGGTGAAGTCCACCGCCCGCTGGAGCAACGCCGAGGCCGACGCGAGGTTGTCGCGGCGATGCTCGACCACGCCGAGGTTGCCGAGAACGCGTACCGCCCACTCGGGGTCATACGTCGGCGTCTCGCCGTCGGCCAACGCCCGGGTGACCGCCTCGGGATCGAACACTCGACTGGTTTCGCGGAAGGCGCGCTCGGCGGCGTCCCAGTCGCCCAGGTCGCGTGCCAGCTTCCCCGCCTCGAAGGTCAGGTGGGCCACCAGGCCGGACGCCGCAGGCGTGGTGAGGTCGGGCACCAACGCCTGCGCCTGGTCGAGGTGCGCCGCGGCCTCCTTGTGGCGTCCCTCCCGACGGCATGTCTGCGCGCAGCAGACCTGATGGCGCAACCGTTCCTCGGGCGTCGTGGGCAGGTGCGAGACCCGGTCGAGGGCAAGCCACGCCTGGTCGAACTCGCCGCGCTGCGCGTAGATCCAGTTCTGGTACCAGCCGGTGTGCAGGACGAGATCGTCGGCGGCCGTGGAGGAGGCGTAGCTTTCGACTTCCGCGCAGGTCGCGAGCAGGTCGTCCCACCGGCCCACGGCGTCGAGGTCGGCCAGCACCGCACCGGCGAGCGCCAGCGCGTGGTGGACCTGCCCGCTGTCACGCGCCCACCCGTACGCGACGTGTAGGTGCGGGCCGAGGGAGCGCAGCCGAGTGAGATCACGCCAGCTCGGATCGGGGAGCCGGTACTGGGCGGCGACCTCCAGCATGGTGGTCAGCCAGGCGGCACGTACGCGGTCGCGGAGGTCGGGTTGTTCGTCCAGGAGGCGCTCGACGTAGGTCCGTGTCAGCGGCAGGAGCGTGAACATGCCGGCCCGCAGATCGATCAGTGACAGCTGGATGAGCGTCTGGATGCCGTCGTCCCGGGCGACGACGTCCTCGCCGAGGCCCGCCGCGCGGCCGAGGAGAGTGCGGTCCACGGGATCCTCGAACATGGCGATCGCCGCGAGCACCCACAACGCCTCCGTGCCCTCCAGCGCCCGGACGCTCTCCCGGAAGCAGAACGCGGCGATGTCGCTGTGACCGGAGCCGAGGCGTCGGAGCACGGACTCGACCGAGTGCCCGAGGTTCATCAGGCTCAGGCTCCAGACGATGGCGAGCGGAATACCGCCCGTCTTGCGAGTGAGAGCGGACGCCTCCGCCTGGCTCAGCACCAGGTCACGCTGGTCGGCCTGGGCGGCGATCAACTGCGCCGCCTCATCCACCGGCAGCCCGGACAGGCGTAGGGAGTAGGCGACGTCGAGGCGGTGCCGGGACGTGACGATCGCCTTGGTGGGTTGGGGCAGGTCGCGCAGGAAGGCGGCGATCTCGTCATCGTCGACGGTCTCCAGGTTGTCCAGGACGAGTAGGACCCTGGTGTCACCGGAGAGCAGCTCCCCGATGACAGCCCGCTGTTCGCGGAACGGCATCTGGATCAGCTCGCCGCGTCCGAGCACCGAGCCCATCACGGTGAACAGGTCCCGGAGCACCGCCAGCTCGGGCTGCCGCGTGTTGATGCCGTGTGCCGTCAGCAGAGTCTGTTTCGCCGAGACCCAGATCGCCGCGTCGAACTGCCGTTGCCCCGGGTCGCCGTCGATCAGCTGGTACGCCGCCTCCAGGGCCAGCGACGTCTTGCCCACGCCCCCGATGCCGTCGATCACGACCACCCACGTCCGATCCTCGGGACGCATCCGCTTGAGCACCAGCTCAAGCTCCGTGGCACGCCCGACGAGCCGGTGGTACGTCCGGTGTGGCAGGTTGTGCCGCGACGATCGGTCGCTCTGTGACGGGGAGGTCGGCCGAGCCGTCGCCCGCAACACCTCGAGCTGCTGTTGCTGGTACATCAGGGCGAAGGACGGTTGGAGCTCCGGCAGGTGCTGCAGCTCGTCGCGTAGGCAGCGGACCAGTTCCTGCAACGCCCGGTCGACCCTCTCCTCGTTCACCGCCGGGGCGAACCGTCGGAGCACCTGCGCGAAGTCCTGGCTCGCCTGGTCCTCCGACCGGGCCGGGTACAACACGAGCTGCCGCAGAGCCTCACCGACGCTGGGCAGGTCCAGAACGGGCGCGTCGTCCAGGAGGAACAGGGTCAGTTCCCGGTCGACCGAGAGGTGCCGGTCGCGGAACCGGTCCACCGCGCGCTCGGTGGCCGCTCGCAGCCGCCGATCGAAGTCACGCTTGCGGAGGTGGGCGCCGACCGCCGTCTCCACGGCCCGCACGAGGACATCTGCCAGCATGCCTAGCACCGTAGGGCTTCGCCGCCACCTCGTGATCGGACCATCGGTCGAGATGAGACGGTGTCGTCACCGAGCTCTCGGCAGCACCATCGTCCGACGACCGGGGTGAGTCACTGCGTGCAGCATCGCCTGCTGGGCGTCCGCCAGTTCGAAGGCTCGGCCGACCAGGCCCTGGGTCGGCACGGCCCCGGACGCCACCAGCGCCGCGGCTGCGGCGAAGTCCTCCCGGGTGTGACTCACGGAACCGGTCAACGAGATCTCTCCGCTGCGCAGGCGCGGCAGGTTGAGGTCGAGCGGAACCGACGGGGCCACGGACTCGAACAGGACCACCTGACCGCCGAGTCCGACGACCTCCAGCGCCGCCTCGATCGACGCGATGCCGCCACGGGTGACGACGGCCGCAGCCACCTCCGATCCGACCGCGTCGCGAATGCTCCGCGCCGGGTCCCGCCCGTCCGGCTCGACGACCACATCCGCTTCGACCGGCGCACGTCCGTCCGCGTCGCGGGCTGTGGCGACGCCGACCGTGCGCAGGCCGCGGGCGCGGGCGGCGGCAAGGTGAAGAGCCCCGGTGAACCCGAGGCCGAACACGGCGAGCAGATCTCCCGGTCGACATCCGCTTCGATCGAGCGAGTGGACGACACAGGCCGTCGGCTCGACCAACGCGGCGTCCTGACACGTCGCCGCCGGTCCGACGGGAAAGACGTCGACATGCGGGACCACGAGCAGGTCGGACATACCCCTGGGCCCCTGGGGCTGCCGCCGCGGCGCCGCGGCCTTCGCGTACGAGCACAGGTTGCTCCGGCCGGCCCGGCAGAACGGGCAGTCACCGCAACGCGGAAGCAGTGAGACGGCGACCACCTCGCCCGATTGCAGGCCCGTCGAGGGAGGCGCGTCGAGGACTACCGCTCCCACCTCGTGCCCGCCGAGGAGCGGGTACTCGGGTCGAACGCCGCGGAACACCCGCTGCTCCCACGTGCAGATCCCACACGCGCCGACCGAGACCAGCACCTCCTGAGCAGCCCGCCGGGGCTCGGGCACGTCGTGGACCTCGACGCGGCGCGGCGCCACGAAGACCGCCTGCTTCACCGACCACCGGGGCCGGTCGAGGACAGCGCTGTCAGCGGGAGCAGACGCCGACCCGGCCCGCCCTCCGCCGCCGGCTCCGCGTCGGCGTACGGGGTGGGACGAGCGGCGTCGCGCAACATCGTCGCGGGAAAGTGGCCGCCGTCGTAGAGCACCTGGCAGAGGGGGTACGGCGCACGCAGGTCGCGGTAGCGGGCGATGGCGCTGGCCCGGCACAACCCACGACACGATTCTGCGACGGCGCAGTTGCCGCAGACCCCGTGCAGGTCGTCGACCTGCCAGGCCCGGGTGCTGGTGAACAGCGGACTCTCCTGCCAGATGTCGGCCAGCGAGCGATCCCGAACGTTGCCGGCCTTGGCCTGGTCGAACTCGTACATGCCCTGGCAGATGGCCACCTCGCCGTTGGCGAGTACGGCCAGGAAGGACTTGCTCCAACCACAGGTGGTCGTCGCGCCGCCCGGCTGGAAAGCGGGCGGAAGGGTGGTCATCAGCACCGGCGTGCGCGATCGGTGCGGATCCCAGGCGTAGTCCCAGAGGCGCTGCGGCGGCAGGCGGGCCAGGAGGTCGAACAGCTCGTCGGCGCCGATGACGTCCTTGGCGAGGCCGTGGCCACGCCCCAGCTCGTGCACGCTGAGGATCAGCTTCAGTTGGGACGCGCCCAGGTCGCCGGCCAGGTCGAGAATGTCGTGGATCTCGTGCAGGTTGCCCCGCCGGACGACAGTGTGGATGGAGAAGTAGAGGTCGTTGTCGCACAGCCGGCGAAGGTTGTCGACAGTACGTGTGAATGCGCCGCGCTGCCCACGGAAGGAATCATGGGTGGCCGCCGACGCGCCGTCCAGGCTGACGTAGAGGTGTAGCCGGTCACCGATCCGGGTGAGCTCGCCCAGCGTCGCCTCACTCAGGACGGTGCCGTTCGTCTCCAACGAGATGCGGAACCCCTGGTCGTACGCGCAGCGCATCAGGTCGACGAAGCCCGGACGCAGCAGGGGTTCACCGCCGGTGAACTTGACGTGCCGAGCGCCCAGGCCGCGCGCCTGCGTGAGAACCGACCGGATCTCGTCGTCGTCGAGCTCGCCGGGCTGTGCCTTTCCGGCGTCGACCCAGCAGTGTTGGCATGCCTGGTTACAGGCCAGCGTGAGGGAGATGGTGAGGTTCTCGAGAGAGTGGGAGCCGGGCTCGCGGTCTGTCATGCATGGCCCCTCGCTGTCGGCGGATGGAAGCCCCAGCGGATGGTCCCACGCCCACTGGCGGGTGTGAAGTGTCGTGATTCCGGTTGCGACGCCGACGTCATTCCTCGTTGCGGGTGCCCAACCAGTCGAGCGCGGCCGTTACCAGTGCGGGCAGTTCCGGTGGGGTGTCGAGGTGTTCGACCTCCGCCTCCGAGAACCAGCGGCAGGCGCTGACCTCGCTCAGTTGTGGACGTAGGGTGCCCTCGTCAGGTCGGCAGACGTAGATCATCTCGACGTGGTGGTGGACCTCGAGCGCGGCGGTCTTCATGTCTATCTCGAGAATGGCGAACGGGGAGGGAATCGTCCGGGCCGCAGGATGGACGAACGGCTGCCGGTCGACGACACGGACGCGGATGCCGGTCTCCTCGCGGACCTCACGCACCGCCGCCTCCACCGGATCCTCCTGCTCGGCCAGATGGCCTCCTGGATAGATCCACACCCCGATCTTGTTGTGATGGACCAGCAACACCCGACGGTCGTCGTCGACCACGATCGCGGCAGCCGTGAAGTGGCGGGCGGGTCTCATCAGCATCTCCGATACGGCGGCGTCCGGTGGCGTCAGACAGCTGATGCTGCCACGCCAGGACCCCGATGACCCCGTGGCGACACGACAGATCCATCGTCAGCACATTGTGACTCCGCTCGACGCGGTTAGGCTTGTCGATCGCCGAGAGGCGGCTGCCCACGGCGGGATCAGGTGGCGACGGGGAGAGCGAATCATGAGCTATCACGAGACGCAGGACAGTCGCCTCGTCGTCATCACCGGCGGACCGGGGTCCGGCAAGACCGCCCTGGTGGACGCGCTGCACCTGGAGGGATTCCGGGCGGTACCCGAAGCGGGCCGCGCCATCGTCACCGATCAACGTGCGATCGGCGGCCGCCTGCTTCCCTGGAACGATCCCGCCCTCTTCGACGAACTGGTCCTCGCGATGGGGATGCGCGCCCACGAGGACGCCCGCGCTATCGGCGGGACCGCCTTCTTCGATCATGCGATTCCCTGCACCGTCGGATTCATCAGAGCCCGCGCCGAGCCGGTGCCGGCTCACTTCCACGCCGCCGTCGCCCGCTTCCGGTATCACCCGACGGTCTTCGTGGCACCGCCATGGCGCGCGATCTACCGGCGTGACGAGGCACGGTGGGAGAGCTTCGAGCAGGCGCAGGACATCCACGCGGCCATCGTCGAGGCGTACCGTGAGGTCGGCTACCGGTGCGTGGAGCTGCCCCGCGCCGACGTCGCGACGCGGGTGCGAGTGGTCCTGGACCGGCTCGGCGGTGACGACGAGCGTCAGCGGGGTGACGGCCTGACCCGCGGCGAACCGTCCCGGCCTCACCCTCCGTCGGGGTCGCGACGCGATCGACCGAACGCAGTCACCAACGAGAACACGACGAAGGCGGGGCAGGACGACAGGCGAGCGGCGACCTCCGGGTAGCGCTCGCGCATCCGCTCCGACGGTCGCGGTTCATGGATCCGCTCGATGAGGAAACCCCCCTCGCGGAACTCGTCACACATCACGTCCAGCGGCTGACGCCAGTAGGCCACCTCCCACCCCTTGTTCCACTGCTCCCGCACCCTCTCCACTGTGAAGTAGCTCCCGCCCAGACGGCGCCAGTCGTCCATGGGGTGATGGGTGGAGACGACGAGCCGCCCACCGGGCCGGAGCAGCCGGGCGACCTCCCGCAGGGCACCGACCCGATCGTCGACGTGGGGCAGCACCAACGGCATCACTGCCACGTCGAACTCCCCGTCGGTGGCCCACGCCATCGGGGTGTTGAGATCGTGTCGACGGAACTCGACCGGCCCGCGAACCCGCTCACCCGCCAACCGCACCATCGCCGCGCTGGCATCCACACCGACGACCCGGCGAGCACCCTGCGCCACCAGGCTCTCGGCATACAGCCCCGGCCCGCAGCCCAGGTCGAGGACCGCGAGGCCACGCACGGAGCCCAGGACGGACAGCACAGCGGGCCGGTCGTAGTAGGCGTTGTAGGCGCCATCACTGGCGTGTTCGAGGAACTCCTCGGCGAAGGCGTCGTACATGCCGACGTCCGACTGCGGATTCTTGCTCACCGGGTCATGCCTACCAGCACCGGTGCCGCTTGTCGCTCGCAATTCGGTGCCGTCCGTTCATACCGCTCGACTCGTACGTCTGCTGGCCGAAAGGCTCCGCTCCTGCTACACACGGCGGGTGGGGATGGACATCATCGAGCAGCACGAGCGGGACGCCGACGAGTACCTGGCGGCCCATGGCCTTCGCGTCGACGCTGGCCGCGTTCCGATCGTTCGGGACATCCTGATACGCGAGACCCGGCACGAGGCAGACTTCTACGCGGGGACGGGCACGGTTCCCGGCAACACGCAGCTGATGCGGATCTGCGCTGTCCAACTCTGGCACGCCGGCGCCGTCGAGGACGCGCTGCTGGTGAGCCGCGCACGCGGCACCAGTATGGATGCGACAGGTGCCATCGACGTCGAGTTGATGCTGGGAGCAGGCGTGGCCAGGACCCGGGAGTACGTCGGAGCTCTGCACACCGATGAAGCCCGCGAGATCCTCGACGAGATCGCCTGGGTGCAGGAATCCTACGACGCTGGGCGCTACGCGGCTCTCCTCGACGAGTACTACCGCGTTGCGTGAGAGGGTGGTTCGGTAGCCCTCGTCCATTCTGGTGTTGACACCGAAGGGCTCCGAGCCAAGCTCAAAACGCCAGCAGACTTCAGGGCGGGAGGCATCCGTGAAACTGGACGACGGGATCGTCGTGCTCTCGGGCCCTCCGTGCTCGGGCAAGACCACGGCAGGGGCGGTTCTGGCTGCCGAGCGGTCCTTCCCGGGTCACCGTCGGGTCCACCTGGCGGTCGACACCCTCTTCGACCTCCTGTTCCCTGGATCCGATCGAAACCGTGACGATCGCCTGCGCGCCTACCACGGCGCACATCTCCTCGCCCGCATGCTTGTGGATCGTGGGGAGACTGTGGTCCTTGAGTGCACCTACGCTCGGCGTGAGCAGCGAGCAAGTCTCCTGAAAGCGTTGGCCGGCTCCACTGCATCGCTCTGGGTCGTCGAGTTCTTCGTGACGCCCGAAGAGGCCGTGAGCCGATTCCGGGAGCGTCGCCAAGCCACGGATCTCGACGAAGCGCTCGTCCGCGAGCGGGCCGATGCGTTCCCGTACTTCGACGAGGCCCTCCGCCTGGAGTCATCCGCTGGGACCCCCGAGGAACACGCCCAGCGCATCACCACGTGGCTGCAACAGGGTCCTCGGCCAGTGGACCAGGAGGCATGGACTCGGGCTGGAAGAGGCTGGAACTGAGGCCGCACTTCCATCGGCCGGATCCACACGTCGAGAGACCGGTTGTGCGGCCCGCGGTGCACTCGCAGCCGTACCTACCTCTGTCATCAGACCTGTACGCCGCCACATCGGACACTGGTTCCCGAGCCACCGTCTGAAGGCTCGGGCGTTCAGCCGGCGGAGTCCCAGGCGTCCTCGAAAGTGGTTCTCGCGATGACGAACCGGCGCCAGTCCTCACCGAGATCATCCAGGCTCGCCTGTCCGAGGCCACCGAACTGGTCTTCCTCACGTCCGGGTCCGTAGCGGAGAACCGGGCCGCTGTCGTACACCACGATCTGCCGAACCGGCCAACCGTCGTCGTCCACCTCGAGAAACCAGACCGACTGGCCCCAGGCGTCGAACTCGTCGCCGCGCGTCTCGTCCCAGCGACGACGGTAGAAGCGGGCCATGACCGCAAGGGTAGATCCGGTCTGCGGGCGGCCGTTCTCCCTGCCCACCTGGCGCAGATCGGATGGACCCACGATACGGTTCGAGCGTGATCGCTGGCCGTGCAAAGAGCCCGTTGATCTTCGTGGATGTCGACGGACCGTTGATCCCGTTCCGGGCCCGGCGGGTCAGCCGGCAGCGTCCGTCGCGCGGTGCGGATGTGCGGCAACTGGACCGTACCGGCAACCCGCTGCTCGATCGGCTTGAGCCAGATGACGGGCGGATGCTGTTGGCGCTGGGCTGCCAGTTGGTCTGGGCGACGACATGGATGGCGGAAGCCAACGAGGTCATCTCGCCACGGCTCGGGCTCCCCGATCTACCGGTCGTCGAATGGCCGGACGACGACGGGGATCCGGAGCACGGCCTGCACTGGAAGACCGCATTCCTTACCCGGTGGGCAGCCGGCCGCCCGTTCGTCTGGCTTGACGACGAGATAGGCGATGCTGACCGCCGATGGGTCGCGGCACACCACCCGGTGAGGGCGCTGCTGCAACGCGTCGACCCGTACGTGGGTCTGGCCGAAGCGGATTTCTCGGCGGTCCGTCGATGGATCGGGCAGATCGGCGCCACTGATCGGTGACCAGCGCGCCCGCTCGGCAGGCCTGCGACCCATGGCGATGATCCTCCGGGCCGTGGCCCCAGGCCGCCATCCACGGGCGTTTCCGGCTGCGGATGGCTGCCCGTGCTACCGGCGGCGGTGGGCGTCGGCCTCGGCGTCGAGCAGGTCGTTGAGTGTCAGCGCCGAATTGATCAACGACAGGTGGCTGAACGCCTGGGGGTAGTTGCCGATCTGCTCACCTGTCGACGCGATCTCCTCGGCGTACAGACCCAGGTGGTTGCTGAAGGTGAACATCTTCTCGAACGTGAGTCGGGCGTCGTCGAGGCGACCGGAACGGGCCAGCGCCTCGACGTACCAGAAGGTGCACATGTTGAAGGTGCCCTCGTGACCGGGGAGGCCGTCGGGGGAGTGGACCGGGTCGTACCGGTGGACCAGGCTGTCGGAGACGAGTTCGCGCTCGATCGCGGCCAACGTGGACTGCCACAGGGGGTCGCTCGGCGTGACGAAACCGACCGCCGGCATGGCGAGCAACGCCGCGTCCAGCACGCTCTCGTCGTACGCCTGCACGAAGGTGCCGCGACCCCGGTCGTACCCGCGCTCCATGACCTGGTTGTAGATGCGGTTGCGTTGGTCGCTCCAGCTGGTGATGTCTCCGGGCCGGCCGGTCCGGGTAGCCAGGCGGACGGCCCGGTCCAGCGCGACCCAGGACATCACCCGGCCGAAGGTGTAGTTGCGGGGATGGTGGCGGCTCTCCCAGATACCGGCGTCGGCCTGGTCCCAGTGGCGGCAGAGCCAGTCGACCAGGCGGACGGTGCTCTTCCACACCTGGTGTGAGACGCGGATGCCCTGCTCGTCGGCGAGGTGCATGGCGTAGAGCGCCTCGCCGTGGATGTCGAGCTGGACTTGGTCGGCGGCGCCGTTGCCGATGCGCACCGGACGCGAGCCGCGGTAGCCCTCCAGGTGATCGAGGGTCTCCTCGTGCAGGTCGGAGGAGCCGTCCACCCGGTACATGATCTTCAGGGGGTCCTGGAGGTCGCCGGCCTCGCGGATCCGCTCGTCCAGCCAGTCCATGTACCGGCTGACCTCCTCGGTGAAGCCGAGGCCGAGCAGCGCGTGCACCGAGAACGACGTGTCGCGGACCCAGGTGTAGCGGTAGTCCCAGTTGCGGGTTCCGCCGACGAGTTCGGGCAGCGCGGCGGTGGGTGCGGCGATCATCGCCCCGGTCGGGGCGTACGTCATGAGTTTCAGCGTGATGGCGGAGCGCTCGACCATCTCCCGCCAACGGCCGGTGTAGCGCGAGCGTTCGAGCCAGCGCCGCCAGTAGTCCCGGGTCCACTCGAACATCCCCTGGACCTCTTCGGGCGAGAAGATCCGCGGGTCGGCGTCGCCCGTCTCCAGGACCACTCCGCCGGTGTCGCCCTGGTTCAGGGTGCCGTACGCGACCAGGTCGCCGTTCTCGAGGCGGACGTCGCCGCGCTCGGCGATCAGGTGCCGGACCGGGTCGACCGGGTTGAACGTCAGGCTCGCCGATCTGCTGCGGAAGATGTAGCCGTGGCGGTGGGTCTCCAACTGGTGCTCTTCGCGGGCGTAGTCGAACCGGGGCCGGCACTCGACCTTGAAGCGCATGCTGCCGCGGACCATGGTGACGAGGCGGACCAGGCGGTGCGTGTCGGTGGCCCGCTCGCCGGTGACCGGCATGAAGTCCATCACCTCGGCCACGCCGTCCGCGCTGATGAACCGGGTGATCAGGATGGGTGTGCCAGGAAGGTAGAGCTGTTTGGTCACGTACCGCACGTCGCATGGCGCGATACGGAAGTACCCGCCCTTGTCCTTGTCGAGCAGCGCGGCGAAGATGCTCGGCGAGTCGAAGCGGGGCGCACAGAACCAGTCGACCGTCCCGTCGCAGGTCACCAACGCGGCGGTCTGCAGGTCGCCGATGAGCCCGTGATCTTCGATCGCCGGATAGCTGTCCACGTCTCTCCCCGGTTCGGCGGTCTCCTGCGCATCGAACCTAGGGGAGAAATTGTCGGGTTAGGTGTGTTTCGCGTTCCGCCACCCGGTTGCGTACACGATGGGTCCCGACGTGGTGGTGTCACAGCCAGTCGTGTTCCCGGGCGTAACGCGCCGCCTCGTGGCGGGTCCGGGTCTGGGTCTTCTGCATCGCGTTGGAGAGGTAGTTGCGCACGGTGCCCTGCGCGAGGTGCAGCCGGGCGGCGATGTCGGCTACCGAGTAGCCCTCGCCGGTCACCCGCAGCACGTCGATCTCCCGTTCGGTGAGCGGGCAGTCGTCGATGACGGCCAGCGCGGACACCTCCGGGTCGATCCAGCGTCTGCCGGCGTGCAGGGTGGCGATGACCGAGGTGATGTGCGACGGCTCGGCGGACTTGCTGACGAAGCCCTGCACACCGAGCTTCAGAGCCTGGCGCAGCACGCCGGGCCGGGCATGCCGGGTCAGCATGAGGACGACCTGCTCGGGACGCTCACGACGGATCTGCGCGACCGCGCCGAGCCCGTCCACGCCCGGCATTTCCAGGTCGATCACCAGCACGTCGGGCTGGTGTCGCAGCGTCGCCTCGACCGCCGTCGCACCGTCGGACGCCTCGGCGAGGACGGTGATGTCGCCCTCCATCGGCAGCAGCGTGGCCAGCGCAGTCCGGAGCAGCGCCTCGTCGTCGGCGAGCACGATCGTCGTCATCGCCCGCCCTCCGGTGCGCCCGCTGACGTGCGGGCACGGGCGGGCGGGAACACCGCAGCCGTCCGGAACCGCCCCTGCTGCTGTTCCACGGTCAACTCACCCCCGTCACCCGCCACCCGCTGCCGCAGGGCGGACAGTCCTCTGAGTTCGCCCGGGCCGTCACCGGTCGCTCCGTCGTTGACGATGGTGATGCCCGACTCGGAGAGCGTGATCTGCACCTGGGTGGCCTGCGCGTGCCGCAGGATGTTCGTCGTCGTCTCCCGCAACACCTGACCCAAGAGTTCGCTGGCGCCGACGTTCACCTCGGCCTCCCGCGTCACCCGCACCCGGATGCCCGCCGCCTCGAACAGGTTCTTCGCGTTCTCAAGCTCCGTGGAGAGGTTGAGCCGCCGCTGGGCGTACGCCAGGTCCTTGGTCTGGGTGATGGTGTCGCTGACCAGGGCGTACGTCTCCCGGAGCTCCTTCTCCGCCCGCCCGGCGTCAGCGAGCAGCAGCTTCCGCGCCAGCGCGATCTTCAGTTTGACGACGTGCAGGGTGTGACCCTGGATGTCGTGCAGGTCGCTGGCGAACCGGACACGTTCCCGGACGACAGCCAGCTCCGCCTCGCGTTCCCGGGTCTGTTCGAGCTCCCGGATGAGGTCGTAGAACCGTTCGCCGACGACCGTCAGGACGGTCACCAGGACGGTGATGACGGTCGGCACGAGGACGTAGGTGAACAGGACGGCGCCCGCGTCGTCGCGTTCCACCAGGAGCCGTGTCGCGCCGACGGCAGCCACGTAGAACAGGAGCGCGACAGATGCCCGTACCTTCCGCCGCACCTCGCGCAGGGCCAGGGAGCCCACGGCGCAGAACCCCCAGTACGCGTTGGGGCTGCCGGTCACCAGCACCCCCAGTGGCCACACCGCCGCCGCCACGGTCAGACACGGAAGGGCGACCCGGGCGAGGTCGTTCGCGGTCCACCGCTCGAAGGCCACCAACGCCGCGACGACACCGGGGGCGAGGACGATGAAATGCCACCAGGTGTGCGCGTCGCTGAACAGGAGGACCGCCGCGGCGATCAGGACCGGCGGCAGCGACGTCACCAGGGTGAGCCGGCGCAGCCGTCCCTGCGTCGACTCGGTGAAACGCTCCGATCGTGCGGTCACCACCTCAGTATCCGGCAAGCATCGGCGACGACCAGTGACACCGCGTCACAAGCGGTGGTGACGCAGCGCCACTGACGGCCGGCGCGGATCCGCGCTGTCATGGGTACATGTCCACCACACCAGTCATCGAAGTCGACCGGCTGAACCTCACCTACGGTGATTTCCACGCCGTCAAGGACCTCTCCTTCGAAGTGCGGCCCGGCGAGCTCTACGCGCTGCTCGGCACGAACGGGGCGGGCAAGACCTCGACGCTGGAGACCATCGAGGGCCACCGGGCCCCGACCTCCGGCACCGTACGAATCTTCGGGCGCAGCCCGCAGGATCGGCGGGCGGTTCGTCCCCGGATGGGTGTCATGCTCCAGGAGAGCGGATTCTCCCCGGACCTCACCGTCCGGGAGTCGGTGCACCTCATCGGCCGGCTCACCCGCCGTACCGACGACGTCGACCGGGTGCTCGACCTCGTCGATCTCACCGATCGGGCCGGCCGGAAGGTCGCACAGCTCTCCGGCGGGGAGAAGCGGCGGCTGGACTTCGCCACCGCCGTCTACGGGACCCCGAAGCTGATCTTCCTGGACGAGCCGACCACCGGCCTGGACATCCAGTCCCGCGATGCCCTGTGGGCAACTGTGGACCGGCTCCGCGAGAACGGCACCACAGTCGTGCTCACCACCCACTACCTGGAGGAGGCGCAGCAGCGCGCCGACCGCATCGGGCTCATGCACGGAGGCACCCTCCACCGGGAGGGCACCGTCTCCGAGCTGACCCGCACCCTGCCGGCCGTCATCCGCTTCGAGCTGGCAGCGCCGGTGTCCACGCTGCCGTCGCAGGCCGTCGTCGGCCACGACGGAAAGGTCGTGATCGAGACCTTCGAGTTGCAGAACGACCTGCACGCCCTGCTCCGCTGGGCGCAGGACCACGACGTCGAACTGCGGGACCTCCAGGCCGGGGCGACTCGGCTCGACGACGTCTTCCGCGCCATCAGCGGCACGCCCGCTGCCAACTCCTGACCCGTTAAGGACCAGAATCATGCTTCCCATCGCATTCGGCGAGCTGATCCAGATCTTCCGCAACCGGCTGGTGCTGGTCACCGGCCTCATCATCCCCGTGGCGGTGAGCGCGCTCTTCGTCCGCCAGCACGAGACCTTCGCCGCCATCGGCAGCCTCGGCTACATCGCAGCCATCGTGATGTTCACAGTGGCCGCCTTCGGGCTCTACACCACTGCTGTCACCACCTTGGCGTCCCGGCGACAGAACCTGTTCCTCAAGCGGCTGCGCTCCACCGCCGAAGGCGACACCGGCATCCTCGCCGGGTTGCTGCTGCCCGCCACCGCCATTGCCCTGGTACAGGTGACCGCGATCCTGACCGTGCTGGCCGCGATCACCGGCGAGCCGGGCAACGTCGTCCTGCTGGCGGTGGCGGTCCTCGCGACCCTGGCCATGATGATCGGTCTCGCCCTGGCGACCGCCGGGCTGACCAACTCACCGGAGCACGCCCAGGTCACCACCCTGCCCGTCAGCCTGGGCGTGATCGGTGTCGCCACCTGGGTCGGCACCACCGGCACCGCCGACCTCACAGTGCTCAAGCGGCTGCTGCCGGGGGGCGCGGCCACCGAGCTGACAGTGAACGCCTGGAACGGCGGCATAGCCCTGAGCGAATCTCTCGTCCTGCTGGCGCCGACCCTGTCCTGGATCGTCGTCGCCGTCCTGCTCGCCAACCGGCTCTTCCGCTGGGAGCCCCGCCGCTAGCCACGCCGCGAGAATCCCAGCGCCGACGACCACAACCGTGAAAGGTAGGACCGATGGCCACGCGACAAGACATGGGGTACGGGGCGGAGGCGAGCCTCGCCGAGGACCTGCTGCTGCTCCTGTTCCAGCCGAACGCCGGCTTCCGGGGCAGCGGGGTGATCGCCGGGGAGAACACGCTCTTCTACGTACTCGCCGGGGCGGTGCTCGCCGACCTGGCGCTCGGGGAACAGGTGCGCACCTCGGGCCGGGGCTCGTCGACGCGGGTCGAGGCCGTCGCGGACCGCCCGCCGTCGGACGAGATCCTGCGCTCCGCGTGGGACTACGTCGCGCAGAAGCCCCGCGGTGTGCAGACCGTCCTCGCGGCGGTCGGGCCGACGCTGCGCGGCCCGGTGCTCGACCGCCTCGTCGACAGTGGCGACATCCGTCGTACACGCCGCCGGACCCTCGGCCTGTTCACCACGACGGCGTTGGAGGACGGGGGGACCGGCCGTCGGTCCGTGCTCCTCGGAGATGTACGCGACGTGCTCGTCGAGGGCGTCGAACCGCGACCCCGGGTGGCTGCCCTCGGGGCGCTGCTGTCGGCGAGCGGAACACTGCCCCAGTTCGACCGCGACATCCCCTGGACCTCCCCGGTGATCAACCGCGCGAAGGAACTCGAGCAGGGCGACTGGGGAGCCGGTGCCGCTGCCGAAGCGGTCGCCCGTACCGTCACCGCGACCATCATCAACAGCGTCGTCGTGGCGACGGCCGTCATTCCGCGGCCCTGACCCCGTGGCCCTGACGGGGCTGCCCAGGCGGGTGAAAGGACGCGGCTGCTGGCGGTAACAGCCCCGGCAGAACGTCGGGAATGGTATCAATTCTCGGAGGACGAACGAAGCTGGCAGGATCGGCGGCCGTATGTCAACGAAGGCGGCAGCGCTGCTTCGTAAGCCAGGGCAACCTGAGCGGCCGAACCTCCTGGAGCTCTTCTTCGACCTGGTGTTCGTCTTCGCCCTGAACCGGGTCTCCCACCGGCTGGTGGAGGATCTCACCGAGCGGCGAGGGGTCCTCGTTGAAGCCGGCGAGACGGTGCTGTTGCTGCTGGCCTTCCTCGTCCTCTGGTTCGTCACGGCGTGGGTCACCGACATCTACGACCTGCAGACGCCGCAGCTCCAGGGGATGGTCTACACGGCCATGCTCGGCGCCATGATCATGGCGGTCGCGGTGCCCCGGGCGTTCGGCGACGGGAGCCTGGCGTTCGCCGGCGCGTACGTCGCGGTCCACATCATCCGTGGTCTCGTCATCGTGCCGGCGCTGCGCGGTCACGCGGCGCAGCGCCGCGCCGCCGGGGTGCTCCTCTGGTTCTCGCTGTCCGCCCTTCCGTGGATCGCCGGCGCGATTCTGCCGGACCCGGCTCGCGGGCTGCTGTGGGCGCTCGCGATCGCCATCGACGGCACGGCACTGCTGCTCTTCTACCCCGCGCCGTGGACCCTGCGCACTCCACAGCAGTGGCCCGTCTCCGCCGAGTACATATCCGAGCGGTACCGGCAGTTCTTCATCATCGCCCTCGGCGAGCTCATCCTGACGACCGGATCGGCCTACAGCGACACCTCGCCTCAGCAGGGTGGTGCCGCCGCGGCCTTCGCCGTCTCGTTCGTCACCACCGTGCTGCTGTTCCGGGTCTATCTCTTCAAGGCGGGCCAACTGTTACCCGAAGCGCTCGCCGCCGCTCGCGAACCACCCCGTCTCATCCGTGAGGCGTTCCTCGCACACGTCCTCATGGTCACGGGCATCGTCGCGGTCGCCGTCGGCTACGAAATCGTGATCAGGCACCCCTTCGGGCGCACCGAGGCAGCCTGGACCGTTGCCATCCTCGGCGGGCCGATCCTGTTCCTGATCGGGCGTGCCCTGGCGGAACACGCGGTGTTCGCCCGGGTCTCCCGTTCCCGGCTGATCGGCGCACTCGTGCTCGCCGGGATCGCGCCCGCCGTGACCCTCGTGCCGCCGCTGGCCGTGGCCGTCGTCGCCGTTCTCGTTCTGGCCGCTATCGCCGTCTCCGACATGATGCGCGCCAGCGGCAAACCACCCGAGCGGCCGACCGTACCCCACTGAACGGGCTGGCAAGCAGGTGGTCAGCCCAACGTGAAGGTCACGTCGTCGACGTCGAAGGTCGTGACGCCGTTGCCGGCCGTCTCGCTGGCCAGGAAGCTGACCGTCGCGGTGCGCTCGGTGCTCGCCCTGCCGCTCGACATGCTGTACTGCCGCCACTGCGCCCCGCCGTCGAACGCCAGCGAGAACCTCGTCTTCGGGGGTATCCCGGTGACGGCCAGTCCGACGTTCAGGTAGTCGCCGCGGGTGGTCTCCGTGGTGGTGGTGCGTACCCAGAAGCGGACGGTCAGGTCGCAGTCGGCGGGCACGGTGACTGTGGTGCGCAGCAGGTCGCTACGCGTCACGTCCAGCCCGGCGAAGGTGGCGTACGCGCGGCCGGTGTGCGCGGGTCGGGCCGCGTCGCCGAACACGACGATGCGGGGGCCGGCGGTCCAGTCGGTGGTGCCGCGTTCGAACCCGGGGTTGGCGTGGATCTGCCCGGCGCAGGGTGCGTCGGCCGTCGGCCGACCGTGCGACGCGCTGCCCGTGGCCAGGAGTAGCAGGGCCGTCGCCGAGACGATGGTGACCAGAGCCTTCATGAGTCCTCCCCGTGTCACGCATTCGGGTTTGTCGATGCCTGATCGACCATGAGTGATGGACGTCGGCGCGTCAAGTCCTTCCCGGCCCGTAGGTCGCGGACAGCGCGAAGCGGGCCCGCCCACTCGGTGAGGACGGGCGGGCAGAGGTGCGTGTCGATGTTGCCGGGGTGGTTGCGGGTGTGCTGGAATGGCTCGGCCGCAGCGCGGGGGCAACCGCGCTGGGAACGGTCAGCACGGGAGCCCAGTGCAGGCAACCCCGCCTCGTCCGCGGGCGTACGCCGCACCGCCGGGCCATCTCCACGACGACGGGTAGTTACCCGACGTACGCGCGTCGCGCCACGACCTCTGACACCGGAATGTCCGATGCGCCAGGTCGGCGCACCCGGCCGGCGACGAGGCAGGCGGCGATCGCCATGTTCGGGAGAGCCGTTCCCGCCCCTGGCCGCTGAGGTGGGGGCCCAATGTCATGAAGGATGACCATGCGCCGTTACCTCGCGGTGTTCACCGCAGCCCTGATCCTCGGCACAACCGCCGGTAGTGTCCCGGCGAGCGCGTCGGGCGCCTCCCAGCGCTCGTGCGCCACCCGTGGCCTGCTCTTCTGTGAAGACTTCGAGCGGCTCCCGCCGGGCGGTGCCAGCACGTTGGACTGGGGCGTCGACACCCGCAACGGCACGCTCACCGTGGAGCGTGGCCGGCGCGGCAACCAGGTTCTGCACGTCCGCACCGTCGACAACGGGCGCGCCTTCCTGCGCGTCGACGACTTCGCCGCACCCGGTAACCGCTTCTACGGGCGGATGCGGCTGCGCGTCGACGCCTTCCCCACCGCCCCCGACTGGGCGCACTTCACGCTGGTGGAGGCGACCGGCGCGGGTAGCTCGGAGGTCGTCCGTCCGGTCGGCGGCCAGTACGCGCCCACGGTGCCGGGGATCTTCTGGGGTGTGGGTGCCGACGGCGGCCCGACCGGGGACTGGACCAACTGGCGTGAGTCCGCCCCGGTCACCGAGGACACCTGGCAGTGCTTCGAGTGGAAACTCGACCCGACGGACAACCGCGTCGCCGTGTGGATCGACGGCGTGGCGAACCCGGAACTGACCGCCTCCACGACCGAGCACGGGGGCAACGACGTGCCCTTCGTCCTGCCGACGGTGAACACCGTGAAGATCGGCTGGCAGCTCTACCAGGGCGGGACCACGCCGGGCCAGTTCGACCTGTGGATCGACGACATCGCCCTCTCGACCAAACGTCTCGGCTGCTGACGTCGATCGCCACGACTCACCGCTGGCAACAACCGGCCGCCGCCCCGGGTGTCGACGACGCCCGGGGTGGTTCCCGGTCTCGGGGGGACAGAATCTCCGACGACCGAGCCGTCCTGTCCATCGTCTGTTCCCCGGTGTTCAACGCCATGTCGATGTGAATCGATAGTGTGCGTCGCTGGTCGCCATCGACGGCGGCTCGGGCGAAGGAGAGTCGATGCGCAAGACAACAGCCTGGTCCATCCGCGCCCTGGGTGCTGTCGCGAGCGCGGTGACACTGGTGGCGGCCCTGCTGCCAGCCACACCGGCGGCCGCCGCGAACGTGGCCTTCAAGGCGGCGACGCTGAACATCTACAACGGGCTGAGCCAGGCGGACTTCGTCCACGACCTGAACCTGATCGCGTCCACGGCGGATGTCGTCGGCCTCAACGAGGTCGGCAACCGCAAGGCCTTCCTGGAGAGCTGGGCCGCGAACAACGGCTGGTGGCTGTACGCGCCGGGCGGCACCAACCAGGCCGGAGAGGCGCTGATCGCCAAGAAGAGCATGTTCGACGTACTCGACAAGGGTTCGGTCTTCGTCTGTGACACCAACGGTCCGGGTGAGGTGCCGCCCGCGCGGTACAACAACTGGGTCAGGTACCGGCACAAGGCCACCGGTCGCGCCGTGACGCACATCAACGCCCACGCGGTCGCCGGCATCGAATCCGCCGGCCGACCGGAGGACCTGCCCCGCACCAGGTGCGCCGAGGCGCAGTTCCAGAACCTCAAGGACCTGGCGGTCGCCAAGCAGGCCGAGGGCCAGGTCATCGTCAGCGGCGACCTCAACGTCGACTTCAGCGCCGACCGGAGCTACGGGTACGCGAAGTTCCCGTGGCAGGTCTTCGAGGCCAACGAGCTGCCGAACCTGCGCTCCAACTACAACCTCCACGGCGAGAAGGGCACCGGGACGCACGGCAACCGGCACATCGACTACGTCTATTTCTGGAAGCGGCTGCCCGACTATCAGCTCATGTGGATGACCGGCTACGACATCGTCGGCGGCACGAAGTCCGACCACAACGGCGTCGTCGCGACGTTCTCGATCCAGAACTGACTCGCTCACCGTCCCGCTGGCTCCGAGCCCCGCTCCCGCCTGGAGCGGGGCTGACGGGTCCCGGGCATTGGCATTGCGGCGAGCGCCGCCCTATGGTGGAGGGCATGCCGCCGGTGACTCTCCGCTCGCCTGCCGTCACTGAGGTGGCGGCATTCGGTGCTGCCCGGATGGCGACGGCGGCCCGCCTGACGGCCGACCTGCGGGTGCCGGTCGTCCGCGCGTCTCACACCGCGCCCACACACCGGCTGTCCAGCCCGGTGCGAACCGGCCGAGACCCTCCCGCGGAATCGTTGCATCCCAGAACGACCGCCAGGGCGAAGCCATCAGAGCTTCGGCCTTTTTCTTTTTTTGCACCCCTTTTCGGAAAGGTAGGCCATGAGCCTCGATCATCGAACTGTCGACCAGGGTTGGCTGGCTGATCTGCGAGCGTCCCTGGCGGACGATTTCGCCACACAGACGGCCCGGCTCCGGGAACTGACCGAGCTCAACGCGGACACCGGCGACCCGGGCGAGGCCCACAACCAAGCCGCGCTGCTGGCGGCCGCCCGCCGCAACATCGAGCAGATCACCGGTGCGCTGGGCCGGATCAGCGACGGCACCTACGGCCTCTGCGAGAGGTGCCGCAAGAGCATCCCGGCCGAGCGGCTCGAAGTGCTCCCGCATGCTCGCTTCTGCGTGCCGTGCCAGGAGAAGCAGAACAAGTGACGCGTCGTGTGGCTGCCGGGCCCTGAGCGCGGCAGCCACACACCTGCGGCCGGCCGAGGCCGGTGAAGACGAACGCCGGGCTTTTCACCCAGTGAAAGCTCCGGTCCCCACCGCCGACGGCGCACGGGATGATTCGGCTCCATCGACGTTCGTCTGCGTGGAGGTCCGGTCGCATGGCATTCGCTCGTAACCAGTGGTATGTGGCGGCCTACGGCAGTGAGGTCGGGCGGGACCTGCTCGCCCGCACGGTGCTCGGAGAGCCGCTGGTGCTGTACCGCACCGGTGCCGGACAGGCCGTGGCTCTCGCCGACAGGTGCGTGCACCGGCGCTACCCGCTGTCGGAGAGTCGGCTCGACGGCGACACGATCGTCTGCGGTTACCACGGCTTCACCTACGACCCGACCGGCGCGTGTGTCTTCGTACCCGGTCAGCAGCGCATCCCGCGCACCGCACGGGTCGTCTCCTTCCCGGTGGTGGAACAGGACTCCTTCGTCTGGGTCTGGATCGGCGACCTGGACCGGGCCGATCCGGCAGCGATTCCCCGCGCGCCGTGGCTGGCGGACCCTCGGTACGCCGTGGTGCGGGGCATGGCCCCGTTGAACGCGCGGTACGGCCTGCTGGTGGACAACCTGTTGGACCTGTCCCACGAGACGTACCTGCACGGTGGCTACATCGGCACGCCGGAGGTGGCGAACACCCCGATCACCACCACTGTGGACGAGGATCGGGGCGTCGTCCACGTCAGCCGGCACATGGACGACGCCGCGTGCCCGCCGTTCTACGCCCGCTCGACCGGGATCCAGGGCCGGATCACCCGGTGGCAGGACATCGAGTACCACCCGCCCTGCCTGTACCTCCTGCACAGCCGGATCGCTCCGCAGGGCGTCTACCCGCCGGCCGAGGGCGAGGACAACGAGGCCTTCCACGCCGAGATCGTGTACGCGATCACCCCGTCGACCGAGCACACCACCTACGACTTCTGGGCCGTGGCGCGCGACTTCGCGATCGACGACGAGTCGGTCAGCGAGTACCTGCACGACAGCAACCACACAGTGGTCATGCAGGACGTGCGGGCGCTCGACATCCTGGAGAAGGTGATCGCCGCCGAGCCGGACCGGTACCAGGAGTTGAGCATCAACATCGACACCGGAGGCCTGGCCGCCCGGCGGATGCTGGCCCGACTGGTGGAGTCGGGGACGGTGGGAGCGCCGCAATGAGTTCCCACGCCGGGGAGCGGATCTACCGGGTCCACTGGTTGCCGGGCACCGACATCCTGCGGGGGAGCTGTCACTGCGGCGCCGAGCGCCTCGCCGAGGAGCCGATCGAGCTGTGGGAGTGGCTGCTGGGCCACCCGCAGGGCCACCAGGCCGCAGCCGTGCCGGCACCCGACCCGCCGACCCGGTTGGCGATGCCAGCGTGACGATGGACGAGTTGGCCGGTGTGGAGCTGGTGGTCACGCGCCGCGACCAGGTGGCGACGGAGGTCGTCGCGATCAGTCTGGGCCGGCCGGATGGTGCCGACCTGCCCGACTGGACACCGGGCGCGCACATCGACCTGGAGCTGGGGGCGGGCCTGACCCGCCAGTACTCACTCTGCGGCGACCCGGCGGACCGGTCGGTCCTGCGAATCGCCGTGCAACGGGAACCGGACGGGCGCGGCGGCTCCCGGCTGGCGCACGAGCGGCTCACCGTCGGCGCGACCGTCCGAGTGCGCGGGCCCCGCAACACCTTCCGGCTGGTCGCGGCCCGGCGATACCTCTTCGTCGCCGGCGGCATCGGCATCACCCCCATCGCACCGATGGTCGCCGCCGCCGACGCCGCGGGCGCCGACTGGCAGCTGGTGTACGGGGGACGCAGCCGCGCCACCATGGCCTTCGCCACCACCCTGCGGGAGAGGTACGGCGACCGGGTGAACCTGTGTCCGCAGGACGAGACCGGGCTGCTCGACCTGGCCGGGTTGCTGGGTCGGCCGGACGACCGGTTGGTCTACTGCTGCGGCCCGGAACCACTGCTGAAGGCGGTCGAGGAGCGGTGCCTCGGCTGGCCGCCCGGTCGGCTGCACGTCGAACGTTTCACCCCGCTGGCCACCACCGGCGGGGAGGAGACGACGATCGAGGTCGAGCTGGTGCTCTCCAGGAAGACGGTCACCGTGCCGCCGGGCACACCGATCCTGCAGGCGGTGGAGGAGGCCGGCGTGTCTGTCCTCTCGTCCTGCCGGGAGGGCACCTGCGGCACCTGTGAGACACCGGTGCTCGACGGTGTGCCGGATCATCGCGACAGCCTGCTCACCGCTCAGGAGCGGGCCGCCGGGGACATGATGATGATCTGTGTGTCCCGGGCCCGTACGCCCCGACTCGTGCTGGAGCTGTGACCTGCCGGCGCGGGCGGGGATGATGGCGAGGTGCGCGCACAACCGGGACGGTCGGTGACGAGCAAGGTGCTGGCCCTGCTCGACGCGTTCAGCCCGGCCACTCCGGCGTTGACCCTGAGCGAGCTGGCCCGCCGCTCCGGTCTGCCGGTGCCCACTGTGCACAGACGTGCCGCGGAGCTGGTCGCGTGGGGCGCCCTGGAGCGCGGCGACGACGGGCGGTACCGGATCGGCCTGCGGTTGTGGGAGGTGGGTTCCCTCGCGCCACGAGGTCTGGGGCTGCGCGAACTCGCCCTGCCGGTCATGGAGGACCTGTACGAGGTGACCCACGAGAACGTCCAACTCGCCGTCCGGCAGGACCTCGAACTCGTCTTCATCGAACGGATCTCCGGGCGGCACGCGGTACCCGTGCTCACCCGGGTGGGCGGACGCTTCGCGTTGCACGCCACCGGAGTCGGGTTGGTCCTGCTCGCCCACGCCCCTGTCGAGGTGCAGGAGCAGGTGCTGGCCGCGCCCTTGGAGCGGTACACCGACATGACCATCACCGACCCGAGGCGGCTACGCCGCTGCCTCGCCGAGGTGCGCCGGGTCGGGTACGCGGTCAGCGACCGTCAGGTCACGATGGACGCTCTCTCGGTGGCCGCGCCGATCCGCGTACCGGAGGGTGTGGTGGCGGCGATCTCGCTGGTGGTCGCGCACGACCGGGCGGACCCGGTGGCGCTGGCCCCGCTGGTGCGGGCGGCGGGCCGAGCGCTCTCCCGGGCGCTGGGAAAGACTGCAGATCGTTGACGCCCGATCAAATTCTGCATTACGTTGCCGGTGCGCGTAGTACCCGGAGGGCCACCATCGACGACAGGGAGCGCTCATGTCACTGGACGGCAAAGTCGCCATCGTCACCGGGGCCGCACGGGGCCTGGGCCTCGCCTACGCGCGGGAGCTGGCGCGGCGTGGTGCCGCAGTCGTGGTCAACGACGTCGACGCCGAGGCCACGGCCGACGCCGTGACAGGGATCCAGGCGTCCGGCGGCCGGGCCGTCGCCGTGGTCGCGCCGGTCGGTCCGACCGAGACCGCGAAGGAACTCGTCAGCACGGCGGTCGAGCACTTCGGGCGGCTGGACATCCTCGTCACCAACGCCGGCGTCCTCCGCGACACAGTGCTGTGGAAGATGAGCGACGACGACTTCGACACCGTCGTCAACGTGCACCTGCGCGGCACGTTCACCACAGTGCGCGAGGCGGTGCAGCACATGCGGCAGGCCGGCGAGGGCGGGCGGATCATCTGCGTCGGGTCACCCACCGGGCAGCGGGGCACCTTCGGCCAGACCAACTACGCGGCGGCCAAAGCGGGCATCGTCGGCATGGTCCGCACGTGGGCGCTGGAGCTCAAGCGGGCCGGTATCACCGCCAACACCGTCGTCCCGGTCGCCGCGACCGCGATGACCGCCACCGTCCCCTACTTCGCGGCGGCGGTACGCGCCGAGGCGAACGGCGAGCCGATGCCCGCGTTCTTCCGACACGACCTGGGGTTCGGCACGGCGGACGACGTCGCCGGGCTCGTCGCGTTCCTCGGCTCCGACGCGGCGGCCTCGGTGACCGGCCAGGTGATCGGGGTCGGCGGGGACCGCCTGCAGATCTGGACCCACCCGGAGGCGGCGGTGACCGCGCACCGCGAGGGCGGCTGGACGTACGACGCGCTCGTGGACGCCTGGCCGACGACGTTCGCCGACGCCGAGCAGAGCGTCGGCGAACGCTTCCCGAAACTCCCCGAGGAGTTCGAGCCCGCGACGTCCTGACCCGCCCGACGAAGGTTGGCCCCATGTACCAGCCCGCGATCGACCTCGACACCGTCACGGCGATCGACATGCACGTACACATCGAGGTCGACGACCACGGTCATGCCTCACTGCCCGAACCTCTCGTGGCGGCGGCGTCGGCGTACTTCCGGACGGACGGCCCACGGCCGGCGGTCGGCGCGGTGGCCCGGTACTACCGCGAGCGGAGCATGGCGGCAGTCGTCTTCACCGTCGACGCGCGTACCCAACTGAAGCACCAGCCACTGTCGAGCGCCGACATCGCCCGCGCGGCGGCCGAGCACGCCGACGTGCTCATCCCGTTCGGGTCGGTCGACCCGCGTACGGGGGAGGCCGCCCTCGACCTCGCCACCCGACTGATCGAGGAGGACGGCGTACGCGGCTTCAAGTTCCACCCCACAGTGCAGGGCTTCGACCCCAGCCACGACGAGTACGCGCCGCTGTGGGGTCTCCTCGAGCGGGCCGGCGTCCCGGCGCTCTTCCACACCGGGCAGACCGGCATCGGCGCGGGCACCCCGGGCGGCTACGGTCTGCGGCTCGGCCTGTCGAATCCGATCCTGCTCGACCCGATCGCCGCCGACTTCCCCGACCTGCAGATCATCATGGCCCACCCGTCGGTGCCCTGGCAGGACGAGGCGTTGTCGGTGGCCACGCACAAGCACAACACCTGGATCGACCTGTCCGGCTGGAGCCCGAAGTACTTCCCGGCCGAGTTGGTGCGCTACGCCAACTCGGTGCTGAAGCGGCGGGTGCTCTTCGGCACCGACTACCCCCTGCTCACCCCCGACCGGTGGCTGCGCGACGTGCAAGCGACCGATCTCAAGCCGGACGTGCTCCCGGGCATCCTCAAGGACAACGCGGCCCGACTGCTGGGCCTCGCCGGGTGACGACGAGAGGAAGCGCCATGACGACGACCATCACCTACGAGCGGCTGGGCGACCTCGCCGGCACCGATCTCGGTCACACCGAGTACCGCACGGTCACCCAGGACCAGGTCGACCTGTTCGCGGACGCGACGGACGACCACCAGTGGATCCACGTCGACCCCGAACGGGCGAGGACCGGGCCGTTCGGCGCGCCGATCGCGCACGGTTTCCTCACCCTCTCCCTGGCCGTTCCCTTCTGGACGGAGCTGCTCGAGGTCAAGGGCGTGACCACGAAGGTCAACTACGGCCTCGACAAGGTGCGCTTCCCCGCGCCGGTCGTGGTCGGGGCGCGGGTACGCATGCGGGCCACCGTCGCCGAGGTCGTCGAGGTGCGCGGTGGCTACCAGATCGCCGTCGACCAGACGATCGAGATCGAGGGCGGCACCAAGCCCGCGGTCGTCGCGAGAGGGCTGTACCGCTTCTACGCCTGAGCGCCCGGGGCGTCCGCCGAGCCGGGTGAGCACACCACCTCCACCACCGGGAGACTGATGATGCACCAGCACGGAATCGGCGCCTGGTTGGTCAAGCGCCGGCTCAAGTCCCCGCACACTGTCGCCCTCATCCACGGCGACGGCTCGACCATGACGTACGGCCAGTTCGCCGACGCCACCGACCGGATCTCGGCGGTGCTGCGCGAGTGGGGCGTCGGTAGGGGTGACGCGGTTGCCTACCTGGGTGAGAACAGCCCCGAGTTCCTTCAGGTGATGTTCGCGGCGGCGCAGGTCGGGGCCGTCTTCGTGCCGGTCAACACCCGGCTCGCCGCGCCCGAGATCGCGTACGTGCTCGCGGACTGCGACGCCCGGGTGCTGATCCACGACCCGGACTTCGCGGTGCCGGTGGTGGCCGCCACGTCGACCGCCCGGACCCCGCACGTCCTCGTCACCGGCGAGGGCGCGGCGGACCGCCCCGGTCTGGCTCACCTGGCGCGGGCCGCCGCCGCGTTCACCGACCACGCCGACACCACCCACCGGGAACCGGCGGCGATCGTCTACACCTCGGGCACGACCGGTCGGCCCAAGGGCGCCGTGCTGACCCACGGCAACCTCACCTGGGTGGCGCTCAACTGTGTGGTCGACTACGACGTCGTCTCCACCGACGTCGCGCTCATGATCTCGCCGCTGTTCCACGTCGCCTCGCTCGGCATGGGCGCCCTGCCCGTCATCCTCAAGGGCGCCACGATGGTCATCGAGAAGGGCTTCGAGCCGGGCCGCGCGCTCGCGCAGATCGAACGGCACGGGGTCACCATGCTCAGCGGCGTGCCGACCACCTACCAGTTGATGGCCGACCATCCCGCCTGGGCGTCGACCGACCTGTCGACGCTGACGAAGCTCACCTGCGGAGGTTCGGCGGTGCCCGCTCGCATCCTCAACGCGTACGAGGCGCGGGGTCTGTCGTTCGCGCAGGGGTACGGCATGACCGAGGCGTCGCCGGGCGCGACCGCGCTGCCCGCGACGATGACCCGCGTCAAGCAGGGCAGTGTCGGTCTGCCGCACTTCTTCACCGACGTGCGGATCACCGACCCGACAGGAGCGGTGCTGCCCACCGGCGGTGTCGGCGAGATCGAGGTGGCCGGCCCCAACGTCTTTCCCGGCTACCACGGGCGCCCGGAGGCGACCGCCGAGGCGTTCACGGCCGACGGGTGGTTCCGCTCCGGCGACCTCGGCCACCTGGACGCCGACGGCTACCTCTACATCTCCGGCCGCCTCAAGGACATGATCATATCGGGGGGCGAGAACATCTACCCGCTCGAACTCGAACAGCTCCTCACCGAGATCGACGGGGTGACCTCGGCGGCGGTCATCGGCGTACCGGACGAGCGCTGGGGAGAGGTGCCGTGGGCGATCCTGACCGTACGGGAGGGGGCCTCGGTGGACACCGACACCGTGCGGGCGTGCCTCGACGGCAGGATCGCGCGCTACAAGCTCCCGAAGAACGTCGTCATCGTGGACGAGTTGCCGCGGACGGCGTCGGGGAAGGTGCGGAAGGCTGATCTGCGGACCCGTTTCGGCGTCTAGCCGCGGGCCGGGCCGTGACGAGTGCCGCGAACTCCGCCGTGGACGCCGCGGCCAGCTTCTGGTGCATCCGGCGGTAGGTCTCCACCGATCTCGTGGCGGGCCATTCCGCGTCCATGAACTCGGCCGGCAGCCTCGGGTCGGCGCGCAGCAGCGCGAGCCAGTCCGCCACGAGCATCGTCCGTACGGTCAGGGCGCTGGACGCCATCGCCGCCGCGGACGGGTCGTCCCACACCTCGATGAAGGCGAGGTGCGCACGCCGGATCGCCTCGATGTCCCACGCGGCGCGGACGCTCTCGCCGATGGGGAACCCGGCGAGTTCGCGGGCGTGGAAGGCGACCACGGTGTTGGGCGCGAGGTCCTGGCGCAGGGGCTCCAGCGACCCGGCGAGGTCGACCTCGCCGGGCGCGAGCCAGAGCCCGTCCCGGATCGGCGCGAAGCCCTCCCAGGTGAGGGTCGAGCGCAGCCGGTGCCGCAGCATCCGCTGACCTTCCGGGATCGAGAAGGTGACGAGCGTCCACCCGCTGCCCTGCGGGTCGAACGGGCGCGGCCCGCGAACGCGGTCCTTCGCCTCGCGCAGCACGGCGACGCCGTGTTCGGTCAGCGAGAACAGGGTCTCCCGGCCACTCCTGCTGCGGGCCAGGATGCCGCTGTGCACGAGACGGTCGAGGGTCGCCCGGGTGGCCGGCGCGGCGACGTCGGCACCCTCCAGCACGGTGATCAGGACGCTCGCCCGGATCGGCCCCGTGTCGCCGTCGACGACATGCTCGCCGAAGAAGGCGAGCAGCAACTGCTTCGGCTGACGACTACCCACAGCGGTTCCCTTCGGCGAATTCGTTGCCCTGGCCGCCGGTCACCGCGCGGGTTGCGGGGCCACAGCCTGCCCGCGTTTGGCCCGCTGGATCTGGTCGTAGACGTGCGTCCGCAGTTCCGTGAAACGGGGCAGGGCGCGGGTCGTGATCTGATCGCGCTCCGGCGGCAGGTCGATCGCGAGGTCCTCCTGGACCCAGGTCGGCGACGTGGACAATACTAGAACCCGCTGACCCAGATACACCGACTCGTCGATGTCGTGGGTGACGAAGACGATCGAGATGGTCCGGCTGGCGTGCAGCTCGCGGACCAGGTCCTCCAGGTCGGCCCGGGTCTGGGCGTCCACGGCCGCGAACGGTTCGTCCATGATCAGCACGTCTGGCTCGTAGGCGATAGCCCGCGCGATCGCCACGCGCTGCTGCATCCCCCCGGAGAGCTGCCACGGGTGGCTTCGCGCGGCGTGCGCGAGACCCACCGCCTCCAGGGCGTCGACGACCAGTTTGTTCCGGTCCGCGCGGGGGAGCTTCTTGTGCCGCAGCGGAAGCTCGACGTTCCCGCGCACGGTCAGCCAGGGGTAGAGGCTGCGACCGTACTCCTGGAACACGACGGCCATGGCGGGGCTCGGGCCGGTCACCGGCGCGCCGTCCATCTCGACCACGCCGCTGGTGGGTCGCAGCAGGCCGGCGAGGCACTTCAGCAGGGTGGTCTTGCCGCAGCCGGACGGCCCGACGATGCAGACGAGCTCACCGGCCCGCATCGTGAAGCTGATGTCCCCGATCGCCTCGACGTCGCCCGTCGCGGACTCGTAGACCTTCCGCAGGTGCTCGACCCGCAGCAGGGCGCTCCGATCAGGCACGGTTGACCTCCCTGATTCCGTGGTACCAGCGCAGGACGCGCCGTTCGACGAGACCGAAAGCTACGGCGAGGAAGACGCCGACGAGACCGAGCAGGAGGATGCCGCTCCACATCTCGGCGATCAGGTAGTTGCGCTGGAAGTAGGCGATCCGGTAACCGAGGCCGGAGGACGAGGCGAACATCTCGGAGATGACCATCAGGATCAGCGCTACCGAGAGGGCCTGACGGACGCCGGCCATGATCCGTGGGCTCGCGGCCGGGAGCACGAGGAACCAGAGCCGCTCCCACCAGGACACCCGGAACGATTGCGCCGTCTCCGTCATGACGCTGTCCGTGCCCCGGACACCCTCGATCGTGTTCAACAGGATCGGCCAGACCGCCCCGGAGACGATCACGACCACCTTCATGGTGTCCGTGATCCCGAGCAGGAGCATGGCCACCGGAATCAGCACCGGTGGCGGGATGGCCCGGAGGAACTCCAGCAGCGGTTCGAGGAGCTCACGCAGCCAGTGGGTCAGGCCGATCACGGTGCCGGCCGCGATGCCCAGCACGATCGACGCGGCCACACCGAGGCCGAGGCGGGCGAGACTCGGCAGCACGTCCTCGACGAACGCCGGGCCGACCCAGGTCTCCCGGAACGCCTCGGCGATCGTCAGCGGGTCGGGGAAGAACTGGCTCGTCGCTCTCGTCGCCACCAGAGCCCAGAGCACCAGGAGCAGCGTCGGCAGCCCCAGCGTGTGGAGGATGCTCGCCGCGATCCGGGTCCCGACGTTGCGGCTGCGCTGCGTGGTGGCGATCCGACCGGTGTACGCGGTCACCGCACCTCCTCTCCTCGTATCGACTGGTGCCAGTGCAGCACCCGACGCTCGACGAACCGGAAGACGAGGTTCACCGTGAGCCCGAGCAGACCGGTGACCACGACCAGCGCGTACAGGCCGGCGGCGTCTCCGGCGGAGCGGGACAGCTCGATCATGCGCCCGAGGCCGGGGTTGCCGATCACCATCTCCGCGGTGATGGCGAGGATGAGCGCGACCGCCGCCGCGAGCCGCAGGCCCGTCATGAGGTACGGCAGGGTGGTCGGCAGGACGAGGTGCGACAACTGCTCCCGCCGGGTCAGACCGAAACTGCGGGCGGTGTCCCGGGCCACCGCGTCGACGTCGGCGACGCCGTAGATCACCTGCACGAACACCTGCCAGAACGACGCGTAGATGATGATGACGAGAGCGGCCTGCATCTGGATGCCGAACAACAGCACGGCGAGCGGGATGAGGGCGACCGACGGGATCGGGCGCAGGAACTCGACGGCCGTGTGGGTCGCGCGCCGCAGGAACGGCACCAACCCGACGACGGTCCCGAGGACGACCGCGGCGAGCGTCGCCACCGTCAGACCGATCGCCCAGGACGTCATGGTGCTGCCCAGCCGCCGCCAGAACGCGAGGTCGACCAGCTGCTCGAACAGCCGGGCCAGCACGTCCGTCACGTACGGCAGGTACAGCGGGTTGACCAGACCCAGCGTCGGAATCAGCTGCCAGACGACGAGGAACCCGGTCAGGCCGACCACGCCCAGCATGGCCTTGCGTAACGCGCGCAGGCGTCGGGTGGAGAACACGCGCATGTCACTCCCGTCGTCACGCGGGCGGCGAGGCCCTCCCCGGTCCGGGGAGGGCGGGATCGCGCCGGCTACTTCTGCTGGATGAGACGGTCGAAGTTGGGTTGCTTGTCGAGCACCTTGTACTTCTGCGCGAGATCGGCGAGCGTCTGCAGGCTGGACCTGTCGACCTCCCACCCGAAGGCCGGAAGCCGCACCGAGTCGGCCACCGGCGGGGGCAGCTGCAGGTTGTCCTTGATGGCCTGCCGCAGGGGTGCCACGTTCGCGGGGTCGTTGGCCCACTGCAACGTCTTCTTCATCGCCGCCGTGAAGTCCTCGACCAGCTTGGCGTCCTTCTCCGTGCGTTCCTTGGTGGTGATCGTGGTGAGGGTGGTCAGACCGGGCACCACCGCCTGGTAGGGCGCGACGACGAAGGTGTCCCCACGGGCCTTCAGCTGCGTGACGAACGGCTCCGGCACCCAGGCGGCGTCGATGTTGCCGGACTCCAGTTGGGCCGGGGCGTCCGGGAAGGCGACCTCGACGAACTTGATCGTCTTGGGATCGCCGCCGTCCTTCTCGACCGCCGCCATGATCGTCACGTCGCCGGCGGCGCCGAGGCTGTTGACCGCGACCCGCTTGCCCGCGAGGTCGGCCGGCCGCTTGATGCCGGACTTCGCCGAGGCCACCACGGCATTGATGTCGTCGCCGTCGGCGTACGAGGAGGCGTAGTTGCCGATGATGACGACGCCGAGATCCCGCAGGTCGGCCCGGAACGCGCCGAAGGGCTGGCCGATCGCGAAGTCGATGTCGCCGTTCATCAGGGCGGGAATGGCCTGCGCGCCACCCTGGGCGGGCAGCACCTCGACCTGGAGCCCGCGTTCGGCGAAGTGCCCTGCCTTGATGCCGCCCCAGAGCGCGGCGGTCTCGGTGATGGGCAGCGCCGCGACCCGGACCTTGCGCAACTCGCCCGAGGTCTGTTCGGACGGCGTGGACGCGTCGGAGTCGGTACATCCCGTGAGGGCGATCGCGGTAGCGGCGATCAGCCCGAGAGCCATGACCTTCTTCATTGACGAGGCCCTTCCTGGGCGGGGGTGGTGGGTGCGTCGGAAGTCGGCGGATGCCTCGGATCTGCAGGTGAACTACCGCTGCGTGGGGGCGCACGCCGCTGTGGTGGCCATGGTCAGTCACCCCGGCATCGAAAGTCAATAATTTCTGACGCCCGTCATGAATAAGTTGAATAATGCTTCGTGGTGTGGCAGCGCTCAGACCTCGGGCAGACCCACGTAGTTCTCCGACAGGCTCCTGGCGTAGGCCTCCGAGGTGGCGACGTACCGCAACGTGGAGGTCTGCAACTGCGTCTCGTACGGGTCGTCGCGCTCCAGTCGGTGCAGCATCGACGTCATCCACCAGGAGAAGTGCTGGGCCCGCCAGACCCGGCGCAGGGCCGTCGCCGAGTAGGCGTCCAGCAGGTCGGCGTGCCCGTCGTCGTACCACGCGGCGAAGGCGTCCCCGAGCAGCGCGACGTCGGCGAGGGCCAGGTTCATGCCCTTCGCGCCGGTGGGCGGGACGATGTGCACGGCGTCGCCGGCCAGGAACAGCCGCTCCCACCGCATCGGCTCCACCACGAAGCTGCGCATTCCGGTGATGGACTTCTCCAGGATCGGCCCCTCGTTGAGCGACCACCCCGGCACCGTCTCCAACCGCGCCCGCAGCTCCGTCCAGATCCGCTCGTCCGGCCACTCGGCGATGTCCTCGTCCGGCGCGACCTGGAGATACAGCCGGGACAGCTCGGGGGAGCGCATGCTGTAGAGGGCGAAGCCGCGCTCGTGGTTGGCGTAGATGAGCTCCTCCACCGCGGGCGGGGCGGCGGCGAGGACCCCCAACCAGGCGAACGGGTACACGCGCTCGTAGGTGGTCAGCACCCCGTCGGGCACCGCGCCACGGCTCACCCCGTGGAACCCGTCGCAGCCCGCTACGAAGTCGCAGTGCAGCTCCTCGTCGCGCCCGTCACGTCGAAAGTGGACGACCGGCGAGTCGCTGTCGAGACCGTCCAGTCGGACGACCTCGGCCTCGAAGAGGACCGAGCCGCCGGCGGCGAGCCGGGCGGCGATCAGGTCCTTGACCACCTCCTGCTGCCCGTAGACGGTGATCGCCCGGCCCGTCAGGTCGGTCATCGGCACCCGGTGCGACTCCCCGGCGAAGCGCAGCTCGATGCCCTCATGCCGCAGCCCCTCCCGTCGTAGGCGGTCGCCGACACCGGAGCGGCAGAGCAGGTCGACCGAGCCCTGTTCGAGGACCCCGGCCCGCAGCCGATGCTCGACGTAGTCGCGGCTGCGGCTCTCCAACACCACGGACTCGATCCCGCGCAGGTGCAGCAGGTGCGACAGCATGAGCCCCGCCGGCCCGGCGCCGACGATGCCGACCTGGGTACGCATTCCCGGCATCCTTCTCGCTCCCTCAGGTCAGAACGGGTACCGCGCGATGCTGCCCCGCACGGTGAGCCACTGGGTCTCGGTGAACGCCTCGACGTTCGCCGCGGGCCCGCCGAACCGGGAACCGGTGCCCGAGGCCCCGACCCCGCCGAACGGCGCCACCGCCTCGTCACTGACCGTCTGGTCGTTGATGTGCACGATCCCGCTGGGGATCCGGTCGGCGAGGGCCATCGCCCTCATCACGTCCCGGCCGAGGATGCCCAGCGACAGGCCGTACTCGGTCTGCCGGGCCAACTCCACGGCCTCGTCCTGGTCGGCGAAGGTGGTCACCGGCGCGACCGGGCCGAACACCTCCTGGGCGTACGCCGGGGTCGTGGAGGTGACGTCGGCGAGGACCGTCGGTCGGTAGAACAGCCCCTCGTACGTGCCTCCGGCCGCCAGTCGGGCGCCCGCGTCGACGCTCGTCGTGACCAGTGCGTGGATCTTGTCGCGTTGGTGCTCGTCGATGATCGGCCCGAGCGCCACCTGCTCCTTCGCCGGGTCGCCGACCGGCAGGTGGTCCGCCTTCTCGGCCAACCGCTCCACGTACCGCTCGGCCAGGCTCTCGTGCACCAGGTGCCGTCCGGTGGTCATGCAGATCTGACCCTGGTGCAGGAAGGATCCCCACGCGCCGGCGGAGACCGCGAGGTCCAGGTCGGCGTCGTCGAGCACGATGAGTGCTGAGTTGCCACCGAGTTCGAGGTGCGCCCGCTTGAGGTGGCGTGCGGCCGCCTCGCCGACCTTGCGGCCGGCCGCTGTCGAACCGGTGAAGCTGACCACCCGCACGTTCGGGTCGGCCACCAGCGCCTCGCCGACCTCGGCCCCGCCCGGCAGGACGTGCAGCAGGCCGTCGGGCAGGCCGGCCTCCTCGAAGACCCGGGCGATCGAGACGCCACCGCAGACGGCGGTGCGCGGATCGGGTTTGAGCACCACGGCGTTGCCCAGCGCCAGGGCCGGGGCGACGGAACGGGTGGCCAGGATGAGCGGGAAGTTGAACGGCGCGATGACCCCGACGACGCCGACGGGCAGCCGGCGGGCCAGGCTGAGCCGCTGTTGCGCGCTCGGGATGATCTCGCCGAGCGGGTGCGAGGCCAGCGCCGCCGCCTCGTAGCACTCCTGCGCCGCGGTGTCGGTCTCGACGCCGGCCTTGGGCGGGATGGATCCGGCCTCCCGCACGATCCAGTCGCCGATCTCGGTGGCGTGCTGTTCGAACAGTTGCCCGGCCCGACGGAGCACCGCTGCCCGCTCGGCGTAACCGGTGGCGGCCCAGGCGCGCTGGGCGGCGCTGGCCCGGGCGCAGGCTCGCGTCACGTCGTCGGCGTTCGCCACGCCGACCTGGCCGATCTCCTCCCCGGTGGCGGGGGACCGCACGGCCGCCGTGCCGCCGGCCGGTTCCACCCAGCCGTCGCTGTGCAGCGTGCCGTGCCAGGTCGTGGCGTCCAGCAGTGTCATGGCTGTCCTCCTGGGAGCGTGGGGCCGGTGGGGGTGGTCCCGGGTGGTCGGGCGTGACGGGCGCTCACGAGTGGCCCGATGTGTTCGCTTACCGAACGGCCGTTCTCTGCATGAACGTTGGCACGTGGTCCGGCTCGCGTCAACGCATCGGTCGGCGTGACTTGGCGGCACTGTGGACGGCCGGACCAACCTGTCGTTGACGGATGTCGTCCCCCGTCGTACGTTCGAGATGAGTACGGCGGTCCGCATGGCGAACAAGGGCGGGAGGCTCATGGCGAAGCTCGTCTCGCTGGCCGAGGGTGTGGCGCACCTGGTTCGCGACGGTGACGTGGTGGCCCTGGAAGGGTTCACCCACCTCATCCCGTTCGCCGCCGGGCACGAGATCATCCGCCAGGAACGGCAGGATCTGACCCTGGTGCGAATGACCCCCGACGTCATCTACGACCAGCTCATCGGCGCGGGATGTGCCCGCCGCCTGGTCTTCTCGTGGGGTGGCAACCCGGGCGTCGGGTCGCTGCACCGCTTCCGGGACGCGGTGCAGAACGCCTGGCCGCGTCCCCTCGAGTTGGAGGAGCACAGCCACGCGGGCATGGCCAACCGGTACGTCGCCGGCGCGTCCGGGCTGCCGTTCGCCGTCCTGCGCGGCTACACCGGCACCGACCTGCCCGCCCACACGACGAACATCCGCCCCATCACCTGCCCCTTCACCGGTGAGACGCTCACCGCCGTTCCCGCCCTGCGCCCCGACGTGACAGTGGTGCACGCCCAGCGCGCCGACCGCGACGGCAACGTGCAGATGTGGGGCATCACCGGGGTGCAGAAGGAGGCGGTGCTCGCCGCCGACCGGTCCCTGGTCACCGTCGAGGAGATCGTCGACGAGCTGGAACCCGTACCCGGCCAGGTCGTCCTGCCCGGCTGGGCGATCACTGCGGTGGCCGAGGTGCCCGGTGGCGCGCACCCCTCCTACGCCCACGGCTACTCGGTGCGGGACAACGACTTCTACCGGGCCTGGGACGCTGTCAGCCGGCACCGCGACACCTTCCGTGCCTGGCTCGACCAGCACGTGCACCGGGCGGGGGCGGCGGCGTGACCGACGAGACCACGACGACCGGCTGGACCGCGGACGAGATGATGACCGTCGCCGCCGCCCGGCAACTACGCGACGGCACCGCCTGCTTCGTCGGGATCGGGTTGCCCAGCACCGCGGCGAACCTGGCCCGCGCCACCCACGCCCCGAACCTGGTGCTCATCTACGAATCCGGGTGCCTCGGCGCGAAGCCGGGCCGGCTCCCGCTGTCCATCGGCGACGGGGTCCTCGCCGACACGGCGGACGCTGTGGTGTCGGTGCCTGAGGTGTTCAACTACTGGCTCCAGCCAGGCCGGATCGACGTGGGGTTCCTCGGCGCCGCGCAGCTCGACCGGTACGGCAACATCAACACCACGGTCGTCGGAGGTGACTACGGCGCCCCGAAGGTCCGGCTGCCCGGCGCGGGTGGCGCCCCGGAGATCGCCGCCTCCTGCGGTGAGGTCGTGGTGATCGTCCGGCAGGATCTTCGGACGTTCACCGAACGGGTCGACTTCGTCACCTCGGTCGGTTACGGGACGGGCCCGGGCGACCGGGAGCGACTCGGCCTGCGGGGCGGAGGCCCCCGAGTGGTGATCACCGATCTCGGCGTCCTCGCACCCGATCCGGTCAGCTGCGAGCTCACGCTGACCCGCCTGCACCCCGGTGTGACGCGGGAACAGGCGCAGGCGGCCACCGGTTGGGACCTCGCCGTCGCGGAAGGGCTGACCACGGGCGAGCCGCCGACGGCGCGGGAACTCGCGGTGCTGCGGGCGCTGGAGGCGACGAAGGCTGACGGGAGACGACAATGACCACCCAGGACACCCGGGCCGGCGGCGGCCTGGTGCTACCGAGCTACCGGCGCGACGACGTCGACGCCCACCCGCCCCTGCTCAGCCCCGGCTACAAGTCGACTGTGGCAAGGGCACCGAAACACCCACTCGTCCACCTGCCGCAGCGGCTGACCGAGATCACCGGGCCGTTGCTGGGGGAGGGGCGCCTCGGCGACCTCGACCACGACCTGACCCGTCAACACGACGGTGAGCCGCAGGGACAGCGGATCATCGTGCACGGACGGGTCCGCGACGGCGATGGGCGACCGGTGCCCCACACGCTCGTCGAGATCTGGCAGGCCAACGCCGCAGGCCGGTACCGCGACGCCCGGGACACCTGGCCGGCACCGCTCGACCCCAACTTCGAAGGGGTGGGTCGGGCGCTCACCGACGACCAGGGCAGGTACCGGTTCGTCACCGTGCAACCCGGGGCGTACCCCTGGCGTAACCACGACAACGCCTGGCGGCCGGCGCACATCCACTTCTCCCTCTTCGGCCGCGCGTTCACCCAGCGGCTGGTGACGCAGATGTACTTCCCGGGCGACCCGCTCTTCTTCCAGGACCCGATCTTCAACTCGGTCCGCGACCCGAAGGCCCGTGAACGGATGGTCGCCCGGTACGACCACGCCAGCACCGCACCCGAGTGGGCGCTGGCGTACGAGTTCGACATCGTGCTGCGCGGCCGGGACAGCACCCCCTTCGAGGACGAGGACGACGATGAGTGAGCAGCTGGGCGTCATGCCCGCGCAGACCGTCGGGCCGTACCTGCACATCGGCCTGCGCTGGCCCGACGGCCCGTACGTCGTACCCGAGTCCACGCCGGGAGCGTTCTGGATCAGGGGTCGGATCTTCGACGGCACCGGGACGCCGGTGGTCGACGCGATGGTGGAGAGCTGGCAGGCCGATCCGGACGGCCGGTTCGACCACCCGGACGACCCGCGTGGGGCCCGGCCACCCGCGCTCGCCGGCTTTCGGGGTTTCGGGCGTAGCGAGACCGACGGGCAGGGGTGGTACCGGCTGTTGACCGTCAAGCCGGGCTCGCTGCCCGCGCCGGACGGCGGCACCGAGGCGCCCCACCTGGCCCTGTCGGTCTTCGGGCGTGGGCTTCTGCACCGCCTCGTCACCCGGCTCTACTTCCCCGACGAGCCGGCGGCCAACGCCGTCGACCCGGTGCTGCGCAGCGTCGACGCCGACCGCCGTGACACCCTGCTGGCGAGGCCCGCGACGGACGGGCTCCGGTTCGACATCCACCTCCAGGGTGACCATGAGACAGTCTTCTTCGCCGTCTGACCGACTGCTCGGCGGCGTCTCCGGTGCCCCGGACGTCGACACGGAACTCAGCGACAGGTCCCTGCTCCAGGCGATGCTCGACGCGGAGGCGGCGCTCGCCCGGGCCACGGCGGACGTCGGCATCCTGCCCGCACCGGCGGCCGAGGCGATCGTCGAGCAGTGCCGCGCCGACGGGTACGACCCGGGGGCGCTCGGCAGGGCGGCGGACGCCGCGGGCAACCCCGTCGTCGCGCTCGTGGGCGAGCTGACCGCCGCCGTACCCGAGCACGCCCGTGGCTGGGTGCATCTCGGCGCGACCAGCCAGGACGTCCTGGACACCGCGCTGGTCCTGGTGTCCGTACGGGCGCTCGACCCGCTGCTGCGTCACCTGGACGCCGCGGTGGACGCCGCCGCCCGGCTGGCCGACACGCACCGGGACACCGTGCTGGTCGCCCGGACACTCGGGCAGCAGGCGGCACCCACCACGTTCGGGCTCAAGGCCGCGGGTTGGTTGACCGGTCTGGTCGAGGCCCGGGACCGACTGCGTCAGGCCCGTGCCGCCCAGCCGGCGCAGCTCGGCGGGGCGGTCGGCACCCTGGCCGCGTTCGGCCCGGCCGGCACGGAGGTCGTCGAGCGGTTCGCCGCGCACCTCGGCCTCCCGTCGAGCCCGCTACCGTGGCACACCCGCCGCCAGCCCTGGCTCGACCTGGCCGCCGCCCTCGGCGGGCTCCTCGTGAGCACCGGCAAGGTCGCGCTCGACGTCGGGCTGCTCGCCCAGAACGACGTCGGCGAGGTCGCCGAGGGTGGCACCGGCCGGGGCGGCTCCTCGGCCATGCCGCACAAGCGCAACCCGGTCGACTCGATCCTCGTCACCGCCGCGGCGCGACGCGGTCCGGGTCTCGTCGCCACACTGTTCGCCGCCGCGGTGCAGGAGCACGAGCGGGCCGCAGGCGCCTGGCACGCCGAGTGGGAGCCCCTGCTCGACCTGCTGCACGTGGCCGGTGGCGCCGCCGCCCGCTGTGCACGGATGCTGGTCGGGTTGCAGGTCCACACCGCGCGGATGCGGGAGAACCTCGACGCGACCGGCGGCCTGGTGCTCGCCGAGGCCGTCGCCGCGCGACTGGCACCTGTCGTCGGTCGCGGCGTCGCCCACGAGCTGGTGACCCGCGCCGCCGCCGGACCCTCGTTCCGCGCCGCGCTGCTTGCCGACCCCGCGATCCGCGCCCACCTGTCCGAGGCCGAGATCGACGAGGCGCTCGACCCGTACCGCTGGCTCGGCTCGGCCGGCCGGTTCGTCGACAGCGCCCTGGCCACCGTTCGGGGCACGGACCGGTGACCTCCCGGTTGCACCTCGCCGTCGACGGCCCGGCCGGCGCGCCGACGCTGGTGCTCGGCAGTTCCCTCGGCACCGCCGCCGCGATGTGGGAGCCACAGATCCCGGCGCTCGCCGAACGGTTCCGGATCATCCGGTACGACCACCTGGGCCACGGCCGCTCGGCGGTGCCGCCCGGGCCGTACACGATGGATCTTCTCGGCCGGGAGCTGCTGCGCACGCTGGACGACCTGGACGTGCCGTGGGTCCACTACGCGGGGTTGTCCCTCGGCGGCATGGTGGGCATGTGGCTCGCCGCGCACGCGCCCGACCGGGTGCGGCGGATGGTGCTGGTCTGCACGTCGGCGTCGCTCGGCCCGCCCGGCCAGTGGCACCAACGGGCGGCGACGGTACGGGCCTCCGGTCTGCCGGCGATCGCCGACGCGGTGGTGGCTCGTTGGTTCACTCCGGCCTTCGCCACCGCCCGCCCGGACGTGGTCGCCGGTCACCGCGCCATGCTGACCGCGACACCCCCGGACGGTTACGCCGCCTGCTGCGAGGCGATCGCCGCGATGGACCTCCGACCCGACCTGGGCCGCATCACCGCGCCGACGCTCGTCGTCGCGGGGGCGGACGACCCGGCCACCCCGGTCGAGCACGCCCGCGAGATCGTCGGGGGCATCCCTCGGGCCCGACTCGCCGTGGTCGACGCGGCGGCGCACCTGGCCAACGTCGAGCAACCCGAGCAGGTGAGCCGACTCCTGCTGGACCACCTCCACGAGGAACGCGGGGACCGATGAACGACAGTGAGCGGCACGAGACGGGCATGACGGTACGCCGACAGGTGCTGGGCGACGCCCACGTCGACCGCGCGATCGACGGCACTGACGAGTTCACCGCCGACTTCCAGGACTTCATCACCCGCTACGCCTGGGGAGAGGTGTGGAGCCGCCCGGGCCTCGACCGGCGTACCCGCAGCTGCATCACCCTCGCCGTGCTCGCCACCCTGCACCACGACGAGGAGTTGGCGATGCACGTCCGCGCCGCGCTGCGCAACGGGCTGAGCCCGGCGGAGGTGGCGGAGGTCCTGCTCCAGGTCGGCGTCTACGCTGGCGTACCGGCGGCGAACCGGGCGTTCAAGGTGGCCCGGGAGACCCTGCGACAGGAGGCCGGGTGAACGTGAGCGAGGACGCGGCGAGGTCGCCGGAGTTCGTCCAGTCACTGGAACGCGGACTCGCGGTAATCCGGGCGTTCGACGCCGAACACCCGCAGCTCACCCTCAGCGAGGTGGCCCGCAGGACCGGGCTGACCCGGGCCGCGGCGCGTCGGTTCCTGCTCACCCTCGTCGAGTTGGGCTACGTGCACACCGACGGGCGGCTCTTCTCGCTGCGCGCGCGGATCCTCGAACTCGGCTACGCGTACCTGTCGAGCCTGAGTCTGCCCGAGGTCGCGCGGCGGCACATGGAGGCGCTGGTCGCCCAGGTGCACGAGTCCTGCTCGGTGTCGGTGCTCGACGGCGACGAGGTGGTCTACGTGGCCCGCGTACCCACCAAACGGATCATGACGGTGGGGATCAGCGTCGGCACCCGGTTCCCCGCCTATGCCACCTCGATGGGCCGGGTCCTGCTCGCCGCGCAACCGGTGGACTGGTTGGACGACTACCTCGCCACGGCCGAGCTGCGGCCGTTGACCCGGCGCACCGTCACCGACCCGGCGAAGCTCCGCGCCGCCCTGACGAAGATCGCCGCCCAGGGGTACGCCATCGTCGACCAGGAGTTGGAGGAGGGGCTGCGCTCGGTGGCCGCCCCGATCCACGGCGAGAACGGGTCGGTGGTCGCGGCGGTGAACGTCTCCGCGCACGCCTCCCGAGGCTCCTTCGAGATGATCCGTCGGGAACTGCTTCCGCCGCTGCTGGTTGCCGCGAAGCGGATCGAGGAGGACGTTCGGGGCGGCCCGAGTCGGCTGGTCGGTCAGGCGTAGGCGAACAACGGCGGAAAGACCAGGACCACAAACCACGCCCAGCCGGCGTACACCGGCAGGTAGCCGGTCTGCCACCGTTCGAGGGCCGCGAACGGCGCGCGCCGACGGATGAAGGTCAGCAGGAGCCACGCCGACCACGCGAGGTTGACCAGCAGGATGACGTTCTCGCCGAGCGCGGCTGCCCTGTTGGGGGTACTGCCGTAGTCGTCGGTGATGCGTCCGGTGATCTCCACCAGCACGAGCACGTCGATGGCCAACGCGCTGACCACCAGCGCCAGTTGGAGTTTGTCGAACGGGCCGGGCGGGGCCAGCGGATCACGGGCCGACAGCGAGTAGAGCAGCAACCCCAGCACCACGACCAGCAACAGGTCGAACAGGATCAGGGTCTCGCGTTCAACGTCGATGCCGTGACTGGTCAAGACGACAGCGACGAGGAACGCGAGGAGGGCAGCCGTGAAGAGCGGGGTGAACAGTCGGGTGAGGACCGGCGCGATGTTCTCCACGACACTCTGCTTGGCCTCGACCAGCCACCCAGCCACCACGACCGCGGCTGCCGCGCCGCACGGCAGGAGCCACTGCGAGATGAACTCCTCCGGGGCGATGCCGATGGCCGCGAACGTGTTGAACAGGAACGCGGAGAGCACGCCGCCACCGAGGCCCATGAGGACGAGGTAGATGAACCATTCGCCGGTGAAGCGGATGAAGTCCATCCGTCGCCGGGAGGACCGCCAGTCGTCGGCGACGTAGGCCAGACCGACCACGAGCCACAGGGCGATGGGGAGGTGAATGCTGGTGACGACGATGGACTGCGAGTCGTCCGCCAGCGGATAGACATTGGCCGCCACCGCGCCGAGAACGAACAGCGCCACCAAGGTCACGATCACCGACCGTCGTGCACCGCGCCGCCAGGCCAGGAACGCCGCCAGCCAGGGCAGCGCGAACAGGGCGAAGTTCCGCGCGTAGAACGAGCCGTCGTCGTCGAAGCCCAACCCGAACAGCGCGGGCACCTTGACCGACGCCACCGCGCCCGCCGCGCAGGCGAGCATCGCCCACAGGTCCCGCCGGGAGCGCGTACCGGCGACCGGGCTGCTCGGGTCGCCGGTCAGCACCAGTTGCTTCCACAGCCGCTCCGAATGCTCCCGGGCGAACTCGCGGGAGAGCTCGTCGAGGCTGCCCATTCGTTTGACAGCGACCAGGAACGCCTCGTCCGGGCTCAGCCCTCTCGCGACGAGTTCGTCGACGGAGCCACGGAGGTGGTCTTCCAACTCGTCGGCGTCCGTCGGTTGCAGCTCCCGGCGGCGGAGCACGTACTGGCGCCACTGCTCGAACTGAGCCTCCAGCTCCTGCTGCCCGTCGTCGTCCGTCATGCGAGGCCCTCCAGTGGGTCCACTGTCAGTGGCACCCGGTCATGCCAGATTTCCTTCAACGCGCCCACGACGGTGTCCCACTGCCGGCGCTGCTCGGCCAGCTCGGCCAGGCCCTTCTCGGTGATGCGGTAGTACTTGCGCTTGCGCTCGCCGGTGGCCGACTGCCAGCTCGACTCCACGTGGCCGAGCCGCTCGAGCCGGTGCAGCAACGGGTACAGCAGCCCCTCGGTCCAGTCGAGCTCACCCCCGGACAGCTCGTTGATCCGTTTGAGGATGGCGTAGCCGTAGCTCTCACCCTCGGTCAGGATGCCGAGCACCATCGGCGTGGCCGAGGCGGCCACCAGGTCCTTCGCGACCTTCACCAGAATCACCCCGCTCCCAACCCTAGAGGTACGAGGCATAGTACTGCTAGGTATTAGCGCGACGCAACGGCTGGTCGGGCCACGGCCCGTCCACGCTCGAGAGCAGGAGGACGGGCCGTGACCGTTGAGGATGGACGCGACGGTGGTGAGCCGACGATCAGATGGTGAAGCCACCGTCGACGTTGACCGTCGCCCCGGTGATGTAGCGCCCGCCCGGGCCGGCGAGGAAGGCCACCGTGGCGGCCACGTCACTGGGCTCCGCGAAGTGGCCGAGGGCGGTGAAGCCGTTGATCGTGTCGGCATTGGGGCCGTCGGCCGGGTTCAACTCGGTGTCGGTGGCCCCGGGATTGACCAGATTCACGGTGATCGCCCTTCCGCCGAGTTCGCGTCCGAGCGCCTTGGTCAGGCCGATCAGTGTGGTCTTGCTCATCGCGTACAGCGCGAAGCCTGGGAAGACCGCCCGCTCGGCGGCGTTGCTGCCGATGTTGATGACCCGACCGCCAGCCCTCATGTGGCGTACCGCCGCCTGCGCAGCGACGAACGGGGCCCGGACATTGACCGCGACGGTCTGTTCGAACTCCTCCAGGCTCAACTGCTCCAACGGTCCGAGCAGGAACGCGCCGGCGTTGTTCACCAGGATGTCCAGTCGGCCCAGTTCGCCGACGACCCGGTCGACCGCGCCGACCACCGCCGCCGGGTCGGAACTGTCCACCTGCATGGCGATAGCCATCCGTCCCACGGCCTTGATCTGGTCCACCACACCATCCGCGCGTCGCTGATTCTGCTGGAACGTCAGTGCCACATCGGCGCCCTCCTCCGCCAGGCGCAACGCCACCGCTGCGCCAATACCACGACCACCACCGGTGACCAGGGCCACCTTGCCGTCAAGTGCGTTGTTCATGACGGCAAGCCTGGTCGGCGAGAGACCATTCGTCTGGCGACGATCGGACGCCGCGTTCCGGCGCGTTGACGGGCAGATGCCGTCTCGGCTGTGCGACGGGCCGCGCGTTGTTGCTCCGGATGCGAGACTCTCCTGCGCCACCTGGTGGCCGCGAGCATCGATCCACGGGGGAACCGCCATGTATCACCGTCACCGCGTTCGTCTGACCGTCCTGGCCGTCGTCGCCACCATCGCGCCGGCGGTCGTCACGTCGGCCGCGCCGCGCCCGGCCGCAGCCCAGGCGGGCATGCCCTCCGCGAGCGGCTCGGTTCCCTTCAAGGACCCGGTGGACCGGATGCCCCTCGGGCCGGAGAGCCTGGTCACCAAGATCGGGTCGGTGCAGACGCCCGCCTCCGGAGTCACCTACCGCAAGTACACCCAGGGCTACGCCTCATCGTCCTGGACCATCGCCCTGCACTTCCCACCGGCGCGCGCCGACCTGGTGACCCGCGACTCGCAACGGGCCGACACCTTCGTGGCGGACCTGCACGCGGCCGGGTACCCGGAGGCCACAAAGGTCACCTACGACCCACCCCTGCCGGCGGACCTGCAGTATCGCCCGCCGGCCGACGCGACCATGCTCTACGCCGTGCACCTCGGCACGTTCGGCGACGCCACCTCGGCGGAGGCGCGACTGGCGCAGGTCAGGAGCGCTGGCATCACCGGTGTCGTCGAACACCAGGCGTTCCGGGAACAGGTCAGCACCGGCCCGTGGGAGGTCCGGGCCCTGGTCGTGGAACCCGATGCCGCCGTGACGGTCGGCGCCGCGCACGGACCGGAGCTGCGCAGCGCCGACCGGGTACGCGACATCGCCCGGCACGCGGGTGCGCTGGCTGCGGTGAACGCGAGCGAGTTCGACATCGACAGCCCGAACAACCCGGACTTCAACGGCTTCGACGGCGACCCGTTGGGCATCTACGTGCAGGGCAACAACCTGCTGAGCGAAGCCGTGAACGGACGTACCGCGCTGCTGCTCAACGGAGCGAACGGTCCGCTACGAATCACGGAGCTGACCTCGACGACCACAGTGAAGGCCCCGGACGGTGCGCAGTGGCAGGTCGACGGCTTGCACCGCAAACCGGGGAAGATCGCGCACTGCGGTGGTGTCGGCGGTGACCTCCGGCCGCCGTCCACGCCTGGCGGTACGCCCGGCGACCTGCCCTACGCCGACCAGCCGTGGCGGTTCGAGACCTGCACCGACCCGGACGAGATCGTCGTCTTCCGCACCGAGTGGGGGACGGAGACGCCGGTCGGACCCACCGGCAGTGTCGACGTGGTGGTGGACGGCAACTGGGTGGCGAAGCAGCTGCGCAGTCCAGCCGGTGGCCCCATCCCCGCCGGTGGCCGCGTACTCCAGGGGATCGGTGCCGGCGGGACGTGGCTGCGCGACCACACCGTCCTCAACAAGGCCTTCCAGCCCGGCACCCAGATCCTCGACCCGCAGGGGCAGCGGGTGACCAGCCCGACCTTTGCCGCGGTCTCCGGTGGCCCGGCGCTGGTGCGGGGCGGCCAGGTGTGGATCAATGTGGGCGCGAACGGCTACCGGTCTCGCGACGGCTACCACACCAGTCTCTTCCTGGACCGGCACCCGCGGACCCTCGCCGGCATCACCGCTGCCGGTCAACTCCTGCTGGTGGTGATCGACGGACGACGGCCGGGGGTGAGCGTCGGCGTGACGATGCCGGAAGCCGCAGCGGTGATGAAGTGGCTGGGAGCGGTCGACGCCATCATGTTCGGTATCGGCGGGGACAGCACCCTCGTGATCAACGACATCCTGTACAACCGGCCCACCGACTACTGGGGCCACGAACCGGTGACCGAGCGGCGCGTCGGCAACGCGATCGTGCTCCTGCCCAAGGCGGGGTAGACCGGGCCCCTTCGCAGAGTGCCGATCAGAGGCTCGAAGTGTCGGTGGGGACTCCTACGGTGTGTGCCGTGAACGCCGTTCAGACGTACCGATATCTCCAGCCGTCGGCTCTGCGCCCCGCTGGCCTGGACCTCCAGACCAGCGGCGGCCCGGCCGCCAACCCGCGCTTCTTCTCGGGGTTCCTGACCACACCGGCGGCGGCCGCCGCCGGCCTGCTCGCCGTGGCCGAGGTGGCCCGCACCCGCTACCACCAGCCGGTCAGCCCCGCCAGCCTGGACCCGGTGGTCACCGGCAGCCGCGAGCGGTTGCGCTTCGAGTCGTTCTCCGGCTGCTGCGGGGTGTACGCCCGGATGGACGTGGTGCCGGCTGGCTTCGACGGCGAGGTCGTCGGGCACGGCACCACGAACGTGGACGTCAACACGCCGCTGCGCGAAGCGCTCGCCCGGGTGGGAGGGATCGAACCGCTGCACGTCGCGGTCGGTCCGGACGACCTCACCGTCTCCACCATGGACGGCGCCGTGGTGGAGCGGAAGGTGCCACTGCCGCGCCGCTGGTTGCGCGGCTTCGCCGAGGTGCAGGTGCTCAGCGCCGGCTTCGAACCGCGCGCCGAGATCCCCGCCGCCGAGGCGGTGGCCTTCCTGCGTCGGCTGCCCGGCGCCCGCGACCGCTCGGTGCTCTGGGCGGTGCCCGCCGGGCGCACCCTCCGACTGACCTCGCGGCCGGTGCCCGGGGCCGTCTGCCTGGCCGGCGCGGGCCGGCTCGCGGCGCTGCGCGGGCTGCTCCGACACGCGCGGAGCCTCCGGGTGTACGGGCCGGCGGTGCGCGCCGGATCGCCGGCCGTGCCGAGCACCTGGGAACTGGACACCGGTGCCCTGCGGCTGTCCCTGACCCTCTCACCCGAGCCGAACCGGGGGTTTTCCGGTGAGGGGGCCGCCCTGCTCGCGCTCGCCGGTGACGAGGTGATCGACGACGCGGAACTGGTCGGCGGGCTGCTCGCCTGGGATCCGACCGTCGACGTCGCCGCGCTGGCCGACGCAACCGGGTTGCCCGACGACCGCGTCCGCGCCGCACTGGCCCAGCTCGGCACCGCCGGGCGGGTCGGGTTCGACGTCGCCGAGGGGGCGTACTTCCACCGTGCGATGCCCTACGACGCGGGTCGGGCCGAGCGGGACAACCCCCGCTTGGTCGGCGCGCGGACATTGGTGGAGCAGGGCGCCGTCCGCCGGGATGGGGAGCACGCCACGGTACGCAGCGGCGACGAGGACTATCGGGTACGCCGGCTGCCCGACGGCACCTTCACCTGTACCTGCCGTTGGTGGGCGAAGCACCGGGGTCAGCGCGGCCCGTGCAAGCACGCCCTCGCGGTGGCGATGATGGCGGAGGTGACTGTCTAACGGACCTTTGCGGCGCGTTTCTCCGGCGAGCCGGTAACACCCGCGCCCCGCCGCACGAAGAAGAGATGTGACGGCAACCAGAGGGGACGGCCTGTGAGTGACCCCAGTCCATCCGACGGCGACATCTCCGGCATCGGCGTCGATCCGGTGGCCTTCGCGGTGTTCTACCGGCGGCACGTGGAGGCGGTGAGCCGGTTCGTGGCGCGGCGGGTGGACGACCCGCACCTGGCCGCCGACCTGACCGCCGACGTGTTCCTGGCGGTGATCGAAACAGCGGCCGGCTACCGGCCGGACCGGGGGAGCCACATCGGCTGGCTGTTCGGGGTGGCCCGCAACGTCATCGGCGACGAGCGGCGTCGGGCGGCCCAACGCCTGCGGGTGTCCGGTCGACTGGCCGGACGACGCGACCTGGGTCCGGACGACATCGCCCGCATCGAGGAGCGAATCGACGCCGAGTCGGCGGCCCGCCGTACCTATCGGGCGCTGCGCGAGCTGCCCGAGGGCACCCGGACGCTTGTCGAACTCGTCGCGGTGGACGGCCTCACCGTCGCCGAGGCGGCGACCGCGCTCGGGATTTCCCCGGTCGCCGCCCGGGTCCGTCTGCATCGTGCCCGTCGCGTCGTCCGCGCCGTGCTCGCCCGCCCGGCCGCCACCCTCGCCTGATGACACGGAGATGACGCTGTGCACACCATCGATCAGCCGCCGCGCGGCTTCGAAGAACAACTCCTCACCGATCTGACGGCCCACGTCAGCCGGCGTGCCGAGACGGCCGGGGCGGCCCGTTCGGCCGGACGCCGTAGGCGCTTGCTTCCCGGCTGGCGTCTCGCCGGAGCGTTCGGGCTGGCAGTCACGCTGACCGCCGGTGGCCTGGTGGTCCAGACCACGAGGGTGGGCGACCGCACGCCGCCCACGGCCAGCGCCTCGGAGATCCTCCGGCTGGCCGCCGACGCCGCCCGGCAGCAGCCCGAGCTCACCGCTCGACCCGATCAGTACGTCTTCACGGAAACCGTGACGACGTTCCGGGAGGAGCCGGACAGAGGCCCGTACACCAACGCTCGGGTGCAGCGGTGGGAGTCGGCCGGAGGCGTCGCGCACACGCAGGGACGGCACCGACTGGAGTCCGAACCGAACGGATGGAGCGACCTGGAGGTGCTCCGCCTGGACGATCCGGGCGACCCCACCAAGGAACTCGACGTGTTCCCGCCGCCCGCGTACCACGGCGACCTGCCCGCCGACCCGGACGAGTTGTTTCGCTACCTCCGGGACAACCCGGTCGACCTGCACCTACCCGAAGGCGCCGACGAAGAGGCCGTTTACGGGGACGAGAACATGGTGTACACCACCGCTCGGTCGATGCTCGACGGCTACGTGCCCCCGCGAGCGCTGGCGGCGCTGTACGAGCTGCTGGCACGGGAGCCCGGCGCGGTCGTCCTGTCGGGCGGTGTGGTGGACGCCGCCGGCCGGCCGGCAGTGGCGATCCGGGTGCCCGGCAGCATCGGCGGACACACGGACATCCTCTTCGACCGTGACACGCACGTCTACGTCGGCCGCCGCATGTCGGTGGTACGCAACGGCAAGGAGTCGCTGTACGGGGCGGGGGCGGTGATCCGGCTCGCCATCGTCGACCGTCCGGGTCAGCAGCCCTGAACGCGCCGGTGCCGGCGCCCGGCTCGGGGCGGGCGCCGGCACCATTCGGGTTCAGTACGGATAGCCGGGCACGTTGAGCCGCACGCTGTACAGGCCCGAGTCGTACCGGGGCCCCGAGGTGACGAAGAGGGTCTGCCGGTCGGGTCCGCCGAAGGCCACGTTGGTCGTGCCGGTGTTGCCGGACCGGATCGTGCCGAGCTGGACGCCCGTGGGGGAGTAGACGTGGACCAGCGAGTCGAAGCCCGACGTCCAGTACACGTTGCCGGCGCAGTCGATAGTGCCGCCGTCCGGGCCGCCGATGTAGTTGACGAAGACACTCCGGGCGCCGGTGCTGCCGTCGGGCTGTACCGCGTACTTGTAGATCTTGTTCTCCGAGTACGCCCCCACGTACAGCGCCGTCCCGTCCGGCGAGAGCGAGATGCCGTTGGGCTGGCGTAGCCGGTCGTCGACCAGCGACACCTGGCCTCCGGCGACGCGGAAGACGCTGGTGCGGCCGTTCATCTGGTCCGGCCGGTTGCCGCGCTGGAAGTTGGGGTCGGTGAAGTAGACGACCCCATCCGAGCGCACTGCCACGTCGTTGGGTGAGTTGAACGCCCGGCCCTGGTAGTTCGCCGCGACGGTGCTGCGGCTCCGGTCGCTCAGCCGGTACGCGGAGACACTCCGCTGGTCGTGGGTGGCCGCGATGATCTGCTGCCCGTCGGCGCTCAGTGCCAGGCCGTTGCTGCCGGCGTTGGCGAGGAACGTGTCGAAGGTCGCCGGCGGGGTGAACCGGTGGATCGTGGACGGCTGGACGTTGTACGGGCCACTGCCGGCGGCCATGTCGGACATCAGCAGATAGCCGCCGTCCGCCACCCAGACGGGCCCTTCGAGGAAGGAGAAGCCACTCCGGATCTTCGTCGCGGTCATGGAGCTTGCCGGCAGCGGTGAGCCGTAGCCGGTCCCCGCCGGGCAGGCGCCGGGCGGTGTGCCGGGCGGATTGTCGAGCGCGGCGCCGGCTGCGGCGTGAGCGTTAACATGGGCAGCGCGCGGGTTTCCGGCGGGTGCTGCGGCTGCCCCGGTGGGCACCGCTGCGGCGCTGAGCGCGAGGCACAGACCGGCCAGCGGGGCCATGGTTGGACGCCAGTTCATCGGAGACTCCAATCGACATCGGCCGGTCGTGGAGACCGGCGATCGACGGCGTGCGTGGTCGCGGGGGCGGCGCGGCGTGAGCACTGGCCGTCGGTACAGTGTCGCAAGCATAGGTGCTCGTCGATATATTGTCCCATTGAACTCGCGCCGGTCGCGGGTCAGTGCTGGTCAGATGCCCTCATCGGCTGCGGTTTCCAGCCGATCGCCGCTCCAGGTGACGGTGGTCAGCCGGTCACCGAGCAGCCGACGCGCCCGGGCGACACGCCGCAAGTCGGCGTTGACCAGCACCGCCTGCTCCGCCGCGTCGAGGATCGGCAGATCCGACAGCGAGTCGCTGTAGACCATCCGCCAGGGCGGCCGCACTCCCTGTGCGGCGAGCTGCGCCAGCTTGGTCGCCCCGTGGTTGTGCACGAGCAGCTTCGGCCCGTCGATCTGCGAGGCCACGAGTTCGACAGCGGAGAGGCCGATCGTGTCGAGCACCGCACGCGCCAGGGTGTGTTCACACGCGGTGACCACGACGACCCGGTCACCCGCCGCGAGGTGAGCCTGGACCATCCGCAGACCGGGAGCGATGATCCGCCCTGGTTCCGTACCGAGGTCCGCGCCGAACCGCCCGAGCTCGGTCCGCAACCGGTCCGCGCTCCGGCCCGACAAGCCGACCCAGCTCATCAACCGGGCCACCCGCAGACGCCAGGCGGGGATGGCGGCGACGGGTGCGAGAAGCACGAGCAGGGCGACGGCGAGCGGCAGTCGCGCACCCGCGAAGGCGACGCGTCGCAGGAAGAGGGCGAACGCGTCCCCGCGTACGAGTACGCCGTCGAGATCGAAGAGGACGGTGTGGGCGGAGGCAGTCCTCACCGGCCCGGGGGGCGTGGACACCCCCGCGTCAGGTGGTCGCGGACGGTCGAGGAGCCCCGGCGCCCACCGCACTGGCGATCAGGAGCACCACCGCCGGAAGGAACGCCACGCCGATGCCCAGCCCGAGCAGCAGCCCCCACGCGGTGATGCCCAGCGCGGCCACCACGTCGGCGACCCCGGTCAGCCGACCGGCCCACTGCGCGAGAACCGGCAGCAACGCGGCGACGACGGGCACGCCGAGCAGATAGGCGGCTGCGGCCCCGGAATCGTCAACGGTGTACGGGGTCAGCGCGGCGGCGACCAGCACCGTGATCGCCAGGGCCGACCAGCGGGCCACCCTCCGAACACCGGGTGGCCGGCGGACCAGCACCGCGACGCCGACGAGCAGGACAGCGGCGATTGCGCCGACGGTCACCGGACCGATCATGATGCCCTCCCCGACCGCAGGTGGCCCCTCATCGACGGTAACAAGCGCGCGCAGCGCGACGACGTCCCCAGCCGTCAGCCGAACGGGTACGAAACGCAGCGGATTAGGCTTCGGCCATGAGTGGTGTGCTGAGCGGTGCCCGGGACTCGGCGAACCCCCTTCGCCAACTCACGATCGGCCAGCTCCGGCAGCGGACCAGCCTCAAGTGGCGGGAGTACCCCGACGACGTGCTGCCGCTCTGGGTGGCGGAGATGGACGTGCCGCTGGCCGAACCGGTGGCACGGGCGATCACCGACGCCGTCGCACGTGGCGACACCGGCTACACCACCGGCACGGCGTACCCGCAGGCGCTGGCCGAGTTCGCCCACCGTCGGTGGGGCTGGGACGGTTTGGCCGTGGAACGCACCACGCTGGTGCCCGACGTGATGCACGGCGTCGTCGAGGCGTTGCGGCTGGTCACCGACGTCGGGGACGCGGTGGTCGTCAACTGCCCGGTCTACCCGCCGTTCTACGACTTCGTGACGCACGCCGGCCGCCGGATCGTCGAGGCGCCGCTCGGCGAGGACCTGCGAATCGACCTCGGGGCACTGGAGGACGCGTTCCGGCAGGCTCGGGCCGGTGGCCGGCCAGCCGCGTACCTGCTGTGCAACCCCCACAACCCGACCGGCGTCCTGCACACCGCGGCCGAGTTGGCCGCCGTCGCCGGTCTCGCCGACCAGCACGGGGTACGAGTCGTCGCCGACGAGATCCACGCCCCGGTGGTGATCGGGGGAGCGCAGTTCGTGCCGTACCTCTCGGTGCCCGGAGCGGAGAACGGCCTGTCGCTGATGTCCGCCTCCAAGGGATGGAACCTGGCCGGTCTGCGCGGCGCGCTGCTCATCGCCGGCCCGGCGGCGGCGGGGGACCTCGCCCGGGTTCCGTTCGAGGCCAGCGTCAGCACCAGCCACCTCGGCGTGATCGCCCACACCGCCGCCTTCCGCGACGGCGGCGAGTGGCTCGACGCGGTGTTGACCGGCCTGGACGACAACCGCCGGCTCCTCGCGGCGCTGCTCGCCGAGCACCTGCCGGTCGTCCGGTACCAACCGGGTCAGGCCACCTACCTCGCCTGGCTCGACTGTCGGGCCCTGGGCCTCGGCGACGACCCCGCCAGCGTGTTCCTCGATCGGGGCCGGGTGGCGCTCAACCCCGGTACGCCCTTCGGCGCCGGCGGCGGTGGGCACGTGCGGCTCAACCTGGCCACCGCACCGGAACTGATCACCGAGGCGGTACGCCGGATGGCCGCCGCCGTCGCCTGAGAAGGCTGGACGCACGCGCCGCCGCGGCACGAGGTCAATGGTTGCCAGCCGATCCGTTTGCTCAGAAGCTGTATGGCAAGTCTTCAGGAGCGCATCGATCGAATGCCATGCTCGCCCTAGATGGTTGTCCTCCACCCCCCGCAGAGGAGACCCGTGATGTCGACGAGCCCATCCGCACCTCGCCGTTCCCGCCTGATGCGGCGCGCCGCCGCGATCGCCGTCAGCGCGCTCGCGATGACCGGCCTGGCCGCCACAAACGCCCAGCCCGGCTGGGCCGCGCCGCCCGGGATCCCCTCCAAGGCGACCGCGCAGTCGCAGCTCAACGCCCTGACCGTGGCCACGCAGGGCTCGACCAGCGGCTACTCGCGGGACCTGTTCCCGCACTGGATCACGATCAGCGGTAGCTGCAACACCCGCGAGCAGGTCCTCAAGCGCGACGGCACCTCCGTCGTCGTGGACAGTTCCTGCGCGGCCACCTCCGGTCGCTGGTACAGCCCGTACGACGGCGCGACCTGGACGGCGGCCTCCGACGTCGACATCGACCACGTGGTGCCCCTGGCGGAGGCGTGGCGCTCCGGCGCGAACTCGTGGACGACCAGCCGTCGGCAGAGCTTCGCCAACGACCTGAGCCGGCCGCAGTTGATCGCGGTGACGGACAACGTCAACCAGTCCAAGGGCGACCAGGACCCGTCCACCTGGCAGCCGCCGCTGTCGTCGTACCGGTGCACCTACAGCAAGATGTGGATCACCGTTAAGTACAACTGGGGTCTGACGTTGCAGTCGTCGGAGAAGTCCGCCCTGCAGAACATGCTCAACACCTGTAGCTCCTGAACACGACCACGACCCGGCGGCGCATCCTGGTGACGCGCCGCCGAGGCCGGGCTGTGCGCGATGCCCGTACGATCGTCACGTGCGTCCTGGTGGGCAGACTCGCGCCGGTGTGCCTCAGTGGGACATCGCCGTCCCGACCCGGCCGAGTCGGCTGGCGGGCACCACCATGGCGGGGTTCAGCGACCGGGCCAACAGTTTCGTCGACGTCGAGGTGATCCCTCACCCGGGTGTCACGATGGTCTTCGACCTCGGCGACCGGCCGCTGGTCATCGATGACGGCAACGGGCAGGAACGGCGGGGGCGTGTCGTCGCGGGGCTCGCCCCCAACCGTGTTCGAGGGCAGGGCCAGCCGGGCAGCTTCACGTGCCTTCAGGTGCGGATGTCGCCGGTGGTGGCGCATGTGGTGCTCGGCGCCGCGTCCGAGATGAGCGGGGCCGTGCTCGACCTCGACGATCTCTGGGGGAGCGACGCCCTGCGGACCCAGGAACGGCTGCGCGCCGCCACGTCGTGGGAGGACCGGTTCGCGGTCGCGGAGGCCGCGTTGGCGCGGCGTCACGACGCGGGACGCGCTGTCGATCCGGAAGTCGCCTTCTCGTGGGGACGGATGGTGGACAGCCGAGGGCGGCTGCGGATCGATCGGCTCGCCGCTGAGGTCGGATGGAGCCGCAAGCGGTTGTGGTCACGTTTCCGGTCGCAGATCGGCGTCACCCCCAAGCGGGCCGCGCAGCTCATCCGGTTCGACCACGCCGCCCATCTCCTCGCCGCCGGTCACACCCCCGCTGCGGTGGCGGCGGACAGCGGCTACGCAGACCAGTCCCACCTTCATCGGGACGTCACGACGTTCACCGGATCGACGCCCGCGAAGGTGGCAACGGCGCCGTTCCTCGCCGTCGACGACGTCGCGTGGCCGGTCCGGCGCTGACGCACTCGCGGAGAGCCGGTGGCCGACGGGCCGGGAACATTCGTCCAAGCCACCCGTGGGCACCGACTGTGACAGTGAGCTTCCAGCGTCGTCACGCCCAGGAGGACCCATGAGAACCACGGCTCCGCTCGGCACCCGTCTCCTCACTGACACGCAGGACTGGGAGGCCATGAGCGACGACCAGGTGATCCTGGCGCGGGACAAGGCCAACCGGGCGGCGACGTCCCGAGCCGCCTGGGTCGTCACCGGCCGGGTCGACAGTCGCGCCCAGGTCTCGGAGGAGACGATCGACCTTCCGGGTCGCCGTCTGGTGCTGCGCGTACACCGACCGAAGGCCGCAGGCCGGGAACTGCCACTGATCGTGTCCTTCCACGGTGGGGGGTTCATCGCGGGGACGGCGGCACAGAACGACTGGCTCAACAGCCACCTCGCGGCCCGATGCCCTGCCGTGGTGGTGTCGGTGGAGTATCGCCTCGCCCCGGAGCACCCGCTGCCCCAGCCGATCGAGGACGGCTACGACACCCTCGTCCAGCTCGTCGAACACTCCGCCGCCTGGGGTGTAGACCCGGGTGCTGTCGCGGTCATGGGTGAGAGCGCCGGCGGCACGATCGCCGCGCTCATCGCCCAGCGCGCGGCCAAGGACGGTCCGCCGCTCGTCGCCCAGGTGCTGAACTACCCCGTCACGGACTGGACCGAGACCATGACCGGGTACCCGTCGATCGACGAGAACGCCGACAATCCCACTCTGCCGCTGTCCCGGCTGCGCGCGGCCCGACGGTTGAGCGTCCCGTCCACCCTCGACCCGCGCGGTGTGTCACCCCTCATGGCCGACACCTTCGCGGGACTACCACCGGCACTCGTCGTCACGGCCGCGCTGGATCCGTTGGCCGACCACGGACGACATTACGTCGAGCGACTCCGCGAAGGCGGCACCGATGCTCGCCTGACCTGCCACGCGAGAGCCGTCCACACCTTCCTGAGCATCCCCGGCCTGGTGCCGGCCGCCCGGCCGGCGCGACGCGAAATCCTGACCTTCCTGAGACGCCACCTGCACGCGGCTCAGCGGCGAGAATAGAAAGAGTGGCCCCTGCCTTCGTGCTGCACCACCACCGCAAACCACGACCGCACTTCGACCTGCGGCTCGAGGAGCGCGGAGTGCTGCGCTCCTGGGCGGTTCCTCGGGGCCTGCCGGACAGCCCGGACGACAACCGGCTCGCGATCGCGGTGCCCGACCACGACCTCGATCACCTCACCTACGAGGACGCCGACAAGTCGATCGCCGACATCGGCACCTGGGAGGAGCACGACCGGACCGACCGCCGGATGCTGTTCACGTTGCACGGCCGCACCGGCCGACGGCGCTACGCGCTGATCCGTACCGGCGAGGGGTGGCTGCTTCACCTGACGAAGGAGCAGTCACCGGACGACCGCGGATAGCCGGCGCGGTTGCGGCTCGTGCGCCGTTCGGCTCAGCCCATCGCCGCCGCGAGGTCGGCGGCGGCCTCGAACGTCGACGCGGCCCGTTCGGTCTCGTCAGCGGTGAGCGCGACACGGTCGACGCGGGCCAGCATCTCCGCCGCCGTCTCCTGGTCGTGCAGCACCATCGCCAGTTCGGCACGGTAGACGAGCACCTGCACCTGCGCGACCGGGTCGTCGTCGGGTTGCGGGTGCGCCAGCGCGCTGTCGAGAATGCGGACGGCCTGGTGCGCGTCGCCCCGGGAGTCGCCCTGCACGACGGCGTTCGCCAGGGCCTTGGCGAGCCGCCCGGCCGGCAACGACTCCGGCGTGGGGGCCGTGGCGGGGCTCTGTACCACCCGGATCCAGTTGCCACCGGGGTCGATGACGCTGAACCCGCCCAGCCCGTCGGCATTCCGGCGCGCCCGGGGCCGCGTCATCCGCGGAACGCCGCCTACCAACACCTTGCCGTACGCGGTCCGCATGCCCGCGGCGAATGCCCGGTGCAGTTCCTCGATGTCCGAGGTGAGGACGAGACACGAGCCGTAGGACTGTTCGGGGTCGAACCCGGGCATCTCGAAGAAGTGCAGGTGCAGATCCTCGCGTCGCAACGCCACGTACGGGTTGGGCTTGCGCTGCTGGTGCGTGGAGTGGAATCCGAGTGCCGCGTAGAAGGTGGCGATGTCGTCGATGGACGCGCAGGGCAGCAGGGGAATGGTCACCTCGTTGGTCATGGCTCATTCCTAGGTGGCGCGGGACACCGCTCGCACATGGAAATAGCCGAACGTCGCCGCTTGCCGTCCGATCGGGCGATGTGGCAGGACGTCACCAGGGCATTGTCAGAGGCGCTCGGCCGGCACGAAGTGCCCTGCGTTCGAGGTCGTGGGCGCGCGTTCGTTGCCCCGATTTCCGGCGACTGCTTAGGTGGGGCCCATGCGGGTGGCGACGGCGTGAGGGTGATCGTTCTCGGGGGAACCTGGTTCGTCGGGCGGGCCATCGTCGCAGCGCTGCGGGCGGCTGGGCACACTCCGCTGGTGGTCCATCGAGGACGTGCCGAGCCAGCCGATCTCGCCGACGTGGAACATCTCCACGCGGAGCGGCAGTCCTGGCCGGCTCACCGGGACACTCTCGCCGCGTTCGAGCCGGGCGCGGCGATCGACGTGTCGGCGGAGAACGGGGCGGGCGCCCGAGCGGCACTGGACGCCCTGCCTTCGGGCATCCGGCTCATCGCCCTGTCCAGCGTCGACGTGTACCGAGCCTACGAAGGCATGTTGGCTCGCCAGCTGACCGACGCGGTCCCCCTGACCGAGGCATCCGCCCTGCGCACCGTGCGTCACGTGGAGGGGCCACACTGGGAAAACCTTGAGCTGGAGGAACGCTACCTGGCCGCCGGCGCAATGGTTCTTCGTCTCGGTGCTGTCTACGGCGAGCACGACTACCAACGCCGCTTCGAGCCGGTTCTGCGGCGCATCAGAGGTGGACGGACAGTCCTGCCCGTCGGCGCTGGTAACTTCCTGTTCAGCCGCGTCTATGTGGGAGACGTTGCACGAGCGGTGCTTGCAGCCGTCACGTCAGACCATCGACGCCACGGTTGCTTCAACATCGTCGAAACTCAGACTGCTCCCATGGGGCTGTTCTACGCACAGATCATCGCCGCAGCCGGGGCTGATCTCGAGCTCGTTCGCGTCAGCGACGAGGTATTGCCGGCCGACCTTCGCGCCAGCGCGGCCGTCGGCCAGCATCTCCTGGCCAGCGGGCAGAAGGCACGCGATGTGCTCGGATGGCGGGACTCCGATCCGCAGGAGGCCCTACGACGCTCTGTGCAATGGCATCGTGCGAATCCGCCGAAGGACTGGGATGCCGATTTCTCGGGTGACGACGTGGCGCTGCGGACGCTCTGATTGCGGTATGCGGCGGTGACGGGGCTTCGTCTCCGCATAATCAGCGTGTGGAGTCCGAAAATGACAATGGTCGGTTGGTGCGTCAGCCCGGCCGGCTGATTTCGTTCAGCGATGCGGTGTTCGCCATCGCCGTGACACTCCTGGTGTTGGAGATCCAACCTCCGCAGGATTTCGGGCATCTCCTCCGGGGTCTCGGCGCGTTATGGCCGTCCTACCTGGGATACGCGTTGAGCTTCCTGCTCGTCGGGCAGGTGTGGGTCAACCACCACGTCATGTTCGACCGTGTTCGGCACGTCGACCGGCAGGTCCTGTTCCTCAACACGTTGTTGTTGATGGTCATCGCCTTCCTGCCGTTCTCCACCTCGCTCCTCGCCGACGCCATTCGCGCGGAGTTGGGGCTGCGTACGGCGGTTGTCGTCTACGGTGCGACGCTGTGGACGGCGGCGGCCCTGTTCAACGTCATCTGGGCCCATCTTCGCCGGGCCAAACTGCTGGACCCCGACCTCGGACCCTTCGGCATTCGCGCCATCGGCCGACGATTCGCGCTCGCGTTGGTCTGGATCGGCTCCGGAATCCTCGTCGGCGCCTTCGTGCCAATAGCGGGCGTCGTCATCATCGCTGGCTTCCTGCCCGCCTACTACCTGCCCATCCGCGGCGAGTACGGCGAGGGAAGGGCGGCGCCCTAGCCCCTGGTGTGCCCTCACGCCCTCACGCCCACGCCGAAGATCCGAGCAACTTCCGGGACATTGCTGCTTCAGACGTGCGGGAGACACCAACAACCCTGATGTTGCGACGGTCTGGGTGCGCAAGGACTGGCCCGGGAGTGGCTCGGTGTGGGCCGACGACGGGAGGTCGCCGGCCCACCGGGCCGACTGGCTATCGGACCCGAACGTGCTGCGGGCCTGCTGTCGCGCGAGCGTAGGTCGGGTCACCGGAGTAGGTGACGACGACCGGGTGCACCCCTGCCGACAGCCCGGCGGTCGACAGTTCGACGACGGCCTCGCCTCCGGACAGCGCAACGGTCCGCGTGGTGCCGCCGACGGTGACAGCGACCTCGCCGGTCACCTTCGGTGCCTTGCCGTGCGGCGAGTGGGCACGCACGTCGACGTTCACAGTGAGCGTCCCACCACGGACGACCGAGGCGGGTGTCGCCTTCGCGCGTACCGTCGCTCCGGCCGCGCCCGGTGGCGTCAGGGTGACCTGGGCGGTGGCCCTCCTGGTCGGGTCGACCACCGACGTCGCTACGACGGTGAGCGACGACGCGGTCTCGGCAGCGGCCACCGAGAGCAGGCCGTCAGCGGAGACGGTCGTGCCCGTCGATGTCGCACCCTCGACCGACCACGTCACCGCTGGGCTCACACCCTCGTTCGTCGTCACCTGGGCGTTGAACTGCCTGGTCCAGTTCCAGCCCTGCGTCAGGCGGGCCGTCCCCGGCGTCACCGACACGGTGTCGACCCCGGACCACAGGTGGTCCCTCGCGAAGATGGTGAAGAGCTGACCCGCCGTCATGCCGTCGTGCGCGCCCGGAACCTGGGTCGTCGCGGCGGCGTACCCCCGGGCCCGGAAGTTGTCAGCGATGGCGTTCTGGGCGTTGAGGTTGCCCTCGAAGACCCCGTTGCCGAGGAACACGGAGAGTGGTTCGTCCCCGACCGCGGCCGCGATGTTGTCGTAGTCCTGTGCGGTGAGGGACGGATTGCCGGAGAAGTGTCCGTAGAACCCGAACGTGGTCGGGTAGTTCCTGATGACGACCCCGCCGGTCATCCCGCCGTAGGAGAACCCGGCGTAGGCGCGCCCCGTACGCTCGGTCGAGACGTTGTAGTTCTCCTCGATGAGGGGAAGGATCGTCTGGACCAGGTTGTTGGCGGCGTTCGTCTGGTTGTAGGAGGCGAAGCCGAGGCTGGTGCCGGTGAAGTGGTTCCCCATGGTGACGACCACCGTCGGCTCGATCTCGCCCTTGGCCGTCATGTTGTCCAGGATGTTCGGGACGTTCGCCGGGACCATGAAGTCGGTCTCGTCACCGAAGATGCCGTGGGCGAGATACGCGACCTTGTACGGCTCGGGCCGGTTGGCGTCGTAGTTGGCGGGCAGGTAGACGCCGAGGTGGTGGCCGCCGTCGCCGAGGATCGTGGTGTACGGGACGTACTGGACGGTGCCGCGCCGCGAGCGGTCCTTGATCGGCAGCTCGTACTCGGCACGTTCCCTCAGCACCGGGTCGTTCTGCTTCTTGTCGTACGGCACGTACACGGCATCGAGGACGTCGTTGTTCCTGACCCGGAACGAGGATTCGCCGGGCGGCCGAGGATTCGTCGAGGCCGGATCCCAGATGCGCTTGTTGACCCAACCCTGGGTCGGGTCCCAGACCCTATACCAGTAACTGAGACCTCCCGCGTGCAGCGGGAGGGAGACTGACCAGTTTCCCTTCGCGTCCCTGGTCATGTCCCGGAGGAACTCGGTGCCTCCGGCGTGGTAACGCCCCGGCTGCCAGGCTTCCGGCTGGTACCGGGTGGTGCCCGTGCCGACGTCCAGCAGGGTCAGGTCCCCGGCCAGGCGGACCTGGGTGGCGGAGGGATTGTGGTAGACGAACCGGACGGTGTACCCGGTCGGTGAATGACGGTCCTTCTTGACGGTCGCGCCCTCCACTGTCGTGGGCCTGCCTGCGGCGGAGGCTGGTGTGGGTGCGATGGCGCCCGCACCGAGTGACACGAACGCGAGCAACGAGATCACACGCCTGAGCCGGCGTCTTCCGATCGCTCTCCTCATCCGACAGTGCTCCTCTGTCTCATGACGCTTCGCCTGATGGGGACGGGTGCAGGCGAAGCGACCGGTGGGTGGCGGCGTCCTCGACCGTGGGCACGATCGATGGACTCGGCGAACAGCTAAATCGAATTAGCATCGGGAAGTCTCGCTGGATGGTCCATCGGGTGTCAAGGGGTTCGAGGTCGTTAGGGGTGGGCCGGCGGAGGGCCGGTCCGTAGATTGAGCTGCGGTTGCGTCCGTGCGGCCGCGAGGGGGCTGGCCATGCTGTTGCCGTCGTTGTCCGGAGATGGGCCCGACCGTGCGGACGCCGTGAGCGTCGATGGCCACGTCATCTCCCGGGAAGCATTGCGGGCCAGCGCGGGCGCGGTGGCCGCCGACATCGCCGGGGCCGCGACGGTGGCGGTGCTCGCCAGCCCGAGTGTGCCGACCGTGGCCGCGATCGTCGGTGGTCTGCTGTCCGGGGTGGCGGTGGTTCCGGTGCCGCCGGACACCGGCGCGGCCGAGCTGGCCCATGTGCTCACCGACTCCGGGGCCGAGCTGCTGCTGGCCGGTGAACCGGAGGCACCGGTGCTGGTGGACTGTCCGATCCCGGTGCTGCCTGTCGACGTCGCCCGACGCGGTGAGCTGTCGGGCGTCGACCCCGACCCGTCCACGACCGGGTTGATCCTCTACACCAGCGGCACCACCGGCCCACCGAAGGGCGTGTTGCTGAGTCATGCCGCGATCCGGGCCGGCATCGACGCTGTCGCGCATGCCTGGGACTGGACCGACGAGGACGTCCTCGTGCAGGGGTTGCCGCTCTATCACGTACACGGCCTGATCCTGGGTCTGTTGGGGCCGCTGCGGGTCGGCTCGCCGCTGGTGCACACCCGGCGGCCGACGCCGGGCCGGTACGCCGCCGCGCGAGGTTCGATGTACTTCGGGGTTCCCACGGTGTGGGGCCGGGTCTGCGCCGAGCCGGCCGCCGCCCGCGCGTTGTCCGCGGCCCGGCTGCTGGTCTCCGGCAGCGCGCCGCTACCCGCACCGGTCTTCGCCGAGCTGGAGGCGCTGACCGGGCACCGGCCCGTCGAGCGGTACGGGATGACCGAAACGCTGATAACGCTCAGTACGCGGGCTGACGGCCCCCGACGGGTCGGTTCGGTCGGCCGTCCGGTACGCGGAGTGCAGGCACGGCTCGTGGACGACACGGGTGCGCCGGTGCCGGCCGACGGGCGGACCTTCGGTGCGTTGCAGATCCGTGGCGCGACGCTGTTCGACGGCTATCTGCACCTGCCCGAGAAGACCGCCGAGACGTTCACCGCCGACGGCTGGTTCCGCACGGGTGACGTGGCGACTGTCGACGAGGCGGGGGACTTCCGCATCGTCGGGCGGGCCAGTGCCGACATCATCAAGAGCGGCGGGTACCGGATCGGCGCCGGTGAGATCGAGGACTGCCTCCTCACCCACCCGCAGGTGCGCGAGGTGGCGGTGGTCGGTGCCCCGCACGCCGACCTGGGCCAGGAGGTGGTCGCGTTCATCGTCGGCGAGGAGTCGCTGGCCGCCCGGTCATTGGTGACCTATGTGGAAAAACGGTTGTCCCGGCACAAGCGACCCCGCCACGTGCACGTGGTGGAATCATTGCCGCGCAATGCCCTGGGCAAGGTGCAGAAGGCAACATTACTGTCGCTGTTGGAATCCGGAACCTTGCCGGGCAGTGTCTGACGTATGTCATTCCGGTGACCGCCTAGCCGAAAGGTGGAGTTTTGGCTGGGACCTTCGGGCATCTAAGTGCCTCTCGTGTTTTCGACCCGTGGTGACTGCTCGTAGTCTCTAGTCGAACACGGGGGGTGAGTCGTGCATCTAGATGTCTCTATCTCCGGGCCGATCAGGCCACGGTCGAGAAGCTCGATCGGTAGCCGACCGGGGGGCCGGCACCGATCGACGACGGCAATGTCGCATCACCGCTGGGGAGGTGCGCGTGGAGGTACGGGTTCTGGGGCCGCTTGAGGTTCTGGTCGACGGCAGACGGCTGGACCTGGGTGGGCACCGCCAACAGATCGTGTTCGCCAGCCTCGCACTGGAGGCCAACCGGGTCGTCCCGGTGGGGCGCCTGATGGAGGCCATCTACGGCGACGACCTGCCCAGCACCTCTCGCGCCCAGGTGCAGATCTGCGTCTCGGCGCTCCGACGGCTGTTCAACACCCACGACTACCCGGACACCATCGTCACCCGCTCCCAGGGCTATCTGCTCCGGGTCACGGACGGTGCTCTGGACCTCGACCGGTTCGTCGGTTTCGTCGAGAGCGGCCGGCGGGCCCGTTCCGCGCAGAACGCCGACGAGGCGGTTCGACACATTCGCGCCGCCCTCGCCCTCTGGCGTGGCCGCGCTCTCTACGGGCTGGAGAGTCGGCTGGTCCAGTCGGCGGGCAACCGCCTCGACGAGCGGCGGATCAACCTCCACGAGGACTGCGTCGAACTCGAACTGGAACTCGGCCGGCACCGCGATCTCATCCCGGAACTCGCCGACCTGGTCGAACAGCATCCACTGCGGGAACGGCTCCGCGGGCAGCTGATGCTCGCCCTATACCGGTCCGGCCGCCAGGCCGAGGCTCTCGACGTCTACCGGCAGGCCCGCCGCACGATGATCGACGAGCTGGGTCTCGAACCGAACCAGTGGCTCCAACAGCTGGAACACGCGATCCTCACCTCGGACGAGGAACTCGCCGCACCGGTGTCACCCGCGCCGGCCCCGCCAGCGCCGACCGCCCCCGCGCCGCTGCCGCCGGTCCCACCGGCGCTCGTCGTCGCGCCGGTGGACGACCTCCCCCTCGGCGCGATCAGCCCGCCGGTGATCGTCGCTCCCACCGAACCAGTCATCCCGGTCACCGTGCCGTGCCTGCTCCCCACTGACATCGCCGACTTCACCGGCCGGTCCAAGCAGATCGACGTCATCGAGCAGCAACTGTTGATGGCGGCCGAGAGCCCCACGCAGTTCGCGGTGCCGATCGTGGTGGCCGCCGGCAAACCCGGCATCGGCAAGACCACCCTCGCCGTGCACGTGTCGCACCGCGCGGCGACCCGGTACCCGGACGGGCAGCTCTTCGCGGACATGCACGGCCGCAGCCCGCAGCGGGTCGGCCCGATGCAGGTGCTGGAACGCTTCCTGCGGACCCTCGGCGTCCCCGGCACCGCGATGCCCGAGGTGCTGGAGGAACGCGCCGAGCTCTACCGGGACCTGCTCTCCGACCGCCGGATGCTCATCGTGCTGGACAACGTGGCCGGTGAGAGCCAGGTGCTGCCCCTGCTGCCCGGCACCCCCCACTCGGCCGTCCTGGTCACCAGCCGCAGTCGGCTGGCCGGCCTGCCCGGCGCGATCCACCTCGACGTCGACGTCTTCGACGAGGAACATTCGCTCGAACTGCTGGCGCACGTCGCCGGACGGGAACGGATCGAGCAGGAGCCCGAAGCGGCCGCCCAGCTCGCCTTTCTGTGCGGGAACCTGCCCCTGGCCCTGCGGATCGCCGGCGCACGGCTCTCCGTACGGCAGCACTGGACCGTCGAGCATCTCGTCGAGCGGCTCGACAACGAGGCGCGGCGCCTGGACGAGCTGAAGCACAGCGGGATGGGCATCAGGGCGAGCATCTCGCTCACCTACGACAGCCTCACCGAGGAGGCCCGCCGGCTCTTCCGTCGGCTCGCCGTCCTCGACGTGCCGTCGTTCTCCGGCTGGGTCAGCGCCGCACTGCTCGACGAGCCGGTGATGGAGGCCCAGGATCTGCTGGACGACCTCGCCGAGGCGCAACTCGTGGAGAGCACGAGCATGGGTCCGGGGCAGGTCCCGCAGTACCGGTTCCACGACCTGATCCGGGTCTTCGCCCGGGAACGCCTCGCCGCCGAGGAGAGCGTCGCCGACCGCAACGCCGCGCTGTGCCGGGTGCTCGGTGCACTGCTGTTCCTCGCCGAGGCCGCCCACTGTGGTCTGCACGGGGGCCCCTACTTCATCCTCAGCAGCGACGCCCCCCGCTGGCCGTTGCCGCAACGACTGACCGAGCAGCTGGTCGCCCGTCCGCTGAGCTGGTTCGAACGGGAGCGGCACTCGCTCGTCGCCGGCGTCCGCCAGGCCGCGCAGGCCGGGTTCACCGACCTGTGCTGGACACTCGCCCACATCGCGGTGACCCTCTTCGAGCCACGCATCTACCTCAACGACTGGCGGGAGACCCACCGCATCGCGCTCGCGGCCAGCAAGACGGCGGGTGACAGGCGGGGGCAGGCGGCCATGCTCTACTCCAACGGCTCGCTGTTCCTCGCCGAGCAGAGGTTCGACGAGGCGCGCCGCGACCTGGAAGCGGCCGGGGTCATCTTCCAGGACCTCGACGACGAGCAGGGGCTGGCGCTGGTCACCCGGCAGATCGCGTTCGCCGACCGGATCCGAGGGGACCTGCCGGCCGCCGCCACCCGCTACGAGCACGCGTTGAACAGCTTCCGTCGCAGCGGCGACCTGGGCGCCGCGGCCTACGTCCTGCACAGTCTGGCGCAGGTGCACATGGAGAGCGGACATCCGCAGGACGCGTTGGCCATCCTGCCCGAGGCGCTGGTGATGAGCCGCAGCGCCCGCAGTCGCCGGGTGGAGGCGCAGGTGCTGCACCGCATGGGCGACACCTACCTGAACACCGGGGACCCGCTCGCGGCGGCCAGCGCCTTCGCCGAGGCGTTGGCGGTGGTGCAGGACATCGGCGACCCGGTCGGTGAGGCGTACGCGCTGCACGGGTTGGGCGTGGCGCACATGACCGCCGGTGATCTGACCGCCGCCGAGACAGCGTTGCAGAGCGCCCTGGGCCTGGCGAGCACGGCTGGGGAACGACTCATCGAGGCGCGGGTGTCGCTGGCGCTGGGCGAACTCGCCCTCGAACGCGGCAGTGCGACGCAGGCGGTGGTGCACCTGCACCGGGCACTGGGACTGTTCCGGGGCATCCGCGCGCCGAAGTTCGAGCAGCGGGTGCTGACCAAGCTGACGGAGGCGTACGTGGCGGCCGGGGGCCGGGAACATCCGGCGACTGTGGCGGCCGAACCGTTGCGTGACAACGTGGTTCCGCTGGTGCGTCAACCTCGGCAGCAACGGCCGGATCGCACGGGCAGCGGTTCCTCTGTGGTGCAGGGCATTCGTCAGGGTTGAAACTCGGGGTGCGGCCGGCCGGCTCGTCAGCCGTACCGGGCTCCCGGGACGTGTGCCCGGTGGCCGTTGATCAGATGGCCCGCCGGAGACCCACGTGGTGCCCGTCAGCCCCAGGGCTGGCTGGGGGAGGCGGTCGTGCTCGGGGTCGGGGTGGCCGCCGGCGCCGGGGTGCTACCGCTGGCGTCCTCGGCGTGTGCGGCGGTCGCTCCGAACAACCCGATGGTGACGGCGGCGGCGGCGAGAGCGATGGCGATGCGGGCCTTGACGGTGAGCGAGACGTTGGTGCGCATGGCGATGTTCCTCCAGGTGAGGGGGGATTCGTTCCGCCGTGTTCGGCGATGTCATAAACGTAGGAACGAGCCCCATCCCCCTGTTATCTGTTCGCCTGCCACCCCCTATCACCGCTATCGGATAGCGACCGATAGCCGGCGATAGAACGGCGAAGGCCATCCGATAGCCAACCGGCGCAGTCTTCTGCCCTAGGCCGGGGAATCCGGCAACCAACCGTCGCCGGCTCGCACCGCGGGTCACCGCGACGGGACCGACTGGCAGGTGACAACACATGAGTGTTTCGGCGCAAGCTTTGGACGGTGTGTTCGGCCGCCCCGCGGCGGGCATCCGGGCGCGATTGGAACGCGCTGACGACGGCGGCTGGAAGCCGGTCGCCGATGCGGAGTCCGACCCCGACGGCCACATCGACGACTGGGCGGCAGAGCTCCTGGAGAGGGGCCCCTACCGGATCGTCTTCGACAGCGACCACTACTTCTCCGGCCTCGGCGTCAGCGCCGCGTACCCGGAGATCGCTGTCACCTTCCGGGTCCAGGACGAGTCCGACACCTGTCAGGTCCAGGTGCTCCTCACTCCCTACTCGTACTCGATGTACTTCGGCACCCGCGGATGAGTCAGGTGGCGGCCGGGCCACGCGTGCCGGCTCCGTACAGCGAGGAAAGGAATCCATCGTGAACCCGAGTCGACGTTCCGCCGGCCGCTACCTGCCCTCCGCTCCGGTGAGCCTGCCGGACCGGAGGTGGCCGAGCCGTACGGTCACCACCGCGCCCCGGTGGCTCTCGACCGACCTGCGCGACGGCAACCAGTCGTTGGCCAACCCGATGAGCCCGGCCAGGAAACTGGCCATGTTCCGGTTGCTCGTGGAGATGGGCTACCAGGAGATCGAGGTCGGTTTTCCGGTCGCGAGCCAGGACGACCACGACTTCGTCCGGCTGTTGATCGAGGACGACCTGATCCCGGACGACGTGTGCATCACGGTGCTGACCCAGGCCCGCGACGAGCTGATCCGGCGCACAGTGGAGAGCCTGGCCGGCGCGCCGAGGGCACGCATCCACATCTACAACGCGACCTCACCGCTGTTCCGCCGGGTCGTCTTCGGCATGACGCGCGCCGAGTGCCTGGACCTCGCGGTCCAGGGGACGCGCCTGATGATGAAGTACGCGGACCGCACCCTGGCCGGCACCGACCTGCGCTACCAGTACTCGCCCGAGCTGTTCAACGACACCGAGCTGGAGTTCTCACTCGAGGTCTGCGAAGCGGTCATGGACGTGTGGCAGCCGGAGACGGACCGGCCGATCATCCTGAACTTCCCGACCACCGTCGAGCGGACCATGCCGAACGTGTTCGCCGACCAGATCGAGTGGCTGGACCGCAACCTGTCCCGCCGCGAGCACGTGTGCCTCTCGGTGCACCCGCACAACGACCGTGGCACCGGTGTCGCCTCCGCGGAGCTGGCGACCCTCGCCGGCGCACAGCGGATCGAAGGCTGCCTGTTTGGCAACGGCGAACGGGCCGGCAACGTCTGCCTGGTCACGCTCGGGCTGAACCTCTACACCCAGGGCATCGACCCAGGTGTCGACTTCTCCGACATCAACCGGATCCGGCGGACTGTCGAGTACTGCAACGAGCTGCCGGTGCACCCGCGCCACCCGTACGGCGGCGACCTGGCCTACACCGCGTTCTCCGGCTCGCACCAGGACGCCATCAAGAAGGGTTTCGACGAGCGTGCCCGGGCCGCGATGGCGATCGGCGCGTCCGTCGACGACCTGCCCTGGGAGGTGCCGTACCTGCCGCTCGACCCGGAGGACGTCGGGCGCACCTACGAGACCGTGGTCCGGATCAACAGCCAGTCCGGTAAGGGCGGCGTCGCGTACGTGCTGGCCAGCCGGCACGGCATGCTCCTGCCGCGCGACCTGCAACTGGAGTTCGCCGCCGTGGTGCAGGCGCAGGCCGACGCAGCCGGGGCGGAGATCTCACCGGCACGCATCGGGGAACTGTTCCTCCAGGAGTACGTCGTGCAGCGCCCCCTGTCGGTGCCGCTGCGCTTCCGCGACATGGTCGCCACCGAACTGCACGTCGGGGGCGGCGGCTTCACCATCGGCGCGGCCCGGGCCGACGCCGTCGAGCAGATCCGCGCCACGATGCTGTCCTGGGGAATCGACGTACGCGCCGTGCACCGCACCGGGGTCGGCGCGGTCAGCGAGCGCGACGACGTGGTCGTGTACGCCGAGTGTCGACTCGGCACCCGTACCGTCTGGGGCGTCGGCATCGACGCGGAGCCGGACACCGCTGCCTTCGCCGCCGTCCGCGCGGCGCTCAGCCGCGCGTTGCGCTCCGGCAACGCCCTGGAGACCGTCGGGGACCTCGACGCCCCCGTGATGCACCCCGCGCCACCCCGGCTGCGCCCGGTCCTGGCCGGCGCCGTCGGCCTCGACCTGGCTGGCACCGTCGGCCTCGACCGGGCCGGCTGAACACCATTCGAGGCCGTTCACCAATCCAGACCTGGGGGAAATCCACATGGGACTCGTTGAGAGAGACAAGGCGGTGACAGGCCTCGAGGGCCTGCTCACCGAGGCGGTCGCGGGCCGTGGCCGGGTGGCGATGATCACCGGTACCGTCGGCACCGGCAAGAGCGAACTTCTGCACACCCTGGCCGACCGGGCGGTCGACTTCGGTGCCCTGGCGGTCACCGCGAGCGGTGCCCACGCCGAGCGCACCCTGCCCCTGGCGCTGCTCAGCCAGCTCTTTCACGACGCGCCCCTGCAGGACCGCGAGCGTGAGCGGGCGATGAGCCTGCTGCACGAGGGCACCGTCGCGGCCCTGGCCGCCGACAACCGGGACGACAACGAGCACATCGACGTGCAGATCGTGCACGGGCTCTGCACCATCCTGCTGGAACTGGCCGAACGCTATCCACTGGCGTTGCTCGTCGACGACGTGCACCACGCCGACCGCGCCTCGGTGGTCTGCCTGGCGTACCTGGCCCGGCGCGCCCGGTTCGCGCCGGTCCTGGTCGCCTTCACCCAGACCGAGTTCGGGCGGAGCTCCGACCCGTCCTGGCAGGCGGAGCTGCTGCGCCCGGGGCACGGAAGCCGGATCAAGCTGGCACCGCTCACCGGCCTCGGCGTGCAGCAGTTCGCCGCCGAGACGGTCGGCGCGGAGGTCGCCGAACGGCTGGCCGGCCAGTGGTACCAGCTCACCGGCGGCAACCCTCTCCTGGTCGCCGGCCTGCTGGAGGACTACCAGGCTGCCACCGAGGAGACCGGCGCCGAGCCGGACGAGGTGGTGGTGGGGGAGCGGTACGCCCAGGCCGTCGTGTCCTGCCTGCGCCGTGGTGAACCGCAGATGCTGGAGGTCGCCCGCGGAGTGGCGGTGCTCGCCGACACCGAGGCGCTCGACCGGCTCCTGCGTACCGACGCCGGCGTGGTCGCGCAGGCCATGCGGGCGCTGACCACGGCCGGCATCTTCACCCTCGGTGGGTTCCGGCACCCGGTGGCCGCAACCGCCGTGCTCGCCGGTTTCGACCAGGACGAGCGGGCGGAGCTGCACCGGAGAGCGGCGGTGCTCGCCTACGACGGCGGCGCGTCGGCACGGGTGGTGGCCGAGCACCTGCTGGGCGCCAAGGAGGCCAGCGAGGCGTGGGGGGTGGCGGCGCTGGAGGACGCCGCCCGGCAGGCCCTGCGTGAGGGCCAGGTGGAGTCGGCCGTCAGCTACCTCAAGCTGGCCTGGCGGGCCTGCACCGACGAACGGCAGAAAATCAAGATCATGACCACTCTGGTACGCGCCGAGTGGCGGGTCAACCCCAGTACCTCCAGCAGCTACCTGCCCGAACTCGCCGGCGCACTGGACAAGGGCTTCCTCCAGGGCAGCGACGCGGTGATCCTGGCCAAGGCGCTGCTGTGGCACGGGCAGCTCGCCGAGGCGGAGGTGATCCTGGAGCACCTCGCCGCCACCGGAGTGGACCTCGACCCGGCCGCCGCCGGCGAACTGGCCATGACCCGGCCCTGGCTGCGCTGCTCGTTCACGCCGCTGGCCCAGCACTTCCGGCCGGCGCCGGTGACCGTCACCACGGTCTCGGCGAGCCGTCGCCTGGAGGCGGCCAACGCGCTGTCCACTGTGCTCAGCGCCACCCCGTCGGAGAACGTGGCAGTCGTCGTCGAACGCATCCTGCGCAGCTCCCGCCTCGACGAGATGAGCCTGGACACTGTGGAGAGCGCCCTGCTCACCCTCACCTACGGAGGGCACGCCGAACAGGCGGCGCCCTGGTGCGACCTGTTCATCGAGGAGGCGCACACCCGGCGCGCCCCCAGCCGGCAGGCCCGCCTCGCCGCGATCCGGGCCGAGGTCGCGCTCCGCCTCGGTGACCTGCCCGGCGCGGCCCGGCACGCCCGCCTGGCCCTGGAGATCATGCCGCCGAGCAGCTGGGGTGTGGGCGTCGGCGTGCCGCTGGCAAGCCTCGTCACGGCCTGCACCGCGATGGGTCGCTTCGACGAGGTGTCCGAGTGGCTGGACCAGCCGGTTCCGGAGACCATGTTCCAGACCCGGTACGGGCTGCACTACCTGCACGCCCGTGGTCGCTACAGCATGGCGACCGGCCACCTGCCGCTCGCGCTCCGGGACTTCCAGAAGTGCGGTGAGCTGATGACCACCTGGGAGCTGGACGCGCCGGGCCTGGTCGCCTGGCGCACCGACGCCGCCGAGACCCTGCTGCGGATGGGACGCCCCGACCAGGCCCGCCGACTCATCGAGGACCAGTTGGGGCGGTGCGGCAAGGACATGCCGCGTGTCCACGGCTCCGCGCTGCGCCTGCTCGCCGCGACCAGCCAGCTGCGGCACCGGCCGATGCTGCTGCGGCAGGCGGCCGACCTGTTGCAGTCCGGTGCCGACCGGTACGAGCACTCCCGGGTGCTCGTCGACCTGACCGAGGCGTACCACGCGCTCGGTGAGTCGCGGCGGGCGGGAATGATCGGCCGGCGGGCGCGGGCACTGGCGGAGGAGTGCGACGCGCAGCCTCTGCTCCGCCGGCTCTCGCGGGACATCGGCTGGGACGACAAGGAGACCGCCGCGGCGCAGCCCAGCGTCACCGGCAGTGCCGCGATGCTCAGCGACGCCGAACGGCGGGTGGCCGCCCTGGCCGCGATCGGCTACACCAACCGGGAGATCTCCGACAAGCTCTACATCACCGTGAGCACCGTGGAGCAGCACCTGACACGCATCTACCGCAAGCTCGGCGTGGTGGGGCGTACCGACCTGCCGGCGCACCTCGAACTCGACCTGTCCGCGACCGTCTGACCCCACACACCAGGGCCCCGCAGCGCGTCACCGCGCGTGCGGGGCCCCGGTGTGTGTGCTGTGCGGGAGTGATCGTCGCGCCGCGAGGTCAGGACGGATCGGGTGCGGGAAGGATGACCCGGAGTGGGTCACCGTGCCGGCCGTACAGGTCCTGTTCGCGGGGGTAGCCGAGGGAGACCTCCTCGAAACGGACGCCGTCCTCCACTGTCGTCCGCGGGATGTGCAGATGGCCGTAGACCACCACTGCCGCCCGGTGGTCCAGGTGCCACGTCGCCGTGCCGGTGGTGCCGCACCACTGGGCGAACTGCGGGTAGCGCAGCACCCACGTCGGCTCCCGGGTCAGCGGGAAGTGGTTGACCAGCACCGTCGGCATCGCCGGGTCGCACTGGGCGAGACGCCGCTCGGTCTCCCGCAGCCGGGACCGGCACCAGTCGTCCGCTCCCGGGTAGGGGTCCGTGTGCAGCAGGAACTCGTCGGTGCAGACGATCCCGGCCGACTCGGCCCAGTGCCGCGCCTGCTCCTTGGTGGTCCCCGGCGGACGGAACGTGTAGTCGTAGAGCACGAACAGCGGCACCACGACCACCGGGCCGCCGGCGCCACGCCACACCGGGAAGTCGTCCTCGGGCGTGACGACGCCCAGATCACGGCACATCCGTACGAGGTCGCGGTAGCGCTGCTCGCCGCGAAGCTGCACCGGGTCGTCGGCGGGCGTCCACAGCTCGTGGTTGCCCGGCACCCAGACCACCTTCGCGAAGCGCCCGGCGAGCAGTGTCAACGCCCACTCGACGTCGGCCATCTTCTCGCCGACGTCGCCGGCGACGATCAGCCAGTCGTCGGCGTGGCCGGGGCGCAGCCCGAGCACTGTCTCCCGGTTGCGGGCATAGCCGACGTGCAGATCACTGATCGCCAACAACCTGCCGTGCGGAACCGTACCGGGAGCACTCACAACGCCGATCGTAGGCGCGCACCGGCACCGGCCGGAACGCTCGCGGACCGGTTCTCGGGCACTCTGAGCTGGGCTACGGGCGCTAGGGGGCCCGCTAAGGGTTGTCCGCGCACAGGCCGCTCTCGATGCTGGTTGCGATAGGCGAATGCCGGTACCAGCGCCGTTTCGAGGATTTCCGCCGACGGTGGGATCCCTGTCGAGAGGAGACCACCGATGATCAAGGCGCGGGGTCTGACCAAGACGTTCCAGATCAACAAGTTCACCGTCGAGGCCGTGCGCGGCATCGACCTCGACGTCTCGTCCGGCGAGATGGTCGGCTTCCTCGGCCCCAACGGGGCGGGCAAGTCCACCACGTTGCGGATGCTGACCACGTTGCTGCGGCCCACTTCCGGCGAGGCCAACATCGGCGGCTGCGACCTGCTCAGCGATCCCGCCGGAGTCCGCAGGTTGATCGGCTACGTCGGCCAGAACTCCTCGGCCGGCGTCGAGTACAAGGTCCGCGAGGAGCTGGTCACCCACGCCCGGTTGCAGGGCCTGTCCGCCTCGGCCGCCCGTACCCGGGTTGGCGAGATGCTGGAGCAGTACGACCTGGCCGGCCTGGAGGACCGTATGATCGGCGCCCTCTCCGGCGGCCAGAAGCGGCGCATCGACATCGTGATGGGGGTGCTGCACCGGCCGCCGGTGGTCTTCTTCGACGAGCCGTCCACCGGACTGGACCCGCAGAGCCGCAGCAACCTGTGGAACCACATCCGCAACCTGCGCCGTGAGCACGAGACGACGGTCTTCCTCACCACCCACTACCTGGACGAGGCCGACAGCCTCTGCGACCGGATCCTCGTCATCGACGGTGGACGGATCGTCGCCGAGGGCACCGCCGACGAGCTCAAGGCCCAGGTCAACGGGGACCTGGTGACCCTGGAGACCTCCGCGCCCGCGCAGACCGCCACCGCCGCCGAACGCCTCGACGGCGCGAAGGAGGTCACCGTCGACGGCACGACAGTGCGGTTCCGCATCGCCCGCGGCGACAGCGTCCTGCCCGGCCTGCTGCGCGAACTCGACCGCAACGACGTCGACGTGTTCTCGGTGCGGACCAGCCGGCCGACACTCGACGACGTCTTCCTGACCGTCACCGGGCGCAGCCTGCGCGACAGCGAGACCGCCCCGGCGTTCCCGGGCCTGTGAAGTGAGGATCCCCATGTCGTTCCTGCGAGACACCTGGTTGACGTTCGACCGGGCGGTCCGTCCCGCCCTCCGTAGCCCCGGCACACTGATCGTCGGTGTCGCCGTGCCCCTGGTCTACCTGGTCCTGTTCGGGCCGTTACTCAGCGACACCACCGACGAGAGTGGCCTCAGCTCCTGGCAGTGGTTCGTCCCCGGCATGCTCATCCAGCTCGCCCTGTTCATCACCGCCAACGCCGGCTTCTCGCTGATCCCGGACACCCGCTCCGGCGTGCTGGAGCGGATGCAGGTCACCCCGCTCAGCCGGGTCGCCCTGCTCACCGGCCGGGTCCTCAAGGACGTGGTGCTCCTGCTCGTCCAGGCGGTCCTGATGATCGGTCTGGCGCTGATCCTCGGCTTCCGGGCCGGCGTACTGCCGATCCTGGCCGGGCTGGTCCTGCTCGCCATCACCGCGATCGCTGTCGGCTTCACCTCCTACGGCCTGGCGCTCAAGCTCAAGCACGAGTTCGCGCTGGCCCCGGTGGTCAGCGGCATCGTCGTGCCGCTGATGCTGCTGTCCGGTGTGCTGCTGCCGATGGACCGCGCCCCGGACTGGCTGTACTACCTGTCGCGGCTCAACCCGCTCAGCTACGTCGTCGAGGCCGAGCGGGAGCTGATCAGCGGTAACTACGACCAGCAGATCGTGCTGATCGGCGTGGCGGTCGCGATCGGCCTCCTGATCCTCAGCACCACCTGGTCCCTGCGGCTGCTGCGCCGCCAGCTCGCCTGACCCCGTACGCACCGACGCCGCCGGCCTCGGCGCCATGGCCCCCCGCAGGGGCCGTGGCACCGAGGCCGGCGGCGTGTGTCAGAAGGCCATCGAGGTACGCATCGACCAGACGAACACGTCGCCGAGTTCCGCGTCGCGCTCGAAGTGCTCGTACCCGTCCAGGTAGCAGATCTTCAGCTTCTCGTTCGCCGCCAGCGTCTTGCTGACGACGAGGCTGCGCGGGATGGCGGTGGGTCCACCGACGAGCATCACCTGCACCACGGAGGTGAGCTGCTCGGCGGTCACCACGGTCCGGGACTGGAACGCCGCCTTCTCGAAATCCAGCGGCGGGTTGGTCGCCGGGTTCGCGGCGTCGTGGCTGAAGTAGTGCTGACCCAGGAACCTGCTCAGATCGGCCGGCGGGCCGAACGGGTCAGTAGGAGCATCGATCGGCGTCAACAGCGTTGTGGTCATTGTTCTGCCTTCCCGAAGAGTCACCCGGTCCTTCCGGCGGAGCCCCGGGTCGGCGCTTCCTCGCTGCCATCCCGCTCTGCTCCGTGCTTTGTGTATTGAGAATGACCTGGACGGCACCCCCGTAGATATCCCCTACCTACCCCTATCGGCTGGCCGGTATCGGGGTGCCGTCGGGGCGCGCGAGGGTCCGCCGCGACCCCGCAGGGGTTGTTGGCCCACCAGGGCGACCATAGCGTCCTGATTGCGGATCGTCGTATTCCGGCCCAGCTCATTCGGGGTCGCTCTGCCTTGAAGAGGTGGCATCGTATGGCAAGCGAAGAAACGCTCCGGGACTATCTGAAATGGGTCACGACCGACCTGCACAAGGCGCGTCAACGCATTCGGGAACTGGAATCGGCCGGGTCCGAGCCAATCGCCCTGATCGGAATGGCCTGCCGCTATCCCGGCGGTGTGCACAGCCCCGAGGACCTCTGGCAGCTGGTCGCCGAGGGGCGCGACGGCATCGGCGCGTTCCCCACCGACCGGGGCTGGGATCTCGACGGGCTCTACCACCCCGACCCCGACAACCCGGGCACCTGCTACACCCGCGACGGCGGTTTCCTGCCCGACCTGGCCGCCTTCGACGCCGAGTTCTTCGGGGTCAGCCCGCGTGAGGCGATGGCCATGGACCCGCAGCAGCGGCTGCTGTTGGAGACCGCCTGGGAGGCCACCGAACGGGCCGGTATCGACCCGCACCAGCTGCGCGGCACCCGCACCGGCATCTTCGCCGGCACCCCGAGCACCCAGGACTACGTCTCACTCCTCCAGCAGAACCCACCCGAGGGCAGCGAGGGCTACTTCCTCACCGGCACCGCGCCCAGCGTGATCTCCGGCCGGGTCGCGTACCTGCTCGGCCTGGAGGGCCCGGCCGTCACCCTGGACACGGCCTGCTCGTCGTCGCTGGTCGCGCTACACCTCGCCGGTCAGGCACTGCGCCTGGGCGAGTGCGACCTGGCCCTGGCCGGCGGTGCCACGATCCTCGCCTCGCCGACCGCGTTCATCGGCTTCAGCCGCCAACGTGGCCTCGCACCGGACGGGCGGTGCAAGTCGTTCGCCGCCGCCGCGGACGGCACCGGCTGGTCCGAGGGCGTCGGCCTGCTCATGCTGGAACGGCTCGGCGACGCCCAGCGCAACGGCCACCCCGTCCTCGCGGTGCTGCGCGGCTCCGCCGTCAACCAGGACGGCGCCTCCAACGGGCTCACCGCCCCCAACGGCCCCGCCCAGCAGCGCGTCGTGCTGCAAGCCCTGGCCAACGGTGGGCTGACCACCGCCGACGTGGACGCCGTGGAGGCGCACGGCACCGGCACCGTCCTCGGCGACCCGATCGAGGCCCAGGCGCTGATCGCCACCTACGGTCAGGACCGGCCCGAGGACCGTCCGCTGTGGCTCGGCTCCCTCAAGTCCAACCTCGGGCACTCGCAGGGCGCCGCGGGCGTCGGCGGTGTGATCAAGATGGTCGAGGCGCTGCGCCACGAGACGCTGCCCCGGACCCTGCACGTCGACGAGCCCAGCCCGCACGTCGACTGGTCCGCCGGCACCGTACGCCTGCTCACCGAGGAGCGTCAGTGGCCGGCCGGGGACCGGCCGCGCCGCGCCGGGGTGTCGTCGTTCGGCATGTCCGGCACCAACGCCCACGTCATCCTGGAGGAGGCGCCGGCCGCCGAGCCGGCCGAGCCGGTCATCCCGGCCTCCGGGGAGCTTCCCTGGCTGATCTCCGCCGGCACCGCCGACGCACTACGCGACCAGGCGTCACGGCTGGCCGCCCACCTCGGCGGCCCCGGCGTCGCGACCGCACCGGAGGACGTCGCGCACACCCTGCGTACCGCCCGCTCGACGCTCTCCCACCGCGCGGTCGTCCTCGGCCCGCAGCACCGCGACGGCCTGGCCGCCCTCGCCGGCGGCGGCACCGACGCCGACGTCGTCACCGGCACCGCCGTCGCGGACGCCGAGGTGGTCTTCGTCTTCCCGGGCCAGGGCTCCCAGTGGAGCGGCATGGCCGCCGAGCTGCTCGACACCGCACCGGCCTTCGCCGACCGGATCACCGCCTGCGCCACCGCCCTGCACCCGCACGTCGACTGGAACCTGCTCGACGTGCTCCGCTCCGACGACCCGGGCCTGCTGGACCGGGTCGACGTGGTCCAGCCGGCGCTCTGGGCCGTGATGGTCTCCCTGGCCGAACTCTGGCGCGACCACGGCGTCACCCCAGCGGCCGTGATCGGCCACTCGCAGGGCGAGATCGCCGCCGCGGTCGTGGCCGGCGCACTGTCCCTCGACGACGGCGCGAAGGTCGTCGCCCTGCGCAGCCGGGCCCTGCTCCGACTCGCCGGCACCGGCGGCATGGTCTCGGTCACCGCCCCGCTGAGCACCGTCGAGGACCTGCTGGCCGACGGCCTGACGATCGCCGCCGTGAACGGACCGTCCGCCGTCGTGGTCGCCGGACCGGCCGACGCCGTGGAAGCCTTCCTGATCCGGTGCGAGAACGCCGGCGTCCGGGCCCGGCGGGTCGCTGTCGACTACGCCTCGCACTGCGCCGCCGTGGAGCCGGTCGAGGCCGACCTGACCACCGCGCTGGCCGGCATCACCCCAGGCCCGGCGTCGGTGCCCTTCCTGTCCACGGTCACCGGCAGCGCCGCCGACGGCGGCACACTCGACGCCGCCTACTGGTACGCCAACCTGCGCAACCCGGTCCGCCTCGACGAGGCCGTCGCCGCCGCGGCCACCGCCGGCAACCGGCTCTTCCTCGAGATCAGCCCGCACCCGGTGCTGACCGCCGGGATCAGCGACACGGTCACCACCCCGGTTCTGCACACGCTCCGACGCGGCGAGGGCGACCAGCGGCGCATCGTCCGCGCGCTCGCCGAGGCGCACGTCGCCGGGGCCACCGTCGACTGGTCCACTGTGCTGCCCGAAGCCCACCGCGTCGACCTGCCCACCTACGCGTTCCAGCGGCGTCGGTTCTGGCCGGAACCGGCACCCGAGCGAATCGCCGCCGACCCGGTCGACGCCGAGTTCTGGGCGGCCGTCGAGGGCGGCGACCTGACCGGTCTCGGCATGGGACACCTCAACGACGCCGTGGCGCACCTCGGCGAATGGCGCCGGGAACGCCGCGAACACCGGGCCCTGGACACCTGGCGCTACCGGGTGACCTGGCGTCCGCGCACCGACCTGCCGGAGCCGCGACTCGACGGAGACTGGCTGCTGCTCGTACCGGAGGGCACCGACCAGGACCTGGTCGCGACCAGCACCGACCAGGACCTGGTCGCGACGATCACCGACCGGATGACCCGGGCCGGCGCGACGGTCACCGTCACCCCCGAGGCAGAGCTCGGCGCGGCGCTGGACGGCCCCGCCCCGGCCGGCGTGCTGTCCCTGCTCGCCCTCGACGAACGGCCCACCGACCAGCACCGGGCCCTCACCCGGGGCGCCGCCGCCACCACCGACCTGCTCGCGGCCCTGCGCGACACCCACCCGCAGACCCCGGTCTGGGCCGCCACCCGTGGCGCGGTCTCGACCGGCCCGGCCGATCCGGTACGCCGAGTGCCGCAGTCATTCGTCTGGGGACTCGGCCGGGTCGCGGCCCTGGAACAGTCCGCCTCCTGGGGCGGTCTCGTGGACCTGCCGGACACCCTCGACGAGCGCACCGCCGACCGGCTCTGCGCCGTCCTGACCGGCATCTCCGTCGGCGACGGCGTCGAGGACCAGGTAGCGGTACGCCCCTCCGGTGTCCTCGCCCGCCGGTTGACCCGCGCCGCCGCCGGCACCGCGCCGACCTGGCAGCCGTCCGGCACCGTCCTGGTCACCGGTGGCACCGGCGGCATCGGCACCGAACTCGCCCGGTGGCTCGCCCGCAACGGGGCCGACCACCTCGTCCTCACCAGCCGGCGCGGGGCCGCCGCGCCCGGCGCCGCCGAACTGACCGAGGAACTCACCGCGACCGGTGTACGCGTCACCGTCGCCGCCTGCGACGTCGCCGACCTCGACGCGATCACCGCACTGGTACGGCAGTGCGCCGACGCCGGTGACCCGATCCGCGCGGTCATCCACACCGCAGGCGTCGCCCAGCACACGCCGATCGCCGACGTCACAATCGACGAGTTCGCCCACGTGCTGGACGCCAAGGTCACCGGCGCGGAGAACCTGGACCGGCTCTTCGGCGAGCCCGACGACCTGGACGCGTTCGTGTTGTTCTCCTCGGTCGCCGGCACCTGGGGCAGCGGCGGGCAGATCGCGTACGCGGCCGGCAACGCCTACCTGGACGCGCTCGCCGAGGCTCGCCGGGCCCGCGGCTGCGCCGCGACCGCGGTGTCCTGGGGCGCGTGGGGCGGCGGCGGTATGGCCACCAAACAGGAGACCGCCGACCACCTGCTGCGCCGTGGCCTGCCGCCGATGCCGCCCGAGCAGACCACCGTCGCCCTGGCCCAGGCGGTCGCGCTCGGCGAGGCCACCGTCACGGTCGCCGACGTGCGCTGGGACCGTTTCGCCCCGTCGTTCACCGTCGGACGGCCCAGCGCCCTGCTCGCCGACCTGGACGACGCCCGCACCGCACTGACCAACGCGGCCCCCGACGACGACAGCCAGGCTGCCGGGCTGCGTGAACAACTCGCCGGCATGACTCCCGGCGAACGGGACACCTTCCTGGTCGACCTGGTCCGCGCCGAGGCCGCCGCGGTCCTCGGGCACGCCGACGCCTCCGCCGTCACCCCGGACCGGGCGTTGCGCGACCTCGGCTTCGACTCCCTGTCGGCCGTCGAGTTCCGCAACCGGCTCTGCGCCGCGACCGGCCTGCGGCTGCCGACCACCCTCGCCTTCGACCACCCGAACGCCCACGCCATCGCCAGGATGCTGCGCGACGAGGTGGCCGGCACGGCACCGGCCCCGTCGGCGAGCCCCGCCACGGTCACCGCCGGCACCGACGAACCGGTCGCCATCGTCGCGATGAGTTGCCGCCTGCCCGGCGGCGTGCGTACCCCCGACGACCTGTGGCAGCTGGTCCTCGACGGTCGTGACGCGATCGGCGACTTCCCGGCCGACCGCGGCTGGGACGTCGACGCCCTCTACCACCCCGACCCCGACCACCCGGGCACCAGCTACACCCGCTCCGGCGGTTTCCTGCACGACGCCGCCGAGTTCGACGCCGCGTTCTTCGGCATCTCCCCACGCGAGGCGCTCGCCACCGACCCCCAGCAGCGGCTCCTGTTGGAGACCGCCTGGGAGGGCTTCGAACGGGCCGGCATCGACCCGCACGCGCTGCGCGGCAGCCGGACCGGCGTGTTCGTCGGCGCGTCCAGCCAGGGCTACGGCGCCGGCGTCCAGAACGCCCCCGAGGGCACCGAGGGCTACCTGCTCACCGGCACCGCCACAGCTGTCATCTCCGGCCGCATCTCGTACGCCCTCGGCCTCGAAGGTCCGGCGCTGACCGTCGACACCGCCTGCTCGTCGTCGCTCGTCGCGCTGCACCTGGCCGCCCAGTCGCTGCGCCGGGGCGAATGCGACCTCGCCCTGGCCGGCGGTGTCGCGGTGATCGGCAACCCGATGGTCTTCATCGAGTTCAGCCGGCAACGAGGCCTCGCCGCCGACGGCCGGTGCAAGGCCTTCGGCGCCGACGCCGACGGCACCGGCTGGGCCGAGGGGGTCAGCGTCCTGGTCGTCGAGCGGCTCCGCGACGCCGAGGCCAACGGTCACCAGGTCCTCGCCGTGATCCGGGGCAGCGCCGTCAACCAGGACGGCGCCTCCAACGGCCTGTCCGCCCCGAGCGGCCCCGCCCAGCAACGGGTCATCCGGGCCGCCCTCGCCGACGCCGGACTCACCCCGGCCGACGTCGACGTGGTCGAGGCGCACGGCACCGGCACCGTCCTCGGCGACCCGATCGAGGCGCAGGCGGTCATCGCCGCCTACGGCGCCGGCCGCGACGGGACCGACCCGTTGTGGCTGGGCTCGCTGAAATCCAACATCGGCCACACCCAGGCCGCGTCGGGTGTCAGCGGAGTCATCAAGACCGTCCTCGCGCTCCAGGCCGGAGTGCTGCCCCGCACCCTGCACGCCGACGAGCCGTCACCGCACGTCGACTGGTCCGCCGGCACGGTCCAACTGCTCACCGAACCCCGCGACTGGCCGGACACCGGCCGTCCCCGGCGGGGCGCCGTCTCGTCGTTCGGCGTGAGCGGCACCAACGCCCACGTCATCCTGGAACAACCGACCGCCCCGGCGCCGGTGCCGCCGACCGGCGGTGGGCAGCTCCCCGCCGTACCCGTGGTGGTCTCCGCAACGACCGCACCCGCCCTGCGGGCGCAGGCGGCGGCCCTGCTCGACCACCTCAGCGAGGATCCCGCCGCCCGCCTCACCGACCTCGGCTGGTCCCTCGCCACGACCCGGGCGGCCCTCGAACACCGCGCGGCGATCGTCGCGACCGACCTCGACGAGGTACGCCGGAGCCTCACCGCCCTGCGCGACGACACCACGGTTCCCGCCCTCACCACCGACGTCACCGCCGACGGGCGCATCGCGGTGCTCTTCACCGGGCAGGGCAGCCAGCGGGCCGGGATGGGCCGGGAGCTGTACGACGCCTACCCCGCCTACGCCGACGCGTTCGACGCGGTCTGCGCCCACCTGGACACCCACCTCGACCGGCCGATCCGCGACCTCGTCCTCGACCCGGCACACGCCGACCTGCTGAACCGCACCGAGTACACCCAACCGGCGCTCTTCGCCGTCGAGGTGGCCCTGTTCCGGCTCTTCGCGCACTGGGGCATCGTCCCGGACTACCTCGCCGGGCACTCGATCGGCGAGCTGAGCGCCGCCCACGTGGCCGGCGTCCTCGACCTGGCCGACGCGGCCGCCCTGGTGGCGGCCCGTGGCCGGCTCATGCAGGCGCTGCCCGACGGCGGTGCGATGGCCGCCGTCCAGGCCGACGAGGCGGAGGTGCTCGCCTCGCTCGACGGGGTGGACGGCCGGATCACCGTCGCCGCGGTCAACGGACCGTCCTCCACTGTGGTCTCGGGAGACGAGTCCTCGGTCGAGCAGGTCGTCGCGTACTGGCGCGACGCCGGGCGGCGGACCAGGCGACTCCAGGTCAGCCACGCCTTCCACTCACCGCACCTGGACCCGATGCTCGGCGAGTTCCGGCGGGCCGCGACCGCGGTGACCTACCGGCCGCCGCAGATCCCGATCGTCTCCACCCTGACCGGCCACCTCGCGACCACTGCCGAGCTCACCTCGCCGGACTACTGGGTACGGCACGCCCGGGACACCGTCCGCTTCGCCGACGCCGTCCTCGAACTCCACCGGCACCAGGTCCGTACGCTGCTCGAACTCGGCCCGGACCCGGTGCTCGCCGCCATGGCCGAGGAGACCCTCGCCGACCAGCCCGGCCGCGCGGCGATCGCCGTGGCCGCCCTGCGCGGCGGGCACCCGGAACCGCTCACCGTCCTCACCGCGCTCGCCCGGCTGCAGACCCGGGGCGCCGACCCCGACTGGGCCGCGGTCTACGCGGGCTCCGACGCCCGCCGCACCCCGCTACCCACGTACGCCTTCCAGCACCAGCCCTACTGGCTGCACTCGGACCCGGCCGACGTCGCGTCCAGCAACACCGGCCACCCGCTGCTGCACACCGCCACGACGCTCGCCGACACCGGTGAGGTGCTGTTCACCGGCCGTCTGGCCACCGCCCGGCAACCCTGGCTCACCGACCACACAGTGCTCGGCACCGCGATCCTGCCCGGCACCGCGTTCGTCGAGATGGCCGCGCACGCCGCCGACCACGTCGGCTGCGGCCAGGTCGAGGAACTCACACTGGAAGCACCACTCGTCGTCCCGGACGGCGTCGGGACCCGGTTGCAGGTACGCGTCGGCCCGGCCGACGCCGACGGTCGCCGTGCCCTCAGCGTGCACTCCCGTCCGGACCGCGACGACGACAGCCCGTGGACCCGACACGCCGCCGGCACCGCCTCCGCGACGCCGGTCACCGAACCAGACCCGGACGAGACCTGGCCGCCCGCCGACGCCACCCCGATCGACGTCGACTTCCTCTACGAGTTCCTGCCCCAGCTCGGATACGGGTACGGCCCGGCCTTCCAGGGCCTGCGCGCGGCCTGGCAACGCGGCGAGGAGACCTACGCCGAGGTCGCCCTGGCCGAGCCGACCGCCACCGAAGCCGCCCACTACGGCGTGCACCCGGCGCTGCTCGACGCCGCCACCCACGCCATGGGCCTCGCCACGGCAGCCGAGGCGCAGCAGGGACTGAGCCCCACCCAGAGCCGGATGCCGTTCTCCTGGACCGGCATCAGCGTGCACGCCACCGGCGCCGCCGCAGCCCGGGTACGGATCACGCCCAACGGCGACGACGGGGTCCGCATCGACCTCGCCGACCAGACCGGACAACCGGTCGCCACGGTCGGCAAGTTGGTGCTGCGCCCGGTCTCGGTCACCCAGCTGCGGCAGCCGGCCGACGAGGCCCCACTGTTCACCGTCGACTGGACGTCCGTCGAGCCGCAGATCGCCCCCACCGGTGGCCGGTACGCCGTCATCGGCGCACCCGACTCGTTCGTGGCCGACGCGGCCGCCGCCGTGGGATCCCTCGTGGACGACTACCCGGACCTGGACGCGCTGGCCGCCTCGGGAGCCGTACCCGAGCTGGTCTTCGCTCCGGCCCGGCCCGGCGGGGACGTGCCCGGCCCGGCGGTCGACGCCTGGCTGGCCCTCGCCCAACGCTGGCTCGCCGACCCGGACTTCGCCGGGGCCCGCCTGGTCCTGCTCAGCCGCGGCGCTGTCGAACCGGACCCCGCCACCGACGCCCCCGACCTGGCGCACGCCGCCGCCTGGGGCCTGATCCGCTCCGCGCAGTCCGAGGACCCGGACCGGATCGTGCTCGCCGACGTGGACGACTCGCCGCTCTCCGCGGCCAGCCTGCCCGGTGTCCTCGCCAGCGGCGAACCGCAACTGGCGGTCCGCGACGGCCGCGCCTACGCGCCCCGACTCGCCCGGGCCGCCGCCGCGCCGACCGGCCTGGACCTCGACCCGCACGGCACGGTCCTGGTCACCGGAGGCACCGGCGCCCTCGGCGGGCTGCTGGCCCGACACCTGGTCACCACCCACGGGGTACGACACCTGTTGCTGACCAGTCGCCGGGGACCGGACGCGCCCGGCGTCGAGGACCTGACCGCGCAGCTCACCGAACTCGGCGCGAGCGTCACAGTGGCGGCCTGCGACGCCGCCGACGCCGACCAGCTCGCCCACACCCTCACCGCCGTCCCCGCCGAACACCCGCTCACCGCAGTGGTGCACGCCGCCGGCATCGTCGACGACGGTGTCCTCGCCTCACTGACCCCGCAGCGGGTCGCCGCGGTCCTGGCCGCCAAGGCCGACGCCGCAGGCAACCTGCACCAGCTCACCAAGGACCGGAACCTGACCGCGTTCGTCCTGTTCTCCTCCTCGGCCGGCAGCTTCGGCGGCCCCGGGCAGGGCAACTACGCCGCGGCCAACGCCTACCTCGACGCGCTCGCCCGGCACCGCCGCCACCACGGCCTCGCCGCGATCTCCCTGGCCTGGGGGCCGTGGGCGGTCGGCGGCGGAATGGCCGGACAGCTCAGCGACGCCGACATCAGCCGGATGACCAGCTTCGGCATCACCCCGTTCACCGCCGAGACCGGGCTGGCCGCATTCGATGCGGCGGTGGGCGTCGACAACCCCGTCGTCCTGCCGATCGGACTGCGGCCGGCTGCCGTCGCCGGCAACGGCCCGGTGCCGCCGCTGCTGCGCGGCCTGGTCCGTCGCCCCGCCCGGAGGGTCGCCGAGAACACCACCGACGGCGGCGACCCGGCCGAGGCGCTCAAGCGGCGACTCGTCGCCACGGCACCCACCGACCGGCCGCGGATCCTGCTGGAGATGGTGCAGGCCCAGGTCGCGGCCGTCCTCGGCCACGCCTCCGCCGACGCCATCCAGCCCGACCGGGGTCTCGTCGAGTGCGGCCTCGACTCGCTCGCCGCCGTCGACCTGCGCAACCGGCTCGCCGCCGCCACCGGTCTACGGCTGCCCGCCACGATCGTCTTCGACCAGCCGACGCCCGGGGCGCTGGCCCGCTACCTCCAGGACGAACTGCTCGACGAACGGGCCTCGTCCGCCCTGTCGGTGCTCGGCGAACTGGACCGCCTCGAAGCGGGCCTGGCCGCCGTCAGCGCCGACGACCCGGACCGGGCCAAGGTCGCCGGCCGGCTCCGCAGCCTGCTCGACACCTGGACCGGCGCGAACCCGGCACACGACAGCAGCACCCTGCACGGCGCCACCGCCGAGGAGTTGTTCGACCTCCTCGACGACGAACTCGGCATTGCCTGACCGCATGGAACACCGACGGGGAGTGACGTTCTGATGGCCGACGAAGCCAAGCTCCTGGATTACCTCAAGCGCGCCACCAGCGACCTGCGCGACACCCGTCAGCGGTTGCGCGAGATGGAGGAGCGCGACCGCGAGCCGGTCGCGATCATCGGCATGGCCTGCCGCTACCCCGGCGGTGTGGAGACTCCCGAGGACCTGTGGCGCCTGGTCGCCGACGAGCGGGACGGCATCACCGAGTTCCCCGTCGACCGCGGGTGGGACCTGGAGTCGCTCTACCACCCCGACCCCGACCACCCCGGGACGTCGTACACCCACGAGGGTGGCTTCCTGCACGAGGCGGGCCGGTTCGACCCGGCCTTCTTCGGCATCTCACCCCGCGAGGCGATCGCCATGGACCCGCAGCAGCGCCTGCTGCTGGAGACGTCCTGGGAGACCTTCGAGCGGGCCGGAATCGACCCGACCCGGTTGCGGGGCAGCCGTACCGGGGTGTTCGCCGGCGTCATGTACCACGACTACGCGGTCAACCTGACCAGCATCCCGGACGACGTCGCCGGCTACCTGGGCACCGGGAACTCCGGCAGCGTCGCCTCCGGGCGGGTCGCGTACACCCTGGGGTTGGAGGGGCCGGCGGTCACCGTGGACACCGCCTGCTCGTCGTCGCTCGTCGCCCTGCACCTGGCCGTCCAGTCGCTGCGCCAGGGTGAATGCTCCCTCGCCCTGGCCGGTGGCGTCGCCGTGATGGCCACCCCTGTCGTCTTCGTCGACTTCAGCAAGCAGCGAGGACTCTCCACCGACGGGCGGTGCAAGTCGTTCGCCGCCGCCGCCGACGGCACCGGTTGGGCCGAGGGCGCCGGCATGCTGCTCCTGGAACGGCTCTCCGACGCGGTCCGCAACGGTCACCGCGTCCTCGGCGTCGTGCGCGGCACCGCTGTCAACCAGGACGGTGCCAGCAGCGCCCTCACCGCCCCGAACGGCCCGGCCCAGCAACGGGTCATCCGCAGCGCCCTGGCCAACGCCCGGGTGCCCGCCGAGCACGTCGACCTCGTCGAGGCGCACGGCACCGGCACCACACTGGGCGACCCGATCGAGGCCCAGGCGCTGCTGGCCACGTACGGCCAGGACCGGTCCGCCGACCAGCCACTGTGGCTGGGGTCGATCAAGTCGAACATCGGGCACACCCAGGCGGCAGCCGGAGTCGCCGGGATCATCAAGATGCTGATGGCGATGCGGCACCGCACCATGCCGCGAACGCTGCACGTGGACGAGCCGACGCCGCAGGTGGACTGGTCGGCGGGCGCTGTGGAACTGCTCACCGCGGCCCGGCCGTGGCCGGACGCCGAGGACCGGCCGCGCCGCGCCGGCGTGTCGTCGTTCGGGGTCTCCGGGACGAACGCGCACGTCATCATCGAGGAACCACCGGCCGCCGAGGAGCCGCCCCGCAGCGAGACCGTGGTGCCCGTCCCAGTGCCGTGGGTGCTCTCCGCCCGGTCGGCGGAGGCGTTGCGCGGGCAGGCCGCCCGGCTGATTGCGGTGGACGCCGACCCGGTGGACGTCGGGTTCTCGTTGGTGTCGTCGCGGTCGACACACGCGCATCGGGCGGTCGTGTTCGGGCGCGACGAGCTGGCGGCGGTCGCTGCCGGTGAGCCCGGCCCGGTCGTCGGGTCGGTGGTACGCGGCAAGACGGCGTTCGTGTTCTCCGGTCAGGGTTCGCAACGACCGGGCATGGGCCTGGCCCTTTACGACACGTTCCCGGTGTACGCGGAGGCGTTCGACGCGGTCTGCGCCGAGCTGGACCGGCACCTGGACCGGCCGATCCGCGAGGTGATCGCCGAGGGTGACGACCTGGATCAGACGGTCTACACGCAGGCGGCGTTGTTCGCCGTCGAGGTTGCCCTGTTCCGCCTGGTGGAGTCGTTCGGTGTCACCCCGGATTACCTGGTCGGGCACTCGATCGGGGAGATCGCCGCCGCGCACGTCGCGGGGGTGCTGTCCCTGCCTGATGCGGCGACGCTGGTCACCGCCCGGGGCCGGTTGATGCAGGCATTGCCGACCGGCGGTGTCATGGTGGCCGTGCGGGCCACCGAGGCCGAGGTGTTGCCGTTGCTGACCGACGGGGTGTCCGTCGCTGCGATCAACGGACCCCGGTCGGTGGTGCTCTCCGGTGTGGCCGACGAGGTGATGGCGGTGGCGGCGCACTTCGAGAAGTCGAAGCGGTTGCGGGTCAGTCACGCGTTCCATTCGGTGTTGATGGAGCCGATGCTTACCGAGTTCGCCTCGGTGGCGGCTGCGCTGACCTACGAGTCGCCGCGTATTCCGATCGTGTCGAACGTGAGCGGGCAGGTCGCGTCGACACAGGATGCCGCCTACTGGGTGCGGCACGTCCGTGAGGCGGTGCGCTTCGCTGACGGGATCACCACACTGGAAGCCCTGGGTGTCAGCACATTCGTGGAGATCGGCCCGGACGGGGTGCTGTCGGCCATGGGTGCGGACTGCGTCAGCGACGCGGTGTTCGTACCCGTGCAACGCTCTGACCGGGACCAACCTGCCACGCTGCTGGCCGCCCTCGCGCAGGCTTTCGTGCGCGGTGTCGCTGTCGACTGGACGCCCTGCCTGACCGGCGGGCGTCTCGTCGACCTGCCCACCTACGCCTTCCAACGGCAGCAGTACTGGCTCACCTCGCCGCCCGCCGAGCGGACCGAGACGGCCGGCGACCCGGCCGACGGGCACTTCTGGTCGGCGATCGAGCGCCAGGACACGGCCTTCCTCGCGGAAACCCTCGGCCTCGGCTCGGACGAGGACCGCGAAACCCTGGAAGCGCTGTTGCCGGCGTTCTCCGCGTGGCGGCGGCGCCGGCACACCCACGCGGTGCTCGACACCCTGCGCTACCGGATCGGCTGGGAGCCGTCGACCGGCACACACCACACCCCGGCGGCCGGCCGGTGGATCGTCCTGACCAGCGCCGACGTCGGCGACACCACGGCGCTCCTGTCCGCACTCGGCGACGCCACAGTGCTCACCGTGACCCCCGAGCGCACCGCTCTCGCCGAACGACTACGCACCGCCGGCCCCATCGACGGCATCCTGTCCCTGCTCGCCCTGGACCCCGCGCTCGACCCGGCGGCGACCCTCCTGACCGTCGCGCAGGCCTGCGCCGACGCGGGCCTGGAAGCACCACTGTGGGCCGCCACCCGGGGCGCCGTCGCCACCGGCCGCGCGGACCGCCTCGACGCGCCCCGCCAGGCCCTCGCCTGGGGCCTCGGTCGGGTCCTCGGCCTGGAACGCCCCCACCTCTGGGGTGGCCTCGTCGACCTGCCGGAGAAGCTGGACCAGCGTGCCGCCGACCGGGTCGTCGCCGCGCTGCACGGCAGCGGCGAGGACGAGATCGCGGTACGCGGATCCGGCACCTACGTACGTCGGTTGCTGCGACACCCGCACACCGAGGCCGCGCCCCGCGACGCGTGGCTGCCGCGCGGCACCGTGCTGATCACCGGCGGAACCGGTGGCCTCGGCGCTCGGGTGGCGAGTTGGGTCGCCGTCCGCGGAGCCGAACACGTGGTCCTGGTCAGCCGTCGCGGTCTCCACGCGCCCGACGCCGACGTGGTGGCCGCCGAGGTGCGACGCCACGGGGCCCGGGTGACAGTCAGCGCCTGCGACGTCGCCGACCCGGACGAGGTGAACCGGCTCGTCCAGCAACTACGGGAGGCCGGCGAGCGGATCGACACCGTCGTGCACGCCGCCGGCGTCGACCACCACACCGACCTGGACACCGCCACCGCCGCCGACCTCGACGCCGTCCTGGCCGCCAAGGTCGCCGGCGCGATCAACCTGGACGCCGCGCTCGGCGACGAGCCCAGCACCTTCGTCCTGTTCTCCTCCATCTCCGGTGTCTGGGGCAGCGGCGGGCAGGCCGCGTACTCGGCCGGCAACGCCTTCCTCGACGCGTTCGCCGAATGGCGCCGCTCCCGTGGTCTCGCGGCCACAGCGATCGCCTGGGGCGTCTGGGCCGGCGGGGGCATGGCCGACGACCCGGAGATCACCGAGCAGCTGCGCAAGCGTGGCCTGCTCACCGTCGACCCGGAACTCGCCCTCTCCGGTCTCCAGTCGGTCCTCGACCGCGACGAGACCAGCGTGACCATCGCCGACGTCGACTGGGACCGCTTCCTTCCGATGTACGCGTCCGCCCGCGTCCGTCCGCTGGTCAGCGCGCTGCCCGACCACATTCGCCTACAGGTCACCGACTCGACGCCGGCCGCGCCCGCCGCCGGCCGGTACGCCGCGATGAGCGCCGAGGAGCGGTCCCGCGAACTGCTCGACCTGGTGGTCACCAGTGCGGCTGCCGTCCTCGGGCACACCGGCGCCGGTCTGATCGACGCCGACCAACCGTTCAAGGAACTCGGCTTCGATTCGTTGACTGCGGTGGAGTTGCGTAATCGGTTGAATGTGGTGACGGGTTTGCAGCTGCCGTCGAGTGTTGTTTTTGATTATCCGTCGGCGGGTGTGTTGGCGGGTTATCTGGGGTCGTTGTTGGGTGGTGACTCCGGTGTTTCGGAGGTGGTGTCGTCGTCGGTTGTGGCGGATGAGCCGGTGGCGATTGTGGGTATGGCGTGTCGTTTTCCGGGTGGTGTGGGGTCGCCGGATGAGTTGTGGGATTTTGTGGTGTCGGGTGGGGATGGGGTGGTGGAGTTTCCGTCGGATCGGGGTTGGGATTTGGCGGGTTTGGTGGGTGATGGGGAGTCGTTTGGGACGTCGTATGTTTCTGCTGGTGGGTTTTTGGGTGGTGTTGCGGGTTTTGATGCGTCGTTTTTCGGGGTGTCGCCTCGGGAGGCGTTGGCGATGGATCCGCAGCAGCGGTTGTTGTTGGAGGTGTCGTGGGAGGCGTTGGAGTCGGCGGGGGTTGATCCGCTGGGGTTGCGGGGTTCTCCGGTTGGTGTTTTTACGGGGACGAATGGTCAGGATTATTCGACGTTGTTGTTGGCGGTGCCGCGGGAGGCTGATGGTTTCTTGGGGACTGGTAACGCGGCGAGTGTGTTGTCGGGTCGGGTTTCTTATGTGTTAGGTGTGGAGGGGCCTGCGGTCACTGTGGATACGGCGTGTTCGTCGTCGTTGGTGGCGTTGCATTTGGCGGTGCAGGCGTTGCGGTCTGGTGAGTGTGGTTTGGCGTTGGCTGGTGGTGTGACGGTGATGTCGACGCCGGGGACGTTCATTGAGTTTTCGCGGCAGCGGGGGTTGGCCGGTGATGGTCGGTGTAAGGCTTTCGCGGCGGGGGCGGATGGCACGGCGTGGGGTGAGGGTGTCGGTGTTCTGGTGGTGGAGCGTTTGTCGGATGCGGTGGCCAATGGGCATCGCGTGTTGGCGGTGGTGCGGGGTAGTGCGGTCAATCAGGATGGTGCGTCGAATGGTTTGACGGCGCCGAATGGTCCGTCGCAGCAGCGGGTGATCCGCGCGGCGCTCGCGGCCGCTGATCTGTCGACCTCCGACGTCGATGTCGTTGAGGCGCATGGCACCGGCACCAAGTTGGGTGATCCGATCGAGGCGCAGGCGTTGTTGGCCACGTATGGGCAGGACCGCCCGGGTGGTGAGCCGTTGTGGTTGGGGTCGGTGAAGTCGAACATCGGTCACACCCAGGCCGCCGCGGGTGTCGCCGGTGTGATCAAGATGGTCCAGGCGTTGAAGCACGGGGTGTTGCCCGCGACGTTGCACGTGGACGAACCGACCCCGCAGGTCGACTGGACCACCGGTGACGTGCGGTTGTTGACCGAACCCCGCCCGTGGGAGCCGCAGACCGGCCGAGTCCGCCGTGCGGGTGTGTCGTCGTTCGGGTTCTCCGGCACGAATGCCCACCTGATCCTGGAAGAACCCCCGGCCGTCGAACCTGTCGAGCAGCCGGCTGCGCCGCACGTGGTTGTGCCGTGGCTGATCTCCGCGCGCAGCGACGACGCCCTGCGCGCACAGGCCACCCGACTCGCCGACCACCTCGACGAGCGGCCCGACGCCGACCCGGCAGACGTCGGCCGTTCGCTGGCCGCTCGCGCCACCCTCGCCCACCGGGCCGTCGTCCTCGGTACGGATCGGCAGGCCGCGCTGACTGCCCTCGCCGGCGGGACGACGGGCCCCGGCCTGGTCACCGGCACTGCACAGGGCGGGCGTACCGCCTTCGTCTTCTCTGGCCAGGGCTCGCAACGGCACGGCATGGGCTTGGACCTCTACGTCAGGTTCCCCGTGTACGCGGAGGCGTTCGACGCGGTCTGCGCCGAGCTGGACCGTCATCTCGACCGGCCGATCCGGGACGTGATCGCGGACGACGCGAAAGCCCTGGACCAGACGGTCTACACGCAGGCCGCGTTGTTCGCCGTCGAGGTGGCGTTGTTCCGCCTTGTCGAGTCGTTCGGGGTCAGGCCGCATTTCCTGGTGGGGCACTCGATCGGCGAGATCGCCGCCGCGCACGTCGCCGGGGTCATGTCGCTGGCCGACGCGGCGACGCTTGTCAGCGCCCGAGGTCGATTGATGCAGGCGCTTCCGGCCGGTGGGGTCATGGTCGCGGTACGAGCCACCGAGGCGGAGGTGCTGCCGCTGCTGACCGACGGGGTCTCCGTCGCCGCGATCAACGGCCCGCGTTCCGTGGTGCTGTCCGGTGTTGCCGACGAGGTCGCAGCGGTGGCAGCGGCCTTCAAGAAGTCGAAGCGGCTACGGGTCAGCCACGCCTTCCACTCGGTGTTGATGGAGCCCATGCTGGCCGAGTTCGCCGAGGTCGCGGAATCCCTCGCCTACGAGTCACCGCGCATCCCCGTGGTGTCCAACCTGACCGGGCAGGTCGCCGAGACCCAGGACGCCGCGTACTGGGTGCGGCACATCCGGGAAGCGGTCCGCTTCGCCGACGGCATCACCACACTGGAAGACTTCGGTGTCAGCACGTTCGTGGAGATCGGCCCCGACGGGGTGCTGTCGGCCATGGGCGCGGACTGTGTGAGCGACGCGGTGTTCGTACCCGTGCAACGCTCTGACCGCGACCAGGCAGCCACCTTGCTGACCGCCCTCGCGCAGGCCTTCGTGCGCGGCGTCGCTGTCGACTGGACGTCGTGCCTGAGCGGCGGGCGGCTGATCGACCTGCCGACCTACGCCTTCCAGCACGAGCGTTACTGGCCGAGCGTTCCGGAGCCGGTCACCGCGACCGCCGCCGGCGAACCGGCCGACGCCGAGTTCTGGGCCGCTGTCGAGGACGGCGACCTGGCGCGATTGGGTATCACTGCGGACAGCGCCGGTGACCTGCTGCCGGCGCTGGCCGAATGGCGTCGCAAGCGTCAGGACGCCGACGTCGTCGACGGCTGGCGCTACCGGACCACCTGGCGTCCGGTCACCGGCGACGCCTCCGACACCCTCGACGGCCGCTGGCTGGTCGTCGGCGCCGACCCCACCGACGAGAACCTCGTCGGCTTCCTCGCGAGCACACTCGCCGAGGCCGGCGCCGACGTGCTCCACGCCCACGACGCGACCGACCTGACCGACCTCTCCGCACCGATCGCGGGCATCGTCGCCGTGGCCGACGCTGGAGCCGACCTGCTCGCCCTGGTCCAGCAGTTCGCCGGCACGGACGTGACCGCCCCGCTGTGGGTGGTGACGGCGGGTGGGGTGTCGGTCGGGCGTGGCGACGTCGTTTCCCCAGCGGTGTCGGCGGTGTGGGGTCTGGGTCGGGTGGTCGGTCTGGAGTTGCCGCACCTGTGGGGTGGTCTGGTCGATGTTCCGGCTGTCTGGGATGCGCGGGTGGGCGCCCGGTTGGTGCGGGTGTTGGCCGGTGGGTTCGGTGCCGAGGACCAGGTCGCGGTGCGGTCGTCGGGTGTGTATGTGCGGCGGTTGACGCGTTCGACGGCGGTGGCTGGCGAGCAGCCGGGTTGGTCGCCGTCGGGAACGGTCCTGGTGACCGGTGGCACCGGTTCGTTGGGTGGCCGGGTCGCGGTGTGGGCGGCCGAGCGTGGTGCCAAGCATCTGGTGCTGGTGTCGCGGCGAGGCCCGCACGCCGCAGGAGCTGCCGATGTGGTCGCTGCGGTCGAGGCCGCCGGCGCTCGGGTGACGGTCGCGGCCTGCGACATGGGTGATCGGGATGCGGTTCGAGCCCTGCTCGACGGACTCGACACTCCGGTCCGGGCCGTGGTGCACGCCGCCGGCGTGGAGCGCTCCGCGTTGCTGACCGAGACCACCCCCGAATTGTGGGACGAGGTGGTGTCCGGCAAGACCGCAGGTGCGGTGCACCTGGACGAGTTGTTGGGTGATGACCTGGATGCGTTCGTGGTGTTCTCGTCGATCTCCGGGGTGTGGGGCAGTGGTGGTCAGGGTGCGTACGCGGCGGCGAATGCGTTCGTGGACGGGTTGATCGCGGCGCGGCGGGTGCGGGGTGTGGTGGGTACGGCGTTGTCGTGGGGTCCGTGGGCTGGTGGTGGCATGGTGTCGGCGGCTGGTGATGACGGGGGGTTGCGTCGTCGGGGGTTGCCTCCGATGTCGGCGGAGTTGGCGATGGCGGCTTTCGCTCAGGTGGTGGAGTCGGGGGAGCGGGCGGTCACTGTCGCGGATGTGGACTGGGATCGTTTTGGTGCGTCGTTCACGTCGGCGCGGTCGCGTCCGTTGTTGGACGAGGTGTACGCCCCGGTCGAGCAGACGGCCGCGTCGAGCAGCTTCCTGGACGGGTTGAGCCCGGCCGAGCGGTCGAGGCGTCTGTTGGACGTGGTGCGCACCGAGGCGGTAGCGGTGCTCGGGTTGGGCAGCGTCGCCGACATCGGCGTCGACCGGCCCTTCCGCGAACTCGGCTTCGACTCCCTGACCGCAGTCGAACTACGCAACCGACTGGTTGCCACGACGGGTCTGCAACTGCCCTCCAGCATCGTTTTTGATTATCCGTCGGCGGGTGTGTTGGCGGGTTATCTGGGGTCGTTGTTGGGTGGTGACTCCGGTGTTTCGGAGGTGGTGTCGTCGTCGGTTGTGGCGGATGAGCCGGTGGCGATTGTGGGTATGGCGTGTCGTTTTCCGGGTGGTGTGGGGTCGCCGGATGAGTTGTGGGATTTTGTGGTGTCGGGTGGGGATGGGGTGGTGGAGTTTCCGTCGGATCGGGGTTGGGATTTGGCGGGTTTGGTGGGTGATGGGGAGTCGTTTGGGACGTCGTATGTTTCTGCTGGTGGGTTTTTGGGTGGTGTTGCGGGTTTTGATGCGTCGTTTTTCGGGGTGTCGCCTCGGGAGGCGTTGGCGATGGATCCGCAGCAGCGGTTGTTGTTGGAGGTGTCGTGGGAGGCGTTGGAGTCGGCGGGGGTTGATCCGCTGGGGTTGCGGGGTTCTCCGGTTGGTGTTTTCACGGGGACGAATGGTCAGGATTATTCGACGTTGTTGTTGGCGGTGCCGCGGGAGGCTGATGGTTTCTTGGGGACTGGTAACGCGGCGAGTGTGTTGTCGGGTCGGGTTTCTTATGTGTTAGGTGTGGAGGGGCCTGCGGTCACTGTGGATACGGCGTGTTCGTCGTCGTTGGTGGCGTTGCATTTGGCGGTGCAGGCGTTGCGGTCTGGTGAGTGTGGTTTGGCGTTGGCTGGTGGTGTGACGGTGATGTCGACGCCGGGGACGTTCATTGAGTTTTCGCGGCAGCGGGGGTTGGCCGGTGATGGTCGGTGTAAGGCTTTCGCGGCGGGGGCGGATGGCACGGCGTGGGGTGAGGGTGTCGGTGTTCTGGTGGTGGAGCGTTTGTCGGATGCGGTGGCCAATGGGCATCGCGTGTTGGCGGTGGTGCGGGGTAGTGCGGTCAATCAGGATGGTGCGTCGAATGGTTTGACGGCGCCGAATGGTCCGTCGCAGCAGCGGGTGATCCGGGCGGCGCTCGCGGCCGCTGATCTGTCGACCTCCGACGTCGATGTGGTTGAGGCGCATGGCACCGGCACCAAGTTGGGTGATCCGATCGAGGCGCAGGCGTTGTTGGCCACGTATGGGCAGGACCGCCCGGGTGGTGAGCCGTTGTGGTTGGGGTCGGTGAAGTCGAACATCGGTCACACCCAGGCCGCCGCCGGTGTCGCCGGTGTGATCAAGATGGTCCAGGCGTTGAAGCACGGGGTGCTTCCGGCGACGTTGCACGTGGACGAGCCGACCCCGCAGGTCGACTGGACCACCGGTGACGTGCGGTTGTTGACCGAACCCCGCCCGTGGGAGCCGCAGACCGGCCGAGTCCGCCGTGCGGGTGTGTCGTCGTTCGGGTTCTCCGGCACCAATGCCCACCTCATCCTGGAAGAACCCCCGGCCGTCGAACCCGTCGAGCAGCCGGCCGCCGCGCCGCACGAGGTGGTGCCGTGGCTGATCTCCGCGCGCAGCGACGACGCCCTGCGCGCACAGGCCACCCGACTCACCGACCACCTCGACCAACACCCCACCGCCACGATCGACGTCGGGCACACCCTCGCCGCGCACCGCGCCGCCCTGCCGTACCGGGCGGTGTCGATCGGCGCCGACCACCGCGACGCCCTCGACGCGCTCGCGGCCGGGACCGCCTCGGCCGGTCTGGTCGTCGGTGAGGTCTCCGACGGCAAGCTCGCGTTCGTCTTCTCCGGCCAGGGATCACAGCGCCCGGGCATGGGCCTGGAACTGGCCGAGACGTACCCGGTCTTCGCCGACGCGTTCGACGCGGCCTGCGCCGAACTCGACGTCCACCTGGACCGCCCACTGCGTGACGTGATCACCGACGACACCGACCTCGACCAGACCCTCTACACCCAGACGGCGTTGTTCGCCTACGAGGTCGCGCTCCACCGCCTGGTCGAGTCGTTCGGCGTCACCCCGGACTACCTGGTCGGGCACTCGATCGGTGAGATCGCCGCCGCACACGTCGCCGGGGTCCTGTCCCTGGCCGACGCGGCAACGCTGGTCGCGGCCCGGGGCCGCCTGATGCAGGAGCTGCCGCCCGGCGGCGTCATGGTCGCCGTACGGGCCACCGAAGCCGAGGTACGGCCACTGCTGACCGAGGGCGTGGACATCGCCGCGATCAACGGGCCGCGCTCGATCGTGCTGTCCGGTGCCGCCGACGCGGTGGCAGCCGTCGCCGCCCACTTCGAGAAGTCCAAGCGACTGCGGGTCAGCCACGCGTTCCACTCGTCGCTGATGGAGCCGATGCTCGACGCGTTCGCCCGAGTGGCCGGCGGGCTGAGCTACCACCCGCCGCGCATCCCGATCGTCTCGAACATCACCGGACAGGTCGCGTCGACACAGGATGCCGCCTACTGGGTGCGGCACGTCCGCGAGGCGGTGCGCTTCGCCGACGGGATCGCCGCCCTGGAAGGCCTCGGTGTCAGCACCTTCGTGGAGATCGGCCCCGACGGGGTCCTCTCCGCCATGGGCGCGGACTGCGTGACCGGGGCGGCGCTCGTCCCCCTGCAACGGGCAACCCCCGACCAGGTGTCGACCTTCCTCACCGGCCTGGCCCGAGCCTTCGTCCGCGGTGTGCCGGTGGACTGGACACAGTGCTACCCCGGTGGAAGCCTCGTCGACCTGCCCACCTACGCCTTCCGGCACCGTGACTACTGGCCGAGCGCCACGCTGGCCGACGTCTTCGCCGGGGTCGACGGCGGAACAACCGGTGCCACAGTGCCCGACGCCGACTTCTGGGCCGCCATCGAGGACGGAGACCTGGACCGCCTCGGCATCGCCGCTGACAACGCCGGCGACCTACTCCCCGCTCTGGCCCAGTGGCACCGCAAGCGCCAGGACGCCCAACTCGTCGACGACCGGCGCTACCGCGTCGAGTGGCGCTCGGCGACCGGAGACGCCGTGACGGAGTTGACCGGCCCCTGGCTGGTCGTCGGCCCCACCGGCGTCGGCACCGGCATCGCCACCACACTGGCCGACGCCGGAGCGGACGTCATCCGCGTCGAACTGGCCCCGACCGCCGACCGCGCGGTCCTCGCCGCCGTCCTCGCCGACCTGCCGGAAGACGTGAGCGGTGTCGTCTCGCTCTTCGCCCTGGACACCGAGCTCACCGACCCCGCCCGACCCACCCTCGCCCTGGTGCAGGAGCTCGTACGGGCCGACGTGACCGCTCCGCTGTGGGTGGTGACGGCCGGTGGGGTGTCGGTCGGGCGTGCGGACGTCGTCTCGCCAGCGGTGTCGGCCGTGTGGGGTCTGGGTCGAGTGATCGGCCTGGAAATGCCGCACCTGTGGGGTGGTCTGGTTGATGTTCCGTCCGCCTGGGATGCGCGGGTGGGCGCCCGGTTGGTGCGGGTGTTGGCTGGTGGGTTCGGTGCCGAGGACCAGGTCGCGGTGCGGTCGTCGGGTGCGTACGTGCGGCGGTTGACGCGTTCGACGGCGGTGGCTGGTGAGCAGCCGGGTTGGTCGCCGTCGGGAACGGTCCTGGTGACCGGTGGTACCGGTTCGTTGGGTGGCCGGGTCGCGGTCTGGGCGGCCGAGCGTGGCGCCGAGCACCTGGTGCTGGTGTCGCGGCGAGGCCCACAGGCCGAGGGTGCCGCCGACATCGTGGCCGCCGTCGAGGCAGCCGGCGCCCGGGTGACGGTCGTCGCCTGCGACATGGCGGACCGGGACGCGGTCAGCGCAATGGTGCACAGCCTGGACGCTCCAGTACGAGCCGTCGTGCACGCCGCCGGTGTGGAGCGGACGTCAGTGTTGACCGACCTCACTCCGGAGATCTGGGACGAGGTGGTGTCCGGCAAGACCGCAGGTGCGGTGCACCTGGACGAGTTGTTGGGCGATGACCTGGATGCGTTCGTGGTGTTCTCGTCGATCTCCGGAGTGTGGGGCAGTGGTGGGCAGGGTGCGTACGCCGCGGCGAATGCGTTCCTGGACGGGTTGATCGCGGCGCGGCGGGTGCGGGGTGTGGTGGGTACGGCGTTGTCGTGGGGTCCGTGGGCCGGTGGTGGCATGGTCACTGCGGCTGGTGACGACGGGCCGTTGCGGCGTCGGGGGTTGCCTCCGATGTCGGCGCAGGTGGCGATGGCGGCGTTCGCCCAGGTGGTGGAGTCGGGGGAGCGGGCGGTCACCGTCGCGGATGTGGACTGGGACCGGTTCGGTGCGTCGTTCACCTCAGCGCGGTCGCGTCCGTTGTTGGACGAGGTGTATACCCCGGTTGCGCAGACGAGTGTGCAGAGCACCTTCCTCGACGGGCTCGGCGCCACCGAACGCGCGAAGCGTCTGTTGGACGTGGTGCGCACCGAGGCGGTGGCGGTGCTCGGGTTGGGCAGCGTCGCCGACATCGGCGTCGACCGCCCCTTCCGCGAACTCGGCTTCGACTCCCTGACCGCAGTCGAACTACGCAACCGACTGGTCACCACGACGGGTCTGCAATTGCCCTCCAGCATCGTCTTCGACTACCCGAGCGCCGCGACCCTCGCTGGTCACCTGCACGCACTGCTCGGCGCCGACGACAGCGCCACCCCGCAGACCCGGGTGACGACCACCACGTCCGAGCCGATCGCCATCGTCGGCATGGCCTGCCGCTACCCCGGCGGGGTCAGCTCGCCGGAGGACCTGTGGCGACTGGTCGAGACCGGCACCGACGCCGTCTCGGCGCTGCCCGACGACCGTGGCTGGGACCTCGACGCCCTCTACGACGCCGACCCCGACGCGCGCGGCACCTCGTACGCCGCAGCCGGCGGCTTCCTCGACGGCGTCGCCGACTTCGACGCCCGGTTCTTCGGCATCTCGCCCCGCGAGGCGCTCGCCATGGACCCGCAGCAACGCCTGCTGCTGGAGACGTCCTGGGAGGCGGTGGAACGCGCCGGCATCGACCCGACCGCACTGCGCGGCACCCACACCGGTGTCTTCACCGGCACCAACAGCCACGACTACCCGACGCTGCTGATGGCGGCGCCGGACGCGGTGGAGGGCTACCTGGCCACCGGCAACGCCGCCAGCGTCATCTCCGGTCGGGTGTCCTACGCGCTGGGTCTGGAAGGGCCGTCCGTCTCGGTGGACACCGCCTGCTCGTCGTCGCTCGTCGCGCTGCACCTCGCCGCCCAGGCACTGCGGTCCGGCGAGTGCGACCTCGCCCTGGCCGGTGGGGCGATCGTGATGGCCACGCCCGGCACGTTCACCGAGTTCTCCCGCCAGCGTGGCCTGGCCGCCGACGGCCGGTGCAAGTCGTTCGCCGCCGCCGCCGACGGCACCGGTTGGGCCGAGGGCGTCGGCGTCCTGCTGGTGGAGCGGCTCTCCGACGCCCGACGCAACGGTCACCAGGTCCTCGCCCTGGTCCGCGGCAGTGCCATCAACCAGGACGGCGCCTCCAACGGCCTGACCGCCCCGAACGGGCCCGCCCAACAGCGGGTGATCCGGGCGGCGCTCGCTGCCGCCGATCTCACGACCGCCGACGTCGACACCGTCGAGGCGCACGGCACCGGCACCAAGCTGGGCGACCCGATCGAGGCGCAGGCGCTGCTCGCCACCTACGGTCAGGACCGCCCCGCCGACCAGCCGCTCTGGCTGGGGTCGATCAAGTCGAACATCGGCCACTCGCAGGCCGCCGCCGGCGTCGCCGGGATCATCAAGATGGTCGAGGCCATGCGCCACGAGACCCTGCCCCGGACCCTGCACGTCGACGAGCCGACCCCGCACGTGGACTGGTCTGCCGGCGCTGTCGCACTTCTCACCGAACCCCGACCGTGGCCGGCCGGCGACCGCCCGCGCCGAGCCGCCATCTCCTCGTTCGGCATGTCCGGCACCAACGCCCACGTGATTATCGAGGAGCCGCCGGCCGTAGCCGACGGTGACGAGCCGGCGCTGCGCCGACCGCAGACCGGCATCGTGCCCTGGACGCTCTCCGCGCGTGGCCCCGCCGCGCTGCGCGACCAGGCCGCCCGCCTGCTGACCTGGGTCTCCGGCGAGGACGCCCCGGACGCGGTCGACGTCGGGCATTCGCTTGTCACCACCCGTGCCGCGCTGACCGAACGCCTTGTGGTGCTCGGCCCCCAGCACGCCGACGCCCTGGCGGCGGCAGCCGCCGGTCAGCCGGCGGCCGGTCTGGTGACCGGCGAGACCTCCGACGGCAAGCTCGCGTTCGTCTTCTCCGGCCAGGGTTCGCAACGACCGGGCATGGGCCTGGCACTGGCCGAGGCCTTCCCGGTGTACGCGGAGGCGTTCGACGCGGCCTGCGCCGAGCTCGACCGGCACCTCGATCGGCCGATCCGCGAGGTCATCGCTGACGGAACCGACCTGGACCAGACGGTCTACACCCAGTCGGCGTTGTTCGCCGTCGAGGTCGCGTTGTTCCGCCTAGTCGAGTCGTTCGGCGTCACCCCGGACTACCTGGTGGGACATTCGATCGGTGAGATCGCCGCCGCGCACGTCGCGGGGGTGCTGTCCCTTCCGGACGCGGCGAAGCTGGTCACCGCCCGGGGTCGCCTCATGCAGTCCCTCCCGACCGGCGGCGTCATGGTCGCCGTGCGGGCCACCGAGGCGGAGGTGTTGCCGCTGCTGACCGACGGGGTGTCGGTTGCGGCCGTCAACGGTCCGCGTTCGGTGGTGCTGTCCGGTGCCGCCGACGAGGTGACGGCGGTGGCGGCGCACTTCGAGAAGTCGAAGCGGCTGCGGGTCAGTCACGCGTTCCACTCGGTGCTGATGGAGCCGATGCTGGCCGAGTTCGCCCAGGTCGCGGCAACCCTCACCTACGACACGCCGCGCATCCCGATCGTGTCGAACGTGACCGGGCAGGTCGCCGAAGCACCTGACGCCGCGTACTGGGTGCGGCACGTGCGCGAGGCGGTCCGCTTCGCCGACGGCATCACCACACTGGAAGGCCTCGGTGTCAGCACGTTCGTGGAGATCGGCCCCGACGGGGTCCTCTCCGCGATGGGCGCCGACTGCGCCGCTGACGCGGTGTTCGTACCCCTGCAACGCTCTGACCGGGACCAACCGACCACGCTGCTCACCGCCCTCGCGCAGGCCTACGTGCGCGGCGTCGCTGTCGACTGGACGCCCTGCTACCCCGGCGCACGGCGCGTCGACCTGCCCACCTACTCCTTCCAGCACGAGCGGTACTGGCCGGACACCGTGCGGCCCGCCGCCACCGGCCCACAACCCGCCGACGTCCGCTTCTGGGACGCCGTCGAACGCGCCGACCTCGACCTGATCGCCGGCGACCTCGACAGCGCCGCCCGCGAGGTGCTCGACGCCGCCCTGCCGGTCCTCTCCACCTGGCGGCACCGGAGCAGGCAGCACGACACCCTCAGCACCTGGCGGTACCGGGTCACCTGGAAGCCGTTCCCGTCCGACCCGGCACCGGCCCTCACCGGCACCTGGCTGCTGGTGTCGCCCAGCGACGACACCCGATGGGTACAGACCGCGCTGGAGGAGCACGGCGCGAACGTCATCACCACGACAGTCGACGACACCACCACCGACCGTGGCGTGCTCACCGACCAGCTCTGGCAGATCGTCTCGGAGACCCCCGACCTGGCCGGTGTCGTCTCCCTCCAGGCCCTGCACGACAGCGACGGAGGTGACCCCGCGCTGTCGACGCTGCGCCTGCTACAGGCACTCGGCGACAGCGGCGGCGCGGGCGCACCGCTCTGGTGCCTCACCCGAGGCGCCGTCACCGTCGACCGGGACGACCCGCTGCGCCGGCCGTCCCAGGCGACCGTCTGGGGCTTCGGCCGGGCCGTCGCCCTCGACCACCCCCGACGCTGGGGCGGGCTCGTCGACCTGCCCGAACAGATCGACGAGCGCACCGCCGGTGACCTGGCCTCCGTGCTCGCCGCCGGCAACGAGGACCAGGTAGCCATCCGGCGTAACGGTCCGCACGGGCGTCGCCTCGTCCGCATCGCCACCGACACCGACGGCCCCTCCTGGCGGCCCGCCGGCACCGTCCTCATCACCGGCGGTACGGGTGGTCTCGGAGCGCACGTCGCCCGCTGGGCCGCCCGGTCCGGCGCGGAACACCTGGTCCTGACCAGCCGGCGCGGAACGGCCGCGCCCGGCGCCGCGGAGCTCTCCGCCGAACTGCAGAGCCTCGGCGCCCGGGTGACCATCGCGGCGGTCGACGTCACCGACCGGTCCGCAGTCGCCGACCTGCTCCTCGACGTACACGCCGGACCCACACCGCTGCGGGCCGTCGTGCACGCGGCCGGAGTCGACCACCCCACCCCGCTCGACGACTGCACCGCCGAAGACTTCGCGGCGGTCACCCGGGTGAAGGTGGACGGCGCAGCCCACCTCGACGACCTGCTCGCCGGCCACGACCTCGACGCGTTCGTGCTGTTCTCCTCGATCGCCGGAATCTGGGGCAGCGGCGGGCAGAGCGGTTACGCGGCCGCCAACGCCTACCTGGACGCGCTCGCCGAGCACCGGCGCGCTACCGGGCTCCCCGCCACCGCCGTCTCCTGGGGCCCCTGGTCCGGGGCGGGCATGGCGGACGACCCCGCCGTCGAGGAACGCCTACGCCGACGCGGTCTGCTGCCACTCGACCCGGAGGCGGCCATCGCGGCCCTGGCCCGGGCGGTCGCCGGGACCGACGCCACCACCACTGTCGCCGACGTCGACTGGGCGAAGTTCACCCCGGCGTACACCATGGCCCGCCGCAGCGGGCTGCTCGCCGACCTGCCGGAGGCCCGCGACGCGCTGGCGGGCGCGGAGGCCGACGGCCCGGCAAGCGGCACCGACACGGTGGCGGCGCTGCGCGACAAGCTCACCGCCCTGCCCGAACAGGACCGGGAAAAGCACCTGCTCGACCTGGTACGCACGGCCGCGGCGACGGTGCTCGGCCACTCCTCGGTCGACAGCATCCCGCCGACCCGGGCGTTCCGGGAACTCGGCTTCGACTCCCTCGCCGCGGTCGAGGTCCGCAACCACCTGAGCCGGGAGACCGGCCTCAAACTGCCCGCCACGCTGGTCTTCGACCGGCCCACCGCGACAGTGCTCGCGCGGTACCTCAAGAACGAGCTCCTGCCCGACACCGCGACGGTCCTGCCCACCGCTGCCGAACTCGACCGGCTCGAACTGGCGCTGACCAGCCGCGACGTCGACGACAGCGGACGGGCTCGCATCGTCCTGCGCCTGCAGAGCCTGCTGGCGAAGCTGAACACCGGCGGGGCCGACACCGACGGCGTCCCGGACGCCCTCGCCGACGCCTCCGACGACGAGTTGTTTGACCTGGTCGACAACGACCTCGGTCTGTAACGCCGGACATCCTTCCCCCGCCGGCCCGAGCAAGGAGCGTTCTGATGGCGGACGAACTACGCCTGCGCGAATCCCTCAAAAAGGTGATCAACGAGTTGCAGCGCACCCGCGACCAGGTGCGCGACCTCGAAGCCGCGGACCGCGAGCCGATCGCGATCGTCGGGATGGCCTGCCGGTACCCGGGCGGGATCACCACCCCGGCGGACCTGTGGCGGATCGTCGCCGACGGCGCCGACGTGGTCTCCGGGCTGCCCGACGATCGTGGCTGGGACCTCGCCGCCTTGGCCGGCGACCCGGACGATCGTGGCTCCTCGCACACCGCGCAGGGTGGCTTCATCGACGGCGTCGCCGACTTCGACGCCGCGTTCTTCGGGATCAGCCCGCGTGAGGCCCTGGCCATGGACCCGCAACAGCGGCTCCTGCTGGAAGTGTCGTGGGAGGCGATCGAACGCGCCGGCATCGACCCGGCGTCGCTGTCCGGGTCGCGTACCGGCGTGTTCGCGGGCACCAACTCGCACGACTACTCGACACTGTTGATGGGCGCGGCCGACGACGGCCTCGACGGCTACCTGGCCACCGGCAACGCGGCCAGCGTGGCGTCCGGACGGGTCGCCTACGCGCTGGGCCTGGAAGGGCCGGCGGTCACCGTCGACACGGCCTGCTCGTCGTCGCTCGTCGCGTTGCACCTCGCCGCACAGGCGCTGCGGCGCGGTGAGTGCTCCCTCGCGCTAGCCGGCGGCGCCGTCGTCATGGCCACCCCCGGCACGTTCGTCGAGTTCTCCCGGCAGGGCGGCCTCGCCGGTGACGGCCGGTGCAAGGCGTTCGCCGCGGCGGCCGACGGCACCGGCTGGGCCGAGGGCGCGGGAATGCTGCTGGTGGAGCGTCTCTCCGACGCCGTCCGCAACGGCCACCGGGTGCTCGCCGTGGTACGGGGCACAGCTGTCAACCAGGACGGCGCCTCGAACGGACTCACCGCCCCCAACGGACCCGCCCAGGAACGCGTGATCCTCCAGGCGCTCGCCGCCGCCGGACTCTCCACGGCCGAGGTCGACCTCGTGGAGGCGCACGGCACCGGCACCACCCTCGGTGACCCGATCGAGGCGCAGGCACTGCTCGCCACGTACGGCCAGGAGCGCCCCGCCGACCAGCCGCTGTGGCTCGGGTCGATCAAGTCGAACATGGGCCACGCGCAGGCTGCCGCCGGTGTCGCCGGGATCATCAAGGTCGTCCACGCGATGCGGCACGAGACGATGCCGCGCACCCTGCACGTCGACGAGCCGACGTCGGACGTGGACTGGTCGACCGGTGCGGTGGAGCTGCTCACCGATGCCCGGCCGTGGCCGGCGGGGGAGCGCCCACGTCGGGCCGGGGTGTCGTCGTTCGGCATGTCCGGCACCAACGCCCACGTGATCATCGAGGAGCCGCCGGCAGCACCGGTGGCCGAGTCGGTCGCGACGGATCCCGGCGCGCCCTGGTTGTTGTCGGCGCGCAGCGCGACGGCGGTCGCCGACCAGGCCGACAGGTTGTCGGAGGTGAACGCGGATGCCTCGTCGGTGGCGTCGTCGCTGTCGTCGCGTGCTGTCTTCGACCACCGCGCGGTCGTGCTCGGCCCGGATCACCGAGCGGGATTGGCGGCGTTGGCTGAGGGGTTGCCGTCGAGCGCTCTGGTGTCCGGCTCGACCCACCCGGACGCGGGTGTGGTGTTCGTCTTCCCCGGCCAGGGTTCGCAGTGGGTGGGTATGGCCGTCGGGTTGTTGGATGCCGAGCCGGTGTTCGCGGCTCGGATCGCGGAGTGTGCGGCGGCGTTGGCGCCGTTCGTGGACTGGAACCTCCTGGACGTGCTGCGCTCCGACGATCCGTTGGAGCGGGTGGATGTGGTGCAGCCGGTGTTGTGGGCGGTGCACGTGTCCCTGGCGGAGGTGTGGCGGTCCAAGGGTGTGGTGCCGGATGCGGTGATCGGTCACTCGCAGGGTGAGATCGCTGCGGCCTGTGTCGCCGGAGTGCTGTCGCTGAGCGACGCCGCGAAGGTCGTCGCCCTGCGCAGTCAGGCCCTGCTGGCGATCGCCGGTAGTGGCGGGATGGTGTCGGTCAGCGCCGGCCTGGACGTGGTCACACCCCTGTTGACCGAGGGTGTCAGTGTCGCGGTCGTCAACGGCCCGACCAGCGTCGTGGTGGCCGGTGCGGACCTGGATGCGTTCCTGGCCGCTGCGGAGGTGGCTGGGGTGCGGGCCAAGCGGGTCAAGGTGGACTACGCGTCGCACTGCGCTCTGGTCGAGCCGGTGGAGGCCGAACTGGCCCGCCTGCTTGACGGGGTGCAGCCCCTGCCCGGCACGGTGCCGGTGTTCTCCACCGTGGAGGGCGGCGGTGTCATGGACGCCGCCTACTGGTATCGCAACCTGCGCCAACCGGTGCGCCTGGACCTGGCGGTGCAGGCCGCGTACACGGCGGGGCACCGGATCTTCGTGGAGGTCAGCGCGCACCCGGTGCTCACCGGGGCGATCGCCGACGCCGTGGACGTCGCGACGGTGGGCACGCTACGCCGAGCTGAGGGTGGCACCGATCAGGTCGTGCGGGCCCTGGCCGAGGCGTGGGTGCAGGGCGCACCCGTCGACTGGACCACAGTCATCCCGGCGGCACCGACAGTGGAACTGCCCACCTACCCCTTCCAGCGCCAACGCTTCTGGCCGCGCCCCAGCACCCGGGCACACGGCGACGCCTCCGCGTTCGGCCTGGCCCCCGTCACCCACCCGGTCCTCGGAGCGGCCCTCGGACTGGCCGGCGCCGACGGCACGATCGTCGCCGGACGGCTCTCGCTCACCACCCACCCGTGGCTCGCCGACCACCGCGTCTCCGGCCGCCTGGTGGTCCCCGGCACCGCCCTGCTCGACCTGGCCATCCGGATCGGCGACCAGCTCGGTTGCGCGACAGTCGCCGACCTCACCCTGGAACGGCCACTGATCGTCCCCGATAAGGCCGGTCTGGCGTTGCAGGCGGTGGTCGACGCCGCCGGAGACGGGCCGGACCGCGCGTTCACCCTCTACGCCCGGCCGGACACCGCCGACGCCGAACAGCAGTGGACCCGACACGCGACCGGTCTGCTCAGCACCACCCGACCGGACGCACCCGAACCACTCCCGGTCTGGCCGCCGGCCGGCGCGCAGGCCGTCGCAGTGGACGGCTTCTACCCGGACCTGGAAGCCCGCGGCTACGGCTACGGCCCGGCCTTCCAGGGGCTGCGGGCGATCTGGCGCTCCGGCGACGACGTGTACGCCGAGGTCGCCCTGCCCCGAGGAACCGACGCCGACACGTACGGGCTGCACCCGGCGCTGCTCGACGCGGCACTGCACCCGATCGGGCTGGCCCTCGAACCGGCCGGCGCCGAACAGGGCGGCCTGCTGCCGTTCTCCTGGACCGACGTCGACCTGCTCGCCTCCGGTGCGGAGATGCTGCGCGTCCGGTTGCGACCACAGGGCCCGGACACGGTGTCGGTGCTCGCCGCCGACCAGAGCGGCAGCCCGGTCCTGTCGATCGCCTCGCTCGTGCTGCGCCCGATCGCCGCCGGTGCCCTGGAGACGGCCGACGACCCGGCCCGCACCTCGCTGTTCCGCCTCGACTGGACCCCGCTGGCCCTTCCCGCCGCAGGTGCTCCCGCCCTCGTCGCGGTCCTCGGTGTCGACGAGATCGGGGTGTCCGCGGCCCTCGCCGAGGCCGGACACGACGTCGTGGCGTACGCCGATCTCGCCGGCGACCCGAGCCGACGCCCCGACCTGGTCGTCGCTCCGTTCGGCCCGGGCGACACCGAAGGTGCCGTCGCCGCTGCCGCGACCGCCGCGACCCACTCCTTCCTCGCCCTGCTCCAGGACTGGCTCACCGGACCGGACGCCCGGCTCGTGGTGGTGACCCGCCACGCCGTCTCGACAGGTGCCGAGGACCCGATCGAGGACCTGGTGCACGCCCCCCTCTGGGGTCTGGTCCGCGCCGCCCAGGCCGAGAACCCGGACCGCCTCCAACTGGCCGACCTGGACGGCGACGCCGCCTCGGCGGCCGCACTGGTCGCCGCGACCGGCACCGGGGAACCGCAGGTCGCGGTGCGCGGCGGCACCGCGTACGCGCTGCGCCTGGCCCGCGCCGTGACCACCCCGGCCCTGGTCCTGCCGGACGGGGACGAGCCGTGGCGCCTCGACGTACGGGAGCGCGGCACCTTCGACAACCTGGAACTGCTGCCCTGTCCGGAGATCGGCTGGGACCTGCCGGACGGGCACGTCCGCGTCCGCATCCACGCCAGCGGCCTGAACTTCCGGGACGTGGTGCTGACCCTCGGCATGGTCCCGGACCAGCAGGTCCTCGGCAACGAGGCGGCCGGTGAGATCGTCGAGGTGGGGCCGGGGGTGCGCGGCTACGCCGTCGGTGACCGGGTGATGGGTCTCTTCTCCGGCTCGATGGCGCCGATCGGCGTCACCGATCACCGCATGATCGCCAAGGTGCCCGACGACTGGTCGTACCCGGTCGCCGCGACGGTGCCGGTCGCCTTCCTCACCGCGTACTACGGTCTGGTCGACGCCGGTCACCTGCGCGCCGGGCAGTCGGTGCTGGTGCACGCCGCGACCGGCGGCGTCGGCATGGCCGCCGTCCAGCTCGCCCGGCACTTCGGCGCCGATGTGTTCGGCACCGCCAGCCCCGGCAAGTGGGACGTGCTGCGCGCCGACGGCTTCACCGACGACCGGATCGCCTCGTCGCGCAGCCTCGACTTCGAGCAGCGCATCCTCGGGGCGACAGGTGGGCGCGGCGTCGACGTGGTCCTGGACTCCCTGGCCGGTGAGTTCGTCGACGCGTCGCTGCGGCTGCTGCCCCGGGGCGGGCGGTTCGTCGAGATGGGCAAGACCGACATCCGCCACGCCGACACCGTGGCCGCGCAGCACCCGGGCGTCGGCTACCAGGCGTTCGACCTGATCGAGGCCGGCGGCGACCGGATCTGCGAGATCTGGACCGAGCTGATGGCCCTCTTCGCGGCCGGGCACCTTCGCCCGATGCCGCTGCGCACCTGGGACCTGCGCCGCGCGCCGGAGGCGTTCCGCTTCCTCAGCCAGGCCCGGCACATCGGCAAGATCGCCCTCACCCTGCCGCCCCGGCCGGACCCGGAGGGCACCGTCCTCATCACCGGTGGCACCGGCACGCTCGGCGCGCTGATGGCCCGGCACTTCGCCCGGCAGGGTCGCCGTCACCTGCTGCTCACCAGCCGGCGCGGCTCGCAGGCACCCGGTGCCGCCGACCTGTGCGCGGAACTCGCCGACCTCGGCGCGCAGGCCCGCGTCGTCGCCTGCGACACCGCCGACCGGGAGGCCCTGGCCGCACTGCTCGCTGGCATCCCGGCCGAGCACCCGCTCAGCACAGTGGTGCACGCGGCAGGCGTCCTCGCCGACGGCGTGGTCGGCTCGCTGACACCGGAGCGCCTGGACGAGGTGATGCGGCCCAAGGTGGACGCGGCCTGGCACCTGCACGAACTGACCCGCGCCGCGCCGGTCGCCGAGTTCGTGCTCTTCTCCGCTGGCGCCGGGACCTTCGGCGGTGCCGGCCAGGCGAACTACGCGGCGGCCAACACGTTCCTCGACGCCCTCGCCCAGCACCGGCGCGACCAGGGGCTACCCGCCGTGGCGCTGGCCTGGGGACTGTGGGCCGACGCCAGTGGGATGACCGGTCACCTGGACGCGACCGACCACGCCCGGATGGCCCGTGGCGGCATGGCCCCGCTCACCGCCGAGCAGGGACTCGCCCTACTGGACGCGGCAGTGCGCCACGACGAGGCGATCCTGGTGCCCGCGAACATCGACACCGGGATCCTGCGGGGGCAGGGCGGTGCGGTGGTGCCGCTGCTGCGCGGCCTGGTGCGCGCACCGGCCCGCCGCGCGGCGGCCGCGGCCACCGAGACCGGCGACGACCTGGGCCGGCGGCTGGCCGGGCTCGGCGCGGCGGACCAGCAGCGGATCCTGCTCGATCTGGTACGCGGCCACGCCACAGTGGTCCTCGGCCGGCCCGCCTCGGAGCCGATCGAGGCCACCCGCGCGTTCAAGGAACTCGGCTTCGACTCACTGACCGCCGTCGAGCTGCGCAACCGACTCAACGGCGCGACCGCGCTGCGGCTGCCCGCCACGCTCGTCTTCGACTACCCGAACGCCCAGGCGCTCGCCGAGCACCTCGGGAAGGAACTCACCACCGGATCCGAGCCGGACGGGAACGCGGTGCACGTCGCCTTCGACCGGCTGACCGGCGCGATCTCGGCGCTGGACGCCGAGGCGCTGGCCGGCACCGGCATCGCCTCCCGGCTTCGGGAACTGCTCGCCGCCGTGGAACCGGCCTCGGCCGTGCCCACCGTGACCACGTCCGACGACGCCGACCTCGACGACGCCTCCGCCGAGGACATCTTCGACCTGATCGACAACGAACTCGACTTTCCGTGATCCACCACTTCCGTCCTAGGGGAGGGCCGAACGATGGCCGATGAGCAGCAGCTTCTCGACTACCTCAAGAAGGTCACCGCTGATCTGCGGCGCACCAAGCGTCAGCTGCAGGCCGTCGAGTCACGCGACCAGGAGCCGATCGCGATCGTCGCGATGAGCTGCCGCTTCCCGGGCGGTGTGAACAGCCCGGAAGAGCTGTGGCGGATGCTCGCCGACGGCCGGGACGGCATCACCGAGTTCCCGGCCGACCGGGGATGGAACGTGGAGGAGCTCTACGACCCCGACCCGGAGCACCGGGGCACCACGTACACCAAGCACGGGGGGTTCATCGACGCGGTCGGCGAGTTCGACGCCGCGTTCTTCGGGATCTCGCCGCGCGAGGCACTCACCATGGACCCGCAGCAGCGACTGCTGCTCGAATCGGCGTGGGAGACCTTCGAACGCGCCGGGATCGACCCGCTGTCGCTGCGCGGCAGCAGCACCGGTGTCTACGCCGGCGTCACCATGCAGGATTACAGCGCCCGGGTGCTGATGAGCGCACCGGACGCCATCGAGGGACAGTTGCTCACCGGCAGCTCGACGAGCGTGGTGTCCGGGCGGATCGCGTACTCCCTCGGGTTGGAGGGGCCGGCCGTCACGATCGACACCGCCTGCTCGTCGTCGCTGGTCGCCGTCCACCTGGCGGCGCAGTCGCTGCGCCGCGACGAGTGTTCCCTGGCCCTCGCCGGCGGTGTCGCGATCATGTCGACGCCGACCCCGTTCGTCGAGTTCAGCCGGCAGCGTGGCCTGGCCCGTGACGGCCGCTGCAAGGCGTTCGCCGCGTCCGCCGACGGCACCGGCTGGGCCGAGGGCGTCGGCCTGGTGCTCCTGGAGCGGCTCTCCGACGCGCAGCGCCGGGGCCACCCGATCATCGCCGTGGTACGCGGCAGCGCCCTCAACCAGGACGGCGCGTCGAACGGCCTCACCGCTCCGAACGGCCCGGCCCAGCAGCGCATGATCCGCCAGGCGCTCACCGACGCGAAGCTGACCGCTGCCCAGGTCGACGTGGTCGAGACCCACGGCACCGGCACCACCCTCGGCGACCCGATCGAGGCGCAGGCCCTGATCGCCACGTACGGCAAGCAGCGCGCCGCCGAACGGCCGCTGCTGATCGGCTCGGTCAAGTCGAACATCGGCCACACCCAGGCCGCCTCCGGCATCGCCGGCATGATGAAGATGGCACTGGCCATCCAGCACGGGGTGGTCCCGCCCACCCTGCACGTCGATGAGCCCACCCCGCAGGTCGACTGGTCGGCCGGCACCGTCGCGCTGGCCACCGAACGCCTGCCCTGGCCGGACACCGGGCTGCCCCGCCGTGGCGGCGTGTCGGCGTTCGGGGTCAGCGGCACCAACGCGCACGTGATCCTGGAGGAGGCCCCGGCCCCGTCGTCCGACCCGGTGACTCCGGCGCCGGCCGGCGGGGCGCTGCCGTGGGTGCTGTCGGGGCGTACCGAGGCGGCGATGCGGGAGCAGGCCCGCCGGCTCGCCACCCACCTGGACGCCGCGGGGTCCGTCGACCCCGCCGACGTGGGCTTCTCCCTGGCCACCACCCGGGCGGCCCTGGAACACCGGGCCGTGCTGGTCGGCCGGGACCTGACCGGCCTGCGTGAGCGCCTGGACACGCTCGCCGCGCAGGGCCCGGACGCCGCGGACGCGTACGCCTGCCGTGGTGAGGCAGCCGGCGCGGTGCTCGTCTTCCCCGGTCAGGGCTCCCAGTGGGTCGGCATGGCGGCCGAGCTGATGGAGACCTCGCCGGTGTTCGCCGCCCGGATCGAGCAGTGCGCGGCGGCCCTGCGGCCGTACACCGAATGGTCAGTGCTCGACGTGTTGCGCTCCACCGACCCGGAGGTGCTGAAGCGGGTCGACGTGGTGCAGCCCGCGCTCTGGGCGGTCATGGTGGCGCTCGCCGAGCTGTGGCGCTCGTACGGTGTCGTTCCGGCGGCGGTCGTCGGCCACTCACAGGGTGAGATCGCCGCCGCCGTCGTCGCCGGAGCGTTGTCAGTGGAGGACGGCGCGAAGGTCGTCGCGCTGCGCAGCCGGGCCCTGTCGGCGTTGTCCGGGCTGGGCGGCATGGTCTCGGTCGCGGCACCCGCCGACGCGGTGCGGCAACGGCTGGAGACCTACGTCGGGCGGATCAGCGTCGCCGCCGTCAACGGGCCGGCTTCGGTCGTGGTGGCCGGCGACGCGGACGCCCTGGACGAGCTGCTCGCCGAGTGCGAGCGCGACGGTGTACGGGCCCGTCGGATCAACGTGGACTACGCCTCGCACTCCGCGCACGTCGAGCGGATCCGCGACGCCGTGCTCAACGCCCTGGAAGGGCTCAGCCCTGGCCCGGCGGACATCCCGTTCTACTCCACCGTCACCGGCGAGCCGCTCGACACCAGCACGCTGGACGGCGACTACTGGTTCCGCAACCTGCGTCAACAGGTCCTCTTCGCGGAGACCGTGGAACGGCTGCGGGCCGACGGGCACCACGTCTTCGTGGAGTGCAGCCCGCACCCCGTGCTGACCGGTGGGCTCACCGAACTGCTCGGCGGCGCGGACGAGGCCGCCGCCGTCATCGGCAGCTTGCGCCGCGACGAGGGTGGGCTGGCCCGCTTCACCCGGTCCCTGGCCGAGGCCCACGTGCACGGCGTCCGGCTGGACTGGTCGGCGGTGTTCCCCGGCGCGCGTACCGTCGCCCTGCCCACGTACCCGTTCCAGCACCAGCGCTACTGGCTGGAGGTGGAGTTCGGCGCGGCCGACCCGGGCACCGGCACCGGCGGCGGCACCCCCGCCGAAGCCGGCTTCTGGTCGGCTGTGGACCGGGCCGACGTGGACGCGCTCACCGCCACCCTCGGCGTCCCCGGCGAGGTCGTCGAGCCGATCCTGCCCAGCCTCACCTCGTGGCACCGGGGCAGTCGGGATCAGGCGACAGTCGACTCGTGGCGGTACCACATCGCGTGGCGTCCGCACCCGGGCGGCGCCGACGGCACCCCCGCCGGCACCTGGCTGGTCCTGGTACCGGCCGGGCGCCGCGACGACGACCGGGTCACCGCCGCCCTCGACACACTCGGCCGGCACGCCGCCGGGGTGATCGCCGTCGAGGTCGACACCCGCACCGCCGACCGGGACGCGCTGGCCGACACCCTGCGTGGCGCCCAGCCCGGCGGAATCCTGTCCCTGCTCGCCCTGGACGAACAACCGCTGCCGGACCATCCGGACGTGCCGGCCGGCTTCGCCGCCACCGTCGCGCTCACCCAGGCGCTCGGGATCGCCGACCTCGGTGCGCCACTGTGGTGCGCCACCTCGGGCGCGGTGTCGGTCGGTCGTACCGACCCGGTCACCAACCCGGCGCAGGCGCTGGTCTGGGGCTTCGGGCGGGTCGCCGCGCTGGAGCACCCGGACCGGTGGGGTGGGCTCGTCGACCTGCCCGGCGAACTGGACGAGCGCACCCGAGGGCTGCTCGCCACGGTTCTCTCCGGCGCCACCGGCGAGGACCAGGTGGCGCTGCGCAGCAGTGGCGTCTTCGGCCGCCGGCTGGTCCGCGCGCCGCTGGCCGAGACGACCCCGGTCCGTCGCTGGAACCCCGAGGGCACCGTCCTCATCACCGGCGGCACCGGCGCGCTCGGCGGACACATCGCCCGCTGGCTGGCCCGCTCCGGCGCCGGACACCTGCTGCTGCTCAGCCGTCGTGGACCGGACGCGCCGGGCGCCACCGACCTCGCCACCGAACTCAGCGAGCTGGGCGCCACGGTCTCCGTCGTGGCCTGCGACGCCGGCGACCGGGACGCGCTCGCCGCGGTGCTCGCGGCCGTGCCCGCCGAGCACCCGTTGACCGCCGTGGTGCACACCGCCGCCGCCATCGACGACACCGTCGTCGACGCCCTCGACGTCGACCGGATGTCCCGTGCCCTGCACGCCAAGATGACCGCAGCGGCCAACCTGGACGAGCTGACCCGCGACCTGGACCTGTCCGTCTTCATGCTCTGCTCGTCGGTGGCCGGCACCCTGGCCAGCTCCGGCGTGGGCAACTACGCCCCCGCGAACGCCTACCTCGACGCGCTCGCTCAGCAACGCCGCGCGGCCGGACGGCACGCCCTCTCGGTGGCCTGGGGCGCCTGGGACGGCGGCGGACTGGCCGACGGTCGCTTCGGTGACCTGCTGGACCGGCACGGCATGCCCGGCATGGCACCGGCCCTCGCCATCGAGGCGCTGCGCGGCGCTGTCGACCACGACGAGACGTACCTGGCCATCGCCGACATCGCCTGGGACCGGTACTTCGTCGCCTTCACCGCCACCCGGGCGGCCCCGCTGCTCGACGCGGTGCCCGAGGTGCGGGAGCTGCGCTCGCGCGCCGCGACGACCGAGGCCGGCGACCCGACCGCGACACCCGCCAACGGGTACGCCCGGCAGCTCGCCGGCCAGTCCGAGGCGGACCAGCGGCGCACGCTGCTCGACCTGGTACGCACCCAGGTGGCCGCGGTACTCAGCTACCCGTCGCCGGAGGCGGTCGAACCGCGCCGCACCTTCCAGGAACTCGGCTTCGACTCGGTGACCGGCGTCGAGCTGCGCAACCGGCTGGCCCGCGCCACCGGTCTGCGCCTGCCAGCCACCATGGTCTTCGACCACCCGTCGCCGCACGCCCTCAGCGCCCGCCTGCGCGAGCAGCTCCTAGACACCGACACCGGACCGGCCGCCGCGGCCCCGACGACCGCCGTGGCGGCGGACGAGCCGATCGCCATCGTCGGCATGAGCTGCCGCTACCCGGGCGGCGTCGGCTCCCCGGAGGATCTGTGGCGGCTGGTCGCCACCGACGGCGACGGCATGGGTGTTTTCCCTGCGGATCGGGGCTGGGATTTAGGGGTGTTGTTCGATCCCGATCCCGACAACGCTGGGACCACATACACCCGGACCGGCGGGTTTCTCTACGACGTAGGTGAGTTCGATGCCGAATTCTTTGGTGTCAATCCGCGTGAGGCATTAGCGATGGATCCTCAGCAGCGGTTGTTGTTGGAAGCCTCATGGGAGGCCGTCGAGCGCGCCGGAATCGACCCGGCGGGGCTCGCCGGTTCGCGTACGGGCGTCTTCGCCGGCACCAACGGTTCCGACTACTCCGCCGTGCTGTTCGGCGCCTCCGACGGCCTGGAGGGATATCTCGCCACCGGCAACGCCGGCGCGGTCCTGTCCGGCCGGGTGTCCTACGTGCTGGGTCTGGAAGGGCCGGCGGTCACCGTCGACACGGCCTGCTCGTCGTCACTGGTGGCGCTGCACCTGGCGGCGCAGGCCCTGCGCAACGGCGAGTGCGATCTCGCACTGGCCGGTGGCGTGACGGTGATGGCCACCCCGTCGTTGTTCGTCGGTTTCTCCCGCCAGCGCGGCCTGGCCGAGGACGGCCGCTGCAAGGCCTTCGCCGGGGCGGCCGACGGCACCGGATTCTCCGAGGGTGTCGGAATGCTGCTCGTGGAGAGGCTTTCCGACGCGCGCCGAAACGGTCACCGCGTCCTCGCCGTGGTACGCGGTTCCGCTGTCAATCAGGACGGCGCATCGAATGGCCTGACCGCGCCGAACGGACCTTCCCAACAACGCGTCATCCGGGCCGCCCTGGCCAATTCCGGATTGTCCGCCGCAGATGTCGACGTGGTCGAGGCGCACGGCACCGGAACCCGACTCGGCGACCCGATCGAGGCGCAGGCGCTGCTCGCCACCTACGGTCAGGACCGTCCCGCCGACCAGCCGCTGTGGCTCGGGTCGGTCAAGTCCAACATCGGGCACACCCAGGCCGCCGCCGGGGTCGCCGGCATCATCAAGATGGTCGAGGCGCTGCGGCACGAGACCCTGCCCCGCACGCTGCACGTGGACGAGCCGACCCCGCAGGTGGACTGGTCCGACGGCGCGGTGGAGCTGCTCACCGAGCCGCGATCGTGGAGTGCGGGGGAGCGCCCGCGCCGGGCCGGTGTCTCGTCGTTCGGAGTTTCCGGCACCAACGCCCACGTGATCATCGAGGAAGCGCCGGCGGTCGCCGCCGGCGAGGTCGCCGCGACGACGCCGGACGTGCCGTGGCTGCTGGCCGGGCGTACCGCCACGGCGGTCGCCGACCAGGCACGGCAGCTCGCCGCGCTGGACGCCCCGGCCGGCGAGGTGGCCTACTCGCTGGCCGCGACCCGCTCGGCGTTCAGCCAGCGGGCCGTGGTCCTCGGCCCGGAGCACCGCACCGGCCTGAACGCGCTCGTCGACGGTCTGCCGTCGAGTTCGGTGATCACCGGCTCGGCGTACCCCGACGCGCCCGTCGTCTTCGTCTTCCCCGGCCAGGGCTCGCAGTGGGTCGGCATGGCGGTCGGGCTGCTCGACGCCGAACCGGTGTTCGCGGCCCGGATCGCCGAGTGCGCGGCGGCGCTGGCGCCGTTCGTGGACTGGAACCTCCTCGATGTGCTGCGGTCCGACGACCCGTTGGAGCGCGTCGACGTGGTGCAGCCGGTGTTGTGGGCGGTGCACGTCGCGTTGGCCGAGGTGTGGCGGGCCAAGGGCGTGACCCCGGACGCGGTGATCGGCCACTCGCAGGGCGAGATCGCCGCGGCCTGCGTCGCCGGTGTCCTCTCGCTCGGCGACGCCGCCAAGGTGGTCGCGCTGCGCAGCAAGGCCCTGCTGGCGGTTGCCGGCACGGGCGGCATGGTCTCGGTCAACGCCGGTCTGGACGTGGTCACCCCGCTGCTCACCGACGGTGTGACCGTCGCCGTCGTGAACGGCCCGACCAGCGTGGTCGTCGCGGGGGCACCCGCCGACCTGGACGTGTTCCTGGCCGTCGCGGAGGTGGCCGGCGTACGGGCCAAGCGGGTCAAGGTGGATTACGCCTCGCACTGCGCGCTCGTCGAGCCGGTCGAGGCCGAACTCGCCCGCCTGCTCGACGGTGTGCAGCCGCTGCCCGGTGAGGTGCCGGTCCTCTCCACCGTGGAGGGCGGCGGTGCCATGGACGCCGCGTACTGGTACCGCAACCTGCGTCAGCCGGTACGCCTGGACCAGGCCGTCGAGGCCGCGTACACCGCCGGGCATCGAATCTTCGTCGAGGTCAGCGCCCACCCGGTGCTCACCGGCGCGATCGCCGACACCGTCGACGCGGCCACCGTCGGCACCCTGCGCCGCGACGCGGGCGGCACCGACCAGGTCGTCCGAGCCCTGGCCGAGGCCTGGGTACGCGGTGCCCTGGTCGACTGGAACACCGTCATCCCGGCCACCCGGGTCGTCGACCTGCCCACCTACCCGTTCCAGCACCAGCGCTACTGGCCCACCGGTGGCGGCGCGATGGCCGCCTCCGACCCGGTGGACAGCCAGTTCTGGCAGGCCGTCGAGGACGGCGACCTGACCCCGCTGGGCATCACCGGCGACGGCGGAGACCTGCTGCCCGCGCTCGCCACCTGGCGGCGTGCCCGCCGGGAGCGGGGCACCACCGACACCTGGCGCTACACCGTCGGCTGGACCCCGATCCCGGACGCCGGCACCGCACCCCGGCTCGACGGCACCTGGCTGCTCGTCGTGCCCGACACCACCGACCAGCACCGGATCGCCACCGACTGCGCCGCCGCCCTGCGCGAGCATGGCGCCGAGGTCCTGGAGATCGCACCAGCCACCACCGAGCGCAGCGAGCTGGCCGCTCTGCTGAACCGGCTCTCCGACATCGACATCCCGATCGCCGGGGTGCTGTCACTGCTCGCGCTCGACCAACGTCCGGATCGAGAGAACCCGCAGATCACCACCGGGACGACCGCCACGCTGACGCTGCTGCAGACGCTCGGCGACATCGGTTCCCCGGCGAAACTGTGGTGCGTCACCCGTGGGGCGGTTGCCGTCGCCCCCGGCGAGGACGTGCCGCACCCGGCCCAGGCGATGCTCTGGGGCCTTGGACCCGTACTCGAGGCCGAGGACCCGCAGCGCTTCGGCGGGCTGATCGATCTGCCCGACACTCTCGACCCGGTGGCCGGAACCCGGCTCGCCGTCACCCTCCGCGGCGAGCCGGGTTCGACCGGCGAGAACCAGGTGGCGATCCGGTCCGCCGGAGCGGTCGCCCGCCGCCTGCGGCCGGCCCCGCCCACCGGCACGACGCCGACGACCGGCTGGTCGCCCACCGGCACCACACTGGTCACCGGCGGCACCGGCGAGATCGGCGCACATGTGGCCCGCTGGCTGGCCGGACGCGGCGCCGAGCACCTGGTGCTCACCAGCCGTCGCGGCCCGGACGCCCCTGGGGCCGACGACCTGCGCACCGAGCTGGAACAGCTCGGCGCCCGGGTGACCATCGCCTCCTGCGACGTCGCCGACCGCGACGCCCTGCGCGCGCTGGTCGACGGCATCGACGACCTGACCGCCGTGTTCCACCTCGCCGGGACCCGCGACTCCGGCCTGCTGACCGGGCTCACCGGTGACCGTCTGGCCGCCGTCGCCGCCGGCCGGGCAACCGGCGCACGCCACCTGCACGAGCTGACCCGCGATCACGACCTGACCGCGTTCGTGCTGTTCTCGGCGCTCGCCGGGACGCTCGGCAGCACCGGGCAGGGCGCGTACGCCGCCACGAACGCGTACCTCGACGCCCTGGCCGCCCGGCGCGCCGCCGCGGGTCTGCCCGCCACCTCGATCGCCTGGGGCGACTGGGCGCGGAGCGAGGCAGCCGGCGGCGACCCCGCGACCACCCCGCTGCCCACCTCGTCCGCGCTGACCGCGCTGGGCCAGGTCCTCGACCACGGCGACACCCGGATCGTGCTGGCCGACATCGGCTGGGACCGCTTCGCCGAGCAGCACCCGGCCGGCCCACCACGTCTGGTCACCGACCTGCCCGCGGTACGCGCCGCGCTGGCCGCCGGCACCGGTGACCCGTCGACCGCGCCGTGGCTGCGCCGCATCGACGGGCTCGACCCGGCCGAACGGGACGCCGTCCTGCTCGACCTGGTCCGCGCCCAGGCGGCCTCGGTGCTCGGCCACCCGGACAGCACCGCCGTCGAGCCGGACCGGGCGTTCAAGGAACTCGGATTCGACTCGCTGACGGCGGTGCAGCTCCGCAACCAGATCAGCGTGGCGACCGGGGTGAAGCTGCCGGCGACCCTGGCCTTCGACCACCCCACCGCCCGGGCCCTCACCACCCACCTGATCGGCCGGATCGTCGGTGACTCGGACACCGAGCTGCCGCTGCTGGCCGAGGTGGACCGGCTCGCCGGGCTGATCTCCGGGCGAACCCTCGACAAGGGCGCGCGGGCCCAGCTCACCGCCCGACTGCAGGCACTCCTGGCCGACGTGCACGGAACCACCGAACACACCGGCGACACCGTCACCGAGAAGCTCCAGTCGGCCAGCGCCGACGAGATCTTCGACTTCATCGACACGCAACTTTCGGTGTCCTGACACCGAACGCTGCGCGCATCCGGAGGGGTTGGCAAGCGATGCTGACTGAAGACAAGCTCCTCGACTACCTGAAGCGGGTCACCGCCGACCTGCACCAGACGCGGCAACGGCTGCGCGAGGTCGAGGCCGGCGAGCAGGAGCCGATCGCCATCATCGGCATGGGCTGCCGCTTCCCCGGCGACGTGCGTACCCCCGAGGACCTGTGGCAACTGCTGCTCGACGGCCGCGACGCGATGGCCGAGTTCCCGGACGACCGGGGTTGGGACCTGGACGCCCTGTTCGGTGACGGCACCGGCGCGGCGGGCACCTCCGACGCCCGCCAGGCCGGCTTCGTCTACGACGCGGCCGACTTCGACGCGGCCTTCTTCGGCATCTCGCCACGAGAGGCCACAGCGATGGACCCGCAGCAACGGATGCTGCTGGAGGTCACCTGGGAGGCCCTGGAGCAGGCCGGGATCGACCCGGTCACGCTCAAGGGCAGCCAGACCGGTGTCTTCGCCGGCACCGCCGGCCAGGACTACGGCACGCTGCTGCTGGGCGCCTCCGAAGGGCTGGAGGGACACCTGCTCACCGGCAACGCGGCGGCGGTCGTCTCCGGACGAATCTCCTACTGTCTGGGGCTGGAGGGTCCGGCGGTCACCGTCGACACCGCGTGCTCCTCGTCGCTGGTGGCGTTGCACCTCGCCGCGCAGGCCCTGCGCCAGCAGGAATGTGGGCTCGCGCTCGCCGGTGGCGCCACAGTGATGGCCACCCCGGGCGCGTTCCTCGAGTTCTCCCGCCAGGGCGGTCTGTCCGGCGACGGGCGGTGCAAGGCGTTCGCCGCCGCGGCCGACGGCACCGGCTGGGCGGAGGGCGCCGGTGTGCTGGTCCTGGAACGGCTCAGCGACGCGCAGCGCAACGGTCACCCCATCCTCGCCGTGATCCGCGGTTCGGCGGTCAACCAGGACGGCGCGTCCAACGGGCTCAGCGCCCCGAACGGCCCGGCGCAGCAGCGCGTCATCCAACGGGCGCTGGCCAACGCCGGCCTCACCCCGAACCAGATCGACACGGTCGAGGCGCACGGCACCGGCACCAGCCTCGGCGACCCGATCGAGGCGCAGGCGCTCATCGCCACGTACGGGCAGGACCGCGACCCGCAGCGCCCCCTGTGGCTCGGCTCGATCAAGTCCAACCTCGGCCACACCCAGGCCGCCGCGGGCGTCGCCGGGATCATCAAGATGGTCCTCGCGATGCGCGCCGGCGTCCTGCCGCAGACACTGCACGTCGACGAGCCGACCCCGCAGGTCGACTGGTCCGAGGGCGCCGTCGAACTGCTCACCAGCCGGCAGCCGTGGCCACGGACCGACGAGCCGCGCCGGTCGGCGGTCTCCTCGTTCGGGGTCAGCGGCACCAACGTGCACGTGGTCCTCGAACAGGCCCCGGAGGTTGCCGACGACACCACGCCGGCGGCCAGCACCGCACCGGACGGACCGTGGCTGCTGTCCGGGCGTACCGAGCGGGCGCTGCGGGCGCAGGCGGCGAAACTGCTCGCGCGGGTGGCCGGCGACGACCGGGTCGACCTGCGTGACGTGGCGTACGCCCTGACGGCCGACCGCAGCACGTTCGACCACCGGGCCGTGATCCTGCCCGGTGACCGCGCCGACCTGGTGCACCGGCTCGCGGCGCTGGCGGAGGGGCGCCTCGACACCGGAGTGCTCACCGGCCAGCGGCAGCCCGCGCGTACCGCGTTCCTCTTCTCCGGCCAGGGTTCCCAACGCACCGGCATGGGCAGCGACCTCGCCGCCACGTACCCCGTCTTCGCCGCTGCGTTCGACGAGGTCTGCGACGCGCTCCAGCCGCACCTGGAGCAGCCGCTGCGTCGGGTGATAGCGGAGAACCCGGACGGTCTGCTGGACCAGACCGCCTACACCCAGGCCGGTCTCTTCGCCGTCGAGGTGGCGTTGTACCGGCTGGTCGAGTCCTGGGGCATCGTCCCCGACCACCTGATCGGCCACTCGATCGGCGAGCTGGCCGCCGCGCACGTCGCCGGTGTGCTGTCCCTCGCGGACGCGGCGACACTGGTCGCCGCGCGCGGCACCCTGATGCAGGCGTTGCCCGTCGGCGGGGTGATGGTCGCGGTGCGGGCCACCGAGGCGGAGGTGCTGCCACTGCTGACCGACGGCGTCTCGATCGCGGCGGTCAACGGTCCACGCTCGGTCGTGCTCTCCGGCGAACAGCAGGCGGTCGAGGCGGTCGCCGCGACCTTCGGCAGGACCAAGCGGTTGACCGTCAGCCACGCTTTCCACTCGGCGCTGATGGAGCCGATGCTCGACGACTTCCGCCGGGTCGCCGAGAGCGTCACCTATCACGAGCCGCGCATCCCGATCGTCTCCAACGTCACCGGCCGGCTCGACGAACGGCTGGACGCCGCCTACTGGGTGCGCCACGTCCGCGACGCGGTCCGCTTCGCCGACGGCATCGCCGCCCTGGTCGACGCCGGCGTCACCGCACTAGTGGAGATCGGCCCCGGCGGTGTCCTGACCGCCCTGGCCGAGGACTGCCTGACCGGCGGTCAGGTGGTCGTCGCCGCGTTGCGCAAGGACCGCCCCGAGCCGGCGGCGCTGCTCGCCGCGATCGGTCGCCTGCACGTGCACGGGGTGTCCCCGGACTGGCGTGCCGTGCTCCCCGCCGGACGGCCGGTCCACCTGCCCACGTACGCCTTCCAGCACGAGCGGTACTGGCCGGACACCTCCCGCCGGTGGACCGGCGATCTGACCAACGTGGGCGTCCGCCCGGCGGGGCACCCGCTGCTCGGCGCGGCCGTCGCGCTCGCCGACGGCGGCGGCTTCCTCTACACCGGCCGGCTCAGCCTGGAGCAGCACTCCTGGCTCGCCGACCACGCCGTGCAGGGCACCGTGCTGGTGCCCGGCACCGGCTTCGTGGAGCTCGCACTGCGCGCCGGCGAGCAGGTCGGCACCGGCCACCTGCGCGAACTCACCCTCCAGGCGCCACTGGTGCTGCCCGAGCGCGGCGACACCGAACTGCAGGTGTCGGTCGGCCCGGCGGAGGACGACGGCTCCCGCGCCGTCACCATCCACTCCCGAGCGGTCGACTCCACCGACCCGGACAAGCCGTGGACCTGCCACGCCGTCGGCGTGGTCCAGGCCGTCGAAGCGTCCACCACGGACTGGCGGGACTTCACCATCTGGCCACCGGCCGACGCCCGCCCCGCCGACCTGACCGGGTTCTACGACCGGCTCGCCGCGCAGGGCTTCACCTACGGGCCCGCGTTCCAGGCTCTCCAGCGGGCCTGGGTGGCCGGCGAGTACGCGTACGCCGAGGTGCGCATCCCGGACGGCAGCGGCACCGACCCGGCCGACTTCGGCCTGCACCCGGCGCTGCTCGACGCGGCCATGCACGCCACCGGCCTGCTGCCGGCCCGGACCACCGAGCAGGGCAACCGGCTGCCGTTCGCCTGGAACGACGTCGCGCTGCACTCGCCCGGCGCCACCGACCTGCGGGTCCTCGTCCGGATCGCGGAGAACGCCGACGTGAGCGTCGCCGTCGCGGACGCCACCGGCGAGCCGGTCGCCGAGGTGCGGATGCTCACGCTGCGTCCCATCTCCGCCGACCAACTCGCCACCACCGACGACACGCTCTTCCACGTCGACTGGCCGGCCGTCACGACCACCGCCGGCGACCCCGGCCGGATCGCGATCCTCGGCGACGACCTGCCCGAACTCGCCGACATCGCCGCGGACCGCTACCCGGACCTCGCGGCCCTCGGGGTCGCCCTGGCCGGCGGCGCGGACCGCCCGGACCTGGTCCTGGCCGGCTGCGCCGGAACGGACTCCGATCCCCGGTCCACCCACGCCACCACCATCGCCGCGCTGGTCACCGCGCAGCACTGGCTGGACGACAGGGCGTTCGAGGGGGCCCGGCTGGTAGTGGTCACTCGCCAGGCGATCGCCACCGGCCCGGACGAGGACGTGACCGACCTGTCCGCCGCCCCGGTCTGGGGCCTGATCCGCTCGGCCCAGTCGGAGAACCCGGAGCGGTTCGTCCTGGCCGACCTGGACGGGCACCCGGCAAGCGCGGGCCGGCTGATCGAGGCGGTCACCTCCGGCGAACCGCAGGTCGCCGTCCGCCGCGGCACGGTACGGGTGCCCCGGCTGGCCCGGCTCGCCCCGCCCCGGGAGCCGAACCCCCCGCTCGACCCGGACGGCACCGTCCTGATCACCGGCGCCACCGGCACCCTGGGCGGCCTGCTGGCCCGACACCTGGTCACCCGGCACGGCGTACGGCACCTGCTGCTCACCAGCCGCCGGGGCAGCGCCGCCGAGGGCAGCGCCGAACTCTGCGCCGAACTGACCACACTGGGCGCCGCGGTGACCCTGGAAGCCTGCGACACCGCCGACCGTGCCGCAGTGGCCGCGCTGCTCGCCTCCGTGCCCGCCGAGCACCCGCTGACCGCCGTGGTGCACGCCGCCGGGGTCTCCGACGACGGCGTGGTCAGCGCGCTCACCCCGGGCCGGGTCGGCGCGGTGCTGCGACCCAAGGTCGACGCCGCCCACCACCTGCACGACCTGACCCGGGACGCGAACCTCAGCGCGTTCGTCCTGTTCTCCTCGCTCGCCGCGACCCTCGGTGGCGGTGGCCAGGGCAACTACGCGGCGGCGAACGCCTACCTGGACGCGCTCGCCCAGCACCGACGGGCGGCCGGGCTGCCCGGGGTGTCCCTCGTCTGGGGCCTCTGGGACGCCCGCAGCGGCATGTCGGAGCACCTCGACGACACCCACTTCTCCCGCATCGCGCGCGGCGGCATCGTCTCCATGCCGTCCGCCGACGCGCTCGCGCTCTTCGACCGGGCGATCGCCGCGTCGGTGCCGGTGGTAGCGCCGGCCCGGCTGGACTTCGCCACGCTGCGGGCCCAGAGCGCCCAGGGCGGCGTACCGGCGCTGCTGCGCGGGCTGGTCCGGGTGCCGGGAGGCAAGCCGGGTGCCAAGACCCGCGCCGGCAACGCGTTCCTCACCCACCTCGCCGCCCTCGCCGAGGCGGACCGGGAGCGGGCCCTGCTCGATCTCGTACGCGGACAGGCAGCCGCCGTCCTGGGCCACGGCGGGCCGGCGGCCGTCCCGCCGCAGCAGCCCCTCTCCGAACTCGGCGTCGACTCGCTCACCGCCGTGGAGATCCGCAACCAGTTGGGCGGCGCGACCGGGCTGCGCCTGCCGGCCACCCTCATCTTCGACTACCCGACCCCGCAGGCCCTCGCCGGATACCTGCACGAACAGCTCGGCGGCATCGAGGCACCGACGGCGGCGAGCACCGAGGCCGCGCCGGTCGCGGCCGACGAGCCGATCGCCATCGTCGGCATGGCCTGCCGCTACCCCGGCGGTGTGCGGACGCCGGAGGACCTGTGGCAGCTAGTCGACCTCGGCGCCGACGGCATCACCGGCGTCCCGGAGGACCGGGGCTGGGACATCGCCGGTCTCTACGACCCGGAGGCGGACCGACCGGGCGGCTTCTACGTGCGTGAGGGCGGCTTCCTCGACGGCGCCACGGACTTCGACGCCGCGTTCTTCGGGATCAGCCCCCGCGAGGCGGTCGCGATGGACCCGCAGCAGCGGGTGCTCCTCGAGGTCTCCTGGGAGGCGATCGAGCGGGCCGGTATCGACCCGGTGTCGCTGCGCGGCAGCCGGACCGGTGTGTTCGCCGGCACCAGCGGCCAGGACTACGGCGGCGTCCTCGGCCGTGACCCGTCCAGCGTCGGCGGCTTCGGCCTGACCAGCACCACAGCGAGCGTCATCTCCGGGCGGGTGTCGTACGCGCTCGGGCTGGAAGGGCCATCGCTGTCGGTGGACACCGCCTGCTCGTCGTCGCTCGTCGCCCTGCACCTCGCGGCCCAGGCGCTGCGGCAGGGGGAGTGCTCCCTCGCGCTGGTCGGTGGCGTGATGGTGATGGCGACCCCGGCAGCGTTCGTCGCGTTCAGCCAGCAGCGCGGACTGGCCCCGGACGGGCGCTGCAAGTCGTTCGCCGGATCCGCCGACGGGATCGGCTGGGCCGAAGGCGCCGGCGTCCTGGTGGTGGAACGGCTCTCCGACGCGCGGCGCAACGGCCACCACGTCCTGGCCGTGGTCCGCGGCAGCGCGATCAACCAGGACGGCGCCTCCAACGGCCTGACCGCCCCGAACGGCCCGTCGCAGCAACGCGTCATCCGCGCCGCCCTTGCCAACGCGGGCCTGAACAGCGCCGACGTCGACGTGGTGGAGGCGCACGGCACCGGCACGGTGCTGGGCGACCCGATCGAGGCGCAGGCGCTGCTGGCCACCTACGGTCAGGGTCGGCCGGCGGACCGGCCGCTGCGGCTCGGCTCGATCAAGTCGAACATCGGCCACGCGCAGGCCGCCGCCGGTGTCGCCGGGATCATCAAGATGGTCGCGGCGATCCGCCACGAGACGATGCCGCGCACCCTGCACGTGGACGAGCCCACACCCGAGGTGGACTGGTCGGCCGGTGCAGTCGAGCTGCTCACCGACGCGAGGCCGTGGGAGACGTACGGGCGGCCACGGCGGGCCGGCGTCTCGTCCTTCGGGGTCTCCGGCACCAACGCCCACGTGATCATCGAGGAGGCGCCGGCTACGCCGGCCGACGAGTCGACAGTCGTGTCGCCGGACGTGCCATGGGTGCTGTCCGGGCGTACCACCAAGGCCGTCGCCGATCAGGCCCGCCGACTCGCCGGCCTGGAGTCGGAGGCCGCCGAGGTCGCCCACTCGCTGCTGGGCCGATCCGAATTCGTCCAGCGGGCTGTGGTGCTCGGCCCTGATCACCGTGCCGGTCTGGCCGCGCTGGCCGACGGGTTGCCGTCCAGCGCTGTGGTGTCCGGTGTGGCCCGTTCCGCCGGTGTGGTGTTCGTCTTCCCCGGTCAGGGCTCCCAGTGGGTCGGGATGGCCGCCGGGTTGTTGGAGTCCGAGCCGGTGTTCGCGGCCCGGATCGCCGAGTGTGCGGCGGCGCTGGCGCCGTTCGTGGACTGGAACCTCCTGGACGTGCTGCGCTCCGACGATCCGTTGGAGCGGGTGGACGTGGTGCAGCCGGTCCTCTGGGCGGTGCATGTCGCGTTGGCCGAGGTGTGGCGGTCCAAGGGTGTGACCCCCGATGCGGTGATCGGTCATTCGCAGGGTGAGATCGCTGCGGCCTGTGTCGCCGGAGTCTTGTCGCTGAGTGACGCGGCGAAGGTCGTGGCGTTGCGCAGTCAGGCGCTGCTCGCGCTGTCGGGCAGCGGCGGGATGGTGTCGGTCAACGCCGGCCTGGACGTGGTCACCCCGCTGCTGACCGACGGGGTCAGCGTCGCGGTGGTCAACGGCCCGACCAGCGTCGCCGTCGCCGGTGCCGACCTGGAGCCGTTCCTGGCCGCCGCCGAGGCGGCCGGGGTGCGGGCGAAGCGGGTCAAGGTCGATTACGCCTCGCACTGCGCTCTGGTCGAGCCCGTGGAGGCGGAACTGGCCCGACTGCTCGACGGGGTGCGACCGCTCCCGGGCTCGGTGCCGGTGTTCTCGACCGTCGAGGGCGGCGGGGAGATGGACGCCGGTTACTGGTACCAGAACCTGCGCCAGCCGGTCCGGCTCGACCAGGCCGTGCAGGCCGCGTACACCGCTGGGCACCGGATCTTCGTGGAGATCAGCGCGCATCCGGTGCTGACCGGGGCGATCGCCGACAGCGTGGACGCTCCGGCCGTCGGGACGCTGCGTCGAGGCGAGGGCGGCCCCGCTCAGATCGTGCGGGCCCTGGCCGAGGCGTGGGTGCAGGGCGCACCCGTCGACTGGACCACGGCCATCCCGGCAACGCGGACCGTCGACCTTCCCACCTACCCCTTCCAACACCAGCGGTTCTGGGTCGACGAGGTCAACCTCCCGATCAGCGCCGACATCGCCACCGCCGGCCTCAACGCGGCGAGCCACCCGATGCTCGGCGCCGCCATCCCGCTGCTCGACTCCGACGCGGTCCTCTTCACCGGCCTGCTCTCCGTCGAGGCCCACCCCTGGCTCGGCGAACACAAGGTGATGGGTGCCAACGTCATGCCCGGCACCGCCTTCGTCGAACTCGCCCTGCACGTCGCGGGTCAGACCGGATGCCGGCGGCTGGAAGAACTCACACTGCTCACCCCGCTGATCGTTCCCGAGCGCGGCGCCCGCCAACTACAGCTCTGGGTGGGACCGCCGGACGGCAACGGCCGGCGCGCCATCAACGTCCGCTCCCGCTCCGACGAGGGCGAGGCCGGCGACCCGTTGGACGCCACCGGCTGGGTCCACCACGCCACCGGCGCGATCAGCACCGCCGCCGACCCGACCGGGCCGGCCGACCTCACCACCTGGCCGCCACCCGGCGCCCGGCCGGTCGACCTCTCCGAGTTCTACGAGGCCGTCAGCCGAACCGCGTTCGACTACGGGCCGATGTTCCAGGGCCTGCGCGCCGCCTGGGTCACCGAGGACGACGTCTACGCGGAGCTGTCCCTGCCCGAGTCCGGCCGGGCCGCCGCAGGCGCGTACGGCATGCACCCGGCCCTGCTCGACGCCGGCCTGCAGGCCATGTCGCTGAACACCTTCCTGACCCGGATGGGCGACGGCGAACCGGCCGAGCGCAGCCGCCTCCCGTTCGTGTGGAGCGGCATCTCCCTGCACACCACCGGCTCCTCCAGCTTCCGGATCCGACTCAAGCCGGCCGGCGCCGTCGGCGTCTCGTTCACCGTCGCCGACAGCACCGGCGCCCCGGTCGCCGAGATCGACTCGCTGATCATGCGGCCGGTGTCGGCGGACCGGCTGGCCAGCGCCCGCGGCGGCGACCACGAGTCGCTGTACCGGCTGGACTGGACCCCGGTGCTGCCCGGGACGGCCCCGGCCACCGCTGTCGTCGGCGTCGACCCGTACCAGCTCACCCGCGTCGCCGGGACCGGATACCCGGACCTGGCCGCGTTGGCGGACGCCCCGGCCGTACCCGACCTGGTCTTCGTGACGCTCGAAGCGGATCCGCAGGCGGCGGCCGAGCCCGGCGTCGGCGCGCGGCACCGCACCACCCTCGCGCTCGACCTGGTGCAGCGATGGCTCGCGGAGCCCGCGTTCGGGGCGTCGCGACTGGTCGCCGTCACTCGGGGCGCGGTCGCGGCGAACACCGGCGACCCGGCCGGTGACCTGGCCGCAGCCGCCGCGTGGGGCCTGATCCGCACCGCGCAGGCGGAGAACCCGGACCGCTTCGTCCTCCTCGACCTCGACGACGATCCCACCTCGCTGACCGTGGCCGTCCCGGCGGTCGCCTCCGGTGAGCCGCAGGTGGTCGTCCGTGCCGGTCGGCCGCTGGCCCCGCGACTGGCACCGGTCCCGGTGGCCCCGGAACCGCGTACCGACATCGCCGGCGGCGACCCGGACGGCACCGTTCTGATCACCGGTGGCACCGGCACCCTCGGCGGGCTGCTCGCCCGACACCTGGTCACCGAGCACGGGGCCCGGCGGCTGGTGCTGACCGGACGTCGCGGACGCGCCGCCGACGGGGTGGACGCCCTGGTCACCGACCTGACCGAGCTCGGCGCCCAGGTCGTCGTGGAGGCCTGCGACGCCACCGACCGGGACGCCCTCGCGGCGGTCCTCGACCGGATACCCGCCGACCAACCACTGACAGTGGTGCACGCGGCAGGCGCACTGGACGACGGCGTCGTCACCGCGCTGACCCCGGACCGCATCGACGCCGTGCTGGCACCGAAGACCGACGCCGCGTGGAACCTCCACCTGCTGACCAGGGACCGCAAGGTCGCCCGGTTCGTGCTCTTCTCCTCGGCGGCCGGCGTCCTCGGCGGCGCGGGACAGGGCAACTACGCGGCGGCCAACGCCTTCCTCGACGAGCTGGCCCGGCACCGGCGGGCGCTCGGCCTGCCCGCCGAATCCCTGGCCTGGGGCCTGTGGGAGCAGGCCAGCGGCATGACCGGGCACCTGGACGGCGCCGATCTGCGCCGGGTGGCACGCGGCGGCGTCCGTCGACTGCCGACCGCCCGTGCGCTCGCCCTGTTCGACACGGCAGGCGTACTCGACGAGCCGTTGCTGGTCCCGGCGGACCTGGACCTGGCCGGGCTGCGCCACCAGCCGGCGGAGACCGTGCCGGCGCTGCTGCGCGGTCTGGTCCGAGGCGCGGCCCGGCCGGTCGCCGAACCGGCCGGCGGCCCGTCGGTCGTGGGCCTCGCCCAGCGGCTCGCCGGTCTCGCCGACGAGGACGCCGACGCCCTGGTCCTCCAGGTGGTACGCGCCAACGTCGCCGCCGTCCTCGGCTACCCGGGCCCCGACGACGTGGACCCGACCCTGCCGTTCAAGGAACTGGGCTTCGACTCGCTGACCGCCGTCGAGCTGCGCAACCGGCTCAACGTCGCGACCGGCCTGCGGCTGCGCGCCACCCTCGTCTTCGACTACCCGAACGCCCACTCGCTCGCCGCGTACCTGCGGGCGCAGGTGGTGCCGGACGAGGCCGGGGCGGCCGAGCCGCTGCTGGCCGAGCTGAGTCGGATCGAGGCCGCCGTGGCCACGTTGCCCGGCGACGGATCGGTACGCGAGCAGGTGACCAGCCGCCTGCGTGACCTGCTGGCCGGGCTGGAGCCCACCGGCGCCGCGGACGTGACGCAGGACCTCGAGTCGGCCACCGACGACGAGATGTTCGAGTTCATCACCCGAGAGTTCGGAGTGTCGTGATGGCAGACGACGAGAAGCTTCGCCATTTCCTCAAGAAGGTCACCACCACCCTTCAGGAGACCAAGCAGCAGTTGCACGAGGCCGAGAACCGTGACCGGGAGCCGATCGCGATCGTCTCGATGAGCTGTCGGTTCCCCGGAGGCGTACGCGGGCCGGACGACCTCTGGCAGATGCTCATCGGCGAGCGCGACGCGCTCGGCCCCCTGCCCGCAGACCGGGGCTGGGACCTGGAGTCGCTCTACAGCCCGGACGCGGACGCACCCGGCCAGAGCTACGTGCGGGAGGGCTCGTTCCTGGACGACGCCGCGGACTTCGACGCCGCGTTCTTCGGGATCAGCCCGCACGAGGCGCTCGCCATGGACCCGCAGCAGCGGCTGCTGCTGGAGGCGTCCTGGGAGGCGATCGAACGGGCCGGCGTCAACCCGCAGAGCCTGCGCGGCAGCCAGACCGGCGTGTTCGTCGGCATCACCCAGCAGAACTACGGCACCGCGTTGCACGAGGCCCCCGAGGGCGTCGACATGTACCTCGGCACCGGCACCACCACCAGTGTCGCGTCCGGCCGGATCGCGTACAGCCTGGGGTTCGGCGGCCCGGCCGTCACCGTGGACACGGCCTGTTCGTCGTCGCTCGTCGCCATGCACTGGGCCGTCCAGTCACTGCGGTCGCGCGAGTGCGACCTGGCCCTGGTCGGCGGCGTCACGATCATGGCGGCACCGGGCGCGTTCATCCTGTTCAGCAGGCAGAAGGGGTTGGCGGCGGACGGGCGGTGCAAGCCCTTCGCCGAAGCCGCCGACGGCACCGCCTGGGGAGAGGGCGTCGGCATCATCATGGCCGAGCGGCTCTCCGACGCACAGCGCAACGGCCACCCGATCCTGGCGATCGTGCGCGGCAGCGCGACCAACCAGGACGGTGCCTCCAACGGCCTCACCGCTCCCAACGGGCCGGCCCAGGAGCGGGTCATCCGGGCCGCGCTCGCCAACGCGCGACTCACCCCGGACCAGGTCGACACCGTCGAGTCGCACGGCACCGGCACCACCCTCGGCGACCCCATCGAGGCGCAGGCGCTGCTGGAGACGTACGGCCGGGGCCGGCCGGCGGAGAACCCGCTCTGGATCACCTCGGTCAAGTCGAACATCGGGCACACCCAGTCGGCGGCCGGTATCGCCGGGCTGATCAAGGCAGTCCTCTCCATCCAACACGGGATCCTGCCGAAGACACTCAACGTCGACGCGCCCACCTCACACGTGGACTGGTCGACGGGTGCCGCGCAGGTCCTCACCGAGACGATTCCGTGGCCGGAGACCGGGCACCCGCGCCGGGCCGGGGTGTCGTCCTTCGGCGTCTCCGGCACCAACGGGCACATCATCCTGGAGCAGCCGCCGACCGAGGCCCCCGTCGACACCACCGACATGACCGACGGTCCGGTCGCCACCTGGCCGATCTCGGCACGCACCGAGGCCGGCCTCGTCGCGCAGGCCCGCCGCCTGCACGACCACCTGACGCGGCACCCCTCGCTCACGCCGTCGGACGTCGGCCACTCCCTGTGGAGGACCCGGGCCACCTTCGACCACCGTGCCGTGGTCGTCGGCGCCGACCGGGACGAGATGCTGACCAGCCTCGCCGAGTTTCCCGACGGCAGCGCACCCCGCGCCGACCGGCAGCTCGCCGGCAGACCGCTCTTCGTCTTTCCCGGCCAGGGCTCACAGTGGCTCGGCATGGCGACCGAACTGCTCGACCAGGAGCCGGTCTTCGCCGCCCGGATCGCCGAGTGCGCCGCCGCCCTCGAACCGTACGTCGACTGGTCGCTGCTGGACGTGCTGCGCTCCACCGACCCGACCGCGCTGGACCGCGTCGACGTGGTGCAGCCCGCGCTCTGGGCGGTGATGGTCTCGCTCGCCGAAACCTGGATCTCCCGTGGCGTACGACCCGGCGCGGTCGTCGGCCACTCACAGGGCGAGATCGCCGCCGCCTGCGTGGCTGGCGCGCTGTCGCTGACCGACGCCGCCAAGGTGGTCGCCCTGCGCAGCCGCGCCCTGCTCGCACTGTCCGGCACCGGCGGCATGGTCTCGGTGAACGCCCCACTCGCCACCGTCGAACCGCTGCTCACCGACGGGATCGCCGTCGCGGCCGTGAACGGCCCGTCCAGTGTGGTCGTGGCGGGCGCCGACGTCGCGGCCTTCCTGACCGCAGCCCAGGCGGCCGGGGTCCGCGCCCGGCAGGTGCAGGTGGACTACGCCTCGCACTGCGCCCAGGTGGAACCGATCGAGGCCGAGCTGGCCCGGCTCCTGGACGGGATCACGCCGACCACCGGCACCGTGCCGATCATCTCCACGGTCGCCGGCACGCCGATCGACGGCACCGCGATGAACGCCGCCTACTGGTACGACAACCTGCGCAACCCGGTCCGCCTCGACCTGGCCGTGCACACCGCACTGGAAGCCGGTCACGCCCTGATCGTCGAGATCAGCCCGCACCCGGTGCTGATCGCCGGGCTCACCGGCCTCGCCGAGGACCACGGCGGCGACGCCGTGGTCCTGGGCACGCTGCGGCGCGGCGACGGCGGGCTCCGGCGGTTCACCCACTCGCTGGCCTCCGCGTACGTGCACGGTGCCGCAGTCGACTTCGCAACCGTCCACCCGCAGGGGCGCACCGTGCCGTTGCCGACCTTCGCGTTCCAGGGCCGGCCGTACTGGCTGGGCGGCCAACGGCCCCCGGCTCCCGCCGTCGTGGCCGCGAGCACTGACGACGCGGTCTTCTGGAACGCCGTCGAGCAGCAGGACGCGGACGTGCTCGCCGAGACCATCGGCGTCGACCCGGCGGCGGTGGGAGACCTGCTCCCGGCGTTGTCGTCGTGGCGGCGGCAGCGGCAGACCGGCTCGAAGCTGGACAGCTGGCGCTACCGCGACGAGTGGGTCCGCGTCCCAAACCAACCGGCCCGTCTCACCGGCACCTGGCTGGTCGCCGTACCGGCCGGGATCGACTCGCCGCTGCCGGCCGAGGTCAGCTCGGCTCTGCGAGTCGGCGGCGCGCGGGTGGTGCCGGTGGAGATCGACCCGTTCGACGTCCACCGGACCGCGTTGGCCGCCCAGCTCACCCTGGCCCTCGACGCGGCCGACTGTGACCGTCCGGACGGCGTGCTGTCCCTGCTCGCCCTGGACGAGCGGGTCCTGGCCCGGTACCGCTCCACGCCGCGCGGTTTCGCCGCCACCGTCGTCCTGGTGCAGGCCCTCGGCGACCTCGGCATCGGCGCGCCCCTGTGGTGCGCGTCCCGGGGCGCGATCGGCACCGGACCGGACGACCCCCTGGCCAACCCGGCCCAGGCGCTGCTCTGGGGCTTCGGCCGGGTGGCCGCCCTGGAACACCCGGAACGCTGGGGCGGGCTGGTGGACCTACCCGCGACCCTCGACGAGCGCGGTGCCAACCTGCTCTGCGCCCTGCTCTCCGGCGCGACCGGCGAGGACCAGACCGCGATCCGTGCGCCCGGCCTCCTCGGCCGGCGGCTGATGCGCGCCCCGGTCGGAGGCCGCAGCCCGGCCCGCCGCTGGCAGCCGCGCGGCACCACTCTCATCCTGGGCGGCACCGGCGGTCTCGGTTCCCAGCTGGCCCGATGGTTGGCCGCGCACGGCGCCGAGCACCTGCTGCTGGTCAGCCGCCGCGGCCCGGACGCACCGGGCGCCGAGGCATTGCGCGACGACCTCACCACGTTGGGCGCGACGGTCACGGTGGCCGCCTGCGACGCCGCCGACCGCAACGCCCTGGCCGCGCTGATCGACGCGATCCCCGCCGAGACACCGCTGACCACAGTGGTGCACAGCGCCGCCGTCCTCGACGACTGCGTGATCGACGCCCTGGAGACCCACCGCGTCGACGGCGTCCTGCGCGCCAAGGTGGACTCCGCGCGCCACCTGCACGAGCTGACCCGGGACCTGGACCTGGACGCGTTCATCACGTTCTCCTCGTTCGCCGGCACGGTGGCCAGCTCCGGCGTCGGCAACTACGCTCCCGCGAACGCCTACCTGGACGCCCTGGTGCAGCACCGTCGCTCGCTCGGCCTGCCGGGCACCGCGATCGCCTGGGGCGCCTGGGGTGGCGGCGGCATGGCCGACGGGGAGTTCGGTGAGCTGCTGACCCGGCACGGCGTCGCCGAAATGGCACCCGAGCTGGCGATCACCACCCTGCGCCAGGCGGTGGAGCACGACGAGCCGTTCCTCACCGTCGCCGACATCCGGTGGGAACGGTTCTTCGTCGCGGTCACCGCGACCCGACCCAGCCCCCTGGTCAGCGCGATCCCGGAGGCGCAGCAGGTGCTCGCGGCGATCGCCCGCGACGGCGACGGAGCCGGCGAGAGCGCCGCCGCGCGCCTCGCGGGCCTGCCGCCGGCCGAGCGAGCCAAGGCCCTGCTCGACACGGTACGGGCGCAGGTGGCCACGGTGCTCGGGTACGCCTCCGCCGACGAGGTGCCGCCGAAGAAGGCGTTCCAGGAGTTGGGCTTCGACTCGGTGACCGCCGTGGAACTGCGCAACCGCCTGGGTGCCGCCACCGGGCTGCGGCTGCCCGTCACGCTGGTCTTCGACTATCCGAACCCGACAACGCTCGCCGCCTTCCTGGACAGCCTGTGCGGCGGGACGGGGGACACCTCCGCGGTGGACGACCTGGACCGCCTGGAAGCGGCCCTGGACAGCCTCGAACCGGACGACGTCACGTACGTCCGGCTGATGACCCGCATGCAGGCGCTCGTCGCGGACTGGAAGCACGGACGCGCCGAGCCGGTGGAGACCGCGGGCGAAGCCCTCGCCGACGCCACCGACGAGGAGATGTTCGACCTCCTCGGCAAGAAGTTCGGCATCGCCTGACCCGCACGCTCACAAGGGGAGACCTACCGATGGCCAACGAAGAGCGGTTGCGCTACTTCCTCAAGCGGGTCACCGCCGACCTGGAAACCGCGCAGGAGCGTATCCGGCACCTGGAGGTACGCGCCGACGAGCCGATCGCGATCATCGGCGTGGGCTGCCGGTTCCCCGGCGGCGTGGACTCTCCGGAGTCGCTGTGGAACCTGGTCGCGGGGGACGGGGACGGCATCACGCCGTTCCCGTCCGACCGGGGCTGGGACACCGAGGCGCTGTTCGACCCCGACCCGGACAACCCCGGGACGTCGTACGCCGCCGAGGGCGGGTTCCTGAGCGGGGCGGGTGACTTCGACGCCGGCTTCTTCGGGATCAGCCCCCGCGAGGCCCTGGCCATGGACCCGGCGCAGCGGCTCCTGCTGGAGGTGTCCTGGGAGGCGATCGAACGGGCCGGCATCGACCCGGCGTCGCTGTCCGGGTCGCGTACCGGCGTGTTCGCGGGCACCAACGGCTCGGACTACTCGGCCATCCTGATGGGCGCGTCCGAAGGGCTGGAGGGCTATCTGGCCACCGGCAACGCGGGCGCTGTCATCTCCGGCCGGGTGTCGTACTCCCTGGGTCTGGAGGGGCCGGCGGTCACCGTCGACACCGCGTGCTCGTCGTCGCTGGTGGCACTGCACCTGGCGGCGCAGGCGCTGCGGGCCGGTGAGTGCTCACTCGCGCTGGCCGGCGGTGTCACGGTGATGGCCACCCCGTCGCTGTTCGTCGGCTTCTCCCGCCAGCGTGGCCTGGCGGCGGACGGCCGGTGCAAGGCGTTCGCGGGTGCCGCCGACGGCACCGGCTTCGCCGAGGGCGCTGGGGTGCTGCTGGTGGAGCGGCTCTCCGACGCGGTCCGCAACGGTCACCGGGTGCTCGCCGTGGTGCGCGGAAGCGCGGTCAACCAGGACGGCGCGTCGAACGGGTTGACCGCCCCGAACGGGCCGTCGCAGCAGCGGGTGATCCAGGCCGCGCTGGTCGACGCCCGACTGTCGGCGGCGGACGTCGACGTGGTCGAGGCGCACGGCACCGGCACCACCCTGGGCGACCCGATCGAGGCGCAGGCGGTCCTGGCGACCTATGGCCAGGACCGGCCCGCCGGTCAGCCGCTGTGGTTGGGGTCGGTGAAGTCGAACATCGGGCACACCCAGGCAGCCGCCGGTGTCGCCGGGATCATCAAGGTGGTCGAGGCGCTGCGTCATGAGACGTTGCCGCGCACGCTGCACGTGGACGAGCCGACACCGCAGGTGGACTGGTCGGCCGGTGCGGTGGAGCTACTGACGTCGTCCCGGCCGTGGACGGTGGGGGAGCGCCCGCGTCGGGCCGGGGTGTCATCGTTCGGGGTGTCCGGCACCAACGCCCACGTGATCATCGAGGAGGCGCCGGCCACGCCCGTCGACGAGCCGGTCGTGACGGAGTCGAACGTGCCGTGGCTGTTGTCGGCGGCGGCGCCGGAGGCGCTGCGCGGGCAGGCCGAGCGGCTGTCGCGGGTGACGGCGGATCCGGGGGCGGTGGCGTACTCGCTGCTGTCCACCCGATCGGTGCTGAACCACCGGGCGGTCGTGCTCGGCCCGGACCACGGCGCCGGCCTGTCCGCCCTCCGGGACGGCCTGCCGTCGGGTGCGCTGGTGGCCGGCTCGGCCCACCCGGACGCGGGTGTGGTGTTCGTCTTCCCGGGCCAGGGCTCCCAGTGGGTGGGGATGGCGGTGGGTCTGCTGGACGCCGAGCCGGTGTTCGCGGCCCGGATCGCCGAGTGCGCGGCGGCCCTGGCGCCGTTCGTGGACTGGAACCTCCTGGACGTGCTGCGCTCCGACGATCCGTTGGAGCGGGTGGACGTGGTGCAGCCGGTCCTCTGGGCGGTGCACGTCGCGTTGGCCGAGGTGTGGCGGTCCAGGGGTGTGACCCCCGATGCGGTGATCGGTCACTCGCAGGGTGAGATCGCGGCGGCCTGTGTCGCCGGGGTGCTGTCTCTGAGTGACGCCGCGAAGGTCGTCGCCCTGCGCAGTCAGGCCCTGCTGGCGATCGCCGGTAGTGGTGGGATGGTGTCGGTCAGCGCCGGCCTGGACGTGGTCACCCCGTTGTTGACCGAGGGTGTCAGTGTCGCGGTCGTCAACGGTCCGACCAGTGTGGTGGTGGCCGGCGCGGACCTGGACGCGTTCCTGGCCGCCGCCGAGGCGGCCGGGGTGCGGGCCAAGCGGGTGAAGGTCGACTACGCCTCGCACTGCGCGTTGGTCGAGCCGGTGGAGGCCGAGCTGGCCCGCCTGCTCGACGGGGTGCAGCCCATGGCCGGCGCGGTGCCGGTGTTCTCGACAGTCGAGGACGGCGGTGTCATGGACGCCGCCTACTGGTACCGGAACCTGCGTCAGCCGGTGCGCCTGGATCTGGCGGTGCAGGCCGCGCAGGCGGCGGGGCATCGGATCTTCATCGAGGTCAGCGCGCACCCGGTGCTCACCGGTGCGATCGAGGCCACCACCGTCGGCACGCTGCGCCGCGACGAAGGCGGCCCCGAGCGGTTCGTGCGGTCGCTGGCCGAGGCATGGGTGCAGGGCGCACCCGTCGACTGGACCACCGTCATCCCGGCCACCCGGACCGTCGACCTGCCCACCTACCCCTTCCAACACCAGCGCTACTGGCCCACCCCCGGCGGCGCGACGAGCCTGGCGGACCCGGTGGACAGCGAGTTCTGGCGGGCCGTCGAGAACGGCGACCTCACCCCGCTGGGCATCACCGGGGACGGCACCGAGCTGCTGCCCGCACTGACCGCCTGGCGTCGCCGCACACGCCAGCACCACATCCTCGACGACTGGCGGTACCGGATCACCTGGCAGAGCCGGACCACACCGGCCGAGAGCACCCACACCGGCACCTGGCTGGTTCTGCGCCCCACCGGCGAACAGTGGTCGGACGCCGTCGAGGACGCCCTCCGGCAGGCCGGTGCCCGGACCGTACCGGTGACCATCGAAGAAGGCCCGATCGAGCGGACCACCGTCGCCGACGCGGTCGCCACCGCCGTTGCGGGAACGCCTGTCGACGGAGTGTTGTCCCTGCTCGCGCTGCCCTTCGCCGAGGCGACCGCCGCCGACGCGGTGCACGACACGTCCACGGTGCTGCACGGGCTCGCGGACGCGGGCGTCACCGCCCCGCTCTGGCTCGCCACACGGTCCGGTGTCCGGGTCGGCCGATCCGACGCCGCCCCGTCACCCACACCGGCGGCGCTCTGGGGCTTCGGCCGGGTCGTCGCCCTCGAGGAGCCGCACCGCTGGGGTGGCCTGGTCGACCTGCCCGCGCAGCCCGACCCCCGCTCGGCCACCCGGCTCGTCGCGGCACTCACCGCCGGCGACGACGAGGACCAGTTCGCCGTCCGCGCCTCGGGCCTCTACACCCGCCGGCTGACCCGCGCCCCGCAGACCGGCGCGGCCGGCTGGTCGCCGTCCGGCACCGCGCTGGTCACCGGCGGCACCGGCGCGATCGGCGCGCACACGGCCCGCTGGCTGGCCCGCAACGGCGTCGAGCACCTGGTGCTCGTCAGCCGCCGTGGCCCCGACGCCCCCGGCGCCGACGACCTGCGCGCCGAACTGGAACAGGCCGGCGTCCAGGTGACGATCACCGCCTGCGACATCGCCGACCGGGACGCCCTGCGCACAGTGATCGACGGCCTGGACGACCTGACCTCCGTCTTCCACACGGCCGCCGTCCTGGACGACGGCACCCTCGGCAGCCTCGACCGGGACCGGATCGACCGGGTCCTGGCCCCGAAGGCCGTCGCCGCCCAACACCTGCACGACCTCACACGGGACCGGGACCTGAGCGCGTTCGTGCTGTTCTCGTCGTTCGCCGGCACCCTCGGCAACGCGGGACAGGGCGCATACGCCGCCGCCAACGCGTACCTCGACGCCCTCGCCGAGCAGCGGGCCGCCGACGGCCTACCGGCGACCTCGATCGCCTGGGGCCGTTGGGGCGACGGCGGCCTCGCCGAGGAGGCCGTGCGTCGGGAGCGGCTCAGCCGAGGCGGCCTGGGCGCGATGGACCCGGAGTTGGCCCTCGCCGGTCTCGCCCAGGCGATCGGCGGCGGTGAGCCGGTCCTGGCCCTGACCGACGTCGACTGGGAGCGGTTCGCCCCCGGCTTCACCGCGGTACGCCCCAACCCGACCCTCGCCACCATCCCGGAAGCCGCCGCGACCACCGCTACCGACCCGTCCGGCGACCTGACCCGACAGCTGCGGTCGATGACCCCCCGGGACCGCGCCACCGCGCTCGTCGACCTGGTCCGCGGGCACGCCGCCGCGGTCCTCGGCCACCCCGACGCGGACGGCGTGGAAGCGGAACGCGCCTTCCGTGACCTCGGCTTCGACTCGCTCACCGCTGTCGAGCTGCGCAACGCGCTCGCCGCCGCCACCGGCCTGCGGCTACCCGCCACCCTGATCTTCGACCACCCGAGCGCGCTCGCCCTCGGCGGCCACCTCAGCGGCCTGCTCGGCGCCGACAGTGACACCGAGCCCGCTACCGCCGACCAGGGCGTCTCCGTCGGCGCTGCCGACCCAGTCGGCGCTGCCGACCAGGACGACCCGATCGTCGTGGTGGGCATGTCGTGCCGCTTCCCCGGCGGCGCCGACAACCCCGACCAGTTGTGGCAGCTCGTGCGCGACGACGTGGACGCCATCTCCACGTTCCCCGCCGACCGTGGCTGGGACGTCGACAGCGTCTACGACGCCGACCCGGACAACGCCGGCACCAGCTACGTCCGCGAGGGTGGCTTCCTCTACGGGGCCGCCGCGTTCGACCCGGAGTTCTTCGGCATCTCGCCGCGCGAGGCCCTGGCCATGGACCCGCAGCAGCGGCTCCTGCTGGAGACCGCCTGGGAGGCGTTCGAGCACGCCGGCATCGACCCGTCGACCGCCCGCGGCGAGCAGGTCGGCGTCTTCGTCGGCTCGAACGGCCAGGACTACGGCGCGCTGCTCTACGGCTCCACCGAGGGCGTCGAGGGGCACACCATGACCGGTAACGCCGGCAGCGTCGCCTCCGGCCGGATCTCCTACGCGCTCGGTCTGGAGGGCCCGGCCGTCACCATCGACACCGCCTGCTCGTCGTCGCTCGTCGCGCTGCACCTCGCCGCCCAGTCGCTGCGCCGGGGCGAGTGCCGGCAGGCGCTGGCCGGCGGCGTCACGGTGATGGCCACCCCGGGCCGGTTCGTCGAGTTCAGCCGCCAGCGCGGGCTCGCCGCCGACGGTCGCTGCAAGGCGTTCGCCGACGACGCCGACGGCACCGGCTGGGGCGAGGGCGCGGGCATGCTGCTGCTCGAGCGCCGATCCGCGGCGCTGGCCGCCGGTCACCAGATCCTCGCCACGGTACGCGGCAGCGCGATCAACCAGGACGGCGCGTCGAACGGGCTGACCGCCCCCAACGGGCCCGCCCAGCAGCGGGTCATCCGGGCCGCCCTCACCGACGCCGGCCTGCGACCCTCCGACGTGGACCTCGTCGAGGCGCACGGCACCGGCACCCGACTCGGTGACCCGATCGAGGCCCAGGCCTTGCTCGCCACCTACGGGCAGCACCGACCCGCGGACCGCCCGCTGCGGCTGGGCTCGATCAAGTCGAACATCGGCCACACCCAGGCCGCCGCCGGTGTTGCCGGGGTGATCAAGGTGATCCAGGCGATGCGGTACGGGGTGCTGCCCCGAACGCTGCACGTGGACCAGCCGAGCGCCGAGGTGGACTGGGAGTCCGGTGCGGTCGCGCTGCTCGACAGGTCCCTGCCGTGGGAGGGCGACGGACCACGCCGGGCCGCCGTCTCGTCGTTCGGCATCAGCGGGACGAACGCCCACGTCGTGTTGGAGGGCGACCCGATCCCGGCAGCCCCGGACCCCGCCACGAACCCGCAACGGCCCTGCGTCTGGCTGCTCAGCTCGCGTACCGAGGAGGGGCTGCGGGACCAGGCCGAGCGGCTGCTCGGCCACCTGGACGAGCACCCGGAGCTGGACCCCTACGACGTCGGGTTCTCCCTCGCCACCACACGTACCCCGCATCGGCACCGGGCCGCGGTGTTCGGCCGTGCCGAGCTGGCGGCGACGGCCGCCGGATCACCGGCTCCGATCACGGGGTCGATCGTGCGGGGCCGGACGGCGTTCGTGTTCTCCGGTCAGGGCTCACAGCGGCCGGGGATGGGCCTGGAACTGGCCACCACCTACCCGGTCTTCGCCGACGCGTTCGACGCGGCCTGCGCCGAGTTGGACCTGCATCTGGACCGACCGCTGCGTTCGGTGATCGCCGACGGCGACGAGCTGGACCAGACGGTCTACACCCAGGCCGCGTTGTTCGCGGTCGAGGTCGCGCTGTACCGCCTGGTGGGCGCCACCCCCGACTACCTGGTGGGCCACTCGATCGGCGAGATCGCCGCCGCCCACGTCGCCGGTGTGCTGACCCTGGCCGACGCCGCGAAGCTGGTCACGGCGCGCGGCCGCCTGATGCAGGCGTTGCCCGCCGGCGGGGTCATGGTCGCGGTGCGGGCCACCGAGGCCGAGGTGGTGCCGCTGCTGGTCGACGGGGTTTCCGTCGCGGCCGTCAACGGTCCCCGTTCGGTGGTGCTGTCCGGTGCCGCCGACGCGGTGGCAGCCGTCGCCGCGCACTTCGCGAAGTCCAAGCGGTTGACGGTCAGCCACGCGTTCCACTCGGTGCTGATGGAGCCGATGCTGGCGGAGTTCGCGTCGGTCGCCGCGACGTTGACGTACGCGCAGCCGCGGATTCCGATCATCTCCAACGTGACGGGGCAGGTCGCCGAGACACCGGACGCGGCTTACTGGGTGCGGCACGTGCGGGAGGCGGTCCGGTTCGCCGACGGCATCACCACCCTGGAAGGCCTCGGCGTCAGCACCTTCGTGGAGATCGGCCCGGATGGGGTGCTCTCCGCGATGGGCGCGGACTGTGTGTCCGACGCGGTGTTCGTACCGCTGCAACGATCCGACCGCGACCAACCGACCGCCCTGCGCGCCGGGCTCGCCCAGCTCCACGTCCGCGGCGTCGCGGTGGACTGGGTCGCCGTGCACCCCGGGGCGCGGCGGGTCGAGCTGCCCACCTACGCCTTTCAGCGGCAGCACTACTGGCCCGGGTCGGTTTCCTGGGCCCTGCCGGCCGCCGCGTCCGACGACGCGCACCTGTGGGACCGCATCGAGCGCGCGGACCTCGCCGGCATCGGCGCCGAACTCGCCCTGCCACCGGACGCCACCCTCCCGGCGGTCGTCCAGGCGCTCTCCGTCTGGCGGCGACAGGCCCGGCGGAGCTCGACGATCGACGGGTGGCGGTACGGCGTCCGCTGGCGGCCCCTGTCCTCCACCGGGACGCCCACGCTGACCGGCACCTGGCTGCTGGTCAGCACCCCTGACCATCCCACCGCCGAACTGGCCGCCGTGCTGCGCAGGCACGGCGCGGCGACCGGATCCGTCACGCTGACGCCGGCGGACCTGACCCGCGCCGGCACCGCCGCGCGGCTCAGCGCGGCCCTGGACGAGTACGGCCCGGTGCACGGCATCGTGTCCCTGCTCGCCCACGACGAGGCCCCGCACCCCACGCACCCGATCCTCACCAGGGGTGTCGCCGGCACTGTGACGCTGGTCCAGGCGCTCGACCAGCTCGGGGCCACCGCTCCGGTGTGGAGCGTGACCCGCGGGGCCGTCGCGATCGGCGGCTCGGAGCGGGTCGCCGCGCCCGCCCAGGCGCAGGTCTGGGGTCTCGGCCGGGTCGCCGCCCTGGAGCAGCCGCGACTGTGGGCAGGTCTGGTCGACCTGCCGCCCCAGCTCGACGACCGGGCCGGCTCGCGGCTCTGCGCCGTGCTGGCCGGCGCCGGTGCCGGCGGCGGTGAGGACCAGGTGGCGATCCGCGCCTCGGCGATCTTCGGCCGCCGGTTGGTCCGCCATCCCCGCGGCACGACCCCCGGGCCACAGTGGCGTCCCCGCGGGACGGTCCTCGTCACCGGCGGCACCGGAGCGCTGGGCGGGCGGGTCGCACGCCTGCTCGCCGAACGGGGCGCCGAGCACCTGCTCCTGCTCAGCCGCCGAGGCGCCGACGCACCAGGCGTAGCCGATCTGACCGGTGAGTTGACCGCGCTCGGTGCCCGGGTGACAGTCGAGGCCTGTGACGTCGCCGACCGGGACGCGCTGGCCGGCGTGCTCGACCGCGTCCCCACCGACCTGCCGCTGACCGCCGTGGTGCACGCCGCCGGCGTCGGCACCCCCGGATCGCTGCGGGACACCGGCCTGGACGAGTTCGCCGCCGTGGTCCGCGCCAAGATCGCCGGCGCGGTGCACCTGGACGCGCTGCTCGGGGAGCGACAGCTCGACGCGTTCGTGCTCTTCTCCTCCATCGCCGGGATCTGGGGCAGCGGCGGGCAGGGCGCCTACGCGGCAGCCAACGCGTACCTCGACGCCCTCGCCGAAGCCCGACGAGGCCGCGGCCTCGCCGGCACCGCCGTGGCCTGGGGGCCGTGGGGCGACGGTGGCATGGCCGAGGGGCCGGCCCAGGAGCAGTTGCGCCGCCGCGGCCTGCCCGTGATGAACCCGGACTCGGCGATCGACGCGCTGGCCGCCGCCATCGACGACCGCGAGGTGGCGCTCGCCGTCGCCGACGTCGACTGGGCCCGGTTCGCGCTGCCGTTCCAGGCGGTCCGCTCCGGCCGGCTGCTCGACGAGATCGACGAGGCGCGGGCCGCGCTCACCGCCGGTACGCCGGGGGCCGAGAACGACGCCGACGCCGACGCCCTGCGACGCAGTCTGACCGGCCTGCCGGCAGCCGAGCGGGAGCGGGTCGTGCTCGACCTGATCCGCAAGAACGCCGCCACCGTCCTGGGGCACACCGCCCCCGGCGGTGTCGACGTCGACCGCGGATTCCTGGAACTGGGCTTCGACTCGCTGACCGGTGTGGAGCTGCGCAACGCGCTCTCCGCCGAACTCGGCCTGCCGTTGCCCGCGACCCTGATCTTCGACTACCCGTCACCGCTGGTCCTGGCCGAGCACGTCCTCGACCAGTTGGCTGGCCCGGAGGCGGCGGGGGACCCGGAGGAGCAGCAGGTCCGCGAGGTCCTGTCCCGGATCCCGGTGGAGCGGCTGCGCGCGGCCGGCCTACTGGACACCCTGCTCGGCCTGGCACAGACCGGGCCGGAGGCGCCGGACGCGCCGCCGGCCACCGACGACGACGGTGAGGACCTGGCGGAGCTCGACGTCAGCGAGCTGGTCCGCCTCGCCCTCGACGGCACCGAGAGCTGACGGGGAGTAGACGATGGCCACGAGTTACGACGAGGTGGTGGCGGCGCTGCGTGCGGCGCTCGCCGACAACAAGCGGCTCAAGCAACGCGCCGCAGCCCCGGCGGCCCCGCCCGCGCCCGAACCGATCGCGATCGTCTCGACGGGCTGCCGGCTGCCCGGTGGAGTCCGGGGCCCCGATCAGCTCTGGGACCTGGTGACCGAGGGCCGGGACGCGATTGGTGAGTTCCCGTCCGATCGCGGTTGGGACCTGGCCGCCCTGTCCGAGCTCAGCACCGCGGGCTCCGGTGCCTTCCTCTACGACGCCGGTGACTTCGACCCCGGCTTCTTCGGCATCTCGCCGCGCGAGGCGATCGCCATGGACCCGCAGCAGCGGCTGCTCCTGGAGATCGCCTGGGAGACCTTCGAGCGGGCCGGGATCGACCGGGTCGCCGCCCGGGGCAGCCGTACCGGAGTCTTCGCCGGCACCAACAACCAGGACTACACGGGTGTGCTGGTCGCCGCCCTGGCGCAGGGCTTCGACGGGCACCTCGGCACCGGCAACTCGGCGAGTGTGGTCTCCGGGCGGATCTCGTACACGTTCGGCCTGGAAGGGCCGGCGCTCACCGTGGACACCGCCTGCTCGTCGTCGCTCGTCGCGGTCCACCTGGCCGCCCAGTCCCTGCGCGACGGCGAGTGCGACCTGGCGCTGGCCGGCGGCGTCGCTCTGATGGCCACACCGTCGGTCTTCGTCGAGTTCTCGAAGCAGGGTGGACTGGCCGCCAACGGCCGCTGCAAGTCGTTCGCCGCAGCGGCCGACGGCACGGGCTGGGGTGAGGGCGCCGCGATGGTCCTGCTGGAACGGCTGTCCGACGCCCGCCGCAACGGTCACCCCGTGCTCGCCGTGCTGCGCGGCAGCGCCGTCAACCAGGACGGCGCGTCCAGTGGCCTGACCGCCCCGAACGGCCCCGCCCAACAGCGGGTGATCCGGGCCGCGCTGGCCAACGCCCGGCTCACCGTGGCCGACATCGACGTCGTCGAGGCGCACGGCACCGGCACCCGACTCGGCGACCCGATCGAGGCGCAGGCGCTGCTGGCCACCTACGGTCAGGACCGCCCCGCCGACCGGCCGCTGTGGCTCGGCTCGATCAAGTCGAACATCGGCCACACCCAGGCCGCCGCCGGCGTCACCGGCATCATCAAGATGGTCGAGGCGATGCGGCACGGCGTGCTCCCGGCCACCCTGCACGTCGACCGACCCACCCCGCAGGTGGACTGGTCCGCGGGCGCCGTCGAACTGCTCACCTCGTCGCGCCCATGGCCCGCCGAGGGTCGGCCGCGCCGCGCCGCGGTCTCCTCGTTCGGGGTCAGCGGCACCAACGCCCACGTGATCCTCGAACAACCCGAGGAGACCGCGGGCCGGCTCGCCACCCCGGGCACCCGTGCCACCCACGGCGTCCTGGCCTGGCCGGTGTCGGCCCGCGAGCCCGCCGGGCTCCGCGCCCAGGCGGCGCAGCTGCTGGCGTACCTGCGGGAGCACCCCGGTCTGGATCCGGCCGACGTGGCGGGGTCGCTCGCGGTCACCCGCTCGCACTTCGAGTACCGGGCGGTGGCGGTCGGCACCGAGATGGACACGGTGACCGCGGCGCTGACCCGGATCGCCGACGGGACCGATCCCGGCGATCTCGCGGCGGCCCGACCGCAGGTGGCCTTCGTCTTCTCCGGTCCGGGCGCGCAGCGGGTCGGCATGGGCCGGGACCTGTACGCCACCTTCCCGGTGTTCGCCGAGGCGTTCGACGCGGCCTGCGCCGAACTCGACGTGCACCTGGACCGGTCGATCCGGGAGGTCGTCCTCGACGACGAGGCCGCCCTGGGCCGCACCGGGTACGCCCAGGCGGCGCTGTTCGCCGTCGAGGTCGCGCTGTACCGCCTGGTCGCCTCGTTCGGAGTGGTCCCGGACCAGCTCATCGGCCACTCCACCGGCGAGGTCGCGGCGGCACACGCGGCCGGAGTGCTGTCGCTGCCCGACGCGGCGGCGCTCGTCGCGGCACGAGGACGGCTCATCCAGGCACTCCCGGCCGGCGGCGTGATGGTCGCCGTCCGGGCCACCGAGGCGGAGGTCCGGGAGGCGCTCGCCGGATTCGAGGCGGTGGCGTCCGTCGCCGCCGTCAACGGCCCGAAGTCGGTGGTGGTGTCCGGCGCGGCGGAGGCGGTCGAGCAGGTGGTCGCGCGGTTCGGCAAGACCCGGAAGCTGGACGTGGAGCACGCTCTGCACTCACCGCTGATGGCGCCGATGACCGCTGACTTCGCCCGGGCCATCCGAGGGCTGACCCATGCCCCCGCCCGCATTCCGGTCGTCTCCACGGTGACCGGCGGCGTCGCGGAGTTCGACACCGACTACTGGGTCGACCAGGTCCGCGCCACCGTCCGCTTCGCGGACGGCGTCCGGACCCTGCACGAGCGGGGCGTCACCGCCTACCTGGAGATCGGTCCGGACGCGGTGCTCACCCCGTTGGGCGCCGACTGCGTCGAGGGCGCCGACCGGGACAGCGCCCCGCTGTTCGTCGCCGCACAGCGCCGCGCCGGGGGCGACGTCGAAGCCCTGGTAACCGCGCTCGCCCGACTGCACTGCCGGGGCGTACGACCGGACTGGGCGGCACTGCTGCCCGGAGCCGCGCGGGTCGACCTGCCCACCTATCCGTACCAGCGGCAGCACTACTGGCCGGCGCTGGAACCGGTCACCATGCCGACCGCAGCGGCCCCCGCCGAGCAGCCGTCGGCCGCGTCGGCAGCGCCGGTCCTGTCCCGGGACTCCACGTTCGAGGAGGTCCGCGACCTCATCCGGCTGGAGACCGCTGAGGTCCTCGGCTACCCCGGCATCGAGTCCATCCGGCCCGGCCGGGACTTCCTCGAACTCGGCGTCGACTCGGTGATCGGGCAGGAGATCCGCCTGCGGCTCAACACCGCCGCCGGCCTGAACATGCCTCCCGGCCTGCTCTTCACCTATCAGGACCCGGACCGGTTGGCCCGGCACCTGATGGCGGAGATGGCCGGGACGACGCCGGCCACGCCGGCCCCCACCCTGGACGCGCTGTTCCGGCAGGCGCGGCAGAACGACGACCTGCACGAGTACACGACGCTACTGATGCGGCTGGCCGAGTACCGGCCGACCTTCACCGCCGACGACGTGGACGCCGGGCGGGTGGCCGTACCCGCACTGGCACGCCTGGCCGAGGAGGGCGACGGCCCGCGGATCATCGCGTGTTGCACGACCTCGCTGATGGCCGGTCCGCAGGAGTACGCCCGACTGGCCGGCGCCCTGCGCGGCCGGTACCGGATCTCCGCCCTGGTCAATCCCGGTTACCAGGCGGACGAGCCGGCCCCCGCCGACCTGGCCGCCGCGCTGCGCCTGCAGGCCCGGGCGATCCGCGAGGACGCCGGCAGCGAGCCGTTCATCCTGCTGGGACACTCGGCCGGCGGTCTGGTCGCCAACGCCCTCACCGCCGAGCTGGCGGCCGGTGGCCTCACACCGGCCGCCGTGGTGCTGCTCGACTCCTACCCGCCGGCCGACGCGGTTCTCGGCCAGTGGATCCCCGAACTGCTCAACGGGCTGGAGATGGACGACGCCGGAGTGCCCGACGAGCGGTACCTCGCCTGGGCGTCGTACATCCGCCACTACGGCGAGTTCGAGCCGTTGCCCAGCACCGCACCCACCCTGCTGGTCCGCGCCGGGGAGCCCCTCGGCGTGGTGCCGGAGGACCGCGACTGGCGGCCGTCCTGGCAGCACCCGCACACGGTGGCGGACGCCACCGGGAACCACTTCACGATGCTCGGCGACCAGGTCGGTCGCACCGCCCAGACGGTGCACGACTGGCTGACAACGACCCTGTGAGACGGAGACTTCGATGACAATCACCACTGCCACTGCCACTGTCGACACCAGCCTGTGGCTGCGCCGGTTCCACCCGAAGCCGGACGCGCCGGTGCGTCTGGTCTGCCTGCCGCACGCCGGCGGTTCGGCCAGTTACTATCACCCGGTCTCGCGCGCCCTGACCGGCGTCGAGGTGCTCGCGGTGCAGTATCCCGGCCGGCAGGACCGTCGCGCCGAGCCGTGCATCGACACCGTTCACGGCCTGGCCACCCGGGTCGCGGAGCAGGTCGCCACCCTCGCCGACCGCCCGATCGCCCTGTTCGGTCACAGCATGGGAGCCTCGGTCGCCTTCGAGGTGGCGCGGCTCCTGGAGGAGGACGGCATCGTCCTGAAGCACCTGTTCGCCTCGGGGCGGCGCGCGCCGTCACGTCACCGCGACGAGCACATCCACCAGTTGGGTGACAACGGTCTGATCGCGGAGATGCGCCGGCTCAACGGCACCGAGGGCAAACTGCTCGACGACGACGAGCTGATCCGGATGATCATCGGTGCGATCCGCAACGACTACAAGGCCGCGGAGACCTATGTGTACCGGCCCGGTCCGCCGCTGTCCTGCCCGATCACCGTCCTGACCGGCGATTCCGACCCGAAGGTGACGGTGGACGAGGCCGATTCCTGGCGGACGCACACGACCGGCCCCTACGCCATGAAAGTTTATAGGGGTGGTCACTTCTACCTGAACAACCACCAGACGGACATACTGGAGACCATTGTGGATCGCCTGACGTCAGGCTGACGGCGACGCCGGCTTGAGCAGTCCGAGACTTCCGGAGGTACCAGTGACAACCCCGACACCCACGCCGGCTCTGCGGCTCATCGGGCTGTCCAAGGCATTCGGTGACAAGCGCGCCGTCGATCACGTCGACTTGGAGGTTCCGGGCGGCTCGTTCTTCGGGCTGGTCGGTCCCAACGGGGCCGGCAAGACCACATCGTTGTCCATGGCCGTCGGGCTGCTGCGCCCGGACAGCGGTCGCGCCGAGATCTTCGGTGTCGACGTCTGGGCCGACCCGGTCCGCGCCAAGGAGCTGATCGGCGTCCTGCCCGACAGCCTCGGCATGCCGGAACGGCTCACCGGCCGGGAGGTGCTCACCTACCTGGGTCTGCTGCGGGGCATGGAGCCCGAGGCGGTCGCCAAGCGCAGCCAGGAGCTGCTGGAGGTCCTCGAACTCGACCGGGCCGACAGCACCCTGGTCCTCGAATACTCGACCGGCATGCGGAAGAAGATCGGCCTGGCCACGGCCCTGCTGCACGCACCGAAGCTGCTGATCCTCGACGAGCCCCTGGAGGCCGTCGACCCGGTCTCGGCGGCGACGATCAAGGTGATCCTCCAGCGGTTCGTCGCCGCCGGCGGCTCGGTGGTCTTCTCCAGTCACGTCATGCCGGTCGTCGAGCAGCTCTGCGACCACGTCGCGGTCGTCACCGGCGGCCGGGTGGTCGCCTCCGGGCCGCTCGACGAGGTACGCGGCGGCAGCACCCTGGAGAACCGGTTCGTCGACCTGGTCGGCGGCCAGCCGGTGAGCGCAGGGGAGCTGTCATGGTTGGCATCCTGATCCGGATGAAGCTGGCCGTCCTGCGGCACTCGATGACCGGGCAGCGCGCCGCCGACATGATCGGTGGCGGCGTGCTGGGCCTGGTCCTCGCCGGAGGCACGATCTGGCTTGCCCTGCACGACTGGCCGGTCGACGGGCTACCCCTCGACCTGGTCGGCGCGGCGTTCGCGATCTGGACGATCGGCTGGCTGTTCGGCCCGGTGCTGTTCGGTGGCGGCGACGAGACGCTGCGCCCGGAGCACCTGGCGCTGCTGCCGATCCCACCGCGCCGGCTCGCGTTCGGCCTGCTCGCCGTCGCGTTCGTCGGCGTCGCCCCGGTGGTCAGTCTGGTGGCCTTCACCGCGCTGATCGTCGTCGCCCTCCCGGTCGGCGGCGCCGCCGCCCTGATCGCGGTGCCGGTGGTGTTCCTCCAACTGCTGTTCGTGGTGCTCGCCTCCCGGTTCGTCACCGCAGCGCTCAGCACGCTGATGCGCGCCAAGATCGGTGCGGTGCTGGCCGCCGTCATCAGCGGCGGCATCCTGGCGCTCACGCACACCGGCTGGGTGCTCAAACCCACCATCCAGTACGCCCTCACCGCAGGCTTCCCGGACAACCTGGCGGCCTGGGTGCGCCGGTTGCCGTCCGGCTGGGGCATCGTCGCTGTGGAGGCCGCCGGCCGTGGTGACTGGCTGCTGGCCGCCGCCGTGCCGGCCGGGTTCGCCGTGCTCAGCCTGCTGGCCATGCTCGGTTGGTCCGCGCTGCTGGTCCGCCGGCTCAGCCACCGCAGCGCCAGCGGTCGCCCGGCGCGCGGTCGCACCGCAGCCCAGAAGATCCGGGGTGGCGGCGTACAAGCCGTCGTCGGTCGGGAGCTCCGCACCGCGTCCCGCGACCTGATGCGCTTCCACTACCTGGTCTTCTCGCTCGTCTACGCCCTCGCGTTCTGTCTGCTGCCGCTCCTGGTCGACCTGCCGATCTTCGTGCCGTTCATCGGTGTCGCGTTCGGCATCTGGGCCGCCGCCATCTCCGCCAACCTGTACGGCGAGGACGGCACCGTGATCTGGCAGACCGTGCTCACCCCCGGGGCCGCCCGCCGGGACGTCCGTGGCCGCCAGCTCGCCTGGCTGCTGCTGACCGCCCCGGTGGTCGTGGTCCTCAGTGTCGTGCCCACGCTGCTCAGCGGGCAGACGTGGGCCTGGCCCTGGCTGGCCGCCCTGGTGCCGGCCCTGGTCGGCGGTGGCGCCGGCGTCATCGTGCTGATCTCGGTGCTGCGTCCGGTGCCGATGACCGACCCGCACAAGCGCAGCGGCAACCTCCTGGAAAACGGCACCGACTTCACCCAGGTCCTGCTCATGCTGGTGCTGGTCGCGGCCACCGCGGCCCCCGCCTACCTCACCGTCCGCTACGGCCCCGACTGGGCGGGCGCCGGCGTCGGCCTGGTCACCGGCATCCTGCTGGCCTGGCTGCTCGGCGACCTCGCCGCCAAGCACCTGGAAGCCACCGGCCCTGATCTGCTGGCCACCATGCGGGCCTCCACCTCCCGCAAGAGCAACCTCACCGGCGACGTCGACTGGGACCAGATCACGGCGTCCCTCGGCGGGGTGGATCTCGGCGAGAGCCGCCTCGGCATCGAGAAGGCGTCGCCGGCCCGCCGCGCCGCCGTCTACGTGTGCTTCATCATCTGCTGGGTCCCACTGATCGCACAGGGTGTGGTCCCGGCCTTCCTGAAGTACACCGACCCCGACCGGGACTCCTGGTTCGTGGCTCGCCTCGTCCCCGAGGCGCTGCACTGGCCGGTCGTGGGCGTCATGGTCCTGCTCGGCCTGGGCCTCATCGCCGCGGGCTTCCACCAGCTCCGGTTGGCCCGCAGGGAGAGCCGGCAGGCAACCGTGGACCGCGCCGGCCTCGCCGCCGCCCCGGTGGTGACCCGGCACCCCGAGAAGGTCGACGAACTGAACCATTGAGCACGACGACGAGGGCTCGGCCACCGCGGTGGCCGAGCCCTCGTGTGTGCCTGGACGTCACCAGGAGACGGGCAGCTCGCGGACGCCGTAGATCAGCGACTCGGAGCGGAGCGGGACGTCGTCCGCCGCCCCGTGCAGGCGCAGCCCGGGGAAGCGGGTGAGCAGGGCCCGCAGGGCGATCCGGAGCTCCGCGCGGGCGAGTTGCTGGCCGATGCACAGGTGTACGCCGTGACCGAAGGCGAGGTGCTGGTTGCCGGTCCGGGTCACGTCGAAGACCCCCGGGTCGGCGAAGCGGGACGGGTCGCGGTTGGCGGCGGACAGCGAGAGGCTGACGCTCTCACCGGCGCGGATGAGCTGACCGCCCACCGGCACGTCCTCGGTCGCGAGGCGCGTCACGCCGAACTGGAACGTCGGCAGGTAGCGGAGCAACTCCTCGACGGCGTCCGGAACCCGGTCCAGGTCGGCGCGTAGGACGGCCAGCTGCTCGGGATTGGTGAGCAGCGCGAACACGCCGAGGCTGAGCTGGTTGGCGGTGGTTTCGTGGCCGCCGACGAGCAGCAGCATGGCGATGCTGGTCAGTTCCTCGTCGGTGAGCGGGTCGTCGTCCGAGTCGTGGATCAGGCCGGAGATCAGGGCGCCGTCCGGCTCCTCGTGTTTGGTCGCCACCAGAGCCGCCAGGTACTGCCGCAGGTTCCAGGCCGACATCCCGACCTCCATCGGGGTGGCGTCGGTGCGCAGCATCGCAGCGGTCAGCGTCTGGAACTGCTCACGTTCGGCGTACGGCACGCCGAGCAGCTCGCAGATGACCAGTGAGGGGATGGGCAGGGCGAAGTCCCGGACCAGGTCGGACGGCGGGCCGGCGGCCTCGATCGCGTCGAGGCGATCGGTGACGATCTCGCTGATCCGCGGCTCCAGGGCGCGGACCCGGCGCATGGTGAACTGACCCATCAACATCTTGCGGTAGCGGGTGTGGTGCGGCGGGTCGACGTGGATGAAGAACGCCGGATCGGGCGGGAGTTGCTTGGCCTCCTCGGGGATCACCTGGATCGGGTTCGACGCCTTGAGGATGTCCGCGCTGAACCGGGTGTCGGCGAGCACCGCCCGGACGTCCTCGGCCCGCGTCACCAGCCAGCCGACCGACCCGTCCGCCATGATCAGCGGACTGACCGGGTGCTCCTCGGCGCGCTGGAGGAGTTCGTCGGGTGGAGAGAACGGACACTTGCCGCGCTGCCGGGGCAGCGGAGCCGGCTCCCCGGTGCCCGATCCGGCCGGGGCGGGATGTTGCGTCGCACTGGTCATCGTCACCACTCATTTCCGCATGGACATTGTCTCCACGATAGGAAGAACGGGTCTTCGGGAAATGCGCCACGACCCGGATCGGGGGTCGATCCAGGGGGATAGGGGCCGCCCTCCATGTCGGCCCCGGCCCGGGGTGCGCTCGATCCCGTAGGGGTGTCCGGCCGCTGCTGGCGCTCATTACCGTCCGAATCGAACGCGCCATCGGGCCGTGTGGACGAGTGGGGGCCGCGGATCGTCATGAAGAGCGAATCAGCATTCACCGATGGAAATGCGGAATCTGACGGTGTCGCCATTGTCGGTGTCGCGTGCCGACTTCCTGGCGCCAACGATCCCGCCGCGTTCTGGCGCCTGTTGGCGGACGGCCGCGACGCCATCACCGAGGCACCGGCCGGGCGCTGGGGGAGCGCCGAGGACCGTCCACACGGGGGCTTCCTGGACCGGGTCGACGGCTTCGACCCCGGCTTCTTCGGCATCGCCCCGCGCGAGGCGGCCGCCATGGACCCCCAGCAACGGCTCATGCTGGAGCTCGGCTGGGAGTCCCTGGAGGACGCCGGCATCGTCCCGGACGCTCTCGCCGGCACACGAGCAGGTGTCTTCGTCGGCGCGATCGGCGACGACTACGCCACAGTGATTCGCCGCCTCGGGGTCGACGGCATCACCCCGTGGACACTCACCGGCACCAACCGGGGCATCATCGCCAACCGGCTGTCGTACGTGCTCGGGCTGCGCGGTCCCAGCCTCACCGTCGACGCCGCACAGGCATCCTCGCTGGTCGCCGTCCACCTGGCTGCGGAGAGCCTGCGCGAGCGCCGCTGCCATGTCGCCCTGGCCGGTGGGGTCAGCCTCAACCTGGTCCCGGAGAGCACCCTCACCGCCGCCGCGTTCGGTGGCCTGTCGCCGGACGGCCGCTGCTACACGTTCGACGCCCGGGCCAACGGCTACGCGCGCGGCGAGGGCGGCGTCGTCCTCACCCTCAAACTCCTCACCGACGCACTCGCCGACGGCGACCAGATCTACGGCGTGGTCCGGGGCAGCGCGGTCAACAACGACGGCGGTGGCGACAGCCTCACCACACCCACCAGCGACGGCCAGCGGGACGTGCTGCGCGAGGCGTACCGGCAGGCCGGTGTGGACCCGGCGGCGGTCCAGTACGTGGAGCTGCACGGCACCGGCACCCGGGTCGGCGACCCGGTGGAGGCCGACGCGCTCGGCACGGTCCTCGGGGTGGCGTCCGGCCGGCGTCATCCGCTGCTGGTCGGGTCGGCGAAGACGAACGTCGGGCACCTGGAGGGCGCGGCGGGCGTGGTCGGGCTCCTGAAGACCGTGCTGGCCCTGCACCACAGGGAACTGCCACCGAGCCTGAACTTCGCCACGCCGAACCCACGCATCCCGTTCGACGAGCTGCGGCTGCGGGTGCGTACGGAGCACGGGGCGTGGCCGGAGTCGGAGCGGCAGCTGGTCGCCGGGGTCAGCTCGTTCGGCATGGGCGGAACGAACTGCCACGTCGTGCTGTCGTCGGCGCCGACCCGGCCGCCCGTGACCGACGAGCCGGCGACAAACGAACCCGTGGCGTGGCTGCTGTCCGGGCGTACCCCGGCCGCCGTGCGCGCGCAGGCCGGACAGTTGCGGGACGCGGTCGCCGAGGACGCGCGGCCGGTGGACGTGGCGTACTCCCTCGCCCGGCACCGCAGCGACTTCGACCACCGGGCGGCGGTCGTCGGAGCGGACCTGACCACCCTGACCGAGCGCCTGGCCGCCCTCGCCGCCGACGACTCGCCGGTGCAGCGGGTCGGCGATGGCCGGCTCGCGTTCCTCTTCGCCGGCCAGGGGTCGCAGCGGGTCGGGATGGGCCTCGAACTCGCGGACACCTACCCGGTGTTCGCGGCAGCCTTCGACGCCGCCTGCGCCGACCTCGACGCGCACCTGGACCGTCCGCTGCGCGAGGTCGTCGCGGACGGGTCGGAGCTGGACCGGACCGTCTACACGCAGGCCGCGCTGTTCGCCTTCGAGGTGGCGTTGTTCCGGCTCGTCGAGTCGTTCGGCGTCACAGCGGACTACCTGGTCGGGCACTCCATCGGCGAGATCGCCGCAGCCCACGTCGCCGGGGTGCTGTCCCTGGCCGACGCGGCGACGCTGGTCACGGCCCGGGGCCGACTGATGCAGGACCTGCCGACCGGCGGCGTGATGACCGCGGTGCAGGCGTCCGAGGCCGACGTGACACCGCACCTCACCGACGGCGTGGACATCGCGGCGGTCAACGGCCCCCGCTCGGTGGTGCTGTCCGGCGCCGCCGACGCGGTGGCCGGGGTCGCGGCGAGGTTCGAGAAGACCCGGCAGCTCCGGGTCAGCCACGCCTTCCACTCGGCGCTGATGGAACCGATGCTCGTGGCCTTCGCCGAGGTCGCCGAGACGCTGACGTACGCGCCGCCGACCATCCCGATCGTCTCCAACGTGACGGGGCGGATCGCCGAGACCCAGGACGCCGCCTACTGGGTGCGGCACGTGCGGGAAGCGGTCCGGTTCGCCGACGGGATCGCGACACTGGAGAGCGAAGGCGTCACCACGTTCGTCGAGATCGGCCCGGACGGGGTGCTCTGCGCGATGGGCGCCCACTGCGTGTCGACAGGCGCGTTCGTCCCGGCCCAGCGCCCGGACCGCCCGCAGGCGGAGACGGTCGTCGCCGCCCTGGCCCAGCTGCACGGCCGGGGGGTCGCCGTGGACTGGACGCCGTCGCTGGCCGGCGGCACGCGCGTGCCGCTGCCCACGTACGCGTTCCAGCGGGAGTCCTACTGGGTCTCCGAGACCGCCGACGAGCCCGCGACGCCGGCCGCGCGCAGCGCCGCGCGCTCCGAGGACGACCTTCTCGACCTGGTACGAACGCACGCCGCCTCGGTGCTCGGCCACCCGGACCCGTTCACCGTCGACACCACCCACTCCTTCAAGCAGCTCGGCTTCGACTCGCTGACCGCCGTCGAACTCCGCGACCGCCTCAGCTCCGCCCTCGACCTCGCGTTGCCGGCCACCCTGCTCTACGACAGCCCCGACCCGGTCACGCTCGCCCGGTGGCTGCATACCGCCTCGGGCGGCGTCGACCCCTCGACCGTGGAGGATTCCCCGCAGCCGGGGCGGCCCGACGCCGACGAGCCGATCGCTGTCGTCGCGATGGCCTGCCGCTATCCCGGTGGCATCACCGACCCCGACGAGCTGTGGCACCTGGTGTCCAGCGGCGGTGACGCCATCACCGGCTTCCCCACCGACCGGGGTTGGGACCTGACCGCCCTCTACCACCCGAACCCCGGTCACCCGGGCACCAGCTACACCCGCTCCGGCGGTTTCCTGCACGACGCCGCCGAGTTCGACCCGGGCTTCTTCGGCATCTCCCCGCGCGAGGCGTTGGCCATGGACCCGCAGCAGCGACTGCTGTTGCAGGCCTCCTGGGAGGCGGTGGAGCGGGCCGGCATCGTGCCGGGCGCGCTGCGCGGCAGCCGCACGGGGGTCTTCGTGGGCGCCACCTCCCACGAGTACGGCGCACGCCTCGCCGAACCCGCCGACGGCCTCGACGGCTACGTGTTGACAGGCAGCACGATGAGCGTCGCCTCCGGCCGCATCTCGTACGTGCTCGGCCTCGAAGGGCCGGCGCTGACAGTCGACACCGCCTGCTCGTCGTCGCTCGTCGCGCTGCACCTGGCCGCCCAGTCGCTGCGCCGGGGGGAGTGCGAACTGGCCCTGGCCGGCGGTGCCACGGTGATGGCTGGCCCCGGCATGTTCGTCGAGTTCAGCCGCCAGCGCGGCCTGGCCGGCGACGGCCGGTGCAAGGCGTTCGGCGCGGGCGCCGACGGCACCGGGTGGGGCGAGGGCGTCGGAGTCCTGGTCCTGGAACGGCTGCGCGACGCGCAGGCGAACGGTCACCAGGTCCTCGCCGTGATCCGGGGCAGCGCGATCAACTCCGACGGCGCCTCCAACGGCCTGTCCGCCCCGAGCGGCCCGGCCCAGCAGCGGGTCATCCGGGCCGCCCTCGCCGACGCCGGACTCACCCCGGCCGACGTCGACGTGGTCGAGGCACACGGCACCGGCACCACACTGGGCGACCCGATCGAGGCGCAGGCGCTGATCGCCACCTACGGTGTCGACCGACCCGAGGACGACCCGCTGTGGTTGGGCTCGCTGAAGTCCAACATCGGCCACACCCAGGCCGCCGCCGGCGTCGGTGGCGTGATCAAGATGATCCTCGCGATGCGCGCCGAGGTGCTGCCCCGCACCCTGCACGCCGACGAGCCGTCACCGCACGTCGACTGGTCCGCCGGCACCGTCCAACTGCTCACCGAACCCCGCGACTGGCGGCGGAACGACCACCCCCGTCGGGCCGCCGTCTCCTCCTTCGGCATCAGCGGAACGAACGCCCACCTGGTCCTCGAAGAGGCGCCCGACGTCGACGTCCCGGACCGCCCGACCGTGCCGCGGACCGTGCCGGTGCTGGTGTCCGCCCGTACGCCGGACGCCCTGCGACGCCAGGCCGCGCGTCTGCGCGACCGCATCGGAAACGACGACACCCACCTCGCCGACCTCGCGTACACCCTCAACGCCACCCGGACCCGGTTCGAACACCGGGCGGTCGTCCTCGCCACGACACCGGACGACCTGCGCGACGCGCTGGCCGCCCTGGCCGACGACCGGTCGGAGGCGAACGTCATCACCGCCCACCCGGCCGAGCCCGGCCGGATCGCGTTCGTCTTTCCGGGACAGGGCTCCCAGTGGCTGGGCATGGCCGTCGAACTGGCCGACGCCGACCCGGTGTTCCGCGACCACCTGACCGCCTGCGGCGCGGCGCTGCTCCCGTACACCGGCTGGGATCTTCTCGCCGCGCTGCGCGGCGACGACGACGCGCCGTCGCTGGACCGGGTCGACGTGGTCCAGCCCGCGCTGTGGGCGGTGATGGTCTCCCTGGCCCGCCTCTGGCAGGCCGCCGGTGTCCGACCGGCCGCGGTGATCGGGCACAGCCAGGGCGAGGTCGCCGCCGCGCACATCGCCGGCGCGCTCACCCTCGACGACGCCGCCCGGATCGCGGCCCGCCGCAGCCAGGCGATCGTCGCGCTGGCCGGGCAGGGCGGGATGCTCGCGGTCCAGGCGTCCGCCGCCGCCGTGGAGCAGATCCTGGCCCGCTGGGGCGGCCGGATCAGCGTGGCCGCCGTCAACGGTCCGACCGCCGTGGTGGTCGCCGGGGAGCCCGCCGACCTGGACGACCTCGAACCGGCGTTGACCACCGTGGGCATCGAGGCGAAGCGCATCAAGGTCGACTACGCCTCGCACTCGGCACACGTGGAGGCGATCCGCGACGAGCTGCTGCACGCGCTCAGCGGGGTCGAGCCGCGCGCCGCCGACATCCCGTTCTACTCCACCGTCTACGGCTCGCGGCTGGACACCACCGAGCTGGACGCCGACTACTGGTACACCAACCTGCGCCGGCCGGTCCGCTTCGCCGAGACGGTGGACGTGCTGCTGTCCGACGGGTACCGGGCATTCGTCGAGGCCAGCCCACACCCGGTGCTCGTCGCCGCCGTGCAGGACTCGGCCGACGAGGCCGGAGTGGACGCCGCCGTGCTCCGGACGTTACGACGCCACGACGGCGGCCCGGACCGGTTCCGGGTCGCGCTGGCCGAGGCGTACGCGCGCGGGCTCACCGTCGACTGGACGGACCTGACCCCGGACGGCTCGCTGGTGGCGCTGCCCACCTACCCGTTTGAACGGGAGCACTTCTGGCATCACCCGGTCGTGCCGGGCAGCGCCGACGACCCGGCCAACGACCCGTTCTGGGCGGCCGTGGAGCGTGGCGACGCCGCCGCGCTCGCCACCGACCTGGCCCTGGCCCCGGGCGCACTGGACGAGATCGTGCCGGTGCTGGCCGCCTGGCGGCGTGAACAGCGGATCCGCGCCGGGGCCGCCGGTTGGCGCTATGTGGTCGAGTGGAAGCCGCAGCCGGACGCCACTGTCACCGCCGACGGGCACTGGATCGTCGCCGTGGCCGGGTACGACCCGGGCACCACCGCCGTCCTCCAGGCTCTCGGCGACGCCGGGCTCACCCTCGACGTGGTGGTCGTCGCGGACGACGCCGACCGGGCCACCCTCGCCGGGCGGCTCGCCGGTGACGCCGACGGTGTCCTCTCCCTGCTCGCCTTCGCTGAGGGGCCCCTCGGCGAAGGTCTGCGTCGCACTCTGACCCTCACCCAGGCACTCGGTGACGCCGGCGTCGACGCCCCGCTCTGGCTGGTCACCCGCGGTGGCGTCGACACCGGGCCGGCGGACCGGGTGGACGACCCCGAGCAGGCCCTGATCTGGGGTCTCGGCCGGATCGTCGCCCTGGAACACGCCGAGCGGTGGGGCGGCCTGGTCGACCTGCCCACCGACCTCGACGAGCGGGCCGCCGAGCGGCTGCTCGCCGCGGTGGCCGGTGAGGACGGCGAGGACCAGGTGGCCATCCGGGTCGACGGTCGCTACCTGCGCCGCCTCGGCCACGCACCCCGCCCGGCCCGACTGGCCGGCGGCCTGCGCCTGGACGGACCGGTGCTGGTCACCGGCGGTACGGGTGCCCTCGGCGGCACTGTTGCCCGCTGGCTCGCCGAGCGTGGCGCGCCGCACCTGATCCTGCTCAGCCGGCGCGGCCCGGACGCGCCCGGCGCCGCCGACCTGGTCGCCGAACTGGCCGAACTGGGTGCCACCGCCTCGGTCGTGGCCTGCGACGCCGGTGACCGTGACGCCCTCGCGGCGGTCCTCGCCGTGCATCCGGTCAGCGCTGTCGTGCACGCCGCCGGGCTGCTCGACGACGGCACCGTCGACACCCTCACCGCCGACCAGGTCGACCGGGTGCTCGCCGCGAAGGTGGCCGCCGCCCGTAACCTCGACGACCTCACCCGGGACCGGGATCTCAGCGCGTTCGTGCTGTTCTCGTCGATAGCGGCGAGCATCGGCATCCCGGGGCAGGGCAACTACGCGCCGGGAAACGCGTACCTCGACGCCCTGGCCGAGCAGCGCCGCGCCGACGGCCTGACCGCGACGTCGATCGCCTGGGGTCCGTGGGCCGGCGGCGGCATGGCCGCCGACGCCGCAGTCGGCGATCTCATGCAACGCCACGGCATCACCCCGATGGACCCGCAGATCGCGCTCGCCGCCCTGCAACAGGCCCTGGACGACGACGCCACCACACTCACCGTCGCCGACCTCGACTGGGACCGGCTGGCCCTCGCGCTCACCGCCGGCCGCCGCCGCCCGCTGATCGAGGACCTGCCGGAGGTGCAGCGCGCCATCGGCGCCGGCGCTGTCACGTCCCGCCCGGCCGGTGGCCCCGCCGAGAGCCTCGCCGCCGCACTGGCCGCGCTGCCCGAGGCGGCCCGCGAACGGGCACTGGTCGGCCTGGTCCGCGAACAGGCGGCGCTCGTACTCGGCCACACCGGCCCGGACGCCGTCGACCCGAACCGCCCGTTCCGCGAGCTGGGCTTCGACTCCCTCGCCGGCGTCGAGCTGCGCAACCGCCTGCGCACGGTCACCGGCCTGCGCCTGTCGACCACCCTGGTCTTCGACCACCCCACCCCGGCCGCCCTCGCGGCGCACCTGCACGATGAGCTCACCGGTACGCTGCCCGCCCAACCGGCTGACGACCCCGCCACGGTACGGGTACCCGACGAGCCGATCGCGATCGTCGCGATGGCCTGCCGCTACCCCGGGAACGTCACCTCGCCCGGCGACCTGTGGCGACTGCTGGACGACGGCGGTGACGCGATCGGTGGCTTCCCCACCGACCGTGGGTGGGACCTGGCCGCCCTCTACGACCCGGACCCGGATCACCCGGGTACCTCGACCACCCGGCACGGCGGGTTCCTCTACGACGTCGCCGACTTCGACCCCGCCCCGTTCGGCATCTCCCCCCGGGAAGCCCTGGCGATGGACCCGCAGCAGCGGCTCCTGCTGGAGACCTCGTGGGAGGCGTTCGAACGGGCCGGCATCGACCCCGCGACGCTGCGCGGCCGGCACGCCGGGGTCTACGTCGGCCTCACCTACCAGGACTACGCGTCCCGGGTCCGGCAGGCGCCCGCCGACCTGGAGGGCTACCTGCTCACCGGCAGCACCGCGAGCGTCGCCTCCGGCCGGATCGCGTACGCCTTCGGCCTCGACGGCCCGGCCGTCACCGTGGACACCGCCTGCTCGTCGTCGCTCGTCGCGCTGCACCTGGCCGTACGGGCGCTGCGGGCCGGTGAGTGTGACCTGGCGCTGGCCGGTGGCGTCGCCATCATGTCCACCCCGCACATGTTCGTCGAGTTCAGCCGCCAGCGTGGTCTCGCCCCGGACGGCCGCTGCAAGCCCTTCTCCGCCGACGCCGACGGCTTCGGCTCCGCCGAGGGCGTGGGCATGCTGCTGGTAGAGCGTCTCTCCGACGCCCAGCGGCACGGTCACCCGGTCCTCGCCGTGGTGCGTGGCACCGCCGTCAACTCCGACGGCGCGTCGAACGGCCTGACCGCCCCGAACGGCCCCGCCCAGCAACGGGTGATCCGGGCCGCGCTCGCCGACGCGGTGCTGACGCCCGGCGACATCGACGTGGTGGAGGCGCACGGCACGGGCACTCCGCTAGGCGACCCGATCGAGGCACAGGCGTTGCAGGCGGCGTACGGGCCGGACCGCCCGGCGCAGCGGCCGTTGTGGCTCGGCTCGGTCAAGTCGAACCTGGGGCACACCCAGGCCGCGGCCGGTGTCGCCGGCATCATCAAGATGGTCGAGGCGATGCGCCACGAGGTGCTGCCCCGCACCCTGCACGCTGGGACGCCCAGCCCGCACGTCGACTGGGCGGACAGCCCGCTGCGGCTGCTGGACACGGCCCAACCGTGGCCGGCGGACGTGCCGCGTCGGGCCGCCGTGTCGTCGTTCGGCATCAGCGGCACCAACGCCCACGTGATCCTGGAGGCGCCCGCCGGGGTCGGCCGCGTACCGGCCCTTCCGCAGGCGTCCTCTCCCGTCGTACCGCTGGTGCTCAGCGGGCAGTCGACCGACGCGCTGCGCGCCCAGGCGCGTCGCGTCGCGGACCGGCTGGCCGAACCGGGCACACCCACACTGCTCGACACCGGCTGGACCCTGGCCGCCGCCCGGACCGCGTTCACGCACCGGGCGGCGCTGCTCACCAGCGAGAGCGACGCGGTGGGCGCGCTGCGCGATCTGGCCGCAGGCCGCGACCACACAGGCGTGCACACCGGTGAGGTACGGGCCGGAGGTCTCGCCTTCGTGTTCTCCGGTCAGGGTTCGCAACGACCGGGCATGGGCCTGGCCCTTTATGAGACGTTCCCGGTGTACGCGGAGGCGTTCGACGCGGTCTGCGCCGAGCTGGACCGGCACCTGGACCGGCCGATCCGGAACGTGATCGCCGAGGGTGACGACCTGGACCAGACCATCTACACGCAGGCGGCGTTGTTCGCCGTCGAGGTGGCCCTGTTCCGGCTGGTGGAGTCGTTCGGTGTCACCCCGGATTACCTGGTCGGGCATTCGATCGGTGAGATCGCCGCCGCGCACGTGGCCGGGGTGCTGTCCCTGGCCGATGCGGCGACGCTGGTCACCGCCCGAGGCCGGTTGATGCAGGCGTTGCCGGTCGGCGGTGTCATGGTCGCCGTACGGGCCACCGAGGCGGAGGTGCTGCCGCTGCTGACCGGCGGGGTGTCGGTCGCGGCGATCAACGGCCCGCGGTCGATCGTGCTGTCCGGTGTGGCCGACGAGGTCACCGATGTAGCAGCGCACTTCGAGAAGTCGAAGCGGTTGCGGGTCAGTCACGCGTTCCATTCGGTGTTGATGGAGCCGATGCTTGCCGAGTTCGCCTCGGTGGCGGCTGCGCTGACCTACGAGTCGCCGCGTATTCCGATCGTGTCGAACGTGAGCGGGCAGGTCGCGTCGACACAGGATGCCGCCTACTGGGTGCGGCACGTCCGCGAAGCGGTCCGCTTCGCCGACGGCATTGCCACACTGGAGAGCCTGGGTGTCAGCACGTTCGTGGAGATCGGCCCCGACGGGGTGCTGTCCGCGATGGGCGCGGACTGCGTCAGCGACGCGGTGTTCGTACCAGTGCAACGCTCTGACCGGGACCAACCTGCCACGCTGCTGGCCGCTCTCGCGCAGGTCTTCGTGCGCGGTGTCGCTGTCGACTGGACGCCCTGCCTGACCGGCGGGCGGCTGGTCGACCTGCCCACCTACGCCTTCCAACGGCAGCGCTTCTGGCTGGAGGACGACACCGCTGCCCCCGACACCCCGTTCTGGCAGGCCGTCGACCGCGGCGACCTCGCCGACCTGCTCGGCGTCGCTGACGACCGCCCGCTCGACGAGGTCCTTCCCGCGCTGCGCGCCTGGCGTCGCCAGGGCACCGACCCCGGCCTGCGCTACCGCGTCGACTGGCCGGTCCGGGACGTCACCACCGCCCCCCGCCCCGGCCGCTGGCTGATCGTCGTCCCCGACCTCGACCTCCCGATGTCCGCAGGCCTCCTGGCCGCCGGCGGTCCGGACGTGATCGCGGTGCCGGCCGGCGCACTGCCCACCATCGACCCGGGCCAGATCGGCGGCGTGCTGTCCCTGCTCGCCCTGGACGAGCGTCCCGACCCGGACCACCCACACCTGTCCCGTGGCCTGACCGGCACCTCGGCGTTGCTCCGCGACCTTCCGCAGGGCACCCCGCTCTGGGCCGTCACCACCGGCGCGGTACGCGTCGGCGGCGAACCCCGGATCAGCCCGCACCAGGCCACCGTGTGGGGGTACGGCCGGGTCGCCGCCCTCGAACTCCCCGACACCTGGGCCGGCCTCGCCGACCTGCCGGAGAACCCCGACGCGCACACCCTCGCCCGGCTCTGGGCGGTGGTACGCAGCACCACCACCGAGGATCAGGTCGCCATCCGGGACACCGGAGTCCACGTCCGACGCGTCGTACCGGCCGCCCCGCCAGCGACCCCGACCACTTGGTCGCCCCGCGGCAGCATCCTGATCACCGGCGGCACCGGCGCGCTCGGCGCGCACGTGGCCCGCTGGCTCGCTGGCGCGGGCACCCCCCACCTGGTGCTGACCAGCCGGGCCGGCGCCGACGCCCCCGGCGCGGACCAGCTGCACAGCGAACTGACCGCGCTCGGCGCCCGCGTCACCATCGCCGCCTGCGACGTCGCCGACGCCGACGCCCTCAGCGACCTGCTCGACACCATCGGGGACCTGACCGCCGTCTTCCACACCGCCGGCGCCCTGCGATTCGCCGCAACGCTCGACGACGACCCGGCCGGGCTCGCCGAGGTCGCCGCCGCCAAGGTCGCCGGCGCCGCCCACCTGGACCGGCTCCTCGCCGAGACCCCGCTCGACGCATTCGTGCTGTTCAGCTCGATCGCCGCGCTCTGGGGCAGCGGTGAGCAGAGCGGGTACGCCGCCGCGAACGCCTACCTGGACGCCCTCGCCGACGATCGGCGAACCCGAGGCCTGACCGCCACCTCGGTCGCCTGGGGCCCGTGGGGCGACGGCGGGATGGTCGACGCCGGCACCGAAACCCTGCTGTTCCGGCGCGGACTGCCGGTCCTCGACCCGCAGACCGCTGTCGCCGCGCTGCGTCAGGCCGTGGACGGCGACGAGACCTACGTGGCGGTCGCCGACGTCGACTGGTCCCGTTTCGCCCCCATCTTCAGCGCCGCCCGACCCCGGCCGTTGATCGACGACCTGCCGCAGGTGCGGGCGCTGGTCGGTCAGACCGTCGAGCAGACCACCACGCCGCTGGCCGAGACGCTGGCCGCGCTGGCCCCGGCCGAGCAGGAACACCACCTGCTCACCCTCGTCCGTGGCGTCACCGCCGCCGTCCTCGGTCACGCCGGGCCGGACGCGGTCGGCGCGGAGCAGGCGTTCCGCGAGATGGGTGTCGACTCGCTCACCGGCGTGGACCTGCGGGACCGGCTGCGCCGCGACGTCGGCTTCGCGCCGCCCGCCACCCTCGTCTTCGACCACCCGAACCCGCTCGCGGTGGCCCGCTACCTACGCGACCGGCTGCTCGACCAGCCCGCCACCGCAGCACCGGTCCCGGCGTCGACAGTGGCACCCGACGACGACCCGATCGTCGTGGTCGGCATGTCCTGCCGCTTCCCGGGCGGCGTGCAGGGACCCGACGACCTGTGGCGGCTGGTCGCCGACGAGGCCGACGTCATTTCCGGCTTCCCCGCCGACCGTGGCTGGGCACTCGACGCGCTCTACCACCCGGACCCGGACCACCAGGGCACCGCTTACACCCGCTCCGGCGGCTTCCTGCACGACGCGGCGGACTTCGACGCCGACCTGTTCGGGGTGAACGGCCGCGAGGCCCTGGCGATGGACCCGCAGCAACGGCTCCTGCTGGAGACCGCCTGGCAGGCGCTCGAAGACGCGGGCCTGCCGCCACGGGCCCAACGCGGCCAGCGGACCGGCGTCTTCGTCGGCGGCGCCCACCTCGGGTACGGGGAGGGCGCACCGCCACCACCCGGGGTCGAGGGGTACCGCCTCACCGGCAACGCGACAAGCGTGATGTCCGGCCGGGTCGCCTACACCTTCGGCTTCGAGGGGCCGGCCGTCACCATCGACTCGGCGTGTTCGTCGTCGCTCGTTGCCCTGCACTGGGCGGCCCGCGCACTGCGGCAGGGGGAGTGCACGCTAGCCCTGGCCGGCGGTGTCGCGGTCATGTCGAGCCCGGCGGTCTTCGTCGAGTTCAGCCGGCAGGGTGGACTCGCCCCGGACGGCAGGTGCAAGGCCTTCGCCGCCGGTGCCGACGGCACCGGTTGGGCCGAGGGCGTCGGGTTCGTGGTCCTGGAACGGATGTCGGACGCCCTGGCCAACGGGCACACAGTGCTCGCCGTGATCCGGGGCACCGCGGTCAACCAGGACGGCGCGTCCAACGGCCTGACCGCCCCGAACGGGCCCGCGCAGCAGCGGGTGATCGTCGAGGCGCTGGCCGACGCCGGCCTGTCCACGGCGGACGTCGACGTGGTCGAGGCGCACGGCACCGGCACCACGCTCGGCGACCCGATCGAGGCGCAGGCGCTGCTCGCCACGTACGGGCGGGGTCGGCCGGCCGAGCAACCACTGCTGCTCGGCTCGCTCAAGTCGAACATCGGGCACGCCCAGGCCGCCGCCGGCATCGGCGGGATCATCAAGATGGTCCAGGCGATGCGGCACGGCCTCGCGCCACGGACCCTGCACGTGGACGAGCCGACACCGCACGTGGACTGGTCGGCCGGTGCGGTGCGGCTGCTGACCTCGGCGCAGCCGTGGCCGGAGACCGGTCGGGCGCGCCGCGCGGCGGTCTCGGCGTTCGGGGTGAGCGGCACCAACGCCCACGTCATCCTCGAACAACCGGAGCCCGCCGCCCAGCCCGACGTGACCGCCCCGGACCCGGTCCCGTCGACGCGACAGCTCCCTTACGTTCTGTCCGGACGCTCCGACCGGGCGCTGCGGGCCCAGGCGGAACAGCTTCTCGCCGCCGGTGTGGACCGGCACGTCGAGGCCGGGACCGGCGTGACCCTCGCCCGTTCCCTGGCCACCACCCGCTCCGCTCTGGAGCACCGGACCGTCGTCCTGGCCGCCGACGCCGACGCTCTGCGGTCCGGGCTGCACGCCGTCGCGGCCGGTGAGCCCGGCCCGTCGGTCATCGGTGGAACCGCCACCGCCACCGGCAAGCTCGCGTTCCTCTTCACCGGCCAGGGCAGCCAACGCCCGGGTGCCGGCCGAGACCTGTACGCCACCGAACCGGTCTTCACCACAGCGCTCGACGAGATCCGGGCCGCGTTCGCCCCGCACCTCGACCGCCCGCTGCTCGACGTCATGTTCGCCGAGCCGGGCACCGGTGACGCGGCCCTGCTGGACCGCACCGAGTTCACCCAGCCGGCGCTCTTCGCCCTCGAAGTGGCCCTGTACCGCCTCCTCGAAACGCGCGGCGTGACAGCCGACTACCTGCTCGGCCACTCCATCGGTGAGCTCGCCGCCGCGCACGTCGCAGGCGTCCTGTCCCTGCCCGACGCCGCACGGCTGGTCGCCGCGCGGGGCCGGCTGATGCAGGCGCTCCCCTCCGGCGGTGCGATGGTGGCGATGCAGGGCACCGAGGCGGAGATCCGGCCACTGCTGACCGGCGACGTGTCGATCGCCGCGGTCAACGGCCCCGACTCGGTGGTCGTCGCCGGCGACGCGGACACCGTCGACCTGCTCGTCGAGCGGTGGCGCGCGGACGGGCGACGGGCCAAGCGGCTCAACGTCAGCCACGCCTTCCACTCCGCGCACATGGACCCGATGCTCGCCGAGTTCGGCCGGATCGCCGCCGAACTCACGTACGCGCCGCCGACGATCCCGCTGATCTCCGACCTGACCGGCGAACCGGTCGGCCAGCCGGACGCCGACTACTGGGTGCGGCACGTCCGCGAGGCAGTGCGCTTCGCCGACGGGATCACCGCACTGGACGCCCGGGGTGTCACCGCGTACTGCGAGGTCGGCCCGGGCGGGGTGTTGACCGCGCTGGCCCGGGAGTGCCTGCCCACGGCGAGGCAGGCGGACGCCGTCCTGGTCGCCGCACTGCGCGGTGACCGGGCCGAACCCGCCGCGGTTGCCGAGGCGGTGGCCGGCCTGCACGTCGGCGGGGTGCCCGTCGACTGGGCGAGCGCGCTGCCCGGCACGGCAACCGTGCCGTTGCCCACCTACCCGTTCCAGCGCCGCCGGTTCTGGATCGCCCCGGCACTGCCCGGCAGCACCGGCGCTGACTCGTCGGACGACCCCTTCTGGTCCGCCGTGCAGCACAACGACCTGGAGACGCTCGGCACGATGCTCGGCGACGCCCGGGTGGCGGAGGTGGCGCAGGCGCTGCCGGTCCTGGCCGACTGGCACCGGGGCCGTCAGGCCCGCGACACCGCCGACCGACAGCGGTACCGGGCACAGTGGGAGCCCGTCGCCATGCACGGCACCGCCCGTCTCGGCGGAACCTGGCTGGTCGCGCTTCCCGGCCCGGCGGACGCGTACGCCCGTACCCTGATCGAGGCCCTGACCGACGCTGGCGCCCAGCCCTGGCCGGTGGTGGTGGACGGCCGCGACCGGGCGGCGATCGCCGCCGAGCTGGACTCCGCGACCGGGGTCACCGGTGTCCTGTCGCTGCTCGCCCTGGACGACCGGGAGTTGCCCGGCCACCCCGGGGTGCCCAACGGGCTGGCCGCCACAGTGGCCCTGATCCAGGCGGCCGGGGACGCCCACCTCGACGCGCCACTGTGGGCCGTCACCCGGGGTGCGGTCTCCGCTACCGCCGAGGTCACCGACCCGTCCCAGAACGCCGTGTGGGGCCTCGGCCGCGTCGCCGCCCTGGAGCACTCCGCCCGCTGGGGTGGGCTGATCGACCTGCCGGACCGCGTCGACGGCCTCGCGCTCTGCCGGGTGCTCGCCGACGGCGGCGTGGACCAGGTGGCTCTGCGCGACGCCGGCACGTTCGTCCGCCGCCTGGTCCGGGCACCGCTTCCGCCCGCCGCACCGATCCGCTGGACACCCCGCGACACCGTCCTGATCACCGGTGGCACCGGCGCGCTCGCCGGGCACGTGGCCCGCCGACTCGCCCAGGACGGCGCCGGCCATTTGGTCCTGGCCAGCCGGCGCGGTGCCGACGCCCCCGGCGCGGACGACCTGACCCGGGAGCTGACCGCGCTCGGTGCCAGGGTCACTGTGGTGGCCTGCGACCTGACCGACTCCGACGACGTCGCCGAACTGCTCCGCCGGGCCGACGCCGACGCGCTGCCGCTGCGCGCCGTGGTGCACACCGCCGGCATCGGTGACTCGGCCCCGCTCGACGAGACCACCCCGGAGCTGCTGGCCCGCATCGTCGCCGCGAAGATCGGCGGGGCCCGGCACCTCGAGGACCTCCTCGGCGACCGGGACCTGGACGCCTTCGTCTGCTTCTCCTCCATCTCCGGCGTCTGGGGCAGTGGCGGTCAGGCCGCCTACGCCGCGGGCAACGCCTTCCTCGACGCGTTCGCCGAACGGCGTCGCGCCAGAGGCCTGGCCGGCAGCGCTGTCGCCTGGGGGCCGTGGGGCGAGGGCGGCATGGTCGCCGACACCGGGACCGAGGAACACCTGCGACGACGCGGCCTCACTCCCCTGGTCCCGTCCGCGGCTGTCGACGCCTTCGCCCGCGCCCTCGACCACGGCGACGTCACCGTCGCGGTCGCCGACGTCGACTGGGCCCGCTTCGCACCCGCCTTCACCGCCGCCCGCCCCAGCCCCCTGCTGGACGGCGTCGAGGAGGCCCGCGCGGCGGTCGCCGCACCGGCCGTACCGGTGCAGGCCGCCGGGCCGATCGACGGGCTCACCGACCTGCCCGACGCCGAACGCGGGCACCTGCTGCTCGACCTGGTCCGGACCGAGACGGCCACCGTCCTCGGCCCCGGCGGCGGCTTCGAGGCGAACCGCGCCTTCCGCGAACTCGGCTTCGACTCGTTGACAGCGGTCGAGATGCGCAACCGGCTCACCGCGGTCACCGGGCTCAACCTCCCGGCCACCCTGGTGTTCGACCACCCGACCCCGGCGGTCCTCGCCGCGCACCTGGACACCCTCCTGATGCGCGAGCACCGCCCGGCCGCGCCGACAGTGGAGGGTCGGCTCGACGACCTCGAGGCGGCCCTCGCCGCCACCGGTGTCGACGACGCCGACCGGCCCGCCCTGGTGGCCCGCCTCCAGGCGCTCGCACACCGCTGGGCCGCCACCGAGGAACCGGCGGAGGTGGGCGGCGACGAGATCGGCGACGCGACCGCCGACGAACTGCTCCAGATCATCCAGAACGAATTCGGCAGATCTTGATCCGCGCAGCGGGAACGGGGTACGTGTGATGGCGAACGACGAGAAGCTGCTCGACCATCTCAAGTGGATGACCGCCGAGCTGCGACGCAGCAAGCGGCGCCTCGAAGAGGTGGAGACGGCGGCCGGCGAACCGGTCGCGATCGTCGCGATGACCTGCCGCTACCCCGGGCGGGTCGACACGCCGGAGCAGCTCTGGGAGCTGATCGCCGCCGGCGGTGACGCGATCGGCGACTTCCCCCAGGACCGGGGCTGGGACGTCGACGGGCTCTACGACCCCGACCCGGACGCGAAGGGCAAGAGCTACGCCCGCGAGGGCGGCTTCCTCGCCGAGGCGGCCGACTTCGACCCGGCGCTGTTCGGCATCTCGCCACGCGAGGCCCTGGCCATGGACCCGCAGCAGCGGTTGCTGCTGGAGACCGCCTGGGAGGCGTTCGAGCGGGCCGGCATTCCCGGTGACAGCGTGCGCGGCAGCCGGACCGGCGTGTTCGTCGGGATCAGCGGCCGCGACTACGACACCCTGTTGCAGCGGCACACCCAGGACGGCATCGAGGGCTACCGGTTGACCGGCAGCGCGGCCAGCGTGCTCTCCGGGCGGATCGCGTACCAGTTCGGTCTGGAAGGGCCGGCGGTCACCATCGACACCGCCTGCTCGGCCTCCCTGGTCGCGCTGCACCTGGCGGTCCAGTCCCTACGCCAGCAGGAGTGCTCCCTCGCCCTCGCCGGTGGCGCCACGGTGCTCGCCACCCCGGAGGCGTTCGTCGAGTTCAGCCGCCAGCGCGGCCTCGCCCCGGACGGCCGGTGCAAGCCGTTCGCCGCCGCCGCCGACGGCACCGGCTGGTCCGAGGGCGCCGGCCTGCTCCTGCTGGAGCGGCTCTCCGACGCCCACCGCAACAACCACCCGGTGCTCGCCGTCATCCGGGGCACCGCGGTCAACCAGGACGGCGCGTCCAACGGCCTCACCGCCCCCAACGGGCCTGCCCAGCAACGCGTCATCCGGGCCGCGCTCGCCAACGCCCGACTCACCGCCGCCGACGTCGACCTGGTCGAGGCGCACGGCACCGGCACCCGGCTCGGCGACCCGATCGAGGCGCAGGCGCTGCTCGCCACCTACGGTCAGAGCCGTCCGGCCGGCGAACCGCTCTGGCTCGGCTCGCTCAAGTCCAACCTCGGCCACACCCAGGCCGCGGCCGGGGTCGGCGGCGTGATGAAGACGGTGCTCGCCCTGCGGGCCGGTGTCATGCCGCGCACCCTGCACGTCGACGAGCCCACCCCGCACGTGGACTGGACCGCCGGCAACGTCCAACTGCTCACCGCCGAGCGCCAGTGGGCGCCGGGGGAGCGGCCCCGACGGGCGGCGGTCTCCGCGTTCGGCATCAGCGGCACCAACGCCCACGCGATCATCGAGGAGGCTCCGGCGACGGACGCCCCGGCGACGGACGCCCCGGCCGTCACCGACCCGGTCTGGGTGCTCAGCGGTCACACGCCGGAGGCGCTGCGCGCCCAGGCCGGTCGGCTCGGCGCCTTCACCGCCAGCTCCGGGGCCAGCCCCGTCGACGTCGCCCACTCGCTCGCCGCTACCCGCTCACCGCTGCCCGTCCGGGCGGTGGTCACCGGCGCCGACCTTCCGGCCGGCCTGGCAGCCCTGGCCGACGGGAACGCCGCCGCCGGGCTCGTCACCGGCACCGTCCAGGAGGGCCGCACCGCCTTCCTCTTCTCCGGTCAGGGATCCCAGCGGCAGGGCATGGGCCTCGACCTCGCTGAGCGGTTCCCGGCGTACGAGCAAGCATTCGACACGGTCTGCGCGGAACTGGACCCCCACCTCGACCGTCCGCTGCGGGAGGTGATCGCCGACGGCGTGGACCTGGAACAGACCGTCTACACGCAGGCCGCCCTGTTCGCGGTCGAGGTGGCCCTGTTCCGTCTGGTCGAGTCATTCGGGGTCACCCCGGACTACATCGTCGGGCACTCGATCGGTGAGATCTCCGCCGCCCACGTGGCCGGCGTGTTGTCCCTTGCCGACGCCGCGACGTTGGTGACGGCGCGAGGCCGGCTGATGCAGGCGTTGCCGCCCGGCGGGGTGATGGTGGCGGTACGCGCCACCGAGGCCGAGGTGCTGCCGCTGCTGTCCGCCGGTGTGGACATCGCCGCCGTCAACGGTCCCCGGTCGGTGGTGCTGTCCGGCACCGCCGACGCCGTGACGGCGGTCGCCGCCCACTTCGACACGTCCAAGGCGCTGACGGTCAGCCACGCGTTCCACTCGGCGTTGATGGAGCCGATGCTGGCCGAGTTCGCCCAGGTGGCGAGCGCCCTGACCTACCACGAGCCGGTCATCCCGGTCGTGTCCAACCTGACCGGGCAACTCGCCGGCACACCGGACGCCGACTACTGGGTCCGGCACGTGCGCGGGGCGGTCCGGTTCGCCGACGGCATCGCCTGGCTGCGCGGCCGTGGCGTCACCCGGTTCCTGGAGATCGGCCCGGACGGCGTCCTCACCGCGATGGCCCGGGACAGCGACGACACCGAAGCCACCTACGTGCCCCTGCTGCGCCGGGGCCGCCCCGAGGTGACCGCCCTGGTCACCGGGCTGGCCGAAGCGTACGTGCGGGGCGCCGCGGTGGACTGGACCGTGCTGGCCCTCGGTGGTCGCCGCGTCGACCTGCCCACCTACGCGTTCCAACACCAGCGGTACTGGCCGTCCACCGGCACCGCCACGGCCGGCGACACCCGGGCGCTGGGCCTCACCGGTGTCGACCACCCGCTGCTCGGTGCCGCCGTCGCCCTGGCCGGCGTCGACGAGCACCTCTTCACCGGTCACTGGTCCGCCGCCGGGCACCCGTGGCTCGCCGACCACCAGGTCGCCGGGGACCTCGTCGTGCCCGGCACCGCCCAGCTCGAAGCGGTGCTCGCAGCGGGCGCCGAGGTCGGCTGCCCGACGGTCGAGGACCTGGTCCTTGCCACCCCGCTCGTCCTGCCGCCGGCGGGGGTGCGGGTTCAGGTCCGGGTCGGCGCGGCGGACGCCGACGGCCGGCGCAGCGTGAGCGTGCACAGCGGGGACGGCGAGACGTGGACCGTGCACGCCTCCGGCACCCTCGGCGTCACCGGCACCGCGCCCCCGACCCTCACCGAGTGGCCGCCGCCGGGGGCCGAACCCGTCGACATCGGCGACCTCTACCCGGGGATCGTCGAGCGCGGCCTCACCTACGGGCCCGCGTTCCGGGGCCTGGAAGCGGTCTGGCGCGGCCCGCTGGGGGAGACCTTCGCCGAGGTACGCGGGCCCGAGAGCGTCGACGCCTCCCGCTTCGGGCTGCACCCGGCGATCCTCGACGCCGCCCTGCACGCCCTCGGTCACACGGTCACCGATGCCGAACCGGCCGCCGTCCCGTTCGCCTGGAACGGTGCCACAGTGCACGCGGTCGGCGCCGACACGATCCGGGTACGGCTGCGGGGCACCGACACCGTCGCCGTGGACGTCTGGGACACCACTGGGCAGCCGGTCGCCACTGTCGGTTCCCTGGTGCTCCGGCCGTACACCCCACCCACCACCAAGACCCTCCCGGTCGCCGACGCCCTGCACCGCCTCGCGTGGACACCGGTCGCCGCCGCCCCCGCCGCACCGGCCACATCGGCGCAGATCTGGCACCCGCCGACCACCGGTGCCGACCCGCTGACGGCCACGCACTCGGCGACCGCCGCCACGCTCGACGTACTCCAGCGGTTCCTGCGCGACGCCACCGACGCGGACGCCCGGCTCGCCGTGGTCACCTCCGGCGCGGTGGCGACCTCACCCGACGGGGACGTCACCGACCTGGCCGCCGCCGCGGTGTGGGGGCTGGTCCGCACCGCGCAGACCGAGAACCCGGACCGCTTCGTCCTGGTCGACCTGGACCGCCCCGACGACGGCGTGCTCGCCGCCGCGCTCGCCACCGGGGAGCCGCAACTCGCCGTCCGCAACGGCACAGTGCTCGCCCCACGCCTGGCGCGGGCCGCGACCGGGCCCGCCCTCATCCCGCCCGCCGGAGTCCCCTGGCGACTCGACGTCCCGGTCAAGGGCACCCTCGACAACCTCACCCTCGTCCCGTGCCCCGAGGTCGACGAACCGCTCGGCCCGGGCCAGGTCCGGATCGCGGTCCGCGCCACCGGCCTCAACTTCCGGGACGTCCTGATCGCCCTGGACATGTACCCCGACGTCGCCCAACTCGGCAGCGAGGGCGCCGGTGTCGTCACCGCGATCGGCCCCGGTGTCGACGGGGTGGCCGTCGGCGACGCGGTCATGGGCATGTTCTACGGCGCGTTCGGCCCGGTGACCGTCACCGACCACCGACTGGTCACGCCGATCCCGGCCGGCTGGACGTTCGAGCAGGCCGCCGCCGTGCCGATCGTCTTCCTCACCGCCTACTACGCACTGGTCGACCTGACCGGCCTGCGTGCCGGGGAGTCGCTGCTGGTGCACGCCGCCACCGGCGGCGTCGGCATGGCCGCCGTGCAACTGGCCCATCACCTCGGCGCCACCGTCTACGGCACGGCCAGCCCGGCCAAGTGGGAGACGCTGCGCGGTCTGGGTGTCGACGGCGACCGGATCGCCTCGTCCCGCACCACCGGCTTCGAGGAGAGGTTCCGCGCCGCGACCGGCGACCGTGGGGTCGACGTGGTGCTCAACTCGCTCACCGGCGAGCACGTCGACGCCTCGCTGCGGCTGCTCGCCCCGGGCGGCCGGTTCGCCGAGATGGGCAAGAACGACGTCCGCGACCCGGCCGAGATCAGCGCGGCGCACGGCGTCAGCTACCAAGCCTTCGACACCATCCAGGCCGGACCGGACCGGATCCAGGAGATGCTGCGGGCCCTGGTCGACCTCTTCGAGGCCGGCGCGCTGCGGCCGCTGCCGGTGACCACCTGGGACGTACGCGCGGCGGGTGCCGCGTTCCGGCACGTCAGCCAGGCCGCGCACGTCGGCAAGGTGGTTCTCACCGTCCCGACCGCCCTCGACCCGGAGGGTGCCGTCCTGCTCACCGGCGGCACCGGCGCGATCGGAGCGGCCGTCGCCCGGCACCTGGTCACCACCCACGGCGTCCGGCACCTGGTGCTGGCCGGCCGGCGTGGCCCGGACGCGCCCGGCGCGGCCGACCTCGCCGACGAACTGCGTGGCCTCGGTACCAACGTGACATTGGCCGCCTGCGACGTCGCCGACCGCAGCGCGGCTGCGGCCCTGATCGCGGCCAGCACCACGGACCGGCCGCTCACCGCCGTCGTCCACCTCGCCGGCGTCCTCGACGACGGTGTCCTCGGCGCGATGACAGCGGACCGGTTGAGCAGCGTGCTACGCCCCAAGGTCGACGCGGCCTGGCACCTGCACGACCTCACCCAGGATCAGCCGCTCGCCGCCTTCGTGCTCTTCTCGTCGCTGTCCGGGCTGCTCGGCGCGGCCGGGCAGGCCAACTACGCGGCCGCGAACGCGTTCCTGGACGGGCTCGCCGCGCACCGCCGCGCCCAGGGCCGGACGGCGATCTCGCTCGCCTGGGGCCCCTGGACCGCCACGGCCAGCATGGCCGGGCGGCTGGACGACACCGACACGCGGCGCATGGACCGCACCGGTGTGCTCGGCTTCAGCACCGGTGAGGGGCTGGCGCTGCTCGACGCGGCGCTCGGGGTCGACGAGTCGTTGACCGTTCCGGTGCGACTCGCCCGTACCGTCGCCGCCGGCACCACCCCGCCGCCGCTGCTCCGTGGCCTCGTCCGTGGTGTGACCCGCCCGGCCGGCAGCGCCGGACCGGCCGACGCGGCGACCGCGCTGCGCCGTCGGCTGGCCACCGCACCGGCCGAGGCCGAACGGATCCTCCTGGACATCGTCGTGGCGGACGTCGCCGCGGTCCTCGGGCACGCCCCGTCCGATGTCGTCGCCGGCCGAGCTTTCAAGGAACTCGGGTTCGACTCGTTGACAGCCGTCGAACTGCGCAACCGGCTCACCGCCGTGACCGGGCTCCGGCTGTCCGCGACACTCGCCTTCGACCACCCGAGCCCTCTCGCGCTCGTCGCCCACCTGCGCGACGAACTGCTCGGCGGTGCCATCCCGGAGGCACCCCAACCCTCCACCGCCGCCATCGGGGACGACGACGATCCGATCGCGATCGTCGCGATGGCCTGCCGCTACCCGGGTGGCATCAGCACCCCGGAGGAGTTGTGGCGACTGGTCGCCGACGGCGCCGAGGGCATCAGCGCGGTCCCGGTGGACCGGGGGTGGCGGGCCGACCTCTTCGACACCGACCGGGACGGCGGCTCGGCCACCGACCGTGGGGGCTTCCTGCACGACGCCGCCGACTTCGACGCCGACTTCTTCGGCATCTCGCCGCGCGAGGCACTGGCCATGGACCCACAGCAGCGGCTGCTGCTGGAATCCACCTGGGAGGCCCTGGAACGCGCCGGCATCGACCCGGAGACGGTCCGCGGCGAGCAGGTCGGCGTCTTCGTGGGGGCCTCGGCCCAGGGGTACGACACGCTGCTGCAGGGCCGGGACGCCAGCACCGGCTACCTGCTCACCGGCACCGCCGCCAGTGTCATCTCGGGCCGGCTCGCGTACACCTTCGGCTTCGAGGGCCCGGCCGTCACGGTGGACACCGCCTGCTCGTCGTCACTGGTCGCGCTGCACCTGGCGATCGGTGCGATCCGCAACGGCGAGTGCGCGATGGCCGTCGCCAGCGGCGCCGTGGTGATGGCCACGCCGACGATGTTCCTGGAGTTCTCCCGACAGGGTGGGCTCGCCGCCGACGGGCGCTGCAAGGCGTTCGGGGCGGGCGCCGACGGCACCGGCTGGTCCGAGGGCGTCGGTGTACTGCTGGTCGAGCGGCTCTCCACCGCCCGCCGGCGCGGTCACCCGGTGCTCGCGCTGGTCCGGGGCACTGCCGTCAACCAGGACGGCGCGTCGAACGGCCTGACCGCCCCGAACGGCCCCGCCCAGCAGCGGGTGATCCGGGCCGCGCTCGCCGACGCCGGTCTGTCCACCGCCGACGTCGACGTGGTGGAGGCCCACGGCACCGGCACGGTGCTGGGCGACCCGATCGAGGCGCAGGCGTTGCTCGCCACCTACGGGCAGGGCCGCGCCGCCGACCGGCCGCTGTGGCTCGGCTCGATCAAGTCGAACCTGGGTCACGCGCAGGCCGCAGCCGGAGTCGGCGGCATCATCAAGATGGTCATGGCGATGCGGGCCGGACTGATGCCCCGCACCCTGCACGCCGACGAGCCGACCTCGCACGTCGACTGGTCGTCCGGCTCGGTCGCCCTGCTCACCGAGGCCCGCGAGTGGACGGGCGACGGGCGTCCCCGCCGGTCGGCGGTCTCCTCGTTCGGGGTCTCCGGCACCAACGCGCACGTCATCCTCGAAGCGGCACCCGAACCGGACCCCGCACCCGATGGGCCGGCACGCGAGGCGACCGTCGACGTACCGCTGCTCCTTTCCGCCCGTACCCCGGAAGCGCTGACCGCGCAGGCCACCCGGCTCCTAGCCGACGGCGACGTGGACCTGCTCGACGCCGCGTACACCCTCGCCGGGCGGGCCCGCCTCCCGCACCGGGCGGTGGCGTTCGGTCGGGCCGCGCTGGAAGCCCTCGCCGCCGGCGAGCAGGACCCCGCTCTGGTCACCGGCGTGCCGGTGACCGGCCGGACGGCGTTCGTGTTCTCCGGCCAGGGCTCGCAGCGCCCCGGCATGGGCCTGGCCCTCTACGGAACCTTCCCGGTGTACGCGGAAGCGTTCGACGCTGCCTGCGCCGAACTGGACAGGCACCTGGACCGGCCGATCCGCGACGTCATCGCCGAGGGTGACGACCTGGACCAGACGGTCTACACGCAGTCGGCGTTGTTCGCCGTCGAGGTCGCGTTGTTCCGCCTGGTGGAGTCGTTCGGTGTCACCCCGGACTACCTGGTGGGGCATTCGATCGGTGAGATCGCCGCCGCGCACGTCGCCGGGGTGCTGTCCCTGCCTGATGCGGCGAGGCTGGTCACCGCCCGAGGTCGCCTCATGCAGGCCCTCCCGGCGGGCGGTGTCATGGTCGCGGTGCGGGCCACCGAGGCCGAGGTGCTGCCGTTGCTGTCCGACGGTGTGAGCATCGCCGCGATCAACGGACCTCGTTCGGTGGTGCTGTCCGGAGTGGCGGACGAGGTCGCGGCCGTCGCGGCGACGTTCAAGTCCAAGCGGCTGCGGGTGAGTCACGCGTTCCATTCGGTGTTGATGGAGCCGATGCTGGCCGAGTTCGCCTCGGTCGCGGCGACGCTGACCTACGAGTCGCCGCGCATCCCGATCGTGTCGAACGTGACCGGGCAGGTCGCGTCGACACAGGACGCCGCGTACTGGGTGCGGCACGTCCGCGAGGCGGTGCGCTTCGCCGACGGGATCACCACACTGGAGAGCCTGGGTGTCAGCACCTTTGTGGAGATCGGCCCGGACGGGGTGCTGTCGGCCATGGGTGCGGACTGCGTCAGCGACGCGGTGTTCGTACCAGTGCAACGCTCCGACCGGGACCAACCGACCACGCTGCTCACCGCCCTCGCGCAGGCTTTCGTGCGCGGCGTCGCTGTCGACTGGACGCCCTGCCTGACCGGCGGACGGTTGATCGACCTGCCCACCTACGCCTTCCAACGCCGCCGCTACTGGCCGGCCGCCGCCGTCGGCGAGGCCGGCGCCGGCACGCATCCGCTACTCGGCGCGATGGTCCCGCTGGCCGGCAGCGACGACGAGCGGGTACACACCGGCCACTGGAGCACCGGCTCGGTGCCCTGGCTGGCCGACCACCGCATCGCCGGCTCGGTCGTCGTGCCCGGCACCGCGCTGCTCGAACTGGTCCTCGCGGCCGGCACCGAGGCCGGCTGCGACCACGTCGACGACCTCGTGCTCTCCGCCCCGGTGGTGGCCGGCGAACGCGGCGTGCAGCTCCAGGTCCGGGTCGGCCCGGCCGACGACGCCGGACGTCGACCGGTCGCGGTGCACGCCACCACCGACGGGGTCCGGTGGGCGGCACACGCCACCGGTACGGTCAGCCCCGCCACAGTGCCCGCCCCGGACACCGACGAATGGCCGCCGCCCGGCGCGACCCCGCTCGACCTCGGCGACCTCTACCACGACCTGGCCGACCGTGGCCTCGACTACGGTCCCGCCTTCCGGGGGCTGCGCGGGGCCTGGCGCGCCACCGACGGCACCCTCCACGCCGATCTGGCCCTCGACGGTGACGCCGACGGGTACGCGGCGCACCCGGCGCTTCTGGACTCCGCCCTGCACGTCCTCGGCCTGACCGGCGACGCCGGCCGGGAGGCCAAGGTGCCGTTCTCCTGGACCGGTGTCACCCGCCACGGTCAGACCGGCAGCGCCGCCCGCGCCCGGCTGACCCGGACCGCCACCGACACCGTCCGGATCGATCTGACCGACGACCTCGGTCGCCCCACGGTCAGCGTGGAGTCCCTGCTCCTGCGGCCGTACGCCCCGCCGTCGGTGCTGCACACGCTGGCGTGGTCGCCGATCCCGGTGCCCGTGGAGTCGACCGCGCAGGACCTGACCGTGCTGCGCGTCCCGCAGGTCCCGGGCGACCAGGCCGCTGCCGCGCACGCGGTGACGGTGGAGGCGCTCGCCGCCGCGCAGGCCGTGCTCGCGCAGGACGACGCCCGTCTGCTCGTGCTCACCACCGGGGCGGTGGCCGCGAACCCGGACGACACGGTCCCGAACCCGGCCGGCGCCGCGGTCTGGGGCCTGATCCGCAGCGCCCAGTCCGAGAACCCGGGCCGCTTCCTGCTGGCCGACGCCGAACCCGGTGACGACCCGGACGACACCCGACTGGCAGCCATCGCCGCAGCCGGAGAGGACCAGGTCGCGGTACGCGGTGGCGCTGTCCTCGTACCCCGGCTCGTTCCGCACCGCCCGACCGGCGACGGCCCGGACTTCGGCACCGGGACCGTACTGGTCACCGGTGCCCTGGGCGCCCTCGGCAGGATCGTCACCCGGCACCTGGCGACCCGTCACGGCTGCACCGACCTGATCCTGCTCGGTCGCCGCGGCACGGACACGCCCGGTGCCGCCGAGCTGGTCGCCGACCTGGCCGGCCTCGGCGCCACCGCGATGGTGGTGGCCGCCGACGCGGCCGACCGGGACGCCCTCGCGGCGGTCCTCGCCGCAGCGCCCGACCTGACCGCCGTCGTCCACATCGCCGGAGTCCTCGACGACTGTACGATCGACCGCCTCACCCCGGACCGCACCGCCGCCGTCCTGCGACCGAAGGTCGACGCGGCCTGGCACCTGCACGAACTCACCAGCGACCGGGACCTCTCCGCCTTCGTGTTGTTCTCCTCCGCCGCCGGCGTCTTCGGCGGCCCGGGGCAGGGCAACTACGCCGCCGCCAACGCCTTCCTCGACGCCCTCGCGGCGCACCGGCGCGCCGCCGGCCTGCCCGCGACCTCGCTGGCCTGGGGACCGTGGGCGGACGGCATGGCCGCCGGTCTCGCCCCGGCGGAACTGGACCGGATGGCCCGCTCCGGTGTGCTGCCGCTGCCGACCGACGTGGCGCTCACCGCGCTGGACCAGGCCGGCGCCGACGGCCAGGCCCTGCTCGTACCGGTCCGGCTCGACCCGTCGGCGACCCCGTCGCACGTCCCCGGCGTGCTGCGCGGCATGGTCCGCGCGATCCCCCGGCAACGCGCGGGTCGGGCGTCCGGCGACGCCGCCCTGGTGCGCCGGCTCGCCGGTCTGGCACCGGCCGCACGCCGCGACCAACTGCTCGATCTGGTACGCACCCACGTGGCCGGCGTGCTGGGCCACGGCTCCGGACGGGCCGTTGTCGCCGACCGCCCGTTCAGCGAGTTCGGCTTCGACTCACTCGCCGCCGTCGAGCTGCGCAATGGGCTGAACGCCGCGACCGGGCTGCGGTTGGCCGCCACCCTGGTCTTCGACTACCCGACCCCAGTCGCCCTGGCCGACCACCTGAACACCGCTCTCGGCGGTGGCGACGACGGCCCCACGGCCGGTGTGAGCAGGGCGGTCACGGCCGACGAACCCATCGCGATCGTCGGCATGGCCTGCCGCTACCCCGGCGGTGTGACGACCCCCGAGGACCTGTGGCAGCTGGTCGACACCGGTGGTGACGCGATCGGGGAGTTCCCCCCTGACCGGGGCTGGGATGTAGGGGTGTTGTTCGATCCCGATCCTGACAATCCTGGGACCACGTACACCAAGGAGGGCGGTTTCCTCTACGACGCGGGCGACTTCGACGCGGGATTCTTCGGGATCTCGCCACGGGAGGCGCTCGCCATGGATCCGCAGCAGCGGCTGTTGTTGGAGACCTCCTGGGAGGCGTTCGAGCGGGCCGGGATCGACCCGGCGGTCGTACGGGGAGCGCAGGTGGGTGTGTTCGCTGGGGTGATGTACCACGACTACGTCAGCCGGCTCGGCTCGGCTGACGGAGTCGAGGGTCTGCTGGGTGTCGGCAACGCCGGCAGTGTGGTCTCCGGCCGGGTGGCGTACACCTTCGGTCTGGAGGGCCCGGCGGTCACCGTGGACACCGCGTGCTCGTCCTCCCTGGTGGCACTGCACCTCGCGGTGCGGGCGCTGCGCAACGGCGAGTGCGTCATGGCACTGGCTGGTGGGGTGACGGTGATGGCCACCCCGGGTACGTTCGTCGACTTCTCCCGGCAGCGCGGCCTGGCCCCCGACGGCCGGTGCAAGTCCTTCTCCGACGACGCCGACGGAACCGGCTGGGCGGAGGGCGCCGGCGTGCTGCTCGTCGAGCGGCTCTCCGACGCGGTCCGCAACGGTCACCGGGTGCTCGCCGTGGTACGCGGCACCGCTGTCAACCAGGACGGCGCGTCGAACGGGCTCACCGCCCCGAACGGCCCGTCGCAGCAGCGCGTCATCCGCGCCGCGTTGGCCGACGCCGGCCTGACCACCGCCGACGTGGACGCGGTCGAGGCGCACGGCACGGGCACCCGACTCGGCGATCCGATCGAGGCGCAGGCGTTGCTCGCCACCTACGGTCAGGATCGGCCCACCGACCAGCCGCTGTGGCTCGGCTCGATCAAGTCGAACATCGGGCACACCCAGGCCGCCGCCGGTGTCGCCGGGATCATCAAGATGCTGATGGCGATGCGGCACGACACCATGCCGCGGACCGTCCACGTCGAGCGGCCCACCGGGCACGTCGACTGGTCCGACGGTGCGGTGGAGCTGCTCGTCGACCCGAGGCCGTGGCCGGCCAGGGAGCGCCCGCGCCGGGCGGGAGTCTCGTCGTTCGGGGTGTCCGGCACCAACGCCCACGTGATCATCGAGGAGCCGCCGGTCATACCTGTGGCCGAGTCGGTCGCGACGGATCCCGGTGCGCCCTGGTTGTTGTCGGCGCGCAGCGCGACGGCGGTCGCCGGGCAGGCGCAACGGCTCGCGGCGTGGGACGGCGATGCCGGGGAAGCGGCGTACTCGCTGGCCGCTTCGCGTGCTGTCTTCGACCACCGCGCGGTGGTGCTCGGCCCGGACCATCGGGCCGGTCTTGCCGCGTTGGCCGACGGGTTGCCGTCCAGCGCTGTGGTGTCCGGTGTGGCCCGTTCCGCCGGTGTGGTGTTCGTGTTCCCCGGTCAGGGGTCCCAGTGGGTCGGGATGGCCGCCGGGTTGTTGGATGCCGAGCCGGTGTTCGCGGCTCGGATCGCGGAGTGTGCGGCGGCGCTGGCGCCGTTCGTGGACTGGAACCTCCTGGACGTGCTGCGCTCCGACGATCCGTTGGAGCGGGTGGACGTGGTGCAGCCGGTCCTCTGGGCGGTGCATGTCGCGTTGGCCGAGGTGTGGCGGTCCAGGGGTGTGACCCCCGATGCGGTGATCGGTCACTCGCAGGGCGAGATCGCGGCGGCCTGTGTGGCCGGGGCGCTGTCGCTGGGTGACGCCGCGAAGGTCGTCGCCCTGCGCAGTCAGGCCCTGCTGGCGATCGCCGGTAGTGGCGGGATGGTGTCGGTCAGCGCCGGCCTGGACGTGGTCACCCCGTTGTTGACCGAGGGTGTCAGTGTCGCGGTCGTCAACGGCCCGACCAGCGTCGTGGTGGCCGGTGCGGACCTGGATGCGTTCCTGGCCGCTGCGGAGGTGGCTGGGGTGCGGGCCAAGCGGGTCAAGGTGGACTACGCGTCGCACTGCGCGTTGGTCGAGCCGGTGGAGGCCGACCTGGCCCGCCTGCTCGACGGGGTGCAGCCCTTGCCCGGCACGGTGCCGGTGTTTTCCACTGTGGAGGACGGCGGTGTCATGGACGCCGCCTACTGGTACCGCAACCTGCGTCAACCGGTACGCCTGGACCTGGCGGTGCAGGCCGCACAGGCGGCGGGGCACCGGATCTTCATCGAGGTCAGCGCCCACCCGGTGCTCACCGGGGCGATCGAGGCCACCACCGTCGGCACGCTGCGCCGCGACGAAGGCGGCCCCGAGCGATTCGTGCGGTCGCTGGCCGAGGCATGGGTGCAGGGCGCACCCGTCGACTGGAACACCGTCATCCCCGCCACCCGGACCGTCGACCTGCCCACCTACCCCTTCCAACACCAGCGTTACTGGCCGGCCGGCGACACACCGGTGCCCGTCGTCGACCCGGTTGACAGCGAGTTCTGGCAGGCGGTGGAGAACGGCGACCTCACCCCCCTCGGGATCACCAACGACGGCGACGCCCTGCTGCCCGCCCTCACCGCCTGGCGGCGTACCCGCAAGGAACGCGGCACCACCGACACCTGGCGCTACACCGTCGGCTGGACCGCCCTGCCCGAGCCGCCCGACGCGTTGCTCACCGGCACCTGGCTGCTGATCACCACCGCCAACGCCCCGGCCGAGACCGAATTCGCCAGCGCCGCGATCGAGCAGGCTGGCGGCACTGCCGTCATCGTCGAGGTCGACCCGGCGACGACCGACCGGGCCACACTGACCGCACAGCTGAGAGCCGCGACCGGCCCCGAGCCCGCCGTCACCGGCGTGCTGTCCCTCCTGGCGGTCGCCCCGGACACCGACGGAGCCGTCCCGCGGTGCCTCACCGCGACAGTGCTGTTGGTCCAGGCCCTGGCCGACGCCGGAATCCCCGGCCGGCTCCGGATCGTCACCCGCGGCGCGGTCACCGTCGCCGCCACCGACGAGCCGCCGCTGACCGGGCCCGCCCAGGTCTGGGCCACCGGCCGGGTACTCGGCCTGGAACAGCCGGACCGCTGGGGCGCCCTGATCGACCTGCCGGCCCGGCTCGACAACGCCGCCCTCACCCGCTTCCAGGCAGCCGTCGCCGGCATCGACGACGAGGACCAGATCGCGGTACGCGAGGACGCCGTCCACGCCCGACGCCTCCGCCCCGCCCCCCTCGACAACCCGGCACCACCGAACGGGTGGACGCCCACCGGCACCACCCTGATCACCGGCGGCACCGGCGCGATCGGCGCACACGTGGCCCGCTGGCTGGCCGGACGCGGTGCCGAGCACCTGGTGCTCACCAGCCGTCGAGGCCCGGACGCCCCGGGCGCCGACGAGCTGCGTACCCACCTGGAACAGCTCGGTGCCCGGGTGACCATCGTCGCCTGCGACGCGGCCGACCGGGACGCGCTCACCAGCCTGCTCGACGGCATCGACGATCTCACCGCGGTCTTCCACGCCGCCGGCGTCGCCCGCTCGGCGCCGCTGGCCGACACCCGCCTGGACGAGTTCGCCGACGTGGTCAACGGCAAGGCGGCAGGTGCCGCAGTGCTCGACGACCTCGTCGGAGACGTCAGCGCGTTCGTTCTGTTCTCCTCCAACGCCGGGGTCTGGGGCGGGGGAGGGCAGGGCGCGTACGCGGCGGCCAACGCGTACCTCGACGCGCTCGCGGCCCGTCGCCGGGCCCGTGGTCTGCGCGCCACCTCGATCGCCTGGGGTGTGTGGGACGGCGGCGGCATGTCCGACGCCGTGATCGTCGAGCAGTTGCGCCGACGTGGCCTCGCCGCGATGGCGCCCGACCTGGCCATCGCCGCCATGGCCCGCACCCTGGACCACGACGAGACCTTCGTCGCCATCGCCGACGTGGACTGGCAGCGGTTCGCGCCCGCCTACGAGTCGGCCCGGCCCCGGCCGCTGCTGCACGAACTGCCGCAGGTACGCCGGATCCGCGACGCCGACCAGGCCGCGATCGGTGGCCAGGGGGCGTCCGCGCTCTACACCCGGCTACGCGACAGGTCTCGCGGCGAACGGCACCGGGCCCTGCTCCAGACGGTACGGGCGGAGGCCGCCGCTGTCCTCGGCCACCCGTCGGCCGATTCCGTCGAACCCGAGCGCGCGTTCCGGGAGTTGGGCTTCGACTCGGCGACCGCGATCGAGATGCGCAACCGGCTCAACGCGAGTACCGGCCTGCGGCTCGCCACCACCCTCATCTTCGACTACCCCAGCGCCCTGGTCCTCGCCGAGCACCTGCACGACGAGCTGTTCGGACCGGACGACCTCGACGACGACGCCCGCATCCGGCAGGCGCTCGCCGCGATCTCCCCGGCCCGGCTGCGTGCCGCCGGGTTGCTCGATGCGCTGTTGCGCCTCACCGACGGCGACGACGCCGAACCCGCCGCCGGGGAACCCGACGGCACCGACCTCGACGGGCTGGATGAGGACGACCTCATCCGGCTGGCGCTCGATTCCTCTCGCTGAACCACCGACGTGCGGAGCTCATGATGGCCACCTCCAGCGACAAGCTCGTCGAGGCACTGCGCTCCTCCCTGAAGGAGAACGAGCGTCTGCGCCACCAGCACCGCCGGCTCACCGAGGCGCAGCGGGAACCCATCGCTGTCGTCGGTATGGCCTGCCGGTATCCCGGCGGCGTCGACTCGCCCGAGGCCCTGTGGCGACTCGTCGCCGACGGCGCCAACGCCCTGTCGGGCTTCCCGGACGACCGTGGCTGGGACCCGGCCGCCTCGTACGCCCGCCCGGCGGGGTTCCTCGACGCGGCCGGTGAGTTCGACGCGGCGCTGTTCGGCATCTCGCCGCGCGAGGCCGTCGCCATGGACCCGCAGCAGCGGCTCCTCATGGAGACCGCCTGGGAGGCCCTGGAGCGCGGCGGCGTCGACCCGCTGTCGCTGCGCGGCCGCCAGGTCGGCGTCTTCGTCGGCTCCAACACCCAGGACTACGCGTCGGTCCTGATGCGGACGCCGATCGCCGACGAAGGTCACCTGCTGACCGGAAACGCGGCAGCCGTGGTCTCCGGCCGCCTGTCGTACTTCTTCGGCCTCGAAGGCCCGGCCATCACCGTCGACACCGCCTGCTCGTCCTCGCTGGTCGCGCTGCACCTGGCGGTCCAGTCGCTGCGGCAGGGCGAGTGCACGATGGCGCTGGCGGGCGGCGCGACAGTCATGTGCACCACCGGCGCGTTCGAGGAGTTCGAACGGCAGGGCGGCCTCGCGGCGGACGGCCGCTGCAAGTCCTTCGCCTCGGCCGCCGACGGCACCGGCTGGGGTGAGGGCGTCGGCCTGCTGCTGGTGGAACGTCTCAGCGACGCCCGCCGCAACGGCCACCAGGTGCTCGCCGTCATCCGGGGCACCGCCGTCAACCAGGACGGCGCGTCCAACGGCCTCACCGCACCGAACGGGCCGTCCCAGCAGCGGGTCATCCGGGCCGCCCTGGACAACGCCGGGCTGACCGGCGCCGACGTGGACGTGGTCGAGGCGCACGGCACCGGCACCGTCCTCGGTGACCCGATCGAGGCGCAGGCGCTGCTCGCCACGTACGGCCGTGACCGAGGGGAGCGCGACCCGCTCTGGCTCGGCTCGATCAAGTCGAACATCGGCCACACCCAGGCCGCCGCCGGTGTCGCCGGGATCATCAAGATGGTCATGGCGATGCGGCACCGCACGCTGCCGCAGACCCTGCACGTCGACGCGCCCACCCCGCACGTCGACTGGTCGGCCGGTGCGGTGGAGCTGCTCACCGAGGCCCGCCCCTGGCTGTCCGGCGACCAGCCGGCGCGAGCGGGTGTCTCCGCCTTCGGCGTCTCCGGGACCAACGCCCACGTCATCGTCGAGCAGGCCCCGGCCGGCGACGAGGAGGCGGGCCGCGAGCCGGCCACCGTCCCGGCGCCGCTGCTGCTCTCCGGCCACGATGACGCCGCCCTGCACGCCCAGGCGGCCCGCCTCGCCCGCCACCTCACCGACAGCGATGCCGACCCCGGCGACGTCGCGCACTCACTGGCCACCACCCGCGCCGGCCTGCGGCACCGCGCCGCAATCACCAGCACCGACCCGGCGGAACGGCTCGCCGCGTTGACGGCGCTCGCCGAGGGTCGCGGCGCGGCTGGCGTGGTGCGAGGCACCGTCTCCCGTGGCCCCCTCGCGTTCGTGTTCTCCGGTCAGGGCTCCCAGCGGCCGGGAATGGGCCTGGCGCTGGCCGACACGTTCCCGGTGTACGCGGAGGCGTTCGACGCGGCCTGCGCCGAACTGGACCGGCACCTCGACCGGCCGATCCGCGACGTCATCGCCCAGGGCGACGACCTCGACCAGACCGTCTACACCCAAGCGGCGTTGTTCGCCGTCGAGGTCGCGTTGTTCCGCCTGGTGGAGTCGTTCAGCGTCAGGCCGGACTACCTGGTCGGGCATTCGATCGGTGAGATCGCCGCCGCGCACGTCGCCGGGGTCATGTCGCTGGCCGACGCGGCGACGCTGGTCACCGCCCGAGGCCGCCTCATGCAGGCCCTCCCGACCGGCGGCGTCATGGTCGCCGTACGGGCCACCGAGGCCGAGGTGCTGCCGCTACTCACCGACGGCGTGACCATCGCCGCGATCAACGGCCCCCGCTCGGTCGTCCTCTCCGGTGTCGCCGACGAGGTCACGACGGTGGCGGCGCACTTCGAGAAGTCGAAGCAGCTGCGGGTGAGCCACGCGTTCCACTCGGTGTTGATGGAGCCGATGTTGGAGGCTTTCACCGAGGTCGCCGAGACGCTGACCTATGAGTCGCCGCGCATCCCGATCGTGTCGAACCTGACCGGGCAGGTCGCCGAGACACCTGACGCCGCGTACTGGGTGCGGCACGTCCGCGAGGCGGTCCGCTTCGCCGACGGCATCACCACACTGGAAGCCCTTGGCGTCAGCACGTTCGTGGAGATCGGGCCCGACGGGGTCCTGTCCGCGATGGGCGCGGACTGCGTCAGCGAAGCGGTGTTCGTACCCGTGCAACGCTCCGACCGGGACCAACCTGCCACGCTGCTCACCGCCCTCGCGCAGGCCTTCGTACGCGGCGTCGCCGTGGACTGGACGCCGTGCCACCCGGGCGCCCGCACGATCGACCTGCCCACCTACGCCTTCCAACGCCGCTACTACTGGCCGGACCTGCCGAAACCCACGAGCGACACCCCCGACCAGTGGCGTTACCGGGAGACCTGGCAGCCCGTCGACGCCCCACCCGTCGGCACCCTCGCCGGGGTGTGGCGCATCGTCGCCGACCCGGCGGACCCGACCGCGCAACAGCTGCACGACCTGCTGACCCGACACGGGGCCACCCCGGAGATCGGCAGCGCCAGGCACCTCAGCGACGAGGTGGCCGGCATCCTCCACGTGCCCTCGCGTACCGGCGATCTCGACGCCACGGCCGACCTGCTCGCCCTGGTCCAGGCGGCGGCCACCGCCGGGATCACCGCGCCGATCTGGACCGTCACCACCGCAGCCGTCACCACGGGCACCGACGACATCGCACCCGACCCCGCCCAGGCCGCGATCTGGGGCCTCGGCCGGGTGGCCGCCCTCGAACACCCGGACACCTGGGGCGGCCTCGTCGACCTGACCGGCGACGTCACCGACCAGCTCATCGCCGTCCTGGCCGGGAGCACCGGAGAAGACCAGGTCGCGATCCGTGCCGACGGCCTGCACGCCCGTCGCATCGACCGCGCCCCCGCCCCGGCGGCCACCGAACCCTGGCAGCCGACCGGCACCGTCCTGGTCACCGGCGGCACCGGCGCGCTCGGCGCCCACGTCGCCCGCTGGGCCGCGCACAACGGCGCCGAGCGGGTCGTCCTGGTCAGCCGCCGGGGCGCGAACGCCCCCGGCCTGGACGCACTGACCGCCGACCTGGCCGGGACCGGCTGCCACATCACCGCCGTAGCCTGCGACGTCACCGACCGCGAAGCCCTCGCCGCCCTCGTCGCGACGCTCCGCGCGGACGGCACCCCGGTCCGTTCGGTCGTGCACACCGCAGGCGTCGCCCACCTGACCCCACTGGCCGGACTGGACCCCACCGAGATCGGTGAACTCGGCGCCGCGAAGGTGCTCGGTGCCCGGCACCTCGACGAACTCCTCGGCGACGAACTCGACGCCTTCGTGCTCTTCTCGTCCATCGCGGGCGTGTGGGGCAGCGGGGACCAGGGCGGATACGCCGCCGCGAACGCGTACCTCGACGCCCTCGCCGCCCGCCGGGCCGCCCAGGGCCGCCCCGCCACCGCCATCGCCTGGGGCCCGTGGGCCGGCGGCGGCATGGCCGACGCCGGCGTCTCCGCCCAGCTCGCGCGGCGCGGCGTCACCGCGATGAACCCCGCCCGCGCCATCGCCGCGCTGACCCACGCCGTCTCCGCCGGCGACACCACAGTGGTGGTCGCCGACGTGGACTGGTCACGCTTCGGACCCGCCTTCACGGTACGACGCAACAGCCCCCTGCTCAGCCCGCTGCTCACCGACGTCGAGGAGCAGCCGCAGTCCACCGGCCCGGCCACCGACCTGCTGGCCGGCCGTACCGTCGAGGAGCGCCGCGCGTACCTGCTGCACCTGGTACGCAGCGAGGCCGCCGCAGTCCTCGGTCACGACTCCGCCGACGCCGTCCCGGCCGACCGCCCCTTCCGGGAACTCGGCTTCGACTCGCTGACCGCTGTGGAGCTGCGCAGCCGCCTCGCCGCCGCGACCGGCCTGCGCCTGCCGACCACCGTCGCCTTCGACTACCCGTACGCCGCCGTCCTCGCCGCCGAACTGGACACCCTGCTGTCCGGGACGGAACGCGCTGCGCAGACCGTCGCACCGTCCGCCGGTGTTACCGACGAGCCGATCGCCATCATCGGGATGGCCTGCCGCTACCCGGGCGACGTCGGCTCACCCGAGGACCTGTGGCGTCTCGTCGAGTCCGGCGCCGACGCGATCGCCGGGTTCCCCGCCGACCGTGGCTGGGACCTGGACGCCCTCTACGACCCCGACCCGGACCAGCCCGGCGCCTCCTACACCCGCGCCGGTGGGTTCGTCGCCGACGTCGCCGGTTTCGACGCGGCGTTCTTCGGCATCTCACCGCGCGAGGCGCTGGCCATGGACCCGCAGCAGCGACTGCTGATGGAGACCGCGTGGGAGGCTGTCGAGCGGGCCGGTATCGACCCCGCCGGCCTGCGCGGCGAACCCGCGGGTGTCTTCGTCGGAGCGTCCTTCTCCGGCTACGGCACCGGTGACCAGATCGCCGACGGGGTCGAGGGGTACCGACTCACCGGCACCGCGGCAAGTGTCACTTCCGGCCGGATCGCGTACACCCTCGGCTGGGAGGGCCCGGCCGTCACCGTGGACACCGCCTGCTCGTCGTCGCTGGTGGCGCTGCACCTGGCCGTCCGCTCGCTACGGTCGGGTGAGTGCTCCCTCGCGCTGGCCGGTGGCGTCACGGTGATGGCCAGCCCGGACGCGTTCGTGGAGTTCTCCCGCCAGCGGGGCCTGTCCGCCGACGGCCGCTGCAAGTCGTTCGCAGCGGGCGCGGACGGCACCGGCTGGTCCGAGGGCGCGGGCATCCTCTTGGTCGAGCGGCTCTCCGACGCCGTCCGCAACGGCCACCGCGTCCTCGCCGTGGTCCGGGGCACCGCCGTGAACCAGGACGGCGCCTCCAACGGCCTGACCGCCCCGAACGGCCCCGCCCAGCAGCGGGTCATCCGGGCCGCGCTGGCCGACGCCGGCCTCGCCCCGACCGACGTGGACGCTGTCGAGGCACACGGCACCGGCACCCGGCTCGGTGACCCGATCGAGGCGCAGGCGTTGCTCAGCGCGTACGGGCAGGACCGCCCGACCGGTCGGCCGCTCTGGCTCGGCTCGGTCAAGTCGAACATCGGGCACACCGTCGCGGCGGCCGGCGTCGCCGGGATCATCAAGATGGTCATGGCGATGCGGCACCGGGTGCTGCCCCGCACGCTGCACGTGGACGAACCCACCCCGCACGTCGACTGGGCCTCCGGGGCGGTGTCGCTGCTGACCGAGCCGCAGCCGTGGCCCGAGGCGGACCGTCCAGCCCGCGCCGCCGTGTCCTCCTTCGGTATCAGCGGCACCAACGCCCACGCGATCCTGGAAGCGCCCCCGACGCCGGAACCCCAGACCGCGCCGCCGACGCCGGTTGCCCTGCCGGTGCCGTGGACCCTGGGCGCCGCCGAGCCGGGCGCGTTGAGCGCCCAGGCCGGAAGGCTGCTGCCGTACCGCGACGCGAACCCGGTCGACCTGGGCCACTCCCTCACCCGACGCGGCAGCTTCCCGCACCGGGCCGTGGTGTTCGGCCCGGACGCCCTGGAGGCGCTCGCCGAGGGCCGCACCGATGCCGGCCTGGTGACCGGTGACGTGGTCGACGGCAAGCTCGCGTTCGTCTTCTCCGGCCAGGGTTCGCAACGACCGGGCATGGGCCTGGCACTGGCCGACACGTTCCCGGTGTACGCGGAAGCGTTCGACGCGGCCTGCGCCGAACTGGACCGCCACCTCGACCGGCCGGTCCGTGAGGTGATCGCCGACGGCGACGACCTGGATCAGACGGTCTACACCCAGGCGGCGTTGTTCGCCGTCGAGGTCGCGTTGTTCCGCCTGGTCGAGTCGTTCGGGGTAACGCCGGACTACCTCGTCGGGCACTCGATCGGTGAGATCGCCGCCGCGCACGTGGCCGGGGTGCTGTCCCTGGCCGACGCGGCGAGGCTGGTCACCGCCCGGGGCCGGTTGATGCAGGCGTTGCCGGTCGGCGGTGTCATGGTCGCCGTACGGGCCACCGAGGCGGAGGTCTTGCCGCTGCTGACCGGCGGGGTGTCGGTCGCGGCGATCAACGGCCCGCGGTCGATCGTGCTGTCCGGTGTGGCCGACGAGGTCACCGATGTAGCAGCGCACTTCGAGAAGTCGAAGCGGTTGCGGGTCAGTCACGCGTTCCATTCGGTGTTGATGGAGCCGATGCTGAAGGCTTTCACCGAGGTTGCCGAGACGCTGACCTACGAGTCGCCGCGCATCCCGATCGTGTCGAACGTGACCGGGCAGGTCGCCGAGGCGCAGGACGCCGCCTACTGGGTGCGGCACGTCCGGGAAGCGGTCCGCTTCGCCGACGGCATCACCACACTGGAAGGCCTCGGGGTCAGCACGTACGTGGAGATCGGCCCGGACGGGGTGCTGTCCGCCATGGGCGCGGACTGCGTCACCGACGCGGTGTTCGTACCAGTGCAACGCTCTGACCGCGACCAACCTGCCACGCTGCTGACCGCTCTCGCGCAGGCTTTCGTGCGCGGCGTCGCTGTCGACTGGACGCCCTGCCTGACCGGCGGGCGGTTGATCGACCTGCCCACCTACGCCTTCCAGCACCAGCGCTACTGGCCCGCCGCCACGGTGACCGGCAACGGCGACGCCGTCGACCACCCGCTGCTCGGCGGCACGCTCACCCTCGCCGGCGACAGCGACGAACGGATCTTCACCGGCCGCTGGTCGCGGACCGCCCTGCCGTGGCTCACCGACCACCAGGTCGCCGGCGACGTCGTCGTCCCCGGCACCGCGCTGCTCGAACTCGCCCTCGCCGCCGGCGTCGAGGTCGGCTGTGACCGCGTCGACGACCTCGTCCTGGCCGCCCCGCTGGTGCTCGGCGAGCAACGGATCGAGGTCCAGGTCCGCACCGGCGCCGACGACGGTTCCGGCCGTCGCACCGTCACCGTCCACGCCAGCCCGGACGGCAGCCGGTGGACCACCCACGCCACCGGCACCCTCAGCACCGCCGAAACCCTCGACGAGGCCACGCCGACCACCTGGCCACCCGCCGGATCTGACGCGATCGACACCACCGGTCTCTACGACGCCCTGCGCCGTCGAGGTCTCGACTATGGTCCCGCGTTCCGCGGGCTGCGCCAGGCCTGGCTGGACGCCGACGGTGCCGTCCACGCCGAGGTGGAGCTGCCCACCTCAGTGGACGGCAGCAGGTACGGCGTACACCCGGCGTTGCTGGACACCGCCCTGCACCCACTCGGCCTCGGCGTCCTGGGCGACGACGACGGTCAGGCCCGGGTGCCGTTCGCCTGGTCCGGCGTCACACTGCGGGCCTCCGGCGCGGTGACCGCCCGGGTGCGGCTGGCCGACGCCGGCACCGACGCCGTCAGCGTCCACCTCACCGACACCCTCGGGCGGACCCTGTTGACCGCCGACTCCCTGGTGCTGCGCCGGTACGCCGAGCGCACCGCCAACACCGACGGCCTGCACCGGCTCGACTGGATTCCGGTCGAGGCACCCGGCACCTCCGACCGCACCGGGACCGAGGTGCTGCGCGTACCCGCCACCGCCACCGACGACCCGGTCACCGCCACCCATGCCACCACCACCGCCGTCCTGGCCGCGCTGCGCGACGCCGTCGAGCGGGACATCCGACTCGCTGTCGTCACCAGCGGCGCGGTCGCCAGCGGCCCCGACGACGCGGTCACCGATCTGGCCGGTGCGGCCGTCTGGGGTCTGGTCCGCAGCGCCCAGACCGAGAACCCCGGCCGGTTCCTGCTCGTCGACACCGACGGCGACGACCACCTGGGCGCCGTCCTCGCCACCGGCGAGGAGCAGATCGCCGTCCGCGACGGCATGCTGCGCGCACCCCGCCTGGCCCGGGTCACCGAACCCGCAGACGGTCACGACTTCGGCACCGGCACGGTAGTGGTCACCGGCGCGTTCGGCACCCTCGGCCGGCTGCTCACCCGCCACCTGGTCACCCGGTACGGCGTCACCGACCTGCTGCTGCTCAGCCGCCGTGGCCCGGACGCCCCGGAGGCCGCCGACCTGACCGCGGAGCTCGCCGAACTCGGCGCGACGAGCACCGTCCTGGCCTGCGACCTGGCCGACCGCGCCGCCCTCGCCGCCGCCATCGACGGCGCCGGCAGCCTGACCGGGGTCCTGCACATCGCCGGGGTGATCGACGACGGTGTGGTCACCGCGCTCACCCCCGAACGCCTCGCCGCGGTGCTCCGCCCGAAGGTCGACGCCGCCTGGCACCTGCACGAACTCACCGCCGGGCACCCAGTGACCGCCTTCGTGACGTTCTCCTCGGCTGCCGGTCTGCTCGGCAGCCCCGGCCAGGCCAACTACGCGGCCGCGAACGCCTTCCTCGACGCCCTCGCCGACCTACGCCACCAGGCCGGCCTGCCGGCCTCGTCGCTCGCCTGGGGGCCGTGGGCCGCCGGAATGGCCGCCGACCTGGACCCGGACGCGGTCCAGCGACTCAGCCGGGGCGGCCTCGCCCTGATCACACCCGAGGACGGTCTCGGGCTCTTCGACGCGGCCGGCCAACACACCACTGTCGTCCCCCTCCGGCTCACCTCCGGCCGTCACGCGCCGGCCACCGTCCACCCGCTGCTGCGCAACCTCATCCGAGTTACGCGACGGGGCACCGCGCGGGCCGCCACCGGCGACGACTCCCTGGTCCGGCGACTCGCGGCACTGCGTCCGGCCGACCAACGGGAAGTCCTCCTCGACCTGGTCCGCACCCACGTCGCGAGCGTGCTGGGCCACGGCTCGGGGCAGGCGGTCGCCCCCGGCAAGGCGTTCCAGGAAACCGGTTTCGATTCGCTCGCCGCCGTCGAGCTCCGTAACGGCCTGAACGCCGCGACCGGCCTGCGGCTGCCGGCCACCCTCGTCTTCGACCACCCGACCCCGGCCGCCCTCGCCGCCCACCTGCACGAGACGCTGATCGGCGCCGACCGTCCCGACACCCCGGAGGTCGCCGCGTCCGGCCACGCCGACGAGCCGATCGCCATCGTCGGCATGGCCTGCCGCTACCCCGGCGGAATCAGCTCACCCGAGGACCTGTGGCGACTCGTCGAGACCGGCAGCGACGCGATCGGCGACTTCCCCGCCGACCGAGGCTGGGACGTGGACCGCCTCTACCACGCCGACCCGGATCACCCCGGCACCTCGTACACCCGGTCCGGCGGCTTCCTCGCCGACGCCGCCGACTTCGACGCCCCGTTCTTCGGGCTCGGCCCGCGCGAGGCCCTCGCCACGGACCCCCAACAGCGGCTGCTGTTGGAAACCTCGTGGGAGGCCTTCGAACGGGCCGGCATCGACCCGGCGACCGTACGCGGCAGCCGCACCGGTGTCTTCGCCGGCGTCATGTACCACGACTACGTGTCCCGCCTCGACCCCGACGGCGACGCCGTCGAAGGTCTGCTCGGTATCGGCAACGCGGGCAGCGTCATCTCCGGCCGGATCGCGTACACCTTCGGGCTGGAAGGCCCGGCGGTCACCGTGGACACCGCCTGCTCGTCGTCGCTGGTGGCGCTGCACCTGGCCGTCCAGGCGATCCGCACCGGCGAGTGCACCATGGCGCTCGCCGGTGGCGTCACCGTCATGGCCACCCCGGGCACCTTCATCGAGTTCTCCCGTCAGCGCGGGCTCTCCGCCGACGGCCGCTGCAAGTCCTTCGGTGCGGGGGCGGACGGCACCGGCTGGTCCGAGGGCGTCGGCATGCTCGTTGTCGAACGCCTCTCCGACGCCCACCGCAACGGCCACCCGATCCTCGCCGTGATCCGGGGCAGCGCCGTCAACTCCGACGGCGCCTCCAACGGCCTGACCGCCCCCAACGGCCCCGCCCAGCAGCGGGTCATCCGCGCCGCGCTGGCCAGCGCCGGCCTGAGCACCGCCGACGTCGACACCGTCGAGGCGCACGGCACCGGCACCGTGCTCGGTGACCCGATCGAGGCGCAGGCGCTGCTCGCCACCTACGGCCAGGACCGCCCGGACGACCAACCACTGTGGCTCGGCTCGATCAAGTCGAACATGGGCCACACCCAGGCTGCCGCCGGTGTCGCCGGCATCATCAAGATGATCGAGGCGATGCGGCACGGCATCCTGCCCCGCACCCTGCACGCCGATGACCCGTCCCCGCACATCGACTGGTCGGCCGGAGCGGTCTCGCTGCTCACCGAGGAACGGCAGTGGACAGTGCCGGGCCGCCCGCGTCGCGCTGCGGTGTCCTCGTTCGGCGTCTCCGGAACCAACGCCCACGTCATCCTGGAAGCCGCCCCCGAACCGACACCCGTGCCCCGACACGCGGGCAGCGGGCCGGCGGTCTGGCCGCTCACCGCGACCACCCCCGACGGTCTCCGCGACCAGGGCACCCGGCTGCTGACCCATCTGGAGACCCACCCCGCGCTGGACCCCGCCGACGTCGGGCACACCCTCACCACGCGCGGCGCGTTCCCGCACCGGGCTGTGGTGTTCGGCCCGGACGCCCTGGAAGCGCTCGCCGAGGGCCGCACCGATGCCGGTCTGGTGACCGGTGACGTGGTCGACGGCAAGCTCGCGTTCGTCTTCTCCGGCCAGGGTTCGCAACGACCGGGCATGGGCCTGGATCTTTACGACACGTTCCCGGTGTACGCGGAGGCGTTCGACGCGGCCTGCGCCGAGCTGGACCGGCACCTCGATCGGCCGATCCGCGAGGTCATCGCCCAGGGTGACGACCTCGACCAGACCGTCTACACCCAGGCGGCGTTGTTCGCCGTCGAGGTCGCGTTGTTCCGCCTCGTCGAGTCGTTCGGGGTCACCCCGGACTTCCTGGTGGGGCACTCGATCGGTGAGATCGCCGCCGCGCGCGTGGCCGGGGTGCTGTCCCTGGCTGATGCGGCGACGCTGGTCACCGCCCGGGGCCGCCTGATGCAGGCGCTTCCGGCCGGTGGGGTGATGGTCGCGGTGCGGGCCACCGAGGCAGAGGTGCTGCCGTTGCTGACCGACGGGGTGAGCATCGCCGCGATCAACGGCCCCCGCTCGGTGGTGCTGTCTGGTGCTGCCGACGAGGTGGCGGCCGTGGCAGCGAGTTTCAAGTCGAAGCAGTTGCGGGTCAGCCACGCGTTCCACTCCGTGCTGATGGAGCCGATGCTGGCCGAGTTCGCCCAGGTCGCCGAAACCCTCACCTACGAGTCCCCGCGCATCCCCGTCGTGTCCAACGTGACCGGACAGGTCGCGTCGACACAGGATGCCGCCTACTGGGTGCGGCACGTCCGCGAAGCGGTCCGCTTCGCCGACGGCATTGCCACACTGGAGAGCCTGGGTGTCAGCACGTTCGTGGAGATCGGCCCCGACGGGGTCCTGTCCGCGATGGGTGCGGACTGCGTCACCGACGCGGTGTTCGTACCAGTGCAACGCTCTGACCGCGACCAACCTGCCACGCTGCTGACCGCCCTCGCGCAGGCTTTCGTGCGCGGCGTCGCTGTCGACTGGGCGCCGTGCCACCCCGGCGGACGGCTGGTCGACCTGCCCACCTACGCCTTCCAGCACCGCCGCTACTGGCCGGCCGGCCCGGCCGCCGAGCGCCGCGACCGCACCGGCCACCCGCTCTTCGACACCGCGATCACCCTCGCCGAGGCGAGCGGGGAACGCGTCCTCACCGGCCACTGGTCCGTCGCGACAGTGCCGTGGCTCGCCGACCACCGGGTCGACGGCGCCCTCCTGGTCCCCGGCACCGCGCTCGTGGAGGCCGCCCTCGCGGCCGGCACCGGTGACCGGCTGGACGACCTGGTCCTCGCCGCCCCGCTCGTCCTCGACGACGGAGGTGCCCAGATCCAGGTGCGGGTCGGCCCGGCCACCGACGACGGCCGCCGGCCGGTCACCATCCACGCCAGCACCGACGGTACGAACTGGACCGCCCACGCCACCGGCACCCTCGCACCCCCCGACGAGACGCCAGTCGTCCCGGTGGGCCGCTCGGCCGCCGCGGCACCACTGGACGTGGACGGGCTCTACGACGAGCTGCTCCGGCGCGGCCTCGACTACGGGCCGGCGTTCCAGGGCGTCCGGACCGCCTGGCGCGACACCGACGGCACAGTGCACGCCGACGTCGTGCTCCCCGACGACGTGGGCGTCGACGGCTACGGCATCCACCCGGCCCTGCTCGACGCCGCCCTGCACGCTCTCGGCCTCGACGACCAGACCGGCGACGGCGCTGCCAAGGTGCCGTTCGCGTGGTCCGGCGTCACCGTCCACCAGCCCGGCGTCACCGCCGGCCAGGTCCGTCTGAGCGTCAGCGACGCCATCCAGGTCACGCTGGCCGACGCCGTCGGCGACCCGGTCGTCTCCGTGGCCGCCCTGCGGCTGCGGGCGTACGCGCCGCCGTCGGTGCTGCACCGCCTCGACTGGACGCCGATCGACCTGCCCGCCACCGGCGACCGCGACACCGTCATCCTGCGGATCCCGGCGGACGGCACCGACCCCGTGGCCGCCACGCGCACCGCGACCGCCCGCACGCTCGCCGCCCTCCAGTCGGCCGTCGACACCGACACCCGTCTCACAGTGGTCACCGCCGGAGCCACCCACGGCGACATCACCCACCTCTCCGGAGCCGCCGTCTGGGGTCTCGTCCGTGCCGCCCAGTCGGAGCACCCCGGCCGGTTCACGCTCGTCGACGCCGAGCCCGGCACCGGCGAGGCGGAGATCCAGGCCGCAGCGGCAGCCGAGCAGTCCCAGATCGCCATCGGCGTGGACGGCGTCTTCACCCCCGTCCTCACGCCGTACGCGACGGGCAGCGACGAGACCGCCGGACTGGGCACCGGCACCGTGCTGGTCACCGGCGGCCTCGGTGGACTCGGCCGGGTCGTCGCCCGCCACCTGGTCACCCGGCACGGCGTCACCGACCTGGTGCTGCTCAGCCGGCAGGGCCCGGACGCCCCGGGCGCCGACACCCTGGTGCGCGACCTCGCCGCCGCCGGAGCCACCGCGACAGTGGTCGCCTGCGACGCCGCCGACCGCACCGCGCTGGCCGAGGTACTCGACGGCCTCACCAACCTGACAGCTGTCGTCCACCTCGCCGGGATGCTCGACGACGGAGTGGTCACCGCGTTGACCGAGGACCGCCTCGCCACCGTCCTGCGCCCCAAGGCCGAGGCCGCCTGGCACCTGCACGAGCTGACCCGGGACCGGCAGTTGACAGCGTTCGTGTTGTTCTCCTCGGCGGCCGGCGTCGTCGGCGGACCGGGGCAGGGCAACTACGCGGCCGCCAACACGTTCCTCGACGCGCTCGCCGCGTACCGCAGAAGGGCCGGCCTGCCCGGCACCTCTCTGGCCTGGGGGCCGTGGGCCGCCGGCATGGCCGCCACCCTCACCGAGGCCGACCTGGCCCGGATGGCCCGCACCGGCGTCCTGCCGATGACCGAGGCGCAGGCCCTGACCGCGTTCGACCTGAGCCTCGGCGCCGCCGAGCCGGCCCTGGTGCCGCTGCGACTCGACCCGACGGCCACCCCGGCCAGTGTGCCGGTGGTGCTACGCGGCCTGCTGCGGGAGGCGCCGAAGCGCCGCACCACCCGACGCGGACCCGACCGTACGCTCGCCGAGCAGATCGCCTCGACCGATCCGGCCGCCCGGAGCGAGGCGGTGCTGACCGTCGTCCTCACCCAGGTGGCGGCCACGATCGGCGACGGGGGAGCGCACACCGTCGACCCGGACCTGGAGTTCACCGGCCTCGGGTTCACCTCACTCGCGGCTGTCGAACTGCGCAACGGCCTCAACGCCGCCACCGGGCTCAGCCTGCCGGCGACGCTCACCTTCGACTACCCGACGCCGCGCGCTCTCGCCGACCACCTGCTGAGCACGCTCGCCCCGGCCCGCACCCCGCGACTGCTCGACGAACTGGCCCGGCTGGAGCAGGCGTTCACCGCCCTACTGCCCGACGAGGTCGCCGAACTGGCCGTGCGGGACGGCGTCGCGGCCCGGCTGAAGGCACTCACCGGCCAGTGGGCCGAGGTGACCGGGGCGTCCGCGCCGGTCACCGAAACGCTCGACGAAGCCAGCGACGACGAGCTGTTCGCGTTCATCGACCGCCGGCTCGGCGCGTCCTGACCGGCTCGCACACTCTCTCGGACAGGTGATTCCCATGGCGAACGAAGATCGGCTCCGCGAATATCTCAAGCGCGTCACCGCCGAACTGCACGAGACCAGCGAGCGGTTGCAGGAAGCAGAGGCGCGGCACCGCGAGCCGATCGCCATCATCGCCATGAGCTGCCGGTTTCCCGGCGGCGTCGACTCCCCGGAGTCGCTGTGGCAGCTCGTCGACTCGGGTGTCGACGCGATCGGGGAGTTCCCGGCCGAACGGGGCTGGGAGGTGGAGAAGCTCTACCACCCCGACCCGGACCACCCGGGCACGTCGTACACCCGACACGGGGGCTTCCTGCACGAGGCCGGCGACTTCGACGCCGCGTTCTTCGGCATCTCACCCCGGGAGGCGCTGGCCACCGACGCGCAGCAACGCCTGCTGCTGGAGACGTCCTGGGAGACGTTCGAGCGGGCGGGCATCGACCCGGCCACCCTCAAGGGCAGCCGCACCGGCGTCTTCACCGGCGTGATGTACCACGACTACGCCGCCCTGGTCGGTGAGCTGGGCGACTCCGCCGAGGGTTCGCTCGGCACCGGCAGCACCGGCAGCATCGCCTCCGGCCGGATCGCGTACACGTTCGGACTCGAGGGCACCGCCGTCACAGTGGACACCGCCTGCTCGTCGTCCCTTGTCGCCCTGCACCTGGCCGCCCAGGCGCTGCGGCAGGGGGAGTGCGACCTGGCGCTGGCCGGTGGTGTCACGGTGATGGCCACCCCGGGGGCGTTCCTGGCCTTCTCCCGCCAGCGGGGCCTCGCCCCGGACGGACGCTGCAAGCCGTTCTCCGACGACGCAGACGGGACCGGCTGGGGTGAGGGCGTCGGTATGCTGCTCGTCGAGCGGCTCTCCGACGCCGTCCGCAACGGCCACCCGGTGCTCGCCGTGGTGCGGGGGAGTGCTGTCAACCAGGACGGCGCGTCGAACGGCCTGACCGCCCCGAACGGCCCGTCCCAGCAACGCGTCATCCGGGCCGCGTTGAGCAACGCTGGCCTCACCACCGCCGACGTCGACGCCGTCGAGGCGCATGGCACCGGCACCACGTTGGGCGACCCGATCGAGGCGCAGGCGCTGCTTGCGACGTACGGTCAGGACCGCCCCGCCGACCAGCCGCTGTGGCTCGGCTCGATCAAGTCGAACATCGGCCACACCCAGGCTGCCGCCGGCGTCGCCGGGATCATCAAAATGGTCGAGGCGATGCGCCACGGCCGGATCCCGCGCAGCCTGCACGCCGACCAGCCGTCCACGCACGTCGACTGGACCGCCGGCGCGGTCCGCATCGCCGCCGACAACCAGCCGTGGCCGCAGCGCCCGGGCCCGCGCCGCGCGGGCGTCTCCTCGTTCGGGGTGTCCGGTACGAACGCGCACATCATCATCGAAGAGCCGCCGTCGATCGAGGTGCCGCCCCGCACGGAGACCGTGGCGCCCGCCCAGGTGCCGTGGGTGCTCTCCGCCCGGTCACCCGAGGCGCTGCGGGGGCAGGCCGCCCGGCTGGCGTCGGTGGATGCCGACAGGGTCGACGTCGGGTTCACCCTGGCCGCACACCGTACGGCGCACCCGCATCGGGCGGTCGTGTTCGGGCGTGACGATCTTGCGTCGGTGGCTGCCGGTGAGCCCGGCCCGGTCGTCGGGTCGGTGATACGCGGCAAGACGGCGTTCGTGTTCTCCGGTCAGGGTTCGCAACGGCCGGGCATGGGCCTGGACCTCCACCACACGTTCCCGGTGTACGCGGAAGCGTTCGACGCGGCCTGCGCCGAACTGGACCGGCACCTGGACCGGTCGATCCGCGACGTGATCGCCGAGGGTGACGACCTGGATCAGACGGTCTACACGCAGTCGGCGTTGTTCGCCGTCGAGGTTGCCCTGTTCCGCCTGGTGGAGTCATTCGGTGTCACCCCGGACTACCTGGTCGGGCACTCGATCGGTGAGATCGCCGCCGCGCACGTCGCCGGGGTGCTGTCCCTTCCGGACTCGGCCAGACTGGTCACCGCCCGAGGCCGTCTCATGCAGGCCCTCCCGGCCGGCGGCGTGATGGTCGCGGTACGGGCCACCGAGGCAGAGGTGCTGCCGCTGCTGACCGACGGGGTGAGCATCGCCGCGATCAACGGACCCCGCTCGATCGTCCTCTCCGGTGTCGCCGACGAGGTTGCGGCCGTCGCGGCGACGTTCAAGTCCAAGCGGCTGCGGGTGAGTCACGCGTTCCACTCGGTGTTGATGGAGCCGATGCTGGCCGAGTTTGCCCAGGTCGCGGCAACCCTCACCTACGAGTCGCCGCGCATCCCCGTGGTGTCGAACGTGACCGGGCAGGTCGCCGAGACACCTGACGCCGCGTACTGGGTGCGGCACGTGCGGGAAGCGGTCCGCTTCGCCGACGGCATCACCACACTGGAAGCCCTTGGCGTCAGCACGTTCGTGGAGATCGGCCCCGACGGGGTCCTGTCCGCGATGGGCGCGGACTGCGTCAGCGACGCGGTGTTCGTACCAGTGCAACGATCTGACCGGGACCAACCGACCACGCTGCTCACCGCCCTCGCGCAGGCCTACGTGCGCGGCGTCGCTGTCGACTGGACACCCTGCTACCCCGGCGCGCGGCGCGTCGACCTGCCCACCTACGCCTTCCACCACCAGCGGTACTGGCCGGTCGGCACCGGCACCCCCACCGGTAGCGGCGGCACCGGCCACCCCATGCTGGACACCGCCATCACCCTGGCCGGAGCGGACGAACTCGTCGTCACCGGCCGGTGGACCGTCGCCACCCACCAGTGGCTCGCCGACCACTCCCTCTCCGGGACTGTCGTCGTCCCCGGCGCCGCCCTCGTCGATCTGGCCCTGGCCGCCGGCGACCGGGTCGGCTGCGACCGGATCGAGGAACTCACCACCGGTATCCCGCTCACCATCGGCAGCGACGCCGTGCACGTCCAGGTCCGGGTCGGCGCCCCGGACAGCGACGGGCGTCGTCAGGTCGGCGTCCACGCGAGCCAGGACGCCGAAACGTGGACCGAGCACGCCTCCGGCGTCCTCACCTCTGAGCCCGGCGCGGCGAACCCGCCGCCGCCGCCGGCCTGGCCGCCGTCCGCCGCGACAGCCGTCGCCCTGGACGGCCTCTACGAGGCCTTCGCCGACCGTGGCCTGCTCTACGGCCCGACGTTCCGCGCGCTGCGTGCCGCGTGGCGCGACCAGGAACAGGTGTACGCGGAGATCACGCTCGACGAAACCGTGCCCGTCGAGGGTTTCCCACTGCACCCGGCGGTGCTCGACGCCGCCCTGCACGCCATCGGCGCCGGTGACCTGCTGCCCGCCCACGCCGACGGGGCCAGCGTGCCCTTCAGCTGGTCCGGCGTGACAGTGCACGCGACCGGCGGCTCCGCAGTCCGCGCCCGGATCCGCAGCCTCGGCGCCGATTCCGTCCGGCTGGACCTGACCGACACCGCCGGCCAGCCGGTACTCACCGTCGACCGACTCGTCCTGCGCCCAATCACCACAGCCGCCGCAGGCGCCGGCACCGACGATGCGCTGTTCCACCTCGGCTGGATTCCGCTGACGCCGTCCGCCGCCACCGTCACCGGCCCAGTGGTGATCCACCGGGTCGAACCCGCCAACGCCGACGTCGTCACCGGCGCGCACGAGCGCACCGCCGCCGTCCTGGAGACCCTCCAGTCCTGGCTTGCCGCAGGACCGCAGGACGGCGCGCGGCTGGTGGTCGTCACGACCGGCGCGGTCGCCACTGCCGACGAGCCGGTCACCGACCCCGGGGCCGCCGCCGTCTGGGGACTCGTCCGGGCGGCTCAGTCCGAGCACCCCGATCGGTTCGTCCTGGTCGACGTCGACGGCACCGACGAGTCCGAGGCGGCGCTGCCGAACCTGCTCGCCACCGGGGAGCCGCAGGCCGCGTTGCGCAACGGCGTCGCGACCGCGCCCCGGCTGATCCGGCCACCCGCGGGCACCCCGCCACGACCCCTCGCCCTGACCAACGGCACGGTGCTGGTCACCGGCGCCACCGGGCAACTCGGCCGGCTGGTGGCCCGGCACCTGGTCACCACCCACGGGGTACGTGACCTGCTGCTGCTGAGCCGTCGGGGCGCCGATGCCCCGGACGCGGCGGAACTCCTGGCGGAACTCGCCGCGCTGGGGGCGTCCGCGCGGATAGTCGCGGTGGACGTGGCCGACCGCGAGGCCCTGGCCGAGGTGGTCGCCGGTGTCCCGGACCTGTCCGGTGTGGTGCACGCGGCCGGTGTGCTGGACGACGGTGTCGTCAGTGGGTTGAGCGTGGATCGGCTGTCGGCGGTGTTGCGGGCGAAGGTGGACGCGGGTTGGTATCTGCACGAGCTGACCCGGGATCGGGAGTTGTCGGCGTTCGTGGTGTTCTCGTCGGCGGCCGGGGTGTTCGGCAACGCGGGTCAGGGCGCGTACGCGGCGGGGAACGCGTTCCTGGACGCTCTGGCGCAGCACCGGCGTGGGCTGGGTCTGCCGGCGGTCTCCCTCGCCTGGGGGCCCTGGGATGTCGGCATGGCCGCCGACATCGACGCCGCCGACCGGGAACGCCTCCTCCGGGGCGGTGCCCGCGAACTGAGCGCGGAGCAGGGCCTCGCGCTCTTCGACCGGGCGGCGGCCGAGGACACGGCCGTCACCGTGCCCGTGCGGCTCGACCTGCGCGCGATCCGGGCAGCCGGGACCGTCCCGACCATCCTCCGGCATCTGGTACGCGTACGCCGCGCCGCCGCGGCCTCGGCTCCGCTGCGGGACCGACTCGCGAACCTCGACCACGACGCGCGCCGGGCCGCCCTTCTCGATCTGGTGTCGTCGCGGGTGGCGGCGGTGCTGGGGCATCCGCAGGGGTGGTCGGTGGATGGCATGCAGGCGTTCGGTGAGTTGGGGTTCGACTCGTTGACGGCTGTGGAGTTCCGCAACGGGTTGTCGTCAGCGACGGGGTTGCGGTTGTCCGCGACGACGGTGTTTGACTACCCGACGCCGGACGCCCTGGTCGACCACCTGTTGGCCGAGCTGTCCGGGGTGACGGCGGCGAAGACCGTCACGGCGACGGCACGTGCGGACGAGCCGCTCGCGATCGTGGGGATGGCGTGTCGTTTCCCAGGTGGGGTGGATTCGCCGGACGCTCTGTGGCGGCTTGTCGACTCCGACGGTGACGGCATCGGCGACTTCCCCGCCGATCGCGGGTGGGACCTGGAGGCGTTGGCGGAGACGTCCCTGACCAGCAGGGGCGGATTCCTGACCAACGCCGCGGATTTCGACGCGGAGTTCTTCGGGATCTCGCCGCGTGAGGCCCTTGCCATGGACCCGCAGCAGCGCCTGTTGTTGGAGGTGAGTTGGGAGGCTCTGGAACGAGCGGGAATCGACCCACAATCGATGCGCGGTTCCGACACCGGTGTCTTCTCGGGATTGATGTACCACGACTACGCCGGCCTGGCCCAGCAGAGCCCCGATGGTCTTGCGGGGTTTTTGGGGACGGGTAATTCGGGGAGTGTGGTGTCGGGTCGGGTTTCGTATTCGTTTGGGTTTGAGGGTCCGGCGGTGACGGTGGATACGGCGTGTTCGTCGTCGTTGGTGGCGTTGCATGTGGCGGGTCTGTCGTTGCGGCGTGGTGAGTGTTCGTTGGCGTTGGTGGGTGGGGTGACGGTGATGGCGACGCCGTCGGCTTTTGTGGAGTTTTCGCGGCAGCGGGGGTTGTCGTCGGATGGTGTGTGTCGGTCGTTTGCGGAGGGTGCGGGGGGTACTGGTTGGTCTGAGGGTGTGGGTGTGGTGTTGGTGGAGCGGTTGTCGGATGCTCTGCGTAATGGTCGTCGGGTGTTGGCGGTGGTGGCGGGGAGTGCGGTTAATCAGGATGGTGCGTCGAATGGTTTGACGGCGCCGAATGGTCCGTCGCAGCAGCGGGTTATTCGGGCGGCGTTGGCTGATGCGGGTGTGTCGGCCGGTGATGTGGATGTGGTGGAGGCGCACGGTACGGCGACGGTGTTGGGTGATCCGATCGAGGCGCAGGCGTTGTTGGCGACCTACGGTCAGGAAAGGTCCGCCGACCGGCCGTTGTGGTTGGGGTCGGTGAAGTCGAACCTGGGTCACACTCAGGCGGCTGCCGGTGTCGCGGGGATCATCAAGATGGTGCAGGCGATGCGGCACGAGACTCTGCCGCGGACGTTGCATGTGGATGCGCCGACGTCGCATGTCGACTGGTCCGCTGGTGAGGTGCGGTTGCTCACCGAGGCGCAGCCCTGGCCGGTGAACGGACGCCCCCGACGCGCTGGTGTGTCGTCGTTCGGTATCTCCGGCACCAACGCGCACGTCATCCTGGAAGAACCGCCGGCGGTCGAGGCGCCGCCCCGCACCGAGGCCGTCACACCCGCCCAGGTGCCGTGGGTGCTGTCGGCCCGCTCACCGGAGGCGCTGCACGGGCAGGCCGCCCGGCTCGCGGCGGTGGACGCCGACCCGGTCGACATCGGGTTCACCCTGGCCGCACACCGTACGACGCACCCGCATCGAGCTGTCGCTTTCGGCCCGGACGACCTGGCGGCGCTCGCCGCCGGTGAGCCCGGCCCGGTCGTCGGGTCCGTGGTGCGCGGCAAGACCGCGTTCGTGTTCTCCGGCCAGGGGTCACAACGGCCCGGTATGGGCCTGCACCTCTACGACACGTTCCCGCGTTATGCCGAGGCGTTCGACGCGGCCTGCGCCGAACTGGACCGGCACCTCGACCGGCCGATCCGCGACGTCATCGCCCAGGGCGACGACCTCGACCAGACCGTCTACACCCAAGCGGCGTTGTTCGCCGTCGAGGTCGCGTTGTTCCGCCTGGTGGAGTCGTTCAGCGTCAGGCCGGACTACCTGGTCGGGCACTCCATTGGTGAGATCGCCGCCGCGCACGTGGCCGGGGTGCTGTCCCTGCCTGATGCGGCGAGGCTGGTCACCGCGCGAGGTCGTCTCATGCAGGCCCTCCCGGCGGGCGGGGTCATGGTCGCGGTGCGGGCCACCGAGGCCAAGGTGCTGCCGCTGCTGACCGACGGGGTGTCCGTCGCGGCGATCAACGGCCCGCGCTCGGTGGTGCTGTCCGGTGCGGCCGACGAGGTTGCGGCCGTCGCGGCGCACTTCAAGAAGTCGAAGCAGTTGCGGGTCAGCCACGCGTTCCACTCGGTGCTGATGGAGCCGATGCTGAAGGCTTTCACCGAGGTGGCCGGAACCCTCACTTACGACACGCCCCGCATCCCGATCGTGTCGAACGTGACCGGGCAGCTCGCCGAGGTGCAGGACGCCGCCTACTGGGTGCGGCACGTTCGCGAGGCGGTCCGGTTCGCCGACGGGATCACCGCCCTGGAGAGTCTGGGGGTCTCGACGTTCGTGGAGATCGGCCCGGACGGGGTGCTCTCCGCGATGGGCGCGGACTGCGTCACCGACGCGGTGTTCGTACCCCTGCAACGCTCTGACCGGGACCAACCTGCCACGCTGCTGACTGCTCTCGCGCAGGCTTTCGTGCGCGGCGTCGCTGTCGACTGGACGCCCTGCCTGACCGGCGGACGTCCCGTCGACCTGCCCACCTACGCCTTCCAGCGCCGTCGCTACTGGCCGACCGCCCCCGAAGCCGCCGCCGACGCGGCCAGCATCGGGCTCGGAACCGTCGACCACCCGTTCTGGGCCGCCGCCGCCGACCTGCCCGAGCAGGACAGCCTGCTGCTCACCGGCCGTCTCTCCTCCCGCACGCAGCCCTGGATGGCTGACCACCTGATCGGCGGCACACTGCTGGTCCCCGGTGCCGCGCTGGTCGACCTCGCCCTGGCCGCCGGCGAACACGCCGGCCTGAACCGCCTCGACGAACTGACCATCGAGGCCCCTCTGGTCCTACCGGGCAGCGGCAGCACGCTGACCATCCGCGCCCTGGTCGGCCCGCCCACCGACGACAGCCCGGGCGTGCAACGGCGGGACGTCACCCTCTACGCACGCCCCGACGACACCGGCGACTGGCAGCGGCACGCCACCGGCATCCTCACCGCCGCCGAAGCGGTGGAGACCCCCGGCCACTGGACACCGGAGGCGACCGAGGAAGTACCGGTCGACGGCGTCTACCCCGGCTTCGCCGAGATCGGGTTCGAGTACGGGCCGCACCTGCGCGGACTCCACCGGGCCTGGCGCCGCGACGGCGAGCTCCTCGCGGACGTGGCCCTCGCCGACGACCTCACAGTGGACGGCTTCCTCCTGCACCCCGCGCTCCTTGACGCCGCCCTGCACGGCCTTGCCCTCGGCGTCCTCGACTCCGACACGACAGGCCTCCCGTTCAGCTGGACCGGAGTGACAGTGCACGCCACCGGGGCGCGCGCGGCCCGGGTGCGGATCAGCCGCGCCGGCACCGACGCGGTCGCCCTCGACCTGCGCGACGCCGAGAACCAGCCCATCGCCACCGTCGACCGGCTCGTCCTGCGCCCCCACACCCCGACGACGAGCACGACCCTTCGCCCGTACCGGATCGAGTGGACGCCGATCCCCGAGCTGGACGTGCCCGCGACCCTGCTCACCGACCACGCGGATCTGGCGGCGACGCTCGCCGCCGGCAGCGTGCCGGCCGGCCCGGTCCTCTGGTACGCCGAGTCCGACCCCGCCGCCGACCCGGTGACCGCAGCGCACACCACCGCCGCCCGCACCCTGGCGGTGCTCCAGTCCTGGTTGACCGACGACCGGCTCGCCGGTGTGCGGCTGGTCATCGCGACCCGGCACGCCGTGCAGGCCGGCGACGAGCCGCTGACCGATCTCGCCGGCGCCGCCGTCCACGGGTTGGTACGCAGCGCCCAGGCCGAACACCCGGACCGGTTCGTGCTTGTCGACATCGACGACGGACCCGGCTCGTTGGCGGTGCTCCCGGCGGCCGCTCAGTGCGGTGAGCCGCAACTGGCGATCCGTGGCGGAGTGGTCAGCGTGCCCCGGCTCGTCCGACCGCCGGTCGAGGAACCACGTCCGTTCACCTTCGGCACCGGAACCGTCCTGGTCACCGGTGCGCTGGGCACGCTCGGCCAGTTGGTGGCCCGGCACCTGGTCACCACGCACGGCGTACGCGACCTGCTGCTGGTCAGCCGCCGTGGCGCCGAAACCCCCGGAGCTGCCGAGTACGTGGCGGAACTCGCCGCGCTCGGCGCGTCCGCCCGACTGGTGGCCGTGGACGCCACCGACCGGGCAGCCCTCGCCCAGGTCGTCGCCGACACCCCGGACCTGTCCGGTGTGGTGCACCTCGCCGGTGTCTTGGACGACGGTGTGGTCAGTGGGTTGAGCGTGGACCGTCTGTCGGCGGTGTTGCGGGCGAAGGTGGATGCGGGTTGGTATCTGCACGAGTTGACCCGGGATCGGGGGTTGTCGGCGTTCGTGGTGTTCTCGTCGGCGGCCGGGGTGTTCGGCAACGCGGGTCAGGGCGCGTACGCGGCGGGGAACGCGTTCCTGGACGCGTTGGCGCAGCACCGGCGTGGGCTGGGCCTGCCAGCGGTCTCCCTCGCCTGGGGTCTCTGGGCCGACGCCAGCGAGCTGAGCGCCACCGCCGACCAACGCCGCCTCGGCCGAGGCGGGGTGCTCCCGCTCACCGCCGAGCAGGGACTCGCCCTGCTCGACGCAGGCTGCGTGGCGGCACCGCCGGTCAGCGTGCCGATCCTGCTGGACCTCGCGGCGGTGGCCGCCTCCGGCACCGTGCCCGCACTCCTGCGGCACCTCGTCCGACCCGCGCGCCGGGTGGCCGCCGCCTCGGTCGACAGGTCGTCGCTGCGGGCACAGCTCGCCGACCTGCCGCCACACGAACGGCGTGCCCACCTCCTCGACCTGGTGTCGTCGCGGGTGGCGACGGTGCTGGGTCATCCGCACGGGTGGTCGGTGGATGGTGGGCAGGCGTTCGGTGAGTTGGGGTTCGACTCGTTGACGGCTGTGGAGTTCCGCAACGGGTTGTCGGCGGCGACGGGGTTGCGGTTGTCCGCGACGACGGTGTTCGACTATCCGACGCCGGACGCCCTGGTCGACCACCTGCTGGCCGAGCTGACCGACACGGCGGTGACGCGGACCGGTGCTCGGACCGAGGCGGCGGCGGACGAGCCCCTCGCGATCGTCGGCATGGCCTGCCGCTTCCCGGGCGGAGTGGACTCACCCGAGGGTCTGTGGCGGCTTGTCGACTCCGGCGATGACGGCATCGGCGACTTCCCCACCGACCGCGGCTGGGACCTGGACACGCTCTTCAACACGGACGAATCCCGGACGGACACCTCGTACACCCGCCGGGGCGGCTTCCTCGCCGACGCCGCCGAGTTCGACGCCGAGTTCTTCGGGATCTCGCCGCGTGAGGCCCTTGCCATGGACCCGCAGCAGCGCCTGTTGTTGGAGGTGAGTTGGGAGGCAGTGGAACGAGCGGGAATCGACCCACAATCGCTCCGCGGCTCCGACACCGGCGTTTTCGCCGGCCTGATGTACCACGACTACGGCCCATACGCCCAACAGAGCCCCGACGGTCTTGCGGGGTTTTTGGGGACGGGTAATTCGGGGAGTGTGGTGTCGGGTCGGGTTTCGTATTCGTTTGGGTTTGAGGGTCCGGCGGTGACGGTGGATACGGCGTGTTCGTCGTCGTTGGTGGCGTTGCATGTGGCGGGTCAGTCGTTGCGGCGTGGTGAGTGTTCGTTGGCGTTGGTGGGTGGGGTGACGGTGATGGCGACGCCGTCGGCTTTTGTGGAGTTTTCGCGGCAGCGGGGGTTGTCGTCGGATGGTGTGTGTCGGTCGTTTGCGGAGGGTGCGGGGGGTACTGGTTGGTCTGAGGGTGTGGGTGTGGTGTTGGTGGAGCGGTTGTCGGATGCTCTGCGTAATGGTCGTCGGGTGTTGGCGGTGGTGGCGGGGAGTGCGGTTAATCAGGATGGTGCGTCGAATGGTTTGACGGCGCCGAATGGTCCGTCGCAGCAGCGGGTTATTCGGGCGGCGTTGGCTGATGCGGGTGTGTCGGCCGGTGATGTGGATGTGGTGGAGGCGCACGGTACGGCGACGGTGTTGGGTGATCCGATCGAGGCGCAGGCGCTCCTCGCGACCTATGGGCAGGATCGCCCTGGTCGGCCGTTGTGGTTGGGGTCGGTGAAGTCGAACCTGGGTCATACGCAGGCGGCTGCCGGTGTCGCGGGGATCATCAAGATGGTGCAGGCGATGCGGCACGAAACCTTGCCGCGGACGTTGCATGTGGATGCGCCGACCTCGCATGTCGACTGGTCCGCTGGTGAGGTGCGGTTGCTCACCGAGGCGCAGCCCTGGCCGGTGAACGGACGCCCCCGACGCGCTGGTGTGTCCTCGTTCGGCATCTCCGGCACCAACGCGCACGTCATCCTCGAAGAACCACCGACCGTGCAAACCCCTGCCGAAGGCAGGCCGGACGCGCCCGAGGTCGTGCCGTGGGTGCTGTCCGCCCGCTCACCCGAGGCGCTGCACGGGCAGGCCGCCCGACTGGCGTCGGTGGAGGCCGACCCGCGCGACGTCGGCTTCTCGTTGCTGTCGTCGCGGTCGACCCACACCCATCGGGCAGTGGTGTTCGGGCCCGACGAGCTGGCGGCGCTCGCCGCCGGTGAGCCCGGCCCGGTCGTCGGGTCGGTGGTGCGCGGCAAGACCGCGTTCGTGTTCTCCGGCCAGGGGTCACAACGGCCCGGTATGGGCCTGGCGCTGGCCGACACGTTCCCGGTGTACGCGGAGGCGTTCGACGCGGCCTGCGCCGAGCTGGACCGGCACCTGGACCGGCCGATCCGCGAGGTCATCGCTGACGGAACCGACCTGGACCAGACCGTCTACACCCAATCGGCGTTGTTCGCCGTCGAGGTGGCCCTGTTCCGCCTGGTGGAGTCGTTCGGGGTCAGGCCGGACTTCCTGGTGGGGCATTCGATCGGTGAGATCGCCGCCGCGCACGTCGCGGGGGTGCTGTCCCTGCCCGACGCGGCCAGACTGGTCACCGCCCGAGGTCGCCTCATGCAGGCCCTCCCGGCCGGCGGGGTCATGGTCGCGGTGCGGGCCACCGAGGCAGAGGTGCTGCCGCTGCTGACCGACGGGGTGAGCATCGCCGCGATCAACGGGCCGCGCTCGATCGTGCTCTCCGGTGTGGCCGGCGAGGTCACCGCCGTAGCAGCGCACTTCGAGAAGTCGAAGCAGTTGCGGGTCAGTCACGCGTTCCATTCGGTGTTGATGGAGCCGATGCTGGCCGAGTTCGCCCAGGTCGCGGCAACCCTCACCTACGACACGCCGCGCATCCCGATCGTGTCGAACGTGACCGGGCAGGTCGCCGAAGCACCTGACGCCGCGTACTGGGTGCGGCACGTGCGCGAGGCGGTCCGCTTCGCCGACGGCATCACCACACTGGAAGGCCTGGGTGTCAGCACGTTCGTGGAGATCGGCCCGGACGGGGTCCTGTCGGCCATGGGTGCGGACTGCGTCAGCAACGCGGTGTTCGTACCAGTGCAACGCTCCGACCGGGACCAACCGACCACGCTGCTGACCGCCCTCGCGCAGGCCTTCGTGCGCGGCGTCGCTGTGGACTGGACACCCTGCCTGACCGGCGGACGGTTGATCGACCTGCCCACCTACGCCTTCCACCACCAGCGCTACTGGCCGAGGCCTGGCACCCGGGCGACGAGCCCGACCGACGCCGCCTTCTGGGATGCCGTCGAACGTGCCGACCTCGACACCCTCACCCAGACCCTGAAACTCGACGACAGCACCGCCCTCACCCCACTGCTTCCCGCCCTGGCGTCCTGGCGACGCGACCACACCACCGCGCCACTCGGCCGGTACGGCATCGACTGGACCCCACTACCCCAGGCGGGCACACCCACCGGGACCTGGCTGATCACCGAACCGGCCGGCGACACCCGCGTCTCGGACGCCCTGGCCGCCAGCGGCCTCGACGTGCGGCGCGGCACCCCGGACGCGGAGACGACACCCGACGTCAGCGGCATCGCCGTCGTGGTGGACGACCCCGCGAGCGCACTGCACGCCGTCCAGGCCCACCAGTCCCTGGGCACCGACATCCCACTCTGGCTGATCACCAGCGGCGCGGTGGCCGCCACCCCGCACGACCCGGCGCCCACCCCGCCCGCCGCAGCCGTCTGGGGCCTCGGCCGGGTCACCGCCCTGGAACTCCACAACGCCTGGGGCGGCCTCGTCGACCTGCCCGCCGGCAGCGACCCGATCGACGGACGGTTGCTCGCCACCGCACTGACCGGCACCGGAGGCGAGGACCAGGTCGCCGTCCGCGCCGGGCTGCTCGGCCGGCGACTCGTTCCGTCGGCCGGCGCGGGCCGGCAGTGGCAGCCGCGCGGCACCGTCCTGATCACCGGCGGCACCGGCGCGCTCGGCGCTCACGCCGCCCGGTGGGCCGCCGGCCACGGCGCCGACCACCTGGTCCTGCTCAGCCGCCGGGGAGACACCGCACCCGGTGCCGCGGACCTGCGCGACGAACTGACCGCCGCCGGGGCGCGAGTCACCATCCGCGCGGTCGACCTGGCCGACCGCGACGCCATCGGTACGGTCGTCGCGGACCTGAATGCGGCCGGTGACACGGTCACCGCGGTGCTGCACACGGCCGGCGTCGCCACCCGCGCTCCCCTCGCGGAGCTGACAGCTGACGCCATCGCCGAGGTCACGGCCGCCAAGGTGCTCGGCGCGACACACCTGGACGACCTGTTCCGGGACGCCCCACTGGACGCCTTCGTGTTGTTCTCCTCCATCGCCGGTGTCTGGGGCAGCGGCGACCACGCCGCGTACGCGGCCGCCAACGCGGCACTGGACGCCGTCGCCGAACAGCGCCGGTCCCGTGGGCTCACCGCGACCTCGATCGGCTGGGGACCGTGGGCCGACGGTGGCATGGCCGCCGACAGCGCCGTGGACGAACAACTACGCCGGCGCGGCCTTCGTCCGATGGCCCCCGAGCGGGCCCTGCGCGGCCTGCGGTCGGCGGTCGGCGACGACCGCACCAGTGTCGTCGTCGCCGACGTCGACTGGGCGACGTTCGCCCCGGCGTTCACCGCGGCCCGGCCCAGCCCGCTGCTCGACGGTGTCCCGGAGGTCCACGCCCTCACCACCGAACCGGAGTCGACAGCCGACGACGGGTGGCGGTCCGAGCTGCTGGCACTTGCCGGCACCGAACGGACCCACGCCGTGCTGGAGACAGTCCGGGCCCACGTCGCGGAGGTCCTGCGGCTGCGGTCGTCGCACGCCGTCGACCCGGGCCGTTCCTTCACCGAGATCGGCTTCGACTCGCTGACCGGTGTCGAACTACGCAACCGTCTCGGCGCGGCCACCGGACTGCGACTGCCCAGCACCCTGGTCTTCGACCACCCGACACCTGAGGCACTCGCCGCGTACCTGGAGAACGAGGTCGTCGGGGTGACCGACCCGACCCCGGTCGCCGCCGCGCCGGCCCGCACCGACGAGCCGATCGCGATCGTCGCGATGTCCTGCCGCTTCCCCGGCGGCATCGGCTCGCCCGAGGACCTGTGGCGGTTGCTCGCCGACGGCGGCGACGCCATCGGCGCGTTCCCCACCGACCGTGGATGGGACCTGGACGCCCTCTACGACCCGGACCCGGACGCCATCGGCACCACCTACGTACGCGAAGGCGGCTTCCTGGCCGACGCCACCGAGTTCGACGCCGGGTTCTTCGGCATCTCGCCCCGCGAGGCGCTGGCCATGGACCCGCAGCAGCGGTTGTTGCTGGAAACAGCGTGGGAGGCGTTCGAACGCGGCGGCGTGCCGGCCGACGCGCTCCGCGGAAGCCAGACGGGTGTCTTCGTCGGCACCAACAACCTCGACTATGGTCCGCTGCTGACCGGTGAGCAGGAGGCCGCCGAAGGGTACGTCAGCACCGGTAACGCGGCGAGCGTCGTCTCCGGGCGGATCTCCTACACCTTCGGGCTGGAAGGCCCGGCGGTCACCGTGGACACTGCCTGCTCGTCGTCGCTGGTCGCCCTGCACTGGGCAAGCCAGGCCCTGCGGCAGGGCGAGTGCGACCTCGCCCTGGCCGGCGGCGTGACGGTGATGTCCACGCCGGGGGCGTTCATCGAGTTCAGCCGCCAGCGGGGCCTGTCCGCCACCGCCCGCTGCCGGGCGTTCTCGGCCGACGCCGACGGGACGATCTGGGGTGAGGGTGTCGGCATGCTCCTCCTGGAACGTCTCAGCGACGCGGTAGCGAACGACCACCCGGTGCTCGCTGTGGTCCGGGGGAGCGCTGTCAACCAGGACGGCGCGTCGAATGGGCTGACCGCCCCGAACGGGCCGTCGCAGCAGCGGGTGATCCGGGCGGCGCTGGCCAACGCGGGCGTGTCCGCCGCCGACGTCGACGTGGTGGAGGCGCACGGCACCGGCACCAAACTGGGCGACCCCATCGAGGCGCAGGCGCTGCTCGCGACGTACGGGCGGGGTCGACCCGCCGACCAGCCGCTGTGGCTGGGATCGGTGAAGTCGAACATCGGCCACACCCAGGCCGCCGCCGGCGTCGCCGGCATCATCAAGATGGTCGAGGCGATGCGGCACGAAACCCTGCCGCGTACGCTGCACGCCGACCAACCCAGCCCGCACGTGGACTGGACCACCGGTTCGGTGGCCCTGCTCACCGAAGAGCGGCAGTGGGCGCGGACCGGTGGCCGGCCGCGTCGGGCCGGCATCTCGTCGTTCGGGTTCAGCGGCACGAACGCCCACGCCGTCCTGGAGGAGCCGCCGACCCGCACGCCGTCCATGCCCACCGAGCCCTCGCAGGCGCCCGTGTTGGCACTGCCGCTGTCGGCCCGTACCGGGCCCGCGCTGCGGGAGCAGGGTGCTCGACTGCGGCAACGCCTCTCGGCGGGAGCCGACCCGAAGGACCTGCTCCACTCGCTGACGACCACCCGCAGCGTCCTGGAGGAGCGCGCGGTGGTGGTCGGCACCGACACGGAAGCCCTGGTCGCTGGTCTCGACGCCCTGGCTGCCGGCGCTGACCACCCCCGGGTGGTCACCGGATCGGCGGTACGCGGGCGGACGGCCTTCGTCTTCTCCGGGCAGGGCTCCCAGCGGCCCGGCATGGGCCTGGAGTTGGCCGACACGTTCCCGGTGTACGCGGAGGCGTTCGACGCGGCCTGCGCCGAGCTCGACAGGCACCTCGACCGGTCGATCCGCGACGTCATCGTCGACGGTGACGACCTGGACCAGACGGTCTACACCCAGTCGGCGTTGTTCGCCGTCGAGGTCGCCCTGTTCCGGCTGGTCGAGTCGTTCGGGGTGACTCCGGACTTCCTGGTGGGGCATTCGATCGGTGAGATCGCCGCCGCGCACGTCGCCGGTGTGCTGTCCCTGTCCGACGCGGCAGCGTTGGTCACCGCTCGGGGCCGGCTGATGCAGGCGTTGCCGGCCGGTGGGGTGATGGTCGCGGTGCGGGCCACCGAGGCGGAGGTGCTGCCGCTGCTGACCGATGGTGTGAACATCGCCGCGATCAACGGGCCCCGCTCGGTCGTCCTCTCCGGTGCGGCCGACGAGGTCGCGCAGGTAGCGGCGGCCTTCGAGAAGTCGAAGCGGCTGCGGGTCAGTCATGCGTTCCATTCGGTGCTGATGGAGCCGATGCTGGCCGAGTTCGCCTCTGTCGCGGCGGCGCTGACCTACGAGTCGCCGCGCATCCCCGTGGTGTCGAACGTGACCGGGCAGGTCGCCGAGACACCTGACGCCGCGTACTGGGTGCGGCACGTGCGGGAAGCGGTCCGGTTCGCCGACGGCATCACCACACTGGAAGGCCTCGGTGTCAGCACGTTCGTGGAGATCGGCCCCGACGGGGTGCTGTCCGCCATGGGCGCGGACTGCGTCACCGACGCCGCCTTCGTCGCGGTGCAGAGATCTGATCGCGACCAGCCCACCACCCTCCTCACGGCACTGGCCAGCGCCTTCGTCCGCGGTGTCCCCGTCGACTGGCAACGGCTGGCTCGGGGTGGCCGACGCGTCGACCTGCCCACCTACCCCTTCCAGCGCGTCCGGTTCTGGCCGTCCCCGGTCGAACCGGTCACCGTCGACCCGGTGGACAGCGAGTTCTGGCAGGCCGTCGAGGACGGCGACCTCAGCCCGCTCGGCATCACCGGCGACAACGCCGACCTGCTGCCCGCCCTGACCGCCTGGCGTCACGAACGACGAGCCACCCGAACCCGCGACTCGTGGCGCTACGAGGAGGCGTGGACGCCGATCGCCACGTCCACCACGACGGTCGCCGGTACGTGGCTGGTGCTCGGCGACGACGCGTACCTCGCAGTGGTTGCCGAAACCCTCACCGCGCACGGCGCCGAGGTGCGCGGTGTCCCGGACCTCGGCGTGGACCGGGCCGTGACGGCCGACCGGCTGCGCCTGGCCGCCGCCGGCGGCCCGATCGCCGGTGCCGTCGCGGCCGGTGGCACCCCCGAGGCGGCGCTCACAGTCGTCCAGGCCTACGTCGACGCCGCCGTCGACGCGCCGCTCTGGATGGTGACCACGGCGGCCGTCGCCGCCGAGCCCGGCGAACCGGTCGACCCGTCCGCCGCGGCGGTGTGGGGCCTGGGCCGGGTCGCCGCCCTGGAACTGCCGCACCGGTGGGGCGGCCTCCTGGACGTGCCGGCGGACTGGACGGGCGACCACCTCGCCGCCGCCCTCGGCGGCGGTGGCGAGGACCAGCTCGCCATCCGTGGCGATCGGATGCTCGGCCGACGCCTCCGGCACGCCACCGCGCCCGCCGGAAGCTGGCGTCCGCGCGGCACGATCCTGGTCGTCGGCGACACCAGCGGCGACATCGCCCGCTGGGCGGTGGCCGAGGGCGCCGAGCGGGTCATCGTCACCGAGCGGGTCGCCGAGATGGACGACGGCATCGTCACCGTCGAGGCCTGCGCCGGAGACGACCACGCCGCGCTGGCCGACCTGCTGGACCGCGTCCGCGCCGACGGCGTCGCGCTGAGCGCCGTCGTCCTCGCCGACCGCTCCGAGCCCGCACCTACCCCGCTGACCGACACCACACCCGACGCCTGGGACACCCCGGCGGTACGCCGGGCCCGGCACCTGACCGCCCTCGTCGACGATGACCTGGACGCGTTCGTCGTCTTCACCTCGGTGGCCGGCACCTGGGGCGGAGGACTGCAGACCGCCGCAGCGGTGGCCGCCACCACTGTGGAAGCGCTCGCCCAGCAATCCGGTGCCACAACGATCGCCTGGGGACCCTGGACCGGAAGCGACGAGCGCCTCCGTCGTCACGGTCTGAACGCCCTACCCCCGAACGCCGCCCTCGACGCGATGGCAACCGCCGCCGGCACGCCCGGTCGGGTCGTCCTCGCCGACGTCGACTGGCCCCGATTCGCCAGCGCGTTCGCCGGAACCCGACCCAGCCGACTGCTCGCCGACCTGCCCGAGGTGCCGGTGTCGGCCGCCGAGCAGCCGCCCGCCGGAGACGCCGGGGCCACCGCCGCGCTGCGCGACGAGTGGCGTGCCCGCACCGAACCGGAACAGGAACGGGCGGCTCTCGACCTGGTACGCGGCACCGTCGCCGCCGTCCTGGGGCACGGCACCCTGGAAGCCGTCCCGCCCACCCGGGCCTTCACCGAGCTGGGCTTCGATTCGCTCACCGCCGTCGAGCTGCGCAACCGGCTCGGCCGCGTCACCGGCCTGAACCTGCCACCCACGGCAGCGTTCGACCACCCGACCGCGCAGGCCCTCGCCCGTCACATCCGGGACGCCGTCATCGGCGACGGCCTGGACCTGACCGGCGGGCTCTTCGCCGAACTGGACCGCCTCGAAGCCGGCCTCGAGCTGTCCACACCGGACAGCACCACGAGGAGCCGGACCGTCCTGCGACTCCAAGCCTTCATCAACCGCCTCAACGACGTCGTCGAGCCGGTCACCGAGGAAGCGCCACCGCTCGAAGAAGCCAGTGACGAGGAACTGTTCGCCTTCATCCGCAGCGAACTCGGCCGCGCCTGACCGGGCCGGGCCAAGGAGGACCACACTCATGACAGACGACTTCCCGGTTCCCGCCATCGAGGACTGGCAGCGGCTCACCCTGAGCGTGCTGCGCAAGTCCGGAAAGGCGGACGAGAACACCCGGGCGGACGAGGCCGCGGACCTGCTGGCCACCACCACGTACGACGGATTCCCGCTGGCCCCGCTCTACACCTCGCACCACACCACGGTGCCGGACGGCGTACCCGGGCAGGCTCCGTTCACCCGGGGCGGTGGGGTCGGCGGCCGGTGGGACGTGCGGACCGTGCACACCGACCCCGACCCGGTACGCAGCGCGGCGGCAGCCCGTGCCGACCTGCACGGCGGGGCGACCTCGCTGTGGCTGCGGGCGACGGCACCCGAGCAACTCGGCGAGCTGCTCGCCGGGATCCCACTGGACCGCACCGGCATCGTGCTCGACGCCGGCACCGAGACCGACAAGGCCGCCGCCGCCCTGTTGGACGTGGCCACCCGGCAGCACATCGACCCACGCGTGTTGCGCGGCAACCTCGGCGCCGACCCGTTCGGCGCGTACGCGGCCAGCGGCGTCGAACCGGAACTCCGGGTCGCCGCGGAGCTGGCGGCCCAGTCGGTGGCGGCGCACCCGGAGTTGCGGGCGCTGACCGTCGACGCGACCACCTACCACGACGCGGGCGGCAGTGACGCCGAGGAGTTGGGGTGCGCGCTGGCCACCGGCGTCGCGTACCTGAGGGCGATGAGCGATCGGGGGATCCCGCTGACGAGGTCGCTCGCCCAGCTCGAATTCCGGTACGCGGCGACCGCCGACCAGTTTGCCACGATCGCGAAGTTCCGCGCGGCCCGCCGACTCTGGCACCGGGTCACCGAGGTGGCCGGCGCCAACCGGCCGTCGGCGCAGCGGCAGCACGCGGTCACCTCGGCCGCGATGATGACCGCCCGGGATCCGTGGAGCAACCTGCTGCGGACCACGATCGCCGGCTTCGGCGCCGGCGTCGGTGGCGCCGGGGCGATCACCGTCCAGCCGTTCGACCTGGCCCTGGGCCGACCGGACGAGACGGCCCAGCGGATCGCCCGCAACACCCAGATCATCCTGCTCGACGAGGTGCACCTGCATCGGGTCACCGACCCGGCCGGCGGATCCTGGTACGTCGAGTCACGCACCGAGGCCCTGGCCCGCGCGGCCTGGGACTGGTTCACCACCATCGAACGGGCCGGCGGCATCGGGGCGGCGCTGCGCAGCGGTCTGGTCGCCGACCGGCTGGCCGCCACCTGGGAGCGCCGGGCCACGCGGGTGGCCCGCCGGCAGGACGCGATCACCGGGGTCAGCGAGTTCCCCGATCTGGACGAACAGGTCCCCGCCCGCCATGCCGGCTCGCCCGCCCCGGTCGGCGGCCTGCCCCGCCACCGTTACGCGTACCGCTTCGAGGAGTTGCGTCGCCGGGCCGACGACGCGCCGACGACGCCGGTGGTGCACCTGGTCGCCATCGGACGGACGTCCGACCACAACGCCCGGGTCACCTTCACCGCGAACCTGTTCGCCGCCGGCGGCATCCGCACCGTGACGACCGCCCCCGGCGACGCGGTCCCGCCCGGCGCCGTGGTCTGCCTCTGCTCGTCCGACCGGGTGTACGCCGAGCAGGCCGCGCTGGTCGCGGCCGCGCTCCGGCAGGCCGGTGCGGCGAAGGTCTGGCTGGCCGGGCGGCCCGGCGGGCATCCCGGCGTCGACGACTACCTGTACGCCGGCTGCGACGCGGTGCGCGTGTTGGAGACCACCCTCGACGACCTCGGAGTGCCCCGATGATCCCCTCGTACGCCGACGTCGCGCTCGGCACACCACCCGAGCCGAGTGGTCCGGCCCCGGAGCCGACCGATGTGTGGCAGACCCCGGAGGGGATCGGCGTCAAGCGGTTCTACACGGCGGACGACCTGGCGGGGGTGGACTTTCTCGACTCGCTGCCCGGCATCGCCCCGTTCGTCCGTGGCCCCTACCCGACCATGTACACCACCCGTCCGTGGACGGTCCGTCAGTACGCCGGCTTCTCCACGGCGCAGGAGTCCAACGCGTTCTACCGGCGCAACCTGGCCGGCGGCCAGAAGGGCCTGTCTGTCGCGTTCGACCTGGCCACCCACCGCGGCTACGACTCCGACCACCCCCGGGTGGCCGGTGACGTGGGCATGGCCGGGGTGGCGATCGACTCGATCCTCGACATGCGGGAGCTGTTCGCCGGTATCCCGCTGGACCGGATCAGCGTGTCGATGACCATGAACGGCGCGGTGCTGCCGATCCTCGCCCTCTACATCGTCACCGCCGAGGAGCAGGGGGTCACGCCCGAGCAGTTGGCGGGGACCATCCAGAACGACATCCTCAAGGAGTTCATGGTCCGCAACACCTACATCTATCCGCCGGAGCCGTCGATGCGGATCGTGGCGGACATCTTCGCCTACATCTCGCAGCGGATGCCCCGGTTCAACTCGATCTCCATCTCCGGCTACCACATGCACGAGGCCGGCGCGACAGCCGACCTGGAGCTGGCGTACACCCTCGCGGACGGCGCCGAGTACGTGCGCGCCGGCAAGACCGCCGGGCTGGACGTCGACGCGTTCGCTCCCCGGCTGTCGTTCTTCTGGGCGGTCGGTATGCACTTCTTCATGGAGGTGGCGAAGCTGCGGGCCGGCCGCCTGCTGTGGGCGCGGCTGCTGCGCGACGCCGGCGCGACCGACCCGAAGTCGCTGTCGCTGCGGACCCACTGTCAGACGTCCGGCTGGTCGTTGACCGCGCAGGACCCGTACAACAACGTGGTGCGGACCTGTGTCGAGGCGATGGCGGCCACCCAGGGCCACACGCAGTCGCTGCACACGAACGCGTTAGACGAGGCGTTGGCGTTGCCGACCGACTTCTCCGCCCGGATCGCCCGCAACACCCAGCTGCTGCTGCAGCAGGAGTCGGGCACCACCCAGGTGATCGACCCGTGGGGCGGCAGCGCCTACCTGGAGCGGCTCACCCACGACCTGGCGCAACGCGCGTGGGGTCACATCCGGGAGGTCGAGCGGGCCGGCGGCATGGCCCGGGCCATCGAGCAGGGGTTGCCGAAGTTGCGGATCGAGGAGGCCGCCGCGCGTACCCAGGCGCGGATCGACTCGGGCCGGCAACCGGTGATCGGCGTGAACCGGCACCGGCCGGTCGTCGAGGACCCCATCGAGGTGCGCAAGGTGGACAACACGGCGGTCCGCGCCGAGCAGGTCGCGAAGCTTCGCCGGCTGCGGGCCGAACGCGACCAGCCGGCGTGCGACGCCGCTTTGGCCGCGCTCACCCGTGGCGCCACCGACCCGTCGGCCAACCTGCTCGACCTGGCCGTCACCGCCGCCCGGGCCCATGCCACCGTCGGGGAGATCTCCGCGGCCCTGGAGTCGGCGTACGGCCGGCACGTCGCCCGCATCCGCACGACCGAGGGGGTGTACCGCGACGAGGCGGGCACCGATCCCGGTGTCGCGCGGGCCCGTGCCGCCGCCGACGCGTTCGCCGACCGGCGGGGTGCCCGCCCGCGCATCCTGGTGGCCAAGATGGGCCAGGACGGTCACGACCGCGGTCAGAAGGTCGTCGCCACCGCCTTCGCCGACCTGGGGTTCGACGTCGAGGTCGGTCCGCTGTTCCAGACGCCGGACGAGGTCGCCCGGCAGGCCGTCGACGCGGACGTGCACGTCGTCGGCGTCAACTCGCTCGCCGCCGGCCACCTCACCCTGGTGCCCGCGTTGCGCGAGGCGCTGACCGCCCTGGGCCGCGCGGACATCATGATCGTTGTCGGTGGGGTGGTGCCTCCCGGTGACATCGCAGCGCTCCGCCGGGCCGGCGCCGCGGCCGTCTTCCCGCCCGGCACGGTGCTCGCCGAGGCGGCATCGGACCTGCTGGAACGACTGCTCCGCTGAGGTCGCACCCCGCCCGAGTACACCGGTGGCCGCTCCCGAACGGGAGCGGCCACCGTGCGTCGCGGCCCCGTCCACCTGACGGGCTCGGCCGAGCGTTCGTCGCCAAGATCCGCGCAACATCCGGGATCCTGCTGCCTCCCGCGCGGCGGAGGCAGCAACATCCCCGATGTTGCTGGCTCCAGCGCGGTGGAAACAGCAACGTCGGGGAAGTTGCGCGGATCTTGGTGGGGCGCGGCGACCGCGTGGGGCGCGGCGACCGCGTGGGGCGCGGTGGCGCGGGCGCCTAGCGGTGCGCGGCCAGGCGGCCGGTTGTGCGGGTCTTCGGGGCCACCGGGGCGAGCACGGTGATGGCGGTGACGACGAGGCCCTGTTCGGCCAGCCAGCGGCCGCTGAAGCCGCTGAGCCGGCGACCGTGCACCCAGGGCCCGGTCACCAGCAGCGCGGCGGTGAACGTGCCGTTCAGCGGGTCTATGACGATGTTCGCGTCCTCGAAGTCGAGCCACCGCGCGGTCAACGGGAACCAGGCCTTGTAGACCGACTCCTTGGCGCTGAACAGCAGCCGGTCCCAGGCGACACCGGGGTGGTCCCGCAGCAGGACGGCGATGCGGTCCCGCTCCTCGGCCAGGGAGACGGCTTCGAGCACGCCGTTGGCGAGGGCGTCGTTGGGCTCGGCGTCGATGCCGACGGTGGTGACCTTCTCCTGTTCGGCGAGGACGGCGGCCCGGTAGCCGGCGCAGTGGGTGATGCTGCCGACCATCCCGAACGGCCACTGGGGCTCGCCCCGGGTGCCGGGCAGGACCGGCGCGGGAGCGATCCCGATCCGTCGCATCGCCTGGCGGGCGCACCAACGGGCCGTGGTGAACTCGCGGCGGCGCTTGTCCACCGCCTTGCGGACGACGGCCTCCTCTTCGGGGAAGAGGTCGGCGCCGGGCGGGTCCACGAACGTGTCGACGGCCGTCACGGCGCCGGGAAGAATGGACTCGATCATGGCTTCCTCCGCGCCGGAGAAACGGTTCCGGAGTCAGCGGCAACCAGCCTGACGCCGGTGGGCGGCAGTGGCTGAGCACGGCTGACATTGGTCACGCTTCAACAGTATCGGCGCTGGTAGCCGCAGGGAACGAACGCTGCAGCTTTCACGGGCCGCGCCCGCCGGGCTAAGGGAGTGCCCTCGACGGCTAGGGGCCGGGCAGCAGGTGGGGGATCCGGTCGCGGGCCGTCGTGCCGCTGCCGCCGGCAGGGGTACGGCCCGCGATCCGCCCCGGGTCACTCGGCGATCTTGGTCCGGCCGGTCCAGGTGAACAGCAGTGGGGAGCCGTCACCGACGCGGCGCTCGAAGTGCTCGTAACCGGCCAGGTAGGGCACCTTGATCTTCCCGTAGACCAGCTGCTCGACGCTGGCCACCACCGTGCGGGGGACGCCGTCGGGTCCACCCTGGAGGAACACCAGCACGGGCTCGGACGTCGGTGCAAGGGCCGGCCGGTCGAGCGTCAGATACTGCTGGGGCATCGGATCGTTCCTCTCCGCCAGGGAGCGTCGTTGCTCCGGAATCCAGCATGCTGGCGTCTCCGGCCTCGACACAGACCCCTAGTACCGCGGTGTCACACGCGCGGCGGACCGCGAGGTGCGGAAGGCCGCGGTTCGTTTCAGCTCTTCAGGCCGTGCTCGATCGCCTCGATGACGCGCGGCCGCAGGTCGGCCGTGCTGACGATGGCGTCGACCGAGCCGACCTCGACGGCCCGCTGGATGCTGTGCACCCGGTCGAACTCCGCTGCCACCTCGCCCAGCTTCTCCGCGCGGACCGCCGAGCGCACCTCGGCGAGCCGGGCGTTCACTGCCGCGCGCTCCGTGCCGGTCGTCCCCGCCACCTGCGCGTGCAGGTCCGCGACCCGGGGGTCCTTGGCGGTACGGGTGTTGACCTCTCCGGAGAAGACGACAGCCGCGGCCGGGGCGCCGCCGAGCACCGAGGCGAACGATCCTTCCAGCGCGAGCACCGTCATGGTCGGATTGAGGGCCTTGGAGAAGACCACGAACGCACCGCCGTGGTAGCGGGAGATCACGCAGAAGACGATCGGCCCGTCGAAGTTCACGATCGCCCGGCCGATCTCGGCGCCGTACTCCAGCTGCAGGTGGCGCATCGACTCGGGGGAGCCGTCGAAGCCGGACAGGTTGGCCAGGACGACGAGCGGACGGTTGCCGGACGCCGCGTTGATGGCCCGTGCCGTCTTCTTCGACGAGCGGGGGAACAGGGTGCCCGCCGTGTAGGTGTCCGGCCCGTCGGTGGGCGGGAACCCGCGCCGGGGTACGGGCCGCGACTCGATGCCGATGAGGCAGACGGGATAGCCGCCGACGTGCGCGTCCTGGACCACCGACGTGTCGGCGTCGGCCATCCCGGCCCAGCGTTCGAGGACGGGGTGGTCCTGATCGGACAGGGCGCGCATGACAGTACGGATGTCGAAGGCCTTCTTGCGGTCCGGGTTGTGGGTCGCCGAGAAGATCTGCCCGACGGTGGTGAAGTCGCTGCCGTCGACGGTGTGCGGGTAGTCGGAGACGTCCCGGTCCACCGGGTCGTCGGTGTCCGCCCGCCGGGGCCCGGTCTCCCCGGGTACGACGTAGGTGTGGTCGTAGTGGGCCATCAGCACGTCCCGGGCCGCCGGCAGGTCGGGTGCCCAGTACTGGGCCTGCCCGTTGGGCCCCATCACCCGGTCGTAGCCACCGATGCCGAAGTTGTCCTCGGCGGACACGCCGCCGGAGAAGTCCAACGAGTGCTTGCCGGTGAGCACCATCGCCGAATCCGGGGTCATCACCAGGATGCCCTTGGTGTGCATGAGCATCGTCGCCTCGGCGTTCCAGTACGGCTGCGCGCCCACGTTGATGCCGGCCACCACGATGTTGATCTCACCGCCGGCCTGGGTGAAGGTCACGACGCGCTTGAGCGCGGCGGCCACCCAGTCCATGTTCTCGGTCCCGGAACTCATCGAGATGCGGGCGCCGGCCGACAGCGCGAACCATTCGAGGGGCACCCGCAGGTGCGCGGCGAGGTCGAGGGCGGCGATGACGCGGGCGCACTCGGGTTCGGAGAGTGCGCCCAGCGACTTCGTCGGGTCGCCGAGCAGCACCACACGGGTGATCCCCTCCGGGTACCGCTCGGTCGGGGTGGTCACCACGCCGGCGACGATGGCCGCCGAGTTCCTCCCCTTCGGCCGGTCGACCGGCACGAGCGTCCCGGACGGGTCGAGGTCGTACTCGGTGAATCGGCCGAGCAGCCCGGTCAGCTCGTACGGGTAGGTCGTGCCCCGGCGCGCGGCGCGCAGCACCTTCTGCCGGTAGTCGTCCAACGGGCGCACCGCGTCGGTGGACGGCGCGCCCACGTGCAGCCGGGCACCGCTGCCCGGATCCACTGTGATCGTCACCGCCACGTCCCCGGCCGCGCGCGGCTGGCGGGCGATGAACTGCACCTCCTCCAGCCCGGCCCCGACCGTCGTCGGCAGGATCCGCTGGACCAGCGCGTTCAGCTCGTCGCGCGACAGGTTGGTGGGCGGCCAGACGTACATCAGGATCCGGTTGGTGTCGAAGCGCTTGTCCTGCGGGCGCCGCGCCTGGATGTCGCGGATCGCGTCCAGGGCCAGGGTGGTGGCCTCCTCCAGGGCGGGCAGCGCCACCAGCCGTCCGTCGGTCTCCCGCAGCGGGGTCAGGTCGCGGATCTGGCCCATGGCGATCAGCCGTTCGTCGGCCGGGTTGCTGCGTGCCACTGCCTTGAAGAGGTAGATCTCCTCGTCGGCCGAGGACAGTCGGGTCAGGTCGAACTCGCGGAGCCGTTCCAGTTGCAGGCGTTGGGCGATCTGCGGGTGCAGGCCCCGGATCAGCCGGTCCTCGGTGAAGCCGCTCTCGCCGGGCCGGAACGTGAAGTAGTGGTGCATGACCGAGCCGGTGGAGCTGGCCACGGTGGCGGTCACCCGCTCGACGGTCGAGGGCAGCGGGTGGTCCGCGAAGAGCTTCCCGAGCCGTACGGCGATCGCGTCGTCGTCGTCGGGTTGGTCGCCCAGCGCGACGTAGAGGTCCGCGACCAGCCCGGCCGGGGCGTCGGCGGCCAGCTCGGCGAGTGCGGTGAGGGTTTCGGGGAGACCGGGGATGTCGGTGGCGCCCGCCACGATGTGCGTGGCGCCGTGCTGGGCGGTGACGAAGCCGCCTCGCGCGGTGACGGCCCGCAGCCCCCGGTTGCCGTAGTAGCGCCGGGTCAGCACCTCCAGCAGGGGGCCGTGCTCGGTGTCGCCCCCGCGTCGGATGCGCTGGCCGATGATCCGTACGAGGGGCTGCCGGCAGGCGACCATCCGTTGCACGCGCTCGGCCCGGTCCGGGGCGTCCGGGTGCCGGTCGAGGTGTCGCAGGTCGGCGCGGACCTCGGCGTAGTCCTCGGCGCGGGTGCGGCGCAGCAGGGGCTGGGCGTACCAGCGGAACACCAGACCGCGGGCCAGGTCGGCGATCGCGGGGAAGCGGACCTGGGTGGCCTCGACCAGTCGTTCGAGGACGATCCCGGCGGGTTCGCGGTGGTCGCCGGCGGGCGCCGGTCCCGCGAGCAGGTGGCGCAGCACCTCGGAGACGACCGGCACCGCGGCGGCCATGCGTTGTTGGGCCAGGAAGATCCGGAAGACGGCGTCCTCCAGCTCCGGTGTCCGGTCGAGGCTGGTCACGCCGTAGTGGGCGAGGACCCGTTCGAGGCGTACCACGAAGGTGGGGGAGACGCCGGCCCGTTCGACGTCGAGGCTCTGCAGGTAGCTGTGGAGGAACTCGCGCGGGGTGTGCACGGCGCTGCCCGGCTGGGCGTCGGCGGCGTGACGCGGCTTGTTGCGGGCCAGCTCCGCCAGGTTCGCGAAGATCGTCAGGAGGTCGAGCGGGACAGTCGGCGAACCGGTACCCGCGACGGGGTGGGGCGTGATCTCGCCCGGACCGACGTCGTAGCCGAGCAGGAGGGCGCGCAGATCGTCCAGGGCCTGCGTCGCCGACGGTCCGGCCGGGGCCGGCGGCAGGTCGATCTCGACGGTCTCGGCCGCGCCCGACGTCTCCTCGGCGGCGTCGGCCAGCGGTTCGAGGCGCATCAGGGGGGTGCCGGTCTCGACCTGGCTGCCGACCGAGACCGGGCACTCGCGTACCCGGGCGCGGAAGGGGGCCCGGAGCACGTTCTCCATCTTCATGCTCTCCAGCACGAGGATGGGTGCGCCCGCCTCGACCTCGTCACCGGCGGCGAGGGGAGTGGCGACGACGAGGGCGGGTGCGGGGGAGCGGACCACGCCGCCCTCGTCCCTGCTGACCCGGTGGGTGACGCCGTCGACCTCGACAGTGTGGATCGGCCCGTGGGTGGCGGTCACCAACCGGAAACGCTCCCCGTTGACCAGCATCTGCCCCCGGTGCTCGTCGAACCGCTGCATCTGCACGTCCAGGCGGTGGACGTCGCCGCCCGCCGACAGACCGACGCGGAACCGCTCGCGGCTCACCCGGGACACCGCGACCCGGTAGCCGACGCCGCGCAGCTTGAGGTCGAGCGGGCGCCCGGTCTCGTGCTGCGCCTGCGGCCGGCCTCCGTGCGCGGTGGTGAACAGGCGTTGCCGGCTGACCTCCTCCTCGTCCTGGTAGGCCTCGATGGCGGCCGCGGCGAGAGCGAGCGCGGAGTGGCGGTGGGTGACCAGGCGACCCTCGGCGCGGACCCGGTCGATCCAGCCGGTGTCGGCGGAGCCGTCGATCACCTCGGACTGGTCGAGCAGGTCCAGGACGAAGCTCTTGTTGGTGGCGCCGCCCTCGATGATGACCGTCGTCTCGGCCATGGCCCGGCGCAGGCGGCCGAGGGCTTCGTCGCGGTCCCGGCCGTACGCGATGATCTTGGCGATCATCGAGTCGAAGGCCGCCGGGATGCTGTCGCCCTCGCTGACGCCCGTGTCCACCCGGATGCCCGGGCCGGCCGGTAGCGCGAGCCGGACGATCCTGCCGGGGGAGGGCGCGAAGTCGCGGTCCGGGTCCTCGGCGTTCAGGCGGGCCTCCACCGCGTGACCCGCCTCGACCGGCGTCGCACCGTCGAGGCGGCCACCGCCGGCCACGTGCAGCTGGAGTTTGACCAGGTCGGTGCCGGTGGTGATCTCGGTAATCGGGTGCTCGACCTGCAGGCGCGTGTTGACCTCCAGGAACGCGAAGAGCTTCTGAGCCGGGTGGTACAGGAACTCAACAGTGCCGGCTCCCCGGTAGCCGACCGCCAGCGCGAGCCGCACCGCCGCAGCCTTCACCTCGGCGACCTGTTCCGCCGCCAGCACCGGCGACGCGGACTCCTCGATGATCTTCTGGTTGCGACGCTGCACCGAGCAGTCCCGTACGCCGAGCGCCCAGGCGCCGCCCTGCCCGTCGGCGATCATCTGCACCTCGACGTGCCGGGCACCGGTGACGAGGCGTTCCAGGAAGACGACGCCTGAGCCGAAGGCCCGCAGCGCCTCCTGGCTGGTCCGCTCGTAGGCGTCGGTGAGGTCCTCCGCCGAGTCGACCCGCCGGATGCCACGCCCACCACCGCCGGCGGTCGCCTTGAGCATGAGTGGATAGCCGATCTGTTCGCCCGCGCGCAGGGCGTCCTGCAGGGTGGCGACCTCGCCCCGGCTCCACGGGGCGACCGGCACGCCGACCTCCTCGGCGATCAGCTTCGAGCCGATCTTGTCCCCGAGCTTGCGCATCGCCTCCGCGCTCGGTCCGACGAACGTCACGCCGATCCGCTCGCACAGCTCGGCGAACGCCGGATCCTCCGCGACGAAGCCCCAACCGACCCAGGCCGCGTCGGCGCCGGTCTCGACCAGGGCGCGTTCCAGCAGCTCGTGGTTGAGGTAGGGGCGGGTGGCCGCGGCGCCCAACGGGTACGTCACGTCGGCCGCTCGGACGAAGGTCGCCGTCCGGTCCTCGTCGGTGTAGAGGGCGACGGTCTCGACCTGGTCGCCCGACTCCGCGGACAGGTCCCGTACGGCATGGATCAGCCGCATCGCGGCCTCGCCCCGATTGATGATCGCGATACGCCTGAACACCGGTCGACCCCTCCCCCGTCGTCCGACGCTTCGACAGACGACGATTCCGAGTGACCCGCGCGCGCATCGCGGTACGGTCACGGCCGGACCGTAGCCCGCCTCCGGGAGCAGCCAACACCCCTAGGGCCTGTGTCGAAGCCCTTGGCCGGCCTGCGGCGGGCCCGGGCGACGACCGGCCGCGTTGGATATTCGCCCGGATACAACACCGGTATCCGAACGAATATCCGCCTTGCCGGACCGCCGCCCGGACTCCGCCTCGGCTCGACTGAGGACTTCGACACAGGCCCTAGCTTCGCCTCGCCCGGGAGGCCGCCCAGCGTGACGACACCGAACCGACAGGGGGGTCGGGCGTGGTCTTGCGGCCGGTCGTCTCGCGGTACGCCCCGGCGATCCCGGCCAGGCCGCGGCTCAGTTCCGAGCCGCGCACTCCGGCGTAGCCGACGACCAGCGCCGGCGGTCGGTCGTCGGCTCGCAGGGCGTAGAAGCGGCCGCCACGGACCAGTACCGAGCGCCGCCGCGCCGCCTGCACCAGCGCCTCCTCGTCGCACCGCTCGGGCAGCACCAGGTACGCCTGCAGTCCGTTGTGCCCGCCGAACACCGTGCTGCCCGGCATCTCACGGGCGACGAATTGGTGGACCGCCTGACGGCGCTTCTGGATGTCGGCGGCGAGTCGGCGTAGGTGCCGGTCGAAGACCCCGGTGTCGATCAGCCGGGCCAGCGCGAGTTGTTCCAGGCTGGAGCAGCCGATGTCCCAGCCGGCGCGGAGCCGCTCGATCGGCGCGGTGAGCGCGGCTGGGGTGGCCAGCCAGCCGAGGCGCAGCGCCGGGGCGAGGACCTTGCTGGCGCTGCCGGCGTAGATCACCCGGTCCGGGCCGAGACTCTGCAGTGCCGGCATCCGCTGCGCGGGGGCCACGAAGGCCGCGTCGAAGTCGTCCTCGACGATGTAGCCGTCGACCGTTTCGGCCCAGGCCACGAGTTGCTCCCGGCGTTGCGCGCTGAGGGTGGCACCGGTGGGGAACTGGCTGGCCGGGGTGACGAGCACGGCGCGGACCCCGCTCGCGGCCAGCGCGTCGACCCGGATGCCGTCGGCGTCCACGGGGAGGCCCACCGGGCGCAGGCCGGCGTCGGCGATGAACTCCCACTCGCCCGGGTGACCCGGGTCCTCCACCCCGACGGTCTGGTGGCCCCGGTCGCGCAGTTCCCGGCAGAGCAGTGCGAGCCCCTGGGCGAACCCTGAGGTGATCATGAGGTGTTCGGGTCGGCTGCGGACGCCCCGCACCCGACCGAGGTAGCCGGCGAGGGTGTGCCGAACGACCGGCAGGCCCGACGGTGGGGCGTACCCCAGCTCGCGGTGACCGGCCGAGGTGACCACCGCGCTGACCGCCCGGATCCAGTCCTGGCGGGGGAAGGTCGAGCTGTGCAGGCCGCCGGTGCGCAGGTCCCAGACCGCCGCCGTCGACGTGCTGTCGTCCGGGGTGAGCGCCGAGCCGCTGTCGGTGCGTGCCGTCGCCGCCACGGAGGTGCCCGAGCCGTGCTGGGAGACGAGGTACCCCTCGGCGCAGAGCTGTTCGTACGCCTCGACGACCACACTGCGGGACACCCCGAGGTCGACGGCGAGTTGCCGGCTCGACGGTAGCCGGGTGCCGGGACGAAGCGTTCCCTCCTCGATCTGTGTGCGAAATGCGTTACGGAGCTGCACTGCCAGCGTTTCACGCGATTGACCATCTATTGACAGGCTTAGATTCAGGGACAAGTGGTCCGCTCCGGCGTCGTCGAAGTGGTATGGACAGCGTGATCTGCGCCTGAGGAAAGTGTTGGTCGGACGCGCAACCACCTGCTGTCGGCGAATCAGGGCGTACGTTCCGAGTATGTCCAATATGGACCTCGGCATCGTCACCGGCCTCGACGCACGGGTGGTCGTGCGAGTCCTTTTGTGCTGGGGGGAAGAGTCCGACCTGCCGCGTCACGCGGCGGGGTCAACGCCAACGGGGGCGCGTGAATCGGGCTGCTCAGAGGGGGTTTCGCAGTGTCCTCATTGTCGGCCAAGACTGCCACGCGGCTCATTGGGTCGCATTCCGTGGCGGTACGGCGTATGCCACCAACCAACTCAATTCCAATAGACGTGACATCTGTCACACTGTCGCCAATCGATCCTTTGTCGCTCTACACGGCGCTCGCCGAAGTTCGTTCTCCGGACGATCTGTATCTCTTCGAAAGCCTGGACGGCCCGGCCCAGGACCGCCACGCGGCCGCCGTCGGCTGGGATGCCCTCGCCGAGGTGCGGTTCATCGCCGACCGCCTCGAGGTGATCTCCGACGGACCGCTCGGCGACGCCCTGGCGGCCGTGCTCACCGCGGTCCTGGGCGAGCCGGTCCGGCAACGCGCCCGGGAACGGGTCTGGTCCGTCGCCGGGCCGCCCGAGGTGTGGGCGGCGATCCGGGCCGTGCAACGGGCGTTCGCGGTGCGGACCACCGCGCCCGCCGACAGCTTCGCCTTCGGCTTCCTCACCACCCTCGCGTACGAGGCCGCGCGGGACATGGACGAACTCTCCGTCGACCGGGTGGTCGACGACATCCCGCGCTGCACCCTCGTCCTGTTCCGGCACACCGTCTGGTGGGACCTGCGCACCGGCACTGTGCGGCACCTCGCCGCCACCGGCCCGCACCTGCCGGAGGACACCGCGGCCCACCGGCTGCCGGACCTCCTCGCCGGGTTGCCGGACGGCGACCGGGAGGTGCCGGTCGCCCCACCGCCCAGCCTGGTCCGGGACACCGTCGACGAGGAGACGTTCGCCGCCCGGGTCAAGCAGTGCCTCCGGCACATCGAGGTGGGGGACAGCTACCAGATTCAGATCGGTCACCGGATCGACGTGGAGACCACTCTCACCCCGCTGGAGGTCTACCGACGGCTGCGGCACCGCAACCCGTCGCCCTACATGTACCTCACGCCCTGGGCCGGCGAAACCGTCATCGGGGCGAGCCCGGAGCTGTTCCTCCGCATCGAACAGGGCCGGCTGTCCATGCGTCCGATCGCCGGCACCGCGGCGCGCAGCGCCGACCCGGAGACCGACCGCCGGCTGGTGGCCGAGCTGACGGCCAGCGAGAAGGAACGCGCCGAGCACGTCATGCTCGTCGACCTCTGCCGCAACGACATCGGTCGGGTCTGCGTGCCGGGGACGCTCAGCGTCGACACGATGTTCGACGTCGAGCCGTTCGCGTACGTGCACCACCTCGTCTCCACCGTCTCCGGGCAACTCGCCGACGACGCCGACGCCTGGGCGGCGATCTGCGCCGCCTTCCCCGCCGGCACCATGACCGGCGCGCCGAAGCTGCGGGCCATGGAGATCATCGACGGGCTGGAGGACGAACCCCGGGGCGTGTACGCCGGCGCGATCGGCCTGGTCGACGTGCGCGGGTTCGCGGTGCTCGCACTCTGCATCCGTACCGCCGTGCACGACGGCCACCGCTACCGCACCCAGGCCTCCGCCGGGGTCGTGGCCGACTCCAACCCCGACGCCGAGTGGCGGGAGACGCTGGCCAAGATGAGCGCCACCTTCTGGGCCCTGACCGGTACGGAGCTGCTGCCGTGAAGGTTCTGCTCGTCGACGCGTACGACAGTTTCACCCACATCATCGACCAGTACCTACGCACCCTCGGCGCGCGGACCGTGGTGGTCCGTTCCCGCTCCCGGACCAGCGACGAGTTGACCGCCCTGCGACCGGACGCGGTGGTGCTCGGCCCAGGGCCCGGCCACCCCGCCGAGTCCGGGCACGTGGAGCTGGTGCACGCCTTCGCCGGCCAGGTGCCGCTGCTCGGCGTCTGCCTCGGCCATCAGGCGATCGGTCTCGCCTACGGCGGGTCGGTCGCCGTCGCCCGGCACCTGATGCACGGCAAGACGAGCGTGGTCGGCCACGACGGCCGGGGCGTCTTCGCCGGGGCGTCCGCCCCGCTGACCGTCACCCGCTACCACTCGCTCATCGTCGCGGACCCGGCGCCGCCGGACCTGGAGGTCACCGCGCGGTCGTCCGACGACGGCTACGTGATGGGGGTACGACACCTGAGCCTGCCGGTGGAGGGGGTGCAGTTCCACCCGGAGAGCGTGCTCACCGAGGACGGGCTGCGTCTGTTCGACAACTTCCTGCGAAGCGCCACGGCGCTGCCGGTGGCCGGTTCACGGGCGGCGGGGTCGTCATGACCGACCAGTCGGCACCCCTCGCCGTGGTCACCGGCGCGGCGGGCGGCATCGGCCGGGCCGTGACGGCCGCCCTGACCGGCTCCGGGCACCGGGTGCTCGGCGTCGACGTCGACCCGGCCGTCGACCCGGCGGCGTACGCCTCGCTGGTCGCCGACGTGGCCGTGCCGGAGCAGGTGGAGCAGCTCTTCGCGCGGATCAACGAGCGGTACGGCCAACCGACGGTGCTGGTCAACAACGCCGGCGTCTACCACGCCCGGGACTTCCTCGACTACGACCCGAAGACGTACGCGCAGGTGCTCGACGTCAACCTGGGTGCCGCGTTCTTCTGCACCCAGTCGTTCGTCCGCGCGCTGATCGCCGCCGGTCGCCCCGGCACTGTGGTCAACGTCGCCTCGATCAGCGGGCAGTCCGGCAGCCCGGACGCCGCGTACGGGGCGTCGAAGGGCGCGTGCATCGCGCTGACACACAGCCTCGGCCGGGCGCTCGCCGAGCACCACATCCGGGTCAACGCGGTCGCCCCGGGCCTGGTCGACACCCCGATGGCCGCCCGGATTCCGGCCGAGCGTCGCGACGACTACCGGGCCCGGATCCCGGCCGGCCGGTTCGGCTCGCCGGCCGAGGTCGCCGCGGCGGTCGCCTGGTTGGCCGGTCCGGAGAGCAGCTACGTCACCGCTTCCGTGATGGACGTCAACGGCGGTCTGCACTGACCTGCGTCCCGGCCCGCCACAACCGCACGGCAGCCGGCTCATTCCTGGAAAGGATCCGACCATGTGGCTTCCGACCACCGGCCCGGCGGCGGACTTCGCCGTCGACTACCTGGCCCTGCACCAGGCGTTCTACGACCGCACCCTCGACCCGTCCGAGCTGGACGCCTGGCGCGCACGGCAACTGCGTACGGTGCTCGACCAGGTGTCCACCGGTTCACCGTTCTACGCCCGTCACCTGGCCGACGTCGACCTGTCGGCGATCACCCCGGCGACCCTCGACCGGTTGCCCTTCACCACGAAGACGCACCTGCGGCAGGAGATGCTCGACGTGCTCAGCCGGCCGCTGGCCGACGGGGTGTTTTTCTACGAGACGACAGGCACGACGGGCCGCGCGACGCCGTGCCCTCGCGACGGCCGGGAGGTGGTGGCCAGCAACGCCCACGTCACTGAGTCCTGGGCGTCGATCTTCCGCCACCACTTCGGCGACCACCCGCCCCGCATCGGGCTGATGGGCCCGACCGAGGTGCACTCCTTCGGCGACACCCTCGGTGACATCGCCCGCAACGTCGGTTCGTTGAACGCGAAGATCTGGCCGTACTCGCCGGTGATCGGGTTCGCCAAGGCGTTGCAGCTGATGAAGGACCTCGAGCTGGAGGTCGTGTGCTGCACGCCGGGCGTGGCGATGATGCTGGCCAAGGCCGCCGAGCACTACGGGTACCGGCTGCGCGAGGACTTCTCCGTCAAGCTCCTCTTCGTCACCGGCGAGATGTGCACCCCGGCGTTGGCCCGCAACCTGGAGTCCGTCTGGGGCGCGGACGTCTACAACATCCTGTACGGCTCGCAGGAGGCGTTCGTCATCGCCACGGCCTGCCGCAACAAGCGGATGCACCTCTCCCAGACCAACTACCTGATCGAGGTGGTCGACCCGGAGACCGGCACGTCGTACGGCTCGCGGGGCAGCGGAGAGCTCACCGTCACCATGCTGGTGGACGGGGTGAAGCCGCTGGTCCGGTACCGCACCGGCGACGCGGTGATCGTCGAGGCGTCGGACTGCGACTGCGAGATGCCCGGCGACCTGGTGCAGATCGTCGGCCGCACCCTGGACCGCATCGAGCTGGGCGGTCGACGTCTCACCGCCGGGCAGATCGAGACGGCGGTCCTGACCGGGGTCACCGGCTCGGGCGGGTACCAGGTGGTGATCGACCACGACCCGAGCGCCGGCGGTGACCGGCTCACGGTCCGGCTGGAGCTGCTCAAGGACCTCACCGACGACCCCGCCGAGGTGGCCGACGGGGTCCGGGAGCGGGCCGCCGCCGCGCTCGGCGTACCTGTGGAGGTGGAGCTGACCGACGGACTGGACCCGATCGTCAGCACCGGCGCCTTCGTCAGTTGGAAGGCTGCCCGGATCGTCGACCGGCGGGTCGAGGTGGACCACGAGACCCGGGTGGCGCAGCGAATGGCGGGCAACCGTGGCTACACCACCTGAGGCGGCCACTGACGAGTCGGTGCCGGCGCTGCCCGGGGCGCTCGCCGACGCGTACGGGCGGCGGTGGCGCAGCGTGGTGGACCAGTGGGCGAGTCGGCCCGGCACCACGCTGGCCACCCTCGGCCCGGCCGGGACGTCCAGTCACCTGACCGCGGCGTTCCTCGCCGAGCGGCACGGGCTGCGCATCGAGTTGTCCGACACCTTCGACGCGGTGCTCGCCGCGCTGGTGGAACGGCGGGTCGACCAGGCCCTCGTGCCGAGCGCCTACCAGGGGCTCACCCGCTTCCACTGGCACCGTGACCTGCGGCTGGACGCCTACTTCGCGCAGGCGACCCCGGAGTACGGCATCGCCGCCCAGCCGCACCGCGACCCGGACCCGGCCGATGGTCGGCTCACCGTGGCCGCCCTGTGGGAGGTCCGACGGATCTTCACCGACCTCGCGCCGCCCGCGCTGCGGGACCGCCAGGTGCGGTGGGTCGACGCCGACTCCACCCAGCACGCCGCCGAGATCCTCGCCGCCGGCGGCGCCGACCTCGCGGTGACCAACGCGCCCGGGGTGCACCGCCACGCGTTGCGGTGGGTGGCCCGCCGCCCGGGCGCCGAGATCGTGTGGACCCTGTTCGGCCGCCGCTGAGACCAGACATCGAGAGAACCGGAGTGACAGTCGTGTCCCGACGAACGTTGCTGCACCGCGCCACGGTCCAGGAAGGACTGGGGGTGGCCTCCCGACCGCACCACAGTGTGCTGCTCGACGGCGAGCGCATCGTCGCGGTGCTGCCCGAGGCGCAGGCTTCGCTGCACGACCCGGACGTGGACGTCCTCGACCTCGACGGTCGGACGGTGCTGCCGGGGATGACGCTCGGCCACACCCACATCGCGTACCTGGACGTGCTCGACGGTCGGGAGATGCTGTTCAAGTACAGCATCCCGGAGGTCACCCTCGGCGCCGCCGCCAACGCCGCCGCCATGCTCCGGCTGGGCTACACCGCCTTCGTGGGCGCCGGCTCGGTGTCCGGCATCGACATGGCGCTGCGCCGGGCGATCGACGCCGGGAAGCTGCCCGGCCCGCGGATCACGCCGTGCAGCAGGGACCTGATGGTGTCCGGCCCGCCGGAGCGTCGCAACCCGGGGGTCAAGCAACGCATCCCGAGCGACCTGATGCGGCTGGCCGACACCCCGGAAGAGCTGATCGAGTACGTCGACACCGAGGTCGCCCAGGGCGCGGAGATCATCAAGGTCTTCTCCACAGGTGACGACACCTTCCCCAACGGCCGATCGCACGAGCTGCTGTTCACCGCCGAGGAGTTGGTGATCGCGGCCCGGGCCGCGCACGAGCGGGGCGTCCGGATCCGGGCGCACTCGCGTGGGCTGGGCGGCATCCGCAACGCCATCGCCGCCGGTGTCGACGTGATCGACCACGCCACGTACGCCGACGACGCCGCCCTGGAGGCGATCGCCGAGCGCGGCATCTTCGTGGTGCCGAGCCTGCACCAGCCGCACCGCCTGCTCACCACCGGCACCCGGTACGGCAAGACCCCGGAGTACCTGGAGACGCTGGAGTTCGAGGCCGAGGTCGAGAACACCCTGCGCATCCTGCCGCTGATGGTGCAGATGGGCATCCCGATCGTGGCCGGCGACGACTTCGGGTTCGCCTGGACCCCGCACGGCCGCTACGCCGAGGAGTTGGAGACGTACGTGACGATGGCCGGCATACCCGCGCCGGTGGTGCTGACCTGGGCCACCGCCAACGGAGCGCGGCTGGCCGGCCGGGGCGACGAGGCGGGCACGGTGCAGCCGGGGCGGCTGGCCGACCTGGTGATCACCGACGGGGACCCGGCCGAGGACATCACCGTCCTCGGTCGGCCGGAGGCGATCGAGATGGTGCTGCTCGGCGGTCGGGTGGTCGCCGGGGACGCCGCCCGGTACCGCTCCGGCCAGCCGGCGGGAGTGGCGTGATGCGTCGGGGCGTACCCGTCGTCGGGCTGCTCGCCGTCGGCGCCTTCGCCATCGGCACCGACACGTTCGTGGTCGCCGGTGTGCTCCCCGAGGTGGCCCGCAGCCTGCGGGTGAGCGTCGCCTCGGCCGGCTGGGTGAGCGCCGTCTTCGCCCTCGCGTACGCGGTCGCCGCACCGCTGCTCGGCGCCCTGACCGGCCGGCTGGAACGGCGTACCGTGCTGGTGGTCTCGCTGGTCGGGTTCACGGTGGGCAACGTCGCCTCCGCGCTCGCCCCCGATTTGCCGCTGTTGCTGCTGGCCCGGGTCGTCACGGCGGTCAGCGCCGCGCTCTACATTCCCGCGGCCACCGCGTCGGCGGCCGCCCTGGCCGCGCCGGAGCGGCGTGCCCGGGCCATGGCGGTGGTGCTCGGCGGTCTCTCCGCGGCCACCGTCGCCGGGGTGCCGTTCGGCACCTGGCTCGCCGCCGACCTCCAGTGGCGGGCCACCTTCTGGCTGCTCGCCGCCGTCGGCGCGGCCTGCGCGGTCGCGGTGACCGTCGGGCTGCCGGCGCTGGCGCTGCCGCCCGGCCCGTCGTTGGCCGCCCGTCTCGCACCGGCACGCGAGGGTCGCGTCGGCCTGGCGGTGCTCACCACCGCGTTGTTCATGACCGGCGGATACCTCGCGCTGACCTACGTCGGGGCGTTGCTCGCCCCGGCCACCGACGGCGACGGCACACTGCTCGCGGTGCTGCTGCTGGTCTTCGGCGTGCCGGCGGTCGCCGGGACCGTGCTCGGCGGACGGGCCACCGACCGGTGGGGTGGTGTGCCGGTGCTGCTGGTGTCGGTCGCCGGGCTCGCCCTGGTGCTGGTCACGCTGCCGCTGACCCGGCAGGCGCTGCTGCCGGCGGCGCTGGCCATGGCGGCCTGGGGCGTCACCGCGATGGCCACCCAGCCGGCTCAGCAGCACCGGCTCTTCACTGTCGCGCCGACCTCCGGTCCGTTGCTGCTCTCGCTCAACTCGTCGGCCACGTTCGTGGGCATCGCGCTCGGCGGTTTCCTCGGCAACCGGCTGCTGCGGCACGGTGGCGAGGACGCCCTGGACCTGCTCGGGCCGGTCGGCGCGGCGCTCTGCGTGCTGGCGCTGGGCACCACGCTGCTCGGCGCGCGGACCCGCGCCGGCCGCGCCGACGGTCAGCCCCCGACCGCCGGATTGGCCACACCGGATCACCCCGGATTGGCCACACCCGGTGGTCGCCCCGCTGCGTACGGTCGGACCGACAATCGGACCCGAACCCTACGAGGATCACGATGACCCAGCTCAGCGACGGTGTGGACACCCTCACCGTGCGCATCGACGACCGGGTGCTGACCGCAGTGCCGGACTACGTGCTCGGCGTGATCGCCGTACCGGCGGTCGATGTCGCTCCGGCCCCTCCCGCCGTGTCGGCGCTTCTCACCGCCGCCGAGGACGCGCTGCACGCGGCCAACCTGGACAAGGCGGGTGTGGCGGAGCTGCCGGGCATCGCCGCGTGGCGGGAGGCGTACCGGGCGGTGGGGGTGAACCCGAACCGGTTCCCCTGCGCCGCCGAGTCCATCGCCCGGCGGGTCGCCAAGGGCGACCGGCTGCCCCGGATCAACGCCCTGGTCGACCTCTGCAACGCGGTGTCGCTCGGCGCTGCCCTACCGGTTGCCTCGTGCGCCGTCGACGGCCTCGCCGACCTCGTGGTCCGGCCGGCCGACGGCACCGAGACGTACCTGCCGCTCGGCGCTCCGGACGCCCCGGAGCAGCCCGAGCCGGGCGAGGTCGTCTACGCCGACGCCGACGGGCGGGCCCACTCGCGACGCTGGAACTGGCGACAGGGCCACCTGGTCCGCACCGATCTGGGTCGGCACCGGCTGCTGCTCACCGTCGAGTCGGCCCACCCCGGCGGCCGGGCGGAGGTGGTGGACGCGCTCGGCCGGCTCGCCACCGTCCTCGACGGGTTGTCCGACGGCACCCGGCAGGAGGCGGTGCTCGACGGTGCGACGACCAGCGCCGTCCTGCGCACCGCGGGCCCGGTCGGCAGCGACAGTGGGAGCCGCTCGTGAACCGCGCGATCCTGGTGATCTACCGACCCGCGGCCGGCCGGTACGCGGCCCAGTTCCGCAGTGTCGTCACTGCTGCCGCCGAGCTGGGCGTGGCCACCGTCGCGCTGCTGCCGACCGGGCAGCCGGCCGCCGAAGCCGCCGGACTGCCCTGCTACTTCGCCGACCTCGACGACTCCGAAGCCGTTCGCGCCACGGTCACCACGATCCTCGGCACGCACCCGGTGGAGCGCATCTTCCCGCTCTTCGAGGGCGACGTGCTCACCGCCGCGCACTGCCGCCGCGACCACGGCATCCCGGGTCTCGACCCGGAGGAGGCGCTGACGTTCCGGGACAAGAACGTCATGCACCGCAGGGCCGTCGAGTTGGGCGTGCCGGTGGCCCGCTCGTGCCGACCCGAGACGGTCGGTGCGGTCGCCGAGTTCGCCGCCGAGGTGGGCTGGCCGGTGGTGATCAAGCCGTATGCCGGCTGGGCCTGCGGCGACACCCACCGGGTGGACTCCGCCGAGGACCTGGCCCGGGTGTGGCCGCTGGTCGCCGACGACCGGCACGACTACCGGGTGGAGGAGTACGTCCGGGGCGTCGAGTACCACGTCGACTCGCTGCTGCGCGACGGCGAGGTGGTCTTCGACCAGCTGTCCCGCTACACGTACTCGATCCTGGAGTTCCGCGACGAGCCCGGCGGCACGGTCTCCCGCAAGCACGACCTGACCCCGGCGGAGCGGCGCATCGTGGCCGCCAGCGCCACCGTGCTGCGCGGCTTCGGCATGCGTACCGGTGTGGCGCACGTGGAGTTCTTCCTCCGCGACGACGGCGGGCTGGTCTTCGGCGAGGCGGCCGCCCGGGCGGGTGGCGGCTCGATCGTCCCCGCCATCCAGGCCGGGCGGGGGATCAACCTGGCCGGCGAGTGGTGCCGCCTCGAACTGGCCCCGGGGCACGTCCCGGCGGCCACCCTCGGCCCGGAGATCGGCACCGAATACCTGTGCTCCGACCGGTACGGCCGGATCACCGCGATCACCACGGCGGACGAGCTGCGGGGGCTCGACTCGGTGCTCGACGCGGACGTGTGGAAGAGCGTCGGTGACGTGCTCGCCGCGCCGACCGCGTCCAACGACGTCCTCGGCTGGTACGTCTGTGAGGGGCGCGACTTCGACGACGTCCGGGCCCGGTTCAAGGTCATCCGGGACGCCTTCGAGGTGGTCACCGAACCGGTCGGTGACGCGTGAGCTGGCTGGGCCGGTTCCAGGCCCTGCCGCGCCCGCTGCGGATGCTGGTCTACGCCTCCTTCATCAACCGGGCCGGCATGTTCGTCTTCCCGCTGCTCGCCGTCTACCTGGTGCAGAGCCGGCACCTCAGCACCGGCGAGGCGGGCGTGCTGATCTCCGTCGGCAGCACCGGCCTGCTCGCCGGCAGTCTGCTCAGCGGCCCGGTGTGTGGTCGCGCCGGCCGGCGCGCCGCGCTGGTGACGAGCCTGCTGCTCAACGCGGTCGGCTACCTGGGTCTCGCCCTGCTCGACGGTCCCACCTGGACGTACGCGGCGCTGCTCTTCGTCGCGCTGGTCGGGATGGGGATGTTCGCCCCGGCGGCGAACACGCTGATCGCCGACCTGACCGCACCCGAGCAGCGCCCGTTCGCGTACACGGTCAGCTACCTCGCCAACAACCTCGGCATGGGGGTGGGCCCGCTGCTCGGCGGGATCGCGGCGGCCTACTCCTACCAGCTGATGTTCGCCGGGAACATTCTGCTCGGGCTGGTCGCGGCGGCCACCATCTGGTTGTTCGTACCGGCGGACACCCGGCGTGTGCCGGTGGCCTCGCCGGCCGCGAGCACCCGGCGGGCCGGGCTGCTGCGTGACCTCGACGTGGCGGTGTTGGTGATCGTCTCGTTCTGTTACGTCGCGCCGCTGATCGGCCTGGAATACACGCTGCCGCTCGCGGTCACCACAGTCCTGCACTCGTCGGTGGCGGTGGTCGGGGCGGTCTACACGATCAACAGCGTGGTCGTGGTCAGCGCCAGTCTGCTGATCGAGAAGCGGATGAAGGCGTACTCGACGCGAGCCCTGCTGGTCGTCGCGGGCCTGCTCTGGTCCACCGGGATGGCCGTGCTGGTGTTCGCGTTCTCGCTGCCCGCCGTGCTGCTGTCCACGGTGGTCTGGACGCTCGGGGAGATCATCGCTTCGGTCGTGGTGCCCACCTACATCGCCGACCACGTCGAGGAGCACCGGGTCAGCGGTTTCATGGCCCTGAACGGTTTCGTGCTCAGCTCCGCCCGCCTGGTCGTGCCGATGGGCCTCGGCTTCGTCTGGCAGACCGGTGGGCACCAGCCCGTCCTCCTCCTGCTCCTGCTGACCCCGGTGGTCGGCGTGGTCGCGTTCGCAGTGCTGCGGATGCGACCGGCTGCCCGGTCCGTGCCGTCACCTGCCGAGCCGGCCACCGCCAGTTCCTGACACCCACCCCTGGAAGAGGCCATGACCGCGACGAAGTTCGTGCTGCCCGAGAGCGACATCCCGACGACCTGGTACAACGTGGTCCCCGATCTGCCCAAGGGGCTACCTCCGATGCTGCACCCCGGCACCCGGGAGCCCATCACCCCGGCCGACCTCGAACCGCTCTTCGCCACCGGCATGGTCGAGCAGGAGTTCTCCACCGAGCGGGACATCGACATCCCCGGGCCGGTGCTGGACATCTACCGGCAGTGGCGGCCCAGCCCGCTGGTCCGGGCCCGTCGCCTGGAGCAGGCCCTCGGCACCCCGGCCCGGATCTACTTCAAGTACGAGGGGGTCAGCCCGGCCGGCAGCCACAAGCCGAACACCGCCGTTCCGCAGGCGTACTACAGCAAGCAGGACGGCGTGCAGCGGCTGACCACGGAGACCGGCGCCGGCCAGTGGGGCAGCTCGCTGTCGATGGCGTGCTCGTACTTCGGCCTCGACTGCGAGGTCTTCATGGTGCGGGTCAGCTACGACCAGAAGCCGTACCGGCGGGGCCTGATGGAGACGTTCGGAGCGTCGGTCACCGCGAGCCCGAGCGACCGCACCGGTGCGGGTCGGGCGGCGCTCGCCGCCGACCCGGACTCCAGCGGCAGCCTCGGCCTGGCCATCTCCGAGGCGGTGGAGGCGGCGATGAGCAGCGGCGGCGCGGCCAAGTACGCCCTCGGGTCGGTGCTCAACCTGGTGCTGATGCACCAGACGATCATCGGCCAGGAGGCGTTGCTCCAGTTGGCGATGGCCGACGACTACCCGGACGTCGTGGTCGGCGCGGCCGGCGGCGGGTCCAACTTCGCCGGGCTGGCCCTGCCGTTCCTGCGCCGCCAGTGGGGCGGCGGCCCGGCGGTGCGGTTCGTCGCGGCCGAGCCGGCCTCCTGCCCGTCGCTGACCAAGGGCAGTTACGACTACGACTTCGGCGACACCGCCGGGCTCACCCCGCTGGCCAAGATGCACACACTGGGCCACGACTTCCACCCGCCGGCGATCCACGCCGGTGGGTTGCGGTACCACGGCATGGCGCCGATCGTGAGCGCGCTGCGGGAGATCGACCTGATCGAGGCGCGGGCGGTGCCGCAGACGGCCTGCTTCGAGGCCGGTGTGCTGTTCGCGCGCAGTGAGGGCATCGTGCCGGCGCCCGAGTCCACCCACGCGGTGCGGGTGGCGGTGGACGAGGCGATCCAGTGCCGGGAGACGGGCGAGTCGAAGGCGATCGTCTTCTCCCTGTCCGGGCACGGTCACTTCGACATGCAGGCCTACATCGACTACTTCGCCGGGAAGCTGACGGACTGACCTCGCAGGGGGTGGGCGCGGTGCGGCGCCCACCCCGCGACGAGCACCGGGGGTGAAAGTGCACAGCGAAGCAGGGACCATCCTCGCCATCAACGGATCGGAACGGGTCGGCGGCAACACCGACCACGCCATCGCGTACGCGGGACGACTCATCGCCGAGCGGGGCGCCGTCCTGCGCACCATCCAGTTACGTGAGCACCGGATCTCGCCGTGCAGCCCGTGCGGCGACTGCAACAGCCGCACAGTGCCCTGCCAGGTGGACGACGACGTCCCCGCCCTGGTGGAGCAGATGACAGGTGCCGACGGGCTGATCTACGCGGCCCCGGTGCACGGCTTCGGCCTGGCCCACCTCATGCAGGTCTTCATCGAGCGCGCGGGCGTCGGCTACCTGCGTTTCACCCGTCCGCTGGCGGACAAGGTGGGCGGCATCATCGTCACCGGGCGACGGTACAGCGACTCCTCCGTGCACAACCAGATCGTCAACAACCTGCTGCTCAACCGGATGATCCTGGTGGGCAGCGGTTTCCCCGTCCTGCTGCGCAACACCACCGGCACACCGGGCCTGCACGACGCCGAGGGCGTCGACGCGCTGGAGCGGATGGTGCACCGGATGCTCGACATGGTGCAGCTGCTCAAGCAGCATCAGCGGGTCGACGGCGATCCGGTCCTTCCGCGGCGGGACCGCAACGAACGCGTGCCGCGGCCCCGCCGCAACGATTCCGCCCCGACCAGAGGAGATATCGAGAATGTCCACTGAGCAGGTCGCCGCGCCGGTCGGCATCGACTTCCCGGCCACCGAGTGGGAGAGGTGGGACAAGCCGGGCGCCGAGGGCCGCGTCAAGATCTCGTACGTCGGGGGGCAGCGGCTGCGCCTGCTGGAGTTGCCGCCCGGCTTCGACGAGCACCACTGGTGCCTGCGCGGCCACACCGGCTACGTCCTGCAGGGCGAGTTCACCATCCACTTCCGGGACCGGTCGGTGCCGTGCCGCCCCGGCATGGGGTTCGTGATCCCCGACGACGAGGAGCACCGGTCCCAGGGCAGCGACGCCGAGCCCACCGTCGTCTTCGTGGTCGACCAGGTTCCCCAGCCATGACCGACCAGCACTGGTTCGCGGCACCGGCCGGCGGGGAGCCGGCCGGTGCCGCCGACGGCCCGACCCGGATCGCCGAGCTGCGGGGCGTCATCGACCACCTCGACCAGCGGATCATCGCCCTGCTGGCCGAGCGCACCCGGGTGGTGCAGGAGCTGACCGCACACAAGACGGACGAGGCGACCGTCCGATCACCCGACCGGGTGCGGCAGGTGCTCGACCGGGTGTCCGACCTGGCCGTGGGAAACGGCATGCCTCCGGAGGTGGCGGTCGGCACCTACCGTGCCCTCATCGACGAGCTGACCCGGATGCAACTCGACATGCTGGCGGCCCGCCGCGCCGCCGCGTCGGCGGGGGAGGAGCGGTGAGCCGAACACCCGTCGACCTGCGGCACGCCCTGGCCACCCTCGACCCGCTCCCCGGCGAGCTGGTCCGCGTTCCCGCCGAACTACCGGCCCGGTACGGCGTCTCCGCGCACTACGCCCGCTGGGCAGGTGCGCCGGCCGCCCCGCCCACCGGTGCCGGCCCGGCGGTGCTCTTCGACCGGGTACGCCCCGACCACGGTCCGACCCGAGCGGTGCTGATGGGCCTGTACGGCACCCGACGGCGCGCGGCCGGGCTGCTCGGCTGCACACCGGCCGAGTTGCCGCACCGTCTGCTCGACGCGGTGGCTGCACCCCGCCCGCCGGTGCCCGCGCACGACCCGTCCCGCTGGCCCCGCGAGACGCTGCCGGTGGACCTGACCGCGCTGCCGGTGCCGGTCCTCACCGACGAGGACGCCGGGCCCTACCTGACCCTCGGCGCGGTGCTCGCCACCGACCCGGACACCGGCGTCCGCAACCTGTCCGTGCACCGGATGTGCGTCCAGGGTCCGGACTCGCTGACCATCTGGATGGTGCCCGGCCGGGACCTGGAGCTCGCGTACCAGGCCGCGTTGCGGCGGGGGAGTCCGTTGCCGGTGGCCGTCCACCTCGGCCTGTGCCCGGCGGTGCTGCTCTCCTCCTGCTGCCCGACGTCACTGGTGCCACCCGACCTCGACGAGCTGGCGGTGGCCGGCGCTCTCGCCGGACAACCGGTGGAGCTGCTGCCCTGCCGCACCGTGGACGCCGAGTTCATCGCGCACGCCGAGTACGTCATCGAGGGCGAGTTGCTGGCCGACCGGGCGCCGGAGAGCCGACACGGCACTGTCGCCACCCCGGAGTTCCTCGGCTACCAGGGCCGGGCGCATCCCGCGCTGCCGTTGATCCGGGTCACCGCGATCACCGCCCGGGAGAGCCCGATCCTGCAGGCCGTGTCCGGGCCCGGGCACGAGCAGTCGGTGCTGCTCGGTTTCGGGATGGAGGCCGCGGTGCTGGACGTGCTGCGCCGCCGGGGCACGCCGGCGCTGGCCGCGCACTGCCACACGGCGGGTGGCGGTCAGCTCATGGTGGTGTTGCAGTGGCCGGCGAAGCGCGGCCCGGAGGACGATGTCGCGGTACGCCTCGCCGCGGAGGCGGTGCTGGAGCAGTTCCGGATGGCCAAGCTGGTGCTGTGCGTGGACGACGACGTCGACATCGAATCCGACCAGGACCTGTGGTGGGCGATGGTCACCCGTTTCCAGGCCGATCAGGACCTGCGCGTGTTGCCGGACCGGGAGGGCTTCCCCCTCGACCCGAGCCAGCACACCGGCTACTCGCCGTCACTCTCGGCCGACGGGCGTACGGCGAAGGCGGTCTTCGACTGCACCGTCCCGTACGCCCAGCGGGCCCGGTTCATCCGGCCCCGTTTCACCGAGCCGTCGATTCCCGCACCGCGGCGGCCAGCAGCGCCACGCCCTCGGTGATCCGTGCGGTGGGCAGCGCCGCGTACCCGATCAGGAAGGTCGGTTCGGCCGGTGGCCGGGTGACGAAGTAGCCCGAGGCCGGGTAGATCCGGACGTTGCGTGCGGCGGCGGCGCGCACGATCGCCGCCTCGTCGGCGTCGGGCGCGCCGCCCAGGGTCACCAGCACGTGCAGCCCGGCGGCCGTGCCGGAGATGCGCACACCCGCGCCGAAGTGTTCGTAGAGCGCCTCCAGCAGCCGGGCGCGTCGCTGCCGGTAGAGGCGGTCCATCCGGCCGATGTGCCGGGCGTATGCGCCGGAGGAAATGAACTCGGCCAATGCTTCCTGGGTCAGCGTCGGGGTCAGCCGGTCGGTGATCCACTTGACGCCGAGGAACGGCCGGACGAGGTGCTGCGGCAACACCGCGTACCCGATGCGCAGCGACGGGAAGAGGGTCTTGCTGAAGCTGCCGACGTAGACCACGTCCGCGTCCTGCGGGTCGGCGGCCAACGACGGGAGCCGCTCCTCGGCGAACGTGAACTCGTTGTGGTAGTCGTCCTCCAGCACCGTGGCGGAGTGTTCACGGGCCCAGCGCAGCAACGCTCGTCGCCGCCGCTCGGACATGATGAACCCGGTCGGGAACTGGTGCGACGGGGTCACGTAGATCAGGCGTACCCGGGACGGGTCGTGGCCGTGCGCGCGGACCTGGCTTTCGATCTCGTCGACCCGCAGGCCCTCCTCGTCGACGCCGACCGGCACCACGGCGGCCCGCGAGTAGCCGAAGATCTGCCGCAGCACGGTGTGGCTCGGGTCCTCGATGACCACCACGTCGTCCGGGCCGACGAGCAGCCGGACCAGGATGTCCATGGCCTGGGTGGCGCCGCTGGTCACCACCGTGTGTTCGCGGTTGGCGTCGAGTGCGCGGCTGCGGCGCAGCAGGGCGCTGATCTGGGTGCGCAATGACGAGGCGCCCTCGGCCGGGCCGTAGCCCAGCGCCACCGCGTCGGCCCGACTGACCGCCTCGGCGAGCGACTGCCGCCACCGGGTCACCGGAAAGCTGGCCAGCGCCGGGGTGCCGTGCCGGAAGTCGTACGCGCCGTCCGGCCGGTGCATCGGCGCTGGTTCCCAGGGCTTCCAGAGCGGGCTGCCGGCGTCGGTGGGCAGCGGAGGCTCGGGCCACAGTGGCGGGCGGGCGGCGCGCTGGGCCGGTGGCGGGGTGTCGGTCAGCGCGCCGCTGACGCGGGTGCCGGATCCACGCCGTGAGGTGAGCACCCCGTTGGCCCGCAGCAGTTCGTACGCCCGGGTCACCACGGTCCGGGAGACCCGGAGCTGGTGGGCCAGCTCACGGCTCGGCGGCACCGGGTCGCCGGGGCGCAGTCGACCGGTGCGCACGGACCCGCTGATCTGGTCGCAGAGCTGCTGTTGCAACGGAACCGAACTGTCGCGGTCCAGTGCGACGAGAAGCTGGGACGAACTCACCTGCGCGCGCACCCCCCAGGATCGACGCTGGTTCCGAGTCTAGTCACGACTCGGTGCACGCCGGCCGAGCCCCGCTACGCGTAGGCGAGGAGGAAGTCGACGGTGCCGGTGCCGCCGGGCTGTCCGGGTGCGACGGGCAGGCCGGGTTCACTGTTCAGGACGTAGAACCCGCCGCTGCCGACCAGGCGGGGTGTCACGGCGAGGATCTGCGCCGCCATCGTCGCCCCGGTGGGGCGTACCACGCTGTCGAGCAGGAGCCGGAAGAGGTTCTCGTTCAGGTTCGCGACGTGCAGGACCCGGTACGAGCGGGGCGCGGGCTGGCCGGTGCTGGTCAGGCCCCAGACGGGCACGACCTGGTTGCGCCAGCGCGCCGGGTTGTTGGTGATCGTGCTGTCGTGGTTGTTCAGTTGCGTCTGGATGCCGGAGTGGATCCCGGCCAGGTGGATGTGCAGCTGGTCCTGCATCCGGATCGTCGGGTCGGCCGAATTGATGCCCAGCCCGATGTGCGGGTAGACGACGTGTGCGGGTTGACCGGACTGGGCGTTGTTCCACGCTTCCAGCCAGTAGTTGGGGGCGTTGGTGGTCGTGATGAACGGGCACTCGATGCCGCTGATCCGGCAACTGGGGACGAGGAGGAAGTCGTGGTTCGACCCCGACCCCCCGTTGAGGATCACGTAGGTGGGGGTCGTCCGTAGACACTGCGGGAACGGCGGGCCGGTCTTGGTGCCCTCGCAGACCTGCACCCGGTCCCACAGGTCGTACCGGCCTCCCGTGTCGGTGGGGTAGCCGCACAGCTGGGAGGGCGTGGGGCAGGCGGTGGCGCCGGGGCCGCCGGGTTCCGGCGGGGCCGGCGCGGGGGTCTGGCCTCCGTCGGCGTGCCCGCCGTCGGCCAGTACCCGGTCGGCGCCCATCAGGCCCAGGAGTCCGGTCGCGCCGGCGGTCCCGGAGAGCCGGACGAACTGTCGTCTGGGTATCGCACCCACCGTGGCCTCCGTGATCGCCCTCCAGGAACGAGTCGAGATTAGGACGAACCGGCTGAACGGTGCGGCGGCCGCCGCACCGCGTCCCCTGAACGTGTCCGCTGCGGACTGCTACTCGACCGCCGTCACTGGTCGCGGCAGCCGACCTGGTCGCCGATCTCGTTCGGGATGCCGAACGGGCTGCATTCGATCGCGCTGCCTTCGCCCAGCTTCTTCCACCTGCCGTTGTCGTACTCGAAGACCAGTACGCCGTCGCCCTGCATGCTCGGGTCGACGGCGCGCACTCCGGCCGTCGCCCACCGACGTGCGCAGTTGATTTGGTCCGGGTCGATCCGGTGGCTGTCGCCGAGCCCTGACACCCGCTGAAGGGTGGCCGCGCTGACCGGACAGGCGGCCCGGGTGGCGTCGGGTGTCGCGGGTGCCGTGCGGGTCGGCGAGGTGTCCGGGGAGGCGGACGTGGCCCTGGGTACGGGCGACGTGGTGCCGGCCCCGGCCTCCGGCGTGGGCGAGGGGGTCGTGCAGGCCGCGAGGCCCGCCAGTACGGCGACGGGCACGAGGGCACGTAGCGGTGTCGAGGTCATCGGGTCCTCCGGTCCAACCTGGAAGTGTTTCCCGCTAGACGCCCGTCGACCCGTCGAGGTTGCGGCCGGCCGGGAGGCCGGGGAATCCGCCCGAAGGACGGTACATCCGATGTATGGGCACCTACCTGGTCGCTCGACGGTGGCCGGTCGGGGATCCGTCCGTGTCGGGAAGCGCCGGGTCGATGCCGTCTCCCTGTCGGCGGCGCTCCGTGGAACGGGTCAGAGGGCGGATTCCCATCATCTATCGACCATTGCCGATTCCGTTGCGTCGGAGTAACCTTCGCGAAACACGTCAGATGTCTGGCTGTCTCCGGGGCTGATCTCGGCCGGTCAATGCGGTCGCGGTCGATGCCAGCAAGCGGATCCCGACGACGGCTCTCATGGTTGTCCCGCTTCGGGTGGCCGGACCGGTCACCGTTTGGAGGATCGATGTCCGACCTGACTCGACGGCAAGCCATCAAGATCGGCGCGGCCGGTGCGGGCGGCGCTCTCCTACCGCTTCCCTGGACCGCCGCGGCCCGCGCGGACGCGGTGGCACCGCCGCAGGTGCTGGCCGCCGGGGACCTCGCCCTCTGGTACGACGAGGGGGCCGGCACGGACTGGCTCCGGGCGCTGCCGATCGGCAACGGGCGCCTCGGCGCCATGGTTTTCGGCAACGTCGACACGGAACGGCTCCAACTCAACGAGGACACCGTCTGGGCCGGCGGCCCGCACGACCCGAGCAACCCCCGGGGCGCCGGTTCGCTGGGGGAGATTCGGCGCCTGGTCAACGCCAACCAGTGGACCCAGGCCCAGGACCTGATCAACCAGACCATGATGGGCAACCCCGGGGGTCAACTGGCCTACCAGACCGTCGGTAACCTGCGGCTCGCCTTCGGGTCGGCCAGCGGGGCGTCGCAGTACGACCGTACCTTGGACCTCACCACCGCCACCGTCACGACGTCGTATGTGCTCAACGGCGTCCGTCACCAGCGTGAGGTGTTCGCCAGCGCGCCGGACCAGGTCATCGCGATGCGACTCACGGCCGACCGGAGCAACTCGATCAGCTTCACCGCCACCTTCGACAGCCCGCAGCGCACGTCGGTGTCCAGCCCGGACGGTGCCACGATCGGCCTCGACGGCGTCTCCGGCAACATGGAGGGCGTCACCGGTCAGGTCCGCTTCCTCGCCCTGGCCAACGCCACCGTCACCGGTGGCAGCGTGTCCAGCTCTGGCGGCACCCTGCGGGTCACCAACGCCACGAGCGTGGTCCTGCTGATCTCCATCGGCTCCAGCTACGTCAACTACCGCAACGTCGGTGGCGACTACGGTGGCATCGCACGGCAGCGCCTGAGCGCCGCCCGGGCCGTCAGCTTCGACTCGCTGCGCAGCAGGCACGTGGCCGACTACCAGGCGCTCTTCAACCGGGTCACACTGGACCTGGGCCGCACCTCGGCCGCGAACCAGACGACCGACGTGCGGATCGCCCAGCACAACAGCGTCAACGATCCGCAGTTCTCCGCGCTGTTGTTCCAGTTCGGCCGGTACCTGCTGATTTCGTCCTCGCGGCCCGGCACGCAACCGGCCAACCTGCAGGGCATCTGGAACGACTCACTGACCCCCTCGTGGGACTCGAAGTACACGATCAACGCGAACCTGCCGATGAACTACTGGCCGGCCAACACGACGAACCTGGCCGAGTGTCACAACCCGGTGTTCGACATGGTCCGGGAGCTCTCGGTCGCCGGTGCGCGTACCGCCCAGGTGCAGTACAACGCGGGTGGCTGGGTCACCCACCACAACACCGACGCGTGGCGGGCCACGGCAGTGGTGGACGGCGCGTTCTGGGGGATGTGGCAGACCGGTGGCGCGTGGCTGTCGGTGTTGATCTGGGACCACTACCTGTTCAACGGCGACATCGAGTTCCTGCGGACGAACTATCCGGCCATGAAGGGTGCCGCGCAGTTCTTCCTGGACACCCTGGTGACCGAGCCGACCCTCGGCTACCTGGTGACCAACCCGTCGAACTCGCCGGAGCTCAGCCACCACTCGAACGCCAGCGTGTGCGCCGGCCCCACCATGGACAACCAGATCCTGCGGGACCTCTTCGACGGCGTCGCCCGTGCGAGCGAGGTCCTCAACGTGGACAGCACCTTCCGGGCGCAGGTCCGGGCCACCCGCGACCGGCTCCCTCCGATGAAGGTCGGCTCGCGCGGCAACATCATGGAGTGGCTCTACGACTGGGTGGAGACCGAGCCCAACCACCGGCACATCTCCCACCTGTACGGGTTGGCCCCCAGCAACCAGATCACCAAGCGCGGCACCCCGCAGCTGTTCGAGGCGGCCCGCCGGACCCTGGCACTGCGCGGCGACGACGGGACCGGCTGGTCGCTGGCCTGGAAAATCAACTTCTGGGCACGGATGGAGGAGGGCAAGCGGGCACACGACCTGATCCGCTACCTCGCCACCACCGCGCGGCTCGCGCCGAACATGTTCGACCTGCACCCGCCGTTCCAGATCGACGGCAACTTCGGCGCGACGGCGGGCATCGCCGAGATGCTGCTGCAGAGCCACGCCGGCGAGTTGCACATCCTGCCCGCGCTGCCGCCGGCCTGGCCGGCCGGGAAGGTGACCGGCCTGCGGGGTCGCGGCGGGCACACGGTCGGCATCACCTGGAGCAACGGTCAGGCCACCGAGGTGCTCGTCCGCCCGGACCGCGCCGGCACGGTCCGCCTGCGCGCCCGCATTCTCACCGGCACCGTCACTGTGGTCGACACCGCCGACGGTTCGGCGCCCCGGGTCACCCGGATCGAGTCCGACCTGGTCGAGGTCACCGTCCAGGCCGGGCGCACCTACCGGGTCACCAGCACGGGCGTCGCCACCCCGACGCTGGAGCAGAGCTTCACCAACGCCGGCATCACCAACGACAGCAACACCAACGTCGGAAACTTCGACGGCAACGGGGCAAGCCTGTCCGCGCAGGCCCTGGCCTCGGCCGGAGCCAGCCCGGGCGCCACGATCAGCCGCAACGGGGTGACCTTCCGCTGGCCCAACGTCAGCCCCGGCACGGCCGACAACGCCGTCGCATCGGGCCAGACCATCGGCATCAGCGGCACCGGCAGCACGCTCGGCTTCCTGCTGACCGGCACGTACGGCACCGTGTCCGGGACAGGCACCGTCGTGTACGCCGACGGCACCCGCCAGACGTTCACGCTGAGCTCGCCCGACTGGTACGGCGGGCCCCACTCCGGGGGAACCGCCGCCATCGTGTCCGCGTACCAGAACCGGCCCAACAACGGCCGCCAGGCCACGGCCGCCTGCATCTACTACGTGGGTGTGTCGTTGCAGAGCAAGGCGGTTGCCCAGGTCGTCCTGCCCAACATCAGCGCGCGGCCGGCGGCCAACGTGCCGACCATGCACGTCTTCGCCGTCGCGATCGGCGGCTGACGGACCAGGTCCGCCACGGTGCACGACGACCGGGCCCGCTCCGATCGGGGCGGGCCCGGTCTCCGTCACGGCTGGCGGATCTGCTCACCCAGGCTCCGCACCCGGAAGTGGTCGAAGGCGACGTCGAGGTCGGTGGAGGTGCCGGCCCGGTTGAAGGCCAGCACCCCGGCCTTTGTCGGCTCGGCGTTCAGCGTCTGGGAGCCGATGTAGCGGTAGACGCTTCCGTCGGTGGAGTAGTAGGCGCGGTAGCTGTTTCCGATCTTCGTCAGGCGCAGCCAGATGGCCCCGTCAGCCCCGACGATGCGCTGGGCGTCCGCACCGGTGATCTCCACCGTCGACGTCACGCCGTTCTGTTCGCGCAGGAAGACGACCCGGGCCTTGTGGACCGGCGCGCCGGCGTTGGCCATCTCCCAGGCGAGCTTGACGTAGTTGTCGTCGTCCGCGTACGCGAGGACACCGCCCTGCTCGTTGTTGGCTGCGAGTGGCCGGGAGAAGACGATCCTGGAGTCGGCCGTCCAGTCGCCGTCGACGTCCTGAAGTGCCAGGTTCTTCGCGGTGTTGACGGTGCCCTGCAGGTCACCCTGCTGGGCGGTGATGACCAGGGACCCGTCGGCCAGACGCCACCTGCTGTCGTCCGGCCGAACCCACTGCCACTGCGGGCCGAGCTGGGTCGAGGCGAACTCGTCGCTGCCGGTGAGAGTGGTGTTCAGGTCCACCACGTAGACCGACGACGCGCCGCCGTTGGTGACGGTGACCCGTGCCTGCCCGGTGGCGCTGTCAGAAGCCGTGACCACTACCGAGGCGGCGGGGTCGGCGGCACGTGCCGTGACGGTCGGCACGGTCGTGGTGCCGGCCGGCGTGAGGACGTTGTAGTGCAGCACCGTCGGGGAGAAGGACGCCAGGGGCCTGTCGTCGACGCGCAGGCTCGCGAGCGTCGTGTCGGGCACCAGGTTGAAGACGTAGTTCTTCACCAGAGGCCCGAAGAAGCCCTTCGTGGTGACCTTGACGACCGCCTGACCGGGTACGCCGGCCGCCTGCGAGACGACCTCGTAACGGGCCTTCCGATCGGCGGTCCGCACCTTCGTGATGGTCGGCGACGCCCCGGCCGGCACCGGGATGGTGTACGCGTTTTCCGACAGGTTGAAGCCGCCGAACTCCTTCCCGCCCACCACGATCGTCGCGGACAGCGGCGCGTCGTCCACCGGGATGTCCCGCCCGCTGAACTCCTTCCAGTAGTTCACCGAGGTGTCCCGCCAGTCGGCGGCGTCCGCCTCGTGGACGGCGAGCTTGGCGCGTACCTCCGCGAACCGGCGTGCGTCGATGTCGGGCTGGAGCGTCTCCCAGGTCTCCCGCATCCAGGTCACGTACTGCACGCCCATCTGGTAGCGGTAGACCAGCTCGTCCCAGAACGTTCGGCCGCTGTCCATCCGGTGACCCCAGGGCACGTGGTGGAACCACATGAGCAGGTTCTCCGGGATTGAATCGATGTTCCCGTAGCGCTGCTGCAACCGGGGAAAGTACTGGGCGGCCAGGTTGCTGCCGGTGGGGGAGCGGTCGAAGCCCAGGCCGACGCTGTCGGCCTTGTTGTAGTAGATCGGGCTCCAGTCGTCGCGGCCCGCCCAGTCGGCGGGGTCGGGGCGGTAGTGGGCGCCCTCGGCGAACTGGTGGCCGATGCCCAGCGGCGTCTGGTAGCTGACCAGCGACTCCCAGGAACCCATCATCATCGTCCGGATCGTGTCGACGACACGCCGGTCGTTGCTCCAGGTCATCCGGACCCAGTCGGTGGCGATGTCCTCCGCGTCGAGTGTCCAGTCCCATGCCTGACGGCCGAAGGCGAAGAGGTTCGCCTGGGAGAAGTGGTGCCCGGTCAGGTTGTCGGCGTTGCCGAGGTTGGCGACACCGACGATGGCCGTGTCCGAGTGGTGCTGGGCGGTCCCGTCGACGATGTCGCCGACCAGGCGCTCGCGCAGCAGCTTCCCGTTGGCGTCGGTGGCGTACGTGTCGGTCTTGAGGATCTCCTCGTACATCGGACCGAGGTAGGCCAGCATCCAGTTCTGGCCCGTGTACTCCTGCGTGATCTGGAGTTCCAGGGCCTGGTTGGTGTTCTCCATCCGGCCGAACATCGGGTGGATGGGCTCCCGGGCCTGGAAGTCCAGCGGCCCGTTCTTGGTCTGCAGGAACACGTTGTCGGCGAAGCGCCCCCTACTGCCGTCCGGCTGGACCTCGTCGTCGATCGGCCCGAACTCCAGGTAGGCCCGCTTGAGACGGTCGTTGTCGACCTCGGCGTTGTAGACGAACGTCCGCCAGTGCACTGTCATCCCGAGTGGCGCCACCGCGGCGGCGATGGCGTTGGCGCCGTCACCGTGGTCGTACCCGAAATCCTGTGGCCCTGGCTGGCCCTCCGAGTTGGCCTTCACGGTGAGGCCCATGAAGTCCGGGATGGCGGCCTGGATCTGCCGGGCCCGTCGGTTCCACCAGCCCCGGAAGTCGGCGCCGTAGGGGTCGAGCTGGCTGTTGGTGAGCGTGTCCGGCGCGAAGCGGCTGTCGGTGGGCGCGGTGTAGCGGATCGACAGGCCCAGCTTGATGCCGTACGGACGCAGCGCGTCCGCCAGGGCCGCCTCCTGCGCGATCCGGGCGCTGGTCAGGTACGCGTTGTCGGCGTTGACGTTGTTGATGGTGATGCCGTTGATGCCGAGGGACGCCAACGCCCGTGCCACCACGATGTAGCGGTCCAGGATGACGGGCAGGTTCCGTCCGGCGCTCGCCCCGGTCGCCGCGAAGTTGAAGATCGCCCCGCTCTCCCCGTTCAGTCCGCCCAGCCCGGATGCGTTGTTGCCGGCGTAGAGGCGCTCGGTCTCCCAGTTGTTCAGCAGCCGGTGTTTGATCTTCGGTGACTCCGCGACGCGGAGACGGTCGATGGGTTTCTGCGTCTGCAGGAGCCGCAGGAAGGCGTAGGTGCCGTACAGCGCGCCGAGGTCGGTGTTGCCGGCGATGACGGTGAACCGCGCCTTCCCGCTCGTCACCGAACGGACGAGATAACCCTCGTCGCCGACCTTGGCCAGGTCCCGCGCCGGGACGGTACGGCTCACCAACGGCGAACTCGTCGGCGTGCCGACGACCACCGCACCGTCCGGTACGCGGTGACCGTCGACCGTCGTCACGGGAGTCGGTTGGCCGAGCAGCCCGCCCAGCCCGCGTACCAGCTCGTCCCGGGCCGCGCCCAGCGTGGTCTCGGCCAGCTTCTCAGCGGACCCGGGTGCCATGGCGAGGTCCGGCGTGTGCCGGTGGACCTTCGTGGCGTCGGCGTTCTCGACCACGATCCCCGTGACCGTCCGGCGATAGTCGCGCAGCAGCTTCGAGTCGCTGACCGGCACGTACCGCAGCCACAGGTCGGAGCCGCTGTAGTCGTCAGGTGACGGGGCCGCGGCGACGGGTGTCGTGGCGACCGTGAGGGTGGCCGCGACCGTGGCGAGCACCGTTCCCAGCACGATGAGAGTCCGCCGTAGCCTGGGCGTCGAACCTCGGATCATCGCCATCTCCTCGTTCGTCCACTCGGGATGCCGTACGGCCCGGCGTGCGAGCACGACGACGTCGACAGATGGGTACGCATCGATGGTGAGCAACGCGACAACGCCTCGGCAACGAGTTGTCGTTTCTTGTCGCGGCCCGCGACGGATCAGTCGGCGCTCACGACGTCAGGGACGCGGCGGACCGGGCGGATCCTCAGGCGTAGCGCGTGGTCGTGTAAAAGAAGATCCGGTCGATCGAGCACCCACGCTTTCGCTGCCGACCCGACCCGGTACCGCCGTAAGTGCCTGCCCTCGACGGTCTCGACGTGCGGCGACGTCACCGCCTGCAACGCCTTCCAGGCCGCGTCGACCAGGACGACGAAGTCCCGCTGTACGCAGTCAGCCTCGTCCCCAGGGAACCACTTGAACGCCAGCCGGCCCGGCGACATCGCTTCAGGCCGTTCAGCCGTCGCACGGTACCGGCCGCCGGTAGCGGTGAGCACAGCCTCGTCCGTGGTCACCACCGAGGTGTGAAGGTACTGGATGAGAGGCCCCACGGTACCGCCGTCCCGGCCGAGCAGTCGCAGGAACGCCTGCGTGCGGTCGTGGTGCAGCGCAGCCGGCAACGAGTCGTGCAGCCTGATGGTCCGGGCTCGCTGGTCGTGGGTCTCCCATTGCCCGAGGTCGGCGATCGCGGGTGCCAGCGCATCGCCGAACGCCGCCTCGTCCGCAGGAAGCATGAAGGTGCTTACCTCCTTGGATCGCGACCCCGGTTCGAACATTCGGCCATGATGGCAGACGTCCGACCCTCCCGACCGCCACGGACCGCAGACCAGGCGGACTGTCTCCGCTCCCCGCGTTGTCGCGACACAACGAGGAGCCAGGGCCGCCACGTTCGAATCGAGTAGCGGCGCCGGCTCCCTCGTGAAACTGTCGTCGCGTGATTCAACCGACTCTACGTACCGCCCGTCTGCTGATGGTCCCCCTCGCAGATCGGCACTTCGAACTGGAGGTCGAGCTCGACTCCGACCCGGAGGTGCTCCGCTACATCACCGGGCGGGCGCGATCCAGGGACGAGGTGGCCACGTCTCACTCGCAGAGGTTGGCGCTGTCCGGCAAGGTGGGCGGCCTGGGTTACTGGATGGCGTTCGGGTCCGATGGCGGTGCGCGTGGCACGGTAGCGCCGGAGCATGAGGACCAGGGCGATTTCATCGGGCTCATGATGCTTCCGCCGGCACACGGCCCCGACCAGCCGGACGATCCAACCGTCGCGGAGTTGGGCTACCGGCTTGCCCGCCACTGCTGGCGTAGAGGTCTGGCCAGCGAGGCATCGCAGGCCCTGCTGCGGCATGCCTTCGACACGGTCGGGCAGAGCCGGGTGATCGCGCAGACCATGACGGTGAACGTCGGCTCTCAGGGCGTGATGAAGGCCGTCGGCATGAGGTATGTGCGCACCTACTTTCCTTCCTGGGACGACCCGATACCAGGGACGGAATCCGGTGAGGTGGAGTACGAGATGACCCGTGAGATGTGGGAGGCACGTCTGACCGTGTGGGGGCTGACGTTGACCACGGACATCGCGCGGCAGGTCAGGCAGTGGCGGGCCGACGACTACACGTGGCGTGCGATCGCCGCAGCTGCCGACCATCAATGGGGCACCGAATCCGGAGGCAACCAACTCTTCGGGAGTGACCTGTGCCTGGAGAGCGCGCGGATGCTCGGTGAGAATCCGGAGGCCGATCCCTGGAACTGATCCTCGGCCACCGCGGCCAATACGGACACCCGAACCGGATGCGGTGACGTCGGCGTCTACTCGCTGAACTCGGTCATGGAGAACGCCTTGTCCAGCCGCCCGGCGGCGAGGTCGTCGTGGCGGACCACGAAACTGCCGGTGTAGAACTCGTCGGTCAGGGAGAAACGGGCGAGCGACATCCACTCGCTCGTCAGCCGGTGCTTCTCCCTCTCCACGTGGGAGTACCACTTCGCCACCGGGATGACGATCTCGCCGGCCATCTCGCGCCCCACGAGGGTCTGCTCGGCGATACTCGTCATGACCTCGTCGTCGACGTACCCGCCGAGGTAGGCGCTGGCGAGCCCTTCGTCAGGCGGCCAGAGGTCGTGGGCCAGAGCACGGAGTTCGTCCAGGTGCGGCAGGTCACGCTCCAGGTCACGTGCCAACTGCTGCTGGAAGGGCGACAGGTCGTCCTCGTCTTCGTCTTCGTCCTCGTCCGTGCCGAACCAGTCGGGCAGCCGCGCGACGAGCGTGGCGCTCACGTCGTACTGCTTGCCGACGACCTCGTGGTCGGTGGGTTCCTCTACCACCTCGGTTTCGGTGCCGGCCGGCACGTACACGACTCGCGCCCACCCCGGCTCGCTGGCCAGGTGGTCCTCCTCGTGGTCGAGGAAGAAGAGCAGCGAGCCGCCCGCCGGCAGGCCGGGGCCGTCGACCTCCGGCAGCGCCGCGCAGTCGACGGAGAAAACGAACGGCAGCCGGTTGCCTCCGGCGACCGGCCAGTCCATGCCCACCGGCAGCCGGGGCGACCCACCGAACTGCCCGACCGGAACGCCGCTCGAACCGCCGCTCAACCGGATCGCCAGTCGGAGGTGCTCGGTGAACCTGCTGATCTCGTCGTCCGGGATGCCCGACTCCAGCGCCGCGGCACGGAATTGCCCCTGGTGATCCATGGCCCAGCATGATGCCACGAGGATGCGGAGTTTCGTGGCCGGTGATGCCGTGAACGGTGCTGCTGCTACCGCACCGGCGGGGGCGGCATCGCGCGGGCCCAGGTGTGCCAGTAGGCGGCACCGGCGCTGGTCTGGCGCAGGACCGCGTCGGCGCGCGGCACGTCGTCGCCTGTTGTGCCATCCGGCCACAGGCACAGCAGGTAGCGGTCCGGCCGTCGATCCATGTAGGTGTGGTCGTTCTCGTCGAGCTCGTCAGGATCGAGCCCGCCGAACGGGTCGTGCCCCTCGTCCATGCCCGTGGCGCAGTACCGAACGCGGTAGGCCGGCAGCCGGCCGGTGTCCTGCCCTTCGGAGGTCAGCGGTAGTCGGGCGAGTGCCCCCTCGCCCCACGGGACCAGGTCGACCACGGCATCGCTCGGGACGAACGACACCTCCACCACCTCCTCCCACTCCTCCGTCGGCGCCGGCGGCTCAACGTCGTGCACCTCGACAGTGAACCGGACCCGCCCGGAGTGCGTGCCGGTCATCAGGAACAGCGCGCCCGGTTGACCGCCCCCGCAGAGGCCGTTCGCTTGCCCGGCGAACGCCCTGTCCATGTCCGGCAGGTCAGAACTCGTTACGTAAATCTGCCCGTAGTGGACCGGCGCCTTGCCGTCGAAGAGGACACGCATCGATCGATCCTGTCATCGACCGGCGGGCGACCGCTGCCCCGCTGACCGGACCACCCTCTCAGGACAGTTGGGTCGCCGGGTTGGCCGACTGTCGCTGACGTACCCACGGTCGGGCGCGACCCGCGTTCCGGCGGACGGCCGTCGAGTGGCGGACCACGAGGCGTACCGGCAGGACCATCGGCCGGCCGGCGTGCCCGGGGGCGCCCTCGATCATCGTGAGGAGGTGCCGGGTCGCCGCTGAGCCCTCCGCGTAGAACGGCGCCGCGACAGTGGTCAGCCCGGGTGTGACGATGTCGGCGGCGAGGGTGTTGTCGAAACCCACGATGCTGACGTCGCCCGGCACGTCGACACCCATCCGGGTGAGGCCGCGGATGAGCCCGATCGCCATCTGGTCGTTGAAGGCGAGGACGGCGGTCGCGGGACGGGCGCGCAGTTCCTCGGCCGCTCGCTCGCCGCCCTCGATGGTCGGGCTGAACGGGCCAATCTGGCGTACCTTGATCTCGAGTTCCATGCCGGCTTCGAGCAACGACCGCCAGCGGATGCCGTTCGGCCAGGAGGCCTGCGGCCCCGCGACGTAGGTGATGTGGTCGTGCCCCAGTTCCCCAAGGTGCTCGGCGGCCCGCCGGACCCCACGGGGGTTGTCCGTCACGACGCACGGCACGTCGGCGACGGCGCGGTTGAGGACCACCACCGGCCGCTGCTTGGCGAACATCCGGATCGCCGAGTCCGACATCCGGCTGCTGGCCAGCACGATGCCGTCGACTGTCGACATCGTGCGTTCGATCGCCGCCCGCTCCAGCCGGTCGGACTCCTGGGCGTCGATGAGCACCGTGGTGTATTCGTCGTGCATCGCCGTCTCCTGCGCACCGCGCACGATCCCGGCGTAGACCGGGTTGGTGATGTCGGCGATGACGAGCGCGATCATGCGCGTGCGGGACGTGGTGAGGGCGCGGGCGAGCGGGTTGGTCCGGTAGCCCAGCCGCTCGGCGACCTGCCGGACCCGCTCGGCGGTCTCGGAGTTGACGCGACTCGGCCGGGAGAAGGCACGCGACACCGTGGAGGGTGACACGTCGGCTTCGGCCGCGACGTCGTAGATCGTGGCTCTCTTGTCGGGCGGCCTGGTGTGGTCGGGCATTGTCATGCTCCCCCCGGCTACGCGCCGTGATCATGCTATGACGACGGTGCGTACTCGGCAATGCCCCGGCAACATTCCGGCCCATGAACGTATTCGCGCGAGGCAATACATGGCAACCCGTTGCTGTTCCGGCACGTCGGCTGTCTGAATGCATCGCAGATGGCCCATGGCGGGCGGCCTCACTGGCGACCCCACCTGAGCGGAGCGTGGACCTACCTGGCCGGGCCGGGTAGCCGACGAAGGAGACGGCTGATGGGTATGACGCGGCGAGGCGCCCTCCTGGTCACGGCATCGTCGCTCCTGGTGGGCGCGGTCGGGTGCGGGGCGCCGGAGACCCCCGGCGACACCTCGGGTGACACCTCCGGTGAGGTGCCGCAGCGACCCGGCCGGGCGGTGACGCTCAACGTCCTCGACGTGGCGGGCAACCTGCAGCTGACCCAGGGGATGATCGACGAGTTCGTGTCGAAGAACCCGGACGTGATCTCGCGGGTAACGTACTCGAAGGCGCCGGCGCCCGAGCTGGCCGGGAAGATCAAGGCCCAGCAGGGTGCGGACCGGGTGGACATCGGTCTGGTGTTGACCGGTGTCGACGGCCTCGCGGCCGGGATCGAGCAGGGGCTCTGGGTCGACGTGCTGCCGGCGTTCTCCGACCGTCTCGGCGGGATGCGGAACTACCTGGAACCGGCCGCCGCGATGCAGAAGCTCGCCGGCAACGCCGGCGTGACAGTCACCTACTACCCGTCCGGGCCGCTGCTCGAATACCTGCCGTCGCGACTCGCGACGCCACCCACCAACGCGCAGGCCCTGCTCGCCTGGGCCAAGGCCAACCCGAAGAGGTTCCAGTACGCCCGACCGGCCAACTCCGGTCCGGGGCGTACGTTCCTGATGGGTCTGCCCTACATCCTGGGTGACTCGAACCCCAAGGACCCCACCGCGGGCTGGGACAAGACGTGGGCGTTCCTCAAGGAGTTGGGCCAGTACGTCGACTACTACCCGTCCGGCACCACCGAAACGATGAAGAACCTCGCCAACGGCACCGCCCACCTGATCGTCAGCACCACCGGCTGGGACATCAACCCCCGTGTGCTGGGCACGGTGCCCAAGGACGCGAAGATCGCCACGATCGACGGTTTCCACTGGGTCACCGACGCGCACTACGCCGTCATGCCCAAGGGCGTGTCGACCGACACGCAGGCCGCGGTGCTGGCCCTGCTGGCGTTCATGCTCACCCCGGAGCAGCAGGCGAAGGCGTACGACGAGGGGTACTTCTACCCCGGGCCGGCGGTGAAGGACGTCCAGCTCACGTCAGCGCCGCAGAAGAGCCAGGACGCGATCCGCGAGTTCGGCCGCCCTGAGTACGACGCGCTGATCTCCGGCAACCCCACCGAGGTCCCGCTCGACGCGAAGAGTCTCGTGGCGGCGTTCAGCCGCTGGGACCGCGAGATCGGCGGCGGGAAGGTCAAGCAGGGATGAGCGCCTTCTCCCGACTCCGCCTGGACGGGGTGTCCCGCCGGTTCGGTGGGCAGGCCGCGCTCACCGACTTGGACCTGACGATCGAGGCGGGGGAGTTCATCGCCCTGCTCGGCCCGTCCGGCTGCGGCAAGTCGACGGCGTTGAACTGCCTGGCCGGGCTCCTGCCGTTGACGGCCGGGAGCATCTGGCAGGACGAGCGCCGCATCGACACGCTGCCGCCGGAGCGGCGCGGGTTCGGCATGGTGTTCCAGAGCTACGCGCTCTTCCCCCATCTGACGGTACGGGCGAACATCGCCTTCGGACTGCGGATGCGGCGGTTGCCGAAGGAGGAGACGCGTCGGCGTACGGAGGAGGCGGTGCGGCTGGTGCGGCTGGAGGACCACGTCGACAAGCTGCCCGGCCAGCTCTCGGGTGGACAACAGCAACGCGTCGCCATCGCGCGTGCCGTCGTGTTCGAGCCGTCCCTCGTCCTGATGGACGAGCCGTTGAGCAACCTCGACGCCAAACTGCGTCTGGAGATGCGCACCGAGATCCGCCGGCTGCACCAGTCGCTGGGCCTCACCACCATCTACGTCACGCACGACCAGGAGGAGGCGCTCTCCCTGGCCGACCGGTTGGTGGTGCTGCGGGAGGGTCGGGTGCAGCAGGTCGGCTCGCCGCGTGAGTTGCACACCCGGCCGGCGAACTGGCACGTCGCCGACTTCATGGGCTACCGCAACCTGTGGCCGGGCCGGGTCGAGCAGGTCGACGGCCTGCGGGCCACTGTCGGGTCGTCCGGTCATCGGCTGGTCGGTGAGGCCGTCGGAGACCTGCGCGCCGGGGTGGACGCGGTGGTCGCGGTGCGCCCCGAGGACGTCCGCGTCGACGGGTCCGGCGAGGCCCTTGACGCCCTGCCGGCCACCATCGAGGTGGTGGAGTACCAGGGGCGCGAGTTGGCGGCCGAGGCGCGTACCGACACGGGCTTGTTGCTGCACCTGCGTACCGAGCAGCGCATCGCACCGGGCGACCAGGTCAAGCTCGCCGTCGACCCACTGCGGCTCCTCGTCTATCCCGCCGACGCGGCGCAGCCGACCGACCGTCTCGCGGACGTCGCGGAGGCGGCGCGGTGAGCGGCGGCCGGCCCGGCAGACCGTTGACGCACTGGCAGCACCGTCTCGCCGAGCGGGGCATCGACCGTCAGCTCTGGTTGCTGGTCCCGGCCCTGGTGTTCGTGGTCGCCCTGTTCCTCTACCCGTTCTTCTACGGGCTGGGGCTCTCGTTCCAGCCGACCAGGGGTGGGCCGTTCAGCGACTACGCCCGGTTCTTCTCCGACGCCTACGAGCGGGGCACGATCTGGATCACCCTGCGGATCGCGTTGCCCGCCGCGCTGCTGAACGTCCTCGCCGCGGTGCCGATCGCCTACCGGATGCGCGGACGCTTCCGGGCCAAGCGGCTGGTCACCACCCTGCTGGTCGTGCCGATCACGCTCGGCACGGTGCTCACCGCCCAGGGGTTGCTGAACTTCCTCGGCCCGACCGGCTGGTTCAACCGGATCCTGCTGGCCACGAACCTCGTCGACGAGCCGGTGCGACTGACCCACAACTACTGGGGTGTCTTCTTCTCGTTGGTGATCACCGGATTTCCGTTCGCGTTCCTGCTGGTGCTCTCGTACCTCTCCGGCATCGACCCGACCCTGGAACGGGCGGCCGCGACGCTGGGGGCGGACTGGCGTCGCCGGTTCACCCGGATCACCCTCCCGCTGCTGATGCCCGGCCTGGCCACGACCTTCTGCCTGACGTTCGTGCTGGCGTTCAGCGTGTTCCCGTCGGCCGTCCTGGTCGGCAACCCGGCCGGCGAGACGCGGGTCATCTCCCTCGCCGCGTACCAGGCGGCGTACGAGCAGTACGACTACCCGTACGCCTCGGCCATCGCGATGATCATGGGATTCGTCGAGTTGGTCATCATCGCGCTGGTGTTGGCCGCGCGCAGCCGTTTCTACACCGGCTCCACCGGAGGCAAGGGCTGATGGCAACGATCACCGAGGCGCCACCGACGCCGCCCCCCGCCCGCACCGAACGACGGCGCATCACCGCGCGACCCGCCGCCTGGATCGTGTGGGGCGTCGTCGTCTTCTTCTTCCTCAACCTGCTGGGCGTCGTGGCGTCCGTGCTGGTCAGCTCGTTCGGCCAGCGCTGGTTCGACACCTGGCTGCCGGACGGCTACACCACCAGCTGGTACGGGCGAGCCTGGGAGGAGTTCGCCCTCCTGCGGGTCATCGTCGTGACGCTGGAGGTCTCCGTACTCGTCGTGGGTCTCTCGCTGCTGATCGGCGTGCCGGCGGCCTACGTGCTCGCGCGGCGGTCGTTCCCCGGCAAACGGCTGATCTTCCTCGTGTTCCTGCTGCCCATCCTCATGCCGCCGATCACGTACGGCATTCCCCTGGCGACAGTCCTCTACAAGTTCGGTCTGGCCGGGAACATGTCCGGGGTGGTGCTCGCCAACCTCGTACCCTCGGTGCCCTTCGTCATCCTGACCATGACCCCGTTCATCGAACAGATCGACCCGCGGGTCGAGAGTGCCGCGCGCATGTGCGGCGCGGGGCTGCGGACGGTGTTCCTCCGGGTCCTCGCACCGTTGCTCGTGCCGGGAATCCTCGCCTCCGCGATCCTCGTGCTGGTCCGGACCGTGGGGATGTTCGAGCTGACCTTCCTGACCGCGGGGCCGGACTCACAGACCCTCGTCGTGGCGCTGTACTACTCGATGTCGGCGTCCGGGATCAGAGCCCAGCAGTCGGTCGACGCCATGGCGGTCATCTACACCTCGATGATGCTCGTCCTGCTCGTCGTCGCCCTGCGCTACGTCAATCCGACGCAGCTCGTGGCGCGGGTCAAGGACGAGCCGGAGCACTGAACGGCGGCCCGGTCAACCGCCCACGACATCGCGCGGCAGCGCGTCGGTCCGCCAGTCGACGTGCGGGGCGGCTGCCTCGTCGAGGATGTCGCCCACCCGTCCCACCACCGTGCGGAGTACGGGCAGCTTCGTCCGTAGGCCGCGGTACGCCGCGGCGAGGGCCGGGTCGACAGTGACCGGCTCGCTGCGGGTGCCCTCCGGATCGAGTTGGGTGACCGCCCCCCGGAGGTCGGGGGAGAGACCGATCGCGAAGAGCCCGAGCGCGGCCGCGCCGAGGGCGGCGTCGTCGGCCGCGTCCGACGCCTGCACCGGACAGTCCAGGACCGCCGCCATCACCTGCCGCCACAGGGGAGACCGAAACGCGCCGCCGGCCAGGTGAACGCTGCTGACCGGTGTCAACTCGGCCAGGCGGTCGCGGACGCCACCGAGTTGCAGGCAGACGCCCTCCACTGCGGCCCGCACCAGATGACCGCGGGAGTGGTGCCCACGCAACCCCAGGTACGCCCCCAACGGGCCGGAGCCCTCCGGGTAGGCCCGGTCGTCGCGCGGGTGGGGCAGCATCACGAGGCCGTCGCTTCCCGGAGCGGTCCGTTCGGCGAGTCTCAGGAGCGCGGGCGGTGCCCAGTCGTCAGCGGACTCCGAGGGATGGTCGGGCGCGAGGGTGTGACCGGCCCACCGCACGACGTTGGCACCGTTGCCGACCGTGGCGCCGAGGACCCACGCGTCCTCGGTCAACGCGCCGCAGGTGAAGGTCTCGGTCGCATCGACGAGGGGAGCCGCGACCACCGTCCGCAGGGACCCGGTGGCCCCCAGCGTCACACCCGCGACGGTGCTGTCGATCGCCGCGGTGCCCAGAGCACGCAACGGTCCGTCGCCCGCGCCCACGACGACAGGCGTGCCGGACGGCAGGCCGACCGACCGCCCCACCGTCGCCGACAGCCGCAGGACGGCCGTCGTGGGCAGGACCGGGGGCAGTTGACTCTCGGACACCCCGGCGAGATCGAGGACCGCAGGACTCCACATCCGCCGGTGGACGTCGAACAGGCCGGTGCCGGAAGCCGAGGACAGTTCGGTCACCAGCGCCCCGGTCAGCCGGTGCAGCAGGTAATCCTTGAGGCCGACCCACCACCGCGTCGCCGCGCAGAGGTACGGCTCGTGGCGGGCGAACCACATGAGTTTGCAGAGTGGGCTGCCCGGGTGCGCGGGTGTGCCCGACAACCGGTGCACCTCTCGGCTCTGACCGGAGGACCGCAGGTCGCGGGCTGCCTCGGCGGACCGTGAGTCGTGCCGGGTGAGCAGCGGCGTCACCGGCGTCAGCGTCGCGTCCAGCCCGATCAGGGCGCCCCTGGCAGTGCTGAGCGCGACAGCGACGACCTCCGCGCCCTCGGTGGCGGCGGCGCACGCGGACATCGCCGCCAGGGTGGCCGCCACGAGGACGTCGGGTTCCACCACCAGCCAGCCGGGTGCCGGCTGCAGGAGTGGACACTGTTGTGTCTCGACGTGCCGCACGGTGCCGTCCAGCGCGAACGATGCCGCCCGGACGGTCGTGGTGCCCAGGTCGACCGCGAGGATGACAGGACCTCCCGGGCTCATCCGCCAATGGTCGGGACGTGCTCGTCGGGCCGGCAAGCGGTTGCGCACAGTTGCCGTCGCGCTGACGATGCGCAGGCGCGCGGTCGACCAGGCGAGGAAGATCGAACATCGACGACGCGAATCGTGACAGGATTGTCGGCATGTCTGCTCGCGCGCTGAGCTTCGGGATGGTGGCGGAAGCATACGAACGGTACCGGCCGGGATATCCCGTCGAGCTTCTCGACCTGGTGATGACCTACGCGGGCCGGCCGATTCGGACGGCCCTGGAGATCGGCGCGGGGACAGGCAAGGCAACCCGTCTGTTCACCCGACGGGAGGTCACGGTCACCGCGACCGAGCCGGACGGGGCCATGCTCGCCGAACTGCGCAAACATGTGCCGTCCCGCGTCCGGACCGTGCAGGCCGCATTCGAGGACCTGCGACCGGGGGAGACGTACGACCTGGTGTACGCAGCCGCGGCGCTGCACTGGACGAAGGCGGAGGGCCGGTGGTCGCGCATGGCGGCGCTGGTGGAGCCGGGTGGCGTCTTCGCCTCGTTCGGCGCCCCGATCCAGCTGGCTGATCCGGCGGTGGCGGGGGCGGTGCGTGCGGCCCGGGCGCCGTTCCTGGAGAGCGACGAGGTGCCGTCTCCCGACGGCACGCCTCCGGGGCATGCGATGCAGTGGCCGGGCACCGAGCTCCAGCGGTCCGAGTCGTTCACCGATGTCCAGCAGGTCGTGATCGAGCGGCGTCTGACGATGAGCGCCGACGACTACGTCGGGCACCTGTCGACGATCTCGGCGTACCTCGAACTGCCGACCTCGGAACAGGAGCAGGTCTTCGACCGGATCACGCAGGTCCTGCCCGAGACGGTCGACCTCGCCGCCGACATCGTCGTCCATCTCGCCCGTCGGCGTCACGAGCGGTAGCGCCTCGACGCCGGCGGCTGCTCAGACCAGGAAGTTCTCGCGCATCCGCGCGCCCAGGTTGATGCCACCCACCGCCCGAGGGCCGTTCGGGTCGTGCACGCTGACGGTGTTGTTGCGGCGCATCAGCTCCCGGACCGCCGGTGGCAGCCGGGGCGGATCGTCCATGGCCGCGAGGACCTGCCCGGCGCTCAGGATCAGTCGATCGGCTAGGGCGGCGGCGTCGGTGTCCACCCGCACCCGTCCGTACTCCCAGGCGGCGGTGGTGAGGTCGAGCACCTCGAACACGCGGGTCAGCAACGGATTCGGGTCGGTCACCCGGTCCAGCCGCGGCGCCCGGCTGCCGACCACCGTGACCGCGGCGGTCACCTGCGCGTACGGGTGGAAGCCGCTCGGCAGGGCGAACAGCGGCCAGCGCAGGGCGTGGCCGGCCTCCACCCACAGCGGCCGGTAGTTGCGGCGGTGCACCAGCAGACGCCGGCCCGTCCGTCGGTGGATCTCCTGGGCCTGGGCCTGAAGGTCCACGTGGGCCTCGTCGGCGACCTGACTCACGATCCGGGCTGCCACCACCAGGCCATCGTCGCTGTCCAGCGCTGCGGTCAGCGCCTCGACCTGGTCCGGGAACCGGACCCGCGCGTGGGTGCCGTAGCGGGACTGGGCGTCCCGCAACAGCGTCTGCTGTCGTCCCGGGTCGAGCTGGACCCGCCTACCGCCCAGCAACCGCCGGAGCCAACGCATGTCGCCTCGTTTCAGCAGAGCCGTCGTGGACGGCGGCAATGCTAGTGCGTCGCACGTTCCTCCCTTGCGGACGGGGTGGCGGACCGCGTCCGACCACCGAGCGGACGGGGAATCCGTACTCGCCGCACGACGTCGACCAAGCCTGGGTAGCTTTCCTGGCATGAGTGAGGACACTTTCCGCTCGGTGCAGATCGAGCGCACCAGCGTGGGTAACTACGTCGCGCGCAACGTTCGCGGTGGGTCGATGTCGTTGGGCACCGGCGAGGACTCCAGCTTCACGCCTGTGGAGTTGCTCCTGGCGGCCATCGGCGGTTGCAGCGCGGTCGACGTGGACCACATCACCAGCCGCCGCGCCGAACCGACGCAGTTCTCCGTCGCGGTCACCGGTGACAAGATCCGGGACGAGTCCGGAGGCAACCGGATGCAGAACATCACTGTCGAGTTCACAGTGACGTTCCCGGCCGGCGCGGACGGCGACCGGGCGCGCGAGGCGTTGCCCCGGTCGTTGCAGCAGTCGCACGACCGGCTCTGCACCGTCTCCCGGACCGTCGAACTGGGCGCTCCGGTCTCGATCGCCATTGCCGGCGGCTCCACTGCGGAAGACCCCCGCTGAGCACGCTCACTCAGCCCTCTAGAGAATTAACATCTTCAATGGTTTGAGGTTATGGGAGCGCTCCCGTAACATACCTGACGCGGCCTGTTAACGCTCACATGCGCTCCGCTCGCAGTGACCACCACCAATGCATTGGCCGCCATCCCGTCAGGAAGGTGCTCTATGACCAGATCCAGAGCTACCAATGTCGGCCTGGTCTCGGCCGGCGTTGCCCTACTGCTGTCGTCGTCGGTTGTCGCGGCGCTGCCGGCCGGCGCCGCGGCAGCGGGTTGTTCGGTGAACTACGCCGTGGCGTCACAGTGGCAGGGCGGCTTCACTGCCAACGTGTCGGTCACGAACCTGGGCGACCCGCTGACCAGTTGGACGTTGACGTGGTCGTACGGCGCCGGGCAGACGGTGACGCAGGCGTGGAGCACTTCGTTGACGCAGAGCGGCTCGGCGGTGACGGCGAGGAACGTGAGCTACAACGGCGCGGTCGCGACCAACGGCTCGGTGTCGTTCGGCTTCAACGGGTCGTGGACGGGCAGCAACCCGGCGCCGACCAGCTTCGCTCTCAACGGCGTCACGTGCACCGGTGGCACGACACCGACCACTCCGCCGCCCACCACTCCGCCGCCCACCGACCCGCCGCCGACGACTCCGCCTCCGACCAACACCTGCGATCTCCCGTCGTCGTACCGGTGGTCGTCGACGGGTGCGTTGGCGCAGCCGAGGTCGGGCTGGGTGTCGCTGAAGGACTTCACCGTCGCGCCGTACAACGGCCAGCAACTGGTCTACGCCACCACCCACGACACCGGGACCAGGTGGGGTTCGATGAACTTCGGCCTCTTCAGCAACTACAACCAGATGGGCTCGGCCAGCCAGAACGCGATGAACAACGCGACAGTGGCGCCGTCGCTGTTCTACTTCGCGCCGCGCAACATCTGGGTGCTGGCGTACCAGTGGGGTGGGCCCGCGTTCTCGTACCGGACGTCGAGTGATCCGACGAACCCGAACGGGTGGTCGGCCGCGCAGACGTTGTTCAGTGGGAGCATCACGGGTTCGGGTACGGGGCCGATCGATCAGGCGGTGATCGGCGACAGCCAGAACATGTATCTGTTCTTTGCCGGGGACAACGGCAAGATCTATCGGGCGAGCATGCCGATCGGGAACTTCCCGGGCAGCTTCGGGTCGAACTACACGACGATCATGAGTGACACGACGAACAACCTGTTCGAGGCTGTTCAGGTCTACAAGCTCCAGGGCCTGAACAAGTACCTGATGATCGTCGAGGCGATCGGCTCGCAGGGCCGCTACTTCCGGTCGTTCACGGCCACCAGCCTCGGTGGTTCGTGGACGCCGCAGGCCACGTCCGAGAGCAACCCGTTCGCGGGCAAGGCCAACAGTGGCGCCACCTGGACCAACGACATCAGCCACGGTGAGCTGCTGCGGACCAACGCGGACCAGACCATGACCGTGAACGCGTGCAACCTGCAACTGCTCTACCAGGGTCGTTCCCCCAGTTCCGGCGGCGACTACGGCCTCCTGCCGTACCGGCCGGGTCTGCTGACCCTGCAACGCTGACACGGTTCGATCACGCTCGACCGACCCGGAACGGGCGGGCTCGGCGTCACGCCGAGCCCGCCCGCACCACGCCGAGTGCAGGCGATCCCCCGACCGCGCAGGGTCCTCGCCTCGCGACCAGGGCCCGGTCGGTTGCAGAGCCGAGGCCGGCGGCGAGATCCGTGCAAGGATGTTGTGTGAGCAGTGATTCGACAATGTCGTCGGCGGTCGATCCAACCGCCTCCCCTCTCGTGCTGAAAGGGGAAGGGATTGTGCTGCGAGACTGGCTCGACGCCGATCTGCCACACATGCCGGGCCTCTTCGACGCGCCGGATATCGCCGCGAACACCGATATTCCTTCTCCGTTCGACGCTGACGCTTTTCTGGTCAGAATCCGGCGGCGCCGTGTCCAGGGCATCGTCGACCTGGCCGTGACGCGGGACGGCGGGCAGCCGCTCGGCCTCGTCGCACTTCACATGGCGAGCGGGGTGCTGGGGTACGCCATCGGCCCGCAGCACCGCGGCCGAGGCATGGCGTCGCGTTCCCTGCGGTTGATCACGAGGTTCTGCCACGAAGAGCTCGGCTTCACCCGACTGCGGCTGAGCATCGTGCAGGGCAATCTGCCCTCGGAGCGGGTTGCCGCGTCCGCCGGATACGTCCGCAGCGACGATGACGTCGTCGAGCGGATGAATGGGCTCGGGCAGCTCAAGCTGCTCGAAACGTGGCACTGGCTCGCTCCCGTGACGTCCGGCTGACAAAGACCTGATGCGACACGCGTCATCGGGGCAGCCGGTGGCTGACGAGTTTGGGACGATGCGCCGGTCGACCTACCGACATCACCCGATTCGAAGGGACCCCCGCGATGGCAAAGGTCATCTCCACGCTGTTCATCTCGGCCGACGGCGTGGCCGAAATCGATCCTGACTGGCACTTCCCGTACTTCGACGAGAACATGGGCCGCGCCGTCACCGAGGACTACGAGACCGCCGACGTGCTGCTGATCGGCCGCGAGACGTACGACAGTTTCGCCGGCGCCTGGCCCGGTCGGGAGGCCGCGGGTGGCGAGGATGCGCCGTTCGCCAAGCAGCTCGGGGACATGCGCAAGGTCGTCGTCTCGCGCCAGCCGCTGGAGTTCTCCTGGCGTAGCTCGGAGCTGATCCAGGGGGATCTCGTCGACGCCGTCGCCGCGCTGAAGGCCGATGCCGACGTGCGCGGCATCCTCATCCCCGGGTCGATCTCCGTGGTGCAGCAGCTGCTCGCCGCGGGGTTGGTCGACGAGCTGCGGCTGCTGGTGCACCCGGTCGCGGCGCGCAAGGGCCGCAAGCTGTTCGACGAGGGCGATTCGGCCTACCACCTGCGCGTGCTGGCGACGGAGTCCTTCCCGACGGGTGTGCTCCGCGTGATCTACGCGCCGGCTGCGGCCCCCGCCCCGGCCGGCTACGACGACGTCAAGGACCAGGTGCCCGGCGGGAACTAGGACGCAGGCCTTCCGGGGCGCCCAGGCCCGTCGTACGCCCGTGTGAAGATTCGCTCGTGACCGAATGGACGTACAACGATCGCCCCGAGGGCGCCCGGTTCCTGACCGATCGCATCCCCGAGCCGGGGCGGAGCGCGATCGAGGACGAGCTGTGGGCCTGGATCGTGCGCGGTGAGGATGACGCGGACGATTTCGTCGACTTCTTCGACGACGACGAGGAGCGCTGCGGCGCCACCGACGACGAGCTGAGGGCAGCGCACGGGAAGGCGTTGGCCGCTCGGCGGGCGCAGCAACGGCAGTGGGGTGAGGTGACTGCCAACATCACCCGGGCCTTCGCCGAGCTCAACGGGTTGGGGGTGCTGGCCCGGGCGAACTTCAGCTGCTGTGGCACCTGCGCGAGCGCCGAGATCGACGACGAGCGCGACGACTCCCGGCACTGGCGCGGGTTCCTCTGGTTCCACCAGCAGGACACCGAGTCGCTGCTCGCCAGCGAGGAGGGCGAGGTCTACCTCGGCTACGGCCTCTATCCTCCGGCCGACTTCGACGAGGCCGCCTACGGCCGTCTGTCGGAGGCCGAGCAGCAGGCCGGCTACCAGGCCGACCTGGAACGACTGATGGACGAGGTCGCGTTCCCGGTGCTGCGCAAGCACGGCATGCGGGTGGAGTGGAACCGCAAGCAGTCCAAGCGGATCAGGGTCACCGGCGCCCAGTGGTACGCGCCGTTGAGCTGAGCGCCACCGGTCCGGCCCACACCCCGGAGCTCTATTTAGTGAGGCCCATCTATATTGACGTGCGGCGTTGGCGGGGACAGGATCTTCGGCACCACCACCCCCCGTGATCCCTCCTTGGGAGGCGCCATGACCCGTCCTCGCCTGCCCCTCCTGCGGGCAGCCACCAGGCTGGCCGCACTAGGCCTAGCCGCCGCCGGTGTGCTGCTCACCGTCGCCACCCCCGCCAGCGCGGCCGTGCCCACCGGCCGCTACGTCGCGCTGGGCGACTCGTACACCGCGGGCCCGCTGATCCCCAGCCAGACCGACCTGAACTGCCTACGGTCCAGCCGCAACTACCCGTCGCTCGTGGCCGCGGCCGCCGGCTCGTCGTCGTTCGCCGACGTGAGTTGCTCCGGGGCCACCACTGACGACATCCTCTCCGGTGGCAGCGGTCAGTTGGGCACCGCGCTGCCGCCGCAGCTCAACGCGGTCACGTCGAACACGGCGCTGGTGACGGTGCAGATCGGCGGCAACGACATCGGCTTCTCCGGCATCATCGGCGACTGCGCCGAAGCGAGTCTCAGCAGCCCGCTCGGGTCGCCGTGCAAGAACCGCTACACGGCCGGAGGCGTCGACCAGTTGCAGGCGCGGATCGTCGCCGCGACGCCGAAGGTGACCGCCGTGCTCCAGGCGGTTCGCCGGGCCGCGCCGAGCGCGCGGGTCGTGGTGCTGGGGTACCCGGCGATCCTGCCGGACACCGGGTACGGCTGCTGGCCGGTCGTCCCGATCGCCTACCAGGACGTGCCGTACCTGCGCGGCGTCGAGAAGTCGCTGAACGCGATGTTGGCGAGCGTCGCGAGTGCGAACGGCGCCACCTACTCCGACGTCTACACGCCGTCGATCGGTCGGGACGCGTGCAAGAGCAGCGGCACCCGGTGGGTCGAGGGCCTGGTGCCGCAGAACGCGGCCGCGCCGTTCCACCCGAACGCCCGGGGTGAACAGGGCATGGCCACCGCCCTGCTCGCCACGCTCAACAGCTGACCGGTCCCGCGACCTGTCGAGTCGGCCCCGTCGTAAGCGGCGGGGCCGACTCGTCGCTGGATCAGGCCCTCGTGGTCCGCGGACGTCTCAGCCAGGTCGGCGTGCGGACGCCCAGCCGTGTCGGTGCAGCCGCTCGATGCCGTCGAGGAGCAGGTCCAAGGCGAACTCGAACTCGAACTGATCGTCGCAGCCCTGCCCGAGGACGGACTCGTCGTCATGTGACGCCGCCATCGCGATCTCCGCGACGTGCGGGAACCTGGCCGCGATCTCCGGGGGTAGGGCCGTCGGCGGGTCCGTGTCGGCCCTGCCGCTTCGGCCGGCGCGGCGGTCGGCGTCGAAGAGTTCCTGACTGAAGCCGAGGATCCGACTGCCCATCGCGTGCATCACGTGGTGGGTGAGGTCGACGGTGAAGCCGCCGGCCCGGAACGTCCCGATCGTGGAGTCGAGGTAGGCCAGGATGGCCGGTGTCGCCATGTTCCGCGACTCGATCGCCAGTGGCGCCCAGGGGTGGCGCTGAAGCACCTCCCGCGCCGAGAGGATGCGTCCGCGGACCGCGCGCTTCCAGTCGGTGCCGGGCTCGGGCGCCCGGATCTCGCCGACGACCACGTCGATCATGCCGTCGAGCAGTTCGTCCTTGTTGGCCACGTGCTTGTAGAGGGCCATCGGCACGACGCCCAGGTCCTGCGCGAGGTTGCGCATGCTGAGGGATTCGATCCCGGCCTCGTCGGCGAGCGCGACGGCGGCGCGGAGGACCCGTTCCCTGCTCAGCGGGGTGCGGTGCAGCGTCTCCGCCTGCTCGGCCATCTCGCTCCTCGTCGTCCGGTGGACAACCGAACCCTAAACCTCTTGACGGGTGTACGGCGTACACCTAGCCTTTGGGTAGTAGGTGTACGCCGTACACCAGGGGAGGGGTGAAGCCATGAAGGCGATCGTGCAGGACCGGTACGGCCCGCCCGAAACGCTGACGCTCGCGGACGTGGACACGCCGGTGCCCGCCCCCGACGAGGTGCTCGTGCGGGTGGAGGCAGCCGCGCTCAACGCGTACGACTGGCATGTCATGCGGGGTGACCCACGGATGGCGCGCCTGGCGCTGGGGCGGTCCCGGCCCCGAGCGCGCATCCGCGGCCGCGATTTCGCCGGCCGGGTCGAGGCCGTCGGCGCGCGCGTTCGACAGGTCCGCCCGGGCGATGCCGTCTTCGGTGACCTCGGTGACGCCAACGGCGCGTTCGCGGAGTACGTGTGTGTGCACGAGAACCTGGTCGCGGCGAAGCCGGCGAACCTGACCCCGCAGCAGGCCGCCGCCCTGCCGTTGGCCGGCGTCACCGCGCTCATGGGTCTGGACGCCGGTCGGGTCGGGCCCGGCCACCGGGTTCTGGTCAACGGTGCCTCCGGCGGCGTCGGCACTCTCGCGGTCCAGTTGGCCACGGTGCTCGGCGCGACAGTGACCGCCGTGTGCAGCACCCGCAACGTCGACCTGGTCCGTTCCCTCGGCGCCGAGCACGTCGTCGACTACACCCGCGACGACTTCGCCCGCGACACCCGCCGCTACGACGTGGTGTTCGACCTGGTCGGCAACCGCTCGCTGCGGACGCTCCGGCGGGTGCTGACCCCGACCGGGACGCTGGTGCTCTCCGGCGGGGGTGTGTACCGCGGAGGCAGCCTCCTCGGACCGATCGGCCTGATCGCGCGCGGACGGCTGCTGGCGCCGTTCGTCCGGCACCGCATCGTCGTTCTCACGGCCGTTCCCGGCCGGCAACACCTGGACACGCTCCGCGCCCACGCCGAAACCGGCCGCCTCACCCCGGTCATCGACCGGAACTACCCCCTCCACGAGGTGCCCCTGGCGATGCGCTACCTGGAGGGCGAGCACGCGCGGGCCAAGGTCGTCATCACCGTCTGACCGGCTGTGACGGTCCGCCCCGACACGGGACCTGGGACCCGACCTGGCATCGTGGTGCTTGAGATCGGGGAGACCGGGGTACCGAAAGTGTCATGCCGATTGTGGGGCAAGTCGTCGGAGACCGTTACCGTCTGGTCGAGAGCATCGCCAGCGGTGGGATGGGTGATGTCTGGCGGGCGGTCGACGAAACCCTGGACCGCTGCGTCGCGGTCAAGATGCTGCAACCCCGGTTGGTCACCGACCCGGGCTTCGGCGAGCGGTTCCGCCGCGAGGCCCGGGCGATGGCGGCGCTGCGTCACCCCGGTGTCGCCCAGGTCTACGACTACGGTGAGGTGTCCGGGCCCGACGCGCCGGTCCTCGCGTACATCGTCATGGAGTGTGTGCAGGGGCAACCCCTGTCGGAGCGGATCGCCGAGGTCGGCCGGCTGGGCGTCGCCGAGACGATGTCGATCGCCGCGCAGACCGCCGGTGCGCTCCAGGCCGCACACGACGCCGGCGTCGTGCACCGGGACGTCAAGCCCAGCAACCTCATCATCGAGCCGGACGGGCACGTCGTGCTCGTCGACTTCGGTGTGGCGGTGACGCAGGAGGCGGCGAGCCTGACCGGCACGAACCAGGTCGTCGGCACCGCCCTCTACATGGCACCCGAGCAGGTCTCCAGGAACGAGACCACCCCGGCGATCGACATCTACGCACTGGGGGCCGTCGTCTACCACTGCCTCGCCGGCAGGCCCCCGCACCAGGGCGAGAACGCCGTCGCGGTGGCGCTGCGGCATCTCGAAGAGGAGCCGCAGGCGCTGCCCGAGGACGTCCCGGAGGCGGTCCGGCGGCTGGTCGCCACCGCGCTGGCCAAGGATCCCGCTCGTCGCTTCCCGACGGCGGCGGCCATGGCCACTGCGGCGCAGGCACTTACGGATTCGTCCGACCAGTTGCTGCGGACCGCCGTCGCAGCGCCGATCGGGCCGCCGGTCGAGCGCACCGAGGTCCAGCGTCCGGTCGTCGGCAGCGCGGCGAAGCGGTCGGGTGGCCCTGGGCCGAAGGTGCTCGCGGCGCTGGTCGGATCGATGGCCGCCGCAGCCGCAATCCTGGTGTTCGCCGATCCCACCGGGATGATGCCGGGCCGGACCGGGCAACCGTCGACGCCACCCACTGTGTCGCCGACGGTGCCGTCGCAACGCGAGCCCGGCCCGGGCGCCGGCGGCGGTGACCCGGACACCCCAGGCTCTGCCGGCCTGCCGGTCCGCGCGACTGGCTCTGCGACCACGACCCCGACGCCCAGCGGCTCGGCCGGCGCGGGAACGGACGGCCAATCGCCGTCTCCCGGTGAGAGCACCGGGGGAGGGCCCGCGCCCACCTCGTCCGAGAGCGCCCCGACCGAGCCGACGACAGCACCGACGGGTGGTACGACGACGGAGCCGACCGAGACGTCCTCGGAGGAACCCGAGGAGGAGCCCGAGGGGGAGCCGGTGGCGGACCCGACGAAGAAGCCGTCGGCGGAGGAGTCCGCGGCGGAGACCTCATCGGTGCCGCAGCTCTAGTACGGCAACGGCAACGGCAGCCGCCCGCCGCCCGCCCAAGATCCGCGCAACGTCCCCGATGTTGCTGCCTCCAGCTCCCAGGAGACACCAACATCCCTGATGTTGCGCGGATCCTGGCAGCGAGCGCTCGGCCCGGGCCGAGCCCGTTTCACGAGGACTGGCCGGCCTGCCGATACCACTCTGGCGTGGCGGCCGAAGCCGCCACGCCAGAGGTGTGATTCAGGAGTTGCCCAGGGTCAGCTGGTTCGGCAGCTGACCGTCGGCCAGGTCCAGTTGCCGTTGGCCATGATCGTGATGCCGAAGTTGTTGCCGTTGCCGTTCGGCCTGGCCGTCACCGTGCCGCTGGAGCCGCTGACGGAGGCGTTCCAACTGTTCTGGATGCTCTGGCCGCCGTTGAGACCGAGGCTGACCACCCAGTTGTTGGTGCCGCTGACCGCGACGTTCAGATTGAACCGGTCACCCCACTGCTGACCGGCGGAGAGCGTCGCGTTGCAGTTGCCGGTGCCCGGGTTTCCGGTGGTGGGCGGGGTGGTCGGGTTGCCGCCGCCGCCCTCCCAGACGGTGATGTCGGAGCTGCCCTGGCTCTGGTAGCCCTCGGTCGCCATGATCTGGTAGGCGTGGTTGCTGCCGAGGTTCAGGCCGGCGCGGGCCCAGGCGTCGAAGTGGTTGGCGGTGGTGATGGTGCCGCTCGACCGCTTCTGCTGGCGGACGCTCCAGTACTGGTAGAACGTCTGGTTGCCGTCGATCGACGGGGCGTTGACCCGCTGGCTGCGCAGGATGTCGTACGTGCCGCCGTCGGTGGTGACGGTGCCCATCCGGGTGGCGCCGCTGCTCGGGTTGTAGCTACCGAAGTTCTCCACCACGTAGTACTCGATGAGCGGGTTGCGCGTCCATCCGTACAGGGCGAGGTAGGTGTTGTTGTTGCCCGGGTTGTAGCTGCCCGAGTAGCTGACGGTCCGCCGGTTGCCGGTCGCCCAACCCTTGCCGCCGACCCAGTTGTTGGTGCTCCGGTCCCAGCTGCTGGAGTAGCGACCGTCGGCACGCAACGTCATGCTGGCGTTGCCGCTGTCCTTCCAGAACGAGAAGTAGTACCCGTTGTGGGTGCCGGTGAGGTTCGAGGTGAGCGTCCGGTCCGCCTCGGCGTACGCGTTGGTGGCCGTCATCGTGCCGGCGACGGCCACGACGACGGCGCACGCGGCGCCGAGGAGCAGCCGTAGCCGGCCGCGCCTCTGTGGTGCGATGGAGATGTGGCTGGTGTCGCTCATGGACGTGTTTCCTCCTCGTGACGGCTGGCGGGGGGCCAGCAATGCGGCACGTCTCGGCTGGCTGCCGGTGGTCGGGTGGCGGCCACTGTCGTCGTACCGCGTGGTGGTGGTTGACCGGTCGTCCTGCACGACGAGCGGAGGAGTGGTTCGCGGTGGTGGTGCCGACGGCAATTGAAAGCCGTCGATGGCGACCGTATTAACCTGGCCGTCGCCTTGTCAACAATTTCCGGAAACATGGCGGTAGGCCGGCGACGGCCGGTGGGTTGCCGCAGGGTGACGTCTCGCCAGGTCAGTAGTCGATCAGCGCCGTCCGAACGCCGTAATGATCGTTCTGGACGCGCGGATGATTAGCCGAAAACTTCCGAACACTTTCCGGACCGTAATCATCCGATGATCGGCGTCGTGCTGGGGCGAGCGGGGACGGGTCAGCGGGACCGGCTGGCGTTGAGCCGCGCGGCCTGGCGGGTCAGGTGGTCGCGCTCGGCGAGGTTGGGTGCCTTCCGGGCCGCCTCGGCGTACAGCAGTGCCGCCGTCGCCACATTGCCGTCGCGTTCGTGCAGGTACGCCGCCACCGCCGCGTACCGGGGCAGGGACTCGTCCACCGCCGCGAGCGCCGCGAGACCGGCTCGCGCGCCGTCGGCCTCGCCGACGGCCACCGCGCGGTTGAGTCGGACGACAGGACTGTCGGTCAGGCGGGCGAGTTCGTCGTACCACTCGACGATCTGCACCCAGTCGGTCTCCTCGGCGGCGGGGGCGTCCGCGTGCAGTGCCGCGATGGCGGCCTGGGCCTGGAACTCGCCCAGCCGATCGCGGGCGAGAGCCCCCTGGAGGATCGTGACGCCCTCGGCGATCGACTCGGTGTCCCACCGGCTGCGGTCCTGCTCGGCCAGTGGCACCAGGCTGCCGTCGGGCGCGGTGCGGGCGGCGCGCCGGGCGTGGTGGAGCAGCATGAGGGCGAGCAGCCCGGCCACCTCGGGATGGTCGATCGCCGCCTGGAGTTGCCGGGTCAGCCGGATGGCCTCGGCGGCGAGGTCGACGTCGCCGGAGTAGCCCTCGTTGAAGACCAGGTAGAGGACGCGCAGCACGGTCGCGACGTCGCCGGGTTGGTCGAACCGCACCCCGGAGACGGTGCGTTTCGCCCGGCTGATGCGCTGCGCCATGGTCGCCTCGGGGACCAGGTAGGCGTGCGCGATCTGCCGGGTGGTCAGACCTCCGACCGCGCGCAGCGTGAGCGCGACCGCTGACGACGGCGTCAGCGACGGGTGAGCGCACAGGAAGTAGAGCCACAGCGTGTCCTCCACCGCCGAAACGGGCCCCGGTGCCGGTTCCTCGTCGACGGCGTCCTCACGTCGGCGGCGTGCCGCGTCCGCTCGGGTCGCGTCGAGGAACCGGCGCCAGGCCACGGTGACCAGCCAGCCCTTCGGGTCCCGCGGCGGGTCGGCCGGCCAGACGCGAACCGCCTCGACCAGCGCGTCCTGCACGGCGTCCTCGGCCGCCGCGAAGTCGACTCCGCGGCGGACGAGGATGCCGAGCACGCTCGGGGTGAGGCCCCGGAGCAGGGACTCGTTCACTCGGTGATGGTGGGCGGCTCGGTCAGGAACGGGCGCAGTTCGAGCCACTCGTGGATCGGCTTCCCGCCCGCTCCCGGTGCCGCCGACAACTCCCCGGCCAGCTCGACGGCGCGCTCGTAGCTGTCGACGTCGATCACCATCCAGCCGGCGATCAGGTCCTTGGTCTCGGCGAACGGGCCGTCGGTGACCGGCGGACGACCCTCGCCGTCGTACCTGACGAACGTCCCGGTGGGGGCGAGGGCCTGACCGTCGACGAACTCACCGCTCTCCTCGAGTCGCGCGGCGAAGTCGCGCATGTACTGCATGTGGGCCGAGACCTCCGCCGGCGCCCACTGGTCCATTGGCACGTCGTTGACCCCCTTGGGGGCGCCGCGGTAGTGCTTGAGCAGCAGGTACTTGGCCATCGTGGTTCTCCTTGACGCTGGTGTGCGACCCGTCGTGGTCGCGTTCACCCCGGGGACGAAGCCGGGTGTCGGTTCTCGACATGGCCGTCCGGATTATTTCTACTATCGCGGAGGACCTGGGTGAATTCTTCGCCACAGCGGCGCGCGGACCCGGGCAAAACTTGATTGGTTCCAGAAAAGTGGGCTAATGTTCGGCAAGTGATGTCCGACTTCGAGGCGCAACTGCGGGCCGCCTCGCTGCGGGTGACCCGGCCCCGATTGGCGGTGCTCGCGGCGTTGCGCGACCACCCGCACGTCGGCACCGACGCCGTGATCGCGCTGGTGCGGGCGGATCATCCGACAATCTCCCACCAAGCGGTGTACGACGTGCTGCGTGTGCTCACCGACGCCGGTCTGGTGCGGCGTATCCAGCCGGCCGGCGCGACCGCCCGCTACGAGTCCCGGGTCGCGGACAACCACCACCATGTCGTGTGCCGTTCCTGCGGCGTGATCGCCGACGTCGACTGCGCCGTCGGTCACGCCCCCTGTCTCACCGCCCCGGTCGACCACGGTTTCGTGGTCGACGAGGCGGAGGTCGTCTACTGGGGCACCTGCCCCGACTGCGCGACCGCCCGTACGCCCCAGAGATCCGCAAGCTCGGAAGGAAGTTCATGAGCGACACCCAGGACAACCGCCCCACCAGTGCACAGGGTGTGGACCAGAAGGCAGCGGCCGGCTGCCCGGTGGCGCACGACTCGGTGACCGCGCACGGCAGCGAGAGCGAGAACCCGGCGATCGACTCGCCGACCCCGAAGACCGGTGGCCGCCCGCGCACCAACCGGGACTGGTGGCCTAACCAGCTCGACCTCTCGGTGTTGCACGCCCACTCGTCGAAGGGCAACCCGCTGGGGGCGGACTTCAGCTACGCCAAGGAGTTCGCGAAGCTCGACGTCGAGGCCCTCAAGCGGGACATCGTCGAGGTGCTCACCACCTCGCAGGACTGGTGGCCGGCCGACTTCGGCCACTACGGCGGCCTGATGATCCGGATGAGCTGGCACGCCGCCGGCACGTACCGCATCGAGGACGGTCGCGGTGGCGCCGGCGACGGTGGCCAGCGTTTCGCCCCGCTGAACAGCTGGCCGGACAACGCCAACCTGGACAAGGCTCGTCGGCTGCTCTGGCCGGTCAAGCAGAAGTACGGCCAGAAGATCTCCTGGGCCGACCTGCTCGTGCTGGCCGGCAACGTGGCCCTGGAGTCGATGGGCTTCAAGACCTTCGGCTTCGGCTTCGGCCGTGAGGACGTCTGGGAGCCCGAGGAGATCTTCTGGGGTCCCGAGGACACCTGGCTCGGTGACGAGCGGTACGCCTCCGAGAAGGAGATGGCGGCCGGCGTCGGCTCGACCGAGATGGGTCTGATCTACGTCAACCCGGAGGGCCCCCGCGGCAACGCGGACCCGGCCGCCGCGGCGCACTTCATCCGCGAGACCTTCGGCCGGATGGCGATGAACGACGAGGAGACCGTCGCCCTCATCGCCGGTGGTCACACCTTCGGCAAGACCCACGGTGCCGGCGTCGCCGACAACCACGTGGGCCCGGAGCCCGAGGGCGCACCGATCGAGGCGCAGGGCCTCGGCTGGCTGAGCACCCACGGCAGCGGCAAGGGCGCCGACACGATCACCAGTGGTCTCGAGGTCACCTGGACCGACGTGCCGACGCAGTGGAGCAACCGCTTCTTCGAGATCCTCTTCGGCTACGAGTGGGAGCTCACCACCAGCCCGGGTGGGGCGAAGCAGTGGGTCGCCAAGGACGCCGAGGCGATCATCCCGGACCCCTTCGACCCGGCGAAGAAGTACAAGCCGACGATGCTCACGACCGACCTGTCGCTGCGCGTCGACCCGGCGTACGAGAAGATCTCGCGCCGCTTCCTGGAGAACCCGGACGAGTTCGCGCTGGCGTTCGCCAAGGCGTGGTACAAGCTGTTGCACCGCGACATGGGCCCGATCGAGCGCTTCCTGGGTCCGTGGGTGGCCGAGCCGCAGCTGTGGCAGGACCCGGTGCCCGCCGTCGACCACGAGCTGGTCGCTGACGCCGATGTCGCCGCGCTCAAGGCGAAGGTCCTGGAGTCCGGTCTGACGACCGCTCAGCTGGTCTCCACCGCCTGGGCGTCCGCCGCGACCTTCCGGCACACCGACAAGCGCGGTGGCGCGAACGGCGCTCGGATCCGCCTCGAGCCGCAGCGCAACTGGGAGGTCAACCAGCCCGAGCAGCTGGCGACCGTCCTGGGCGTCCTGGAGGGCATCCAGCGGGAGTTCAACGAGGCCGGCGGCGCGAAGATCTCGCTGGCCGACCTGATCGTGCTGGCCGGTTCGGCCGCCGTCGAGAAGGCGGCGCGGGACGCCGGCGTCGAGGTGACGGTGCCGTTCCGTGCGGGTCGTACGGACGCGACCCAGGAGCAGACCGACACCGAGTCGTTCCGCGTCATGGAGCCGCGCGCCGACGGTTTCCGCAACTACCTGCGTCCGGGTGAGAAGACCCAGCCGGAGGTGCTGCTGATCGACCGCGCGTACATGCTCAACCTGACCGCGCCGGAGATGACCGTCCTGGTCGGCGGTCTGCGCTCCCTCGGTGCCAACACCGGTGGCGCCCAGCACGGTGTCCTCACCGACCGGCCGGGGCTGCTCACCAACGACTTCTTCGCGAACCTGCTGTCCCCGGGCACCCGGTGGAGCGCGTCGAAGTCCGACGAGCACGTGTACGAGATCCGCGATCTGGCGACCGACGAGGTGAAGTGGACCGCCACGGCGGTCGACCTCATCTTCGGTTCCAACTCGCAGCTGCGTGCCCTCGCCGAGGTCTACGCCAGCGAGGACGCCCGTGCCAAGTTCGTGGCCGACTTCGTGGCCGCCTGGACGAAGGTCATGGAGCTCGACCGGTTCGACATCGCCTGACAGCTCGACACGACGAGCCCCGGCCGATCCGTCAGTGATCGGTCGGGGCTCGTCCATGTCGACGTCACGTGGATGACAATCCAGGGGTTGCGAATCCCACTGATGATTTTTTTGTCCCGCTGATCGCTGGCGTACGGCCCAATACGTGACAAGGTGTTCATCTGCCCGGGTGACGGGCGCGGACCTAGTCACGCAGGGAGTCATCGTGGCCCATCCCGACCTGCAGGCCGAGGAAGCGGACCAACACGCGGCACGTCCCGCGATTCCCCGGCAGCGGGCTCAGGCGGCCCGTGTCGCCCCGTCGACCGGGCCGGACCTCGTCGGCACCGGTTGGCGTCCACTGCGGATCGCGATGATCGGCCAGAAGGGAATGCCGGCCACCTACGGCGGCATCGAGCGGCACGTCGAGGAGATGGCCAGCCGGCTGGCCGGCTTCGGGCACGAGGTCACCGTCTACTGCCGCCGGAGCTACGGGAAGATGCCGGCCGACCACTACCGGGGCGTACGCCTGCGCGAGGTGCACACCATCGCGAGCAAGCACCTCGACGCCATCGTGCACGCGGCCACCTCGACCGTGGCGGCGATGAGCGGACGGCCCGACATCGTGCACTACCACGGGCTCGGGCCGGCCCTGGTCGCACCGGTGCCCCGCTGGTTCTCCCGAGCGGGCGTGGTGTTGACAGTGCACGGGTTGGACAGCCAGCGGGCCAAGTGGGGCCTCGCCGCGCGTACGGTGCTGGGCAGCGCCCACTGGCTCAGCGGGTACGTCCCGCACCAGCGGGTCGCCGTCTCCCGAGGGCTCGCCACCCATTACGAGACCCGGTTCGGCCGGCCCACGACCTACATCCCGAACGGCGTCAACCCGGCCCGGCGGGCGTCGAGCCGGCAGATCGAGGCCCGGTTCGGGCTGGCCCCCGGTGGTTATCTGCTGCTGGTCGGCCGGCTGGTCCCGGAGAAGGCCGCCGACCTGCTGATCCGGGCCTTCCGGCGGCTCGACACCGGAATGCGGCTGGCGATCGTCGGCGGGTCGTCGTTCACCGACGACTACGTGGACCAGCTGCACCGTGCCGCCGAAGGGGACGACCGGATCGTCTTCACCGGGTTCGCCTACGGAGACCTCCTCGCTGAGCTGTACGCCAACGCCGCCGGTTTCGTCCAGCCGTCCCGCCTGGAAGGGCTGCCGTTGACGCTGCTGGAGGCGGCCGCGTACGGGCTTCCCGTGGTCGCGAGCGACATCGCGCCACACGTGGAGGTGCTGGAGTCGGACGCCGCTGGAGGGCGGTTGTTCCGCGACGGCGACGAGGACGACCTGATCCGGGTGCTGACCGCGCTGCTCGGGGACCTGGCGGCGGAGCGGGCCGGCGCGAAGGCGCTGGGCGACCGGGTCACCGAGATGTACAGCTGGGACACCGCCGCCCGCGAGTTGGAGCGCCTCTACTTCAGCCTGGTCCCGGCGACGCGTCGGCGGTCCAGGGCGCGACTGCCGGCACGCACCGACTGACCGTACGGTCCGTTCGTCGGCGCGACATCGAGTCAACCTCGTGGGGGACCGACACGTCAGTGCAACGGCCCCTTCTTCGAGCGAGGTGACGGGGCTAGATTGAACCGATCTTGCCGGGAGGACATCGGTTGGCCGCGCCCGGCAGCGGCCGGGCAGCGTCGATTCGGTTCAGTGGGATCAGTGGGACAACACACGCAGCAGGTGGTCGATGCGGAACTACCCGGGTACGCACCGGGCGACGGGACTCCGCCGATGAGCAGCAGGGTGGACACGACCCGTCTGCTCACCGGCGCGGCGGCGCTGGCCGCCGCCGTCGTGGCGGTGGTCGCGGGAGTCTCGATGGCGGCTGGTGACCGTAAGGGCATGGTGCTGCCACTCGCGGCGGTCGCGGGCGTCGCGGTGGCCGTCCTCGCGCTGACCCGGTTCTCCGGGTACGTGCTGCTGATGCTCGCGGTCCGCTCCTGCGTCGACCTGTTCAAGCTCACCGGACCGAGTGCCGGCCAAGCCGACTCCGCCGGCGCCGCCCGGGTGGTGGACCCGTCCACCCTGCTCGCGGTGCTGTTCCTCCTCGCCGCCGGGCTCTGGCTGGCCGCTCAGCTCAGCCGGCACGGGCGGTTGCGCGGCTCGCCCCTGGGGTGGGCCATGCTGCTCGTCGGGGCCAGCAGCGTGGTGAGCGCGCTCGGCGCGACACGGCCGGCGAACAGCCTGTTGGAGGCGCTGCGGATCCTCACCGTCGTGGTGATGTTCGTGGTGCTGGAACAACTGATGCCGAACACCGCGGCGATCCGTCGGATCCTGCTCGCCTGCTACGTCTCGCTGGTGCTGTCGCTCGGTTACACGGTCGTCCTGTCGCTGCTCGGCAACCCGCCGGCCGAGGTGAAGGGCGACTTCACCCGGATCAGTGGCACGTTCAGCCAGTCGACCACGTTCGGTCGCTACCTGATGTTCATGGTGATCTTCGGGTTCGCGGTGTACCGCTTCCTGGGTCGCCGCCTGCGGGTGACCCTCGGCGTGCTGCTCGGGCTCTCGTTGCTGTTCCTGTTGCTGACCAACACCCGCAGCGCCCTGCTCGGCGCGGCGATCGGTCTGGTCGTGGTCGCCGTGCTGCACCGCAGCAAGCGGATGCTGGTCACCCTCTGCGTGGTGGCGGTCGCCGGGGTGGCCCTGGTGCCCGCCGTCGGCGAGCGGTTCGCCCAACTCGGCAGCTCACGCGCTGTCGGCGGGGATCCCACCGGGAACACCCTGGCGTGGCGGATCGGCTACTGGACCGAGATCGTCACGCTGGCCGACCGTAATCCGGTCACCGGCATCGGGCCGAACATGACCCAGCGTGAGACCGACGAGGCGAAGAAGCCGCACAACGACTTCCTCCGGGCGTACGTCGAGACCGGGTTGCTGGGTCTCGGGGCGTACCTGATGATGCTTGTCGCCTTCCTGCACACCGCGCGCAGGGCGCTGCGGCGGGCGCCGCCGGGCAGCTTCGAGCGGGGCGTCGCTGTCGGTTTCACCGGTTGCGCCATCGCCTTCGTGGCGGTCAGCGCGGCGTCCAACGTCATTTCCAATGTGGTTACGCTCTGGTATTTCGTCGCGTTCGCTGCGGCGGCCAGTGCGATCGCCCGCCACCCGGCTCCTCAGGTGGCCGGCGAGCAGCCGCGAAGCACGTCTGTCCCGGTCTGAGTGAACGACAGCATTGGGGAAAAAGTGGAGATCGTCGACTACCTGCGGGTCGCCCGACGGCGCCTCTGGGTACTCGTGGGGGTGCCGCTGGTCGCCACCGGCGCGGCGGCCGGCATCGTCCTGCTCGCGCCACAGCAGTACAGCGGCACCGCCTACGTGGCGGCGCCAGCGTTGGTGGGCGGGGCGGCCGGGACGCAGTACACCGGCACGCAGGCGGCGAACCAGTTCGTCGCGGCCTTCGGCGCGGCGGTCACCTCACCCCGGGTCCTCGCCGACGTGGCCGGTGACACCGGGGTGACGCCGGAGCGGCTGCGCGACGGCCTCGCCGTCACCCAGGTCGGCGCGAGCAGCCAACTGGAGGTGACGTACACCGCCGGCGACCGGGCGACCGTCGCGCCGGTGCTGGGCGCGACCACCACCCGGGCGCTCGCCTTCCTGTTCTCCTCCCAGGTCGGCATCGCCACCAGCGAGGTCGAGGCGGCCAACGCCGACGTCACCGCGGCCACCAAGGCGATCGGTGAGTGGGAGAAGGCCAACAAGGTCTCCCAGCCGGACCGGATCTACCAGGCGACGCTAAGTGAGCTGACGAGCCTGCGGCAGCAGCAACTCTCCATGCAGGCCGTCGGCAACAGTCGGGGTGCGTCCGCGGCGGCCGCCGCGATCACCGCCGCGCAGAGGAAGCTCGACGAGCTGGGGCCGAAACTCCCTGACTACCAGGCGCTGCTCGCCCAGCGGGACGCGGCGACCGGCGCGTTGTCGCAGGCCCGGGAGGGGTTGCAGGCGGCCCGGGCTCAGGCCCAGGCCGCCGATCCGAAGCAGGTGACCAGCATCGGCGAGACGCACGACGTGAGCCGGATGGCCGAGCTGGTGCGTACCGCCCTGCCGGTGGGGGGCGCAGGCCTGCTGCTCGGGGTGCTGTTGGTCGGTGTCCTCGAACTGCTCTCGCGGGCACGCCTGACCGGTCGCCCGACAACCCCGCCGGCCCCGAGCGACCCGCCGCCGGCCGAGCCGCTGGTGCCGGCACAGACGCCGGCCGAGCCGCTGGTGCCGGCACAGACCGTGCCCGCGGCACGGCCGTGACCGCCCGGGAACGGGCCGCCAGGTGCGCGGCGAGCTGACCGGCCGGCCACCGGCCCCGCCGGAGGCCGGCGACCAGCAGGTACGCGGCATGGCGCGCGGCGGCATGCTGAACCTGGCGAGCGCGGTGCTCAGCCAGGTGGCGCTCTTCCTGGTCATGCTGTTGCTGGCCCGCGTGCTGGGCGTACGCGAGCTGGGCCGGTACGCCCAGGTCTACGCCGTGCTGTCGTTGCTCGGGCTGCTCTCGCTATCCGGTTTCCGCGCCGGGCTGACCCGGTTCGTGGCGGTGCACCTCGCCGACGACGATCCGGCCGCGCTGCGGGGCGCGATCCGCCTCGGGATCGGCATCTCGGTCGTGGCGTCCACTGTCATCGCTGTCGGTCTGGCGATCGGCGCGCCGTGGCTCGCCGGGGCACTGCACGACCCGCAGCTCAGCACCGGTCTGCGGTTGGTCGCGCTGTGCATGCCCGCCTCGACTGTCTGCGAGGCCGCCCTCGCGGCCACCCGGGGTTGGCGTACCCAACGGGCCTACGCGCTCATCGGCCAGGTCTACGAACCGGCGGCCCGGCTGGTCCTCACCGCGTTGGCGCTCGCCGTCGGGGCGGGCCTGACCGGCGCGTTCTGGGCCCTGGTGGTGGCCAGCTGGAGCGCCGCCGGGTTCGCTCTCGTGGCGCTCGCCCGGATGGTCCGCCGGGTGCCGGCCGCCCGGCCCGCGTACCGGCCGGGAGAGCTGTTCCGCTTCTCCACGGTCAGCTGGGTCTCCTCGCTCTCCTCGACCGGGCTGATCTGGGTGGACGCGTTGCTGCTCGGGTTCTTCGACTACGGGCCCGACGCGATCGGCGTCTACCACGTGGCGACCCGGCTGGTGACGATCGCGGTGTTCGTGCTGGCCCCGGTCAACGCCTCGTTCGGCCCGCACCTGGCGCACCTCTACCACCAGGGTCGGCTGGACGAGGTCCGCCGGATCTACCGGGTCGCCACCGGCTGGGTGCTCCGACTGTCGCTGCCGGCGTTCGTGGCGTTGCTGGTCTTCCCGGAGCAGTTGCTGCGCCTGGTCGGTGGGCCCGGTCTGGCCGGCGGCGCGGCGGTGACGGTCGTGCTGGCGCTCGGCCAACTCGTCAACGCCGCCACCGGGCCGTGCGGGACGCTGCTGAACATGTCGGGCCGGGTCTCGGTCAACATGGTCGACAACCTCGCCGCCCTGGTGCTCAACGTGCTGCTCAACCTGTGGCTCATCCCGGCGTACGGGATCCTCGGCGCGGCGGTGGCCTGGGCGGTCTCGTTGGCCGCGGTGAACGTCGCCCGGGTCTGGCAGGTGCGTGCGCAGGTGCACACGGTGCCGGTGACCACCGGCATGCTCAAGGGGCTGGTGGCCGCGGTGTTCGCGTTGGTCGTTGGGTTCGGTGTGCGGTGGTTGGTCGAGGGCTGGATCACGCAGCTCGCTGTCGGTCTGACCGCGATCGTGGGGGCGTACTGCGCCGGGGTGCTCGCCCTCGGGCTCAGTCGGGAGGACGTCATGGTGCTGCGTTCGGTGACCCGCCGGGGCGGCCGCCGCGCCGCCGTGGCACCCGACTCCGCCGCCGGGGTCGGCTCGTGAGCGCGCTCGGTCGACGTCAGGTCACCGACCACCTGCGCCGGGGTGTCCGCGCGACGCGGGCGTGGGGACGCGCCGCGCGGCCGGGCGAGCCCGGCCCGCTGCCCGACTTCCTGGTGATCGGGGGTCAACGCTGCGGCACCACCTCGCTGTACCACCATCTCGCCGCGCATCCCCGGGTACGGGTCGCCACCGGCAAGGAGTTGCAGTACTTCAGCGTCCACCCTGGTCGGGCTCTGCGCTGGTACCGGGGGCACTTCCCGCGCCTCGCCCCGGACGAGCGCACGTTCGAGGCGAGCCCCTACTACCTGTTCCATCCGGGCGTGCCGTCCCGGGTCGCGGCGGCCCTGCCGCAGGCCCGCTTCGTCGCCCTGCTGCGGGACCCGGTGCAGCGGGCCTACTCGCACTACCTGCACACCCGCTCGTACGGCCTCGAGCCGCTGACCTTCGCCGACGCGCTCGACGCCGAGGAGGAGCGGCTCGCTCGGGCTACGCGCGGCGGCCCGGACACCCACGCCGCGCACCGGGCGTTACGCAACTACTCGTACGCTGCCCGAGGCCGCTACGCCGAGCAGGTGCAGCGGTGGTTCGCGCACGTCCCACGGGAACGGATCCACGTCGCCCGGACCGAGGACCTGCACGCCGACCCGGCGGGCACGTACCGCGCGATCCTGGACTTCCTCGACCTGCCGGCCTTCACACCCGAGGCGTTCACCCGGCACACCCGCCGCGTCGACGAGGGCGCCTCGCAGCTCACCCCGCAGCTGCGGGATCGGCTGACCGCGTACTTCGCGCCGCACAACGCCCGCCTGGCCGCCCTGCTCGACTGGCCCGACCCCTGGCCCGCCGAGTCGGATTAACGAACGTCGGCGAGGATCCGGTCGACCGGCTGGTCGGCGCGTAGCAGCACGGGTACGTCGGTCACTGTGGTGCCACCGCCGGCCGCCCGCAGCGGTGCACCCACCGCACCGGTCTGCCTACCGGGTGCCGCCGGCACGGTCACCGGAACGTTCGACGCCGACCAGAGCACCAGCGTGCTTGACCCACCGCGGACGAAGGCCACCCCGTGCAGCTTGTCGGCCACCGAGGCCGGCAGCGGGGTCAGGGTGGCGTCCCGGGCCGCGTCGGCCAGGCTCGCCAACATCCGGCCGGCTTCGCGTTCGGTGCCGTCCGGGTCGAGCAGGCCGTATCGGACCTCGCTGCCGGCCGCGTTGTTCGGGTTGTACGCCAACGGCAACCAACTGATCTCGCCGATCCCACCGGCGGCCAGCAGGGTGACCGTCTTGACCATCTCGGCGGCCCGGCTGGCCGGGTCGCCGTCGCCGTCGCGCCAGAACTGGCCGACCTCCCACGCCTGGGTCGGCGTGCCGGCCGGTGTCGTCGCGCGCAGGTAGTCCAGCAGTGGCGCGACCCCGCTGAAGTGCTCGTAGAAGTGCACCTGCCGGACGTCGACAGTGCGGTCGGTCAGCAACGACTCGGTGGCGGCCAGGAACCGCAGGCTGCGGCTGTTGGTGTCGGTGCCGAGCGCCCTGCGTAGCTGCGCCTCCCCGGTCACCGCCGGGATCTGCTGGCCCCTGGTGCCGATCCGGCGCTGGAAGTACGCCTGGTAGGCGGCGACGGCCTCGGGCACCCGACCGGCGCGCACCAGCCGGTCGGCGACACCCATGCCGTACGCGACGCTGCTGATACCGGAGTCCACCACCCGCGCCTGCGGGTCGGTCGCGCGGATCGTCTCGGCGGCGGCCTTGACCAGTCGTACGTAGTCCTCGGGGCTGCCGGCCCAGTAACTCGGCGCGTTGACCTCGTTCTCGATGGCGTACTCGCGCACCCCGTACGGGCCGTAGCGTTGCACCACCGAGCGGACGAACCGTTGGTACGCGACGAGGTCGGTGGGCATCGCCGACTCGGTCTTGTTCGCCGCCCCCCGGGTGTAGCGCGCGGTGCCACCGGTCGCCCAGCACACCCCGGTACGGATCTTCAGGTGCAGTGTGATGCCCAGCTCCCGGCTGCGGGAGGCGATCTCGTCCAGCCCGGTCCAGTCCACCTGCCCCGAGGTCCGTTCGATCTCGCACCAGGAGATCTCCTCGTAGGTCGCCGACCCGGCGATCCGCCGCAGGTACGGCGCGAACTGCTGGTAGCGCGACCAGTCCCAGTGCGCGCCGAACGGGTTGCTCACCCCGTTGACGGAGCCTCCCGGTGCGGGCGTAGCCGATGGGGTGTCGGCCCCCGGTGCGGGCGCCGGCGGATCGTCGCGGCGGGCGGTGCAGCCGGCGGTCACCACTAGCGCGGCAACGAGGGCCGCGGCGAATGCGCCCAGGCGGCGAGGGCTGTTCACCGGTAGCCGAGGGCGCGCAGGGTCGGACCGGAGAAGACCCAGACCAACAGGCGGAGGAACGGGTCGAGTTCGCGGCGGTAGGTGCCGACCCGGGAGCCGTAGATCGGTTCGGTCACGCTCGCGGCGGCCCGTCGTTTCTCCGCCTCGGTGGTGTACTTCTGCGCCACGTCGTGCTGCTTGCTGTCGTAGTCGAGGATGCCGTCCTCCCACGGTTCGCCGAGGAACTCGAAGAGACCCCGCATCGTCTTCTCCGGCTCGGTCACCGCCTGCTCGTACCGCAGCTCGTAGTAGCGGTCCGGGGGCAGGGTGGCGCCGACGGCCCGCGCGGCGCGGATGTAGCGCGGCCACTTCACCACGCACTTGACGGCGGACCAGTAGCCGAACCGTTTGCGGTGCGAGACCACGACGTCGCGGCCGTCCCGGATCAGGTGCACGATCTGGGCGTCCGGGAAGACCTCGGTGACGAAGTCGAGGGACATCGCATACAGCGGGGTCTTGTCGGCCCACCGGGTCTTGCCCCGCGCGGCGGCGTAGTCGGCGTGGACGCCGCCGAAGAAGTCCCGGATCCGGCGTAGCCAGTCCTCGCGGGGGAACCCGAAGCGGGCCAACCGTTCCCAGTCCCGCCCGACGATCCGTCGCAGGTCGGGCAGGAACCGGGTCTCCGGGCCGCAGCTGATGCTGGAGTGGGAGTCCAGGACGAGGCGCACCATGGTCGTGCCGGAGCGCTGACATCCGACCAGGAAGATCGGTGCGGTACGGGTCGCTGGTTCAGCCACGGTCGGCCGCCTTCGTCTCGGACCGGGCGTCGGCGGCGCACCTGTCGAGCCGGTCGGTCAGCTCGTCGCAGAGGGCCCGCACGCGCCTGTCGATCGGTAACGGCTGGTGGCCCGTTCCGGCGTCGTGGAACTGGCGCGGGGCGATGTGCGCGTGCAGCCCCGGCCGGTAGGGGAAGTCGAGGAAGGCGCAGAGCCGCCGCAGTTGCGCCGCTGGCTCCGCGACGACCGTGTCGTAGCGGCAGAGCAGCACGTCGGCGCGCTGGTCCAGGCCGAGCTGGAAGACGAGCGAGTTGCGGACGTACCAGAAGAGGGCCGCGCCGCTGTGCGGGTCCAGCCTCTGCGGGTCGTGCGCCCGGATCAGCTCTACGGCGTCGGCGTCGAGGCGCTGCCCCTGCCACCGTCGGCCGATGCTGCCGTCGGCGATGGCGCGTAGCGCCCGCAGGTTGGCGTCACCGAACTTGGCGACCTCGGAGCGGGCCCGGTCGTCGACGTCGCGGTAGACCCAGAGCGCGCGGCCGGGCGTCGACCCCGGCAGGGCCAGCAGCTCGTCCACGCGGTGGCTCTCGCAGAGGGGCTTGACCAGGACGTACGCGTGCCGGCTGCGCTGGATCGTGGCGGTCAGCACCGCGTCCGGGCGGAGCTGGAAGCGGTGGAAGAGGGTGCTGTCGTTCTCGTTGCGGACCTCGACCTCGGGGGCCGCGTCCAGGCCACGGACCAGCATGTTCGTGCCGGATCGTTGCAGCCCGACCAGGTAGACCGGCATCGCGGAGCCGGGAGCCCGGCCGGCCCGCCGCCGCCAGCGTCGTTTCGCCAGTGCGGTGCGGACCCGCTCGACGGGGTCGAGGCGGTCCTCTTCGATCAGCCGCCCGATCCCCTCGGTGCGCGCCCAGCGCAGATGCCGCCTGATCCGGCGGGCGGTGTACGCGACTGTGGAGACCTCGTCGTCGGCTGCCACGGGTCCTCCTCGGTCGGGCGCCGGTCCGGCGCACTGGGAAACGGGGGACGACCGGCGGCGCAGCCAGGCTATCGGGAGATCATGGCGGGAGGCCAGGCCGCGGGCCGCACGGGCATACGAAGATCAACCGTTCAGGTACATGCCATAGGTGAACTGGACTCGCAGACCTGCCCTGCATACGGTGGGCCCTGGCCGGGGCGGGCAGACCCCGGTCGTCACCTCCGGGCCCGGTTCGCCCGATCGACGTGAGCAGGCCGAGTCGATGCGCGTGCTGCATGTGAACAAGTTCCTCTACCGCCGTGGCGGCGCAGAGGGTTACCTGCTCGACCTCGCGGACCTGCAGCGGGCGGCGGGGGACACTGTCGCCTACTTCGGCATGAGCCATCCGGAGAACGAGTCGCCGCTCCCGTACGCGCAGCGGTTTCCGACCGAAGTGGAGCTGGAGCCGGCGCCGAGCGGGCTACGACCACGCGCGACGGCCGTCGGTCGGATGCTGTGGTCACCGACGAGCCGCCGAGGGCTGGCCCAGGTGATCGACGACTTCCGGCCGGACGTGCTGCACCTGCACAACATCTACCACCAGCTCTCGCCGTCGGTGCTCGCCGCGGCACGGTCGGCCGGCGTGCCGTGCGTGTTGACCATGCATGACTACAAGCTCGCCTGCCCGAGCTACCAACTGCTGGACCGGGGCCGACCCTGCCAGGCCTGCGTCACCGGAGGCCCCCTGCAGGCGGCCCGCCGCCGCTGCAAGGACGGATCGTTGTCGCGCAGTGGCCTGCTCGCGGTCGAGTCGTGGTTGCACCGGCAGTTCGACGCGTACGACCCGGTGCAGGTCTTCGTCAGCCCGAGCGAGTTCCTGGCGGACGTGATGCGTCGCGCCGGCGTGTACCCGGACCGGCTGCGGGTGGTGAACCACTTCGTCGACCTGGGCGGCATCGCCACCAAGCAGACGCCCGGCGGCGGTGTCGTCTTCGCCGGCCGGCTGGCTGCGGAGAAGGGCGTCGACGTGCTGGTCGAGGCGGTGGCCGCGCTGCCGGACGGAGTCACCGTCGACATCGCCGGGGACGGCCCGGCCCGGCCCGACCTGGAGGCGCTCGCCGCGCGCCGCGCGCCCGGCCGGATCCGGTTCCACGGTCGCCTGGACAAGCCGCGCCTGCACGAGCTGATCCGGTCGGCGGCGGTGGCCGCCGTGCCCTCACGGTGGCACGAGAACCAGCCGATGGCGGTGCTGGAGGCGTTCGCCTGCGGTGTCCCGGTGGTCTCCACCGACCTCGGTGGGCTCCCCGAGCTGGTGGACCCCACAGTGGACGGCAGCATCGTCGGGGCGGACCGGCCCACGGACCTCGCCGACGCGTTGAACGCGCTGCTGGCCGACCCCGAACGGGCGTACCGGATGGGGCAGGCCGGCCGGGCGAAGGTCGCCCGACAGTTCGCCCCCGACCTGCACCTGGCCCGGATCCGCGCGCTCTACGCGGAGGCCGCCGAGGCGCTGCCGACCCGGCGGCGTGAAGACCGCGCGACGGCCGGTGGGGGAGCGGCCCGGTGAGCGCGGTCCGAGTGCTCTACCTCGCCGGCAGCGGTCGCAGCGGCAGCACGCTGGTCACCAACGTCCTGGGGCAGGTCCCGGGTTTCTTCGCGGCGGGTGAGCTGCGCTACCTGTGGCGGCGCGGCATCGTGGAGAACCGGCCCTGCGGCTGCGGGTCGCCACTGGCCGACTGTCCGCTCTGGACGCGGGTACGCGCTGACCTGGCCGGAGCCGACCCGGCCGGGATCGCCGGCCGGTTGGCCGAGCGGCTGCGCCTGCGCGGGCTGCCCGCACTGCTGCTTCGACGGCGTCGCGGTCAACGGCCGGTCGCGGTGCACAGCGACGACACACACCTGACCCGGCTGTACGCCTCGATCGCCGAACACGCCCTCGCCGACCTGCCCGGCGGGGTCATCGTGGACTCCTCCAAGCTGCCCCCGTACGGGGCTCTGCTGGGCTCCCTGCCCGGCATCGACCTGTACGTCCTGCACGTGGTCCGCGACTCGCGGGCCACCGCGTACTCCTGGCGACGGCGACGCCCCCTGGACGGGCACGTGGACGACCGGTTGATGAGCCGGCCACCGGTCTGGAAGGCCGCCCTGCTCTGGCTGGTGTGGAACACCGCCACCGTCCGACTGTGGGGCCGCCGGCCCGCCGACGGCCGCTATCTGCGGGTGCGGTACGAGGACTTCGTCGCCGACCCGGCCGGCACCACCACACGGATCGTCCGGTTCGTCGGCGCGACAGCGAACGACCTGCCCTTCCCGACACCGGGCACGGCGCGACTGGCGCCCACCCACTCGGTGGCCGGCAACCCCTCGCGGCACCGCACCGGCCTGGTCCCCGTGGTCGCCGACACCGAGTGGCTGACCGGGCTCTCCACCCGCGCGTACGCGGTGGTCACCGGACTGACCGGGCTGGCCCTGTCCCGGTTCGGCTACCCGTTGCGCCGCCGGACGGCCACGCCTCCCGCCGCCACGTCCCGTCCGGACCCGGTCGTCCCCTCGTCACCCGCTACCCGGCAGGAAGGCTGAACGATGCTCTCACTGGTGGTGGGTACCGGTCGCTGCGGCTCGACCCTGGTCCAGGAGCTGCTCTCCCGGCATCCCGCTGTCGGTTTCGTCTCCGGCCTGGACGACAAGCTCGCCCGGCTCAACCTCAAAGGCCGGTTCAACGGGACGCTCTACCGGCGTTCGGCGCCGCGCCCGCCGGGGATGACCTCGCTGCGACACAGCCGACGGTTGCTGGAGCGGGGCCGACTGCGGGTGGCGCCGTCGGAGGCGTACCACCTGCTCGACAGACAGGTGCTCGGCGGCTTCTCCCGCCCGTGCCGGGACCTGGTGGCCGAGGACCTGACGCCGTTCGTGGCCCGCCGGCTGCGGGCCTTCTTCGACGAGCGGATCGCCCGCCAGGGCTGCCAGCAACTGGTGCAGCACGTCACCGGCTGGCCACGCACCGGTCTGCTGCACGCCGCGTACCCGGAACTGCGGGTCGTCAACGTGGTGCGCGACGGCCGGGCGGTGGCCAACTCCTGGCTCCAGATGGGCTGGTGGGACGGCTGGCGGGGTCCGGACAACTGGATCTTCGGCCCGCTCCCGTCGGACCTGCGCGAGGAATGGTTCGAGTCGGGCAGGTCCTTCCAGGTGCTCGCCGCCCTGGGCTGGAAGATGCTGATGGAGGCGTTCGCGCAGGCCCGCCTGCGTCATCCCGCCGAGCAGTGGCTCGACGTGCGCTACGAGGACCTGGTTGAGCAGCCCCGCGAACAGGTCGGCCGGATGCTCGACTTCCTGGAGTTGCAGTGGTCCCCCGCGTTCGAGAAGGGCTTCTCCCGGTACGACTTCCCGGCGGGTCGGGCGGCGGCGTACCGCGACGAGCTCAGTCCGGCGCAGCTCGCCGCGATCGAACGGTCGCTGGAGAAGCCACTGGCCGAGTGGGGTTACCCGGTCTGAGTTCGGGACGGTGTCCTCGCCCGAAAACCTCGACAAGGGACTCACTCGTAGGGGTTCTTCGGCGGGGACACCTGTCGCCAGGACTCCACCTCGAGGTACGGGATCTCCTCGTTGTTCACGGGATCGCGGGTGACCCGGTCAGAGTACCGGCCGGTGACCTGGATCCAGGTGTCGCCGGCCAGGCCGACCGGCGGGTTGCCGGCCATGCCGAGTTTGATGGGCCGACCGTCGGCCGCGCAGCAAGACATGATCATGCGGGCGAGGAGGGGCTCTCCGTCCGGCCCCGGGGTGACGAAGCCGGTGAGCTCGACCCGGCGGTTGCCGATCGACCGACCCTTGTCGAACAGGGCACGGCCGGCGTAGTCGAAGACGGTGGTCCTCGCCGGATCGCCGGCGGGCAGCGGAGGCCAGTCGTAGCTTTCCTGGTCGCCGAGCGCCGTGCCCGTCTGCCCGGCGGAGTACGAACCGAGAGCGGGCGGGGCCACCAGCAGCAGGCCGAGGGCTGGCAGGAGCAGCAACCACGCGACTCGGGGCTCGCGGTGGGCGTGTTCGTGCTTGTCGTCTGGTTCGGCCAGATCCCCGCGCCCGTCGACGGGGGGCCGCAGCTCGTGCCAGAGCGTCATCACCGCGGCAGTGATCAGCAGCAGGCTGGCGGCGATGAGGAACGGTCGCAGCTCCGCCTTGACATAGCGCAGGTAGAGGTCGGTGACGGTCGCGCGGAGCACCGCACCGGCAAAGAAGATCATGATGCATGCCTGGGCCAGACGGTTCACCACACCACCATCCCGGTGATGCCCGCGACCGCGACGGCGACCGTGAAGGTGGCCGGGGCGAATCGGGCGGCGAAGCGGCGGCCGAAGACGCCGGCCTGCATGGAGACGAGTTTCAGATCGACCATCGGGCCGACCACCAGGAAGGCCAACCGGGCCGTGAGGGAGAACTGCGACAGCGAGGCGGCGACGAAGGCGTCCGCCTCCGAGCAGATCGACAGCAGGACCGCGAGCCCTGCCAGGGCGAGCACGGACAGCACCGGCCGATCGGCGAGGGTCTGTAGCCAGCGTTCGGGGACCAGGACGTTGATGCTGGCTGCGGCCATCGCGCCGATGACCAGGAAGCCGCCGGCGTGCACCACGTCATGTCGTACGGCGGACCAGAAGGCCTCGCCGCGCCGGAGCCCGTCCAGATCGGGTCGGCGCGAGAGTCGAATCCAGTCCGCGCGGCCCAGGCGCAGCCAGAGCCAGCCCATGACCATCGCCACGACCAGGCTGGCGACGGCGCGGGCGAGGACCATCTCGGGATTGTCGGGAAACGCCACCGCCGTGGCGACCAGGACGATGGGGTTGATCGCCGGTGCCGCGAGCAGGAAGGCCAGCGCCGCCGCGGGTGTGACGCCTCGGTGGATCAGCGAGCCGGCGATCGGGACCGCACCGCACTCGCAGCCGGGCAGGACCACGCCGGCGACGCTGGCGACCGGGACGGCGAGCGCGGGATGCCTGGGCAGGGCCCGGGCCCAGAACGAGCGGGGTACGAAGACCGCGATCACGGCGGAGAGCAGCACCCCGAAGACCAGGAATGGCACGGCCTGCACCATGACCGAGACGAACACCGTCATCCAGGTAGCCAATGACGGTGCGGACAGCAGGCCCGCCACGGGATCGCGCAGGAAGATGAGCAGCACGAGCACTGCCGCGAGGATCTCGACGGAACCGATCCGGCCGCTGAAGAAGGGTTGCAGCCCCTGACCGCGATGGTGCTGGCCAGCGTCGTGGTCGGCGGGCCGGCCGTTCGGGTCGCCTCGGTGGTCCGGCGCTACCGGTTGATCGGCCGCCGTGCTCGTGCCGGACGAGGTCGCGCGCTCGGATGCGGCCACGCCGCCCCCTCCTTTGCTGTGCGGGTGTGACGTCTCTCTGAGCTGCCGAGATGCGAGGAAGGCTCACCGCGGAGGCTGCCAGTGCAGGGCTCGGAAGGCGGCACGTCGTCGGTGCCGGACGGCGACGCATAATGGTCGGACCGGTAGCGCGACGCAACGACGGCACGACAGGCCGACGGCGGCCGCGACAACGGAGGATGGCGGCCACGGTGAATCAGACGATGTCGAATCTGACCCGGAACACCCGGCAGCGCGGGGAGGTGCTGGCGCTGTTGCGCGAGGTGGAGGGGTTCCACTCGGCGCAGCAACTGCACCAGATGCTGCTGGCGCGCAAGGCGGGAGTCGGTCTGACCACCGTCTACCGGACACTGCAACTGCTGGTGGACGCCGGCGAGATCGACTCGACCCGGCTGCCGGGCGGCGAGCAGCTCTTCCGTCGGTGCAGCCAGAGCAAGCATCATCACCACCTTGTCTGCCGTGACTGCGGGCGCACCGTCGAGGTGGCCGGCCCGGCGGTGGAGCGGTGGGCCGACCAGGTCGCCGCGCAACACGGATTCACCGACGTTGGTCACACTCTGGAGATCTTCGGCACCTGTGCCGCGTGCGTGCGCTGAACCGCCCCGTCGATCTCGAAATGGAAACCGTTACCACTGTCAGCACTGTATCGGCTCCGCCGTCCGGACGGTGGCAGGTCCACCGCGGCGGCGCGTCGTCCTCGTGCGCCGACGTCCAGGCTCGCGTCGTGACCGCCCGGACCGCCGAGCTTCAGCCGGGAACCGTGCCCTCGGTGTCGACCGCGATGGGCGGGAAGCAGCCGGCAAAGGGGTCGACGTAACGGAGCCAGGTCTCCTCGCCGTCGGCGAGTTCCGCGTCGGTGAGAAGGCAGCCGCTGAGCGTTCGGTGCAGGTCGGCCGGGTCGAGGTCGAGACCGACGAAGACCAGGTTCTGGTGACGGTCGCCGTAGTACGGGTCCCAGTCCAGGGCGGCGGCGAGGCGTCGTTGGTCGGACACGTGGTCCCAGGAGTCGTCCGGCTGGGCGGTCAGCCACCGGCCCAGTGATGCCATGCTCAGGCCGCCACCGGCGAACTCCCACGCCACCACGGTCTCGGGTTGGCTGGCCAGCCAGAGGTGCCCCCGGGAGCGGATGACGTCGGCGTTGACGGCCTCCAGCGCCTCGTGCAGCCGCCAGGGGTGGAACGGTCGGCGCGAGCGGAAGACGGTGGAGACGACGCCGCAGTCGGCTTGCGGTTCGTGCACTCCCAGCGCGTACCCCTCCAGGCCGCGAGCCAGCACGGCCGGCGTCTCGGGTCGGTGCCGGTCGGTGTCGCGGAGCTGCCGGGACAACTCGGTGGCGTCGACAACGTCGGCGCCGACGTGGACCTGGGTGGCCCACGGTGCCATCCGTTGCAGCAGGACCGACATCCGGCTGGTGTCGAAGGGGCCCTCCGGCGAGGTGCCCCAGAGCACCAGGGTGTCGGCGTACTCGATCTGGCGGACCACGACGTCGGCCAGGGTGCGGTGGTCGTCCGCGGCGGCGTGGATGCCGAGGTCCCGCAGGTCGTCGGTGCTGGCCAACCCGTCGAGAAGATGCTCGGTGTCGACCACTGTGACGTAGGAGTCGACGCGGACCAGGTCGGTGACCGGGGCCCCGTCGACGAGGCAGTGCGCGCAGGCGGCGGCTACCGCTTCCGGTTCGACCACCTCGGGCAGCATCAGCACCAGGTCCCGGTCGGGGTGGGTGCGGGCGAGACGGGCCAGGGTGGGCAGCACGTCTTCGCGCAGCGTGCAGGAGACGCATCCGTGCCTCAGCTCGACGCGCTCGTCGGAGACGATGCCGGCGCCGCTGCGGATGACCCGGCGCACGACGCCCTCCCGAATGCCGCTGATGTCGTGCCGGACCAGTAGCAACGACGGGTCGGCGGCGAGCAGCGTCCGGGCCACGGCGAACGTGGCCGTCGACCAGAAGCCGCCGAGCACGGTGAGTGAGGGGCGGGCCGGTGAATTCGTGGTGGTGCCGGTTGGAGCCAGTGGTGACGACGACATCGCACTCCCCTCGATGCAAATGAAAACCATTGTCATCATAGGTGGGGTCGGAGGTGTCGGTGTCGAGGCCCCCCGGGGTGAACTCGTCGCCACCGGTTGCGGTAGAAACGAAAACCATTGTCGTTATGGTCAGTCCCGACGTGAAGGAGTCCGTGTGTCCCGACGATGTGAGGTCACCGGCGCGAAGCCGAGCTTCGGCAACGCCGTGTCCCACTCCCACCGCCGCACCCGCCGCCGGTGGAACCCGAACCTGCAACGCCACCGCTACTGGCTGCCGTCCGAGCGCCGATGGATCCGCCTCACGCTCACCGCCAAAGCGCTGCGGACTGTGGACCGTCAGGGCGTCGAGATGGTCGTCGCCCACCTGCGCTCCCGGGGAGTGCGGGTCTGATGGCCCGGCAGACCGACATCCGGCCGGTGATCAAGCTGCGCAGCACCGCCGGCACCGGTTACACGTACGTCACGCGCAAGAACCGCCGGACCAGCCCGGATCGCCTGGTGCTGCGCAAGTACGACCCGGTGCTCCGTCGGCACGTCGACTTTCGCGAGGAGCGCTGACGTGGCCAGGAAGAGCCTCGGCCTGCGCCAGGCCCGCCGGGAGACGCTCGTCGGCCGGCACGCTGACCGACGCGCCGAGCTGAAGGGCGTCGTCGCCCACCCGGACACCGACCCGCAGGCGCGGGCCGACGCGGTCCGCCAACTGGCGCGGCTGCCGCGAGACTCCAGCTCCGTACGACTGCGCTCCCGCGACCAGATCGACGGCCGGCCGCGCGGCGTGCTCACCCGGTTCGGCCTGTCCCGGGTGCGGTTCCGCGCGCTGGCGCTGTCCGGCGAACTTCCCGGCGTCCGCAAGGCCTCCCGGTGACCAGCACCCGGGCATCGATCATGCCCGGGTGCTGCTCCGCGAGAGGAAACCGGCTCTGGCGGCCCCGGTCGGCACTATCGACGGGCGTACTCGGGGACCGTTACCCTGTGGCCCCAAGACCATCGATGTGAGGAGATGCGATGGCGCGTCGCACCGGCCGGCCTTCCTACCTGTCCGACAGAGCCGACGAGCGTCGTCGTCGCACAGTGCGCTTCGTGGCGGTCGCGGGGGCGATCGCACTGGTCACCGCTCTGCTGGGAGGTCTGGTCGGCTACCAGGTGGGCCGCCCGGACGCCACCGCGGAGACCATCGCGAGCATCCAGGAAGCCGACGCGAAACGGGACGCCCAGCAGATCGTGGAGCTGACCGAGACGGCCCGCCGCGTCCGCGACCAGGTCGCCCCTGTCCTGACTGCCGTCAAGGAGGAGAAGACCGCCGGACGGGCGCCGGACCCGGGCCGGGCGCGCACCTGGCAGGAGACCATGCGCAAGGCTGCCGAGCCGTTCGCCGACCCGCCCTCGGGGAGTACCGCCACCAACGTGGCCCGGGGTGGTCTGCGCGGAGCAGTGCAGCAGGCGTCGCTCGCCGTCGACACCTACGCGCTGGCCGCCGGTGTCCCCGCCGCCCACCAGGCGGCCCTGCTGGACATCAGCACGCGGCAGGCGGCCGAGGCGGCCACGATCTGGTCGGTCGCGGCGACCCAGCTCGACCAGATCAGCGTCGACGCCGGCCACGGCCACCAGCACGTGTTCCTGGACACAGACCCCCATGAAGGGGCGCTCACCCCGGACGGCGCGGCCGAGGGGACCGGCGGCTGAGACCCGTTGCTGCGCATGTGTCGGGTTTGCCGACGGGTGGTAGCCAGCCGCCCCGATCCGACGGCTGCAGCGTGATCTTGGGGACGACTCGCCGGATCGGGTACGGTCGCTAATCGCAAAGTCTATGAACCAGATTGGCTTTCTATGCGATGGAAGCCGAATCGGAGGGACACAGCCGTGAGGTTCCCAAGCGCCGTGCGTCAGGCCGGTCTCGTCGTGGCGATCGCCGCCCTCGCGGTGACCGCGGGCTGCGCCAAGAAGGACGACAGCGAGGTCCAGGCGAGCGGGGTCAAGCTGGTCACGGCGGGCAAGCTGACCGTCTGCACCCACCTGCCGTACCCGCCGTTCCAGTCCAAGGACGCCAGCGGCAAGGTCACCGGCTTCGACGTCGAGATCATGGACCTGGTGGCCAAGGAGCTGGGTGTCGAGCAGACGATCGTCGACACCCCGTTCGAGGGGATCAAGTCCGGTCAGGACCTGAACACCGGCAAGTGCGACGCGGCCGCCGCCGGCATGACGATCACCGACGAGCGGAAGAAGGTTCTGGACTTCTCCGACCCGTACTTCGACGCCACCCAGGCGCTGCTGGTGAAGACCGGCAAGGCGTACAAGTCCCTCGACGACCTCAAGGGCAAGAAGTTGGGCGTCCAGGCGGCCACCACGGGTCGTGACTACGCCAAGAAGTTCGAGGCGGAGAAGGGCCTGCAGCTCGTCGAGTTCGAGGACCTCGCCGCCCTGCAGCAGGCTCTCGCCAACGGCCAGGTCGAGGCCGCCGTCAACGACCTGCCGGTCTGGACCGAGTACCTGAAGAAGAACCCCGGCGGGTTCGAGGTGACCGCCGAGTTCGACACCGGCGAGCAGTACGGCTTTCCCGTGAAGAAGGACGCCAACCCGGAGTTGCTCAAGAAGATCAACGAGGTGCTGGCCAAGGCCAAGCAGGACGGCACGTACAACACGATCTACGAGAAGTGGATCGGCAAGCGGCCGAGCGCCTGATCACACGTGTAGTGCCGGAGGGCGCGCGTCCCGCGCGCCCTCCGCGTCGGTAACTCCGGGAAGGCAACGAGCCAACGTGAAGCTGCGACGCCGCCAGCGGGAGCGGCTGTCCCTCGGGATCCAGTACCTGGTCTTCATCGCCGTCATCGCCGCGGTGGCCTTCGCCGCGGACTGGGGCCGGTTGGCCGACGCGTTCTTCCGTGTCGACATCATCTCCTCGATGTTCCCGACGATCATCACCGTCGCGCTGCGCAACACCGTCCTCTACACGCTCGGCGCGTTCGCCTTCGGCCTCGTCTTCGGCACCGTCCTCGCACTGATGCGGCTGTCCCGGGTGGCGCCGTACCGGTGGGTGGCGACGGCGTACATCGAGCTGTTCCGGGGTCTGCCCGCGCTGCTGGTGCTCTTCCTCGTCGGCTACGGCATCCCGATCGCCTTCCCGGAGCGGGAGATCCCGGGTGGCGTGTTCGGGTCCATCGCGATCGGCCTCGGGTTGACCGCCGCGGCCTACATGGCCGAGACCATCCGCGCTGGCATCCAGGCCGTCCCGAAGGGGCAGATGGAGGCGGCACGCACCCTCGGCATGTCGCACTTCACCGCGATGCGCACGATCGTCATCCCGCAGGCGTTCCGGATCGTCATCCCACCGCTGACCAACGAGCTCATCCTGCTCACCAAGGATTCGTCGCTGGCCTACGTGCTGGGGGTGACGGCGCAGACCATCGAGATCACCAAGTTCGGTCGGGACATGCTCAACGACCGGGTGAACGCCACTCCGCTCCTGGTGGCCGGCCTGGCCTACCTGATCATCACCCTGCCGCTGTCCCAGGTGGTACGTCGCCTCGAACTCCGCTACGCCAAGGCCCGGTGACCCGCATGACGACCGCACCGACCCGCCCCGCCGTCGAGATCCGCGACCTGCACAAGTCCTTCGGGCCGCTCGAGGTGCTCAAGGGCATTGACTTCGAGGTCGGCCAGGGCGAGGTGGTCTGCGTCATCGGCCCGTCCGGGTCCGGCAAGTCGACGCTGCTGCGCTGCGTCGACCTGTTGGAGGAGCCGACCGCCGGCAAGATCTGGGTCAACGGGGTCGAGATGACCGACCCGGACGTCGAGATCGACGCGGTACGCCGCGGCATCGGCATGGTCTTCCAGTCGTTCAACCTGTTTCCGCACCTGACCGTCCTGAACAACCTCACCGTCGCTCAGCGCAAGGTGCTGCGGCGTGGTCGCGCCGAGGCCGAGCGGATCGCGCGGGCCAACCTGGAGCGCGTCGGGCTGAGCGACAAGGCCGACGCGTTCCCGGCGCAGCTCTCCGGCGGTCAGCAGCAGCGGGCGGCCATCGCCCGGTCGTTGTCGATGGAGCCGAAGCTGATGCTCTTCGACGAGCCGACCTCCGCGCTCGACCCGGAGTTGGTCGGGGATGTGCTCACCGTCATGCGCAAGCTGGCCGAGGACGGCATGACGATGATGGTGGTAACGCACGAGATGGCCTTCGCCCGCGACGTCGCCGACCGGGTCGTCTTCATGGACGGCGGGGTGGTGGTCGAGCAGGGGCCGCCGCAGGAGGTGCTCGGCGCTCCGAAGCACGAGCGGACCCGCGCGTTCCTCTCCCGGGTCCTCGACCCGACCCGGGTCGCCCAGCTCGGTCAGACCGACGACTCACCCGGCTCGCCGGACTAGCCGATCGTGCGGCCTCGCCCCATGCCCAGGCGCTGGTCCACTTTCTTGCCAAGGGATACGCCGGCGTCGGTGTAGCCGTGCCGACCGTAGAAGCGCACCGCGCCGGCGTTGCGGTGGTGGATGCCGGCCGACAGGTAGCGGACCCCCCGGCGGGTCGCCCACCGTTCGGCGGCGAGCACCAACGCTGATCCCACCCCGAGGCCCCTGGCATCGGGCAGCACCACCGTGTGCACCTGCGCCGACGGCTCAGGACGCAGGATCTGGTGCTCCGGCGGGGCCGGGTGCGGTGACACCTCGACCATCCCGACGACCCGGCCATCGATCTCGGCGACGAGAATGCCGTCGCGACCCGTGTCGTCGGCCAGCACGGCCGTGAAGTGGCTGACCACCGCCTCGCGCTGCGGAACGCGGTAGGCGTCGGCGTCCAGAGCGAGGTGAGCCTCGGCGTTGGCCAGGCGCAACAGCACCAACGACGGGACATCTGCCGGACGCGCCGGCCGGACCTCAAGTCGTGCTTCCTGCATCGACCCGATCGTATGCTCGACGCAGCCGTCCCGGGGCCCTGGCCATGCGTGTCAGCTTCATGTCAATCGAAGGCCGTCGTGATGTCAAGGTAATCTTTTTGCAATCAGACCTGTACTTTCGTCGATGGATTACATAAGTTGCTGTCATCCACCGAAAGTTCTGAGCCTTCCGAGCAAAGTTCGCGACGAGCCTCACCCTCAGTCGTGCTACCGCCCCCGTGCTCGGGTCGATGCACCCTGCCCTCGTCGCGTCTTCGCCCGGTTGGGAACGGAGACCCATGGACGATCACGCTGGTGGCCCTCACCGCCACCTCTCCCGCAGATCGCTGATCGCCAGCGGAGCGCTCGCCGCCGGAGCGTTGGGCGCGTCCGCCCCGGCGATCGGCGCCGCGTTCGGAGGCAGCCCTGCGCGGGCCGCCGCGGGCGTCACCAAGAAGATCACTATCTACGCCGAGCAGTTGCCGGGCAACCTGTTCGGCTACGGCCTGGCACCCGGCCAGGCCACCGTCCCAGGGCCGGTCCTGGAGATGTACGAGGGTGACACCCTGGAGATCACCCTGGTCAACACCACCACCCAGCGGCTGTCCATCCATCCGCACGGGGTGGACTACAGCACCGACTCCGACGGCAGCCCGTTCAACGCCTCGTTCAACAACCCCGGCGAGACGCGGACGTACGTCTGGCGCTCCCACGAGATGGTGGCCGCCGCCGGCCGGCGGTACATGCCGGGCAGTGCCGGCTACTGGCACTACCACGACCACGCGATGGGCACCGACCACGGCACCGGCGGTGTCGCCAAGGGCCTGTACGGAGCGCTGATCGTCCGGCGGCGCGGCGACATCCTGCCGTCGAAGCAGTTCACGGCCGTGTTCCACGACATGATGATCAACAACAAGATGGCCCCGGCGACCCCGATGTTCGAGGCGAACCTGGGCGAGCGCGTCGAGTGGATCGCCATCGGGCACGGCAACCTGTTCCACACCTTCCACCTGCACGCCCACCGTTGGGCGGACAACCGCACCGGAATGCTGGAGGGGCCGAGCGACCCCAGCCTGGTCGTCGACAACAAGGACCTCAACCCGGGCAGTTCGTTCGGTTTCCAGGTGCTGGCCGGCGAGGGCGTCGGACCAGGGGCGTGGATGTACCACTGCCACGTGCAGACGCACTCCGACGGCGGCATGGCCGGGATCTTCCTGGTGCGCAACGCCGACGGCAGCATGCCACCGGGCGCCGAGGAGGCGATCCACCGGTTCCAGGGCCACACCCACACGCACGGAAGCTGACCGAACCGAAAGTGGGGACGGGGATGACCAGGAAACTACGACGAACCCTTGCCGCGGTAGCGGCCTTGGCGACACTGATTCCGGCAATGCCGGCGGCTGCGGCCGCACCACGAACGGCAGCCGCCCCGCAGGCGGCGCAACCACAGAAGACAGCGGTGCTGGTGTTCCACGGGCCGGTGGCCGAGCAGCAGGACCCGGTGTCCCGCGCGGTGGACACCATCAAACAGCTTGGTGCCGGTCATGACATCGATGTCACGGCCACCACGGACCCCGGCGTGTTCACCACGGCGGGGCTGTCCGCGTACCGCAGCGTGGTCTTCCTCTCCGCGACGGGCGCCGCGCTCAACCGCGACCAGGAGTCGGCGCTGCAGAGCTACATGAAGGCCGGCGGCGGCTTCGTCGGCATCGCCGACGCGGCGCGCGCGCAGGTCGACTCGACCTGGTTCACCGGCCTGATCGGCACCCGCCCGGCCGGCGCCATCCCGGTGGCCGAGCCGGTGGCCCGGGTGACCGCCAGCGGCGAGAACGCGCCGAACGAGACCAAGGAGAAGCTGACCGACGGCGACGCCAACACCAAGTGGCTGGCCCGCACCCCGACCGCCTGGGTGGCGTACGAGCTGGCCGCCGCCAAGCGGGTGACCGGGTACGCGTTGACGTCGGCCAACGACTCCTCCGGCCGCGACCCGAAGGACTGGACCCTGCAGGGCTCCACCGACGGCCAGAGCTGGTCCGATCTGGACCGGCGCACCGGCCAGGCCTTCCCCGACCGGTTCCAGACCCGCCGGTTCGACATCGCCACCCCGCAGGAGTTCACCCGCTACCGCCTGAACATCACCGCGAACAGTGGGGAGCCACTGACCCAGTTGGCCGACCTGCGCCTGTTCACCGGCAGCACCACCGCCCCGGAACCGCCCGCCGTGAACCGCGCGGTGGTGAACATCCTGGACCGCAAACACCCGGCCACGGCCTCGCTGCCGCTGACCATCACCCGTTCCGACCGGTGGGAGAACTGGGACCCGAACCCGATCGGCACCGTGCACACCCTCGCCCAGGTCGAGGAGCGGCACTACAACCCGGGGGCGGCCGCCAACGGCCCCTTCCACCCGGTGTCCTGGTGCCGGGACTACGACGGCGGCCGGTCGTTCTACACCGGCATGGGCCACACCGAGGGCAGCTACGGTGAGGAGGCGTTCCGCACCCACCTCACCGGGGCGCTGAACTGGACCACCGGCCGAGTGCGCGGTGACTGCCAGGCCACCATCGCCGCCAACTACAAGGTGGAACGGCTCACTGCGGCCAACCAGACCGGCCAGCTGGACCAGATCGGCGAACCGCACGGGCTGACCATCGCGCCGGACGGCACTGTCTTCTACGTCGGCAAGGCGGCCTGCCCGAGCGGCCCGATCGCGGACTGGAACAACCCCAAGGTCGGCCTGGGCTGCGGCACCATCCACTCGTGGGACCCGCGGACCAAGCAGGCCAAGCTGCTCACCACCCTGGAGGTGATGGGCAACCGGGGCAGCGGCTCCGAGCTGGTGAAGAACGAGGAGGGCCTGCTCGGCATCGTGCCCGACCCGAAGTTCGCCGAGAACGGCTGGCTCTACGTCTACTGGATGCCGCACGACTCGGTCGACCGGGTGAAGCGGGTCGGGCAGCGCACCGTCTCCCGGTTCACCTACGACCGGCAGGCGCAGACCGTCGACCAGAGCACCCGCAAGGACCTGCTCCAGTTCCCGGTGCAGATCCACAGCTGCTGCCACGCCGGCGGCGGCATGGCGTTCGACGCCAAGGGCAACCTCTACGTCGGCTCCGGCGACAACAACTCCTCCGAGGGGTCGCAGGGCTACGCCGGCAACAACTGGACCCAGGAATACGAGGGGATCTCGTTCCAGGACGCCCGCCGCACGTCGGGTAACACCAACGACCTCGCCGGAAAGATCATCCGGATCCACCCGGAGGCGGACGGCACGTACACCATTCCCGAGGGGAACCTGTTCCCGCCGGGCACCGAGAAGACCCGCCCGGAGATCTACGTGATGGGCGTCCGCAACATCGCCCGCCTCCAGATCGACCCGAAGCACCAGTGGCTGACCGCCGGCTGGGTCGGCCCGGACGCCTCGTCGCCCAGCCCCACCCTCGGCCCGGCGAAGTACGAGACGGCCACCATCATCACCTCGGCCGGCAACCAGGGCTGGCCGTACTGCATGGGCAACCGGCAGCCGTACCGGGACCGCAGCAACACCGACGCGACGGTCCTGACCGGCTGGTACGACTGCGACAACCTGAAGAACGAGTCGCCCCGCAACACCGGACTGGTGGACATCCCGGCCGCCCGGGACAACATGATCTGGTATTCACCCGACGGCGGCGGCCCGGTGTTCCCGAAGCGCACCGACGGCAGCGGCCTCCCGACCTACGTCGCGGCCGACGCCACCTACACCCAGCCGTACCTGCGCGGCGGCGGCCAGGCCATCATGTCCGGCCCGACGTACCACCGCGACCTCGTCGACACCGACAGCGGCGTGGCGTGGCCGGAGCACTGGGACGGCAAGTGGTTCATCGGCGACCAGTCGAACGCCGCCAACCGGGTCGCGGTGACGGTCGACCCGGCCGGTGTGCCGCAGGCGGCCCCACCGGTGTACGCCGAGTCGCTGCGGACCATCATCCCGGGCGGCAACGGCGACGCGCGCCTACAGAGCTGGATGGACGCCAAGTTCGGCCCGGACGGCGCGCTCTACCTGCTGGACTACGGCGGCGGGTTCTTCAGCCTGCACCCCAACCAGAAGCTGATCCGGATCACCTACACCGGTGGCGCACCCACCCCCGTACCGGCGGCGAACTCTGTCGCCGTGCAGAACAAGCCCCTGACCATCGCCTTCGACGGCGCACGCTCCGGCGGTGTCAGCCACCGGTGGGAGTTCGGCGACGGTGCCACGTCGACCGAGGCGAACCCCCGACACACGTACGCCAATGTCGGCACCTACACCGCGAAGCTGACCGTCACGTACGCCGACGGTGAGACGGCGACGGTGCAGAGCACCGTCACGGTGGGCTGCACGGTGCCGGACGACCGGCAGAACGTCTGGCTCGGTGACAGCGACACCGGCGTGCCCAGTCGCACGGTCGGGCAGGGCTGCACGGCCAACGACCTGATCGACGACGAGAGCACCTGGGCCGACCACGACGGTTTCGTCCGGCACGTCAAGGCGGTGGCCCAGGCGTTGCAGGACGACGACCTGCTCAGCGCCCGGGAGGCCGGCACCCTGACCCGCCTGGCCGCCGCGTCGGAGATCGGCCGGGACGGGCACACCGGGTACGAGCCGCTCTTCGACGGCACCGCCGATTCGCTGCGCGGTTGGCAGCAGGCGCCGACCGGATCGTTCGCGATCCAGCCGGACGGTTCGCTGCGGCCCAGCGGAGGTCTGGGCATGCTCTGGCACACCAAGGAGCTCGGCGACTTCTCGCTGCGGCTCCAGTTCAAGGACATCGCACCGGGCACCGGCCGGGCCAACACCGGCGTCTTCATCCGGTTCCCGGACCTGCGAACCCCTCTGGAGCAGCGCCCACCGGGCAGTTGCGGCACTGTCGGCTCGGCCCGGACCTCGACCGCGTGGATGGCGATCTACTGCGGACACGAGATCCAGATCTACGACGGCGACACCGGTGAGCCGCAGAAGACCGGCTCGGTCTATAACTTCGACCCGGTGCCGCTCGCCCAGGCCGGCGTGACGCCGAAGAACGAGTGGAACGACTACGAGATCCGCGTCGTCGGGCAGCACTACACGATGATCCGCAACGGCGTGGTGATCAACGAGTTCGACAACACACCCGGCAAGCAGTCGTCGCGTGCCGGCGACCCGCCGACCGATCTGCGGCAGTTCCTGCGCGGCTTCATCGGTCTGCAGAACCACGGTGACAACGACCTGGCCGAGTTCCGCAACGTCCGCGTACGGGAACTCTAGGAGAGACGATGCCCCGACGAATAACGGCAGTGCTGGCGGCGCTCCTGCTCACGGTGACCCCGTGGGCGGCGACGCCGGCCTCCGCCGCCCCCCGAGCCGCGGCACAGGTGCTGACCTGGACCGCCGACGGCGACATCACCCGCTACAAGTCCGCACCCGCCCAGGCGGTGGCCGGCGAGACCACGATCATCTGGGAGAACAGCGAGGCCACCGGCAACACCATCGGGATGCCGCACACGCTGACCTTCGATACCAGCACCGAGGGCTACAACCACGACGTCACGCTGAACATCCTGGCCAGTCCGTTCGACGTCAACAACGGCCGCCACCAGGCGACAGTGACCCTCACCCCGGGCCGGTACCGCTACTTCTGCTCGATCCCCGGCCACAGCCAGATGGTCGGCGAACTGGTCGTCACCGAGGGCGGAGGGGGTGGCGACACCACACCGCCGACGGTGGCCGCCACCGTGGCAGGTGACCAGCACCCGGACGGCAACTACCTCGGCGCGGCCACGGTGACAGTCACGGCCACCGACGCCGACTCGGGTGTGGAGACCGTCGAGTACCAGGTCGACGACACGAGCTTCCATCCGTACACCGAGCCGGTGCGGGTGACCGCGATCGGCGACCACTCGGTGCAGTTCCGGGCTACCGACCAGGCCGGCAACACCAGCGCCGTCGGGTCGGTGTCGTTCCGGATCGTCGAGCCGGGGGAGGAGGACACCACTCCGCCGGAGGTGAAGGCCGCGCTGGCCGGCGACCGCGACGGCGACGGCAACTACGTCGGTACGGCCACCGCCACGCTGACCGCGACCGACGCCGGGTCCGGTGTCGCCACCATCGAGTACTCGTTGGACGGGGCCGCCTTCACCGCGTACACGAGCCCGGTCGTCGTGACCGCTGTCGGGATGCACATGCTGCACTACCGGGCCACCGACGTCGCCGGTAACACGTCGGCCGAGCAGATGTCCCACTTCACGGTCGTCGAGCCGCAGGCCGAGGACACCACGCCACCCACTGTCACCGCCACGGTGGCCGGCGACCGGAACGACGACGGCGCGTACGTCGGCGGCGCGACGGTGACCGTCACTGCCACCGACGCCGAGTCGGGCGTGGCGACAGTCGAGTACGCGCTGGACACCGGCGCCTGGACCGCGTACTCCGCTCCGGTCACCGTTCGCGCCACCGGGGCGCACACGGTGCGCTTCCGGGCGGCGGACACCGCGGGGAACTCGTCCGCCGAGCAGTCGACGACGTTCACAGTGGTCGCCGACGGCACCGACGCCTGCCCGGAGTCCGACACCCGGGCGACGGTGGTCATCGACGGTGACGACACCGGTGTCCGCAACGTCGACACCGGCAACGGCTGCACCATCAACGATCTGATCGACGAACACGCCGACTACCCCGGCCACGCCGACTTCGTCCGGCACGTCGAGGCGGTCACCCTCGCGTTGGTGACCGGCGGAACGCTCGACCGGCGACAGCAGGGCGCCATCGTCCGGGCCGCGGCCCGATCGGACGTCGGCGCATGAGTCCTCGAATCTTCTCGACAGGGAGTACCACGATGCCCGGACGTACCGCCGCCAAGCTGGCCACCGTGACCGCCGTCGTCGCCGCCTCGGTGCTGACCGTGGCCCCCACCGCCCACGCCGACCTGGTCACCCACTGCATCGGCACCGGCGGTGCGGTGACCGTTCCCAACGACCTGTACGTGCCGGCCGGCGAGTCCTGCGCGCTGACCGGCACCACGATCACCGGCAACGTCACCGTCGCCGCCGGCGGCAACCTGGTGGTGACCGGCGGCCGGATCAGTGGTGAGGTACGCGTTTCCGCGGACGGCTACCTCGACGCCACGGAGACCACGGTCGACGGCCAGGTGGTGCTCGCCGCCGGTGGGTACGGCATCTTCCTGAAGGACGCCCGGACGGGCACCGTGACGGTGCGGCCGAAGGGCAGCGCGACCATCGACAGCTTCCTCTTCGCCGAGGAGTCGACTGTCGCCGGCAACGTCACGGTCGGAGCCGGCGAGGTCCGGCTCGACCGGGGCACCCAGGTGGAGCGCAACCTCAGCAGCACCGGCACCTACTACACCGACCTGCACGACTCGTTCGTCGACGGCACGCTGTCGGTGCTCAACAGCGCCACCGGCAGTGTGGTGTGCGGCAGCGCGGTGCGCGGCAAGGCCACATTCGCCGGCAACCTGGGCGGCGTGCAGGTCGGCCCGAACGGTGGGCTCGACAGCTGCGCCTCCGGTGGCTACTGGGGTGCCGACGTCAGCATCACCAGCACCACCGGTGGTGTCACGGTGGACGACAACATCATCAACGGCCAGTTGACGGTGACGGGCAACGACCCGGTCGCCCAGGTGGCCGCCAACAACCGGATCCGTGGTGGCGTGACCGGTGACCAGGCGGCGGCGACCACCAACCGGGCGGCGCGGATGGCCGCACCGGACCGGGAGGACGCCGGCGACCAGCGCGCCGAGACCCGCCGTACCTCGGCGGTGCAGGAGGCCACCGAGGCGGGTGCGGCGAAGCTCTGACCGATCGATGCGACGGCGGCCGGTCACCTTTCGGGGTGACCGGCCGCCGCTTTCCAGGTTTGGCGGCCCTGGCGGCTGCGTTTCGCCGATGTGGCGGTATCCGGTGCTGGGGACACCCCCACATCGGCGACCTGGGGTGGATCACCTCGTGGCGGGCTCGCGGCATGACCTATCGCGCTGCCCGCAACGCGGTCGCGACCTGGACGACATCCAGGTCGACGACGACGTCCTCACCATCCCGCATGCCGCGCTCACCGATCGCCAGACCGATCAAGGCGAGTTCGGCGGCATCGTCACGCAGTTCGTACTCTTCGCGGCTCTCCTCGCCGATCCCGCCCGGCTCTTCGCGATTCCAGGCGGCGACGGCTGACTCGGCCAGCGACCGAGGCATCCGCACACTGATTCGACCGACTTGGGGATCGAGACGAGCACCGATCGCCGCAAGCACGGTCCGGTCCTGCTGATATCGCAGGTACTGTTCGCGATCCTCCACGCGCCGAGGTTACGCGAGCCCGAGCGAGCCACCGGCCCCAAGCCGGTTAACGTTGGTGGTCGGGGTACTAGCGACCTGCGGAAGGATCTACTCGGCGACGAAGACCCCAACGCCGGGAAGCGTTTCGGTCATCCCCTTGATCCGTAGCACCTGCATGGCACGATCGATCACGGGCTCCGTGACCCCGTAGTGCTCAATCAGCTCTCGCCGGCTGGGCAGCTTGGAGCCGGGCTGGAACTCGCCTGACGCGATGCGTTCGGCGAGGTCGTCGGCAATCTGCTCGTAGCGGTAACGCGGTGGCACGTGGCTCTCCTCGGTTGGCAACACGAGTAGACCACCTACGTCAGCCCTTGACTACCCAACGGTACCTATGGGAGGTTGCCAAGGAGGTCGATTCCCTCGGTTGGCGCTGTGGGCCGTCCTCGCCGGCGTGGATGTTCGGCGCGTCCCCCGCGCTCGGGCATCCACGCCTCCAGATTGCTCCGGCACAAGGAGGCGGCAGTGCTCCCTTCGACACGGGCAGGGCAGACCCAGGCGCGAGCGGGCGAGGCGAACCGGTGAAGCGAGTCTCGTACGACGAGTACGTGCTGGCAGTGGCACTGACTTTCGCTCGCCGTCATCGGCCGGTCTGGTCCTGGCGACACTGGCGGCGCATCTGCCGCTGCGGAGGCGATCTGCCATGCCGAAGCCGCCACTGCATCCCGATCAACCGCTGCCACTGGCCCAGCCAGGACGGCCCGCAGTGACCACTCACCATCCGATCAAGCCAATCTGGACGTGCGGCGGCTGTGCGGGGGAGTGGCCATGCCAGACCCGACGCCGAGAACTGCGAGCGGAGTACCACCGCGCGCCGGTGTCACTGGCCCTCTACCTGGCCGCCCAACTCGTCGATGCAGCCCACGATCTGGCCCACGTTCCCGCATGCCACCTGCATTACCGCTTCCTCGGCTGGACTCGATGAGCATCCTGCGACCCGGTGACGAAAAGTTCCACAACAGTGACGGCTCGCACAAGTGGATTCCACCGGGCCCGGACTACGACCAGGAGGTCTGGGACGAACAGGTCCGCCAACACAAGCACGGACACCTGAGAAACGAGCGCCCGAAGGTGCGGATCCAGCGCCTCACATCTGATCTCGGCAGTGCAGCAGGGAAGTACAGCAACCGTGCCGGTCCGCCCGAGCCAAGTCTAAGGTGGTCACCGCGGACGTGCGCGGCGGTGTCGTCACCGTCCGCGCTTACGCGGCCTCCGACTACGCCAGGTCTCGGCTGCCTAAAGTCCGCCCGGGTGGACCTCGCTAGGATTCGATCACCGGCCCCGCCGATCCGCGGACCATCTCAGATCGACCGACGCCCTGGCCGGGCCCGTGTCGGAGCGGCCCGTGCTTGCGTGGCGGCGTCGGCGTCGGAAGAATCCCCGGCCATGGCGGAAGATCATCAGTCGGGGCATGGCGGGGACGAGACGGACACCGAGGACCACGTCGCCTCGTGCCCCATCGGCGCGGAGTTGGCCGATCAGCTCATCGGGCTTGCCGACCTGCCCTGGCACGAGCCGGCCGCCACCAGCCGGGCGATGCGGACCCTCGACTGGTCCACCGACGGGGTGCCGACCGACGAGGCGCGCTTCGTCACCCCGGCCGGCCACGCCGTGTACACCGACTACGGCCTCTACCTGCCCTTCGTCCACTACTACGTGGTGGGCGGAGAGTTGTGGCCGGACGACTTCTGGGGTTCGCAACCCGGCTGGACGAGTGAGCGGGGCGCCGGGCGCGTGGAGTTCGAGGCGTACCTCGACGCGGCGATCGACCGGTTCGCCGAGCGGCTCGGCCCACCGGAGTGTGACGTCCGGACCGAGGGCAGGTACCTCGCCATCGGTAGCTACTCCTGGCGGTACGCGGCCTGGCGGCGGGGCGGCACCATCCTCGTGGTCGGCCCTGCCCTGGACGGCTACTCCTACGGCCAGGACGAGGAGGCCGTCGTCTACATCGGGGAGTTTGCCCAGGATCGGGCGTTCCCGGCAGCCGCGGAGTTCCTCAACCTGCTGCGCAAGTAGGTAGGCACCTCGAACGGTGCGAGGCCTCCGGCATCGGGTTCGGCCTGGAAGCCGAACCGTCCACCGGAGACCTCGCAGGACCGGTCAGCTCAGAAGTTGCCGGCCGAGTTGCACTTCACGCCCTGGTCGAGGCAGTTGCGCACCCGTGCGGCGAGCGCCTCGTCCTTCCACGCGTTGAAGAAGTCCGCGTGCATGGAGAACGAGGTGCCGGACGCGAGGGTGATGCCGTCGGTGTTCGCGCTCAACGGGTACGAGATCACGAAGGACACCGAGGGGACCGGCACCGGGTGGCTCTTCGGGCACGCCCCGGTGTGGTCGCCGTTGGCCATGTGGGCCTTGTGGTTCGGGCTGTCCAGATGCTTGCCGTCCCAGCAGTCCGGGAAGGTGATCTGGCGGACGATGTTCGCGGTCTTGGCGCAGACCGGGAACGTCTTGTCCGCGCTGCGGCCGATCTCGCCGCCGATGCCGGCGCACCAGAAGTGGTTGCCCTGCTTGTCCGGGGTGTCGACCTGGTTCTTCGCGTCGCCGGTGATCATGCGTAGGCCGAACGGGAAGGGCTGGGTCTTGCTCGGGTCCTTCAGGCGGGATCCGTAGTAGACGGTCACCTCCGTCGGGTCGACGACCTTGCCGTTCTGGTACATGGTCGGCACCCAGTAGGCGGACTGGTCGTCCGGCGAGTTGCAGGTGGTCGCCTTCGACGCCCGCAACGACTCGGCGGTCGAGTTGGCGTCGGTCGACTTGTTGCCCCAGAACGTGTGGTTGTGGGAGCCGCCGACCAGCTTGGGCAGCACGATCGGGTCGTCGCTGTTGTGGTGGCTGACCTTGCAGCCGACGTTGAACTCGGGCACCTTGACCGGGTTGCCGGTCACCGCCTTGGGCTTGCGCGCGAAGAAGGCCTTCGTCGCGGCGGCCTGCCCGGCGGCGTCGATGGTGATCCAACCACCGGAGGCGGTGGGCGGCGCGGTGCTGGTCGACGGGGTCGCCGGCTTACCGGAGGCGGACGGGGTGGCCGAGGTGCTCGGAGCGCCCGGCGTGGCCGACGCGTCGCCGGGAGCGGCGGACGTGGGCGTCTGCGGGCCGGAGGAGCCGATGCCGGTGTCGCTGGAGGGGCTCGACGCGCCGGGTGTTCCCGGAATGTCCTTGCAACCGCCGGCGAACGCCACGCTCACCAACAGCAGGGCGGTCACGGAACGGCGGAGCCTGGGAGTGGATCGCACATTGAACAAGAGGGGTCACCTTTCTTCCGAGAACGAAGAGTACGAGTCGACCCCCTGCTCCATTCCAACTGAGACGATTAAGTCTCCCTTAAATATCGCTCTGCGATTGCTCGCTCCGCTGTGCGGAGTGGTCGCGCTGTCGTATCAATCTCATTTCCCTGATTTTCTTCGAAAAACTGTAATCGAGGGCGGTGTGGATACTCCACTCTCAGGCGGGCGACTGCCTCGCGCGGGGCAGCGTCGCGCGGCGTTCGTGACTGCCGGTCGCTGGCCTGACCCAGACTCCTCACGTGGCCCCTCACGCGGTGGACGGGGGCCAAGGTCTTGATGATGCCCCCCGCGGTGCGGGTCGGGCTACGGTGTTGGCTTGCGGGGTGCCGGGTCGGGGTCAACTGGTGCAGGCGTGTCCGCGCCTGGTGACGACAGGTAGGAGCCGGCGGTGGAGATGGTCGAGCAGCTCATATCCCGGACGGACGCCACCTACCAGCGATGGTTGGCCTCGGTCACCGACGACGTCGTCGCCGATGGAGTGGTCGTGTACTGCCGGGAATCCGTGCTGGAGCGCAACACGACCTACGAAGTCGGCGAGTGGCTCACGGGCTACCTCATGATCGGCCAAGAAGGCGATCGGGGGTTCTTCCTCAGGTGCGACGGCAGCGGCGGCCCTGTGTTCTGGGCCGACCTGGGCGCTTTCGGCGACGTCGACCTCGATGGTGCCGCCCCGGCGTTCGAGGTGTGGCTGCGTTCCGGCTTCGCCCTGGCAGCCGACCCGGCGCCGGACCTGCCGCCAACCGCCGACGTCTATGTGGGCGGGATTCCGATCGACGCAGTTCAGCTGCTGGCACGGGCAAGGAAGCTGCTGGGTGTGGATTGGCGGTTCGGGGATCTCCGGGGCCTGCTCGCCGCCCAACCGTTCCTGGCGGCGAGGTCAGCTCATCTGTACGCGCTGCGTCGCGCCCTGGCATACGCCCCTGAGTTGCGGCCGTACCTGCTCTACGCCACCGCCCACGGCCTGAAAACGGTATGGCCGACCGACAGCAAAGAGAGTACTGGTCGCGGTCGACGCGTCGACGAAAGCGTTTCCGACTTTTCTTCGTGATTGCCGGAAACGGCGCGATATCGCCTCCCGGCGGGGAAGAATTGCGGCCACGGAAACACGAGAGCCGGGGGCGTTCGATGGGGTTGTGGCGACGGATGGCGCTGGTGGTGGTGTCCGTCGTGGCCACACCGCTGGTCCTCGGTGGATGCACCACCGAGCGCAAGGCCCCCGTGCGGCTCGCGGAGCGGGAGGTGCCGGCGCCGGAGTTGACTCTGACGCCCGCCGACCGATCCCGCGACGTGCCGGTTAGCGCCGAGGTCACCGCACAGGTCACCGGCGGAAAGGTCGTCGTCGTACGCATCGCCGACGACAAGGGCATGCTGGTCAGGGCGGAACGACGGGAGGACAGCTCGGCCTGGGTGCCCACCGTTGCGTTGCGACCACGGAGCACCTACACCGTCGAAGTGATCGCCGTCGGCGACGCCGGCCGGACCACCACCCGTACGACGACCTTCACCACGATGCCGACGTCGACGAAGCCGCAGGTGACCAGCACGCTGTACGTCGCCAACGGCCGGACGTACGGCACGGCCATGCCGGTGACCATCGGCTTCGATCCGCCCGTCGCCAGGGCGGCCCGCGCCGACGTGCAGCGTCGGCTGTTCGTCACGACGAACCCACCGCAGCCCGGGGTCTGGTCCTGGCTGGACGACGGCAGTCAGGTCTACTACCGCGCCCCCGACTTCTGGCGACCGGGCACCACGATCAGCGTCCGCGCCGCTCTGGAGGGTCTGCCGATCGGCGAGAACCTTGTCGGAGACGCCGACCGCACCGCGACGTTCCGGATCGGACGTCAGGTGGCACTCGAGGTCGACAACGCCACCAAGCAGATGCGCGTGCTGCGCGACGGCAAGGTGATCCGCAGGATCCCGGTCAGCCTGGGCAAGCCGAGCACTCCGACCTCCAGCGGCAAGATGGTGATCATGGAGAAGCACCAGCGCACCACCTTCGACACCCGCGGCGAGCCGAACGGCGGCTACGTGGTGAACGTCGCGGACGCGCAACGCCTCACCTGGGGCGGTGAGTTCATCCACGGAGCGCCCTGGTCCGTGTCGGATCAGGGACACCGCAACGTGTCGCACGGCTGCACGAACGTCTCGCCGGCCAACGCCGACTGGCTGATGAAGGTCACCCAGGTCGGTGATCTGGTCACCTTCACCGGCACCGAGGTCCGGCTGGAGGCGGGCAACGGCTGGACGGCCTGGAACACCAGTTGGGAGCAGTTCGTCAAGGGCAGTGCTCTGCCCGTACCCGCTGGTCCTCGGCCGGGACCGCCCGCGACGCCGCGCCCGGGCGCGGTCGCGGACGGCTCGCCGACGCCGGGGCCTACCGCCTCCACCGACTGAACCGGCAGGCGTCCGGCGGGAGTACGACGGTTGCCCGCCGTGCCTACCCTCCGGGCCATGACGTACGAGCCCATGATGGTTGCCCGCCAGAAGCCGAACCGGACCACTCGTACCGTCCTGATCGTCGTCGCCGCGGTGCTCGTGGTGTGCTGCGCGGTCGGTGCCTGCGGAGGTTTCTGGTTCTACCGCAGTGTCAAGGAGGCCGTGGAGCCGGCCCGGGCGGCGACGGTGGCGTTCCTCGACGACGTTCAGGCTGGCAACTACCCGGGCGCGTATGGGCGGCTGTGCGACGAGGTGCGCGAAACGATGACGCTGGAGGAGTTCGCCCGGATCCAGGCCGCCCAGCTGAAGATCAGCAGCTACGAGATCGTCGGTGTGAACGTCAGCAACTACAACGGGCGGGTTACCGCGACGGCCACCGTCCAGGCGGTCCAGGAAACCACGGGAGCGCAGTTCACGCAGGGCATGAGGCTGGTGAAGGAAAATGGTGAGTGGCACGTCTGCCAGTGAGCACGACGTCGTGGGCGACGCCCGCACATGCCCTGACGACTATCGCCCGGTTGGGGCGTAGAAGGCGCTCGGATCGTTGGCGAGGGACGCCTTGACGTGTGCGCTCCACTCGTCGGCAAGGACCTCGATCTGGCCGGCTTCAAGCCTCCTGAGGAGTTTCAAAGACGAGCGGTACGCGCGCTACGCTGAAACCTGACGTGAACGTGAGGGACAAGGTCGTGTGGCAGGCGTCACCGGCCGGGGGAGGATCCATGCGCATCGGCGAACTCGCCACGGCTGCCGGGGTGTCGGTGCGCGCCCTGCGCTACTACGAGGAGCAGGGCCTGCTGACTGCCGCACGCAGCAGTGGCGGGCAGCGTCACTACGGCGACAGCGCTGTCGAGCGGGTACAGCTCATCCAGACGTTGTACGCGGCCGGCCTGTCCAGCCGCACGATCCTGGACCTGCTGCCCTGCGTCGACGCGAAGGTCAACACGCCGGAGTCCCGGGCGCTGCTGCGCGCCGAACGTGCCCGCATCGACGAGCAGATCAGCCAACTCCGCAGCGCGCGGGACCGGCTCGACGCGGTCATCGCCCTCAGCGAGAGCCCGGCCAGCGGATGCACCCACGTGGAATCCGCCGCACTGGTGGCGTAGCGGTTCGACGGCGCGGCACGCCTGGGCGCCGCCGACCGGTGTCGGTGGCCGCGCCCGCACGGTCCGGCGGCGCTCAGATCGGGGCCAGCGCCGGCACGCCGTAGTGCTGGTCGAGGACCTGCATGGCGGCGCCCGCGGCGATGGCGTCCGCGCCGAGGCTGGACAGGGTCACCGTCGTGGTGAGCCAGTCCGCGCGTCGCGCGTCGGCCCGGACGGCCTCGGTCACCGCTGTGAGATAGGTCTGCGGATGCCGAAGGAGGTCCGCGCCGGCCAGCACGACGTGGGCCAGGTCGAGAGTCTGGAGCAGGTTGACCACGCCCACCGCCACGACGCGGGCGGCGCGGGCGATGTCGCCGGCGTCGGTGGCGTGGTTGTGCACGATCTCCAGGCACCCGTGGCGGCCGCAGACACAGCGGGGTCCGTCCAGGTCGACGACAGTGTGGCCGAATTCGCCAGCGTTGGTGTGCGCGCCCCGGTGGGCGGTGCCGCCCAGCCAGAAGCCGCCGCCGATACCCGACTCGATCATGATGAGGGCCGCGTCGCCGAATGTCGCGCCGTGCCGCCAGGCCTCGGCCGTGATCCCCGCGGTGACGTCCTTGTCGAGGTGGACGGGCAGGTCGAGGTGCTTTTCGGCGATCTCGCGCAGCGGTACGTCGTGCCAGTGCCGCAGGCCGTGGGCACCCCGGACCAGGCCGTTGGCGTGGTCCAACGGGCCGATCATGCCGATGCCCACGCCGGTGAGTTTGCCCCGCACGCCGCCGCTGTTGGTCATCGCATCGACGCCGGACGCCAGGGCGTCGAGAAGCTGTTCGGGGGTGAAGTCGTCCGGCAGCGGACTCACCGCCGAGTGGCGCACGGCACCGGCCAGGTCGACCAGGACCAGCCGCAGTGTGCGGCGGGCCACGTGGGCCCCGATCGCGTACCGGCTGTCGGGGACGAGTTCGTAGACGACGGCAGGCTTGCCGATGCCCGCACGACGCACACCGACGGGACGGATCAGGCCATCGCCGGTCAGACGGGCGATGACCTTGGAGACCGCCTGCGGCGTCAGCCCGGTCGCCTCGACCACCGTCGACCGCTCGAACGTCCGCCCGGTACGCCCCAGCGCCATGACCCGCGCCTGGTTGTAGCCGCGCAGGAACGTGACGTCGGCAGTGATGCGAGTCATCTCGCCACTCTATTACGCAACGCTGTTGCTAAATTTTCTCGGTGATCGGGATGAGCAGAGGACGACAGGTGGCGGCGCTTGTCGCGTTGGCACTCGGTGGTGTGGCGATCGGTCTGACCGAGTTCGTGGCGATGGGCCTGCTGCCCGACATCGCGCGCGGTCTGCTCCCGCAGGAGTACGCCCAGTCGTCGTCGAACGCGGTCGCCCGCGCCGGCTGGATGATCACCGCGTACGCGCTCGGCGTTGTCGTGGGCGCACCCCTGATCGCCGCGCTGAGCGCACGCCTGCCACGCAAGAAGCTCGTACTCGGACTGCTCGCGCTCTTCGCCGTCGGCACCGTCGCGTCCGCGATCGCCCCCACCTTCGACCTGGTGATGGTGGCCCGGTTCGCGGCGGCGTTGCCGCACGGCGCGTACTTCGGCGCGGCGGGCCTGCTCGCGGCCACCCTGATGGGCCCCGGCAACGAGGCCCGCGGCTTCGCCATCGTGCTCAGCGGTCTGACCGTGAGCAACGTGGCCGGCGTACCCCTCATCACGCGGCTCGGGCAGGCGGCCGGCTGGCGCCTCGCGTACCTGGTCATCGCCGGTGTCTTCGTGCTCACCCTGCTGGCGGTCCTGGCGGTCGTCCCGGAGGTCGCCGCGGCGGTCGACGGCTCGCCGGCCGCCGAGTTGCGGGCGCTGCGGACGTCGCAGGTCTGGTTGGTCGCCGCGACCGGCGCGATCGGCTTCGCCGGGTTCTTCGCTGTGAACACCTACATCGCACCGGTCACCACCGACGTCACCGGTCTCTCGGCCGCGACGGTGCCCTGGGCGCTGGTGGCGGTGGGTCTCGGCATGACCGTCGGCAACGCCCTGGGTGGTTGGTTGGCGGACCGTGACCTCCGGCGCAGCATGGTCATCGGTTTCGTCGCGATGATCGTGAGCATCACGACGTTCAGCCTCGTCGCGTCGAGCCCGGTCGGCCTGTTCGTCGGCGCGTTCCTGGTCGGCGCGACCAGCCTCTACCTCGGGCCCGTCCTCCAGGCGCGCCTGATCACCGTCGCACCCGGAGCACAGCTGATGGGCGCGGCGCTCAACCAGTCGGCCATGAACATCGCGAACAGCCTGGGCGCGGCCCTGGGCAGCGTCGCCATCGCCGCCGGCCTCGGCTACCTCGCACCGGCCCGGGTGGGCATCGTCCTGGCGGTCGTCGGCCTGGCCCTGGGAGTGGTCAGCTTCGCGGTCGGGCGACGCGAGCGCGAGCGAACCCCGGCCACCGTCGCGGGTTGAGGCAGCCGGGCTGCCCGTCGGACCAGGTCAGAAGTCGTCGACGTTGACCGACACGCGATGGGCGCTCGACCTCCAGTTCGGCACGTTGATCACGTCGTGTCCGCCGCCGCGTTGACCCACGGTGATCCGTACGAGGCCGAGGTGCGCCGGTGCCGCCGGGATGAACAGGTCCATGCCGGTGATGAAGGTCTGGCTGAAGAACTCCGGCAGGGGAGCGGTCAGGTCGCTCACGCCGTCGCTGCCGTCGTCGAACGCGAAGATCGCAATCGTCCGCTTGGTCCGTGGCGCGTTCGCCGCGTTCAGGACGTCAGTGCCGTTGATCCAGAGGTGGTCGCCGGCTTCGCCCTGGTCGCCCCACCATTCCTTTTGGCGTTGGATCGTCAGCGCCGTGTGCCGGTCGCTGGTGTCCACCAGCGCGCCGAGCCCTTCGCCGGGCACGCTCGTCGCGAGGCGTACGAACGAGTCCGAGCGAAGGAACGGCTGGAAGTAGAAGTGGTGCGTCGGTGCGCCGGAGCGCACGATCGCGAACTCGTAGCGGGCCGTGGCGAGCACCGGGACGGGACCGAACGAGCCGTCGCCACTCAGTGCCAACCGGTGCGTGGGCCGGTGCGACAACCGACCGCCGGTCAGGGAGCTGACCGGGTAGACCTCGACAGTCGCGTCGGCGACGCCGGCGTTGCTCGGGAAGAGCACCGCGCGACCGGAGACCCGGGCGGTGCCGAAGAGCTGGGGCGTGATCCGTGTCGTGTGCGGCGCCCGACCCTGGAGGAACCGGAAGATCTCGCCGAACGACTCCGGCGACGACACGGTCTGCGTGTGGGACTGGTCGGGGAGGTGCACGTTCGTCGCGCCGACGACGGCGCGGGCCGGGTCGCCCTCACCCCAGATGGCGAGGGTGGGCACACCACCGGGCAGGGAGGCGGCGGGGCGCCCGTCCAGGTTGACGTAGTGGGCGACGCGGGCGGCGCGTGCCGGTGAGCTGTTGAGATAGCCCTGCATGACGAAGGTGCCGAGGGAGTGCGCGAGCAGGTCGACCCGGTCCGCGCCGGTCGCCGCCAGCAGGCGGGTGATCCGTGCGTCGAGCCCCGCGTACACCTGGGGCAGGATCGTGGCGATGTTCGGTGAGTCGTACTCGTGGGCCTCAATGACGTCGATCGGGTAGCCGTTGCTGGCGAGACGCTTGGCCTGGGACTGGAACTGCGTCGCCGACCCGGCGCTGCCGTGCACGAAGATCACCGGGCGGTACGTCGGTGTGGTGGCGGCGTCGGCGGCCCGTGGGACGGGAGCGACGGACAAGCCGACCGCGAGGGCGCCCCCGGCCAGTACGGAGAGCAGTCTCCGGCGAGACACGTGCATCGGTCCTCCACCCTGAGCGACGAAGTATCTGCACTGATAGCGCAAGTATCGTGTCAGGGTGCGGCGCGGCGGTCTACACCTGACGGTCGTCGATCAGTTGACCTCTTTCGCGAGCAGGTCGCCGAGAGCGGCGCGGACCGGATCGGGATTCGACCAACTCCAGTTGGGGTGCGCGCGGTTGGTGAGCAGCGCGAGGACGAGCTTCCGGGCCGGGTCGACCAGGAGTGACGGGCCGGCGAAACCGGTGTGGCCGAAGGTCCGGGCGGAGGCGAGCCGGCCCATGAACCAACTCTGGTTGAGCACGACCCCGAGTCCGTGGGCGGCGGTCCGGTTGGGCCGCTCCGGGTCGATCGCTGGTTTCCCGGAGTTCTGGTTGGTGAGCATCCGACGCACCGTCGTCGCGGCGAGGATCTTCCTGCCCTGGTGGGTGCCGCCGTTGAGGAGCATCTGCCCGATGACGGCCAGGTCGCCGGCGGTGGCGAAGATGCCGGCGTGACCGGCCACGCCGCCGAGGTGGTTGGCGACGTCGTCGTGGACGGTGCCCCGGAGCAGACCCCGGGACGAGCGGGCGTCGGTGGCGACGAGCCGGCTGGCCTTCGCGCTGCCCGACAGCCAGGTGTTCGGGTTGAAGCCGGTGTCGCGTAGGCCGAGCGGGCCGGTGAGGTTGCTCTTGAGCGCCTGGTCGAGCCGCTGGCCGGTGACCTTCTCGACGATCTTGCCGGCGACCATGAGCCCGACGCTGGAATAGCGGAACGTGGTGCCGGGCACGGCGCCGGAGACCAGCCCGGTGGTGAGCACGGCGTTCCAGCGGGCCGTGTTGTCGGCAAGCCCGGTGACCTTCGCGCCGACCGGGAGACCGCTGGTGTGGGTCAGCAGCATCTCGACGGTGATCCGCTCGGTGCCGGCTCCGGTGAAGCCGGGCAGGTAGTCGCGCACCGGCGCGCCCAGCTCGACCCGACCCTTGTCGACCTGTTGCAACAGCAGGATGGCCGTGTACACCTTCGTGACCGAGGCGAGGTCGAAGATGGAGTCCGGGCGCATCTCGACGCGCTGCCCCGCCGGCAGCAGTTTGGGCCCGGCGCCGTAGCGCAACGCCTCCCCGACCGCGGTGTGCACAGTCGTCTTCCCGTCGACCAGGACGACGGCGACCGCGCCGGGAAAGCCCTTGTGCTGCACGGTCTGCGGCGTGGCGGGCAGGTGCCGCCGCAGCAGCGCCGTCACCTCCTGCGCATAGCGGGCCTGGCCGGCGGGCGCGGCACCGCCGCTCGCGGAGGCCGCGGCGCTCGGCGTACCCGACGGCGGTGTGGTCTTCCCGGCCGCGCCGAAGCCCACCCGGTTGCCGGCGGCGTCGGTCGCGGTCACCGCGTCACCGGGCCCGGCCACACCGGATTCCGGCGCGCCGTTGTCGCCGCAACCGGTGACGGCGGAGGTCGCGGCGGCCAGGCCGGCGAGAAGGAGGGTACGACGCGCAACGGGCATGCCGGAGATCGTGACAGTCGGCATCGTCGCACGCCAATCGGCCGTCCGAACGACGGTCGTGTCCACCCCGTCGTCCGACACGTGGTCATCTGGCAGACACAGACGGTTGCCCTTCAGGTGGTTGTGCGACGATCGGCGGGCGTCACGCCGGACGACCGTCCACCGGTCCGCCCGCCCACCGAACGCCGGCGGCACGGAGGGCACCACACCTCGTATCCCTTGGAGAGCACGATGTCCCTCTCCCCATCCCGGGTCTTCGCGGAGCTGAACGCGGTCCGACCCCCTGACCAGACCTCCCCGACGATGGGTCGGGCCGTCGTGGTCGGCGGCAGCGTCGCCGGCCTGCTGGCCGCCCGGGTGCTGTCCGACCATGCCGACAGCGTCGTCATCATCGACCGGGACGACCCGCAGGTGGCCGGGGCGCGGCCCGGCGTACCCCAGGGGACGCAGCTGCACGCGTTGCTGCCCGGCGGCTTCCTCCAGCTGGAGCGCCTGTTTCCCGGCTTCCGCGACGCGGCGCTGGCACGCGGGGCGGTCGAGGCGCCACCCGAGGCGCGGCGCAACTACCTCGACGGCCGCCCGAAGGTTGTCGTCCCCGACGACGCCGACAGCCTGGCCGGCAGCCGCCCGCTCCTGGAAGGGCTGATCCGCCAACAGGTGCTCCGGCTCCCCAACGTCAAGACGATCACCGCACGCGCCACAGGTCTCGTGTTCGACGGCGCGGCGGTCACCGGGGTCCGCTGCGAGGTCGCCGGGGTGACCGGCGTGGAGACCGGTGACCTCGTGGTGGACGCCATGGGTCGGTCGAGCAGACTCTCGGACTGGTTGGAGCAGGCCGGCTGGGAGCGGCCGGCCACCCGGCGGATGACAGTGCACCTGAACTACGCGACAGCCCTGTTCCGCCGCCCGGAGGTCACCCCGGCCACGACCGTGGTGTTGGCGCTGCACACCCCGAGGATGGCGATGGACGTGGCCGGGGCCGCGTTCTTCGCCATCGAGGACGGTCGGTGGATGGCCATGATGGCCGGCTACGGCAACGACCGACCGGGGCGTACGCCGGAGGACTTCGTCCGTCGCCTGCGCGAGCAGTTCCCGCCGGAGTTCGGCGAGGTCGCCGACCAGGAGATGCTGGGCGACGTCCAGACCTACCACCACGCCGACAGCCGCCGACGGGACTTCCACGCGCTGAAGCGGTTCCCGGCCGGCCTGGTCAGCGTCGGTGACGCCGTCGCGTCATTCAACCCGGTGTACGGGCAGGGGATGACGTCGGCGGCCCTGCACGCGGCCTGCCTGTCGACGTACCTTCGGTCCAACCCGGATCCGCGGACGCCCGCGCGTCACTTCCTCGCGTTGCAGCAGGTCGTCGTCGACGCCGCCTGGTCGATCTCGACCTCCGCCGACCTGGCGTTGCCCCACGTCGACGGGCCCTACCCGCGCGGCTACCGGATCTCCAGTTGGGCGAGCCGCCAGATCATCGAAGCGACCGTCACGGACGTGGCGACAGCACGACGGTTCAACGAGGTCGTCTCCATGCGTGAACACCCGCGCTCGCTGGCCCGACCCGGCGTGCTCCTCGGTGCCCTGCGCGCCAACCGACGGGCGCGTTGACGACCGAACCCGGCGGCCTCGTGTGAGGGCCGCCGGGTCCGCAGCGTCAGCGGGGAAGCTTGCGGAGGATGTCGACGACGAAACGGTGGTCGTCGAGCTGCGGCAGCCCGGAGACACCGACCCAACCCACCACGCCGGTGCCCCGGACGCGTAGCGGCACCGCGCCCCCGGCCGCCGCGTACCGCTCGGCCGGGAGGCCGTACCGTTCGGCCAGCGTCACCTGCTTGTCCTGGCACAACCGGGCCATGTACAGCGACGAGTGCTCGAAGCGCATCACCACCCGCCCCTTGCGGCGCAGCCACGCGTCGTTGTCCGCCGTCGAGCCCGGCAGACCACAGTGGAAGAGCTGGCGTCCCGCCCGCCACACCCCGATCGACACCGGCAGTCGCTGCTCACTCGCGGCGGCGACGGCGAGCATCCCCAGCTCGTACGCGTCCGTCTCGGACAGGCCCGCGAGTTCCAGCTCGCTCTCCTCGCGCAGCAGCTCGTCCAGCGTCGGCCACGCGTCACGGTCGTCTGACATGTTCTTCTTCTCCTCGTCGTTGCGGGCGATCACCAGGCGCAGGGCGCGTAGTCCTTCAGGAAACAGCCGTACAGGTCTTCGCCCTGCTCACCACGGACGATCGGGTCGTACACCCGGGCGGCGCCATCGACCAGGTCCAGCGGGGCGTGGAAGCCCTCGTCGGCCAGGCGCATCTTGGTCGGGTGCGGCCGTTCGTCGGTGATCCAGCCGGTGTCGACGCTGGTCATCAGGATGCCGTCGGTCAACATCTCCTCGGCGCTGGTACGGGTCAGCATGTTCAACGCGGCCTTGGCCATGTTGGTGTGCGGGTGCCCCGGCCCCTTGTAGCCACGGCCGAACTGGCCCTCCATCGCCGACACGTTCACCACGTACTTACGGCGGGCCGACGCGGCGGCCATCGCCGGGCGCAGCCTGCTGACCAACACGAACGGCGCGGTCACGTTGCACAGCTGCACTTCGAGCAGCTCGACCGGGTCGACCTCCTGCACCCGCTGAACCCAGCTGTTGACCGAGTCGAGGTCCGGTACGAGGCCCCCGGCGTCGATTGCCGTGGACGCCGCGATCCGCTCCGGCGAGGCGGAACCGCTGGTCAGCGCCAACGCGGTGAGCGCGTGCGGGGTGAGCCCGGCGGTGAGCGCGCCTGCCGGGGCGTCTTGCCCACCCGGCTTCGCGAATGTGATCAACTCCGGCAGTGGGCCGTCCGGCAGTGCCGCGGCCTCAGCGGCGACCAGCTGCGCGTACGCCCCGGGGGAGCGGCGGACGGTCTGTGCCGCGTTGTTGATCAGGATGTCCAGAGGGCCCTGACTGCTCACCGAGTCGGCGAGGGCGATCACCTGCGCCGGGTCACGCAGGTCGATCCCGACGATGCGCAGGCGGTGCAGCCAGTCGGCGCTGTCCGGCATCGCGGCGAACCGGCGTACCGCATCGTGCGGGAACCGCGTGGTCACCGTCGTGTGGGCGCCGTCGCGCAGCAGCCGCAACGCGATGTACATGCCGATCTTCGCTCGGCCGCCGGTGAGGAGCGCGCGCCGGCCGGTCAGGTCGGTACGGGCGTCGCGGCGCTCCCGGTTGAGCGTCGCGCAGGACGGGCAGAGCTGGTGATAGAAGGCGTCCACCTGGTGGTAGCGCTGCTTGCAGACGTAGCAGCCGCGCGGGTTGTGCAGGAAGCCCGCCGTCTCGCCCGCGACCGATGACGCGAGCGGGATGCCCTGGGTCTCGTCGTCGATCCTCCCGGGAGCACCGGTGGCGGTGGCCTCCGTCACCGCCCGGTCGGCGGCGAGGACGGCGTCTCGCCGCTCATCTCGTCGCCGCTGCTTGACCACCTTGTAGAGCCGGGCGGTGGCCCGCTGCACCCGCACCACGTCCGGGTGGTCGGAGGGCAGCGCCTCCAACGCCTCGAAGACGCTGAGGCAGGTCTCCAGCCGTTCTCGGTCAATGCCCTGCTGACCGCGTTCGCGGTCAAGGCCCTTCTGACCGTTTTCGGTAATGTTGTCCACCGTCATGCGTCGTCGTCTCGTCCCGTATCCCGTGCCGGGTCACCCCAGCTCGCCCCAAGTCCGACCCGAAACTGTACGCACCGCGCGGCCACCGACGCACCTCACGGCCGCCCCGGCCTTCGGACGGACTCGGCGGCTGCCCCCGCCGGCGGCGTGGCTGCCGGGGCGGCGGCGCGGTTCGCGGCGGTCAGGCGGGGTCGGCGTGCCCGAGACGCCAGTAACCCATGAAGGCCACAGCCCGTCGGTCCAGCCCTCGCTCGGTGACCAGGTGCCGCCGCAGGGTGCGGATCACGCCGGCCTCCCCGGCCAACCACGCGTACAGGGGCGCCGCGGCCACCTCCTCGGGGACCTCCCACAGAATCTCGGTGTCCACGTCCAGGTCGACGACGGGTTGCGCGGCCCCGGACGGGCCCGGGAGCAGCAGTTCCTCCGCTGCGGCGGCGACCGCGGGCACCAGCCGGCTGCCGTGTGCGTCGAGGCCCCGAGGAAGCCAGCGGACCTCGATGCCGGGGGGTGTGATCAGCGACAACACGTCGTCGGCGTCGGGCACCTCCAGCAGGACCGTGCCCCGGGTGTCGAGGGGGAGCCGCTCGCAGATGCTGGCGATCGCCGGTACGGCGGTCTCGTCCCCGGCCAGCAGCAGGCAGCTCCCGGTCGACGGCCGGAACTCGATGCCGCCGTGGCTGCCGTCGTAGCCCGCGTCCGGACCGACGAGGGCGATCTCGTCGCCGACGCTCGCGCGCCGAGCCCAGCGCGTCGCCGGACCACCATCGCCGTGCAGCACCAGGTCGACGTCGACCTCGGCCAGGTGGGGCCGAACCGCCCGCACCGTGTAGGTGCGAATCGGGTTGCGCAGGTGCTCGGGCAGAGCCCGCCAGGCCGCGTACCAGTCCGCGCCACCGGCGAGGTTCACCCCGTGTTGGCCGGGCATTGGCAGCACCAGCTTGATCCGCTGGTCGTACCCGTTGTCCGCGAAGCGGTCGAGGTCGACGCCGCTGAAGGTCACCCGGACGAAGGACGGGCTGAGTCGGCGTAGCGCCGCGACGGTGACGGTGAACACGCGCCAGGGGGCGATGGGCAGGGTCTCGGTCATGGTGCCTCTCTCGGCTCGGCAGCTAGCGGGGGTTGTTCGTCATGGCGCGGGAGCGCCACAGCAGCCAGACGAAGTACGGGGTGCCGATCATGGCGGTGACCAGGCCGGCGGGGACCTGGGCCGGAGCGATGATCGTCCGGCCGAGGGTGTCGGCGATGCTGACCAGCGCCGCGCCGAGCAGGGCGGCCACCGGAAGCACCCGGGAGTGCCGCCCGCCCACCAGAGCCCGCGCGGCGTGCGGGGCGACCAGGCCGACGAAGCCGATGACCCCGACGGCCGAGACCGCTGTGGAGGTGAGCAGCGCCGCCGCGCCGAGCGCTACCAGCCGGGTGCGTTCCAGGCGGACGCCCAGCACCCGGGGGGTGTCGTCGTCCAACGCCATCAGGTCGAGCTCCCGACGGGCGGCGACCACTGCCGGGGTGAGCACCAGCAGGGCGATCAGCACCGGCAGCACCTGGGTCGGCATCCGGCCGTAGGTGGAGCCGGAGAGCCAGGTCAACGCCTTCCCGGTGTTCCATGGGTCGAAGGCGACGATCAGGAAGGTGATCACTGCCATGCCGCCCTGCCAGGCGCCGAAGCCGATCAGCACCAGCCGGTCGGAGCTCAGTCCGCCGCGCCAGGCCAGGCCGTACACCAGGGCGAACGCCACCATCGCGCCGAGCCCGGCGACGCCGGAGACGGCCCACACCCCGGCCAACGGCACGAAGGTGAGCAGGGAGACCGCTCCGAGCCCGGCGCCGGCGGTGATGCCGAGGATGCCGGGTTCGGCCAGCGGGTTGCGGCAGACCGCCTGCACTGTGGTGCCGGCGACCGCGAGCGCCGCGCCGGCCAGGACCGCCGCGGCGACGCGCGGCCACCGCTGGTCCAGCACGAAGGTGTACGCGGGCCCGGTGCTGCCGTTGATCCAGTTGACGACGTCCCCGAGCAGCACCCACGTGTCGCCGACGAGCATGCCGACCGTCACGGCGGAGATGGTCACGACGGCGGTGATGGCGACGACGCCGCGGTGGAAGGCAGCGGAGCGGACGGCCGCGTGCCCGCCGGGCGGGCGGCGGGTGGGGCCCGCGTCGCGGTGCCGGCGGGCCAGCCAGATGAGGATCGCCGCGCCGAACAGGGTGGTGACCACGCCGGTCGGAATGTCGACGCCGGCCTGCCCGCCCATCGCGGCCCGGAGCAGCACGTCGGAGCCGAGCACGATGATGACCCCGGCGATGCCGGACAACGGCAGCAGGACGCGGTGCCGGTGCACCCCCGGCACCACGGGGGCGAGCAGCCGGACGATCACCGGGGCGCACAGGCCGACGAAGCCGACCGGGCCGGTGAGGGTGACCGCCGCGGCGGAGAGCAGTACGGCCAGCACCATGACGGTGAGCCGGGTACGCCGCACGTCGAGGCCGAGCACGGTGGCGGTGTCGTCGCCGAGGGCGAGGATGTCGAGGCGGTGTCCGAGCAGCACGAGCACGAGGGCTGCGCCGACGATCACCGGGGCGAGCTGGGTCAGCGCGGTCAGGTCGCTCTGCACCAGAGAGCCGTTGCCCCAGGCGAACAGACCGATGGTGGCCTGCTCGAAGAGGAGCAGCAGCAGGGTGGTCACCGACCCGAGCGCCAGCGCGGTCGCCGAGCCGGCGAGGATCAGCCGGGTGGTGCCGGCCTGCCCACCGGAGGACATCGCCATCACCAGGCCGGCGGCGGCCAGCCCGCCGCAGAAGGCGAGGCCACCGGAGGGCAGCGCTGGCAACGAGATGCCGAACGCGGCGACGGCGACGATCGCCAGATGGGCACCGGCGTTGACCGCGAGGGTGTCGGGGGAGGCGAGCGGGTTGCGGGCGATCGACTGCAACGCCGCGCCGGCGAACCCGAGTGCCACGCCGATGGCCAGCCCGGCGAGCAGCCGAGGCAGCCGGGAGGCGATCAGCACGCGGGCCGCCTCGTCGTCGTCGCCGGTCGCGAGCCGGAGCAGGTCGAGGGCCCCGACGTTCGAGGTGCCCTGGGTGAGGTGCACCGCGCCGACCACGAGCAGCAGCAGGAGCGCCGCGACGAAGACCCCGGCGACGCGGGGTACGGCCAGGCGTCCGCCCGGAGCCGGCCGGGTGGCCGGCTCCGGGCGTGGGGGTGCGTTCAGCACGCTCACACCGTGTACGTCTTGACGAGTTCGTCGATGTACTGCTTGCCGGAGAGCGGCCCACCGAAGGTCCAGATGCCGTTGGGCATCTTGTGCAGGTTGCCCTTCTGCACGAAGGGCAGCGACTTCCAGATGGCGTTGCTGGCGAGCCCGTCGGCGAACACGTCGTCGCCGTCGGAGGCGTTGTAGAAGAGACGCATGTTCGGGTCCTTGAGCACGGTCATGCCCTCGACGTCGGTCTGGCCGAGGCCCCACACCTCATCGGTCTTGCCGGTCCAGGCGTTGGTGAGGCCGAGTTGGATGCCGATCTGGGAGACGAGCGCGCCCTTGCCGAACATCCGGATGCTGACGGTGCTGCCCTCCTTCCAGCCGTCGGCGATGGCGAACGGCTGGCCGGCGGCGCCCGCGTCGGCGATCTTCTTCTTGCCGTCGGCGATGGCCGTGTCGAAGTCGGCGAGCAGCTTCTCCGCCTGCGCGGTCTTGCCGACGGCCTTCGCGATCATGTTGAGGTCCGCGCGCATCCGGCCGAGGTTGTCGGTGGCGTCACTGGCCTTGGCGACCACGACGGGGACGAACTTCTCCAGCTGACTGACGATGGTGCCGCCCCGGTCGTCCTCCATCACGACGAGGTCGGGCTGGAGGGCCACGATCGAGTCGATGCTGGGTTCGCCGCGAGCGCCGACGTCCTTGACGCTCGGGTCGAGCTTCGCGGAGGTGACCCAGGTGCCGTAGCCCTTCGGGTCGGCCACACCGACGGGCATGACGCCCAGGCTGACCAGCATCTCGACCTCGCCCCACTCGAGCCCGACGACCTTGGTCGCCGGGGCCTTGAGGGTGATCTCCTTGCCCCGGCTGTCGGTGATGGTGACCGGCCCGCCGGCCGCCGAGGCGGAGGTCTCGGGAGTGGCGGCCTTCTCGGTGGTGCCGCAGGCGCCGAGTGTCAGGGCGGCCACGACGGCGATGAGGGCTGTGAAACGGGTACGGGTCATGACGGTCTTTCTCTGCTGGGGATGAGGGGTGTTTCAGACCAGGGCGCGGACCGCGTGCCGCCCGACGGGGCGGGTGGTGACCAGTCCGCTGATCGGATCGGTGGTCACCTCGATGCGGATTCCGTAGGTCTCGGTGAGGGCTTCCTCGGTGAAGACGGTGGCCGGGGTGCCGGTGGCACGGACCCTGCCCTGGTGCAGCAGGACCACCTCGTCCGCCACGGCGGCGGCCTGGTTGAGGTCGTGCAGGACGACACCGACGGCGACGCCGTGGTCGTCGGCGAGGTCACGGACCAGGTCCAGGATCTCCACCTGGTAGCGCAGGTCGAGGAAGGTGGTGGGTTCGTCGAGGAGCAGCACCGGAGTGTCCTGGGCCAGGCAGGTGGCCAGCCACACCCGCTGCAACTCGCCGCCGGAGAGTTCGTCGACCGGCCGCTCGGCCATCGCGGTGACGCCGGTGACGTCCATGGCGCGGGCGATGGCGGCGGGACCGTCCGGATCCTCGGTGCGCCAGCGCCCCCGGTAGGGGTGCCGGCCGTAGCCGACGACATCGTGGACGGTGACGCCGCTGGGCACCGGACGGCTCTGGGCGAGCAGGGTGACCCGCCGGGCGAACTCCCGGGACGGGAGGCTGGCGGCCGCGACGCCGTCGGCGAGGTGGACCAGACCGGACTCGATCGGGTGCAGGCGGGCCAGGGCCCGCAGCAGGGTGGACTTGCCACTGCCGTTGGGCCCCACGAGGGCGGTCACGGCGCCGGCGCGAAGGTTGATCATGGCGCCGTGCACTACCGGCACGCCGTGGTAGCCCAGACGGAGGTCGACGCCGGACAGGCTGCGCTCCCCGTTGGCCGACGCCAACTCGTTCTGCATGAGGTTAGGCTAACCTAACGAAATGCCGGCGTGTCAAGTCGGCCAACGGGTCAGCTCACCGGGGACGGACCGGCGGTCGTCGCGGGCTCGCATGCGTGGGGGATGCTGGGTCCGTGCAGATCACCACCCTCGGTCCGTTCGCAGTCGACGGTCAGCCCGTTCGGGGTGAACGTCTCGCGGCGGTGGTCCGCGCGCTCGTCGACGCGCGGGGACGGGCGGTCTCCACAAGCCTGCTCGTGGACGCCGTGTGGGGCGGCACCCCACCCGACGACGCGACAGGTGCCGTGCAGGCACTCGTGTCCCGGGTGCGCCGCCTCGGGCTGCCCGTGGTCGCGGTGCCCGGCGGATACCGGCTGCCCGCCGAGGAGGTCACCGTCGACGCGGTCGAGGCGCGGGGCCTCGTCGACCGGGCGCGGACCGTCTTCGACAACGGCGATCTGCCGGCCGCCCGCAGCCTCGCCGACCAGGCGCGCGCCCTCTTCCCCGAGGTGCCCGAGCTGGTCAGCGCCGAGGACACCCGCCTGTTCGCCGATGTCGCCGCGCTTCGCGCGCAGGCGGCACTCGCCGGTGTGGGCCCGTTCGACGAGGCCGACCTGAGCCGGCTCGTCGCCCGTACACCGCCGGACGAGCCCTCGGCCGCCCTGCTCGTCCGGATCCTCGCCGCCCAGGGACGGGAGGCGGAGGCGCTGGAGGTGGTCGAACGACTCCGGGCCGAGCTGGCCGAGCGGTACGGCACCGACCCGTCGCCGGTGATCACACAGGTCCACCTGGCGCTGTTGCGCGGCGAGCTGACCACCCCGGTCGTCGCGGAGACACCCCGGCAACCGACGCGGATCGCCCTGCCGACCGCCTGGCGTCGGCCGATGACCGCCCTCGTCGGCCGGGAACGAGACGTCGAGGCCGTGGTGGAGGCACTGGTCGACGCGGCAGTGGTGACGATCGTGGCATCCGGCGGCGCGGGCAAGACCCGCCTCGCCGCCGAGGTGGCGCGGCGCACGGGGGCGGCCGGGCAGTCGGTACGCGTGATCGAACTCGCCGGCCTGCGCGCGCCCGACGAGGTGCTACCCACAGTGCTCGCAGCCCTCGGGGGCGCGGACACCTCGTCGACCGGTGGCAATCTCGGCCTGGAACGGCGGGTGCTCAGCCCCGAGGAACGCCTTCGCGCCGTCGCACCCGACCTCGACGGGCTGGTCGTGCTCGACAACTGCGAGCACGTCCTCGACGCGGTGGCCACCGTCGTGGCGGACCTGGTCGCTGTGGCGTCCCCGGAGGCCGCGGTGCTCGCCACGAGCCGGGCCCCACTGGGTCTGGCCGGTGAACTGGTGCACCGGCTGACCGTGCTGCCCGACGCCGACGCCCTCGCCGTCCTCGAGTCGCGCGCCCGGGCCGGCGGCGCGGTGCCCACCTGGGACACCGCGCGGGCGCTGGCCCTCTGCCACCGGCTCGACAACCTGCCCCTGGCCCTCGAGTTGGCCGCGGCGCGACTGCGACACATGCCGATCGACGACGTGCTCGCCGGGCTGACCGACCGGTTCGCGCTGCTCGACGACGCTCTGCGCGGCCTGCCGGAGCGGCACGCCAGCCTGTGGGCGCTCGTCGACTGGAGCAGGGAACTGCTCGCTGAGGACGACCGCGACCTGCTGCAACGGGTCGCGGTCATTCCCGCGCCCTTCACCGCGGATCTCGCCGCCGCCGTCGCGCAGACCCCGGACGTCCGTCGCGGCCTGGCGACACTCGTCGAGCAGTCCCTGTTGACCCTGGTCGAGGGGGACGGCCCGCCGCGCTACCGGATGCTCGAAACGGTCCGTGAGTACGGCGAAGCCCGGCTCGACGCGGTCGGTGCCCGAGGGGCGGCCATGACCGGGCTGGTCACGTGGGCCCGGGAGCGGGCCGTCGCCCTCGCCGGCCGCTTCGTCGGACCCGGCCAGGTCGAGGCGCTGCACCGCTGCGCCGCCGAGCAGGACAACCTGCTCGCCGCCCTGCGCTGGGCGCTCGCCCAGGACGACGAGGCGGCCACTGTCGACGTCGCGACGGCGCTGTTCCACCTCTGGACAGTGCGCGGCCTTCACCTGGAGGTCCTCGGGTGGGCGCGCGGGATAATGGGTGTCGCCGACCCGGTCCGACGACGCCACTCGGCGATCCTGCAGGGTCGTGGTGCCGGGCGACCACTACCCGACGCTGACCGGCTCGCCTGGCTGTGCCTGCTGACCGGGGTGAACTCCGGCATCAGCGGTGAACTCCGGCTCGCGGTGCTCGCCCGGCGGGCACTGCGCACGCTCCTCGCCGAGCGACCCGACGAGGTCTCGTCCCGGTTGACAGCGCTCGCGTCGGCGCTGCCCGAGTTCGACGCCTCCGACGTGGATCGCAGCATGAAGGCCGCTGACGAACTGGTCGCGCACCCCGACCCGCACGTGCAGGCACTCGGCCTGTTCGCCCGCGCCGCGGCCCGGGAGAACGGCGGCATGCCCGAGGCGTCGGTCACCGATGCCGAGCAGGCCTACCACCGCTTCGCGATCGCCGGTGACCACTGGGGCATGGCGATGGCGGCGGGTGCCGTCGGGCAGTTCCTCAACCCCAGCGGGGACACCGGGTCGGCCGAGTGGCTGGCGCGCAGCGTCCACCACATGGAGATGATCGGTGCCGCCCAGGACGCCCGGTCGATCCGGGTGCGCCTGGACGTCCAGCTTGCCCTGACCGGTGACGGGGAGGCCGAACGACGACTGGCGGAGACGGCCGCCCCGGGCGACGGCGAGGCGGTGGACGCCGCCGTCGCCTGCCTCGGGCTGGCTCACCTGGCCTGGCAGCGTCAGCAGTACGACGAGGCCCATGCGTACGGCGCTCGGGTGACCCGGATCCTGAGCGGCTGGACGAGCCCGCAGCCACAGCCGCAAGCCATGCTGCGCGTCGCCGTGGCGGTCCTCGACCTGCGGGTGGCGCAGGCACGGCCAATGCCGGGGGAGAACCCCGACGCGCACGCGGTCGCCCTGTTGACCCTCGCCCGGGAAGACGCGCTCTCCTCGAAGGACCTCCCCATCATCGGCGCGTGGGCGCAGGGCGGCGCCGAACTCGCGGCGTACCGCGGTGACGACGAGACCGCGCGGGAACTGTTCACGCTCGCAACGCGTGTCGGTACCCACGTCGGGATGTTCTTCCCGCCCGGGCAGGCCGAACGACTCGACGCCGCCCTCGCTGACGAGGAGCGGCGCGAGTCGTTGCTGGTCGCGTGGCGGGGGCGGCCGGTCGCCGCAGCCGCCGCCCGGATCCGCGAGCTGATGAGCGACCTGCTCGCCTAGGGCCTGTTTCATAAGGGCGGTCGAGCCGAGGCGGAGTCCGGGCGGCGATCCGGCAAGGCGCGGTTTCGTCCGGATACCGGTGTCGTATCCGGACGAAACCGCAACGCCGCCGGGCGTCGTCCGGGCCCGCCGCAGGCCGGCCAGGTCTTATGAAACAGGCCCTAGATCTTCTTCCGGTATGCGCGCAGCGCGAGTGGCATGAACAGCACCACGAAGCCGGCGCACCAGGCGAGTGTCCACCACACGTGCGAACCGAGCGGGGTGCCGAGGAACAGACCCCGGACCGACGCCACCAGGTGGGTCATCGGGTTGACGTCCACGAACGCCTGCATCCAGCCGGGCAGGGTGTCGGCGCCGACGAACACGTTGGACGCGAAGCTCAGCGGCATGATCAGCGCGAACATGACGCCCTGCACGGCACCCGCGGTACGCACCTTCATCGACACGAGCACCGGCAGCCAGCTCAGGCAGAGCGCGAACAGCACCGCGAGCAGACACCCGGCGATGGCCCGGAACAGGTCGGTCTCGATCCGGAAACCCATCACGTAACCGATCGCGAGGGTCGACACCGTGACGATCACGTACCGGACGACGTCGCCGAGGACCGCGCCGACAAGTGGTGCGGAGCGGGGAATCGGCAACGACCGGAACCTGTCGAAGATGCCCTTGGAGATGTCGGTGTTGAGGTTGACGCCGATCGCGATGGCACCTGTCGCGATGGTCTGCGCCAGGATGCCGGGCAGCAGGAACTGCAGGTAGTCGTGGGTCGATCCGGCGACCGCGCCGCCGAAGACGTACACGAAGATGACGAGGAACAGCACCGGCTGCAACGTGACGTCGATGAGCGCCTCGGGCGTACGCCAGGTCTTGATGAGGCTGCGCTTGGCGAGCGCCAACGAGTGCCGGACCAGTCGGAACGGTCGCGGCTGCGCGGTAATCGTCGACAGTGCCCGGTTCCGGGTGGGTGGTGCGTCGGTCAGTGTGCTCATGCCGCGACCTCCGTGGGGCGGGTGGTGTCGTCTTCGGACGCCGTACGCCCGGTGAGGGTGAAGAACACCTCGTCCAGGCTCGGCAGGTGCAGGGACAGTTCGGTGACCGCGATGCCGGCCGTGGCGAGACGCGCGACGCTCTCGGTCAGGGCCGCGTCGTCGGTGACCGGCACCGCGAGCACGCCCTTGCGGATCTCGTCGGCCGGCGCGCCGGAGCCGACCTGGGTCAGGATCTCCGCGGTCCGGGGCAGGTGCGCCGGGTCGGACGGCCGGACCTCGAGGGTCTGCCCGCCGACCACCCGCTTGAGCCCTTCGGGTGTGTCGTGCGCGATCACCCGGCCGTGGTCGATCACCGTGATCGCGTCGGCGAGCGCGTCGGCCTCCTCCAGGTACTGCGTGGTGAGCAGCACCGTCGAGCCGTTGCCCACCAGTGAGCGGACCACGTCCCACATGTCCTCGCGCTTGGCCGGGTCGAGCCCGGTCGTCGGCTCGTCCAGGAAGATCACGTCGGGCGAGCCGACGAGGCTGGCGGCCAGGTCGAGCCGTCGCCGCATGCCGCCGGAGTAGGTCTTGGCCGGCCGGTTCGCGGCGTCGGTCAGGTCGAACCAGTCGAGCAGCTCGGCAGCCCGCCGCCGGGCGCCGCCGCGCCCCAGCTCCAGCAGGGTGCCGAACAGCTCCAGGTTCTGCCGTCCGGTCAGGTCCTCGTCGACCGAGGCGTACTGGCCGGTCAGTCCGATGCTCTGCCGAACGCGCTCGGCGTCCCGTACCACGTCGAAACCGCCGATCCGGGCGGTTCCGCCGTCCGGGGTCAGCAGGGTGGAGAGGATGCGTACGGCGGTGGTCTTGCCGGCGCCGTTGGGGCCGAGCACCCCGAGCACCGTGCCCCGGGGAACCGCGAGGTCCACGCCCTGCAGCGCCCTCGTCTTCCCGAAGGTCTTGACGAGGCCCTCAGCCTCGATCACCAGGTCAGCTGTCATGCGTACAGCATGCGTGGGCCCGCTGACACCGCCCCGACACGCCACCGACACCGGCTGACACGGTCGAGTCGATCAGCATTGCGCCCCCTCGGCAACATCGAGTGACGTCATACTCCTGCTGAACGTCCACCTGACGGACCCGAACGATGAGGAGTACGCGATGAGCCGCGTTCTGTTGAGCATGAGCGTGTCGTTGGACGGCTTCGCCGCCGGACCCGACGTCACCAAGGAACAACCGATGGGCGCAGGCGGCGAGCGGTTGCACGAGTGGCTGTTCCGGGCTGACGGAGACCGCGCCGTGGCGGCGGACGGCGTCACCCCGGTCGGCGTCGACGCCGCACAGGTACGAGAGGTCCATGCGACGACGGGCGCCGTGGTGATCGGCAAGCGGACGTTCGATGTCGGTGTGGACCTGTGGGAGGACACCCCGTTCCCGGTGCCCTGCTTCGTGGTGACCCATCAGCCGCGCGAACCGTTGACGATGAAGAGCGCCGCCTTCACCTTCGTCGACGACGGCCTGCACAGCGCGCTGCGCCAGGCGCGTCACGCAGCGGGCGACCGCAACGTCCTCATCATGGGCGGGCCCACCACCGCGCAACAGTTCGTCAAGGCCGGGCTGGTGGACGACATCCACATCCAACTCGTACCGGTGTTCCTCGGCACCGGCACGCGCCCGTTCGACCACCTCGGCACCGACCACATCGAGCTCGAACGAACCGCGGTGATCGAATCACCACACGTCACGCACCTGCGCTTCCACGTACCGAAGTAACCGCCGGACGTCCGCCTGCAGACCGGCCGGGCGGGCCACCGGTCGCGTGGATCAGGTGACGGCCAAGCGAAAGACCTGCCGGGATCCCCCTTCCGGACCGGGCTCGACGGCCTCGGCAGGAGCGAAACCAAGTCGTTCGTAGAAGACACGTGCGCCGCTGGCGTGGGCCCCCGGGTGATCGGCGCCAAAGCTCACCACCTCCACGGACCCGGGGCCCCGCACGAACCTGCGCAGGGCTTCTGCCATCAGCGCACGACCAACGCCCTTCCCCCGTGAACGCTCGGATACGACAAGCCAGTGAACGTGATGGGTCGGGGCCTTCGCCGCGAACAACACCCCGCCCAGCAGATCGGGCCCTTCGGAAGCAGCAACGATCGCTGTGCACCGACGAATGTGCTTGCGTACAGCGTCGTGAAAGCCGACATCCTCGACCATCGAGCCGAACCAACACTCGACCTGGGCCGCCAGGCCAAGGAAGCCATTGAAGTCCTGCTCCTCCGCAAGCCTGACGATCACCCGAGCAGTCTGACATTGACGCGGTGAACCCGGCCCGACGGCGTCCTCGGCTCATCACTGGCGGCGCGACGCGGTCGTGGGGGCCCGTCTGCTTCCTTGACCACCCATTTACTGCTTTACTATGGTGCTAGGAAAGCAGTAAGGGGCTACCGTGTTCGTCTTCCGGCTCGACACCCACTCCGGTGTGCCGCCGTACCTGCAACTCGTCCAGCAGGTCCGCCAGGCGGTGCTGCTGGGCTTTCTCCAACCCGGTGACCGCCTCCCGCTCATCCGCGAGGTGGTCGAGGACCTGGCAATCAATCCGAACACCGTCGCCAAGGCGTACCGGCAGATGGAGCAGGAGGACCTGGTCACCGGCCGGCCCGGTCAGGGCACGTTCGTCAACGAACAGCAGTCGGCCGTGATGTCGGCATCGACGTACACGTCGCTGCGCCGCGGCCTGGCGACCTGGTTGCGCCGCGCCTACGCGGCCGGCCTCGACGAGCAGGCGGTCGACGCGCTTTTCACCTCCGTCCACCAGCAGACGAGGAATGAGGAAGTGGCGTGACAGCGACGGAGTTCGCGCTGCGCACCGACGGTGTGGGCAAGCGGTACCGGAAGGGATGGGCGCTGCGCGACTGCACCCTGACCCTGCCGACGGGCGGCGTGATCGCCCTGGTCGGGCCGAACGGCGCGGGCAAGACCACGCTGCTGCGCCTGGTCGTCGGGTTGCTGGCACCGAGCACCGGCACGGTGGAGGTCCTCGGCCACGACGTCACCGCCAGCACCCCGCAAACTCTGTCCCGGATCGGGTTCCTGGCCCAGGACCACCCGCTGTACAAGCGCTTCACCGTCGCCGAGATGCTCCGCTTCGGCCGGGCCTGCAACCTGCGGTTCGACCAGGGGCTGGCCGAGCGCCGGCTGGCGAAGCTGGGCATCCCGCTCGACCGCAGGGCCGGCACGCTCTCCGGCGGGCAGCAGGCCCAGGTCGCGTTGGCGCTGGCCCTGGCGAAGCGACCGGACCTGCTCGTCCTCGACGAGCCGGTGGCCAGCCTCGACCCGCTGGCCCGGCACGAGTTCCTTCAGGTCCTCATGGGCGCGGTGGCCGAAGACGGGGTGACCGTCCTGTTCTCCTCCCACGTCGTGCACGAGCTGGAGCGCGTCTGCGACCACCTGATCGTGCTCAACCGCGGCCGGGTCACGCTCACCGGTGACATCGACACCCTCCTCGCCGAGCACCGGCTGCTCGTCGGCCCGCGCACGGCCACCGACCTCGACCGGGCTGGCACCGTCGTGGAGGCCGTCCACAGCGATCGACACTCGACAGTGCTGGTACGCGACGGAGGGCTCCCGGCCGCGCCCGGGTGGCAGGCCCAGCCGGTCGCGCTGGAGGACCTGGTGCTGGCGTACCTGCGCCGGCCGTCCGAGCCGAGCGCCCAGCTCACGTCGGGGGTGGCGGTGTGACGTGGTTGATCTGGCGCCAGCACCGGACCGAGGTCTGCGTCCTGGGTCTGCTTGTCGGCATGTTCGGCATCGCCCTGCTCGTGCTCGGGACGCAGGCCCACGACCTGTTCCCCGGCGGTCCCGCCCGATGTGCGGGAGAGGCCGGTGTCACCGAGGACTGCGCGGCCTCCTTCCGCCGGCTCGACGAGGAGTACGGGTACGTCGAGAATCTCCTGGCGGCCTTCTATCTGGTCCCCGTCGTCATCGGTGCGTTCCTCGGTGCGCCGCTGCTCGCGCGCGAACTGGAGGACGGCACCTGGCAGCTCGCCTGGACGCAGGCCGTGCCGCGGATGCGCTGGCTGGCGGCCAAGCTCGCGGCGCTGGCCGGCGTCACCGTCGCGCTCACCGGGATGTTCACCGCGGTGCTCACCTGGTTCCGTCAGCCATTCGACGCGTGGGAAGGGCGGTTCCAGTACGACGCCTTCGACCTGGAGGGACTTGTGCCGGTGGCGTACGCGCTGTTCGCGTTCGGCGTCGCCACCGCCGCCGGGGCGATCCTCCGTCGCAGCCTTCCGGCGTTCGGCGTCGCGTTCGGGGCGTTCCTCGCCGCCCGGATGTCGGTGGCGCTGTTGGCCCGTCCCGCGTACGCCACGCCGCTCACCACCATGGAGCCGGTCCCCGTCGGGGGCTCGAAAGACCAGGCTGGGCACGGGCCGGTGTCCGGCTTTGCTGACTGGGTGATCGAACACGGCTACGCAGACGCCGCCGGGCGCAGGCTGAGCTGGACCGAGTACTACGAGCTGGAGGACGCGGCCAACCGGGCCGGCACCAACCTCAACCAGTTCCTGCACGCGCGAGGCGTCCAGCAGTTCGGGGTCTACCACCCCGCCGACCGGTTCTGGACGTTCCAGCTCATCGAGGCGTCCCTGTTCGTCGCCGTCGCGGCGGTCCTGATCGGTGTGGTGGTGTGGCGGGTACGGCGCCGTATCACCTAGTGCACCTGTTCGCCGCCGGACGGGGCCTCTCCGACTGGCTCGCGCACAGACCGGCCGGGCTCCTCACAAGGAACCCGGCCGGTGCGGTCGACGCCTCCGTAGAGCTGTCCGGCTCAGCGGGGGGCGTGCTGCGGCGGGAGCTACGGGCGGCGCGACCGCTCTCCACGCGGTGGTCTACCTGCTCACTCCGGCAGGCGGCCACGCGTGGAGACGAAGTGGTACGACATGACGGCGAACCCCGGGTCACGGACCAGCCGCCGGAAGGCGTTCAGTTGGTTCGGCGACAACCCGGCGGCGAGCAGGTCCGGCTCCAACTGGCGGGAGTTCGTCTCGTAGAGCGACGTTCCGGTCGAACCACCGGCCCAGCTCTGCGAGTGGGTGATGGTGTCCACCTCGGTCAGGCCGGCGAGGGCCATCTCGGTGTGCACGTCCTGCGCCCAGCCCAGGTCGGCGCCGTGGTCCTCCAGGACCCCCATCATGGCGTCCATCACCTGCCCGAAGAGCTTCGCGGCGTCGTCACTCGGCGCGGTCAGCACCCGTGGCGTCGCGGTGCAGTCGAACTCCTCGACCACCAGCCACCCGCCGGGAGCCAGCGTGCCGGTGAGCGTACGCAGGACCCGCCGTCGATCGGGGAGGTGCAGCAGCACCAGCCGGGCGTGGATCAGGTCGTACGCGTCCCCGGGTGGCGGTTCGGTCCGGACGTCGTGTCGGCGTACGTGCAGGTTGCCCTCGGCCACCAGGTGTGTGGGGTCGATGTCGGTGGCGAGTACGGACCCGTCGTCGCCGATCGCGCGGGCGATCCGCCGGGCCATCGAACCGCCACCCGCGCCGACCTCCCAGCAGGTCGCGCCCGGTCCCAGCACCGGGCGGGCGAGTCGGCGCGTCGTGATCGGGTCCAGGAAGGACTCCAGGGCGTGCATCTGGGGAACGGCTTCCGGTTGGCCGTTGTCGAACGTGTACGTGCCATCGCTCGTAGCGGTTGCCATCGGTGTCTACCTCTCCGAGGGGTCGGGTGACGTGGGGGTGTCGGCCCAGAGCCGAGGGGCCGATCGGTTCGGTGGCGGCGGCATGGGGGCGGCGGCGACGCTCAACATCGCCGCCAGCGGGGCGGGGTCGACGCGGGCCTCGGCCGTCGGTCGGTCGTAGACCACCCGGCCGTACTCCAGCACCGCCACCCGGTCCGCGATCTCGATCGCGTGTTGGAGTTGCTGTTCCACGAGCAGCACGGTCAAGCCGTCGGCGGCGAGGCCGTTGACGAGTTCGCGAACCCGCGCCGCCAGGTCGGGCGACAGGCCCTCACAGGGCTCGTCGAGGAGCAGCACCCGTGGTTGGCCGAGCAGTGCGCGGGCGATGGCGAGCATCTGCTGCTCACCGCCGGACAGTTCGCAGCCGCGGTGTCGCAGCCGTGCTGCCAACCTCGGCAGCAGGTCGAGGGTTCGGGCCACCGTCCAGCCCTCGCCGCCGGAGGTGGGGGCCCGCCACGGCGCGGCCGCCAGGTGCAGGTGCTCGGCCACCGTCAACCGGGAGAAGACCCGTCGACCCTGCGGAACGAGACCGACGCCGGATTGGGCGATGCGGTGCGGTTGCCGGCCGGCGAGGTGCACCCCGCCGATCTCGATGCGGCCACTGGGGGCGCGCACCAGCCCGGCGATGGTGTGCACGAGAGTGCTCTTGCCCGCGCCGTTGCGACCCACCACGGCCTGGATGCTGCCGGGGCGTACCCGCAGGCTGACCTCGTGCAGCACGGTCCCTCCGGCGTAGCCGGCGCACAGGCGATCCACGGACAGCATCAGGCCACCCCGTCGGCGTAGGCCTGCCGCACCAGCGGCGAGGTTCGGATCTCGTCCGGCGTGCCGGCGGCCAGGGTGCGACCGTCGCGCAGCACGGTGACCGTGTCGGAGAGGGCGTACACCAGGTCCAGTCGATGTTCGACCAGAAGGACGGCGACCGCCCTGGGCAGCGTCCGCAGCACCTCGGACAGGCGGCCGACCTCGATGGCGGACAGTCCGGCGGCCGGTTCGTCGAGAAGCAGCAGGCGGGGGCGACCGGCAAGGGCCATCGCGATCTCCAACTGGCGTCGTTGCCCGTGTGCGAGGTGCCCGGCGGGCACCGCCGCGACGTCGGCGAGGCCCATCTGGTCCAGCAGCGTGCCCGCCCTGTGGTGCGCGATGCGGCGACGTCCGCCGGGCCACCATCTGCGCCGTGGGATGACCCGCGGCAACGCCGCGACCACGATGTTTTCCGTTGCGGTCAACGTCGGGAAGACCGCAGGACGTTGGTGGATGCGGTTGATGCCCCGGCGGGCGCGGGCCGCCGGTCCCAACTGGCCGACGTTGCGCCCGTCGAAGCTCACCGTGCCGCGCTGCGGTCTCGTGGACCCGCCGATCACGTTGAGCAGGGTCGTCTTGCCGGCGCCGTTCGGGCCGATCAACGCGTGCCGCTGGCCGTCGTGGACGCACAGGTCCACGCTGTCGAGCGCGGCGAGCGAGCCGTACCGCACCGTGACACCCTGGGCTTCGAGCAGGCCGGTCATCGGTGCGACTCCGCGACGGCGGCCTGCTCAGGAGCAGCGGGCTGGTGTGACGGGGCCTCCGGCGGGCGCAGCCGGCTCCGGGCCCGGTTCACGCCGGTGGGCAGCAGGTAGACCGTGGCCACGAACAGCAGGCCCAGCACCAGCGGCGCATGCCCGGGCAGCAGCCCGAACAACCAGTCCCGGGCGGCGATGACCAGCGCCGCGCCGACCAGGGCGCCGCCCACCGAGGCGGTGCCACCGATGACGACTCCGAGCAGCAGCAGCGCGGACGTGTCGAAGCCGAAGTCGGCGGGGGAGATGTACTGCTGGGCGACGACCAGGAGCGAGCCGGCGGCACCGGCGATCGCCCCGGCGGCGATGTGCGCGCCGGACAGGTACAGGGGCACCCGATGCCCGCTGGCCCGCAGCCGCGCCTCGTCGTCGCGGCCGGCCCGCAGCAGCAGCCCGGCCCGGGTACGTAGCAGCAACAGCACCGCGCCGACCAGCGTGGCCGTGACGACCAGGGCGTACAGGTAGCGGGACTGGTCGTTGGCGAGGGTCGGGAGCCCCCAGAAGGGGCGGACCGCGGCGATGCCGGCCAACCCGTCCGTGCCACCGGTCACCGACCGCCAGCGGCCGAGGACGACGACGGCGAGTTCGCCGATCGCCAGCGTGATCATCAGGACGACCACCCCTCGGGCGTGCACGACCAGCGGCACGGTGAGCGCGGCCAGTACCGCCCCGGCGCCCGCCGCGACGGCGAGCTGCACGATGCCGACGTCGGAGACCCGGCTGCCGACCACGGCGCACGCGTAGGCGCCCGCGGCGTACGGCGCGGTCTGGCCGAGGGTCGGCAGGCCGGCGACACCGGTGAGCAGGGCCACGCTCACCCCCACCAGGGCCAGCGCCAGCGTCCGGGCGAGGATCGCCGTGGTGTAGTCGTCGACCACCCAGGGCGCCACGACCAGGCCGGCCAGGACCAGTGCGGCGATCGCGCCTCGTGCCCGCCGGATGACCTCGTGCCTCACGTCGTCCTCCACCTGCTGGCCAGGCCGCGTGCGCGCACGGCCAGCACCGCGGCCATGGCGGCGAACAACAGGAACGGCGCGGCGGACGGCAGCAGCGCCACCCCCAGCGTCTGGATCTCGCCGATCGCGAGCGCGGCCAGCAGGGTGCCTCCCATGGACCCGAGGCCGCCGAGGACGACGACGACCAGGGACAACAGCAGCACTGTGTCGGCGGTGTCCGTGCCGGGGCCGATGATGGGTGCGCCCAGGACCCCGGCCGCGCCGGCCAGCGCGCCGGCGGCGGCGAGCACGCCGGCGCGGATCCGCGCCGGGCTCACACCCAGACAGGCGACCATCTCCGCGTCGTCGACGGCCGCGCGGACCAGCATCCCGGCCCTGGTGCGCCGCACCACGAGGTAGAGCGCGGCGGCGATCACCGCGGCGACGACGATGAAGACCAGCCGGTACGCGGCGTAGCGGTGACCGGCGACCACCACCGAGCCCTCCAGGGCGGCGGGCACCTTGACCTGTGGGTCGTCGGGGCCGAAGCCTGCGACGAGCAGGCTGCCGCCGGCCAACGCCACGCCGAACGTCAGCAGCGCCTGACCCAGGTGGTTACCGGCGGCGACCGGCGCGAGCAGGCCGGCGAGGAGCACCCCCGCCGCGGCGGCGGTCAGCACACCAACCCCCAACGCCAACGCCAGACTTGCCCAGCCGCCGTCGAGCAGCGCCGCGGCGGTGTAACCGCCGATCGCGTAGAGCATGCCGTGCGCCAGGTTGAGGATGTTGGCGACGCCGAAACAGAAGACCAGGCCCGACGCGGCGACGAACACGAGCAGCCCGTAGGCGACTCCGTCCAGCGCCGGTATCAGGTACGGGTCGATCCGGTTCGTGCCGGCCGCCACCGCCATCACCGGCCGACGGTCGCGAGGTCACCCACGACGGTGTTGGACAGCGCCCGGCCGTCCTGGCGGACCTGCCGCAGATACCACTTCTGTACGGGTGAGTGCGTGCTGGTGGAGAACTGCCAGGTGCCGCGCGGGCTGGCGATCTGGCCGAGCTGGCCGATGGCCGTGTTGATGGCCTCCGGGGTCGGGTCGTTTCCGGCGGCGCCGATCGCCCGGTCCAGCACCGCCGCCGCGTCGTACGAGGCGAGCGCGTAGGTCGTCGGCGAACCGTCGTGCTTGGCCTTCCACGCCGCCACGAAGGCGCGGTTCTCGGCGTTGTCGAGGTCGGGCGAGTAGTTGAGTACCGAGTAGATACCTCGGGCCGCGTCGCCCTGCGCGTTGAGCACACCGCCCTCGGTGAGGAACCCGGCCGCGTACAGCGGGATGTCCTTGATCTCGGACTGCGCGTACTGCTTGACGAAGTCGACGGCGGCGCTGCCGGCGTAGAACGTGAAGACGGCCGCCGCGCCGGAGGCCTTGATGCGGGCGAAGTACGGGGTGAAGTTGGTGGTCGCCGGGAACGGGGTGAAGGTCGTCTTGCCGTCGGCGTTCGCGAGCTTCCCGCCGATCTTGCCGAAGGCGTCGGTGAACCCCCGCAGCTCGTCCCAGCCGCCCTGGTAGTCCGGGCCGATCGCGTACACCGATCCCTTCACGTTGTCCCGGACGTGTTGGGCGATCGCCGCTCCGGGCTCGTCCGACAGGTACGAGGTGTGCCAGACGCGGGAGACGTCCTTGAGTTCCGGGCGCCCGTTGGAGCCGACGAGGGGCACCTTGGTCTCCTCCAGCAGGGGGACGACCCCGGCGACCGAGCCGCCGCCGACGATGCCGGTGAGCACGGACACCCGGTCCTGCTTGAGGAGCTTGGTGGCCGCCGGGACGGCGGTCTGGGCGCCGTTGCCCTCGTCAGCGACGACCAGGTCGACCTGTCGGCCGCCGAGCTTGCCGTCGTGGGTCTCGAGGTAGAGCTGGAAACCGTCGCGGATCTCCGTACCGACGGCCTGGTACGTCCCGGACAGGGACGCGAGCAGGCCGATCTTTATCGAGCCGCCAGCGCTCGTGCCCGGCGCGTCGTCGCCGCAGGCCGCGCTGCCGGTCAGGACGACCGCGAGCAGTGCGGCGGTGAGGGCACGGCTGCGCCGAGGGGTGGTGAGAGGCATGTCTTTCTCCAGAGGAAGGGAGGGGTCTCCGGCGTGGGGGCGCCGGGATTGTCAGCGGCTGCGGGCGAGTGCCGCCCGGGCCGCGGGGGTGAGGGCGTCGCCGATGCGGTTGGCCAGCTCGGTCATCTCGTAGGAGACCTTGCCGACGTCGCACTCGGGCGCGGCGAGCACCAGCAGCGAGGCACCGTCGTTGAAGGCCATCGAGAACATGAATCCGCCCTCGAGCTGCGTGACGTTGGAGATCACCGCGCCGGCGTCGAAGAAGGCCGCCGCCCCGCGCAGCAGGCTGACGAGCCCGCTACCCGTCGCGGCCAACTGGTCGGCCCGGTCCGGCGGCAGGTCGCGGGTGGCGGCCACCATCAGGCCGTCACTGGAGATGGCGATCGCATGGCTGACCTCGCTGGCGCGCGCCGCGAAGTTGTCCAGCAGCCAGCCGAGATCCTGTTGGTCGCTCACGTGCTCTCCTGTCGCGTCATTTGTTGCCGAGGTTGATCGGGGTGCGCCGGCGGTTCGCCACACCCCGCGCGTACGCGGCCATCGCCGTCGCCACCTGGGCCGGGTCGCGGTACTCGGATCTCTGCTGCTGGGGGACGGTCACGCCACCGGGCACGAGATGCCGCTGCGGCTGCCGTTTGGGCAGGCCGGAGGTGGTGGTCGTGGTGACGTCGGGGGTGGTCGCCTGGGCGGCGGTGCGCCAGGCGGCGTCGGCGGGGCTGGACCATTCCCGGGCCTCGTCGACGACGTCGCTCTGGAACCAGTGATTGACCTGCTCGAAGATGAGGAGCTCCTCGGTGGGGGCGTCACCCCGGTCCGGGGGCGGGGGTGTCGCTCGGAACACCGGGGCCGCGGGCAGGGTCCGCTCGGCCGGTGGGTGCCCGGCGGTGGGCTCGGGGCGCGGCTGGTACGGCGGTGGAGCGCTGGTCGTGCGGGCCGCCCTCCGGGAGAGCCGTCCGGGGGCGAGCAGGTACTCCTCCGGCGGCAGCGACCGGATGATCGCTGCGGGAAGCGTCGCCTCGGCGAGGGTGCCGCGTCGAGGGCCGCGTCGCAGTTGGACGGTGACGCCCAGGCGTTGTGCGAGCTGACCCACGACGACCAGCCCCATCGCCCGTACTGCGGCCACGTCGATGGCCGGTGGGCGGGCCAACAGCTCGTTGAGCTGCTGCATCCGCTGGGGTGACAGCCCGACGCCCTCGTCGCTGATCTGGATGATGACGCGGTCGCCCAGGCTCCGGCCGCTCACCCAGGTCTCACTGCCCGGCGGTGCGTACGTCGTCGCGTTGTCCATGAGTTCGGCGAGCAGGTGCACGACCTCGTCGACGGTCTTCGCCGCCACGGCGACGTCTCCGTCGATCATGCCGAGCCGGATCCGCGCGTAGTGCTCGATCTGGGACAGCGCCGCCTGGAGCACCTGTTGCAGGGGGACGTCGCGCTGGCGTACGCGGCCGACGCCGACGCCGCCGAGCACCAGCAGGCTCGCGTTGATCCGTCCCATCCGGGTCGCCAGGTTGTCCAGCGTGTACAGCTGGTGGAGCCGGTCGGGGTCGGTCTCGTCCCGTTCGACCAGGTCGACCTGTGCCAGGACGGCATCGACGAGTCGTTGTTCACGGCGGCTCAGGTGGATGAAGATGTCGGCGGTGTTGGCACGCATGACGGCCTGCTCGGCGGCGGTCCGTACGGCGGCCTGGTGGACGGCGCTGAACGCCTGGCCCAGTTCGCCGATCTCGTCGTCGCTGGACGGTTCGAGGGCGGCGGTGGACTGCTGGTGGGCCAGCTTGTCCGGGTCGACGGCGGCGCTGCCCGGTTGCTGGAGCTGGGCCACCACAGCGGGGAGCTGTTCGAACGCGACAGCGTTCGCTGCGTCCCGCAGGCGACGCAGGCGCCGGGTGATCTGTCGGGCGACGACCCAGGTCACCAGCGCGGTGAGGGCCAGCGCCAGGAGGACGCCGACCGCCTCGGCTACGGCTCGGCGGCGCTGGTCGGCGTGCGCGGCCCGCACGTCGTCACGGACGGCGGCGTCGACCCGTGCCCGCAGGTCGGCCAGGCGGGCGACACGCGTCTGCGTGGTGGACACCCAACTGCCGGTCTCCAGTTGCAGCCGTGAGCCCGGCTGGGCGCGGGACACCTCGTCCTGCATTCGTTGCAGGGCGAGCGCCTCCTTGCCGGTGCCGGCCTGCTCCCACCAGCTGCTCCATTCGGGTGGGGCCAGGGCCAGGAACGACAGGCTCGACTCGATGTAGCTGGTACGGGCGGCGGTGATGTCCTGCTGCATGGCCGGGGTCAGCTCACCGCCCGCGACGGTCCGCAGTACGGCGACCTGCTGCTGACCGATCGCCTCGGCGGTCTTCGACAGTGCCGCCGAGGCGCGGATCCCGTCGGCGAGCTGGGCGTCGACCACGCCGTGCGAGACGGCTTCCCGGAAGTTGATCAGATCGGCGATCGCGATGCGGTAGCTGAAGGTCATCGCCGACACCGATGCGTGCGTCGCCGTGCGCACCTGGGTACGCAGCGGGGCGAGGCCGTCCAGGGCCGCGTCGATGCGGCGCAGGAGGTCCCGGTTGGCGTCGGCGTCGGCGGTCAGCCGCTCGCGCTGCGCGCGGTAGCGGCTGACCGCGTCGTCGGTGGCGGTCATCTCCGCGCTGAAGGCGTCCTGCTGCTCCGGCGCGCCGTAGGTGAGCAGGTCGGCGGCGGCGATCCGCTCGCGTTGCAGGCGGTAGGCGAGGTCGCCGGCCTCGGCGCCGACCTGGGCGAGGATCCGAAGGTCGCTGGCACGGGCCGTCTGGCGGGCGCTCTCGGTCAGCGCGAGCCCGGCGAAGCCGATGACGGCGACGAGCGGTGCCGCGACGATGAGGCGCATCCGGCCGGCAATCTTCCAACCGCGTCGGCGGGTCGGGTAGGGTCTGGCCGCGTGGGACCGGGTGCTCGACGCCAAGATTGACTCCCACGACTCGTCGATGACGGTCTATCCGCACGTTGCCGAATGCAAGTCCCATTCGGCCGGAAGCCGCGCTCGTAGACCAGACCTGGCCGTGGTACAAACTGCCCGTACCAGCATCTGTACCCAACGTCAGCAACCGGTGACGCCCTGAGACGGGAGCTGGATCCGTGGGGTCAGCGCTGGTCGTCGTGGGGGTCGGAGGTCAGCTTCGTGCCCTCCGGTGTCTGCCGTCGCTGCGCGTCGCTCGACTCGCCAGAGTCGGCTGGGGCGTTGAGCACCTGGCCGATCAGCTCACGCAGCTCGTCGATCGCGTCCACCACGGCGCCCGGATCACGGGCGTCGCGCCGATCACGTTGACGCGGCACCCTCCGCTGCTGGTGAGGTGGTTGCGAGTCGCGGGGACCCCGGCGGCCGTCGGCCGCCAACTGCTCGGCCGCCACCTGCGGCCAGAGGGCCGCGAGCCGTCCACCGGTGCCGAGCACGTCGTCGCAGCGCAGCGCGAACTCGTGGCTGCCGAACCGGCGACCCGACTCGACCGCCGCGACCGTCTCCCGGCTGAACCGCACCAGATCCGCCAGGGCCCGCTGGGTCAGGCCCCGCCGGACCCGGCAGTCGCGCAGTTCCCACCGGAACCGTTGGCTGGCCGCGGAGTGAGCAGAGCTCGACGGGGACGTGTGCTCCATGCGCTCACCTTCGTGGCTACGGGAATCAGCAGCGAACGCCAGATCGGGATTGGCGGATGAGCTGAACATTCATAGAGAGCAATTCTTAACCCAGGAAGCGATCAGTGTGAAGACGTTCGCCGACATCGATCGTCGGGCAAAGCGTGAAGGATGCGTGCCGGACCGGTTGCGTGCCGCCGGGTGGGGCGGGCAACGCTACCCGACGCACCCTCGGTTCGATCTGCTGGCGCTCGCCCATGTCACGCGGCGTGCGCTTCGGCAGCCACCTCGTCGCGCGCCGCCGGTATGTCGGCAGACGTGCGCGTGTCGATTGTCGCGAGCAGCGTGCGGTGCGCACGGAATGCGACGTTCGGCTTGTACGAGCGCTGCTGCTCGCTCGCCAGACGGAGGCCGGGAATGGAGTCGGCGAGCCGGGTGATGGCGATCTCGGCCTCCAGTTTCGCCAATCCCGCTCCGACGCAGAAATGTGGTCCGTGGCCGAACGACAGATGATTGCCCGCGTCCACCCGGTGTGGGTGGAACTGGTCCGGGTGGGCGAACACCGCGGGGTCGCGGTTCGCGGCTCCGATCAACAGCAGGCAACGCGCCCCGGCGGGAATCGTCACCGTTCCCACTGTGACGTCCCGGCTGGTCACCCGGAGCCAGCCGTCGATGGCGGGCGCGAACCGGAGGGTCTCGTTCACGAACGCGGCGGCGCCTCCCGGGTCCGTGGTCAGCGCCGACCAGTGCTGCGGGGTGGACAGCGCCTGGTCGAGGGCGTGCGCGAGCAGCCCGGCGGTGGTCTCGTGGCCGGCGACCAGGAGATTGAAGGCGAGGCTCGCCACCTCGGGCACCGTCAGCACCGTGTCGTCGTCGTCGCGGTACGCCAGGGCGCGGCTGATGAAGTCGTCGCCCTCGTGTCCGCTGGCCACGCGCTGCCGGACGAGATCCTCGCAGTAGTGCCAGAACTCCAGCAGGTCCCGTGCCAGGCGTACCTGCTCGGCCGGGTCGGGTTGCCCCCACACGAGGGCGATCTGGCCGTCGGCCCAACTCCTGATCCGTCCGATGTCGGCGTCGGGCACCCCGAGGATGTCCAGGACCACCAGCAGGGGAAGCTCGGTGGCGAACTCCGGGATCAGGTCGACCTGGTCGCCCTGGCGGGCGGCGAGCCGGTTCACCAGTTGGTCGACCCTGCGCCGGACGATCGCGCCGTAGTCGGCCTCGACCCGCTCGGCGGTGTTCGCGAAGGTCGCGCGGAGCGCCCGACGGGTTCGGGGGTGCACCGGCGGGTCCGCGGCGGCCGTCGTGGGGGGCGCGTCGATCTGCATGAGCACGCTCAACGCCTCCGGGCAGACCTCGTAGACCGGGGCGAGGGTGAGGGTGTTGGCGAAGGTCGTGACGTCGGCGAGGGCCCGCCGGACGTCGGCGTGCCTGCTGATCAACCACAGGCCCAGATCCTCGGCGTAGTGCACCCCGTCCGGATCGTCGAGAATACGCCGCCAGATGCTTGCCGGATCGGTGAGATAGGTCCCGGTGAACGGATTCAACCGCATGGAACGCCTCCTGATGAACGCGGCGCGAAACCGGCAGCGTCCCCATTCAACGATCCACGTCCAGTTGGGCCGATAATGGCGCGCATCTGCCTATGGCTCTTTACGGTGCGCTGAGCGGCTGCACAAGTCAAGATAGGTCAACGTCTATTTAATGCGCGACATAATGCGGGTTGCAACGGCGAGGTGAACACGGCGGTTTGCAACTTGCGAGTCGGTCCTTGTCGTCAGTCGGCCCAGGCGGGCGGGCCCTCGAACGTCAGGGTCGGGCAACCGGCCATGACGGACTGTGGATTCGACGTGCCGCTCTCCCTCATGACCGGAAGAACGATCTTCCTGTCGCCCGGTGACGTCGCCGTGCCGTCGCGGTCCCGACAGTGGGTGCTCCGCGCTGAACCCGCGTCGCGGGGGCCTCCGGCCAGGCCGGATACCCCCGCGACGTCCTGTCGTGACGACCTTCCCGCGTGCGTGGTCAGGGCGCCCAGGGTGTGGTGATGTTCCAGGTGCTGTCGGCGGTCCACAACGTCGGTGTGTTGTACGCGTCGCCACCCGCGCCGTTGCTGAGCCAGATCTCCGAGTTGTAGTGCCGCAGGTACCTACCCCGGAAGTTGTACGACTCCAGCGAGACCCCAGCGCCGGTCAGCCCGACCCGCGCACACCAGGTGGCGTCGGCACGCATCAGCGTCGAGCCGTCGTCCGGAGAGTTGCGGACCCGGGAGTTCTGGTGGCGTAGGTACTGCCCGGGGAAGTTGACCGACTCGAACGAGTAGCAGCCGGCGTCGGCCAGGCCGGTCCGGACGGTGTACGTGGCGTCGGCCTTGAGCAGGCTGGAGCTCGCGGCGTCGACGACCTCGGTGAAGGCCAGGCTGTCCTGGTGACGCAGGTACCTGTTGGTGTAACCGGGCGTCGTCACCTGCAACGACCGTCGGGTGTTCACCGGCAGGGCCACGGGCGCCGAGCTGCCGATGGTCTTCGAGGCGTTGATCAGGGCGGTGTTGGCGGCGCGGACCCGCGCCTGATCCATCTTGACCACCTGCCGGTCGTAGGTGAGGAAGCCGTTCAGCTCGCCCTCCAGGTCGGTGATCTCGGTGTAGACCGAGGCGCTGAGTCCCTTGCCCAGCATCAGGTTCTGGCTGCCCTGCACCAGACCCACGTACCTGTCGGTGAGGGCGTTCGAGCTGGTCTGCCACTCGTAGGCGAAGAAGCCGCCGCTCGGGCTGTACTCGTGACCGGGGGTGTGCAGGCCCAGCCCGCCGAACTCACCGAGGACGGCGATCCGGCTGCTCGACGGCACGGGGGAGTCGGGTCCGAGGTAGACGTGCCAGTCATCGATGTCGCCGTTGCCGGGGTTGCCGAGGGACTGGCAGCAGTTGTGACCGCTGTGCGGGTTGACCAGCCGTGTCGGGTCCTGGTTCTTGATGTTCTGCGCGACCCGCCGGGTGTCGGCGAGGGAGCGCTCGCCCCAGCCCTCGTTGTACGGCGTGTACGCGACCACGGCGGGCGAGCTGCGGTGCTCGTCGACGATTTCGCGTGCCTCCGCCTCGAACTGGGCCTGCTGGGCGTCGGTGGGGTTGATGTCCTGGGCGGTCAGCGACGGGATGTCCTGCCAGACCAGCAGGCCCAGCCGGTCCGCGTGGTAGAACCAGCGCTGCGGTTCGACCTTGATGTGCTTGCGCACCATGTTGAAGCCCAGGTCCTTGTGCTTCTGCAGGTCGAAGGCGAGAGCGGCGTCGGTCGGCGCGGTGTAGAGGCCGTCCGGCCAGTAGCCCTGGTCGAGTGTGCCGACCTGGAACACGAATTGGCCGTTGAGCTTGGGGCGCAGCACCCCGTTCACCAGACCGGTGCTGATCTCCCGCATGCCGAAGTAGTGCGTGGTCCGGTCCACTGTGGCGCTGCCGGAGTTGCGGAGAGTGATCCGCAGGTTGTAGAGGAACGGGTCGTCGGGCGACCAGCGGCGGGCGTTGGGCACCGGCACGCTGAAGTCGGTGAAGCCGCCGGTGGCCGTTCCGACCACGGTGCTGCCGTTCAGCGCCTCGGCGAGCACGCTGTGGCCGCTCACGTTGCCCCTGGTGAAGACCCGGACCCGCACTGTGTTGTTGCCCAGGTTCGGGTAGACGTCCACGCTGCTGATGGAGGCCGCGGGCACCGGCTCCAGCCACACCGTCTGCCAGATGCCCGAACTCGGGGTGTAGAAGATCCCGCTGGGTGTCTTGGTCTGCTTGCCGATGGCCGGCAGGCTGCCGTTCTGACGGGTGTCGGTGGGATCCCAGACCTTGACGACGATCTCGTTCGTGCCGGTGGTGAGCTGGGGGGTCACGTCGAAGGTGAAGGCGTCGTAGCCGCCGGTGTGCGCGCCGACCCGGGTGCCGTTGACCCAGACGGTGCTCTGCCAGTCGACGGCGCCGAAGTGCAGCAGGGTGCGGCGGCCCGACCAGTTCGCCGGGATGGTGACCGTGCGCCGGTAGAACAGGTAGTTGCGGTTGTCGTTGGCGGCCCGCTGGATGCCGGACAGCGCGCTCTCCACCGGGAAGGGCACGTTGACCCGCTCGGGCAGGTCGGTGCCGAACTGCGGGGCGTCGTCGGTGGCCGACTGGCGCAGCTGCCACTCGCCGTTGAGGTTGAGCCAGTCCGGTCGCGTCATCTGCGGTCGCGGGTACTCGGGCAGCGGCGTTCCGGCCAGGGCCTGGCTGGTCCAGGGGGTGGTCAGTGGTGGCGTCTTGGCCGGCGCGGCGTGCGCCGGCATGGCTGGCGCGGCGAGGATGCCGGCGACCAGGGTGAGGATGAGCAGCAGCGGCAGGGTGGGGCGGATGGGGACCTGACGTGTCATGCCGTCTCCGGGGGGCGAGTCGCCGCGGGCGGTGCAGCCAAGCCCGAAGCGCGTGGGCGGTGGGCATCGGGTGGTCGTCGACGACGGACGGTGGTGGGCATATTGACATCCGTCATCGCCTGTATAACGTTATAGAGCCGCACCGGCCCTCCCGTCAATCCTTGTTCGTCGATGTCTCCGGTCCGGCGGTCCCTGCGAGAAGGGTCGGTGGATGGGCGTCAACCTCAAGGACATCGCCCAACGCGCCGGGGTGTCGCTGGCCACCGTCTCCAACGTGGTCAACGGGTACCGGCCGGTGGGGGAGCGGACCCGGCAACGTGTGCAACAGGCGATCGACGAACTCGGGTACAGCCCCAACCTGGGTGCCCGGCACCTCCGACGGGGGCGTACCGGGCTGATCGCCCTGGCCATCCCGGAACTGAACAACCCCTACTTCGCCGAACTTGCCGAGATCGCCATCTCCGAGGCCGCCGCGCTCGGCTACACGCTCGTCATGGAGAACACCGCCGCCGACCGCAAGGCCGAGCTGGCTCTCCTCGACGGAACCCGGCGGCACATCATCGACGGCCTGATCCTCAGTCCGGTGCGGATCGGCCGGGAGGAGGTGCTGGCCCGGAGCGCTGACACCCCGCTCGTGCTGATCGGTGAGGGTGTCTCCGACGTGCCGTACGACCACATCGCCATCGACAACGTCGCCGCCAGCCACGCGGCGATCCAGCACCTCGTGGCGATCGGCCGCCGACGGATAGCGTTCATCGGCGCCACGCCCGGTGGTGACCGGCAGTCGGCGCACCTGCGGGTACGCGGCTACCGGGAGGCCCTGGTCGCCGCCGGCCTGCCGTACCGCCCCCGGTTGGTCGCCCGCACCGACGCGTTCGGCCGACTCGACGGCAAGCGCGCGATGCGTGACCTGCTCGCCCTCGGTGACCCGCCCGACGCGGTGTTCGGTTACAACGACCTGGTCGCCATCGGCGCGCTGCGAACGTTGGCCGAGGCCGGTCTCCGGGTGCCGGAGGACGTCGCTGTGGTCGGGATCGACGACATCGAGGAGGGGCGCTTCGGTACGCCGACCCTCACCACCATCGCGCCGGACAAGAGGGAGATCGGCCGTCTCGCCGTACGCCGCCTCGTCGCCCGCATCGAGGGCACGGCGGTCGCGGCGCCGCTGACCGTGCAGACGCCGTTCCGGCTCGTCCGACGAGAGAGCACCGGCACGCCGGGCGGATGACGAGCGATCGCCCGCGAGCTGTCCGACGAGCCCGTGCGGTGCGTCTGCCGAGATCCATAGCGCCGGTGGTACGACCCAGAGAGGATGACCCGCCAGATCCAAAGATCTCAATATGATGACCGCTATCTCGAATGCCGGTGCGCTCACGAGGCGTGCCATCCTGATGCGGAGGAATGCATGGTTCGCTGGCGTACCCTCACTGGCCTGCTGGCCACCGCGTTGGCCGCGGTGACCGCGGCCAGCCTCACCCTCACCGCGCCGGCCGCCGCGGCCGACAGCCCCATCACGCCGAACGTCGTCGGCGGCACCCGCGCCGCCCAGGGCGAGTTCCCGTTCATGGTGCGACTCTCGATGGGATGCGGCGGGGCGCTGTACAGCCCCCGGCTGGTCCTCACCGCGGCTCATTGCGTGGGCGCGACCGGCACGAACACCAGCATCACCGCCACGCTCGGGGCGGTGGACCTCCAGTCGTCCAGCCGGATCACCGTCCGGTCGAACTACGTCTACCGGGCCCCCGGCTACAACGGGGCCGGCCGGGACTGGGCGCTGATCCGGCTGGCCAGCCCGGTCACCGGGCTGAGCACGCTGCCGATCGCCAGCACGACCGCCTACGACAGCGGCACCTTCACCGTCGCCGGGTGGGGCGCCGCCCGCGAGGGTGGCGGGCAGCAGCGGTACCTGCTCAAGGCGGCCGTCCCGTTCGTGAGTGACTCCGTCTGCAACGCCAACTACGGTGGCGACCTCATCCCCGCCCAGGAGATCTGCGCCGGCTACGCCAGCGGTGGCACGGACACCTGCCAGGGTGACTCGGGTGGCCCGATGTTCCGGCGCGACGCCTCCAACGCCTGGATCCAGGTCGGCATCGTCAGCTGGGGCAACGGCTGCGCCCGACCCAACTACCCGGGCGTCTACACCCAGGTGAGCTACTTCGCCTCGTCGATCGCCTCGGCGGCGGCGAGCCTCGGCGGCTGACCGTACGACCACTCGGGCGGCCCGGACGACGGTGTCCGGGCCGCCCGCTCGTGCCGTCACCGACGGGCGGCGAGTGGGCCAGCCGACAGAAACGGCGGGCCGCGCGTGCGGTCACCGCCGCGACGGCCATGATGGGCCGGTGAAGATCCTGTCCATCCAGTCGTCGGTCGCCTACGGACACGTCGGCAACTCGGCGGCGGTGTTTCCCCTGCAACGGCTCGGGCACGAGGTCTGGCCGGTCCTGACGGTGCACTTCTCCAACCACACCGGGTACGGTGCGTGGCGCGGACCGATGCTGGCGGCGGCCGACGTGGCCGAGGTGATCGCGGGCATCACCGACCGTGGGGTCCTCGGTAGCGCGGACGCGGTGTTGTCCGGCTACCAGGGTGACCCGGCCATGGGGGCGGTGATCCTGGACGCGGTCGAGAAGGTCAAGGCCCTCAACCCGGCAGCTGTGTACTGCTGCGACCCGGTGATGGGCGACGCCGGTCGTGGCATGTTCGTCCGCCCGGGAATCCCGGAGTACCTGCGCGACACCGTCGTGCCGCGTGCCGACATCATCACGCCGAACCACTTCGAGCTGGACTTCCTCGCCGGGCGTACGACGACCTCGTTGGCGGAGGTGCTCGACGCGGTCGACGTCGTACGCGCGACCGGCCCCCGGCACGTCCTGGTGACCAGCGTGCTGCACGGCGACCTGCCGCCGGACGCGCTGGAGGTGGTGGCCGTCTCGGACGAGGGTGCCTGGGCGGTGACGACACCGCTGCTGCCGATCAACCCGAACGGCGGGGGCGACATCACCGCGGCGTTGTACCTCGCGCACCTCTGGACGACGGGCTCACCCGCTATCGCGTTGGAACGCACGATCGCTTCCGTCTTCGCCGTGCTCGAAGCGACAGTCGCGGCGGGCACCCGGGAGATCCAGCTCGTCGCCGCGCAGGACGTGATCGCCGACCCGCCGGCCCGGTTCACCGCCCGCCGGCTCCGCTGACGGCAGGTCGGCCCCGCTGCCGGCGGTGCGGCGCTCCTGTCGGCGGTGCGGCGCCGCTGTCGGCGGGTCGCCGACGGACCCGCCGACGGCCCGAGGATCCGATCCGGTCAGCGGCCCTCGGGGACGGCCATCTCGCCGAGCAGCGACCAGTCGTCCTGCGGCACAGTGGCGTTCACGATGCGCGGGGTCTCGGCCAGGTGCGGCGGCAGGGTCTCCTGGGCCTTGCGGAAGTGCGCCGACTGCACGTGAGCCCCGCCGGCCTCGCCGTCACGGAACGCCTCGACCAGCACGTACTCGGTCGGGTCGTCCACGCTGCGCGACCAGTCGAACCACAGGCAACCCGGCTCGGCCCGGGTCGCCTGGGTGAACTCGGCGGCGATCTGCGGCCACTGGTCGGCGTGCTCGGGCAGGATGCGGAACTTGGCGGTAATGAAGATCATGGCCCCAGGCTACCCAGAACGACCGGGCGCGGACGGGCCAGCCGCCCAGCGTGGCGTGCGTGCCGCCCCGGCCGGGACGGCACCATCACCCGTGACGGTCAGCGCAGCCGGCGGATGTCGCCGTACGCGCGGTAGTAACCACCGCGGCTGGACTCGCGCACCTCGGTCACCAGATAGCGGGCACCCGGCTCGCGAATCCCCTTGGGGAACTGCACCGACCAGTCGTGCCGGTAGCCGTCGGAGAGCACCTGGACCCGCAGCCGCCCCCGGTCGTCACGGCACTGCACGACCACGCCCGCGCCCGAGTCGCTGGTCACCTCGACGATCGTCGGTTGCACCGGTTGGGGCGCCTGCCGGGGCGCCTTGATGTCGCGTACCTCGGGCACGTCACCGGCCTGGGCGGCGCGGATCGCCGGCTCGCTCGCGTCGATGCAGGCCAGATGGCCGCCGGTGGTGACGACGTAGAGCCGGTCGTCGTGGTACTGCATCGAGTACGCCGAGCCGCAGCCGGTGCCGAGCTTCCACAGCCGGGTGCCGTCCGCGTCGAAGCAGTAGATCGAGGACTGGCTGTCGCCGGCGAAGACGTACCGACCCCCCTCGGCGGTCGCGCAGGAGAACACCGGGGCGTCGCAGAGGTAACTGCGCTCGTGCCGACCCGACTTGGACAGGCGTACCACCTCGCGGCTGCTCGTCCCGGCGAACACACTGCCGTTCTCCTGCCAGCCGAACAGCACCGCGCCGGTCTTGGTGTGCCACAACTCGCTGCCGGTACGCCACTCGTAGCCGGTCACGCCCTGCGAATGGCCGTGGTAGATCGCGTCGCGGTCACACCGCACCATCCAGGCCGAGCGCCCCCGCCCGGGCCTGCGCCACAGGAACTCGTCCTCGTGGTCGACGGCGGTTATCCCACCGTCGGCGTCCGAGACGCCCAGGACGCCGTCGTGGATGTCGAGCCAGTAGATGTCGATCTCCGGAGCGATCGCGTACGCCACCCGGGGCACCTTGCCGGAGAGGTCGTAGACGTTGCCGTCGTCGCAGCCGGCGTAGACCCATGCGTCGTCGGCGACGATGCATTTCACCCCGTCGGGCAGACGCACCTGGCTGCGCACCCGGGCGTCGTGGTCGAGCGTGGTGATGACGCCGTGCTCGTTGCCGACCATGCAGTGCTGCCCGTCGACGAAGATGCCGAAGGCGGGAGCGCCGGAGTCGTAGCGCCAGAGCACCGGGGCGGTGTGCGCGGTCGAGCGGGTGCTGACGATCTGCCGCCGGGAGACGGAGCGCTTCTGCCGGACGCCCGGGACGGCCGGCGCGTACCCCTTGCGGACCTTCTCCCCGATCTTCTTCGCCGCGGCTGCGCGGGCGCGGGCGTTGTCCGGGTAGGCGCTCGCCTTGACCTGACCCTGGTCGCCGATCCGGCCGTAGCGAACGGTCAGCGTGGCGTTGTCGACGATGACCTCGTAGAACTTGTGTGCACCGTCCACTTCGGACAGTTCGAGGTAGGTCGTCTCCTGGGACATGGGCGGGCCTCCGAGGGGTCAGCGACCGGCTCGACGTGGCCGGCGTGGCGACAGTGACCACACGCTAACGACCGCCCCCGACAGAACCGGCAGGCGCTCGTCGGCGCGGACCCCGCGTCATCACCGCCCCGGCCAGCCCAGCGCGTCGTCGCGTAGCACCGCGTGCGCGCCGACGGTCTGGTTCACGATCTGCGTCACCCGGACGTCGACCGCGATGCTGGCCAGCGCCACCGCGTCCGCGCGGCTGAGCCCGTGCAGCCGCTGCATCACTGTCAGCATCGAGTCCAGGGCCGCGAACGTGGCGTCGTCGAGGGACGCGCCGACGCCCAGGGTCAGCCACGCATCCGCGGTGCGCGCCACCGGCCCGGTGAGCGGAAAGTCGTCCCGAACGTCGAGGGTCACCGTCACCTCGTCCATCGGGCACTCGATCGCGGTGCCCCCGACCTCGCCGTCGCCCTGTGCGGCGTGCCCGTCCCCGACCGAGAAGAGCGCGCCGTCCACCGGGATCGGCAGAAACAGTGTGCTGCCGGCGGTGAGGTCCTTGCAGTCCAGGTTTCCGCCGCATGGGCGCGGTGGGATCGTCGAGTGACGTCCCGGCTCGGCCGGTGGCATGCCGAGCACCCCCATGAAGGGACGCAGGGCGACAGTGTGGCCGTGTTGGTTGCGGCCCGTCATCGTCGCCGGGTCCAGCGTCCAGGCGTGTACCACCGGGTGTTCCTCGACGCCGTAGTGCTTGTTGAAGTCGCTCGGCCAACCGCCGGCGACAGTCGTCCCCCAGGTGGCCGGGACGACCGCGTCGATGCGTACCGCGAGGGTTTGGCCGGCGCGCGCACCGCGGAGGGCGACCGGACCGACCAACGCGTGTCCGTGGTCGGGGCGATGCTGCGCGACCCGGGGGCGGTCCCGGTTCGGTCCGCCGGGGTACGGGCCGGCCGACCACCAGCAGTCCAGGGTGCGGTAGGTGACGGTGTCGCCGGGATCGATGGTGAGCACCGGTCGGAAGTCGGGGGAGAAGTGGCCGTGCAGGGTGTCGTCCCCGGGCGTGAGGGTGTGGCGCATGAGGTGCAGGTTAGTGGCGTCCGGTCGGCCCTCATGGGGTGCGCGGTGCGCGGCGGGTGCCGGGCGCACCCGCCGCGCACGTCTCGCCCCGGCGGTGTCAGCCGGAGGTGCAGGAGCGGATCTGTGGACGGGCGCTGCTGTTGCCGTTGGTCATCGTGGTGAAGCCGAAGGTGTTGCCGCTGCCGTTGGACCGCATGGTCATGACGGTGCCGCTGCTGTCCCAGGTGGCGGTGCCGTTCCAGATGGTGGAGACCCGCTGCGGTGAGGTGAGGGCCACGACCACCGTCCACGTGGTGGCGCCGCTGACCGTCACCGACGTGTTGTACCGGTCGCCCCAGACGTTCGTGGTCGTCGCCGTCGCGGTGCAGCTACCGCCGGTGGGGGGTGGGGTGCCGCCGTCGGGCGGCGGGGTCGTGCCGTCGGGCGCGACGGCCCGGCCGGTGGACGGCGAGATCATGCCGGGGCACAGGTTGCGGCTGGTCAGGTTGGCCACGATCTGGGGAATCGCGTCGCGGGTGTTCTGGATCCCGTCGTGCATGAGGATGACCTGACCGGCTTGCAGGCGGCTCGCGTTGGAGACGATCTGGCTGACGCTGGCCCCGTTCCAGTCCTGCGAGTCCACGTCCCACAGCACCTGGCGCATGCCGAGCGAGGACGCGACGGACTGGAGCGTGGAGTTGGTCTCCCCGTACGGAGGCCGGAACAACACCGGCCGGCTGCCGGTCGCCGACTGGATCGCCGAGCTGGTCTGGGACAGGTCCGACTGCATCTGCGACTGACTCATCGAGGTCATGTGCGCGTGGTTCCAACTGTGGTTGGCGACCCACATGCCGGCGGAGACCTGCGCCTGCGCGGGCGAGCGGTTGTTCTGGACGTTCTGCCCGACGTTGAACATGGTGGCCCGTACGCCGTTGCTGCGCAGCACGTTCAGCAGCGCGCCGGTGCTGCCGGTCGGGCCGTCGTCGAAGGTGAGGCCGACGTACCCGTTGCAGGTGGCGGCGCTCGACGGGGTCGAGGTGGCCGCGAGGACGACGCCGCACATCGCGACGGCGGTGGCGAGGACGGCGAGCGCCGCGCGCAACCGCCTCGACCACAGGGCCGTGCGGGGGAAGAGCCTGCTCATCTGGTGCCCCTTCGCGCAGGCCCGGCCGGATGCCTGGGCAGCACGGTCCGGACGGGTGTGGATGAGTGGGGAGGTCATGCCGGCCGACGTGGCTCACATTGACCTCGATGGATCGGAGTATTACAGCGGGAATTCCAACGCGTCAACAACTTCCGGAACAGCTCCGGAACGCGTCAGGGGGCACTGTGGGCAGCCGATCCGTCCCTGTGCTGCATGTCTGGCTGGACGGGAGGCTTCCGCTCAGCGGCTCGGCCGCACCTGCCGTCCCACCCGCCGCGACATGATCCGGAAAGCTGCCGGAAATACCGGTGTCGATCCCGGTGCGACCCCTGCCCACCACCCGCAGCTGGCGTCAGGGGAAACAGTAAAGACTGTGAACAGAAGATGTTACAGTCACTGCCATCGATATCCGGCTGGATTCCGGCCAATGGAGTTCCAGGAAGGAGTGATCACATGACGAGACTGCGCGCGCTGGTCGCGCTGGCGGCACTGATCGTCGCCGGCACGTTTGTCGCGGTCATCCCGCCCACCGCCGCGTCGGCGGCGGCCTGCTCGGCATCGTGGCAGGCCTCTGCCGTCTACTGGGGAGACGCCCAGGTCTCCCACAACGGCCGCAACTACCGGGCGAAGTGGTGGACCCAGAACGAGGCGCCGCCCGGCACGACAGGCGTCTGGGAGGATCTCGGAGCGTGCGGGGGAGGCACCACACCGCCCACCGGCGGCACCTGCAACCACCCGAACTGGGTCGCCGGAACCTGGTACGCCGCCGGCGCGATAGTGCGGTACACCAACGGTCTCTACTACGTCGCCGAGCACGACAATCCCGGGTACGACCCAATCGTCAGCACCTGGTACTGGGAGCCGTACACCTGTGGTGGCCAACCGCCGACCACCCCGCCGCCCACCAACCCGGGAGGCTTCGTGGTCACCGAGGCCCAGTTCAACCAGATGTTCCCGGGTCGCAACTCCTTCTACACCTACTCCGGGCTCGTCGCCGCGCTCAGCGCCTATCCGGCGTTCGCGAAGAGCGGCAGCACCACAGTGCAACGTCAGGAGGCCGCGGCCTTCCTGGCGAACGTCTACCACGAGACCGGTGGGCTCGTGCACATCGTCGAGCAGAACACGGCGAACTACCCGCACTACTGCGACCCCAACCAGTCGTACGGCTGCCCGGCCGGACAGGCGGCCTACTACGGGCGCGGGCCGATCCAGCTCAGCTGGAACTTCAACTACAACGCCGCAGGCAACGCCCTCAACCTGCCGCTGCTGACCAACCCGTGGCTGGTGCAGACCGACGCCGCGGTGGCCTGGAAGACCGGGATCTGGTACTGGATGACCCAGAACGGGCCGGGCACCATGACCGCCCACAACGCGATGGTCACAGGTGCCGGGTTCGGCCAGACGATCCGCAGCATCAACGGCTCGATCGAGTGCAACGGCGGTAACCCCGCCCAGGTGCAGAGCCGCGTCACCAGGTACCAGCAGTTCGTCGGCATCCTCGGTGTGTCGGCCGGAGCCAACCTCTACTGCTGATTGCCCGCCGGGCCTCGGCGTCCCGCCACCGTGCGGCGTCGAGGCCCGGTACGCGTCGCTCCGGGCAACCCGTTGACAGGGCCGTGGTACGCCCGGAACTATCAGCGAACAGTTCACCGCTCCGACTTTCGTTGATCGCCAACCGGTATGACAACGATGTCAGGGCCTGACCAGCACCACCGCACGCTCCACACTGCCCCGACCTTCGACGTACTCGACCGGTTCGAGTCGAAAGGCACCGTCCCCCATGTCACATAGCCCCCCTGCACGTTCCCTGTCTCCCCGCCTGGTCGCCGCGACGACAGCCGTCCTGCTGCCGCTGGGCCTGCTCGTGGCCGCACCCCTGGCCAACGCCGCTCCCTCCTCGGCGACGCCGGGCAACTTCAGCTCCTCGTTCGAGACCGCCGACCCGCAGCCCGCCACCAGCACGGTGGAGGTCGGCGCGAACGGCAAGCCGATTCAGGCGAACCTGAGCGGCACTGTCACCACGTTGCCCGGCAGCCTGCTCGGGCAGGTCAGCGCGGTGACCGCGAGCGACGAGTACCAGCCCCGCGAGATCGCCGCGAACCTCGCCGACGACGACTCGTCGACCAAGTGGCTCGTGTTCCAGACGACCGGCTGGGTGACCTACCGGTTCGCCGAGCCGGTGACGGTCAAGCGCTACTCGCTGACCTCGGCCAACGACGCGCCGAGCCGCGACCCCAAGGACTTCGTCGTGCAGGGGTCGACCGACGGCACCTCGTGGACCGACCTGGACAAGCGCTCCGGTGAGAAGTTCGGCGGCCGGTTCGCCACCAACCGCTACAGCGTCACCAACACGAACGCCTACGCCTACTACCGGCTGAACGTCACCGCGAACTCCGGCGACTCCCTGCTGCAACTCGCCGACTGGAACGTCAGCGACGGCTCGGACGTCCGCCCGCCGGCCACGCCGATGGTCAGCGAGGCCACCGCCGGACCGAACGGCGGCTACACCACGAAGCCGGACGCCGGGTTCACCGGGCTCGCCGCGCTGCGCTACTCCGGCGGCGCCGAGGGCGACGGTCGCTCGTACGCCACCAACAAGCTGTTCGACGTCAACGTCCCGGTGGGGCCGAAGACCCGACTGTCGTACAAGATCTTCCCCGAGTTCACCACCGGGAACGCCCGGTACCCGTCCACCTACGCCGCCGTCGACCTGCACTTCACCGACGGCAGCTACCTGAGTGGACGCTCGCCAGTCGACCAGCACGGCAATCTGCTCACCGCCGCCGGCCAGGGCGCGTCGAAGGTGCTCTTCGCCGACCAGTGGAACCTGGTGCAGGCCGACCTTGGCACCGTCGCCCGCGGCAAGACGATCGACCGCATCCTGCTCGCGTACGACAACCCGCAGGCCACCGGTGACACCCAGTTCCAGGGCTGGCTCGACGACATCGAACTGACGGCCACGCCGGCGTCGATCGACGGCTCGAAGCTGACCAACTACGTCGACACCCGACGCGGCACCAACTCGACCAGCGGTTTCTCGCGCGGCAACAACCTGCCGATCACCGCCGTGCCGAACGGGTTCAACTTCTTCACCCCGGTCACCGACGCGACCTCGGACTCGTGGGAGTACGAGTACCACCGGATCAACAACGCGGCCAACCTGCCCATGCTGCAGGGCCTCGCGATCTCCCACGAGCCGAGCCCGTGGATGGGTGACCGCAACCAGATGTCGGTGATGCCGGTCGTCGGCGGCGGTTCCCTGACCGGTCAGCCGGCCAGCCGCGCGCTCGCCTTCCGCCACGACGACGAGATCGCGCAGCCCGACCTCTACCGGGTCACGCTGCAGAACGGCCTCGTCGCGGAGATGTCACCGACCGACCACGCCGGGATCATGCGGTTCACCTTCCCGACCGGGCAGGCGACCGGAAGTCTCGTCTTCTACAACGGCACGTTCACCATCGGCACGGACGGCACGCTCACCGGCTGGGTGGACAACGGAAGCGGCCTGTCCGCCGGCCGTAGCCGCATGTTCGTGGCGGGTGCCTTCGACCGGGCGCCCACGGCGTCCGCCGCGACGTCGGCCACCTTCGACGTCTCCACGAACCGGGAGGTGACGATGCGCCTCGCGACGTCGTTCCTCTCCGTCGACCAGGCCCGCCGCAACCTCGACCTGGAGGTCACCGGTAGGAGCTTCGACCAGGTCCACGCCGCCGCGACGGCAGCGTGGAAGGACCGGCTCGGCCGGGTCGAGGTGCGCGGTGCCACCGAACCGCAGCTCGTCACGATGTACTCCAACCTGTACCGGTTGAACCTCTACCCGAACTCGCAGTCGGAGAACACCGGCACCGCCGCCGCCCCGCGGTGGCAGTACGCCAGCCCGGTCTCCGCGCCCACCGGCGCGTCGACCCCCACCCAGACCGGCGCGAAGATCGTCGACGGACAGATCTACGTCAACAACGGCTTCTGGGACACCTACCGCACCGTGTGGCCCGCCTACGCGCTGCTGTACCCGGACGTCGCCGCGAAGATCTCCGACGGGTTCGTCCAGCACTACCGCGACGGCGGCTGGATCGCCCGCTGGTCGTCTCCCGGGTACGCCGACCTGATGACCGGCACCAGCGCCAACGTGGCCCTGGCCCAGGCGTACCTCACCGGGGTCAAGCTGCCCGACCCGCTCGCGGCGTACGACGCGGCGGTCAAGGACGCGACGGTCGCGTCCGGGCGCAGCGCGGTCGGCCGCAAGGGCATCGAGACCTCCCTGTTCCTCGGCTACACGCCCACCTCCACGGGCGAGTCGGTGTCCTGGGCGCTGGAGGGGTTCATCAACGACTACGGCATCGGCAACATGGCCGCGGCGCTCGCCAAGGACCCGGCCACGCCGAAGTCCGAGCGCGCCCGGCTCAAGGAGGAGTCCCGCTACTTCCTGGAGCGGGCCCGCAACTACGTCCACCTGTTCGACCCGAAGACGAAGCTCTTCCAGGGCCGCGACGCCGCCGGCAACTTCCTCGCCGGCGACCCGCTGGACTGGGGTGGCGTCTACACCGAGACCAACGGGTGGAACTTCGCCTTCACCGCCCAGCAGGACGGGCAGGGCCTCGCCAACCTGTACGGCGGGCAGAAGGCACTGCGGGACAAGCTCGACACGTTCTTCGCCACCCCGGAGAACGCCGACCGCCCCGGTGGGTACGGCGGCATCATCCACGAGATGGTCGAGGCGCGCGCGGTGCGGATGGGTCAGCTCGGCATGAGCAACCAGCCGTCGCACCACATCCCGTACATGTACAACTTCGCCGGCGCGCCGGCCAAGACGCAGGCGGCGGTACGGGAGATCCTGCGCCGCCTCTACGTCGGCAGCGAGATCGGCCAGGGCTACCTGGGCGACGAGGACAACGGCGAGATGTCGTCGTGGTACATCCTCAGCTCGCTGGGCATCTACCCGCTGCAGGCCGGATCGGCCGAGTGGACCATCGGATCGCCGCAGTTCACCAGGATGACGGTGCGTCGCCCCACCGGCGACATCGTCGTCAACGCGCCGGCCAACAGCACGCGCAACATCTACGTGCAGGACGTCAAGGTCAACGGCAAGAAGCAGCACGGTCTGTCGGTGGACGTGACCGCGCTCGCCAAGGGCGGCACCATCGACTTCCAGATGGGCCCCAACCCGTCGTCCTGGGGCAGCGGCAAGAAGGACGCGCCGCCGTCGCTGACCAAGGGCGACGATGCGCCGAAGCCGTTGCAGGACACCACCGGGCCCGGTCTCGGCACCGCGACCGCGACCGGCGGCCAGGACGCGTCGAAGCTGTTCGACGACTCGTCGACGACGCAGCTGACCTTCACCTCGGCGACGCCGCAGATCACCTGGACCAACCGTGGTGGCAAGCAGAAGCCGACGTACTACACAGTGACGTCCGGGGCCGGTGCCGGCGACCCGGCGGACTGGCGTCTGCAGGGCTCCAACGACGGCATCACCTGGACCACTGTGGACTCCCGCAAGGACCAGGCGTTCCGGTGGCGCAACCAGACCCGCCCGTATACGATCGACAAGCCGGGTCGGTTCGCGCAGTTCCGGCTCGCCGTGACGAAGACCGTCGGCGCCGCGCAGACCAACCTCGCCGAGATCGAGTTGCTCGCCGGCGGGGACCTGGCCATCGGCGGTGGCGACATCACGGTGACCGCCGAGGGCAAGGTCCACGCGACGTCCGGCGTACCGGTCTCGGTGCCGCTGGCATCCGTCACCGGCGGCACCGCCGACGGCTACCGGGCCACGATCGACTGGGGTGACGGCACTCCGGTCACCGAGGGCACCCTGACGCTCAGCTCGCGCGCCGTCTACAGCGTCGGTGGATCGCACACCTACGCCACGCCGGGCTACCACCAGGCCAACGTCACGGTGACCGACGGCGAGAGCCAGAGCTCCGCGACGGTCGGCGTCGAGGTGGCGTACGCCCCGAAGTCCGGCCTCACCGCCGCCTTCGACACCGTCTGCGTCGGCGACGAAGGGGTCCTAGCGGCCGACTGCGACGCCAAGTCGTGGGCGTACTCGCGGGCCGCCCTCACGGCGGGCGGCGCGGTCCAGGGCCAGCGGCAGCAGGTTCCCGGAACGGCACTGCAGTTCACCCTGCCGGTGATCCCGCCCGGACAGCCTGACAACGCCACCGGCAACGGCGCGACTGTCGTTCTCGACCTGCCGGCCGACGCCCGGAACATCTCGTTCATCGGCGCCGGAACGCAGGGCAACCAGAGCACCACCGGCACGGCGACGTTCAGCGACGGCAGCACCGCCAGCATCCCGATCCAGTTCAGCGACTGGACGCTGGGCGGCAACGCCAACGGCACCCCGTCCTACGGCAACATCATCGTCGCCAAGACGGCGTACCGACTGCACGGCACCAGCCGGGACGGCGCCCAGCCGTTCCTGTTCGCCACCGCGCCGTACCAGATCCCGGCGGGCAAGACGCTGGTGTCGGTGACCCTGCCGACGCAGACCGGCGACCCCCGCTCGGCGGGCCGGATCCACGTGTTCGCCGTCGCCAACGACGGCACGCCGGCCCCCGCGCTGACCACCGACGCACCGAAGGACCAGACGGCGAACGTCGGGCAGGCCCTCACGGCGAGCCTCGGTTCGGTGACCGGCGGCGTTCCCGGCACGACGGGCTACCGCGCCCGCGTCCAGTGGGGTGACGGCACGGCTCCGGAGGACGTCACGATCGACGCGTCCGGTGCCATGACCGGGCAGCACACCTACACCAGCGAGGGCACCTACACGGTGCACGTCACCGCGTGGGACACGCTGTCCAGCAGCACCAAGGCGTTCACCGTCACCGTGGCGAGGGGTGGATCGCAGCCGGCGATCGCACTCTCCTCGGCGGGCAGCGTCACCACCGGCGGAGCGATCACCGTCGACGGCAGCGGGTTCGCCGCAGGCGAGCAGGTGACCGTCAGCGTCGGCACCGACCCGGCCCGGACCACGAAGGTCGCGGCCTCGGCGAAGGGAACAGTACGAGTGTCGGTTCCGACGTCCGATGACGCGCAGCCCGGCCGGTACGCGGTCACCGCAACCGGCGCGTCCTCCCGTACGCCGGCCACGGTCACCGTCCAGGTGACCGAGCAGGCGCAGGCGCGGACCTACCAGCCGAGGGTGGCGCTGTTGACGGCCTCGGGGCCGCGCGGAACGGCGATCACCGTCGACGGTCTCGGGTTCGTGCCGAACGAGGTGGTCACGATCGCCTTCGGCAACGGCGTCGCGGTCACCACCGTGCGCGCGAACGGTGACGGTGTCATCTCGGGCGCGACGGTGAGCGTTCCGGGAGCGGCGAAGCCTGGCGCGACAAGCGTCACGCTGACCGGCGAGACGTCGGCCACGAAGGTGTCCCGACCGTTCACCGTCACCGGCTAGAACCGGAGTCGACGCGTCGGGCGGGCCGTGCACACGGCCCGCCCGACGCGGGGCGGAACTGACCGCCGCAGTGCCGTACCGTCGCCCGCGATGGCGGAATACGTGCTGCTCGCGTCCCGTCAGTGAGGTGGCAGCAGTGCGTCGACCAGCTCGCGCAGCGGCCCGACCAGGTCCTGTTCGGTGGCGGCGCTCAGCGGCTCCAACTGGATCGACGACGACCGCAGCACCGCGACGCCGATGCCGGCGGCGAGGGCCATCTGGGCGCGGAGGAGGATCTCCTCGCTGCCTGGTTCACCGGGACGCCACCCCCGGGCTGCCGCCAGTTGTTCGCTGGCCCGGCTGAGGACACCACGCCGGATCTCGTCGGCCCCCGCGTCGCCGGACGAGCGCAACAACAGGGTGAGCTGGCTGGACAGCCCCGCCGTGCCGAGGTCGGCGATGTGCCGGGCGATGGCCTCCGGGACCCGCTCGGCAGGCGTCTGACCGGCCGTCCGGTGCAGCTCGTCGCCCGCTGCCCGCAGGCACGCCTCGAACAGGCCCTCCTTCGACGAGAAGTAGCGGCTGATGAGCGCGACGTTGACTCCCGCGTCGTCGGCGATGTCCCGGACGGTCGTCGCCGCGTAGCCGTCGCGGGCGAAGCGCTGCCGAGCCGCGTCGAGCAGGAGCTGCCGGGTTTCGGTCGCATCCCGGCGGCGACGGGGGGCAGGTTCGCCAGCTGTGGCTGAGGGGACGGGTGGTTCTGCTGTCACGGCGCGTCCTTTCTCGCTCTCTGTGGCGGTGCGGCCGACACAATGTAAACATATGTTGACTTGTGGCTCGAAGCAAGGTCGTCGACCTTCGCCGGGGTGACGTAAACGACTGTTGACATGGCTCTGTGGCTGCGGATACTGGTAAGTCAGCAAACGTTTACATCTAGTTTCGGGAATCTCATGACCCACACCATCGAGGAGCCGACCCGCGTCGGCTCCGCGCCCAGCGCCGCTCCGCGTGCCAACAGCACCCTCCTGGTGCTGTATCTGTCGCTGGGTGGCCTGGCGTTCGCGGTGCTGCAGTCGCTGGTGGCGCCCGCGCTGTCGACCATCGGAAGGGACCTGGGCGTCTCGACCGGAGACATCAGTTGGGTGCTCACGGCGTACCTGTTGGCAGCCTCGGTACTGACGCCCATCCTCGGCCGTCTCGGTGACATGGTCGGTAAGCGCCGGGTCCTCATCGGCGTCCTCGCCGCCCTCGCCGCGGGCACCCTGCTCGCCGCCCTGGCCCCCAACCTGACCGTGCTGATCGTCGCCCGGGCGCTACAGGGCGCCGCCGGCGCGATCCTGCCGCTGTCGATCGGCATCGTGCGCGACGAACTGCCCCGGGAGAAGGTCGGCGTCACCGTCGGCCTGCTGTCGGCGATCTTCGGTGTCGGCGCCGGCGTCGGCATCGTGGCCGCAGGCCCGATCGTGGAGCACCTGTCCTGGCACTGGCTCTTCTGGCTGCCGCTGGTCCTCGTCGTCGTCGCGCTGCTCGGGGCCATCTTCGGGATGCCCGAGTCGCGGGTGCGTACGCCCGGACGGCTCGACATGCTCGGCGCCGCCATCCTGTCGGTGTCGCTGGTCTCGCTGCTGCTGGCTGTGAGCAAGGGGCAGTCCTGGGGTTGGGGGGAACCGAAGACCGTCGGCCTGTTCCTGCTCGGCGTGGTCGCGTTGATCGTGTTCGTCCTGGTCGAGCTGCGGGTGAGCGAGCCGCTCATCGACATGCGCCTGATGAGGATTCGCGGTGTCTGGGCCACCGACCTCGTTGCCCTGATCCTCGGGTTCGCGATGTTCGGAACCTTCGTGCTCGTGCCGACCCTGCTCCAACTTCCCGCGGTCACCGGCTACGGCTTCGGCAAGACGGTGTCCCAGGCCGGCCTGTTCCTGCTGCCCACCGTCCTGATGATGGTGATCTTCGGGCCACTCGCCGGTCTGCTGGACCGTCGCTTCGGTCCCAAGGTCCCGATGTTCCTCGGCGCGGTCCTGGTCGTCGTCGCGTTCGTGCTGCCGGCACTCGCGCACGGCGCGACCTGGCAGGTGCTGCTCTCCGGAGTGCTCACCGGTGCCGGCATCGGCCTGGCGTTCGCGGCGATGTCCAACGCCATCATCGAGAGCGTCCCGGCCGGGCAGACCGGCGAGGCGAGCGGCGTCAACACCATCGCGCGAACCATCGGTAGCAGCATCGGCGCCGCGGTCGTCGCGGCCGTCATCACGTCGCACAGCACACCTCAGGGTCTGCCCACCGACGCGGCCTTCACCGCCGGCTTCTGGGTCTGCGCGGGCGTCGCCGTCCTGGCCGTCTTCGCGGCGCTCGCACTGCCCTCGGCGCGTCGCCGTCACCAGCAGGCCGTCGACGCGGGTGTCGAGGACCTCCCACCCGAGCCCGTCGAGGTGCACCTGCCGCACCGGCAGCGCTGAGAAGCGACACTGTGACGGCTCAGGCCGTGACCACCCACTGTGGCGGTCACGGCCTGAGCCGTCAGCACGATCTCAATCCACCCGAGGCGCACTCAGTCGGAGGTGCCACCGTGCCCCACGGCCGGTGAGCCGGACGATCGCCAACGGCTCCACGTCCACCTGCCGGTACGTTGCCAACGGCAGGTCGAGGGCGTGCACGACCGCGACCCGGATCACCAGCGGGTGCGCGATCGCGGTGAGCCGCCGGTCGGCGCCGCGTTGCCCGTCCAACCAGGCACCGACCCGGTCCCGCACCCCAGCGACGGACTCGCCGCCGTGCGGTGCGGACTCCGGTTCGGACATCCACTCGTGCAGCGCCTGCGGCTGCTCGACGGCGATCTCCTCGACCGACCGTCCGGTCCAGTCGCCGTAGTCGCAGTCCGCCAACGCTGCCTCGATGGTGGGCAGCAGACCGAGTGCGTCGGCGGTATCGGTAGCCGCCGCGGCGGGACTGGACACGCAGGCGTCGTCGACGCCCAGGTGCCCACGTCCGGCCTGGGCCAGGGCGAGGGCGGCACGCAGGCCGCCCTCGTCCAGGCCGTCGTCCGATCCGCCGAAGCGGGCCCGACGCAGGGCAGTGGTGTGCGCGTGGGCGACCAGCCGGAGGCTGGTGGCGGTCACGTGCCCGGAAGTGCAGCGGCGGCCCGGCGACGCCGGTCGTGGTGCATCAGGGCCGCGAACAGCAGGCCGATCCCGGTCCAGAGCACCACCTGGGTGCCGAGCGAGGCCAGCCGGAAGTCCCACAGCAGCTTCGCGGGGAAGTCGGCGGGGACCTCCTGGAACGACGGAAGCACCACATAGGAGACCACGGTGACCAGCAGGAATCCGCCGACCGCCGCGGCGACGCGCTGCCACAGCGGTGCCTGCGCGCCGACCGATCGGTAGCCCAGCGAGCCCGCCCACACAGCAACCAGACCGAGCACCACCATCAGCAGGTAGGTGACGGTGCGTTGGTTGATGGTGGCCGGATCGCCGACCGCCGGCGGGTTCGCCGGGTACTTGAGGAACGGCACGACCACCGCGCCGAGCAGCGCCGCGCCGGCCAGCAGCAGGCCCGACCGTCCGTCGTCGTAGGTCCGCCGTCGGCGTGCCAGCAGGACGTACGCCGTGGCCAGCAGGCCACCCATCGCGGCACCGAACAGGCCGGTGGCCAGGAACAGGCCGCCGCGCTGGCCATTGCGGCTGACCAGGGCATCCTCGTGGTCGTGCGCACCGGCGACCGGCTCGGCATGCGCCGACGCCGCCTCCTCGATCGCGATGGCCGCGTCGACGTGCGGTTCGCCGGCGAGATAGGCGAACGTCCCGGCGAGCAGACCGGCGATCAGGCCGGCGAGCAGACCGCGGACGAGGACGGTGACGAACGGGGGAGCGGTGGCACCCGTCAGTGGCACGGAACACCCAGCAGGTGCCGGCCGTCGTGCATCAGCTCGTGCAGGTACATGCCACTGCGCGACACCGCGCCCTGGTCGAAGGCGACGAGGTAGGCCAGCAGCGCGAGCGCGGTGACGGTCGCCAACACCGTCCACAACAGACGCGTGGTGCCAGCGGGATTCACCAACGGCTGGCTGGACGTGGAACTGGACATGTGATCACGAACCTCCCCGGGGATGACGCGTCCCCATCGCAAGGCTGCGGACGACCGAGCGTCCTGGCTCGCGGTCCCTCTCGAAGTGGGGGAACCGCTCACAGTGGCGCGACCGCGCCGGAATCACACCGGCTTCCCTCGCGTCGCCGCAGATAGTGGGTCGACGGTATCGGTGCCGCCTCAGGCGGTCAACCCGGTCCGGGACAGCGACCCGCCGGCTCGCCGACGTGCGGGCACCGACGCATCGTCACTTCGGCCAGTCGACGGTATTCGTCTGGCCGGAGTGCTGGGGAGTTCCGGCTGGTACGCGCGTTCTGCGGCCTGCGCCTGCCCTGTTACCGCTAACATGGTCACCCTGCAAAATCTGTCGACGGCACCGGGCCTCGCCGGAGGCCCGACCAGTGGCGGAGCGGGGTGGGTGGACGTGAGCGCGCCGGGACGGGTCCGATGACGACCGGTGCGGCCGTGCGGCAGCCGGGGATCGTCGACGCGCACCATCACCTCTGGGTCCGAGCCCGGCACCCGCAGCCCTGGATCGACCCGCACACCATGGCCGCGATCGACGACGACTTCACCCCGGTCGACCTCGGCCCGGCGACCCGGGTCGCCGGAGTCACCCAGACCGTCGTCGTGCAGACCGTCGCGGCCCGGTCGGAGACGCCCGAGCTGTTGGGGATCGCGGCCGACGACCCCCTCATCGCCGGGGTCGTCGGGTGGGTCGACCTCACCGCCGGCGATGTCGTCGAGCGCCTGGAGCGACTTCGGGCGGCGCGGGGTGGCGAGCGGCTCGTCGGGATCCGTCATCTGGTCCAGTCCGAGCCCGACCCGGCATATCTCGACCGCCCCGACGTCCGGAGGGGTATCGCCGCGGTCGGTGCTGCCGGCCTCGCCTTCGACCTGCTCGTACGCCATCATCAGTTGCCGGCGGCCACCCGGCTGGTCCGCGACCTGCCCCAGGTCCGGTTCGTCCTGGACCACCTCGGTAAGCCGTCGCTCGGCGCCGGCGGCCTCGGCGACTGGCCCCGGGACCTGCGGGCGCTCGCCGCCGAACCCAACACGACGGCGAAGCTCTCCGGCCTGGTGACCGAGGTGAGCGGCAGTTCCTGGACGGTCGCGGACCTGCGGCCGGCCGTCGAGCACGCACTGGACGTGTTCGGGCCGGGCCGGCTGATGTTCGGCTCGGACTGGCCGGTGTGTCTGCTCGCCACCTCGTACACCCGCTGGGTCAGGGTGCTCGGCGACCTGCTGGATCCGCTGACCGACGACGAGCGCGCGGCGATCTGGCGACAGACAGCCAGCCGGGAGTACCGGCTCGCGGCGTCGTGACCCGCCGGAGGGCCGTCGGTTGACCGGCCGGGAGTTCGGTGGAGAAAGAGGTGCCCGCAAACGCCACCGGGCATAGCATGTTATCGATAACATGCTCGCGATGGTCCGCCGGATCGAGTCGGGGGCCACCCTAGGGTGCGGGGTGCGCATGGTCGTCGGGGCCGGGCCTGTCGATCCAGTGTGGACTGTCGCTGGTCCAGCGTCCCCTGACGAACCGTCGGCGGATGGTGCCGCGCCGCTCGGCCGCAGTTGTGCCGATTTGATCAGACGTATGCGCGGGATGGCTCGGGTAACGATGTCAAAACATGGTTGTAAGACCTTGGCAACCCACGCGGGTGCATGGCATGGTAACGGCTGATCAAGGGAAACATCCGATCTATCGTCACGGTGCGGCAGGTCCACGCCAAGCCCTCTCCTCTGCGGGGAGGCTCGGTCGCTCATAGGTGCTCGGCACGACGGCGGGTCCTCCGTCGAGTGCCGGCCCCACGCATGGGGAGGTCAGGTCCGACGATGAGTACCGCCGAGGCATCCGCCGGCACGCAGCGCGGCGACATCGGTGACTGGCTCCGGGAACGGATCTCCCACGCCGTCTCCGAGTTCACCGCCGCCACCGCGTTGGTCGTCCTGTTCATCGCGTTGACCATCGCGAGTCCCTACTTCCTGACGGCTGACAACCTCTTCAACATCGGGGCGCAGACAGCGGTGATCGCCATCATCGCCACGGCGCAGACGATGGTCATCATCACGAAGGGCATCGACCTGTCCGTGGGGTCGGTGGCCGCACTCTCCGGTGTGCTGGGAGCGATGGTCGTCCGCGACCTCGGCTTCTCGCTCTGGGCGGCGACGGCGGTCGCGATCGGCGTCGGCGCGCTGGCCGGGCTGTTGAACGGCCTGCTGGTGACGGCAGCCCGGATTCCGCCGTTCATCGCGACGCTCGGAACGATGTCCGTCGGGCGCGGACTGGTCTTCATCATCACCGGCGCGGTCGGCGTCTACGGCCTGCCCCGCTCGTTCCAACTGCTCGGCAACGGGGAGATCATCGGCATCCCGTTCGCCGTCGTGATCACCGTCCTGGTCGCCGTCGGGGTCGCCTTCCTGCTCTCCCAGACCCGCTTCGGTCAATACACCTACGCGATGGGCTCCAACCTGGAGGCCGCGCGTCGCTCCGGCATCCGGGTGGGCCGTCACCTGACCGGGGTGTACGTGCTGGCGGGTGTGCTGGTCGGCCTCGGCGGCATGATCGCTGCCTCCCGGGTCAACTCCGGCCAGCCCAACTACGGGATCTCGCTGGAGCTCGACGTCATCGCCGCCGCGGTCATCGGCGGCGCCAGCCTGTTCGGAGGCCAGGGTCGGATCGTCGGGACGATCATCGGCGCCTTCCTCATCGCCCTGGTGCGCAACGGGGCCGTCCTGCTCGACATCAGCATCCACTACCAGCAGGTGATCGTCGGCCTGATCATCTGGGCCGCCGTCTACTTCGACCAGTACCGCCGCCGGCGGCTGGAATCGCGGGGTTGACATGCCATTCCACGAGTCCGAACGAGGAAGGACACACACCATGGCACACACCACCACCAGTCGACCGGCGCGCACGCGTCTCCTTCGTGCACAGGCCATCCTGGCCGCGGTCGCGGCCACCGCCCTACTCAGCGCCTGCGGCGGAGTGGAGGTCCGGGACGGCGGCGACGGCGCGACGAAGGACGCGAGCGGGCCGTTGAAGCTCGCCGTCGTACCGAAGGCAGTCGGCGCCGACTACTGGAACACAGTGAAGGCGGGCGCGGAGTGCGCCGCGCAGCGCGCCGGGGACGTCACCGTCCAGTGGGACGGGGTGACCACCGAGACCGACGTCGAGGGCCAGGTCAACCTGATCCAGAACTTCGTCACCAAGAAGGTCGACGGCATCGTCTACGCGGCGACCGACTCCAGCGCGCTGGCGCCCGCCACCGACCAGGCGCTGGCCGCCAAGATCCCGGTCGCGATGATCGACTCCGGCACCAGCCCGCAGCCGTCGGGCGTCCCGCTCTTCGCCACCGACAACCGCGCGTCAGCGACCGAGGCGGCGAAGCTGCTCGCCAAGGAGCTGGGCCCCGGCAACCACGACGTGGCCCTGGTCGAGTTCCAGCCCGGATCACAGACCAACACCGAGCGGGTCGACGGCTTCAAGGCCGGCCTCGCCCAGTTCCCCAACCTGAAGCTGGTCGGTCAGCAGCCCAGCAAGAGCGACGTCAACGAGGCGCGGCGGGTCACCGAGAACATCCTCACCGCCAACCCCAACCTCAAGGGCATCTTCGCCGCCAACGAGCCGAGCGTGCTCGGCGCCGCCCAGGCCATCCAGGCGGCGGGCAAGTCGGGCAAGATCGTCATCATCGGTTGGGACGCCGCCCCGGACGAGGTCGCCGGGTTGCGCAGTGGTCAGATCTCGGCGCTGGTCGTGCAGAACCCGTTCAAGATGGGCTACTTCGGCGTCGACAAGATGGTCAAGCACCTCCGGGACAAGGCGCCACTCGCGTCTGCCGACACCGGCGTCACCTTCGTCACCAAGGAGAACATCGATTCGGCGGAGATCAAGGCGGTGCTCGAGCCCAGCTGCGCCAACCCTCCGGTGCAGTGATGGGAACGACTCCGGCGGCCACCGCCGACACCGACAACCTGCCGTCCGGCGGGGAACCGCCGGTCCTGGAAGCGCGCGGCATCGTCAAGCGGTTCGGACACGTCGAGGCGTTGCGGGGCGCCGACTTCACCGTCCACCGAGGTGAGGTCGTCGCGCTGATCGGCGACAACGGCGCCGGGAAGAGCACTCTGATCAAGACGCTTTCCGGCGTGCACCCACCGGACGAGGGCGAGATCCTCGTGGGCGGTCGCCCGGTGCAGTTCTCGACCCCGGTCGACGCCCGGCGGGCGGGGGTGGAGACCGTCTACCAGGATCTGGCCGTCGCCGACGACCTCAGCGTGGCTGCCAACCTGTATCTCGGGAGGGAGATCCTGCGCTCCGGACCGCTCGGTCGGCTGGGCTTGCTGGACAAGCGCGCCATGCGGCAGGGCGCGGCGGCGGCCCTGGACGAACTCGGTGTGCGGATCCCACGGGTCACCACCCCGATCGCCATGTTGTCCGGTGGGCAACGGCAGTGCGTCGCGGTGGCCCGCGCCATCATCTGGGCCACCAACGTGGTCATCCTCGACGAACCCACCGCAGCGCTCGGCGTGGTCCAGACCGGGCGGGTTCTCGACGTCGTCCGACGCGCCCGCGACGCCGGCATGTCGGTGGTGCTGGTGAGCCACAACATGCCGCAGGTGCTCGACATCGCCGACCGGGTCGAGGTGCTGCGCCTCGGCCGCCGCGCGGCCCAACTCCGCGCCGACGAGGTCACCACCGACGACCTGGTGGCGGCGATGACCGGGAGCACCAGCACGGACCGGGACGAGCGGTGACGGCGAACGTCCTGGCCGACGGCGACGGCTGGCGCGGCCGATGACAGGCCCCCTCGGTCGGCGGACCACAGTGGATGCCGCTCGCCCACGGGTGCGGTTCAGCCCACTGGGATTCGGTGCCTCGCAGGGCGGCAATCTCTATCGAAGGACGTCGGACGAGGCGTTCGCCGCCGCGGTGGACACCGCGTGGGCTGGGGGTGTCCGATACTTCGACACCGCGCCGCACTACGGGCTCGGCCTGTCCGAACGGCGTCTGGGTGCCGCCCTCCGCTCCCGACCCCGTGCCGAGTACGTGGTGTCCACCAAGGTCGGCCGGCTGCTCGTGCCGTCGCCGGAGACCGCGCACCTGCGTGACCCGGAGGGGTTCGACGTGCCCGCCGATCACCGACGGGTCTGGGACTTCAGCCGGGACGGCGTACACCGCTCGGTGGAGGCGAGCCTTCGACGCACCGGCCTGGACCGGATCGACGTGGTGTACCTGCACGACCCGGACGACCACTGGGAGCAGGCCGCGTACGAGGCGGTGCCAGCGTTGGTGGAGCTGCGCGAACAGGGCGTGATCGGCGCGATCGGCGCGGGGATGAACCAGTCCGCGATGCTGGCCCGTTTCGTGACGGAGACCGACGTTGACGTGGTGATGTGCGCCGGCCGGTACACGCTGCTGGAGCAGGGCGCGTTGACCGACCTGTTACCCGCCGCGCAGGCCCGCCGCGTCGGTGTGGTGATCGCCGGGGTCTACAACTCCGGGCTGCTGGCCCGGGACCTGCCGCCGAGCGACGCCGCCTACAACTACCAGCGGGCGCCGGTGGAGGTGGTCGGTCAGGCCCGGCGGATAGCGCGGGTCTGTCAGACGTACGGCGTCACGCTGCCCCAGGCGGCGTTGGCGTTCGTCCGTCGGCACCCGGCCGTGGTCTCGACAGTGGTCGGCGTGCGTGACGCGGTCCAGGTGACCGAGACCCTGCGCCGATTCGACACCGACGTCCCGGACCAGCTCTGGGCGGCGCTGTACGAGGCGGGGCTGCTCGACGTGCAGCAGTAGCGTCAGCGATCAGGGTCGCGTCGTCTCGGTGCTGGTCGGGTCGGCGTCGTCGGGCAACCCGTGCAACGACTCCTCCACACCGATCAGGTGGTTGGCCATCCGGGTGCGGGCCCGCTCCGGGTCACGCGCCACGAGGGCCTTCAGGATCGCCACGTGTTCGTCATGGGTACGCCGGTCCGCGCCCTCCTCGTGCAGGCTCCGCCAGAGCCGCCCGCGGATGGTGCGACCGGCGAACGCCTCGATGAGCCCGACGAGCACCGGGTTGTCGGCGTGCACGGCGATGATCCGGTGGAAGGCGATGTCGATCTCGAGGATGCGTTCGTGGTCCTGCGGTGACTGGCCGACCATCCGGGCCGCCTCGTCGAGGAGTTCCCCGGCCTGCGCGAGGGCCTCGTCCGTGATCCTGGTCGCGGCCAGTTGGGCTGCCTCGCACTCCAGTAGCCGCCGGACGGTGTGGATGTGCCGCGGGTCGCCCTGACCCTGGAAGTCGACCACGAAACCCATCGGGGCCAGCAGTTGCGGCGCGTCGAGGTTGGTGACGTACGTGCCGTCACCCTGGCGGATGTTGACGATGCCGAGGATCGACAGGGCCGACATCCCCTCGCGCAGCGAGCCGCGCGAGACGCCGAGCGACTCGGCGAGGTCCTTCTCGATCGGCAGGCGGTCCCCGGGCTTGAACTTCCCGTCCAGGATCATCCGCTTGATGCCGTTCACCACTTCGTCGGTGCGTGACATGGTCCCCCTAGCGGCCAGCGGATGTGGCCGTCCCACCCGCGATCACGTACGGCTCCGGAGATGACACGGTAGTCGGGTCCGCCGCCGCCCAGTAGTGGCCGTCGGGAAAGCGGTAGAGCGCGATCGACTCGGGGCGCATCCGGGTGGAGTAGCCGGGTTGGTCGGGCAGGACGTAGCCGCTGCCCGAGCCGGTGTCACGGATGACGCACGGGTCGGTGAAGTGCTCGTGCAGGTGGTCGACGAACTCGGTGACGCGGTTGGTGAGATCTCCCGAGACCGCGACGTAGTCGAGCACCGACACGTGTTGGACCATCTCGCACAGCCCGACGCCGCCGGCGTGCGGGCAGACCGGTACGTCGAACTTCGCGGCGAGGAGCAGCACGGCGACGATCTCGTTGATGCTGGCCAGCCGGCCGGTGTCCAACTGGCAGAAGTCGATGGCCCCGGCCTGGAACAGCTGCTTGAACATCACCCGGTTGTGACAGTGCTCGCCGGTGGCGACGCCGATCGGGGCGACGGCCCGGCGGACGGCCGCGTGGCCCAGGATGTCGTCGGGGCTGGTCGGCTCCTCGATCCACAGCGGCGTGAACCGGGCGAGGGCGGTGACCCACTCGATGGCCTGGCCGACGTCCCACACCTGGTTGGCGTCGATCATCAGGTTGCGGTCCGGGCCCAGGATCTCCCGGGCGATCGCGCAGCGGCGGATGTCGTCGTCGAGGTTGGCGCCCACCTTGAGCTTGACGTAGCCGTAGCCGCTGTCGACGGCTTCCTGGCACAGCCGGCGCAGCTTGTCGTCGCCGTAGCCGAGCCAGCCGGCCGAGGTGGTGTAGGCGGGGTAGCCGGTCCGGTGGAGCTCGGCGAGGCGGTCGGCCTTCGTGCTCTCCTTGGCCCGCAGGATGGCCAGTGCCTCGTCCCGGGTCAGCGCGTCGGACAGGTAGCGCAGGTCCGCGATGTCGACGAGTTGTTCGGGGGACATGTCCACCAGTAGCCGCCACAGCGGCTTGTCGGCGAGCCGGGCCACCAGGTCCCACGAGGCGTTCAGCACGGCCGCGAGCGACAGGTGGACGACGCCCTTCTCGGGCCCGAGCCACCGCAGCTGCGAGTCGGACGTGAGGAGGCGGTAGACAGCGCCCATGTCGGCCGCCATCGTCGCCACGTCCATGCCCACGAGGAGCTGTGCCTGGTGGACCGCTGCGGCGGCGACGATGTCGTTGCCCCGGCCGATGGTGAAGGTCAGGCCGTGGCCCGCGAGCGGCGCGTCCACGCTGTCGGTGCCGTCGGTGTGCAGGACGACGTAGGCCGCCGAGTAGTCGCCGTCCTTGTTCATGGCGTCTGACCCGTCAGCGGTCAGGGAGGTGGGGAAGCGGACGTCCTCGACGGTGACAGCAGTGATCTGCGGCATGCGCTCCTCGCCCGACTAGGCAAAAGATCAGATGATCATTCGGAGTATACGGAGGCTGGTTCAGGTGCGTCAACGACGTCGATCACCCGACCGGTGCAGACATCCAATGTTTCTGATGGGGACCGAACGTCTGACGAGAGGTGCCTCCCGCGTGGCGTGTTCGGATGCCGGGCGACCGCCGCGACGGCGGTGGTACCCCGTCGTCGCGGCCCGCGTTTGCGCGTGGGCATCGTGGCCGAACACCAAACCGCTGGTGGGTGGCGTTCGCTGTTCCAAGTGGAACTCCGGCCCGTCGAGTGTGTCGAATGGTGGGCGGCGGTCCACCGGTCGGAACGAGGGTCGGAGTCGGCGGCCGAGCCGGGGGTTTGAAGATTGGATGTTCATCTCGACCACCCGCATCGACGGCAGATTATGAGCAACGTTCCTTACATCTGGATCCTGCATACATCGCATCTTTGTGGATCGTCGCCGGCTTTTCCGCGGTCTTGTCGCGCCGCTGGCCGCCGCCTCCCGCTGGCGTCGGCCGGCCGGGGACCGGCGGTCGGGGGCGCGGTCGGGTGACGGTCGTCACCGCCTCCGCCGCCGACACGCCGACACCGACATGTGGGGTGTGACAACCGCTGGGTCCCTATATATGGTGTCGAGCGCAGCTGGTTCGACTGCTCATCCAGGGCGGTCGAGGCAAGAGGGAACCCGGTGGAAATCCGGGACTGTCCCGCAGCGGTGAGTGGGAACGACAGCCGTCATCAGCACTGGACCACACGGTCTGGGAAGCGACGGCCGGTAGGAGACCGGTGAGCCCGGTCGCGCCCACGAGTCCGAAGACCTGCCAGCGCGCCGCGTACCCGCACCCGGGTGTGCGGCGGTCCGAGGCCGCGTGGGACGGCTGACGCCACCTGACCCACGCCGCCGGCGTGGCGTCCGTCGGTGTCTGTCTCCGCGCGTTCGGGCCTCCAGGTCTCGAACTCCGAGGAGCGAGTGGTGACAGTCACCGAGGTAGTCCCGGCCAGCGCCGACGCGGCACTGCGACGGACGCCGATGCAGGTCCGCAAGCGTGACGGCGGCACCGAACCCGTGGACGTGAACAAGATCGTCCGGGCGGTCGAGCGGTGGGCCGACGACCTGACCGACGTCGACCCGATGCGCGTCGCCACCCGCACGATCAGCGGCCTGTACGACGGCGCGACGACAGCCGAACTGGACCGGCTGTCCATTCAGACAGCGGCCGAGATGATCGGTGAGGAACCGCAGTACTCGCGCCTCGCCGCCCGGCTGCTCGCCGGCTACGTCGACAAGGAGGTGCGTCGGCAGGGCATCGCCTCGTTCAGCGCGGCGATCCGGACCGGCCACACCGAGGGCCTGATCGGAGACGACACCGCCGCGTTCGTCGCCACGCACGCCGCAGTGCTCGACGATGCCATCGACCCGGACGGCGACCGGCGGTTCGAGTACTTCGGGCTGCGCACGGTGTACGACAGGTACCTGCTGCGCCATCCCACCAGCCGGCTGGTGCTGGAGACCCCGCAGTACTGGCTGCTGCGGGTGGCCTGTGGCCTGTCCCGTACGCCGGACGAGGCGGTCGGCTTCTACCGGTTGATGTCCAGCCTGGCCTACCTGCCCAGCTCACCGACGCTGTTCAACTCCGGCACCCGGCACACCCAGATGTCCTCCTGCTACCTGGTCGACTCACCGCTCGACGAGTTGGACTCGATCTACCAGCGCTACGCCCAGGTCGCCAACCTGTCCAAGTTCGCCGGCGGCATCGGCATCGCGTACTCCCGGGTCCGGTCCCGGGGCGCGTTGATCCGTGGCACCAACGGGCAGTCCAACGGGATCGTGCCGTGGCTGCGAACGCTGGACGCGAGCGTCGCGGCGGTCAACCAGGGCGGCCGGCGCAAGGGCGCGGCGTGCGTCTACCTGGAGCCGTGGCACCCGGACATCGAGGAGTTCCTGCAACTGCGGGACAACACCGGCGAGGACGCCCGCCGCACCCACAACCTGAACCTGGCCAACTGGGTGCCGGACGAGTTCATGCGCCGGGTCGAGGCCGACGAGATGTGGTCGCTGTTCGACCCGCACGAGGTGCCCGAGCTGCCCGACCTGTGGGGGGAGCGGTTCGACGCCGCGTACCGCGAGGCCGAGGCGCAGGGCCGCTACGTCCGGCAGGTCCCGGCGCGGGAGCTGTACGGGAAGATGATGCGAACCCTGGCCCAGACCGGCAACGGGTGGATGACCTTCAAGGACGCGTCGAACCGGCTGTGCAACCAGACCGCCGAACCGGGCAACGTGGTGCACCTGTCCAACCTCTGCACCGAGATCGTCGAGGTGTCCAGCGACGCGGAGACCGCCGTGTGCAACCTCGGCTCGGTGAACCTCGCCGCCCACCTCGTCGACGGTGACATCGACTGGGAGCGGCTGCGCGCCACGGTGCGTACCGCGGTGACCTTCCTCGACCGGGTCATCGACATCAACTACTACCCGACCACGCAGGCGGCGGCGAGCAACCCCCGCTGGCGGCCGGTCGGGCTCGGGCTGATGGGCCTGCAGGACGTCTTCTTCGCACTGCGGCTGCCGTTCGACTCCCCGGCCGCGCGGGAACTGTCCACCCGGGTCAGCGAGGAGTTGTACCTGACCGCGTTGGAGACCTCCGCCGACCTGGCGCGACAGTTCGGCGCGCACCCGACGTACCCGCAGACCCGGGCCGCGCGGGGCCAGTTGCAGCCCGACCTGTGGGGTGTCGAGGGTACGCAGACCGCGCGGTGGGACGCCCTGCGGGAGCGGGTCGCGGCGCACGGGCTGCGTAACTCGCTGCTGGTGGCCGTCGCCCCGACCGCGACCATCGCCTCGATTGCCGGATGCTACGAGTGCATCGAGCCGCAGGTGTCGAACCTGTTCAAGCGCGAGACGTTGTCCGGGGAGTTTCTCCAGGTCAACACCGCTCTGGTCCGCGAATTGAAGGCCCGTGGTCTGTGGACCGACCGGATCCGGTCGGCGATCAAGCGGGCCGAGGGATCGGTGCAGGACATCGCCGAACTTCCGGCCGGCGTCCGGGAGTTGTTCCGCACCGCGTGGGAGCTGCCGCAGCGGGCGCTGATCGACCTCGCCGCCGCCCGCGCCCCGTTCATCGACCAGTCCCAGTCGCTGAACCTGTTCCTGGCGGCACCGACCATCGGCAAGCTCTCCTCGATGTACCTGTACGCCTGGAAGGCCGGTCTGAAGACCACCTACTACCTGCGTTCGCGCCCCGCGACCCGGATCCAGCAGGCCACCGTCAGCGCCGTCGCGCCCGTAGCCCTCGCGCCCGTCGCCCTCGACGCGGAGGCGCTGGCCTGCTCGCTGGAGAACCCCGAGTCGTGCGAGGCCTGCCAGTGACCCTCGCCGACACCACAGTCACCGACACCTCCGAGACGAGGACCACGCACATGCTGCTCGACCCCGGGATGGACCTCACCCTCCGCCCGATGCGCTACCCGCACTTCTTCGACCGTTTCCGCGACGCCATCCGCAACACCTGGACCGTCGAGGAGGTCGACCTGCACGCCGACCTCGCCGACCTGGACAAGCTGTCGCCGGCCGAGCGGCACCTGGTCAGCCGCCTGGTGGCGTTCTTCGCCACCGGCGACACGATCGTCGCGAACAACCTGGTGCTCAACCTGTACCAGCACGTGAACAGCCCCGAGGGGCGCCTCTACCTGTCCCGGCAACTGTTCGAGGAGGCGGTGCACGTCCAGTTCTACCTCAACCTGCTCGACACGTACGTGCCCGACGAGAGCGAGCGGTTCGAGGCTTTCGCCGCGATCGAGAACATCCCCTCGATCCGCCGCAAGGCCGAGTTCTGCTTCCGCTGGATCGACTCCCTGGGCGACCTTCGGGAGCTGCGCTCGCGCGAGGACCGGCGAACGTTCCTGCTCAACCTGATCTGCTTCGCCGCCTGCATCGAGGGGTTGTTCTTCTACGGCGCGTTCGCGTACGTCTACTTCCTGCGCTCCCGTGGCCTGCTGCACGGCCTCGCCTCCGGCACCAACTGGGTGTTCCGCGACGAGAGCATGCACATGGCGTTCGCGTTCGACATCGTGGACACCGTTCGCGCCGAGGAGCCGGACCTGTTCGACGACGACCTCGCCGAGCAGGTGCGGCAGATGCTCACCGAGGCCGTCGAGTGCGAGGTGCAGTTCGCCGAGGACCTGTTGGGCCACGGCGTGCCCGGCCTGACGTTGGCCGACATGCGGGAGTACCTCCAGCACGTCGCCGACCGTCGGCTCGCCCAGCTCGGCATCGCCCCGCACTACGGGTCGAGCAACCCGTTCGCCTTCATGGAGTTGCAGGACGTGCAGGAGCTGTCCAACTTCTTCGAGCGCCGGGTGTCGGCGTACCAGGTCGGGGTGACCGGCACCGTCGCCTTCGACGACGACTTCTAGGCGGCAAACGATCCGGGGGCCTGGCGTCGCTTGGTGAGCCACCGCATCACGTGCAGGGGGTGCGACGCCGGGTCCGGGATCGGGTGGAAGACGTGTTCCACCACGCCGTCGGCGATGATCAGGGTCAGCCGCTCGTAGAGCGTCATGTCACCGGCGGTGCGGGTCGGCAGGCGCAGCGCGTCGGCCAGGGTCAGTCTCGGGTCGGGGATCAGCGGGTAGGGCAGCCGCAACCGGTACGCCAGTTCCCGCTGGTACCCGGTCGACTGCGCGGACAGGCCGTACACCCGGGCGGCGCCGGCCGCGCGGAGTTCCGCGTGGTGGTCACGGAACCAGGCTGCCTGCTCGGTGCTGCCCCGGGCGCCGTGGACCTCCAGCAGTCCGTTGGGCAGGTCGACGCCCGGCCGCCCGGTCAGTGGGTAGACGAAGATGACGGTGCGCCCGACGCCGAGCGCGCCGAGGTCGACCGGGCGGCCGTCGGTGCCGTAGAAGGACAGCGACGGCAGGCTGGTGCCGACCAGCGCGGCGGGGTCGCCCCCGACCTCGCCGCCACCGGGTACGACCTGGGTCGCTGCCGCGTCCAGGCGCGCGTCCAGGGCGTCCCGCTGGGCGGTCAGCCTGCCGATCCGCTCCTGGAGGGTGGTGATGGTGCTGCGGTACGTCGCCACCGCCGCCGCACACACGTCGGTGTCGTCGGCGCCACCGGCAATCGACTCGACGAACGGGCGGGTTTCCTCGACGGTGAGGCCGAGCGCCATCAGCTCGCGGATCTGCGCGACCAGCCGCACCGCGATCGCGTCGTACTCGCGGTAGCCGTTGCCGAGCCGCCGGGGCACGACCAGCCCCGCCGACTCGTAGTACCGCAGTGCCCGGACCGTCGTCCCGGTCCGTCGTGCCAGCTCACCCACCCGCATCCCGCGACCCTAAACCCGCACCCTGGGGTACGGGTCAACGTGTCCATCGTCGCGGTGCCAGGACCGCCGTTTCCTGCCAGTCTGGGCGACGAAAAGGCAGTGTGACCAGGGAGTGTGTGATGACGGCAGTCAATCGGGTGCGTGCTCGGCAGATCCTCGACAGCAGGGGCAACCCGACCGTCGAGGCCGACGTGGAACTCAGCGACGGCTCAGTCGGCCGGGCGGCCGTACCCTCGGGCGCGTCGACCGGGGCGAACGAGGCGGTCGAGCTGCGCGACGGGGACCCCGCCCGCTTCCACGGCAAGGGCGTCACGACGGCGGTCGCCGCCGTCAACGGCGAGATCGCCGACGCGGTGATCGGGCTCGACGCCGAGGACCAGGCGCTGATCGACGCGACGATGATCGACCTCGACGGCTCGAAGGACAAGGGTCGACTGGGCGCCAACGCGATCCTCGCGGTGTCCCTGGCGACGGCGAAGGCAGCGGCGTCGGCCCACCGACAGCCGCTCTACCGCTACGTCGGCGGCGTCGGCGCCCGCCTGCTGCCGGTGCCGATGATGAACATCATCAACGGCGGCGCGCACGCCGACAACCCGCTGGACTTCCAGGAGTTCATGATCGCCCCGGTCGGGGCACGGACTTTCGCCGAGGCGGTCCGGGTCGGCTCGGAGGTCTTCCACACCCTGAAGGCGTCTCTGGCCGCGGCCGGTCACCACACCAACGTCGGCGACGAGGGCGGGTTCGCGCCGGCCTTCACGACCGCCGACGAGGCGCTGGGTTTCGTGCTGCGCGCCATCGAGGAATCCGGCTACGAGCCCGGCACCGACATCACGATCTGCCTCGACCCGGCCAGTTCGGAGTTCTACCGTGGCGGCGTCTACGACTACGTCGGCGAGGGTCGTCAGCGCTCCGTGGAGGAGCACATCGACCACCTGGTGGATCTGGCCGCCCGCTACCCGATCAGCTCGATCGAGGACCCGATGGCGGAGGACGACATCGCCGGCTGGCAGCGGCTGACGGCACTGGCGGGGGAGCGGGTGCAGTTGGTCGGAGACGACGTCTTCTGCACCGACGTCGACCGGCTGCGCGACGGGATCGAGGGCGGTTACGCCAACGCGATCCTGGTCAAGGTCAACCAGATCGGCACGCTCACCGAGACCCTCGCGACGGTGGACGCCGCCCACAAGGCGGGGTACCGGGTGGTGATGTCCCACCGCTCCGGCGAGACTGAGGACACCACCATCGCCGACCTGGCCGTGGGCGTAGGCTGCGGCCAGATCAAGACTGGCTCGCTGTCGCGTTCGGACCGCACGGCCAAGTACAACCAGCTCATCCGCATCGAGGAGGAGCTCGGCGACCGCGCCGTCTACGCCGGGAGGGGAACCCGCTGATGGTCGACGTCACTGTCCGGCCGATGACCGACGCCGACGCCGGACGGGTCCTGACGATCTACCAGGCCGGACTGGACGCCGGCAACGCCAGCTTCGAGGTCACCGCGCCGACCTGGGCGGCGTTCGACGCCGCGCGCCTGACCGCGCACCGGTTCGTGGCCGTCGACCCCCTCGGCGCGGTCCTCGGCTGGGTCGCGGTCTCGCCGACCTCGACCCGGGAGGTGTACGCCGGCGTGGTCGAACACTCCGTCTACGTGGACCCGGCCGCCCAGGGCCGTGGCGCCGGCCGACTGCTGCTGGACGCGCTGGTCAGCTCCACCGAGGCGGCCGGCATCTGGACGATCCAGTCCGGAGTCTTCCCGGAGAACACCGCCAGCCTGGCACTGCACCAGCGGACCGGGTTCCGGGTGGTCGGCGTACGCGAGCGGGTTGGTCGTCACCACGGACGCTGGCGTGACGTGGTCCTGCTGGAGCGGCGCAGCCCCACCATCGCCTGACAGGCCCAGGGCCGTCAGCGTCGGCTCGCGCAGGCCACGCAGGTGCGCGCCGACGGGCGGGCGACAAGCCGCTCGGCGGGAATCGGACGCAGACACCGTTCGCACACCCCGTAGCTGCCGTCGTCGACCCGTCGCAGCGCGACGTCCAGCTCCGCGAGGCGTCGGCGGGCGGCGTCCAGGACGGCGGTGAGCTGTGCGCGTTCGAAGGCGATCGTGGCGCCCTCCGGGTCGTGCTCGTCGTCGGCGTTTGACGCCCGGGACGCTTCGAAGAGGCTGCGCAGGTCACCGTCGAGGGCGGTGACCTGCGCCTCGGTCTGCTGGCGCAGCCGCAGCAGTTCCTCGCGGATCGCGTCGGAGTTCCTGTCCATGGCCGTTCCACGGTACTGCCGAATGAGCGTGGTCACAGTATTTGCATTCCGAGACGACCGGTCATATCGTTGGCGGTGCCAGCAAGCCGGAACCGCCATCGGAAGGAGCCCCGCCATGCCACGACCGAAGTCGCCAGCCTCCGCCGGGACGCGGCAACGGTTGTCCGACGCCGCGTTGGACCTGTTCCACCTGCGCGGCTACAACGGCACGAGCGTCCAGGACATCGTCGCCGCCGCCGGAGCGCCCAAGGGCACCTTCTACAACCACTTCGCCAGCAAGGAGGACCTCGCCCTCGACTCGGTGGCGAGATACTCCGCGGCGATGGGGTTGGAGATGCTCGACGAGAAGCAGGGCGGCACGCCGCGCGAGCGGATCGTCAACCACCTCCGCTACATCACCGGCCTCGGCGACACCATGGGAGACCGGGGCTGCCTGCTCGGCAACTTCGCCAGCGAGATCCCCGCGCACAGTGACGTCCTACGCGCCGCCGTCGACGCCGGCTTCGGCCGGTGGGTCGCCGCTCTCAGCGTGGCGATCGAACAGGCACGCGCCGCCGATGAGCTGCACGGCGACGAACCGGCCCGCGACCTCGCCGGCTTCGTGGTCTCCGGCTACGAGGGGGCGGCAGCGCGGGCGAAGGCTTCCGGCAACCCGGATGCCCTGCGGGAGTTCTTCACGATCACCACGACGCGGATCCTCACCTGATCCCAGTCGATCACCAGCCGTGACGAGGGGTGTTGTCCCTGAGTCTCAGTTTTTACCAGTTGTAAGACGACCGGTCGTACGCCTTCGGCCGGTAGGCCCATCACCCGCACTGAGGAGTCGGACATGAGCACCTACCTGATCAACCACCTGCGTATCCCCGGCGGCGTGCCCACCGAGGAGTCGCTGCGGTACCTGGAGCAGGTCCAGGCCACCACCGAGGCGTACGGCGCCAAGTGGCTCGCCGTCGACGCCGAGGTGCAGGTCATCGAGGGCGCCTGGCCCGGTTCGGTCGTACTGATCGAGTTCCCGGACGCGGAGACCGCGAAGGCCTGGTACAACTCGCCCGAATACCAGGCGATCCTGTCGCTGCGCACCGCACACACCATCAACGACCTGATCCTGGTGGACTCGGTCGGCCCGGAGTTCACGGTGGCCGGCTACGCGCAGCAGATCCGGACCCTGCTCGGCCAGTGACGTGCGAGGCGTCGGCCCCCGCGTGCACAGCGCCGTGCGCGGGGGCCGCGCCTACATGAAGTTACGGGTGTGCAGGGCCGAGAGCGCGGCAGCCTCGTCCGGCCGGAAACCCAGGCGGACCAGCCGGCGCTGGCGGCCCTGGTCCATCGCCTGTTGCAGGGCCTGCACCCGGTCGAAGCCGGCGGCCACGTCGTCGGGATGCCATCCACCCGCGGCGAGCACCACCAGCGCGTCGAAGACGTCCGCGTTGAGGCCGGCGGTGTCGGCGAGCGCGTCGTGGCGACGGTGGATGGCCGCCCGCAGCCGGTCGCGCAGCAGCGGGTCGAGCCGTGCCTGATGCTCCAGGTGGGCCATGCCGAATACCACGTGCCGGCGCTCGTCCTGCATGGCGAGCCAGCAGATCCGGCGCGTCACCGGGTCCGGCGCGAACTGGTGCAGGAACGAGAGCAGGTCGACGAAGCTGCCCTCCCCGAGCACGGAGAGCAGGAACGAGGCCAACGCGAAGTCGGACTCCGCGACGAGCGTGAACAGCGACTGTCGACCGCCGGCGGATGACGTGCCCATTTCGCTGCCGCGCAGCAGCGCCCGCCGGCTGAAGACCTCCATGTGCCGGGCCTCGTCGGCCATCTGTACGGCGAGGAGCTGCACCACCTCCCGGAAATGCGGGTGGATGCGCCCCACGAACCGGGCCGGCACCACGAGAGCGGCCTGCTCGTTCTCGACCAGGTAGGTCATCACCTGCACCACAGCGGCCTCGACGTCGGCCGGTAACGCGAACGGGTCGTCCCACGGCACAGCGGTCTGCGGGTCCCACTGCCGTGCCGCCGCCTGGGCGTAGAGATGCGGAGCGACGTCGGCCCACACCAGGTCACGGTCGTCCAGATCGAACCGGGCCTCGGGGCCACCGGCTTCGAGCAGCGCGCCCCGGGCACCCAGCCCCCACCGCGCCGGCGGGCGGCTGCTGAGCGCCGTCGACAGGGCTGGCCCGGCCCGCTCCGCGCCGAACCAACGGTCGTCGTCCGCCGTACCCCGCACGATCACCGCGACCAGGTCGCTCCGGTCGTCACGCTCGGGCGACTCGACCCGATGGCCCCGGCCACGGCACCAGGCGGGCAGGTGTACGCGCAACGCCGGGTCGCGGCCGGAGACCGCCAACCGGCCGCCGGGCGGCAGCCCGGCCAGGGCGCGTTGCACCAGCAGGTGCGCGCCCCGGCCGAAACCCAGGTCACCGAGGTCGACCTCGGCGGCCGGTGCCGCGCTCACGGCCGGTAGTCCGAGGCCGTCACCCGCCCGTCGGGGGAGTAGAAGCCGGTGGCATCGACAGCGCCGGCCAGGGCGTCGTACCCGGTGGTCCGGCCGTCCTTCCAGGCCGTCAGCCCTTCCAGGTCGAGCAGCGGGCGCACCTGCGGATCGGCGTACGACATGCCGAGCAGCAGCGTGCCGAAGAGCCGGACCCCGGCGGACTCCGGTTCGCGGACCGTCATGTTGCAGTGGTCGTACGGTGTGGTCTGCGCGATGATCCGGGTGCCGTCGGGCGGCAGGGTGCCCTCCCGGACGAACGCCAGGTGGTTGGCGTCGATCATGCAGGCGGCGCCGACCTCCCCGGCCGTCAGGGCGCGGGCGGCGTCGCGCTCACCACCGATGTGGTCGCCGTGCAGGCCGACGCCGACGTCGAAGCGGCGTACGTCGACAGCGACGCCGGCCGCCGCGAGGTGACCCAGCGGAATCAACGTCGCCTGGGGGCTGTCCACCGCTCCGACGGCGACCGTCATCCCGGCCAGGTCCGCTGTGGTACGCACCGGTGAGTCGGCTCGGACCACCACGACCGAGGTGAGGTCCTGGTCGGTGTCGCGCATGGTCAGCGCGCGCACGCTCGTGCCCGTGGCGACCGCCAGTCGCTCGGCGCGCAGCCAGGCCAGGGGAGAGTTCCACGCCGCGTCGATCCGCCCGGCGACGAGATCCTCGACCTGCCGTTCGTAGTGCGAGTAGAGGACGAAGTCGAAGTCCAGGCCACGGCCGCGCAGCCAGGCGCGGAAACCCTCCCAGATGGTCACCACCTTGGGGTCGTACGCGACCGCTCCCATCAGGACGCCGGGCGCCGGCATCAGCGATTCGCCTCGTCGAGCAGTGGCAGACCGGTGGCGACCCGGCCGACGAAGTCGTACAGCGCGTCGGTGGTGGGTGCCATCACCCGGGCCGCGCGCGAATCGCGGAAGCGACGCTCAAGGCCCAACTCTTTGCGGAACGCGCTGCCACCGCAGAGCTGCATCGCGCCGTCGGTCACCTCGGCGACGGTCTCCCCGGCGAGCGCCTTGACCTGCAGCACGCGCAGCATCGCGTCGTCACGCCCGGTCTCCAAGGCGGTGAGGGTGTCGCCCAGGAAGGCGCGCAGCGCATGAGTGCGGATCATCAGTCGGGCGAGGTCCCGGCGGGTGACCGGCGCGTCGCGCAGGGCGGCGCCGGTGTGGGTGAGCGTCGTCGCGGTGAGGTGCCGGCCCGCCTCGGCGACCGCGCTGTCGGCGAGGCCGAGACAGAACGCGGCGTTGAGCACCAGGAACCAGGGCAGGACCGCGCCGAGCGCGGTGTCGAGCCCCGCCCCGTCGGCAGCCATCATCGCCGTCGACGGGATCCGCAGCCCGTCGGCGGTCATTGGCCGGGAGCCGTTGCCGCGCAGGCCGAGCCCGTCGAAGCTCCCGGTCACGGTCAGGCCGGCGCTGTCGGCCGGTACGAGCCACAGCGTCATCGGGCCGGCGTCGCGGGACAACGGGAGGCTCGACCAGACGTAGCTGGTGGCTTCGCCGGCCGAGGTGACCCAGCTCTTGCGGGCGTCGAGGCGGACGCTGTCCTCGTCGGTGGCGGTGGCGGTGCCGGTCGGTGACCAGAAGTGGCTGCGTGACCCGTACTCGGAGAAGGCCAGGGTGGTGAGGTGGCCGCCGGTCGCGATGGCCGCGCGGACCTCGCGCGGGCCGTGCGCCTCGATCACCGCGGTCGCCGCGTAGTGCATGAGCACCACCATCGCTGTGGAGCCGCACTCGGCGGCCAGCCGCTCGACGACCTCGGCGACCGTCCGCATGCCGTGGCCGGCGCCGCCGACCTCGGTGGAGGAGGCCAGACCGAGCAGGCCGGCCGCGCCGAGGGCGTCGACACCCGACCGGGGGAAGACGCCCTCCCGGTCGACCGACGCCGCCTGCGGCCGGATCACCTCGTCGATGACGGCGCCGAGCGTGTCGGCGACGTCGGGGGTGGACTGGGCATTGTCGACAGTGGACGTCATGCTGGTGCCCCTTCGGCCGAAGCGGTGGGACCGCGGCCGACACTATCCGAACCGGAGTACGCAGCGCGAGTGTCGGATCACCGTCTGGTGCGGGTGCCGTCCCGGTGCGGCCGGCCGTGCCCGTCCTCCCGGTCGATCCGCAACTCCCGCTCCAACTCGGCGATGACCGCCCGCAGGTCGTCCAGCCGTTGGGTCAGCGCGATGCGGTCCACCTCGTCCGGTACGCCGTCGCCGTCCTCGTCGTAGTCGGGGGCCAACCGCTCGGTCATCTCCAACCGGCGTGCCTCCTCCATCGAGTTGACGATGACGGCGATGAGGATGTTGAGCAGCAGGTTGACGGTGATGACGACGTAGCTGACGTAGTAGAGCAGCGTCCACGGCGAGATGGCCATGCCCTGCTCGATGAGGTCCGGCAGCGTCTCCAGCGACAGCAGCACGAACAATGTCAGCAACGACCGGCCGATGTCGCCGTACTCCTCCGGATACCTGTTGCCGAAGATCAACCAGCCGGCCATGCCGTACACGTAGAGCGTCACCACCGCCAGGGCGAGGAAGCCGGTGACGCCCGGCAGGCTGCGCCACAGCGCGGAGACGATGGTCCGCAGACCCGGCGAGAACCGCACCAGCCGCACCATGCGGGCGACCCGCACGACCCGCAGCAGTGCCGGATCGCCGTGCAGGCCCGGTATGAAGATGGCGGCGATCACCACGAAGTCGAAGACGTTCCAGCCGTGCCGGAAGAAGTCCTGTGGACGCCTGCCGTACGCAGCGAGTCGGACACCGATCTCGACGACGAAGACGGCGCGGAAGAACAACTCCAGCCAGTGCAGTGCCGTGCCGGCCGGGCTGAGGTCGTCGTAGGTCTCCAGGCCGAGCACTATCCCGTTGGCGAGGATGACCACGACGATGGCGATCTCGAAGGGGCGCGACCGGGAGAGTCGGGCGCAGCGGGCGGCCCAACCGGATCGGTGGGGTGGGACTGTGGCCGGCCCGCCTCGCTGGGCGGGCGCGGGTGCGTCGCTCACCAGCCGGCCGGCTCGATCGGGCGCGCCGGGGCCGTGGCGTGGGCCCACCTCCGGCCGTCGTCGTGGCGGTGCGGCTGGTGTGCGGGCATGCCCACCAGCCTAGCCAAGATCCATGACGGTGTGCGATCGTGCGCCGCTCGTCAGTGACGCGCCCGCTCCGGCGTGACCGGCGCTGCGAAGAACTCAACGAGCGGGTCGACGATCCTCGGGTGCGCCCGGTTGATGGCGTCGTGGCCGCTGCGCGCGATCGTCAGCGTCCGGGCGCGCGGCAGGGCACGGGCCAGCGCCGCGTTCTGGTCGACGTAGTAGGGCGGACCGTCGGCGCCGCAGGCCAGCAGCACCTCGGCGCTCACCCCGGCCCACCGGGTGGCCGGCCCGTCGTGCGCCAGGATCAGCGCCGTCTCCTCCAATGTGGTCGGTAGCAGGTCACCCATGGTCCGGCCGATCGGCGTCCGCAGGAAGGCGCGGATGATCGCGGTCCGGACGCCGAGCGGGAGTCGTCCCGCTGCCATGTGCGAGTTGATCCCCGCGGTCGTGATGGCGAGACTCTTGGCGGTGTCACCGGCCTCCGCTGCCGCCCGCGCGGCCGGCAGCCACGCCGACGGGAAGCTGCCGTCGATCGAGATCGCGGCGTCGTAGAGGGCGAGCCGGTCGATCGGCAGTCGACGTGCGGCTTCGAGCGCCAGGAAACCTCCGCTGCTGTGGCCGATGACGTTGCCCGACCCGGTGTGCTCCAGCACGACGGCGAGGTCGTCGACCTCCTGGTCCGCGGTGTAGGGCATCGGCCTCGGTGGCGCGTCGGCCCGCCCCCGCCGGTTGTAGAGGTGCACGGTGAACCGGTCGGCGAGCGCCCGGGCCAGCCGTCGGTAGACGTCGATGGTCGTGCCGCCGCCGTGCACCACGACGATCCCCGGCTCCACCCCCGTGGAGTGCAGCACGATCGTCGCGCCGTCCCGTGCCCTGACCTGCTCCATGGTCGCCCACCCTTCCGACACCGACAACAACTGCGAACGACGTTTGCAGTTTACAGTAGATCGGTGAGCGACGCACCCGCCAGTGCCGGCCCCGACCGGCAGCCGATCTGGAGCAGGCCCGAACGCGGCACCCGTGGCCCCACCCCGGCGCACAGTCGGGACGCCATCGTCGTGGCCGCCATTGCCCTGGCCGACGCCGAAGGGCTGGCCGCGGTGTCGATGCGCGCCGTGGCGGGCGCGCTCGGCACGGGGGCTGGATCCCTCTACCGGTACCTGTCGTCCCGCGACGACCTGCTCGACCTGATGACCGACCGGGCGGTGGGGGAGTTGCGCCCGTACCCGCAGGTGGACGGCGGCTGGTTGGACACGATGGTGCTGCTGGGACGTCGACAGTTGGCGCTGTTCGGCGCCCACCCGTGGCTGCTCGACGTGATCCACCGGCCGTCCGGGGTCGGCCCGGAGAGCCTGGCCTGGTTCGACAACTGCATCCGGATCCTGGAGCCCGTACGCTGTCCCGCCGCGGCCAAGTTCGAGGCCATCGCGATGATGACCGGCGTGGTGAGCCTCTTCGCCCGTCGCGAGACCGCCGCCGGGGCGTTCAGCCTCTCCGGGGTCGATCTCACGGCGTACCCGCACCTGGTTGCGGCGTTCGGTCAGCCCTCCGGGCCGGCGCCCCGGGCCGACCTCGTCGAGCGGACCCTGCGTGGTCTGCTGACCGGTCTGCTGCTCCCCGGGTCGACCGAGGCGGGCTGACCTGATCGACGTACCGGTGGTGTCAGTCGACCCACGGCGAGGACGGCTGGTCTAGGTTCGCGTTGGTGGTCGGGGCTGGTCGACGTGGTCCCGCGTCAGCTGCGGAGAGGTGCGGGATGTCCGATCCTGATCTGGTCGACCTGCGAAAACGTGCCGGCAACGGTGACCGGGACGCCGTGGACCAGCTCGTCGAGCTCGCCACCGAACGCGGTGACCTCGCCGAGCTGCGTCAGCTCGCCGAGAACGGCAACGCCGACGCGGCCGCTCAGCTGGTCGAACTCGCCACCGAACGCGGCGACACGGCCGAACTGCGGCGTCTCGCCGACCAGGGCGACCGGGATGCGGCCGACCAGCTCGTCGAGCTGGCGGCAGAGCGGGCGGACGTCGGCGAGCTGCGGCGTCTCGCCGACGGCGGGAATCGGGACGCGGCCGACGTGTTGGCCGAGCTCACCGAGGAGCAGGACGAGGGCGAGTAGGCCCGGGCGGGCGACCGGGCGTCTGCCCGTCACCCGCCCGGAATCAGCGTGGACGACGATCAGGTCAGGCCTGCGCGGCCCGGATGGCGTCACGCAGCGGGGTGCTCGGCCGCCCGATCAGCCGGCTGAGGTCGTCGCTGTCGGTCACCAGCTCGCCGATGGCGATCGAGTGGTCGAGTGCGGCGACGAATCCGGCCGTGCCCGCGTCGAGGCCGACGTTCTCCAGAGCCGAGGCCAGCTCGGCGGCGGACAGGTCCCGGTGGGCGATCGGGGTGCCGGTCACCTCCGTGACGGCCTCGGCGAGCTCGTCGAAGGTGAACGAGGTGCCGCCCAGCTCGTAGACGGCGTTGCCGGCCTCCTCGCGGGTCAGCGCGGCCACCGCGGCAGCCGCGTAGTCGGCCCGGGTCGCGGCAGAGATCTTGCTGCCGCCGGTGGCGCCGAGGATGGTGCCGGACCCCAGGTACTGCGGCAGCTGGTCGGTGTAGTTCTCGGTGTACCAGCCGTTCCGCAGAACGGTGTAGGTCAGGCCGGATGCGGCGAGGACCTCCTCGGTGGCCTTGTGCTCGGGGGCGAGGGGGTTTGTGGTGGTGTCCGCCTTCAGGATGCTGGTGTAGACCAGCCGTTCGACCCCGGCGAGCTTGGCGGCGTCGATGACCGCGGTGTGCTGCGGGACGCGCTGACCGGGGGTGTCGCCGGAGATGAGCAGCAGACGGCGTACGCCGGCCACGGCGCCGGGCAGGGTCGACGGGTCGTCGTAGTTCGCCTTGCGGATCTCGACCCCGCGCGCGGCCAGGTCGGCGGCCTTCTCCGGGCTGCGGACGACGGCGGCGATCTCGGCGGCCGGTACGCCGCTGTCGAGCAACTGCCCGATCACCAGGCGGCCCAGGCGGCCGGTGGCCCCGGTCACGGCGTAGGTGGGCATGGGAACCTCCGATGAGTGGTGTCAATTCTGCATGCACTTACGAATCTACAGCACTATCGCTGAGTAACCGTAAGGTAGGCTGGTGAGGTGAGCGACATGCCCGCCCAGGACCCGGCGGGGCCTACCCAGGAATTCGTCAGCGATGTCTTCGCCCGGGGGTGCACCTCCCGGGCGGCCTTCGAGGACGTGACCTCGAAGTGGGCCTCGCTGGCGCTGTTGGCGCTCGGCGAGGGTCGCTACCGGTTCAACGCCCTACGCCGCCGGATCGACGGGGTCAGCGAGCGGATGCTCTCCCAGACCCTGCAGACACTCGAACGGGACGGAATGCTGACCCGCGAGGTGCTCACCGCGATCCCGCCCCGTGTCGAATACTCGCTGACGCCCCTCGGCGCTCAGGTCGCCGAACAGCTACGCGGCCTCGCCGACCTGCTGGAGGCCTCGGTGCCCGAGGTGCAGGCCGCCCGCGACACCCGCGAGCGCGACCGGAGCTAGGGCGTGCCCTGGTTGTCCTGCGCGCAGATCGTGGTCATCTCGGCCAGGTAGCTGGCCAGGGTGGGCAGACCCGCCTCGGCCCGACGCCGTTCGACACCCGGCTCGTCCGCGATCGGAGTCGTCGGGGAGGGGCCGTCCGGACCGCACTGGACCTGTGTGCCGTACACCTGGGGCTCGCCCTTGCCCACCGCGACCCGGTCCTCGAGATAGGCCAGGTTGCCCGGCGACGCCTGGCGGCTGGCGACCGCCGTGCGCAGCAGGCCCAGGGCCTCCAGTTGGAAGGCCGGGTCCAGGTCGGAGTGTTGGGCGATGGCCCACGCGGCGTTGGCGCCGTCTTCGCCGACCTGCGCGAAGGTCGGCCAGCCGTGGGTGCTGATGATGTCCTTCAACCGTGCGGTGCGGGCCTGGTCGGACTCGGTCTGTGGCGTGCCCCCGCGGTCGGCCTGGTCACGGTCCAGCATCGCGACCAACTCGTCGTGCAGCGCCTTGTCGAAGGCGGCGGGGGAGCGGACGGCCGCGGACGGGGCTGCGCCGGTAGGTGCCGTCGGCGCACCGGTCGGCGGGTCGACGGTCGGGTTCGACGAGGTGCCGCAGCCGGCGAGGGCCATCAGTGTCACCAGCGACACCGCGACCTGCGGGGGGACCCTCACATCGATGATTGTCGTCCGGCTCTGGTCGGCTCACAAGGTCCAGCCTTCAGGCGTGCAGCGTCTCGCGCGGCGGTACGCCGTAGCTCGCGTGGTAGCGGGCCGTGAACCTGCTGTGGCTGGCGAAGCCCCACCGACTGGCGATCGCCGAGACGGTCTCCTGGTGGGGATCGGCCCGCACCAGGTCGTGGTGCGCCCGGTCGAGGCGGATTCGCCGCAGGTACGCCGTCGGCGTGGTGCCGAGGTGGCGGCGGAAGGCGAGTTGCACCGCCCGCAGGGAGACCCGGGCCGCGGCGGCGATGTCGGCGGCGCTGATGTCCTGGTCGGCGTGCTCCTCCAGGAATGTGATGGCCCGCCGCAGCGTGGTGGTGCTGGCGTCGTGCCGGTCACCGATGGTCGGTTCGGTGAGGGCGGTGTTGGGGAAGACGGTGAGCGCCGCCGCGGCGAGCATGCGCGCGGCGTTGCCGATCACCAGTGGTTGCGCCCCGGCGGCCGGGCTGTTCAGCACCACGCCACTGACGAAGCTGGTGGTGTTGCGCCACTGGCGGGCCAGTGCCGCGCTGGCGGGGCCCAGGTCGGTGAATCGGATCGGACCGGGCCGCCGGGTCGGCGCGGTGGTGGCCACTTGCGCCAGGACAGACAGGTCCAGCACGCAGAGTTCCACCTCACCGGGATGCCACTGGACGCGGCACGGCTCCTCCGGCCTGGTGACGAGGAAGACGTCGCCAGGCCCGAAACGGTCGGCCGGTCCGTGGCAGGCGCGATCGACGCGGGCGGTTCGGGTGCGGCCGACGACCAGACCGCGGAGGCTGCTGGCGTCGATGTCGAGATGCCCGTTCTGGCCGGTGGTCGCGATGGCGAACGGCCCGGCGTCGACGCGGTGATGACTGAGTTGGTAACCGTTCCTGCTCTGGACACGCAGTTTCGGGTCGTACGTCCTGGACAGGAACTGGTGGATGGCCACCGGGTCGTGGCTGTCGAACTGGTGTGTCTGCACTGGTGTTGACGTCATCCGCTGCTGCCTCCGTCCGGTGCGGGTGCCGCCGGTGGACGAAACGGTGCCGGCGGCGGGATCGGGACGTGCCGGGGTGTTCGGCGGTGACCCGGCACGTCATGGCCGGCGGTGCGGTGGATGAAACGTCGCGAGCGGGACGGCAGCGACCGGTCGTGGCGTCGGAAGTGGCCTGACCGTAGGGCGGCTTGGGGGCGCAATATCTGTCGATGGGAATATCACCATACGACAACGGCAGCTGCGCCGTCCCGCGAATCGTTGACGCGTGTCGGCAGGCCGACTTCGCTTTTTGACTAACGCCTGACGTCGTTCTACGCCTGCTGTCCTAGCCGCCCGTGCGGCCGACAACGAAATGTTATTCACGATCACCCCGGGCGGTCGCCTGACGAATGGGCCACCGCCCGTGGATCGGCCCACGGAGGGATGAGCGTTGGACAGTACTGACCCTGAACGCGTCGTTCGGTTGGCAGTGGCCGAAGCGCTGGCCCGGGTGGCCGACGAGGACAGCCTGGGACTGGGCGAGGGCGACGCGGTGCAGCGACTCGGCGGTGCTCTGCGCGAGGTGCTGCGCCGCGCGCTCGACGACCGGGTGCCCCTGACCACGCCGGACTTCGTCGACCTGTGCCGCGAACTGCGTCTCCACCGCGACGCCTTCGACCTGCTGGGGCACTATCTGATGACCGCGTTGCTGGCCCAGCACGTCGGGCCGGACGCGCTCATCCGCGTCGGAGTGCTCCTCGGCACCGTCGGGCGCTACCTTCCCGGTGCCCGCCCGACGCACCGCAACGCGGGCCCCGCGACGCGGCGACGCGACGTGCGTTCGGACAACAGCGTCGTCGGCCGGTACCGCCGGGTGAAACTGCCGGAGCACCTTCCCAGCCCGCCGAGCTGGACCTGCACCGGATGTGGTCGGGAGTGGCCCTGCGCCACGAAGCAGAGCCAGCTGCTCGCCGAGTTCGGTGGAGCTCGCGCCGCCCTCGCGGTCTACCTCGGCTCCTGCCTCGTCGCCGCAGCCCAGGACCTGCCCATGCTGCCCCTGCCCCGGGTGCGGCACCGGTTCCTGGGCTGGCTGCCCCGCGCCCGGATCTGACGGCTGGCACCCTGACTGGGCAGGGTGTTCATCGTGGACACGCATTCCGTACGGCGGGCGTTCACCGCGCTCTTCAAGGCTCCTTGATCGAAAGAGCAATCGCTTGATCGAGGAGAGGCTCTCACGTGAGAGACAAGCAAGCCGAAGAGACCGAGCAGGCGCAGTTGTCACGGCGCAAGCTGGTCAAGTACGCGGGCGTCGGGGCGACGCTGGCTGCGGCCAGCCCTCTGGTCGGTGCCAGCGCGGCGTGGGCCGACGAGGACCGCAGGCCGGGCGACGACGACAAGGACGACCGGGGCAACTCGAAGAACCGGGCGTGGCGGGCCGGCGATCACCACATCCACTCCGAGTACAGCGGCGAGTTCGACACCACGAAATCACCGATCGTCTTCCACAAGGGCGCGGACGCGGTCTACCCGATCGTCACCAACGCCATCATGGCGAAGAACTTCGGCCTGACCTGGGCGATGTGCACCGACCACGGTGGACCGACCCACTCGAAGGTGAACATCGAGCAGGCGTACCCGGACCTGCTGCGGTCGCGCAAGCTGGTCCCCGAGGTGCTCCAGTTCTGGGGGATGGAGTTCGACGCGCCGTCGCTGGACCACCACACGCTGATGATCCCGCGTCACGACGACGAGGCGAAGCAGCTCTTCGAGCTGGAGAGCCGGTTCGCCAAGTACGACGCGTTCCCCACCGACCCGGCCCGGGACACCGAGGCGAAGATGGTGGAGTTCCTCAAGGTGGCCCGGGGCATGCCGCACAAGCCACTGGTGATCGCCCACCACGCGTCCCGTTCGGCGCCCGGCCTCGGCGTCTACGGCCAGGACACCCCGCGCGAGTTCCGCAACGGCAACAACGCCGCGCCGGACGTCTACATCGGCTTCGAGGGCGCGCCCGGCCACCAGGCCGGCCCGCTCAACGGCGGCAAGCGCGGCGGGTACGGCAACCACCCGACCTACGGCGGCTTCGACCAGATGACCGCGCGGGTCGGCGGGCTGTGGGACTCGCTGCTCGGCGAGGGCCGGCGCTGGTGGATCACCGCGACGTCGGACTCGCACGTGCACTGGACCCGCGGTGGCTCCGACTTCTGGCCGGGCGAGTACAGCAAGACGTACGTGCACGCCCGTCAGGACTACGGCGACATCATGGACGGTCTGCGTAACGGCCGGATCTGGGTCACCACCGGTGACCTGATCCGCAGCCTCGACGTCACCGCCACGTCACAGGGCAAGACTGCCGAGGTGGGTCAGACCATCACGGTCAGCCGTCGGAGCCGTACCGACGTCGAGATCGAGATCACGTTCCGTCCGCTGGGCGGTGTGAACGCGAACGGGGACCGCCCCGAGGTCCGCCGGGTCGACCTGATCGTCGGCCAGATCACCGGCCCGAGCGCCAGCCTGGACGCCGACACCAACCCCACCACCACTGTGGCGGCCCGGTTCGGCCCGCGGGACTGGCGTCGGCACGGCGACAGCTACGTCATCCGACACACCCTGCGCAACGTCGAGGCCGACACCTACGCGCGGGTTCGCGGCACCAGCACGGACGAGGCCGAGCCGCTCGCCGACGGGCTGGAAAGCCCGTGGGACGACCTGTGGTTCTACTCGAACCCGGTGTTCGTGCACGTGCGCTGACCAGCGCGGTAGCGGTAACGCGGGTGCGGTCGGTGCCGCTCGACGGAGGACTGTCGAGCGGCGCCCACCCGCTGTGGCGGGAGTCAGCCGCGGCGGCGTGCTCGGGCGTCCGGCCGGTCCGTCGGCACCGCCGGGCCAGGATGCACCTGCGTCACCACCTCGCAGAGATCACGCAGCGGGTCCGCCGCCTGGGCCGAGCAGGCGACCCGTTGAAGCAGGGCCCGCAGCGTCGCCGCGTCGGCCGGCGTGAGCGCACCCAGCAGGTGCGACTCGACCTGCCGTAGCGCGGAGCGCCGCTTCTCCCAGGCCGCGCGGCCGGCGTCGGTGACGTCGATCAACCGGTTGCGTCGGTCTGCCGGGTCCGCCCGACGCGCGACGAACCCGGGCCGCTCCAGGTCGTCGATGAGGTACGTCAGGACGGTGCGGTCGAGGCCGAGTTCCTCGGCGATCGCCCCCTGGTTGCGGGCTGGCCCGTTGATCGCGGCGGTGAGCACCTGGTAGCCGCGTGGGCCGCCGGGGAAGTCGGTGAGCGCGTGGTCGGCTGCCCGGACGTAGCCACGGAAGACGATCCCGAGCATCCAGCCCAGGTCGTCGTCGAGAGGATCGGGCCGGTCCGGCCGGTGGGTGGCACCCGTCATGCCTCGACAGTAGCGCAGTGACGCAGACCTTGTTGGCAGAAGATGTTCTGACTGGCATAAGGTTTAGGTCGTGGCGCATCGTCCGACGCGTCGTGTGAATCGGGAGGCTCGCAGATGAGCGACTACGGCCATGACCTGGTCTTCGGATCCTTCGTCACCCCTGGTGCCGGCGATCCGGACCGCACGGTCGGCCTCGCCGTCCTGACCGAGCAGGTCGGTCTGGACCTCGTCACCTTCCAGGACCACCCGTACCAGCCGGCGTTCCTCGACACCTGGACGTTGCTCAGCTTCGTGGCGGCCCGCACCAACCGGGTGCACCTGGCGGCGAACGTGACGAACCTGCCGCTGCGCCCACCGGCGGTGCTCGCCCGCAGCGTGGCCAGCCTGGACCTGCTCAGCGACGGCCGGATCACCCTCGGCCTCGGCGCGGGAGCGTTCTGGGACGCCATCGAGGCGATGGGCGGCCGACGGCTGACCCCCGGCCAGGGCGTACGCGCGCTGGAGGAAGCCATCGAGATCATCCGGCAGATGTGGGACACCGAGACCCGCGGTGGTGTTCGTGTCGACGGCGAGTTCTACCGGGTGGTGGGCGCCAAGCGCGGTCCGGCTCCGGCGCACCCGGTGCCGGTCTGGCTGGGCGCGTACAAGCCCCGGATGCTGCAGCTCACCGGACGACGGGCCGATGGTTGGTTGCCCACGCTGGGCTACCTCCAGCCGGGTGACCTCACCAAGGGCAACGCGATCATCGACGACGCCGCGCAGGAGGCCGGCCGGTCCCCCCGGGACGTGCGCCGGCTACTCAACGTCGCCGGCCAGTTCTCGGCCGTCGGTCGTGGCCCGTTGAACGGGCCCGCCGAGCAGTGGGTGCAGGAGTTGGCCGAGTTGGCCCTGGGTGAGGGCGTGAGCGCCTTCATCCTCGCCGGCGACGACCCCGACGACCTGCGCCGCTTCGCGGGTGAGGTCGCCCCCGCCGTCCGCGAGTTGGTCGCGGCCGAACGTGACCGTGGTGTGGCCGAGCGCCCCCAGGGCACGGCCGAACGCGACCCTGGCACGGTCGAACGCGCCCAGAGCACGGCGGAGGGCGACCGCGGCGCGGCAGCGGGCGACCGGGGAGCGGCAGCGGAGCCGGTTGCCGCCCCTGCGGTACGGCCGAGTCGCGCGTCAGCGAACGGCGGCGCGTTCGCGGTGGTGCCGACCCCCGACGACGGCGTACGGCGTAGCGACCAGCAGGTCTGGGACGAGTCGACCCGGCCGACCGGGCCGGCGCCCGACCCGGATCGCACCTACACGCCGCAGGAGCAGGCCACCGGTGCGCATCTGGTGCAGATCCACGATGGGCTGCGTGCCGAGCTGGCCCAGATCCACGACCTGATCGAACAGGTCGCGGCCGGTGAGATCGATGCCGGCGCGGCACGGTCGCACATCAACACGATGACCATGCGGCAGAACCGGTGGACGCTCGGCGTCTACTGCGAGTCGTACTGCCGCATCGTCACCACCCACCACACGATCGAGGACCAGTCGTTCTTCCCTCGGCTGCGGGCGCGTGACCCGCGGCTCGGCCCGGTCGTGGACCGGCTGGAGCAGGAGCACCACGTCATCCACGACGTGTTGGAGGGTGTCGACCGAGCCCTGGTGGCGTACGTCGGGTCGCCGGACGGGCTCGCCGACCTGCGGGCGGCGGTGGACCTGCTGACCGACGCCCTGCTGTCGCACCTCAGCTACGAGGAGCGTGAGCTGGTCGAGCCGTTGGCCCGGCTGGGCGTCGCCTGATCGTCGTGGTCGGTCGCGCACGGAGGGGTTGCCGGGGTAAACCTGAGAGAGTACTTTCGAAACATGTCTCTCAAGAATCCGTACGGGGACTTCGAGATCAACGAGCCGCAGGCGCTGCGGGCGTTGGCCCACCCCGTCCGGCTGGCCATCCTCGAACACCTCCAGCGGGAGGGCCCGGCCACCGCGACCGGGCTCTCGCCGCACGTCGGCGCCACACCGTCGGTGGTCAGCTGGCACCTGCGGCACCTCGCGACGTTCGGCCTGGTCACCGACTGGGACGGTGCCGCCAGCAAGCGGGAACGCTGGTGGCAGGCGGCGGCCCGTGGTTTCCGCTTCGTCCTGCCCGACGACGCCGAGGGGCAGGCCGCCGGCCGGCAACTGCGCGGCGAGATGTTCGCCCGGCGGGCCGAGGTGCCCCAGCAGTGGCTGCTGAACGACGAACCCCGACTCGACGCCGAGTGGCGCGGGCTGGCCGGTGTCGCCGACACCCGATTCGTGGCCACCGCCGACGAGCTGCGGCAGTTGGAGGAGTCGATCGAGGAGCTGCTCGCTCCGTACGTGCGGCGCAAGGAGGAGTCGGCCCCGGACGGCGCGCGAATCGTCCGGATGCTGCGTTACCTCCTGCCCGAGTCCGGCGACGACCAGGCCGAGTCATGACCGCCACCACCGCCGCTGTCACCGACCCCTCGCCGCCTCTGCACCGCGACCGACGGTTCCGCACCTTCTGGGCCGGCGAGACGATCTCCCAGTTCGGCGATCGGGTCAGCGAACTGGCGCTGCCGCTGATCGCCGTCTCCCTGCTCACCGCGACGCCCGTGCAGGTCAGCGTCCTCACCGCGCTGATCTGGCTGCCCAACCTGCTGGGCCTGTTCCTCGGCGCCTGGGTGGACCAGCGCACCCACAAACGCCGGCTTCTGATCATCGCGGACCTGGTCCGCGCGGCGGTGCTGCTCAGCCTGCCGGTGGCGTACCTGTTCGACGCGATCACCCTTGCCCAGCTCTACCTGGTGGCACTGCTCACCGGCTTCGGCGCGGTGCTGTTCGCCATGGCGCGTCAGGCCTTCTTCGTCGCCCTGGTGCCCCGATCGGCGTACGTGGACGCGAACAGCAAGCTGAGCATGAGCCGATCGCTGTCCTTCATCGCTGGCCCTGCCGTCGGCGGTGGGCTGGTCCAGGCGCTCAGCGCGCCGGTCGCGATCCTCGTCGACGCGGTGTCGTTCCTCGGCTCGGCGTTGCTGCTGCGCCGCATCCCGGTGACGGAGTCGCCTCCGCCGCCGCGCCAAACGTCCACTCTCGGTCTGGTCCGCGAAGGGCTCGTGCTGGTGCTGCGGCACCCGGTGCTGCGGGCGGCCCTCGGCTGCACCAGTACCGTCAACTTCTTCACCTTCATCGCCACCGCGCTGCTGGTGCTCTACGCCAGCCGGGACCTCGACCTGTCGGCCGGCGCGATCGGCGTCGCCCTCGGGTTCGGCGCGCTCGGAGGCCTCGCCGGCGCGGGGCTCGCCCCACGGATCTCCCGCTCCATCGGGTTGGGGCGTACCGCCATGATCGGCGCGGTGCTCTTTCCCGCACCGCTGGCACTGACCGCACTGGTGACGGGCCCCACCTGGACGAAGGTGGCCATGCTGGCGGCCATCGAGCTGGTCTCCAGCATCGGTGTGATGCTGATGGACGTCAACCTGAACGCCCTGCTCACCGCCGTGACACCCGAGGAGGCGCTAGGACGCCGTGCCGGGGCGTACAGCGCCGTCAACTACGGCATCCGACCGATCGGCGCGTTGGTCGGTGGCGCGCTGGGCACCACCATCGGGCTGCGACCCACTTTGGCCATCGCCGGGCTGGGTGGCATGCTCGCCGTGCTCTGGCTGGTCGCGTCGCCGGTGCGCCACATCAGAACCCTGGACGACCAGACTGCTTGACCCGGCACACCCCGAGGGTGGGATACCTCGGAGCCAGCGGTATCCCACCCGTCAGATCGGCACCGCGCCGTCGGCGGCCTGGGTGCCCGCGCCGACGCTCACGCGCCCGGCGCAGTCAGTCGGCTTGCGCCGCCAGGATCCGGGCCAGCTCGGTGGGCTGCGAGAACATCGGCCAGTGGCCGGTGTCCATGGTGACCAGTCGCCAGTTGTCGCTGGCCAGCAGCGTGGCCACGGTGTCGTTGGGCTCAGGCCCGTCGAGCAGGCACTTGATGTACGTTGCCGGAAGCTCACCCAACGGGCGGGTCAGCACGGCCGGCTCGGTCAGCGTGGCCCCCGGGTGCGGCACGGAGCCCTCGATCAACCGGGCGACCTGCTCGTCGGCGAGCCCCTGACCGTCGAGGTCGGCCGCGCCGATCGGCGGCCAGTAACCCCCGTTCTCGGTGAGCTGCGCTTCGAACGCCTCCTGGCCCTGCCACCAACCGGACGCAAACGACCCGCCGTCGACCGGCACTTCCGCGTCGACGAAGACCACAGTGGTCAACCGGTCACCGATGCGCTGGGCGGCCTGACCCACCGGAATGCCGGAGTAGCTGTGCCCGACCAGCACCACGTCGCGCAGGTCGCGACGCTCGACCTCGTCGACGATGTCCTGCACGTGGGTCTGCTGCCCAGCGGGCATGCCCCGCTTGTCACCGAGACCGGAGAGGGTCAACGCGTGGGCGCCGTGGCCGGCCGCCCGGAGTGGCGCGACCACGTCGTCCCATGCCGAAGCCCCCAGCCACGCCCCCGCCACCAACACGAATTCAGCCATGGGCGGGACCCTAGCGGCACCCTCCGACAGCCCTGGCGTGTCAGGACCAGGTGCGGGCCTCGGCGGCGAAGAGCTCCGGCGGACTCTCCACCGGCAACACGCAGAGCAGGTGACCGCCGGGCGCCCGCAGGATCCGACACTCGAGCCACCGGGACACCTCGGTGGCACCCAGGCCGATCAACCGCGCGGTCTCGGCCGGCACGTCATCGGTCTCGATGTCGAGGTGGAAGCGGGGCTCGTCGTCGACTGCCTGGACTGCGGCGACCAGCCCCGGCAGCGCCTCGTGGAGGCCGACGAACTGCGGCTCCGCCGGATGGGTCCGGGTGCTGACGCCGAGCGCGGCGGACCAGAACTCCGCAGCCCGGGTGGCCTGCGCCGCGGGGGCGTCGATCAGCAGGGCGTAGACGCGACTTCGATGCATGCGAGGCAGCATATCGACGCCCGTCAGCTGGAGTGATCCAGAACGGGCGGCCCGGCCGCGACCGCCATCCGGTAGATGTGCACCGGGTAGTCGACCGCCGACCGCCCGCCGTTGAGCCCGGCGGTCAGGTGCAACTGGGCCGCGGGCATCCAGAGCCGGGCCTCGGCGTCGAGCCACATCGCGTCCACCCAGACCAGCCGGGGGTCGGCGACGAGGGTACGCACGCTGCCGTCCGGAGCGACGGTGAGGATGCGCCTGCGGTCCACGTCGCTGAGGTAGATGGTTCCGGTGTTGTCGATCGCCGTGCCGCCGGTGCTGGGAGTGTCGCACCACCGTTCGACCCGCCGGGCCACCTCGTCGGCCGACACCGTCGGGTCGTCCACCCAGCGGGTGCCGATCCGGGACATCCCACCGGAGGCCGGTTGGTAGTAGAGCCAGCGACCGTCGGGCGACACCTCAAGCTGGTCGACGTGCAGGCGCACCTCGGCGCCGTCCGGATCGCGCAGCACCCGCCCGTCGGCGACCACCGGACCGCCCACGGTGCTCGGGTGTCCGTCCAGTACGCGCCGAAGCCGACCCGATTCGAGGTCGAGCACGACAAGGCCGGGCATCCCCACGTCGCTGAGGTACGCGATCGCCCCGTTGAAACGGACATCGTCGACGTAGCTGGTGGGGTGCAGCGCCTCGCCGAGGTGGTAGACGCGTTCCACCCGGTCGTCGTGCGGGTCGACCGCGATCAGCCGGGCACCTCCCGGCACCTGCTTCCCGCCGATCTGCGGCGTGCCCGAGTCGACGATCCACAGCCGACCGTCCGGGCCGCCACGCAACCCGTTGACGTGCACGAACGCGCCGTCCGGTGGCTGGTTCGTCCGGTTCCACGCGGCGTCCGGGTACGGGTTGCGGCGGCCGTCCGGGAGGGCCTCGACCACCTGGACGCCGGGCCCGTCCGCCGACGGGTAGCTCAGGAAGACCCGCCCACGCACTGACGTCACCCCCGTGCACACCCGGCCCTCGCTGAGGATCGGGGTCAGCCGGGGGTCCTCTCGGGTGGGCAGGGTGGACATCGACCCGCTCCTCACCCGCCCTGCGGCGTCGTCGGCACTCCGGCGGGGAGCCCGACTGACCTCGGCCACCCAGCGCGGTATCCCCGGAGCATGCCGGGCGAAACCGCCTGCTCGCCGGACGCCGTCCGCTCAGTGGTGCGGGGCCGGCGGGCCGACCAGGGCGGCGAGCCGTTTCGGGGCGAGCATGCAGTAGCTCTCGGTGAGCAACTCCGCGATCTCGACCCAGTCGGCGCCCCCGTCCAGGACCATGCCCATCACCGTCGGACTCCAGTCCGGCTTGTAGAAGGGGTGCCCGCCGCTCAGCAGCCCGGCGATCTCGTCGAGCGGTGAGCGGAAGGTCAGCAGGCAGGCGGGCCGGTCGAGCTCGGCGGCCCGCGCGTGCACCACCTGCCGGGCGGGATCGACGGTGAACACGTGGGCGACGGTGCGCTTGCGGATCCGCCAGCGGATGCCCACCCAGGCAGGCTCCTCGTACGTCTCCGGCAGGCCGAGACAGATCGGGCGCAGCTGGTCGAGGACCTCGGGCGGGACATCTCCGGGTTCGGTCACGGGCAGCGACCCTAGCCGCCCGGTGTGACAGATTCCGCTCGCCCGACGCCGCCCGCGCCGGTGGTGCCCGCTCCCACGATCCGTCAGGATGGGCCGGGGCGACAGTGGGCCGTCGTCCCGGCAGTCCCACCCCGTGCCCGCTGAGGAGTTCCGTGCCGTCCACCCTGCTCTCCCGCCGCGACCTCGACTTCCTGCTGCACGACTGGCTGCGGGTGTCACAGCTGGTCGAGCGTCCCCGCTACGCGGAGCACTCCCGGGAGACGTTCGACGACGCACTGGACCTCGCCGAACGGGTGGCCACCGAACAGTTCGCCCCGCACAACCGGGCCGCCGACCTCGCCGAGCCCACGTTCGACGGGCAGCGGGTGCGGCTGATCCCGCAGGTTCGCGCCGCGCTGGACAGTTTCGCCGAGACAGGCCTGCTCACCGCCGGGCTGGACTCCTCGGTCGGCGGCCTGCAACTGCCGCACGCGGTCGCGGCTGCCTGCTTCGCCTGGTTCCAGGCGGCCAACGTGGCCACCTCGGCGTACCCGTTCCTGACCCTGGGCAACGCCAACCTGCTGCTGGCGCACGGGAGCGCCGAGCAGGTGGACACCTACGTCCGGCCGATGCTGGACGGCCGGTTCTTCGGCACCATGTGCCTGTCCGAGCCGCACGCGGGCAGCTCGTTGGCCGACATCACCACCCGCGCCGAACCCCAGTCCGACGGGTCGTACCGGCTCTTCGGCACCAAGATGTGGATCTCCGGGGGTGACCACGAGCTGGCCGAGAACATCGTGCACCTGGTCCTGGCGCGGATCCCCGGCGCGCCGCCCGGGGTGAAGGGCATCTCGCTGTTCATCGTGCCCAAGGTGCTGGTCGGCGCGGACGGGTCGCTCGGGGAGCGCAACGACGTGGTGTTGGCCGGTCTCAACCACAAGATGGGTTTTCGGGGCACCACGAACACCCTGCTCAGCTTCGGCGACGGTGGGCACACCCCGGGCGGCCGGCCCGGCGCGGTCGGTCAGCTCGTCGGGCCGCCGCACCAGGGCCTGGCGCAGATGTTCCACATGATGAACGAGGCCCGGATCGGGGTCGGGGCGGGCGCCACCGCGCTCGGTTACACCGGCTATCTCAAGAGCCTGGCGTACGCCCGGGAGCGGCCGCAGGGCCGGCCGGTCGGCGCGAAGGACCCGGCCACGCCGCAGGTGCCGATCATCGACCACCCCGACGTACGCCGCATGCTGCTGGCACAGAAGAGCTACGTGGAGGGGGCGCTGGCACTGGTGCTGTACTGCGCGCGGCTGCTCGACGAGCAGAGGACCGCACCCGCCGAGGCGGACCGCGAGCGTGCCCACCTGCTGCTGGACGTGCTCACCCCGATCACCAAGAGCTGGCCGTCGCAGTGGTGCCTGACCGCCAACGACCTGGCGATCCAGGTGCTCGGAGGCGCCGGCTACACCCGGGACCACGACGTGGAGCAGCACTACCGGGACAACCGGCTCAACCCGATCCACGAGGGCACGCACGGCATCCAGGCGCTGGATCTGCTGGGGCGCAAGATGACCATGCAGGGCGGCGCCGGTCTCACGCTGTTGACCACGACGATCGAGGACACCATCGAGCGCGCCCGCAAGGCCGGTGGCGAGGCGGCCGATCTGGCTGATCGGCTGGCCGAGACGGTGGACCGGGTCACCTCGGTCACCGCTCGGCTGTGGGCCGACGGTGACCTGGTGCTCGCGCTGGCCAACGCCAGCGCCTACCTGGAGGCCGTCGGGCACGTGGTGATCGCGTGGATGTGGCTGGAGCAGGTGCTGGCCCTGCCGCCGGAGGGCACCGGCGACGCGTTCCACGCCGGCAAGCGACAGGCCGCCCGCTATTTCTTCGCGGTCGAGCTGCCCCGTACCGGGCCGCAGTTCGACCTGCTGGACAGCCGGGACCGCACCACGCTGGACATGCGGCCCGACTGGTTCTGACCGGTCAGCGTCGTCGGCCCTGGTGCTGCACCGCCTGCCGCCCCTTCACGACGCCCCAGACGATCACGATCACCAGCGCGATCACACCGATGATGATCAGCCAGCGGACCGCCTCGAGGATCAACCCGAGCAGGATCAGCACACCGGCGACAACGCCGACGACCCAGAGCAGCGCACGCATCTCGACCTCCCGAAACCGGCCGCGCCTGGTGCGGCCGGCCCGCCCCAACGTTCCCCGTCTGGCCGACACCATGCCGATTGATCGACTCGGGTTCCGGCCCCGCCGTACTGAGGAGGTCAGGGGCCGGTACGCGCCACGTAGACGGTGTTGGCAGACTCCCCGCCGGTCAGCGGGTTGGCGAACGGCACGACGTGCGCCCGTACGCTCGCGAACACCTCGCTGAGCGCGTCGGTGAACTCGGCGTCCGGCGGGTCGTCCGACCAGAGCGCGAAGACCCCCTCCGGGCGCAGCAGCGCGGCCAGGCGGCGCAGGCCGGCCGGCGGGTAGAACGCGGCGTGGCTGGGGTGCAGGACGTTGCGCGGGGAGTGGTCGACGTCGAGCAGGACCGCGTCGAACCGCCGCCCGGGCACCTCGGTGTCGAAGCCGACGTCACCGGCGACCGCCGCGAAGAAGTCGGCCTGCACGAACCGGGTCCGCGGGTCCTCGGCGAGCCCCGCCGCGAACGGCAGCAGCCCTCGCCGGTGCCAGTCGATCACGTCCTCGATCGCCTCCACCACCAGCAGCGACCGCACCCGGGGGTCACCCAGCGCCGCGCAGGCGGTGTATCCCAGGCCGAGACCGCCGACCACCACGTCGACCGACTCACCGGCCACCTCGGCGAGACCCAACCGGGCCAGCTCGATCTCCGCGACGGGGAAGAGGCTGGACATCAGGTATTCGTCGTCGAGCTTGACCTCGTACACCTCGACCTGCAGTGCCGGGTCCCGGCGTCGGCGCAGGCTGATCGCGCCGATCGGGGTCTCCCGCCAGGCCAGCTCCTCGAAACGCGCGCCCACGGGTGCCCTCTCGCCGCCGGATTCGTCCACGGATGGTACCGGTTGCCCTGCGACGGGCGGCCACGCAGGGTCCGCAGGACATCGACGCAACGCATATCCTGTGCCCGGCCGATCCACCGGAAGGGACCTCATGCCGTCGCGGCAGGACCAGCTGCACTCCTACCAGTTCAGCGTCCAACGGGCGGTCGCCGCCCTGGTCATGCGGGAGACCGACCCCGCGCAGTCTCCGTTTCGGCGGCTGGCCGGCGCCGGTCTGGCCAGCGTCCTGGTCGCGGCGATCCTGCTGGGCGGTTTCGCGCTCTACGGCCTGTTCGCTGGCGGCGGCAAGGGCTGGCGCGACCCGGGCGCGGTGATCGTGGAGAAGGAGTCCGGCGCCCGGTTCGTCTACCGCGAGCAGAAGCTGCACCCGGTGCTCAACTACGCCTCCGCGCTGCTCATCGTCGGCGCGGACCGGTCGAAGACCGTCCTCGTCTCCCGACGCACCATCGACGGCGTGCCGCGTGGTCTGCCGCTGGGCATCGCCGACGCACCCGACTCACTGCCCGCCCCCGGCCGGCTGGCCACCGCGGCGTGGACGGTCTGCTCGACCGTCCCGGCCGGCGAGGCGCCCCGCTCCGTGCTGCTGATCGGCACCGAGCCCGACGGCGGCCGACAGTTGGGGGACGAGGCACTGCTGCTGCGCCACCCCGACGGCGGTCTGCACCTCGTCTGGCACCAGCGGCGCTACCTGGTCCGCGATGCCAGCAGGGTCCTGGCGGCGCTCGCCACCACCCGGGCGCAGGCCGTGCCGGTGGCGCCCGCCCTGCTCAACTCGCTGCCGGCCGGCACCGACCTCGCCCCGCTCGACCTGCCGGACCTGGGCCGGCCCGCCACCCGCGTGCCGGGCACCGCCATCGGCACTGTCTACCTGGTGAGCAACTCCGGTGGCGGCCGGCAGTACGCGGTGGCCCTCGACGCCGGGCTGGCCGGCATCACCGAGTTGCAGGCGGGGTTGTTACTGGCCCGCACCGGGCAGGGCGCGCCGGTGCCGCTGACCCTGGGCCAGTTCGCCGCGCTGCCGACGGTGCCCGACCTCGCGCCGACCGGCCAGGACGCCCCGCCGCCGACCCCGCCCCGGCTGGCGGCCGGCGGCGACGGGGCGCTCTGCACCCGCGTCGCCGACGACGGCGGGGTGGGTGAGGTGCGGTGGGGCGTACCGCTGCGGGACCTGGCGGCTTCTCCACGGACCGCGCCGGCCGGTGACGCGGTGCTGGCCGACCATGTGCTGGTCGAGCCGGGTCGCGGCGCGGTCGTCGAGGCCGCCGCGGCGCCCGGCGCGACCGGCGGCGCGGTCTCGGTGGTCACCGACCTGGGCCGGCGGTACGTGCTGGCCGACCGTGAAGTGCTGCCGATGCTCGGCTACGGCGGTGTCCGTCCGTTGCGGTTGCCGGCCGGTCTGGTCAGCCTGGTGCCGGCCGGCGCGACCCTGGACCCGGCCGCCGCCCGGGCCGTCGCCGCCGGAGACTGAGGCCGTCAGTCGGCCGGACGGCGCAGGATGGTGACCGCGAACGGGGCGTCGTCGCGCCACGGGCGCAGGTCCCAGGTCGCGAAGCGGTGCTCCACGCGCAGCCCGGCGGCCACCGCGTCGGCGTCGAACGCGGTCAGCGGGTAGCCCCGTTCGGTGCCGAAGCCCACGGTCAGCACCCCGTCCGGCCGCAGGTGGCCGGCGACGCGGCGCAGCACCTCCGGTTCGGTGCCGACGGCGACGAAGGCGAGGACGTTGCCGGCCAGCACCGCCGCGTCGAACGGCTCCGTCTCACCCAGCGCGGGCAGATCCAGCTCGGCGAGGTCGGCGACCAGCCACGTCGGGCCCGGATAGTCGGCGCGGGCCGCCGCCACCAGCGCCGGGTCGGCGTCGACCCCCACCACCGTGTGCCCACGCTGCGCCAGCGCGGCACCGACCCGGCCGGTGCCGCTGCCGGCGTCGAGGATTCGGGAGCCGGGCTCCACCAGGGTGTCGACCAGGCGGGCCTCGCCGGCCAGGTCCGCTCCCTCGGCGGCCAGCTTGCGGAACCGGTCGATGTACCACTGTGAGTGCTCGGGGCCGGTGTCGGTCGCCCAGCGGGTCGGGTTGGCCATGTGGCCACCGTAACCGGGCCGGTGGGGGAGCGGCGGGGGACCCGATCATCCCTTCTCCGCGCCGCTGGTCAGCCCCTCGGTGAGGAGTCGCTCGCTGGCGAAGAAGAGGATCACGATGGGCAGGGTGAGCACTACCGACCCGGCCATCAGCACCGTCTTGGGGACCTCCACCCCGTCGGCGAGCAGGGACAACCCCAGCGACACCGTCCACCGGTTGGGCTTGTCGACCAGGAACAGCAGGGCGAAGAGGAACTCGTTCCAGGCGATCATGAAGTCGTACAGGGCGACCGCCATGATCGACGGTGCGGCGAGGGGCAGGCTGACCCGCCGGATGATGCCCAGCCGACCGGCGCCGTCGATGGCGGCGGACTCCTCCAGACTGACCGGGATCGTCTCGAAGTAGTTCTTCAACATGTAGACGGACACCGGCAACGTCTGCGAGATGTAGACAAGCACCAGACCGAACAGCGAGCCGCGCAGCCCGGCCTGGGTGAAGACCACGAATAGAGGGATCGCGATGACGATCGACGGGAACAGGTAGACAGCGAGGAACAGGAAGTCGACCTGCCGCCGGCCGAAGAACCGCAGCCGGGCCACCGCGTACGCGCCGGGGATCGCCACCAGCAGGGTGAGCACGGTCGCCGCGACCGCGACCAGCCCGCTGTTGCGGATGAAGGTCAGGAATCCCTGGCCGCCGTCGTCGGTGGCCTTGAGGACCTCGGCGTACGTGGCCACGGTCAGCTCACCGAAGCCGACCACCAGCGCGCCCGGGTCGAGCAGCAGACGCTCGATGGGCCGCACCGAGAGCACCAGCATGTAGTAGAAGGGGAAGACGGTGACCACCAGGAACGCGGCGATCACCAGGCGGCGCAGCCAGCGCAGGCTCACCGTCTCGATGACGTCCCGGTCCATCAGCTCACCCTCCGTCCGAAGAAGCGCAGGTAGATCAGCACGAACACGATGAGGACCACGGCCAGCACGACCGCCTGCGCGGCCGCCGCGCCGATGTCGGTACGGGCGGTGAGGAACTCGTACACCCGCACGCTGACCACCTCGGTGCCTGCCGCGCCGCCGGTGAGCAGGTAGACGTCGTCGAACTTGTTGAACGTCATGATGAAGCGCAGGACGCCCAGCAGGGCGATCACCGGCAGCAGTTGGGGCAGCAGGATGTGCCGGAACCGCTGGGTGGGGGTGGCCCCGTCGACGCGGGCGGCCTCCTCCAACTCACCGGACACCGCCTGGAGCCGGGCCAGCAGGAACAGGAAGGCGAACGGGAAGTACCGCCACGCCTCGAACACGATCACGGTGGTCAGCGCTGTCGACTCCTGGGACAGGAACGGCACCGGAGCGTCCCAGCCGAGCAGCCGCTGACCCCACGCGTTGACGATGCCGAGCTGCGGGTCGAGCATCACCTGCCAGACGAAGGTCACCGCGACCACCGGCGCCACGTACGGCAGCAGCATGGACGCCCGCACCAGGGTGCGGCCCCGGAACGGCCGACGGACCACCAGCGCGGCGACCAGGCCGAGCACTATCGACCCCACGGTGCCGCCGATGCTGTAGACCACTGTGATCCAGAGCGTGTCGGCGAACCCGGGGGTGTGCAGCACTCGGTCGATGTTGTCCATGGTGAACTCGCCGAACAGGCCGGTCTTGCGCAGCGTGGCGAGCCGGACCCGCTGGAAGGCGAGCACCACTGTCCACACGATCGGGATGCCGATCACGGCGATCGTGACGAGCAAAGTCGGTGCGACCAGCCCGAGCCCGGCACGGGACTCGCGGCGGCGCAGGGTCATCGGTCTGCGGCGGGCCCGCCCCGGCCGCTCCCGGGTGGGGGAGCGGCCGGGGCCGGGCGCGGTCGTGGTCAATTGACGCCGGCCTTGATCGCGTCCACGTCCTTCTTGGCGCGGTTGGCGGCGGCTGCCGCGTCGGACTTGCCGGAGACGAGGTCGCCCAGCACCTTGGGCACGGGCAACTCCCCGAGCATGGCGCCGACCAGCTTGCCCTGCCCCTGGCTGAGCCCCCACCGGCCGAAGGTGTCCGGGCTGCGGCGCAGCGTGGCCAGCACCTCGTCGCCGTACACGTCGGCGAGGGGCTTCTTCGCGTCCACGCCGGCCTGGCTGGTGTTCCAGGCCGTCAGGAACGCCTCCGGCTCGGCGGGGGTGCCCTTGCGGACCGGGAAGCGGCCCTCGGGGGACATGCCGAACCAGCGCGGGTAGCCGTCGTCGAGCATGTACTCCACGAAGGACTTCGCCGGGTCGGTCACCGCGCCGTCCAGCACGGCCCAGGAGCTGATCTCTCCGTACTGGGCCGGCTCGGTGCCGTTCGGGCCTTTGATCGCGGTGACGAACCCGCTGTTCTTCGCGAGGAAACCGGGGTCGGTCTGGCACTGTGGGCAGGTCGGCTTGGCGTCGTTGCGCAGCCCGGCCAGCTCGTCGAGGATGAACGGCGACCAGATCACCATGGCCGCCTTGCCGGCGAAGTAGGTGGCCCGGGTGGTGTCCACGTCCTGTGCGCCCTTCACCGAGCTGGTGCGGATGAGGTCGCCGTAGAAGCGGAACGCCTCGACGCACTGGGGCGAATCCAGGGTGATCTTTCCCGAGTTGTCGGTGAGCTGACAGCCGTTGGCCAGCGCCAGGTGCTCGAACGTCTGCTGGGTGAACACGTCGCTGGGCGCGGTCGCCGCGGTGATCCCGGCGACGCCGCCGGTGTTCAGCGCCGCCGCTGCGGCGGTGATCCGCTCGTACGTGTCCGGGGCGGGCAGGTTGGCGGCGGCGAACAGGTCCTTGCGGTAGACGAGCAGCTGCCCCCACCCATCGCTGGGCACGGAGAGCTGTGTGCCGTCGTCGGAGGTGAGCTCCAGCGCCCGGGGCGAGAACGTCTGCCGGCCCAGCTTGTCGACGACCTCCGCGTTCGCCGAGGCGTGCAGCAGCTCGTTGCCGGCGAGCGTACGGATGCCGGCGAGGGAGACCGACCCGACCACGTCGGGCAGGTCACCGGCGGCGGCGTTTGCGGCGATCAGCGAGGGGAACTGGTCCTCGTTGACGGTCACGAGGTCGACCTGGATCCCGGTCTTGGCGGTGAAGTCCGCGATGATCGCCTTGGTGGCGGTGACGCGGTCGGCGACGTCCTCCAGGCTCCAGACGGTGATCTTTTTGCTGTTGCTGTCGGATCCGTCGTCTCCGCAGGCCAGCAGGGTGGACGTGGTCAGTGCCAGGATCACTGTGGTGGCGAGTATCCGCCTCGGAGGTGCAGACATCGGTGGCACTCCTCTCGAAGGGTACATGACGGATTCAACGCCTTCGATTGATCAATGACAAGACATATGGCGATTTTTTGCTATCCTGGAGCCCAGTGCTACCGGGATGTGACACATGGGCAACTGGGTGGTCTCTCTCGCCGGGCCTCGACGGATCAGCCTCGAGCCCTGCCCACCGGATCCGCTCGGCCCCGGCCAGGTTCGTGTGCGCACCTGCTACTCGGGCATTTCCGCCGGCACCGAGCTGACCCTCTACCGGGGCAGCAATCCCCGGCTCAGCAAGGACTGGGACGACGCGGCCCGGATGTTCGTTCCCCGACAGACACCGGTGCCCTACCCGCTGATCGGCTTCGGCTACGAGGAGGTCGGCGAGATCGTCGAGGTGGCGCCGGAGGTCACCGACCGGCACCCGGGGCAACTGGTCTGGGGCATCTGGGGGCACCGGGCCGAGGCCGTGCTCGCCGCCGAGGCGGTCCGTCCGCTCCCCGCCGGGCTGGACCCGCTCGCTGCGGTCTTCGCCCGGCCCGGCGCCATCGCCCTGACCGCCGTGCTCGCCGGCGACCTGCACCTCGGCGACTGGGTAGGTGTCTTCGGGCAGGGCGTCATCGGCCTGCTCGCCACCCGACTCGCGGTGCTCTCCGGGGCCCGGGTGGTGGCCGTCGACCCGGTGCCCGACCGGCTGGAACACGCCGCCCGATACGGTGCCGCTTCCACGGTGGACGCCCGCGCCGAGTCCGCCGCCGCCGCGCTGCGCCGGGCCACCGACGGCCGGGGCGCGGACGTCTGCCTGGAGTTGTCCGGCGCGTACTCGGCGTTGCACGAGGCGATCCGATCCACCGCACACGCCGGACGGGTCGTCGCCGCCGGTTTCTACCAGGGCCAGGCCGACGCGCTCGGCCTCGGCGAGGAGTTCCACCACAACCGCATCCAGTTGGTGGCCGCTCAGGTCTCCGGGCCCACCCCCGCGCCGAGCATGGCCGGGCGGTGGACCGGGGACCGGGTCGCGCAGACCTTCATGGACCTGGTGGCCGACCGCAGCGTCGATCCGTTGCCGCTGGTCAGCCACATCGTCGACGCCAGCGCCGTCGCCGACGCCCTCGCGCTGCTCGACCGCGGCGCCGGTGACGTCCTCCAAGTGGTGCTGAGGTTCTAGATGACCACCATCGCGCTGGCCTGCCAGGAACAACTCCTGCCGGGCACCAACCTGATCCAGAAGTACGCCCTCGCGACCGCCCTCGGCTACCAGGGCATCGAACTACGCGGACGTGGCGACCTCGCGTTCGCCCGCCGTCTGCCGGAGCTGCGTCGGGCCCGCGCCGCCGGGGTGGTGATGCCCACCGTCTGCGTCGAGATGGACCACTTCATCGGCGACTTCGACAGCGACCGTTCCGCCGACGCTGTCCGCAACCTGCGCTCGCAGCTCTCGGTGATCGCCGAGCTGGGCGGTGTCGGGGTGATGACCCCGGCATCCTGGGGGATGTTCTCCCGGCGGCTACCGCCGTTCGAGCCGCCCCGCCCGCCCGCCGGCGACCGGCAGGTTCTCCTCGACGCCCTCGGCGAGCTGGGTGAGCACGCCCAGGCCGAGGGCGTCACCCTCTTCCTGGAGCCCCTCAACCGGTACGAGGACCACATGGTCAACCGTCTCGATGAGGCGGTCGGGCTCTGCGCCGCACTCGCACTGCCCTCGGTCCGGGTCGTCGCCGACACGTTCCACATGAACATCGAGGAGGACGACGTGCACCGTGCCCTGCGCGCCGCCGCGCCCTACCTCGGGCACGTACAGGTCAGCGACTCCAACCGGTACCAGCCGGGCGCGGGGCACCTGGACTGGCCGGCGCTGGTGCGGACCCTGCTGGAGCTGGACTACCGGGGTTGGCTCGCACTGGAGTGTCGGTTGCGCGGCGACCCGGTCCGGGCCCTCCAGGAGGCCGCCACGGTGCTGCGGCACGCGCTGCCCCGGCGGGCCGCCGCGTGACCGCCGACGCCGGGGCGACACACGCCGCCCTCACCCGCACCGGCGGCCCCGCCGAGCCGGCCGCGCTGCGCCGGCTCGCTGTCGACACGCTCGACGCCAACTGGGAACACGACCACACAGTGCCGTCTCGCACGCTCTACCCGCACCAGTGGAGCTGGGACTCCGCGTTCATCGCGATCGGGCTCGCCCAGGTCCACCCCGAACGGGCCTGGCGGGAGTTGGCGAGCCTGTTCCGAGCCCAGTGGGCCGACGGCAGGGTGCCGCACATCGTGTTCAACCCGGCGCTGCGCGTCGGCGCGTACTTTCCGGGCCCGGAGATGTGGCGCAGCGCCGACGCCCAGGGCACCCCCACCGTGGACACGTCCGGCCTGGTCCAGCCGCCTGTGCACGCGCTCGCCGCGTTGCTGGCGTACCAGCGGGTGCCCGGGGCGGCCGGCCTGGCCGCGCTGCGCCAGCTCTACCCCGCCCTCGTCGCCCAGCAGCGCTACCTGGCCGACCGGCGTGACGTGGCCGGCGACGGACTCGTCTGCATCGTGCACCCGTGGGAGTCCGGGTTGGACAACAGCCCCGCCTGGGACGCGCCGATGGCCGCGGTGCCGGCCGAGGGGGCGGTGATGCGCGCGTACCGTCGGCACGACACCGCGCACGCCGACGCCGCGCACCGCCCCACGGACCTGGACTACGCGCGCTACCTGGCGATCGTCGCCGCCTACCGCGAGCACGGCTACGGTGACGGGGACCTCGCCGACGACCATCCGTTCCTGGTCGAGTGTCCGCTGTTCAACGCGGCCTTCGGGTCCGCCGAGCACGCGCTCGCCGAGATCGCCGCGCTGCTCGGGCACGACCCCGGGCCGCACCGGGCCCGCGCGGCCCGGATCACCGAAGCCCTGGTACGACGGCTCTACGACCCGGCCACCGGCACGTTCCAACCCCGCGACCTGCGCGCCGGCCGGCTGATCGGGGCCCGTACCGTGCTCGGGCTGACCCCACTGGTCCTGCCCGACCTGCCGACCCGACAGGTCGACGCGCTGGTGGTCGAGGCCCGGTCGGCGCGCTTCGGGGTGGCCCGGCACATGGAGCGGCCGTTGCCCACCTACGACCGCACCGCGCCGGACTTCGAGCCCCTGCGCTACTGGCGGGGGCCGAGCTGGCTGAACATCGGCTGGCTGGTCCGGCGCGGGCTGCTCACGCACGGGCACCCGGAGCTGGCCGCCGGGCTGCGCCACTCGATGATCGGTCTGGTCGCCGGGGCCGGTTGCCACGAGTACTTCCATCCGGACACCGGCGTCGGACTGGGTTCACCGGCGTTCAGCTGGACCGCAGCGCTGGTGCTCGACCTGCTGAGGGAGTGAGTCCGCTCCGGCTGCGGGTGGTAGCGTGCCCGGTCCGCCGGCCGGAAGGAACATCGTGCGCGAGATCGACAAGGTGGCCTGGATCCTCATCGAGAACGGACGGGTGCTGAGCACCCGGTCGCAGGACAAGGACGTCTGGTATCTGCCGGGGGGCAAGCGCGAGCCGGGCGAGACCGACCTGGAGACTCTGCGCCGGGAGATCCACGAGGAGCTGAGCGTCGAGGTGGACGTGCCCGGCGCGGTGCACATCGGCACCTTCACCGCTCAGGCGCACAGTCACGCGGCCGGCATCACCGTACGGATGACCTGCTATCGAGCCGGATATCGGGGACAGTTGCAGCCGGCCAGCGAGATCGCCGAGATGGCCTGGCTGGGGTACGCCGACCGGCACCGCACCTCTGCGGTCGACCAGATCATCTTCGACCACCTGCTGGCGGAGGACCTGCTGCGCTGAGGGCGCAGTTTGTCGCCGCCGGCCGGGGGTAACCGCCCGGACGTGACCGACGGCGACGGCTTTCCGTACTTCATCGACGCGGTGTCCCGGCGGTCCGGCCTGCCGACCGAGCAGGCCGCCGCGCTCGCCCGCGCCGTCCTCCAGACGATGGCCGAACGGGTGACCGGTGGTGCGCCCGACGACCTCGTGGGACACCTTCCGAACAACGTCGGCGGTTATCTGACCGGCCCGGCCCCGGTCGACGGCGGCGCCGGGGCTGCACCACCACCGCCGTCGGACGCCGGCCCGGCCGAGTTCCTGCGTCGGGTGGAGCAGCGGGCCGGTGTCGACCCGGCCGCCGCCCGCGCCGGAACCGGAGCGGTCTTCGCGACGCTGCGGGAGGCGATGACCGTACGGGAGTTCCGCGAGATGGTGGCGCGACTGCCGCGCGACGACGGCGGCCGACCAGGTCCTTTGTAATCGACTCGCGGGGGCCCTCCCGGTGCCGGACATGCCGATTAGCGTGAACCCGGACTGATCGGCAGTCGGTGCGTGGTACGAGTGCTCGGTGAAACGCGTCAAGACGGCCGTCGCGCAGATCCGCAGTCGCGGTGGCCGGGCGAGCCGACTGCGGCTCAGCCAGTTGGAGGCCGCCCTGGTCATCTCAGTGCAGGCCGGGCTGGCCGCGGCACTGGCCTGGTCGATCGGGCACGACCTACTGGGCAACCCCGCGCCGATCTTCGCCCCCTCCGCCGCGGTGGGCACGATCGTCGCCGCGCTCGGCCAACGCGCCCACCGGACCATCGAACTGCTGCTCGGTGTCGGCCTCGGCATCGCCACCACCGATCTCCTGTTGAGCTTTCTGGGCACCGGGTTCTGGCAGACCGGATTCGTCGTCGGGTTTGCCGTCCTCGCAACGCTCGTGCTGTTCGGGCGCAGCGGTGCTGCCGTCGGCCAGGCCGGCGGTACGGCGGTGCTGCTCGCGACCCTCGCCCCGGCACAGAACGACCTCGAATGGCCACGGATCGTCGAGGCGATGGTCGGCGGCGCGGTGGGTCTCGTGGTGGTCGCGTTGCTGGTGCCGTTGAACCCGATGCGGATCCTCGACCGGGACGCGGCGCCGATCTATCAGCGGCTCGCCGGTCAGCTGCGGGAGGCGTCCGGCGCACTGACAACGGGGGACCAGCAGCGGGCGATTCGGGCCCTCGATCTCCTTCGCGACATGGGTCCCGCGTTGGACCGGATGCACCAGGCGCTGAGCGGCGCCGAAGAGGTGGTCAGCCTGGCCCCTGCCCGGTGGTTGCGCCGACAGGACGTGGAGCGGTTCGCGCGGGCGAGTCAGCAGGTCGAACGGGTCATCGAACACAGCCGTGGGGTCGCCCGCCGATCGGCGATGGCACTGCAGTACCGCGAGCGGATTCCCCCAGACCTGTCCGCCAGCGTCGCACGGCTCGCCGACGCGGTCGAACTGCTGCGCCGCGAGCATCGTGCCGGACGTCCGACCGAGAGGACCCACCAGGCGGTACGCGACGCCGTCTACCGGGCGGGCCGTGCCCGCGCCCAGGGCGTCGACGAGTTCGGCGACGCGGTGGTGACCCAGCTGCGTACCGCTGCCAGCGACCTCCTCCGTGCGATCGGGTACGACGCGACGTCAGCGAACGACGAGGTGCGCAAGGGGGTACAGGACGGCGAAGCCTCTCTCCACCCGGACGGGTGAGGCTGGCGGCTCAGCGCGCGTCCGACCGGACCTGGACGGCGTCGTCGCCGAAGGCGGCGGTGAGGGCCCTCGCGATCAGGTCGGGCAGCTCGCTTCGTCCGTCGTCCTCGGCCCACCGCACGAGTGCCGTGTGCATGGCGGCCAGGCAGGCGCTCGCCGCCGCGTGGGCGTGGAACGCGGCGTCGGGATCGGTGGTGTCGTCCCCGAGCGCGGTGACGATGGCCTGCTGGAGTGCGTAGTTGTTGTCCAGGTGCTTGGCCCGCAGGGCCGGCGTCGAGATCATGAGCCGGAGTCGGGCGAGCAGGAACTGCCCGCTCGTCGAGAGATCGCCCCCGCCGTGGCCGCCCGTCACTGTCGTTGTGGATTCGATCAGCGCGCCGCCGATGCGGCGTACCAGGGGCTGGGTGGCGGGTGACGCGGCGATCCGGTCGGCGACGAGTTGGGCGTGCTGGTCGATGAGGACGAGGTCCTCCTTCGTGGGGAAGTGTCGATAGACGGTCATGGGGGACACGCCCGCGGCCTCGGCGACGTCGTTCACGGTGGTGCCGTCATACCCGCGTTCGGTAAACAGCCGCACCGCGTGCGCCTGGATCGCGCGTTGCGTCTCGGCTCGGCGGTGAGCGCGCAGGGTCGACTGCTGATCGGGCATGTGATAGACACTACCTCAGTGGTAGTCACTACCAGATTGGTAGCGACTAACTGATACGTGAGGTGGTTGACGTGGGCGATCTGACCGGCACAACGGCTCTGGTGACCGGCGCGTCGCGCGGCATCGGGCAGGCGATCGCGGTCCGCCTGGCGGCGAGCGGCGCGATGGTCCTCGTCCACTTCGGCACCGACGAGGACGGTGCGACGGCGACAGTCGGCGAGATCGAGCGCGCCGGCGGAACGGCGCTCGCCGTGCGCGCGGAGCTGGGCGTGGACGACGACGTCGAGACCCTCTTCGCGGGAGTGGAGACCGGCCTGGCCGGGCGTCCACTCGACATCCTCGTCAACAACGCGGCCACCGCGCCGGCCGGCCCACTCGGCGTCACGACGCGGGCGCAGTTCGATCACCTCTTCGCGGTGAACGTGCGAGCGCCGTACTTCATCGCCCAGCGGGCGTTGCCACTGCTGCGCGACGGTGGCCGCATCATCACGATCTCGTCGGTGGCGACCAGGATGGCCAACACCACGCAGACGTCCTTCGCCATGACGAAGGGCGCGGTAGAGACGATGAGCATGACCTTGGCCAACCAGGTCGGGGTCCGGGGGATCACCGTCAACGCAGTCGCCCCCGGCGCCACCCGCACGGCGACCAACGGACCGGCCTTCGAAGCGCCGGGCCTGGCCGACCTCATCGCCGCGACGACCGCCCTGAACCGGTTGGGGGAACCCGACGACGTCGCCGAGGTGGTCGCGTTCCTCGCTTCCGACGCCGCGCGCTGGATCACCGGCCAGGTCATCGACGCGAGCGGCGGCCTGTTCCTCGGGCCGCGCTTCTGATCACCTGTCGGCGGCGTCGGCCTCGGACAGGTCGTCCGGCTCACCGATCCAGGCGGAGAAGACCGGCAGCCCGTGCCACGGACCGGTGCCACCGTCGGCCCGCGTGTCGGTGGCGACGGCCACCACCGCGTACGGGTGACCGAAGCGCAGCTCGGCGGTGCGGGCGACGCCCTCGGGGGGCAGGCTGGTCCGCCCGAACATGGCGGTCACCGCCGCCGCTTCGAAGCCGTACCTGTCGAAGCGCGCCACCGCCGACTGCCGCGCCTCGAAGCCTTCCACAGGCGTGGCCAGCGCCTTCGCCAGCGTCGCGGTCGCGGCCGGGAAGCCGAGCGTCGGGGCTGCCAGGTCGTGTTGGCTGCGGGCCGACCAGCAGGGGAGCACGGCGTGGTGCCGCTCCTCGCGGCCGTCGCGGGCCCGGGTCCGCACCCGCTCCTCGCGTACCTTCCACAACGGAGCGTCGCCGAGCGGCACGTCGAACAGCGAGCGGGCGCCGGCAGGTTGCGCGCCGTCGGCCGCGCCGGCACTGAGGTCGTACGCGACGGCCAGCACCTCGGTGGACGGCACGTGCGGCGCGGCGGCCACCGAGAGGACCACCAGCCCTGCGCCGTCGGCGGTCTGCGCCGGGGCGGCGTGCACGATGACGTCACCGACCCGCGTGGTTGACACGATGGCGCACCGGTGGCCGTGGCTGGGGCTGCGCAGTGCTCGCCGAAGCAGACCCGCCCACGGGCTGTCGACGCCGAGCGTGCGGGCGTCGGCGACCTCGAACGGCGTCGCCCAGGACACCCTGGTGGCCAGCGCGCTGGCCAGGGCGAAGGCCACATCCGGGCCGACCTTCAACGGAAACGTCTCGATCAGACCGTCGGTGTGCGCACGCGCCCACGCGTCCAGGCCGGCCTGATCGGGCAGCAGGCCGACCTCGGTGCTCCGGGGCAGCGCGGCCCGCCACCCGCCCGACCCGACCTCGCCCCGCCCCGACCGCTGCCAGAGCGCGGTGGCGGACCTGACCAGCGGGTGCGGTGAATCCAGCAGCGCGCGGGCGGCCTCGGCGGCACCGGCCAGGTCGGTGCCCAGCGCGCGGGCCAGATCCTCGGCCGCCGGGTCGTTGTCGACGGCAGTCGTGGCGCAGACCGCCAGCAGCAGCCAGGCACCGAGCGGGGAGGCGACGTGGTGCCCGTCGCCGACCGTGGCGTGCAGCCGTGCGGCGTACGCGGACAGTGGCCCGTGCAGATCGGTCGTCATGCCCCTACTCTGCCCGCCAGCCCGGCTCACGACCACAGCTCGAACGGCTCGTCGATCTCCTCGCCGTCGAGGAAGGAGGTGATCAGCCGGGGAAGCTGCCCGGGATAGAACCGTTGCGTGCTGGCGACCACCTCGTGCAGCGGCCACCAGCGGAAGCCGAAGTAGTCCTCCCGCTCGTAGTCGAGTCGGTGTGCCTCGTCCACGTCGGGGCCGGGGCTCGCCAGCCGTACGGTGACGACGACCTCGTCCTGCACGTGCCGCACCTGGCGGTGCAGGAAAGTAGCCCGCCGACGCCAGGTCGGCGAACCGACCTGGTCGGCGGCGACCACGATGCCGGTCTCCTCGCGCAGCTCCCGTACGGCGGTGTCGCGATAGGTCTCCCCGGGATCCATGCCACCACCCGGCAGCTCCCACCAGGTGCCCAGCCGGGGATGGTCGGGGTCGCGGGTGTGGAACAGCAACACCCGGTTGGAGCTGTCGGTGACCACCACCCGTACCGCGCGTCGTTCCAGGATCGGCAGGTCACGGGGTACCTCGTTCATCGGGCCAGTCTCTCGCACCGCCCCGCTCGGGCGGCGGGTAGGCTGCCCGCCGTGGCTGGTCTGTTGAGGAATGTCGCGGCTCGCATCTCCCGGGTGGGCGCGGTGATCCCGTCGCCCCGACGCAGCGGGCCCGCCCCCGCCCAGGTGGCCCGGCGCCGCCAGGTGAGCGCGTTGCAGCGTCGGGAGCTGACGTACGCCCCGGAGCGCGACGGGCAGGCCGACCCGGGCGAGATCGTCTGGACGTGGGTGCCGTACGAGGACGACCCCCGGCAGGGCAAGGACCGGCCGGTGCTGGTCGTCGGGCGGCACAGCCGGACGCTGTTCGGGCTGATGCTGTCCAGTCAGAGTGAGCGCGACGGGCAGCGGCACTGGTTCGCGCTCGGGCCGGGCGAGTGGGACCGGGACAACCGGCCGAGCTGGGTTCGGTTGGACCGGGTGCTCACCATGCGCGAGGACAGCATCCGCCGCGAGGGCGCCGTACTGGACCGGCCTCGGTTCGACCGGGTCGGGCAGGCGCTACGCGCCGGGTACGGCTGGCGCTGACCGTATCGCTGTCGGGCGGGGTCGGTCAGGCCGATTCGCGACTCGGGCCGACCGCGGCGCTGCGGGCGTCCGGCGGCGGGTACGGCTGCTCGGTGAGCAGTCGGGCGAGGTGTGCGCTGTTGAGCGCCAGTGCCTTTGTGGTGCGGCCGGTGGTGTCCGGCTTCGGACCGGCGTCGCGGTAGTCCACAGTGTGCAGTGCCTCGCCGACCCAGTAGGTAGCAGCGGCGGCCGCGAGGGTGAACCCGACCTCGTTGAGTGCCTGCTGCACCTCGCCGATCGTGTGGTGCGCGCCGTCCTCGTTGCCGACGACGGCCACACCGGCCACCTTGCCGTAGGTCAGGAGCCGGCCCTCGTCATCGGTCTCGGAGAGTTCGGCGTCGAGCCGTTCGAGGACCATCTTGCAGACGCTCGATGGCTGGCCGAGCCAGATCGGCGTGGCGATGACGAGCACCTGGGCCGCCAGCAGTTTGGCGCGGATCGCCGGCCAACCGTCGCCGTCGCCCTCGTCGGTGGACACCCCGAAGCGCACGTCGTGGTCGACGACCCGGATCAGTTCGCCCTCCACGCCCTGCGCGGCCAACTCGGCGAGCACCTCCCGGCCGAGCTGCTCGGCGCTGGACGGCGCGGGTGACGGCTTGAGGGTGCAGTTGAGCACGAGGGCGCGGATGCTCGCCACGTCGATTCCCTTCGGCCGTCGGGTGACTGCTGCCTCCCCATACCCGGACGCCGTCCCGGGACACCTCCGCACGACTAATGCGCTGGGTGGCTCGGCCGGCCGGTGGCATGGTGACCGCATGATCGAGGACGTCCCGCGGCGGGTGGCAGAGCAGGTCCGGGCAGGCTTCGGCCTGAGCATTTCCGCGATGGAGATGGTGACCCACGGCGCGGACCAGCACGCCCGACTGTGGTTGGCCAGAACCCTCGACGGTGGGCGGTACGCGGTCAAACTGAGCGGCGGTGGCACCGTCGCCGGTCTGGTCGTCACGGCGTACCTGGCCGATCAGGGGGTGCCGGGGATCGCCGCGCCGCTGCGGACCAGGGACGGTGGGCTGGCCGTCGACCACGACGGGTGTCGTCTCTCGGTGGTGCCGTGGGTCTCCGACCAGCGGGCCCTCGACGGCCCGATGACCGACGCGCACTGGCGCGCGTACGGCGAGGTGCTGGCCGCCGTGCACGCGGTGCCGGTGACCGAGGAGTTGCGGCGACTGTTGCCGGCGGGCGGCGCGGCGTACCCCTCGATCGTGGCCTCGACCCGCGCGGTGGCGGAGCGGCTGCGCGACCCGGACGACCCGGCCGGACCGCTCGCCGGCGAGCTGGCCCGGGAGTGGTCCGCGGTGGCCGACCGCGTGGATGCTCTGATCAGGGACGTCGAACGTCTCGCCGTCGACCGGCGGGCCGGCCTCGGCCCGGACGTGGTCTGCCACGGTGACCCGCACCTGGGAAACCTGCTGCTCGGCGCGGACGGGCAGGTCTGGTTGATCGACTGGGACGACGCGGTGCTCGCGCCGCCCGAGTGTGACCTGATGTTCGTCGTCGGCGGGGTGCTCGCGTTCGCCCCGGTCAGCGCCTCACAGCAGGCGGCCACCCTCGACGGCTACGGCCCGGTCGACATCGACAGGGCCCGTCTCGCCTGGTTCCTCGCGGTCCGCGCGCTGGACGACCTCAGCGACTGGACCCGACAGGCGTTGGATCCGGACGCCGAGGCAACCGACCGTGATCGGGCGGCGCGGATCGTGCGGGGGTTGGTGTCCGAGGTCGGTCTGGTCACTCTCGCCGACGTGGCGTTGCGCGACCTCGACCGGCGGAGCTGAGCGGGGACCGCGTCCGTCCGGGCCGGAAAAGAAGAAAGGCAAGGAGGTCACGCACTCCTTGCCACCTCCAACATATATCGCACCCCGGGTCTTGCCGCAAGACCCGGGGTGTGCTGCAGAATCTCCTGCCGAAGCCCAAAACTGGGAAAATCGGGGGATTTCATGATCGATGTGATCATTGCCGGCGGTGGACCGACCGGCCTGATGCTGGCCGCCGAGCTGCGGCTGCACGGCGTGCAGGTGCTCGTGGTGGAGAAGGACAGCGAGCCGACCCCGTTCGTCCGCTCGCTCGGCCTGCACGCGCGCAGCATCGAGGTGATGGACCAGCGCGGTCTGCTGGAGCGGTTCCTCGCGCTCGGCCAGCAGCACCCGGTGGGTGGCTTCTTCGCCGCCATCCCCAAACCGTCGCCGGGCGGGCTGGACACCGCGCACGGGTACGTCCTCGGCATTCCACAGACCACCACCGACCGGCTGCTGGCCGAGCACGCCAGCGAGGTCGGCGTCGAGATCCGGCGGGGCTGCGAACTGGTCGGTGTCAGCCAGGACGAGCACGGGGTGACAGTGGAACTCGCCGACGGCACGCGGGTGCGCTCGCGTTACCTCGTCGGCTGCGACGGCGGTCGCAGCACCGTACGCAAACTGCTCGGCGTCGGCTTCCCCGGTGAACCCAGCCAGGTCGAGTCGCTGCTTGGCGAGATGGAGGTGGGCGTAGCGCCGCAGACGGTGGCCGACGTGGTGGCCGAGGTCCGCAAGACCCACCTGCGCTTCGGTCTCGGACCGCTCGGCGACGGGGTGTACCGCGTCCTCGTCCCCGCCGAGGGGGTGGCCGAGGACCGGTCCGTCCCGCCGACCATCGAGGAGTTCAAAGAGCAACTCCGGGTGTACGCGGGCACCGACTTCGGCGTCCACTCACCGCGCTGGCTGTCCCGCTTCGGCGACGCCACCCGGCTGGCCGAGCGCTACCGGACCGGCCGCGTGTTCCTGGCCGGCGACGCGGCGCACATCCACCCACCGACCGGTGGGCAGGGGCTCAACCTGGGCATCCAGGACGCGTTCAACCTCGGCTGGAAACTGGCCGCCGCGGTGAACGGCTGGGCGCCGGAAGGGCTGCTGGACAGCTACCACGCCGAGCGGCATCCGGTGGCGGCCGACGTGCTGACCAACACCCGTGCGCAGATGCTGTTGCTGTCGCCGGAGCCGGGGCCCCGGGCGGTGCGTCACCTGTTGTCGGAGCTGCTGGACTTCGAGGAGGTCAACCGGTTCCTGATCGAGAAGATCACCGCGATCGGGGTCCGGTACGACTTCGGTGCGGGCCACGAGCTGCTCGGCCGGCACCTGCGCGACGTACGACTGAAGCACAACAGTCGTCTCTACGAGCTGATGCGTGGTGGTCGAGGTCTGCTGCTCGACCAGACCGGCCGGCTTTCCGTCGACGGGTGGGTGGACCGGGTCGACCACGTCGTCGACGTCAGCGACGAGCTGGAGGTGCCCGCCGTGCTGCTGCGGCCGGACGGCCACGTGGCGTGGGTGGGCGACGATCAGACGGACCTGCTCGGCCGGTTGCCCAGGTGGTTCGGTGCGCCCGTCGGGTGACCCGTCAGCGCTCGGCGCTGTCAACCAGTTGCCGGGGTGAGCGGGCGCCGCCGAGGCTCTTCGCCTGGTACATGGCGGCGTCGGCGCGGCTGAGCGCTTCGGTGAGCTGGGCCGGGCCGGTCACCGGGGCGAGCCCGACGGAGGCGGTGACCCGGACGCTGCACCCACTCAGTCGGATCGGCGCGGCGACGGTCTCGGCGAGACGGCGGGTGGAGTACTCGATCCAACGCCGGTCGACGGTCGGGCTGGCGAGCAACCCGGCGAACTCGTCCCCGCCGAGGCGGGCGACGAGATTGTCCCCGGCGAAGCCGGCGAGCCGTTCGGCCACACTGATCAGCACCTGGTCACCGGCGGCGTGCCCGTACCGGTCGTTGATCTGCTTGAAGTCGTCGAGATCCAGCACCACGGCGATCAACGGCTGGCCGGCCGCGTCGGTGAGCAGGGCGGCAGCCAGGCGGTAGAAGGCACGTCGGTTGGGCAGCCCGGTGAGGGGGTCGTGGCTGGCGGCGTGGCGTTCGGCGGCGAGCTCGGCCTGGAGGTGCTCGATCTCGGCCTCGGCGCGGACCGCCCGGCGGCGTAGTTGCCAGGAGGAGAGAAGCGCGCCGGCCGCGCAGATGCCGGAGGCGACACTCATCGGATCCGGCACGAACCCTCCCATCGCCGCGACCGCCTTACCCCTTCGGTCGACGCGGTGCGCCGCGTCGGGCCAGTTTTACCTGCTGAGTGCCCCTACGGGGTAACTCAACGTGAACGGATGCACACCGATCATGTGCGTTATCATGCTCGCCGTCCGGTGCATATGCAATAGCAGATGCACGTGCAGAACCGTCCGATGTCGATACCGCACCCCCTCGCCGTCACCGCTCCTCCCACGGCCACCGGCGGGCTCGTGAGCAGAAAGACGCCTCCATGCAGCAGCCACCCAATGGCGTACCGATCCATCAGTTGCCCCCACTGAGCTGGCAGAAGAGCCGCCGTAGCAACCCCAGCGGCAACTGCGTCGAACTCGCCGAACTGCCCGGGGGAGCGGGCATCGCGGTTCGCAACTCGCGGCACCCGGAGGGGCCGGCGCTGATCTACACAGTGGACGAAATCGCCGCCTTCGTTCTCGGCGCGCGGGACGGGGATTTCGACCATCTGATCAACTGACCGTCCCGGGTGGGGTCGTCCCGGCGACGGGACTGAATCACCGGCGCGGAGGAGTTCACCTCACTGTCGGTCCATGGCATGCTTACACGTCGGCCGGGCCAGGTACCCGGCCGCGTGGGTCGGTGTCCGGAGGTCCGCACGTGACGATGGTTCCCGCCGAGGGTGGCCCGACAACCGGGCCGACCGTGCTGCGCATGCTGCTCGGTGCCCAGTTGCGTCGGCTGCGGGAAACCAGTGGGGTGACCCGGGAGGGTGCCGGCTGGGAGATCCGTTCCTCCGAGTCGAAGATCAGCCGGATGGAGCTGGGTCGGGTCGGCTTCAAGGAGCGCGACGTCTCCGACCTGTTGACCCTCTACGGGGTCACCGAGGAGCACGAGCGCGAGGCGCTGCTGAAACTCGCCCGGGACGCCAACAGCCCCGGATGGTGGCACCGCTACGGCGACGTGTTGCCGACCTGGTTCCAGTCGTACCTGGGCTTGGAGGCCGCTGCCGCATTGATCCGTAGCTACGAGGTGCAGTTCGTGCCCGGCCTGTTGCAGACCGGGGACTATGCCCGGGCGGTCGTGCTGCTCGGGCACGGCGCGGCCGGTCCGGCCGAGATCGACCGACGAGTCGCCCTGCGCATGCAGCGGCAGCAGTTGCTCCACCGGGAAAATCCGCCGCAGCTCTGGGCCGTGGTGGACGAGGCGGCCCTGCGGCGCCCGATCGGCGGCCCCGCCGTCATGCGCGGCCAGCTCACCGCACTCATCGAGGCGACCAAGTCGCCCAACATCCGGCTCCAGGTCATCCCGTTCGCCGCCGGCGGCCACGCCGCCGCCGGGGGTGCCTTCACCATCCTGCGCTTCGGTGACCAGGAGTTGCCCGACATCGTCTACATCGAGCAGCTCACCAGCGCCCTCTACCTCGACAAGCGTGACGACCTGGATTACTACGCGGTGGCCATGGAGCGGCTCTGCGTCGAGGCCGAGCCGCCGGAGCGTACCCCGGACATCCTCGGCCGTATGTTGGACGACCTCTACCCGGCCTGATCGCGGCGCGGACGACACCGAACGCATGGTATTGACCGACGCCAACTGGTCGGGCTAGTCTCTGTATCGATACAGACTGGATCGATACAGAGGGGTGCCGGTGAAGCCAACACTGCAAGCCGTGGCCGACGCCGTCGGCGTCTCCCGCAGCACCGTGTCCAACGCCTACAGTCGCCCCGACCAGCTCTCCACCAGCCTGCGCGGGCGAATCCTGGACGCCGCACGCCAACTCGGCTACCCCGGTCCCAACCCGACCGCGCGTTCCCTGCGCCGCGGCTTCGTCGGGTCGATCGGCGTCCTGTTCACCTCGCAACTGTCGTACGCCTTCACCGACCCGTTCGCCGTCCGCTTCCTCGCCGGGGTCGGCGAGGCGGCCGAGCGGCACAGCACCAGCATGTTGCTGGTGCCGCTGCCCACGGCGGTCACCGACGCCCGGCGGGCGGTCGAGAACGCGGCCGTGGACGGTTTCTGTGTCTACTGCGTCGCCGACGAGGAATGGGCGCTGGACGTGATCCGGGCGCGGGGCCTGCCGTTCGTCAGCACTGCCCGCCGCGACGACGCCAGCCCCGACGAGCGGTACGTCGGTATCGACGAACGGGCCGCCGCGTACAGCGCCGCCGCACACGTGGCGGGCCTCGGTCACCGCCGCGTGGCGTTGCTCGCCGACTCCGTGCTGCCGGACGCCCCGGCCGGCCCGCTCACAGTGGCCGGGGTGGAGCAGGTTCCGCACCCCACCACCCGGGGCCGGCTCAGCGGTTTCGCCGACGCGTTCGCCGAGGTCGGCGTCGACTGGGCCGAGCTGACCCTGGTCAACGCTCCGGGCAACAGTCGCCACGCCGCCGCCGCAGCCGTCGCCGGACTGTTCGACCAACCCGACCCCCCGACCGCCGTGCTGGCCGGCTCCGACGTCCTCGCACTCGGTGTGCTGGACGCCCTGGCCGCCTGGCCGACCAGTGACCGTCCACCCGTCTCGGTGACCGGGTTCGACGACGTTCCCGAGGCCGCCGCGGCTGGCCTCACCACCGTCCGGCAGCCAGCCGAGGAGAAGGGCCGCATCGCCGCCGAACTGCTCCTCGACCCGCCCGCGAATGCGGCGGACGGTCATGTTTTGTTGCCCACCGCACTCGTCGTCCGGGACTCCACCGGACCTGTCCCGAGGAGTTGACCATGGAACTTCCCACCGGATACATCACCGCCCTCGACGCGATGAACAGGCATGTCAACTCGGCCCGACCGGACGCCCCGGTCCAGCTCGAACGGGTCCGCCGGGCTCCGCTCGACCCGACTCGGCGGGCCGCCGCCGTCGCCCTGCGTCGGCTCGCCGACCGCATCCAGCCGCGACCGCTGCCTGCCGCCCCGCGCTGCTCCTGACCCCTTCGCACTCATTCGGGCACGCACGGGACGAACAGTGTGGGCTCGGGCACGGAGGGTGGTCGAGAAGGGCTCGGCCAGGCAGACTGGTGAAGCCATGTCGCCTTTCACGTCCACTCTCCGTCTCCACGACCGCTACGTTCTGCACGAGCGGATCGGTCTCGGCGGCATGTCCGAGGTGTGGCGTGCCGACGACGACGTGCTCGGCCGACCGGTCGCGATCAAGGTCCTCGCCGGGCAGTTCGCCACCGACCCGCAACTGCGGGCCACCATCCAGCGCGAGGCCCGCGCGGCCGCCCGGCTGACCCACCCGCACGTCACCCAGGTGTACGACTACGCCGAGGCGACCCTGGCCAGCGGGGCGGTGGTCCCGTACCTGGTGATGGAACTTGTCGAGGGCCACAACCTGGCCGACCGGCTGCGCAACGGCCCGATGCCCTGGCCGGAGGCGGTGCGGGTGGCCGGGCAGATCGCCGCCGCGCTGGCTGCCGCGCACCGCATCGGCGTCGTGCACCGTGACGTCAAGCCCGGCAACGTCATGCTCACCGACACCGGGGCCAAGGTGCTCGACTTCGGCATCGCCGCCCTCGGCGGCCTCGACGGCCAGTCCGGCGAACCGCTGATGGGCACACCCGCCTACTTCGCCCCGGAGCGGTTGAGAGCTGGCCCGCCCGACCCGGCCAGCGACGTGTACGCCCTCGGCGCGCTGCTCTACCGCACCCTCACCGGCCAGGCCCCCCTGCCCGTGCAGAGCTGGGAGGACGCCCTGGAGGTGCACCGGCGCGGCACTCCGGTGCCGCCGCTGCGCGTGCCCGGCCTGCCCGCCGACGTCGCCGAACTGACCGTCGCCTGCCTGGCCGCCAACCCGGCCGACCGGCCGAGCGCCGCGCACCTGGCCCGTCGATTCGGCGCGGGCCAGCCGGTCGAGCCGCCCACCGAGTTGCTCCGCGTCACGCCGGCAGCCCACCCACCCACCCTGATCGACCGCTCGGCTGCCCGCCCCGCCCCGGTTGTCGCCGTGGCGGCCCGCCGCCGATCGCGCCGGCCCCTCGCCGTGCTGGTCGCGGCCGGCCTCGCCGTGCTCGTCGGCCTCGGCGCCCTGCTCACCCAGGGCCAGTTCGGCCCCTCGGGCACCCGCGACCCCGCCGACGTCGCCGGTGCGCCCTCGGCCTCCGCGCCGGCGCCCAGACCCACGACGCAGTCGCCGACACCGAAGCCGCCACCCTCGCCGTCACCATCCGCCAGCACCGCGCCCCCGACCAGCGGGCAGCAGGTGCCGGTCAGCCTCCGCGAGGTGACCGGCGAGTTCGCCGCCGTCCTCGCCAGCGCGCTGGCCCGCGGTGACATCGACCGCAAGACCGCCGAAGACCTGCGCGACGAACTCGCCGACCTGAACCGCCACACCAGGGACCGGACCAAGCGCATCGCCGAGCTGCGGGAACACATCGCCGAGTTGGTGGAGCGCGACCGGCTACCAGCGCGGACGGGCGCCCAGCTGGACAATCTCCTCGCGCGGACCAGCAGCATCTTCACCGGCCGTACGGACGACTGATACCTGCGTCTATACCGCTGGCATGATGTCCCGATGCGGACACGTCTGATCTTCGTGCGACACGGCGAGTCGCTCCACCAGCTCGAAGGAATCGTGGGCGGACCACGTGGTTGCCGGGGCCTCACCGCCCTCGGTCACGAGCAGGCGAACGATCTCGCCAAGCGGCTCACCGGTGAGGTCGCCGCCGACCGACCCGTGGCGGTCTACTCGTCCGTGCTGCGGAGGGCTGTCGAGACAGCGCAACCGATTGCCACCGCGTTCGGCGTCCGGCCCGTGGCCGACTGTGGCCTGTGCACCTGGCACACACCCCCGTACGCCGACGGCCTTCCGACCGCCCGCTTCCGCACCGAACACGCGGTGGCCGGCGGCGGTGTGTTCCGGCCGTTCGAGGAGGGCAACGAGAGCTGGGCCGAGCTGGTGGTCCGCGTCAGCCGAGCGATCATGGAGATCGCCCATCGGCACCGGGGTTCCACGGCGATCCTGGTCGGTCACAGCGAGACCGTCGAGGGCGCGTTCCACGCGCTCGCCGCGCAGCCTGTCTTCCGGGCGTTCGACCTGGACGTGCCCCCGGCCTCGATCACCGATTGGACGACCGACCACGACCCGGGCGGGTGGCCGCCGGCCCGCTGGACGCTCCGTCGTTTCGCCGACACCGGCGGGTGGGCCCGAGCGTGACCCGTTCGTCGACGACCGACGGCCACCTGATCGTCGTCGCCGGCACGGCGTGGCCGTCCGCCCGCTCCCGCCGGTCGTAGTCTCACCGGATGACGACAATGCAGACGCACACCCTCGCCGTACCCGGCGTCGACCTGGTCTACGACGTCCGAGGCCCGCTGCCCCCGGCCGGCGGACACCCCGTGCTGCTGATGATCGGCCAGCCGATGGCGGCGGAGGGCTTCACCGCGCTCGCGCCGCACTTCAGCGACCGCACCGTCGTCACCTACGACCCGCGTGGCCTCGGCCGCAGCGTCCGCACGGACGGCCGGACCGACCACACGCCGCAGCAGCAGGCGGCCGACCTGCACCTGCTGATCGAGGCGCTCGGTGCCGGCCCGGTCGACGTCTTCGCCAGCAGCGGCGGCGCGGTGACGGCACTCGAACTCGTCGCTGCGTACCCCGGAGACGTCCTGACGTTGGTGGCGCACGAACCCCCGATCAACGCCGTGCTCCCCGACGCCGACGCCGCCGAACGCGCCCGCGCCGGGTTCTACGACGCGTACCAGGCGAAGGGGGCCGGCGCCGGCATGGCCGCGTTCATCGCGATGACGTCCTGGCAGGGCGAGTTCACCGATGCCTACTTCGCCCAGCCCACCCCCGATCCGGCGATGTTCGGCATGTCGACGGACGACGACGGCACCCGCGACGACCCGCTGCTGTCAAAGAACTCGTGGGCGATCACCGACTACCGGCCGGACACGGGCCTGCTCGCCGCTGCACCCACCCGGATCGTCATCGCGGTCGGGGAGGAGTCGGCGGGGACGTACACCGCGCGGACGGCCCACGGCATGGCGGCTGCGCTCGGTCAGCAGGCCGTGGTGTTCCCCAGTCACCACGGCGGTTTCCTCGGCGGCGAGTTCGGTTACGCGGGCAAGCCCGAGGAGTTCGCGGTACGGCTGCGGGAGGTGCTGGACGCCGGCTGACCGGGCCGGGTCACCCGCGCTGCTCGCTCAGGATCTGCTCACGCAGGATCTCGGCGTGCCCGCAGTGCTGGGCAAGCTCGCGCAGCACGTGCAGGTACACCCAGCGCAGCGGCTGCGGGCCACTGCGGTGGCCGCGCAGGAGGTCGTCCAGGCCCAGGGCGGCCGTGGCCCGGCGGGACGCCTCGCACGCCTCCCGGTGTGCCTGCCGGATGCTGGCGATGGTGTCGTCGTCGTCGAGGAGGAACGAGTCGCCAGGCGTGGGTGGGATGCCGATCTCGGCGCGTGAGCGGCACGTGACGGCCTCGTCGAACCAGACCTTCTCCACGAAGGTGGCGTGCTTCACCAGGCCCAGCAGGGTGGTCCGGGACGGCACCAACGACCGGCGTGCCTGCTCCTCGGTCAGCCCGTCCAGGTAGCCGTCGAGCGCCCGGCGGTGTTCGTCGATGAACGCCTCGAACTGCGCCTGCTCCGGCAAGGCGATGACGTCGGGTGCGAAGGTCCCCGGCAAGGAAGTCATCCGCGAAGCATTCCAAGGTCATCGTCCGCTTGCAAACACCATGTTCAGCCGAAGGAGAGGAGAGCACCGCGCTCGTCGAAGCGGGCCGTGCCCGCCCAGGCGATCTCCCAGCGGTTGCCCTCCGGGTCGGCGAGGTAGCCGGAGCGCCCACCCCAGGGTCGGTCGGTCGGCTCCGCCACCACCGTCGCGCCCGCCTCGACGGCCGCTGCGAAAGCCGTGTCGACCTCCTCGCGGCTGTCGACGTTGCAGGCCAGGGTGACGCCGGACCAGCCCGCGGCCGGTTCGGGCATTCCCGGCGCGGCCTCGGCGGCCAGCTCCGGCAGCGGGTAGAGCGCGAACAGGACGCCACCGAGCAGGAAGGCCGACCACCCGTCGTCACTGGCCGGTACCTCCGGCCACCCCAGCGACCGGTAGAACGACCGTAGCGTGCCGATGTCGCGTGCTCCCAGGGTGACCACGGACAGGCGGGAGGGAACGGTGCTCATGGTCCGACCGTAACGCGATCGCCGTCCGCCACCCGCCCGGGACGGACCACCCGGGCGTACGCGCCGACACACGGCTGGGGACCCATCCCGGGCAGGGGCTCGATCCGGTTGAGCCGGGCGGGTACCCGCAGCGCCTCGGCCTCGCGGCGCAGCGGTCCGTGCGCGAGCGTCGGCACCGCGCAGCGCGGCGTCGGGGCGAGCACTGCGAGCACCAGGTCCGGGCCGACGCGCAGCTCCCGGCCGACCCAGCCGTTCTCGGCGAAGGCATCCGTGTCCGTGTCGAGCACCAGGTTGGGCCGGTAGCGCTCCACTGTCCCGGCTCCGGGCGGTAGGTGCCCGGCGATCCGATCCAGGGTCGCGGTGGTGACCAGGTGGATCGGAGCGAAGTCGAAGAAGGTGCCGGGCAGCACCGATCCGAGCCGGCTCTCGTCGGCCGGAACCTCGTCGTCAAGACCGGCGGCGAGCACCGCCTCCGGGTTCGACCGCAGCAGGGTAGCGCCGGCCGGTACGGCGTCGACAACGGTCACCGGGCGACCCACGGCCGCGCTGAGCGCCCTGTCGATGTCGAGGTCCTCGACCGACAGGTGTCGGCCGTCGGGCAGAGTGATCCGTACCGGATCGGTCACCCCTCCTGTCGCCTGCAGCGCGAGCAGGCCGCGCCACCGATGCGGTTGCTTGGCGCTGGCCACCCGTCCACTGGTCTGATCCAACAGGGCCAGCACGCGGTCACCCACGACGCCGGTCGCGCCGATGTCGGCGGCCGGGATCCGCTCTCCGAGCAGCGACTTCACCGGGTGCCGCCGCAGCTGCACCACTCGTCCGGAGATCATTGCGTCACCCTAACCGCGCCTGTCGCCGCCAGGGTCGGGCCACAGGTGGAGACCCGTCAGTCGAGGCTGACGCTGACCGACTGGCCCGGCTCGGTGCCCGCGCGCCCGACGACCTCGCCCTCCGGCGTCCACACCGCCGACCGCCCGGCCGCCTCGGTGAAGCCACCGCCGGTCGAGCCGGCGAAACTCGCCACCGCCACCCAGACCCGGTGGGTCGCGGTGATCCGCTGCGCCCGCTGGTCCGTCACGGCGGCGTCGCGCGCGGCCTCCACGACACCCGCCGCGTACACGTCGATCCCGAGGGCCGCGGTCCGCGCCGCGTGCGCGGCGACCCCGGTGTCCTTGCAGATCGCCAACCCCACCCGCCAACCGTCCACATCGAGCACTGCCGGCGCGTCGCCCGGTCGAAAGCGGCGGGACTCCGCGCCGCCCAACCACATCTTCCGATACGCCACCGTCGCACCGCCCCCGGTCACGGCCAGCATCGCGATGTGGTCGCCCGCGACCGGCGCACCGGCCAGGGCCAACGCGCCCGTCTCGGCGCACGCCTCGACCAGCGGCGTCAACCGCGCGTCGTCGACCGACACGACCGGCGCGTCCAACTCGTACCCCGTCAGCGACAGCTCCGGAAAGACCACCACCCGGGCGCGCGCCGCGCGGACCGCGGCGGCGTGCGCCCGCGCGTTCTCCGCGACATCCAGGGGTACGCACGCCGGCTGCGCCACCGCGAGCCGCAGCGGGGTGCGGTTTTCCACACCCTTACCGATGTGGTCGACCCGCGTGGTCGGGCGGTCGGCCTCATGGTCGACTCTCAGGATCGCTTCGTACCGTGGGGGCATGATTCGAACGTCCCACGCCCTGCTCGCCACCGGAACCCCCACCGCCGCAGCGGAACCGCCGCAGGGCGGGATCGTCGGTTACGTCACTGACCTGGTGGAACGGCTCGGCGGCCCCGGTGCCGGCCTGGCGGTGGCGCTGGAGAACCTCTTCCCGCCGATCCCCAGTGAGGTGATTCTGCCGTTGGCCGGGTTCGTCGCCGCGCAGGGACGGATGAGTCTGGTCGGTGCGATTTTCTGGACCACGCTGGGCTCGGTGGTGGGTGCGCTCGCGCTTTATCTGATCGGCGCGTCGTTGGGGCGCGACCGGATGCGCGCCATCGTGTCCCGGCTTCCCCTGGTGAAGCTCAGCGACGTGGACCGGACCGAGGCGTGGTTCCTCCGGCACGGTGTGAAGGCCGTCTTCTTCGGCCGGATGATCCCGATCTTCCGGAGCCTGATCTCCATTCCGGCCGGGGTGGAGCGGATGCCGGTGAGCACGTTCCTGATCTACACCACGCTGGGCAGCCTGATCTGGAACACCACGTTCGTCCTCGCCGGCTACCTGCTCGGCGACAACTGGCATCTCGTCGAGGGCTACGCCGGCATGCTCCAGAAGGTGGTGATCGTCGTCTGTGTGGCGGCGGCCGCCTGGTTCGTCGGGTCCCGTGTGCTGCGAGCCCGCCGCGCCGCGCAGAACCCCGAACCGGTCGAACCCGAGTCGACCGCACTGAATGGTGTGCCCGACCCGGCCGGTCGCGGCACGCTCTACCGCAGCGGGTCGTGGGGCTCGGACGACCGCTAGTCGACCCTCTCCGGTTCCCAGAGCAGAGGGGGACAGGCCGGTGCGAAAGGCGGACGAGGTGGCGGGCGAGCGGCGAACCGACAGATGGTGGGGCGTGCTCCGGCTTCCGGTCGGCGTCGCCGCCGGCATCGCGACGGCCGGTGTCGGGTTCGCCTTCCTCGCCGTCGCGGCCGCCGCGTTCAGCCTGGTCGCGGTCAAGCCCGCGGCCCGCTGTCGGGTCGCTGCCCTGACCAAGAGGTACGCGGGGCGGCTGGTGCACATGGAACGTCGCCGCCTCGGCGGGCTGCTCGCCGCCGAGGAGTTGCCCACGACGGACGATGTGGCGACCCGACGGCAGGTCGGCTACCTGGCCGCCCGACTGCTGACCGGCACGCTCGGCGTGCTGGCGTACGCCGTGCTGGGTGTCGGCGTGGTGCTGGCCTGGATCGTGCTGCGCGCGGCGGTGCGCGGAGAGTTGACCCTCCTCGACGCGCTGGCCCAGGTCGGTGTCGGTGTGGTCCTGCTACTGCTCAACGTTCAAGCCTTCGTCAGTATCGCGGCGCTGGACGTCCGGCTGGCGCGACGACTGCTCAGCCCGGGAACTCGGGCGGAGCTGACGCGACGGGTCCAGGAGCTGACCACCAGTCGGGCCGGGGTCATCGCCGCCGTCGACGCCGAACGGCAGCGCATCGAACGTGACCTGCACGACGGCCTGCAGCAGCGACTGATCGCCCTCGGCATGCTGCTCGGCCGTGCCCGCCGTGCCCGCGACGCCGACCGCACGCACGCGCTGATCGTGCAGGCACACGAGGACGTGCAGCGGGCCGTCGAGGAGTTGCGTGAGGTGGCGTGGCGGGTCTACCCGTCGGCATTGGACAGCAACGATCTGGGCGAGGTCCTGGCCATCGCGGCGCGCGGATCCGAGGTGCCGGTGCGGATCCGCTACGAGCTGCCGGTCCGCCCCGAGCGGCAGATCGAGACGGTGCTCTACTTCGTGGCCTGCGAGGCGCTCACGAACGCCGCGAAACACGCCGCCGCTACCCTGGTCATGATCGATTTCGAGGCACAGGACGGGTGGATCCGGATGCGCGTGCACGACGACGGCGTCGGCGGGGCGGAACCAACAGGGCGCGGCCTGTCCGGGCTGGCGCGACGGGTCGCCGCGCTGGACGGCCGGCTGCGGGTGACCAGCCCCGGTGGCGGTCCGACGACACTGCTGGCGGAGTTGCCGTGCGGCTAGTCCTCGCCGAAGACTCGACACTGCTCCGGGAAGGCCTGACGCGCCTCCTCGCCGAGGAGGACCACGAGGTGCTCGCGGGGGTCGGGACCGCCGACGAGCTCGTCGAGACGGTCGGACGAACCCGTCCCGACGTGGTCGTCACCGATGTCCGGATGCCGCCCACCCACACCGACGACGGGCTGCGGGCAGCCTTGGAGATTCGTCGGCGGTGGCCCGACACCGGCGTCCTGGTGCTCTCCCAGTACGTGGAGCGGCGGTACGCCGGCCGGCTGCTCGCGGACCGCCCTGAGGGGGTCGGCTACCTACTCAAGGACCGGGTCGCCCAGGTGGACGACTTCCTCGACGCACTCGACCGGGTCGCCGCCGGAGGCACCGCCCTCGACCCGGAGGTGGTCCGGCAGGTGGTGGCCGGCTCGGGGCGGCCCGACCCGCTCGGTCGGCTGACACCGCGCGAACGGGACGTGCTGCACGAGATGGCGCAGGGCCACACGAACCTCGCCATCGCCCAGCGGCTGCACGTGTCGCAGAGCGCTGTCGAGAAGCACGTCAACGCCATCTTCGACAAACTCGATCTCGCCCACACGACCGGCTACAGCCGGCGGATCCTCGCCGTCCTCCGCTACCTGGGCACCTGACGCATTCGCCGCAAACCTCCTCCCCGCCGCGCGAGTGATCGACTCGCCTTCCTTGATGTCGGGGTGTCCTAGGCGATCCGATGCGGCGACTTCACGGAAACCGAGTCGATCATCGCGGTGCTGGTCAGGGTCGGCAGGCGGCGATCAGGCATCAGTGTCCGTTTTCGGATCTGGTGGGCGCGTGTGTGTCCGGCGGTGCCAGGTCGAAGGTGATCTCGACGACGAGGGGGGTAAGTCGTTCCCCCGTCGCGACAGGCGCGACCGGGAGTCAGGTGATGTCGATCATGCCCGAGACCAGGCTCCGCACACCTTCGCTTCGGGGCAACTGGGGGCGGACCACACCGGTGAGTGCGGGCCGTGGGGGCTCCGGCGCGCCTTGCATGGTGAGGCGTATGCCAACACCGCCGGTCGCAGCGGCTGAGGGGCTCTGAGAAAGATCTGCCTCGGAGCCTGACATCTTCCTGGCCTGCGTCGTCATATTGGTGAGGGCCGGCGACCGGTGGCCCGGAACGGAGTGAGAAATGAAGGTTCTCATCGCTGGTGGGCGCGGCCGTGTCGGCTCCCCCCTTGCTGACAAGCTGGAGGCCAGGGGCATCGAGGTGGTTTCGGGAGGACTTGATGACGGGATCGACGTGATCTCTGGCGAGGGGCTCGCCGAGGCCCTCGTCGGAGTAGACACCATCGTGAACGTCCTGAACACCCCCCGTTTTGATGCGGAGGGGGCCATTTCGTTCTTTGAGGGATCGATCAACAATCTGAATGCGGAGGGCAAGCGGGCAGGTGTGCGTCATCACGTCCTGCTGTCCATCGTCGGCGTCGGACAAGGAGACGCGTCTGAGATTGGGTACTACCTCGGCAAGGTAGCGCAGGAGAAGGCCGCACGATCCGGTTCGATCCCCGCAACCATCATCCGAGCCACTCAGTTCCAGAGCTACATCCCCATCCTCATTGACCAGCACACTGTGGAGGGAAAGGTTTTCGCTCCCAGGTCGTTCATCCAGCCCGTCGAGCTGGACGAGGTCATCGAGCTGCTCGCCGAGGCTGCCACGACATTGGAGCCGGGAAGCGAGGTCGAGATCGCTGGGCCCGACCGCTTCTACCACGATGACCTCTTCCGTGCCACGTTGGCTGATCGTGGAGACGACCGCGAGGTTGTGACCGTGGACGCGGAAGGTGCACCGGATGCCATGGTTCCACGTGGCGCTCACCGGGTAGGCACTGTGAGGTACCCCATTTCAGGAATCTCTCTCGCCTGAAACCAAAATAGGATGAGGATGGATCGCTCGACTGTCAGACGATAGTTGGGGCATGCCGCCTTAGATCGGAAAGGGTGCCCAATGTCGGAAGACTTTCCTGCCGAATCCGAATCCGTAGGGTTTGGAGGAGCCGAGCGTGATGAATCGCGGATTCTCGATTCGGTCGCGGCCGAGCGACGCCGTTTGATGTCGCTGGCCTTTCGTATGATGGGCACCCTGGCCGATGCTGAAGATGTTGTGCAAGAGACGTATGTCAGATGGTACCGCCTTGAGGCCGAGGAACGCGAAGCGATTGCCACGCCCGCTGCGTGGTTGATGCGAGTTGCGAGCCGTATCTCACTCGACATGCTGGGCTCCGCGCGGGCACGACGGGAGACGTACGTCGGACAATGGCTACCGGAGCCAGTCCCATCTGACCTCTTTGCGGACGCAGCGAAGGAGCCAACGAGCTCCAGTCATATCGCCGCCGATCCGCTCGATCGCGTTTCCCTCGATGATACGGTCAGTATGGCTTTGTTGACGGTCCTCGAGTCTATGACCCCAGCGGAGCGAGTGACGTTCGTACTGCATGATGTATTCGGCGTGCCGTTTGGCGAGATTGCTAGTGTTGTAGGCCGTTCACCAGGAGCTGTAAGGCAATTGGCGACGTCCGCACGTCGGCACGTTCGAGGAGGAAGGCGAGCACGAGTTTCTCCTCAACAGCATGATGAAGTTGTTCGGGCATTCCGCGACGCAACGGTTGGAGGGAATATTGAAGACCTGTTGCGCGTACTGGCTCCAGATGTCGAACTGCGAGTAGATGGCGGCGGATTCGTCAATGCCGCACCTCAGGTTATCCGTGGTTCGGATCGTGTAGCGCGGTGGCTCATGGGAGTGATGCGTAAGCAACCCGCCCTCCGTTTTGAGCGACGAGACACGGCTGACGGTCTCGGATACATGCTTCGGAATGAGGCGCGCCGATATGGGATGGCCACGTTTGACGTCAGTGCTCAATGTGTCACGAACGTTTGGCTGATGCTGAATCCGCTGAAACTGACGAATTGGTCACTCGACCAGCGGATTGCAGATCATTAACACGTTGTTTTGATGCTCTGTGCCTGGATCCCGGTCCTGGAGGGCGGCGTGCAGTGCATATTCCCAGGCACCCTGGAACGCGTGCCGGCAACCCGTTTGCGTCCTCCGCCGGGACGCCGGACCCGCCCCAACGGCTCCTCTCCGGATTCCAGCTCGAACACGCCATTGCGGACCGTCGTCTCGCTGACCGTCGTCTCGCTGACCTGAGCCGCCCGAGCGACAGCACGGATGCCACCATGCCCCAGCAACCGGGCCTCGGTTCCCATCAACAGCCGTCGCTGCTGCTCGTCCAGATGTGGAAACAGCACCGCGAACTTCGCGGAGAGTTGTCACAGGTCTCGTCCGGGATGCGCATTCCAGACCAACGAGCCCCAGGTCGGCAAGCAACACCTTGATGATCTGCAATCCCTAATATCGCCTTCGCGGAATACCGTTCGGCTGGAGCCGCGTCGTGCCACTCGCCGAGAGGCGACCTGCACACCGACACCAGCGCCGCCCCCGGCCCGCCAGCCGGGGGCGGCGCTGTCTGCGCTCATCCGTCAGCGCGTCGCGGCACAATGTCCGGATGATTGACGCGCAGCAGTGGTCCGAGCAGTCGGGCGTACTCGTACTCCCCAGTGGGGCGACGGTGCGCGGACGCCGCGTCGCTGCCGCGACCTCGCCCGCCGACTTCGCCGTGCTGTTGGCACCTGGTCCGGTGCCGGCCTGGCCGCATCGGCGGATCCGGTGGCCCGATTTCTGGATTCCGCTGGATCGCGCCGACGCCCTCGATGCCCTGCGGGAGGCGCTGCGGCGGGCGCACGACGGTGAACGCGTCGAGGTGGCCTGCCGGGGTGGGGTGGGCCGCACCGGAACGGCCCTGGCCGCGCTGGCGATCCTCGACGGTCTTCCGGTCGAGCGTGCGGTGCCGTTTGTTCGGGCCGGCTACCACCCGAAGGCGGTGGAGACCCCCTGGCAGCGGCGCTGGCTGCGCCGCGTGTCCTGAGCCGCAACCTCCACACGCCCTGGTCGGTCGCGCGCACAGCCCGGAAAGCCCCGAACCCGCAGGCGTCACCCCCGGTCGACCGCTGCGGGCTCGGTGACGTACTCGCGGAGGTGGGTGGCCGTGAGGGTGTCGCCGTGGGCGACCAGGTCGGCGGGTGTGCCGGTGAAGACGATCTGGCCGCCGTCGTGACCGGCGCCCGGGCCGAGGTCGACGATCCAGTCGGCGTGCGCCATGACCGCCTGGTGGTGCTCGATGACGATCACCGTGTTGCCGGCGTCGACCATCCGGTCGAGCAGGGCCAGCAACTGGTCCACGTCGGCCAGGTGCAGGCCGGTGGTGGGCTCGTCCAGCACGTACGTGGTGGTCTTCTCCGCCAGGTGGATGGCGAGCTTGAGCCGTTGCCGCTCGCCGCCGGACAGGGTGGTCAACGGTTGGCCGAGGCTGAGGTAGCCCAGCCCGACGTCGACCAGCCGGCCGAGGATGAGGTGCGCCGGCCCACCCGGGAAGAACGCGTGCGCTTCGGTGACCGACATGGCCAGCACCTCGCTGATGTTCTTGCCGCGCAGCGTGTACGTGAGCACCTCGTCGGTGAAGCGTCGGCCCTCGCACCGTTCGCAGACGCTCGCCACGCCGGCCATCATCGCCAGGTCCGTGTAGATCAGGCCGATCCCCTTGCAGGCCGGGCAGGCACCCTCGGAGTTGGCGCTGAACAGGGCGGCCTTGACCCCGTTGGCCTTGGCGAACGCGGTGCGGATCGGATCGAGCAACCCGCTGTAGGTGGCCGGGTTGCTGCGCCGGGAGCCGCGGATCGGGGCCTGGTCCACGATCACGACGCCCTGACGGCCGCGCAGCGACCCGTGGATGAGCGAGCTCTTGCCGGAGCCGGCCACGCCGGTGACCACGGTGAGCACGCCGAGCGGGATGTCCACGTCCACGTCGCGCAGGTTGTGCAGGTCGGCCTGGCGGATGGAGAGTTGGCCGGTGGGTCGGCGTACGTCGGCGCGCAGGGTGACCCGGTGGTCCAGGTGCCGGCCGGTCAGGGTGTCGGAGCGGCGTAGCGCGGCGACATCGCCGGTGAAGCAGATCCGACCGCCGTCGGTGCCGGCCCCCGGGCCGAGGTCGACCACGTGGTCGGCGATCGCGATGGTCTCCGGTTTGTGCTCGACCACCAGCACCGTGTTGCCCTTGTCGCGCAACCGCAGCAGCAGGTCGTTCATCCGGGCGATGTCGTGCGGGTGCAGGCCGACGGTGGGCTCGTCGAAGACGTACGTGACGTCGGAGAGGCTGGAGCCGAGGTGCCGGACCATCTTCACCCGTTGGGCCTCGCCGCCGGAGAGGGTGGCCGACTCGCGGTCCAGGCTGAGGTAGCCCAGCCCGATCTCGACCAGGGACTCCAACAGGTCGCGGAGGTTGGCGACGAGCGGCGCTGCTCCCGGGTCGTCGACGCCCCGGACGAACGCGGCCAGGTCGCTGATCTGCATGGCCGAGCACTCGGCGATGTTCTGCCCGGCGATGCGCGACGACAGGGCCGCCGCGTTGAGTCGGGTGCCGCCGCAGTCACCGCAGCTGGTGAAGGTGACCGCCCGGTCGACGAAGGCGCGGATGTGCGGTTGCATCGACTCGCGGTCCTTGGTCAGGAGGAGCCGCTTGACCTTGACCACCAGACCCTCGTACGTCCAGTTGTTGCTGCCCACCTTGATCTTCGTGGCCGGCTTGTGCAGGAAGTCCTCCCACTGCTGTGGGGTGAAGTCCTGGAGTTTGACGTCCGGGTCGAACAGGCCGGAGCCGACGATGGTCTGCCAGTACCAGGAGTCGACAGCGAAACCGGGCGCGGTGATCGCGCCGTCGTTGAGGGAGCGCTCGACGTCGACCAACTCGTTGATGTCGAGGTCGGAGACCCGGCCCAGCCCTTCGCAGGTGGGGCACATGCCCTCGGGCAGGTTGAAGCTGAACGCCCCGGCGCCGCCGATGGACGGCTGGCCGAGCCGGCTGAACAGGATCCGCAGCATCGCGTACGCGTCGGTGGCGGTGCCGACGGTGGAGCGGGAGTTGACGCCCATCCGCTCCTGGTCGACGACGATGGCCGCGCTGAGGTTGCGCAGCGAGTCGACGTCCGGCCGGTTGAGGTTCGGCATGAACGACTGGAGGAAGGCGCTGTAGGTCTCGTTGATCATGCGCTGGGACTCGGCGGCGATGGTGCCGAAGACCAGCGACGACTTGCCGGAGCCGGAGACGCCGGTGAAGACCGTCAACCGGCGCTTGGGGATGTCGACCGAGACGCTGGCGAGGTTGTTCTCCCGCGCTCCGCGTACCTCGATCATGTCGTGGCTGTCGGCGGCGGACCATGCTGGCTGCGACATGCGAACCCTTCACGGAATCGTGGCGGGACCCCTGCCCCGCCGATGCTGGCGGCTTCCATTGTCTCATTCATCCCCATGTAGAGACTTTTGCCGAAACCGCCGCGCCGGCCGTAGCGAAGTGTTCGGGAAAGTCTCAAATCACGTGGTAACCGGTACGGTTACCCGTCGTGAACTCCGAACCCGTCGCACGGCTGCGCGCCGTCGACCTCGCGGCCACCGTCGGGATCTCGGTGCAGCAGGTGCGCAACTACGTCGAGCAGGGGGTGTTGCCGCCGGCGGGCCGTACCGCCAGCGGGTACCGGATCTTCACGACGGAGCACGCGCGGGCGCTCACGGTGGCGCGCCGGCTGGCCGAGGGGCACGGCTGGATCCGTACCCGGGAGATCATGGCGGCGGTGCACTCCGGTGACCTGCCGGCGGCCCTGGCGGCGCTCGACGGTGGGCATGCCGAGCTGGACCGGGAACGCGCGGAGATCCGCCGGGTGCTCGGCGCCTTCGAGACCGTGCTGGCCGGCCCGTCGCAGGCCCGGCCCGCGCCGCGCCGCGACGCCCGCATCGGTGAGGTCGCCGCAGTGGTCGGGGTCCGGACCTCGCAGCTTCGGCTGTGGGAGGAGCGCGGGCTGCTGCGGCCGGGACGCGCCCCGGGCACCAACTACCGGGTGTACGACGAAGTGGAACTACGCGCCGCGCAGGTCATCGCGCTGCTACGCCGTGGTGCGTACCCGTTCGAGATCATCGAGGCGGTGCTGGGCGAACTGCGGACCACCGGCAGCCCGCAGCGGGTCCGTGCCGAGCTGGCCCGCCGTGAGCAGGAGCTGCACGCCCGGAGCCTGCGCAGGCTGCGGGGCAGTGCCGCGTTGCACGACTATCTGAGCGCTCGGGTTGACCCGCATCCCATCCCGCGGAGCGAGCGTCGTGACTAGGGTCGGGCACATGAGAGCTGCGCTGCTGGCGGCCACGACGTCCGCCCTCCTGCTCGCTCCCGCGCCGGTCGCCGTGGCGGGAGCCTCCGCCGTGCCCACGGTCCGATGCCCCCGGGTGCCGGCACCGGCGATGTCCCGTCCACCCCGGCCGTCGCCCCCGCCCGCCGTGCCCGCGCAGCGGGTCGTCGGCGGGGCCGGGCTGGACACCGTCGGCCTGGTGGTGCCGACCGGCGCCCCTGCGCCACCGGGGGTCACCGCCACGTCGTGGCTGGTCGCCGACCTGGACAGCGGCCAGGTGCTCGGCGGTTGCGGCCCCCACGAGTACGGCACACCCGCCAGCGTGCAGAAGCTCTTGCTGGCGGCCACCATGCTGCCCCGGCTGGACCCGAACAAGACGGTCACCGTCACCGACGAGGACATGGACATCGAACCCGGATCCTCGGCCGTGGGCCTGGTCGCGGGAGGCCGGTACACCATCGAGACCATCTGGCTCGGGTTGCTGCTCAACTCGGGCAACGAGGCCGCCAACGCGCTGGCCCGACTCGGTGGCGGCACGGACAGCGCCGCCGGTGTACGCGCCATGAACGAGCACGCGCACCACCTCGGCGCGCTCCAGACGCACGCTGTCACCCCGTCCGGGCTGGACGGGGCGGGCCAGTTCACCAGCGCGTACGACCTGGCGTTGATCGCCCGGGCCTGCTTCGCCCAGCCGACCTTCCGCCGGTACGCGTTGACCGAGCAGACGTCGATTCCGGCCCAGCCGGCGCAACGCACCAAGGGTTTCGACATCCAGAACGAAAACCAGCTCATCTACCGGTACCCGGGTGCGCTCGGCGGTAAGACCGGCTTCACCGACCTGGCCCGGCACACCTACGTGGGGGCGGCGGAACGGGGAGGACGGCGGCTGGTGGTGACCCTGCTCGGCGCGGAGTCGGCGCCGAAGCGTGGCTGGGAGCAGGGTGCCGCGCTGCTCGACTGGGGGTTCACAGTGCCCCGGGACGCCTCGGTCGGCCGGCTGGTCGAGCCGGGCGAGCTGACCGCGACGCCGTCGGCGGCACCGTCCGCGCTGGCGGCGCCCGGTGCGCCCCGGCCGGCGGCGGCCAGCGGGCCGGGACACAGCGGATCGGGATGGCTCTGGTCGGTGACCGCTGCCAGCGGGGCGGGCCTGCTGGCATTGATGGGCGGGCTGCTGTGGCGGCGACGCCGCCGGCTGCCCTGACGAATCGACATCGGGCGCTGCCCTCCATAGACTCCGGTCTTTGTGGCACCACGAGTCCAGGAGGATCCCTGTGTCGAGTGAACTCCCACCGCGCCCCCGCGTGGCGGCACCCCGCCGCGCCCTGACCCGCCTCGCGGGGGTGACCGTGCTCGCCGGGGCGCTGGTCGTCGGCGCGTCGGCCGCCGCGGTCGCCGCGCCCGGCCCGTCGGCAAACGCGTCCGGCCTGTCGGCCACCGCGTCCGCTGCGCAGCGCATCGACGCCGCCACCCGACCGCCGCGCACCACGCACGGCCCGTGCGCGTACACCGAGACGCCGGACGAGCCCGCTGCCCGACCGGTGCCGCTGCCGCCCGACCCGCGACGCACCCCGTCCCGGGGAACGGTGCGGGTGACCCTGGCGACCAACCACGGGCCGATCGGGCTGACACTGGACCGGGCCGCCGCGCCGTGCACCGTGCAGAGCTTCCTGCACCTGGTCGGCAAGCGTTTCTACGACCGCACGTCGTGCCACCGGCTCACCGCGTACCCGACGCTGAGCGTGTTGCAGTGCGGTGACCCGTCCGGCACCGGCGAGGGCGGCCCGGGATACCGGTACCGCGACGAACTGCCCACCGACCTGCCGCCGGCGCCCACCGACCCGACCGGGGAACGCCGGGTGTACGCCCGGGGCGTCCTCGCGATGGCCAACGCCGGGCCGGACACCAATGGCAGCCAGTTCTTCCTGGTGTACGCCAACTCGGCGCTGCGCCCCAACTACACGATCTTCGGTGAGGTCGACGCCGCCGGGCTGGCCACCCTGGACCGGATCGCCGCCGGGGGAGTGGCCCCGACCGCCGAGGATCCCGCGCCTGTCGACGGCGCGCCCGCGCTGCCGGTGACGATCCGCAAGGCCGTCCGCGCGCACCACCACCACTGACAGTGCGGCGCGGTGGGCGACTCGTCGTCGCTCACCGCGCCCAGCGGCCATCGGCCGGGTTCCTAACCGGTCGCCGCAATTACCGGAACCGGATCGGAAGTGCTCCAACCGGTCTCCGGCGCAGTTCCGGCCGTCACGACGGGTCGGGCGACCCGGTCGGCGGGGCGGCGGTGCTGTCCCGCACGACCAGTTCGGTGGCGAGTTCGACACGTGGCGAGTCGATGCCCTCACCCTGCGACAGGCGCAGCACCGTCCGTGCCGCCAACCGTCCCATCTCGACCAACGGCTGACGCACCGTGGTCAGCGGCGGTGACGCCCAGCGGGCCTCCGGCAGGTCGTCGAAGCCGACGACGCTGACGTCGTCCGGCACTCGCAGCCCTCGGCGTCGAATGGCCTCGTAGACCCCGAAGGCCATCTGGTCGCTGGCGGCGAAGATGGCGGTCGGCGGGTCGGGGAGGTCGAGCAGCGCCGTACCGCCGGAGAACCCGGAGGCGTGGTAGAAGTCACCCGGGTAGATCAACGCGTCGTCCACCGGAACCCCGGCGGCCTCCAGCCCGGCCCGGTAACCGTCGAGTCGCGCACGGCTGCACAGCAGGTGCGTCGGGCCGGCCACGAAGCCGATGCGTCGGTGCCCGATGGAGAGCAGGTGTTCGGTGGCGGCGAGCCCACCGGCCCAGTTGGTCGCCCCGATGGTCGGCACGTCCATCGCCGGAACGCCGGCCGGGTCGACCACCACCACCGGCACGTTGAGGCGGCGTAGCTGCGCGTGCAGCGGCGGGCTCAGGTGCGAGGTCACGAAGATGACACCGTCGGTGGCCCGGGTGCGTAGATTCTGCAACCACTGCCGGGCAGCGGTGGGCTGCCGGTGGATCGCGGAGACCACAGTGCCGAGGCCCGCGCCGTGCCCGACATCCTCCACGCCACGGATGATTTCCACGGCCCAGGGGCTGTCCAGGTCGTTGAAGACCAGGTCGACCAGGCCGGCGCGGCGAACGCTGCGGCTGGTGCGACGCCGGTAGCCGTGGTGACGCAACAACTCCTCGACCCGCTCCCGGGTGCCGGGGGCCACATCGGAGCGACCGTTGAGCACTCGTGACACCGTCGGCACCGAGACCCCGGCCTCCCGTGCGATCGCGGTGATGGTCACCCTGCGTCCGTCGTCCGCGCCCACCCGCGTCTCCTTCACCGAGCCGGAGGAACGACCACCAGGTGCCGTCCGCCGTGTGTCCCGGAACGGCGTGCCCGTTCCACGCGTCATCTTGCCTCACCGGTAGGGGTTCACGACACGCCAGGTCGGCTCGGGACCCCACCAGAGTTGCGGAAAAGTTCCGGAAGCCTATCGGGCGGATGGCATCGGCCAGCCCGTCAAGGGACCGCCCGGCGTCTTGATCGACTCGGGTTTCGTGATGTCGCGGTATCCGAGCGTCCTCAACACCACGGTAAGCAGGAACGCGAGTGGATCATGGTCACCGTCTGCGGCAGCCCGAGTGGGGCTGATAGACAGGACTGGTGCGTACCCGGGTCGCCGTCGTGCTCGCGTTCGCCGCGCTGCTCGGCGGCTGTTCGCGGCCGGAGCCCCAGCCCGCGCCGGCGTCGTCGGCCGCGTCGCAGCCGCCGCCGGTACACCCCACGCCGTCGCCGAGCCCTGGCGAGCGGCTGCCCGGCTTCGTCGTGCTGACCGACCTCGACCCGCGCATCCACGCCGACATCCGCTACGCCACACCGCACAACTTCGTCGGCCGTCCGATCACCGGCTATCGCGAGCCGCTGTGCCTGCTCACCCTGCAGGCCGCGGAGGCGCTGCGGCGTGTGCAGGACGCCGCACTGGCCGGCGGGCACAGCCTCAAGGTGTACGACTGCTACCGCCCGCAGCCGGCGGTGGACGACTTCGTGGCCTGGGCGAAGCGACCCGACGAGCAGCAGACCAAGGCCGAGTTCTACCCGGACGTGGCCAAGAACCGGCTCTTCGCCGACGGGTACATCGGGGCGCCCACCGCGCACAGCAGAGGCAGCACCATGGACCTGACCCTCGTCGACGAGCCACCCGCCCGCCAGCCCTCGTACCGGGTCGGGCAGCCGCTGGTCGCCTGCACCGCACCACGCGGGCAGCGTTTCGCCGACAACAGCATCGACATGGGTACGGGGTTCGACTGTTTCGACTCCCGGGCGCACACCGCCGACGCCCGCATCGCCGGCGCACCCCGGGACAACCGCCGATTGTTGCAACGGCTGATGACCGACGCCGGGTTCGTCAACTACGACCGCGAGTGGTGGCACTACAGCCTGCGCGACGAGCCGTACCCGGACACGTTCTTCGCCGCGCCGGTGGCCCGTTCCTCGGTCGGCTGACCCACGGCCGACACCGCAGCCGCCGGCGCCATCCGGCATGATCGTTTCAATGACCACCGAACGGATCGGCCCCCCGGTCACCGGCGACGAGCGGGAAACGCTGCGCGCGTTCCTCGACTTCCACCGCGCGACGCTGGCTCTCAAGTGCGAGGGCCTGTCCGACGAGGAACTGCGCCGGCAGTCCATGCCGCCCTCCACGCTCTCCCTGCTCGCCCTGGTGCGGCACATGGCGGAGGTGGAACGTGCCTGGTTCCGGCGGGTCATCGACGGCGAGGACGTTCCGTTGGTCTGGTCCGAGGTCGGCGACTTCCAGCAGGCCTACGACGCCAGCTCGGCCACCCGGGCGGAGGCGTTCGCCGCCTGGGAGCGTGAGGTCGAACAGGCTCGCCGGATCGAGCGCGCGGCTCCATCGCTGGACGTGACCGGCCGCAACGTCCGCTCCGGCGAGATCGTGTCGCTGCGGCTGGTGATGCTGCACCTGATCCACGAGTACGCCCGGCACAACGGCCACGCGGACTTCCTCCGGGAGGGCATCGACGGCGCCGTGGGCGTGTAGTCGGTGGTGGTGGCCCTGGCCACCACCACTCACACGTCGTACGCCACGGCCCGCGCAACGACGCTTTTCGATGACAAACAATAGACGTATGATGTCTATCCCATCAGGAGTATCGTCGAATCGATTCGCCTGAACCCGCCCGGATCATCGACGATTCTCGCTCCCAGGATTACCCGCACATCGGATCCAGGCGACCGCTGGGCTCCACTCCGGCGGGCCGGCGTCGCCGGCCACCGGCACGCGCCACGCCCCCATCACCCGTTCGAAAGGATTCGCCGAACGTGAGAAGAAGACTCGGTCGCTTCCTGGCCGCCGCAGGAATCCCGTTGCTCCTCGCCGTCGGTGCCGGTGGTTACGTGGTCTCTGACCCGCCGCCAGCCCGCGCCGCCACCACCGGCCCGTGCGACATCTACGCCTCGGGTGGTACGCCGTGCGTGGCCGCGCACAGCACCACCCGAGCGTTGTACGGCGCGTACAACGGACCGCTCTACCAGGTCCGGCGATCGTCGGACAGCACCACCCGCGACGTCGGCGTGCTGAGCGCCGGAGGCTACGCCAACGCCGCCACCCAGGACACGTTCTGCGCCAACACCACCTGCGTCATCACCGTCATCTACGACCAGTCCGGCCGCAACAACCGCCTCACCCAGGCCCCGCCCGGCGGCTTCGCCGGCCCCGCCCCCGGCGGGTGGGACAACCTCGCCGACGCGAAGGCCGCGCCGGTCACCGTCGGTGGCCAGAAGGCGTACGGCGTCTACATCGCCCCCGGCACCGGCTACCGCAACAACAACACCAACGGCGTCGCCACCGGTGACCAACCCGAGGGTATCTACGCGGTCGTCGACGGCACGCACTACAACCAGTGGTGCTGCTTCGACTACGGCAATGCGCAGACCAACAACCTGGCCGACGAGCGCGCGATCATGGAGACCGTCTACTTCGGCGCCAACAAGCAGTGGGGCTACGGCGCGGGGGCCGGCCCGTGGATCATGGCGGACCTGGAGTGGGGGCTGTTTTCCGGGGTGAACGCCGGTTACAACAACATCGCCTCGATCAACCACCGCTTCGTCACGGCCATGGTCAAGGGCGAGCCGAACCACTGGGCGATCCGGGGCGGCAACGCGCAGTCGGGCAGCCTCACCACCTACTTCGACGGGCCACGCCCCAACGGCTACCACCCGATGAAGAAGGAGGGCGCCATCCTGCTCGGCATCGGTGGCGACAACAGCATCACCGGCCGCGGCACCTTCTTCGAGGGTGTACTGACCTCCGGCTACCCGTCGGCGGCCACCGAGAACGCCGTGCAAGCCAACATCAACGCCGCCGCGTACGCGCCCGCCGGAGGCGGCAACCCCCAGCAGAACGTCCAGGTCGTCGGCGGCCAGTCCGGCCGCTGCGTCGACGTGCCGAACGGCACCACCACCAACGGCACGCAGGTGCAGCTCTGGGACTGCATCAGCAACAGCACCGCGCAGCGTTGGACCTACACCGCCGGCAGACAACTCCAGGTGTACGGCAACAAGTGCCTCGACGCCAATGGCCAGGGCACCACCAACGGCACCCAGGCCATCATCTGGGACTGCCACGGCGGCACCAACCAGCAGTGGAACCTCAACGCCAACGGCTCCATCACCGGCGTGCAGTCCGGACTCTGCCTCGACGCCAACGGCGCCGGGACCGCGAACGGCACCAAACTCATCCTGTGGGCCTGCAACGGACAACAGAACCAACAGTGGTCCACCCGTAGCTGAGCACTCGGCGACACCCCGGGGCCGGGCCGCCCTCGTGCAGTGAGGGCGGCTCAGGTCCAGTAGAGGATCCGGCAGGCCGGTACGCGGGCGGTCAGCTCAGCGGTGAACCAGTCACGCAGCTCGGCCATCGTGTCGCGCGGGTAGACGTACTTCACCGCGCCGAACTTGCCGTGCTTACGGCTGCGGGACTCCTCGTCCATCTCCAGCCGGGTACGCGGGTACCAACCGAGCAGCACCTCCTTGCTGCCGGGGGTGAACCGATGGGTGATCAGCTCGGCGGTCAGGTCCAGCTCCGGCACCCCGTCGACAGCCGCGCGGACCTGGTCGATCAGCCCGCCGTAGGCCTCCCGCCAGTCGGGTAGCGCGATGATCGGCGCGATGGTCAACCCCACCGGGTAGCCGTCGAGCGCGAGCCGGCGCAGCGCGGCCAGGCGGTCCGGCACCCGGGCGGTGCCGCCCTCGAACCGAACGCCTACCGGGGCGCAGTTGACGCTGAACCGGACCCGGGTGCGGCCGGCGTGCGGCAGCCCGACGAAGGTGTCCACGTCGGCGTACTTGGTCGTCCAGCGCAACTGCACCGGTGCGTCCCAGTCGGCGAAGTGCTGCACCGCCCGCCGCCAACTGCCGGTCAGGTGCTCCAACGCGAGTGGGTCGGTGTAGCAGGACGCCTCGAAGGTGGTGCCCTCGTCGGCGCGCCGCGCGTTGCGGCTCGTCACCGTGCCCCGCCCGGCGTACGGGGCCAGTCCGGCCAGGATGTCGTCGAGGTCCGCGTACACCCGGGTGACGGGTGGGCCGGACAACGAGCCGGCCAGGTAGCAGTACTGGCAGTGCGCGGGGCAGCCCTCGGCCAGGTCGACGCGCCAGTCGGCGCTGGGCGCGATCGGTTGCAGGGTGCGCCGCGAGGGTGGGCTCACCACGATCGCCATGGTCGCCTTGGCCCGCGCGTACGTCTCCCGGTCGGTAGGTCCGCGTACCCCGGTGAGCCGGTTGGATTTCAGGTGTTCCACCTCGATGCCCAGGGCCCGCACCCGTTCGACGATCCGTTGCCCGTGGGGGTGTTCCAGCGCGGCGGGGGTGGCCACCACGCGGCCCGGGGTCCAGCGGCGAGCAGGCCTGGCCGGCGGCGCGAGACCGGCCAGGTCGCGGGTCGACACCCGCTCGCCGCTGGCGTCGTGCGGGGCTGCGGGTACGTCCACGGCGAGTGGCTGGTCGACGTCGACGGCGTCCGGGCTGGTCACCGGGCCGGGGTACCCGCTGCCGCAGGAATCCCACCCGTTCGGGCGATCGGTGATTGACGTGATCAGGTCAGAGGAATAACCTTTCGTCTATCTGTAAACAATGTGAACAGATGCATCTCGACGCGGCGGCGCGCGTCCCCACCGAAGGGACGATCAGGTGATCGCAGAACTCTCCTCCCGTACCAGACGAATCCTGTCGTTGTTCGTCGCCCTGGTCGTCGCGCTGACCGCCGGTGTCGCGGTCAGCGCCTCGCGCTCCGCGCAGGCCGCGCCGACGTTCAAGGTCCTGGCCTTCTACAACGGCACCTGGGACGACGCGCACATCGACTTCGTCAAGGACGCCCGGGCCTGGTTCCCGCAGGCCGCCGCCCAGCACGGCTTCTCTTGGGAAGCCACCAACAACTGGAGCCTGCTGAACACCTCCAACCTGGCCCAGTACAAGGTCATCATGTTCCTGGACGACGCGCCGCCCGCTGCGCAGCGGGCCGCGTTCCAGCAGTACGTGCAGAACGGCGGGGGATGGCTGGGCTTCCACGTCAGCGCGTTCACCACCAACCCGTCGAGCTGGAGCTGGTACTACAACACGTTCCTCGGCACCGGCTCGTTCCAGACCAACACCTGGGGGCCGACCCGGGTCACGATGCGCGCCGACAACCGCACCCACGCCGCGACCCGCAACCTGCCGGCGACGTTCCCCTCGTCGATCAGCGAGTGGTACTCCTGGAGCAACGACCTGCGGCAGAACCCCAACATCGACATTCTCGCGTCGGTCGACCCGTCCAGCTTCCCGGTCGGCACCGACCCCAACCAGTCCTGGTACGGCGGCTACTACCCGCTCGTGTGGAGCAACCGGCAGTACAAGATGCTGTACGCCAACTTCGGCCACAACGCGATGAACTACAGCACCAAGACCGGTCTGTCGTCCACCTTCGACAGCCCGCAGCAGAACCAACTGCTGATCGACGGCCTGCACTGGCTCGCCGGGGTCAGCAGCACGCCCCCGACGACGCCCCCGCCGTCCGACGGCATCTCGCCGACCGCCTGGCACACGGTGGTCAACCGGGGCAACGGCAAGTGCGTGGACGCCCGGGCCGCCGCCAGCGCGAACGGCACCGCCATCCAGCAGTACACCTGCAACAACAGCACCGCCCAGCAGTACCAGTTCGCGCCGACCAGCGGCGGGTTCCTGCGAATCAACAACCGCAACAACAGCGCACAGGTGCTCGACGTGACCGACCGGTCGACGGCCGACTCGGCGCCGATCCAGCTCTGGAACTACAGCGGCGGCAACAACCAGCAGTGGCGCGCCGAATCCGAGGGCAACGGCTACTACCGCCTGGTCAACCGCAGCAGCGGCAAGTGCCTGGACGTGCCGGGAGCGTCCACCGCGGACAGCGTCCAGCTCATCCAGTACACCTGCAACGGCACCGCCGCGCAGTCGTTCCGCCTGGTGGCCATGTCATAACTCCGCTGTAGCCTCGCGGCCATGGCGATTCCCGACCTGGTGCCGATCGCGCACGAGCCCGACTACCGCACCAGCACCATCGGCCACTACGACAAGGGTCAGTTCTTCGGCTCCGTCACCGCCACCCTCACCGACGGTGCCGGAGCCGAAGACGACTGGTACCGCCACAAGCGCTGGTACGCGGTACTGCACCGGTTCGACGCCGACGGCGCGCACATCGACTCGGACATCTGGTTCGCCGGCACCAGCGAGACCGAGGACGCCTCCATCGACCGGGCCGAGGCCCGCCTCGCCGAGTGGCTGGACGCGCTGCCCGGCCGGCACTTCGCCGACATCGCCATCCGGCTGTTCCAGGTCGAGGTCGACGGGCACGTCTTCGGGCTGGTCGACTGGTCCCACGAGTACGACGGCGAGGACCACGCCGAGTTCCTCCCCGACGACCTCGGGTTCGACCCGCCCTGGGACGGCTGTTACGACACCTGAGCCGCCCACCGACCCAGCCGGCCACGCTCGGGCGGCGGCGAAATCCCATTGCGGACGCGCCGCCGCCCTCCTACTGTCAGCGGTGCAAGGTCAACCGATCAACCCGAAGGGAGTACGCCGTGTCGCGACGCGTCCGCACCAATGCCCTCCGGCGGCTGCTCCCTGCCGGCACCCCTGCGTGTGACACCGCCAAAACCCGTGCGTACCGCCCGTTGCGGGGCGTGCCGGGGTGGCGCGACTGACGCCGACGCTGACGCGTCCGCCGGCCGCCCATCCCCACCGGGATCGGGCGGCCTCTTCGTATCCGCGCACCGCGCCTGACCATTTCGGTCACCATTCGACAGAAGGAACCCACGATGGGATTCACCCCTCTCGCCGGCACCCGGGCTCCGGTCCGGGTCTGGACCGACCCGTACGCCATCGAGGCGCAGGCCGCCAAGCAGCTGCGCAACATCGGCGCGCTGCCCTGGGTGCAGGGTGTCGCCGTCATGCCCGACGTGCACTTCGGCAAGGGCGCCACGGTCGGCTCGGTCATCGCGATGCGGCAGGCCGTCTCGCCGGCCGCGGTCGGCGTCGACATCGGCTGCGGGATGTCGGCGGTGCGAACCTCGCTGACCGCCGCCGACCTGCCGGACGACCTGGGTGGGCTGCGCTCCGCGATCGAGGCCACCATCCCGGTCGGCTTCACCCAGCGGCAGGACCAGGTCGACACGCGTCGGGTCCGTGGCCTGGAGCAGGCCGGCTGGGACGACTTCTGGGGGCGGTTCGCCGGCCTGGACCGGCGGGTGGCGCAGCTGGAGACGCGGGCGCGGCGGCAGCTGGGCACCCTCGGTGGGGGCAACCACTTCATCGAGGTCTGCCTGGAGCAGGGTGGGGCCGACGAGGGCCGGGTCTGGCTGATGCTGCACTCGGGGTCCCGCAACATCGGCAAGGAACTGGCCGAGCGGCATATCAGTGTGGCCCGGGGCCTGCCGCACAACGCCGACCTGCCCGACCGGGACCTGGCGGTGTTCCTCGCCGGCACGCCGGAGATGGACGCGTACCGGCGGGACCTGTGGTGGGCGCAGGAGTACGCGCGGCGCAACCGCGCCGTCATGCTGGCCCTGCTGTGCGGGGTGGTGCGGGAGCACTTCCCGCACGTCTCGTACGACGAGTCGATCTCCTGCCACCACAACTACGTCTCCGAGGAGAGCTACGACGGGGTGGAGGTGCTGGTCACCCGCAAGGGCGCGATCCGGGCCGGTCGGGGTGACCTGGGCATCATCCCCGGGTCGATGGGCACCGGGTCGTACATCGTGCGGGGTCGGGGAAACCCGGACGCGTACTGCTCGGCGTCGCACGGCGCGGGGCGGCGGATGTCGCGGGCGCAGGCCAAGCGGACGTTCAGCACCGACGACCTGGCCGCGCAGACCGCCGGGGTGGAGTGCCGCAAGGACGCCGGGGTGGTCGACGAGATCCCCGGCGCGTACAAGGACATCACCGAGGTGATGGCCCAGCAGGAGGACCTGGTCGAGGTGGTCGCCCACCTCAAGCAGGTGGTCTGCGTGAAGGGCTGAGAGGTCGCGCGGGCCGGGTCACCGGCCCGCGCGACACCCGCTCAGAAACCGGCGAAGACCCGGCGCAGGTCGTCCAGGGTCACCGGGCCGGTCACCCGCACCCCGTCCGGGGTGTACGCGGGACCGAGCCGGCCGACCGCCAGCCGCAGCCACGCCTCGGCCGGCGCGACCAGCTCGCCGTCGGGCTGCTCCGGCGCGTCGACGATCTCGACCGTCTTGCCGAGCCGCAGCCCGAACGTGCGCTCCGGCGCGTGCAGTCGCAGCAGCAGTGTGGCCTCCCGGCCGGCCAGCTCCTGCGGCCGGCTGGTCCAGGACAGCATGCCGCCGACCTGGTCGAGCAGCAGCGCCACCGCAGCCGGCGTCACCGCGGCGAACGTATTGAACGCCACCTCGGCGTCCCACTGGTGCAACGCGAACTCGCTGAGCCGGAAACGGCCCGCGGTGGCCACGTCGACCGGCTCCGGCAGGAAGCCGAGGTCGATCCGCAGCGACGCCCGCGTCTCGGCGTCCAACGCCTCGTACGCCTGGACCAGCCGCTCGTTGGCGGCGAGGAACCCGGCGGCGTGCTCGGCCGGGGACATCGCGTCCCAGCGGGCCCAGACGCCACGGTTGAAGTCGCCGTCCGGGCCGGGCGTGCCGGCGCGGGCGGCGTCCAGCGCCGCCAGGTTGATCTCGGCGCCGCTGCCCAGGTGGCTCAGCACCTGGGACACCTGCCACTCGCTGGCCCCCGACGGGCGGAGCAGGTCGTCTTCCTTGAGGTCCCGTACGAGCGCGGCGAGCTCCTCGTGGCCCGCGCGCAGAGCTGTGATGATCTGGTCAGCTGGGGTGGACATGGGTCTCCTCAAACGGACTTTCGACGATGGTCGGGACGTTACCGGAAGCGGTCGCCGGCCGGGCCGCCCCAAGGGTCGGGGCGGCCCGGCCAGCAGCCGTGTCGGTCAGCTCAGCCCATGTGCACTGTGTTGCCGGTCGGGATGTCCTCCTTGCGCACCTTCACCAGGAACACCGTGGCCAGACCGGCGAGCACGATCAGCACCGCGCCCCAGGCGAACGCCACGCTGTAGCCCTGCACGAGCGCCTCGACCTGGTTGACCGGGGTCGGGGCCCGACCGACGAGGTAGGTGGCGACAGCGCTGGTGTAGAGGGTGTTCAGCAGCGCGGTGCCCAGCGAACCACCGATCTGCTGGGTGGCGTTGAGCGTCGCGCTGGCCGCGCCGGCGTCGTGCTCCGGCACCCCGACCAGGGCCAGGCTGGACAGCGGGACGAAGGTGAAGCCCAGCCCCAGGCCCAGGATGACCTGGGCGGGCAGCAGGTGGGTGAGGAACGACGTGTTCACGTCGATCTGGGTCAGCACCAACATGCCCACGGCGGCGAGCGCCGAGCCGGCGACCATCAGGGGCTTGGCACCCAGTCGCGGCATCAGCTGGCTCGCGCCACCGGCGGCGATCAGCACACCTGCGGTGACCGGCAGCGACGCCAGACCGGCTTCGAGGGGCTTGTACTGCAGCACCACCTGGAAGTAGAAGGTCAGGAAGAGGAACGCCCCGAACAGGCCGGCACCGATCAGCGTCGAGGTGAGGAACGCCCCGCCCCGGTTGCGGTCGAGGATGATCCGCAGCGGCAGCAGCGGGTGGCTGGAGCGCATCTCGATGACCACGAAGGCGGCGAGCAGCGCCACACCCGCGGCGATGAAGCCGAGCGTCGCGGTGGCGTCCCAGCCGTCCTCGGCGGCCTTGGTGAAGCCGTAGACCAGGGAGACCAGGCCGGCGGTGACCACGATCGCGCCGGGTACGTCGTAGCGGGTGTTGCCGTGCGCCCGGCTCTCCGGCACCAGCGGGATCGCGAAGGCGATGGCGATCGCGGCGACCGGGATGTTGACCAGCAGGCACCAGCGCCAGTCGGCGTACTCGGTGAGGACCCCGCCGAGCAGCAGACCGACCGCCGACCCACCGCCGGCGATCGCGCCGTACACCGCGAAGGCCTTGGCCCGCTCGGTGGCCTCGGTGAACAGGACGGTGAGCAGTGCCAGCGCGGCCGGGGCGAGCAGGGCGCCGAACGCGCCCTGCAGTGCGCGGGCGGCGAAGAGCATGCCGCCTGTGGTGGCGAGGCCGCCCAGCGCGGAGGCGAGGGCGAAACCGGTCATACCGACCAGGAAGGTGCGCTTGCGCCCCCAGTAGTCGGCGATCCGGCCGCCGAGCAGCAGCAGACCGCCGAACGCCAGCGTGTACGCGGTGACGACCCACTGCCGGTTCGCGTCGCTGATGCCGAGGTCGACCTGGGCCTGCGGCAGCGCGATGTTCACGATGGTGGCGTCCAGGACGACCATCAGTTGCGAGACCGCGATGACCGCCAACGCGATCCAGCGCCGCGGGTGCGGCGCGCCTGTCGACGTCCCGGCGCCGGGCGCGCCGGGGGCGGTCGAGGTGGTTCCGGGCATGGTGAAGCCTTCCGTGTTGCGAGATGTCGGTGAATCAGGCCTGGGACGGGCGGTCGTGCTGGTAGCGGAGTACCGGGATCAGCACCTGGTCGACGACCTGGGTGAGGAACGCGTCGTCGGCGGGTAGGCCGTGCGCGACGATGCGGGACATGGTGAGCGCGGGCGCCAGATCGTGGAACAACTCCCGTTCGCCGGCCTCCGGCGGGATCTCCCCCCGGGCGGCGGCGCGGACCAGGATGGCGGTGCTGGCCACCCGCCCGGCCGGCAGCACCTGGTGGCGCACCAGACGTTCCAGCTCGGGGTTGGTCCGCATGGCGAAGGTCAACGCCTGCATGAGGTCGCAGTCGGCCGCGCAGATCGCGACAGTGGCCCGCAGCAGCTCGATCAGGTCGCCGCGCAGCGAGCCGGTGTCGGGTGGGTTGTGCACACCCACCTGCCGGTCGCGCAGGGCGGCGACGACCAGTTCGGCCTTGCCGTCCCAGCGGCGGTAGATGGTGGCCTTGCTGACGTGGGCGCGAGCGGCGACGGCGTCGATCGTCAGCCGGTCGTAGCCGACCTCGCGCAGCAGGGCGATGACCACGGCGAACAGGTCGGTGTCGGTGCAGCGCGGAACACGAGCCGCCGGTACCCCGGCGCTCGTGCCCACCTGCTGACCACCCAGCATCCCCGACGACCCCCCGCGAAACGATGTCGTACTGACACTAGTTCGCGGTTGCCCGAACGTGCAGGCTTTCGTGAGTTGCGTCGCACGCAGACTGCGGAACGATTGCGTTTCCGTGCGCGGTCCGGCGGATGAACGAGCTGGTCAGTCGGCCGGTGCGAGGATCACCGGCACGCTCGTCGTGTTGATCCGTGAGCCGTCGCGCGCGGACACCTCGTACACCTCGATCGTGCCCTTCTGCTCCCGGGTCGTGCGCCAGCCGACCAGCACCCGGTAGCCGCCCCGGCAGCCGCTGCCGCAGCTGGCGGTGCCGAACCCGGTGGCCACCTCCCGGCCGGCGGAGTCCAGCACCCGGACGCTCACCGTGGCCTCGAACACGTCGGCGGTCCCGGTGACGACGAGTGGGGTGGTGACGCGTTCGCCGGCGGTCGGCCCGGTGACCACGATCGGCGGCAGCAGGTCCGCGTAGTCCGCCCGGTCGACCGGGTCCGCCCCGTCGAGGCGGACCCGGCGCACGGTGGGGAACTGAGTGAGTGTCCACACCACCTGGGCCTCGCGGAGCCGCCGTCCCGCACTGTCGCCGGACGGGCCGCGCAGGGTCGCCGTGCCGTCGGTGATCCGGGTGACCTCGACGTCGGCCGGGACGAGGGTGCGCAGCCCGACGGCTTCCTCCGCCGGTGTCGGGCCGCGGGCCAGCTCGGTCAGCGCCAGCCGGGACGTGGCCACGGTGGCCGGCCGGGACCGCCTGGTCGGTACGAGCTGCTCGGCGCGGACGAACCACAACTCCACTGTCACGGTGCCCCCGGCGGGAGTGCTCGTCGGCGACGACGGCGTGGTCGAGGGCGGCTTCGGTGGATCCGTCGGCGGGGTCGGCTCGGGTCGCTCGGAGGCCGCGGCGCTGGACGGCGTGACGACCACCGGTGCCGTACCGGACGGCGCTGCCGTGGGCGCCGGGCCGAGCGCTCCGGAGCGCGGGCTACCGCACCCGCCCACGAGCAGTGCGGCGACGAGCGTCGCCCCGGCGACACCGCGCGGGCTCACGCCGCACCGTCCGCCGGCAGCTCCAGCCGGAAACAGGCACCGGCGTCGGGCCCACTGCGGACGCTCAGCACCCCACCGAGCAGCGCGGCGTGCTCCCGCGCGATGGCCAACCCGAGCCCGCTGCCCGGCGCCGAGCGGGACCCGTCGACCTGGTGGAAACGGTCGAACACCAGGGACAGGTGCTCCACCGGGATGCCCGGCCCCTGGTCGGTGACCTCGAAGACGACCAGCGGGCCCGCCCCGACGACGGTGGCCTGGATCTCCCCGCCGCCGTGCTCGACCGCGTTGGCGACCAGGTTGGCCAGCACCCGTTCCAGCCGACGCCGGTCGGTGCGCAGCGTGACGGCGTCGCCGCCCACCAGCACCCGATCCGACCAACCGCGCGCGGCGACGATCCCGTGCAGCAGCGCCGACCCGTCGACCGGCCCGACCTCCAGCTGCTCCCGTCCGGCGTCCAGTCGGGAGATCTCCATCAGGTCCTCGACCAGCCGGCGCAGCCGGACCACGTCGTCGACCAACAGCCGCGCGGCTGGCCGGGCGTCGTCGGGCAACTGGTCGAGGTGCTCACGCAGCAGCGACGCCGCGGCCACCAACGAGGTCACCGGGGTACGCAACTCGTGCGCGACATCGGCGGTGAACCGCCGCTCGCGGGCCTGCGCGGCCGACAGTGCCCCGATCTTCGACTCCAGTGCCTCGGCCATCTCGTTGAACGTCGCCGCCCAGACGCTGAACTCGTCGCGCCCGCGCACCGGCAGGCGGGTGGCGAGCAGGCCCTCGGTGAGCGCTCGGGCGGCCCGGCTGGCCCGGCCCACCGGCTCCAACGTGCGCCGCGCCAGCGCGTGACCGACCCCGGCGGCGAGCAGCACCACGAGCACCCAGCCCGCCACCAGGGCGGTACGCAGCTGACCCAGGTCGGTGGCGACGTCGTCCTCCACGGTGAGGACGTACAACTCGGCGGTCGAGCCCGGGATGCGCCCACCGACCACGAGCAGCCGGGGACGCTGCGCCGGGGCGGAGCGCTGGTAGCCGAGCTGCCCGCCCGCCACCGTGGCCCGTAACCCGGTGCCCAGCTCCGGGGCGTACGCGGGGTGCGAGGCGCGGGCCGGGCCGTCGACGAGCACGACGTGCCGGCCGCTGGCCTCGAAGCTGGTGAGCAGGTCGGCGCTGCGCTGGTCGCTCAGGGGGAGGAACTGCCCGGCGAGGACGAGTTGGTAGCGGGCGTCGGCGGTGGCCTCCCGCAGCGACGCGTCCCACCAGGACTGCCGCAGCAGCAGCCCGGTCCCGCCGGCGAGCAGCCCGGCCGAGACCCCGGCAACCAGGATGAACGCGATGGTCAGCCGGCGCCGCAGGCGGCCCGGGGGCACCGCGCGTCCGGCCATCGCTGTCCCTCCCGTCAACCCGTCGACAACTTGTAACCGGCGCCGCGCACGGTCTGGACCAGTCGTGGCCGCGCCGGGTCCTCCTCGACCTTGGCGCGGAGCCGTTGCACTGCCACGTCGACGAGCCGGGAGTCGCCCAGGAAGTCGTGGTTCCAGACCAGGTGCAGCAGCAACTCCCGGGTGAAGACCTGGCCGGGTCGACGGGCCAACTCCAGCAACAGGCGGAACTCGGTGGTGGTCAGCGCCACCTCCCGGCCGTGCCGGCGGACCACGAAGCCGCCGGGGTCGATCTCCAGGCCGCCGACCTCGATGAGCGTCGACGGGACGGGCGCGCTCACCCGGCGTAGCACGGACCGGACCCGGGCGACCAGCTCGGGCAGGTCGAAGGGCTTACGGAGGTAGTCGTCGGCGCCGCACTCCAACCCGACCACCACGTCGATGGTGTCGGTGCGCGCGGTCAGCATGAGGATCGGCACCTGACTGGTCCGCCGGATCTCCCGGCAGACCTCCAGGCCGTCCAGAACGGGCAGCATGACGTCGAGCACGATCAGGTCGACGGGATGAGCCCGCCAGGCTGCCAGGGCCCGCCGCCCGTCGACGGCGCTGTCGACCCGGAAGCCGGCACGGCGCAGCCCGAGGACGGTGACCTCCCGGATGGAGGCGTCGTCCTCGACCACCAGCACGCGGCCCTCCATCACCTGAGGGTAGACCCGTCGCCACGCTGCGCAGCCTGCCGAAACGGCTGATCCCAGAGACCAGGCAGCCCCTCTGCGAAGCACCGTCCAACCGCTACGGTCAGATGATTTCGGCACCCCTCGATCAGCTCACACGAAAGGGCACGACGTGCAACGTCATGGCTGCGTGATCCGACTCCGCCCGGACCAGCGGGAAACCTACCTGCGGCTGCACGCCGAGGTCTGGCCGAGCGTCGAGCAGACGCTGCGCGACGCCAACTTCCGCAACTACACCATCTTCCTCCACGGCGACCTGCTCTTCGGCTACTACGAGTACGTCGGTGACGACTACGACGCCGACCTGCGGTTCATCGCCGCCGACCCGCAGACGCAGGAGTGGTGGAAGCTGACCGACCCGTGTCAGGAGTCGATCGCCGAGCCCGGCTCGGGGGACTGGTGGGCTCCGATGCGCGAGGTCTGGCACCTGACCGACGACGCGGCCGCGGGGGCGTCCGGCCAGGCCTGACGCCGGGCTTCTCGGCCGGCTCTCGCCGGTCGGACGGTAGGGGAGCCCCTGCCTGACGGCTTCGCCGGTGCAGGGGCCCCTCGTCGATACCTGGTCGTGACTACCGAGTCACCCCGTGACCTGATACGCCTAGGGCAGCCACCACGGCGCGAAGTACGGCGCCGACGCTCCCTCGGTCGCAAAGGACCACCCGCCCGCCGGTGCGCTCTGCAGCCTGATGACGACGTTCGCCACGTAGGTCGAGCTGACCGGGCTGAAGTCGACCTCGCTGTACCAGGTCCGCCCGTTCGGGGCGCAGAAGTCCGACGCGTTGTCGGTGTAGGTCACCACCACGCCGTTCTGGTAGGTGACGACCATCTGCACCCGGACGCACTCGCCGGACGCGTTGTTGATGTAGATGCGCCCGAGCAGCCGAGGCGCCCAGGTGCCGTTGACGAGATCCCACTCCAGCCGGCCGTCAGCCTTGGGATCCCCGGAGATGTTGCCCAGGTCGCCGTCGCCGAAGTCGAAGTGCTGCTCGGTGATGGAGAACCGGTCGGTCCGCTGCACCGCAGCCTGCGCCGGGCTCGCCCCGATCAGCCCGAGTGCGCATACCACCAAGGGCACCGCCAGGAGCCGGGTCGCCGTTCTGCTGATCCGCATGTCTTCCTCCTCGATCGCGCCGCGACCACTGCGCGGCGTCTGACATCGAGTCTCGGCAGGGACCTCAGGGTCACGTCACGATCCGCTCCGGGTCGCGACTCGGCGCGGGCACACCATGACGCCACCCTGAGGTTCGCCCGGACCATGGTGATGCCCGGCCACAGTGGGCCGGCGAGAGCGAGGGAGCGACATGCGCACGGTGGACATCGCACGACGGACGGTGGCGGGCACCGTCGCCGTCGCGCTGGGCGTGGCAGCAGGAGCGGCCGCACCGGACCGGCCCGCCTTCGCGGGAGGGTTCGCACCGGTACGGGTCGCGGAGGCCAGCGACAGCGACGGAAGCGTGACCAAGATCGTCACCGCGGCCTGCCCCGGGGCGAGCTCCGTCTTCGCGGCGGGCGCTCGGATCGTGAATGGAAATGGCGGTGTCGTGCTGACCGCGATGGAGCCCGACGCGGAGCTGACCTCGGTGACCGTCACCGCGACAGCCCGGACGGGACACGTCAGCGCATGGTCAGTGGTGGCCTATGCCACGTGCGACTTGTCCACGAGCCCACCGGTGCGGGCGACGGCCACTGTCGCATCGACGTCGACGGTGGAGGTGAGCTGCCCGGGCAGCACACGGTTGTTCGGCACCGGTTTCCGCACCGAAGGACCGGTGGACCAGACGTACGTCGACGAGGTCGCCTTCGGCCCCGGGCTGCGGACGGTGCGGGTGCACGCCGGCGGCACCGCCGAGCCGGCGAGTCTCACGGCCGTCGGCGTCTGCAAGGAGCCCACTCAACCGACCGGGCCGCCCGGCGTGCGCGTCGAGGCCGCCAGCGGGCACGACGGCACGTGGCCGAAGACGGTCGTCACCCCCGATGCCGGCCCGAACGCCCACGTGTACGGCGTCGGCGCGCGCGTGACGGGCGAGGGCAACTTCTTCCTCAGCGCGCTCGTCCCCAGCGCAAACCTCCGCCAGGCGGGCGCCGAGGCCGTCCGGGCGAGCCAGTTACCCGGGGCGGCCGCCGCCCGGGACGATGCCGAAGGGGACGGTGAAGGCTCGCTCACCGTATCCGCCCTGGAGTCGTCCGTCTTCCACTGACCGGTCGCCGTTCGCGGGCCGGCGACCTCGGTTGGGCGCCGGAATCCGGCGGCCGGCAGGGGTCCCCGCCGGTCAACGCCCGCGATCGGGCGCCGGATCCCGCCGGCCGTTGCCGGCCGCCGGTGGACTCTGGCGAGCGGCGGCCTGTGGTTGTCGGCCTGGCCGGGGTGACGCGAGGATGATCTCGTCCGGCGGGTGCACTCCGATGGCGAACATCGCTTCGCGGTACCGGGCGAGGGCCCGGCGTGCCTCGCCGTGCTGGCCGCCGGCGACCAGCGTGCGCACCAACGCCCGGTGCGCCGGCTGGTCGTACGGATCCCGTTCCAGCAGCCGCAACAGGTACGTCACCGCAGCCGCCGGGCCCGCCGTGGCTCGGCTGACCTGGGCCAGCATGCGCAGCAGGCCGAGGTACGCCGCCCGCGCCTCCTCGCGCAACGGACCGGACCAGTCGGCGTACGGCTCGTCCTCGAACGCGTCGGCACGGTACAGCCGGTCGGCGGCCAGCAGCACCGTCCGCCCCTCCGCCAGCGCCCCCCGCTCCACCAGGCGACGCGCGTGCGCGACGTGCGCGAGGAACTCCTCGACATCCACCCGCAACCGGCTGACGTCGAGCGCGATGCAGGCATGATCGGCGACGAGGAAGTGGTCGGGGGCGAACGTCTTCGTCGGGTCGAACACCCCGCGGACGATCGAGAGCAGGACCGACAGCCGGTGCCCGGTGCGATCCGGGTCGTCGTCCGGCCACAGTAGTTCGCACAGCTCGCCCCGCGGCACCGGGCGGCCGCGTCGCGCGACGAGGATCCGTACCAGGTCACGCGCCTTGCGGGACTGCCACTGCGAAGCCGGCACCGGGTGGCCGTCGAGGTGCACCTCGAACCGGCCGAGGGCCCGGATCACGACGCGCTGATAGATCGGCCCGGTGCCGGGCGCCCAGCCGCCGGAACTGCTCGCCGTCCGATCCACCAGGGCGCCGGCGAGAGCGACCTGCTCGCCCGCGAGAAGGCCGGCCAGCCGATCGTCGATGTCAGCCCCGGGCAACCGCCCGAGTACGACCAGCAGCCTGGCCGCCTCGACCGCCGCACCGGCCCGAGTCCAGATCACGCACGCCTCGCGCAGCGCCTCGCGGGCCCGCCCGAGGTCCTGCTCGGCGGCAGCCCGCAGTTCGAGCGCGTCGGCCAACCCGGCCAGGTCGCCCTGAACGCGCGCGATGCGGGCCGCCTCGCCAGCGAGCGTGGTGGCCCGGTCGGGCGCGGCCATCCGGAGCGCCACCCAGCCCTGGGCCAGCAGTGCCGGCACGACGATCTCGTCCGCGACGCCCCGGGCGGCCCGGTCGGCGTGCTGCGCCGCTGCCGGCACATCGTCGTCGAGTCGCACCAGCGCCAGCCCGGCGAGCGCGGCCACCAGGACATGCGCGTTGCCGGTCTCCTCGGTGACCCGGATCGTCTCCTCGTAGGCGGCGCGCGCCTGCTCGCGCCAGCCTCGCCGGCGGTACAGCTCACCCAGTCCGAGCAGCGCGTGGATGAACCGGCGGGAGCCTTTCTGCTGGTAGAACGCCAGCGCTGCCTGGTACCGCTGCACCGCCTCGTCGTACCGACCGAGCATCGCCAGCGCTTCCGCCTCATTGCTGGTGGCGATGGCGCGCAGACTGGGTGCGCCGGCCAGTGCGGCATACCGGGCCGACCGCTCGGCCATCGTCAGCGCCTCGGCGAAGCGGCCGGTACGCAGGAACTGGTGCGTACGGTTGGTGTGGATCCGGGTGAGCAGCAGGACGTCACCGGTGCGTTCCGCGATCGGCAGTGCCAGGGCGAAGTGCTCCTCGCTGCCCGCGCTGTCGCCGGCGACACTGAGGCACAGGGCGACGCTGAGGTGGGTCGTGGCCAGTACGTCGTCCTGCCCGGCGCTGGTCGCGCCGGCGAGCGCCTGCCACGCGTAGTCGATGGCGGTCTCGGTGTCGCCGGCCAGCAGGTGTGCGTGTGCGGTCCAGGCGAGCAGTAGCGCCTGATCGGTGGGCGGGGCGGCCCGGTCGAGTGGCTGGCCGAGGATCGCCAGGGCCGCCCGGGCGTCACCCCGCTGGTAGTGGATCCGACCCATCCGCCAGGCCAGGCCGGCGTCCCAGGACTCCGCGGCGACGGCGTCGTACTCGTGGGTGGCCGCGCCCAGGTCGCCGAGGGTGCGCAATGCGTCGCCGAGCAGAAGGCGCAGCCGCCGGCTGCGGTGCCGTTCCGGCAGCATGCGGACCAGCTCGATCACCGCGGAAGAGCGACCCGCTGCGATCATCCGATCGCCGTGCGCGTCGAGCACCCGGGAGCCCGCCGCGTGGTCCCCGGCGCGCAGGTACTCGCGGGCGGCGGCGACCGGCGGTCCGTGCTCGTCGTACCAGGCTGCTGCGGCGACGGCCGTGTTGCGGACCCGGTCGGCGGTCGGCGCTCGGTGCCCGTGCCGGGCGGTCTCGACGACGATCGGCACGAGGTGCTCCTCCGGCGTCGGTGCGCCCGGACCGGCCGCCGCCCAGGCCGGCCGGGTCAGCAGACCAGTGCGACGCAGCCCGTCGACAATGCGCGCGGCGCCGCGGTGGCCGAGGGCACGGCACAACCCCACGTTCACCGGCGTCAGCGTACCGACCTGGCGGAGCAGCCGGCTCGCCTCCGCTGGCAGCGCGGCGAGCACCTCGTCGGCGACGTACCGCGCGATCGGCCCATCGGGCTCGCTGAGGATCGGGGCGAGCGGCCCGGTCGGCACCCCGCCCAGCCGTAGGGTCTCAGCGGACAGATGGACGAGCGCCGGCCAGCCGCCGGTCGCCGCGTGCACCCGGTCGGCGAGGTCCGGAGTGGAGAGGCCGTACTCCTCGGCGATCAGGTCGGCGACCCGTTCCGGAGAGAGCGCCAGGTCGGCGGGGCCCAGCTCGGTCCAGAGACCGCTGCCGAGCAGGCGGGTGGCCGGCACCGACATCGGCCACCGCGAGGCGAGGACGACTGTGACGTCGTCCGTCCAGCGCCCGACCTCCTGTAGCAGGAGGTGCAGATGCTCCGCCGAGGTCGGCGGCAGGTCGTCGACCACGACCACGCGGTCGCCGGCCGCGACGGCGTCGGCGACGAGTTGGCGTACGGGTCCCTCGTCCCCTCGGCGCCAGCGGGCACCGGCGAGGGGGAACCAGCGGCGCAGCGCGGTGGTCTTGCCGTAACCGGCGGCGGCCACCACGCAGCAGACTCCCCGCTGACGACCTGCCCGTAACGGGTGCACCGCGCTCCTCCCGGCCGTGCCGCGTGAACCCGGACGACCAGATCGGTGTCCGTGGATTAAGGTTCACCGGCGGCCTCGGGTGAGGCAAGACCCTTGTTGGTCGCGTACCCGATCCTGGACGCGCAGGCGTGTTGCACCACGCGTGACCGCGTATCTGCTGGCCAGGGCGCTGCAGCGCCGTGGACGACCTGTGGTGGCTCTCCGTGGTCGACGACCTGCCGCCACCACTGGAACGTGTCCAGCACTGGCTACGGACGCTGCCCGCAAAGCCACCGCAAGAGCCTGGATCCGCACTGGTGGCCCGACGATCTGTGGGCTCCCCATCGCGCTACCCGTGGACGTCACCGCGTCGGCAGGTCACCACTGGTGCGCGACGTCGAGCACGATCCGGCTGTGGGTGCCCGGTCCGGTGAGCACGAGCACGCGGAACGGCAACCGCGCCCGAACACCCACCGCGAAGGTGCTGTAGCCCTCGAAGCTGCCGCCGAAGACGACGTCCCGCACCGTCGGGTAGCGCAGCAGGTTCGCGACGTGCTCACCGACCGCGTAGGGCACGGTGCCCTGGTGCGCGTCGTCGTACGCCGGGGCCCGCAGCGAGACCCGCAGCAGCGCGCCCCCGGCGGTGTACGGCGACAACGCCAACCCCTCGCCCTCGGTCCAGGTCTCGCCGTAGCCGATGGCGTAACCGTCGACCGGCCCGGCGAACTCGAACACGACCCGGTCGTAGCAGTCGTGCCGGCCGGTCCGTACCTCGGTCAACGGGGCGTCGCTCAGCGTGCCGGCCGACTTCTCCGCGCTGCCCCAGGTGATCCCGCAGTAGGCCGCCGCGCTGCTGCTGCCCGCCGCGTTGCTGCTGCCTGCCGCGCTGCTGCTGCCCACGCCGGCGACGAGTCCGGCGAGGACGACCGCCACCGCGGTCAGTGCGCTCCTGATCCTCATCGTGGTCCCTCCGTTCGATCCTCGGGGTCACGTCGCGGCGACGCTGCCGGTGGCCCTCTGTCGCCACCGTCGTCCCGCCTCGGCACGGGCGCTTCGCTGCGGTGTAACCGCTGGGTAACAGCCGTCGCCAGCGCCGGTATGACGCTTCCGCTATGACAGTCGCCGACCACTCACGGCCTAGCATCGACATATCTCAATGACTGGTGGCCGTTGGTCACCGGACGACCGCAGGGGAGTGCGTGATGTTCCGACGACAACTGCGACGTGTGGCGCTGGCCATGCTCGCGGCGACCCTGGCGGCAGCCGGGGTGCAGCTCACCACCGGCGCACCGGCCGCCGCCGTCCGCACCGTCTACTACGACGCGAGCCGGACCGGCGAGTTCCGCACCAACTTCGACCAGGCCGCGCAGATCTGGAACAGCCGGGTCAGCAACGTCCGGCTGTTGGCCGGCACGCCGGCCAGCATCACCATCTACGTCGACGACGGCTGGCCCCGGGCGCAGCCGACCGGCCTCGGCTCGGGGCGGATCTGGATGGGTCGCACGGCCGTCAACCAGGGCTACGACCGCAACCGCATCGCCGCCCACGAACTCGGTCACATCCTGGGCCTGCCGGACCGGCGTACCGGCCTCTGCTCCGACCTGATGTCCGGCAGCAGCGCCCCGGTGTCCTGCCGCAACGCGAACCCCAGCTCGACCGAGGCGAGCCGGGTGAACTCGCTGTTCGCCGGTAGCCTGGCCGCGCCGGCCAGCACCACGTACACCTGGGACGGCACCTCCTCCGACGTCGAGCCGCTGGTGGTCGGCGGCCGTCCGGCCTCGGAGAACTACCCCTTCATGGTGTACGTCTCCGGCTGCACCGGCACCCTGATCAAGGGCAACTGGGCGGTCACCGCCAAGCACTGCTCGACGCCGTCCTCGGTGCGGGTGGGCAGCATCAACCGCAGCAGCGGCGGCACGGTGGTGCGGGTGACCCGCGCGGTCAACCACCCGAGCGTCGACGTGAAGCTGCTGCAACTGGCCAGCTCCGTCACGTACGCCCCGGCCCCGATCCCGAGCACGTCCGGCGCGGTCGGCACGGCCACCCGGATCATCGGTTGGGGCCAGACCTGCGCACCCCGGGGCTGCGGCTCCGCTCCGACGGTCGCCAACGAGCTGGACACGTCCATCGTGGCCGACAGCCGGTGCTCCGGCATCAACGGCCCGTACGAGATCTGCACCAACAACACCAACGGCAACTCCGGCGCCTGCTACGGCGACTCCGGCGGTCCGCAGGTGCGCCGCGTCAACGGGGTGTGGAACCTGATCGGCGCGACCAGCCGGGCCGGCAACAACAACTCCACCTGCGCCACCGGCCCGTCCATCTACGTCGACCTGCCCTCGATCCGATCGTGGATCTCGACCCAGGTCGGCGGCCTGCCGGTCTGACCACGGGAGACGCCGGAGGCGGGGGCGCGACACGTCTCCGCCTCCGGCGTGGCAGGGTCACCCACCCGTTCCCACACTGCGGTACGGTGCCTGGCACATCGACACACCGGAGGTGGCCGTCGTGCCTGCCGTCTTCGCCCTCGTGCTGACCCTCGCCCTCGCGCCCACGCCGTCGCCGTCGGCCACCCCTGGCCCGGTCGGCGAACTCCTCGGCGGTGTCGGCCGGATCGTCGACGACCTGCTGGACGGCGACCGCCCGCCGAGTGTCACCCCGGCCCCGCCGCCCACGCCCGGCCCGCCGTCGGCCACCCCCCGGCCCAGCTCCGCCGTGCCCACGGCCACCGCCCCGCCCGCCGTGTCGCCGGCCGACGCCCGACCTCCGGCGGCACCCGTCGCACCCGCCCGTACCGGTGGTGGTGGGAGCAGGGGCAGCCACGAGGCCGGGGTGCCCGTGCGCGACGCGGACGCCCCCGCTCCGGTCGCCGCGCCGCCCGCCGACTCCGACCGCGACCGGTGGCCGCCCGTGTCCTACCTGCTGCTCCTCGGTGTTCTGGCGGTGCTGGCCCTGCTGTTCGTGCGTCGCCGTGCCCCAGGCCCCTCCGCCGCGCCGACGCCCGCCCCGGCCCCCGCTCCTGATCCCGGTCCCGGTCCCGTGCCGGACAATGTCAGCCGTCTGCCGACCAGCCTCAACGCCGTCTACGAGTTGGGCAGACTGGACGAGCGCCTGGAGCGGGAACGTGGCCGCCGCCCCTGAGGCGCCGCCGTCGGTCGATCGGGGTCAGTGCGCGGAATACGCGCCTTCGCGACGCGGGATCCTGTCGTCGTACGCCCCGACCGGCCCGCTGTAGCGGACCTTGCCCTGCGGGTACGGCCAGGCGTTCGCGGTGCAGCCGTGCAGACCCAGCGTCTGTTGCTGCATCACCGGCGCGGGTCGGCCCCGCCCGGGGCACCGCTCGTGACCGAACCCGAGTTTGTGCCCCACCTCGTGGTTGACCATGTACTCCCGGTAGGTGGCAAGACTCGCCCCGTACCCGGGCACCCCCTTGACCCAGCGCGCCACGTTGAGCACCACCCGACCACCGTTGCGGCACGAGGTGTAGCCCTCCGGCTGGTCCTGGCAGAGAGTGTCGCGGGTGCCGGGAGTGGCCAGGTAGATGGTGAAGTCGGTCGGATCGTCGGCGCCCACCCGGCGCAGTCGCCAGGCCCCGCCAGCCGTCCAACCGCGTGGGTCGTTCAGGGTCTCGGTGACCGCGGTGGCGATGTCCTCCACCGGCAGACCACGGATGTCGCGTTCCACGGCGACGCGGTACCGCATCAACGTGCCACGGCCGGTCCGCGCCGGCGCCGTCTCGGCGGGCGCTGTCGCCCACCGGTTCCCGCCGGAGGCGGGGTAGCTGATCGGGACGACAGGCACCGAACTGGGTACCACGTCGACGACCCCGGTCGGTCCGCCAGTGGCGACCGGCGCGAGGGGTCCGTCGGGCGACGGTCCGTCGGCGACGGGATCGTTCGCAGGTCGCCCGTCGGCTGGCAGTCCGCATCCGGTGAGCAGCGCCACCACCAGTAGCAGCGTCGCCGAGGCGGAACGCCATCGGTGGGTAGCCTTCGTCGACATGTCTCTCCCCTCGCGCAGCCTTCGGCGGCGGCGCGGAGGAGAAGACGGGTGACCGTGGCGAAAAGTTGATGTGACCCACCGCTCAACCTTTCGCCGACCTGACCCGTCCATAGCGGTGTGGCACGGGGGAGGTTCACGGTGGCGCGGGGCGACGCGGAGTTCGTCGAGTTCGCGCGGGCGGCGTCCGCGCGACTCGTTCACGCCGCGTTCCTGATGACCGGCGATCACCACCTGGCCGAGGACGCCGCGCAGACCGCCCTTGCCCGCACGTACGCGTCCTGGTCGCGGGTCCACGACGACGACGCCTACGGGTACGCCCGGCGCACCCTGGTCAATCACCTGGTGGACGGGTGGCGCCGGCCGATGCGCGAGTACGCGACCGACGAGGTGCCGGAGCAACGGCGCGGAGACGTGGCCGACGAGGTCACCACCCGGCGCTGGCTGATCAGCATCCTCGGCGCGCTCAGCCCTCGGGAGCGGGCCATCGTCGTGCTGCGGTACTACTTCGACCTACCGGAGGCGCAGGTGGCCCGGGAGCTCGCCGTATCCGTGGGCACGGTCAAGAGCACCAGCTCGCGGGCCCTGCAGAAACTACGCGCCGCGGCGCCGCGGCACGCCGACGAGGAGGCGCGCCGATGAGCGAGCTGGAGCAGCTCCGCCACGCCATGCGGGAGACCGAGCGCCCCGACACCGTCCTCGACCTGGCCGCCGTGATGCGCGACGGGCGACGGTTGCGTACCCGTCGGCGGCTTGCCGGAGCCGGCGCGGCGACGCTCGCTGCCGGGTTGGCCGTCGTCGTCGTGGTGGCGGTCGACGCCCGGACCGGCGGTCCGCCGACGGCCGATCGACCACCGCCGACGGCCGTCGCCCCGACACCGTCCGGTTCCCCGCCGACGCTGGCGCGGTCGATGGAGCCCACCCCTCCGCCGCCGGCCGGCGACGTGCCGTCCCCGAAACCGCTGGGCCAGGTGATCGACAGCAAGGTGCGGTACGGCACCGAGCAGCGGGTGTACTACGTCGTTCGGGTGTCCGTGCCCGGCGAACCGAAGGTGACCATCGGGCTGGCCGCCGGTCGTCGCCTCCCGGACGGCATGCTGACCACGGACATCCTGGTCAACGACGTGGAGGGGGCTGACCGCCGCCCCGGGTTCCACCAGATCGGCTACGACGAGCGTTCGTCGACCACGCCGGTGCCCACCTTCGGCTACTTCGTCGGCCCCGCCCACCGCGTCATCGGCACCGTGGACGGGCGGCAGGTCGATGCCCGCCTTGCCCGGTGGAGTGTCGACAAGCAGGTGGTGATCTTCTGGTTCGATCCGACACTGCTGACCCCGGGGGAGCGGCTCGACGGCATCATCGCCCGCGACGCCGCCGGTGGTCAGCTCTGACGCAGACTGCTGGTTGCCCCGGGCCGGCCACTCAGGCCGGGTCGTCCAGCCGGCGTTCGATCGTCACCGTCGTCCCCTCGGCGGTGGAGACCAGCCGCACGTCGCCGTAGGCGTTCATCAGCAGCGCGCCGCGGCCCCGGTCCATCGCCGGTCGGCGGTCCCGCCAGGTGCCGAAGTCCCGCACCGAGATCCGGACCAGACCGTCACCCACCTGGACCCGTACCCGTACCTCCGGACGGCTGGGCCGCTGTGCGTGCTCGACGGCGTTGTTCACCGCCTCGGACGCGGCCAGTAGCAGATCCTCCAGCACGTCCGGGTCGACGGCGAGGTCGCACAGCGTCCGTCGGACGTCTCTGCGCATCACCGCCGCCGAGGTGGGCTCGGACGGGTACGCCCAGCTGGTGTCCAGGACGTCGTCGGTGCCGTTCCGGTCGGCCAGAGCATCGCGCGCGGACGCGCCGGAGTCCGGCCTGCCGGTGGCGACGCCGTCCGCCGTCCCCCCGACCGCCGTCCCCCCGTCCTCGGCCGTCGGCTCCGCGACCGCCGCGACCGCGCCGGCTCGTGCCGATGGGGCGTCGCCCGTCCCCGTGCCGGCCGGGTCGTGGCGGTCGCGGGCCCGCCGGATGGCGGCCCGGATCCGGGCGATCAGCTCGGTCGCGGCGAACGGCTTCACCAGGTAGTCGTCGGCGCCCAGGCCAAGGCCCTCCACGCTGGCCTCACCGCCGGCACGGGCGGACAGCACCAGCACCGGCAGCGTCCGGGTCGTCGGGTCCGCGCGGAGTTGGCGCAGCAGGTCGAAACCGTCCAGCACCGGCATCATCACGTCGGTGAGGACCAGGTCGGGTCGTTCGCGGTGGATCTCGTCGAGGGCCTTCCGACCGTCGGTGACGGCCCGTACCCGCCAGCCCTGCCCGGTGAGCAGCCGGCTGAGGTACGCCCGCATGTCGGTGTTGTCGTCGGCGACCAGGATCCGCGCGCCGGCCAGCTCGTCCACTGTCGGCCCGGAGGCGTGCTCGGGCTCCGTCGGGTTGTCGCTGGCCTCGGCGAGCCAGCCGGTCGCCTCCTCCACGGCGGCGCGGGCCGCGTCACCCCGCCGTTCCACCGGAGGGTCGGCCACCGCGTTACGGCGTGTCGCCGACCAGGGCAGCACCACGGTGAAGGTGCTGCCGACACCCACCCGGCTGGTCACCCGCACCTCGCCGCCCTCCAGTCGGGCCAACTCGTGCACCAGGGCCAGGCCGATGCCGGTGCCCTCGTGGCTGCGCGAGCGCGCCCCCCGCACCCGGTGGAAGCGGTCGAAGAGCTTCGGCAGGTCCTGCTCGGCGATGCCGATGCCGGTGTCCGCGACGGTGAGGCGTACCTCGTTGTCGTCGGCGTCGAGGGCGACCCGGATCCGGCCGATGAACGTGTACTTCAGGGCGTTGGACAGCAGATTGGTGACGATGCGTTCCCAGTTGACCGGGTCGATCGTGACCGGCCGTGGCAGCGGCGGGCAGACCACCTCCAGGGTCAGCCCGGCCCGCTCCACGGCGGCCCGGAACACGCCGGCGAGCTCCGCGGTGAGCGCGGACAGGTCGACAGTCCGGGCATCGCTACGAGCGCGACCGGCTTCCAGGCTGGAGAAGGTGAGCAGGCTGTTGACGAGCGTCAGCAGCCGGGTGGCGTTGCGCCAGGCGGTCTCCACCCGCTCCCGCTGCACGGTCGCCAGGGGTGCGGTGGCGTCGGTGAGGGCGTCGGCCAGCGGGCCGAGCATGAGTGTCAACGGGGTACGGAACTCGTGGCTGACGTTGGCGAAGAAGTCGGTCTTCACCCGATCGAGCTCGGCCAACGCCTCGATCCGGCGCCGCTCCTCCTCGTACTCCTGGGCGTTGCGCAACGCCAGGGACGCCTGTTGCGCCAGGAGTTGGTGGAAGGCCCGGTACGCCTCGTCGAGCCGTCGGCTCGGGCTGACCCCGGCCAGCAGGACACCGAGCGGTTGGTCCTCGTCGCCGGACGGCAGTGGCAGCGCCAGCGCGGTGTGGACCGGGTCGTCCCACGCGCCGGCGGGCAGCGTCATCCGGTCGGCGACGTCGGAGACCTGAGCCGGGCGACCCTCCGCGGCGTCCGGCAGCCCCCAGGCGTGCGCGATCGGGCCCGCGTCGGCCAGGTCGACGGTGTCCGGCAGCGCGCCCTGGACGCCGCCGGTGTGGGCGACCCGCCGCAGGGACGCGCCGTCGCGCAGGTAGATGGCGGCGAACGGCACGTCCAGCGGGTGACCGCCGATCGTGTCGATCAGCCGGGCGCCTGTCGCGTCCACGTCGACGGTGCGACCGTCTCCGAGGACGGACAGGTCGCGCAGCAGCCGCAGCCGACGTTCGCCGACCACCTGCTCGGTGACCTCGCTGCACACGGTGAACACGCCGACGGTACGGCCGTCGTCGTCCCGGGCCGGGGCGTGCGAGACGCTGAAGTACGCCTCCTCGCGGTAGCCGGCCCGCTCCAGCAGCAGCCGCAGGGCGGGGACCCAGCTGGCTACCCCCGTCGTCATGGCCTGCTGGACCAGCGGGGCGAGCACGTCCCAGCCCTCGGCCAGGGTCACCCGCACGTCGTTGCCGAGCGCGGCGGGGTGCTTGTCGCCGATCAGGGTGGAGTACGCGTCGTTGTAGAGCTGGGAGAACCCCTCGCCCCAGAGCAGCAGCATGGGGTACCGGGAGGAGAGGAGCAGCCGGACCGCGACCCGCAGGCTCTGCGGCCACCCGTCGACCGGGCCGAGCGGCGTACGGGCCCAGTCCAGCCCGGCCATCAGCCGACCGGTGTCGCCACCGCCGCTGAACAGGTCAATGCTGGGTCGTGTCACGCTCGACCCGGCTCCATCGCAAGCCCCCGTTCCGGGCCCGACGACCCCTGCTGGCGTTACCTACCCATCCTGGCACCTCTACTCACCTGTGCCGACGCCGGTACCCACCGTCGAACCGTCGGTGGTTCGGGACGAACGACCGATGCCCAATGCATCGACATCTGTAAGTGTCTCGGGTATCCCTTTAACCCCCGAGGAGCCCCCATGAGAGGCAGAACGCTGAGCGCGGGAGTCGCGCTCGCCGTGTTCGCCGGGATGACGGTGGTGCTGGCCGCACAGCCGGTGGCCGCGTCACCCACGACCGCGACGACGATGGCCCGGCCGATCGCCGCCACCGTTGCCGCGCTGGCTGCACCGGACATTTCGGTCACAAATGTCCAAGCCCACCTCACCCAGTTCAACAGCATCGCCACCAACAACGGCGGTAACCGGCGGGCCGGCTCGGCCGGCTACACGGCCTCGCTCGCCTACGTCAAGAGCAGGCTGCAGTCCGCCGGCTACACCGTCAGTGAGCAGTACTGCTCCAGCTGCCGGTACCCGTCGAACAACCTCATCGCGGAGTGGCGAGGCGGTCCGACCGACCAGGTGGTCATGTTCGGCGCCCACCTGGACGGTGTCTCGGCCGGTCCCGGCATCAACGACAACGCCACCGGCTCGGCGACCCTGCTGGAGAACGCGCTGGTCCTGGCCGCGCAGAACCCGACCATGACGAAGAAGGTCAGGTTCGCCTGGTGGACCGACGAGGAGCAGGGCCTCAACGGCTCCCGCTTCTACGTCAACTCGCTCAACTCCACCCAGCGCGGCTACATCAAGGGCTACTACAACTTCGACATGGTCGGCTCGATCAACGGCGGCTACTTCATCAACCGGGTCACCTCGACCACGGCGGCGCCGCTGAAGGCGTACTGGGACTCGTTGGGTCTGCAACCCGAGGAGAACGTCGAGGGTCAGGGCCGCTCCGACGACTACTACTTCCAGCAGGCCGGCATCCCCACCTCCGGCTACGCCGCCGGCGCCAGCGCCCGCAAGACCAGCGCCCAGGCGGCCAAGTGGGGCGGCACCGCCAACGCCGCATACGACCCCTGCTACCACCGGTCCTGCGACACCACCGCCAACGTCAGCGCCACCGTGCTGAACCGGGCGGCCGATGGCGTCGCGTACGCGTTGTGGCAGCTCGCCGTGAGCGGCGGCACCCCGGCCTGCACCGGTGGTCAGGTGATCGGGAACGGCGGCTTCGAGAGCGGCAGCACCCCGTGGACCGCGTCCTCCGGCGTGATCACCAATTCCAGCAGCCAGCCGGCCCGGACCGGGTCGTACAAGGCGTGGCTGGGCGGCAACGGCAGCTCCAGCACTGAGAGCCTGTCGCAGTCGGTGACGGTGCCGGCCGGCTGTGCCAGCTACACGCTGTCGTTCTGGCTGCACATCGACACCGCCGAGACGACCGGCTCCACGGCGTACGACCGGCTCACCGTGCAGGTGGGCTCCACCACGCTGGCGACGTACTCGAATCTGAACGCGGCCGCCGGCTACACCCAGCGCAGCTTCAACGTGGCCGGGTTCGCCGGTCAGACGGTGACCCTGAAGTTCACCGGCACCGAGGACTCGTCGTTGCAGACCAGCTTCGTGCTCGACGACGTGGCGTTGCAGGCGAGCTGAGCGCGTACCCGTGCAGGTGGGCCGCCGCCGGTGCTTGCTGGCGGCGGCCCGTCGCGTCGTGGGTCAGGGGAGCTGGGGGTAGAGCGCCGCCACGCCCCCGGGGAACCCGGCCTGCACCCGCCGGCTGACGTCGTCAGCGACGATCTCGTACGCGTCGGCCTCGATACCGTCCACGGTAAGCCGGGCGATCACCGCCGGGTCGGACTTCGGGCCGGTCACATTGGCGGCCATGTCGGTGTCCAGGTAGCCGACGTGCAGGCCGGCGACCCGGACGCCCCGCTCGGCGAGCTGGAGGCGCAGCGCGTTGGTCATCGCCCACTCGGCGGACTTCGCGGCACCGTAGGCGGCGTGCATCGGGAAGTTCACCCAGGACAGCACGGAGAGCACGTTGAGGATCGTTCCGCCGCCGTTGCCGGCGATGACCGGCGCGAACGCCCGGACCGTGGACAGGGTGCCGATGTAGTGGGTCTCCAGCTCCAGCCGGACGAGGTCCAGGTCGCCGTCGAGGAGGTCGGTCCGGGTGTCGATGCCCGCGTTGTTGATCAGCAGGTTCACGCCGCCGGCAAGCTCGGCGGCGGCGGCCACCGAGGCGGGGTCGGTGATGTCCAGGCGCACCGGCGTCACGCCGGGGAGGTCCACGGCGTCCGGGTTGCGCGCGCCGGCGTAGACGGTGGCGCCACGGGCGAGGAGTTCGGCGGCCAGGTGGCGGCCGAGGCCACGGTTGGCGCCGGTGACGAGGGCGGTGCTTCCAGAGATCTTCATGGCGGTCACGCTATCCCACCTGACTTCTGCTAACCAAAGTCAGCCATCTCACACCGACGCCCCCCTCAATCGGGAATGCGACCCGGACGCGGCGGCACCCCGGCCCGTGACGACTCGTATCCTTTCCGCGAAACCCCGCACGAGCCGAGATGGGAGACGGTGTGAGCAACCAGGCCGAAACGTTGGAGTTCCAGGCCGAGGCGCGTCAGCTCCTCCAGTTGGTGGTCCACTCGATCTATTCGAACAAGGACGTCTTCCTGCGGGAGCTCATCTCGAACGCCTCCGACGCCCTGGACAAGCTGCGGCTGGCCACTCTCGTCGACAAGGACCTCGTCGCCGACACCGACGACCTGCACGTGACGATCGAGGTCGACAAGGACGCCCGCACCCTCAGCGTGCGGGACAACGGCATCGGGATGACCCGCGACGAGGTCGTCCAGTTGATCGGCACCATCGCCAAGTCGGGCACCGCCGAGCTGCTGCGCCAACTGCGGGAATCCGCCGACGCGCGCGCCTCGCAGGACCTGATCGGCCAGTTCGGCGTCGGCTTCTACGCCGCGTTCATGGTCGCCGACCGGGTCACCCTGGTCACCCGCAAGGCCGGCGAGACCGGCGGCACCCGCTGGGAGTCCACCGGCGAGGGCACGTACTCGATCGAGGCGGTGGACGAGGCCCCGCAGGGCACCACTGTGACCCTGCACCTCAAGCCGGCCGACACCGAGGACAACCTGCACGACTACACCGCAGAGTGGACCGTCCGCGACATCGTCAAGCGCTACTCCGACTTCATCGCCTGGCCGATCCGGATGACCGTCGAACGCCCCGGCGCCGACGGCGAGGCCGCCACCAGCGAGGTGCAGACCCTCAACTCGATGAAGGCGCTCTGGGCGCGGCCCCGCGACGAGGTCGACGCCGCCGAGTACAACGAGTTCTACAAGCACGTCAGCCACGACTGGGCCGACCCGCTCGAGGTCGTGCACATGAAGGGCGAGGGCACCTTCGAGTACGAGGCGCTGCTGTTCCTGCCCAGCCACGCCCCACTGGACCTGTTCTCCCCGCAGGGTCGCCGAGGTGTGCAGCTCTACGTCAAGCGTGTCTTCATAATGGACGACTGCGAGGCGCTCGTCCCGACCTACCTGCGCTTCGTCAAGGGTGTGGTCGACGCGCACGACCTGTCGCTCAACATCTCCCGGGAGATCCTCCAGCAGGACCGGCAGATCCAGATCGTCCGTCGCCGCCTGGTCAAGAAGGTCCTCGCCACGGTGAAGGACCTGAAGGCCAACCACGCCGAGCGCTACCGCACCTTCTGGACCGAGTTCGGCGCGGTGGTCAAGGAAGGGCTGATCGACGACACCGACAACCGCGACACCCTGCTGGACATCCTCTCCGTCGCCTCCACCCACGACGCGACCGAGCCCACCGACCTGGCCGGTTACGTCTCGCGGATGAAGGACGGCCAGAGCGACATCTGGTACGCCACCGGTGAGTCCCGGGCCGCCATCGAGAACTCGCCGCACCTCGAGGCCTTCCGGGCCAAGGGTCACGAGGTGCTGCTGCTCACCGACCAGGTCGACGAGGTGTGGGTCGAGCGGGTCGGCGCGTACGACGGCAAGACGCTGCGCTCGATCGCCAAGGGCGAGATCGACCTGGACACCGACGAGGAGAAGCGGCAGGCCGAGGCCGAGCGCGAGCAGCAGCGGCAGGAGTTCGCCGGCCTGCTCGGCTGGCTCGGCACCACGCTGACCGACAGCGTCCGGGAGGTCCGGCTGTCGTCGCGACTGACCACCTCACCGGCCTGCGTCGTCGGCGACGCCCACGACCTCACGCCGACCCTGGAGAAGATGTACCGGGCCATGGGGCACGAGGTGCCCCCGACCAAGCGGATCCTGGAGATCAACCCCGGGCACCCGCTGGTCTCCGGGCTGCGCAAGGCCCACGAGCAGGGGAGCGACCAGGCGGCCCTGACCGAGACCGCCGAGCTGCTCTACGGCCTGGCCGTGCTCGCCGAGGGCGGTGAGCTGACCGACCCGGCCCGCTTCACCCGGACGCTCGCCGACCGGCTGGCGCGCACTCTGTAGACGGTCGACCTCCCGGCCGGCGGGCCACCCGACCAGGGACCCGCCGGCCGGTTCGGCGTACCGGCGTCGTGCATCCGATCACCAACGGACACGTCGAGTCGCTCGGTGCTACACCGTGGCCTGGCTGCGTCACGAGGCCTGATCGGTACCGGTCCACAGTGCTCTCTGCACAGTGTCCGGCCGGCCGCAACCGCTGCGGACGGCGCCCCGCGTACCCCGGTGAAGAACTTCACAGGGGTTGGGCGATCGTCACCGAACGTGCCTAACGTCGGTCGGGTTCGCCACTGCGGACACCGCGGCCGGCAACGCCAAATCCTGCCCCCGGCCGTCGGAACCCAGTCACCCGGGCAGGAGCGGGGGACCCACACGTTCCTCGGTGCACGTCACCTCGGGGTGAAGCCGCCACCGTGCGGCCGGGCTCCTCGGCCCGAACCCGACAGCTCACCTCGCCGGCGTGGAGGAAGCTCACATGACGTCTGTTCACACGCCCCGTCATCGACGGGTCACCACCCGCCGCCTCGCCGTCGGCACCCTGGCCGTCGGTGCCGTCACCGGCGCTGTCGCCCTCTTCGGCCCGGCCGCCCCGGCGCAGGCCGGAGTCAACTGGGACGCGATCGCCAAGTGCGAGTCCGGCGGTAACTGGAAGATCAATACCGGCAACGGCTACTTCGGTGGCCTGCAGTTCTCGCAGAGCACCTGGGCCGGTTACGGCGGCAAGAAGTACGCCGCCCGCGCCGACCTGGCCAGCCGTGGCGAGCAGATCGCCATCGCCGAGAAGGTGCTCGACGGGCAGGGCATCGGTGCCTGGCCGACCTGCGGCAAGAAGGGCGGCTCGTCGGGAGGCTCCGGCACGAAGTCGACCAAGTCCACCGCGAAGTCGACGAAGTCCACCGCGAAGCCCACCGAGCGGCAGGAGCGGCCGTCGCGCGGCGAGCAGCCGGCGACCCGCAACCATGAACGCACCGCGGCGCCGGCCGGCGGCCAGACGTACCTGGTCAAGCCGGGCGACACCCTGTCGGAGATCGCCGACGCCCGTCGGGTGTCCGGCGGCTGGCAGGCGCTGTACGAACACAACCGGAAGCTGATCGGGGCCGACCCGGGTCTGATCTTCCCCGGTCAGAAGCTCAGCCTCTGACGGACGGCACACGAACGCTCGGCCGGGTCATCGGCCGAGCGTTCGTGTGTTCGGTGCTGGTCAGCCCGAGTGCCGGGCCGGGTTCGAGTCACGCCGCCGAGGCGGACGCCTTCGGCGCTCGACGCGACGCCACCGGGCCGGCGTTGCGACCCCAGCGAGAGGTCGATGCCAGATCGGTCCCGCCGTCGACGGTCACCTCGACGGAGTCAGACCCGCCGCGGGACAGACGCAGCGAATGCTCGGCGCCCTGACGGGCAGCGCAGGGCCAGGCCTGCCCGGCGCACTGGAGATTGCGGCAGTGACCCTCGTCGTCCGGCTCGTGGGCGCTCAACACGTCGATCGCCAGTTGCCAGAGCAGCGGGTCGGTCACGTCGTGCGGGCGCTCGGCGCCGCGGCTCGCTCGGTTGCTGGTGTCCTCGGACATGGTGGGTCCCCCCTTGTCAGGCTGTACCCCCCAAGGGTCACCCGTCGGCTGCCGGCTAAACCGCCGACCTGCTGTGATGTGTCTCCTGTCGCAACTCCGCGCGTGGACACCGCACGCAGATCGGTCAATCCGGCAGCAGCGGCATCTCGACACCCGGCTCCCGGCCGAGCAGGACCGCACGGGTGAGCGCCGTCGAGCCGAACCGGTCGCGGACCGCGTCGACAGCGGCGTCCAACTCCGCGCCCGGGTCGCGGTGGAACGGCAACTCCGGCTGCACCGGACTGTCGTCCAGGTTGCCCACCGACACACCGATCAGCGTGACACCACGACTGTCGATCTCGGACTGGGCCGCCCGCAGCAATGCGCGCGCGGCGGCGAGCAGCGGCGTCGTGTCCGCTGTCGCCTTGCCGATGGTGTGCGAGCGGGTCGCCCGGCTGTAGTCGCCGAAGCGCAGCCGCAGCACCACAGTGCGACCGGACCGCCCGGCCGCGCGCATCCGCCGGGTGACCCGGTCGACCAGACCGGCGAGGATGGCGTCCAGTTCCGCCGGGGCGCGCGGGGTGCGACTCAGCGCGTGTTGGGCACCCATCGAGCCGCGTCGGCGACCAACCTGCACCGCGCGTGGGTCACGGTTGTGCGCCAGGGCGTGCAGGTGCCGGCCGGCACCGGACCCGAGCAGCGACACCAACGCGGCCTCACCGAGCCGGGCCACCTCGCCGACGGTACGGATCCGGTGCTCCCGCAGCTTCGCGGAGGTGACCGGGCCGACGCCCCACAACCGTTCGACCGGAAGCGGGTGCAGGAACGCCACCTCGGCGTCCGGTGCGACTACCAGCAAGCCGTCCGGCTTCGCCACCCCGCTGGCCACCTTCGCCAGGAACTTCGTGCGGGCCACACCCACCGTGATCGGAAGGTGGACCCGTTCACGAACCTCCCGACGCAGCCGCGCCGCGACGTCGGCCGGTGGCCCGACCAGCCGCCGCAGGCCACCCACGTCCAGGAACGCCTCGTCTATCGAGATCCCCTCGACCAGCGGAGTGGTCTGCCGGAAGACCTCGAAGACCGCGCGGCTCGCCGCCGTGTACGCCGACATCCGAGGCGGCACCACGATCGCGTCCGGACACAGCCGGCGTGCCTGCTGGCCGCCCATCGCGCTGCGGACGCCCCGCGCCTTCGCCTCGTAGCTGGCCGCGAGGACCACGCCCCCGCCGACGATCACCGGCCGGCCGCGCAGGCGTGGATCGTCGCGCTGCTCGACCGACGCGTAGAAGGCGTCCAGGTCGGCGTGCAGGATGCTGGCACCGGGCGACACGTACACATGTTCGCATGGCATCCGGTGATCGCGGCAGTGACCTGGGCGGACGTGGCGTCAGTCGAGGCAGAACTCGTTGCCCTCCGGGTCGACCATGACGAGGTGACCGGCACCCAGCGGGGGAGCGGGCTCGTGGCGACCGAGCCGGGTGGCGCCGTGCGCGGCGAGCCGCTCGGCCTCCTTCTCCAGGGCCGCCATCCGCTCGTCACCCTCCAGCCCGGGTGCGGCCCGCACATCGATGTGTACGCGATTCTTGACCTGCTTGGGCTCGGGAACCCGTTGGAAGAACAGCCGTGGTCGCGAGCCCTCGGGGTCGACCACCGCCGACGCGTCGTTGCGGTGCTCCGGCGGCACCCCCATCGCGTCGAGCGCCTGCTCCCAGGACTCGAAGTTCCCGGGCGGGCCCTGTACCTGGTAGCCGAGGGCCTCGGCCCAGAACGCCGCCAACGCGGCGGGGTCGGCGCAGTCGAAGGTGATCTGCATGTCGCGGGCCATGTCAGCTCCCTGTCTCGTGATCCTGGTCGGTCATGGGACCAGCCTCTCGTGGATAGCGGACAGAACCGTTCCGCATTCTGTGTAACGATCGGCGCGTGACCGTCGAGGCGACGACCGAGCGGGTGTTGCGGCTGCTGGCGCTGCTCCAGCGGCGGCCATCCTGGACGGCCGCGGACCTCGCCGCCGAGCTCGGCGTCACCGACCGTTGCGTGCGTCGTGACGTGCGGCGACTACGTGCGCTCGGCTATCCCGTGCACGCGGTGCCGGGGGTCGGTGGTGGCTACCAGCTCGGTGCGGGCACCCGCCTGCCACCGCTGCTCCTCGACGACGAGGAGGCGATCGCGACGGCGGTCTCGCTGCGCCTCGCCTCGGGCGGCACGATCGCCGGCGCGGGCGAGGCGGCCCTGCGGGCCCTCACGAAGCTCGACCAGGTCATGCCGGCACGGTTGCGCGCCGAGGTACGGGCGGTGCACGGGTCCACGGAGACGCTCATGGGTCCGGTGGCCGAGATCGACGCGGAGGTGCTGGTGACGCTGGCCCGGGCCTGCCGCGACGCGGTGCGGGTGCGATTCACCTACGAGGCACGCAACGGTGGGCAGCACGAGCGGACGGTCGAGCCGGTCCGGATGGTCACGACAGGTCGCCGCTGGTACCTGATGGCCTGGGACGTGGACCGCGACGACTGGCGGACGTTCCGCCTGGACCGGATGGCTGCCGCGTTTGCGACGACCTGGCGTTTCCGGGCGCGCGAGCACCCGGACCCGGTCGCCTTCGTGCAGCGGGCCGTGACCGAGGCGTCGTACCGGTATCTCGCCCGGGCACGTGTGCGCGCGACGGTCGACCAGGTGCGGGAGGTGGTGCCGCCCCAGGTGGGGCGGGTCGAGGACGACCGCGACGGGTGGTGCGTGCTGGTCGTCGGCGGGGAGCGCCTGGACTGGCTCGCCGCGCACCTCGCCCGTCTGAGTTACGAGGTGGAGGTGGTGGAGCCTCCGGAGTTGCGCGACGCCGCGGCCCTGCTCGCCCGCCGGCTCGCGGCGATGGCCGGCACGGCGTCACCGGACAGCGTGTAGTGACGCAGCGACACCGCGCTGCCGTCGGGTGCGGTCCACGCAGCGGTGCTGGTCCCGGTGCACCGCCATCCGGTCCGCTCGTAGAGGGCGGTGGCCGCGGCGCCGTCGGACGTCACCTCGAGCGTCAGATCGGTCCCATGTGCGCTCGCCCACTGGTGAACCCGGTCCAGCAGCGCACCGCCCAGCGCCAATCCCCGGGCGCTCGGCGTCACGAACAAACGTGCCACCTCGGCCGTTGGCCGGCCCAGCGACGCGCCCGCCGGCCCGGGCACCACCCGGTGCACCGCGACGTGCCCGACGATCGCCGCGTCGTCGGCGACAGCGACCCAGGCGTGGTCCGGGCGCGGCTCACTCAGCCAGCGGCGCGGGTCGGCGGGCCAGTTCAGGGGATACCTGTCGACCCGGTGGACCTCGGCGAGCGCCGTGACACATCCGTCGAGGTCGGCGGCACGCCGTCGGCGGATGCGCGGTGTGGTCACAGGTCGTCGAACGGGCGTGCGTAGCGGAACTCACCCCGGATCGAGTCGCGCCACGCGGCCATCGGACGGGCCATGAAGTACTGCGGCCCCCAGGGCTGTGGCGGAGTGACGCCCAGGTCGACGGCGGGCCCGAATCCGAAGCGCGGGTAGTAGTCGGGATGCCCGAGCAGCACCACGAGCGGCTCGTCCCGCGCGTCGGCCGCGCCGAGCACCGCGTGCATCAACGCGCTGCCGACGCCGCGTCGCTGCGAGTCGGGCAGCACGCCGAGCGGCCCCAGGCCCAACGCCACCGGCTCGCCGCCCACCAGGCCGCGGGTGGCCACCACGTGACCCACCACCTGGCCGTCCGAATCTACAGCCACCAGGGAGTACGCGGGCAGCCAGCCCTCGTCGGCGCGCAGCGCGTCGACCAGTGTCGCCTCCACCGGAACGCGGTCGCCGTCGCCGTCGGTCTTGGCGAAAGCTGCGGCGTGCACCGCCCGGATGGCGTCGACGTCGGCGGGTGTCTCACGTCTGATCAGCATCGCGCCACGATACGGGTATCCCCGGCGACGGCTCCATGCGTTTACCGCGTTCGACCGCCGACGACGCGGCGCTCTCGGCCTGCTGCCGCCAGCGCCGCCAACGCCGTGCGTCCGACGCCTGCGCCGACGGCGTTGGTCATCGGCGAAAGGCCGCGGTCTGGCGGGTATGTCCTCGGAACGCTTGATGCCACAGCGGCATCAAGATGCCACAGCGGCATCAAACGTTGGGAACATGGTTCTGGGGCCTCCGTTTCCCGATGAGCTGTCCGCCGTGCCCGGCCATGCCGTGCCCGGCGGACCTGTGTGACGCCGGGTCGGGCGGGCATGGCGCGGTCGGGTGGTTCGTCAGCCCACCGCGGTCGGCGAGGGTGGGGCGCTGCCGCCCTGCGGTGCCTCCGGCGTCATCAGTCGCACGATCTCCGCCTGGTCGGCTGCCGAGGGTAGACCCCAGTGCCGCTGGTAGCCGTACACCTCGTGCAGGGGGGTGGAGCCGGTGCGGCCGTCCAGGATCCCCACGGCATCCGTGTCGATCAGGCCGGGGTGTTCGACGCCGCAGGCCTCGGCGACCTTGGTCAGGTCGCGGCGCAGCGTTCGCAGGTAGTTGGCCGCCCGCACCGACTTCAGCGACGGGTCCAGGCCCCGGGCGAGCCACGCGTTCTGGGTGGCGACGCCGGTAGGGCAGGCGTCGGTGTGGCACTTCTGGGCCTGGATGCAGCCGATGGAGAGCATCGCCTCCCGGCCGACGTTGACCATGTCGCAGCCGAGCGCGAAGGCGACGATGGCGTTGTCCGGCAGGCCGAGCTTGCCGCCACCGACGAAGACCACCTGTTCGTGCAGGTCGTGCTCGGCGAAAATCTTGTACACCCGGGTGAAGCCCTGCTGGAACGGGAGTGACACCGAGTCGGTGAAGATCAGTGGCGCGGCGCCGGTGCCGCCCTCGCCGCCGTCGATCGTCACGAAATCCACACCGCGGCCGGTGTCGCGCATCAGCGTGGCCAACTCCTGCCAGAAGCCAAGGTCGCCGACCGCCGACTTGATACCGACCGGCAGGCCCGTCTCGGCTGCCAACAGTTCCACCCAGTCGAGGAGGCTGTCGCAGTCGGAGAACTCGGCGTGCCGCGACGGGCTCACGCAGTCCTGCCCGGCCGGGATGCCGCGGGTCGCGGCGATCTCGGCGGAGACCTTCGCGCCGGGCAGCAGACCGCCGAGGCTCGGCTTCGCGCCCTGGCTCAGCTTGATCTCCAAGGCCTTCACCGGTGCGCCGGCAACCAGGTCCTTGAGGCGGTCGAGACTGAACCGGCCCTGCTCGTCGCGGCAGCCGAAGTACGCCGTCCCGAGTTGGAAGACCAGGTCACCGCCGTTGCGGTGGTACGGCGACAGGCCGCCCTCGCCGGTGTTCTGAAAGCAGCCGGCGAGCGCCGCCCCCTTGTTCAGCGCGGCGATGGCGTTGCCGGAGAGCGAGCCGAAGCTCATCCCGGAGATGTTGACCACCGACTCCGGGCGGAACGCGTGGGCCCGTCCCCGGGCCGCGCCGAGCACCTTCGCGCAGGGCAGCCGTACGTCGTGCCCGGCGGTCGGTGTCGACGGCGGAACGGCCCGGCCGAACGTGCGGTGCTTGATGATCGGATAGCCGGGGGTGTACTCGATGTCGTTGTCGGTGCCGAACCCGAAGTAGTTGTTCTGCTGCTTCGCCGAGGCGTACACCCAGCGGCGCTGGTCGCGGGTGAACGGCCGCTCCTCGTTGTTGCCGGCCACGATGTACTGCCGAAGCTCCGGCCCGATCGCCTCCAACAGGTAGCGGGCGCGTCCGAGCACCGGGAAGTTGCGCAGCAACGCGTGGTCGCGCTGGATCAGATCCCGCGCGGCGAGGGCCGCGACGGCGGCGGCAGCAGCGGGTACGGCTCGACGGGCCCAAGTCATGTCCGGCACTTTCTCCGCCCGCACATCGGCTCAAACCGTCCGGCGGCGCGTTCGCGCTGGTGGCCGGGCCGGCGGCGGCGCGGGTCGGACCCGCACCGCCGCCTCGGGCTCAACGGCGCCGGTACGACTGGCGGACCGACCCGCCGACGATCGTGCACCACGTGCTCGTGCTGACCTTGCCGTTGCGGGGCAGGCCGTGCAGCGCCTGCAGGTCCTGCACGGCGGCCCGGGTGGCGTGGTCGTACGCGCCGGTGACGGTGACCGCGTACCCCTTGGTGGCGAGCATTTCCTGGACGGCCGTGACGGGCGCGCCGGTGGCGTGCTGGTCCAGCTCCGGTGCCAGCGTCTCCCAGGTCGGCGGGGTGAGGGTGGCGTCCACGTCCACCGGGATGCCGTTGCGGGCCTGCCAGTCCTGCACGGCCGCCACGGTCGCGGCGTCGAAGGTGCCGCTGACCGCCACCGCGTAGCCCCGGTGTGCGAGCAGGTGCTGCACGACCCGGACCGAGGGGGAGTTCACGAAGCGCCACAGGTCCGGCCAGCGGCGGGCCGGCACGTCGCCCAGCTTGGTGCCGAGGGCGGCGTGCACCCGGCGACGGAGCTCCGGGAACTGCCGGTAGAAGGCGGCGCCCGGGCACTCGGTGGTGCGGAAGTCCCAGTGGCCGAAGATGTCGTACGCGTGCAGCCCGTACTGTCGGCAGATCGCAACGCAGAGCTTGACCAGGGAATCGGTCAGGGCCTTCGGCGGGGTCTCGGTGACGTAGGTGCCCTCGTTCTCGATGCCGATGGCCCGCCCGTTCTCGCCCGGGCAGTGCGCAGAGATCATCTGCCGGTCGCCTGCTTCCAGACGCTCCAGGCTGCCCCGGCGCCCCTCCAGCACGTAGCCGCCCCGGCTCACCGTGAAGTGCTGGCCGGTGTCCGACCAGCCGTTGCCGTCCATGTGGAGGTCCTGGCAGTCGTGGGCCAGCTTGACCGCCTGCTCGCGGGAGTAGTCGGTGACGTTCGGGAACGCCATGTGATGCACGATGATCTTGTTGGTGGCGACGGCGCTGACCGACAACGGGTCCTTCGGCGGGCGGGCGGCCCACTCGTCGCAGCTGATGATCCAGTCCAGGTCGGTGCCGGGGGCGGCCTGTGCCGAGGCGGGGAAGGCGAGTTCGCTCCCGACGACGGCGACAGTGGCGGCGCCGAGACCGGCCCGCAGCAGCGTCCGGCGATCCAGTTCGGAATGGTCGACGTGCATGACATCTCCTCCTGCGGCCGACGGCGGGGGGATGAAAAGTAGCTCCAGTGGCCGCACGCACTCCGGAGAATATTGCCAAGACGAGTCCGCGCGCTAGACCCCGCCCAACCAGGGCGGCGTTTCCCCACGGGCGGGTGGGGGTAGGTCGGGAACGACTGTCCCGGCTGCCCCGTAGAGGAATGACCACATGAGTGACAACGTCAGCGACGCGGTGGGTGACGCCCTCCGCTCGGTGATGCTCTTCCTGCCCAAGGCCGTCGCCTTCCTGGCGATCCTGGTGGCCGGATGGCTGATCGCCAAGGCCGCGCTGAAGATCGTGGAGAAGGTCCTGGAACGGGTGGGCTTCGACCGGGCCGTCGAACGCGGCGGCGTCCGCCGCGCGTTGAGTCGCTCCCGGTACGACGCCAGCGACATCGTCGCGAAGCTCGTCTACTACGGCTTGCTGCTGTTCACCCTCCAGCTCGCCTTCGGCATCTGGGGGCCCAACCCGATCTCCGACCTGCTCGGCGCGGTGATCTCGTGGCTGCCCCGCGCCTTCGTCGCGATCGTCATCGTCGTGGTGTCCGCCGCCATCGCCAACGCGGTGAAGGACATCATCAGCGGCGCGCTCGGCGGCCTGTCGTACGGCCGGGTGCTGGCCACCACCGCCTCGGTGTTCATCCTCGGCCTGGGCGTCATCGCCGCGCTGAACCAGATCGGTGTCGCCACCGCGGTCACCACCCCCGTGCTGATCGCCGTGCTCGCCACGATCGGCGGCATCCTCGTCGTCGGGGTCGGCGGTGGCCTCATCCGTCCGATGCAGAGCCGGTGGGAGGGGTGGCTGACCCGTGCCGAGCAGGAGTCGCAGCTGATCGCCGAGCACGCCCGCGCCTACCGGGCCGGTCGCCGCGACGCCGAGGCCGAGCTGGCCCGCGCGGCGGCTGCCCCCGCCACGCCGGATGCCGAGCCGGCGCGGCCGTCCTTCGTCGGCACCGATGCGGAGGCCACGCAGGTGGTGCCCCGACCGTCCGACCCGGAGGCCACGCAGACGGTGACGCGACCGTCCGATCCGGAGGCCACCCAGGTGGTGACCCGACCGTCCGACGCGGACGCGACCCAGGTGGTGCGCGCGGGCGACGCCGACACCACCCAGGTGGTGAGTGCCGGCGGCGCGGTGCCCGGCCCGCGTACCAGCGACGACAGTGAGACGACCACCGTCCTTCCGCCGGTCGACCCGAACCGGCGCTGACACGCACGTCACCGGCGGGGTGGGATCCTTCGGGATCCCACCCCGCCGCACGTTGTCCGGCACGCCGAAAGCGCTGGCGAGCATGACGGGGCGCGGCTAGCATCCGGGCATGACCTGGCGACATTGATCCCGCCGCGTAGGCCGATCCCGTGGGCCACCGCGGGCACCGCACATCCGGTGTCCGTCTCCACTCCCACGGGAAGGCCCCATGATCCACATCGCCTCGCGCGTGCCCGAGCCGGCGGTCCGCCGGCTGACGGCCACCCTCTACGGGTACGCGTTCCTCAGCGACCTTGTCCTGCTCTACCCGCTGTACGTGGTGTTCTTCGCCGACACCGGGCTGTCCGTCGGGCAGATCTCGTCGCTCTTCGTCATCTGGTCGGCCGCCGGCATCCTGTTCGAGGTGCCGTCCGGCGCGTGGGCCGACGTGGTGTCCCGCCGACTGCTGTTGTGCCTCGCCCCGCTGGTGAGCGCCGCCGGGTTCGCGCTCTGGGTGCTGGTGCCCTCGTACCCGGCGTTCGCTCTCGGGTTCCTGCTCTGGGGAGCGGGGGGAGCGTTGGTCTCCGGAGCGCTGGAGGCGCTGGTCTGGACCGAACTGGACCGGCTCGGCGCTGTCGACAGGTACGCCCGGGTGCTCGGACGCTCCCGGACAGCCGGCGTGCTGGGTGTGGTGCTCTCCGGGGTGCTCGCCGGCCCGGTGCTCGCCGCCGGCGGCTACCCGGTGGTGGGTGCCGCCAGCGTGCTCGCCTGTCTGCTCGCCGCGGCGGTCGCCGCCCGGTTCCCGGAGCACCACCCAGCACCCGACGCGGCCGGGCCGGACGACGATGGCGACCTGGGGTGGTGGGAGACGTTGCGGGCCGGGGTGGCCCAGGTCCGCACCCGCCCGCCGGTACGGGCCGCAGTCCTGCTGGTCGCCGTGGTGGCCGCGGACTGGGGTGCCCTGGACGAGTACACCCCGCTGCTGGCCCTGGACACCGGTGTCGGCGCGCAGGCCGTGCCGTTGCTGCTCCTGCTGCTCTGGGCCGGGGTGACGGTCGGCGGACTGCTCGCCCCGGTGGGGGAGCGGTGGGGCAGCCGGGGTTACGCCGCGCTACTGGGTCTGGTCGGTGTCGCGCTGGCCGGGGGTGCTCTGCTCCGACACCCGGCGGGGTTCGCGCTGCTCGCGGTCGCGTTCGGCGCAGCGCAGCTGGCCACCGTGCTGGCCGACGCGCGGCTCCAGGGCCGGATCAGCGGCGGCAGCCGCGCCACCGTCACGTCACTGGCCGGAATGGCCACCGACATGTTGATCATCGTGACGTACGCCGGCTATGGCCTGCTTGCCACGGTGGCCGGCAACGCGGTGGCGTTCGCGCTGACCGCCGGGGCGTACCTCGTGGTGGCGCTGGTGCTGGTGACCCGCCGCCGACGACGGACTGCCGTGCCCACCGGCGTCGCCGCGGCGGTGACGCGCGGCCCGGACTGACCGGGGCCCGGCGGCGTCCTTCTGCGGCCGCCGCCGGGTTGCGCGGTCAACCGGCCATGTGGATGAACGACCACTGGTGGCCGTCGAGGTCCCGGAAACCGCGCATGTACATCGGCCCGTTGGCCATCCCCGGCCCGAGAGACTCCCCACCGGCGACCGCCGCCAGGTCGACCAGCTCGTCGACCCGCTCCCGGCTCGGCGCCGACAGCCCGACGACGACCTCCCGGCTGGTCTGCGTGTCGGTGACGGCGACCCCGGTGTACGACTCGAAGCCCGAGCGGAGGTGCAGCACCAGCCTGGTGCTCTCGGAGACGGTGAGCACCCTGGTGCCGCCGTCCGGCTCGGCCTGGTCGCTGGCGAAACCGAGCGCTCGGTAGAACTCGGCAGCGTTGGTCAGGTCGCGCACCGGCAGGTTGATGAAGGTCATGCTCATCAGTGGTCTCCGTTCGTTTCGAGCAGCACCTTCAACGCGGCGAGCCGCTCGCGCCAGTACGCCTTCAGCTCCGCGGCCTGCTCAGCTCCGGTCAGCTTCTCGTGCAGGACGTTGACCCGGGCCTTTGACTCGCCGACGGCGTCAATGCCGACGACGATCCTGGTGGGGCCACCGGCCCAGTCGGCCCGGAAACTGCGCGGCGCGGTGGCGGTACGGACACGTACCTCGACGTCGGGCAGCCAGCGGGCGCGTGCCGTCTCGTCGGCGAACGCCTCGAACAGTCGCACCGCCGGCGCGGCCACCGTCCGGCTCGCGCTGGCCTCGAAGCCACCGCCGCGTCGTTGACCCGGCGCGCGCAGGCCGCGTGCCTGCTCGTACCCGACGGTGATGGTCTGTGCCCACCAGCCCGGCACCTCGTGTTCGGTGACCAGGTGACGGGCGATCCGGGTGTGCGTCCACTCGGTGGCGGACGTGGCGTCGAGCAGGGCGAACCATCCGTCCCAGCCGCGGCCGGTCCGGGCGCGGATCAGGTCGTCGGCGATCCGCTCGGTCTGTGCAGCGGCAGCCGTGGCGTTCGGCTCGGTAGGTGCTGGAGTGGACGCGGCGGTGGACGCCGGCTCGGCGGCCCGATTGATCAGGTGCCGGCGGGCGGTGGTGTAACTCTCGCCGGTCTTCTCCATCCGGGTCCGGACCCGGGCCTTGAACGATCTCTGGTTGGTCATCACATGCTCCCGGTCAACGGCACGGTCACCGGGACTCACGCTCCCGCCGACCCCGCCGGAGTGGGGCATGTGGCACCACGTCCCGAGGGCTCCGGGCCCCCTTTGCCTCCGCGTTGCCGGCGGCGTGAGCGCCGGGAGGGAGGTGCGGCGTAGGACGACGCCGACCTCATCCTACGCCAGATCGGCGGTCAGGGCTGGTCACCGTCGAGGTAGACCCATCGGCCTTCCTCGCGGACGAATCGGCTGTGCTCGGTCAAGGTGCCGGGTTGCCCCGCGTCGCGGTAATGGGCGTGGAAGGTCACCGTGCCGGCGGTGTCGAGCAGACCGCCCCGCTCGGTGTCGACGATCTCCAGTCGGATCCACCGCTGCCCCGGGTCAAGCTCCAGCGACGCGGGCCGGGTCGACGAGTGCCAGCTGCGCAACAGGTAGCCGGTGTCGCCGAGGGCGAAGGCGCTGAACCGGGAGCGCATCAACGCCTCGGCCGTGGGCGCTGGCTTGTCGCCGCCGTGCGCCGGAGCGCAGCAGTCCGCGTACGCCTGCCCGGAGCCGCACGGGCAGGCCCGTCCCGTCGTCGTGTTCGCCCGTCGGCGTGCCTTACCCACCTCGCCATCCTGCCGTACCGGCCGTACCGCCCGAAGGTGACCCGGGCCGGTTGACGACCGTTCCTAGACTCGCGGCATGACGCGATCGCCCGCTGTGCCGCTCGCCCCGAACGTCTGGCGCATCCCGACTGTGGGCCGTTCGGCAGTCAACTCGTACGCGTTCGTCGACGACGACGGCAGCGTCACGCTCGTCGACTGCGGGCTGGCCAAGGCACCGGCCCGGATCGTGCGCGGGCTGGCGGCGATCGGCAAGGTGCCCGCCGACGTCACCCGGATCGTGTTGACCCACGCACACCCCGACCACGCGGGTGGCGCGGCGGAGATGTCGCGGCGTACGGGTGCCCCGGTGGCGGCGCACGTCGGCGACGTTCCGTACGCCGAGGAGGGCCGCGCGCCGGTCAGCGACCCGACGGTGACCGGCGGGCGGCTCTTCGCCCGGCTCAACAGCGGCCGGTTTCCGGCGGTGCGGGTGGCGCAGCCGCTGGCCGACGGTGACGTGCTCGACGTCGGTGGTGGCCTGCGGGTGGTGCACACCCCCGGGCACTCGCCGGGTCACGTGTCGCTGCTGCACGAACCGACCCGACTGTTGATCACCGGGGACGCGCTGTTCAACATTCTCGGGGTCCGCTATTCGCCGAAGGTGCTGTGCAGCAACTTCCAGATGACCCAGCAGACCGCCCACGTGTTCGGCGAGTTGGAGTACGACCTCGCCGCCTTCACCCACGGCCCGGAGTTGACCGACAAGCCCCGTGACCGCATTCGCGCGTTCCTCTCCGCGCACCGCTGAACAAGCGGCCTCACAGCCAGCCGGAGCGGCGGAACAGGCGGTACAGGGCCAGGGCGGCGGCCGCCATCAGGGCGAGAGCGCCGGCGTACCCGTAGCGCCAGGCCAGCTCGGGCATGTGGTCGAAGTTCATGCCGTAGATGCCGGCGATGCCGGTCTGGGTGGCCGCGATGGCCGCCCACGCCGCGATCTTGCGCATGTCGTTGTTCTGCTCCACGGCGAGCTGCGCCAGCCGTGACTGGACGATCGAGGTGAGCAGGTCGTCGTACGCGGCCACCCGATCCACCGCCCGGCTCAACCGACCGTCCACGTCGACGAACCAGCGGTGCAGGGCACGGGGCGCGCCGTCGGGGTCGAGCAGCGTGCGCAGGGGCGCCTGCAACGGCAGGACCGCCCTCTTGAACTCGACCACCTCCCGTTTGAGCTGGTAGATGTGCTGGATGTCGGCCGTACGGTCGCGGGCGAACACCGCCTCCTCGACCCGTTCCAGGTCCCGCTCGACGTGCCCGGCCACCTCCAGGTAGGAGTCGACCATCCGGGCGCAGACCGCGTACGCCACCGCCCACGGACCGGCGGCCAGCAGGGCGGGGCGGCCCTCGATGCCGGCGCGGACGCTGCGGAGCGCCCCGGCGGCGCCGTGCCGCACGGTGATGGCGAACCGGTCCCCGAGCAGCACCATCACGTCCCCGGTGTCGATCACCTCGGAGGTGTCGGTCAGCTCGTCGTGTTCCACGTACCCGGCGGTGCGCAGCACCAGCAGCGTGACCGGCCCGTGGCGCTGCACAGTGGGTCGATGCCCGTCGGCGAGGGCCTGTTCGACGGTCAGCTCGTCCAGGCCGAAGGTGCGGCCGACCGCGGCGAGGACTGCCGGACCCGGGTCGTGCAACCCCAACCAGACGAAGGAGTCACGGCCGTGCTGGACGCGGGCGTACGCGTCGGCGTAGTGCGGTCGGCCGGGCTGGCGTCGACCGTTGACGTAGACGGCGCAGTCGACCACCGCGTCCGGGTTGGACCGGCGAGGGGTAGGGACGTCGCTCTCGACCCGGCCGAGCAGTCGACGGGCCAGGGCGCGTACGCCTCGACCGGCCCGGTCCCGTGTCGCTCGCTGATCCACCGTGTGCCCCCCCGTCGCCGACGCACCGTCTCGATCAGGGATGGTGCCACCGCATTGTGCCGAGCACGGTCCGGCGTACGACAGCGGGGCGTGGCTCAGGAGGTGCGGGTGGCGAAGACGACGACGTTGTCGACGTAGTTGCCGGTCGCGGCGTCGAACCGGCCGCCGCAGGTGATCAGGCGCAGCGCGGCGGTGTCCGCCGGGCCGTAGACGAGCGTGGTCGGAAAGTGCTCCTTGGGGTACGCCCGCACGTCGTCCACTGTGAACGTGGCGACCTGCGTGTCGGCCCGGGTGACCTGGATCTGCTCGCCGGCGCGCAGCCGCCCGAGGTCGAAGAAGACCGCCGGGCCGGCCGGTGAGTCGACGTGTCCGACCAGGACGGCGTTGCCCATCTCACCAGGGCTCACCCCGTGCCGGTACCAGCCGGCGAGGGTGGGCCGGTCCAGTGGTGGCACCTCCAGTACCCCGGCCGCGTCGGCCCCGACGGGGACGACCTCTGCGCGTACGCCGATGGCGGTGATCTGCACCAGGACCGGCGCGGCGCGCGGGAGCGGCACCAGGTCCGGTGCCGGCTCGGTGCGTCGTGGCGCGTCGGCGGGCGGTCGTGGCGGCGTCGCCGGGTCGGCGGTGAGGCCGACCGTGATCAGCCCCAGCCCGCTCACGGCGAGCAGGGCGACCGCCGCCGGTAGGGTCCGCCGCCACCACACGTGGGCACCTCCGTTGGGATCGTCGGGATGCCCGCGCCGGTGTCGCCGGCGCGGGCACCCGTCCTCAGGGATGGAACAGCCGCCGGTCAGGCGACAGTGGACACCGGGCGGCGCCGGCGGACCAGGATCACCGCGCCGGCCAGGGCGGTGCCGAGCAGCGTGCCTCCGGCGGCCAGAGCGCCGTTGTCGCGGCTGTCGCCGCCGGAGCCGGCGGGCGCGCCGCCGATCGGGGTGACGGTGAACGTCGCGCTGCCTGCCGAACTGCCGTCGCCGCAGGTCGCGGCCACCGTGTACGTGCCCAGGGTGAAGCCGGCGGTGAAGAGTTCGGCGCTCAGCCCACCGCCGGCGGCGGCCGTCGTGGACCTGACGTTCTGGTCGCGGTTGGGGCCGGTGACCCGGAACAGGGCGTCACCCGACTTCGGGTTGCAGGTCGTCGCGGTGAGCACGACGGTCCCTCCGACCGGGGTGGTGGCCGGTGACACCGTGGTGTCGGCCAGTGCGGCGCCTGGCAGCAGGAGTGTGCCGAGGCCCACGCCGAGCGCCGCCGAGCAGAGTGCTGTTGAGACCTTCATACGCGTCTTCCCTCACTTTTCGTCCGCTGACTGCGTGGGACGTCGTTCGGGTGGCCAACTCCGTGACTAGCACCGGTGTGCCCAACACTAGGTGGGTTGGGCCCACGATCAGGTGAAAATGAGAATTCCTCGTTGCCGTCACGTGTCCACCCGAAGGCGGGGAGAGCTGCGCAAAGGCCCGGACGGCCCGAGCAGCGCCGGTCCTCCGGTCGATGTCGGGCTGTCGCGGCTGGGTCGATGGCGAGGTATCTACAGAAATACGCCGGCTGGGCGTCCGGTCAGCCGGCCGGGGTCGGCTCGGGCATCGGCTCGCCGGTTTCGAGGAGCGTCTTGAGGCTGGCCAGCAGCTCCGGCCAGCCTCCACTGCCGTCGAGTTGGCCGCTGATCGCCCGGTGCATCTCGCTGTCGGGGGAAAAGTCTGCGTGGATCACGGTCAGCCGGACAGCCGCCGGGCCGTGCGGCTCGATCTCGAACGTCACTGTCGACCGACGCTCGCCGAGTCGGGCGGCCAACTCCTCGGCGGACCAGCCGAAGTGCTCGGCGTGCTCCGGTTGGAAGCCGTGCCAGCTGTAGGAGAGGCGACGGTACGGCTCCGCGGCCAGCACCCGCTGGCCGAGATCGCGGGGCTCGTCGCCGGGCGCGTCCTGCCACAACACTGGTGACCCGACCTGCCAGTCCGACACGAGCGCGATCCCACCCCAGTAGCGACGGGTGAACGCCGGTTCGATGAGTGCGGCCCACAGTCGCTGCGGAGTCGTCGTGACGTACGTCGTGTAGGCGAAGGTCGGGCTCTCCATGGGTTGTCGCTCCAATGCGGTGGTCAGGTCGGCGAGGGTGGCGGCGCGCTCGCGGTCGTAGCGGCTGAGCCACCGGTCGGCGATGGCGTTGATCGGGGCAGCGTTGAGGTAGTGCACCTTTTCCCGGCCTCGCCGCACGCTCGTGACGAGGTTGGCCGCCTCCAGGACCGAGAGGTGCTTGCTGACCGCCTGCCGGGTCGTCGCCAGCCCGTCGCAGAGCTCCCGCAGGGTCTGGCCGTTGCGCACGTTGAGCCGGTCGAGCAGCTGACGTCGGCTGGGGTCGGCCAGCGCCCGGAACGCCTCGTCCACCGACCCTCCCCCAACAGGCAACCGTCTGGTTGCCAATGACGATATGCAACCGAATGGTTGCCCGTCAAGCGTCGCACCGCGCGCCGGCCGGAGCGGCGTGACCGTCCGCTCAGCGATGTGGCAGCGTGGGGCGGGTGACCGAATCCGCGCCGCTGGACGTCGACCTCGCGCTACTCGGCGGCGGGGGCGCGGCGTCCTTGCTGCTCGCCGCGCTGGACCGGCACGGCGTCCACGACCTGCGCATCGCCGTCGTCGACCCCGTCCGCCGGCGCGGTCAGGACCGCACCTGGGCGTTCTGGGGCCACCCGGGCACCGACCTGGACCCGCTGCTCAGCGCGAGCTGGCAACAGGTTGAGGTGGCGACCGCGGCGCGACGCCGCGTCCTGGACCTGACCCCGCTGCGGTACGCCATGCTCCGCTCCGGCCCGGTCTACGACCGGGCTGCCGCGGCCGAGCGCCGGCTCGACGCCACCCGGATCGTCGCGCCCGCCGACACGGTGACCGACGACGGCACGCGGGTGCGGGTACGCACCGGCGACGGGCAGACCGTCCGGGCCGGATGGGTGCTCGACTCGCGCCCCCGCCCACCGGCGCGCGCCGGACGGACCACCTGGCTGCAGCACTTCCGCGGCTGGTGGCTGGAGGCCGACCGTCCCGTCTTCGACCCGGCGCGCGCGGTGCTGATGGACTTCCGTACCCCGCAGCCGCCCCGGGGCGTCTCCTTCGGGTACGTGTTGCCGGTGAGCGACCGCTACGCCCTGGTCGAGTACACCGAGTTCTCGCCCGACCTGCTCACCGACGCCGGGTACGACGCGGCGCTGGCCGCCTACCGGGACCTGCTCGGGCTGGACCCGGCCGGACTGCGGGTACGCGAGGTGGAGAACGGCGTGATCCCGATGACCGACGCGCCGTTTCCCGCCCGGCCCTCGCCCCGGGTGATCCGACTCGGTACCGCCGGCGGCGCGACCCGCCCCTCCACCGGCTTCACCTTCTCCGCCATGTACCGCCAGGCCGACCAGGTGGCCCGCGCCCTCGCGGCGGGGCGACCGCCGGTGCCCCAGGCGGCGTACCCCCGCCGACACCGCTGGATGGACGCGGTGGCGTTGCGGGCGTTGGACCGGGGCGGGGTCGGTGGCCCGGACTTCTTCGACCGGCTCTTCGACCGCAACCCCGCCGAGCGGGTGCTGCGCTTCCTCGACGGTGTGACCACCCCGGCCGAGGAGGTCGCCATCATGAACTCCACCCGGCTGCTCCCGATGATCGCCGCCACCGCCGGCGACGCGGCGCACCGCGTCCGCGATCGGCTGCGGCCCACCCGACCCGCGCCGGCCGTCCCGCCCGCCGTGGTCGGCGCGGAGCCCAGCGGCGGATAGGGCTCCGCCGGGCCCACCGGCGTCGCCTGTGCCGGAGCCTGTCGAGCTGCCCCGCAGGTGGGGCATGACGTCCCGGCGCGCCCGAGCCCCCGGACAGCGAGGACGACGTCACCGCGCGGTAGGTTGCCGGGCATGGTGGACGCGGCGGCCGGCAGGGGCGTGCAGATCTGGACCGACGGGGCGTGCAGTGGCAACCCCGGGCCGGGCGGTTGGGGCGCCCTGCTGCGCTACGGCGACCACGAGCGGGAGCTGTGCGGCGGCGAGGCCACGCCGACCACCAACAACCGGATGGAGCTGATGGCGGCCATCCAGGCGTTGGAGAGCCTGAACCGGCCGGTCACCGTGGAACTGCACACCGACAGCACCTACGTGCGCAACGGCATCACCAGTTGGCTGGCGTCCTGGAAGCGCAACGGTTGGCAGACCGCCGCGAAGCAGCCGGTGAAGAACGCCGACCTGTGGCAGCGGCTGGAGGCGGCCTGCGAGCGGCACCAGGTCACCTGGCTGTGGGTGAAGGGGCACAACGGTCACCCGGAGAATGAGCGGGCCGACGGGCTGGCCAACAAGGGCATGACCGAGGCCCGGGCCGCGCTCGCCAGCCGCTGACCGTCAGCGGGTCGCGTCCGGGTGCCCGGGCATGCTGGACCCACCGCCGCTGCTGCCCGACGAGCCGCCGGTCATGCCCGAGCTGTTGTCCTCGGTCACGATGTCCGGGCGCGCGTCGGTGTCGGCCGGCGCCGGAACCTCGGTGTCCGCCTCGACCTGCACCAGCGGCACCTGGCCGGCCTCGTCCTCGCTGTGCTGCGGGTCGCCCGGCAGCTCACCGTCGCGTTTTCGGAAACCCACGCCGTGCCCCCCGTCGATACCGGTCAGCGTCGGCGCTGGCTACCCGGCGTCGTCCCGGCCGAAACCTTGCGGTGTGGGCGTGTCGTCACGCGGTGGCCGGGTGCGCGATTCGCGCTGCTCAGCGGTACCGGCTGCGTTGGCCGACGGAGGTTCAGCGTCGCCGGCCGCGCCGGGCGGGGGCACCGGCCCGCGACGGCTGGCGGACCGGGGTGAGAGTCAGGGCCGTCCAGTGCGGCGGCCGGGTCACTGTCGCCGGCAGGCCGGTACGCGCGTCACCCCGGGCGGCGTCCAGTTGCGCCTGGTGCAGGAAGAGAGTGCGGCGCAGGTCGGCGCCGCGCAGGTCGGCCCCGCGCAGATCCGCCCCGGTGACGTCGGCGAGACCCAGGTCGACGTCGCGGAGGTCGGCGCCGATCAGCAGCGCCCCGCGCAGGTTGGCCCGGCGCAGGTCGACCCGGCGCAGGTCGACGCCGAGCAGGTGCGCGCCCCGGTGGTCGACGCCGCCGGGGGAGCGGGCCACGTCGCTGGCCCGCGACAGCAGGGGGTTGATCCGGGCCCGGTGCGCGGCGACGTCCACCGCACGCAGCTGCGAGACGTCATCTGCGGTGAGCACGGCGGTCTCGGCGCGGGCATGCGCCAACTCGTCGCGCAGGTCGGCCGGCGGGTGCAGCGCCACCGCCGCGTCGAGATACCAGAGCAGTTCGTGCAGCGGTCGCAGCACGGCGAACGCCTCCGCCATGGCCGGCAACGTCTCCGGCGCGTCCCGCCAGTCCCGTCCGCCGAAGGTGACCTGCGCGACCTGCTGCCCGGCGCCGAAGCAGTCGAACACCGTGCAGCCGGGGAAGCCGCGTTGCCGCAGCTCGGTGTGGATGCCGCACTTGTGGTCCGTGCCCAGGTTGGGGCAGGGCTGCCCGGCCGGCTTGTCGATGGCGAAGTCGGCCGACGCGGCGAAGGCGGGCACCACGCAGCACAGCCCGAAGCAGCGCCCGCAGTCCGCGCGTAACTGCGTCGACTGCGGCGGCGGTGCGGGGCTGGGCGACACGCGGACGTCCTCCTGGTGCGGGCGAGGCCTCCATTGTTCCGCGTACCGAACCGACCTGACCGTCGGGGGTCACCGTCCGTGGTTGTCCCCGGCCGTCGCGGACCGGGGTTCCGGCATACGGGAGGCGCCCGGCGGCGGCACCAGCCGATAGACAGCCCGGCGGCCGTCGTCGTGCCCGTACTTCTGGTCGAGGTGCCGTTTCACGACCTCGGCCGGCGTGTGGTCACCGTCGGCCGGCTCTGCCAGCGCGAACACGGCGGGTGCCGCCGCGGGTGCGCGGGGCGGCAACACGGCTCGCACGGTCAGCGGCCCGGTCACCCGGAAGTCACGGCAGTCGACGTAGTGCTGCCCGTCCACCGTCACGTACGGCACGCGTACCTCGACCACGTCCGAGTCGTCGTGGCGCAGGGTGACCGTGACGGACCAGTACCGTTCCAGGTTCAGGGTGGCCTGGTCGTGCTCCCACAGCTCCTCGAACCGGGCGTGCACGAACCCGCCCCACGGGCTGTCCATGTCGACTTCCAGTTGAGGAACGTTGAACGACAACTTCCCGATCGGGAAGAACGAGATCAACGCCCGCCCGTCCCACTGGTAGAGCTGGATCGACGGCGAGGCGTCGTAGAGCCGGACCTGTAGGCGGTGCCGCAGACGGCTGTCGAGGGCGTCGGCGAAGGCGGAGAGGTGACGCAGGTTGGCGCGGATCTGCCGGGGTACGTCCACCCGCTGCCGCTCCAACTCCTCGGAGCGCTGCTGGGCGGCGGTGCAGTCCGGGTCGAGCAGGAGCAACTGCACCTGTGCCCCGTTGGCGAGCGCCGCCCGGATCGCGGTCAGGGTCTCCTCGCGGTGCCGTTGCTCCAGCAGGATCGTCCAGGTGTCGAGGATGCGGACCCGGCGGCCGGAGCGGTGCAGGCGCGTCACGAAGGCCTGCTGGTCGAAGCTCAGGTGCTCCTGCACCCGCGCCTTGCGGGCCTCCTCGAACAGCGGGTCGAAGATGACGTACGAGATGGCCGCGAGCACCACGCTGGCCCCGAGGTTGAGCAACAGGTCGCTGAGGAAACCGGTGCTGCGCCAGGCGCCCAGCAGCATCACGACGGCGATCCCGAGCAGCGCCCCACCGACGCCGAAGGCGCGCCGCTGCCGGCCACCTCGACCAGCCCACCCCGGCATCCGATCCCCCTCCGCCGTCGGCCGGCCCGGCCGCCGCCCACCGATCCGAAACGCGGACGATACGTGCCGGCTTCGTCGGCCGCTGTCCCGTTCGGGGGCGACGGTTTCGCCGCCCTTACCGACTCCACCCCTCATAGGGTGACGGTAACGGGGTGGCGCGACCACGGAGGGTAGGCGCGGTGGACGACAGTGAACGTGAGCAGGCGTTGCTCAGCGCGTTGACCACCGAGCACTACGCGTTGGAGAGCGCCCGCGCCGGCACGATCGCCGAGGCCACCGGCCGGGCCACCATCTTCCTGTCCGTCCTGTCGGCAGGCCTGATCGGGCTCGGTTTCGTGGCCACCAACGAGACGCTGGTCCGGCCCTACCTCGGCGCGGTGCTCCCGACCCTGCTCGTCGTCGGGTTGCTGACCTTCCTGCGGCTTGTCGAGACCACCGTCGAGAACGCGTTGGACCTGCGGCGGATCCAACGCATCCGCGCCTACTACCACCACCGGTTCGCCAGCGAGCACGACTTCTTCAGCGATGCGGTCACCGACGAGGGCACGATGCGCTCGGCCTGGAAGCTGGTCGGCATCAAGCGTGGGTGGTGGGAGTTCCTACTCACCACTGCCGCTCTGGTCGGTGCCGTGAACGCGGTGCTGCTCGGCCTCGGGGTCGCCCTGCTGGCCGGGCTGGCCGGGGTCGAGCACGTCCTGGCGATCCCAGCCGGGGTGGTGGCGGCGCTTGTCGCGTTCGCCGCCCAGTTCGTCTACATCCTGCGCACGGCGGCGGTCGAACCGCTGTGACGGCGATCAGACCGAACGCCAGTCGTTCGAGGTCAGGCTGTTCGCCTGCGGGCCCATCAGCAGCATGCCGCCGTCCACCGGCCAGGAGGCCCCGGTGACATAGCTGGCCGCGGGAGAGGCGAGAAACGCCACCACGGCGGCGACCTCCCGGGCGTCGCCCGGCCGCCCCACCGGTACTCCAGGACGTTCCCGGGTGAACGGGTCGACGTCCTCCTGGCCCGTCATCGGCGTGGCGATCTCGCCCGGGGCGACCGCGTTGACGGTGATCCCGTCGGCGGCCAGCTCCTGTGCCATCACGCGGTTCAGCAGACCGAGCCCGCCCTTGGCTGCGCAGTAGGCGGCCGAGCCCACCCGGGGCGCGTGTTCGTGCACGCTGGTGATGGTGATGATCCGCCCGCCGGTGCCGGCGTCCCGCATCCGTCGGGCGGCCCGCTGCGCGCACAGGAACGGTGCGTCGAGGTCGACGGCGAGCACCTCGCGCCACTGCTCCCACCCGGTGTCGACGAACGGCGCGGACCCGCCGATGCCGGCGTTGTTGACCAGCACCCCGATGCCGCTCAGCCGATCGGCCAGGTCGTCCACCACCGCCGCCGCCCCCGGCAATCGACGCAGGTCCACCTCGGCGACCTCGCAGCGACGACCGGCGGCGCGGACCTCGGTCGCGGTCCGCTCGGCACCGTCGGGGTCGCCGTACCAGGTGATGCCGATGTCGAAGCCCGCCTCGGCCAGGGCGATGGCGCAGGCCTTGCCGATGCCGGAGTCCGCGCCGGTGACCACGGCGATTCTCGGGTAGTTCTCGTATCGCTGGGGCATGGTGCCGCACTACCCGTCCGGGCTCGGCCCAACCGTCACACCGGCGGCGTACCGTCGCCGGATGCGGATCACGCGGTTCACCCATGCCTGCGTCCGGGTCGAGCACGACGGCGGGGTGTTGGTGATCGACCCGGGGACGTGGAGCGAGCCACGTGCCCTGGTCGGCGCGGACGCCGTCCTGGTCACCCACGAGCACACCGACCACGTGGACGTGCTGCGCCTCGCCGGTCTGGGCGTTCCCGTGTACGCTCCGGAGGGTGCCCGACTGCCCGACCTCGCGCCGCTGCCGGTTACCCGGGTCCGCGCGGGGCAACGCTTCACGGCGGCCGGCATCGAGGTCAGTGCCCACGGCGGCCGGCACGCGGCGATCCACGAGGGACAGCCGGACTGCCCCAACCTGGGCTACCTGGTCGGTGACGGGCTCTACCACCCCGGTGACTCGTTGCACGTGCCGGACGAGCCGGTCCGCACAGTGCTCGTCCCGGCCCAGGGGTCGTGGCTGCGCCTCGACGAGGCGATCCGGTTCGCTGCCGCCGTCGGTGCCGCCGCGGCCTACCCGATCCACGACGCGCAGCTCAACGAGCGTGGCCTGGCCAGCGTCGCCGGCTGGTTCGGCGAGACGATCCCCGGCTACCGCCACCTCGCCCCCGGCGACACCGCCTGAGGGACCACACCGGTGGCGGCGAACGTGTCGGCCGCCCTCATATCTGATGTGGTCTATGTCACGGTAGCTTCGGCGCGCGTCGACGCCCCTGTCGGCGCTGTCGAGGAGCGCCCATGTCCACACCGCGGAAGATCGCCACCACCCTCGCCGCCGTCCTTCTGCTGGCCCTGACCACCGCGACCCCCGCCCAGGCCGCCACCCCGCCCACCAAGACCCCGGTCGCCGGGTCGTTGGGCACCTACAACGTCTCCGGCGTCTACGTCGCCGGTGTCTCCTCCGGTGGCTACATGGCCACGCAACTGCATGTCGCCTACTCGTCCCGTATCCGCGGCGCGGCCGTGTTCGCCGCCGGGCCGTACTACTGCTCCCAGAACACGGTCGCGCAGGCGCTCTACGGCTGCGGCGACAACGTGTACCCGACGAATCTCACGGCGCTGCAGGCCTACACCCGCACGTGGGCGTCGTACGGCTGGGTCGACCCGGTCGGCAACCTGTCCGGCGATCCGGTGTACGTGTTCCACGGCGTCAACGACACCACCGTCAAGAAGTCCGTCACCGACGACCTGGCCCGCTACTACCAGCACTTCGGTGCCAGCGTGCAGTACGACAGCGGTTCCGCCGCCGGTCACTCCTGGGTCACCCCGTACGGCACGCTCGGCTGCACGGCGACCGCGACGCCCTTCCTCAACGACTGCGGCACCGACCCGCAGAACGCGCTGCTGCGCAAACTGCTCGGCGGGGTGAACGCACCGAACACCGGCGCGCTCGGCGGTACGCTCGTCCGGTTCAACCAGAACACCTTCGCGGTGAACGGCTGGGCCAACGGGCTGAGCATGGACGCCAACGGCTACGCCTACGTCCCGTCGGCCTGCGCGGCCGGCCAGTCGTGCCGACTGCTGGTCGCCCTCCACGGCTGTGCGCAGGGGTCCGGCGCGGTGGGCACTGCCTTCGTCGACCGGGCCAACCTCAACCAGTACGCCGACACCAACAACCTGATCGTCCTCTACCCGCAGGCGGGCACCAGCCTCAGCAACCCGAACGGCTGCTGGGACTGGTGGGGCTACCTCGGCGCGACCAACTTCCCGATCAAGGGCGGCGCGCAGGTGGAGACCATCATGAACATGGTCCGTCGCCTGGACGGCTGAGCGCCCGGGCTGGCCGGTCGAGGGTGCTGGCCGGTCAGCCCAGGAACAGCTGGACCAGGACGAGCACGGCCAGCAGCGCCGGCCCCCGTGAGCCCTGACGCAGCAGGTCGACCGGGACCATCCCGAACGGGGTGTTGACGGTCGCGCCGCCGTAGTCGATCGGCGGGCGGGTGCCGGCCCGGAACGCGGCGGCCACCACCCCGAGCGCCAGCGTCGGCGCGAGCCACGCCGGCCCCGGGCCGACGGTCGGCACTGTCAGCAACCACCACAGAGCCGCGCCGACCGCCGGCACCACCACGTGGATACCCCGGAGCAGGTTGTCGCTGCCCCCGAGCGCCCGACGCAGCCCGGGTGAGCGGCTGATCGACCGCAGACCACCGGTCAGCCGGTCGACGGCGAGGTACGCGAACACCACCTGCGCGGCCCCGGCCAACCCGGGCATGGCGAGCGCGGCAGCGTACTGCACCCCGATCAGCGCCGCCCAGATCAGCACGGCGCTCGGGTGGCGGCGCAGTCGTCGTACGTCGGCCTGGAGCAGCGCCCACCAGCCCGGACCGGGCCGGAACCGGCTGCTGCGGACCTTGCCGACCCGACGCCACCGCCGGCTCTCCACCAGCCCGGCGAGGAGACTCGGGTCCAGCAGGATCATGGCCGTGGAGGCGGCGTTGGCGAACTGGGCGCCGGTGGTCAGCGTGGCCCGGTCGACGCGGGGCAGCGCGCGCACCGCGAGGACCGTGCCGAGGCCCACGAGCGGCACCGCCACGGCGAACAGCGCGATGGTGGGCGTCGTCGTCGGTCGGGGCAACGCGTCGCCCAGGCCCCCGACGAGCACCACCGCGCCGGTGATCACGGCGGCCGCCACCAGCGGGACCGCACCGACCAGCGTCGGCCACCGTCGGCCGGCCCGGCTGCTCTGGGCGACGACGCTGAGCGCCAGCGCTGCCGCACCCCACCCCGCGCCGGCCGCGGCCGCCCAGCCCAGGGCGCCCGGATCGCTGACACCGCCGAGCGCGGCGACGGCCACGCCGAGGGCCGCGGTGCTGGCCGCCGCGCCGATCAGCAGCAGGACGAAGCGCGGCGCCAGCCAGGCCCGCCGGTCGACCGGGGCGCTGGTCGCCCAGCTCTGCGTGGCCGGGGTGACCAGCAGCGGCCCGAGCGCGCGCAGACCTCGCCAGGCGAGGCCGGCGCCGGCCAGCAGCGCCGCGACCGCCAACCACCAGCGCACGCCCGGCTCGGCCTGCCCCACCGTGGGGGAGTCCAGCAGGTCACGGCTGGCGCTGACCGCGAACCACCCGTACATGCCCACGAACAGGACGATCACGTACGCGTCGCCCAGGACGTCGCCGAGGGAATGGTCGTGGTGCCGGCTGCGCGCCTTGCGCAGGTGCGTCCGCAGCTGCCGTGCGGTGGGCACGCCGGTCGGCGTGTCGGCGATCGTGGCCGTCAGGGCGGTCACCGGCCGATCTCGATGCGCTCGTCGACCACCGCGTCGATCAGCTCGGGGTCGTGCGAGGCAAGCAGCACGGCGGTGCCCGCCTCGCGCTCCCGGAGCAGGCGCTCGGTGAGCCACTGCCGCCCGCGGACGTCCAGCCGCTGCTCGGGCTCGTCCAGGATCAGCACCCGACGGGGCCGGACGAAACACGAGGCGAGCGCCAGCCGGCGGCGTTGCCCGCTGGACAGCGTCACCGGCAACTGGTCGCGGGCCGCCTCCAGGCCCAGCTCGGCGAGGACCTCCTCGACCGGCTCGGCGTCACCACCGTGCGCGTACGCGACCAGTTCCAGGTGCTCGACCACGGACAGGTCGGGGAAGAAGTCGATGTCGTCCAGGGCGGCAGCCATCAACGCCCGCACCTGCGGGTCGGTCTCGTCGGCCCGTCGGCCCTGCACCAGCACCTCGCCCGCGTCCGGCCGGTCCGCGCCGACCACACAGCGCAGCAGGGTGGTCTTGCCGCTGCCGTTCGGGCCCAGCACCACAGCGATCCGACCCGCCGGGAGTGTGAAACTCACGTCGTCGAGCACCACCAGGTTGCCGAAGTTGCGACTGAGTCCCCGTACCGCGAGCGCGTCCACGATCACAGAGTCTCCCAGAGGCGTGCCACCGGCCAAGCCGAGCGACCTACGTCACGCGGTCCGCGGCGTCGTCCTCCAGGGCCTGCTTCATAAGGACTGGCCGGCCTACGGCGGGTCCGGACAACGACCGGCGGCGTTGCGGTTGCGTCCGGATACAACACCGGTATCCGGACGCAACCGCGCCTTGCCGGATCGCCGCCCGGACTCCGCCTCGGCTCGACCGCCCTTATGAAGCAGGCCCTAGCCGGGCGTCGGCGGCGGCCAGTGCCTGCCCGTCGGCGACCTCCTCGGCGACCGTCGCCGCGTCCGCCCAGTGCCGCCGCGCGTCGGCGTGCTCGCCCAGCGCCGCGCAGGCGTCACCCAGGTAGAGCAGGTTGCGCGCCAGCCCCGCCGTGGGCTGCGTCTCCTCGCGCAGCCGCCGGCTCTCGGCCAGCAGGTCGTACGCCACCCGCGCCTGCCCCGGCGAACTGGTCAGCAGCGTCGCCCCGGCGTTGAGCAGGGCCGTCGCCCGGCTCGTCGGGTCGTTGACCGACTCGTACTCGCGCAGCGCCGCCCGCCACGCCTGCGCGGCGTCCAGGTGCTCGCCGAGACCCGCGTGCACCAGCACCAGGTTGGTCAACGCCGCCGCGTACCCCCGGGCGTCACCCACCGACCGGAAGGTGTTGGCCGCCCGCACCAGGTGGTGGTGTGCGCTGTCCAACTCACCCCGGGCGAGCTGCGCCGCGCCGAGACCCAGGTCGGTGAGGGCGTGCCCGGCCCGGTCCGCCCCGGAGCGGTGCCTCCGGGACATCTCCAGGTGCTCCACCGCGTCGTCCAACTGCCCCAGATCCAGCAGAGCCAGGCCGAGGTTCATCCGGGCCTGGGCGGTGCCCCCACGTCCGCGCTCGTTCACCGCGAGGGTGAGCGCGGCCGCCGCCCCGTGCGGATCGTGCCGACGCCGCCGCAGCACACCCAGCTCGTTGTGCGCCCACCCGGCGATCTCCGGTCGGTCGTCGGCGGTCGGGGTAGCCAGCACGGTGCGGCAGACCTGCTCCCACTCGTCGAGCCGCTCGGCGTACGCCAGCCACCCGCAGAGCGCCACGGCCAGCCGGAACCACCACCGGCGTACCCGTCGGGGCAGTGTCTCGGCCGCGCCGGACGGCACCCGCACCACCGCCAGCAGCAGCTCCTGGTGCAGGTCGAACCAGCCGTACGGGTCGTCGTCCAGAGGCAGTGACCACTCCCGGTCCGGTGGCGAGCCGAGCACCGCCAGGTTGGCGGCATGCCGTTCGGCCCGGCGGGCAAGGTGCCGGGTCAACCGGGCCTGCGCGGCGACCCGGGCCCGGACCGGATCGGCGTCGCGCAGGTGCAGCCGGGCGCTGTCGGCGAGCAGCGGGCGGATCTCGTACCGGTCGCCGGGCGCGCCGACAACGAACGCCGCGGCGGCCAACTGGTCGAGCAGCGCGGTCACCCGCTCGGGATGCCGGCCGGCCAGCGCGGCGATGGTCGGCCGGTCGACCGGGGCGGGGATCAGCGACATCACCCGGTACAACCGTCGAGCCTCGCGGCTCAACGACCGGTACGCGGTGTCCCGTTCGGTGATCAGACGTGCTGCTGGCGACACTGTGAGCCGTTGGTGTGGTGGTGTCTGCACCGCGCGGCGCAGCGCGTCCAGCACGTCGGCGTGTCGCCAGCCGTGCTGGGCGGTGCGATAACCGAGCGCGCGGACGGTGCGGGGCTGTCGGCCGCACAGGTCGACGATGTCGCGTACCGCCGGGTCGGTGCGTGGATCGGCACGGCGGACCCGGGCGGCGGGTGCGGCCCCGCCCGCGGTGGCGAACAACTCGACCGCCTCGGAGGTGCCCGGCTCGGCGATCCAGTGTGCGACCACGCCCTTGAGCCCCATCAGCGCCGGGCCGCCGGCGAGCAGCAGTCGGCAGGTGCGCGCGGTGGGCGGTAGGAGGGGACGGACCTGGTCGGGCCGGTCGACGTTGTCCAGCACCAGCAGGATCCGGCGGCCGTCGAGCTGGCCGCGCACCGCGTCGGCGGCGGCGACGAGCGCGTCCGGTCGGCCGGAGGTCGGTGGGGCGGTGCCCAGGATCCGGGCCAGTGCGGTGAGCACCTGTTGGGCCGAGCGGGATCGGCCGTGTCGGCGCAGGTCGAGGTAGTACTGCCCGTCCGGGAAGTCGTCCCGGCACAGGTTCGCGGCCTGGACGGCGCACGCGGAGGTGCCCACCGCCCGCCGGCCCAGCACCGCCACCGCGTGTTCCCGGGAGAGCAGTTCGAGGACCGCCTCGACGTGCTCGTCACGACCGGTGAACTCGGCCGTGTAGGGCAGGTTCGGCGCGCCGGCGGCCGGCGTGGTGAGCACGTCCGTCGGTTCGGGGTCGACCTCCCGGTCGGCCCGGCGGCGACGGACCTCGTACACGACGAAGCCCACGATGCCGCCGGCGGCGAGCGCGATGCTCGTCGGTCCGAGCACACTGGCCGCCAACTCGGAGAGCAGGTTGCTGGCGAGGTTGCTGACCACGTTGGCCAGGACGCCGCTGACCACCCCGCCGATCGCGATCAGCGCCGGCCAGCGCGGGCTGCGGCGGCCACCGCCCGGCCTGGTCAGCGGACACCCCCGGAGACGAGCCCGGCGACCAGGTGCCGCCGCGACACCACCACCAGCACCACCGGCAGCACCGAGGCGAGCACCGAACTGGCGGCCAGCGCGCCGCTGTTGCTCACGAAGCTGCGCGTCTGCTCGGCCAGGAACGGCCCGAGCGGCGACGCCCCCGGGCCGCTGAACAGGCGGCCCACCACCAGGTCGTTCCAGACCTGGACGAATTCCAGCACGGACACCGCCACCACCGCCGACAGGTTGTGTCGGGCCAGGCGGCGCAGGGTGTGCCACCATCGACGGCCGCCCAGCCGGGCGTCGCGCACCTGCTCGACGGGCAGGTCGGCGAACGCGTTGCGTAGCACCAGCACGGCGAACGGCACACCCAACGCGGTGTGCACCAGGGCCAGGCCCTGGGCGGTGCCGGAGGACAGCACCAGGCCGAGCACCTCGTTGACCGGGCCGGCGATGACCTGGACCGGCACGACGCTGGCGGCCAGCAGCAACAGCCCGGTGGCCTGCGCGGCCGGCCCGGTCAACCAGGCCAGCGGGTACGCGGCCAACAGCGCGACCACCAGCACCGTGGCGGTCACCGCGGTGGCCAGGAGCAACGTGAAGCCCAACGTGCGCCACAACTCGGTGCCGGTGACCAGATTCCGGTAGGACTCGCCGTCGGGTGCCGTCGACCACCAGCCACGCGCTGCGGCGTCCACCCTGCCGTGTGCCGAGGTGGCGACCAGCACCACGAGTGGCACCAGCCACGCCACCGCCGCGCCGACCGCGAGCAGCCGGATGACCCGCCGGGGCGGGGCGACCGGACCCGGCTGCGGGGCCGCCTCGGCGCGCGGCGGCGGCCAGGCCTGCCGGACGAAGAGCGCGGCCACCATGATCCCGCCGACGACCGCCACCAGCCACACCACGCCGAGCGCGGCGCCGTCGCCGGTGGTGGTGCCCCCCGAGGTCTGCCAGATCCGCAGCGCGAGCACCGACGCCTCGTCCCGGACCGAGCCGGGGGTCATCACCAGGATCAGGTCGAACGTGCGGCTGGTGCCGACCGCCACCAGCGCGAAGACCACAGCCGTGGTCCGCAGCAGCAGGGGCCGCCACTGGGCGTCCCACAGGACGTGCCGACGCCGCCCGCCGTAGGCGCGGACCGCGTCGGCGAGACTCGGCGGCACCGTGTCCAGCGCGGATCGGAACACCAGCACGGCCAGGCCCACCCAGGCCCAGACGAACGCCGACATCAACGCCACGGTGACCAGCCCCGGCCCGAGCAACTGCGGCGCGTCCTCGGCCGAGCGGCCGGTCAGGCGGGCGGCGACCAGGGTGGCCAACCCTCGGCTCGGGTCGGGGTCGTACATCAGCCGGAAGGTGACCCCGGTGACGACCAGCGGCAACGCCACCGGCACCAGGAGGATCAAGCGGACCAGGCCGCCCTCCTCGGAGCGGCGGGACGCGGCGGCGAGCAGGTAGCCCAGCGCGGTCACCACCGCCGGCACCAGCAGGGCCCACAGCACCGTCCGGCCGACCACCGCGCCGGTGCCCGGGGCGGCGAGCGCGGTCCGGAAGTGCTCCGCGCCGACCCAGCGGCCGTCGGTGGTGACGCTGGCGTGCATGGTCCGGAGCACCGGCCACAGCACGAGCCCACCGAGCAGCACGGCGGCCGGCAGCAGCAGCGCCGAGGTCGCCCCCGCCGCCGGATAGGCACGCCCCCGCCGGGGTGGCCCGACGTCGTCGAGCACGGCCAGTTCGCCGAGGACCCGCGGCTGGCTCATCGGCCGCCGCCCGCGTTGCGGGCCGCCAGGGCGAGCTGACCGGTGGCGCGGCGGATCGCCTCGTTGGCGCCGACACCGTCGGTGACGTCGGCGAAGAAGCCCTGCATGATGCGCCAGATGCCGACGCCGTCCGAGCCGGTGAACGCACCCGGCAACTGGTCGGAGAGGTCGAAACGCAGCGTGCCGGGCGCCTGCATCTCCCGGGCGAGCTTCCGACCGTCCGCGTCGGTGTAGCTGGTGATCGGCACGTTGGTGTTGGGCGAGAGGTAGCCACCGGCGCGCAGCCAGGGCCGGAACGAATCGGCCTTGGTGAGCCACTGGACTAGCTCCACCCCGCCCTGGGAGCCCGCGAACGCCACCGCCGCGTCCCCGCCGACGATCAAAGGGCCGCCTCCCGGTCGGGTGCCCGGGAACGGGAAGGTGGTGGGCGCTTCCGGGCCGCGCTGGAACGGGACGACGACGTCGGCCGTGAAGTCCGCCCCGCAGAGCATCACCGCACGCCGGGAATACACCACCTGGATCACCGACTCCTCGTACTGGGTGAGCAGGGCGCGACGGCCGCCGCCGAGGAACGCGCCGTCGATGCTCCAGAGCCCGGCCAGCCGGTCCAGGGCGTCGCGCACCGGACCGCCCTGCCAGTCCGCGTCCGACCTGGCGAGAGCGTTGTAGCTCTCGGGTGCCACGTCGGCCAGGACGTTCTCGAACCAGTCGGTGAGCACCCAGCCGTCGGCGGCGCCGATGGCCAGGGGTGCCGGACCGCCGTCACGCCGGGCGATCGCGCCGAGCTGTCGGGTGCGCTCGACCAGCGCGTCCCAGTCGGTCGGTTGCTCGGGCAGCATCGACGGCAGGTGCCAGACCAACGACTTGTGCGCCGCCTTGACCCACACGCCGTAGCGCCGGCCGTCGGCGGTCAGCAGGTCGCCCAGCCCGTTGGGCACCGCGTACTCGTTGGACGGACGCACCGGGCTCAGCCAGCCACGCTGGGCGTACTCGGTGACCAGGCCGGGGCGGGGCAGGATCGCCACGTCCGGGCTGGTGCCCGCGAGGTGCCGGGCCCGCAGGAAGGCGTCGATGTCATTGCCGGCGCTGACCACCTGCACCGAACCACCGGGGTAGTCGCCGACGACCTGGCGGAACCGGTCCAGCTCGCTGGTGCTCCAGACCACCGCGACCTGCACCGACCGGGTCCCGCCGGAACAGCCGGCGGCCATCGCGGCGACGCCCGCGGCGGCGGCGCGCAGCAGGGCGCGACGGCTCGTACGGGCGACCGGTCTCATCGGGTCGCCTCGCTCGGCTCGGTGACCAGCTCGTGCCGCACCGGGATCTCGGCAAGGGTGGCCGGGTCGGCGGTGCAGACCAGCACCGCCACCCCGGGGGCCTCGGGTGGGGAGAGTCGGGGCATCAGGTCGGCGAGGCGACTGTCGCCGGCCGAACCCGCCGGCAGGTCGACCACGAGCACCTCGGGCAGGCAGGCCGCCGCCCGGGCGAGGGCAACCCGGAACCGTTGGGCGGCGGAGATCTGGTGCGGCAGCAGGGTGAGCGACAGCGCCAACTCGAGCCGGTCGACGACGGTGGTCGTCCAGTCGTCGGCCACCTCGTGCACACGTTCGCGTTTGCGCTGGCCGTACTCGATGTTGCGGCGCACGCTCAGCTGCGGCAGCAACGCGCCGCCGGCCGGCACGTAGCCGATCTGCCGGCGTGGCGGCGGCAGCGCGGTGACGTCCCGGTCACCGACCAGGATGCGACCGGTCACCGGAGCGGCGAGGCCGACCAGCACCCGGGCGACAGCGGTGCCGAACCGGGGTGGGGCGACCAGGGCGGCGAGCGTGCCGGCGGGAACGTCCAGGGTCACCGGCCCGGTGCCGGGGACGGCGACCAGTGCGCGTAGCCGTAACGTGACCCTCACCTCCGGTGACCGCTGGGAGAACGCACCCAGGGTGGCACACCATGCCGACAATCGATGCCCTCGGACACCTCCATTGTGGAGGTGTCGGTCCGCTCAGCCGGTGGAGTAGAGCGCGGCGAGGCCGACCGCCGTGGCGGCCAGGCGCTCGCGCAGCGCCGCCGGGGCCAGCACCTCGACGTCGGCGCCGAGGCGTAGCAGCTCACCGTGGGCGTGGGTGAGCGACTCGATCGGCAGCACCGCGGTCACCCAGCCGCCCGCGTCCGGCGGCCCGGCGCTGGCCTCCACTGCTGTCACCACCGGGTCGCCGGCGATCTCCCGCAGCCGTTCCCGACCGCCCGGGGAGAGCCGTACGGTGGCCTCGTCGCGGTGCAGCCGGGCGCGGAACCGCACCACGTGCGCCCGCCACCACGACGGCAGGTCGAAGTCGGCGGGCCGGTCGAACTCCTGCGGGAGCGGAGTCAGGGCGAGGATCTGGCTGACCCGGTACGTCGCCGGCGCGCCCCGGCCGGGCTGGTCGGCCACCACGTACCACCGGCCACCCTTGAGCACCAGGCCGTACGGCTCCAGCACCCGGGTCACCTCACCGTTCCAGCTCCGGTAGCGCACCTCGACGCGGTGCTGCCGCCAGACCGCCTCGGCCGTACGCGCCAACTCCGGCGAGGCGTCGCCGTCGGCGTACCAGCCGGGCGCGTCGAGGTGGAAGCGCTGCTGGAGTCGGGTGGCCCGGTCGCGAAGCGGCGCGGGGAGCGCGGCATGCAGCTTGAGTTGCAGCGCGGCCACCACGTCGCCGTAGCCCAACTCGTCGGCCGGGCCGGGCAGGCCGGCCAGGAACAGCCGGTCGGCCTCCTCGGCGGTCAGCCCGGTCAGGCGGGTCCGCCAGCCGTCGACCAGTTGGTAGCCGCCGGCGTGCCCGGCCTCTCCGTAGAGCGGGATGCCGGCGGCGTGCAGCGACTCCACGTCGCGGTAGATGGTGCGGGGGGAGACGGCCAACCGCTCGGCGAGCTGCACGGCGGTGAGCCGACCGTGTGTCTGGAGCAGCATCAGGACGGAGAGAAGTCGACTGGCCCGCACTTCACTGACACTAGCTGTCAGGGGAGTGGTCCTACTGTCCCGACATGGCCTTTCGGGACAAGGATCTGAGCACACCGGGATCGATCACGGTGGACGGTCGACAGCTCAAGCGTTACCACATCGACCAGCCGGAACAGCGCATCGAGCCGGAGGTGGAGAAGGCGGCGTACGACCTGCTGCCCGCGCTGCTGGCCGACGTCATGGAGGACGGCACCCCGGCCGCCGGGTGGGTGGTGCTGCACCGGGGCGCGGACACCGGCGCCTACCTGCTGGCGTACACCTGGATGTTCGACAACGCGGTGGAGGTCCGCGTCGCGGTGGCCGGGCAACCGGCCCTGGACTGCCCCGACGACGACCCGGCACACTTCGTCGCACTGCACCGCCCCGGGATGGGCTGCGTGTGGGAGTTGTCGGTGCTGGAGCACGAGCGGGCCGCCTGGGTCCGACACATGCTGGCGCCGGAGAGCCCCGACCTGACCGACTATCTGAGCGACACGCGAGCGGAAGGGCCGGTAGGCCACTGATGGGCGACTTCGACTTCTTCACCGGCACCTGGAACGTCGTCAACCGGCGGCTGCGCGAGCGGCTGGTCGGCTCGGACGAGTGGGAGGAGTTCCCCGGGGTGTCGGTCGCGCACGGCTTCTTCGCCGGAGGCGGCCACTTCGACGAGATCACGTTCCCGACCAAGGGCTCCGCCGGCGCGACGATCCGGATCTTCGACCCGGCCCGGCAGGAGTGGTCGATCTACTGGATGACCAGCGGCAGCGGCGTGCTCGAACAGCCGCCGATGGTGGGCCGTTTCGTCGACGGGGTCGGCCACTTCTACGCCGACGACCAGCACGAGGGGCGACCGGTGCGGTGCCGGTTCATCTGGTCGGACATCAGCGCGACCACCGCCCGCTGGGAGCAGGCGTTCTCCGTCGACGGCGAGCAGACCTGGGAAACCAACTGGATCATGATCTTCACGCGTGCGTCCGACTAGCAGCTTCCGGCCGTCCGGGTGCGGTGTTAGGGTCCGTCCACCGCCCCGGATGGAGGGACGTCATGGCCTCCGACCACGTCGATGTGCTGATCATCGGCGCTGGGCTGTCCGGCGTCGGCGCGGCCTGCCACCTGACCCGGGACTGCCCGGACAAGACGTACGCGGTGCTGGAGGCACGCGACTCCGTCGGCGGCACCTGGGACCTGTTCCGCTACCCGGGCATCCGCTCGGACTCGGACATGTTCACCCTCGGCTACGCGTTCAAGCCCTGGACCGCCCCGAAGGCCATCGCCGACGGCGCGACCATCCGGGAGTACGTCCGCGAAACCGCCCGGGAGTACGACGTGCAGCTGCACATCCGCTTCCGGCACCGGGTGCTGCGCGCCGAGTGGCACAGCGCCACCGCCCGCTGGACGGTGTACGCCGAACGGGCCGACACCGCCGAGACCGTGGTGCTGACCTGCTCGTTCCTGTTCGCCTGCACCGGCTACTACCGCTACGACGAGGGCTACACCCCGCCGCTGCCCGGTCTCGACGCGTACACCGGGAGGCTGGTGCACCCGCAGCACTGGCCCGACGACCTCGACCACACCGGTAAGCGGGTGGTGGTCATCGGCAGCGGCGCCACAGCGGTGACCCTGGTTCCGGCGATGGCGCGGCGGGCCGCCCACGTGACGATGCTCCAGCGCTCACCCACGTACGTCATGGCGTTGTCGTCGCGGGACCGGCTGGCCGACGCGTTGCGGCGCTGGCTGCCGGCGAAGGCCGCGTATCCGGTGGTGCGCTGGAAGAACGTGCTGCTGTCCACAGTCACCTACCAGCTCAGCCGGCGTGCGCCCGGCCTGGTCAGGCGGAGGCTGCGCCGGGTCGCCACGGGCCGACTCCCGGTCGGGTACGACGTCGACAGGCACTTCTCACCCCGCTACGACCCGTGGGACCAGCGGCTCTGCGTCGCGCCCGACGGTGACCTGTTCACCGCCGTGCGGCAGGGCCGGGCGTCGGTGGTCACCGACACCGTCGACACCTTCACCCCGGACGGTGTCCGACTGACCTCCGGCGACATGCTGCCCGCCGACATCGTGGTCACCGCTACCGGGCTCAACCTGCTCGCCGTCGGCGGCCTGACGCTGCGGGTGGACGGCGTCGACGTCGACCTCGCCAGCACCGTCGCCTACAAGGGCATGATGTTGTCCGGGGTGCCGAACTTCGCGCTGACCCTCGGTTACACCAACGCGTCGTGGACGCTCAAGGCCGACCTGGTCGCCGGGTACGTCTGCCGTCTGCTGCGGCACCTGGACCGCACCGCACAGCAGGTCGTCACGCCGCTCCCGCCGCCCGACGCGCGACGGGTGCCGCTGATCGACCTGCGCTCCGGCTACGTGCTGCGCGCCGTCGACACGCTGCCCAAACAGGGTGCGGACGCGCCGTGGCGGCTGCACCAGAACTACCCCCGCGACGTGCTGCTGATGCGGCACGGCAGGCTCACCGACGAGGGTGTGCGGTTCTCCCGGGTCGGCGAGACCGACGCGCCCACCGGCACCCGACGTCCCGTGTCGTCCGAGCGTCGCTGACCGCCAGGAGAGGAGCACCCGTGCAGAGGTTCGAATTCGCCGGGGCCACGGCCGTGGTCACCGGCGCGGCCAGCGGCATCGGGGCCGCGCTGGCGCACGCGCTGGCCCGCCGGGGCAGTGACCTGGTACTGCTGGACCGCGACGCGGAGCGGCTGGACACCGTCGTCACCGCGATCCGCGTGGCGCACCCGGACCGCCACGTGCACACGTACGTGGTGGATCTCGCCGATGCGACGGCCACCGCCCGGGTGGCCGCGGAGATCGGCCAGCGGCACCCGCGCGTACGGCTGCTGGTGAACAACGCCGGCGTCGGCCTCGGGGGCCGGTTCGACCAGGTGACGTTCGACGAGTTCAGCTGGGTGATCGACGTCAACTTCCGGGCCGTGGCGCAGCTGACCCACGCGCTGCTTCCCACCCTCCGGGCGGAACGCGGCGCGCACCTGGTCAACATCTCCAGCCTCTTCGGGCTGATCGCGCCCGCCGGGCAGGCCGCGTACTCGGCGAGCAAGTTCGCCGTGCGTGGCCTCACCGAGGCGCTGCGCCACGAACTGGTCGACGATGGCATCGGGGTGACGTCGGTGCACCCGGGCGGGATCCGCACCCGCATCACCGAGAACGCCCGCATCGGTAGCGGCGTCTCCCACGAGGAGTACGCGGCCGGCCGGGCGCAGTTCGAGAAGCTGCTGACCATCGCGCCGGAGCGGGCCGCCGAGGTGATCCTGCGTGGCGTTGAGCGGCGTCGGGGCCGGGTGCTGATCGGCTGGTCGGCGAAGCTGCCCGACCTGCTGGCCCGGGTGCTGCCGGCCTCGTACAACCGGCTCCTGGTCACCGGCCTGAACCGGGGCGTCGTCCGCCCGACCCCACCGCCCGCCGCCGGCGTGCCCGCGCAACGCCCCGCCGCCGACGCCGCTGTCGACGCGGCCCGCGAGGTGGCGTGACCGTCGGCGCGGCTACGCCGGGTCTGCGACCCTCGCGCTGGGCCCGACGTCCCGGCTGCGCAGCAGCACTGTCACCGTCACCAGGGCGACCAGCAGGGCCGCGAGCACATACACCGGGGCCGGGCCGAGCGGCGCGAGCAACGCCAGCAGCGCGACGACCGGGAAGGCGACGACCACCACGCCGTGCTGCTGCCGACGTACGTGCAGCACCCAGATCGTGAGCAGGAAGACCGCGACGGGGATGCCCACCGCGTACCCGGCGGTGGTCTCGGAGATGTGCGCGAGATTCCGGTCGACGTCCACCGCCGCGCCCAGCCCGGCCCCGATCGCCGCGATCGCCGCGAAGACCAGGTAGTGGCCATAACCCCAGATGAGGGAGTACGGCAACCGGTCGGGCGCCTCGATCGGCCGGTCGAAGTAGAGCCACCACAGCGCGAACACGATGATCGCGCCCGCTGCCGCGAGCGACCAGAGGTCGTGCTCCCCGGCGTCGAGCCCGGCCTGGATCGCCATCGAGATGGCCAGGACAGTCTCGCCGAGCACGATGAGGGTGAACAGCCCGTACCGTTCGGTGATGTGCCGGGGGTGCCAGGGCGTCATCCCGGGGCGCTCGGCCACCGCCGGCACCAGCAGATCGGCCAGCACCAGCAGCAGGAACGACGCGAGGCCCCACTCGGCGGGCAGCAGCAGCCGCAGCAGCCACCCGATCTGCACCACTGTCACGCCGATCGCGTAACGACGGGCCGCCGGACGGTGTCGGGGGTCGCCGACGGCTGCGCGGCTCCAGTGCACGACGGCAGCCAGCCGCATTACCACGTACCCGTAGGTGATGACGCTGAAGTCGCCGTCGGCGAAGGCGCGCGGCACCCCGGCCGCCAGGATCAGCGCTCCGCAGATCTGCACCAGCGTGGTGATCCGGTAGACGTCGTCGTCGGTGTCGTAGGCCGAGGCGAACCAGGTGAAGTTCACCCACGACCACCAGATCGCGAAGAACACCATGAGGTAGCTGCCGACGGCGTGCCCGAGGTGGCCCTCGGCGACGTCGTGGTGCAGGCTGCTGGCCGCCTGCGCCACCGCCACCACGAAACACAGGTCGAAGAACAGTTCCAGCGGGGTGGCCGCGCGGTGCGGCTCGTCGCGTCGACGCGGTCGCATCGGCCTGTAGAACGGCCGCACCGACCGAGGCTGGGTCACCGCGGCTCCTCAGACCGTTGGCCGGTCAGCCGCGCCGACGGCCGTGGGTCAGCCCCTCCAACACCAGGGTCAGGCCGGCGCCGACCAACCAGACGTCCTTGGCAAGCCCCGCACCCTGCTGGGTCGGGCGGATGCTGCCGGGTTCCCGCAACCCCGGCGTCTTCAGGTACAGCTGCACCAGGCCCGCGCCGAACGCCGTCAGACCCAGCCCGACCAGGGGCGCCGGGACGAACGGCGCGATCAGCGCGGCCCCGAGGGCGACCTCCGAGTACGCCAGCAGCTTCGCGAAGCGCGCCGGCTCGAACTGACCCAGTTGCGGCACGGCCGTCACCGCCATCCCGTGCATGCTCTCCGCGGCGGCGCCCTCCAGGTTCCGTTTCTGCAGACCCGAGTTGAGGAAGTACGCACCGATGCTGACCCGTAGCGGCAGGTGTGCGAGTTTCATGGTCACTCCCGTTGGCCGTGGTCGAATGCGGCCCGCGTACCCCGGACCGCCCGCGATAACCGCCAGGCGGGCTGGGCTGGCCGTGGTGGTCGCGGTAGGTTCGCCGAGGGCCCACCGCCGAGCCCGTGGCACCCCGCCCCCGCTCGGCGTCCGGCCCTGCCGCAGACCACCAGCAGGAGGCGAAGTGAGCCAGGAAGTCCGGGGAGTCATCTCCCGCAGCAAGGGCGCGCCGGTCGAGGTCACCACCATCGTGGTGCCCGATCCCGGCCCAGGTGAGGCCGTCGTCCGGATCCAGTCCTGCGGTGTCTGCCACACCGACCTGCACTACCGCGAGGGTGGCATCAACGACGACTACCCGTTCCTGCTGGGCCACGAGGCGGCGGGCATCGTGGAGCAGGTCGGCGAGGGCGTCACCGACGTGGCCCCGGGCGACTTCGTGGTCCTCAACTGGCGTGCGGTCTGCGGCGACTGCCGCGCCTGCCGCCGAGGCCGCCCCTGGTACTGCTTCAACACCCACAACGCGAAGCAGCGGATGACGCTCACCGACGGCACCGAACTCGCCCCGGCGCTGGGCATCGGCGCGTTCGCCGAGAAGACCCTGGTGCACGCCGGGCAGTGCACCAAAGTGGACCCGGCCGCCCGACCGGCCGCCGTGGGGCTGCTCGGCTGCGGGGTGATGGCCGGGCTGGGCGCGGCGATGAACACCGGCAACGTCACCCGGGGCGACTCGGTCGCGGTGATCGGCTGCGGAGGTGTCGGAGACGCCGCCGTCGCCGGTGCCGTCCTCGCGGGCGCGACCACGATCGTCGCGGTGGACACCGACAGCCGTAAGCTCGACTGGGCCCGCCAGTTCGGCGCCACCCACACCGTGAACGCCTCGGAGACCGACCCCGTCGAGGCGATCCGTGCCGCCACCGGCGGCTTCGGCGCCGACGTGGTGATCGACGCGGTGGGTCGACCGGAGACCTGGAAGCAGGCGTTCTACGCCCGCGACCTGGCCGGCACTGTGGTGCTGGTCGGCGTACCGACCCCGCAGATGCAGATCGAGCTGCCCCTGCTGGACGTCTTCGGACGCGGCGGCGCCCTCAAGTCGAGCTGGTACGGCGACTGTCTGCCCAGCCGGGACTTCCCGATGCTCACCGAGCTGTACCTGCAGGGCCGGCTCGACCTCGACGCGTTCGTCACCGAGGAAATCGCACTCGATCAGGTCGAGAACGCGTTCGAGCGGATGCACCACGGCGACGTGCTGCGCTCGGTGGTGGTGTTCTGATGACCGCCCGCATCGATCGCGCGGTCACCGCCGGCACGTTCTCGCTGGACGGCCAGACGTTCGACGTGGACAACAACGTCTGGGTGATCGGTGACGACAGCGAGTGCGTCGTCCTGGACGCCCCGCACGACGTGGCCGCGATCCTCGCCCTGGTGGGTGACCGGCAGGTCCGCGCGATCCTGGCCACCCACGCCCACGACGACCACGTCCGGGTGGCGCCCGAACTGGCCGAGGCCACCGGCGCGCCGGTGTTGCTGCACGCCGCCGACCGGGTGCTGTGGGACATGGCCCACCCGCACCTGCCGCCGCACGGCGAACTGCACGACGGGCAGAGCATCGAGGTGGCCGGCACGACGCTGCGGGTGCTGCACACCCCGGGGCACAGCCCCGGGGCGTGCAGCTTCCACGCCCCGGACCTGGGCGTGGTCTTCACGGGGGACACGCTCTTCGCCGGCGGTCCGGGCGCGACCGGCCGCTCGTACAGCGACTTCGACACCATCGTCAGGTCGATCCGTACCCGCCTGCTCACCCTGCCGCCGGAGACGGTCGTGCACACCGGCCACGGTGACGACACCACCATCGGCGCGGAGGCCCCGCACCTTGAGGAGTGGTTGGCGCGCGGCCACTGAGCCCGCGTGCGGGTGCGCGGCTCAGCGCTCGTCGGCCGCGCCCAGCACCGGCTTGACGTCCAGGATCGGGGTGCCGTCGAGGGCCTCCAGGTCGGCCACCTCGATGCGCAGCCCGTCCACGCCCAGGACCCGCACCCGGTGCAGGCCGATCGGATTGGGCCGGTGCGGGGACCGGGTGCTGAACACCCCGGTCTCCGGCCGGCTCTGGTCGCCGCGCGGGTGTACGACCAGCACGTCGCGCCGGGCGCGGTCCAACCAGGTCAGCACCAGCAGATCCGCACCTCTCCGCAGGTCGCGCAGAGCCGGGCCGACCTGCGGGTCGAAGACCAACCAGGCGGTCGGGGCGCCCTCGTCACCCTGGCGCGGGGCGTCCGCCGCGTCCGTCAGCGGTGAGGCGACCCGGCCGACCGGGCGCACGGGGTACGTCTCGTCGTGCGTTGTCCCAGCCATGACGCTCCCTTCCCGGCGGTGCGAGCCTACGGCGTTAGGATCGCGCGCATGGCCGCCGAGCACCCCGCACCTGTCGTCCGTCAGCTGCGCCTCGTGGTGGAGGCCGAAGACTACGAGGCCGCCGTCGCGTTCTTCCGGGACGCGCTCGGCCTGCCCGAGGAGGCGGAGTTCGTCAGCGACGGCGACGCCCGGGTGATGATTCTGGACGCCGGCCGCGCCACCCTCGAACTCGCGAACCCGGCCCAGAAACGCATGATCGACGACGTCGAGGTGGGACGGCAGGTTGCCCCCCGGATGCGTGTGGCCTTCGAGGTGGACGACACCGAGGCGACTACCTCCCGGCTGGTCGCCGCCGGGGCGAGCGAGGTCGCACCGCCGACGCGTACACCGTGGGATTCTCTCAACTCCCGCCTCGACGCCCCCGCCGGCCTGCACATCACCGTCTTCCAGGAGCTGCTCACCCTCGACGAGGGTGCCGGGACGCGGGGCGCGGAGTCCGGACGCGACGGCTGACCGGAGGCTCTTCCGCGCCAACGCCCTCACCCGGGCGGTCACCGAGCCGCACGGCGACCTCACCCACCGTGCTGGCCCGGGACGCCCACGCACGGTAGCGACAAACCGCCCACCGCCCGCCTCCCCAAGACGGTGCAGGCCCCCTTTGCTCTGCATCCATATACGCACCATGTGCCGCGAGCTGCGGATGGGCCTTTTCCGTCAAGCCCGGGCGCTTCTCACCGCCGTCACCGAACGTGTCCGGCGCGTATGTGGGTGCAGAGCAAAGGCTGCCGGGCGGATCCATCCTCCGCCTGCCGAAATCACCCTGCGTCACCATCGTCGGACCTGGCGTGCGCTGAGCCGCCACGTCCGGTTCCGCGCCGTGACCGGGACCGCACCGGGCCGACGCGAGGGCATTTCCGGAATGACCGACACGTCAGCCTGGTTGTGTCCCCCGTACCGCCGAAGCCCAAACCCTTTCCGCGGTCATCTCCCGAGGAGTGTTCACCCCGGAGCGCTCCGCACGATCGAGAGGGCAACCATCGTGAAGGTCGACTTCACTCGATGGCTCCCCGCCATCGCTAAGGACTCGTACCGCAAGACCGCGCTGAGCGTCGCGGGTGTGGCCGCCCTCGGCGGCCTGGCCCTCGCTCCGACCGCAGTCGCCGCTCCGGTCACCACCGGACCTCACCAGGGCGCCGTCGCCGCCATCGACCTCGCCACCGGCAAGGCCGCCACGTCGGCTCAGCAGGACGACCAGCCCGTCGAGTCGGGCCTGACCACCGGCTCCGCCACCGGCAAGCCGCCGGCCGGCAAGCCCAGCCGAGCGCAGCTGATCCCGCACGGCATCGAGGGCGCCCAGTCGCGCATCCCGCTCGACGACGCGCAGCTCGCCAACGCCCGGAAGATCGTCGACGCCGCCAAGAAGACCGGCGTCGGTGACCGGGGCGCAGTGATCGGCGTGGCCACCTCGCTGCAGGAGTCGAAGCTCTACAACCTCGGCCACCTGGGCGCGTACAACGACCACGACTCGCAGGGCCTGTTCCAGCAGCGCCCGTCGTCCGGTTGGGGCACGCCTGACCAGATCACCGACCCGGAGTACTCCGCCACCGCGTTCTTCAGCGCACTCAAGAACGTGGGCGGCTGGCAGGACCTGCCGCTGACCACCGCCGCGCAGACCGTCCAGGTCTCCGCGTTCCCGTACGCGTACGCGCAGTGGGAGGAGCAGGCGGCGGACATCGTCCAGCAGCTCTGGTGACACCCGCACACACACGCGCCGGCCGGCCCCCACGCGGGGGCCGGCCGGCGTCGTCGTGTCTCAGCAGGCCGGGTAGAGGCGGCGGGTGCCGACCCCAGCGGCGTACGCCTCCCGGTCGCTGAACCGGCAGCCGTAGTCGGGCCGCGCCACCACCGCCGGGTCGGTCACGGTGTCGCCGGCCGGGCGCTTGCCGGTGCGTACCCAGGACATCAGGTCGTCCCAGGCGGCGCCGGCCTCCGCCGGGGTGAACTCGCAGTGCTGCGTGGCCCGGATGGCCCGTTGGACCACCAGCTTGCTACGACCGTGCCGTGCCACGTCCGTGGCATACGCCTGCTCCATGCTGAAGGGCACGAACAGGTCACCGAGGCCGTGCAGGCTGAGCACCGGCGCGGTGGGCCGACCGGCGATCCGTGGCACCTCGGTCAGCGTCGGCAGGAGCCGCTGCACCGGGTTCTCCGGCGCGACCCGCCGCACCGTGGCGTTGACGTCGACCGGGCTGTTCGGGGCGTACCGGGTGAGCAGGTTGGTGGAGAGCTGACCGGGCCGCTGGGCGGGGGAGTTGCCACTCCCGGTGGGCACGCTGATCGAGAAGAGGAAGTCCTTCCAGACCGCGAACGCCGCGTCCGCGCCCGGACGCGGCCCGCCCGAACGGTTCACGGTGATGGCCCGCAACTGCTTACCCCGGTCCGTGGTGGTGTCCGGCCCGGTGGGGGTCAACCCGGCCAGACCGAGCACCACCTGGATCCGGGGTACGGCGTTCGTCAGGTAGTCGGCCGGCGTCGGGTACGCCGGCACCCCGGCGAGGGTCTGCGCAACCAGGTTGTAGTCCAGGTAGAAGTCGAGCAACGTCTGGTCGCCGAGCACCCCGCACATCGGCAGCGCCCCGTCGTAGAAGCCGGGGTACTGCTCCAGCGAACGACCGATGACGTACCCGCCCATCGACACCCCGGCGACGTACGTGTGCTGCGGCCGGCGGACCGTCCGTCCGAAGTGGTCGGCGAGATCCTTGGTGCCCAGCACCCCCGAACGGATGTCGAAGCCGTTCCTGTCGTACGAGGACGACGCCCAGGCGTACCCCTGCTCGAGCAGACGCTGGCGCAGCCCGAAGGCCGGCGGCTCCGGCGAGAGCACAGTGCCCTGGCCGCGGTAGCCGTGCGCCCACATCACCAGGTCGCCGTTCCACCGGGCGGGGACCTCGATGATGTACCCGGCGTGGCGGTGCACGCCCTGGCGTACCGTCGTCGGCTTGCCGCCCACGACCAGCGGCGTCAACGGCGGATTCTCGATGGTGTACCCGGGTAGCGGCTCCCCGACCCTCGGGTCGCGACCGGTGGCGCTCGCCGGCGTGGCACCGGCCAGCCCGACCGCGAGAGTCAGCGTCGCGGTGGCGGCGAGCAGCCGGCGGAGGGTACGAACGGGTGCGGACAGCATCGATGCTCCCCATCGGACGGACGTCGCCCCGGGGGCGACCAGGCGGGACGGTTGCCTACCGGCCGGTAGCGCCCTGAACCTAGGACCGCCGTCGACCAGTGTCAATGGCTGCGCTGATCGGCCGGTCAAGCCCGACTGTCCGGCTGATCAGGCCCGCCCGTGCGCCTTGTTCGGTCAGCCTGTGCGGGCGGTCAGCTCATGCGTGCGTTGACCCGCCGCTCGTGCGCGCGGGATGCAGACCGCCGTCGGCCCCGGGCCAGCCGGCATGCTGGTCGGTGAGGGTCCGTCCCCGGTACCCGGCTGCGTGGGCAGGCAGACCTGTCGGGTTGACTTGTCGCCGTGGACGAGTCGATCTGGGAGGCGGCCCGCGCGTCGCGGAGCTGGTTGGACAACGCGAACGGCACCGGGCAGACCGAACTGACCTGCCGCATCCTGAAGCTGACCGAGGAGGCGGGGGAGGCGTCCGCCGCCTGGATCGGGCTGCTCGGGCAGAATCCGCGCAAGGGCGTCACCCACACCCGCGAGGACGTCGCCGCCGAGCTGGCCGACGTCGCCTTCACCGCGTTGGTGGCCATCGAGAGCCTGGGGCTGGACGCGCAGACGGTCCTGGGTGCCTGCGCCGCAAAAGTCCGCTCCCGCCTCGCCAGCTGAACGAGCCCGCCACCCGGTCGTCCCCGTCCCGGCTCGGCTCGCTTGGCTCGCTCGGCTCGCTCGGCTCGTTTGGCCGGTTTGTTCGCCTGGCCCGCTGGCCCGCTGGCCGCCTGGCCGCCTGGCCGCCTGGCCGCCTGGCCGCCTGGCCCGTTGGCCGGTTGGCCGCGGCTTGCCTCGCTCGCTTCGGCCACGTTTCCTGTGGCTCTGTTCTTACGCGCCCGCTCGGCGCGGCTCTGATTCGTGATCGACTCGGTTTCCGTGAAGTCGGGGTGTCAGACCGTCTCGGATGCCACGGTTTTCACGAAGTCGAGTGGATCACGCGCGGTTGTGAGGTCCGCTGCCCTACGTGGTGCCCTGTCCTGACGGTGCCTGGCCTGCATCCAGTCGTTACGCGAGTCCGGATTGTCGGCATTGGCTCACCCGCGCGCCTTGATCGACTCCGTTTCGGCGAAGTCGCGGTATCAACCCCTCTCGGATACCCCCACATCAGCGAAGTCGTGTGGATCATGCGTGAGCTGGGTGCGTTCCGCCCGCCGCCCTGGGTGCTTTGGGGTCTGAGGTGGGGTTGGCTGGTGCGGTTTGTTCCGTTTGGGTGGTATCGGCGTGTGGTCGGGGCCACTTCGCGGCCGGAATCGTGGCCGGGTCGGGGTCGTTACACACCCTGACGATCGCAGGACCACGGCCTGTCGGCGCGATGGTCCACCCCCGGGAATGACCCCCGACCCCGGGTCGTTACACCTGGACCCCGCCCCGACCGGCACCCCGCTCCATCGGGTGCCAGCGGATGGGCCGCCCCAGGAATGACCTCGGCCCCCGGGTCGTTACAGATGGACCCGGCGCCGCGAGCCCCCGTTCGCAGGCCGCCGATGAACCCCTAAGACTTTTGTTGCAGCGCCGGACGAGGTGCTCACACCCGTGGCACGTGTGCGGGTGTCCTTACCCCCGAAGGAGCTTCCCCCATGAACACGATCATGCGTAAGAGTGTGCTGTCTGTTGCTGGTCTGGCGTTTGCCGGTGGTGTGTTCGCCGGTCCGATCGCCGCCCACGCCGCCACTCCGGCTGTGGACGCGAAGCCTGTTGCTGTTGCGGTGCAGTCGGCGGCGCCGAAGCCGCAGGGCGAGCAGTCGCACATCACGGTGAACGGCGAGCAGACGGCGAACGTGAAGGCGATCATCGCCGCGACGAAGAAGGCCGGTCTCCCGGAGCGGGCTGCGGTGATCTCGATCGCGACGAGCCTGCAGGAGTCGAAGCTGGAGAACCTCGGCCACCTCGGCGACGCCAACGACCACGACTCGCTGGGTCTGTTCCAGCAGCGCCCGTCCTCGGGTTGGGGTACGCCGGAGCAGATCACCGACCCGGCCTACTCGACGACGGCCTTCCTGAAGGGCCTGCGTCAGGTTGACGGGTGGCAGGACATGCCGCTGACCGACGCCGCGCAGACCGTCCAGGTTTCCGCTTACCCGGACGCGTACGCGCAGTGGGAGCAGCAGGCCACCGACCTGGTCGGCCAGTACTGGAACAGCTGACCCCACCGAAACTCTCCGACCGCTGGCCGGCACCCCACAACGGGGTGCCGGCCATCGGCATATCCACCGCCACGCGAAGGCGGCGGCGGGCCATCCACTCCGAGATCTTGGACAGTTTCCGTTACGCGAGAACGGAAACTGTCCAAGATCTCGTGATGCGGCGACCGTTCGGCGACGTAGTGGAGTGGCGCTGGCGGCGCGGAGTGATCCGATCGGCCGGCGGGTACGTACCTCCCGTCGGGGACCGGCGGAGGGACAGAGGTATGACCGCGGTGGGGTACGGCACGAATCGTGAACCGGAGGCGCCGCCGGAACCCGCCGGTGACGACGTACCGCTGCGGTGGTCCACGGGCTCCCGCCTGCTGGTGGCTGCTGCGGCTGTCGTGCTGCTGCTGGGTGCGGCTGCGGTGGCCGTGATTATCGCGGACCCCGGGCGACTCGGCACGACCCACGCCGGTGGACGCGACGGCATCCGCCCCGACGGCACCCGGCCCGACGGCGTTGGGCGCGCGGGAGGCGTCGCCGACCCGGACGCGGCTGATGGTCGACCCGGTGGGACGGCTACCGACGATCGGCTGCTCACGGCGCCACTGGCGGGTCGGCAGAAAGGCACCTTCGTGCTCGCGGACGGGGTGTCCTCGTTCGACCTGCGGATGGCCGAGCTGGGGAACGACCTGTACCGGATCAGCAGCCCGGCCGACTCGTCGGTGGTGGGTCGACCGACAGTCACCGGGGAGACCGTCCGACTCGACCTCGCGGAGTCCGGGGAGCGTGGCACACGGGCCGTGCGGGTGCTGCTCAACGAGCGGGTCGCCTGGCGTCTGCACCTCGCCGGCGGGGTGAGCCGTCAGGTCCTGGACCTGGCCCGGGGCCGGTTGCTGGGCGTGGAACTCGTTGGCGGGTCGGCCCACACCGAGATCCTGCTGCCACCGGTCACCGCGGCCGGCACCGGCAGCGCGTCCGGTGCCGGCAGCCCGGAGGGCGCCAGCATCCTGACGGTACGACTCATCGGTGGAACTAGTCAGCTCGACATCCGGCTCGCCGGGGAGACGCCGGTGCGGGTTCGCGTGGGAGTGGGCGCCGGTTCGGTCGCGCTGGGCACCGACCGCTGGGATGGGGTGGGCGCGGGTGCGGTCCTCAGCACGCCGGGTTGGGATCGTGCGACCGAACGGCTCTACCTGGACCTGGTCGCGGGTGCGAACCGGGTGACGGTGTCCGCCGGCGGCCGGTGAGCCGAGTAGCCAAAGGCCAAGGCCAAGGCCGGTGAGCCAAGCAGTCGGCGAACCGAAGCGCTGCGGCCGTGGGTGGGCGTGAGCGTACAGTCGGGCGGTGGAGCGTACCGAGTCGATGCTGGCGCAGACCCGACCGCCTGGTGTGGCCGACGTTGATCCCGGCAGTGTGCTGTTGCCCGGCCACGACGTGCCGTTGGGGCGGTACACCACTGTGCGGCGACTGTTGCCACAGCGTCCCCGCCGCATGGTCGGCGCGTGGTGTTTCGTCGACCACTTCGGCCCGGACGATGTGGCGCAGCGGCCCGGCATGGAGGTGCCACCGCACCCGCACACCGGTCTGCAGACGGTGACCTGGCTGCTGGAAGGGGAGATCCTGCACCGGGACAGCCTCGGCAACGTGCAGCCGATCCGGCCCGGCCAGTTGAACGTGATGACCTCCGGGAACGGCATCGCCCACTCCGAGCGGTCGCCGGCCGACCATCCGCCGGTGATGCACGGCGTACAGCTCTGGGTGGCGTTGCCGGACCCGGCGCGAGCCGGTGCGGCGGACTTCGCGCACCACGCCGACCTGCCGCGCTGGCGCGACGGCGAGGTGGACGTCACCCTGCTGGTCGGTGAGTTCGGTGGGCAGCGGTCACCGGCGGTGGTGCACACCCCGTTGGTGGGGGTGCAACTGGAGCTGGGCGGTGAGGCGCCGACGACGTTGTCGTTGCGGCCCGATTTCGAGTACGCCGTGCTGGCGATGTCCGGCTCGGCGGAGGCCGCCGGGGTGGGGTTCGAGCCGGGGGCGTTGCTCTACCTGGGTACGGGTCGCCGCGAGCTGACCGTGCGGGGAGGGTCGGGGGCCCGGTTGCTGTTGCTGGGCGGTACGCCGTTCGAGGAGCCGCTGGTGATGTGGTGGAACTTCGTGGGCCGCTCGCACGAGGAGATCCTCGCCGCCCGGGAGGACTGGATGGCGGGGGACGCGCGCTTCGGCGTCGTCGCCGACGATGCGGCGCCGCCGCTGCCGGCACCCGCCCTGCCCACCACCCGCCTCAAGGCCCGCGACCGCACCGGCGGCCTGCACGGCTGACGGGCCGGCAGGGCTGACGGGCCCGTGACCGCACCGGCGTGCACCCCGCGTGTGACAGTCGGTCGCGCGGGTAGTCGCCGGCATGCCGACCACTCTGATCACCCCGATGGCGGACCGGAAGCGCCTGGCGCGCCGGCTTGCCGGCACCGGGCGGGGCTTCGCCGAGCAGTACGGCTTTCGGGTGACCAACAATCCGGCGAGCCTGTTCCAGGTGCTCTATCTGGCGGTGCTGCTGGCCCGTCGGGGTGACTTCCGCCGGGCGTTGGACGGTGCCCGGGCGTTGCGCGACGAGGGCTGGGACAGCGCGGCAGGGCTGGCCCGTTCGCTGCACGAGGACCGGGTGCGGGTGCTGCGTGCCAGCGGTCAGCGAGGCGACGTGGACGCCCTCGCCGCCGTGCTGGGCGACCTGGGTCGCACCGTTGTCGAGCGATACCGGGGTGATCTGCGGAGGTTGCGGGCGTTGGCGCACCACGATCCGGCTCGGGAGCGGGAGCTCCTCGCCGAGCTTCCCGGTGTCGACGGCCAGGTCGTCGACCTGTTCCTCCGCGAGGCGCAGGCGTTGTGGCGGGAGGTCGCCCCGGTGGCCGACCGGCGCGCGTTGGCGGCGGCTCGTCGGCTCGGGCTGGGCAGGTCGGCGGATGATCTGGCCGGCCTGGCCAGCGGGGAGTCGGAGCAGCTTGCCTGGCTGGTGGGGGCGCTGGCGCGGGTCGACCTTGAGCACCGGTACGCGGAGGTGACGGGCCGATCATGACGTGTGGTGGCCCACACTTCGCCAAATACTGACCGAATGGAGGATGTTCTGTCGTATGGTTGGACCCGGCAGTGCTGGCCGCTCGGTTCGAGCGGCCATCCACCGCCTGGTGACGGCACCCGGTTCGGGTGCGGTTCACCGCCTGGGCAGGTTTGCGTGGCGCCCCGGGTCGCGGTTCGTGACCAGGGGGCGCCCGCCTGTCCCGGCGATTCGTTCGACCCTCGCCCCCGTGTCGTCCCCGGGGCCGCCACGGTCGCTCCGTAGGCCGGACCGCGAGGAACGACTCAGCGCGCAAGACCCGCCAGCAGGTTCACTGTCACGGCGATGATGAACGCCCCGAACAGGTACGACACCATTGAGTGCCGCAGCACCGTACGACGCATCTCGTTGCTGGTCAGGTTGGTGTCGGACACCTGGAACGTGGTCCCGATAGTGAACGCGACGTACGCGAAGTCGGAGTAGCAGGGCGGCTCGGGCTGGTTGAAGTTCACCCCGCCGTCCGGGCCGGTGTAGTAGATCCGGGCGTACCGGGCGGCGAACACGGTGTGCACCACGAACCAGGAGAGCACCACGCTCAGCACGCCCAGCCCGCTGTGCAGCTCGCGGGTCACACCGGGAGGCGCGCTCTGGGCGCTGGCCACGACCAACCCCACGGCCAGCAGGCTGGCCAGGCAGGCGACGAGCAGGAGCGCGTCGCGGACCGCCCGGTTCGGGTCCTCGTGCACTGCCAACTGGGCGGTCCGCTCGGCGTCCATCGGCCAGATTTTGCGCCACACCAGCACGAGCCAGCTCAGGGCGCCCACGTCCCAGCCGGCCAGCGCGGCGAGGGGCACTGGCAGCAGCAGCGCGAAGAGGCCGCCGGCGACGACGCCGGCCACCGCCACCACGGCGAGTTGCCGCGCGGCGGGGAAACGCACCTCCACGGGCCGGGATGGGCTGGTGTGGGTCATCGGTGACGAGTCCGTGTCCGGGCGGTCGACGTCACCGCCGGGTCAGATGCCGCGCAGATGCTGCGAGACCCGGTTGTGCTTCTTGTCCCGGGCCTGCTCGGCCCGCTGGGCGGCGCCCACCTCGGGTGCCGCTTCGATGCCGGCCGACCGGGCGACCTCGGTGCCGTTGGCGTAGTCCACCGGCGGCAGCGCGCGCAGCGCCTTCAGCACGTCCGGCGGGGCGCCCTCCCGTTCGGCCTCACGGACCACGTCGGCCTTCTCGGCCGGGTAGTCCAGGCTCGACAGGTACTGCAGGACCTCGGCGTAACTCGCCATGGCAGGGGCTCCCTCGGGCATCGATGTGGTGACGACCGGCGGCGGTTACCCGCCCGCCGGCCGGTCACGCCCGCCGGGCGCAGGAAACCCCGCCGTTTCCGCTGGGTCGCCGCGGGTAGTCGCAGACGCCGACGCGAGCCCAGAGGGAGTACGCGATGAACTACGACACCTTCATCGACCAGGTTTCCCAGCGCACCGCGACGTCGTCCGAGCGGGCGGTGGAGTTGACCCGGGCGGTGTTGGAGACGCTCGCCGAGCGGTTGACCGGCGGTGAGGTCCTGGACCTGGCCGTTCAACTGCCGCAGCCGTTGCAGTTGGTGCTTAAGCCGAGCCCGAGCACCGAGCAGGCCGACCGGTTCGGTGCGGCCGAGTTCGTCGCGCGGGTCGCGTTACGTGCCGGTGTGGAGGAGCCTGCCGCCGACGACGCCGTCCGGGCGGTCTTCACCACTCTGCGCGAGGCGATCACCGGTGGTGAGTTCGACGACGTGGTGACCCAGTTGCCGCGTGACTACCGGGGTCTGGTCGAGCAGGCGATGGCGCCGGGCGTGACGCTTCGTCGCGCCTGACAGCGGCCTTCCCGGTCACACACAGCTGTTTACCAGGGCAACCATCAATGTCCCGCTTGGCATGGCGATTCGGCCTGGCCTAACCTTGTCGTGCGAGGGGAGTACTTCCCACGAACCATTCCGGTCAGTACGGCGCGCCCGGCGCGCCTCGGGTGGTTGCCCATCACGGTGATGGGTGAAGGAGACCTCGAACATGACGGTGTTCGAGGAGACCCCAATGCGCGAAGTGTCGTATCTGTCCGCCGCCAGTGACCTGTCGTCGGTCGGCACGCCCACGCTGTGGGCGGTCACGATCATCGGCGTGGTCCTGCTGCTGGTGCTGGACTTCCTGGTCACCCGTCGCCCGCACGAGGTGTCCATGCGGGAGGCCATCGGCTGGTCGGCGTTCTACATCGCCCTGCCGTTGGCGTTCGGCGCCTGGATCTGGTCCCGCTACGGCTCCCAGCAGGGCGTGGAGTACCTCACCGGTTATCTGGTGGAGAAGTCGCTCTCGGTCGACAACCTCTTCGTCTTCATGCTGCTGCTGGCCGCGTTCGCGGTTCCGGCGGTGCTGGCCCAGCGGGTGCTGCTCTACGGCATCGCCGGCGCGTTGGTGCTGCGGGCCGTGTTCATCGCCCTCGGCGCGGCCGCCCTGCAGACCCTCGACTTCGCCTTCCTGCTCTTCGCGATCATCCTCATCGCCACGGCGGTGAAGCTGCTGCGTGACGCCCTGTCCGGGCACCAGCAGGAAGTCGACATCAACAAGATGCGCTCGGTGAAGCTGCTGCGCAAGGTCATGCCCGTGGTCGACGACTACCACGGCACCAAGATGACCGTCCGCCAGGGCGCGAAGCGGGCACTCACCCCGTTCGCCCTGGTGGTGGTCGCGGTGCTGGCCACCGATGTCGTCTTCGCTGTCGACTCGGTGCCGGCGGTCTACGGCATCACCGAGGACCCGTACCTGGTCTTCGCCACCAACGCGTTCGCCCTGCTCGGCCTGCGGGCGCTCTACTTCGTCCTGCACGCGGCGCTGAGCCGGCTGGTGCACCTCAGCTACGGCCTGGCCATCATCCTCGCGTTCATCGGCCTCAAGCTGGGCCTGCACTGGGCGCACGGCATCTGGGACAGCGTGCCGCAGATCCCCACCCTGGCCTCGCTCGGCGTGATCATCGGTGTGCTGGTGGTGGTCACCGTGACCAGCCTGCGCGCCACCCGGGGCGGCGACCTGCCCGAGGACCGCAAGGTCGTCGCCGAGCGGCACTGACCGCGCCGCGCCGGGCGACGAGGGGGTACGCGGGAAACCTCCCGCCCCCACCGGTGCGGGTGGTACGACTGTGCAATGGGAATCGTGTCACCGGGTTTTCAGGGTCGGCCCCGAACGCAGGAGCCGGCCCTGCCGCCTGGTCAGTACCTGACCGAGGACTTTCCGGTGCTTTCGGCCGGCCCGACGCCCCGGGTCTCCCTGGACACCTGGGAGTTCGTCATCTCCGCCGAGAACGGCAGCGAACACCGCTGGTCGTGGCAGGAGCTGATGGCTCTGCCGCAGGAGACGCCGCACGTGGACATCCACTGCGTCACCCGCTGGTCGAAGCTCGGCACCACCTGGCAGGGCGTCTCACTGGACACCCTGCTCGCCGACGTCGACACGGGGGCGCACTTCGCGCTCGCGCACTCCTACGGCGGCTACAGCACCAACCTGCCGCTGGACGACCTGCGCGGCGGCCGGGCCTGGGTGGCGCACACCTTCGAGGGTGCCCCGCTCGCCGCCGAGCACGGCGGCCCGGCGCGGCTGCTCGTGCCGCACCTCTACTTCTGGAAGTCCGCCAAGTGGGTTCGCGGCATCCGGCTCAAGACGATGGACGAGCCGGGGTTCTGGGAGACCGCCGGCTACCACGACTACGGGGACCCGTGGCGCGAACAGCGGTACCAGGGTGACTGAGCGCGCCGTGGCGACGAGCAGCCCGCCCCGGACGGCCAACCGCTGGCAGGTCGGTCGGCTGGTGGAGCGCCGGGTGGAGACACCTACCGCGCAGACCCTGGTGCTGGAGGTGCCGGACTGGCCGGGTCACCTGCCCGGGCAGCACGTCGACCTGCGCCTGACCGCCCCGGACGGCTACCAGGCGGCCCGGTCGTACTCCATCGCCGGGCCGGTCGTGGACGGCCCGGGCGGCCCGCGCATCGAGGTGACCGTCCAGCGCGTGCACGACGGCGAAGTGTCCCCGTACCTCATCGATGTCTTCGGCGAGGGCGACCCGGTGGAGGTCCGCGGACCGCTCGGTGGGTGGTTCATCTGGCGGCCGGAGGAGACCGCGCCGGTGCAGCTCGTCGCCGGCGGCTCCGGGATCGTGCCGCTGATGGCGATGATCCGGGCCCGCCGCGCCGCCGGCAACAAGGCGGCGTTCCGGCTGATCTACTCGGTGCGCACGCCCGGTGACGTGATCTACGCCGACGAGCTTCGCCGCCGGGTCCGCGACGACTTCGGCCTGGACGTCGCGTACGTCTACACCCGCGAGGCGCCCGAGGGTTGGCGCGGCGACCCGCACCGCATCGGGCTCTCCGACGTCAACACGCACGGGTGGCCACCGGACCTGCAACCGCTCACCTACGTGTGCGGCCCGACCGCGTTCGTGGAGACCGTCGCCGACCTGATGGTGGGGCTCGGGCATCCGTCGCGGCGGGTCAAGACCGAACGCTTCGGCCCCACCGGCTGACGCACGCCCTGTCGAGGAGATCCGATGACCGAGATGTCGTACGTGGACGGCAACATGCTCGACGGCCCGATGCGCGAGCTGTTGACCGTGGACCTGAGCAGCGCGACGGGTCGCTGTGAGAACTGCGGGATGACCGGCTCGATGGCCAGCCTGCACGTCTACTCGCACGCCCCGGGTCTGGTAGCGCGCTGCCCGTCCTGCGAGGCGGTGATGATGCGACTGGTCCGTGGGCCGGACCGGGCCTGGCTGGACATGCGCGGCACGACCTTCCTCCAGGTCCCCATGCCGATGCAGCAGCCGTTCTCCGGCCCGCTCTGACGAGCAGGCGCCCCGGTCAGCGGCGGAGGAGGTCGTAGGCCCGGGCGAGGTCGTCGGCCCAGGCCGAGTCGTGGTCCCGTTCGAACGCGCGGTGCAGGCGGTCGCGTACCGCCTCTCGGCGTAACCAGTCTCCCAGGAGGCTCGGCTTCCTCTTCAGGAAGTCGACTCTGCTGACCATCTCGGCCAGGTGACGGTCTGCCGACGAGGTGGGCGTGGCGTCCCAGACGTCGAGGAATCGTTCGACGCGCTCGCCGGCCGCGCGGGCCGCGTCGAGGAACGTCGCTGCGTCCTCGAAGGCCCCCAGTCGCGGCGGGTGGTGGGCGAGTAGCGACCGCCACACCGCGTCGAGGTACGCGTCGATGGCCTCCTGCTCGTCCTGGGGCCAGGTGCGCCACTCCTCGCGGGGGAGCTTGCCCAGGATGATGCCGGGGTACAGGTCCTCGGACACCACCAGCGACTCGAGGAACACCGGGAGCAGGCTCTTCACGTCGTCGCGGCTGCCGACAGTGTTGCCGAGGCTGATGGTCAGTGAGAACAGGTCGTGCTCGTCGACCAGCACGTCGCCCTTGCAGTGCGGGCAGCCGTCGAGCACCGCACGGCGCGGGTAGCGGGCGAACACGTCCCGAACGCGTGCCAGGGCAACCGCGAGATCGTCGTCCATCGGCTGATCCTCGCATCCACTGTCGACGACGGGCTCGCCGATTACTCGCGGGTGCGGGGTGACCTGACCTGTCTTCGGCCTCCTCAGGGGGCATCAGGGCGTCGGGGTTGGGCCGACGGCCGACGGCCGGTGCGGACGGCGTACGCCCGTTTCATCTTGACGTAGTTGCCGCACCCGGCCATGGAGCACCAGCGGCGGGTCTGGTTGCGGGAGGAGTCGTAGTAGGCCCAGCGGCAGGTGTCGCGGGCGCAGACCTTGAGCCGTTGCCACGTGCCGTCCTCGGCGGACTGCCGGATGGCGTCGACCAGACCGGCGACGGCCTGGCCCAGGGGGGTGCTGGCGGCGTCGACCAGGCGATGACCGTCGTCCGCGAAGCGCAGCGCGATGGGCATCCCCGCCAACGCCTGGTTGAGCCGATCGAGCGCGCCGGGGTCGGATTCGTGGCCGGCGTGGCCGAGCAGCACCGCGCGCAGGCCCTCGCGGATCGTCGTGGCCAGGTCGAGGTCCGTCGGCCCGAGGTGTGCGTCGGCCGGCATCAGGTGCCGTTCGGCGAACCAGTCGCGGAGGAGGCCGGGGCTGGTCAACGTCTCGTGGTCGATCTGTGGCTCGACGGTGTTGACGAAGTCCCGGATCAGCCGGGCGGCGGCCGGCACGGCAGCGTCGTCGTCCACCGGTAACCCCCTGTCATTGACACCACCGTACCGCCTTGACAGGTGTGTCATCGCCTGCGAGGGTCGGAACTACACCAGTGAAACTGTTTTGCCGGTGTGACATCGGTCGGGAAGGGCGGGTCGTGGCCTCCACGCTCAAGGACGTGGCCCGGCTCGCCGGGGTGTCGATCAAGACCGTCTCGAATGTGGTCAACGGCTACCCCCACGTCAGCGCCGAGGTGCGGCGGCGGGTCGAGGCCGCCGTGGTCCAGCTGCGCTACCGGCCCAACGCCTCCGCCCGGACCCTGCGTACCGGGCGTACCGGGGTGCTCGCCCTCGTCCTACCGGCCACCCACCTGCCGTACGCCGACGATCTCGCCACCGCTGTCGTCCACGCGGCCGGACAGCGGGGGTTGCGCGTGGTCGTCGCGCACGACGACCAGCCCACGTCGTCGGGGCTCGACGACGTCCGCACGATGCCGGTGGACGGGATCCTGGTCGGTGCGTCCGGCACGCTCGACGAACCGGACGGCCCGCTGGCCGCCACCGGTCCACCCGTCGTCCTGATCGGGGGCGCATCGCACGACCAGCGGTGCGACCAGGTCCGGATCGACGCCGCACAGGCCGCCGAGGACGCGACGAACCACCTGCTGGGCGTCGGTCGCCGACGGGTCGCCGCAATCGGTGTACGCGCCACCGCCGCGCCGCAACCGGGCTCGACGGGATACCACCGGGCGCTGCGACGGGCCGGGCTGGTGCCCGGTCCCGTGCTGTCGGCGCAGCACCACCGGCGGGCCGACGGCTACCGCGCGGCCCGTGACCTGCTCAGCGGACCGGACCGGCCGGACGCGATCCTCTGCTCGTCCGACCCGCTCGCCATCGGCGCGATGCGGGCGGCCTTCGACGTGGGGCTGCGCGTCCCCGCCGACGTGGCGGTGATCGGCATCGGCGACATCGAGGAGGGACGCTATTCGCGGCCCACCCTGAGCACCGTCGCTGTCGACACCGGCTTCGTCGCCCGGGAGGCCGTGGCCCGCCTCGCCATCCGGATCAACCGACCGGACGCCGCGGTCGCCGACATCATCGCGCCGCACACAGTGCTTCCCCGGGAGAGCACCGACGCCGGGACGCGATGACCCGCGGCGGCCGGTGCACCCACCCAGCATGATCGTGCTGCGCGACGACGCCCGGTCGGTTGGACAACAGCCGCCTCGGTCGGTCAGAGTGGTCGGCCGTGAGATACCTGCGTACCGGCGGTCCCGCCGCGATCCGCCGGCCCCGGCCCGCCGACGCCGACGAGTTCGTCGCCGCCGCGCGGCGTAGCCGGGACCTGCACCACCCGTGGTTGGCCGCGCCGGGCACCCCCGAGGAGTACGACCTCTACCTTCGCCGGATCCGCCGCCGCGACAGCGCGGGCTACCTGATCTGTGACCGGGCCAGTGGTGCGATCGCCGGCTACGTGAACATCAGCGGGATCGTGCTGGGCGCGCTGCGCGGCGGGTTCCTGGGGTACGCGGCGTTCCTGCCGTACAGCGGGACCGGCCACGCCTCGGCGGGCGTCTCCCTGGTGATCGACCACGCGTTCACCACTGCCGGGTTGCACCGCCTGGAGGCGAACATCCAGCCGGGCAACGAGCCGTCCCGGCGGGTGGCCCGCAAGCTCGGTTTCCGGTTGGAGGGCTTCTCCCCGGACTACCTGTTCATCGATGGCGCCTGGCGCGACCACGAACGGTGGGCGATCACCGCCCAACCCACCGCCTGACCGGTCGGCCCGCCGATCCAAGATCCGCGCAACATCGGGGAAAGTGCTGCCTCACGAGCCGATGAGGCAGCAACATCCGGGATATTGCGCGGATCTTGCGGGCCGCCGGGCCGCCGGTCGTCACCGGGCGAGGGGACCGGTTTCCGGGGGCGTGGTGGGGGAGTCCAGCCACGTGTCGATGAGCGCGGTGAAGTCGTGGCCGGTCTTCTTGTTGACGTACGCGGTGAACGACGCCCGGGTCTGCTGGGTGTGCAGGTTCTCCTGCACCCAACCCCGTGCCAGGTCGAAGAACCGCTCGTCGCCCAGCGCCTGGTGCAGTTGGCGGAGCATCGCCGCGCCGCAGGTGTAGACGTTCGTCGCACCGAACTCGGCCGGGTCGGGCTTGCTCGGCGGGCCGTACTCCCTGCGCAGTTCCCCGTCGCGTTGCCGGCTCGACGCGACCAGCTCGGCGTCGGACAGCCCGTACTTGTCCTGCTCGTAGAGCTTCTGCACGTAGAGGGCCCAGCCTTCGTTGAGCCACATGTCGCGCCAGTCGGTGAGCGTGACGGCGTCGCCGAACCAGTGGTGGGCGTACTCGTGCACTGTGGTGAGGTCGAACATCCTGTCGCCGCGTTGCGGTTGGACCTCGCCCAGGGTGACCATCTGCTGGGTTTCCATGGCGGAGCCGGACTCGGCCATGACGAGGCCGGCGGAGTCGAACGGGTACGGCCCGAAGCGCTCCTCCAACCAGGTGAGGAAGCCCGGGGACCGCTTGAGCATCGGCAGGTACCGGGTGTCCTTCGCGCGGTACCAGGTGGTGACGGGGATGCCGCGCGGGCCGGTGGCGGCGAGCTTCTTGTACCTGCCAACGGCCAGGGTCGTCGCGTACGACGCAACGGGGACGGTGCTGCGGTAGGTGAAGGTGGTGCCGCTCTGCCCGACCGGGGTGCCGCTGGCGACTCCCGTCCAGCCCTTGGGCGCGGTGATGGCGATGTCGTAGAGCGCCTCGTCGGAGGGGTGTTCGTTGGCCGGGTACCAGGTGAAGGCCCCGAACGGCTCCTGCATCGTCCAGATTCCGCCCTCGCTGTCGACGGTCAGCCCGAGCGGGTGGGCATCGCCGCGCTTGGACGGCATCGGCGTGGTCGACGGCTTGCCGTGGTAGCCGACGACCACTGTGATCGGGACGTCCGCGCGGACCGGGGTCTCGACCACGAGCTTCTCGTGGGTGACCGCCGCCTTGGCGCTGGTGCCGTCGACGGTCACGGTGTCGAGGGTGTACGGCGTGAAGTCCAGGCTCACCGACGACGCGTCCCGGGTCGGCCGCAGGTGCACTGTCGCGGTGCCGGTGAGGGTGCGTTTCGTCGGTGACCAGTCCAGGTCGAGTCCGTAGTGCAGCACGTCCACGGCGTCGGTGCCACGCTCGGGGTAGAGCGGGTCAACGACCGGCTTCGACATGCCCGCCGCGAACGCCGCGTACGGGCCGGAGAGCGTGGGAGCACCGGACGGGGTCGCGGAGGTGCCGCCCTTCGTCGGCGCCGCCGGTGGGTCGGCCGTGCAGCCGGCGAGCAGCGTCATGGACGCCAGCACGGCGACGGTGGATCGGTAACGCACCTGTTCACTCCGGAGGTCGGGGACGTGTTACGCGAGCTCAAACGCTGTGGGCGCGGCCAGGAGTTGCCGGCGCCACTGTTGCGATCCGGTGAACACCCGGAAGGCGACCGGCCGGTTCGGGGACGTTTGTCCGGGCCCGCGACGGGAAACGGCCCGCAATGACGAAACCTCGTGTGGTGATCGTGGGGGCCGGGTTCGCCGGTTACCACGCGGCGAAGACGTTGAGCCGGATCGCCCGGGACCGGGCCGAGATCGTGGTGCTGAACTCCACCGACTACTTCCTCTACCTGCCGTTGCTGCCCGAGGTGGCCGCCGGGGTGGTCGAGCCCAAACGGATCGCGGTGCCGCTGACCGGGACGCTCAAGAACGTCCGGGTGGTGATCGGCGAGGCGGACCACGTCGACCTGCAGAACCGCTGGGTCGGCTTCACCCAGGCAGAGGGGGACAAGAATCGGCTGGCGTACGACCGGTTGGTGCTCGCCGTGGGCAGTGTCAACAAGTTGCTGCCCATCCCCGGGGTGACCGAGTACGCGCACGGCTTCCGTGGCCTGCCCGAGGCGGTCTACCTGCACGACCACATCATCCGGCAGATCGAGCTTGCCGAGCAGGCCGAGGATCCGGCCGAGCAGCAGGCGCGGGCCACGTTCGTGGTGGTCGGGGCGGGTTACACCGGCACCGAGGTCGCCGCGCACGGGCAGTTGTTCACCGACGCGTTGCACGCCCAGCGGCCCCGGCTCACCGTCCGGCCCCGCTGGATGCTGCTCGACGTCGCGTCCCGGGTGCTGCCGGAGCTGGACAAGCGGATGTCGGACACCTCGCACCGGGTGCTCGAACGGCGCGGTGTGGACGTCCGGATGGGCACGTCGGTGGCCGAGGCGACCTGCGACGGGGTGAAGCTCACCGACGGCGAGTACGTGCCGACCTGCACCCTCGTGTGGTGTGTGGGGGTGCGGCCCGACCCGTTCGTCAACGAGCTGGGGTTGCGTACCGACCGGGGCCGGTTGGTGACCGACGAGTTCCTCAACGTCCCCGGCTACCCGGAGGTGTACGCCATCGGTGACGCCGCAGCGGTGCCTGACCTGGTGAACCCGGGCAAGGTTTGCGGGATGACCGCCCAGCACGCGCAACGGCAGGGCAAGCGCGCGGCGCACAACATCGCCGCGTCGTACGGTTTCGGCAAGCGCAAGCCGTACAAGCACCACGACCTGGGCTGGGTCGTCGACCTGGGCGGCAAGGACGCGGCGGCGAACCCGTTGCACGTCAACCTGGGCGGGCTGCCGGCGAAGGCGGTCACCCGGGCGTACCACCTGATGGCGATGCCGGGAAACCGCACGCGGGTGAGCGCCGACTGGGCCCTGGACGCCGCGCTGACCCGGTCGGCGGTGCAGCTGGGGCTGGTGCCGGCCAACGCGGTCCCGTTGGAGAGCACCTCACCGGAGGTCGCGAGCCGGGCCCGCTGAGCGGGCACCGCCCGGCGGGGCCGGATCGGGCCGGAGCCGACGCGGCCCGTACTCCCGCAACAGGGTCTGGACGATGCCGGCGGCGGGGATGGCCAGCAGCGCGCCGAGCAGGCCGGCCAGCTCCGCCGCGAGCAGCACGCTGACCAGCACGGTCAGCGGGTTGAGCCGCACCGCCCGGGACAGGATGAACGGTTGCAGCAGGTGGTTCTCCACCTGCTGGTAGACCACGAAGAAGACCAGCACCACCACCCCGGCGGTGGGGGAGTGCAGGAATCCCGCCCCGGCCGCGATCACCGCGCCCAGCGTGGCGCCGACCAGCGGTATCAGGTCGGCCACCGCCACCAGCAGGGCGATCACGGCCGCGAACGGCACCCCGGTGAGGGCCAGCACCAGGTAGGTCAACAGCCCGCAGATCACGCTGATCAGCAGGTTGCCGGTGAGGTAGCCGGTGACCGTCCGCGACACCTCCCGGCCGACCCGGCGCAGTCGCTCGCCCTGACCGTCCCCGGCCGCCGCGAGCACGCCGCGGGTGATCCGCGGGGCCTCCAACACCATGAGGTACGCCAGCACGATGACCGTGACCAGCCCGGCGACCGTCTCGACCACGCCCCGCAGCACGCCCACAGCGGGTTGGCGCAGCCGGGTCCCGAGGTCACGCAGTTGGTCGGAGTGTTCGTCGACGTAGCGTCGCGCCCCGGTGCGTTCCAGCAGGCGCCCCAGCGGGCCCTGGCCGGCGCGGGCCTCGTGCAACAGTCCGGGTGCCCGGTCGGCGAACCGGCCCACCTCGTCGAACAACGGCACCAGGATGAGCGCGGCCAGGATCGCCAGCAGCACGAACGCGACGAGGAACACCAGCAGCGTGGCCACTGACCGGCGCCGGACGAGGCGGTGTTGCAGCCGGTCGACGAGGGGCTTGAGCGCCACGGCGAAGAACGCGGCGACCACGGCCCAGGCGAGCACCCGGCGGGTCGCGTACACGAACGCCAGCGCTAACGCGCTCGCCAGCACCAGACCGATCACGATCAGGGTCCGGCGGGCCGTCGCTCGATCGTCGGCGTTGCTCATCCGCCGCGCCTTCCCCGCCGGGGGCGTCGGAAACCCGGCATTGCGGACGCATCGGTGATCAGCGGCCGACGGTGTCGTCCATGTCGGTAACGGGACGGGCGCCGGCCACGAACGTGTCGAGCGCGGCGGCGTGCAGCAGTCCACCGGGCACCGGGTCGCGCAGGGCCGCCACCGCCAGCCGGCCGACCGGCAGACCGCCGGGGCGTGACGTCGCGGCCAGCACCAGGTTGCCGTACCGCCGGCCGCGCAGCATCCGCCGGTCACCGACGACGCACACGTCGGCGAAGACCGCCCGCACCGTCGCGACCTGCGCCCGGGTGGCGACCAGTGGCGGCAGGTCCGTCACGTTGAGCAGGTACGTCCCGTCCGGGCGGAGGACACGGGCCACCTCGGCGGCGAACTCGACAGTGCGGACGTGCCGGGGCATCTGGGCGGCCCGGTAGATGTCGGCGATCACCACGTCGTACCGGCCGGCCGGGGTGGCGGTGAGCGCGTCCCGGGCATCGGCGACCTCCACCCGTACCTCGGGCGGCAGCGGCGGCAACTCCCGGGCGACCAGCTCGACCACCGCCGGGTCCCGTTCGACGACCCGCTGCGGGGAGCCGGGTCGGGTGGCGGCCAGCCAGCGGGGCAGCGTCAACGCGCCGCCGCCCAGGTGCAGGACGTGCAACGGGGTGCCGGCCGGGGCGGCCACCCGCACCGCCGAGGCGATCCGCCGGACGTACTCGAAGTGCAGGTGTCGGGGGTCCTCGACGTCCACGTACGACTGTTCGACGCCGGCGGACAGCAGCGTCCGCCCGGTCCGCCGGACCGGGTCGACGACCAGTTCCAGCCGGTCGGCGGCGCGGTTCATGACCGGCACGCTAGCCGAGCCGGCGGTCCGGCCCGGCGGTGGCCCGGCACGGCCGACGGGCCGGCGGAGCGGGGTGTGACCCCGCCCGCCGGCCCGCCCGGGTCACGGTGGCCGGTCAGCCGCCGGCCATCCCGGCCCCCACCTCGTCGATCGCGTCGTCGACCTGGTGGGCGAGGTCCACGTCGAGCGCGGTCACCCCGTTGGCCTGACTGGTGCGTACGGTCAGGACCGCGGCGGTGTCCCCGGGACGCCCGATGCTCGGGCCGCGGCCGTTGTCCTGGCGCAGCCGGTCGAGGCGGGCCAGCACCCGGTCCAGGTTGTCCGGCGGCAGCGCGACGACCCGGTAGAGGCCGTCGCTGTCGCCGGACCAGTAGGGCAGGTCGTCCAACGCCGCGTCGATCTCGTCGGCGTCCAGGGTGGGTGTGGTGGTGGACGCGCCGACCAGACCGCCGCCGGCCTCCGGCGGATTGAGCAGGTCGCGCAGCCCGTCGGGTACGTGCAACGACTCGACCAGGTCGCCGTCCTGCTCGGCGAGCGCGGCCATCGTGGCCTCCGCCTGGTATCGGGCCTGCTCCGGGGTGTTGCCGCTGATCCGACCCACCTCGGCCAGGAAGCCGGGAAGGTCCTGGTGCCGTTCGATGCCGTCGACGGGCAGCACGTCGTGCAGCGACGCCGGCACCGCCGCGAGCAGCCGCTGCCGCTCGGCGGTCTCCAGGGCGAAGGCGAGGACCAGAACGGTCGCCTCGGTACCCACCTTGGCGGTCTTGAAGTCGACCCCGGCGCGACGCCGGACCTCGTCGACCAGGTCGTGGTAGCCCATCGTGCTCACGCCGGCCGCGCCGCTCGGCGGGGACGGTTGCGGCCGCGGATTGTCGGCGCTGCCGAGTTGCGGCGGGGCCGGGCCGCCGCGCGTACTGTCCGGTTTGTGGGGTCCGGCCGGCGGTGGGCCGGCTCGCTTGCCTGCCTCGAGGCTCGTGAGTTGCTTGGAGGCGCTCAGGCTGGCGCCGATCTCGCTGGGCTGGCGACTCTGTTCGCGGGCCTGCCGGGCCAACGCCCGACGCCTCTGGTTGTCGCCTTCCATCTGCTTGCGCATCGTGGCACCCCTTCCGCTGGGGATCGTGGCTGCGCCAGTCGCCTTCCCGCCGTCGAAGAGAAGGAAACGGGGACCGCCGGCCGGGTCGGCAGGGCCTTCGTCGACGCTTCATCCGGCGGGGGTGAGGGGTGCTCACCCGCACGGCCCGCACGATCACCTCAGGACCAACGTTCTTCCGAGGTACGCGGAAGGAAGGTCGTCATGAAGCAGATCGTCGAGATCGTCCCCGCCCGACCCGGCTGGTACGCGCGCTGGCAGGTCACGCCCGAGGCCACCAGGTGTTACCCGGTGAGCCTGTGGGCGCTGCTGGAGGAGGCCGACGGGACCGGCCGTGAGGTGGTCGGCATGGACTGCATCGGCCAGTGGCCCGGCGCGGACGACAATGAGGCGGGTGGGCAGTTCGTCCGCTATCTGTACCAGACGCCCGATTCGGGAGAGCCCGAGGACGTTGAACCGCCTCCGACCGGCGAACTGCGTGAGAGCGGGCCCCGGCTCCAGCCGATGACGGCACCCTAGACATTCCTCCGGCCCCCGACCCCAGGTCCCAGGGTCGGGGGCCACCCCGGCCCGCCCGGGGTGGCCGACGATCAGCCGGTGGCGCGGAGGTCGTCGTGGTCGACGGCCAGCAACTCGGCCAGGCCCGTGCGGTCGAGCATCCGTTGCAACTGGGGGCTGACCCCGGTCAGGTGAATCACCCGAGCGCTCCGCTGCACCACCAGCAGCGCGCTGAGCCCGGAGGAGTCGCAGATGCTGACCCCGGTCAGGTCGATCAGCACCTCGTCGTCGCCGCGCAGGTCGGCTGCCACGGCGGTCAACTCGGGCGCGGTGTCGTAGTCGAGGTCGCCGGTCAGCCGGAGTCGGACGTGCCCGGCGTCGAGCCGGGTTGCCTCGATGGTCAACAGCTGATCGGACATCCCGTCATTTTCCCAGTCGAGCGGCGAAACGCAAAGCGGGGCGCGGCCGATCGCCCTCCGAATGCCCTGAGGTGCCACTATCCGCCGACCGGCGTAGTGTGGCCTGAAGGGTTTCGACAATGCGCCGGTCTCCGGCGCGCGCACGGGCAGACGACAAGGAGTGAGGCTCAGCTGGTGACTGCTTCCGACGTCAGGGACATAGACCCGGGCGACGGACGGCTTCCCACGCCGAGTACGACACGGTCCCCGGCGTGGTCCGCCGACGTGCCGCCCCGGTCCTCCGCCGCGCTGCCGCCGCTCGCCCCGGACCGCGATCTCGCCGCCCCCGACTGGTTCGAGGTCGTCGAGCATTTCCGGGAGGGACTGATCGTCTGCGACGCCGACGGCGTCGTGCGGCACGTCAGCCCGATGGCGGAACGCCTGCTACCCGAGGTCACGTCCGGCGAGACGCTGGACGCGGCCGGTGTGCCCGAGATGGCCGAGGGCGACTTCACCCATCGCGGGCGCCGGCTCAGCGCCCGCCAGGTGCCCCTCTCCGGAGCCCGCTGCTGCTGGTACGTCGAGGACGTCACCGACCGCGTCAGCGGCGCCGACGCGTTGCTCGCCGAACGGGCGCGTTCGACGTTCCTGGCCGTCGTCGGCGACAAGCTGGGCAATCCGCTGCACCCCGACCGGGCTGCCGCGGCGGTCGTCCGTCTCGCCGTACCGACCCTGGGCGAGGTGGCCGTGCTGGTGCTCGCCCCACGTGGCGGTCGGGCTCGCTGGTGGCGGGCCTCGCGCACCGACGACGAGGCCCCGACGGTGGACAGCGGGACGCTGGCCGGCGGTGACCTGCCGGCTGCCATCGCCGACGGGCTGACCGGGGTCGAGCCGCACGCGGTCGACTGGCTGGTCGAGCAGGCGGTCGACGCCGGCTGGCTGCCCGCCCTCGCCGGCACCGAGAGCGCCGCCCGGGTCGTTCCGTTGCCCGGTCGGGACGCGCCGGTCGGTGTGCTGCTGGTGGCCCGCCGCGCGACCCGCTGGTACGACGACGCCGACGTGGACCTGATCCGCGCGTTCGCGGCCCGCGCCGGCGCGGCGCTGACCACCGCGCTGCTCTACCGCGACCAGGCGGAGGTCGCGGACACTCTCCAGGCCAGTCTGCTGCCGGTCGAGCCGGCCGAGGCCGCGGGCGTGCAGTGGGGCACCGCGTACCGGCCCGCGCAGGCGGGGCTGCGCATCGGCGGCGACTTCTACGGCTCGCACCGGCTGGCCGACGGAGGCTCGGTGTTCTTCCTCGGCGACGTGTCCGGCAAGGGCGTCGAGGCGGCGGTCTTCACCGGCCAGTTGCGGCAGTGCCTGCAGGCGTTGCACCGGCTGGAGTCGCACCCTGGGCGGTTGCTGCGGTTGCTCAACGACGCGCTGTTGGAGACCACCCAGGCGCACGGCCAGGGCCGCTTCGCCACGATCGTGCTCGGCGTGGCCCGCCCGCAACGCGACGGAGGCCTGACCCTCACCATGGCCGGCGGCGGGCACCTGCCGCCGCTGGTGTTGCGGACCTCCGGCGAAGTGGAGTCGGTGCCGCTGCGCGGCATGCTGATCGGGGTGGTGCCCGACCCCCGCGTCGGTGAGGTGACCGTACGACTGGCGCCGGGGGAGACCTGTCTGCTCTACAGCGACGGGGTGACCGAGGCCCGTGGCGGTCGACGCGGCGACGAGCAGTTCGGCACGGAACGGCTCGTCGCTGCCGTGACCGGCTGTCAACGGATGCCCGCGCCGGCCCTCGCCGAGCGGGTGGAACAGGTCACCTGCGACTGGTTGGGGCACGGCGACCACGACGACATCGCGGTGCTGGCGCTGCGGGCGACCGCCCCGGGCGGGCGTGGGTCGCGGCACCTGCACTCGGTGCCTGAACTGACCGATACCGCCCAGCAGGGGGAGACCGACGCGTGACCATCGCCACAACGGCCGCCGACCCGGCCGGGGCTTTCGCTGGCTACCTGGACTGCCTCGCCGACGCCGACGAGTACGGCGCGATCGACCTGGCGATCGGCCTGCTCGACGATGGCGTACCGGCCGAGCGGGTGCTGCTGGACCTGGTCGCGCCCGCCCAGGCCGAGGTGGGCGAGCGGTGGGCGCGCAACGAGTGGAGCGTCGCCCAGGAGCACGCGGCCACCCACATCAGCGAGCAGGTGGTGGCGGCGGTGGTCGCGCACGTCAACCCACGCCCGACCGGCGGACGGGTGGTGGTGGCCTGCATGGACGGCGAGTGGCACGCGCTGCCGCCCCGGCTGGTGGCCGAGGTGCTGCGGTTGCGTGGCTGGCAGGTGACCTTCCTGGGCGCCAGCGTGCCGGCGGCACATCTCGTGTCGTACCTGCACCGTTACGACGCGCACGCTGTCGCGTTGGCGTGCGCGCTGCCGATGCGGCTGCCGTACGCCCACCGGATGATCGAGGCCTGCCGTCGTTCAGACGTACCCGTGGTGGTCGGCGGGCGTGGGTTCGGCACGGACGGCCGGTGGGCGCGTCGGCTCGGCGTGGCCTGGGCGCCGGACGCCCCCGCAGCGGCCGACCTCATCTCCGACGAGGGGGCGCTGCGCGCGGTGCCGCCGGCGCGGTTGGCGCACCTGGCCGACGACGAGTACGCCAGCCTGGTGCGGCGTCGGGGTGAGCTGATCGACGGCGCGTTGGCCGACCTGCTGGAGCGGGTGCCGGCGGCGCGCTCCTACAGCGCCACCCAGCTCGACTCGACGGTGAGCGACCTGGGTCACATCGTGGATTTCCTGGCCGCGGCGGTCTACGTCGACGACTCGTCGTTGTTCACCGAGTTCGTCGAGTGGCTGGTGGAGATCCTGGTGAGCCGTGGGGTGCCCGTGGAGGCCGTGGCCCTGCCCTTCGACCACTACGGTGTCGCGTTGCGTGACTTCCCCCGAGCGGCGCGTGTGCTGGCCCTGGGACGCGCCGCGCTGCCCGTCGTCAACCGCTGACGGGGCCGTTCGGCGGCCGCTCTGGGTCGATCACCGCGCCCTCGGCCGACGAGTCAGCTCTGCGTATACTTGCCGCACTGCAAACGTCCCACCACGGGTGGAGCGAGGGGGAGTACGGTGACGTTCAGTGTCAGCCACGTCGAGCGCGACGGCGGGGGCGCCGCCCGTTTGCGGCTCACGGGCGAGCTGGACCTGAGCACGGCCCCGCAGTTGACCACCGCGATCGAGGAGCTCGCCGCCGCTGGCGAGACACGGGTGCTGCTCGACCTCACCGACCTTACGTTCTGCGACTCCACCGGCATGGCGGTCTTTGTCCGGGGAGACAACCAGGCGGCAGCCGAGGGAGGCTGGCTCCGGCTCACCGGGGCCAGCGGGCGGGTCGAGCGGGTGTTGCGGGTCACCGGCCTCGCCGACGTGTTGCGCCACGACCCGGAGTCACTCGACCCGGCGTCGCAGACCGCCCAGTGATGGGCTAGATTTCCCCGCCAGCGCGGTGACCGTCAGGTCCCGTCCCCGCCGACCCGAGGCAGGTAGTGATGGGCGCAGACAGCCCGCAGCCGGTACGCATCCTGGTGGTCGACGACGACCCGGGTGACGTGCTCATGATCGAGGAGGCGTTGGCGGATTCCGACGTCGACAAGGTCATCGACGTGGTCAGCGACGGCGAGGAGGCGATGGAGTTTCTCCGCGCCGAGGGCCGGCACCAGCAGGCCCGCCGGCCGGACGTGATCCTGCTCGACCTCAACATGCCGCGGATGGACGGTCGGCAGGTGCTCGGCGCGGTGAAGCAGGACGAGGACCTGCGGACCATCCCGATCGTCGTGCTGACCACCTCCAACGCCGACACCGACATCGTGGGCAGTTACACGTTGCAGGCCAACGCGTACGTCACCAAGCCGATCGACCTGGACGACTTCAACGACGTGGTGCGCCGCATCGACGAGTTCTTCGGCCGGGTGGTCGTGCTGCCCAAGCGCGTCTGACGCGCGACTCCCGCGCACGCATGCTGAACATTTTTCCCGAACCCCCTCGGCCGTCGTGGTCTGGGCCGAGGATCCAGGTGGGGAAGTAACAGCAGCTGCCTGGGGGGCGACAGTATGAGGTTCTCCGTCGTTGAGACCGGTTACGACCAGCGGCAGGTGGATTCCTGCCTGGACGAGCTGGGCATCCGGTTGGCCCGGCTCGCGGCGCGGGCCCAGGGCGCGGCCGGGGCGGGCCGTGAATGGGACGAGATCCGCGAGGAGGCCGCCTGGCTCAGCGGGCTGCTCCGACGGCTCGACCTGGGCGACACCGCCGGCAGGCGGCACGCCGGTGACGCGACGCGGCGCGAGGCCGCCGACCTCCTGGCCCGCGCCCGCGTGGAGCTGGACGAGGCCCGCGAGGAGGCCCGGCGGGTACGGGAGCAGGCGTACGCGGAGGCCGTGCAGGCCCGCCGTGACTTCGAGGCGGCGCTGTACCTCCGCCGGCGGCGTGAGGCCCGGGTGGACGAGATCCTCGGTCAGCTCACTGTCGACCAGGTGCCCGCCGACACCCCGACCGCGGCTGCGGGCGTACCCGGGAGTCGGGTGGGAGTCGGCGGGCTGGACACGAGCGCGGAACCGCCCTCCGGTCGTCGCTGACCCGGCGGGGCCGCGACGTGGGGGGCCGGCTCAGGCGGTGAGCGCCGACGCGACGATCGTCGCCCGCTCCTCGTGCTGGGCGTACGCGTCGGGGTAGGCGGAGATCTGCACCGACTGGGCGGCGTAGGTGACGCTCATGTCCTGCCAGCCGGGGACCTCGTTGAGGGCCGTGTAGAAGGCCCGCGCGGCGTACGAGGGGCGCATCAACTCGGCGACCGTGCCCCAGCCGCTGCTCGGGCGCTGCTGGAACAGGCCGACCGAGTCGTGGTCGGACCCGCTGCCCTGGTTCGGGTAGTTGGCCGACTCCGGCAGGACGTCGCTGGCCAGGTTGTAGAGGTTGCTCTCCTGCATGGCGGTGGCCAGTGCCACCACCAGGGCGCGGCGGGGCATCTTCATGTCCAGGCCGACGTCAACAATGATCTTCGCGTTGTCCATCTGCGCCTGGTCGAGGCCGGCGACCGGTCGGGGTCGGCGCGGCTTGACCGGCTTCTTGGGTGCCTTGCGCGCGACGGTGGGGCTGGGTGTGGGCTTCGCCGTCGGGCTGGGCAGGATCCGCGCGGGGGCGACCTCGCGGTCCAGCGATCGGGAGGCGCGCTCGTCGGCGATCGCCGCACGGTCGGCCACCGCCTCGGCGAGTGGCTCCACCGGGCGGGACGTGTCGTCGCTGCTGCCCCGCGCGGTGGCCACCGCGACGAGGCTGAGGCAGCAGGTGACACCGGTGGCCAGCGCCACCCGGACCGGGGTCGAGCCCAGCAGGCTGCGACGGGGCGGCTCGGAGGCGCGGTGACGGCCGATCGTCCGTTCGGTTGATGCGGCGTCGTCCGATTGGGTGGTCGGGCGCGCGTCGGTCAGCTTCTGGTCGGAGGGGTCGTCGGGATGCACCTGACGAGGCTAAAGACCCAAATGCTCGATATCGTCCGCCGGTACGGTGGCATGCGCCACACTTTGCCCCGATCAGGGGGACTCGATGGCGCAAAACGTCAGCGGAGCGGAGCAACCCCACAGATCAGGCGAGACGGTTATTTCCGATTCGGGGCGTGATTGCGGTCGCCATGCCGGCCGCTGCACCCGCCAACCTCGCCCTGGGTGAGGGTCCGTCGAACGGTCAGCTGCGAGTCCACCGAACGGCCCGCCGGATTGTTGACCGAACGATGCCAGCGCGAAACGCTCCGATTCAGCTTGATCCACTCGGGTTCCCCGAAGTGGGGGTATCCGAGCCGTACGGATACCCCCACTTCACCGATACCGAGTGGATCATCGTGTCGAGGAGGTGCTGCCGACCTGTCGCGCCCTGCTCTCGCCGTCAAACCCGCCCATGATCGTGCTCGAACCAGGAAATAGTGGCCTCGACCGACGCGCGAGGCCACCACAACCAGGATCGAGCACGATCATGCAGCGGCGCGGCCGCGCGGCTGGCGGGTCGCCGGGTCAGTGTCGGCCGTTCTCGGCGGGCGTGACGGTCAGCCGGTGACGGCTGGCGTCGCTGCTGGAGAACGGCCACAGCCGGTCGGCGTACTCGACCAGGTCGGCCAGTTGCTCCCGACTCAGGCCCGCCGAGCTGATCTGCGCGTGTACGTCGGCCCGGTACCGGCCGTCGTCGTCGCGCCCCAACTTCGCCTCCGCCCGCACCTGGACGGTGTGCGCCTCGTTGGTGATCTCACCGGCCGCCTCCACCGCCGCGTGGTGCAGGCAGGAGGCGAAGGCGGCGGCCAGCAGCTGCTCTGGTCTCAGCCCCGTGCAGTGCGCCGCCAGCGGCGAGGCCAGCGCGGTGGAGAGCCCGCCGTCGTCGGTGCGTACGTGACCGCCCTCGGCGGTCGCTGTGGCCTCACGCAGCCAGGAACTCTGATCCGGCATCGCGTTTCTCCCGTCGCTCACCGGCGGGCTACCCGCCCGCAGCCCGGCGAAACGCCGAAGCGACGGTCTCAGCGCTGCTCGTCGAAGACCGCCACCGCCTCGGTGACCTCCGTCGCGGCCTGTTCGGTCCACGCTGAGGGTGGGGCGGGCCGCCGGGCGGTCGGGATCGTCATCGGCACGTACACCCGGGCGTCCACGGCCTCGGCCAGCAGCAGTGCCGCCATCAGGCTGGTCGGGCGCCGCTCGGGCTCGTCGGCGAGGCAGGAGTGGCACAGGTCGGCCACCTCGGGCGGGAGCCCCTCGATGGCGGGTAGCCGCTCCGGCGGCTGTCGGCGGCGTACGCCGAGCAGTTCTCTGGCGGTGACCGCGTGGTACGGCAGGCGGGCGGTGAGGCTGTAGTAGAGCAGCACGCCGAGGGCGTACATGTCGGCGGCCGGGGTGGCGGGCTCCCCGTCCAGCTGTTCGGGGGCCAGGTACGCCGGGGTGCCGACCACGATCCCGTCGGGCAGCGGGTCCGGGGTGCCGGTGGGGACGGCGATGCCGAAGTCGAGGACCTTCACCCCGGCCGGGGTGAGCATGACGTTCGCCGGTTTGACGTCGCGGTGGACGATGCCCTCCGCGTGTGCGGCGGCCAGCGCCGCGGCGACCTCAGCGCAGACCCGCACCGAGATCCGCCAGTCCAGCGGCCCGGCCCGCAGGTGCGCGGCGAGCGTCTCACCCTCGGCCAGTTCCATCACGATGTACGGCACCGGGCGGCCGGGCAACGTGGAGGAGGTGCCGAAGTCGTGCACGCTCGCCACGTTCGGGTGCACGAGGCGGGCGGCGGACCGGGCCTCCGTGCGGATCCGTTCCACCGGGCTGTCCTGGTCGTGGGGACCGGGCAGGATGAGCTTCACCGCGACCGGCCGGTCCAGCACCTGGTCGTGTGCCCGCCACACCTCGGACATGCCGCCCACGCCGATACGCTGCTCGAGCTGGTACCGCCCGTCCAGCGTGCGCATCGACCACTCCTCGTTCACGCCCCGCCGACGACGGGTGCTGGGGTCGCGGTACCCGAGCGCCGAGCTGGGCAAACCGGCGCGGGTCGCGCTGGGCACACCGAGGGCGGGCCGGCCTGCGCACGTCGCTGCGGCGCGGCGGCCGGTGCGGTAGCTTGCGAGCCAGAGCCGGTGTCACCCACTGTGCCGGCACGGTCACCCGAGAGGCGCCGCGATGAGCGAGGTCACCGTACGCTTCGTCGGCGGGCCCGCGGACGGCCTGGTCCGGCTGCTGCCGGCCGGGTCGGACGGCGCCCCACCGCAGCGTTGGATCATGCGGCATCCGGACGGCACCGGTCCGGTGCAGCCCGGCCCCGACCACCTCTACGAACGCGACCGCCCGGATGGGACGGGCGGTTGGAGCATGCGCTTCGTGCGCACCGACGCGTACGGGGTGTCCGAGTGACCACGAGGCGGTGCTGACCGGTGGCGACGCCGGAGTCCCGTCGACCCGGCCGCACAGCTGGCGCACAGGCTCCGCAGGGGCGCGGCACAGGCGTGGCGGCCACGATGGGCGGCATGGTCATGAACGGGCAGGCCGCACCGAGCCGGATCGAGCTGCGCCGCCCCGACGGGGAACCCGTCCGGGTGCTGGTGGTCGACGACGAACCCACGCTCACCGACCTGCTGTCGATGGCCCTGCGCTACGAGGGCTGGCAGGTCCGCAGCGCCGGCAACGGGATGGCGGCGCTGAGTGCCGCCCGGCAGTTCCAGCCGGACGCCGTGGTGCTCGACGTGATGCTGCCCGACCTGGACGGCTTCCAGGTGCTGCGACGGCTGCGCGAGTACGCCCCGACCGTGCCGGTGCTCTTCCTGACCGCCCGCGACGCCGTCGAGGAACGCATCGCCGGGTTGACCGTCGGCGGCGACGACTACGTGACCAAGCCGTTCAGCCTGGAGGAGGTGATCGCCCGGCTGCGCGCGCTGCTGCGCCGCTCCGGGTTCGCGGTCGCCGCCCGGGAGGACGCCGTGCTGACCGTCGGCGACCTCAGCCTCGACGAGGACAGCCACGAGGTACGCCGAGCGGGCCAGTTGGTCACGCTCACCGCCACCGAGTTCGAGCTGCTGCGCTACCTGATGCGCAATCCGCGTCGGGTGCTCAGCAAGGCGCAGATCCTCGACCGGGTGTGGAACTACGACTTCGGCGGCCAGGCCAACGTGGTGGAGCTGTACATCTCGTACCTGCGGAAGAAGATCGACGTCGGCCGGGCACCGATGATCCACACGCTGCGCGGTGCGGGCTATGTCCTCAAACCCGCGGAGTGACCGCCGACCGATGCGTGCCGCCCGACAGTGGCTGGCCGGCCGCTCCCTGCGTACCCGACTGGTGTTCGCCCTGCTCGCGCTGCTGGCGGTGGTCAGCGTCGCGCTCGGTGGCCTCACCACGGTGGCGCTGCGGCACTTCCTGATCGACCGGCTCGACGCCCAGCTGGCGCCCGCGACGGCCATGCGGGGTGACCGCCCGGGGCGGCCGGCCTTCCCGGGCAACGGACCCGGCGTGCCACCCGGGTTGCCGTCCGGCACGGTGGTCGCCGTGATCACCGACGGGCGGGTGACCAGCGCCCGGACCCTGACCGACAGTCCGTCCAGCGGCGACCCGTTCCCCGACGAACAGGCCGTCCCGGTCGGGGACGTCGCCGCGCTGGCGGGCCTGCCCGTGGACGCCGAACCGCGCACCGTCGACCTCGGGGCGCGCGGCGACTACCGGGCTGTGGCCCGGCAGTACTGGGACGGCCGGGTACGCGTCGTCGCGATACCGCTGTCCGGGGTGCAGGAGACCGTCTGGTGGATGGTGGCGGCGCAGGCCGCGGTGGCCGCCGCCGGGCTGCTGGTCGCCGGCGCGGCCGGCGCGCTGATCGTCCGGGCCACGCTGCGCCCGCTCAACCGGGTCGCCGCCACCGCCACCCGGGTCACCGAGCTGCCGCTGGACCGGGGCGAGGTGGCGCTCGCCGTCCGGGTTCCGGAGGCGGACACCGACGCGCGCACGGAGGTCGGTCAGGTCGGCGCGGCGTTGAACCGGATGCTGGGGCACGTCGCCGACGCGCTCTCCGCCCGGCAGGCCAGCGAGACCCGGGTACGCCAGTTCGTGGCCGACGCCAGCCACGAGTTGCGGACTCCGCTGGCGGCGATCCGCGGCTACGCCGAGGTGGCACGGCGGGGTCGGGACGAGGTTCCCCCCGACGTGGCGCACGCGTTGCGCCGGGTGGAGTCGGAGAGCACCCGGATGACCAGGCTCGTCGACGACCTGTTGCTGCTGGCCCGCCTCGACGCCGGTCGGCCGCTCGCGGCGGACCCGGTGGACCTGACCGCGCTGGTGGTGGACGCGGTCAGCGACGCGCACGTCGCCGGCTCTGATCACCGCTGGCAGCTCGGCCTGCCCGAGGTGGCGATCCGGGTGCCCGGCGACGCGGCCCGGCTGCACCAGGTGGTCGCGAACCTGCTGGCCAACGCTCGGGTGCACACCCCACCCGGCAGCACGGTGACCACCACGCTGGCCGTCGAGGACGACAACGCCGTGCTCACCGTCGCCGACGACGGGCCCGGGGTGCCGGCGGAGCTGCAACCGGAGATGTTCGAACGGTTCGCGCGCGGCGACAGCTCCCGCTCCCGGGCGCACGGCAGCACCGGCCTCGGCCTGGCGATCGTGGCGGCCGTGGTGGAGGCCCACCGGGGAACGGTGGGTGTCGACAGCCGCCCAGGTCGGACGGTGATCACGGTGCGGCTGCCGAATCCCACAGCTGACGCATAGTCGGCGCACGGCGTCCCGCCAGCCCCGCCGCCGAGGCTGACCGCATGGACAGAACCGAGACCCTGCCGACGGCACCCGCCGAGCCCGAGCCGTCGACGACCACGCGCCCCGACGAGCACCCACCGCCGCGTCGCTCGCCGGCCTGGGCCCGGCCCGCGCTGGCTGGCCTGCTGCTCGCCACCGCTGTGCTCTACCTGTGGGGCCTGGGCGCGTCCGGCTGGGCGAACTCCTTCTACGCCGCCGCCGTGCAGGCCGGCTCGGTCAGCGGGAAGGCGTTCCTCTACGGCTCGTCGGACGCCGCCAACTCCATCACCGTCGACAAAACCCCCGCGTCCCTGTGGCTGATGGCCATGTCCGTGCGGGTCTTCGGGTTGAACAGCTGGGCGATGCTCGTCCCGCAGGCGCTGTGTGGCGTCGCCTCGGTCGGCGTGCTCTACGCGACGGTGAAGCGTTGGTACGGGCCGGCCGCCGGTCTGATCGCCGGCGCGGTCCTCGCGGTCACTCCGGTGGCGACGCTGATGTTCCGGTTCAACAACCCCGACGCGTTGCTGGTCCTGCTGCTGGTCGCCGGGGCGTACGCCACCGTCCGGGCGGTGGAGTCTGCGAGCACCAGGTGGATCGTGCTCGTCGGTGTGCTGGTCGGCTTCGGCTTCCTCACCAAGATGCTCCAGGCGTTCCTGGTGGTGCCGGTCTTCGCCGGTGTCTACCTGCTGGCCGCGCCGACCGGGCTGTGGCGACGGATCCGGCAACTGCTGCTGGCCGGCTTGGCGGTGGTGGTCTCCGCCGGCTGGTGGGTGGCGCTCGTCGAGCTGGTCCCGGCCGGCGCCCGCCCGTACATCGGAGGGTCGCAGGGGAACAGCATCCTGGAGCTCACCCTCGGCTACAACGGCCTCGGCCGGATCACCGGCGACGAGGTGGGAAGCGTCGGCGGCGGAGGCGGGCGCCCGGGAGGCGGCGGTCCGTTCTCGGGCCAGACCGGCATCCTGCGCATGTTCGGTGGCGAGGTCGGCGGTCAGGTCTCCTGGCTGCTGCCGGCCGCCGCGATCCTGCTGGTCGCCGGGCTGCTGGTGGCCGGCCGGGCGGCCCGTACCGACCGGACCCGAGCCGGGTTGCTGCTCTGGGGCGGCTGGCTGCTGGTCACCGGTCTGATCTTCAGCTTCATGTCCGGGATCTTCCACGCGTACTACACAGTGGCGCTCGCCCCGGCGATCGGTGCGTTGGTCGGCATCGGTGTCACGATGCTCTGGCACGAGCGGCGCCCGGCTGTCACCGGGAACCCAGCGGGTGATCCGGTGCCGGCGTCCGCCGACAGTGCCGCTGCCGGTTCGCGACGGCAGCGATGGCGTCCATTGGCGGCCACGGCGACGCTCGCCGGCACTCTCGCGGTCACCGTCTGGTGGGCATGGGCGCTGCTCGGGCGCAGCCCCGACTGGTACCCGTGGCTGCGGGCCGTCGTGCTCGTCGCCGGTCTGGTCGGCGCGGCGCTGCTCCTGCTGGTGACCCGGCTTCCCCGCCGGTCGGTGCCGGTGGTGCTCGGCCTGGGCATCGCGGCGGCCCTCGCGGGCCCGGCGGCGTACGCGGTGCAGACCGCGGCGACCCCGCACACCGGGTCGATCCCCAGCGCCGGCCCGTTCGTGGCGGGCGGATTCGGCCGGGGCGGCTTCCCCGGCGGGCGACCACCGGGCGGGATGGAACTTCCGGACGGCGGTCAGTTCCCGGGCGGGGGCCAATTCCCGGGCGGGGGCCAGAACGGTGGCGGTCAGTTCCCGGGCGGCTTCCCGGGCGGGGGCCAGTTCCCCGGCGGCGGTCGAGACGGCGGGGGCCAGAACGGCGGCGGTCAGAACGGCGGCCAGGGGCCGGGCTTCCCCGGCGGTGGCCGCAACGGCGGGCCCACCGGCGGCCAGGGACGCTCGGCCGGTGGGGGAATGGGCGGGCTGTTGGACGCCCGCGAGCCCAGCGCCGCACTGCGCGAGTTGCTGGAGCGCGACAGCGCCGACTACACCTGGGTGGCCGCCACCATCGGCTCCAACAACGCCTCCGGTTACCAGCTCGCCACTGGAGATCCGGTGATGCCGATCGGCGGGTTCAACGGCAGCGACCCGTCGCCCACCCTCGCGCAGTTCCAGCGCTACGTCGCCGATGGAAAGATCCACTACTTCGTCGGTGGTGGCGGCTTCCGGGCCAACGGCGGCAGTTCCTCCTCCCAGGAGATCGCCACCTGGGTCGCGGAGACCTTCACGGCGCAGACCGTCGACGGTGTCACCGTCTACGACCTGAGCACCGGCACGGAGGCGTCGTGACCGCGCTGAACGCACAGCGGGCCGCCGTCCAGGCCCGACCCAGCGCCGCCGGCGCGGTGCTGGACGTGGTGATCCCGGTCTACAACGAGGAGACCGACCTCGGCCCGTGTGTACGACGGCTGCACGCCCACCTGACCGAGCACTTCCCGTACCCGTTCCGGATCACCATCGCGGACAACGCCAGCGTCGACGACACCCCGGCGATAGCTGACGGTCTCGCCACCGAACTGCCCGGCGTCGACGTGCTGCACCTTCAGGCCAAGGGGCGGGGAAGGGCCCTGTCGGCGGCCTGGTCCGCGTCGTCCGCGCCGGTACTGGCGTACATGGACGTGGACCTCTCCACCGACCTGGCGGCGCTGTTGCCGCTCGTCGCTCCGCTCATCTCCGGGCACTCCGACCTGGCGATCGGCACCCGCCTGGCGCGTACCTCCCGGGTGGTACGCGGTGCCAAACGGGAGGTCATCTCCCGGGCCTACAACTTGTTGCTGCGTGGCGCGCTGGCGGCGCGGTTCTCCGACGCGCAGTGCGGGTTCAAGGCGATCCGCGCCGACGTGGCCGGTGAGCTGCTCCCGTTGGTGCGCGACACCGGCTGGTTCTTCGACACCGAGTTGCTGGTCCTCGCCCAGCGGGCCGGTCTGCGCATCCACGAGGTGCCGGTGGACTGGGTGGACGACCCGGACAGCCGCGTGGACATCGTCGCCACGGCCCTGGCCGACCTGCGCGGGGTGGGCCGACTGGGTCGGGCGTTGCTGACCGGCGCGCTGCCGTTGACCGCCCTACGTGCCCAGTGGGGCCGGGGGCCGCTGACCGTGTCGCCCGGCCGTGCGCCGCTGGCCGGTCCGGCGACTCAGGTGCCCGTCGGGTTGCCCCGGCAGTTGTTCCGGTTCGCGGCGGTCGGGGTGGCCAGCACCCTCGTGTACCTGGTGCTGTTCGTGGCCACCCGGGGCGCCCTCGGCGCGCAACCGGCCAACCTGCTGGCGCTGCTGGTGACCGCTGTGGCGAACACGGCCGCGAACCGTCGGCTGACGTTCGGCATCACGGGGCGTCGGCACGTGGGGCGGCACCACGTGCAGGGTCTGCTGGCTTTCGCGCTCGGTCTGGCATTGACCAGTGGCTCGTTGGCCGTCCTGCACGTGGTCCACGCCGTGCCGGCCCGGCCGGTGGAGCTGGCCGTGCTGGTGGCCGCGAACCTGGCCGCGACCGTGCTGCGCTTCGTGCTGCTGCGCCTCGGCATGCACCATCGGCGCGGCTGAGCGGCGGCGGTCAGTCGGCGGCGGCCTCACGGACCAACCGGCGTGCCTCGTCGTGGGGCACGCCGGTGGCCCGCAGCAGGTCGTTGGCGGCGGTACGCAGCTGGGACACCACGATCGTCCCGGAGAAGCCCAGACCCTGCCGGCACGCCCCGCCCGCCTCCCGGACCGCGCGCAGCACCCGCGCGCGGGCCTGCACGGGCTCCTGGCCGGCGAGGAACTCCCGGTTCAGCAGTCGGACCGCCTGGCCCAGGTGCTCCACCGCCGCCGGCAGGTCCGCCGGCACCGGCTCCTGGTCGCGCAACGTGGTGCCGATCCGGCGGACCAGCCCGCGGCTGTTGCGGAAGGCCCGCTGCATGTGGGTCACCCCGCCGCGGTACGCGGCGATCGCGCGTCGCCGACGCCACCGCACCGGCGAGAACCGGACCACCTCGTCGGCGGCGTTCGCCACTTCGGTGAGTCGTTTGAGTGTCGGGTCGGCGGCGCGCATCCGCTCCAACGTCGCCTGCGCGCGTCCGGTGTCCGCCTCCGCGAGGGCCTGCGCCGACGCGGTCATCTCCCGGGCGAACAGGTCCAGGGCGGGTTCGGCGGCCCGGCGTACCGTCCGCAGCGGGTTGATCGGCAGGAGCACGAGCATCACCAACAGGCCGGCCGCCCCGCCCACCAGTGCGTTGATCGTGCGCGGCCACTCCAGGTCGGGCGCGCTCGGGGTGAGGGTGGCGATCAGCACGGCCGTACCGCCGGCCTGGGTCATCAGCGCTCCGGTGCCGCGTACCAGCACCGCGGCCGCGATCGCCAGGAAGACGATCACGCCGGTCTGCCACGGCCCGGTGCCGAAGAGGCCGATCAGCAGGTCACCCGCGCCGATGCCGAGCACCACCCCGGCGACCAGCTCCAGCGCGCGGTGGGCGCGCCGCCCGAGGGACGCCGCGATGACGGCGACGGCGGCGGCCGGCGCGAAGGTCGGTTCCGGGTTTCCGAGGACCTCGCGGGCCACCACCCAGGCCAGGGCGGCGGCCAGCCCTGCCTGCAACGCCACGATGAGGTACGTCTGCAACCGCCGGTAGCCGCCCCGACCGGCCTCGACGAGCCGGGCACGCAGCCCTCCGGGCGACCCGGCCGTCGTCGTCATGGTCGCGGTTACCCGACGCGACCGGGCGCGAACCTGTCAGGCCGGGTACGCCATGGTCGCGGCCAGCGCCACCACCCCCGGCAGGCGGGTGTCCTGGCGCAGGAACTGCACCACCACCGGCACCGGGGACCGCAGCAGGGCGCCGTACGGTCGGTCCAGCCGTACCGCCTCCGGGTCGATCAGGTCGTTGAGCCGGACGTGGCGTACCCGGCGGGCGTCCACGGGCAGCGCGTACGGGCCGACGGGCTCGGCGTCCTCGTAGTAGATGTGCAGCTCCACGTCGGCGCGCCTGTCGGTGGTGTTCAGGACGCAGAGTTGGTCGAAGCCGGTGAACTCCGGCTCCGGGCCGTTGCTGGGGAACGGGATGTGCCCGCCCGGCACGACCCAGAGGCAGGCGCCGACGTCGGGCATCAGGTCTCCTCCAGCAGTCGGGCGAGGTCCGGGCTGAGGAACACACCGTCCGGGTCGAGCCGGCGGCGGGCCGCCTGGAAGTCGTCCCAGCGGGGATAGAGGGGCCGCAGGTCGCCGGCGGTCAGCCAGTGCTTCTTGCCCCAGTGCGGTCGGCCCCCGTACTGGCGGAACACCGCCTCCATGTCCCGGAAGTAGTCCTCGTACGGCAGGGAGGTGTTCTGCAGGCACGCGATCGTGGTGGTCGGCCGCCCGTACGCGTTGCTCAGCCAGATGTCGTCGGCGGCGATGCTGCGCACCAGCACCCGCCAGCCGGCGACCTTGCGGTGCCGTTGCATGATCCGGGCTCGGACCTCGGCGAAGCAGGCCGGGAACGCCTCCGACGGCAGCATGTACTCGATCTCCTCGAACCGCAGGTCCCGTTCCTGGGGGATGGTGCGGTGGATGGGCCCGGACCGGATCTCGTGGGGCGCGCCCCACGGGCCGGAGTCCGGCACCCGCGGCGCGGCCCACACCCGCACGTCGGGCCCACCGTCGACGCGGTTCAGGGTGCGGATCTGGGTCTGGTCGCTGCGCGGGTACCAGTAGAAGTCCATGTTGCGGTTGGTGTGCTGCAACTCGGCCAGGTGGTCGAGGGTCCACTCGACGTGCGCGCACCACGCTCGACGGCGCAGCTCGTAGCGGGGCTGCACGTCCAGGGTGACCTGGGTGACCACCCCGAGCGCGCCCAGCGACAGACGGGCCGCCGGCAGCAGGTCGGCGTTGTCGTCAGCCGAGATGTCCAGCACGTCGCCGGTGCCGGTGACCAGGCGGACGCCGGTCACCTGGGTGCACAGGTTGCCGAAGCCGAGGCCGGTGCCATGGGTGCCGGTGGCGGTCGCCCCGGCGATCGACTGGTAGTCGACGTCGCCGAGGTTGTCCATGGCCAGCCCGGCGTCGTACAACCCCTCGCCGAGGGTCTTGAGTTTGGTGCCCGCCCACACCCGTGCCCGGTCGTGGTCCTCGTCGATGACACCGGCGAGCCGGTCCACGCTGAGCAGGATGTCGTCGGTACGCGCCAACGGGCTGGACGAGTGACCGGACCCGACCGGGCGGATCGTCCGGCCGGCCTCCCGCGCGCGGACGACCAGGTCCCGTACCGCGTCCTCGTCGGCCGGCTCGGCGTGCTCCCTCGGGGTGAACGAGAGGCTGCCGGACCAGTTGACGAACCGTCGCATGCGGGGGACTACCCGGCGGCGCGACCGGTAGTCGCCGACGGCTGTTTCCGGGGTCCTGCGCCGGGTAAGCGCGCCGCGTGCCGGTTCCCGGCTTGACCACCCCCGTGCCGGTCCCCGGCTTGTCCAGCTCTGTGCCGCCGATCGACTCGTACGCGTTCCTCTCCGACACCCACACCGGGGCACTCGTCGGCGCGGACGGCACCGTCGACTGGTTCTGCGTGCCGCACTTCGAAGGTGACGCGGTCTTCGCACGCCTGCTGGACCGGCGCGTGGGTGGCGCGTTCACGCTCGCGGTCGACGGCTGTGCCGAGCCGGTCCGCCGCTATCTGCCCGGCACGCTGGTGCTGGAGACCGTGTACCACGCGACCGGGGGCAGCGCGGTCGGTCAGGACTTCCTGGCGGTCCGCGCCGGCGACGCCGCCCAGCCGTTCCGCGCGGGCATGCTGCTGGTACGCCGCCTCACCGTGCGCCAGGGTTCGGTGCGGGTGCGCGCCGAGGTGACACCTCGCACCGGCTACGGCGCCCACGCCGTCGAGTGGCACCGCGACGGCGACCGGTGGGTGGCCGCCGACGCCGGGCTGGGGCTCCGCTCGACGCTGCCGTTCCGCGTCGACGGGGCGACGATGCGGGCCGAGGCGGTGCTGCACGAGGGGCAGACGGTCGACGTGCTGCTCGACTACGGCGCAGGCCCGGCCGAGGCGGTCGACTCCGCCGAGCTGTTGGCGCAGAGCTGCCGGACCTGGCGCGAGTGGTCCGACCGCGCGGACTACACCGGCCACGGCAGCGACCAGGTGCGGCACAGCGCCACCGTCCTGCGGGGGCTGTCCTTCGACGAGACCGGGGCGTTGCTCGCCGCGCCCACCGCCGCGCTGCCCGAGGAGATCGGCGGGGTCCGCAACTGGGACTACCGCTTCACCTGGCACCGCGACGCCGCGCTGCTGCTGCTCGCCCTCTTCCGGCTGGGCCACGCCGAGGAGGGCCGTCGCTACCTGCGCTTCCTGCTGACGACCTGCGCCGGTGCCGGCGCCGACCTGCCCCCGCTCGTCGGGATCCACGGGGCGACCGGCGAGGAGAGGGTCCTCGACCACCTCGACGGCTACGCCGGCTCCCGCCCGGTGCGCGTCGGCAACGAGGCCGCCCACCAGGTGCAGTTCGACACGTACGGGCACGTGCTCGACGCCGCGCTGTCGTACCAGCAGCTCACCGGCGAGTTGACAGGTGCGCAGTGGCGGGTGCTGCGCCGGCACGTCGACACGATGGCCGCCCGGTGGCGGGAACCCGACCACGGCATCTGGGAGATCCGGGGACCGCGCCGGCACTACGTCAACTCGAAGGTGATGGCCTGGGTCTGCCTCGACCGGGGCATCCGCCTCGCCGACCTGCTCGGCGACGGCGACGCGCCCGTCGACAGGTGGCGCACCAACCGCGACGCCGTCCACGCCGAGGTGATCGCGCGCGGTTACGACACCGGCATCGACAGCTTCGTGCTGGCGTACGACTCGACGCAGCTCGACGCCTCGCTGCTGCGGATACCGCTGGTCGGGTTCCTCCCCGGGGACGACCCGCGGGTGGTCGCCACCATCGACCGCGTCCGGCGGGACCTCGCCGTCGCACCGGCGCTGATCCGGCGGTACGCGATCGACGACGGCCTGCCCGGTGAGGAGGGCGCGTTCCTGCTCTGCTCCTTCGAGCTGGTCTCCGCGTTGGTGCTGGCGGGGCGGCGCGACGAGGCGGGGGAGCTGTTCGACCGACTGTGCGGGTACGCCGGGCCCCTCGGCCTGTACGCCGAGCAGGTCGACGCCGCCGGCACCGCGCTGGGCAACTACCCGCAGGCCTTCACCCACCTCGCGTTGATCGAGGCGGCCCTGAACCTCGACGGTGCCGGCGACCGCGACGCCCTGCACGCGTGGGCGGACCGGAGCGTGTGAGTCACATCCTGTGGCGAGGCTGAGAGTCCGCCAATGTGCCCGCGACGCGGATGGCGATCGGCGTACGGTGAGGGACAAGTCCGGCTTTCTGGGTCAAAAGCCTCACCGCTGCATGCTCGGGACGCCGGTGTCGAGACGGCGAGCGCAAGGAGCGATCGGTGGAACATCTGGCCTACCTGGACGCGGGATCCGGCAGCCTGATCGTGCAGGCGGTCGTCGGCGGGGTGGCCGGCGCAGCGGTCGCCGCGAAGCTCTACTGGCGACGCCTGGTCGACCGGTTCCGCCGGCAACCCACCGACCAGCGGTGAGCCGGCCGACCCCGACGATGGCGATCTCACCCACCGAGGTACGGCCCGAGCCGGCCTCCTTCCGCGACCCGGCCAACCGGGTGTTCCACGTCGGCGACGAGGTGCTGCGCGGGCTGGACCCCCAGGCCGCCGAGCACTGGCGGGCGCTCAACGGCAGCACGTTCTTCCCGGCGCTCGTCGCCGCGCGCAAGGTCTGCGCCACCGAGGACGCCCCGCCGACACTGGTACCCGCCGCGACCGGCAGCCCGTGGGCCGCCGTGCTGCGCCACGAGCGCATCCCGTTCGTCTCCCACCCGTACGAGTGGTCGTTCAGCATGCTGCGCGACGCCGCGCTGCTGCACCTGGAGATCCTGCGCGCCGCGCTCGGCGAGGGCTTCACCACCAAGGACGGCTCGGCGTACAACCTGCAGTGGCGCGGCGCCGACCCGGTCTTCATCGACATCGGCTCCTTCGAACCGGTCCGCGACGGCGAACCGTGGGCCGGCTACCGGCAGTTCTGCCAGACCGTGCTCTACCCACTGATGCTCACCGCCCACCTGGGCGTCGACTTCCAGCCGTGGCTGCGCGCCCGCGTCGACGGCATCGAGGCCGACGAGCTGCGACCACTCTTCGGCGGGACCCGCCGACTGCGCCCCGGCGTGCTGACCCACCTGCACCTGCACGGGGCCATGCAGCACCGCAACGCCGCCGCCAGCACCACCGAGGTACGCGACCAACTGCGGGCCGCCGGCTTCTCCCGGGAGTTGCTGCTGGCCACCGTACGCGGCATCGAGAGGCTGGTCCGCAAGCTGGACCACCGCCCGGCCGGCAGCCACTGGTCGGACTACCAGGTCACCTGCGGCTACTCGGCCCGCGACCGGGTGGCGAAGGAGCAGTTCGTGGTCACCTCGGTGGCCGCGGGCTCCCGTTCCCGCCTGGTGCTCGACCTCGGCGCCAACGACGGTCGGTACTCCCGGTTGGCGGCCGGGCACGCCGACTACGTGGTCGCCGTCGAGCAGGACCCGGCAGTGGTCGACGAGCTGTACCGCAAGCTGCGCTCCGAGGGGCAGCGCCGGATCCTGCCGCTGGTGCTTGACCTCGCCGACCCGTCACCGGGTGGCGGCTGGCGGGGCGTCGAACGGGCCGGATTCGCCGACCGGGCGTCCGCCGACGTGGTGCTCGCTCTGGCCGTCGTGCACCACCTGGCGATCGGGCGCAACGTGCCGCTGCCGGAGGTCGTCGACTGGCTGGCCGGGCTGACCGCGCCGCGCGGCACCGTGGTGGTGGAGTTCGTCCACCCCGAGGACCCGATGGCCACCCGGCTGTTGGCCAACAAACCCGCGGGCCTCTTCCCGGACTACCGGCGCGACACCTTCGAGACGCTGCTCGCCGCCCGGGGCCGGATCACCGAGCGGCTGGAACTGCCCTCGGGCACCCGCACGCTCTACCGAACGGTGATCGGTGGCTGAACCGCCCGTCGCCACCCCGTCGCCTGCAGTCCTGCGGTGGGACCGGGGCTGGCGCGGTGAGCTGGGCCGGCTGCTGGAGGTGACCGCGCTGGTCGGGCTGGTGGTCACCCAACCACTGCTGGACGTGCTCGGCCGCAGCCCCGACTTCTTCCTGTTCCACCGCGCCGACCCGGCGCAGATCCTGCTCCTGGTCGCCCTGGTGGCGGTGCTGCCCACGACCGGGATGGCGCTGCTCGGCGCCCTCAGTCGACTGGCCGGCCGGACGGTCCGCGCCGTCACCCACACCGGGCTCGTCGGGCTGCTGATCGCCGCCCTCGCCGTGCAGGTGGGCCGACACGTGACGCCGCTTCGGGGCGTACCGCTGCTGGTGGTGGCCCTGCTGGTCGGAGCCGGGGGCGCCGTCGCACACCGGCGGTGGCGGGCGCCGCGCCTGGTCCTGCGTCTCGCCGCCGCCGGGCCGGTCGCCTTCGTGGCGCTGTTCCTGTTCGTCTCGCCCACCTCCGCGGTGGTCCTGCCGCGCGGCGACGGCGGCGCGGCCGGCACCGCGCAGGGCGGGGGCGTGCACCCGCCGGTGGTGATGCTGATCCTCGACGAGCTGCCACTGGTCAGCCTGCTCGGCACCGACGGGACGATCGACGCGACGCGGTTCCCGCACTTCGCGGAGCTGGCCGGCGCGTCCACCTGGTACCGCAACGCGACAGGCGTCAGCGGGTGGACGCCCAACGCGCTGCCCGCCATGCTCACCGGCCGCTACCCGGCGAGGCCGGTCGCCCCGCACTACTCGCAGTACCCGGACAACATCTTCACCGCCTTCGGCGGCCTCTACGACATCAAGGCCGAGGAGAGCATCACCCGCCTCTGCCCGCCCAGCCGGTGCGAGCAACCGGTCACCCCGGAGCAGGGGCTCGGCGTGCTGGTCCGGGAGACCGGCACGCTCCTCGGCCGGATCGCCGGGCCCACGGAGAGCGCCGTCGACCCGGAGGACTCCTACCGGGAGCAGACCCGCGTCGAGGCCGGCCTGGACGCCGCCGAGCCGGTGCCGGCCGACCCGAAGTTCCGCTGGGACAGCCTGGACGACAACCAGCCGGCCCGGTTCACCAGCTTCCTGGCCGGGCTGAAGCCGACGCCCCGGCCCACACTGCACTTCCTGCACCTGCTGATGCCGCACTCGCCGTGGGCGTACCTGCCGTCCGGGGCCCGCTACGACGCCCCCGAGGACCTGCCCAACGACGGCGCCGGCTGGGTCGACCTGGCCCGGCAACGCCACCTCGCCCAGCTCGGCTACACCGACCGGCTGATCGGCGAAACCCTGCGGACGCTGCGCGCCAGCGGCCTCTACGACCAGTCCCTGCTCGTGGTGACCGCCGACCACGGCGTCAGCTTCCGCCCTGGCGCTCAGGGCCGGGGCATGGACGCGATCAAGGCCGCCGCCGGCGAGGTCGCCTGGGTGCCGATGTTCGTCAAGGAACCCCGGCAACAGACCGGCCGGGTGGACGACCGCAACTGGGAGCACGTCGACCTGCTGCCGACCGTCGCCGACGAGGCCAACATCCGGTTGCCCTGGCGCGTCGACGGCCGCTCCGCCCGGCAGGCCCCGCGTACCGACGGCACCAAACACTTCTACGACCGCCCCGGCGAACCGACCACCTTCCCCGGCGGCGTGCCCAGCCCGCCACCGCTGCCGACCCCGCACCCCCTGGTCGGCACGCAGGTGCGCGCCGGCCCGGCCGCCGGCAACGCCCGGGTGGCCGACCTGGCCGCGTTCACCGCCATGGACCCGGACACCGGAACCCTCCCGGCGCTCGTCTGGGGCGACGTCCCGGACCAGATCCCGGACGGCACGCTGCTGGCCGTGGCCGTCAACGGCCGGATCGGGGCCGTCGTCCCGGCGGTGCCCGCCGACCCCGGCGGCCGCCGGTTCGCCGCACTGCTCACCGACGACACGCTGTTCCGCGCCGGCACCAACCAGCTCGACGTCCTCCAGGTCGCGCCGGACGGTACGCTGCGACGCCTCGCCCTGTCGTGACCTGGCAGTCGGGTCGGTGCGGCCGGTGTCCCGGCTGGGTTTCGGCCGGCGTCCCGGCTGGGTTTCGGCCGGCTCCCGGCTGGCGGGATGCCGGGTTTCCCGGCGGCCCGGTCGGGAATCGGGTGACGCATGCCTCACCGCAGAACCACGGCGGGCGTTGTCCACCGAGCCGCAATTACGGTAGAAGCGAAGGCAATTCAACGTAGATCTGCCGGCGAAGCGAGGAACCACATGACGGAAGTCAAGCTCGATCACCCCGGTGGGCAGCTGTCGATGCCGGTACATCCCGCGGTCGAGGGCCCCGCTGGTATCGGGGTGAGCAAGCTGCTGAAGGAAACCGGGATGACCACGTACGACCCCGGTTTCGTCAACACCGCGGCTGCCTCATCCGCGATCACCTACATCGACGGCGACGCGGGGATCCTGCGTTACCGGGGATACCCGATCGAGCAGTTGGCCGAGAAGTCCTCCTTCCTGGAGGTCTCGTACCTGCTCATCTACGGTGAGCTGCCGACCGAGCAGCAGCTGACCGAGTTCACCGAGTGGATTCGGCGGCACTCGCTGCTGCACGAGGAGATGCGTCGCTTCTTCGACGGCTTCCCCCGGGACGCCCACCCGATGGCGGTGCTGTCGTCCGCGGTGAGCGCCCTGTCCACCTTCTACCAGGACAGCCTGGACCCGTTCGACTCCGAGCACGTGGAGATCTCCACGGTCCGGCTGATGGCGAAGGTCCCCACCATCGCCTCGTACGCGTACAAGAAGTCCATCGGGCAGCCCCTGCTCTACCCGGACAACTCCCTCGGGTACGTGGACAACCTCCTGCGGATGACGTTCGGCGTGCCGGCGGAGCCGTACGAGGTCGACCCGGTGATGTCGAAGGTGCTGGACATGCTCTTCGTCCTGCACGCCGACCACGAGCAGAACTGCTCCACGTCGACCGTCCGCCTGGTCGGCTCCAGCAACGCCAACCTGTTCGCCTCGGTCTCGGCCGGCGTGAACGCGCTGTTCGGTCCGCTGCACGGCGGCGCGAACCAGGCGGTGCTGGAGATGCTCCAGCAGATCCACGCCGGCGACGACGACGTCCGGTCCTTCGTCCGCAAGGTCAAGGACAAGGAGGACGGCGTCAAGCTGATGGGCTTCGGCCACCGGGTCTACAAGAACTACGACCCGCGCGCGGCGATCGTCAAGAAGGCCGCGCAGGACGTGCTGGGCCGCATGGCCAAGCCGGACCCGTTGCTGGACATCGCCATGGAGCTGGAGGAGATCGCGCTCGCCGACGACTTCTTCGTCTCCCGCCGGCTCTACCCGAACGTGGACTTCTACACCGGCCTGATCTACAAGGCCATGGGCTTCCCGACCAAGATGTTCACGGTCCTCTTCGCGCTCGGCCGGCTCCCCGGCTGGATCGCCCAGTGGCGCGAGATGATCAGCGACCCGGAGACCAAGATCGGCCGTCCGCGGCAGGTCTACGTCGGTGCCGCCGAACGGGACTACGTCCCCTTCAACGAGCGCTGACCTCCATCGCTCTTGGCTCCACCGCTCGTCGTACCACCGCAGGCCGTCGACCCGCTCGGGTCGGCGGCCTGTCGCCTTCCGTCGGTCGCGTCGGCCCCGGCCCGGTCAGGTGGGGCTTGATCGACTCGGCTTCCTGGAAGTTGGGGCATCGGCGGCGCTGGGATACCGCGCCTTCACGGCAGCCGAGTCGATCAAGCGCGACTGCCGACCCCGGCGGGTGTCAGAAGGCGGAGATGTCCTGTGCCCGCTCGCTGCGGCTCAACGCGCTGATCAGCGCGGACTGGCCACGGCGGCGAACGGCCAGCCGTACCAGCAGGTCGCGGACGGGCTCGAAGACCTCCGCCGGGAACTCCGGCGTGGGTACGCCGATGCTCACCGCGAGGTCGTCGGAGTGGACCACGACCTCCAACTGGCGGGTCAGCAGGAAGTCACCGCGCCGCAGGGCCCAGCCCTGCCACGGAATGGGTACGACGTCCAGAGCCGCGCCGCGCGCCAGCAGGTTTCCCGCCGCCTCCAGTGCGGCGGCGGAACGGGCGTGCAGGTCGGCGGGGCCTCGGGCCGCGTCGGCTTCGTCGTTGCTCGCGGCGACCGAGGCTTCGTCCGGGGTCCCCTCGCTGACCCAGGCGGCCCGCTCGTAGTGGTTGTCGGCCGACTCCAACACCGGCAGGTCGCTCGGCGTCGGCAGCAGCTCCGCCACCCGAATCGCCTGACGTCCCAGGTGGCACGCCAAGCCGCCGATGGACAGGTGTGGCAGCACACTCGGACGCGACCACTGCTCCGACACCTCGGGGCGGCGAATCAGGTCCAGAGCGATGGAAGCGGCAACCGGGAACGCGGAATCCAGGGCGTCGACAGGGCGAGACATTCGCACATTCTGGCAGCCCCGACAGGTCCCCGCCGCGCGGCAGGACGCGGCGGTCACCGGGCGTTGGGGTCACGGACCAGGGCGGTGGACCGGGGTCGTGGACCGGGGCGGTGGACCGAGGCCGGCCCGGCAGGCCCGAATCGGGGCCGTGCGTCGGCACCCGGGCCGGGGCCAGCCCGGGGGTCATGGACCGGGTGGGCCTTGATCGTCTCCATGTCGCCGATGTGGCGGCATCCCGGCGCGGCGTTACTGCCACTTCGGCGATATGGAGTCGATCGAGCGCGGCGCCGGGGCGTGCGGGGCGAGCGTGGCGTCGGGGGCGCGGGCCGAGCGCGACCGGGCGTCGGTGTGCGTCACGCTCGGCGGCCGGGCGCGCGTGATCGTCTCGGGTTGCAGGAAGTCGGGGTGTCCCAGACGCAAGGACACCCCGACTTCAAGGAACGCGAGTTGATCAAGGGGTCAGCGCGACCCCGAGGTCAGCGCGACCCCGAGGTCAGCGCGACCCGCGGGTCAGCGCAGGCCGGCGGCGGCCAGCAGGTTGCCTTCGGGGAGCGCCGGTAGCGCACGGCCCTGGGACATCCGCCGCTCGGCCCGTTCGGCCGTGAACGCGGCGTCGGAGTGGATGGCGGCGGCGTAGCTGGCGGCGGTGCGTTGGGCGATCGCGGACCAGCCGTACTGGTCGTGGACCATCCGGCGGGCACGGCGGGCCATGACGCGGGACCGGTCGGGGTCGGACAGGAGCGCGTCGATGGCGTCGGCGAGCCCGTCCGGGTCGTGCGGGCGGAAGGTCATTCCGGTGACGCCCGGCTCGACGATCTCGGCGAGGCCGCCGGTGGCGGCGACGGCGAGGGGAGCGCCAGCGGCGGCGCCTTCCAGTGCCACCATGCCGAACGGCTCGTAGATGCTCGGCACGGCGAAGCAGTCGGACGCGGCCATCAGCGCCGGCAGGTCGGTGCCGCCGAGGAAGCCGGGCATGGTGACCATGCCGCCCAGACCGCGGCGGTGCACCTCGGCCTCCAGTTCGGCGCGGTACGGGCCGTCACCGGCGATCACGGCACGTAGCCCGGGGTGGCGTTCGCGCAGTCGGGGGAGCGCGGCGATCAGGTGTTGCACGCCCTTCTCGTAGACGAGGCGGCCGGCGAAGGTGACCAGCGGGCCGTTCCCGGCGAACCGGGCCCGGGCGGCGGCCACCGCGCGCGAGGGCACCCGCCAGCGGTGCGGCTCGACGCCGTTGGCGACCACGTCGACTCGTCCGGCCGGTACGCCGAACAGCGCGTTCACCTCGTCACGCATGTATCCGGAGCAGACGATCACCCGGTTGGACTCGCTGCTGAGCCACTGCTCGACACCGTGGATGGTGCGGTTCATCTCCTCCGGCAGCCAGCCCTGGTGCCGGCCTGCCTCGGTGGCGTGGATGGTGCTGACCAGCGGGATGTCCAGGTGGTCGCGCAACGTCATCGCGGTGTGCGCGACGAGCCAGTCGTGGGCGTGGATGACGTCGTACGAACCGGCCTGGGTGGCGCGCAGGGCGGTGCGGGTGAGGGTGTGGTTGAAGGCCATCGTCCACGCGAGCAGGGAGTCGGTGGCGAGGGGGAAGGTCACCGGGTCCTCGGGGGCGCGCAGGATGCGCACGCCGTCGGCGTACTCCTCCAGGGGTGCGCCCTCGGAGTGGCGGGTGACGACGGTGACCTCGTGGCCGGCGGCGGCCAGGGCCACCGACAGCGCGTGTACGTGTCGGCCGAGGCCGCCGACGAGCACCGGCGGGTACTCCCAGGACAGCATGAGGATGCGGCGGGTCTGCGGGGGCACCCCGGGGCCGGGCCGCGTCGGCACGACCGCGCCGGGCTGCGCGGACGGAGCAGGCGATGTCGAAAGCTGGGGCCGGGAGGTAACGGTGGGCCGGTGGGTTCGGTCCTTGGTGGCAGCGAGCTGCTCGTCGACCCGCAGGGTCGTCACATCAATCTCCGTCCATGCATGGTGGTACGCGCCGGCGTCAGTGGCGGCGGAGTGAGTGGTGAAAGGGGGTGGCCGAGGGCCCAGGGCGTGCGCGCGGGCGCTTGTCCCCGAACAAGGAAAGTCCATCTGGCCCAAGAACGCACCTCGAAAACGGCCATCGTGACGGAGGACACCTGAGGGTTTAACGCGCATCAGACAGGTGGTTTCCGGGCACTGCCTGAAAGGATGGATTGGTGCGCCCGGGGGCAGGGCAATACCCGCGCGCACATCACCATGGGTTGAAGGAGCGACATGCAGGTCTGGCCGGGCGAGCGGTACCCCCTGGGCGCTACCTACGACGGGATGGGCACCAACTTCGCCATCTTCTCCGAGGTCGCCGAGCGGATCGAGCTGTGCCTCTTCGACGAGTGGGACACCGGCGCGGAGCGGCGTGTGGAGCTGCGCGAGGTGGACGCGTACGTGTGGCACGCGTACCTGCCGGGCATCGAGCCGGGGCAGCGCTACGGCTACCGGGTGCACGGCCCGTACGACCCGGCGAACGGGTTGCGCTGCAACCCGCACAAGCTGCTGATCGACCCGTACGCGAAGGCCATCGACGGTGACATCCAGTGGGACCCGGCGGTCTACGACTACGACATGAACGAGCCGGAGCGGATGAACGAGACCGACTCGGCGCCGTTCATGCCGAAGTCGGTGGTGGTGAACCCGTACTTCGACTGGGGCAACGACAAGCCGCCCCGCACGCCTTATCACCACTCGGTGATCTACGAGGCCCACGTGCGCGGGTTGACGATGCGGCACCCGGACATCCCGGAGGAGCTGCGTGGCACGTACGCGGGCATCGCCTCCCCGCCGATGATCGACTATCTGACCCGGCTCGGGGTGACGGCGATCGAGCTGATGCCGGTGCACCAGTTCGTGCACGACCACCGGCTCAACGATCTCGGGTTGCGCAACTACTGGGGCTACAACACGATCGGCTTCTTCGCCCCGCACCACGGCTACTCCGCGCTGGGCCGGACCGGTCAGCAGGTGCAGGAGTTCCGGGGCATGGTCAAGGCGCTGCACGCGGCCGGCATCGAGGTCATCCTCGACGTGGTCTACAACCACACCGCCGAGGGCAACCACCTCGGGCCGACGTTGAGCTTCAAGGGCGTGGACGCCCCGAGCTACTACCGGCTCAGCGAAGAGGATCGGCGCTACTTCGTCGACTACACGGGCACCGGCAACAGCCTCAACGTGCGTAGCCCGCACTCCCTGCAACTGATCATGGATTCGTTGCGGTACTGGGTGACCGAGATGCACGTCGACGGGTTCCGGTTCGACCTGGCGGCGACCCTGGCCCGGGAGTTCTACGAGGTGGACCGGCTGTCCACGTTCTTCGAGGTGGTGCAGCAGGACCCGGTGGTCAGTCGGGTGAAGCTGATCGCCGAGCCGTGGGACGTCGGCCCGGGCGGCTACCAGGTGGGCAACTTCCCGCCGCTGTGGACGGAGTGGAACGGAAAGTACCGGGACACCGTGCGGGACTTCTGGCGCGGTGAGCCGGCCACCCTTGCCGAGTTCGCGTCGCGGATCTCCGGCTCGGCCGACCTCTACCAGGACGACGGCCGTCGACCGTTCCACAGCATCAACTTCGTCACCGTCCACGACGGGTTCACACTCAACGACCTGGTGTCGTACAACGACAAGCACAACGAGGCCAACGGCGAGGACAACCGGGACGGCGAGAGCCACAACCGCTCCTGGAACTGCGGCGTCGAGGGCGACACCGACGACGAGGCGATCCTCGCCCTGCGGGCCAAGCAGCGGCGCAACTTCCTGGCCACCCTCATGCTGTCGCAGGGTGTGCCGATGATCGGCCACGGCGACGAGCTGGGTCGCACCCAGCGGGGCAACAACAACGTCTACTGCCAGGACAGCGAACTGGCGTGGGTCGACTGGGACAACGTCGACGAGCAACTGTTGGAGTTCGTCCGGACGCTCACCGACTTCCGCAAGCGGCACCAGGTGTTCCGCCGCCGCCGGTTCTTCACCGGCCTGCCGGTCGGCGGGCGCGGCACCGACGAGCCGCTGCCCGACCTGGCCTGGCACACCCCGGACGGGCGGGAGATGACCGGCGAGGACTGGGGCAACGACTTCGGCCGTTCGGTGGCCCTGTTCGTCAACGGCGAGGGCATCCGGGAGCGCGGCCAGTACGGCCAGAAGCACCACGACGCCTCGTTCCTGCTCTGCTTCAACGCCCACGACGCGCCGTTGGACTTCACGCTGCCCGGCAGCGAGTACGGCCAGAAGTGGGAACGGGTGATCAGCACGGCCGACCCCGAGCCCGACGACGCCACGGTGATCAGCGCGGGCGGCACCATCCGGGTGCCGGACCGCTCCCTCGTCGTGCTGGAGAGGACGATCTGACATGCCGGCCACCCCTCCCAAGGCCACCTACCGCATCCAGGTCCGCCCCGGCTTCGACCTGGACGCCACCGCCGCGATCGTCGACTACCTGGACGACCTCGGCGTCAGCCACCTCTACACCGCCCCGCTGCTGACCGCCACGCCCGGCTCCCAGCACGGCTACGACGTGGTCGACCACCGGGCGGTCAACCCGGAACTGGGCGGGGAGGCCGCCCGGCAGCGGCTGCTGCGCGCCCTGCGGGACAAGCAGCTCGGCCTGGTCGTCGACATCGTGCCCAACCACGCCGGGATCGCCGTCCCGGTGACCAACCCGGCCTGGTGGGACGTGCTGCGCCGGGGGCGCGACTCGTCGTACGCCGACTGGTTCGACATCGACTGGGACCGGGGCCGGCTGCTGCTCCCGGTGCTGGCCGACGACCCGGCCGCCCTGAACGACCTCAAGCTTGTCGACGGCGAGCTGCGCTATCACGAGCACCGCTTCCCGGTCGCAGACGGCACCGGCGACGGCGACGCCCGCGCGGTGCACGACCGGCAGCACTACGAGCTGGTGTCGTGGCGTCGCGGTGACGCCGAGCTGACGTACCGCCGGTTCTTCGCCATCACGACCCTGGCCGGTCTGCGCGTGGAGGACCCGGCGGTCTTCGCCGCCACCCACGAGCTGATCCTGCGCTGGGCCGCCGACGGTGAGGTCGACGGCATCCGCGTCGACCACCCGGACGGGCTGCGCGACCCGGCCGGCTACCTGGCCCGGTTGCGGGAGGCCGCGCCGGACGCCTGGCTCGTGGTGGAGAAGATCCTGGAGTACGGCGAGGAGCTGCCGGACTGGCCGGTGGACGGCACCACCGGCTACGACGCCCTGGCCATGGTCGGTGGGCTCTTCATCGACATCGACGCCGAGGGCGACTTCACAGTCCTGGACACCCAGCTCAACGGCCGGCAGACCTCCTGGGAGGACCTGACCCACTCCACCAAGATGGCCGCCGCCACCCAGTTACTCGCCGCCGAGCTGACCCGGTTGGCAGCCCTCGCCCCCGAGGTGCCCACCGAGCAGGCCCGCGCGGCGCTCGCCGAGCTGGCCGCCGCGTTCGACGTCTACCGGGGCTACCCGCCCGACGGCGCCCGGCACCTCGCCGCCGCCCGCTCCGAGGCGGGCCGCCGCCGCCCCGACCTCGTCCGCGCCCTGGACGCGGTGACCCGCCGCCTGCGCGACCCCGACGACGAGCTGAGCCAACGGTTCCCGCAGCTCACCGGCGCGGTGATGGCCAAGGGCGTGGAGGACACCGCGTTCTACCGGTGGACCCGGTTCGTGGCGCTCAACGAGGTCGGCGACAGCCCCACCCGCTTCGGGGTGCCACCGGCGGAGTTCCACCGCTTCGCCACCGCCCAGCAGGTCCGCTGGCCCGCGAGCATGACCACCCTCTCCACCCACGACACCAAACGCAGCGAGGACATCCGCGCCCGCCTCGCCGTGCTCAGCGAGCTGCCGGGCCGCTGGGCGGAGCAGGTCAAGAGCTGGATGGAGTACGCTCCGCTGCCCGACCCGGCGTTCGCCCACCTGCTCTGGCAGACCGCCGTCGGCGCGTGGCCGATCGAGCGGGAGCGGCTGCACGCGTACGTCGAGAAGGCCGCCCGGGAGGCCGCGGCCTCGACCAGTTGGGCGGACCCGGACCCGGTCTTCGAGCAGGCGCTGCACGACGTGGTCGACCGCATGTACGACGACCCGAGCCTGCACGACGAGCTGACCGAACTCGCCGCCGCGATCGCCCCGGCCGGCTGGTGCAACTCGCTGGGGCAGAAGCTGGTCCAACTCACCATGCCCGGGGTGCCGGACACCTACCAGGGCACCGAGCTGTGGGACAACTCCCTGGTCGACCCGGACAACCGCCGGCCGGTCGACTTCGACGTACGCCGAGAGATGCTGGCACGCATCGACGCCGGCTGGCGTCCCCCGGTCGACACCGACGGAGCGGCGAAGCTGCTCGTCGTGTCGCGGACGTTGCGGTTGCGGCGGGCGCACCCGGAGCTGTTCACCACCTACCGGCCGGTGGCCGCGCACGGGCGGGTGAGCCGCCACGTGGTGGCGTTCGACCGGGGTGGCGCGATCACCGTGGCGACCCGCCTGCCGCTGGGCCTGGCCCGTGCCGGCGGGTGGTGTGACACAGCCCTGTCGCTTCCTGTTCACGATGTGAAGGACCTGTTCACCGGCCGGGTCTACAGTGGCGGGGAGACTCCGCTGGACAATCTTCTGGCCGACTATCCCGTCGCTCTCCTGGCTCCTCTCACCGCCGCCGAGGAGGCCGCTCCATGACCGAATTCTCCGTCTGGGCGCCGGACGCCACCCGGGTGCGGCTGCGCCTGGCCGGCGACACCGACCACGAGATGAACGCCGCCGCCGACGGCTGGTGGCGGGTCGACGTGCCCGACGCCGGCCCCGACTACTCCTTTCTGCTGAACGACGACGAAACCCCGCTGCCCGACCCCCGTTCCCCGTGGCAGCCTGCGGGTGTGCACGGGCCGAGCCGCCGCTACGACCACGCCGACTTCGCGTGGTCCGACAGCGCGTGGACGGGTCGGCAACTGCCCGGCAGCATCCTCTACGAGCTGCACATCGGCACCTTCACCCCGGAGGGCACCTTCGACGCGGCCATCGACCGCCTCGACCACCTGGTGACCCTCGGTGTCGACCTGATCGAGCTGCTCCCGGTCAACGCCTTCAACGGCGAACACAACTGGGGGTACGACGGCGTCTGCTGGTATGCCCCGCACGAGCCCTACGGCGGCCCTGACGGCCTGAAACGGTTCGTCGACGCTGCTCATGCTCGCGGTTTGGGGGTGATCCTCGACGTTGTCTACAACCATTTCGGGCCCTCCGGGGCCTACGCGCCGCGGTTCGGCCCGTACCTGGCAGAGCAGAGCAACAGTTGGGGCCGCTCGATCAACCTGGACGGCCCGCACTCCGACGAGGTACGCCGCTACATCATCGACAGCGTGCTCATGTGGCTGCGCGACTACCACGTCGACGGGCTGCGCCTGGACGCCGTGCACGCGCTACCCGACTCGCGGGCGATCCCGCTGCTCGAAGAGCTGGCCATCGACGTCGAGTCGCTGTCGACGCACCTGGGCCGCCCGCTGTCCCTGATCGCCGAGTCCGACCTCAACGACCCCCGGCTGATCACCCCTCGGGAGGCCGGCGGGTTCGGGCTGCACGCCCAGTGGAACGACGACGCCCACCACGCGCTGCACACGTTGCTGACGGGGGAGCGGCAGGGCTACTACGGCGATTTTGGCTCGCTGGAGACGCTGTCGGACGTGCTGACGGGTGGGTTCTTCCACGCTGGCACCTGGTCTAGCTTCCGTAACCGGCACCATGGGCGGCCTCTGGATTCCCGCGTTCCTGGGCATCGGTTGGTCGCTTACCTGCAGAACCATGATCAGATTGGGAACCGGGCTGCCGGGGATCGGATCTCTGCTTCTCTCTCGCCTGCGCTGTTGCGGGTTGGCGCTGTGTTGCTGCTGACCGCGCCCTTTACTCCGATGCTGTTCATGGGGGAGGAGTGGGCTGCCTCTACGCCGTGGCAGTTCTTCACGTCGCACCCGGAGCCGGAGTTGGCTTCTGCGGTGCGGACCGGGCGGCGGCGGGAGTTCGCGTCGCACGGGTGGCCGGAGGGGGACGTGCCCGACCCGCAGGACCCGGAGACGTTTACCCGGTCGCGGTTGGACTGGGCCGAGCTGGACAAGCCTGGGCATGCTTCGATGCTGTCGTTCTATCAGCGGTTGATCGGGTTGCGGCGGTCTGTTCCGGATCTTTCTGATCCTCGGTTGCATGCGGTGTCGGTGCAGCACGGGGATCAGTTCCTGCTGATGCGGCGGGGAGACACGCTGGTGGTGGCGAACTTTGCTGGGCGGGGGCAGGGGGTGTCGCTGCCTGGGGTGGCTCGGCGGGTGCTCCTGGCTACGGGGGAGGGAGTCACGGTGATGCGGGACCGGATCGAGTTGCCTGCGGAGACCGCGGCGATCGTGGCGCTCTGATAGGCAGCTCGATGTCCGTACGGTGTACTTGATGAGGACGAGACCACGTGCTTTGGAATTATCGACATGCGTTAGGGGTGAACCCGCTCTGGGCGTTATTCCGCAAGGCGGGGCTGCACTCTGCGGGCGAGCCACATGGTGTGCTCCCGGCTTATTGCCTGTTCGGCCCGCCGGACATATTCACTCCAACTCTCACTATTGGCAACACTGAGTCCGTCGGCCTTGACAAGTGATAGCTCAGTTGCAGTCAGAGCGTATGCGTTTGACAAATTGTCGAACTGCTTGATGCCGAACCATGCTCCGATTGCTGCAACGATCGAGGCGATAAGCGCCTCAGCATTCAAATCCAATAGTTGAGCTACTTGGCAAACGGCCAAGGCGCCTCCAGATGCTTCGAGCGCAAGCAAAACTGCCCGCCAAACTTTCGCTCGCTTCTCATTCCAGGCCGCTCTTCTTGCATACCATTCGAGCTGTCCAGTTACCCGTTCCGCGAGATATAACTGCTTGCGCCGGTCAAAAGAGTAGCGGCGGAGCGCTCTCATCTTGCTAGTGATCTCCGCTCCTGCGCTCGCCTCGACTCTGGTGCCCGCCGGAATGCCCCCTAGGACCTCTCGAATCCTCTGTAGAAACAATCTATCGGCATCGAGATTAGATTGATTCGGGCCGAATGGGTCGGCTTGCATGACGTAAGACCAAGTCAGCGTCTTTACAGACTCTGCTACGGCTCTGCCGTGGTACCAAGCTTCTTCTGGCCGAAAAGTTAGCAGCAATATTTCGACTACAAGCGCAGAGATGAACGCAATGACCGCTAGAATTCCAAATAGCAAAAACGCGTTTCTGTTATCCTTTGAGCTTGCACTAACTGTGCCAGTTATAGCCGCGACCACGATAGAGGCAAGCCTCATCAGGCTCCACCTCATGTATGAACGTTGGCCGGTCTCTGACGCCCGGTCGGAAGCTCGGTAGATGCCTGGCATGTCCTCATAGCTGAGGGTAAGTGTATCGTGGGCGTAATTCCATGTCATTCTGCTGGGCCGCAGTCGCCTCATCATTGATAACGCACTCCCGCCAAAGCCCGCGGCCTATAGATAATCCAATCACGCTACCATAGATGGTTCGACTACTCAGGGTCATTATTTGCCTACTTAGAGTGTTCGGATGTCATTGTGTCTGATTCTTTCCACTAAGAGTTAATTAACCCGCCCTGGCAGCTAGCCTCTCGCTGCGTTGCTCTCGCCGGCCGGCGTGCCAGGGCGGGTGTTGCTTGTTCGCTCTTTAAATCAACGCGATTCGGGTCGTTCTACGAGATTTCTGAAGGTAACTCACAGATTGGGGCGTGTAATTGACTGAGCCGCACGAGCCGCGCGAAAGTAGTCCGAAGTCCGAAGTCGTCGAGTCGGCAGAGCCGCATGTGGGCGACGGGCGGCCTATCGGTGAGGCGGCGCAAGCGACCTCCAAGGATGCGCCGGTCGAGCAAACGGGTGCGAAAGCTGCCCCAAAGAGGGCGGCAGCACCGAAGAAGGCGACGGCCAAGAAGACGACGGCCAAGAAGGTGACGGCCAAGAAGGTGACGGCCAAGAAGACGATGGCCAAGAAGACGACGGCCAAGAAAGGGGCCCCGACGGCAGGCGTTGCTGGCAAGTTTGTTCCGCCGGCAAAGTTTCCTCGGCATGCTGTGGAACGGGCGCTACGCATACCAAGGGCAATATATGAACAGAATGGCGGTAGGCCGGCCACGCCACGAGAGGCGGTGGCCTTTGCTGGTGGAACTTCTCTGACGGGCGCCTACGAGCTAGAAATAAGCTCCAGCAAGAAGTACGGGTTTCTCGAGTCCGAGTCGGGAAGGCTCGCTCTGACTGACAGGGCTCGCAAGGCCATCGCGCCTCAGTCGGAGAATGATCGGCTCGGCGCTCTTCGCGATGCCGTATTGGCGGCTCCTGACATCTCAACCGTCTATAACTACTATCGAGGTGAAAACCTCCCCGATCGACCATTTCTTGTAAATGCATTGGTTGACAGGTTCAACATTCCAAGTGACAAAGTCACTGAATTTCTGGAAATATTCGAAGAGTCGATAAAGTCGGCTAAATTAATTGACGAGACCGGTGAACGCCCTAAGCTGATCGATGCAGGAAGGGATGACGCCCACAAGCCACCTGCGGGGGTGGCGGCTCCACGGGCGGCGGTGGCAGCCGGGACGACGTGTTTCGTGATGCAGCCTTTCTCTGGAGCGCTCGGCGGATACTACGAATCTATCTATAAGCCCGCCATTGAGCAGGCGGGCCTCACGGCAATTCGAGCCGACGATGATATCTTTGCGACAGGGAAGGTGATCGATCAAATCTGGCGTGGCATCCGCGGTGCGCGTGTTTTGGTTGCTGAGTTGACAACGAAGAACCCGAATGTGTTCTACGAACTCGGCCTCGCACATGCCTTGCAGAAGCCTGTAATTTTGATCTCGTCAAATCAGGATGATGTCCCATTTGATCTCCGGCATATCCGCGTAATCCTTTATGATCAAACGGATCCGTGGTGGGGTGCCAAGCTGGTAGATAAGGTGGCTGACAATATTCGGTCAGCGATCAGCGACCCTGAAGACGAGATATTTCGACTAGATAGAGGAATTAGCCGGTCCGAATATTGAAGGCACGTTGTTCTAGTCATCAAGCTGGTAACTGACTCACCGCGGTTAATCGTTGGAGCGAAGCTTGTGGCGAGGCGTTCTAAGAGATGCTTCGTCAGCAGCCAGTCGAAGAGCGGATATTGGACTAGGGTGAGTACCGCAACTCTGCTTCCGTAGGAGTCTTGGGATGCCCGCACGCGCGAAGACCATTGTCGCCCCGAACTTCGCTGCTCAGTTGCGGCGCTTCCGGCAGGCGCGGGGCTTGTCCCTGCGGCAACTCGCCGTCGCTGTCAACCATGGCAAGAGTCTCATCCATCAGTTCGAGATGGGTCAAACGCATCCGACGGTAGAGGTGGCGGCGAGGCTGGATGTAGCACTCGAGGCGTGTGGCGCTTTGGCGGCGCTGGTTGCCGAAGCGCCACACGGTGGCGATCGTTTGGCCTACGCGAAGACTCACCCCCGGCGGGTCGACCGGGCCGCCGCTCAAGCCCTTTCCGACCTGCTTGCTGGGTATCGCCGGCTAGAGGACGTTGTTGGCTCCGGCCCTATCATGAAGCCACTCCATGCCCACCTTGACACGGTCACCGACCTGCTGCGGGAAGCGCCCGACGGTGTGCGGGCCAGCATCGTGGACGTCGCTGGTCAATGGGCGCAGTTTGCCGGCTGGCTGAGCATTTCGCGGGGTGAGGAGCGCGCCGCCACGGTCTGGAACGCGAGGGCCTTACGGTGGGCGAATGAGGCGGGCAACAGGGAACTCACCGCCACCGTACTGTCCTTCAAGGGGCACCAGGCGGAGTTGCGGCACGATCTCCCAATCATGATTGAACTGTCGCGCGAGTCACGGCGGGACCACGGCGTAAACGCCGCCCTACGTGCCTACTGCGCAGGGCAGGAGGCGCGGGGTTTAGCCATGGCCGGAGCAGCTAGCGCTGACATACTCGCGCGGCTTTCGGAGGCATCGGATCTATCAGCTCAATCGGCAGCGGAAACGCTTTCGCCGTGGGGTTACTGGTACACCCCATCGTTCTTCGCTATCCAACAGGGGAGCGTCTGGAGGTATCTCGGCGCTGTGGATAGTCGTGCGAACGATCGCGCGCTGGAACTGCTGACGGCCGGTGTCGCGGGCGTCAACGAGGAGGTCGGCGGTGCGGAGTGGCACGGTCGCAACCTGGTGCATCTTGCAGTCGTTCAGGCGCAAGCCGGGGACACGTCGGCGGCCCGCGAAACCCTGGCGGCGGCGGATGCCATTGCCCTTGCCACAAAATCCCGAGAGCTCACCCGCCAGGTGACCAACGCTGTCCACCATCTTCGACTGTCCGCTATGCCGTAACGGACGCGTTTCGCCTGGTACACCGCCGATCGTCAGGCCGACGATGACGCTGGGTGACGGCATTGGTGGCTACTCGAAGTCCGATGTCGCGCCCGCTGTCCGATGGAGGTGGGCATGCAAGGCGACGGGGCATCGAGCAAAGGCGAGCACAACAGCGAGGCGGCCGAGCGGGAGGCTGCCAAACAGCGCCTCCTCGCTCAGGCCGAGGCGGAGCGCGTACCCGTTGAGGACACGACCCGCGCGGTCCCGGACCGGCGGTGGCGGCGTGACCAACGATGACGTTCCGATCGGTCGTCGGGTGGCCCGGTGGCGGGTGCGGCGGTCGATGACGCAGCAGATGCTTGCCGACCGGTTGCGCAGGTCGAAGAGTTGGGTGGACAAGATCGAACGGGGTGCCCGAACCCTGGACCGGTACTCGGTGATCCAGGAACTGGCCCACGTTCTGCGGGTCGACCCGGAGGTGCTGCTCGGCCAGCCGTAGGCCACCCCGGCGGGCACTCCGGACGGGGTGGACGACATCCGGGCCGCGCTCGCCCGCTACGACATCCCGCAGGTTCCACCGCAGACGGACGAGCTGCGACGGCAGGTCGGGCATGCCTGGTTGACTTACCAGCACGCGCACTACGGGCAGTTGGTGCGGGTGGTGCCGGGTTTGCTCGACGCCGCTCGGGGTGCGAGGTCGGCGGAGGTGCTGGTGCAGGCGTACCGGATCACCTCGTCGCTGCTGGTCAAGCTCGGCGAGGCCGACCTGGCCTGGCTGGCCGCCGACCGCGCGATGTCCGCCGCCGGCGACGACCCGTTCCTGGCGGCAACGGCGGCCATCTCGGTCGCCCAGGCGCTCCGCGCGTCCAACCGCGACCGCCTGGCCCTGGCCGCGACCCTCAGCGCCGCGAACCGCATCCTTCCCTCCCTGCCCGGCCCCGGCGATCAAGAGATTTGCGGGACTGTTGGAGATCAAATCGCCCGCAAACCTCTTGATCACGGGGGCGATGGCCGGGGCGGGAGCGCGGGGGAGCGGGCCGTGGGTGGGACGCTGCTTCTCCAGGCTGCGCTGGCCGCCGCCGGCTGCGGCGACGCCCTCCGCGCCCACGAGCTGACCGACCGGGCCGCGGGCGTCGCCAGCAACCTTCGGGGGTACGACGACACGCACCGCACCAGCTTCGGGCCGATCGCCGTCGACCTGGCGCGGGTGCTGTCAGCGGCGCAACGGGGTGACTCCGATGAGGCGCTGCAACGGCACGTGACGGTGGTTCGGCGGGAGGCGTTCCGGCGGTTGCCGGCCGAGTATCGGGGCGCTTACCTGGTTGATGTCGCTCGGGCGTACCTCCAGGTGGGTGACCTGCGCGGGGCTGCCCGCGCCCTGGTGGACGCGGACAGTGTCGCGCCAGCCGAGGTTCGGTGCCGGCCGTTGGTGCGTACGGTGATCGCCGAGATCGCCCGCGCGAACCCGGCGCCGGCCGGCGTGGCGCGACTGGCCACGCTGGTCGGCCTGACCCGCTGACCGGCCTGTGGGTGAGAGCGACGCCTGCCTGGCTCTCCTCGATCGGCATCTCGTTTCAGGCGCTTGACCTGTCAACTTTCCGCAGGTAGTTTAAATTTACAACGACGAGCATCTATGTAAAGCAGGTGAACCGTGCTGTTGAAATCCATCGCCATTGCCGCGTCCGTCGCGGGCATGCTGGCCGCCGCCCCCGCCCCAGCCGCCTCGGCGGCAGCACCCGAAATGTCGATGCAAGGCTGGGGGGCCGGGAACTGCCCGCAGGGCATGCTCTGTATCTGGCCCAACTGGAATCACCCGCCGCAGGGTCCCGTGGAGACGCCGTCTCTGACGACCAACAGCGAGTGGACCGGCAGCATCCAGGGATTCAACTTCTACAACGGCACGGGCCGCGACGCCGTAATATCCGGGTTCGCTTTTGGCTCGTCGATTCCCTTCAAGACCTGTGCTCCTGCCGGCGGGAGCGGGGGTGACCTGTATATACCGGTCAACGTGACGAAGGTGACGTGGCAGATGACCCCCTGCTGATCCTCCACTGGGCTTTCCGAGGTTAATGACTTGGATTAGCTGGCTCGAAGGGCGGTCCGGACGCGCCCAGCGATCGGTGGCCAACCAGTCTCAGCGGTTGCCCGCTCGGGTCGCTCCGGCGCCCATTGCCCGTAGGTGAGCCAGCCCTTGAGCCCAGGATTGAATGAGGGTCGTTTCGCGGTAGGCGATGTCGTGTTCCGCGCAGAACTGACGGATCAGCGGCTGAGCGTGGTGGAGGTTGGGTCGGGGCATGCTGGGGAAGAGGTGATGTTCGATCTGGTAGTTGAGCCCACCGAGTAGTGCGTCGATGAGCGGGCCGCCGCGCACGTTGCGGGAGGTGAGGACCTGTCGGCGTAGGTAGTCGAGGTTGTCGGCCTCGGTCAGGATGGGCATGCCCTTGTGGTTCGGGGCGAAGGAGCTGCCCAGGTAGAGGCCGAACACGGCCTGGTTGACCAGGATGAACACGATCGCCTGCGGCCCGCTCAGGACCAGGAACACGGCCCCGAGGTAGCCGGCGAAATGCACGACGAGCAGGGCGGCCTCGGTTCGTCGACGCCTGAGTCCGCCGCGACGGACGACCGCCCGGACGCTGGCGCCGTGCAGATGCAGACCCTCCGCCAGCAGCAGAGGGAAGAACAGCGCCGCCTGGTGCCGGACGAACAGCGCCCGCAGGCCGCGCTGCGCCGCAGCCTGACCCGCTGTGAAGGACAGCGGAGCCACCATGAGGTCGGGGTCGCGGCCTTCGGTGTTCGGATGCGCATGGTGGCGGTTGTGCTTGTCGACCCACCAGCCGAAACTGATCCCGGTCACCAGGTTGGCGCACACCAGGCCGACCACGTCGTTCGCCCGGCGGGAGCGGAAAATCTGCCGATGCCCGGCGTCGTGACCGAGAAACGCCAGCTGCGCGAGGAGCACCGCGACGCCGGCCGCGGTGACCGTCTGCCACCAGGACGGCCCGAGCCGCACGAACAGCACGCCCAGCAGTACGAGACCACCCAGCACCGCCGTCACCCGCGCCGCGTAGCGGCGGGGTCGTCGGTCGAGGAGGCCCGCGTTTCGGACCAGGCGGGAAAGGTCGGCGTACTCGCTGCCCCGGTCGCTGCGGGCGCCAAGATCCGTGTCACTCAACGTCGGAACTCCTTGTCCACCACGCCGACCAGCTCGCCGGCTACGCCGTCAGCCACGACCAGGCACTCGCCCTCTCGGGTAAGTCTGCCGATCGGCTGCCAGCTTTGTTCGTCGAGTCCGACAATCAGCACTATGCAGTCACGTTGGATTCAGGGGCTGACGTCGGCGCAGGGCGAATCCGGCCGGGTTGTTGAGCTGTCCCGGACGGTTCGACCCCAGGTACTACCTGGTCGCGGTAGCTTGGTCTCAGACGCCTGAGAAATGCTCAATCATGGCGGTTCGTGGCGGCGACAGCAGCGATATCGACGCCTGGCGCGACATCACGATTGCCACCGGTGTCGACCAGCCCTGAGCGTTGGCCGCGAGCTCTGTTCGAACGTCGACATCTGCCTGGAAAGCGATCATGATCGCAGCTTTGAAGGGGTTCACCCAGCAACTGGTGCCGGTGAATGGCATCAAGATCAACGCCGTCACGGGCGGCTCGGGCCCGCCGGTCCTTCTGCTGCACGGATGGCCGGAAACATGGTGGGGTTGGCACCGGGTGATGCCGCTGCTGGCCGAGCATTTCAGCGTGGTGGCCATCGATATGCGCGGCGCGGGCTTTTCCGACTGCCCGCTCGACGGCTACGACAAGGCGACGATGGCGAGCGACGCGCACGACGTCATGGCTGCCCTTGGGCATGAACGCTACGCCGTGTGCGGACATGACATCGGTGGGATGGTCGCCCTGCCGCAGGCCGCCACCTATCGGCAGGCTGTCACCCACCTGGCCGTCCTCGACGTTCCGCTGCCCGGCTGGACCGGATGGGAGGCGGCGACCGCGAGCCTCTGGCACTTCAGCTTCCACATGAACCGGGATCTACCCGAGCGCCTGATCCACGGCCGTGAGTACGACTATGTGTCGACCTTCATGGCTGAGCGGTTCTACGACCACAGCAGCTTCGATCCGGCGGACATCGACGTCTACGCGACAGCGATGGCGCTTCCTGGCCGCACCCGCGGCGGCCTGGAGTGGTATCGGACCCTCACTGCCGACCATGCGGCCGCGCTCGAGTACAAGAAGAAGCCGCTGGAGATTCCGGTGCTGGGTCTCGGCGGGGACCAGCGCTTCGGTGCGCAGATGGTGCCGATGCTCAAAGAGTTCGCCGGCAACGTGACGGGCGGCCCGGTTACGCGGTCCAGTCACTATCTCGCGGAGGAACGGCCGGATGACGTCGCGGCCGCTCTGACCGATTTCCTCAGGGCCACGTGATCCTCTGCGCCCGCACCTGTCCCGGTCGATCGGTTAGATCAGAGAGGAGAGCTGTCATGACCGCACCTGTCATTCGCGGCGTCAACCACATCGGCATCACGGTGCCCGACATCGAAGCCGCAAAAACGTTCTTCGTGGAAGCCTTCGGCGCCCAGGTGATCTATCAGTCCTTCGGACCGCAGGATCCGCCGCGGCAGGGACCCGAATTCGAGCGGGCCGTTGGTGCTCACCCTGGAACGGTCGTGCGCGCGCAGGCGATGGTCAAGATCGGCACCGGACCCGACTTCGAGCTCTTCGAAATGCACGGCCCCGAACAAGCCCAGCCGGTCCGACCGAGCGACTTCGGCATCACGCACTTCGGCCTCTACACCGACGACATCGACGCATCGGTTGAGCGCCTCAGAAGGGCCGGAGGCACCCCCCTCACGGAGCCTCGCCCTATTCCTTATACAACTGAACAAGGTCCGGGAAACAGAGTCTGCTACTGCCGCACGCCGTGGGGCACGACGATGGAATTCATCACCACGCCGGACCGGATGCCCTATCACGACCAGACGGATGTGCGCAGGTGGCAGGACGGGGACTGAGTACTCACCGACGACGCGCGCGTTCGAACTCGGCGGCGTCGGACATCCAGGGACCGTGCTGGTCGAGCGCGGCGCAGCCGCCGTGCACGAACGCGTTCACCAGGTGTCGGTACCCGCCGAGCCCGTCGACCAGGCTGTACTCGACCTGGTACTCCGGATCCGACCCGTCCTCCCCCTGCCGCACCGTCGTGATCCGGGCGATGGAGTCCGCGTAGAAGTGCAGCTGGATCCCCTCGCCCATCTCCTCGTCCTCGATGGTGAACACCTCGTTGTCCCCGGCGGAGCGCTCGGCGACGAACTCCCAGAACTCGGCGGAGGCACCGCGAGCGCCGTCGCGCAGCCACCTCTTCTCGCCGCCCTTGTCATCGGTGAAGGTCAGGGCCGTCTTGCGCGTACTCGCACCGGAGTCGCCGGCCGCGTTGTCGTCGTCTTCCGGCGGCGCGCTCTTGGCGCGGGCCGCGGCCTCCGAGCACATCAGGAAGCTCACCGTCCGCACCGCGTCATCGACAAGCTGGGGGTACGCGCGGCGCACGGCCGCGTCCACCGCCGCCGTCATCCGCTCCCAGTCGCGTTTGTCAGTGGCCCGGTTTCCCCGTCGCGGGTCGAGGTTGATCCGCATGCCGGCGCACGCCTGCTCGGCGGTGGCCATCACCCGCATGACCTGGGGGAGCAGCGCGCTGTTGACGGCGTCGGGGTTCCGCCGCGGAATCGTCGCGCCGTGCAGATACTGGCCCGTGTACCGCAGGATCGCCGCGTCGAGTGGCCCGAGGACTGTTCCGCGCTCGGCGCGACGGCGGTCCGCGTGATGCTCCTGGGCACGTTTCTCGTTAGCCGTCGCGGTCGCCGCGCGCATCGCGTCGCAGACCTGCCCGCGTTCCAGGAGGCGGATGTCGGCGCCGTGGGCGACCAGCCGGCTCCGGTCCCAGGGGATGTGCCGGAAGAGCGCGTCGACGTCAGCGGGCGGGGCAAGTAGGACCGGGTCCAGGAGTGCGACGGCAGCGGCCTCGTCGAGCTGGCCCTCGGTGCCGGCGGCCTCGGACAGGGGAAGGACAGCACTCCACAGCAGCAGGTGTCTGGCCAGGTCCTCCCGGATCACCGCGAGGTGGGCTTCGGAGATCGGGAACGTGAACTCGCGAGGGTCGTGGTTGGCGTCGGCCCCGGCGGCGAGCATCAGCTTCAGCTCGCCCGCCTCGTGGATCACGCTCGGGATCCAGCCGCTGCGACGCGTGAAGACGACGTCCCTCATCTCGTCACGCCCACTGTTCGCATTGGGCGTCGAGGCGTGGGTCGGAGCGCACCCAGACCTCGCCCCCGGCGGCTCCGGCCGGGGCGTCGACCCGTTCGAGACCGAGAAAATCGATCAACTGGAGCAGTTCGGCGCGGTCGGCCCGGTCGTCGTCGACGTCCGTGGAGTCAAAGAAGATGTAGTACTGGTCGGTCGGGTCGACGTAGCCGGAATCCGCCCAGATCCGGCCCACTTCGTCGATGGCCGCTGCCTCCGTCGTGAACGTGGCGGCGCGGGCGGCACCCCGGGTCTCCGGTGACGCGTCGAGATCGGCGAGGTCGGCGAACCACTGGCCAAAGTGGTCGAGGCCGGCGTATCCGTTCTCGAAGAACAGCATCGCGCTCGGCAGGTAGCGGTTGGGCCTGTCGACCCGGAGGTGTTCCGACCGCTGGTGGTCCGCCTCAGCGATCCGGGAGATCACCCCCAGACGGGGCATGAGCACCAGGCTCTGCCTCGCCGGTGCGTCAGTGACGGTGTACGTGTCAGCCTCTCGACCCCGGAAGAACGTGGAGAACGCCACGTATGCCTCCTGCGGGTCGCCGACCGTGACGTGGTGGTCGTCGCCGTCGCCGGCTGCGAAGACGAACTGCTTCGGGCCGGGCTTGTAGGGGCGGGCCATGGGCGGTCCTTCGTTCGGGTGTGAAAGCTCCGCCAGAGTAGTGGGTCCGGGTGACATCACCGCGGCCCCTGATCGGGGCGGGGTTTCCGGGAACGTGAGATTCGGGCATGTATGTCAGCACTGCTGGAGGGGAGAGACAGCAATGCTGGTAACCGGTTATCTCGGTGCGGTGCTCATCGGCGCCCTCGTCGGCCTGCTCGGGCGACTCATCCTGCCGGGCAGGCAACGGATCGGCGTCTTCGCCACGTTCGTCCTCGGCGTCGGCTCGGCGGTGCTGGGCACAGTGGTCGCCCGGGCACTCCACGTCGACGACGACGCCGGCGTGAAGGTGTGGGTGCTGCGCTGGGACTGGATCGTGCTCGCCATCCAGGTCGGCCTCGCGATCGTCGCCGTGGCGCTGGCGAACGTGCTCACCTTCACCCGGCTTGCCGGCGGTGACGAAACCCCTCGTCGGCGGACCCGTCGCAGCAAGGCCAAGAGCTGACGAGCCGACCCCGTTCAGTCGGCCGTCATCCGGCCCTACGCCGGGCCAGGGTGTCGCGGACGGCGAAGGCCACCAGCGACAGCGGCACGAAGACCCAGAGCTGAAGCACTGTGTACCGGCGCAGTTCCCCGTCGATGTCGGCGCCGGCCAGTTCGGCATCGAGGGCGCCGGGCCGCATCAGCGCGAGCGCGTACAGAGACAGTGGCGCGTAGTTGAGACCCGCGCCGACCAACCACAAGCCGATCGCCCGGGTGCCGAAGCCGTTCGCTGACGCCACCAGCCAACCGCCCCACGTCACCATCAGCACCACGCCGACGAGGAACTCGGCGAGGATGATGCGCCGTCGGCGGATGGTTCCTCGGCTGCCGTGCATGTCGATGGCCGCCAGGCGACGAACGTTCATCGGAACGATGGTGCCAACGGCGGGCAACCCGTGCTCGGGGCGTGGCTGCCTGAACAGGCCCCGGCGCGGCCCGACTGGACAGCGGATGGGAGAGCCTGACCGAGGCCGAACTCAAGGTCGTGCACTTCAAGCTCTTCGCAGAGCGGGCACAGTCCCGGGTCGAAAATGCGGCACGCGGCCGGTGACGACGGTTGCGATCCGCCCGGCCACCGGCAGGAGAAAGGTGGCCGGGCGGAGCTGATGCAACGCGGCCGGGGTCAGGCCGCATCGCAGGTCAGGCCAGTTTGACGCTCAGGATTATCCCAGCACCCGGGGAGCAGGGCAGATTCAGCCCGTCGAAGCATGTGACTCTACGAGTTCGGTGAATACCTCGGAGGGCTTCTTCCATCGAAGATCTTACGATCACCGGGTGCGGGTGATCGACTTATGCTCGACGTATCCGGTCAGGCCGACCTTGCCGTACTCGCGGCCGAGACCGCTGGCCTTGTAGCCACCGAAGGGTCCGTCGAAGCTGATCGGCGAGCCGTTCAGCGTGACGGTGCCCGTACGCAGCCGGCGGGCGACGGCCAGGGCGCGGGCAACGTCCGCGGACCAGATTCCGCCGGACAGGCCGTACTCGGAGTCGTTGGCGATCCGCACGGCGTCGTCATCGTCGTCGTAGGCGATGACGACCAGGACCGGGCCGAAAATCTCCTCCTGCGCGATGCGCATGCCGTTGTCGACGTCGGCGAACACGGTCGGGGTGACGTAGTTGCCCTTCTCCAGGCCGGCGGGGATCTGCGGGCCGCCGGTCACCAGACGCGCGCCGTCCTCGATGCCGATGGTGATGTAGTCGATGACACGCTGCTGCTGGTCGCGGCGGATCATCGGGCCGATGAAGGTGTCGGATGCGGCGGGGTCGCCGACCTTCAGCGACTCGACCATGTCTTTCACAGCGGTGACAACCTCCTCGTAACGGCTGCGTGGAGCCAGGATGCGGGTCTGCAGGATGCACGCCTCGCCGTTGTTGCCCAGCGAGCCGAACCGCAGTCCCTGCATCGCGGCGGCCAGGTCCGCGTCGTCCAGGATCAGTGCGGCGGACTTGCCGCCCAGTTCCAGACCGACTCGCTTGAGTTGCTGCCCGGCGATCGCCGCGATCCGCCGGCCGGCGCGGGTCGAGCCGGTGAAGGAGATCTTGTCGACGTCGGCGTGCGAGACGAGGTGCTCGCTGGTCTCCCGGTCCGCCGGGAGCACACTGAGGACGCCTTCGGGTAGCCCGGCCTCATGCCAGAGGTCCGCCAGCAGCATCATGCTCAGCGAGTTCTCCGGGGAGACCTTGAGCACGACGGTGTTGCCCGCCAGCAGAGCCGGGATCAGCTTCGCGGTGGCGGCGGAGAACGGGGAGTTCCACGGGATGACCGCGGCGACCACACCGATCGCCTCGCGCCGGACGATGGTGTCGAAGGCCACCGAAGGGTCGGACGGCGCGACGATCTCCTCCCAGCCGAACTCCTCGGCTGCCTGAAGGTAGGCGTTGGTCTGACGGGTCAGGAAGGGTTGACCGATCTTGGTGAACCAGCCTGCCGAGCCGTTCTCCGTGGAGATCGCCGCGGCGATCTCGTCCGCCCGGGCGGTACGCAGCGCGTCGTAACGACGTACGACGTCTTGGCGCTCCTTCGGCGAGGTGCGCGGCCACGGACCGTGGTCGAACGCCTCACGCGCGGCGGCGACAGCCTTGTCGATGTCGGCTGGTGCGGCCTGCGCGACGCGGCCGAGCACCGACTGGTCGTGCGGGGACAGGATGTCGAGCATCAGCTCCGGCGCGCTGGGAGTCACCCAGGAACCACCGATGTAGAGCTTGTCGCGCACAGTCATGTTTAGTTCCTTGAGATGAGAAGGGCGGAGGAGCCGAGCAGATGCCGCATCGGCGGTGCCGGCTCTTCGGTGAGCCTCAGGATCGCGGCGGCCATCGTGGCCGGGTCGCCCCGCTGCACGTACCGAGCCACCACGGTGTCGGTCAGGCGGTGGGGTAGTCCGTGGACCGGCTCACCTTGGCCCACGAGTTGGCTTCCGCAATACGGCCTTCCTCTGAGCTGATCGCGATCCCTAGTGCGTCGCTGCCGAGCAGCAGCCGGCGCGGAGGCTCCGCGGCGTCCACGGTGTCGACGATGGCGCGGGCCATGCGGTCCGGGTCGCCGGGCTCGTTCCCGGCATACTGCGCGAATCGATCCAGCCACGCGCCAACCGTTTGCTCGTAGTCAGGCGTGATGGGACCGGAGGCCTCGGCGGCCCCGGTGGCCCAGCCGGTGCGGATACCGCCCGGCTCGACGATGGTGACCTTGATGCCCAAGGGGGCCACTTCGTTGGCGAGGACCTCGGAGAAGCCCTCCACAGCAAACTTCGCCGTCTGGTAGGCACCCAGGCCGGGGGTGCCGCCTGCGCGGCCGCCGATCGAGGAGATCTGCACGATATGCCCGGAGCGCTGCCCGCGCATCACGGGTAGGACCGCCCTCGTCACATTGACTACGCCGTACAGGTTCGCCTCGACCTGCGCGCGGAATTCCTCCTCGGGGAAGTCCTCGATCGAGCCGCTGGTGGCGTAGCCCGCGTTGTTGACCACCAGGTCGATGGAGCCGAACCGCTGCACCGCCGCGGCGACCACCTCTCGGGCCTGCGCCGGGGAGGTGACGTCGAGCGCGACGGCCGCGAGACGCTCGGGGTGCTCTGCCACCAGGGAAGCCAGCGCTTCCGGCTTGCGGGAAGTCGCCACTACTCGGTCGCCGGCCTCCAGCGCTGCGAGCACCAGTGCCTTGCCCAGGCCCTGCGAGCCACCGGTGATCAGCCAAGTCCTTGTCATCGTACGTCTCCTCGCTTGTCATTCCTCGCCACCCGAAGCGGGTAGCTACACAACCGTAGAGTTACGGTCGCTAAATGCAACACGACTGAGGCGAAAATATTCTGTTCCGCAGCTCACATGCAGAAGATTGCCGGGTAGCTAAAACAGTCGAGTAAGATCGCAGCACCATGAGAGCCGACGCCGCCCGCAACCTAGATGCCGTCCTCCGCGCCGGAGCTCGACTTCTGGCCGAGGACCCCGGCACCTCCATGTCAGCCGTCGCCGCTGCCGCCGGAGTGGACCGCACCACCCTGCACCGCCGCTTCGCGAACCGCGAAGCCCTGCTCAGCGCCGTCTTCCAGGCCAAGCTCGACTCCGCCGAAAACGTCCTCGACGAGGCCCGCCTGACCGAGGCTCCCGTGCCCGTCGCCCTGCACCGCTACGTGGAGGGAATCGTCCCCGTCAGCCGCGAATGGCCTCTCGACACTCGCCGCATGATGCAGAACGACCCTGCCGCCAGCATCCGCCGTCAGGCGCAGAGCGCCCGAGTCGACGCCTTCATCCGCCGATCACGAGACGAGGGATACCTCCGCGGCGACGTGGACATGACCTGGGCGCGAACGGTCCTTGACCAACTCGTCGACGCCGCCGCCCACCAGTTCCCCACCCTGACGCCACCGCAAGCCGCCGACCTCGTCGTAGCCACCTTCATGAACGGCCTCGGCGCGGCCTGACGGTCGGAGCGATCACCACCCGCCTGGCACAGCTGGCGACTACCGGGCAGCCTCCGCTCCCGGCTGACTGAGAACTCCTGACTCTTTGAGTGTTGGAGTCGGCACCAGCAGATGATGGCGCAGGCGAGGGTGAGGACGGCTTCGTGGATGTCGTCGCGGATCTCCCAGCGGATGCGCAGACGGCGGAACCAGTCCAGCAGGGCGATGGTCTGCTCGACGACCCACCGGTCGGGTACCGAGCCCGGAGCCATGTGTGACACCGCGTCGGGCGATGACGGGTGTGATGCCGCGGGTCCGTAGGTCGCGGCGGCACTTGTCGAAGTCGTAGCCGCGATCTGCGTAGATCCGGTCTGGTCGTTGCCGCGGTCTGCCTTGGGCGCCCTTGATTGGTGGGATCTTGTCGACCAGGGGCAGGAGTTGGGTGACGTCGTGGCGGTTGCCGCCGGTCAGGCTGGCGGCGAGGGGGATGCCGCCCGATACGATGCGGGGATATGGGCAGATTCCTCGCGCTCTTTCACGGCGCGGCTGACGAGGCCGGCAAGACCGACCTCACCGAACAGCAGCAGACCGAGTTCATCAACGCCTGGGCGTCGTGGGCGCAGGCCAACGAGAAGGCCATCGTCGACCCGGGCGCTTCGCTGAACGCAAAGAAGCTGGTCACCGCGCAGGGTGTCGAGGACGTCACCGACTCTCTGACCGGCTACACCATTGTCGAAGCGGGCTCGCACGACGAGGCCGTTCAGATCTTCTCCGGGCACCCGCACCTGGGGCTGTTCGTCGGGAACTCCATCGCGGTCCTGGAGTGCCCGCCCCCGCCCGGCGCGCCATGACGAGTCGCGCCAGACGCGCGGCGCGTACCCGATCACGCTGACGCGATCAGGCAGATCATCATGCCGAGCTGAGCAGCGCACGCGGCGCCGAACCACTCACGATCCATTGTGGCGACCGGCTCGGGTGTCCCCGGCGATGGACGTGTCGACGACGTCCTTGAACGCGTGCGCTTGATGCCGAAAACGAAGTAGACCGTCTGGACGGCCACGCCCGCCCGGTCCGCGACCTCCTTGTCCACATGCGAGTCGAACTCTAGAGTGAGTCACTAGAGTCCAACTCTAATTCTTGGAGGAGACGATGGGTCAGCCCGACGCCAGCCAGAGGTCGGAACCGGAGCTCGCCCTCGCGCAGCGAGACCCTGAGGAGGAGTCCGTCCACCGTGCACTGGAGGGCTACTACCGCACCGGTAAGCCACCGTGGGACACCGGCGTGACGCCGCCCGAGCTGGTCGAGCTGGTAGAGGGGCGCGGCGCGCTGCCGCCCGGCCGCGCCCTCGAACTCGGCTGCGGCACGGGGACCAACGCCACCTACCTCGCACGACACGGCTGGGAGGTGGCCGCTGTCGACCTGATCGACAGCGCCGTCGACCAGGCCAGGGAGAAGGCTGCGGCGGCGGGAGTGGCGGTACGGCTGCTGCACGGAGACGCCACCCGCCTCGACGAGCTGGACGTGCCGGGCCCCTTCGACCTGTTCTTCGATCTGAACTGCTACTGCGGAATCCCGCTGCACCGCCGCGACGCCTACGCTGCCGGGCTCACCCACCGCGCCGCTCCCGGTGCGCGGTTGCTGATGTTCGGGTACGGCCCCGAGCCGCTCGGCAATCCGATGCCCGAGGTCACGTCGTGGGCGGCGGGCGTCACCGCCGACGAGCTCCGCGCTAGGTTCCCCGGCTGGGCACTGATCGACGTCACACCGGGCACCAACTCGGTGCCGACCTTCTGGTTCACGCTGCGCCGCGACGCCTAGCAATGTCGACGGAAGGGCGCACGGGCGCCGACTAGCCCGGCTTGCGGGCCAGGACGAGGGGACGGCGCTTGGCCGTGTAGCGCGGAGACAGCTGCCGCCGCACGTCTCCTTGTCCGTGCGATCACTCGAAGAACTTGATGCTGAACCCGGTGTCGGTGGTCGGGCCGGGCACGTTGGCGCGGCGGTAGGTGGTGTTGCCCCACCAGCAGAACGTGCCGGTGTACCAGTACCGGTTCGCCCAGGAGTACGTGGTGCCCTTGGGTACGGCGTGGAACATCAACGGGAACTTCGGCCCGGCGGGCGGGCTCGTGGCGATGTCACCGTTGAGCAGCACGAAGCTGTGGTGGCCGGGCCCGTTGACGTGCAGTGTGGGATCCCAGCCGGCCATCATGGTGGCCCGGTTCGACCCGAAGAGGCAGCCGTTGGACTTGTACCAGTCCCAGACGTACGTCGGGTCGCCGCCGGCGCGCAGTCGCAGGTCGGCCAGACAGTACTGGTCACTCCAGCTGCCATTGGCGGAGTAGACGATGTGGAGCTGCCCGTTGGGGTCCCTGATCGCCTCGGGGGACTCGTTGATGTACGGGTTGCCGACGACGCGCTCCCAGCTCTCCCGTGGTTGGGAGATGACGTACCGATTGCCGGTCGGGGTGAGCGGGTCGCTCATGCGGCTGAGGTAGATGTTCTGTTCGATGTTGGTGTCGCCGGCCCAGCCCGACCAGACGAACCACCGCTGCCCGTTGAAGGTGAACAGGCTGCCGTCGATCGCCCACTTGCCGTCGGGCAACGCAAGCTGCCGCTCTGCCGTGTAGCCGCTGGCCGGCGACGCCGAGTGGATCGCGTACATGCGGTGGGCGGCACCGCGCCCGGCCGAGAAGTAGATGTAGTACCTGCCACCATCGGTGATGATCTCCGGGGCCCAGACCTCACCGAGGTTGCGGGTGTCCGTCCACACCTGGCGTGCGGGTGCGGCGGCCAGCGCGTCGGGTGACGACGCCTGCCGCACGGTGACCCCGCCGTTGAGCGACTGGACGGAGATGTAGGTGGCACCGACGCGGATCACGCTCGGGTCGGCAGCCCGCAGGCTGGTCTGCCCGGCGGTCGCCGGTCCGGCACCGACGGCGGACAGGCCGGTGGCGAGCACGGCAGCCAGCAGGGCGGAGAGGATTCGTGGGAGGGTTCGGTTACCGATGGACACGATCGGGGCCCTTTCCTCGGTCAGCATCGACACTTGTAGATTAGCTTCAGGAGGGCGGATCGGCATGAAGTTCCTTCTCACCTCGGGGGGCATCAGTAACCCGAGCATCTCCGACGCGCTCGTCGACATGCTGGGCAAGCCGATCGCCGAGTCCACGGCCCTGTTCATTCCCACAGCTGTCCACCCCTTCCCCGGCGGGGCGGAGAAGGCGTGGAAGGCGGTTCACGGTCGGGCCGACATCCCGCTGTGTCAGCTGGGTTGGAAGTCCCTGGGGCTGTTGGAGCTCACCGCGCTACCGACCATCCGGGAAGAGAACTGGGTCCCGGCGGTCCGGGAGGCCGACGCCCTCCTCGTCTGGGGCGGCGACGTGCTGTATCTGACGCACTGGATGCGCCAGTCGGGCCTGGCCGACCTCCTGCCCTCGCTGAGTGACACGGTCTATGTGGGGGTCAGCGCCGGGAGCATCGCTGTCACCCCGTACAACTGCGACGCCGAGTTCGATCTCGGGTTCGTCCCGGACGGCAGCGACATGGCGCAGGACGCCGACCGGGCGTTGGGGCTGGTGGACTTCACGCTGTACCCCCACCTCAACCATCCGGACATGGAGGACACCACATTGCCCGACATCCAGAAGTGGGCGTCCGGAATCCCGGTCCCGACGTACGCCATCGACGACGACACCGCCATCGCCGTTGTCGATGGCAGTGTCGACGTCGTCTCCGAAGGCGAGTGGAGACTGATCAACCCCTGACCGGGGCGTCCCGTCAGTCGAGCACCGACTCGCCGCCTGGGTAGGCGAACGACGCGCGCGGCGAGTAGAAACCCCAGACGATGGTCAGCGGGTCGGCCGGGCGCAGTGCGTACACCGGGTGGTCGGGTTCGAGGAACTCCAGCGACTCGACAGCGAACGGGTCGACCGGCGCTGCCACGAACGGGTAGTTGCCGCTGTGCAGCCTGCCGTCCAGCCGGGTGAGGTAGCGCAGTTGGCCCTGGTTGACGGCGTCGCCGGTGCGCCCGACGCGGGCCGTCGTCCTGATCACGGGTACGCCGTCCGCCTCGGTGGTGGCGATCAGCCGATGTCCGCGTACCTCGATGGTGGTCTTGCCCGGGGTTGCCGGCACGCCCCGGGCGGTGGCGTAGGCCCGGACGACCGGGCTTGAGTTGACGTAATGGGTCCACCAACGACCGGGCGTCACACCGTCGGGGGCGTCGACCCCGGAAAGATCCGGCCCGATGTACGTCAGGGAGTACGCGCCGAAGCCGGAGGTCTGGCCGGCGTCGTCGACGACGTACTGGTTCATGAAGACCTGGTGGTTCGGTGCCGGCGTGAGCCCGTCGGGCACCAGGGCGGCCACCGCGTCGGGGTCGGCCGGTAGCCAACCGAAGTAGATCATTCTGCTGTTCACGACGAGCTGCGGAGCGACGAGTTCGGACACGAGGGGTCCTTCCGCTGGGCATCGATACGTAGCCGCGACGCTACGGAGTGGCCCGACGCCCCGACAACGACGGATTGCCGACATGCGAACCGTTTGGCGGGACGCGGCGGAGGGACCACCCGTCCGAGTGGTCCCTCCGCTGGTGTGCTGGTGCGTGGCTAGACTTCAGGTTGGCAGTTCACCTGTGCTCTGCTGCGGCGGGCGCAGCCTCGGGAGGGTGTTCCAGCACCCTCTCGAGGGGCCGTCCCATCGGACGGCGCCTACTCGCAGAAGACCCGCACTGTGGCATCGGGGGAGTCCACCTCCACTGTCACGTCGTCGAGGTGCTCCACGAGCGCCTCCAACTGCTCCGGCTTGAGCTGCGTCAGGTCGATCGGCACGCCCGAGTCGCTGAGTGAGGCGTTGGCCTTGACCAGGGCCTGCGGCGGGACCAGCGCCGCCAGCCGTACGCCGGCCCGCAGCAGTTGCAGTGGCACCCGCACGTTGACCCGCGACGGCTCGCCGTTGTCGGTGGCGTCCACCACCACCCGCAGGTACTTCACCTTGCCCTTCGGTCGAAGGTCGTGACCTGCCACCGCCGGTGCCTGGTCCCGTTCGAGGGCGGCGATGAGCTGCTCCGCCTCCTCTGCGGTGATCTTGCCGGCGGCCAGCATGTCGAGGATGTCCTTGCGTTGTTCGGTCATGCGAACCTCTCCTATCGGATGGCCACGAGCACGGCCAGGCGGCCCTGCTCGATGTCGAAGCGGGCGCCGGGCAGCGCGGAGATGACGCGCCAACCGGCACCGAGCGCCCGCACCACACGGATGCGGAACACGAGGCAGGCCACGATCGCCGCGAGGACGACCAGGACCACGACCGGCAGGAGTACGAGCGCCACGGGGAGCACCGGAACCCAGAAGTGGAGGGGCCGATGGTCCGGGCGGTTGACCTTGACGGTCACCAGCTGCGGCATCACGATCGGCCGTCCAACTCGGCCAACGCCTGCTGGGCGGTGATCTCACCGCGGCGGAGCCGGTCGATGATGTCGGCCCGCGAGGGTGCCGGGTCGGTCTCGACGAAGTCGAGCATCTGCGTGATCCGGTTGAGCCGTGACTTGATCGTCGGGTAGCTCACCCCGAAGATGCGTTCCATCTCCTTGATCGAACCGTGGCAGCGCACGAACGCCGTCACGAAGACCTGGTCCTCGACGTTGAGCTGAGCCAGTTGCGGTAGCTCGAACTCGCCCTCGATCGCGACGCCGTTGCTCGCCAGGCGCACCCGCTCGACGACGAACGGCTGGCCCCGCGTCAGGCTGGTCAGTTCCTGCCAGTCCATCGCCTGCTCTGTCATACCTAAATTTGTACCTCAAGAATCTTTAACTTCAAAGAGGTCCACCTTAACTTTCTTAAGGTCGTGCTCATGGTCGCCTCCGCGCAGGGTGTGATATCCACTCGCCTTCACGGAAACCGGGGTGTCCTGGCTCCTCGGACAGGCCGATTTCACGGAACCCGAGTCGATCTCGCCGGGTGGGGAAACGAACCGCAGCGACGTGCGCGTCGGACTCAGGAGCGCGGCAGGACGCCCACGAGCGACGTGATGATCGCGAGCCGCAGGGCTGTCCGCAGGTCGACATGGTGGACCGCGAGCGCCGGCTCGGACTCGTATACGGCGAGCAGGCTCGGTGGCGGCGAGGCGTAGGCGGACAGCGTGCCAGCCATGAACAGGGCGTGCAGGCAGAACAGCTCGGCGCGGTCGCCAACCTCGGGCAGGTGCCGCCGGACGAGGCCCGCCATCACCGCGAGGTTACCCAGCGAGGCCCGCTTGTGCCGGCGGATCACCTCGACCGAGACGTTGTGCTCGAGCACCCCACCCTGCGCGCCGATGAGGTCACAGAGCACCGTCTGGGTAGCGAGCGACCGGCTGAGCACGTCGGCCGCCTGCTCCGCCCGTTCCATCGCGGACCCGCTCAGGTCGACACCGTGGGCCAGCTCCCGCTCCAGCTCGACCAGCCAGGTCGTCGTCCGGTCGTCCATCAGGTCGAGCAGTATCGCCTCGCGGGACTCGAAGTAGCGCAGCACCGCCGTCTTGGCCAGGCCGACCCGCCGGCTCAGCTCGTTGAGGGTCACCTCGGCCACCGACATCTCGTCGAGCATCGCCGAGGTCGTCTCCAGGATCGCCTGCCGCCGGACCGCACGCTGCTCCTCGCTGCGCGCCCGCTGGAACGTCATGACGCCAACCCTAGCTTAGGTACCGGCGGTCTCTTGACAACGTACCGGCGGTACTTTAGCGTTTCAAGCATAAGTTACCGGCGGTACATTGGGGAGCAGAGATGAAGTGGACCGAGCAGCAGATTCCGCGCCAGGACGGCCGGGTGGCCGTGGTCACCGGCGCCAACACCGGACTGGGCTTCGAGACCGCCCGGCGGCTCGCCGAGCGCGGGGCGTCGGTCGTGCTGGCCGTGCGCGACACCGCGAAGGGCAAAGTGGCCGCAGCCCGGATGAACGGCGACGTCTCCGTGCGGGAACTGGATCTGACCTCGCTGGACTCGGTGCGCGCCGCCGCGGCAGGGCTGCGCGCCTCCCACCCGCGGATCGACCTGCTGATCAACAACGCCGGCGTGATGTACACCCCGAAGCAGACCACCCGCGACGGCTTCGAGATGCAGTTCGGCACCAACCACCTGGGCCACTTCGCGCTCACCGGCCTGCTGCTCGACCTGCTGCTGCCCGTGCCCGGCTCGCGGGTGGTCACGGTCAGCAGCACCGGCCACCGCATCCGCGCCGCCATCCACTTCGACGACCTGCAGTGGGAACGTTCCTACGGTCGGGCCGCCGCCTACGGCCAGTCGAAGCTCGCCAACCTGATGTTCACCTACGAGTTGCAGCGCCGGCTCACCGCCCACGGCACCACCGTCGCGGTGGCCGCGCACCCCGGCATCTCCAACACCGAGCTGGTCCGCAACACCCCGGCTGTCGTCCGCCGACCGGTCACCCTGCTCGCCCCGGTGATCACCCAGCCCGCGACGGCGGGCGCGCTGCCCACCCTGCGGGCCGCCACCGACCCGTCCGTCCTCGGCGGGCAGTACTACGGTCCCGACGGCCTGGGTGAGGTGCGCGGCTACCCGAAGTTGGTCACGTCCAGCCCCGAGTCCTACGACCTGACCGTGCAGCAACGCCTCTGGGCCGTCTCGGAAGACCTGACCGGCGTGCGGTTCCCGGTGGGCCGGGCAGCCGCCGCGGCGTGACAGTGCCACGGGCAGGTAGGTGGTCCAGCTCGCGGCGGGACCTGAAGAGGTCCCGCCGCGGCCGAAGGGGTGTTGTGCTGACGAACCCCGTTCGCCGAGCCCGGTGATGAGTTTTCCGACCCGGGCCCGTCATACCTGGGACAGGACATGACGAGGCGGAGGATGACGTGATGAGTGCGAATGTGAGGGACCTCGCCGAGGTCGACGAGCCGGAGTTCACAGGGCTGGCGCAGCGGCACCGGCGGGAGCTGCACGTGCACTGCTACCGGATGCTCGGGTCGTTCGAAGACGCCGAGGACACCGTCCAGGAGACGTTCCTACGGGCCTGGCGGCGGCGGGAGACCTTCGAGGGGCGGTCGACGTTCCGGGCCTGGCTGTACCGGATCGCCACCAACGCCTGCCTGGACTTCCTCGCCAAGCGCCGCCCGGAGCCGGCGACCGGTGGCGAGGCGCGCTGGTTGCAGCCCTACCCGGACCGGCTGCTCGACGAACTGCCGGCCGGCGACGCCGACGAGCCGGAGGCCGTCGCCGTCGCGCGGGAGACGATCGAGCTGGCGTACGTGGTCGCCGTCCAGCACCTCGCGCCGCGCCCACGGGCCGCGCTGATCCTGCGCGACGTGCTCGGCTGGCCGGCGAAGGACGTCGCGGAACTGCTCGGCGACTCCGTCAACTCGGTGAACAGCGCGCTGCAACGGGCCCGCGCCGGCATGCGGGAACACCTGCCCGCTGAACGGCAGGACTGGACCGGCGGCGACGAGGACGCCGGGACCCGCGAGTTGGTGCGCCGCTTCACCGAGGCCAGCGTCGCCACGGACATCGGCCAGCTCACCACGATGCTGCGCGACGACGTGCGCTGCTCGATGCCGCCCACGCCGGGCCTGCACGTCGGCCGTGACCCGGTGCTGAAGGACTGGATCGACGGCGGCTTCGACCGCATGACGGGCCTACGCGGCGTCCCCACCTCCGTCAACCGGCAACCTGCCGTCGCCTTCTACCACTGGCGGGAGCGGGAGAACGCGTACCTGCCGCTGTCGATCGACGTCCTACGCATCACCGGCGGGGCGATCACCGAAGTCACCATCTTCGACAGCGGTCAGTTCCCGAGGCTCGGGCTGCCGGAGCGGCTGCCGGCGCAAGGCACGGAGTAGTGCCGTTGTCCGCCCGTAACCGAACCGATGGAGCACTGACATGACCAGCACGAACGCAGCCCCCGCGTCTACTCAGACCAACCGCCGCATCCTCGGACTCGCCGGCACCGGCCTCGTCGCCACCCTCGCGGCGATGGTGGCCACCACAGCCGCCGCTGCGCTCGCCCAGGCCGCCGGCGTCAACTTCGAGATCCCCGACGGCGGCGAGGCGATCCCGCTGGGCGGGTTCGCCGTGGTGACCGGCTTCTTCTCAGTCGTCGGCATCGTCATCGCCGTCGCTCTCCTGCGGTGGAGCGCCCGCCCCGCCGAGCGGTTCCTCTGGACGGCCGTGTCGCTGACCGCGATCTCGCTGGTCCCGCCCCTGCTCGCTGGGGCGAACACCGCCAGCACCGTCGCCCTCCTGGCGCTGCACCTCGTACCGGCGGCGGTGGTGATCCCCACCCTGACGCGAAGCCTCCGCGCCCGGGCCGGTTGACGGCTCACCCCGGCGGCCCCGACCCTTCGGGTTGCGGGGGCCGCCGGGGTGGTGCCGCATACTCGGTATGCTCTGTGATCATGCGACCTGGTGATCGGACGGTGGCGCTCGCCTCCGTGGTGGGCGGCTTCCTGCTCGGCGTCCTCGACTTCTGCTGGATCAAGTGGCTGCCGTTCCCCGTCGCCGAACTCGGCAACTCCACCGCCACCTGGGCGGTTGCCGCCTTCTTCTTCGGATACTGGGTACGGTCCGGGCGGCTACGCGCCGCGCTCGGCGCCACCGCCCTGCTCGTCGTCGCGGTGCCTAGCTACTACCTCGCGGCGGCACTCCTGCAAGGCGACGACCTCGCCGTGCTCTGGTCGCCGTCGTCGCTGGTCTGGATGTTCTTCGGGGTGCTCGCGGGGGTGGTTTTCGGCACCGCGGGAATCTGGGCGCGTGGCACGGGCTGGTGGCAGGTCGTCGGGGCGGCGCTGCCGGCAGCCGTGTTCTTCGAGGAGGCCACCCGGTTCGCCGGCAGGGCGACCGACCCCGACTACTCCTCCGGCGCGTGGTGGAACGTCGCCATCGACCTCGCGCTGGGCCTGCTGATCGTCGTACTGATCGGCGGTTCCTACCGTCGGCGGGCACTTGTCGTCGCGGTGGCCGTGCCACTGGCCGCCGCGATCCTGGCGAGTTTCGCGCTGGTCGGCGGGGCGCTCTCCTAACACCCTCGCGCCGCACCGCGCGCCCAAGATCCGCGCAACTTCCGGGATGTTGCTGCCTCCGGCAGGCAGGAGACACCCACATCCCTGATGTTGTGCGGATCCGCCCGCGCCGTCGGCGCGCAGCGACCTGGCCACGCTGCTCGTACTGCTGCTGATCTCGGCCGTGCTACTGGCCTTGCTCGTCTGCTGCGGCGCCGCCTGGCTCTACAACTGATCCCGGCTCGGCCTGGCAACCGACGGGGCCCCGCCCGTTGCCGCCGTTGCCGTTCTCAGGCGGCCGCCCGACGTGCACCTGCTGCGCGGGCGTCCGTCGGATAGCCTGTCGCCCATGGAATCCGTGGACGTGGTTCTGGCCGTCGCGTGCCTCGCGGCCAACCTGGCCATGGCCGCCGTGCTGCTCTACCGCAGCCGTGGCGGCACGCAGGTACCCCGGATCTTCGGCCGCTCACAGCCCCTCCCGCGCCTGCGGGCCGCTATGCATCTCTGCCTGGGCCTCGGGCTGGGCGGTGGCTGGCTCGTGAAGGACCTCTTCCCGCCCCACTCCACAGGCGACACGCTGCTGTTCAACGTGGTACGGATCCTGCTCGTGGCTGCCGTCGTGACGGCCCTGCTGAGCGCCTTGCGGCACCCGCGATCCCATTCTGACGGGGCCGCCCGCTAGGGGAAATAGTGTCTCCCCGCAATGGCGAGAACCGTTACGCTGCCCCGGTTGTCGATCAACGGGGGTTGAGCCATGGTGCGTAGATGGATGCTCGTCGGGCTGCTGGTTCTGCTGGCAGGCTGCGACTCGGGCGGCAAGGTCAACCCGGCGCCGGCCCCCGCCGATCCGCTCGCGCAGGTACGCGCCGCAGCCGCCAAGACCGCGGGGGTGCCCGCGCACCTGACGTTGAGCGTGCCCAACGTCGAGGTTGCCGGTGACACTGACCCGGTCGGCAGGACGCTGGCCCTGACGGTTACGACGGGTACCGGCAGCGAGACCATCGAGTCCAAGGTGCGGGTGGTCGGCGACGACGCGTGGATGACGCTGGGCAAGACCTACCTGCCGAACCTCGACCCGACGAAGTTCATCTGGTTCCCGACATCGGACTTCGCCGCAGCGTCACTGCTGCATCTGGGGGACACGTTCGATCCGGCGGGGATCAAGGGCCTCTCTGCGGCGATGACGACCGCCACGCGTACGGGTGAGGGCGTCTACGCCGGCAAACTCGACTTCACAGTGGCGTCACCGGGGGTGTCCCGGGGCCTGCTGCCGGTGACGGCCGAGCAGTTGGAGCGCCACGGTGGCCTGTCGCAGTCGGTGCCGTACGAGGCGTCGGTGGACCCTCAGGGCTACCTGACCGCGCTGACGGTCACACTGCCGACCTTCGCGAGCACCGCCAGGTTCTCCGCGTTCGCCAAGCCGGTCGCGATCGGCAAGCCAGGGGCGACGGAGGTTGTCGAGGTGCCGGACGCGCTGCGGCGCTTCCTGTCGAGGTAGGCGCCACGCCGGTGCCAACGGCGGTTCCCCCGGTGCGACGTCAGTCGTCGTGCCGGGCACCGCGATCGGCTGCGGCCATGTCGCCCGTGGCGGGCGTGCCGTCGGCCAACCCGTAGCGCAGGTAGACAGTGCCCTTCGCGCTGGCCACCGGCGGTTCGAGAAGCGTGAGGTTCGTGGGCACCTCGCCACCGTCGAACACCTTCTTCCCGACGCCGAGCACGATCGGGTGCACCCACAGGTCCAGGCGGTCGAAGAGCTTCTCGCGCAGAAGGGTCTGCACCAGGTTCAGGCTCCCGACGACCTTCACGTGCTCGTGCCGGTTCCGGATCTCGCGCACCGCGCCGGCCAGGTCCGGGCCGAGCTGGGTGGACCCGGCCCACGAGAGGTCGGGCGTGCCCCGGGAAGCCACGTACTTCGGGACGCTGTTGAAGAGCGTGGCGATGTCGTCGTCCTGGCCGCCCTCCTGGTGCGGCCAGTAGGCGGCGAAGATGTCGTACGTCCGCCGGCCGAGCAGGAGAGCGTCGGTGCCTTCGTAAGCTGCCGCGACCTGCGCTCCGGCGACCTCGTCCAGCAGTGGCGCCTGCCAACCTCCGAACGGGAACCCCGCCGGGTCCTCCTCGGGACCGCCGGGCGCCTGCGCGACGAGGTCGAGGGTCGCGAACAGCTCGATGTGGACGAGGCCCATGCCCTACTCCTCACGAGGTGGTTGTGTCGACCCAGAGACTAGACCGGTGCGGGAGCGTGGATCCGTCATCAACTCGCCCGGACGGTGGCGCGTCCGCTGATCAGTCGGCGCAGGGCGTGAACCGGCTCGACCAGCCCTCGTCGGGCCGCCCGTCGAGGGCGAACAGTTCGAAGCCGTTGCCGTCGTGGCTGACGAGCAGCGTGTCGCCGAACTCGTACGGGTCGGGGGCCTCCTTCTCGTGCCGATCCGCGGACGCGCGTTTCCCGAAGTCGAGTCGCACCCACCAACGGGGGTCGACGTTCTGGTCGCCTTCGTTCTCGTATTCGCTGAGCAGCCACGTGCCGTCCGTTGACGTGGGCTTGCGGCCGTCGAAGTAGGTACGCCAGATGAACTGGTCGGTCCACGTGTGGCTGAGGTCGCGAAGGAGGTGCGAGAGGTAGGTGTCAGACATCGGTTCGACCCGCGACGACCCGTCCTGGCGCAGGTCGATGCGGTCGCCGGAGGAGCCGCACCAGGCTCTCGTCAGGTCGGCGTTCGTGGGGATCGGCGGGGGAGTGGCTGGCGTACAGCCGACCGCGAGGGTCGCCACCAGGGTCAGCGTGGCCGTCGCGGCACCAGTCTTGATCCACACGCCGGCCACTCTAGGACCCCCTCCCACAGACGGACGGCCCCCGCACCGGAGTGCGAGGGCCGTCTCGGTCAGGCGTCGGTCAGCCGCCGGCGAAGGTCACCTCGGTGCCGCACTTGGCGTTCTGGTTGAGGCAGGACTTCACCAGACCGCCGAGGCGGGCGGGCTCCCAGGCGTTCATGAAGTCACCGTGCATGGACGACGGCTTGCCGGAGGAGAGGCTGAGGCCGTCACCGCCCAGCGACTGGTAGTTCACCATGAAGGACAGATCCGGCACGGCCACCGGGTACTTGCCGGTGCAGACCCCGTTCACCGGGTCGCCCATGTGTGACTTGTGGTCGGGCGAGTCGATGTTCTTGCCGTCCCAGCAGTCCTTGAACACGAGCTGGAAGATGAGGTTGCCGCCGGGGGCGCAGACCGGCCAGTTGCCGTCGGCGCTGCGGCCGATCTCGGCGCTGCCGGCGCACCAGAACTGGTTGCTGCCGGCGTTTTTCGGGGTGTCCACCTGCTTCTTCGCGTCACCCTCGACGACCCGCAGGCCCGGCGGGAACGGCTTGACGGTCGACGGGTCCTTGACCCGCGAGCCGTAGTAGACGCGGAAGCTCTTGACCGGCACGGCCTTGCCGTCCTTGCGCAGCTCCGGGACCCAGTAGGCGCTGTTGTCGCCCGGAGCGTTGCAGTTGGTCGTCGCGGAGAGCAGCTTGTCCGTCGTGGTGAAGGCGTCGATCTTCGTACCGAAGAACGTGTGCATGTGCGAGGCGCCGGGCAGGCCGGGCACGACGATCGGGTCGTCCGGAGCGGAGTTTGCGACCTCGCAGTCGGTGTGGAACTCCGGGACCCGGGTGGTGCCCGGCGTCACTGCCTTCGGCGTGATCGCGTTGAACGCGGCCAGTTCCCTGTCCCATCGGGCCTGGTCGACAGGCACCCAGCCGCCGGCCGGCGCGCTCGGCGGCACCGACGCGGAGGCGGACGACGACGGGGTGGCGCTCGGGGTGGCCGAGGCGCTCGACGACGTGCTCGGCGTGGCCGAGGCGCTGGGCGAGGCACCGGTCGCGGGGCCGAACGTGAACCAGTTCAGGTTGACGAAGTCCGACGTCGACGTGCTCTTCAGCACGGCGAAGACGGTCTGCGGGCCGGCCGGCACGCTCGACGCCTTCGCGGCGACGGTCGTCCACTTCTGCCAGCCGCCGGTCTGGGCGATCGGGAAGCTGGCCAGCACCGCGCCGTCCTGCGCGCCGAGGCGCAGTTCGACGGTGCCACCGGCGGAGTTGTGCGAGGACACCCGGGCGGTCAGGTCGGCACCGGTGATCGACACGCCGTCGTACCGCAGCCAGTCGCCGTTGGCCAGCCAGCCGACGTTGCGGCCGCCGTCGGCGTCGCCGGTGCTCTCGGTCTGCGCGCCGGACTGCGCTGCGAAGGCCTCCGCCTGGACCCGGCCCGGGACGGCGACCTCCTCGGCCTGGGCGCCGGCGATGTAGATGCCGCTGGCGGTCAACGCGGCGGCGACCGCGCCGGCCAGCGTGAGGCGGGTGATACGACGACGCTTGCGCGCCCGGTCCGGCGGTGCGACATGCGCGGGGGGAGTCCGCATTACCAATTCTTCCTTTGGGTCGACGGCACAGCTGATGGCGAAAAGAAGTATGAGTGGGTCGGGGGATTCGCATCAACTCGTGGGCGAAGATTTAAGGAGATCATTTTAGATGCGCGCTGGTGGCCGGCCTGCTGGCGGCGAATAACAGTTTTTCGGGTGCCCGTTCCTTATATTTTCTTTAAGCGCGCTGCCGGGTCGGACCGCCCGTCAGGTCTGTAAGCTGGGCGTGCGCTTGCCGACCCCACTGGTGAGCGGCAGGCCGACGGATGCAATCCACTGTGATTCTGCCGACCGCCAAAAACGGTAATGTGTGAGCGGTCAAACCATTCCGCTCATCCGCCGTGGTCCGCGGCAGCGAATTCGGGGCGGGTCGCTTTTCGGGCGACGGCAACCATGACGAGGGTGCTGAGCAACGCCGCGACGGGGGCGAGCGCCAGGCCGTAGCGGACGCCGTTCGCCACCACCAGACCGGTGAGCGCCGAGCCGGCGGCGCTGCCGACGGTGAACGCGGTGGCGACCCAGGCGAACGCCTCGGCGACGGTGCCCGGCATCGCCAGCTCGTCCACCTTGAGGAAGATGGCGGTCAGCGTCGGCGGTAGGGCGAGGCCGCTGATCGCCAGCAACACCGCCATCAGGGCCGGCGGCGGGGTCAGCAGCAGCGGCACGAAGCCGAGGGCCAGCCCGGCGGTGAGCAGCGGCAGACGTCGCGCCCCACCGGGCCGTGCCCGGGTGTAGAAGAGGCCGCCGACCAGGGCGCCGGTTGCCTGGGCGGCGAGCAGCCAGCCGGCCAGGTGCCGGTTTCCGGCTGCTTCCGCGTAAGCGGTGACCGCCACCGCGATGCCCCCGACCGCCGTCCCCGCGCCAGCCACCCCCACCAGCAACACCGTGAGCCGATGCACCCGCAGCGGGCCGGCCCAGTGCCGTGCCGCCGGAACACCGCGCCAGGCGCGGACGGCGGGAGCCCGCACGAACGCGATGGTCCCGGCGAGTTGCAGTAGCGCGGCCACGACCAACCCCGCGACCGGGCCCCCGACCGCCACCGCGAGCAGCGTGCTGAGCGGGCCCACCACAAAGATCACTTCCTGTACGGCGACATCCAACGCGTACGCGGCCGGCACCGCCGTCGGAGGTAGCAGGTCCGGCCACAGCGAGCGCAGACACGCCTCCAGCGGGGGAGTGCCGAGCCCGGCGACGGCGGCACCGACGGCGGCACCGCTCGCACCGAACGCGCCGGTGGCCACGAAGCCGAACCCGACACCGGACAGCACCGCCGAGAGGCACAGCACTGGCGGCTGACGCCAGCGGTCCACCGCCCGCGCGAGCAGCGGCGTACCCACCGCCATCCCGGCGGTGTACGCGGCGACGAGCAGGCCGGCCGCTACCAGGCTGAACGACTCCCGCGCGAACAGCAGGAGGGCGAGCGGGCCGGAGGCCGACGGCAGCCGACCCAGCTGGGCGGCGAGCAGAACCCAGAGCACCTGCGGGGCACGTAGGACTACCCGGATACCGGTTGAGGACACGAGACATCGCTCCCGATGCGATGGAAGGAATCAAGGACCAGCGGGCAACTGCCAGCACGGGTCAGGGAGCGAAGTCGGACCGATCGTGATCGTTGCCGTACAGCGGCAGAGCGGGCACGGCCCACCGGGCGTACGACGCCGCGACGGCCTCCACCGGAATCACCCGCTGACGGTAGCGCACGAATCCGCCCCGGTGCTGGCCCGGCGGAGCTGGTGTCCGCCGAACCGTTCGCCTCCGGGGTCGTCCTCCTGACGTACCGCCCCGTCGACGACACCCCGGTCGCCCCCTGAGGTCAGAGTCGGGCGACGACCACTCTGGTGGCCTCGGCGATGAGGGCGTCGTCGGGAGTGGCGTCCTTCGTGTCGCGGCTGGACAGCACGGCCAGGACGATCGGGGCGCGATCGGGCGGCCAGATCACCGCGATGTCGTTGCGGGTGCCGTACCCGCCGGTGCCGGTCTTGTCGCCGACCACCCACCCGGCGGGCACCCCGGCGCGGACCAGCGCCGCGCCGGTGGTGTTACCCCGCAGCCAGCCGCGCAGGACGTCGCGGTCCGCGGGCGTCAGGGCATCCCCCACGGTGTACGCCCGGAGGTCGCCCGCCAGGGCCCGCGCGGTGCTGGTGTCCCGCCTGTCGCCGGGTGTCGCCTCGTTGAGCGCGGTCTCGTAGCGGGCGGCGTCGGTGGTCGTGTCGCCGACCGCCCGCAGCTTCCTCTCGAACCCCTCCGGCCCGCCGAGGTGGCGCAGCAGCAGGTTGCCGGCCGTGTTGTCGCTGTAGCGCACGGCCGCGTCGGCGACGGCGCGCAGGCTCATGCCCTCGGCGACGTGCTTCTCAGTGATCGGTGAGTGCGCCACCAGGTCCCGTGCCGGGTAGCGCACCACCCGGTCCAATTCGGCGTCCGTGGTGTCGTCCAGCACCTCGGCGGCGGCCAACGCCTTCCACGTCGAGGCGTACGCGAACCGTTCGTCGGACCGGTGTTCCACAGTGCGGCCGGTGCCGGTGTCGACGGCGTAGACACCCAACCGTGCCCCGAACGTCTTCTCCAGCCGTTGGAACTCCTGCTCGGCGGCCGGCGACGCGGTGGTGGTGGGCGGCGGGGCGGCGGCGGTCACCTCGGGGCTCGGTGTCGGGCGCGCCTCGGGAGCGTCTCCGGTGCTGCACGCCGCCACCGCCACCACTGTCGACGCCGCGACCATAGCGGTCGCCAGACATCGGACAGGGATCCTCATCATGGTTCCTCCTCGGGTGCCGTCGGTCAGGGCAGGATCTCGACGTACCCGTCGCTGCCGTGCACGCGGATCCGCTGTCCGTCGTGGATCAGCCGGGTGGCGTCGAGGACGCTGACGACAGCCGGCAGGCCGTACTCCCGGGCGATCACCGCACCGTGCGTCATCAATCCGCCGACCTCCGTCACCAGGCCGGCGATGCCGACGAACAGTGGCGTCCAGCTGGGGTCCGTGTGGGCCGTGACGAGGATGTCACCCGCTTCGAGATCGGCCTGGGCCATGTCCAGGATGACGCGGGCGCGTCCTTCGACAGTCCCGGCGGACACCGGCACACCGATCAGAGCGCCGGCCGGCACGTCGTCACGGCGGTAGGCCCCGGTGAGGACCTCGCCGTCCGAGGTCATCACCCGGGGAGGCGTCAGCGCCTGGTACGACCGGAAGGCGTCACGGCGCTGCCGGATCAGGTCGTCGTCCAACTGGTGCGAGCGCACGACCTCGTGGAACTCCTGGAACGTGAGGTAGAAGACGTCCTCCCTCTCGGTGAGGACGCCGGCCCGCACGAGGCGTTCGGCCTCGTCGAGCAGGGCCTGCTTGTAGACGAAGTAGCGGCTGACGATGCCGTACTTCGGGTACTCCCGATAGCCGACGAAGGTCCGCACCCGGTCGATCATCCGCTCGGTCTCGTCGGCCTTCTGCTCCCCGTCCGGCAGCGCCCGCAGGCGCGTCAGCACCTCCTGCGCCTTCTCGCGCGCCTGCTGCTGCCCCTGCTCGAAGCGCCTCCTGGCAGCACCCGGCTCGAAGAGCCGGACGTTGTCGAGGATCACCGGCACGAGTGTGCTGGGACGTTCGCTCCACCGTGGCCTGGTGATGTCGATCTCCCCGACGCAGCGCATGCCGTACCGGTCGAGGTACGCCTCGATGGCGTCGCGCGCGGTGGCCCCGCCCGGGAGTTTCGGCAGCTCGTCGAGGAAGCCGTCGTCCTCGACGCCGCGCAGGAACGCCACCACCTCCGGATGCGGACGGATCTGGTCGGCGACGTCCAGCAACGCCAGCCCCATCTCCGACGTGATGTTGCCGGGGGCGGACAGGGTGAGGGTGTCCGCCGCGTTCTTCTCGCCCAGCCACTCGTACAGCCGGTCGTTGAGCCACCAGGTGGCCTCCATGCCGGCCATGATCGCCTGCATGTTCAGCGGCTCGGCGAGGATCCGTTTGTGTTCCTCGAAGGCCTCCAGCAGGAAGTCGAACAGCGCCGTACCGGTCACCGTCGCGATGTCCCGCCGCAGGGCGGCGAGGGACGCCTCGTTGCGCTCGATCAGCTCGGTCACGATGGCCGGGTCGGTCTCGATCGACGCGCCGCCGGTCGGCAGCCTGGCAGGACCACCGTCGTCCACGGGCGTCGTCGGAACGAAGCCCGGGCGGTCGAGGAGCGTCTGCAACGCGTCCCTCATCAGTGGGTCGGACTTCCCGACCATCTCCAGGAACCCAGCGCGGCCCGGCGACGCCAGCAGCCGGATGGCGTCGACGAACAACCTGCCGCCGGCCTCCAGCATCGGCGCCATGGCCGTCAACTGCCACATGGACAGGCCCAGCGGCCTCATGGCGTCGGTCATCATCTGCTGGTGACCGACGGAGAGGTAGACGTGGTTCTCCTGGTCACCGGCCGGGGGTACGGGGAACAGCGTGGTGATCGGCCGGCTCTGCACGATCAGGAAGTCGTCGTCGACCAGGCACCATTCGATGTCCTGCGGACGGCCGAAGTGCGCCTCGATCCGTCGCCCGAGCCGCACCAGCCGCACGACCTGCGCCTCGGTCAACGCCGGCTGCTCCTGCCGCTGCGGGTCGATCGCCACCTCCCGCGTACCGCCGCCTGGAAGAGGGACGACGGCACGCTGTTTGGCGGCCACCGCCCTGGTGACGACCTCGCCGTCGCGCACCGTGAAGACGTCCGGGTTCACCAGGCCGGACACCAGGGCCTCACCGAGGCCGAAGCTGGCGTCCACCGTCGCGACCCTCCGGTCGCCCGAGACCGGGTCGGCAGTGAACAGGATGCCGGCCGCGTCCGGAAAAACCATCTGCTGTACGACGACAGCCATCTGCACCGCACGGTGGTCGACGCCGTTGCGCAGCCGGTAGACGACGGCCCGCTCGGTGAACAGCGACGCCCAGCACCGGCTGACGTGCCGCAGGATCTCCTCCGGCCCCACCACGTTCAGGTAGGTGTCCTGCTGACCGGCGAAGGAGGCCGTGGGGGAGTCCTCGGCCGTCGCGCTGGACCGGACGGCGTACGCCGCCTCCTCGCCGAACCCCGCGAGCGCGCCGGTGATCGCGGCCACCAGGTCGCCCGGGATCGGGGTCTCCTCGATGCTCCGGCGGATCTCCGCGCTGACCGTGCCGATCGCCTCCCGGTCGTCCGGGCCGAGGCGTGAGAGCTGGTCGAACAGCTCGTCGACCGACGGGGTCTGCGCCATGACCCGCCGGAAGGCGGTCGTCGTCACGCAGAACCCGGCCGGCACGCGGACCCCGTCGATCCGCGACAGCACGCCCAGGTGCGCGGCCTTGCCCCCGACGACCGCCACCTGCGTCTCGTCAACCTCCCGGAGATCCACCAGCGTTGCGAGGTCGCTGCGGCCCTCGTCCATCGACAACACACCCACGTCGTGCCCCCCGTTGCGTCCTGATGCTGGTCCGGCCGCAGATTCTGCGCCAGGACCGGGGTCTTGCCGCAAGCCCCCAGGTGCGATATACGTTAGAAGTGGCAGGGAGAGTTATCTCCTTGCCTTTACTTTTTGCCCCCTCGGGCGGTGCGGTGACCCGCCCGACCGCCGCACACCTCGGCCGGCCCCGTCAGGCCGACACCGCCACCACCGACCGGCGCACCTGCACCGGTCGAGGAACGAGAATCGCCAGCATGCGGATCCGGATCGACGGCACCGACCTCCCCGGTCGCCGTACCGGTGCGGAGGCCGACGCGCTACGGCGGGGCAACGTGCACGTCGGCGTCCAACGCAAGGCCGAGGTGATCGATCCGGTGCCTGCCGACGCCGCCGACGCCACGTGGCACGTCGAGGTGTCCAGCCGTGAGGTCGACGGGATGCTCGACGTCGGCGGCCCGTGGGTGCACGGCCGGCCCGGTGCGCGATTCCTGTACCTGAGCTGGGGAGCGGTGACCGAGGACGGCTTCGCGATGTTCCGACGAGCGAAGCTGATGTTCACCGACGTTCCGGCCGAGCTGCTGCGCGCCGCACACGAGGGCGGCGGGGTGCTGGTCGGCCGGGTCGGGCTGACCGACGCCGCCGGCGGGCCGCTCTGCGCCCGGGTGCCGCCTCCCGCCATCGCCTGGACGGTGGAGTGAGCGGCCTCCCGGCGTTAGCCGGCGAACTCGACGCCGGCCAGGGAGACGGCCCGGTGCGCGGCGAGGTGTTCGGCCTGGGCGGTGATGGCGTCGCGTGTCGCGCCCGACAGCCGCTGCCAGGGATGCACGGCGACCGTGAACGTTCTGCCGGACTTGCGCGGTCGCCAGGTGCCCACCAGCTCGCCGTCGACCAGGACGGCACCGGGGCGACCCAGCACCGGCCACAACTCCTTGGCCTGGGCGGCGTCCGGCACCAGTGTCGCCCGGTCCTTCGCCTGCAGGAACAGGTCGTACGGGCCGAGGAGGCGGGTGCCCCTGCCGTCGGCCGACTCCAGCGCCTGTTCGTCGGCGGCCAGCAGTGAGCGCACCTCACCGTCGACCGTCACCTCGACCACGTCCCTGGGCCAGAGCGCCTTCACGTCCTTGACCGGGGCGTCGAGATAGTCGGCCACCTGTTTCGGGGTGGCCGGGCCGAGCAGGCGAAGGTACGCGCGGATGAGGTCGAACCGGTCACCCGGAGCCTGTGCTTTCGTGAACCCGGCGATGCGCCGCAGGATCGGAGGTGAGGTGTCGAGCTGGAGTTCCAGTCCGGCCCGCACGGCGGCGAGCCGGAACGGCATCTCGTAGAGGTGGGTGGCGTCGCACGGCCGGCAGGACCGCAGGTACGGCGCGGGCAGCATCGTGGCCAGGCGGCCGGACACGTCCCCCTTGACCGTCGGCCTGGTGACGACGGCCCGCATGCGGGCGGCCACCTCGTCGAGGGCCGCGAGGTTGCCGATGCCAGCGGCTTTCAAGGGTCGGGACGCGTCGTAGATGCGCTTGCCCGCGTCGGCGTCGCTGAAGGGTTCGACGGCGGCCGCCACCGTGCCGACGTCGGCCCGACGGTAGAGGTGTGGGGCGCCCCGCACGGTCCACAGCAGGACCACCTCCGTGTCGGACAACGCGGTCACGTCGACCCCGCGCACCGCCAGCGCCCACCGGGCACCGTCCGGCCCGGTGTTCTGCACCCCGATGTCCAGCACGGCAGTGTCGGCGAGCGTGCCCGCGCTCCGGTCGAGCTGCTGGGCGTGGACGCGGAAGTTCAATACCTGGCGCCGATCCACCATGCCTGAACCCTAGTCGGCGGCGGTCGTCAGGCCACCAGCGAAACTCGCCCGTTGTCCAGGTCGTAGCGGGCACCCACGACGCGCAGCGCGCCCTGGTGCACCTTCTCCGAGATGATCGCGCTGCGGGCACCGAGCGCCGACACCTGGGCGACGATGTTGGCGCGGACCCCGTTCTCCACCGGGTCTCCGGGCTGGTCGAGGACCGGCTCGACGGCCGGGCGCAGGGCGTCCACGATCGTGCCGATGTGCCCGGGAGCGGTGCCGCCGCTGTGGATGGCGTCGATGGTGGCGGTGATCGCGCCGCAGCGTTCGTGGCCGAGGACGACGATCAGCAGGCTGCCGAACTCCTCCACGGCGAACTCGATGCTGCCCAACAGCAGGTCGTCGACGATGTTGCCGGCCACCCGGTTGTCGAACAGGTCACCCAGCCCCTGGTCGAACAGGACCTCGGGGGCCACCCGGGAGTCCGCGCAGCCGACGGTGACGGCGAACGGGTGTTGCCCGGCGGCGAGACGGTGCAGGTCCGCCAGACCCTGGTGCGGGTGCCGGCCGTGCCCGGAGGTGAACCGCCGGTTGCCGGCCCGCAGCCGGAGCAGCGCCTCGGCCGGAGTGTCGACCGGGTCCTCGGCCGGCGTGGCAGCGGCTGCCGACGGGCTGGCGGTGGCTGCGCCGAGCGCGACGGCGGCGGCGCCACCGGCGGTCAGCAGCGAACGGCGGGACAGGTGGGAACGCGCCACGGTCATCTCCCTGAGGTGAGGCAACTCTTTCCTTCCTACCAGGCCGCCGTCCACAAGGGTGGAACGCGCGGTGATCAATAGATGACAGTGCTTCCCACGCCCTCGGCCGGGCTGACGTCCCCGGGCCCGGGGAGGCGGCTCCCTCGGCGTGGGGATCCGCTCGTCCTGCCGTTGCGGAAGCGTCATCTCCGCCGACGTCCACCACCGAGACGGAGTAGTCACAGTGACCCGAACACCACCAGCGCAGACCGGGACAGTCGACGCGCCGCGTACGCCACCACCGCCGACCTGGGCGCGTCGAGCGGGTCACGTGGCGTGGATCGCACCCGTGTTGGGGTTCATCCCGATGCACATCCCGTGGATCCTCGGCATTCCGCTGTTCGCCAACCCCGAGCCGTTCGAGGAGTGGTACCACGGTCGCGGGCCGGGCGTCGGGGACCATCCGGTCGACGGGTTCCTGGGCCTGCCCGCCGGTGCGTTCTACCTGGGCCTCCTGTGCGTCCTCGCCGGGCTCGGCGGAGTCCTGGCGCTCGGGCTCATCAGTGACTGGGGGCTGACCTTCCCCCGGTGGGTTCCGTGGCTGCGTGGACGCCGGGTGCCACGGTGGTTCCCGCTGACGCCGACGGTGCTGGGATCCGCCCTGATGATCGGCTACTCGGCGACCCTGCCGTGGCAGTTCGCGGCGGACCTGTCCGAGCCCAGTTCACAGGACATCTTCACCCCGACGGGTGTGCTGGTCGGTCTTCCGCTGCTGCTGGCCTGGACGATCGCGTTGCCACTGGCCGGATGGTCTTACTACCGCCGTACCCGGCTGCCACGCTGAGCGGCCGGCTACTCTGCTCGACCGGCCCCTCGGTCGAGCTGCCAGGAGGCGACCGGCCATGCTGCGACGAAGCCGGCGATCAGCCCCAGCTGGCCGGCGAACCAGAAGACCGGGCTGTCCGGTCGCAGCGGTGGCTCGGGGAAGACGACGTGGTGCGCGAGCGTCAGCCACGCGAACAGCGCCAGCTCGAACGCGGTGATGGTCACCAGCTCGACCGTCACCACGGTTGACAGGGCACGCCAGATCTTCGTGACGCCGCGACCGGGCCCCCCGACGTACCGGAAGAGGACAGCGATCGTCACGGCCGCCAGGTAGTCGCCGGCGTAGTCGACCCACAGCGTCTCCTGGGCCGGGTGGGCCTTGAGGGCGAACAGGGCGACCTCGGCGACGACGAACCCCAGCGCGCAGTGCGCGCCGCAGCGGGACACCTGCGTGACGACGAGTCCCCGCCGGGGCTTACGGACCTGGCCGCCGTGCCGCCGTCGGGCGAAGACCTCGGCCCTGCCCCAGTTCCAGTAGAGCCGGACGGCCGCCGGGCCGATGTAGAGGACGGTCACCAGCCAGACGATCTCCATGACCCGCGCCGGCTGACGGTGCCCGCGCAGATAGGTGTCGGCGACCACGATCGCGAAGCTGACGAACCCCGCCGCGAGCGCGGCCCAGGACAGCGCCAGCAGCCAGGTTGGTGGCATCCTCGCCCCTTCCGCAGCTGGGCGCCGATCCGCCGCCCGCAGCCGAACGGGCCGCCCGCCGAGGACCTCTCGGAGTGTGGCACGCCGTACCCGTCCGCAGTGCGGAAAAGGCGCAGGCGAGGATCGCTTGACCTTGACACAGTGACAAGGTCTGCACTGGGGTCCGAGGAGGTGGGTTCGATGACCGGTCCGCAACAGGACACGAACACCATGAGGGCACTCGAGGGGCTGAAGCACACCGACGCGTCGGTGCGGTTGCGCGCGGCCCTGGCTGTCGGCACGACCCCGGATCCGCGAGGCGTCGACCCGCTCGTCGCGCGGTGCGGGATCGAGCCCGACTTCTCCGTACGCGAAATGCTCACCTGGGCCCTGACCCGCCACCCGGCGGCGCTGACGGTCACCAGGTTGCTTCGTGAACTCGGCTCGGAGCATGCGCAGGCGCGCAGCCAGGCGCTGCACACGTTGTCCAAGATCGGGGACCGGCGGGCGTGGCCGGCGATCACGAGCGCGCTGCTCACCGACGCCGACGACGAGGTGGCGCGTAGCGCCTGGCGGGCGGCGGTCGCCCTGGTGCCCGACGGCGCGGCGGCCGAGCTGGCCGGGGTGCTGTCGACGCAGTTGGGGCGCGGCAACCGGGAGACGCGGTTGAGCTTGAGCCGAGCGCTGATCGCGCTCGGCGAGGTGATCATCCCGATCCTGCGGGCCGCGGCGACCGATCCCGACCCTCGGGTACGCGCGCACGCGACCGCCACGCAGCGGCTGTGGCAGGACCCGGACTCCGGTTTCGAGTACGCGACCGACGAGGCCATCCGTGTGGTGGCGCTCGGCCCGGCGGCGACGAGCGGGTGACCGGGTGCTGATCGGCGAGGTGGCACGGCGGTCCGGGGTGAGCGCGCGCATGCTCCGGCACTACGACTCGCTCGGGCTGGTCCGACCAACCGGTCGGACCAGCACCGGCTACCGCGAGTACACCGCCGCGGACATCCGGCTGATCTTCCAGGTCGAGAGCCTGCGGTCGCTGGGGCTGTCGCTGCGCGACGTCCGGCGGGCGCTCGACGACCCCGGGTTCGCTCCCTCGGCCCTCATCGACGACCTGATCCGCCAGACCCGGGACCGCATCGCGGGCGAGATGGAGTTGCTGAACCGGCTGCGTCGGATCGGTGCGGCGGAACCGGCCGACTGGGGGGACGTCCTGGAGACCGTCGCCCTGCTGCGCGGCTTGGGTTCGGAGAGCGCCGGCCGGCGTCAACGCGCGGCCCTGGCATCGGTGGAGAAGGTTTCCGTGGAGGCCCTGGTCGAGGCGGTGCTCGGCGAGGCCGACCCGCACGTCGCCGGCGCCCTGCGCTGGGCTCTGGCGCAGTCCGCCGACAGCGGGCTGGCCCTGCTGGCGGAGGGGCTCCGGTCGCCGCAGGCAGAGGTACGCAGACGTGCCGTCGAGACCGTCGCCGAGATCCCGCACGACGCGGCGACCGATCTGCTGCGCGACGCTCTCACCCACATCGACATCGTGGTCCGCCAGCACGCGGCTCTGGCGCTCGGCGCGCGGGGGGTGGCCGACGCGGTCCCGACACTCGTCGACATGGTCGTGGGGGAGGCCCACGACGTCGACGCCGCCGACACGTTGAGCGCGTTGGCGAGCGACACCGCGCTGGCGGACCAGATCACGACGGCGCTCGTCGACCGTCTCGCGCACGAGTCGGTGCCACCGGCGGCCCGTCGACGGTTGACCCAGGCCCTCGCGGACATCCCCGGGCCGGCCGCCTCCGGTGCCCTCGCCGAGCTGACCCGGGACCAGGACCGGGTCGTCGCCATGACGGCGACGTACGTCCTCGGGCTGCGCGGCGTCGACGGCTGACGGACCGCGTCCGACCACAGTGGAGGTCGGCGGACGGAATCCCGACGTTGCGTGTGCGATGCCCCTCCGATGGTCCAGCCTGGTAGTCGACTCGCCACCGCGAGTGACCGTACACAAGGGACTGTGGAGGTTCGGCATGCTGTTCATCGCCGAGGACAAGGCGACGTACCCCGATGGCCAGATCCCCAACCTGGAGGACGACGAGAAGGCCTGCGGCGAGATCGCCAGGCGGATCGAGCCGCTGCTGCCGAAGAACTTCGAGGGGGAGGCGCTCGGGCAGTTGGTCACCTGGTCGGCGACCAGATTCGGAGACGACAAGCGCTTCGACACCTGGGTCGACGCCGTCAAGGCCGCGACCGACTACGCGACGACGGGGTTCGCCAGCGGCCCCGACCAGCGGCAGCGGGACCAGGCCCTGGACAACGCCGACCGGGACAAGCTCGGGGTGGCGTTGCTGAGCACCGGGCGGACCGACGACAAGCAGCTGACACTGCGCGACAAGAGCCGCCGGTGGGCCAACTGCGGCCTGGCCGCGTTCCAGATCCGTGAGCAGTTGAGCGCCAAGGGCGGCGAACTCGTCGGCCAGCCGGCGGAGACCTTCGGGGCAGGTAAGGGTGCCGAGCTCAGGAAGGCACTGCTCGTCAAGCCCGCCAGTGCCAGGACCGTCCTGCTGCTGGACTGTCAGTTCCCCCAGGTGCACAACTTCATCATCGAGGTGCACAACGACGGGTCGCGCTACCTTGCCCAGGGCTACCAGGGCGCGTACTTCGCCCACTGGTGGCTCGGGCTGGACGACAGCTACGCCGGCACGGTGGGCGCCGACATCCTCGCGCTGCGCGATCGATACGGGCGGGGTCGGCCGATCAGCCCCGAGGACTACACGAGCCTGGTCGACAGCCTGGTCACGGCAATCTCCTCCACCTGGCCGGAGGTCGCGGAACAGTGGCGGACGCTGCCCTTCAACCCCGACCGGCAGGAGGTGGACGGCATCAAGGGTCGCGCCGGCTCGCCGACAGTCGTGGTGGAGGCGTTCGAGGTGCGCAAGCCGGAGGCGGCTCGCACGGCACTCGGCGGCGGTGACGGGTCGCTCAGCGAGCTGGCGACCCGAGGGCTGTCCGCCGACTGACCGACGCATGACCGGGCGCAACCGGAGGTGGTCCCCGGTTGCGCCCGTCCGCTGTCGTCGCTACGACGCGGGATGGTCCGGGCGTTGGCGGGCGAAGGCGTCGGCCTTGCCCCAGCGGCCGGGAACGTCCAGGAGTGCGATCCGGCCGAAGGCGGACGGCAACGCGGGGTCCACCGCCAGATGGTCCTCGTGCGGGTTGAGACCGAGCATGGTGCGGATCAGCAGCATGCATGCCCCGCTGGACCACGCCTGTGGGCTGCCGGCGGTCGGGTACCGGACCGGGTACCGGGTGGTGGCGCGGTCGAACCCGCCGAACGCCTCGGGCAGCCGACCCTGGAAGTAGGTGGCCGCGGAGAGGATGCTCTCGGCGATGCGGCCGGCCTCGTTGGTGAAGCCGTACCGGCGCAGACCCCAGGCGATGAACGAGTTGTCGAACGGCCAGACCGTGCCGTTGTGGTAGCCGAGCGGGTTGTAACGGCGCTGCCCCTCGGCGAAGGTGCGCACCCCCCAACCGGAGAAGAGCGCCGGACCCATCAGGTGCTCGACGACCCTCGGGGCCCGCTCCGGCGGCACGATGCCGCTCCACAGGAGATGCCCGATGTTGGAGGACAGACTGTCGACGGGAGTGCCGTCGTGGTCCAGCGCGAGGGCGTAGAAGCCACGGTCCTCCAGCCAGAAGTCCCGGTTGAAACGGTCGTACAGCGCCGCCGCCTCCTGCTCCAGGCGCTCGGCGAAGGCGGGGTCGCCCCAGACGGTACGCGCCAGCCGCGCACCTCGGATCTTGGCGTCGTACGCGTACCCCTGGGTTTCGCAGGTGGCCCTCGGGAAGCCCGGCAGCCGCCCGTCGGCGTAGGAGATGCTGTCCCAGGAGTCCTTCCAGCACTGGTTGTCCAGGCCGGTGGCGCGGTTGCGCCGCTCATACCAGATGTAGCCGGTGGAGGTGAGGTCCGCGTACCTGTCGATCCAGGTCAGGGCGGCGCGGGCATCCTGCTCCAGCTCCAACGCCAGAGCGGTGTCGCCGCTCCACCGCTCGTACTCGTCGAGCAGCACCACGAACAGCGGCGACGCGTCCACGGTGCCGTAGTAGGGGGAGTGCGGCTGCTCCTCGAACGCGGCCGACTCCCCGTAGCGCAGCTCGTGCAGGATCCGCCCGGGATCCTCCTCCAGCACGTCGTCGCGCCGAGCGCCCTGAAGCGACGCCAGGATCCGCAGCGTCGGCGGGGCCAGCGACGGTGTCACGGCCAGGGTCTGCAAGCAGGTCAGCAGGCTGTCACGGCCGAACAGGGTCATGAACCAGGGCAACCCGGCAGCCGGCACGGCCGCCCCGCCCAACGACAGCGGGGCGAAGCGCAGCGCGGCCAGGTCCACCAGGCTGCGGGCGTACACCTGTTGGAGGGCAACGCTGTCGGTGTCCAGCTTCGGGGCCGCCGCGACCCAGGCCTGCAGGCTGGTGGGCAGGGTGGAGTCGTCCGGGCGCTGCGCCCGCAGGGCGGAGCGCAGGTCGACGCCGTCCGGGCGCAGCGCCCGCATCGCCGCCTGCAGGCGTGTCGACCACTGCTCCCCGGGGCCCAGCTGGACCGTGAACCGGAGACCGTCCGAGTCGTACTCGGCGGGTTCGGTGGCGGAGACCACCACCTGGCGGTGGTACGTGGCCCGCCGGTAACCCAGTCGCAGCTCGTTCGGGCCGACCTCGGTGTAGTGCGTGCCGACCTTGTCGCTGACGTCGAACTTGATCTCGAAGATGTCGGCGAAGTCGGCGGCCACCTCCAGGCGGATGTCGAGTTCCATCTCCCGCTCGCCGTAGTTGAAGATTGTCAACGACTCGGTGAGGTCCGGGCCGATCCGCCTGCGCCGGATGGCGGACACGTCGGCCTGCACGTAGTCCACCGCCGCGCCCGGCACCACGAAGAACGTGGCCTCGTAGTACTGGCTGTCGTCCACCGACAGCGCGGTCATGCACTCGCCGTTGACGAAGAGCATCCAGCGGGACAGGAAGCGGGTGTCGGCGGCGAACAGCCCGACCGGAGCGGCGGGGGACGACTCCACATCGCCGCTGGCGTCGGACACCATGAAGGTGTTCCCGTCGATGCACGCCACGGTGCCCTGGATGTCCTGCATCGGTCACCGGCCGCCGTCCGGGCCGGCGTGCTCCGACTTGCGCGGGAACAGGCGTCCTATCCGCAACGCCAGGCCGAGGTCACCGTCGACCATGATCTCGCCCCGGGTGATCGCCGCCAGCCCGTTCACCTCGCCACGCGCCATCGCGTCCGCGACCTGCGCCGAAACCATGATCACGGTGGTGGCCGGCGCGCCGCTCCTCGTCACCCGCATCTGGCCGTGGTCGATGTCGAGGAGCCACTGGTCGAGGCGGTCCCCGTCCCTGATGTCGAAGCGCACGCTCCCACAGACCTTGCTGAAACGTGGGTCCTGACCGGCGACTGTCAACCGTTCGAAAAAGGCGCTGGTCGCCGTCATTCCACCTCCCCGGCCGCTGGCAGAAGCCCGGGTGCCTACCCGCTGTGGGCCGCTGTTAACTCGTCTTGTTCACGGTTTCAGCGCGAAGCGGCTCCAGGTGGTCGCGTCAGTGGTGACGAGGATGTGGTCGGGCTCGCCCGTCGACCCGTCGCGCCCGTAGAGCCAGGCGTAGCCCGGTGCCACACTGGCCGCCCCGACGCTGGGGCCGTACTCCCGGGCCACGGTGAAGTGCTTCCCGTCGTCCCGGCTGACCAGGAGCCGCGCGAGCCGGTCGGGCTCGTCGCCCTCGCCCGTGGATATCGCGAGCAGGGAGCCGTCCGACCCCACCGTGAGGTCCCACGTCCACGGCAGCTCGACGCCGACGTCCGTCCAGGTCTTCGCGCCGTCCGTGGTGTGCAGCAGTCGCAGCCCACCGCTCGCTGTCGTGGGTGGGTTGATCAGCGCGTACCCTTCCCGGTCGTCGAGCCCGACCACCGCGGCGACGTTGACGTCGTCTCCCACCTCCCGGGCGGTCCAGGTCGCGCCGCCGTCGGCGCTGCGGGCGAGCGTTGCCCCCGAGGTGGACCCCATCTGGTACGCCGCCCAGATGGAGCCGTCGGTGGCCGGGTAGAGGCTGTACAGGGGACGCCACGAGGGTGCCTTCGCGGTGAGCCGGTACACGGTCCCGCTCGCCGGATCCACTGCCAGCGGCTCGGACAGTGGCCGACAATCGAAGCCGCAGAAGACCGGCCGGGCCGTCGCCGGGAAGGCGGGTACGGCGACGATCGCGGAATTCGCGTCCCGCCAGGTTCGGCCGAAGTCGGTGGAGAGGTGCAGCGTCCCGGCGTCGCTCACCAGGTACGACCGCTCACCGAGCACGGCGACCTCGTTGCGACCGGACGGCGTGCCGGTGGCGACGTTGGCCGTGCACCTGCTGCCCTGGAACCGGGCCGCGTCCCAGTCCGACCAGGTCCGGCCGCGGTCTCCCGTGTACGTGAAGCGCGCGACGCAGCTGTCCTCCGACAGGTCGACGTCGACCCCGGAGTCCGGTCCGGTCAGCGTGAAGGTGTCCCCCTGGGTGGGCGACGGATCCGCGGGCACCACCGGGTCGGGCCGGTCCGACCCGGTCACCAGCGGTACGACAGCCAGTGCGACAAGCGCGGCCGCCACCATCGCGACCGACCGGCGACGGCGGGACCGGGCGGCGGACCGCAGTACGTCGAGGGACGGTGGCGAGACGGCCTCGGTGAGGGTGTCCACGTCGAACCCGGCAAACTCACGACCTCGCATCGATCCTCCCGGTCTCGGTGTGGTCGGTTTCAGTGGTGTCGATGTCGGTGTCGGCGAGCAGCGCCGCCAGGGCGGTCCGACCCCGGGACAGGCGGGACTTCACAGTGCCGGCCGAGACGCCCAGCGTGTCGGCGATCTCGTCCACCGGCAGGTCGACGAGGTAGTGCAGCGCCAGGGCGTGCCGCTGCCCCTCCGGCAGTTCCCGCAACGCCGCGAGCAGAGCGAGGTGCTCCGGGGAGTGGTCGGCGACGTCCGGCGGCGGACCGATCCGACGCAGCAGCCCGTCGAGCACCCGACGACGGCGAAAGCGGCTGCGGGCCCAGTTCACGGCGACCCGCCGCAACCACGCCTCCGGGTTCTCCAACGCGGCGAAGCGCCGTGGCGACACCAGAGCCCGGGTGAACGCCTCCTGGACCGCCTCCTGCGCCTCGCTGAGGTCACCGGTCACCGCGTACAGCTGGACCACCAGGCGCCGGAAACAGCTGGCGTAGAGGACCGAGATCAGATCGCCGTCGGCCACCGTCACCTCCCTTCTCACCACTCCCACCCACGGGCCGGGAAGAAGGTTCCGGTGGCCGGTTAATTTATGTCGGCCGGCACCGGATCTATCCCTGGAGGTCGCGCCGCTGGTAGCCGAACAGTCCCAGTGCGGCGAGCGCACCGGCGATGATCACCATGAGGGCGCTGGCGGCCCAGTTGGGCGCCGCGTCCGGAACCGGGGCGAGGTGCGCGTACGGGGACAGTTGGCCGACCCAACCCGGTGCGCCGGTGCTGTCGGCGACGACCTGTAACAGGAACCCGCCCGCCGCCGGTAGAGCGCCCACGATTGCTGCCGCGCGTGGCAGCCAGCCCACTGCGAACGTCGCCGCGCCGAGGCTCAGCAGGGCGACAGGCAGCACGTTCAGCGTGCCGGCCAGAGCGGCGAGGAGCCCGAGGGGAGCGTCGACGGTCGACGCTCCGGCCCAGGTGGCAAGGCCGGCTGCGACGAGCAGCGCCGTCGTGCCACTCCCGGTGACGACCAGCTCGGCCAGCAGGAAGCGGGTACGCGTCAACGGCTGGGCGTGCAACAACGTGAGCCGGCCGGCGGCCTCGTCTGCGGCGAAGGCAGCCGACCGGACCGCGGCGAACACACCTGCCGGGATCGCGAGCAGCGTCACCATCGCGGCCACGTACCCCTCGACCGAACCCAGCCCGGCGAAACCGGCCTGCGCGGCAAGATCCGCGAAGCGGGCGTTCTCCGTCAGGAATTCGGTCATCGACACCGTGAGTACGCCGATGAGCAGGTAATAGGCACCCACCCCGGCCGCCCAACCGGCGAGCGGACGCGCCAGCCGACGGGCGGCGAAGCCGCTCACCGAGCCGAGGAGGCCCAGACGGGGTCGACGGCCCGCCGAGGCGGCCAGCCAGCCGCCGCCGAGATCGCGTGGCCGAGCGGCCAGCACGGCCACGACGAGCAGCGTGACGGCGAAAGCTGTCAGCACGACCAACGGCAGGACCCGGTTCGCCGCGTACGGTTGCGCCAGCGCGACCAACCCGAACGGCGACAGCCAGCGCAGCCAGCCGAGCGCGTCGACGCCATCGCCGACCATCCGGAGCAGCAGGCCAGCGCCGAGCAGTGCCGTCGCGGCACCACTGGCCGCGGCACGGGACGCGAAGACCTGCGCCATCAGTGCGCCGGCGGCGACGAAGTACACCCCGACCAGGGCCAGGCCGACGCCGTGCAGCACGGCACCGGCCGGTGACGTGCCGACGGCGAGCAGGGCGGCGCCCGCCGCGACGCCCGCCGTCAGCACCGCGCCGGTCAGGACGGCGACGTGCCGGGCCACGATCGCGGTGACCGGGAGCCGGCCAGCGGCCACGAGGGCCCACCGGCCGGCGTCCTCCTCGCCCCGGGTGACCCGGGTCGCCGCCAGCAACCCCCACGTCCCGACGAGGACCGACAGGACCGTGCCGGTGCGCCACACCGTGAATCCACCCGCGTCGTCGAGGGCGACCGGCTGACCGAACAGGGTGCGGATTGCGGGATTCTCGGCCAGGGCGGCCAGCGCGGCGGCGTCCAGCGCGTCGCCGACGGTACTGGCGTAGGTGGCCGCCACCATCGCGGACATTCCGGCGACCAGCGCGACGATGATCAGCGCACCCCGGCGTACCTGCCGCAGGGCCAGTCGGGTCACTGTCGAACCGATGACGCGGGCGCCCGGAACCGTCGGGACCGGCTCCGGGCGGGTGACGACGGCGGTCACCGGGACGGCTGCTGGTAGTAGTCGAGGAAAATCTCTTCCAAGGTCGGCTCGTGAATCCGCAGCGCGGTCACCTCCACTGCGGACAGTGCCCGCAACGCCGGTGCTGGCGGGCCGGTGAGGGTGAACCGCAGCCGGGCGGGACCGACCTGCTCCACCGTCTCGACGCCGGCCACCCCACTCAGGTCCGGCGCGACCTCGGCGAAGCTCACCTCCACCTGGCTGCGGTGCAGCCGCCGCAGTTCCGCGACCCCGGCGACCTCGACGAGGCGGCCCCCGCGCAGGATCGCCACCTGGTCGCACACCGCCTCGACCTCGGCCAGCTGATGGGAACTGAGGAACACCGTCTGCCCGCGTTCGCGGGCCTGCGCGACGGCGACCTGGAACTCCCGTTCCATCAACGGGTCCAATCCGCTGGTCGGCTCGTCGAGCACGAGCAGCGGCACGCGGGTGGCGAACGCCGCCACCAGCGCGACCTTCTGCCGGTTCCCGGTCGAGTACGCCCGACCCGGCTTGGACGGGTCCAACGCGAACCGGTCCACCAGCTCGTCGCGGTAGACGCGGTCCACTCCCGGGCCGAGCCGACCCAGCAACTCCAACGCCTCGGCACCGGTCAGGGCCGGCCAGAGCGCGACATCGGCGGGGACGTACGCGATCGAGCGGTGTGCCGCCGCCACGTCGGCCGCGTCGGCATCGAAGATCCAGGCCCGTCCGGAGGTGGGCCGCGCCAACCCGAGCAGCATCCGGATCGTGGTGGACTTTCCGGCGCCGTTGGGCCCGAGAAAGCCGAACACCTTACCGGCCGGCACCGTCAGGTCGAGTGCGTCCAGTGCGCACAGCGGACCGTAGCGTTTGGTCAGACCGGCGGTGCGGATCGCGGGAACAGCCATGGGAAACCCCCTGGGACGACGACGAGTACGACGCCGACCAGACTTCCCGGCACACCGAAGCTGAGCGTACTCCTCGGTCACCTGGGCGTGAAGTGCCCGTTCCGGGACACCGGATCAGGCAGGACCGGGCCTGTTCGCCGACGCCTCGTAGACGTCCGGTACGCCGTCGGCGTCGGTGTCGCGCTCCTCCAGGGCGCACACACCCTCGTAGTGGCGGTTGCGGGCGCGCAGGACGATGCTGGCCAGCAACGCCGACACCAGCGACCCGAGCAGCACACCGATCTTGGAGTGGTCGTCCCGTTCGGTGCCGGCACCGAACGCCAGCTCGCCGATCAGCAGGGACACGGTGAAGCCGATCCCGGCCAACAGGGACAACCCGACGATGTCCCTCCAGGCGAGCCCTTCCGCGAGCCGGGCCCGCGTGAACCGCTGCACGAGCCAGGTGGCGCCGAGAACCCCGGTCACCTTGCCCGCCACCAGACCGACCGCGATGCCGAGAGTGACCGAGTCGGTGAGCGTCGCGCCGAGGCCGCTCGCGCCGGCGATCGACACTCCGGCGGCGAAGAACGCGAACACCGGCACCGCCACCCCGGCGGACAGCGGCCGGATCCGGTGCTCGAAATGCTCCGCCAGGCCTCGGCCCGGCCCCGGCGTACGGCGGATCACCGGCACCGTGAAGGCGAGCAGCACCCCGGCGACGGTGGCGTGCACGCCCGAAGCGTGCACGAGTGCCCAGGTCGTCACGGCCAGTGGCAGCAGCAGCCACCACGACCGGACCCGCCGCTGCACCAGCAACCCGAACAGGGCCAACGGGACCAGCGCGAGCAGCAGCGGGCCGAAGTGCAGGGAACTTGTGTAGAACACCGCGATGATCACGATCGCCAGCAGGTCGTCCACCACCGCGAGGGTCAGCAGGAACGTCCGCATCGCCGCCGGCAGGTTGGTGTTGATCACCCCGAGTACGGCGAGGGCGAACGCGATGTCGGTGGCGGTGGGGATCGCCCAACCCGTCAACGCCCCGTCGCCCGACCACAGGTTGAACCCGACGTAGATCAGCGCCGGCACCGCCATTCCGCCGACCGCGGCGGCGACGGGCAGGACCGCACGTCGGGGCTCCCGCAGGTCACCGGCGACGAACTCACGCTTGAGCTCCAGCCCGGCGACGAAGAAGAAGATCGCCAGGAGGCCGTCGGCGGCCCACTGACCCAGGGTGAGATCCAGGTGCAGCGCCTCGGGGCCGACCGTCAGGTCACCCAGCGACTGGTAAGCCCCGGACCAGGGCGAGTTAGCCCAGGCCAGCGCGAGTAGCGCGGCGACCAGGAGCAGCACCCCGCCGACCGTCTCGGTGCGGAGGATGTCGCCGATCCGGCGTACCTCGGGCCAACTGCCGCGCGGAAGGAGCTGCGGCTCGTGGGGAGCGGGCGGCGGGGTCATCGGGAGCCTCCGGAGGGGTCGCTGACGGAACCGCCGACCAGTCTTCCCGGCACACCACTGATCATTTTAGCCGAACGACCAGCATCGGCCCGAATCGCACGCAGCGAAATCGGCTTTCGGTGCGGCCGGAATGCCGCTCAGAATAGCCACCATGCCGAAGGAACACGTGCTGGCGAAGGTCGACGCCGACCTACGGCGAGGGCACGTCCACCCCGCGATGCAACGGCTGGCCAGCCTCACCGCCGCGTACCCCGACGACCTGGAGCTGCGCGCCCGGCGTGCCGCGCTGTACCGGCAGGTGGGCAACGTGGCCGAGGCCGGCCGGTGGGGTTTCCTCACCGAGGACGCCAGCGTCGAGGAGGTCGCCGCGTTCGAGCGGTCCTACCCGAACGCCTGGCAGCGCCTGCGCGTGTTGACGGTGACCGCCGATCCCAGCGGCAGGCTGGGGCCGGTGGCGAGCGGGCGGCTCGCTCGGCTGGTCGAGCAGGCCGAACAGGGAGGTGCCGGCGTCACCTGGACGGAGGTCGGGCCGCGACCGGGCGAGCCCAGCTCGTGGCGCGACGATCTGGGCTGCCTGGTCGCCGCGGTGGTCGGCCTGGTCCTGGTGGCCCTGACCGTCCTCGGTCTGGTTACCGCGATCCGGTGGGTGCTGTAGGCGGTGGGTCACCCCAGGTCGAAGCCCACGACGCGGGGACGACGGTGCCCGGCGGGTCGAGCCGGACGGTCGGCGCTGGGCCGGCAATCCGCGCGAGCCGTGCGCAAGGGGCCTTGTGTGCGAATCGGGCGCACGGGTCACGAGTACCGCATAGCGTCACGGGGCAGGTCCACCGCGCTCCGCGGCGGACCGGTGGTGACGTTCACCGGAGGAAACGGACATGAGTCAGGTCGAGACTGTGCTCCTGCCGGAGTTGGACGGGCCGGTGCCGGCGACGCTGCCGAGCGCGCTCGGCCTGCTGAGCCTGGCCCTGGGCGTGGGCGCCCTGGTCGCGCCCGGCCCGCTCGCACGACTGACCGGGGTGGACGACTCTCCAGCCGCGCGGGCCGTGCTCCCGGCGATCGGCCTGCGTGAGCTGGGCAGCGCCGCCGGCCTGCTCAGCGGCCGTCGCCCCGCCGGCTGGGCGTGGAGCCGGGTCGCCGGCGACGCCATGGACCTGACCCTGCTCGGGCGTGCCCTCGCCGACCGGGGCGGTGAACGTCGCCGCCGGGCCGCGTTGACCACAGTCGCGATCGCCGGCATCACCGCCGTCGACGTGCTCTCGGCCGTGCGCATCGGCCGGGCCCGCCGGGCTCGCGCCCGGGTGATCCGGATGGAGATCGCCGTGACGGTCAACCGGTCTCCCGCCGAGGCGTACCGGTTCTGGCGCGACGTGGAGAACCTGCCCCGGTTCATGGCGCACCTCGAATCGGTACGCGCCGACGACCTGCGCCGCTCGCACTGGGTCGCCCGCGGCCCGGCAGGTCGACACGTCGAGTGGGACGCCGAGATCATCGACGACCAGCCGAACAAGTCGATCACCTGGCGATCGTTGCCGGGCACCGGCGTGCCCAACGCCGGTCGGGTGCGCTTCGTGCCCGCGCCCGGTGACCGGGGCACCGAGGTCCGGGTGGAGTTGCGCTACGCGCCACCGGCCGGAGCGCTCGGCCGGGTGGTGGCGAAGCTCTTCGGCGAGGAACCCGAGCAGCAGGTCCGTGACGACCTGCGCCGGTTCAAGCAGGTGCTGGAGACCGGCGAGGTGGTCCGCTCCGAGAGCAGCCCCAACGGCATCTCCGTACGCCAACAGGCCGCACAGCGCCCCGCCCAGCCGCTGCCGCCGTCCCGCCGCTGATCCGTCCACGCTTTCGAGAGGGACCGAGAATGAAGGCCACCGCCTGGATGGGCACCGACAGCGTCAAGGTGATCGACGTACCCGACCCCACGATCATGAACGCCCGGGACGCGATCGTGCGGATCACCACCACCGCGATCTGCGGCTCCGACCTGCACCTCTACCACGGCTACATCCCCGCGATGCGCAAGGGCGACATCCTCGGTCACGAGTTCATGGGCGAGGTGGTCGAGGTGGGCCCGCAGGTCCGCAACCTCAAACCGGGCGACCGGGTGGTGGTGCCCTTCCCGATCGCCTGCGGGCACTGCTCGTCCTGTCAGCGCGGCCTCTACTCGGTGTGCGAGAACTCCAACCCCAACGCCGGGATCGCCGAGAAGATCATGGGGCATTCGCCGGCCGGCATCTTCGGCTACTCCCACCTGCTCGGCGGCTACGCCGGCGGTCAGGCCGAGTACGCCCGGGTGCCGTTCGCCGACGTCGGCCCGCTCAAGGTGCCCGACGAGGTCACCGACGACCAGGCGGTCATGCTCGCCGACGTGTTCCCGACCGGCTACATGGGCGCCGAGATGTGCGACATCAAACCCGGTCAGGTCGTCGCGGTCTGGGGTGCAGGACCGGTCGGGCTGTTCGCCGCGGCCAGCGCCCGGCTGCTCGGCGCCGAGCGGGTGATCATCATCGACCGCTACCCGTACCGGCTGCGGCTGGCCGAGGAGCACATCGATGCCGAGACCATCAACTACGAGGAGTCCGACGTGTTGGACACCCTCAACGAGATGACCGCCGGCCGGGGCCCCGACGCGTGCATCGACGCGGTCGGCCTGGAAGGACACCACGGCAACGCCGCGATGTACGCGTACGACCGGGCGAAGCAGGCCGCGCGCGTCGAGACGGAACGGCCGTTCGCGCTGCGCCAGGCGATCCTGGCCTGCCGCTCGGGCGGGGTGGTGTCGGTCGTCGGCGCGTACGGCGGGTTCGTCGACAAGTTCCCGATGGGCGCGTTCATGAACCGCTCCCTGGTCATGCGGACCGGTCAGTGCCACGTCCAGCGCTACACCCGGCCGCTGCTGGAACGCATCCAGCGCGGCGAGATCGACCCGAGCTTCATCGTCAGCCACCGGATGCCGCTGCGCGACGCCCCGAAGGGCTACAAGATCTTCCAGAAGAAGCAGGACGACTGCACGAAGGTGCTGCTCAAGGTCTGACCGGGCGGCCACCCTGCCGGCCGGGGAGTGCTTCGCGCGCTGCCTTTGGAGCTGATGCCGTAAACGATTCAGGTCCAAAGGGGCCGACCGCCACCCTAGGTCGCCCTGCGCCGCAAGCTCCGGGCGCGTCTCCCGTTGTCCGGCGGCTAGCGTGTCGTCATGGACAGTGGTGGCACGTCGGTGCCGGTCTCGGCCGACCTCACCGTCCGGCTGCGGCCGGTTACCGAGCCCGACCTGGGAATGCTCCGGCGGTTCTGCACCGAGCCGGGCCTGATCGGGCTGGACTGGGCCGGCTTCCGCGACGCCGGCGCGCCGGCCAGGCGGTTCGCCGTAGACGGCTACCTCGGCGAGGACGACGGACGGCTCGTCGTGGAGGTCGAACAGGAACGGGCCGCCGTCGGCATCGTCAGCTACACCGCTGGGCGTTACGCCGGGCGGGCGTCGTACTGGGAGATCGGCATCGTCCTGCTGCCGCCGTGGCGGGGTCGGGGCATCGGCTGGCGGGCGCAGGCGCTTCTCTGCGACTACCTCTTCCAGCACACGCCGGCACAGCGCATCCAGGCCGGCACCCACCCGGAGAACCTGGCCGAGCAGCGGTCGCTGGAGAAGGCCGGCTTTCAGCTCGAAGGCGTCATCCGGGCCTGCGAGTTCCGGGCCGGCCAGTGGCGCGACGGCTACCTCTACAGCCGACTGCGCGACGACCCGCCGCCCGCGGAGCTCGCCGAAGCCCTGCCCGTTAGATGACGGAACGTCCGGGTCGTTGGGCGTCCCCGTTTGTGACCCGGGACCCGGGGAACTCGCCGGGTTCGCCCGCTGGCCGGACGGTCGGCGGTCGAGGGGAGGGAGCGCGTCATGGAGTACGAGCAGATGATCGCCACGGTCCGGCAACGCGCCGGTCTCGGGGAGAACGAGGCTGTCCGGTCCGTGCAGGCCGTCCTGTCGGTGCTCGGGGAACGGCTCGCCGGCCAGGAGGCCGACAACCTGGCGGCGCAACTGCCGGAGCGACTCAACGGGTCCGTCACCCGCAACCCGCAGGGCCGTCGGTGGGACGTCGGCGATTTCCTGAAGCACGTCGGCGACCGCGAGCAGGTCCAGAACGCGGACCAGGTGCGCGAACACGCCCAGGCGGTGCTTCGTACCGTCGCCGAGGCGCTCAACGACGACGAGCGGCACGACCTGCTCGCCCAACTGCCCGGCGGCATCACCGATCTCTTCGGCGTGCCCGCCCCACGCGGCTGAGCACCGAGGCGTCGCGGCCGGCGCGGCTGCGCGGGCCACGCGGTCAGCGGGCGCGGACCCCGGCCTCCACGGTCAGGGTCCCCGCCTCGGCGTCGATCGTTGCCCGCGCGCCGAGCGGCACCGTGAGCTGCCCGTTGCCGTGCCCCAGACGCAGTCCGCCCAGGACCGGCACACCCAGGTCGTACAGGCGGTCCTTCAGCACCGCCGCCGCATCCCACTCGTCGACTTCGCCGACGCTGTTGGTGATCTGGCCGATGACCACCCCGGCAACCCGGGACAGCACGCCCACCCGGCGCAGCTCCGTCAGCATCATGTCGATGCTGTACGGCGCCTCGTCCACGTCCTCGAAGAACAGGATGGCGCCGTCGAACCTCGGGGCGTCGCCCGCGCCGAGCGAGGTGGAGAGCAACGTCAGGCAGCCGCCGAGCAGCGGACCCGACGCCCGCCCCGGCACCACCACCGGGGCGGCCGTCTCCGCCGGATCCCTGGTGATCGTGACGGGCTCGGTGGTCATCACCGCCCTGCGCAGCGCCTCGGCCGACTCGGGGCCGGTGCGACTGTCACTCCAGTTGACCATCGGGCCGTAGAAGGTGGACAGACCGGTCTCGCGCCAGAGTTTGCCGTGGATGCTGGTGATGTCGCTGAAGCCCACCACCACCCGGGGGTCGCGCCGGACACCCGCCACGTTGATCTGGTCCACGATCCGCTGCGTGCCGTAGCCGCCGCGAGCGGCGAAGACGGCCCGGACACCCGGGTCGTTGAGCGCGGCGTTCAGGTCGGCCAGCCGCTGGGCGTCGGTGCCGGCCAGGTAGCCGTACTTGCTGAAGACATGGGTGCCCAGCTCGACCTCCAGCCCCCAGCCGCGCAGGATCTCGATGCCACGGGCCATGTTCGTCGGGTTGGGAGTGCTGCCGGGCGACACGACCCGAACCCGGTCACCGGGGGCCAACGCCGGTGCCCGCAGCACCCGCTTCGGGCCTCCCGGCGCGGCCTGTGCCGCCTCGACCGGGCCGACGAGCACTGCGCCGCCGGCGGCTGCCGCGCCCATCCCCAGCACCCGCCGCCGGGACAGGGCTGCCCGCGCGGGTCCCTCGGTCAAAGAGTGATCTGTTCCAGACGTGGCCATCGGCGTCTCCTCATCGTCCCCGAAGCGATGTGCGAGCCGCTACAGCCTACGACAACCATCGATCAACCGGAGTGTCCACAACGGACGGACGGACGGACCTAGGGGATGGGCCACTCGTGCACCGGGCGGTTGCTGTGCATCAGGTCCACGTAGTGACGGACCACCTCGCGCAACGCCTCCGGCCGGTCCAGGTGGTCGGCGGACTCCAGTCGGTGCAGCGTCTCCACCTGCCAGCTCGCGCCGTTGCGGCCGGTCAGGCAGCGCTGCTCGATGATGCCGAGCAACCGGTCACGCTCAGCCGGGTCGAGACCCCACCGGTCCAACCCGTGATGCGCCAGCGGCAGCAACCGGCGCAGCACCAGTTCGGTCACCGGAAGGTAGCCGAGGCCGGGCCAGAACACCTGCGCGTCGATGCCGTGCCGGGCGCAGTTGGTGAAGTTCTCCTCGGCGGCGCTGAACGACATCTGCGACCACAGTGGTCGGTCCGACTCGGCGAGGGCCCGGACCAGCCCGAAGTAGAACGCGCCGTTGGCGACGGTGTCCAACACGGTCGGGCCGGCCGGCAGCACCCGGTTCTCCACCCGCAGGTGGGGCCGGCCGCGCGACACGTCGTACACCGGGCGGTTCCACCGGTAGACGGTGCCGTTGTGCAGGCGCAACTCGTTGAGGTTGGGCACCTCACCGGCCGCCAGGGCGTGCGCCGGGTCCTCCGGGTCGCAGACCGGCAGCAACGCCGGGAAGTAGCGCACGTTCTCCTCGAACAGGTCGAACACGCTCGTGATCCAGCGTTCACCGAACCACACTCTGGGGCGTACCCCCTGGGCTTTGATCTCTTCCGACCGGGTGTCGGTGGCCTGCTGGAACAGCGGGATGCGGGTCTCGCGCCACAGCTCCCGGCCGAAGAACAGCGGCGAGTTCGCGCCGACCGCGACCTGGATGCCGGCGACCGCCTGGGCGGCGTTCCAGTAGTCGGCGAACTGGGGTGGGCTGACCTGAAGGTGGAACTGGGTGCTGGTGCAGGCCGCCTCCGGGGTGATCGTGTCGGCGGTGACCGCCAACCGTTCCACGCCGCTGATGGCGATCGGCAGATCCTCACCGCGAGCCGCGAAGATCTGCTCGTTGAGCAGCTTGTAACGAGGGTTGGCCGAGAGCGTCTCGGCGGTCAGGTGCTCGGGGCGCAACGTCGGCAGGATGCCGATCATGACCATGTGCGCGCCGATCGTCCGCGCCTTCACCTCGGCGGCGTTGAGGCTGGCCCGCACGTACTCCTCGAAGTCGGCCGTGCCGGTGCCGGTCAGCCGGCGCGGTGGCACGTTGATCTCCACGTTGAACTGGCCCAGCTCGGTCTGGAAGCTCGGGTCGGCGATGGCCGCGAGCACGTCGGCGTTGCGCATCGCCGGGTTCGACGACTCGTCGACGAGGTTCAGCTCGATCTCCACGCCGGTCATCGGCCGGTCGACGTCGAAGCGCGACTCGCGCAGCATCTCCGCGAAGACATCCAGGCAGCGGCGGACCTTGTCGCGATAGCGGGCCCGATCTTCTCGACTGAAGGTTCGTACGCCGACGTCCTCGCCCATGGTCACCACCCTGTCACCGCTGGCCACCCCTAACCTCGCACGTCATCGGCGGACGGGGGAAGACCCGATGGTCTTCTCCTACCCAGCCGCACGCCTTGATAGCCCAGTCAGCCCGCCCCGATAGCATTGCGGCTCCGAGAGGTGGTGGCGTGCGGATGCGCGAGAAGGTGACCCGGTTGTTCGTCGCGGCGGCGATCGCCGAGGCCTGCTCCTGGCTGGCTCTGCTGGTCGGCATGCTGGTCAAGTACGGCCCGCCGGAGAACGAGCTGGGCGTCAAGATCTTCGGGCCGATCCACGGCGGCCTGTTCGTCGCGTACGGCCTGTTGGTATTGGCCGTGGCCCGGCTGCACCGGTGGAGCCTGCCGGCCACCGCCCTGGCGTTGGCGTGCGCCGTGCCGCCCTTCGCCACTCTGATCTTCGAGCGCTGGGCCCGCCGCCGGGGCATGCTCGGCGTCGACCGCCAGCCCGCCCGCGAGCCCGCGCCGGTCGGCTGAACGGGCTGATCCGTCAGGTTTGATCCGGGTCGGGGGCGGTCAGGTCAGCGCGGAACAGGCCACGACCCCGGCCAGCAAGAGCCCGCCCAGGAACGCCTGCAACAGCAACGGCGGCCCGAGGTGCGACCAGAGCGTCGCGGTACGCGGGGTCAGCAGTTGCCCGGTGGTGAGGTTGACGATCCGCTCGATCCGGGGCGGCAGCTCCGGGTCCCGTTGCGGACGCAGGGTGAGTTGCACCTGGTCCGCCGGGTGCAGCGCACTCTGCGGCAGATGGCCGTGCAGCTCCACCTCGCAGAGCTGACCGGCGGTGTTGCGCAGTCGCACCGGTGTGACCAGATATTCCGGGCCCTGCTTCAACTGCTTCCAGCGGCGACGGGAGCCGCCACCGCCGAACGAGAAGAGCGAGCGCAGCAGCAGCGCGGGCAGGCTGGCGATCGCCGCCGCCGCGAGCACCGCCACCAGCACCGGCTGCCCGATGCGTACCTCGCGGGTGTAACCGTCCAACAGGCGGATCAGGCGCCCCGTGACGATTCGCTCCGTCGGGTGCACGATCCGTCGGGTATCGAGTCCGCTGTCCATCTCCACCACCGAGAGTCCGCTTGTGTTCACAGATCGTATCGACGTCCTCGGTTGAACGACGTGAATGAAACCTGGTCACGGGCTCACGGCAGCGAGGTGACATCCCGGGCGACAGGGGTAAGCGGGGGGCCGAGCTGGAAAGGGGTCGAGCATGCAGCTGTCCTTCCTGCGCCCGCTCTACGACCGTCCCGGGCCGTGGTGCTCGGTGTACCTGGACGCCTCCGCGGACACGGAGGACGCCCATCCCGCGTTGGACCTGCGCTGGCGCGCCTTGCAGGGTCAACTCGCCGACCAGGGGGCCGACGAGGCGAGCATCGCCGCGCTGGACCGGGTGATCCGTGGGCACGACCCGATGGTCGGGGACTACGGCCTCGCGGTCTTCGCCAGTCACGGCCGGGTGGTGCTCTCCGAGTACCTGTCCGCGCCGCCACGGCGCGACCTGGCCAGTTTCGCGCCGCTGCCACACGTCATGCCGCTGCTCGCCCAGCGCGGCGAACAGGTGGCCTGGGTGCGGGTGATCGCCGACCGGATGGGCGCCGATGCCATGGCGGTCAGCGCCGGAGGGGTTCCCCGGCGGGCGCACGTCGCAGGTCGGGACGAGTTCCCGCTGCGGCGGACGAAGCCGGGTGGCTGGTCCCAGTCGCGGTATCAGCGGGCGGCCATGGAGGCCTGGCACCAGAACGCCGGCGACGTCACCGCCGCGACAGTGGACCTGGCCGACAGGGTCGGCGCCGACGTCGTGGTCGTCGCCGGTGACGTCCGCGCCACCGGAATGATCGCCGCGCAGATGCCGGAGCGGTGGCAGGACCTCGTGGTCCGTACCGACGCCGGATCCCGGGCCGGCGGCGCCGACCAGACGATGCTCGACGACCTCACCGTGCAGACCATCGCGGAGGTCGCCGACCAGCGGATCGCCGCCGCGCTGGACAAGTTCGGTGTGCAGGAGGACGTCGGCGGCGGTCTCGACGCGGTCGTCTCGGCCCTGCAACGCAACCAGGTGGACACGATGATCATCGTGGACGACCCGTCGGCCAACGGTGAGCTGTGGATCGGCGCGGAGCCCACCGAGATCGCCGTCGACCCGGGGCAGCTCGCCGCCATGTCGGTGGACGACCCGCAACGGGTACGCGCCGACGCGGCGCTGGTCCGGGCGCTCGTCGGCACCGACGCCGCGCTGACCGTGCTCGGACCGGACGAGGCGCCCGAGCTGACCGACGGCGTCGGCGCGGTGCTGCGCTACGTCGACCCCAGCACACCGGGGCGCGGCAATGGCTGAGCGCCGCGTCGCGGACCTGGTGGTGGAACGGCTCCTGGCCTGGCGGGTACCCCGTGCCTTCGGCTACCCGGGGGCGGCGATCGCCCCGTTGGTCGAGGCGTTGGAGAGCACCGGAGGCGAACCGGCGTTCATCCCGGCGCGACACGAGGAGACCGCCTCGTTCATGGCCACCGGGCACGCCAAGTTCACCGGCGGCATCGGGGTCTGCCTCGCCACCCAGGGGCCCAGCGCCGTCCAACTGCTCAACGGCCTCTACGACGCCAAGCTGGACAGCAAACCGGTGGTCGCGATCGTCGGGGAGGACATCTCCGGGCCACTCGGCGGCGCGCACCAGGAGATCGGGTTGAGCCGGCTCTTCGGAGACGTGTGCAACCAGTTCGTCCGGTACGGCCGCAGCCCCGAGGACGTGGCGGCACTGCTGGACCAGGCGTTCCGTACGGCGGCGGCGACCCGCAGCCCGACCTGTGTGGTGCTGCCCCGGCAGTTGCAGGAGGCCGTGGTGCCCGACCTGCAGCCGTCCGCCGTCGGGGTGGTCTCGGCGACCCCGGGTGAGCCGCTGGCCCGGGTGCTGCCGCACGACGTGGACCTCGACGCCGCCGCCCAACTGCTCAGCGGCGGCCAGCGCGTGGCGATCCTGGTCGGCCAGGGCGGCCGCGACGCGGCCCCCGAGATCATCGAGGTGGCCGACCGGCTCGGTGCCGGCGTGGCCACCTCACTGCTGGGCAAGCCGGTGCTCGACGAGCGGCTACCGTTCCACACCGGTGTCCTCGGCGAGGTCGGCACCCCGGCCGCGGCCGAACTGATGGGCGGCTGCGACACGCTGCTGATGGTCGGCACCAACGACCCGTGGACCGAGTACTTCCCGATGCCGGAACAGGCCCGCACGGTGCAGATCGACATCGACGGACGCCGGATCGGCGCCCGCTACCCGGCCGACGTCCCGCTCGTCGGTGACGCCGCCGAAACCCTGCGAGCGCTGCTGACCCGTCTGCGCGGCCAACCCGAGCAGCGGTGGCGCGCCACCGTGGAGGCCTCGGTGGACCGGTGGCGTGACGTCGCCGCCGACCGGGTCGCCGCGCCCGCCGACCCGGTCAACCCGCAACTCGTCCTCCAGGAGCTGTCCGCGCGGCTGCCGGGCACCGGCGCCGTCGCGGTCGACGTCGGCTCGGTCCTCTACTGGTACGCCCGACACCTCACCCTGCCGCCGGGGGTGAACGCCCAACTGTGCGGCACGCTCGGCTCGATGGGCTGCGCCCTGCCGTACGCGGTGGCCGCCAAGCTCGCGGCCCCCGACCAACCGGTGGTAGCGCTGGTCGGCGACGGGGCGATGCAGCTCAACGGGCTCGCCGAGCTGATCACCGTCTCCCATCACTGGCAGCAGTGGCGGGACCCTCGCCTGGTGGTGCTGGTGCTCAACAACCGGGACCAGAGCGGCATGGGCGGTGGGCTGGCCCCATCGTCCGACCCGACCCGACGCCGCCCCGACGTCCCGTACGCCGGCTGGGCACGCCTGCTCGGGCTGCACGGGGTGCGGGTGGACCGCCCGGAGCTGGTCGGCGCCGCGTGGGACGAGGCCCTCGCGGCGGACCGTCCCTGCGTACTGGAGGCGGTCGTCGACCCGGCGGTGTCGTTGGCGCCGCCGGAGCCGGCGTTCGCCGATCTGCGGGGCCTGTATGCCGACGGCGCTCCCGCCCGGAAGGTCCGGGAGCAGGTGGAGGTCACCGCGAACGCCCAGGACTTCGTTTAGTCACCCCTGGCCAGGGCATCAGAAGCGGCCCGACGACGCTGGAGGTCCCATGTCCGAGCCCGCTGACCGCCGCTACGGTCCCGCGACCCTTCCGCGGCCGCGCGGCCCGCTCTCTGCGGCTGTGGTCGAGGCTCTGCGGCGTCCGCCGCACGACCTGCCAACCGGTCTCGGCGTCGACCTCGACCCTGCGGACCCGATCACCGACGAGGACCTCCAGCTGACCCTGTTCCTCTGCTACGAGCTGCACTACCGGGGCTGGCGTGGTGTCGACGAGTCGTGGGAGTGGCAGCCGACGCTGCTCGCCCTGCGCGCCCACTGCGAACGGCTCTTCGAGGCGGCGCTGCGCCGGCTGGTCGGCACGCCGGTGGTGCCCGTCGCCGGGGTGGCCGCCGGCCTGGCCGAGGTGGTCGCGGCCGACGACGGACCGTCGCTGGCCGCCGACCTCCAGCGACGCGCCGACCTCGCCCAGTTCCGCGAGTTCGTCGTACACCGGTCGGTGTACCACCTGCGCGAGGCGGACCCGCACAGTTGGGCGCTGCCCCGCCTCGGTGGCCCGGCCAAGGCCGCGCTCGTGGAGATCCAGACCGACGAGTACGGCAACGGCCGGCTGGACCGGATGCACGCCGAGCTGTTCCGGAGCACCCTCGACCGGCTCGGGCTGGATGTCGGGTACGCCGCCCACCTGGACGCCGTACCGGCCGTGACCCTGGCGACCAACAACCTGATGTCGCTGTTCGGGCTGCACCGGCGACTGCGCGGCGCGCTGCTGGGACACCTCGCCGCGTTCGAGATGACCTCCTCCTTGCCGAACCGTCGCTACGGCAACGGGCTGCGCCGGCTGGGCTTCGACGAGGTGGCCACCCGCTTCTACGACGAGCACGTCGAGGCCGACGCGGTGCACGAGCAGATCGCCGCCCACGACATGTGCGGTGGCCTGGTCGCGGTCGAGCCGGCCCTCGCCCCCGACGTGCTGTTCGGCGCGGCGGCCGGGCTCGCGCTGGACCGGTTGTTCGCCGCGCACCTGCTGGACAGTTGGGCCGCCGGCCGCAGTTCCCTGCGGCCACCTACTCCGCCGGCGCTGCCGCCGACCGTCTCACTCGTTGCGTCGACCCCGGCCCCACCGGGGGTGGTCGCCCCGCAGGCCCCGACCGCGCTCGTCTGACGAGCCCGCTGGTCGCGCTGCTCGCGCTGGTCGCGCTGCTCGCGCTGTCCGCCGAGAGCCGGTGGCGTGTTGCCGCCAGCCCTCAGGCGTAGGGCCGCCGCCAGCCTTCAGGCGTAGGTCTCTTGCTTTCGTCCTTTGCTCTGCACCCACCGAGGCGACGGTCACGGACCGTGCCTGGTGCCTGGGTGGGTGCACAGCAAAGGGGGCGAGCAGGGGGGATGGGTCCTGACGACGAGCCTGCGCTGAGCAGGGCGGGCGCGGAGCAAAGGTGGCGGCGTGATGGTCGGGCCTGCCGGAGCGCGCTCTCGGAGCGTGATGTGGCGACGTCGGGGCATCAGCCCTCGCGGGTGGTGCCCGCCCGGAACCGGATCGCCTTGTGGGTGCCGTCGCAGAACGGCTTGAGCGCCGACTTGCCACACCGACACAGCGCCACCGTGCCCCGGCGCGCGTCGATCCGCTCGCCGCTCGGAGTGACCAACGCGAAATCACCCCGGACCAGCAACGGTCCGTCCTCGTACGGGGTGATCGTGGCGGCGGCTGGCTCGCTGGTGTCGTCGGTGCCCATGGACCCGGAAGTGCCCACCCTGACCCCACCGAAACCCGAGTGACCGAACGCCATTGATGACCGCCGCACCCCTCTGACCAGCGGAATGTGCCGCCGGGTGGGTGATGCCCCGTTTGAACCCCATCGGGACGGGAAGCCGGGCCGCGTGGTGAGCGAACGAGGCAAGGTGGGGCCGGTGCACAAGGTGCACAAGGGGCTCACGGCCGATGGCGCCGGTCTGGCCGGCGACCGGGTCGTGGCCGCGGGCAGCGCGGCCCGGGTGCTGGTCGCCGCCACCGCCCGGGCGCTGCGTGGAGCGGACTGCGCCGACCTCGGGCACACCGGGCCAACGTCGCGCTTCCCCGGGGCTCCGGAACCGGTACGCCGGGCCGCGGTCACTCGGGCCGCCGGACGGGTCGCGCTCACCGTCGCCCAGGTCGACGAGGTGGACGCCGCCCGGGTCGCCCGCTGGTTCGTCGACCAGTACCCCCGCCGGCGCTACCCCGGGGTGCTGATCGGCTCTCCGCACGGCGGCCTGGCACACCTGGCGGTGGCTCTCGGCGTGCCCTGGCTGCCGGCCAGCTTCGAGATGACCGTGCACTGGTCCGACGGCGCGGTGGACCGCCCGGCGGACGCCCTGGAACACGGGGCGGCACTGGCCACCCGGCTGCTCGCGGGCAACGCCGACCTGCACCTGCGGCAGGTGCACTGCCCGGCCAGCCGCGGCCCGCTGACCGGGGCCACCGTCACGCTGGCCGCCTCGTGGAGGGCCCTGCCGGCCGCGTACACGCGGTTTCTGGCCGACCGGCTACTCCCCGGCGCCCCCGTGCTGCTGGTCCGCGACGCGCGCACCTGGCCGGTCCTGGAAATCGGTCCGGGGCACAGCTTCCAGGTCGGCTGCCCGGCCAGCGGGCTCGACCCGGTGGACTTCCACCCGGACAGCCACGCGCTGCGGCAGGTACTGCGCTCCGTCGGCGGCGACGCGGCCCGGTGGGCGCCGCCGGAGGTGACCGTGTCGTCGGGGAACGCCGAGCACGGCGTCGACTCGGGCTTCGAGCTGGCCGCGCGGGACTGGTCGACGCGCCACCAGCACCCACTGCACCGGGTGCTGGTACCCCGCCCGGCGGCACTGAGCGCCGCCGTCGCCGACCTGTACCGGCGGTGGCTGCGCGCCGCCGGAAAGACCGGTAACCGGCTCGTGGTGGAGTGTGGGCGTCTGCTCGACCCGTGGCAGGTGGTGCGGGCGGGGCTGGTGCCGTACTGGTGCGAGAACGCCACCCGCCGCAGCGTCGACGAGGCCGAGTGGTGGCTGGCGGGCAGTGAGGCGTTCAGCTCGGTGGACGTGCTGCCCGAGCCGCCCGGGATGCGCTCACCCGCCCTGGCCGGGCTGCCGCAGTGGCTGGCCGTGGCCGGCTTCGGGCAGCGGCGTCGGGCGTTGGACCGGACCACCGCGCGCGGCTACCCGGTGACGTCCGTGCCCACCCGCCGGGCCACCGAGGTCCTGCGTGCCCAGCCGTACGACCTGCCCGTCCCGCCCCCGCTGCGGGCCGACGAGGTCCTCGCCGTGCTCAGCGACAGCGGCGGCCACCAGGGGTTGTTGGTCTCCTGAGACGGAGCACGCCGAAACATCCTCGCGAACCCGGGGTCCCGTGATTGAGTACCTACGGAGCGGGAACATCGCTGGCTGCGACGGCCTGATTGCGCTGCGTGGACGCGTTGTCGCCCGCTGGCATCCCAGTCACTGACCCACTTTTCCGGCCCGGTGCGTGGCTCGACCACGCGCACGACCGGTTTCCCGATCCGGGCGGGGGACCTTCCTGAGGGAGGCGCGGATGTTCGGACAGACGAGTACGACCACGACCACACCACCGCCCACCGATCGGGGTCTGGAGGACCTCGACGCGGCGGCACTGGCGTACGCGGCCCGGATCGAAGGGCTGCCTCCGGAGCGTCGGGGGGAGGCCCGTGACGACCTGGTGCGCTTCGCGCTGCCCTTCGCCGGGCGGCTGGCCCGCCGGTACCGGGGTCGTGGGGAGCCCCTGGAGGACCTGGAGCAGGTGGCCCGACTGGGGCTGGTCAACGCCGTCGACCGGTATGACCCGGAACGCGGGTCCTTCACCGCGTACGCCGCGATCACCATCGTGGGCGAGATCAAACGGCATTTCCGGGACCGCACCTGGGGCGTGCACGTGCCCCGCCGGCTGCGGGACCTGATCCTCGAGGTGGGACAGGCCACGGCCGCGCTGACCAGTGAGCTGTCCCGGGCCCCGTCGGTGGCCGAACTGTCGGCCCGACTGGAGACCCCGGAGGAGGAGATCCTCGCCGCGCTGGAGTCGGCGGCCGGCTACAGCCCGGCCTCGCTCAACGCCCCGGTGGGCGGGGAGAGCTCGGCGGAGTTCGGTGACCTGGTCGGCGAATCGGACAACGCGCTGGAGTCGGTCGACGACCGGGTCACGGTGAGCGGTCTGCTGCACCGACTGCCCTGGCGGGAGCGGCGCATCCTGGCAATGCGCTTCTACGGCAACCAGACCCAGGCGGAGATCGCCGCCCGGTTCGGCATCTCGCAGATGCACGTGTCCCGGTTGCTGTCGCGAGCGCTCACCTGGCTACGTCAGGCGATGCTCGCCGACGCGCCGCCGCCGTGGCAGAACGGCGCGGCCGAACCCGACCCGGGCAAGACCCGGATCTCGGTCAAGCAGAACGGCGACCGGGTGGTGGTCGAGGTCGGCGGCGAGATCGACCGCGACGGCGCGGACCAACTGCGGCGGGCCATGCTGGAGGCCGTCACCGGGCAGCCCAGCGAGGTGGTCGTCGACCTGGTCGGCGCGGGTGGGTTCGACGCCGGCGGGATCGCCGCGCTGATGGCCGGACGGGACGCGGCGGAGCGGACCGGGGTGCCGCTGCGGCTGACCCGGGTCCAGCCCGCGGTACGCCGCTCGCTCACCGCCGCCGGCCTGGCCCCCGCCCGCGACTGAGCCGCCGAATCCGGACCGGAGCGCCGCCGTCGGGAACACGAACGACGAGGGCCGACACCCGCCGGGTGTCGGCCCTCTCGGCGTACGCCGGTCAGCGTTCTTCGGGTTTGTCACCGTGCGGGTGACGCCAGCGTTCGTGCGGCTTGGGCGCGTCCTCGGCGTCCTTCGGCGAGTCGCTCTGCTCAAAGCTCGGACGCCGTATTCCCTCGGGTTCCGGCACGTCCACGGGGCGCGCGCCGGAGCGCGGCGCTGGCTGGAAGTCGGCGGCCTCGCGGGCGCCGTGCGCGCCCTCGGCGGCCGGCGACTCCGGGGCGTGGTGCTCCAACCGCAACTCCTCGGCGAACTGCTGCGGCGGCTTCGTGGTGCGCTGAGGGAGGTCCCGGCCCAGGTCGGCGACGAGCGGGCCGTACTTCAGGTCGAACGCGGGACGCTCGGACCGGATCCGCGGCATCCGGTCGAAGTTGCGCAGCGGGGGAGGGCAACTGGTGGCCCACTCCAACGAGTTGCCGAAGCCCCACGGGTCGTCCACTGTCACCACCGCCCCGTACCGCCAGGACTTCCAGGCGTTGTAGATGAAGAACAGGGTGGACAGTCCGAGGATGAAGGCGAAGATGCTGGAGATCGTGTTCAGCGTGGTGAAGCCGTCGGTGGGCAGGTAGTCGGCGTAGCGGCGGGGCATGCCCTCATTGCCCAGCCAGTGGTGCACCAGGAAGGTGCCGTGGAAGCCGATGAACATCGTCCAGAAGTGCGCCTTGCCGAGCCGCTCGTCGAGCAGGCGGCCGGTCATCTTCGGCCACCAGAAGTAGTAGCCGCCGAACAGGGCAAAGACCACGGTGCCGAACACCACGTAGTGGAAGTGCGCCACCACGAAGTAGCTGTCGTGGGTGTGCCAGTCGGCCGGCGGGCTGGCCAGCAGCACCCCGGTGAGGCCACCGAGCAGGAAGGTGACCAGGAAGCCGATGGCGAACAGCATCGGCGTCTCGAAGGTGAGTTGCCCCTTCCACATGGTGCCGATCCAGTTGAAGAACTTCACGCCGGTCGGCACCGCGATCAGATAGCTGAGGATGCTGAAGAACGGCAGCAGTACCTGGCCGGTGGCGAACATGTGGTGCGCCCACACCGTCATGGACAGCACGGTGATGGCGATGGTGGCCAGCACGATCCCGGTGTAGCCGAAGAGCGGCTTGCGGGAGAACACCGGGATGATCTCGGTGATGATGCCGAAGAACGGCAAGGCGATGATGTACACCTCGGGGTGGCCGAAGAACCAGAACAGGTGTTGCCAGAGCATCGGCCCGCCGGTCGCCGGGTCGTACACGTGCGCGTTGAGCAACCGGTCGGCCGACAGCGCCAGCAGCGCGGCGGCCAGCAGCGGGAAGACGAGGATCACCAGAACGCTGGTGAACAGCATGTTCCAGGTGAAGATCGGCATCCGGAACATGGTCATCCCGGGTGCGCGCAGGGTGAGGATCGTGGTGATCAGGTTGACCGCGCCGAGGATGGTGCCCAGCCCGGAGACGACCAGGCCGAGCACCCACATGTTCGCCCCCACGCCGGGGCTGTGCTCGACGCTGCTGAGCGGGCTGTACGCGGTCCAGCCGAAGTCCGCCGAACCCCCCGGGGTGATGAACCCACCGATGACCATGAGCCCGCCGAACAGGTACAGCCAGTAGGCGAGCGCGTTGAGACGGGGGAACGACACGTCCGGCGCGCCGATCTGGATCGGCACGATGAAGTTGGCGAACCCGAACGCCGCGGGCGTGGCGAACAGCAGCAGCATCACCGCGCCGTGCGAGGTGAACAGCTGGTTGTACTGCTCGGAGGAGAGGAACTGCATCCCCGGTCGGGCCAGCTCGGCGCGCATCACCATCGCCTGCAACCCGGCCACCACGAAGAACCCAAAGGAGGTCAGCAGGTACAGCAGGCCGATCTGTTTGTGGTCGGTCGTGGCCAGGAACTTGATCAACGAGTTGCCGGGGACCGGTGCTCGTACCGCTCCCGGGAACCCCCCGAACCGGGCCGGTGCCAGGATCGCCGGGCCCCGGTCGCGACCGGGTTCCGTGGTTACCCGCTTGGGCATGGCTGCTCACCCCGTCGTGACGGCAGAAAGGACGGGCGTGCCTACCCGACCCTTGCACCATGTAACCAGGCCAGAGCGGTAAATTCGGTCAGATCGCTGGTACCGGGCGCAAGCACCCGAACACTCAGGTTGCCGGCAGCATCGCCCAGACAGCCTTGCCCTGACCGGCCGGCACGCTGCCCCAGCGCTGGGCCAGCTCCCGCACCAGCATCAGCCCTCGGCCACCCTCGGCGTGCAGGTCCGTCCCGCCCGGCTGGGCCTGCGCGCTGCTGCCGTCCACCACCGCCAGGTGCAGGTACGGTCGGCGCAGGGTCACCGTCACCTGCATCGGGGTGCCGGCGTGGCGTACCACGTTGCCGACCAGCTCGCTCAGCACCAACGCGGCCGGTCCGGCCGCTTCGGGCAGATTCCACCGGGCGCACGCGTCGGTGACCAACTCCCGGGCCCGCCGGCACGCCTCGGCCACCGGCTCCAGCCGGGCCCGCATCCGCGGCGTGGCGCCCGCCATTCGGGTGGCCTCCGCGCAGTCCGCGGTGACCGGGACCACGCGGCAGGTGGTCGACTCGGCCAGCCAGCGCGCGGCGACCGGCGACGGGGCGCAGAGCACCACCGGCACGGCCGGCCACTCCTCGGCACGGCGTGCGGTCGCGGCGAAGACGGACAACGCGAGGCGGTCCTCGACGCTCACCTCGGCCATGTCGACCACCAACGCCTCCGGCTGGTCGACGAGCGCGTCGCTGAGCGCCCGGTGAACCGAGCGCATGGTGCCCAGATGCAGCGCACCAGCGAGTCGGACGACCGCCACCGGTGCCGTGGTGCGCACCTCGCAGGTGATCCGGCTCGACATCGGTGCCCTCGATTCGCTGCTGGGTCGGGAGCTCCCCACTACCCGTGGCCGCCCGCCGTCAAACCGGACCCACGGCGGAGCGGGGCGGCTGACCGGCCGCGATGACGCAGGTCACGGACGGGGTCGCCCGGTCAGGACGCCCAACGCGATCATGCCGACGCCGAGGCCCAGGTGCAGCCAACTGTCGGCGTCGTTCACCGGCAGCACGTTAGCCCCGGTGTCGTGGTCCACCGCCAGACCGTAGAGCCAGAGCACCAGATAGACGGCACCGCCGCCGATCAGGAACGTCCGGGCCCCGGCGACCGTCCGCGCCAGCACCAGCCCCGCCACCCCGAACGCCAGGTGCACCAGGTTGTGCAGCACCGACACCTGGAAGACCCCGAACAGGTACGCGCCCGAGCCGTGGCCCGCGAAGCGCAGGTCGTGCATTCCGCTGGTGATCCCGGGTACGAAGCCGAGCACGCCGATCAGCAGGAACAACACGCCCACCGTCGACGCGGCACGTCGGACCGGCGCCTTGCCGTCGGCCGGGTTGGGTCGGGCCCGGGAGTGGGCCATCGGTCCGACCATTCCCGGCTCCTCGCTGCGACGGCGGGTACGAGCGCTGCCGGCTACCCGCTGCCGCCGCCGGCAAACGCCTCCGACGGTCAGGCCGGCAGCAGCCTCGGCGCGCGGGACAGGTGGCGGACCCGCTCGTACAGCTCCACGTAGCGTTGGGCCATCACCGCCGGGGTGAACCGCTGCGCGGCCACCCGCCGACACTCGTCCGGGTCGAGCAGGTCGCTGGCGAGCACTAGCTCACCCAGCTCCTCCTCCTCGGCGGTGAGCAGCCCGGTGCGGCCGTGCTCGATCAGCTCCGGCAGGCAGCCCCGGGAGGTCGCCACCACCGGCGTACCCAGGGCGAGCGACTCGACCACCGCCGTGCCTCCCGGCTCCTCCCACCGCAGCGGGAACAGCGACGCGCGAGCGCTGGCGAGCAGGTCGTCCCGCTCCTGGCCGGCCACCGTGCCCACCCAGCGAACCAGGTCACCGTCGACGTGCGGGGCCACCTCGTCGAGGAAGAACCGCACGTCCGGGTTCTGCCGGGCCTCGTCGCCGGCCGCGGCCAGATCGGCCGGTCGGTGGTACGGCCCCACCGGGCCGGCCAACACCAGTGGAAACCCGACCCGGTGGGCCAGTCGGGCACCCACGTCCTGGCCCTTGCCCGGGTTGATCCGGCCCAGGATGAGCAGGTGCTCGCCCTTCTCCGGTCGGGGTCGACGGTCGGCGTCGACGGCGAGCGGGGTGGACAGGTGCACGTGCCCCACCGAGTGCTCCTGCAGCGCCAGCGGCGCCCGGGCCAGCTGCGACGCGGAGACCCCGTTGACCCGGACGCGGTCGCCGCCGTCCAGGCTGCCGTAGAGCGCCGGGTGCTTGGCCAGGTCCCAGTGCAGGGTGTGCAGGGTCGGCGGGCCGGCCGGTCCCATCGCGGCGAGCGTGGCCAGGCCGACCGCCTCCACGTGGTCGTGCACCAGGTCGATGTCGTCGCGGGAGTGCAGCTCGCGGACCACCCCGGCCAGGTGCGCCTGGGCGACACCACAGACCTGGTTGTACGGCCGCTGTAACGAGGCGAACTGCCCGTCGGCGAAGACCGACACCCGCTCGTCCACCGGCAGGGTGCTGCTGCCCACCGAGGCGAGCACCACCCGTACGCCCAGGCGGCGCAGCTCCGGCACGAGCGTGGCGATCACGTTCTCGATGCCGCCGTAGCCGGGCGGTGGCACGGACAGCCACGGCCCGGCGTTCATCAGCACGGTAAGGCTCATCCGGCTCGTCCCTCTCTCGTGTTCACGCGGCGGCCACCCGTCGGCGGGGCACCCGGTGGCGCAACTCGGCCAGCGGCGGGCGTTCCTCGATGGACACGTCGGTGACCACGATCTCGCGGTCCAGGTTGGGCAGGGTGTCCGAGCCGCCGCGACGGAACTGGGTCAGCAACGACTCCGGCGTCAACCCGGGGGTCGCCCAGCCGCGCCGCTGCAACCGGGACCAGGCGGTCAACATGATCTGCGCCGACATCCGGCCCAACGCCGCCGTGTCCTGGTGCCGGTGCTTGCGCTCGCCGAGGTCGACCTGCGCCATCGCGTCCAGGCCGACCAGGTCGAGCAGGTCGATCATCATGGCCGTCTCCACGCCGTACCCGGACACGAACGGCACCCGGGAGAGCACGTCCCGGCGGCCCGCGTACTCACCGGCGAGGGGCTGCACGAAACCGGCCAACTCGGGCCAGAACAGGTTGAGCAGTGGTCGGGCCATCAGCTCGGTCACCCGGCCCCCGCCGTCCTGCTCAACGCTGGCGGTGCCGACCAACGGCCGGTGGTAGAACCCCTTCACGAAGTCGACCGAGGAGTCGGTCAGCAGCGGGCCGAGCAGCCCGGTCACGAAGTGCGGCCGGAACTCCCGCAGGTCGGCGTCGATGAACGCCACCACGTCCCCCTCGGCGGCGGCCAGTCCGGCCCACAGGGCGTCGCCCTTGCCGGTGAGCCGGGGCAGCCCCCGGGTCATCGCGTCCTGGCTGACCACCTCCGCGCCGGCGGCCCGAGCCACCTGCGCCGTGCGGTCGGTCGAGCGTGAATCCACCACGATCAGCTCGTCAACCAGGGCGACCCGATCCATCAGGTGCTCTCGGATGGTCGACACGATCGCGCCGACGGTGGCCTCCTCGTTGCGCGCCGGCAGCACCACGCTGACCCGGGTCTCACCCTTGGCCCGCATCAGCCGACGTGTCGGCCAGTCGGCCGTCGTCGTCGTCCGATACGTGGCCCACGCCTCCACCACCGGTGAAACGCTCGATGTCGCATCCCGCACGGGCACCCCTCCATTCGTGCGTGGAAAACCAAAATTGGTTGTTCCCATTCCCTGCCGCGCGTTAACCGCTTTCTTGGCAACAGCTTGATCACAGAGGTGACGCCAGTGCGTTCCCGGGGGATGAACGTTTGATTGCGCACACCCCGGGGGACTGCTCCCATCGCACATGAATTGTCTTCGAAGGGGTGACGAATGCGTCAGTGCCGAGTGGGTCTGGTCGGAGCCGGCGGAGTGGCACAACGTCACGCGCGCGTGCTGTCCGGCTTCGACGACGTCGAACTGGTCGGGGTCACCGACGTCGCGCCGGAGGCGGCGTCCGCGCTGGCCACGCCGCACGGCGCGCGGGTCTGCGCCGACATCGCCGAGCTGCTGGCCACCAACCCCGACGCGGTGTACGTCTGCGTACCGCCGTTCGCGCACGGCCCCGCCGAGGAGGCGCTGGTCGAGGCCGGGGTGCCGATGTTCGTGGAGAAACCGGTCGCGGTCGACCTGGGCACCGCCGAACGGATCGCCGAGCTGGTCGCGCGCCGGGGGTTGCGCACCGCCGTCGGCCACCACTGGCGCTACCTGAACGTGCTCGACCAGGCCCGCGAGCTGCTCGCCGACCGTCCCGTCCGGATGGTCAGCGGCGCCTGGCTGGACAAGGTGCCCCCGGTGGCCTGGTGGTCGCGGCGGGACCGCTCCGGCGGGCCGGTGGTCGAGCAGGCCGCCCACGTGCTGGACCTGGTCCGCGTGCTGGCCGGCGAGGTGACCGAGGTCACCGCGTACGGCAACGGCACCCCGCCGCCGGTCGACGGCGCCGACATCGACTCGGTGACGACCGCCGTGCTGCGCTTCGCCGACGGGGCGGTCGGCACCCTCAGCGCGGCCTGCGTGCTCGGCTGGAAGCACCGCGCCGGCCTGGAGATCCTCGCCGACGGGCTGGCCCTCGCCCTCACCGAGGACGGCCTGTCGATCCGCGACGCCGACGGCGAACGACACGTTCCCGCCGACCCGGAGGCCGCCCGGGTGGCGGTGGACCGTGCCTTCGTCGACGCCGTCCGCGGCGTCGACGACGACGTGCGCGTCCCGTACGCCGAGGCCCTGGCGACCCAGCGACTGGCCCTCGCGGTGGCCGACTCCGCCCGCACCGGCACGACCGTACGACTGACCGCCCCGACCGCTCCGGCGGCGCTGCACACGGGGGTGACAGTCGATGCGTGACAGGGTCGTGGTGGTCACCGGTCCCGGCCGGGTCGAGCTGGTCGAGCAGGACGCCGCGCCGCTGCGCCCCGGCACGTTCCGGGTCGAGACGCTCTTCAGCGGCGTCTCCGCCGGCACCGAGCTGAGCTACGTCAAGGGCACGAACCCGTACCTCAACGTCACCTGGAACGCCGACCTGGGCCTGTTCCAGCCGGGCGCGGCGAGCACCCCGTACCCGGTGACCCGGCTGGGCTACATGCAGGTCGGCCGCGTGGTGGAGAGCGAGACCTCGGCCGTCGCGGTGGGCACTGTCGGCGCCATGACCTACGGACACCGGACCGGCTGGCTGGCCGACCCGGTCGCCGAGCGGTTCGTGCCGCTACCCGAGGACCTGGACCCGCTGCTCGGCGTCTACGTGGCGCACATGGGCCCGATCTGCGCCAACGGCCTCCTGCACGCGGCCGCCGACCTGCACGGCGCCGACGTCCGCGCGCTCGGCGACGGGGTACGCGGCCGGCGCGTCGCCGTCGTCGGCGCCGGTGTGGTGGCGCTGCTGACGGCGCTGTTCGCCCGGCGCAACGGCGCTGCCTCGGTGGTGGTGCTCGACCCGACCCCCCACCGCCGCCAGGCCGCCGAGGCGCTCGGCCTGGAAACCCTCGACCCGGACGCGGACGACCCGGCGGTCGTGCTCAAGACCCGCTGGGCGCACACCGCCGGCGACCGGGGCGCCGACGTGGTGTTCCAGTGCCGGGGGCAGGCCTGGGCGTTGCAGCTCGCCCTGCGGCTGCTGCGCCCCCAGGGCACCGTCATCGACCTGGCCTTCTACCAGGAGGGCGCGGACGCCGTCCGGCTCGGCGAGGAGTTCCACCACAACGGCCTCTCGCTGCGCTGCGCGCAGATCGGCCGGGTGCCACGCGGGCTCGCCCCCACCTGGGACCGCGAGCGGCTCTCCGCCGAGACCATCGACCTGCTCCGCGCGTACGGGGACACGGTCCGCAAGCACCTCGTCTCGGCGGTGGTGCCGTTCGACGAGGCACCCACACTGCTCACCGATCTGGCCGACCGTCGACGCCAGGAACTCCAGGTGGTGTTGTCCGCCTGAGCGCACCCCGGGCGGGTGCTGGACCGGCCCCCGTGCCGCTTGTCGGCCCGGACCCCGCCCGGGTGGGTGACGCGGCGGACTACCGTTCCCGGCATGAGCACCCCGAAGGACCGGCCGGTCAGCACCGCGAAGGAACGGCCGGTCGGCCTGGCCGCGCTGCTGCCGTACCTGCGTGAGCACCGCGGCACCCTGGTCGTGGTGGGTGTGCTGTCGCTGCTCGGCGCGGCGGCGTCGCTGGCGCAGCCGCTGCTCACCCGGTCGGTGCTCGACCGGATCGGCGTCAACCAGACGGTCTCCGCACTGGTGACGGTCCTCGTGGTTCTCGTGGTGCTCGGCGCGGCCATCGGCGGGCTGCGCGACTACCTGCTGCAACGCACCGCCGAAGGGTTGGTGCTGGGCACCCGCCGCCGGCTCGCCGGTCACCTGCTGCGGCTACCCATCGCCGAGTACGACAGCCGACGCACCGGCGACCTGCTCTCCCGGGTCGGCTCGGACACCACACTGCTGCGCGCGGTCGTCACCTCCGGGCTCTTCGAGACGGTCACCGGGGCGGTGACGGTGGTCGGCGCCGGCACGGCCATGGTGCTGCTCGACCCGCTGCTCTTCGGCGTCACACTGCTCGGCGTGGCGCTCGGGCTCGCTTTCGCGCTCACCTTCGTCCGCCGGGTGCGGGCGTTGGCCCGTGCCGCCCAGGAGCGGATCGGCGAGATGACCTCGGCGGTGGAGCGGGCCATCTCGGCGGCCCGGACCATCCGGGCCAGCCGCGCCGAGGCCCGGGAGACGCAGACGGTCACCGGCAGCGCGCGGGAGGCGTACACGGCCGGGCTGCGGGTGGCCCGGGTGCAGTCGGTGGTCGGCCCGATCGGCTCGATCACCGTGCAGGGCGCGTTCCTGCTGGTGCTCGGCATCGGCGGGGCGCGGGTCGCCGCCGGGGCGATCTCCGTCGGCGACCTGGTCGCCTTCGTCATGTACCTGTTCCTGCTGGCGCTGCCGCTGGGCCAGGTGCTGCGGGCGTACACCCAGTTGCAGTCCGGTCTGGGTGCCCTCCAGCGGATCGAGGAGATCCTCGCCGTGCCCGCGGAGGGCGCGGCGGATCGGCCCGCGCCCGCCGTGGCGACGACCAGCCCACGTCGGCCCGCGCCGATGATCGAGTTCGACCGGGTGGGGTTCGGCTACCCGGGCGGTGAGCCGGTGCTGCACGAGGTCACCTTCACGGTGCCCACCGGCACCCGTACCGCGCTGGTCGGCCCCTCCGGCGCCGGCAAGTCGACACTGCTGGCGCTGGTCGAACGCTTCTACGAGGTGAGCGCCGGCGCGGTCCGACTCGACGGCACCGACGTTCGGGATCTGCCCCGCGACGCGCTGCGGGCCCGGCTGGGCTACGTCGAGCAGGAGGCCCCCGTGCTCGCCGGCACGCTGCGGGAGAACCTGCTGATCACCACGCCGGACGCCACCGACGACCGCCTTCGCGAGGTCCTCGACGAGGTCAACCTCGCGCACCTGGCGCACCGCACCTCCGCAGGGCTGGACGTCCAGGTGGGGGAGGGCGGGGTGCTGCTCTCCGGGGGTGAGCGGCAGCGGCTGGCCATCGCCCGGGCCCTGCTCGCCGGCCCGCCGGTGTTGCTGCTCGACGAGCCCACCAGCAACCTCGACTCGCGCAACGAGGCCGCGCTGCGCCGGGCCATCGACGCGGTGGCCGTCCGCCGGACGCTGTTGATCGTGGCGCACCGGCTCGCCACCGTGGTCGACGCCGACCAGATCGTGGTCCTCGACGGCGGTCGGGTGGTCGCCGTCGGCACCCACGCCGAACTGACCGCGACCGACCCGCTCTACCGTGAGCTGGCCGCCCACCAGCTACTGGTCGGCTGAGCCCGTCTGATCCGCCAACTTGTCGGCGGCCGGGCCGCGCATGCCGGCCCGAATCGCGTACCGTTGCCGCTCATGGGTGTGTCGCAACGGTTCAAGAGCAAGTTCCGGCGGTTCCTTCAGCGCCCCGGCTCGACCGTGGATCTTGCTCCGCTGGAGAAGCTGCTGCCGGCTATCGAGGCGCGCGCGGACGAGCTCGCCGCGCTCGACGACGCCGAGCTGACCGAGGCCGCCGGTGCCGCCACCGGCTACGAGGAGATCTGCGCCGTCGGCCGTGAGGCCGCCCGCCGAGGCCTCGACCAGCGGCCGTACGACGTGCAGCTGCTCGGCGCGATGTCGCTGCTCTCCGGCAAGGTCGCCGAGATGGCCACCGGTGAGGGCAAGACACTCACCGCCACGATCGCCGCGTACGGGCACGTTCGGCTGGGCAACGGGCCGGTGCACGTGCTTACCATCAACGACTACCTGGCCCGCCGCGACGCCCAGTGGATGGAGCCGGTCTACACCCTGCTCGGCCTCACCGTCGGCTGGGTCAACGAGGCGTCCTCCCCGCAGGAGCGGCGCGACGCGTACGCCTGCGACGTCACCTACGTCTCGGTCAGCGAGGCCGGCTTCGACTACCTGCGCGACCAGTTGGTCACCGACGTGGAGGACCGGGTGCAACCCCCGCTGACCACCGCGATCGTCGACGAGGCCGACTCGATCATGATCGACGAGGCACGGGTGCCGATGGTCCTGGCCGGCGCGGTGCCGGGCGAGCAGGACCCGGTGCACGCCGCCGCCGCCCTGGTCCGCGGCCTGCGCAAGGGCAAGCACTACACGGTCGCCGAGGACGGGCGGAGCGTGGCGTTCACCTCCGCCGGCCTGGCCGCCATCGAGGCCAAGCTCGGCATCGACCTGTACGACGAGGAGCACGTCGCGCAGCTCTCCGCGGTCAACGTGGCGCTGCACGCACACGCCCTGCTGCACCGCGACGTGGACTACATCGTCCGGGACGGCTCGGTCGAGCTGGTCGACGAGATGCGCGGCCGGGTGGCCCAGCGCCGCCGCTGGCCGGACGGCCTCCAGGCCGCGGTCGAGGCCAAGGAGGGCCTGGACGCCACCGCCGAGGGCGAGGTGCTGGGCACCATCGCCATGCAGGCGTACATCGCGCTCTACCCGAAGGTCTGCGGGATGACCGCCACCGCGGTGCACGTCGGCGACCAGCTGCGGGAGTTCTTCAACCTCGAGGTCGCGGTGATCCCGCCGAACACCCCGTGCATCCGCGAGGACGAGCCGGACCGCATCTACGCCACCCGGGCCGAGAAGGACGAGGCGCTGATCGACGAGATTCAGCGCTGGCACGCCAAGGGGCGGCCGGTGCTGGTCGGCACCCTCGACGTCAAGGAGTCCGAGGGCCTGGCCGCCGGCCTCAACGCCGCCGGGGTGCCCTGCGTCGTGCTGAACGCCAAGAACGACGACGAGGAAGCGGCGATCATCGCCGAGGCCGGCGCGTACGGCTCGGTGACCGTCTCCACCCAGATGGCCGGCCGGGGTGTCGACATCCGGCTCGGCGGCAGCGACCAGAGCGACCAGGAACGGGTCGCCGAGCTGGGCGGGCTCTACGTGATCGGCAGCGGCCGGCACGACAGCCGGCGGGTGGACGACCAGCTGCGCGGTCGGGCCGGCCGGCAGGGCGACCCGGGTGGCTCGGTCTTCTTCGTCAGCCTGGAGGACGACCTGGTCGTCCGGCACGCCGCCGACTCGGTGCCGGCGTCGCCGCGGATGAACGCGGACGGCCTGGTGACCGACGAGCAGGTCGACTACGCAGTCGAGCACGCCCAGCGGGTCGCCGAGGGCGTCAACCACGAGATCCACCGCAACACCTGGCGCTACAGCGTGGTGATCGAGCAGCAGCGCAAGGCCCTCGCCGCCCGTCGCGAGCGGCTGCTGACCAGCGACGTGGCCGCGGTGATGCTCCTGGAGAAGGAGCCCGAGAAGGCCGGCGAGATGGACGAGGACCTGCTCGCCCGAGCGGCCCGTTCGATCGCGCTCTACCACCTGGACCGGCTCTGGGCCGAGCACCTGGCCGAGTTGTCGGAGGTCCGCGAGGGCGTGCACCTGCGCGCGCTGGGCCGGCTCGACCCGCTGGACGAGTTCCACCGGGCCGCCGTGCCGGCGTTCAACGACCTGATCCCGGAGATCGAGGCCCGCACCATCGCCACCTTCAACGAGACCGAATTCGATGAGGACTGGCAGGCCGACGACGGCACCCTGGTCCGGCCCACCGCCACCTGGACGTACCTGGTGCACGACAACCCGTTCGGCTCCGAGCTGGACCGGCTGATCGCGTCGATCGGGCGGCGGCTCAGCGGCACCTCCCGCTGACGTAGGCGTCCGGGGCCTCTCGCCGCGCGACCCCGCGCGCCGAGAGGCCCCGATTTACGTCGTTTCGACCAGGGTTTGCGAGGGTAGTAGGGCTGGTCGGTCAAGTCGGGAGAGAGCAGACGATGACACAGGTGACGATGCCCGGCGGGCAGGCGCGGACGGGCACGGAGGCTGCGAAGCGGTGAACATCGATACGCGGGAGCCGGTGGTGCAGACCCTCGGCGTCCTGGAGGCCGCCGCGCTGTTACGGGAACTGACCGCAGGCCTGATCGCCCTGACCGATTTCGACGAAGCGCTGCTGGCGCTAGTCCGGATCACCCGGGACGCCGTGGCCGGGGTGCGCTGGTGCGGCTTCACCGCCCTCCGCGCCGGCGAACCGGCCGGCGTGGCCGCCTCCGACGAGCGGCTGGCCGGGCTGGACGACCTGCGACACGGCCCGGACTCTCCGGCGATGAGCGCCATCCAACGCCGCGAGATGATCCTCGCCGCCGACCTGACCGCCGAGCCCCGCTGGCCGGTCTGGACGGCGCGCGCCCGCGACCTCGGCGTACGCGGGGTGATCTCCGCGCCGGTGGACATCGACGACCAGGTGATCGGCGCGATCAACCTCTACGCCGCCTCGCCGGACCTGCTGACCCCGCAACACCAGTTGACCGCGATGCTGCTCGCCGAACACGCCGGCCTGCTGCTGGCCGCCGTACGCGACCGCAAGCGGCAACTCACCGTCGCCACCGAACGGGACGCCGCGCTGCTCCACGAAGGGGTGGTGGGCCAGGCCGTCGGCGTGATCATGACCCAGCGCGGGTGCCCACCGGCCGAGGCCCTCGACGTACTGCGTACGGCCGCGACGTCGCTGGACATCCCGCTGCGCGAGGTGGCCGAGCGACTGGTCCACACGGTCTCCCGCCCCCGCGACGCCTGACCACGCCGCGCCTGCTCGCGCTGCACCTCCATGATCGACTCGGGTTCCGTGAAGGCGCGCTATCCGAGGCGTTGCGATGGCCCGGTTTCCTGAAACGCGAGGTGATCACGGCTTGTGGTGTGGTGTCCGTTCGTCCGGTCAGCGGCGAGTCGGGCGGCATCGTTTCGCCGCGAGCGTGCTCGGGTAGCACTCTGGTCAGGTGAGCTGCGCCGACCCGGGGGAGGACCGATGCAGAGCCGACTGCGAGTGCAGGGGCATCCGATCCAACCGATGCTGGTGACGTTCCCGCTCGGGCTGTTCGTCAGCGCCACGGTCTTCGACCTCACCGACGTCGTCGGCGGGCCGGCGTTCCTGGGCGAGGTGGGCTACTGGACGGGTGTCGCCGCCCTCGTCGCCGCTGCGCTGACCGCGGTGGCGGGCATGGTCGACCTGTGGGACGTACCGGGGGACCGCACCCGCCGCACCGCCGTCGCCTTCAACCTGGTGAACGCGGTGATGGCCGGCATGTTCCTGCTCACCTGCCTGGTCCGGTCGCAGTCGCCGCAACGAGGGGCGTCAGCCGCGATCCTGGTCACCGAGCTGGTCGCGCTGGCCATCGGCGGGGTCGGCGTCCACCTGGGCGCCCGGCTGATGCGCCAGTTCGACGGCCCTCGGGCCGAGGCCGGCGGCCTGGAGGCCCTCGGTGGCTCTACCGGCGAAATCCCGCGCCCCTGGCCCAGCCGCTGACCCGACCCGGCTTCCGGTTACGCACAGCCAGGCGTTGACCCGGTCCGCGGCGCGCATGAACGGGACGCCGCCGGTGCGGCTGGCCGGTTTATCATCACGGATGACCTCGTCCCTGGACGCGCTTCCCAAGATCGGTGCACCCGCCACCCGCGCCCTGCACGGCGCCGGCTACACCACGTTGCGTCAGCTCGCGGACGTCCCCCGAGCTGACCTGGCCAGACTGCACGGCATGGGCGACAAGGCGCTCGGCATCCTCCAGGCCGCCCTCGAGGAACACCAGCTCAGCCTCGGCTGAGGGCTGCCGCCGCCCAGGGGCATCGGCCAGCGGCGGCTCCGCGACGCGGCCGTCCCGACGCGACAGGCCCCGGCCGGTGCGGCGCAAATGGGTTGCCGGCGGGGTGACCGACCACGAGGCTGGCCGCCATGGACGCCGAGCGTGACGCCGAGGAACTGATCGCGGAGGCCGCTGCCGCCCCCGTCGACGGGTGGGGCTTCGACTGGCTTGCCGGGCGGGCCACCGAGGAGCGACCACCTTGGGGGTACGCCCGCATGGTCGCCGATCGGATGGCGCGTGCCACCGCCGCACTGGACGTGGACACCGGCGGTGGTGAGGTGCTCGCCGAGGTGCCACGGCCACCGAAGCTCCTGACGGCCACCGAGGGTTGGCCGCCCAACGTCGTGGTCGCCCGACGGACCCTGCGAAGAGTGGGCGCGACGGTGGTGGCCGTCGACCCGGCCGGGCCACTGCCCTTCCGCGACGCCTCCTTCGACCTGGTGGTCAGCCGGCATCCGGTACGCACCGACTGGGAGCAGACGGCGCGGGTGCTGCGACCGGGCGGCACGTTTCTGTCCCAGCAGATCGGGGCGGGCACCATGCGGGAGTTGAGCGAGGCGATCCTCGGTCCGCTGCCGCCGCCGGCCACCCGGCATCCCGACCACGCGGTCGGCGCCGCCGAGGCAGCCGGCCTGCGGGTGGTCGACCTGCGCCGGGCGACCCTGCGGGCGGAGTTCTTCGACATCGGCGCGGTGGTCTGGTTCCTGCGCAAGGTGATCTGGACGGTGCCCGGGTTCACTGTCGACCGCTACCGCGAGCAACTTCTGACCCTGCACGACCGCATCACCACCAAGGGCCCTCTCACCGGCCACGCCCAACGCTTCCTCATCGAGGCGACCCGGCCCTGACCACGGCGATCATGTACGTGTGGTGCCTCGCAAAAGTGGCGTAACGGGCCAAGTCGCCCACCGCAAGTCCATGATCGACAAGGGCTAGTGGTGGCTTCGGTGGTGACCGGCCAGGATGTCGGCACCAAAGTCGCTGGCGGGGCGGCGTAGCACGGTGTGCGCGTGGTTGCCGTCCGGGCTGGTGTTGTCGTACTCGATCAGCAGGTCGTCGCCCTGCACCCGGTAGTAGTGGCGCTGCCCGGCGCGGGTGGGACCGGCCCAGGCGAAGTGCAGCGGGCCGGCGTCCAGTCGGGCCGCCTCCCGGGTGGCCAGCTCGGGCGGCAGCCGGTCCAGGTAGAGCGCGACCACCTGGTGGAGCAGCGCGCGGCCGGTCGGGCCCATCCGGTCCGACGGTACGCCGAGCGGTTCCAGCGGTGCGTCGACCTGCCCTCGGGTGGCGCTGATGATGTCCGCCGGCGCGTCGTCGGCGATGATCGCGGCGGCCCGTTCGGCGGGGCCCAGCGCGTCGAGCAGCGCCAGGGCGAGGTCCTCCTCGACGCCGAGGGGGCGGGAGACCGGACGGCCGGCGTAGCGGACCGCCGCCGGGTTGGCGCCGAAGAAGATCGGGGCGGGGGAGACCTGGCCGGCGACCACCGTCATGGTCACCGACAGGTGATGCCCTTCGAACCGCCACGCCCAGCGGTCGTCGCGCGCCGGGTCACCGAAGACGGCCACCCAGTAGTCAGCGCTGTGCCGGCCGCGCTGCCAGTCCTCGGCCCGGTCCAGCACCTCCTCCAGCGCGATGATCGCCATCGCCTGCGCGTACGCCGAGGGGCTGAGCGCGGTGGCCAGCAGCCGGTGGGCGGCCTTGCGGCCGGCGACGTCCATCGCGGCGAGGCTGACGCCGGGTCGGGGTCGGGGCCGGTATTCCAGCCAGCGTCGGGCGGACTCGTCGTCGAACGGGTGCACGGCTTCGTCGCGGGCGGCGGGGTCGAGCGCGGCCAGCAGCGCGGTGCCGGCGGCCCGCATCTGCTCGGGCAGAGGATCTTCCACCGACCCTGTATACCGGCCCGTCGGGGTTGGTGTCAGCCGGCGCGCAGCAGCTCCGTCATCTCCGGCAGGTCGAAGAACTGCGCGGTCTCCATCGCGGACGGGTTGCCGTGGGCCGGGTCGGCCCCGGCGGCGAGGAGCGCGCGGACCGCGTCCGTGCTGCTGCGGAAGACCGCCGCGGCCAGCGCCGTCTGGCCCCGGTCGTTGGCCCGGGTGTGGTCGGCGCCGCGGGTGAGCAGGGCGGCCACGGTGTCCGGGTGAGAGTGGTACGCGGCCAGGATCAGCAGCGTGTCGCCCTTGTCGTTGGTGAGGTTGACCGGCAGGCCGGCGTCGAGCTGCGCGGCCAGCTCCTCGGTGGAGCCGGCGCGGGCCAGGTCGAACATCCGGTGTGCGAACGCCAGCGTCTCGGCGTCGAGGTCGTCGGTCACCCGTCCAGGCTAGGCCGGGTGTCAAAGCCCCTGGCCGGCCTGCGACGGGCCCAGACGCCGACCGGCCGCGTTGGAGCCTCGTCCGGATACGACACCGGTATCCAGACGAGGCTCCGCCTCGCCGGACGCCGTCTGGGCTCCGCCTCGGCTCGACCGAGGACTTCGACACCCGGCCTGGGCCTGTCCTGATAGGTTGCTCGGCCGGCGAGCTGGGGGAGGGGTCCGATGGTTGAGACGGTGTACGTGGGCAACGCGGGTGTCGACGGTGCCACCAACGCCGGCTGGCTGCTCGGGCACTTCGCGCCGCCGGGGGAGATCCGGCACAGCGCCGACGTCGAGGTGAAGTGGGGCGTGCACCCACCCGGGCAGGCCCGGTCGCGGTGGGCGACGGGGGAGCGGCGTACCACTCTGCTCGTCCTCGTCGAGGGTTGTTTTCGGGTGGAGTTGCCCGACCGCACGGTACGACTGGCGGTGCCCGGCGACTACGTGGTGTGGGCCCGGGGGGTGGACCACTCCTGGTTCGCCGAGCGCGCGTCGGTGGTGCTGACGGTGCGGTGGCCCTCGTTGCCCGGCTACCGGGTGGACCCGCCGGTGCTGCGCTGACCGACCGTGGAGCTGATCGGTGTCTCAGTGTGTGGAATTACCTACTAAACCTATAGGCTTTGCCGTCTAGAGTACGAGGGCACCCCGCCGAACGACCCGCGAGGAACCGCCATGACGCACCACCGTCCGGAGTCCGACCTGCTCACCGTCGCCGCCCGGTGGGCCGACCCGGCCGGCTGGCCGGTCGCGCTGCGTTTCGACCCCGCCGAACGTTGGTACGCCCGCCTCGCCGTCAGCGACGAGCACGAGGTGTGGGCGCTGAGCTGGCTGCCCGGGCAGGGCACCGACCTGCACGACCACGGCGGATCCTCCGGTGCGTTCCGGGTCGTCAGCGGCGTGCTCACCGAGGAGACGGTCAGCGCCGGTCGGCTACGCCCGCGGCTGCTGCCGGCCGGCGTCGGTCGCCGTTTCGGACCCCGACACGTGCACCGGGTGACCAACCACGGCCCCGATCCGGCGGTCAGCGTGCACGTCTACCGGCCCGCGTTGCTGCGGATGACCCGCTACGACCTCGTGGACGGCCGGCTGCGGATCGCCGAGGTCGCCGAGGCCGGCACGTCCTGGTGAGCCCGGCGAGTCACGACCAACCCCCTGTTACCGGAAGGAACCGATAATGCAGGTAACCGCCGAGCACTGTCCGGCACCCGTGCCGCCCGCGGGCTCCCGCGGCATCGACGAGATCCTGGCCGCCGCGCGGGCCCGGCTGGACCGGCTCGACCCGGAACAGGCTCACCTGGCGTACCGGGCCGGCGCTCTGCTGGTCGACATCCGGCCCGCCGCGCAGCGGGCCGCGCACGGCGTGGTGCCCGGCTCGCTCACTGTCGAGCGCAACGTGCTGGAGTGGCGCTTCGACCCGCGCTGCCCGGCCCGACTGCCCGAGGCCGTCGACTACGACGTACCGGTGATGATCCTCTGCCAGGAGGGCTACACGTCGTCGCTGGCCGCCGCCGCCCTGCAGGACGTCGGCCTGCACCGGGCCACCGACGTGGTCGGTGGCTTCGCCGCGTGGCGGATCGCCGGCCTGCCGGCTCTCGGCCCGACCCCGCTGCACACCTCTGCACTCGCGTCGCCCGTGAACACCGGGTGGGCGCGCCGCTGACCGTCACGCCGCACCAGGCGTGGCGGACGTACCGCCACTCAGGAGGCATCATGTCCGTCGTCGCCATCCCCACGCGCCGCCACCCGGGGACGCGCCCGACCCGTCCGCGCACCGCCCCGACCCTCACCATCACCCTCGACCTCGTCCCCGGGCCGCTGAGCCCACGGCTGGCCCGGCTGGTCCAGCTCCTCGGCGAGCTGGCCGAGTCGGGGGAGGGTCAGCTGCGTACCGTCGAGGACCTCGCCCCCGGGCCGCGACCGGCGCCGATCCCCGTCGGCGGCGGCGAGCCGTCCGCCGACGCGCCCCACGTCCGCATCCTGGCCGGCTCGCGGATGGTCCGCCAGGGCGACCGGGTCATCCCGCTGACCCGCATCGAGTACGAGCTGCTGCTGTTCCTGGCCGAACGGCCACGCCGGGTCTTCACCCGCCTGCAACTGCTGTCCAGCGTCTGGGGGTACGAACACGCGGTGGCCCGGACCGTTGACGTGCACGTCCGCCGACTGCGCGCCAAGCTGGCCGGGTCGGAGGTGGTGACCACCGTCTACGGGGTCGGCTACCGCCTGGCCGACGAGGCTCCGATCAGCGTGGACCACACCCGGTAGGCCCTGGTCAGGCGGCCTGCGACCACCTCGGTGAACCGGGCGGGGACCCCCGTATCGGGGCATCTCGGCGACTCTGCTGTAATCATCAAGCTCGTACGCAGAGCGAGCGCCCGGCTCCGATGTGTTCGTCAATTGTCACATTCATGCAACGCAGCCGCCTCTTGACCCTCGCCCGGGTGCCGGGAAGCATCGATGAAGCGGCGTCCCGGGCCGTGGGGAGATACCCGGACCAGCCCAAGGAGGACCATGTCGGTCAGCCCTGCCTCGTCGCGCGCCGGATGGCACACGTCGCAACCCGCGGTGCCCGGTCGACCGCCCGGCGGTCAGCGTCGCCCGGCGAACACCGCGACGCCAGTGCTCACCGTGACGCTGTCCATCCCGCTGGCCTGTGAGGAGTCGCTGACCCCGGCGGCACGTCGGCTGCTGGAGGCCGCCCGCGAGATGCTCGAACGCGGCGAGGGCGTGATCGTCGGGTCCGTGCCGGCCGAACGCCGCCCCGAGCAGACGCCCGCCAACCGGTCGCCGACCCGGGCGATCAGCCCGACCATCCCGGCCCTGCACATTCTCGCCTCGTCCCGCTCGGTGCTGCGCGACGACGAGCCGCTGCCGCTGACCCGGCTGGAGTTCGACCTGCTGCTGCACCTGGTCGCCCATCCGCGCCGGGTGTTCACCCGACTGCAACTGCTCAACGCCGTCTGGGGCTACGAGCACGCCGGCGTGCGTACCGTCGACGTGCACGTGCGTCGGCTGCGCGGCAAGGTCGGTGTGGACGTGCCCCTGGTCACCACCGTCTACGGCGTTGGCTACCGGCTGGCCGACGACGCCCGGGTGACCATCGACCGCACCGGCTGACCCGCCTCACCGACCTGCCCGACGCGGGGCAGGATGGTCCGGTGCGCATCCGCCCGATCTCGCCCGACCTGCTCGTCACCGAGCTGACCGGCCGGCTGGTCGACGCCGCGACAGGCACCGCGACCGCCGACTCCGGACCCGCCCGGCTGCGGGTGGCGATCGACGGCCCCTCCGCCGCCGGTCCGGACGAGCTGGCCGCCGCCCTCGTCGACCCGCTGCGCGCCCAGGGTATTCCGGTGCTGCACGTCCGGGCCGGCGACTTCCTCCGCCCCGCGTCACTGCGCTTCGAACTGGGCCGCACCAACCCGGACTCCTTCTACGAGGGATGGGTCGACGAGGCCGGACTGCGTCGGGAGGTCCTCGACCCCGCCGGCCCGGGTGGCACCGGCCGGGTGCTCCCGTCGCTCTGGGACGCCGACGCCGACCGGGCCAGCCGGGCCCGCTACGTCGACCTGCCACCCGGCGGCGTCGTCCTGGTCAGCGGTCCACTGCTGCTCGGTGGCGGGCTGCCGTTCGACGTCACCGTCCACCTGCAGGTGTCCCCGGCGGCGCTGCGTCGACGGACCGAACCCGCCCAGGCGTGGGTTCTGCCGGCGTTCGACAGGTACGCCGAGGAGGTCGTCCCGGCGAGCTTCGCCGACGTGGTGGTACGTGTCGACGACCCCCGCCACCCCGCGCTCGTGGAGCCCGCCACCGACGCCTGACAACCGCGAGAATTCGTCGGTTTGCCCCGCCGATCCGGCGGGTACTCGCCCGGCTCACAGAGCGCGGGTGATCGCCCGCGTACCGAATGCGACCGTGACCGGGGCTCCACGCCGCCGGCACCCGGTTCACCGTGAGCCACAGGCTTAGGAAAGGCAGGCAGCGATGCTCGTCCACGACACGGTCGACACGAACCGTTCCCAGAAGGAAATCGACCAGATCCGGAACTCACTCCAGGCGCGGTACGACGAGCTGACCGCCGAGTACGACCAGGCCGTGCTCCAGAGCCAGGTGCTGCGGCTGGTGGAGGTCGGCGACACCGCCGGCGACGACCAGGCCGACAGCGGAACCAAGACGGCCGAGCGGGACACCGCGCAGTCCCTGTTGCGCACCATCCTGGACCGCCGGGCCCAGTACGAGCACGCGCTGGGCCGGCTCGCCGAGGGCACCTACGGCTGGTGCGAGGGCTGCTCCGCGGCCATCCCGGTCGAGCGGCTGGAGATCTTCCCCTCCGCCACCACGTGTGTGACCTGCAAGCAGACCCGCGAACGGCGGGCGGCCTGAGCGACGCCAGCGGTTGCCGGTCGGTCCGCGGCGCGATGGACTTGAGCCATGGGTGACATCCTCGTGGGCACCGCGTCCTGGACCGACCGCACGCTGCTGGACTCGGGCTGGTATCCGCAGACCGCTGACAACCCGGAGAAGCGGCTGGCCTACTACGCGCGGCAGTTCCCGCTGGTCGAAGTGGACGCCACCTACTACTCGCCGCCCGCCGAGGCGACCGCGCGGCTGTGGGCCGACCGCACCCCGGCCGGCTTCACCTTCAACGTCAAGGCGTTCAGCCTGCTGACCGGGCATCCCACCAGGGTCAGCGCCCTCTACAAGGACCTGCGTCCGGAGACCGACAAGAAGAACGTCTACCCCGACGACCTGCCCGCGCAGTCGTACGAGGAGGTCTGGACGCGCTTCCTGTCCGCGCTGGACCCACTCGTCGAGGCGGGCAAGCTGGGCGCGTTGCTGTTCCAGTTCCCGCCCTGGTTCACCATCAAGCGGGCCAACAAGCAGTACCTGCTGGAGGTGGCGAAGCGCTGCGCGCCGCTGCGACCGGTCTACGAGTTCCGGCACGCCTCCTGGTTCGACGGCGACAACGCCGACGAGACACTGACCTTCCTGCGCGAGCACCAGCTGCCGTACGTCTGCGTGGACATGCCGCAGGGCCACCGCTCGTCGCTGCCGCCGGTGCTGGCCGCCACCGCGGACCTCGCTGTCATGCGCTTCCACGGGCACAGCGACAAGTGGACCAGCAAGGACATCCACGAGAAGTTCGGCTACCACTACTCCAAACGGGAGTTGGCCGACTGGGCGCCGAAGCTGCGCGAGCTGGCCGACGAGGCCGGTCAGACGCACGTCCTCATGAACAACTGTTACCGCGACTACGCGCAGACGAACGCCAAGACCCTCGCGGACCTCCTCGCCGTCGACTGAACTCACCCGATCCGGGTGGGGCCGCGTCACCCGCACCGCCGGCAGGGTGGAGACGGTGGGTACGACCGCCCCGAGGGTGGTCGACGCCGCAGACGACACGGAGGTGACGGGGATGACGGTTCGAGTGGTGACGGATCGGCGGCGCGGTGCCGTCCTGCACGTGGTCGGCACGGCCGACAACACGCGGCGCGCACCGCAGGGCAGCCCGGTGCGGGCCCGCCGCGGCCCGGTGGGGCCGCCACGGCGCGCAGACGACCGACGGTGGGACACCTCGGAACGGGGGTCGACCGATGGCTGACGCGATGATCTCGGCGTTCGAGTCCTCGCTGGACAAGACGAACCTCATTCTCAAGGACATCGAGGACGCCTACGGCTGGCCGAAGGATCGGCGCAACCAGTCGTACGCCGCCCTGCGCACGGTGCTGCACCTGCTGCGCGACCGGTTGCCGGTCGACGAGAGCGTCGAGTTCGCCCAGCAGTTGCCGGTCCTGGTGCGGGGCATCTACTTCGACGGATGGGTGCCGTCCGACGTGCCGATCAAGCTCAACCGGGACGACTTCCTCTACGAGGTCCGGCAGGGCTTCCCGTACGACGCGGAGGGCGGCCCGGAGCGGGTGACGCAGGTGGTGCTGGACACCCTGCGCCGACACGTCACCCAGGGCGAGTGGCAGGACGTGAAGGAAACGATGCCCAAGGACCTCGCCCTGCTGATGCCGTGACAGTGTGCTGTCCCTGAGCCCGCCCGACGACCGTCGGGCGGGCTCAGTCGTCTGACGTGGGTGCCCACCAGGATCACCGCCTCGTCCTGGCACTCTCCGCCGCCGCCCGCGAACTGCCCGTGTCGCCCCGGTTCGGCGTCTACGGTGAGGGTTAGAGAAGATCGCGCGTGGGGTACCACCCGCAGTACGACGGACCCCGGCGGATGGCGGGGCGGCACACCCGAGGGAGCACCGATGGCACTCAACGATGACGACATGCAGACCATGGGCGGCGGCGGCGCGGAGGGCCCGGCCGACGGTGGTGCCACCGCGGGTCAGCACGACGGTGGCGCGGACGGCAGCGCGGAGGGCCCCGCCGACGGTGGCGCGACCCCGGGTCAGCACGACGGTGGCGCGGACGGCAGCGCGGAGGGCCCCGCCGACGGTGGTGCCACGCCGGGCCAGCAGGACGGCGGTGCCGACGGTGGCGCGGAGGGCCCCGCCGACGGCGGCGCGACCCCGGGCCAGCAGGACGGCGGCGCTGACGGCAGCGCCCGGTAGGCGTACACCATGACGCACCTCGACCCGCCGGACGGCCACGGCCGTCCGGCGGTTCCGTCTGCCGGGGCCGCCGCGGCGCTGGCCCGCTGCGTGTCGGTCGAACCGGCCAAGTTCGCCGCCGCGCACTGGGGACACACCCCGCTGCTGTCCCGCGCCGCCGAGTTGCCCGACCCGGCCGGCTTCACCGATCTGCTCAGCCCCGCTGACGCCGACGAGTTGCTGAGCCGGCGCGGTCTGCGTACCCCGTTCCTGCGCGTCGCCAAGGACGGCCAGCTGGTCGCGGCCGCGCGCTGGACCGGAGGCGGCGGCGCGGGCGCCGAGATCGGCGACCAGGTGCTCGACGAGCGGATCCTGGAGCAGTACGCCTCCGGCGCCACCCTGGTGTTGCAGGGTCTGCACCGAATCTGGCCGCCGCTCGTCGACTTCGCCCGCGACCTGGGCCTCGCGCTCAACCAGCCGCTCCAGGTCAACGCCTACCTCACTCCGGCGGGCAGTCAGGGGTTCGCCACCCACTACGACACCCATGACGTGTTCGTCCTCCAGGTCGACGGCCGCAAACACTGGCGGATCCACCCGCCGGTGCTGCCCGACCCGTTGGAGAAGCAGCCCTGGGGCGGACGCGCCGACGAGGTCGCCGCCACCGCGCAGGGGCCTGCCGCGCTGGACGTGGTGCTCGCCCCCGGCGACGCCCTCTACCTGCCCCGGGGGTGGCTGCACAGCGCACAGGCGCAGGAGGCCAGCTCGCTGCACCTGACCGTGGGCATCCGTGCGCTCACCCGCTACGCGCTGGTCGAGGAGCTGCTCGCGCTGGCCTCCGAGGACCAGCGGCTGCGGGCCAGCCTGCCGTTCGGCACCGACGTCGCCGACCCGGACGCCATCGAGCCGGAGCTGACCGAGACGGTGGAGGCGCTGCGGGACTGGCTGCTGCGCGTCGACCCCGGCGCGGTCGCCGCACGGCTGCGGCAGCGCGCCTGGCCGGCCTCCCGCCCGGCGCCGATCCGACCGCTCGCCCAGGCCGACGCGCTCGCCACCCTGGACGCCGACACCCGGGTCACAGTGCGGGCGGGCCTGCGGTGGCAGTTGGTGCCGTACGGCTCGGACAGTGTGGCGTTGCGGTTGTTCGACCGGACGATCACCCTGCCCGCCGAGTGCGAGCCGGCGGCCCGTGCCCTGCTCAGCGGAGTGACCACCCGGGTCGGTGACCTGCCCGGCCTGCCCGACGACGCCGACCGGGTCACGCTCACCCGCCGACTGCTGCGCGAGGCCGTCCTGGTCCCGGCCTGAGCTATCCGGCGGTAGCCCCGAGCAGCTCGATCCGGAGCGTGTTGGTGACCTCGTCGGTCAACTCACCCTCCGCGCCGACCGAGATCGTGCCCTGGTCGGTGACGCCGAAGACGAGTTCGACAGTGCCGGTCTTCAACACCAGCGGGTCGTCACCCCCGCTGGCGGCGGCGACCACCGCGCGGATCGTGGTGATCGCGTCCACGAGGGTCGCCTCGACAGAGCCGTGGCGTAGCTCGTGCCGATCTTGGAGATCCTCGGCGACGAGCGTGATGTCGATCGTGTGGGTCCGCTGGCGGGCGTGGCTGCCGCCCACCTTGACCTTCCAGCCGATCACCGGGACCCGGAAATCCAGGCCACCGCCGAGCTTCGTGGTGACGACCGCGCTCAAGGTCAGTTGAACCGTGCCGACCCGGAGGTCCCGGCCCTCGTCGACAGTGGAGATGCCGGCCTGCCTCACCGCGTCCTTCACCGCCGACACCAGTTCCTCCACCGGCACGCTGTAGTCGATCACGTCCATGCCGCACCTCCCCTTCCGCGCGAGTTGAGTTGCCGACCGCTCAGACCGCGGCGGTGGCGAACGGGTCGCCGTACACCGTGTAGGCCAGCCAGGTCGGGTCGAGTGGATCATCCTGCTGCCCGACCCGTGCGGCGAGGGCCGCCGCACCGAGCGTGGCGCCGCCGGCCAGGGACTCGTAGAACTCCGTCGCGAAGCGCGCCGAGCTGTCCGAGCGCACCGCCCAGAGCGTGCCGACGAACGCACCAGCGCCCGACGACATGAACTGCTGCGCCCAGCCGAGCATCCTGGTGTACGTCGGTGCCACGCCCGCGCTCCGGCACGCGTTGATGAACACGAGGGGACCGGTCTCCGTCAGCACTTTCCGGACGCTGGCCTCGGCGAGCAGGGCCGGCTTGAACCGGCCACCGTCCAGGTCGATGAACGAGCCGTCCGAGGAGAACGTGTTGTGGCAGGCGAAGTGGGTCGCTCCCAACTCCCCGGAGTTGATCAGCGCGAGGAGTTCGTCCGCCCTGGTGATGGGCTCGCTGTCGGCCGCGCCGAGGATCGCGCGGATGGTGGTGACCTCCTCGTACGCACCGGTGGGAGCCTTCGGCGGCACCACGAAACGCGGGTTGCGCAGGCCGATCTTCGCGTTCCGGTGCTGACCATAGGTGCGGCGCACCACCGGGACCTGCTCGACGAGGAAGCCCTCGTCCCGTTGGGCGCTGAGCGGGTAGAGCAGTTCCCACGGGACCACGTCGTGGTCGGTGGCGATCGTGAAGGCGCTCATGTCGGCGCCGACTTCCCAGAACTGGTCCCGTACGTCGGCCGGCACCAGCTCCGACCACAGTTGGATGCCCGCCGACCGGATGACCTCGCGGGTCATCGCGGGGCTGTAGCGCGAACCGCCGCCGGCCAGTTGCTGCAACTCCCGGATGGTGTTCTCCACCGCGGCGTTCGGCGTGTTCGTGACCGACTCGACAACCGGGGCGAACAACGCGGCATCGGAGCGCAGCTGGAAGGTGTAACGGCTGCCGTCGAACCGGACCTCCATCGTGACCTCGCCCGGTCGTGCCTGCGGTGCACCTATCGGCAGGGTCTTCGGTTGGCCGTCGCGGAACGACCCACCGTCGGCGACGGAGACCTCGACGGACACCTCACCCAGGAACGTGCCGCCGGCCCATGCGGTCACGTCGATGCGATGCAGACCAGTGGTACGCGCTCCGAAGCCGAACCGGATCGGATCCGGATCGTCGTCGGGCAGGACCAGTACGGTCTGCTGAAGTGGGCCGTCAGCGTGCAGACCGGCGGGCGCGTGCACGGTCACTGTGACCGGCGTGCCGCCGTTCGCGACGAGAAGCCTCGGCATCGGTGCCACCATCCCGCCCGGGTGAACCGGTCGTCCCTCGGTGACGAGCCGAACCTCGACGCTCAGGTCCTGCCCCGCCGGGACCCGGGTGGGCGCACGCGCCACCAGCAGTCGCGCCGGCGCCGGGGTGACGCTCGGCGGTGGTGAGGTCTGCGGTGCGGTGATCGGCGGTGGCGAGGCCTCCGCTCTGGTGATCGGCGGTGGCGTACCGGCCCATCCGCCGGCGTACTCGTCGGAGAGCGGAACACCGCGTGCGACACGCCTGGATGACAGGTAGTGGACCAGGGGGTCGGGTGTGTCCGCGTCATCCCAGAGGACACCGGTCCGGCGGAGCCTCTCCCGCCGCCGCTGCTCGGCTCGCTCGCCCACTCCGGCGCGGTCGTGGACGAACAGCAATACGTGTCTCACCCGGACGGTGACGCCGTCCAGGGTGAACGTGTCGGAGGCGAGCTGTCGGTTGAGGGCTGTCTCGGCCGGGGACACCTCATCGACGGTGTACCGCGACGCGATCGGTCGGCAGACGCCCAGTAGGATTTCACGGACCAGGACCGCGGCATCCGTGACCGCGCCCTGGACGACCTGGACCGCGTCGGTCACCCAGAAGTCAACGGCGATGGACGACTCGACGTGGCCCGCGCCGCCGGTCGCGGGCAGCCGAAGGCCGAACACCCGTTGGTGGACGCTGGTGTCCACCTCGTAGCGCGTCTCGTACCGGGCCGCGAGCCCCGAATGGTGCCGGCCTGCGTCGGTGACCTCCAGACCACCCTGGTGCGTCGAGTAGACGATCGTCACCGATGGATGGCGGCTGGCCGGCGACGTGACCTGTCGCACGGGTTCCGTGCGGAGGATCAGCGGGATCGTGGGCCCGACTGTCGGGTCCTCGGAGCCCTGACTCTTGGCGAGTTGGTCACACAGCCGGCGGATGGTCCGACGGGCGGTGGCCGTACGGACCTCGGAGCGCCGCACCGTCAGTGTGCTGAGCGTGGGCTGCGCGCTGACGTTCGGTGCCAGGTGAGCATCGTCCACCAGCACCGCGACGACCGGAACCGACGTGGTGAGGGCGATGGCGAAGGTCTGGCGGAGCACCTTCGGCGCGGCCGGATCGAGCACGGCGACCAGCGCCGCCGAGGCTGCCAGGCGACGCCGCAGCTCGGTGGTGGACAGGGTCGCGCTCTGTTCGTCGCGCACGACCCTCTCGAGGCCGAACCGAGCGGTCAGCATGTCGTCGAGCAGACGCCCGACACCGGTGTCGTCGCCGGCGTGGTAACTCAGGAAGACGCTGACCATCGCACGTACCGTAGCGAAGATCGCGCTCTGCTCGTGGCCGTGCCGGGGGTCAGCTTCTCGACAGCCATAGTGGACCGATCGCTCAGCGGCCGAGCGTGAGCAGCAGCACCGTCGTGATCACCCCGGCGCCGAGGACCACGATGATCGGTCGTGGGCCGAGCATCGCGTGCCGGCGGTCGGCCAGCATCCGTGCCGGCGCGAGACCGATCAACGGGCCGAGCAGGGTCACCACCAGCGCCAGCACCGGCATTCCGACCGCTAGGTCGCCGCCGTACCCGACGCCCAACGCCCGCGCGCCGGCCCCCAGCCCGTACGCCAGTACGGCGCCCGCCACACCGCAGAGCACCAGCAGCGGATTGACCGAGCTTGGCAGCTCGCCCGGCTGACCAGCCCGGTCGAGCAGGTCCCGGACCTTCGCGAGCATCGGCACGGGGTCGGTGGCCGCGACGCCGTTCGCGGGGGCGGGCGGGCCTCCGAGGCGGCGGACGCCGAGGCGCGACCGGGCCTGCTGCCACAGGTGGGCCACCTCGGCGTCGACCCGTTCCTGCTGCTCACGCGCGGCAACCAACTCCATCTCGGCGTCTTGGAGCTGCGCGGCGGCCTCGGCGACGGCCCGATCGGCTGCCTCGCACTGCCGCTCGTACCAGGTGTGCGCCTCGGCGCGCTGCTCGGCCACCCGCGCGGTCAGCTCGGCCAACCGCCGCAGCTGCGCCGTGTACGTCTCACTGGTCACTGGTTGGTTCATCGCGACGGTCCATACGGGATGATCACCTGTCCGGTGCGGTGGACCGCCCGGTCGAAGAAGAGGCCCCGCCAGGGCCGGGGATACCAGTCCGGGCCGCCGGTGCCCGGGTAGAGCGAGGCCCCCAGCTCCCCGCCGTGGGTGTCCAGAGCCACCCAGGCGCCGATCTGGTCGGTACGCGCGGCGGGCCCGCCGAGGTCGGCGCGCATCCGGGCCACTCCCCGCCACCAGGCCAGCACGTGGGTGCGTCGTTCCGGCCCGTCGTGCAGGATCCGGCGTAGCTGCTCCAGCCCCGTGCGTCCGCCCGCACGGGCGGCCAGCGCGCCGGCTGCCGCGTCGACAGCGAACAGCAGCAGGTAGTGCGGGCTCCCCGGACCGGTCAACCCGGCGGCCGTCTCGGCCATCAGCTCGCCGACGGTCTCCTCGTCGTACCAGGCGGCGTCGTCGGCCAGGTCGTCGTAGAGCGCCCGGGCGATCGGGTCGGCGTCCGGGTCGAGGCAGGCGATGGAGAACCGGGCGGTGCCCGGCGGGTGTTGGCGGGCCAGTGACCGAGCCGCGGCGTCCAGCACGGCGCACGCCTCGTCCACCCGGGTGCCGAGAACCGCGAGGTTACGCCCCGGCGCGCGCGGTAGCCGCAGTGCCGCCGAGCGGGACTGCACGTCGATGATCTCGCCGACCAGGGCCACCGGGTTACGAGGCGCTGTGCCGTCCGGGGGCGCGGTCAGCGCCCGGAAGTCCGGGGCGTCCGCCAGCCGGGGGATCGCGTCGCCGTCGAAGAGCCGGGCCGGCGCGGCGTCGGCCGGGCGCATCCGCCACAGCCGGTGCTGCAACCCGCTCCACGTCTCCCAGTCGCTGGCCGACGGGATCCGGGCGACCTCGTTGCCCTCCACCATGCCCGACTCGGCGTTGACCACCGCGTGCCAGCGGGGCAACGACTGTGCCGCGTCGTTGCGCTCGGCGAGGATCCGCAGCGCCTTGGGCAGCGCGATGCGCAGGGTGAACTGGGCGACCAGCGCCGGGCGGCCCCACAACGCCTCGATGCCCCGTACGTCCTGCGAGGCGAGCACCAGGTGGATGCCCTGCGACCGGCCGCGCCGGGCCAGGTCCTCCAGCAGGTCGGCCGCCTCCCGGGCCACGACGTCCCGGCCGGCCAGCAGCATCTGGAACTCGTCGACCACCGCCACGATCCGGGGCCAGTGCCCGGTCGGGTCGACGGCCCGTAGCTCGGCCAGCTTGGTCACCTCGTGCTTCTTGGCCGCGTCGGCACGTCGGCGCAGCTCCTCGGTGAGGAACCGCAGCAGCGCCAACCCGAACTCCCGGTCGGTGTTGACGTTGATGCCGACCAGGCGCATGTGCGGCAACCAGCTCGGGTCACGCCGGCCCTGCGCGAACCGCGCGAAGGACACCCCCTCCTTGAAGTCCAACAGGTAGAACTCCAGCTCGGCGGGGGAGTAGCGGGCGGCGAGCGCGCCGATCCACGCGAAGATCAGGTTGGTCTTGCCGGTGCCGGACGGCCCGCCGATCAGCGCGTGCGGTGGATAGTCGCCCAGGGTGAGGCGTACCGGCCGGCCCTGTGCTCCCTCGCCGATTGGCGCGGTCAGCCCGTCGGCGGAACTCTCCCGCCACATCAGATCCGGCGGGGGCAGCAGGTCCGTGAACGGGGTCGGCGGTGGGCCGGCGTTCACCCGGGCGGCGATCTCCCGGCAGGTCTCGGTGACCAGCGACGCCGGCGGCGGCGGGTCGAGCCGCACCGGCAACCCGGCCGACCCGCCGATCCGCGCGCCGGAAACCTCGGCCACCACCCGGGTCACCGTCGGATCCTCCGGCAACGGCACACCGTGCACCACGAGGTGCACCCCGCAGGCGGCGCCGGCTCGTACCACCCGGTCCAACTGCCCGCGCTCGTGCCGGTTCAGGTCGTCACCACCGAGCAGCACCGCCACCCGCCACGGCTCGGGTCGACGACCGGTCGCCGCGGCCAGTTCGCGAAGGGAGGCGTACTCGCCGGCGAGCACCGTCTCGTTGATCCGGCGGATCTGCTCCACCAGGTCGTCCAGCAGAGGGCCCAACCCGCCGGGGCCGACGAAGGTGAGCAGCCCCGCCGTGCCCAGCGGGGAGAACCCGGCCAGACCGCCGCCGAGCTGCTCCGGGTCGTACCCGATCAGTCGTACCGCCCCCGGGTCGGCGCGGCCGGCGGCCCGCAGCAGCAACGCGGACACCACCGCGTCGCAGCCGGCGCGGTCGTCGCCGGAGAGGTGGACGTGCCCGGCGTCGAGCAGCGGCACCAGCGCGGGCACCGGCTCGACGCCGTCGAGATGGACCGTGCCGACCCGCAGCGCGCCGGGTGGTTCCGCCCGCCGGGTCGGCGTCGGCGTCCACCCCGCCCAGTCGGCCCCCGCGCAGCCCGGGGCCTCCTGACGGGCGGCGTCGGCGGCGCGTCGGGCCAGCTCGGCGATCCGGGTGGCGTAGCGGGCGTCGATCTCGGTGACCCGGCGGTCCCGTTGGGCGCCCACCCGCGCCGGCACGGCCGCCGCCGCCCGCTGGACCCGGGTCAGCCGTTCCCGCCCGGCGGTCAACTCGGCCTGGGCGGCGGACAGGCGGGTACGGGTGGCGCCCAGCGCCTCGGCGAGGGTGTCCCGGACCAGGCTGGCCAACTGACCGCGCCGGTCAGGCATCGGAGCCCCGTCGGACCGGCGCGTCCCGCCAGGGGCTTCCCGAGCGGGGCGGCAGCCCACCGGAGGGCTGCCCACCGGTGGTGCCCGGCCGCGCGGCGACACCGGCGGGGCGGGCACCCACACCACCCGAGCGCCCCGCCGCCGGTCGGCCGGAACCCGCCGGCTGCCGTGCGTCGGCCGGTCGGGCCGTACCCGTCGACCGGCCCGCATCCGCCGATCGGCCCGCGCCCGCAGGCTGCCCGCCACCCGAGGGGAGGTCCCGACCGAGACGGGCGAGCAGCAGCCCGGTCGCCACACCGGCGGTGACCGCGGAGTCGGCGGCGTGCGGTGGCTCCCCGGAGGCACGCGGTGGCGGCATCCGGCAGACCCGGGTGAGCAGGGTCTCCAGCACCGGGGGTGGCAGCCCGGGCAGCAGGTCGCGGACGCGTCCGTCCAGTTCGCCACGCAGCCGCCCGAGGTCGGCGGCGCGGGGCGGGTGCCCGAGCAGCTCACCGGCCAGTTCCCGCAGCAGCGGTGGTGCCAGCGCCGCCATGCCCAGGCCGACGTCGGCCGGGGCTCGGCGCAACTCCTTGCGCAGCCGGTCCCGGTCGCCGGAGCGGACGCCGCCCACCACTCGGCGCAGCAACTCCTGGGAGTCACCCAGCTGCTCGTCGGGTTCGTCGTCGGCGCCGGCCCGACCGCCGGTCAGCTCGGCCACCCGCACCGACCACCAGCGGCGCATCCGGACCTGCTCGGCCGGCTCCGGCGGCACGGCGGTGGGCCCGGCCTCAGGCGGCGTGTCGTGTCGAGGCGCGCGTTGCTCGGGGCGGGGCGCCGGGCCGCCGTCCCCGGCGAGACCGATCGCGGTTAGGTACGCCGACAGCTGCTCCTGGGCCACCCGCAGCGCGTAGCCGGCGCTCTCGGCGTGCTCGGTGGCGGCGCTCAGCTCCGGCACTCCCATCGGGTTGGCGGACTCCTGACGGACCCAGCGGAGTCGCTCCGCGGCCAGGCCGAACTTCTCCAGCGCCTGCCCGAGCAGGGCCAGCGGGAACTCCTCGGTGGCGGCACGGACCTGCCCACCGACGTCCTCGATGATGGACATGACGGCCTACAGGGTGGCGACGTAGAGCTGCGCCTGCTCCACCGCGACAAGTGTCGCGGCGAGACACTCCTCCAGCTCCTGGCTGGCCTGTGTCAGCGACGCCTGGGCCGCTTCCACAGTCTCATGCCCGCTGCCCTCCAGGGCGCCGGCGAGGGTCTGCTGCGCCTCGGTCAGTTTCTCGCCGGCCGCCTGCACGGCTGTCTGCCCGTCCCCGATCTGTTGGAGGGCGACATCGATGGCAGCCTTCAACTCGGCGACGCTCGCCACGGCGGAACCTCCTGGGGGCGGGGAGATCTCCATTAGAGCCTATCGGCGGTTCCGAAAGAACATCCGCCCTGTCGGTGTTCCTGCCCGCCTGTCCGGAAGGCACCCGGAAGTGCCGGGAGTCCGTTCTGTGGGAGTCCCAGTGCGAGAACTTCTCAGTTGTTGGTCGGTGTCTCGCGTAGCCAGCGCGGCCCGTACACCTCGGCGCCGAGCGCTGTCACCCGCCCGCGCAACTCCCGGTCGGCGGTGACCACCAGCCGACGGCGCTGCGGCGCGTCGGCCACCAGCTCGACAACCGTGTCGTCGCCGGACCCGGCGGCGGAGACTACCCGGACGCCCTCGGTGCCCGGCACGTCCCGCGCGGCCCCCTCGACCACCAGCACCACCTCCACCGGGGCGGGCAGACGCGCCGGCAACCCGACTGTCGCCACCGGGGCGAGCGAGTCGCGCAACCGTGCCGCCGCGCCGGCGCGGTCGCGCCACCACCCGTTCGGGCGGGAGCCCACCACGTTGGCGCCGTCCACGATCAACAGCGGTGTCTCGTTCATCCCACCAGCCTGCCATCACCGGCCGGCACTGGCCGGACGCCACACCCGGGACGCCGGTGCGCCACCGCCTGCGGCGTTTGTCGGGGCTCGCGTCGGGTAGCCCCTGCCGACCGTGCCGCGCCCGACTGCGGAGGACAGACATGATGGGACCCGGTGACATCGGCTCCGACCCGTGGGACGAATTCCTGGCCCGGTACTTCGGCCGGGGCGAGGGGGGACGCCGGCCACCGCACCGGGTCGACATCACCCGACTGATGACGGCCGACGCCCGGGAGATGCTGGCCGACGCGGCCCGGCGGGCCGCCCAACGCCAGAGCAGCGACCTGGACACCGACCACCTGCTCTGGGCGGCGCTGCAACGCGAACCCCTCCGTGACCTGGTACGCCGCGCCGGCGCCGACCCGGACACCCTGCTCAACGCCCTCGGTGGCAAGGGTGACGGCGCGCCGCGCGGGGAGGTGCCACCCAACCTGTCGCTGACGCCGGCCGCAAAGCGGGCGCTGCTCGACGCCCACCAACTGTCCCGGGCGATGGGCGCCAACTACATCGGCCCGGAACACATCCTGATGGCGCTGCCCCTCAACCCGGAGTCGCCGGCCGGACGGATGCTGGCCGCCGGCCGGATCCAACCCGAGTCGTTGCAGGCCGCCAACGCCGAGCGCGGGCCGATGACCGGCCCGAAGCCGGACCGTGGCACCCCCACCCTGGACCAGTACGGGCAGGACCTCACCGACCTGGCCCGCAACGACCAGATCGACCCGGTGATCGGACGGGCCGACGAGATCGAGCAGGCCGTGGAGATCCTGTCCCGGCGTACCAAGAACAACCCGGTGCTGATCGGTGAGGCCGGAGTCGGCAAGACCGCCATCGTCGAAGGGCTGGCCGAACGGATCTGCGACGGCGACGTCCCGCAGACCCTGCTCGGCAAGCGGGTCGTCCAACTCGACCTCGCCGGCCTGGTCGCCGGCACCCGCTACCGGGGCGACTTCGAGGAGCGGCTGAAGAAGGTCATCGACGAGATCCGGGCGCACCGCGACGAGCTGATCATCTTCCTGGACGAGATCCACACCCTGGTCGGCGCGGGTGGCGCCGGCAGCGAGGGCGGGATGGACGCGTCCAACATGCTCAAACCCGCCCTCGCGCGCGGCGAACTGCGGGTGATCGGCGCGACGACGCTGGACGAGTACCGCAAGAGCATCGAGAAGGACGCCGCGCTGGCCCGGCGTTTCCAGCCGGTCCTGGTGCCCGAGCCCAGCGTCGACGACACCATCGCCATCCTGCGCGGTCTGCGCGACCGGTACGAGGCCCACCACCAGGTGCGCTTCACCGACGAGGCGCTGGTCGCCGCCGCCGAGCTGTCCGACCGGTACGTCACCGACCGGTTCCTGCCGGACAAGGCCATCGACCTCATCGACCAGGCCGGCGCACGGGTGCGGCTGCGCACCCGGACCCCGGCCTCCGACGTGCGGGAGCTGGAGCAGGAACTCGACGAGGTACGCCGGGACAAAGAGCAGGCCGTCACCGACGAGCAGTACGAGCGGGCCTCCGCGCTGCGCGACCGGATCTCCGAACTGGAACAGGAGATCCGCCGGGCCAACGGCGAGGACGGGATGTCCTCATCGCAGGTGCCCGAGGTGAGTCCGAAGGAGATCGCCGAGGTGGTGTCCCGGGCCACCGGCATCCCGGTCAGCCAACTCACCGAGGAGGAACGGGACCGGCTGCTGCGCCTGGAGGGGCACCTGCACCAGAAGGTGGTCGGCCAGGACGACGCCGTCACCGCTGTCGCCGAGGCCGTCCGCCGCTCCCGGGCCGGGCTGGCCGACCCGGACCGGCCGATGGGCAGCTTCCTGTTCCTCGGCCCGACCGGCGTGGGCAAGACCGAGTTGGCCCGTGCCCTGGCCGAGGCGTTGTTCGGTGAGGCGGACCGGATGGTCCGGGTGGACATGAGCGAGTTCCAGGAGCGGCACACTGTCAGCCGGCTGGTCGGCGCCCCACCCGGGTACGTCGGCTACGAGGAGGCCGGCCAGCTCACCGAGGCGGTCCGCCGCCGCCCGTACGCGGTGGTGCTGCTCGACGAGATCGAGAAGGCCCACCCGGACGTGTTCAACATCCTGCTCCAGGTGCTCGACGACGGGCGTCTGACCGACAGCCAGGGTCGCACCGTGAACTTCAAGAACACCGTACTGATCATGACGAGCAACCTCGGTTCGGAGCTGATCACCGGCGCCCAGCGCGCGGTCGGCTTCGGCGCCGGCGCCGTCGGCAGCGAGCAGGAGAACGACGAGCTGCGCGAGCGGCTGATGCGTCGCCTGCAGGAGAACTTCCGCCCGGAGTTCCTCAACCGCATCGACGAGGTCATCATCTTCCGCCGGCTGGAGGCCGAGCAGTTGCGCGACATCACCGCGCTGCTGCTGGAGGAGACCCGCCGCCGCATGCACGCCCAGGACCTCCAGGTGGAGTTCACCACCGCCGGCATCGACTGGCTCGCCGAACACGGCTACCAGCCGGAGTTCGGTGCCCGCCCGCTGCGCCGGGTGATCCAGCGGGAGGTGGACAACCACCTGTCCCGAATGCTGCTGGAGTCGGCGATCTCCCCGGGGCAGAAGGTCACGGTGGACGTCCGCGACGGCGCGCTCACCTTCGACGTGAGCGCCGGCGAGCGCGGGTACACCCCCGCCACGACCACACACCCACGATGAGCGGGCCGGCACGACGAGACGAGAACGAGGACCCACACGAGCCCGCGAAACCCCGGGACGAGGACGACCATCCCGACCCGATCCTGGCGCCGCCCACCGCGAACCCCCGCCGAACGCGGGTGCCCGCCGAGGGCCTGCATCCGAAGACCGACCAGGAGGACGACCCGGAGACGTCCGGGCACCGCAGGCGAGAGGAGACCTGATGGTACGCGAAGCGCGGCTCGACCCCGAGGTGGAAGTGCTCTGGGAGGACTTCCACGCCGAGGTGAACGTCCCCTCGGAGCAGCTACGGACCTGGTTGTTGACCCGGGGCTCCGGGGAGGAGTCGTTCAGCCCGAACCCGAACCTCGACCTGCCGCAGCCGGGCCGGGAGATCCTCAAGGTGTTGAACAAGCGCAAGGTCGACCTCACCCCGGAGGACATCGAGGTCATGCGGGAGGCGGTCGAGCGGATCCGCGAGCTGATGGACGCCAAGCCGTCGCGCGGCAACGCCGACGACGACTGGCGGCACTCGCTGCTCGACCTGGGACACGACCCGCTCGTCGAACGCTGACCGCGCCAGTCGACGGTGCCGCCCCGCTCCGGGACGGCACCGTCGACGCGCGCCGCTACTGGCCCTTGTCGGGCTCCAGGCTGGCGATGGTCAGTCCGGCGGCGTCGGCCGCCGCGTCCCGGTCACCGCGGGTCTGGTCCTCCCGGGTGAGCAGGTTCGCGTACTCGGTGACGTCGGCCGGGTCGGGCACCGTCGGCAGGCGGCGCAGGAACGCCTCCACGTCGCGGGTGGCGGCGGTGTGCGCAGCGGCCGCCTGGCGCAGCAGTTCGCGGTCGTCGGCGGGCGGGTAGAGGTCCGTCATGTCCGCCAGATACCCGGCCAACGGCGGTTCGCACCCCACCTCGCGCTCAGACCGGTCGGATCCCGCTGGGCTGCCGCACCCCGAACCCGGGGTTGCTCAGCAGCCAGGCCAGGTACGCGGGATGCGGCGCCAACGAGTCGACGTACGCCGCCTTGGCCGTCTCCACCACCAGGTCGGCGCCCTGGGCGGCGGGGGAGTCCGGGTGCCAGCCGAGCAGGAGCCGCCAGCGCAGCGGTGTCCCGGCGAGCCGACGGGTCACCAACCCGGCCACCGGGCGGAACGTCGCCTGGCACAACGCCACCGCCACACCCGCGTCCACCAGGTCGATGCAGCCGCGGATGTCGGTCTCGTACACCTTGCGGGGGGTGAAACCGGCACGGGCGCACGCGGCGGCGAAGCAGTCGCCGAAGCAGCCGTCACCCGGCGCGGCCACCCACTGCTCGTGGCGCAGGTCCGCCAGGCGCACCTCGTCGTGGGCGGCGAGGGGGTGCGTCTCCGGCAGCAGCACCAGCACCGGGTCGATGGCCACCTCCTGCCAGCTCAACCCGAAACCGGCGGACGGGCTGGCGTCACCGCACACACCGGTGAGCGCGAAGTCCAGCCGGCCGCCGGCCACCAACTGCGCCAACTCGTCCACCGACCAGGACGCGAACGTGGTGATCTGGGCCGGAGGCTGCTCGGCGGCCAACCGGTGGACCAACCGACCCAGGATCGGGCTGTTCACCCCACCGAACCGGTAGCAGGTGGGGGCGCCGCCGGCCCCGGCCAACCGGGCCGCCTCGTCCTGCAACCCCTTCATCGCCGGCAGCAGGACCCGGGCGCGGGCCAGCACCAGCTCGCCCAGTGCGGTGGGTCGGGCACCGCGCCGGTCCCGGTCGAACAGCGGGCCGCCCAGGGTCCGCTCGATGCGTTGGAGCTGGGCGGTGAGGGCTGGCTGGGCCAGGCCGAGCGCCGACGCCGCCTTCGTCACACTCCCCGTCTCCGCGATCGCGCAGACCACCCGCAGGTGACGCAGCTCCAGGTTCATAGGGTGACGGTAGGACTACGCGTCAGCCTGCGGAATAGCCCGAGCGGATCGGTGATAATGAATGCATTGCCGGACGGGGTCCGCGCTCAGTCGCGAGGTGGCTCCGGCAGGTCCGCCAGGTAGGTCGGTCGCCGGGTCACCGCGTCGAGGACCTTGTCCACCACACCGACCGCCGGCTCCACGATCCGGTTCCACGGAGGGGTGGCCGGGGTGCTCGGGTGGGGGCGGGTCGGCGCGGCCTCCTCGGCGATCTCCAACCGGTTGCCCAGGCGGATCAGCTCCTCCTCGGTCGCGACCGCCCGCAGCTCGGTGACGAGCGCGCCGACACCCTCCACGTGCTGGCGAACCCGCCCGGCGACGTCGGTCAGCGCCTCGTCCGTCAGGCCCTTCAGGGCGTTGAGCAGGCCGGCGTCGGCGGTGATCTCGGCGTCCACCCGCTCACCGGCGGTCGGCAGCGCCGCGCGTACCGCCGGCAGCAGGTACTGCTCCTCGGCGGACAGGTGCCGCGACAACGCGGCGGTGAGCACCGCCAGCGCCTCCTGCGGTGTGGCCTCCGGGCCGGTCAACTGCTCCACCAGCGACAGCAGTTGCTGATGCTCCCGGTCGACGATGTCGGCGATGCTGCGACCGGCGGGCCGGTAGCCCTCCTCGGGTGCGGGCGTGGGCGGCAGCGGCGGCAGGGGAACGGCGGACATGATGCCCTCCTCGACTGGCGGGCGGAAGCTCCGGCAGGGGACGTTCGGTCGTGGGCGGCGGTACCCGAACGCGGTCACGGCGAAACCGACACGTCGATGTGTCGACCCGCGCGCGTCGGCGCGCCGGCCCGGCCACGCCGGTGCGCCGGTCCGTCGGACACCTCGGGCTGGTATGAAGAGGCGATGACGAGCGACGCCGCCTCCCCCCGAATCGACCCCACCGCAGAGGTCGTCGACCTCTGCCGCGACCTGCTGCGCATCGACACCACCAACACCGGGGACAACGACACCAGCGTCGGTGAGCGCCGCGCGGCCGAGTACGTGGCGGAGAAGCTCGCCGAGGTGGGCGTGGAGTCCGTCCTGCACGAGTCCGCGCCGGGTCGGGCGAACGTGGTGGCCCGCATCCCGGGCACCGACCCGAGCCGGGGCGCGCTGCTGGTGCACGGCCACCTGGACGTGGTGCCCGCCGACGCCGACGAGTGGTCGGTGCACCCGCTCTCCGGCGAGCTGCGCGACGGCTACCTGTGGGGTCGCGGCGCCATCGACATGAAGGACTTCGACGCGATGGTCCTGGCCGTCGTGCGGCACTGGCAGCGCACTGGCGTACGACCGCCGCGCGACATCGTTCTCGCGTACACCGCCGACGAGGAGGCGGGCAGCGACTACGGCGCCCGTTTCCTGGTGGACAACCACCGGGGCCTCTTCGACGGCTGCACCGAGGCGATCGGCGAGGTCGGCGGCTTCTCCTACTCGGTCAACGACAGCCAGCGCCTCTACCTGATCGAGACCGCCGAGAAGGGCATCGACTGGCTGCGACTGCACGCCAAGGGCCGCCCCGGGCACGGCTCGATGGTGCACGACGACAACGCGGTCACCGCGCTCGCCGAGGCGGTCGCCCGGATCGGCCGGCACCGCTTCCCGGTGGTGGTGACCGACACCGTACGGGCGTTCCTGACCGAGGTCTCCGACCTGCTCGGCATCGAGTTGGACCCGGAGGACCCGGAGACGGCCATCGCCAAGCTCGGCCCGATCGCCAACCTGATCGGCGCGACCATCCGCAACACCGCCAACCCGACCCGGTTGAGCGCCGGCTACAAGGACAACGTCATCCCCGGCCGCGCCACCGCCACCATCGACTGCCGCAGCCTGCCCGGCCAGTCCGAGCTGCTGGAGCGACAGCTGCGCGAACTGGTCGGCCCGGACATCGCGATCGAGTACATCCAGCGGCAGCCGGCGCTGGAGACCACCTTCGACGGTGACCTGGTCGAGGCCATGTCGGCCGCCCTGCGCGCCGAGGACCCGGGGGCGCGGCCGGTTCCGTACATGCTCTCCGGCGGCACCGACGCCAAGGCGTTCTCCCAGCTCGGCATCCGCTGCTTCGGGTTCGCCCCGCTCAAGCTGCCCGCCGACCTGAACTTCTCGGCGCTGTTCCACGGCATCGACGAGCGCGTTCCGGTCGACGGACTACAGTTCGGCGTGCGGGTGCTCGACCGGTTCCTGCGCACCTGCTAGCCGTGTCCGGCACTTGCCGTCGGCGCGCGACCTCCCCATCCGAAGGGACTGCCCCACATGACCGACCAGCACGGTGAGCTGGACGCCGCTCTCGAGCGCGTGATCGAAGCGGCCCGCCACCACCTGGCCGCTGTACGCGCCGCCCAGGGCCGCGTCGACGACGACGACGTCTGGCAGGCGTACGTGGCGTTGAACAACGCCTCCTTCGCATACGACGAGCGGCTGCTCGACGCCTTCGGCGAGGTGACGCCGTGGGATGTCGACTCGATCGACCCGGACGAGGCCGACGAGCGTTTCGGCGGCGCCGACGGTGCCGAGGCCAGCGACCCGCACCCGAGGGTGATCTCGGTGCGCCAGCGCCGTGACTACCGGGTGCCGAGCGTGGCCGCGCTGCTGCGCGTGGCCGAGGCGGCCCGGCGCGAGGGCACCCCGGAGGACGACGAGCCGGCACCGGTGGAGGGCGTCGGCGAGGCGGTGCTGGAGCTGCTGCAGAGCGGTGACGGCTCGCTCGGCGCGCTGGACGTCCCGGAGCTGGAACCGCTCGACGGGGTGGTCATGGTCAGCGAGGTGGGCACCCCCGTCGACCTGGAGTCGTTCGATGACGACGACGCGGTCGGCCCGTTCCAACCGGCGGCCGACGACCGGCTTGTCGGCCGGCTCGACGAGCACCCGTTCCTGGAGCTCGACGACGATCACGACCACGCCGGGCACCAGCACTAGGTGACGCCCGGGGCCCCGGCGGGCCCCGGGCCGTCACGGCCCGTTCAGTACGACAGGCCCGGCTGCGGCTGGTTGACCAGTCGACGACGCAGCACCACCTGCCGCGTGCCGTCGCGGTACAGCCGCACCCGGGCCAACTCCCATCCGGAGAACTCCGCCTGGATCGCCAACTGCGCCGCGGCGGTCAACCGGTCGACGTTCGGCGGCAACCGCAGCGGCGCGTATTCGTAGTCCATGCCATCCATGCTGCCCAGCCCAGCGGCCATTTGCCACCCCCTCGGGGGTGACCGACGCCGCTGATGTGCCCTCCCGTCGCGCCAAACCCCCCGCCCGCGGTGAACGGGCCCCACATCGCCGTGCCGATCATGGAGGTGTGGTGTCCGGATTTGCCTAGTTGAGGCATGTTCGTCACCCACTACAACTCCATGATCGGCGGTGGAGTTCGTCGCCGCCGTCCCGGAACTCAGCCTGCGGGAGCGTTCGCCGTCAGCAGGGTCGTCAGCGCCGGCGCGGTCAGGGCGACCGCCTGGGTGCTGCCCGGGTCGACCGCCAGCCCCCAGGAAGGGTCCGGCCAGTCCTCGAACAGGTCGGCGCAGGGCAGCGCGATGAACGGCACCCCGTCCCCGGTGAACGCGGCGAGCGCCCTCGGCGAGGTGAAGACCGGCAGCAGCGGCGCGCCGGTCGCGTCGCCGACCACTGTCCACGGGAACTCGGCATCCGGCGCCGGTTCCCCGGCCAGCGGCACGCACACCGTCGTGCCGGCCAGCACTCCGAGATAGCCGGGCAGGTCACGCCGGTCGACGGCCGCGCCGAGTACCGCCACCACCGCCGGCTCCGCCGCTCCGGTCGTAGTCGGCCCGGTCGCAGCCGCCTCGGTCGCAGTCGCCTCGGTCGCACCCGGCTGGGCGGCGGCCGGTCGCGGCGGCGGGCCCGGGCGCGCGGCTGCCGGCACCGCCCGACACGAGAGGGCATCCGGGCGGTCGGTCAACAGCGCGGCGGCGGTACGGGTCACGAGCACACTCACCCGCTCCACCTGCTCCGGGGTGCGCGGCACCTCGTACCACCAACCCTCGTCGCCGGTCGGACGGTGCCACCCGAGTGCGGCCAGGCGTGCCTCGTCGTGGCCGGGGCAGACCACCCGCACCACCTCGCGGCGCACCAGCAGGAGGATGCCGCGCGGACCGGCGGAGAGCTCCAGGTCGGTGTCCCGGTCGCAGCGGGCGATCGTGTCCCGCAGCCGCGTGACGATCTCCGGCCAGGTCGGCGACGTCACGCCGGTGGGCCGGGCAGGCGGGCGTCCAGCCGGCCGAGCCGGGCCACGGTCTCCTCCAGACGGCCCAGGGCCGAGAAGTCGCCCGGCGTGCCGAACAGGTCGCCCAGGCTCGCGCCGAGCGCGCCGTCCAACCCCTCGGTGTGCTCGTCGACGTGGTCGCTGGCGGCCGCACGGGCCCGCCGGTACGCGTCGAGCACCAGCTCCGCCACGCCCTCGGTGCCGGCGCGCAGCGCGGCGGGCGCGAGAGTGAGGCCGGTCAGGGCCCCGGTGGCGTCGACGGTCGCCGAGACCAGGCCACTCTCGTCGGTCGCCGTGCCCGACAGCTCGGCCAGGTCGTCGCCCAGCCCGGCGAACCGGCGCTCGATGTCGGCGATCCGCCCGGCCAGCGCGTCGAACGCGGACGTCGGGTCCGTCATGAGATCCCTCCCCAGTGGATCGTGCGACCGGGTGGTGCCCGGCGGCCGGGAGATCGTATCGTCGGTGCGCTCGACTCATGGGGGAGGAACGGCATGCCACCGGACATCGATGTCGACGTGCAGGCGGTCCGTCGACTGGAGACAGCCGCGAAACAGGTCGCCAGTTCGCTCGACGCGCTGGAGGCTCAGATCGTCTCGGCCGGTGACGTGCCGGCGGACGCCTTCGGCCACCTGCCGTTCGCCAGTGACCTGCTCCGCGCGAAGTACGCCGAGCAGGTCGCCGGCGGCCGCGAGTTGTTCGGCGCCGCGCACGCCGCGTTCGGTCGGGTCGGCGCGGCGCTGGGCGACACGGTCGAGGCGTACGAGCAGAACGAGCGGGACCTCGACGCCGGGTTCAAGGCCATCCAGTCGGGGCTGCCCGGATGAGCGGGCCGGCCGGCAGCGCCGTCCAGCTGTGGAACGGCCTCGACAACGCGCTCTCCGGAGTGGAGGACGCTGTCAACAGCGTCTGCCGGACGCTGGCCTGGCCGCTCATCCAGATCGTCGAGCTGGTCGACGGTGAGCCCGCCGTCCTGCGCGCCAAGGCCGCCGAGTGGGACGCGCTGGCCACGCAGGTACGCGACCTGGCGCAGGGCCACCGCGGGGTCCGCGAGTCCGCGCAGGCGGGGTGGCTCTCACCCTCCGGCGTGGCGTACGGGAAGCGGCTGGCCGAGGTCGAACAGCAGATGCTCGACGTCGCCGAGCAGTTCGCCGCGACAGCGGAGTACCTGCGCAGCGTCGCCGACGGTCTGCAGACCGTCCACGACGTACTCGTGGACCTCTGCGTCGAGTTCGTGAACTGGATGCTGGTGACGCTGGTGACGGCGCTCCTGATGGCGCCGGTGACCATGGGGGCGTCCTGGGTCGCCGGCGTGGGCGTGACAGTGACCAGGGCCCTGATCGTGGTCACCCGAGCGCTGAAGGTCTTGCGCCCGTTGGCGGCGCACCTGCAGAAGGTCATCCGCCTGCTCCAGCGGGTCATGCTGTCCCTGCGGAAGCTCCAGGCGCACCTCGACAAGCTGGTCACCATGCAGGACAAGCTGCTCACCGGCAGGAAGTACGTCGAGAAGCGCCACGCCGCGGGCAAGGCCGACAAGTGGTTCCACAAGATCTTCGACCCCACCAAGGGCACCTACAAGTTGGGCAAGTCCGGTACGCCGTTCGACATGGGTGTCCTCGACCGGGCCTCCGCGTTGCGGACGCACGGCGTCGCCGACGGCGCTCGGGTGATCGCGCGGGACTGGGCGACCAACCTTCCGTGGAACGTGCCGAACTCGGTCGTCCATGGTGTCACCTGGGGGACCGTCGCGTTCACCAGCGGGCTGTCCATCCCCGGCGGCGAGCAGGTCGGTGACCAGATCGACCAGGCGGTGCAGGGTGGCGCCGACTGGATCGACCAGAATGTCTTCGGGCAGCCGCCCGCGGGTCAACCCGCGGGCCGTTAGCCCCGGTCGAGGAGGTACGGCGTGACGGCAGAGCAGCGGGGTCGGCTGGGTCGGTTCACCGACGCGGTGCTCGGCGGTGCGCGGGCGGCCCGGGACAAGGCCCGTGAGCTGCGCGAGGAGTTCCGCACCAGCGACGAACCCGAACGTGCCCTGGTGGCCCCGCTCCTGCCCGGGGAGGAGCTGCGCTACGTCGGCCTCGCCCCGGTCCGCTGCCCGGACACGCACAAGGCTGGCCGGCAACTCGCCGACGTGATGGCCGACAAGTTCGTCGACTCCCTCGACCCGAAGGTGCTGTTCGGCCTGCTCAACATCGTCAACCCGGTGGTCTGGGTCGATGCGGTGCTCACCCCGGTGCGGATGGCGGCGGGTGTGCTGCTGCTGCCGGGCAAGGCGGGTGCCGTCGCCGCCGGCCTGCCGGAGGCGGTCGCGCCGGAGCCGGACCTGCCGCACCAGCCGGTCCAGCGGGAGCCGATCCCGCTCACCGAGGAGCAGGAGGCGTTCCGGGCGTTGTTCCGGCTCAGCCTGTACCGGCCCCTGGCCGACCAGCTCGCCGAGATCGCCTACCGACGTCGGTACGTCTTCAGCGGCGACCTCGCCACCCTCGCCGGCAGCCTCCTGCTCTTCCTGGATCGCTACACGGGCACCCCGTTCGCGGTGACCGACACCCACCTGCACCTGCTCAGAATGGGCTCCCGCCCGGACGCCGACCGGCCGGACCGGCGCCGACCACGGGTGCTCTGGAGTGTGCCGCTCAGCCGGGTGGCCCGGTTCGACTCCGAGCGCAGTGCGACCGGTCTCGTGCAGCTCTCGTCCACCATCGCCTTCGACGACGGCTCGTGGCTTCGGCTCACCCAGCCCGCTCTCCGCGACGACCAGTCGCGCTTCTTCACCGCGCTCGGCGACCTTCCCGGTCGGCGTCCGACGCCCTGACGCGGCCGGCGGGTCCAGCCTCGAGCCGGCTGGTCGGTCAGCCGTCGCGCTCGGGGTAGCCCACCGGCACCGCCGACACGTCGTCCAGCGCGGTGGTGATCTCCTCGGGCAGTGTGATGCGTTCCACTTGGAGAGCGCCGAGCAGTTGCCCCACCGTCCGCGCGCCGAGGATCGGCGCGGTCACCCCCGGCCGGTCCCGGATCCACGCCAACGCCACCTCCAGCGGCGACACACCCAGCCCACCGGCCGCGGTCGCCACCGCCTCCACGATGCTGGAGCAGCGCGGCTCCAGGTACGTGGCGACGAACCGCTCGAAGTGTGGCGACGCGGCCCGGGAGTCGGCCGGACGACCGTGCCGGTACTTGCCGGTCAGCACTCCCCGGCCCAGCGGGGACCACGGCAGCACGCCGAGGCCGAGCGCGTCGCACGCGGGCAGCACCTCCCGCTCCACGCCCCGTTCCAGCAGCGAATACTCCACCTGGGCGGCGACCACCGGCGCCCGGCCCGGCCAGGCGGTCTGCCAGGCGGCGGCCCGCGCGGTCTGCCAACCGGAGAAGTTCGACACACCGACGTAGCGGACCTTGCCGCTGGCCACCGCGTGGTCCAGGGCGGCCAGGGTCTCTTCGAGGGGGGTGTCCGGGTCGTACCCGTGCACCTGGAACAGGTCGACGTGGTCGGTGCCGAGCCGGCGTAGCGACGCGTCCAACGTCCGCAGCAGGTGCCCCCGGGAGCCGTCCCGGCGTCGGCCGCTGCCCGGCCGCAACCCGGCCTTGGTGGCGATCAGCAGCTCCTCGCGGCGCACGAGGGAGCCCAGCAGCGAGCCGATCACCGACTCGGCGTCGCCGTCGCCGTACACGTCGGCGGTGTCGATCAGGTTGCCGCCCGCGTCCAGGTAACTCTTCAGCTGGGCGGCCGCATCGTCGGCGTCGGTGTCCCGGCCCCAGGTCATGGTGCCGAGCGCGAGCCGGGAAACCGCCAGCCCGCTTCGGCCGAGCGGTCGCTGTTGCATGGGTGAACCTTATTTCGAACCTGCCGCCACGGATATCCTCGCTCCCGTATCTCTGCCGGTTCCGCCGCCCGGTGCTGTCCCGATGGAGGGGGGACCAAAGGGGTCGAGCCGGTGATCGACTCCGTTATCGGCATTGCGTAACCTGGTGCGACCTGTGCCACGGATGGGGGAGGACCAGTGCGACTCGGGCTCAGTCTTGGATATCAGACGGCGTGGAGCACACCGGCCGACCACCTGGCGCTGGCGCAGGAGGCGGACCGGCTGGGCTATTCGGTGGTGTGGGCGGCGGAGGCCTACGGCTCCGACTCGCCCAGCATGCTGGCCTGGATGGCCGGCCAGACCGAACGGATCGACGTCGGTGCCGCGGTGATGCAGATCCCGGCCCGTACGCCGGCGGCCACCGCGATGACCGCTGCCACCATCGACGCGCTCTCCGGTGGCCGGTTCCGCCTCGGCCTGGGCGTCTCCGGCCCGCAGGTCTCCGAGGGCTGGCACGGTGTGCGTTTCGCCAAGCCCCTCGCCCGGACCCGCGAGTTCGTCGACATCGTGAAGCTGGCCGTGGCCCGCAAGGAGGTGGCGTACGACGGCGAGCACTACACGCTGCCGCTGCCGGACGGCCCCGGTAAGGCCCTGCGGCTGGGCTTCCACCCACCCCGCGAGCACATACCGATCTACCTGGCCGCGGTCGGTCCGAAGAACCTGGAGCTGGCCGGCGAGATCGCCGACGGCTGGCTGGCCGTCTTCTACGCCCCGGAGTTCGCCGAGGAGCAGCTCGCGTCGGTGCGCGCCGGGCGGGCCAAGGTCGGCAAGGAGCTGGCCGGCTTCGACGTGGTGCCGTCGGTGCCCGTGGTGATCGGTGACGACGTGGCGTCCTGCGCGGAACTGGTGCGCTGGTACGCGGCGCTGTACGTGGGTGGCATGGGCAGCCGCCAGCAGAACTTCTACAACCAGCTCGCCACCCGGATGGGGTACGGCGACGCCGCCCGCGAGGTGCAGGACCTGTACCTGGCCAAGCGGCAGCGCGACGCCGCCGCCGCCGTACCGATGGAGTTCATCGACCGGACGTCGCTGCTCGGCCCGAAGGAGCGCGTCGCCGAGCGGATGCGGGAGTACGCCGCAGCCGGCGTCACCACGCTGTCGGTGACCCTGTTCGTGGCCGACCGGGAGAGCGGTGTGCAGACCCTGCGTACCGTCGCCGAGGCACTTGACCTTTCCGGAGTTGGCGAGTGACCTGGGTCGAGGCCATCGTCCTGGGCATCGTCCAGGGACTGACCGAGTTCCTTCCGGTCAGCTCGTCGGGGCATCTGCGGATCACCTCGGCGATCTTCTTCGACCGCGACGCCGGCGCGTCGTTCACAGCGGTCACCCAGCTCGGCACCGAAGCGGCAGTGCTGATCTACTTCGCCAAGGACATCTGGCGGATCACCCGGACCTGGCTGGTGGGCATCCGGGACAAGTCAGTGCGGTCCAGCCTCGACTACCGGATGGGCTGGTACGTGATCGTCGGCTCGATCCCGATCGGGCTGTTCGGTTTCCTGTTCAAGGACCAGATCAAGACGGCCGGGCGCAACCTGTGGGTGGTGGCGACCACGCTGATCGTGTTCGCGTTCGTGCTGGCGTTCGCCGAGTACTGGGGTCGGCAGACCCGCACCCTGGAGAACTTCCGGATGAAGGACGGCATCGTGATGGGCTTCGCCCAGGCGATGGCGCTGGTCCCCGGGGTGTCCCGCTCCGGCGGCACGCTCACCGCCGGCCTGCTGCTCAACCTGACCCGGGAGGCGGCGGCACGGTACTCGTTCCTGCTGGCCATCCCGGCGGTGGTGATGTCCGGCGTGTTCAGCCTCGGGGACGTCTTCGAACCGTCCGCCCCGGGCACGTCCACGCCGTCGGTCGCCCAGATGATCGTGGCCACGGTCATCGCCTTCGCCATCGGGTACGCGGCCATCGCCTGGCTGCTGCGCTACGTCGCCCACCACACCCTGTACGTCTTCGTGCTGTACCGGGTCGCGCTGGGCACCCTGGTCCTGGCCCTGCTGCTGACCGGCACGATCAGCGCCACCTGACCCACCCGTCGACGGCCCCGGCCCGCCTTCGGGCGGACCGGGGCCGTCGGTGTACCGCCCGACACCACATCGCCGATGTGGGGGTATCCGGGCAGCGGGACACCCCCAGATCGGCGAACCGGTGTCGATCAACCCGGACGGCCGGCCGTGGCCCGTGGAGGTTGACGCGGCGGGGGAGGCCCTAGGGTGGTCGGTGTGGCGACCCTTCTGCTTCTGCGACACGGCCGGACCACGGCGAACGCCGATGGCGGCCTGGCCGGCCGGCAACCGGTCGAGCTGGACGACACCGGGCGCGCCCAGGCCGTCGCGGTGGGCGAGCGGTTGCGGGCGGTGCCCCTGGCCGCCGTCGTGACGAGCCCGCTGATCCGTTGCCGGCAGACCCTGGAGCTGGCGCTGCCGCAGGCCACGCCGGTCATCGAGGACGGGCTGATCGAGTGTGACTACGGCAGCTGGGAGGGGCAGCCGCTGAAGAAGCTCGCCAAGGAGCCGCTCTGGCCGGTGGTGCAGCAGCGCCCCAGCGCTGCGGTCTTCCCCGACGGCGAGGCGATGGCGGCGATGTCCGCCCGGGCGGTGGCGGCGGTTCGCTCGTGGGACGCCCGGGTGAGCGCCGAGCACGGTCCCGAGGCGGTGTGGCTGGCGTGCAGCCACGGTGATGTGATCAAGGCCATCGTGGCGGACGCGCTCGGCGTACACCTGGATGCATTTCAGCGGATCGTGGCCGACCCGGCGTCGGTGACGGCGATCCGGTTCACGCCACTGCGACCGTTCCTGGTCCGGCTCAACGACACCGGCGGTGACCTCTCGGGCCTGGTGCCGCCGCCCCGCAAGCGGCGTCGGCGGGCGTCGCGGGCGGCTGATTCGGACGCCGCGGTCGGCGGCGGGGCCGGTGCCGCCTCGTGACGACGCCGATCGGCGGCCGCCAGGCCGCACCATCCCAGACCGGTCGTCGGTCGAGGCGCGCGCAGGCCGCCACGCCCGGGTGCAGCCACTGGTACGCCGGGCGCGCCGCCGCTGTGGCGATTCAGGTCGGTGGGGTGCGCGGTGCCCTGGCGGGCCGGATAGGGTCGTGGGTATGACCCACCAGGTGCACGCGTTCGAACCGCCGGAGCGGTTCGTCGCCGGGACTGTCGGCCCGCCGGGGGAGCGCGCCTTCTTCCTACAGGCCCGCGGCGGCGGCCGGCTGGTCAGCGTCGCGCTGGAGAAGGTCCAGGTGTCACTGCTCGCCGAGAAGCTGGAGGAGCTGCTCACCGAGGCGCAGCGTCGCTTCGGGGTGGACCTGCCCGAGCTGGCGCCGGTGATCGGTGACAACGAGCCGCTGGACACTCCGGTCGACGAGGAGTTCCGGGTCGGCACCCTCGGCCTGGCCTTCGACGTGGACACCGCGACAGTGGTGATCGAGGCGATCGCCGCCGGCGAGGTGGAGCCCGAGGTCGAGCTGGGCGACGAGGACGACGAGGACGAGGACGACGACGAGGACGAAGAGCCGGACGATGACCTGGATCGGCTCCGGGTCCGGCTCACCCCGCAGGCGACCCGCCAGTTCATCGAGCGGGCCCGGCGAGTGGTCAACGCGGGCCGGCCGCCGTGTCCGCTCTGCGGCCAACCGTTGGACCCCGCCGGGCACCTCTGCCCGCGGCACAACGGTTATCACCGGTGACCTCGTCCGGCCTCCAGCCTCGCCAGGACGGTGACGCCGCGCTTCGGCTGCTGCGCGACGGCGTGCTCGACCTGGAAGGTCGGCTGGTCGACGCGTCGAACACGACGCTGCGCGGCATCCTGACCCTGGACGGGGTCACCGCCCGCTGCGTCTACAAACCGGTGCGTGGCGAACGACCGCTCTGGGACTTCCCCGACGGCACCCTGGCCGGCCGGGAGGTCTCCGCGTACCTGGTCTCCGAGGCGACCGGTTGGGGTCTGGTGCCGCCCACAGTGCTGCGCGACGGCCCGTTCGGGCCCGGCTCCTGCCAGCTGTGGATCGACGAGCCGGACGACGCCGAGGCGCTGGTCGGCTTCCTGCCCGCCGACGAGCTGCCGCCCCGCTGGTTCCCGATCGCCGCGGCCCGGGACGACGACGGCAGCGCGTACGTGTTGGCCCACGCCGAGGACCCACGACTGGCCCGACTCGCCGTGCTGGACGCGGTGATCAACAACGCCGACCGCAAGGGCGGTCACGTTCTCGTCGGCACTGACGACCGGATCTACGGCGTGGACCACGGGGTGAGCTTCCACGTGGAGGACAAGCTGCGGACGGTCCTCTGGGGTTGGGCCGGTAGGCAGCTTCCCCCGGACGCCGTGGAGATGCTCGACGGGCTCGCCGGGCAGGTCACCGGGGCGCTCGGCGCGGAGTTGGCCGACCACCTGACGATCAGCGAGGTGGCCGAGCTGGCCTCCCGGATCGACCGGTTGCGGGAGGCCGGCCGTTTCCCGCAGCCGCCGGAGGACTGGCCGGCGATGCCCTGGCCACCCATGTGAGCCGCTGTCATCTTGATCACCCGTGGGGTGCTCCGGCGTCGTCGCCCGGCTGGTTAGGCTGATCTCATGGAGTCTTGGGCGGGACACGAGGTGCCACGGCTGCCGGGCACGGGCGAGCCGTTGGCGTTGTACGACTCGGCGCGGCAGGGCGTCCACCCGAGTGACCCGGCCGACGCGGCGAGCATGTACGTCTGCGGCATCACCCCGTACGACGCGACCCACCTCGGCCACGCCGCCACCATGATCACGTTCGACCTGGTGCAGCGGATGTGGCGCGACGCCGGCCGTCCGGTGCGGTACGTGCAGAACGTCACCGACATCGACGATCCACTGCTGGAGCGGGCTGCCCGCGACGGCGAGGACTGGGTGGTCCTCGCGATGCGGGAGACCGCGCTGTTCCGGGAGGACATGGAGGCGTTGCGGATCATCCCGCCGGCGCACTACGTGGGCGCCGTCGAGTCGATCCCGGACATCGCCGACAAGGTCGAGGTGCTGGTCAAGGACGGTGCCGCGTACCGACTCGACGACGGCACCGGCGACGTCTACTTCGACATCTCCGCCACCGGCCGGTTCGGCTACGAGTCGAACCTGACCCGCGAGCAGATGCTGGAGATCTTCCCGGACCGTGGCGGCGACCCGGACCGGGCAGGCAAGCGCGACCCACTGGACCCGCTGCTGTGGCGCGGGGCCCGCGAGGGTGAGCCGTCCTGGCCGGGCGGAGACCTGGGGCCGGGCCGTCCGGGCTGGCACATCGAGTGCGCCGTGATCGCCCTGAACCTCCTCGGCGACCGGATCGACGTGCAGGGCGGCGGAAACGACCTGCTGTTCCCGCACCACGAGGCCTCCGCCGCGCACGCCGAGCGGCTCACCGGTCAGGCGCCCTTCGCCGAGCACTACGTGCACGCCGGGATGATCGGCCTGGACGGCGAGAAGATGTCCAAGTCCCGCGGCAACCTGGTCTTCGTGTCCCGGCTGCGCGCCGACAAGGTCGACCCGATGGCGATCCGGCTGGCGTTGATCTCCGGGCACTACCGCAGCGACCGTACCTGGACCGACGAGCTGCTCACCGCCGCCCAGGAGCGCCTGGCCCGCTGGCGGCAGGCCGCCGCCGCGCCCGCCGGGCCGTCCGGTGCCGAGTTGCTCGCCGGGGTACGCGCACGCCTGGCCGACGACCTCGACACCCCCGGCGCCCTCGCGGTCGCCGACCGCTGGGCCGAGGCGACCCTCGCCGGCGCGGCGGACGACCCCGAGGCTCCAGCCCTCTTCGCGAACACGGTCGACGCCCTCCTCGGCATCCGCCTCTGACAGCCCACGCGCGTCGTGCGGTGCGCGCGCGTTGATCGACTCGGTTTTCAGGACGTCGCGGTGTCCTGACGACTCCGACGCACCGATTTCAGGAAGCCGAGTCGATCAACGGCTCAGCCCATCGGGTCACGGTATGAACCTCACCTCGGGGAAGGTCCGGCTCGGTCCGCTCAGCAGGTGCCCGCCCCGCTGCCGCAGGTGCAGGTCGAAGAAAGCCAGCGGGTACGCCTGCCCGATGCGGACCGCGCGGGTGGGGTCGAGGGTGCCGATCCAGTCGACGAGGTCCTCGTCGCTCATCCCGATGATGCGTGCCAGTTGCGGCACCAGCCACTGGTTGTCGCCGTACGACGAGTGGATTGCCTCCTCGGCCTGAATGTTGAGCCGCCATCCGCGCAGGTGCGTGAAGAACTCGGCGACGGCGGGCTTCGTGGTCCGGGTGTACTCCGCCGTCATCAGCATGAACGGTCGGTACAGGTCGGTAGCGGGCGGCGGCTGCGACACCATCGGGCCGTCGAGGCTCAGCCCTGCGCGGACCCGCCGGTCGGTGCCCATGGTCAGGGCCGTCGCGGTGCCGCCCTTCGACCAGCCGAACATGCCGATCCGGTTCAGGTCGAGGGCGCTTCCGAGCCCGGCCGGCAGCCGTGCGTGTCCGACGTCGGGGTTGCGCCCGGCGGCGAGGTCGGCGATCTGGTCGAGGACGAACCTGAGGTCCCGGCTGTAGGTCCACGGGGTGGCGTCGTAGTTGTCCTCCTGGACGGTGACCCGACCGTCGGGGAACTCGCTGAACCCGTCGTAGGTGTGGTCCACAGTGACCACCACGTACCCGTGGCTGGCGAGTTCCTGCACCACGATGGTGGTGTCCGAGCGGTGGCTTCCGGCGCCGTGCGAGTAGACGACCACCGGCAGCCGCCGACCCGGGTGCAGAACCGGGGCGCCCTCGTGCCCGGCGGTCAGCGGCGCCCGCGCGGCCTCGGGGTTGAACCCGGCGGAGTCCAGCAGCATGCGCATCGACGCGGCGGTCATCCATGGGGCGAGCGGGTACCGCCGCACGTCGCGAGCGGGATACCAGACGCTGATCATCAGCTCCCGATGCCGCCCCGGCCCGGCCAGTGGATCCGGCTGCGACCGGTCGACCAGGTGCAGCGGCACCGTACCCACCCGGTACGGCCCGGTCGGCGCGGGCAGGGTGAGCCGAGCCGGGCCCGAGTCGGCAGGGGCCGCTGCGGAGCGGCCGGCCACGCCGGCAATGCCGATCGGAACGCCGACCCCGGCCGCCAGCGCGGCCCCGACCAGGCCGCGGCGCGTCATTCCCCGTCCACCGAGAGCTTTCATGGTTGGCATGGGTTCTCCCCAGGGTTGCTCGACACCGGAACGGAGCGCCCGGCCATCGATTACACTCGCAGTATAGATACCGAGTGTATAGATGCAATGGTGGCGGCTCGTCGATGGCGGGAGCTCCGAGGGTCAGCCGGTTCTCGCGGATCTACCGGGCGGCTGCGATCCGCGCGGCGTCTGTCAGCCCAGGACCAGGCCGGGGTCGGGTTCCGGGTCGGGGGTGGGGCCGGGGATCTTGTACTCCTCGGTGAGGGTGGTCATCGGGCCGGGCCAGGTGGCCTGAGCAACCTCGATCGGTTTGCGGTTTGCGTCGTACGCGACGTGCAGCAGGTGCAGCACCGGGGTGTCCGGCCTGATCTGGAGGGTCTCAGCCTCCTCTCGGCTGGGCTGGCGGGCGCTGATCGTGTCGGTGGCCGAGACGTACCGCCGGCCGGTGACCTCTTCGGCCTCCTGGTAGAGGGGTCGGCCGAACGCCTCGGCGCGCTCCAACGAGGTGCCCGTGGTGTCGCGGGGCAGGAACCAGGAGGCGCCCACCTCGACGGGGGAGTCGTCGGTGCGGACGAGGTGCCGGCGGCAGAGCAGGTTGGTGCCGTCGGAGACGCCGAACGCGTCGGCGACCTCGGCGGGCGCGGGGGACAGGCCGACGGAGACGAGCTGCTGGCGGTACCGTGCGGCCAGGTCGGTGTGATAGCCGCGGAAGCCGCCGTACCGGCCCCGGGAGAGCCGGTTGAGTCGGCGTCGGGTGCCCCGGACGTACGTACCGGAGCCGGGTTTGGTGATCAGGATGCCCTCGACCCGCAGCTGGTCGACGGCGCGTTGCACGGTCTGCTTGGCGACGCCGAACATCTCGGCGATGGCCGGGATGGACGGCAGTCGCTCGCCCGGCCCCCAGTCGCCCCGGCGGACCTGGGCCTTGAGCTGCGCGGCGATCTGTCGGTGCGGGAACTCAGCGGCCCCGGGATTGATCTGCACACCCGCCTCCTTGATCACATCTAGGTTCCTAGGATGCCTTAGAGGGTGTGACGGCGCCACCCCGGACACACCAAAACGGGCCCCCGGACCACAAAAGGTCCGAAGGCCCGCAGCGGGGACGTGCTACCAGGAACCGGCGGTGGGGCCGGCCGAACCGCCCCGTCGGCGCAGGTACTTCTCGAACTCCTGGGCGATCTCGTCACCGGTCAACGGGGTGATGCCCTCGTCGCCGACCCGTTCCTCCAGCTCGCGAACGTATTCGCCCAGCTCGGCATCCTGCTCGGCGGCGCTGCGCACGCGCTGCTCCCACTCGGCGGACTCCTCGGCCAGGTCGGCCATCGGCACCGGCAGGTCGACGACCTCCTCCACCCGGTGCAGAAGGGCGAGGGTGGCCTTCGGGCAGGGCGGGTTGTTGGCGTAGTGCGGCACGTGCACCCAGAACGAGACAGCGTCCACCTCGGCGCGGGCGCAGGCGTCGTGCAGCACGCCCACGATGCCGGTCGGCCCGTCGTAGCGGGTGGGGGTGAGCTGGTAACGCTCGGCGGCCTGCGCGTCGGAGGCGCTGCCGCTGATCGGCAGCGGCCGAGTGTACGGAACGTCGGCGAGCAGCGCGCCGAGCAGCACGACCCGTTCCACCTCGAGGCTGTGGCAGATCTCCAGCACCTGCTCGCAGAACGTGCGCCAGCGCATGCTCGGCTCGATGCCGCGGATCAGCACCACGTCACGGTCGGTGCCCTCCGGGCTGGCCACCATGAACCGGGTCGTCGGCCACTCCACCCTGCGGGTCTCTCCGTCGGCCATCGTGATGGTGGGCCGGCTGACCTGGAAGTCGTAGAAGTCCTCCGGATCCAGCTCGGCGATCTGCCGGGCGTTCCAGACCTGCTCCAGGTGCTCGACCGCGGCGGTGGACGCGTCAGCGGCGTCGTTCCAGCCCTCGAAGGCGGCGATCGCCACCGGGGACCGCAGCACCGGCAGTCCGTCGAACTCGGTCACGCCGTCACCTCACCCTGCTCGTTGCGGTCGGCGCCGGGATCGCGCCCGGTCGTCGTACCGTGTGGCACAGTGGCGTCCCAGTTGTCCTTCACGTCCGCCAGCCTACGTGCCGGGCAGGGATGCGGCCCGTCGGCCGCGCCGGTCCACCGGACCGGCGACCGGTCATACACGAACGAACCAGACAGCGTGATCCCGGCGACACAATATGGGAACGCGCGCCGAGGGGCGCTGGGTGCGATGCGGACCGCACTAACCTGAACGGGTGCGGACTTCGTTGATGGATGTGCTGGCCGACCGGATTCTCATCGCCGATGGGGCGATGGGCACGATGCTGCAGGCCGCGGACCTCACGCTCGACGACTTCGACGGTCTCGAAGGGTGCAACGAGATCCTCAACGTCACCCGGCCGGACGTGGTGCGCGGCGTGCACGACGCCTACCTGGCCGCCGGCGCGGACTGCGTGGAGACCAATACCTTCGGCGCCAACCTCGCCAACCTCGCCGAGTACGACATCCCGCAGCGCATCCGGGAGTTGTCCGAGGCGGGCGCGCGGATCGCCCGGGAGGCCGCCGACGCGGCCAGCACCCCACAGCGACCCCGGTTCGTGCTCGGCTCGATCGGGCCGGGCACCAAGCTGCCCACCCTCGGGCACGCCGACTACGCGACCCTGCGCGACGCGTACCAGGAGAACGCGGCCGGTCTGATCGAAGGCGGCGCGGACGCGCTGATCATCGAGACCTGCCAGGACCTGCTCCAGGTCAAGGCGGCGGTGGTCGGCTCGAAGCGGGCGATGGCCGAGCTGGGCCAGTCGGTGCCGATCATCTGTCACGTGGCCGTGGAGACGACCGGCACGATGCTGGTGGGCAGCGAGATCGGTGCCGCCCTGGCGGCGATCGAGCCGCTCGGGGTGGACCTGATCGGCCTCAACTGCTCGACCGGCCCGGCGGAGATGAGCGAGCACCTGCGCTACCTGTCGCAGCACTCCCGCATCCCCCTGTCGGTGATGCCGAACGCCGGCCTGCCGGTGCTGACCGCCGACGGCGCGTACTTCCCGCTGACCCCGGTGGAGCTGGCCGAGGCCCTGGAGCGGTTCGTCACCGACTACAGCGTGGGGCTGGTCGGCGGCTGCTGCGGCACCACGCCGGAGCACATCCGGGTGTTGTCCGAGCGGCTGCACGGCAGCATCGCTCCGGCCCGTGAGGCCCGGCACGAGGCGGGTGTCTCCTCGGTGTACCACCCGGTGCCGTTCGCCCAGGACGCGTCGGTGTTGATGGTGGGGGAGCGGACCAACGCCAACGGTTCGAAGGCGTTCCGCGAGGCGATGCTCGCCGGCGACTGGCGTGCCTGTGTGGAGATCGCCCGCAGTCAGGCCCGGGACGGCTCGCACCTGCTCGACCTGTGCGTCGACTACGTGGGCCGCGACGGCACCCAGGACATGCGCGAGCTGGCCGGCCGGTTCGCCACCGCGTCCACCCTGCCGATCATGTTGGACTCGACCGAGCCGAACGTGGTCGAGGCCGGGCTGGAGATGCTCGGCGGGCGGTGCGTGGTCAACTCGGTGAACTTCGAGGACGGCGACGGCCCCAACTCCCGTTACGCGCGGGTGATGCCGATCGTCCGTGAGCACGGCGCGGCGGTGGTGGCGCTGCTCATCGACGAGGAGGGGCAGGCACGTACCCAGGAGTGGAAGGTGCGGGTCGCGGCTCGGCTCATCGACGACCTGACCGGCCGGTGGGGCATGGACCGCGCCGACATCCTCATCGACGCGTTGACCTTCCCGATCGCCACCGGGCAGGAGGAGACCCGCCGTGACGGCCTCGAAACCATCGAGGCGATCCGGGAGATCGCCCGGCGTTATCCGGGCGTCAACTTCACCCTGGGCATCTCGAACATCTCCTTCGGCCTCAACCCGGCCGCCCGGCAGGTGCTCAACTCGGTGTTCCTGCACGAGTGCGTGCAGGCCGGCCTGACGTCGGCGATCGTGCACGCCAGCAAGATCCTGCCGATGTCGAAGATCCCCGACGAGCAGCGCGAGGTCGCCCTCGACCTGGTCTACGACCGGCGCCGCGAGGGGTACGACCCGGTGCAGCGCTTCCTCGAACTCTTCGAGGGCGTGGACGTGACCAGCGCCCGGGCCAGTCGGGCGCAGGAGCTGGCGGCGTTGCCGCTGGACGAGCGGCTCAAGCGGCGGATCATCGACGGTGAGCGCAACGGCCTGGAGGCCGACCTGGACGACGCGATGGCCGGCGGCCGGTCCCCACTGTCGATCATCAATGACATCCTGCTGGACGGCATGAAGGTGGTCGGCGAACTGTTCGGCTCCGGCCAGATGCAGTTGCCGTTCGTGCTCCAGTCCGCCGAGGTGATGAAGACCGCGGTGGCCTATCTGGAGCCGCACATGGAGACCACTGAGGACGGCGGCAAGGGCCGCATCGTGCTCGCGACCGTGCGCGGCGACGTGCACGACATCGGCAAGAACCTGGTCGACATCATCCTGTCGAACAACGGCTACGAGGTGGTGAACATCGGCATCAAGCAGCCGATCAACGCCATCCTCGACGCCGCCGAGCAGCACCGCGCTGACGCGATCGGCATGTCCGGGCTGCTGGTCAAGAGCACCGTCATCATGAAGGAAAACCTGGCCGAGATGGCCACGCGCGGGGTCGCGGAGCGCTGGCCCGTCCTGCTCGGAGGGGCGGCGCTGACCCGCGCGTACGTCGAGGACGACCTGCGGGCGATGTTCCCCGGCCAGGTGCACTACGCGCGGGACGCGTTCGAGGGCCTGTCCCTGATGGACAAGGTGATGACCGCCAAGCGCGGCGGCGCCCCGGTGATCGACCCGGAGCGGGAGGCCGCCCTCGCGGCCCGACGCGCCCGCCGGGAACGGCAGCGCACCATGGTCACCGAGTCACTGCCCGAGCTGCACGACTCCTCGGTCCGCTCCAACGTGGCAGTGGACGTGGAGGTGCCCACCCCGCCGTTCTTCGGCACCCGGGTGGTCAAGGGCGTGCCGATGGCGGATTATGCGGCGCTGCTCGACGAGCGGGCCACGTTCCGCGGGCAGTGGGGCCTCAACGGCGCCCGGGGCGGCAAGGGACCCTCCTACGACGAGCTGGTCGAGACCGAGGGTCGGCCGCGTCTGCGGTACTGGCTGGACCGGCTGATCGCCGACCAGGTGCTCGAGGCAGCCGTGGTGTACGGCTACTTCCCCGCGTACTCCGAAGGCAACGACCTGGTGGTGCTCGACGAGAACGGGCACGCGGAGCGCGCCCGGTTCTCCTTCCCCCGGCAGCGGCAGGAGCGGCGGCTCTGCCTGGCGGACTTCTTCAAACCCAAGGGCGACCAGCTCGATGTGGTCGCGTTGCAACTGGTCACCGTCGGCCAACCCGTCAGCGAGTACGCGGCGAAGCTGTTCGCCCGCAACGAGTACCGCGACTACCTGGAGGTGCACGGGCTGTCGGTGCAGCTCACCGAGGCCCTCGCCGAGTACTGGCACCGGCGCGTCCGCGCCGAGATGACCCTGCCCGACGGCCGTCCGCTGGGCCACGACGACCCGACCGACCTGGCCGGTCTGCTGCGCAACGACTACCGGGGCTGCCGGTACGCGTTCGGCTACCCGGCGTGCCCCGACCTGGAGGATCGGGCGAAGATCGTGGACCTGCTCGGCGCGGACCGGATCGGTGTCGAGCTGTCCGAGGAGTTCCAGCTCATGCCGGAGCAGGCCACCGACGCGATCGTGGTCCACCACCCGGAGGCCAGCTACTTCAACGCCAAGTGACGAGTGCGGGTGCTGTGACCTGCAGGTACGACCGTCCCGACGGCAGATGACCCATGATCATGTCGTCCTCAGGCCGTCGAGGGCACCCCGGGGACCGGGCCGGCGTGACGGATTGGGTGTCGGCTGTTGAGTGACACCCCCGGCTAGGTCTGGTTGCGTATCCTCGATCATGGAGTCATGCATCACGTCCTGGACGACCCTTCTGGGTTGTCGCCGAGAGTCACTCGCTTCCTCAGGCATGCTGCGGAGCGAACGTCGTTCGACGTGTCGAATGGGCCAGCGACGGACGAGCTGCGGTCTTTGTTGAGCCAGATGCCCGGCGTGGACGTCCAGGCAACGCTGACCCTGTTCCGGCGAGCAGCGGCCCGGTACGGGGGTCTGCGGTACCGCAGCGTCGCCTGGTCGTTCGAAGAGACCGTCACGTTCGTGCCGGTCCCGTGGGCAGCAGACGACTACGCCCCCGAGGACCAGGACTCGATGGCCGACCTCATTGAGCATGACGTCGCGCACCCGTACGCGGTTTGGCTGCGCGGCGACGGCGCTGTCGTCCACTGCTTCACAGGCCCGCACTCGGCACCGGTGGTGCCCGTCTTTCCTGGCATCGACGCGATGCTCGAAGCCGAGGCGCTCTACCAGGATTGCGCCGCCTGGATCCCGGTATCGCTCGACGACGCGCCAGGACTGGCGGCGGTCGAGGCACACGCCGAGCACCTCACCCCGATACCCGAGGCGTGCGGATACACCGAGCGTTGGTGGGAGCAAGACGGCTTCCGGCTGCACATCTGGAAAACGTTCGCCACCGTGTTTCCCGGCTCTGGCGCCCGGTGGGCGGTGTGGGCCCGTAACCGTTCTGGCGAACTGGCCGCCCGATCCTTTCTGACGCATGCAAGGACGTAGCTACCCCTGCTTGATCTTGTAACCCATCAGCTGGAGCCAATCTGTAACCCATCAACCGGAGTACGACACCGGCCTGCTGGCAATGCCTGGTCTCGGATGATGTTTGACGGAACGGCGTCGGAGGATCCTTGACGCCAGGTCGTGATCGATGAGGTCTACTGCCTACGGCCGATGGTAGGGCTGGTCACCCGTGTGAGGCGGAAGGGCTAGCGTGTTCCGTGTGCCTGAGGAACCCGACGAATATTTTCTGATGCACGAGGAGTCGGTGTTGGCCAGTCTGGTCGAGCTGTCCGGCGTCGAGATTCTGTGGTGCGACGACTTCTACGACGGAGCGATCGACGGGCTGGCCCGGTGGGATGGGCGGGAGTTCTGGTTTGCGGGGGTCTATCCACTGGGCCATCGCCCCCGGCGCTATGTCCTGCATGAGATCAGGGCCGCGGGCGTCGAGGCCGCGTCAGCGCTGCACCGTCAGCTGGGCGCATACGCTGAGGCATCCCGCCACGGACGCCTGGACTCGACACAGGAGAGAGCGTGGGGCCAGGTGTGGGCGAGCCGGCCGGATTATCGCGGTGCCCCGGCTGTTGGGTGGTTCACCGCCTAGCCTCAGGCTCAAGGTTCAGCCAGTGGTGCTGATGCGGTGGTGCGCCTTGGTGCGGTTCAGGTCGGTGGTGCTGCGTCGGGGGACGGCAGGATCCGATACACAGTCGCCCGAGCCGGCGCAGGAGTCACCCCCCGACGCCCTGCCTCGAACCGCAGCCGACGCGGACCCCACCGCGGATGATCCCGCCGCAGCTCACACACCAACGCCTCCGTCGAGGCGTCAACCCGGTGCGGGCAGACATGCGGACGGTGAGATCGGTCCTCCAAGCCCCTGACGCCCGCGGCGGCATACCGGGCCAGCCAGTTGTGAATCGTCTGCCGCGACACTCCATACCGGGCGGCGACCTCCGTCTTCGGAGTCCCACCCGGTGCTCCTCCCGCCTGAGTTACAGACGCAACGTGCACCAAGCCGACCGGGTGTCAAACATCAACCGAGGCCGCAGTGTCAACCATCAACCGGTGCAGGACACCGGCCTGCTGGCAATGTCGGGTCTCAGGACCTGCGTGACAGATCAGTCTCGGGACGTAGGTGACACGTCCGGCTAGACGATCTTCGCTTCAGGGTAGCTGTTTAGGGCTCGGGTGGCCGCTCGTGACGTCCTAGGATCGGCGGGTGCTGGCTGACGAGGAACGTCTTCCGCAGTTTGCTTATCACCCGGATCCGGTGGGGACGGGTTCGATCGTGGCTGCTGAGGTGGTGTGCGCGTGTTGCCGACGGCGGCGGCCGTTCACGTATGTCGGCCCGGTCTTCGCGGTGGAAGAGTTGGCCAGGGCGCTTTGCCCTTGGTGCATCGCGGACGGCCGGGCGGCTGGGATGTTCGACGCGCAGTTCACCGACAAGAGCTGGCGGGTTCCGGACGACGTGCCTGCCGACGTGACCGAGGTGGTTCTCCGCCGGACGCCCGGCTTTCTGGGGTGGCAGCAGGAGCAGTGGATGCACCATTGCCGCGACGCGGCGGAGTTCCATGGCTTGGTCGGGGCGAACGAGTTGGCTGCCTTTCCTGACGCGCTGGAACACCTGCGGCTGGAGTTGGCCGGGTCTGGTTGGTCGGCCGATGACAAGGACTGGTATCTGCAAGCGCTGAGCAAGGAGGGCCCGGTCACCGCCTATCTCTTTCGCTGCCGGCACTGTGGTAGTCACCTCGCATACTCCGACTCGACCTGACCGTCTGTTTGCTGTCGCGGGGGCTCCGGCTTACGGACCTTGAACCGGGCGATCGGTTTGACGGTGGTGCGCGGGACTTCGGTGAGGAGCTGGTCGCCGTCGTGGACGCGGAAGCTGGTATCGGCGGCTTCGACGGTGAGCGTTCGGCCAGCGTGGGCGATGCCGACGTGGATGCGTTGGCCCGCGATGACCAGGGCTCCTCGGCAGCTGACGCGGCGTTCGACCCGCACGGGTTGCGGGTTCGGGGTGGGTGGTGGTCCAGCGGGGCGGGCGTCGCGGATGCTGGCGGTCTCGGCTGGTGTCAGGGGGTTGGGCAGGCTGCGCAGCAGGACGCCGTCGGCGGTGATCTGCAGGAGGCCGCGGTCGAGTCGGACGGTGACGCGCCTGCCGGCGAAGTGGTAGCCGACGGGATGCTGTCGGCCGGCGAGGCTGATCAGGCCGGTGGCGTTGACGAGCCGTTCGACCTCGATCGGGGCGCCGGATCGGACGGTGCCGGTGGTGATCGGTGGTGGCCCGGCGGGCTGACCGTTGTCGGCGCGGAGTTGCCGCAGGTGATTGGGGGTGAGCCGGGACGGGACGGTCTTGAGGCGGACGCCGTCGATGAGCAGGTGAACGACGGTGGTGTCGGCCCAGAGGGTGACCGGTAGTCCGGCTCGGGTGGGGCTGAGCCAGAACTGTTGTCCGCAGACGGTGAGGTTGCCCGAGGCGGGAACGAGGCGGGTGACCTCCACGGCTAGGCCGACGTCGTCGCCGGTTGCCGATGGTGCTGCTGCGGCGGTGGCCGATCTGGCGGCTGATGGAGACGTCGGCGGTGGCGCAAGCGGCGGCGTTCGGGGTGCGGGGATGGTGGTCAGCGGTGGCGGCAGCCGCAGGGGGATCTTCTCCTCGGCGGGCTGGGTGGTGAACCGGTCGGCCGGGACCGCCATCCCGAGGGACTGGTGGGGTCGTTCGTTGTTGTATTCGTGCCGGAACACGTCGATGGCTGCTTGAGCTTCCTCCGGGTCGGACCAGACTTCGACGTCGTCGAGGAGTTCGCGTTGCAGGGTCTGGTGGAACCGCTCGACCTTGCCCGTGGTGGTCGGTGAGCGAGGCTTGGTCAGCCGGTGAATGATGCCGTTCTCCCGGCAGATCCGGTCGAACATCACCTCGCCGCCACCGCGGCCGAACCGGGCGGTGAACTGCTTGCCATTGTCCGTGAGCACCTCCTCGGGCACCCCGAACCGTTGTAGAGCCTCGGCGAAGGCGAGACACACGGCCCGGCCTGTGGCCCGGCGGACCACGGCAGCGATGACGCAGAACCGGGAATGGTCGTCAACGCCGGTCACGACCTTCGCCTCACCACCGTCAGCCAGATGGATGCCACCAACGATGTCCATCTGCCACAACTCCATAGGCCGGCCACGTTCCCACCTCCGGTAGTCCTCTCGGCGCCGGCGGCGGGGTGTCGGATCGATCAGGCCATGTCGGATCAGCACCCGATGCACCGTGATCCGCGACGGAATCGGACCGGGACAGTCACGTCGGCCAAGCTCATAGAGCAGGCGACGGGCACCCCAACGCGGATGGTTCCGGCGCAGCTCACAGATCAGCGCCTCCACCTCCGGCGACGTCTGCCCCGGTGAAGAGCGCGGCCGGCTGGAACGATCGGCCAGACCTTCCAAACCCTCCTGCTCATACCAGGCCAGCCAGCGATGCACCGCCTGGCGGGAGACCCCGAATCGCTCGGCGACGTCCGTGACCGTCGACCCGGCAACCACGTCCTGGACGGCTCGATACCGCTGCTCCATCACGCTCATCTCCACCAACACTCGGCGGAGTGTCACCCAGGTCCTGATACCGATGTGTCACGCAGGTCCCGAGACCGGACACCGGCCTGCTGGCAAAGTGGTTGAGACTTTCTGTACGTCTTCAAAGCGGCCCTGAACGGGCCGCACGCGCCGCCGCCTGGGCGCGGGTCCGTCGCTCCGCTGGCGCTCCGACTCCGGTCACGCAACACGCCCGGCGGCTGGCGCGGAAGCGGGGAGCCCCAAGGGGCCGCCGCAGAACGACAGACCATTGGCGGGTGGTGCTGGGCCGGTAGCCGGCCGGGCCGCGCGGCCATAAAGCCTGCACGGCGTAGTGCAGCGCACGCCGGCCGCGTCGGCGAGCTGGCGGCAGGTGGCGTGGTTGTGGTTACTGCGCCTCCGGCGTAAGGATGACCCGTCGAGTGACATCTAGGTGCCGGGCGACGGTGTACCTGCCAGTGGCGCCGACGTTCGGGGCCTCGCTGCTCCATTCCAAGGATGACCAGCAGTCTTCGAACCTCACCACGCACTCCCTGTTCGAGACGAAGACGTCAGTGACAGTCGCGGTGACCACGGAGCCGATCGGAAATCGCGCCTTGATGGATAACCACTCCTGGTGGCTCAGCCAGTGGACAGGTAGGTCGGTGAACGGAATCGCTCGTCGAGAGGTAGGAGGCGAACCTGGCCCGTCCTGTGTTGGAGAACCTCAAACGTGGTCACTGTGCCAACCGCAGGCCAGTCAGCCGGTTCGTATGGCAAGACCACGACGTCAACGAAGCCCTCTGGCTCCTGGCCCAAGTCCACGAGCAATCCGGTCACTCCGGGCCTCGGTATACGGACGACCTGACCCGTGATGTGTTCTCCCACGGGGAAGTGACGACGAGCCGTGTCGAGCTTGTCCGGCTCCGACACGCCGCGAAACCTCCTCAACTATCCGTGGATCGATGCGCCAAGGTATTGCAGGCGAGTATCTCGATCATGTCAAGCGTCTGGTGGGAAGCGAGTGTCAAGCATGTTCCGTGGCGGGAGGGCCCGGGCTGCCCGTTACGGTCGAGCGGTTCGTTCGGACTTGTTTGGATGATGTGATCACCTCCGAGTCGGGTCCAACTCGGTCAGCACCCGAAGCCATGCGCGGACGTCAGCGACGAGGTGGGCGTCGGTCATGTGCCTGACGAGGGGTGCGAGGTCGGTCAAGATCCGCTCGATGGCGAGAAGTCGGTGGTAGTCCTGGTAGTCGTCGGTCACTGTGAGTGCTTGCCATCTCGCCCGCCAGTCCTCACCTGGCTGGACGAAATCATCCTCGGTAAGCGGGGTTGCGCGGAGGTTCGCTGCCCGGGCAGCAGCTTCTTCCCGTGTTATGCCAAAGCTGTCGACAGCCCGCCTGGCGACCGTGTCCGGCCGAGCGCTCGCTGGTAGCTCCTGGACTCGCTGACCTGCATCAAGGGCGATCGTGATGAGCGAGGTGAAGTGTGCGACCGCCAGCTCCATTGGGAAACCGTGGTCTGATGCCAGGTCGATCAGGAAGACCGCTAGGGGCATGTCGGCACGGGGCCGATGGCCGGGCCATCCGCGGTGCTGGCGGCGTACATCCGAGGTTGCTGAGTCGATCAGTGCGAGCCACCAGTACACGGGACTGACCGCGTCAGGCTTGCGATCGAGTAGCCACTGCCTGCGTAGTGGCGGATCAATCAGCAGAAGTTTGCGGTAGGTGCCCTCAAGCTCTGTCACCCCACGCCTCCCCGGCACCAGGCATTGCTGCGCTGACGACGGTAGCTTGCAATACGACGCCAGGTGACGGGTGCGGGTGCTCTGACCTGCTCCTGAGGTCCTCCGGAGAGCCGCTGAGCCATGGTCGTGCCGCCTCCGGGCCTGTCAACGGCTCTGACGGCGTGGTGATCTGTACGGCGAGGAGTCGCGTACGGGAGGCTGATCACCATGCGGAGACTGACCTTCGGTATGAACCTGAGCCTGGACGGCTACATCAACGCGCCGGACGGCGACCTGGGCTGGGGCGTACCGAGCGACGAATTGTTCCAGTGGTGGTCCGACCGGGTGGGGGCGACGGGCACGGCACTGTACGGGCGCAAACTGTGGGAGGCGATGAGCTCCCACTGGCCGACCGCCGACCAGCGGCCGGGTGCCACACCGGCGGAGGTCGAGTTCGCCCGTCGCTGGCGGGAGATGCCGAAGGTGGTGTTCTCCTCGACGACCAGCGCGGTCGACTGGAATGCCCGAGTGGTCACCGGCGACGCGGTTGCCGAAATCAGCCGGCTCAAGGCCGATGACGGCGGCCCTCTGGATATCGCCAGCGCCACCCTCGCCGCGGCGGCCATGCGGGCCGGGCTGATCGATGAGTACGCGGTCGTCACCCATCCGGTCCTGGTGGGTGGCGGCACGCCGTTCTTCGCGACACTGGACAGCTGGGTGAACCTGACCCTGATGGAGACCCGGACGTTCCCTGGCGGCGTGGTTCTGACCAGGTACGAGACCAGGCGCTGAGCACCCGGCCTCGGGGCGGCCGGGCTCCGGGCTGCCCTGACTGGCTGCGCTCCGAAGCCGCCCTGGCTCAACGCCTAGCAGCTGCCATCACCTGTGTCACCACCGCTGCCCCCATGCAGTGGAGGGCTGAACGGGAAGTCCCCGGCATCATCGTCTGCGTGGCGATGCCGTGATTTCCAGAAGGAGATCAGCGCGAGGACCACCACGGCGACCAGGACCCCAGCAACACCGACGAGGCCCACGGCCTGGATCACTGACGCCATCAGCCGAGTGCCTTGTCCGTCGAATGTGGCTCCTCCTGGGTCGGTTCCACCTCAGGACCGCGAGACCCACGCGACCAGTGAAGGGCGAGCAGAGATGCTCCCGTAAGCAGCCAAACTCCCAGGCCGTGCCAGCGGAGCAACAGCCCGATGCCCGCTGCGAGCCAGAGCGTCCCGCCCAGGAGCGCGAACAGGCTCTGGCGGCGTGCACGCGTCATAACGCGAGATTAGATCAGCGAGGCAATTTTCTGTCGCGTACCCGAAGCGTGCAGTTTCGGGGTTCGCGGGGTTGACATCCACGGGAGCATCGGGATGGCAGCCGCCGTGTCACGAGGCAGGCGGCAGCGCGATCCAGTCCTGCCAGGACATGTCGCGGCCCAGATAGCGGGGCTGCTGGAAGGGCCAGTCAGCGGCGATCCACTGCGGCACCAGCGCGTCGAGCGCGTGTTCCACCTCGCCGCCGACGAGGTCGTCCACCACCCACCAGGAGACCTCTCCGTCCGAGCCGGTGCGCTCAGGCGGGTCGATGTAGACGCAGCCGAAAATGGCCGTCTCTTTGTCGTCCAGCAGCGCGTAGTTGAACGACAGGTGCGCGGCTATCTCCTTCTCATGCCGCAGCAAGTCGATGCGGTCCTCTTCGTAGGTCATCGTCTCCGATGGCCAACCCCAGGCCGGCCCGAAGATCTCCCACAGGCGATCCCGGGAGCCCATCACGGCGGGGTAGTCGATCGCGGTGTCCGCCTCCCGGATCGGCCGCAGGTGAAGCGCGGTACTGGGCACGGGCACGTAGATGGGGTGGACGAAGTCCTCAGGCAGCCAGGTCACAACGGCCGAGGCTACAACCAGTCGGCACGACCGCTCACCACGTGACCAATCCGATCCCCACGCCGAGCGTCCGAGGCTGCGATGATGGTTGCCGTGAGCCAGACGGTGGAATGGGACCGCGTCGTCGAGGGCGCTCGTGTCAGCTTCATGTCCGGCGAGGGGGACGACCCTGCGACGGCGGACAACATCGATGCTCACGTCTACCTCGCCGACGGCACCCATCGCTACGCCACCTTCATGACGACGGTTGAGATCGGCCGGCTCCTGCGAAGGTGGGCTAAGACCGGGGAGGCGGGCGGCGGTCACTACTTCTGGTGCTCCGACCTGGTCATCATTCCGAGACCCGGCGTCGAGGCAATGGTGGCGGCCCTGGAGGAAATGATCCGGACCGGCGACATTGACGTGATGCTCAGCAAGGTGGAGGACAGCTCGATCTAGCTGGGTGACGTTCGGGTAGGACGTCGGCGGACTTGGCCGTCGCCTCAGAGCTTGCAAAAGAGCGGCGTCGGCGAGCAGTCGACGACGACCAGGTCTGGGCCGTACGAGCGGGAACCGGCGCGGCATGGGGCACGACCCGGAGGGATGGGCTCCAATCCACGCTTTGCAACGAGGTCCCAGACGTCAGTCTCCGTTGAAGCCCCGGTACGTGCCAGACTCGTCGACGGCGTCGGCGAACTCGGAGAAGTCCATGTTCGCGATGGCGAGGTTCGTCGAGACATCCGCGTACCAACGGGGTGGCACCCGGAAGGTGCGGCCGGGCTCGTCCGCCAGGTCGAGTGCGAGCAGCGGGCGCTCGACGTCGGCCATCGTTGTCGCGTCGGCAAGGAAGAGGTACGTGAGCTTGTCGTCGTTGCTCGCCGCGTTGTCCGCGTCGACCAGCTCTTGAGGGCTCACGCCTGCGTACGTCGGGTCGCTGACGAAGGTGGCGGCGTCGGCGCCCTTCCAGGTGCGTAAGGCCGCCTTCACGGATGCCCAGGCGGTGTCGTTGGTGAAGTCCGTACGGAGCACCAGCGACGTGAGGTCCTCAGGCTGAGGTAGAGAGATCACGATGCGGATCCTTCCCTGCCCCTCCGCTGAAGGAGCCAGCCGGGTCAGCTTCGGCCGCGGCATCTGGTTGCGATTCCGGTAGGAGCTATCAGATCCGCTGCACATCGCCTAGCAGCTCCGCAGGACGCGCTCCGCGTCGGCGCCTGCTGTGACGACCACGGCGTCGGCGCGAAGTTCCTCGGGAAGATGCTGCCTCTGCCCTTCGTGCGCGGGCAGAGTGGGGCAGCCAGGTGGAAGCACGACGGCATCGGCGAGCCCGATGTACCTGACGAGCGTGTCGAGAATGGAGCCGGCGGAGAATCGGCTGATCATGAGACTGTCAAGAGTGCCGCCGGCGAGTGCGGCGTAGACGTCTGCCGTGCCGCCCTCGTCGGCGCTGATATGCCAGTAGCGGTATTGAGGTTCCCTTAGGTCGACGTGAGGCTCGAAGACGGCCAGGAACGCCTTTCCCTCCATCGGCGCCGCCTCGCCCTGCTCGAACCGCTGGACGACCATGTCGTAGCTCATCGGAGGAAGCTAGCGCCCTCGGCCACAGGTGACCGAGACAACGCCAGGTAGTCCCTCCACCGGACAGTGCGCTGTCGATGCCAGGGCTACCGTTACCGGCATGATCGTGCGTACGCGCTGGATGATGCCCCACCCTCCGGAGGTGTTGTGGCCGGCGCTGTGCGACTCGCGCCTGGAGTTACAGCCCCGGTGTCCGGTCTTCTATCTGGGTACGCCCCGGCCGACGACGTGTCGCCTGCCGGACGGCCCGGGTGAGGTGGGCGCCGCCCGGCAGTGTGTGTCGCAGCAGGGTGTGGTGCGGCAGCGGATCACGACGTGGGAACCGCCGGCCCGGTTGGCGTTCCACATGGAGTCGACGGACCTGGGCTTCCACCGCTTCGTCGACCAGCTCGGGGATGTGTTCGAGTTGGCCCCGACAGCGCGCGGCACCCGGGTCACCCGGACGACGACGGTCACGGTGCGCGGGTTCGGCCGTGCGGCTCTGTATCCGGCCCTGTGGGTCGGGTTGAAGTCGGTACACCGCTTCGTGTTCCGCAACTGGCAGAAAATGCGGTTGTCGCCACCGGCGGCGGTGTGACGGTCGGCGCGAGCTGCTGTCAGGGCCCGGGCTGCGGCGTCCGGTGGCCGGCCCGGGTCACGGCCGCGTAACTGACGGTCCCGAGGAGGGACCCGATTCCGGCGCACAGGATGCCGTCCCACGGTTGGGGCAGCCAGCCCTGCAACATCCAGGCAGCAATCAATGCCACCGGCATTGCGGTCAGCCAGGCTGCGGCGACAGCCCAGCCCGAGCGTCGGTCACCCTGGTGGTGGACGAAGCCCAACGCGCTGAGGATCGCGAAGAAGCCCTCGGAGTAGAACCATGACAGGGCCAGGACGAGGAGAGTCCCGATGGCCAGGCCGATGGCCCATCGCCGGAGGGCGGTGGCGAGGGGCACGATCGACCGAGAGGCGCCCAGTCGACTGGCGGGGTCGTCAGGTGCCCTCGTGACTGGAGGCCGCTCGTTCATCGGACGATGGTCCCAGCGGTCGATGAACGGCGGAAGGCCTGCGACGGCTGGCAGCACGGCAGGATGGTGGCGTGAAGACCGAGCCCGTCACCGCAGGCCGAGCGGAGTTGGTGGACGACCTGGAGGGCTTGCCCAGCAGCTCTGACGGCTGTCGCCTTGCTCTGACCTTGGAAGCGCCGGTCCTCCTTCGCGCCGGCGACGTCTGATGGGTCGAGGATGAGGTGCTGTACGTCGAGCGCGGGGATGCCCCGACGGTGGCGCACCGGGGGCACCTCGAATGGCATCGGCGGTGGTAGCGCGCGGGTCCGGTGGTCGACCTCGTTGATCGGACCCAGCACCGGTACGGACAATGGCGACTGTGTCCATGGAACGGGTCGAGGACCCCGCCAGCTTGTTGACCTGGCTCGCAGACCGCCCTGATCACGAGGCGCTCACCGGCTACAACCCGGTCGGGTGGGAGTCGTCGACCTGGATCCTCCATGCGATGTACGAGAACCCTGGCCTCGCGCGTCTGGGCACGCACGACGACATCCTTCGCCGCGGGCTCGACGCCGGAGACCTTGCGCCGCTGGTCGTCGGTGGCATCAACCTCGACGAGGACACGACCGAGACCGGCATACCGTTGGGTTACGTGTCCCGGCCCGGTGGCCCCTGGCAACGGGTGCTCTGGTCGACGTACCTGGCCCGAGGGGCGGAGCCGGAACGGGATCGGACCCTCCCGCCAAGCTACAGCTGGTTTCCCCACAGCAGTTGGCCCGCTGACATCCAGCCACCACCTGAGGGTTCTCTCGACGAGGAGAGCCTCGATGCCCTGCTTGACGCCCTGAGCCAGCACTCGGTCGCCGGCCCTGGCACGGAGTGCGTCGCCTTCTACGCATCCGTGCCCACCGGGGATTTCGACAAGCTCCACGTGTGGCGCGGCCCGTTGTCGGCAGTGCCCGGCCTGATCGCGGAGCGCGGAGGACGCTACGGGTTCTCACCGACGAATCTGTGGCCCGTGGATCGGTCCTGGATGGTGTGGACGGACTACGACCTGCAGGGCAGCAAGGTCAGCGGATCTGTTTCGCTGATCGATGCCATCGAGCGTCACCCCGTTCTGGAGACGACGGACTGGTCGGCTCGGCGCTGACAGACGCGCCGGGACCGGGTCGTCCTCCCGGGCGGGGGAACTGGACTTGCCGGCGAGCTGCATCATGGGCGAGTGAAGGGGCGCGAGCGGCTGTTGCGGAACACCGCCAAGGTGCGGCGCCGCCGGATCGGTCTCGCTGTGTTCGGCGCGGGGGTCGTCTGGGCGGCGCGTGCGGCATTGGCTGATCCCGGCCACCATTTCCACAACAAGGCGCCGCTGTACGGGTTGTTGGGCGCAGTCACTGTCGTTCTCTCCCTCATTGCTCTGCTCGCACTTCTGTGGCCCTTCCTGATCGAGGTGGACGCCGCTGGGCTGACGCTCCGCCTGCGGGGGTTCACGACGCGACTGCCCTGGGAGTCGGTCGAGTCGCTTGCGGTGGTGAAGGTTGGGGAGAACTGGGACAGGGGGCGCCTGGAGCTTCGCCTGGCTCCCGGTGTCCGGCTGCGGGGACGGTCGGCCGGCAGACACGACGGGCGGCGGACGTACTCCTTGCTCTCCCTCGACGACTTCACTGTTGACGCCGAAGAGGTGATCGCGGTTCTGCGCCGGTACGGCAGAGGCAGGGTCGACGCCCTGGAGTACCTCCAGCGCCAGGCCACTCGGCTGGCCGTCGCGAGCTACCTGCGGGGCGATGCGCTCCAAGCCGATCCGCGGCTGGCCGACTACCTGGCCGACCAGCGCCGTATCGAGGAGGAGGGGAGTGGTGCCTCCACCTCGTCGGACCTGCCGGACGGCCGTTGAACCCGAGTCACTGAGCTGAGCGCTGGTGTCGCCGGAACCCCACCAGGAGGGCGCGGCATCGATCAGGCGCGAAACGCCTGGATGGCGAGCGCGGCGAACCGGCGGGAGGCGGCCACCCGGGCGTGCGTCGAGGTGGCGTGCAAACCGCCGTTGGCCATCAGGATGAGGATGAGGTCGTCCAGGACGAAGTCGGACCGCAGGTGGCCGGTGCTCTTGGCGCGACGGCTCAGTTCGGCGAGTGAGGCGAGCGCCGCTTCGCGCTTCGCGGCGAGATCCACGGCGTGCGGAAAGGCCGTCGTGAACGCGGTGGTGTAGCCACGGTCCCGGGCGTGCAGCTCGCAGAGCTTCTCGATCACCAGGCACAGGCCATGCCACGGGTCCGGGTCGGCGAGCCCTTCGTCGACGATGACGTGGCACGCGTCCATCTGCTCGGCGAACGCCTCGGTAGCCAACGCCTGCTTGGTGGGAAAGCGGCGGTAGAGGGTGGCGGGGCCGACTCCTGCCCTGCGGGCTATCTCGCGCATCGGCACGTCCATGCCGTCGGTGGCGAAGATCGTCCGGGCGGCTTCGAGGATGCGCTGGCGGTTGTCCAGCGCGTCCGACCGCAGGTTTCGAGTCACATGCTCGGTCACGCTCTCACTTTAGCTAAACGGACGCAGGCGTCCACTACCGTTCGTGCTGATCACCAGGCGATTCAGGTCGAGAAGAGGCACACCAGTGAAGGCAGTCACCATCAGGGAGTTCGGCGATCCTCGCGGGTTGGTGGTGACCGACATCCCTGACCCGGTTCCGGCTTCGGCACAGGTCTTGATCACCGTCGAGGCGGTCGGTGTGGCGGGTGCCGACGTCATGATCCGAAGCGGTGCTCTCGCCGCCTACGGCTTCCGAGAGGGGCACGTCCTCGGCGGCGAGGTGGCGGGGACGGTGACCGAGGTCGGCGAGGACGTCGACCCGGCGTGGATCGGGCAGCGGGTATGGGCGTTCACCGGTACCGGCGGTGGGTACGCCGAACAGGCAACAGCGCCGATCTCGGAGGTCCTGCCCGTCCCGGCGGGCCTCTCCGTCGTCGATGCCGTGACGCTCGGCAGCTCCGGGATCGTGGCCCACTTCGGTCTCGCCCACGCGCACTTCTCGGCCGGGGAGTCCGTGCTGGTACGCGGTGCGGCCGGCAGCATCGGGATCATGGCGGTGCAGGTCGCGAGCCGCCGTGGCGCCGGTGCCGTCGCGGTCACCACCTCGTCGCCCGAGCGTGGTCGGCGGCTGCGCAGCCTCGGCGCCACCCACGTGCTGGATCGTTCGGGTACGGGAGGCCCCGCCGACCCCTCCGCCTACGACGTGATCATCGACGTCGTCGCCGGCGACGGCATGCCCGCGTTCTTCGACAGGCTCAACCCCAACGGCCGCCTCGTGGTCGTCGGCGCGGTCGGAGGCCAGCCGCCAGCGGACTTCGGCGCGAGGCTGATGACGGCATTCCAGAAGTCGATGTCGTTCGCCACCTTCAGCGCCGCGACGGTGCCGGAATCCGCCCGCCAGGCCGTGCGACGCGAGCAGTTCACCGCCGCGACCCGTGGCGAACTGGTCGCCGTGGTGCACGAGGTGCTGCCGTTGCCGCAGGCGGCTGCGGCCCACCAGAAGATGGACGCCGGCCAGGTCTTCGGGCGAATCGTCCTCACCCCGTAGCGGCCCGACCGCAGCGTTCCGGGCCGGAGGGCGAGGCGCCTCGCTTAGGCTCCGCAAATGGGCACCATCGACGACCTGCTACAGCGCAACGTCCGTTTCGCTGCTACGGACGCCAAGGATCGCGTCCCGGTAATTCCCTTCGTCCCCAACCAGCAGCTGTACGTCATCACCTGTCTCGACCCGCGAGTCGACCCGGCCTTCATCTTCGGTCTGGCGCTCGGTGACGCCGTCGTCGCCCGCACCCTGGGTGGCCGGGTCACTCCAGCCGTGATCCAGGATCTGGCGTGGATCAGTTACCTGCACGAGGTCAAGGCGCCGGACGCCGACTGGTTCGATCTGGCCGTCGTGCACCACACGGGTTGCGGCCGGGGCCTGGACGATGATGCGCTGCTGAGAGGGTTCGCCGAGCGGGGCGGCGACGACGTCGCTCTTGCCGAGCAGGCCGTCTTCGATCCGGCCCAGACCGTGCCCGCCGACGTGCGGAAGCTCATCGATGCCCCGTTGGTGTCGGCCAAGATCAAAATATCCGGTTACGAGTACGACGTGGAGACTGGTTTGCTGAAAACCCTCGTACCTCCGAAGAGCCGCGCGGACGGCTAGCCCGCGACGACGCGACGGACCGGCTGCTCCGGATGTCGAGAACGGCCAAGCGGCTCCGTCCCCCGGGAGAACGCGGCGACCGTGACCGCACCGCACCCGAGGAGTTCCAGCATGGCGATCCAGCGGATGGACAACGTCCTCATCGTGGTCGAAGACCTCGACGCTGTCATTGCGTTCTTCGTCGAGCTCGGCATGGAGGTGGAGGGGAGAGGTCCGGTCGAAGGGCGGTGGGTGGAGCGGGTCATCGCTGTGGACGACGTGCGGCAGGAGGTCGCGATCCTGCGGACCCCGGACGGTCACGGCAAGGTCGAGCTGGCGATGTTCCACACGCCGAAGGCGATCAGCGCCGAGCCGAGGGATGCGCCGGCGAACACACTGGGCATCCGTCGCATCATGTTCGCCGTCGACGACGTCGAGGACACGATCGCCCGTCTGCGCGGCCACGGGGCCGAACTCGTCGGGGAGGTGGAGCGGTACGGGGACATCTTCCTGCTCTGCTACGTCCGCGGCCCCGAGGGCATCGTCGTCGGGCTGGCCGAAGAGCTTCGCTGAGAGCCGCCGCAGTCGTGCGGAAACCACAACTTCCGGGACGTAGGGGCCTCACGAGCGCGGATCTCGACGCCGGCTCCGGCGTCAAGATCCGCCTGTCGCGGGTCAGGCGAGGAGCGTGCCGCCGTCCACGGTCACGATCGTGCCGGTGGCGTAGGTCGACCGGAGGAGGTAGGTGAACGCCTCGGCGACCTCCTCGGGTTCGCCCACCCGACCGAGTGGCAGTGACGCGCTGAGCTGGGCGTACATCTGCTCTCGGGTGTCCTCGGGCAGCGAGTCCCACAGCGGTGAGCGGATGACGCCGGCGGAGACGGCGTTGACCCGGATCGGGGCGAGTTCGACAGCGAGCGAACGGACCAGCGCGTCGATCGCCCCGGTGATGCTGGACGCCACCGACCAGCCCGCGTTCGGCCGGTGGTTGGCGGTGCCGGTGGTGAGGGTGATCGACCCGCCGGGTCGCAGGTACGGCAGTGCCGCGTTGACAGCCGCCAGCGAGCCGAAGTAGCGCAGGTCGAAGGCGGTGCGGGCGGCGGCGAGGTCGAGGGCGTCGACGGACATCAGCGCGAGCGGTTCGCCGGCGGTGAAGACGAGGTGGTCGAACGGGCCGAGCCCCTGGAACAGGCGGGACACGTCGGTGGGGTTGGTGAGGTCCGCGACGTACCCCTGGGTGCCGGTCGGCAGGACGGCGAGGGCGCGGTCCACGCTGCGCTGGTTGCGGGAGGCGACCACGACCTGAGCGCCCTCGTGGGCGGCCCGGGTGGCGGTGGCGAGCCCGATTCCCGAGGTTCCGCCGAGGACGACGACGCGCTGGTCGGTGAGGGTCATGATCGGGTCCTTCCGGATCGTGTTTCGCTGACGGTTACCACCGTGCGTCGGTGCCCGTGCTCGCGTCCAAGACCTCTTTCACCTGCTGTGATACCCGACGGGTATCGTGGGGTGGGTCAGGCGCGTGCGAGGCGGACGGGGGGTCCGATGGACGTCGATCTGCGCAAGCTCCGCTACTTCGTCGCGGTCGCGGAGGAGTTGCACTTCGGCCGCGCCGCCGCGCGGTTGCACATCGCCCAGCCGGTCCTGTCGCGGCAGATCCGGGCGTTCGAACACGAACTCCGCGCCGAGCTCTTCGTCCGGGATCGCCGCTCCACAGTGCTGACCGAGGCCGGCCGGCAACTGTTGGCCGATGCCGGTCCGCTGCTCGCCTCGGCCGACGCGCTGCGTCGGCGGGTGCAGCGCGCGGCGCACGGCCGGCAGACGTTCACCATCGCGTTCATGCCGGGCATCATCGTCACCGCCGAGGCCCGCGCCATCGCCCAGCTGCACCCCGACCTGGCCGTCGGTGTCGTCCGCACCTCCTGGGAGGACCAGGCCGAGGTGGTCCGCGAGGGGCGCGCCGACGTCAGCTACGTACGGCTTCCGGTCGACCAACGTGGTCTGCGCCTACGCCCGCTGTTCACCGAACCCCGTGTCGTGGTCCTGCCCGACGAACACCGGCTGGCGGGTAAGGAGTCGGTCGACCTCACCGAGCTGGTCGAGGAGCGCCTGCTCCAGGACCCGGACGCGGTGCCCGAGTGGCGGGACCTGCCGAACCGTCCGATCGACTCCGACCCCCGCCCCCGGCCCGAGCTGAACTCCGTCGAGGAGAAGCTGGAACACGTCGCCGCGTACGCCGGTGTGGTGATCCTGCCGCTGTCGACCGCGACGTTCTACACCAGGCCGGGCGTCGTCCACGTGCCGGTCGACGACCTCGGGCCCAACCAGGTGTGTCTGGCCTGGGCCGAGGACAACCGGTCACCGCTGGTGCGGGAGTTCGTCGAGATCGCCGCGCGCTGACGCCCCGCACCGGCCGCGGTGGGGGCTCTGGTTAGGCTCAGGGCATGTTCCGTGCGGCAGGGCCCGACGACTTCGCGCAGATCATCCACCTCTACCGGCAGCTCAACCCGGACGATCCGGTGCTGGACGACGGCTCGGACGTGGCGGCCTACCAACGGATCCTCGACACACCCGGGCTGAGTCTCTTCGTCCTCGACCTGGACGGGGTCGTCGTTGCCACGACGTACCTCAACGTGATCCCCAACCTCAGCCGGTCGGCGTCGCCGTACGCCGTCATCGAGAACGTGGTCGTCGAGGAATCCCGGCGGGGCACCGGTCTGGGTCGGCAGATCATGGCCGGCACGCTCCAGGCCGCGTGGGACGCGGGCTGCTACAAGGCGATGCTGATGACGGGCTCGCGCACTCCCGCCACCCACGCGTTCTACCGCGCCTGCGGGTTCGCACCCGACGTCAAGACGGCGTACCTCGCTCGACCGCCGGCGTCGGACAGCTAGCGAAGGTCTCGCGTAGCGCGACGTCCAGCGACCGGCCGGTCGTCGGCTCGATGAACAGGTCGGTGAGCAGGAGGTCGGCGACGTAGGTGGGGTTGACCCCCGACTCCTTGCCCCCGAGGCCCTGCAACGCGCCGCCGAGACGCAGGGCGGCTCGTGCCGCGCCGGCCGGCAACCGGGCGACCCGGCGGCGTCGACCGACCGCCTCGGCGATGCGCGCGAGCATGTCGGACCAGGTGAGGTTCTCGTCGGCGACCGGAATGTCCGCACCGCTGGCCTGCTCCAGAGCGTCGGCCGCGACCTCGGCCACGCTGCGCGCCGAGGCCGCGGCGCTTCCGCCGGTCGGTGCGACCAGAGGTGTACGCGAGCGCGCCCACCGGTCCAGCGGACCGGCCCAGTTCGGCAGCCGGTCGCCGGCCCGACCGAAGACGAAGGGCAGTTCCAGGACGGCGACCGGCAGATCCGGACCGGCCGCCGCCCGTCCCTCCCGGGCCTGCTCGACACGGCACCGGATGTACGTGTGCCGCTCGGGGAGCCGCCACTGCGGATGCAACCTGTCGAAGTAGGTGTAGTACGAGCCCATCACCACCCCACGGGTGAGGCCCTCCGCGCGGGCGGCGGTGAACAGGCGTACCACCGGGTCGACGTTGTCGCGGCGGAACTGCGGGTAGATCGGCTTGGGCAGCGGCCGCTGCTCGTCGGTCCGGGTGGCGTACACGACGCCGTCGTGACCGGCGAGCAACGACCGCAGCTCCTCCGTCGAGGCGGACCCGACGTCCAGCAGATGGTCGACCCCCGGATGGGAGGTACGCGCCACAGCGGTCGTGGCGTGACCGCGCTCACGCAGCACCTCCACCACATGAGCACCGATCAGGCCGCTGCCACCCACCACGAGAATCCGCACGCCCCATCGTCCACTCTGGAGGCCTGTCCTTGTCAACCCACGACCGCCGCCGGCGCAGCGTCGGTCACTGCTTGTTCTTCGCCACGTTGTAGATGTCCAGGACGTCGTCGTCGAAGTAGGGGCCGTACATGTTGCCGGAGAACTTGTACGACATCACCGAGTTGACGAACCCGAACCGGAGGTCGTTGTCCCACGCTCGCAGGAACGGGCCACCGCTGGCGCCCCGGGTGAGCGGGCAGTCCTTCAGCTTGATCCGCTGCGCCCCGGCGGCCTTGGTGGTGCCCTGGTCGTAGTACTGCGACTCGCCGTCGTACGGCGGCTCTGCCGGGTAACCCAGCAGCAACACCGAGAGCTTCTTGGACTGGTTGACGCTGAGCCCCTGCCCGCCGGTGACGTGCACGAGCCGCTTGCCGCCCCGCGGGTGCATGGTGACGAAGGCGAAGTCCCACCAGAGGAAGCCCCAGTCGACCCAACCCTCGACCGAGGTGAACTCCTTGGGGAACCAGAGGCCGTGCACCGCGACGCCGTTGGTGAACTCCGGCGCGTACGCCCAGTTGTCGTACCAGACCGATCCGCCGTCACCGGGGTGTACGCAGTGACCGGCGGTGGAGACCAGATTCGCCTGCGGGTTGTTCACTGTCGCGCCGGAGCAGAAGAAGTCCTCGTTGTTGTGCCGGAAGAAGACTCGACCGACCCCGGGTGAGGCGTTCACCGCCTGGGTTGCCTGGCTCGTGCCCCTGGCGGTCACGCCCAGACCGGCGGCCGGCGACCGTGGGGCCGCCGGCTCGGCGACGTCGCGCGGCGCACCGACGCGGCCGGGGCGGTCGGCAGCCTCCCCGTCGGGGGCGTCGACCCCGTCCGGCAGGGGAGCGGGTCGTGCCGCTCGCATACGTTCGGGCGTCCAGTAGGCGTTGCCCACGGCCGCCGCGGTGTCCGCGTCGGTCGACGGCCGTCCGTCGACGGTGGCGCGCCCTTCGGCCACCGTCGCGGATCCGTTCGGCGCGGCGGTGCCGGCCTGGGCCGGGGCCTGCACGACGGTGACGCTGGCCAGCAGCATGATGCCCACCGAGGCGAATCCGAGTTTCCTGCGCACGTGACCTCCCGGGGATGGCGGCCGGAGACGGTCCGCTCCGACGTCGCGCCGTCCACGCTAGGTGTCCGTGTTCGATCCACAGTGGTCGTGTCGTATGCGTTCAGTGACGGGTGCTTGACTGCGAAACGCGCCGGTACGGCAGCGCCGCGAGGTGCGACCAGAGCGAGGTGCGACGACAATGGGCGCCTGGAGGTGATCGAGGATGGGCGATCAGGAGAGCGTTCCCCGATTGGGTTCGGTGGTGCTGGACGGCACCGACGCTCGGGTGCTGGCCGAGTTCTACCGACACCTGCTCGGCTACGTCTACCGGCCCGGCGACGAGCCACCGGCGGCCGGTCAGGCCGACGAGCGCGGTCGTGACTGGCTGGTCCTGAGGTCCCCCGACGGCAGCACCCAGCTCGCGTTTCAGCAGGTGGATCACCTGCCGGAAACGACCTGGCCGAAGAACGACGTGCCTCAGCAGCTGCACCTGGACCTGACCGTGGAGTCCGTCGAGGAGCTGCTGGTGCAGCACGAGCGCGTCCTGCGCCTCGGTGGCCGGCTGCGCTACGACCGCATCGAGGATCCCGACGAGCCGCTGCGCGTGTACGCCGACCCGGCCGGTCACCCGTTCTGCGTTCTCGTGGGGTAGTGGCGGCGAGGACACCGTCCGCGCCCGGCGTATGGCATAGGTTCGACGTGCTGAACACCATCGTCGGGAAACGGGGACGAGGATGCCGGAACCGCGCGCCTTCTGGCTGGACGAGCAGTTCGACCGCGAGCACGGCAGCGACGGGCGCGGCCGGTACGAGGCGGAGGTGCTCCGTCGGATCGGCGAGTTCGACGAGACCTGGGGTGACTTCGCGCCCGTGGCATTCGCGGCGACGGCCTGGCGGCTGGCCACCGAGCTGTCGCCGGGCTTCGTCCGCTGGCACCGGCGGATCATCTCGGCGACCTGCGCCCGCAGCCCCTGGGACGGCAGCATGATCTGCGCGGTCACTGTGGCCTCCCGCTGGCCCGCTGAGCTGACCTGGACCAAGCAGTGGCAACGCGACCGCGGCTGGCGGGACTGGCCGCAGCTGTTCGGCCAGTTCACCACCCCCACCGAGCAGGACCAGACGCGTAGTCCGCATCTGCGCGCGCTGCTCCAGGTGGAGGCGCCGCTGCCGCTCGACGACCTGCCGCCGACACCCACCGGGCCGGACGACGACGTCACCACCGCGGCGCGTCGGGCGGTAGTGGTGCTGACCCGGGAGCTCAACGAGCTTCTGGCACCGATGATCGGGCAACTCGACACCGAAGTGCCCGCCGACTCCTGACGTCGCAGGCGCCGACCGACATCGCGGGCACCCACCGGAGGACCGAACGCCGGTAGGGTCGTCGGCGTGGATCTGCACGACATCGCCGCTCGGCTCGCAGTGCCCGTCGAGGAGGTCGAACGCGTCGCGCAGCTCGCCGGCGATCGACCGTCTGTTCCACTGCCCGCCAGGGCCGACGCTCCTGAGCTGCTCGATCGGCTCGCGGTACGGCCGGACGACGCCGCCGAGGTCATGCAGGGCTGGCCGGACCCGTCCTCGCCACTCTGGACGCCCGAGCTGCGCTGGCTGCTCGACCGGTCGATCGCCCTGGTCCACGCCGACCTCGGAGGCCACGGTTGGCTGTCGCCCGGTCCGGAGTTGCCCCGCGAGCGGGGTCCCGCCTGGCGGCATCTCTACGTGTACGCGTACCTCGCCCTGGTCGACGTCGCCCGGGGCTACCACCGCGACCACGGCGTTCCCGACGACGTGTCCTGGCGGAGCCTCGCGGACCTCGGCCGCAACCTCGCGATCGACCGGCGGATGCGCGGTGAGGGCTGGCCCGTCATGCAGAGCTGGCTGACGCTGCACGTGCGCGGCAGCATCTACGAGCTGGGCCGGCTGCAACACCACCGCGGCGACACCGCCATCGGCCTGCACGTCCCCGACGCGGGGCCGTTGACCCCGGAAGCGGTCGTCGCGTCGCTGGACGAGGCGCGGGCGTTCTTCGCGCGCCACTTTCCCGACGAGCCCTACACCGCGTTCTCCTGCGGCTCGTGGCTGCTCGACCCACAGCTGCGGGAATACCTACCCGAGGGGTCCAACATCGTCCGGTTCCAGCAGATGTTCGAGCTGGTTCCCTACGAGGAGAAGGACGGCCCGGACGCCGACGTCGAGGTGCTGCGTTTCGTGTTCCGCACGCTGAGCACCCCGTTGGACCAGTTGCCCCGCCGCACCGCGCTCCAGCGCGCGATCGTCGACCACCTCAGGGCTGGTCGACACTGGCACTGGCGGCACGGCCGCTTTCCCATCTAGCGCCACCCACTGCCGACAACGCCGACAACCGGTGGATCGGTGGGCCCGGCCCGTCACCGACCGGGCCGGGCCCACCGCCGGTCAGCCGGTGGTCAGGATGAACTTCTCCCAGGCCCCGACCGACGTACGGTTGGCGATCAGGGATCCGGCCCCGGCGTTCTCAGCGCACACGATCTGGTTGTTGACAGTGGCCCGTAGGCTCACCGTCCCATCCGAGTTGGTGATGAGCTGGAAGGTCTCCCACGATCCGATCGACGTGGCGTTGGCGACCAACGCTGCGGCGCCCGAGTTCGTGGCCGAGACGTAGAGCCCGTTGGCGCGTGACCGCAGGGCGATGTTGCCGTTACCGGCGTCCACCCGGTCGAACTGTTCGGTGCTGCCGACGCTGGCCTTGTTGGCGATCAGCGCGGTGCTGCCGACCGCCGACACGTACTGGCTGTTGACCTGCGCCCGCAGCGTGCTCACCGGCGTGCTGCTACCGGTGCCGGTGGTGAAGGTGAACGCGTCGACGTCGAACAGGTAGCCGGACCCACCCTTGAACACCAGGTACAGCGTGGTCGACGCGCTCGGCGGGTTGCTGATCGTGCCGGACGCCTCGACGAACGTCTCCCAGTTGCCGGTCACCGGCACCGTGACGGTGCCCAGCAGGGTGCCGGTCGCCGACCCGGCCCGGACCTCGATGGTGCCGCCCGCGCCGGCCGACGACGCCCGCACGGTGATGCGGTTGGCGTTGGCCAGGTTGTACGGCTGGTACGAGATCCAGTCGTTGTTCTCGATGAACCCGGCCGTGCGGCCACCCTCGGCGTTGGTGTGGTCGGTGGCCTGGACGCCGGACTGAGCGCTGAAGTGCTCACCCTGGCGATGCTTGGGTTGCAGCGTCTTGATGCTGTGCGTGGTCAGCCCGCCGTTGTCGGTGTAGGCGGCGTCGAAGACCCCGTAGATGTTCGCCGCCGAGTCGTGCTCGCCGTCGGTCGGCACGGTGATCGAGCCGCTGCACCCGGTCTTCGAGGTGATCTGGTGGGCGTGGCTGTCATGGCCCAGCGCGTAGGTCAGGCTCACCTTGGAACAGTCGATAGTGCCGTCCTGCGGGTCGCTCACCGAGATCTGGTACGACACCGTGTCACCGAAGCTGAACAGCTGCCCGTCGGCGGGCGAGGTGAGCGTCACCGTCGGGGCCGTGTTGCCCACCGTGATGACCAGGCTCGCCGTGCCGGTCAGGCCATTCGGGTCGGTGACCCTCAACGTGGGGGAGTACGTGCCGTTCGTGGTGTACGTCTTGGTCGGGTTCGCCGCCGTCGACGTGGTGCCGTCACCGAACGTCCACAGGTAGCTCAGCGCCCCACCTTCTGGGTCCGAGCTGCCGGCCGACGAGAAGTTGACGGTCAACGGGTTGGCCCCCGACGTCGGGTTCGCCGAGGCGACAGCGATCGGGTTGCGGTTGCCACCACCGATGTACTCGATGCGGAACAGCGCCTGGTTGTTCGACCCGGTGCCGTAGTCCAGCACGTAGAGCGCCCCGTCCGGACCGAAGGCCATGTCCATGACCTGCGTGCCGGACCACGGGAAGTTGGAGATCTCCCCGCGTGACCCGTCGGAGTTGACAGCGATGGCCTTGATCCAGCGGCGGCCGTACTCACCGGCGAAGAACTGACCGTTGAGCGACTGCGGGAACTTGATGCTGGAGTTCAGCGACGCGTCGTAGCGGTAGACCGGGCCGCCCATCGGCGACTCCGAGCCGCTGCCGAACTCCGAGGGCGAACCGGAGTCGCCCGCGTACTTGATCCAGGCCGGCCTCGCCGCGGGCAGCGTGCCGAGCCCGGTGTTGCGGAACGAGTTGTTGGTCGGCCCGCCGGTGCAGTTGTACTTCGACTGCGACGGCCCGGACGGGAAGGTGTATTCATTGTATGTTTCGGTGCTGGTGTTGGCGCCGGTGCAGTACGGCCAGCCGTAGTTGCCCGGCGAGGCGATGCGGTTGAACTCGACCTGACCCTGGGGGCCCCGGCTGGAGTTCGTGGACCCGGCGTCGGGGCCGTAGTCGCCGAGGTAGACGACACCCGTGGCCTTGTCGACGCTCATCCGGAACGGGTTGCGCAAACCCATCGCGTAGATCTCCGGACGGGTGTTGGCCGTGCCGGGCGCGAACAGGTTGCCCGACGGGATGGTGTACGTGCCGTCGGTCTGCGGCTTGATCCGCAGCACCTTGCCCCGCAGGTCGTTGGTGTTCGCCGAGGTGCGCTGGGCGTCGAACTGCGGGTTGCGGTTGGTCCGCTCGTCCAGCGGCGCGTAGCCGGACGACTCGAACGGGTTGGTGTCGTCGCCGGTGGTCAGGTACAGGTTGCCGGCGGCGTCGAAGTCCAGGTCACCGCCGACGTGGCAGCACTGACCACGGTCGTTGGCGACCTGGAGCACGATCTTCTCGCTGCCCAGGTTGAGCGTGTCGTCGGAGTTGAGGGTGAACCGGGACAGCCGCAGGTGTCCCTTCCACCGGTCCCAGTCGGACTGCGAGCCGGTGGTCGGGGCGTCCCCGGACGGGGTGCTCAACGTGGGCGAGTAGTACAGGTAGATCCACCGGTTGCTGGCGAAGTTGGGGTCGACGGCGACGCCTTGCAACCCCTCCTCGTCGTGCGTGTAGACCGACAGGGTGCCGGAGGTCTTGGTGTTGCCGGCCACGTCGGTGATCCGCAGGACGCCGTTGCGGGCGGTGTGCAGGACCGAGCGGTTGGGCAGGACGGCCAGGGACATGGCCTCACCCAGCTCGGCCGAGCCGGTGGCGAGCTTGACCTGCTGGTAGTCGGAGGCGGGGATCACCGCAGCCTGCGCGGTGGACGGTGCGGCAACGGCCAGGGTCACGCTCGTGGCGGCGGTGAGCGCCGCCACGAGGGCCCGGGACCAGCGCCGGGATTTCGAGAACATGATCGTCCTTCCTCGACGATCGGGGGCCGGGCGTGCGGGGGCGCACCACGGCCTAAGGGGGTGGTGACGAGTGAGCCGCGGCGCGGTCAGTTCGTGACGAGGTCGAACTTCTCCCACTGGCCGATGGAGGTCCGGTTGGCGATCAGCGGGGAGGAGCCTCCGTTGTCGGCGGCCACGTACCGGCTGTTCACAGTGGCCCGCAAGCTCACCGTGCCGTCGGAGTTGCGCACGAGCTGGAACGTCTCCCAGGCGCCGGCGGAGGCGCGGTTGGCGATCAGCGCGGCGGCACCGGCGTTCTCCGCCGCGACGTACTGCCCGTTGCTCTTGGCGCGCAGCGCCACGTTGCCGTTGGCGAGGTTGACCACGTCGAACCGCTCACTGGTGCCGGCGGAGGCCTTGTTGGCGATCAGCGCGGTGGTGGAGTTGGGCGCGCTGACGAACTGGTTGTTGGCCCGGGCCTTCAGGGTGGAGCCGCTGGTGGTGGGCGGCGGGGTGGTGGGCGGCGGGGTGGTCGTCCGCGGCGAGCAGTCGGCGGTCACCGAACCCGCGGCGACCTGGAGGCCGCCGAGCAGCATCCGGGTGAAGTTCGGGTCGGTGTACGACGCCTCGGTGTGGCCCAGACCCGTGTACCAGGCCCGACCGCCGCCGTACGTCTTGCACCAGGTGATCGGGTGGTCGCCGCTCATGTTGCCGCCGCTGTAGGACGACTCGTCGAGGTTGGCCAGGACCCGCGCGCTCGACCGGGGGTTGGTGCGGTAGTTGTACCACTCGTCGGAGCGCACCCAGGTCGTGCCGAGGTGGGCCGTCGACGGGTTGGTCTGGTCCTCGATCCGCACGGTCGCGGTCTGGATCGCCGGGTGCGAGTCGAAGTACGCGCCGACCAGTTGGCCGTACCACGGCCAGCTGTACTCGGTGTCCGCGGCGGCGTGCACGCCGACGTATCCGCCGCCGGCGGCGATGTACGACTCGAAGGCCGTCTGCTGGCTGGAGTTGAGGACGTCACCGGTCGTGGACAGGAAGACCACCGCCTGGTACTGGGCCAGGTTGGAGGTGGTGAACTGGTTGGCGTCCTCGGTGGCGGTCACGGTGAAGCCGTTGGCCGAGCCGAGCTGCTGGATCGCGGCGATGCCGTTCGGGATGGACGAGTGGCGGAAGCCCGCGGTCTTGCTGAACACCAGGACCTTGGTCAGTGGTGCCGCCGAGGCCGGCGTCGTGAGGGTTACCAGGCTGGCCAGCATCACGGCCATGCCGGTGACGAGTGCCAACAGGCGGGAACGGGAACGCATGGGGGTGCTCCTCTGCTGAGCGTCGACCCTGGCGCGCGCGTCACGTGGGCGTGCGGGCTCGCCGAGGTCGCGATGGCGGTGGTACGGAGCCGGGCCGCCGATGCTCGGCTGAGATGCTGCGGGGTGGTGCCGTGCCGGTGGAATCGTCCCGCAGGGGGTGTGCGCGACGCTGCGCCGTGCGGGTTGCCGTGCCGGTGCTCCCCGCCCGCCGAGGGGGGAGCATCGCGTCGCTACCGACAGTGCCAGGAGACGGCTGGCGCACCGGCGTCGACCGATCGCGATCGCACCGCCGAGGAGCCCGCTCGCCCATAGTGGACGGACGAAGCCCATCGACTTCTATCGCTGACGCAGTAAACCTCCGATGTCTCCGCCCCGTCAAGCCCACGCCCGTCGGCGTCGACCGCCCGAGGTGGGTATTCCCGCCGTGGTTAACCCTGGCCGGACGGCATCGGATCGCGGGCGCCTCTGGTGGCCATGATGATGAGGTCGGCGATCGTCTCCGGGTGGGTGACCATGGCGAGGTGGGAGGACTCGACCTCGATCGTCGTCGCGTTCATCCGCTCGGCCAGGAACCGTTCCAGCTCGGGTGCCGTGGTGCGGTCCTGGGTGGAGACCGAGTAGTAGCAGGGCTTGTCCCGCCAGGCGGCGACAGTCGTGCGGCCCTTGAAGAGGCCGTCGGCGATCGGCCCCTGCACCGCGTAGAGCGAGCGGGCGCGGACCTCGTCGACTCCGCCCGCGAAGTCGTCGAGGAACGCCGCCTCGCTGAGCTGTGCGTACCCGTCGTGGTGGACGAGACCGGCGTTCGCCGGGGGCGTCGGATACGTCGCCGCGAGGGCGGCGTAGTCCTCGCCGGCGTCCGGGGCGCGGGCGGCGACGTACACCAGGGCGGTGACCTTCGGATGGTTACCGGCATCGCTGATGACCGTGCCGGCCCAGGAGTGGCCCACCAGCACCGTCGGCCCGTCCTGGCGGTCGAGGGCGCGGTTGGTGGCGGCGACGTCGTCGGCCAGGGAGGTCAGCGGGTTCTGCACCGCGGTGACGGTCAGGCCGGCCCGCTGGAGGATGGGGATCACGTCGGACCAGGACGAGCCGTCGGCGTAGGCGCCGTGCACCAGGACGACGTTGCTGGCAGGCTCGGGGCTCATTCGGACCTCCGCAGGCGACGACGCGGTGCCACCGCTGACAACTCTCGTCTGACACTCTTCCGCAGGCCGGCCGGGTCGGTGGGCCGAACGCGGAGGTTCAGCCGGTCACCGCACCGGCTCTGGTGCGACGGCCCGCCAGTCCAGGTGGTGCCGGTAGAGGTGTCGCACGACGATCCAGCTGACCGAGAACGGGATGGCCCCCATCGCCACGACTCCCAGGACGTCGGAGCCGACCACGTCGAAGACCGCCCCCACGTCGCCGAACAGTTGCGCGACAGTCTGGAAGGCGACGTGGAAGCCGATGCCTGCCCAGATGTCGCCGGTCGCGGCCCGGAAGGCGCCCAGCAGGAGCGCGAAGACGAAGAAGAGCGCGAGCCGGTCGACGGACCGGGCGGCCCCGACGAGGAACCCGAACACTGTGAACAGCAGGGCCTGCCCAACGGCGGCCTGCCACGCCGGCAACCGGGTGGCGAGGTTGCGCTGCAGGTAGCCCCGGAAGATCAGCTCCTCCGGCAGCGCCTCCTTGAGGAACACGAGCACCACCAGCAACGCCGCCACCCGCGACACGTCCCCGACGGACGTCCGCACGCTGATCTCGACCCAACCGAGGCCGAGGCAGAGCACGAACCCCACCCCGGCGGGGACCAGCCAGCAGGCCATGCCGAGCAGCAGACGCCGCCAGCCCTCGCGCAGCGACGGCAGTCCGAGGCCGGCCCACGGGCGTCGGTCCAGGAGGCGACGGGCGACAACCACCAGGGGTACGACGAGCACCGTGGTGAGAACGGCCCCGACGGCGTGGGTGGGTCGGTCGTAGTCGCGGTCGAGCAGGGCACCCACTGACAGCCACACCAGCACGGCGCCGGCGGACACGACGAGGATCCGCCAGGGCAGGGCGAGACGAGGTCCGGCGCTCACCACGCGCAGCGTAGCCAGCGGCGTCAACGGTGGGCCGTCAGCGGCCGAGGACGAGGTAGGCGAGGCCGAGCACCCCCCGGTAACCACCGACGTACTGGCGCAACCGGTCGTCGAGTTCCGCGCGGACGTCGGCCGCGCGGGGATCCTCCGGGTACCGCAGCAGCCACTCCTGCCGCCCGGCCAGCCAGGTAGACTCGAAGTCGTCCCACTCACGCTGGTCGGCGGTGCTCAGGTGCAGCACCCGCCAGCCGCGTTCCCGGGCGACCTCGACGAGGCCGGGCAGGTCAGTGACCTCGGGTCCGAAGATCTGCTCGGTGTCCGGTGTCGGGGGCCGTTCCCAGTAGGTGTCGCCGAACAGCAACCGGCCTCCCGGTCGGACCACTGTGGCGAGCGCGTCCAGCGCGGCGCCGGTGCCACCGAAGGCATGCGCCGACCCGACGCACAGGACCCGGTCGGCGGGCTCCTGCCAGGCGGCCGCCTCGCCCATCACGAAGGCGACGTGCCGGTCGAGGGACCGGCCGGCCGCCGCCCTCCGCCCCCGGGCGAGCGCGGCGTCATCGGTGTCGACGCCGACGCCCCGGGTGGCGAGCGCGCCTGACACGCCACCGGCGGCGACTGCCCGCAGCAGCAGCTCACCCCAGCCACAGCCCAGGTCGAGCACCCGCGCGCCGGGACGTACGTCGAGTCGCCGTAGCAGCAGCGCGGCGTGCTCCTCGGACAGGGGTGTGTTCCAGCGCATCCGCGCGTAGCGGCTGTCGGCGAGGTTGTCGGTTGCCTGCATGCGTCGAGGGTGTCAAGTCATGATTCGCTTCGCACGTCGGGTCCGGTGTCCTGTCGTACGGCAGGATTGGTCAGGTGGGGGCGCAGCAGGCGGGGCCGTTTCGGCGGCCGACACCGCAGGAGGTGGCGGCGGCCGCCGGGCGGGGCCTGCCGGACGTGATCGGGCCCGGCCTGCGGGTGCTGTTCTGCGGCTTCAACCCGGGCCTCTACTCCGCCGCCGTGGGGCTGCCCTTCGCGCGTAAGGGAAGCCGGTTCTGGCCGGCCCTGCACGGTGCGGGCTTCACCGACCGGCAACTGCACCCGTGGGAGCACGACGAGTTGCTGCGCCACGGCCTGGGCATCACCAGCCTCAGCAACCGGGCCACCGCGCGCGCCGACGAGCTGACCTCGGCGGAGCTGGTGGCCGGGGTGACCGGGTTGGCGGTGAAGGCCGAGCGGTACCGGCCGCGGTGGGTGGCCATCCTCGGAGTGACCGCGTACCGGATCGCCTTCGTCCGGCCCCGGGCAGGCCTGGGGCCACAGTCGCAGCGGCTGGGCCCGGCCCGGGTGTGGGTGCTGCCGAACCCGAGTGGTCTGAACGCGCACTTCCCGTTGCCGGCCTTGACGGCCGAGTTCGCCAAGCTGCGCCAGGAGATCTAGGCGCGCTCGGTGGCGACGAGGTCCTGGTAGTACGGCTGCATCGCCGGGTGGTAGTCGTCGAAGTCGGGGCGGGGGGAGCCGTCCCGGGAGGCGACGAGCATGTCCAGGTAGTACTCCCAGCCGGCGCCCACCTCGGCGATGCCCTCCACGCTCGTGAGGTGCTGCACGAACCGCAGCTCGGTGCTGCCGTCGGCCTCGGTCAGCGTCAGCTCCACCAGCCAGGTGCCGTAGCTGTCGACCATCGACACGGTGAGATGCCGCTGCGGTTCGCAGGCGTCGATGCGGACGTCGCACCAGGGCTGCTGCTCCTCGTACGCCATCTGGACCCGGATGGTCCGCCCGGGGGCCGCGTCGCCCTCCCAGGGGCCGAACCAGCGGGCCGTGCGCTCGGGCTCGGTCAGGCTGGCCCAGACGTCCGCCGCCGGGGCGCGGAACGTGCGGGTCAGGACGAGGTCGTGACCGGTGGCGGTGCGGAACAGGCGTCCGGCGGGTGTGCGGGTCATGCCGTGTGCTCCCTTCGGTGTCCCGCCGGGCCGCGGCTGCGGCGCTCTCGGCGGGTGCGGTAGACCTCGGTCTCCAACGCGTCGAGGTGCCGTTCCCACCGGTCGGTGCCGGCGAGCCCGGCGAGCCAGCCGACCAGCGGGGCGAGCGGACCCGGGTCGAGGTGGTAGATCCGTTGCCGGCCGACCAGCTCGTCGCGGACCAGGCCGCTCTCGCGCAGCACCCGCAGGTGGCGGCTGATGGCGGGCCGGCTGATCACGAAGCGTCTAGCGATGTCGCCGGCCGACAGGGGTTCGTCGCGCAGCATGGTCAGGATGTGCCGTCGCACCGGGTCCGCGATCGCGGTGACCACCTCGTCCACCGCTGAAGCGTAACCTATGAGTTACATCTCGGCGATATCGGTGCGTCGATGGTGGGCACATGATCACTTGACCTGGCACTCTGTAAGGCATGGCCGCCCTCCTTCGCTCCCGCCTGACCGACTGGACGTTTGTCGTACCCGTGCTCGCCGTCCTGATATTGATGGTCACCTGGGGCCGGAGCCTGCCTGGGCCCGTCATCGTGGTTGTCGCGGTGCTGCTGGGTGGCGCGGTGCTCGCGGCCGTGCACCACGCGGAGGTGGTCGCCCACCGGGTGGGGGAGCCGTACGGGTCGCTTGTGCTCGCCGTCGCGGTCACCGTGATCGAGGTGGCCCTGATCGTCACGCTCATGATCAGCGGGCCGGAGAAGACCCAGTCACTCGCCCGCGACACCGTCTTCGCCGCAGTCATGATCACCTGTAACGGGATACTGGGCCTTTCCCTGCTACTCGGGGCGCTGCGCCGCCGCGTCGCGGTGTTCAATCCGGAGGGCACCGGCGGTGCGCTGGCCACCGTGATCACCCTGGCCACCCTGAGCCTCGTCATCCCGAGCTTCACCACTGCCCGCCCCGGCCCGGAGTTCAGCCCGGCCCAACTCGTCTTCGCCGCCGTGGCGTCGCTGGCCCTGTACGGGCTGTTCGTGCTCGTACAGACCGGCCGGCACCGCGACTACTTTCTGCCGGTCGACAGCCGGGGCAAGGTCATCGAGACCGAGGAGCACGCCAAGCCGCCCACGACCCGCGCGGCGATGGTCAGCCTGGTCCTGCTGCTGGTGGCGCTGGTCGCGGTCGTCGGCGACGCCAAGACGGTCTCCCCGACCATCGAGGCCGGGGTCGCGGCGGCGAACCTGCCGCACGCGTTCGTCGGCGTCATCATCGCCCTGCTGGTGCTTCTGCCGGAGACCCTCGCCGCCGCCCGCGCCGCCCGCCGCGACCGCGTCCAGACCAGCCTGAATCTCGCCCTCGGCTCCGCGATGGCCAGCATCGGCCTGACCATCCCGGCCATCGCGATCGCCTCTATCTGGCTGGACGGCCCGTTACTGCTCGGCCTCGGCGGCACCCAGCTCACGCTGCTCGCGCTGACCGCCGTGACCGCGGTGCTGACCGTCGTGCCGGGCCGGGCCAACGTGCTGCAGGGTGGCGTACACCTGGTGCTGATGGCCGCCTTCGTCTTCCTGGCCGCGAGCCCGTGACGTGCGCCGCCGCCCGCCGGGTCAGCCGGCGGGCGGCGGGTCGCCGAGACGCTCCGCGCGGGCGTACAGGTAGCGCTGCTGCGCCAGGTTCGTCGACCGGGCCGCCGCCATTCGGTACGCCTCCCGTGCCGCGACCCGCTCACCGACCATCTCCCACAGGTGGGCGCGAGCGGCCGGGAGTCGGGGGTCGCCGGCCAACCGCGCGTCGCCGGCCAGCTCGGCGAGCCGTGCCAACCCGTCCGACGGGCCGCGACTCATCGCCACCGCCACCGCGTGGTTGAGCGCCACCACCGGGTTGTCCGAGATGCCCAGCAGCACCTCGTACAGGGCGGTGATCTGCGCCCAGTCGGTGTCCTGCGCACTGGCTGCCTCGTCGTGCACGGCGGCGATGGCGGCCTGCACCTGGTACGCCCCGACCGCCCCGCGCGGCAGCGCCCTGGTGATCAGCGCGGTCCCCTCGGCGATCTGGTCGGCCCGCCACCGGGAACGGTCCTGTTCGGCCATCGGCACCAACTCGCCGTGCGGGCCGATCCGCGCCGGAGCGCGGGCATCGGTGAGCAGCATCAACGCCAGCAGGCCGGTGACCTCGGGATCCTCCGGGAGCAGCCGGTGCACCAGGCGGGTCAGGCGGATCGCCTCGGCGGTCAGGTCGGCGCGCAGCAACCCCGGGCCGGCGGTGCGCGCGTACCCCTCGGTGAAGACCAGGTAGAGCACGTGCAGCACGGCGGCGAGCCGGTCGGCCCGCTCCTCGTCGGTGGGTGGCGCGAACCGCAGCCCACTGTCGCGGATCCGTTGCTTGCCCCGGCTGATCCGCCGGGTCATCGTCGCCTCCGGCACCAGGAAGGCGCGGGCCACCTCGGCGGTGGTCAACCCGCCCACCGCACGCAACGTGAGCGCGATCTGCGACGTCGGCGACAGTGCCGGATGGCAACACAGGAAGAGCAGGATGAGCGTGTCGTCCTCGTCCGCCAGCGGTCGATCAGCCGCCGGAGCGCGCCACTGCTCCGGGAGCACCCACCGCGCCACGGTGTCCTCGCGGCGCATCCGGGCCTGCTCCCGGCGCAGCAGGTCGGTCAGCCGGCGGGACGCGACGGTGATCAGCCAACCGCGTGGGTTCTCCGGTACACCGTCGCGCGGCCAGGCCTCGGCCGCGGCGATCAGCGCCTCCTGCACCGCGTCCTCGGCGGTGTCGAAGTGCCCGAATCGGCGTACCAGCGCGCCGAGGACCTGCGGCGCGAACTCGCGCAGCAGGTCCTCGACCCGTGTCTCGGGCACCCGTCAGCCGCCCAGGTCCTCAATGCCGTCCAGCACCGGCCGCACGTCCACGTAACCGCCCGGGGCGTCCGGATCGACCAGGCCCGCGGCGATCTCGGTGGCCCGGTCGAAGCTCGCGCACTCCACGATCGTGTAACCCGCCAGGACCTCCTGCGTCTCCGGGTACGGGCCGTCGGTGACCACTGGCGCGCCCTCGCGTACCTGCACCCGGCGGGCGTGCACCGGCTCGCTCAGGCCCTGGGCGTCGACCAGTTCCCCGGACTCGGCCAGCGCCTGATGGAAGGTCTCCATGTGCTTGTGCATCGCCGCGATCTGCTCGGCCGACATGGCGGGCCGGCCGGTCGCCCGCCCCGACAGCACGTCGTAGTCCTGCTGTGAGCCGTAGAGCAAAATCATGTACTTCACGGTGCTGCTCCATCCTGTCCATGGGCGCCCTCCGACGCCCTCGAAGGAAACGTCGAAGCAGCACCCCCACCCCGGACACGCCCACCCCACCTGATCGGTCGATCATGAAGTTGTCGCCTCGACGCGCCGAGCCGCACGACAACAACCGCATGATCACCAGGAGGGGTGGGGTGGTGGGAGGGTGAACCGTTCGGCTGGCGCACACGTGAATCGGGTGACGGGCGTGACGGTCGTGTCGTCGGGGTACTGCTCAGCGCGAGCAGCGATGTCTGGGAGGCACAGTGGGGGCACGGTCAGGACGCGGCGCCCGAGGCACCGTGGCGGCCCTGCTGGCCGCCGCCCTCGTGTCGCTGGCCTGCGCGGGCGGTGGGTTGGCCGAGCCGGAGGGTGAGCGTCAGGCACCGCAGCAGTCGCAGGCGTCACCCGGGCCCGGCACCACCCGGGCCGACAGCACCACGAGCGTCGCCGAATTCGAGCAGGACGTCGCCGACGCGCGGGCCATCGCCGAGCGCTACTGGGCAGCCCAGTTCAAGGCGTCCGGTGAGCGGTTCCAACCGGTCCGGCGGATCACCCCCTACCAGCGGGAGGGCGAGGTGTCCTGCGGCGGCGAGCCGCTGCCCCGCAACAACGCGGTCTACTGCTCGCGGGGCGACTTCATCGCGTACGACGTCCGCTGGTCGGTGGCGGCGTTCCGCCAGGTCGGTGACGCGTTCGTGTTCTACCTGCTCGGGCACGAGTACGCGCACGCCATCCAGGTGCGGCTCGGCATCAACTACAGCTTCACCATCCAGCAGGAGTTGCAGGCCGACTGCATGGCCGGGGCGTACCTCGGCGACTCGGTGCGCTCCGGTGCCCTGACCCTGGCCGACGGTGACCTGGACGAGTTCCGGGAAGGGTTGGCGGCGGTCGGCGACGACCCCGACCAGCCGTGGTTCGCCGAAGGCTCGCACGGCACCGCCGAGCAGCGCACCGAATCGTTCTTCCGCGGGTACGAGCGGTCGCTGGAGGCCTGCGACCTGGGCTGAGCGGGTTGCCCGGATCACGTGCACGCCCGTCGCGGCCCCCCGCCTGTCCGGGCCCTGGCAGGATCGCCGGTGTCGGCCACGACCCTGGAGGATCCGCTGAACAGCCATCACCCCGCCGCCGTGCTCTTCGACATGGACGGCACGTTGGTCGACAGCGAGAAGCTGTGGGACATCGCGTTGCAGGAACTCGCCCGGGAGTACGGCGGGGACCTGTCCGTCGAGGCCCGCCAGTCGATCATCGGCACCGCCATGGCCGAGTCGATGCGCATCCTGCACGACGACCTGGGCCAGCCCGAACGGGATCCGGAGATCAGCGCGGCGTGGATCAACGCCCGGATCCTGGAGCTGTTCCGCACCGGTCTGCCCTGGCAGCCGGGCGCGTTCGAGCTGCTGCGCGCGGTCCGCGCGGCGCGAATCCCCACCGCGCTGGTCACCTCCAGCCCTCGGGCACTCGTCGAGATCGCCCTGGACACCCTCGGCCGGGACAACTTCGACACCGTGGTCGCCGGCGACGAGGTGGTCGCGGCCAAGCCGCACCCCGAGCCGTACCTGACCGCGGCCCGGCGACTGGGTGTGCCGATCGAGCGTTGTGTGGCGATCGAGGACTCACCGACCGGCGTGGCCAGCGCGCTCGCCTCGGGCGCGGCAGTGCTGGCCGTACCGGCGGAGGTGGCGCTCGCCAGCACTGCCGGCGTACACCAGGTGGAGAGCCTCACCGGCGTCGACCTGGACCTGCTCGCGGCGCTGCTCGCCGACCGGGCGGCAGCCTGACGGACGCGAATGGGGGCCCCGCGGTGCGGGACCCCCATTCGGCGTCGGAGCGTCAGTCGTGGGCGATGGCGCCCAGGACGTTGATCCGTGCCGCCCGGATGGCCGGGAGCACCGCGGCCACCACACCGATGATCGCGGCGAGACCGAGGAAGACACCCATCTGCCCCCAGGGCAGGATCAGGTCGGTGATGCCCTCGTCCTTGAGTGCCTCGACCACCGCGGCGCCGAGGCCGGTGCCGACCGCCACGCCCAGCAACGCGCCGAACACCGAGATCACCACCGCCTCCACGGTGATCATGCCCATGGTCTGGGACCGGCGTAGACCGATGGCGCGCAGGAGCCCCAACTCGCGGGTCCGTTCCAGGATCGACAGCGCCAGGGTGTTGATGATGCCCAGCACGGCGATCACGATGGCCAGTGCCAACAGGATCTGGATCATCGTGAGTAGCCCGTCGAGCTGACCGGTCTGCTGCTTGATGAACGCGTCCCGGTCGGCCACCGACACCTCGGGGCTGTCCGCGAGAAGCGTCTCCACCTGCGGTTGCACGTCGGCCACCGGGGTGCCGGGCGTCAGCTGAACGTACCCCTGGAAGGGCTGCGGGATCGCGAAGTCCTTCGCCGCCGTCACCGGCAGCATCACCGGGTTCAACAGCTGCCCGGACTCGTAGATGCCGCTGATGGTGTACGTCCGCGTCTCGCCCCGGGTCAACTGCACGTTCACCGTCGAACCCACCGACCAGCCACGCGAGTCGGCGGTGTCCGAACTGGCCAGCATCTGCGTCGGCCCGAGTCGGTCGATGTCACCGGCGACGGGCTTGGCACTGAAGATCTGCCGCAGCGACGCGATGTCGCTGCTCGCCCCGACCCAGGTGCGCTCGCCGTCGATCTGGGCCATGTCGCCGTACTCGCCGTCGACCATCTGCACGCCGGGCAGCGTCTTGGCCTGGTCCAGTACCGCCGGGTCGAAGCTCGGCGGGCGCGGCCCGCCCTGCGCCCCGGCGATCACCAGCTCGGCCTTGACGGTGTCCTGGGCCAGGGCGCTGATGCTGCCCTTGGCCGAGTCGAGGATCACCGTGATTCCGGTGACCAGCGCGATGCCGACCATCAACGCCGCCGCGGTGATCGCGGTCCGGCGCGGGTTACGCCCCGAGTTGAGCCGGCCCAGCTTGCCCGGCAGCGACCAGGAGAAGATCGCGCCGAGCAGGCTCACCACCGGCCGGCTGATCAGCGGGGTCAGCAGCGCCACGCCGATGAACGCGAACAGCACCCCACCGAGGATGGTGGTCAGTGTCTGACCACCGGCGTTGCCGCTGAGCCCGAGGAACAGCAGCACCGCGCCGATGGCGGTGACCAGCGACCCGGCCACGGTGATTTTGGTCAACGGCCGGTCCGGGGTGGCCACGTCCTGCATCGCCGCGATCGGCGGGATCCGCGCCGCCCGCAGCGCCGGCAACAGCGCCGCCACCACCGTGATGACCAACCCGACAGAGAACGCCCCGATCACCGCCGCCGCCGGCACGCCGATTCCGGCGAGGGTGAGCCCACCGGCCAGATTGCCGAACAGGTACGCCAGCAACGCGCCCACGCCGATGCCGGCGGCCAGGCCGAGCATCGAGGCGATCAACCCGACGGCGATGGCCTCCAGCACCACCGACCCGATGATCTGCCGGCCGCTGGCGCCGATGGCGCGCATCAGTGCCAACTCACGGGTGCGCTGGGCCACGATGATCGAGAAGGTGTTGAGGATCAGGAAGGTGCCCACCAGCAGGGCCACCGCCGCGAAACCGAGCAGGATCTTGTTGAAGAAGGACAGGCCCTCCTTCAAGCTCGCCGCGGCGTCCGAGGCGACCTGCTCGCCCGTCTTCACCTCGAAGTCCGCGCCGAGGGTGCGGGCCACGTCGTCGCGCAGCTTCTCGTCGGACACCCCGTCGGCGGCGGTCACGGTGATGCTGCTGAACACGTCCGGCTCGCCCAGCATCAGCCGCTGCGCCACGGGCGTGGTGAAGAAGACCTCGTTCACCCCGCCGATCGAGTCCCGGTCACCGCTGTAGCCGGCAATGCCGACCAGCGTGAAGTCCCGCTTCTTCGACTCGAACGCGGTGAGCACGCCGACCTTCTGGCCGACCTGCACCTTCGCCGTGGTGGCCAGGGCCTTGTTGAGGACGATCTCGTCCTCGGCCTGCGGCGCACGCCCCTCGCGCAGCCGCAGCAGGTCGCTCTCCCCGGTCCAGTTCTCGCCCAGCTGCGGCGGACCGAACGAGGTGACCACCTTGCCGTTGCTGCCGATCACCCGGGCGCCGTCGGCGTTGACGATGCCCGTCGCCGAGGCGGCCCCCGGAACCTGCTTCACCCGGTCCACCACGGCGGCCGGCAGTGGCGCGGCGGTCTGCTCGCCCTCCAGCTCGCTGAGCTCGACCTTCGGCTTCGCCGCGACGTTCACGTCGATCTCGGAGAAGCCGTCGGCGAAGACCGAGTCGAACGAGCGGCCCAGCGTGTCGGTGAGGACGAAGGCGCCGGAGACGAACATGACCCCGAGCACCACCGCCAGCCCGGACAGGATCAGCCGGACCTTGCGGGCCAGCAGACTCTTCAGCGTCGCGCGGAACATCAGTTGCCCACCTCGGCCGGAGTGTCCAGCTTCTTCATGGTGTCCAGCACCGTCTCGGCGGTCGGCTCGATCAGCTCCGAGACGATCTCGCCGTCGGCGAGGAAGACCACCCGGTCGGCGTACGCGGCGGCGGTCGGGTCGTGGGTGACCATCACGATCGTCTGACCGTGCTCGCGGACCGAGTTGCGCAGGAAGTTGAGCACCTCCGCGCCGGAGCGCGAGTCCAGGTTGCCGGTCGGCTCGTCCGCGAAGATCACCTCAGGGCGGGAGACCAGCGCCCGCGCGCACGCCACCCGCTGCTGCTGCCCGCCGGAGAGCTGCGCCGGCCGGTGGTCCAACCGGTCCCGCAGACCGACCGTCTCGATCACCGTGTCGTACCAGGCCTGGTCCGGCTTACGCCCGGCGATCGACAGCGGCAGCAGGATGTTCTCCTTGGCCGTCAGGGTGGGCAGCAGGTTGAACTGCTGGAAGATGAAACCCACCTTGTCGCGGCGCAGCTTCGTCAGCCCCGCGTCGCCGAGCCCGGTGACCGTCGTCTCGCCGATCGACACCGTGCCCCGGGTCACCGAGTCCAGGCCCGCCAGGCAGTGCATCAGCGTCGACTTGCCGGAACCCGACGGCCCCATGATCGCGGTGAACTGGCCGCGTTCGAACTCCGCGCTGACCCCCCGCAGCGCGATGACCTGCGCCTCGCCGCTGCCGTACACCTTCCACACGTCGTTCGCCCGGGCCGCGGCCTGCGCCTGCTGGCCTACCGTCGCGGTCACGTCATCTACCTCTTCCGTCTGTCCGAAATCACGCCGCCCCCCGATGGTCCGGCGCGACTGTTCCATCATCTGCGCTGCTCGCGCCCGTACCGTCCGCCCACGGGTTGACCTGGCGCGGATTTCCCGCTGCGGGTGCACCCTTATGTCGCGTCAGGGTTGCCCCTGACCCGATGGTCGGTCGTGCGTGTTTCCGACCCTGCCCCCTCACGTCACAGGAGGGTCAACCTCGCCAGACCGTCTCCGGTCACGGTAGGTGACGGCGGCAACGCCGGCCGTCCCCCCATGGAGGGATCTTCGTGTACGCCGGGTGAGGTACCCGGGCCCGCGGAGCTACGCCCGGGGGCGGACCAGACCCGACTCGTACGCCAGCACCACTGCCTGCACCCGGTCACGTAGTCGCAGCTTGGTCAGCACGTGCCCGACGTGGGTCTTGATGGTGGTCTCGCTGACCGACAGCACCGCGGCGATCTCGGCGTTCGACAGCCCTCGCGCGACCTGCACCAGCACCTCACGTTCCCGGTCGGTGAGCGCGTCGAGGGCTGCCGCGGGCGTCGCCGCCGGGTCGGGCAGCAGTGCGGCGAACCGGTCCAGCAGCCGCCGCAGGATCCGGGGCGCCACCACCGCGTCGCCGCCTGCGATGGTGCGGATCGCCGAGATCAACTCTTCGGCCGGCACGTCCTTGGCCAGGAACCCACTGGCGCCCGCGCGCAACGCGCCCACCACGTACTCGTCCAGGTCGAAGGTGGTCAACACCAGCACCCGCACCGGCAGGCGGGCCTCGACGATCGCCCGGGTCGCGGCCACCCCGTCCATCCGCGGCATCCGGATGTCCATCAGGACCACGTCGGGTAGGAGCCGGCGGGACAACTCCACCGCCTCCACGCCGTCCCCGGCCTCCGCCACCACGTCCAGGTCGCCCTCGGCGCCCAGCACCATCCGGAACCCGGTACGCAGCAGCGGCTGGTCGTCGGCGAGGAGGATACGCACCGGCCGCGCCGGGGCCACCCGATCGGTCATCACGTCTCCTGTCCCGCCGACGTCGTGCTGCCGCACCGGTCATCCTCGCGTACACCGGCCGGTGCGTCGCGGATCACCGTAGAGCGCGGCCCGTCGCGTTGTCCCGATCGCAACGGCACCGCCGATGTCGGGTCGCGGGTCGGCGCGGGGGAGGGCAGCGTCGTGTCGGGGACCACCACGCCGATGGGAGGACGCCCACCCGTCGTCGACCAGCCCGCGAGGCGGCGGGGGCAACCCTCGTCGCCGGCGTCAGCGCGCGGCGGAGCGGGCCGTCACTCGTCGGCGCCCGGCGCCACCGGAGCGGACCGGGAGTCGCGCAGCGGGTCAACGTTCGCCACCGCGACCGGGAACGGCGGTGGGGTGCCTCCGAAGGTGGGACACAGGGCCTGGTGGCTGCACCAGTCGCAGAGCCGGCTCGGCCGGGGGCGAAAATCCTGCCGGGCGGTGGCCTGCTCGATCGCCCGCCACAGGGCGACGACAGTGCGCTCGAAGCGGACCAGCTCGTCGGCGTCCGGCGTGTAGTCCAGCACCTCGGCGTCGCGCAGGTAGAGCAACCGCAGCACCCGGGGCACCACCCCCCGGGTGCGCCACAGCACGAGGGCGTAGAACTTCAGCTGGAACAGCGCCCGCGCCTCGAACGCCTCCCGTGGCGCGCCGCCGGTCTTGTAGTCGACCACCCGCAGCGCCCCGTCCGGCGCGACGTCGAGCCGGTCCAGGTAGCCCCGGATGAGCAGCTCCTCGTCGACCACCGCCGAGATCAGGCTCTCCCGCTCGGCCGGCTCCAGCCGGGTCGGGTCCTCCACCGCGAAGTAACCCTCCAGCAGCCCGGCGGCCGAACGGAGGAACTCCGCCGCGTCGGTCGGCTCAGCTCCGTCGAACAGCCCGGCCAGCTCCGGCTGCTCGGTGACCAGCCGATCCCACTGGGGCGCCACCAGATCGCCGGCCGCGGCTGGCGTGCGCCCCTGCGCGGGCAGGTCGAACAGCCGCTCCAGCACCGCGTGCACCAACGTGCCCCGGGCCTGCTCCATGGTGGTGCGCTCGGGCAGCCGGTCGATGCTGCGGAACCGGTAGAGCAACGGGCAGGTCTTGAAATCCGCCGCCCGCGACGGCGACAGCGAGGCCCGCACCGTCGGCGGTGCCTGCGCCGGGGAGGAGGGCTGGGTGGTGGTGACCGGTTCCGCCGTCATGTCCGCAAAGGTTAGGGCACCGGTATGACACCTACCGCCGCCCGCCCCGCACAGCGACGGTCCGTAGCATCGTGCCGATGGAGCGACGAACCCGGCCACCGCGCCGACCCGACCGGCGCCTCGGCCTCAACGTCGGCCGGGTGTTCGGGGTGCCGCTGCACCTCAACGGCTCCATGGTCCTGCTCGCGGTGGTCATCGCCGTGCTGTACGCCGAGTTCGCCGCCCGTCAGCTGGACCTGCCGCAGATCAGCGGCTACCTGATCGGCTTCGGCTTCGTGGTGTCCCTGCTCGGCTCGGTGCTGCTGCACGAGCTGGGGCACGCCCTCACGGCCCGCCGCTACGGCATCGGTGTGCGCGGGATCACCCTGGAACTGCTCGGCGGCTACACCGAGATGGACCGGGACGCCCCGTCGCCCCGCGTCGACCTGCTGGTGTCACTGGCCGGCCCGGCGGTCTCCGCGGTGCTCGGCGTCCTCGCGGTCGCGGCCACCCTCGCCCTGCCACCGGGGACCGTGGTCCACCAGCTCGCCTTCCAGCTCGCGGTCAGCAACGTCATCGTCGCGCTGTTCAACAGCCTGCCCGGGCTGCCGCTCGACGGCGGCCGGGCGCTGCGCGCCGCGGTGTGGGGGCTGACCCGCGACCGGCACCTCGGCACCGAGGTCGCCGGCTGGGCGGGGCGCGTCGTCGCCGTCGGCACCACGATCGTGGTCCTGGTGCTCACCGTCGCCGACTACCTGGCGCCCCTGGCGTTGCCGCTGATGCTGCTGGTCGCCGTCACCCTCTGGCGTGGTGCCGGGCAGTCGATCCGGGCCGCCCGGGTCAGCCGCCGGTTCCCGCTCATCGACCTGTCCCGGCTGGCCCGTCCGGTCTGGCCGGTGACCACCGGTACGCCGCTGGCCGAGGCGCAGCGCCGACGCGTCGACGGGGGTCAGCCAGATTCCGCCCTGCTGGTCACCGACTCGGCGGGACGGCCGGCGGCGCTGGTCGACCCGGTCGCCGCCGAGGCGGTGCCGGTCGAGCGCCGCCCGTGGCTGGCGGTGGACGCCGTCGCCCGATCGCTGGGCACGATCCCCACCCTGACGCTCGGCTGGGACGGCGAGCGGGTGATGGAGGCCGTACAGACCCACCCGGGCGCGCAGTACGTGGTGACGTCAGGCGAAGATGTCGTCGGCATTCTGCACATCGCGGACCTAGCACAGCTCCTCGAACCCAACCGGAAGATGACACAGTGACCGCAACTCCCTCCACCGTCCCGGCCACCCCGGCGCTGACACCCGTGCACCGAGGGCCCTTCCGGCCCGGCGACCGGGTCCAGTTGACCGACCCCAAGGGGCGGATGCACACCGTGACGCTGGAGCCGGGCAAGGAGTTCCACACCCACCGCGGCATCCTGGCGCACGACACGCTGATCGGGCTCCCCGACGGCAGCGTGGTGACCACCTCCGGTGGCGGCACCGCGTTCCTGGCCCTGCGGCCGCTCCTGTCGGACTACGTGCTGTCCATGCCGCGCGGCGCCCAGGTCATCTACCCGAAGGACTCGGCGCAGATCGTCGCGATGGGCGACATCTTCCCCGGCGCGAAGGTCCTCGAAGCCGGCGCCGGCTCCGGCGCGCTGAGCTGCTCCCTGCTGCGCGCCGTCGGCACCGAGGGCGAACTGCACTCGTTCGAGGTGCGCGACGACTTCGCCCAGATCGCCAAGCGCAACGTCGAGGCCTTCTTCAACGGACCGCACCCGTCGTGGCACCTGCACGTCGGTGACGTCGCGCAGTGCCAGGAGACCGGGTTCGACCGGATCATCCTGGACATGCTGACCCCCTGGGAGACCCTCGACATGGTGGAGCGGGCGCTGGTGCCCGGCGGGGTGTTCATCGGCTACGTCGCCACCACACCGCAGCTCTCCGAGCTGGTCGAGGCGCTGCGCGAGCGCGGCGGCTGGACCGAGCCACGGGCCTGGGAGTCGCTGGTGCGCGACTGGCACGCCGAGGGCCTCGCCGTCCGTCCGGACCACCGGATGATCGCGCACACCGCGTTCCTGGTGTCCGCGCGCAAGCTGGCCCCGGGAGTGACGGCGCCGCCGCGCCGCCGCAAGCCCAGCAAGGGCACCGAGGCGTACGCCCAGCGCCGCCAGGACCTGCGCGCGGCGGAGGCCGCCCGGCAGGCCGCCGCCGCCCAGGCGGCCGGCGCGCTTCCCGACGGTACGGGGGAGATGGACAGGCCGTGACCAGAAAGCTGGGCGTCGGCAGCGGCGAGCAGGGGGAGGCGCCGGCATGAGCCGACCGGGCTACGGCGGCGGTGACCTCCCCGCGGTCTTCCCCGACTGGTCGCCCTACCAGGACCTCGAGTCCGCGGCGCGCGCCTACCTGCGCGACCCGGACGTCGCCCTGGAGGCGCTCGGCGGTGTGCTGCGCGGCGCGTCGGTGCTCGGCTTCACGCTGGAGCGCTTCGTCAACGAGGTCAACGGCGTGTGGCAGGAGGTCGTCGTCTGCGACGGCAGCCGCCTGATCCTCTGGCACGGCGAGGACGTGCCGCCGGAGGAGGGTCCGCCCGGGTCGATGACGTCGTCGCTGCGGGTGGTGCCGGTCTCCACCATCACCGAGGTCGGCTGCCGCCGGCGGCTCAACCGGTCCGACAGCGGCGAGATCCGGGTCGACAGCATCGACGTCTACCTGCTGCTGACCTCACTCGACGAGGCGCCGCCGAGCGAGGAGATGGCCGGCACGCCACGACACGACGCGCTGCGCTTCGGCAAGACCCTCGACGACGGCGGGGCCGGGCAGATCGCCCGGTTGGAGGAATTCGCGCGGCTGGTCGCCTCGGTGGTCGGCCGTCCGATGCTCTGAGGCGTACCCCTTTCGGGGCCCCGGCCGGGCCCGTGCGGCCCGGCCGGTGCGGTCGGTCAGTCGTCCTCGGCCTCCGGGCCGGCGACCTCGACACCGTCGCCGCGCACCACGTGGATGCAGTCGCCCGGGCATTCCTTCGCGGAGTCGATCACTTCGAGCCGCAGGTGGGCGGGCACGTCGACGCGGCTGCCCGGCGTCAACAGCAGTTCACCGTCGGCGCGCTTGACGTACGCCAGGCCGTCGACGTCGAACTCGAAGACCTCCGGCGCGTACTGCACGCAGAGACCGTCGCCTGTGCAGAGATCCTGGTCCACCCAGACCTGCAGTTGATCGGTCGCGACCTCGGCCACCGGTGCACCCCCCATGTTCTCCCGTCCTACGCTCCGACGGTACCCGAACGCCAGTAACGGCCCGTCAGGCCACCCTTGGCGATCAAGGTTCGGTGACGAGGGTGTTGCGTGGGACCGAATCGGCCTCATAGCGGCTAGTGTTAGGGCAGAACGTTCAAGCCCCCCGGGGAGGTGGGACGTGGCAGCACGCAGCGACGACGCGGACTCGCGCGCCGCACGGTGGGAGAAGGAAGCCCACGATCTCTCCACGCAGGTCGCGTTCCTTCAGGAGGAACTCGCTCTGGTGCGGCGTAAGTTGACCGAAAGCCCCCGACACGTCCGGCAGCTCGAAGAGCGGCTGGCGGCCACCCAGGCACAGTTGGCGCGGCTGACCGAGAACAACGACCGGCTGGTGAGCACCCTCAAGGAGGCTCGCACGCAGATCGTGACGCTCAAGGAAGAGATCGACCGCCTCGCGCAACCGCCGAGTGGTTACGGCGTCTTCCTCGCCAAGCACGACGACGGCACGGTGGACGTCTTCACCGGCGGCCGCAAGCTACGGGTCGCGGTCTCGCCCTCGCTCGAGGTGGGCGACCTGCGCCGTGGCCAGGAGGTCCTGCTCAACGACGCGCTCAACATCGTCGACGCGTTCGGCTATGAGCGGGTCGGTGAGGTCGTGATGCTCAAGGAGATCCTGGAGGGGCCAGGTGGCGGGCCGGGTGACCGGGCGCTGGTGGTCTCCCACTCCGACGAGGAACGCATCGTGCACCTCGCCGAGACACTCATCGGCTCGGCGATCCGAGCCGGCGACTCGCTCATGATCGAGCCCCGCTCGGCGTACGCGTACGAGCGGATCCCGAAGAGCGAGGTCGAGGAGCTGGTCCTGGAGGAGGTGCCCGACGTCGACTACGGCGACATCGGTGGCCTCCAGTCGCAGATCGAGCAGATCCGCGACGCGGTGGAGTTGCCCTTCCTGCACGCGGACCTGTTCCGTGAGCACCAGCTCCGCCCGCCCAAGGGCATCCTGCTCTACGGCCCGCCCGGCTGTGGCAAGACGCTCATCGCCAAGGCGGTGGCCAACTCGCTGGCCAAGAAGATCGCCGAGCGGCAGGGCAAGGAGAAGCACACCAGCTTCTTCCTCAACATCAAGGGCCCCGAGCTGCTCAACAAGTACGTCGGCGAGACCGAGCGGCACATCCGGCTGATCTTCCAGCGGGCACGGGAGAAGGCCGGCGAGGGCACCCCGGTGATCGTGTTCTTCGACGAGATGGACTCGATCTTCCGGACCCGCGGCTCCGGTGTCTCCTCCGACGTGGAGAACACCATCGTCCCGCAGCTGCTCAGCGAGATCGACGGCGTGGAGGGGCTGGAGAACGTCATCGTCATCGGCGCCTCCAACCGGGAAGACATGATCGACCCGGCGATCCTGCGCCCCGGTCGACTCGACGTGAAAATCAAGATCGAGCGACCGGACGCCGAAGCGGCCAAGGACATCTTCTCGAAGTACATCCTCTCCGGGCTGCCCCTGCACCCGGACGACCTGACCGAGCACGGGGCCGACCCCCAGGCCACCGTCGCGGCCATGATCGACGCCGTGGTGCTGCGGATGTACTCCGAAACCGAGGAGAACCGCTTCCTCGAGGTCACCTACGCCAACGGTGACAAGGAAGTCCTCTACTTCAAGGACTTCAACTCCGGCGCGATGATCCAGAACATCGTCGACCGGAGCAAGAAGATGGCCATCAAGGAGTTCCTCACCTCCGGTCGCAAGGGGCTGCGACTGCAGCACCTGCTCGACGCCTGCGTCGACGAGTTCCGCGAGAACGAGGACCTCCCCAACACCACCAACCCCGACGACTGGGCCCGCATCTCCGGCAAGAAGGGCGAGCGGATCGTCTACATCCGCACGCTCGTCTCCGGCGGCAAGGGCACCGAGGCCGGTCGGTCCATCGAGACCGCCAGCAACACCGGCCAGTACCTCTGACCGTCCAGCGGCGGCACCGGACCCCGTCCGGTGCCGTCGCTGTCCGTGTCCGCCACCACCTGACCGGCGGCACCCTCGCCGACACCCGTTCCGGCTAGACTGCGGCGACTTCGCCGATCTACCGAACGAGGACAACCGTGCGTGCCGACATCACCGCGCAACTACCAGCAGTGCAAGGCCGCACGGAAGATCCGGAACCGGTAACCACCACGCCGCCCGCCCGACGCCCCGGCATCGCCCTGATCCTCGGTGCGGTGCTCGCCAGTTGGCTCGTCCCCGTCGCCGCGACCGCCGTCCACGCCGCGTGGCTGCTGCCCCCGATCGTCCTGCTCGCAACGGCCAGTCTGCTGCGCTCCGGCCGGGCCCTGCTAGACCGGATCATGCTCGCCGTGGCGCTGCTCGGCGGCCTCACCTGCGCCGTCGGCCTTCTCTTCAGCGTCTGGCCCTGGGGCCTGCACCCGGTCCCGGTCACCGGCCTGGCGTTCACCGTGCTGACGGTGGCCGCCGTGCTGTCCCGGCGCGCCCCCAGACTGCCCCGCCCCGGCTGGTCCGACCTGGTCTCCCTCGCCGCCGCGGCCCTCGCCGCCGGCTACCTCGCCACCCCCTACCTGCGGGCCGACACCTTCGGTCAACGACTCAGCCTCGCGATGGTCGGCGAGGACAACGGCCGCCACCCGGCACTGTTCGACGTGATCGGCCGCCTCGGCGGATACCTCTTCGTCGACCCCGGCGCCGCCCGTGAGCAGATCTTCTCCGGCCTCGTGCACTACCCGCAGGGCTGGCACTTCACCACCGCACTGCTCGACGGCTTCCTGCGCAGCGCCGGCGATCCACCCACCGGGGCGCGACTCATGGACCACTACGTGCTCTGGTGCCTCGCCACCTTCGGGCTGCTGGTGCTCACGCTGGTCTGGGCCGCCCAGCACGTCGCCGGCCCCCTGCACCCGCTGCGCCGACTCGTCCTCATCATCGCGGTGACAGCGCTCGTCCTCGGCGCCGAACTGCCCCGGCTGCTGGTTGCCGGCTACCCCAGCGAGGCGTTCGGGCTCAGCCTCGCCGTGGTTCTCGTCGCCCTCGTCGTCCGCCCCCTGCACCGGCTCCGCGAACAACTCATCCTCGTCGGGGCGCTGCTGATCGGCATCGGCTTCAGCTACTACCTCTTCCTCTTCCCGACCGGCGCCATGGTGCTCTGCTGGCTGATCGCCGACCGGCGCCGACTGCGTACCCGCCCCGGCACCGTCGCCATCGTCGCCGTCCTCACCGCTGCCCTGGCCCCGCTGGTCGCCGTGATCGGCGTCCTCGTCGCCGGCCAGAGCGAGGCGCTCGCCGCCCCCGGCGGCACACCACCGGTCGAGACCTACAACACCATGCTCGGGCTCGGCGCGCTCGTCCTCGCCGCCGTCCTGGTCCGGACCAACCTCGCCGACACCACCTGGCGGCGCTACCTCGTGGCCCTGGCCGTCGCCCTGTCCTTCTCCGCCAGCATGGCCGCCGTCAACATCGCCAACGGCACCCAACCCGCCTACTACTTCGGCAAGACCGCCCACCTGGTCCTCGTCGTGCTCACCATGGGCGTGGCCGCGCTCGCCCGACTGCTCCCGGTGCCACCCGACCCGAGCACCGACAGCGAACCGCGCCGCCACCCCATCGTCGGCGCCATCCCCGCCGTCGGCACCGCGGCCCTGGTCACGCTCGCGCTGCTCGCCGGCACCGGCCTGATCGGCTGGACCGGCGGCTACTTCCACCGCAACGGCGGCAACGGCACCTGGGCCACGGACTGGGCCGGCCGGGACGTGCGGGCGGTCTCCCGTACCGCGTCGGTCACCAACACCGCCTACCGGAACTACCCGGCGATCCCCGGCACCGTCACCCTGGTCCTCGACAAGCAGGGCCTGCAGGGCTACCGGGAATCAATCTTCCTGTCCGCCATGCAGGGGACCAGCGCCCAGACCGAACCCGGCATCTACTTCCGGATCTACGACGAGCCCGCCCGGACCGCCGAGATCCTGCGCCGCGTACCCCGCCCGCTGCGCCTCATCGTCGCCGACCCGGCCGCCCAGAAGGCCATCGACGGCGCGCTCACCGCCGACCCGGCCCTGCGCGACGGCCTCACTGTGGTACCGCTCAAGCCCTAGCCGCGCCGCGCCGAGCCACAGGGTCGCGCGGCGCGCCATCGCGCAGACTAGTCTCGATGGTGTGAGCGGCGGGCACGCCGGCTCCGTGGGCGAGCGAAGCGAGTGGTCGCATGACGGTACGTCGGATCATGGGCACCGAGGTCGAGTACGGCATCTCCGTTCCCGGCCAGGCCGGAGCCAACCCGATGGTCACCTCATCGCAGGTGGTCAACGCCTATGGGGCCCGCCCCGAACTCAACCGGGGCGGGCGGGCCCGGTGGGACTACGAGGAAGAGTCGCCGCTGCGCGACGCCCGCGGCTTCACCTACTCCGGGGCGGCCTACGACCCGGCCGAGGCCCTCGCAGACGAAGACCTCGGCCTCGCCAACGTGATACTCACCAACGGCGCACGGCTCTACGTCGACCACGCCCACCCCGAATACTCCACTCCCGAGGTCACCACCCCCCGCGACATTGTGCGCTGGGACAAGGCCGGGGAGCGGGTGATGGCCGAGGCGTCCCGCCGCGCCGCCACCATCCCGGGCAGCCAGCCGATCCACCTCTACAAGAACAACACCGACAACAAGGGCGCCAGCTACGGTGCCCACGAAAACTACCTGATGCGCCGGCAGACTCCGTTCGCCGACATCGTGGCGTACCTGACGCCCTTCTTCGTCACCCGGCAGATCGTCTGCGGCGCCGGGCGCGTCGGCATCGGTCAGGACGGCGGCCAGAGCGGGTTCCAGATCTCCCAGCGCGCCGACTTCTTCGAGGTCGAGGTCGGCCTGGAGACCACCCTCAAGCGTCCGATCATCAACACCCGCGACGAGCCGCACGCCGACGCCGACAAATACCGTCGGCTGCACGTCATCATCGGTGACGCCAACCTCTCCGAGATCTCCACCTACCTCAAGGTCGGCACCACCGCGCTGATCCTCACCATGATCGAGGAGAAGGCGCTCGGGGCTGACCTCGGCATCGCCGACCCGGTCAGCGAGCTACGCGCGGTCAGCCACGACCCCACCCTGACGCATCGGATGCGGCTGCGCGACGGACGTCGGCTCACCGCACTGGACCTGCAGTGGGCCTACCTGGAGCGGGTCCGGTCCTTTGTCGACGACCGGTACGGCACCGATGCCGACGAGCAGACCGTCGACGTGCTCGACCGTTGGGAGAGCGTCCTGGACCGGCTGGGTCGGGATCCGATGCTTTGCGTCGACGAACTGGACTGGGTGGCCAAGCTGCGGCTGCTGGAGGGCTACCGGGAGCGGGAGAAGCTCGGTTGGGGCTCGCACAAGCTCCAGCTGGTCGACCTTCAATACTCCGACGTCCGGCCGGAGAAGGGGCTCTATCACCGCCTGGTCAGCCGGGGGGCGATGAAGACGCTACTCACCGACGACGAGACCCGTACCGCGATGACCGAGCCCCCGGAGGACACCCGGGCGTACTTCCGTGGCCGTTGCCTGGCCCAGTACGCCTCGGAGGTGGTCGCCGCGAGCTGGGACTCGGTGATCTTCGACGTGGGCCGGGAGTCGTTGGTCCGGGTGCCGATGATGGAGCCGGAGCGGGGCACGCGGGCGCACGTGGGCGCGCTGTTCGACCGCTGCGCCAGCGCCAAGGACCTGCTGGAGACGTTGACCGGGGGCTGATTCGAGATTTGCAGCCCGCCGTGTGCCGTAAGCCGGCGCGCGGCGGGCTTTTCGTCGCCCGCGCGAGGTAAGTTCATCGCAGACGATCGTGGAGGAGGCAGCTGTGGCCACTCATGACAGCGGCGGGCAGTCGCAGTCCGGCAAGTCCCGTCAGGGCGAGGAAATCGAGGACGTCACCACCGAGGCCAACCCCGAGGTGGCCGAGCGGCACGCCGAGATCACCGAGGACGTCGACGACCTCCTCGACGAGATCGACTCCGTCCTCGAAGAGAACGCAGAGGAATTCGTGAGGGGTTACGTCCAGAAAGGGGGTCAATAGGAGTAAATGGCCGATTTGACTGACCCGTCGGGCAAGGCATGCCCACAGTGCAAGAGGATGCTGTTCCACACGGAGCTTCACCGTGATCGGCGACGGGTGGATGGGCTTGCCTTCTACTGCAAAACGTGCGCCAACGAGCGTTCGGCGGCGAGTCGACGGAAGCGGGGCATCGCTCCGCAGAAGAAGTCACCCACGCCGGTAGGTGAGGGTCTCAAGTGGTGTCCGGACTGCGAGCAGATCAAGCCGCGCGACGATTTCCCCACCACAACGACCAAGGCCAGTGGTCGGCACAGCTACTGCAAGCCTGCCACAATGCCCGCGGCAAGGAGACGGCGCAGCGGCTCTACGGCGGGACACGCGAATACCACCTACAACGGCGGTACGGCGTGGGGGAGAAGGAGTTTCAGGAACTCCTGGCCGAGCGGGGCGGGGTCTGCGCGATCTGTCGGGGCGCGGACCCGCAACATCTGGACCACGATCATCGCACCGGATGGGTGCGCGGGATACTCTGCTTCAACTGCAACGGTGGTCTTGGCCAGTTCCGTGACAGTCCCATGAGGCTGGCCAGGGCGATCACGTACCTGAGAGGAACCACGTGGCAGCGGGCTTTGATCCATCCGGGCGTCTACCAGATGTGTTCACCAACGCGGGGACGTCCTCCTTCACGACGTTCCTGAGTAGGGTGGCCCCTGAGATGCTGCCCGGTCGGCGGCCGTTGCCGCCGGGCATGGCAGCCGACCTGGCGCCACACGCGACCACCATCGTGGCCATCGCGGCCGCCGAGGGTGTGGTGATGGCGGGCGACCGACGGGCCACCATGGGCAACCTGATCGCCCAGCGCGACATCGAGAAGGTGCACCCGGCCGACGCGTACTCGCTGGTCGGCATCGCGGGCACCGCGGGCATCGGCATCGAGCTGATGCGGCTGTTCCAGGTCGAGCTGGAGCACTACGAGAAGATCGAGGGCGCGATGCTCTCACTGGACGGTAAGGCCAATCGGTTGGCCTCGATGATCCGGGGCAACCTGGGGGCGGCCATGCAGGGGCTCGCCGTGGTGCCGCTCTTCGCCGGCTTCGACCTGGCCGCCGCCGACCCGGCGCGGGCCGGTCGGATCTTCAGCTTCGACGTGACCGGTGGCCCGTACGAGGAGACCGGGTACGACGCGATCGGGTCTGGGTCGCTGTTCGCCAAGTCCGCCCTGAAGAAGCGGTTCCGGGCCGGCCTCTCGGTGGCCGACGCGACCCGGCTCGCCGTCGAGGCGCTCTACGACGCGGCCGACGACGACACCGCGACGGGCGGTCCGGACCTGACCCGGCGGATCTACCCGGTGGTGATGACCGCGACCGCCGAGGGCACCCACCGGCTCACCGACGCCGAGACGGCGGCGATCGCCGAGAGCGTGGTCTCCGGTCGGATGGAGAACCCGGGCGGTTGAGCCCCGTCCACCCCCACCAGCCAGCAGTCGTCAGCACAGCGCCGTAAGGAGAACCGCCGCCGTGGCAATGCAGTTCTACGCCTCGCCCGAACAGATCATGCGTGACCGTTCCGAGCTGGCCCGAAAGGGCATCGCCCGGGGGCGCAGCGCGGTGGTCCTGAGCTACTCCGGCGGGGTGCTCTTCGTCGCGGAGAACCTCTCCAGCGCCCTGCACAAGGTCAGTGAGATCTACGACCGGATCGGCTTCGCCGCTGTCGGCCGTTACAACGAGTTCGAGAACCTCCGTCGGGCCGGTGTGCGGATGGCTGACCTGAACGGGTTGAGCTACGACCGCCGCGACGTCACCGGCCGGGCCCTGGCCAACGCGTTCGCGCAGACCCTGGGCGCGATCTTCACCGAGCAGTCGAAGCCGTTCGAGGTGGAGATCTGCGTGGCGGAGGTCGGGGCCACGGCCGACGACGACGAGCTGTACCGGCTCACGTACGACGGCTCCGTCAACGACGAGCCGGGGCGGATGGCGATGGGTGGCCAGGCCGAGGCCATCACCGGTGTGCTGAAGGCGAACCACCGGGCGGACATGTCGCTCGGTGAGGCGGTCCAGGTCGCCGTGCAGGCGCTGAGCAGCGTCGGTGGGGAGGGCGGGGCGGCTCGGACGATCGCCGCGAACCAGCTTGAGGTGGCCGTGCTGGACCGTCAGCGGATCGGTCGGACGTTCCGGCGGATCACCGGGGCCGCGCTGACGGCGCTGCTGGACGGGAAGGCTGCGCCGGCGGCGATCGACGAACGGGACACGCCGACTGTGCCGACCGCCGAGGCCGGTAAGCCGACCAGTTCGGCGGGCTCCGCGGATCTGGAGGATCGGCCGGGGCAGGCCGACAAGTGATCGGGTAACGCAAAGCTGATCAGATAACCCAGAGCGTCGGGGACCGCGGTGCGGTCCCCGACGCTTTTCGATGCCGGTCGGGTCAGCGGCGCTGCAGCAGCGGCCGGGCGAGGGCCCAGTAGCCGGCAGCGACCGCGTTGAAGACGCCCATGCCGGGGGGCGAGTCGACGTTAGAGGGGGCGACCCGGGCGGTCATCAGCTCGGCGATCACTCCGTCGGGCACGGTGCGTTCGGTCTGGAGTTGACGGCGGCGGGCACCGACCCAGGATCGGTTGCGCCACAGCCAACCCCAGCCGCGGGTCTTCTGCTTGGTCCAGCCGCCGGCCAGCGCGGCGGCGAGCATGGCGGCCTCGGTGAGCAGCAGCATCGGTGCGAGCACCACCAGCGTCCGAGTCTGGTACGCGGTGAGCAGGGTGACCAGCCGGTTGCGTTCCACCAGGTAGAGCTTCAGGTCGTTGCGGGAGAACTCGTAGTGGTGGCGCACGACGGCGTCGGGGACGTACTCCAGCCGCAGGCCGCGTTGCCAGAGCCGCAGGCTGAGTTCGGTGTCTTCGTGGTAGGCGAAGTATTCGGCCGCGAAGCCGTCGAGCTCCTGCCACCGCTGGCGGCTGATCACAAAGCAGCAGCCGCTGAGCGAGGGCACGCTGGTGCGTAGGGCGTGGGCGGTGGCGGGTTCGCCGTTGCCGCCCGCCCAGGACAGCCCGGTGAAGTGCAGCGGGTTGCCGGAGGTGTTGATCAACTCGGGAGTGTCGGCGAGCCGGATGGAGGCCATCGCGGCGCCGACGCCCGGTTCGGCGGCGACGGCTACGGTCTTGGCGAGGGCGTCCGGGGCGACGATGGCATCGGAGTTGACGAAGGCGAGCCAGTCACCGGTGGCCTCGGCGGCGCCGACCCGGCAGCCGCCGGAGTAGCCGGTGTTCTGTTCGGGGCGGACGACCCGCACCTGCGGGAAGCCCTTGACGATGTCGATGCCGTCGCCGGTGCAGCCGTTGTCGACGACGACCAGGTCGATGTCGATGTCGGTGCTGGCCAGGATGGCTTGGGCGGCGTCGACCAGGTACGGCTCGGCGCCGTAGGCGAGCATTACCGCAGTCACCTGTGGGCGGGTCATCGGATGCCTCCGGATACGGCGGGGGTGACGGCGTCAGTGAGGGGCGGGGTGGGGGGTCGGCGGATGCCGCCGCGCAGCAGCACTGCCATGGTGGCGGCCACGATGACGGAGCCGATGGTGTAGGCCAGCTCGACCCGGAGGATCACCGGGGCCGGGAGCAGTGTCACGATGATCAGGGCGGCGACGCCGACGGTCCAGGCGAGAGCCTGGGCGCGGTGCCGGTCGAGGGCGAGTAGGGCCTGGCCGAGCACCATCGCCCAGAGGTAGGCGAGTGTGGCGGCGGCCAGCCAGGCGAAGTCGCCGTGGCCGAGGACGCCGGGGGCGTCGAAGAGCACGCCGACCAGCCACGGGCCGAGCAGCACGGCGCCGACGGCCCCGGTGAGGCCGAGCGCGGTGACGATGCCCACCGCCCGGCGCAGCAGGCCGTAGAAGCCGGCCTGGTCGCCGGTGGTGGCGGTGGTGGCCAGGCCGGGCAGCAGTGAGGCCTGCATCGAACCGAAGACGAACAGCGGGATGCGGACCAGCACGAGGGCGGAGAGCAACGCGCCTGCCGCCGCGGTGTCGGAGGGGGCGAGCAACTGCAGGTTGATCACGCCGACGTTGACCACGACCTGGGAGAGCAGGCTGGATGCGGTGAGCAGCCCGAGGCCGCGCAGGAGGGTGGCCCAGGCGACCGGTGCGCCGCCGCCGATGGCGCGCAGTACTGGCGGCAGGGTGAGCAGCACGCTGGCCAGCGGGGCGACGACGAGCACGACGCCGTACCAGATGGGGGAGGTCACGCCGGCCAACCCGAGCAGGGCGACCATGACGATGCGCAGCCCGCCGTCGATGCCGAGTTGGGTTCCGTACCAGGGGAAGAGCTGCAGGCCGGAAAGGACGCCGCGGGTGGTGTAGGCGACGGCCATCGCGGCGAGTGCGCCGACGAGCACGGTGACCATGGTGCCGTCGCCGTGGAAGAGATGGTCGGCGAGGAGTTGGCGGCCGGCGGTGACGGCCAGCACCAGCACAGCGAGCATCGCGGCGGCGACGGTGACGCCCCGGGCGAGCACCGGCCCGGGGGGGAGCCCTTGGCTGTGCCGGGCGGCGACGACCCGGGCGACCTCCTGCTCGATCGGCATGAAGACGCCGATGCCGAGGGTGAACACGATCGACCAGAGCACCGACAGGCTGTTGTAGTCGGTCCCGCTGAGGCTGTGGCCGGCGACAGCGAGGTGGACGTAGGAGGCGATGCCAAGAAGACCCAGCCCGGCACCAACAGCGATGGTGCCGGGCGGGATCAGGCGTAGCAGGCGACTGATCACCGGCGAATGAGCGCCAGCGTGAGGACGGCGAATGCGCGACCGAGGTAGATCATCGCCCGGGCGGGGGAGTGGCTGGGCGTGCCGGCCATCCGCTTGCGCATGGCGACGGGCACCTGCTTGATGCGGTATCCGCGTCGGGCGGTGTGCACCAGGGTCTCCACCGTGTCACCGAGGTACTCGGCCGGGTACCAGGTGGCGAACATCTCGATGACCCGCCGGTTGGCGGCCCGGAAGCCGGAGGTGGTGTCGGTGAGTTTGGTGCGGGCGACCTTGGACAGCACGGCGGAGAGCATCACCATTGCCCAGCGGCGGGGGCCGCGGACGTTGTAGTCGCCCTCGCCGGCGAACCGGGCGCCGATGACCAGATCGTTGTCGTCGAGCAGGTCGACGAGCTTCGGGACGTACCGCGGGTCGTGCTGACCATCGGCGTCGATCTGGATGGCGACGTCGTAGTCGTTGTCGCGGGCGTAGCGGTAGCCGAGGCGCATGGCACCACCGACGCCGAGGTTGTACGGCAGTTTGGCGACGCGGGCACCAGCGGCCACGGCGACGGCCGCGGTGCGGTCGGTGGAGCCGTCGTCGACGACGAGGACGTCGACGCCGGGCAGTTCGCCGCGGACCTCGCCGACGACGTCGGCGATGGAGCCCGACTCGTTGAGAGCCGGGATGATGATCAAGGTGCGCTTGCCATTAACCATCGGTGGACACCAGTTCGTCTCGGGCTGCCCGGTCCGCGTCGATCTGTGCGCGGAGCAGGGCGAAGTCTTCGGCCAGGGTGCGGGTCTCTTCTTCGAGGGCGCTGACCTCCCAGCTCAGGTGCACGCACACGAGCAGCAGGAAGACGATGCCAAGGAAGAGCACCAGGCTGACACCGGAGGCGACGCCGAGGAGCTCAGCGACGTTGTCGAGCAGCCGGGGGAACAGTGACAGCGGGATCACGACGACCAGAACGGCGAGCCAGAGCATGCCGTACTTCTCGCGTAGCTGACGGCGGCGCAGCAGCTCGACGATGGTGCCGAGGAGCAGCAGGCCGGTCAGGCCGGTGACGAGGGTGAGCTTCATGCGACCTTCCACGGGGCGGGTGGAGCGGGGGAGCGGAACGCGTCAACCAGGGCGCTGTGCCAGTCGGGAAGCGGCGGCAGACCCGCGGCCGCCCAGCGGCTGTGCCCTAGCACACTGTACGCAGGCCGGGTGGCGGGACGCGGATACCGGTCGCTGGTGGTGGGTCGGATCCGGTCCGGATCCAGCCCGGCCAGCGCGAACGCGGCGCGGGCCAGCCCGTACCACGTCGTCTGCCCGGCGCAGGTGCCGTGGTAGACGCCCGGCGTCGCGTGCCCGGCCAGTGCCGCGTCGGCGAGTGCGACCAACCGCTCGGCGAGCGTGTACGACCAGGTGGGCTGGCCGTGTTGGTCGTCGACCACGTCGAGGTGTTCGTGCTGGGTGGCGAGCCGGAGCATGGTGGACACGAAGTTCGGGCCGTGCGCGCCGTAGAGCCAGGCGGTGCGGACGACGTACCCGGTGTCGGGGAGCAGCCGCGCGACGGCCTCCTCGCCAACCAGCTTGCCGCGTCCGTAGGCGTTGACCGGCGCGGTGGGCGTGTCCTCCGGGTAGGGGGTGCGCGCGTTGCCCGCGAGGACGTAGTCGGTGGAGACCTGGATCAACCGGATTCCGTCGGCGGCGCACGCCGCGGCCAGGTTGGCCACGCCCCCGCCGTTGACGGCGGTCGCCGCGGCCTCGTCGGTCTCGGCACCGTCGACGTTGGTCCAGGCCGCCGCGTTGATCACGACGTCGTGGCCGGTCACCGCGTTGCGGGCCGCGGCGGGGTCGGTGATGTCCAGGTCGGCGCGGGTGGCGGCGGTCACTTTCAGGTCGGGCCGGGCCGCCAGGACGGCGACCAGGTCGTGCCCGAGCATGCCGCCGGCGCCCGTGACGAGAACGCGACTCATGCGGTCGGTGCCGACTTCAGCGGTTCCCACCAGGCGCGGTTGTCGCGGTACCAGGCGACGGTGTCGGCGAGGCCCTGGTCGAGGGTGATGCTGGGGCTGTAGCCGAGCTCCTGGTGGATTTTGCTGATGTCGAGGGAGTAGCGGCGGTCGTGGCCCTTGCGGTCGGTGACGGGGACGACGCGGTCCCAGCCGGCGCCGCAGGCGTCCAGGAGCAGGCCGGTGAGTTCTTTGTTGGTCAGTTCGGTGCCGCCGCCGATGTTGTAGACCTCGCCGGCGCGGCCCTTCTGTTGGACCAGGGCGATGCCGCGGCAGTGGTCGTGGACGTGTAGCCAGTCGCGGATGTTGCCGCCGTCGCCGTAGAGGGGGACGGTGGCGCCGTCGAGGAGGTTGCTGACGAACAGCGGGATGACCTTCTCGGGGTACTGGTAGGGGCCGTAGTTGTTGGAGCAGCGGGTGACGACGACGTCCATGCCGTGGGTGCGGTGGTAGGCCAGGGCGAGCAGGTCGGAGCCGGCCTTGGACGCGGAGTAGGGGGAGTTCGGGGCGAGGGGCCAGGTTTCGGTCCAGGAGCCTTCGTCGATGGAGCCGTAGACCTCGTCGGTGGAGACGTGCACGAAGCGGCTGGTGTGGTGGCGCAGCGCGGCGTCGAGGAGGGTCTGGGTGCCCAGCACGTTGGTGGTGACGAACGGCGCGGCGCCGGCGATGGAGCGGTCGACGTGTGATTCGGCGGCGAAGTGCACGATCACGTCGTGGTCGGCGACGACCTCGTCGACGACGACCGGGTCGCAGATGTCGCCCTGCACGAACCGCAGCCGCGGGTCGTCGCGGACGGGGTCGAGGTTGGCCCGGTTGCCCGAGTAGGTCAGTTTGTCGAGCACGGTCACGACCGTCGGCTCCAGTGGCGGCACGCCGTCGGCACTGCCGAGGGGCTTGCCCAGCAACAGGCGAACGTACTCCGACCCGATGAATCCGGCTCCGCCGGTGACGAGGATCCTCACGGGTCGGGGAGTCTACGCGAAGTCAGGTGCTCCGGGTGGGGTGTGACCCCCCCGCGCGTTCGGCGTTTGTGCCGCTAGGCTCTCCCGGTGCGTGGAATCCTACTTGCTGGCGGCACCGGCTCCCGGCTCTGGCCGATCACCCGGGCGGTCTCGAAGCAGCTGATGCCGGTCTTCGACAAGCCGATGGTCTATTACCCGCTCTCCACCCTGGTGATGTCCGGGGTCCGGGAGATCCTGGTGATCACGACTCCGGACGACCAGGACCAGTTCCGCCGGTTGCTCGGCGACGGCAGCCAGTTCGGGCTGCGCCTGGAGTACGCCGCGCAGGAGCGCCCGGAGGGCATCGCGCAGGCGTTCATCCTCGGTGCCGACTTCATCGGCACCGAGTCGGTGGCGCTGGTCCTCGGCGACAACATCTTCCACGGTGTCGGCCTGGGCCGGCAGCTCGCCGCGCACGGCGACCCGGTCGGCGGGCGGGTCTTCGCCTACCAGGTGGCCAACCCGCAGGAGTACGGCGTGGTCGACTTCGACGACAGCGGGCGGGTGCTCTCGATTGAGGAGAAGCCGGCCCGGCCGAAGTCCCGCTACGCGGTTCCCGGCCTGTACTTCTACGACAACCGGGTCGTGGACATCGCCCGCAAGCTCACCCCGAGCGCTCGCGGCGAGCTGGAGATCACGGCGGTCAACGAGGTGTATCGGGAGACCGGCGAGCTGTCGGTGACCGTCCTGGACCGTGGGACCGCCTGGCTGGACACCGGCACGTTCACCTCGATGATGCAGGCGGCCGAGTTCGTCCGGGTCGTCGAGGAGCGGCAGGGTCTGAAGATCGGCTGCGTCGAGGAGGTGGCCTGGCGGGCCGGCCTCATCGACGACGACCAGCTGCGGGCGCTCGCCACGCCGTTGACCAAGAGTGGTTACGGCGACTACCTGCTCGGTCTGCTGGCCGAGCCGAACGGCCAGCACGGGGGCGCGTGGTGAAGATCCGGGAGCTGAGCATCGAGGGCGCCTGGGAGATCAGTCCCCAGCAGCACGGCGACCCGCGCGGCATGTTCATGGAGTGGTACCGCTTCGACAAGCTCGCCGACGCGGTCGGGCACCCCCTGCGGTTGGCCCAGGCCAACATGTCGGTCTCGGCGCGAGGTGTGGTGCGCGGCATCCACTTCGCCGACGTCCCGCCCGGGCAGGCCAAGTACGTCACCTGTGTGCGCGGAGCGGTCCTCGACGTGATCGTGGACCTGCGGGTCGGTTCGCCGACCTTCGGCCGTTGGGAGGGCGTCCGGCTGGACGACACCGACCGCCGGGCGGTCTACCTCAGCGAGGGGCTGGGCCACGGCTTCTGCGCGCTGACCGACGACGCGACGCTGAGCTACCTCTGCTCGGCCACGTACAACCCGACCGGTGAGCACGCGGTGCACCCGCTGGACGAGGAGCTGGGCATCGAGTGGCCCGCCGACGTCCCGCTGCTGTCCGCGCGCGACGACGCGGCGCCGACCCTCGCCCAGGCCCGCGAGCAAGGTCTGCTGCCGGAGTACGGCAACTGCCAGCGGTTCGTGTCGAGCCTTGGGCCGGACGGAATGTCGCACTCAACCGGTATGTGACCGCGCCCGGAGCACGACCTGTGGTGTGACAGTGACGAACGGGCCCTCCGGGCGGCTAATGTCACACCATGGAGCGGCGAATCTTCGGCCTCGAGACCGAGTACGGCGTCACCTGCACCTATCGCGGGCAGCGGCGGCTGTCCCCGGACGAGGTCGCGCGCTATCTGTTCCGGCGCGTGGTTTCCTGGGGTCGGTCGAGCAACGTCTTCCTGCGTAATGGGGCCCGTCTCTACCTGGACGTCGGGTCGCATCCGGAGTACGCGACACCGGAGTGCGACTCGGTGACCGACCTGGTCGCCCACGACCGGGCTGGCGAGCGGATCCTGGAGGGCCTGCTCGTCGACGCGGAGAAGCGACTGCACGACGAGGGCATCGCGGGTGAGATCTACCTGTTCAAGAACAACACCGACTCGGCCGGCAACTCGTACGGCTGCCATGAGAACTACCTGGTCTCCCGACACGGCGAGTTCGGTCGGCTCGCCGACGTGCTCATCCCGTTCCTGGTCACCAGGCAGTTGATCTGCGGGGCCGGCAAGGTCCTGCAGACCCCGCGCGGCGCGGTCTACTGCCTGTCGCAGCGGGCCGAGCACATCTGGGAGGGCGTCTCCTCGGCGACCACCCGCAGCCGCCCGATCATCAACACCCGTGACGAGCCGCATGCCGACGCCGAGCGCTACCGGCGGCTGCACGTGATCGTCGGTGACTCCAACATGAACGAGGTCACCACGCTGCTCAAGGTCGGCACCGCCGACATCGTGCTGCGGATGATCGAGGCCGGGGTGGTGATGCGCGACCTGTCCCTGGAGAACCCGATCCGGGCGATCCGGGAGGTGTCGCACGACATCACCGGCCGGCGCAAGGTGCGGCTGGCCAACGGCAAGGAGGTCAGTGCCCTGGACATCCAGCAGGAATACCTGGCCAAGGCCACCGAGTTCGTCGAGCGCCGGGGTGGCGACCAGGCCGCCAAGCGGGTCGTCGAGCTGTGGGGTCGGGTGCTCAACGCGGTGGAGACCGGTGACCTGGAACCGGTCTCCCGGGAGATCGACTGGGTCAGCAAGCTGCGGCTGATCGAGCGCTACCAGCGCAAGCACGACCTGCCGTTGTCGCACCCCCGGGTGGCGCAGATGGATCTCGCCTACCACGACGTGCGTCGCGGACGCGGCCTCTACGGGTTGTTGGAGCGCCGCGGTGAGGTCGACCGGGTGGCCACCGACCCGGAGATCTTCGAGGCGAAGGAGACCCCGCCGCAGACCACGCGGGCCCGGCTGCGCGGCGAGTTCATCCGGCACGCGCAGGAGAAGCGCCGCGACTTCACCGTCGACTGGGTGCACCTGAAGCTCAACGACCAGGCGCAACGCACAGTGCTCTGCAAGGACCCGTTCCGGGCGTACGACGAGCGGGTGGAGCGGCTGATCGCCAGCATGTGACCGGTGCGCCGGCCCCGGCGGCGGCGTGAGCCGACGGGGCCGGTCGCCCCGGCGCACCGTGCGGTTAAGCTGAGCGCGCCATGACGACTTCTGGACCTTCCGACCGCTCCGAACGCGGCGAGCGGCAGAACTGGGTCGAACGCCGGCGGGAGAAGATCCGCGCCGAGGTCGACCGTAACCGGCGCGGTGAGTACACCGTGCCGACGTGGGTGCTGGCCCTGGCGCTGGCCCTCATCGTGGGCGGCTGGCTAGCCCTGATCTTCCTGGCCTAGCCAGGGAGCTGGGTTACGGCGTGGCGGCCGGCGGCGGCCGCTGCCAGGAAGTACGCGTGGTCGGCGTCGAGGCCCCGACCCATCGTGGACAGCGGCACGGCGCTGGACCGCAACGCGGCGTCGAGACCGGTGGTGGGCACCCGGACGATCCGGTGTCGGGTCATCAGGGGCGCCAGCGACGCGTCCACCTCGGCGGCGAGGGCCGGATCCAGGTCCTCGGGCACCACCAGGTCCGCCGGGGCGAGCGCCACCCGGCCGTACGCGGTCAGGCTGTGGTGCGACACACCTCGGTGTCGAGGCCGGGGATCAGCGTCGGAGATGCGCAACGAGCCGACCGCCCGGCCGCCCAGTGTGGCGATCGCGTTGACCGCCTCACCGACCGCGACGCCGGAGAAGCCCCACCGGGTGCCGGTGCCCAGGTTGCCGGGCCCCTGGGCCACGATGGCCACGTCGGCGCCCAGCACGTGCCGGGCGGCGAGCAGACCGCCGTGCAGTGTGGTGGCTTCCAGGTCGCCGCCGAAGGACTGCCCGACGGTGATCGTGCCGGCCAGTTCCTCGCGCAGCCCGGCGAGGGTGCGGGAGAACCAGGCGGGCAGGGCCCCACCGTCGGTGAGCAGGTACGCCACCCGCGCCTGTGGGGCGTCGGCCCGGATGCCCGCCAGGATCGCCGGTAGCGCCGAGTGCAGGTCGGCGGTGACCACCGGCAGGCCGCCCAGGTCGTCCGCGTTGGCCAGCACGTCGCGGTGCGGTGACGCCTCCTCGTCCACGCCGAGCAGGATCGGTTGCAGCGGCGTGTAGCGGGCCTTCACCAGGTGCCCGGCGTCGCGGGTGTCGCCGACCGACGGAGGGTCTGGCGGCAGCCGGTCCGGCAGGGCCACCACCAGGGCGTACCCGCCGGTGCCCAACCCCATCAGCAGCGCGCCGGCGTTGAGCAGCACCCGGTCGCCGGGCTCGGGCGTACCGACCAGCTCGGGGTAGGCCAGTGCCCGCATGCGCGTGCCGTCGGGCAGGTCGACGTCGAGTTCCACCGCCCCGGTCCACTGCCGTCGCAGCGTCGCCACCGTCCCCGTACGCCATCGCACCATGACGGGCACGCTAGCCGCGCGGGCCTGACGGCCCGCGCCCGGGTGCGGCGGTGGCGCGGATCAGGTCGGCTCGGGGTCACCGCCGGCGTCCGGGCTCGGCCTGGCCTGGGTGTGCCGGGCGGTGCCGGTGGCCCCCGGCAGCGAACGGGTGGGATCGAGGAAGACGAAGCGGATCTCCCGGTACCGGCCGGTGAGCCGCCGCTCGGCCTCGTCGGCGGTGGCCTCGATCTCCGCGCCGGTCGCCTCGTCGCGGAAGTCGACCTTCGCGGCGACCAGGATGTCGTCCGGGCCGAGCTGCATGGTCAGCAGGGTGTCGATGCGCTCCACCTCGGGCAGCCCGGCCAGTTCCTGCTCGATCTCCTGGCGCAGTCGCTCCGGAACCGCCCGGCCGACCAGCAGCGACAGGTTGTTGGCGGCGAGGATCCCGGCGACCGCCAGAAGCAGCAGCCCGATCAGGATCGACGCGATGCCGTCCCACAGCTCGTCGCCGGTGGCGTGCGACAGGCCGACGCCGAGCCCGGCCAGCAGCAGACCGATCAGGGCCGCGCTGTCCTCCAGGAAAACGGCCTTGACGGTGGTGTCGGCGGTCAGTCGCAGGAACCGCCGGGGCGTGGTCTGCCAGCGTCGGGACTCACGGCGAACCTGACGCACGGCCCGGGTCAGGGAGACCGACTCGATGACGAACGACACCCCGAGCACGATGTACGAGATGAGGTAGTCGCCGCTGTGCTCGTGCACCAGGATCGTGGTGACGCCGTGGGTGACGGCGAAACCGGCGCCGGCGACGAAGGTGAACATCGCCGCGAAGAACGCCCAGACGTAGCTCTCCTTGCCGTACCCGAAGGGGTGCCGCTGGTCCGCCGGCCGGGAGCCGCGGCGTAGCGCCTGGTAGAGCAGCACCTCGGTGGTGGTGTCGGCGAACGAGTGCGCGGCCTCGGAGAGCATCGCGGCCGAGCCGGAGATCACCCCGGCGATCAGCTTGGCGATCGCGATGGCGAGGTTGGCGGCGCCCGCGACGATCACCGTGCCGACGCTCTCGCTCTCGGGCCTGGCCTCCGCTTGCGACATGAGGCTCACCCTATGACCGGATACGACGACGCGCCGGGGGAGCACCGATCCGAACAAGTGTGCGGCACGCCCCGCGCGGGTGCACGTCGTGGGCGCGTCGGCTGCTAGCGTCTACCGCGTGTCGCGGACCCGCACCGAACGCCTGGTCAACCTGGTGATCTGCCTCCTGTCCACGCGACGGTTCCTGACCGCCGCGCAGATCGCCGCGACCGTGCCCGGTTACGAGCATGATCCGGACGACGCGCGCGACCACGAAGCGTTCCAACGCAAGTTCGAACGGGACAAGGCCGAGCTGCGCGAACTGGGCGTGCCGCTGGAGACCGGCACGGCGAGCGCCTTCGACGCCGAGCCGGGTTACCGGATCGCCCACCGCGAGTACGCGCTGCCCGACATCCTCCTGGAGCCCGACGAGGCCGCCGCCGTGGGCATCGCCGCACGGCTGTGGCAGCACGCCGGGTTGGCCGCCGCGGCGTCGTCCGGGCTGGCCAAGCTGCGCGCCGCCGGGGTGGACGTGGACCCGCAGGCCACCCTCGGCCTGGAGCCAATGGTGACTGTCGACCCGGCGTTCGCGCCGTTGACCGCCGCTGCGCGGGACCGCCGCGAGGTCGGGTTCGACTACCGGGTGCCCGACCGGGACGCGCCGAGCCGTCGGCGGCTGCAACCGTGGGGCGTGGTCTGCTGGCGCGGCCGGTGGTACGTGGTCGGCCACGACCAGGACCGAGAGGCGACCCGCTGCTTCCGGCTGTCCCGGGTCGTCGGCGCGGTCCGGGTGACCGGTGCGCCGGGCGCGTACGAGCCGCCCGCCAACGTCGACCTGATCAGCCACGTGGCCCGTTGGTCGGGTCCGGTGGAGCGCACCGGCCGGGCCACCATCCTGGCCGCGTCCGGCCGGGCCGCCGGGTTGCGCCGCTGGGCGGTGGAGGTGACCACCGGGCCGGACGGCGACCGGCTGGTCCTGCCATACGCGGACCCGGACGGGCTGGCCGGTCACCTCGTCGGCTACGGCCCGGACGTGCGGGTGCTCGACCCGCCGGAGGTCCGCGAGGCCGTCATCCAACGACTCAAGGAGATCGCCGTCCGACACGACGAGCTGACCGTGAGCGGAGGTGCCCGGTGACTCGCCCGACCGCCCGGGCCGGCTCCCGCGCCTCGGCGGACCGGTTGGCCCGCCTGCTGAACCTGGTGCCCTACCTGCTGGCCCGGCCCGGCATCGAGATCGCCGAGGCAGCGGGCGATCTCGGCGTGACCGAGCGGCAGCTCCGGGAGGACCTGGAGCTTCTCTGGGTGTGTGGGTTGCCCGGTTACGGTCCCGGTGACCTGATCGACATGGCGTTCGACGGTGACCGGGTGACGATCACCTACGACGCCGGCATCGACCGGCCGCTGCGGCTCACCCCGGACGAGGCCCTCGCGTTGGTGGTCGCGTTGCGGATGCTGGCCGAGACGCCCGGCGTCGCCAACCGCGAGGCCGTCGAACGGGCCCTGGCGAAGATCGAGGACGCGGGGGACCTGGTGGGCGCGCCGGTGGCGGTCCGGCTGCCCGGTGACACCCGGCGGGTCGAGGCGCTCCGTGCCGCCGTGGAGGGCGGGAAGGCGCTCCGGATCACCTACTACACAGCTGCCCGGGACGAGACCACCGACCGCGTCATCGACCCGCTGCGGGTGCTGATGGTCGGTGGTCGGGCGTACGTGGAGGCGTGGTGTCGGCGCGCGGAGGCGGTCCGGCTGTTCCGCGCCGACCGGATCGACGCCATCACCGAGCTGGACGAGCCGGCCACTGTGCCGCCGCAGGCCGTGCCGCACGACCTCACCGAGGGGGTGTTCCGCCCCTCGCCCGACCTGCCGCTGATCACACTGCGCATCGGTCGCAGCGAGCGGTGGATCACCGAATATTATCCGTGCGAGCGGGTGGAGGCCGGCGACGGCGACCAGTGGCTCGTCTCCCTGCGGGTCACCGACCTGCTGTGGGCTCGCCGGTTCGTGCTGGGTCTCGGTCCGGAGGTCACAGTGGTCGCCCCGGTCGAGCTGGCCGAGCAGGTCCGGGCGACGGCCGCCGCAGCCCTGGACGCGTACGCCGTGCCCGCGCCCACCACGGCGCCCCGGCGACCCGAGGTCGACCAGGACAACGCGCCGTCGGGTGACCGGGCGGTGGCCGGCCACACCCAGTAGGCTGACCGCCGTGCTGATCTGGATCGTGCTCGCGCTGGTGCTGCTCCCTCTCGTGGCGCTCGCGCTGGCCGTGCGCCCGGTGCTGGCCCGGTTGCCTCAGCTGCGCCGCGCAGCCGTGGCGTTGCAGCGGCGGGCCGCCGAGGCCGAGGCGCTGCAGGACACCGCCGAGACGCTGCAGCAGCGGGCCGAGGGAGTCCAGCGTCAGCTCGATACCGCGTCCCGACGGCTCGCGGTGATCAAGGCGAAGCGCGGCTGACCGACCCCTCGTCCGGCGGCTGTTGACGGATCATCCCGGGTTGGTCAAGACTTCACCCTCCGGGCCAGACCACCACCACCCGGCGGGTGGCAGGCAGCCGATCCGCACGTACGATGGGCTGCGTACCACCCCCTCGGACACAGACCGACTGGAGCTTCTCATGGGTGCCCTCAAGCCGTGGCACATCGCTGTTCTCGTGGTTGTGCTGATCCTGCTCTTCGGTGCGAAGCGGCTCCCCGACGCGGCCCGTTCGCTGGGTCGGTCGCTGCGGATCATCAAGGCCGAGACCAAGAGCCTGCAGGACGACGACCGCGACCTCGCCGAGAAGGCCGACGCGCAGGCCGGCTACCAGCCGCTGCCGCCGCACGCCGGGCAGCAGGCGCCGTACGCCGGGCAGCCGCAGCAGCCGCCGTACCAGCAGGCGCCGCCGCAGCAGCCGGTCGCCGACCCGGTGCACCGCGTCCGCGACAACTGACCGAAGGGCACCACTGTCGTGGCCTTCGCCCTGCGCAAGCGCGGCCCGAGCACGTTCGAGCGGGCCGCCGACGGCTCGATGACGCTCATCGAGCACGTCCGCGAGCTGCGTAACCGTCTGTTCCGCGCGTCGCTGGCGATCCTGGTCGGCTTCGGCTTCGGGTTCTGGTTGGCCGAGCCGGTGCTGCACCTGCTCCAGCAGCCCTACTGCGATCTGCCGCAGGCCAGATATGTCGACGGCAAGTGCGAGTTCGTGCAGCTCGGCCCGGCCGACCTGTTCCTGCTCAACCTGAAGGTCGCGCTCTGGGTCGGGTTGATCGTGGCCGCCCCGGTGTGGCTCTACCAGCTCTGGGCGTTCATCGCGCCCGGCCTGCACCGGCACGAGCGGCGCTACGCGTACTTCTTCACCGCCCTGGCCGCGCCGCTGTTCGCAGCCGGTGCGGTGCTGGCGTACTTCGTCACGGCCAAGGGCCTGGAGTTCCTGCTCAGCATCTCGGCCAACGAGATCAGCACGACCCTGGAGATCACTAAGTACATCTCCTTCGTCACCAACCTGATCCTGTTGTTCGGAGTGGCCTTCGAGTTCCCGCTCGTCGTGCTGATGCTCAACTTCGTGGGCATCGCCAGTGCGAAGCGGCTGCTCAGCTGGTGGCGGGTGGCGATCTTCGTGTTCTTCGCCTTCTCCGCCGTGGTCACTCCCACCCCGGACCCGTTCGGGATGACCGCCCTGGCGCTCTGCCTCTCCGCGCTCTACTTCGGTGCGGTGGGCATCGCCTTCATCAACGACAAGCGGCGTGGGCGCGGCAAGGAGGTCTACGCCGGCATCGACGACGACGAGGTGTCGCCGTTGGAGTTCGACGCGGACCCGGTCGTGGCCGGGCAACGGGTCGACGCGGCGGAGCCGATCGGCGTACCCGAGCCGGTCGCCAAACCGGCGCCGATCGAACGTCGCTACGACGACATGACCTGACGGCCCCGCGCCGACCGGTCAGCCGACGCCGTCCCCGTCTTTCGGGGGCGGCGTCGCCGCGTCACCCCGAGCGTCGGCGGGAGGACTGATGGTGACGGCGCCCGCCCCTGGTGAACGGCGGGTGTCCGACCGGTACGGTGCTGCCCGTGACCGCAGACGATCACCTGCCCGGCCCGGTCGACCGCGCCCCGCTCCCCGGTGGCCCGGTGGCCGTACTCACGAACCCGACCGCCGGCCGGGGCCGCTACCGGGCCCTGCTGCCCCGGCTGCTGGACGGGCTGGCCGCCGCGGGCCGGCCGGTCCGGTTGTTGCCGGCGTCCGGGCCGGGCGAGGCGGAGGCGGCGTGCCGTGCGGCGGTCGCGGACGGCGCGGGAGCGCTGGTGGCGATCGGTGGGGACGGCACCGTGCACCAGGCCTTGCAGGCGGTCGCCGGCACCGACGTGCCCTTCGGGCCGATCCCCGCCGGCACCGGCAACGACTTCGCACTGGACACCGGGTTCCCGGCCGATCCGCTCGCGGCGGCGGACGTGATCGCGTCAGCGCTGCGCGACGGCCGCCGCCACACCGTCGACCTGGCCCGGATGAGCGGTGTGGACGGCACCGAGCGCTGGTACGGGGCGGTTCTCGCCGCCGGGTTCGACGCGATCGTCAACGAGCGGGCCAACCGGATGCGCTGGCCACGCGGCCCACGCCGGTACGACCTGGCGATCGTCGTCGAGCTGGCCCGGCTGCGCCCGCGTCGCTACACGATGCGCCTGGACGGGGTGCCGCACGAGGTGGACGCGGTGCTGGTGGCGGTGGGGAACTGCCCCACGTACGGCGGCGGGATGCGGATCTGCCCCGACGCGGACCCGACCGACGGGTTGCTCGACGTGGTGGTGGCGGGTCGGGTCGACCGACGGACCCTGATCCGGGTCAAGCCGCGCATCTACCAGGGCACCCACGTCAGCCACCCGCTCGTGCGCAGCTACCGCGCCCGTACCGTGGAGTTGGCCGCCGAGGGCATCACCACGTACGCCGACGGGGAACGTTCCCTGGGTCTGCCGGTGACGATCAGCGCCGTCCCGGGGGCCGTGCGGCTGCTGCGTTGACCCGTACCGCTCCGATGCTGGCAGCGATGACCAGCGCGATGGCGACGCACTCCAGCACTGTCAGCTCCTGCCGCAGCACCAGCCAGCCGGCGAGGGTGGCGACGGCCGGGCCGAGGCTCATGAGCACCGCGAAGGTGGCGGTGGGCATCCGCCGTAGCGCCAGCAGTTCCAGGGTGTAGGGCAGCCCGGAGGCGAGCACCGCGAGGGCGGCACCGAGCGCCAGCACCGGCGGGTCGAGCAGCACCGCGCCGCCGTCGACGATGCCCAGTGGCAGCGTGACCAGCGCGGCGAGGGTCAGCGACAGGGCCAGCCCGTCCGCGCCCGGGAAGCGGCCGCCGACCCGGGCGCTGAGCACGATGTACGCGGCCCACATGGCGCCGGCGCCGAACGCGAAGGCCACCCCGACCGGGTTGAGTCGGTCGAAGCCACCCTGTCCGAGCAGCGCCACCCCGGCCAGGGCCAGGCCCGCCCAGGCCCAGCTGGCCAGACGTCGGGCGCTGAACACCGACAGTGCGAGAGGGCCGAGGACCTCCAGCGTCACCGCCGGGCCCAGCGGGATGCGTTCGATGGCCTGGTAGAAGAGCGAGTTCATGCCGGCCAGCGCGAGCCCGAACGCGCCCACCGCGAGCCAGGCCGACCGGTCGTGTCCGCGCAGTCGGGGTCGGCACACCGCGAGCAGCAGCACCGCCGAGATCGTCAGGCGCAGGGTGACCGCGCCGGCCACCCCGGTACGCGGGAAGAGCAACGCGGCCACGGCGGCGCCGAACTGCACCGACAGCGCCCCGCCGAGCACCAGCCCCACGGCGACGACGCCACCGTGTCGGGCTGGTGGCGTGTCGGTCGGCGGTGGCGTGGGCAGCAGGATCTCGGTCACGGGCACGACGGTAGGCGTTCAGCTCCGCCTACCTCGCGGCGGTGTCCACCTGCGCGAACGCGACCTTTGTCGTTCGGCTCGTGGAAAGGGACGTTCGTCGCCGACACGGCGCACATGTTCGCCAACGTGGTGCTACCGGCGTACGGTCCCTGGTATGACTAGCGCGATGCGGAAGTTGTCGATCTCCGTGCCACCTGACGTGGCCGAGCGCCTGGAGCGGGAGTCCAACGCGAGCGCCTACATCACCCAGGCCGTCCGTGACCGGATGCGGCTGGATGCCCTGGACGCGGAGCTGGCCCACCAGGGCATTCCGATCACCGAGCAGGGCGTGGCCGAGGCGCGCGCCCGCCGGGCCGCCGTGGAGGCCGACTGGTCGCCGGAGCGCCGCAGTGCCCTTCGCGAGCGGGTCCGCCAGCACGCGTTGGACGCCGCCGCCGGGACGCTCGAACAACCGGCCGCGTGAGCCCCGAGGACGACCGCCCGGTGCGGCTCGTGCTGGACCGGTCGGCGCTGCTGGCGTACCTGGCGGGGTCGGTGCATGTCGGGGAGCCGCTGCACGAGGTCATTCAGGACCGCAACAAGTTCGGCGTCACCGCCGTGACCGCTGCGGAAGCCTTGGCGATCGTCAGCGACCCGAAGGAACGAGCGACCCTGCACCGGCTGCTGGACCTGGACGCCTGTGAGGTGCTCTCGACCGAGGGGCACTCCTGGCACGAACTCAGCTTCTGGCGCACGGTGACGGGCCGTGCCGATCTGGCCACCACGGCGCTGGCCGTCCTCGAACACGACGCTTCGATCCTCACCGGGGAAGACCGGTACGGCGACGGCGAGCTACCGGTGATTCACATTCCCGGCTGACGGCACGGAAACCGTGGTTCAGGCGGGCAGGGCGAGGTCGAGCACCGCGCCCAGCCCGTTCTCGCGGCCCGGCTCGGCGGCCGGGAGCACCAGCACCGAACAGCCGGCGGCCACCGCTCCCGCGTCCGCGGGCGTGTCGCCGACCATCAGGGTCTGCTCCGGGTCGACGCCGAGCATTCCGCAGGCACGCCAGAAGATCGCCGGGTCGGGCTTGCAGCGCCCCACCTCGTAGGAGAGCACGAAGGCGTCCACCAGGCCGGTCAACCCCCACGCGTCGAAGTGCGGCCGCAGGTCGAAGCCGATGTTGCTGACCACGGCGACCGGCACCCCGGCGTCGCGCAACGCGGTCAGCGTGGGCGCGGTGTCCGCGTACGGCAGCCAGCCATCGGCGGTCAGCAGCCGCTCGTAGAGCGCGTCGGCGAAGCCCTCGATGCCGGCGTCGACGGTCTCGGCCAGCCCGGTGTACGCGCCCCGGTGGGCGTGTTGGTAGAGGTCCCGGTCGGCCCACAACTCGGCCAGTCGGGGTGGCACCCGCGCCGGCAGTGGCCCGCCGGCCCGCCCGGCCGTCAGCAGCCGGTCGGCCAGCGAGGTGGCGCGGACCTGGTCCAGGGTGACCCCGCACGCGGTGGCGGCCTCCAGCACCCACCGCCGGGGCTCCTCCACCTGGGCCAGGGTGCCGTGGAAGTCGAAGAGCACCGCCTTCACGGGCCGTCGGGACGCCCGGGGGGCGGCGGCCTCGGCGTTGCCCGGCGGACGAGTCTGGGGCGGTTCGGCATGGTCCGGCACGCCGTGCACCCTACCGACCGCCCCGGACGGCACCTCGGGACGGCCTTGTGGGGTGTCGTGTCCCGGCACGCACTAATCTTGGTCGCATGTCGAGTCCCGCCGAGCGGTACGCGGAGGCCCGTCGCCGGGCCGCGCAGGCCTCACAGTTTCCAGCGCTGGACGAGTTCGCCCTCGACCTGGGGTTCGACCTCGACGACTTTCAGCGGGAGGCGTGCCAGTCGCTGGAGCGGGGCAGTGGGGTGCTGGTCTGCGCCCCGACCGGCGCCGGGAAGACCGTCGTCGGTGAGTTCGCCGTCCACCTGGCGTTGCGCGGTCGGCCCGACGATCCGGCGGGTGAGGACGCGGCGACCCCGGCGACCCGGCGCAAGTGCTTCTACACCACGCCGATCAAGGCGTTGTCCAACCAGAAGTACCACGACCTGGTCGCCCGGTACGGCGCCGAGCAGGTCGGGCTGCTCACCGGCGACAACGCGATCAACGGTGACGCGCCGGTGGTGGTGATGACCACCGAGGTGCTGCGCAACATGCTCTACGCGGGCTCCAGCACCCTGCAGGGCCTGGCGTACGTGGTGATGGACGAGGTGCACTACCTGGCCGACCGGTTCCGTGGTGGGGTGTGGGAAGAGGTGATCATCCACCTGCCCGCCTCGGTCACCCTGGTCTCGCTGTCGGCGACCGTCTCCAACGCCGAGGAGTTCGCCGACTGGCTGGTCACCGTACGCGGCGAGACGGCGGTGGTGGTCAGCGAACACCGGCCGGTGCCGCTGTGGCAGCACATGCTGGTCGGCAAGCGGATGTTCGACCTGTTCCACGACGCCGACGCCGCCCGCAAGCACGACGTGCACCCGGAGTTGCTGCGCTACACCCGGGAGACCGCGCGTCGGCTGGAGCTGGGCGAGGGCCGCAGCGCGGGGCCGGGCGCCGGCCGTCGTGGCCCGCGCTGGCGGGGTCCGCTGCGCCCGGACATCGTCGACCGGCTGGACCGGGAGGGTCTGCTGCCGGCGATCCTGTTCATCTTCAGCCGGGCCGGTTGCGCCGCCGCTGTGCAGCAGTGCCTCGCCGCCGGGCTGCGGTTGACGTCGCCGGAGGAGCGGGCCGAGATCCGCCGGGTCGTCGAGGCCCGGGTCACCGCCATCCCCGGCGAGGACCTGACAGTGCTCGGGTACTGGGAGTGGCTCGACGGCCTGGAGCGTGGGCTGGCCGCCCACCACGCCGGCATGCTGCCGGTGTTCAAGGAGATCGTCGAGGAGTTGTTCGTCCGAGGCCTGGTCAAGGCGGTCTTCGCCACCGAGACCCTGGCGCTGGGCATCAACATGCCGGCCCGCTGCGTGGTGCTGGAACGCCTCGTCAAGTACAACGGCGAGGCACACGTCGACCTGACGCCGGGGGAGTACACCCAGCTCACCGGCCGCGCCGGCCGCCGCGGCATCGACGTGGAGGGGCACGCCGTCGTGGTGTGGTCCCCGGAGACCGACCCCCGGCACGTGGCGGGGCTCGCGTCCACCCGCACCTACCCGCTGCGTTCCAGCTTCCGACCCTCGTACAACATGGCGGTGAACCTGGTCGGCACGGTCGGCGCGGAGCCGGCCCGGGCCCTGCTGGAGTCCTCGTTCGCCCAGTTCCAGGCGGACCGGTCGGTGGTCGGCCTGGCGCGGCAGGTGCAACGCAACACCGAGACGATCGAGGCATACGGCGCGGAGGCCGCCTGCCACCACGGCGACTTCGACGAGTACTTCGCGTTGCGGGTGGCGATCGCCGACCGGGAGAAGGCCATCGCCCGGCAGGGGCAGACCCAGCGCAAGGCCGCCGCGGTGGCGTCCTTGGAGCGGCTGCGCGTCGGCGACGTGATCCGGGTGCCATCGGGCCGTCGGGCCGGGTTGGCCGTCGTGCTGGACCCGGCGACCGGCGGGTTCGGTGAGCCCCGGCCGCTGGTGCTCACCCAGGACCGCTGGGCCGGGCGGGTCAGCCCCGGCGACTTCACCACCCCCGCGGAGGTCCTGGCGCGAATCCGGGTGCCCAAGCACTTCAACCACCGTTCACCGGCTGCCCGACGGGATCTCGCCGCTGAGGTGAGCGGCACCGGCCTGGACCGGCACAGCGGCCGACGGGGTGGCCGTTCCCGCCAGGTGACCGGCGAGGACCACCGGCTGACCCAGCTCCGCACCGAGTTGCGGCACCACCCCTGCCACGCCTGCCCGGAACGGGAGGAGCACGCCCGCTGGGCGGAGCGGCGTCGCCGGCTGGAGCGCGACACGGAGGAGCTGCGCGAGCGGGTGTCCGGGCGGACGGGATCGCTCGCCCGGACCTTCGACCGGATCGTGGCGCTGTTGACCGACCGTGGCTACCTGGCCCGCGACGGTGCGGTCACCGATGCCGGGCGGATGCTCGGCCGGATCTGGACCGAGGCCGACCTGCTGGTCGCCGAATGTCTGCGCCGGGGTGTGTGGAACGGTCTGTCGCCGGCCGAGTTGGCCGCTGCGGTGTCCGTGGTGGTCTTCGAGGCACGCCGCGACGTCGACGAGCGGGCGTCGCTGCCACGTGGGCCGGTGGCCGACGCGGTGGACGAGACGCTGAAGCTGTGGGGGGAGATCGAGGCCGACGAGGCGGCGCGGGGGTTGGCCGCGACCCGGGAGCCGGATCTCGGTTTCGCCTGGCCCGTCTACCGGTGGGCCCGTGGTGAGGTGCTGGCCAAGGTGCTCGGCAGCGGCCACGAGATCGACGGTGAGATGCCCGCCGGTGACTTCGTCAGGTGGGCGCGACAGGTGGTCGACCTCCTTGGTCAACTTGCCGACTCCGGCGGCGCGTCGCCGGAGTTGCGGTCCACCGCGCGGCAGGCGATCGCGGCCATCAACAGGGGCGTCCTGGCGTACCACACCTCCAACTGATCATCACTTTCGATCACCGCCGCTGCGGATGCCGTACGCCCGCGCGTCGCTGCCAGCCGATGGCCGGGCCGACGGCGACGCGCGGGCGTACGGTCAGGCGATCCCGCTGATGGTCTGCCAGCCCGTCCCCACTTCGGTCCACGGCCCGTCCGAAGGGTCGCCCGCGCTGTTGGTGTCACCCGCGTAGAAGAAGAGCTTGCCGTCCGCTGCGGTCGCCCAGAGGTCCGCGACTCCGTTCCCGTCGGCATCGCCGGCGGCCAGCAAGGGTCGGTTGGTCGACGTCCACCCTGTCGTTCCGTAGACGGACCGATCGTCGAAGCGTCCGTTGGCCTGACCCCGGTACAGGTAGAGCACGCCGCTGCCGGTGTCCCGGACGAGAAGGTCTGGGCGGCCGTCGTGGTCGGCATCTCCCGGGGCGGTGAGCGTCATCGGGCTCCAGCCGCTCGAGCCGATGAGCACGGGGGGAAGCAAACCTGGTTGGTGGAGCGGATCACTGGCGTGGAGATGCAGCTGATTGGCGCGGACCGCGACGACGTCCGGACGACCGTCACCGGTGATGTCGCCGACGCTGAGCACCTGGGACACAGCGGACCAGCCGGACCCTCCGAGGGCGATGCGGTCGGAGAGCCTGCCGTACCCCCGGTTCGGGTAGACCCAGAGCCCGTCTCCCACCCGCGCCAGCACGTCCTCGGTGCCGTCGCCGGTGAAGTCACCGCGGTGGCTGATCGCCGCGCCCGTCCATCCTCCCGTGCCGATGATGCCGTTGGGCCAGTTCAACCTGCCATTTCCCCTGCCGTCGTAGAGCCGTAGCTGACCGGCGGCGTCGATGGCGATGAGGTCGGCTCGCCCGTCGCCGGTCAGATCACCGGGTGTCGCCGGCGCACCGGGTGTTCTCGTACGCAGGTATCCGACGAGTGGCGCGTGGTCGGAGTAGCCGTTCGAACCGTCGGGCAGGCCGTAGTAGGTCGTGTCCACCCGGGAGAGGTCCGCGTCGCAGTACCGGAAGAGCGTTCCGGCGCCGGGGCGTGCCGCGAAGATGTGGTCGCGTTTGCGCCACACCTGCGTCGTGGAGCCGTTCCACGCGAGGTGGGTCTCCTCGTTGACGGTGTCGCCGACGCCGTACGACTGGCGGTCGCACTCATCGAACGTGGCCTCGAGATCGGCGAGCTCCCTGGACTCGGGGAAGAAGTTGAAGTCGCCGCCGAGAACGAGGTCGTGACGATCGGGCCAGACGAGATTCTCGATCGTGTCCACCTGACCCGGGCGCCGCGGATCGGCCGCGTCGGCCAGCACGTGCGTGGTGCACAGGCGCGTCGTCCACTCTGCGGTGCGTACGCAGAGCAACGGTAGCTGCTGCAGGTTCACCGTCGGCGTGCTCGGAACGGTCGGCTGGTCTGTGGTCGCGGTGATGGTCGCCTTGACGAGCACCGCGACGCCCAGGTCGCCCTTGAGATCGTTTGCGCCCGTACCCCGGCAGTAGCTGGCACCGTCGGCGGGCCGCTGCACCAGAGCGTGCCGATAGCTCCAGCCCGACCCGAGGGCGGTAGCCAGCAGGCTGAGCTGGCTGCCGTCCTCGCCACCGCAGATCTCCTGGAGCAGTACGACATTCGCGCCGTGTTCGGTCACCACCCTGGCGATTTCATTCGCCTTGCGCTGCGGGTCGGTCCGGTACGGGCAGTAGGAGTCGAAGCCGGGATTCCCGCCGGCCTCTCCGCAGATGTTCCAGGTCACGACCCGTAGTTCAGGCGGAGCCACTGCGGCCGACGCGGTGTGCGGTCGGACGGTCAGGAAGAACGGAAGGGCCACGACCAGCACGCCGAGGACTCGCAGGAGCAATCTGTGCATGGCGCCAGATCTTCGCAGACGCTCCTCGGTCCTGCTGCCCGTCGAGCCTCTCGGGGCCGGTGACCCGAAGGTCGGTGTGCGGGGGTGCCCACCTCGGCCTGACCGTCACACTCAGTCACCGTCGCTGGTTAATCGACGCATCGGACGGTTACCGCCACGCCACCCCTCGAATACGGCCGGGGGTGCTATTGCGCCTGATCACGGCGCCCCTGATCATTGCCCGAGCGTTTTGTTGACGCGCTGGTAACGAATGGGGAGAAGGCCGCGGTGGGGGACATTAATCACTTTGAGTACGGGTGGATCACACCCGCGTTGAGCTACGCGCTGTCCGTGCTCGGTTCCGTCCTCGGTCTGGTCTGCGCCGGGCGCATCCGTACGGCACGGACGAGCGGGCAGCGGGCGTGGTGGGGTCTGCTGTCGGCTTGGGCGCTGGGCGGCACCGCCATCTGGGCGATGCACTTCATGGCGATGCTCGGGTTCGCCGTGGAGAACACCCGGATCCGCTACGACGTGCCGCTGACCGTGGCCAGCACGGTCATCGCGGTGGTGGCTGTCGGTATCGGTCTGGCCATCGTCGGCACCGGCCGGTTGAACGCCGTGCGGCTGATCGCCGGTGGCGTCTTCACCGGGGCGGGCGTGGCTGCCATGCACTACACGGGCATGGCGGCGATGCGGCTCAACGGCACCCTCGGGTACGACACTCTCCGGGTCGCGCTCTCCGTGGTCATCGCCGTCGTGGCGGCCACCGTCGCGCTGTGGCTCGCGATGACGGTTCGCAAGGGGGTGGCGGTCTTCGCCTCCGCGTTGGTGATGGGCATCGCCGTGAACGGGATGCACTTCACCGGGATGAGCGCCCTGTCGGTGCACCGTCACGACGGTGCGAACCGCGAGGTGACCGGGGCCGGGGTGAGCACCCTGCTGGTGCCGATCATGCTGGCGGTCATCTTCGGGGTGGTCGGGCTGCTCTACGCGCTGCTCGCCGCCCCGACCGACGACGACCGGGCCGCCTCGGCCTACCTCAACGAGCGTCGGGTCTCCGAGCCGGCACCCCCGACGCCCGCCCCTGACCCGGTCGGCTTGCGCGCCCGGTCCACCCTCGGTCAGCCGGGCAACCCGTTCCCGTCCCGCCGGGACACGCCGCCCCGCTGACGCCGTCTCGGCGGACCTCAGGTCGGCGGCCGGTCGTCGATGACGAGGGTGGCCAGCAGCCCGGGATGGTCGGTCGCCTCGCGCATGGGCACCGACCTGCGACAACAGATGGTCACACCGCCCGTCGCCACGATGTGTTGGAGCGCGCCGTCGTCCACCCGCTGGTGGTCGGGCGGGGTGCAGGACCGCACGTCGGGGTCGCCGCCGACCCGGAGGTTGAGGTCGCCGGCGAGCACGGATCCGCTGTTCCCGCGGATGGTGGGCAGGACCGTGTCGAGCAGGTGCCCGCACTGGGCGAGCGCCACCCGGTAGCTGGTGTTGGCCAGGTGTGTGGTGCAGGCGAGCAGCCTGCGGTCGACGTCCACGCAGAGCCAGGCCCGTTCCTCGGGGTCGGCGAGATCCTGCGTCGGGTGAATTCCGCGGTGCACGCCGCCCGGGATGTCCGGCGTCTTGACGCGGGCCAGCAGCCCGACGCCGTACGGCTGCCCGTTGCGGCACCGGGTGTCGGCCCCGCTGGGCCGGTCCCCGGCGGGCTGGAACGCCGACACCACGCCCCGACCGTGGTGGACGGCCGCGAACACGCGTCGCAGGGCGGGGACGTCACCCTGACAGATCTCGTTCAGGGTGACCAGATCGGGTGCCTCGGTGTCGATCACCTCGGCGGCGACAGCCATCGACCGGCCGGTGTAGCAGCCGGCCCGACCGCTGTTGCAGAGGTTCAGTTGCAGCATCCGCAGGACCGTGTGTCGTGCGGTGTCCGTGGTGCTGGTCGCTTGCGGCCGGCTGGGCAGCCCGGCGGCGACGAGCAGCAGGCAGACGGCCACCGCTCGGCGCGAGAATCGGGACGGACGATCGGCCACGCGCACTCCGGGTGGGGCAGGCGACGGTCGTCGCCACGGTGGCAGTGATCGTACTCGCGGCGGACCGGCGGCTGACCGGGCGCGGGTCACCCCGGGGGCACGCGCGCCGCGCGTACCCCCGGGGGTTGGTCAGCGCGCGCGGACCGCGACGACCGTGTACGGGGTGGTCGGGGTCGGTGGGGTGGTGAAGCGGCCGTTGGGCAGGTAGAGCCGGCCCAACGCCGTGGCGACGGTGGTGGGTACGTCGAAGTTCGGGTCGGTGATGGTGGCGGTGAACGTTCCGGCGGTGCCGGCGCGGTTCAGCGTGACCACCGCGATCTGGTTGAGGCGGTTCTGCACGACGTAGAGGGTGCGGCCGAGCAGCAGCAGACCGTCGCCGTTGGTGAAGGTCTGGCCGGGCACGTCCACGGCGGTGCTCACGCCGGTCAGCGGGTCGACCCGGTACAGCGTGCCGGTGTTCGACTGAACGACGATCAGGGCCCGACCGTCCGGTGTGGTGGTGATGCCGTTGAGGTTCACGCCGGTGCCGATTTGCTCGTACGCCCCGGTCAGCGCGATGGTGGTGAAGCCGTCGGCGGGCGGCAGCGCGCCGCCGCGACCGAGCGGCAGCCGGTAGAGCACCGGCCGGTTGGAGTCGGTGAAGTACGCGGCGTCGCGGGTCAGGATCACGTCGTTGACGAACGTGGGCGCGGTGGCGAACTGGTAGCTGGCCAGCACGTCGCCCGTGCGGGTGTCGAGCACGCGGGCGTCGCCGGCCGTGCCGCCGGCGACGAACAGCCGGCCGCGTGTGTCGACCTTGAGGCCCAGCGACGGGGTGCCGGTGGCCGCGCCGATCGTCGTGCCGCGGCCGGTGACCAGGTCGACGCGCTGGATGGCGCCGGTCGCGCGGGAGCCGAAGTAGGCGTACCGGCCGGCGGTGGCGATTCCCTCGGGCTGGAATCCGTCGGGCAGGGCGAGGACGGTGGGGGGCGGGCCTGCGGGGTGCGCCTGCGCAGGGCTGACGGCGACGGAGGTCAGTAGGGCCACGACGAGCGCGCCGCCGAGCGTGGTGCGGAGGGGGCGGTTCACTGTGCTCCTTCCGGGCGGAAGGGCGGCAGCAGCCGACACGTCCGCCACGTTCACTGGGGCCAGGACCTGTTCCACTGTACGACCGCCGCCGCCCTCCCGCCCGGCGTCACCGGCGCGACCGAGCGAATCGGCCGCGCCGGTGCGACGTCGAGCGGGGTGGATGTCAGGCGTTGCGGACGAGCCTCCACCGGTTGTCCGCGCTGCCGTTGTCGGAGTCCTGGACGGCCTGCGCGCCCCAGGCGGTCGACCCGTTCAGGATGCCGAGCAGCTTGTTGCTGTTGACGTTGCGGATCTTGTAGGTGCCGTCGCCGTTGTCCACCAGGATCCACCGGTGGTCGGCGGTGCCGTTGTCCGCCCACTGCAGGACCCGGGCGTTGTCGGCGGTGGACATGTTCTCCACGCCCAGGACCTTGCCGCTGTTGACGTTGCGGAACCGGACCGTGTTGCCGTCGGTCACCATCACCCAGTTGTGGTCCGCGGTGCCGCTGTCACCCCACTGCACGGCCAGGCCGCCGTCGGCGGTGGACATGTTCTGGATGCCCAGGACCAGCCCGGTCCCGACGTTGACCAGGCGGTAGCTGCCTCCGGTGCTGCCGCCGCCGGTGGTGCTCCAGTAGACCGTGTAGTTGTAGCCGTGGGCGTCCTGGAAGGGTGCGAGGTTCACAGTGGACCCGTTCGCGCTGGCGGTGAACGCGAGCGAGCTGGTGCTGGTGCGCGTGATCGAGGAGACGGTGAGCGACGGCAGGGCGCTCAACGTGGTGTTGCCGTAGTTGCCGGCCAGCACGGTCGGCCCGTACGTCGCGGCGGCCACCGAGCTGTTGTCGTTGGCGGCCCGCATGACGACCTGCATCGGCAGCCGTACGGTGACGGTGTCCCCGGCGGCCCAGGTGCGGGTGACCGTCGCGTAGCTGCCCGGTGTGGTGGCGACGTTCTGCGCCGTGCCGTTCACGGCGATCGTCGCGCCGGTCGTCCAGGCCGGGATCCGCACCCGGATGCTCCACGAGCCGCTCATCGTCCCGGACAGGGTCAGGGTGGTGGTGTCGCTGACCGGGTAGGTGGTGCTCTGGGTGACAGTGATGCCTCGCTGGGACCAGTTCAGGACCGACGGCGTGAACAGGTTCACGGTCAGGGTGGTCCCGTTGTAGAAGTAGATGGACTCCATCAACCTGGTGTTGATCTCCAGGCCGGTGCCCTGGCAGCACCAGAACGAGTTGTAGTCCGTGCTCCAGGTGCCGCCGCCCCACGCCGGTCCCACACCGCGACGCCCGCCCGGCCGCAACGGGGTGAAGTAGGTGATGTGGCCGTGGCTGTCGGCCGGGTTCTGCCCACCGATCAGGTGGTTGATCAGGGCCCGCTCGTAGAAGTCGAAGTAGTCGGTCCGGTTCGGGTCGAGCAGCCACAGCTCCCGGGTCAGCTTGAGCATGTTGTACGTGTTGCACTGCTCGCAGGTGTCGTTGCTGAGGTACCCGGCGATCGCGTTGGGGGCCCGGAAGTGCTCGGCCTGGCTGTTGCCGCCGATGACGTAGGTGTGCGCGTTGACTGTCATGTTCCACGCGTTGCTGGCGATGTCCCGGTAGCGGGTGGTGCCGGTGGCCTTGAACTCCCGGGCCGCGCCGATCCACTTGGGCACCTGCGTGTTGGCGTGCAGCCCGGAGAGCTGGTCCTGATTGTTGGCCAGCGGGTTGAAGACGGCGGCGTGGTCGAACCGCTGGGCGGTGGTGAGCCAACGGGAGTCGCCGGTCTGCTGGTAGATGTCGGTGAGGACGTCGTTCATCCCACCGAACTCGGTGCCCAGCATCGACTGCATCTGGCTGGAGCTCAGCCGGCTCGTCCGGGTGTCGACCCAGCCGGCCAGCGCCAGCAGCACCGTACGGGCCTGCGTGTTTCCGGTGTACCGCCAGACGTCGAGCAGCCCGGCGAGGGTCTTGTGGATGCAGTAGTAGGGCACGTTGCCGTTGGACAACGTCCGGGCTTCCAGGGCGGTGAAGTCGGACTCCGGGAAGCCGGACAGGTATCCGGCGCCGAAGCCGGCGGCTCCGTTGTTGGCCTGGCACTTGGCCAGCTCGGCCACCATGTAGTTCGCCTTGTCCCGGCAGGTGGTGTCGCCGAGCACCGCGTACGCGTACGACCACGCGGTCAGGAAGTGCCCCTGCATGTGGGTCCGGAACGGGAAGTTCGGCGCGTCCCAGCCTCCGTTGGTGGCGGCGCCGTTGGTGGACAGCCGGTGGTTGGCGCGGAAGTTGTAGAGCATCCGGTCGACGTCGACGAACCGCAGGTAGTTGAGCGTGCGCGTCTGGTTGTCCATCCAGCGGCTCGAGTTGAGCCGTACCTGCCCGAGGTCGAACGGGTACGCCGAGACGCCGAGGTCGGGTCGGACCGGTGGGACGACGGCCGCGGACGCGCCACGCGGAGCGACGGCGGCACCGGCTGCGGAGAGGGCCACGGTGGCTCCGGCGGCCTGCAGCAGGCGGCGGCGGCTGAGCGGCGGGGGTGGCATGGGACCTCCAAGGGTGTGCTGCGTGGTGGTGATCCGGAAGGTGGCGTCCTGCCGGTCGGCGGCACTCGAACTGCCACTGAGCGTGTCGACGCGCAGGAGTCGGTTCGCGTGCCGCAGGAAGTTGTCGCCGTGGGCGCCCGGTGCCCGACCCGGTACGTCATCGCGGCACATCAATGTGATCGCTAACATAGTTGGTCGTTAACATGCCCGCAACCCCCCGGATCGCCAGCCCGGCGGCCGGCGAGGGTCCGCCCGGTCGCGTCCTGCCCTGGCGTCGCGGCGACGGCCGTCGAGGTGGGGTCGTGGGCGGGTCCGAACCCGACGCCGCCGGTGTTCTTGATCGGGAGTTCATGACATAGCGTCACACGAACGGTGCTCGCTCTCCGTTGACGCCCGCCTCGCCGCTCAGTACGGTGCATCGTAAATTGTGGATGTCAGCGTCGATACATCAATGCTGCGATGTGGTTACGACGGTCATCTCGCACCACAAAAAATCGAGGTCAGATCAGGGGAGGGGGAGTCACTCAAGATCTGTTAGCGCTAACACGGCTGCCGGCCGTGCTGCTCGGTGTGCGCGCGGTGACCCCGCTCGATCGGCAGCCTGGCAGAGGTGGCTCGTCGATCCGGACCCGTGCACCGCGCACTCTCTGTGGGAGTAATCGTGAAGGTGAACACCCGCGCCACGACCTGGGCTCGCGGCAGGATCAGGCGTGCCGTCGCCTGGCTGGCGAGCCTCGTCTGCGTCCTCGCCCTGCTGCCGGCCAGCGCCGCCCAGGCGGACAATCCGATCGTCCAACACATCTACACCGCCGATCCGGCACCGTTGGTGCACAACGGCCGGGTGTATCTCTACACCGGGCACGACGAGGACGGCTCGACGTACTTCACCATGAAGGAATGGCGGGTGTGGTCGTCGGCCGACATGGTGAACTGGACCGACCACGGCTCGCCGTTGAACCTGGCCACGTTCTCCTGGGCGGACGCCAACGCGTGGGCCGGTCAGGTCATCGCGCGCAACGGCAAGTTCTACTGGTACGTGCCGGTGCGCCAGCGTTCGAACGGGCAGATGGTCATCGGGGTGGCGGTGGGCGACAGCCCGACCGGTCCGTTCCGCGACGCGCTCGGCCGGCCCCTGGTCGGAAACAACGAAATCGACCCGTCGGTTTTCATCGACGACGACGGGCAGGCGTACCTCTACTGGGGCAACCCGGGGCTCTGGTACGTGAAATTGAACGCCGACATGATCTCGTACTCGGGTAGTGCGACCCGGATCCAGCTCACCACGGCGGGCTTCGGCACCCGTAACGGGAACGCCAGCCGCCCGACCCTCTACGAGGAGGGTCCGTGGGTGTTCAAGCGCAACGGGTTGTACTACAACGTGTTCGCGGCGGAGTGCTGCTCGGAGTTCATCGCGTACTCCACCGCCACCGGCCCGACCGGGCCGTGGACCTATCGCGGGACGATCATGCCTCGGCAGGGCGCCAGTTTCACCAACCACGCCGGCGTGATCGATTTCCAGGGCGGCTCGTACTTCTTTTACCACAACGGGGCGCTGCCGGGCGGCAGTGGTTACACCAGGTCGGTCGCGGTGGAGAAGTTCACCTACAACTCCAACGGCACGATCCCGACGATCACCATGACCACCACCGGCGCACCGCAGGTGGGAACGCTGAATCCGTACGTGCGGCAGGAGGCCGAGACGATCGCGTGGGGCTCGGGCATCGAGACCGAGGTGTCCAGCGAGGGCGGGATGAACGTCGGCTGGATTGAGAACGGCGACTACATCAAGGTCAAGGGCGTCGCGTTCGGCGCGGGGGCGACCTCGTTCACCGCCCGGGTCGCGTCGGCGACCAGCGGTGGCCGGATCGAGGTACGCCTGGACAGCACCAGCGGCCCGACGGTGGGCACCTGCACCGTCGGTGGCACCGGTGGCTGGCAGACCTGGACCAGCACCACCTGCGCGGTCAGCGGCGCGACCGGCACCCGCGACCTGTACCTGCGCTTCGCCGGTGGCAGTGGCAACCTGTTCAACCTCAACTGGTGGCAGTTCAACGGCAGCACTGGCAGCGGCGGGAACGTCCTCACCAACGGCGACGTGGAGAACGGCACGACCGGCTGGGGTGTGAACGGCAGCGGAACGATCTCCCGGAACACGTCGGTCGTTCGGGGTGGCGCCGGTTCCCTGTCGATCACCGGGCGCACCTCCGCGTGGAACGGCCCCAGCCAGGACGTGACGGCGAAGCTCACCAATGGCAAGAGCTACACCACGAACGTCTGGGTACGCGCGCAGAGCGGCACACCGTCCGCGAAGGCGACACTGGCGCTGACCGCCAACGGTACGACCAGCTACCTCCAGCTGGCCCCGGCGACCGCTGTCACCGCGAACGGCTGGACGCTGCTCACCGGCACGGCGACCCCGTCGTGGAGCGGCACGCTCACCGGCGCCACGTTCTACGTCGAGACGGCGGCGGGCACCGACAGCCTGCTCGTCGACGACGCCTCGTTCCAGTGACGTGCGGTGCCGGAGTCGTGGTCGCGCGGCTCCGGCACCCACCCGTGGCCGCAGGCGCAGTCGCCCGGTCCGTTACGACTTGACGAACGACATGTTATCGCTCACAGTCGATGGATGAGGGCGGCCACACCTGTGGCTCACCGGGCGAGTCGGCCGGCCGCACCTCGGAACGTGACGTCCGCCCAGGGCATGCCGGACGTCGCGTCAGGACTCCCAGCAGTGGTGCCGTGACGGCTACCGGGCTCGCAGTCATGGTCCCGCCGGACCTGGGACACCACCGCCGTCGTACGGGGGCATCGGTCGCCGGGCATCGCCGATGCGGCTCTCCGACGTCGCGGGTGCAGCTTCGGGCGCTGCGCCCCCACCGCTGAACCACCACAGACAAGGAATCCGCATGAATCACAGAAGACTCCTGCGAGCGGCGGTGACCATCGCGGTCACCGGCGCTCTCGCGACCGGTATGACGATGGTGTTGACCACCGGGGCCAGTGCCGGGACCACCCTCGGGGCGTCGGCGGCGGAGAAGGGCCGTTACTTCGGTGCCGCCGTGGCGACGGGCAAGCTGTCCACCAGCGTGTACACGACGATTCTGAACCGCGAGTTCAACAGTGTCGTGGCCGAGAACGAGATGAAGTGGGACGCCACCGAGCCGCAGCAGGGTCGGTTCAGCTACACCGGTGGTGATCGTCTGGTCAGCCACGCGCAGGCCAACGGCATGAGCGTGCGCGGTCACGCGCTGCTGTGGCACCAGCAGGAACCGGGCTGGGCGCAGGGCATGTCGGGCAGCGCGTTGCGCAGCGCGATGATCAACCACGTCACCCAGGTCGCCACACACTTCCGGGGGAAGATCTACGCCTGGGATGTGGTGAACGAGGCGTTCGCCGACGGTGGTTCGGGTGGGCGGCGTGACTCGAATCTGCAGCGTACGGGTAATGACTGGATCGAGGCGGCGTTCCGGGCGGCGCGGGCGGCGGATCCGGGTGCGAAGTTGTGTTACAACGACTACAACACCGACGGGGTCAACGCGAAGTCGACCGGGATCTACAACATGGTGCGGGACTTCAAGTCCCGTGGTGTGCCGATCGACTGTGTGGGGTTCCAGTCGCACCTGGGCACGTCGTTGGCGTCTGATTACCAGGCCAACCTGCAGCGGTTCGCCGATCTCGGTGTGGATGTGCAGATCACCGAGCTGGACGTGATGACCGGCGGCAACCAGGCCAACATCTACGGCGCCGTCACCCGGGCCTGCATGAACGTGTCCCGCTGCACCGGTATCACGGTGTGGGGTGTGCGCGACTGCGACTCGTGGCGTGGTTCGGACAACGCGCTGCTGTTCGACTGCAACGGCAACAAGAAGGCCGCGTACACCAACGTCCTGAACGCCCTCAACGCCGGCACGGGCACCCCGACCACGCCCCCGCCGACCAGCCCGCCGCCCACCGACCCGCCGCCCACCACCCCGCCGCCGACCACGGGCGGATGCTCGGCGTCGGTGTCGCTGAACTCGTGGACCGGTGGGTTCGTGGCCACCGTGAAGGTGACCGCAGGCTCAGCCGGCACGAACGGGTGGAACGTCAGCGTCACCCTCCCGAGTGGCGCCAGCGTCACCAACACCTGGAGCGCGACGGCCAGCGGCTCCAGCGGCACGGTGCGATTCGCCAACGTGGACTACAACGGCCGGCTCACCGCGGGGCAGGTCGCCGAGTTCGGCTTCCAGGGCACGGGCAGCGGGACCGGCATGACGCCCACCTGCACCGCCTCCTGACCCTTCGAGCGCACACGACGGCCGGTGTGGAGGATGGTTCTCCACACCGGCCGTCGTACGCAGCGGGTCGGTCAGGAGTACGGGAGCCGCAGCACCGACTGGTTGCCGAGGCCAATGGTGCTGGGGTTGTTGCCGATCGCCGACCACACCTCAACCCGGACCCTGCCGTTGCTCAACGCGCCCAACGTGCCGGTGGCCGAGGCTAGGCCGGCGCCCTGGGTGTAGTGCTCGTAGCCCGAGACCGGATCGGTGGCGAAGTAGCGCCACGTCTCCACCCGGTCCCAACTGCCGTTGCCGGTGAGGTCGTAGGAGACCCGCACCTGCACGCCGTTGCCGACCGCCGTCCCCGCGTCCACGAACAGGTCGAACGTCGTCTGCCCACCGGAGTAGGCGAGGTTGAGGCCCGTCGCCGTGAAGACCTGCGCGTTGGTGGGCGTACCGTCGTGGTTGCCGTTGGCCGCCGCGACGGTCGTCGTGGCCGCGCTACCGGCGGCACCCAACCCGCCCCCGGGCAGCAGGTACCGCGTCGGACCGCCGGTGGACGGCGGCGGAGTCGTCGTCGTCGGGGGTACGCCGCCGGCCGCGTTACCGCCACTCCAGGTGTACGCCCCGGTGGTGGCCGTCTTACCGGCGCCCACGCTCAGCGTGGTGCCGTTGGAGAACGTCACGGTGATCGGGCTGGCGGTCGGGTTCGACGCCACGTAGGTGCGGGCGCCGTTGCGGGAGAAGACCGCCGACAGTGGATGGTTGCCGGTCACCGTCGTGTCGACGGTGCCCAGCGCCGCGAGGTTGCGGATCCAGTGGAAGGTGTGCGCTCGGCTCTCGCCCTCCTCCGGCGTGTAGCCGGGGTTCGCGCGGAGGTTCGCCAGCGCCGCGTCGGGGTCACCGAGGGCCTGGAACTGCCAGAGGATGTCCTGCCACACCGTCGGTTGCCCGCCATTGTTGCGGACCAGTTCGGCGTAGTTGGTCCGCACGTACGCCGGGTTGTTGCCCAGGTACAGGTGCCCGCCGGTGACCGGCAGCAGGTTGATGCCCTGGATCATCTCCGGTTCGGCGCTGAACCAGGTGGCGTACGCGCCGCCGCTGCCCCAGACCATGCCGACGGTGGAGTGCCCGAAGGCGGCGGGGAAGTTCTGGTCGCTGACGTCGAACCAGTACTCCTGGATCGCCGCGGCCTGGGTGGTGTAGAGGAAGACGCCGGCGTCGCGGACGGCGGTGTCACCAGTCGTCTGCCCCCACTGGATCAGGGCGCTGGCGAAGTTCATCCCCTCCGACGAGGACTCCTGATTGTTGCCGGAGCCGAAGGAGCCGTGCCCGGACGCCCAGTCGTGGCCGGCGTAGATGTCGAAGTCCCGCAGGTACGGGAAGCGGGTGTCGTCGCGGCGGTAGTTGTTGGCGTCGCGGATCAGCAGGTCGACCATGCCGCCGTAGCGGCTGGTGGCCGCCCAGGTCGGGTCGAACTTGGCCAGGGTCGCCGCGGCGGCGATGTAGTAGCCGTAGTGGAAGTGGTGGTCGTTGAGCTCCTGGTCGGACCCGTACGACGCGGGGTAGCCGATCAGGGTGCCCCAGTTGTTGTCGTAGTAGAAGACCCGGCTGGTCTTGCCGCTGGACGCGGTGAACCAGTCGGTGAGGGTGCTGCGGATCGCGTTCAACGCGCTGTCGCGCGTCGCGGTGTCGTTGACCTGGTCGGCGATCTCGGCGATCCGGGCGGCCCGACCGAGCCCCTTGCCGGTCCAGTAGGTGTCGTTGCCGCGTTGGTCCATCGGGTTGCCGCGAACGGCCGCCAGTTGGCTGGTGAGCGTCGCCAGGTCACTCCCGCTGCCGTCGCCGACGGCCGGCAACTCCGGCAGGATGCCCTGGAACTTCATCGCGGTGCGGAACTGGTTGACGCCGGTCAGCACCTTCATCCGGCCGCGCGCCGACGGGTAGGTCGGGGTGATCGCGGTGGATCCGCTGAGCGACTTCCACTGGTGCGGGTAGAGGCTGACCACGGTCTGCGTGGCGGTGCCCTCCCGGGCGGTGGTGGTGAACGCGTACGTGGTGGTGAGACCACTCGTCGCCGGGTTGTACGAGTACGAGACCTGGGTGCCGGTCACGTGGGCGTGCGCGTACTGGCCGTAGGTCGCGGCCAGGCTGGCGCGTTCCGATGCGCTCGACGTCGGCGGCAGGAGGGCGATGGAGAAGTAACCCCGACCGGCCAACGTGGACGAGATCCGGCCGGATGCGACCGTCCAGCTCGCGCCGCTCGGGGCGTACCCGACGTAGTCGTGGCCGTTGACCCGGAAGCCGATGGTGGCGCCGCTGTTGGACCAGACGTCCGGGGTGCCGGCGGTGCTGATCGACGCGTCGCCGCCGGTGGCCTGGAAGTACGCGAAGGGCAGACCGTGGCCGATGGTGGCGCGCAGGGTGCGGGTGCCGTCGCTCCAGTGCGGGCTGACCGTCCAGTCCGTCCAGCCGTCCACCTTGACCTGCGGTGCGGCGAGTCCGGCGACGCCGACCCGGATGTCCTGCACGTACGGGTAGTGGAACTCCCCGACGCCGGTCGCGGTGCCGCTGATGGCGGGTGTGGAGTTCGCGGAGAAGCCCAACCCGTCGGTGAAGGTGTCGTACGAGATCGGGTGGGCGTGCAGGGGCTCGCTGAAGGAGCAGTCGGTGCGCTTCCACAGCAGCGAGGACCACCAGTCGTTGGTGGGTATCGGGCCGGTGGGCGCGTTGGCGGTGGCGAACTGACGGGGGTTGCTGGACATCGCGCCGCACCCGCTCGGGAGCGGGCCGACCGGTGTGGTGGTGTAGCTGCCGGCGCCGACGGGTGCGGCCTCGGCCGCGCGGGTGACGGGGATCGCGAGGCCGCCGACGACCAGGGCCAGCGCGGTAACGGCGGCCAGGGCCCATCGGCGGTGGGGGACGGGAGGTTTCATGGTGCCTCCATCGCGCGCCGGGTGTGGCCGTTTCCGGGTCCGACGCGGTGCGTCTGAATTGGGGGGAAGGTCGGGTGAGAGAGCGCTCTCACGGCCACGGTAGTGGAGCACCGAGATTCCCGTCAATGTGTCCGTCCGGTTGCGTGCGGATGTCGTCAGGCGTCGGCGCCCTGGACGCCGCCCCGCAACGCCTCGGGTACGCGCATCCGCCACGCGTCCGTCACCAGCTCGCCCAGGCGCTCCAGGTCGATCTGCGCCAGGCGCAGCAGCACCAGGGGCAGCCCGTCGTACCCGGGGGTGGTGAAGAAGACGTCCGGCTCGCCGAGCAGGAGAGCCTGCTTCTCCGCTTCGTCCCCGACGTACAGCACCGCGATGTCGAGTCGGATCACCCGCGGCTTGCCCGGTACACGCTCCGGATAGGACCAGACGAAGCCCTTGTCGGCCACCCGGAAGTCGAACCCGTCGCTGGGGATCTCCACCGTGTGCGGCAGGGCCAACGCCACCCGGCGTACGTCCTCCGCGTCAACCACCGTGCCCCCTCGTGCCGCGCGCCAACCGCATGCGCCGAGACTACGCGTCGGACAGCTCGACGTGGGTCGCGCCGACGATGGCCCGGTTGCCGTTCTCCTGCACGTAGCCGACGACGGCGGCACTGCGCGGATCGAGGTCGGGCGGTGTCACGAGATCCAGCCGTCCCCGCTCGGCGCCCAGGCTCGCCGACGCGAAGGCGCGCACGACGTTGTCCTGTCGCAGCGTTCGCCCGGCGTTCTCACCCCGGGCGATCTCGCTGTCCAGACCCCGCTGCACGATCGCCACGTTCACCACCGTGTTGGCCGGCGGCCGCTCGGCCTGGTAGTCCAGCACCACCCGCTGCCCGTGCCACTCGGCCACGGACACCGTGAGGGAGGTGGAGGTCGGTGACGCCAGGGCGGACGCGATTGCGCCGGACGCCTGTCGACGATCGGACCCGACGAACTCGACGGTGCCGTTGACGACCATCTGCGGGGTGTACAGACCCCGGGTGCCCAGGGCGCGCGCGTACGCCTCCTGCCGCGCGGTGTACGCCGCGTCGGCGAACTGGTCGGGCCACCCCAGATCGTCCCAGTAGTCGACGTGGAAGCCGAGGCCGAAGACGGCCTGACCGCGCTCCCGGGCGTTGCGCTCGATCTCGGTCAGCAACTCCTCCGCCGGGGGGCAACTGTTGCAACCCTGCGAGGTGAACATCTCCACGACGGCGAAGCCGCCGCCCGTCGATGGGTTCGTCATGGTGGCGGGTCTCCTCCCACGTGCGGCCGGGGGCGTTGGGTTCCCCGTTCCGGCCGTGACAATGCGCGCGGGGTCACCTTCCCGTCGGCCCCGGGCGGACACCGGCCACCCGGGTGGTTGGATGGTCAGGTGCAGTTCACCGTGACAGACGCGCCGGAGCGGGAGCGTTTCGAGGCGCGCGACGAGACGGGTGCGGTCGCCGGGTTCGTCACCTATCAGCTGACCGGTTCGATCATCGCCTACACCCACACCGAGGTCGATCCGGCGTTCGAGGGCAGGGGAGTCGGGTCGACGCTGGCCCGCGCCGTGATGGACGACGCGCGCGCCAAGCGCCGGACCGTCGTCCCGATCTGTCCGTTCCTCGCCGACTGGCTGGTCAAGCACCCGGAGTACGAGAGCATCGTGGTTCGGTCGACCCGCAAGGTCAAGTAAGCGTACAACGCTGATCTTCGCCCTCCATCCGATCGGGAGACGTGAACGATGACTGCTCGAACCTTCCGGGCGATGCACCTCGGCCGCGCGGTCGGCGACCCGCTCGTCCTGCCGGGTCCCTGGGACGCGGCCAGCGCGCGGGCCTTCGCCGAGGCCGGCTATCCCGCCCTCGCCATCCCGAGCGCCGGGGTCGCCGCATCGCTCGGCTACGAGGACGGCGCGACCCCGCCCGACGAGATGTTCGCCGCGGTGGCGCGGATCGTCCGGGCCGTCTCCGTCCCGGTGTCCGCCGACGTGGAGGGCGGGTACGGCCTCACCCCCGGCGAGCTGGTCGGGCGGCTGCTGGAGGCGGGTGCCGTCGGCTGCAACCTGGAGGACTCCGAGGCCGGCACCACGCTGAAGGATCCGCAGCGGCACGCGGACTGGTTGGCCGAGGTACGCGCCGAAGCCGGCGACGCGCTCGTCATCAACGCGCGCGTCGACACGTTCCTGGCCGGCGCGGGTGACCCGGCCGACGCGGTGGCACGCGCCCGCCTCTACACGGCTGCCGGCGCCGACTGCGTGTACCCGATCCTGGCCCCGCCGGAGCTGCTGCCGGAGTTGCGCGACGGCATCACGGGTCCGATCAACATGGTCGCCGGCGCGGACAGCGCGTCGGTGGCCGAGTTGGCGCGGTGGGGCGCGACGCGCATCACCTTCGGCCCGGCCATGCAGCGGTACGCGATCGGGGCGATCACCGACCTGGCGGCACGGCTGCGCGCCTGAGCACATCCACCGCCCTGCCGGGCCGGTCCAGTCGCCACCCGCCGGTCGCCCGGTGGTCGGTAGTCGGTCAGGCGTCGCTGCGGGCGGCGAGGGCGTCGACCAGGCGACGGGTGGAGCCGGCCAGGTTCCACCGTCCGGCGAGGTCGATCAGCCGGTCCGGGTCGACCGGGGCGGACGGCAGCGTGGTGGGCAGCTCCGGCAGGGGCACGTCCAGGGCCACCCGGACCACCGTCGGCGCGACGGCCAGGTAGTCGCGGGCCGCGGCCAGCTTGGTACGCAGGCCCGGTGCGAAGGACGAGTCGGAGTCGTCCAGCGCGGCCAGGATGCCGGCGATGCTGCCGTACCGCTCGATGAGCCGGGCGGCGGTCTTCTCACCGACGCCGGCGACCCCTGGCAGCCCGTCGCTGGGGTCGCCGCGCAGCGCGGCGAAGTCTGCGTACCGGTCGGCGGGCACGCCGTAGCGTGTCCGCACCGCGGCGTCGTCGCAGTCGTCCAGCTTGGCGACGCCGCGCCCCACGTAGAGCAGCCGGACCGCCCGGGTGTCGTCGACGAGCTGGAACAGGTCCCGGTCACCGGAGACCACCTCGACCGGGCCGGGCTGGGTCACCGAGAGCGTGCCGAGCACGTCGTCGGCCTCGTAGCCGGTCGCGCCGACCGCGGTGATGCCCACGGCGGTCAGCACCTCCAGGATCATCGGCACCTGTGGGGAGAGCGTGTCCGGAACGATCTCGCCGCCCTGCGGGGCCACCCGGTGCGCCTTGTACGACGGCAGCAGGTCGACCCGCCACGCCGGGCGCCAGTCGTAGTCGAGGGCGCAGACCATCCGGTCGGCGCCCCGCACGCGAATCAGGGTGGCGAGCATGTCGAGGAAACCGCGCACCGCGTTGACCGGGGTGCCGTCCTCGGCCTTGGCGGCGGACTCCGGAATGCCGAAGTAGGCCCGGAAGTAGAGGCTCGCTGCGTCGATCAGCAGGATCGGAGGTCGGTGTGCCACGCCGGACAGCCTGGCACAGCCCTCCGACGATCCGAGGCACCCCCGCCCGTCCGGCGCTGTCAGCGCTTGTCGTCGTGCCGGTAGACGGTCTCCCGCCGGGCCAGGTGCTGCACGACATAACTCGCCACCAGCAACAGGATCGCCACGAGCACCTCGACCCAGGCCGCGACGCCGTCGGCCACGGTGAGTCCGACGATCAGCAGAACGAGGCCGACGAGCGCGAGGACTCCCGCCCACAGTTGCCGGCGACGGCGTGTCGCCGCCCGGTTCGCCTCGTTCCCTGCCACGTCGGTCCTCCCGGTCGGGGCCGCCGCGTGGGACCCCGACCCCAGGCTAGGGCCGCGGGGGACGCGCCGGGCCGGAAAACGACTGTGCGGCCTGGTCGCCGCGCGGCGCAGACTGCCGGTATGGCGTTTCTTCCCGGTCTGACGTTGGCCCGTCGCTACCACGACGAGGTGGTCGCGCCGATCCTGCGCCGCCGGTGTCCCCACCTGCCGTACGCGGCCGGACTGCTCGACGGTGGCTCGGAGTTGCTCGGCCTGGACACCGTGCGGTCCACCGACCACGACTGGGGGCCGCGCGTGCAGCTGTTCGTCCCGGCAGCCGAGGTGGCCCGGGTCCCCGCGCTGCGCGCCGCGCTCGACGCCGACCTGCCGGTGGAGTTCCTCGGCTGGCCGACCCGCTTCGTTGGCGAGGACGGGCGGCTGGGCGTCTCCGACCCGGCGGGCAGCCGGCACGGGGTCGCCGTCGCCGAACTGACCGGCTGGTGGCACGACCGGCTCGGCTTCGACCCGGCCGCCGGGGTCACCACGGCGGACTGGCTCGCCACCCCGACCCAGCGGCTGGCGGAGGTGACGGGCGGCGCGGTCTTCCACGACGGTCTCGGTGGGGCGCTGACGGCCCGGCGTGCGGCGGTGGCCTGGTATCCGACGGACGTGTGGCGCCACGTACTCGCCGCCGTCTGGACCCGGATCGCCCAGGCGGAGCACCTGCCCGGGCGGTGTGCCGAGGTCGGTGACGAGCTGGGCAGTCGTGTGGTGACCGCCGGGCTGGCCCGGGATCTCATGCGGCTCGGTCTGCTGCTGCACCGGCGTTGGCCGCCGTACGACAAGTGGCTCGGCAGTGTCTTCGGCCGGCTGGACGACGCCGAGCCGGTGATCGTGGCGCTGACCGACGCGCTCGGCCCGGGCGACTGGGCGCGGCGTCAGGCGGGGCTCGTCGAGGCCCTGGAGACGGTGGCCCGATGGACCGACGACACCCGTCTCGCGGTGCCGGTGCACGCCCGGGCGCGGCCGTTCCACAGCCGCCCGTTCCTGGTGCTGCGCGCCGAGAGGATCGCCGCCGCGCTCAGTGCCGGAGTGACCGACCCGGCGCTGCGTGCCCGGCCGCTGGTGGGCGCGGTCGACCAGTACGTGCACAGCGTCGATGTCCTCACCGACGCGGCACGGGTGCGCCGGATCGCCGGCAGCGTCTGATCAGCCGTCCGGTCACCGACCCCCGGCACCGACCGTCGACGAAGCGGGTCGGTTCGGCTCGTCGCCCTGGTCGTGGTCGGTGAGGTCGCGTAGGTGCCGGACGGGGGAGAGCAGCAGTACCATCGGCGCGCAGACCAGTGTCGCCGCGAAGACGAACAGGGTGGCGCGGGCACCCAGCGGCCCGGCCAGCGCGCCGGCGACCAGTCCGCCGACCGGGATCGCGCCCCAGGACACGAAGCGCACGGTCGCCATCACCCGGGAGAGCAGGTCGGGTGGGCTGGCGATCTGCCGGTAGGTCCGAGTGGTCACGCTCAGCACCACCGTTCCGAGGGAGAAGACGACGCTGCCGGCGGCGAAGGCGGCGTACGCCAGCCACCCGGTGCCCCACGGGATCAGGAACGCACCGGCGACAGTGGTGAATCCGGAGGCGACCAGCGCGCGGGCGGTGCCGATTCGCGTGGTGATCCGGGTGGTGAGCGCCGCGCCGACAAGCGCGCCGACGCCCTCGACGGCGATCAGGATTCCGACCAGACCGGCCGGGGCGTGCAACTCGCGGACCAGGTAGAGCGGGAAGAGCGCGAACTGCGCGCCGCAGACGAAGTTCATCGCCGTCGCGGCCCACATGCTCGCCCCCATCACCGGGTGGTGCGCGACGAAGCGCCAGCCTTCGCGGATCAGGTCACCGACGGGAGGCCAGCGGTCCGGTGCGTCGACACGCCGGGCGGGCAGCGTCCGCAGCAGCGCCGCGGAGAGGAGGTAACTGGCCGAGTCGAGGAGCAGGGTGGGCACCGCGCCAAGGGCCTGCACGGCGAGCCCACCGAGGGAGGGGCCGCTGAGCAGGGTCGCGGCGTGGGTGGCCGAGGTGAGGCTGTTGCGGGCCTGCAACTGCTCCCGTTCGACGATGCTGGGTAAGAAGGTCGAGTTGGCCACGTCGAAGAGGACGTTGGCGAAGCTGACCACGAGCGCGGTGATCACGAGGTGGGCGACGGTGAGGTGCCCCCACCACCAGGCCAGGGGGATGGACGCGACGGCGGCCGCGCGAGTCAGGTCAGCGCCCACCTGGGCGCCGCGCAGCGGTAGGCGCTGCACGATGACGCCGGCCGGAAGGCCGATCACGATCCAGGCGACGTAGCTGGCGGCGGTGATCAGACCCATCTGGAACGCGGAGGCGTCGAGGACGGTGAGCGCGGTCAGCGGTAGGGCGACCGAGCCGACCGCCGACCCGACCATGCTGGTCGTGCCGGCGGTCCACCAGCGCCAGAACACCCCGGCCCGTTCGTCGACGTGCATGTCGCCGGCCCCCGTTCGCCAAAGCCAGTGCGTTCCAAACTGGAACGGACTATAGTCGGAGCGGGAGCAACGGAGGTAGTGGGTGCGGCGAGAGGATCTTGCCGACGCGGACTGCGGCATCGCGCAGGCGCTCGGCGTACTGGGGGACTGGTGGACGTTCCTCATCGTGCGCGACGTCGCCGGTGGAACGACCCGCTTCGACGCCCTGCAACGCGAGCTGGGCGTCAGCCGGCGGGCGCTGACCGAGCGCCTCGGCGCCCTGGTCGAGCACGGGGTGTTGGAGCGCCGGCCGTACTCACGACACCCACCACGCTACGACTACCTGCTCACCGGGAAGGGCGAAGGGCTCCTACCGGTGCTGATCGCCCTGCAGGAATGGGGGACGAAACATCTGATGGGTGACGGAGAGCTGACCGCGACGGCCGACGCCGGGTCTGCCGAGGCGCGCCGGGCGCACGACCTGATCGGGCGGCGGTTGCCCGAGGCCGTGCTGCCTGGTGTAGACGGTCACCCGGTGCCGGTGGCCGCGACGGGCGCGTGGAGCGTCCTCTACCTTTTCCCCGGGGCGTACGCGCCGGGGACGCAGGGCTATCCGCCGGCCTGGTCGGAGATCCCCGGTGCCCGGGGCTGCACCCTCGAATCGACCACGTACGCGAAGCGGCACCCCGACTTCCAGGCCGCCGGGGTACGGGTGTACGGGATCAGCACGCAGCGGCCGGACCAGCTCGCCGACTTCTCCGCGTACGCCGGGCTGCCGTTTCCGCTGCTGTCCGACCAGGACGGCCGGCTGGCCGCCGGGCTGCTGCTGCCCGTTTTCCGCGCCGGTGGGATGACCCGGTTCAAGCGACTGACGCTGCTGGTCGACCCGCAGGCGGTGGTGCGAGCCGTGCAGTTCCCGGTCACCGACCCGGCCGGCTCGGTGGAGGAGATGCTCACCCTGGCCCGCGAACACGCAACGATCCCCGGCTGACGCGGGGGCGTCGTCCGGGGATCGTTGCGACCGAACCGTCAGGCCGGGAGCGTCCAGCGCTGGTTGGCGCCGGCGAAGCAGTCCCAGATCTGCAGCCGGGTGCCGTCGGCGGAGCTGTTGTCGCTGGCGTCCAGGCACTTGTTCGACTGCGGGTTGCGCAGCGTCCCGTTGGACTGCGCCTGCCAGACCTGCGCGCCGCTGCCGTTGCAGTCCCAGAGCTGCACCTTCGCGCCGTTGGCGGTGGAGCCGCTGGTGATGTCGGCGCACTTGCCGAGGGCGCGTAGCGTGCTGTCGCTGGCCACGGTCCAGGTCTGCGCGTTGGTGCCGTTGCAGGTATAGAGCTGGATGGCGGCGCCGTTGGCGGTGCTCGCCGCGGCCACGTCGACGCACTTGCCGCCGATGCCGGTGATCCGGCCGGTACGACCGGTCGGCGGCGGCGTGGTGCCACCCATGATGGTGTCGTACATCGCGCTGAGCAGCGAGGTCGAGCCGCTGGTGTCCTGGCTCAGCTCCCAGTTCATCACGCCGCCGGCGTTGGCCAACGCCCACTGCGTCTTGCGCTTGACGGTCGGGATGCCGTTCCAGCACTGCTGCGAGCCGTTGATGGTGGCGCAGTCCCGGTTGGCGTTCGCCGGGTCCAGACCGACCAGGTACGAGTAGTTGTAGTAGACCGGGCGGCTGTAGAACGGGATGCCGAGCACGGCCTTGCTGGCCGGCAGACCCCGGGCCTTCCACCCGTTGATGGCGTTGATGGACCAGTCGTAGTTGGCGTGCGGGCTGCCGCCGTCGTACGCCATGATGTTGAGCCAGTCGACCTGGTTGAAGACTGCCGTCTGCACGCCCTGCACACTGCCGCCCTCGGAAACCACGGCGGCGGTGAGCAGCTTGCCGCGGCTGCGCAGCGCGCCACCGAGCTGCGTCATGAGGGCCGTGTAGTTGTTGGCCGAGGCGCCCGCGTCGGGGTATTCCCAGTCCATGTCGACGCCGTCGAGGTTGTACTGGTTGACGAAGTTGACCAGGTTGTTGACGAAGTTGGTGCGGCTGCCGGAGTTGGCGGCGAGGGCCTCGAAGGCGGAGTCGTTGCCGTCGTTCCAGCCGCCGACCGCGATCGACACCTTGACGTTGTTGGCGTGGCCCTGCGAGACCAGCGAGGAGAGCCGGGCCCCGTCGACCCCCTGCAGGCTGCCGTCGCTGTTGGGCAGGATGAAGGCGTAGTTGATGTGGGTCAGCTTGTTGTACTGGATGGTGTTGATGTTGCCGGCCCAGGAGGGCATGTAGCCGACGCTCTTGAAGTTGTTCGGCAGCACCACGGCCTGCGCGGCGGTGGACGTGACGGTGAGTGTGGCGGCGGCGGTCGCCAACGCGAGCAGGCCGGCGGCGAGGGCGCGGCGCAGTGGTGAGGACATCGGGGGCCTTCCCGTGGGCGGGGGACGACACCGCCCGCGCAGGGTTGTCGCGGGCGGGAGGTGCGGGGACGCAGGAACGGGTGGGCCTCGAGGCAGCCAAATCTTAAAGAGTGTTAACTGTCCGAGTCAATCAATGACGGTAGATTTCCTTCGTGCCGGTTGTCCGGATTCCACCCTGGCCCAAACGACCGTTAAGCTGACGGTGTGGGAACCGACGAGCTGTATCCGCCCGATCGGCTGATCGCCGCGCAGCGCGCCACCGCCGCAGCCGGCCTTGACGCCCTGCTGCTCACACCCGGCAGCGACCTGCGCTACCTGACCGGATACGACGCCCACGCGGGGGAGCGGCTCACCTGCCTGGTGCTGCCCGCCGAGGGTGAGCCGACCCTGATCGTGCCGAGGCTGGAACGCCCCGCGGCGGAGGCGTCCCCCGCGCCGGCCACCGGTGTACGCATCGTCGACCACGTCGACGGCACCGACCCGTACCCCCTGGTCGCCGCCGCCCTCGACGGACCGGTCGCGGCGGTCGGGTTGGCCGACCGCATGTGGGCCGAGCAGGTTCTCGCGCTGCGCGCCGCGCTTCCCGACGCCGCGCAGCGGCTCGCCGGCGAGGTCCTGCGGGAGTTGCGCATCCGTAAGTCGGCGGCGGAGGTGGCGGCGCTCGCCGAGGCCGGCAGGGCCATCGACGAGGTGCACCTGCGGATGGGCGAGTGGCTACGCCCCGGCCGCACCGAGGCCGAGGTCGCCACCGACATCGCCGCGGCGATCCGGGCTACCGGGCACGTGACGGTCGACTTCGTCATCGTGGCGTCCGGACCGAACGGGGCCAGCCCGCACCACGGCACCTCGGACCGGCCGATCGGGGCCGGCGAGCCGGTGGTGGTCGACATCGGCGGCACGATGCCCTCCGGCTACCGCTCGGACTGCACCCGCACCTACCTGGCCGGCGGGTCCGCGCCGGGCGACTTCCTGGACTACTACCAGGTGCTCCGCGACGCCCAGCGCGCCGCCGTCGCGGCGGTGCGCCCCGGGATCACCGGCGCGCAGGCCGACGCCGCGGCCCGTGAGCCGATCGCCGCCGCCGGCTACGGCGAGGCGTTCCTGCACCGCACCGGCCACGGCATCGGCCTCGACGGTCACGAGGAGCCCTACCTGGTGGCCGGCAACGACCGGCCCCTGGAGGCCGGGATGGCGTTCTCCATCGAACCGGGCATCTACCTGGCGGGCCGGCACGGCGCCCGCATCGAGGACATCGTCGTCTGCACCACGGACGGCGTGCAACAGCTCAACACCACCCCCACGGAGCTCATCGCGCTATGACTGTCGACCGGATCCTGCCCACCGACGAGGCCCACGACCTGCTGGGTCTCGCCACCGAGCTCGCCGACCGCGAGCTCGCACCGAAGGCCGCCGCCTTCGAAGAGCGCGCCGAGTTCCCCCGCGAGGTGCTGCGTACCCTCGGCCGGGCCGGCCTGCTGGGCCTGCCCTACCCCGAGGAGTACGGCGGCGCCGCCCAGCCGTACGAGGTGTACCTGCAGGTGCTGGAGATCCTCGCCAGCCGTTGGCTCGCGGTCGCCGAGGCGGTCAGCGTGCACACCCTGTCCTGCTACCCGGTGGCGGCGTTCGGCAGCGACGAGCAGCGCAAGCTGCTGCCCGACATGATCGGCGGCGAACTGCTGGGCGCGTACTGCCTCTCCGAGCCGCAGGGCGGCTCCGACGCGGCGTCGCTGAGCACCCGGGCGGTCCGCGACGGCGACACGTACCTGGTCTCCGGCACCAAGGCGTGGATCACGCACGCCCGGACCGCCGACTTCTACAACGTCTTCTGCCGCACCGGCGGGCCCGGCCCCAAGGGGATCTCCTGCCTGGTCGCCGACGCCGGCACTCCCGGCATCACCCCGCAGGCGGCCGAGCGGACGATGGGTCTGCGCGCCTCCCCGGTGGCCCAGATCGCCTTCGACGACGCGCGGGTGCCGGCCGACCGGTTGATCGGCGGCGAGGGGGAGGGCTTCACCATCGCGATGTCCGCCCTCGACTCCGGCCGGTTGGGCATCGCGGCCTGCGCAGTCGGGCTGGCCCAGGCGGCCCTGGACTACGCGGTCGGCTACGCCCGCGAACGGCAGCAGTTCGGCCGGTCCATCATCGACTTCCAGGGGTTGGGCTTCCTGCTCGCGGACGCGGCCACCCAGATCTCCGCGGCCCGCGCGTTGACCCTCGCGGCGGCCCGGCTGCGCGACGCCGGCCGCCCGTACGCGATCGAGGCGGCCAAGGCGAAGCTCTTCGCCACCGACATGGCCATGCGGGTGACCACCGACGCGGTACAGGTGCTCGGCGGCGCGGGCTACGTTGCCGATCACCCGGTGGAGCGGTACATGCGCGAGGCCAAGGTGCTGCAGATCGTGGAGGGCACCAACCAGATCCAGCGGATGGTGATCTCCCGGGACCTGGCGCGGGGCTGAGGACGACGAGTGCTGGCGCGGCCCACGGTGGCCGCGCCGGGTACTGCGTCGCCGTCGGGCGGTTTTCCCGGTAGGTTGCACGCCGTGGAGGAGATCGACCGCGCTATCGTCGCCGCGCTGACCGCCGACGGCCGTCTGTCGTACACCGACCTGGCCGAGAAGGTGGGGCTGTCGGTGTCCGCGGTGCACCAGCGGGTGCGCCGGCTGGAGCAACGCGGGGTGATCAAGGGGTACGCCGCCCGGGTGTCGTTCGAGGCGCTGGACCTGCCGCTGACCGCGTTCGTGGCGATCCGCCCGTTCGACCCGTCGCAGCCGGACGACGCGCCGGAGCGGTTGTCGCACCTGCCCGAGATCGACTCCTGCTACTCGGTGGCGGGGGAGGACTTCTACATGCTGCTGGTGCGGGTGGCCAGTCCCGCCGACCTGGAGCGGGTGTTGCAGGAGATCCGCACCTCGGCGAACGTCACGACCCGGACCACTGTGGTGCTGTCGACCCCGTACGAGAACCGGCCGCCGAAGATCAGTGCCGCGGCGCCGGGTCGGTCGCGGTCCCGGGCGCCGGAGGAGCCGGCTGGTTCCACCGCAGGATGACCTGCCGGCCGTGCTCGTGACCGAGCGCGCTGACCGTGGCGGTCTCCAGGCGTAGCCGGCCACCCGCGGACGGGGGCAGGCCGATCCAGCGGGCGCCGAGCACTCGCAGGCTGTGGGCGTGACCGACAAGCGCGACCGTGCCCCGGTCGAGGAGCGGGGTGACCCGCTCGAGCACCCGGTCGACCCGTTCGCCGACCTGCGCGGGGGACTCCCCGCCGGGGCAGCCGTCGGTCCAGATGTTCCAGTGCGGCTGGTCGGAGTGGACGTCGACGGTGGTACGCCCCTCGTACTCGCCGTAGTTCCACTCGCTGAGGTCCTCGTCGACGGCGTCGACGGTGAGGCCGGCGAGCTGTGCGGTGCGCAGCGCCCGGGAGCGGGGGCTGGCCAACACTGTCACGAACCGCCGGCCGGCCAGGAACGCGGCCAGGGTGCGGGCCTGTCGCTCGCCGTCGGGGGTGAGCTCCAGGTCGGTGTACGAGGTGTGCCGCAGGCTGGCGCTCCAGGTGGTCTCGCCGTGCCGGATCAGCAGGAGCTCTCCCATGCGGCCAGTTAACCACCGCGGCGGGGGTCGGCAGGCGACCCTCCCTCAACCTATCTTCCTAGGATGCCTTAGCGGGTGTGCCGACCGGCACTGCCGGTTTCGGCACCCGGAGACCGGGCAAGCGAGCAGGGACAACGGCCAGACCGAGGAGGCGCGATGAGCTTCACCGAGAAGGCAAAGAACAAGGTCGAGCAGATGGCCGGCGCCGCACGGGAGCGCGTCGGCGACATGACCGACAACGAGCGGATGCGTGGCGAGGGCGCCAGCCAGCAGAGCGACGCGCGCGCCAAGCAGGCCGGTCAGAACGTCAAGGACGCCGGTCGCAACGTGAAGGACTCCTTCACGAAGTGACCTGAGCGGTTCGCGGGTCCCCGGGTGCACCGTCGCCCGGGGCCCCGCCGCGTGTGGCGGTTAGTGTCGCCGGGTGACGGTGCTTCGTTCCCTGCTGTTGTTCGCGCTGGCCGCGCTGGCGGAGATCGGCGGCGCGTGGTTGGTGTGGCAGGGCTGGCGGGAGCAGCGTGGCCTGTGGTGGATCGCGGCCGGTGTGGTCGCGCTGGGCTGCTACGGGTTCGTGGCGACGTTCCAGCCGGACGCGAACTTCGGCCGGATCCTGGCCGCGTACGGCGGGGTGTTCGTGGCCGGATCGTTGGGCTGGGCGATGGTGGTGGACGGTTTCCGCCCGGACCGCTGGGACGTGACGGGCGCGGCGATCTGCCTGTTCGGTGTCGCGGTCATCATGTACGCCCCACGAGGCGGTCCAGCCTGACCCCACCCTTGCCGATCCCTGTCACCCCCCCGTCGCGGGGCAGTGAGGGCGGTTCGGGTTTGGGATGATCGGCGGCGTGAACCGTGCTCGGATTCGTCCGTCTCTTGGCGTCCTGGTGGTGGCGGCCGTCCTCGGCAGTGCCGGGTGTGAAGCGTCCCGGGTGCCGCCGCCGGACCAGCCGGTCTTCGTCGGCTCGTCCGCGTCGTCGACCCCGTCCGTCGCGCCGTCGGTCGGTGCCTCTCCGACTGTCGTGCCGTCCAGCGCCGCTGCGCCCCCGCCGTCGACAGGTGTCCCGTCGCCGACGGCGGCTGGTGCCAGGGCGCCGGGCGCGACACCCATCGGGACCAGGGCGCCGGTCGTCAACCACGGGCCGCGGACCGGTAACAAGGTCGCGTTGACCTTCGACGCGGACATGACCGACGGAATGTTGGCCAGCCTGCGTGCCGGCCGGGTGAAGTCGTACGCCAACTTGCGCATCCTCGACCTGCTGGAACGGGAGCAGATCCCGGCGACGTTCTTCCTGACCGGTAAGTGGGTGCAGCGGTATCCGGACGTCACCCGTCGGATCGCCGGTAATCCGCGCTTCGAGTTGGCCAATCACACCTACGGGCACGCGGCGTTCACCGGGGACTGCTACGACCTGCCCTCGCAGCCGGTGGGCGAGTTACGCGGCGACGTGGCGAAGACGTTCGAGGTGATCAAACCGTACGGGGGTCGGCAGACCCGGTACTTCCGTTTCCCGGGGCTGTGTCACGACGCGGCGGCGCTGGACGCTCTGGCCCCGCTGGGCGTGACGGTCGTCGACGGGGACGTGGTCAGCGGTGATCCGTTCGCGAAGGCGTGGAAGCCGTTGGTGCGGGCGGTGTTGGACCACGTACGTCCGGGGTCGGTGGTGATCATGCACGTGACCGAGGCGAATGCGGCGATGACGGATGAGGCGTTGCCGCACATCCTGGCCGGGTTGCGCGAGCGGGGGTTGACGCCGGCGCCGTTGTCCGAGGTGTTGGCCGGCTGAGTCGCCGTCGCGCGGCTCGCCGGTCGGGCGGCGTCGGGGTTCGGTGACCTGTCACGGTTGAGGCCGCACCGGACATGGAGTGTTTGTGAGCTCCGAGACAGCGCGTGACGAGGACCGCTTTCGGCGTGCGTACGCCGAGGATTTCGAGTCGTTGCTGGCGTTCGCGTTGCGGCGCGTCGCGCATGCGGAGGACGCGGCCGACGTTGTCGCGGAGACGTTCCTGGTGGCGTGGCGTCGCCGGCAGGACATTCCGGTCGCTGGTGAGGCGCGGTTGTGGTTGTACGGGGTGGCTCGGCGCGTGTTGGCCAATCATCACCGTGGTGGTGTTCGCCGGCAGCGTCTCGGTGAGCGGTTACGTCAGCAGATCGTCGATTCGGTTCCCGATCCGGGCAGTGAGGTGCCGGAGCGGCTTGCCGTCCGGGCGGCGTTGGCGGGTCTGCCGGAGCTGGACCGGGAGGTTCTGATGCTCACCGTCTGGGAGGGACTGCAGCCGCATGAGGTGGCCGCCGTGCTGGGGGTGGGTCCTGCGGCGGTGCGGACCCGGTTGTCGCGGGCGCGGGCGAAGTTGCGAGGGCTGGTCGGTGACGACCCGGGGCCGCCCGGACATGTACTCGACGTGCTGACCGCATCCACCCGCAGGGAGGACTGATGACCATGGAGGAGCGTGTCGACCGGCTGCTTCGGGATGCCGATCCGGGTCGGCTCGGTGTCGTGGGGGAGGTCGGCGGGGTGAAGCAGGCCCTGCTGACGGAGATCATGTCCGAGCGTGGTGGCGGGATGTCGCGGCGGTTGCGGGTGGGGCGCTTCGCCGGCGTCGTGACGGCGGCTGCCGTACTCGTCAGCGTGGTGCCGGCGTCCATGATGCTGCGGGGGCAGTCAGAGGGTGGTGGGGTGTCGCCGATCGTCACCGCGGACGCGGGGAAGGTCTTTTCGCCGGGGGCGATGGCGGCGGCGGAGAGGAATCCGCGCCTGCTGATCGACCGGGCCGGTTGGAAGGTGACCAGGTTGTACGGGTTCGCCGAGGAGCAGGGTGGCGTGGTGTTCCGCCGGGGTGAGCGGGAGGTGGAGACGACCTGGTATCCGGGGTACGCGTACGCGGAGCGTTATCCCGATCGGCTCGTTGATGGTCCTGCGAAGTCGGTGCGGGTCGACGGTTGGCCCGCTGAGGTGTTCCAGAGCCTCAACGGTGATTTCACGGTGATGGTGCGTCCTCGTGATGACGTGTTCGTGGAGATGAAAACTTCCGGGAACTGGTCGCGTAAGGACCTGGACCGGGTTCTCGGGGACATCGTCCGGGTGGACGCGCGGACGTTCTTGGCCGTGCTTCCGGCGGAGATGGTCATGCCGGTGCGGGAGCGGGCGGCGAGGGTGCTCGCCGACGTGCCGCTGCCGCCGGGGTTCGATGTCGCCGAGCTGGAGGAGGTCGGGGTGAGTGACTCGTACCAGTTCGGCGTGGGTGTGACGTCCCGGGTCGGCTGCGGGTGGATCGCGGAGTGGCAGCGGGCGAGGGCGAGCGGAGACGAGGCCGGGGTGCGGCGGGCGGCCGATGCGCTGCGGAGCAGCCACGGGTGGCGGGTGCTGCGGGAGATGGATGAGGCTGGTGACTGGCCGGAGGTGTTCTGGGAGTACGCCGACGAGGTCGCGGCCGGGGCGGTGCGGGCCGGTTACGTCGAAAGCCTGGGTTGCCGGTGACGGCGACGCCCCCGGGGAGGTCTCCCCAGGGGCGTCGCCGTCGGTGGGTCAGTCGTCGCGGTGGTCGGCCCACCACTGCTGGCCGTCGGCGGGCAGGGTGTCGATCGGGTCGTAGTAGGCGTAGCGCTTGTTGAGCGCCTCCAGGTCGGCGGACTCGATGGAGGTGCGGTAGTTCTTGGTCCAGTAGGAGATGCCGCGTTCGCGGTCGTAGTCGGTGAGCATGTGCACCCAGCGTTTGCCGACGAAGGGGACGTCGCAGACGATGCGGGGGGTGGCGTAGCCGGGCAGGTAGCCCATGATGTCGTGCTGGAGTTGTTGGGCGTGCCAGACCGGGACGCGCCAGTGTTCGGCGTTGGGGATCATGTCGCACATGTAGAAGTAGTACGGCAGGATCCCGGCTTCGCCTTGGAGGGCGAAGCAGAGGTCGAGCAGTTCGGGGGTGGTGGCGTTGACGCCGCGCATGAGGACGCCCTGGTTGCGGACGTCGCGGACGCCGACGTCGAGGGCGGTCTGGGCGGCCTTGGCGACCAGTGGGGTGAGCGACTGGGCGTGGTTGACGTGGGTGTGGATGGCGAGGTTGACGCCGCGGCGGGCGGCGGTGCGGGCGACGCGTTCCAGGCCTTCGACGACGTCGGGTTGCAGCCAGTGCTGGGGGAGGCCCATGAGGGCTTTGGTGGCGAGCCGGATGTCGCGGACCGTCTCCAGTTCGAGCAGGCGCATGAGGTACGACTCGAGGTTGCGCCAGGGCACGTTGGCCACGTCGCCGCCGGAAACGACGACGTCGCGGACGCCGGGGTGGCCCTTGAGGTAGGCGATGTGGGCGTCGTAGCGGTCGACGGGCTTGAGGGTGAGCTTGAGTTTGTCGACGGCGGGGGTGGAGTTGCCGACGAGGTCCATCCGGGTGCAGTGCCCGCAGTACTGGGGGCAGGTGGAGAGCAGTTCGGCGAGGACCTTGGTGGGGTAGCGGTGGGTGAGGCCTTCGGCGACCCACATGTCGTGCTCGTGGAGGCTGTCGCGGCTGGCGTAGGGGTGTGAGGGCCAGTCGGTGCGTCGGTCGGAGGCGACGGGGATCATGTAGCGGCGGATGGGGTCGGCGAGCAGCGCCTCGGTGGTGAGGGGCGCGAACGGCACCATCGTGTTGATCATCTGTGGTGGCACCAGCATGGACATGGTGGCCATGGCCTTCTGGTCGGCCTCGAGGTCGGCGTAGAAGCTTTCGTCGATGAGGTCACCGAAGACGGCGCGGAGCTGCTTGATGTTCTTGACGCAGTTGACGCGTTGCCACTGGGCGGATTCCCACTGGTCCCGGGTGACGTGGTGCCAGCCGGGGAAGCGGGTCCAGTCGGGTTCGACCAGGGGGCGGCGGTGGTATTCGTAGGGCTGCCCGGCGGTCGGTGCGGCGACCGGGGCGTGACGGGGTTGCGGGATGGTCTGGGTCACGGCCCCTCCTCGGTGGTGCTGTTGATCGACGGGCCCGAAGGCTACTGGAAAATATTCGGTACAGAAACTAGTCTGCCGTAAGTTTTCCCGCTACGCGAGCCTTGACCGGGGCTTCGGGCGGCTGGGCAGGGGAGGTTGGCGTGTCGTCACCGGTGGGACTGCACCGCGTCGTGCAACCGGCGGGGGTGCTGCCGCAGGCGGCCTGGCGCCTGGACGCGTCGGCGGAGATCGCACCGAACGAGGTGCGGATCCGGGTGCAGCGGCTGAACCTGGACGCGGCGAGTTTCCGGCAGTTGTCGGAGAAGCACGGCGGTGACGGGGACGCGGTCCGCGCCGAGGTGCTGGAGATCATCTCGACGCGGGGCAAGATGCAGAACCCGGTGACCGGGTCCGGTGGGATGTTGATCGGCACGGTCGAGGAGGCCGGCCGGCGTTCCCCGCTGGGGCTGAAGGTCGGTGAGCGGGTGGCGACCCTGGTGTCGTTGACGCTGACCCCGTTGGTCGTGACCGACGGGCTGGCCCGCTGGGACGGGCGCAGTGAGCAGGTGCCCTGTGACGGGTGGGCGATCCTGTTCGCCCGTTCCATCGCGGCGGTGCTGCCCGACGACGAGGACCCGCAGTTGTCCCTGGCGGTGCTGGACGTGTGTGGGGCGCCCGCGTTGACCGCGCGGGTGGTGTCGCGCTACGTCGAGGACCGTCGTCGTGTGGGTGACCCGACGCCGGTGCGGGTCGCGGTGATCGGCGGGGCGGGCAAGAGCGGGTCGCTGTCGCTCGCGGCGGCGCGGCGGGTGGGCGCCGCGCGTACCGTCGGGGTGGTGCCGGTGGCGGCGGAGCGCGACGCGCTGACGGCCGCCGGGCTGGCGTCGACGGTGGCGTTGGCCGACGCCCGGGACCCGGTGGGGTTGTCCACGGCGGTGACCACCGCCCTGGGCGCGCCGGCGGACGTCACTGTGGTGTGCGTGGACGTGCCGGGGTGTGAGCACGGCGCGGTGTTGGCCACCGCGGACGGCGGCACGGTGATCTTCTTCTCGATGGCGACGAGCTTCTCGGCGGCCGCGTTGGGCGCGGAGGGGTTGGCGGCGGACGTGACGATGCTGGTGGGCAACGGGTACGTGCCGGGGCACGCGGAGTTGGCGTTGGGGCTGCTGCGCGCCGAGCCGGGGGTGCGTCAGATGTTCGCGGCGCGGATCGCGGCAGACTGAGGTCATGACGAACCCCTCGACGTTGTACCGCGGCGGCGTGCTGCACTGTCCCGCCGATCCGAGCGCGACCGCGCTGCTGGTGTCCGATGGGCGGATTGCCTGGTTGGGGACCGACGGTGACGCGCCGCCGGCCGATCGGGTGGTGGACCTGGACGGGGCGTTGGTGACGCCGGCGTTCGTCGACGCGCACGTGCACGCCACCGACACGGGGTTGGCGTTGTCCGGGCTGGAGTTGTCCGGGGTGCGCTCGGCGGCGCAGTTGTTGGACGCGGTGGCCGGGTTCGCGGCGGGTCTGCCGGCGGACGCGGTGGTGCTGGGGCACGGCTGGGACGAGTCGGGTTGGTCGGATCCGGCGTTGCCGGACGCGGCGGCGTTGGATCGGGCGGCCGGTGGGCGGCGGGTGTACCTGTCGCAGGCGTCGATCCATTCGGCGTTGGTGTCGTCGGCGCTGCTGGCGGCGTGTCCGCAGGTGGCGCAGGCGGCCGGGTTCGACGCGTCGGGGTGGTTGCGGCGCGACGCGCACCACGTGGTGCGGGCGGCGGCGCAGGGCTCGGTGAGCCGGGCGCAGCGGGTCGCCGCGCAGCGGGTGGCCCTGTCGCACGCGGCGTCGCTGGGGATCGCGGCGGTGCACGAGTGCGGTGGTCCGGACATCTCCGACGAGGAGGACTTCACCGGGTTGCTGGGCATCTCCGGTGCGGGGGTGCCGGAGGTGTACGGGTACTGGGGCGAGTTGGGTGGCGCGGCGCGGGCCCGGGAGCTGGGTGCCGTGGGCGCCGGTGGTGATCTGTTCGCCGACGGGGCGTTGGGGTCGCGTACGGCGCACGTGTCGCAGGCGTACGGCGACGGTGAGGGCTGCGGGCACGGGTATCTGACGGTCGAGCAGGTGCGTGATCACCTGTTGGACTGCGCGGCGCATGGCATGCAGGGCGGTTTCCACGCGATCGGGGACGCGGCGATCGGCACGGTCCTCGACGGTTTCGCGGCGGCTGCCGCGACGGTGGGTGTGGAGCGGTTGCGCGCGGCCCGGCACCGCATCGAGCACGCGGAGATCATGAACAGGCGGTTGATCGCCCGGTTCGTGGAGTACGGGGTCGTGGCGAGCATGCAGCCGGCGTTCGACCGGCTGTGGGGTGGCGCGGGTCGGATGTACGAGGCGCGGTTGGGGTTGGACCGGTCGTTGGAGTCGAACCCGATGGGTGCGATGCACTCGGTGGGTGTGGCGTTGGCATTCGGGTCGGATTCGCCGGTGACGCCGCTGGACCCGTGGGGGTCGGTGCGGGCGGCGGCGGCGCACCACAACCCGGCGCAGCGGATGAGTGTGCGGGCGGCGTTCGCCGCGCACACCCGTGGTGGGTGGCGGGCGGTGCACCTGGACGTCGAGGGGGTCCTCGCGTTGGGCGCGCCGGCGACGTTCGCGGTGTGGTCGACGCCGGCGGGGGTGGAGCGGGGTCTGCCGGTGTTGCAGGCCGAGGACCCGGAGGTGCGGGGTCCGGAGGACCCGACGCCGTTGCCGGTGTGCCGGCGCCTGGTGCTGCGCGGTGAGGTCATCTACGAGGAAGGGTCATCATGACCGGGAAGCTTGATCTTGATCCGGTGCTGGTGGCGCGGGCGCGGGAGTTGGCGCGCCGGGCCGGGCAACCGGTGGTGGACCTGGCGCGCAGCCACACGACGGTGTCGGTGGAACGGGCGGTGCTGCGGCTGGCCGGGGTGACCGGCGCCGACCCGGACGGCATCCCGTGGGTGAACCGTCTCGTCGACGCCGTCGCCGCGGACGTCGGTCTGGGGCACGGGGTGGCGGTGCCGGTCTTCGACGCTCTCGCCCGTGAGGGCCTCACCGACGTGACGTTGCTGGCGCAGAAGGCCGCGGCCGGGTCGGTGCGGTTCACCCAGCCCACCGGGCGGGCGGCGACGGCGGCCCGGAGCGCGGCGCGCAAGGCCGTCGGGGCGGGTATCCGGCGCATCGACCGTCGGCGCGCCGAGCGGGACCGCCTCGTCAAGCGTCACGGTGACCCGGCGCAGCGGCCGTGGATCTACCTGATCGTGGCCACGGGCGACATCTACGAGGACATCCCGCAGGCGCAGGCGGCGGCGCGGGCGGGCGCGGACGTGATCGCGGTGATCCGTTCCACCGGGCAGTCGCTGTTGGACTACGTGCCCGAGGGCGCGACCCGGGAGGGGTTCGCCGGCACGTACGCCACGCAGGAGAACTTCCGGTTGATGCGCGCGGCGTTGGACGAGTCGTCGAAAGAGGTGGGCCGCTACGTGCGGTTGACCAACTACGCGTCCGGGTTGTGCATGCCGGAGATGGCGACCCTCGCCGGCCTGGAACGGCTCGACATGATGCTCAACGACTCGATGTACGGGATCCTGTTCCGCGACATCAACCCGGTGCGCACGTTCGTCGACCAGCGGTTCTCCCGGCAGGTGCACGCGCGCGCCGGGATCATCATCAACACCGGTGAGGACAATTACCTGACCACCGCCGACGCGGTCGACGAGGCGCACACGGTGACGGTGTCGCAGCTGCTCAACGAGTTCTTCGCGCACGAGGCGGGGTTGGCGGACTGGCAGTTGGGGTTGGGGCACGCGTTCGAGATCAACCCGGAGGTGCCGGAGTCGTTCCGCCTGGAGTTGGCGCACGCCCTGTTGGCGCGGGAGTTGTTCCCCGACGCCCCGTTGAAGTGGATGCCGCCGACGAAGCACATGACCGGTGACGTGTTCCGGGGCAACCTGCTCGACGGGTTCTTCAACCTGGCGGGGGCGCTGACCGGTCAGGGCATCCTGCTGGTGGGGATGATGACCGAGGCGGTGGTGACGCCGTGGTTGTCCGACCGGGACATCGCCCTGCAGAACGTGCGGTACGTGCTGGGCGCGGCCGGTGGGTTGCACGAGGACTTCGTGCCGGTGCCGGGCGGGTTCATCCGCCGCCGCGCCAACCAGGTCCTCGGTGAGGCACTGGACCTGTTGGAACGCATCGGGGAGCAGACGTTGCTGACGGCGATCGCCGAGGGCACCTTCGGGATCATGAAGCGGCCGGCGGACCGGGGCAAGGGCCTCGCCGGGGTCGCCGCGCACGAGGCGGACTACTGCAACCCGGCCACGGACATCCTGGAGGCGGCGTCATGAGCGGCCAGATCGTGCGTCCGTACGGGGACACCACCGGTGACGGGATGGTGCAGGTGTCGTTCACCCTGCCGGTGTCGCACGACAAGCGGGCCGAGGGCGCGGCGGTGCAGTTGGCCAACAAGATGGGCATCGACCCGGCGATGGTGGTGCACGCCAAACCGATGGGCGACGGGTTCACGTTCTTCGTCGTGTACGGGCGGGTCAACCACCTGGTCGACCTGAACGCGGTGCAGGTGGTGGAACGGGACTTCGCCCTGCTGTCGGCGAAGGACGTCAACACGGTGATCAAGCAGCGGTTGCGACGCAAGTTGTCAGTGGTCGGCGCGTGCATCGGCACCGACGCGCACACCGTGGGCATCGACGCGATCCTCAACGTCAAGGGCATCGCGGGGGAGAAGGGCCTGGAGTACTACCGGGAGCTGAAGGTCACCAACATGGGTGCGCAGGTCAGCGTGCCGGAGTTGGTGGAGACGGCCCGGGTGGAGAAGGCCGACGCGGTGCTCGTGTCGCAGGTCGTCACGCAGCGCGACGCGCACCTGCACAACACCCGGGAGATGTCGGCGGCGTTCCGGGAGGCGATGCCGGCGGGCCGGCGCCCCTTGTTGATCGTCGGTGGTCCCCGGTTCGACGAGACGATGACCGACGAGTTGGGTGTGGACCGGATCTTCGGTCGGGGCACCACGCCCGGCGAGGTGGCCAGTTACCTCGTGCACGCCCTGATCACGAAGCGGAAGGCGATGGCATGAGGAAGGCGATGGCATGACCGACGCACGGCTCGGGTTGACGGTGACGCACCGGCGGTATGTGCCGTACTCGCACGCCCACTACGCGGGCAACCTGGTCGACGGGGCGTACGCCCTGGGGTTGTTCGGGGACGTGGCGACCGAGGTGTGTATTCGCACCGACGGCGACGAGGGCCTGTTCGCCGGGTACTCCGACGTGCGGTTCAGCGCCCCCATCCACGCCGGTGACGTGGTGGAGGTGACCGCGCAGGTGTCGCGGGTGGGCTCCCGCAGCCGCACCCTGGACCTGGCCTGCGTGGTGGTGTGCCGGGGTCGCCCGGACCGCTCCGAGTCCGCCGCGGAGGTCCTGGACCCACCGATCGTGGCGGTCACCGCGACCGGCACCGTGGTCGTTCCCGCAACGTCGTGACCCTGGCCGTCTGCGCGGACGTCGGGTCCACGTACACCAAGGCGGCGGTGGTGGACCTGGCCGCCGGCGTGCTGGTGGGTGCCGCGTCGGCGCCCACGACGGTCGGCACCGACGTGCTGCACGGCCTGGACGCCGCGGTCACGGCGGCCACCGTCGGGCTCGGTGTCCGCGACGTGCCGTGGTACGTGTGCTCGTCGGCCGGCGGTGGACTGCGGCTGGCCGTCATCGGCTACGAGCCGCTGGTCACCGCGCAGGCCGGCCGGCGCGTCGGGTTGTCCGCCGGCGCGCACGTGGTGCACGTGGCGGCCGGTCGGCTCGGCGCGGCGGACCTGACGGCGTTGCGCGCCTCCCGACCCGACGTGGTCCTGCTCGTCGGCGGCACCGACGGCGGTGACGCCGACACGGTCACCCACAACGCCACCCGGCTGGCCCGCGCCCGGTGGCGCAAACCAGTGGTGTACGCGGGCAACGCCGACGTCCGCGAGGACCTCACCGCCCTGCTGGCGGCCGCCGGGGTGCCGGTGACGGGAGCGGAGAACGTCCTGCCCCGCATCGGGGTCCTCGCCCCGGCGTCGGCGCGCGCGGCGATCCGCGAGGTGTTCCTGCGCCACGTCATCGGAGGTAAACGACTGTCGCGGGGCACCCGGTTCGCGCGGCTGGTCCGCGCGGCCACCCCCGACGCGGTCCTCACCGGTGTGGAGGTGCTCGCCGACACCATCGGCGGTGACCTGGCCGTGGTCGACGTGGGTGGCGCCACCACCGACGTGTACTCGGTGCTCACCCCCGACGAGCGGGCCACCGGGCCCGGTCGGGAGGTCGCCGGCAACCTCTGGCGGGCCCGTACCGTCGAGGGGGACCTGGGCATGCGGTGGAGCGCCCCCGGGGTGCTGCGCGCCGCCGTCGAGGAGCGGCTGCTCACCCCGGGCGACGCCGACGACCTGGCGGCCGACGCGGACCGTCGGGCCACCGACCCGGCGTTCCTGGCCGTCGACGACACGCAGCGGGCCGTGGACGCCCGAATCGCCACCCTCGCGGCGACGGTGGCCCTGCGGCGACACGCGCGCGGCGCCGCGACGGGCGAGCGGGCCGGACGGGACCTGCGTGACGTGCGGTTGCTGGTGGGTTCCGGTGGGGTGCTGCGGCACGCCCCGACGCCCGTGTCCGGGCAGGTGTTGGCGGCGGTCCTCGCCGACCACGCCGGCGGGTGGGCGTTGCCGCGCGCCGCCGCCTCGGTGGTCGACGCCGACTACGTGCTGGCCGCCGGAGGGCTCCTCGCGCAGGAGCATCGGGCGGCGGCGGGGACGCTGCTGCGTCACCATCTGCGGACACATTGAGACGCGCCGACCCGACACGCCGTGTCGCAACACACGACAGGCCGGGTGTGGGTTGACAACCAACGGGGGTCGGCACGTACCGTCTTTGAGTCCTACCACGGGAAGCGGCTGCTGTTCGCTTCGTCCCTTCGTCCGCTGGCCGAGCGACATGTTTGAGCATCATCGTCGCGGCGGCCAGGTCCAGCGGGCGGGGGTCGGCGGGGCGGCGCGAACCGGCCGCGGTTACCGGTGTACGGGCAGGGTGAGGTGCACGGCCAGTAGACAACGGCCCGGCGGGGGCAGCCAGTCCACGTCCGGTCGGTCCGAAGGTCGTCGTGCCCCATCCTCGCCACACCGGCCGGGAAGGGCCTGGGAGCATCGGGGCGCGGCGCGAGCCGCGCCCCGATTTCGTCCCCACCGCGCCCACTGTCGCCTCACCTGATCATCGCGCCCCACCGTTCACTGCCGGCTGCCCGATGCGGCTGCTCCCGCCCCCGGCCAGGTAGCCTTCGCCCCGTGATCGAGGTGAAGCGGTGACGACCCTGGACCGGGATGAGACCCACGCCCCGGCGGCGCCGACCCGACCGGTCGTGACGGGTCGGCCGCTGCCGTTGCGGGTCGCCGCGCCCCTGGCCGTGGCCGCCGGACTGGCCCTGCTGGTGGCGTTCCCCCCATACGGGGTGTGGCCGCTCGCCCCGGTCGGCGTGGCGTTGCTGGCCGCCGCCACCCACCGGCGGCGGTTGCGCGCCGGCGCCGGCCTGGGCTTCCTCACCGGCGTGGCGCTCTTCGCCCCGCTGCTGGCCTGGACGAACCTGCACACCGGCTACCTGCCGTGGGTGCTCCTGTCGCTGTTGCAGGCCGGCTACCTGGCGTTGCTCGGCGCGGCCACCGCCTGGGTGTCCCCGCTGGTCGACCGCGTCCGCTGGTCGTGGCCGGTGCTGACCGGGCTGCTGTGGGTCGGGCAGGAAACCCTGCGCGACCGCACCCCGTTCGGCGGTTTCCCGTGGGGGCGGCTGGCGTTCAGCCAGGACACCTCCCCGCTGCTGCGCCTGGCCTCGCTGGGCGGCGCGCCGCTGGTGACCTTCGCGGTGGCGCTCCTGGGCGGGCTGCTCGTCACCGCCGCCTGGCACACCTGGACCACCCTGCGCCCCACCACGCTCACCCACCCCTCCGGCACCGGCTCGACCACGGGGCCGGCCGACACCGCGCCGCCCGTCGACACCGCGACGGCCACCGGGTCGTCGGCGCGGCGGTGGGCACCGGTGGCCGTACCGGCCGCCCTGGCGGTCGCGCTGACCGCCGGGGCGCTGCTCGTGCCCGTCGCCGCCGCCGGGTCCGGCGCCACGGTCACCGTGGCGATCGTGCAGGGCAACGTGCCGCGCCTGGGCCTGGACTTCAACGCCCAACGGCAGGCGGTGCTCAACAACCACGTCGACGCCACCCTCGAACTGGCCGCCCGGGTCGCCGCCGGCCAACATGACCAACCCGACCTGGTGGTGTGGCCGGAGAACTCCAGCGACATCGACCCGCTGCGCAACCCCACCGCCGGTGCGCGGATCTCTCAGGCCGCCGACACCGTCCGCGCGCCGATCCTGGTCGGTGCGGTGCTGCTCGGGCCGGGTGCCGGGCAGGTCCGCAACGCGGGCATCCTGTGGCGGCCCGGCACCGGCGCGGACCTTGACCAGCTGTACACCAAACGCCACCCCGTGCCGTTCGCCGAGTACGTGCCGCTGCGCGACGTGGCCCGCATGGTCAGCAAGCAGGTCGACTTGATCCGCAACGACTTCGTGCCGGGGAGCACCCCGGGCGTGGTACGCGTCGGCCCGGCCGTGCTGGGTGACGTGATCTGCTTCGAGGTCGCCTACGACGAGGTGGTCCGCGACACTGTCACCGGCGGCGCGCAACTGCTGGTCGTGCAGACCAACAACGCGACCTTCGACGTGGCGGAGGCCCGTCAGCAGCTGGCCATGGTCCGGTTGCGGGCCGTCGAGCACGGCCGACCGGCGTTGATGGCCTCCACGGTCGGCGTGTCCGGGTTCGTGGCACCCGACGGGCGGGTAAGCGATGCCACCGGGTTCAACACCCGGGAGGTCGTGGTGCGGCAGCTGCGCCTCGACGACGGACGTACCCTCGCCACCCGGCTCGGTTGGTGGCCGGAGGTAGCGCTCGCCGCGCTGGCCGCGGCGGCCCTGGTCGGCGCCGCGGTGGTGCGCCGGCGGCAACGGATCATGCCCGGTTAGCAACAGCCGGTACGCCGGCGGGAGCGGAGGAACCGTGATCCAGGCGACCGATACGATCCGACGCCCGGACGAGGTGCCCGGAGTGGGCCGGGTGCTGGTGGTGATCCCCACCTACAACGAGGCCGACAACATCGCCGCGATCGTGGGCCGGGTCCGGCGCGCAGCCCCGGCGGTGCGGATCCTCATCGCCGACGACAACAGCCCCGACGGCACCGGCGCGATCGCCGACGCCCTCGCCGACGGCGACACCCACGTGCAGGTGTTGCACCGTCACGGCAAGGAAGGCCTCGGCGCGGCGTACCTGGCCGGGTTCGGGTGGGCCCGGGAGCGCGGCTACCAGGCGGTCGTGGAGATGGACGCCGACGGCTCCCACGCCCCGGAGGACCTGCCGGCGCTGCTGGACGCCGCCCGTGACGCCGACGTGGTGATCGGCTCGCGGTGGACCAGCGGCGCCCGTGTGCTCAACTGGCCGTTGCGGCGGCTGCTGCTGTCGCGCGGCGGCAACCTGTACGCGCGCCTGGCGCTGGGCATGCCGGTCTCGGACGCCACCGGCGGTTACCGGGTGTACCGGATCAGCGCGTTGGACGCCATCGACCTGGAGTCGGTGACCTCGCAGGGGTACTCGTTCCAGGTGGAGCTGTCCCGCCTGGCGCACCAGGCCGGGGTGCGGATCGTGGAGGTGCCGATCACGTTCGCCGAGCGGGAACGCGGGGACAGCAAGATGAGCCCGAAGATCGTGGCCGAGGCGCTGTGGCGGATCACCGCCTGGGGCGTACAGGACCGCCGCCAGGCGGTACGCCGTGGCCTGCACGGCACGGCCACCGGTCAGGCGCGGTGGCCGTGAGCGCGGTCGTGTCATGCTGGATGGGCGGGACACGCCCATGGTGTCGCGGGAATGGCGATGAGGTGAGATGCGCCGAGGACTGAAGTTCGTGCCGTTGGCCCTGTTGCTGGCGGTGGTGGTGGAACTGGCGGTGTTCGTCGGTGTGGGGCGGGCGCTGGGGTTCGGGGTGGCCGTGCTGCTGGTCTTCGCGGCGTCCCTGCTGGGGTTGGTGCTGCTGCGCCGTGAGGGCATGCGCGCCTGGCGTGGGTTCCGGTCCGCCGCGGCGGCCGGGCAACCACCGGGCGGGCAGGTGACCGACGGGCTCGTCGGGTTGGCCGGGGCGTTGCTGCTCGCGGTGCCCGGTCTGGTCAGCGGGCTGGCCGGGTTGCTGCTGCTGGTGCCTCCGGTGCGGCGACTGGCCCGCGCCGGGGTGCGACGCGCCACCGAGCGGCGGGTGTCGTCGATGGTCGCCGGTGACCTGTTCGGCCCCCGTACGGTGCGGGTGCGCCAAGGTGCGCCGCAACCGACCCCGCCACCGGAGCAACCGGTGGTGGTCGACGGCGGCCGGGCGATCGAGGGCGAGATCGTGGAGCCTGGTCGACACTGAGCACGCACAACGACGCCGCCCCCGGGGTTACCCCGGGGGCGGCGTCGTTGTGCGTCGTGCGGCTCAGGCGCGGCCGCGACGGGTCCGGACCTCCTGCAGGCGCTCCTCGAGGATGTCCTCGAGCTCGGCGATCGAGCGCCGCTCCAGCAGCATGTCCCAGTGGGTACGCGGCGGCTTGGCCTTCTTCTGCTCCGGCTCGTTGCCGTCGACGAGTCGGGCGACGCTGCCGTCGAACTTGCACTCCCAGGTCGTCGGGACCTCGGCGTCGACGGCGAACGGCACCTCAAACTGGTGGCCCTTGGCGCAGAGGTACTCGCGGGTCTGACGCGGCGCGAGCTCCGTGTTGCGGTCGGATTCGTAGCTCACCGCGCCAAGGCGGCTTCCGCGCAGCATACGCTCGCCCATGATCGACTTCCCCTCGTTCGTGGTGCTGGTCTTCTGGGTGTAACCGTGTGTCCCCGTCGAGCCATTCCCGCCCGAGGGCGCGAGGCGTCCACGGGCGGACCGGGACCAAGGGTAACCGGCCGGGACGGTCACCCGGCCAGGTGATCCCCGGGCGGGTCGCAAACGGCGGTGTGTCCGCTGCCACCGGGGATGTTAACCGCCCGGACGCGGCGAAGGTTGCGCCGGCCCGCTCAGGCGTTCGCCTCGCCCGTCGGCGTCGGACCCAGCCGGGCCAGCGCCAACGCCAGGTCGCTGACCTGGTCACCGAGCTGCGCCACCCGCCGCTGGGCCGTGTCCCGGTCGGTCTCGGCGGCGTCGAGGCGTACCGTCAGGGCGGTGACCTGGCCCTCGGCGGCGGCCGTGGCCTGCCGGGCCGCGGCAAGCTCGGCGGTGAGGGTGTCCCGGTGGGCGGCGGTCGCGGCCAGTTCGGCGCGTAGGCGCGCCGCGAGTTCGGCGGCCTCCTGCCGGGCGTCGTCGGCCTGCTGGGCCGCGACCTGCGCGCGGTCGCGGGCCCGGTCGGCCTGCTCCCGGGCGCGGGCGGCGTCGGCGGCCTCGGCGCGGGTCCGCGCGGCGTCGGCGCGGGCCTGTTCGATCTGCCGCCGTACGTCCTGCACCTCGGCCTGCCACCGCCCGGCCCGCTCGGTCGCCTCGGCGGCGGCCCGGGTGGCCCGTTCGGCGTCGGCGCGCGCCGCGTCGCGTTCCACGGTCAGGTCGGTCACCCGTTGCCGCTCGGTGTCCCGTTCGGCCCGCAGGTCGCGCACCTCGGCGCGGGCCTGGTCGCGGTCGCGTTCCGCCTGGGCGCGCAACGCCTCGGCGGCGCTGACGTCGTGGCGTGCCTGGTCGCGGGCGGCCTCGGCGTGCTGGGCGCGTTCGTCGGCCGCGGTGGCCCGCCGCACGGCCTGCTCGGCGCGTTGGCGGGCGTCGTCGGCCTCGGCCACGGCGCTACGCGCCTGCTCGCGTGCTCGTGCGGCGTCGGCCGCTGCGGCTTCGGCGTCGTCGCGGGCCTCGTCGCGTTCGGTCTGCGCCGCCGCGACCTCGGTGGCGGCCTCCGCGCGGGCCTGCGCGATTTGCCGCTGCACACCCACCGGCGACAACTCGGCGTGCAGCGACTCGGTCAACGTCTCGACGATCTGGTCGAGGCGGTCCACCGCCTCCCAGGTGCGGGCCACCTGCCCGGGCAGGCCGGGGGCGTTACGGTGGCGCATCCGGCTGTTGCGGGAGGCGCGTTGGCAGGCGCCGTCGTTGTCCCGGCAGTAGCGAAACGGGCGGCCCGCGCCGACACGCTGCGCCACCGGCGCTCCACAGTGGGCGCACGGACGGGTTTCGGTGGTGCTGGGCTGGGCGTCCATCGAGGGCGAAGTCTAGTGCCGGCCGTTCAGCTCGTCGTCCGGGCGGTGGCGTCCAGGGTGTAGCGGCGTTGCAGCAGCACGGCCGCGAGCATCGCCACCGCCGGCAGCACCCCGAAGCCGTAGCGGACCGCGGTGAGCGCCGCGTCCGGCTGCACCGGCGACTCACCGGCCGTCGAGGCCACGAAACCACCGACGGTCAGGCACAGGGCGTACGCGTACGGACCGAGGGCCGCGCCGGTGGCCTCGGTGGCCGTCCACACCCCGGTGTAGGTGCCGGCGCCGGTGGTGGCGGGGGCCGCGCGGATCACGTCGGGCAGCATCGAGAACGGCAGCAGTTGCATGCCGGCGAAGGCCACGCCGAGCACCGCCACCGCGCCGATCAGCACCGGCAGGCCGGCCGGGCGGCCCACCGCCAGCACCAGCGACCCGAGGGCGAACGCGCCCTGCGCGCCGAGCAACGCCCGTTGCTTGCCGACGCGGCGGGCCACCATCAGCCAGGCCGGGGTGACCAGCAGCGCCGGTGCGACGAACGCGGCCACCAGCACGGTGGTCAGGCCGGTGGCCCGCAGTTCGTACTCGGCGTAGTAGGGCACCCCGGCGAGCACCAGGTGGGTGGTGGTGGACATCGCCAGGTAGGCGGCGACGAGCCAGCGGAACTGCCGGTCGCGCAGCGCGGTGCGCAGGGCGCGCCACCCGCCGTGCCCCGCCGGTGTGGGATCCGCCGCCGACCCGCGCAGGCGGCTGATGCCGGCGACGCCGACCAGCATGGCCACCAGCATCCCGACGGCGAGGACCAGGCCCATCCGCTGGTAGCCGGAGCGGGTCGCCGTGTCACCGCCGGTGAGCAGCGGCGCCAGCAGGCCGGACACCAGGATGCCCAGGGTCAGCACGACCATCCGGAACGCCATCAGCCGGGTGCGTTCGTCGTAGCCGATGCGCAGGTCGGCCGGGGTGGCCAGGTAGGGGACCTGGTAGGCGGCGAAGAGCAGGTTGCCGACGACGAAGAACACCGCCACCCACGCGGCCGCCGACGCGCCGGTCAGGCCGCCGGGCACCGCGAACAGCGCGGCGAACGCGAGCGGCAGGGCGCAGCCGACCAGCAGCAGGCGACGCCGGTCGCCGCGGCGGGTCTGCTCGACGTCGGCGCGGTGACCCACCCAGGGGTGCAGCACCACGTCGGCGACCTTCGGCAGCAGCAGCGCGATGCCGGCCAGCCACGGGTCGACGGCCAGCACGTCGGTAAGGAAGTAGAGCAGCAGCAGGCCGGGCACCGTCACCCAGACACCCATGCCGAGCGAGCCGGCCGCGAAGCCCGCCAGGGGGCCACGGGGGAGCGTCGCGTCGGTGGCGGCCGCGGGCCGCCTGTCGAGCCCGGTCATCGCCGCGTCCTCTCCGCAATCCAACGGTTGCTGGATTCTAGGGGCAGAATGGCGGCCATGACCATGCCCCGACGCCGTCCGGGTCGCCCGCGACGCGACGAGACCCGGCCGACCCGCGAGGTGGTGCTCACCGCCGCGACCGCGCTGTTCGCCGAGCGTGGCTTCGACGCCGTCGGGCTGCGGGAGGTCGCCGCCGCCGCCGGGGTCGACGTCGCCACCGTCGCGCACCACACGGGTACGAAGGCAGCGCTCTACGACGCCTGCTTCGCCCGCGTCTTCGCCGCCGAGCGGGAGGTCCTGACCGAAGCCGCCGAGCAGGCCCGCGCTGCTCTCGACGCGGGGCCGGACGCGGCGCGGCGAGCCCTGCACGAACTTGTCGACGTGTTCGTCGACTTCCTGGAGGACCGCCCGGAGACCACCGCGCTGTGGCTGCGTCGCTGGTTGGAGCCGCAGCGGCACGCCGAGTTGGACCAGCGCTACGCCGACCCGTTGTACCGGCTGGTGGCCGAGCTCCTCGGCGCCGCGGCGGCGGCCGGCGCGCTGGCGGAGCCGACCCCGCACATCACCGTACGCAGCCTGGTGTGGGCGACCCACGGTCACGTGGTGGCGTTGGCGGCGGGCGCGCCGGGCGCACGGGAGCGGCGCGAGTTCCGGGCGTTCGTGCATCGGCTGCTCGACGGGTTGTACGGACCGTCGACCCCTTGACGGTTCACCGCCCGACGACGATTATCCATCAGACGTTGGATTTAGATGGGGGCGGCGATGGGCGTACCACCTCAGGTGGCGGTGATCGGCGCCGGCGCGGCCGGGCTCGCCGCGGTCAAGGCGCTGCGCGACGTCGGCGCGGCGGTGGTCTGCTTCGAGGCCACCGACCAGGTCGGCGGCCTCTGGGTGTACGGGGCACCCGACTCACCGGCGTACCGGACGTTGCACCTGAACACCAGCCGGGGGCGCACCCAGTTCGCCGACCATCCGATGCCCACCGACTGGCCCGACTACCCCGACCACACCCGGGTCGCCGGTTACCTGGCCGACTACGTGGACCGGTTCGGGTTGGGCGAGCACATCCGGCTGCGCCACACCGTCGAGCGGGTCACCCGCAACCAGGACGGCACCTGGACGGTGGCCGCGAGCGGGCCGGACGGAGCAGCCGAAGTCACCGTCGACGCCGTGGTCGTCGCCAACGGACACAACCGGGTGCCCAAGCTGCCCGAGCCGTCGTACGCCGGCACCTGCACCGCCGAGCAGATGCACAGCCACGACTACCGGGGTCCGGAGCAGTTGGCCGGCAGGCGGGTCCTCGTCGTCGGGGGCGGCAACTCCGCGATGGACATCGCTGTGGACGCCTCGTACGCCGCGACCCGCACGTTGCTGTCGCTGCGCCGCGGTGTCTGGGTGGTGCCGAAGTACCTGCTGGGTCGCCCCTCGGACACCCTCAACGGGGCGTTGGCCCGTCGGCTGCCGTGGCGGCTGCGGCAACGCATCAGCCAGACGATGCTGAGCACCACCGTCGGCAATCCCAGCCGCTACGGGTTGCCCGCGCCGCGCCACGGCTTCCTGCAGGACCACCCGACCCTCTCCGACGGGTTGCTGTCCCGGCTGACCCACGGCGACGTCGAGGCCCGACCCGGCATCGCCTCCGTCGACGGTGACCGGGTCGAGTTCACCGACGGTCGCACCGACAGCGTCGACCTGATCATCTGGTGCACCGGGTACCGGGTGGCGGTCCCGTTCCTCGACCCGGCGCTGCTCGGCGACGGTGCCGACAGCCTGCCGTTGTACCGGCACGTGTTCCACCCGGACGCTCCCGGCCTGACCTTCGTCGGGCTGGTGCAGTCCACCGGGTCGGCGTTCCCCCTGGTCGAGGCGCAGGCCAAACTGGTCGCCGCGCACCTCGCCGGCCGGTACGCGTTGCCCGACCCGGAACGACAGCGGGCCGCCTGCCGGGCCGACCTGCGGGCCGCGACGGCCCGCTGGGGTCAGCGCCGTCCGGCGATGCGCGTGGACTTCGACGTCTACCTGGCCGAGCTGACCCGGGAGTTGGCGGCCGGGGCCCGGCGGGTCGCAGCCGGGGCCCGGCGGTGACGAGCCGGTCGCTGGCCGGCCGGCGGGTGCTGGTGACCGGGGCGAGCGGCACCTTCGGTCGACATCTCGGTACGGCGTTGACCGCCGCCGGCGCGCGGGTGGTGGGGCTCGACCTGCACCCTCAGCCCGACGGCGGGGTGCCGGTGCTCGGCTGCGACCTGACCGACCCGGACGCCGTGGCACCGGCGGTGCGGGCCGCCGTCGACCACCTCGGCGGGCTCGACCTGCTGATCAACAACGCCGGGGTGGGTGGCCCCGCCCCGGCCGAACTGCCACCCGACGAGGTGGTCCGCCGGCAACTGGAGGTCAACCTGCTGGCCGCGTGGCGGACCACCGCCGCCGCGCTGCCGCCGCTGGTCACCGCCCACGGACGGGTCATCTTCGTGGCCAGTCGGATGGCGGTGCTACCGCTGCCTCTCGCCGCCGCGTACGGGGTGAGCAAGCGGGCCCTGGTGGCGTACGCCGACGCGCTGCGGCACGAGGTGGGCACCCACGTCGGTGTCAGCGTCGTCTACCCGAGCATGGTCGCCTCACCCATCCACGACAGCACCGCCGAGGCGGGACTGTCGTTGCAGGGGGTGTCCCGCCCCGAGCCGGTGCAGGGGGTGGTCGCGGCGATCCTGCGTACCGCCACCGCCCGTCGGGCACCCCGGGACGTGGCCACCACCGCCCGTGGCCGCCTGGAGATGGCCGTCGGCCGGCACGCTCCCGCGCTGGCCGACCGGCTGGTGCGCCGTACCCTCGCCGCCCGGCTCGCCGCCGGTGACCTGGACGCCGCGCCGCTGGCCGCCGGGATGGTCCGCCGCCACCGCGGCCGGTGACCGTCGGGTCAGGGCGCGGCGACCGCCGCGCGGGACCGGTCGGTGGCGATCCGCACGGCCAGCGCGGCCAGCGCCGTACCGGTCACCCACCGCTGCACCCGTAGCCACACGGGTCGGCGGGCGAAGAAACCGGCGAGGGAGCCGGCGGTGAGCACGATCAGCGCGTTCACGCTCAGCGCGACAGCGATCTGGGTGAGGCCGAGCAGCAGGCTCTGCGTGGCCAGGTGCCCGCGCGTCGGGTCGACGAACTGGGGCAGCAGCGACACGTAGAGGATGGCGATCTTCGGGTTCAGCAGGTTGGTGACCAGACCCATGGTGAACAGCCGCCGGGGTGGGTCCGGTGGCAGCGGCGCGGGCGTGAACGGTGAGTGCCCGCCGGGGCGCAGCGTCCGCCAGGCCAACCAGAGCAGGTAGCCGGCGCCGGCCAGTTTCACCACCGCGTACAGCGTCGGCACCAGCACGAACACGGCGGCCAGGCCGGCGACCGCCGTGGCCAGGTAGACCCCGAAACCGGCGGCCACCCCGAGCAGCGAGACCAGCCCCGCCCGGCGGCCCTGCGCGACCGAGCGGGACACCAGGTAGACCATGTTCGGGCCCGGTGTCAGCACCAGCCCCAACGCGACAAGCGCGATGCCCAGCAGCGCACCCGAACTCACCATCGGTGTTCCCCCGTTCGATAGTCCCCACACTGACCGTAATCGGGACGAACATGCCGGCCGAGGGCCACCTTGCGGCCCGTGGCCTGCGCTTCCGCCCGGTCGCACCACCGGCCGGGAATGGTCACCGGGGCGGGTGCGCTGATCTCTTACGACGACCGTTGCCGTCCGGAGGCGACGGGCTACCGTGGCCGGGGGAGGTGCCGCAGGGTGACCGAAGCGTGGGAAGCGGCCGTGGAGGCGCAGATCCGGGGAGCCGCGCAGCGCGGCGAGTTCGACAACCTGCCCGGCATGGGCAAGCCGATCCCCGGCCGGGGTACGCCGTACGACGAGTCATGGTGGATCAAGAGTTTCCTGGAGCGTGAGGCGCTGCCCAGCGACCTGCTCCTGCCCACCCCGCTGCAACTGCGCCGACGCATCGAGCAGATCCCCGACGAGGTCCGCGACCTGCCCACCGAACAGTCCGTACGCGACGTCGTGGGGCAGTTGAACGCGCAGATCGTGGCCTGGCTCCGCAACCCCGACGGCCCCCGGGTGGTGGTGCGTCCGGTGAACGCCGACGAGGTGGTCCGCCGCTGGCGCGCCGAACACGCCCCGCCGAGCGTGTCGACGTCACCGGCCGAGCAGGTCGCCGTCGTCGCTCCGCCGCCCCGGTCCCGCCGTACCTGGTGGCCGCTGCCATGGCGGCGCCGGTCGCGCTGACCCGCCTGGTCGGCCTTGCACGCCATCGGCAGACTGGGCGGATGGTGATCGAGTTGCGGGCGTCGGAGCTTGCCCTGCGGCCCTGGGTGGACGACGACCTGGACGCGCTGCTGGCGGCGTACCGGGATCCGGTGCTGCGCCGATGGACGCGGCTTCCGGTGACCAGCATCGACGAGGGCCGGCACTGGCTGGAGCGGACGCGGCAGGACTGGGCCGACGGCCGGCGGTACAGCTTCGCCGTCCTCGAGGACCACGCGGATGGTCCACGGCTGGTGGCGAACGTGGTGCTCAAGGGCGTGACGCCGCAGCGTCCCGCACCGGAGGTGGGCTACTGGACGGCGTCGTGGGCGCGCGGCCGTGGCGTCGCCCCGCGCGCGGTCACCGCGCTCAGCGGCTGGGCGTTCGACAGGTTCCCCGGGTTGACGCATCTGGACCTGCTGCACCAGGTGGACAACCTCGCGTCCTGCCGGGTGGCACAGAAGTGCGGCTTCCTCTACGAGGAGACGCTGCCCGCCCGGCCGCCGACCTTTCCGCTGGACGGGCACCGGCACGTGTTGCCGGTCCCCGTCCGTCAGCTCCATCCGGGGCGGACGCGGTAGCGCGCGGTCCAGCCCGTCAGTCCACGGCAGCGTGCCAATTCCAGGAGGTACGCCGCGCCCGGCCGGGCAACTCACCACGGCCGGTCATCCAGAGCAGCACCTCGGGGGCGGGGTCGGCCGGGGCCTCCGGGAAGAGTCGCCCCAGCACCAGTGCGCTCAGCCGTTGCGGTGGCTGCCACGGCACGCCGAGGCCGAGGGTGATGTCGTGGGTGTGCAGCAGGGTCTCGGCCACGCCCATCGCCGCGAAGCCGGCCGGATCGCAGGGGCCGTAGTGCCAGGCCCGCGCGTCAGGCGGGGTCGCGTCGACGACGGCGGCGAGCATCCCGGCGCAGGCCCGCACCACGGTGAGGGTCTGCGCCGGGCTCGCGTCGGGGGAGACCCGCAGGTCGTACGGCAGGTAGCCGTCCTCCGGGCGGCCGGTGACCTGGCCGGCGTACGCGAGGAGGTCGTGTGCGACGTGGGCCGCCGTGGTCCAGCAGCTCCACGTCAACGTGCCGGCGGGCACCCACCAGTCGCGCTCGCGGTGCGGGTGCAGTACGCGCGTCATCTCGTCGGCCGCCTGGAGCAGGTCGGCGCCGGTCACCTGTGACATCCGTCGACCCTCGCAGGTCCGGTCGGGCGTGGCAATCGAGATCGGCGACCAACCCCAGGGGATAGTCTAGAAATTACAATGCTCTGTTTAAATATTGCAGTCTGTTGTTGGATTTTCTAGGCTGCCATGGTGAGCGAGCAACCCCTGGTCCAGGCGAGGAATCTGACCAAGACCTATCCACCACGCGGGTCCACAGCGGAGTTCCGCGCTGTCGACGGCATCGACTTCGCGCTTGAGCGGGGCGAGTCGTTCGGGCTCCTCGGCCCCAACGGCGCCGGCAAGTCCACCACCATGCGGATGATCGCCGCGACGTCGCCGATCAGCGGCGGCACCCTGCGCGTGCTCGGCATGGACCCGATGACACAGGGGCCGCAGATCCGCGCCCGGCTGGGCGTCGTGACCCAGGACGACCACCTCGACAACGAACTGACCGTCCGGGAGAACCTGCACATCTACGGGCGATACTTCGGCCTGCCACGCGCCGTCATCCGGGAACGGGCCACCCGACTGCTGGACTTCGCGCAGCTTCAGGAGAAGGCCGGCGACCAGGTCGAGACGCTCTCCGGCGGCATGCGTCGACGACTCACCATCGCCCGCTCGCTGATCAACGAACCCGACATCCTGCTGCTCGACGAGCCGACCACCGGCCTCGACCCGCAGGCGCGACACATTCTGTGGGACCGGCTCTTCCAGCTCAAACAGGAGGGCGTCACGCTCATCCTCACCACGCACTACATGGACGAGGCCGAGCAGCTCTGCGACCGGCTCGTCGTCGTCGACCACGGCCGGATCGTCGCGCAGGGCTCTCCCCGGGACCTGATCGACAGGTACGCCACGCGGGAGGTCCTCGAACTGCGCTTCCGCCTCGACGAACGGGACACCGCGGCGGAGAAGCTACGCACGTCGGCGCTGGCCACCGGCAGCGACGGTCGCGTCGAACCGCTTCCCGACCGGGTGCTCGTCTACACCGCCGACGGAGAGGCCGCCCTCGCCGCGGTGCACGCCATGTCGCTCACGCCGCTCACCGCGCTGGTCCGCCGCGCGACGTTGGAGGACGTGTTCCTCAACCTCACCGGCCGATCGCTCATCGAGTAGCAGGGGGACCACTGGTGCTTCGCGCATTCCGATACTGGGTCACGCGCTACCGGCGTACCTGGCGCGGCTCGATCGTGATCAACGTGCTGAACCCGTTGCTGTTCCTGATCGGCATCGGTGCCGGCCTGGGCTCTCTCGTCGACGACAACGCGCCGGCCCAGATCGCCGGCGTCTCCTACGCGGCGTTCTTCGCACCGGGCATGCTGGCCGCCGCCGCGATGCAGAACGCGTTCCTGGAGGGGGCCGGGGGCGTGGCCCGGGCCGCGGGCTTCGGGGCCTACCGCAGCGCCACGCCGACACCACTCGACCCGGAGCAGCTCGCCGCCGGGCACCTGCTCTTCATCGCCTTCCGGGTGCTCGTCGCCAGCGCCGCCTTCATCGCGGTGATGGCCGCGTTCGGGTTGATCGGGGGATGGTGGGCCCTCGGCGCGCTGCTCGGCGCGACGCTCACCGGGGTCGCGTTCGCGGCACCGGCCGCGGCGTGGGCGGTCGGTGTGCGCAAGCTGCGCCACATCGACACGGTCTTCCGCTTCGTGATCATGCCGCTCTACATGTTCTCCGGCACGTTCTTCGCCGTCTCGCAGCTACCTGAGTGGATCCGGCCGGTGTCCTACCTGCTGCCGCTGTGGCACGGGGTGGAGCTGTGCCGCACGCTCAGCCTCGGCACGGCGACTGTCGGCGGCAGCTCCGTACACATCGCCTACCTGCTGACCCTCGCGATCGGCGGCTTCCTCGTCGCCCGCGTCACCTACCGCCGACGGTTGCACCCGTGACGATCCCCGCCCAGAGCCTCGTGGAGACAGCATGACCACCGTCGTCGTACCCGAGTGGACGAGACGCCGAGCCCTCGCGCTCATCGAACGCAACTTCATGATCTACCGCCGGTCGGTCACCCCGCTGCTCAACGCGCTCGTCGAACCGATCCTCTACCTGCTGTCGATCGGCATCGGCGTCGGGCTGCTCGTCGGTACGGTCCCCGGGGTCGAGGTCCCCTACGTTGTTTACGTCGCGCCGGCGATCCTGGCCACGACCGCCATGAACACGGCGTTCAACCAGACCAGCTTCGGCGTCTTCATCCGGATGAGGGTCGAGAAGACCTACGAGGCGATCCTGCCGACACCGCTGTCGGTCACCGACATCGCCGTCGGCGAGGTCACCAGCGCCATGATCAACGCGTTGCTCACGTCGATCGGCTTCCTCACCCTCATGGCGGTGGGCGGGTTGGTCACCTCGCCCTGGGTGCTGCTGGCCCTACCCGCGTCGGCGCTGATCGCGTACGCGTTCGCCGCGGCGGGGCTGGCCGTCACCACGTACCTGCGCGACTTCGCCGACTTCCAGTACATCCAGCTGGTCATGCTGCCGATGTACCTGTTCGCCACGACGTTCTACCCCCTGTCGGTCTACCCGGAGGTGGTGCAACCCGTTATCCGGGCGCTGCCGCTCTACCACAGCATCGAGCTGGTACGCGAACCAGCGTTGGGTCGCCTCAGCTGGGACCTGCTGATCCCGGTGGCGTACCTCGTCGCGTTCGGCTCGGTCGCGATGTACGTCGCCACCCGCCGGATGACCCGGGCGATGCTGCGCTGACTTCTACATGCCGAGTTCGCGGACCTGGTCCGTCACCGCCGCCAGGAGGGCGATGAGCGCGGGAGCGGGTGGCGTGTCTCGGGTGGCGGCGACCAGGCGGCGTCTGAGGGTGGTCTCGGCGATGTCCCGGATCGCGAGCGCCGGGTCGTCGCGGGGCAGAGTCAGGGCTGGCATGAGGGCGACAGCTGTCGCGGCGCGGACCAGTTCGAGTTGGACGTCCGCGTCGTTGGAGCGGTGCCGCAGGTCGGGTTCGTACCCGCCAAGGGCACGGCAGGTTCCGACCACCATGGCGTGGTGGCCGGTGCCCTCGGCCGAGGCGGCCCAGATGTCGGAGCGCAGATCGGCCATCGCGACGGGTCCACCGGAGCGGGCGAGAGGATGGGCGGCGGGGAGCACGATCCTCAGGGGCTCTTCCAGCAGGAGCGTGAAGCGCAGACCGGCCGGCCGTGGGCGGGGATGGCTGTCGTACTCGTCGCCGATGACGAGGTCGACAGTGCCGAGGCGCAGGCCGGGCAGGGACTGTTCGAGTTCGAGCTCGAAGATCTCCACGCGGACCTGCGGGTGCTCGGCCTTCAGGCGCGCGACGGCGGGGATGAGCAGGCGGCGGGCCGCTGACTGCAGGCCGCCGGCGCGGACGGTGCCGCGGATGTCGCCGCCGAGAGCGGCGAGGTCGGCCTGCGCCGCCTCGGCGGCGGAGAGCAGGACTCGCGCGTGCTGGGCGAGGAGGTGACCGGCATCGGTGAGCCGCACCCCCCGGCCGGCCTTGTCGAGCAGACGGGCGCCGACCTCCTTCTCCAACAGGGCGAGTTGTTGGGAGATCGTGGACGGGCTGTAACCCAGAGCCGCCGCCACCGCCGCCAGGGTGCCGCGCTCCTCGAACTCACGCAGAAAGCGCAACCGCCGCAGGTCCAGCTCGATCATGCGGGGATTCTAACGATTGACCTCCGGGAATCATCGCTGGACCTGAACGGTCGGGTCTTCGATCCTTGCTGCATGGGTGCAGCACTGTGTCTCCTGTCCGCAGCGTGCTTCGGCGCCATGGCGATCTTCGGCAAACTCGCCTACGACGCCGGCGTCCCAACCGGGGAGTTGCTGCTGGTGCGGTTCACCCTGGCAGCCGTCCTGCTCGGCGTCGCCCTGCTGGTGCGCCCGGGCCTGCGCCGCGCTTCGCCTGCTCCCGGCCGGCCTCCGATGACCGGCCGCCGGGTGCTGGCCGTCGCCATCGGGCTGGGTGCCGTCGGGTACGCCGCCCAGGCGGGTCTGTTCTTCTCCGCGCTGGAACTGATGGACGCCTCGCTGCTGGCTCTGATCCTCTACACGTACCCGGTCCTGGTGACAGTGGGGGCGGTGCTGCTCGGCCGGGACCGGCTCTCCCCGAGGCGCGGCGCCGCGCTGGTGGCCGCGTCGGGCGGAACGCTGCTGGTCCTGCTCGGCGCCGGTGGCGTGGGTTTCCATCCGCTCGGGGCGCTGCTGGCCTTCGCCGCCGCGCTGACGTACACGATCTACATCCTGGTCGCCGACACCGTCGTGCACCGGCTGGCACCCGTGGTGCTGTCCGCGCTGGTGCTGACCGGCGCGGCCGGGACCCTCGCCGTCCGCGCCCTGCTGACCGGCGGCGTCGACCTGGACTTCGGGTGGCGGGGGTGGTTCTGGTTGGCCTGCATCGCCGTGGTGTCCACAGTCGTGGCGATGCTGACCTTCTTCGCCGGGCTGCGGCGCACCGGTCCGTCCACCGCCGCCATCCTGTCCACAGTCGAACCGGTGGTCACCGCCGCACTCGCCACACTGGTCCTCGGCGAGAACCTGACAGTGGTGCAGCTCGTCGGCGGTGCCCTGGTGCTGTCCTCCGTCGTCGTCCTCCAGCGCCAGCCGGTCCGCGCCCAGCCGCCACGGGATCCGGCAGCCGAACCAGCGGCGGTAGCGCCGTAGGCACCGCGACCCGCCGGGCGTTGTCAGCCGGCTGCGGCGGGGTGCGAGTCGAGGCGCTGGGTCGAGCCCGCCGCGAGAGCCTGGTCGACGTGCTGGATACCCGCGCGGATCAGATCGCCGTACTGGTCGGTCGGCAGGTACTCGGCGAGGCTCCGAGCGGTGCTCAGGTGTGCCCGGGCCCGGGCGGTGTCGCACAGTCGTCGGTGCACGTCGGCGAGGTTCAGGTGCAGCGACGGCAGGAAACCCCGCACCTGGAGCGCGTGGTGGTGCTGCTGGGCACGTTCGTCGGTGAGGTCGGTGGCGGCGGCGAGGGCGCGTTCGTCCCACACCAACTCGACCTCGGGAGTCTCCTGCAGGTCGGCGAGGTAGTGGGCCAGGGTGCAGCGGTGCAGGGCGTCGCCGCCGGCGCCGATCTCGTCCCACAGCGCGGTGAGGCGGTGCCGGGCTTCCGTCGGATCACCGGCCTGGCCGAGCTGCACCGCTTCGATGATGCGCGTCATGGTCGGGTCGGGTGTGGGCTGTTCGTCCATGCCGCCGATGCTCGGGCCTCGACCCGGTCGAGGGTCAAATCGCGCCGCACCGGCTACCGCTCCGGGCGCTCCCCGAGGGCGGACACGACCGCCCGTTGCAGCACCGCCGTCGTTCCCAACACCGTGCCGGCGGGTCCGTCGGGGGTGTCCGCCACGAGATAGCTGCGCTCGCCGAGGTACTCGAACGTCCGCTCGTCGAAGATCCACTCGTCGCGTCTGTCGAGCTCGGTGTGCCCGACGGCGATTCCCCGCCGGCCGGCCGCGTCGGTGACCCCACGGACCACCTCGACCCCGGGGATCTTCGCCGCCGCCCGGTAGAGCGCCGCGCTGGTCTGGGGCGGCACCAGCGACTCGCGCAGGACGTCGCCGATCGCGGTGAACGCCGCGCCGTCGCGGCTGTTACCCCGACCCCGTTGCTCCCGCTCCCGGTAGAGCTTCGCCAGCAGAGCATCCGGGTCGGTGGGCAGGTCGACGAGCGCCGCGTTCGGCGTCACGTCGTCGAGTCGCGACTGCCGGGGGATCACCTCCGCGAGGGGTACGTCGAAGCGCGGCTCCCGCAGCAGGCCATTGCCCGGTTCGTAGCGCGGGATCCAGAGCTCCCGTTCGCGTACCGGTTGCAGTCGGGCCGGCCCGTCGCCCACCTCGGCGAAGGCACCCTGGCTCCGGATGTAGACGTACTCGCCCTCGCCGGACGTCGGGACCGGCTTGTCGACGGCGGCTTCGGCCATCCGGTTCAGCAGCATCGTGGCGCCGGCGCGTTCTCCCGGCGCGACCGCCACGACCAGTGGCGCGCTGTCCGGCGCCCACGGCTGGGTGACCACGCCGGCCGCGACCACGGCGGTCAGCACGCCTGCCGCCGGCGCGAGCACCAGCATCCGTCGCGGCCGCCGGGCCGGCCGTCCGATCTCGTTCATCAGGTGGTGTCGCAGTGCCTGCCGGCGCATGGCCGGCAGGGTCGGCACGTGGGGGGCGGTGGGCTCGCTCATCGGTACTCTCCCTGCTCGATGGGGATCTTTCGGGTACGTGCCATCTCCTGCTCGGCCAACGCCCGCAGCCGGGTCCGGGCCCGTGACAGCCGTGACCGCACCGTCCCGACGGGTACGCCCAGCGCCTCGGCGGCCGCCGCGTAGTCCAGTTGCGACCACACGCACAGCAGGAACACCTCCCGGTCCGCCCGACGCAGTGCCCGCAGCGCCGCCATAGCGGCGGCCACCTGGTCGGCGTCGTGCATCCGACCGACCACCTCGTCGGCGAAGTCGGGAACCGTGTCGCGTGCCGGCAGCCGCCGGAGCGCCTCCCGGTGCCGCCGCGCCGCCCGCCGCCGGTTGCGCAGCACGTTGGTGGCGATGCCGAGCAGCCACGGCCGGAGAGTGTCCCCGTCCGGCCGCAGCGACTCGCGGATCCGCCACGCCTCGAGGAAGGTCAGCGACACCACGTCGTCGGCGAGCGCCGGGTCGCTCCCGCTCCACACCGCATGTCGACGGACCGCGTCGGCGTGCTCGTCGAAGAGGTCCCCGAACGCCTCGGTGTCTCCCGCGCGGATTCGGCTCCGCATCTCAGCTGTCACACCGGTACCTGTCCGCAGCCGCCCCTGAGTTCCCGTATTCGTCAGCCGACCTGTCCTGCCCGGTCGCGTGTTGCCCCGCCGATGTTGGCAGACTGGTCCGCATGACAGGTCTGACCGCCGAGGTCATAGTCGACGGTCGTGAGCTGCGGACCCCCGTACTTGCTCGGAACGGGCGTCTGCTCGGCTACGTCGTCGCTCCCCTCAGCCGGGTCGGTGACCACCTCGACACCCAGGTTTGGTTCGTCGACATCGATGACGGGGGCGCATCGCGCCGGGCGACCGCCGACACCGCGACGGAGTCTCGGCCACGCTGGTCGGCCGACTCGAGGGTGTTGTTCTTCCTGTCCGACCGCACTGACCGCGCCACTCCACAGCTGTACAGATTTGCCGTCGCCGACGCCACGGTGACCGCGTTGACCACCTGGCGCGCCGGCATCATCGACCATCTGCCCCTCGCCGACCCCGGCCTCGTCGCCCTGCTCGCCGAGGACGAACCCACCGAGGAGGACGACCGCCGCGCCCGGGACCGCGACGACGCCATCGTCGCCGGCGAGCGGGAACCACATGCCCGGCTGCGGCTGCTCGACCTCCACACGGGCAGCGTCACCACCCCGGACGTGTTCGGCGACCGACACGTCGTGGACCTGCGGCAACGGCCCGACGGCGGCCCGCTCGCCGTGCTCACCCAGGCCAGCGCCGACAGCGACCACGGCCCCCGCAGCGGTCGGCTGCACCTGTTCGACCACGTCACAGCGACCGTGGAGGACCTTGGACCGGTCGCGGCCGATGCGCGCTCGCTGGCCTGGTGGCCAGCTGAGGACGGCTGGCACCTCGGTTACCTCGCCCTCACCCCACCGGCACTACACGCCGGTACCGCCGTGTTCGACCTCGCCCTGGGCAGCCGCGTCCTGCGCACCCGCACCGCTGATCTCTCGATGTGCCCCACCGAGCTGTGCCAGACCGATGCCGCCGCACTGGTGGTGTTCGCCGACGGCCTGAACACGACAGTGGCCCGGCTTGGCCCCACCGACCTCACCATCCTGTCGAAGCATCCGGGACGCCTCAGCGACCTCACCACCACTGGCACCGGCGGGACGATCGCCGCGTTGACCGGTAGCCGGTATCGACCCGTCGACGTCCATGTCGGGCCCCCGGCCGGGCCACTACGAAAGATCACCGACACTCGCCCAGAACTGAGCGGGCTCACTCTCGGTACGCAGGAACCGCTGGCCTACCGGGCCACCGACGGCCTCGCCCTCGACGGCCTACTCGTACTCCCGGTCGGACGAACTGGCTCCGAAGGCCCGTTCCCGCTGATCACGATCGTGCACGGCGGCCCCTACGACCGCTACGCCGACCGTTGCCAGTTGTTCTGGTTCCCCAGCGCACAATGGTTGGCTGCCGCCGGCTATGCGGTGTTCCTGCCCAACCCGCGCGGCGGCCAGGGCCACGGCCACCAGTTCGCCGCCAGCGTCGCCGGCCGGGTCGGTCAGGAGGAGTGGACCGACATCCAGACCGGCATCGACCTCCTCATCTCCCAGGACATCGCCGACCCCCACCGGTTGGGTATCGCCGGGTGGAGCCACGGCGGCTTCATGTCCGCCTGGGCCGTCGGCCACACCGACCGGTTCCGCGCCGCACTGGTCGGCGCCGGCGTCGTCGACTGGGGCATGCTCGCCGCGACCGGGGAGAACGGCCAGTTCGAAGCGGCGCTCGGTGGGAGCACCGGCTGGTCCGGCGTCGGCCCACATCGACACGACGCGGTCAGCCCCGTCTCCTTCGCCAGCCACATCCGCACTCCGGTGCTCATCCTGCACGGCGCCGAGGACACCAACGTCCCCCTCGGACAGGCCGTGTACCTGCACCGGGCGCTGCGCCACTTCGACGTCGAACACGAGTTCGTGATCTACCCGAGAGAGGGCCACTCGATCCGGGAACGCAACCACCAACTCGACGTCCTGCGTCGGACCCGGGCCTGGTTCGACCGCTGGCTCCGGCCCTGACCGGGCGTCACAGAACCGCCCGCTACCTACGCAGTGTCATGCCGTGGAGTACGGCATCAACCGCCGCAAGCTCGCCATGCGGTACGAAGCCACCGTGCAGGTCGCCGCGATCAGCGAATGGCGGTGCCTGCCCTCCCTCCTGGTCAGGAGCGCTTCTTCCTGGTCCAGATGACGTAGACGGCGCAGAGGATCAGCATGAGGACGGCGACGGCGGTCCAAGCCCAGCGGGCGAAGGGTGCGTCGACCACGAGTGCCCGGAAACCGGCCAGGAGGGCGAGCGCCAGCGGGCCCAAGCCGAACCATTCAGAGTGCTCGGAGAAGGTCAGGTCTTTCAGCGCCTGCCGCATGCGGCCAGTCTAGGAGCAGGCTCCTTGAGCACCACTCACGTGGGGCTGACCTCAGGTCGAATCACCGGTGTTTTTACACCCGAGGGGCGTCGTTGACGGCGAACCGGTCGAGGGTACGAAGAACGTGCTCCCGCGTCTCGGTGGTGCCGAGGTGTCCTGCGCTCTCGATTATGGTCAGGGTGGAGTCGGGCCAGGCGCGGTGCAGGTCCCACGCTGTTTGCAGCGGTCCACCCAGGTCGAGTCGTCCATGGATGAGGGCACCCGGGATGCCGGCCAACTGGTCGGCATCGCGCAGTAGTGCGCCTTCCTCCAGCCACGCACCGTGGGAGAAGTAGTGCGCGCAGATTCGTACGAAGGCCAGCCGTGCCGCGGGAGGGCGGTCGCCGTATGGGTTGGACACGCCGCCGGTCTCTCCGGACAGGACTGCGTCTTCCCAGGCGCACCAATCGATAGTGGCCCTTTCCCGCACGGCGTGGTCAGGATGTTCCATGAGGCGGGCGTAGGCGGCGACGACGTCCCCGTCGCGGGGTGTGCCCGGGGCGCCTTCGAGAAATCGTTCCCACTGTTCGGGGAAGAACCGGCCGACGCCCCGGTAGAGCCAGTCGATGTCGACGCGCCGGGTCATGGTGACGGCGGCGATGACGATCTCGGACACCTGTCGGGGGTGTTGCTGCGCGTAGGCCAGGATGAGTGTGGAGCCCCAGGAACCGCCGTGCAGCAGCCACCGGTCGATGCCGAGGCGTTCACGGAGCCGCTCCATGTCGGCGATCACATGCCACGTGGTGTTGTGCCGCATATCGGTCGCCGGGTCGCTCGTGTGCGGTGTGCTGCGGCCGCAACCACGCTGGTCGAACAGGACGATCCGGTACCGGTCGGGGTCGAAGTACCGGCGCCAGCCGGCCCCACACCCGGAACCGGGACCGCCGTGGACGACCAGCGCCGGCTTACCGGCCGGGTTGCCGCACACCTCCCAGTAGACGCGGTTGCCGTCGCCGACGTCGAGCATGCCCGTGTCGTACGGCTCGATCGGCGGGTACAACTCGGTCAAGATCCGGACCTCGAATGAAGGGGGAGGGAAGCGATCGTATTGTGAAAACCGTCCAGCGGAGATCAACTACCACCGCCCGTCGACCGAGGCCACCGCCTCACAGGCCGACCCACCGGCGTGCGTGAAGGCGAACGCCCTAGTTGACGAGTGTCTGAATGCCGAGGGTGGTGATCAGGGCCAGACGCTCGGCGTCCTCGGTGCCGGGTTCGGCGGTGTAGACCATGATGCGCAGGTCGCTGCCGGCCACGGTGAGGATGTCGCAGTCGAGGGTGACAGCGCCGACGTGCGGGTGGTCGATCGTCTTGCGGGCGGCTTCGTGGTGGCCGGCGATGCCGGTGTTCCAGAGTTCAGCGAACCGGTCACTCTGTATGAGCAGTTCAGCGACCAGCCGGCCGAGCCGCTGGTCGGCAGGGTAACGGGCGGTGGCGGTGCGCAGGTCGGCGATCAGGGCGCTCTGCAGGGCGTGCCGTGACCGTGGGGTGTGTCGTACGCGGTCGCTGGGGGTGAGGAAGTTGCGCCACACCGCGTTGCGCTGGTGGCCGTGCCATCCGGACGGGTCGCCCATGAGGGCGGCGTAGGACGGGTTGGTCAGCAGGAGCGTCCACGCGGCGTCGAAGACGGCGACAGGGGTGTGGGTCAGCCGGTCCAGTACGCGCTGCACGCTGGGTGTGAGGTGGGCGGGCACGCTGTCCGGTCCGGGCGGCTGCAGCCCGCCCAGCTGGTAGAGGTGCGCGCGCTCCGGCCCGGACAGTCGTAGGGCTCTGGCGAGGGCTTCGACGACCTGTGGCGACGGGCTGGTGGCGCGACCCTGTTCGAGTCGGGTGATGTAGTCGACGGAGATCCCGGCCAGTTGGGACACCTCTTCGCGTCGAAGCCCTGGGGTACGCCGCTGACCGCCGACGGGGAGTCCAGCGGTTTCCGGCGAGACCCGCTCGCGCCAGCGGCGCACCGCCTGCCCGAATTCCGTCGTTGCCACGACTGCCAGTGTGCCCGCGCCGACTCCGGCCAGCCTGGTACCGGCGTTCCCAGGAAGGCCAGACGTCTGGCTGCTCGCCCTGCCGTTTCGCAGGCTTGGTGCATGAGACCGCACGACAATCACATCGTGCTGGCGCGAATCGGGCGCAAGGGCACCGAGCGATGACCGCGGCGGCCGACCACAGAAAGAAGGAAGAACAGTGAGCAAGCTCGCGCTCGTCACCGGCGCCACCTCCGGCATCGGCAGGGCCTTCGCCGAACGCCTGGCCGCCGACGGCTTCAACCTGGTGATCGTGGGCCGGCGCAAGGACCGCCTTGAGGAGTTCGCCGCCGCCCACCCCGAGGTCACGGTCAGGACTGTGGCCGCCGACCTGTCCACCACCGAGGGCATCGACGCGGTCGCTGAGATCTGCGCCACCGAGCCGCTGACCATGCTCGTCAACAACGCAGGTGTCGCCCACTACATGCCCCTCGCCGACCTCCCCGCCGCGAAGGCCGCCGAGTTGGTCAACGTCAAGGTCCTCGCGCCCACCATGCTCACTCGCGCCGTGGTCGCGGGTATGCAGGAACGCGGCGAAGGCACCATCATCAACGTCGCCGGCATGATCGCTTTCAGCGGTCCCGCCCCGCACTCCCAGATGCCCCGCCGCGCCGTCTACGGCGGAAGCCTGGCCTACCTCGTCGCCATCTCCCAGACCCTAAGCGCGGAGCTGGAGGGCACCGGGGTCACCGTGCAGGTCGTGTGCCCGGGTGTGGTGGCCACCGAGTTCCACGAGCGTCAGGGCCTGGACATGAGTCGGATGCCCCGGATGACGGCCGACGACGTCGTCACCGCCAGCCTGCGTGGCCTGGAACTGGGGGAGACGGTCTGCGCTCCGGGCGTCGAGGACACCGGCCTCCTTGACGCGGTCTTCAAGGCCGACCTCGCGGCGTTCGGCGCGCAGAGCCCCGAGCTGGCCACCCGCTACCGAGCAGCCTGAACCGACGCTGCCGTCGGCCCGGCGCCTGTGTACCGGGCCGACGGCAGCGTCGAACGAGCGCGACCTGATCGACGCGCCGGACCTCGTCGCGATGCGCGGCGGTGATCAAGCGTCCGGCCGCCAGTCAGCGGGTCGCCGCCCGGTGAAGGGTCATGGCGGAAGACCTCAACGTCGCCGGGAGCCACCCCGTCAGCATTATTGGATTACCAGTAACAAAAATCCAGTAATTACCTGCCACAAAAGGTGCGTACCGGACGTGCATCATAATGACAGTTCTTGTGCGTAATGATTCAGGATGGTGTCGTGAGTTGACTTGAGTACTCCACCTGACGCCAGGCCGGGATCGAGACGGTGGTGCGGACCCTCAGCCCGCCTGCCGCCCGTACGCGGCACGGGCGGCGGCGACCTCTGCGGCCTGACGCGAGCGCCACCTCTTCTGCGCCTCGTTGTTGCACACTCGGCAGACCTTGCGGTACCGACCGCTCGCGGGGTCGATCTCCCGCTCGTGCCCGTTGCGGCAGTGCGGGTGCTGCGTGCGGTTGCGGCAGGTGTCGGCGTGGTTCACCTGTCGCAGATGCGTGGGCTCGATGCAGTCTGGGACGCCGCAGTGGTGGTGCACATCAAGGTCCGGATCGAAGTTGCCGACGAAGACGACGTAGGCCGCGATGTGCGCCCAAGCCCGACCGGCGACCTTCTGATAAACGCCCCGCTGGCTGCCGTAACCGCGCACGATCAGGCAGCCGTCGTCTCGGCGGACCGAACGATCGAGGAGGTACGCGCGAAGGGTCTCCTCGGTGAAATGCCGGGTCAAGCCCTTCACCTGCGACAGCATCTCGTCAGGCTAGGCCAGCGCTCCGACAAGCCCGATGGGCTGGGGCAGTTCAGGACGACGGCATGCGCCGAGAATGCGGTGGACGCGACGACGCCGGGGCTTGTAGTTTGCTGGGGAACGTGACCCTGCCCGAGGAGGTGAGACCCATGAACGTTGCAGCGATGTGGGTGCTCCCCCTCTCCGTCACGGTCGGGCGATTGACGTAGGTGTCGCCGGGAGCGCCTCGCCACTCCCGAAAGGCAACACCCATGCACTCTGGGCAACACACCACTGCGGCGTCGCCGGTCACCGGCCCCGAACGCCGACCCCTGTTCGACGTGATAATCAGCGGCTGCGGCCCGACCGGCGCGATGCTGGCCGCCGAGCTGCGGCTGCACGATGTCCGGGTTCTCGTTCTGGAGAAGGACACCGAGCCCACGTCGTTCGCCCGCATCGTCGGCCTGCACGTACGCACCCTCGAGGTGATGGCGATGCGCGGTCTCCTGGAGCGCGTCCGCGAGCGGGGCCGGCAGCGCCCGGCCGGCGGCTTCTTCGCTGCCATCGACAAACCGGCGCCCGAGGACCTGGACACCGCGCACGCCTATCTGCTGGGCATCCCGCAACCGGTCATCGTCGGTCTGCTCGAAGAGCACGCGATCGCTCTGGGGGCACAGGTCCGGCGCGGTGCCGTGGTGGCCGGTCTCACCCAGGACGAGGACGGGGTGACGGTCGAGCTGGCCGACGGGGAGCAGCTGAGAACGCGGTACCTCGTCGGCTGCGACGGCGGGCGCAGCACGGTACGCAAACTGCTCGGCGTCGGTTTCCCGGGCGAGCCCTCGCGGACCGAGACGCTGATGGGCGAGGTGATGCTGACAGCGCCGGCGGAGGAGGTCTCGGCCCGAGTGGCCACCGTCGGCCAGACCCACCGCCCGTTCTGGTTGCGGCCCTTCGGCGGGCAGGTGTACAGCGTCGTGGTCCCCGCCGGGGACGTCAGCGATCGCGCCCAACCGCCCACCCTCGAGGATTTCCGCACACAGTTGCGGGTCGTTGCCGGAACTGACTTCGGCGTGCACTCCCCGCGCTGGTTGTCGCGGTTCGGCGATGCCACCCGCCTGGCCGAGCGGTACCGGGTGGGGCGGGTGCTGCTCGCCGGCGACGCGGCGCACATCCACCCACCCATCGGCGGACAGGGCCTCAACTTGGGCGTTCAGGACGCGTTCAACCTCGGCTGGAAGGTGGCCGCGCAGGTCCGGGGCTGGGCGCCGGAGACTCTGCTCGACAGTTACCAGGAGGAACGTCGGCCGGTCGCCGCGGAGGTGCTGGACAACACCCGCGCCCAGACGGAGTTGCTGTCGCCCGAACCCGGCCCGCAGGCGGTGCGCCGGCTGCTCACCGAGCTGATGGACCTCGACGTGGTGAACCGCCGCCTGATCGAGAAGATCACCGGCATCGACATCCGGTACGACTTCGGCCTGGGCCCGGATCTGCTCGGCCGCCGCCTGCGCGACATCGCCGTCACAAACGGAACCCTCTACGAGGTGATGCACAGCGGCCGTGGGTTGCTGCTGGACCGGACCGGGCGGTTGACCGTCGGCGATTGGTCGGACCGGGTCGATCACCTCGCCGACCCCACCGCCGCCGTGGACGCTCCGGGTGTCCTGTTACGCCCGGACGGTCACATCGCCTGGATCGGCGACGGGCAACGGGACCTGGACGAACAGCTCGCCCGTTGGTTCGGCAGTCCCACCGGCTGACCGGCGGCGTCCGCTGGCCTGAGCACCTGCGGCCGGGCCAGCGGACGGGTCCGGCGCGGGTCAGGCCGATCCGTGGGTGGGCAGGTCGAGGAGTTCACGGGCGCCCTGGCGCAACAGCGCCGCGGCGACGGACGTCCCGAGGGTGATCGGGTCCGCGGCCCACTCGTGCACGTCGAGCACGGTCTTGCCGTCGAGACTGATGACTCTCGCGCGCAGGCCGAGACGACCGTCGGGTTCGGTGCGCGCGAGCGCGGCGATCGGCGAGTGACAGTTGCCCTGCAGGATGTGCAGCATGGTCCGCTCGGCCATGGTCTCCCGCCAGGTACGCGGGTCGTTGAGGCTCGCAGCCAGGTCGCGGGTGCGGGTGTCGTCGTCGCGGCACTGAAGCACCAGAGTGCCGGAGCCGACCGCCGGGATCATCGAGTCGACGTCGATCGGGTGGGTGATCCGGTCGGCCTGGCCGATGCGTTGCAGACCGGAGACCGCGAGCAGGAGCGCGTCGTACGCCTCACCGGCGTCGAGTTTGGCCAGCCGGCTGTTCGCGTTGCCACGGATGGGCACCGGGACCAGGTCCGGCCAGTGCAGGGCCAGTTGCGCGACCCGCCGTACGGCGGAGGTGCCGACCCGGGCGCCGGCGGGCAGCTGCTCGATGCGCAGGCCGCCCGGGTGTACGAGGCAGTCCCGGACGTCATCGCGGGCGAGGTAGGCGGCCAGCACCGTTCCCGCCGGCGCCGGTCGGTCCCCGGGTACATCCTTGACGCAGTGCACGGCCAGGTCGACGTCCCCGTTGAGCAGGGCGGCGTCCACCTCCTTGGTGAACGCCCCCTTGCCGCCCAGCACGGCCAGGTCTCCGAGCCACCGGTCCCCGCTGGTCGACATCGACCTCACCTCCACGGTGACGTCGGGGTGCCGGTCGGCGAGCATCGCGCGGACCCGTTCGGCCTGTGCCAGCGCCATCGGGGAGTTGCGGGTGCCGATGCGCAGCAGGCGGGAGTCGGACATACCGGCCAGAGTAGACCGTTGCGCGCGGGTGTCAGCGGCCAGGTGCGAGAGCCGACCGGGCGTGGTCGACCAGACCATAGGATCGGCTGGTGTCCGCCCCGACCTACCCGATCCGCACCGCGCGGCTCACGCTGCGTCCGGTCCGGTCGGATGACCTCGACGATGTGTACGCGTACCAGCGCAGGTCCGACGTCACGCGGTGGATGCGTGGTGCCGGGCCGCGTACCCGGGAGCAGTCGCGGGCGTCGGTGCTCGCCATGACCGCTGAGGACGCGCTCCGCGTGGAGGGCGACTGCCTCACGGTGGCCGTTGTGGAGCAGACCGGGGTGATCGGGCACGTGGAGTTGGTGTGGCGCAGCGAGGCCGACCGGACGGCTGAGTTCGGGTTCGTCGTCCACCCGGACCACGGCGGTCGAGGGTTGGCCACCGAGGCCGCCGCGGCATTGGTGGACTGGGGTTTCACCGAGTTCGGGCTGCATCGTGTCTACGGTCGGTGCCACGCGCGCAATGACGCTTCCGCGCGTCTGATGACGCGGCCGGGTTGATCCCCGCGCCGGCCTTCGGTGGTCGATAGATTGACCACCATGTCATCTGTGCACACGCTCGACGGGTGGGAGTCGCTGTCGCCGGAGGTGCGGGAGCGACTGGCGGCGGCGGACCTGCCGGACGCCCTGCGCCTCGACGAGTACGACCTGTTCCTGCTCGGCCCGGATCTGGTTGAGCGCAACGGGATGCTCCGATTCGGGTACGGCACGGACGCGTGGGGCGGCGAATTCTGTCTCGATCCGGCCACGGGCGCGGTGTACGTCCTCGACCACAACGGGTCGATGACGTTCGTGAACTCGTCGATCGAGTTGTATGCGCGCTCGCTTCGCCTGGTCGCCGGGCTCGCGCCCGCGATCGTCGGTGGCAACCCGGAGAAGTGGGAAGACGCGAAGGACGAGATGCAGCGTGTCATCGCGGAGTGGGACGCGCAGGCGATGACCTCGGACAACTACTGGGACGCCCTCTCGTGGGACATCGCCACCGGTAACTACGCCGACCAATCGGACCTTTAGCCCTTCTCCGAAATGTCGGTCGGGGTCACGTCCTTAACATTGACCGCCTAGCATCCCTCGGGTCCGTTCGACATTGACGTACGGACATGTCCGGACTCGCCTGTGACAAGCGGGTCAACACACCATCACCCGTGCCGCCGCTCGATCTTCGTCGCGCGTTGGGGGGCCATTCGTGGCACGGGTGCGAAGGGGGACACCGAATCTGATGGGCAATGTCATCAAGGAGCGTTCGCGGATCGCGGTGCTGACGCGACTCGCGGCGGTCCTGGTCCTGATCTGGTCGGTGATCGGCATCGCGCCGGCCGCCGCACACGCCGGACCGCAGGCCGCCGCGCCGTGGCCGATCATCGATGCCCGGTGTGCGCCGATCACGCCGCAGGGCCTGGTCGGGTACGGGTGCCACAAGCTGGGCGTGTACCTACAGGAGGCGCGCTTGGACCTCCGGTACAACCGGCCGGCGAAGACCACCGACAAGTTGTACACGAACGTCCGGGGCAACTACGCGATCGCTCAACTGCAGGACGGCAAGTACATCATCGGCTACAGCGATGGTACGAAGCACGCCGAGATCCGCCTGATCGAGCAGATGCAGGGCAAGGCCCCGCGCATCGAGTTCGACCCGAACACCGGCAAGGTGTCGTACCAGCCGGCCAAGGCATCACCGATCAAGGAGGGTTACTCCGAGATCGAACCCTGCAAGAAGACCTGTGACCCGGCGCTGAAGAACGCCAACGTCCGGGACAAGTTCACCTACAGCTACCGCTGGAACGGCAACCCGGGTGAGGACGAAAAGGCTCTGCGGGACCGGACCAACAACCGCAACACGGGTGCGAAGCAGGTAGCGGTCCAGACGCTGCTCAACGAGACGAAGAAGTCGGGTCCGATCCTGCCCAAGACCCCGGAGGAGTTGGCCAAGGGCAGCGCGGTCAGCAAGGCGGTCGGCAAGCAGTTGGGGCCGATCCGGCCGGGTGGCATCGACTTCTCGTCGGTCCAGTTGCGGTACGTCACCGACGGTGGCGGATCGACGGGTGACACGTACTCGTTCGAGACGGCCACCACCCCGGGTCAGGAGTCGAAGGACGGCACCGTCCAGATCTACGACGCCGACGAGGCCCTGAGCACCTGGATGACTGTGGAGTCGTCGCGGTTCTGGGTGAACCTGAACCCGAGTCAGCCGGACAAGGTGATCGACGAGTACCTCGGCCGTACCGCTGTCGGTCGCGTCATGCTCGACGCCGACCTGGAACTGAAGCGGGCCTGGACGCGCTTGCAGGACCCGAAGACGGCGCTCGGTCTGGAGTACTGGAACCGGATGACCGGCCTGGACGGGGCCTGCATCCGGCAGTGGATCGTCCCGAAGACCGCGACGATCCGCGAGGAGGGCAACCGCCTCTACATCCTCGACGCGCCGCTCGAGGTGAAGGCCGAGGCGTTCGACTTCACGATCCCGGGCGACCCGAACTTCACCTGCCCGGCCAACCCGGAGCCGTCGATGGCCGTCTACCGGGATCTGCTGCTGCCCGAGTTGAACGAGGCCGTCAACGAAGCGCCCGGGTTCAAGGACCTGCGCCGGGTCTACATCAGCCGGGTGGCCGCCGAGTGGTACCGGGCCCGGATGGCTGCCGACGGTCGCGCGGCCGAGGCCGGCATCGACAGCAACGACGTCAGCGCCCTGGAGCGGGAGGACGACTGGACCCCGACGGACGTCTTCAACCAGTACGTGAAGGAAATCAACGCCACCACGTACGAGCTGCCGAACGGCGTGAAGGTGACAGCGGGCGGCGTCGACTTCACCCAACCGGTGAAAACGACCAAGCTCAGTGACAGCGGGTTCAAGGAACAGCACGCGACGCTGCCGGCCACTGTCGACAAGTCACTCACGGCGGTCACCAAGTCCGCTGACGAGAAGCAGGCCTACCTGGGCGGCACCGACGAGATCCCCGACTTCGTGGGCCTGAACCAGGCGTCCACACGGCCGGGCGGCGGCGGAGACGGCGGAGGTGGCGGCCTGCCGGTCACCGGTGCGTCCATCTTCACCGTCGCGGCGGCCGGCGTCCTGCTGGTGCTGATCGGCGTGGTGGCCCTGTGGCACACCCGCCGGATCCGGTGGGTCGTCAAGAAGTAGGTCACGTGGTCCCGCCGCGCTCCACGGAAGGGCGCGGCGGGACCATCGTGTTTGCCCAGGTCGGCAACCAGACCTCGGCCTCGGGTATCCGCGTCCGCGTGTGTCGGGAGTCGAGGTGGTCGCGAAGCGCGCCGAGCGCGGGATGCCTGTTGTCGGCGCGCCAGATCAGGGACAGGGGATAGATCGGCGCCGGCCCGCGTACGGGCACCCGCCGCAGGTCGTAGCTGTCCGGCCACAGGTACCGCGTGCGTTCACCGGCCAGGGTCGCCAGGTGCGCGGAGTCGGCGATCTCGGCCAACAGGGCCTCGTTGCCGAAGACCGGGCCGACGAGGTCGATGGTCAGCCCGAAGGCGGTGGCGAGTTCGTCGTAGTAGTCGGCCCATTCGCTGCCGGGAGCCATGCCGGGCATCCAGATCCGGTGCCCGGCGAGTTGGGCGGGCGTGACCACGCGGGCGTTGGCGAGCGCGTGGCGCGGCCCGACGAGGATTTCGTGGTGCTCGTCGATCACACGGGCGACTCGGATCGCGTCCGGCAGGTGCCGCGCGGGCACGGGCACGGCGTGGAAGGACGCGTCGACCGCTCCCGCCTCGACGGCGGCTGTCGCGGCGTGCACGTCGGCGTCGAGGGTGACGACGTCCAGCTCGACGTGTGGGTGCGCGCGGTGGAAGTCCTGGAGCACCACGGCCGGCGCGATCCGTCGGCTGTGCACGTCGACGCGCAGGGCACGCCGGCCGGGGCGTACGGATGCGTCGGCGCGCGCCGCGACCCGGAGTAGTTCACGGGCGTGGGGCAGGAACGTCTGACCGTCGATGGTGAGGTGGACGCCGCGCGGTGTGCGGTTGAACAGGCGTACCCCAAGGTCCTTCTCCAGGGCGGCGATGCGCTTGGACACGGCCTGCTGGGTGATCGACAGCACGGCGGCGGCGTCCTGGAACTGGCCGGCGTCGGCGGCGGCGACGAAGGTACGCACGGCGTCGAGATCCACGGCGTGCACCCTACCCACACAACGTCTGGTTGTGGCTGTCCGCTCCTTCGGTTGTTTGATCAGTGGTCCTTGCTCCTGCTTTGCTCGCATCGGTCAACGAAGAGTTGTCCGGAAGCGGGGTGGGCGTGGTCGCGAGACGGTCCCTGGGGCGACGGTTCGGCTGGTTGTGGGCGGCGTACGCGGTCAGCGCGTACGGCTCCGGGTTCGGGTTCGGTGCCCTGCCGCTGATCGCCGTGCTCGTGGTGGACGCCAACCCCGCCCAGGTGTCCGCGTTGTCCGCGGTGGGCCCGGCGGTGGGCGCGCTGGTCGCGGTGCCGCTCGGCCCGTGGGTGGAGTTTCGCCGCAAGCGGCCGGTGATGATCGCGATGGACCTGGTCCGGTTCGCCGCCCTGCTGACGATCCCCGTCGCGTACGCCCTCGGCGGGGTCAGCTTCGCGCAGTTGCTGGTCGTCTCGGCCGTCGTCGCCACCGCCAGGATCGCCTTCGGGGCGGCCAGTGGTGCCTACCTCAAGGTTCTCGTCCGGCCGGACGACCTGCTCTCGGCGAACGCACGGTTCGAATCGACGACGTGGAGCGCCATCGCGCTCGGGCCGCCCCTGGGCGGCGCGGCGGTCGGTGTGTTCGGGCCGGTCACCAGCATCGGCGCCGACGCGCTCAGCTACCTGCTGTCCGCGCTGGGGATCACGGCGATCCGCGGCCGGGAGGAACGTCCGGAGCGAGGCGGCGGACGCCAGGGTCGGGCCGGTGCGGTGCTGGACGGTTGGCGGCACCTCCTCACCCACCGAGGTCTGCGGGCGCTCTACCTCAACCAACTGCTCGTCAGCGGACTGATCATGGCCACCGAGCCACTGCTGGCCGTGCTCCTGCTCGGTGACCTCGGATTCCCGCCCTGGCAGTACGGTCTCGCCTTCGCCGTGCCCTGCCTCGGCGGACTCGTCGGTTCACGCCTGGCCCGTCGGGTCGTGACGCGCTACGGCCGACATCGGATCCTGCGTACCGTCGGGACGTTGCGCGCGGTCTGGCTGATCGGCCTGGCGTTTGTCCAGCCCGGCGTCGCCGGACTCGCGACGGTGATCGCCGTCGAGTTCGCGATCATCCTCAGCATGAGCCTGTACAACCCGCTTCTCGCCACGTACCGGCTGGAGCAGACCCCCCGAGATCACACCGTCCGTACGCTCACCGCCTGGTCGATCGGCAGCAGCGCCGCCATCGCCGTCCTGAGCGCCCTCGGCGGACTGCTCGCCGACGCCACCAGCCCTCGCACGGCCATCGCGGTCGCGGGACTGCTGATCCTCGCCAGCCCCCTGTTGCTTCCCCGCCGCCCGGCCGTCGACCCGGTGCCCGATCGTGAACTGGCGACGACCGCCCCGACGTCGCCGTAACCTGAGCGCCCGCACAGCACGTCGCCGTGGCGGTCGACCGCCACGGCGACGTGCGGGCCGGTCGGCGGGTCAGCTCTGGCGGCCGAGCCACTCCCGGTAGGCGGTGGGAGCGATGACGGCCCCGGCGGGGGCGATGAGGGCGTCACCGGGGACGGCGGCGAACATGCCGGCGCTGTCGGTGGTAACGGTGCGCTGGTCGCCACGGGCGGCGAGGGTGATCCGGCCCAACTCGTCGAGGGCGAAGACGTCGGGGCCGGCGACGTTGCGGATGCCCTGCAGGGGCGCGCCCATGCTGACGTCGGCGACGGCCTGCGCCACGTCGGCGGCGGCCATGGGCTGCACCGGGGTGCTGGGCAGACGGACGGTGGTGTCGTCGGCGGTCCAGGACAGGATCGCCTCGACGAACTCGAAGAACTGGGTGGCGCGCACGATCGAGTACGGCACGGGGCCGGCCTTGAGGATGTCCTCCTGGAGGACCTTGGCGCGGTAGTAGGCCAGGTCGGGCACCTGGTCGACGCCGACGATGGAGAGCACCACCGCGTGCCCGACGCCCGCGCGCCCGGCGGCGGCCAGGAGGTTGTCCATGGTCGTCTGGAAGAAGGCGGGGGAGGCGTCGTCGAAGGTCGGCGAGTTCGTCAGGTTGACGACGACCTCGGCGCCGGTGAGCGCCTCGTCCAGGCCCTGCCCGGTGAGCAGGTCCACCCCGGTGGACAGCGAGACGGGCACCGCCTCGTGCCCGGCGGCTTGCACAATCTTGACGACCTGCGACCCGATGAGGCCGGTCCCGCCCAGTACGGCGATCTTCACGGTCATGCACCTTCCCTGCGAGTGTGTGGTCTTTTGTCCGGCTCACCACGCCCCGCCAAACTCGGACCTCTTATGTCCGGGAACTATACTCGGACAGAATGAGTCCGAGTAGCGGGGTGACTAGGGTGACGTCATGAAGATGTCCGGCGGGGTCGAGTGGGCGCTGCACTGCTGCGTGGTCCTCACGGCCAGCAACACGCCCGTCCCGGCGGCCAAGCTGGCGGAGCTGCACGACGTCTCCAGCAGCTACCTCGCCAAGCAGCTCCAGTCCCTCGCCCGCGCCGGGCTGATCCACTCCGTGCAGGGCAAGTCCGGCGGTTACGTCCTCACCCGCGCGCCGGGGAGCATCACCCTGCTCGACGTGGTGCGGGCTATCGACGGGCCGGGTCCCACCTTCGTCTGCACCGAGATCCGCCAGCGCGGCCCGTTCGCGACACCGGCCGACGCCTGCACCACACCGTGCCCGGTCGCCCGCGCCATGTGGGCAGCCGAGGACGCCTGGCGGCAGGCGCTCGCCGCGGTCACGATCGCCGATCTCGCCCGCGACGTCGACGCCAACTCCGGGCCCGAGGCACTGGTCGGCATCCAGACCTGGCTCACCAGCGGAGCCGGCTGAGCACTGTTACCCGGTGTGGCGTACCTCGGTGTCCCAGATCTGCGCCCACGGACGCCGCAGCCCTCGGCACACGTGGATCGGGCCGCCGTTCTCGTCGTTATCCACCTCGACGCGCTGGTCCACCCACCCGGCCTGCGTGCACGACTCGAACCAGGAGTTCAACCGACCGGGACCGTCCCAGCCGACGGCGATCACCACGTCCGCGTCGGCGGGTGGCCGACCGAAGTCGACCATGCTGTTGTGCCCGGAGTAGGCGCGGGGCAGGTCACGGGCCGGACCGAAACGAGCCAACGCGCCCGCCTCACCGTAGTTGCCGGTCAGGACGACGGCCCGCGAACGCTCCTCGGGAGACAGGCCACGATGGACGGCGGCGACCGAGTCGGCGAACGCCGGCCAACCGATCGTCTCGCCCGCGTCGTAGTTGACGTCGACCACGAAACCGGGCAACCGATCGGCCGGCAGCACCGGCAGCAACAGCACGATGTTGGGCAGCAGGAACGGCACCACACCCAGCACGAGCAGCCCTCGCCGCAGCCGGACCGACCCACGCGACGCCCACGCGGCGGTGACCACCGCGCCGGCCGCGGTGAGGACCAGCAGCAGCGGCGCGTCGTAGTAGCCCTTGCCGCCGGCGATCAGCACGATGCCGATCACCACCAGCCAGGCCCAGCCCACCGCCCGGTACGCCCGCCACGTCGGTCGCCGCAGCAGGGCGACGAGGCCGGCGATCCAGATCGGCACAGCGTACGGGCTGATGATGACGAACTGGAGGTAGAGGGCGTCGAGGCGGCCGCTGTAGGAGCTTTCTCCGTCGGCGATGGACGCGGCCACTCCGAGCTGCGGGAAGCCGTGCGCCGCCTGCCAGATCAGGTTCGGTGCGGCCAGCAGGGCGGCGACTCCGGCGGCGGCGAGCACCCACCGGTCGCGCAGCAGCCGACGGGGCCCGGCGATGAGCACCCCGGCGACCAGCCCCACGGCCAGCAACGCCGGCAGCACCTTGCTGAGCATGCCCACGCCGAGCGCCAGCCCGATGCCGAGCGCCCAACGGGAGTCACCGGTACGCAGCAACCGCACCGCGCACCACGCCGCGACCAGCCACACCAGCAGGTCGACGGTGGTGGTGCTGAGCAGGTGACCGCTGGCGAGCACGATGCCGGACAGCGCGGCGAGCACCGCCGCGAAGATCTGTGCGCCCCGACCGCCGCCCACCTCGCGGGCGATCGCGGCGACCAGCAGCACCGCAGCGCCGGCCAACACCGCCGACGGGGTACGCAGCACGACCAGGTTGCCCGGCGCGATCGTGTCGAGCAGCCGGGCCAACGCCGGGACCAGCGGCCCCTGGTCGACGTAACCCCAGTCGAGGTGTCGGCCGGCGAGCAGGAAGTACAACTCGTCGCGGTGGTAGCCGTACCGACCGGCGAGCAGCAGCAGCGTCACCGTGGTGGCGGCGGCCACCAGCCACGGACCGCGCGTGGGCGCGCCGGGCTCGGGTGGTGTCGCCGACGGCGGCGGCTGGGTGGGCCGGTGCGGTCGGTCGATATCGATCGCGGGCTCGCTCACACGCTCATGATGACCGGCGGCGATGCCGCCTGGGTGCCCGTGACCGCGTTCGGCACCGTGCCGTATGCGGGTGGTGGGGACGAGTGGGAAGATCAGCTTTGTCACTCGGACCGAAAGGACGATATGCGCTATCGCAATCTGGGCGCCACCGGCACTGTGGTGTCGACCCTGTGTCTGGGCACGATGACCTTCGGCGCGGAGACCGACGAGGCGGGCAGCTTCGCCCAACTGGACCGCTTCGTCGAGGCCGGCGGTACCTTCATCGACACCGCCGACGTCTACTCCCGTGGTGTCTCCGAGGAGATCGTCGGCCGTTGGCTGCGGGCCCGGCCCGACGTTCGGGACCGTCTCGTCATCGCCACCAAGGGGCGCTTCCCGATGGGTCCGGGCGCCAACGACGCCGGCCTGTCCCGGGTGCACCTCACCCGCGCCCTGGACGCCAGCCTGCGCCGACTCGGCGTCGAGGCCGTCGACCTGTACCAGGCGCACGCCTGGGATCCGCTGACCCCGCTGCCGGAGACCCTGCGGTTCTTCGACGACGCGGTCAGCGCCGGCAAGATCCGCTACGCGGGCGTCAGCAACTTCACCGGTTGGCAGTTGCAGAAGGCGGCCCTGCTCACCCAGCACCTCAACCTCACCCCGATCGTGACGGTGCAACCGCAGTACAACCTGCTGGCCCGGGAGATCGAGTTCGAGGTGGTGCCGGTCTGCGAGAACGAGGGCATCGGCATCCTGCCGTGGTCGCCGTTGGGCGGCGGCTGGCTGACCGGCAAGTACCAGCGCGACAACGCACCGACCGGCGCGACCCGGCTCGGTGAGAACCCAGAGCGGGGCGTCGAGGCGTACGCGGGTCGCAACGCAGAGGAGCGCACCTGGCGGGTGCTCGACGCGGTCCGCGAGATCGCCGGGCAACACGGCGTGTCCATGTCGGCGGTGGCGCTGGCCTGGCTGGCGGCCCGGTCGGCGGTCACCTCGGTGATCCTCGGCGCGCGTACCACCGAGCAGCTCGACGACAACCTGACCGCCGCCGACCTGGACCTCGACGCCGAGCAGATGCGGTTGCTCGACGAGGCGAGCGCACCGCCGGTGGGCGACTACCCGTACGGCAGCGCGGGTGTGCGGCAGCGCGGCCGTGACCTGCCGAGCGCGTCATGACGTCGTTCCCCGAGCCCACCGCCCCGGCCGGCAGCCGCACCGAGGTCTTCCTGCGCTACCTGGACTACTTCCGGGAGTCCATGGTGGCCAAGGTGTCGACGCTGGACGAGTCGGAGCTGCGCCGCAGCCGGCTGCCGTCCGGGTGGACCCCGCTGGAACTGCTCACCCACCTGCGGCACGTCGAGCTGCGCTGGATCGAGTGGGGCTTCCAGGGCCGCGACGTGGCCGAGCCGTGGGGTGACCGTCGCGACGACCGCTGGTACGTCGCCCCGGACACGACCCGGGAGGACCTGGTGGCGGCGCTGCGGGCGCAGGGCGCACACACCGCCGAGGTGGTGACGGCGCACGACCTGGCGGAGATCGGCGCGCCGGGCCCGCGCTGGAGAGGCGCGGATCCGGCGTCGCTGGAGCGGGTGCTGTTCCACCTGGTCCAGGAGTACGCCCGACACCTCGGCCACCTCGACGTGGTCGCCGAACTCGCGGGCGGCCCGACCGGCGAGTGAGGCGACAGCCCGATAATGGGGCAATGCCGCTGCTCGTCGAACCCGCCCTACCCGCCGGAAGCCTCGGTGCCCAGGAGCAACCAGACCTTCCGGTACGCCCCGGGCTGGCGCTGCGGCCGTGGCGCGTCGACGACGCCACGGCCGTACGGGCTGCCTTCGGCTGTCCCGACATCCAGCGGTGGCACGTCCTGCGTCTGGACGACGATGACCAGGCGCGGGCGTGGACGGCGCAGTGGGAAGGCCGTTGGCGCGACGAGACGGCCGTGAGCTGGGCGATCGTCGGTGACGACGACCGGCCGGTCGGTCAGGTGGGGTTGCGGGGCGTGCTGCTGGCCGAGGCGTCGGCACACGTGTCGTACTGGTTGCTGCCTGCGGCGCGCGGCCGGGGGATCGCCACCGCGGTGCTGCTCGCGATGACCCGGTGGGGCTTCACGCAGGCGGGGTTGCACCGGCTGGCGTTGGAGCACTCGACTGCCAACACGGCGTCGTGCCGGGTGGCCACGCGGGCCGGATTCACTGTGGAGGGCGTGGCCCGAGGGTCGGTGCGTCACGCCGACGGCTGGCACGACATGCACCTGCACTCACGGTTGCGCGCCGACGGGCCGATCTGATCACCCGATCTTCCCGATGGTCGGCAAGTGAGGGAAGCATCGCGAGCAGCACGGCCGAGACCAGGAACGACACGGCGTCGACGAGCAGCACACCTCGTAGTCCGACCAACGGGAACAGGGCAGCGGCGAGGAGCGGGCCGACCGCCTCCGCCCCGTTGGACCCGAAACCGAGGGTGGAGTTGGCGATTTGATTCAGGAAGCGACCGAGACGGTGGTGGTGGTCCCGTTGGAGTCGGTGACCCGTACGTCGGTCGCGGTCGCGGGCAGGAGTGCTGCGTTGCGGCCGGCGTCCTGCCACTGGCCGTCGCCGACCCGGTAGCTCAGCGCCGACCCTTCGGCGGCGACGACGACGCCCTGGTCGTTGGGGAGTCGTAGTCGCACAGGTAGGGGCGCCGACCAGTCCGCGGTCGTGCTGGCCACCGCTTCGAACGGAAGATATTTGCGGGCGAGCAGCGCGATGACGCGGGACGGATCGTCGTCGTACTGAACGGTTTCCACGAGGAGCCGCCGGCCGTCGGGGGTTGCCCCGTAGACCACCAGACGGGGAGAGCCGTTGTGCGTGTGCACTCCGACAGGGTCGAGATACTCGGCGAGGGCTTCGGCTGGCGCGTCCACCTCCTTGGCAGCCGGGTCGGTGCCCCACACCTGCTCCGCGCCGGGCAACGTGTGGCGAGCCAGCGGTGGTGCCGGCCGATCCTTGTTGTCGGGGAAGAGAATCTCGCTCGTGCCGTCGATGTGAATCATGTTCTGCCGTTGAACGGGAGTCCGGGAGAGCGCGACGGTGACCTTCGTGCGCTGTGGCGGCACCGACAGCACCGCCGCACCGTCTTGGAAGGCCACAGACTCGAAGGTCCGCTCGACCTTGCCATCGGGCATGGACCGTAGTTGCGCGGAGAACTGCACCGGTTGCCCGAAGTCCAGCACAAGGAGCACGTCGCGCTGCGGTCCGAGCAGCGCCGCCTGCTCGGCGCCGTCTGTTCCGTTGTTGTCGAGCTGCGTCAGGGTGCGGACGCGCGGGCCGCCGGCGGTGGGTTCGACGAACCCCACAGTGGTGCCGTGCGCGGTGGCCTGGGCGACGTAGGAGGCCGGGCCAGCTGGCGTACCTCCTGCCCACACGACGTGCGGCTCGCCGCGCGTCCGATCTCCGACCTCCTTGATCCGGCGCTGCCACGCCTGGCGGACCTGCCGCAGGTAACCCTCGTCGGCGGCCAGATCGCCGCGAGTGGGCTGGTCGAGCAGCGGTGAAGCGACCTGTGCCTCTCCGGCATCGCCGGGCAGATCGAGGACGCCGGCCACGGGCACGGCCACCACGGCCGCGCAGACCGCCGCCAACACGGCCCGCCGCCGCACCACCCGACGTCGCCCACCCCGACGCACCTCAGCGAGCAGGCCCGGCGGGCTGACCAAGTCATCTGTAGCGCGGTGCAGGATGCCGCGCACGTCACTGTCGTTCATGGTCATCGCGAACTCCCGGCTCCAGTGATGGGTATGACGAGACTCGATCCGGCCAGCACCTCTCGCAGCCGTGCCAACCCACGCGAGGCGTGACTCTTCACCGCACCCTCCGAGCAGCCCATGGCCGCCGCAACGTCGGTGACCGGCAGGTCTTCCAGGTAACGGAGGACGACAGCGGCCCGCTGCCGGGCCGGCAACGCCCGCAGCGCTCCGACGACCAGCTCGCGAACCGCGACGGCGTCGGCGTGGTCGCGGGCCACCCCGTCGTGGTCACCCAGCGACTGTTCCGGACGCCGGGCACGCCAGCGCCACCGGTTGATCGACCGATTGACCAGCGCACGTCGCGCGTACGCCTCCGGGCTGCTCTGCACCCGACGCCAGCGCACGTACACCTGCTCCAGCACCTCCTGAAGCAGGTCCTCGGCAGCGTGCCGGTCCCCGGTCAGCAGGAAGGCAACCCGTAACAGCACCCCCGACCGTGAGCGAACGAAGTCATCGAACTCCGCCCCACGCGAATCCCTCATCTGACCTCCCGGCCTCGTCACCCAGCAAGACACCACATCGGCGCGCGAGGTTTACCGGTCCGGTAACTCTGCTCGACGAATTCGACCCGTGCCCATCAGCCGGGAGTGGTTCAGCGGGTCTCCGCCCAGCCGACGAAACGCGGGGTCAGGTCGGGAAGCGCGACGCCCGGGTGGAGCGTGGTGAGGTCGGCTGTGGCCGCCTCCTGAACCTTCGCCAGGTGCGTCAGCAGACCCGGCCGATCCTCGCGGTACTCGGCGAGCAGGCGCAGCTTCGCGGCCGAGCACGGCCACAGGATGCCGCAGACCGGGCAGCGCCACGACGGCCGCGACGGGGAGTGCTTCCGGTGCCCGGGCATCAGACGGCCCGCGCGCTGGTCCGACGCCGAACGGGTACGGCTTGCCGCTGTACGCCCGCGCGCATCACGAACAGTTCACGCCGTGCCACCGCTTCACCCTTCGTGTTCAGTTGGTACGCGTCGAGCCAGAGCCAACCGTCGTAGGTGTACCGGTCGGGTATCTCGCGGATGACGCGGACGACGATCGGTTTCCGGAACTGCACGCTCGCGGCGTCGGTCAGGAGGACCACGTCGCCGGCCCTGAACCGGCCAGCCTCCTCTTTCCTCTCTGGCACCGGTCTTCCCTCTGGTCGGCGTCTGGGAAGGGGCCGCTTCCGGGAGTGCTCGCCCACCGGAAGCGGCCCCGCGAACGCGCCCGCCGGGTCGAAAATCCCTGCCGGTCGCGCCGCCTAAACCGCACTTTGCCGGTAGTCGCTGGACAAGCACACAGCGTTACGTTATGTCTTCATCGCAGCCGCTTTGCACCAGGAGAGGACGGCATGAACCACGCCTTTGTCGCAGCGCTCGCCGCAGCGGGTCACACCGCCGAAAGCCTCGCCGACCGGATCGGTGTGCACCCGAAGACCGTCGCTCGGTGGGCGAACCCGGGGCACGTTCCACAGAGTCGGCACCGGGCGACAGTCGCCGACCTCCTGGCCAAGGACGTCGACACGCTGTGGCCGGACGCCGACCGTCGCCGTGAGCCGGTGTGGTTCCGGCCGTGGGTCGATCTCGAACGCGAGGCGGTGACACTGCGGTCGTTCGAGTTGGCGTGGGTGCCCGGGTTGTTGCAGACCGAGGCGTACGCGCGCGCGACCCTGGCCGACGGGATGCTGGCGGCGGAGGCGATCGACGAGTTCACTGAGGCGCGCCTCGACCGACAGGCGATCCTCGCCCCGGGAGGCGGCGGGCCCCTGCTGGTGGCCGTGCTGGACGAGGGGGTGCTGCGACGGCGCGTCGGCGACGACAGCGCCCTGATGGCCACGCAGCTCGCGCGCCTGGTCGGCCACGCCGAAGCGGGCACCGTCCAGCTGCACATCGTCCCGGCGGACGCGCCCAGCTACCCCGGGCTCGACGGGCCGTTCACCATCGCGGACATGCCCGACGGTTCCCGGGTCGCGCACGTGGACAGCGCGGCCCAGGCGCAGATCCTGGACCAGCCATCGGACCTTGTTAATCTGGAGCGACGGTGGGAGCGGATTCGCGGAGAGGCACTGCCCCGAGGGCGTTCCCTGGCACTCCTCAGAGAAGCGGCAGCAGCATGGACATGACCGGTGCGCGGTGGCGGAAGAGTACGAGGAGCGGCGGCAACGGCGGCAACTGTGTCGAGGTTGCCGACAACCTGCCGGGTGTGGTCCTGGTGCGCGACACGAAGGATCGCGACGGCGGAACGCTGGCGGTCAGCCCCGCGTCGTGGCGGTGCTTCGTCGCGCTGGCCCGCCACGCCGCCGGACCTCGTTAGCGGACGCCTGCGGGTTCGGCCGGTTGCGGTTGCGGGGTCGCCGGCCAGGTGAGTCGGCGTACGCCGGGCACGAGTGACGTGCCGGCGCAGGAGGCGAGGACCAGCAACCCGGCGACGGCCAGCGGCACCGGCGCTCCGAAGGCGTCGGCGGCCAACGGCGCCAGCGCGTAGCCCAACGGCATGGCACCCAACGACACCAGCCAGTCGTACGAGGTGACGCGGGCCAGGACCTCGGGCGGGAAGTGGTGCTGCACGACGGTCTCCCAGACCGGGTTGAGATAGCCGAGGGCGGTCAGCGCCACGGCGTACGCGGCGATCACCGCGGGGGCGGGCGCGGCGACGGCCAGTAGGAACAGCGGCGCCGCGTAGCAGGCCAGGCCGAGGTTGGCCAACAGCACCGGCCGGTGTAGCCGGACCCGCCCGGCCAGCAACGATCCGGTGAGCATCCCGATCGCACCGGCCTGCAACAGCACCACCCAGGTCGTCTCACCGCCCAGCCGGTCGATGGCGACGGCCGGCCCGAGGGTCATCAGCACGGCGGCGGCACCGTTCCACACGCCGTGCCCGATCAGGCTGGTCCAGAACCAGTCGCGGGCGCGGACCTCACCGAAGCCGTGCCGCAGGTCGGTGAGGACGGAGCGGCGGGGCACCGGCACGTGGCGGACCCGCACCAGCACGAGCAGCGCGGCGCTGAGCGCGAACGACGCACCGTCCAGGATGAACGCCCAGCCGGGCCCGGCGGCCCAGATCAGCGCGCCGGCCAGCGCCGGGCCGGCGAGGCGGCTGGTGTTGGCGGTGATGCCCATCAGGGCGTTGGCCTGCTGCCGGTCGGCTGGTTCGACGGTGCCGGCGACCAGCGGCGACGCGGTCGGAATGGCGAACGCCGAGGCGACGCCGCCGAGCGCGGACGCCACGACGACGGTGCTCAGCGACGGGTCGCCGCCGAGCAGCTCCACGCCGACCGCGAGTTGGGCGGCGCAGCGGACCAGGTCGGCCAGCAGGGCGACCCGGCGGGCGTCGAAGCGGTCGGCGACGACACCGCCGAGGGGCAGCAGAAGCAGCCGGGGGACGACCGCGGCGGCGAGCACGGCGGCCAGTGCGCCGGTGGAACCGGTGGCCCGCAGCACGGCCAGCGCCAGCGCCGCAGGCACCACCGCGTCGCCGAGGGCGGAGATGGTGCGACCCAGGAACAGCAGCCGGAAGGAGGGGTTGCGCAGAGGGTGAGCCATGATCCGAAGGTACTTCGACGTCGAATATTTTGGCAATGAATATTTCGACGTTGAGGTAAGCTGGTGCCGTGACCCCGACCCCGGACTCCGCCGACCGACACATCGAGCGTTGGCTGCCCGTGGTCCCGGACCTCGACGCGGACGTCGAGGGGGCGGTGACCAGGATGATCCGACTGACCCGACACCTGCGGGCGGTCAAGGAACGGGTCCTGGTCGATCTCGACCTCTCGGCCCACGAGTACGAAACACTGCACGCCCTGGCCGGTCGTCGAGGCCGGGCGGCGCCCTCGGACCTCGCCGCGGACCTGGCGATGGCCCCCGCCTCCATCACGGCACGGGTGGACACGTTGCTGCGGCGGAATTTCGTGCGCCGGATTCCGTCGACAGTCGACCGTCGACGGGTCGACGTGGAGCTCACCGAGGCGGGGCAGGCCGCGTGGCATGGGGCGATGGAGGTCCAGGGTGCCGAGGAGCACCGGCTTTTCGGCGCGCTCACCGCGACCGAGCGGCGGCACCTCTCCGACCTGCTGCGCCGGGTGCTGCTCGTCGCCGAGCAACCGTAGAGCACGCCGGAGACCTGAGCAGCCCCGGGAAATTGCCTGGCGGTCCGCGTACCGCCGATGGAAGGGTGACCGGCGTGACTGGGCATGCGCTGGCCGGGGCCCTGGCCGACGACGGACGGCGACGGATCTTCGCGGCGATCGTGCTGGGTGCGACCAGCGCGACCGACGTCGCCAAGCGGACCGGCCTGCCGGCGCGGGTGGTGCTCACCGGGGTCCGCCGGCTCACCGACGCGGGTCTGGTCACCGGCGCGGACGGTGCGCTCGCGGCCGACCAGGCGTCGCTGCGGGAGGCCGCCCGCGACAGCCGTCCGGCCGACGACGCCGATCCCGGCGTCGACCCGGTGCTGCGGACCTTCCTGCGAGGGGACGTCCTGGTGGGTCTGCCGGCTCAGCGAGGTCGGCGGCGGGTGTTGCTGGCACACATCGCCGAGCAGTCGTTCGCACCGGGCACCCGCTATCCGGAGCGGGCCGTCGACGACGCGCTCAAGAAGTGGTGCGCAGCCGGTGGGTCGGACCACGCGACGCTGCGCCGCTACCTGATCGACGAGCAGTTGCTCACCCGTGAGCACGGCATCTACCAGCGACACTGATCGTCCGCAGCACAAATCGTCTGGTCACGGAGCATCTTGCTAGCCTCGGCGCATGACCTCCTGCACGCCCGCCGACGGCCCACCCGACCTGTTGTTCCTCCTCTCCTGGGCGAGTCACGCGCTGCAGACCGAGCACGCCGCAGGGTTGGCCGAGCTGGGCATCTCGCCGCGAGCGCACTACGTGCTCGCGCAGGCCAGCACCGGTGACCTGACCCAGCGCGAGATCGGTGAACGGTGCGGCGTGGACAAGACCACCATGGTCGTGACGCTCGACCAGCTGGAACGGGCCGGGCTGGCCGAGCGCCGTCCGGTGCCGACGGATCGCCGGGCTCGGTTGGTCGCTGTGACACCGGCGGGGGAGCAGGTCCTGCGGCAGGCGCAGCAGAGGGTTCGGCGTATCCAGGATGAGCTCCTCGCCGCCCTACCCGAGCAGGACCGAGACGTGTTCCTACGGTCCCTGCTGGCGCTGGTCGGCGGCCCACTGGCCAACACCTCCCCGTACGCACCGGGTGCCCGCTCCGGCTATTAATCCCGGGGGAGATAGTTCCGAACAAGACTATCTGTTACGGTCGTACTCGTTCGTTTCCCCTGAACGAGGAGCCGTCATGAGTGCTGCCGCCGTCACGAGCCTCACCACCTCATCGCTACGCCGCCGCGCCCTCGGCGTCGGCGCCGCCGTCGTCTCATGCCTGGTCATCTGGTCGATCGGCGCGTTGGCCGGGGTCGACTACACGGTCGAGAGCCCGGGGCAGCCCGCCACGGTCATCGGGGTTGGCGCGATCGTCATGGTCTCCCTGGGTGCCGCCCTGCTCGGCTGGGCGACACTGGCCCTGCTGGAACGACTCGCCCCACGCGCCGCCCGCCCGGTCTGGATCTCGTCGGCCGTCGTGGTGACGCTGCTGTCCTTCGCCCCGCTGCTCAACGTCGATGCCACCGGCGGCGCCAAACTGGCCCTCGGCGCGACGCACGTCGCCGTGGCGGTCGCGCTCATCGCCCTGCTGCCCCGACCCCGCCGATAACCGGCGGTCAGCTGCTTGATCACCGATCTGGTCAACTCGGGTTCCTGGAAACCGCGGTGTGCGAGCTGCCGCGACACCCCGGTCTTCAGGAAGCCGAGCCCGATCTGGTCGATCAGTGCCACCCGACCCGACCAGCCCGATGCGGTGCAACTGCTGCGCGAGTACATGACCGAGATGGTGGTCCGCTACCACCGTCGACCCGCCCTGCCCGGTGAGGTCGACGCGGCGCTGGCCGAGATGCCCAGCGACGATCTGACCCACCCGAGTGGACTGCTGCTGCTCGCCCACCATGGCTCCGAGCTGGCCGGCTGCGCCGGACTGCGCTGGCAGTCGGGCTGGGCCGAGCTGACCCGGGTGTTCGTCCGGCCCGAGCATCGAGGCGCCGGAGGAGGTGCCGCGCTGCTGGCCGCCGTCGAGCAGGCGGCCCGTACCGCCACGGTGGACCGGATCCGCCTCGACACCCGCAACGACCTGGTCGAAGCCCGTGCGCTGTACGCCCGGCACGGCTACGTAGAGATCCCTGCGTACTCGTGGGGCCCCTACGCCGAGCACTGGTTCGAGAAGGAGTTGACGAACGCGTCCGAAGGCGTTAAATAAGAGGAGGAAGTTGAGTCGCCCCGGCTCAACTCATCACCTTCGGCCAGGAGAACCGAGGAGGCATGACCATGTTGATGCGTACCGACCCGTTCCGCGAGATCGACCGGCTCGCCGAGCAGTTCTTCGGTACGGCAGCCCGTCCCGCGACGATGCCCTTGGACGCGTACCGCGACGGGGACCACTTCTACGCGGCATTCGACCTGCCCGGCGTCGACCCCGACACCATCGACTGCACCGTCGAGCGCAACGTCCTCACCGTTCGGGCTGAGCGTCGCCGGCCCAGCGGCGACGGCGTCGAGCTGGTGGCCGCCGAACGTCCGATGGGCACCTTCACCCGGCGACTGTTCCTGGGCGACACCCTGGACACCGACAAGCTCGAGGCCGGGTACGAGCACGGGGTGCTGACGCTGCGCATCCCCGTCGCCGAGCGGGCCAAGCCCCGGCGGGTCACCATCAGCGCCAACGGCGAAGGACGCCGCCAGATCAACGCGTGATCACGGCCTCGGGTGGGATCGGCGCGCCTGCACGCCGATCCCACCCGAGGCTGAGAGCCTTTTTCACATGGTGTTCCCCGACGCTCCGGTGCTCGCCCGCCCGTCCGCGACCCCCGCTCTTCCGAGCGGACCGGTCGAGGTCACCGAGGCGTGGCTGCGCAACCGGCGGTTGTCCGAGCACACCCGCGACGCGTACCGCCGCGACGTCACCAGTTGGCTCACCTGGTGCGCCGGCCGGGACCTGGACCCGCTGCGGGCCACGTTCCTGCACGTCAACGAGTACGCGCGGGCGTTGGAAGCCACCATCGGCGCCCGCAGCGGCCGCCCGCTGACACCGGCGACGGTGGCACGGCGACTCTCCGCGCTGTCCAGTTGGTACGACTTCCTGGTCAAACTGGGCGCGGTCCCGGCCAACCCGGTCTCCGGCGCGGACCGGCCCCGCGTCGACCGGGATCACTCCGCCACCCTGGGGCTCACCCCCGAAGAGGTCGACGCGCTGCTCGCGGCCGCGGACGCGGACACCGGAGCGACCGCCGCCCGCAACCGGGCGGCGATCGCGCTCCTCGCCGACCTCGGCCTGCGGGTCGGGGAGCTGATCTCACTGGACCTGACCGACCTCGGCACGGAGCGCGGACACCGCAGCGTGCGCTTCGTCGGCAAGGGCGGCAAGCAACGCCGCCGCGCCCTCACCCCCAGCAGCGGGTACGCCGTGGACGCCTACCTGGCCGAACGGGCCGCCGCCGTCGGTGTGCCGGTAACGCAGCTGACCGGGCCGCTGCTGGTCACGGCGACCGGGGGCCGGCTGGACCGGCACTCGGTGTTCCGGCTGGTGCGTCGGCTCGCCCGAGCAGCAGGCATCCCGGCGTGGGCGAAGCTGTCCCCGCACTCACTGCGACACGCGTTCGCCACCACCGCCCGCTCCGAGGGCGTGCCGTTGGAGGACGTGCAGGACGCGATGGGGCACGCCGACCCGCGCACCACCCGCCGCTACGACCGGGACCGGCACAACCTCGACCGCGACCCGGCCTACGCGGTGTGGGCGGCCCGGTCGCGTCGGCGCGCCTGACCCAGCCCGCTCCCTGTCGGCGCGGGCCGACCCAGCCTGGTCAGCTTTGTGGGCGGGGGCAGATGCAGAACGGCTGCCCGATCGGGTCGAGCAGCACCACCCACCGGTCACCACCGGGCTGGAAGTCCGGCTTGGACGCGCCCGCCGCGACGAGCTGCTGCTCCGCCGCCGCCAGGTCGTCGACGTAGAGATCCAGGTGGTAGCGCTTGTCGCCGGTGGAGTCCGGCCAGGACGGCGGCTGGTAGCCCTCCACCAGGCCGAAGCCGATGGAGACGCCACCGGACCTGATCATCGCGTACTCCGGTTGGCTGTGGGTGACCTCCCAACCCAGCGCCTGGTGGTAGAACGCGGCGTGGCCGGCGGGGTCGGAACTGTCGAGGTTGACCATCGCGAGGTCGGCAGAGACTGTCACGCGGGCAGTATCCCGCCGAGGTCCGACAATCGGGCGGCAGCACTCGCCGGGACACACCGTCGGACCCCCGCCATACGGTCGAGGGATGAGACATGGTCTGGAAATCTCCTGCGGCGGCGCCTCGGTCGAGGTGTCCACCCTGGTGGAGCTGGGTGAGCTGGCCGAACATGCCGGGTGGGACGGCGTCTTCCTGGAGGACTATCTGATCCACTACTCCGGCGACGAACCGTTCACCTACGATCCCTGGCTGGTTCTCGCCGCGATCGCCGGCCGCACCGGGCGGGTGCGGCTGGGCACCACGGTTACCGCGCTGCCCCGGCGTCGCCCAGCGAAGCTGGCGCGGGAGGTCCTCACCCTCGACCACCTCAGCGCAGGCCGCGCCGTCGTGGCGGTCGGTGTCGGCGACGCCGGCGACCGGGGCCTGGCCGCCTTCGGTGAGCAGACCGAGGTGTCCGTGCGGGCCGCGATGCTCGACGAGGGTCTCGACCTGCTGACCGGCCTGCTCAGCGGCGAGCGGGTCACCCACCAGGGCACCCACTACCGCGCGGACGGGGTGGCCCTGCGACCTGCGCCGGTGCAGTCACCCCGGGTGCCGGTCTGGGTCGGCGGGAGCACCCAGGCGGGAGCGGTCCGCCGCCGGGCGGCGCGCGCCGACGGCATCGTGCCGTACAAGCTCACCGACACCGACGGGTGGTCCGACTTCACCCCCGACGAGGTACACGACCTCGCTGCTGCGTTGCCGTCGACGCGCGCCGACGGTCAGCCGTTCGACGTGGCGGTCGGCGGGCGGCGACGCCGCTCCGACGAACGCGCCGAGCGGGCGTACCTCGCTGAGTTGGCCGCCGCCGGCGCCACCTGGTGGCTGGAGTTCGTCCCGGCCGGCGATCCGGCGACGATGCACGCTGCCGTCACCCGAGGACCCCTACGCTGACCCGCAGGGTCAGGGGCCGTCGAGGGGCCAGAATGTCTGCCGTGCCGCGCCATCGCGGCAGAGCAGCCCGGTGCCGGCCCGCCGGCAGTCGGTCACACCCGCCGGGAGCACCGCGGACACCCAGTGACCGTCGCGACCCACCGTCGCGACCAGGGAGCGTCTGCCGTCCGCCGCCATTCCCAGCACCAGCAGGGGTTCCGGGGCGCCCCGGGGAGCGGGCACGGTACGCCAGCGGGCGCCCGCCGGCCACGTCCACAGCCGCACCCCGGTGCCCGCGTCGATCGCCCAGCGTCCCCGCTCGTCCTGCCCGCAGATCAGCCCCTGGCAGGGCCGAAGGGTCACCTCGCCCGGCTGCACCGGCACCTGCCAGCGCGGTGCCAGCCCCGGTAGGTCGTACCCGGACAGCGCCGCCGCGCCGCCGCTCGGGTGGCGCAGCACCAGATGCGCGCCGGCGACCTGGGGATTGTCCGGGCCATAGTCGGCCGGCGGGAGCCGCCCCCGACCCCGCTCGGTGCCGTCATGGGCGTCGAGCAGCCGGGTCAGCCCGTCGTCCTGCACCAGCAGCACCCGCCCGGGCAGGCCGGGAAGTGGCCGCAGCACCGCCGTGGAGGGCAACGGGACCGACCACCGGGTTGCGCCGGTGGCCGGGTCGACACCCTGCACCGTGCCCTCGACCCGCCGTCCCGGTTCGGAGACGCTGCGCACCTCGCTCACCGCAACCGCCGCGTCCCCGGCCGCGTACACCCGCTCGGGTCGCCGCCACACCGGCTGGCCGGTCCGCATCGACCGCGCGGAGGTCGCCCGGGCCCCGCGCGCCTGATCGCGTTCGACAAGCAGGAGCAGGTCACCGGCGACCTCGGCGGACCACCCGGCCGCGGGCGGCACGGTGACCCGCCACCGGGGCGGGCCGCCCGGCGCGGCCGGGTCGTAGGCGCTCAGCGTCGGTGGGTTCTGGTCGGGGTCGACGACCAGCAGCAGCGGCCCCGCACCGAGCACCGTCGCCCGGGCGGGCACCGCCGGCCCCACCTGGGGTGTCAGGCGCGCGGCCGGGGCGGCGCCGCCGAGCAGGGCACACGCCGCCACCAGCATCGCCACCCGCCAACGGCGGGACAACTGCGGCGGTGGCGGGCGGTCGTCAACTGGCGAAGCCCAGTCGTCTCCCAGCTCGATCAGTACCGACATGCGCACCCACCCGTCTGTTCGCGCCGGCCGTTCAGCAGAGCAGATCGAGGTGGTGGTGGGCGTCCTCGGCGATCTCCTCGTGCCGCAGCCACCGGCGCGCCCACAGCCGGGCGGCCAGTGCCGCCTGCTCGTCGCCCCAGGCGGCGTGCTCGACGAGTAACGCGGTGGTCAGCGCGTACGCCAGGCGCAGCGCCAGACCACGGGCGCCGGCGAGCACCCCCGGCGAGGCCGGGTCGACGGTCACCGCGGCGATGGTCTCGCCCAACTGCGCGGCGGTGGCGGCCAGCGTGTCGGCCAGCACCGGCGACAACGGTCGGGCCAGGTCGGCGGCGGCAGCGAGTCGGGCCAGCAGGGGCGCCCCAGCGTCCTCCCGGGTCAGCGCCCGCAGCACGTCCAGGGCCAGCACGTTCGTGGTGCCCTCCCAGATCGGCAGCACCTGGGCGTCGCGCAGCAGGCGGGGCACGCCGGTGTCCTCCACGTAGCCGGCCCCGCCGAAGCTCTCCACGTACTCGCTGGCGGAACTGACGGCCAGTCGACCGGTGGCCAGCTTCGCCAGCGGCGCCACGATCCGCAGCTCCGCTGCGGCCACCGGATCGGCACCGACCTCGACCCGCCCGAGCAGGGCGAACGCGTGCCCAGCCAGAGCGAACGCGCCCGCCGCGTCGACCGCCAGAGTGCCCAGGGTGGCCCGGTGCAGCGGCGAGGACACCAATGGGCCGCCCGCGACGTGCCGCACGTCGGCGTACGCCCGGGCGTAGGCGAGACCCCGTCGCATCCCGCCCGCCGCCGCGGCGGCGTTGTGCACCCTTGTCACCACGACCAGGGTCATCGCCCGGACCAGACCGGGGACCGCCGGGTCGCCCAGCGGCAGCGCGTACGCGTCGTGCAGACCGATCTCGGCGGTCGGCAGCGCCCTCGTGCCGAGCTTGTCCTTGAGGCGGTGCACCGTGACACCCGGCGCCGGCGCTCCCGGGGCGGTGCCGTCGGCCAGCGGTGAGTCGACCGCGTACCGGGGAACGAGGAACGGCGCGAGGACCCGGCTGCCGCGCCCGGCGCCCTCGGGTCGGGCCAGCGCCACCGCCATCGCCGCGTCGGCGGCGGAGCAGAACCACTTCTCCCCGGTCAGCCGCCAGGAACCATCCGCCGCGGGCCGGCCGATCGTGCTGGAGCGGCCCAGGTCGGAGCCGCCCTGCGCCTCGGTCATCCACTGCCCGCTGGTGATCGCCTCGGCCGGGTCGGTGGAGATCAGCCGGGGCAGCCACGCGTCCCGGATCCCGTTGTCCACCTCGGGCAGGCTGAGCAGCGCGGCAGCCCCGTCGGCCATCGCCACCGGGCAGGAGAACGTCGCCGACTCCGGCCCGTACAGGTGCAGCAGGGCGTGCTGCACCACCCGAGCGGCGGCGCCCCAGGTGCCGCGCGCGTCCGGCAGGTAGGGCAGCGCCACCACCGCGTGCCGGGCGGCGGCGGCCCGCTGCGCCTGCCAGCCGGCGGAGGTGTCGATCCGGTCGACCCGCGCACCCCACGCGTCGTAGCGGACCAGCGTCGGCGGGTGCGCCTCCGCGTCGGCGTGCGCCGCGCGCAACGGCCCGGCGACGTCGGCGGCCAGGTCGGCGAGGCGGCCCTTCGCGGCGGCGTGCCCGGCCGGGCCGAGGTGACGCTCCAGCCAGGACCGCAGCAGGCCATCACCGGCGTACGGGTCGACGGGGGGTGGTACCGGCTGAACGAAGCGGCTCATCGATCGGCTCCTGGCACTGCTCGGGGGTGTGCGCCGACGGTAGACGATCCGTGGCCGCCGCGAACAGTGTGAGTCCTCGGACCCGATTTTCCGCTTGTCGTACCTCGGTGCGACGACGTTCTCTACGGTCGGTAGTCGTGGGTGCCGGTCAGTCGTGGAGCCGACCGGCCCGGCGCAGCCGCCCGATGCGCACCGGGTTGGCGTTCGCCGGGTTCGGTGTGGCGCTGTGCTGCGTCGGGGTGGCCGGCCTGGCCGCCTGGAACCTGCAGACCGTCCGTCAGGCCGCCGGCCCGATCCGGGAGACCGCCGACGGGTTCTTCAGCGAGGTGACCCTCGGCGACAGCGACCGGGCGTACGAGCGGCTCTGCGAGGACGCCCGCAGCAGATGGAGCGCTGTCGGCTTCACCAGTTGGGTGCGTACCCCGCCGATGGTCACCGACTACGAGATCACCGACGTGTCGGTCGCCACCCGCAGCGGCCGACCGCAGGGCACGGTGACGGTGAAGGTGACCCGCGACGGTGGACTCAGCGAGGAACGTCGCCTGCCGGTGGTCCGCGAGGGCGGAGACTGGCGGGTGTGCGGTGACCCCTTCTGAACCGCCGGCCGTCACCCCGGCGCATCCCGGGCTGCTGCGCATGCGCAAAGGGGTCCAACCGACCACCTCAACCGAGCTGTTCTTCGACCTGGTCTTCATCTTCACGATCACCCAGCTGTCGCACTACCTGATCGAACACCCGGGCTGGCGTGGTGGCGGACGTACCGCGCTGTTGCTGGCGCTCGTCTGGTTCGTCTGGGTCTACACCACCTGGCTGACCAACTGGCTGCACCCGGACCGGGGTCCGGTGCGGGCGATGTTGATCGGGGTGGCGCTGGGTAGCCTGCTGCTGTCAGCGGCGATCCCGCAGTCGTTCGCCGGGACCGGCCTGCTCTTCGCGGTGGTCTACGTGACCCTGCAGGTGGGCCGGACGATATTCGCGTTGTGGGCGGTGCAGGGCACCCCATGGCTGGTCGACGGCTTTCAGAAGTCGCTGCCGTGGATAGTCGGGACGTCGGTGCTCATGGTGGTCGGCGGCCTGGTCGGCGGGGCCGCCCGGGAGGCGTTGTGGGCGTCGGCGGTCGTGCTCGACGTGGTCGGCCTATTGATTGGCTACCCGTTTCCGGGGCGGGGGCGTAGCCGCCCCGAGCGGTGGATGGTGGAGGGCGGACATCTGGCCGAGCGGTGCGCGGCGTTCGTCCTGATCGCGCTGGGCGAGTCGATCCTGGTCACCGGCATCACTCTCACGTCGAACCTTAACCGGGTGACGTCCGGCGCGTTCCTGCTTGCCTTCGCCGGTTCGGTGGCCCTGTGGTGGGTGTACTTCGCCCGCTCGGCCCCGGCCGCGACGGAGGTCATCGCCCACGCCGGGGACCGCACCGGCGCGTTGAGCCGGGTGGCGTTCAACTTCCTGCATCCCGTGATCGTCGCCGGTGTCATCGTCACCTCGGCGGGTGACGAACGGCTGCTGCGCGAGCCCGGCGCGCCCGCCACCGAGGAGGTCGTGATGCTCACCCTGGGCGGCCCGGCGCTGTTCCTCGCGGGACACGCCGCGTACCAGGCGTTGCTGTGGCGGACCCTGCCGACCAGCCGGATCGTGGCGGTGGTGGTGCTGCTGGCGCTGATGCCGGTCTGCGTGGGGCTCGGGGTTCCGGTCGCGGGGTGCGCCACGGTGGCGGTGGTGGTGACGATCGCCGTGATCGTCGCCGACCGGTTCCGGGGTGTTCAGTCGCGCGGGCCCAGGTCGCCGCTGCGGTAGTGCCGGCGGCACAGCACCTGGTAGCGCACCTCGGCGGTGTCCACGGTGTCGCCGATGACGACCTGCGCGCCCTCGCGGACGACCCGCCCGTCGACGACGCGGGCGTTGAGCAGCCCTTCCCGGCCGCACCAGCAGAGCACCTCGACCTGGATGCGGGCCACCTCGTCGGCCAACTCGAAGAGACGTTGCGCGGCGGGGAACAGGCTGGACCGGAAGTCGGTGGCCAGCCCGAACGCGAACACGTCGACGTCGTAGCTGTCGACCAGCTCCGCCATCTGCTCGACGTGCTCCACGGTGTAGAAGCACGCCTCGTCGCAGATCAGATAGTCCACGCGTACCCCGTCGGCCCACCGCCCGCGCACCAGGGCCCGCAGGTCCAGGTCGTCGGTGACCTCGATGGCCTCGTGGGCCAGCCCGATGCGGGTGGTGACCTGCGGGCCCAACGACCTGTCGATGCGGGTGGTGACCAACCCCCGACGACCCTGCCGGGCGTGGTTGTAGTTCATCTGCAGCGCCATCGTGGACTTACCGCAGTCCATCGGTCCCCAGAAGAACTTCAACGCCGCCGCGTGCACCGGCCGCCCGTCCAACCCACGCGCCGCCGCGCACCCGGCCGGAGCGTGCGGCTGACCGGGGAACGGGTGGGCGAGGCAGGTCGGGGCGGTGGTGGCGTCGTCAGTCACGGTCGGGCAGCCTAGCCGATCGGCCACTCCTGATCTGTCGGGCGCGGGATGCGTGCTCAGAGCACCCGCGGTGGCGTGTTGCCGGCGGCGACGATGGCACGGCGCATCGGCACGGCGGCGAGGAGCAGGAAACCGACCACGAAGAAGATCAGCAGTGAGACCAGGCCCACCCGGTAGGAGGAGGTGAGCTGGAACACCAGGCCGAAGGCGAGCGGGCCCAGCCAACTGGTGCCCTTGTCGCTGATCTCGTAGAAGCCGTAGTACTCGCCCTCCTTCCCGGTGGGGATGAGCTGGCTGAACAGCGACCGGCTCAGCGCCTGACTGCCGCCCAGGACCAGGCCGATGGCCGCGCCGAGGACCATGAACGGCACGGGCGCCTCGGCGGGCAGCCGGAACGCGGCGATGATCACACCGGTCCAGAGCACGAGGCTGAGCAGCACGGTCTTCCACGCGCCGATGCGCCGGGCCAGCGCGCCCAGGCTCAACGCTCCGCCGAAGGCGAGGAACTGCACCAACAGGATCGTGATGATCAGGGTGCTCTGTTCCAGGCGCAGTTCCTCGGTGCCGTACTGGCTGGCCAGGGTGATGACGGTCTGGATGCCGTCGTTGTAGACCAGGAAGGCGAGCAGGAAGTACAGCGTCAGCGGGTACGCCTTGATCTCGCGGACGGTGCGGCCGAGTTGGCGGAACCCGTCGGTGAGGACGTTGCCGCCACCGGTCAGCGCCGCCGCCGACGGGCGCTCGCGCAGCCACCGCAGCGGGACCAGCGTGAACAGCGCCCACCAGACTCCGGCGGACACGATCGACCAGCGGGCCAGGTCCAGGGTGCGTTGCGGGTTGTCACCGTCGTCGAGCAGGGTGATCGCGACCAGGTTGAGCGCCAGCAGCAGACCGCCGCCGAGGTAGCCCAGCGCCCACCCGCGACTGGAGATGCCGTCGCGTTCGTCGGGGCCGCCGAGCTGCGGCAGGAACGAGTTGTAGACCACGATCGCGGCGCCGAAGGAGATGTTGGCGACCAGGAAGAGCGCCCCGCCGAGCAGGTAGCGGTCGCCGGTGACGAACGCCATCGCGATGGTGGCGCCGGCGCCGGTGAACGCGGCGCCGCCGAGCAGCCGCTTCTTGTGCGCCGACCGGTCCGCGATCGCCCCGATGACCGGCAGCACGAACACGGTGAGGAACACCGACAGCGAGATCAGGTACGGGTAGTAGGACCCGGCGGCGACCTTGATGCCGAGCGGGTACACGAAGCCGTCGCACGAGTCCGCGCCCAGCTCGCAGCCGGCCGCCACCTCGGCGACGGTGGTCAGGAACGGGCCGAGGAACACGGTGATGACGGTGGTCTGGAACGCGGAGTTGGCCCAGTCGTAGATGTACCAGCCCCGACGCTCCCGGCGGGTGCTCGCGGGAGGCGGAGTGTCGTCCACCGTGGGGGTCACGGTCTCGGCCATCGGGGGTCCTTGGAATGGCTCAGGCGGCCCAGTGGCCGCGGCTGCGGTAGACGTCGCGCAGCACGCCGACGTGATCGGTCATGATGCCATCCACGCCACGATCCAGTAAGTCGTGCATCTGGGCGGGTTCGTCGATCGTCCAGACGTGCACCTGAAGGCCGATCCGGTGGCAGTAGTCGAGGAACCGGCGGTCCACCACCGGCACCCGCCCGTAGCGGGGCGGCACCTGCGCGGCGACCACCGACGGGGGCAGCCGCAGTGGGCGTCCGTGCAGGGAGGCGAGGCGTAGCCGGGCGACGCCCCGCATGCCGAGGCTGGTGGCGACCCGCCCCTCGGTGAGCGCGCGCATCCGGGTCAGGCGGGCGTCGCTGAACGAGGCGAGCAGCACCCGCTCGCCGGCGGCGGCCCGGGTCACGGTCGAGACCGTCGGCTCGACGCCGCCGTCGGCCTTCACGTCGATGTTGAAGCGGACCTGCGGCCAGGCGCCGAGGACCTCGTCGAGCCGGGGTACGACGGCGGCGCCGGCGACGCGTACCGAGGCGAGGTCTGCCCAGCTCATCTCGGCGATGCGCCCCGGTTCGCCGGTGACTCGCTGCAGCGTCGGGTCGTGGAAGATCACCGCGACGCCGTCCGCGGTGGCGTGCACGTCGGTCTCCACGTACCGGTAACCAAGCCCGATGGCCCGGGCGAACGCCTCGGTGGTGTTCTCGTCGCCGTCGGCGGCGCCGCCGCGGTGGGCGAACGCCAGCGGCGCGGGCGCGTCGAGGTAGCCGGATCGGGTCAGCACGCGACGCAGTATGCCCGCCGCTGGTGGAGCGCGGGTGACCTACCGGCGAAGATCAGGCCCGGTGCACCGGGGTTGCGGCACGGGTGGCCGCCGGGTGGCCTTCTCCGCAGTGGCGGCAGGCCTCGCGTCCACGCTGGTCTGACCGGTGCGACCGTGCCGTCTCCGTGACCGGCCGGGATGCTCCTCCCGGCGCGGCCCACGGCCACCACCCCCCCGGACACCTGTCCTTCGTCCTTTGCTCTGCACCCACGGGCGCACCAGCTACCGACGGTGACTGTTGCCTCCGTGGGTGCAGAGCAAAGGACGCGTGGGTGGGGTGGGGGGTCGGCCGCCGGCGGGCCTGGCTGAACTCGGCGCCGCAGGCGCCCCGCCGGCAGTCTGCGCACGGGTGCAACCCGACGTTGCGGCCTCAGGACGAGCGGCGGCGGTGGACGCGACTGAGGTCGCTCGGGCGACCAGGATCGACGTGCCGGGGCAGGTCAGGCTCGTCGGGGCGCAGCGGGGCGAGGGTGTCGGTGAGCGCGTCGATGATCCGGTCGGTGGCCCGGCGGGCCGCGCCAGGACTGGCGGCGGTCGACTCGCCCAGGTCGACGGGGGCGCCGAAGTGCACCCGAATGAGCGGGCGACGCCACAGTGAGCGGGCGACGCCACGCAGCATTCCCCGGGGTGCCTGGTAGGGGAGCACCTCGTGCGCGCCCCACTGGGCCACCGGGACGACCGGGGCGCCGCAGACCAGGGCGAGGCGGGCGGCACCGGTCTTGCCGCGTTCGGGCCACATGCCGGGGTCCAGACCGATGCGACCCTCGGGGTAGATCAGGATCACCGAGCCGCGGGCGACAGCGGTGGCGGCGTCGTCGAGAGCCTGGTGGACGGCGCTGGTGCCCCGGTCGACGCGGATGTGTCCGGCGTGGCGCATGGCGGCGCCGAGCAGCGGCGCGCGGAACAGTCCGGCGGTCGCCATGATCCGGGGGGCGATGCGGCGGGTCTGGCAGGCGGCGACCATCACCAACGGGTCGAACGGGCTGATGTGGTTGGCGGCCAGCACCAGCGGCCCGCGACGCAGGTGCGCGGGGACGTCGCCGGTGACCTCGAGGCGGGCCAGCAGGCCGACCAGGGCCCGGGCCAGGAGCAGGGCGCCGCGCCAGATGAGCGGCGGCTGCCAGGTGGCGTACGTGGTGTTCATCAGCGCGACATCGTCGCACGCGGCGCCACGGTCGTGCGGGCGGGTCGGCCGGATGCCCCGGGGTGATCAGGGTCATTGGTCCCGGGCCGTTCCGGGCCGCCTGGCCCTGCCCATCGGTCTACGACAAGCAGTAGTATTTACTACGTCTCGTAGTACGGATGGTTGGGGGTTTTCAGGTGGACGCGTTGGACGTCGCCCGCTGGCAGTTCGGTGTCACCACCGTCTACCACTTTCTCTTCGTTCCGCTGACCATCGGCCTGTCCGTACTGGTGGCCATCCTGCAGACGATGTGGCACCGCACGGGCAACGAGCGCTACCTCAAGCTCACCAAGTTCTACGGCAAGCTCTTCCTGATCAACTTTGCCATGGGTGTGGTCACCGGCATCGTGCAGGAGTTCCAGTTCGGCATGAACTGGAGCGACTACTCCCGCTTCGTCGGCGACATCTTCGGCGCACCGCTGGCCATCGAGGCGCTTGTCGCGTTCTTCCTCGAATCCACCTTCATCGGCCTGTGGATCTTCGGCTGGGACCGGCTGCCCAAGCGAGCGCACCTGGCCAGCATCTGGGCCGCCGCGATCGGCACCAACCTCTCCGCGTACTTCATCCTCGCCGCGAACTCGTTCATGCAGAACCCGGTCGGCTACCGGATCAACCCCGACAGCGGGCGCGCCGAGCTGACCGACTTCCCGGCCGTGCTGACCAACAAGGTCGCCCTGATCACCTTCCCGCACACCCTGGCCGGCTCGTTCCTGGTCGCCGGGTCGCTGGTCGTGGCCGTCGGGCTGTACCACGTGATCCGCAACCGCGACTCCGCCGACACCGGCGCCTACCGCTTCGCCACGAAGTTCGGCTCCTGGGTGGTCCTGGTCGCCTCCGCCGCCGTGCTGTTCACCGGCGACATCCAGGGCAAGATCATGACCGAGGTGCAGCCGATGAAGATGGCCGCCGCCGAAGGGCTCTACACCACCGAGAGCCCCGCCTCGTTCTCCGTGCTCACCATCGGCAGCCTCGACGGCAGCCGCGAGGTGTTCGCCCTCAAGATCCCGTACCTGCTGTCGTACCTGGGCACCGGTGACCCGAACGGCACCGTGCACGGCATCAACGACCTGCAGGCCCAGTACGCCACCCAGTACGGCGCGGGCAGCTACACCCCGATCATCCCGGTCACCTACTGGAGCTTCCGCTTCATGATCGCCTTCGGGATGGCCGCCGGCGCGATCGCCCTGCTGGTCCTCTGGAGCCAGCGCAAGGGCCGTACCCCGAGCAGTAAATGGCTGCTGCGCGCCGGCCTGGCCATGCCGGTGCTGCCGTTGCTGGCCAACTCGTTCGGCTGGATCTTCACCGAGATGGGCCGTCAGCCGTGGATCGTCTTCGGCGAGATGCTCACCCGCAACGGGGTGTCCCGCAGCGTCTCGCTGGCCGAGGTGCTCACCTCGTTCACCGCGTTCACCCTGATCTACGCCACCCTCGCCGTGATCGAGGTCAAGTTGCTGCTGCGCTACGCCAAGGCCGGCGTACCGGACGTCAGCGACCAACCCGCCACCGACGACACCGACGACGCCGAGCGCCCGCTCGCCTTCGCCTACTGATCCCGGAGCCCATCGTGGAACTGACCACCATCTGGTTTCTCCTCGTCGCCGTGCTGTTCACCGGGTACTTCATCCTGGAGGGCTTCGACTTCGGCGTCGGCATGCTGCTGCCCGTCCTGGGCCGTGACGACCGGGAACGCCGCGTACTGATCAACACCATCGGGCCGGTCTGGGACGGCAACGAGGTCTGGTTGATCACCGCCGGTGGCGCGATGTTCGCCGCGTTCCCCGAGTGGTACGCCACCCTGTTCTCCGGCTTCTACCTGCCGCTGCTGCTGATCCTGCTGGCCCTGATCGCCCGGGGCGTCGCGTTCGAGTACCGGCACAAGCGCCCCGAGGCGTCCTGGAAGCGCCGCTGGGACACCGCGATCGTCGTCGGTTCGCTGCTGCCGGCGTTCCTGTGGGGCGTCGCCTTCGCCAACATCCTGCGCGGGGTGCCACTGGACGCCGACCACGAGTACGTCGGCGGCCTCGTCGACCTGCTCCACCCGTACGCCCTGCTGGGTGGCGCGACCACCCTCGCGCTGTTCCTCACCCACGGCGCGGTGTTCCTCGCCCTGAAGACCACCGGCGACATCCGCGAGCGTGCGGGCGCGCTCGCGGTGCGCCTGGGCGTCGCCGCCGTGGTGCTCGCGGTCGGGTTCCTGACCTGGACGTTGAGCATCCGTTCCAGCACGGCCGCCGTCGTGCTCGCCGTCGGCGCGGCCCTCGCTCTGCTCGGTGGTCTGGCAGCCGCCCGGGTACGCCGGGAGGGCTGGGCGTTCACCGGCACCGCCGTGGCGATCGGCCTGGCCGTGGCGACCCTGTTCGCGGCGCTGTTCCCGAACGTGCTGCCCTCCACCCTGGACGCGGCCGGCACGCTGACGGCCACCAACGCCGCGTCCACCCCGTACACCCTGAAGATCATGACCTGGGTGGCGGTGATCTTCACTCCGGTGGTGCTGGCCTACCAGGGCTGGACGTACTGGGTGTTCCGCAAGCGCATCGGCGTGGCCAACATCCCGCAGCACTGACCGCTCGCCCGGTGGCGCGGGGCCGGGCCGCTGGAAAGATCGCCACCATGTGGAACCGGGATCTCGACGTGCTGGTACCGATGTGGCAGGGCGCGGACGACACCCGTGTGCGTGAGGGAGCAGCCGCGTTGGGTGCCCAGACCGAGCCGGGGACGCGGCGGGTCACGGTACCGGTCCCGTCCGGCGGGTCGGAGCGGCAGGACGGGGTCCGAAACCGGGCCGTGCTCGTCGAGGCCTACCGCGCCCACCGTGGGGTGCTTGCGGAGCACCGCCCGCAGCGGCTGCTGACGCTGGGCGGGGACTGCGCGGTCGAGGTCGCGTCGGTGGCCCACCTCGCGGACCAGTACGCAGAACGGCTGTTCGTGCTCTGGATCGACGCACACGGCGACCTCAACACACCGGCGAGTTCGCCGAGCGGGGCGGCGCACGGTATGCCTCTGCGCCTGCTGCTCGACGCGGCCGCGGACGGTGCGCTGCCGGCGCCTGGTTGCCTCACGCCGGGCCAGGTCGCGTTGGTGGGGGTCCGAGATCTCGACCCCGCCGAGGTCGAGTACGTGCACCAGCACGACCTGACGGTGGTGGACTGCGCGACTCTGGGCGCGCAGCCGACCCGGCTGGCCGAACTGCCCCCACCCGGTGCCGCGGTGTACGTGCACCTCGACCTGGACGTGCTGGACCCGTCCGCGTTGCCTGCCGTGGCGGTGCCCACCCCCGGCGGCCTGACAGCCGCCGCGCTGGCACGGTCGCTGACCGCCGTGCGCGCCCACCACCAGGTGGTCGGAGTGGGAATCACCGAGTACGTTCCGCAGCTCGAGCACGACCAGCGGGTGCTCGGCGACGTGCTGGACGCGCTCGGGCTCATCGGAGAGCGACAGACTGTACGACGGCCGTAAAACGGCTGTCGGCGCGCGGAGCCGCCTCGCTACGGTGTGCCGATGCCCGCCACCCCGCACGTACGTGAACTTACCGCCGACGACCTCGACGCCGCCTGGGAACTGGGCCGGTTCGCGTTCGGCTCCGACCCGCAGCGACCGGCGCAGGTCGCCGAGGTGCCCGGGTTGACGCGCTACGGCGCGTTCGACGAGGCCGGGCGGCTCGTCGGTAAGGCCGTCGACCTGCATCACGACCAGTGGTGGTCGGGGCGGGCGGTGTCGGCGGCCGACGTGGCGGGTGTGGCGGTCGCCCCCGAGGCCCGTGGTAGGGGAGTGGCTCGTGCCATGCTCACCGCGTTGCTGCGCGGCGCCCGCGAGCGCGGTGCGGCCGTCAGCGCGCTCTACCCGACCGTCGCCGCTCCGTACCGGGCCTGCGGGTGGGAGACCGCCGGGGTGCTGCGGACCGTCGACCTGGCCACCGCCACATTGCCCCGGCACCGACCCGACCCGCGGTTCGCGGTGCGTGCGGGCACCGCGGCCGACCTGCCGGCCGTCGCCGCCCTCTACGAGCAGGTCACCCGGCACCGCAACGGGCTGTTGACCCGCCAGGGCGAGTTGTTCGACTTCCACGCCGCTGACGGTGGCCTGCCCGGCGACGGGCTCACCCTCGTCGAGACCGACGGCGCGCTGGTCGGCTACGCCACCTGGCAGCGGGGCCGCGGTTACGGTGCCGACTCGGTGCTCACTGTCGACGAGGCCCTGGCGGTCACCGCCGAGGCCGCCCGGGAGCTCGTCGGTGTGCTGGCCAGTTGGGCGAGCGTCGCGCCGACAGTGCGACTGTGTCCGCTCGACGGCGACGCGGTGAGCACCTGCCTGCCGTTGGAGTCGGCCCGCGACCACGAACGGGATCTGTGGATGCACCGGCCTGTCGACGTCGCCCGCGCGGTGAGCGCCCGTGGGTGGCCGGCCCACGTCCGGGGCTTCGTGGACTTCAGCCTCACCGATCCGCTTGCCGAGTGGAACACCGGCACCTGGCGGTTGGCTGTCGCCGACGGCGCCGCCGAGCTGGTCCGCCTCGACGGTGAGGCGGATCTGCGGCTGGATGTTCGCGGTTTCGCGTTGCTGTACACCGGGGCGTCCGGTGCCCGGTCGGTCGCGCAGGCGGGCCTGCTGCACACCGCCGGTGTCGCACCGGACGCTCTGGATCTGCTGGGCGCGGGCGGCCCGGCCCAGGTGCTCGACTACTTCTGACCGGTCGAGGCCCCTGGCCGGTCCGGCCCGCGCGAGTGCCGCTCAGGCCGCCAGTTCGGCGTTCGCGCGTTGGGTGATGACTGTGAGCGCCCGGGCGGCGGCGCTCGCCTCGTCGGCGGGGATGTCCGCGTAGAGGCGGGCGGTGATGCCGGAGACGGCCTCCGCGACGCGGGCCTGCGTCGCGTGACCGGTGTCGGTGAGCCGGAGCCGTGTGCCGTCGGTGTCGTCCTGCGCGAGGTTCGCGTCGACGAGGCGAGCGATCACCTCCTGCACGGCCGGCCCGTCGACCTTGAGTGTGCTGGTGATCCGGTGCGTGAGGTGATCGCGTTCGACGGGCCCGTCGGCGAGGACGTTGAGCACGAGGACCTGGCCGAAGTTGAGCCCGAGCGGCGCGACGGCACGCTCCAGCAGGGCCCGGGTGGCGTAGTGGGCCTGGCCGACGACCTGGCCGTTGAGGGTGGGAGCGGTGGACATGACGCCTCCTTCTGAACGTTGGTGGCACCAACGTTGGCGCAACCAACGTAACACGGATCGTGGGTCACGCCAACGATTCCTGTTAGGCTGCCGCCATGGAGTCGACCGCCCCGCAGTCACCCGCCGGGCTCCGCACCTCCCCGACCTGGCTGCTGAACCAGGCCGCCGCCCACGCCACCCGGCTGCTCAGCGACGGCTTCGCCGCGCACGACCTGCGCGGCTACCACTACCGGCTGCTCGCCGCGCTGGCCGAGGACGGCCCCGCGAGCCAGGCCGACCTGGGCCGACGCTGCGGCATCGACCGCAGCGACGTCGTGGCCGCCGTCAACGACCTGGCCGGTCGGGGGCTCGTCGTACGCGCCCCCGACCCGGCCGACCGCCGCCGCAACGTCATCAGCCTCACCGACGCCGGCGCCGACGAGGCCCACCGGATGGGCGACACCGTCGGCCGGGTCCAGAACGACCTGCTCGCCCCGCTGTCCACCGCCGAACGCGACCAGCTGACCCGCCTGCTCAGCCGGCTACTGGAGCACCACGCCCGACGCTGAGTACCCTCAGCGGGCCTCGCGCAGCTCCGCCAGACGCGCCTCGATCTCGGCCAGCTCGGCGCGCAGCTTCTCGGCCTGCTGCTCCGCCTCGGCCCGCTCGGAGCCGAGGATCTGCTCCACCGCCTCCTGCACCCCGGGCACGTCGACCAGCGCCACCATCCTCAACGCCTCGGCCGGCTTCACCACGTACGGCTTCGCCAGGGCCTTGCTGCCCTGCTGCGCGGCGACGGTCCACTCGCCGTCGGCGTACGCCAACGTCACGGTGAGACCCGCGGGGCCCTTCGGCTTGACGGCCTTGACCGCCCGCCGCGCCGGCGGCTTCTCCGTCTGCTCCACCTTCGGCTCCTCCTGTCGCTGCGCGGGCACCCGCGGCGTGTCCAACACGAACTCCGGCGCCGCCACGGGCTCGGGCTCCGGCTCGGGCTCCGGTTTCGGCTCCGCAACCACCCGACGACCGGCGCCCTTGGGCGCCACCGCCAGGTCGGCGGGGGAGAACGGCAACTCGTCGCGGCCGAAACGCACCACCACGAACTCGTCGGACACCTCCGGGTCGGTCAGCTCGATCACCTGACCGACCTGGCCGGCGATCTGCCCCGCCGAGGCGGTGAACACCACCCGTGGCTTACGCCCGGCCGCCAACGCCTCCCGGATGCTCTGCACCTCGTCAGTGGACAAACCCTGGCCGGCATCCATCACAACCCTCTTCCGTACACCTGTTTGATTTCTGTCTTGATACCAGCCGGCTGCGACAGCCGCCGCACAGGGCCCACGCCCCTTCAGCCGCCCAACGTCCGCAGCGCCCGATCCGCGTGGTCGTTCATGCTGACCTCGCTGTGGATCACCTCGATGATCCGCCGGTCGGCACCGATCACGAACGTCATCCGCTTCGTGCTCAGCGCCCCCAGCGGCACCCGCCGCTTCACCCCGAACTGCTGCGCCACAGTGCCGTCCACATCGGACAGCAGCGGATAGTCGAACCCGTGCAGCTTCGAGAACTCCGCCTGCTTGGCCACCGGGTCCCGGCTGATGCCCACCCGGGTCGCGCCCAGCGCCGTGAACTCCGCCGCGAGGTCCCGGAAGTGGCAGCTCTCCGCGGTGCAACCCCGGGTCATCGCCCCCGGGTAGAAGAACAACACCACCGGCCCGGTCGCCAGGAACTCCGACAGCCGCCGCGTCGTGCCTGTCTCATCGGGCAGCTCGAAATCCTGCACCACGTCGCCGACACCCACACCCGCCACCGCGCACCTCCGTTGTCCGATCGACCGAACGCGCGCAGAGCGTAAGCGATCACCCCCAGAGCGCCGACACCTCGTCGGCCACCGCGTCGGCCTGGCTCCGCCCGGCGCGCGCCGCACCCGCCCGCCGCGCCGGATCCAGCAGGTTACGGCCGATCGCCGTGCGCGCCGCCGCGTCCGGCGTCACCACCACCACCGTCGACCCGGCGGCCCGCAGCTCGTCCACCTGCGCCGACAACCGTGGCATCGGCCCGAACGCCGCCGACGTCGGCGCGAGCACCAACACCCGCTGGGCCCCCGCCGCGAGGTCCGCGTTCACCGTCGAGCGCATCCCGCCGTCGACGAACCGGCGCGCGCCGATCGTCACCGGCGGCCACACCCCGGGCACCGCGCAACTCGCGCCCACCGCGTCCACCAGCGACACCCCGCTGTCGCTGTCGAACACCACGAACTCACCGGAGACCGCATCCACCGCCGTGACCAGCAGCCGCCGCGCCGGCCACTCCCGGGCCGCCAGGCGGGCCTCGATCACCGCGCGCTGCGACGCCTCCGACGGGGTACGCGCCGCCAGCGCCATCGCCCCGATCCGCGCCCGTGAGCGCACCTCGTCGCGGGTACGGCCACCGGCCCACACCAACCGGGCCAGCGCCACGACGCCCAACCGTGCCGCCGACCCACCCGACGGCGGGGCCAACTGCTCCTCGTAGAACCGCTGCACCGGCAACCCGGAGCACACCTGCGCGCCGACCACCGAGCCCGCCGACGTGCCGACCACGAGATCCGCGCCGGTGACCGGCACACCCCGCTCGACCAGCCCCGCCAGCAGCCCCAACTCCCAGGCCACCCCGGTCACCCCGCCACCACCGAGCACCAACGCGCGCTGCATGTGACCCTCCTCTCGACGACCGCATCGCGCCGGTCACGGTAGCGTCGGCACATCCTGCTCCGACAGCCCTGGAGGCACCGTGGCACCCGTCACCGTCATCACCGGCGGCGGTCGCGGCATCGGCGCGGCCACCGCCCGCCGCCTCGCCGCCGCCGGTCACCACGTCGCCCTGTGCTACCGCCGCGACGAGGCCGCCGCCGCGACCGTCCTGGCCGACCTGCGCGCGACCGGAGCGAACGCCATCGCGGTACGCGCCGACACCACCGACCCCGACCAGGTCGCCGAGCTGTTCGACGCCGCAGCGCAGCTCGGCCCGCTCACCGGCCTGGTCAACAACGCCGGTGTCACCAGCCTCATCGGACCCTTCACCGAGCTGCGCGTCGAAGACCTGCGCCGGGTCGTCGACGTCAACCTCGTCGGCTACGTCCTCTGCGCGCAGCAGGCCGCCCGCCGGCTGACCGACGGCGGCGCGATCGTCAACGTCTCCTCGGCCGCCGCGACCCTCGGCAGCCCGGGGGAGTACGTGCACTACGCCGCGGTGAAGGCCGCCACCGACACCCTCACCGTGGGCCTGGCCAAGGAACTCGCCCCGAAGGGCATCCGGGTCAACGCCGTCGCGCCCGGCATCGTGCGTACCGACATCCACGCCGACTCCGGCGTGCCCGACCGCCCCGACTCGGCTGTCGGCCGCATCCCGCTCGGCCGCGCCGGCGAACCCGACGAGATCGCCGCCGCCATCGCCTGGCTGCTCGGCCCTGACGCCTCCTACGCCACCGGCACGGTCCTGCGGGTGTCCGGCGGCCTGTGAGCCGGGACGCCGCGCGCCCCGGCTCACCGCTCTCAGTGGGTGAACAGTTTCGCCGCCGTGATGACGGTCTGCGCCACCCCGTAGCCGAGCAGCACCGCCACCACCAGCCAGGAGATCCACAACCGGGCCTGCTGCCCGTTACGGCTGTCGTCGCTCATCGCGTCCCACTCCTCTGCTCGGTCTTCGGCTCGTCCACATCCCCCGCCGGCTCGTGGTAGCGCTGCGGCACCGGCCGCACCAGCAGGTTCGCCACGAAGCCCACCGCGAGGACCCCCACCATGGTGAACAGCGCCGGCCGGTACGCCGCCGCGGTCAACGTGCCCGGCTTGCCCTGCGCGTCGAGGAACCCGTTGACGATCAGCGGACCGGCGATCCCCGCCGCCGACCATGCGGTCAGCAACCGGCCGTGGATCGCGCCGACCTGGAACGTGCCGAACAGGTCCCGCAGGTACGCCGGCACGGTCGCGAACCCACCGCCGTAGAACGACAGGATCACGCAGGCCAACAGCACGAACAGCGCCGTGGCGGTCTGCCCCACGAGGGCCAGCAGCGCGTACAGCACCATGCCGACACCCAGGTACACCAGGTAGATCGGTTTGCGGCCGATGACGTCCGACGTGGACGACCACACGAACCGGCCGGCCATGTTGAACAGCGACAGCAGGCCCACGAACCCGCCGGCCGCCGCGACGGTCACCGCGGACGTGCCGTTGTCCCGGAAGAAGTCCTGGATCATCGGGCTGGCCTGCTCCAGGATGCCGATTCCGGCGGTGACGTTGCAGAACAGCACCACCCACAACAGCCAGAACGAGCGGGTCCTCACCGCGTTCGCCGCCGACACGTTCGCCGTGGTCACCAGCGGTTTCGCCGCCACGCTGGCAGGGTCGAAGCCGGCCGGCCGCCAATCCTCGGCCGGCACCCGCACGTTCGCCACCCCGAACATCATGATCACGAAGTAGCCGAGGCCGAGCGTCACGAACAACCAGACCAGGGCGCTGCCCGACGCCGTCGACCCGGCGTTGGCCGGGTCGTAGCCGGGGTCGTAGAACGACAGGAGCTGCCGGGACAGGGGAGAGGCGACCATCGCCCCACCACCGAAGCCCATGATCGCCAGACCGGTGGCCAGGCCCGGCCGGTCCGGGAACCACTTGATCAACGTGGAGACCGGGGAGATGTAGCCGATCCCCAGACCGATGCCGCCGAGCAGGCCGTAGCCCAGATACAGCAACCACAGTTGCTTCGTGGCGATGCCCACCGAACCCACCAGGAAGCCCGTCGCCCAGAAGCAGGCCGAGACGAACATCGCCTTACGCGGCCCGTTCGCCTCCACCCAGGTCCCGGCGACCGCGGCGGACAACCCCAGCATCACGATCGCGATGCTGAAGATCACCCCGATCGCGGTCTGGCTGGTGTCGAAGTGGGCGATCAGCGAGTTCTTGTAGACGCTTGTCGCGTAGACCTGGCCGATGCAGAGGTGGATGGCCAACGCCGCCGGGGGGATGAGCCACCGGCTGTAGCCGGGCGGCGCGATGGTGTGCCGACGATCGAGTGCGGAAAGCATGCGCTGCTTCCTCTCCGATGAGGACGAGACGTCCCCACAACGTGCCCCCCGCACACACCGGCGGCAAACCTCGGCAGCGCCGGGTGGTCGATACCGTGAGCTGAGCGGTCACTCAGCCACGCCATCTGTCAGCCCCCGGGCTACGCCTGCCACACCCAGTTACGCCGCTCGTACAGCGGGCTCATGCCCAGCCGGCGCATGTTGTCCAGCGACGGATTCGACGAACCCGGCGCGGGCCGGCCCGTCTCGGCGGTGACCCACCGGCAACCGGCCGCCGCAGCCGCGGCCACCCGGGCCGCCAGCAGGCCCGACTGCGCGCCCCGACCCCGATGCGTCGGCAGCGTGGCACCGGTGTTGAGCGAACCGACCTCGCCGTGCACGAACAGGTTCGCGGCGGCCACCATCTCCGCACCGTCCCACGCGGCGAACGGACGGAAGCCGGGGTCGCGGACGCTCGCGGTCAGCATCGGGCCCAGGTGTTCCTCGGGCATCCCGAAACACCGCAGGACCACCGACGCCCACTCGTGCACCGACTCGTCCGGGACCGGACCGACCCGCAGGTCGGTGCCACCGGGCTTCAGGGCGTCGATCTCACCAGCGAGCTTGACCCACACACCGCCCGCCGTGATGTTCTCCCGCGCGCAGATCTCGTCCCAGTCCGCCGGCAGCCGGTCCGGGGCGATCTGGATGACCGCGCTGGGCGTGCCCTCGGCGCGGTAGACGTCGCACACCTGGGCGATCAACTCGCCGGTCACCGGCTCGTCGACGCCGAACCCGAGCGCCTTGGACCAGTAGCCGGTCGGGTCGTGTCGCATCGACAGCACCACCCCGCCGCCCATCCTGGCCGTCCGGATCCCGAGCGCGTCCCGGACGTCGGCCGACGCACCCGACTCGTACCGGAACATGAACTCGGCCTCGGCCAGTTCGGCGAGCGCGCCCACCGTCTCATCAGTTGCCATTCGGCACACCCTGCCAGGGCGCGGCGCGCTCCGACGCCGGCAACGCCGGCGCCGTGAGCAGCGCCACTACCGCAGGTACGGGGCGTGCCAGCCGCCGGCGAGGGCCTCGGCGTCCGCCGGACCCCAGGTGCCCTTGTCGTACGACAGCACCGGTGCCGGCAGGTCCAGGATCGGCGCGACGATGCGCCACTCCTGCTCGATCGTCTCCGCGCGGGCGAACCGCAGGTGTTGCCCGTCCATCGCGTCGTCGAGCAACCGCTCGTACGCCTCCTGGCGGCGACCGAGAGCCGACCCGAAGTCGACGGACAGGTCCACCGGACGACTCGCGACCTCGGCGCCCGGGCTCTTCGCCTGGATCGACATCGTGATGCCGTCGCCGCGCCCGAGGCGGAACCGCAACAGGTTCGCGGCGGTCGCCGTGCCCCGCTCCGCCGGGATCAGCGACCGCTGCGGCTGCTTGAACTCGACCACGACCTCCGTCGCCGTCCCCGGCAGGGACTTACCGGTGCGCAGGTAGAACGGCACACCCGCCCAGCGGGGGGAGTCGACGGTCAACCGGGTCGCCACGAACGTCTCGGTGTTGGAGTCGGCGGCGACGCCCGGCTCGTCGCGGTAGCCGGCGTACTGCCCCCGGACCGTGGACTCCGGCGACAGCGGCGCGATCTGCCGCAGCACCGCGGCCTCCGCCTCCCGGAACGCGGTCGTGTCGTCACTGGCGGGCGCCTCCATCGCGATCAACGCGACGACCTGCAGGATGTGGTTCTGCAACACGTCCCGGGTGGCACCCACCGTGTCGTAGAACCCGGCCCGCCCCTGCGTACCGAAAGCCTCCGCGAGGGTCACCTGGATGTTGTCGATGTGCTCGTTGTTCCACAACGGCTCGAACAACCGGTTGGCGAACCGGAAGGCGTAAAGGCCCTCGACGGCCTCCTTGCCCAGGTAATGGTCGATGCGGAACACCCGCTCGCTGTCGAACGCCGCCCGCAGCGTGCGATCCAGCTCACGCGACGACTCCAGGTCACGCCCGAACGGCTTCTCCACGATCACCCGGCCCCGGCCGGCCAACCCGACCGCCGCGAGGCCCTCGACGACCGACCCGAACACCGCCGGAGGAATCGCCAGGTAGAAGACGGGCCGCTCGGCGTCGCGCAGACGCTCGGCCAGACGCTGGTAGGTCGTCGGGTCGGCGTAGTCGCCGGAGATCATCGAAAGGTTGGCCGCCAGCCCGTCGAAGGTCTCCTCGTCGATCTCGTCGTTGGCCTCCAGCACCGACTTGCGGGCCATGGTGACGAGCTGCTGGTCATCCCAGGGGGAGCGGGCCACGCCGATCACCGGGACATTCAGGCGGTCGCGACGGGTCAACTCGTACAGCGCCGGGAACAGCTTCTTCGAGACGAGGTCTCCGGTAACGCCGAACAGCACCACCGCGTCTGAGCGCATGTGCATGGCACTTCCATTCGATCATCTGATTCTGATCTTCCGAACGGACAACGGCGCGACCCACCCGCGGAATTCCCGGCGGGCGACGCACGTAAGGTCAGCCACAACGACGGCGCTCACCGGGAACCCCCGCGCTCCACCACCCGATGCAGAATTCGACAATGCGCCTCACATTCGACCAGTCAGCGGGAACCGGGCCGAAGATCATCTGCCTGCCGATGTTCAGCATGACCCGCGCCGCCACGGCCGCCGCCCTGGCACCCGCCTTCGCCGGCACCGACCTGCGCGAGACGTACCTCGACCTGCCCGGCCACGGAGACACCCCCGCAACCTGCCCGGCCACCTCCCAGGCGGTGCTGGACGTGGTGTGCGCGTGGCTCGACGACCACGTCGACGCGCCCGTCCTCCTGGCTGGCGCCTCCTACGGGGCGTACCTCGCCGCCGGGATCGCCCGCCAACGACCCGAACTCGTCCGCGGCCTGCTCCTCGTCTGCCCCGGTGTCACCATCGCGCCGAGCAGCCGCACCCTGCCCGAGGAGCGCCCGACACCGGGACCCGCCGGTTGGCTCGACGAGGCCCCCACCGACCTTCGCGCGCACCTCGACGCCGCGCTGGGCCACCGCACCCCGGCCGTCGTCAGCACGGTGCTCGCCGCCCTCACCGCCGGCGGCCCCGGCGACGACACCTTCCAACGGACGCTGCGGAGCGGCCCCGGGTACGCGCTCCCGGACGAGCACGTCGACACACCCTTCCACGGGCCCGTCACCGTGCTCACCGGCCGACAGGACGGCGTCGTCGGGTACGCCGACCAGTTCCACGCCATGCGCCGCTACCCCCGTGGCACCTACACCACCATCGACCAGGCCGGCCACTACCTGCCCTTCGAACAACCGGCCCTGCTGCGCGCACACGCCCAGGACTGGCTGCGGCGAACCCGCACGTGAGCGACCGATCCGGCAGCAGGCCCTGACTTTTGTCATGAACACCTGTGCACCACGCATCGAACCTCATGACTAACTGCACTGTGGGGCGCCCCGTCCCGTCCACGAGACTCGATCCAGAGCGCCGGCACGACAGCCGGCCAGGTTCGAGACGGGAGGCGGGACGGTGGACGAGCGCTACGACAGCTACTGCGCCGCTGATCGACTGTTCTACGACTCGCTCGGCGCCGCCGTCGCGCAACCCGTCTTCCCGGCCGCCGATCGGCCGGTGCCGCACGGATGGCGCCGCGAGCCGCTCGACGACTGGCTGATCTACGGCCCGGACGGCGGCTCACTGCCCCAGCAGGGCTGGAAGATCCACATCTCGGCCACGCTGGCCAACGCCGAGCGGATACTCGACACCGTCTTCGACTACTGCGTACCCCGAGGTCTGTCCTTCAAGTTCCTGCGCGGACCCCGCACCCTGCTGCTGCGCAACTCCAAGTACGCCGCCCGAGCCGCCAGCGGCAAGTTCGTCACGGTCTACCCACGCGACGACGCGGAGCTGGAGCTGACCTGCAAGGAACTCGACGAACTGCTGGCCGGCGAGCCCGGACCGTACGTCCTCAGCGACCTGCGCTACGGAACCGGACCGGTCCACGTGCGCTACGGGGGCTTCGCCGCCCGCTACTGCCACTCCCCGGACGGCCAGGTCGTGCCGGCGATCGAGGACGACTCCGGCACGCTCGTGCCCGACCGCCGCGAACCCGTGTTCCACCTGCCGGCCTGGGTCACCCTGCCCGACTTCCTCGGCCCCCACCTGGCCGCCCGCAACGACACCAACACCAACGAGGTGCCCTACCGCATCGAGCGGGTCATCCACTTCTCCAACGGCGGCGGACTGTACGTCGGCCGCGACCTGCGCACCGACACCCAGGTGGTCCTCAAGGAAGCCCGGCCGCACGCCGGCCTGGACGCCGACGGCACCGACGCCGTCGCCCGGCTGGCCCGCGAGGCCACGGCCCTACGGCAACTCGCCGACCTACCGCAGGTCCCGCGCGTACACGACGAGTTCACCCTCGGCGAGCACCACTTCCTCGCGCTCGAATTCATCGAGGGCCGACCGCTGAACAAGGCGCTCGTCGACAGGTACCCCCTCATCGACGCCGACGCGACGCCCGACGACCGCACGGCGTACACCCGCTGGGCCCGACACGTCTACGAACAGGTCGACGCGCTCATCACGGCGATCCACGACCGCGGCCTGGTCTACGGCGACCTGCACCTGTTCAACATCATGATCCGCCCCGACGACCAGGTCGCCCTCGTCGACTTCGAGGTCGCCGCGCCGATCGCCGGACACCGCCGCCCCGGGCTGCGCAACCAGGGCTTCGCGGCCCCACGCGACCGCACCGGGCCTGCGGTGGACCGCTACGCCCTGGCCTGCCTGCGACTGGCGCTGTTCCTGCCGCTGACCCAACTGGTCCGCCTCGCCCCCGCCAAAGTGGCACACCTGGCCGACATCATCGCCACGAACCTCCCGGTGCCCCGGTCCTTCCTCGACCCGGCCGTCCAAGAGATCACCGGCGACGCACCGGCCACCACCGCCCCCGACGTGCACCTCGGCGACTGGCCGACCGCACGGGACCGACTGACCACGGCCATCGTCGCCAGCGCCACACCCGAACGCGACGACCGGCTCCACCCCGGCGACATCGAACAGTTCCGCACCGGCGGCCTCAACCTCGCCCACGGCGCGGCAGGCGTCCTGTACGCCCTACACGCCAGCGGCGCCGGCCGACAGCCCGAACACGAGCAATGGCTGGTACGGCGAGCAACGGCACCACCCTCCGGCACCCGCTGCGGCTTCTACGACGGCCTGCACGGCGTCGCCTACGCCCTGGAACACCTCGGCCGCCGACAGGACGCCCTCGACGTCCTCGACATCTGCCTCCGCGAACCCCTCGACGGGCTCGACCACAGCCTGCACAGCGGACTGTCCGGGATCGCCCTCAACCTCGCCGAACTGGCCGCCCGCACCGGCGAGACGACGCTGCGCGACGCCGCCTGGCAGGCCGCCGAACGCGTCATCGACCAACTCGCCGACGACCCCGGCCCCGACATCAGCGGCGGACGCCACCCGTACGCCGGGCTGCTCCGCGGCCGCACCGGCGCGGCGCTGATGGCCCTGCGACTGCACGAACTGACCGGCGACGACACCCTGCTCCGGCACGCCGCCACCGCACTACGGCAGGACCTGCGCCGCTGCGTGGTACGCCCAGACGGCGCACTGGAGGTCAACGAAGGCTGGCGGACCATGCCCTACCTGGCCAACGGCAGCGTCGGCATCGGACTGGTCATCGACCAGTACCTACGCCACCGCGCCGACGACCAGTTCACCGAGGCGAGCGCGGGCGTCCGCCGCGCGGCACGCTCACCGTTCTACGCCCAGTCCGGGCTCTTCGCCGGCCGCGCCGGCATCATCACCTACCTCGCCGCCTCACCCGACGACACCGACCGCCGCGACCTCACCGCGCAACTGGACCGGCTGACCTGGCACGCGCTGCCGTACGCCGGCGGCACCGCCTTCCCCGGCGAACAGCTGCTCCGCCTGTCCATGGACCTCGGCACCGGCACCGCCGGCGTGCTGCTCGCGCTGGCCTGCGCCCAGCACGACACACCACCGACGCTGCCGTTCCTCACGCCCCTCACGGGCGCACCGACCCCCTCGCCACAACGAGGGCACCTTCTCCACCGACGAAACGAAGGGAGGTGACACGACATGGCGCTTCTGGACCTCCAGGGCCTGGAGATGGCTCCGGCCGACCGCACGGGTGGCGGTAGCCGGGCGAGCCTGCTGCTCTGCGGCGACAGCTCGCTCTCCGTCACGACCTGCAACTGATCCAATCGCACACGGTTGCCCTGGGCGGGTAGACGTACCCACCCAGGGCGACCGCGCATCACCGGGAGGGAACCGATGTCGGCGTTCGCCACGGGCGACCGGTTGCTCCGACGCACCGCCCTGGCCGGCGGCGGCTGGACCGCCACACTCGCAGCGGTCGCCCTGCTCGGCGCGACCGCCGAACTCCTGCTCCCCGCAGCCCTCGGCCACGCCGTCGACACCGCCCTCACCGGCGGCTCCGGCTGGTGGACCGCCTGCGCGCTCGTCCTCGTCCTCATCTGCGTCGACACCCTCAGCGACCTGGCCACCGGACTCGGCGCGGCACGCGCCACCGCAGGGCTACGCCGCCACCTGCTACGCCACCTGTTCACCCTCGACGTCCGCGCCACCCGCCGTCACCCGGTAGGCGACCTCGTCGGCCGGCTGGTCAGCCAGGCCGCCGACGCCGGACAGGCCGGCAACGCCCTCGTCCTCGCGACCGTGGCAGTTCTCCCACCACTGGGCAGCGTCGTCGCGCTCACCATCATCCACCCCACTCTCGGGATCACCCTCCTCGCCGGCCTGGGCCTCCTCACCGTCCTCATGCGAGCCTTCGTCACCGACGCCTCGACCGCGACCGCGAACTACCAACGGGTCCTGGGCGGCATCGCCGGCCGACTCCTGGAATCACTCAACGGCGCCCGCACCATCGCCGCCGCCGCCACCACCCACCGCGAACAGGAACGCGTCCTCGCCGCCCTACCCACACTGAACCGGTACGGCCACCGCGGATGGACACTCCTGGCCACGGCAAGCGCCCGCACCGCCGCCGTCGCGCCGCTGCTGCACCTCAGCGTCATCGCCGTCGGCGGATACGCCCTGACCGTCAACTGGCTCACACCAGGACAACTGGTCGCCGCGGTCCGCTACGCCGCCCTCGGCGCCGGACTCGGCGGCGTACTCGCCACCCTGAACCACCTGGTCCGCAGCCGCGCCGGCGCGCACCGCATCGCCGACGTGCTCGCCCAACCCGCCGCACCCACCGGCACCCGACCCCTGCCACCCGGCGGCGGCACACTACAACTCCGCGCGGTCAGCGTGCACACCGACGACGGCCGCCCCATCCTGGACCGCATCGACCTGGACGTACCAGCCGGCGCCACCGTCGCCGTCGTCGGCACGTCCGGCGCCGGCAAGTCGACCCTCGCCGCCATCGCCGGACGACTACACGACCCCGACACCGGCGACGTACGACTCGACGGCGTACCCCTGCGCCACCTCGACCCGGCCGCGCTGCGCCGCGCCGTGGGCTACGCCTTCGACCGACCCGTCCTGATCGGCGCGACCATCCACGACGCCATCGGCCTGGCACTGCCGACCGAGTCGGCGACACCACCACCCGAACCGACCCCGGCCACACCGGCCGTCCTCGCCGCCACCCGCGCCGCGGCCATAGCCGACGTCGTCGAACGACTCCCCGACGGCTACCGCACCCCACTGACCCACACACCGCTGTCCGGCGGCGAAACCCAACGCCTCGGCCTGGCCCGCGCCTTCACCGCCGACCGACTACTCATCCTCGACGACGCCACCTCCAACCTGGACACCGCCACCGAACACCGCATCACCCAGGCAACCACCCGACGAACCGACCACCGCACCCGACTCCTGATCACCCACCGGCCCGCGACCGCGGCAGCCGCAGACCTCGTCGCCTGGCTGCACACCGGCCGGCTACGCGGCCTCGCGCCACACCACCAACTCTGGGCCGACCCGGAATACCGCGCCGTCTTCACACCCACAAGCAGCGCGCCGTGACCCACCCCGGCGTACGACAGGTCACCTGGCGGGCCGCACTGGCCCGCCGACGGGACCTGACCCGACTCGCCGGCTGGTCACTCGTCGAAGCGATACCCGCACTGCTCTCCGGCTACCTGGTCGCGCACGCCGTCGACGAAGGATTCCTGGCCGGGCGTCCCGTCACCGGCCTGGCCTGGCTGGGCGCCCTCGCCGCCGCCGTACTGCTCGGCGCAGCGGCCACCGGCCGCACATACCGGTGCCTCGGCGCCGTTGTCGAACCCTTCCGCGACGAACTCGCCACCCGCATGGTCCGGGGAGCGCTGCACGACGCCACCCGAACCGGCGCACACCCGGACAACGCAGCCCTGGCCCGCCTGACCCACCAACTGGAAATCGTCCGCGACACCTTCGCCGGCCTGCTCATGGTCACCCGCGGCTTCCTCTTCGCCGCCGGCGCGGCCCTCCTCGGACTCCTCGCCCTGGCACCCGTCGTCGCGGCGCTGGCCGCCGCGCCACTGGCCGCCGGCCTGGCCGTGTTCCTCGCCGCACTACCAGCCATGATCACGCACCAACGCACCTACGTCCGCACCGGCGAACACCTCAGCCACTCGGCCGCCACCGCCCTGACCGCGCACCGCGACGTACTCGCCTGCGGCGCCCAGACACGCGTCACCACCGACGTGGACCAGCAGGTGTCCGCACAGGCCACAGCGGAACGCACCCTCGCCCGGATGGCCGCGATCCGCAGCCTCAGCCTCGGCATCGGCGGCTGGCTCCCACTGATCGTCCTGCTGATCGCCACACCCTGGCTGGTCGAACGGGGCCTGACCGCCGGCGCGGTACTGGGCGCGCTCATCTACATCTCCACCGGCCTGCAACCAGCCCTGCACACCCTGCTCCAAGGCATCGGCGGCGGGGGACTGCGCTACCTGGTGACCCTGGAGAACATCCTGCGCACCTACCCGGAACCCAACACCACCCACCCGACCAGATCCCACACCCCACCCCGGTCGACCACCAACCCGACCCCAGCCGCCGAGATCCGCAACCTGACCTTCCGCTACGGCCCACACGCCCGACCCGTCCTGGAAAACCTCTCGCTGACCCTCAACCCCGGCGACCACCTCGCCGTCGTGGGCCCCAGCGGCGCGGGCAAATCCACCCTCGCCGCCCTCCTCGCCGGCCTGCTACCACCACAGACCGGCACGGTCCACCTCGCCGGCCACCCGGTCACCGGCACCGAACCAACAATCCTCGCCACCAGGCGGGTACTGGTCCCGCAGGAGGCATACATCTTCACCGGCCGACTCGCCGACAACCTGCGCTACCTACGGCCCGACGCCGACGACCACACCCTGGAAACCGCCATCGACACGCTCGGCGCACGCCCCCTGGCCACCCGACTGGGCGGCCTGACCGCGCCGATCACACCAGCCCAGCTCTCCAGCGGCGAGCGACAACTCATCGCCGCCGTCCGCGCCTGGCTCGCACCCGCCCCACTGGTGATCCTCGACGAAGCCACCTGCCACCTGGACCCGGCACTGGAGGCAACCGTCGAAGACGCCTTCGCCCGGCGACCCGGCACCCTGGTCGTCATCGCCCACCGCATCAGCTCCGCGATCCGCGCCCACCGACTACTCGTCCTCGACGGCACCGAACCCCAGGCCGGCACCCACGAGCACCTGCTGGAACACTCCACGACCTACCGGCTGCTCATCGGCCACTGGCAGGAGCGCACCACACCACCCCTGCCCACCCCAACGCGACGCGGGTGAACCCACCACCCACACCGCTCAGATCCAACCCGCCTCACGCGCCACCCGCACCGCCTCTACCCGCGTACGCGCACCAACCTTGCGGGCGATCCGACCGAGATGGTTGCGAACCGTCCCACTGGTCAACCCCAACGACACCGCGACCTCCGCCACCGGCGCCCCCTCCGCGGTCAACGCCAGCACCTCCGTCTCCCGCTCGGTCAACGGACCGTCCGCGTGCAGCGCCGCGACCACAAGGTCCGCGTCGAGCACCGGCTCCCGGCGAGCCAGCAGACGAATCCCCTCGACCACCCGCTGCGGAGCGACATCACTGCGCAGGATGCCGATCATCCGCGTCCCACACCGCATCCCACGCAACCGCCCCGCCCGCCGCGGATGAGCCAACACCAGCACCGGACACTGCCCCAGACGGCTGGCCTCGACGCCCTCGACGAAATCCAGATCAGCCACCACCACGTCGGGACGCCCATCCCGCACCGCCTCGGGAACCGCGTCACCCCGGTCCACCTCCGCCACCACCCGGATGTCGTCCTCGGCAGCAAGGACGAACGACAACGCACCCAACACCAGGGCACTGTCCAACGCGAGCAGGGTACGGATCATCACGAACCTTCCCGTGCACCCCCACAACGATCACCCATCGTTAGCATTCAAACACGCATCCGACGCATCCGCACGGCGGGGGAGCGGGCCCGGTCGCACCACCGAACCCGCCCCCCAACTGCTACAACCAGCCGTCACACCGCGCGCGCCACACCGCCTCCAACCGGTTACGCGCACCGGTCTTGGCAAGGATCGCCGACAGATGATTACGCACCGTCCCATGCGCCAGATGCAGACGAACGGCGATCTCCTTCAGCGGAAGACCCTCGGCAGCCATCCGCAGCACGTCCATCTCCCGCGGCGTCAACGGACTCTCCGCCGGCCACAACACCGCCGCCGCCGCGCTCGGGTCGAGCGCCCGCTCCCCGGCGGCAACCGTACGGATCGCCCGCACCAACTCCGGCAGCGAACCATCCTTGCCGACCAGACCACGCGCACCGGCCGTCAACGCCGCTTCCACCAGCGCCGGACTCCACCGGGGACTCATCGCCAACACGGCAACCTCCGGCGCCTCCACACCAATCCGGGTCACCACCTCCACCGGATCAGGCAGATCCGGCGTCAACGCGAGCACCACCACCTGTGGGCGGTACCGCCGAACCACCTTCACCACATCGCCGACACCCTCCACGTCAGCGACAACCTCCATGTCCTCCTCACCCGACAGCGCGGCGCTCAGCGCCCCGCGCAGCAAACACATCTCCTCGGCGACAACAACGTGGATCACCACGTCTCTCCGATCTCAGATGCGCGTCAGACAGCCACCCACCCCGGACAACCCACAGGGTTCGGCACGGCCGGTCACGCGCGACAGACGGACAGGCATCGGCCCGCACCGCCGTCACCTACCGACGGGCACGGGCACCGATCGGCCCGCAGGTCGACCTGCCGGAGCAGACCAACCCCCACGCCGACCCGGCCCACGTCAGCCAGGCCGCGCACCCACCGACGGGAAGCCGGCCGCCACCACGAGTGGCACCACATCGAAGACCTGTTCGGAGCAGGTGGGCGACGGCCGGGCCACCGCAAACCCCGACCCCGGCCCAGGCGGCGACCTGTCACCGGCACCGACGGCATCCTGATCGACCGGCAGCACCGGGCCGGCCGGCGCCACCGGCCACACCGGACCGCCCACCCTGGCAGCCGTCAGACCCGACAGCCCGGCACCGCGCGCAGCCGACGCCGCCCCGCTCACCGCCCCGCCGGCGAACACCTCCGCCGCCGGCGACGAAACCACGCGCACCGGAGCGACCATCGGTCGCACCGGCGACGCCGACACCGCCTGACCCGCCGCGTCGGACACCGCGACGGGAGCGCACCCCGGCGCCGGCCGCTCCGGCGCCGGGACCGGCGCCGGAGCGGGTAGCCGCGGAGACGCCGGTACGACCACCTCGCCGAGAGCGACGTCGACGACCCGGCCGAGCACGACGACGACAGGCCCGACCGTCGGGCCGAGCACAGCGTGTACGGCGTGCGACGAGCGATCGGCGACCAGCCCCACCGTGGAGGTCACGACGGGCAGCACGGCCAGGCGGGGATCCCGGACGGCATCAACGCCGATCGGCACCTTGCCGGACGTACCGGCCGGACGGTGGCGCGCGCCACCGTCCGTCTCCGACGAGGGCCGCAGCAGGCGTTCCCCGTCGCGCGCCGCGCCGCGCACCACGTCCTGGTCGACCCGGGGGAGCGGCGCCGACCGGGACGAACGTGCGCCAGGCCGCGGTGACGAGACCGGCGGGCGGACATCGGCGGGGGAGACGACCCTGCTGACGCGGGCCGGCACATCGGGACGACCTTCGACCACGGCCGTGACCTGCTGGCGGCGCCGCTCGGGAGCCTCGCCCAGACCGAGCCGGACGACCCGCTCGACCAGGACACCGGCCTGCTGATGACGCTCGCCGCCGGAACCGTCGTGACGCCCGTGCGCGGCGGCCGGGTCCTGCAGCAGGAAGGCCACGACGAAACCAGCCCCGACGGCAGCCAGGATCAACGCCCACCGTCGAGCGAGCGTGCGAATCTGGTCGGGGGAGAGCAGAAGAATGTGCCTCGGCGCGGGCGTGGACGCGGTTCCACTGACGGGACAATGCACGCGGACACGATCCCTTCGCCTCGGACTGCTGACTCATCGTAGCGACGTGAACGCAGGAACGCACCCCGCGACCTTTTGATCACCGTCCGTCGTTCTGCTCATCCGTGCGGAGGCGCGCCGCGCTTGCTGTCAGTCCTCATTGCTGAGTCGAACGCGGGTTGCTCTCGTGCGCGCTCGAAGATTGAGCGTCGGGGCGGTAACCACGCGGCGCTAGCTCGGGCCTCGGCCTGGCGCTCGCAGCCGGCGAACATCTGGTCGGAACCGCGTGACGTACCGACCAGTTCGACGGGCTCAAGGCGCCGTCTACGACGGACACCCGGAAGGCTGACGCACCGCTCACTGTGCATCGGGACGAGGCGGGACGCTGATTCGATAATGCACATTATGTAAAGTAACGTTATCTGACGGTCCCCCCACCGTTGTCATTCGCGGGTCAGTCCGGGCGGGCAGGCGTCCTCGTCCGGCCCGACGGGGCGGGCGTTGACCAGCGGATTGCGCCGCAGACGCGCCACCATCTCCGCGCTGCCACCGAAGTCGGTCCACGTGTCGTCCCACAGCGCGGAGACCAGCCAGGAGCGATCCGCCGGGAAGAGCAGATCCGGCAATGGACCGTCGCCGCGCATGTGGCCGGACCTCCAGGTGAGCGCCTGCTCGGGCCCAGCTTCGACCAACACGTAGGGATGGTCCCAGTAGAGGGACACCCTCGGGGCGTTCGGGAAGACGACGTCGTGGGCGCCGGTGTCGAGATAGCCCAGCCACCAGGGCTGGCCCGGGGTGCACCCCGCCAGTTCGTCCACCACGGCGCGCTCGTGGGCGGCGAAACCGACACCTTCCGGCGGATAGAACGTGGCGTAGGCGTCGAACACCGGTGGGATCGCGGTAGTGATCGAGAAATCCTGCGTGGTCTGCCCGGCGAGCCAGGCGACGTCGTGGGGGGTGCCGATGCGCCACGTTCGTCCGTCCTTGTCGACGTCCATGGGCTCCGTCCAGGTCGATGTGCCGTCCGCGCCGTAGCGTCCGGGTACGGCAGCCGGCGACGCGCAGGGAGCCCAGCCAGGTCGGCCGGCAGCCCGCCACTGGTGGCCCTCGGGGCAGACCAGGTCCGTCGGTTCGCCCGGCTCCTGATACACGAAGACCGTGCCGGGTCGCCCGCAGTGTGGGCAGGTGGTGACGGGCGGCGTCATGCCGCGCAGGATACGTGCTTCTCGATCCGCGCGACCCGTCGTCGTGCGCTACGGCCGGCGCGTTGAAGCCGGTGGGTGACGTGGGGTTCCTGCTGGCTGGCCGTGCTGACTGCCGTCACGGGTTCGGACGCTGCGGCGCTTGGGCCGGCCGGCAGGTGGCTGCCCCGGGCCTGTAGAGCTGCCCCATGCGCGGGGCACGCGAACAGCACGGCAACGGGGCACGGGAACGTTCGGCGCGGGGTCGTCGTCGCTGGTGGGCGTCGGGACCGTTGGTGCCGTGTGGACATCCCGCGCGACCGGAGGCTGTCGTTCGCGTCGTCGGTCAGACCGATCCGTTCGGGTGGGCACTGTCCGCCCCAGATCTGGGGCAGGTCTACAGGGGGGTTGACACCCCCTCGCCAGGTGCACCTCTCCCCCCGTCCAGTCCTTGTAGGAGGCACTTTCCGGAAACCCGAAAATGCTGCATAATATCCCTTATGCATGACAAAAAGGACGAATCGCTCGCGGTGCTGATCGAGGAGTTCCTGACCGCCCGCGCCACCCGCAAGCCCTCCCCCCACACCCTGGCGGCGTACCGGCGGGACCTGCTCGCGGTGGCGGCCCTGGTCGCCGAGGATGCCGCCACTCCCCTCCCCCTGGACGCCTTGTCGATCACCGAGCTCTCCCCCAGGGTGATGCGGGCGGCCTTCGCCCGGTTTGCCGCACCCCGGGCGCCCGCGTCGGTGCACCGGGCGTGGTCCACCTGGAACAGTTTCTTCACGTTCCTGGTGGCCGACGGGGTCGTGGCCGGTAACCCGATGCCGGCGGTCGGGCGACCCCGGGCGCTACTCCCCCAGCCAAAGCCGTTGCGGGGCGCGGACACCCCCGAGGTGCTGCTCGCGTCCGTCGCGCGGGATGAGGGCAGGCAGCGCGACCCGTGGCCGGAGCGGGACGTCGCGGTGGTGGCGGTGGCGCTCTGCGCCGGGCTGCGCCTGTCGGAGTTGCTGGCGTTGCGCGTCGGCTCGCTGGGTGGTCGGCCTGGTGAGCGGCGGATCGAGGTGCTCGGGAAGGGTGGGCGGCCCCGGGTGGTGCCGATCGAGGCGGACCTGGACCGGGTGCTGAAGGACTACCTGGACAGTCGGGTGCGGCGTTTCGGTTCGCGGTCGGTACGCCCGGACTCGGCGTTGCTGGTGGATCGGCGTGGTGAGCCGTTGCGCCGGGGTGGGCTGCAGTATCTCGTCGAGTCGTGTTATCGGCGGGCGGGCATCGGTGACCGGGTGCCGCGGGGTGCGCGGTTGCACGCGTTGCGGCACACGTTCGCGACGCGGCTGGCCGAGGACGGGGCGAGTGCGGCGGAGATCATGCGGTTGTTGGGGCATGCGTCGTTGGCGTCGTCGCAGACGTACATCGAGGTGACGGCTGGGCAGCAGCGGGATGCGGTTCGGGCCAACCGGACCAATCGCGCGTTGGCGGCTCTGCTGCCGCCACGGTCGGAGTGAGGGGCGGTCAGTGCGCGCGGTGGCCGGTGCCGGCGGTGACGGGCAGTGGGCCGAGGACGGCGTTGATGATGTGGATGCGGGCGTTGGTGGCCTGGTAGTCGGCGCAGACGGTGTCGGCGCGGTCGCCGAGGCGGGTGGTGGGTCCGGTGCGGGTGACGGTGATGGCCGTGCCGTCGATGGTGGTGGTCGTGCCGGCGGTCGTGAGGTCGTCGATCGGGTGCGCTCCGTTGACGAGGTGGGCCTTGAGCAGGGTGCGGAGCTGGTCGGTGTGGTGGGTCATGAGGTCGTCCCAGTTGTCCTCGGAGAACGTGGCGGCGAAGGCGTCGTCGGTGGGGGCCAGGATGGTGACGCCGGTGCCGGCGGGTAGGTCGGTGAGGACGCCGCTGGTGCGCAGAGCCGCCTCGAAGGTGGTGAGGGTGGGGATCCAGCGCAGTGCCTCATCGGCGGGTTGGCTGGCGAGGAAGGTGGGGTTGCCGGGGTCGGTGCCGGTGGGTAGGGCGGCGCAGAGGGGCCCGGTGACCTGGGGTGTGGTGGTGCTGGCCGGTGGTTGGGCGTCGGCGCGGGGAGTTGCGGGGTTGCTGGTGCAGGCGGCGAGCAGCAGTGTCGGCACGAGGAGGCCGAGGGCCCGCAGTCGGGGGTGTCGCGGTGCGGTGGCGGGGTGCGACACGGTGGCCTCCACGGGTTCGAGGTTGGTGGGTGCCGGCGGCGCGGGCTGTGGTTCCCGCGCCGCCGGCTTGTTCAGGTGACGGTCACAGTGCCGCGCACTGGTTGGTGCGGGGGCCGTGGACGGTGTTGGCGATGCCGAGGTTGCTCGGGGTGGGGTTGTTGCCGGTGCAGGTGAGCGGGCCCCGGATGGTGGTGCCGGCCAGCAGTGGGGTGTCAATGCCGGTGGTGTTGGTGGAGAGGTCGACGGGGCCGGCGATGGTGACGTCGATGACGGACACGGCGTCGGTGGTGTTGGCGATGCGGACCGGGCCGTTGACGGTGCTGTCGGCGAGGAGGACGCCGGCGGCACCGGTGGCGGTGAGGGGGCCGCTGATGGTGGTCGCGGTCGTGACGAGTGCCGCGCCGGGTCGGACGGTGACCGGCCCGTTGATGGTGGCGTTGGTGGCGCAGGTGAAGCCGGTGACGGTCAGGGGTCCGTTGCGGCGGCCGGTGAGGGTGGGGTGGACGCGTTCGCCGTCGGTGAGCTTCTCGACGCCGAGCGGGTCGAGGAGCAGTGGGATGAGGCCGCGTTCGGGTTGGTTGAGGGGGACGTAGTAGCCGTCGGCGGTCTTGATGACTTTCCAGCCGTGGGCGGCGATGCGCTGGGCGACGGTGGTGCCGACGCCGCCGGGGCCGTCGGTGCGGGCGCCGTTGTACTGGGCGTCGGTGAGTTTGTAGGCGCAGGGCGCGTTGTCGAGGATCAGGTTGGCGGGGGGCGCGTCGAGCGGCGGCGGGCTGTCGCCGGGGTGCGGCGCGGGGTGGGCGGGGATGGGTCGGGATCCGCGGAAGACGAGGCGGCCGGTGTTGGCGGCCTGGGTCTCGATGGCTTCAGCGCGGGAGCTGAGGATGTCGGCGCGGTCGGCGCGGTGGTAGTCGAGGAACTGGTGGAAGGTCCACAGGGCGGAGTAGGTCTTGCGGCGGCGGTTGTTGGCGGTGTTGCCCTCGTCGGGGCGGGTCTGGCCGCCGGAGCTGCGCAGTTCCAGGAGGGAGTTGGTGACGTTCTTGAGGCCGAGGGTGTTGCGCAGGATGGTTTCCTCGCTGAGGCCGACGTTGCCGCCGCCTTCGCAGCCGTAGGGGCAGGCCCACCAGCCAGCTTCGGCGCCCTTGGCGTACATGTGGCCTTCGATCATGTCCTGGGACTGGTCGAAGATGGGTTGGGCGACGTTCTGGTGCCGTGGCGGGAGCATCGGGAGGTCGCCGGCGCGGGAGTTGCCGAATTCGTGGCCGTCGTAGCCGGCGACGGGTCGGTAGTCGCGGACCATTCTGATGTACGCGGCGGTCTCCGGCTGGCGGATCAGTGAGTAGTCGCGGTTGAGGTCCTGGCCGGTGGAGTTGCCGCGGGTGTTGTTGGCGCGGCCGTCGCCGTTGATGGTGGGGACGATCAGGACGGTGGTGTGGCTGAGTAGGTCGGTGATGCGGGGGTCGGTGCTGAAGGCGAGTTGCCGGGCCATGATGAGGCAGGCTTCGCGGTCGCCGGGTTCGTTGCCGTGCACGTTGCAGTTGATGGCGACGGGTGCGGTGGCGGCGACGGCTTGCGGGGTGGCGGCCGGGGTGGGGTGGCCGATGACCATCATGTTGATGGGTCGGTTCTGGACGGTGCGGCCGAGTTCGACGACGCGGACGCGGTCGCTGAGGGCGTCGATGGCTGCGGTGTAGGCGTACTCGTCGGTGTCGCTGGTGTATTGCGCGGCGTGGGTGGTTTCCCATTGGGTGCGTAGGTGTTGGCCGGGGGTTTCGGGGTTGCCCCAGGGTGCGGTGGTGGTGGCGACGACCGGGTCGGAGTAGGGCTGTTCGGTGGTGCCGACGCGGGCGCGGACTCGCCATTGGAAGGTGTCGCCGGGGTTGAATCCGGCGTCGGCGAAGGTGGGCGCCTGTTGGTTGATCTGGCGGTTGGGGCGCCAGATTCCGACGATGGTGGGTGCGCCGGTGGGGGTGTTGGTGGCGTCGACGGGGGTGCGTTCGATCTGGTAGTCGGTGGCGTCGGGGACGGGTTGCCAGGCGAGGGTGGCGTATCCGTCGGCCTGGCGGACGGTGAGGGCGGTGACCTGGGACGGTTCCGCGGCGGCGCGTTGGGCGTTGGCGGGGGTTGGTGCGGTGGTGAGGGTGACGGCGATGAGGGTGGACACGGCGATGAGGGTGGGTCGCTGACGTCTCATGTGGCCTCCGACGAGGTGATCGTGGGCGCGTGTCGATCAGCATGATCGTCGAGATCCGTCGATGCAATGATCTTGAGGGAATCTTGCGGATCGGTGGCCGCGCTCCCCCGGGGGTGTCGTCAGGCGGTGACGGTGGTGGGTTCACCCGGTGTCAGCCAGCGGATGCTGTCGCGCACGGCGGGTGGCGCGTCGTGGAAGGCCCGCTCGATGGCCTCGCGGGGTTCCTGGAAGTGGTGCCAGCCCTCGTAGTGCACGGGGATCGCGGTGTGGGGTCGCAGTGCGGCGCACAGGTGCGCGGCCTGGCGGGCGGTCATCGAGTAGCGCAGGGGCCCGGTGACGGGGAACCGTACGCCGCCCAGGTGCAGGAGGACCGTGCCGATGGGGATGCGGGTGGCGGCGGCGCGTACGCGGCGGGTGAGGACGGTGTCGCCGGTGATCCAGAGCGCGCCGTGTCGTTGCCCGGTCCAGCGCAGGGTGAAGCCGATGACGTCGCCGACGAGGGGGCGGCTCAGCGGTGGGCCGTGCCGGCACGGGGTGGCGGTCACCTCGATCGTCGGGCGTTCGGGGTGGGCGAGTCGGGTGGTCTGCCCGGGGTGCAGGCCGCGGGTGTGCTCGCCGAGGCGGCGGGCTCCGGAGGCGGTGGTGAGGACGGTGTCCGCGTTGGTCAGGAGCGCGCGGCCGGTGTCGTCGAGGTTGTCGCCGTGGTGGTCGTGGCTGAGCAGGACCGCGTGGATTTCCCCGAGGTCGGCGGCGGGGACGGCGGGGCCGGTGACCTTTCGCGACGAGGTGCCCCAGCCGAACGTGTAGCGCGCGCCGGGTGGGTCGAACGTGGGGTCGGTGAGCAGCCGCCACCCGCCGACCTCGATGAGGGTGGTGGGGCCGCCGATGTGGGTTATCCGCAGCGGCGGGGAGGTGCTCATCGTGCGTGCCGTAGGGCCCAGTCGAGGGCGTCGTCGGCGATCTGCCGCCAGCCCTGTTGCGCGGTCAGCAGGTGGGCGTACCCGTGGTAGAGCTTGACCTCGGTGATGGTGTCGCCCTTGTAGTGCGCGGCGTTGGAGCGTTGCACGCTGGGCGGCATGATGTGGTCTTCGGAGCCGGAGATGAACAGCAGCGGCGCGCGTTGGTCGTTGTGGTAGTCGACGGCGATGTCCTGTGGGCCGGGTAGCAGGTTGGCCAGGACGCTGTCCCAGAGGATGCCGCCGGCGGCGGGGATGGCGTAGCGCTCGTAGAGGGCGCGGGCGGTGGGTTCGTCGAAGGTGTTGGTGAACGCGTAGTTCCACTGCTCGAAGGTGAACCCGACGGCCCGGTGCCGGTTGGCCGGGTTCTTAAGCACCGGGAAGGTGGAGCGCAGCTGGGAGAAGGGGATGTTCTTGACGCCTTCGGTGGGCGCCGAGTTGAGGGCGACGGCGCTGGCGCCGTACCCCCGGTCGAGCAGCACCTGGGTGAACGCCCCGCCGGCGGAGTGACCGATGATGATCGGCGGCGTGGGTAGGGCGTCGAGCACCGCGGACAGGTGGTCGATGATCTGCGGGGCGGTCAGCGTCTCCAGGGGGCTGGGGTCGGCGTTGATCGCTTCGACCTCTACCTCCAGCCCGGGGTACGCGGGGGTGAGCACCCGGAAGCCCTTGGCCCGGTAGTGGGTGGCCCAGTCTTCCCAGCTGCGGGGGGTGACCCAGAACCCGTGGATGAGGACGATCGTGTCCGGCGTGTCGCTCATGTCAGCTCCGTCGATGTCGGGGGTGGCGATGGCGCAACGGCGGTGGTGTCGGTGAGCTCACCCTAGACATTCGTGACTCGCGATGGCGGGTTTTCCGCGACGTTTGTCAGCCGAGGTCGACCAGCAGGGGGCGGTGGTCGGAGATGGTCGAGGGTGGTGTGGTGACGGCGCGTACCGGTGGGAGCTGTTGGACGGCGTGTCGGTCGGCGAGGATGTGGTCGAGTTGGACGCGGGGTTGCCCGGCGGGGTAGGTGGGGCGGCGGCCCAGGGGGTGCCAGCCGGAGACGAGTCGGGCCGCGCCGGCGGGCAGGTTCAGGTCGCCGAGCAGGACGCGGGGGCCGGGTAACGCGCGTAAGGCGCGGACGGTCTGGCGGAGTTGGCGGGCGTTCCAGCCGGGCACGAAGGACAGATGGGTCGCGGCGACGGTGAGCGGGCCGTGTGGGGTGTCCAGGACGGCGGCGACGACGACGCGGGGTTCGTCGTGCAGCAGGATGAGCCCGCCGCGGGGGCCGGGGACGTAGACCGGTGAGCGGACGGGAGCGGGTTTGAGTCGGGTGACGTGCCAGCTGCGGACGGGGTGTCGGCTGATGAGCCCGATGCCGTAGCAGGGTTCACCGTGTCCGTCGTCGTCGTGGCGCAGGGGGCGGAAGTGTTCGCCGGGGGTGCCGACGACGGCGGCGGCGAACCGGTGGTGCGGCGCGTGCAGGGCGCGGGCGGCGATGGCGGTGAGGTCGAGGTTGCCGCTGCGGTGTTGGTCGCGGTCGACCTCCTGGAGGGCGAGCACGTCGGCGTCGAGGGCGCCGATGGCGGCGGTGAGTCGGTCGGAGTCGACGAGCCCGTCGGTGAGGGATCGTCCGTGCAGCATGTTGAAGGTGGCCAGGCGCACTCCTGCACCTTACGTGCCCGTGGCATGGTTGCCCGGTGGTGAAGGTGTTGCTGTGTTCGATGGTGGTGTTCGTGGCGGTGGGCGCGTTGGGGGTGTGGTTGCGGCGTACGCGGGGCCGCTGACCAGTGAGTTCTCCCACTCGGAGGGACGCTCGGGCGGATCGGGTGGGGAGAATTGCCGCCCATGGACGCCGTGACGCTCAGTACGCTGCTGGCCGCCGCCGCGATGGCCGGGTGGGTCGACGCCGTGGTCGGTGGCGGTGGGTTGTTGCTGTTGCCGGCGTTGCTGGTGGCTGCCCCGGGGTTGCCGGTGGCCACCGCGTTGGGCACGAACAAGCTGGCCGCGATCTTCGGTACGTCCACGGCGGCGGCGACGTACGCCCGGCGTACGAAGGTGGACTGGCGGGTGGCGGGGCCGGCGGCCGGGTTGGCGGTGCTCAGCGCGGGTGTGGGCGCGGCGTTGGCCGGGGCGGTGCCGGCGTCGGCGTACCGGCCGGTCGTGCTGGTGGTGCTGGTGGCGGTGGCGGTGTTCGTGCTGGTGCGCCCCCGGATGGGGGTGGTCGCGGTGCCGGCGAGGCGGACCCCGGTGCGGGTGGGCGTGGTGGTCGCGGTGGCCGGGGTGGGCATCGCCCTGTACGACGGATTGATCGGTCCGGGCACCGGGACGTTCCTGGTGTTGGCGTTCACCGCGCTCGTCGGCGCGGACTTCGTGCACGGTTCGGCGATGGCGAAGGTCGTCAACGCGGGCACGAACCTGGGTGCGTTGGTGGTGTTCGGGGTGACCGGGCACGTGTGGTGGCTGTTGGGTGCGGGGATGGCGGTGTGCAACATCGCCGGCGCGGTGCTGGGGGCGCGGATGGCGTTGCGCCGTGGGTCGGGGTTCGTGCGGGTGGTGCTGCTCGTGGTCGTGGTGGCGTTGGTCGCGAAGCTCGGCCACGACCAGTGGGTCGCCCGCTAGCGGCGGCGGCTGGGTGAGTCGAAGCGGCCGGCGCGGATCTCGCGCAGGGCCCGCCGGCGGATGTCGCCGCGCAGCGTGTCGACGTAGAGGGTGCCGCGCAGGTGGTCGGTCTCGTGTTGCAGGGCGCGGGCGAGGAACCCGCTGCCGGAGATCGTCAACGGCTCGCCGTTCTGGTCGACGCCGTGGGCGGTGGCGTGCAGGGCCCGCGCGGTCGGGAAGTACAGCCCGGGGATGGACAGGCAGCCCTCCTCGTCGTCCTGGAGTTCGTCGGACAGTTCGAGGGTGGGGTTGATCAGGTGGCCGCGGTGCCCGTCGGCGTCGTAGACGAACACCTGGGCGCTGACGCCGATCTGCGGCGCGGCGACGCCGGCGCGGCCGGGCTCGCCGAGCAGGGTGTCCATCAGGTCGGTGACGAGGGCGCGCAGTTCGGCGTCGAAGGTGGTGACCGGCTCGCATTCGGTGCGCAGGACGGGGTCGCCGATGATCCGGATGGGCCGCATGGTCATGGACGGCAGCTTATCGCCGGTGGCGGCGGGTTCAGCGTCCGGCCAGGGTGGCGCGGATCGGGGCGGTCTTCGCTGCGGCTTCGGCGACCTCGGCGGTGGGGTCGCTGTCCCAGGTGATGCCGCCACCGGCCCAGGTGTGCAGGTGCTGGCCGTCGGCGGCGGCGGTGCGGATGGTCAGGCCGAGGTCGACGCGGCCGGGAGCGACCCAGCCCAGCGCGCCCATACTGGCGCCCCGGCCGACCGGTTCGAGGGCGTTGATCTGGGTCAGGGCGGCGCGTTTCGGCGCGCCGGTGACGGAACCGCCGGGGCAGGTGGCGCGCAGCAGGTCGGCCAGGCCGAGCCCGTCGGCGGCGGCGGCCCGTACTGTCGACTCGGCCTGCCACAGGTCGCACCAGCGGCGGACGGTGAACAGGTCGTCGACGGTGACGGTGCCGGTGCGGGCGATGCGGGCGAGGTCGTTGCGTTCCAGGTCGACGATCATGACGTGTTCGGCGCGTTCCTTCGCGCTGGCGAGCAGCTCGGCGCGGCCGGCGGCGGTGGCCGGGCGGGTGCCCTTGATGGGTCGGGTGATCAGCTGCCCTTCGGTGACCTCGATGAGGGTCTCCGGGGAGGCGCAGCCGATGGCCCAGCCGTCGCCGGTGAGCACGCCGCCGTAGCGGGCGCCGGGCAGCGCGCCGAGGCGGCGCAGCGCGGGTAGCGGGTCGCCGGTGTAGCGGGCGGCGGCGTGCCCGACGAGGTTGGTCTGGTAGACGTCCCCGCGGCCGATCGCGGCGCGCACGCTCGTGACGGCGTCGGCGTGCTGACGGCGGGTCCAGCTCTCAATCCACTCGCCGAGCCACCACGCCGAGGCGGGCCGGCCGGCCGGGTCGGCCGGGGTCTGGTGGTGGCCGTAGACGACGACGGTGAGGTCGGGCAGTGTCGGCGCGGGCTCGGGTGCGGTGGTGGGCGCTCCCGCCAGGTGCGCGCCGGCGGCGGCGGACAGGTAGAACGCCGCGCCGCAGACCCCGCTGCCGTCGTGACGGGCCGTGGCGGGCCGGCTCAGGTCGTGCAGGGCCAGGCCGTGTGCGGCCAGGAACTCCTCGGCGAGGGCGGCGGGGTCGCCTCCGTCGCGCAGGTGCCACTGCAGGCGGGCACGTTCGGTGAGCGCGCCTCGACACGTGGCCGGGGCCGCCGGCACATCGATCGACGCAGCCGTGCCGCGGTCTGCGGCCAACCCAGCCGTGCCGCGGTCCGCGGCATACACCTGTGGGAGCGTTTCCACGCCGTACGGTTCGACCTTCCTCATCCGTTCAGTGGATTTCCGGTGCGACAGACGGACACCTGCTCGATGCCGGACACTTTCACTTGGTACTGTGCGTCACTGGTCATGTGAACCATGACACAGTGCCCCCACAGTCCGGAGAACCCGATGTGCCAGCACCAACCGACCTGCCCCTCCGCTGAAGCCACCGACCGGGAAGCCGCGCGAGTCCTCGCTTGCTTCCGTGAGCAGGGCTGGAGCCTGCTCTGCAATGGTGTCATCGTCTTCGAGGACACCGGCGAGCTGCTCCCCGACGGCAGCAGCATCGCACCGCACCGCGGCCCCGCCCGCCACGCTCTCGTGGCCTGACCGACCACTCAGCGTCACCGACTAGCCGCCATTCGACCCAGGCCCCGTCCCCCGGTAAGGGACGCCACGCCCAGGTCGCAGCGGCTGCCGGGGCGGCCCGAAACCGCCCGCCCCGGCACGCCCGTCGCCAAGCTCAGTCTTCGAACGCTTCCGGCGACGGGCACGAGCAGACCAGGTTCCGGTCGCCGTACGCGCCGTCGATGCGCCGCACCGGAGGCCAGTACTTCCCGGCCCGGTCCACCCCGGCCGGGTACGCGCCCACCGACCGCGGGTACGCGTGCGGCCACTCGTCACCGCTGACCATCGCCGCGGTGTGCGGCGCGTTCGCCAGGGGGTTGTCCCCCGCCGGCCACTGCCCCGACCCGACCTGCTCGATCTCCGCGCGGATCGCGATCATCGCGTCGCAGAACCGGTCCAGTTCGGCCAGGTCCTCGCTCTCGGTTGGCTCCACCATCAGCGTCCCCGCGACGGGGAACGACATCGTCGGCGCGTGGAAGCCGTAGTCGATCAGCCGCTTCGCCACGTCGTCCACCGTCACGCCGGTCGCCTTGGTCAACGGCCGCAGGTCGAGGATGCACTCGTGCGCCACCAGGCCCTTGTTGCCGGCGTACAGCACCGGGAAGTGCCCCCGCAGGCGCGCCGCCACGTAGTTCGCCGCGAGGACCGCCACACCGGTGGCCCGGGTCAGCCCTTCGGCGCCCATCATCCGCAGGTACGCCCACGGGATCGGCAGGATCCCCGCCGACCCGTACTTCGCCGCCGAGATCGCCGGCGTCGCATCCGCGTGCGCGCCGAGCGGGTCACCGGGCAGGAACGGCGCCAGGTGCGCGCGGACCGCCACCGGGCCCACACCGGGGCCACCGCCGCCGTGCGGGATGCAGAACGTCTTGTGCAGGTTCAGGTGCGACACGTCCGCCCCGAACTTGCCCGGCTTCGCGAACCCGACCAGGGCGTTGAGGTTCGCCCCGTCGACGTACACCTGCCCGCCGGCGTCGTGGACCTTCGCGCACAGCGACGCGATGCCCGTCTCGTACACGCCGTGCGTCGACGGGTACGTCACCATGATCGCGGCGAGCGCGTCCCGGTGCTTGTCGATCTTCGCGTCCAGGTCGACCAGGTCGACGTTGCCGTCGTCGTCGCAGGCCACCACGACGACCCGCATGCCGGCCATCACCGCCGACGCCGCGTTCGTGCCGTGCGCCGACGAGGGGATCAGGCACACGTCGCGGTGCGTCTCACCCCGCGAGGCGTGGTAGGACCGGATCGCCAACAGGCCGGCCAACTCCCCCTGCGAACCCGCGTTGGGCTGCACGCTGACCGCGTCGTAACCGGTCACCTCGGCCAGCCACGACTCCAACTGGCCGATCATCTCCCGGTACCCGACGGTCTGGTCGTCCGGCGCGAACGGGTGGATGTGCGCGAACTCCGCCCAGCTGACCGGCTCCATCTCGGTGGTCGCGTTCAGCTTCATCGTGCACGACCCGAGGGGGATCATGCCCCGGTCCAGGGCGTAGTCGAAGTCCGACAGCCGCCGCAGGTAGCGCAGCATCGCCGTCTCCGAGTGGTGGCTGCGGAACACCGGGTGGGTCAGGAAGTCGGTGGTGCGACGAAGGTCGACCGGCAGGGCCACGTCCACGGCCCCGTCGAACGCGGGCACCCCGAACGCCTCCCACACCTGCGTCAGGTGCGCGAGGGTGGTCGTCTCGTCGCAGGACACGCCCACCCGGTCGGCGTCGACCAGCCGCAGGTTCACGCCTCGCTGCGCGGCCGCCGCGACGACAGCCGCCGCGCCGCCCGGCACCCGGGCGGTGACGGTGTCGAAGAACGCGACGTCCGCGACGTCGACGCCACCGGCGCGCAGCCCGGCCGCGAGACGCGCCGCCATGTCATGGGTACGCGACGCGATGTCCCGCAACCCGTCCGGGCCGTGGTAGACGGCGTACATGCCGGCCATCACCGCGAGGAGCACCTGCGCGGTGCAGATGTTGCTGGTCGCCTTCTCCCGCCGGATGTGCTGCTCCCGGGTCTGCAACGCCAACCGGTAGGCCGGGTTGCCGTCCGCGTCGCGAGACACCCCGACGAGACGCCCGGGCAGCATCCGCTCCAGGCCCGAGCGCACCGCCAGGTAACCGGCGTGCGGCCCGCCGAATCCCATGGGTACGCCGAACCGCTGGGTGGTGCCGGCGGCGATGTCCGCCCCGATCTCTCCCGGCGCCCGCAGCAGCGTCAACGCCAGCAGGTCCGCGGCGACGGTGACCAGCGCCCCGACGGTGTGCGCGGCCTCGACGAGCCTCGCGTGGTCGCGGACCGCCCCGGACGCCCCCGGGTACTGCAGGTGCAGCCCGAAGAACTCCGCCGGCAACTCGTCGGCATCGACGTCGACGACCCGCACGTCGATGCCGAGCGGCTGCGCCCGGCTGGTGATGACCGCGATGGTCTGCGGCAACGCGTCGGCGTCGACCACGTACACCGGGCTCTTGCTCTTGGAGGCCCGCCGGGCCAGGGTCATCGCCTCCGCCGCCGCGGTGCCCTCGTCGAGCATGGAGGCGTTCGCGGTGGCCAGGCCGGTCAGGTCGGTGACCATCGTCTGGAAGTTCAGCAGCGCCTCCAGGCGGCCCTGGCTGATCTCCGGCTGGTACGGCGTGTACGCCGTGTACCAGGCCGGGTCTTCGAGGACGTTGCGGCGGATCACCGCCGGGGTGTGCGTGCCGTGGTACCCCAGGCCGATCATGGAGACGGCCACGGTGTTGCGGGCCGCCAGGGCCCGCAGCTCGGCGATCGTCTCGGCCTCGGTGGCCGGGTCCGGCAGGTCGAGGGTGCCGTGCCAGCGGATCACCTCGGGGATCGCGGCGTCCATCAGCTCGTCGATCGAGTCGTGCCCGACGACCTCCAACATCCGACGCTCGTCGTCGGGGCCGGGACCGATGTGACGGGTGGCGAACTGCTCTACGGTCATGGGTGGCGCTCCCGGGGCGAGGTCGACGTGTCGGCCTCCCCCTCTGTCACACCCAGGTACGGCGCTCCACAGTGCCTGCCCACGAGGTCCTTTTGCCTGAGAGGTTCCGGGGAGGATTTGCCCCTTCGGCGCCGCCCTGCGTGCTGTCGGGCGGTCTCTCCCACGTGGGTGTTACCGGCACCGACAACGCTACCAGCGTTGGTGTTACCGCCAGATGTCCTACCCCCGGCCCGCCGCCGGTCACCTGGCCGCCGGTCACACGCCGACAGTGGCCGCGCTGGCGCTCACCCGCGCGGTCAACTCCGGCAACACCGCACCCAACGGCGCGTCGACGCACACGCTGGCGTGCCCGTCACCACGGGTCGGCCCCTGGTTCACGATCGCCACCGGGATGCCCTGTTTCGCCGCCCGAATCACGAAACGTCGCCCGGACATCACCGTCAACGACGACCCCAGCACCAGCAACGACCGGGCCCGCTCCACCGCCTCGAAGCACCGCGCCACCCGCTGCGCCGGCACCGTCTCGCCGAAGAACACCACGTCCGGCTTCAACATGCCGGTGCCGCAGATCCCGCAGTCCACCGTCCGGAACGCCTCCACCTGCTCGTCGGGGAGATCCACATCACCGTCCGGGTTCACCGCGGCGACCCGGGCCACGAAGTCCGGGTTCGCCTCCCGCAACCGCCGGTCCAACTCCTCCCGGGAGGTCAGGTTGCCGCAGTCCAGGCAGGTCACCTCGTCGAGGCGACCGTGCAACTCGATCACCGACGTGCTGCCGGCCGCACCGTGCAGACCGTCGACGTTCTGGGTGATCACCGCGTCGACCAGACCGGCCCGCTGCAACCCCGCCACCGCCCGGTGCCCGACGTTCGGCGCCGCACCGGCGATCAACCGCCACCCCAGGTGGCTGCGCGCCCAGTAACGCCGCCGGGCCACCGGATCCCGGGTGAACGCCTGGTACGTCATCGGCGTGTGCCGCCGCGCCACCCCACTCGGACCCCGGTAGTCCGGGATGCCCGACTCGGTGGACAGGCCGGCGCCACTGAGCACCACCACCCCACCCCCGGCCACCAGCGAGGTCAACGCGTCGAGGCTCTCCATCACCCCTCCATGCTGCCTCAACCCGCCACCCGCCGCCGAACCCCGCGCCGGCCGGGTCCGGCGGCGGACGGAGGGCGACGTCTACACCGCGACGACGTCGGCGATGACACAGGCGATGTTGTCCGGCGCCCCCTGCGCCAGCGCCAACTCGACCAACGCCCGTACCGTCTCCGCCGGAGGAGTCGGCGCGGCCACCGTCGACCACACCGCGGCCCGGTCGACGACCGCGGACAACCCGTCCGAGCACAGCAGGTACCGGTCACCCGGCCGGGCGGTCCGCAGCGCCAGGTCCACCTCGACCTGCGTCCCGGCGCCGAGGGCGCGTACCAACAACGCGCGCTGCGGATGCGCGGCGGCCTCGTCACGGTCGAGCCTGCCCTGATCCACCTGCGCCTGCACCCAGGTGTGATCCTGCGTGAGCAGCGACAACTCACCATCGCGCAGCAGGTAGGCCCGGGTGTCACCGACGTGCGCGAGGGCCAGTTGGGAACCGCTGCGCAGCACCGCGGTCACCGTGGTGCCCGGCTGGTGGTCGTCGGTCGCCAACCCCCGCACACTCCGGTCGGCGTCCGCGACCGCAGCGGCGAGCATCGTCAACAGGTCGACGGGCGGCGCGTCCACCAGCGCCAACGGGGTGAGAGCGTCGATCGCGGCGGCGCTGGCGGCAGCACCGCCGGGCCCCCGGATGCCGTCGGCGACCACCAGCAACCGGTCGCTGGCGTACGCGGCGTCCTCGTTGCTGTCGCGCACCAACCCCGTGTCACAACGGGCGGCGTAGCGGACAGCGATGGTCGCACTCGGGTCGGACATGGTGGCGCCCCCTTCAGACAGGTGGTCCACGAGGATGGTCGCGAGCCGCGCGCGGGCCGCGGTGTCGGCGGTGACCCGCCGCCAGTACGCGGTGACCGCCTCGGCCGCCGCCGCCGGATCCAACCCACACACGACGCGGATCGTCGCCAACGGCATACCGATGCCCCGCAGCTGGGCGACCAACCGGGCCGACGGCACCTGCGCCGGGTCGTAGAGCCGATACCCGGACTCCGCGTCGACGGCGGCCGGCGGCACAAGCCCCACCTGGTCGTACAGGCGCAGCGCCTTCGGCGTCAGCCCCGCCGCCTGCGCGAACACCCCGATGGTCATGAGCCCCACGTCGACACCCTCCTCGTGCCGGCCACGGCGACCGGCACACCCCAGGGTGGGCCTTCCCCACAGGTCAAGGTCAAGCCCACCCGGTGGGCTCGTCCGCTGCGAGGGCTCCCACACCGCCGGTAGGTTGGGCGCATGCGCGTCGTCATCGCCGGAGGCCACGGCAAGATCGCCCTACTGCTGCACCACCGCCTCACCGAACGCGGCGACACACCGGTCGGTCTGATCCGCAACCCCGCGCAGGCCCAGACGGTACGCGCCGCCGGCGCCACACCCGTCGTCTGCGACCTGGAACACACCACTGTCGCCGAACTCGCCACGCACCTCACCGACGCCGACGCGGTGATCTTCGCGGCGGGCGCCGGCCCCGGCAGCGGCGCCGCCCGCAAGGACACCGTCGACCGGGCCGCCGCCGCGCTCCTCGCCGACGCCGCCACCCGTGCCGGTGTCCGCCGCTACCTGCTCGTCTCCTCGATGGGCGTGGACGACCCACCCGCCGCCGGCACCGACGACGTGTGGGCGGCGTACCTCCGCGCCAAACGCGCCGCCGAAAACGACCTACGCGACCGCGACCTGGACTGGACGGTGCTGCGACCCGGACGTCTCACCGACGACCCACCCACCGCGGCCGTCACCCTGACCCGGCACGCCGGACGCGGCGCCATCAGCCGCGCCGACGTCGCCCACGTCCTCGCCGCGCTCCTCGACGAACCACGCACCACCGGCGCGACAGTGGAACTCGTCGCCGGCCCCACCCCGATCACCGACGCCGTCCGCGCCGCCACCACCTGAGCGGGCCCGCCGCCGCGCCCCGGCGAGGTCAGCGCTGCTGATGCCGGGGCAACGCCGACCGGCCCGCCGCCGCACCAGCAGCGAACGGCGCCCCCGGCGTCTCCGCCGCGATCCGGTCCATCGTGCGAGCCAGATGCTCACTGCCGTCGTCGAGATGCCGCGCCGCCGCCTGCATGTGCGACACCATCATCTCGCCGAAGATCCGCAACGCCTCCCGGGTGGCCACCGTGTCGTCGAAGCTCGGCCCCGCCGCGCTGCGGTACTCCGCCACCGCCCGCTCCGCCTCCTGCTTCGCCTCGGCCTCCGCCGCGTGCAGGTAACTCTCGTACTGCACCCGGGCGTACTCGGCGACCCGCCGCGCGTAGTCGTGCGCCTGCGCGATGATCTGCTCCGCCTCACGCTGCGCCGCAGACAGCAGATTCACCTCCCGCGCCGCCGGGACCTTCGCCGCCGCACCCGTACTCGGGATCACCCCGTGCCGGTGCAACTCCACCCGGTCGTTCAGCCGCTCGTTCTCCGCCCGCAACGTCGCGATCTGCGTCGCCAGCAGGTCCAACTCGTCGGCCACCTGCACCCGGAACCGGTCCACGTCCGCGTTGTCGTAACCACGCCGGGCGAACGACGCGGACCCGAACTCCCACCGCCGGACCCGGTCGGCGGTCATCCGCACCTGCACACCGCCGGAAACCTGTATCCCGTCATACCGACTGATCGGGGTCGCGCTCACCTGTTCCCGCCTCCCGAAGTGTCACCGGCGGTCGTCTCCTGCACCGCCGTGCGCCAGGCCGAGCCGTACCACTGCGAACCCAGGCCCTCGTGATGCACCTGACCCGGGTGGAAACCCGCCTGGAGCAACGTCTGCACCGCGTGCGAAACCATCTCGTCCGATCCACACACGAACACGTGCCGGGAACGCCAGTCACCGTCGGCCAACGCCCGATCCACCGCGTGCACGAACTCCCCCGGTCGGTGCACGTCGGCACCCACCACGTACGTCACCGTCAACCACGAGTGCGACGACGCCAACTTGTCGATCGCCTCGCTGTCGTAGAGCTCACTACGGGAACGAGCCGCCACGTACAGGTCCACCCGCCGGCGGGAACCCTCCGCCGCCACCTGCTCCACCAACGCCTTCACCGGCGCCCAGCCCGTGCCCGCCACCAACAACAGCAGGTCACTCGAACCCGCCGACCACAACGCCAGCCGATCCCCCACCGGCGCCGCCAGGTGGATCCGATCACCCACCGCCGACCCGTACACCAACCGCGACGACACCGCCCCACCCGGCGCGGCCCGCACGTGCAACTCCAACGTGCCGTCCGCGCGGGGCGCGTTCGCCGGCGAGTAGTACCGCCACGACCGCACCGACGGATGCGACACCCCCACCGACTGGCCGGGGGTGAACGGCAACAGGTACTGCGGACGCACCGTCAACACCGCCACGTCGAACGCCCGCCGCTCGTGCGCCACGATCTCCGCCACCCACCACGGCGGGTTCACCGCCTCGGCGGCCTGCGCGGCCTCCGTCATCACCTGCGCGACCAACCCGTACGCGGCCGTCCAGTCCGCCGCCAGTTCGTCGGTCCACTGCTCGGCGAGGAAATGCTGCAACGTCGCCACCAGCGCCTCACCGACCGCCGGGTAGTGCTCCGCGCGGACCGCGAACTTACGGTGATCGGCGCCGAGGTCCTGAAGGAAACCCACCAGGTGTTCCACCTGGTCCACGTTGGACACGATGTGACCCAGCGCGGTTACCAGGCGATCCCGCTGCCCGGCCATGTTCGTGGGGAACATCTGCCGCGTCTCGGGGTGAGACAGGAACAACGTCGAGTAGAAGTAGAGCGGCACCTGGTCGCCGTGCGCGGCGACCAGCGACCAGCTCTGCTTGAGTCGGGCCGCGTCCACGCTCAGGCGCCCGACCGGTTCTCGCGGGCCACCACCTGGTCCTGCACCTGTCCCAGCACCGTCTGCACATCAGCCAGGATGTCCGCCGGAACACCCAACTCGGTCAGCGTCACCGTCAGGTGCTCGCCCACCTTCGCGTAGTGCTCCACCGGAATGTTCAACGGCTGGTGCGCCTCGGCCAACCCACGCCCGGTGTACTCGTTGGGGCCACCCAGGACCGTGGTCAACATCAACGTCAGATGCCGCCGCTGACCCACCATGTCCACATCGGAGAAGTAACCCGCCAACTCAGGGTCCACGAGCACCTTGTCATAGAACAGCTCAACCGCCGCCTTGACCGAACTGGCACCACCAATACGGTCGTAGTGCGAAGCGGGAGCGGTCTCTTCCGTAACCGTCACGGTCGTTCCTTCCGGGGGGTGAAGGGTCCAGAACCGTCAGGGACCATAGCGTGTCAAACGCCTCCGGTCAGCGCCCCGGTATCGGGTTCCCGACAATCCCCACACACGCTGCGTCACCACTACCGACAGGTAAATCCACAATCGGCCACCGCAACGACACCCACCGTATCCACAATGGACCGCACCGACCCACCGGCCCCCACCACAGTTACCGAGGGTCGCGAGAAAACCAACCGGAAAAAGCCCGGGAAATGGGAACGCTCAGCCGGCCCGCCGCCGCGCCCGCCGCGCCGCCAACTCGTCACCGACCGGATCCGCATCGGACGTCACCGCAGGCTCCACCGGGCCGCTCGTCGCCGGCTCCGCCGGCAGATGCGACAACGACCCCTGGATCTCCTTGAAAGCCCCACCGATCGCGATCCCGAAAACGCCCTGGCCCCCCTGCAACAGGTCGACCACTTCCTCCGGAGACCGGCACTCATACACCGTCGTCCCATCGGAGATCAGCGTGATCCCGGCCAGATCCTCCACACCACGCGACCGCAACGCCTCGATCGCCTTACGGATGTTCTGCAGGGACACCCCCGCATCCAACAACCGCTTCACGACCTTCAACACCACCAGGTCCCGGAACGAATACAACCGCTGCGTCCCCGAACCCGAAGCGTCGCGAACGCTCGGCACCACAAGCGTCGTCCGCGCCCAGTAATCCAACTGCCGGTAACTGATGCCCACCGCGTGGCAGGCCGTCACACCCCGGTAGCCAACCGAACCCTCACCCTCGACCGCCACCTGCGGCGACGAGGCACCCGGCTCAACCCACTCTCGACCCGGATCGGAATCCTGCGGCTCGTGCATCCGGACAACCTCCCCGTCAGTGCGGTGACGCGTCGTTTCCGGGACGCGCACCCCTCGACACGGCAACCCTATAGCCACCTTCAGGGGTTACCACGGAGGAACCGACGCGACACGCCGCGCAGTCACCAGGAAAGATCACCAACCGCACCAGGGCATCACCGACCGTGACACCCAGGGCGCAGAGCCCAGGAACACCTCAGCCCGCGAAATCCTCCGGACGCACCTGGTCCAGGAACTCGCGGAACTTCTCCACCTCGTCCTCCTGCTCATCAGGGATAACGATCCCCGCCTCGCTGAGGACCTGCTCCGAACAACGAATCGGCGCACCGACACGCAACGCCAACGCGATCGAATCGCTCGGCCGCGCCGACACCCGCACCCCATCACCGATCAACAGATCCGCGTAGAACACGTTCTCCTTGAGCTCGGTGATCTCCACCGCCTGCAAGGGCGCCTTCAACGCCGCCAACACATCCCGCAGAAGATCATGAGTCAACGGCCGGGCCGGCTTGACCCCCTGCTGCTCGTAAGCGATAGCCGTCGCCTCGACCGCACCGATCCAGATCGGCAGATAGCGGTCCCCCTCGACCTCCCTGAGCAGGACGATCGGCTGGTTGCTAGGCAACTCCACCCGAACTCCGACCACGCTCAGCTCGCGCACCGCCGCCTCCGTGTCGTTGTCACCTACGCCGCACCGCGCCCTTCCCTGCACGGTACACGGACCGCGACACGGCCGTCCCATGCGCTACAGCACCACGCCCGCGCCAGAAAGGGGTTACCCCGGCAAGCCTACGGCACGCTTCCCGGAAGAGATCTTTCCGCTCAGCCACCACCCACCGGGCACCATCAACGACCCAACGTCGACCGCAAACCCACCCGCACCAACGCCGCGTGCAACTGCTCCGACAACGCCACCAACTCCCGCGCCGTCTCCGCAGCCCGCGCCCGCGCCGCCGGATCACTCTGCCGCGCCAACGGCGCCACCAACTGCGCGAACAAACCAACCTCACGGTCCGCCGCCGTCCGATAACCCCGCAGATGCCGCGGCTCCAACCCGTACGACGCCAACCCCGCCACCGCCGACGCGATGATCAGAGCATCCCCGTCATACCAACCAGGCGGATCCGACACCAGCACACCGAGCCGCTCCAACTCCACCAACGTCGACTCGTCGATCCCACTACGCGCCACCAGGTCCGCCCGGCCGAGCCGCACCTGCGACGACTCGGCCGGCTCCGACTCACGACCCGGCACCGCACCATCAGGACCAACCGCCACCAACGCCGGCCGCGACCTCTCCGGCTGCTCACCGGACGAATCCCACTGCGCCAACTGCTCACGGATCACCCGCAACGGCAGATACCGGTCCCGCTGCGCGGTCAACACGAACCGCAACCGCGCCACATCGTCCCAGCTGTACTTCCGGTAACCCGCCGCCGTCCGCTGCGGCTCGACCAGCCCTTCGGCCTCGAGAAACCGCAACTTCGAGATCGTGGTGTCCGGGAAATCCACCCGCAACTGCCCGAGCACCTCACCGATGCTCATCAGCGGCTGAGACCGGGCCGCACCGGGTGACGTGGAGGCCGCAGGCTCGTTCACCCCCGGCCGGCCTCCTCCTCCGGGCGCGGACCGGCGATGAACACCACCCGGAACTTACCGATCTGAACCTCGTCACCATTGCTCAACGTGGCCGCCTCGACGCGCTCACGATTCACGTACGTGCCATTCAAGCTGCCCACGTCCCGCACCGTGAAAGTGCCACCGTCACGGTGGAACTCCGCGTGCCGACGCGACACCGTCACGTCATCGAGGAAGATGTCACTGTCCGGATGCCGGCCACTGGTCGTCACATCGTGGTCCAACAAGAACCGGGCACCCGCATTCGGACCTCGACGAACCACCAGCAGCGCCATACCCGGCGGCAACGAACCGGACATCCGGCTCGGCACCACATCGGTGTCCGGCCCCTCCAGCACTTCGTCGAGCGAACCGAGATTGAGCGTCGAAGTGACGTCGAGTGGGGGGAACTCGTCGTCTGGCCGCGTCATGGGACCACCTCACGGATCTGTTCGGTCGGCGTCGGGTAATGGCGGGTCTGGCCGCCGGGCACTTGAACACCCGGCGGCTGGCTCCCCGTGCCCGGGAAGGCAATTCCGCAACGCTCAACTATTTGGGTTCTCGGTCGACTGGGCGAGCCTAGCCAGCGCCGAAATGCAGGGCAACCGGACGCGCGCAGACAGCCCACGCACCGGAACAAGCTCACTCAGCCTTCGGTGATCTTCTGATACGCGCCCGCCGTCAGCAACCCATCCGTCGCCGTCGGATCATTCGGCGTGATCTCCACCAACCAACCCTCACCGTACGGATCAGTGTTGATCAGCTCAGGCGTGTCACCCAACGCCTCGTTACGGGCCGCAACCGTACCCGCGACCGGCGCGTAGATCTCCGACACACTCTTGGTCGACTCGATCTCACCCAACGAGTCACCGGCCGCGACCACCGAACCCGCCTCGGGCAACTGCACGTACACGATGTCACCCAGCGCGTCCTGCGCGAAGTGCGTAATGCCGACCCGGATCACACCCGTGCCGTCACCCGCCACCCACTCATGCTCGGCGGTGTATCGCAGATCCTCAGGAATCACCAGACGCGTCCTTCATCCATCGGTGCCCCGGACCACCCGGGTCCGGGGCGGCCGCGCCGGTCAGGAGACCGGACGGGCGTGTTCCAACTTGATCGGCACGTGCAGCGCCGAAACCTCGGCGACCTCACGCTCCCCAAACGTCACGTTACCGCCGCCACCCCGGACCGACGCCACCACCCCACCAGGAATGTTCAACGCCGTACGCATCGTCGCCGGATCACCGATCACCGTGATCGTGTACGGCCCCGTCAACCGACGCCCCTCCACCACCAACGACCCGTTGTCCCCATCGAGGAAATACGTCGACGCGATGATCCGCACCGTCGCCCGATCACCACCGGAGATCTGCATCGCCTCGGCGCCCGCACCCCGCAGCTCCTGCACCGCGTCCAACACCCGGTTCGCCGTGATCGGCTTGGCACCGGAATCGAACTGCACGGTCAGACCCGGGCCCACCGCCGGCAGCGTACCCGCCAGGATTCCCAACTCGTCCGCCCGCCGCGTCGCCTCGTCCAACGCCGCCTGACGGCCCTGCTCACCCGACTGCAACTGCCGTTGGCTGTCCTCCAGAGCACGGATGTCCTGCTGAAGACGGCTCTCCCGCGCATCCAGATCCGACAGGATCCGGACCAGGTCCTCCTGCCGCGTCGCCGCCAACGTCGGGTCCTTCGACGTCGTCTTCAACTGCACGACCAACGTGAAGCCCAGCAACACCAACAACGCCACGATCATCACACCGGCAGCACTCAACCGTGACCGACCACCCACCGCCGGCGTCGACTCCCCCACCGGCTCGGCCAACCCGTCAGAGCTCGCCACCGGCTCGGCCGACCCGTCGGAACTCTCCGCCGGCTCCCCCGACCGCGACACCGCGCTCAAATCCACCGTCGCGCCGTCGTCGACCGGCTCCACCGCAGGCCTAACACTCGACTCCGGCTCCGCGGGCTCACCCTGCGGCGCCAACGGGCTCAGCTCGTCCGGATCCGGCGCATCCGGCCGCGGATCAGGCTCACCCGCCGGCCCACCCGGCCGCGCCGGACCCGCCGGCTGCGGCCACCCCGTCCCCGTGTCGGTCTGCTCGTCACTCATCGCAACCAACCTACGCCCGGAACAGGTGCCGGCGGATCGCCGCCACGTTGCCGAAGATACGCACACCCAACACGACGACCACACCGGTGGACAACTGCCCGCCCACCCCCAACTGGTCGCCCAGATACACGATCAGACCGGCGACCAGCACGTTCGAAATGAACGACACCACGAACTGCTTATCGTCGAAGATGCGGTCCAAACGCGCCCGCACACCACCGAACACCGCGTCCAACGCGGCCACCACCGCGATCGGCAGGTACGGCTGCAACGCCGCCGGCACCGCGGGATCAAGCACCACACCGAGCACCACACCGGCGAGCAACGCCAGCACCGCGATCATCGGCCACCTCCGGAGGGGCTAACTGTCGTCGTCGGACCGGACGACCCGGGACTGCCGGACCGGACACCCGACGCGGAAGGGCTCGGACTGACCGACGGCTTGGCGTAGCGTAGCTGCGGCTCCGCAGCCGCCGGCAGGGTGAGGTCGTCGGACTCCCGCACACCGAACGACAACCCGGTCTTCTGCGCGACCTCCCGCATCAACGCCGCGTTCCGACTGGTCTCAAACTTGCGCCGCATCGAACCCGGGCCGATCGCCGACACCTCGTACGGCCCGGTCACCGGCCGGAAGTCCACCAACATCGCCTCACCCGCCGACCTGATCGTCGACGTCGACGTCAACCGCTGCCCGTTGATGGCGATCGCCTCCGCGCCGGCACTCCACAACGCGTTGGCCACCCCCTGCAGGTCGCTGTACAGCACCCGCGGCGGACCAGCACCGGCGCCGGTCACCGCATCCGCGTTGTCCGGCGCGTCCGCCAACCGCACCACCACACCGTCACCGCGCACCCGGCCCAGGCCCGTACTCGCCTCCAGGTTGCGCAGCCGGGCCGCCGCCGACCCGCTCAACGCCGCGTCCCGCTGCCGACTGACCTCCTCGCGCAGCTGGTCGGCCCGCGTCGACAACCGGTCGGTCTGATTCTCTCGCTCCTTGATCTGCGTCACCAGACCGGAACGGGCCTGGCTGCGCCCCGGCTCGTCGGCCATCGTCTGCCGGTACGCGACCGCGAACAGGAAGCCGAGCATCACCACCACGACAAGGCTGACCGTCCGCGACGACCGCGCCCGCCAACCCCGCACCGGCCCGGACTCCGCCGACCGCCGACGGGCGGCCGCCGCGTCCGCGTACCCCGGATCCAACGGGTTGCGGAACAGTTCGGTGAGGAAGTCCGGCGCGTACACCCGGTCCTGGCCGGGCTTCCCGAGCCGCGGCGCGCTCACGCCGCCGCTCCCGGGCCGCGGGCCGCGCGCACCAACCGGGCCGCCTGTACGACGTACATCGCGCCGGCCACCCAGTAGAGCACCAGCCCCCACCAGGCAAGCCCCCATCCGATCGCGGCGGTCGCCGTCGCCGCGGCGCTCCACTCGGTCGCCAGCAGCAGCACCGGGAAGGCCGCGAGGAGCAGGAACGTCGCGGTCTTACCCACGTAGTGCACCGGCGGCGGCCCGTACCCGTAGCGGCGCAGCACCGCCAGGGAGCCGAGCAGGAGCAGCTCGCGGGCCAGCAGCGCCGCGGTGAACTGCCACGGCACCACCTCGCGCGCGGTGAACGCGATCAGGGTGGCGAGGATGTAGAGCCGGTCGGCGAGGGGGTCGAGCAGTTCGCCGAGTCGGCTGACCTGGCGCAGGCGGCGGGCTATCCAACCGTCGACCCAGTCGGTGGTGCCGCCGATGGCGAGCACGACGATCGCCGCCACGTCGGCCCGCCTGACCAGGAAGAGGTAGAGGAATAGAGGTACGCCCAGCAGCCGTCCGAAGCTGATCAGGTTGGGCAGGGTGAGCACCTGGTTGCCGGGAGTCTGGTCACCGGTGTCCGGCGGTTGCTCTGCCCGAGCCGGCCGACGCGACACCGATCCTCCTCCACGGCACGTGGGCCCCCAGCCGACGTCGGGCGTGGCTGAGGGGCGTACGCGTTGTCGGGCCGACCACCGCCGGCTCCCCCTGCGGCCCCGGGCGGGGCCCTCCCCTGACGCGGCCCGCGATCTCGATGATCGCGGGCCGGGTAAGTGCGCTGTCACTATATCGGGCTTCCGCCTGGCCCCTGAGGCGCTGCCGCGCGGCATCCGGTGCGGCATTGCCGCACTGTGGCGTGGATCACCACGCGTAGAGCGTCCTAGGACACTAGTGGAGGGCGAGCCGCGCTCATGCCGTCTGCGCTGCGGGGTCGTTGTGCTGCTCGGGCACCGGCTGCGTCGCCGCCCGGGCGAACCCGACCAACGCCAGCAACAGATCGTGTTGCATCCGCGTCGGCATCCGATCCAACACCGCCTGCACCGCCCGCTGCCGCCGCTCCGCCAACTCCTCCAACAGGGTCAGCGCGGCCGGGGTCGGCAACAGCCGCACCTCGCGACGGTCACGTGGATCGGCCACCCGGCGCAACAACCCGGTCGCCTCCAGCCGGTCGCAGAGACGGCTCGCCGACGAGGGCACCACGTCCAGCAACTCGGCCAACCCGTTGACGTTGGTCTCCTGCCGGTTGCTGATCAGCATCAGCACCCGCAACTGGGTCGGCGGCAACTGGTGCCGCGACGCGGCCGAATCGAGCACGGCGATCAGCGTCTCGGCAGCCGCGTTGATCGCCGCGGCGAGATCCGCAGGTCGCTCCACCCGATGTCCCCTGCCGTCGTTACGCTGCTGGCCGCCCGGCGAAGCGGCGGCCCTCACCCGCTGCCCCGCTCACGCGGACCGCGCCAGTCCAGACAGACCACGACGGCGTCGTCCCGCAGATCGGACTCCGCGTGGTAGGCGTGCAGCTCGCGCATCACCGTACCAACCGCCTCGGCCGCCGGCTGCAACCGCGTGGCGCGCAGGGAACGCGCCATCACGCGCTGCCCGTACGGCTCCTGACCCGGCGGCTCGGCGGCCCACACCCCGTCGCTGACCACGAAGAGACGGTCACCCGGTTCGAGGCGCAACTCCTGCAGCTCGTAGCGGGTCTCCGCGAACATCCCCAACGGCAGCTGCTGGTCCAGCTTGATCTGTTCCACCACGGACCCCCGCATCCGCAGCAGGTGCGGGGAACCGGCGTCGACCGCCCGCACCTGCCCGGTGCGAGTGTCCACCTCGAGCAGCAGAGTGGCCACATACCGCTGGCCCCGGTGTTGGTAGAAGACCGTGTCCGAGGCCAACTCGGCCTGCTCCACCAGCCCGCCGCCGGACCGACGCGCGTTGCGCATCGCGTTGACGGTGACCGAGGTCAGCATCGACGCGGCCAGACCGTTGCCCTCGCCGTTGAGCACCGTCAGCGTGAGACGGTCACCGTCCAGGGACCAGTCGAAGTGGTCACCACCCACGGTGTACGCCGGCTCCAGCTGGCCGGCCAGGTCGAACGCCCGGTGCGCCACGCTGCGACCAGGCAGCAGGTCCCACTGCATCTCGGCGGCCATCGTGAGTCGCTCGCGGCGGCGCGCCCGCCGGTAACGGTCGGTCTCCCGGTCGGCCGCGCGCATCGCCACCGCCAGGGCGCCGGCGACGTCCGTCGCGCGGCCGGTGACCGCCGGACCGGGTACGTCGGGAAGCTCGATCAACAGCACACCCAGCCGCTCCCCCCACACCGTCAACGGCAGGTACAGCCGGCAGGGACCCTCGCCATCGCGCACCGGCTGCTGGCTGCTGAAACAGCGCTGTGCCACGGTGTGACAGGCCAGGAAACCCGCCGCCGGCAGGTCCGGATCCAGCAGCGGCCACAGCCCGCTGATCCGGTAGTCGGCGACGAACACGTCGGTGCGCAGCGCACCCATCGTCGACCGGATCACCCGGTCCGCCGCCTCCGCCAGTTGGTCGGGCGGGGCGTCGCGCAGCGCGCGCGACACCACGTCCGGCACGTCCACCATGGTCGTCCTCTCGAGAAGCTTGCTACAGGGCAAGCATCATACGGACGCCCCCGGACGCCGGATCCGCGCGGTCAGTCGCCGCCCCGGGCCGCGAGCACGCCGTGGAACGCGTCGGGCACCCGCGCCGGCGAACCCTCCGGCCGCCAGTCGGTGACGGGGACGATCCCGTCCACCGTCGGAGCCCACCGACCCAACAGGGGCGCGAACGCCTCCGGTGGACGCATCCGGAACTGCGGGCCCATCATCGCCAGGGCCTGCGGGTAACCCGCCAGTTCCTCGGTGTCGAAGTCCACGGCGAGCAGGCTCCCCGGTGCCGCGGCGGAGTACAACTCGTCGAGCGTACGGGTCAACGTCTCGTCGTCGAGGAACGCGGCGAGGCCCAGGAAGACCACCCCGACCGGCCGTCGACCCCAGCCGGGCACGAACCGGTGCAACTGTGCCGGGTCGATCGTGCCGATGTCGGTCGCGTCACCGAAGCCGTAGCCGGCCCGGTCGCTGCCGGCGAGGATGCTCTGCCCCAGGCGGATGGTGACCGGGTCGACGTCGGTGTAGAGCACCGTCGCGTCGGTGACGACCTCGTGCACGTTGCCCCGCGTGGGCACCCCGGCGCCGAACACCAGGAAACCGTCCACCCCCTGCTCGGCCATCGCCCGCACCGCCCGGCCCAGGAACGCCCGCAGCTCCCGGAACACCGGCGCGCACGGCCCGTACGCCTGCTCGAACGCATTCGCGGCGGCCACGTCGACCGGGAAGTGATGCTCCCCACCGAGCCAAAAGTCGATCATCCGCGCGGTGCTCGGCTGGTCCGGTTCACCCATCGACGACGCCCCCTCCCCGGCCGGTCGTCGCCAGCGTACCGACCCCGACGCGCTCCGCGGTATCGCGACGCGGAGGCGTCTGAGCCCGCGATACTGACCGCGGGCGGGAGGTGGGGCGGTGAACTCGGCGAACAACGCTGCGGTGGTGGTCGGCGTGGACGGCTCGGAGCCGGCGCTGCGGGCCGTACGCCTCGCCGCCACCGAGGCCGCGCGGCGGCACCGACCGCTGCGGGTCGTGCACGGGTTCATCTGGCCGCTGCTGCACGTGCCGGTCTCCCCCGCCCCGGGCGCGCCGCCCGGGGGTGGGCTACGCCACGGGGCCGAGGAACTGGTCAAGGCGGCGGTGGCCGAGGCCGAGGCGACCGTGCCCGGGCTGTCGATCTCCGGTGAGATCATCGACGGCGAGGCCGCCGCCGTGCTGGTGGGTGAGTCCACCACCGCCGCGCTCATCGTGCTCGGTGACCGTGGCCTGGGCGGCTTCTCGGCGCTGGTGGTCGGCTCGGTCGCCGTGCAGGTCGCCGCGTACGCCGACTGTCCGGTGCTGGTGGCCCGCGGCGCGCAACGGCCCGACGAGCCGGTGCTGGCCGCGGTGGACGGCTCGGAGGCCTCCCGCGTGGCGGCCGACTTCGCCGCGGAGACCGCCGTGTCCCGCGGTGTGCCACTGGTGGCGATGCACGCCTACCGGCATCCCGGCAGCAGCGGCCCCGGCGACATGCAACCCCTGGTGTACGACGAGGCGAAGCTGCACGGCGAGCAGGAGCGGATGCTCGCCGGCTGGCTGACCGGGCTGACCGAGCGCCACCCGACGGTACGGCTGACCTGCCGGGCAGTACGCGGACGAACGGGCAGCGTGCTCGCCGACGCGTCCCGCGCCGCCCAACTGGTGGTGGTGGGTGGGCAGGGGCGCGGCGAGGTGACCGGGTTGCTGCTGGGGTCGGTGAGCCAGTCGCTGCTGCACCACGCGCAGTGCCCGGTCGCCGTGGTCCGCGCGCCCCAGTGACCCGGGGTTGGCCCGCCGGCAGACGGGTAGACGGCCGCGGTACGCCCAGACCGCCGACGAAGGAGGCAGCAGATGCCAGGACCACGGCCGGGCAGTAACGCGTACGACAAGCAGCGGGCGCGGTTGCGCAACGCGATCGACGACTCCGGACGCCGGGTGCCCGACGGCAAGGCCAACCAGGTCGCGAACCGGATCCTGCAGGAGGATCGCGGCCAACGAGGCGTGGTACGGGGCGACCGCACGTACGGGCCGAAGAGTGAGCGCGAACCGGGCGACCCGAAGTGAGAAGGGTCGACGTGGCCGACGGCGCCATCGCGGGCGCCGTCGGGAGCACCGCGTTGAACGTGGTGAGCTACCTCGACATGGCGCTTCGGGGGCGACCGGAGAGCGATGTCCCGCAGGAGACCGTCGACAAGCTGGCCGGGTTCGCCCACCTGGATCTGGGGTCCGGGGACCGGAGGGCCAACCGCCGCTCCGGCCTCGGGCCCCTGATCGGTTACGGGCTCGGTATCGCCGCGGGTGTCGCGTTCGCGCTCTACGCCGGTGATCGGCGTCAACCACTGCCGGTGGCCACCGGCCTGCTCGGCGCCGGTGTGATGACCATGACGGACGGATCGATCACCGCGCTCGGGCTCAGTGACCCGCGCACCTGGCGGCGCTCCGACTGGATCTCCGACATCGTTCCGCACCTCGCGTACGGACTGACGGCCGCCGCCACCTGGAACAGGTTGCGGCGGCCGTCCGGTCGCGGTCGCTGATCAGCGGGTGTCGCTGTCGTCCTCGGCCACCGGCTCACCGGCCGGGCCGTACGGCGACACCTGCCCCCTGGGCACCGGTCGACCGGCGTCGCCGCGCGACGTGCCACGGTTGGCCGGGTGTCCGCCCGGGGCGGGGCCCTTGTTGTCCTGGCTGGTCGCGCCCAGCGCGTTGCGGCGGAGCTCCTGCTGCTGCGGGTTCGTCACGGGGTGTCTCCCTTCCAGGTACGGCAGGCGGCATCGACCGCCTCCACCGTCGGCATACCCGTCCGCCCCGGGGGCATTCCGGCCCCGGAGCGTCGGCGGGACGGCTAGCCGGTCCCAAACCGGGTACCCGGTCGGTGTGGGCAACGACCGAACGGTGGTGCGGGTCCTGCTGGACCGGCGCGGCCGCACGTACGCGGAGGAGGCCGGGATCCGGCTCTCCGACCGACCTGGACCGCTGTACCAGTTGCTGGTGCTGACCACCCTGCTGAGCACTCGGATCCGGGCGTGCGTGGCGGTGGACGCCGCGCGGGAGCTGTTCGCGGCGGGCTACCGCACGCCCCAGGCGATGGAGGCGGCCAGTTGGCAGCAGCGCGTCGACGCGCTGGGTCGGGGTCACTACCGCCGTTACGACGAGCGGACAGCCACCATGCTCGGCACCGGGGCCCGGCTGTGCCTGGACCGCTGGCACGGTGACCTGCGACGGCTGCACCGCGAGGCCAAGGGTGACCCGGTCGGCCTGCGCCGGCGGCTCACCGAGTTCCCCGGCATCGGTCCCACCGGTGCGGACATCTACCTGCGCGAAGCTCAGACGGTCTGGTCGGACGTGCGCCCGTACGCCGACCGTCGGGCCCTGGCCGGGGCGAAGCGGCTGGGTCTGCCGGGTTCCCCGGACCGGCTGGCCGGGCTCGTCGACGAACCGGACTTCGGCCGTCTCGCCTCGGCGCTGGTACGGGTGGCGCTCGGCGAGGAGTCGGCCGGCGAGGTCACCCGCGTCGCCGCCCGCTGAGCACTCACTTCACCGTCTTGTCTCCCGGGCGGGTCAGGTGCCACACCAGCAGGGCGGCGAGCAGCGCCAGGACCACCACCCCGCCGGAGATGCCACGGCCCTCCTCGGGGCTGCGGCCGGCGCTACCGAAGTAGATCACCGCGAGGCCGGCCAGCACCGTGACGAACGTACGCAACCCTCGGTCCTTCACGTATCGCACGGTAACCGGGCTCATCCGACTTTCATCCAGATTCGAGGCCTTTGTCCCCTGGTCGGGTGACGGTCAGCGATCGCTGACGAACCCGCGCAACCGCACCCGACGGACGGCCCGGTCGGCGACCTCCACGACCTCCAGGGTCAACCCGGGCAGGCGCACCGTCTCCCCCGCCTCGCAGGGCAGGTGCCGCAGCCGAGCCAGCACCAGACCCGCCACCGTCGTGTAGTCGCGGGACAACGGGAAACTCAGCCGCACCCCCAGGTCCGGCAGGTCGTGCAGGGGGAAGTCACCGGGCACCAGCAGGGACCCGTCCGGTTCCCGGACGACGCCGTGCACGTCCCGGTCGGTCTCGTCGTACAACTCGCCGACCACCTCGGCCAGCAGGTCCTCCATGGTGACCATGCCGTCGATGCCGCCGTGTTCGTCGACCACCAGGGCCAGTTGCTGGTGTTTCTGCCGGAGCTGCCGCAGCGCGTCGGCGACCGGCAGGGTCACCGGGAGCAGCAGCGGCGACCGGACCCGCTCGCCGACCGGGGCCGCGCCGGCCCGTACCAGGTCGCGGATGTGCACCACGCCTAGCACCTCGTCCAACCCTCCAGGACCGGTGACCGGGGCGCGGGACCGCCCGGCGGCGGCGAGCCGGCGAACCCCCTCGTCCGCGCCGAGGTCGGCCGGCAACGTCGTCACCTCCCGCCGGGCCACCAGGATCTCGCGAAGCGTGCGACCGGCGATGTCGAACGCCCCGGTCAGGATCTCCCGCTGCTGGGCGGACAGCCCGCGCTGGCTGGCCAGCATTTCCCGCAACTCCTCCTCGGTCATCTCCTCCCGGTTGGCCCGCGGGTCACCCCCGGCGAGCCGGACGACAGCGTCGGTGGCCCGACTGAGCAGCCACACCGCCGGCCGGGACACGCGGGCGAGCAGGTCCAGCGGGCCGGCGCTCAGCAGCGCCCACCGCTCCGCCCGCTGCATCGCCAGCCGCTTCGGGGCCAACTCGCCGAGCACCAGCGTGACGAACGTCAACAGCACCGTCACCAGCAGCACCGCGGCGGGACGCGCCGCGCCGCCGAGGAAACCCAACGGGCCGACCAGCGGCTCGGACAGCGACACCGCGGCCGCCGCCGACGCGAGGAAACCCGCCAGGGTGATGCCGAGCTGGATGGTGGCCAGGTAGCGGTTCGGGTCACGGGACAGCTGCACCAACCGGTCGCCGGAGCGGCTGCGCCGACCCAACCGCCGCAACTGCCCCTCGCGCAACGTCACCAGTGCCATCTCACTGCCGGAGAGCGCGGCGTTGACCAGCACGAGGACGGCCACCAGCGCCAACTGCCCGAGCTGGCCACCCATCGCGTACCCCCGTCCGCCGCCTGAGGTCACTCAACCGCAGCGCGGCCGGCTCCGGGTCCGGTTTACGGCCGCGCCCCCGCTCAGTCGACCTCCAGGTCGTCCAGCGAGATGGAGTGGGTCATCAGCCACCGGGCCAACGCCGTCATCCCGAACAGCCACAGCGGCACGGACTCCGTGGGCCCGTTGGTGGCGTAGATGGCGAAGCGCAGGTCCGGCGCGCGGTACGCCTCGATCCGCCACTGGTGCTGCCGGTCCCGCCAGACCGCGGAAGGGTCCATGGCGTCACCGTAGGCGACCGGAGTGGACCCGGGGGCCGGTTGCTCAGGTGACGACGATCCGGGCGTCGTCGGGCAGTCGTCGGGTCGCGCCGCGGCGGTCCAGCAGCTCCAGCAGGGGCACCGCCACCCGCCGGGTGGTGTCCAACGCCTGGCGGGCCGCGGAGAGCGTGAACGGCTGCGGCAGCCCCGCCAGCACCCGGACCGCGCCGTCGAGCGCGTCGGGCAGCAGCACCACGTTGTCGGCCAGCCGCAGCAGGGCGCCGGCCCGTACCGCGGCGCCGATCTCCCGGGGGCCCAGACCCAGGTCGACGAGGCGGTCCGCCTCGGGGGCGCGGAACGGACGGTCGCCGTACTCGGCGCGGACCCGCTGCACGGCCCGGGCCACCGGCTCCGGCAACGTGTCGACGCTCGCCGTCCCGACCCGCCCGGCGTGGATACGCAGCGGTGGCCGGACCAGCGCCTCGACCAGCACCCGGTCGGGCAGGGCGAGACGCTGGCGCAGCGCGTCCACCGGCATCCCCGGTTCCAACGGGTGCTCCTTGGCGTAACGGGCGACCTCCTCCGTCACCTGCTCGCCGAGCCGCTGCCAGTGCGCCGGGTCGGCCAACCAGTCACCGGCCACCGGGGCCGCATCCACCGGCACACCCATCCGGATCAACGTGCCGGCCCGGACCAGCCGACGGCGGCGCAACTCCCCGGCCAGGTCCGGACGACCGTCCAGCTCGGCCAGGACCTGCGCGCGGGCGGCGGCGGCACCCCGGCGGGCCAGCGGTGGCGGCGCCACGTCGAGCACCCGTACCCCACCTGTCACGTGGTGGCGGCCCGGGTCACGCAGCAACGCCCGGTCGCCCACCAACAGCGGCAACGGACGGGCCAACCGCAGCCGTACGGTGTCCGGGCCGAGCGGACGGACCCGTACCGGCACCGCCGCCGACCCGACGTGCAGGGTGAGGGTGGCCGGCAGGTCGGCCGCCGGGTCGCCGGTGAGTCGCACGTCGACGAGGTCGGTGCTGTGGAACCGGCCCGGGGTGAGCAGCGCGTCGCCACGGCCGAGCCGGTCACGGGGTGTACCGCGCAGGTTGACAGCCACCCGGGCCACCGCCGTCACCTCCGGTCGAGCCTCGCCCAGTGAGTGCAGGCCGCGTACCCGGACCGGTTCGTCGGCCCCGGCCACCTCCAACTCGTCGCCCACCCGCAGCCGTCCACCGCCGAGGGTGCCGGTGACCACGGTGCCACTGCCCCGCACGGTGAAGCTGCGGTCCACCCAGAGACGCACCGGGTCGTCGACCACCGGCGCGGGCAGTCCGGCGGCGAGCCGGTCCAGGGCGGCCCGCAGCTCCGGTAGGCCCGCGCCGGTCAGACCACTGACGGCCACCGCCGGCACCGCGCCGAGGCTGGTGGCCGCGATCTCGGCCCGGGCGCGAGCCGTGGCCGGCCCCGGGTCGGCAAGGTCCGCGCGGGTCACCGCCAGCAGGCCGTACGCGACACCGAGCGCGTCGAGCGCGGCCAGGTGCTCGGCGGACTGCGGCATCCACCCCTCGTCGGCGGCCACCACGATCAGCGCCGCCGGCACCGGGCCGACGCCGGCGAGCATGTTCGGCACGAACCGCTCGTGCCCGGGTACGTCGACGAAGGCGACAGTGCCGCCGGACGGCAGCGTCGTCCAGGCGAAGCCGAGGTCGATGGTCATCCCCCGGCGGCGCTCCTCGGCCCACCGGTCGGGTTCCATCCCGGTCAACGCCCGCACCAGTGTCGACTTGCCGTGGTCGACGTGCCCGGCGGTGGCGACGACGAACACGGTCAGTCGTCCCCGGGTACGCGCAGCACTGCCGCCCGGACCGCCTCGTCGGCGTCGGCGGGCACGCACCGCAGGTCGAGCAGGAGCCGACCCCGGACCACCCGCCCGAGCACCGGCTGCTCGCCGGTGCGCAGCGGCCCCGCGTACCGTTCGGGCAGGCTCAGCGCCCACGAGTCCAGCTCGACACCCGGTGCTCCGCCACCACCGACCACCGCGACGGCCGGCACCACCTCCGCCTTGCGGCCGTCCGCGCCGAGCCGGTCGCGGAGCCGCTCCACCCGGTTGCGCAGCGCACCGGGGTCGGCGTGCAGCGCGGCCCGGGTCGGTGTGTCCGGCTGGTGCACCGTCGCGGCCAGCGCGGCCAGGGTGAGCTTGTCCACCCGCAACGCCCGGGCCAGCGGGTGACGGCGCAGCTTCTCGACCAGCTCGACGTCACCGAGCAGCAGGCCCGCCTGCGGGCCGCCGAGCAGCTTGTCGCCGCTGGCCGTGACCAGCGCGGCGCCGGCGCGCAGGGTGGTGGCCGCGTCCGGTTCGTCGGGCAGCAGCGGATCCGCGGTGAGCAGACCGGAGCCGATGTCGGCCACCACCGGCACGCCGAGGGTGGCCAGTTGTCGCACCGGGGTCGCCGAGGTGAAGCCGGTGACCCGGAAGTTCGACGGGTGCACCTTGAGCACGAAGCCGGTCTGCGGGCCGAGGGCCGCGGCGTAGTCGGCGAGTGTGGTGCGGTTGGTCGTGCCCACCTCGCGCAGCCGCGCCCCGGTGCTCTCCAGCAGGTCGGGCAGCCGGAACCCGTCGCCGATCTCGACCAGCTCACCCCGGCTGACGACGATCTCCCGGCCGGCGGCCAACGCGGTGGCGGCCAGCACCAACGCGGCAGCACCGTTGTTGACCACGTGCGCGGCGTCCGCGTCGGGCACGGCGGCCGCCAGCGCGTCGAGGGCGTCGCGGCCACGACGGGCCCGCCGGCCGGTGGTCAGGTCCAGCTCCACGTCGGTGTGCCCGGCGGCGGCGACCACCGCGGCGACCGCGGCGGCGGACAGCGGCGCCCGGCCCAGGTTGGTGTGCAGCACGACACCTGTCGCGTTGAGCACCACGCGGGGCCCGGCCGCGGGCAGCGCGGCGACTGCCGCGTCGCGTGCCTCGTCGGGGCGCAGCTCACCACGGCGGACCCGCTCCTGCGCGCGGGCGACGACCGCCTTGACCCGGTCCCGGCCGAGCGTCGCGCTGGCGGCGGCCAGCCGAGGATCGGCGAGCAGCGTGTCGGTGCGGGGCACCTGCCGTCGCGGGTCCGTCGGCCCGTCACCCATGACGTCATCTCCTGCACTGGTTTGGCGGAGACGGACGGGAATCGAACCCGCCTGGCCCGGGTCCCGGACCACACCGGTTTTGAAGACCGGGAGGGGCACCAGCCGCCTGAACGCCTCCACCGGACATTCGATCACAGCGCGGGCACGACCGCCCGGTCAGGTGGAAGTTCCGCCATTGGTCCGCCGGGCTTCCACCCGCTCGCGCTGCGGCACCACCGTGTACCGGGGGTCGCGGGCCGAGGCGACACCGCCGTAGAAGATGCCGAACCGCGTCGCCACCGACGCGGCCAGCAACGCCACACCGGACAGCCCGCCGACCACGCGACTACGCCGGGCGAGCAGCGCACCGGCGACACCGCCGGCGGTGAGCAGCCGACCGGCGCGCAGCAGCCGACCGGGGCGGCCCAGCCGGTAGGGCTCGCTGAGCAGACCGAGACGGGTCTCCACCCGGTGCGCCCCGTACAACTCCAGGGCCGCGCCGGCCACCGCCATCCGCCGGGCCGGCCCGGCCTGGGCCGGCGGCGCGGCGAGCAGACCCACGCCCGCGCCGCTGGCTAGCGCGCTGCCCGCGAAGATGACCGGCAACTCGGGGTACGCCTCGTGCCACGACGGCACCGCCGTGTCGGCCAGCAACACCCCGGTGTACGTGGCCAGCGCGGGCGCGGTGCCGGCGGCGAGCAGCCCAGCGGCGTGCCCGACCGACGGCAACGCCCTACCGGCCAGCCCGAGCAGGCCGTGGCGTGGCAGCACACCGGCGACCTCGGCGATCGCGGCGACACCGGCGGCCGGCCCGTACGCGGTGAGGATCCAGGTGCCCATCGACATCGGCGAGGTCGGCTTGGCCACGCGCAGCATGTGGTGGAAGCGGGCCGGCCGGCCCAGGTCCTTGACGAGGAAGACGGCGCTGGCGCTGACGGCGGCCAGCGCGGTGACCCGCCCGGCACGACGCAACGCCGGCCGCCCGGTGAGCTGCCCACCGGCCGCGAGCAGCGACGACCCGGCCGCCAGGCCACCGGTGAACAGGTACGCGGCGATGTCCCACTTCCAGACCGGACCCTTGAGGATGGGCCGGCCGTAGTACGACGTGAACTCGGCCTCCGGGACCCGCAGCTCCTCGCCACCGCGCCCGCCGCGTCGGCGGCCCGGCCGCCGACTGGTGCCCCGCTGCGGCGGCGAGGTCACCTGCTGGCGGTCGCCGGCGTGAACCGCGGTGCCCGCCGGTCCGTCATCGTCCCCGGCCTCCGGCCGTGCCGGTAAGCCCGGGCGGTCGGAACCTTCGGCGGCCAGCCGGTCGCGGAAGCGACGGAACAGGTCACCCACCTCGGGGCGCTGCGAACTCACGAGGAACCTCCGACGAACGCGGCGACGGTGGCCGCCGCCATGGCCAGCGCCGCGAGACCGGCGCGTTTCCACATGGCCGGCAGGTCGCGGGTGGTCACGACTGGGTCCGGTGGCAGCCCGTACACCTCCGGCTCGTCGAGCAGCAGGAAGAACGCCCCGTCACCGCCGACGCCGTCGTTCGGGTCGTGCCCGTACAGCCGGGCCTCCGGCACACCCCGTTCGTGCAGGGTGTCCACCCGTGCGGCGGCCCGCTCCCGCAACTCATCCAGGGGCCCGTACTGGATCGACTCCGTCGGACACGCCTGCGCACACGCAGGCGTCATCCCCGCGCCCAACCGGTCGTAGCACAACGTGCACTTCCACGCCCGACCATCGTCCTTACGCTGATCGATCACCCCGTACGGACACGCCGAAATGCAGTAACCGCAACCGTTGCAGATGTCCTCCTGCACCACCACCGTCCCGAACTCCGTCCGGAACAACGACCCCGTCGGACACACGTCCAGACACGCCGCGTGCGTGCAGTGCTTGCAGACGTCCGACATCATCAACCACCGGAAATCGGTACGCCCCTCGACACCGGTGCCCCGACCCGGCGGCTGCGCACCCGGCATCCCCAGGAACTGCGGCCCCGCGCCCGAGGTGGTCGGCTCCCCGAGTACGTCGCCCGCCTGCGGTGCCTGACTCTTGGCCGGGCGGGGCTGCTCGATGAACGCCACGTGCCGCCACGAGTTCGCGGTCAACGCGCCCGTGTTGTCGTACGACATCCCGAGCAGGTCCAAGCCGCTCTCCGGCACACCGTTCCACTCCTTGCAGGCCACCTCACAGGCCTTGCAACCGATGCAGACACTCGTGTCGGTGAAGAACCCCATCCGCGGCGGCGCGTTCTCATAACCCGCGTCCGGCGCCGGGTCCAGCGGACCGTACAGGCTGTTCGGGTCAGGAAGCACCGCGCTCCTTCCCCTCGTCGTCGGTGGTGACCGCCGGAGCATTATGGCCCGGGGTGATCCCGGCGCGCCGCTGGTAGTCGGCGACCAGGTCCAGCAACGCCGGGCCGGTCGGACGACGGCCGGGCCGCACGTCGCAGGTGCCGACCTTGCTCTCCTGGATCAGCACGTTCGGGTCCAGGCTGATGCCGAACAGGTCGTTGGCCGAGTCACCGGTCACCAGACCCTCGAAACCGAAGTGGTACGGCAACCACACCTGGTGGATGATCCGGTCGTCCACCCGCAACGGGGTGAGCCGGTCGGTCACCAGCACCTTCGCCTCGATCACCGCCCGACCGCTGACCAGGTGCGCCCAGCCCAGATGCGTCAGACCGGCCTCGGTCGCGAGGTCCGGGGACACCTCGACGAACATCTCCGGCTGCAACTCGGCCAGCGGCGACACGGTCCGGCTCATCCCGCCGGCGGTGTGGTGCTCGGTGAGCCGGCTGACCGTGAACACGTACGGGAACACCTGACTGTGCTCCTGCGGTGGACTCGGGTTCACCGAGTTCACCGGATGCGCGTACATCTTGCGGGTCGGGTTGGCCTGCTGCCCGTAGAGCGGGTTACGCACCGGCGACTCCACCGGCTCGTAGTGCGTGGGCAGCGGGCCGTCCAGGACACCGCTCGGCGCGTACAGCCAGCCCTTGCCGTCGCCCTGCATGACGAACGGGTCGTCACCAGCGATGCCCTCAGGCCCGGACGCGCCGGCAGGCGGCCGGTACGACGGCGGTTTGGTCTTCTCGAAGTCCGGCACGTCGTAGCCGGTCCACTCGCCCTTCTCCGCGTCCCACCACACGTAACGCTTGCGCTCAGACCACGGGTTGCCGTCCGGGTCGGCGGAGGCACGGTTGTAGAGGATGCGCCGGTTCGCCGGCCACGCCCAACCCCACTCAGCGGCCACCCAGTCCTGTTCGTGTCGGGACTTGCGCCGGGCCGCCTGGTTGACGCCGTCCGCGTACACCCCGGTGTAGATCCAGCAGCCGACGGCGGTGGAACCGTCCGCGCGGGCCTCCGCGAAGCTGGACAGTGGACGGCCGGTCGCCGCGTCGTACCCGTTGATTTCCCGCAGCACCGCCTCGGCGCTCGGCTCCGCGCGCGGACCGTGCGTCGGGTAGTCCCAGGTGAGGTCGAGCAGCGCCCGATCCCGCGGCAGCGCCGAGTCGGCCAGCTTCTCCCGCAGCTTGAGGCCGAGGTGGTAGAAGAACCACAGCTCGGAGCGGGCGTCGCCTGGTGGCTCGACGGCCTTCTCCCGCCACTGCAACAACCGCTGCGTCTGGGTGAACGTGCCCTCCTTCTCCACGTGCGAGGCGGCAGGCAGGAAGAACACCTCCGTGCGGCACTCCTCCGGCACGATCTCGCCGGTGGTCACCTCGGGGCCGTTCTGCCAGAACGTGGCACTTTCGATCATGAACAGGTCCCGGACGACCAACCAGTCCAGGTTGGCCATGCCCAGCCGCTGCGCCCGGCCGTGCGCCGAACCGACCGCCGGGTTCTGACCGAGCAGGAAGTACCCCTTGACCTTCCCGTCGATCATGTTGAGCACCTGCTGGTACGTGCCGTGGTCCCCGGTCAGCCGGGGTAGGTAGCCGTAGCAGAAGTCGTTCTCCGGCGTCGCCGCGTCACCCCAGTACGCCTTCAACAGGCTGGCCGCGAACGACCGAGCGTTGCCCCAGAAACCCTTCTGGCCCGGGTGCCGGATGCTGTCCACCCACTCGTCGAAGGTCGGGTGGTCGGCGTGGTGCGGCATCGGCAGGTAACCGGGCAGCAGGTTGAACAACGTCGGGATGTCGGTCGACCCCTGGATGCTGGCGTGCCCCCGCAGGGCCATCACCCCGCCACCCGGGCGACCCATGTTGCCCAGCAACAACTGGATGATCGCGCCCGTGCGGATGTACTGCACACCCACACTGTGCTGCGTCCACCCCACCGAATAGATCAGCATGCCGGTGCGCTCCCGGCCGGAGTTCGCCGTCCACGCCCGGGCCAACTCCAGGAACAGCTCCTGCGGGATGCCGCAGACCCGCTCCACCATCTCCGGGGTGTAGCGGGCGAAGTGCCGCTTGAGGATCTGGTAGACGCACCGCGGATGCTGCAACGTCTCGTCCCGCCGGGTCTGCCCGCCGACCGGCGCGCCGTGCGACTCGTGCGTCAGCCCTGAGGCGCTGTCCCGTTCCTGGGCGGTGTGCCCACTGCCCGACGAATCCTCGTGCCCCTCGTACTGCCAGCTGTCCTGCACGTAGGTGCCGGTCTCCGGGTCGAAGCCGGAGAAGAAGCCGTCGCCGTCCTCGGTGTCGCTGAACTCCTCGCTGACGATCGTCGCGGCGTTGGTGTACGACAGCACGTACTCCCGAAAGTCCAACTCGTTGTCCAGGATGTACCGCACCACCCCACCGAGCAGCGCGATGTCGGTGCCCGCCCGGATCGGCAGGTACGTGTCAGCGACAGCGCTGGTGCGGGTGAAGCGCGGGTCGACGTGGAACACCTTCGCGCCTCGGCGCTTGGCCTCCATCACCCACTGGAAACCCACCGGGTGCGCCTCGGCCATGTTCGAACCCTGAATGACGATGACGTCAGCGTTGGCGATGTCCTGCTGGAAGTCCGTCGCACCGCCACGACCGAAGCTGGCCCCCAGACCGGGGACGGTGGCGGAGTGTCAAATACGGGCCTGGTTCTCGATCTGGAGCGCCCCCATCGCGGTGAACAACTTCTTGATGAGGTAGTTCTCCTCGTTGTCCAGCGTCGCCCCACCCAGGCTGGAGAACCCCAGCGTCCGGTTGAGCGGCCGGCCCTGCGTGTCGACGTCCTCCCAGGTCTGCTCGCGGGCCGCGAGCATCCGGTCGGCAATCATGTCGAGCGCGGTGTCGAGCTCCAGATCCTCCCACTGCGTCGAGTACGGACGGCGGTAACGAACCTTCGTCTGCCGCAACGGGCTGGTCACCAGGCTCTTACTGGCCGAACCCTTCGGGCAGAGCCGACCCCGCGAGATCGGGCTGTCCGGGTCCCCCTCGATCTGACTGACCTGCCCGTCCTTGACGAACACCCGCTGCCCACAACCCACAGCGCAGTACGGACAGATCGAACGAGCCACGCTGTCGGCGTCCTCGGTACGAGCGGTGAGCGCGCGGGACCCGGCCGACTTCGCCGCCGCGCCCCGGCCCAGCGGATCGATGCCGGTGAGCTGCCGGTAGACCGGCCAACCCTCGATGAAGGTCCGCAACCCCATACCCGACACCCCCTCCCACGCGAGCGACCACATGAACATAGGCCAGTTGAGACATGTTCGCGAGTGGGGCTTACAAGACAGCGCCGCCCCCGGCGTTGTGGGCCGGGGGCGGCGCTGGTGTCGGTGTGCAGGTCGCCTCTCGGCGAGTGGCACGACGCGGCTCCAGCCGAACGGTATTCCGCGAGGGCAATATAGGTGAGGCCCGGGGACACTGAGTCACACCGACACCCTCCACAACCAGCCCGACCCCGACCTTGTTCCCGGGTTCCCGGCGTCCCGGTTCCCGCCGCACGACGCCACGGCGTACCGGGCGGCAGGCCCACCGCACTGCGCGGTCCGCGGCACAGCGCGGTCCGCGACCTCGGCCGCGCGGGCACCACGGATTGGCTGCCTGCCTGTCGGTGTCGGACCAACTGACGCGCACACGACCAGGCACCCCGAACTGTCTGACTGCCGCCGTATGACCGCACGACCGTCCGGCCCCGGGCAGAGCCATGCCGAAGCGCACTGTCGCGTCGCGCCAGGACCCCGAATCGTGAGATCTTGGACAGTTTCCGTTACGCGTGAACGGAAACTGTCCAAGATCTCGGGATGGATGGGCCCGCCGCCGCCTTCGCGTGGCGGTGGATATGCCGCTGGCCGGCACCCGTTGTGGGTGCCGGCCATCGGTCGGATGGTTTCGGTGGGGGTCAGCTGTTCCAGTACTGGCCGACCAGGTCGGTGGCCTGCTGCTCCCACTGGGCGTAGGCGTCGGGGTAGGCGGAGACCTGGACGGTCTGCGCGGCGTCGGTCAGGGGCATGTCCTGCCACCCGTCGACCTGGCGGAGGCCCTTGAGGAACGCGGTGGTGGAGTAGGCCGGGTCGGTGATCTGCTCCGGCGTGCCCCAACCACTGGACGGGCGCTGCTGGAACAGGCCCAACGAGTCATGGTCGTTGGCGTCGCCGAGGTGGCCGAGGTTCTCCAGCTTCGACTCCTGCAGGCTCGTCGCGATCGAGATCACCGCGGCCCGCTCCGGGAGACCGGCCTTCTTCGTCGCGGCGATGATCGCCTTCACGTTGGCCGTCTGCTCGCCGTTCACCGTGATGTGCGACTGCTCGCCCTGCGGCTTCGGCGCCGCCGACTGCACCGCGACAGCAACAGGCTTCGCGTCCACAGCCGGGGTCGCGGCGTGGGCGGCGATCGGACCGGCGAACACACCACCGGCAAACGCCAGACCAGCAACAGACAGCACACTCTTACGCATGATCGTGTTCATGGGGGAAGCTCCTTCGGGGGTAAGAACACCCGACTCAGTGGGCACGGGTGTGAGCACCTCGTCCGGCGCTGCAAAAAGTCTTAGGGGTTCATCGGCGGCCTGCGAACGGGGGCTCGCGGCGCCGGGTCCCTGTGTAACGACCCGGGGACCGAGGTCATTCCGGGGTCGTGGCACCCGGTGAAGCGGGGTGCCGGACGGGGCGGGGTCCAGATGTAACCACCCCAGGCCGGGGACCATTCCCGGGGGCGGACCATCGCGCCGACAGGCCGTGGTCCTGCCATCGTCAGGGTGTGTAACGACCCCGACCCGGCCACGATTCCGGCCGAGATGTGCCGCCGACCACACGTCGACACCACCCAAACGGAACAAACCACACGGACCAACCCGACCCCAGGCACCACACCACCCAGGCCGGCGGGCAGAACACCCCCAGCTCACGCATGATCCACACGACCTCGGCGATGTGGGGGCATCCGAGAGGGTTTGATACCGCGACTTCGCCGAAACGGAGTCGATCAAGGCGCGCGGGTGAGCCAATGCCGACAAACCGGACCCGCGTAACGCCTGGATGCAGACCAGCGAGCACCCTCAGGACAGGACACCCGCGCGGAGCTGACACCACGCCCACCCAGGGCGCACGGACGACACGGCGCACAGACAGCGCGGCACACAGACGACGCGGCCCCGAACGACGCGGCCCACGGACAGCGGCGGCCCACGGACAGCGCCCGTGCAACGCGGCCGCTTAGGCCCTCGCGAGCGGCTCCCCCGACCGGCCCTGGAGCGTGTAGGGATCGTCCTGAGCGACACCGGCTCCGGTGGGCGTTACCCTGACACCATGCAGGCCGTCTCCCCCACCGTGACCGGCGTGGCCTTCCTGGCCCGGCCCGGTCGTCCTGCCGTGGTGGCGAGAACGCTCGCCGAGCTGGCCGGCCCCACGCGCGGGGTGGTCGAGTTGCCCGTGCGGTTGATGTGGAATGCCGAGCGCACCTTCGACCTCGGGGACCCTGACCAGCTCCTCTGGATGTACGAGAACGTGCTCCGCGAGACCACCCGCGCCGAGGACCTGCGCGCCCTCATCAACGGGCGCACGCTTCGGCGGGTGTGGCGACTGCTCAACCTGCCCCGCGGCGTACGCCAGGCGTGGGAGAGCCGCCACCGCGGCCTGCGCGCGGCGTGACCGAGCCGCATCTGCACGAGTTCTATCGGGAGGTCGCCCGGGTGGCGCTCACCGCCGCCGGGCCGTACCGGTTCGTGTTGGGGGGCGGTGTCGCCTGGGCGGCGCACGGGTTGGTCGCCCGTCCGACGGAGGACGTCGACCTCTTCGCGGACGTGGAGGGTGCCGCCGCGGCGGCGTCCACCGGTGTGCGGGTGGCACTGGAGCGCGCCGGCTTCCTCGTCAGCGACGCCGACCCCGACGGGGATCTCGCTGAGCTGTTCGACGGGTACGAGCAGGACATGAAGGACTTCGTGGTGAGCCGCGACGGCCGGCAGATCCGGTTGAGCCTCGCCCGGTTGGACCGCCAGCAGAGCCCAGTGGTGATGGACCTCGGCCCGGTGATGGACGTACGCGACCTGGTGGCCAACAAGATCGCGGCGTTGGTCAACCGGCGGGAGGTCCGTGACTTCATCGACGTGGCGGCGGCGTTGGAGCACTACGACGTGACCGAGCTGTTGATGCTGGCACGGCAGGTCGACCCGGCCCTCGATCCGGCGGACGTGCGTGCCGCCGGGCGTTACCTGGACCGGCTGTCGGAGCAGCGGTTCGGTCGTTACGGTCTGAGCGCCGCCGACGTCGCCCAGGTCCGGCGGCGCTTCGCCACCTGGCCGCGCTGACCGCCGGACCGCACGCGGGACGAGCCGCACCCGGGGCGGGCACCGGAAGCAGCAACCGCCCAAGCGGCGGATCACTTCGTCGGCCGACCGCCCGTGACGCCCAGGATCTCGCCGGTCACGTAGCTGGACTCCTGCGAGGCGAAGAAGACGTACGCGGGTGCGAGCTCCGCGGGCTGTCCGGGGCGACCCTCCGGGGTGTCGGTGCCGAACTGCTTCACCTTCTCCTCCGGCATGGTGGCCGGGATCAGCGGCGTCCAGACCGGGCCGGGTGCGACCGCGTTGACCCGGATGCCCTGCTCGGCCAGGTCGGCGGCGAGCGCGTAATCCAGCAACTGCGGCGACGGGTTGAACGCCTGGATCGACGCCGTGTTGATGATCGCCGCGCCCTCGGTGAGGTGCGGGACGGCCGCCTTGCAGAGCCAGAACATCGCATACAGATTGGTCTTGAGCACCCGGTCGAACTGCTCGGTGGTGATCCCGAGGATCCCCTGGTCCTGCGACATCTGGTAAGCCGCGTTTGTTGACGAGGATGTCCAGGCCGCCCAGGTCGCGTACCGCCCGATCGACCAGCTCCTGACAGTGCGACTCGTCGGTGATGTCACCGCGTACCGCGACGCCCCGCCGGCCGGCCTGCTCGACCAGGCGAATCGTCTCCCGGGCGTCGGAGTCCTCCTCCTCGTCGAGATACGAGATGAGGACGTCCGCGCCCTTCCGGGCGAAGGCGATGGCGACCGCCCGGCCGATCCCCGAGTCACCGCCGGTGATCAGCGCCCGCTTGCCGTCGAGCTTGCCGCTGCGCCGGTACGACTCTTCCCCGTGGTCCGGCTTCGGGTTCATCTGCGCGGTCGAGCCGGCGCGGACTGCTGCTGTGCGGGCTGACCCGACTGCCCGCCGTACTGGCTGGTCGGGGAGCGGTGGCTCGCCCCCGTCCGCCCTACCCCCCGTGGACCTGTGGAAACCACAGCAACGGTCGGGGCTGACGTGGCGGGAGTGTCCGCTGGTGGTTATGGTGCGCGAGGCGCCCACGAAGCGCGTCCACCCCCATGGAAAGGCACGTCATGACCTCTCCCTCCGGCCCGTCGCGTCGTCAGGTGCTCGTCGCCGCCGCGGCGGCGGCGACCGCCCCGCTGATCGCCGCCGCGCCCGCGCAGGCGGCCGGCGCGGCCCGGTCACGCACCTGGGACCTCACCCTCCTGGGCACGTCGGACACCCACGGCAACGTCTACAACTGGGACTACTACCGCGACGCCGAGTACGACGACAGCAAGAAGAACGACATCGGCGTCGCGAAGTTGGCGACCCTGATCAACCAGATCCGTCGGGAGCGGCGCGGCAAGGCGACGCTGGTGCTCGACGCCGGCGACACCATCCAGGGCACTCCCCTGGCGACGTACTACGCCAAGCAGGAACCGATCACGGCCACCGGGGAGAAGCACCCGATGGCCCGGGCGATGAACGTCATCGACTACGACGCGGTGACGCTGGGCAACCACGAGTTCAACTACGGGCTGCCGTTGCTGGACCTGTGGATCCGCCAGCTCGGCTTCCCGGCGCTCGCCGCGAACGCCGTCAACGCGAAGACCGGCAAGCCGGCCTTCCTGCCGTACGTCATCAAGAAGGTCTCCCTCGGTTTCGGCGCGCCCACCCTGCGGGTCGGCATCCTGGGGCTGACCAACCCCGGTGTGGCCATCTGGGACAAGGGCAACGTCGAGGGCAAGCTGCGTTTCGACGACATGGTCGCGACCGCCGCGAAGTGGGTGCCGGTCATGCGGGCCCGGGGTGCGGACGTCGTGCTGATCTCCGCTCACGGCGGTGACAGCGGCACCTCCAGCTACGGCCCGGAGCTGCCGAACGAGAACCCGGTGGCGTTGATCGCCCAGCAGGTGCCGGGGATCGATGCGATCCTGTTCGGTCACGCGCACAACGAGGTGGTCGAACGGTTCGTCACCAACGAGCGGACCGGTGCCCAGGTGCTGCTCTCCGAGCCGTCCAAGTGGGGCCAGCGGCTCACCCGGATGGACTTCACCCTCACCCGCGAGCGTGGCCGGTGGGCGATCACCAAGAAGGCCGCCACCATGCTGAACACGAACACGGTGGTCGAGGACCCGAAGGTGCTCGCGGCGGTGCGGGCCCAACACACCAAGACGGTGGCGTACGTCAACCAGGTGGTAGCGCAGTCCACTGTCGAGCTGTCGGCGGCGGAGTCCCGGTACAAGGACACGCCGATCCTGGACTTCATCAACCACGTGCAGACCGAGGTCGTCGGCGCGGCCCTGGCCGGCACCACGTACGCGGACCTGCCGGTGCTGTCGATTGCGGCGCCGTTCAGCCGTACCGCAGTCTTCCCCGCCGGGGACGTCAAGATCCGCGACGTGGCCGGCCTGTACGTGTACGACAACACCCTCGAAGCAGTGGTGCTCAGCGGAGCCGAGGTGCGCGCGTACCTGGAGTACTCGGCGAAGTACTTCCGGACCCTCGCCCCGGGCGCACCGGTCGACCCGGAGCAGATCAGCGACCCGGCGGTGCCGGACTACAACTACGACGTCTTCTCCGGCGTGGACTACGACATCGACATCTCCCGGCCGGTCGGGCAGCGGATCACCCGCCTGGTGCTCGCCGGCACCGACACCCCCGTGGCCGACAACGCACAGTTCGTGGTGGCGGTGAACAACTACCGGCGCAGCGGCGGCGGCAACTTCCCCGGCATCGTGAAGACGCAGGTCTACAACGCGCAGCAGGAGATCCGTCAGCTGCTCATCGACTGGGCGCAGGCCAAGGGGACGATCGACCCGGCCGACTTCTTCCAGCCCAACTGGCGGCTGGTACGCGAGGGCGTGCCGGTCTTCTGATCGCACAGCACGGACGGGCCGTGGGTGGCGACACCTGCGGCCCGTCTGCTGTTGTCAGCCCTGCACGTTCCAGCGGACCGGGTCCTCGGCCTTCTCCGGGCGGTCCCGCCCGGGATCGGTCTCGGTCAGGGCCACCCGTTCGTCGGGACGGACAGCAGGCGGCAACTCCCCGAACCGGATGTGGCGCAGGAACGCGTACTCGTCATCGGTGAACGGTTGCTCGGCCATCGGCACCTCCCGCTTCCCCTGTCATTGTCCAACGAGCCGGTCGTTCCAGACCAGCACCGCGCACACCCTGTAAGGCGTCCTAGGATCCTGGGAGAACGGCTGTGGGCCGGCGCGGCGTGGGTAGTCGGTCCAGCACGGCGAGGGCGGCCCGGATGGACCGACGTCGCAGCATCTCGTCGAAGCTCGCCCGCCCCTGGCAGAACTGCACGAACATCCGCCAGCCCGGCGGAGTCGCCAACAGGGCGTGGAACACGTCCGGGCGGCGGGTGAACACGTCCAACAGCCGGAACCCCGCCCGCATCTCCGGCACCAGCCGTGCGGCGACCGCCCGTTCGTACCCGACCAGGTCACCGTCGGCGACCGCCGCGCCGGCCAACCCGCCGGACCGCAACGCGAAGCTGATGCCCTCTCGGCTCCACGGCTCCAACAACCCCGCCGCATCCCCCACGACCAGCACCCGGCCGTTGCGCAACGGTGAATCCTCCGCACGGCACCGGGTCAGGTGCCCGGAATCGTGCTCTGCCGGCAACCCGGTCAACCCCAACCGGTCGATGAACCGCCGCAGGTACTCCCGGGTTCCCTCCCCCGCTCCCCGACCGGCGATCACACCGACGGTCAACCGGTCACCCTTCGGGAAAACCCAGGCGTACGAGCCCGGCATGTCGCCCCAGTCCAGCAGCAACCGCCCCCGCCACCGCTCCTGCTCCGCCGGGGGCACCGGGATCTCCAACTCCAGCCCCAGGTCCACCTGCCGGTACCGGACCCCGACGTGCCGGGCGGTCACCCCTGACGAACCATCGGCGCCGATCACCGTCCGGGCCGCGATCGTCGTACCGTCGGCCAGCCGCAGGCGTACCCCCTCGGGATCCTGCTCGATCGCGCGGACCGCGTCCCGCTCACGCATCTGCGCGCCGGCGGCGACCGCCGCCTCGCGCAGCCGGTCGTCGAACTCCTCGCGACGCACCATCGTCACGACCGGAGCGTCGTTGCGGCGGGTGAACTCCCGGCGGCCATCGCGGGTGAACGTGACACGGTCCACCCGGTCGTGCGCGGGCACCTCGATCCGATCCGCGACTGCCGCGAGGGAGGTGCCGATCAGGCCACCGCCGCAGGTCTTGTACCGCGGGTGCTCGGCCCGCTCGACGACAAGTGTGGAGACACCGGCACGGGCAGCGGCGTGTGCCGCGGACAGCCCGGCGGGGCCGGCGCCGACGACGACGAGGTCCCAGACGATCACGAGAGCAGCCTAGCCGTGTGTCGAAGTCCTCGGTCGAGCCGAGGCGGAGTCCAGGCGGAGTCCAGGCGGCGGCCGGCCGCAGGCCGGCCCAGGACTTCGACACACGGCTTCGGCACTACCGGACCGCGACAGCCGGACCCGCCGACCGCCCGATCGGGTGCGCATCTTCGGTCACCGACGGGGTAACCGGCGCACGGCAGCCGCCACGCGATGGCGGACGAACGGAGGAGGAACCATGCAGCAGGTGCAACTGTCGGAGGCCGAGCAACGGGTGTACCAGGCGGTCACCACCCTGGAGGCACGCGGGCAGGTGCCGTACCCGGACCTGATCGCCGAGGAATCCGGGTTGACCGAGGAGCAGGTCGGGAGTCCCCTGCACCTGCTCACCGAGAAGGGCCTGCTGCACCGCGAGGACTCACCGATGGCGGGTCTCGACTTCGGCCCCCGGTTCTGCGCCCGCCAGATGGCGTGACGGGCAGGATCCCACGAGACGGTTCGCCCCCCGCTGACCCGGGTAGCGGTCAGAGATGCGCGATCAACGGTCATCGGGGGGCACGATGAGCGCGGCGCAGCCGGTGACGGCGGCCGAGAACCGGCGGCGCTGGCAGGCCGTCGGCGTCGGCCTGGTCGCCGCGTTCATGACGCTGCTCGACGTCAGCATCGTCAACGTCGCGGTGCCGTCCATCGACCGTGCGCTGCACGCCTCGCCGAGCGACCTGCAGTGGGTTCTCTCCGGGTACGCGCTCACCTTCGGCCTGGCACTGGTCCCCGCCGGTCGCTTCGGCGACGCCCGAGGCCGGCGCAACGCGTTCGTCTTCGGTATCGCCCTGTTCACGATCACCAGCGCACTCGCCGGCCTCGCCACCTCACCGACCTGGCTGGTCGCCACCCGACTCCTTCAGGGCGCCGCCGCCGGCATCGTCAACCCGCAGGTTATCGGGCTCATCCAACAACTGTTCCGCGGTCCGGAACGGGCCCGCCCCTTCGGGCTGCTCGGCGCCACCATCGGCATCTCCACAGCGGTCGGGCCATTGCTCGGCGGACTGCTCATCGCCATCGGCGGCGAGGAACACGGGTGGCGCTGGGTCTTCTTCGTCAACGTGCCGGTCGGCATCCTCGCGGTGATCCTCGGCTGGCGTCTGCTGCCCGGCCGCCCCGCCGGTCAACCCGGCTGGCGTCAACTCGACCCCGTCGGTGTTCTGCTCCTCGGGGTGGGCGTGGTGCTGGTCCTGCTCCCACTCGTGCAGGAACAGCAGTGGGAGACACCCTGGAAGTGGGCGCTCATCCCGATCGGCCTGGCCGTGCTGGTCGTCTTCGGGCTGTGGGAGCGGCGGTACGAACGCCACCACCAACCCCTGTTCGACCTCCGGCTGTTCAGCCTCCAGTCGTACACACTGGGCTCACTGCTGGCGCTTGTCTACTTCGGCGGCTTCACCGCGATCTTCTTCATCTTCACCCTGTTCCTCCAGATGGGTCTCGGCTACAGCGCGCTCGTCGCCGGCCTGGCCATCACCCCGTTCGCCCTGGGCTCGGCGGCCGCCGCCGTCCTCGGTGGCCGCATCGTCAACCGCCTCGGCCGACCGTTGGTCGCCATCGGCCTGTTCACAGTGGTGGTCGGGCTGGCCGCGACGGTGGTCGCGCTACGCCTGGCACCGGACGCCCCGGCACCCTGGGTCGCCGCCGGCCCACTACTCGTCGCGGGCATCGGCAGTGGACTGGTCATCGCCCCCAACCAGACGATCACCCTCTCCGAAGTGCCGGTGGCGCAGGCCGGCAGCGGCGCGGGCATGCTCCAGACCGGCCAGCGGATCGGTGCCGCGGCCGGCATCGCCGCCGTCGGCTCGATGTTCTTCTCGTCGCTGGCCGACACCCGTGGCGACTGGACCACCGCCTTCGAGCGGTCCCTCATACTGGCCACCGGCATCATCGGGCTCGCGCTGATCTGCGCCCTGATCGACATCGTCCGCAGCCGCAACCACCAGGACAACTGATTCGGGTACGCCGATGGCCGGCACCCGTTGTGGGGTGCCGGCCAGCGGTCGGACGGTTTCGGTGGGGGTCAGCTGTTCCAGTACTGGCCGACCAGGTCGGTGGCCTGCTGCTCCCACTGCGCGTACGCGTCCGGGTAAGCCGAAACCTGCACGGTCTGCGCGGCATCCGTCAGCGGCATGTCCTGCCACCCGTCAACCTGCTTCAGACCCTTCAGGAACGCCGTCGTCGAGTAGGCCGGGTCGGTGATCTGCTCCGGCGTACCCCAACCCGAGGACGGGCGCTGCTGGAACAGACCCAACGAGTCATGGTCGTTGGCGTCGCCGAGGTGGCCGAGGTTCTCCAGCTTCGACTCCTGCAGGCTCGTCGCGATCGAGATCACCGCAGCCCGCTCCGGGAGACCGGCCTTCTTCGTCGCGGCGATGATCGCCTTCACGTTCGCGGTCTGCTCATCGTTCAGGGAGATGTGCGACTGCTCGCCCTGCGGCTTCGGCGCCGCCGACTGCACCGCAACAGCAACAGGCTTCGCGTCCACAGCCGGAGTGGCGGCGTGGGCGGCGATCGGACCGGCGAACACACCACCGGCAAACGCCAGACCAGCAACAGACAGCACACTCTTACGCATGATCGTGTTCATGGGGGAAGCTCCTTCGGGGGTAAGAACACCCGACTCAGTGGGCACGGGTGTGAGCACCTCGTCCGGCGCTGCAAAAAGTCTTAGGGGTTCATCGGCGGCCAGCGAGCGGGGGCTCGCGGCGCCGGGACCCTGTGTAACGACCCGGGGGCCGGGGTCATTCCGGCTCCGTGGCACCCGGTGGAGCGGGGTGCCGGTCGGTGCTGGGGTCCAGGTGTGTAACGACCCGGGGTCGGGGGTCATTCCCGGGGGCGGATCATCGCGCCGACAGGCCGTGGTCCTGCCATCGTCAGGATGTGTAACGACCCCGACCCGGCCACGATTCCGGCCGAGATGTGCCGCCGACCACACGTCGATACCACCCAAACGGAACAAACCACACGGACCAACCCGACCCCAGGCACCACACCACCCACGCTGGCGGGCAGAACACCCCCAGCTCACGCTTGATCCACACGACTTCGCTGATGTCGCGGTATCCGTGAGGGTTTGATACCGCGACTTCGCCGAAACCGTGTCGATCAAGACGTGTCGGTCAGGACCGCGCGCCCAGCACAAGGCTGGCGCCCGCCGGAACGTTCCGACGGGCGCCAGCTCTGTGCTGTCCGGGCGTTGCCCGGTGGTGCGGGTTAGTGCGCGGCACCACCGAAGCGCTGGCGGCGACGCCAGGCCAGGGTCAGCAGCAACATGATCGCTCCGGCGCCGACCAGGCCGCCACCGAGCTTCATGGGCGTGCCGAGGCTGTCACCCGTGACGGGGAGCGGCTGCTTCTTGTGCAGCACCCGCAGCTCCGTCGAGGCGGTACGACCGGACTCCCGGCCGGTCGCGGTGAAGGTCAGCAGACCCGTCACCGACGGCTTGTAGCTCTTGGTGAAGCGCCCCTGGGCGTTGGTGAACGCCGTGAAGTTCAGCGGCGCGCTCGCCTGATAGGCCACCGGGGCCATGGCCACGGTGCTGCCGTCGCTGCGGCGAGCCGGAGCCTGACCGCCGGCCGGAGCGGCCAGCGGGGTGACCGTCACCGAGATGTCGACGGTCTCGTTCGGGCCGAAGTTGGTGCCGGTCAGGATGACCGTCTCGCCGAGGAAGATCGTCGGCCGGTTGACGGTCAGTGACGCCACTACCGGCGGGTACGGCGGCGGTTGGGGCGGGTCAGTGGTCGCGCTGGGCGCCGGCTGCGGCTGCGCCGCCCCCGCTGCCGTCGGCACGGCCACCACGGCCAGGCCGACCGTGAGCGCCATGATGATGCGGGATAGCCGCATGATTGGTTCCCTCCTACTGGTCACAGCTTGGTGCGGAATGAACTTGGGTGGTCCAGGGGCTGGCGGTGGGGGTCAGCCACAGCTCGGCCTGACCGACGCCGGTCTTGGCTGTCAGCACGGTGGCCTCCAACGTCTTCTCGGCGCCGGGGGCGACGTCGACGCTGGCGGTCGCCACCTGACGGCGGCGTTCGGTACCGCTACCAACGGCCGTCTCGGCCCCGTCGAGCCGGGCCTCGAGCACCGCTCCGCCCGCAGGGCTGAAGATCGACACCAACGTGCGGACGGTGTACGGATCACCAGCCATACCGAGACCGAGGACGGACTTGGTCAGTCCGGACTTCGGCGCCGTCGAGCGCAGGGTCACCCGCAGCCGGAGTTCGCGGCGACCGTCGGGGCGGCATTCACCGACCGTCAGGTTCGCCGTCTGTCGTAGGTAGTAGCCGAGCTTCGCGCCGCTGCCGTCGTTGAGGAACACGCCGACAGTCGGCACGGTGTCCTGCTCCGGAAGCGTCCCGGCCATCCGGCTGTCGCCGAACGTCCGCTGTTCCTCAGGTCGGGCACTCCAGAACAATATCCGCCGTTCGGTGATAGCACGGTCAAATGCGGACAACAACACCCTAGGGTTGACATTCTTCTTGAAGAAGGCGTCGAAGACCGCCGCCGCCGACGCCGCGAAGAACTCGTCCTGCTCCTCGACGTCGAGCCGCCGGTAACTGTCGTTGAGCAGTGTCTGCACGACCTTCTCGCTGGCCAGCGGCACACCGCCGGGCACCAGCACCGGGCCGGTCGCCTTGAGCAGGTAGGACAGCACCACCGGATCGACGGCGAGGACGCCGTCGACGGTGGTGCCCGTCTTACGCCGGAACATCTCGCGGTACAGCGTCGCGGCGGTCGGGAAGTGTGGGGACAGATTGACGTCGGCCGGGTAGATGCCGGGAAGGTCGGTCCAGAGCGCGCGGGTCTCGGCGGGCACCTTCAGCGCCGGTTTGAAGAAGCCAAGCGAGGACGAACTGCCCTGCTTGCCCATCTTCACGGCGCCGTTCGCCGCCTCGATCATCGCGTACGCGCCGAACATGCCGCCGGTGGCACGCAGCTCGGCGAGGTTCTGTGAGACCAGCAGGTACCGCCGCGGCCCGCTCGCGCCGAGCAGTGGCGGCAGCAGGCGGGCACCCTGGTCGGCAGCCGTGGTGAGGCCGGCCAGGCGGTCGATCTCACCACGCAGGTCGACAAGCGCCTGCCGGACCTGGCTGACCAGGCCGTCGGCCGGCACCGCCGCCAGGTCTCGACGCGTTTCCTGCACGGACTCGTTGACCCGGGTCAGTTCGGCGGAGACGCCGCTGAGCCGGGCCAGGTCCAGACGACCGCCGGTCGGCACCAGGCTGGTCAGGTCCATCCGGAGCAGGGTCGGGAACGCCTGCCGGGCCAACTCGTCGATGGCGGCAGCGATCTGCTGAACGGCATCCAGGTTGTCGCCCACCATCGGGGTACGCCGACCAAGCCGCCAGCTCGGGTCGCTGGTCGCCGCGCGGGCCGCGCGGGACTGCTCCTGAAGGGCGGCAAGGGTCCGCAACGCACGGTCGGTGTCCCCGCCGACCACGAGAGCGCTCAACTCTCGGGCGAGGCCGGCGGCGTTGAGTAGGTGGGCACGCGCCTGCCAGCCGCGAAAGCCGACCCAACCGCCGGCCGCCAGCAGAAGCGAGCCGACCACCAGGGCACTGAGGAGGGCGCGTCTCACTCGGGCACGCCGACGGCGCCGGGACCGGCTCCGCCTTCGGGTCGGCCGTTCGCTTTCCGTCACACCACACTCCCATTCGGGGAATCGGACAGATGGTCGATTCCCTGACGTTCTTAGCATGCGTCCGGGAACTTCGTACCGTTATCGCAATGATTACCGCTTAAGCGAGGTTTCCTCGCAGTTCGCTGACCGGCGCTGCGGCCCGCCCCGCTGCTTCGTGCAGCAGCCGCTCGATCCGGTCCACCCCGGCGGGCAGCGACATCTCCCGCAGGTACGCCGACCGCCCTCGGCGGCCCATCTCAACCCGAGCGGGCGGCGGGATCGTGGCGGCCAGCCAGAACCGGTCGGCCAGCGCCGCCCAGTCCTCCGGCGGGCAGGAGAGACCGGCCCTGGCCCGTTCGACCAGCTCGGCCGTGTCTCCGCCGGCCGACGCGACCACCGGGGCAGCACACGAGAGCGCGGCCTGGAGCTTGCCCGGCACCGTGCCGCGCAGCTCCGGAAGGTCGCGCAGCATGACCAGCTGGTAGTCGGCGGCGGCGTACAGCTCAGGCATGTCGACAGGTGACCGTCGCTCCACGAAGCGGACGTTGTCCGCGCCCAGCTCGGCGGCGAGCCCCCGCACCCGCCGCTCGTCCGCGCCCGAACCGACGAGGACCAGGTCCATCGTCCGGTCGAGCGCCGCCGCCGCCCGGACCGCGGTCTCCAGTCCCTGCCGCGCGCCGATGGTCCCGGCGTGCATCACCACGCACCGACCGTCCCGACGGACCAGTTGGCGGGCCGCCACGCCGGGCGTCACCGGGTGGAAGATCCGCTCGTCGGTCCAGTTGAGCACCTCTCGGACCCGGGTCGGGTCGGCGCCCGCGGCGACCACCAGATCCCGCATCGACGGCGCGGCCACCGCGATCCGCGCCGCGGTCCGAAAGATCCGGGTCATCGCGCTGCCCATCCGCGCCGCCCAGCGGTCCTCGCCGGTCTCCTCGGCGCCGTCACGGGTCCAGACGTCCTGCACGTGCAGCACCGCCGGCACCTGTCCGAGCAACCGGAGCACACCGGCGGTGGCGAACGTCGTCGCCGGTAGTTGGAAGACGTAGAGCGCGTCCAGATCGGTGAAGTACCGCCGGGCGACCCACGTCGCGCTGCCCGCGAAGGACAGGTAGTTGGCCATGCGGCCCCTGGTGGACGTGGCCCGCCCGGGGTAGCGCGGCACCCGTCGGACGGTCAGCTGTCTACTGTGCGTCTCGTGGTGCCATCGCTGCCGCCAGCCGGGATAGACGTGCCCGCCCGGGTAGTCCGGGAATCCGGTGAGCACCCGAACCTCGTGCCCACGCGCGGCCAACTCCTCCGCGAGACTCCCGGGGATGAACGCCGGTTCGGGCGGAAAGTGGTACGACAGGATGCCGATCCTCACTGACACACCCCCGTCCGGTATGGATTGGCGTCGGTCGGCGCGGCACGACGACCGGCGGGCGTCTCGCGCGCGTACGATGCCGACAACCCCTCCCCGCGCGACCACCGGCGTCGACGCACCGCCCCCGCGGTGTGGACACCCGTGTCCGCACCGATGAGAGGGGCTCCGATGGCTGATCGTGTGTTGTTCGTCTGCCACGCCAACCTGTGCCGGTCGCCGATGGCCGAGTTCCTGGCCCGCCGACTGCTGGCCGGCCGGCCCGTCACAGTGGCCAGTGCGGGCACCGACGCGATCGACGGGTTGGGAATGCACCCGTACGCCATGGAGGTCGCGACCGACAGCGGCGCGGACCCGGCGGCGTTCCGGACCCGGGCGTTGCGCCCCGAGTACCTTGCCGACGCGACGCTCGTGCTGACCGCGACCCGGCGCCAGCGCTCGGTCTGCACCGCGCTGGCGCCGGCGGCGCTGCACCGGACGTTCACCGTGCGCCAGTTCGGCCGGCTGGCCGCGGCGGCCGAACCGCCCGCCGGATCGGCCGACGACTCGTTGCAGGCGGCGATCGCCGCCGCCGCCCTCGCCCGGGGACGGCTGCAACCCGCCGCCCCGGACGCGGACGACCTCCAGGACCCGATCGGCGGCACCGCCGCCGACTTCCGACGCTGCGCCGAGGAGATCGAACGGTCGCTGCGACCCCTCGCCGCGCTCATCGGGGCAGCCGGGTGAGTTCCTGGGTGTGGTCGGTGACGCCGTTGAGACCACCGGTGGTCGCGACGTGCCGACCGGTTGCGGCTCGTTCGGTCGGCACCGACGTCGTGGGCGTCGAGGCGACCACCCGGTAGGCCTCGTACTGGTACGCCTCGGCCTTGGCCACCTTCGCCATGTTGAGCACGCAGCCGAGCAGACGCACCGAGACCGAGTGCAGTGAGCGGGCCGCGGCGGCGACCTGGCTTCGCGAGGTACGGCCCTGCTGGGTCACCAGCAGCGCGCCGTCGGCCTGCACGGCCACGACCACGCCGTCGGTCACCGCGAGCAGCGGCGCGGTGTCGATGATCACGATGTCCGCCGACTCCCGGAGCGCCAGCAGCAGGTCCGACATCGCCTTGGAGCCGAGCAGCTCGCTCGGGTTCGGCGGGGCGGAACCGCTGGGCAGCACCAGCAGCGACTTGTCCCCCCAGCGCTGCACGACGTCGCCGACCTGCACGTCGCCGACCAGCACGTCGGTGAGGCCGACGCCCGCGTCCAGGCCCAGGTAGTCGTCGACCTTCGGGCGACGCAGGTCCGCGTCGACCAGCAGCACCCGCCAACCCGCCTCGGCCAGCGCGATGGCCAGGTTGCAGGAGAGCGTGGTCTTCCCCTCACCCTGCAGCGCGCTCGTCACGGCGATGACCCGAGCCGGCTCATGGACATCCACGAAACGCAGATTGGTACGCAACTTGCGGACCGCCTCGGCACGCGCGGAGGTGGAGGCGTCGCCCACGATCAGCGGCGCGCTGCGGGCGTTGCCCTCGAATGGAATCTCGCCGAGCAGAGGGCTGCCGGTGGCTCGTTGCAGACCGGCGGCGTCGCGCAGTCGGACGTCGGCCACGCCGCGCAGGATCGCCAGACCGATACCGAGGATCAGACCGATCACGCCACCGAGGGTGAGGTTCCGGACCGGCTGCGGCGAGACGGGGTTGGCGCTCACCCGGGGGCCGCTGACCACCTCGATCTTGATCGGTGCCTTGCCCTCCGGCGTCGTCTCGACCTTCTGGACGAGTTCGACGAACTTGGTGGCCAGGGTCTCCGTCACCCGCAACGCGCGGGTCTGATCGGTGTCGGTGACCGACGCCTGGAGCATGACGGTGCCGGTCTGGGTGGAGGTCTTCACCCGTTGCTGCACCTCGTCCGCGGTGAGGCCGACCGGGGTCTCGGCCACGACGCTCTGTGCCAGTCGGTCGCTGGTGAGCAGGTCCGCGTACGACTTGACGCGCTGCTGGAGGAAGAGCCCACCCTGGTATGCCTCGCTGACGCCCGTGTTGGGGGTGGTGACGAAGAACGTCACCGAGGCGACGTACCGGGGTTGGGCGCGCACGGTCAGGAAGGCCGAGACGCCGAGGGCCACCATGATCGTGACCAGCGCAACCCACCAGTGCCTACGCACGTGACGCAAATGGCGGAGCAGATCCATCAGGCGCGCCTCCGTGCCGGTCCGGTTACGCCAAAGAACTTCACGAAAACCCCCAAGGTCGTCTCTAAACTCGTGAAACCATTAAAGCGGCTCATGCGGCTTATGTCCGGAGTTATGTATTTTCTGTAGTGCGACATGCATCCGGATGACCAACCCGAGAACCGCCCATTCGGCAGCGGCGACAACGAGGAAAAAGTCGAAAGCCGGTCAGGCGACGTCCGATCGGCCCAGCGGTCGCCGGCGGACGCGAAGCCGGATAGGGTCCGTGGTGGTGTGCCGGGAAGCCTGGTCGGCGAGTGGATTCATGCCGTCCTGACGTCCGAGGTGACCCCGCAGATGACCTCCCGCACCCCGCGATCCGACGGCCAACGCCCGCCGAAGAACCGGCTGTTCACCCGGTCGTCCTGGCCGGAGGCCCGGCACCTGGCCGACGTGCTGCGTACCGAGACCGTGGGCGGCGCGCTGCTGCTGCTCGGCGCCGCTGTCGCGCTCGTCTGGGCCAACTCCCCCTGGTCCGACTCGTACACCAGACTCGCCCGCTGGGTCCCCTGGCCCGGCGGCGCGTCCTGGCACCTCGACCTGGACGTCGCCGCATGGGCGGCGGACGGCCTGTTGGCCATCTTCTTCTTCGTGGTGGGCCTGGAACTCAAGCGGGAGTTCGTCGCCGGGGACCTACGCGACCCACGCCGGGCCGCGCTGCCGGTGGTCGCCGCGCTCGGCGGAATGCTGCTGCCGGCGCTGATCTACGTGGCGGTCATCCTGAGCGCGGGCGGAGAGGGACTACGCGGCTGGGCCGTTCCGACCGCCACCGACATCGCCTTCGCGCTCGCCGTACTCGCGGTGATCAGCACACATCTGCCCCACGGCCTACGCGCATTCCTGCTCACCCTCGCCGTGGTCGACGATCTGTTCGCGATCACCATCATCGCGGTCTTCTACACCGCCGACCTACAGCCCGCCGCGCTGTTCGCCGCGCTGGCCTCGATCGGGATCTTCGCGATTCTGGTGCGGCGCGGAGGTGGCTGGCAGTGGGCGCTCATTCCTCTCGCGGTCACCGCCTGGGCGCTGATGCACGCCTCGGGTGTGCACGCCACGGTGGCCGGCGTCCTGCTCGGCTTCACGGTCCCGGTGCTGGCCGGTCCCCGGACGGCGACCGGTGACCCATCGGCCGCCGACGCCGAGGGTGGGCTCGCCGCGCGCCTGGAGCACCGTTGGCGTCCGGTGTCGGCCGGCTTCGCCGTACCGGTCTTCGCCCTGTTCGCCGCCGGGGTCACAGTGCGCGGCAGCGACCTGACCGCCCTGCTGGCCGACCCGGTGGTGATCGCCGTCGTCGCCGCTCTGGTGCTCGGCAAGAGCATCGGCATCCTCGGCTCGACGTACCTGCTGGCCCGGTTCACCCGGGCCGAACTGGACGAGGACGTCACCTGGTCCGACCTGCTCGGGATCGCGATGCTCGGCGGCATCGGCTTCACGGTGTCGCTGCTCATCGGCGACCTGGCCTTCGGCGTCGGCGGCACCACCGACGGCCGGGTCAAGGCGGCCGTGCTGCTCGGTTCGGTGATCTCCGCCGGGCTGGCCGCGGCGGTGCTCGTCCGGCGCAACGCGGCGTACCGCCGGGTGGCGGAGCGGGAACGGCTCGACGCCGACGGCGACGGCGTGCCCGACGTCTACCAGCGGCCCGCCGAGGGTTGATCGGTATGCCGCACCGCGCGGTGCGGCGACCCGCCGACCCTGGCTCCGATCAGCGTCGACGGTCAGCGGGCGGCAGGTCCTCGGTCTCCTCGACCACCGCCTCGGCGGCGGGAGCGGTGAGGTCGTCGCCCGGCACCGCCACCTCCTCGACACGATCCTGCTCGTCGGCCTTCCCGCCGGGCGGCGGCTCGGGAGCGGTGCCAGCGCCGGAGAAGCCGTACTCGTTCGGTTCGTCGTGCCGGCTCATCTGGTCATCCTCCCGATTTCCTGGTTTCGCGTCCTAGCGCCAACGGTAGGTGGCAATCGTCTTCGGCGCAGGGGGCCGGGGATTGTCGCCCGGACCACGGGGTCGGAGCGCTCAGCGCCGCGCCGAGCAGTTGACGCAGGGCGATGATCGCCACCGCGCCGACCAGACCGTTCCAGCCCGGGTCACCGGCCAGCCGTATCAGGCCGGCCGCCGTCAGCAGGTCCAGCAGCAGTCGGACGCCGGTCTTCAGCGCACCGGTGCTGAGCACTGTCACCACGGCGACGACCAGGGCCAGAGCGGTCACCACAGTGACCAGGGTTTCCATCACCCGTGACGCTCCCCCTCGGCCACCTGGCGCTGCTCCTGACGGATCTCCCGGCCCAGGAAGTAGTTCAACGCCGTCCGGATCGTCGCGATCGCGGCCAGTTGGCCGATCTGCTCGAACGACGGGGACACCGCGGTCCGCAGCACGTCCGCCGCCAACTGGAACTCCAGGCCGAGAGTCAGGAACCGGCCCAGCGAGAGCCGGATCGGAGTGAAACGGGCGGCGGTGCGGTGTCGCAGCCCCTCGACCACGAACCGCACCGCCGCCCAGACCGCGCCCACGAAGATCACCAGCGCGCCGGCCACCTCCACCACGGCCACCAACACCTGGTCGCCGTGTCGCAACAACTCGGCCGGCTCCACCCCGGGCCGTTACCCGCCCTCAGGGCAGCTAGTCGGCACTCAGGTCAGCTCGTTCACCGCCTCCAGGATCAGCCACAGACCGGAGATGGCGAACAGGATCGCGGCACCGTACTTGATGGTCTTCTCCGGCAGCCGACGACCGAGCATCCGACCGACCAGGATGGCCAACGCGTCCGCCGCCACCATGCCGATGGTGGAACCGAGCCAGGTGCCGAACCAGCCGTACTTGGTGGCGAGCGTGATCGTGGCGAGCATCGTCTTGTCACCCAGCTCAGCCAGGAAGAAGGCCACCGACACCGCCACCAACGCGGTCTTGTTCGTCTTCTCCGCCTTGCGCTTCTCCTCCTCGGTGAGTTTGTCCCCGCGCAGGGTCCACGCACCGAAGCCGAGGAACGCCACACCGGCCACCAGGGAGATCCACTCGGTCGGCAGCACCGCTCCGAGGCCCGCGCCGATGGCGACCGACGCCAGGTGCACCACCGCCGTGGCGACAGTGATACCGATCAGCACCGGGATCGGCTTGAACCGCGTGGCGAAGGTCAACGCCATCAACTGGGACTTGTCCCCCAGCTCCGCGACGAAGATGACGCCGAAGCTGACGACCAGCGCGGCGAAAAATCCCTCCATGACGTCCTTCCCGCTCATGCCGGGAGGAGGTACAGGGGCGCCCTCGACCCGGCTGCAACAGCCTGAGTCGAAGGTCTCGCCCGCCTCGGAGACCGAGGCCGCGTGGCCGGATGCGGAACGCACCAGTATGTCGACCACGACATTGGGGGCTACTCCCCTTCGCCCGCTCAGCTTATCCGATCACCAGAGGCCCGGTTCGAGGCGGGTGAACAGGCTCAGCGGGCCCGCGCCAACGTGACCCCGAACAGCCCATCCGGGTCCGTCCAGAACTCCGCCGTCACGAAGCCCGCCGCGGCCAACTCCGCGGCGATCCCCTCCCTGTGGAACTTCGCCGAGACCTCGGTACGCAGGTCCTCCCCCGCCGCGAAGTCGACGGTCATGCCCAACACCCGCACCCGCATCGGCCGGGTCGCCCGCAACCGCATCTCGATCCACTCGTGCTCCGGGTCCCAGAGAGCGACATGGTCGAACGCCCCCGGGTCGAAGTCGGCGCCCAACTCGCGGTTGATCACCTGGAGCACGTTGCGGTTGAACTCGGCGGTGACCCCGGCCGCGTCGTCGTAGGCGGGCACGATCACCGACGGATCCTTCACCAGGTCCGTGCCGAGCAACAGCCAGTCGCCAACCTCCAGCGCCGCGCGCATCGCCGTCAGGAACTCGGCCCGCTCGGCGGGCAGCAGGTTGCCGATGGTGCCGCCGAGGAAGACCACGAGCCGTCGGCCGCCGGTGGGCAGCCGGTCCAACTGCCGGGTGAAGTCCCCCACGATGCCCCGCACCCGCAGGCCCGGATAGTCGGCGGCGATCTGGGCGGTGGACCCTCGCAGGGCGCTGACCGACACGTCGAGCGGAACGAACGTGCCCAGCCCACCCCGGCGGGTGAACGCGTCCAACAACAGGCGGGTCTTCTCCGACGACCCGGACCCCAACTCGATCAACGTCTTGGCCTCGGTCAACGCGGCGATGTCCGGAGCCCGCTCGGCCAACACCGCCCGCTCCGCCCGGGTGGGGTAGTACTCGGGAAGGCGGGTGATCTCCTCGAACAACTCGCTGCCCCGGGCGTCGTAGAACCACTTCGGTGGCAGCCACTTCTGCTCGGCGCTCAGCCCGGCCCGAACGTCGTCGCGCAGACCACGCTCCAGATCGCGCTCTTCGAGGTAGACCTCCAGCGGTTCCGCCGTCATCAACTCGCCCCTCTGCTCGATCGACAATCGCGTGCCGCCCGGCGCTGCTCACCGGGTCGGAAGTGGACGTACCCGCACCCCGTCGGCGGTGGCAAGGACCAGGTGCCCCTCCGGCACCGCCCGCCACCCGGGGCCGTCGTCGTGCGGCTCGGAGGCGAGCAGCACCGCACCGGGCGACTCGCGTACCGACAACGCATGCCCGGCCACGCTCGCCACCGCCTGCCGGCCGTCGGTGAGCAGCAGGTTCAGCCGCGACCCGGGGGCGGCCGCGGCGACGTCGGCCACCGTCCGCCCGACCGCGTCCGCCGGGTCGTCCCCGGCGCGCAGCCGATGCCGCACCAACGCCCATAGCAACGCCGAGTCGGTGGCGGCGTCCAACGTGAGCAGGTCACGAACCGGCAGACCGGCGGCGAGCGGCACCACCGCGTCCGGCCAGCCGCGGACCACACCGTTGTGGCTGAACAGCCACCGCCCCTCGGCGAAGGGCGCGGCGGCGCCGTCGAGCACCGCCATCCCGACAGTGGCCGACCGCACCGCCGCGAGCACCGCCCCGGCGCGGGTCACCGCCGCCAGTTGGGCGATGGTCGGGTCGCTCCAAATCGGCTGCGCCCGCCGATAACGCACCGGCTCACCCTCGCCCGGGTACCAGCCGACGCCGAACCCGTCGGCGTTGATGGTGCCGCCGCCGCGCATGTCCCGAGGTGCCCAGGACTGCCGCACCAACGAGTGCGGCGGGTCGAACAGCACCTCGGCCAGGGTGACCGACGGCCCCAGGTAGACCAGGTGACGACACATCAGGGAACCCTGCCCACCGGACCGTCGATCACCGGTACGACTCGTCCGGTCGGGCGTCGCGGGCACAGCGGAAACCGCTGAAGATCTGCCGGCGGATCGGATAGTCCCAGTTACGGAAGGTGCCCCGGCACGCCGAACGGTCGGTGCCGAACGAACCACCACGCAACACCCGGTAGTCGTCGCCGAAGAAGACCTCCGAGTATTCGCGGTAGGGAAACGCGGTGAAGCCCGGATGCCCGCCGAACGCGCTCGACGTCCACTCCCAGACGTCACCGATGAGCTGGTGCACACCCAACGGCGACACACCGGCCGGGTACGCGCCCACCGGCGCCGGCCACAGATGCCGCTGATCCAGGTTGGCGTGCGCCTCGGTCGGGTCCTCGTCGCCCCACGGATACCGCCGCGACCGTCCCGTCGACGGATCCCACCGGGCCGCCTTCTCCCACTCCGCCTCGGTCGGCAGCCGCTTACCGGCCCACGCCGCGTACGCCTGCGCCTCGTAGAAGCACACGTGCACCACCGGCTCGTCCCCGCGCACCCGATCCCACCGGCCGAAACGCCGGTACGACCACTCGTCGCCGTCACGACGCCAGTGCATCGGCGCCGCCAGGCCCTCCCGAAGCCGATGCGCCCACCCCTGCGGACTCCACCACCGCTGATCGTCGTAACCGCCGTCGGCGATGAAGGCCTCGTACTCCCCGTTGGTGACCGGGGCCGCGTCGATGACGTACGCCGGGAGGTCGACCCGATGCGCGGGACGTTCGTTGTCCAACGCCCACGGGTCGGTGTCGGTGCCCATCGTGAACTCCCCCGCCGGCACCAGCACCTCCCCGCCGACCCGCACCGACGGCTCGGGCGGCGACGGGGCGTGCAGCACCGCCGACCCCGCGCGCAGTTGGTGGGTGGCGAGCATCGTCTCGTCGTGCTGCTGCTCGTGCTGCACGATCATGCCGAAGGCGAACCCGTCGGCGACCAGCGGCCGCTCGCCGAACGCCACCGTGTCGAGCAGGTCGTGCACCTTGTCCCGCACCGTGCCCAGGTAGGCACGCGCCTCGGCGGGCGCCAACAGAGGCAACGCCGGACGGTCCCGACGCGGCTGCTTGAACGCGTCGTACAAATCGTCGATGTCACACCGCACCGGCTCACGCCCGCCGACGTCGCGGACCAGCCACAGCTCCTCCTGGTTACCCACGTGGGCGAGGTCCCAGACCAGCGGCGACATCAGAGGCGAGTGCTGACGCATCAGCTCACCGTCGTCCACCACCTCGGTCAACAACGACGTACGGGAGCGGGCACGGGCCAACTCCACAGCGATCCGATCACGCAACTGCTCACTGCTCGCACTCACCGAACCTCCTGCCGTTCGCGACTGCGGGGCTCGCAACCCCGGCTCACTCCTCGCACTCACCGAACCTCCTGCCGTTCGCGACTGCGGGGCTCGCAACCCCGGCTCACTCCTCGCACTCACTGGTCCCCCTGCTTCGTGGCGGTCAGCCGCCGTCGTACCCCTCGCTCGATCTCTTCCTGGGTGTCGACCGGCAGGCCCAGCCGGGGCAGGACGGTCAGGGCCAGGTCGAGCAGGCCCGTCGCGGCGGCGGCCAACGCGGGGTCGGCCAGGCCCCTGCGGGCGGCGGCCGACCAGCGGTGCGCCACCGGGGCCGAGATGGCGTACGCCCCCCGCACTGTGCCCGGGTCGTGGAAGAGGGCACTCAGCACCGTCAGCGGGAGTCGCCAGTCCCGCTCGGGCTGGGCGTCCAGGTAGCGCAGCTCCAGGTATCCGCGCGGCCGCACCGGCGGGAAGAGCGTGCTGACGTGGTAGTCGAGGTCATCGGTGGTGGGCGGCTGCGGCAGAGCGCCGTCGAGCCAGTCGGCGAAGGTCACACCGGGCGGGACGGTCCAGTCCGAGCCGTGCCGACGCCGGCAGAGCAACGGCGCGGCCAGCACGTACCGGATCCAGGTGTCCCTCGGATTCTCAGCGGCGTCGCCGGGCGTCCAGACCGGTCGGGTGCGGGCCGGGTCGATGGCCAGCCAGGCGGCCATCCGGGCACTGGCCCAACCGGTGCGACGCCCTGCGTGCCGGGTGGCGGAGGCGAACGCCGCGAGCAGCGGCGGGCCCACGGCGTGGGCTGCGGCCCACCGGTCGGCAACCTGCTCCGGCTCGCCGGCGTCGAGACAGACCTGCAGGCCGGCGGTGCTGTACATCATGACGCGGCCGGCCGGACCACGCCGGTCGAAGGCGGCGCGCATCGCGCGGTAACGGGGAGTTTCCACCACCGGATGAGGCCGCCGGTGTGGGTCGATGCCGCTGCGGCCAAGGACCAGACCGGCGGCAGCCAGCAGGTCGGTGACCTGGGCAATGTCAGCCTCGGTGGCCTGGATCAACGCGGCGGTCGAGGGTCGGGGCGGGGTGGAGATCTCCAACTGGCCGCCCGGCTCCAGGGTCACCACGCCGCCGTCTCGCAGCGGCTCGGCCGGGCTGGTGGGATCCAACGTGGCGGGGCTGTGCCGCCCCAGCGCCGCCCTCAGCCGCCCCGGGTCGACGGGACGGACGGGATCGGCGGCGTCGTGCACGGTCCATTCCAGTTCGACACCGGTGTGGGTCGGTGGACCGGTCTTGAAGCAGATCCGGGCAAGGTGTCGGCCTGCGGCTGCTGACTCACGCAGGATGGCGCTGCGCTCCAGCTCGGGTGACGTCACCAACGGTCGGGGCCCCCTCTCCAGGTGCCGGCTCAGCGACACCGTGTCACGGTAAACCCACCCACCGACACCCTCGGAGGGCGTGCACGGAGCCACCAACCTCTGTCCGACAGACGAATTTCCCATGCCGGGCGGAACTAACCACCCGGGCGGCCACCGCTCACTGCGGGGTGCGGCGCTCTGACGGGGGGCGCGGCGCTAGGGTCTTCGCCGGTGCGGAGGGCTTCGCTTCCGGCACCAGCCGGTGGCAGTACTCCTCGACCCGCTCGGCACCACCGGCGGCGGTCACCAGCCGCTCGAAGCCCGGCGTCCGCAATGCCTTCTCCCGCTGGTCGGGCTTCTTGGCCAGCCACGAACGGCACTGGCCGTGCAACGGGCCGGCGGCCGGGCTGTGGGCCGGTGGCACTGCCGCTGACGGCGTGCCGGGCGACGGTGGGCGGGGCGACGCGGTGTCGCGCGCCGGCGTCGACGCCGGCGACCGGGTGTTGTCTCCGGACCGGGGCGAATCCGGCGTCGGCGACGCTCGGTGCGGTTCCGGTGCGACAGGTACCGGTATCCAGTCCTGTCGGACCGCGGCGAAGGCGGCGCCGGCCGTGGCGGTGACCGCGACCGCGCCGATCCAGGCCGCCGCGCCGGTGGTCAGCCGTCGACGGCGCGCCCGGTGGGGCACCGACGGCGACGGTTCGGCCCGGGCGGCCCGGAACGCGGCCAGCGCGGCCTCCTCTCCGGCCAGTTCCCCGGGTCGGACCGGGCCGGCGGCCGCAGCGAGCAACCGGGCAACCGGCTCGGCCGGGGTGGACCCCGGGACCGGGGGGGACGGCACGTCGGTGTCCACCGGGGTAGCGGCCGATCCAGGCCGGGTGCCCCCCTCGGGCTGGGCGGAGTCGAGCAGCCGTTCGGTGTCGGCGTGGTCGGCCCGCCGGAACGGGTTCATCGGAAATCCCCTCATGTCAGCCGTCCGCCGGCTCGGTGCGCGACGCCCGAAAGGCGGGGCTGCTGCCCGTCCGGGGTGGCGGCACCCCGTCGACCCCGACCGGCAGTTCACCCGAATCCGCCCGCTCCAGCAGGGCTGCGAGTCGTCGCAGGCCTCGGTGGGCGGCGGTCCGGACGGCACCGGCCCGACGGCCCAGCACCCGGCCGGCGGATCCCGCGTCGAGCCCGACCACGGCCCTCAGCAGCACCGCTTCGGCCTCACGGGGAGGGAGGGTGGCGATCAGCGCGAGGGCGGTCTCGGTGCCGATCGTCTCGCTGGCCCCCTCCGCGGTGTCCGCGTCGCTGGCCAGGTGGACGAGCGCCTGCACCGGGACGGGGAGGGCCGGGCGGCGGCGCAGCCGGCGCAGGTGGTCCATCGCCCGGTTACGGGCGATGGTGACGACCCACGCGCGGAACTCGCCACCGGTGAACGTCGGCAGGTCGCGGGATATCTGCAGCCAGGACTCCGAGGCGACGTCCTCGGCGTCCGCGCCGACGAGGGCGGTGAGGTACCGCAGGAGTCCCGGCTGGAGGGTGCGGTAGAGGAAACGGAACGCGTCCTCGTCCCCACCCTGTGCCGCGCTGACCGCCTCCGACAGGTCGCCGGTCATCCGCGACCCGTGGACTGCCCGGGACGTGCCGACCTCTGCTGCCTCACCGAGGCAGACCACGGGGAACGAGACGCCGAACCGACCAGTTCCCGCACCCGTACCGCCCCCCGCCGCTCTGATCGCGCCCGCGACCCGGGTGGACCGGGCCGGATGTCCGGGCCACCGCCACGGTGGTCGGCGGCGCGCGCCGAAGTCGCCGGGGACCCGAGCCGGGCTAACGCTAGGAGGGGACCGGCGACGCGACAAGCCGGCACCGCGTCACGGAAGAGTGACAATTATCAACCCTGCCGAACGGCGCGTCGGCGTAACAATCCGTGACCCGGGGCAGTGATCCATGCCCGGTCCCGGCTTTTGGCGGCCCGTCGGGCGTCCGCGCGCGCAGGGATGTCAGCTTTGGTCACCGCACGTCGTCACCGCGTCACAGGAACGTGGCGTCCACACAGGTCAGGGCGGACGCCGCGAGGCGTGTCACCCGCGCGGACGACAGGCTGCGGTGCGCCGTACAGCGCCACTCTAGGTACGGTAATGCGGTGTTGTCATCGGAGGTCGTGCTCAGCGGTCGCTACCGCTTGGACGAACGTGTCGCCACTGGCGGTATGGGCGACGTCTGGCGTGCCTCCGACCTGATCCTCGGCCGGCAGGTCGCGGTCAAGGTTCTGCTGCCCGCACTGGTCTCCGACCCGGATTTCATCGCCCGGTTCCGGGCCGAGGCCCGGATCATGGCGGCGCTGCGTCACCCGGGCATCGTGCAGGTCTTCGACTGCGGCGCCGACGACCTGCCCGGCGACGGCGGCCGAGCAGACTACCTCGTGATGGAGTTCGTCGCCGGCGAGCCGCTGTCCAAGCGGATCGAGACGGCTGGCCGGCTCGACGTGGCCGAGACGATGTCGATCGTGGCCCAGGCGGCCGCCGCGCTCAACGCCGCGCACCGCGGTGGCATCGTGCACCGGGACGTCAAGCCCAGCAACCTGCTGGTGCAGGAGGACGGCACCGTCGTCCTGGTGGACTTCGGTGTGGCCCGTTCCACCGACATCACCAGCATCACCAGCACCAACGCGGTGCCCGGCACCGCCCTCTACATGGCACCCGAGCAGGCGGCCGGTCGGCCGGTGAGTGGTGCCACCGATATCTACGCGCTGGGTGCGGTCACCTACTGCTGCCTCACCGGCAGTCCGCCGTTCACCGGCGACAACCCGCTCCAGGTCGCCGTGCGGCACCTGGACGACGAACCGCCCGAGCTGCCGCACGAGATCCCGGAGGCGGTCCGCGCCCTGGTGTCCCGGGCCCTGGCGAAGGATCCGCTGGACAGGTTCAGCAGCGGGGCGGCGATGGCCGAGGCCGCCCGGACCGCGGTCACCGGCGGCGAGCCTCCGACGGCGATGGCCACACCGGTTGCCCTGCGCGACGCCGGCCCGGGCACCCGTACCGACGTGCCGGCCGGCGCGGCGGTGGCGAGCGGGGGGCAGGCCGGGCGTCAGCGGCGGCGGGGTCCGCTGGTCGGCGCGGCCGCGGCCGTACTGGTCGCGCTGGTCGGGCTCGGTGCCGCTCTGGGCGCGGCGCGCCACACCGGCGAGAACCCGGCGGTCAAACTGCCCACCACCTCGCCGACTGTCGCGCCGAGCGGCCCGCAGGAGCTGCCGGCCGCGAACGAGCAGGTCTCCACCGGTGACCCCGGCCGGCCTGATCGGCCGCCTGTCCCGGGCAACTCCCCGTCCGCCTCGGTCTCCACCACGCCGAGCACGCAGCCCAGCCAGACGACCAGTTCACCGACTCCGACGGGGACGCCGACCGGGCCCACCGCGCCCACAGGTGGTCCGACCGGCGAACCGAGCACCCCGCCGACGTCGGCCACGCCCACGGCGACGGAGAGCACGCCGACCATTCCGGAGGGCGCGGGCGGCGAGTAATCCGCCGCCCGCCGCTCCTCGGCACAGTCCCACCAGCACCGATATCCCCAAAACGGACTTACGTCGCTGAAGACGCCTCTAGGCTCTCTGCAGGCCATTTCCACCAACTGCCGCAGGAGCCTGGGTGAGCGTTGACAAGCTGGTCGTGATTGGTCAGGGGTACGTCGGGCTGCCGCTGGCCCTGCGAGCCGTCGAAGCGGGGCTGGACGTGGTGGGTCTCGACGTCGACGCCGACCGGGTGAAGCGTCTCGCCTCCGGCGAGTCGTTCATCGAGGACATCCCGACCGACCGGCTGGGCCGGGCGTTGAGCAGCGGCCGGTACAACCCCAGCACGGAGTACTCCGACGCGGAGGGCTTCGACATCTGCGTCATCACCGTGCCGACCCCGCTGCGCGACGGCACTCCCGACCTGAGCTTCGTCGAGCAGGCCGGTATCGGTATCGGTCCGTACGTCCGGCCGGGTTGCACGGTCGTCCTGGAGTCCACCACGTACCCCGGCACCACGGAGGAGTTGCTGCGCCCGCTGTTGGAGTCGGCCAGTGGGCTGACCAGCCCGGGTGACTTCCACCTCGGTTACAGCCCGGAACGGATCGACCCGGGCAACCCGACCTGGAAGCTGGAGAACACCCCGAAGGTGGTCTCCGGGGTGGACCCGGCGTCGCTGGCCCGCGTGGACGAGTTCTACCAGCGCCTCGTGCACCGCACCGTCCCGGTGGACTCCACCCGGGTCGCCGAGTTGACCAAGCTGATCGAGAACACGTTCCGCCAGGTCAACATCGCGTTGATCAACGAGCTGACGATGCTCTCGCACCACCTCGACATCGACGTGTGGCAGGCGATCGACGCCGCCGAGACCAAACCGTTCGGCTTCCTGCCGTTCCGGCCCGGCCCCGGAGTGGGCGGGCACTGCCTGCCGATCGACCCGTGTTACCTGTCGTGGCAGGTCAAGCGCCGCCTCGGCCGGCAGTTCCGGTTCATCGAGCTGGCCAACGACATCAACCACGAGATGCCCGAGCACGTCGCGCAGCGGGTCATGGCGGGACTGAACCGGAAGGGCCGCTCCGTCAGCGGTGCCCGACTGTTGCTGCTCGGACTGGCGTACAAGAAGAACACCGGTGACATGCGGGACTCCCCGGCGGTCGACGTGGCCCGCCGGTTGCAGGCGCTCGGGGCCGAGGTCCACGCGGTGGAGCCGTACGCCGAGCCGCACCAGATCCCGGCCGGGGTCACAGTGGTCGGGCTGTCCGAGCGGGAGGTGAGCGCCGCCGACGGGGTGGTGGTGGTCACCGACCACGACAGCTTCGACTACGACCTCGTGGTCCGGCACGCCAGCTACGTGTTCGACACCCGCAACCGGTGCGTCGGCCCGCTGGTCGAGCGCCTGTAGACCCGGCACCGCTGGCCGGTCCCGCCGGCGACGGGTGGCGGGACCGGCCAGCGGATGTCCGTCCGTGCAGCCGTCCCAGGTCACTGGTCGGCCAGCGCCTCGACGACCGGACGGGACAGCGCTCGACGGGCGGGCAACACGGAGGCGAGCAGGGCGGCCACCACCGCGACGGCGAGGGTCAGACCGAGCTGCGCGAGCGGCAGCACCACGTGGAAGTCCCCGCCGAGGCGGTCCAGCAAAGCCATCGCGGAGGCGCTGACGCCGGTGCCCAGCGCCACGCCGAGCACCGCGCCGACCAGCGCCATCAGCACCGCCTCCACGGCGAGTACGGCCCGCATGCGCCCTCGGCTGAGCCCGACCGCCCGCAGCACGGCGTTCTCCCTGGTCCGCTCGACCACCGACAGGCTCAGCGTGTTCGCCACGCCGACCAGTGCGATCACCACCGCCAAGCCGAGCAGCGCGGTGACGAAGACGAGCAGCATGTCGACGGTGCCGGTCAGCATCTTCTTGTACGCGCCCTGGTCCAACAGGTTCACCGTCGGGTAGCGGCCCAGCACCGTCTCGATCACCTCCCGGGCCTGCTCGGCGCTCACCCCGGCGGCGGGGTCGATCTCGGCCAGGAAACCGCGTTGGTCGGGGAAGAGCGCGGCGAAGTCCGCGTCGGCCATGTCGATGACGTGTCCGGTGGGCGCGCCGTCGCCGGACGTGTCGTCGGTGACCACGGCCGCCACCTGGAACGAGTGGCCTCGCACTGTCACCGGTGAGCCGACCTGCCAGCCGCGTGCCTGCGCCAACTCCCGGTGTACCAGCACCTGCCCCGGCCCGACCCGACCGGCGTCGCCGGCGAGCACCGCGCCCAGGGTCCGGCCGACGAGCGCCGGGTGGGCCGCGCGGATCTCGACGTCGGCGACGACAGTGCTGCGCTGCTCGTGCACGACACCCAACTCGGGTCGGGCGGTGAGCTCGTCGGCGAGCGCGGCCGGCAGGTTCTGACCGATACCGCTGACCACGAAGTCGGTGCCGATCTGGGCGTCCACGCTGCGTTCGATGCCGTCCTTGGTGCTGCGGGCGCCGACCATGAACGCCGACACCAGCCCGATCCCGATCACCAGGGCGGTGGCGCTCGCGGCGACCCGCCGCGGGTTGCGGGTCGTGTTGGCCACCGCCAGGTCGCCGGTCGCCCCGAGCACGCGGCGGGCCGGCCAGCCGAACACCCGGGCCAGGGCCGGAACGAGCACCGGCCCGAACAGGACGATCCCGAAGAAGGCCAGCACCCCGCCGGCCGCCACCAGCAGCAGTTGGCCCGCGCTGGCAGCGCCGATCAGCGCCGCGACACCGACGGCCAGGACCACGGCGCCGACGGCCAGCCGCACCCGACCAGCGGCGCGCGCGGGCTGCACCGCGGCGTCGGTCAGCGCGGCCACCGGGGCGACCCGGGTCCCCCGCCAGGCCGGGAGCAGAGCGGCGCACACGGTCAGCGCGGTGCCCAGGAGCAGTCCGGTGAGGACTGTCGAGCCGGTCACGGTCAGGCCGCCAGCGACCGGCGCGTCCAGTCGGGACATCAACAGTCGCATCCCGCCGGCGAGGACCACCCCGAGCAGCACACCGCACGCGGAGGCCACCAGCCCCAGCACCGCCGACTCCAGCACGGCGGCCCGGAAGACCTGGCCCCGCGTGGCCCCGACCAGGCGTAGCAGGGCGGTGCGCCGCGTGCGCTGCGCCAACACGATCGCGAACGTGTTGGCGATGACGAAACCGGCCACCACAACGGCGACCCCAACGAAGATCAACAGCAGCATCCGGAACTGGTCCACGTTGCGGACCGCGTCCTCGACGGCCTCGTCGAGGATCTGCTGACGGCTCTTCACGACGGCCTCGCCGCCGATCACGGCGCGCAGCCGGTCGGTCAGCGCCGCGACGGAGGCGCCCGGCCGGGCCGCCACCAGAATCCGGCCGTACCCCCGCTCGCCGGTGAGGGCCAGGGCGTCCGGTCCGACCATGCCGACGAACGGGCCGCCGACATCACGGGCGGTGCCCGCCACGTCGACGGTGCCGACCAGGGTGTACGGGCGGGCCGGGCCGCTGGAGCCGCCGACGCGGACCGCGGCGCCGAGCGCGAAGCCCTCCGCGGCGACCGTCGGCGCGTCGAGCACCACCTCTCCGGCGCGGTCGGGCAACCGTCCGGCGACCACGTCGTACGAGCGCAGGGCGTCCTCGGTGGGGATCGCGACGAGCATGGTGAAGCCGAGCACCGGTCGACCGTCGACGCCGAGCACCCCGGCCGTGTTGGTCAGTTCACCGGCCGCCGCGGCCACCCCGTCGACCGCCCTCACCCGGTCGACCAGGGTCGGGGGCAACACCTCCCGGCCGGCCGAGTAGACACCCAGGTCGGTATGGCGGTCGAACGTGCCGGCCCGCTCGTACGTCCCGGCGCGCATCCCGTCGACGAAGATCATGGTGCCGGCGACGAACGCGACGCCGAGCACGACGGCCAGCGCGGAGAGCAGCATGCGCAGCGCTTCGGCGCGCAGCGAGCGCAGGGTCAGGCGGATCAAGCGGGGCTCCCGGTGCAGGTGGCGGATCGGACCCTTCCGACGCTATGACCGACGCCTGTCCGCCCGTCTCCACCTGCGCGCTCGACCCGTGTGCGCCCCGGGTCGCGCCGCGTCCGCCGGTCGCTACGACCCAGGTCGTACGCGGCGTCATCCGCCGGGTGTGACCAACCCGCTCTCGTACGCCAGGACCACCGCCTGAACCCGGTCGCGGAGCTGGAGTTTCGCCAGGATCCGCCCGACGTGTGTCTTCACCGTCGCCTCGGCCACGTGCACCCGGTTGGCGATCTCCGCGTTGGAGAGCCCCTGGGCAACCAGCAGCAGCACCTCCCGCTCCCGTTCGGTGAGCTGTGCGAGTCGAGGGTCGGCGGTCGGCGCGGCGCCGAGCTGCCCGGCGAAACGGTCCAGCAGCCGTCGGGTGATCGACGGGGCTACCACGGAGTCGCCCTGGGCGACCACCCGGATCGCGGCCAGCAGGTCCTCCGGTGGGACGTTCTTGAGCAGGAACCCACTCGCGCCGGCCTGCAGGGCCGCGAACGCGTCGGCCTCGGTGTCGAAGGTGGTCAGGACCAGCACCCGGGGCGGGCCGGCGGGCCGGTCGGCGCAGAGCCGCCGGGTCGCCTCCACCCCGTCCATGGTCGGCATCCGGATGTCCATCACGACGACGTCGGCCTCGGTGCGGGCGAGCACCCGCAGGGCGTCGGCGCCGTCGATCGCCTCGCCGACCACCTTCAGGTCGGGCTGGGAGTCCAGCACCATGCGGAACCCGGCGCGGACCAGCGCCTGGTCGTCCACGATCACCACTCGGATCGTCATGCCGCGATCACCTCCGTTGCCGGCTCCGACGGTAGCGGTAGCCGCACCTCGACCTGCCAGCCCCCGACCGGCCGGGGGCCGGCGGTGAGGCTGCCGTCGTACACCGTCACCCGCTCCCGCATGCCCAGGAGACCGTGACCGCCCGACGGTGCCGGGCTGACCAGTGGGCGGCCCAGCCCGTTGTCGAGGACCCGGACCAGGACGGCCTCGTCGCTGTAGGTCAGGACGACCTCGACGCTGGCGCCGACGCCGGCGTGCTTGAGCGCGTTGGTCAGCGCCTCCTGCACGACCCGGTAGACGGTCAGCTCCAATCCCGGGGGCAGCGCCGGAGGCGCCCCGGTGACGGTGCTGCGGATTCGCAGCCCGGCGTCGTCGAACCGGGCCAGCAGGTCGGGCAGCTCGGCCAGGGCCAGGCGGCGGTGCTCCGGGTCGGCGGCCACCACCAGGCCGTCGGACCCGTCCGCGATGCCCGGTCCGGCGTCGCGGAGGACGCCGACCAGGCGACGCATCTCCTCCAGGGCCTGCCGGCCGGTGTCCGCGACCACCTTCACGGCGGTGCGCGCCTGGGCGGGGTCACGGTCGAACATGAATCGGGCGCCGTCCGCCTGGACGATCATCACCGCCATGCTGTGGGCGACCACGTCGTGCAGTTCCCGCGCGATCCGGGTGCGTTCCTCGGCGACCGCCGCCCGGAACTCGGCCTCCCGTTCACGTTCCAGGGTCGTGGCCCGTTCCTCCAGGCTGAGCACGTAGAGCCGCCGGGTGCGCACGTTCAGCGCGACCAGCCACACCGCGCCGGTGACCAGGGCGTACCACAGCGCGGTGACCCACCACTGGATGACGCCGGGGGTCTGCGCGGCGGCCAGCAGCACGCCCACGGCGGCGACCGCGCCGGCCAGAACCCCGTCGCGGAGCCGCTCGCCGTACTTCACCACGCTGTAGAGCGCGATCAGGACGGCGACGTCGTAGACGAGTGGGCCCCACTCGGCGACCACCTGGACCAGGGCGAGCGCCGCGACCACCACGGTCACCGCGCTCGGGTGGGTACGGCGGAACAGCAGTGCCACCGCCATCCCCACGCCGACCAGGGTGGCCGCCCACCCGCCGGGCTGGTTCACCGCCGAGGCCACGGAGACGAGCACCACCAGGGCGGCGACGGCCACATCGAAGGCGACGCCGCGCAGCGGGCGACCGAACAGGGTGCGTCTCACGGTCACCCAGGGTACGTGCCGGGGTGCTCTCGGCCCGCACGCCCCGCGCCCGGGCTCAGGAGCCGAGGATCTCGCGCATCCGGTCGATCTCGACGGTCTGCTCGGTGGCGACGGCGTTGGCGAACTCGTTGAGTGTCAGGTCGGAGCCGACCGTGAGCAGCTTGGTGGCCATCTCGATGGCGCCCTGGTGATGCTCGGTCATCATCCGGACGAAGAGCCGGTCGAAGTCCGCGCCTCGGGTCGCGGCGAGCTGCCGCATCGCCTCGGGCGACTGCATGCCGCGCATGGTGCCGTGGTCGTGCCCCTGGACCTCCGCCGGGAGGCCACGGGTCTGCAGCCAGCCGCGCATCATGCCCATCTCCGGCCCCTGGCTGGCGCGGATGCGCTCGGCGATCGCACGGACGTCGGGATCGGCGGCCCGGTCCGGGGCGAGCTCCGCCATCGCCAGGGCCTGCGCGTGGTGCGGGATCATCATCTGGACGAACACGACGTCCAGCGAGTTGTGCGGGGCGGGGCCGACGTCACGGACCTCGTGCGCCGGGCGGGTGGCCGCTGTCTCGCCGGGGCGGCCGGGCGCGATGACGGTCAGGTCGGTGGGGACGGGGCTGGCCGTCGGCGGCGCGGTGGAGGTGGCGGGGGCGGAGACCGGCTGCCCGGTGCCCGTGCCGGTGTCGTCGCCGAGACGGATCACCAGGAACGCCACCAGCGGCAACACGAGAGCCAGTGTGACGACTGCCAGGGTGCGCGCGCGCCGATTGGTCATGGGCCACTCCCTGAGGTCGAGGTCACCGCGATGTTATCCATTGAGGAACTCACTTTCATGTGATCCAGCTCACATCGACGTTCTTCGTCGGGCGGTAACGTGTCAACCATCGTCTCCCCCTTGCGAAGGGCCCCGCCGATGATCAGACTCCACAAGCCACGGTTACGACAACTGCGCGTCGTGGCGGTCGCCACGACCGGCCTCCTCGTCGCCAGCGCCCTCGTCGCCCCGGCGAGCAACGCGCAGACGGTGCCGCAGGCGGCCCCGGCCCCCGCGCTCACCAACACGATCCCCGGCGTCGACGAGATCGTGAGCAGCCCCAACCTGCGCCAGATCGCCAACGTGCCCAAGGTCGCCCCGTTGGACGCCACCAACAGCGACATCGCCTTCCAGGGCAAGTACGCGTTCGCCGGCAACTACAACGGCTTCGTCATCTACGACATCTCGCGGCCCAGCGCTCCGACGGTCAAGGCCCGGGTGCTCTGCCCGGGGTCGCAGAACGACATCTCCGTCCACGGTGACCTGCTGTTCCTCTCCACCGACTCGTCCCGCAGCGACGACTCCTGCAACAGCACCACGCAGGGGGCGGACGTGAAGGGCTCGTGGGAGGGGATCAAGGTCTTCGACATCAAGGACAAGGCCAACCCGCGCTACATCAAGTCCGTCGAGACGGCCTGCGGCTCGCACACCCACACGCTGGTGCCGGGCAAGGACCGCAAGGCCGTCTACCTGTACGTCTCCTCGTACAGCCCGCGGGCCGAATTCCCGGACTGCCAGCCGCCGCACGACTCCATCTCCATCATCAAGGTGCCGCTGAAGAAGCCGACCGACGCCGCGGTGATCGCCGCACCGAACCTCTTCCCGGACGGCGGTTTCCCGGGCAGTGAGACCGGCTCGGCGACGACCGGCTGCCACGACATCACCGTCTACCCGGCCAAGGACCTGGCCGCCGGCGCGTGCATGGGTGACGGCATCCTGCTCGACATCAAGAACCGGGAAGCACCTCGGGTCATCAACCGGGTCCGGGACGAGGTCAACTTCGCGTTCTGGCACTCGGCCACCTTCAACAACGCCGGCACCAAGGTGATCTTCACCGACGAGCTGGGCGGTGGCGGGGCGGCGACCTGCAACGAGACCGTCGGCCCGAACCGGGGCGCGGACGCCATCTACGACATCTCCGGCCGTGGCAACGCGCGGAAGATGACCTTCCGCAGTTACTACAAGATCCCCCGGGCGAACGCCGACACCGAGAACTGCGTGGCGCACAACGGCTCGCTGATCCCGGTGCTCGGTAAGGACATCATGGTCCAGGCGTGGTACCAGGGCGGCATTTCGGTCTGGGACTTCACCGACTCGGCCAAGCCGAAGGAGATCGCCTTCTGGGAGCGTGGTCCGCTCTCGGCCGACCGACCCGTCGGCGGCGGCACCTGGTCCGCGTACTACTACAACGGCCACATCTACTCCAACGACATGGTGAAGGGCCTGGACGTCCTGGAGCTGAACGACTGGCGCACCTGGACGGCCAAGCTGACCCGCTACCAGGAGCTCAACGTGCAGACCCAGCCCAGCTACCTCGGCTGGTAGGCACCGAGCACGCAACCGGGCCCGGTCCCCGATCGTCGGGGGCCGGGCCCGGCCACGTCCGGACGGGTGCCCACCGCATCGATCCGCCTGCCCTCGTCGGCGGCGGCGCAAACGGTGGGGCTGGTCACCAGCGCGTGGGGTTGCCGGGCAGCTGACCAGGGGCTGTGCCAACGTGAGCAGATGTGACGCTTGCAGCCCCGCCCGAACCGACCACGCGTTGGCGGCCCCACCCGCTGGACGTGGCGGCGGCCGTGCTCGCCGTGGTCGGCGCGGCCTGCGCGCTGAGCGGGCTGCTCCCCCGCGCGGAGACCACCCAGACCCTGCACCGGATCCTGCCGCTGCTGCTGTTCCTCGGCACCGTGATCGTGCTGGCCGAGCTGACCGCCGTGGCCGGTGTCTTCGACGTGCTGGCCAGTGGACTGGCCCGGGCCTCCCGGGGCAGTTGGGCGGCGCTGTTCCTGCTCTGCGGCGGTCTCGCCACACTCACCACCCTCGTGCTCAACCTCGACACCACCGCCGTGCTGCTCACCCCGGTGCTGCTCGCGCTGGCCCGGAACCTGCGGATCCCCGCCGCCCCGCTCGCCGTCACCACGGTCTGGCTGGCCAACACCGCCAGCCTGTTGCTGCCGGTGTCGAACCTGACGAACCTGCTGGCGGCCGACCGGGTCGGCCTGGCGCCCCTGACGTACGCGGCCAGGATGGCGTTGCCGCAGATCGCCGCCGTCGCGGTCACCATGGCCGTGCTCTGGTTCGGGTGGTGGCGGCGGGACCGACCCGTCGGCGGACGGTTCGTTCCGCCGGCCCGCCACGTGCCCGCCGATCCGGTGCTGCACCGCACGGCGCTGGCCGGTTGTCTGCTGTTCGTCGCCGGCATCCTCGCCGGAGTGGAGATTGGTCTGGCCTCCACCGTCGCGCTCGCGCTGGTGCTGGTCGGGTTCCTCGTCCGCTCCCCCGCCACGCTGCGCCCGGGGCTGGTCCCGGTGCGCCTGCTCTTCTTCGTCACCGGCCTGTTCCTGGTGGTGCAGACCCTCGGCCGGCACGGTCTGGACGACCTGGTCGGCAACCTGCTCGGCGCCGACGGCGGTGCGCTGGGCGCGCTGCGCGCCGGGGGCACCGGCGCGCTGCTGGCCAACGGGGTGAACAACCTGCCGGCCTACCTGGCCGGCGAGTCGGTGCTGCCGAGCGCTGACCACACCCGCCTGCTGGCCCTGCTGATCGGCACCAACGTCGGCCCGCTGGCCGCCCCCTGGGCGTCGCTGGCCACCCTGCTTTGGTTCGAGCGGTGCCGGGCCGCCGGGGTGGCGGTGCCGGTGACCCGGTTCGTGCTCACCAGCACGCTGCTCGCGGTCACCGGCACGCTCGCCGCTGTCGGCGCGCTGCTGCTGGTGAGCTGAACACCGGCCGACCCGACGCCCGGGTGGCCTCTGTTCAGCGGCGGGCCGGGCGCGGGCCGACCAGTCGACGGACCACCGGCGCGGCGTTCCACTTGGCCGCGCCGACCAGGTCACGGGCGTGCTCCAGGACGGTGTAGTCGGGCCGGCTCAGCCCGTCCGCGATCGCCCGGTCCAGGTCGTTGCCGCAGCGACTGAGGACACTGTCGAAGTCCCGGCGGACCGGCTCCTGCAGGTCGTAGCCGAACGATCGGTGCAGCCGGGCGAAGAGCGGCTTGTACAGCCGTACCCGCTCGTGCAGCCCCGACGAGTAGGACATCGGGTGCTTCGGGCGGCGCAGGATGTAGTCGGGCAGCACGTCCGCGAACGCCCGCCGGACGATCCACTTCTCCTGTCCGTGGCGCAGTTTCAGATCCAGCGGCAGCCGCATCGCCAGTTCCACCACGCTGAGGTCGAGGAACGGCAGCCGCGCCTCCACCCCGTGCCCCATGGCGGCCCGGTCGACCCGCTGCAACTCCGTACGACACAGGTTGCGGATCCGGTGCAGGAACAGCCTGCGCGCCGCGGCGGGGCCGACCTGGTGGTACATCGGGTAGCCGCCGAACAGCTCGTCGGAGCCGTCGCCGGTGAGCACCACCTTGATGCCCAGGTCGCGCAGCCTCCGGAAGATCGGCACCGAGACCACGGCGTTGATGATGTCGCCGTACTCGGTCAGCTCGGAGATCCGGATCGCCTCGCGGACGTCGGCGAGCCGGATGTCGCGCGGACGCAGCTCGACCACCACGTGCGGCACGTCGAGGTCGGCGGCGAGCCGCCGGGCGTACGCCACGTCGGGGCTGTCCGCCACGCCGACCGTCACCGCGACGCAGTCCGGGTGGATGTCGCGTACCTGCCGCAGTGTCAACGAGCTGTCCAACCCACCGGAGAGCACCACCCCGACGGTCAGGTCGGTCTCCACCCGCATCCGGATCGCGTCGCTCAACGCGGCACGGACGAGCAGGGCGGCCTCGTCCGGGTCGTCGATGACCGGCAGACCCGCGCCGATGGTGAGCAGGTCGACGTGCGGCCTCAGTCGCACGTGCCCGTCCACCTCCGCCCAGCCGTGGTGCCCGGGCGGCACCTCGGAGACCGGGGCGCCGTGCCCGACGAGCGCCTTGACCTCGGAGGCGAGGTGCAGGCAGCCGGGGCGGCGGGACCAGTACAGCGGCTTCACCCCGACCGGGTCGCGGGCCAGGTACGTCCGGCCGGTGGCCCGCTCGACGACCGCGAAGGCGTACTCGCCACGCAGCCGGGTCACCGCCGCCTCGCCCCACTGCTGGAACGCGGCGAGCAGCACCTCGGTGTCGCTGTCGGTGCGGAAGGCCTGCCCGAGGCGGGTCAGCTGCGCCCGTAGCTCCCGGTAGTTGAAGATCTCGCCGTTGAAGCAGAGCAGCCAGCGTTCGTCGGTGGAGGTCCACGGTTGCACCGCCCGGTCCCGGTCGACGATCCGAAGCCGGCGGGTGCCGGCGAGCAGACCGTTCTCGGACCGGGTCTCGGTGACCTCACCGCGAGGGGCCAGGACGGCGAGCATCCGCCGGAACGTCGCCGGGTCGGCCTCGGGGCCGATGCTCAACGCGATGCCGCACACCGGGTCAGACCCCCATCTCGGCCTCGTAGGCCCGGCGCAGGCGACGGCGGGCGGTGGGCGCGAGGCACAGGTGCCACGCCTGCCCCTCGTCGATGACGTTCAGCTCTCCGGCCTTCTGCCGGTTGAGCAGCAGTTCCGCCAGGGTGTCCCGCGCTCCGAACCGCTCGAACCAGGCCAGTTCGACGTCGACGGAGTAGCCGAGGCAGTGCCCACTGGGCAGCATCGCGGCGTAGCCCAGGCGGCGCAGCCGGTACTGGTGTTCGGCGCTGCGGACCAGGCTGGTGACCCACAGCGGCGGGGTGGCCGGCGGCGCGGCGGCGGTGAACTCCCGTCCGATGTCGTTGAGCAGCGCCACCACCTCTCGGCGGGCCCGGCGGAACAGCAGCCCCGCCGTACGCGGGGTGACGTCCGGCCGGAGCCGTCGGCGCAGGCCGCGCGCGGCCCGGCCGAGCATGGTGGCGGGCTGCTCCTGGTAGCGGAAGCGCAGCAGGTCGCGGCGGCGCAGCCACTCCAGGTCGACGAGTTCGGCGCTGCCGTTGACCTGGTCGTCGGTGACGAACGTCGGAGCGTCCTGCCACCACAGCACGTCGATGCGCGAGAGCAGGTAGATCCGGACCAGCGCGGTCAGGTCCCTCGCCGAGGTGCGCTCGTTCGGCTGGTAGCGGGCCATTTCCAGCAGCAGCGTCTCGCGGGCGCCGATCAGCCCCTGTGGGGTGGCGTCGAGGACCGCGGCGAGCGCCGGCTCCCGCAGTCGCTCGTCGATGAGCACCTGTCGGGCCCGGGTGCTCGTCGCGTCGGCCAGGGCGCCCACCTCGACCAGGAGTTCGGCCACGGCGGCCCGGTAGGCGGCCAGGTCGGGCTCGGCGGTGGGGAGGCGGCGGGGTGCCGTGCCGGAGGGGCGGCGCCGGGCCGGGGCGGTGGGTGTGGCGGGAGGGCCGGGTTGCTGTCCCGGACTACGGCTGGGCACTCGCATGACGGGGGTCCCTTTCCTCCGGTCCCACATTGGGTACTTCGCCCTGTAACACACCGTAATCGCCGCGACCGGAGCGGACCGAACAATTCTCCTATCTACCCCTAAGGGAGCAAACCGTCCGGTTGCGTCGGTGCCAGCCGTTGCACCTCGGCGTATGACGGCAGCCCCGCCGGGGCTTCGAGCCCGTCGACGCGTACCCCGTCGGCGGCGGTGAGCGCGGCGGCCAGCGCCGCGCGGAACAGCAGCGAGCCGGTGCTGACCCGGGCGATTCCGACCCGGCTGAACTCGTCCAGCCCTGGACCGCCGGGTTGGTACAGCGCGTTCACCGGGGCGTCGATCCGCTCGGTGAGCCCGCGCAGCGTGGCCAGGTCCACGACGCCGGGCACGAAGATCCCGTCGGCGCCCGCCGCCCGGTAGGCGCGAGCCCGGGCGAGGGTCTGCGGCAGCGGGTCGTCCACGCCGAGCCACCAGGTGTCGACGCGGGCGTTGACGAACAGGTCCGGCACGGCCGTCTTCACCGCCGCGACCTTGTCGGCGAGGTGCTCCGGGTCGGCGAGGGTGCCGTCGGCGCGCCCGTCCTCCAGGTTGATCCCGACCACGCCGAGCCCCGCCAGCTCCGCCACGTACCCGGCCACCTCCGCCGGGTCGTCGCTGAACCCGGCCTCCACGTCGACGCTGAGCAGCACCGGCAACCGCGCCAGCCGGCGAGCCAGGGCCAGGGTCTCCCCGGCGGTGGCGGCGGTGCCGTCGGGAAGGCCCGCGGTGGCGGCCACGCCCAGGCTGGTGGTGCCGACCGCCGGGTGGCCCCGCGCGGCGAGCGCCGCGGCCGAGGCGTGGTCCCACGCGTTGGGTAGCAGCAGGGGGCGGCCGCCGTGGTGCAGGGCGTGGAATGCGGCACGAGAGTCGATCATCTGACGCTCACCTCCAGGTCGGTCGGGACACGCAGTGTGGGGTGCGGCTCGTGACGCAGGTCGGTCCGGGTGCGCCGGCAGCGTGCGCGCAGCACGTCGAGCACTCCGGCGGCAAGGGCCAGGGCGTGCCGGTCGCCGGGGCAGCCGCGCTCCCCCGCCCCGAACGTCAGCAGCCCGGCACCGGGGCGACCGGGTCGGAACGCCGCCGGCTCGGTGAACACCAGCGGGTCGCGGTTGGCAGCGTCGAAGCGCAGCAGTACCGGGCTTCCCGCCGGCAGATCCCGTCCACCCAGTCGTACCCCTGTGGTGGTGACGCGCCGGGTCGCCCGCACCGGCGGATCGAGCCGCAGGACCTCCGCCAGCAGCGCGGTGGTCCCCTCCGCCCCAGGCTCGTCCCCGTCGGGCCGGCCGCCGGACGGCGGCAGCAGGTGGTGGGCGGCGGCACCGATCAGGCCGGCCGTCGCGTCGCAGGCCTGGACCAGCAGACCGATCAGGTTCGCCCGGACCTCCGGCGGGCCCGGCGGCACGAGGGCCAGCAACGCCTCCACCGCCGCGTCGGCCCGCCGGGTCGACGCCGGGTCGACCCCCGGGTGGTACGCGGCCGCGACGACGGCGACCGCCGTCCCGGCGGCTGCCGGGTCGGCGAGACCGAGTCGTTCGGCCAGCACCCGCAGCGGCACCGGGCGGGCCAGTTCACGCATCACGTCGAGGCGGTCACCGGCGCGGTCCAGGACGGCGACGGTCCGCTGGGCGGCCTCGCGCCGCAGAGCGTCCGGGTCCAGGTCGGCCAACGCGTCGACCACTGTCGCCCGACGCTGGGCGTGCCGGTGCGGTGCACTGAACCGGCTGACCGAGGCGCGCAGCCAGGCAAGCGTGCCGGGCGGGCCGCTCTCGACGGGCGGTACCCGCAGGTTCGGGTCGGTGAGCGCCGCGCGTACGTCGGCGTGCCTCGTCACCCACCAGCCGTGTTCCGGCACATGTGAGGGTGGGCCGCAGTGCGGCGTTCCCGCGGCGGGGGCGATGTCGGGCCACGTGTCAGTCACCGCACGACGGTAGGACCGGAACACTTCGCTCCCCGCCGAACAGTCGCGCCTCCTGCGGGTTCAGGCACGTCCGCTGGCGGCTGATGGGCTCGGAGTGGGTGCGAGGGTGCCCTCGGGGACGGACAGGGCTACGGCCAGGTCGGTGCGCCCGGTTGGCGTCAGGCGAACCGCCCGGCCGGTGCCCTGGGTGATCCAGCCCAGGTCGGCGAAGCGGCGGCGCAGCGCCGCCCCGAGCGCTCCGGCCAGGTGCGGACGGCGCTCGGTCCAGTCCAGGCAGTCGCGGACCATCGGGCGTCGGCCGGTGGACAGCGCCTGCACGGGTACGCCCAGGTCGGTCGCCCACGCCCACCCGTCGGCGGTCAACGCCAACCCGCTGGACCGGTCCAGCCGACCGTCGGCCACCAGCGCGTCGTACAGCAGCACGCCGAGCCGCCCGGCCAGGTGGTCGTAGCAGGTCCGGGCGTACGTCAGGGCGGCGCTGGCCGTCGCCGCGCGCAGCGAGCCGGTGGGCGCGGGTGGGGCCGGGGCGTGGCCGGCCAGTTGCTCGATCAGCTGGGCCACCGACGGCCCGGCCAGCCGCAGGTAGCGGTGCCGGCCCTGCCGTTCCTCCACGAGCAGCCCGCCCCGCACCAGCCGGGTGAGGTGGTCGCTGGCCGTGGACGGCGCGACCCCGGCACGCCGGGCGAGCTCCCCGGCGGTCCACGCCCGACCGTCGAGCAGCGCGACGCAGATGCCGGCTCGGGTGCCGTCGGCCAGCAACGCGGCCAACTCGGCCATCGCCCGGCCCTCGGTAGCACTCATGACGCCATCATCACCCCCAGCACCGCGACAACCTCAGCGGAGTCGGGTCAACGGGGACACCGTCCGGTCCGTGCCGTCGTAGCTGCGAGCGCCGTCGAACGAGCCCGCCGGGCGCTGCCCGCCCGCGACGGCCCGGGCCAGCCGTAGGTCCGCGTTGCGGAACCGGAGCGCCAGGCTCAGGTGCGGCACCCAGGCACCCGGCGCGTGCCACGGACGCTGCCCCTCGGTGTCGGCGAGGACGTCCCAGACGGCGGCGTGCAGCGCGGTCAGCACGGGCGTGGGTCGGACGAGCCAGACCAACGGGGCGCTGCCGTCGAGAACCACGACGCGGTCGAGGGTGACCGGCACCGGCAGCGCGTCGTCGAACAGGTCGGCCAGACGGCGCTCGACGCCGGGTGGAAGATCGTCCACCGCGGCGAGGGTGAGGTGCGGCCGGTTGGTCGGATGGATGTTGCGGGCCAGGCTGGGCAGACCCGCCGCCGCCAGCCGCACCCAGGTCGACCGGATTGCCGTCTCCAACCCGGGCGAGCAGACGAGTTCCACCGTACGCACGCGCCTACGCTAACGGGACGGGTCGCCAGCCGAACGCCGGACTGGCGCGCCGGCCGACCCCGGTCACTGGAGCAATCTTGGACAGTTTCCGTTCTCGCGGAACGGAAAGTGTCCGAGACCTACGCGTCGGACACCGAGATGGTCGTCGGCGCGGATCAGAGCCAGCCGTTGTCCCGGGCGGCACGGACCGCCTCGGCCCGATCGGCGGCACCGAGTTTCTGAACGGCCGCCGACAGGTGGTTGCGGACCGTGCCGGTGGACAGGTGCACCCGGCGGGCGATCACCGCCACCGGTGCGCCGAACTCGGCCAGCCGCAGCGTCTCCAACTCCCGAGGCGTGAGCGGGCACGCCGGCAGCGTCAGCGCGTCGGCGGCCAGCGACGGGTCGACGTACCGGCCGCCGGCGTGCACCCGGCGGATGACGTCGGCGAGCGCCCCGCCGGGCGAGCCCTTGGGCACGAAGCCCCGCGCCCCGGCGGTCAACGCCTGGCGGAGGTGCCCGGGCCGACCGTGCCCGGTCAACACGACCACCGCGCACTCAGGACGGACGCGCGCCAGCTCGGCGGCGACGGCGATGCCGTCCAGACCGGGCATCTCCAGGTCCACCACGGCGACGTCCGGGCGGTGCGCGATCGTCGCGGTGACCGCCGTCGGCCCGTCGGCGGCGTGGGCCACCACGTCGATGTCGGGTTCGAGGCCGAGCAGCGCGGCGACCGCCACCCGGATCAGGTCCTCGTCGTCGGCCAGCAGGACGCGGATCACGACGGCACCGGCACTGTAGCCTCGACTGTGAACACCGCGTCCTGGCGACGTACCCGCAGCTCTCCCCCGGCCGCGGCCAACCGGTCGGCCAGACCCCGCAGGCCGTGGCTGTGCTCGTCCGGGCCGCTCTCGCCGGCGCCGTCGTTGGCCACCGTCATCCTGGCCACGTTGCCCTCCCGGTCGATGTGGATCCGGCACCAGTCGGCGCGGCTGTGCCGCAGCACGTTGGTGCTTGCCTCGCGCAGCACCGCCGCCAGTTCGGTCGCGGCCGGCTGCGGCAGGTCCACCGGTGACGGCGGCACCATGCAGCGCACTCCGCACGACCGGAGCACCTCCGCCACGGCGGCCAACTGCTCGCCGAGGTCGACCGCGCGGTAGCCGTGCACGCTCTCGCGGACCTCGGCGAGCGCGGACGCGGCGAGCCGCTGCACCTCGGCGGCCTCCCGACCGGCCCGAACCGGGTCGACCGGGGCGAGCCGTGCGGCGAGTTCGGCTTTCAGCGCGATCACCGTGAGACTGTGCCCCAGCAGGTCGTGCACGTCGCGGGCGAAGCGCAGCCGCTCCTCGGCGGCGGCCAGCCTGCCCTGGGCGGCCTGTCCCTGCCGGGCCTCTACCAGCAGGTCCCAGAACCAGACCTGGAACCTGTTCACCGCCGCCACGCCGACCCCGATCCCGCCCGTGACGGCCAGGGAACGTCCGACCGATCCGCCGGTCCACCAGGCCACCGTCGCCGAGACCAGGAGGGCGCCGGCGGTGACCGCCAACGCTCCGGGGAGGCGGACCACCAACGGGGCCATCCCGACCAGGGAAGCGCCGAGCCACGCCCAGGTCGGCCAGACCCCGGCCGCGACCGGGGCCACCAACGGCACGGTCAGTACCGCCACGACGGCCAGGCCGAGCTGGGCGCGCCGCCGCCACCGCTGCGCGAGCCAGGGGGTGACCGCCGCGTACAACACGGCGGTCTGGGTGGCCGCGAAGGCGAGGATGCCGACCGCGCCGAGCGCGACGCGGCCGACGTCCGGTTCACGGCTCAGGCCGACCGCCGGCAGCAGGACGGTCGCCCACATCCCGACGGCCAGCGACAGCAACGTCGCCCGCCGGGCCCGGAGCAACCGGCGGTCCGCCCGGGGAGTCGCCGCCTCGCTCGTCACGCGTCGATCCTAGGACCGCGCGTCGCCCGGTCCACCCATGCGAGTTGTCACGGTCGGACCGTGCGCCGTGCACGAATATCCGGTGACGGACGCGCCTGCCCACCGAGCCGGGGCGCCGGCACTGTCAAGGCATGGAGAACACACGGATGTACGCCGACCCCGCTGCCCGCGTACCGTCGCCCGGGCCGCTGACGACCGACCAGCCGGCGCCCACGGACGCGACGCAGACCGACGTGACGCCGGCCGGCGGTACCCGACGGCTGCTCTGGCATCTCGGCGAGATGGCGCTGGCGATGGTCGCCGGGATGCTGCTGCTCGGGCCGCTGTTCGAGATGGGCGGTGCCGCTCTGGGGGCGACCGACACGCTGGCCCGCCCGGAGGTGGCCGCGCTGGTGATGGCCACCACCATGACCGTCGGGATGACGGTGTGGATGCGCTACCGGGCGCACCACTGGCGTGGGGTCGGCGAGATGGCCGCCGCGATGTACGTCCCGTTCCTGCTGCTGTTCGTGCCGTACTGGACCGGCCTGCTCGACGCCGACGGCCTGCTCCTCGGCGGCCACCTGCTGATGGTGCCCGCGATGGTGCTCGTGGCGGTGCGGCATCGGCACGAGTCGGCGGCGGTAATCCGTCGACACCCGGCCGTGGTGGCGCTCGCCCGCCGCTGGCCGACCGGGCTGGCGCTGCTGGTGACCGCGGACATGTGGCTCGCCCCGGGGGTGCTCAGCCCGTGGACGATGCTGGTGCTGCCCGGTGGCTACCTGCTGATCGGCCTGATCCGGCGCACGCTGCGCGGTCCCGGTGTGCTCGCCACCCAGCTCGCCGGTCTCGCCGTCTGGGGCACCCTGACGCTGGTCGCGGTCGTGGTTGGCGGGCGGAGCGCCGAATGGCTGGTGGCGCTCGGCTGGCTGGCGCACGCCGGGTGGGACCTGGCGCACCACCGGTCCGGCCGGGTGGTGCCGCGCGGCTACACCGAGTTCTGCGGGGTGCTCGACGCGATCCTCGCCGCGGTGATGATCCTGGCGATCCTGAGCACCCCCGCCTGACCGGGACCACCGTTGACGGCGTGCTGGTGGGCACCTGTCGCGTTCATGTGGCGGTCGGCGCAGCGGCCCGGACGGCGTGATGAAAGGCTTGGCGCATGAGTTCCGCACCTGCACAGCACGACGCACCGTCCGACGCCACCCCCGCCGGCACCGACGAGGTGAACGCCTTCACCGAGCTCGGGCTGCGCGCCGAGCTGCTGGGCGCGCTGTCCGCCCTCGGCTACGAGGAGCCCACACCCATCCAGCGGGAGGCGATCCCACCGCTTCTGGAGGGTCGGGACCTACTGGGTCAGGCGGCCACCGGCACCGGCAAGACGGCGGCGTTCGCGCTCCCGCTGCTGAACCTCATGACGGCCCACCGCCGCGACGGTGACCCGGTGGCGCTGGTGTTGGTGCCGACCCGTGAGCTGGCGGTGCAGGTCTCCGAGGCGTTCCACCGCTACGGCAAGGACCTGGGTGCCCGGGTGCTGCCGATCTACGGTGGGCAGCCGATCGGACGGCAGCTGCGGGCACTCGACAGCGGCGTGGACGTGGTGGTGGCCACCCCGGGACGCGCGCTCGACCACATCGCCCGGGGCACCCTGCGCCTCGGTGGGCTGGCCACGGTGGTGCTCGACGAGGCCGACGAGATGCTCGACATGGGCTTCGCCGAGGACATCGAGGCGATCCTGGAACACGCTCCGGCGCAGCGGCAGACGGTTCTCTTCTCGGCCACCATGCCGTCGCGCATCGACGGGATGGCCCGGCAGCACCTGAACGATCCGGTCCGGATCGAGATCGGTCGGGAGCAGCCGGTCGCGGGTGAGGCGCCCCGGGTGCGGCAGAGCGCGTACATCGTGACCCGGGCGCACAAGCCGGCCGCACTTGGTCGGGTGCTGGACGTCGAGTCGCCCACCGCCGCGATCGTGTTCTGCCGCAGCCGGGAAGAGGTCGACCGGCTGACCGAGACGATGAACGGCCGGGGCTACCGCTCGGAGGCGTTGCACGGTGGCATGAGCCAGGAGCAGCGCGACCGGGTCATGGGCCGGCTGCGGGCGGGCACCGCGGACCTGCTGGTGGCCACCGACGTGGCGGCCCGAGGGCTGGACGTCGAGCAGCTCACCCACGTCGTCAACTACGACGTGCCGTCCGCCCCGGAGTCGTACGTGCACCGGATCGGCCGGGTGGGTCGGGCCGGCCGCGAGGGTGTGGCGATCACCCTCGCCGAGCCACGCGAACACCGGATGCTCAAGACCATCGAGCGGGTAACCGGCCAGCGGATCACCATCGACAAGATCCCCACCGTCGCGGACATGCGGACCCGCCGGTTGGAGCTGACCCAGGCGGCGCTGCGGGAGAGCCTGCTGGAGGACGACCTCGACCCGTACCGGGTGATCGTGGAGACGCTCACCGACGAGTTCGACCTGATGGAGGTCGCCCTCGCCGCCGTGAAGCTGGCCCACGAGGTGACGTCGCCCGGCTCCGACGACGAGGAGGAGATCCCGCAGGCGCCGGTTCGCGGTCCCCGCGAGGGTCGACCGGAGTCCGGCGGCCGGGGCGGCGACCGGCGGGGCGGGGGTCGTCCACGTTCCGGCGGTGGCAACACCGTCCAGGTCTTCGTCGGGCTGGGCCGGCGCGCGGGCGTGCGCCCCCAGGACCTGGTCGGCGCGATCACCGGCGAGACCGGGATCCGCGGCCGGGACATCGGCTCGATCGAGATCGCCGACCGGTTCTCGCTGGTGGAGGTGCCACAGGGGGTGGCCGACGAGGTGATCTCCGGGCTGCGGCAGAGCACGATCAAGGGCCGCAAGGCGACGGTGCGTCGCGACCGCGGGGGCGACGAGCGCTGAGCACGACGCCGGCGACCGCCGGGGTACGACGGTCGCCGGCGCCCGGGATCAGAAGGAGTACGGGCCGAAGCGACCCCAGGCCACCACGGCCGCGAGCACCAGCAGCACCGCGCAGGTGATCGCGCCCTGCACCTCCAGCCGACGCTCGGCCGCCGTCTCGCGCTTCTTCCGGTCGCGCAGGTGCACGAGGAAGCCGCCGATCATGACGATGACCAGCCCGACGGCTGCCAACGGGGTGAGCACTGTGGCGATGCCGGTGAGCGCGGGCAGCACGAGCCCGAGGGCGGCCAGCACCTCGACCGCGCCGAGGGCCTTGACCTGCGACGGCGGGACCGGGTCCACCCATCGCATCATCTCGCGCAGGTTGTCCTTCGGTTGGGTCAGCTTGGCCAGGCCGGCGCCGGCGAAGACAGCGGCGAGCAGGATCTGGATCACCCAGAGCACAAGGTTCACGGGGGTTACCTCCGGGGGCACCGCCTCGCGGCGGAGAGGTGTCGGGGAGCGTCACGCGAGACAGTAGCGCTCGGTGGGCGAACAGCAATGACCCCCGCCGTCACGGGGACGGCGGGGGGTCATTGTGGCCGGAGGGTCAGGAGACGAAGAGCGCCGGACCGTCCAGGGCCGGGACGTCGGCCGGGGTCAGTGCCAGGGCGAGCACGTCGGCCACGTCGGCCAGGGTGTGCACGGTCAGCGCCTCACGCACCTCGGTCGGCAGGTCGTCCAGGTCGGGCTCGTTCCGCGCCGGGATGATCACCTCGGTGAGGCCGGCCCGGTGCGCGGCGAGCAGCTTCTGCTTCACCCCGCCGATCGGCAGCACCCGACCGGAGAGCGTCACCTCACCGGTCATCCCGAACTCGGGGCGGACCGGGCGGCCGGTGACCAGCGACGCCAGGGCCGTCACCATGGTGATGCCGGCGCTCGGGCCGTCCTTGGGAACCGCGCCCGCCGGGAAGTGGACGTGGATCCGCCGCCCGGCCAGGGCGTTCGGGTCGATGCCGAACCGCCGCCCGTTGGAGCGCAGGTACGACAGCGCGATGTGCGCGGACTCCTTCATCACGTCGCCGAGCTGGCCGGTCAGGGTCAGCCCCGGCTCGCCCTCCATGCTGGTCGCCTCGATGAAGAGCACGTCCCCGCCCGCACCGGTGACGGCGAGGCCGGTCGCCACGCCGGGCACCGCGGTGCGCTCGGCCGACTCCGGGGTGAACTTCGGTCGCCCCAGGTAGCCGGTGAGGTTGTCGGTGTCGACGCGTACCGGCGACGGGTCGGTCGCCAACGTCACCGCCACCTTGCGCAGGATCTTCGCCAGGCCCCGTTCGAGCTGCCGGACGCCGGCCTCCCGGGTGTACTCCCCGGCGATCAGCGCGAGCGCCTCGTCGGCGATCTCCACCTCGTCGGCGGTCAACCCGGCCCGCTCCCGCTGCCGGGGCAGCAGGTGGTCCCGGGCGATGGCGACCTTCTCGTCCTCGGTGTAACCGTCCAGCATGACCAGTTCCATCCGGTCCAGCAGCGGGCCGGGGATGGACTCCACCACGTTCGCGGTGGCCAGGAAGAGCACGTCGGACAGGTCGAGGTCGACCTCCAGGTAGTGGTCCCGGAAGGTGTGGTTCTGCGCCGGGTCGAGCACCTCCAGCAGGGCTGCCGCGGGGTCACCGGCGTAGCCGGCGGCCAGCTTGTCCACCTCGTCGAGGAGCACGACCGGGTTCATCGAGCCGGCCTCGCGCAGGGCGCGGACGATCCGGCCGGGCAGCGCGCCCACGTAGGTGCGCCGGTGACCGCGGATCTCCGCCTCGTCGCGGACACCGCCGAGTGACACCCGGACGAAGTTGCGGCCGAGCGCCCGCGCCACGGATTCGCCGAGGCTGGTCTTGCCGACCCCGGGAGGACCGGCGAGGGCGAGCACCGCGCCGGAGCCGCGACCGCCGACCACGCCGAGGTTGCGCTCGGCACGCCGGTTGCGCACCGCCAGGTACTCCAGGATGCGGTCCTTCACGTCGGCCAGGCCGGCGTGGTCGGCGTCGAGTACCGCCCGGGCCGCGGCCAGGTCGGTGTTGTCCTGGGTACGCGTACCCCACGGCATTTCGAGCACGGTGTCCAGCCAGGTGCGGATCCAACCCGCCTCCGGGGAGGCGTCGCTGGCCCGCTCCAGCTTGCCGACCTCGCGCATGGCCGCCTCGCGGACCTTCTCCGGCAGCTCGGCGGTCTCGACCCGGGACCGGTAGTCGGCCGAACCGTCCGGCTCGTCCTCGCCCAGCTCCTTGCGGATCGCGGCGAGCTGCTGACGCAGCAGGAACTCGCGCTGCGACTTCTCCAGGCCCTCGCGGACGTCACTGTTGATCTGCTCGGTGACCTCCTGCTCGGCCAGGTAGTCCTTCACCCAGCCGACCAGCAGTTCCAGTCGGGAGGTGACGTCCGGCGCGGCGAGCAGCTCGGTCTTCTGCTCCAGGGTCAGCCAGGGCGCGTAGCCGGCCGAGTCGGCCAGCTCGGAGAGGTCGGTCATCCGCTCCACCGCGTCGATGACCTGCCAGGCGCCCCGCTGTTGCAGGACGGAGGTCACCAGGGCGCGGTACTCGCGGGCGAGTTCGCGGGCCTTTCCGGCGTAGGCCGGTTCGTCGAGTTCGGACGCCTCGACCCAGAGCGCCGCGCCGGGGCCGGGGACGCCGGAGCCGATCCGGGCCCGGGACAGGCCACGGATGACGGCGGCGGGCTCACCCTCGGGCAGCCGGCCGACCTTCTCGATGGTGGCGATCACGCCGACCGGGCCGTACTCGCCGTCGATCCGGGGCACGGCGAGCAGCTTGCGGTCGCCGGTCGCGCGGGCGGCGTCGATCGCGGCCTGGGTGGACGGGTCGAGGGTCACCGGGATGACCATCCCGGGCAGCAGCACGGCGTCGGTCAGTGGAAGTACCGGAAGAGTTGCCATGGAACACCTGCCATCACGTTGACTTGAGCGTGTCTGGCTCAAGTAACAAAGCGTTCCCCTTGTTCCGGCTTGTGACTCAGGCCACTCCCACCCCCGGGTCGGTGCCGTAGAGCCGTGGATCTCCGGGCGGCAGCACCGGCTCCGGGGCGTTCGCACGCGGGTTGTCGTCGTACCGGAACTCGCCCTTGCCGTCCGGCGACGGTCCGGACGCCCAGCGGCTCTGCGCCGCGTCCGTACCCGAGGAGAACCCGAGGTACGTGTAGCCGTACTCCTCCGCGAGGTCGCCGGTGTCCGGGAACGCCTCCGGCACCGGCATGTCCTCCAGCCCGTCCTCCTTGAGCTGCTCGATCGCCGCCAGCCACATGTTCTGGTGCATCGTGTCGCGGGCCAGCAGGAAGCGCAGCATCTGCTTGACGCCCGGGTCGTCGGTCATGTGGAACAACCGGGCGACCTGGAGCCGACCCTGCGCCTCCGCGGTCACGTTGAGCTGGAAGTCGGCGAGCAGGTTGCCGCTCGCGGTGATGAAGCCGCCGCTCCAGGGCACACCGTTGGCGTCGGTCGGCAGCGCCCCGCCACCGCCGTGGATGAAGTGTGCCGGGTTCGACCCGGCGTAGATCGCCGCGCCCCCGGGGTTGTCCGCGATGCCCTCCGACAGCGACAGCGGCGCGGCGTCCAACAGCCGGGTGATCATCGTGACGATCATCTCGACGTGGCCCATCTCCTCGGTACCGACGTCGAGCAGCAGATCCTTGTACCTGCCGGGCAGGCGGCAGTTCCACCCCTGGAAGAGGTACTGGTTGGCGACCGTCATCTCACCCCACTTGCCGCCCAGCACCTCCTGCAGGCGGCGGGCGAACGCGGCGTCCGGGCCGTCCGGTTTGGCCTCGAACTGCAGGTCCTTGACGTGACGGAACATCTGGCCCCCTCGGTACGGCAATTGGCGGTGCAGCCGTTCCCGTACCGGTGACCCGGCCGGGCCAACCCGTGTCCCGGCGGGGTCAGCGCACCGGAAGCAGCACCTCCAGCGCCGCGCCGCGCGGCTGCAACCGATGCGCCCGCAGCGCTCCTCCGTCCACCGCGACGAGCTGCCGGACGATCCACAACCCCAGCCCGGACATCCCGTGCACCGGCGCCGGGCGGCGCAGCGCGGCCAGCAGCGCGTCGTCGACGCGGCCCTCGTCGGTCACCAGCACGCTCAGGCCGGGCCCGCGCACCGTGGCGTAGAGCCCGACCTGCCCCTGCGGCGGCCCGTGCCGCAGCGCGTTCTCCACCAGGTTGACGAGCACCTGGCGGGTTCGTCCGGACGGCACCGGGCAGGATCCCGCCAACCGGGTGGCCCGCACCCGCCGCCGACCGGCCGGCACCAGCGCGGCGGCCTCGCGCAGAATGCCCGCCAGCGCGACGGTCGGCTCCGGTTGGGGGGTCAGCGCCAGCGCGCCGGTGCCGGCCGCGGCGTCGCGCAGCAGGCTCTGCAGGTGGGCGGCCTGGTCGCGGGCCAGCTCGGTGATCGCCCGCCGGTCGGCGCCGCTCAGCTCGCGGTGCTCGTCGGCCAACGCACAGGTCAGCGAGGTCAGGGTGCTGATCGGCGTACGGAACTCGTGGCACAACACCCGCAACAGCAACTCCGCATCGGCCACCGGTGCTCGCAGGCCACCCGAAGCGGGCTCGATCCGGCGCAACCCTCGCAGCAGGCCCTGCAAACCGTGGCGTGCGCGCATCCACCCGACTCCCCTCGTTCGGTGCGTACCCGCATGATCGGTACCCGCTGGGGAACGGCGCAGACATGCCGGGAGCCTCCACCATGCGAATCGTCGTCGTGGACGATCACCCCCTCTTCGTCCGCGGCCTCGAATTGCTGCTCCCCATCACCACCGACGGCCGGGCCGAGGTGGTCGCCTCCACCGGCGACGCCGCCGCCGCGGCGGCGCTGGTCAGCCGCTGCCAGCCCGACCTGGCCCTGGTCGACCTGCACATGCCACCACCGGGCGGCATCCGGGCGGTGGCAGCGATCCGACGGACCACCCCCCGGATACGTGTGGTCGCGATGTCCGGTTCCACCGACCCGGCACCGGCAATGGAGGCGCTGCGGGCCGGCGCCGAGGGGTTCCTGCCGAAGACCAGCGAGCCGGAGGCACTCCTGCCCCCGTTGCGGGCCGTCCTCGACGGATGGGCGGTCCTCCCGGCCGCGCTGCTGCACGCCATCCTGCGCCCCACCCACGCGACGCCCGTCGACCTGGACGGCGAGGAACGCCAGCTGCTCCGGGCGATCGCCTCCGGCCGCACCACCGTCGACATCGCCGACGAACTGCATGTCTCGGAGCGGACGGTGAAACGAATGACCGCCGCGTTGCTGCGCAAGTTGCGGGTTTCCAACCGGGCGGAGGCAGCCGCCATCGCCGGGCACACCGGCCTTCTCGGCGAATGAGGCCACTTCATCCGCCCCGATTCACGGTTTTGCTCGGTAACGGAATCGCGACGCGCCGAATGAATGGGACGCATATTGTTGCGGATTCCGGGGGTGATAGGTCAGACTTTGGACACATCCCGCCGCACACAGGGAGTAATCGGCAATGGCGAGAAAAGTAATCACGGTCCTGACCGACGACCTCGACGGTGGGAAGGCCGATCGGACGGTCGAGTTCAGTCTCGACGGCGTCGCCTACACGATCGACGTCTCGGACGAGAATGCCGGCGTCCTTCGCAAGGCGCTGGATCCGTACATCAATGCGGGTCGGCGGATCGGGCGCGGCCCGGTCGAGAGCACCCGCTCAGTCCGGCGTCCGGGGCGACCCGCCGGCGCGGGAATGGATCGCGAGCAGAACCGAGCAATCCGGGAATGGGCCGTCAAGAACGGCTACAAAATTTCCGAACGGGGCCGGATCCCGGTTGAGGTCGTCGAGGCGTACAAGAGCCGCTGACGCGCGAGTCGACGACGGGGCCCTGCCGGAAACGGCGGGGCCCCGTCGGCTTGTCCGGGAAACCCTCACGACGCGGCGGCCGGTCACCCGGGGGTTGTCGCCCCGGGTGACCGGCCGCCGTTGGTACGTCCGCTCAGTTGACGGTGATGCGCACCGAGTCGAATGCCGGGGTCTGGTTGGCCCGCTCCATCATCGGCAGACGGTGCGAGCCGTCACCGGCCCAGACGGAGCACTGCGCGGTGCCCGACTCCGGCAGGCCCGGAATCTGGATGGTCACCTCGTCGGGCTGGGCCCCACCGCGGCCGTCCTCGGTCGCGACGAAGAACGCGGGCACCTCCTGCGGCTCCGGCGGGGTGGTCAGGCTGTCCAGCATCCGGCACGCGGTGTGGAAGTGACCCCGGACCAGGCCCTGGGCGTTGAGCAGCGAGCTCTCCACGTAGTAGCCGCCCTGACCGGCCGCCAGGAAGCGGTCGCGCACCAGGTTGCGGGTGCTGACCCGCAGGGTGAAGGCCTGGTTCTGGCCGACCTGCTGGGGGAACTGGGTGATGAGCAGCGACGGGTTGTTCGCGGCGGCGCCGACCTCACCGAACTCGGTGCTCACGCAGCGGTTGCCGTTCTGGAAACCGTCGTGCGGCTGGAGGCGGCTCTCGTCGCAGTCGTTGGCCAGCACCCCGAGACCCGCGCCGGGGGCGTTGCCGCCACCGTTGTTGCCGCCGTTGTTGCCGCCGTTGTTGCCGCCGTTGTTGCCGCCACCGGGCGTGGTGGTGGGGCTGCTGCCGCCGCCGTTGTTGCCGCCACCGTTGTTGGTCGGCTGCACCGTGCACGGGGCGAGTTCCGCGAGACCCTGCGGCCGGGGGCCGACACGGTCGATGGCGGTCGTGATCCGGTCCAGCACCGCGCGCCGCTTGCCGGCCAGCGGTTGCAGGATCGCGTTGCGGATGAACGCCTCACCCTTGTTGCCCTCGGCGGCGAGACGGCGGTCCGCCTCGGCGATCTGCGCCTGCAACTGGGCGAGGTTGCGGTCCACCTCGGCCCGCGCCCGGTCCGGCACCTGCGGCAGCTTGGCCGTCACGTCCGGGCAGGCGATGGCCGTGCCGGTGCCGACCGTGCCGTCCTTGCCGTCCTCGCACTCGGGGACCGACTGCTGCCCGTCACCCCAGTGGTTGCGCACCCACCGACCGTTCTGCCAGGTTCGGCTGGTGGAACCGTCGCCGGTTGGCGCGGTCGCGCCCGGGCTCGGTTCCACGCACTGCCCAGCGGCCGGGCGGGGCTTATTGGTCCGCCGGTCCTGGGCCGACGAAATCTGGGTCACGGCGACGACTCCGCCGAACACCGCGAGCGTGCCGACAACGGCCAACAGACGCTTGCTCCGCGCGTTGCCGGGTGACCGGCGCGCCCGTGTGGACCTGCGCATCGAATTGCTCTCCTTCTCGATCCGGTTGTGGATTCCTGCCCTCGGCGGACCGACGGATGTGAGATGGCACGCCACGGCGGCGACCACCGTGACCTACCCGGTAATGCGTCGATGGCCGACGATGCCCTTTCCACACCGTCCCCCGGGTCCCGACGACGCGAGTGGGGAGATCCTGTTCATTCGCGCAGGAGTACGGGGCGGCGACCGGGAAGGTTCAACCAGTTCACAGGAAATTGCCGCGACCCGACGCGGAGCCGGTGCGGAGCGATGAATCAGCAGGTGGAACGGGCGAGGCGTCAGTCGGCGCAGAGGTGGTCGAAGGCGAACCCGCCGACCAGTTCGTCGCGACGCCGACTCAGCGCGACGATCTGCGCGGTCAACTCGGCACGCGGCACCAGCTCGGAGACCGCGTTGTCCCGCAGTCGCTCCCCGACGGCGACAGTGGCGAGATCCTCGGCCAGCCGGCCCGGGTCGATCCCGCAGGAGAAGCGGTGCTCGGTCACCGAGACCCGCTCGACGAGGCACGCGTCGGGGCGGACCTGCACCCAACTCCACCCCTGCGCCGGCCCGTCCGCCCAGCGCACGTGCAGTCCCCGCACGATCGGGTCGGCCACCCGCCCGGCCACGTAGGCCTCGACCGCCGCCGCGCGGGTCAGCGCCCCGAGGTCGTTGACCGCTCCGGTACGGCCGTCCGGCAGCCGACCGAGGATGTCCCGGAAACCCGTCGGGGCCGGTTCGTCATCGGAGGTGGCCACCCCGGCGCCGCCCGCGGCGTAGGCGCGCGCGTCGATCACGTACTCCACGAGGCGGCGTCCGTGCTCCGCCGCCCGCAACGTCGGAGAACCGATCCGCAGCACGGGCAGGCCGACGGCCTCGCTCACGGCGTCCTTCAGTCGCTCGACGCGCTGCTCCGCCGAGCCGGCGGACGCTACCGGGCCGATCTCCACGGCGACGACCGCGCGGCCGGTGTCGGCAGCGCAGACCACGAAGTCGAAGCTGGCGCGGCTGGCCGAACTCCACTGGCTGCCGGTGACACCAGGTGGCCGACCCTGGACCAGGTCACTGAGCCTGCGGTTCGTCTGGATCCGCTGGCCGGCGCGGCTGAGCAGCGTGTCGCGTCCGCTCTCGGCGGACACCGTCCGCAGCCAGCCGCGGTCCTCGCTGCCGATGCTCGTCATCTGCCTGATCCATCCGCCGGTCGGTCGAGCCGGGCCGAGTCTAGGCGGTCGATCATGGTGTACGCCTCGACGGCACGCCTGATCGCGTCGGGTCCGGCCGCCGGCCGGATGCACGCACCGAGATGTGTGATTCAGGTCACACGGAAGTGGTGTTCCAGGGACTCCCCGAGGTGTATCCAGCGGAGTCGCCGGTCGCGGACCGGCCGGGAGGTCAGCATGTCGCGACAGCAGCTCGGCACCCGCACCGGCACCGGTCGGGGCGCCCGCCCACGCCGGGACGACCCGCGCGCCCGTCGACCTCGACTCGCCGGTGATCCGACCATCCTCCGACGCCCTCGCACCGATCGAGCGGGACGCCACCATCGACTTCCACCGCGCCCCGTGGCCGTCCGTCCGTCCGCCCCGACGGTCGGCACCGCACCGACCGCCGGCACCACCGACGGGAACCCGGGCACCGGCACCCGGGTCGCCCCGCAGCGGAGCGCCGTCGAGACGGCGCACGTCGCCCGGATCGCTGTCCACGCCGCCCGCCAGGTGCCCGGCGTCACCGGCGCCCACCCGGCCACCGTCCGACTGGTCGACACTTCCGTGGGACTCGACCTGCACCTGGTCACCACGTACGGGTACAGCGTGCCCGCCGTCGCCGAGGCGGTCCGGATCGCCGTCGCCGACCGGGTGGCCGCCGGAACCGGGCTCACCGTGGCCGCCGTGACCGTCACTGTGGACGACCTGATCGTCCCCGGGGCGCACCACGCCGATCCAGGACCACCGGTCCGGCGCCCCGAAGCCGGCATGCGCATCGTCAATCGGGCCGCCTCGTCGCTGCTGGCCGTCGCGCTGCTGGTCGGCGGGGTGCTGCTCGCCGTACAGGCGCTGCTGGTCACGCTGGGCCGCCCGGCATCGCTGCTCGCCCGCAGCGGCTGGTACGACACGTTGACCAGCACACGGTGGTACGACCCGGACGTCCGCACCGGCGCCGGCGCGGCCATCCTGTCGGGCCTGGTCATCCTGGTCGCCCAACTGCGCCGTTGGACACCGTCCCGGCTGCGCGTCGACGAGCGGGACGGCTGGCACCTCCGCAGACGGTGCGTGGAACGCCGGCTGACCGACGCGGCCGGGACCGTGCCCGGTGTCTGGCGGGCACGGGTACGCGTCCGGCGGCGCGGTGACCAGTGGCGTCCCCGCGTGCACGCCACCGGCGACCCCGCCGCGCACGCGGAGGTCGAGTTCGCCGTGCGCCAGGAACTACGTCGGCTCGCCGCGCCCCGCACCGGCCGGATCGAGATCCGACTGCTGCCCCGCCGGAGGCCGGCATGACCGACGCCGCACACCGCCTGCTGTGGACGATCATCGCGCTGGTGCTGGTGGCGTTCGGAGCGACAGCGATGTGGCTCAGCGTCAGGGCGCTGCCCGCCGACGACCCGGATGCGGCGCTGCTCGGCGCCGGCCTGCTCGACGCGTGGCGACAGGCCGCGCCGTGGAGCACCCTGGCCGCGGCCGTCACCGGAGTGGTCGCCGCCCTCGCGGGGCAGCGCCTGCTGGCAGGTGAACTGCGCCGACCCCGCCAGGCACTACGCGGCGTGCTGAGCCACCCCGGCCACCGCCCCGGCCGTACCCGCCTGGCCACCGACGTGCTGGTCCGCGCGCTGGAGCGGGACCTGACGACCGGCGACCGCGGTGTGCGCCGCGCACGGGTGGTGCTCACCGGCGCACCGCAGCGGCCCGACGTGTGGATCCGAGTGGAGCTGGCGGCCGACGCGAGGGCCGACGACGTACGCGCGCACGTCGACGCCGCGGTCCGCCGGTTCGCGACGACCGCCGGCTGCGCACCCGCGCACCTCGACGTGACCGCCCGTATCGAGCCCGGCCCGCCCTGACCCGCGTCGCGCCGATCGGAGGGGCATGATCGGTGCCGGCGACGGGAGGTACGCGGATGCGGGTGGTGTCGTTGGTGCCGTCACTGACCGAGGCGGTGGCGCTGACAGTGCCGGGAACGCTGGTCGGGGCCACCGACTGGTGCAGCCATCCGGCCGGGCTCGACGTCGCACGGGTCGGCGGCAGCAAGTACCCGGACCTGGACCGGGTTCGCGCGCTGCGGCCGGACCTGGTGCTCCTGAACGTGGAGGAGAACCGCCGGGCCGACGCCGAGGCGCTGCGGGCGGCCGGCGTACCGGTGCGGGTCACCTATCCGCGCACCGTCGCGGGCGCGTTGACCGAACTGGGCGACCTGCTCGCCGAACTGGGCGCGCCGACGGAGCCGGCCTGGTTACGCGCGGCCCGGCGGGCCTGGGCCGCACCACCCCTGCTGACGCCGTCCCGCCGGGCGGTGGTGCCGGTGTGGCGTCGGCCGTGGGTGGTGCTCGGTGGCGACACGTTCGCCGGCGACGTGCTGCGTCGGCTCGGCGTGGTCAACGCCTACGACGAGCACCCGGAGCGCTATCCCCGACCCACCCTCGCCGAGCTGCGCGAACAGCAACCCGAGCTGGCGGTGCTGCCCGACGAGCCGTACACGTTCACCGCCGACGACGGGCCCGAGGCGTTCCCCGGCGTACCGTGCGCCCTGCTCTCCGGTCGGCACCTCACCTGGTACGGCCCCTCGCTCGCCGAGGCACCCGCGCTCCTGGCCGACCAGCTGTCCCGGCCGGTGCTGGCCGGGTGACCCGACACGTGCTGGCCGGTTGACCTGACACGTCAGCCGGCCGGGGCACGTCGCGCGGCCAGGAGGCTGACGCCGATGGAGATCACCAGGGTCAGCACCACCACCGCGAGGGTCATCCAGACCGGCAGTTTGCCCACCGGCGTCTCGGCGAGGATGAGTTTCAGCCCGGCGAAGGCCAGCAGGAACGCGAGTCCGTACCGCAGGTAGCCGAAGTGTCGGAGCAGACCGGCGAGGCAGAAGTAGAGGCTGCGCAGCCCCAGCACGGCGAACGCGGTGGCCGTCCAGACCAGGAAGGTGTTGGTGGTGATGGCGAGGATCGCCGCCACCGAGTCGATGGCGAACACCACGTCGGTGGCCTCGATGGCGACGAGCGCCACCAGCAGCAGTGTCGCCATCCGCCGGCCGGCCACCCGGGCCGTGAACCGGTCGCCGTGGTAGCGCGCGTCGGTGGGCACCAGCTTCCGGAACAGCCGGACCGCGACGTTGCGTTCCGGGTCGACGTCCGGTTTCCCGCGTACGGCGAGCCGCCAGCCGGTCCAGATCAGGAACGCGCCGAGCACGAACCCGGCCCAGGTGAGCCGGTCCAGCAGCTCGGCGCCGGCGAGGATGAACAGCAGACGGAAGACGAGCGCCCCCACGACCCCCCAGAACAGCACCTTGTGCTGGTAGCCGGCTGGCACCTGGAAGTAGCCGAAGAGCAGGGCGAAGACGAACACGTTGTCCACCGAGAGGGCCTTCTCCAGCAGGTACCCGGAGAAGTAGGCGATGGCCGGGTCGCCGCCGAGCCCCCACCAGACGACCAGCCCGAACAGCAGGCCCGCGCCGATCCAGACGGCACTCCACAGCAGCGCCTCGCGTAGCTCGATGACGTGGTTGTCCCGGTGCAGGAGCACGTCCACGGCGAGCATCACGGCGATCACCGCGCCGACCGCCGCCCAGGCCCAGAGCGGGACCGTGACTGTCACCTCCGCCACCGAAGCCCTCCCGCATCGCCACGGTGCGCGCCCCGTCACCCGCCGGCCGGCCGTTTCCGAGCCTAGGCGAACGGCCGATCCGACGTCGGTGGTCCCGCGAACTCGGCCCCTGTCGAAACGGTGCGGCGACGACCACGGGTGACGGTGGGGGAGGTGGCGCTCAGGCTACCGGCATCACCTGGGCCGGATCGGTGACCGTGTCGTCGGCCTCGTAGGTGATGGCGTTGATCACCCGCACGACGCCGCTGACCTGGCCTGCCAGCCGGCCGGCGAGGTCGACGGCGGAGCGTCGGTCCAACCGACCGGCAAGTGTCACGTCGCCGTGTCGGACCTCGACCGTGACCAGCCCGTCCCGCACGGCGAGCACCCGGCGCAGCACCTCCTGCACCACGTCCTCGCGGATCGCGGCGTCCGAACGCAGGTGCACCCGCAACAGGTCGCCACGGCTGACAATGCCCACTAACCGACCGAGATCATCCAGGACGGGTAGCCGCTTGACCTGCTCGTGGTCCATCAGGCGAGCGGCGCCCGACAACGGCGTCTCCGCGTACGTGCTGACCGCCGGGGCGGTCATCAGGTCCCCCGCGAGCAGCGCGGCCCCCTTGGCCCGGGCACCACGCCGACGGCGGCTCTCGAAGACGCGACGGTGCACCGGCTCGCCGGCGCACTCGACGCGGTGCAGGAGATCAGCCTCGGACACCACGCCCAGCACCCGGCGGAACCCGTCGATCACCGGCACCGCGCTGACCCCGCGACGCAGCAGCACGTCGACGATCTCGCGGTACGGGGTCTCGACGGTCACGGTCTCGACCTCCTGGGTCATCACATCGCCAACCTGCCAGGTCCTCATCACGACCTCACCTTCCTCGTCCCCCTCGGACGCTACGACCGCGCGACAGCCGTCGTCAGGGTCGCCGGACCGGACCGGAGGGGGTCCAACGTCCCGGGCCGATGCGGTCTGTCGGCCCTGCCGCCGAGGGCGCCGTGAGCGTCCACTGGAGATGCCACCGGGAAGTGCGGTGCGAGACTGAGAAGGGACGTGGAGACCATGACCGCGACGACCGACCGGGTCACCGTCGAGAACACCGCTCCGACGGCCGGCACCACTGGAGGGCGGGCCGTCCGGTACATCCTCGCCGGCACCCGACTGGCGCTCGGCTGGATCTTCCTCTGGGCGTTCATCGACAAGATGTTCGGCCTCGGGATGGCCACCGAGTCGAAGAACGCCTGGATCAACGGGGGCAGCCCCACCAAGGGCTTCCTCACCTTCGGGGTGACGGGCCCGTTCAAGGACGTCTACACCGGGATCGCCGGTGCCGCCTGGGCGGACTGGCTGTTCATGGTCGGCCTGGCCGGGATCGGCGTCGCCCTGCTGCTCGGCATCGGCATGCGGGTCGCCGCCGTGACCGGTGGGCTGCTGCTGGTCCTGATGTGGACCGCCGTCCTGCCTCCGGAGAACAACCCCTTCATGGACGACCACCTGATCTACGCCGCGGTGCTGGCGGTGCTCGCGCTGGTCAACGCCGGCGACACCTGGGGCCTCGGCCGGGTGTGGGCGAAGCTGCCCGTCGTCCAGCGGCTGCCCTGGCTGCGCTGACCACGACGCGCCACCCCTGAGCGGGCGTCACCATTTTCCGGTGACGCCCGCCAACCCGTTCCCGGATCCCCCGCTCCCTCGCGCCGCACTGGTCGTGCGCCGGGCTGCGGGCGGCAGCGCCCCGGGGGGATTGAGCAGGTAGCGGGTCCGCCGCACATCGGTGAGGTGCGATCCGGCAGGATCGACGGTGACCGCACATCACCCGACACGGCAGGAGATCCCCGCATGAACCAGGCAGCAGGCGCCCGATCCGGCAAGCCCGAGGTGGGTCCGATCGAGGGTGCACCGCCCGCCGACCTCGTGATCGAGGACATCACCGTGGGCGACGGCCCGCAGGCGGAGGCGGGCCAGCTGGTCAGCGTGCACTACGTTGGCGTGTCGCACTCCACCGGCGGCGAGTTCGACTCGTCCTGGAACCGGGGCGAGGCGTTCGAGTTTCCGCTCGGCGGCGGTCAGGTCATCGCCGGCTGGGACCAGGGCGTGGCCGGCATGCGCGTCGGCGGCCGTCGCCGTCTGACCATCCCGCCACACCTCGGGTACGGCGACCGGGGCGCGGCCGGTGTCATCAAGCCCGGCGAGACGCTGATCTTCGTCGTGGACCTGCTCGGCGTGCGCTGACCGATTCTCGGGGTCGCCGGCTCACGCCGGCGGCCCCGCGCCGGTCAGGCGGCCAACTGGAGGTGCGCGGTCGTGCCTCCGGTGAGACGCGCGGCCTTGATCACCTTGGCCGGCTCCAGGATCGGCATCACGCGGTGCAGACCGCTGGCACGGAGCACCCGCGCCACCACCGGGCTCGGGTCGACGAGGACCAGCTCGCCACCGCAGGCCCGGACGCGCAGATGCGCGGCGAGCAGCGTGCGGACACCCGCGGCGGAGAGCAGCCGCAGATCGGACAACTCCAGCTGAAGCACCCGGCGAGCCGGCGCGGACCACAACGCGGACCGGAACGCCGCCACGGTGGCGATGTCGATCTCGCCCGCCACCCGCATGACGACCACCTGGTCACCCACGCTGACCTGCACGTCGAGCCGGTCGCTGTCCTCTCCCATGCCAAGAAATCTAGCCGCCACCTCCGACAGTTTCGCCCCTCGGCGGAGTGATTCCGGGTACGCCCAGGGTCATACCCCGAGGCGGCACTCCTCCCCCTAAGGGTGGAGGCTCGGGGCCCTCCCGCCCTGCTCCGCCCGGACGATGACCACCTCCGGGTAGACAGGCCGGACCGCCGGTCTCCGCCACCACGGCGGCACTGATGGTCGACGCGCCGCGCAGGCGATGGTCGACGGCAGCCGGCGCCGACGGGTGGAGAATAGGTCGATGCTGATCCCCCGGCCGCGGCCGCCTCGGCTGATCCGCCCCGTGCGTGAGCCCGCGACCGTTCCTCCGGCGCTGACCGGAGCGTGGGCCCCCACCGACGACCGGCTCGACCACGTCGAGGTGCTGCCCCTGCCCGAGGGGGCCGTCGGCCCGGAGGACGTGGTGGTCGACGACGCCGACCGGGTGATCAGCGGCGACGAGGAGGGGCGGCTCTGGTGGTGGCCGGTCGACGCGCCGGCCGGCACCCGACCCCGGCTGCTGGCCGAGACCGGTGGCCGGCCGCTCGGCATCGAGGTGGACCCGTCCGGTGAGGCGCTGGTCGTCTGCGACGCGTACCGCGGGTTGCTGCGGGTCACCCCCGACGGCGCGGTGCACGAACTGACCGGGACCGCGCCGCCGGTGCACCTGGCCAACAATGCGGCGGTGGCCCGCGACGGCACGATCTACTTCACCGACTCCTCCGACCGGTTCCCGGTCTCACACTGGAAGCGGGACCTGCTGGAGCACCGCCCCAACGGCCGGGTGCTGGCCCACCACCCGAACAGCGGCCGCACCGAGGTGGTGGCCGACGGGCTGTACTTCCCCAACGGCATCGCGCTGACCCCGGACGAGTCGGCCCTGATGCTCGTGGAGACCAGCACCCACCGCCTGCTCCGCGTCGAACTGGGCGGCGGCGTGCGGGTTCTGGCCGACCTGCCCGCGTACCCGGACAATCTCGCCGCCGTGGGCGACGGGACGTACTGGATAGCGCTGCCCAGCCCACGGGTGCCGATCGCCGAGCGGCTGCTGCCGCATCCGCGGCTGCGTCAGCTCGCCGCGTTGCTCCCCGACGCGATGCAGCCGCAGCCCCGCCGCTACGGGCTGGTCGCGCTCGTCGACGGCGACGGCACGGTCCGCCGGACGCTGCACGGCCCCAACGGGCACTACCGGATGATCACCGGGGTACGCCAGCACGGCGACCACCTCTGGTTGGGCAGCCTGACCGGGCCGGGGGTGGCCCGCGTACCCCTGCGGTGATCGCCGGGGTCACCGGAGCACGCGCGCGGCGACGGGCCGGTTCGCCGCAGCGGACCGGCCCGTTTGACCGCCGTGTTTCTCAGCGACCGCTGACCGAGGGTGCCGGGGCGGGCGAGCCGCCGGCCACCGCGCCCGGGTGGGCCGGAGCGACCGGGGCGGGCTTGAGCCCGGGTGGCACCGGCAGCGCGCTACCTCGGACGAACTCGTCCCAGCTCACGTTCCACGCGGTCCAGCCGTTGCCCGGCTGCAGTTCCACTTCGGTGCCCTTCACGGTGACCAGGTCCCCGACCTGCGTCACCCCCATCAACCAGTCAGCCGCGGTGGCGGAGACGTTGGCACAACCGTGTGAGACGTTCGTGTTGCCCTGGTCCCCCTCCGACCAGGGTGCGGAGTGGATGAACTCGCCGCCCCAGGTGTAGCGCTGGGCGTCGTCGACGTCGACCACGTAGCCACCGTTGGGCTCACCCCGGGTGTCGAAGGTGGTCCGTTCGTGCTTCTCCATGATCACCATCTTGCCGCTCGAACTCGGCGTGCTCGGCTTGCCCAGACTGACCGGGATCCGGCGGATCTGTTTGCCGTCCTGCAGGACCGTCATCTGCTTGGTGGCGTTGTCGATCTCCAGCGAGACCTGCCGTCCGATCTTGGACGTCGCCGTGCGCTCGGCGTCACCGACCCGGTCCTTGCCGATCGGCAGACCCTCCAGGCCGGCCCGGACGCTGATCGTCGTCCCCGGCTTCCAGAAATCGGGGGCCCGGTAATAGACCTGAGTTCCGTCCTCGAGCCATGACCAGGTGCCCGGCTGCGGAGGATTCGTCTTCACGAACAACCGTCGCTGAACATCCGCTCTGGCCTCTTTCGGAATTCCCGGGTCGAACGCGACGGTAACCGGCATCGCGGTGCCGTACGTCCGTTTGCCGACGAAATAGAGGGTGCTGGTGATCTGCGGTTTGGTCGATTTGGCCATCGTGGTGAAGGTCGTGGTGCGGGTCGTGGTGGCACCGGAGTCACCGGTGGCGGTCACCTCGGCGGTGTACGTCCGTTTCGGTTGCAACGGAGCGGTCGGCACCCAGCCCGACCCGTCCTCACGCGGCTCGGCGCTGACCTGCTTGCCCTTGTCGTCGGTCAGACGCACACCGGTGACCCGGCCCCCCTTGACCACGGTGCCCACCTCGGCGCTGACCGGCACGTCCCGGGCCTTGTCCCCGGGCGTGACGGCGAGCTCCGGCGGGGCGGCGTGCTTCTTGGCCGAACCGGTCGCGGACCCCCGGTCGGCGGTGCACCCACCCAGGACGAGTGGTGCGGCTGCGATGGTTACCGCCAACAGCGTCAATCGCCGCCTACACGTCATGTTCAGTCCCCCCGTATTCGACTTCCCTATGCCGACATTCTCGCTTCCCCGGCATGGGCGATCTCGGTGTTCAGAAATAATTGGCGACGCATTTTGTCGACACAGTTTCCAATTATGTTCCGCTTGGTGGAATAGGAGCTCAGCCGGCATCTCTCGTGCCGTTTGCTCTGCTTCAGCGCAGGCAACGCCGGCTGTCCGGATGACGCCCTCTCGGGGCGGTTGAGGCGAACCGGACCGAAGGCGGCGTACGGCCCGCCCCCATGATCGACTCGGCTTTCCTGAGAGCGGTGCATCGACCACGCTCGGACACCCCGACCTGCCAGGAAGACGAGTGGATCACTCGGGGGGCAGAGGTGGGGCGGGCGCGGGTGCCGGTGGCGCTGCGGAGGGCGCCCGGAAGGAGGAGGTCATCCCTGCCCGCGCACCTCGACAGCCCGCTTTTGTCAGTTGGAGCGAAACTTCTGCCAAACGCGACGAAGCTTTGCCTTCGTCCGGAGGCAAGGGTAGGGTCTCGATCTAGATAGAGGGTTGCCCATTAGTCGATCAGTCTGCCGCCACCCCTGCCGGGTCGCCGCGTTCCGCTCCTGACAGGGCCGGGCCGCACCCGAGCGCCGTCCGTCACCGTCCAGCCGGAGCCCGCCTCCGGCCGGTTCGGCGCGCCCGGGCGATGGCAGCCAGGTCGACCGCCGCCGACGGCATGCCAGCCGTCAGGAAGGGACCACCACCATGGATCGACAGATCAACCGACCGGAGCCGACACCGGCGTCGGAGTCGGTCAGCCGGCGTGGAGTGCTGCGCGCCGCGACTGTTTCCGCTGCTGCCGTCGGTGCCGCCGGTCTGCTCGCCGGGCCGGCCAGCGCCGCACCCGCCGCACAGGCGCAGGGCCGGCGCCGGGTGCCGGTGGACCGGATCAGCATCCAGCTCTACACGCTGCGCGACCAACTCGCCGCCGACCTGCCCGGCACCCTGGACGCGCTGCGTCGGATCGGCTACCGGCGGGTGGAGCACGCCGGTTTCGTCGGACGCACCGCCGCCCAGTTCCGGGCCGCGCTCGATGAGGCGGGGCTGCGCTCCACCTCCGGGCACGTCGGCATTCCGCAGCCGTTCGACGCCGCGACCTGGGAACAGGCCCTCGCCGACGCCAAGGTCGTGGGCTGCAAGAAGATCGTCCACCCGTACTTCGGTCGGGACGCGGCCGGCCAGCCGATCCGGGACCCCGCCGTCTACCGGGCCCTCGCCCGTGACCTGAACAAGGCCGGGCGGCTCGCCGAGCGCGCGGGGCTCGAGTTCGGCTACCACAACCACCAGCTCGAGTTCGTGCCCCTGACCGGCGGCTCGACCGGGTTCGACATCCTCGCCGCGCAGACCGACCCGCGGTTGGTCCACTTCGAGCTGGACCTGTACTGGACCTGGCGCGGCGCGCACGACCCGGTCGACGTGATCCGGGCCAACCGCGGCCGGATCCGCCAGGTGCACGTCAAGGACCTCGACGTCGAGGGCGGTTTCGCCGACCTCGGCGACGGCCTGATCGACTTCGGCCGGATCTTCGCCCACGAGCGCGAGGCCGGCATCGAGGAGTACATCGTGGAGCGTGACGACGCGGGTACGCCGCCGCGCTCCCCCGCCGACGCCCTGGACACCGCGCGGGTCGGCTTCGACTATCTCGCTTCACTTCGGTACTGACACCACCCCGGGGGACACACCTGATGAACAGGACCGCATTCGCGTCCGCCCTGCTGCTGGTGACGGCCGGTCTGGTCGTACCACCGTCGGCAGCGGCCGCAGCGCCGGCCGCGCCGCCGGACAGCAGTTTCCAGAAAGTGACACTGAACGACTTCCCGGGCGAGCCGATGAGCCTCGCCGTCCTGCCCGACCTGCGGGTGCTGCACACCTCCCGCACCGGCGAGGTCCGCATCCACGACCCGCGCACCGGGCTGAACACCCTCGCCGCCGACATCCCGGTGTACGAGCACGACGAGGAGGGGTTGCAGGGCGTCGCGATCGACCCGAACTTCGCCCAGAACAAGTGGGTGTACCTCTACTACTCGCCGCCGATGAACACTCCGGTGGACGACCCGGCGACCCCGGGCGTCAACGAGGGCGACGCGCCGGAGACCGGCACCGAGGCGGACTGGCAGCGGTTCAAGGGCGCGCTGCGGTTGTCCCGGTTCAAGCTGGACGGGATGAAGCTGAACCTCGCCAGCGAGCAGCAGATCATCGACGTGCCGACCGACCGGGGCATCTGCTGCCACGTCGGCGGCCAGATCGACTTCGACAGCAAGGGCAACCTGTACCTGTCGACCGGTGACGACACCAACCCGTTCGCCTCCGACGGCTACATCCCGATCGACGAGCGGGCCGACCGGAACCCGGCGTACGACGCCCAGCGCACCTCGGCGAACACCAACGACCTGCGCGGCAAACTGCTGCGGATCAAGGTCAAGGCCGGTGGTGGCTACACGGTGCCGGCCGGCAACCTGTTCAAGCCCGGCACGGCGCAGACCCGCCCCGAGATCTACGCGATGGGGCTGCGCAACGCGTTCCGGTTCGCCGTCGACAAGCGGACCGATGACGTGTACGTGGGCGACTACTCCCCGGACGCGTCCAACCCGGACCCGGAGCGCGGGCCGGCCGGGCACGGTCGGTGGATGCTCGTGGACCAGCCGGCAAACTACGGCTGGCCGTACTGCGTGACGCCGACGATCGCCTACCGCGACTACGACTTCGCCACCGGCGAGTCGGGTGCCAAGTTCAACTGCAAGCGCCCGGTCAACGACTCACCGCACAACACCGGCAAGCGCGTGCTGCCGCCGGTCGAGCAGCCGGAGGTCTGGTACGCGGCCGCCCCCTCAGCCGAGTTCCCGCAACTGGGCTCCGGCGGCATCTCTCCGATGGGTGGCCCGGCGTACGAGTACGACGGGACCAGCACGTCGCGCACCCGCTGGCCGGCCTACTACGACGGGGTGCCGCTGTTCTACGAGTGGTCCCGCGACTACATCAAGGAGTTCCGCCTCGACGAGGACGGCGATGTCGACGACATCCGTCCGGTGGCGCCGTCGCTGGTCGTGGACAACCCGATGGACATGGAGTTCGGCCCGGACGGCGCGCTCTACGTCCTCGAGTACGGCGACGGTTACTTCGCCGAGAACCCGGACGCGCAGCTGTCCCGGATCGACTTCGTGCGGGGCAACCGGACGCCGATCCCGAAGATCAGCGGCACCCCGACCGTTGGGCAGGCCCCGCTGACCGTCGCGTTCTCCAGCGCCGGCACGACCGACCCGGACGGTGACAAGCTCAGCTACGCGTGGGACTTCAACGCGGACGGCTCGGTGGACAGCACCGCTCCGAACGCGAGCTGGACGTTCCCGGAGAACGGCTCGTACACGCCGACGTTGAAGGTCACCGACCGCACCGGACGGTCCGCCTCGGCGACGCTGCCGCTGGTGGTCGGGCCGACCGCGCCGGTCATCGAGTTCGTCGCCCCGGTCGCCGGGCAGCCCTTCCAGTTCGGGCAGACCGTGGCGTACGAGGTGAAGGTCACCGACGACCTGCCGGTGGACTGCTCCCGGGTGAAGGTCACCTACGTGCTCGGGCACGATGAGCACGGGCACCCGCTGTCCACCTCGACGGGTTGCTCCGGAAGCATCCCCACCTTCCTCGACGGTGGGCACAGCGGCGCGGACAACCTGACCGCGGTGTTCGTCGCGGAGTACACCGACGCCCCGACCGACCCGGGCGTACCTCCGCAGTCCGCTTCGGCGACTGTGGTGCTGGACCCGACCCCGGTTGCCGGTCTGGCCGGCTGATCGGTTTCACCATGACAGTGGCGGCGGCCGGATCCTTCCGGCCGCCGCCGCACGTCGTTCAGCTCCAGTCGCTGTCCACGTGGTTGTCCCGCCACCGTCCGCCCACCGGCGGGGTGTCCAGTCGCATGCCTTCGTCGGCGTTGCCGGCCAGGTCGTTGTCCTCGACCCGGCAGTCCACGCAACTGCCCCGCTCGGTGATCCACAGCCCGTGCGTCTGGGTCGGGTTGTCGTGGTTGTCCCACACCCGGTTGCCCCGGATGGTGGCCGAGTCGAACGGCGCGTCGACCGTGATGCCGGCCCGCAGCTCTGGTGCGGCAGCCAGCTCGTATCCGCATCCCGGCGGTGGCACGTCCCCGCTCCACGCGCTGAACGCGTCCGGGCGGACCGGGGCGAGGGTGAGTTCGTCGCCGGTGTTGGAGGCCACCATGGCCACTGCCTTCCCGACCCGCAGGACCTTGCCCCGGTGCCCGTCGTGCGGCCAGTTCGCCGACCGGTCCACCAGGGACCGCTCGCTGTAGCGGACGGCGTCACCGGTACCGCCGGTGCCCTCGCCGTACTGCCGTCCGTTGTTGCGGATCCGGTTGTTGAGCAGCACCGCGTCGGTCATCTGGTGGTCGATCCGGATCGCGTCGAGGCCGTTGCCCCAGAACTCGTTGCTCTCAATCACCACGTCCCGGATCGAGCCCCGGTAGCCGCGCCCGAGGTCGTGCGAGTGATAACCGTGCCGGCCGTTGCCGCTGATCCGGTTGCCTCGGACGGTGTACGGGCCAGGGCTGTTGCCGATGCTGACCCCGTCGCACATGTTGCCGTCGATGACGCAGTCGGTGAGCAGCCCACCCCGGCCGGCCACCGACGAGGTGCCCTGCGCCGACACGTCGAACCCGGTCTCCAGGTTTCCGGTCATGGTGCAGGCGGAGACGATCAGGCCGTCGGCGCCCCAGTCGGAGATGCCGAAGCGGTTGCCCTGACTGTGGCAGCCGACGATGCGGTAGCCGCGCGGCGGCGCCCAGTAGTCCTTCTGCAGCTCAAGGAAGATTCCGTTGGTGCCGTTGGCCAGGGCGGTGCAGTTGGCGATGGTCAGCCGCTCCACCGCTCCCCAGCCGCCGATGCCGATCCCGATGCCGGCGCCACCCATCTGCTCGCCGTTGTCCAGTCGGCCACAGCCGACGACCACCACGCCGTCGATCAGGGAGTCCTGAAGGAAGTCGCAGCCCAGCCCGGTGGCGGCGGTGTGGTGGATGTAGAGGTTGCGGAAGACGCCCCGCACGACGTACTGGAGGCCGAGGCCCTTGGCCAGGTAGTTGTACTCGGCCATGGCGACGCCGGAGCCGTCGATCTGGAAGTCGGAGAAGGTGCAGTCGGCGATGTGCCGGTCCCGGTCGGCGCCGTGCTGCACTGTGGTCCAGAAGGCCAATGGGGTGGGGTCGGCCCGGTTGCCCTCGTTGCTGAGCATGAACCGGGTCGCCGCCGGGCCGGCCCCGATCAGCGACACACCGCTGCGCCACACGGTGCCCGCGTCCCGGATCGAGTAGATGCCCGGCGGGCAGTAGATGACCCGGGCCCGTCCGTCCGAGGCGTACCCGGTGCCGAGGCGGTCCACGAGGGCGGCCAGCGCCGGCTGGTCGTTGGTCGCGCCGTCGCCGGTGAGCCCGTACTCCAGCGCGTCGCAGTACAGCGGCGCGCCGGCCGAGGCGGGCCGTCGTACCCGGACCGAGTTCAGTAGCAGCTCGTTCGCCACGGCCACGGGCGGGCTCCCTTCGACGCGTTCGGTGCGCTCCGGCGGGGCCGACTTCCCGGTCACGGCGTCGGGAAACCCGCGGGCAGGCGTCGGCCCCGGCGCCGCACGGGCGGCGCCGGGGCCGAGGGGATACGCGTCAGACGGCGGCGATCAGCATCGCCGGGCGTTCCACGCAGTCGGCCACGTGCCGCAGGAAGCCACCGGCCACCCCGCCGTCGCAGACCCGGTGGTCGAAGGTGAGGCTGAGCTGGGTCACCTTGCGGACGGCGAGCTGCCCGTCGACCACCCACGGCTTGTCCACGATCCGCCCGACCCCGAGCAGGGCCGCTTCGGGGTGGTTGATGATCGGCGTGGATCCGTCGACGCCGAACACCCCGTAGTTGTTCAGCGTGAACGTCCCGCCGGTCAGCCGGGCCGGCGGCAGGTTCCCGGCCCGCGCGGCGGCGGTGGTCGCCGCCAGTTCGGCGGCCAGCTCGGCGGTGGTGAGGCGTTGGGCGTCGCGCAGCACTGGCACCAGCAGACCCCGGTCGGTCTGCGCGGCGATGCCGAGGTGCACCCCCGCGGACTGGACGATCCGCTGCCCCTCCGTGTCGACGCGGGCGTTGAGCTGCGGGAACCGGCGTAGCCCGCTGAGGCAGATCCGGGCCAGCAGGGCCAGGATGCTCACCGGCGCGTCGGGGGTCGCCGCGTTGATCGCCGCACGGGTCTCCAGCAGGCCGGTGGCGTCCACATCGACCCAGATGGTCACCTCCGGGATCTCCCGCCGGCTGCGGGAGAGCTTGTCGGCGATCGCCTTGCGCACACCGGTGAGGGGGACGATCACGTCGCCGTCCCCGGCCGGCGCGAGGGCGACGTGCGGGTCCGGGACGGCGGCGAGCCGGGCGGCGGGCGCGGTCAGCGCCGCCTCCACGTCGGCGCGACGGATCACGCCGCCGGGCCCGGTGCCCCGCACCGTACCCAGGTCGACGCCGTGCTCACGGGCCAGCCGTCGGACGATCGGCGAGATGACCAGAGCGGCCGGCGAGCGCGGGTCGGCGGGCGCGGCGGACACGCCGACGTCGGCGCGAGCAGCGTCCGGGCGAGCAGCGTCGGCCGGGCTGACGTCGGTCGGTTCCGGGGCGAGGACCAGCCGGGGCCGACGTCGACGCCGGGTGCCGCCGCCGTGGCCCGTCCCGTACCCGATCAGGACGTTGCCGGAGCCGGCCCGTTCCTCCTCGCGGTAGGTGGCGTGGCCGGCCGGCTCGTCGCCGCCGTCCAGCGGCGCGATGGTGATCAACGGCTGGCCGACCGGGCGTACCTCACCGGCCGCGCCGTGCAGGGTGACCACCCGGCCGGCGTACGGGCAGGGCACGTCCACGACCGCCTTGGCGGTCTCCACCTCGACCACGCTCTGGTCGACGGTGACCACGTCGCCCACGGCGACCCGCCACTCGACGATCTCGGCCTCGCTCAGCCCTTCGCCCAGGTCGGGCAGGAGGAAGACCTGGGTCCGTTCGACGGTGGTCATGCCGCCGCCCAGCGCGCGTCGGGCTGGTCGTCCCACTGGAGGCGGGCCACCGCGTCGAGGACCCGGTCCACGCCGGGGAGGTGGGTGTGCTCCAGCATCGGCGCCGGGTACGGGATGTCCAGCCCGGCCACCCGCAGCACCGGGGCGTGCAACGCGTGGAAGCACCGCTCCTGCACCCGGGCGGCGATCTCCGCGCCGACACCCGCGAAGCCGGGGGCCTCCTGGATCACCACGCACCGACCGGTACGCCGGACCGAGGCGGTGATGGTGGCGTCGTCGAACGGCACGATGGTGCGGACGTCGACGACCTCCAGGTCCCAGCCCTCCTCGCGGGCGGCCTCGGCGGCCTCGAGCGCGACAGGCACCGCCGGCCCGTACGCGACCAGGGTCGCGTCGCGTCCGGGGCGACGCACGACGGCCTTCCCGAACGGCTCGGCACGCGCCGGCAGCTCCGCGTCGGCGCTGGCGAAGTAGAGCTTCTTGGGCTCCATGAAGACCACCGGGTCGGGGTCGTCGATCGCCTCGCGCAGCAGGGAGTACGCGTCCTCGACGGTCGCCGGGGTGACCACCTTCAGTCCGGGGGTGTGCGCGTAGTACGCCTCGGACGAGTCGCAGTGGTGCTCGACCCCGCCGATGCCGCCGGCGTACGGCACCCGGATGACGATCGGCACGCTCAACGCGCCCCGGGTGCGGTTGCGCAGCTTCGCGACGTGCGAGGCGATCTGCTCGAACGCCGGGTACGCGAACGCGTCGAACTGCATCTCGACCACCGGCCGCAGCCCGGACATGGCCAGGCCGACGGCGAAGCCGACGATGCCGGCCTCGGCGAGAGGGGTGTCGAAGCAGCGGTTCTCGCCGAAGCGGGCCTGAAGGCCGTCGGTGATCCGGAAGACGCCGCCGAGTTGACCGACGTCCTCACCGAAGACGACGACCCGGTCGTCGGCGGCGAGGGCGTCGGCGAGCGCGGTGTTGAGCGCCTTCGCCATGGTGGTGGCCATCAGGCGTTCCCCTCCTCGTCGCGGGCGGAGGCCAACTCGGCACGGACCTGCTCGCGCTGTTCGACCAACTGCGGGGTGGGTTGGGCGTACACGTGGTCGAAGAGGCTCAGCGGGTCGACGGTGGGCTGCTCGTTCATCCGCGCCCGCAGGTCCGCCGCGTACGTCTCGGCCTGCTCGGCGACCTCGGCGACGGCCGCGTCGTCGAGGACGCCACGGGCGCGCAGGTAGGTCTCCAGGCGGGCGACCGGGTCCCGGTCGCGCCAGGCGTCGACCTCGGCGCCGTCGCGGTAGCGGCTGGCGTCGTCGGCGTTGGTGTGGGGTTCCATCCGGTAGGTGTGCGCCTCGACCAGGAACGGCCCGTTGCCGGCGCGGGCGTGCGCGACCGCGCGGGTGAGCACGGCGAGCACCGCGACCGGGTCGTTGCCGTCGACCTGCTCGCTCGGTACGCCGTAGCCGACGCCCTTGTAGGCCAGCGACGGCGCGGCGGTCTGCCGGGACAGCGGGACGCTGATCGCGTACCTGTTGTTCTGCACGAAGTAGACCACCGGCGCCTTGAACACGGCGGCGAAGTTGATCCCCTCGTGGAAGTCGCCCTCGCTGGTCGCGCCGTCACCGATGAAGGCCAGTGCCACGGTGTCGCGACCCTGGTACGCCTCGCCGTGCGCCAGCCCGGCGGCGTGCACGCACTGGGTCGCGAGGGGGGTGCACTGCGGCGCGGTCCGCACCTCGGTCGGGTCGTACCCGCAGTGCCAGTCGCCGCGCAGCAGGGTGAGCACCTCGACCGGGTCGATGCCCCGGGCAACCAGAGCCATCGACTCGCGGTAGGTGGGGAAGACCCAGTCGGTGTCGCGGACCGCGAGGACCGCGCCGACCTGGCACGCCTCCTGGCCCCGCGAGGACGGGTAGACGGCGAGCCGGCCCTGCTTGGTCAGGGCGGTCGCCTGGGTGTCGAAGCGGCGGCCGAGCACCATCCGGCGGTACAGCTCGCGCAGCACCTCGACGGGCGGCTCCGGGTAGTCGGTGCGGGCGGGCAGCGGCGTGCCGGTCGGGTCGAGCAGGCGGACAGGCTCGGTGTTCGGCAGCAGCGGACGCGCCGGGTCGGGCGGGGTGGCCGCCCGACGGGTGCGCGGGGATGCCCTGCGGACCGCCTGGGGAGTGGTCGTCACGGCGGAACCTCCTGGGACGTGTGGTGAGCCTATGCTTCCGCTTGTGGATGATTGACTCAAGATCGACACGGAAGGCGGGACGATTGGCATGCGGAGGATCGGTCAGTGAGCCAGGAGACCGCCGACGACGCAGGCCGGGGCGCGGGATCGGGACGATCGGCCCGAGCCCTGGACGAGGTCGACCGGCGGATCCTCGACGAGCTGGTCCGGGACGGTCGCACGTCGGTGCGCACCCTCGCCGAGCGAATCCACATCTCCCGCACCAACGCGTACGCGCGGGTGGAACGGTTGCTCCGCGACGGGGTGATCACCGGGTTCCGGGCCCAGGTGGCGCCCGAGGCGGCCGGGCTGGGCACGTCCGCGTACATCGCCCTGACCATCGAGCAGAACACCTGGCGGGAGGTGTCGGCCGAGCTGGCCCAGGTGCGCTACATCGAGCACGCCGCGCTGCTCGGCGGCGACCACGACGTCCTCGCGCTGGTCCGCGCGCCGGACAACGCCGCGTTGCGGGACGTGGTGCTGGGCCGGGTGCAGAGCATCCCGGGGGTGCTGTCCACCCGCACCTGGCTGGTGTTCGAGGAGTTCGACGGGGCGGGCAGCCCGTGGGCCTGACCCGGCTCAGCGCTCGGGTGGGGCCTCCAGCCCTTCCCGGTCGGCCAACTCCAACAGCGGCTCCAGCGAGTGCCGGTCACCGTCCAGACCGGCGTGCGGGTCGCCGCGCTCGGCGAAGCGCGCCGGCACTGACAGCACGTCGAAGTCCTCCGGTCGGGCGTCGTCCAGCTCCGCCCACTCCAGCGGCGCCGACACCAGCGCCCGGGGCGTCGGGCGGATGGAGTACGCCGAGGCCATCGTGTGGTCCCGTGACATCTGGTTGTAGTCCACGAAGACCGGACGGTCCCGCTGGTCGCGCCACCAGGTGGTGGTGACCAGCTCCGGCAACCGGCGTTGCATCTCCCGGCCCAGGGCGAGCACCGCCCGGCGACACTCACCGAAGCTCCACCGCGGCTCGATCGACAGGTAGATGTGCAGGCCCCGCCCGCCGGTGGTCTTCGGATAGCCGGTCATCCCCAACTCGGCGAGGAAGGCGCGGACCTCCCGGGCCACCGGCACCACCTGCTCGAAGCCGACGCCCGGCATCGGGTCGAGGTCGATGCGCAGCTGGTCGGGGCGTTCCACGTCGGCGGCGCTGACCGGCCACGGGTGGAAACGCAGTGTGCCCAGGTTGGCAGCCCAGATCACCACGGCCAGCTCGCTCGGCGCGATCTCGTCGGCGGTGCGGCCACTGGGGAAGGTGATGTGTGCGGTGCGCACCCACTCGGGCGCGCCCGCCGGCAGCCGTTTCTGGTAGAACGCGTCGCCCCGGTTGGTCTGCCGGGTGGCGATCGTCGCTCCCTCGAAGACACCGCGCGGCCAGCGCTCCAACATCGTCGGCCGGTCCCGTAGCGCGCGCAGGATGCCGTCGCCGACCGCCAGGAAGTAGCGGACCACGTCCAGCTTGGTCAGCCCTCGCTCCGGGAAGTAGGGCTTGTCGGGGCTGGAGACGCGGACCAGCCGCTCCCCCACCTGGATCTCCTCCGCCGCCGTGGCCACGCCCTGAGGGTACGACGCGCGAGCGCGGCGCACGGCCACCGAGCGGACACTCGCGCGGCGCCGAGGGAGACGGCCGTCGACGGCAGCGATGACACGCTCGGTCAGGAGAGCAGCAGCACGCCGACCACGATCAGTGGCAGCCCGACGAAGAGGAAGATGCCGACCCCGGTGAGCACGCGCCCACCGTCGGCCGTCTCCCGCTCCGGCGCGGCGCCGAACGTGGCGCGTGCACCGAGCATGCTGATCCGGCTCAGCGTCAGGTCGCCCGTCATGCCGATGAGCCCGCCCACCACAACCAACCCGATGCCCGGCCGACCGACGTAGTCACCGCCGTCGACCGCCACCCAGATCATTGCCGCGACCGCGACCAGCGCCCCGATCACCACGAACAACAGGACCGCTTCGCGCAGACCTCGTAAGACAGTCATTGTCGACCCCCGTCGGCTGTCCGGCGCCCATTGCCTCGCATCACCAGGTCGCGGCGGTGCCCCGAAACCGACAGCGACGATCAGCAGTGCACCGACCCCACCGGCGCCACTCCCAGCCGTACGACCGAGTCGCCACCGGGCACCGCGACCCGGTCCCCGGCCGCGACCACCACCGCGGCCGACGGCTCCCGCCAGACACCGACTGGTGTCGATCGCCCCTCTTGACCCGGTCGGGCAGGATGGCGTCGTGCGCCAGCAGAAGACCAGATCGGGCGGGGCGCCCACCGTCCGGATCGACGACGCGTCGACCGAGGACATCCCCGCCCTACTCGCCCTCGACGCGCTCTGTTTCCCGCCCGGCGACCCGGCGCACGAGCCGGCGGCGCCGAGTGAGATCGAGAACGGCGTCGCGGCCGGGCACGTCCGGGTGGTCCGCGCCGGCACGGAGATCGTCGGCTTCCTTCAGTACGAGTTGCCGAGTGCCCATCACCTCTACCTGAGTGGGCTCGGCGTGCACCCGGATCAGCGGCGCACCGGTGTGGGTGCGGCACTGCTCGACGACTTCGTGGCCCGGGCCCGGACGGTCGCGGCGCAGCCCCACCTGAGCATCTCCACGGTGACCAGCCCGGAGAACCTGGCCATGCTCGGGTTGCTGCTGTCCCGCGGGTTCGTCGTGCGCACCATCGTGCCGGACTACTTCGGCCCGGGGCGCGACCGCTACTACTGCCAGCACAAGTCGCGGGTGGAGTACGTCGACGCCGACGAGCGCTATCTGATCCCGGTTGCCGCGTCGGCGCAGATCGCCACCCTGCTGGCTGGCGAGGAGAACGTCATCACGGGGCTGGTGAACCTGCCCGCCGGGCCGGCCCTGGAGCTGTCCCGGTTCGAGAAGGACGACTTCGCGGCCCTGCAGTCCGACGAGAGCGCCGCCGGGGTCGCCTTCTCCAGCGGCATCCTGGCCTCGATCGCGTTCGTGCTCGGCCTGTCGTTCACCTCCCCGGCCTATCCCGACGGGGTGCGGGTGCTGCTGATGTGCGCGGCCCTGGCCACCACCGCGTCGCTGATCATCTATGCCAACACCTCCGGTGAGCTGGCCCGGCTGCGAACCAACAGCTTCGGCCGGTACACCAAGTGGGGCAACGTGCTGTCGGAGTTCGGCGGTGTCTTCCCGTTCCTCATCGCCCTACCGGTCACCTTCGCGAAGATCACCTCCTCGGTGGGCGTGGCCCTGGCGGCCGCGGCCCTCTTCGGCGCGGCCCTGCTCGTCTACGACCGGTCGACCTTCGCCATCTCGGCACGCTTCCGACAAACCGTCAGCACGACCGTCCTGTCCCTCTTCGTCGCCGCCGCGCCGGTGCTCGGCGTCCTCGCGGTACGCCACTCCGCTGCGCCGTTCTCCTGGGCCTGGACGGGAGCGGTACTCCTCGCCCTGGCCGCCCAGTCCTTCACGTACCTCTTCCGCCGGCGCGACGAGTCGACCTCCCGGGTGGGGCTACGTCCCTGGCAGAGCCGCCGCTAGCCGGCGGGCGGCGGGCGACGGTCCGATTACCGCACGGTCGTGCCGGGTAGGGGTGCCGCATGGCGGAACTGGCAACCCTCTGGATCGTCCGGCACGGCGAGAGCACCGCGAACGTCGCGGCGACGCGGGCCGAGGCGTCGGGCGCGGAGCTGATCGACCTCACCCACCGCGACGCCGACGTGCCGCTCTCCGCGACCGGCCAGGAGCAGGCCCGGGCGACCGGCCGTTGGCTGGCAGCACTGCCGGACGCGAAGCAGCCGGACGTGGCGGTGGTGTCGCCGTACCTGCGCGCGGTGCAGACCTCGCGGCTGGCGCTGGCCGGCACCGACGTGCCCGTGCACCGCGACGAGCGGCTGCGCGACCGGGAGTTGGGCATCCTCGACGGGCTGACCGGCCACGGGGTACGACGGCGGTACCCGGACGAGGCCGACCGTCGGGAGCGGTTGGGCAAGTTCTACTACCGGCCGCCGGGCGGGGAGTCCTGGACGGACGTGGCGTTGCGGCTGCGGACGCTCCTGGGCGACCTGCGGCGTGACCACGAGGGTTGCCGGGTGCTGCTCTTCGGCCATGACGCGCTTGTCTTCCTGCTTCGTTATCTCATCGAGGGCTTGACCGAGGACGAGCTGATGGCACTCACCCGGCAGGACGTGATCGCCAACTGTTCGATCACCGAGTGGTCGGCGGACGCCGACGGGCGACTGGCGCTCACCGCCTTCAACGACGTCGCGCACCTGCGTCAGCAGGGCGCCGAGCCGACCAGGGAGGACGAGATCCATGCCGAGCCGGTCTGAGGTAAGAGTGATCACACCGGCGTTGCTGCGGGACTGGGCGCTGCCGGTGCCGGTCGGTGGCAAGGAGAGCCGGGGCACCGTGCTGGTGGTCGGTGGTTCCCGCTTCACACCGGGCGCGGTGCTGCTCGCCGGGGTGGCCGCGTTGCGCGCCGGTGCCGGGGTGCTCCAACTCGCCGCCGCCGAGTCCACCGCCGCCGCGCTGAGCATCCAAGTGCCCGAGGCCCTGGTGGTCGGTCTGCCGGAGACCGCCGACGGCGCGGTGGCCGCCGACCGTGACGGCCAACTCGGCGATCTGGTCGCGCAGGCCGACGTGGTGGCGGTCGGCCCAGGCCTGAAGGCGATCGACGAAACCAACCGCCTGCTGGCCCTGGTCCTGGAGGCGGCCCGTCCGGACACGTCGCTGGTGCTCGACGCGTACGCCCTCGGTGCGCTCAGCCACGCACCGGACCTGCTTGTCGGCTCGGGTCGGCCCGTGGTGCTCACGCCCAACGTCACCGAGGCCAGGCACCTGCTCGGACGGGATCCGGGCGACGACCTCGACGCCGAGGCGGCCGAGGTGGCCGCCCGGTACGAGGCGGTCGTGTCGCTGTACGGGCACGTGGCCGCCCCGGACGGACGGGGTTGGCGAGAGGAGAGCGGCGACGCCGGGCTTGGCACCTCCGGCAGCGGCGACGTCCTCGCCGGGTTGTTGGCGGGGCTGCTGTCCCGCGGCGCGGACCCGGCCCAGGCGGCCTGCTGGGGTTCGTTCGCGCACTCGGTGAGCGGCCAGCGACTGATCCCCCGCTACGGCCGGATCGGCTTCCTGGCTCGGGAGTTGCTCGACGAGATCCCCCGCACCCTGGCCATGGTCTGAGGCGGATTCGCCTGTTTCCGCGGTGGTCGTCGGGGTACCGGAACCACACCAGAAGAGACTGTTCAGGGAGGTCATACCGGTGTCGACCGATGCCATCGTGCTGCTCAAAGAGGACCACAAAGAAATGCGCCGCCTGTTCAAGGCCTTCCAGGACGCCGAGGAGGGGCCGGCGAACCAGCGGCAGAAGCTGGTGAACCAGATCCTGGAAGCGCTGACGGTGCACACCTACCTGGAGAACGAGGTGATGTACCCGGAGGTCCGCCGGCTGCTGCCCGACCTGGAGGACGACATCCTCGAGTCGTACGAGGAACACCACGTCGCCGACGTGCTCTGCGCCGAGCTGGCCAGCATGGACGCCAGTGACGAGCGGTTCAACGCCAAGACGACGGTGCTGATCGAGAACGTCACCCACCACGTCGAGGAGGAAGAGGAGGAGTGGTTCCCCAAGGTCCGCGACGCGCTGGGCCGCAAGCAGCTACAGGAGATCGGCGAGAAGATGATCGCGCTGCGCGCGGACGCCCCGCGTACCCCCACCGAGCCGAAGGCGATCAAGAAGGCGATGGACGCGATGACCGCGTGACCCGCCACGCGCAGAGGGCCCGGCGGCGTGCCGGGCCCTCTGCGGTCTGCACCTTGTTGACCAGGGAACCTGCGGTGACCGTCTGGTCACCCATCATCATCGCGGCGAAGCCCTGCTCGGCGACCTTCGCCGGGTCGTCCTTCTTACCCGAACCGACCCGGGTGTCCTCCATCTCGGCCCGCTCGAAGAAGGCGGTGTCGGTCGGGCCCGGCAGCAACGCGGTGACCGTGACGCGTGCCTCCTCCCCTGCGGATGGCGTACCCGCTCGTCAGGTGGTGCCCCAGGTCGGTCACCCAACCCTCCCGGCGTGTGATGAACGGAGGTCGCCCGGGACGGCCCCGGCTGGCCCGGTAGGATCGGACCGGGCCGTTACTGGCGCGTGGGGATGGAGAACCATCGGGGAGCGGCCCCGTCACGAGGACGTTTGCCGAGCGCCTGGGCCTTCCCGCACGTCTGTTGGAGGTCGCATGTCGCGCAACGCCGAGTCCACCGCATTCCGTAGTGCCCTTGAGGTGATCCGGGCGGTCGAGCCCCGGGTGGCCGACGCCATCGGCGCCGAACTGACCGACCAGCGGGAGTCGCTGAAGCTCATCGCCAGCGAGAACTACGCCTCCCCGGCGACCCTGCTGGCCATGGGCAACTGGTTCAGCGACAAGTACGCCGAGGGGACGGTCGGTCGCCGCTTCTACGCCGGCTGCCAGAACGTGGACACCGTCGAGGCACTTGCCGCCGAACACGCACGCGAGCTGTTCGGCGCGGCGCACGCGTACGTGCAGCCGCACTCGGGCATCGACGCCAACCTGGTCGCGTTCTGGGCGGTGCTGGCCGACCGGGTGGAGTCCCCCGCGTTGAAGAAGGCCCAGGTCCGGCAGGTCAACGACCTCACCGAGGCCGACTGGTTCGCGTTGCGCCGCGAGCTGGGCAACCAGCGGATGCTCGGCATGTCGCTGGACGCGGGCGGCCACCTCACTCACGGCTTCCGGCCGAACATCTCCGGCAAGATGTTCGACCAGCGCAGCTACGGCACCGACCCGGAGACCGGCCTGATCGACTACGACCGGGTGGCCGAGGCGGCCCGCGAGTTCAAGCCGCTGATCCTGGTCGGCGGTTACTCGGCGTACCCGCGGAAGGTGAACTTCCGGATCCTGCGGGAGATCGCCGACTCGGTCGGCGCGACCTTCATGGTCGACATGGCGCACTTCGCCGGCCTGGTGGCGGGCAAGGTGTTCACCGGCGACTTCGACCCGGTGCCGCACGCGCACATCGTCACGACCACCACGCACAAGTCGCTGCGCGGGCCGCGCGGCGGCATGGTGCTCTGCCAGCCGGAGCTGGCCGACCAGGTGGACCGGGGCTGCCCGATGGTGCTCGGCGGTCCGCTACCGCACGTGATGGCCGCCAAGGCGGTCGCCCTCGCGGAGGCCCGTCGACCCGATTTCGCCGACTACGCCCAGCGGATCGTGGACAACTCGCAGGCGCTCGCCGAGGGGCTGCTGCGTCGGGGCGCGAAGCTCGTCACCGGTGGCACCGACAACCACCTCGTGCTGATCGACGTGTCCGGTTACGGGCTCACCGGTCGGCAGGCCGAGCAGGCGCTCCTGGACTCGGGCATCGTCACCAACCGCAACTCGGTCCCGCAGGACCCGAACGGGGCGTGGTACACGTCCGGCATCCGGATCGGCACCCCGGCGCTGACCACCCGGGGCCTCGGCACCGCCGAGATGGACCAGACCGCGGAGCTGATCCACACCGTGCTCACGCAGACCACGGCCGGCGCCAACGCCGACGGCACCCCGTCGAAGGCGAAGTACACCCTCGACCCGGCCCTGGCCGACAAGATCGCTCGCCAGGCCACCGACCTGCTGGCCCCCCACCCGCTCTACCCGTCGGTCGACCTGACCTGACCCCCGCCGCTCCTGTCGATCATGGAGTTGTGGTGCCCGAAACGGGCTGGTGCACGACGTTCGTCCACCACCACAACTCCATGATCGACCCGGACGGGGGGTCCTGGGGTTAGGCCATGGGGCGCTTCAGGTGGTAGCGGTGGACTTCGGTGCTGCCTTGGACGTTGTTGACGTCTTCGGCGGCGGAGACGAGCTCCCACCCCTCCCGGCCGGCACGGTTGAGGTGCGCGATGGCGGTGTCCCCGTAGGCGGTGATGTCCTTACGGGACCCGTCCGGCGCGTACCAGACGAACGAGACATGGAAATTGCGGCCCTGTCCCTGATAGCGGCGGACGAGCAGGGCGTACTCCCAGGCAACCATGCGGCCTATTATGACCGTCCACCCAGGACGGCGGAACGCGGGTCGTCGCGCATTGCCATCCGATGAACGCGGTGTGTCAACCCGCCCGGGCGGCCAGCTCGTCGGTGATCAGCGCCGCGAGGCGATCCAACCCGACGTCGATCTGTGCCGGCGTCACCGCGCTGACCGACAGCCGCAGCGCGCACACCGGCGCGGTGTCGTCGTAGAAGTGCGCCATCGGCGTCCACAGCACCCCGTAGTCGCGCGCCGAGCGGTCCAGCAGCGCGTCGTCGACCGGGAACGGCACGGTCACCACCACGAAGAACCCGCCGGCCGGCACCGTCCAGCGCACCGCCGCCGGGCCGTCCGTCCCGGCCGGGAACCGTCGGCGCAGCCCGGTCACCAGGTGGCGCAGATTCCTCGTGTACGCGGAGCGCTCCCGCGTGTTCGCCGGGACCAGGCTGCATCCGTTCTCCAACAACCGGCCACCGATCACCGCCTGCGCTATCGGTGACGTGTTCACAGTGACCATGCTCTTGATCATGGCGAGCTGGTCCGCGAGCGGGCCGACGCGACCGTCCGGGCCGGCCACCCGCTGGTCGGCGACCACGTAACCGACACGCGCGCCGGGGAGCACGGTCTTGGCGAACGAGCCGAGGTAGACGACCCGGCGCTCGGTGTCCAACGCTTTGAGAGTGGGTACGCGCGGCCCCTCGTCGCTGTGGAACAGCCCGTACGGGTTGTCCTCCAGCAGCAGCAGGTCCTCCTCGTCCGCGAGGGTGAGCAACCGCCGCCGGTCCTCCGCGGAGATGCTGACCCCGGACGGGTTGGCGAAGTCCGGCATCACGTAACAGGCGCGCGGCCGCAGCCCCGCCGCCCGGGCCCGCCGCGCCTGGGCCGACAGGTCGGCCAGGTCCACCCCGGGCGGACCGCCGGTGACCGGCCACACCGGCAGGTCCACCAGCCGGGCCGCCCCGGTCAGGCCGACGTAGGTCGGTGCAACGGCGAGCAGCACGTCCGTCGGCCCGGTCCGCAGCGCCCGCAGCACCAGGAACATCGCCTCCTGGCAGCCGACTGTCACCACGACTGCCTCCGGGTCGACGGTGATGCCCTCGTCGACGGCGAGGTTGCGGGCGACCAGGTGGTGCACGATGCCCTTGGTCCGGCCGTACTGCAACAGCAGCCGCCGCGCCTGCTCGGGCGGGTGACCCAGGTCGTCGGTGAGGTGCCTGTGGAACGTGTCCAGGTGCCGGTGCACCGCCGCGACGTCGAAGAACTCCTCGTACGGTCGTCCGGCCGCGAGGGACACCGCCGCCGGGTAGCGCTCGGACACCTCGTTGAGGAAGTTCATCGAGGTCAGCGCCGGGTCGCCCAGCGCGGGGTGCAGGTCTGCGGCGGTCAGGTCGACCGGCTCGGTGGCGGTCACCGCTCAGTCCACGCCGAGTGTCCGCAGCTCGGCCGCCGCCGCCGGGTCGGCGCAGCCGGCCAGGGTGAGCGCGTCGGTCAGCTCGACGGCGAGCAGCGCCAACGCGTCCCGTGCGCCACGTTCGCCGCCGGCGGCCAGCGCCCAGAGCATCGGCCGGCCGAGCAGCACCCCGGCGGCGCCCAACGCGAGCGCCCGCAGCACGTCGGTGCCGCTGCGGATGCCACTGTCCAGAAGCACCTGACACCTGTCACCGACCGCGTCGATGATCTCCGGCAGCATGGTGACGCTGGCCGGCGCGCCGTCGAGTTGCCGGCCGCCGTGGTTGGACACGACCACCGCGTCCGCGCCCATCCGGACAGCCTCGACCGCGTCCCGGGGATCCAGCACACCCTTCACCACCAGCGGCAGGTCGACCCGCTCGCGCAGCCAGGCCAGATCCGCCCAGCGCAGCGCCGGTGCGAACGAGGCGGCGGTGTGCGCGGCGATAGCGGACACCCCGGGGGCGCCGGAGTGCGCCAGGGCGTCGCGACCGTCGGGCAGGTTCGCGGCCACCACGTCGTCCGGCAGCCGGAACGCGTTGCGCAGATCGCGGGGACGACGACCGAGCACCGGGACGTCCACGGTGACCACCAGGGCCCGGCACCCTGCCGCGACGACCCGGGCCAGCAGGTCGCCGACGAGGGCCCGGTCGCGCAGCCAGTAGAGCTGGAACCACACGTCCGCGCCGACGGCGGTGACCTGTTCGACGGGTGTGCTGCTCAACGTGCTCGCCAGGTACGGGATCCCGGCAGCGCCGGCCGCCGAGGCGAGGCCCAGCTCCCCGTCCGGGTGCAGCAACCGCTGGTACGCCATCGGCGCCACCCCGACCGGCATGGCATACGGGCGGCCGAGCAGTCGGGTGCCGAGGTCGACGGTGTCCACCCCGCGCAGCACCCGGGGCAGCACGGCGACCCGGTCCAGCGCGTCCCGGTTGGCGGCGACTGTCACCTCGGCGGCGCTGCCGCCGTCGACGTAGTCCCACACGTCCGGCGGCAGCACCGTCCGGGCCCGCTCGGCGTAGTCGGCGAGCGACACGGCGGGCAGGTCGGTCAGCAGCGGCTCACCCACCGCGTACCGCGTGCCGGTCGGGGCTTCCGCCACCTCGTCGCGCGCGGACGGCAGCCCGAACCGTTCCCGCAGGAACGCCGCCGCGCTGGCCTGCGCCCGCCGGCCGTCGGTGAAGACGCCCGGCATGGCGAAGAAGCCGTGGACCATCCCCGGGTAGTGCGCCAAGCGGGTGGGCACGCCGGCGGCGTCCAGGCGCTCGGCGTACCGCTGCCCCTCGGCGCAGAGGGGGTCCAGCTCGGCGGTGACCACCAGCGCCGGGGGCAGACCGGTCAGGTCGTCGGCGAGCAGCGGCGACGCGAGAGGATCCCGGGCCTGTGCCGGGTCGGCCAGGTAGTGCGTCCGGTACCAGGCCACTGACCGGCTGTTGAACAGCGTCGGATCGTCGTCCTCGCTGGGGCCGGCCGGCTCGCCGCTCTGGTCGGTGTTCGGGTAGACCAGCAGTTGCGCGGCGAGGGAGGGCCCGTCGGTACGGCAGAGCAGGGTGACCGCGGCGGCCAGGTTCCCGCCCGCGCTGTCCCCGCCCACCGCCAGCCGGTCCGGGTCCACGCCCAGCAGGTCGGCGTGTCCGGCGACCCAGCGGGTGGCCGCGTGACAGTCGTGCACCGCCGCCGGGAAGGGGTGTTCCGGAGCGAGCCGGTACCCGACGGTGATCACCTGACAGGGCACCGCGTTGGCCAGCCGCCGGCAGATGCCGTCGGCGGTGTCGATGCTGCCGAGCGTCCAGCCGCCGCCGAAGAAGTACAGCAGCGTGGGCAGCGGACCCGACCCGGCCGGCCGGTACACCCGCAGCGCCAGCTCACCGGCCGGGCCGGGGATGCGCTCGTCGCGTACCTCGGCCACCGGCTCGACCGCGCCGGTGCCGGCGCGGATCGCGGCCAGGTCCGCGGCGCGGGCTTCGGCGAGGGTCTGCGTGTACAGCGGCGGGGTGCCGGTCGCGGCGCGGGCCGCCCGGTACGCCGCCACCTCCGGGTGCACTGCCATGTCGCTCCTATCCGCCGGTGCTGACGAGCAGTTTGTCGATGCCACGCAGGAACAGGCTGCCGCTGTACGTGGGCGTCTCGGTAACCGTCAGGCCCGGGAAGCGGGCGAACAGGCGGGGCAGCGCGAGACGCCCCTCCAACCGGGACACCGCCGCGCCGAGACAGTAGTGCAGCCCTACCCCGAAGGCCAGCGACGGCGGGCCCGGCCGGGTGGGCTCGAAGACGTCCGGCTCCGGAAAGCGTGCCGGATCCCGGTTGGCCGCACCGATGATGATCAGCACGTTGTCGTCCTGGGCCACCGGCACGCCGGCCAGTTCCGTGTCCCTCGGCGCGGCCCGGGCCAGAAAGTGCACCGGGCTCTCCAGCCGCAGCGCCTCGTCGACGCAGCCCTGGGTCAGCTTCTCGTCGGCGGGCAGCGCGGCGACCGTCTCCGGGTGGGCCAGCAGCAGCGGCAGGCCGTTGCTGAACATGTAGACGGTGGTGACGAAGCTGGCGTTGAACAGCACGATCAGGTTGCTGATCAACTCGTCCTCGGTCAGCTCCACCTCACCCGAGTCGAGGGCCTCCACCAGCCCGCTGAGCAGGTCGTCACCGGGCGTTCTGCGGCGGTGCGCCACCAGCTCCCGGTAGAAGACCCGCAGCTCCTCGGCCGCCGTGTTGGCGGCGGCCAGCCGCTCCGGCGTCTTCCCGGCGACGTCGAGGAACTCGTCGATCCAGTCCACCCGTTCGCGGTACCACGCCAACTGCCCCGCCGGGATGCCGATGAACTCGGCCATCACCAACGCCGGAATCGGGTACGCGAAGTCCGCCACGAAGTCGACCACGCTGTTCCCGGCGTCGGCCATCCGGTCCAGCAGATCGTCGACGACGCGCACGATCACCGGTTCCAGCGCGCCCAGCCGACGCGGTGTGAAGGTGCGGGAGAACACGTGCCGCATCCGCGTGTGGTCGGGCGGGTTCACGAACATCATCGAGGTCTGGAAGGTGCGCAGGATCTCCTGTTCCTGCCAGCCGGGTGGTGGTTGTTTGGTCCACTCCGGATCGCGCAGCACCTCGTCGATCACGTCGTAGCCGACCGCCACCGCCGCCACCGTCTTGTGCTCGGCGCGGGGTGGCACCGCGCTGACCGGGCCGAGCCGGTGCAGCTCGGCGTACCACGGATATGGATTCTGGCGGCCCTCTTCGCTGTACAGGCCGGTGAGCAGTTCCTGCACCGTCACGACGTCTTCCTCCCCAGGATGTCGATGCCGCCGGGGGCGGCGGGGATCGCCCGCCGCCCCCGACCGGTGTCACATGCCGAGCAGCCGCAGCGGCACGGCGTCGGCGAGGGCCTGGTTGCCGGCGTCGTTCGGGTGGATGTGATCCCCCGAGTCGTACGCGGGCAGCAGCGCACTGGGCCGTGCCGGGTCGCGCAGCACCCGGTCGAAGTCGAGCAGCCCGTCGAACTCCCGGCTGCTCCGCAGGTACGTGTTGACCGCCTGGCGGGTGGCCTCCTTCTGCGCGGTCCACACGCCGGGCGCCCCGTGCCCCTCGTACGGGGTCAGGGTGGCCACCAGGCTGGTCAGTCCGCGCTGCTGGACCTGCTGGTTGATCTGCCGAAGGGTGGCGATGATCGCCTCGGCTGAGTCGTTGGACATCCAGATGTCGTTGATGCCCAGGTGGGTGACGACGGTACGCACACCGGTCTGGGGGAAGACGTCCTCGTTGAGCCGGGCCGCCGCGTTCGGGCCGAGCTGGTAGTAGCCGGGGTAGTTGCCGTCACCCGGCTCGGTGCCCTCGTGGTTGAGGCGGTTGCCGGCCAGGCTGAGGTTGAGCACACCGGGGGTACGCGCGTCCGGTCGGGCGGCGAGCAGCCGGTCGGACAGCAGGTCGGGCCAGCGCCGGTTGGCGTTGACGGTGCTCCCGTTGCCGTCACCGATGGAGTCGCTGAGCACCACCAGCGCGCCCGGGCTCGCCTTGCGCTGCACGTCGATGCCGGAGAGGAAGAACCAGCAGCAGGTGGGCCGGGTGGTGAACCCGCTGCCCTCGGCCGCCCCGGTCAGGTCGCCCGCGCCGATGAAGTTGGCCTGCTGGGACTGCCCGTGGAAGGTGGTCGGGCCGGTCGGCGTCGGGAAGTGCACGGTGACCACCAGGTCGCTGTCGTCCGCGACCGGGAACGCCAACGGGTCGCTGAGCAGCTCGGCGCCCCGGTTCATGGTCGCCGAGGCGGCGCCGGTGAAGGTCAGCGGACGCAGCGAGGCCGGATCGATGTCGGACAGGTCGTCGGCGGTGGCGGTGTTGGGGCGGGCGACGGTGGCCCGGCCGACAGCGACCGCCTGCTCGCCGTACAGGTTGCTCAGGCGCACCCGCAGTGCCGGGCCGCCCACCGAGACGTGCACGACCATCCGGACGCTCTGGTTGTTGAGGCCGGTGTTGGTCAGCCCGACCGAGTTCCCGCGGGTGACCGCGGTGGCCCAGCTACCCGCCCACTCGGAGCGGTCGGGCCGGCCTGCCGCGGTCCCGGACGGGCCGGCGCTGGCGACGACGGCGGGTGTTCCGGTGACCAGCAGCGCAGCCGCGGCGGCGACGACATGCCATCTCTTCGGGGTCGACATGGAACCTCCATCGTGTGGCAGCCCAGGGTCGTCCAAGGACGGCTCCCGCCTGGACGATGGTCCAGAAACCTAGCCGCCGCCGCTGACGGGCGTCAATCAACCTGATCGACGCGATCAAATGTCCGGCGGGTCTGTCGGACCGCCCGTCGGCACGGTTCCGACCAGCCGTTACCGGCCTAGGCTCGCAGGCGGCGGGCCCACCGGAGCGCGCGCCGCCGTCGCGTCGTCAGCGGGCGCGCCGCTTTCTGGAGAAGGGGGCTGCCGGATGACTGACACACCCGGGCACGCGACGACCTACGTGGACAGGGCGCTGGATCTCTTCGCCGGTTTCGGTGACCGGGAGGCACTGGTCGGAGGGGGCCGTCGCCTCAGTTACACCGACGCTGCCGCGCTGGTGCGGTCGATGGCCGCGACGCTCGCCCGGCACGGCGTACGCCCGGGTGCGGCGGTGCTGGTGACCGTGGCGAACGCGGTCGAGGGTCCGCTGCTCCAACTCGCGCTGCACCTGATCGGCTGCCGGACGATGTGGGTCGCCCCGGTCACGTCCCGCCGGGAGGTCGACGAGTTCATCCGTCTGGCCCGCCCGGACGCCCTGGTCTACGACGCCCGGGACCCGGCCAGCCTGGGCCCGGCCCTGGCCGCCGCGCTGCCCGGCACGCCGGTGTGCTGCCTGGGCGGAGGCGGCGCCGGCCCGGACCTCACCGCTTCCGCCGAGGTGGCGGAGTTGCCGGCACCCGGGGCGACGCCGGAGTCGTTCCTGCAGACCAGCGGCACCACCGGCAGCCCCAAACTGGTGCACCACCGGGAGAGTTTCTACGCCCAGATCCTCACCCTGGCCGCCGACTTCCGTGCCGCCGGGTTCCCGCTGCTGCGGCACCTGTCGCACTCACCGATGTGGCTGGCCAGCGGGCAGATCACCACCCTGTTCAACCTGTTCACCGGTGGGGTGCTGTTCCTGCGCGACGACTGGGACCCGGTGGCCTTCGTGGACACCGTGCAGCGGGAACGGATCAACTCCACCTTCGTCACCCCGCCGATGCTCTACGAGGTGCTGGACCACCCGGCGCTGGTCGGCGCGGACTTCTCCGCGATGTTCATGTTCAACGTGGGCGCCGGGCCCGCCGCGCCCGCCCGGCTGCGCCAGGCCATCGCGCGGTTCGGCCCGGTGCTGCGCATCGTGTACGGCCTCAGCGAAGCTGTCGTGATCACCGCGCTGCCCGGGTTGACCGACGACCCGGAGCACCCGGAACGGCTGCGGTCCTGCGGCCGCCCCTACGGCGACGTGCGGATCGAGGTCCGCGACGACGACGGCGCGGTGCTGCCCACCGGGCGCGACGGTGAGGTGTGGGTGCACACCCGGCTGAGCTTCGCCGGCTACCACGGTCAGCCGGAGCTGACCGCGCAGACGCTCGTCGACGGTTGGGTCCGCACCCGCGACATCGGTCACCTGGACGACGACGGCTACCTCTACCTGGTCGACCGGGCGCACGACATGATCGTCACGCACCGGCGGAACTGGGCGATCTTCTGCCGTCCGATCGAGGACGTGCTGGCCGGGCACCCCCAGGTACGCGCCGCCGCGGTGATCGGCGTACCGGACGACACCGTCGGCGAGGTCCCGTACGCGTACGTGGTGCTCGCACCGGGCGCGACGGTCACCGGGGCGGAGCTGATCGACCTGGTGACCGCGGAACTCAACGAGATGTGGGCGCCGGCCGGGGTCGAGGTCCTCGACCGGCTGCCGGTGAACCGGTCGGTGAAGGTGGACAAACGGGCGTTACGCGAGCGGTACGCGGCGCGGCGGGCGGCGGCGGTCGGGGCGTGACGCCCCGCCGGCAACTGGTCGTCCTGGTCGGCGCGGACCTGATCTCCAACCTGGGCACCCGCATCTCGGTGGTGACGATCCCGTGGCTGGTGCTGGTCAGCACCGGCAGCCCGACCAAGATGGGCCTTGTCGCGTTCGCCGAGACCCTGCCGTACCTGCTGTCCAGTGCGTTGGGCACGCCGTGGGCGGACCGCTTCGGCCTGCGCCGCACGTCGATCCTCTGCGACGCAGGCAGCGCGGTGGCCATGGTGGTCGTCGCGCTGACCCCGTGGCTCGGCTTCGCGCCGCTGGTGGCCCTGGTCGCGGTGGCCGGCGCGCTGCGGGGCATCGGCGACCGGGTGAAGCACGTGATGTTCCGACCGGTCGCCGAGGCCGCCGGGGTGCCGCTGATCCGGCTGACCTCGGCGTACGACGGGCTGAGCCGGGTGGTGACCCTGTTCGGCGCCGCCGTGGGCGGTGTGTTGATCGCCGTGTTCGGGGTGACCGAGGCGATCCTCATCGACGCGGCCACCTTCGCTGTCTGCGCGCTGCTGATCGGCGTCCTGGTGCGTCCGCCGGCCACCCCGTCGCCCCCGGGCCCGCCGGAGAACTACCTTCGTGCGCTGCGCGGCGGGTTCGGCTACCTCGGTCGGGACCGACCACTGCTCGGCATGCTGGTGGTCGTCTCGGCGCTGAACATGGTGGCCAACGCCAGCGTGGCCGTCTACATCCCGGTCTGGGTCGCCCGGGAACTGCACGGGCCGAGCGGGCTGGGCCTGGTGCTGGCGGCGTTCTCGGCGGGCGCGCTGCTGGGCAACGTGGTGTTCACCGCGCTCGGGCCGAGGCTGCCCCGTCGGTTGACGTTCCTGGTCGGTGCGCTGATCGCGGGCACACCCCGGCTGGTCGCCCTGGCGATCAGCGACGACCTGCCGGTGGTGCTCGTGGTGACGTTCCTGTCCGGGATCGGCATCGCGGCGGTCAACCCACTGCTCGGGGTGGCGCTCTACGAACGGGTACCGGCGGAGCTCCAGACCCGGGTGATCGGCATCGCCGGGTCCCTGGCCTTCGTCGGGTTGCCGGTCGGCGCGCTGCTCGGCGGCTGGTCGGTGGACGCGCTCAACCTCACCCCGGCACTGCTGCTCATGGCCGCGTTCTGCCTGCTGGTCACCGCGTCTCCCCTGCTGGCCCGGATGACCACACCGTCGCGCCCCACCCCCGCCACGACGCCGTAGAGCCCAAATCGGTTGCGGGTTTCGGTCGACCCCCGCAGGCTCGGGCGAATGAGCGCACAGCCTGACACGGGCGTATCGGAGATCAGCACCGACCTGGTGCGTCAGCTGATCGCCGAACAGTTCCCCCGGTGGGCGCACCTGCCGGTCCGTCCGGTCGAGGTCGGCGGCTGGGACAACCGCACCTTCCACCTGGGCGACGCGATGACGGTGCGGCTGCCCAGCGGCGAGGGGTACGCCCTTCAGGTCGCCAAGGAACAGCGGTGCCTGCCGGTCCTCGGGGCACGGCTGCCGCTGGAGATCCCCACCCCGCTGGCCCACGGTCGACCCGGTGCCGGCTACCCGTACCCGTGGTCGGTGTACGGCTGGATCGACGGTCAGACCGCCCGCCCCGACCGGATCGACGACCTGACCCGGTTCGCCACGGATCTCGCGGCCTTCCTGTGCGCCCTTCGTGCCGTCGACACTGACGGCGGCCCGGCCGCCGGCCCGCACAGCGCCTGGCGGGGAGGCCCGCTGTCCACCTACGACGCCGAGACCCGTGCCGCGATCGAGGCGCACCGCGACCGGTTGCCCGTCGACACGGTGACCGGCATGTGGCAGGCCGCCCTCGACGCCACCTGGGCTGGGCCGCCGGTGTGGTTCCACGGCGACGTCGCGGACGGCAACCTGCTGGTCCGCGACGGCCGGCTCGCCGCCGTCATCGACTTCGGCTGCTGCGGCGTCGGCGACCCCGCCTGCGACACGGTGATCGCCTGGACCATGCTGGGCGGCGTCAGCCGGGCCGCCTTCCGCGACGCGCTCGGCGTGGACGACGCCACCTGGACCCGGGGGCGTGGATGGGCGCTGTGGAAGGCGCTGATCACGCTGGACGATCCGGAGCGGGCCGCCGGGGCCCGGCACGTGCTCGACGAACTGCTCACCGGGCAGACCGTGACACGCTGAGCCCCGTACCGTGTGGGCATGCCCGGTTGGGACGCCGTACGCCGGATCGCGCTCGCGTTGCCGGAGACCACCGAACGCCCGTCCTACGACGGGCTGCCCGCCTGGCGGGTTCGGGACAAGATGTTCGTCTGGGAGCGACCGCTGCGGCGCGCGGACCTCGACGCCCTCGGCGACACCGCCCCCGACGGCCCTCTCCTCGGCGTCCGAGTGATCGACCTCGGCGTCAAGGAAGCCCTGCTCGCCGACGACCCGTCGATCTACCTCACCACGCCGCACCTCGACGGCTATCCGGCGGTGCTGGTCCAGCTCGACCGGATCAGCCTGGCCGAGCTGACCGAGGTCGTCACCGAGGCGTGGTACGCCCGCGCCCCGAAACGGCTCGCCGCCGCCCACCGCGCAGCTCAGGGGCCCACCAGCGGCTAGCCAGCCGGGGTTGGGACGGCGTGTTCGGTGCGGCAGCGGGGGCAGCGCAGGCGCGCTCCGGCGGCCGTCCGGGGCACCCGCAACCGCTGACCGCAACCGCAGGTCACCACCGGCGCCGACGCCCGCAGGTATTCGTCGCGATCGCGCCTCGGCCACCTGCCGTGACAGCGGGCGCACCACTTCGGCGGGTAGCTGTGGTAGTGGGCGAGACCGAACGCGCCCACGATCATCAGGGTGACCGGGACCAGCAGAGCGAGTACGGCGAGCAGGGCGGACAGCAGCCCGCCGACGCCGTTCGCCACCACAGCGGCCACCACCGTGAGGACGGCCACCGGCACCCCGAGCAGTGTGAACCCGAAGCCCCACGCGAAGACCAGCAGGGACGGCAGGAACAGCCACATGCCGGCGGGGGCCCACCGACGGACGCCGTACCCGCCGCAGCGGGGGCAGTTCGGCGAGGCGCGGTGCGGCACGGACCGCAGCGCCTTCGGTGTCAGCCACTCGACAAGCCGCTTGAGGATCTCCTCGACCAGCTTGGCCGCGAGGGCCTGGAGGAACGAGTCGAGCATCCGTCGCCCCCTCCTCGCCTCAGTCACCGCCACGGGGTCAGCCACCGCCCATCGTGGCCGGCGCGTGCCACCAGCGCGCCTCAGCACGCCGACGTGACCGTCCGTGCGACGTCAACCCGACAGCGCCCAGTCGTACCCCTCGGGTGTTCGTCGGGTGTTCGGCTGGTGGCCGCGCGGGCGTCGGTCGGGCCGGCTACCGTCGGCGCTCTCCCCGCTCCAGGAGGCCGCCGCGCATGACGTCATCGCAGATTCGCCGTACCACCGCCGACGTCGCCGCCGTCCACCGGATCGGCGACAGCGCACCGCACAGCGCGTTCACCGACCTCGTCCGGTACGCCGGGAACTGGTTCTGCGCCTTCCGGGAGGCGCGGACCCACCTCAGCGACGACGGCGTGATCCGGGTGCTGACGTCAGCCGACGGGCGATCGTGGACGTCCGCCGCCGTCCTGCGGCAGGCCGGCGTCGACCTGCGGGACCCGCGCTTCGTCACCCGGCCGGACGGTCGACTGCAACTGCTGGCGGCGGCGGCCACCGGTGAGACCACCAAGACGTTCCAGACGGTGACCTGGCACTCCGGCGACGGGCGCGCCTGGGGCGATGCGGTTCCGGTGGGGGAACCAGGTGTCTGGGTGTGGCGGGCGGCCTGGCACGACGGCGCGATGTACGGCGTCGGCTACGCCACCCGGGAGCCGAGGTTCGCCCGGCTCTACCGCAGCACCGACGGCGTCGACCTCCAGCCGTGGGTGCCACTGCTGGTCGAGGGCGGGTACCCCAACGAGTCGGGGCTCGTCTTCACCCCGGACGGCACCGCCTTCTGCCTGCTGCGCCGCGACGGGGCCGAAGCCACCGCGCTACTCGGTCGGGCACTGCCCCCGTACCAGGACTGGAGGTGGACCGACCTGGGCACCCAGGTGGGCGGGCCGGCGTTGCTGCGGCTGCCCGACGGGCGTCTGCTGGCCGGGGTACGGCTGCACGACGGCGAGGTCCGCACCGCGATCTGCGCCGTCGACCCCGCCCGGGGCGAGCTGACCGAGCTGGTCGCGTTGCCCTCCGGCGGTGACACCAGCTACCCGGGACTGGTCTGGCATGACGGCCTGCTGTGGGTCAGCTACTACTCCTCCCACGAGGGACGGACCTGCGTGTACCTCGCCGAGGTCCGGATGACCGATTGAGGGCGGCCCGCTGTCCACCCCCGGATCACTCGATTAGCCTGCGGGCATGGCATCGACGCTGGCCGAATCGACGGATCCGTACTGCCTGCGGGAGGGCGAGAGCGCGGCACTGCTGAGCGGGCACGGGTGGCGCCGCTTCGTCGTGCTCGGCGACAGCGTCGCCGAGGGCAGTTGCGAACCCACCCCGGGTTACTCCGACCAGCAGTGGGCCGATCGGATCGCCGCCGAACTGGACGCTGCCCGTCCGGGTCTGGCGTACCTCAATCTCGGCCGTAGCGGGCTGCGCGCGCACGAGGTCCGGGCCACCCAGCTGGCCCCGGCTCTGGCGTTCGGTCCGGACCTGGCGCTTGTGGTGTGCGGCGGCAACGACGCCTTCCGGTCCCGGTACGACGCGGACAGCGTCGACGCGGAACTGACCGAGATGATCGTCGCCCTCCAACAGGCCGGCGCGGACGTGATCACGGTGGGCATGTTCGACGTCTCGTACAGTCCGGCGGTGCCGGAGGCGGCGCGCCCCGGTCTGCGGGAGCGGATGCGTCGCCTGTCCGCGCACACCGCGCGACTCGCCGAGCGTCTGGGCACCCTGCATGTGCACCTCACCGACCACCCGCTGACGGCCGACCCGACCCTCTACAGCACCGACGGCCGCCACGGCAGCGCCCGCAGCGACGCCATAGCAACGGCCGAAACCCTCCGCGCTCTCTCCGCCCACCTCGGCCCGACCTCACCCCGTTGATCATGAAGTTACTGCCATCTGCGGCGGCGCGTCGAGGCAGTAACTTCATGATCAACGCAGGTGGGGGGTTAATCCTTGAGGAGGACTCCGGTCAGGAGGACGCCGTGGGCCAGGTTGAGGACGCCGTCGCAGCCGGGGTAGCCGACCCTCGCCAGGCCGCCGGAGGCTCGGCGGCCGAACAGGTACGGAGCCAGGGAGTACGGGACGTCGGCCGTCACCGTCTCGCCCGTCTCGATCTGCACGAAGTCCATCGGCACCCGGTCGGTCGGCAGATACTCCTGGAGGATCGCGCCGCCCTGCTCGACGGCGGCCCGTACGCCGGCCGCCCAGTCCGTCGGGCTCAGCTCCGGGCCGAGCAGCACGCCGTGCCCGGCCGAACCGTCGGCGGGTTTGGCCACCAGCTTCGCCTGCTCGGCGACGGCCCGGTCGAGCACCTCGGCGGTCAACGGCACGGTGTACGGCACGTGCCGCCGGATCAGCGTCTGGTCGTCAGCGGGTAGCCCGTCCACGTCCTCCCACAACCAGGCGAACGTGGTCTTGTTGCCGAGCAGCCAGGCCGCCGCCGACACGAACATCGGCAGGGTGCCCGCCGCGAGGGCACCGGCAACCGCGTCGAGGCCGGCGGTCGGGGTGACCCGATTGGGCACGAACAGTCGGAACAACGCGTCGACCGGCGCACCGCCGACGACCAGGCGGGTGTCGGCGTCCACAGTGGCCGTGGAGAGGGGCGCGATGACCAGGTCGATGCCGAAGTCCCGGGCCCGGACGGCGAGCGGGTCGAGGATCCGGATGAACGTCTCCGGGTCGTCCAGGCCGGGGTAGTCCGCGTCGAAGTCCATCAGCAGCGCCAGCCGGGCGCCGTCGGGCAGCCGAAGTTCCTCCCGGATCGCCACGAACCGCTGGTCCAGCAGGGACGGCGCGGCCCGCGCCGGCAGGCCGTCGAAGATCCCCTGCTCCTCGTACAGGCGCGCGTACCGCTGGATGACGGTGTCGGCGTCGAATCCGCCGCCGAGGCTGCTGTCGATGTTGTACTCGACGAATTTGGGCACCCCACCTGCGAAGATGACGTCCGGGCGGTACGCGGCCAGCAGCGCCTCGGTCAGCGGCTCCGACTCGTCCAGCAGTCGGGTCTCCCCCGCCGGTACGCCGAGCAGTCGACGCAGCTCACCGGCGGTGCCCGCCCGACGGCGGCAGGCGTCGAGGATGAGCTGGGCGAGCCGGTCGCAGACCTCGTTCAGCTCCCGCCACGCGTCGGCGGCCAGCACCGGGGGGCGGGCCAGCCGCCACTGCTTGTTGTAGGTGGCCCGGCCGTGGAAGACCTGCTCCCAGGCCGCCGCCCCACTGGCCACCATGGCCCGACGGGCCGGCTCCGGCAGGTCGGCCCAGGCCCGGTCGGCCGCCGGCCACACGTAGTTAGGGTCGATCATGAGGCGTCCTTCATGGTCAGGTGGATGGCGGTGGTGAGCTGGTCCCGGCCGGGCTGCACGGCCCGGTCCAGGGCCGGCGCGAACGGCAACACCGCGCCGTCCGGTCGGGTGACCCGGCGTGGCGGGGCGAGCAGTCGCACCCGCTCCAGCACCGAGGCGATGATCTCGGCGGCCATCCCGCAGGACCGGTTGCCGTCGTCGAACACGACGAGACGTCCGGTGCGGGCCACCGACTCGGTGAGACCGTCGATGTCGAACGGGTACAGGGTGCGCGGGTCGAACACCTCCACCGAGACCTGGTCGGCGAGCTCGTCGGCGACCGAGAGCGCGTCGTGCACCAGGTGCCCGATCGCGACCACTGTGACGTCGTCGCCGAATCGGTGGATCCGCCCCCGGCCCAGCGGCACCGGCGACAGTTCGTCGACGTCGTCGCGCACGTCCATCGCGCCGGCGGGCGCGAACACCACCACCGGGTCGTCGTGCCGGATCGCGGTGATCAGCAGCCCGTACGCGTCGGCCGGGGTGGCCGGTACGACGGTGACGACGCCGACGTGCGCGAAGAGGCTGTACGGGTGGTCGGAGTGCTGTCCGGCCCAGCCGGTCCGCGACCCGGAGCCGGGCACCAGGTAGGTGACCGGCACCGCGCATTGCCCACCGGTCATCAGCGGGAACTTGTGCGCGTGGTTGACGATCTGCTCGAAGACGAGGAACAGCAGCGACGGGATCTGGAACTCGATCACCGGCCGCAGCCCGGCCAGCGCCGCTCCGGTGGCGAAGCTGGTGAACGCCTGCTCGGACAACGGGGTGTCGCGGACCCGGTCGGCGCCGAACCGCTTGGCCAGGCCGGTGGTCACCATCGACGCCCCGACCTGGACGTCCTCGCCGAGCAGGAACACCGCCTCGTCGCGGGCCAACTCGTCGGCGAGGGCCCGGGTCAGCGCCCGCCGGTACGACAGTCGGGGCACCTCAACCACCTCCGGTGCGGGCGGTCAGACCGCTGGCGTACAGGTAGGCCATGGCGTCGGCCGGGTCGGGTTGCGGGCTGGCCAGGGCGAAGTCCACCGCCGCGTCGACTGTCGCCTCGACCTCGGCGTCCACTGCCGCCCGATCGGCGTCGGAAAGCCGTGAACCCTGAATGTCCACCGGGTCCCGGGCCCGGCCACGGGTCACCTCGTCGGGCGGGCGGTAGTCGAGGCGTACCGCGTGTTCGAAGGTGTGGTGGACGTCGAAGCGGTAGGTGCGGGCCTCGATCAGCTCGGGGCCGCCGCCGGCGCGCATCCGGTCGACGGCGGCGGCCGCGGCGACGCGTACCCCCTCGGGGTCCTGACCGTCGACCACGACGGCCGGGAGGCCGAACGCGGCGGCCCGGCCGGTGATGGTGCCGGCCACCGCGCCGGCGACCGGCATGGTGGTGGCGTAGCCGTTGTTCTCGCAGACGAACAGCACCGGCACCCGCCAGAGCGCGGCCAGGTTGAACGCCTCCAGCAGCATCCCCTCGTTGACAGCGCCGTCGCCGAAGAAGCTCACCCCCACGGTGTCGCGGCCCCGACGGCGGTGGGCCCACACCGCGCCCGTGACGATCGCCCCGGAGGCCCCCACTATCGCGTTGGCGCCGAGCACACCGAGGCTCAGGTCGGCGGCGTGCATCGACCCGCCCCGGCCGGCGTTGAGGCCGGTGACCCGGCCGCACAGCTCGGCGAACATCCGGGCCGGGTCCGCGCCCCGGGCCAGCACGTGCCCGTGGCCGCGGTGGGTCCCGGCGAGCACGTCGTCGGCGCCCAGGGCGGCGCAGACGCCGGCGGCGATTCCCTCCTGACCGAGGTACGGGTGGATGCCGCCGACGATCTGCCCGCCGTGGACCAGCTCCACCGCCCGTTCCTCGAACCGGCGGATCAGCCGGACCGTGCGGTAGAGCCGGACCGGGTCGGCGTCGGTCACGCCGGGCCCTTGATGGCGGCGAGGATGTCGTCCCAGAGGCGGGCCCGGGCGGCGAGCGCCGTGTTGACAGTGTCGGCGCACTCCTGCCACTTGGTGTCGTCGTCGCCGCACAGGTCGGCGAGCATCTGCATGGCCATCGGGGTGTGCTGCTCGCCGTCGACCTCGATGTGCCGTTCCAGGTAGTCGACGAACGTGTGCAGCCGGTTGCTGACCTCGTTGACCGAGACGACCTGGGTGAACATGTCCGGGATCAGGTCCTCCCGGCCGAACGCGAACGCCGCCGCCTGGCAGTGCACCGGGGTCGACTCGATGATCTGCCAGGTGGTCGCGGCGAACGCGGCGGACGGCGCCGGAACCCCGGCCTCGGCGAGCGCGTCGCGCACCGGCTGGCCGGCGCGCAGCAGGTCGATCAGGGCGTTGACGGCGGTGGTGTCCGCCCCGGCCTCGGCCATGCCCCGCACGTACAGCTCGAAGTGGCTGATGAAACCGCCGCCCAGCTCGTCGCTCTCCTCCACCATCACGATGTCGTTGATGAGGCGGCGGCTCCCCGTTGGGCCGGTCGGGATCCACGGCACGGTGACGCAGGTCAGCTGCCGTTGCAGCGACTTCAGCAGGGACATGAAGTCCCAGACCGCGAAGACGTGGTGCTCCATGAAGGTCACCAGCGCCTCGTGGGTGTCCAGGTTGGCGTAGAGGGGGTGCTTGACCACGGCGTCGCGCCGGTCGGTCACCGCCCGCTCCAACCGTTCGATGCCCGGGTGCGTCTTACCCCAGTCGTACCGTGACATGTCAGCCTCCCTGTGGGGCGCGGTGGCGCCAGATGACCGGGCAGTAATCGGGGTCGGCGTAGTCCGGTCGCCCCTCGTGGGTGCGACGGACCAGCACGTCGTGGTTGTACGCGGCGAGCGTGCCGTCGGAGAGCTGATACTCCCGCCAGGCGTTGTCGCCGTCCTGCAGGTGCAGCGAGATCGCCTGCCGGGGGCGGCCGCTGACGTTGGGGCCGCTGCCGTGGTAGGTGCGGCAGTGGTGGAAGCTCACGTGCCCCTTGGGGATCACCATGGGGATCTTGCGGATCTCCGCGCCGTTGTACGCGGCGTTCTCCGCCAGCATCTCCTCCAGCTGGCTGCGGTCCCGGTCGGCGAAGTGCCGCACCACTGTGTCGTCCGCGCCGATCTCCTTCCACCGGTGCGAGCCGTCGACCATGGTGATGGTGCCCATCTCCTCCCCGCAGTCGTGGAACGGGATGAACGCGGTGAGCATCTTCTCCGACGACGAGGACGCCCAGTAGTGCTTGTCGAAGTGCCAGGGCACGATGTTGCTCGGCTCACCGTCGATCGGCGGCTTGTAGATCAACGTGGACTGGAAGACGCGGATCTCGTCGGCCTCGGCGAGCCGGGCGGCGACCGCGCCGATCAGCGGCTTGCGCAGGATCGCGCCGAGCCCGTCGTGTTCGTGGTGGACGTAGTCGTTGTGCCGCTGCACCGGCCCCTTCGACGGGTCCCAGTAGGCCAACTTCGGTGGTCGTACCGGCAGCCGCCGGTCCCGCTCACCGTCGTAGTAGCGCTGCGTGGCGGCGGCGAGGGCGTCCACCTCGTCGTCGGTGAACAGCTTCTTCGACAGGTACCAGCCGTGCTCGGCGTAGTGGCGCACGTCCTCGTCGGAGGGCAGCAGCGCCCGCTCCTCGTCAGTGAGCGTGGTCATGCGCCCACCCCCTGCGGGGTGGCCGCCACAGTGGCGAGTTCCCGTTCCTTGGCCTCGTACAGCGCCTTGATGTTGCCGCTGCCGAAGCCCCGCGCGCCGCGCCGCTCGATCAGCTCCAGGAACAGCGTGCGACGCACGTGCATCGACTCGGCGAAGATCTGCAACAGTTGGCCGTCGTGGTCGGAGTCGACGAGGACGCCCAGCTCACGCAGCCGGTCCAGCGGCGCGTCCACCCGACCGACCCGGGCTTCCAGCGAGTCGTAGTAGCTGCCCGGGGTGCCGGCGAAGCGCACACCGCGCCGGCCGAGCGCCTCGACGGCGGTGAGGATGTCGTCGGTGCGCAGGCCCAGGTGCTGCACTCCCCCACCGGCGTGCTGGTCGAGGAACGCGTCGATCTGCCCCGGCCGCCGGGCGCGGTCCGGTTCCAGCAGCACCACAGTCACCCGACCGGATCCGCTCTGCACCACCTTCGAGTTCATCCCCTGCCCGTCGACCTCGATGTGCTCCTCGAAGATCTGCGCGAAGTCGAACAGCTTCTCGAAGTGCCGGACCGTGTCGTCGAGTTGACCGGGTGGCACGCAGACCGCCAGGTGGTCGATCTCGGCGAGCACCGGCGGATGCTCCTGCGTCGACGACGGCGTCGGTGTGATGGCCCCGGGCAGGAAGTCCGCCCGGTCACCACGGCGCTGCACCAACCGGTGCCGCACGTCGGCGAAGCCGTCCACCTCGGCGAACACCACCTCGGCGTCCGCGCCGGTGCGGGTGGTCGGTGGCGTCACCGCGGTCGCGCCGCGAGCCAGCAGGTCGGCGTACGCGGACGCCACGTCGTCGACCTCGACGGCGACGACAGCGATGCCGTCACCGTGGCGCTGCACGTACCGCGCCGCCGGATGCTCGGCGCTCAGCCCGGAGGTGAGCAGCAACCGGATGTCGCCGTGGCAGAGCAGCAGTGAGCGCTGCCCCTCCAGCCCGGTCTCCGGGCCACCCTGGCCACAGATGTCGAAGCCGACGGCGGTGCTGAAGTAGAAGGCCGCCTGCCGGGCGTCCCCCACGTAGAGTTCGATGTGGTCGATACCACGGATGTCCATGTTCCCTGAAACCCCTCCCACACAATTCCCCCCGTACTGCCGTCCGGGCCTGCCCGCCCGGGATGCCGCGTCGATCACCTCCTCGGCTCGGCGACACGCGCGAGCAGCAGGCTCACGTTCTGACCGCCGAACCCGAACGAGTTCGTCACCGCGTACTCCGGGTCGGCCTTGCGGGGTGTGCCACGGATGTGGTCCGCCGGGCAGGCCGGGTCCGGGTCGTCGAGGTGGTACGTCGGCGGCAGCAGCCCCCGACCGAGCGCCAACGCGGTGGCCGCCGTCTCCAGGACACCGGACGCGCCGAGCAGGTGGCCGGTGAGCGCCTTGGTGGAGCTGACCGGCACGCCGTCGACACCGAAGACGTCCGCGAGGGCGGTGGTCTCCGCGATGTCGCCGCGCTTCGTGGCGGTGCCGTGCGCGTTGACGTAACCGACCGCCGCCGCCGGCACACCGGAGCTGCGCAGCGCCCGGCGGATGCAGGCGGCCGCGCCGGCGCCGTCCGGGCGGGGCGCGGTCGGGTGGTACGCGTCGGTGGTCGCCCCGAAGCCGGCCACCTCGGCGTACCCGGTCACCCCGCGCGCGGCGGCGTGCTCGGCGTTCTCGAGGACCAGCAGCGCGGCGCCCTCGGCCAGCACGAAACCGCTGCGGGAGGTGTCGAACGGCCGGCTGGCGCGGGCCGGGTCGGCGCCGGCGCGGGCCAGGGCCCGCGCGTTGCCGAAGGTGTCCGCGAAGGTCGGGAAGAGCGGCGCCTCACTGGCCCCGCAGAGCACCACGTCGGCCTCCCCGGTCGCGATCAGCCGGACCGCGTCGGCGACCGCCTGCGCGCCGGAGGCGCAGGCGGTGCCGACCGACGAGCTGTAGCCCCGGATGTTGTGCGCGATGGCGATCCGCGCCGCCGGCATGTTCGGCAGGATCCCGGTGAGCAGGTACGGGCTGACCGCCGCCCGACCCCGGGCCGCGCGGGCCAGCACCTGCGCCTCCAGCGTGGCCATCCCGCCGACCCCTCCGACGATCACACCGATCCGCTCGGGGTCGACGTCGCGGCCCACCTCGATGCCGGCGTCGGCGAGCGCGTCGGCGGCGGCGAGCAGAGCGAGCACCACGATCCGGTCCAGCACCCGGGTCTCCGGCCCGGAGGCGACGGTGCGCGGGTCGATGTCGGGCAGCAGGCCGGCGACGTCCAGCGACTGCGCCGCGGGGTGCCCGTCGGGCGGGCGGGTCAGCCCGGAACGCCCGGTGGTCAGCGCCTCGAAGGTCTCCTCGACACCCCTCCCGACCGGAGTGAACAGACCCATCCCGGTGATCAGGGCGCTCACGCCGCCACTCCGCTTCGCTCCGCGCCGGCGTGAGACTCCACGCTGCTGAGCTGCCTGATTCGCTCGCTCATGAGACCGCCTCGGTGAGGTAACGCTCCCGCAGGACCACCTTGCGGACCTTGCCGGTCACGGTGACCGGGATGTCGGCGGAGCGCACCGGCACGACCCGACGCAACGTTGCGCCGACGTCCGGGCCGAGGGCCGTCCGGACCCGCTCGGTGCGGTCCTCTGCCTCGTCGGCGCCGGCGGCCAACTCCAACAACACGTCGGTGACCACCTGGCCGGCCTCGGCGACGATCACCACGGTGCAGTCGGTGACGTCTGGGCAGGCGGCGAGGATCCGCTCCTCGCTCAACGCGGTGTAGAGGCGTCGCCCGTCACCGGTCTCCACCGAGTCCACCGCCCGGTCCAGGTGGTAGTAACGGCCGTCGGCGTCGGCGCGGACCAGGTCGCCGGTCAGATACCAGCCGCGCTGACGGAACCGGTACGTGGTGGCCGAGTCGTTCCAGTAGCCACGGAACAGCGACGGCGAGTCGATGCCGAGGAAACCCACCTCACCTGTCGGCACCGGTTCACCGTCGGCGTCGAGGACCGCGACGGTGGCGAACCGGTACGGGCGGCCGATGCAACGGCCGTACCGGTCGGTGTCGGCGCGGTGCGTGATGTGGAACATCGAATGCCCCATCTCGCTGGAGCCCAGCCCGTCGATGAAGACCGAACCGGGCACCTTCGCCACCCCGTCGCGGGTGACGGTGTCGCGCCAGCCGACGGCGACGAGGCGACGGATGTGCGGCTCGTGCGACGCGTCGCCGGTGTTGAACCACAGCCGCACCGAGTCCAGGTCGTACCCGGACAGGTCGAAGCGGGCCAACTCGGCCCAGGTGACCGAGAAGCCGAACACGCCGTCGGGGTGCCACCGTTGGATGGCGTCGAGCACCCGCTCACCATCCTGTTCGGACAAGAGCAGCATCTCCGCGGAGTTGCCCAGCGCCTGGTTGACCATCAACACCGTCGCGGTGTGCGGGGCCGGCAACGCGTTGAGGATCCGGTGGGTGCCCTGCGCCTGGGGCATGGTGAGCAGGTGCCGGGTGGCGGCGAAGAGGCTGGCGTGCGAGTGCAGCACCGCCTTGGGCACCCCGGTCGTCCCGGAGGTGTGGGTGATCACGATCGGGTCGTCCGGGTGGTGCCGGTAGTGCGCCGGGGCAGCGGACGGGTCGCCGGTGCCGGCCTGCGCGGGGGTGCCGAGCAGCGGTGCGCCGAGGTCGTGCCCGGCCAGCAGCGCGGTGTGCTCGTCGTCGGCGAGTACACCGACGCCCCGCAGCCGGCGGATGTACTCGGCGGCGATCTCCGGGCGGAGCTTGCCGTTCATCAGCGCCGGAATGGCGCCGAGCCGGGCCAGCGCGAGGTAGCTGAGCACCATGTCGGCGGCGGCGGTGGCCCAGACGGCGACCGGGTCACGCAGGCGTACCCCGCGCTCGTGCAGCCAGGCGGCGCGGGCGGCGACCCGCTCGTCGAGCCGGCCCAGCGTGAGCGGTGTCTCGGCCGGGTGCCCGTCGACGGCGGTGTCGAACGTCAGCCCGGGTCCGTCCGGGTCGGCGCCGTGCGCCAACACCCGGGCCAGGACGTTGCCCGCGCCGACCTCGGGGTCGGCGGCCAGGGCAGCGCGTAGTCCTCGTTTCCTCATGGTCGTCCTTCTCCCCCCAGCAGCACCGCGACCGCCTCGGTAGGCGCGTCGGGTGCCTGTTCGATCAGGATCAGCAACACCTCGTCGGCGTCGCCGTCGTCGCGTAGCAGGTCCGCCTCGGCGACGCCGTCGGCGTGCGGGTCACCGGTCGGGCTCAGGCAGACCACCGGACCGCGCAGTCCCCAGCGGGCCGCGACGTGCCCGGCGACGCTGTTGGGCACGGACTGGAAGAAGAACAGCGGCCCGATTCGTCCGCCGTCCTCGACGGTCGCCCGTACGTGCTCCGCGCTGACGCGGTCGCCACTGGCGCTGACCAGCACGATCCCGGTCCGCACTCCGACGGGCACCCCCGCCGTCCCGTACCGCCGCCGCAGGCACCGTTCCGCCACCGCCACCACCACGGGCGCGAACTGCGAGGACACGAAGCCCGGGACTCCCGGCGCCGGCCCGTCGTCTCCGGCCTCCGGCCACCGTGCCCGCGCCAACACGCCCGGCTCTGTCCGGAACCCGCTCACCTGGGCGGGTGCGTCGGTGCGGGCACCGGACGATCGCTGGAACCCGGCGGCGGTCACGGCGCGCCGACCAGCAGTGCGGTGTTGGCGCCGCCGAACGCCGCGTTGAGGGTCAACGCGTGGGTAGCTGTCGTCCGGCGGGGCTGGTCGGTGATGACGTCCAGCGGGCAGGCCTCGTCCGGGGCCAGCCAACCGGCGTTGACCGGCAGGTCGCCGTCCCGGAGCGCGAACGCGGTGACCACGAGTTCGAGCAGCCCGGACGCCTCCAACGCGTGCCCGTGCACCGACTTGGTGGAGCTGACCGGCACCTGCGCCGCGTGCCCACCGAGGGCCCGGCGCAGGGCGGCGGCCTCGGCGGCGTCGCTCTGTGGTGTGCCGGTGGCGTTGGCGTTGACGTAACCGACGGCCTGCGGTGGCAGCCCGGCCCGGCGCAGCGCGGCGTCGACGGCACGGGCCAGCCCGGCCCCGGTCGGGTCCGGCTGGCACGGGTGGAAGGCGTCCCCGGCCCGCCCCCAGCCGGCGACGGTGGCCAGCGATTCGGTCCCGTGCCGACGCCCGGCGCTGGATTCCAGGACCACGGCGGCCACCCCGTCGCCGAGCAGCAACCCCCGCCGGTGGGCGCTGAACGGGCGGACCGCACCGTCGACCGCGAGGGCTCGACCGGCGTCGAAGAGCGCGAACTGGTCGGACTCCACCAGGTATCCGGCGGCGACCACCACCCGGTCGACGTCACCCCGGGCGATCAGTGTCGCCGCGTCGGCCACCGCCGTGCTCGCCGACACGCACGCGCTGGTGTAGACGCGGGTGTGCCCCGACAGTCCACAGCGGGCGGTGAGCTGGCCGGCGAGCGCGCCCGGGGCCGGGCCCGGGCCCGCTGGTCCGCCGTGCACGGCGAGCAGCAGGGGGCACCCGACGCGCTGCGCGGCGGTCAGGCCGGCCGCGTGGCAGGCCGCGTCGACGGCGGCGGTCAGTTCGTCGGGCAGCGCACCGACATCGGGCAGGGTGGCCGCCACGGTGACCCGGCGGGCGGCGGTGTCGAAACGGCGTACCGCTCCGAACGCCGGAACACCGGCCAGCGCGCCGGCGAGCTGCGCCTCGGCACCCCGACCCAGGGCACTGACCGCGTGTACGCCGGTGAGCTGCGCGACGCGCGACTCAGCCATCTGCGGAGGTCGTCAGCGACGCCCGGAACACCGCCAGGGCGTCGTCGACGGTACGGATTCCGGCCAGCTCGTCGTCGGTGAGGTCGAGCCGTCGGTCGTAACGCTGCTCGACGAGGTGCACCAGCCAGGCAAGCTCCATCGAGCCGACCCGGTCGGACACCTCGGCAGCCGGTTTCGCGGTGAGTTCGGCGAGCATGGTCAGCAGGTCAGCTCGCCCCAGGTCGGGCTGACCGCCCATCAGGCTTTGTCGCTCGTCGCCGCCGTGCCGGTCGTCGCCTGGGTGACGCGGTTGGCGACCATTGTGGTGAACTCGCCCACCGTCATCAGGGCCAACTGCTCCGACTCGTCGTCGGCGAACGTCACGCCGTACCGGTCCTCGACCCGGACGGACAGGTCGGCCAGGGCGAGCGACTCCAGGTCGACGCCGGCGGGGCCGAGCGTGGTGTCGTCGTCGAGTCCCTCGACGTCGTAGTTCATGTCGGCGAGCTGCTCGACGACGAAGGCGCGGACCTCGGCTCTCATGGATAACCTCTCTGGGTGGGCCAGCTGACGGCGTCCGGTCGGGACACCGCCTACGTGTGGGTCGGTCGGGATACCGGCGGTCAGCCGGATTCCTCCGCTGATCTGCTGCGTCGGGCGGGTGGTCTGCTGCTCGACCGTCCGGCTGCCGAGGTGCTGCTGACGCACGACAGCGCAGGACGGCCGGTCGTCCGCACGGCCCGGTCGGAGCGGCTGCCGGTCAGCGTCAGCCGTACCGCCGGTGTCGTGGTAGTCGCCGCTCGCACTACCGGCGCGGTCGGGGTGGACGTGGAGCGGATCCGTCCGCTGCCCGCGCTCGCGCTGGCCCGCCGCTGGTTCCCGCCGGCCGAGTCGGCCTGGTTGACCGATCGGCCCGAGGCCGGCCGGGCGGTGGACTTCCTGCGGTTGTGGACCGCGAAGGAGGCGGTGGGCAAGACGCTCGGACGAGGGCTGCGCGGCGGCGGGTTGCTCCGGGAGATGCCGCCCCCGGGGTGGCCGTGGCGACCGGTACCCGGCGTGGAGGCCCTGTGGGTCGGTCACCCGCTGCTGGGCGGAGATGTCGTCCTCGCCGTCGCGGTGCACGCGACGGCCCAGGTCGAGGTCGAGATCGAGGTGGTGCAGTGGCCCGGTCACGACGTGGCCGCCGAGCGCAGCGCGTCGGTCGAACGGACCAGTTTGCCGGTGGTGGTGCGGGGCAGCTGGTCGAGCAGGCGCAGCACCCGAGGGCGCTTGTAGCCGGCCAACCGCTCGGCGAGGAGCTTGTCCAGCGTCTCCTCCGACAGCGGCCCGTCCGGTTGCACGTACGCGGTGATGGCGTCGTCCCACACCACCACCGCGGCGGCCACCCCGGGCAGCTCGGCGACTGTCGTCTCCACCTCGGTCAGGTCGACCTTCATGCCGCCCACGGAGACCTGCGAGTCGAGTCGACCGCGCACGGTGACCAGGCCGGTGTCGGGGTCGACGGTGCCGGCGTCGCGGGTGTGCAGCCAGCCGTCGGCCCAGCGGGTCGGGTCGCTCAGCCCGACGTACGGCGACGCCGGGCAGGACACCCACAGCTCACCGCCGGACTCGCGGACCTCGATGCCGGGCGCCGGGGCGATCGACGGTCGGTGCGACCCGTGCAGGTCGGTGCCGATCACCCCGACCTCGGTCATCCCGTACATGTTGCCCAGCGGAACTCCGTACCGGTCGGTGAACGCACGGGCGACCGCGGCTGGCACCAGCTCACCACCGGTGGTCATCCGCCGTAGCTGCGGCAGCGGGCCGGCCGGCCGGGTGGAGGCGAGCAGTCCGATGTGGAAGGGCACACCCAGCACTGTTGCCGGTGTCGCGTCGGCGGCGATCGCGGCCAGTACGGCGTCACCGCTGAGCCGCTGCGGCGGCACCAGCTCGACCCCGGCGTGCAGCCCGTAGAGCAGGCCACCGACCAGGCCGAGCACGTGCACCATCGAGGGCAGCAGGATGATCCGCTCGCCGGGCAGGGCGACCCCGTCGATCTGCGTGTAGCGGCGCACCTCGGCGACCAGGTCCGCTGCCGTGCGACCGATCACCTTGGACGGTCCGGTGGAGCCGGAGCTGAGTTGGATCACGGCGTGGCCGCTGACCGCCGGGCTGTCGGCGTACGGGGTGACGCCCTCGGTGACGTCGACGAAGATCCGCAACGCGCCACTGCCGCTGCGGATCGGCGCGACCACCACCTGCGGGGTGAGCCGAACCAGGGCGCGGTCCACCTCGTGGTCGGTCAACCGGTGGTCGAGCAGGATCGCCTGCGCCCCGGCGCGCCAGGTGGCGAGCAGGTTCACCACGTACGCCAGCGACGGCGGTAGCCGCAGCGCGGCAGCGCCACCCGGACGCAGTCCGGCCGCGACGAGCCGTCCCTGCGCGGTGGTGACCAGCTGGTGCAGAGTGGCCCGATCGATGGGTTCGGGCAGACGGAGGCAAATGTCGGTAGAGCGGCCGGCGAACAGGATTTCGTCCACCCATCCGGGGTCCGTCGCCGTAGGATCTTCTGCCGCCACTGCCGTTCACCGCCCAGCATTAAATAGGGCAAATATGCCCATGACGTACGCTTGTTGGGGTGCTGCGGGGAACCATACGACGCGCACAGGACCATTGCTAGATGCAAATGGATGGATCAAAAGAAGCGGCCAGCCGGATTGCCGACAGCCCGTTCGGCGGGCAGGATCAGGCGCGTGCCTCGGCAGAGTGTCACCGAGGCATGACGCCTCGTACCACTGTCGCGCGGCCTGAACCGGACGGCCGATGGCGTCGATCAATCGAGACGCACCGGCCGTCGAGGTGATACCGACCCGCGGCGGTGGGGTTAGCCGGAGCACCACCGGGGGGCTTGCCGGAGTGATGACCTCCGGGCCGGTGACCATAGTGGAGGCCATGCGAACTCTTGCGGTGGCAGCGGCAGCGACATTGCTGGTGGCGACGGGTGGCGCCACGACACCGAGTGAGCTCCGGCGTGATGTCGAGGCGCTGCGGGCGACAGGTGTGACGGGCGTCCTGGCCCGTCTGGAGTCGCGGACCGGCGCGAGGGTCGTCCGCTCGGGCCGGGACGTCCCGCACGACCCGTATCTGCGGATCGGGAGTACCACCAAGACGTTCACCGCGGTCGTGGTGCTGCAACTCGTCGGCGAAGGGCGGCTGACGCTTGACGATCAGGTCGACAAGTGGCTCCCGGGTGTGGTGGCCGGTCGGCGGATCTCGGTGCGGCAGCTCCTGCAGCACACCAGCGGCCTGTACGACTACTCGTCCGACCTGATCGGGAACTACGTCACGCCCGAGTCCTACCTGCGGGAGCGGGACAGGCCGTACGCGCCGGAGCAGCTCGTGACGATCGCCATGGGCCACCCGCACGGCGGCACCACCTGGTCGTACTCGAACACCAACTACGTCCTCGCCGGCATGCTGATCACGGCGGTCACCGGGCGGAGCTGGGCACGCGAGGTGGACGCCCGCATCACCGGACCACTGGGCCTGCGGCGCACCCGCACCGGGTTCGTGCGCGACCTGCCCGCGCCGCACGCCACGAACCACATGCAGTTCACGCCAGGCGGTCCGCTGGTAGACACGACGATCGCGATCCGGGGGCTGGACAGCGGCGCCGACGGGTCGATGACCAGCACGGCGTCCGACCTCAACCGGTTCCTGGCCGCCCTGGCCGGAGGCCGCCTGCTGCGGCCGGCGCAGCAGGCGCAGATGCGCACGCTTGTCGCGGCGGCGGATTCCCCCGTCGGGTCCGGGTACGGGTTGGGCATCTTCTGGATCCCGCTGTCCTGCGGCGGTGGCTACTGGCGACACGGCGGCACCGGTTTCGGATACCAGGTGGAGCCGGCGTTCACTGACGACGGGCGTCGGTTGACCGTGTCGATCTTCACCAACACCGGCGACCCCGAACTGGCCGCGACCCGCCAGGACCTCCTCAACGACCTGGTCGACCACGCCTTCTGCCAGACCGTGTCCGCACACTCGTAGCACCGACCCACGCCACACCGGGGCGCGTCGACGACAGCGGCTAGCCGGGTTTGATGCTGGCGAGTTGGACCAGCAGCTGAACCAGCCGGTACGTCTCGGCGACATCGGTGGCGCGGAAGGCGACAGTCCGGCCGCCGCCGACACGGGCCACGCCCGGCACCAGGATTGCGAGATCGACCATGTAGGGGCCGTAGAGGTCGACCTCGACGTCCAACGGCCCGGCCATCGTCACCGGGGCGATCGAGGCGCGCCGTGCGATGGCCTCGGCGGCAGCGTGGCGCAGCCGCTCCCGTGCCTCCTGCGGATGCAGGGCCACCGCGGCGGCCTGACCCAGGGTCTGCTTGACGGCGACGGTGACCGCCGAGGGCACCAGCTCACTGAATTCCGCGCAGGCGGTGTCGTCTCCGCTGAGCAGCACGACCGGCACGTCGAGGTGCCCCGCCATGGCGACGTTGAGGCCGATCTCGCCCAGCGATCGTCCGGCCACCCGTACGTCGAGGACGGCGTCACTTATCGTGTGGGCCAACACGGCGGGCCCGGCACCGGCCCGAGCGTGGTAGCCGACGAGCAGAACGGCATCGGTGTGCTCGTCCAACCCGGCGAGCATGCCCAGTGGGCGGGGTTTACCTCGCACGAGGTGAGCACGCCGGTCGAGGTCCTCCGGCAGGAGGTTCCGAAACGGTCCATGTGCGTCGGCGACCCACACCACCGCGGCGGGTTCGGCGTCGAGCACGCCGGCGATCACCGCATCCGCCTCGGCCGTCATGAGCGCCCGACCGCGTTCGTAGTCGTAGCGATCCGGGTTCGTCTCGGTGGGATGCACAATCCCCGAGATGCCCTCCAGATCCACAGATATCAGTACCTTCATGGGTCCAGAACCCTACGCGCTCAGCGATCACCTCACCCCGTGGACGATCCGGTGGTGGCACCCCTTCCGGCCCAAGATCAGGTGATGAAAAGTAGGTCAGGGACGGTCCTGACAACTATTTTTCATCACCTGATCACGGAAGCAGCGCCGCGGCCATCCTGGCGGGCGCCGACCCGTCAGGCCAGGGCGGGCGTCTGGGCGTGGATGTGGAAACGCAGCGAACGGGCGTCGGTGAAACACTCCCGCATCGGGCGAACAAGGTCCCGGTGCTCCGGGCTGCGTTCCCAGGTCTCGAAGTCGGCCAGGCTCGCCCACTCGCTGGTGATCAACCACTGTTCCGGGTCGGTCGACGAACGGCACACCTGGTCGACCAGGTGCCCCGGCACCCCTCCGGCCACCAGATGCCGCACCTCCTCGTAGGCGGCGAGGAACGCCTCGGTGCGCGGCACCGGCACCCGCACCAGGAAGACCACCCGGGCCCGCTGCTCGCTCATGATGTTTCTCCCATCGTCGGCGCGGCACCCCGCAGGACCAGCGCGCTGTTGAAGCCGTCGAAGCCCCGCGCGCAGACCAGCGCGAGGCGGTTGCGCGGCCGGCGGTGCTCGCGCAGGAAGTCCAGCTCGCACCCGTCGGCCACCTCGTCCGGGCCCGCCGAGGCCGGCAGCGTGTCGTGGGCGAACGCGAGCAGCGCGGTAGCCACGTCCAACGCCGACCCACCCTGGTACGCCCGCCCGGTCAGCGGCTTCTGCGTCGTCACCGGGGGCGGCCGGTCGCCGAACACCGCACGCAGCGCCTCGGCCTCGCTGCGGTCGTAGCGGGACACCCCGAGCGCGTCAGGCAGCACCACGTCGATCCCGGCCGCCGCGACGCCGGCCCGGTCCAGGGCCAACCGCATCGCCCGCGCGTACTGGCCCGGGTCTCCCGCGCTGTCCGCCGTGGTGTGCGCGGCGTCGTGGGTGGAACCCCAACCACTGACTTCGCCGTACACCCGGGCGCCCCGGGCCAGGGCGTGCCCCAACTCCTCCACCACGAACACCGCTCCCCCCTCGGCCGGCAGGTAACCGCTGGCCGAAGCGTCGAACGGCAGGTACGCCCGCTCCGGGTCGGTCACCTCACTGAGCAGACCGGAGCGCAACTGGCACGCCAACGCGTACGGGCTCAGCGGGCACTCGGTCGCCCCGGCGATCACCACCGGTGTGCCCCGGCGCACCGCGCGGGCCGCGTGCGCGAGGCTGTCCAGCCCGCCGGCCGACTCCGCGACCAACACCCCGCTCGGGCCCTTGAACTGGTGGTGGATGGAGAGCTGCCCGACGCTGGCCGCGTAGAACCAGGCAATCGACTGGTACGCCCCGACCGTGCGCGACGTCCCGCCCCAGAGCCGTTGCAGCTCCCGCTGACCGAACAGGTTGCCGCCCGACGAGCTGGCCAGTGTCACCGCGTACCCGTACGGGTCGGAGGCCCGCTCGGGCAGGCCGGCGTCGGCCAACGCCAGCCGGGTCGCCGCGAAGCCGAGGTGCGTCCACCTGTCGGTCTGCACCAACTGTCGACTGTCCGCGTAGGAGTCCGGGGTGAAGCCGGGCACCTCCCCGCCGTTGCGGGTCGGGTAGCCGGACGGGTCGAACAACGTGATCGGACCGGTCCGCCGGGTGCCGGCCAGCACCGTACGCCAGTGCGCGTCCGCGCCGATGCCACTGGGCGCGACCACACCGATGCCGGTCACCACCGCCCGAGCCGCAGGAGCGCTGACCCCGTCCCGCTGCTGGGGCGCGCTCACGCCGGCACGATCCTCAGCGGCGCTCACGCCGCCGTGTTGCTCAGCGGCGCTCACGCCGCCACGCTCCCGGGCAGCCGGCGGAACACCATCGCCGACTGGAAACCGCCGAACCCGCTGCCCACCGACAGGGCCACGTCCACCGGGACCTCCCGCGCCTCGTTCGGCACGTAGTCCAGGTCGCACTCCGGGTCCCGGGTGCTCCAGTTCGCCGTCGGCGGCACCACCCCGAACTCGATCGCGAGGGCACACGCGGCCATCTCGATCGACCCGATCGCACCCAGCGAGTGCCCCACCATCGACTTGATCGAGCTGATCGGCACCTGGTACGCGCGCTGACCCAGCGCCCGCTTGAACGCGGCCGTCTCGTGCCGGTCGTTCTGCCGGGTACCCGAACCGTGCGCGCTGATGTAGGACACCTGCTCCGGGATGATCCGACCCTGCGTGAGCGCATCGGTCACGGCGAGGCTCATCTCCAGCCCGTCCGGCCGCAACCCGGTCATGTGGTAACCGTTGCTGCGGCTGGCGTACCCGGCCACCTCGCAGTAGATGTGCGCCCCCCGCCGCAGGGCGTGCCCGGCCTCCTCCAGCACCAGCACCGCCCCACCCTCGGCCAGCACGAACCCGTGCCGGTCCGCGTCGAACGGACGCGAGGCGTGCGCCGGGTCGTCGTTGTCCGGGCTGGTCGCCTTGATCGCGTCGAACGAGGCCACGGTCACCGGCGAGATCGGCGAGTCCGACGCGCCGGCCAGCATCACGTCCGCCTCACCGTCCACGATCATCTGGTGGGCGTACCCGATGGCGTCGATGCCCGAGGTGCAACCGGTCGACACCACCTGCGCCGGGCCGTGCAACCCGTGCCGGCAGGCCACGTCGGCGGCGAGGCTGCTGGGCACCAACGCCTGATAGAGGTACGGGCCACCGCGCGCCGCGTCGACCAGCCACCGCTGGCCGTGCTCGCTGACCGTGACGTACTCCTGCTCCAACGCCATCGTGCCGCCCACAGCGGTGCCCAGCACCACCCCGGCCCGGTCCCGCTCCGCGTCGGTGAGCACCAGTTGGGCGTCGGCGAGCGCCTCGGCGGAGCAGGCCAGCGCGAACTGGACGTACCGGTCGGCCCGGAGACGCTCGGCCTCGCTGAGCCCCGCCGCGACCGGGTCGAAGTCGCACTCCGCGGCGATCTGCGACCGGAACGGCGACGGGTCGAAGAAGCTGATCCGCCGGGTGGCGGTCCGCCCCTCGGTGATGGTCTTCCAGAACCGGTCCCGGCTCGCGCCGCCCGGGGCGACCACCCCGACCCCGGTCACCACCGTGCGGCGCCTGGTCATCGCGTCACCTCTGTTCGCGACTGCGGGGCTCGCAAAACCGGCTCACTCCTCGCGCTCACGATCCGCCCCGCTGTTCGACCAACTCGGTGTCGACGTGCCCCAACTCGGGGCGCGGGGCGAGCGGACCCAGGTGGAAGACCACCTCGGCCGGCTCGACGCCGGTGTTGCGCAGCCGGTGCCGCACGTTCACCGGAACGAACAGGCCCTCGCCGGTGGCCAGCAGCGTCGGCTGGTCGTCCAGGTCGACGGTGATCGCGCCGCGGACCAGGTACAGGAACTCCTCGCTGTACGGGTGGTAGTGCTCGGCGATCCGCTCCCCCGGCGCGAGGGTGGCCACCCCGAGGAACCCCGAGGTGCTGCCGACGGTGCGGGGGCCCAGCAGCACCCGCAGCTCACCGCCGCGCCGCCGGTCGGCGGGTACGTCCCGGGCGGCGACCGGCCGGGTGCTCAGGTCACTCATCGTCGGCCTCCGTCGACTCGTCGCCGGCCGCCGGGTAGCCCTGGTCGGCGCGTTGCCGGGCGATCCGCTCCACCCGGTCCTTGATCACTGCGAGTTGGATGACGCTGTTGGTGTTGATCCGCTCGGTCATCGCGGCGTTGTCGACGGGTGCTGTCGGCTTCATGGCGAAGTCCTGCGTCCAGGTCATCCGGGTGCCGCCGTCCTCCTCGGTGTAGCGCCAGTGGATCCGCATGTACTCGAACGGCCCGGTCTCCACCCGGTGCGCCCGCACCTGGCGGCTCACCGGGTCGGAGGTGCGTTCACTGACCCAGCTCCAGGACACCCCGTTCTCGTCGGGGTACATGGTGAGCCGGAACCGCACCGTGTGCCCGTCGCGGTGCAGGATCTCCACCACGGCGTACTCGGTGAACAGCTCGGTCCAGTTCGCCACGTCGTTGGTGACCTCCCAGACCACCGCGAGCGGTGCGTCGATGACCACGCTGTTCTCGGTGTGCCCGGGCGGGTCGGCGCGGTTGGCGACCAGGTCGGCCACCGCCGGGATGCTCAGGTGCCCGGCCTGCTCGGGGATGCTCACCTGCCACCTGTCGGCGACGACCGCGGAGAGTTCCAGCAGGGCGAGTGAGTCCATGCCCAGCTCCTCCAGCGACGCGGCGGGCGCCCGGGCCGCGGCGTCGGCGTCCAGCCCGCAGTGCGCCACCAGGATGTCGGTGATCTCGGCGGTCATCGGGCGACCATGGGTGACGGTCATCGGGTCCTCCTGTTGGGTACGTCGGGCGTCGCGGCGGACGCGGGGCGCGGTGCGGGGGTGGCCGTCGGCCGCTGTGCGGGCGCCGCACCGGGCACACCGAGCAGACGGTCGACCAGGCCCGTGGTGTAGCGGCCTTTGCGGAATGCGGCGTCGTCGAGCACCCGCCGGACGAACGGGATGGTGGTGTGCACACCCGGGCCGGCGATGTCGAACTCGTCGAGGGCGCGTTCCAGCCGGTTGAGGGCCAACTCCCGGTCGGGTGCCCAGACGATGACCTTCGCCAGCAGGGAGTCGTACCAGGGGCCGATCACGTAGCCGGCGCTGGCGTGGGTGTCCACCCGGGTGAACGGGCCGCCGGGTGGGGTGAAACGGTCCAACCGGCCGGGGGTGGGCGCGAAGCCACGCCCGGGGTCCTCAGTGTTGACCCGGCACTCCACCGCGACGCCGCGCAGGCGGATCTCCTCCTGCCGCCAGCGCAGCGGCACGCCGGCGGCGATGTGCAGCTGCTCGTGCACCAGGTCGATCCCGGTGATCATCTCGGTCACCGGATGCTCGACCTGGATCCGGCAGTTGATCTCCAAGAAGTGGAACTGTTCCTCGGCGTCGACAAGGAACTCCAGCGTGCCGGCACCGACGAAACCGACCTCGAGCGCACCCCGCAGCGCCGTCTCGGCGATGGTGTCGAGGACGGCGGCGGGCAGCGCCGGGGCGGGCGCCTCCTCCACCAGCTTCTGGTGCCGGCGTTGCACCGAGCAGTCCCGGGTGCCCAGGTGCACCCCGTTCCCGTGGGAGTCGCAGAGCACCTGCACCTCGACGTGCCGAGCCTCGGTGAGGTAGCGCTCGACGTACACCCGGTCGTCGCCGAAGGCGGCCTGCGCGGCGGCCCGGGTCCGGGTGTACGCCCGGCGCAGCTCGCCCGGGGTGCGGACCACTGTCATCCCCCGGCCGCCGCCCCCGGCGGCGGCCTTCACGATCACCGGGTAGCCGACGGCCTCGGCGATCTCGGCGGCCGCGGCGGCGGTCGGCACCGGTGCGACGCTGCCCGGAGACAGCGGCAGGCCGGCGCGGCTCATCAGGGCCCGCGCGGAGGACTTGTCGGCCAACGCGGCCATCACCGCCGGCGGCGGGCCGATGAAGGTCAGCCCGTTGTCCGCGCAGATCTCGGCGAAGTCGGCGTCCTCGGAGAGGAAACCGTAGCCGGGGTGCACGGCCTGCGCGCCCACCTGTCGGGCCGCCTCCACGATGGCGGCGGCGTTCAGGTAGCTGCGCCGGCTCGACGCGGGCCCGATCCGGATCGCCTGGTCGGCGTGACGGACCGCCGCCGAGTCGGCGTCGGCGGCGGAGTAGACGACGGCCGTCCGTACGCCCAGCTCCCGGCAGGCGCGCAGCACCCGCAGCGCGATCTCGCCCCGGTTGGCGATCAGCACGGTCTCGAACATCGTCACGCACCCCGCGCTGTCACGCCGGGTCCAGTTCGACCAGCGGCTGGTCGTACTCCACCGACTGGCCGTCCTCGACGAGGATCGCGACCACCCGACCGGCGCGGTCGGCGGTCACCTCGTTCATCAGCTTCATCGCCTCGACGATGGCGACCGGCTGGCCGGGCCGGACCAGGTCCCCCACCGTGACGAACGGGGTCGCACCCGGTTCCGGCGACCGGTAGAAGGTGCCGACGATCGGCGCCCGCACGGCAGCGCGGCCGGGCACCGACGGTGGGGTCGACGCCGGCGGTGGGCCGGGCACCGGCGGCGCCTCCACCATGGCCGGCGAAGAGGGTACGTCGGATCGGGTCACGTTCTCCGGATGCCACTCGACCTCGAGGACGGCCGGCCCGCTGCGCAGCCGGATCCGGCGCACCGGCCCGGTCAGCTCGGCGATCAGGTGCTGCGCCTGCCGACGTAGTCCGGCCAGCGCCTCCTCCTCGCCGACCTCGGTGTCCTCGGGTGCCTCGACTGTCGACACCGCCCCGTTCTCGGCGCTCACCGGACACCTGCCCGCTGACCGGCACGGGTCGCGCCGAACCGCCGGAACCGTTGCCGGCGGAGGCGGACCAGCATGGCCGGCGGCACGTCGAGCAGCGGCAGCAGATTCGCCAGCAGGGCGGCCCGCAACCGCAGCGCGGTCTCCGCCGGGTCGTCGTGCGCGGCGGCGGGCGGCTCCGGCACGACCTCGTCGACCACGCCGAGCCGGCGCAGGTCGGGGGCGCTCAGCCGCAGCGCCCGGGCGGCCTGCGGAGCCGCCGACCGGTCCGGCCACAGGATCGCCGCGCAGCCCTCGGGGCTGATCACCGAGTAGACGGCGTTCTCCAGCATCAGCACCCGGTCGGCGACGGCGAGGGCCAGCGCGCCGCCGCTGCCGCCCTCTCCGGTGATGACCGCGAGCACGGGGGTGGGCAGCACGGTGAGGGCGAGGATGTTCTCCGCGATGGCCGCCGCCTGGCCGTGTTCCTCGGCGCTCACCCCCGGGTCGGCGCCGGGGGTGTCCACCAGGGTCACCACCGGTAGGCCGAGCCGGGCGGCCAGGCGCATCAACCGCAGCGCCTTGCGATGTCCGGCCGGGCTGGCCATGCCGAAGTTGCGGGCCACCAGTTCGGCGGTGGTGTGCCCCTTCTGGTGTCCGATGACCATCACGTGTCGGCCGGCCAGCCGGGCCACGCCCCCCACGATGGCCGGGCAGTCCGCGCCGAGCCGGTCGCCGTGCAGCTCCACGAAGCCGTCGAAGACGGAGTCGAGGTAGTCCAGTGTGGTCGGCCGGCCGGGGTGCCGTGCCATCCGCACGGTGTCCCACGCGTCGCGTACCGCCGCGGTTCCGTCCGCTGCCGGGGTTGCCGGCGGCCGCGCCGCGGCGGCGGCGTCGTCGGCGAGGCGCTCGCGGTGCGACGCCGGCTCCTGCCGGGGTACGGATGGGCGGGTCGGAGCGCCGGCGTGGGTCGCGGCGAGCAGCGCCACCAGGCGTCCGCGCAGTGACCGGCGCTGCACCACCATGTCGACCTGCCCGTGTCGGAGCAGGAAGTCGGCGGTCTGGAAGCCCTCCGGCAACGCCCGGCCGGTCACCTGACGGATCACCCGGGGGCCGGCGAAACCCATCCGCGCGCCGCTCTCGGCGAGCACCAGATCGGTGTTGGTGGCGAACGACGCGGCCACCCCACCGTAGGTCGGGTCAGTCAGGACGCTCACCGTGAGCAGACCCGCCTCGCGCAGCGCGGCGATGGCCTGGCTGACGGTGGCCATCTGCATCAACGACAGCGCGCCCTCCTGCATCCGCGCTCCACCGGAGGCGGTCACCAGGACGAGCGGGATGCGCTCGTCGAGCGCCCGTTCGGCGGTCCGGGTGATCAGCTCACCGACGGCGCAACCCAGGCTGCCACCGAGGAAACGGAAGTCCATCACCGCCATCGCGACCGGGTGTCCGCCGATGGTGGCCGTGGCACAGACGACGGCTTCGACAAGGCCGGTGCTGGCCCGCGCGGCGGTGAGCCGGTGCGGATACGGCACCACGTCGACGAAGTCGATCGGGTCCGCCTCCGGCAGCCGGTCGGCCAGTGGGCGCAGCGATCCGGGGTCGACGAGTTGGCGCAGGCGTTCCGGTGCCCCGAGTCGGGCGTGCTCCCCGCACTCCGGGCAGACGTCCAGGTTGCGGCGTAACCGTTTGCGGTAGAGCAGGCTGGCGCAGCCGGCGCAGCGGGACCAGAGCTGCTCCTCGCGCGGCGCGGTGGCCGTCACGACCGCCCTCCGGTGTCCGGGGCGTCGAACCGGTAAAAGCACTGCGCCATGGCGTCACGCGGTGAGCGCCAGGTCGACAGGTACGGCGAGACGTACGGGCGCAGGCGGTCGCTGACCCGGATGAACTCAGGGTGGCCACGGGCGGCCTCGACCGCGCCCTCCGTCGACTGCTCGGTCTCCAGCAGGTGCACGTAGAGGTCGTGCAGGCGGTACAGCGAGCGGTGCCGGACGCCGACCAGGCGCGGCAGCTCCGTCGCGTCCGACTCGGCGAAGATCTCGGCGACGCGCTCCGTAGCGGCCGGATCCACCTTCGCGACGATCAGCGATCGGTCCATACTTGGCCTCCCCCCACGGCGTCCGGCCGGCAACGGGTGGTCCCCGGACGCGCTGGACGACTGCCCACACGATGCGGCAGTCCTCGTCACGGCGGCGTCACCAGGCAGGGCCCACCGTGGACGCACCTTCGTGACGCTGCGTTGACGCAAGCTGTGCATCAGCTATGTGTCAGCCATACGCCACGCTCTCGATCGATCTGATGTTTGCGCAGTTCAGAACCGATCTCAGGTTGACTGTCGCCAATAGAAGGTCCACGCCGACATTGACGCAACGTGACCGTTATTGATAATCTTCACGGTGGTCAGCCCGGCGGCCTCGGCGGGTGGGGGCCGCGCCCGGCAGCCGGGGTCGCGCCTCCACCGATGGGGTCGACAGAGGCGTCACGGGCAGCCGATCCAGGACGCAGCAGACAGTCGGGACGAGCGTTCCGCAGGGGGTGCCGCCGTGACCGCTGATCCGACCGTGCCAACCGCCGGAGGCCCGCCCGAGGAGGGCGTGTCGCTCCACCTGCTCGGCGGCTTCCGACTGCTGCGCGACTCCGCGCCGATCGTGGTGCCGCGCGGGCTGCAACGGGTGATCGCGCTGATCGGGCTGCGCCCCGGCGCCACCCGCAGCCAGCTCGCCGGGCTGCTCTGGCCCGACGCGTCGGAGGAACGGGCGCTGTCCTCCCTGCGTACCGCGCTGTGGCGGCTCCGCCAGGACCCGTGCTGCCCGATGACCGTGGCCGGCGACACCGTACGGCTCGACCCGGCGGTCCGGCTCGACGTCGACGACCTGGTCGGCACCGCGGCCCGGGTCCGCGACGGCGACGACCCGAGCACCGCCGCCGGGGCGCTCGCCGCCGGACGGCACGACCTCCTCCCCGGGTGGTACGACGACTGGGTGCTGCTGGACCGGGAGAGGCTGCGCCAACTCCGCCTGCACATGCTGGAACAGCTGGCCGGGCAACACCTCACTGCGGGGCGGCACGGCGAGGCCCTCGAAGCCGCGCTGGAGGCGATGGCGGCCGAGCCGTTACGGGAGACTCCGCACCGGCTGGTCGTCCGCATCCACCTGGCCGAGGGCAACGCCTTCGAAGCCGTGCACGCCTTCTACGTCTACCGGGACCTGCTGCGCAGGGAGTTGCGCCTGGAGCCCAGTCCGGCGATGAGCGCCCTGCTCGACGACACGCTCGCCCCGATCCGCCAGGCCAGCCGGGAAGCCGTCGTCGGTCGCCCGTCACCGGCCGGGCGGCGTACGTGACGGTGACGTGACAGTCGCTGCGGCACGGTGGGCGCACAGAGCACGTGGCGCCGATCCGAGGGTCGGAAAGGCCACCGGCGGAAGGGGTCCCATGAGTCGTCTACTGATCGTCAGCCGGATCATCCCGGGCGCGGAGGGGCGGGTCGCGCAGATCTTCGCCGAATCCGACGCCACCGAGCTGCCCGGCCTGACCGGTGTCACGCACCGGTCCCTGTACTGCCTGCACGACCTGTGCGTACACGTGATGGAAACATCGGACGTCGACCCGGACGCCCTGGCTGCGGCCCGTAACCACCCGCTCTTCCAGCAGGTCAACGAGCGGCTGTCCGCGCACACGTCGCCGTACCTGCCGACCTGGCGTTCCCCACGGGACGCGATCGCCGGCTGCTTCTACCGGTGGGACGCCACCGACGCGCCAGCGGCGCGCCCAGCCAACACCGACGCGCTCACAGCGCGCCCAACCAGCACCGACGTGCCAACGGCACGGCCAGCCAACACCGACGCGCCAGCGGCGCACCCGGCTGGTTGACATGTCCGGCGCGCCACCGCACGTCCTGATCATCGGCGCCGGCACCGGCGGGCTGTGCCTGGCGCACGGCCTGCGCCGGGCCGGGATGACAGTCGCCGTGTACGAACGGCACCGCGACCGCGCCGACGGGCTGCTCGGCTACCGGGTCGGCATCGGCCCGACCGGCAGCCGAGCACTGCGCGAGTGCCTGTCGCCAGAGCTGTTCGCCACCTTCCTCGCGACCTGCGCCCGACCGCCGCACTACTTCAACGTGGTCACCCAGGGGCTACGTCAGACCGCGTCATTCCCCCTGCGGCCGAACGCCGACCCCGTGCACACCGAACACTCGGTGGCCCGGATGGTGCTGCGCCACGTACTGCTCACCGGCCTCGACGACGTGGTGCACTTCGACAAGACCTTCACCCGGTATGAGCAACGCGACGACGGCACTGTCACCGCGCACTTCTCCGACGGCACGACCGCCACCGGGGACCTGCTGGTCGGGGCCGACGGCACGCACTCGGCGGTACGGCGGCAGTACCTTCCGCACGCCGTCACCCGCGACGCCGGCACCATCAACATCGCCACCCGCATCCCACTGACCGCGCACACCCGCGGCCTCGTCCCCGAGCGCGTCGGTCAGGGCATCTCCCTGATCTTCGGCGTCGGCGGCATTATGGGCGTCCTGCATGTCATGGAGTTCAAGTGGGACGCCACGCGGGCCGTCAAACCCGGCGTCAGCGACACGGACGCCGCCCTGCTGAAGAACTGGCCCGGCCTGTCGCAGGACACCACCACCGACAACATCAACCTGATCATCTGGAGTACGGCCCGCCGGTTCCCGAGCGACGTGATGGAGCGTCGCGGGGAGGACCTCGTCCAGGTCGCCCTGGGCCTCACCACCAACTGGCACCCCCACCTGCGGGAGTTGCTGACCCGAGCGGAGCCGGCCAGCGCCCTACCGATCAAGGTGTCGACCTCCGAGCCGGTGCCTCCCTGGAAGAGCAGCACCGTCACGTTGCTCGGCGACGCCATCCACACCATGACCCCCGGTCGCGGTGTCGGCGCGAACACCGCGCTTCGCGACGCCCGCCTGCTCTGCGAGCAACTCACCTGCGCCACCGCCGGTGACAAGACCCTGCTCCAGTCCGTGGCGGACTACGAGGCGGCGATGGCGCCGTACGGCTTCGCGCGGGTCGCCGAATCGTTGAACCGCAGCGGCACCAGCGGCGACGACCGGATGTACCGGCCGGTGGTGGGCCGGCTCGCGCTGCTCGGCGCGCGCGGCTACTTCGGAGTGACGAGCCGGGTGCCGCGGCTGCGCCAACGGTTCGTCGACGACTTCCACACCTATGAGGGCGATCGGGACTGAGTCGGGCAACGGCCACCCGGGCTCGGCGTACCCCGCCGGGCCCGGGTCTCGTCGTGCCGTGCCGCGCCGCGCCGCGGCTGTGTGGGGGCGGTCGGACCGGGCTTCCCGGCTGGTCGGGGCGACGCTGTGTCACCCGTCGGGTACCGGCTGACGTGGTAAACCCGCCCACAGCGCCCCTGGCCGAGCCTCTCTCTCATCGGTAATGGGCGTGTGCGAAGCTGCGGCGAGTTTTTCTCGTGACTTTTCCAACGAGGTGAGAGGGAGGTTCGCCGTGGCGTGGTCTATCGGACACTCGCTGATAGTGGTACTGGCACTGTTGCTGGGACTGGCCGCCGGGTGGCTGCTGCGCGGCCGGCGGGGCGTGCAGGGCAAGTCGATAGTGGAGGGTGACCCGGTCGCCGGACTGGCCGTGATCTCCACGCCGACGCCGGCTGCCACGACCGACGAGCCGCGGCCCGCGGCCGCCGTCGACCCGGCGCCGACCGCCGTCGCCGACGAGCCGGTACCGGTGGACACGGTCAGCGCGCCGGCTTCGGTGACCGACGCGGACGCCCCCACCCCGACGCCGGTCCCGGCGGACGCCCCGAGCACCGTCGACCCGTCCGACATGGCGCTGACCGAGCCCCCGCCGCCCGTACCGGTCGCCGAGCCCGATGCGGATGAGCTGCGGCCGGAGCCCGCAGCGGAGTCCACTCCCGAGCCGGTCACGGTCGACGAGCAGCACGTCCCGACGGCCGTCGTCGCCCCCCGCAAGCCGGCGGACGACCTCCCGCCGGTCGACACCACTCCGGCCGACGAGCCCGCCGTGGTCACCTCGACGGACGAGCCCGCCCGTACCGCTTCGGCTGAGGAGCCGGTCGCCGTCACCCCGGCGGACGACGCGGAGACCAGGGCCTCGGCCGTCGACCCGGAGCCGGCGACCAGCGACGCGACGCTCGCCGGTCCGGTGGACGCTGAGCCGGTGGACGCTGAGCCGGTGGACGCTGAGCCGGAGCGCTCGACCGTGGCGGCCCCTCCGGTGCGGCCTACCGACACCGCTACCCCTCCGGTCCGTTCGGCCGACGACACCTCGATCACCAGCTACGAGGGCGACCCGACGGGGCCGGCCGACGACTTCCGCCGCATCCAGGGGATCGGACCGAAGATGGCGGCGGCGTTGCAGGACGCCGGCGTGCGCACGTACGGCCAGCTCGGTGACCTGGACGAGCCGGCGCTGCGCGACCTGATCCGGGCCGCCGGTCTGCGCGCCGCACCCGGGCTGGCCAGCTGGCCGCAGCAGGCCCGCGTGCTCGCCGGCGCCGGCGACGAGATGGCCGCAGTTCTGCCGAACAGCAACCAGGCCTGACGCCTGACCTGGAGCCCCCGGCCGGCCGTCCACCGCGACGACCGGCCGGGGGCTCGCTCGTCGGTGGCGGAACGACGATCCACTCGACGGTGCGAGGCCCGCGGTAACCGCCGGACGCCGGACGTCCCGGAACCCGGGCCGACCGACCCGGTCGGGGGAAGTCCGGGCAATTCCGGGACCGTGCTGCCGGCCTGTCGTTACCGTCCGTTGAGGTGGGCCGGACAGGTCCGTCGAGTCGACCGGTTCCGCAGGAGCAACCCGTGCACCTCCCCGCGCCGGATCCTGCGTCGCCGCAGGCCAGCGGCCCTCCGGTGCGAGATCCGGAGGGCCCGCGCCGGGTGACCCTCCTCGAACTCTTCTTCGACCTCGTGTACGTGGTCGCGCTGGCGCTCATCTCCCGGACGATGGTCGAGCGACTCGACTGGCACAGCGCCGGGCAGGCCCTGATCATGCTGGCCGCCGTCTGGTGGACCTGGGCGATCACCACCCTCGTCACCGACCTGTACGACCCGGAACGCACCGAGATCAAGCTGCTGATCAGCGCCGTGATGTTCGGCGCGCTGCTGATGACGACGGCGATTCCGGAGGCGTTCGACGACCGTGGGTTCGTCTTCGCCGGCACCTACGTGGCGATCCACCTGGGGCGCGGGCTGTTCCTGATGCCGGCGGTGCGGCGTCAACCGCAGACCCAACGTCGGGCGGCGCGCATCTTCGTCTGGTTCGTGGTGTCGGCGATCCCGTGGCTCATCGGCGCATTCGTCAGCGGGGAAGCCCGGATCATCTGCTGGGCGATCGCGCTCGCCATCGACTACCTCGGTTTCCGGCTCGCGTACCCGGTGCCAGGGCTCGGAGTGGTGCCGGAGAAGCAGCGCAACGTCACGGCGGAGCATCTGTCCGAGCGTTACCAGCAGTTCTTCATCATCGCGCTCGGCGACTGCATCCTGACGATCGGCACCATGTTCAGCCTGGAGCACAACGAGGCCGAGAACCTCGCGGCGTTCGCGGTGGCGTTCCTGACGACTCTGCTGCTCTGGCGGATCTACGTGCACAAGTCCGGCGAGCTGCTGCCGAGCGCCATCAAGGCGTCCGAGTCGCCGAGCAGGTTCCTGTTCAGCGCGCCGTATACCCATCTGTTGATGATTTCCGGGGTGGTGACCACGGCGTCCGGCTTCCACCTGGTGCTGCACGAACCCACCGGGGAGACCCCGCCGGCCTGGCTGGCGGTGATCCTCGGCGGCCCGGCGCTGTTCCTGGCCGGCCGGGCCTCCTTCGAGTACGAGGTGTTCAGCCGGGTGTCCTGGTCCCGACCGGGAGGCATCCTGGCGCTGCTGACCATCGCCCCCGCCGCGCTGTACGTGCCGCCCATGGTCACGTCCCTGGGGGCCCTGGTGGTGCTGGTCGCGGTGGCATACGCGGACTTCCGGCGAAGCCACGGCAAGCCGCCGGAGCCCCCCAGCCCACCGCACTGAGCCGGCACGCGAGCGCGGCCCGATCAGCGTGGAGTCGTCGACCCGGGACCGCCGCCGCTCACACCAGCGCCCCGGCGTACCCCCGGACCTGCAACCGCTGCCGGGCGGTGCCGGCCAGGCGCACCTGCAGGCCGAGCGGCGCGGCGGCCCGGCGGACGTCGTCCAGGTGCAGCGATCCGTGCCGGTCCACGGTGAGCACGGGCGGCTCTTCGAGCTCACCTTCCGGCGCGTGGAAGGAGAGCAGGGTGACCGAGGTGGTGAGGTAGCCCGGGTATGCGGCGCGGGCCGCCGCCTCGTCCCGGTGCGAGAGCACCACCAGGTCGTCGAGGTGGGCGAAGTCGGCGGCGAGAGCGCCGGCCTTCCAGTGCGCCGGCTCCTCGGCCGCCCCGGTGAGGTGCCGGGACCGGTTCGCCGAGGTGATGTAGAGGTGGTCCGACCCGGTCTCGGCGAGCGCCCGCTCGAAGAAGGCGTTGGACGGGCAGGTGAGACCAGGTGCGATCACCTGGGTGGTCCGCAACCCCTCGTCGACCTGGACGAGGTGCTCGGGGATCCGTTCCGCCGCCGGCCCCCGGAAGCCGAACGGCCCGGCCCCGTAGAGGGCGTCCATCAACGCCCGCACCCGCCCGATCGGCAGGCGCGGTGAGATCCGCGTCCAGTCGTACATCCCCGGGATGCGTCCGATGGCGGTGGTGATGCTGCCGACGTGGTGGGCCGGACGGCCCTTGGCGAGGTTGACCCGGCGCACGGTGGCCGCGTCAGGACGAGTGACGATGGCGTAGAAGTTGGCGAACGCCGCCGCGACGACCGCACCGCCGGCGAGCGCGCGGGCCGCGACCGCGACGTCCTCGGGGCGGTCGATGTACAGGGGCGGTGTCGGGGCGTCCATGAGTCCTCCTCGGCGGGGCCGTGAGGCAGTTCTACGTCCACCGGCCCGTACGACGGCGAGGTCGGTCGGCGATCCGATAGCGCGCCCGTGCGACAGGGTGCGGGTGGCCGATGCGCGAGCGGTACTCAACGGTGGACCGCATCGGCCGGACGGACGATTCGCGGGGTCGTTGCTGGGGACCGTTAGCCGCGGGACCCGATTGGGTACAACGCCTGCACCTCAGCAATCCACCACATTCCTCAGGAGGCAGCGATGCGCGGCACCTCGATACTCGGAGTCATCGTCGTGATCTGGTTGTTGATCGGCGCGGTCGCCGCCGGCCAGCGCGGTTACTACAGCGGCGACGACACCAACTGCGCCGAGGCCGGTACGATCCTGGTCACCATCGTGGCCGGGCCCTTGAACTACATCGGCGCCAACCCCAAGGTCGACTGCAAGCTGCCCGAGCCGTCCAAGTAGGACAAAGGCTTTCCGGCCCAGGCCCCGGTGTGGGCCTGGGCCGGCGCGCTTCAGTTGTTGTAGACGATCGAGTCGCAGCGGCCGTTGTAGTCGTCGGGCCTCGAGTAGCCCAGGCAGACGAAGACCTCGGTCCAGCGGTACTGGGTGCCCACGCCGGACTCCCAGGACAGCCGGGCACCTCCGGACGACGAGGTGTCGTCGACGGCGATCGCCCCGCTGTACCCCCGGTTCCAGTAGACGTACACCCGGGCGGCGTAGCCGTCGCCGCTCAGGTCGGTGACGGTGTTGGTCCGGTTCGTGTCCAGCCAGGCGTAGCCGGCGCTGTTGACGCAGAGGGTGGCGGTCGCGGTCGCTCCAGGCCCGCCCTTCGGGCTGGGCACGTCGCCCCTGCCACTGAGGCAGCCCTCCGCGAAGGCCGGCGAGACGCCGGTGAGGGCTGTTCCGCCCCCGAGGACGGCCGCCACGAGCACGGCGGCGGCACGACGGAACACACTGTTGGTCATCCTGACTCCCCTGTTGGCTCTGCCGCGACCGCTACGGCCGCCGACACTGGTCCACGCCTGACCTCGTCTGGCGGTGAGACCGCCCTCGGTCGGGTGGCTCCGCCGGACGAGGAGAAGTCTGTTGGCCCGACGGTGACCGCCGGAAGGGGTGTCCGCTGTTTCGAACAGCCGGCCGGGTGTTCGACCTGGTCACGGGCCAGTTCGGAGATGTTCGAGAGCCCTGTCGCTGTCGTCGCGGGTCACGATGTCGGCCCTGTCCGCCCCGGCTGCGCCCAGGTCTGACCGTTGGCGACCCCAGGCTGCCAGCGGCTCGAGCGCGTCGTTGAGTCGGACGCCGTTTTCGGTCAGCGAGTACTCGACGTGGGGTGGCACCTCGTCGTAGGAGACACGGCGCACGACACCGTCCGCCTCCATCTCGCGCAGGTGTGAGGTCAGCACCTTCTCGGTGATTCCCGGAAGCAGTCGACGCAGCTCACCGAAGCGGCGCTGGGGATGCTCGTGGAGCGCCCAGAGGATCAGCACCTTCCACCTGCCGCCGATGACCTCCATCGCGGTGTCGATCCCGCAGATGTGTCCGTCCGGTGTGCCCGGCCGGTTCAGCGTCGCCATGCCGCATCCTCCTGACGTGCACGCTCACCCCGGGGTAACCACCCACTTCGACGTGCGTACTTGATCATTTGCGGGACTCTGACAAGCGTAGTCGGCATGGCACAGAACACTCTCGAGAAGACCTCCGTCACCGTGCTGGGGCTCGGCGCGATGGGCACCGCGCTGGCGCGTGCCTGGCGTACCGCCGGGCATCCACTCACCGTCTGGAACCGCACCCCGGCCCGCGCCGCTGCGCTCGCCGCCGAGGGCGTGCGGGTCGCGGACAGCGCCGCGGACGCGGTCGCGGCGAACACCCTCGTGGTCGTCTGCCTGTTGGACGACACATCGGTCGGCGAGGTGCTGGCCGGCGCCGACCTGACCGGCAAGGACCTGGTCAACCTGACCACCAGCACCCCTGACCAGGCCCGCGCCCGCGCCGGATGGGCACGGAAGCGGGGCGCCCGTTACCTCGACGCCGGGGTCATGGCCGTCCCTCCGATGGTCGGCACCGCGGACGCTGGTGGCTACGTCATCTACAGCGGCTCTCGGGAATTGTTCGAGCGGCACCAGGAGACCCTGGGCGTACCGCTCGGCACGACCTACGTGGGCGAGGACGCAGGCTTCGCGGCCCTGTACGACGTGGCTCTGCTCAGCGCCATGTACGGGATGTTCGCCGGGGCCGCGCACGCCTTCGCGCTGATCCGCCGGGAGGACATCGACCCCGCGGCACTCGCCCCACTGCTCGCCGACTGGCTCGTGGCGATGGCCCCGACGGTTCACCACACCGCCGACCAGCTGCGCCATGGCGACTACACCAGGGGTGTCGTCTCCAGTCTGGCCATGCAGGTGGCCGGCGCCCCGACCTTCCTGAGCACCGCCGAGGGGCAGGGCGTCAGCACGGAACTGCTCAGCCCCTACTTCGACCTGATGCGCCGTCGTCTGGCCGAGGGCGGTGGCGAGGAGGACCTGACGGGTGTGATCGACATGCTGGTGCGGCGGCCGACCCCTCACGGTGAGGTGACGTGACCGGCACACCCCGTACGGCATCCTAGGAGGCTGGTTTGGGGTCCGGCGGCGTTTGTCGGTGCTCCGGTCGGGAACCGACTGGCGTCAGTCACGCGGACGGCGTCGGGAGCAGGACATGGAGATCGGCTACAAGCTGGCCTCGGAGGGGTACGGCCCTCAGGAGATCATCCGGCAGGCCGTCCTGGCCGAGCAGGCCGGTTTCGACTTCGTCGAGATGAGCGACCACTACCACCCCTGGCTCGACGCGCAGGGCCACTCGTCGTTCACCTGGAGCGTGCTCGGCGCTATCGCGGCCAAGACCACCACACTGCGCCTGGCCACCGGCGTCACCTGCCCCACCGTCCGCTACCACCCGGCGATCATCGCGCAGGCCGCGGCGACCATGGCGCTGGTCTCCGACGGACGGTTCACCCTCGGGGTGGGTGCCGGCGAGCGACTCAACGAGCACGTCGTCGGGCAGGGTTTCCCCAGCGTACGAGGGCGTCACGAGCGACTCCGCGAGGCACTGGAGATCATCCGGCTGCTCTGGCAGGGCGGCTACCAGTCGTACGAGGGCCGGCACCTGCAACTCGAGGACGCCCGGGTGTTCGACCTGCCGGACACCCCGCCGGTGATCGCCGTGGCGGCCAGCGGCGAGGCGTCGGCCCGACTCGCCGCCGAGCTGGGCGACGGGTTGTTCGCCACCGAGCCGGACGCGTCGATCGTCGAGCACTACCGGCGCGCGCACGGCTCGGGCCCCCGCTACGCCGAGGTTCCGTTGGCGTGGGCCACCGACGAGCAGCAGGCGGTGCAGGCGGTGTTGCAGACCAGCCGGTGGCTGGTCACGGGCTGGAAGGTGATGAGCGAGCTGCCGAACCCGGTCAACTTCGACGCGGCCAGCGCGCACGTCGAGGAGAAGCACATCCGTCAGCTCTTCGCCGTCGGCCCCGAGCCGGAGCCGCACGTCGCCAAGGTCCGGTCGTACGTCGACGCCGGCTTCGACCACATCGTCCTGCAGAACGCCGGTCCCGATCCGGACGGCTTCCTGGACTTCTTCGCCAACGACCTCTCCGGTCGCCTGCGCGGGCGGAGCTGACCCACCTGCGGCACGCGAACACCCGGACGTGCCGAGGCCGCCCCGACTGATCGTCGGGGCGGCCGGCTGCGCGTTCGGGATGGGTGCGCGGTGTCCTCAGCGGAAGCAGTGCGCGATGGGCACCTGGCTGCCCTCGCAGTTGGTCGGCTCGTTCTCGACGACAACGCTCTCGTCGTCGATCTTGACCTGGGCGTGCGAGGCGAAGACCCCGCCCGGCTTCAGCGTCGACGCGTTGTGGGTGATCTTGCTGGTGTAGATCGCCACCGAGCCCGCCGTCGCGTAGATGCCGCCACCCGTGGACGTGGCGCCGACCGCCTCGTTGCGGGTCACGTCACTGCCGCGGACCAGCAGGTTCGCCTTCTCGGCGTAGATGCCGGCGCCGAGGCCGTGGGTGGTGTTGCCGTCGACCACGCTGTCGTCGAGCGGGGTCAGGCCCTTGACGGTCGAGATACCGCCGCCGTTGACGGTTGACGTGTTGCCACGGATGGTCATCTTGCGCATCACCAGCACCGCGTCGGAGTTCGCGGCACCGCCGCCGACCTGCGCGGTGTTGTTCAGCAGTTCGGTGTCGGAGACCTTGGTCCGGGCCGAGAAGCTGGCCAGCCCGCCACCCTGCACGGCGCTGTTCTGGGTGAAGGAGACGCTCTCCACCTCGGCCGCGCCCCGGTAGTTGCCGAGCCCGCCGCCGTACGCGTTGGCGCTGTTGCGGTGGAACTCGGAGCGCTTCAGCGTCAGCACGCCACCGTTGAGCAGGCCCCCGCCCTTGCCCGCGGCGCCGGAGGCGCTGTTGCCGATGAACGTGGAGTCGGTGACCACCATGTTGCCGTCGTTGAAGATGCCCCCGCCGCCGCCCTCGGGTGACAGCGACGTGCTCTGGGAGACCGTCACCCGCTCCACCACGGCCGTGGCGCCGTGCACCACGTGCACGCTGCCGCCCTCGATCGCCGAGCGGCCGTTGTGCAACTCCACGTCCCGCAGGGTCAGCTCCCCGCCGTCGCGGACGGTGAAGAACCGGAACGCCGCGGCCTGGGCGTCGCGGGCGATCGTGGCCCCGGCGCCGTCGATGGTGATGGGCTGGTAGATCACTGGCAGGCCGGCGGTGTCGTCGGCCGGGTTGTGCGGGGGCGCCTCGGCGTCACCGGGGGTCTCCGCGGCGTCGGCGGCCTCCCGGGCGTCGCGGATCCCGCCGTCGTACTGGTCGGTTTCGTGGAACGCCTCGGTGAGGACGTAGCGGCACTTGGGCGCGAGGCGGAGTTCCGCCCCGCCCTCGGCGTTGGCCGTCACCAGCGCCGCCACCAGCTTCGCGGCGTCGCAGGGGACCGACACCACGCCGCGCTTGCCGGTGCCCGGGGTGGTCGGGCGGTCCCGCTCGCCATCGCTGCGCTCGCGGTCCTCGCCGCTCCGGTCGTCGGCCCGCCGGTCGTCGTCGCTACCGGCCGTGCTGAGCCGGCTCAGACCGGGAAGGGCGAGGGCCCGGTCGGCGGCGGCGGCCACGCCTGCTGCTCCGGCCGCTCCCACGACCAGGCTCCCTGCCAGCAAACCGCTGGCCAGGAACCATCGGGACCGCCGCCTGGGTCGGGTCGCGCGGTCTCCTCCTGGGTACGTGGACATCAAGAATGCCTACCTTCCTGCCTTACTGCCGTGACCGCGCGCCGATCAGGGCGCGGGGCGCTCGACGTACCGTCGACCACCAAACGTCACGATAAATCCGCAATACGGACAGGAAGGTGTGAACGTGAATAGTGCCCTTATTCATCTTCGGAACCCACCAAACGGGGGCATCCCGATCACCCGCCGACGTGGATGCCGGGGCGTCGTAGCGGGTCGCGCTCGGTCCGGCGGATGATCTCCCGCACCACCGGAGGGGTGTCCCCCCGGCCGAGAATGAGATAGCGCGCCAGGTGCGCGATCGGGCTCCCCTCCGACCACTCGAAGTGCGCGTGCGGCCGCACGCCGGTCGCGTCCCGCAGGGCCAGCAGGATCGCGGCGATCGCGTTGGGCGCGGCCGGGCTGCTGGCCCGCAGCACCCGGAAGCCACTCACCTCGATGCCGTGCACCCGCAGCACCTGACTGAACTCCGACGGGTCGACCACGTCGATCTCCAGGAACAGCACGTCCGCCGCCCCGGGTACCGGATTCATCCCGCGCTGCGCCCGTTCCTTGACCGTGTACTCCTTCACCGAGCCCTTCTGCCGCTTGTTCGCGATCAGGTGCAGCTGCCCGTCATGGGCCAGCGACTCGGTGATGAACCGACGGGCCGGTTCGTCGAACTCGATCCGCTCGGCACGCAGCTCGGTGGTGCGGGTGACCCGGGACACCAGCGAGACGGCGATGATGCCGAGGATGAACAACGCCGAGATGGTGATCCCGTCCGGCTGCTCGATGACGTTCTCGACCAGCGCGTACAGCAGCACCAGCGTCAGCACCGTGAAGCCGATCGCACCCACACGCTGGTGGCGGCGGGCCGCCGCGATCGTCACCGCCACCGCGCCGGAGACCATCATCGCCAGGATGCCCGTGGCGTACGCCCCGGCCTGCGCGTTGACGTCGGCCCCGAAGGCGATCGTGATGCCGACGCTGACGACGGTGTAGACGATCACCACCGGGCGCACCGCCCTCGCCCACTCCGGGGCCATGCCGTACGAGGGCAGGTAGCGGGGCACGATGTTGATCAACCCGGCCATCGCGGACGCGCCGGCGAACCAGAGGATGAGCACGCTGCTCACGTCGTAGACGGTGCCGAAGGCCTCACCCAGGTACCTGTGCGCCAGGAACGCCAGCGCCCGCCCGTTCGCGCCGCCACCCGGCCGGAACTCCTCCGCCGGGATGAGCAGGGTGGTCACGAATGTCGTCGAGATCAGGTACACCGACATGATCAGGGCTGCGGTGGTGAGCAGCCGACGCGTGTTGCGGATCCGGGCGGCCAGGCGGGCCTGTTTGTCCGGCCCGTCGGCCGATACCAGCGGCATCATGCTGACCCCGGTCTCGAAACCGGACAACCCCAGCACCAGCAGCGGGAAGGCCAACACGGCGGTGAGCAGCACGTGGCCCGGTCCGGCGCCGGTGGTGGTCAACACGGCCGTCCAGTCCGACACGATGCCGGGGTCCTCGACGATCCGGGCCACCGCCACCCCGACGATCACCGCGTTGAGCGCCAGGAAGATCGCGACGAGTGGGATGGCGACGACCACCGCCTCGCGGAAGCCGAGCAGGAACACCCCGCCGAGGATGAGCAGCAGCACGACGGTTACCGCGACCGGCACCAGGGCGCCCTCCGGGGCGTCCGGCAGGTACGGGTTCTCCAACAGGTGCACCGTGGCGTCGGCCGACGAGAGCGTGATCGTGATGATCCAGGAGGTCGCCACGAAGCCGAGCAGCACGAGGACGAAGACCTTGCCCCGCCAGAACGGCAGCAGCCGCTCCAGCATCGCCACGGAACCCTGACCGTGCGGGCTGTCGTGGGCCACCCGCCGGTACATCGGCAGCATGCCGAACAGGGTGAGCGCGACGATCAGGAGGGTCGCCAGCGGGGAGAGCGCGCCGGCCGCCACCGCGGCGATGCCCGGGAGGTACGACAGCGTGGAGAAGTAGTCCACCCCGGTCAGGCACATCACCTGCCACCAGGCGTGCGTGCGGTTCTGCCCCTCGCTCGTCTCCGGCCCGGGCGGCTGCACCCGGTGCTGGAAGAGCCAGCGGCGCAACGGGCTGGCCGGCGGCGCCGAACGGGCCGGGGTGTCCACGCGTTCGGGCACCACCACCCCGGGCCGGCCGCCCGGGTGCGGGCGGGCCGGGTCACGGGCCGCCCGCAGCGCCGGGTCCGGCCCGGTCGGCGCGTGGCGGCGTCCACCCCAACGTCGGGCTCTCGCCCGGTGCTCGTCACCCATCGTCAGTCCCCACCCTCACCGGTCCTGACCCGACGGTAGGCGGTGGCCGGGCGCCCAGCCGGGCGAACCGGGGACGTGAACGCGCTGCTCAGGACAGGTCCGGCACGGCGAGCAGTCGGGCCAGTGCCGGCGGGTCGGCGACGGTCACCGTCGCCGCCGGGTGTCGTACGCGCCCGCCGGGCACCAGCGCCGGCACCGGCGCGCCGAAGCGCAGACAGATGCCGCCCGCCGTGCTGCTACCGAAACTCGCGCCCCGGTCGACCATCGACACGTGCGGCCCGATCACCCGCCACCAGCGGTACGGGCCGCTCAGCTCGACGGCGATCACGTTGGCCCGTGCGGTGCGCAGCCGCCACGGCCCGTACCGGATCATCAGGTCCCGGTCGGTCACGACGACCCAGGCCGTCGCCGGGCGGACGCCCACCAGCGCCAACACCGGGCGGAACACCGGATCGAAGCGGAACGGGAACCGCGTCGCGACGTCGGTCACCGGGCACCCGGCCGGGCGGTGGGTCGGGACACCGGGCCACCCGGACGAAGGGGCCCGGGCCGCGCGGGCCGGGGTCGGGCGGCGGGCCGCCGCCGGGCCAGGACGGTCATGGCGCGGGCGTACCCGTTACGCGCCCGCCGACACCCTCGAAATCCCGCACCGTCGACGCCCTGCCCCACCGCCGGCCGACACCCCCCGGGCCGGCCGACGGTGGCAGACGGTCGACACCCCCCGGGCCGACCGGCTGTACCCCGGGCCGACCGGACCTCGGCCGACCCCACGGGGTGGGTGGAGCTGGTGGGATGTGCGCCCCCGCGCTCCGCCGCCCCCCACGGGGCGGAGCGCGGGGACCCCCCGTCCCGACTACTGCAGGAACGCCCCGAGGGGCGAGAGCAGCAGCCGGCCGAGCGCTGCGGCGTTGTCGTCCAACCGCAGGCGCTCACACTCGCGGGCGTCCGGATCGTGCCGGCACCGCCAGATCTTCTGCGCGTTACGCCAGGCGACATCGCGGGTGTACTCGACCAGTTCCCCCTGGTACCAGTCGTCGATGTCGCCGTTGAGCATGTCGATGAGCAGCTGCCACCGCTCCAGATAGCCCCGGCGCAGGCCGGGGATCTTGTCGGCGAAGATGTTGTTGATCTCCAGGTAGTCGTGGTGCTGGTCGCTGCCGTCGACCGGCTCCGACTCCAGGTGGTCGAACGTCGTCACCAACGCGAACGGCAGGTCGAAGTTGATGTGCGCGTTCACCCCGGCCGCCGCCGAGGGCAACGGACGGGCGTCCGGCCCCCGCATCCGCTCGAAGAGGCACGACCAGGCCTTCGGAGTGCCCGGACTGGAGTCGGTCCACAACCGCATCGCGTCGAAGTACCGTGCGGCGAACTCGACGTCGAGCCGGGACAGGAACGCCGGATCGACGAAGCGGTCGTCGTACAGCCCGTCGAGCACGCTGCTGGTGATGGTCAGGTAGAGCTTGTTGAAGTCGGCGAGGGGGCAGCTGTCCTCCAACGGAGGCAGCCGCACCAACAGGTCCTGGAGCTTGGTGAGGTGATCGACCACGGCCGGCACGTCAGCGGGGTGGTCGGCGAGCAGGTCGACGATGTCCCGGTGCACGGGCCCCCAGACCGGTTCGGTCATCTCTCCTCCATCGTGGTCGGCGGCATCCCCCGTGCCGTCGTCGACGCGGCTCAGCCTTTCAGCCCGCACCCGTCGGCCGGATCAGTAGAACGACGTATCCCGGCACGCACAGGCGCGCCGGGATACGTCGTGGTCGGTCAGCCCCGGTGGTTGCGCAACTGGATCGCGCTGGCCTGGACGCGGGTGCGGACCTGCAGCTTGTCGAAGATGTGCGAGACGTGCACGCCGATGGTCCGCTCGCTGATGAACAGCCGCTGCCCGATCTCCTTGTTGGTCAGACCCTCCGCGACCAACGCGAGCACTTCCCGCTCCCGCGCGGTGAGCGCGGCCAGCTCGTCGTCGGACGCCTGGGTCGGCGCCCCCCGCGTCGCGCCGGTGGGCTCCCGCTCCTCCAGCGACACCCGGGCCCGCCCGGCCAGCTCGCGGATCTCCGAGGTCAACGGCACCGCGCCCAACCCCTGCGCCACCTCGTACGCCTCGCGCAACAGCTTGCCGGCGGTCGCCAGTCGACTGCGGCGAGCCAGCAGCGCCTCGGCCTGCCGCAGCCGCGAGTATGCCGCCGGATAGGGGTGGTTACGCCGGTCCCACTCGGCGACCGACGTCGCCCACAGCTCCGGGTCGCTGCCGTCGAGGCGGCTCACCTCGGCGGCGCAGAGCGCCAGGAACCCCTCCACCACCGAGCGCACCGGTCGGGCCGCGCCGGCGCTCTTGCGCGCCATCCGGTCGGCGACGTCGCGCAGTCGGCGCACCGCCGTCGGGTCCACCTCCACGGTGCGGCTGGCGTGCGCCTCCGCCTCGGCGCGCAGACCGTGCCAGACCAGGGCGGACAGGATCATCACGTCGTCGGAGCGGATCTCGGTGAGGCCGCGCTGCACCGCCATCCGCGCCACGTCGTGCCGGCCCTCCCACATGGCCAGCCCGGAGCGCAGGGTGAGCAGCGGAATGACGTGCCGCGCCCCACCGCCGGCGAGCAGGGTCGCGACGGCGTCCAGGTCCCGGCCGGCGGCCTCGATGTCGCCGTAGCCCACCGAGAGCCGGCACCGGGCGAGCAGCAACTCGACGGCGTCCGCACCGGACGGTCGGTGCCGCAGCGCCGCCGCGACCACCTTCTCCGCCTCGGCCCACTGGCCCACCCGGAACAACCCGTTGATGGCTATCGCCAGCAGCCGGGTGCCCCAGGTGCGGCCCAGCCCCAGCTCGGCCACCCGCTCGGCGCCCCGCCGGGCCACGACCACACCCTCCTCGAGGATGTTCAGCGGCCCGGTCAGCAACTCCGCCAGGTGCAGGTACGCGCAGGCGACGTCCTCGGGCTGGCCGGCGCGCTCGGCGGTGTCGAGGGCGTCGCGCATGACCGCCAGACCGGCGTCCGGGTCCTCCAGGAAGGCGTCGCTGAAGCCCAGCGCCGAGCTGGCCAGCACGACCTCCGTGGCGGACCCCTCCACGTTCTCGGCCAGCGCCAGCGCCTCCCGCGCCCGCTCACCGGCGTCGGCGTACCGGCCCAGGTGCAGCAACAACTCGGCCAGGCGGGCGGCGGCCGCGGCCCGGTCGCGCGGGGAGCAGTCCGCCGCCTTCAGCGCCCGCTGGTACTCCTCCTCGGCCAGCGCCGAGCGACCGGCGGCGGCCAGGTAGCGGGCCCGGCGGATGTGCAGCGCGCAGTTCGGTTCGCCGCCCTGGAGCGTGGCCAACTCCTCCAGCAGGGCCAACGCGCGGGCGTGCTCCCCACAGTGGTGGGCGGCCTCGGCGGCGTTTCCGAGCAGCTCGACCCGGTCCACCGCGAGCGGACCCGAGTCAGCGGCGAGCTGCAACGCCGCCGACCAGTGCCGGTGCGCCTCGGCGTAGCCGCCCAGCCGCTCGGCCTCCTGCGCGGCGGCCACCGCCGCCGGCAACGCGCGCGCCGGGTCACCGGCCAGCCGCCAGTGGTGTGCCAGCCGGGCCTGGTGCAGCTCACCCGGGGCCGCGGTCAGCGCCTCGGCGTAGCGGCGGTGCAGCCCGGAACGCTCGGCCGGCAGCAGCTCGTGCGCCAGCACCTCGGCGACGAGACGGTGCCGCAGCCGGTAGCCGTCGTCGGCGCCGACCAGCAGCCGGTGCGCCACGGCCGCGCGGGCCGCGTCGATCAGCTCGTCCTCGGGCAACCGCAGCACCTCGGCCAGCAGCCAGTGCTGCACCGGCTCCACGCCGGCAGCCACCGCGTGCACCACCGCGTGCGCGTGCTGCGGCAGCGCGTCGACCCGGTCGAGGAAGATCTCCCGCAGCGTCTCGGACAGACCGTCGCGGCCGTCGCGCAGGTCGCGGGCCAGCTCCTCGATGACGAACGGGTTGCCGCCGCTGCGCTGCCACACCTGGTCGGCCGCGTCCCCGGACAGGGGCCGACCGACCACCGCCGCGGCCAGCTCCTCGGTCTCGCTTCGGCCCAGCGGTGCCAGGTCGAGCACCCGCACCGTCCGCAGGCGACGCAGCTCGGTGAGCACCCGGCGCAGTGGGTGCGCGCCCTGCAACGACTCGGCGCGTACCGCTGCCAACACCGAGAGCTGCAGGTCGCCCAGACCGGCCAACAGGTAGAGCAGCAACTGCCGGGTGCTGCGGTCGACCCACTGCAGGTCGTCGAGGATCAACACCAGTGGTCTGCCCTCGGCGATCAGGTGCAGCCCGCGCGAGACCCGCTCCAGCAACGCGCCCGCGCCGTCCGGACCGGCGGTCTCGTCGGCGACCATCTGCAACAGCCCGCGCACCGCCGACGAGCTGCGCTTGCGAGAGGCGGACAGGTCGGCGTCGTAGCGGCGCAGCGCCTGCAACAGCGGGTGCAGCGGGGAGGCGTCGCCGATGTCCAGGCAGCTGCCGGTGAGCACCACGGCGCCCTGGTCACGCAACCGGTCGCCGATCTCGCCCAGCAACCGGGTCTTGCCCACACCGCTCTCGCCGGTCAGGAAGACGGCGGCGGTCTGCCCGTGCGCCGCGTCACCGAGCAACGCGGACCGGACCGTCCGCACCAGCTCGGCCCGACCCACGAGCGGTGCGGTGTCCACATCGCTGGCCATGGCACGCAGCCTAATCACAGGGCCCCGCACCGTTCTACGGCCATCCGCCGCTTGTGGTACTCCTCGCGTCGACTTTGCGACTAAAGGTTGCGGGTGGCCGACATACGTCGTTCTGCAGATCCCCCGTGGGCCCAGGGATGCCAATCTCCGGAGGTCATCAGGCAGAAGCGGGAAGAAGGGCCGGTGCGATACCCATGACCAGCAGCATCGTCGTCATCGACCCGCAGCGAACCGGGACCGGACACTGGCCGGTGCCGGAGGAGAGACGCACAGTCACCGTCCTCTTCGCCGACATCGTCGGCTCCACCGGTCTGGTGGACCGGCTAGACCCGGAGGACGTCCGCGCCCTGCAACGGGCCTACTTCGACACCGTCGCCGGCGTGCTGCACCGCTGGCAGGGAGTCGTGGAGAAGTACGTCGGCGACGCGGTGATGGCCCTCTTCGGCGCTCGGCACTCGGACGGCTTCGACGCGTACCGGGCGGTGCGCGCCGGGCTCGAGATCCAGGCCGCGCTGGACCGTCGGCCGATGGTCGGCGACATCAGACTGCGCGTACGCGTCGGTGTCGCCACCGGTGAGGTCGTGGTCGACCTGGGCGGCGCCGTCAGTGGCGGGCACGGCGTGGCCAGCGGCGCGGTGATCACCACAGCGGCCCGCCTCCAGGAGTACGCGGAGCCCGGCTCAGTGGCGCTCTGCGCGGCCACCGCACGGGCCACCGCCGGCCTGATCACCCAGCGTCAACTGGCGGCGGTGCCGGTCTCCGGACGGGTGCCTCCGATGCCGGTCTGGCACGCCGTCGGCCTGGTACGCCCCGGCACCGACCGCCACGACGGCCCGCTGATCGGCCGTCGCCGTGAACTGGCCACCATCCGCGACCAGGTGAGCGAGGCCATCCGCGAGCACAGCCCGAGGTGGCTGTCAGTGGTCGGCCCGACCGGCAGTGGCCGCAGCCGCCTGCTGCACGAGTTGACCCGGGGACTGACCACTGTGGACGGCGTGCCGGTGCGGTGGTGCGTGGCGACCTGCCAGCCGTACCCCGATCAGGTCCTGGCCCCGGCCGCCGATCTGCTCCGTGGCCTCGCGGGGGTGCGGCACGGCGACGGCCCGGCGGTGGTCCACGACCGGCTGGTCGCCGCCCTGACGTCGCTGTTCCCGCCGGAGCGCGTCGCGGCGGCGGTCCCCGCTCTGCAGCGGTTCCTCACCACCCCGGACAGCTCGTCGGCGGCGCTGGCGGGCGCGGCGATCTGCCGGGACGTCCTGTTGCGTCTGGCCGCTCACCAGCCGCTGATCGTCGCCGTGGACGACGTGGACCGGGCGGCGCCCGCGATGAGCCGGTTCCTGCACGCGCTGTTCAGCACGGCGACGGCGCGCGGGTTGCCGCTTGCCCTGATCACCCTGCACCAACCGCAGTGGGCCGACACCCGGCCGAGCCCGGCGCGACGGATGACGATCGGACCCCTGGCCACCGTGCAGTCCGGTCGGCTGCTGCGCCACCTGCTCAGCCGGGCCGGGCAGCCGGTGACCCTGGCCGACCGGTTGCTGCCGCTGGTCGGAGGTCGACCCGGGCACGCGGCGGCGTACGTCGCGTCGCTCGTGGACGGTGCCGACCCGGCGGCGCTCCCCCTGCCCGAGGCGCTACGCCGGGTCGTCGGAGCGGAGCTGGACCACCTCGACGGTGAGCGGCGGGCGGTGCTGATGGCCGCCGGCACCCTCGGCGGTGTGATCTCCGGTGCTGCCGTCGACCGGGCCCTCGGCTGGACGCCCGGTCGGTCCGCACCCGCGCTACGAGGGTTGGTCGCCGCCGGGCTCCTGCTCCACCACCGCACCGGCGGGTACGCGTTCGCCGCGCCCGCGCTGCGTCAGGTCGCCGCCGAGCGCCTGCCTCGCGCGTTGCGGGCCGTCTTCGGCCGCCGCGTCGCCGACGTCGTGGGCCTCGACACCGTCCACCCGGACGTCGTCCGCCCCTGCGGTGACCCGGCTGGCGCCGGTCGTGCCGCCGCCAGCGGCAAGGCCGTACGGCGTGCCGAGGGCGTACCGCGGGCCGAGGTCGTGCCCCTCGAGGCCGTTCGTGCGCGGAACAGCCGGCTCGGCACCGCCGTCGCGCCCACCAACCGCCTCGACGCCGTCTTCGCGGTGTCGCCCTCCGACGTGTCACGCCACCGACCCCGCAGCCCGACGGTGACCACCTCACCGGCCGCGTCCACTCGCGGAACGGACCCGAGGCTGCGCCGACTCCGGGTCGTCGCGTCGACGGGCGGCGTGCCACCGACCCGAGAGTCCACGACGGTTACCCATGCGGGCGTTCCTCGGGCGCCCGGCACGGACCGGGCCTCGGCGGCGATCCTCGTCGTACCTGCCGTGCCGGGGTCAGCCGAACGCACCGCGCCTGCCGACGTCGAGGGTCCACCCGGGGTGGTGCGCGCCCTGCCACGCCCTCCGGTTGCCCAGTGGGCGGACGGTCTGGCCGCCTCGGCGTGAGGCTCCGTCTCAATGGTCGTCGGAGGCCGAGCACCGCCCTGTTGAGCTGCCACGCTCACGCCGGCCATCCCGCGCTAGTCGGCGGGAGCGAGGTCAGGTCGGTCGCCCACCGAACTGCCAGTCGTGCACCTCGACGTCGGCGTACCGGTCCACGGTCAGGATGGCGCGGGCCGCGTCCCGGGACGACGCCCGGAGTAGCGCGGCGGTGCCCAGCCACGTGCCGCCATCGTCGGACAGCAGCGGCCCGTACGCGATCAGCTCGTCCGGGTCGGGTGGCACGGCCAGGTCGACGGCCTGCCCCTCCCCGAGACCGAGCACCAGGTACCTGTCACCGCCGGTCCGACCGCCCGGGAAGTCCCACATCGTGCGGCCCAGCGTGTTGCGCCACCGGCGCACCAGCACATCCCGGTAGACGCCGGCCTGGTAGTTGGGCTCGTCGAAGGCGAACGCCCGCGCGGCGGCCGAGTCGGGCAGATCGACGATGTGCACGCTGCCGGTGGCGGTGTCACCGGACAGAGTCGGGCCGCGAGCGATCATCTCCGTCGCGAACCGGTCCATGTAGGACCAGTGCTCGGCCAACAACTCGTCGCGTAACGCGCCCGAGCCGGGCCGGTCACGGTGGTAGCACAGGAATTCCATGCCGCACATTGTCGACGCCGGGCCCCATCCCCGCCGGACCGAGGTCAGCCGGGCGGTGCCAGGGGTACGGTCGCCGAGGCCAGCAGTGCCGCCGTGGGCAGCGCGAGCAGGCCGTCCGCGTCCCGGTAGGACGCGGTCACCTCGTCGTACACGGCCCGGATGCGGGCCAGCACGTCCGGAGGTTGGGCGACCAGCACCAGGCCGGGCTTGCTGATGCCATTGGCGGGGCCGCTCCACCACGCCTCGGGGTCGGTGCGATGCGCCCAGGTGATCGTCTCGCACCGCACGTCGGCGAGACCCGCGGCGTCGAGCAACCCGCCGAGGCCATCCGGGGTACGGGGGAAGTCCCTGTCCACGTCCACCGTCGGCGCGGTCGGACGGTCGACCCCGGCGGCGTCGAAGACCCTCCCCCACAGGCTCTGCGCCTCGGGCGGCGGGTCGGGCCAGATCGTCACCGCGATCCGACCGGCCGGCCAGACGACCCGTCGGAGCTCGTCGACCGCCGCACGCGGATCACCCACGTGGTTGATCACGAAGTTCGCCACGGCTGCGTCGAAGGATCCGGAGGTCAACGGAAGGCGGGGCAGGGCCGCGAGTCGCACCTCCTCGGCCGACGGGACACGGCGGCGCGTCAACTCCACCATGCTCGGCTCGGCGTCGACGGCGACGACGACCGCGCCACGAGCGCTCGCCAACGCTGCCACGGTGCCGGAACCGGTGCCGGCGTCGAGCACGCGGGTGCCCGCACCGACGTCCACGGCGTCCAACAACGATGGCGCCGGATGGGCGCAGAGCGCGGCGAGGCTGCGGTCGTACGCGGCAGCCCGCCCGGACCAGTGCGACCGTACGTACTCGTCGTAGGCAGTCGTCGTCATCGCCCCACCCCGTCGACGGCGATCATGATGTCGGCGTCAGGATATCGAAGGAGGCACGTTCCGGACGGCCCGCGCACCGACGCGACACCGCGCAGGCCCCCGGTGAGCTGGTCGTCCGTTGTCCACCGGCAGCCGGTGAGCCCGTACGCGGGCGACTAGGATCGGCCCAGTCATGCTGCTACGGGTGCTCGGGCCGCTCGAGGTCGAGGTCGACACAGGCGGACCGGTCGACCTCGGTGGCCCCCGCCAACGCGCCGTGCTCGCGCTGCTGCTGGCGGCCCGAGGCGAGGTCGTCTCCGTCGGTCGGATGATCGAGGATCTGTGGCGGGGTGACCCCCCGCCACGGGCGATCGCCTCCCTGCAGGCGTACGTCTCGCACCTGCGCCGCCTGTTGGAACCGGCCCGCGAACGCCGGGCGCCGGCGCGGGTCCTGGTCACCGCCCCACCCGGCTACGCGATCCGGGTGCCCACCGACGCCGTCGACGCCAGTCGGTTCGAGGCGCTGCTCGCCGACGCACGCGCTGTCAACGCCGCCGACCCGGGCCGGGCACGCCGGCTGCTGGTCACCGGACTCGACCTGTGGCGCGGGCCCGCGTACGCCGAGTTCGTCGAGGAACCGTGGGCGCAGCCGGAGGTGCTGCGGTTGGAAGAGCTGCGCCTCGCCGCCCGGGAGCTGCTGCTCGACGTGACAGTGCGCGGTGGCGACGCGGCCGAGGCGGTGCCGGAGGCGGAGGTGCTGACCCGGCAGGCACCGCTGCGGGAGGAGAGTTGGCGGCTGCTGGCGCTGGCGTTGTGGCGTACCGGCCGGCAGGGCGACGCCCTCGCGGCGCTGCGTCGGGCCCGGGCGACGCTGGCCGACCAGCTCGGTCTGGATCCGGGCCCGGCCCTGGTCGAGCTGGAATCCGCGATCCTGGCCCAGCGTCTCGACCTGCTTCCGCCGGTGGTCGCGACGGCGGCACGGATCGTCGCCCCGCCACCGGCGACCGAGGAGGTGTTCGTCGGACGGGAGGCCGAACTGGCGGCTCTCGGGCAGGCGGCCGCCGAGTGCGTGACGAGCGGGCCGCGTGTCGCGATCGTCAGCGGCGAGGCCGGCGCGGGCAAGACGACGGTGCTCAGCCGGTTCCGGGAGGAACTCAGCTCGCGCGGCTGGCTGGTCGCCGTCGGCCGCTGCCCGGAGGTCGAGGGCGCGCCGCCGGCCTGGCCGTGGGTCGAGGCGCTGCGGCAGCTCGCCGAGGAGACGCCGCCGGGGGGTTTCGCGTCGGCGCTCGCCCCGCTGCTCGGCGGTAGCGACGGCGAGTCGGGTGGTGACGTCGCCGCCGGCCGGTTCCGGTTGCACCGCGCCGTCGGAGCGTGGTTGGACGCGACAGCGGTCCGCAGGCCGGTAGCTGTCGTCCTCGACGACCTGCACGCCGCCGACGCCGAAACGCTGCTCCTGCTGAACAGCGTCACCGAGCTGACCACCGGCGCCGTGCTGTTCGTCGCGGCGATGCGGCCCACTGACAACCGCGAGCGGCTCGCCGACACGATGGCCGTCCTGGCTCGTCGCTCACCCCACCGGATCCAGTTGGGGGGCCTGGCCACGGCCGAGGTCGAACGGCTGCTCGGCGCGCTGGCCCGGACCACCCTCGACTCGGACACGGTCGCCGCGCTGACCGAACGCACCGGCGGGAACCCGTTCTACGTCCGGGAGTCGGCGCGGCTGCTCGCCGCCGAGGGCACGCTCGTCGCCACCTCCGACGTGCCGGAGGGGGTACGCGACGTGTTGCGCCGCCGACTCGCCCGCCTGCCGTCGTCGGCGATCTCGGTGCTGCGTCTCGCCGCCACGCTCGGGCGGGAGGCGGACCTACCGACACTTGTCGACGCCGCCGACGTCGACGAGGCGTCCACCCTCGAAGCCGTGGAGGTCGGACTGACCGCCGGCCTGCTCACCGAACCGGTCCCCGGTCGGGTGCGCTTCGTGCACGGCCTGGTCCGCGACACCATCTACACCGACCTGTCCCACCTGCGCCGGACCCGCCTGCACGCCCGGGTCGCGGACGCCACCCGCCGACTGGCACCCGCTGACTACCCGTCGCTGGCCTACCACTACGCCCGCGCCGCGTCGGCCGACACCGCTCCGCTCGCCGTCGACTACGCCATCCGCGCCGCCGAGCTGGCCGAGCGGCGGTACGCGTACGACACCGCCATCGAGGTGCTCGGCAACGCGCTCGACGCCGCCGCGACGGTCGCCGGGGATCGGGACGCGCTGCGGGTCGACCTGCTCGGCCGGTTGTTGCGGGCCCAGGCTCGGGCCGGTGCGGTGGCCGCCGCCCGGGCGACCCGCGCCCGGGCGATCGACGTCGCCGCCGCGTCCGGTCGGGACGATCTGCTGGTCGCGGCCTTCACCGCGTGGACCGTCCCGACACCGTGGTTGACGCACGCGTACGGCGTGGTGGACCACCGGATCGTGGAGTTGCTCACCCGACTCCTGCGTACCGACGATCTGGACCCGGTCGCCCGCTGCCGACTGCTCGACGCGCTGGCCACCGAACTGGACGGCGAGGCGGACCCTCGGGGCGCGGCGTCCGGGCGGGAGGCTCTGGCGTTGTCGCGGCGACTGGGCGATCCCGAACTGCGCGCCCTCGGGCTGGCCGCGCGGGTCCGCACCATGAGCTACGAACGCGACGCGACGCACCGTCGGGAACTGGCCCTGGAGCTGCGTGACCTCGCCGACGACCACGGGCTGGTGACCTATCGCTCGGTCGCCGAACAGGTGCTCGGCCACTGCGCCGCGGCGCTCAACGAGCCGGACGAGCTCCGCGCCAGCGTCGCCCGACACGGCCGGCTGGCCGGGACGTACCAGCTCAACGAGGCGCAGGTGATCCACCTGTGTGCCCTGGGCGCCCTCGCCCACGTCGCCGGTGACTTCGTCGCGGCGCGACGGCACTACGACGAGGTCGCCGTGCAGATGCGGCGGCAGGGTTCGCTGCACGCCGAGGCCTTCCACTACTTCTCCGTGGCGACCCTGCTGATCAGCCAGGGACGCATCGGCGAGCACGTGGAGGCCACCCGGCGGGTACGCGAGTCGTTGGGGCCGATCGTGGACGACCTGCTGGCGCTGGCGCTGATCGGGAGCGGACGGGTGGACGAGGCACGCGCCATGCCGCTCGGGCGGCACACGTACCGCCCCGACTACTTCGAGTCGGCGCTGCTCAGCGTGCGCGGGATGGTCATCGTGGCACTGGGTCGACGGGACCTCGCCCCACAGGTGATCGACGCCCTGCTGCCGGTACGCGACCAACTGGCCGGTTTCGCCACCACCGCGGCCGTGGTGCGCCCGGTCGCGTTGACGCTCGGGGAACTGTTCCAGCTGCTGGGACGCACCGAGGAGGCGACGCGGCACTTCACGCTGGCGGCCGGGGTGGCCCGCCGGTGGGAGTCGCCGCACTGGCTGGCCGCGGCCACGGCGGCGCTGGCCGGCTGACCGTCGCGGTTGGTGGATTCCAAGCCGGTTCCAAGTGGCACCGAGAATGATCAACAGATCTGTGCCAGTTGATCCTCGGAAAGGTCACCGTGAACCAGAACCACCGCGAAGCCATGGCGGACGTGCGCGACATGTACATGGCCCACACGACGTTCCGTCGCGAGTTCAGCCTGCTGCCGCAGCTCGTCCGCGACGTCACACCAGGTGACGCCAAGCGAGCGGAGACCGTCGGCGCCCACGCCGAGCTGCTCTGCCACATGCTGCACCTGCACCACGAGGGCGAGGATCTGCTGCTGTGGCCGCGGCTCGTCGAGCGCGGCGGGGAGGCGGCCGCGGCCATCGTGCCCACCATGGAGAAGCAACACCACGCCATCGAGGAGGCCCACGGGGCAGCGGTCGCCCTGCTGCCCGCCTGGCGTCGTACCGGTCGCGGCGGTGACCAGCTCGCTGACGCGTTCGAGCACCTCCGCGTGGCGCTGATCGAGCACATGGCCATGGAGGAGGCCGAGATCCTGCCCCTGGCGGAACGGCACGTCACGGCCGCGGAGTGGATGCAGCTCGGCGAGCACGGGATGAGCAAGTCCCCGAAGAAGCAGCTGCCACTGGCCTTCGGCCTGGCCATGTACGAGGGCGACCCCGAGGTGATCAAGGCGGTGCTGGCGCACGCCCCGCTGCCGGCCCGGCTGCTCATGCCGATCATCGGACCCCGACTGTTCGCCAGCCACGCCAAGCGGGTGCACGGCACCGCCACTCCCCCGCGCATCGGCGCCGGGGCCCGCTGAGCGAGGCCGACAACCGACCCGACAGGCCCGACGATCCGACCCGACGTCGGGCCTGCCGGGCTCGGGTACCCCGTGAGGGCGGCGCTGTCGCACATCGCGCGGGAGCCCGGCCCCGGGCCTCATCGTTGCGGCGGGATCGCGGCCTCGTCGCCCACCGGGACGGCCGTCCCGGCGAGGGCGTCGCGGTCCAGACGGCCGCCTGCCCCGGCACGGGAGCGCGACGGCCGCCACCGGGATGTGGGCGTGCGCAGGAGGGGATGGGCCTGCGGTACGCCGGCGCGAATCTGCTGCTGGAGCAGGTGGAGCGTCGGCCACCACTCGGGGTGACTCGCCACCACCTCGTCGAGGATCGGGCTCTGCCGCAGCATCTCGGCCGGCCAGTGATGCCACGAGTGGGCGAAGTCGAAGGCGGGCAGCAGCGAGGCCATCTGAAGATTGCACTCGAGCACGTCGCCGAGGAGTTCCGCGAAGATCAACACCTTCGGCCGCTCCGCGTCGTCCGGCGCGCAAGGCTTCCCGTCGAAGAAGTACGGCCGCGCCGACGGGTCCTGGAGCAGGCGTTCGTGCCAGGAACGGATGAGGTTGTTGACCTCGACGAGCGCGCTGGCCGAGCCGATGCCGTTGTTGATCCGGCTCTGCCTCGCCACCTCTCGGGTCTGCAGCGCGGAGAAGCACAGCGATATCGCGACCAGCATCAGACCGATGACGTTCAGGACCGTCTCGTTCACGCCTGTGCCCTTCGAGGAGGGGAGCCTGTCCTCAGGCTAGGCAGGCGCGGCAACCATCGACGGTCGTGCTGCTCCGCGGGCCTTGATGCTCACTAGGCTGCCAGGAAGGCCAGCACCCTGGGCCAGGTCGCCGTGCTGGCGTCCGGGGAGTACTCGCCGGCTTCCGGGTCGGTGAACAGGTGACCCACGCCGGGGTAACGGAAGACCGTCAGGTCGGCGCCGGCGTCGGTCATCGCCTGCTGCCACTCGTCGACCTCGTCCGGAGTGTCGTACGGGTCGGGGTGGGCGAGGTGCAGCTGCACCGGCAACCCGGGCCGGACCGCGTCCGGCGCACCGCCGGTGCCGTGCAGCAGGAGCAGCCCGCCCGCGTCGGGTCGCTCGGCCAGCAGCGCCCCGGCCACGCCGGCGCCCATCGAGAAGCCGGCGAGAACCGTCTCGGGTGGCAGGTCGTTCAGCGCGTGCCGGGCCCGGTCGAGCACCACCTCCTGACCGACCTTGTCGAGCAGCGCGAAGCCCTCCTCGACGGTGTCGACGGCCGGAACGCCGTACAGGTCAGGGGTGCTGACCTGGTGCCCGGCGGCGCGCAACCGGTCGGCGGCGGCGCGTACGGCGGGCCGCAGCCCGTACACGGAGTGGAACAGCACGACGTGTCGCATCACGTCATCCTGCCGCAACCGGCCGCGTACCAAGGGTGGCCACGCGGGGCGGAGGTCAGACCAACGCCGCCAAGCACACGCCCGGGCTGGCCACGCGGGGCAGCGGTCAGACCAACGCCGCCAGTCGCGCGACGAGGTCGGTCGGCGGCGGCATCGCGGCGATCTCCCGGCTCACCTGACCGGCGGCGGTGCGCAGCGCGTCGTCGGTGAGCAGGCGGGTCAGCGCCTGGGCGGTGATGTCCCGGGGGCGCAGCGCCAGACCGGCGCCGCGACGGGCGACCAGCTCGGCGTTGTGCCGCCGGTCCCCCGGACCGACGGTGGCGAGCTGGGGCAGACCTGCGACGAGGGCGCCGAAGACGCTGCCCGCCCCACCGTGGTGGACCAGCGCAGCGCTCGCCGGCATCGCCGCGTCCAGCGGGATCCAGTCGACCACCCGCACGTTGCCGGGCAGCGAACGGGTCGACCGCTCGTCCGGTCGGACCAGCACGATCTCGGCGTCCACCTGAGCGGCGGCGGCCACCACGGCGGGCATCGGCCCCCGGTCGCCCGGGCCGGTCAGGGTGCTGCGGGTGACCAGGATCCGCTGACGCTCGCCCGGCTCGCGCAGCCAGGCCGGCAGCTCGCCGCCGCCGATGTAGGAGTCGTACCGCATCGGCCACCCGGCCTGGGTGGCGACGCTGGGAGGGGCCACGGCGAGGGCGGCGGCAGGTGGCGGCAGTTCGGTCAGACCGTGCCGGCGCAGTGCGGCGCCGAGCCGGGCGGTGGTCGCGCGGACCAGGTCGCGGCCGTCGAAGAGGGCGTTCTCCTGGCGTACGGCCGGCACGTCGAGGCGCGCGGCGGCCACCGCGCCGGCGACCGCGAACGGCTCGTGCAGCACCAGGTCCGGCCGCCAGCGGGCGGCCAGTGCTACCACCGGGTCGGTGAGCTGGTCGTTGAGCGCGCCGAAGAGCAGGCCGGCGCCCCGGGTGCCGGCGGTGCCGGCCATTTCGGCGCGGGCGATCAGCGGGTGGCGGGGGAAGACGCGCAGCGCGATCCGCCCGAAGTCGAAGCTCGGTGCGATGTCGTGGACGGCCAGCCCGGCGTCGGCGGCGGTCAGACCACCGCCGCCGGTGGCCAGCAGCACGTCGTGGCCGGCGTCGCGCAGCGCGACCGCGAGCGGCACCAGCGGGAAGACGTGCCCGACGAGCGGGGCGGAGACCACCAGCACGCGCATGGGTCGCATCCTATGTCTCCACCGACGTCGGGGCGGGCCCCCGAAACCCCGGTCCGGACGGATCAGAGCAGCCGCCCCACGTCCGGGGCAGTTCTACAGGGGACAGCACCGGCCCACCGGGGTGGCCAGCGGTCAGCGGGCCGCCGGTCGTTGGTCGACGACGCGGCGCATCTTGCCCGTCGACCGCTCCACCGCGTCCGGGGCGAGGACGTCGACGGCAACGCTCACCCCGATGGTGTTCTTCACCAGCTCGGCGAGCGTCGCGCCGGCCCGCTCAGCCGCGTCCGCGGCGACCTCCGCCCGCCAGGCTGACGCGGCGGTCAGCGGGCGGCGGGCAGCCGGTGCAGGGCGTCGACCAGCGGGGCCAGCTCGGGGGTGGCCTCCGCTTCGGCGAGCGCGTCGCCGAGCACCCGGTCGTGCGTGGGCCGGGCCTGGCCGAGCAGCTCGGAGCCGGCCGGGGTCAGCTCGGTGTAGATGCCGCGCCGGTCGTCGGCGCAGAGGATGCGGGTGAGCAGACCGCGTTGCTCCAGGCGGGTGACCAGGCGGGTGGTGGCGCTGCCGGACAGGGCGGCGGCGCGGGCGAGCTGACTCACCCGCATGTGCCAACCGTGCTGACGCGAGAGTGCGTCGAGGACCGTGTATTCGACGACGGACAGCTCGTGACCGGCCTGCAACGCCCGCTCCAGGGAGGCCTCGATCAGCCCGTGCAGGGCGGCGAGGGTGCGCCAACCCTGCGCGCGGATCTCGACGGCGTCGTCGGCGATGCCCATGCCGGCCCCTCCTCGGGTGTGATCTGGACGGGCCCCAGGCTACCACGCTTGCGCCGATATAAAGCGCGTGCAAGTATTTCGTTGCTGACGCGGGTAGTTGCACGCGCCGTCCATCTGACCCCTCCCCGATGGGAAGACCATGTCCGTACGCCAACAGTCCCTGCCGCCTGGCCTGATCGCGCTGGCCATCGGCGCCTTCGGCATCGGACTCACCGAATTCGTGATCATGGGCCTACTGCCCGAGGTGGCCGCCGACTTCGCGGTCACCGAGCCGGTGGCCGGCTGGCTGATCTCCGGCTACGCGCTCAGCGTGGCCGTCGGCGGGGTCGCCCTCACCGCGGCGGTCACCCGGCTGCCCCGCAAGCCGGTGCTGCTCGGCCTGATGGTGCTCTTCATCATCGGCAATCTGCTCTCCGCCCTCGCCGGCGACTACGCCGTGATGATGGCCGGCCGGATCGTCGCCGCCCTCTGCCACGGCGCGTTCTTCGGCATCGGCGCCGTAGTGGCTGCCGGCCTGGTCGCACCGGCCCGCCGGGCGGGCGCCATCGCCATGATGTTCGCCGGCCTGACCATCGCTAACGTCCTCGGCGTCCCCTTCGGCACCTTCCTGGGGCAGCACTTCGGCTGGCGGTCGACGTTCTGGGCGATCACCGCGATCGGCGTCGTCGCGCTGATCGGGCTGGCCCTGCTCATCCCGGCTCGCGACACCGCCAGCGCCGATCGTCCGGCCGCCGGGCTACGCGGCGAACTGCGCGCCTTCACCCATTCGCAGGTCTGGCTCTCCCTGGTGATCACGGTCCTGGGCTTCGGCGGGATGTTCGGCGCGTTCACCTACATCGCCTACACGCTGACCGCGGTCAGCGGCTTCGCCAGCAGCACGGTGCCGTGGCTGCTCGTCCTCTTCGGAGTGGGACTCTTCGCCGGCAACCTGCTCGGCGGCCGGGCAGCCGACCGGTCCCTGTCGCGCACCCTGGTCACCGTCCTGGCGGTGCTCACCGTCGTGCTCGTCGGTTTCGCGCTGACCGCCACCAGCCCGGTGTTGACCATCGTCTCGCTGGTGCTGATGGGCGGGTTCGGCTTCGCCACGGTGCCGCCGTTGCAGATGCGGATCATGCACTACGCGCACCAGGCACCGACCCTGGCGTCCGGCGCGAACATCGCCGCGTTCAACCTCGGCAACGCGCTGGGCGCCTGGATCGGCGGGGTGACGATCGCCGCCGGACTCGGCTACACCTCGCCGATCTGGGCCGGCGCCGCGCTCACACTGGCCGGGCTGGGCGTCCTCCTCGGGGCGCTGCGCCTGGCCCGCCGCAGCGAGCCGACGACGGCCGGAGCGGACCTGGTCGAAACGGCGGCCTGAGCCGCCGACAGGAGTACGCCGGGCCGGGCGGATGCCCGACCCGGCGTCATCCTGATCATCGCCCCGCCATCATCTCGCAATTGCAAGTTATGTGCAACAAGGTCTGGACAACGCCGATGCGACGTAACTAGCCTTCCTTCCATGAGTCCTTACATCACGGATCCGTGGGCGTGGCAGGAGAGCTGGGACCGCCAGCAGGAGGCGTTCATGCCGGACCGGGAACACCGGTTCACCGCCATGCTCGACACCGTCGACGCGATCCTCGACGGTCAGCCACCGCGCGTGCTCGACCTGGCCGGTGGCACCGGCAGCATCTCGCTGCGGACACTGGCGCGCTTCCCCGACGCGGAGGCGACACTGCTGGACCTCGACCCGGCACTGCTCGCCATCGCCCGCGCCTCACTGGGTGACCGGGCCACCATCGTCACGGCCGACCTCGGCACCCCGGACTGGCGCTCCGCGCTCCCCCACCGCGAGTACGACGCCGTGCTCACCGCCACCGCTCTGCACTGGGTGCCAGCCGACCGACTCGGTCAGCTCTACGCCGAGCTGCGCGACGTGCTGCGACCGGGCGGTGTCTTCGTCAACGCCGACCACATGCCGGACGACGGCCTGCCGGAGCTGACCAAGCGGCTGATGGACCGGGCCCGGAACCGGCGCAACGCCCGGTACGCGGCCGGCACGATGCTGTCCTGGTCGGACTGGTGGGATCGGGCCGGCGCGGATCCGGCGCTGTCCCCGTTGGTGCGCCAGCGACAGGACATCTACCCGACCGGGCACAGCCCGGAGTGGAACCCGCCGGTCTCCTGGCACCTCGCCGCGCTCACCGCCGCCGGGTTCAGCGAGGTCGGCACGGTGTGGCGGGGCGGCCCGGACGCCGCCGTCGCAGCAGTTCGCTGACACCACCGTCGGGGCGCAGCGCGCCGACGCCGCAGGTGGCGGCAGCGCAGCCGGGCCGCAGGTGGCGGCAGCGCACTCGGGCCGCAGGTGGCGGCAGCGCACTCGGGCCGCAGGTGGCGGCACTACGCTGGGGACCCGTGGCAGAGCCGCTGGACCCGCGTACCGACCCCGACGTCGACCTCCGGGTCCCCGCCGACCGGGTTGAGCTGACCGCGCACCCCGCGACGGTCCTGGCCGCCATCGCGGTCGGCGGGGTGCTCGGCGCGCTGGCCCGGGCCGGCCTGCAGCACGCCGCACCGCACTCCCCCACGGGGTTTCCGTGGGCGACCTTCGGCATCAACACGTCCGGCTGTCTCCTGATCGGCGCGCTGATGGCGGTGCTCGGACGCCTCGACGGCGGGCATCCCCTGGCTCGCCCGTTCCTCGGGGTCGGAGTGCTCGGCGGGTTCACCACGTTCTCCACCTACACGGTCGACATCCAGCAGGCGCTGGTCGCTGGCGCTCCGGGCACCGCGCTGGTCTACCTGGCCGCGACGCTGCTCGGGGCGCTCGCCGCGGTGGGTCTGGGCGACGCCGTGACCACCCGGGTGCTGCGACGGAGGGCGGCCTGATGACCGTCCTGCTCATCGCCCTGGGCGCGGCCGTCGGCGCTCCGTTGCGCTACCTCACCGACCGGGCCGTGCAGTCCCGGCACGACTCGGCGTTCCCTTGGGGCACGCTGACCGTCAACGTGATCGGGTCGCTGTTGCTCGGCGCGCTCGTCGGGTGGCCGGTCGGCCCGGCTGTCACCGCGGCGCTCGGCACCGGGTTCTGCGGCGCGCTGACCACCTACTCCACCTTCAGCTACGAGACGCTACGACTCGTCCGGGGCGGCAACCGGCTCCTCGCGATCGCCTACGTGCTGGGCAGCGTCGCTGCCGGGCTCGTTGCCGCCACCGCCGGCTATGCCGTAGCCCGCGCCCTGACGAACTGACCCAGCCATCGCTCCCCTGACCAGGAGCCGAGCGACAATGCCCTGAGGGTATATACGCGAGGTATACCCTCGGTGTAGTCTCCTGGCATGAGCGTGCCACTGACCCTCCTCGGCCTCCTCGAACGAGAGCCCAGCCACGGGTACGACCTGAAACGCGACTACGACGCCTTCTTCGGGCGCGGCAAGCCGCTGCCGTTCGGCCAGGTCTACTCCACCCTCAGCCGACTGGCCCGGGACGGCAAGGTGGTGATCAGCGACGTCGCCCCCGGCGCCGGCCCCGACCGCAAGCGCTACATCATCACCGACGTCGGCGCGACCGAAGTCGAGCAGTGGCTGACCCAGCCGGTCGACCCGGAACCGCACCTGCAGACGGTGCTCTTCGCCAAGGTCGTGCTCGCGCTGATGCTCGACCGTCCGGCCGCCGAATACCTCGACACCCAGCGCAGCGCGCACCTGCACCGGATGCGTGAGCTCACCGAGATCAAGCGCGCCGGCAGCCTGGTCGACGCGCTGCTCGCCGACCACGGCCTCTACCACCTGGAGGCGGATCTCCGATGGATCGAGATGACCGGCGCCCGGCTGGACGCCCTGCGGAAAGAGGTGCGGCCGTGAGCGTCGTCATCGAAGCGCGCACCGTGGAGTTCTCCTTCGGCCAGACCCCCGCCCTGCGCGGCGCCAGCGTGGCCGTGGAGGCGGGCGAGATCCTCGCCGTGATGGGCCCCAGCGGCTCGGGCAAGTCCACCCTGTTGCACTGCCTGGCCGGCATCCTGGTCCCCGACGCCGGCGAGATCCTCTTCGACGGGGCCTCGGTGCACTCCATGACCGAGACCGAACGCAGCAGCCTGCGCCGGGACCGGTTCGGTTTCGTGTTCCAGTTCGGTCAGCTCGTCCCCGAGCTCACCGCCGTGGAGAACGTCGCCCTGCCGCTCCTGCTCAGCGGCGTACACCGGAAGCAGGCGCTGCCGAAGGCGAGTGCCTGGTTCGCGCGCCTCGGCCTGGACGGCCTGGAGCAGCGGCGTTCGGGTGAGCTGTCCGGTGGGCAGGCGCAACGGGTCGCCCTGGCCCGGGGCCTGGTCGCCGAGCCGCGGGTGCTCTTTGCCGACGAACCGACCGGAGCGCTCGACTCGCTCACCGGCGAGCAGGTCATGGACCTGTTGGTCGGCGTCGCCCGCGAACAGGGCACCACCGTCATCCTGGTGACCCACGAGGCCAGGATCGCCGCGTACGCCGACCGCGAGGTCATGGTCCGCGACGGGCGCGTGAACGCGCCGGACCGGATCGCCTCATGATCGGCTTCGGGCTCCGCCTCGCCGTGGCCGGCGGCCGTGAGGCGCTCACCCGCCTGATCGTCATCGCCGCCGCCGTCGCGATCGGCAGTGGACTGCTGCTGACCACACTGGCCGGGGTCAACGCGGTCAACTCCCAGCTCACCCGGTACGCGTCGATCTACCCCAACGCCTCGACGGCTGGCGACGTCGACCCGCTGTGGTGGTCGACCCGGGACGACTACTTCCACGGCACACAGATCATCCGTATCGACGTCGCGGCGACCGGGCCGAACGCGGACACCCCGGCCGGCATCCCGAGCACTCCCGGCCCCGGAGAGTTCTACGCCTCACCCGCGCTGCGGGAACTGTTCACCGCGCACCCGGCCGACCAGCTCAACGACCGCTACCCGGGCCGTGACCTCGGTGCCGTCGGCCCGGCCGGGCTGACCTCACCGGACACCCTGCTCGCCATCGTGGGCGGCACCCCGGAGGACGTCGGCAAGCTGCCCAACGCCCGGCAGGTCGGCAGCGTCGGCGACACTCCCGCACTCCCCGAGACCACTGTGAACCTCATCCTGGGCGTGATCGCCGGCGGGCTGCTGTTCCCGGTGCTGATCTTCATCGGCACGGCCACCCGGCTCAGCGCCGCTCGGCGGGAGCAACGATTCGCCGCCATGCGCCTGGTCGGCGCGACGCCCCGACAGATCTCCACCGTCGCCGCCGTGGAGGCGACCGCCGCGGCCGTCGTCGGCACCGCCGTGGGCTTCGGCCTGTTCTACGCGTTCCGGGGGCCACTCGCCGGCATCCCGTTCACCGGCATGCCGTTCTTCCCCAGTGACATGTCCCTGGGCCTGCTGGACGTCCTGCTCGTCGCCCTCGGCGTACCGGCCGGCGCGGCGGTGGCGGCCCAGGTCTCGCTGCGCCGCGTACGGATCTCGCCGCTGGGCGTCACCCGTCGGGTCACCCCCGGGGCACCGCGCGCGTACCGGCTGATCCCGGCCCTGCTCGGCGTCGCCGTGCTTGTCTTCGCGCTCGGCTTCCGGCCCGAGACGTCCGACGGCCAGACGGCGGTGTTCCTGCCCGGGTTGCTGCTCATCATGGCCGGCCTGGTCTTCGCCGGCCCATGGTTGACGATGGTCGGCGCGCGGGTGATGGCCCGGTACGCCAACCGTCCGGCCACGCTCATCGCCGCGCGACGCCTCGCCGACAACCCGAAGGCCGGCTTCCGGGCGATCAGCGGCATCATGCTCGCGCTCTTCGTGACGAGCGTGGCCGTCGGCGTGATCACCACGATCGTCGCCAACCGTGGTCCGGCCCCGGTCGGCTCGACCGACGCGGGCACGGTGACCACGGTCTTCGACGAGAAGGCAGCGTCGGTGCCCGACACGCTCTTCACCGACCTGCACGCGATCACCGGTGTGCGGTCCGCGACCGCCATCCGCGAGAACCCGAACCTCATGAACGGCGGCGAGACCGGAGTGATCGCGTGCGCCGACCTGCCGAGCACGTACGGCCGGTGCAGCGAGGGGGCGAGCGTCATCGAGGTGCCGATGGGGCTCAGCCGCTGGCGGGAGTCGGCGTCGTCCGCGACGGTCTGGCCCGCCGCGTCGCTCACCCTCGACGAACTCCAGCGGCTGCCGGTGGTGTCGATTGTCGTCGGCACGGACGGCTCCGCCGCCGCCATCGAGCGCACCCGCACCGTGCTGGAGGTCGCCTTCCCGACGTTCTGGGTGGGGCCGAACGTTCCCGGCGACTTCGAGTCGGACTTCGCGAACACGCTGCGCGGCTGGGAACAACTGGCGAACGTGATCATCATCGCCAGCCTGGCGCTCGGCGGGTGCAGTCTCGCGGTCAGCGTCATCGGCGGTCTCACCGAACGCCGACGCCCGTTCAGCCTGCTGCGTCTCAGCGGCGCGCCGGTGCGGGTCCTGCGCCGGGTGGTGGCGTTGGAGAGCGCCGTGCCGATGCTCGCCGTCGCCGCCGTCGCCATCGGGATGGGCCTCCTCGCCGCCCACCTGTTCCTGCGGGCACAGATGGGCTACACGCTGATCGCGCCGGAGCCACGCTTCTACGTGATCGTCGTCGTCGGGCTGGCCGCCTGCCTGGGTGTCATCGCCTCCACACTGCCGCTGCTGGAACGCATCACCGGCCCGGAGACCGCCCGCAGCGAGTAGTCGTCATCCCGTCGGCCCGGTGGTGGTGAGGGCGACCACCGGGCCGAGGACGAAGACGGCGGGCGGGCCGACGCCCTCCCGGGCGGCGACGGCACCGATCTCGTCCAGCCGGGCGGGCACCGACAGTTGGTCGGGTAGCCCGGCGTCCTGGACGGCGAGCACCGGGGTCTCCGGGGCGCGGCCGTGCTCGATCAGCGCAGCCGCGATCTTGGCGATGGTGTCGACGGCCATCAGCAGGACGACGGTGCCCCGGGCGCGGGCCAGCGCCGCCCAGTCCACGAGCGAGTCGGGGTGCCCGGGCGGCAGGTGTCCGGACACGACGGTGAGGTCGTGCGCCACCCCCCGGTGGGTGACCGGCACACCGGCGAGGGCCGGAGCGGCGATCGCGCTGCTCACCCCGGGCACGACCGTCACCGGCACCCCGGCCGCCTCGCAGGCCTGCACCTCCTCGTGACCGCGCCCGAAGACGTACGGGTCACCGCCCTTGAGGCGTACCACCTGGCGGCCGGCCTTGGCGTGCGACACCAGCGCCGCGTTGATGGCCTCCTGTGCCATCGACGGACCACGGGGCACCTTGGCGGCATCGACCACCAGCACGTCGGGGCGCAGCCCGGCGAGCAGCCCCTGCGGGGCCAACCGGTCGACCACCACGACGTCCGCCGCGTCGAGCAGTGCCCTCCCGCGTACCGTGATCAGGTCGTCGGGCCCCGGCCCGCCGCCGACCACAGCGACCGCCCCGTGCTCGTGCCCGTGGTGGTCATGGTGGTGGTGGTCGTGCCCGTGGTGATGGTGGTGACCGACCGGGTCGTCGGGGTGGTCGTGCGGGCGTTGCGGGCGACCGACCTTGTCGGCGAAGCCGGGCATCAACACCCGGTACGCGCAGGTGTCGCAGTTCATCCGGATGTCGCCGCCCAGCGCCTCGGCGTAGCGCTCCCGTACCAGGTCGGCGAGGGCGTCGCAGTCGCCGATCACCTCGGCCACCCGCACGTCGAGGTCGCTGTGGGCGGCGGCGAACTCGGCCGACTGGGCGACGATGCGGTCCGGCAGCACCCCGGCGAACAGGAAGTACGGTGCGACGACGATCCGCCGTGCGCCGAGGCGGCGCAGCCGTTCCAGCACCGCCGGGACCGACGGCTGGGCGAGGGAGATGAACCCCGGCTCGACACCGGCGTAGCCGCGTCCCTCCCAGAGCAGACGGGCGACCTTGGCGACCTCGGCGTTGGCGTCCGGGTCGGTGGACCCCCGCCCGATCAACGCGACCCACGTGCCGGCCCGGTCGGCACCCGCCAGCGCGGCGTCGATGCGTTCTTCGAGGGCGGTGTGCAGCAGCGGGTGCGGGCCGAGCGGGCGGCCGTAGCGGTAGGTCAACCCGGGGTGGCGTTCCTGCTCCCGGGCCATCGCGGCGGGGATATCGCCCTTGCCGTGTCCAGCGCCGGTGAGTACCAGCGGCAGGGCCACCAGCGCGCGGTGCCCGCGCGCGACGAGCGCGCCGACCGCGTCGGTCAGCGGTGGGCGGGACAGCTCGATGAAGCCACCCTCGACGTCCCCGATGTCGCCGCGACGGCGGACCCGCTCGACGAGCGCGGCGAACTGGTCGACCCCGGCCGTGCTGCGCGTACCGTGCCCGACGATGACCAATCCGGTCATGACTTCTCCTCGACGTAGAGCAGGGCGTTGAGGGCGGCGGCGGCGACCGCCGAACCACCCTTCTCGCCCACGTTGGAGACCCCGGGCAGGCCACTGGCCCGGAGCGCCGCCTTCGACTCGGCGGCGCCCACGAAACCGACCGGAAGGCCGACGACCAGCGCCGGAGCGGCGTCCAGTGTGAGTAGTTCGACAAGTGCTGTCGGCGCGCAGCCGACCACCCAGACCGCGCCGGGGCCGACCCGGTCCAGGGCGATCCGCACGGCCGCCGCCGAGCGGGTGATCCCGGCCGACCGGCCCAGCTCGGCGGCGGCCGGCTCGGCGACCGGGCAGACCAGTTCCAGGCCGGCTCGGGTGATGCCGGCGGCGACCATCGCCACGTCGGTGACCACCGGCGCTCCGGCGCGTAGCGCGGCCAGGCCAGATTCGAGGGCGGCCTCGTCGCAGACAAGCTCGTCGACGTACGCGAGGTCGGCGCTGGCGTGCACCACCCGCTCGGTCACCGCCCGGGTCAGCGGAGGCAGGTGCGACAGGTCGACGCGCTCGCGCAGGATGCGGTACGACTCGACCTCGATCGGGTGCACGACCCGGCTCATCGGGCTCCTTCGGAAGGGTCGGACGCGGCGACGCTGATCGCGTCGACGGGGCAGATCTCCAGGCATTCCAGGCAGCCGGTGCAACGGTCGGCGCGGACCGTGAGGCCGCCGGGGACGGGTCGGATGGCGTGGGTGGGGCAGGTGAGCAGGCATGCGCCGCAGCCCTGGCACGCGTCGATCGTCACGACCGCCATCGGTACCCCCGTGGTGTGACCATCCGGCCGGCGACCAGCCTGGTGTCGCTGTTGCCGACCACGACGACGCTGTACATGTCGACCACCGCCGGGTCGAGGGTGGCCACTGTCGCCAGGTGCACCTGCTCGCCGGGGCGGCTGGCGTTGCGCACCACACCGACCGGGGTGTCCAGTGGCCGGTGCGCGGCGAGGATGCCGAGCGCCTTGCCGAGCTGCCAGTCCCGGGCCCGGCTGCGCGGGTTGTAGAACACCGTCACGAAGTCACCCTCGGCGGCGGCGGTCACCCGTCGCTCGATGACCTCCCACGGGGTGTGCAGGTCGGAGAGGCTCACGTAGGCGTGGTCGTGGCCGAGCGGCGCGCCGAGCAACGCGCCGGCGGCGAGGGCGGCGGTCACCCCGGGCACGCCCACCACGTCGATCCGCTCGTCGGCGTACTCCAGGGCAGGGCTGGCCATCGCGTACACCCCGGCGTCGCCGGACCCGACCAGCGCGACCGCCCGGCCGGCGGCGGCCTCGGCGACGGCGGCGCGGGCCCGCGCCTCCTCCGCGCCCAGCCCGCTGGACAGGACCCGAGTGCCGGGGCGGAACACGTCGCGGACCTGGTCGAGGTACTGGTCCAGGCCGACCACCACGGCGGCGCGGCGCAGCTCGGCCACCGCGCGGGGGGTGCGCAGGTCGGGCGCGCCCGGTCCGAGGCCGACGACGGCCAGCCGGCCGCGCGGGACGTGCCGGGCCACCGCGACGGTGGCCATCGCCGTCGCGGTCTTGCCGACCAGCAGCGTGGCGTGCTCGGCCCGGCCGTCCGCGCCGAGCAGGGCCGCGGCCTCCGCGACGCTCGGTGTGCCGACGGCGGCGCGGACCACCTCGCTGGGGTGCGGCACGTCGATCGCCGCCAGGCGCGTCGCCGGCCAGGTCACCAGGGGTACGCCGAGCACGTCGGCGGTGCTGCGGATGCCTGCCTCGTCGGCCTTGACGTCGGCGCTGGCCAGGCACCGCAGGCTCGCCGGGTGCAGCCCGGCCTCGGCCAGCACCCGGTGCAGCAGCTCGGCCACCTCCTCGGCGGGTACGCCCCGACTCGCGCCCACCCCGGCGACCAGCGACGGTGGCCGCAGGACGGCGGTCCGTTCGTCGAGCGGCACCACCCGGTCGGTGACCAGCAGCCGGTACCCGCCGCCGGCGGTGTCCCCGTCGGTGTTGGCGTCCCCATGGGTGTCGGCCCGGGGCTGGACGTTCGGTGGCAGGGCGGGCAGCGGCCAGTCGGCGTCGGCGATCAGCTGGACGGGCTCGCCGTCCAGGATGGCCCGGGACACCGCGGCGACCGCGCCCTGCACCGGCCAGCCCAGGGTGTCCAGCCCGGGCAGACCGACGGCGTCGGTGGCGGTGGTGATCACCGGTCGGGCGTCCAGCAGTGCGCCCACCTGCTCGGCGAGGTCGTTGCCGCCGCCGGCGTGCCCGCCGAGCAGCGCCACGGCGTGCCGGGCCGCCTCGTCGACGACCACCACGGCTGGATCGCTGTGCTTGTCGCCGAGCAGCGGCGCGAGGATCCGTACCACCGCTCCGGTGGCCAGGAACGCGACCACCGCGTCACAGCCGGCCCAGGCGGACCGCAGCGCGTCGGCCACGGTGCCCCCCTCGACCAGCCGGGCGTGCGGCCATGCGGCGGCCACGGTGTCGGCGTGCCGGCGGCCGGCGGTGGTGGCGGCCACCAGTCCGATGCGGGTGGTCACTGTCAGGTCGGGCACTGGCGCTCCCCGGTGAGGACGACCACCGGGTTGGTGGCCGCGAGTCGGATCGACCCGCCGGGCAGGTCGGCGAGGCGGGCGGCGGACAGCTGGCTGCCCTCGACCGTGTAACCGGCGGCGCGCAGCAGACCCACCGCCGGTGCGACCCGGTCCAGGGCGGCCAGGGTCAGCACCACCCGTTCGGGCCGGCGGCCCACCACGGCGGCGAGGACGTCCGCGCCGCCACCGCCGACGAAGACGGCGTCCGGCTCGGGTAACCCGGCCAGCGCCTCCGGGGCTCGCCCCGTGACGAGCCGGACGGTGACCGCGTGCGCTGTGGCGTTGGCCCGGATGGTGGCGCCGGCCTCGGGGTCCTGCTCGACGGCGAGCACGGCCGCGCCGAGCAGGGCGCACTCGATGCCGACCGAGCCGCTGCCCGCGCCGACGTCCCACACCAGCCGGCCCAGCCGGGGGCGCAGCCGGGCGACGACGAGGGCACGCACCTCCGACTTGGTGATCATGGAGTCGCGGTGGGCGTACCGGATCTCCGGCAGCGCCCACCCACCGGCCGGCGCGGCGGCCGGCTGGTTGTCGACGCGCATCCCGCCGGCGGTGACCGGATCGGGTACGGCGTCGGCAGACGCCTGGGGTGAAGCAGCGTCGGCGAGCACGGCGGGCTCAGCGTCGGTGCGGCTGAGGACCACGTGCGGGTCGGCCCAGGTCCCGGTGGCGGCCTGCACGGGGGTCACGTCGTGGATCCGTTCGGCGTCGGTGCCCAGGTGCTCGGCGACCAGCAGGCGACGGGGCCAGCCGATCAGGCCCGCGCCCAGCTCGGCCGCCCCGGCGCCGGGCGCGGTGAGCACCGCGACCAGTGGCAGCGCCCGGCAGGCGTTCAGCGCCGGTCGGAGGTCACGGCCGTGCGCGGTGACCACGGCGGCGCCGTCCCAGGGCAGGCCGGCACGGGCGAAGGCGGCAGCCACACTGGACACCGCCGGCACCACCCGCAGCGGCAGCCCTGCGGCGCGCAGCCGCCGGACGATGCCGAACAGGCCCGGGTCGCCGCTGGCCAGCACGACGGCCGGTACCCGGGCGGCGACGGCGTCGGCGAGGCAGTGCAGGGCGGGGGCGAGCGGCCCGAGGGTGACGGTGTCCGCGCCGGCCGGTACGGGCACCGCTGCCAGGTGCCGCGCGGCCCCGACGACCAGCCCGGCGGTGGCCAGCACCGGCGCGAGCGCGGGGTGCGGCGGAGCGCCCGCCGCGTCGAGGCCGACCACTGTCACGCCGACCCCCGGATCCATCGGGGTCGCCGGCTCCATCCGGGTCATCGGGGCCACCGGCCGGACGAGGCGACGACGCGCGCACCGGCGAAGTCGACCATCGCCACGTCCACGGTGACCGTCGGCCCGGCGAAGCGTCGCAACACCTGGCGGACCCGCTGGCAGAGCGCGTCGCCGGCAGGTTCGAGCAGCCCGGCGGCCTCCCACAGCTCGTACGCGTGCCGCCCGGTGTTGGCCTCGGTCACGGCGGCGACGAGGGCCTCGTCACCGCCGGCCTCGGCGGTCACCGCGCCGAGCAGTGAGAGGTCCACCTTGGAGCGGGTGTAGTGGGTCATCAGCACACCGGCGGCGAGTTTGGCCAGCTTGCCGGCCATGCCGACGAAGACCACCCCGGTCATCGCGTCGCCCACGGCGGCGGTCACCGCGGCACCGGTGAAGTCACCGACCTCGACGAAGCAGACCTCGGGCAGGTCGGGCAGGAGCGCGCGGGCAGCCCGCTCGGTACGCCCACCGGTGCAGAGCACCACCGTCCGCTCCCCTTGGGCGGCCATCACGTGCACGGCCTGCACGACACTGGCCCGCCAGGACGCTGTGGAGAAGGGGCGGACGATCCCGGTGGTGCCGAGGATCGAGATGCCGCCGAGGATGCCGAGCCGCCGGTTGGTGGTCTTGCGGGCCATGATCTCGCCCCGGGGCACGCTGATCACCACGCGTACGCCGACCTCGGCGAGGTCGACCACCTCGGCCACCGCCTCGCCGATCATACGGCGGGGGGTGTCGTTGATCGCCGGGCCGCCGACCGCGAGGCCGAGGCCGGGCTTGGTGACAGTGCCGACGCCGACGCCGCCGGCGAGCCGCAGACCGGGCACGTCGGTCCAGCCCACCGTGGCGGTCAGCTCCGCGCCGTGGGTGACGTCCGGGTCGTCCCCGGCGTCCTTGACGACGACCGCCTCGGCGCGCACCGGTGGGTTGCCGGTCACCTCGCAGCGTTCGACCGGGAAGCGCACCCGCCGTCCGGCGGGCAGCCCGATCTCCACGTCCGGCTGGATCTCCCCGGTGACCAGCGCGGTGACTGCCGCCTTGGCCGCCGCCGTCGCGCACGCGCCGGTGGTCCAGCCGGTACGCAGCGCGGTGGGCCGGACCTTCGCGGTACGCGGCAGGTCCGGCTCGCGCAGCGGCGGCTCCGGGTACGTCATGGTGTGCCTGTTCCCCCGGGGCGACCGGTGACCTGGCGGCGTAGCTCGGCGCGGGCGGCCGGCTCCGCCCGGCGGAAGCCGTGGAAGTGGCCGGGGTGGTACAGGTGCGAACGGGTGCCCTCGGCGGCGAGGGCCGGCCCGACCAGGAACAGGGTGTGCTTCCACAGCTTGTGCTGCTTGACGGTGGCCTCCAGGGTGCCGACAGTGCAGCGCACCACCAGCTCGTCGGGCCAGGTCGCCTGGTACGCCACCACGGCCGGGGTGTCCTCCGGGTAGCCGCCGGCCAGCAGCTCGGCCTGCACCTGACCGGAGCGGGCAGCGGAGAGGAACAGCGCCATGGTGGTGCCGTGCCGGGCGAAGTCGCGGACCCGCTCGCCGGGCGGCATCGGGGTCTTGCCGCCTTCGAGGCGGGTGAGGATCACCGACTGGGCCACCTCGGGCACTGTCAGCTCCCGCCCGACGATCGCCGCGACGGCGGTGAACGACGACACCCCGGGCACGATCTCGACGGAAAGGCCGAGCCCTCGACACAGGTCCAGTTGCTCCTGCACCGCGCCCCACAGCGCCGGGTCGCCGGAGTGGATCCGGGCCACCGTCAGCCCCTGCTCGGCGGCCCGCTGGTAGAGCGGCAGCACGCCCTCGATGGGCAGCTGCGACGAGTCGACGATCTCCGCGTCGGGGCGGGCGTGGCCGAGCACGTCGGCGTGCACCAGGCTGGCCGCCCAGATCACGATGTCCGCCTCGGCGATCACCCGGGCGGCCCGCAGGGTCAGCAGGTCGGCGGCACCCGGGCCGGCGCCGACGAACCACACTGTGCCGTCGCTAGTCACAGTTTTCCTCCTCGGTGGTCGCGGCGGGCCGGGACCAGCAGCGTCGACAGGTACGGCAGGTCGTGCCCGGTGGCGTCGACCGGGCCGACCCGTTCGCCGGGCAGCCCGAGGCTGCGCCCGAGGACCGCGTCGGCGAGGCGGCCCTGTCGGCGCAGCTCGGCGAGCAGCTCCGGGTGCCGCCGCCAGCCCTTGTAGACGACGACGGTGCCCGGCCCGGCGAGGGCGTCGACGAACAGCGCCGATCCGGCGGTGGCCGGCAGCAGGGTCAGCGGTTCACGTCCCTCACAGAGCGGGATGCCGCTGCGGGAGGCCAACTCCTGCATCGCGGTGACGCCTGGGACGGTCGCCACCCGCACAGCCGGGCGCAGGGCCCGCACGCTCTGCGCCAGGTAGCCGAAGGTGGAGTAGACGTTGGGATCACCGATGGTGGCGAAGGCCACCGACAGCGCGCCGGCGTCGACTGCCTCGACGACAGTGCGGGCCGCGTCGTCCCAGGCCGCCGCCCGGCGGGCGGTCACCCCGCCCCGGTCGTCCAGGGCGAACGGCAGCCGCCGCAGCCGGTCCGCCGGGACGTGGTCCCGCACCGTCGTCTCGGCCCGCCCGGTGTCCGGTTCAGGTCGGTCCGCCATCACGGGTACGAAGACCACGTCGGCCTCGCGCAGCACCCGCACGGCCTTGACGGTGAGCAGTTCCGGGTCGCCGGGGCCGACGCCGACCCCGGTCAGCGTGGCGGTCATCGGCAGGCCTCGACCAGCCGGCGGGCCGCCTCGGGGTGACCGGCCCAGTGGGTGTGCAGGTAGGAGGCGTGCACCCGTCCGGCGACGAAGCCGTGCGCGGTGTCGTCCCACCGCCACGCCGGCCGGTCGCCGTGCCCCGGGTCGGTGGTGGTGCGGTGGAACTCGTGTCCGCGTACGGGCTCGCCGGCCACTGCCACCGGGGAGTCGGTGACCGCCACCGCCTCGCGGTAGCCGAGGGTGAGGCGGCCGGTCATCCGGGCGGTCAGGTCCAGTCGGCCGCACATCGGTACGCCGTCCAGGGACCGCCCGAGGTAGAGCAGCCCGGCGCACTCGGCCACGATCGGCCCGTCGAAGTCGGCCAGCTCGGCGCGCAGCGCGGCGTTCCCGGCCAGCGCCTCCGCGTACGCCTCGGGGAAGCCGCCCCCGATCACCACCGCACGGGTGCCGGTGGGCAGTGCCGGGTCACGTAGCGGGTCGACGGTGACCACGTCCGCGCCGGCGGCGGTGAGCAGTTCGGTGGTCTCCGCGTACGAGAAGGTGAAGGCCGGACCCCCGGCGAGCGCGATCCGTGGCCGCCCCGCGTCGGCCGGCCCACCGACGGCGGCGACCGGGTCCCACGCCGGGGCGGTCAGCGGTCCGGTGCTGCGGGCCAGGGTGAGCACGGCGTCCAGGTCCACTGTGGCCTCGACCAGCTCGGCGAGCGCGGCGACGATCGCCAGGGACTCGGGCGCCCGCTCGGCGACCGGCACCAACCCGAGGTGCCGGGCCGGCGCGGCCACCTCGGCGGCCCGGGTGACGGCCCCGAGCACCGGCACGCCCACCTCGGCAAGGGCGTCGCGCAGCAGCGTCTCGTGCCGGGACGAGCCGACCCGGTTGAGGATCACCCCGCCGATCCGTACGGCCGGATCGAACGCGGCCATGCCCAGCGTCAGCGCGGCGGCGGAACGGCCCTGCGCGGTGGTGTCCAGCACCAGCAGCACGGGCGCGTCGATCAGCCGGGCGACGTGGGCGGTGGACGCGAAGTCGCGACGGCCGACCGCACCGTCGTGCAGACCCATGACGCCCTCCACCACTGCGACGTCGGCGGGCGTGGGGACGCTCGCACCGTGCCGCAGCAGACCGGCGATCCGCTCCGCGGAGACCAGGAACGGGTCCAGGTTGCGACCGGCCCGGCCGGCGGCGAGGGCGTGGTAGCCGGGGTCGATGTAGTCCGGGCCGACCTTGTGCGGGCTGACCGTCAGGCCGCGTCGGCGCAGCGCGGCGAGCAACCCGGTGGCGATCGTCGTCTTGCCGTGGCCGCTGGCCGGCGCGGCGACGACCACCCGGGGCAGCGACCACGGTTCGGTGCTGGCACTCACCACTCGATGCCCTTCTGGCCCTTCTGGCCGGCGTCCATCGGGTGCTTGACCTTGGTCAGCTCGGCCACCAGGTCGGCGGCGGCGACCAGGCGCGGGTCGGCGTCGCGACCGGTGATGACGACGTGTTGAAAGCCGGGCCGGTCGGCCAGCGTGGCGACCACCTCGTCCACGTCCACCCAGCCCCACTTCATCGGGTAGGTGAACTCGTCCAGCACGTACAACCCGTAGCGTTCGGCGGCCAGGTCACGCTGGATCTGCCGCCACCCCTCCAGGGCGTCGGCGGCGTGGTCGGCGTCGCCGCCGCGCTGGATCCAGGACCAGCCCTCACCCATCTTGTGCCAGGCCACCGGTGCGCCCTGGCCGGTACGCTCATGCACCTCGCCGAGGGCCCGGAAGGCGTTCTCCTCCCCCACCCGCCACTTGGCGCTCTTGACGAACTGGAACACGCCGATCGGCAGGCCGGCCGTCCAGGCCCGCAGCGCCAACCCGAACGCGGCCGTCGACTTCCCCTTCATCTGTCCGGTGTGGACCACGAGCAGTGGCCGGTGCCGCCGCTGCCGGGTCGTCAACCCGTCGGCGGGCACCACACTCGGCTGTCCCTGCGGCATCAGCGATCTCCCCTTCGCGCGATCCTGCGGTGTCGATGGCCCATCGGTGCCCCCGTCACGCCGCCACCGGCAGCCCGGCATCCCGGGCAGGCGGGTGGGTGAGGGCGGCCAGCGGGTGGTGCGGCGCGTGCAACTGCGTCGCCAGACGACGCGCCAGGTTCAGGCGTACCGGGCCGGTTTCGCAGTCCACGACGACGCAGGGAGCGCCAGTCGCCGCCAGGACCGCCGCCGCTCCCGCCGCCCGGTCCAGCGGGCGGGTGCCGGCGGTGGCCCGGCCGTCGGTGACGACGAGGACGAGGGGACGCCGCAACGGGTCGCGCAGGCGCTCCACCCGCAGCAGGTCGGCAGCCGCGAGCAGCCCTTCGGCCAGCGGCGTACGCCCACCGGTGGGCAGTTCGGTCAGCCGGGTCGAGGCGGCCAGCACCGACGAGGTGGCCGGCAGCAACGTCCGCGCGTCGGCGCCCCGGAAGGCGATCACCGCGACCTTGTCCCGCCGCTGGTACGCGTCGGTGAGCAGCGCGAGCACCGCGTCCTTCACCGCGGTCATCCGCTGCCGGGCGCCCATCGACCCGCTGGCGTCCACCACGAACAGCACCAGGTTGCCCTCGCGCCCCTCCCGGACCGCCTCACGCACGTCGTCCGGACGCAACCGCAGGGGGCCGGTCAGCCGCCCCCGTGACGCCTGGTGCGGCGCGGCGGCGCGAACCGTCGCCGGCAGGTGCAGCGCACCGACCCGACCGTTCGGCACCCGGGCCCCTGTGGTGCGCCCCCGCCCGGTGCGGGCCCGCGAACGCCGGCCGGGCACCCCGTCACCCACGCCGGGCGCGGTGAGCAGCCGCGCGGTCAACCCACCCCGGGGTACGGCCACCGGCTGCGCGTCCGCGCCACCGTCCCGCCCCCGGCGTGGGTCGGCGTCGCCACCGTCCGGCGCTTCCCGGCCGCCGTGCTGGGCGTGCCCACCTCGGTCGTCCGTCGAACGCGCGTCGTCGGTCCCACTGGGGCCGTCGGTCGGACCGGCGTCGCCGTCGGCCGCCGAGGGTCCGGCCGGGCCGGATCCACTGTGGTCGACGGGTTCACCCTCGGATGTCGCGTGATCCTGCGGACCACCACCACCGTTCGGACCCCCGCCACCCGGGCCGCCACCGTTCGGGCCACTGTCGTTCGGGCCACTATCGTCCGGGCCGTCGTCGTCGGGGTCGTCGGGGTGGGCGTCCTGGGCGCGCTGCAACGCCTCGTCCAGGCGCTTCTCGTCCAGCCCGGGGGTGTCGAACGGGTCGCGGCGGCTGCGGTGCGGCAGGGCCAGCCGAGCCGCCACCCGTACGTCGTCGATGGTGACCCGGTCCCGGCCGTGCCAGGCGGCGTGCGCCAGAGCGGTACGGGCGGTGACGATGTCGGCGCGCATCCCGTCCACGTCGAACGCGGCGCACACCTCGGCGATCTGCCGCAGCGCGGCGTCCGGCAGGCGTACCCCGGCAAGTCGGCGGCGGGCGGCGGCGACCTGGCCGGCGATCTCCGCGTCCGCGTCGGCCCAGCGGGCGGCGAACCCGGCCGGGTCGGCGTCGGCGGCGAGCCGACGGCGGACCACCTCCACCCGGACCTCCGGATCGCGGCTGGCGCCCACCTCCACGGTCAGCCCGAACCGGTCGAGAAGCTGGGGGCGCAGCTCCCCCTCCTCCGGGTTCATCGTGCCGACCAGCAGGAACCGGGCGGCGTGGCTGACCGAGACGCCCTCCCGCTCGACGTGGCTGCGGCCCATCGCCGCCGCGTCCAGCAGCAGATCCACGAGGTGGTCGTGCAGCAGGTTCACCTCGTCGACGTAGAGCACCCCCCGGTGCGCGGCGGCGAGCAGACCCGGCTCGAAGGCGCGTACACCCTCGCCGAGGGCCTTCTCCAGGTCCAGTGAGCCGACCACCCGGTCCTCGGCGGCGCCCACCGGCAGCTCCACGAGGCGGGCCGGGCGGATCTCGGCGGTCGCGGCGGTCGGATGCGGCCCGTCCGGGCAGGCCGGGTCCGGCTCGGCGGGATCACAGCCGAATCGGCAGCCCGCGACCCGGCGGACCGGGGGCAGCAGCGCGGCGAGCGCGCGAACGGCGGTGGACTTGGCGGTGCCCTTCTCGCCCCGGACCAGCACCCCGCCGATCGCCGGGGACACCGCGTTGAGCAGCAGCGCCAGCCGCATGTCCTCCATGCCGAGCACCGCGCTGAACGGGTATGTCGTCACTGTGCCTTCTTTCGTTCGCGACTGCGGGGCTCGCAAGACCGGCTCACTCCTCGCGCTCACACCCGGTCCTCCAGATCGCCCTCGCTGGCCAGGTAGGTGTCGCGGAGCCGGTCCAGGGTGGCCGGTTCGGGTTTGGCCCACAGCCCCCGGTCGGCGGCCTCCAACAGGCGCTCGGTGATGCCGCGCAGCGCCCACGGGTTGGACTGCTCCAGGAACTCCCGGGTGGTGTCGTCGAAGAGGTACGCGGCGGCCAGGTGCTCGTACATCCAGTCGTCGACGACACCGGCCGTGGCGTCGTAGCCGAACAGGTAGTCCACTGTCGCGGCCAGCTCGAACGCGCCCTTGTAGCCGTGCCGGCGCATCGCGGCGATCCACTTCGGGTTGACCACCCGGGCCCGGAACACCCGCCGGGTCTCCTCGCCCAGGGTGCGGGTCCGCACGTCGTGCGGCATCGCCGAGTCACCCACGTACGCCTGCGGGGACGTGCCGGTAAGGTGACGGACCATCGCCACCATCCCGCCGTGGTACTGGAAGTAGTCGTCGGAGTCGACGATGTCGTGCTCGCGGGTGTCCTGGTTCTTCACCGCCACCGAGATCCGGGCGAAGGACCGTTCCATGTCGGCCCGCGCCTCCCGCCCGTCCAGGCCCCGGCCGTAGGCGTAGCCGCCCCACACCGCGTACACCTCGGCGAGGTCGGCGTCGCTGCGCCACGTCCGGGCGTCGATCAGCGGCAGCAGCCCGGCACCGTACGCCCCGGGCTTCGAGCCGAAGATTCGCGCGGTGGCCCGCCGCTCGTCGCCGTGCTCGGCGAGGTCGGCGGCGACGTGCGCCCGCAGGTAGTTCTCCTCGGCCGGCTCGTCCAGGGCGGCGACCCGCCGCACGGCGTCGTCGAGCAGCGCCACCACGTGCGGGAACGCGTCGCGGAAGAAGCCGGAGATGCGCACCGTGACGTCGACGCGGGGCCGGCCCAACTCGGCCGTGGGCACCACCTCGATGCCGGTGACCCGCCGCGACCTGTCGTCCCAGACCGGGCGGCAGCCCAGCAGCGCGAGCACCTCGGCGATGTCGTCGCCCTGGGTGCGCATGGCGCTGGTGCCCCACACTGTCAAACCCACCGAGCGGGGGTACGCGCCGGTGTCGGCGAGGTGCCGGGCCAGCAGGGAGTCGGCGAGGGCCACCCCGACGTCCCAGGCGTTGCGGCTGGGAATGGCCTTCGGGTCGACGGAGTAGAAGTTGCGGCCGGTGGGCAGCACGTTGACCAGGCCCCGGGTGGGTGAGCCGGACGGGCCGGGCGGCACGAACCGGCCGTCGAGCGCACCGAGGGTGTTGGTCAGCTCGTCGGTGGTGCGGTCCAGCCGAGGTACGAGTTCGGTGGCGGCGAAGCGCAGCACCGCGGCGACGTCGGGGATCGGCTGCCCGGTCACCTCCGCGACCACCGTGTCGACGGTGTCGGCGTCCCAGCCGAGCGTCTCCATGCCGATGACCAGCCGCCGGGCGAGGGCCTCGATCAGGTCGACCGCGTCGGCGGCGGTGCCGGCCGGCCCGTCCACCACGTCGGTCAACGCGCTGGGCAGTGCCAGTCGTTGTCCCGGTGACGCGAGCAGTTCCTGTTCGTCGAGGCCGTACGCGACGGCGAGGGCCTGCCGCAGGCCGGGCAGGGCGTGTGCGCCACCCCAGATCTGCGGGGCGCGCAGCACCGCGAGGACCAGGTTGACCCGGGGCTCCCCGGTGGGCGCGTCGGCGAGGATGTGCAGGCCGTCGCGGATCTGCACGTCCTTGACCTCGCACAGGTACCCGTCGAGGTGCAGCACGAAGTCGTCGAAGTCGTCCGCGTCGGGCATCGCCTCGGCGTGCAGGTCGTGGTGCAGTTCGGCGGCGCGTACCAGGTCCCAGATCTGTGCCCGGACGGTGGGCACCTTGGCCGGGTCGAGGGCCTGCACGGTGGCGTACTCGTCGAGCAGTTGTTCCAGTTTGGCCAGGTCGCCGTAGGTCTCGGCGCGGGCCATCGGCGGCACCAGGTGGTCGATGACCACGGCGTGTGCCCGCCGCTTGGCCTGGGTGCCCTCGCCCGGGTCGTTGACGATGAACGGGTAGACCAGCGGCAGGTCACCGAGGACCGTGTCGGGCGCGCAGTCGGCAGCCAGACCGAGACCCTTGCCGGGCAACCACTCCAGGGTGCCGTGTTTGCCCAGGTGCACCACAGCGTCCGCGTCGAAGCCGCCGTCGGAGGCCGGCGTGGCCAACCAGCGGTACGCGGCCAGGTAGTGATGGCTGGGCGGCAGGTCCGGGTCGTGGTAGATGGCGATCGGATTCTCCCCGAAGCCGCGGGGCGGCTGGATCAGCAGCACCACGTTGCCGAAGCGCAGACCGGCGAGCACGATGTCCCCGCCCTCGGTGTACAGCTCGCCGGGCGGCTCACCCCAGTGCTCCCGCATCCGCTCGCGCAGCTCAGCAGGGACCTGGTCGAACCACCGCCGGTACGTGTCCCCCGGTATCCGGGCCTCGGCGGCGGCCAACTGCTCCGGGGTGAGCCACTCCACGTCGTGCCCACCGGCGGCGATCAGCGCGTGGATCAGCGCGTCCCCGTCGGTGGGTGGCGGCGCGTCGCCCAGGTCGTAGCCGTCCTCGGCCAGTGCGGCGAGCAGCCGGACCGCCGAGACCGGGGTGTCCAGCCCGACGGCGTTGCCGACCCGGGAGTGCTTGGTGGGGTACGAGCTGAGCACCACGGCGACCCGCTTGTCGGGGTTGGGAAGGTACCGCAGCCGGGCGTGGCGCACCGCGATCCCGGCGACCCGGGCGGCCCGCTCGGGATCGGCGGCGTAGACCGAGAGCCCGTCGGAGTCGATCTGCTTGAACGAGAACGGCACGGTGATGATCCGGCCGTCGAACTCGGGGATGGCCACCTGCATCGCGGCGTCCAACGGGGACAGCCCGGCGTCGCTGTCGGCCCACTGCTTCCGGGTGCTGGTCAGGCAGAGCGCCTGGATGATCGGCACGTCCAGGGCGGCCAGGGCGCCGACGTCCCAGGCGTCCTCGTCGCCGCCCCCGGAGGCGTCCGCGGCGACCGCGCCGCCCGCCGCGAGGACGGTGACCAGCAGGGCGTCGCAGCGGGCGAAGAGCCCGAGCGGGCCGGACCCCGTGGTCAGCCCCCGCAACGAACCGCAGAAGATCGGCAGCGGGTTGCCGCCGGCCTCGCGGACCGCGTCCGCGAGCACGTCGACGAAGCCGGTGTTACCGGCGAGGGCGTGCGCCCGGTAGAAGACGATCCCGACGGTGGGCTGCTCCGGATTCGTGGGGTACTCACGGTGCACCCCGTACGCCGGGGTGGGTGTGGGCGGGTCGAACCCCTCGCCGGTGAGCAGCACCGTGTCGGAGAGGAAGCGGGCCAGCTGCCCCAGGTTGTCCGGCCCGCCCTCGACCAGGTACGCGAGCGCCTGGGTGACGACCCCGGACGGCACTGTGGAGATGGCCATCAGCTCCGCGTCAGGCAGCGCCTCACCGCCGAGCACGACAGTCGGCACGCCGGTGGCGAGCACCGCCGCGAGGCCGTCCGGCCAGGCCTGTCGACCGCCGAGCAGGCGTACGACGACGAGGTTCACGCCGTCGAGCAGGGCGGGCACCTCGTCGGCGGCGACCCGGGCGGGGTTGGCCAGCCGGTAGTCAGCGCCGCTGGCGCGGGCGGCCAGCAGGTCGGTGTCGGCGGTGGACAGCAGCAGGATGCGCACGGCGGGCTCCGGGGAGTGACGCCCCGGCCACCACGAGGGTGACCGCGACGATGCGGGTGGGTGCGGCGTCAGCCGGTACGACGGCGGGGCGGACGGCTCGCGGACGCGAGCGGCGGGGCCGGTCGGCGGCGGGCGGCGCTCAGCTCAACGGGGCGTGACCGGTCGCGGGCACTGTGCATCGCCCGCCGTGCGAGTCATGACGAAGTTCGTCGATGAATGAGACGCCGTGCGTCATCGGGTCCTCCTCGGGTGTCCACGCCCTGGGGTACGTCCCGACGGCCGAAGTATCCTGGCTTCCGGATCGACGCTCTCCCCCGGCCTTCCAACCGCAGACACACGGCCGTGACTCACGAGGGGGGATCGCTCCCCGGTGACAGTGGCGGGACCGCGTCGGAATCGCACCGACTTCCTTCACTGCCGTCAGGCCGCGAATGCTGCCACACCCTTCCGCTGCGGGTCAACGCCACTCCGTCCCGGCTAGGCGGCCGACAATCATCGAGCTTCAGCGATTGCCGCGACGGTGGATGCGCGCTGTGGCAATGCCCCGGATGAATGCCCCACGCCCTTTGCTCTGCATACCTATAGGCACCGGGCACGGATCGTCACCGGTGCGCATAGGTATGCAGAGCAAAGGATGGCCGGAACCTGCTCTGGCCTGCGCCGATCGTCCGGTGGGACGGTGCCGGGCGGCACCCTCACCTAGGATCGGAAAACGCCGCACCAGCGTCCACGATCAATCCCGGAGGTCGATCACCATGGTCGCCCCGCAGTTCCACCACCTGGCCGGCCGTGTCTGGATCTGTCCGGGCGATCCCGACCCGGAGGCCGTCCAGGCCGGCGTCGCCGTCGTCGTCGACAAGCGCGGCAGTGTGATGATCGACGCCGGGCAGAGCCCCGCGCACGCTCGCGAGATCCAGGTCGCGCTCGCCGCCGCCGGGCTACCGCAGCCACGTTGGCTCGTCTACACCCACCACCACTGGGACCACGTCTGGGGAGCCTGCGCCTGGCCCGGTGTCGAGATCGTCGGGCACGAGGCGGCCGTGCCGCTGCTGCGCGCCGAGGCCGCCCGGCCGTGGAGCCACCACTACCTGGACGAGCAGGTACGCGCCAACCCTCGCCTCGGCCCGAGCTTCCGGGCGCGGGCACGGGCTGTCGACTCCTGGGAGGACTTCGCGGTCCTACCACCGACCCGGACCTTCACCGATGCCGACGAGTTGCCGGTCGGCGTGGGGCTACGGCACGTCGGAGGTCGGCACGCCCCGGATTCGACTGTCGTCCTGGTGCCCGACTCGGGTGTCATGGTGTTGGGCGACTGCTTCTACCCACCGCCGGCCCATCTGCGCCGACCCGAGGACGGCCTCGACCTGGGCCTGGTCCGACGACTGCTACACGACGACTACCACTGGTACGTCTCCAGCCACGCCGAGCCGATGACCGCTGAACAGGCCCGGTCAGCCGTCGAGGACGCCTGAGCAGGCGAGTCTCAACGGGCGTGGCGCTCCGGGTGGGCGCGGTTCCACACCCGCATCCGTTCCGGGTAGCCGGTGCGGGCGGCCTCGTACAGCGGCACCGCGTGCTTGCGGGCGATGCTCCCCGCCGCCCGGGGAGTACCGGTGCGCCGGCGGATCCACTCACCGTCGTGGGCGATCGCCACCACAGTCGTGTCCGTCGCCGTGGTCTCCGGCTCCAGATAGAACTCCACGCCCCGCCGGCTGGCGACGAACGCCTCCAGCGCCGCGAGGTCCTCGCGGGTCGCCTCCCGGTCCAGCTTCGTCGGGGTCGTCTCGGCACCCCGTGCCCGGCGATTGAACCAGCTCATGACCAGCCCCTCTCCTCGACACCTCTCCCAGTGCACCACCGAATCCTGGCAATACGCTGCACGCCGGGTGGGAGCAACCTGACCCGCGCCGGGTGGAACCCGCGACGCCCGCGCGGTGTCATGAGTGTGATCCGAACGGAGGCCTCCCCTGGACGACGACGCTCTCGTCACCCGCGCTCGAGCCGGTGACCTGGAGGCGTACGACCTCCTGGTAGCCCGGCACACCGCGTCCGCGTACCGGACGGCGGTGCTGCTCGGTGCGGGTTCAGACTCCGAGGACGTCACGCAGGAGGCGTTCGTGAAGGCGTACCGCAAGCTGTCCCGGTACCGGGGCGAGTCGTCCTTCCGCTCGTGGCTGCTCGCGATCGTCGCCAACGAGACCCGCAACCTGCACCGGTCCCGGGGCCGGCGGGACGGGCTCGTCCTGCGGGCGGCGGCGGCCGACCCGACGTCCGAGATCGCCGAGGACGGGGCGGTCGGCGCGGTCCTCGCCGGGGAGCGCCGGGAGGCGCTGGTCGGGGCCCTGCGGCAACTGCCGGTACGGGACCGCGAGGTGATCGTCTGTCGGTACTTCCTCGATCTCACCGAGGAGGAGACGGTGGCGGCACTGGGTTGGCCCCGGGGGACGGTGAAGTCGCGCACCTCCCGGGCGCTGGCGAAACTCCGCGGCCTTCTCGACCGGGAGGAGGTCCGGCATGGGTGACCTCGAACGGGAGTTGCGCGACCTGTCCGCCTGGTTGGAGACACCCGAGCCGCCCGACGTGACCGCCCGTGTCCGCGTACGACTCGACAGGCCCGTGCGCCGGTGGCGTCCGCTCGCCGCTGCGGCGCTGGTCGCCCTCCTGGTCGCGTTGGTGCCGCCGACGCGGGCCGCCGTCGCGGACGCCGTCGCCGGGCTGCTGCGCTTCGCCGGTGTCAGCATCGCCACCTCGTCCGCCCCGACGCCGCCCGCCGGCACCCCGTCGCCGTTGCCCGCGCAGCGGACCGCCGCCTTGGACGAGGCGCAGCGGGCGGTGCGGTTCCCGATCCGCCTACCGGCGTCGTTGGGTCCGCCCGAGCGGGTGCTGGTCGCCGATCCTGACCCTTCGGGTGTCTGCCGGGTGGCGACGCTGCTCTACGACGGGGGCGCGCTGCGCATCGACGCGTTCGACGGTCGCCTCAACCTGGCCTTCCACAAGGAGGTCACCCCGCCGGGGGCGGAGTGGACGCAGGTCGACGGTGACTTCGCCATCTGGGTCGACCGACCACACGTGTTGTCGTACGTGGACCGTGCGGGCGAGGTCCGCGAGGAGACCGCCCGACTGGCCGCCTCGACACTGATCTGGCAGGACGCCGACGTGAGCTACCGGCTCGAAGGTTCCCTCAGCAAGGCCGAGGCGATCGAGATCGCCAGGTCGCTGCGCTAGGAACCTGACCGGCCCGACCGGTGTCCTGACTGTGCGACGAGTCGACGCGCACTGGAGGGGTGAGATGGGTTCACGGGGAAGAGTGACGCTGGCGATGTCCGTGGTGCTGCTGGCGGGCTGCACGGCCACGAGCGACGGCGGGTCGGCGGCGCCGACGAGCGCCGGCGGGTCGGCGGCGCCGACGAGCGACGGCGCCACCACGGCGAGCGCCTGCGCGGCGCGGGTCGAGACGGGAGCTCTGCCCGACTGGGCGGACGCCGGTTTCAGCGGCGACGCTCGGGTCCCGCACGTCTTCGGCGCGAAGGGCAACATCGTGGCGGTGCTGTTCGCCCACCCGCTGCGGCAGCACCGCAAGGACGGGTCGAACAACAAGATCCTGTGGGTGGCCCAGGCCTCCACGACCACACCCGACCCGACGGCACCGGCCACTCTGGTGATCACCGCGACGCTGGACGGCACCGACACCACTGTCACCCGGGAGGTCGCCGGCGGGCCAGGTCCGTCGATCATCGACGTGCCCCAGGCCGGTTGCTGGCGTCTGGACCTGCGCTGGTCCGGCCACACCGACACGATGGACCTGGTCTACGCGCCGTGAGCGCACGGCCGCCTAGGCTGCCGGGCGTGCTGAAGGACCCACGGGCGGCGGCGGCCCACGACAACGCCGAGTGGTGCGACATCGTCTGCGGCAGCCATGGGCTGACCGGCCGTACCGACGCCGACGCCTGGTCGGTCCCCCGCCGTTCGCCACCCTGGTACCCGGACGCGGTCACCCTGCGGCCGGGCATCGACGCCGAGGCCCTGCTCGCCCGGATCGACGTGGGGCCCGGCGCGTCGGTGAAGGACAGCTTCGCCGACCTCGACCTGTCCGGGTACGGCTTCCGGGTGCTCTTCGACGCGCAGTGGATCCACCGGCCACCGTTGGCACCACCTGTCGACACACCGCTGGTCCCGGTCACCACACCCGACCGGTTGGCGGCCTGGGCCGCCGCCCACGGCGGTGGGGACGTGTTCCGCCCCGCGCTCCTGACCGACCCACGGGTACGGGTGCTCGCCCGCCACGACGACCGGGGTGTGATCACCGGCGGTGCGGTGCTCAGCGGCGAGGGAGGCACCTACGGCGTCTCCAACCTGTTCGCCCAGAGCGACGATCCTCGGGAGATCTGGCAGGCGGTGTGCGCCACCGTGCCCGGCGCACCGCTGGTCGGCTACGAAACCACCCCGGACCTGACGCTGGCGCTCTCCGCCGGCTTCACCACCGCCGGCTCCCTCCGCGTCTGGCTGCACGCCTAGCACTCCGGCCATTGGCGCCGCGCACGGACAGCTATGCTCGACGGCATCGGCACCGATCCGGCCATCACCGGGGAGCCTCCGGAAGAACGGGCACGTCAACGCCCCAGTAGACCCGGACGTCGCGGCACGTCACGTCGCGAAATCGAGCGGCGCCCGCACCACCGGGGCGCAAGCGGGGTGGTACCGCGGAGTCCTGGCCATACGCCTGACGCTTCGTCCCCGCGTGGGCAGTGAGCTGATGCCCGCGTGAGCGGACGTGGAGTGTAGGGAGAACGTCGGTGCCGGACGGTCCATCGAAGTCGCCATTCGTGCCACTGCCCACCAGGATCGACCTTGGTGGGATGGACCGTGCGGTCATCGGGTGGTGGCAGGCCAACGACGTGTTCAACCGGAGCCTGGAGCAGACGGCCGACGGTCCGCCGTGGGTGTTCTACGAGGGGCCGCCGACCGCCAACGGCACGCCGGGCACCCATCACATCGAGGCGAGGGTGTTCAAGGACCTCTTCCCCCGGTACCGGACGATGCGCGGCTTCTCGGTGCCACGCCGCGCCGGGTGGGACTGCCACGGCCTGCCGGTCGAGCTCGCGGTGGAGAAGGAGCTGGGGCTGAGCGGCAAGCCCGACATCGAGAAGATGGGCGTCGCCGAGTTCAACGCCCTGTGCCGCACCTCGGTGCTGCGGCACGTGGACGAGTTCGTCGAGCTCAGCCAACGCATGGGTTACTGGATCGACCTGGAGCACCCGTACCAGACGATGTCCCCGGAGTACGTGGACAGTGTCTGGTGGTCACTGAAGCGGATCCACGACGGCGGGCGTCTGGTGGAGGACTTCCGGGTCGCGCCGTACTGCACCCGCGACGGCACGACCCTGTCCGACCACGAGGTGGCGCAGGGGTACGAGACGGTCACCGACCCGTCCGTGTATGTACGGTTTCCGTTACGCGAGGCGGTAGCCGGACACCGCGACGTCGAACTGCTGATCTGGACCACCACGCCGTGGACCCTGGTGTCCAACACCGCCGTCGCCGTCCACCCCACTGTGCCGTACGCCCTCGCCCGCACCGAGCGGGGCACGTTCGTCGTCGCCGAGCCGTTGGCCCGGCGGGTCCTCGGTGAGGAGGCGGAGATCCTGGCGACAGTGCCGGGATCGGCCCTGGAGGGGTTGCGATACGAGCGGCCGTTCGACCTGGTGGAGATCCCGGACGCGCACCGCGTGGTCCTCGCGGACTACGTCACGACCGAGGACGGCACCGGTCTGGTGCACCAGGCGCCAGCCTTCGGGGCGGACGACCTCGCCGTCTGCCGCGCCTACGGGTTGCCGCTGGTGAACCCGGTCGCCCCGAACGGGCGGTTCACCGACGACATCGACCTGGTCGGCGGGGTGTTCTTCAAGGACGCCGACGCGTTGCTCATCGACCGGCTCAAGGAGTCCGGTCGGTTGTTCCGGCACGAGCCGTTCGAGCACCCCTACCCGCACTGCTGGCGGTGCCACACCCCGCTGATGTACTACGCGCAGCCGTCCTGGTACATCCGGACCACCGAGGTACGCGACCAGCTAAACCGGGAGAACGAGAACACGAACTGGTTCCCGGAGCACATCAAACACGGCCGGTACGGCGACTGGCTGAAGAACAACATCGACTGGGCGGTGTCCCGCTCCCGCTACTGGGGCACACCGCTGCCGCTGTGGCGGTGCCCGGACGGCCACGTGACAGCTGTCGGTTCCCGTGCGGAGCTCGGTGAGCTGGCCGGCGCCGACCTGTCCGAGCTGGATCCGCACCGCCCGTACGTCGACGAGATCACCTTCGCGTGCCCGGACTGTGGCCGGACCGCCACCCGGGTCCCCGAGGTGATCGATGCCTGGTACGACTCCGGGGCGATGCCGTTCGCGTCGTTGGGCTACCCCCACGTACCGGGCAGCAAGGAGATCTTCGAGCGCAGCTATCCGGCCCAGTACATCTGCGAGGCGATCGACCAGACGCGGGGGTGGTTCTACACGCTGATGGCGGTGGGCACCCTGGTCTTCGACCGGTCCCCGTACGAGAACGTCGTCTGCCTCGGGCACATCCTGGCCGAGGACGGCCGCAAGATGAGCAAACACCTGGGCAACATCCTGCTGCCGATCCCGTTGATGGACACCCACGGCGCGGACGCGGTGCGCTGGTTCATGGCGTGCTCCGGCTCACCGTGGTCGCCGCGCCGGATCGGTCCCGGTCCGCTCGACGAGATCGTCCGCAAGGTGTTGATGACCTACTGGAACACCGCCGCGTTCTTCTCCCTCTACGCGGCGAACGCGACGTGGACGCCGCACCTGGCGCAGCCGGTCGCCCGACGACCGGTGCTGGACCGGTGGATCGTCGGCGAGGTCCACGCCCTCGCGGCCGCCGTCGACGAACGGATGCGGAACTACGACACGGCCCGCGCCGGCCGGCTGCTCGCCGACTTCATCGACGACCTGTCGAACTGGTACGTCCGGCGCTCGCGGCAGCGTTTCTGGGAGGGCGACCCCGACGCCCTCACCACCCTGTACGAGTGCCTCGACATCCTCACGCGGCTTCTCGCGCCGTTCGTTCCCTTCATCACGGAGGAGGTGTGGCAGCAGGTCATCCGGCGCGGCGCCGCATCGGCACCGGAGTCGGTGCACCTGGCGACCTGGCCCACGCCCGACACCACGGTGATCAGCACGGAGTTGTCGGCCCAGGTGGCCACGGCGCGGGCGCTGGCCGAGGCGGGCCGGTCCGCCCGTAAGACGAGCAGCCTGCGGATCCGTCAGCCGTTGAGCCGGGCGCTCGTGGGACTACCGGCCGGCACGGTGCTCCCGCAGACGTTGCTGGACGACATCGGCGACGAGTTGAACGTCAAGGTCCTCCAGCCGCTCGACTCCCAGAGCGGAGTCATCGACGTGCAGGTCAAGGCGAACTTCCGGACACTGGGTCGCCGGTTCGGCAACCGCACCCAGCAGGTCGCGAAGGCCGTCGCCGGCGTGTCAGCGCGGGAGCTGGTCGACGGTGTCCGGGCGAACGGGACGTACCCGCTGTCGGTCGACGGCGAACAGGTCGAGGTGGGTCTGGACGACATCCTGATCACGGAGGTGCCGCGCACCGGCTGGGTGGTGGAGTCCCAGCGCGGAGTGACCATCGCGCTGGACACCGCGATCACCCCGGAGTTGGCAGCCGAGGGCGTCGCACGCGACGTCGTCCGCATCGTCCAGCAGGCCCGCCGCGAGGCTGATTTCGAGGTCTCCGACCGGATCACGGTGTCGATCGCCGCGCCCGCCGATGTCGCGGCGGCGATCTCCGCGCATCGGAAGCTCATCGCGCACGAGACCCTCGCGCTCAAGCTGACGGTCGCGGACGCGGTGTCGGAGGGCTTCGCCGGCACCGTGGGCGACGGTCAGGAGATCGTCGTGCACGTCGTGCGGGCCTAGGGGGTGTGGAGACGGGTCAGGTCATCGGGGGTCAGGCGTAGGGCTCCGGCGGCGATGTTCTGTTCCAGGTGGTGTGGGTCCGCGGTGCCGGGGATGGCCAGCACGTGTGGGCCCTGGTGCAGGGTCCACGCCAGGCGTACCTGGTGCCCGGTGACGCCGTGCGCGCGGGCGACGGCCTCGACGGCCTCGCCCTGCGCGGCGCTCGCGCCCGCCTCCCGGCCGGTGCCGGCGAGCGCGAAGAACGGCACGAAGGCGATACCCCGTTCGCCGCAGAGCCGAACGACGTCGTCCTGCTCCCGGTAGGCGTCCACCCCGTAGTTGTTCTGTACGCAGACCACCGGCGCGATGCCCGCCACCTCGTCGAGCTGCTCGGGCCGGACGTTGGAGAGCCCGAGGTGCCGGATCAGCCCGGCGGCACGCAGGTCGGCGAGCGCGCCGAACCGCTCGGTCAGCGGCACCTTGCCGGGCCCTCGGCCGAGGCGCAGGTTCACCACGTCGAGGTGGTCGCGGCCGAGCCGACGCAGGTTCTCCTCCACCTGGGCGCGCAACTGCGCCGGGGTGAACGCCTCGGTGAAGCCCGCCTCCCTGTCGTACCCGAAGCCGACCTTGGTGGTGATGACCAGGTCCTGGGGGTACGGGGCGAGCGCCGCGCGGATCAGCTCGGTGGCGTAGCGGGCCGGGCCGGTGCCGACTCGCAGGGTTCCGCCGGGCGAGACGTAGAACGCGGCCGTGTCGATGTGGTTGACGCCCAGCTCGACGGCGCGGCGCAGCAGCGCGACGGCCCGGGCCGGGTCGGGGTCGGCGGTGATCCGCATGGAGCCGAAGCCCATCCGGCGCACGGTGCGGTCGCCCAGTGTCCAGGTGCCCGCCGCTGCGGCGGTGATCTCGTCGGTTGGCATCGGGCGACCCTAACCAGCTCGGGTACGTGACGCAGTCGGCCACGCACCCGATACCGCTCGACGGCGGAGTGGGTTAGTTTTTAGTGGCGGACGAAACGGCGTGCGGCGGGCGCAGCACCGGCACCAGCAGCAGTGTCGGCAGCAGCAGCAGTGGCACCACCAGCAGGGCCCGCAGGGTGCCGACCTCGTCGCCGAGCAGCCCCAGCAGCGGAGGGCCACCGAGGAACGCGGTGTAGCCGATCACCGCGACGACGCTCACCCGCACCGCCGCGTGCGCCTCGTCGTCGGCGGCAGCGCTCATGCCGACCGGGAAGCCCAGCGACGCGCCGAGGCCCCACAGCGCGACGCCGACGACGGCCACCGGCCCGGAGCCGGCCAGCACGGCCAGGCCGGCGCCGACCACGGCGAGCCCGATGGTGCCGCTGAGCACCGGCACCCGACCCCACCGGTCCAGCGCGACGGTGCCGACGGTGCGTCCGACGGTCATGCCCACGACGAAGACCGCGAAGACGGCCGCGCCGGCGGCCTCGCTGAGGTCCCGTCCGTCGATGAACGCGACGGCCAGCCAGTCGTTGGCGGCTCCCTCGGTGAACGCCGCCACCAGCACAAACAGCCCGATGAGCAGGGTGCGCGGCTCCCGCCAGGCGGCGAGTTGCGCCCGACGGCGGGCGGCCGGGGTGGCGTCCGCCGGGTCGCCGGTGGAGTCGATGCCCTGGGGCAGGTACGTCCGGGCGGCGAGCACCGTACCGGCCAACACGACCACCGCCACCGCGACGAGGTGCGCGCCGACCGCTACGTCGAACCGGGCCGCCCCGGCGCCGAGTGCCGCTCCGGCCACCGAACCGAGACTCCACCCCGCGTGGAAACGAGGCATGATCGTGCGGCCGAGCCGACGCTCCACCGCCGCGCCCTCGACGTTCATCGCCACGTCACAGGCGCCGGAGCCGTAGCCGAAGGCGACGAGGCCCACGGCGACGACGGCGAACGACCCGGTCATCGTGGCACCCAGCCCGGCCACGGTCAGGCCGGCCGCTACCACCCCGGTGGCCAGGGTGACGGTGCGGGCCGCACCGAGACGCTGGGCGAGCAGCCCGGCGGTGGGCATGGCGAGCAGCGCGCCGACGCTCATCGCGAGCAGCAGCAGCCCGAGCCGGCCGGCGGAGAGGTCCAACGCCTCGCGGACCGCCGGCACCCGGGAGAACCAGCTGCCGACGGCGAGCCCGTTGAGGGTGAAGGTGACCGCGACGCCGTTGCGGGCGAGCAGCACCGCTTTCGCGGACGGCGCGGTAGCCGGGGCTACGGGTCGACTGGTGGGGGCGCTCACGGGGTGGGTCCTCTTCCTCGGGGTGATCTCCTGGGACGATCGCACACCTGAGAGCGCTACCACCACAACCGGCAACCGCCCCTTACCGCTGATGTGTCCGCCGGGGCATGATGTGAGCAGGCGTTTGTCCGACCGGGCGGGCCTCGGCGGGGAGGCGACGATGACGACAGCGGCACACCGACCGGCAACTCTCGAGGACGTCGCGCGGGTCGCCGGGGTGTCCCGGTCCACCGCGTCGCGGGTGATCGCCGGCACGGGATTCGCCTCGCCGGCGGCCCGGGAACTGGTCGCGGCGGCTGTCGACCAGCTCGGCTACGTGCCCAACCCGGCTGCCCGGGCGCTGGTCCGCGGCGGCGGCGTGCGGATGGTCGTGGCGGTGCTGGGGGCCAGCGCGGCGGTGCTGGACGACCCGTACGTGCACCAGGTCGTCGGTTCGGCGGCCCGGGTGTGCACGCCCGCCGGTGTCGGTGTGGCGTTGCACTGGCTGCCGCTCGGTGACCCGGGCGGGCTGGCCCGGCTCGACGATCGCAGCGTGTGCGGGGTGATCCTGGTCAACACCACAGAGGAGTTGCTGGAGTCGGTGCCCCGGTCACTGCGGGGCCGGGTGGTCTCGATCGGCGTCGGCTCGGCGAGCGTGCCGTCGTTCGACGTGGACAACGTGGCCGGGTCCGAGGCGGTGCTGCGCCATCTGTACGCAACGGGTCGACGCCGCATCGCCATGGTGGCCGGCCCCCGGTGGTTGCCCTGCGCGCAGCGCCCCGTGGAGACGTACCGCCGGCTGATGCGTCAGGCCGGAATGCCGGAGCGGGTGCTGCCCGGGGACTTCACGGCGGCGTGCGGCCGGGCGGCGGCCGACGTGGCGCTTCGTCAGTGGCCGGACGTCGACGCGATCTACGCGATCAGCGACGACACCGCGCTCGGGGTGATCGCCGGCCTGCGCGACGCCGGGGTGCGGGTGCCCGGCGACGTCGCGGTGGCCGGTTTCGACGACATCCCACTGGCCGGGCTGACCGCCCCGGCGTTGACCACGGCGAGCCACCCGGTGGGGCGGATCGCCGCCGCCGCTGCCACCGCCCTGCTGGACGGACGTCCGGCCGCGCCGGTGACCCTCTTCCCGTCCGCCCTGGTGGCCCGGGCCAGCGCCTGACCGGCGAGTCGGTGGTGGGGCCGACGGCCCGATCAGACGGCAGGGAGGCCGAGGGCTTCGTCGACGCGGGCGAGGACGCTGGCGTCGTCCTCGGGGTTGACGCCGCGCAGCAGGTCGATGGCCGTGGCCCGGACCTGCCCGATGATCATCGCTAACGGGAGGGTCTGGGTGGCGCCGAAGAGCTGCCCAGCGGTGTGCACGGCGGCCAGCGCTGCCTCGTCGGCCCGCGCGGCATGCTGGTCGGCGTTGTCGTCCTGGCCGTTGAGGTCGGCGGCGAGGGCGGCGCCGGCGTTGCTGACCGCCTCGGCCAGCGACCGCAGGGCGACACCCAGCTCGGGCGGGACGGGGGTGTGCAGCCGGCTGAGTGTCACGCCGGCGCGGGCCAGCACCCGGACGTTGCGGACGGCGTAGTCGGTCTGCCGGATCGACTGGTCCACCGAGCGCAGCCGACCGATGTGGCGGCGTCGACGGACGTTGAGCCGTAGCGCCTCGCCGGCGGCGAGCACTCCGTCGCGCAACCCGTCCACGCGGGCGTCCATCCCCCGGGCCCGGGTCAACATGGTGACCGCGGCGTCCTCGTCGCGGCGGTCGAGGGCGTCTGCGATCCCGCCGAGCAGCCCGGCCAACTCGTCGAAGGTCCGCCGGACCTCGGCGACCAGCGGAGCCAGTGGGCGACGGGCGTCGACCAGCAGGCTGGCCGCGAGCGCGACCACGCCCCCGATGAGAGCGTCGACGAAGCGGAACGGCACCAATGTCCCGTCCGGTGGTGCGACCACCACCAGGTAGAGCGCGGAGACCGCGGCCTGCACCAGCGTCACGCCGGTGGCGCCGAAGGCCACCGCGAGCAGGACGGTGAGCAGGATGACGGTGAAGACCGTCCAGGTGCTGCCCGGGCCGAGCGCCTGCACCACCAGGTCCGCGACGAGCACCCCGGCAGCGACGCCGAGGACGACCTCGACGGCCCGACGGATGCGTTGACCCCGGGCCTGACCGAGGACGATCAGCGCGGCGGCCGGCGCGAAGAAGGGCTGCGGATGCCCGAGCAACCGGGTGGCCAGCAGCCAGGCCACCGTCGCCGCGACGGTGGCCTCCAGCACCGGCCGCCAGCCGTGCCGGAGCCGCCCGCCGGCCGTCCGCAAGCCGCTGAACCGCATGATCACCCAATCCCTCCTACCCGCGCCGACCGGCCCGCCGCACCCCGACCTGAACAGCACGTCGCCACCGAACGGCACGCTGCCGTCAACCCCCGGCGCACGCCATCACCGCCCGCCCGCACCACACCGCCCGCCCGCACCACGCCGCTCCCTCATGCCGCCCGCCCCCCTCATGCCGCCCGCCGGCCCCATGCCGCCCGCCCGCCTCATGCCGGCCCCATGCCGCCCGCTCCCCCTTTGGAGCTGATGCCACAAACGAATCGGCTCGTGCCGTGATCGCATCAGGCGCGATGTCGTAAACGATTCAGCTCCAAAGGACCGAACCGCAGCACCACACCCCCGACCCCACGACCGACGGCCCACGACCCACGACCCACGACCCACGACCCACGACCCACGACCCACGACCCACGACCCACGACCCACGACCCACGACCCACGACCCACGACCCACGACCCACGGCCCACGGCCCACGACCCACGACCCACGACCCACGACCCACGACGGTGATCGTCCCAGCACGCGTCAGACCTGCTCACCGGGCCCCACGCCGCGCCTTCCGACGCCAGTACGCCGATGTTCTGACCGGTCCCACGCGACCCGGCCGCGTGCCGGGCGTACCTGGCTGGCCCGCGCACCCGCCACGTCCGCGCGGCCACGTCCGCGCGGCCGCGCCCGTGCGGGGCTGGGGTCAGCTTCCGGTCAGGGCACGAAGCAGCGTGCGGACTGCGGCGCTCAGGTCGGTGCGGCTGGCCGCGCTGCCGGGCGGTGGGGCGGTGAGCGCGCCCGCGCCGACCAGCCTGTCGAACAGGAGCCCGTCCACGAACGCGACGAACTGGTCGCCCTGCCGGTCGGGGTCGGTGGCCCCGGCGCGGGCCAGCAGGTCCCGGGCCTGCACCCGCGAACCGGTGCCGTGGTGCAGGATGCCCCGCAGCTCGGGCCGGTGTACCGCCTCCAGCAGGCAGGCGTACCGGGCCAGGGTCCGGCTGCGCCCGACGCTCAACCACCTGTCGAGCACCTCGGCGATGCCGGCGGCGAGCAGGTCGAGGTCGGTGCCGTCGAGCCGGGGGGCCGGCGTCGGGAGCGGCGGGTCGGTCGGCAGGTCGTACGCCGCCAGGTCGGCCCGGTCCCGGTCGGCGAGCCGTCCCACCACGGCCTCGATCAACGCCTGGCGGGTCCGCAGGTACGCGGAGGTGGTGCCGGGAGGCATTCCCGCGCGGCCGTCGACCGCCCGGTGGGTCAGCGCTCGCATGCCACCGTCGGCGATCAGTTCGATGGCCGCGTCGGTCAGCAGCGCGATCCGGTTCGTCCGGGCCGTCACGGCACTCCCCCTTTCCGAGGTCCGCAGGTAGTATCCGCTTTCTACAGGTGTAGAAGGGTGGATCGAGATGGACGACTCACACGCGGTGGTCGTGGGCGGCGGGATCGGCGGCCTGAGCGCGGCGCTCGCCCTGCACCGGCACGGCTGGCGGGTCACCGTGCTGGAACGCGCCGCCGAGCTGCGCGAGGTCGGCGCCGGTCTGAGCCTGATGGCCAACGCGGTGCGCGGGCTGGACGCCCTCGGCCTCGGCCCGGCCCTGCGCGACGGTGGGCACGGCGAGGCACCCGGTGGGATCCGCGACCGGCACGGGCGGTGGCTGTCCCGGGTGGACGCCACCGAGATGGTCCGCCAGTTGGGCACCACAGCCCTCGGTGTGCACCGGGCGACCCTGCACCGCACCCTGCGCGAGGCCCTGCCCGCCTCGTCCCTGCACACCGACGCCACGGTGGAGCACGTCGAGCCCGGCCCCGACCACGCCGAGGTGCGCTACCAGGGCCCCGACGGGCCGCACACCCTCCGCGCCGACCTGGTGGTCGGCGCCGACGGCCTGCGCAGCCGGATCCGCGCCCAACTCTGGCCGCGACACCCCGGCCCGGTGTACGCGGGATCGACGGCCTGGCGAGCGGCGATCGCGTTCCCCGACCCGGTCCCGGCCGCGATCACCTGGGGACCGGGCGCCGAGTTCGGCATGGTGCCGATCGGCGACGGCCAGCTCTACTGGTACGCCGCGCTGAACGCGCCACCCGGCGGCCACGCCCCCGACGAACTGGCGGCCCTGCGGGAGCGCTTCGGCGACTGGCACGACCCCATCCCGGCGCTGATGGCGGCGACCCCACCCGGAGTCGTCCTGCGCAACGACATCCACCACCTGGCCGTGCCGCTGCCCACGTACGTGCGGGGACGGGTCGCGCTGCTCGGCGACGCCGCCCACGCGATGACACCCAACCTCGGGCAGGGCGCCGGGCAGGCCATCGAGGACGCGGTCGTGCTGGGCGCCGTCTGCGCCGCCGGTGCCGCCGCGGTGCCCGCCGCGCTTGCCGCGTACGACGAGCAGCGACGACCACGTAGCCAGGCCGTTGCCCGGGCCTCCCTCAACGCCGGCCGTTTCGGCCAGCAACTGCGCAACCCGATCGCCGTCGCGGTACGGGACAACGCGTTGCGGCTCACCCCGGCCCGGGCCGCCCTGCGGAGCATGGCCCGCTACGCGGACTGGAGACCTCCGGTGGGCTGAGCCGGCCCCGTGCTCGACGAGGGTGGCCCAACACTCCAGGGTATTTATCGAGGCTGCAGGCGGACTCGTTCGAAGGCGACAGCGCGCCCGTACAATCGGCGACTGTCTTGTGACCGATCGCTGACTGCTGGTGTGAAAGCGATCACACACACTGAGCCCATGAACAGGAGAGTCAACCGCGGTAAGGCACTCCGCGTCGCGGTGTGTCTCATTCTTCTCGCCGCGCTCAGCGGTTGCATGCAACTCAACATGGGCCTCACCGTCAACGCTGACGACACAGTCGACGGTCAACTGCTGCTGACGGCCCAGAAGAATGTGTTGAGCGCCCGGAACAAGAACGTCCCGGCCGCCTTCGCGGAGCTGCGGCAGAACATTCCCGCGCTGCCTGCCGGCGAGGAGACCCTTTACCAGGACGACACTTTCTACGGCTCCCAGATCAGTTACCGCAAGGCGCCGCTGGCCGGTTTCGACACGGAGAGCGTGAAGCTGGTCCGGGACGGCGATCTGTACCGTTTCACACTGCCACTGGATCCGAAGAAATACGGCGGAAAGGTCGCCCAGCAGAATCCGCAGCAACAGCAGGCGTTCCTCAAGCTCATGTCGTTCGAGATCTCGGTGACATTTCCCGGTCGCGTGATCGACAGCAATGGCACTGTCAACGGCCGTTCGGTGAGCTGGAAGGTCGACCCCAACCAGGACAAGCCGGCCGAGCTGCGGGCCGTGGCCGAGGCGCCACCTCGACCGTCCGCCTCGCCGGCCGCCGCAGGCGACGACGGAGGCGGCTTTCCCTGGTTGCTGGTCGGCGGCGGCGTACTCCTTCTGCTGCTGCTCGCCGTGGTGGGCGTACTCCTGCTGCGCCGCCGTCAGCCCACCGCGCCGGCTGCGCCCGGCCCGACCCCGGCGGGCCCGCCCGCCGGCGCCCCGGGGCCCGGCTGATCCACCTGGTGGCCGGCGCCGCCGGCCGCGCCCGGCTCCGGCCGCCCCCGCTACGACGGCGACCGGCCCGGTGCTCCCGGTGGGAGCACCGAACCTCACCACCACCACATCCCGGTCGCACCATCGCAGAAAAGGGGGATCGCCGTGAACGATCTCTTCACCTGGGCAGCCCTGGGCAGCATCGCCGGTGCCAGCGCCGCCACCCTCCTGGCCACCAACGTCATCGGCGGGCTCATCGGCCCCAGCGGCGACAAGGCCCGCAAGTGGATCGCCATCGGCATCGCGCTCCTGCTGTCCTACGTGACAGCGGCGTTCGCCGACGAGGCCGGCGGCGAGAAGTGGGTTATCGCGTTCTTCAACGCGCTGGTCATCTTCTCCGCCGCGCTCGGCATCAACCAGATCCCACCCGGTAACCGGCAGGCGACCCAGGCGTCGCCAACTCAGGTCGCGCAGAACCGCGAGCCCCGTTTTGTCCGCTCCTGGGTCTGAGAGGTGACGTCATGGTCTTCGGAATTCTCAGCGCGGCGATCCAGGTCATCCTCGGCGCCCTGTTCGGCTTCCTCGCCGGCGGCACGATCGGCCTGCTGATCGGCGCCGTCGTGGGCCTGCTGGTCGGCGCGGTCTTCGGCTGGGCGGTGACCTCCGCCGGGGTGTACGCGCCGGACGCGCGCGGCATCTTCCTCTTCGTCGTCGACCACACCTGGAGCCTGCTCAACACTGTCGTCGGGGCCATCTACCTGGCCGTACACCTGATCTTCGGGCACTCGCTGGACCGGCCCACCTCGGCCGGCAGCGGGCGGGTCTGCGTGGTGGAGGGGGTCTCCCCCCGCTACGCCACCACCATCGGCACCGTCTGCGCCGGCGCCAGCTCGGGCATCCAACGGCACGAGGACGTGCACATCTTCCAGGGCCGCCTGCTCGGGCCGCTCTACATTCCGCTGGTGCTGGCGAACTACGTGCTGTTCACCATCGCCCCGGTGTGGTTGCTGTACCACGACCACACCAACGCCCCGATCAACCGGTTCACCCGGTACTTCGAGATCGGCGTCTACCCGCACGTGTGGAACGAGGCCATCGCGTACCGGATCCAGGGGACGCCGCCGCGATGACCACCGATGGGCGCGGCCCGATCGAGACGGCCACCGCCGAGTTGGCCTCCTGGCTGACCGGCGCGGTGGGGGAACCCGTCCCGGTCGGTCCGCCCCGCACCGACGGCGACGCCGCCGGCCTCACTCTCTGGCCGCTGGAGTTGCGCCCGGCCCGGCAGACCCGCTCCAGCGGCGCGGTCCGCGAACCGTACCGGTTCACGGTCCGCTATCTGCTCTGCGTGACCGGTCCGGCCGGGTTGACCCGGCTGGACCGGGTGCTCACCGCCGCGACCACCGACGGCAAGTACCCGGTCGTCCTGGAGGCCGGTGACCCGCCACTCTGGACCGCGTTCGGCGCGGTGCCGCGCCCGGCGCTGCTGATCGACGTGCCCGCGCAGGTGGACCACCCCACCCCGGCCGCGCCGCCGGTCCTGCAACCGCTGCGGCTGCGGCAAATCGGGGTGCGCGCCCTCGCCGGCCGGGTGGTCGGCCCCGAGGACCAACCGCTCGCCGCGATGCGGGTCGAGCTTCCCGCCACCGGATCCGCGACCCGCACCGACCCCGACGGCCGGTTCGTGATCGCCGGCGTCCCGCACGACCCCGACCACCCGAGTCCGGTCCGGCTCCGACTGACCGGACGCGGACTCGTCCTCACCGCCGACGTCGACCCCACCGAACCCGACCTCGTCATCGTCTGCGCGCCACCGACCCACTGACGCCCACCCGCACAGGAGGACCGATGCCCAGCTACTTCTCCCCCGGCATCTATGTCGAGGAGGTCCCCAGCGGCGCCCGACCGATCGGCCCGGCGAGCACCAGCATCGCCGCGTTCGTCGGCGTCGCCCCGGACCGCTCCGCCCACCTCGGCAAGGCGGTGCCGGTCAACAACTGGACGGAGTTCCTGCGGCTCTTCGCCGGCGGTGAGCGGGTGGAGAGCACCCCACTCGCCCGGGCGGTCTTCGGTTTCCTGGACAACGGGGGTGCCCGCTGCTGGGTCGTCAACGTCGGCGAGGGCGGCGCGATCACCGGCACCGGGCAGCGACGCGGTGGCCTGCAACTCCTGGAAGCCGTCGACGAGATCTCCATCATCGCCGCCCCCGGCTTCCACGACCCGGTGTCGCACGAGGCGCTGCTCAGCATGGCCGAACGCACCCGCACCATGGTCGCGATCTGCGACCCGGCGCCGGACATCGACGACATCTCCGCGTTGACCCGCGTCGCCACACCGTCCTCCGGCAAACCCCCCAAGCCCGACGGGGGTACGGGCGGCGGCTCGGGCGGTCCCGGCGGCGGCTCGGCCCAGCCGGGCGGCTCCGGCGGGCACGAGGGCGCGGCCTACCGGCCACGGCAGTCCGAGTTCGGGGCCTTCTACTATCCCTGGCTGCGGGTCCGCGACCCGATCAGCGGCGAGTTGGAACTCACCCCGCCCAGCGGGCACCTGGCGGGCATCTGGGCCCGCACCGACGCCTTGCGCGGCGTGCACAAGGCACCGGCCAACGAACCCGTACGCGGCGCCGTCGACCTGGGCTACCTGGTCACCCGACCGGAACACGACGTGCTCAACCCCAAGGGCGTCAACGTGATCCGGTACTTCGCCGGGGAGGGCATCCGCGTCTGGGGCGCCCGTACGCTCGCCGCCGAGGCCAGCGAGTGGCGCTACCTCAACGTACGGCGGCTCAGCATCGCCATCGAACAGGCCATCGCCAACGGCACCCGGTGGATGGTGTTCGAGCCCAACGACTTCACCCTGTGGCGCTCGATCCGACGCGACATCGGGGCGTTCCTCACCCGGGTCTGGCGCGACGGCGCGCTGCTGGGGCGCAGCCCCGAGGAGGCGTTCTTCGTCAAGTGCGACGAGGAGACCAACCCGCCGGACGTACGCGACGCCGGCATGGTGATCGCCCACATCGGCATTGCTGTCGTCAAGCCCGCCGAGTTCGTGGTGTTCAAGCTGAGCCAGTGGGCCGGCGGCACCGAGACCGAGACGATCGGAGGCTGACATGCCCACCACAGCCACCCCGCAGCCCGGCGCGCCGGTCGACCCGTACCGGGCGTACAACTTCCGGCTGCTCATCAACGGCGTCACCAACGGCCACTTCACGGAGATGACCGGGTTGGAGGTGAACATCCCCGGGCAGCCGTACCGCGAGCACGGCCTGGGCCGGATGCGGATGGTGCCCGGACAGGCCGAGTACGAGCCGGTGACGTTGCACTTCGGCCTCACCGCCTCCCGCGAGCTGTGGGACTGGGTGAACGCCACCGCGCAGGGCACCCTCAACCGCCGCAACGTCTCGGTGGTGCTGCTCGACTCGGTCGGCTCCACGGAGGTGCTGCGCTGGAACCTGATCGGCGCCTGGCCGACCCGGTGGCGTGGCGCGCACCTCAACACCCTCAGCCACGAGATCGCCATCGCCTCGTTGACCCTGCGCTACGAGGGCCTGGAGCTGGAGACCGGCGGTGCCACCGCGCCAGCGCCCGCGTAACTGGTTGGCCGGCCGGCTGCGCTCGGCCGCCGGGGCGGTCGAGCGCCTCGCCGGGCGGGTCGAGCCCGTCGGGCAACCCCGGCAGGAGCCGCCGTCGGACCCGCCACGCCGCTTCGGGGAACCCCCGCAGCACTGGCTGGACGTGGTGGCCACGCACGCCCCCGGCCTGCTGCACGACCTGGACCTCGACACCGCCCGGGCGGACGCCGGGCGGACCCTGGTCCGCGACGACCGACCGGACGGGACCGGAACCGATGGGGCGGTCCCGGGCTCGCCGGACGGGCCGACGCAACCGTCCATCGTGGAACGTGGCGGCAGATCGGTCGGGGAGCGTTCCCGGCCGTCCGCCGGATCGGCCGGGTTCCCGGCCGCCGGCACTCGCGACACCGCCAGCGCCGACTCGCCCCAGACCGGTGGTCGCCGCCGGCCGTCCGGTGCGCGGGGCGGCTTCGGCGCACCGGACGTCCCCGCGACGGCGGATGGCACCGGGACCAGGGTCGGCCCCGACCCCGGTGCAGTGGGTTCCCCCGAAACCGTGGGCGCCCCCGCGACGGCCGGCCTCCTCGGAGCGGCGGGCGCCCACGGAACCGCAGGCTCCCTCCACCCGACGGGGGGCTTCCCTGCGGCGGCCGGTGCTCGCGGAACGGCTGGCCTCCCCGCACCGGACGGCTCTCACGGAACCGCAGGCTCCCCCTCGACGCCGGTCGGACACGGCACGACGGGCACCGGGCGTGTCGGCAGCCCCGACGCGTCCGGCATCCACGGCACCAGCGCGCCGCCGTATGGCGGCGACATGTCACACACGAGCGCGTCCGGCAGGTCGGCAGCGTCGTGGCCCGCGGGTGAGACCGCCGGCTCGATCGGCGAACTCGGCGGCTCCGCGATCGGCAACCCTGCCGGCGACACCCCCGGCGGCGGGGAAACACCCGACGGGCACGCGGGGCAGCCACGCCGGACACGGCCTGGTCGGCTCGGCTCGCCCCACGGGCGGGACGAGGCGACCTTCTCTCCCACTCCCGCACCCGTCGCTCCCGGCGGGATCGTCGCACCCTCCGGGCGCAGCCGCCGTCAGGGATTCGCCCTCGCCGCCGCACCCGGCGACGCTGGGTGGGACGGGCGGGCGGCGGTCGCGGTCGGTGGCTCGTGGCCCGCCCTGCCCGACGAACGGGCGCGGCCCGACCACCGGCGCCCCGACCAGCACGCTGCTCGGCAGGGCGGGTGGCGGGGCAGCGACAGGGGGACGGTCGGGGCCCCGGTCGGCGCAGCCCCACGTGACCCGGTCGGCGGGCGCTGGCCGGTGAGCATCGAGTTCCCGCCGACCGAGATCGGGTCGGCGGCCGCCGACCCGTGGCCGGCGCTACCGGACGACGGGGCGGTGTGGGCAGTGCCCGGGGACGTGCTGGACACCGCCCACCTGGGTCGACTGGACCGGGAACAGGCGGGCGACTGATGGAACGCGTCGCCTTCCTCATCGACTCCTCAGGCGTTCGGGTGGACTGCCTGCTCAACCCGGAGACCGTGCAGGTGACCCGGCTCGCCGGCGTACGCCGACGGGGTGCCGCCGGCGGTCAGCTCACCGGGTCCGGGCTGGCCGACGACCCGCTCGTCTTCACCGGCGGCGGCCGGACCGAGCTGGTGCTCGACCTGCTCTTCGACGTCGACTTCGTGGAGGCGCAGGTCCGTCCGGCCGACGTGCGGGTGCTGACCCGTCCGCTGTGGATGCTGGCGGAGAACTCCGCGGTGGAGCATGGCTGGCTCCGACCTCCGCTGGTGCGGTTGGTGTGGGGCAAGACCTGGAACGTGCCCGGCGTGATCGTCGCGGTGGCCGAGCGGTTCGACGCGTTCACCGGCACCGGGTCGCCCCGCCGATCCTGGTTGCGGCTGAAGCTGGTCCGGGCCGCCGAGACGGCCGACCAGGCGCAGGCCGGCTTCGAAGAGGAACTGGCCGCGGCGACCACGCCGACCGCCGCGCCGGGCAGCGCGGTGATCGCCGCCGGCGACGGCGCGGCAGAGCCGGGCCGATCCGGGGTGCGCTTCGACCTGCTGGCCAACGACGCGCTCGGCTCGCCGTTGCGCTGGCGTCTCCTCGCCGAACACAACCGGATCACCGACCCCCTCGCCGTACCGGCCGGCACCACCCTGGCGGTCCCACCACCGGCGCCGACCGGCGGCCCGGCCACGACGGGTGCGGTCACCGCAGCCGCGCGGGCGCTCGCCGGCGCGGTGGGTGCCGGCGCGGCGTTCGTCGGAGCGTCGATCGCCACCGCCCCCGCCGCCTGGGGCGCGGCGACCGGGCCCGCGCCGACCAGCACACCCACCGGCACCGGGGGTACGCCGTGACGAGCGCCGCGCCCCGGGCGCTGACCGTCCTGCTCGACGGCGTCGAGCTGACCGGCGCGGCCCGTCAGCGGATCCGCTCGCTGCGCGTGGCGGCACGACTCGACCAGCCCACCCAGGCGGAGCTGGTTCTCGCCACCACCGTCGGCGCCGGCGCGTTCGACCCGGCGGTCCGCCCCGGCACGACCCTCGGCGTACGGCTGGCCGATCATGCCGATGCCCTGTTCGACGGGGAGGTCACCGCGGTGGAGGTCGACTACGCCGCCGACGGTGGCGCGCTGCTGCGGCTGCGCGCGTACGACCCGCTGCACCGGTTGCGCAAGCGGCAGGGGTTGCGGGTGTTCACAGCGGTCACCGCCGTCGAGGTGGCCCGGGAGCTGTGCGGCGAGGTGGGGTTGGCGGTGACCGCCGACGTCGACGGGCCACGTGTGGAACGGCTGTTGCAGCACCGGCACAGCGACCTGGAGTTGCTGCGGGAGGTGGCCGGTCGGGCCGGGCTGCACCTGGCCGCCGACGGTGACGGCGTCCGGTTGGTCACCCTCGCCGGTTACGGAGAGCCGGTCGCGTTGACCCTCGGCGCGGGCGTGCACACCCTGCGCCTGTCCACGAACACCGACCAGGCCAGCGGTGCGAGCGTGGCGCTGGGCTGGCACCCGCAGCGGGCCGAGGTGATCAGCCAGCAGGCCGACGAGGCGCGCTGCGGTCGACCCGCCGACGACCGCCCGGACCCGGCCGACGTGGGCGCCGGTGGGGTACGAACCGCCGTCGACCAGCCCGGCCGCAGCGACGACGAGTTGGCGGCATTGGCCCAGGCCCGCCTGGACACCCGGGCGGCGACGCTGGTCACCGCCGAGGGGGTGGCCGAAGGCGACCCGGCGCTGCGACCGGGCCGGCGGATCGACCTGGGTGGTGTGCCCGACCCGGTCGCCGGGACGTACGTGCTGACCGAGGTGGTGCACACGGTGGACGCCAACGGGCACCTGACCCGGTTCTCCACGGTGCCACCGGTCACCCCACCGGCCCCGACCGGCGGCGCGGTGGTCACCCTGGGCTCGGTCACCGACGTCGCCGACCCGGACGGGCTGGGACGGGTCCGGCTGACCCTGCCCGCGTACGGGGACCTGGACGCCGGCTGGCTCGCCGTGCTCTGCCCCGGGGCGGGGCGGGGCAAGGGTCTGGTGGCGCTCCCCGACCCGGACGACACGGTGCTGGTGGTGCTGCCCGGCGGCGAGCCGGCCTCGGGCATCGTGCTCGGTTCGCTGTTCGGCGCTGTCGAGCCGTACGACGCGGGCATCGACGACGGGCGGGCACGGCGCTGGACGATGCGCACCGCAGGCGGGCAGTCGATCGTCGTCGACGACGTGAACCGCAGCCTGCGGCTCGCCACCGAGGGCGGCAGTTTCCTGGAACTGACGCCGGATCTGGCCACGCTGCACGCGGCGTCCGACCTGGTGATCTCCGCACCCGGCCGGGCCATGGTGGTACGCGCCCGCAGCGTGGACTTCCTGCACGCCGAGTCGACCGAGGACCAGACGACGGCGGCGGAGCAGGCCCGTTCCCTCGCCCGTGCCCACCACGAAGGAGGCGGCTGATGCGCTGGATTCACAGTGACTCCGTGATCACCTGTGACCACGACGGTCGGGTCGAGAACCGGCCCTCGCGGGAGTGGGTGACCGTCACCGGCGTGCCCGTGCTGGTGGACGACGACCCGGAAGGACGCGACATCGTCGCCTGCCCGAACTACGGGCCGACCATCAAGCCGTGTACGACGACGCTGACCGTCCGGGTCGGCTACAGCGACTGGATCCGCGTCGACGGGCACCGGCTGGTGCTCTCCCACCTCTCCGGGTTCACCAACGGCACGCCGCCAGGGCTGGTCAAGCACACAGTGCGGTACCCGCGCCAGCAGTTCCTGGGAGCGGACCGGTGAGGGCCTTCCGCTTCGTCGGCGCCGGCTTCGACGCTGGCCGGACCGGCGGGTTGGCGCTCACCGCGGCGGGTGGCCTGGCGATGACCGAGGGCGACGAGAGCGTACGCCAGGCGCTGTTCCTGCTCCTGTCGACCACGCCGGGCGAACGGCTGATGCGACCCGGGTACGGGTCCCGGCTGCACCGCCTGGTCTTCGCGCCCAACGACGACACCACGGCCGGCCTGGCCATCCACTACGTCCGGCAGGCGATCAACCGCTGGGAGCCCCGGGTCGAGGTGATCGACGTGGACGCCGGTCCGGATCCGGACGACGCGTGGCGGCTGGTGATCAGGTTGGACTACCGGGTGCGGACCAGCCTCACACCCGGGCAGCTGGTCTTCTCCGTGGACCTGCTCCCGGCCGACGATCCCGCCCAGGGAGGACCCTCATGACACTGCCCGTGCCGCACCTGGACGATCGCGGCTTCCTCGACCTGGTCACCGAGGCCCGGGAACGGATCCGGCAGTCCTGCCCGGCGTGGACCGACCTGTCGGCGCACGACCCCGGCATGGCGCTGGTGGAGGCGTTCGCGCACCTGACCGAGGTCATGATCTACCGGCTGAACCAGTTGCCGGAGAAGGCGTACGTCTCGTTCCTGAACCTGCTCGGGGTCGCCCGGCACGCACCCACCGCCGCGTGGGCGGACGTCCGGTTCACCCGCACCGGCACCGACCGCGCGGCGCTCCGGATCCCGGCCGGCCTGCGGGTCGCGGCGGCTCGCGGCGCGGACCCCCGGCCGGTCGTGTTCGTCACCACCGAACCGGCGATGCTGCCCGCCGACGAGACGTCGGTGACGGTACGGATGCACCACTGCGAGACGGTCGAGGCGGAGCTGCTCGGTGTGGGGACCGGCCAGCCGGGTCAGGTGCTGCGGGCCGCCCACGCACCACTGGCGCACACCGCCGAACCGCTGGACCTGCTGCTCGGCGTGGAGGTGCCGACCGGCACCGTGGAGTTGGGCGCGGCGGCCCGCGAGCACGACGGCCGCACGTTCGAGATCTGGCAACCGGTGGACAGTTTCGCGGGGCTCGGCCCCCAGTCCAAGGCGTACCTGGTCGACCGCTGCTCGGGCACCGTCACCTTCGCCCCGGCCCTCGACCTGCGACCCCCCGCCGCCGCGCAGCCCTCGGCGGGGACCCCGACGCCGGTCACCGTCGCGGCCGTGCCGCCGGCTGGGCGGCAGGTCCGGCTCTGGTACCGCTCCGGTGGTGGGCCCACCGGCAACGTGGCGGCGGGCACCCTGACCAGCCTGCGCGACCCCCTGCCGGGGGTGAGGGTGGACAACCCCGCGCCGGCCGCCGGTGGCCGCGAGATGGAGGCGCTGGAGTCGGTGCTGCTACGCGGCCCGTACGAGTTCTTCGCGCAGCAGCGGGCGGTGACCGCACGCGACTTCGAGGTGCTCGCCACCAGCTCCGGCGCGGTGGCGAGGGCGCGGGCGTTCACCCGCGCGGCGGTGTACAGCTTCGCCCGGCCCGGTGAGGTCGAGGTGGTGCTGGTGCCGTACGTGCCGCCGACCGCCCGCCCCAACGGCCGGCTTCCGGTCGCGGTGCTGCGCGAACACGAGGTGCCCGAGGCGCGGCACCGCGTCGAGGCGGACCTGGAGGAACGCCGGATGGTCGGCATCCGGTCCCGGGCGACCTGGGCCCGCTTCAAGGCGGTGTCGGTGCAGGCCCGGGTGGTGGTCCGGCGTGAGGAGGACGTGGACGCCGTCCGCAGCCGCATCCACGACCGGCTGCACCAGACGCTGAGTCCGCTGCCGACAGCGCTCAACCCGACCGGGTGGCCGTTCGGGGAGCCCCTGCGGGCGTCCAACGTGTACCGGTTGCTGGAGCACGCCGAGCCGGGTGTGCGCTACGTCGAGTCGGTCCGGTTCGTGGTCGACGAGGCGCCCGACGCGGCGGTCCGCGCCCTGGCCGTGGACCAGTACCAGCCACGCACCTGGTACGCCGGGCGCGGCCCGGTGCTGTTCCGCTCCAGCAACGGCGGCGCGGGGTGGGAGCCGGCCGGCCGCTTCGACGACGAGACGGTGGTCCGGGTTGCGCCGGCGCCCGCGCCGGTGCGGCCGGGCATCGTGGCACGTCCCGGCTCGGTGGCCGTGGTGACGGTGCGCGCCTCCGGCGGCTCCCGGGTGCACCTGAGCACCGACCTCGGCGAGACGTGGTCCCTGCTCACCGACCTGGACTCGCGGATCTCCGACGTGGCGTGGCTGGACCGCGACGGCGCGGGTGCGCTGCTGGTGGCCACCGACACCGGCCTGTACGAGGTGTCGCTGCTGCCCGGGGCGGTGCCGTTGCAGATCCTGGTCGACCCGTCCGACGCCGACCGGGGGTTCTACGCGGTACGCACGTTCGTCTCGGAGCGCGGCGCGCCGGGCGTCGCGGTGGCCGCGCAGGCGAGCTTCGGGGTGTACCTGTCGACCGCCGGTGGCCGGCCGGGCAGCTTCACCCACGTCGGGTTGTCGAACGTGGACAACCGGGTCCTCGCCGTGCAGTACGACGGGCCGGCCACGCTGCTGTGGAGCGGGGCCGGTGAGCCGGACCCGAAGAAGCCCGGCCAGGGCTGTCATCGCACCCGGCTGTTCGAGTCCGACGTGAAGTGGCAGTCGACGCAGTCCGGGTGGATCGGCGGCACCTGCCGGGACCTGGCGTTCGCCGGGTCGCTGGCGGTGGCGGCCACGCAGAGCGGCGGGGTGCTGCGGCTGGACACCCTGGCCACGCAGCCGCAGTGGCAGCCGGTGTCGGTCAACTGCGGGTTGCCGCTGCGGGACCGGACCCGGTTCGTGCCGGTCGACGCCATCGCCGTGAACGGCCCGGCGACCGGCGGGAGCGCCGGCGGCTCCGGCGCGGCGGAGCGGCTCATCCTGGCCGGCGGCGAACGCGGCGTGTACCGCAGCGCCACAGCTGTCGACTGGACACCCAGCGCCAACCAGGCCACCGCCGACGTGGTGACCGTCCCGGATACCTGGCTGCTCTGCTCCGGCGAGCACGACATCGAGGTGGTGCGCCAGGATGCGACGCTCGGCGATTGAACGGCTGCTGCCCGCCGCCTACCAGCGGGCCTGCGTGCCCGGCAGCGTGCTCTGGACGCTGCTGGACGTCATGGAGGCGCTGCACGCCCCGGACGAGGCGATCCTCGCCGAGGTGGACGCCCTGTTCGACCCGTACCGGGCGCCGGACGGGCTGGTCGTGCGGTTGACGCGCTGGGTGGCGATGGACCACGTGGTGGCGTCGCCCCGGCCGGACACCCCGCTGCCGCTGCCGGTGGGCCGGCTGCGTGACCTGGTGGCCAACGCCGCGCTGCTGGCCCGGTGGCGCGGCACCCCGTACGGGATACGCCGGGCTCTCGAGCTGGCCACCGGAATGTCGGGCTTCGCGATCGACGAACCCGCCGAGCAGCCGTTCCACGTGGTGGTGCGGGTGCCGGCGTCCGCCGCCGGTCAACTCGCCGTGATCACCCGCATCGTCGAGGCGGAGAAGCCCGCCTCGACCACCGTCGAGATCGTCCTGGAAGAGGAGTCGTCATGACCACCGAGTGGGCGGTCGTCGCCGCCGCCGAACAGTTCACGCTCGACCCGCGCAACAGCGGCGAGCTGACGTTCACCGTCTCCAACCCGGGCAACGCGCCGGACACCGTCGTGTTCGACGTGGCCCCCGGTGACGGCTCCCAGCGGGCGTGGTTCACCGTGGCCGAGCCGCAGCGGGTGGTACCCGGGCAGGGCTCGGTGTCGTTCCTGGTCAAACTCGCCGTGCCGGCCGGCACCGCACCCCGGCGGTACGACATGACCGGGTTCGCGTACTCGGCGAACACCGCGCCGGAGGAGAGTTCCCGTTCCAGCGGTCGGGTCACCTACGAGGTGCGGGCGGTCGCGCCACCGCGGCGTACCCCCTGGTTGTGGATCGCCGCCGCGGCGGCGTTGGTGTTGGTGGTGGTGACCGTGGGGGTCGTCCTGCTGACCCGCGACTCGGGCCCGGGCGAGCCCCGCGTCGTCACCGTCGAAGCGGAGAGCCTGGTCGACGGCGCGGCGGTGGAGTCGCCGAAGAAGAGCAAGGCGACGGTGGAGGCGCAGCCGAACTGCTGTGGGGTGACCTGGTCCGGCGACGAACAACTGTTCTTCCAGGGTCTGGCCATCGGCGACAAGGTGACGATGACGGTGCAGATCCCGGCCGACGGCACCTGGCGGTTCGCCGCGGTGCGCACCACCTCGTTCGACTACGCCAACACCGTCTTCGTCATCGACGGCAACCAGGTCGGTGGCACGTTCCTCGGGTTCACGCCGACGGTGCAGAAGACGGAGTTCCTGGACGTCGGCACGGTCCAGCTCACCAGGGGCGCGCACCAGGTCTCCCTGCTGGTGGTCGGCAAGACGCAGGGCACCAACCGCTACTTCGCCGGCGTCGACGTGCTCCGGTTCAGCGAGGTCGTGTCACCGGCCGCCGCGCGATGAGCGGCCGGCAGAAGGCGCTGCTGGGCGTGCTGGCCGTCCTGCTGGTGGCGCTGTTCGTGGTCGCGATCGGGGCGGGGCGCGACGACCGGGGTGACCCGGGCGCGCGGCACGGGCTGGTCGACCGGTTGGGGGCGCTGGGCGGTGAGCGCGCCGCTGTGGACCCGGGCACGGTCAGCGCCGACTGCTTCGAGGAGCCCGGCCGGCTGGTCTTCTCGGGTAGTTGTGAGCTGCGGGTCGCCGACCCCGGTGGGTTACGCACCCTGGTGCTGCGCAGCGCGGCGCGGTTCACGGTCACCGCGCCCGCCCCGGGCGACGCCGACCTGACCATCCGTGACGAGGTCGAACCGGCCGCCGACGGCACCGGAGCCGTGGCGAAGGTGGCCGTCGACGAGGCCACAGTGGTCGGCGTGCGCTGTCCCGGCCTCGGTTCCTGCACCGTCATCGTGGCGACGTCCTGAGCTGAGTGGAGGGTTTTGACGTGGGTGACCTGCGTAAACCGTTCCTGCTGCTGGCCATGCTCGCCATCGTCCTGGCGATCGGGGTGGAGTTGGGCGCCGGGCTGCTGATCGGCGGCGGCGACGCCGGGGCAGCGCTCGCGGACAGCGCCGGAGCGTTGGACGTCCAGATCGACGACGTGTCCGGGGTCAGCGAGCCGTCCGGCCGGGGCACCGGCTACCTGGCGTTGATCGACGCGGTGGCGGTCTGGAGCACCGGGCTGTTCTGCCTGGGTCTGCTGCTGCCGGAGCGGATCCAGGGCCGGGTGCAGGGCGTCGCCAGCCTGATCTTCTCGATCATCCTGATCATCGTGGGGCTGATCGCGCTGCTCATCGCGTTCGTCGAACTAATGATCATGGTGTCGCTGTTCCTGGCCGTCCCGTTCGGCACACTGGCGTACCTGGCCCTGTGGGGGTTCTTCCCGGTCGGCGACGCGGCGGTGCTGCTCGGGCTGGTGCTGCTGCTCAAGCTCGTGTGGGCCGGGCTGCTGGTGCTGGCCCAGCCCCGGTTCCTGCAGAACAAGGGCCTCGTCCTGCTGATCCTGACCACCCTGCTGTGCACCGTCGTGCTGGAGTTCCTGCACAACCTGGTGCCGGTGATCCTGGTCAGCATCGTCGACGACGTGGCGGCGCTGGTCTTCGCGATCATCGCGATCATCTGGGGGCTCGTGCTGCTGATCGGCTCGATCCCGGCGATAGTCAAGGCCATCCGGGTCACCGCCGCACTCCCGACCCGCTCCTCGCCCCGTTGATCATGAAGTTATCGCCACATCGGTCGGCGTGTCGTGGCGATAACTTCATGGTCAACCTGAGCGAGCCAGGGCGGCGACGGCGGCCCGGTCGAGGGCCCCGTCCGCCACCCACACCCGGTACCGGCCGTGCCGGCTCCCACCGACCGGCAGCACCGCCGGACTGTCGAACGCGAACGCCACACAGACCCCCGGATACATCCCGGTCCGCACGAACCACCTGTCGCCCCGACCAAGACCCCCGAAGACAAGGGTGTACGCCCCGCCGTCCGACCCGACGCCGGTCAGCGCGAGCCACGGTGCCGCGCTGCCGTTGACCGTCTCCTCCCCGGCGGCGTCGGCGGTGAACACCTCCGGCTCGCCGTCGGCGACGGCCCGCCAGAAGAATCCGCCGTAGCCGGCCCCGCCCGGGCGTCCGTTGGTGGCCGGGCTACCCAGACGCACCTCCCGGTCGTCCGGTGCCACGAGCACGGTCTCCAGGTCGAGCCGCCAGACGTCCGGTGTCAGCGCCGACGCGGCGAGCCACCGACGCTCGGTCAACAGGACCCCACCGGCGCGGTCGCGCCACTGGAGGTCGTGGACGTACCCGCCCGGGGACCGCTCGACCTCCCCGGTGTGGGCGATGACGCCATGATCGTCACGCCAGGTGTAGCCGACGTCGCGCACGTAGGTGCGCCCGCCCCAGAGGTTGCTGCCGTTGACGTCCTGCACCGCCAGGGACGCGCCGAGGTGCCACACGTGGTCGGCGGGCAGCGCGTCGGTGACGACAGTGCCGCCGAGGGTGCGTACCGGATGCAGGTACGGTCGGGGGCCGTGCCGCGCGTCCAGCTTCGGGTCGATGACGTACCGCGCCACCTCGGTCCCGCCGACCAGCATCCGCACCGGCTCCGGTGCCCCGCTCACGGCGACTCCGGGTAGGTCGGCACCGACCGGCGGCCGCCTGCGTGGCCTCCCCGCCCGGAGGTGACGGCCGCGGCGATCGGCTGGCGGTTGGCGACGGCGTGCAGGGCGGCCAGCGTGTATCCGGCGAGGATCGGCACCGCGACCGGGGTCACCAGGACGGCGAGCAGCCCGGCGAGCGCGACGACCCCGGTGAGGGCGGCCCAGCGGGTGGGTGCGTCGAGGCAGGCCCGCGCCGCCGAGCGGGCTGCCTCCCGCCACCGGCCGCCCCCGCCCACCTCGACGACGGCCAGCCCGGCGTACCCGGCCAGGCCGGCCGTGACCAGCGCCGTCACCAGCAGCGCCACCGGGCCGCCGGGCACCCGGCCGGTGGCCAGCGCCGCCAGGTCGGCGGCGAGCAACCCGGCCACGGCGAGCGCGAGCAGGCTGACCGGCACCCCGGGCGGCACCGCACGGCCGAAGCGGCGCACTGTCGTCCGCGCGGACGGCCAACTGCCGGTACGCGTCCAGTCGTGCACTGCCGCGCTGGCCGTGCCCACCGCCGCGGCGACGGTGAGCAACGGCAGCGCGGCGAGGGTCAGCAGGATGCCGAGCAGCGCCAGGTCGGCGGCGTCGCGGAGAACGTCGCGCCAGTCCCGCCGTCCGGCGGCGTCGACAGATTCGGCCCTTGACGCCGGTTCAGCCCTTGATGCCACTGGTGTTGATCCCCTCGACGAGCATCCGCTGGAAGGCGACGAAGAACAGGAAGACCGGCAGCAACGACAGCACCGACATGGCGAACATCGGCCCGACCGCGCTCTGGCTGGTCGAGTCGATGAACAGGGTCAGCGCGACCGGCACCGTGTAGTCCTCCAGTTGGGACAGGAAGACCAGTTGTCGGAAGAAGTCGTTCCAGGTCCAGATGAACGAGAAGATCGCCGTGGTGACCAGCGCCGGGCGGCTCAGCGGCAGGATGATGTGCCGGAAGATGCCGAACGGGCCGGCGCCGTCGATCCGGGCCGCCTCGTCCAGCTCACGCGGCACACCGCGCATGAACTGCACCATCAGGAAGACGAAGAACGCCTCGGTGGCCAGGAACTGCGGGATGAGCAGCGGCAGGTAGGGCCAGTCGCCGCCGACCAGCCCGAGCGTCCGGAAGAGGATGTACTGCGGCACGATCAGGACGTGCTGGGGCAGCAGCAGCGTGCCGATCATGACGGCGAACCACATGCCGCGCAGCCGGAACCGCAGCCGGGCGAAGGCGTACGCGGCCAGCAGGCAGGAGAGCCCGTTGCCGACCACGGTGAGCAGGCTGACCATCGCGCTGTTGAGGAAGAACCGGCCGAAGCTGACGTCGAAGTTGGACCACCCGGCGGTGTAGTTGCCCGGGGTGAACCGCTCCGGCAGCAGCCCGAGGTTGTTGACGATCTCCTCCTGGGACTTCACCGAGGTGCCGATCATCCAGATCAACGGGTAGAGCACCACGGCGACGATCGCCACCAGGATCAGCAGCCGCAGCACGGGCCGACCGCCGGGGCGTCGGCGTGGGCTCGGTGGCGCTACGACCGTCGGGGTCGCCATCACCGGTCCTCCCCGTCGGAGTAGTGCACCCAGAACCGTCCGGTGCTGAAGAAGACCGCGGTGATCACCGCGATGGCGAGCAGGAACACCCAGGCCATCGCCGAGGCGTAACCCATGTCGAGCTCGGTGAAGCCGGTGATGTAGAGGTTCAGCGTGTACATCAGGGTGGAGTCGACCGGGCCGCCGGTGCCGTTGCTGAGCACGAACGCGGCGGTGAAGCCCTGGAACCCGTTGATGGTCTCCAGCACCAGGTTGAAGAAGATGACCGGGGAGAGCATCGGCAGTGTGACGTTGCGGAACTGGCGGAACCGGCCGGCCCCGTCGACCGAGGCGGCCTCGTAGAGTTCGGTGGGCACCTGCTTGAGCCCGGCCAGGAAGATCACCATCGGCGCGCCGAACTGCCAGATGGCCAGCACCATCAACGTCTCCAGGGCCCAGTCCGGGTCGTTGACCCACGGCTTGCCGGTGATGCCGAAGAGGCTCAACAACGAGTTGAACGCGCCGTCGCGGTTGAACATGTTGACCCAGACGATGGCCAGCGCGACGCTGCCGCCGAGCAGCGACGGCAGGTAGAACAGCCCTCGGAACAGCCCGACGCCGCGCCAGGCGCGGTTGAGCAGCAGAGCCACGCCGAGGGCGGCGGCGAGCTTCAACGGCACGGCGATCAGCGCGAAGGTCAGTGTCACCCGCACCGCGTGCCAGTACGACGGGTCGGCGGTGAACATCCGCTCGTAGTTGGCCAGCCCCACCCACTGCACCTCGGAGAACGGGGTGAGGATGTCGTAGTTGGTGAAGCTCAGGTAGAGCGACAACAGCATGGGGACCGCCGTGACACCCATCAGCCCGATGAGCCACGGCGACAGGAAGACGTACCCCGCCAGACCTTCGCTGTGCCGGAGGCGGCCGGGCCCACGCCTGTCGGTGTGGGCCCGGTCGGTTCCGGAGCCGCGTCGGGTCGGGTCGGGCGCCGTGGTCAACGCCACGAACTGCTCCTCTCCTCGCCTGGTGCGGCGGTCAGGCGATGGCGGACTTGCACGCCTCGACGAACTGGGCGGCGGCCTCGGCGGGGGTGGCCCGGCCGTACTGCGCGTTCTCGGCCGCCTTGATCAGCTCCGACTTGACCTTGCTGTGTCCCTTGATCGGCACCTGCGGCGACTTGCCGAACTTCTGGGTCAGCTCCGCCTCCACGGCGATGGACTGCTTCATGGCCGGGTCGGTGGTGTCGTCGCTGACCACCCGGCGCAGGTCCAGGTTGGACGGCAGGCCTCGGTCGGTACCGAGCAGCTTGACGGCCTCCATGTCGTTGTTCAGGAAGTTGATCACGTCGACTGCGACGTCCTTGTTCTTACTGCCCTTGAACACCGACCAGTACATCGAGGCCCGGGCCCACTGCGCGCTGGGGTCACCGGGGTAGGCGATCACGCCCAGCTCGTCCTTAGTGTTCTTCTTCAGGTCCGGCATCTGGTTGGCCCAGACCCAGGAGGTCGCCGACTTGCCGGTGACCACCAACTGCTTGGTGACGTCGCTGGAGTTGCCCTCGTGGATCACGTCGGCGGTCGGGGTGGCCTTGCGGTCCCGGGCGCCCTTCCACAGGTCGAACCACTTGGTCACGTCCTCGGCGGTGAAGCCCAGCTCCTTGCCCTTGTAGAGGTCCTTGCCCTGCTGCCGCAGCCAGACCCAGAGGGCCTTGTAGTCGGCGCTCGGGTCCTGGGTGCCGGGCACACCGGTCTTCTTCGACACCTCCTCGGCCCAGGCGATGTGCTGCTCCCAGGTCATCCCGGTGGTCGGCTCGGGCAGGTTGTTCTTGGTCAGCAGCGTCTTGTTGTAGACCAGACCCTGGGTGTTCTCCCCGGCGGCCAGGCCGGCGAACTTGCCGTCGACAACGCCGTACTGCCAGAGGCTCTCGGGGAACTTCGAGGTGTCCAGCTTGCCGGACTTCTGGTACGAGGTCAGGTCCAGCGTGGTGTTGCGGGCCGCGTACTCGGCCAGGTAGTTGTCGTCGATCTGGAACAGGTCCGGCGGGTTGCCGCCGGCGGTGAGCGTGGCCAGCTTGTCGAAGTAGCCCTGGTTGGCCTGCCAGGTCTTCTCGAAGGTCACGTTCGGGTGTTTCTTGGTGTAGAGAGCCAGCGCGTCCTCGGTCAGCTTGGCCCGGGCATCACCTCCCCACCAGAAGATGGAGAGCTTGACCGGGGCGTTCGGATCGGCGGAGGGCTCGTCGTCTCCGCCGCAGGCGGCAGCGCCGAACATCAGCGGCGCGGCGACCGTCACGGCGAGCAGGCCACGCAGCAGGCGCCGCCGAGGCAGCGCGGTACGGTGAGCGCGCCCGACGGGCGCGTCAGTGGTGGGGGGCGTTGCGGGGTGCATGTGCGCTCACTCCTCGGCATTAGGAGGCGACGGCGTCACCGGTGGCCGCGGTCGGGATGCCCGGGCCCGCAGGGCAATGCGGGTCCGGGCCCTGCGGCGCGGCCAGGGGACGTGCCGGTCGGGCGTGCGGGCCCGGGCCGGTCGAGTCGCGGATGACCAGGTCGGTCTGGAGCATTACCTGTGCGGTGGTACGACGGACGCCGAGCGCCGTGCCGGCACCCAGCCCTCGCGCGCCGCGCGGTGACTCGGTGTCCTGTTGCAGCAGCATGTCGACGGCCGTCCGGCCGGCGGCCCCGGTGGGTGTGGCCACCGTCGTCAGTTTGGGTCGGGTGAGCCGACTCAGGGTGATGTCGTCGACCCCGACGACGCTCACCTCCTGCGGCACCCGGACCCCGAGCGCGTCCAGCCCTTCGATGAGGCCGATCGCCATCAGGTCGTTGTAGGCGAGCACGGCCGACACACCGCTGCGCCGCACCTGCTCGGCGGCGGCGGATCCGCCGGTCTCGGTGGGCGCGTTCGGGCCGAGCACTGTCAGTTCCGCGCCGCCCGCCCGGGCGGCCGCGCCGGCGGCCCGGCGCATCTCCCGGTTGGTCCACGAGCTGCGCGGGCCGCCGAGCAACGCGATGCTGCGGTGTCCCAGGCCGACCAGGTGCTCGATCGCCGACCGGGCACCCTGCCCGACGTCCATCAGCACGCAGGGCAGGCCGGTCACCTGGCGGTTCACCACCACCAACGGCACCTCACGGCTGAGCTGCTCGATCAGGCTGTTGCTCATCCGTGGACTGCACAGCAGCACACCGTCGACCTGCTTGGCCAACGCGTGGACCAGTTCCTCCTCCGCGGTCGGGTCCTCGTTGGTGTCGGCCACGAACACGTGGTAGTCGCGGTGCCGGGCCTGACTCTCCGCCGCCTTGATCAGCGGCGGGAAGAACGGGTTCGCGATGTCCGCGATGATCAGCCCGATGTTGTGCGTACGCCCGGTGATCAGTGCCCTCGCGGCCCGGTTCGGCCGGTAGCCCAGGTCCTCCGCGCAGGCCAGCACCCGGACCCGGGTCTCCGGGTTGACCAGGTGCGGAGCGGAGAAGGTGCGGGACACGGTGGAGATGTGCACACCGGACGCCCGGGCGACGTCCCGGATGGTGACTGGCACGGCGGCCCCTTCGTCCGATGTGGTGGCGGTCACGTGGGTGTGGCCCATTAATGCAAACGGTTGCGTCAGTGTCAACGGTCAATGGCTACAGCTTTGTTGCATCCAGACTCCCCTTGGTGAACTAACGCCTCGCAAACACGGACATTCACCGCCGTTTGTATCGTCGCCGTTGACGCGATCACATCGATCGTGATTACTTCACTGCAAACCTTTGCAGGATCACCGGGGGGGCGACCGCATGTCACCGAGAGCCGACGGCCGGGTCCGGTACGCCGTCGTGGGCACCGGCGCGCGAGCGGAGATGTTCGTCCGCGCCCTGGTGCTCGACCACGCCGACACCACCGAGTTGGTCGCCTTCGCCGACGTCAACCAGGCCCGGATGGACGCGCACAACCGCTGGTTGGCCGAGCTGGGTCACCGTCCGGTGCCCACCTACCCGGCCGGTGACTTCGCGGCCATGCTGGACGCCGAACGCGTCGACGTCGTCCTGGTCACCAGCGTCGACGTCACCCACGACGAGTACGTGGTGGCCGCGTTACGCGCCGGCCGGCAGGTCGTCACCGAGAAGCCGATGACGGTGGACGTGCCGCGCTGCCGGCGCATCCTGGACACGGTGACCGAGACCGGTGGTCGGGTGACCGTCGCGTTCAACTACCGCTACAACCCACTGCACGAGCAGGTCCGCCGGCTGCTCGCCGAGGGCGCGGTCGGCGAGATCGGCTCGGTGCACTTCGAGTGGCTGCTCGACGTGCGCCACGGCGCCGACTACTTCCGCCGCTGGCACCGCGACAAGGCCAGCTCCGGCGGGCTGATGGTGCACAAGGCCAGCCACCACTTCGACCTGGTCAACTGGTGGCTGGCCGCCACGCCCGTCGAGGTGTACGCGGCCGGACGGCTCTTCTTCTACGGCGAGGACGGCCGCCGGCACGGCTACGCCCGTGACTACGACCGGGCGTACGGCTCCCCCGCCGCCGCCGACGACCCGTTCGCCCTGCGACTCGACGCGCACCCCCGGCTGCGCGAGTTGTACCTCGACGCCGAGGCCGAGGACGGCTACCAGCGCGACCGCAACGTCTTCGCCCCCGGCGTCAGCATCGAGGACGACATGGCAGTGCTGGCCCGCTACTCCACCGGCGCCACGATGACCTACCACCTCACCGCGTACGCCCCCTGGGAGGGTTACCGGGTGATGGTCAACGGCAGCCGGGGCCGGCTGGAGCTGGAGGTCACCGAGAACGACTTCGTCGACCGCGGCACCGCCGGCGCGGTCAAGGGCGCCGCCCTGCACGGTGTCGAAGCCCCGCCCGAGGGCGGTGGCGCGACCCTGACTGTGCGCCCGTTCTGGCAACCGCCCCGGCAGATCCCCGTGGAGAGGCGCAGCCGGCACGGCCACGGCGGCGCGGATGCCCGGATGACAGGTGTGCTCTTCGGCGGGCAACCCGACCCGCTGGAGCGCGCCGCGACCGCCGACGACGGCGCGTTGGCCCTGCTCACCGGCCTGGCGGCCAACCGGTCCTTCGAGACCGGTCGACCGGTCCGGGTCGCCGACCTGCTCACCCCCCGCTGACCAGGAGACGAGGAGCCCATCCCCGTGCCGACGTTCGACCACACCGACCTGCTCCTGCCGCCCGAACCGGGCCAGCGCGCGCTGGCCCGGGAGCTGTACGCCCTCGCGGCGGAACAACCCATCATCTCGCCGCACGGGCACGTCGACCCGGCCCTGCTCGCCGAGGACCGGCCCTTCCCCGACCCGGCGCAGCTGCTCATCGTGCCCGACCACTATCTGACCCGGATGCTACTCAGCCAGGGCGTACCCCCGTCGGACCTCGGTGTGCCCACCCGCGACGGCAGCCCGGTGGAGACCGACGGGCGGGTGATCTGGCGACGTTTCGCCGCGCACTGGCACCTGTTCCGGGGCACCCCGTCGCGGCTCTGGCTGGAGCAGACCTTCCGCACCGTGTTCGGTGTGCACACCCCGCTCGGCCCGGCCACCGCCGACACCCTCTACGACGAGATCGCGGCCCGGCTCGCCGAGCCGGACTTCCGGCCCCGGGCGCTGTTCGAGCGGTTCCACATCGAGGTCCTCGCGACCACCGAGTCTCCGCTGGACGACCTCGGCCAGCACGCCAAGCTCGCCGCCGACGGCTGGGGCGGGCCGGGCGGCCGGGTGGTCACCACCTTCCGCCCGGACGACGTGGTGGACATGGAGTTCGAGGGCTGGTCGACCAACGTGGAGCGGCTCGGTGAGCGGGCCGGCGAGGACACCGGCACGTACGCCGGCTACCTGGCCGCGCTGCGGGCCCGACGGGCGGCGTTCATCGCCGCCGGCGCGACATCCTCCGACCACGGACACCCCACCGCGCGCACCCTGGACCTGACGCCGGAGGAGGCCGAGCGGCTGTACGACCGGGGTCGGCGCGGCCAGGCCGACGCCGCCGACGCCGAGGCGTTCCGCGCGCACATGCTCATGGAGTTCGCCCGGATGTCGCTCGACGACGGCCTGGTCATGCAGCTGCACCCCGGCGCGGTACGCAACCACAACCGCTGGCTGCACGCCCGGCACGGCCGCGACGTCGGCGGCGACGTCCCGCAGGCCACCGAGTACGTGCACGCGCTCGCCCCGCTGCTGGAGCGCTACGGCAACGACCCCCGGCTGCGGGTCGTGCTCTACACCCTGGACGAGGACACCTTCACCCGCGAGCTGGCACCCCTCGCCGGCGGGTACGCCGCGCTGCTGCTCGGCGCGCCCTGGTGGTTCCTGGACTCCCCGGAGGTGCTGCGCCGGTTCCGGGAGGCGGTCACCGAGAGCGCCGGCTTCTACAACACCACCGGGTTCGTCGACGACACCCGGGCGTTCTGCTCCATCCCGGTACGCCACGACGTGGCCCGCCGGGTCGACGCCGGCTTCCTGGCCCGGCTGGTCGCCGAGCATCGGCTGCCGATGGACGAGGCGGCCGAGACCATCGTCGACCTGGCGTACCGGCTGCCCAGGCGGGTCTTCAAGTTCGGAGGCGTGGACCAGTGACCACCACCATCACCTCCGTCGAGGTGCACGACGTGCGGTTCCCGACCGCCGCGCGGGGCGACGGCTCCGACGCGATCAACCGGGGCGACTACTCGGCGACGTACGTGGAGTTGGGCACCGACGTCGGGGCCACCGGCGCGGGCTTCACCTTCACCAACGGCCGGGGCAACGAGATCACCTGCGCGGCGGTCCGCGCGCTGGCCCACCACGTACGGGGACGCACTGTCGAGGAGATCGTGGCCGAGCCGGTGGCGTTCTGGCGCTCGCTCAGCGCCGACGTGCAGCTGCGCTGGCTGGGCCCGGAGAAGGGCGTCATCCACATGGCGACCGGGGCGCTGGTCAACGCGGTGTGGGACCTGCGGGCCACACTGGCCGGCAAGCCGATGTGGCGGTTCCTCGCCGAACTGCCCACCGACGACCTCGTCGCCAGCGTCGACTTCAAGCACATCAGCGACGCGCTCACCCCGGACGACGCGGCGGCGATCCTCGACAAGGGATTAATCGGAGGGGATGGCCGGCTCGCGGAACTCAAGCAGAGCGGCTTTGCTTCGTACACCACCTCGGTCGGCTGGCTCGGCTACCCGGACGACAAGGTGCGGGCACTGACCCGGCAGGCGTACGACGACGGTTGGCGTGCGATGAAGATGAAGGTCGGCGGCCCGCTCGCCGACGATCTGCGGCGGGCCCGGATCATCCGGGAGGAGATCGGCCCGGACGCGCTGCTGATGATGGACGCCAACCAGGTCTGGGACGTCGACGAGGCGATCACCGCGATGGCCACCCTCGCGGAGGTCGACCCGTACTGGATCGAGGAGCCCACCCACGCCGACGACATCCTCGGTCACGCCCGGATCGCCCGGGCGGTGACCGAACTGACCGGCGGCCGGTGCCGGGTCGCCACCGGTGAGGTGGCCGCCAACCGGGTGATCTTCAAGCAGTTGTTGCAGGCCGAGGCGATCGGCGTGATGCAGATCGACGCGTGCCGGGTCGGCGGTGTCAACGAGGTCCTGGCCGAGCTGCTGCTGGCGGCGAAGTTCGGGGTGCCGGTCTGCCCGCACGCCGGTGGGGTCGGCCTCTGCGAGTACGTCCAACACCTGGCGATCTTCGACTACCTGCGAGTGGGCACCGCGCTCGACGGTCGGATGATCGAGTACGTCGACCACCTGCACGAGCACTTCGTCGACCCGGTGCGTACCCGCGGTGGCCGTTACCTCCTGCCCGAGCGGCCCGGTTACAGCGCCACCATGAAACCGGCGTCGATCGCCGAGTTCCGCTTCCCGGACGGTCCGGCGTGGCGGTGACCGTCGGCGCGTCCCGGCTCGGCCTGGGCATGGTGCGCCACCTGCCCGTCGAGGCCCGCCCCCTGATCCGGCCGGGGACGGTGCCCACTGGCGTCGTACACCTGGGGTTGGGCGCGTTCCACCGCGCCCACCAGGCGGTCTTCACCGAGGCGGCGGTCGGCGCGGCCGGCGGCGACTGGGGCATCGTGGCCGTCGCGCCGCGCAGCACCGCAGTGGTCGAGGCGCTCACCGCCCAGGACAACCTGTTCACCGTCAGCGCCCTCTCCGCGACCGGCAGCGCCACCCGGGTGGTGGGGGCGCTGAGCGGCGTCCGGCACGCGGCCAGCGACCCGGACGCCGTGGTGGCGTTGCTCGCCGACCCGGCGGTGCGCGTGGTGACCCTGACCGTCACCGAGAAGGCGTACCAACTCGACCCGGTGACCGGCCACCTGTCGCCGGACTCGGCGCTCGCCGCGGACCTGGCCGGCGGCCGTCCGCCGAGCACGGTGCCGGGGCTGCTGCTGCGCGGGCTGGCCGCACGGGCCGCCGCGGACGCCGGGCCGGTGGCGCTGGTGAGCTGCGACAACCTGCCGGCCAACGGCCGGCGGCTGCGGGGCATGCTCGACCAGACGGTCGGTCGTGCCGTCGGGGTGCCGACCGGGCTGGTCGACTGGGTGGCCGCCAACGTCTCCTGCCCGGGCACCATGGTGGACCGGATCGTCCCGGCCAGCACCCCGGAGACCATCGAGGCGGTACGCCGGGCGCTCGGCGTCACCGACCTTGCGGCGGTCGCCGCCGAACCGTACGCCCAGTGGGTCATCGAGGACGACTTCCCCGGTGGCCGGCCGGGCTGGGAGCACGCCGGGGCGGTGCTCACCGACGACGCCGGCCCGTGGGAGCGGTTGAAGTTGCGCGCCCTCAACGGCGTCCACTCGGCCACCGCGTACCTGGGTGCGCTGGCCGGTCGGGAGACCGTCGCCGAGGCGCTGGAGATCCCGCACCTGGGCGACGTGCTGCGCCGGTTGATCGCCGAGGACGTCGCCGCCAGCTTCACCCCACCGGACGGGGTCCGGGTGGTCGACTACGGCGAGCAGGTCCTCGCCCGGTTCGGTAACCCGGCGATCCGCCACCGCACCCTCCAGGTGGCGATGGACGGCTCGCAGAAGCTGCCGCAGCGCGTCCTGCACACCATCGCCGACCTGCGCGCGACCGGTCGGTCCGCGCGCTGGGGCGCGCTGGTCGTGGCGTCCTGGTTACGCTTCGCGTTGGGGTACGCCGACGACGGCCAGCCGTTGCCGTTCCAGGACCCCCTCGCCGGGCCGATCCGCGCGGCACTCGACGCCGGTCGGCAGAGCCCCGCGGGCGCTGTCGACGCGCTCTTCGCGCTGCGTGAGGTCATCCCGGTGGAGGTCGCCGAGGACGACGAGGTCCGCGCCGACGTGGTCGCCTGGTTGACGGCGCTGGAACGGCACGGCGTCGAGGCCACAGTGGCCGGTGCCCGGTGAGCGGGCCGACACTGGCCGGTGGGTGGTGAACGGGGGGACGCCGCCGCCGCGGGTGGCGGTGATCGGGGCGAACGGGCACGGCCGGTGGCATCGGCGGGTGATCGCGCCGCTGCACGCCGACGGCCGGCTGCGACTGGTCGCCCTGGTCGACGTCCGGCCGGTGGAGGACGACCCGGCGGCGCCGGTGCCCCCCGGCGTCCAGGTGTTCACCGACCACCGGGCGATGCTCGCCGCCACCCGGCCGGACGTGGTGGTGATCTGCACGCCGCCGCACACCCACCTGGCGATCGCCCGCGACGCCCTGGCCACCGGCGCGGACCTGCTGCTGGAGAAGCCTCCGGTGCTGTCGCTGGCCGAACACGAGGAGCTGACCTGGGCTCTCGCCGCCGCCGGACGGGTCGCCCAGGTCGGCTTCCAGGCGCTGGGTTCGGCGGCTCTCACCGCGCTGACCGACGCGCTGGCCGCCGGCCGACTGGGCACCGTCACCGGCGTCGCCACGGTGGCCGCGTGGCAGCGGCCGGACGCCTACTACGCCCGCTCCCCCTGGGCCGGTCGTCGCACGCTCGACGGCCGACCGGTGCTGGACGGCGCGCTGGCCAACCCGCTCGCGCACGCGGTGATGCAGTGCCTGGCCGTCGCCGAGGCGCTCGGCGGGGCGACGCCCTGGCCGGTGGCGATCGAGGTGGAGCGTTACCGGGTCCGCCCGATCGAGGTGGAGGACACCGCGGTGCTGCGGGTCCTGTTCCGTGCCGGCCCGCCGGTGCTGGCGGCGGTGACCCTGGCCGCCGAGGAGTTCGTGGCGGGCGAGGTCGTGGTGACCGGGACGGCCGGGCGGGCGGTGCTGGAGTACCCGACGGACCGGTTGCGGCTGCCCGGGGACGTGGTGACCCGCCGGGTGCCGGGGCGGTCGGGACTGCTGGAGAACCTGCTCGCGCACCGGGCCGACCCGGCCGGGGTGCCGCTGATCGCGCCGCTGGCCCGTACCGCGCCGTTCACCGCGCTGCTGGACGCGTTGCGGGCCGCCCCGGAGCCCCGGCTGCTCGACGGTGACCTGGTGACCACCGTCGGCGAGGGCGGGGAACGGGTCCGTCACCTGCGGGGCGTGGTCGACGTGCTGCGTCGGGCGGCCGAGCGGGGGGCGCTCCCGAGTGAGCTGGCGGTGCCCTGGGCGGTCGCCGCGTACCGCGCCGAGTTGACGAGATAGCCGGACAACGAACCCGCACCCCCACCTCCAGTGAATGGAGAGAGTCATGCGCAGAGTCCTCACCGGCGCGACAGTCGTCGCCCTTCTGCTCGGTGCCGCCCCGGCCGCCGCCGCTGCCCGCCCGGACGACCGACTCTCCTGGTCGGCCCGCCAACTCGGTCGGCAGGCGCTGCCCGCGCGGGACGGCTGGGCGGCCGAGGGCGCCGGCACCACCGGCGGTTCGGCGGCGACCCCGGAGCGGACCACAGTGGTGCGCAGCCGGGCCGAGCTGGTCGCCGCGCTGGGCGGCGACAACGCCGGCAACGCCACCGACGCGACGCCGAAGCTCGTCTACGTCGACGGCGTCATCGACGGTTTCGAAGGGCCCGACGGCGCTCCGCTGAGCTGCGCCGACCTGGCCGACCCGGCGTACCGGTTGGATGCCTATCTGGAGGCCTACGACCCGGCGGTGTGGGGGCGGGTCGCCCCGAGCGGTCCGCTGGAGGAGGCCCGGGTGCGTTCGGTGGCCAACCAGACCCGGCAAACCCAGATCAACGTCGGCCCGAACACCACGATCGTCGGGCTGCGCGGCGCGCGGTTGACCGGACTGACGCTGATGATCGACCGGGCGTCGAACGTGATCGTCCGCAACCTGACCCTCGTCGACGCCCGGGACTGCTTCCCCGCCTGGTCACCGACCGACGGTGAGGCCGGCAACTGGAACAGCCAGTACGACCAGATCTCGGTACGCCGCAGCGAGAACGTCTGGGTCGACCACATCACCTTCACCGACGGCGACAACCCGGACAGCGCCCAGCCCATCCACTTCGGTCGGCCGTACCAGGTGCACGACGGGCTCGCTGGACATCACGCACACGGCCAGCCTGGTCACCGCGTCGTGGAACCGTTTCACCGGCCGGGACAAGCTGCTGCTGATCGGCTCGTCCAACACTGTCGGCCCGGACGTGGGGCGGCTGAAGGTCACACTGCACCACAACCTCTTCGACGGCGTCCTGCAACGGCTGCCGAGGGTGCGCTTCGGGCAGGTCGACGTCTACAACAACCACTACCGGCTCGGTGGGGACGACTTCCAGTACGCGCTCGGCGTCGGCGTGCAGTCGGCGATCTACGCGCAGAACAACTTCTTCTCGCTGGACGCGTCGGTCGACCCGGCCGACCTGCTCTACGACTGGGGCGGCACGGCGTTGACCGAGCGCGGCTCCTGGGTGCGTCAGGGCGACGGGCCGGCGCGGCCGGTCGACGTGCTGGCGGCGTACAACGCGACCCACGACCCCGACCTCGCCGCCGACGCGGGCTGGACGCCGACCCTGCGCCGCGACCCGGTCCTCCCGGCCCCGCTGGTCCCCCTCCTGGTGGGACCGCTCGCCGGCGCCGACCGGCTACCGGTCTGACCACCCGGTCCGGGCGGGAACTCGTGGTCGGGTCGACGACGTACGGGCTCATCGATGTGGGGAAGATCGGCTATAAGTGACGCATGGACTTCCCTCCGCACCTGGGCAGCATGCCGATGCACGCGATCACCGAGATCCACGGCGAACCGGGCCTGCTGGAGCGCTTCCGGTTGGAGGTCCAGCAGTTCGACGACGCCGCCCGGGCGCGGTTGACCGCCGCGCTCGATCTCGCCGCCGACCTGCACCGCGACGACCGACGCGTCCGTGAGCCGTACCTGAACCACCTGTTGCGGGTGGCGATCCGGTTGATGCACCACTACCAGGTGCGCGACGTTGACGTGATCGTCGCCGGTCTGCTGCACGACGCGGTCGAGGACCACCCGTCCGAGTTGGCCGTCGGTGACCCGGGGGCCGACCCGACCGAGGCCGCGTTGAGTGCGCTCGCCGCACGGTTCGGGCCGCGGGTGGCCACCCTGGTCGCCGCCGTCACCAACCCGGTGTACGACCCCGAGCAGGACCGCAACACGCAGTACCGGGAGCACCTGGCGGTCAGCCTGGACCGGGAGCCCTGGGCTCGGGTGATCAAGGTATCGGACTTCACCGACAACGGTGTGGGGGTGATCCACACGGTCGGGCCGAAGGTCGTCTCGTCGGCCCGGAAGTACCGGCCGCTGGTGCCGCTCTTCCGGGACCTGATCGGCCGACCGGACACCCCGCTGTCGCCAGCGGTGAAGCGGCACATCTTCGGGCAGCTCGACCTTGCCGAGGAGCGTTTCAGCGCCATCCTGGACGTGCCTGCCCCGAACTGACGGCGGTCGCATCACCCGACCGGGTTCCGTGACAAGTTCTCGGATCTGCGAGAACGCCTCGGGCTTTACGGTTGGTTTGCGCCTGATGAGAGGTAAGTCCCCTCTCGGTCTACCTTTCGGGCGCGTCACCAATCGAGAGGATTCGGACCATGCGCGATCTTTCCCGTCGTGATCTGCTCAGGGCGACGGCCGTCGGCGCCGGAGCGGTCGCACTCCCGAGCGTCATCGCCGGCAGCTCGGCAATCGCCGCCGACGGTCCCGGGTGGCCCTCCGACACGAAGTTCCCAGCGGCCGAGCTGACCGGCCGTATCGTCCGCCCGCAGAGCCCCGACTACGCGGACGCGAGCCTCGGCTGGGACGAGTTGTTCGTGCGCTATCCGCTGGTCATCGTCTTCGCCCAGGAGACCCGGGACGTGGTCAACGCCCTCACCTGGGCGCGGCAGCACGACGTCGCGCTGCGCGTACGCAGTGGCCGGCACAGCCTGGAAGGCTGGTCGAACGTCGACAACGGCATCGTGATCGACGTCAGCGAGCTGAAGGACGTCCACATCGACACCGCCACCCGCATCGCGAAGGTCGGCGCGGGGCTCAACCAGTCGGAGGCGGTGACCGCCCTCGGGGAGCACAACTTGGCGGCGACGACCGGCACGGAGGGGACGGTGGGCCTGTCCGGGGCGACCCTCGGCGGCGGCTTCGGCTTCCTCACCCGCTACCTCGGGATGGCCTGCGACAACCTGATCGGCGCGGAGATCGTCGTGGCGGCGGGCGCGGACGGCGCGAAGGTGCTCGAGGTGGACCCGTGGAACCACCCGGACCTGCTCTGGGCGCTGCGTGGGGCGGGCAACGGAAACTTCGGGATCGTCACCTCCCTGACCTACAAGGTCGCCCCGCTCACCAGCGTCGCCTACCTGCAGGTGACCTGGCCCGGTCTCGGCGATCTGCACGAGGTCTTCGACGCCTGGCAGCGCGTCGCGCCCTTCACCGACCCCCGCCTCGGCACCCAGATCGAGGTCCACCCGACCGAGATCCTGCTGTTTGCAGTGCTGGCGGAGGGGTCGGAGGCAGAGGCCAGGAAACTGCTGGCACCGATCCTGTCGATCGGCGACCCCACGGTCACGACGCAGATCGGCGGCTGGGGCGACGTCTACGCCGGCTTCCAGATCCCGACCGCGGACGAGCCCGCGAACTGGAAGTTCTTCTCCCAGTTCACCCGCGAGCCGTTCCCGGCGAAGGCGATCAGCGTGATCCAGGCATTCATGGAGAAGGCGCCCTCGCCCGACAGCAACTTCTTTACCCAGGCCTTCGGCAGGGGGGCGCAACGGCAGGAGCCGTTCGGTGGTGCGGCCTTCCCGCACCGCGACGCGCTCTTCTACTCCGAGCCAGGAGCGGGTTGGGGCACCCGCGGCGAGCCCGACAGCGGCGACGCCGTCACCCCGATCGCCCAGACCTGGATCGCCGAGTTCAGCCAGGCGCTGCGGCCCTACGTGGACGGCGCCTACGTCAACGTGCCGAACATCGGCATGGCCGAGTGGGAGACCGCCTACTGGGGACGCAACTTCCCTCGACTGCGCAAGATCAAGGCCAAGTACGACCCGCACAACGTCTTCCAGTACGAGCAGAGCATCCCACCCGCAACACACTGACCGGCCCCACCCGCCCCCACCGCGCCCCCACCTCACCGCGCCTCGCTCACCTCACCTCATGCGCATCCTTTGCTCTGCACCCACGTATGCACCAGCTACAGACCGTGAGTGTCGCGCCCGTGGGTGCAGAGCAAAGGACGAAAGACAGGTGTCCGGGGGTGGCGGCCGTGGGCACTGAGGGCGGGAATGTGGGGGCTGGCGGGGGGCGGGAATGTGGGGGCTGGCGGGGGGCGGGAAGAGAGCGGGGCCGGTTACGGAGACGGAACGGGAGCACCGGTGGCACCGGCGCGGACAAGCTGCTCCAGCCAGGGTGTCGGGGCCACGCCCAACTCCCGGCCCAGGTCGGCGCGGAACAGCTCGAACCGCCGTACCGCCTCGTTGATGTTGCGCTCGGCCAGGTGCACGGCGATCAACGCCCGGGTGGCGCTCTCCCGCAGCGGCTCCAGGTGCACGGCGGTCAACGCCACCTGCACCGCCTCGCTGTACCGGCCCTGCGTGGTGAGCCGCTCGGCGAGCGCCTCCAGCGCGTACAGCCGGGTCTGGCGCAGGCGTTCCCGCTCGGCCAGCACCCAGTCGTCGTACCAGCCGGGTAGCAACTCGCCGGTCGCCAGCGCCGGCACGCCCAGGCCGACGCCGATCACCGGTGACCCGCCGGCCAGGAACGCGGTGGCCGCCGCGCCCAGGATGGCCACGTCGCTGGTCACCCCGGCGGCCAGGGCCAGCCGATCGTCCTCCTGCACCAGAGGCTCGGGGGTCACCCGGTGCAACCGCCAGAGCATGGTGCGCAGGTTGGCACGGGCACGCTCCTCGTGGGAGCCGGGCCAGAGCGTACCGGCGGCCTCGGACCGGGCACAGTGCTGACGTACGCCGAGGTAGGCCAGCAGTCGGCGGGCGCCCTGCGGCACCGCCACCACCCGTCCGTCGCGTTCCAACCCGAACCCGCCGAGCAGTCGTAACGCGTACCGGGGAGGCAGCCCCGTGTCGGTCTCGGGTGTCCCGGTGCGATCGTCCCGCGTCACCTCGTGAACAGCCATGCATGCGCCTTTCGCACCGATCGCCCCGTGGGAGTTCCACGGTCGGGTGTGGACGATCGTCGCGCCAGCGCAGTGTCGTCACACCGACCCGGCGAGCGGCGTGGATCAACCGTTCGCCGGAGTCGGTGCCGGCCGTTCAGCGCAGCTTGCTCAGCGTCTGGGCGTACCCGGTCCATTCGGCGGCGTCACCGACGTCGGCGCGTACCCCGGCCTCCTTCATGACGGCGAGCACCTGCTCGGGATTCGCGTCGGCCAGCTTGCCGAGAGTGCTGATCCCGGCGCGGGTCAGCGCCGCGCGAGCCTTGGTCGGCACCCCGGCGAGCATGGCGATGTCGGCGTCCGCGATGTTCTCCAGCTCGGCCTCGATGCCGAGCGCCGCCGAGACCGCCGACGGGGCGCCGACAGTGGTCCGGACGATCGCTGCCTCACGCTCGCTCACCTCGCCGAACATCGCGTCCAGGCTCGGGTAGCTGGTGTCGGCGGGCAGCACCTTGAGCACGTCGCGGATCGTCCGGCCGTCGGCCAACTCGTCCTCGCCGAAGAACCGGATGAACTCCACCAGCTTCACCTCTCGGGGGAAACGCTGCCGGACGTCGCCGTGCTCGGCGGCGTGGCGGGCGAGTTGGGCAGCGCCGCGCACCTTCGGGCCGACGACCACGTCCACCCCGAGGGTCTCCACGGCGGGCAGCACGATGGTGCCGGCCTTGGTCTGCCAGATGCTGACCTTCTTGTCCATGAACATCGTGGTTCCCATGTACTTACCGAAGTCCAACGCGCCGATGTAGTTGGGGATCTGCTCGATGGCGTGCGGGCCGAGCGTCACCTTGTTCTCGTGCACCGTGGAGTGCAGCCGGTTGATCTCGGCGCGGATCTCGTCGAGCAGCCGGCGCAGGCTGACCCGCATGGCCGCCATGCAGGAGAACGCCTTGGCCAGGTCGGTGCCGAGGTGGTCCAGGTCGTGCTCGATGCGGTGGAACCGCTCGTTGAAGCCCTCCTCGCCCGGGGTCTGCCCGGCCTGCACCACGTCCTCCCCGTCAACCCAGTCGGTGTGGGCGAAGGTGCGGGCGAACGGTGGCGGCGCGCAACCCGGCTCCACGGCGGGGAACGACTCGGCGTAGCTGAACACCCGCTTCGCGGTGCCCACGTTCTCGTAGATCCACGACGAGACCAGCACGCTGGCGTCCGAGGCCGGAATGCCGTGCTTGGTGAACGCCTCGTACAGCTCGGTGACGGTCACCCCGTCGTAATTGATCTCGCTCGCCATGGTGGTGTCCCTCTCAGAGCTGGTCGTACACGCCGCGGTGCCGGCGCTGCTGGAAGGTGCGGAAGGTGCGGGCCACCGCCGGGCGCAGCGGCTCGGCGGTGCCGTCGTCGTCGAGGTCGACGTGGTCGCGACGAATGCCGAACGTGTTGATCTCCACGCCGAGCGGGCAGACCCTGCTCAGGGCGTTCATCAGCCGCTCGTACTGCTCCAGGTTCAACGTCACCCCGTCGGGCAGCTCCACCCGGAACTCGTACGGGTCGGTCAGACCGGTCCGCACGTAGGAGAGCGCCACCACGGCGACCAACCCGGTGTGGGTGGGCCGCAGCACGGTCCGCGCGCCCACCGCCTTGATCTCCGCCGTGCCGCCGCCGAGCCCCACCGTGTACCAGCGGAACCCGGTGGCCCGGCGCTCGGCCAGGTTCAGCCCGGCCTGCGGCAGGCCGATCACGCTGCACACCAGCAGCACCCGGTTGCCCGTCTCGACGAGTGGCAGCGCGGCGGCGAGGTGCTGGTCGCGCAGCAGCCCGACCAACCGGGCCAGCCGATCACCGGCGGCCGGCTGCCCGGCGATCAGCGCGGCGGCCAGCGCCACCGGCAGTTCGATGGTCTCCACCAGCTCGTCGGGGAGCCGGTTCAGCGCCGCCACCACCGGCGCCGGGTCCCGTACCGCCGGCAGACCGGCGGCGGCCAGGACCTGGTCGACCGGTTGCCCGGCCGGTCGGGTCGGCACGGCCGCCCACCGGGTGCGCGCCACCGCGTCGGTCAACGGCGACCACGCGGTCTCACCGGCGCTGGTCCAGGCCGCCCTGGCCGCGGTCAAGCCGGCCAGCAGCAACGCGTTGCCGCCCGGGTCACCCGGGGCATGGAACTGCGCCTCGACGTTCGTGTTCGCGCCGACGGCCGCACTCAGCGGCGCGGTCACCGCCAGCCCCCGGGTGGGCAGGTGCGACAGGTACATCCGGGTGGTGCTGATCCGGTGCGTGGTCGGTAGGCCGCACACCCGCCACAGCCACGCCACCTCACCGTCGGCCGCCGCCGTGGGCACACCGGCGGCGCGGGCGGCGGCGATCAGCGCCTCGGCGGTCCGGTCGGCGGTGACCGCGCGCCCGGTGTCCAGCACCCGGTTGCGCAGGTCGGTCGCCTGCGCGGGGGTCGGCCAACTGACGTCCACGCCGAGGCCCAACTCGTAGCGGCTGCCGCCGGCGTCGTCCTGGGCCCGGGTCACCTGCCACACGATCGACGAGCCGAGCGCCCGACAGACCCGCCCGGCCCGGTCCAGGGCGGCGGCCAGCGGCGGCGCGACGCCGTGCGTGCTCTCGAAGGTGTACGACTGGCGTAGGCTGGCCCGCAGCGCGGTGATCTCGGTCAGCCGGTTGGCCGGCAGGGCCCGGCCGGCGTGCACTGTGTTGTTCGGCGGGGTGTTCGCGGGCAGCACGAGACGGTCGCGGCGCAGTTGGGCGAGGAAGTTCGTGCGGTGCTGCGGATCGCCGGCGGCGACCAGCCGGATCGCCACCGCGAACCTGTCGTCGTCCTCGCGCAGCGTGAACCGTGCGCCGCCGGGCAGGTCGGCGAAGAGCCCGGTGTTCGGGTCGGTGTCCGCGCCGGGGCCGTTGAGCAGTCGTCGTACCGCGCCCGGGGTGGGCAGCAGGAACCGGCGGTAGAGCCCGAGCCGGTGGGCGTACGCGGCGTCCGGCTCGCGGGCCGGCGGGGCCAGCCGGCGGGCGTACACCTCGCCGTTGGTCGGCTCGTGCACCAGCTCGTCGACGAAGCGGGCCACCCCGACGTCCGCGCCGATCCGGTCCAGCGCGTCGCGCCGGGCGTGCGCGAGGGTGCGGTAGGCGTGCACCTCGCGGGCCGCGCGGCGCAGCCGGTGCTTCTCGTACGACACCAGGTACAGCAGCCGACCCAGGTTGCCCTCCAGCACGGCCAGCTCGACCAGCCCGGTGAGCGCGGCACCGGTGACCGCCGTGGCGGCGGCCCCGTCGACAGCCTGTTCGGCCGTGACGGCGACGGCGAACGAGGCGACCAGCGGCTCGTCGGCGGTGTCCGGGACGTACGCGGGCACCGACGCCCCGGCGGCCGACCAGGCGGCGAAGACCACGGGCGGCAGCGCCCGCTCCCCCGCGCCGCCCGGGTCGACGGTGACTGTCACCCGCACGGTCTCCTCGGCCAGGTCGCGGCGCAGCACGACGGTGAGCAGCGGATGCCGGCTGGTCCAGTCCACCACTGCCGCGCCGGTGCCGGCGAGCGGCACCACCACCCGCCGGACCGTGCCGGGGTACGGGCCTTCCAGCTGGTCGACGAGGTTGCGTTCGACGGACGGGTCGGCGCCGTCCACCGGTACCCGGATGTCGGTCATCGGGGCCCCCGCTCAGACGATCCGGAACGGCCGGGGATCGTCCCGGTCGACGTAGACGGGCACCTGGTTCGCGGCGAGTACCGCGTTGTCGCCGACCGGCAGTCGCTGTACGCCGTCGCCGGTGGGCGCGCTGCCGGTCACCACCACCGCCGAGTCGGCCGGGAAGCGGACCAGCCGCAGTTCGCGGACGTCCGCGACGCCGGGCTCGTTCATCAGCGTCCAGATCACCTCGGCGGCGCGGACCGGCTCGCCGAAGGGCAACTCGTCGACGTAGCGGCGCAGCCGGGCGTGCAGTCGGGCGCGCAGCTCGGTGGCGGCGGTGGACGCGTTCACCGTCTCCTTCGAGCCGGTGGGCAGTGGCAGGCCCCGGATCACCAGGTCCGCCTCGACGCCGATGCCCACCTCGTCGGCCCGGTCCACCGAGGCGAAGATGCCCACCGGACGGAGGTCCTCGATAACCGACTCGACGGCGGCGTGCAGACCGTCCGGGCCGTCCCAGATGGCGGCGGCGGTCGGCGCGACGAGCACCGTGACGTAGTACGGGTTGCCGAGGTCACGTTCGGTGCTGAAGACCCGCTCGATGAAGGTGAAGTTGCCGAAGATGGACTGGTTGAGGTCCAGCCCGCCCCGGCCGTCGAAGACCTGCACCTGACGTACGCCGGGCACTGTCGCCACGGCCAGCCCGATCGCCTCGGCCGTCCAGATGGAGCGGGGCGCGGCCAGCAGCAGTTGCCGGTAGCGGGCGTCGGGGACCTGCTGTTCACCCCCGGTCAGCGCGACGGTGTGGGTGATCTCCACCAACTCCTTGCCGGCGGCCTGCTCGGCGTCGTCCAGGTCAGCCAGCAGGGTGTCGGCCCGGTTCCACCTGTCGATCTTCTGGTTGGGCTGCGCGGGGTCCAGGTTGTGCGCGGGGCCGGGGTAGAAGGCGGCGACGGCCGGCACGCGTTCGGCCACTGCGGCGGAGAGCACGACGGTCTCGTCCAGGGCGACGTGGTGCCCGCCGGGGGTGGACAGTCGGGCGCCCCGGGGCAGCGTGAGCTGGGTGCGTCCGGTGGGCAGCGCGGCTGTCAGCTTCAGCTTCACGGTGCCCCGCGCCGGCAGGTACGGCCGGGGTATGCCGAGTTCCTCGCCGAGGCGGGTCAGCGCGTCGGCGGTCGCCGACACCACGTACGAGTTGTCGTAGACGGCCCCGAGCGCCGCCCAGAGACGGGCGTCCTCCAGCGCGGCCAGTTCGAGGACCTTGCGCAGCACCGCGCCGCTGGTCAGGTCGATGTCGTCACCGAAGAGCAGTCGGGCGGTGGCCAGCTTCTCGGCGAGCAGCCGGGCGAAGGATTTCGGCACGAATCCGTTCTCGACGATGCCGAAGCCGGTCGAGCCGGTGGACCGCAGCGCGGCGGCGTCGACGGCCAGGACATCGGCCAGCTCGGCCGGGAGGGTCGGGTCAGACATTGGGTAGCTCCCCGAGATGCACCGAGAGCCGGTCGTCGGTGATGGTTTCGAACTGGACCTGGACCTGCAGGGTGCGCGACGCGCGCAGCGCGGCCCGCGACGCGTCGTCCGGGGTGCCCGCGCCGAGCCGGCCGTCGTCGAGGTTCACGTCGACGATCTTGCGGACGCGCGGGTCGCGGTCGAGCAGGGTGATGATGCCGATGCGTACCTGTTCGCGGATCAGGTTCGGCTCGATCTGCTCGGCGAGGGCGTTGAGACCGTCGAAGCCGAAGGTGGCGTCGAAGACGTTGGAGCCGCGCAGCGTGGTCAGTGCCACCGCGAGACTCTGGGCCACGTTGTCGGTGCCGGCGACGAGGGCCAGCACCCGGCCGTTGGGGCCGTCGTCGAAGACGACGTCGCGGGCCAGGTCCACGCCGGGCATTGTGGGTTCGAAAGCGAGGCCCCAGCCGAGGTAGCGGCGCTGGGCGGCCTGCCGTTCCCGTTCGGTGCGGTCCATCTCAGACCGCCTTCAGCTTGGTCTGCTTGGCGTTCGCCGCCAGGCCGGAGGTGCTGCCGTTGGTGGCGCCCGTGAGGGTGCTCAGCGCGACTCCGGCCCCGCTGACGACGAGCTTCTGGGCGGCGCCGGTCGCCGACATCACCTTCTTGCACTGCATGGTGGAGTTGCTGTCGGTGATCGTGCACCCGGACACCGACTTGCCGGTGATGCCGTCGAGGCGGGTCACCTCGTCGCCGGCCACGATCAGCTTCGACTGCCCGGCCGGGGTGACGGTGCCCTGGCTGGGGCAGTGCACGTCGCTCGACGTGGTGAGCACGAAAGCCATGTCGTTCCCCTCAGTGGACGTTCATCGCGTTGGCGACCTGGACGTCGACGTCGTCGGCGGCGATGTTGACGGTGCCGCCGCTGATGTTCACCGCGCCGTTGCCCGCGTCCAGGTCGATCTGGGTGGCGGTGATGGTGATCGAGCCGTCCTGTTTCATCACGATCGACGACCCGCCGGCGGCGTGTTCGATGGTGATGCTGTCGGCCTCGTCGGCGCGGGCCGGACGTTGACCACGACCCTTCAACTGGGCCCGGCCCACCCGCACGGTCAGCTCACCCAGCTCGATGACCCGGTTGCCGTCGCCGTCGGTGAGGTCGTGCGCCACCTTGCCGTCGTGGTCGGCGGGCACCACCGTGTCGCCGATCGACGAGCGACTGCTGGTGGCCACCCCGACCGGCAGCGACAACCACCAGTCCCCCGGCTGGGACACCGGGGCGTGCCCGGTGGGCCAGAGCGCGCCCACCTCCACCGGGTCGTCCGGCGCTCCGTTGCGGTAGGCCAGCGCCACCCGGGTGCCCGGGTAGCGGGGCAGGATGAGCCCGCACCCACCCCAGGCGAACGGGGTCAGGTAGGTCACCCCGGGCAGCGGCGCGGGCTGCTCCCGGCGGACCGGCAGGCGGCGGGCGCCGTTGGGTCGGCCGTCGGGGCGGACCAGCCCCTCCCACACCGTCTCGGTCTGCGCCGGTGGTTCCACAGCTCCGCTGGCGTTGGTGGCCGCCGCGCGTACCTCGCCGATCTCCAGGCCGCGGGTCTCGCCCCGGGCCGCCCGGGCCGCGCGGCGCACCGCCTCGGCGGCGGCCACCCCGGGCGACGACGTCGGGCCTGCCGGCTCGGCGGCGGCCACACCGGAGGCGTCGCTCCAGCTGTCCCAGGCCTGGGCGCCGGAGGCGACCTCGACGCCCTGCACCACTGTGACGAAACCGGCGGTACGCGACAGGGTGTGCCGGGCGGCGCTGAGGTAGAGCAGTTTCGCCCCCGCGCCCAACTCTCCGGTCGACGGGGCGAACGGCGCGGCGAACGAGCCGAGCAGCGCCGCGCCGACGCTGCCCAGCGTGGTGGCCTCGTCCACCGCCGGCGGGTCGAAGCACACCAGGTCACCGGGCTTCAGATCCGGGCGACCCTTGAGCGTGAGCGTCCACGCCCGACGGCGGGGCGCTGCGGTGCCGCCGGCCTCGGTGGCCGCGTACGGGTCGGTGTCCTGGCTGCCGTTCTCGGTGCAGGCCAGCAGGCCGGTGGCGAGGGTAAGCGGCTTCGGTTCGCCCTCCGGGTACGGGATCGGCCGCTTGCCGACGTGCACGGTGCCGTCGCGGATCAGCAGCATCCCCCGCCCGTACGCGTTGAGCGACTGCTGCAACGCGCCGCCGATCCGCTCCAGCGCGGCGCGGTAGAGCAGCCCGGCGCCGAAGGCGGCCCGTTCGTCGCCGGACGCCTCGGTGGCGCCCCGGGTCATGGTGCCGTCCGGGTTGGCGCCCCAGGTGGTGATGTCCACCCGGGTCCGGTCGGCGATGGCCCGGACCGCGGCGCTGAAGGTGGCGGCCTCGAAGCGTTCGGCGACCCGCTGCCCGAGTCGGGCGTACGCCTGCTCGACGAGGGTCAACTCGGTGTCGTACGTCCGCTCGCCGGTGAGCCGGCGGACCTTCGTCACCCGCAGCACGGCGACCAGCGCCTGCGTCAGCTCGGCCGGGGTGGGACCGGCGTTGACACCGACCAGGTTGGTGAAGAACGCGCCGACCGAGGTGTTGGCGTCACGCCAGTACAGGTGCAGCTTCGCCACCAGCGGCGGTTGCCCCTCGGCGGTGCGCAGCGCGGCGAAGTGCTCGTCGATCAGCCCCTGCACGGTGACCGTGTACGCGCCGGGGCCCAACCCGTCGGGCAGGGCGGCGTCGATGGCCGCGTAGTAGTCGGCGCTGGTCAGCGTGAGCGCCACATCGGGGCTGAGCCCGGTCGGGGTCTCCCGGTGGAAGGTGATGGTCCAGCCGGCGTCGTTGCCGACCGCGCCCTGGCGGACCTGACCGGTCTGGAACGGCGTGAGCGTCATCGCAGCCCCCTCCGCAGCTTCTTGTCGAGCAGGTAGCGGTAGCGCAGCCGGCCGGGGCCCAGCTCGGATTCGACCCGTTGCGCGGGTGGGCGGCGACGCCAGACGAACTCGTTGATCGGCGGCGGTCCGAACTCGTCCACCGCGCGGTCGGCACGCCGCCAGGCCAGCGTCACGGACGAGCCGTAGTCGCCGGAGCCGCGTACCGTCCCGGCGTGCAGCAGCCAGGCGAGCACCAGCACCTCGACGGCGACCGGGGCGGAGCCGGTGGTGTCGGCGGGCGTGCCGGCGTCCGGGCAGACCCGGCGCAGGCCGGCGGCGAGCGGCACCGAGCCGAGGATCCGGGTGCCCTGGCGGACGACGAGGCGCAGGGGCACCCGGCCGACCAGCGCCGGGGGCGGGGGTGCGGCCGGCGGGGCGGGTCGGGGCGCCAGGTCGTCCGCGGAGCTGCTCACCACGGCGAGCGGGTCGGTGGCCAGCCACTGCCGGGCCAGCCCGGTGGGCAGGATCAGCACCGCGTGGACACCGGCGCCCAACTCGACACGGTGCGGAAGGCCGGCGGTAAGGCTCTGCCGCACCTCGGTGAACCCCTCGGGCACCTCGACGGGCGTCTCCGGCAGGAGGTAACGGTCGATCGGGAACTGTGGCATCAGTTGCCCAACCCGTCGGCGAGCGCGCCGACTCCGATGCTGGCCACGTCGAGCAGCTTGCCGAGCAGGCTGGGACGGGGCACGTGGACGAGGGTGATGGTGGTGTCCAGGACGTCGCGGCGGGCGGCGGAGGCGTTGAAGGTCAACGACTGCACCTGCATGTCGGTGCGGATGGTCATCGAGGTGACCAGGATCAGCCCGCCGAACTTCCCCCCGGAGTACGCGGCGAGGGCCGTGCCGCGTTTGCTCGCCTCGGCCATCGTCTCCAGGGCGAACTTCCAGGCGTAGCGTTCCGCGCCGACGAGCACCCCGGTCAACGTGATGGTGTCGTCGTGGGTGGCCACGATGGCCTTGTGCGCGGTGGAGCCGATCGGCGGCAGGTGGTACGTCTCGGCGAGGGAGATGGCGGTGACCGCCCACAGTGGGATCGGCAGCACCCCGTCGCTGATGATCGCCGACGGCACCGTGCCGTACCGCATGAAGCTGCTGGTGATGGCCATGCTCAGCGCCCTCCGGTGGGTGGCAGCGGCACCGGCGTACCGGTGGGTTCGACGGCCAGGCCCAGGTCGCGCAGGGCCTGGGTGATCTCGCGGACCTCGCCGGCGGCGCTGGTGACGCGCAGCCGCAGCCGGCGCTCCTCCAGTGCCGCGCTGATCCGCGCGGGCCGGGTGGACGCGGAGCCGCGCCGGTTGATCCGGTCGATCTCGGCGGCGGCGTCCTCCATCCGGGAGATCGCGTCGAGGATCCGTGGGTCGGGGGTGAACCCGGGGTCGTCGCGGTGCAGGCGGGCGATGGCGTCGCGGAAGTCGGCGGCGTCGCGGCGCAGGTTGGCGACGAGGTTGTCGGTGAGCGCGCTGACCCCGGCGACGCTGGTGGCCCGGTGCGACTTGTCGTCGATCAGCCACACCCAGCCGTCGTGGCCGATGCCGACCAGGTCGGTGCCGGCGACCTTGACGTTGGCGTCCGGTCCCTTCAGGAACAGCTCGATGCTGCTCAACGAGAACGCCGCGCTGTACTCGCCGAGCACGCCCCGCCCGTAGGTGACCATGTCGTGGCGCAGGTAGGCACGGAAGCCGGGGCCGTCGTCGGCGCGTCCGCCCCGGTCGCGGAAGCGCCGCCACAGGGTGGTCAGGGCCTCCGGGTTGTGCAGGGCGAGTTGCTGGGTTAGCCAGACGTCGCCGCCCTCGACCACGGCCCGCAGGTCCGGGTCGGCGATGCGGCCCAGGGCTTCAGCCAGTCGCGCCTCGCTCACCTGCAGGCCGCGCGAGCGAGCCTTGCCGAGATCGTCGACGGCCGTGCGCAGCCGGGCCAGTTCGTCGGGCGTGAGCCGGCCGCCGAGGCGGGTCTCCAGGTCCGCCAGGGCAGCCCGCTTTCCGGCCCCGGACTCGGCGGCCACCGCGTGCCACAGCGCTGTCGGCTCCAGCGCGGCGGCGCGGCGCAGCGCCTCCTGCGAGTCCGTCGGCATGGCCCGGAACGCGCCGCCGACGATCGCGTCGGGCTCGACGTGCCGGCCGGCCTCGCCGCCGCCGGCGGTGTCGAACTCGCGCAGCAGCGAGTCGGCGTACGCGGCGGAGTCGTCGGCCAGCCGCAGCGGCGCGTCCCCCACGATGCCGTCGCGGGGTCGGCTCAGCTCGCGCATCTCGGTGTTGAGCTGGTCGAAGTACTCGCCGAGGGTGGCCACCCGCACCCCCTCGGGCAGGGTGCCGCCCTCCAGCACGTGGTCGAGGATCGCGGCGATGTTGTCCCGCAGCACGGCGATGCGTTCCAGCCGGTTGAGCGCGTTGTTCAGGTGCAGGTCGGCGACGTCGTCGATCATGCGCCGGACGAGGTGTTCCAGCAGCCGACGGGAGCGCACCTCGCCGGCCTCGCTGTGCGCGGCGACGGTCCGGATGAAACGGCGCAGCCGAGGGTTGGCGTCGGCGGCGGCGTGCACCGCGGCCGCGTCGAGGAACCGGCCGGCGCGGAACCGGCGCGGCCCGGTCACGGCCGCACCACCGGGACGCGCGGCCCGGCGGCGGCGCCACCGGGTGCCGAGTCGAGCACCATGAGGATGAACCGGGCGCCCTCCGGGCCGCCGACCGCGCCGCTGAGCATCGCCTCGCGCTCCACGTACGCGAGGATCGGCTCCATCAGCTTCTGCACGACCCGTTCCAGCACCTCGTTGAGCAGGATCTCGGTGAGGAAGGCCTGGAGCAGGTCACGGGACGCGGCTTCGACGATCTGCCGGGTGACCCGGCGTACCACGTACCCCCGGGCGGCGCGCAGCCCCGCGCGGACGCCGAAGCGCAGGGCGACCCGGCCGCCGCGCACGGCCGCGCCGCCGATGGTGCCGGCCTCCGGGATCAACGACATCGCCAGCCCGAGGTACGCGGCGAACAGCTCGACCTCGACCTCGGTGCGGGTGAGCACCAGCTCCGGGTCGAGCATGGAGCCGTAGAGGCGCTCGCGAAGGTGAGCGTGCGCCACGTCGACGGCGGCGACGGCCACCCCGACGACGAAGCCCAGCGGTGGGCAGAGGACGGACAGCGCGATGATCCCCACCATGGTGGCGAAGGCGCTCAGCGCCTCCCGGCCCAGTTCGGTGCTGAACAGGTCGTCGACGCCGGTGGCGTAGTAGAGGTTGCCGCCGAAGAACTCGCCGATCTGCTGGTGGGTCACCAGGTGGATGCCCTGCAGCGCGTACCGTCCCCGGGGGATCGTCGCCGACGGGATGTGTTCGCTGATCCGGCTGGACCGGAACGCGAACCGGGCGTCGTTGCGGGCGCGACCGAGCATCTCGGTGTTGTTGCGCCGCATGTCCTGCAACACCCGCCACAGCTCGTCGCGGATCGCTGCGCGGTTACCGGCGAAGCGGGCCAGCACGTCGGGCAGGTCGGTGATCTGCTTGACCAGCGGGTCGATGCCCTCGGCCTCGCCGCGTTGGATGACCAGCGCCTGTTCGATCTCGGCGAGGGTCCAGAGCACCGCGTGCGAGTCACGGATCCGGGTGGTGCCGTCGCGTTCGACGATCTCCCCGGCCGCTCCGGGGCTGCTCAGGGCGGCTTCGGTGGCGAGGAACGCGCTGGAGATGGCACGGGCGGCCCCGTACCAGGCGGTGGACGGGTTGGCCATGCTCAGCGTGGCGACGGTGCCGCCGCCCAGGTCGGTGTGCGCAGACGCCCACCGGGCGGCCTCGTGGCGGCGCAGCCGCTCCCGCAGTCCCTGAAGCTCGGCGTAGTCGGTGAGCTGGGAGACGATCAGCCGCTCGAAGATCGGGGCGTACCTGTCGAAGTTGGTGATCCGGGCGTCGATGCCGGTACGCGAGCTGAGCAGCAGTTGCACAAGCATGGCCTGGCTGCCGACGACGAAGAGCTGCCCGACGGCGCCCTTGAGGGCCGAGCTGAACGCCTGGACGAAGTGCAGGTTCCAGGAGGCGGACGTGTCGATCCAGCCTCCCTGGATCCGGGCGAAGTGCTCTGGCTGGCTGTAGCGGCCCATCACCAGTTGGGCGAGGCGGTCCAGTCGGGGCACGACCCCGGCCAGGTGGCGCAGGAACTGCACGGCCGGCGAGGCGACCGGCCGGAAGTCCAGCGGACCGAGCCGTCCGCTGCCCTCCGGTACGGGTCGGGTGAACGCCTCCCGCTCGGCCGAGCCGACCAGCAGGCTGATCGCCGCGGCCCGACCGCGCAGAATGGCGGCGGCCTGGAGGCAGAAGTTCGCCGGATAGCGGCACGGCTCGCCCATTTGCAGGCGGAACGCGATGTCGTCCATCAGCCGGCGCAGCTCGTCGCCGTCCGGGCCGAGCGCGGCCAGCTCCGGTTCGCCGTTGAAGGGGGCGCAGGCGCGCGTCTCGGCGTGCGCGCCGGTGACGGCGGGGAACCGTCGACCCTCGGTGCCGGGTGGGGCGCTGGGGCTGCTCGGGTCGAAGACGAACCCACCCCGCCGGGCGCCGCCGGTGCCACCGGCATCCCCGCCGGGCCCGGTGCCGGTGCCCAGGCCGCCCGAGCCGCTGCCACCCGGTCCGCTGCCACCCGGTCCGTTGCCGGTGCCGGATCCGCCGCCCGCGCCGGAGCCGCTGCCGGTGCCCGTGCCGTCGCCGATGCTCCCGCCGGGCGGCGCGTTCGGATCCGGTGGGGTGGCCGGTCGGTGCTCGACGCTGATCGGCAACAGGTTCGCCGTTCCGGTCCAGTGCAGCGTGTTGTCGGTCTCCTCGGTGCCCACCAGCAGCAGGGAGACCCCGCCGATGCTGACCACCACGAGACTGGTCGGGGTGGCCCCGCCCACCGAGGCAAGGATCGCGTCGACCCGCCGGGTCACCTCGGCGTCGACGGCCCGTTCGATCTGCGCCTGGTACTCGTCAGCGCTCGTGGTCTCGCCGCGCGGCTGGGCGGTCCGCAACCGTTGCCGGATGTCGGCGCTCAACTCCTCGTCCACCATCGACACCAGGGCGCTGCGCCCGGCCACCGGTCGCCGCTGCACAGTGCCGGGTTGCGGGCTGGGGATCCGCTCCTCCACCTCGAAATGCGGTTGCGGGGTGGCCCGGAACACCGTCTCGCCGAACCGCTCGAAGGTGAAGACCGACCACGGCGTGGTGTTCACCATGACCGCCCAGACCGGACGACCGTCGGAACCGATCACCCGGGCGATCACCCCCTGCGGGGTGCCCGACGGCAGGCCACCGTGCTGGCGTACCGCCTCCTGACCCAGCTCGCCGAGATGACTGGCCAGGTAGGCGGCCGGACGCAGCAGCCACTGGTAGGTCACCGGCGGTGGTTCGTCGCCGTCCACCGGCACCTCGGCGGCGTCCCCACCGTCGTCGTAGGACGGCACCCGGTAGACAGCGAGGAGGTGACGCATCCGAGACGCGTCGAACACCTCGGCCGCCGGCCGGCTCAGCGGCACGGCCACCCCGGCGGGCAGCCCCGGGTCCAGCCGCGCCGCGGTGACCACCTCGTCGATGCGCCGGCGCAGCCGGGCCTCGAACGCCCGCCGGTCGTCCGGGGACACCCCCTGCACGCCCGCGCCGGTCCAACCGAACTCCGGCGCTGCGGGGCGTACCTCCAGGTAGCCGCCGCGGGGCGCGACCACCTCGCGGCGGGAACGTTCCAACGCGCGGGCCAGGGCCGCGCCGAGCGCCTCGGTCACGGCCTCCGGCCGCTCGGTCACCGACCGGGCGTCCAGCCGGATCCGCACCGGCACGTGCACCGAGATGGCCACCGTCAGACCCGCCCGTCCAGGTGCTCGGCGAGGCGGGCCAACGCGAGGTCGGCGAGCGCGTCGGCGTCGAGGGCGCCGCCAGCCGCGACCACCTCGATCTCCACCGGGAAGTGGTACGCGATGACCGCGCGATCGTCCTCGGCGACCTGCTCGGCCTCCGCCTCGCTGCCGGCCGCCGGCAGCACCAACTCACCCGCGTGCACCAGGGCCAGCCCGGTACGGGTGACCCGGGCGGCACGGCCAGCACCGGTCGCCATTCGCTACCTCCGGTTGATCCTCGTGGGGTTACGGCAGGACGGACTGGTCGCCGGTCTTCGGGTCGACGGTGGCGGCCAGGCTGAAGCCGCTGAAGGTCGCCGCGGGAGCGCCGGAGATGGTGGCGGTGGTCGGGGTGGCGCTGGTGATCAGGCAGTCGCGCAGGACGAAGGACGAGAACGCCCAGTCGTCTCCGGTGTGCTCCAGCAGCGCGATGTCGAACAGCTCTCCGTCGAGGGCCAGCTTGGTGAGCCGGCCGGCGACGTCCCCGATCGCCTTGACGGTCATCGTGAAGTTCATCGACACCGGCGCGTGGATGACACCCAGGTGGGTCACCTCGCACGAGTGCAACGCCTCGACGTTGAGCGAGAAGGACGGACTGAACGAGTCGATGGGGCTGATCAGCACCGTCTCGGTGCCCTTGGTGTACTGCACCGCCAGGCGGGTCTTCCACTCCATGGTCTGGTTCCTCCGGGTCAGAACTTGGCCACGAGCGTGACCAGCAGGCGGCTCACGGCTGGGCCGTACGTGACGGTGACGACCAGGTCGACGGTGCGGTCGGCCCGGGCGGCGGTGACGATCGAGGTGTCGGTGGCGGTGCGCGCGACCTCGGGGATGGCGAGGATGTCCAGCACCGGGATCTCGATGGTGTAGTCGTCGATCACCGCCTGCCGCTTGAGGGGGCCGAGGATGCCGTCGACCTGGGTCTTCAGCAGCGTCATGCCGGGCTTGGTGATCCGCGCGTCGCCGACCAGGCCGATCAGGCCGGCGCGCAGCATGAACTCGATCTGGTCGAGGGTGCGCACCAGGTCGACGTGTAGCAGGCTGGCGTCGGAGGTGAACAGTCGTCCGTCGGCGAAGTGCAGGCTCTCCCCGGTGATCAGGGTCGGGTCGATGATCGGGGTGAGGTTCGCCTCGGAGAGGCCCTTGATCTCGGCCGGGCTGTACTGCTTGGCCACCGGGATGGCGACTCCACGGATCTTCTTGAGCACGATGCTGTGGTGCACGGGAAGTCCGGCCACGGCGGCCATCGCGGCGGTGGCCGCGTCACCGTCCGCGCCCCGGGCGGCGATCATCACCATCCGGCTGGTACTGCTCTTGAGCGGGTTCGCGGTGGCGGTGATGTCCGCGACGTAGGTGGGGCTCTTGTCGGTGGCCGGGTTGACCATGGCGAACCCGATCCGCCGTTGGCCGGCCGCGGACATCGTCTCCACGTGCGCCTTGAGGGCGTGCAGTCCGGTGGGCGCGCCCGCGCCGGCGGGGTTGCCGACGCTCGACTCGTTGGCCAGCGACACCATCGTCACGTCGTCGGCGGCTTCCAGACCACCGAGCGCGGCGGCGTAGTCGTCGCCGGCGACCTTGACCCCGTACACCTTGGCCGGGCGCGGGTCCTGCAGGAACGCCAACTCCAACGAGTTGTAGAGGGCGTTGCGGACCACGTTGCCGGCCTGCCGGCGGGCGAAGTTGGTGACCGCGTCGTCGAGGGTCTCGATCCGGACCGGCGTGTTCGCCGGCGCCGAGCCCCCGTCGGCCGTGGACGGCGCTTTGCCCACCACGGCGATGACGCCCGGAGAGCGCTGGGCCAGCGGGGCCGGTGGTGGCACGATCCGGACTTCGATGAACGGGAATGCTGCTGTCGGTGCCACGGGTCCTCCCGGACGAAGTTGCTACTGGTCTGAGTTCTCAGGTCGAGACGGCGGCGAGTCCGATGCCGCTGCGGGCGAGCCACTGGCCGGCCCTCGCGAACCGGGCGGCCCGCTTCTGTGCGTCGGTGCCGGTGTCGCCGCCGGGCCAACCGTCGTCGTCGAACGTCTCGACGGGGACCACCCAGACGGCGACCACCCGGTGTCGTCGCCGGACGTCGTCCGGTGCGGGCACGTCCAGCCCCAACTCCTCGGCGCGGGCCCGCACCAGGCGGGTTTCGACGAGCAGGTCGGCCAGGGAGAAGCCCTTGTCGCGGACCAGCACGGCGGCGGCGAACGGCAGTGGACGCGGGGTGGGTGGGGCGGCCGACGGCGCGGCGTAGCGCAGCTTCACGGTGGCTCCGGCGGCCTGTCCGCGCATCCGTGTCACCAGGTCACCGGCGTTCGTGGCGCCGACACCGGCGAGCAGCCGGTCCAGGTGCGCGTCGGTGAACGCGGCCGGTTGGTGCAGCCCGGCCCGCAGCCGGGTCACCAGCCGCGTACGGCGTTCGGTCTCCAACTGCGCCGGGTCGGACGGCAACGCGCCCAGGTCCGCGATGATCTGTGGGTCCACGTCGAAGGCGGGCACCGCCACGTCCAGGTCCTCGACCCGGTCCCGGGCGACGCTGGTGCGCACCACCAGACTGCCCCGCCACAACGCGTCGATGCGCAGCGCCGAGCCGCCGAGGCCGTGCAGGCGTACGCGCAACTCGGTACGGGTGGTTCCGCCGGAGCCCAGCCACTCCCCCTCGGCCACGGTGACGGGGGCGGCGGCGAAGCCGAGGGTCAGCTCGTCGAAGACCGCCGCGTACGGCGGCGCGACAGGCATCGCCTCGGTGTCGTACGCGGCCTCGACCAGGTGCGCCAGCGACGCCTCGTCGAAGAGCGACGCGCGGGTGCCCGGGTCGGCCAACCGCACCAGCACCCCGTCGACGAAGTCCACCGCACGGCCTCCCCGTTGCCCGCGCCGGTGCACAGTGCCCGGCTCGGCACGAGGATCGCGAAGGGCCCGTCACCCGACCGTCACCGCCACCGTCACCGCACCCGCTCACCGCCCCGACTGTCGGGAACTGAGCACCCGCACAGGCTCGGGACGGCCGTCAGGTGGTCGGGACGTCGCGAAGGACGACGCGCAGGGGGTGCGGTGCGGTGGCGGCGAGGTCACCGAGCACGCTGAGCAGCAGGGCGTACTGACCGGCCGGCTCGTCGACGAGCAACTCGCCGGCGTCGTTGATCAGCAGGGTGAGCGGACCGGTGTCCAGCCGGTCCCGGAGCACGTCGGAGAGGGCGTCCCAGGTGCTCCCCAGGTGAGTCGGCAGGGCCAGCGCACCGCCCAACGCGGCGAAGAGCGCGGGCCGGGTCCGGGTCGCCGCACCGTCCAGCACCACCGCGCCCTGCGCCTGCGGCGCGTCGTCGCGGCGCACCGTCAACCAGTCGGGCCACCGCCGGTCGTCCTCGTCGGCCATCACGTGCCTCCTGCTGCACAACTGCGGGGCCGGCCCGGATCGACCGGCCCCGGCGTCGGTCAGAGCCGGTAGAAGTCGGTGTAGTGGTTGGGCGAGAACCAGGTCACCCCGGTGCTGCGGTTCACCACGATGCGGTACGCGTCCCGGGCGGCGCCCTGGGTACGCGGGTAGACGTCGTACTCGTTGTAGGTGGCGTTGGTGGGCAGTTGACCCTCGTAGTTGTAGAACTGGCCGCCGGCGAAGTTGGACTTCCCCCCGCTCCAGGAGTACCAGCCGCGGCTGGTCGGGAAGCCCTTCGCGGCCCAGCCCGAACGGGCGGCGCGGGCGTCGGCGCAGCGACTCATCGTGCAGGAGCTGTAGACCGCCGCCGAGGCGGAGTCGGTCAGTCGGGGGGTCACCACGGACGGACCGACCAGCGCGGCGGCGACCATGACGAGGAGCAGGGCGACTGTGGTGGTACGCCGGCGGATCGCGCCGAGCGTGACCGGCGGGGACACGAGGGTGGACACAGGCTGCCTCCAGACCATCCAGTGCATCGATCTGCGTGATTGTCAGATCGTGCCTAGTCTCGCCTCTAGCGGCCGACGCCAACACCCCCCGGCACCTCAACTGCTCCACAATGCTCGGTTAACCGAGGATGATCCTTCCCCGGGTCGGCACGTCCGACCGGAAGCAGCACGAGCATCCCGACACTGACCCAGACGTACGCGTTCGCGCCGAGGAACCCCAGCGGTCCGGCCGACCCGTTGGCGAAGACCCAGACCAGCCCGCTACAGAGCACGACGTACCCGGCGACGCCCGCACGTGCCCGCCGACGGGCCGTCGGGTCGACCGGCGGCCACGGCAGCGTGGACGCCGCGATCACCACCAGCCCCGGCACCAGCCACACCAGGTGGTGCACCCAGGTGACCGGGCTGACCAGGCACGCGACGACACCTGTCACCGCGAAGCCGGCCCGCTCGTCACCGTTGCGCACCGCCCGGCGTACCCGCGTCGCCCACACCACCAGCACGACGGCGACCAGCGCCACCCACAGCCGCCGGTCCGGGTGCGTCGGGTCGAGCCGGGCGACCACGCCCAGCACTGACTGGTTCGACACGTACGCCAGCCGGCCCACCCGGTCGGTGTCCCACAGCGCCTCGGTGAAGAACGTGCGGGTGGCGTCCGGCGCGAACGCCGCCGTGACGGTGGTGGCGGCGACGGCGGTGCCGATGGCCGTGGCGGCGGCCCGCCAGCGCCCGGTGACCAGCAGATAACCGATGTAGACCGCCGGGGTGAGCTTGACCGCGGCGGCCAGCCCGGTCCCGACGCCCGCCAGCCGACTGCCCCGCTCCACCAACCACAGGTCCAGGTAGACCAGCGCCACCAGCACCAGGTTGACCTGCCCGAAGCTGACCGTGTCCCGCACCGGGTTCAGCCCGGCCAGCAGGCAGCACGACAGCGCGAGCGCGTACCAGCGGCTCCACCCGTGCCGTCGGGCCACCGGGTCCACGAGCAGGTGCAGCAGGAACGCGACGGCCAGCGCGGTGAGCAGCAGGTTCGCCACGATCGTCGGGTACCAGGCCAGTGCCGCCATCGGCAGCATGCTGACGGCGGCGAACGGCGGGTAGGTGAAGCCGTACCCGTTGCCGGTGGTCCACTGGTACAGGTCGCCGCCGCGTACCCAGTGCCCGACCGCACCGTGGTAGACGCCGACGTCGAACCAACCCCGGTGCCCGGGGAGCACCGCGATCGCCACCGTGAGGACGACGGCCAGCACCGCCACCGTCGCCGCCCGACGCCGGTTGGCACTCATCGGGCCACCCGCACGGCAGCCGGTGGCAGCAGCAGGCGCAGTGATCCGACAGCGAGCAGCCCGACCAGCACCCCGGCGGCGGCCAGCACCGCCTGCGCCGCGTCCGGTCCGAATCCACTGGGCAGGGCCACGAACGCGAGCACCACCGCCCCCAGCGCCGCCGCCGGCCGGGCCCGCCCGTGCGCCGCCGCCGCGATTAGGACCAGACCCCAGAGCGCGTACCAGGGCCGGGTCGCCGGGCCGAGCAGCGCCGCCGCCAGCAGCACCAACCCCAGCGCGTACGCCGGGCCGAGCCGCCGCCGATGCCACCACGCGGCGACCGCCACGGCCAGTGCGGCGACCACCCCCAGCGCCAGGCAGAGCCGCATCGGGGCGTCGCCCAGGTGCAGACCGGACCGTCCGGCCGCCCGCAGCGCCACCCGACCGAGCGCGCTCGAGATCGACCAACTGTGCCGGTACATCGGGGTGCCGAGTGCGCCGACCCACCCGTACCCCATGCCGGTGGCCCAGGTGACCGCGGCGGCGGTGCCCACCGCGACGCCGGCCGTGCGTGCCACCGAGGTCGGGAGCCCGCGGTGACGCGCGGCGAGCGAGACGACCACCAGCAGCGCGACCACCGCCGGCACCTTGACCAGCGCGGCGAGGGTGACCAGCACTGTCGCCGCGCCGTAGCGGTGCTCGAAGGCGAGGCTGAGCCCGGCCACCAGCAGGCCCAGCATTACCGCCTCGTTGTGCGCGCCGGCGATGAGATGCAACGGTACGAGAGGGTTGAGCACGCCCAGCCAGAGTGCGGCCGACGGGTCGACGCTACAGTGCCGGGCCAGCCGGGGCAGGTACGCCACCAGCAGCGCCACCCCGGCCACCGCCACCAGACGAAGGCCGAGCACACCCAGCACCAGCTTGCCGCCTGTCACACCACTGACGACGGCCGCCACGGCGAGGAACACCGGCCCGTACGGCGCGGGGGTCTGCTGCCACATCTGCGGCACCTCGGCAGCCAACGCACCACCCAACTGGGTCACCCCGTGCCGGTAGACGTCGATGTCGGCGAGGACCATCGCCCCCTGCGCCAGGTAGCTGTACGCGTCCCTGCTGAACAGCGGCGGCGCCACCAGCAGCGGTCCCGCCCAGCAGGCCAGCGTGAGCGCGGCGGACCGCCGGTCGACGACCTCGTCGGGTGCCCGCCCCGCCCACCACCAGGCGGCGACGAGGAGGGTCAGGCCGGCGTACCCGCAGAGCAGCCCCGGCCCCGCGAGCTGCCGCAACGCGCTCCACCAGGCGGCGTGCGCGCCGACGGGCAGCGCCCCGGCGGCCAGGCCGGCGCACGACAGCAGCGTGGCACCGACGCCCCCGAGCAGCCGGTACGCGACGACGGTCGGCAGTGTGCGCACCCGGGCAGGATGTCGTCCCCGACTGACCGGCACACGACGCCCCGACGATCACCAGACGACGGCGCGGTGTCATACCGGCTTCGTCGTCGGCGGTGGTCCCGTGACGGCGTGGCTACGGGCATTTCGGGCACTGGTTGTTAGCGTGAGACGCGGATCCGAGGCCGTGGAGGGGTGCCATGACGGACGCCCCCGACGGGAGGCCGAGGCCCGCCGACCAGTGGCGACGCCGGGGTGTCCGCGCGCTGGTCGTCACCCGCGACGGCAGTGTCCGCGGTTGGCGGTGGTGGGCGCGGAACTGGGATCGGCTGGTCGCCGCGCTCCAGGACGAGGCACCCGTCGGATCCGCTGCCGCGCCGGCACCCTCCGGCCCCCTCGTCGAGCAGCGCGACGCGCCCCGGCTGATCGCCGTGCCCGCCCGGGGCTACGTGTACTCGTTCTACGTCCGCGCCACGTTCGCGTGGTCCTCACCGGCGACCATGCGAGCCGAGGTGCTGAGCTGGTACGTGCAGTACTTCCAGCCCAACGCGATCCAGCGGCTGACCCGGCTCGCCGCCGACGCTGCCCGGGACCTGCCACCGCACCGGGCCGCGGACCTGGAGGTGGCGTTGCAGCAGGCGCTGGCCGAAGACCCCCGGTGGCACTACCAGCGGGGCGACATCACGCTCACCTGCCGCCCCGACGCCACTGTCCGCCTCGACGAACGGATCATGCCGGCGCTCCAACCGCACGTCGACCGGATGGTCGAGCTCGAGTACCAGTTCGAGGAGCAGCTCCGCAAAGCCCGGTACGCCGAACACCTGAGCCGCCAGTGGGCGACGATCCTCAGCGACGACGCCGACGACCAGGACGTAGCCGACGCCCGCGACCAGATGCTCACCGCGCAGCGGGAAGCCGCCCGCTGGATCACCGACCTCCTCCGCCGCAACGGCGACCACCCAACGGACCCGCCAAGCACGCCCCCGATCCCACCCCAGCAGAGCCGCGACACTCCGACGCAGCCCGCCACCGACTGAGCCGCCCCCTCGCCCCTCGCCCCTCGCCCCTCGCCCCTCGCCCCTCGCCATGATCAAGTGATGAAAAGTAGCTTCTGGGGCGCTCTCAGAGCTATTTCTCATCACTTGATCATGGTTAGACGGCGTCGGGACGCGAGGATGGCAAGGGTTTCCTGACGGACCTGGAGCGGATTCGCGGTGAGGCGACGATGCGTGAAGCGGACGACGAGGATTCCGACGGTGGCGAGCAGTGCGTCACGGCGCAGGTCGATCTCGCGTTCGGCCGGATCGCCGTGGCTGGTCGCGCCGTCCAGCTCGATGTTGACCCGCTCCGCCTCGGCGAACATGTCCAGGTAGAACGTTCGCGCCCCCACCCGCACCCGCACCTGCCGGACGAACGTCGGCATGCCCGGACCGGTAAAGACGTGGTCGTGGCCCCAGATCTCCAGCGCGCTGCGACAACCAGTCGCGAGCCGGTCCAGCAGACCAGACAGCGCCGCACGGTCGGGAACCCTCGACACTTCCGCGAGCACGGTGACCAGACGCTGCGGGGTGGTCAGCCGGTCGTTGACCGCACGGATGAGCGGCCCCGAGCGGTCGACCGACGGCAGCAGTGGCCAGCAGTCCACCAGGGTTCGGTCAAGCCGGGTGACCGGCAATCCGTTCCGGGTCACGACGTACGGTGGCGCCACCGCGAAGTCGGACCGGTGGCGCACCACGAGTTGGGGACGGCCGCGCAGGCCTGCCCCTCTGGGCAGGTCCAGATACACCGGCTCGTCAGCCGGCTGGCGGCGGAGTCCCCACACGTCGAGCGCGGTGAGCCGACTCAACGCCGCGCGCCCGCCGGCGTACGCCAGCGACGCCCGGCGGGCGATCTCGGGCCCGACTCGGGACAGCAGCGGCAGGCTGGGCTCCGATTCGCGGACCAGCGCGGCGTCAACGTAGATCCCGGGTAGCACCCGGACCATCCGACCTGCCCGGCAGGCGCTTTGAAGCGCCCAGGGAGAAACCACGCTGAGCATCTCGCGCCGCATGGCCAGGCCACCACGTCGATCGAGCAGGGCTTGCAGGCGCGCGTCCACGAACACACCGTGCCTCTGATCGCCGCCAGGGCGAGGGCCGCTGTGGACAGCGAATGCACCTGTGGACGATCGCCCGGGCCACCGCAGGTTGTGGTAGAAGCCCGCCGAGATCCGTGCCAGCTACGACTCCCGCATCCAGGTCTTCAGGTCGGTTACGAAGAACACCTTGCCCTGCTGCCGTCGGATAAGTGGCGAACGCTGCCTCCGCGCTCCCCGGTGGCGCTCGGCCAGCCGGTCGGTGCGTTTTCGCCGGGTCTAACCGCCGAAGCTCAGCGCCTGCCGCAGATCCACGTCCAGGCTCTCCTTGTACTGCGGATCGGGCTCAGCCCCGGCGGCACTGAGGACGGTACTGAAGAAGCATCTGGCACCAACCGCGAGGATCACGCGGAAGATATCGGTGTCATCGAGACCGTGACCGCGCAGGCCCGCGACGTCGGCCTCGGTGACGGAGTTCGCATCGGCCGCGACCTTTCCGGCGAAGTTGACGACTGCGACCTCCTGCGCGGAGAGACCGGCGCTTCCATGGTCCGACGCGATGGCGGCGACGGTCGGCGCGTCGAAGAACTTGTCGCGTAGGACCTTTCCGTGTGCCAGACCGCAGTAGGAGGATTTCAGGGCCCGGGCTGCGGCGAGGGTCGCCAACTCGTAGCGGCGCAGTTCCATCCCGTCCTTCACCGCACCGTTGAGCTGCTGCCATGCCAGGTACACCGCCGGGCTGTGGGCGAACAACCTGGTGTAGTTGGGCAGATAGCCCATCGCCTTCGTGTCGCTGTCGAACATCCGCTCGGTGTCCGGGGACTGCTCTGCCTGCCGCAGGAAACTCATCCGACTCCTCCCATAGGTGGACCCGGACGGTACGCCGTTGGGGCTGCGAATGCTGTCGGGAAATCGAGCGGTCAGCCCCAGAAGATCGCTGTCGGGTCCCGATCGAGTTCGTCAAGGAGTTCGCCCACGTTGGTTGTCGGCGGGACCAGGTCGTACCGACGGAACCGAAGGGTGCGCTCCCGGTAGTACAACGTCCAGGTGCCAGTGGTCCTGGTGTGCCCGAGGCGCGCGACGGGAACACGAGTCCACTCCGACCCCAACTCGACCCGCCACGGGGCCCGACACTCGACGATCGTCAGGTGACGGTCCGCCTCCTCACACTCGATGCGTACCTGGTCACGGACCCGCTCGGGGACCCGCTGATCGCACCACCGCCGCACATCAGCTATGTCCGCTGCCGGTAACCCTTGACGTGCCGCCACTCTGACCTCCCGCCAATCCAACGGTAACTGGTCAGGAGGCTGCCACCGTGCTGGCCTCGGCTCGTGACCCGGGGCCGTCGCGTCACAAGGATCTCCGCCTTCTTGGGGGCGAACTCGTCCTCAGGAATGACACCCACCATCCACCGTCACGAGCCGGTCCCAGTCACGGGAAGTTCACGCATTGCCTGCCGCAGCGCCGCCGACTGCTCCACCGACCCACCGCGTACACCGAGGCTCCGCCGAGCCGCCCGGTAGTAGCCGTCGCGGGCGTCGTTGATCTGGATCAACAGGTCGGAGATGTCCGACGGGGGCTCGGTCACCCCACGGGCAAGCCGCTCGACCTGCCAGATCGCGTCGCGCCAACGAGCCGCGGCAACGACGGTCGGCTCGTCACCGAGCAGCAACAGGTTCTCCCAGACGATGGTGCGCCGGGCATCCGACTCGGCGAGGCGAACGAGGCCCTCATCACGGTCGATCGGGTGGCTGTGCGATCCCGGTCGCAGGTCGGCCGTCATCCGCAACGCCACCATGTGACTTTCCTTGAGGGCGTGCGCGTATCCGACGTACGCGTCGAGCCGTCGCTCGTCCCAGCGGACGCTCTGGCTGCGCTGCCACCGGGCACGGTCGGCCAGTGACGTGGCGAGGATGGTGCCGAGGGTGCCGACCAGTACGCCGAGGAGCGCCGGAAGCTGCGTCAGAAGGGTGCCCACGCCACCGAGGCTGCCAGCACCAGGCAAGCCCTGCGGCCTCTCACGTCAGCACGCCCCGAGCGCCACCAACGGCGGTTGCCCCGTCCAGGCCCACATCTCCAGCGCCTCCCGGTCGACGAGGGTGATGTTGAGCTGCTGGGCGATCCGGATGCCGTCGCCCGCTGTTCGTCACGAGTATGCAGATCTCGCCACCGTGAATGTCCCGGCAGGTGCCGGCGAACCGCTGGATCGCGGCACTGCCCACCCGGTTCTTGATGCTCTGCCGCTTGCACTGCACCACGACCCGTCGACCGTCAGGAGCGACAGCCAGGACGTCCGCTCCCCGGTCACGGGAGCCGCCGCAGACCGTGACATCGCGAAACCCGGACGCGACCAGGATCCGCGCGAACCACTGCTCGAACTCGGGGCCGTTCATGGTGTCGGTGACCGCGATCAGCCTGTCGCGCTGGGCTTGGTCGGCCCGCTCGCGGGCCCGCTGCCTCGACAGGAGGAGAACCACCGTGATCGCTCCGGCGACGACGAGGATCGCCAGGAAAGCGGACCAGAAGGGGTGCCGCCGCACGAAGTCGACGACCATGCCGACGAGCACGAAGCCGACGACGGCGGCCAGCACCAGAAACCAGCCTTTGGCCGGGCCGCCACCACGGGACACCCGGCGGACCGTCGACCTCTGCCGTCCACGGGCGGAGCGCCGCCTGCGGTAGTGCGCCCGAACCCGCGCGCCGTTCCTCCTGGTATGCGATCTGACGAACGGCACGAGGCGCCTCCACAGTCGCGGAAGCCCCAGTGTCGCTCCCCCTTTCAACAACCGGGGCGATCTCGGTGGCCCAGCTCGGTCCGGCAGGCGGGCCATCATCGCGTCAGGTCCGGCGGGTGGCGAGGACGGCCAGGGTTTCCCGGCGTACCGCGTCGATCTCGTGCAGCAGCCGGCGGTGGGCGAAGCGGACCACCAGGATCCCGATACTCGCCAACTGGGCATCGCGGCGAAGGTCGATCTCCCGCTGACGTGGGTCGCCGTGTGTGGTGGTCCCATCAAGTTCGATATTGACCCGTTCGCGCTCGGCGAGCATGTCGAGGTAGACCGTGCGCCGCCCGACCTTGACCGCTACCTGTCGACGGAACGCCGGCATCCCCGGACCGGTGAAGACGTGTTCGTGTCCCCAGATCTCCAGCGGGCTCCGGCAGCCCTCGGCGAGCCTCGTCAGCAGTGTCCGTAACGCCGCTCGGTCGGTCAACTTCGGAACGCTCTCCAGGGCTACTCTCAGCCGCTCGGGTGTGGTCAGCCACTCGTTGACCGCCCAAATCACTGGTGCCCGCCGCTCGGCGGGCGGAATTGTCGGCCACGAGTCGACGAGCGCCTGCTCGAGGCGGGTGACCGTCAGCCCCTGTCGCACCACCACGTGCGGGGGCTCGATGAGCAGGTTACGGCGTCGATGAATGACCACTCCGGGTCGAGTCCGCAGGTTGGCGTTCGCTGGCGTACTCAGGTGTACGACCTCACCCACAGCCTGCGGACGTAACCCCCACGCGTCGAGGGCGCTGAGGTGACTGAGTGCGCCGCAGCCTCCGGCCCAGGCGAGAGCCGCGCGATGACTCAGAGCGGGGTCGAGCCGACTCAGGGCAGGGGTATCGGGTCGACCACCGACGAGGCGCGCCGCCACGAACACCTCGGGCAGTACTCGCACCAGCTCGCCGTTACGGCAGGCCGACTCAACCGTCCACGACGGCACCACTTGCCGGGCAGCGCCGAGCGTGACCAGCCCGTCACCAAGCTCCACCAGCCCCTGAAGCACCGAGTCCACACCAGGGACCGTCCAACCTCACCCCGACCCTCCACAACCGCGCCGTCCCGCCGTCTGTGGACAGCGGGCCGTCTGTGGACGACGCCCTGCCGCGCCCCAGTGTTGTTAGCCGAGGTGATCGTTGGCAGCTGTGCAGTGCAGACGGCGGCGTGTCGAACTGTTCAGCTGCCAACGATCAAGGAAAGGCCTCAGCTCGGCACGTCGCGGCGGCGGAAGGCCGTCACTCCGACGGCGAGAAGGGCCGCGGCGACCGCTGTCAGCACCACCAGGGGCAGCGCCGCCGGGTCGACCGCGGGCACGGACGGCACATGGGTGTACGGCGAGAGGTCGAGCGCGGCTTGGGGCAGCTTCAGCACCGCACCGAGTTGCCCGAGCAGCAGGAAGACCAGCAGGACCGTCCAGGACAGCACCACCGACCAGCGGGGCAGCAGCCCGAACAGTGTGGTCACCACCCCGGCCACCACGAGCAGGGCGGGCAGTCGCAGCAGCGCGGCACCGCCCAGGTCGAGGGCCTGGCCGAGCGGGTCGTCGGTGACGAGGCCGTAGCCGAGCCCGGTGGTCAGGCCGGCGAGCAGCAGCAGCGCGACCGCGCCGAGGGTCGCGGCGAGCACCTGGGTGCCGAGCCAGCGGGTACGGCTGACAGCGGTGGCGAGCACGGCTTCCAGGACGCCGTCGGCTTCGTCGCCGCGTACCCGGAGGAGGGCCTGTACCACGTACGCCCCGATGGTCAGCGCGAAGAGCCCGAGCATCGCGGCCAGGTACGCGTCGACCAGAACCCCACCGCCGCCCATCGCGTTGATGGCCTCGGCGGCGGCCGGGTTCTGGTCGATCATGGCGTTGAACTCGTCGGCGGCGATGCCCATGGAGAACCCGAGTACGGCCAGGCCGACCGCCCAGCCGAGCAGCGTGCCGCGTTGCATGCGCCAGGCCAACCCGGCGGGGCTGAGCAGTCGTGGCGCGGCGCTGGCTGGCCCGCGTCGGGGTGCGATCAGCCCGGCGCCCTGGTCGCGTCGCTCCGCCAGGGCGTACGCCACGGCCACGCCGGCGAGCAGCAGCGCGACCGGAAGGGCGAGCACCCACCAGCGTTCACCGCCGAAGGCCCGTACCTGGTTGCCCCAGCCGAGCGGGGAGATCCACGATGGCCAGGCGCTCTGCACCCGGGTGCCGTCGGCGCTCTGTTCGCCGAGCACGTCACCGGCGGCGCGCAGCACGAAGGAGATCCCGACGGTGGCGGCGGCGAGCGCGTTGGCGCCCCGGGAGGTGACGGAGAGCTGGGCGGTGACAGCGGCGATCGCGGTGAAGGCGACCCCGACGCCACCGATCGCGGCGGCGGCCGCGACGGAGCCGGCGAGCGGCAGGCCGGCGCCGACCAGCGCGAACGCCAGCAGTACGGCAGCGAGGGTGTTCGCCGCGACGATGACGAGCAGCGCGGCGGTGAGCGGCGCGTACCGGCCGACCACTGAGGCGCCGAGCAGCTCCGCCCGGCCGGTCTCCTCGTTCTGCCGGGTGTGCCGGGTCACCGCGAAGGTGCTCAGCAGGGCGACGATCAGGGCCAGCGTCACGTACGTCTCGGCGACCACCACGGCACCGAGGTCGGTGCCGGCGATCGGACCGTTGAACGCGCGGGCGACGAGGCTGGACGCCGAGGTGGTGGCGTAGCCCTGGCGGGATGTCTCGTCCGGGTAGATGCCGGCGACGCTGCCGGCGAGGGCGTAGCCGAGCAGCGGCGTACCGAGCACCCAGATGGCGAGCCGGACCCGGTCGCGGCGCAGCACGAGCCGGGCCAGCAGGGCCGTGCCGGTGAGGGCGCTCACCGGGCACCGGCCTGCGGGGCGCCAACCTGCGAGTCGGCGTCCGAGGCACCAGCCGACCCAGCACCGGCGACAGGACCATCGGCCGGCCCGGCGGCGGGGTCGTCGCCGTAGTGGCGCAGGAAGAGCTGTTCCAGGGTGGGTGGGGTGCTGGTCAGGGCGCGTACGCCGGAGCGGACGAGCTGACCGAGCAGCTCGTCGAGGTGCGCCGGCTCGACCTCCAGATGGGTACGCCCGTCGACCTCGTGCACGTCGTGCACACCGGGAAGCGCGTCCAGGCCGGTGAGCGGACGGGCGGTCTCGACGGTGACCGCCGTGCGGGTGAGGTGGCGCAGCTCGGCGAGGGTGCCGGACTCGACGGTGCGGCCCTCGCGGATGATGCTGACCCGGTCGCAGAGGGCCTCGACCTCGGCGAGCACGTGGCTGGAGAGCAGCACTGTCGCGCCGGCCTGCTTGACCCGCCGGACCTCGTCCTGGAACACCGCCTCCATCAGGGGGTCGAGGCCGGAGGTGGGCTCGTCGAGCACGTACAGCTCCACCGCCGAGGCGAAGGCGGCGACGATGGCGACCTTCTGCCGGTTGCCCTTGGAGTACGTGCGACAGCGGCGGGTCGGGTCCAGGTCGAAGCGTTGCAGCAGCTCGTCGCGGCGTTGCCGGTCGAGGCCGCCGCGAAGCTGACCGAACAGGTCGATGGCTTCCCCGCCGGTGAGGTTGGGCCAGAGGCTGACGTCGCCCGGCACGTACGCCAGTCGGCGGTGCAGGCGGACCGCGTCGCGCCACGGGTCGGCGCCGAGCACCTGGGCGTCTCCGGAGTCGCGGCGGAGCAGCCCGAGCAGGATCCGGATGGTGGTGGACTTGCCGGAGCCGTTGGGCCCGAGGAAGCCGTGCACCTCCCCCTGCTCGACGCGCAGATCCAGCCCGTCGAGTGCCCGGATCGCGCCGAAGGTCTTGACCAGGTTGTCGATCGAGATGACGGGCATCGCCCCTCCTGCCGTTGGCTGCGTCGACCACCACCACTGTACTGACCGATGGTCAGTAGAATCAACGGTGATGGTGCCCACCGGTCAGGACGTCGCTAGGCTGACCAGCATGACCGCCGACCCCGGGGACGACACTCGCACCCGGATCCTGCGCGCCGCGCTCGACCTGTTCGCCGAGCACGGTTACCAGCGCACCTCGCTGCGGCAGATCGGTGAACGGCTACGGCTGACCAAGGCCGCGATCCTGTACCACTTCCCGGCCAAGGAACACCTGCTGTCCGCGCTGGTCGAGCCGTTGTTGGTCGATCTGGAAGCGTTGCTCGACACCGCGCGGACGCAGCCCGTCGAGCAGGCACGGTGGACGGTGCTGGAGGGTTGGGTGGACGTCATGCTCGCCCACCGCCGGCCCCTCGGCATGCTGTTCCACGACATCGCGCTGGTCGGTCGTGGCGACACGTACCACCGCCTGATGGAGGTCGCGATGCGGGCCAACGACCTCATCGCCGGGCCGGACGCCGGACGGCGGGAGCGGGTCCTGGCGACGCAGGCGGTGGCGGCGTGCAGCGATCCGATCGTCTTCTTCGTCGACGTGTCCGACGAGGTGCTGCGCGCCGACATGCTCGACGGCGTACGCCGACTGCTGACGCCGGCCGCCACGGACGCCGCAGGCCCGTCGGGCGCGAGCACCGCGGACCGGCGGCGGCGGCCGGGACGACCGCGGGCGCTGGGTCGGGAGCAGGTGGAGACGGCCCGGCGGATGCACGCGGCGGGCACCCACTCGGTGGATGCCATCGCCGCCACGCTGGGTGTCTCGCGGGCCACCGTCTACCGACACCTGGACCCGGAATAATGAGACAGTTTTAGCGACGGTTTCGAGACGGGTTTCTGAGCGGACGCTCAGGCCGCCAGTGTGGCGTAGCGGCCGTTACGGTCCAGCAGGCTGTCGTGGGTGCCGGCCTCGACGATGCGGCCGTGGTCGAGCACCGCGATCTGGTCGGCGTCGCGGACGGTGGAGAGCCGGTGGGCGATGGTGATCGTGGTCCGGCCTTCGGCGAGCACGTCGAACGCGCGTTGCACGGCTCGCTCGGTCTCGGTGTCCAGCGCGCTGGTGGCCTCGTCGAGGACCAGGATGCGCGGGTCGCGCAGCAACGTGCGGGCGATGGCGAGCCGCTGCTTCTCGCCGCCGGAGAAGCGGTGGCCACGGGAGCCGACCATGGTGTCGTACCCGTCGGGCAGCCCGGCGATCAGGTCGTGGATCTGGGCCGCGCGGGCGGCGTCCTCGATCTCCGCGTCGGTGGCGTCCGGCCGGGCGTAGCGCAGGTTCTCCCGGACGGTGGTGTGCAGCAGGTACGTCTCCTGGCTGACCACGCCGACGATCGCGGCCAGGTCGGCCAGGCGCAGGTCGCGCAGGTCGACGCCGTCGACGGTGATCCGGCCGGCGGTCGGGTCGTGCAGCCGGCTGACCAGGCCGGCGAGGGTGCTCTTGCCGGACCCGGTCTCCCCGACCAGGGCGAGGCTGGTGCCGGCGGGCACGTCCAGTGTGATCCCGGCGAGGGCGGCGGTGTCGCTACCGGGGTAGCCGAAGGTGACGTCCTCCAGGCGCAGGTGACCGCGCACCTGGGCGGGGTCGAGGCGGACCGGCTCGGTGGGGTCGGCCACGTCGACAGGGAGGTCCAGGTATTCGAAGATCCGGGCGAACAGCGCCAGCGACGCGGTGAGCGAGACACCCACGTTGAGCAGGCCCATCAGTGGCCGGAACAGGCCGCCCTGCAGGGCGGTGAAGGCGACCAGGGTGCCGATGCTCAGCGTTCCGGCGGTGCCGGGCAGCCCGGCGGCGAGGTAGATAACCGCCGGTACGGCGGCGAAGATGATGCTCATCGAGGCCATCCGCCAGCGGCCGGCCAGCTCGCTGCGCAGCTCCAGGTCGACCAGGCGGGCCGAGGAGGCGCTGAACCGCTCGATGAGCGCCGGCCCGGTGCCGAGGGTCTTGGCCAACTGGACGCCGCTGATCGAGAGCCCTTCCTCGACCGTGACGTTGAGGTCGGCGAGTTCACGTTGCCGCTGGGCGGTGATCTCCCGGCGCATCCGGGCGACCCGGCGGGTCAGCCAGACGGCGGGCGGCAGCACCACGAGCGAGACCAGGGACAGCTGCCAGGAGAGCGCGACCATGGCGACCGCGGTGGCGACCACTGTGGTGAGGTTGGCCGCGACGGCGGTGGCGGTGGAGGTGACCACCGACTGCATGCCGCCGATGTCGTTGGTGATCCGGGACTGCACCTCGCCGGTGCGGGTGCGGGTGAAGAAGCCCAGCGACTGGCGCTGGAGGTGGCTGAAGACGTCGGTGCGCAGCCGGTGCATGACCTGCTGGCCGACCTGGGTGGAGATCCAGGTCTGCACGACGCCGAGGGCGGAGGTCACGGCCGCCACGGCGACCATGCCGAGGACCAGCCAGACCAGCAGGGTCACGTCACCCTGCGGTAGCGCCCGGTCGATGACGGCACGCAGCAGAAACGGGCTGGCCATCGCGATGACCGAGGAGAGCACGATGATCGCGGTGACGGCGGCGAGCGCGGGCCGGTGGCTGGTGAACAGGCGGCCGATCCGGCGCAGGGACACCTGGCGGGCCTGCGTCTTCTCTTCGGCGCTGACGGTGCGGTGGCCGCGGTCTCGGCCCATGGGGGTGGGTTCCAAGGAGCAACTACCTTTCAGTGGACGACATTGCTGAGGTTACCTCAACATGAGGGAACAACCACATCTCCTGCTACCGTATTCCGGTGACCGAGGACACCACTGACGACAGCCTGGCCGAGACGTTCTGGGCGGTGGCGTCCCGTTTGCGGCGGCAGACCCGGGAGTCGTTGGCGCCCTGGGACATCACCCCCAGCCAGTCCCGGGCGCTCGGTGTCCTGGGCCGCCACGGCGAGGTACGCCCCGGAACACTCGCCGAGCACCTGCGCATCGCGCCCCGCTCGGCCACCGAGGTCATCGACGACCTGCAGACCCGTGGGCTCGTCGAGCGCCGAGGAGACCCGGCCGACCGGCGAGCCACACTTGTCGCCCTCACCGACGAGGGCAACCGGGTCAGCACCGCCATCCGGGCCGCCCGCCGGGCCGAGGCCGACCGCTTCTTCGGGCACCTCGACGAGACCGACCGTGCCGAACTGGCCCGCATCCTGCGCACCCTGCGCGGCTGAGCCGGACGGGCGGGGCCACCGGACGCGGGACCACCTGCGGGTTTGCCCACCCGCTACCCGGGTAGCCAGCGCCCCCGTTTCCACCGCGGGCCCCGCCACCACCAGTCGGGGAGACCTGACAGGAGGGGCCATGTCTGCCCTGGACCAGCACCGCCCGGCCTGATGTGCGGGATCAGCGGGGAGGCGCGGTTCGACGGCCGGTCCCCCGACGCGGCGGCGGTCACCCGGATGACCGAGGCGATGCGATCCCGCGGCCCGGACGACGAGGGCCTGTTCGCCGACGGTTGGGTGACCCTCGGGCACCGCCGGTTGACCATCATCGACCTGTCCGACGCGGGCGGGCAGCCGATGGTCCGCGACGACCTGGGCCTCGCCCTGGTCTTCAACGGCTGCATCTACAACTACCCGGAGCTACGCGAGGAGTTGCGGAACGCCGGGTACGGGTTCCACTCCACCAGCGACACCGAGGTGATCCTGGTGGCGTACGCGCACTGGGGTGAGCGTTTCGTCGACCACCTGGTCGGCATGTTCGCGATCGGCCTGGTGGACCGGGCCCGGCAGCGGTTGGTGCTGGCCCGCGACCGGCTCGGCATCAAGCCGCTCTACCTCGCCGAGACGCCCGGGCGGCTCCGGTTCGCCTCCACCCTGCCCGCGCTGCTGGCCGCCGGCGACGTCGACACCGGCATCGACCCGGTGGCGCTGCACCACTACCTGTCCTGGCACTCCATCGTGCCCGCGCCCCGGACGGTGCTGCATGGTGTGCGCAAACTGCCGCCGGCCACCCTGCGGGTGATCGAGGCGGACGGGCGCAGCCGCGAGGAGGTGTACTGGCGACCCGACTACGTGCGGGAGCCCGCCGACACGGGGATGGACGCCGCCGACTGGCGGGCCGCCATCGGGGACGCGCTGCGCGCGGCGGTACGCCGACGGCTGGTCGCCGACGTACCGGTAGGCGTGCTGCTGTCCGGTGGTCTGGACTCCAGCCTCATCGTGGCGCTCCTCGCCGAGGCCGGCCAGCAGCACCTGCGGACGTTCAGCATCGGCTTCGACAGTCGGGGCGGCGAGTCCGGCGACGAGTTCCACTACTCCGACCTGGTGGCCCGCGCGTTCGACACCGACCACCACCGGATCCGGCTGGCCGACGACGACCTGGTGCCCGCCGTACGCCGTGCGGTGCTGGCGATGACCGAGCCGATGGGCAGCCACGACGTGGTCGCCTTCCACCTGCTGTCCGAGCAGGTGGCGCACCACGTGAAGGTGGCGCAGTCCGGGCAGGGCGCCGACGAGGTGTTCGCCGGCTACGGCTACCACCAGCCGCTCACCGAGGTGCCTCGGCACAGCGCCGCCGAGACGTTCGCCGCCGCGTTCTTCGACCGCGACCACGACGAGCTGCGCAACCTCGTCGGCCCGGAGTACGCGCTGGAGCACGACGCCAGCCGGGAACTGCTCGCCGGGCACCTCGCCGCGCCGGGGGCGCAGACCGCGCTCGATGCCGTGCTGCGCCTGGACACCCACCTGATGCTCCCCGACGACCCGGTCAAGCGGGTGGACAGCATGAGCATGGCGTGGGGCCTGGAGGTACGCACGCCCTTCCTCGACCAGGACCTGGTCACCCTGGCCGCGCACTGTCCGCCGGAGCACAAGGTCGCGCAGGGCGGTAAGGGCGTCCTCAAGGAGGTCGCCCGGGAGGTGCTGTCCGCCGAGGTGATCGACCGTCGCAAGGGGTACTTCCCCGTGCCGGCGTTGCGCAACGTGGACGGCCCGGTGCGGGAGCTGGTCGCCGAGGCGTTGCAGGCGCCGGCCGCGCGCGAGCGAGGGCTGTTCCGACCGGAGTACGTGGCACACCTGCTCGCCGAGCCGGACCGGGCCGAGGCGGCGGCCGGCAGTAACAAGCTGTGGCAGCTCGGCCTGCTGGAGCTGTGGTTGCAGACGCACGACGTCCGCTGAGCCGCGCCACTCCCCTGACGTCAGGTCGCAGTCAGGTGGCGGCGGTGCGGCCGGCCAGGTCGTCGATGACGGCGCGCAGGTCACCGGTACTTTCCAGCACCCGGCGCTGCCGTGTCGCGCCGGTCCCGTCGCGGCGCAGCCGGGCCAGGTGCGCCAGCACGTACCCGAGGTCGCCGTGGCGCAGCAGGGCCGGGGCGATCACCGCCATCAGCTCGTCGACCAGCGCCCAGGCTGGTCGGGTGCCACCGGCGCGCAGGTCGATCAGCTCGCCGTCGAGGCCGTCGTGGGCGGCCCGCCAGTGCGCGGCGGCGACCAGACAGTCCCGGGTGTGCGGGGCGGTCACCCCGGCGCGTACGTCGTCGGCCAGGGTGGCGACGAGGGACCGGACCAGCGCGGCGACCAGGACCGTGTCGTCCACGTCGGAGCAGACGTCGCCCACCCGCACCTCCACTGTCGGGTACGCCGACGACGGCCGGGCGTACCAGTAGACCATCGCGGCGTCGAGCATGATGCCGGCGGCGATCAGCTCGTCCACGGTCCGGTCGTAGTCGGCGGCGGAGTCGAAGTACGGAGTCGGACCGATGCTGGGCCACCGTTCCAGCTGCATCGACCGCCAACTGGCGTGGCCGGTGTCGCGCCCGTCGTGCAGCGGCGAGTTGGTGGTGATCGCCTGGATCACCGGCAGCCACGTGCGCAGGTGGTTGCAGACCTGCACGGCCAGTTCCCGGTCGGGCAGCCCGACGTGCACGTGACAGCCGCAGACCGCCGGGTCGTGCGCCACCGGACCGTACCGGCGCGACATCGCGTGATAGCGGGGCCGGTCGGGGACCGTCCGGTGCGGCTCGGCAACGGGGGTCGCGCCGACGGCGACCAGTCGGGCTCCGGCCGCCGTGGCGGCCTCCGCGGCCGAGTGGCGCAGCGACACCAGGTGCGTGCGCAGTTCGTTGAGGTCGGCGCAGACCGGCGTGACCATTTCCACCATGCTGTGCCGGAACTCCTGGCGACTCTGGTCGCGGGCGTGGCCACGCAGCGCGGCCAGCACCTGGTCCGCCACCGGAAGGTTGCGCCCGTTGTCCGGGTCGAGCAGCAGGAACTCCTCCTCCACGCCGAGCGTGAGGGTGGACAGGTCGGTTACGGTGTCGGCGACGGTCGGACGGTATGCCATGGCCGCCTCCATCCACTGCTGCGGCCACGGGTGGACCCGTGGCCGGGGCGGCTCGGGTTCCCGACGCGCCCGCTGGCAAACACGCCCACCCGGGGATCTCCCCCGCCGTCGACCGAACCGGACACCGACGGCACACAGTGGAAAATGTCTGGGACGATGCAGGGATGCTGATGCGTTGGCGTGGTTCCCGCTGGCTCCACATCGCCCTGGGTCTGGTGGCCGGTGCCGCCGTGGGGTTGGCGGTGTACCTGGCCAGTCGACTGACCGGGCCCGCCCTCTTCGCGCTCTGCGGCACGACGGCGGGTGGCGTCGCGGCCGTGGTGGCCTCGGCGTACTCGCGGTTCTTCCAGCTGGCGGAGGTGACCGTCTCGGTTCCGCAGTTCAGCGAGCTGAGGTTCGCCGTCACCAGGGACAACAAGCAGACCGCTTGGCGCCTGTTCGTCGAGGCGGTCACCCGGGTGTCAGGTCAACCGCTGGCGACCGGTACGGGTCTCGTCCGGGAGGCGATGACGTCGCTCTACCAGCTGTTCGCGATCACCCGGGAGGTGCTGAGCGAGGCGGCGCCGACCATCCGGACCACCGGTCGCCCGACCGTCGAACACCTCGGGATCGCCATGCTCAACAACGAGCTTCGACCTTTCCTCTCCACGTGGCATCCGCGATTGAGAGCGTGGGAGCTGGCCAACCCCGACGGGCCCGAGTCGGCCTGGCCCGACGACGCGGAGTGCCGCGCGGAGCTGGCCGCGATGCAGCTCCGGTTGCTGCGCTACGTCGAAGGGCTGGGCGAGCTCGCCCAGGTGCCCAACGTCGAGGACGTGATGGGCGGCATCATCGCCGAACCACCGACAGTTCCCGGTCAGCCGACACGACGGTCGGCGGTGGCGGACCAGTAGCGTCCGCCTGGGTCACTGCGGCGTCAGGGCCGCCGCGCGGGCGGTGAGGAAGGCCCGTTCCGCCGCGTTGTCCGTCAGTGCGACGGCGGTCCGGTACGCGTCGACAGCCTCGGCGTTGCGACCGAGCCGGGCCAGCAGGTCAGCGCGGACCGCATGGTGCGGGTGGTAACCGGCCAGGTCGAGACGGTCCACCTCGGCGAGCGCGACTGTCGGTCCGGCCACCTCGGCGAGGGCGACCGCCCGGTTCAGCGCTACCACCGGGCTGGGGGCGATCCTCGTCAGGTGGTCGTACAGCTGAAGGATCTGGCCCCAGTCGGTGTCGGCGGCACGCGGTGCGGTGCTGTGCACGGCGGCGATCGCGGCCTGGATCTGGTACGGCCCGGGCTGGTCGCGACGCAGGCAGCGGCGGACCAGCGCCTGCCCCTCGGCCACCAGTTCGGCGTCCCACCTGCCCCGGTCCTGCCGGGGCAGCGGAACGAGGTCGCCGTCGGCGGTGGTCCGCGCCGCGCGGCGTGACTCGGTGAGCAGCATCAGTGCGAGCAGGCCGAGCGCCTCGGGTTCGTCCGGCATCAGCTCGACCAGCAGACGGGTCAGCCGGATGGCCTCGACGCACAGCTCGGCGCGGATCAGGTGCCGTCCGGCACTGGCCGTGTACCCCTCGTTGAAGATCAGGTAGAGCACCGCGAGGACGGCGTACAGCCGGTCGGGCAGGTCGGCGTCGCGCGGTATCCGGTACGGGATCCGGGCGTGACGGATCTTCGACTTGGCACGGACCAGCCGCTGCGCCATGGTCGGCTCGGGCACCAGGAACGCTCGGGCGATCTCGGCGGTGCTCAGTCCGCCGAGCAGGCGCAGGGTGAGGGCGACCCGGGCGGTCGGGGCGAGCGCCGGGTGACAGCAGGTGAAGATCAGCCGTAGCCGGTCGTCGCGCACAGGTCCCTCCTCGGCAGGGCCGTCGGTGGCGAACAGCAGGGACGCCTGGGCGTGCCGGTCGACCCGGGACGCCTCGCGGCGCAGCCGGTCGTACGCCCGGTTCCTGGCGGTGGTGATGATCCAACCGGCCGGGCTGGGTGGCGGGCCGGTCGTCGGCCACTTCGCCACCGCGATGACGAAAGCCTCCTGGACGGCCTCCTCGGCGAGGTCGATGTCGCCGAGGAGGCGAACCAGGACGGCGACCGCGCGCCCGTACTCCGCGCGGAACACCGCCTCGACGTCTGGCACGGTCAGTCTCCGGCCCCGTCGTGGAAGGGGCGGACCTCGATCGGCAGCGTGGTGGCCACCGCGTAGCGGCGGCCCCAGTCCAGGGCGACGTCCAGGTCCGGTACGTCGATGATGGTGATGCCGCCCAGGTACTCCTTGCCCTCGACGAACGGCCCGTCCGTGACCAGGACCTCGCCGCCCTCGCGGGCCCGCAGCACCGTGGCGGTCTCCGGGCCGTGCAGACCGTGCCCGAACACCCACGACCCGGTCGACGCCAACTCGTCGCGGAAATCGGCGAGCTGACGCATCACCCCGGCCAGGAACTCCGGGTCCGGTGGCAGCTCACCCTGGGGCTGGTGAAGGCTGAGCAGGTACAACGTCATCGTTCCTCCTCGCGGGGCGGCCGGCCGCACACCGACCTCTCATCCTCCACACGATCGGCGACCGCCCGGATCGACAGGCCGGCAGAAAAATGTTCGGCGGCCGGTCGGGGCCGCCCGGTCGGGGCGGCCCGGACCGGCCGGTCCGCCCGGTGGTGGTGTGCCCTTTGCTCTGCACCCACGGATGCGACGGGGGCGCCGGCCCGGGTGGTGCCTCCGCGGGTGCAGAGCAAAGGACGAACAGAGGGGGGTACGGTCTGCCGCGCCGCAGCCGCGGCACCAGCCCGAGCGCAGCACCAGCCGGAGCGGTCAGCCGCGACCGACGACGGTAGTCATGCCTTCGGCGGTTGTGGGTAGACCCCAGCGTGGCCGACGGCTTGCGGGTGGTCGTGGTCGGCGCCGGTTTCTCCGGGCTCGCCGCCGCGCTGGCGCTCACCCGTGCCGGCGCCCAGGTGCGACTGCTGGAGGCCCGCGACCGGGTGGGCGGTCGGGTGTTGACCCGCTGGCTGCCCGACGTCACCCAACTCGACCTGGGCGCGCAGTGGATCGGCCCGACGCAGGACCGGATGTACGCGCTGGTCGCCGAGCACGGGTTGGCCACGTTCGCGTCGGCGGCGCTCGGCGCGCCCACCGTGCTGTGGGCCGGGGAGCGTCGAGCCGAGCCTCCGGCGCGGGCCGCCCGGGTCCTCGGTTTGCTCGACGAGTACGCCGCCCGCCTGGACCCGAGCGCGCCCTGGCAGGCGCCGGAGGCCGCGCAGTGGGACCGGACGGTCCTCGGCGGCTGGTTGCGCGCCGCGGCCGGGGACGACGACACCGCCGACTTCCTGGGGCGGCTGCTCGCCGGTGGATTGCTGGCCACCGGCGCGGACGAGGTGTCGTTGTTGCACCTGCTGTTCTATCTGCGCAGCGCCGGCGGGACCGGGCCCCTGCTGGGGATGGCGGGCGGCGCGCAGCAGGACCGGATCGTGGGCGGGCCCCCGGCGCTGGCCGAGCGGATGGCCGCCGCCCTGCCGCCGGGGGCGCTGACGCTGGCCGCGCCGGTGCGGGCCGTGGAACAGAACGTCGACGGGGTGACGGCGTGGACCGACACCGGGCGCGTCAACGGCGACGCCCTGGTGGTCGCGCTGGCCCCGGCTCTGGCGGGCCGGATCCGGTACGCCCCACCGCTGCCTCCGTTGCGCGACGGGCTGACCCAGCGGATGCCGATGGGTTCGGCGCTGAAGGTCCACGCCGTCTACCCGGAGCCGTTCTGGCGCGCCGACGGGTTGTCCGGGGTGTCCACGAGCAGCGCCGGTCCGCTCACCGAGACGGTCGACAACTCCACCCCGACCTCGCCGCTCGGGGTGTTGACCGGGTTCAGCTACGCCTCGGACGCCGCCGCGCTTCGGGAGATGTCCCCCGAGCAGCGTCGGCGGTGCCTGCTGGATGCGTTCGTCACGGTGGTCGGGTCGCAGGCCGGTGATCCGGTGGACCTGATCGAGTACGACTGGTCGGCCGAGGAGTGGACGCGGGGCTGTTTCTCCGGCGCGCTCACCCCGGGGGCCTGGGGCGCGTACGGCCCGCACCTGCGGACCCCGGTGGGCCGGGTGTACTGGGCGGGCACCGAGACGGCGACCCGCTGGTCGGGTTACCTGGAGGGCGCGGTGCGGGCCGGTGAGCGGGCGGCGGCGGAGGTGCTGGCACGACCGTAGCCGGCCCGGTCTCGGCGGGACCGGGCCGGCCGCGGCCCTGGGTGCGACCCGCACCGACCCGGTCCGATGAGACGACCGGGCCGGCGCGGGTGCCCCGGTCAGGGGTAGGTGGTCAGGTACACCGTCTGGTTGGCCGCGTTCGCGGTGCCACCGGCGTTGTTGATCACCCGGTTGATGGTGCCGACGCCACCGAGCGAGACGGTGACCATGTTCGTGAAGCGCACGTTCGGGTTGTTGGGTACCTCAAAGGAGCGTTCCGCCACCACCGCGGGGTTGACGTTGAAGTAGCTGTAGCTACCCAGCCCCCACGCCTGGTGGCTGGTCACCGAGTCGGCGACCTTGTACGCGGCGTAGCCCCGGGTCGACCCGTTCATCCACGCGGCCTGGTTGGGCGGGTCGTACGGCAGTTCGTTCTGGTAGAAGTACGTCCGGCCACCGTTGCCGTTCCAGATGGTCTGGTACTTCTGGTAGTGCTCGACGAAGAGGCCGTACATGGTGACGTTGTCGCCGTTGACGGTGAGCCCGGTGTCGGCGGTGTTCAGCGTCCACCCGGTCGGTACGCCGCTGGCGGCGTGGTCGGCCCGCCACAGCCACATGTGGTCGCCGATCACGTTGTCGCTGTTGACGGTCAGCGTGTTGGTGGCCTTGCCGACGTGTGGGCCGCCGATGCGGAAGAACACGTCGTGCAGCGAGGTCGGGTTCGAGGCGTGGCTCGCGGACGAGCCGGATGGCCCGACCTCCATGAGCACCGGCGAGTTCGTGGTGCCGGCCTCGAACATGATGCCGGCGACCTTGACGCCGTCCACGTCGGCCACCCGCATCCCGACGGTGCCGTTGTCGGCCTGGATGGTGGCCAGGCCCAGACCGAGGATCACCGTGTCGGCCCGGTTGACCTGGATCGGCTCGGTGATGCGGTGCACGCCCGGGGTGAAGAGCAGGTGCTTGCCCTGAGTGAGAGCCGCGTTGATGGTGGCGGCGCTGGTGCCGGGCTGGACGACGAAGAACTGCGACAGCGACAGGGACGAGCCGGCCGGCGTCTTGTTGTACCAGCTGGTGCCGGTGGAGTTGGTGCGCAGCGCGGGCACGAACACCCGGTACTCACCGCTGCTCGTCACGTAGAGGAACGGCTTCTCCCGGACCTGCGGGGTCTGGCCGATGACGGTGTGCGACGGGTTGGGGAAACTCGGCGCGGGGGCGCCGGTGACGCCCTGGAAGACCATGTTCCACACCGAGCCGGTCCAGCCGTTGCCGAACTCGCTGTTACGGGAGTACCACTGCTGCTGCGAGCCGGAGACGACCAGCCCGTCGACGCGGGTGTCGGCCATCAGGCCGCCGCTGGACCAGCCGTCGCCGCCGTTCCAGAGCTGGATCTGGTTCTGCGCGCCGCGCAGGTGCATCCGCCGGTACGGGGCGGCCTGGGACACCGCCCAGCGCTCCACGGTCTGCCCGGCGGGCAGGGTGACGGAGAGGTTCTCGGCGGCCCGCCAGAAGTTCTGGGTGGCGTTGCCGCCGAACCAGAACGCCTCGGTGCGGACGTGCCCGTTGAGGTTGACGTCGTCCGGGCTCATGCCGAGGCCGGCGACCTGGGTGAAGAAGCCGAGGTTGACGTCGGCGGTGTAGGTGCCGGGCTTGAACAGCACCGCGTAGCGCTGCGGGCCGAACTGGTTGGTCTCCTGCTGGGTGAAGAGCGTGTTCAGTCGACTCTGGATCGTCGACGTGGGCGTGCTCGGGTCGAAGACGAACGTGTTCGACCCGAGGTTGGGGTTGTACGGGTCGGTGGGCGTCACCGGGGGCTCGTTGGTGCCGCCGGTCTCGCCGTAGACCTGGAACTCCCAGAGCGAGTAGCCGTAGCCGGTGCCCCGGACGGTGCCGTACATGCGGACGTAGCGGCCCGCGCCGGAGACGGTGAGGTTCTGGGTGCCGCCGGTGCCGGTGGTGGTCGAGTAGATCGTGGTCCAGGTGGACCCGTTGTCGGAGGTCTGGAGCTGGAAGGCCCGGCCGTGGGCGGCCTCCCAGAGCAGGTTGACCTGGGTGATGGTGGCGCGGGCGCCCAGGTCGACCTGGAGCCACTGCGGGTCGCTGAACGCGCTGGACCAGCGGGTGCCGGTGTTGCCGTCGACAGCGGCGGCGGCGGGAGTTCCACCGTTCTCGGTGGACGAGGCGGTGGCCGTACGGCCCTGGGACAGCAGGACGGGGGCGGCCTGCGCGGGTGACGTGGTTCCGGTCGGGGTAAGCGCCGCGACCAGGGCCACGGTGAGCCCGGCGAGCAGGTGCCGCACGACCCGGGGACGCGGGCGTACGGATGTAGCACGAGATGTCATGACATCGCCTGTCGATAGGGGGCTACGGGTTGCCGCACGGATGGGGGGTTCAGGCTCGCCCGTAGCGCCGGGGGTGGTGCCGCCGAGGCGACGCCGCGGGATGGAGAGCGCTCTCGTAGGAGTGTTGCGGCGAGATTGCGACGGCGTCAAGACATCGATCTATAACTTCGTTATTTATCCCGAGGATTCTGTTTGTGTAATTTGCCGCCGGCCTGCGGAGTCGTGCCCCGTCAGCGCCGGACGCCACCCTCGGTCAGGAAGCGGGCGATCGGGAGGGTGGCCGCGCCGAGCGCCACCGCGTCCACCCCGAGCTGACACAGCTCGATCGACGCCTGGCCGAACGGCTGGCGCAGCGCCTGCCGGCCGGCGGCCTCCCGGACGGCCGGCAGCAGGTCGCCCAACGCCATCGCCGCCCAGCCGCCGAGCACCACCCGCTCCGGGTTGAACAGGTTGATCAGGTTGGCCACCCCGGCCCCGAGGTAGCCGGCGGTGTCGTCGAGGACCCGTCGGGCGGTGGCCGAGGTAGCGGCGGCGTCGACCAGGGCGGCGATCTGGGACTCCTCGTCCTCACCGGGCACCGGTCGACCCCGGCGCGCCTCCCGGTAGCGGTCGATGATCGCCTCCGCGCCCACGTACGCCTCCAGGCAGCCGCGCGCGCCGCACCGGCAGGCCCGCCCGCCGTACACGAGGGTGGTGTGTCCCCACTCCCCCGCGCTGCTGGACGCGCCCCGGTAGGTGGCCCCGTTGGTCACCACCGACGCGCCGACGCCGGAGCCGACCAGCGCGAACACGGCGTGCCGGGCGCCCCGACCGGCGCCGAACCACATCTCGGCCTGGCCGAGGGTCTTGGCGCCGTTGTCGATGTGCAGCGGCAGGTCGGTGCCGGCGCCGATCAGTCGCTCCAGCGGCACCCGGTCCCAGCCGAGGGCCTGGGCGTGCACGACGGCCTCGGCGCCCTGCTCGACCACGCCGGAGACGCCGATGCCGACGCCGAGCACGTCGGCGGTGGCCACCCCGGCCCGACCGGTCACCGCGTCGATCCCGGCCAGGACGTGCCCGGCCACCATGTCCGGCTCGGTACGCGCCGGGTCGAGTGGGTACTCGATGCTCGCCAGCAGGGTCATCGCGAAGTCGAACAGCTCCACCCGGACCCGGGTCTCGCCGACGTCCACGCCGACCAGGAACGCGAAGCGGGGCGCGATGCGCAGCAGCATGCTGGGCCGTCCGCCGTCGGACTCGGCGGCCCCCGCCTCGGCGACCAACCCCTCGTCGATCAGGTCGGCCACCACGTTGCTGACCGCCGGCTGGCTCAGCCCGGTGCTGCGCACCAGGTCCTGCCGGGTGAGCGGACCGTCGAGGAAGAGCTTGGTCAGCAGGGCGGACCTGTTGCGCAGCCGCACGCTGCGGTTGGTGGCACGCGCCAGCTCCACTCGTCACCTCGTTCCCGTCGGCCGTTCGAGGCGACTGTAACCGCCTCGTGCTTGACGACCCACCGGCCAACAACTTTAATGACGACATAAATTAAGCCGTGATGTAACTCCCGGGAAACGCCGACGGACCCCCGACGGCGCACCCCCGAACCCTGTCCGCAGCCGGCTGCCCGTCGCCCACCCCTATCGGCGACGAGGGCCGGCGGACCCCCACCACGCACCGGAAGGGCTGACCGTGTCGAGACGACACCTCGGGATATTCACCGCCGCCGTACTGGCCGCCGCCTCGCTGACCGCCTGCGGCGGCTCCGGCGACGACTCCGCCTCATCGCCCAAGACGCTGACCTACTGGGCCAGCAACCAGGGCGCCAGCCTGGAGGCCGACAAGACCATCCTCCAGCCGGAGCTGGACAAGTTCGAGAAGCAGACCGGGATCAAGGTCACCGTCGAGGTGGTCCCCTGGTCGGACCTGCTCAACCGTCTGCTCGCGGCCGCCACCTCGGGCAAGGGCCCGGACGTGGTCAACATCGGCAACACCTGGTCGGCGTCGCTGCAGGCCACCGGCGCGCTCGTCGAGTTCGACGACGCCACCCTGCAGGCCGTCGGCGGCAAGGACCGGATCGTGCCGGCCGCGCTCGCCGCCGCCGGGGCCCCCGGCAAGCCGCCGGCCGCCGTGCCGCTCTACAGCATGGCGTACAGCCTGTACTACAACAAGAAGTCCTTCGCCGACGCCGGCATCACCGCGCCGCCGACCACCTGGGAGCAGCTCGCCGAGTACGGCAAGAAGCTGAGCACCGGAGGCAAGTGGGGCCTGGCGATCGAGGGGGCCAACCCGTCGGAGAACGCGCACCACGCCTTCACCTTCAGCCAGCAGTACGGCGGTGAGTGGTTCGACTCGGCCGGCAAGCCGACCTTCGACACCCCGCAGAACGTGTCGGCGATCAAGCGGTACATCGACTTCATGGCCGCCGACAAGATCACCAACCCGAGCAACGCCGAGTACGCGCAGAACCAGTCGGTCTCCGACTTCGCCAACGGCAAGGCCGCCATGCTGCTCTGGCAGTCCGCCGGCTCGAACCTGAAGACGCAGAACATGCCCGCCGACGCGTACGGGGTGGCCCCGGTGCCGTTCCTGGCCAGCCCGCCGGCCGGCGGCAAGAAGGTCAACAGCATGGTCGCCGGGATCAACATGGCGGTCTTCAAGCACACCAAGAACAAGGACGGCGCGCTGAGCTTCGTCAAGTTCATGACCAGCGACGAGGAGCAGACGATCCTCAACAAGACGTACGGCTCGCTGCCCGCGGTGAAGACCGCCGGCGCCGACCCGGCGTTCAGCGCCACCGAGCAGAAGACCATCCAGGAGACCCTGGTCACCACGGCGGCCCCGCTGCCGCAGGTGCCCGAGGAGAGCACCTTCGAGACCCTGGTCGGCACCGCGATGAAGGAGCTGTTCGCGGACGCGGCCAGCGGCAAGCCGGTCACCGAGGCGTCGGTGAAGGCGAAGCTGACCGACGCGCAGCAGAAGATGCGCTGACCCAGGCGTCACCGGTGGCCGTGGTCGGGTGCTGAGCCCGACCACGGCCACCGACTCCGAGAGGACCCCGATGGCAACCAGCACCACCGCGCCGGACGCCGACCGACGCGAACCCCGGGCCGGGTCACCGGCACGGAAGCCGGCCCGCCGGCCCCGCGGCCCGCGCCGCTCGCTCCTGCCGTATCTGCTGCTCGCCCCGGCCATCCTGCTGGAACTCGGCATCCACGTGATCCCGATGGTGGTCGGGGTCTGGATGAGCATGCTGGAGCTGACCCAGTTCCACATCCGCGACTGGTCCACCGCACCGTTCGTGGGGTGGGAGAACTACCGGGCGACGCTCGACCTGAACAGCGCCGCCGGCAAGGAACTGCTGCACTCGTTCTGGATCACCCTGGCCTACAGCGTGCTCTCGGTCGGGTTCGCCTGGCTGCTCGGCATCTCGGCGGCCGTCGTGCTGCAACGGCCGTTCCGGGGGCGGGCGATCCTGCGGGCGCTCTTCCTCACCCCGTACGCCCTGCCGGTCTACGCCGCGGTGATCACCTGGAGTTTCCTGCTGCAACGCGACACCGGCCTGGTCAACCACGTCCTCGTCGACCAGCTCGGGCTGCTGGGCGAGCGACCGTTCTGGCTGATCGGCGACAACAGCTTCTGGTCGCTGCTGGTGGTGTCGGTGTGGCGCAACTGGCCGTTCGCGTTCCTGTGCCTGATGGCCGGCCTGCAGAACGTGCCCGGCGAGCTGTACGAGGCCGCCGCGATCGACGGCGCCGGGTTCTGGCGTCGGCTGCGCTCGGTCACCCTGCCCATGCTGCGGCCGGTGAACCTGGTGCTGCTGCTGGTGCTGTTCCTGTGGACGTTCAACGACTTCAACACCCCGTTCGTGCTGTTCGGCGGCTCCGCTCCGGAGCAGGCCGACCTCATCTCCATCCACATCTACCGCAGCTCCTTCAAGACCTGGGACTTCGGCTCCGGCTCGGCGATGTCCGTGGCGCTGCTGCTGTTCCTGCTCGTCGTGTCGGCCGTGTACCTGCTGATCACCAACCGTCGGAGGGACGACCATGCGTGAGACCGCCGGTGAGCGCTGGGGCCGGCGCATCGTGCTGACCCTGCTCACCCTCTTCGTCGTCATCCCGCTCTACGTGATGGTGACCTCGGCCGCGAAGCCGTTGCAGGACGTGCAGAACGGCTTCACCTGGTGGCCCAGCCGGCCCACCCTGCAACCGTTCGTCGACATGTGGAGCACCGTGCCGCTGGCCCGGTACCTGGTCAACAGCCTGGTGGTGTCGAGCATCGCGGCGGTCTGCTCGGTGGCGATCGCCATCTTCGCCGCGTTCGCGGTGAGCCGGTACCGGTTCCGGGGCCGGGGAGTCTTCACGGTGACGGTGCTGTCCACCCAGATGTTCCCCGGCATCCTGTTCCTGCTGCCGTTGTTCCTCATCTACGTCAACCTGGGCAACGCCACCGGCATCGAGCTGTACGCCAGTCGCACAGGTCTGGTGATCACGTACCTGACGTTCTCGTTGCCGTTCTCGATCTGGATGCTGGTCGGCTACTTCGACTCGATCCCCCGGGGGTTGGACGAGGCGGCGCAGGTCGACGGCGCGGGGCCGCTGCGCACCCTGTTCCAGGTCATCCTGCCGGCCGCCGTGCCCGGCGTCGTCGCGGTCACCGTGTACGCGTTCATGACGGCCTGGGGTGAGGTGCTGTTCGCGTCGGTGATGACCGACGAGGGCAGCCGCACCCTGGCCGTGGGCCTGCAGGGCTACTCCACCCAGTTCAACGTCTACTGGAACCAGATCATGGCCGCCTCGCTGGTGGTCAGCATCCCGGTCGTCGTCGGGTTCCTGGCCCTGCAGCGGTACTTCGTCGCCGGCCTCACCGCCGGCGCTGTCAAGTGAGTCATCCGATCCCAGAGGAGAACCATCCCGTGCCCGACCTGTCCAAGCTGCCACCCGACTTCCTCTGGGGCGTCGCCACGGCGGCGTACCAGATCGAGGGGGCCGTCGACGTCGACGGCCGGGCGCCGTCCATCTGGGACACCTTCTCGGCGACACCCGGCAACGTCGACAACGGCGACACCGGCGCGGTGGCCTGCGACCACTACCACCGGTGGCCGGAGGACCTGGCGCTGCTGCGCCGGCTCGGCGTGGACGCGTACCGCTTCTCGGTGGCCTGGCCCCGGGTCATGCCCGACGGCGTCGGTCGGGTCAACCCGGCCGGGCTGGACTTCTACGACCGGCTCGTCGACACGCTGCTCGCCGACGGGATCCGGCCGTTCGTCACGCTGTACCACTGGGATCTGCCGCAGGCCCTGCAGGACCGGGGCGGTTGGCCGGAGCGCGCCACCGCCGAGGCGTTCGCCGAGTACGCGGCGGTGGTGGCCGGCCGCCTCGGTGACCGGGTGGCCGACTGGAACACCGTCAACGAGCCGCTCTGCGTGTCCTGGATCGGGCACCTGGAGGGGCGGATGGCCCCGGGCGAGCGGGACCTGACCCGCGCGGTGCACACCTCGCACCACGTGCTGCTCGGGCACGGCCTGGCAACCCAGGCGATCCGCGCCAACGCCGCCCGGCCGGCCTCGGTGGGCCTGGTGCTCAACCTCAGCCCGATCGAGGCGGCGACCGACCGGCCGGAGGACGTCGCGGCGGCCCGCCGGGCGGACGGGCACGTCAACAGGTGGTGGCTGGACCCGATCCACGGGCGCGGCTACCCGGCCGACATGATCGCCACCTACGGTGTCGAGCCGCCGGTACGCGGTGACGACCTGGCGGTGATCGCCACGCCGACGGACTTCCTCGGGGTGAACTACTACTTCCGTCAGCTGGTGGTCGACGATCCGACCGGCGCGGCGCCGTTCGCACGGCAGGTGCCGGTCCCCGGCTCGGTGGAGACCGCGATGGGCTGGGAGGTGTTTCCGGCGGGGCTGGAGCGGCTGCTGGTCGACGTGCACGAGGAGTACCGGCCGGGCCGGATCATCGTCACCGAGAGCGGTTCGGCCTGGCCGGACGAGGTCACCGCGGACGGCACGGTGGAGGACAAGGAGCGCACCGACCACCTGGAGCAGCACCTGGCGGCCTGCGCGTCGGCGGTGGCCCGGGGCGTGCCGCTGGACGGCTACTTCGTCTGGTCGTTGCTGGACAACTTCGAGTGGGCGTACGGCTACGACAAGCGCTTCGGGTTGGTGCACGTGGACTACGCCACCCAGCGGCGGACGATGAAGGCGAGCGGTCTGCGCTACGCCGAGGTGATCCGCGCTCACCAGGCGGTCGCCCGGGCGACCGGCACCGCCACGCCGGTGGCCTGAGACGCGGCAGTGCGGACGGCCGCCCGGGGGGTGACCCTGGGCGGCCGTTCGTGTTTCGGTCGGACGAAACCGCCACGAGCCGCCGCCACGAGTGGCTAGCCTGCGGCAATGTCCGCAGCACCCGACGAGGTCGCGCATCCCGAGCCCACCGGGCGGGTCTCCGGCACCGACCGGATGACGGCCTTCAGCGACGGTGTCTTCGCCATCGTCATCACGCTGCTGGTCATCGACCTGCGGGTGCCGGAGTACCACGAGGGTGAGCTGCTGACCGGTCTGCTCGACGAGGGCCCCTCGTACCTCGCCTTCGTGGTGTCCTTCGTCTACATCGGGGTGCTCTGGCTCAACCACCACGCACTGCTGCGGCTGATCCGCCGGACCACCCTCGCGCTGAGCTGGATCAACCTGGGCATCCTCTTCGGCGCGGTGATCATTCCGTTCCCCACCGCCGTGCTGGCGTCCGCGTTCACCCAGGGCGACATCGACGACCAGCGCGCGGCGGTCGCCCTGTACGCGCTGTCCGCGGCATTGATGTCGGCCCCCTGGCTGGTGTTCTTCGGCTACCTGCACCGCCACCCGGCGTTGCTCGAACAGCGGGTCAGCCCGGGGTACGTGCGGGCGCAGCGACTGCGACCGATCACCGGCCTCGTCCTGTACGGGGTCGGCGGCCTGCTCGGCTGGTTCGTCAACCCACTGCTGGGCCTGATCGCCGTCATCGTGATGATCACCTATCACGCGCTGACCAGCCAGGGACTACCCCGGTGGCTCGTGCGCCGCTGAGCGGCGCAGCCGGAGCAGGTCGGCCGGGGTGTCCACGTCGACGGGCGTGCCGACGTCGTCGCAGGGCACCTCGACCACCAGCTCCGGACGCTCGCGGAGCAGGTCGCGGGCACCCCGGTCGCCGACGGCGTACCTGTTCAGCAGCGGCCAGGTCCGTCGGCACAGCAGGATCGGGTGGCCCGGCCGGCCGGCGTAGGTGGCGACCACCACCGACTCAGCGGCGTACGCCTCACGTACCCGCCGGACGGCGACCGGGCTGAGCAGCGGCTGGTCGACGAGGACCACGACCGCTCCCGGCACGTCGGCCGGTAGCGAGGCCAGGCCCCGGCGCAACGACGAGCCCAGTCCGTCGGACCAGCGGTCGTGGCGCACCGGCACCGCGCCGGGCAGCTCGGGCACCTCGTCGGCGCCCGCTCCGAGGACCACGTGCACGGGTACGCAACCACCGTCGGCGAGCAGGCGGACCCCGCGCCGCACCAGCGGCTCGCCATCCAGCTCGACGAGCGCCTTCGGGCGGCCGTAGCGCCGTCCGGCCCCGGCGGCCAGGAGCAGTCCGGCGATCACCGTCGTCCTCTCGGGCATGAAGAGCTTTGCGTTATTCGCACCGACATATACCGATAAGGCTAATCTGGCCCGGTGCGGGACGAACCGGAGAACGCGACGACGACCGACGAGCGGCACTCGTCCCGGTTGACGTTCGACGTCAACGGCGCGTCCAGGGAGGTGACAGTGGACAACCGCACCACAGTGCTCGACACGCTGCGCGAGCACCTCGGCCTGACCGGGGCGAAGAAGGGCTGCGACCACGGCCAGTGCGGCTCCTGCACCGTCCTGCTCGACGGCCGCCGGGTGAAGAGCTGCCTGGTCCTCGCGGTCACCGTGGACGGCCGGTCGGTGGTGACAGTCGAAGGTCTGGCCGGACCGGACGAGCTGTCCCCGTTGCAGGCCGCATTCGTCGCTCACGACGCCTTCCAGTGCGGCTACTGCACCCCCGGGCAACTCTGCTCTGCCCGGGGCATGCTCGACGAGGTCGCCAAGGGATGGCCCAGCGCGGTCACCGACGACCTCGTCGCGCCCGCCGAGCTGACCGACGCGGAGATCCGCGAGCGGATGGCCGGCAACCTCTGCCGCTGCGCCGCGTACCCGCACATCGTCGCGGCCGTGCGCGAGACGGCGGCGGCGACGTGAAGGCGTTCCGCTACCACCGGCCCGCCGACGTGGCGGACGCGGTCGCCGTGCTGGCGGCCGAGCCGCAGGCCGCGTACCTGGGTGGCGGCACCAACCTGGTGGACCTAATGAAACTCGGTGTGCAACGCCCGGACGTGCTGGTGGACGTGACCCGACTTCCGCTGGACACCGTCGAGGAGTTGCCCGACGGCGGGCTGCGCGTCGGGGCGACAGTCCGCAACAGCGACCTCGCGGCCCACCCGGCGGTGCGCCGGGACTACCCGGTGCTGGCCCGCGCCCTGCTCGCCGCCGCCTCCGGACAACTGCGCAACATGGCCACCACCGGCGGCAACCTGTTGCAGCGCACCCGTTGCGTCTACTTCCAGGACACCGGCAAGGCCTGCAACAAGCGGGAACCGGGCAGCGGCTGCGCCGCCCTGCACGGCCAGAACCGCGACCTCGCGGTGCTGGACTGGTCCGAGCAGTGCGTCGCCACCCACCCGTCCGACCTGGCCGTGGCGCTGACCGCCCTCGACGCCGTGGTGGAGGTGCACGAGACCGACGGCCCCCGTGACATCCCGATCACCGCCCTGTACCGCTCCCCCGGCACCCACCCGGAACGTGAGACCACACTGACCAGAGGCGCGCTGATCACCGCCGTCCGGTTGCCACCGCTGCCGGCCGCGCGCCGCTCGACGTACCTCAAGGTGCGCGACCGGGCGTCGTTCGCCTTCGCCGCCGGCTCGGTGGCCGCCGTGCTGGACCTCGACGGCGACACCGTCCGCGACGTGCGGTTGGCGTACGGGGCGGTGGCGCACCGGCCGTGGCGGGCGTACCGGGCGGAGGAGGAACTGCGGGGGCGTCCGTTCAGCCCGGAACTGGCCGGGCAGGCCGCCGACGCGGAGCTGGCCGAGGCGCGCCCACTGCGACACAACGGTTTCAAGCTGCCGCTGACCCGGGCCATCACCGTGCGGGCGCTCACCGAACTGGCCACATCGTGAGCGGTGGCGAGCCCGGCCGGGTCGTGAGCGGCGGGGCGGTCGGGCGCGCGTACCCCCGGTTGGAGGGCCCGGAGAAGGTCACCGGCACGGCCCGCTACGCGGTGGAGTACCCGGTGGACGGGGTCACCTACGGCTGGGCGGTGCCGTCGGCGGTGGTCCGGGGCCGGATCACGCGGGTGGACACGGCGCAGGCGCTGGCGTCGCCGGGCGTGCTGGCCGTGCTGCACCACGGCAACGCGCCCCGGCTCGCGCCCGGCCCGGAGCGGGAGTTGTGGCTGTTGCAGGAGCCGGTGGTGCACTACCGGGGGCAGTACGTCGCCGTGGTGGTGGCCACCAGCCTGGAGGCGGCCCGCGAGGGCGCCCGGCTGGTCCGGATCGACTACGACGCCGGCCCGCACAGCACCGTGCTCGCCGACGACCACCCCGGCCTGTACAAGCCCGACCACGTCAACCCCAGCTACCCGACCGACACCGCCGAAGGCGACTTCGACGCCGGGTTCGCGGCCGCCCCGGTGCGGGTGGACGTCACGTACCGGACGCCGGCGTACCACAACAACCCGATGGAGCCGCACGCCACGACGGCGCAGTGGCGCGACGGGCGGCTGCTGGTGCACGACTCCACCCAGGGCGCGACGCCGGTGCGCGCCACCCTCGCCGAGCTGTTCGAACTGCCGCCGGAGTCGATCCGGGTCGTCGCCGAGCACGTCGGCGGCGGCTTCGGCAGCAAGGGGTACGCCAAGGCCCCGGTGGTGCTGGCCGCCCTCGCCGCCCGACACGTGGACCGGCCGGTCAAGCTGGCGTTGACCCGCCAGCAACTGTTCGGGCCGGTCGGCTACCGCACCCCCACCATCCAGCGCGTCCGCCTCGCCGCCGACACCGACGGGCGGCTCACCGCGATCTGCCACGACGCGATCAGCCAGACGTCGACCATCCGGGAGTTCGCCGAGCAGACCGCCGTCTACACCCGCAGCATGTACGCCGCTCCGCACCGCCGCACCACTCACCGGTTGGTCCGCCTCGACGTGCCCACGCCCTTCTGGATGCGTGCCCCCGGCGAGTGCCCGGGCGCGTACGCGCTGGAGTCCGCAATGGACGAGTTGGCCGTCGCCGTCGGCATCGATCCGGTGGAGCTGCGCGTCCGCAACGACACCGCTGTCGACCCCGACCAGGGGCGGCCGTTCACCAGCCGCAACCTGGTGGCCTGCCTGCGTGAGGGCGCCCAGCGGTTCGGCTGGACCGACCGGGACCCGACGCCCCGCGCCCGGCGCGACGGGCGTTGGCTGCTCGGCACGGGGGTGGCCGGGTCGAGCTACCCGGCCCGGGCCAGGCCGTCGACGGCCACCGCCACCGCCCGGCCCGACGGAAGCTTCCTGGTCCGGATCAACGCCACCGACATCGGCACCGGCGCCCGTACGGCGATCTGGCAGGTGGCCGCCGACGCGCTCGGGGTGCCACCCGAGCAGGTGGAGATCCACATCGGGGACAGTGAGCTGCCGACCGCCCCGTTGGCCGGCGGATCGATGGGCACCGCGAGCTGGAGCTGGGCGGTCATCCGCGCCTGCCAGGCGTTGCGGGAGAAGCGGCGCGACAACCCCGGCGAGGTGTCCGCCGAGGCGGACACCACCGACGAGGTGGGCGGACAGCCCGCGCTCCCCCGGTACGCGTACGGGGCGCAGTTCGTCGAGGTGCGGGTGGACGCCGACACCGGCGAGGTACGCGTGAACCGCATGCTCGGGGTGTTCGCCGCCGGCCGGGTGGTGAACCCGACGACGGCGCGCAGCCAGCTCATCGGCGGTATGACGATGGGCCTGTCGATGGCGCTACACGAGGAGGGGCTGCTCGACGAGCGGTACGGCGACTGGGTCAACCACGACCTGGCTACGTACCACATCACCGGCTACGCGGACGTGGAGTCCATCGAGGCGTACTGGCTGGACGAGCGCGACGACGGGCTGAACCCGGCCGGGGTGAAGGGCATCGGTGAGATCGGCATCGTCGGCGCCGCGGCGGCGATCGCCAACGCGGTGCACCACGCGACCGGCGTACGGATCCGGGAGCTGCCGATCCGGCTCGACAAACTCATCGGAGTATCGGAACTGGCTTAAATAAGCCGTCAGTGATACAACTGTCGTCGTGCACGCCTTCGACGTGCTGGGCGATCCGGTCCGGCGCCGCATCCTGGAACTGCTCGCCGACGGCGAGCAGACCGCCGGCGCGGTCAACGCGGTGATCCGCGACGAGTTCGGCATCTCCCAACCCGCCGTTTCCCAACACCTCAAGGTGTTACGCGACAACGGCTTCGCCACCGTGCGGCCGGAAGGCACCCGGCGGCTGTACGCGGTCGACCCCCGCCCACTGCGCGAGGTCGACGGCTGGCTGGAGCACTTCCGCCGGTTCTGGACCCCACCCCTGGCGGCACTCGCCACGGAGCTGGCCCGAGGTCGACGCGAACGTCGGCTCCGCGGGCCCGCCGATTCATCCGACGAGAGGAACACCTGATGTTCGACGCGACCGAGCAGATCAACGCCGTCCAGCGGAAGGTCGGCAGCCGCACCCTGGAGGCCGGCGAGGCTCGGGTGACCACGATCAGCCAGACCTACCAGGCGACGGTCGATGATCTCTGGGACGCCTGCACCAGCGCCGAGCGCATCCCCCGCTGGTTCCTGCCGATCTCCGGCGACCTGCGGCTGCACGGCACGTACCAGTTGCAGGGCAACGCCCACGGCACCATCGAGACCTGCGAGCCGCCGCACCGCTTCACCGCCACCTGGGAGTACGGCGACGAGGTGAGCTGGATCGAGGTGCGCGTCACAGCTGTCGGCGACGAGCGGGCCCGCCTCGACCTGGACCACATCGCGCACGTCGACCAGGACCGGTGGGCGCAGTTCGGGCCGGGCGCCGTCGGGGTCGGCTGGGACCTGGGCCTGCTCGGGCTCGCCTCGCACCTGGCCGGCGACGGCAGCGGGATCACCCCGGACCAGGCCGCCGAATGGACCGGCTCCCCCGAGGGCCGGCGGGCCATGGAACTGAGCAGCCACCTGTGGGGTGAGGCCAGCATCGCCGCCGGCACCGACGCCGACGAGGCGAAGGCCGCCGCCGAACGCACCACCGCCTTCTACACCGGCACCCCGGAGCTCTGAGCGCGGGCGGCGGCGCGGCAGACTTCGGGGTTGTCGGAGTAGCGTGCTGCGGCATGACCGGCACGCCGTACTCACACTGCTCCTACTGTGGCGCCGCCTACCCGCCGGCCGCCGGCTGGCCCCGGGTCTGCGCGGCCTGCGGCGAGACCGTCTGGCGCAACCCGCTGCCCGTGGCGGTCGCGGTGCTGCCGGTCCGCACGGCCGAGGGCCTGGGCGTGGTGGTGGTCCGCCGGGACATCGAACCGGCCCGCGGCCTGCTCGCGCTGCCCGGCGGCTTCATCGAGTACGGCGAGGAGTGGTCCGACGCGCTCGTCCGTGAGCTGCGGGAGGAGACCGGCCTGGTCGCGGCGGCCGAGGACGCCCGACTGTTCGCGGTGCATGGTGCCCCGGCGGGCGGCACCATGATGGTCTTCGGGGTGCTGCCCGAGCAGCGGGCCGAGGACCTGCCGGCGTCGGCGCCGACCGACGAGGCGACCGAGTGGCTGGTGCTCACCGACCCGGTCGAGCTGGCGTTCTCCACCCACACCCGGGTGCTGGCCGACTTCCTCGCGGCGGCACGCAGCGCCTGACCGAACGGCTGCCCGGGTGGACGGTCAGCGGGGCAGGGCGTCGTCGGTGCCGGTCAGGTAACCGCTGGCCTGCAACTCGAACAGCTCACGATAGAGGCCACCGGACGCCATCAGCTCGTCGTGGTTGCCCTGCTGGACCAGTCGGCCCCGTTCCATCACGAAGATCCGGTCGGCGTGCCGGACGTTGGCCAACCGGTGGGTGATCAGGACGACAGCCCGGTCGGGGCTGCGGCGGAGGTGCTGGAACAGGGCGTGTTCGGCGCGGGCGTCCAGGGCCGCCGACGGTTCGTCACAGATCAGCAGCGCCGCGTCCCGATACAGGCCGCGGGCAGCGACCAACCGTTGCCACTGCCCACCGGACAGTTCATGGCCGTCCTTGAACTCCCGGTCGAGCAGCGTGTCGTAGCTGTTGGGCAGGCCGACGATCATGTCGTGGGCGGCAGCCGCGCCGGCCGCCTCCTGCACGCTGGGGCCGGATCGCCCGGGTGCGCGGTCGTGCCGCCCCACGCGGATGTTCTGCCCGGCGGTGAACGGGAACTTCCAGTACTCCTGGGTCATCACGGCCACCTGGCCACCGAGGCCGCGTGGGTCCAGCTCGACGGCGTCGACACCGTCCCAGCGGATCACCCCACCGGTTGGCCGGTAGAGCCCGGCGATCAGTTTGGCCAGTGTGGTCTTGCCGGAGCCGTTCTCGCCGACCAGAGCGACCACCTCCCCCCGGCGGACGGTCAGACTCACCCGGTCCACGGCGGGCGTGTCGGTGTCCGGATACCTCAGGCTCACCTCGTCCAGCTCGATCACCTGGACGCCGTCGACCACGCGGTCGCCGCCGATCGGCACCCGGGCGTGGGCGCGGGACAGGAAGTCCCGGTAGTCCTGGTAGTAGAGGGCATCCTCGTAGAGCGAGTTCGTGGCGATGACCGCCACACCCAGGCTGTTCCGCGCCGACTGAAGGGCGAGCAGGGCGGTGGCCGCGGCGGCGAGGGCCACCATTCCGGCCAGCAGAAGACCACCGAGCACCGCGTACACCCCGAAGGTGGCCAGGCCCGCGACGGTCGCGCCGCCGACCCGCGTGCCGGTCTGGGCGCGGACCAACCGCAGTTGGGCCCGCGTCTCGACGGCCATCACGCCGCGATACTCGGCAAGCAGAAAATCGCGCATCTGGTACGCGCGCACCTCGGCGGCGGTGTGTCGGTTGGCCATCAGGTGGGCCAGCATCCACATCCGCCGCTGGCGGGTGATCCGGGCCAGCATCGCCAGGTACTCACGGCGGGCCATCCGCACCGCGGTGATTGCCTGGGGCACCGCGGCGAGCAGCAGACAGGGCAGCAGCAGCGGTTGGATGACAGTCACTGCGACGGCGGTGGCCAGCATGCCGACCACACCGGTGACCAGGTTGACAGTGTGACTGACGATGTACGCGGCCTCCGCCATCCCGCGGTCCCGGGCCCGGTCCATCTCCTCGGCGAAGCCGGCGTCGTCGAACGCGGCAAGTTCCACGGCGGTGGTGGCCTCGAACAGGCGCAACTCCACCTGATAGTTGATCTGCGGGGTCAGCCGGGCCTGCGCCCATCCGGCCGCGATCGCCAGGCCCCCACGCGCCGACACGGCCGCCGCCGCCACGACCAGCGCCGGCAGCGCCGCCCGGACCCGGTCCGGTGTGGGACCGGCGGCGAACAACTCGCTCAACACACTCGTCGTGGCCAGCAGGCCGAACGTGGTCATCACACCGGCGGCGACGTTCAGGCCGATGGAGGCGACGGTGTCCCGACGGTTGGTGGCCCAGGCCAGCCCGACCGCCTCGCGGACCAGTCGGGGCAGCCGGCGGGCCACCGCCCAGAAACCCGTGTGGGCGAACTCGTGCGCGTGATGCAACCAGTCCGGGTCCTCCAGCTCCGGCAACATCGTGCCGGCCGGCGGATCGCCCGGCTGGTCGGCGTCCTCGGCGGCGGTGCGCTGGCGGGCCATCGACTCCACGGACCCTCCTCGGGGGCGGGATCACCAACGCTGCCCGAGACTACTGCCGGCTATCGCCCGCTGTCTCTAGGTAGTCGGCGCGTCGCCCGGCGCGTCCGGTGAGCCCTCCGCGATGGGCAGCAGCACCCGGAAGGTGGTCCGCCCCGGCTCGGTCTCCACCCGGATGTCGCCGTGGTGCTTGTTCACCACGATCCGGTACGAGATGTCCAGCCCCAACCCGGTGCCCGCGCCCACCGGCTTGGTGGTGAAGAACGGCTCGAAGATGCGCGGCCGCACCTCCGGCGGGATACCCGGGCCGGTGTCGGTGATCTCCACCGCCAGCAGGTCGCCGACGAGTCCGGTGCGGACGGTCAACACACCCTTCTCGCCCATCGCGCCCAACGCGTTGTCGATCAGGTTGGTCCACACCTGGTTCAGCTCGGCCGCGTACGCCGGGACCGGCGGAAGACCACGGTCGTACTCACGGACCAGCTTGACCTCGGCGGGAATCTTTCCCTTGAACATCACCAGCGTGGCGTCGAGCAGGTCGTGCACGTCCACCACCCGGTGCGGCGCGCGGTCCAGCTGCGAGTACTGCTTGGCGGCGCCCACCAGGCCCGAGATCCGGGTCACCGCGTCGCCGATCTCCCGCATCAACAGCTCGGTGTCGACCGTGTAGGTGAGCCAGCGCACCGCCGCCTCCAGGTCGGCCGGGCCGACCGCCGCCTTCACCCGCGTCAGCCAGGCCGTGTCGAGGCCGCCACCGACCAGAATCGGCGCCAGGTCCCAGGCACCCTCGACCCCGTGCTCCTCCAGCCAGTCCGTGAGGGTGTCCTCGGCGTCCGCGGTGGCCACCGGGGACAGCTTCGGCGCGGTCGCGACCCGGGCGACGGCTTCCTCCTGCAACGCGACGAGACCGTGCAGGGCGCTGCCGTCGAGCCGACCATCGGCGATCATGGCGAGCTTGTGGCGCATCCCGGCAACCCGGTCCCGCAACACCGACGTCGCCCGCACCGCCGCCGCAGCCGGATTGTTCAGCTCGTGCGTCAGCCCCGCCGACAACGAGCCGAGCGCCAGCAGCCGCTCCCGTTCACCGACGATGGCCTGCGAGTCCCGCATCCCGAAGAACAGCCCCTCCAACAGGTGCATGGGCATCGGGAACCAGGACCGCAGGGCGTACGCGAAGTCCTCCGCCGGCAGCACGAAGAAGTCCGCGTCGGTCACCGCCCGCAGGCTGTTGCGGTAGACCTGGTCGACCTGCTCACCGAGGTACGCCTGGGTGGCCCCGCCGTACACCCCGCGCTGCTCGGTCCGGCTGACCTCCACGTCGTCGCCGTGCACCAGACGGCTCAACGCCACCGCCCCGCGCACCAGCACGAAGAAGCAGGTCGCCGGCTCACCCTCGGCGTACACGAGGGTCCCCCCGGCCCGCTGCTCGACCCGGCCGTGCTCGGCCAGCCAGTCGAGCTGCGCGTCGTCGAGGGCCTCGAACAGGAACAGGGTACGCAGCTCCGCAGGTGTCAACCGATCAGACTCGGTGCTCACTGGGACTCCTCCGCTCGCAGAACCGGCTCATTGGGCTTCCAGGTAGCGGTGCACGAGCGACACGGCCATCGCGCCCTCGCCGACGGCCGAGGCGACCCGCTTGACCGACTCGGCCCGCACGTCGCCGGCGGCGAACACGCCCGGCACGCTGGTCTCCAGGTGGTACGGGTCGCGTGACAACGACCAGCCCGCCGGCCGCCGCCCCCCGGCCAGCAGATCCGGACCGGTGACGATGAAGCCGCGCTCGTCGCGGACCAGCACCCCGTCCAGCCAGTCGGTACGCGGCTCCGCGCCGATGAAGATGAACAGCCACGAGGTGTCCACCGAACGGGCCTCCCCGGTGCGGGTGTCACAGAGGGTCAGCCGTTCCAGGTGACCCTCACCGGCCCCGCCGACCACTGCGGTGTGCGGGTGCACGGTGATCCGGTCGATCCGTTCCAACTGGTCGATCAGGTACCGCGACATCGAGGCGGTCAGGTCGGCGCCACGGATCAGCAGGTGCACCCTCGACGCGTACCGGGAGAAGTGCACCGCCGCCTGGCCGGCGGAGTTGGCCCCGCCGACGATGTAGACGTCCTGCTCGACGCAGCTCGGCGCCTCGGTGGCGGCGGCGCCGTAGAACACCCCCCGGCCGGTGAGGTCGGCCAGCCCGGGAGCGTCTAGCACCCGGTACGACACCCCCGTCGCCAGCACCACAGTGTGCGCCGCGATCTCGCTGCCGTCGCCGAAGCGCAGCAGCCGGGCACCACCCGCCTCGCTGAGACCGACCACCTCACGGGCGCTGAGCAGCTCCGCGCCGAACTTCACCGCCTGCCGCCGGGCCCGATCGGTCAACTGCGCGCCGGACACGCCGTCCGGGAAGCCCAGGTAGTTCTCGATCCGACTGCTCTGCCCGGCCTGCCCGCCGGTCGCCCGCCGCTCGACGAGCACGGTCCGCAGCCCTTCCGACGCCCCGTACACGGCCGAGCCGAGGCCCGCCGGGCCACCGCCGATCACCACCAGGTCGTAGAAGTCGGACGCCGGCACCACTGTCAACCCGGCCAGCGCGGCCAGCTCGGCCTCACTGGGGGCGATCAACGCCTTGCCCTCGGGGGTCACCACCAGCGGCACGTCCGCCTCGGTGGCACCGGCCGCGTCGAGCAACCGGACGCCCTCCGGGTCGTCCGACAGCAACCAGCGGTACGGCACCAGGTTGCGGGCCAGGAAGTCACGGACCTTGAACGACGGCGCCGACCACCGGTGCCCGACGACCCGGATCTCGGCACTCGCCGCGTCCGGGGTGGCCGCCCACGCCTCCAGCAGCCCGTCGACCACCGGGTACAGCTTCTCCTCCGGCGGATGCCACGGCTTGAGCAGGTAGTGGTCCAGGTCCACCACGTTGATCGCCTCGATCGCGGCGTCGGTGTCCGCGTACGCGGTGAGGAGCACCCGGCGCGCCGCCGGGAAGATGTCCATGGCCGCCTCGAGGAACTCCACGCCGGTCATCTCCGGCATCCGGTGGTCGGCCAGCAGCAGCGCCACCTGTTCGCCGCGCAGCTTGACCTCCCGCAGCGCGTCCAGCGCCTCCGGCCCCGACGAGGCCCGCAGCACCCGGTAGCGGTCGCCGTAGCGGCGCCGGACGTCCCGGGCCACCGCCCGGGACACCACGGGATCGTCGTCGACGGTCAGGATCACCGGGTTAGCCATGGCGCCATGAAACCACCTGCCGCGGGTCCGCCGCATCGGGGCGTGAGGTCCACCGCACGGTTGACCGGGCTCGGGACGGGTAAGCCGGGGAGCCGCGCGGGCCGCACCCCGGCCATCCGCCCGGTTGCCGCGCACACTTCGGGGGGCCCATGGCGGACGCGACACCGACCCGACCGGCGACGTCGGGTTCGATCGTGGAGCTGCGGGTGCACGGCGTCTCCGGCGCGGGGGCGGACCAGGTGTTGGACCGACCGCACGTGCACCAGGTCGCCGGAGACCGCAGCGGCGGGTTCTACCGACCGCGTCCCGGCTACCCGGACTCGACCGGGACCGACGGGGTGACGCTGGAGGCGTACCGCTGGAGTGACCTGCCCTCCGGCACGGCCGTCCGGACGCTGTCACTGGTGTTCCTGCTGCCGTTCATGCTCTGCAACGTGGCGCTGTGGATGCGCCCGGCGAACACCGCTTCGAAGAGCGGTTTCATGGCGCTGTGCCGGGTGCTCGCCCTCACGCTCACCATGCTCTACGTACTCTCCATCGTCGGCGTGGCGCTCGACCTCATCGCCTGGCGCTGCATGGGCACCCCGGCGTGCCTGGCCGGCCGGAGCTGGTTGTCCTGGCTCGGCGGGCGACCAACCGGGCTGCGCCTCGCTCTCCTGGCGTTGGTTCCGGTCGCCGCCATCGGGCTCGTCTGGCGGCTGGGCTCCCGCCCGAGCCACTCGTTCGACGCGTTCCGGACCCCCTCCACGCCCGTCTCGAAGCACCGGTTGAGCGCGGTCGGCCAGTGGGACGGCGCCCCACTGGTGGGTCGACTGCGCTCGGTCCACGTCGCGGCAGCGTTCGCCACGCTGGACGGCAGTCTGCTGGCCGCGCGGGCCAGCCAGCACTCCTCGTGGACCATGGCGATACTCCTGACGGCCACCGGGGCGGTGCTGCTGACCTGCCTGGTCATGGTCACGATCGTGCCGAGCATCGATCGACCGGATCCGTCACCCCGCGTCGACACCCTCTCCCGCACCCTGCGCACACTCGCCTGCGGCCTGACCATCCTGGTGATCGTTCACATCGCCATCAGCCCGGCACCGTGGCCGCAGGGCGGCGTACTGCCCGGCTACAGCGCCATCGTCGCCTGGGTGTTCGTCAGTCAGACCGTGCTGGTGGTCGCCCTCGCCGCGCTGGTGCTCTGGCGGCGCGGTGGCGGGCAGCGAAGGGCACCGCTGCGCGCGTTGGGAGCCCCGGTCTTCATCACGATCGCCGCCGAACTGGCGGTGGCCTTCTCCGCCGAACTGGTCTACCGGGGCGCGGACCTGCTCGACCGCAACGGGACGACGGCGGACAGCCTGGAAACCAGCCCTCCCCTGGCGTACAAATGGGCGATCTTCGGGTTTTTCCTCGCGGTGGTGACCGCCCTGCTGATCGCCGGCCTGGTCACCCGGCTGACCAGACCCGGGCGGCGGCGGGCCGCGCGGGCGATCGTGGCCGCCGACTTCCCGGACGCCCCGCCGTCGGCGGCGAGCCGGCTGCGCCGCGTCGAGCAGGCGGTCGCTCGGGCGCGCTTCACCGAACGGCTCGAACCACTCTCGGTGGTGTACGCCGGCCTGGCGGCTCTCGGCCTGTCCACCAGCGTGCTCGGCCTGCTCCAACTGCTCCCCGGCGACGAGGCGCAGCGCTACGTCGGAATACCCGAGAGCATGGTCGACTTCCTGATCGGATTCGGCAGCTACCTCATCGCGGCGGTCGTGCTCGGGCTGGTGATCGGCGGCATCTTCGCCTACCGGACGGCCGGGTTCCGGCGGTACGTGGGCGTGCTGTGGGACCTGGGCACCTTCTGGCCCCGGGCCGCGCACCCCTTCGCCCCGCCCTGCTACGCCGAGCGGGCCGTACCGGAGCTGGCCAAACGGGTCAGCTACCTGGTGGAGCAGGGGCACGGGGTGCTGCTCGCCGGGCACAGCCACGGTTCGGTGCTGCTCGCCGCGACCGTGCTACAGCTACCCACCCGGATCACCGACCGGGTCGCCCTGCTGACCTACGGGTCCCCACTGGGACGGTTGTACTCACGGCTGTTCCCGGCGTACACCGACGACCCGGCGTTGCGGGAGATCGGCGAGCGCGTCGGTTGGCGGTGGCTCAACCTGTGGCGCGACACCGACCCGATCGGCGGCTGGATCTTCGCCTCCCACCGGCCCGGGCGGGCGGAGAAACTGACCGGGCCGGCGGCGACCGTGGATCGCCGACTGGTCGACCCGGCGGACGTGGTGCCCGCCCCCAGCGACAGCGTGCCGCCCCCGATCCTCGGGCACTGGCCGTGCGAGTCGCAGGACGACTTCACCGAGGCTGAGCGGGACCTCATCGCGCGGCTGCGCCCCGCCCCCCGCGCGCGCGACTGAGCCGACCGACGCCTCAGCTCCGGCGGCCGGATATCGTCGCGGGGTGACTCCGTCCAAGCAGCCCGAACGTCGGCTGATCGCCTCGAACAAGAAAGCCCGGCACGAGTACGAGGTGCTGCGCACGTACGAGGCGGGCATCGTGCTGGTCGGGACCGAGGTGAAGTCGCTACGCGAGGGACGGGCCTCGCTGGTGGACGCGTTCGCGCACGAACGAGACGGCGAGATCGTGCTGTACGGCCTGCACATCGCCGAGTACACCTACGGCACCTGGACCAACCACGCACCCCGCCGCAACCGCAAGCTGCTGCTGCACCGCGCCGAAATCGACCGGATCCTCGACAAGGTCCGCGAGGGCGGGGTGACCATGGTCCCGCTGTCCATGTACTTCGAGAACGGCTACGCCAAGGTCGAACTGGCCCTGGCGAAGGGCAAGCGCTCCTACGACAAGCGGCAGACGTTGGCCGAGCGGGACGCCAACCGGGAGATCGCCCGCGAACTGGGCCGACACCTCAAGGGCCACCCCCGCCGGGTCTGAGCTGGGGCGGCGTTGTCGGCGGGCGGCGTTGCTGACGGTCCGCCTATCGGAGCGGCCCGAGTCTCGGAGCGCGGTTCTCGCGCGGGTGGCGGCTGGGCTTGACGAGGTTTTCGAAGGGGTGGCGGCGCGGCGCGCCGGCACCCTCGTTGACGTGCGTCCGGCGACGTGGTCTGCTCAATCCGTGCCGTTATTGGAAACGGTATTCGTTAGCGATACGGAGGAGAACCATGTCACTCACCGTCCCGCCCGCCCTGCTCGACGCCGCCGAACGCGGCCCCGTCGACGACGAGGCGTTCATCGCCTGCGTCCGCGACTCGCTCCCGTACGCCTGGGCCACCGTGAGCCGGGTGGTGGCCGAGCTTGAGTCGGGCGACGCCGAACTGGCCGACAACGTCGTCCCGCCGCCCAGCGACGCCGACCGGGGGCAACTGCTCCGGGCGCTGGCGAGCGACGCGATCCGCGCCGGCCTGGAACGACACTTCGGTGTACGCCTCGCCTTCCAGAACTGCCACCGCGTCGCCGCGTTCCGGCCGTCGGCCGTCGACGGGGAGCGCTACCGGCGCTTCGTATCGACCCGTGGCCAGCTCCTCAACCAGTCCCCCGAGCTGCGCAACTGCTGACCGGACGCCCGCCCACGATCCGCGCAACAACAGGGATAGTGCTGCCCCCACTCGCCCCGAGGCAGCACTATCCCCGAAACTGCGCAGACCTTGGGCGGGCGCCCCGCGCCCCGCGCCCCGCGCCTCGCGCCTCGCGCCACGCGCCCCGCCAAGATCGTGCTCGAACCAGGAAGTAGGGGCCTCGCCGCCGCACCGACACCACTACATCCTGGATGTAGTGCGATCTTGGTGAGCGCCCCGAAAACATGGCCTGCGGGGCGCAATTGCTGGCCCTGGCACCCACTACCTTATGTGAATGCGGGCCGTTCCGGGCTTTCGTGCTTGCAGGTGCGAACGATAAGGTCAGCCGGTGACGACCTTCCGGATCGGCGAGGCGGCCGACCTGCTCGGTGTCAGCACCGACACCATCCGCCGCTGGGTGGACGCCGGGCGACTGACGGCCGGGCGCGACGAGCACGGCCACCGGGTGATCGACGGTGTCGACCTGGCCGCGTTCGCCCGCGCTCAGGCCGCCGACCCGGATGCGGGTGCGGAGTTCTCCTCCGCCCGCAACCGGCTCCGCGGCATCGTCGTCGACGTCCGTAAGGACACCGTGATGGCCCAGGTCGACATCCAGGCCGGCCCGTTTCGCGTCGTGTCGCTGATGAGCCGGGAGGCGGTCGACGAGCTCGACCTGCGCGTCGGTTCGGTGGCCGTCGCGGTGATCAAGTCGACCACCGTGGTGGTGGAGCGGGCCGCACCCACCCCGACCAGGGGAAGGGCTGGCGGATGAACGCGCGGAAGGCCCCCCGGATGAACGCGCAGAAGGGCTGGCGCAGGGCGATGAGGCGGGTGGCAGCCGTCCTGGTGGCACTGGCTGTTTCCGGCTGCGGCGCGGACGGTGGCCGGGCCTCCGGCGGTGCCGCGGACGGTCGGGGCGTCGGCGCGGTGACGGTGTTCGCGGCCGCCTCGCTGACCGAGTCGTTCACCCGGATCGGGAAGGACTTCGAGGCCGCCAACCCGGGCAGCAGTGTGACCCTCAACGTCGCCGGCAGTTCCGCCCTGGCCAACCAGATCAACCAGGGCGCGCCGGCCGACGTGTTCGCCTCGGCCGCCCCGGCGAACATGTCCACCGTCAGCGAGGCCGGCAACGCCGATGGCACGCCGAGCATCTTCGCCCGCAACCAGTTGGTCATCGCGGTGCCCCGGGGCAACCCGGAGGGGGTCAAGGGGCTGGCCGACCTCGGCAAGCCTGGTGTGAAGGTGGCACTGTGCGCCACGCAGGTGCCCTGCGGCGCGGCGGCGCGCACCGCCCTGGACTCGGCCGGCATCACGCTGACGCCGGCCACTCTTGAACGGGACGTCAAGGGCGCGCTCGCCAAGGTGAAGCTCGGTGAGGTCGACGCGGCCCTGGTCTACCGCACCGACGCGCTGGCGGCGAGCGCCGACGTGACCGGTGTGGAGTTCCCCGAGTCGGCGCGGGCGGTCAACGACTATCTGATCGTCGCGCTTAAGGACGCACCGAATCCGACCGCCGCGCGGGCCTTCGTCGCGTACGTCCGCTCGGCGTCGGCGCAGGCGGTCCTCGTCGAGGCCGGCTTCCAGGCTCCATGAGCCGGCCCCTCGATCACGCCACGTCCCGGCGGCGGGGGCGGGTGCCGGCAGCACTGCTGATCCCCGCCGGGTTGGGGCTGCTCTTCCTCGTCCTGCCGTTGGCCGGGCTGGTGATCCGGGCGCCGTGGACGACCCTGCCGGGGCGGCTCACCGAGCCGGGCGCGCTGACCGCTCTGCGGCTGTCGGTGCAGACCGCGACCCTGGCCACCGTTCTCTGTCTGGTGCTCGGGGTGCCCCTCGCCTGGATGCTGGCCCGGGTCGACTTCCCCGGCCGCCGACTGGTACGCGCGCTGGTCACCGTGCCGCTGGTACTGCCGCCGGTGGTCGGTGGGGTGGCGCTGTTGCTGGTCTTCGGTCGGCGTGGGCTGCTCGGCGGTTGGCTCGACGCCACCTTCGGCATCACCCTGCCCTTCACCACCACGGGTGTCGTGCTCGCCGAGTCGTTCGTGGCCATGCCGTTCCTGGTCATCGCCGTCGAGGGGGCCCTCCGTGCTGCCGACCACCGCTTCGAGGAGGCCGCCGCGACGCTGGGCGCCAGCCGGTGGACCACCTTCACCCATGTGACGCTGCCGCTGGTGGCACCCGGGCTGGCCGCCGGCGCGGTGCTCTGCTGGGCGCGGGCGCTCGGCGAGTTCGGGGCCACCATCACCTTCGCCGGCAACTATCCCGGCCGGACGCAGACCATGCCACTCGCCGTCTACCTGGCGTTGGAGACCGACCTGGAGTCCGCGATCGTGCTCAGCCTGGTGCTGCTCGTCGTGTCGGTCGGCATCCTGGTCGCGCTGCGCGACCGCTGGATGGCCAGCGCATGACCGGCCCGCTGCTCGACGCCCGGCTCGTCGTCGACCGGGGTACGTTCCGACTCGACGTGCCGTTGCGGGTCGCGCCCGGCGAGGTCGTCGCGCTGCTCGGCCCGAACGGTGCCGGCAAGACCACCGCGCTACGTGCCCTGGCCGGGCTGCACCCCCTCACCGAGGGCCACGTCACGCTCGACGGCGTCGACCTGGACCGTCCGGCGACGCGGGGTTGGGTGCCGACGGAACGCCGGTCGATCGGTGTGGTCTTCCAGGACTACCTGCTCTTTCCGCACCTGAGCGCACTGGACAACGTGGCTTTCGGCCCGCGTCGGCACGGCGTCGACCGGAAGGCGGCCCGGGCGACGGCCCGTGACTGGCTCGACCGGGTGGGGCTCGACGGCCAGGTGCACCGTCGCCCTCGGCAGCTCTCCGGCGGCCAGGCACAACGGGTAGCACTGGCGCGCGCGTTGGCGCTCGCGCCGTCGCTGTTGCTGTTGGACGAGCCGCTCGCGGCCCTGGACGCGCGCACCCGGCTGGACACCCGCGCCGAGCTGCACCGCCACCTGTCCGCGCACCCGGGCGCGACGCTGCTGGTCACCCACGACCCGCTGGACGCCCTCGCCTTGGCGGACCGGCTGGTCATCGTCGAGGGCGGACGGGTGGTCCAGGAGGGTGACGGGCCGAGCGTGACCGCCCGTCCGCGCACCGACTACGTCGCCAGGCTGGTGGGGCTGAACCTCTTCCGGGGCAGGGCCGACGGTCTCGGGGTACGGGTCGCGCCGGAGCTGACCCTCGCCGTCGCGGACCGGCTGGATGGCGAGGCGTTCGTGGCGTTCCGGCCGGCGGCGGTGGCCCTGCACTCGAGCCGACCGGAGGGCAGCCCGCGCAACACCTGGGCGGGGACGGTGGCCGGTGTCCAACGGCACGGCGACAATCTGCGCGTGCAGGTGGACGGGCCGATCGAGGTGGCCGCCGACGTCACGCCGGCCGCCGTCGCCCAGTTGCGGCTGATCCCCGGCCAGCGCGTGTGGGTGGCGGTGAAGGCCGCCGAGACGCACGCCTACCCGGCCAACGGCTGATGCTGGGCACCAGCCCATCTGGCTCTGATCAACACCTCGGGCACAGACAGACTGACGACGAGCCAGCTTCGGCGGTGCGGACCCGCTGTCGTTTTCGTCCAAGACGGCTGCCGCGGTTGCCATCTAGCCTGGATCCGGCAGCTTGCCGGAACATGAGGAGACAGCACTATGCGCAGCCTGGTCTACACCGGTTTCATGTCGCTGGACGGCGTCGTCGACTCCCCCGGCGGCGGGCCTTCGGAGGAGCACCGCAGCGGCGGGTGGGTGTTCAAGGACCTCGAGTTCGTCCCGGAAGCCTGGTCGCTGAAGGGCGAGGAGCTCACCGACACGACGGCGTTGATGTTCGGCCGTCGCAGCTACGAGGCGTTCGCGCCGGTCTGGCCCGGCTCGGAGGACCACGCCGGTTACAAGGAGTTGCCGAAGTACGTGGTGTCGACCTCGCTGTCCGACGACGCCGTCGTCGACGGGTGGGGGCCGACCACCATCCTGCGCTCCACGGGGGACGTCGCCGCGCTCAAGGAGGGCGAAGGCGGCGCGATCTTCATCCACGGGAGCGCGGAGCTGGCTCGGCGGCTGTCCGACGCGGGCTTGATCGACCAGTACAACCTGCTTGTCTTCCCCGTGCTGCTCGGTGCCGGCAAGAGCCTGTTCGGCCGGGCCGACCGGGACAAGCACATGCTGACGCTGCGGGAATCGGAGAGCTACCCGAACGGGATCCTCAAGCTGGTCTACGGCGTCAAGCGGTGATCCAGGTCGAGGGCGATCGCGCCACCCGCCCCCTCGCGCAGCTGCCGGGCAGTGCGGCCGACGTAGGAGCGCAGCGCTCGGGCCAGGTGCGGCTCGTCGTAGTAGTCGAGCTTGACGACGACGTCGGCGGCTAGGTCGCCGGCAGCCAGTAGTTCCGCCGCTGTGCGGGCACGCTCGATCTGCCGGACGACGCCCTGCGTCAGTCCGGTCGCGGCGCGGAACCGGCGTTCGACAGTGCGTCCCGAGACGGCCGGGCGGTGACCCCGCAGCACGTCGACGACGAGTGCGTCACGGACCACGATCCCGGCCCGGACGAGACGGTCGACCAAAGCCTCGGCGTCGTCGGGAGAGGGTGTCTCCCAGCGCTCCCCGTCCAGCCGGAACGTCCGGCGCGTGGTGTCGGGAAGCTCGATGCCGCCGTCGGTCAGCGCCGAGGTGGGCACGGCCCGCAGCGAGGTGCCCACGGCGAACTCGATGCCCGTGAAGGTCGCACCCTCCGGCACCGGCGCCGCGCTAGTCCGGGTCTCGGGACCGGTGATGACCGTGTGGGCCCGGCTGGCCTGTTCCCAGAACACCAGGCCCCACCGCACCCCTGCGACGGACGTCATCGCAGTGACCTGCTCGCTCGTGCAGGTCCAGACGGTGTCTACCCAAGGCGAGTCCGATCCGCGCGTCGTGAACCGCAGTCCCACGGACGAAGGATACGTCGCCGCGGGTTCTCCGTTGCTCGCCCGACTCTGCACTACGGCACGCTGTGCACAACGACGAACCCCAACGGCCGGTCTGGGCGACCCGGACAGACTGACGTGCCCCGTCCGCGTGCCCGGGACGCGGAACTGTCCGCCGCCACCTGTGCCGCGCGGAGGCGGTCAGCCGGCGAGCAGGTCGGTGTGCGCGGCACGCAGTCGGGCCAGCGCGGGGTCGCTGCCTGGAATGACGCGGCGGTCCAGCTCGGCCCATGCCTCGGCCAGTGCCGCGCGGACCGCCCCCAGCTCGGCGGCGTGTCGTTGACTGCTGCGTCGGTGCTGATCGTCGAGGCGTCGGGCCCAGCCGGCGGTGACGGCGGCGAGCCGGTCGGCGTCGGCGCGGGCCTGGGCGCCACTGCGGGCGGCTGCGGCGGGGACGATTGCCGCGACCGGGCGGGGGTCGCCGTCGCGGGTGACGACGGTGACCGCGTCGGTCAGCTCGGCCAGCGCGACGAGCTGGCTGAACCGGGTGCGCGCCTCACGCAGCGGCACGGAACGCGGCGGGTCGGAATGAGGGGTGAGCGCGGGGACGGCCATGAATGCATGGTGGCGACCGGGTACGACAGAAATCCGTCGTCAGTGGACGGTGGCCGGCGATCCGCTCGCCGCGGACAGCCACTCGTCGGCCAGCACCGACCAGATTTCGAGGTCGATTCGCCCGTGCGGACCGGGCCTGAGCTGGCGGAGTGTGCCGTCGAGGCGCAGACCGAGCCGACGGGCGAGTGCCTTGCTGCGAATGTTGTCGGCGTTGGTCCGCCACTCCACCCGCTGGATGCCGCGCTCGCGGACCGCCCAGTCGACGATCCGGCGGATCGCCGGCGCGACCATGCCCCTGCCCTCGGCTGCCGGCTCCACCCAGCATCCGACCTCGCAGGCGCCGCTGGTCGCGTCGAACGACACGAAGATGACCCCGCCGACGAGGGTGCCCCGCCACCACAGGCCCCACATGCCTCCGCTGTCGCTGGCCAAGCGGTCGGCGTACCGCTGCAACACCGCTCGGGCCGAGGTCAGGTCGGTGGCGGCGAAGGACGGCGACACCCACGGCTGGATGTGCTCGCGGGCGCGGTCCATGTGGGCGAGGAACTCCTCGGCCCGCCACGGCTCCAGCGGGCGGAGCTCGACATCCTCGGTCAGCGGCAGGGCGAACACCGGGCCTCCATTCTGGTGTGCGTCGAACGTCGGTAGCAGGCTCGCACAGGCCCGGACGTCCGGGCCGCACCGGGGCACGCTCGGCGATCTGCCCATCCTGCCCGAACGACAGCCGGCGCAATCAGATGATCATGTGGGTCCAGTAGCTGAGCCAGAGCACGAACAGCGCCCCCTGCACCACGGCGAGTGTCGCGGTCAGCCAGACGTCGACGCCGGCGTGGCGAGCCCAGCGAGCCAGGACCAGCGCCACCGGGAACGCGGCGAGCAGGTAGCGCAGCAGGCTCTTGTACACCGCCGGGCCCATCGACAGCGGCACGAGCACCATGAGTACGCCGTACACCAGGTAGGGCAGTTCCCGACGGCGGAACCCGGCGGCCAGCACGACCAGCACGGCCACGGCGAACCAGACCCGGGCGGCGTCGCGCGGTTCCCCGGCCAGCCCGTGCAGGAGCACCGGCAGCGGGTTCTGCACCCGGATTCCCCAGCCGGTCTCCTGGGCGTGCTGGTAGGCGAACCAGTCGCCGCCGCGCCACCGGCAGTACGCCATGAAGGTGAACCATCCGGCGGGCAGCAGCAGCAATGGCCAGCCGATCCGTAGGTAGCCGAGCAGGGCGCGTGGGCCGAGCCGCCAGTCGTGCTGACGGAGCAGTACCAGCCCCAACGGCAGGGCCACGAGCAGGCCGACGGACCGGCTCATCGCCAGGAAGTAGCCGATGACGCCGACGAGCAGCCAGCGGCTCCGCTCGGCGTGATAGAAGGCGGCCAGCGCGAGACAGACGAACAACGATTCGGTCAGCGCGGCCTGGAACAGGAACGCGGTCGGCAGCAGCACCAGGTACCTGGTGAACCGGCGGGCCGCGTCCGCGCCGCCGAGCAGCAGCTCGGCGAGTCGGTAGCCGTACCAGAGGGCCAGCAGGAAGGCGACGTTGCTGATCAGCAGCAGGGCGAGCGCGGTGTCGCCGCCGAGCAGCGCGCCGACCGGGCGGGCCAGGAACGGGTACAGCAGGGGGAAGCCGAAGTCCCGCCACGGCCCGGTCAGGGGCAGCTCGCTCAGCCGCAAATAGAGCAGCGAGTCCCAGGCGAACCAGAAGGAGATCCACCGGTGCCCGGAGATCTCCCGCTGCTGGGCCCACATCAACGCCTCGTCCGCCGGGGGCGCGCCGGGGATGCCGTCCCAGGCGTGCAGGACCAGCAGACCGAGCAGTGTCAACAGCAGCTTCGCGCCGAGGAACAGGCCGATCACGTACGCCCAGGGCGCCGGCACCCGACGGGCCAGGCGGGCTGCGCCGTGGCCGGCCGCGACGGTGCGCGCGGCCAGCGTCGCCGCGCCGCCTCGCCACCGGTGCATCCGCCCCGCTCCCCCGGTCCGCCGGCCCGCCCGTCGCGCGCGGGTGTCGCCCCCTCCCGTTGTACGCCGCCGCGTGCCATGCCGAAGCGGAAATCACCCAGGACAAGGGTGACAATCCGTGCAGAACGGGTACGCGCCGCACCTCAACCATGACGGTGGGCAGGAGCGCGGCAGCATGAGCGAGCAGCACGGCACGGTGGTCATCGGTGCGGGGCCGGCGGGGCTCACGGCCGCGTACGAACTGCTCCGGCACGGCCTGCCGGTCCAGGTGTTCGAGGCCGACGAGGTGGTCGGCGGGATCAGCCGGACCGTGGAACGCGACGGGTGGCGGTTCGACATCGGCGGCCACCGGTTCTTCACGAAGGTGCCCCGGGTGGAGGCGTTCTGGCACGAGATCCTGCCGGACGAGGATTTCCTGACCCGACCCCGGATGAGCCGGATCTTCTACCGGGGCGCGTTGTTCAACTACCCGCTCAGCGCTATGAACGCGCTGCGCAACCTGGGGCTGCCGGAGGCGGCCCGCTGCCTCGGCTCGTACGCCCGGGCCCGACTGCGCCCACCCCGGGACCAGTCGCACTTCGAGGGCTGGGTGTCGGCCCGGTTCGGCTGGCGGCTGTACTCGATCTTCTTCAAGACGTACACCGAGAAGGTCTGGGGAATGCCGGCGGACCGGTTGCAGGCCGACTGGGCCGCGCAGCGGATCAAGAACCTGTCGCTGGCCACTGCCATCCGCAACGCGCTGCTGCCCAGCCGCCGGCGCACCGACGTGACCAGCCTGATCGAGCAGTTCCAGTACCCGAAGTACGGGCCGGGCATGATGTGGGAACGCTGCGCCGAGCAGGTCCGCAAGCGTGGCGGTCACCTGTCGACAGGCAGTTGGGTCACCGCCGTGCACCGCGACCCGAAACGACGGCGCGCCATCAGCGTGACTGTCGACGGCGCGGGCGGGCAGCGCACCCAGCCGGCCGACCACGTGATCTCGTCCATGCCGATCTCGGAACTGGTGGCCGCACTGCGTCCGTCGGCGCCCCCGGAGGTGCTGGCCTGCGCCGCCGACCTGCGCTACCGCGACTTCCTGACCGTCGCGCTGGTGGTGCCGGCGGAGTTCTCGTTCCCGGACAACTGGATCTACGTGCACGACCCGGGGGTACGGGTGGGCCGGATCCAGAACTTCGGCTCCTGGTCGCCGTACCTCGTCAAGGACGGCCGCACCTGCCTGGGCCTGGAGTACTTCGTGTTCGAGGGCGACGAGATGTGGCGTACCCCCGATGCCGACCTCGTCGCGGTGGCGACCGCGGAGCTGGAGCGGTTGGGGTTGGTCCGACCCGGTGTGGTGGAGGCCGGCTACGTCGTGCGCATGCCGAAGGCCTACCCGGTGTACGACGAGCGTTACCAGCACAACGTGGACGTGATCCGGGCGTGGCTGGCCGAGGCAGTACCGAACGTGCACCCGGTGGGCCGCAACGGCATGCACCGCTACAACAACCAGGACCACTCGATGCTCACCGCGATGCTCACCGCCGAGAACATCGCCACCGGCAGTACGCACGACGTCTGGTCGGTCAACGTGGAGCAGGACTACCACGAGGAGTCCGGCGGCGGCGACGGCCGACGGGGCACCGGCCGGGACGCGCCGGTGCTGCCCAGTCGCATCGTCGCCGCCCCGATCACGGCACCCGTCGGGGTCCGCGCCGCCGACGACGGCGACCGGTCCGCGCAGGCGCCGCTGGTCTGACGAGGGGTACGCCTCCGACCGGTCCTGCCCGGGTCGTCGACACGCCGCCCTGCGATTGTGGTGGCAGGACGTGAACCTGCCGGGCCCTCACGCCGACTGAACAGGCGAAGGAGGGCCGATGAGCGATGAGTTGCTGGTGGTCCGCTGTCAGCTCGGTGAGCGGGAGGCGTTCACCGCACTGGTGCAGGGCTGGCATCCGGCGGTCGAGCGGTACGTCGGGCGGATGCTCGGCGGGTCCGACGACGACGTGGTGCAGGAGATCTGGTTGGCGGTGTTCCGGGGGTTGCCGAAGCTGCGGCAGCCGGACCGGTTCACTCCGTGGTTGTTCGCCATCGCCCGTCGGGCGGTGATGAACCGGCTGCGGGCCGCGTACGCGCGTCCGGATCCCGAGCCGATCGACGACCTGCCGGGCGACGACGAGGCGGAGGAGATCGTCAACCGCGAGACGCTGGCCGGCGCGCTGGCGGCGCTACCCGTCCGGGAACGGGAGGTGCTCTTCCTCTTCTACCTCGAGGACCTGCCGCTGGACGCCTGCGCGCAGATCTGCGCCGTACCCGTCGGCACCGTCAAGTCGCGGCTCAACCGGGCCCGCAGGTTGTTACGCAACGAACTGGTACGGAAGGGGTACGAGGCATGACGCCGGAAGAGGTGCTGGCACGACTCGACGCGCCGCTGTCGCTGCGGAGGCGGGTCGGCTACCTGGCCGTGGCTCTCGCCGGTCTGACCGGGAGCGCCCTGATCAGCCTGCTCTGGGCAACGGAGCCCGGGTTGCCACCGCGCACGGCCGCGGCCTTCGCGGTCCTGGTGGCGATCGGACTGTGCTGGGCGGTGTTCGGCGGCTGGGCCGTGACCCGACGGACCCCGTTGTTCGCCCAGGATCGGGTGGTCGCCGGATGGCTCGGCCTCGGCGCCTGGCTGGTCTTCACGGTCGGCGCGTCGGTCATCACACTGCCGCGACACAAGCTCGAACCGTCGCTGCTGGCCGTCGTGCTCACGTTGGGAGCGGTGGCGGTGGTGAACCTGTGGGCGGCTCGCCGGGCGAGAGCAGCGCTGCTGCGCCGCCGGGACACGCTGACCGGGGCGGCGACGCGCGACGGGTGACCGCCGCTCATTCGTAGCGCGGTCAGCGGGGTGCGAGCAGGCCGCGCTCGGTCATGTAGGTCCGCAGCGTCTCGGCGTCCTCGGCGGACATCAGCCAACGGGGGATCACGGTCGCCGGCATCCGGTCGACGTACACGATCCAGAAGTCACTCGTGTCCTTCACGCGGGTGACCCCGTCCCAGGCGATGCCGCCGGACTCCGAGCCGCTGCGCATCATGATGTTGTCGTCGGTGATCTCGTAGGCACCGTCGACGGCGTAACCGCCGGACCGGCGGCGGGCGCGCCAGCGCACCCATGGCAGGAACAGCATCGACAGCACGCCGGCCAGGACCAGAGTCGTCCACAGCCCAGTGGTTCGCTCGCCGGCCGCCGATCCCCGCGAGACGGCGAAACCGATCACGCCGACCGCCGCCAGCACCGCACCGATGTAGAGGAACCGGCGCAGGCGGACGCCGCCGAGCGCGGCGGCCACCCGGCCGGGGTAGGCGGGGTCGGCGGGTACGTCGAAACGGATGTGCACGCCAGAACGATAGTGCCCCCGTCCGCGCCCGACGTCGTCAGACACCCGCCGACCACGCCCTGACCACCGGGTGAGGCAGTCTGGGATGGTGAACGTCCACGAGCCCGCCGACGACGTCCGGGTGCCCCGGGCCCAGGTCGGGTCCAGTCCGCAGCACCTGCTGGCGACGGTGCTCGGCGAGTATCTCGACTCCTCGGACGCCGACCTGCCGTCGGCGGCGGTCATCGCGATCCTGCGGGAGTTCGGGATCAGCGAACCCAGTGCCCGTTCCGCCCTGTCCCGGCTGGTCAAGCGTGGTCTCATCGCGACCCGGGGGAACGGACGGCCGCCGGTCTACCACCTCACACCGTGGGCGATCGCCCGGCACCGCACCCGGATGCGGCACTTTCTGACCTTCGGTGCCCACCCGCCGCCCTGGACCGGCGCATGGGTGCAGGCGTCCTTCTCGATCCCGAGCTCCGGCCAGGCTGCCCGGCACGCGGTCCGCAGGTCGTTGGGCGCGCTCGGGTTCGTCGGCCTGTACGACAGCGTGTGGATCCGGCCGGGGTCCGACGCCGCACCGGTGCGGGAGGCGCTCGATGACCTGTTGCAGCACGTCGCGGGCGCCCGGTGGTCGGTCCTGCACGTCCGGTTCGACGAGGAGTCCGGGCCGCACGGTCCGGCCTCCGCGTACGACCTGACCAGCCTCGCCTCGGCGTACTCGGATTTCATCGGGCGGTACGCGGACCTGCGGGTGGCCGCCCGCGACGGGACGCTGGACCCCGCCGGGGCGTTGGTGGCGCGGACCTCGGCCATGGACTCCTGGCGCAGGTTCGCGGACATCGACCCGGACCTGCCCGAGCATCTGCTGCCGCAGCCCTGGCCGCGCCAGCGGGCCAGGGAGACCTTCCTGGACATCCACTCCGCGCTCGGTTCGCTGGCCCAGGCACGTCTCGTCGAGGTGGCCACCCCGCACTGGCCCGACGCCGCCTCGTGGGTCACGCACTTCCAGGCTTCGAGGGACGAGCCGACCACAGACTCTTCACATTGACACTTATCGTTGCGCCGGTGATAGTAACTGCAAACAGCTCCCGTCGTACCGCCGGGTGGTGGACCCCGCCCACCTCCACCCGGCCCGCGGCCACCGCCACCACCCTGGTCGGACGCGAACGGACGTCCGCCTCGGCCGGGAGCACCGTCGTGACATCCGCTGGAGGGCGAATGAGAAGAACGTCGAAGATCTACGTGGGCCTGGCGGCCATCCTCGTCCCGGTCACCTCGATGATCATGGCGGTCGGCGTGACGCCGGCCAACGCCGCGGTAGGCGGTTCCGGTCCCTATCCCGCCGACTACGAGACGTCGGCCAGCCTGGCGAACCACACCATCTTCCGGCCCCAGAACCTCCCGACCGAGCGCCTTCCCATCGTCGCGTGGGGCAACGGCGGCTGCTCCGGCAACGGGCTCTCCCAGGGCAACTTCCTCCGCGAGATCGCCTCCCACGGTTTCCTCGCCATCGCCAACGGAGCACCGAACGGCTCCGGCTCCACCACGTCGCAGATGCTCACCCAGTCCATCGACTGGGCGTTCGCGGAGAACTCCCGACAGGGCAGCAAGTACTACAACAAGATCGACACCACGAAAGTCGCCGTCGCGGGCTTCTCCTGCGGAGGCCTGGAGGCGTACGCCGTCTCCAACGACCCGCGCGTCACCACGACCGGCATCTTCAGCAGCGGTCTGCTGAACGACGCCGACGACTACCAGCTCCGGAGGCTGACCAAGCCGATCGCCTACTTCGTCGGCGGGCCCAGCGACATCGCCTACCCGAACGCCATGGACGACTGGGGCAAACTGCCGGCCGGGCTGCCCGCGTTCATGGGCAACCTGAACGTTGGACACGGTGGCACCTACGACCAGACCAACGGCGGTGAGTTCGGCCGGGTGGCGACGCTGTACTTCAAGTGGCGCCTCAAGGGCGACAACACCGCCGGCACCAACTTCGTCGGCGCCAACTGCGGGCTGTGCCGCACCCAGTGGACCGTCCAGCAGAAGAACCTGACGCTCGACGACACCCCGCCGCCCACGACGCCTCCGCCCACCACCCCGCCGCCCACGACGCCTCCGCCGACGACCCCGCCGCCCAGCGGCGGTGCCTGCACCGCGGTCTACGCCGTCCAGGACCAGTGGAACGGCGGATTCGTCGCCAACGTCAGCGTCACCGCCGGCACCGCCGCCCTGACCGGCTGGCGCGTCACCCTCACCCTGCCGAGCGGGGCGGCGGTCACCTCGCTGTGGAACGGCGTCGCCAGCGGCACCAGCGGCACCGTCACCGTCGCCAACCAGAGCTACAACGGACGACTGGCCGCCGGTCAGGGCACCAGTTTCGGATTCCAGGGCACCGGGAACGGCAGCGGAACCACCGCCACCTGCACCGGAAGCTGACACCGCCCGGCGGGCCGGCGCATCGACGCCGGCCCGCCGAGAGCGGTCCGCAGTCCCCGGTCATCGGGCCCTGCTCGTACCGCCCGCCGGTCAGTGCCCCCGGGGCGATGCCACGTCCGCCGCCGTGGCGGGCTTTCGCCTCATCATCCACTCGACCGGCCAGACGCCATCCGTCAACCTGGCGTCCGGGATGTTCAGACTCTGACGGGCTGCGGCATAAAAGTCGGTACGCGCGCGGCTAGCATCGGCCACCGCCCGCTCCCATCCGTCGGCATCGGCATCCTCGATCCAACCGTGCGCGTACCACTCCATAAGCCAAACGCTCCGGTGCCACGTTCGCGCCGCTTCCACGGTTGCGGGATCGCCCAGCAGTAGGACGTGCTCCCAGTCGCGCTCCCGCTGGGCCGCGGCCGCTTCGAGCTGCGGCAAGCCGTCCTCAGGGGACAGCGAGGGGGTTTGCGCATGCAGGCCCCTGCCTGCCGCGATTCTGTTCGACAACTGGTAACAGGCCTTGATGGCGCGGCCGTAGCCCGCGTAGGCCGCCGAGCGCTGTTCGAACAGCTTTGCCGTGTGGTCACGGCGAAACCGGGCCCGGTCGTTGAGCCCTGTGCCCACGAACGAGAGGACCGCGCCCGCGAGAACGGCTCCCACCGTGAGGAGCTGTTGAGTCACATTCATCGGGATGCTCCCCTCGTCGGCGGTCCTCAGGGTGGCAGGTGGTGTCGAACGTGCAGTGGGCGACCGTGGCGTCGTCCGGCACCCGAAATTCGGAGCCACCGCTCGGGGCTTCGGCCTCTCGGACGCGACGGATGACACCGGCCGGGCCTTCGGCGGCGAGCAGTTCCAGCACGCCGGGCCAGTCGGTCAGGGCGTACGGGCTGACGATCCGGCTGGCGCCGTTGCTGCACAGTGCGAGCCCGTCGAGGTCATCGAGAGGCCTGCTGCCGGTCACCGCTTCCTGGGCCGCGCACGGGTCGTCCTTGGCGATCCAGTACCCGCCCACCTGGTTTCGGCGGGCACGCAGTGCTTCGGCACAGGAGGCGCGGACGCGGTCGTACTCCGGGTTTCCCGGTGCGAGACCGTCCAGGGGCACTGAGCATTCCCGCCTGGCGGTCACCTCGCGGTCGTCGGTGATCACGTGAAAGCTGCCGCCGGCCAGATCGAAGACGAGGAAGGAGTCCGCGAGCAGGAGATAGTCGAGGCTGTCCCGGTTGACGCGGAGCACCGCGACGGTGGCCTGAGGGCTGCGGGGATCTGCGATGTCGCACGTGTCGCAGTGCTCGGCGGCTGTCTCGACAATGGCACTGGCGAGGACCGCCGCAAGATCTCGCCCGTCGTCGTACGACAGGTGCGCGAGCAGCGCGGCGCCGAGGTGGCGGGTGTACCAGACGACACCATGGGAGCAGAGCGACTCGGCTCCCGGGATGCCGGCACCGTCCAGCAGGACGACGGCACCGGGCACCGCGCCGACGAAGTCCTCGTTCGGTCGACCGGGCCTACCGGCGCTCGTCGCCAGGTTGACGTACACCGTGTGCGTTCCTCTCCCTGGACGAAACGGATCGGTGGGACACCCCTCATCATTGAGCGGTGACGACCCCTGCCGCACTGCCCACCGATCTCGGTGTGTTCTCGTTGGCCGTACCCCCACTGTTCGCCGCGCTGGCTCCGGCGCGGAACGTCCTCATCGCCGGGGCGGGCGGTGGCTTCGACGTGTACGCGGGTCTGCCGTTGGCACTCGCCCTGTGGCGCGGCGGCACACAGGTGCACCTGGCCAGTCTTTCCTTCTCGGAACTCGAACTGATCGACCAGGACGCGTGGAGCGCAGAGCACGTCGCTGCCGTGCAGCCGGGCACCACCAGCCCGGACTGGTACTTCCCGGAACGGACGCTCGCCCGGTGGCTGGCGGCCCAGGATCTGCCGTCGACCGTGTACGCCTTCCCACCGCTCGGTGTCCAACCGCTCCGGGCCGCGTACCGGCATCTGGTCGAGAAACTCGACATCGACGCGGTCGTGCTTGTCGACGGGGGCACCGACATCCTGCTGCATGGCGACGAGAGCAATCTCGGCACGCCGGTGGAGGACGTCACCAGTCTCGCGGCGGTGACCGCGCTGGACGTCCCGATCAAGCTGGTGTCCAGCCTCGGCTTCGGTATCGACGCCTACGACGGCGTCAACCACGTCGAGGTGCTGGAGAACCTCGCCGCGCTCGACCGCGACGGCGGCTACCTCGGTGCCCTGTCCATCCCCGGTTCCAGCCGGGAGGCAGCGCTCTATCGTGATGCTGTCGCCGACGCCCAGGCCGCCACCCCGGACCGGCCGAGCATCGTGCAGGGACAGATCGCCGCCGCCACCAGCGGCGCGTTCGGAGACGTCCGGTTCACCCGGCGTACCGGCGGTGGGGACCTGTTCGTCAACCCGCTGATGGCGATGTACTTCACCGTCGACCTCGACAAACTCGCCGCCCGATGCCTGTACCTCGACCGCATCGAGAACACCGTCGGCAGACGGCAGGTGATCACGCGCATCCAAGCCTTCCGCGAGGAGTTCCTGAACACCCGCATCCCCCGCGCGTTCCCGCACTGAACACCGGGGCGCGTCGGCCATGGCTGGGGGCCGCCTGGCCCTCACGCATCACTCCGCCAGGCCCGCCGAGCGGCGGACGTAGGAGTTCGTTGCTCCGACCAGCAGCACCGCGCCGACGAAGAAGTAGGTGTTGATGGCGAGGCCGGCCCAGAACTCACCCGTGGAGATGTCCTGGGCCCCCACGAATCCACCACGACGGACTCCCGTCACCATCAGCAGGTTCTCGACCATCCCCGGAACACCTCGGACGACGAGCAGGACACTTCCGAACCAGAGCGGCGTCAGGATCAACCACCGGGGCAGGGGTCGAGCCGATGGACGGACCGTCGCGACGACGACGGCCGCCCCGGCGAGCGACATCGCGATGAGTACGACGTTGAAGACCGTGTAGGCCCTCGTGCCGCCGGGGCTGTGGGCGCTCGGATCGTCACCGGGGAAGAGCAGCAGGACCACATGGGACACCACGAAGAAGATCAACCAGGCCAGGGCGCCGTACGCCCACCGACGGCTCGCGAAATGGGGCATGGGAGCACCTTCGCCCGGCCGGCGCGAGAACGCCTCCCGCCGCCGGTGGTGCCGACTCCCCCGCCAGGGGGAACAACAGAGCCCGGTCAGGGCTTACGGGCCACCGCGCCGTAGATGGAGGCGTCGGCCAGGGGCGGTCGCTGCTCCGGTGACACCTGCGGCCGCCACTCGGTGACCGGGACGATGCCCGGCTCGGCCAACTCCAGGCCGGTGAAGAAGCGGGCGAACTCGGCGCGGTCGCGGGGCACGGCGTCCTGCTTCATCCGGCCGGCGGCGAACTCGGCCTCCATCCGTCTGACGATCTCGACGGGAATGTGGTCGGTGGTGAAGTGGGTCAGGGCGAGCCAACTCCCCGACGGCAGCGCGTCAAGCAGCCGGGCGACCTGCTCGTGCGGGCGGTCGTCGTCGGTGAGGAAGTGCGTCACGGCGATCAACACCAGGGCCACCGGCTGGGACAGGTCCAGCGTGGCCTGCAACTGCGGGTCGGCGAGGATCTTCTCCGGGTCGCGCAGGTCGGCGTCGAGGTAGGCGGTGGCACCGGACGGATCGCTGGTCAGCAACGCGCGGGCGTGGACCAGCACCATCGGGTCGTTGTCGACGTAGACCACTCGGGCCTCGGGGGCGACGGACTGGGCCGCCTCGTGGGTGTTGTCCGCGCTCGGGATGCCCGTGCCGATGTCGAGGAACTGTCGGACGCCGGCCTCCTGGGCGAGGAACCGCACCGCCCGGCCGAGGAAGGCCCGATTCTCTCGGGCGAGGGTGCGTACCCCGGGGTAGACGGCGGCGATCTGGTCGCCGGACTCCCGGTCGACGGCGAAGTTGTCCTTGCCGCCGAGCCAGTAGTTGTAGCGGCGGGCCGGGTGCACGACGCTCGTGTCGATCCGGTCGGACGGTGATGGTGTCGTCACGTGACCTCCCCAGGTCGACCGCCACCGATCGTAGGGGAAGAACGTCGATGTGGTGACCCCACGCAAGCGCTGCCCTCCGCCAGGAAACCGCTTACCCCCCTGCTATTGACGCTCGTCACTGGCTGTCAGTACCGTGGTGCGGGCAGCGAGAAAGCGCTTTCCGACCCTCACCGTCCGACAGGGAGCGCCCCCATGCCCCGAAGCCTCCGTTCGCTCTGCCTCATCCTGCTCGCCGTCGTCGCCGTGGTGAGCACCACCACCGCCCTGCCCGCCGAGGCCGCCCCCCGCTTCCGGGTGCTGGTCTTCTCCAAGATCACGAACTTCTACCACGACTCGATTCCGGCTGGCATCGCCGCCATCCAGCAACTCGGCACCGCACACAACTTCGAGGTCGTCGCCACCACCGACGCCGCCGCGTTCACCGACGCCAACCTCGCCACCTTCGACGCCCTGGTGTTCAACAACACCAACTCGCTGCCAACCTCGGGTGACCTGCTCAACGCCAGCCAACGGGCCGCGTTGCAGACCTTCATCCGCAACGGCGGCGGCTGGGCCGGCCTGCACGCCGCCTCGGCCAGCGAACGCGACTGGCAGTGGTACGAGGGCCTGGTCGGCACGATCTTCGACTACCACCCGGACTTCTCGTCCACCGGCGGCACGTTCCCCGGCCGCGTCAAGGTGCTCGACCGGGCGCACCCCTCCACCCGCAACCTGCCGGAGCTCTGGGAGCAGAGCGAGGAGTGGTACAACTGGCGGACCAACCCGACCGGCAACGTGCACACCCTCGCGCAGATCAAGGTGCGGGACGGGATCAACGGGCTGGACGAGGGCGTCGACCACGCGTACTCCTGGTGTCAGCGCTACGACGGCGGCCGGTCCTGGTTCACCGCCGGTGGGCACGCCAGCTCACAGTTCAGCAGCGCGACCTTCCTGGAGCACCTGCGCTACGGCATCGAGTGGGCCGCCGGCGCGGTAGCCGGCGACTGCTCGGCCACCAAGAGCAGCAACTTCGAACGGGTTGGTCTGGTCACCGAGAACCTGGCCGACCCGTTCGAACTGGCCGTCGCCCCGGACCGGAAGGTCTACTACATCCAGCGCACCGGCGCGTTGAAGGTGGTCAACCAGGACACCCTCCAGGTCACCACGCTGCTGGACTTCGCATACACCTCGGCCATGACCGACCAGTCCGACGGGCTGCTCGGGATGACCCTGGACCGCAACTTCGCCAGCAACGGCTGGATCTACCTGCTCTGGTCGGACAAGACCCTCAAACAGCTCAACCTGTCCCGTTTCACGGTCGCCAACAACAGCGTCGCGCTCTCCTCGGAGAAACGCCTGCTGACCATCCCCACCTACCGGGGTGAGGGCCGGGCCAACTCGCACATGGGCGGCTCGCTGACCATGGACGGGGCGGGGCGGCTCTACGCGGCGATCGGCGACAACACCGACCCGTTCGCCTCCAGCGGCTACACCCCGATCGACGAGCGCTCCGGCCGTGCCGCCTGGGACGCCCAGGGCACCGCCGGCAACACCAACGACCTGCGCGGCAAGATCCTGCGGATCACCCCGCAGTCCGACGGTACGTACACAGTGCCCAGCGGCAACCTCTTCGCCCCCGGCACCGCGAGGACCCGGCCGGAGATCTACGCGATGGGCATGCGCAACCCGTTCCGGATCACCGTCGAGCCGCAGACCAACGCGGTGCTCGTGGCGGACTACGGCCCGGACGCCCGCGCGGCCGATGCCAACCGCGGCCCGGAGGGGACTGTCGAGTTCAACCGAATCACGGCGGCCGGCAACTACGGTTGGCCGTACTGCGTGGGCAACAACATCCCGTTCAACGACTACAACTTCGCCACCAACACCTCGGGCGCGAAGTTCAACTGCGGCGCGCCGGTCAACAACTCCCCCAACAACACCGGCCTGACCAATCTGCCGGCGTCGAAGTCGGCACTGGTCTGGTACGCGTACTCCGCGTCCACCCAGTTCCCGGAGCTGGGCACCGGCGGTGGCGGGCCGATGAGCGGCCCGGTCTACGACTACGACCCGGCCAACACCCGTACCACCAAGTTCCCGGAGTACTTCGAGGGCAAGTGGATCACCTACGAGCTGACGCGCAGGTGGTTCAAGACGCTCTCGATCCACAAGACGGCGCAGACGTTCAGCAACGCGCGCTTCGGGCCGACCGCCGTCGGTGACCTCCAGTCGATCAACGGCATCTTCGACACCATGAGCTGGATCCAGCCCTTCGAGGCGGAGTTCGGCCCGGACGGTTCGCTCTACGTCATCGACTTCGGCGAGGGCACCGGTAGCGGTCGCGGCGGCAGCAACGCCGGGGCGGGCATCTACCGGATCGACTACGTGGCGAACGGCCGACCACCGACCGCGAAGATCGCCGCCACCCCGGACAGCGGACGCACGCCGCTCACTGTCAGCTTCTCCTCGGCCGGCACGACGGCGGGTGACGGCACGGCACTCAGCTACGCCTGGGACTTCACCAACGACGGCACCACCGACTCGACCGCCGCCAACCCGAGCTTCACCTACACCAGCGCCGGCAAGTACACGGCTCGGTTGACCGTCCGCAACAGCGGCAACGGGTTGACCGCGACCGCTGTCACCGACGTGGTGGTCGGCAACACCCGACCCACGGTGACCCTCAGCGTGCCCGACGGCGGCTTCTTCGACTTCGGCGACAAGATCCCGTTCACGGTGACGGTCACCGACCCGGAGGACACCACAGTCGACTGCAGCAGGGTGACAGTGCAGACGCAGCTCGGCCACGACTCGCACGCCCACCCGTTGGACGTCTACACCGGCTGCTCGGGACTGCTCTCCACCGAGGCGGACGCCGGTGACGGGCACGGGCCGGGGCAGAACCTCTACACCCTGATCACCGCGCAGTACACCGACGGGGGCGCGGCCGGCGCACCGGCGCTGACCGGCTCGACCCGCGTGCAGTTGCAGCCCAAGAGCAAGGAGGCCGAGCACTTCACCGCCCAGTCCGGCGTCACCGTCAACGACCGGCCCACCGCCCGCGCCGGCAAGCGGCTCGGCGACGTCGACCACAACGACTGGGTCGCGTACGGGCCGGTGGACCTGCGCAACGTCGGCTCGGTGACGCTCGGGCTGACCAACGGCGGTCTCGGTGGCACCATCGAGCTGCGCACCGGCTCGCCGACCGGCACGCTGATCGGCACGGCCGCCGTCGCCTCGACCGGCGGGTGGGACAACCTGGTCTCCCCCACCGTCACGCTGACCAACAAGCCGACGGGCACCACCACCCTGTACGCGAAGTTCGTCAACACCGCCCAGACCGGCGGCACCCCCGACCTGCTCGCGTTGGACTGGCTGCGGTTCAACGGCGCCGGAGTCAAACAGGAACCGGGCGGAACCTTGTCACTGGCCGCGAACCCGGCCAGCGGCACCGGGACGCTGAACACCACGCTCACCGCCACCGCGACGGCGCCGTCCGGGCAGAGCATCACCGACTACGCGTGGGACTTCGGCGACAACAGCGCCATCACGCACGGGGCGACGCTGCGGTCGATCGCTCACACGTACCCCCGAAAGGGCATCTACACCGCCCGGGTGACGACCACCTACACGAGCGGGGAAACCCGCTCGATCAACCTGACCGTCACGGTCAACTGATCGCAAGGCGGTGGCGGGCGGGGTGACCCCGCCTGCCACCGCCCTGTTCCGTGAGGGTCGGCGAGGACTGTCGACGGTGTGCGATGACGTCACCCGTCACTCGACGTGGTGAGTACGGTCAAGTCGCAACAGTCTGGGTGCGTGGCGCGGTGTCGATGTGCCCAGAGGCCAGGATCGAGTTCCTGCCGGCGAGGCGGGACCGCGGCGAGTTGCAGGCGACGCAGCAGATGAAGGTTGCGGGGCAACGCCGCGATGTCCGTCGCACGAAGGCGAGGGTGATCGACGATGAGCGACCCGTCGCTCATCGTCACCAGCACCCGATACTGACGAAGATCGGCTGGTCCGTCGGGTTGGAACAGCGTCTCACCGTGGCGGCTCGGACGGATGATGTGCCGCCCGTCCGGATCGAGATGGTTGAGAAACCATTCGCCGGCAGCGGTGCGGGCCGGCCCGTACGTGGGGTCGTGGCGGTCGACTGCGCGGGCTTGGCGCACGAGGTTGGCGAGGGTGCTCGAGTCGACCGCGAGGAACGTCTTCGGATCGCGGGGTAACTGCCAATGCTTCCAGCTCGGCCGGGTGTCGGGTGCGGTCGCCGGCCGTGGGAGCCGCGGTGCCTGCTCCAGAAACGTCGTGTCGATCGCGGCGCGGGCGAAGTGCTTACGCAGCCAGGAGCGCTGGAAGTCGTTGGCGCTCTGCCAGGTGTAGACGAGTCCGTCGTATTCACCGGTTGGCCTGGGTCGGTCGGCACCGGGCAGGTTGTGGCAGACGTCGGCGATGAGCCTGATCTCGACAAGATGCCCGTCCGGATGCTTCGAGCTGTCTGGCCTCGATGCCAAGGCCCGGATTTCGATCATCGCGGCCGACAGCAACACGGCGATGGCCGCGCGACGTTGATCGTGTGACCACCCCATACCTGGCGTTCGGCGAAGGTGCACGCCGGAACGATATCCCTTGTCGTCAGGCTGCTGGCGTGGACCTGCGTGAGCTGAGGTGCCGCACCAGCCCACGGGTGTCGCCGGAAGGGCTGTGGGGCGGTGCACAACGGCACCGCCCCACAGCTCACAACTGTTTACTCCCAGGAACTCTGCTGCGTGTAGACGAGGTTGCCGGGGATGACAGTCCCGTTGGTGTTCCACTCGGTGTACGCCCAGAAGTCGCCGTCGGCCAGCGGCTTCTCCGGCTTCAGCGTGAACCCGTACGTCAGTCCGCGCTCCACGGTGGAGGGCGCCTCGAGCGTGGCACCCGCGTACGTGGCGTTTCGGCTGATGATGGCGTGCCCGAGTTGGAAGTCGACGACCGGGCCACCGGGGTACTGCGCGAACACGTACGCCGTGTAGCGCCCCGGCTCGGGCAGGAACTTGTAGGCCTGCTCCGCGCTGGTCCAGTACCTGTCACTGCTGTAGACCAGCTCGTCGCCCTTGTACAGGTATAGATCGAGGTTCGTGTTCGGGTCGTCGGTGGTGGTCTCGACCACGATGCCTGCGGTGTTCGCCGGCACCGTGAAGTCGACCTTCTTCACTCCGGTGGCCGTCGGGTCGAACACGCCGCCGTAGACGCCGGCCGGCATCGAGTACGACGTCCGCTGCATCGGCGTGTAACCGGTGCTGCGGCCGGCGAACGGTCCGGTGAAGCCGGGCTGGAGCGAGCCGAACGCACCGTTGGTCATCCGGCCGAACTCCTCACCGTCGTCGGCGTACGGCCGGGGGGTGATGCCCCACGGGCGGGCGGCGACCGGGATCCGGGCGCTGTGTGCCTTGCCCTGCCAGGTGATCGAGCCGGTCACGTAGCGGTCCCAGGGAGCGCTGCCCCGGCGCACGGTGATGGTCACCGTCGCGGACGTGCCGGGCGCCAGCGTCACCGATGCCGGGGACACGGTGACCTTCATGCCGGGCAGGCCGGACACCGACGAACGGTAGGTCTCCTTCGCCTTACCCACGTTGGTCAGGGTGCGGGTGACGGTCACCGGGCGGGTGCCGTCGTACTCGCGCAACGAGATGGCCGGCAGGTTGAGTTCCTTGCCGTCGGGCTGGGCCGTCTCGCTGAAGGTGACCAGTTCCGCCGCCGTCGGTTGGATGACCAGGCCGGGGTCGGTGGCCTTGGCCAGGTTGATGAACCCGCTGCCCTGCTCCAGGGGGTCGCTGGTGCCGACGGTGTCGGTGGCGGTGGTCCGCAGCGCGGAGGCGACCGCGCCGGGTGACCAGTCCGGGTGGGTGGCGCGCAGGATCGCTGCCGCGCCGGCCACGTACGGCGAGGCCATCGAGGTGCCGGAGTACGCGTCGTAGTTCCGCCCGAAGTTGCCTGCGGGCGAGACCGCGGCGATGATGTTCGACCCCGGCGCGACGAGGTCCGGCTTGAAGACGCCGAGGGTCACCTTGTCCGGGCCGGTGGAGGAGAAGTCCGCCACGCTGGGCAGGCCGGGGACGCTGGAGCCGTCACCGCCGCTGCGCAGGGAGACCTTCGCGTCGGTGGGGTGGCGCATCAGGTAGTTGAAGAGCGAGCCGGCCTGCTTCTCGGTCGGCAGGTAGACCACCGGGAAGTTGAAGATGGAGTTGATCCGGTAGTTGCCGACCGGGTCGAACACCACCATCGCCGCCCCGCCCTTGGCCTTGATCTCGGCGGCGGAGCCGAACATGTCGGACAGCGCGCAGGCGACGACCTTGCCCTTGATCTTGGCAGCGTCGAGGCTGCCGGGCTCGCAGTAGACAGCGCCCAGGTCGGGCGAGCCGGCCTGCTCGCCGAAGACCATCGGCCGCGAGTCGCCACCGGGCAGGGCGTCCAGCGAACCGCCGACGAGCTTCGTGCCGTCGCCCAGCTTGACCGTCGCCTCGTCGAGCTTCGTCACCGCCGCGCCGACAGTGGTCACCCATGGCGCCGCGTTGCTGATCGCCCCGCTCACGATGCCGGTGTTGCCCGCCGACGCCGCCACGAAGACCCCGGCCAGCGTGGCGTTGAGGAACGCGATGCCGATGGGGGTGTTGGCCTCCCAGTCGCCGAGCTGGGAGCCGATCGAGAAGTTGATGACCTGCACGCCGTCGGCGACGGCGGCGTCGATGCCGGCGATGATGTCGGCGTCGTAGCCCATGCCGCCCCAGAGCACCTTGTAGACGGCGATCTGGGCGTCCGGGGCCACCCCGGAGACGGGACCGAAGCGACGACCGTCGATCGTGACGTTCGGCAGCGGCAGACCGGCAGCGGTGGAGGCGGTGTGTGTGCCGTGCCCGGACACGTCGCGGGGGGACAGGATCTCACCGTCGGGCACCGTGCCGCCGTAGGCCAACCACGAGTCGGCGAAGTACCGCGCGCCGACGATCTTGCCGTTGCAGTGCTCGGCCACGAAGGCCACACCGGTCTGGCAGGTGCCACGCCAGTTCGCCGGGGCGGGCATCTTCTTGGCGAAGGACGCGCTCTCCGGCCAGATGCCGGTGTCCAGGACACCGACCACCATGCCCGCGCCGGTGCCCGGGCCGGGCTTGCCGGGCTTACCGGGCTTGTCCGGCTTGCCGGCGGAATCCGCTCCTGCCGGTTGGTCCAGCTCGCCAGGATTCGGCGTGGCCGGGGCGCTGGGGGCCGGTGCGGTCGGCGGAGGCGTCGGGGTGCCGAGCGCCCGTGAGGCGGTGACGGCGCGGACGCGCTTGTCCGCCCGCAACGCGGTCACCTGCTGGGCGGTCAGCTTCGCGGAGAACCCGTTGAAAGCGGTGGTGTATGAGGCAGTGACCTGCACCTTCGCGGCGGCAGCGACGGCGCTGCGCTGCGCGTCGAGGTGGCCGCGGTAGGCCCGTGCCGGTGCCGACGTCACGTCCAGCCGGTCACCCGCCTGCGGGCGGGTCCGCGCCAACCCGGACGAGCCGCCGGTGTACGAGGTCAGGGGTTCCTCGGCCAGCTCGACGATGTACATGCCGGGACGGGTCTCGTCCGCCGTGGCCTGTTGGTCGGCTGCCTTCCTGCCGCCCGGCCGGCGGTCGGCGCCGTCGGTCAGGGTGACCTTCTTGTCGGACCCGGCGGTGAAGTAGCCGGCGCTGCCGCCACCGGACGGCCCTGCGGGTGCCGCCGACGCCGATCCCGCGACGCCGGTGGTACCGGTGACCAGGGCGAGGACCAGCGTCGGTATCGCTAGTCTCCGCAGCCTGTGTTCGCTCGTGCTGGTAGCCACGAGGCTCCTTTCGATGGCTCCTTTGTGGAGCACTGTTCCGATCGCGACCCGCTCATGGGAGCGCTCCCCCACCTAAGCCTCCGACGGTTAATCGAGGGTTCGGAGAGTGTTTCGGATCGCTGGTGCGTATAAGATCACGTTCCACGGGCCACGCCTAGATCATGTTTTGCCGATGCCGCCGGAGCGGCGACCCCCGCCGACGGCGCCCACCCGCGCTCCGCAGTGGTCGGACATGATCATTTAGTATCGGCGTCCATCGCGACGTGTGGCACGGGGGTTTGGTGGCATGTGGGGATTCATGAAGCGGTCCAAGGCACCGGCCCTGGACCCGACCTATGGCGACCCGCATCGAAAGGCCCTGATCCGAGCGTTGGAGAAGCGTCGGTGGAAGTTCGCGCGGGAGCTGCTCACCATGGCCGCCGACCCGGACGAGATGGCCTTTCTCATGGAGGCGGTCGGCGGTGTCGACGGGATCCAGGACTGGATCGGAGAATGGATCGACGCCGAGCCCGATTCGACGCTCCCCGTGCTGGTCGCTGGCTGTCACGCGGTGCACTGGGCGTGGGAGGCACGCGGCGGCAAGCGGGCGAAGTACACCACCGCTGAGCAGTTCAAGGGGTTCCACGAGCGGCTGCACTACGCCGAATCGTTGTTGGAGAAGGTGCTCGCCCGCGAACCCGACAACGTGACCGCCCGCGCCTGGCTGGTCACCAGCGCCCGCGGCCTGGGAGTCGGGGCGGCGGAGGCCCGAGAGCGCTTCGAGGCGGTGACTCGACTCCACCCGGGGCACGTGGTCGCGCACGAGCAGCGGCTGCAATATCTGTGCGCGAAGTGGTCCGGCAGTCACGAGGAGATGTTCGACTTCGCCAGGGGTGCAGCGGCTGCGGCCGGGCCTTACAGCCTCCTGCACGAGTTGGTGGCCGTCGCCCACTTCGAGAGGTGGGAGGCCACCGACATCGAGGACGGCAACGCCTACTTCGATTCGGACGAGGTCCGCGCCGAGCTGCTCGCCGCGGCGGAGAGCTCGATCTTCCACCCAGACTACGTTCCCGCCGGTCCCGGCTGGGCGCCTCGGCTGGCCATCTTCGCCCTGACCTTCGAGCTGGCGGAGGAGTTCGACGCGGCCGCGCACGCGTTCGCGTTGCTCGACGGGATGGTCACCGAGTGGCCGTGGCAGGTCCTCGGCGATCCGGTGGAGAAGTTCACCGCTTCCCGCGACTGGGTGGCCACGAACCGAGGTGCCGCCTGAGCGAGTGGTGCCTGACCTGCGCCCGCCACCTCAACGACCCCGACAGGTGTCACGGTCGACGACCGGGCGACCGACCGCGCCGGCAGATATGTGGTTGCTCACCCCCGACCTCGACCGGCTAGGGTCAGGCGGCCAGGCCGTGACATCCGGGAGTCCACGGGGAGAACCCGATGACCGATCTCAGCCACAAGCCCACTCTGACCGGACGCCTGGTCACGCTGCGGCCACCGACCGCCGACGACGCCGAAGCCATGACCGCGGTCATGGCTGATCCCGACGTGGCCCGCCTGACCGGCAGTGTGAGCAGCAGCGCGGATCTGGGAGTGCCTCCACCGTTGGAGCGCAGCCGCGACTGGTACGGCTCACGGAGCGCCGCCGACGACCGGCTCGACCTGGTCGTCGTGGACAAGGCAACAGATCGTGTCGTCGGCGAGGTCGTCCTCAACTCGTGGGACCCCGACGCCCGCAGCGTCAACTTCCGCACCATGGTCGGGCCGGAGGGCCGCGGTCGCGGTCTGGGCACCGAGGCCGCCCGGCTCGTGCTCGGCTACGCCTTCGACCAGCTGGGGATGCATCGGGTGGGGTTGGAGGTCTTCGACTTCAATCCCCGCGCCCGGCACGTCTACGAAAAGGTCGGTTTCATCCACGAGGGCACCCGACGCCACGCTCTGTGCTTCGACGGCGACTGGGTCGACGCCCACGACATGTCCATCCTGGAGCACGAGTGGGCTGACCGCCGCGGCGACTCCTGAGCGAAATCACCGAGCGGCCCGCCGCCAGAGCACTGTGCACACCCCGGCGAGAGCCAGCCCGAGCAGCGGGGCGACACCCACGCCGGCGAGGGTGCAGGCCACCGCCAGCAGCGCGGGTGGCACCCAGCACCAGGCCGGCACGGTCCGCGGCGCGCTACCGCGGCGGCGGGCGGCGGCCTCGGTCGCCATCGGCACCACCAGCACCGGCAGCGCGGCGGCCAGCAGCGTCAGCCAGGGCAGCACCAGGCGGTCGAAGCGCGCCACCGCCAGCAGCCCACCGAGCACCGCGACGGCGAGCATCGCCGCCCGCGCCGGCACCCGGGGCGCCAGGCCGCGCAACGCCAACGAACCGGAGTACGTGGTGGTCAGCGCGGCGGCGAAGACCGCCACCGCGACGAACAGATTCGCGTACGCGGCCAGGCCCGATCCGGCGGCGAGCAGCGTGACCACGTCCGCCTCGCCGGTGCGCAGCCACAGGCCGGCACCGGCGATCACCCCGAGCAACGCCGGCCCGATCAGCAGCCCCACGCACCAGAGCAGGTCCCGCCGCCGGGCGAGGCCGACGCTGAAGTCGGGTGCGCGCAACGCGAACACCGCCGCGTAGCCGATCAGCGCGGCGGCGTCGGCGAACCCACCGAAGGCGAGCCGGACGGGCGCGCCGGGCGGAGGCAGCACGGCCAGGCACCAGCCGACCAGCACCACCGCGCTGAGCGTGGTGACCACCGCGATCCGGTTGCCGAGTCGGGCCGGCGCCCAGGAGACGGCGAGGACCGCCACCTCCAACAGGGCCGGCCCGGCCCAGCCCGGCAGGTGGGTCAACGCGGCCAGCGAGGCACCGCCGAGCCCGACGTTGAACCCGTTCCAACCGACCATCGACACGGTCAGCACCGCCGCCAGCAGCAACCGCGAGGTGTTCCCCAGGTACGCGGGCAGCACCGCGGTCAGCGTCCCGCCGTCGCCGAGCGGCCGACGCAGACCGATCCGACCCTGCCCCCAGAGCAGTGCCGCCATCAGCGCCCCGCCGACCAGCAGACCCGCCACCGGCACCGCACCGCCGTGCCGGGCGGCCATCGCCGCGCCGAGCACCAGCGTGGCAGGTGCGGTGCCGATTCCCAGCCACGCGCCGACCGCCGCCGGCCAGCGCCGTTCGGCAGTCTCAGACAACGTGGCGCAGGTAACCGGCCACCGCCGCGTCCAGCACCTCGGCACCCGGGCGCGCCCACACCTCGGCGGAGAAGACCTCCACCTCGATCGGGCCGACGTAACCGGCCGCGTCCACCGCCTCGCGCAACCGGCGCAACTCGATGCACCCGTCGCCCGGCAGCGCCCGGCCGAGCAGCACCCCCTCCGGCAGTGGCGTCACCCAGTCGCAGACCTGGAACGCCGCGATCCACTCCCCGGCCCGCGCGATCTGCGCGTACACCGTGTCGTCCCACCAGACGTGGTACGCGTCCACGACCACGCCGACCACCGACGGGTCGAACCGCTCGGCGATGTCGAGCGCCTGACCCAGGGTGGCGATCACGCAGCGGTCGGCGGCGAACATCGGGTGCAGCGGCTCGATCGCCAGCCGCACCCCGGCGGCCTCGGCGTGCGGGGCCAACTCCCCGATCGCGTCGGCGACCCGCTGCCGGGCGCCGTCGATGTCCCGGCTGCCGGGCGGCAGCCCACCGGACACCAGGACCAGCTCCGGGGCACCCACTGTGGCCGCCTCCTCGATGGCCCGCAAGTTCTCCTCGTGCCAGTCGTCGGCGGAGAAGAAACCACCCCGGCACAGCGAAGTGACGGTGAGACCCGCGTCGCGGACCAGCTTCGCCGACCGGGCCAACCCGTACTCGGCGACCGGCTCGCGCCACAACCCGATGCCCGGCACTCCGGCCGCCACGCAGCCAGCCACCACGTCCGGCAGCGGCCAGCGCTGGGCGGTGGCCTGGTTGAACGAGAAGCGCGCGAGGCTCATTGGGCCACCCCGGCAACCGTGAAGAACGCCCGCGCCCGGGCCGCCGCCAGGTCGGCATCCGGCAACAACCCGGCCGCGTCGGCGAGGGTGAGCAGGGTGGCCAGGTGCGCCGGGGACCGGCCGGACTGCGCGCCGCCGACCATGGTGAAGTGGTCCTGGTGCCCGGCCAGCCAGGCCAGGAACACGATACCCGTCTTGTAGTGCCAGGTCGGGGCCGCGAACAGGTGCCGGGCCAGCGGCACTGTCGGTGCGAAGATCTCGTCGTACGCCGCCAGGTCCCCCCGGTCCAGCGCGGCGAACGCGGCCGCGGCGGCGGGCGCGATGGCCGCGAACACCCCGAGCAGCGCGTCGGAATGCCCCACCTCGTCGCCCCGGATCAGCTCCGGGTAGTGGAAGTCGTCACCCGTGTAGAGGCGCACCCCGGCGGGGAGCCGGCGGCGCAGCGCGACCTCCCGGTCGGCGTCCAGCAGCGACACCTTGATGCCGTCCACAATCGACTGATGCGCCTTGATCAGCTCGACGACCGTGTCGGCGGCCAGGTCCAGGTCGGCAGCACCCCAGTAGCCGTTCAACGCCGGGTCGAACATCGGGCCCAGCCAGTGCAGCACCACCGGCTCGTCGGCGGCGCTCAGCAGCTCGTCGTACACCCGGAGGTAGTCCTCCGGGCCGCGCGCCGCGGCGGCCAGATGCCGGCTGCACATCAACACCGGGCGGGCGCCGGCCGCGCGGACGTCGGCGAGCTGTTCGAGGTACGCGGCGGTGACCGCCGCCACTGTCGCCGGACCGGCCGGCAGCTGGTCCGTGCCGACCCCGGCGACGATCCGGCCTCCCACCGCGCGGGCCTCGGCGGCGCTGCGGCGGATCAACTCCCGGGTGGCCCTGTAGTCCAGCCCCATCCCCCGCTGCGCGGTGTCCATCGCCTCGGCGACCCCGAGCCCGTACGACCAGAGGTGCCGCCGGAAGGCGAGGGTGGTGTCCCAGTCCACGGCCGCCGGGGCACCCGGCACGTTCTCCGCCGTCGGGTCGGCGACCACGTGCGCGGCGGCGTACGCGATCCGGCTGGTCGCCGGCGCGGCCGGGCGGGCGAAGCCGCCGCCCCCGGTGAGCCGGTGCCGCCGGCCACCCGGCAGCGCCACCTCGGCCGTCACCGGCGGCACCACCTCGGCCGTCATGAGCGCAGCTCCGGCACCTCGACCCGACCACCCTCGCGAGCGGAGCGCAGCCCCAACTCGGCGAGTTGCACGCCGCGCGCGCCGGCCAGGAAGTCCCAGCGGAACGGCTCACCGGCGACGACGTGCCGCAGGTACGCCTCCCACTGCACCTTGAAGCCGTTGTCGAACTCCTCGTTGTCGGGCACCTCGGCCCACTGGGCGCGGAAGTCCTCGGTGGCCGGCAGGTCCGGGTTCCACACCGGCTTCGGGGTGACCGCCCGGTGCTGCACCCGGCAGTTGCGCAGCCCGGCCACCGCGCTGCCCTCGGTGCCGTCGACCTGGAACTCCACCAGCTCGTCGCGGTACACCCGCACGTTCCAGGACGAGTTGATCTGCGCGATGATCCCGCCGTCGAGTTCGAAGACGGCGTACGCGGCGTCGTCGGCGGTGGCCGGATACACCTGACCGGCCTCGTCGACGCGCTCGGGCACGTGGGTGGCGGTCACGCAGGACACCGCCCGCACCCGGCCGAACAGCTCCTCCAGCACGTAGTGCCAGTGCGGGAACATGTCGACCACAATGCCGCCGCCGTCCTCGGCCCGGTAGTTCCACGACGGCCGCTGGGCGGGCTGCCAGTCACCTTCGAACACCCAGTAACCGAACTCGCCGCGCACCGAGAGGATCCGGCCGAAGAAGCCGCCGTCGACGAGGCGCTTGAGCTTGCGCAGCCCCGGTAGGAAGAGCTTGTCCTGCACGACGCCGGTGCGTACGCCGGCTGCGTCCGCCGCCCGGGCCAGGTCGAGCGCGGCAGCGGTGTCCTCGGCGAGGGGCTTCTCCGTGTAGATGTGCTTGCCGGCCTCGATGGCCTGCCGGATCGCCTTCTCGCGCTGCTGGGTGACCTGCGCGTCGAAGTAGATCTGGACGTCGTCGCGGGCGAGCGCGGCGGTCAGGTCCGTGGTCCATTCGGTGAGCCCGTGCCGCTCGGCGATCTCGCGGAGCTTCGTCTCGTTACGCCCGACCAGGACCGGCTCCGGCCAGACGGTCGTGCCGTCGGCCAGCGTCACGCCGCCGGACTCCCGGATGGCCAGCAAGGACCGGACGAGGTGCTGGCGGTAGCCCATCCTTCCGGTCACACCGTTGACGATGATGCCGATCGACCTGCGGGTCATGGTGTTCCTTCCGTCGTGCTGGTCGTGCCGATCCGCGCTCAGTGGTTGGCGGCCGCGCTGCCGAGCAACCCACGCAGGTCGGTGGCGAGCCGGTCGAAACGGGGATCCGACATCACCGACGCGTAGTCGCGGTGCGCCGGCAGGTCGACCGGGAAGGTGCGGATGATCCGGCCGGGCCGGGGGCTCATCACCACGACCCGGGTACCGAGGAAGACCGCCTCGGCGATGGAGTGGGTGACCAGCACGACAGTGGTGCCGGTCTCCCGCCAGATCCGGTGCAGTTCGGCGTTCATCTGCTCCCGGGTCAGCGCGTCCAGCGCGCCGAACGGCTCGTCCATGAGCAGCACCGGCGGGGAGTGCAGCAGCGCGCGGCAGAGCGCCACCCGCTGCTGCATGCCGCCGGACAACTCGTGTGGCAGTGCCTTCTCGAAGCCGGTCAGGCCGGTCATCTCGATCAGCTCGTCGGCCCGACGGGACGCCTGGGCCCGGTCCATGCCGCGCATCTCGGCCTGGAGCAGGATGTTGGCCCGGGCACCGCGCCACTCCAGCAGCGCCGCCTTCTGGAAGACGAAGCCGATCTCCTTCTGCGGGCCACGGACCGGACGCTCCAACAGCGACACCGCACCGCTGGTCGGCGTGACCAACCCGGCGACGATCTTCAGGAGAGTGGACTTGCCGCAGCCGGACGGGCCGACGATCGTGACGAACTCGCCGGGCTCGATGTCCAGCGACACGTCGTCCAGGGCGGTGGTCTGGGACCGCCGGGAGGTGAACCGTACGGTCACCCCGGACATCCCGATGGCGGTGCCGGTGGCTGCCGGCGCGGCGGTCACCGGGTCACCCCTGCTTCGCGTACGAGGAGTCCCAGTACGCGTTGGGCGCGCCCGGGTCCTTCAGCTCCGCGTAGCGGGACATCAGGTCGATGGTCTCGGTCCACTGGGCCTCGGTGTTCACCCCGGGCGGTCCTTCGCCGCCGAGCAGCGGCAGCACGAGGGTGAGTTGCTTGGTGAGCACCTCGGGTGCCGGCTCGTTCTCGGCGAGCGCGGCCATCGCGGTCACCGCGCCGGCCGGGTCGCGGGCGGCGTCGGCCCAGGACTTCTGGGTGGCCTTGACGAACTTGCGGGCCAACTCCGGGTCCTTCTGCAGGGTCTGGGTGTTGGCGATCAGGCCGGTGCCGAGCAGGTTCATCCCGTAGTCGGCGAAGAGCAGGACGTCGACCTTCTTACCGGTCTTGCTCTCGATGGTGGGCGCCTGGTCGTGGAAGAAGCCCATGATGGCGTCGACCTTGCCCTCGGCCAGGGCGGCGATCTTGCCGGCGGCGTCGACGTTGACGACCTTGACGTCGTTCTGCTTGAGGCCGTTCTTCTCCAGCCAGGCCGGGAAGGTCGCGTAGAGGGCGTCGCCGGGGGTGCCCCCGACGGTCTTGCCCTTGAGATCCGCCGGGGTCTTGATGTTCTTCTCGGAGAAGAACTCCACCGAGGAGGGGCCCTTCTCCAGGTACGCGCCGAGGCTGCGCACCGGCATCCCGGTGGCCACCGACTTGAGCAGCACCGGGCTGTCGGCCCAGCCGAAGTCGGTCTGCTTCTGGGCGACCTGCTTGACCGTGTTGCCCGAGCCGTTGCCCGGCAGGATCTTCAGGTCGATGCCCTCGGCCGAGTAGTAGCCGTTCTGCAGGCCGTAGTAGAACGGCGCGTGCTCGCCGTAGGGCACCCAGTTCAGGGTCAGGGTGACCTGCTTCTTGCCGTCCGCGCCGGTCTTGCCGGCGGAGTCGTCCCCACCGCAGCCGGTGGCGGCGAACAGGAGGGCGGCGGTGACCAGGATGGTGGTGGCGGTGCGTTTCATCGGTGCCTCCGTGATGGGGTCGGTCAGGAGGTGGTCAGGGACACGCCGGCCCGGCGACTGGCGTGCCACGGGATGAGCAGTGCCTCGGCGATCTCGACCAGGACGAACAGGACGATGCCGATGGCGGACATCAGGATCAGGTCGGCGAACAGCAGCGGGGCGTCGAGGTTGCCGTTGGCCAGCAACAGGACGTAGCCGAGCCCTTCGCTGGCGCCGACGAACTCGCCGACCACGGCACCGACCACCGCGAGGGTGACCGCCACCTTGAGACCGGCCATGAGGTGCGGCAACGCGTTCGGGAAGCGGATCTTGCGGAAGGTGCGCCACGGCCCGGCACCCATCGTGGCGGCCAGGTCGAGCAGCTCAGGGTCGGTGGAGCGCAGGCCGGCCACACCGGAGATGACCACCGGGAAGAACGCGATGAGCACCGCCAGGATGATCTTCGGGGTGAGGCCGAGGCCAAACCAGACCACCAGTAGGGGCGCGATGGCGATCTTCGGGATGACCTGTGCGAACAGGACGATCGGGTAGAGCGCCTTGTCCAGGGTGCGGGAGTACGCGATGGCGACAGCGGTCGCGAGGCCCAACGCGGCGGCCAGCACGAAGCCGAGGACCGTCTCGTACAGGGTGACCAGTGTGTGTCGGGCTAGTTCCGACCACTGGTCGGTCATCGTCTCCCAGACCTGGCCGGGTGTGGGCACCAGGTAGTTCGGGACGTATTCCTGGGCGGCCACGAACCACCAAGCGGCGAACAGGACCGCGAGGACCAGCGCCGGACGCCAGAGCGAGTCGGCGAAGGCCGCCGCCCGGCGACCGAGCGTCGGTCGTGGTGGACGGCCACCGCCGGTCGGCGCACCGGACGATGCCGGTCTGTCGACTGTGGTCGGGGCCGCCCGCTCGCTGTCCACCGCCTCGGCGTCGGCGCGGCGACCTGCGGTGTCCAAAGAGTTCTCGGTCACGCGAAACCTCCTCGGGCGCCCGGCACGGCACCGACATCCGGGCCGATCGGCGGATCAGGCAAACGCTTTCCTGGGAGCGTAGGCTGCCCCTGCGATGCCGGGCAAGGCCTTTCCTCGATGTATTCGTCCGACGCCGTCAGCCGGCCGCCGGGTAGGTGTCGAGCAGGCCGCACATGCCCAGCCGACCCCGCTCGACCGGCTCGTCCACCGCGTACACGCCGGCCTCGCCCAGGTGCCGGGGGTCCCCCCGCTCCAGAGCGTCGAGGTGGGCGCCGGTGTCGGCGGCGGCCCGACCCGCGCCGGACTCCCAGCGCTGCCGCCACCGCGCCAGCAGCGGCTCGCGCAGCGCGACCGCCGCGGCGTGGAAGGCGGCCAACGCCATCGGCCCGCCGGACCGCAACGCCTGGAACCCGGTCACCGCCAGATCACGTCGGCGGTACGCGGCCCACACGTCCGCGCCCGGCGCTCCCCCGTCGGGAAGTGCCGCCGCGGCGGCGTACGCGGCCGGATCGGCCAGCACGTCGGGCGGGAAGGTCAGGACCGCGTCACCGGCCTCGGGCAACCCGCTGTTCTGCATGAGCACCACGATGGTCAACCCTCCCCCGTTGACCAGGCGGTGCACGGTGCCGGGCTCGAACCAGACCACAGCGCCCGGCCGCAGCGGCGTCTCCCGGAAGCCGGCGGCGGTCAGGGTCTGCACCGCGCCCTCGCCGTCGGTCACCACGTACCCCTCGGTGCAGCACAGGTGCACGTGCGGGGTGCCGCCGACCAGCCCGTCCGGGGCGAGCGTGTCGTAGACGCGCAGCCGGGAAACCCCGATCCCACCGGGCAGCGGGGCCGACCGGTCAGTCATCGAAGTACTCGTCGGTGTCGTCCGCCGCCGGCAGCGACACCAGCAGCACGGTCAGGTCGCCGATGGCCCGGTGCCGGCAACCCGGCTTGATCAGGAACGCGGACATCGGTCGAGCCGGATGGCGGACGCCGTCCAACTCGACCTCGCCCTCACCGGCGAGCACGATGTAGTACTCGGTGGCGACCCGGTGGTGGTGGGTGACCGCGTCCTGCACCTGGAGCAGGTGCACGCTGGCCTGGCCGTCGCTCTCGGCGATGAAGCCTCGGCGGGTGGTCCCACACGAGCAGCGCCGGGCCGGAAGGTCGTCGAGTTGGAGTACCGCGAAGCTGTCGGACACGGCCGGGCCTCCCTGCGGGAAAGGGCTTTCTCTGCGGTACCGTGACGCTAGCCGGCACGACGAAACGCCGTCAACAGATCGAGGGGGCGGGCCATGGCGACCCTGTCCGATGTGGCGCGCCGCGCGGGCGTCTCACCCGCCACCGCCTCCCGTGTCATCAACGGCAGCAGCAAACCGGTCACCGACGAGCTGCGCGAGCGGGTGCTCGCCGCCGTCGCCGAGTTGCAGTACGTGCCGAACGCGCACGCCCAGTTGCTGGCCCGCTCGCACCGCAGCGCGGTGGGCGTGATCGTGCACGACGTCTCCGACCCGTACTTCGCCGAGATCACCCGTGGGCTGCAACGTGTCGCCACCGACCAGGGCCGACTGCTGATGATCTGCAACAGCTACCGGGACCCGGACCGTGAGTTGGAGTACGTGGAGCTGCTGCGCGGCCACCAGGTGGCGGCGTTGATCCTGGCCGGCTCCGGCTACCACGACGAGGCGTTCACCCGGCAGCTCAACGAGAAGCTCGCCGCGTACGAGGCCACCGGCGGGCGGGTCGCGGTGATCGGCCGGCACGAGCACTCCGGCGACGCGGTCATGCCGGACAACCGGACCGGCGGCTACCTGGCGGGTCGGGAGCTGTGCGGGCTGGGGCACCGGGCGATCGGCGTCGTCGCCGGCCCACGGATCCTCACCACCACGACCGACCGGCTGGCCGGTCTCCGCCAGGCCCTCACCGAGCAGGGCCGCGAGCTGCCGGACCGGCGCATCCGGTACGCGGAGTTCGACCGCGACGGGGGCGCGGAGGCGACCGCCCGACTCCTCGACGCCGACCCGGAGCTGACCGCGATCGTGGCGCTCAACGACTCGATGGCCATCGGCGCGCTCGCCACCCTGCGAGCGCGAGGGCTGGCCGTGCCGCAGCAGACCTCGGTGGTGGGCTTCGACGACATGCCGATCGCCCGGGACGTGACGCCGGCGCTGACCACAGTGCGACTGCCCCTCGTCGACATGGGGGCGCGCGCGATGTCCCTGGTGCTCGGCGTCGGGGCGCCGACGCCTCGGGTCGAGGTGCTCCCCGCCGAGCTGGTCCGCCGTGACACCGCCGGGCCCGTCCCGCCCTCCGTCCGTGCCACCGCCGGCTCGACGCCGCACCCGCGGCGAGGAGACGCGACGACGTGACCGTGGTCAGCCCGACCCAACGGCGCATCACCAGTGCCGACGTGCGGCATCTGGTCGGCGCGTCGTTCGGGCCACACGCCCGGGTGCGGGACACCGGCCCGCTGACCGGAGGTGGATACGCGACGGTCTGGTGGGCGTTGCTCGACGACGACCGCCGGGTGGTGCTGAAGCTGGCGCCACCGGCCGGGACGCCGCTGCTGCGCTACGAGCGTGGGCTCTGCGTGGCCGAGGCCGACTACTTCCGGCTCGTCGCCGAGCGTGCCCCGCAGGTGCCGACGCCCGTCGTGCTGCACCACGGCTCCGACCCGGCGTACGGCGAGTGGTTGGTCACCACGATGCTGCCCGGCCGATCGCTGTCCGACCTGGCCGAGGACGGCGCCGCGATCGACGACGGCCCGGCGCGCCACGACCTCGGGGCGGCCCTCGCCGCGTTGCACCGGGTCACCGGCGACCGGTTCGGCTACGACGGCGACCGGCCTTCCGGGTCGACCTGGCGGGCCGCGTTCACGGCGATGCTGGACGCGCTGCTCGCCGACGCGTCCGACTGGAACGTCCGGCTGCCTTTCCCGCCCGAGCGCCTGCACGCGCTTGTAGAGCGGCACGCCGACGTGCTGGACGAGGTGCGTCGCCCGGCGCTGCTGCACTTCGACTGCTGGGACGGCAACGTCCTGGCCGCGCCCGACGCGGACGGCCGGCTGCGGCTGCGTGGCCTGGTGGACGGCGAGCGGTTCCTCTACGGCGATCCGTTGCTGGACCTGGTCTCGCCGCTGCTCTTCCGGCGCGTCGAGGACGAGCCGGAGCACCCGTTGCTGCGCGGCTACCGGGCCGCCGCCGCCGAGCCGCTGCTGCTGGACGCCTCGGCGCGGAGCCGCCTGGGTCTGTACCGGTTGCACCTCTACCTGCTGATGACAGTGGAGATGCCCAGCCGCGGCATGACCGTTCACACCCACCCCTGGCGGCACGCCCGACTGGCGGAGCTGCTCGACGGAGAGATCACCGCGCTCGCCTCCGACTGACGGCCGGCGCGGGTGACGCCCGACGCGTGGTCGGACGCCACCCGCCCCCGGTCAGGGCAGGTCGATCGGGCGCAGCACCCGGTCGACGGTGTGCGCGATCTGCCGGTTGCCCTTGTTGACGTCGAAGGTGACGACGCGGGCGTTCCGGTCGTCGGTGTCGGCGTCGACGAGCCGCACCTGGCGGAAGACGTGCAGGTAGGTGCGCACGTCGACCTCGACGGTGGACCCGAGCGCGGTGCTCAGGTCAGTGCCGTCGGCCCGGACCGCCGTCTTGCGATCGATGGTGGCACCGGGCACCACGTGGTAGAGCAGCACCGACTCGACGGTGTCGATGCCCAGCCCGGCGACGGCGGTGAACGCCGCGCTCTCGCTCGGCAGCTTCCTCGCCTCCGTGATCTCGCGTACCAACTGCTGGAAGGCCGCGTCGGTGGGGATGAACGCGGTCAGCGCGACAGTGCCGTCGGTGAGCACCTTGACCGGTGAGTTCGGCTTGGCCTCCAGTACGGCCAGCACGGCCGCGGTCAGCACGTCGAAGTCCCGCGAGTTGCGGTCGAAGCCGCTGGTGTCCTTCGTGAGCACCTCGGCGAGCGAGGTCGTGCCGAGCGGCTTGGTCTTGCCGGTCGCCTGCGCGGCCGGCACGGCGATGGCCGTGGTGGCCAGCGCGGTGGCCATGGTGCCCACCGCCACCCTGGCGGCGAATCGTGCGATCTTCATCAGCGGGCCTTTCGTCGAAGCGACGGATCCGTGACGTCTCGTCACGACCCATGCTTCGCACCGGGAACGCCGCTCGGATGCACCCGGGGATAACCGATTGTCCGCGGCTCATTGCGGGCTTAGCCTCCCCCGGTGCTGATTCGGGAGTTCGTCGACCAGGACTGGTCGCAGGTGTGGCCGATCATCCAGGAGGTGATCGGGGCTCAGGAGACCTTCACCTACGACCCGGCGATGACCGCCGAGCAGTCGTACGGCATGTGGGTCGAAATGGCACCGGGCCGGACGGTCGTCGCGGTGGACGGCGGGCGGGTGCTCGGCACCGCGAAGATGGGCACCAACAAACCGGGACCGGGCGCGCACGTCTCCACGGCGAGCTTCATGGTCGCCGCCGACGCCCGTGGCCGGGGCGTCGGCACCGCGCTGTGCCGCGACGCCCTGACCTGGGCCCGCGAGCAGGGGTACGCGGGCATGCAGTTCAACGCCGTCGCGGAGAGCAACCGCTCGGCGGTGGAGCTGTACCGGCGGGAAGGCTTCGCGGTGATCGGCACGGTGCCGGGCGCGTTCCGTCACCCCACCCTCGGCCGGGTCGGCCTGCACGTCATGTACCAGGAGTTCTGACCGGAGCGCTCAGCTCAGGACTGCATTGCGCTGGTCGGCACCTTTGGAGCTGATGTCACAAACGAATCGATCCTCGCCGCGTCGACCGAGTCGCCTCAGGACAACCGAATCGCTGCCGGCCAGGCGAGTCACCTCAGCTGTGTGACTCGTCTGTGACATCAGGTCGACAGGACCTCAACCGCCGACAGTGCCGCTGGCCGAGGACACACGGACGTCAGGCGGCGCCGCAGCCGGTTCCGCGCCGGCGCGGCGGACCGGACTGAAGAGGCCGGCGACAGCTACCAGCAGGCATCCCGTGCCGGCCGCTAGCGTGACGGCCGCGACCCCGAACCGGGCGGCGGCCCAGGTCAGCACGACAGCGCCGGCCGGACCGAGGGCGTAGTGCGTGCTCCAGAACGCCGACGTCACCCGGCCGAGCAGGTGGTCGGGGGTGATCTCCTGGCGCAGCGACATCGAACAGATCCCGCCGATGCTGAGGCAGCACAGGTACACCGCTGTCAGCGCGGTGACCGCCGGCACGCTCGTCGCGATGCCGACGCCCGCCACCGCGAAACCGCAGACGGCGTGCGCGCCGATCCAGGTCGCGCCGAATCCGCGTCGCCGGCGCAGCGGGGCCACCAGCAGCGCACCGGCGACCGTGCCCAGCGCCGCCAGACCGAGGACCGTGCCGACGGTGCCCTCGGAGCCGCCCAGGTCGCGGGTGACGTGGTAGATCAGCACGTCGACGAAGCCGTAGGTCAGGAAGATGAAGACCGACAACAGGACGGTCAGCGCGCGCAGGACGGGCTGTCCCCACAGGAACCGCGCCCCGGCGAGGAACTCGGCCAACGGGCGTTCCCGGGCCACCGGGGCGGCGTCGACAGGCGCGGGTCGCAGACGGATCAGCCACAGTCCGGCCGCGGAGAGCGCGAAGCTCGCCGCGTTGACGGCGATGGCGGTCGCCGGGCCGAAGCGGGCCGCCACCACACCGGCGAGCAGCGGCCCGAGGACGGCGGCCGACGCGTACGTCGCCTGCAACCGGCCGTTGGCCTCGGTGATCCGATCCCGGTCGACGAGGTTGCGGACGGCGGTCACCGCCGCGACCTGGAACACCATGCCGGCCGCCTCGCAGATCGGCAGCACGACGAAGAGCAGCCACACCTGCGGGCCGGCGAGCCACACCAACGGCACCAGACCGTAGAGCACCAGCCGCATCAGGTCCGCCACGATCATCAGCGTGCGGCGGTCGTACCTGTCGACCAGCACCCCGCCGAAGACCCCGGCGGCGACGGACGCCGCACCCGCGACGGCGGTGAGGAGGCCCATCTGCGCCACCGACCCGGTCGCCTGGAGCACCAGCAGCGGCACCGCGAGATAGGCGAACGAGTCGCCGGCCGCCGAGAGCGACTGCGCGACCCAGTACGTGCCGAAGGTGCGGTCCCGCCACAGCGGAGCCCTAGCAGGAGGGCCAACGGTCGGTGTACTCATCGCATTGGATGGTGGCACGACCGCAGGACGCAGGGAAACGGCCGCGGGATGGTCCCGCGGCCGTTTCCGAGGAGCGGAACGCTCAGGCCTTACGCAGCGGAGCGAGCGCGCCGCTCCAGGCGACCACCTGGTCGAGCGTGGTGGTCAGCGCGTCCTGCTGGAACGGGCCGGGCTTGAACGTGCTGAAGTTCTCGAAGTCGGTGAAGAGCGACAGCGCGACCTGCGAGCGCACGTCCGCCATCTGCAGCTCACCGGAGATCAGCCGCAGGTGCTCCACGGCGCGCGCGCCGCCGACCGAGCCGTAGCTGACGAAGCCGACGGCCTTGTTGTTCCACTCGGCGTACAGGAAGTCGATGGCGTTCTTCAGGGCACCCGAGGTGGAGTGGTTGTACTCGGGGGTGACGATGACGAAGCCGTCGTACGAGGCGATCGTCTCGGCCCACCGCTTGGTGTGCGGCTGGGAGTACTGGCCCATCGAGGGCGGGTACGCCTCGTCGAGGTGCGGCAGCTGGTAGTCGAGCAGGTCGATCAGCTCGTACTCCGCGTCGGTGCGCTGCTTGGCGATCTCGAGCACCCAGCGGGCGACGGCTTCCCCGTTACGCCCCGGGCGGGTGCTTCCGAGGATGATCCCGATCCTGGTCATGTGTGGCGCCTTTCAGAGGGTCCTTACCTGACGGCGAGAACGCTAACCGGTGCTTGATTGGTCAAGCAAATATCTCGTCTATGGTCGTTGTCACACGGAGGGTAACCATTTGCTCAGTCAAACAAGTATGATATGAGGATGTCCAACCCCTCCGCAGAGACTCCGCAACCCCTCACCCCTGATGAAGAGGCCTTGGTCCGTGCCCTGGGCCAGGTGATGTACGTGCTGCCCCGCACGATCGACGCGGACATGGTCGGTGACCGTCAGCTACCACTCACCGAGTACACCGCCCTGATGAACCTGTCCGAGGCACCGGAACGGCGGCTGCGCATGCACGAACTCGCCGCCCTCTGCTACCTCTCGCTCAGCGGCATGACCCGGACGATCATCCGGTTGGAGACCCAGGGCCTGGTCAAGCGGGAACGCTGCGAGGAGGACGCCCGGGGCTGGAACGCCGTCCTCACCGACGCGGGCTTCGCCCGCCTGGAAGAGTCCTGGCCCAGCCACCTGGCCGCCGTACGCCGCCGGTTCCTCCAGCACTTCGACGGTCACGACCTGGCCCGGTTGGCCCGCGCGTTCCGGCAGGCCGGAGCGGCGGAGACGACCGACTGAGCCGCGAACGGCTCAGCCGGAGTGCCGTCCCGCCACCACCAGGGCCCAGGCCAGCAGCCCGAACGCGCCGGTCGACGCGACGGCCCGGACGACGTTGCCGCGTACCCAGGTGGTCTCGAAGCGCTCCCGCACTGCCGCGAGGTCGGTGACCTGGTCGACGTCGCCGGCGCGAGCCAGCACGTTGTTGAGCGGCACGTTGACCACCGCGGTGACACCGAGCACCACCAGGTAGGCCAGCAGCCCGGCGACGATCCACGGCAGCGCCGCCCGGCGGTCGGCGCCCAGATGCAGCGCCGCCGCCAGCAGCGTGAACAGCAACGCGCCACCGAAGCAGACCGCGAACCAGCCGTTCAGGATCGACTCGTTGATCCGTTGCATGGCGAGCACCAACGTCCGGTCGTCGGCACGACCCAGCCCTGGCATGACCGCGTACGCGAAGGCGGCGAACAGCCCGGCGGTCAGGCCGGTGGTCACTGTGGCGGCGAACAGGCTCACGGTACTCAGCAATCCCATAAGCCCCATTGCACCCGTTGGCACGCCCCCTGACCAGACCCGAGCACGGTCACCGGGCCGGGGCGTGGGCGGCGAGGGGGTTGGTGAGGGTGCCGACGAACTGGAGAGCCGCCGACGGGTCGGCCAGGTCGATCATCTGCTGGTTGTTGCGCAACTGCAGCCGGTTGAGGCAGGAGAGCGTGAACTCCGGTGCGAACAGGTCGTAGTGGCGGACCCGATCGGCCAGGTGCGGCACCCGGTCGAAGTAGTCGGCGGCGCAGGCCGCGACCGTACGCCAGAGGTCGTCCTCGCCGATCACGCCGGCCTCGGCCAGAACCGCGTTGAGGTGGCGCAGGAAGCAGTCCACCACGTCGGTGAAGATGGTCAGCAGCTTGGTGTCGTCGGGCACGTCGACCCGGATCCGCTCGACCGCCTCCGGCAGCTCGACGTCGGCGCTCATCACCGCGATCTCCTCGGCGATGTCCTTGAAGATCACCCGCTCGACGGTGTCGTTCTCGTCGAGGACGAGGATGACGTTCTCGCCGTGCGGCATGAACGCCAGGTCGTGGGCGTAGAAGCTGTGCAGCAACGGGGTGAGGTAGGCGTCCAGGTAACGGCGCAACCACACCTCGGGCGTCGACCCGGACCGGGCGATCAGTGCCGCCGCCAGCGACCCGCCGTCGCTGTCCACGTGCAGCAGCGCGGCCATGGTGGACAGTCGACGCCCCGGCGCCAGGTCGGGCACCGGGCTCTCCCGCCACAGGGCGGCCAACATCTTGCGGTACGGGGAGGTGCGGTCGGTGGCCGCCTCGTACTGCCGGTGCCGGTAACCCACAGCGGCCCGCTCCCGGATCACGGTCAGGCCGGTGCCGGTCAGCACCTCGTCGCCCGCGATCAGGTCGGCCAGCCAGTCGTTGATCGCCGGGGTCGCCGCCATGTACGCGGCCGACAACCCTCGCATGAAGCCCATGTTCAGCACCGACAGCGCGGTCTTCACGTAGTGCCGGCTCGGCTCGCTGACGTTGAAGAACGTGCGGATGGACTGCTGGGCCAGGTACACGTCCGGGCCGGGGCCGAGGTGCACCAGCCGACGCTCGGCCAGCTCCCCGGCGAAGGTGACCGCCAGCTTGTTCCACCACTGCCACGGGTGCGCGGGGATCAGGTGGTAGTCGGCCAGGTCCAGCCCGAGATCGATCATCGTGGCGGCGAACCGGGCCCGGGTCTCCGCGTCCAGCTCGCCCTCGATGAGCCTGTCGTAGTCGAGGTCGGCGGCACTGCTGAACGTCGAGTGGTCCCGGTGCGCGGCCAGCCACTCGAGCCGGATCGGTGCGGCGACCTCCGGGGCGTAGCTGTGGTACTCGTCGACGCCAAAGCCGAGGCGGCCGTTGTTGGCCACGAAACACGGGTGGCCCTCGGTCATCGACGTCTCGATGGTCTGGAAGTCGGCCTCGGCCAGCTCGGCGGCGCTCGGCGCGGCCTGGGCCAGCTTGTACGCGGTGCCGGCCAGCGTCGAGGTGATCTCCTCCAGGTAGACCGGGAGCACCCGCGCGGAGAGCCCGAGGGTGTCGCGAAGCTCGATGACGAGGTCCACCGCGTCGGGTGGCGTCGGCTTGCCGTCGCGGTGCCGGGTGATGCTGTCCGCGTCGATCTGCCAGTGCTCCAGGGCGAGCACCCGCGCGGCGAACCGGTAGGTGACGGTGCCGTCGTCGCTGCTGACCTCGTACCACTGGCGGTCGTCGGTGCCCGGCACGGGCTCCGGGGTGAGCAGGCGTTCGTGGGTGAACTCGGCGAGCGCCTTGCGGACCAGCAGCCGGTTGGCCCGGGCCCAGCGCTCCGGGGTGAGGTGGCCGACCGGACTGCCGGCGGCGTGCCCGGTGGTGGCGGACGTCGGGGTGGGGACGGCGGTGGCGGTCACGCCGGGGCTCCTTCGATTCGGGTGGTGGCAGCACTGTCGACGGCAGTGCTGTTGACCGCAGCTTCGAACTGGGCGCGGGTGCAGACGCTGAGCAGGGCGTCCTTCTCCGGCTTGGCGATCGGCCCGACGACCTCGAAGCCGACGGCGGCGTTCAACGCGTGTACGGCGGTGTTGCGGACGTCCGGTTCGACCACCACCCGCCGGGTCGTCGGGTCGGCGAAGAGCCACGCCATGACGGTGGTCAGCACCGCCCGGGTGAAGCCGTGCACAGGTGTGCCGACGGGCGCGCAGAGGAAGTGCATGCCCACGTCACCGGGTTGGTGGTCGTAGAGGCCGACCAGCTCGACGTGGGCCGGGTCGTAGCGCTCGGCGAGGAAGGCGGGACTCCCCCGCCAGAGCCCGAGGTACGCGTCGTGGTGCGGGTGCGCGGCGATCCGCTGGTACTCCTCTGCCACCCGGGTCAGGTCGGCGTCCTGCATCAGCCAGAACGCCGCCTTCGGGTGGGTCACCCACTGGTGCAGCAACGCGGCGTCGGCGTCCGGATCGAGCGTACGGAGGGCGAACTCGCCGAGCCGGTCGTCCACGCGGGCGACGACGACTGTCACGACGGCACCCCGAACTCCTGGAACGTGATGCTCTTCTCGATCGGGTAGTGCTCCCGGCCGAGCAGCTCCCGGATGATCCAGGAGTTGCGGTAGGGGCCCATGCCCAGGTCCGGCGACGTGATGCTGTGCGTGTGGGTGCCCGCGTTCTGCAGGAAGACGCCCCGCCCGCTGTGGTCGATGCTGTAGTTGCGGGCCACGTCGAAGCGGCCGTGCGCGTCCCAGCGGATCCGCTCGCGCACCGGGTCGAGGAACTCCGGCACCCGGTAGTGGTAGCCGGTGGCGAAGACGAGCCCCTCGGTCCGCAGCGTGAAGTCGCGCTCCTGCTCCACCTGACGCAACCCCAGGGTGTACGTCCCGTCCTGGTGGTCGGCGCCGACCAGCTCGGTGTTGGTGAGCAGGCGGGTGTTCACCGGCCCGTCGACGCTGTGAGCGTACAGCAGGTCGAAGATGTCGTTGATGAGGTCCGAGTTGATCCCCTTGAACAGCCCCTTCTGCTCGGTCTCCAGCCGGTAGCGGGTCGCCTCGGGCAGCGCGTGGAAGTAGTCCACGTAGTCCGGTGAGGTCATCTCCAGCGTCAGCTTCGTGTATTCGAGCGGGAAGAACCGCGGTGAACGGGTCACCCAGTTGAGCTGGTAGCCGTACCGGTCGATGTCGCCGAGGAGGTCGTGGTAGATCTCGGCGGCACTCTGCCCACTGCCCACCACCGTGATGCTGCGCTTGGTGCGCAACGCCGCCCGGTGCTCCAGGTAGCGGGAGTTGTGCACGGCGTCCCCGGGCAGCGCGGCCACGGCATCGGGCAGGTACGGCGGGGTGCCGGTGCCGAGCACCAGGTGCCGGGCCCGGTACTCCACGGTCTCCCCCGCGCCGGTGCTGGCCCGCACCACGTACCGCTCGTCGGCGGAATCGAACTCCACTGTGGTCACGGTCTGTCCGAAGCGCAGGTTCGGCAGCTTCGCCGCCGCCCACCGGCAGTACGCGTCGTACTCGCTGCGCAGCGGGTAGAAGCTCTCCCGGATGTAGAACGGGTAGAGCCGGCCGATCTCCTTGAGGTAGTTGAGGAAGGAGTACGGCGACGTCGGGTCGGCGAGGCTGACCAGGTCGGCGATGAACGGGGTCTGCAACCGGGCCGACTCCAGCAGCATGCCGGGGTGCCAGGCCAGGCTGGGACGGGCCTCCAGGAACACCCCGTCCAGGTCGTCGATCGGCGCGGTGAGGCAGGCCAGACCCAGGTTGTACGGGCCGAGCCCGATGGCGACGAAGTCGTGGGTGGACATGCGAGTCTCCAGGCGCGGTCGGCGTCAGCCGACGTGGCAGGTCAGGTCGGCGTCAGCCGACGTGGCAGGTCAGGTCGGCGGCCGTGCGGTCGTGCACGTACCGGCCGGCGTGGTGGGCGATCAGTTCCAACACGTGGTCGACGTCGTCGACGGTGGTCGCCGGGTTGAGCAGTGTGAACTTCAGGAAGTGGTGGCCGTCCACCCGGGTCCCGGCGACCACGGCGAGGCCGGACGCCGCGAGGGCCTCACGGGCGTGCAGGTTCGCCGCGTCGGCCAACTCCCGGCCGGGGCCGGTCGGCAGGTAGCGGAAGACCACGGTGCTCAGCTCGGAGCGGGTCACCACCTCGAACCGGGGGTCCTCGCTGACCAGCTGCCAGGCGTCGGCGGCCCGGTCGACCACCTCGTCGAAGAGCGCGCCGAGCGCGTCCGGGCCCATCACCCGCAGGGTCAGCCAGAGCTTCAACGCGTCGAAGCGGCGGGTGGTCTGGAGGCTCTTGTCGACCTGGTTGGGGATGCGCTGCTCGACCATCCGGGCCGGGTTGAGGTAGTCGGCGTGGTACGTGGCGTGCCGCAGGGTCCGCCGGTCGCGGACGAGCAGCGCGCTGGAACTGACCGGCTGGAAGAACGACTTGTGGAAGTCGACGGTGACCGAGTCGGCCCGCTCGATGCCGTCGAGCAGGTGCCGGCGCGTCGGCGAGACGAGCAGACCGCAGCCGTACGCGGCGTCCACGTGCAGCCACACGCCGGTCGCCGCGCAGATCGCGGCCAGCTCCGTCAACGGGTCGATGGAGCCGAAGTCGGTGGTGCCGGCGGTGGCGACGACGGCCATCACCACAAGTCCGGCCTCCCGGCACCGCGCGATCTCCGCGCTCACGGCTGCCGACCGGATCCGCCGACGGCTGTCGGTGGGTACCGCGATCACCGCGTCCGGGGCGAGGCCCAGTAGCTTGGCCGACTTCTGCACGCTGAAGTGACCGGCGGCGGAGGTGAGCACCCGCAGCCGGGGCAGCAGCTCGGCACGGGCCGCCGGGCCGATCGCGTCGGCGCACGCCTCCTCGCGGGCCAGCAGCAGCGCCTGGAGGTTGGACTGGCTGCCGCCGCTGGTGAAGACACCGTCGGCGCTGGGGCCGAGGCCGATCCGCGCGGCGGTCCAGTCGATCAGCCGCCGCTCGATGAGGGTCGCCCCGCCGCTCTGGTCCCAGGTGTCCAGTGAGGAGTTCACGGCGGTGAGCACCGCCTCGCCGAGCAGCGCCGGGATGGCCACCGGGCAGTTGAGGTGGGCGAGGTAGCGGGGGTGGTGGAACCAGACGGCGTCGCGCAGGTAGACGTCCTCCAACTCGTCCAGCGCGGCGCCGGCATCGCCCAGCGGTCGGTCCAGGTCCACCCGGTCGACCAGGGGGGCCAGCTCGGCCGGGGTGATCCCGGTGACGGGACGGTCGACGCTGGCGACCCGGCGGGCGACCCGGTCGACGCCGTCGGCGATGGTCCGGCGGTACTGCTCGACCGAACCATCGTGCAGCAGGTGGGCCCGCGCGACGGCGGGCGTCGGTGACGGCGCGGTGGTCTCGACGGGGTACGTCGGCACGGTCACGGGATGTCCTTCCACGTTCTCGACGAGGGCAGCGAGGACCCACCCCGGGCGCGGCGGTGCGCCCGGGGGCGATGGGTGGTTCAGCTGACCTTCTTCGCGTTCCGGATGGCGGTGGCGAGGTTCTCCAGCAACGGCGCGGAGCCGGCGTACGAGAAGCGGGGCACCGCGTCCCACGGGGTCACCTGGTTGGCCTTGACCGCCGGCAGTTGCTGCCAGGTCGGCTTGGCGGCGAGGTCCTTGGGCTGAAGGGCGGTGCTGCGGTTGTCCAGCAGGATCAGGTCGGCCGGGAACTTGGCGGTGTTCTCCCAGCTCAGCGCCTCGAAGTAGTCGCCGGCTTCGAGCTTGGTGGGTACCACGATGTCGACGCCCAGCTCGGCGAAGTACATCAGGTCGGTGCTGACCTTCGGGTTGGAGACGTAGAAGAGGTCGGGGCTGCCGGAGCAGGCCATCACCGTGATGCCGGGGTTGGCCTTGACCGCCTGCCGGACCGACTCGGCTGCGGCGTCGAAGCGGGCCTTCGCGTCGGTGACCTTCTTGGCGGACAGGTCCGCGCCGAGCGACTCGGCCAGCGCGGCGTAGCGCTCGATCGGCTTGGTCATCGGCACCCGGGCGGTGGTGATCGCCACGCTGGGCGCGAGCGGGAGGATCTTGGCCTTGCTCTCGTCCGGCACGTACCAGAGCGCGTCCGGGTCGTACATGTGGGTGACCAGCAGCTCGGGACGCAGCGCCGCGTACTTCTCCAGGCTGAACTCGCCCCACACGTTGCCGAGGATCTCGACGGCCTCGATGTTGAGGTCACCGGCCTGCGGGTCGGCGCTACCGTCCGCACGCCTGGTCTCACCGAACACGCCCACCAGCTGCTTATCGAGACCGAAATCGATCAGTGCTGCCGCCACGCCGGTGAAGGCCACCACGCGCGTCGGCCGGGCCTTCGCCTCGACCTTCGTGGCCCGGTCGTCGGTGAACGACCAGGGGCCACTTCCGTTGCCGGCGGCGGGCTTCGCGGTGTCGTCAGTGCCGCAGGCGGCGAGCAGGGTGGCCAACGTGGCGGCACCACCGGCGGCCAGGAGGCCACGGCGGGAGAGACGACGTGCGGACAGGGCATCGGGCATGGTGTTGTCTTTCGATCAAGGGTTTGGCCGGACTCGACCAGGGCGGCGGGGTTAGGTTAGCCTAACCTCGGTCATTGTCAACAGCGGTTCGTCGCACCGCCACCACCCCGGAGCCCACACTGGACGCCACACCCACCGTCACCAGGCAGGCACCACGCGTGCCGGACCGGGGCCCGGCCGTCATCCCGGTTCGTCGCGGTCGCCAGGCGGTACGCGCCGCCGGCCTGATCGCCGCGGTGACACTGCTCGGAGTGATCGTGCTGCTCAGCATCGCGGTCGGGGCGAAAGCCATGCCGCTCACCGACGTCTGGTCCGGCCTGCTGCACCGCGACGCCGCCGAGTACGCGGTGGTGCACCGGATGCGCCTGCCGCGTACCCTCCTCGGGCTCCTCGCCGGCGCCGCGCTCGGCGTGGCCGGCGCGGTCATGCAGGCCCTCACCCGCAACCCGCTGGCCGACCCCGGCCTGCTCGGCATCAACGCCGGGGCGTCCGCGGCGGTCGCCACCGCCGCCGCCTTCCTGGGCGTCACCGCCGTCGGCGGGTACGTCTGGTTCGCGCTGCTCGGCGCGGCGGTCGTGACCGCCCTCGTCTACGCCGTCGGCGGCGGACGTGGGGCCACCCCGGCCCGCCTCGCGCTGGCCGGCGCGGCGCTCAACGCGACCCTCTACTCCTACGTGAGCGCGGTGATGCTGCTGGACACGGCCTCGCTGGACCGGCTGCGGTTCTGGACGGTTGGCTCGCTGGCCAGCGCGGACGCCGCGACCGTGCAGCGGGTGCTGCCGTTCATCCTCATCGGCCTGCTGGTCGCGCTCGGCGCCGCCCGCCCGCTGAACGCGCTCGCCCTCGGCGACGACGCGGCGCGCGCCCTGGGCGCCCGACCCGGGCTGATCCGCGCTGCGGTGATCGTGGCGGTCACGCTGCTGTGCGGCGCGGCGACTGCCGCCTGCGGCCCGATCGTCTTCGTCGGGCTGCTGGTGCCGCACCTGGTCCGCGCCCTGACCGGCCCGGACCTGCGGTGGCTGCTGCCGTACTGCGCGGTGCTCGCGCCCGCGCTGCTGCTCGGCGCGGACGTGCTCGGCCGGGTGCTGGGTCGGCCGGGAGAGCTCCAGGTCGGCATGGTGACCGCCGTGTTGGGCGGCCCGCTCTTCCTCTGGCTGGTCTCCCGTGCCAAGGTGGCCCACCCGTGAGCGGGCGAACCAGCAGACTCGACACCGCGACAGTCCTCCGTACCCCCGGCGGGTTGTCGCTGCGGTACCGTCCCCGCGCGCTGGCCGTCGGTGTCGCGGCGGCGCTGCTCGCGGTCGGGCTCGGCCTGGTCGCCCTGGGCAGCGGTGACTATCCGATGGGCTCGGCCGACGTGCTGCGCACGCTCGCCGGCGGCGGCACACCCGCGGAGCAGTTCATCGTGCACGAGCTGCGACTGCCCCGCCTGGTCACCGCGCTGCTGGTCGGCGCTGCGCTGTCGCTGGCCGGCACGGTGTTCCAGTCGCTGGTCCGCAACCCGCTGGGCAGCCCGGACATCCTCGGCTTCACCCAGGGCGCGTCGGCCGGCGCGCTGGTGGTGGTCGTCCTCGGCGGCAGCAGCCTGGCCCTCGCGGGCGCGGCGGTCGCCGGTGGGCTCGCCACCGGCCTGGTGATCTACGCCCTCGCCTGGCGACGCGGCGTACACGGGTACCGGCTCATCCTGGTCGGCATCGGCATCGCCGCGATCCTGACCGGAGTCAACGGCTACCTGCTGACCCGGGCGCCCCTGATGGACGCCGCCCGGGCGGTGCTCTGGCTCACCGGCAGCCTGGACGGGCGGGGCTGGGCCAACGCCGGGCCGCTGATCGCCGTCCTGGTCGTCGTGACGCCAGTGGTCCTCGTCCTCTGCGGCCCGGCGCTGCGGATGATGGAGTTGGGTGACGACACGGCCAACGCCCTCGGCGTGCCGGTGCGCCGGCTGCGCCTGGTGCTGCTCACGGCGGCGGTGCTGCTGGTCTCGTTCGCGGCGGCCGCCGCCGGGCCGGTGTCCTTCGTGGCGCTGGTCGCCCCCCACGTGACGAAACGGCTGACCCGGGCGCCCGGCCCGAACCTGCTGCCGTCGATGGCCGTCGGAGCGGCGCTGCTGGTCGGCGCGGACCTGCTGGCCCAGCGCGCGTTCCCCGGGCACCAGCTTCCGGTCGGTGTGGTGACCGGAGTGATCGGCGGCGGCTATCTCGTCTGGCTGCTGGCGCTGGAACGCCGGGCGGGTCGACTGTGAACACCCGCGACGCCCTCGAAGGAGCACCCATGCACCCCGGCACCTCCCGGCTCGGCGGCACCGCGCTGACCCTCGCCTACGACCAGCGCACCATCGCGGAGAACCTGACCGTCGCGGTGCCGGACAACTCGTTCACGGTGATCATCGGTCCGAACGCGTGCGGCAAGTCGACACTGCTCCGCGCGCTGTCCCGGATGCTGCGCCCGAGCGTCGGCACCGTGCTGCTGGACGGGCGCGACATCCACGACCAGCCGGCCCGCGCCGTCGCCCGCACACTCGGCCTGCTCCCCCAGTCGTCGATCGCGCCGGACGGCATCAGCGTCGCCGAGTTGGTCGCCCGGGGTCGATACCCCCACCAGGGGCTGCTGCGGCAGTGGTCGCGCGAGGACGAGCGGGTGGTCGAGGAGTCGATGGCCGCGACCGGCGTCGACGACCTCGCCGACCGTTCGGTGGACGAACTCTCCGGTGGGCAACGGCAGCGGGTGTGGATCGCCATGGCGCTGGCCCAGCAGACCCCGTTGCTGCTGCTCGACGAGCCCACCACGTTCCTCGACATCGCCCACCAGATCGAGATCCTGGATCTGTGCGCCCGACTGCACGAGGAGCAGGGACGCACCCTGGTCGCGGTGCTGCACGACCTGAACCACGCGGCCCGCTACGCCACCCACCTGATCGCCATGCGCGACGGTCGCGTGGTGGCCGCCGGAGAACCGACGTCGGTGGTCACCGCCGACCTGGTGGCCGAGGTGTTCGGGCTGCCCTGCCGGGTCATCGACGACCCGGAGACCGGCACCCCGCTGGTCGTTCCCGCCGCCCGCCGTCGCGCCGTCGAGCCCGCGTGAACGCCGAGCGTTTCCGCGACCCCTGGGGCGTTCCGCACCTGCGTGCCGACGACCCCCTCGCGCTGGCGGCGGCCCAGGGGCGGGTGACGGCCTACGACCGGGCGTGGCAGATCGAGGTGGAACGGCACCGGTCCCAGGGCACCAGCGCGGCGTTCCTCGGCGTCGACGCGCTCGACTGGGACCGGTTCGCCAGACGGGTACGACTCGACGACACCGCGCGTCGCTGCCACGCCGCGCTCGACCGGGCGACCGCCGAGTGGGTGGGCGCGTACGTCGACGGGGTCAACGACGGCCTCGCCGCCGGGGCGGCCCGCGCGCCGGAGTTCGCCGCCACCGGGCTGAGCCCCGGCCGGTGGGAACCGTGGACCCCGCTGGCGGTCTGGCTGGGCCATCACATCCTGTTCGCCGGGTTCCCGGGCAAGCTCTGGCGGGAACACGTGGCGCAGCGGCTCGGCCCGGACCTGGTCGAGGCGTTCGCCACCGACGGACCGGCCGTCGCCGGCAGCAACGGGTGGCTGCTCGCCGCCGAGCGCACCGGCACCGGGGGCGCGCTGCTCGCCGGCGACCCGCACCGGTTCATCGAGGACCCGGGCGTCTACCAGCAGATCCGATTGGCCTGCCCGGAGTACGACGTTATCGGGCTGGCGGTGCCCGGTGTCCCGGGCATCGCGCACTTCGGGCACACCGGCGCGGTGGCCTGGGCGATCACCAACGCGATGGCCGACTACCAGGACCTGTACGCCGAGCGGCTGCGCCGGCAGGACCGGCAGGTGCAGGCCCTCGGCCCGGACGGCTGGCAGTCCGTGCACTGCCACGTCGAGACGATCGAGGTGGCCGGGGCGGACCCGGTCGAGGTCGAGGTGATGGAGACCGACCGGGGTCCGGTGATCGTCGGCGGGCCCGGCGACGAGACGGCGATCAGCCTGCGCTACCCGCCCCGGGTCCGCGCCGAGCTGGGTTTCGCGACGCTGCCGGAGCTGCTGCGCGCCCGCACCGTGACCGATGTGGACCACGCGCTGCGGCACTGGGTGGAGCCGGTCAACGTGGTGCAGGCGGCGGACACCGTCGGCGGGCTGCTGCACCGGGTCGCCGGGGTGGTTCCGGTACGGCATCCGGACAACGGCCGGCGGATCGTCCCCGCGTGGGACGACGCGTACACCTGGCAGGGGTGGTACGCGCCGATGCCCCGCGCCGAGGTGGCCGGTCGGGCGGTGATGGCGAACGAGCGTGGCCTGGCGACGCCGTTGGGGGTGGAGTTCGCCGCGCCGCACCGGGCGCGCCGCATCGCCGAGCTGCTCGACGCCGGGCAGGGCTGGACGGCCGACAAGATGGCCGCGGTGCACACCGACACGTACCTGGGCTCGGCCGGGCCACTGCTGGCGGTGCTGGCCGAGTCGGACGGGCTCAGCCCGGAGGCCGCCGCGCTGCGCGACCGGCTGCTGCGCTGGGACCGACGGATGACCGCCGACAGCGCCGACGCGGCGGCGTTCGCCACAGTGCGGGCGGCTGTCGTACGGCGGATCGCCGCGCACCCGGCGCTGGCCGCGCTGGCCGAGCCGCCCGCGTACCCCGAGGTGTTCGCGCCCTGGTTGGCGGTGACGCCGCGCGTCGGTTACGCGCTGGAGCACCTGCTCGGCGGACGTCCGCTGCCCGGCGTGGACCCGGCGGCGGTGGTGCGCGCGGCGGCCGAGGAGGTCGCCGAGGCGACGGCCGGGCCGGCGCGCTGGGGGGACCTGCACCGGTTGGCGGCCTGGCGGGCGCTGCCCGACCCGGACGCCGGCCCCGGCCCCCGCCTCGACGGCGACCACGACTGCGTGCTGTCCACGTCCAGCGTCCCCGGGGTCACCCACTGGTGTTTCCGGGGCCCGGCGGCGCGTTTCGTCTGGGATCTGGCGCGGCGCGAGGACAGCCGCTGGGTGGTGCCGCTGGGCGCGTGCGGAGTGCCCGGCGACACGCACCACGCCGACCAGGGCCCCGCGTGGTTGGCGGGCGAGCTGCTGCCGATCGTCACCGACTGGGACCGACTCGTCGAGGAGCCGGATGAGCACTGACCGACACCACCACCACAGCAAGGTCGACGGATTCGGGACGGTCACCATCCGCCCGGTGCGGCCCGACGAGGACGTCGACCTGCTGCACGGCTGGGTCACCCAGGACCGGGCCCGCTTCTGGGGGATGCGGGAGGCGAGCCGCGAACGGGTGCACGAGATCTACGCGTACCTGGACTCGCTGGTCACCCACCACGCGTACCTGGTGCACCGCGACGGGGCGCCGGCCGCGTTGGCGCAGACCTACCAGCCCGAGGCGGACCCGGTCGGCGACTGCTACGAGGTACGCCCCGGCGACGTCGGGGTCCACCTGCTCATCGGACCCCCGACAACTGTCGAACGCGGGTTCACCGGCGCGTTGTTCGGCGCGATCCTCGACTTCGTCCTCGCCGACCCGGACCGACGGCGGGTCGTGATCGAGCCGGACGCCCGCAACGAGCGGGCCATCAACCGGTTCCTGCGTACCGGATTCCGGCCCGGACCACTGATCGACCTCCCGGAGAAACGCGCCCGCCTGCTCTTTTTGGACCGACCGACGGGCTGAAGCGGACCGGCCGCCGGTCGGGCTGCCTCGCGCAGCTCGACCGGCGGCCGGTGACCGTGGCGTCAGCGCAGACCGAACGCCCGGGTGATGCTCTGGTCCACGGTGTTGCCGGCGGCATCGCGCGCGGTGGTCCGCAGGCTGACGAAGCTGGCCTTCGCCGGCGCGGCCAGCGCCAGACGCCACCCGTCGCCGTGCCGGGTCAACCGCGGCTTCTGCCAGGTCGCGCCGTCGTCGTAGGACACCTCCACGGTCACCGCGCCGACCGTGCCGGAGACGTCGGGCAGGTGCGAGGCGACCACGGTGAGCGGCGCGCGCCGCGACGCCTTTCCGTCCCGGTCGATGTCCACCTGGTAGTCCAGCTGGATCATCGGCAGCACCTCCGCCGACTCCTCCCCGGTGACCGCCGAGCGGAAGCCCCACTCGGTGCGGGTCCGCCGCGAGTACGGGTTGGTCCAGGCGGCCCTGTCGTTCTCCACCACCAGTCGGTACGGCAGTCGCTGCGCAGGCAGGGCGGACACCTGGAGGTACTCGGCGTTGCCCCAGTTCAGCTCCTTGTCCCCCTGGTAGAGGGTGGTCCGGTTGACCATGTCGAAGTTCGCGTACGCCTCACCGATGTGGCCACCGCCGTCGCCCCACCCGGGCGCGGGCAGGTAGACGGTGTCCAGGTACCGCACGGGCACGTAGTTCCCGCCCATCCGAGGGCGCTGGATCGGCCCGAACCAGCGGACCGTGCTCGGCTTGCCGGCCGGGTAGGCGGTCACCCCCATCAGGTGCTGACCGGTCTCGCCGGCGATGAACGCGTCGTCGACCCACCGCTGGTCGGCGCTCACCCAGTCGGTGCGCCGGCCCTGCGCCGGGGCAGTCTCCTGGTTGCTCGACGCCCAGCCCCGCCAGATGTCGGTGCGGAACTCCAACGCCTTGCCCTGCCGGTAGTTGCGGAACTCCACGTCCACCCGGGCCAGGTCCCGCTTCGTCGGCCGGTAGGTGAGGTCGCCCGGCACCGCGCCGGTCCAGTGGTGCGCCACGTCGTACAGGTAGCTGGTCTCCGGGTGCGACTCGACGGTCAGCCGCACCGCGCCGCGCTCCAGGGAGGCGATGAGCTGGTCGCCCTCGTCGGCACCGAGGGTGGCGACGGTCACCGGGGCGGGGCTCTCCGGGCTCCACGCGAACTCGTCCCACGGCTGGAGCCGCCCGACACCGTCGTTGACGACCAGCAGCAGCGTGGCTCCGGCCGCGGCGGCGGCCTGCGCCTGGGTGGCGATGTCCACGGTGTCGCTGCGCCTGACCACCACGGCCCGGTCCCGGACCGGCCGCTTCGCCAACCCGGCCGCCGACGCGTCGGCGACATAGACCGCGTCCAGCTGACGACGACCGGCCGGCAGCGCCGGGGTCGAACGCTTCACCATCAGATCGTCGTACGAGCGGCCGCCGGCCGAGACGGTCAACGGCGGCTGTTCCAACCGCCACCGCGCACCGAACTCGAACTCGCCGTCGGTGACCTTACGGCCCGTCGGCAACGCCCACATGCTGTCGTACGAGTCGTCGGGCAGCACCTGACTTTCGGTGAGACTGGCCCCGGAGGACCTGTGGATGTCCATCCGCAACGACGTGGCGGTGGCCTCCTGCGGCACGACGGCCCGCACCTGCCGGGCAGCCCGAGCGTCGAGGGTGACGGTCCGGTCCCGGTCCAGCGTGACGTCGGTGAAGCTGAGCATCGCCATGCCCTTGGAACGCGGCCCGTGCACGCCGCGCACGTCCGCGGAGATCCAGCCGGACCAGGTGGCCACCGGCAGCCGCAGTGTCGCGGTGCCGCTCTCGGGCAGGTCCACGGCGGTGAACAGACCGTCGGTGGTGAGGATGACCTTGCCGACGAGTGGCTTGCCGTCGCGGTCCTTCGCGACGAGCGTCAGGTTCTGCCGCTGGCCCTCCTTGCCCGCCCCGATCAGGGTGCGGCCACGAACCGCCCCGGTGTCGTCGGTGGCGACGATCATGCCACTGACCTGCTTCTCCACCGGCAGCTTGTCGTACGCCGCGGTGACCGTCACGGTGGCGGTGCCGCCGGCGGGCACGGTGACCGTGTCGGCAGAGAGGGCGAAGAGGCCGGCCGGTGCGGTGGCCGCGTCGACGGCCAGTTTCAGGGTGACCGGCGCGCCACCGACGTTGGTGTAGGTGACCGTCCGGTCGACAGTCGATCCGGGCTGCTGCGGCCAGCCCTGGAAGCCGGAGTACGCGCTCGGGGTGGCGAAGACGGTGGCGTGCGCGGCGGCGACCGCGTCCACCCGGCCGGCACCGGCCTGGTACGGGGTGTACCCGGGCGTGGCCTTGACCGTGCTGACCAGCGCCTCCTTGATCCGCTGACCGGTCCAGTCGGGGTGCGCGGCGGCGACCAACGCGGCCGTGCCGGCCACGTGCGGAGTGGCCATCGACGTGCCGCTCATCAGCGTGTAGTCCCCAGAGCCGCCGCGCACCAGGTGGGAGCGGGCCGCCAGGATGTCCACACCGGGTGCGGTGATCTCGGGCTTGAGCCCGCCGTCGCCCGCACGCGGGCCCTGGCTGGAGAAGTCGGCCAGGTGGTCGGTGGCGTCGACCGCACCGACGGTCAGCGCGGAGTCGGCGGCACCGGGGCTGCCGATGCTCGCCGGGCCGCTGTTGCCGGCCGCGATCACGAAGAGGGCGCCAGTCTCGGCGCTGAGGCGGTCGACCGCCTGGCTCATCGGGTCGCTGCCGTCGGTGGCCTCACCGCCCAGGCTCATGCTGACGACCCGGGCCTTCTGCTCGCGGGCCGCCCACTCCATACCGGCGATGATCCACGAGTCCTGGCCGCTGCCCTCGCTGTTGAGGACCTTGCCGATGTGCAGCCGGGCGCCGGGGGCGACGCCCTTCTCGACACCGCCGGAGGCCGCGCCGGTTCCGGCGATCGTCGAGGCGACGTGGGTGCCATGGCCCTTGTAGTCGAGGATGTCGGGCTCCGACGGCACGAAGCTGCTGGACTCGGCGATCTGGCCGGCGAGGTCCGGGTGCTCGGCGTCCGCACCGGAGTCGAGGACCGCGACGTCGACACCAGCGGCGGTGTTGCCCTCGGCCCACAGCGTCGGCGCGCCGATCTGCGCGGTGGACTCGGCCAGGTCGGCGTGCACCCGACCGTCCAGCCACACCTTGGCGATGCCGTTGGCCAGGACCGGGGCGTCGCCCGTACGGCGGGCCGAGCCGGCCGTCAGCGCGGCCCAGAACCGGCCGGCGGTGGAACGCTCGCGGGTCAGCGCCGCGCCCTGCACGCTGTCCAACGGCCGGACCAGGGTGGCACCGTCCACCGTGGGTCGGGTGCGGGCCCGGGCCGCCGCGTCGGTCATGGTGACGATCAGCGGCAACTTGTCGGTGTGCGCGTCGTCGTACCCGTCGGCGATGAGGTCGGTGACGTTGAACAGCTGCCGGTCCAGCACACCGCTCGTGACGTACGACAGCGCCGTGTCCGGGTAGACGTAGGTGTCGCCGTCGAGGACGGTGCGGTGGAAGCTCGGCGTGCTGCCGTCCGGCCGGCGCACTGTCGAGACGGTGCTGCCGTCCGCGCCGGTGGTGACAGTGACCGTGTCACCGGTGATCAGGGTGACGGTCGACGCGCGTCCGGCTGCGGCGGGAGGAATCCCGGCCGGGCGTTCGGGGCTGGTGGGCGGGGCGGCGGACGCCCCCGCGGCGGGTGGGGTGAACCCGGCCGCCAGGGTGAGGGCGGCGCCGAGGGCGATCAGCCCGGTTCGGCGACGCCGGTGAGACAGAGCCAAGATGACCTCTTTGTGTCGAGAAGTGGTACGCAGCACAGCATCGATGCCACGCCCACCTCTCGTCCCCCACCAAACGGCGGCGCGTTTGAGCCATGGCACAAACCCGCCACCGCTGGTTCACCTCGCGGACGCGCCCGCAGTGGCCAGTTCGGCGAGCCGGTCCAGCTGGCTCGGGTCGGACAGGGCCGACCCGACCGCCACCACCCGTACGCCCGCTTGCAGGAACGGGGCGGCGTTGCCCGCGTCGAGGCCGCCGGTCGCGACGAAGCGCAGCTGGGGCAGCGGGCCGGCGAGGGCCTTGAACCAGGCCGGGCCGAGGGTGATCGCGGGGAACGCCTTGAGCCAGGTAAGGCCGTGCCGCAGCGCCTGCTGGGCTTCCGTCGGGGTGGCCACACCGGGCAGGTGCGGCAGGCCCCGCGCGGCGGCGGCGTCGGCGATCGCCAGGTCCAGGCCGGGCGCGACGGTGAACGCGGCTCCCGCGTCGGCCGAGGCGGCGACCTGCTCGACGTCGAGCACGGTGCCCGCGCCGACGATGCGGCCACGCGCGGAGCCGGCCTCGACGGCGGCGCGCAGCGCGGGCACCGCGTCGGCGGTGGCCACCGGGACCTCCACCACGTCGATGCCGAGGTCCCAGGCGCGCTCGGCGAGCCGGACGGTCTCGGCGACCGGCAGGCCGCGCAGGATGGCCATCACCCGGGCGCCGCCGAAGATGTGGTCGAAGTCCGCTGTGGTCATGGTGCACTCCATCCGAGATCGCGGTGAAACGGTTGCCTGGTGGTCCGGCCGGAACCCGACGACTCAGACCGGCGTCGGGGTGGCGGTCAGGTCGAGCGGCGACCAGGCCTCGACGGGGGCGGCGAGCAGCTCCTCGAACCAGGCCCACGGCGGGACGGGGGCGTTGTCGCCGCTGCTGGTCAGCGCCTGCGCCGCCATCAGGTGGCCGAGGCGCAACCGGCGCACGGGGTCGAGGTCGCGCAGCAGACCCGCGAGGTAGCCGGCGGCGAACGCGTCTCCCGCGCCGACCGGCTCGACCACGGTCACCCGGGGCGCGGGTACGAAGACCGGCTCGGCGTCGTGGCGCAACGCGGTGGCGCCCACCGCGCCGTCCTTGACCACCACCGTCTCCGGGGTGGGCAACAACCGGCGTACGGCGGCCGGGTCGGTGGTGCCCCACAGCGTCTGCGCCTCGTCCTGACCGACGAACACCAGGTCGCACCGGTCGGCGAGGTCACGCAGCACCGGTGCGGCCTGTTCGGCGGACCACAGCCGGGCCCGGTGGTTGACGTCGAAGCTGACCAGTGAGCCGGCCAGCGGGCGGGCGGTCACCGCGTGCTCGACAAGCGCCCGGCAGGAGGCGGAGAGCGCCGGGGTGATGCCGGACAGGTGCAGCACACGGGCACCGCTCAGCCCCGGGTCGGCAAGCGTGCCCGGGTCCATCCGGGAGGCCGCCGACCCGGCCCGGTAGTAGTGCACGGCGGTGCCCTCCGGGCCCGGGTCCTTGAGGTACAGGCCGGTGGGGGCGGCGGGGTCCACGACCACCTGGTCCACCCGGACGCCGGCGGCGGCGACGTGCCGGACCACGGCCCGGCCGAAGGGGTCGTCGCCGACGCGGCTCACCCAGGCGACCTGGTGTCCCAGTCGGGCCAGGTAACCGGCCACGTTGGACTCCGCGCCGCCGACCGAGACGGCGACCCGTTCGGCGTGCTCCAACGGCTCACCGGGCGCGGGGCAGAGCACCACCATCGTCTCCCCCACCGCGGCGACCTCGACCGGCGTACGGCCGGCCGGGGTGGTCGAGCGAACCTGTCGGGGGTCGGTCGGCATCGGGCACACGTCCTCGCGGCGGGGTCCTGGGCGTCGCCGAGCCTAGGTGTCAGGTGCGAGACGGGCAACCCGTCGCGTCACCGGTCAGGGCAACGTCAGCCCGTACGCGGCCAGCACCTCCGAGATCGGCTGGTAGAAGGTGGTGCCGCCGGCGGTGCAGTTGCCGGTGCCGCCGGAGAGGATGCCGATGATGGTGCCGGTGGACGCCACGTAGAGCGGTCCCCCGCTGTCTCCCGGCTCGGCGCAGATGTTGGTACGGATCAGGCCGTAGATCACGCCGGTGGAGTAGTTGACGGTCTGGTTGAGCCCGGTGACAGTGCCGCAGCGCACCCCGGTGGTGCTGCCGCTGCGGCACACCGCCTGCCCGATGTACGCGTTGCCGGCACCGTAGATGGTCAGCAGACCGGGGTAGGTGTAGACGGCGCTCGGGTGGGCGATCCGACCGGTGTAGCGGATCAGGCCGTAGTCGTTGGTCGGGTAGCTGCTGGCGGTGCGGGTGCCGAGCACTGTGGTCTGGGCGCTGTCGGCGTACCAGGTGCTGGCAGCGTTGGTGCAGTGCCCTGCGGTGACCACGTAGTAGGTGCTGCCGCTACGCACGTTCGCACCGAGCGAGCAGCGCGCCCCGCCGCCGTAGATCCCCTGCCCGGCCGCGATCAGGGGGCGCAGCGTTCCGGGCTCGCGGCGTAGCAGCGCCCCGGCCCGGTCGGCCACCGCCCGTAGCGCCGTCAGCTCGGCGGGGGCCACGGTGTCGTCGACGGTGAGGGTCATCCGACCGCTGGCCGGGTCGAGGCCCCAGGAGGTGCCAGCGGTGCGCACCTGGGCCAGCACGGCCGCCGGGTCGGCGGGGGTGGCTCGGTCGGGGACGGCGGCCTGCGCCGCGCCGGGCGCGACGAGCAGGAGGACCGTCAGGACGAGGGCGGGGAGCGGGGAGCGGCGCATCCGAACCTCCGAGCAGATCGAGCTTGATGGATGCGGCCAAGCATCGCCCGGTGCCCGACGCCGTGGCAACCTCCGGCCGTCCTCTTCCCCGCCCGGCGGGAATCGTCGATCCGGGGACGACCCGGGCCAGGCCCACTGATAATTCCTCGGGAGACACGGCGGGAGGCCGGGCATGACCACCAAAGGCAATGCGGCGCTGGTACGCCGGCTGGACGGGTCGACCCGGGCAACACTGCTGGAGTTGCTCTTCGACGTGGTCTTCGTGGCCGCCCTCGCGCTGACCTCAAAACTGTTGTCCGAAGAGCTCTCCTGGTCCGGCGTCGCCAAGCTGCTGCTGATGCTGACCGCCGTCTGGTGGACGTGGTCGATCACCACGACCACGACCGAGTTCTACGATCCGCAGCAACGCCCGATCCAGGCCATCCTGATGATCGCCATGGTCGGGTCGGTGGGGATGGCGGCATCGCTGCCGATGGTCACCATCGGGCACCAACTGCTCTTCGTGACCTCCTACGTCGGCACGCACGTGATCCGCTGCATCATCCTGGTCGCCGCCCTGCACCGGCAGGGGCACCGGACGGCCAGGGAGCGGGCCACCCGGTTTCTCTTCTGGTTCACGGTGTCCGGCGTCTTCTGGGTCATCGGCGCACTGTCGGAGACTCCGAACTGGGGGCTCTGGACGATCGCCATGACGATCGACCTGGTCGCCGGGGCGGCACGCTACCCGACGCCCCGGCTGGGCCGGGTGCCGCTTGTCCAGTACGGGCGGACCACCGAGCACCTGGGCGAGCGGTACCAACAGTTCATCATCCTGGCCCTCGGCGACATCATCCTGTTGCCGACGTTGCAAGTGAGCCGGGGCCATCTCGATCACCTCCGGCTCGCCTCCCTGCTCTGCGCCTTCGCCACCATGCTGCTGCTCTGGCAGATCTACGTCTTCCGCGCCGGCGAGCTGTTGGTGGCGGCCGAGGCCCACGGGAGCCGGGCGACGCGACTCGCCCCGTTCACCCATCTGGTCATGCTGGCCGGCGTGGCCGGCACTGCCGCCACCTTCGACCTGATCGTCACCAGGCCGACCGGCACGACGCCGGTGCCGTGGCTCGTGCTGATCATCACCGGCCCGACGCTGTTCGTGGTCGGCCGCGTCCTCTTCACCCTGGCGGTGTCGTGGGTCATGCCGTGGCGGCGAGTTGTCTGGCAGCTCCTGCCGCTACTGGTGCTGCCGTGGGCCGGCGGCTGGCCGCCGCTGCTGGTGGCCGCGATCGTGGCGCTCGGGTTGGCCGGTCACATCCTGCTTCCCGGGGCGGCCCGGGAGACCACGCCGGGCCTGCGGTTCCGGCAACCCGGCGACTGACCTCCCCGGTCAGCCGACGTGTCCGGCCGCCCTCGTCCCCGGTTCGCGGGAATCGCCGATCCGGGGACGGCCCGCGTCGCCGCCGCCGATAATCCTCGGAGACGGCGGCGGGAGGCCGGGCATGACCACCGCAGGAACCGCGGCGCTGGTACGCCGGCCGGACGGGTCGACCCGGGCCACGCTGCTGGAGCTGCTCTTCGACGTGGTCTTCGTGGCCGCCCTCGCGCTGACCTCGACGCTGCTGACCGAGAACATCTCCTGGTCCGGTGGCGCGAAGGTGCTGCTGATGCTGACGGCCATCTGGTGGACCTGGTCGGTCACCTCCACCACCACCGAGTTCTACGACCCGCAGCAACGTCCCATCCAGGCCATCCTGATGATCGCCATGGTCGGGTCGGTGGGGATGGCGGCGTCGCTGCCCATGGTCACCGACGGGCACGCGATGATCTTCGCGGTCGCGTACGTCGGCACGCACGTGCTCCGCGGCATCATCCTGATCACGTCGCTGTACCGGCAGCGCCACCGGGCGGCCACCATCCGGGCCAGCCGATTCCTGTTCTGGTTCGTCGTGTCCGGCGTCTTCTGGATCACCGGTGCGGCGACCGGCGACGTGAACTGGACGCTCTGGACCATCGCCATCGTGATCGACCTGCTGTCCGCGGCGGCCCGCTATCCGACGCCCTGGCTGGGCCGGGTGCCCATCGACCAGTACGAGCGGACCACCGGGCACCTGGGCGAGCGGTACCAACAGTTCGTCATCCTGGCACTCGGCGACATCATCCTGGTGCCCACCATGCGGGTCAGCCGTAGCGACCTCGACGGTATCCGGATCACCTCGCTGTTCTGCGCGTTCGCCGTCATGCTGCTGCTCTGGCAGGTGTACGTGTTCCGGGCCGGCGAATTGCTGGAGGCCGGGGCGCGGGCCGGCCGACCGGCCCGGGTGGCCCCGTACACCCATCTGGTGATGTTGGCCGGCGTGGTCGCCACGGCGGCCTCGTTCGACCTGGTCGTCTCGCAGCCGACCGGGACGACGCCGGCCCGGTGGCTCCTGCTGATCGTGGGCGGCCCGGCGCTGTTCGTGGTGGGCCGCGCGTTGTTCACCCTGCTGGTGTCCACGAACGTGCCGTGGTGGCGGATGGCCTGTCTGGTCGTGCCGCTGCTGGTGCTGCCCTGGGCCGGCGACTGGCCGCCGGTGCTGGTCGTCGTGGCCGTCGCGCTGGGGCTGACAGGTCACGTGCTGCTCCCCGGAGCGGTCCGGGAGACCACGCCCGGCCTACAGATGCGGCGACCGGGAGGGTGAGCCTCAGCCGAGGTGTCGACCGGCCCACTCGGCGAGGTCCCGGGCGCACGCGTCCACCGACTCCCGCCAGGTCCGGGCCGCGCCGTCCCCCGCCTCGTCGCTGACCTGCTTGACCAGCCGACACGGCACGCCGGCCTGCGCGGCGGCCCACGCCACCGCGTACCCCTCCATGTCGACCAGGTCGGCGCGCTGCGCCAACCGGTCCCGTGCCGCGTCGTCGGCGACGAACGTGTCACCGGTGGCCAGCACCGCGCCCTCGGCGGCCAGCGACAGTGGCGCCCCGTAGGTCTCGCCGGTCAGCGACCGCAGCAACTCGGTGTCCAGGTCGTGCTGGAGCACTGTGGCCACCTCGTGGATGCCGGCCAACCCGGGGCGCAACGCCCCGGCCGTGCCCAGGTTGAGCAGCAGGGACGGGCGCGGCCCGGCGGCCAGCACCGCGGCCACCGCGCTGGCGGCGTTCACCTTGCCCATGCCGGTGAGCAGGACCGGCAGGTCGGGCGGCAGGTAACGGGCCTCCTCCCCGACAGCGAGCACCACCAGCGGACGATCGGCGCGGACCGTACCCCGAAGATTCACCGGAGCATCGTACGGGCCGGCTCCTCGGCCGCCGACATCAGTCGTCGGCGAAGCGGTACAGGACGAAGTCCTTCTCCGCGCCGCAGGCGATCACGTGGGTGCTCCACGAGCAGGACGCGCTCCGGACGTCCTTCAGCTCGCCCAACTCGTCGGGTTCGCCGGACTCGGCCCACACGCCGGCCAGCACGCGGTTGTCAGTGACAGTGCTGGGCGCCTTGGAGAACACCAGCAGGTTGCCCGCGTCGAGTCGCACCCCCACACCGTCGCGGTCCCGCAGCACCGGCTTACCGGCGCTGTCGAAGAGAGTGAGGGCCGGTTCCGGGTACTCCCGCTGGGCGAGCACCTGCTCACCTACCGCGACCAGGCTGGTTGCGCCCGGCGTCGGGAAGCGTCTCGTGGGCTTACCCTCGGCCGCCGCCACCACCTCGGTGCGCTCGGCGTCGTTGTTGGGCACCTGCAACAGGCAGGCCCGCCGCTCGCCGCAGGCGATCAGCTCCTTCGGGCGGTACTCGTCGTTGCCCGCCCGGTGCAGCACCACCGGCTCCGCGTCGGAACCCAGGTCGTACGCCAGCAACTGGTAACCGCCCTCGTTGGCGGCCACGTACAGGCGGTCCTCGTCGGCGACCACCAGGTCGTCGAGGTCGGCGACGCTCCCCCACTGGCGCAGCACCCGACCGGAGGCCATGTCGACAAGCCGCACGGACCGGTCCGCACCGACCTGGACGAGTCGCCGCCCCGAGCCCGTCCACGGATCGCGGGGCGTGCCGTCGAGGAAGGCCGGCCCGCCCGCCGCCTCGGCACTGCCCACCGGCCGGACCACTGTGCGGTTGCCGCCGTACTGGTCGCCGGGGTTGGCCTGGGTCCACTTCTGCGCGCCGTCGCTCAGTCGCAGGCCGACGAGTTGGGCGGCGTTCCGGTCCACGAGCACCGCCGTGTCGTCGGCGAAGAAGACGTCGTCGTCACCGCGGACCGCGCGCTGCCACCGCTGCCTGCCGTCCCCACCGTCGAGCAGGGCCAGCGGCCGCAGGGTGCTGTCGCCCGGGGCGTCGGCCAGCACGGCGACCCCTCCCGGTACGGCGATGATCGCCTCCCAGTCGGCGGCCCGGGCGTCGGTCTGCTCACGCCACACCTCGTCGCCGGTTCTCGCGTCGACGGCCACCACCTCCAGCCGGTCGTCGGGACGTGAGAACCCCAGGTAGGCCCGGTCGCCGAGGATCGCCGTCCACATGCCGGCCGGTCGCTCCGCGCCGGCCGGCGGCCGGGACAGCTCGCGCAGCGACCGGAACTCCAGGTCGGGGTAGCGGTCACGGGTCAGGTAGAGAGCCGTCGCGGCGCCCACCCCGACCACTGCCAGCACCGCCCCGAGCACCAGCCAGCGCGCCCGGGGCCAGCGCGTCGCGCCGCCGGACGAGGGCACTGTGACGCCGGCCCAGTCCGGCCCGGGCGGAGGGCTCACCGGCGGGGTCGACCCGGGCCAAGGCGGCGACGGTACGACCGGCGCGGCGGCCCCGGCCGGCGCAGGCGGGCCCACGGGCCTCGGCGCGGGCGGGCTCACAGGGTTCGGCGCAGGCGGGCTCACAGGGCTCGGCGGCCCCGCGTAGGCCGGGGCCGGCAGCGCCTTGCGCAGTGGCAGGTCGGTCAACGCACCCTCAGCCACCGGCAACTCGGGCTGGTCCAGCACCGTCGGGGCGATCCCCAACTCGGCGTGCAGCATCCGGGCCACCAGCGGGATCCGGGACGAGCCACCGACGAGGAACAACCCGGCGAGCTGATCGGGGCGCAGGCCGGCCTCGGCGATCACTTCCCGGGCACGCTCGACCGCCCGGTGCAGCAACGGCGTGGCCACCCGCTCGACGTCGTCCCGGGTCAGCTGGACCGTCTCGGCCACCCCCGGCACGGCCACCGGTGCGACAGTGGACCGGGACAGCGTCTCCTTCGCACCCCGTACCTCGTCCCAGAGCCGCACCTGGTCGCGGCGCTGCGCCGGGTCCGTCGGTCGGACCAGCCTCGCCCACTGCGCGGCGTGCCGCTCACCGACCACCTCGCCGACCCGCCGCACCAACGCGGCGTCGAGGTCGAGGCCGCCCAGGTCGGGCAGGCCACCGTCGGCGACGACGCTGAAGCCGGAGTCGCCCCACGGGTCGGCACCCTCGTTGCGCAGCACCGCGACGTCGAGCGTCCCGCCGCCGAAGTCGAACACGGCGATCGCGCCGCCCACCGGAACAGGCCTCTGCAACACCTGCGTGTAGTAGCGGGCGGCGGCCACCGGCTCCCGCAGCAGCCGGGTGCCCGGCGGCGTCGGCCCGGCGAGGGTGTGCTCGGCGACCTGCGGCCAGCCCGCCAGCAGCAACGCGTCGGCCAGCACCTGCCGTCGCGTCGCGTCCCAGGCGGCCGGGCAGGTGAGGACGGCCGGGGGCAGGAAGCCGACGGCACCGACCGCGGCCCGCCCGACCGCCGCCAGCACCGCGGCAAGCAGGTCGGCCGGCGGGTACGGGCGGTCGCCGAGCAGCACCGTCGGCTCGTCCACCCGACGCTTCGGGTTCGCCTCGAACCGGGCCGGGTCGGTCTGCGCCAACCGTCGGGCGTCCCAGCCGGTGTGCAGGGTGCCGTCCGGGTCGGCGTACACGGCGGAAGGGCTGAGCGGTTGACCGTCCATCAGCAGCGGACGGGTCCGCCCGTCCGGCCAGCGCAGCACCGCGACCGTGTTGGACGTACCGAGGTCGACGCCGAGGGCGAAACCCTCGTGCTGGCCTGCCATCTGCCCGTTACCTCCGCCGATACGAGGGGAATTCGACCCCGCATCGTACGCAGGCCGCGCCGCCTCACTGATCACTCGGTCAGGGAAGCCGGTGATCCCGGCTCAGTGGGCGGACCGGACGGCGACGATCTGGCCTCCGCTGGTCTCCCCGGTCGGGCGGAACCCGAGCTTGAGGTAGAACCCCTCCGGGCCGTCCTCCCCCGATTCCCAGGTGGTGTAGACCCGGTCGTGCCCTCGCCTGCGGGCCTCCGCGCGGACGGCGTCCACCGCGTAGCGGCCGTACCCCCGGCCCTGCTGCTCGGCGGCTATGTTCAGCCGCCACAGGCCCGAGCGCCTGTCGTCCGGTCGGTCCCACTCGATGTCGAAGAAGCCCATCAGGAAGCCGACGATCTCGTCACCCTCCACGATCAGACGTGGCCAGGCGATCTCGGGTTGCGCGTACGCCTCGGCGAGGGACCAGGCGACCGGCGATGAGTACTTCTCCTGGTCGGGTCGTACGGTCAGCCGGCACGCGGCTTCCACGTTGTGTTCAGTGATCTTCACCAGTGCGGGCACGCTCGCCACCATACCGAGCGGGATCCGTCAGCAGGCCGTCGAGCAGCCCGCGCAGTCCGAAGCCGCCACGCAACGAGAAGCCGCCCGTGCCCATTAGAGCCTCCGGGGCATCTGGTGATCAGAGATGGGCTGTGCCGCGCGCATCAGCCGGAGCTGACCGATCTCCGCGACGTTCTTCATCAACTCGGCGTTGACCCAGCCGATCGTGTGCGTGACAGTGTGGTCGGTGTCGTTCCGCCACGGGAACGTGGCGACGCTGTCGAGGTCTGCCTCGGTGAGACTGTCGAGAACACCCCACCACTCGGTACGCATCCCGCGCAGCCACACGACGGTCGGCTCCCCCGCGCCCGGCCATGCGACATCCACGCGCTCCCGCGGTGGTCGGCCCCGAAGATGATCGATGGCGACCGTCCACCACCAGCCCATGTGCCAGGTCAGCCAGCCGATCGTCGGCACCGGAATCGGGTCGGGCTCGGTGTCGGCCCAGTCCGGGGTCCAGCTGCCGTCGGCGCCGCGCCGCACGGACCAACAGTGCGTGGCCGGCTCCCAGAGGAAGTCCTCGGGTGCGAGTCGTTCGAGGTGGTATTCGAACAGCGACCAGGTCAGGTCGAACTGCCAGCGCAGGAGGGCAAGGGACGGTACGGACATCCGGGAATCCTGCCGGACACCGGCGTCGCCGTCGACCGGATAATCGCTCTGAGCGTGATGCCTGTGTGGCATCAAGATGCCGCAGCGGCATCACGCTCGCAGCGAATACTGCTTCGCCGCGCGAGCCAGCGCGTGCCGGCGTGGGCCAGCGCGAGCGATCAGGCGGCGGGGGCGTCATCGGCGGGGCAGCGGTCGGAGAGGGCGTAGCGGAGCAGGACCACGTCGCCGATCTGGCGGGCCTCGGCGAGCCGGGCGCGACGGCCGGGGTGCCAGGGGAAGCGACCCTCGCCGACGAACCGGGGCGCCCGCCCGTCGCCGACGAAGAACGGGGCGACCACCAGGTGCAGCTCGTCGGCGAGCCCGGCGGCGAGGAACTGGGCGTGCACCGTCCCGCCGCCCTCCACCATGAGCCGCCGTACGCCCCGCGTGGCCAGGTCGCTCAGCATCCAGCCGGGGTCGACCGGCTCCCCCGCGTCGACAACGGTGGCCAGGTGTCCGAGGCGTTCCCGGGCCTTCTCCACCGCGCCGGTGGCGCAGTAGACGAGCCGGGTCGACTCGCCGGCGGTGAAGAAGCGCGCGGTGGGGTCGAGGTCACCCTGGGCGGTCAACGTGACCTTGGCGGGCGACTCGGGTCGGCCAGTCGCCACCCGCTCGGCGCGTCGGTCCGCCGAACGCACCAGCAGCCGAGGATCGTCGCGGCGGACCGTGCCGGCGCCGACCAGGATCGCGTCGCAGCTGGCCCGGACCGCGTCGACCCGGTCCAGGTCGTCCTCGTTGGAGAGCAGCAACCGTTGGTCGGAGGCGTCGTCGATGTACCCGTCGATCGATGCGGCGCAACTGAGCAGCACGTACGGCCGCGTGGACTCCGACCGGCCGCTCATCGGGAGGCGGGACGGTCGGAGGTGCGAGTCGGAAGCGCTTCCGCCGCCTCGGTCTCCGCCGCCTTGGCCGCCTTGGCCGCCAGGTAGCCGGCGTTGGCCGGGGAGAGGAACACGCTGGTGGGCACCCGTTCGGCGACGTCCACGCCCAACCGCGTCAACTGCTCGGCCTTGTCGGGGTTGCTGCTGAGCAGTCGGACCCGCGGCACGCCCAGCGTGGCCAGCATCTGCGCGGCGACCGTGTAGTCCCGCTCGTCCTCACCCCGACCCAGCGCCACGTTGGCCTGGTAGGTGTCCAGACCGGCGTCCTGCAACGCGTACGCGTCGAGCTTGGCGTACAGGCCGATGCCCCGGCCCTCCTGCCGCAGGTAGAGCAGGAAGCCGCCGGTCTCGGCGATCCGCTGCACCGCCTCGTGCAACTGCGGGCCGCAGTCACAGCGTTCGCTGCCGAACACGTCTCCGGTCAGGCACTCGCTGTGGGGGCGGACCAGCGGGGGTTCTCCGCCGGCGGCGAGCCGGTCCAGTGCGCCCGCCCAGTCGCCCAGGCCGAAGGCCAGGTGCTCCCGACCGTCCACCAGACCCTTGAACGTGAACACCCGGGCGGTCGTGGCGTAGCCGTTGGGGAACGTCAGCGGCACCGTGACCTGTGTACGGATCGTGGCGACCGGCAGTGCTTCGGGCATGGAACTCCTCTGTCCGGCGTCACCGCCATGCGGCGACGCGTACGTCTCACCACCCACTCAACACCCGCCAGCGGAGGCGGCTTCCCGGGCGGGGGCCGGGGTCCGGGAACGCCGGGCCAGCAGCACGGCGGCTCCGGGCAGGCTGGCGACCAACACCAGCGCACCGTAGACAGTGGCGGTCGCGACACCCTCGGCCGCGCTGAGCCCGGCAGCGCCGAACACCCACGCGGCCACCCCCTCGCGGGGCCCGAAGCCGGCGACGTTCAGCGGCAGGCCCATGGCGAGCAGGGCCAGCAGTGTCAACGGCAGCAGCCGCGACAGGGGGGCGTCCGACCCGGCGGTCCGTGCCGCCACCAGGAAGGTGGCGAGGTGACCGGCGACCATCACAGCGGAGGCGATCAGCACGCCGAGCCAGGTGCGCCGGGCCAGCAGGCCGGAGCGCACGTCCGCCACGGCGGTGCGCAACGCCCGCGCCCAGCGGGAGGGGCCGGCGTTCGGCACGGCCCGGGCCACCAGCACGGCGACCAGCCCGCCTCCGACCAGCAACGCGGCGGCGAGCGGCAGGTACGGCCGCACCGGGGACGGGAAGGCCGCGAGCACCACCAGCGCGACGCCGACCAGGACCACCTGCCCGGCCGTACGTTCCCACACCACCGCGCGGATGCCCCGGCTCACGTCACCGGCGTCACGGCCGTGGCGTACCGCCCGGTGTACGTCGCCGAGCATCCCGCCCGGCAGGGTGGCGTTGAGGAACACCGCCCGGTAGCAGTGCGCCACAGCTGTCGCCAGCGGCAGCCGTACGCCGAGGCCGCCGGCGACCAGGCTCCACCGCCAGGCCGCGCAGACCGTGGTGAGCACCCCGATGGCCAGCGCCGCGCCCAACGCGGGCGCGTCGATCAGCCGCACCCCGGCGAGGAACGGGCCGCTGCCCACCTGCCACAACAGGACGGCGAGCAGACCCACCCCACCGACCACTCGTGCCCAGGCCCAGAACATCGGCGTCGGCCCTCCCCTTGAAGATCGTCCACTTGCCCTAGTGCACGTACCCAGGGCGTGAACGGTTCATCCACCGGCGAGGAGGTCACTGTGTTCGACCAGCACGGTGAGCTGTCCGGCCGCCGCCTCGTCCAGCCGACGGCGGGCGTACGCCCGGGCCGGACCGGCCAGCTCGGGGCGCTGCTCGCACGCCGCGCCCAGCCAACCCCGCAGCCACTCGGCGGCCAGGTCGCCCTGCTCCGGGCCGAGCCGCCACGGGCTGGGCCGTTCCCGCACGTCGACGCCGTGTCGGGCGAACGCGGCGACGGTGGCGGCCACGGCGTCCGGGCCGAGCAGTCGTCGACCGTCGACGGTACGTCGCTGGTGCTCGTTGAACGCGGTCTCGACCGCCGCATCCAGCGGGTCGGCCGGGGTGAGCAGGACCCGCCCGGTCACCGAGACCGCGAAGAGGGTGGGTCGGCCGACACAGGCGGCCACCACCCGTTCGATCTCCTCGGCGGTGAGCATGTCCAGCAGCGCGGACGCGGTGACCAGGGAAGCATCGGCCAGGTCGGCGGCGTCGAGCCGGGTGAGATCACCGCAGCGGGTGCTGACGGTCACCGGGGCGCCGTCGGCCGCGACCACCCCGGCCATGCCCTCGGCGACCCGGGCCAGCAGCTCCGCGTCCCGGTCGTGCAGCACCCAGTGCTGCGGACCGGGTAGGCGGGCGGCCACCCAACGGCTCATCGAGCCGGTGCCGCTGCCCAGGTCGTGGATCACCGTCGGGGTCGGGCCGGCCAGCCGGGGGCGGACGGCCTCCAGCAGGTCCTCGGCACGCGCCGCCGCGTCGGCCGGCTCACGCAGGCGCAGCCAGTCGGCGAACGACAGGGTCTCCTCGACGGTCATCCCGCCACCTCCTCCAGCGCGGCGGCCAGCAACGCGGTGGTCACCGGCCAGTCGGTCAGGGTGTCGCGCCGGGCCAGGGCGGCCCGCCGCAGCCGGGCGCGTAGCGCGTCGTCGGTCAGCCAACTGATCAACGCCCCGGCCAGCGCGGCCGGGTCGTCGGGCGTGACCAGCAGGCCCGGCCGGTCCCCGTCGGGCGCGTACCCGAGCGCCTCCGGGAGCCCACCGACCTCGGTGGCCAGCACCGGCAGGCCACGGGCCAGCGCCTCGGTGACGACCATGCCGTACGTCTCACCCCTGGACGGCAGCACCAGCAGGTCGGCGTCGTCGTACGCGGCGTCCAGCGCCGCACCGGTCAGCGGGCCCGCGAATCGCACCCGTTCGGTGAGGCCCGCGCCGGTGAGCCGCTCGCGCAGCCGTCGCACCAGGTCCGGCTCCCGGTGCAGTGTGCCCGCGCACACCATCGTCCAGGGCAGCCCGACCACTGTGGACAAGGCGTCGACGAGCACGTCGTACCCCTTGTGACGGGTGACCGCCGCGACGCAGAGCAACCGTTTGCCGGTGACCGAGCCCGGTGCCGCCGGCGCCGGTCGCACCCCGGGCGGCGCGGCCCGGACGCGGTCGGCGAGGGTCCGGTGGCGGGTGACGAGGTGGCGGCGGGTCCACTCGCTGGTGGTCACCACGGCCCGCGCGGTGGCCAGCGCCCTGGCCTCCGCCTCGTCGTCGAGCGGCAGGTGCACGAGGACGACCAGGCGCAGCCGGCGGGCGTGCGGGACGAGCAGGTCCGGCACGGTCGAGGCGATCAGGCCGTCGAGCAGCACCACGCCGTCGTCGGGCAGGGCGGCGAGGACCTCGGCCAGCTTCGCCCGGTCGACCGGGTCGGGGTCCGGCCACGCGCCGGACACCGGGTGCTCGCGCACCGACCAGCCCTGCTCACCGAGCCCGGCGCAGATCCGCCGGTCGTAGGTGTTGCCACCGCTGGGAGCTGCCGGATCGTCGATGTCGCCGGGCAGGACGACGTGCACCGAACGGCCGGTCGTGTCCGACCCGTCGGCGGGCGCCGCCCGCCCGGCATCGATCACAGCGACCGCTCGTAGCTGGCCCAGGCGATGTGCGACTCGTGCAGGGTGACGGTGATGCCGGTGAGGTCCCGCGCTCCCGCACCGAGGTCGCCGGCGTGCACGCGCTCGACCAGCCGGTCCGCGATCGTGCGGGCCAGCACCTCGGTGGTGGTGTTCACCCCGGCGAAGGCCGGCTCGTCGTCCAGGTTGCGGTAGGTCAGGTCGCCCAGTACGGCCCGCAGCTGTTCGGTGGCCAGGCCGATGTCGACGACGATCCCGTCGGCGTCCAGGTCGGGCCGGCGGAACGTCGCGTCCACCACGAACGTCGCCCCGTGCAGACGCTGGGCCGGGCCGAACACCTCGCCCCAGAAACTGTGGGCGATCATGATGTGATCCCGAACGGTCACGCTGAACACTGTCACTCCCCGTCGTCGTAGGTGATGAGGTGGCAGAGCGCGGGCAGGTCGCCCGTGCTCAGTCGGGCAAGCACGTCGGGCAGCTCCGTGAACCGGGACGCGCCGGTTATCAGGGCGTCGAAGGCCGGGTCGTCGAGCAGGTCCAGGGCGAGCGCCAGCCGGTCGGCGTAGCTGCGCCGACCCCGCCGGGCGGGCGCGACCATGCCGACCTGACTGCTGCGTACGGTCAGCCGGCCCGAGTGGAACGACCCACCCAGCGACACCTGCACCGGGCGGTCGCCGTACCAGCTCAGCTCGACGACAGTGCCCTCCGGCGCGAGCAGGTCCAGCGACCGTTGCAGGCCGGCGCCGGTGGCGCTGGCGTGCACGACGAGGTCACGGTCGCCGCTCGCGTCATCGGGGTGGGCGAAGCGCACGCCGAGCGCGCCGGCCACCCCGGCCTTGCGGACGTCGGTGTCGACCAACTCGACGTCCACGCCGGGGAACCGGGCGAGCAGCGCGGCGACGCAGCAGCCCACCATGCCCGCGCCGATGACGGTGACCCGGTCTCCGATCAGCGGCGCGGCGTCCCACAGCGCGTTGACGGCGGTCTCCACAGCGCCGGCGAGCACCGCCCGGGCGGGAGGCACCCCGTCCGGCACGGGCACCACGGCGGTGGCCGGCACGACGTACGCGCTCTGGTGCGGGTGCAGGCAGAACACCGTACGCCCGAGCAGGTCGGCGGGCCCCTGCTCAACCACGCCGACGCTGAGGTAGCCGTACTTCACCGGGCCGGGGAAGTCGCCGTCCTGGAAGGGCGCGCGCATCGCGGCGTACTGGTCGGGGGGCACCCGGCCGGCGAAGACCAGCGTCTCGGTGCCCCGGCTGACCCCGGAGTAGCGGGCCCGCACCAGCACCTCGTCGGGCCCTGGTGCGGGAAGCGTCACCGGGCGGATCTCCGCCGCGCCGGGCTCGCGCACCCAGCAGGCGTACGCCTCGCGGTCCACCGTCGCGCACCTCGTCTCCTGCTCCGGCCAGACCCGACGGTCCGGCTTCCGTGCCCCGGTCGGGGTCGTCGATCATAAACACGGCGCTACTGTGTGCGCGGTTCGAAGCCGTCCCCAGTGATCTCTATTCCGGACAAAACGGGCACCCCCTTGCTTATGGCCCAACGCTTCCCACCTCGGTCAACCGCCAGACCCTGCTCGCGACGTCGTAAACCACCCTGCGATCGACCTGTTCCGGGACCGACTGACCAAGCCGCCACGATTCGGAAGTGGCATACAGATCGACGACCACCGAACCCCGCGTCGCCGGGCCCAGCTCGCCGACCCAGTGCCGGCCCTCCTCGATCAGCCTCTCCACGGTCTCGACGTCGGGCGCTGTCACCTCCGCCACAGTGGTGTCGACAAGGGCCGAGCCGACCAGCAAGGCCAGGAGCCGGCCGAGGACCGCCGCAGGCACCGTACGGTCCGTCGTCTCGACAGCCACGTAGCAGTCGTCGTGCCCGGAGTACAACAGGCGTGAGCCCGCCAGAGCAGGCAGGACCGGCTCGTCGTACGTGGCCGCTCCGATGACGACGATCATCTCGTCGATGCGCTCGGCGGAAGGCGTGCCCGGCACGTCGAGGAATGTCAGCTCGTACGGGTACCAACCGGCCAGGAACCGGGGCAGCTCCTCCCGGCTGATCAGCAGGGCCTCTTCGCTGAGGCCGACGACGCCGGACGCCAGGGCGCCGACCTGATGTACCACGACGTTGACGCCCTGCTCCGCCGCGATCCGCGACGGCCGCCACTGTCGATAGTCCTCGTTCAGGAAGCTGTTGGTCTCCAGGCCGACAACCATGATGGTGTCGTTCCCGGCGGGCATGAGCACATCGACCAGCTCCGCGGCCTGTGCCGCGGACGCACTCACCATCCAGGAGCCGCCTGCCTCGCGAACGCTGAAACTCAACGGGAAGGCTGCCCTGCTCCATCCCACGGTGTTCACGGAGAACGCGCCGTCAGGTCGGACTCCGACCGTCGCAGCGTCGTCCCCGGCGATCGGGTAGCCGATCGCGGCGACGTCTACCCGCAGGTCGGCGACGGTGAGCTGAGGATTCAGTGCCTTCGTCACGGTGTCGGTGAGCGGTCGATGGGCAACGATGTGCTCGACTGCCGCTCGGTCCACCGTCATCTCGTAGTAGTCGACGGCGAACTCGACGAAACGGTCGACGATGTCGTCGAGCAGGATGTCGAGCATGCTGGCCCCGTCCGGGCCGGTGTCCTCGTACGGTCCGCTCGATGGTGGGAAGGCGATGCCGTCGCCGGCGTGCCAGCGCTCGTCCCCCGACAGCCGCCACAGCACGGCCGTCGCGATGAACTGCCCGGCCTCGTCGCAGAAGGCGGGTTCGGTCAGCTGCGGACGCAGGACCTCAGGGACACCGTCCTCCAGGCCCGGCCACAACTCGTGGTCCGGATGACGGTACGGCGACATCGCCGACTCGTGATCGAAGAGCCGGATGAATGCGCCGTCGGCGGTGAACACGACAGCCCACTCGTCGCCGCTGCCATTGCTCATCAGTGCCGCCTGGTCCGTGCCCCAGGTCGAGGTGTAGGCGTAGTAGGGGTCCCCACCGTCGATGATGCGCTCGAGCACGGCCAGTGCCTTGCAGCGCTGCCGCAGCCGCTCGATGTCGGGGAGTCTGGCGGCGACGTCATGTGCGTTCACCGGGTCACCCTAGTGATGGGGCAACACCCCGGTCTCCGGGGCGAGGACTCGGATGAAGAACGCCAGAGTGTCGCGGACCAGCGGCTCCAGCGGCACTCCGCCGAAGCAGTGGTCGGCACCCCGCACCACCGACAACTCGACCTCGGCACCGGCCGCGGTCAATGCTGCGGCAAGCTCCTCGCTCTGCCCTACCGGTACGACCAGGTCCTGGTCACCGTGGACCAGCAGCATGGGTGGGGCCTGGTCGGTGACGTAGGTGATCGGACTGGCCGCCCGGCCCGCTTCCGGGTTGTCGGCCAACGGGGCGCCGATCAGAAGAGACTCCGGCGAGTCGGCCGCGTCGTGGTCGATGGTGCCGGACGGGTGCGCCTGCGACTGCATCGTCAGCAGGTTCGACGGCGCGTACCAGCAGACCGCCGCCTGGACGCCGCTGTCGTCCTGGTCGTCTCCGGTCAGCGCGACCATCGAGGCCAGATGCCCACCGGCGGACTCACCCCACACCCCGATCCGCTCACGGTCCACGCCCACCGTGTCGCTGTGTCGGCGCAGCCAGCGCACCGCCGCCTTGACGTCGTCGAGTTGGGCGGGAAAAGGCGCCTCGCCGCTCAGTCGATACTGAGCGGAGGCGACGGCGAACCCGGCCCGGATGGCGGCGCTGAACGGATCCGCTTCCATGAGCCAGTCCGCCGGGCGCTTGGGCGAGCCGAACAGCCACGCCCCGCCGTGGATCCACACCAGGACCGGGACCGGTCGGGGTTCCGCCACCGGCACCACAAGGTCCAACGTCAGCGGACGGAAGCCCGGAACCTCGTTGACGACGATGTCCCGGTGCTCGACCCGGTCGGGCCAACGCTGGGATGCCGCATCGATCATCGGCCCATCCTCGCACCAGTCGTTCACGCACGGTGGCGGCGAGCCGGGCGCTTCCCGCTCAGTCCCGCCACCAGTCGACGAAGGCACCCATCCGCTCTGTGCGCCAGCGTTCCCTTGCCGAGTACCCGTACCAGCGGCCCTCCGCCATCTCGAAGCGCCACCGCAAGAGCGGCCCGGGGCGATAGGCGACGACATCGATGCCCCACTGCCGCGCGAGTCCTTCCGCCTCACTGATCAACCGATCGAGATTGCCGGGTGCGAGGCCGAGACCCACGGTGGCGGTGACGATCACCCCCCACTGCGCGGCGACGCGGCGCGGCGGCGTGATGTCCACCTCGGGCACGTCCGCGAACTGTTCGGTGACGAGCAGCGCGATCTCGTCCGCGGTGACGTCGGACGCTGCCTGGAGCCGCATGGTCACCCGCTCGGCGAACTGGTGGATCTCCTCCGGGCTGTCCAGATCAGGGCGCAGCCAGCGCACCGTCACCTTGAACATGCCCGCCAGCACCGCCGCCAGGGCCCTGTTGTCGGGCTTCGCCGTCGTCAACACTCGACGCGCCAGGGTGCGATTGCCAAGGAGCATGGCGTGCCAGTAGTAGCCCTGGCTCGTACTCAGCCTGGTTGCTCGCCCCGTGGTCATGCCAGCAGGGTACGAACGAACGCGAAATGAACTACCCCTGGTCGGGCGTGGCGGGGCGGGCGCGGACGTGCAGCCGCTCCCCCTGCGGCCCGAAGAGGATCAGGGCCTCGGCGGTGCCGGGGCCGGGGTTGAGGACGCGGTGCGGAACCCGGGTGTCGAACTCCGCCACCTCGCCCGACGTCAGGATCAGGTCGTTCTCGCCGAGCAGCAGACGCAGCCGGCCGGAGAGCACGTAGAGCCACTCGTACCCCTCGTGGGTCTGCTGGCTCCGATCGCCGCTGGGGGCGTCCGGCGGGAAGATCAGCTTGAACGCCTGCAGACCCCCGGGTCGGCGGGTCAGCGGCAGGAACGTGATGCCGTGCTTGATGATCGGTTTGGGGCGTACCCGAGGGTCGCCGGTGTCCGGGGCGTCGACCAGTTCGTCGAGCGCCACCTGGTACGCCCGGGCCAGCGGGAGCAGCAGCTCCAGGGTGGGCCGGCGGCTGCCCGATTCCAGCCGGGACAGGGTGCTCACCGAGATGCCGGTGAGGTCGGCGAGCTGGGTCAGCGTGATCCCGCGTTGGGTGCGCAGGGCGCGCAGGCGGGGGCCGACCCCGGCCAGCGCGACGGCGTCGTCTTTTGCCATAACGGCAAGGATAGTTGCCACCCGACTGGTGGCGACGGATGGTGTTCCCAGACGACAAGCAAGAGGAGAGACCAGTGGACGAGACATACGACGTGGTGGTGGTCGGCGGCGGCGCCGCGGGGCTCAGCGGAGCCCTGGCGCTGAGCCGGGCCCGACGGTCGGTGCTGGTGGTCGACTCCGGTGAGCCGCGCAACGCGCCCGCCGACCGGATTCACAACTACCTGGGCCGGGAGGGGACGCCGCCGGGCGAGTTGCTCGCGACCGGTCGGGCCGAGGTGGCCGGGTACGGCGGGCAGTTCCGCACCGGGCGGGTGGAGGCCGCGACCCGGGACGACGACGGGTTCCGGCTGAGCCTCGACGGCGGGGATTCGGTGCGGGCTCGGCGTTTGCTGGTGACCACCGGCCTGACCGACGAACTGCCCGACGTGCCCGGCCTGGCGCAGCGGTGGGGGCGCGACGTGCTGCACTGCCCGTACTGCCACGGCTGGGAGGTCCGGGACCAGCGCATCGGCGTCCTGGCGACCGGACCGTTGGCAGTGCACCAGGCGGAGATGTGGCGACAGTGGAGCCCCAACGTGCTGCTCCTGCTGCACGGCTCCCCCGCACCGGACGCGGAGGTCGCCGAGCGGCTCGCCGCCCGGGGCATCGCGGTGGTGCCGGGTCCGGTCGCCGAGGTGGAGGTGACCGACGACGCGCTGACCGGTGTACGGCTCGCCGACGGCCGGGTGGTGGCGCTCGACGCCGTCGTGGTGGCGACGCGGCTGACCCCTCGCGCCGGGCTGCTGGTGGGCCTGGGCCTGGCCCCGGAGGAGGTGACGATGGGTGAGCACGTGATCGGTGCCCAGATCCCGGCCGACCCCACCGGTGCGACGACCGTCCCGGGTGTCTGGGTGGCGGGCAACGTGGCCGACCTCCGCGCTCAGGTGATCACGTCCGCGGGGGCCGGCCTGAACGCGGCGGCGGCGATCAACGCCGACCTGATCGCGGAGGACACCCGTGTGGCGGTCGCCGAGTACCGGCAGGTGGTGGCCACCGCATTCGAGGAGCCGGCGTGGGAGGAGCGCTACCAGTCCCGACCGGCGGTGTGGAGTGGCCGGCCGAACCCGCAGCTCGTCGCCGAGGTCGCCGACCTGGCCCCGGGGCGGGCGCTGGACGTGGGCAGCGGGGAGGGCGCCGACGCGGTGTGGCTGGCGGAGCGGGGCTGGCAGGTCACGGCCGTGGACATCTCCGCCACCGCGCTGACCCGGGCCGCCGCCAACGCCGACACCGTCGGCGTCGGTGACCGGATCGAGTTCACGCACGCCGACCTGCGCGACAAGCCGCCGGCCGAGGAGGCGTACGACCTGGTGTCCGCGCAGTTCATGCATCTGCCGCCGGAGCAGCGGCGGGAGTTGTTCGACCGGTTGGCCGCGGCGGTGGCTCCCGGCGGCGTTCTGCTGATCGTCGGGCACCATCCGTCGGACCTGTGGACGACGGCTCGTCGGATGCACATGCCGGACATGATGTACACCGCGCAGGACGTGGCCGCCGGTCTGGACCCGTCGCAGTGGGAGGTGCTCACGGCCGAGGCCCGTCCCCGCCCGGCCACCGACCCGGACGGCCACGACGTGACCATCCACGACGCGGTCCTCCTCGCTCGCCGCCGTTAGGCAGACCTGCGTCGATCATGGAGTTGTGCGGGATGACAAAGGTGGTGAGTCCACAGCTTTCCGGCACCACAAGTCCATGATCGGCGCGGGAGCGGGCGGGACGCGGGGCGACAACGTGAGACGTGGTGGGGCGGGACTTCGCATCAGGTCGGCTCGGCGGTAGCGTTGCGCCACACTGACGGCCCGCGGGGCAGGCGACCGCCGACCCTCACGCCCCCGAATCGTACGGAGGATGGTGCATGTCCATCGGCGCCGAGTCGCGCGCAGGACGCGACGATGCGGCCTCACGGCCGGACTTCGATGTCACCCTGCGCGGCTACGACAAACGCCAGGTGGACCGGCACCTGGAGCAGCTCGACGGCCAGATCGCGATGCTCAGTGGGGAGCACGGGCGCTCCGCCGTCCGCGTCCGCGAGTTGACCGCCGAGGTGGAGCGCCTACGGACCGAACTAGCCGACCTTCAGGAGAAACCGGTGCAGGTGGACCGCGCGACGATCCACGACCTGGGCCCGATGGTCGCCGAGATCATGGCTCTCGCCGACAAGCAGGCCACCATGATCACTGAATCGGCCACCGACCGCGCGAACGAGCTGCGCAGCGAAGCGGAGCAGATCCTCGCCGACACCAGGGAACGCGCGGCGCAGGCACGTCAGGATCTGGCCGAGGAGTTGGCGACCCGGCGGGCGGAGCAGGAGCAGGCGCACGAGGAGCGGCGCACGCTGGCCGAGGCCGAGTTGACAGCGATCCGCGAGCACGCGGAGCAGTTGCGCGCCGACGGTGAGGCGGCGCACGAGCGCGCCCAGCACGAGGCGAAGCGGATCACCGAGCAGAGCGCGCAGCAGCTCAACCAGACCCGGGTCGCCGCCGACGCGCTGATGAAGTCAGCCCGCACCCAGATCCAGCAGGAACTCCAGTCGGCCCGGGCGAAGAACCAGCAGGAGATGGCCCAGTGGCAGGCCAGCGTGGAGCGGGAGGTCAACGAACGGCGGACCGCCGCCGAGCGGGACATCGCCGAGCAGCAGGCCGCCGCCGAGCAGGAACTCGCCGAGCAGAGCAGCGCGACCGAGCAGCAGATCGCCGCGCTGTTGGCCGAGGCGCAGCAGCACGTGACGGAGCTGCGTAACCGCGCCGACGAGCAGGCCGCGATCCACCAGGAGCAGCTCACCGCCCTTCAGCAGGAGATCGCGGAGCGCCAGCAGGAGTCCACTGAGCTGAACGCCGAGCTGGACACCGCCCGCCAGCAGCTCGCCGAGATCCGCCAGGAGGGCGAGACGCTGGAGGACGAGCTGTCGCGGATGCAGCAGCGCCTCAGCGAGGTCCGCCGGGACCTCACCGCCGAGAGCACCCGGTTGGAGGAGGCCCGGCGGGCCGGGGACTCCGCCGAGCGACACGCCAAGGAGGTTCGCGCCCGGGTGCAACGGGAGGCGAAGCGGGTGGCCGACCTCGCCGCCGCCGCGGTCATGGCCGCGGCTGCCGGCGGGACGGAAACCGCCGAGTACCCGATGGTGGGTTCCCGTTCCGGCACCGACCGACCCGCTCCCGAGCGGGCGGGGGTCGAGCGGCTCACCGTGGACCGACCCACGGCGAGCGAGGCGGACGCCGATCGCGTCACTCCTGTCCACGCGCCTGTCGACCCGGCCCCGGCGGAGAGCGGCAGCTCCGCGGACCATGCTCCAGCCGACCAGGTGAACGGCGAGCACGTGAACGGCGAGCACGTGAACGGCGAGCACGTGAACGGCGAGCAGGGTGGCGTACCGACGACGGCGCGGGAGGTCAGCACCGACGACACCGAGCCGACCTTCCCCCGGCACATCAATGCGGACGCACCGACGCCCGTGCCGTTCCTTGCCTTTGGGCAGCCGGTCAGCGAGAACGGCGCCGCCCGGCACTGACCTGGGGACACGGGCGGTGATCAAGTGATGAAAAGTAGGCCGGAGAGGACCGGAAGACCTACTTTTCATCACTTGATCAAGGTGGGAGGGCGGTTTCTGCGCGGAACCGGGTCGCCGGGATCGGCCGACCTGGCAGGCTTGGCAGGCCGTCACGCAGCACGACGGCGACGCGCCCGGACCGCGCACCAGCGGCGTGCGCCGGCCTGCCCGGCGGCCGAGAGGAGCAGTCGGTGACCGACCGACCGGAGGAGTTCGACCTGCTCGTCGTGGGCGGCGGTAAGGCCGGCAAGACGTTGAGCATGGACGTCGCCCGGTCCGGGCAGCGGGTCGCCATGGTCGAACGCGGCATGATCGGCGGCAGCTGCATCAACGTCGCGTGCATCCCGACGAAGGCGCTGGTGACCAGCGCCCGGGCGGCCCGCCACCTGCGCGACGCGGGCGCGCTCGGCCTGGTGGTGCAGGGCGGCCAGGTCGACGTCGATCTGCTGCGGGCGCACAAGCAGGACGTGGTCGAGGGGATGGTGGCCGCCAACCGGCAGCAGTTCCTCGACTCCGGCCTGCACCTGGTGATCGGCGAGGCCCGGTTCGTCGGCCCCCGGACCGTGCGGGTGTCGCTCGCCGACGGCGGCGAGCGGCTGCTGCGTGGCGCGGACGTGGTGATCAACACGGGTACGCGTCCGCACCTGCCCTCGGTGCCCGGGATGGCCGAGGCGGGGGTGTTGACCAGCGACACCCTGCTGCGCCTGGATCGGCTTCCGGCGCGGCTGGTGGTGCTCGGCGGTGGCACCGTCGGGGTGGAGTTCGCGCAGATGTTCGCGTCGTTCGGCAGCGCGGTGACGCTGGTCGAGGGCGGGCCGCGGCTGCTCACCCGCGAGGATCCCGACGTCAGTGACGCGGTGATGCGGGTCTTCGTCGACGACGGCATCGACGTACGGGTGGGTGTCGCGGTGGCCCGGGTCGACCGGGACGTCGACGGCACGATCCGGGTGACGCTCGACGACGGCAGCCTGGTGACCGGGGACGACGTGCTGGTGGCCGCCGGTCGGGAACCGGTCACCGACGGGCTCGACCTGGATTTGGCCGGCGTACGCCTCAGCGAGCGGGGCTTCGTGGAGGTCGACGAGCACCTGCGCACCACCGCCGAGCGCACCTGGGCGGCCGGAGACGTCGCCGGCAGCCCGCAGTTCACCCACGTCTCGTTGGACGACTACCGGATCATCCGGGCGAACCTCGCGGGTGGGCAGCGCAGCACCGCCGACCGGCTCGTCCCGTACACCGTCTTCACCACCCCGGAGCTGGCCCGGGTCGGGCTCACCGAGACCGAGGCGCGTCGCGCCGGGTACGACGTCGAGGTCGCCCGCCTACCGGTCGCCGCGATCCCCCGGGCACGCACCCTGCGTCAGACCCAGGGCATGTGGAAGGCGGTCGTCGACACCGGCACCGACCGGATCCTCGGCGCGGCGCTGCTCGGGCCCGAGGCCGGCGAGGTGATCACGTCGGTGCAGTTGGCCATGCTCGCCGGGATGCCGTGGACCGCTCTGCGCGACGCAGTCATCACCCATCCGACGATGACCGAGGGTCTCAACCTGCTCTTCGCCTCGTTGCAGTCCCGTCCGGTCCGCTGACCACCAGCTCGACGGCCGGCTGTCCGGCGATCTCGTCGCGTACCCGTTGCTGGAAGGCGCGGGCCTGCGCGCCGGTCGGTGGCGGCCCGCCGTGGCGTGCGGCGATCGCGCGGTGGATCACCTCGGCCCGCTCACCGGCGTCGACCAGCCGCTGAGCGGCCGCGACCTTGGCGAGCCAGACGCCGTCGCGGTGCCGCACCAGGGACCGGCAGGCGCCGAGCACCGCGTCCTCGGCGCCGGGCGCGGGCTGGTCGTCCGGCGGTGTCGGCAGGGCGAGCCACCAGGACAGCGCCTCGACGAGCAGCCGACGCAGGTCGGCCGCCGTGAGGTCGGCGAAGACCTCCCCGGCCGGCGGACCGAGCAGCGGAAGCCCGCTCTGGCGCAGGATGCTGCGGTCCAACCCGTACCAGAAGCGTCCGTCGGCGGCCGGTCGTTCGGCCGGGTCGACTGTGCACCGGAACGGCATGGCGGCACCCGTGTTCAGTTCGACCTCGAAGCCGGGCTCCGGTGTTCCGGACGCGGCCACCGCCCGGTCGTAGACCACCAGCTCCAGTCCTCGTGCCGGACAGGGCAGCGCCTCGTGCCGCAGCCGCGCCACCACCTCCCGTTTGACTGCCTCGGTGAGCGGCCCGGCGCTGACCAGCGCCACGTCCACGTCGCTGCGGCCGGGTTGGTAGGCGCCGAGCCCCACCGAGCCGGCCGCGTACGCGCCGGCCAGGTCGGCCCCAAGCACGCCCCGGGCGGTGGCGACCAGGTCGTCGAGGTAGCGCTGGAGGTCGGAGTCCACGTGCCCATCCTGGCGCGCGGACGGCAGCGGCCCGACGCCGGGTCCGACCCGCGACGCACGCACCGGATACGGACCACCGCATCGGGCATTCCGTGTCAACCACCACGAACTTTCGCACGGACATCAGCAACTTTTGATGAATCGAGGCGAAGCCATGGACACCTCAATCGAAACACCTTAATGTCTCGATCCATCCAGCCGGTGTTTCCGCAACGTCACTCGTCGGCGTCGAGGACGTTACGGCACCGGGCCGACGGCCTCCCTCACCGCTGCTCCACGCCCGGCCGCCGGACACTCCACCGCCTCCTGGAGGAACGATGGGCACACCCCTGCTACGCCGACTCCGCACACCCGTCCTGGGTACGCTCGCACTCGTTCTCACCGCCAGCGCCTGGGCCGCTCCGGCCGCCGCTGCCCCCGCACAGGAACCGGGCGTCACGCTTCGCGTCTTCGACGTGCAGGTGCCGCTCTCCGAGATCTGCACCCTCAAGCCGGCGCAGACCCCCAACGTGGACAAGCTGATGTCCACGATCAACTGGACCTCGGCGGCCGACTTCGGCTTCGAGGACAACTTCGTCTCGCAGGTGCTCGGCAACATCACCACCACCCAGGCCGGCAGCTACACGTTCCGGCTCAGCAGCGACGACGGTTCCAAGCTGGCGATCGACAACACCGTGGTGATCAACCACGACGGGTTGCACGGCGCGACCCCACCCAAGGAGGGCACCGTCACCCTCACCGCCGGGTTGCACGCGCTGCGCATCGACCATTTCGAGCGAGGGGGTGGGCAGCAGATCACCCTGGAGTGGAAGACGCCCGGTTCGTCGTCCTTCGTGGTCGTACCGAACTCGGCGCTGAGCACCGACGCCGGCGTGGTGCGGGTGACCGCGCCGGGCCGCAAGGAGTGCGAGGGCATCGCCGACACTCCCGGCGACGGCCTGCCGCTGACCGGGGTGCATCCCGGTTACACGCTGACCAACCTGCGGCCCAGCGGGTTCCAGCCGAAGGTCACCGGGATGGACTGGCTGGCCGACGGCCGACTGGTCGTCTCCACCTGGGGCGGCAGCGACCAGTCCGGCACCTCCCAGGACGGTGAGGTCTGGATCCTCGGCAACACCGGCGGCGCGACCACTCCGGGTGCCGTGACCACCAAGAAGATCGCCGGTGGGCTGAAGGAGCCGATGGGGCTGAAGGTCGTCGACGGGGTGGTCTACGTCTCGGAGAAGCAGCGGCTGACCCGGCTGGTCAACACCGGCGGCGACGAGGTGGCCGAGCGGCTGGAGACGGTCGCCACCTGGCCGTACGGGGGCAACTTCCACGAGTTCGCCTTCGGCCTGCTCTACGCCGACGGATTCTTCTACCTGAACCTGTCGGTGTCGATCAACTCCGGCGGCGCCACCACCAACCCGCAGCCCGCCACCAACCGGGGCACCACCCTCAAAGTCAACAAGGACACCGGCGCGATCAGCTACGTCGCCGGTGGTCTGCGTACCCCGCACGGCATCGGGTGGGGCCCGGAGGGCGGCATCTTCGTCACCGACAACCAGGGTGGTTGGCTGCCCTCGTCGAAGCTCGTGCACATCAAGCAGGGCCGGTTCTTCAACCACTACACCAACCCGGCCGGCCCGTTCGACACCGCAGCGGTCACCCCGCCGGTGCTGTGGATGCCGCAGAACGAGATCGCCAACTCTCCCAGCACTCCGCTGTACCTGACCAGCGGACGGTACGCCGGCCAGTTCGTCATCGGCGACGTGACGTACGGCGGCCTCCAGCGCGCCAACGTGGAAAAGGTCAACGGCGAGTACCAGGGCGCCCTGTTCCGGCTCACCCAGGGCCTGGAGGCGGGTGTCTCCGAGGTCAACATCGGCCCGGACGGCGCGATCTACGTCGGTGGGCTCGGCGCGGGCGGCAACTGGGGCCAGACCGGCAAGCTGTCGTACGGCCTGCAGAAGCTCACCCCGAACAGCACCACGACGTTCGAGATGCTCGCCATGCGGGCCACCACCGCCGGCTTCGAGGTGGAGTACACCCAGCCCGTGTCGACGGAGACCGCCGCCGACCTCGCCGCGCGTTACAAGATCAAGCAGTGGAGGTACGTGGCGACCTCGAACTACGGCGGCCCGAAGATCGACGAGGAGACGCTGACCGTCACCTCGGCCACCCTCTCGTCGGACGGCAAGAAGGTCAACCTGGCGGTCGCCGGTCGCAAGGCGGGCCACGTGGTCCACCTGCGCTCGCCACGTCCGTTCACCTCCACCAACGGCCAGTCACTGTGGAGCACCGAGGCGTGGTACACGCTCAACGCCATCCCGGGCGTCACCCCGCCGCCCAGTGACGGGACCAACCTGGCGCTCAACAAGCCGGCCGTCGCGGACAGCTCCTGCTCCACCAGCGAGAGCCCGGCCAAGGCCGTCAACGGCAGCGTGACCGGCGGCAACAGCGACAAGTGGTGCTCGAAGGGCACCAACAGGTACCTCCAGGTGGACCTGGGCGCCAGCCACACGGTGAACCGGGTCGTGGTCAAGCACGCCGGGGCCGGCGGTGAGGATCCCGCCTGGAACACCCGCGACTTCACCATCGCGTCCAGCGCCGACGGCACGACCTGGACCACCCGCGCCACGGTGACCGGCAACACGGCGAGCACCACCACCCACAACCTGGTCGCGCCGGGCACCCGTCACGTCCGGTTGGCGATCACCGCGCCGACCAGTACGACCGACACGGCCGCGCGGATCTACGAGCTGGAGGTGTACGCGAGCGCCGCCGGCACGCCGGGCAGCATCACCGGCGTCGGCGGCAAGTGCCTGGACGTCGACAACGCGGGCACCGCCGACGGCACCAAGGTGCAGCTGTGGACCTGCAACAACACCGCCGCGCAGTTGTGGAGCCGCGTCGGCGACACGTACCGCGCTCTGGGCAAGTGCCTGGACGTGGACAACGCGGGCACCGCCGACGGCACGAAGGTGCAGCTGTGGACCTGCAACGGCACCGGTTCGCAGGTGTGGCAGCCGCAGTCCGACGGGTCGCTGCGCAACCCGCAGTCGGGCAAGGTCCTCCAGGCCGCCGGCGGTGCCACCGCCGACGGCACGCAGATTCAGATCGGCACCAACACCGGGGCCGCCCACCAGAAGTGGGTGGTCAACGCCACCTGACAACGGAGGGGCCGGACCGGGTGACCGGTCCGGCCCCGCTCCCGTCTCAGGGGCCGTGCGGCAGCGGCTGCGCCAGCGCCCGAAGATCCGCCGGGAGTTGGGCCAGCGCGTCCTCGAACTCGCGATGCCCGACCACCCGGTGCATCGTCTGGAGCACCGCCCGGGTGCCCCGCTCGGCGGCCGGGCGGTCGATCCCGGCCCGGTCGGCGACCCGGCGCAGGAACTCGTCGAAGCCGAACGCCTCCGGTGGCTCGGCGGCCTTGACCAACAGCGGGCTCAGCTCGTCGGCCAGGTGCGGGGCCAACGCTCCCGCCTCACCGCCGCTGAGCCGCTCGGTGAGGGTCCGCAGAACAGCCTCGGTCAGTGGGCGCGCCTGCTCCGGCGGAACCCCCGCCCGTGCCGCGACCTTGTCGACGAACCCCAGCTCGGCCATGTCCCCGCCCTTCGTCCCGGAATCGCGTGGCTACCCGGGCCCTCCGACGGCAAACCCCCGGCAGCCGTAGCGGGATCGTTCTGGTTGTTGCTCCGCGCGGCACCGTTCCCGTCTCGTACGGTGAGGTCGGACCGGGAACCCGACGGCTGCCGACGGCGGCCCGTGCCGCAGGAGGAGCAGATGGCCGTCGACCTACCCGACGTGATCGACAGGTACTTCCGGGCCGTCAACGACCGGGACCTGGACGCCTTCGTCGCCTGCTTCGCGGACACCGCGAGTGTCGCCGACGAGGACCGGCTGTACGACGGGCGGGCCTCGATCCGCGCGTGGCGGCAGAAGACGATGGACGCCTACTCGTACACCGCCGAGCCGGTCCGTGTGACGTCGCAGGCGGGTGACTCCTACCTGGCTCTCACCCGGGTCTCCGGCGACTTCCCCGGCAGCCCGATCGAGCTGCGGTACCGGTTCACTCTGCGCGACGGCCTGATCGGTGCCCTGGACATCCGGCCGTAACCGCTGGAGATCGCCCGATGGGAGAAGCGACGTGCCGCGAGTCTGGCTCATCACCGGTTGCACCCGAGGTCTCGGCCGGGCCCTCGCCGAGGCCGTGCTGGCCGACGGCGACCAACTGGTAGCCACCGCACGGAACCCCAGCCAGCTGAATGCCCTCAGCGACCAGTACGGCGATCAGGTCCAGCCGATAGCTCTCGACGTCACCGACCCGGCCGCCGCCCGCGACGCGGTCCGCACTGCAGTGGACGGGTTCGGTCGTCTGGACGTTCTGGTGAACAACGCCGGGTACGCCGACGTCGCCGCGATCGAGGACATCTCGGAGGAGGACTTCCGCGCGCAGATCGACGCGAACTTCTACGGGGTGGTCAACCTGTCCCGCGCGGCGCTGCCGACGATGCGGGAGCAGGGGCGGGGGCACATCGTGCAGATCTCCAGCGTCGGTAGTCGGGTCGCCAGCACCGGTCTGGGGGCGTACCAGGCCGCCAAGTGGGCGGTCAGCGGCTTCTCCGGCGTGCTCGCCAGGGAGGTCGCGGCGTTCGGAATCCGGATCACCAGCGTCGAGCCGGGCGGGCTGCGCACCGACTGGGCCGGCTCGTCGATGAGTGAGCTGCCGATCAGCGAACCGTACCGCCCGGTCATCGACCCGGCCGTGCAGCGGCTGCGTCGGGGCAGCGGCAACCAGCCGGGCGACCCGGTACGTGCCGCCCAGGCGATCATCCGGATCACCACTGTCGACGACCCGCCCCTGCGGTTGCTGCTCGGCACCGACGCGGTAGCGGCCGCCTCGGCAGCCGCCGAGGCCCTCGCGACGTCCGACGCGCGGTGGCGGTCGCTGAGCGAGTCCGTCGCCTTCGACGCGGCCCCCTGAGTACCGGACCGACGACGTTTCGGGCCGGCCCGCAGGTGATCGACCGCCGAACGGACGAACGGGCGCGGCACCGCGGATGACATGATGTGGCGACAACGGCTTCGGCACGAGAAGGGTTGCTGCTGTCCGATGGCGCACTTCGGGGCTCGCACGTCCACGCTGACCGGCCCGATCGTGGTGGCGCTGACCGGCGACCCCGGACCGGAGGGCTGATGCCGGCCGAACGACGGGACACCGTGATCGAGCAGAGCGTCCCCGCCCAGTTCGCAGACACCATGACGTACCAGGTGGCGACCGACGTGCGGGCTCTACGCGCGTTCGTCAGCGCCGCCGCGCTGGCCCGGGGGCTGCCGCCGCACCGGGTGGAGGTGTTGACGCTGGCGGTCAGCGAGCTGGCCTCCAACACGTTGCAGCACACCACCGGCGGCGGCCGGGTCCTGCTCTGGGCCGAGGCGGGCCACCTGATCTGCGACGTCGTCGACCAGGGCCCGACGCGGACGTTCGGCCGCAGCATGCCGGCCACCGACGCGGTACGGGGTCGTGGGCTGGCGATCGTGGAGCAGATCTGCGACGAGGTCGCCGTGTTCACCAGGGCCGGGGAGACCGTCGTACGGATTCGCCTGACCCTGTGAACGCCGGCGGCGATCCACTCCCTCCCCGGCCAGGGGAGCTGCCACAATGCCGACAGACCGGTCCGACTGGAACCGGGGCGAACCGACCGGGAGGACGCCACAATGCCGGACAGCGCACGCGAGGCAGAGCTGCTCGACGCCGAGCGCACCCTGCAGGCCGCCCAACGGGCCGGCGACGCCGACGCCCTCGACCAGTTACTTGTCGACCAACTGATCTGCGTCGGCCCGGACGGCCGTACGTACACCAAGCAGGACGACCTGACGGCACACCGGGAGCGCCGCTCGGTGGTACGGGAGCTGGTCGAGGAGGAGCTGGACCTTCTCGTCGTCGGGTCGACCGGGGTGACGTTCTTCCTGGGTCGGGTGGCCGGGACCGTCGACGGGGCGCCGTTCGCGGCTCGCCTGCGCTACACCCGCACCTGGATCCACGACGACCCGCACGGCTGGCGGGTCCTCGCCGCGCACATCAGCCCGGTCTGACCCCGGTCTCCGCCAGCGCGCGGCTCACCCGGTCGGACAGCCGGGCCGTCACCACCAGCTCGTTGAGCTGGGCCAGCCCGTCGGGTTGCTCGGGCAGCCGGGTCTCGTGGTGCGCCTGGTCGAGCCGCGACGCCAACTCGGCCAGGTCACGGTCGAGGACCGGGCCGGCCACGGCGTCGCCGAGCCCGCCGTGTTCGGCGGCTTGCTTCGCCGCGATCAGGTCGGGAAGGTACGTCGGCGCCGGTTCAGCTTCGAGCAGGCTCGGCAGGTGAGCCAGAACCCGACCGCTCCGCATCAGGTGGACGCCGGTGAGCAGCGCCCGGAAGGTGTACAGCAGGGGTTTCAGTTCGCCGGTCCTGTCGAACAGCCGCCGCTGCGTGGCGGCGAAGCCACGGTAGTGGTGAGCGTGGTGACGGGTCAGCACCGACGGCGCCAACCCGACCAACGCCGAGTGTGCCGCGGAGGTGTGCACCACCAGCGGTGACAGCAACTGTTCGAGCACGTAGCCGTTGCGACGGAGCATCAGCCGCACGAACTTGCGCAGGTCGTGAGTGACCAGGTCCAGTTCCACGCCGTCGCGGTCGGTCATGACCGTCTGCGTCTCGGTCGGCTGCGCCAGCCCGACCAGGTCCCGCACCGGAAGCAGGTGTGCGCCGCGCAGGTCGACATCCGAGTCGACGGACGGGAACCCGTACAGGTGCGCTCCGGAGACGGTGGCGAACACCATCGGGTACGGCTGGTCGGCGACGATGCCCGTCAGGTCGACGCCGCCCGGCAGACCGGCACCCTCCCAGGCGGTCACGCCGCACACCGCAGCGAGCGGTCCCGGACCGAGACCAACCACCGCTCGACCCTCGCCTCATCGGGTCGGTCCGGCAACGGGCTGGTGGGGAGGTCGGCCGCCATCCGGCTCACCAGCCGATCCCGCCAGGCGACGACGTCGTCCCAGGGCACCTCACCGGCCTTGACCGCCAGCAGACGGTCCCGGTCGGCACCCACGTCCAGCACCAGACGGCCGGTACGGACCAGATCGCCCCCGGCGGCCAGCAGCCGGATCAGGTGCGTCACGTGCCGCCACACCGGCATGCCGGAGCGGGCGATCCCGCGTTCAGCCTTGCCGAACTGGGCCGTGGCGTACCGCAGGTAGGTGTCCGCCACGCGCCGGGACAGGAAGGCCGGCGCGAGAGCCAGCAACTCCTCCCCCAGCGGGGTGCACCTCTCGACCAGCGGAGAGTGCAGCACTTCCAGGACTGTGGGGTTCGCCGCCAACCCCAGCACGCAGACCCGCTCCACCTCCCACCGCACCTGCTCCGGGAGGGGCCCGTCGTGATGCCACGCGGGCTTGCGCAGCCCCCAGAACGCCGAGGCCGGCAGGGCGTACACCCCGCGTCGGTCGGTGTCCGACGTCGCGCCGGACAGGCCGAAGGCGCGGGATCCCACCACCACCTGCAGGATCGTCCGGTCGTCGACCAGCTGATCCGTCAGCACGTGTGTCATTGACGCCTCCCCCGCGCGCTTGCGTCCACCGCCCGAACGACGGTGTCCGCGGCACACCATGCCTGTCGCGGACCGCTGCCGTCGAATCCTTTCCTCAGGTGACGACGGCCTCGATCGGCCCGACGCGCAGGGTGCCGTCGTTGAGTGGGGTGCAGCGGATGCCGCCAGTGGTGCGCAATGCCTTCCACGTGCCCGGTCCGACGGTGACGTCCATCCAGGCGCAGGGCCGGGCCGCCCGGTTGACCCGCAGGCTGACCGGGCCGTCCCCGGAGTCCAGCACCAGCACCCTGCCGATCAACTCGTCCACGGCTATCCCGGTGGTGAGGATGTTGCGGCGGACCTCGGCCAGACCGATGCCGACCGGCAGCGACTCTTGGGCGATGACCGTGACGCTGGCGTCGCGGTGTGCCTGCTGGCCGAAGTACCGGTCGCCGACGATGCCGAGGCCGGCCCGGATCCGGACCGTGTCGACCACCTCACCGGGCGGCGCCGGCGCCGGGCCGTCGGCGGGCCGGCCCAGAAAGCGGTGCACGGGCGAGGCCAGCAACTCGACGATCTCCGGCATGGCAGGAATTGTACGAAGCGGACAGGGTCCCGCGAGGCAGGTCGACGGACGACCGGGCCGTCGTACGCGGCGGGCGGTGACCGTCGGTCACCTCAGTGGGGGCGGGTGCGGTAGCGAGCGGTATACCTCAGAGTCATATTCATGACTCTGAGGTATACCGCTCGACAGCACATCGACCTGGGCAGGCCCAACCGCGACTCGGTTCAGGCTGGTGTGCCGGTGACGGTGAGGTTGCGCAGCCGACCCACGTTGTCGAACGAGCCGAAGCCCACCCGCCCGGAGCCGAAGGTGGTGTCCTTCGCGGTCAGCAGCGGGTCCTTGTGCCCGTCGACGTAGACGCCGATCTCGCCGGTGGACGGCAGGTGCACCACCCGGACCCGGTGCCAGTCGGCATCGGTGATCGCCGGGTTGGCGCCCCGTGACCGACCGTTCCACTGGTGGTCGATGCGCTCCCGGTCGGCGTTGTTCACCTTGAAGATGCCGTTGTGCGGGTAGATGGTGTTGTCGGTGGAGAGGTGGGCGTAGTAGAACTCGGTGTCCGAGCGCCAGCCGAAGACGACGATCACGTCGCGGTTGGTGACCTCCACCGGTGTGTCGAGGCGTACCCGAGCGTCGACCTGCACCGACGACCACGCCGGGCCGGCGGTCAGCACGGCGTACTCGAACGGCCGGCGCGGGCCCGGCCGGCTCTCCCCGGCCTCGGCCAGGATGACCTGGTCGCCTGTGAACTGCCACTTCGACGGGGTCACCGGCGCCCAGTTCGCGGCTCCGGCGGTGCGGCGCACCGTGGTGTCGCCGACGTCGCCGCTGGCGAACTCCCGAGTGCCGGTCACCTTCCAGATCTTCCCGTTGGCCTTGGCGACCAGGTAGAGCTCACCGGCGGCGTCGGTGCCGAAGCGCAGGTCCACCCGGTTGGGGTCGCCGGGGGCGCCCGGCCCGGAGAGGTCCCGCATCCGGACCGCGTTGCCGGCGGCGTCGAAGAGCGCGAGTTGGTGGATCGGGGCCAGGCCACGGCCGCGCCGCATCTCGTTCGCCTCGGTGTAGAGCACCCGACCGTCGACCAGGTCACCGAAGACGTACTTGCCGCGCAGCGCGGGCAGCGTCCGTCCCCGGTAGACGAAGCCGCCGGCCACCGCGACGCCGACGTCGTCGGTGCAGTTCCAGCCCGCGGCGGGGTCGTGGTCGTACGCGGCGACGGGGTACGTGTAGCCGTACCTGTCATCGTCGGCGGGCAATGGCAGCAGTCGGTCACAGGGGCTCGTGGCCGACTTGTCGAAGACGAAGGAGCCCTCGCGCTCGCTCCAGCCGAAGTTGTCGCCGGCGCGGACCTCGTAGATCGCTTCGACGGCGTGCTCACCGATGTGCCCGAGGTACATGCGGCCGGTGGCCCGATCCCAGCTGAACCGGTGCGGGTCGCGGAAGCCCAGGGCGTAGATCTCGCCGAGCGCCCTGGCGGTGCCGACGAACGGGTTCCCGGGTGGGATGCCGTAGCGCCCGTTGGCCGAGTTGGTGCCCCGGGGGTCGATCCGCAGCAGTTTGCCGTGCGGGAGGGCCAGGTTCTGCGGGTCGGTGTTGCGGGCGCCCTGGCCGCCGTCGCCGACCGCGAGGTAGAGCAGGCCGTAGTCGCGGTCGTGACGCTTGGCCGTGGGGTTGAAGTTGATCTCCTGGATGCCGTGCACCTGGCCGCCGAAGCCGATGCGCAGCACCTCACGGTGGGTGCCGGCGAAGGTCGGAGCGGCCGGATCGGTAGCCGTCCATTCGGTGATGACGCCGTGGAAGAGCGTGTTGGGCTGGGCGAAGTCCGGTGTGGTGGTCGTCGTCGAGGCCAACTCGGTGTGGATGGTGTAGAACCGGCCGTTGACGCCGAACTCCGGGTGGAACGCGACGTACCCGAAGCCCTGGCCCAGACCCCGGCCGGAGAAGAACTGCGGCGCGAACGTCGCGGCCACGTCCAGGTAGACGTGCGGCACGCCGTTCTCGACCAGGTAGAGGTTGCCGTTGAGGTCGGGCACCGCCCGCCGGCCCGAGCCGTCGGGCAGCTCCATGACGGTGTTGATCCGGGCGGTCCGCATGAGCCGCGGATCGGTCGGGGCCGGAGTGGGGTACGACTGCGGGAGGCTGGCGTACTCGCTGAGGACCAGCCCGATCCGGGACTGGATCGGCATCTCGGGGATCGGGTCGTCGACGGCGTCGACGGCCCGGGCGGGTGGCGCGAGCAGTGTGGACAGGACCAGCGCGAGGGCGGTGAGGCCAGCGGTCAGCCCGGATCGACGGCGGTGGGGGTTGAGCACGCGTGTCTCCTTCTCGGTGGGACGGTGCCGAGGGTGGTCAGCGGGCCAGGTGGCGATACTGCCTCCGCACGTCGCTCGCGGAGACCACGTTGTCGAGGAACATCAGGCCGTCCATGCGGCAGTCACAGGGGTTACGTTCGGCGGTGTTCTGGGGGAAGCTCCCGCCGATCTTGATGCCACGGGGGTCGGAGGCGGTGGTTACGTGTGGGCCGGGCCCGGACACCAGCCACGGGTCGTCGGTGCGGGTGTAGAAGCCGTCCACCGGTTCGCCGTTGCGGTAGAGGGCGAGGGCGCCGGTGTCGAAGTCGAAGGTGGCAGCGAGGTGCACCCACTCCCCCACCGGCAGCAGCTCGCGCCAGTCGCTGTTGGCGGCGAAGGTCTGCGAGTTGCCGCCGTCGAGTCGCCGCCCGAGCGCGACCAGGCGCAGTTGCCCGTCGACGTCGATCAGCTCCAGCAGGGCCCGGACGCCGTGGCCGTCGGAGTCGCCGGTCAGCACCCCGGCCAGCCCGATGGCGTTGTACCGGTCGTCCGGGTCGGCGGTCGTGGAGTTGGGCAGCGGGCTGTCCATGTTGAGCTTGAACCAGCCCAGCACGCTGGTGCCCGCCGTGCCGCTGAAGGCGCGCAGGGTCCGCACTCCGCTTGCCGACCAGGTGCCGGCCTTCCAGTCGTCGTTGCCGGCCACGGCCGGGTCAACCTGCCGGGTCTGTAGCGCGTTGCGGCTGCCCCGGTAGGCACGGTCGGGCACCCGCATGGCGGCCCCGCCGTTGATCAGCTCGATCTCGGTGCCGGACCGGCCCTGGTCGCGTTCCAGCGCGGGGTCGCCGAGCACCGGGTGGTCGAAGTCGTACGCGGCGACCAGGTGCGCGCGCAGCGCCGGGTGGACGTCGTGCGAGATGGTGCGCTCCGCCTGCGCCGGTGGCGCCCCGGCGCCGGTCAGTGCGCCGATCGCCAGGAGGGAGACGGCGGCTCGTCGGGCCCTGGACATCGCTGTCACCTCGTTTCGCGGCATGCCGGATGCCGGTCACGTAAGCGCTTACGTAAGCGCTTACGTACCCTAGGCTTCGATGAATGTCGCTCGCAATAGATCGGGTGGCATGAATGTTCTCGGAGGGTTGCCGATGCCCAGGGCCAGCCAGCGGCCGCGCCTCGTGGACGTCGCGGAACACGCCGCCGTCTCGCTGGCGACCGCGTCCCGGGCCCTCGCCGGCCGCGAGGGCGTCAGCGCCGAGGTGGCCGACCGGATCCGGCAGATCGCACACGACCTGGGATACGTCGCCAACCCGTACGCCCGCACGCTGGCCAGCGGGGCCAGCTCGACAGTGGGGCTGATCGTCCACCAGATCGACGATCCGTACTTCGCCGAGATCTCCGCCGGAGTCATCCAGTTCGCCGCCGAACAGGGGCTTCTGGTGCAGATCTGCCAGTCCGGCCGCGACCCCGGCTACGAGTTGCAGCAGCTACGGCACCTGATCGCCCAGCGGGTCGGCATCGTCCTGATCAGCGGGTCGGGCTACGACGACCCCCGCACGGAGGTGGCCGCCCGTGCCGAGCTGGCCGCGTTCCAGGACCATGGCGGGCGGGCCGCGGCCATCGGACGGCACGCGCTCGGCATCGACGCCGTCCTGCCGGACAACGAGGCCGGCGGTCACGCGCTCGCCCAGCACCTGATGGATCTCGGCCATCGGCGGATCGCTGTCGCCGCGGGCAGCGCCGGTCTCACCACTGTCGCCGACCGGCTGGCCGGAGTGTCGTCGGCAGTGCGGCAGCGCGGGCGGTCCCCGGACGATCTCGCCGTGGTGCACAGCGACTTCACCCGCGGTGGTGGTCGGGCGGCAGCCGAGCAGATCCTCAGCGAGCACCCGGAGACGACAGCGATCGTCGCGCTCAACGACGCGATGGCCATGGGCGTGTTGTCGACGCTGCGGTCGCGCCGGGTGCCGGTGCCCGCGCGGATGTCCGTCGTCGGCTTCGACGACGTGTCCGTGGCGGCCGACCTCGCGCCCAGCCTCACCACCATCCGCCTGCCGATGACCGAGATGGGCCGTACCGCACTCGGTCTGGCCCTCAAGCCCCGCTCGACACGCCCCCGCCGACGCCCCACCGGGCACCTGCTTGTCGTCCGCGACTCGACCGGCCCGGCCCCGAGGATCTGACCGGTCGACGCCAACTCACACCGCCAGGGCCGCCCGGACCTCCCGTTCCGCCGTGACACCCCCGTCGCCGTGCGAGGTGACCCGGCCGGATTCCAGCACCTGGTAGCGGTCCGCCACACGCAGCGCGAAACCCAGGTGCTGTTCCACGAGCAGCACGCTGAACCCGGACTGCCGGGTCAGCTCGACGATCCGTTCCTGGATCTCCGCGACCACCGACGGTTGGATGCCCTCGGTCGGCTCGTCGAGCATCAGCAGTCTCGGCCGGGTGATCAGAGCGCGGGCGATGGCCAGTTGCTGGCGCTGGCCTCCGGAGAGCAGCCCGGCCCGACGCCGCAGCAGCGGACGCAACGCTGGGAACAGGTCCAGCACCTCGGCGGTGGCCACCGTGCCGTCGCGCCGGCCGTCGGCGACCAGACGCAGATTCTCCGCGGCGGTCAGGTGTGGGAAGCACTGCTGGCCCTGCGGGACGTACGCCATTCCCCGCGCCACCCGCTCGTGCGGCCCGAGGCGGGTGACGTCCTCACCGTCCAGCTCGACGGTACCGGCGCTCGGGCGCAGCAGCCCGGCGGCGACCCGCAGCAGTGTGCTCTTGCCGGCGCCGTTGTGCCCGAGCACCGCGGCGACCCCGTCCGGCGGGACGGCCAGGTCGACGCCGTGCAGCACCCGAGAGCGCCCGTACCCGGCGTGCACCGCACGCAACGTCAGCATCATGCCTCCAGGCCGGTACGGGCCGACCCGGCGTCGACCGGGTGGCCAAGGTAGACCTCCTGCACGCGCGGGTCCGCCTGGACCTGCGCCACAGTGCCCTCGCTGAGCACCCGCCCGGCGTGCAGCACCGTGACGCTGCGCGCGAACCGGCGCAGGAAGTCCATGTCGTGCTCGATCACGACCACCGTGCGGTCCCGGCTCACCGTCTCCAGCAGCGACCCGGTGGCGTCGCGTTCCTCGTGGCTCATGCCGGCGACCGGCTCGTCGAGCAGCAGCAGCCGCGCGTCCTGCACCAGCAGCATCCCGATCTCCAGCCACTGCTTCTGACCGTGCGCGAGCGTTCCGGCAAGGTGGTCGGCCCGGTCGACCAGCCCGATGGTCTCCAGCGCGGCCGCCACGTCGTCGGGGACACCCCGCCGACGGCGGGCCAGTGTCGCCCACCCGCGCCGGGCGCCCGCCGCGATGTCGAGGTTCTGCAACACCGACAGCTCCTCGAAGACCGCCGACGTCTGGAACGTCCGCCCGATGCCCAGGCGACTGATCCGGTGCACCGGGCGCCCCAACAGCTCGTCGTCACCGAAACGGACCGAGCCGGTGGCCCGGACCAGGCCGGTGATCGCGTCCACGAGGGTGGTCTTGCCGGCCCCGTTCGGCCCGATCAGGAACCGGATGTCACCGGCGGGCACCTCCAGGGACACGCCGTCCACGGCGGTGAAACCGTCGAAGCTGACCCGCACGTCACGGACGGACAACCCGTCCAACCGGTCGCCGCTCATGCCGTTGTCACCTCCCGCTCGGCGCGTCGTCGGCCCGGTGGGGACCACCAACGCCGCGCTGGTGTGGCGCTGCCGTCACGGCGGCGGGCCAGCGCCCACAGCGACGCCAGGCCGCCGGGGAGGAACGCCACCACGACCACGAAGAGCAAACCCTGGAGGTACGTCCAGGTGCCCGGGAACCGTTCCGAGAGGGCGGTACGCGCCCAGGCCACCGCCACCGCGCCGAGCACCGGGCCGAGCAGGGTGGCCCGGCCGCCCACCGCGACGCCGATGACGAACTCGATCGACGGGACGATGCCGATCAGCGCGGGCGAGATGATGCCCACGGCCGGCACGAACAGCGCTCCGGCCAGCCCGGCCATCCCGGCCGCGACCACGTACGCCACGAGTTTGACCGACGCCGGGTCGTAGCCGAGGAAGCGGACCCGTTCCTCACCGTCGCGGACCGCCACCAGCAGCTCGCCGTAACGACTGTGGATGAGCTGACGGGCCAGCGCGAGCAACGCCAACAGGGTTCCGGCGATGACGAAGTAGACCATCCGCTGGTTGACCGGGTCGTCCAGGTCGTACCCGAAGAAGCCCTTGATGTCGGTGAGGCCGTTGGTGCCACCGGTGGTGCCCTGCTGGCCGATCAACAGGATCACCATCGCGGCGGCGAGCGCCTGGCTGAGGATGGCGAAGTACGCGCCCCGGACGCGGCGGCGGAAGACCAGCGAGCCCAGCCCGAAGGCGACCGCCATCGGCAGCAGCACTGTCGCGGGCAGCGCGAACCACGGGCTGGCGAACGGTCGCCACCACAGCGGCAGTTCGTCGAGTTGCCCGTACAGCTGCATGAAGTCGGGCATCCCGCCCGGGCCCGCGTCGGCGAGCTTGAGGTGCATGGCCATCGCGTAGCCGCCGAGGCCGAAGAAGACTCCCTGGCCGAGGGTGAGCATGCCGCCCCGGCCCCAGGCGATCCCGATGCCGACGGCGACCATGGCGACGCAGAGGTACTTGGCGAGCAGGGACAGCCGGAAGTCCGACAGCACCAGGGGCGCGACGGCGAACAGCAGCGCCGCCCCGAACGCGAAGCCGGCCGCCGCGCGCAGCCGCGATCGCCTTCGCGGCGGGTTCGGTGGTGCGGCGCCGGCGGGCGCGGGGCGGACGGCGGTGCTGGGCGGCGCGGGGGTGACGGCGGTCATGCGAGGCTCCTGGTCCGCAGGGTGAACAGGCCCTGTGGCCGCCACTGGAGGAACGCGACGATCGCCACGAACACGATCACCTTGGCGACGCTGAGGGTGGTGAGGTACTCCCCGGTGGCCTGGAGGACACCGAGGGCGAAGGCAACGATCACGCTGCCCTTGAGCTGGCCGATCCCGCCGACCACGACGACCAGGAAGGCATCGATGATCAGGTTGGTGCCCATCGTCGGGCCGATCGGGCCGAGCAGGGTCAGCGCCACACCGGCGAGCCCGGCCAGCCCGGACCCGACGAAGAAGGTCGTCCGGTCGACCCGGGAGGTGGCGATGCCGGACACCGCGGCGAGGTCCCGGTTCTGCACCACCGCGCGGATGCGACGCCCGAGTGGGGTGAGCCGCAGCGCCAGCGTGAGGGCCGCGACGGCGGCCAGCGCGAGGGCCAGGATGAACAGCCGGTTGTTGGCGATGGTCAGCCCACCGGGGAGCGCCACGTTGCCGGTCAGCAACTCCGGCGCGCGGGTCTGCACGTTCGGGCTGCCGAAGATGTCCCGGGCCAGCTGTTGCAGCATCAGGGACACACCCCAGGTGACCAGCAGGGTGTCCAGCGGTCGGGCGTACAGCCGGCGGATGAGCAGCAGCTCCAGGAGCGCGCCCATGGTGCCGGCGACCACGAATGCCACCGGCAGCGCGACCACCAGCGACCAGCCGGCCCCGGTGATGCTCTGCTGGAGGACGTAGGTGGTGTACGCGCCGGCCATGATGAACTCACCGTGGGCCATGTTGATCACGTTCATCTGGCCGAAGGTCAGCGCGAGGCCGAGCGCGATGAGCAGCAGCACCGCGCCGATGCTGATACCGGTGAAGAGTTGACCGAAGAGGACTGTCACTGTGGGTCTCCGAACTGCTGGTCGGGTGGCCCGGGTGGGGCGCGCGGCAACACGCCCCGCCCGGGCCGGCGTCGTCAGCTCAGGCCGCTCGCCCACGGATAGGTCTTGAGGTACGGGTCCGGTACGACAGGCTTGCCGGAGTTCCACACCTCGGTGATCAGACCGTCCGCGCCGATCTTGCCGATCCGGGCGGTCTTGGCGATGTGCTGGGTCTTGCCGTCCACAGTGACCAGGCCCTCCGGCGCGTCGAAGGTGATCCCGTCGGACGCGCCGCGGACCTTCTCCACGTCGAAGGCGCCGGCCTTCTCGACCATCGCCTTCCACAGGTACACGGCGACGTACGCGGCCTCCATCGGGTCGCTGGTCGGCTTGTCCGCGCCGTACTTCGCCTTGTACGCGGCCACGAACTTCGAGTTCGCCGCCCCGGGGGTGGTCTGGTAGTAGTTCCAGGCGGTCAGCTGCCCCTCCAGGTACTGGGTGCCGATGCCCTTGACCTCCTCCTCGGCGATCGACACCGACACCACGGGCATGGCGGCGGCGGTCAGGCCGGCGGACTTGTACTCCTTGAAGAACGCCACGTTGCTGTCGCCGTTGAGCGTGTTGAAAACGGCGGCGGCCCCGGACGACTTGACCTTGTTGACGATGGTGCCGAACTCGGTGGATCCGAGCGGCGCGTAGTCCTCACCGAGAACTGTCATCCCGTTCGCGGTCGCGTACGCCTTGATGATTTTGTTGGCGGTGCGGGGAAAGACGTAGTCGCTGCCAACCAGATAGACCGACTTGACACCCTGCGCCTTGAGGTAGTCGAGGCCGGGAACGATCTGCTGGTTGGTCGTCGCACCGGTGTAGAAGATGTAGGGAGACTGTTCGAGCCCCTCGTACTGCACGGGGTAGAACAGCAGCGCCTTGTTCTTCTCGAACACCGGCTTGACGGCCTTGCGGCTGGCCGACGTCCAGCAGCCGAAGACGGCGGCGACCCGGTCCTCGGAGATGAGCTTCTCGGCCTTCTCGGCGAAGGTGGGCCAGTCGGAGGCACCGTCCTCACCGACCGGTTGGATCTTCTTGCCGAGGACGCCGCCGGCGGCGTTGATCTCCTCGACGGCGAGCATGATGGAGTCGCGGACGGTGACCTCGCTGATCGCCATGGTGCCGGAGAGCGAGTTGAGCAGGCCCACCTTGACGGTGTCGCCGGAGACGTCGGCGGTGACGCCGGACGCGGTGCCCGCGTCGGTGGTCTTGCTGCCGCACGCGGTCAACGCGGCCGCGGCGACAAGGGTCATGGCACCCGCCAGGATGCGGCGGCCGGGGAACAGTGACATCTACTCTCCCTGCGGTGCACTGAGGAAGTGGCGAAAGGACGGTCGGTGCGGTCCGGTGGAGCTGACGTGGGCGATGCCGGTCAGACGGGTGGACGTCGGCCCGGGGCATCGACTCGGATATGGGCACCGAAAGCGTCGACCGGCATCATTGCGCAAGTGTTTCCCGGTCCTTAATTGACTGTTTCCGCGCCGCCAGCCGGGCGCACACGAAAAAACGGCCGGCACCGTCGGAGAAACGGTTACGGCCGTTCAGAGAGGCTGGGAAAAAGAGTCACCACAATGGTCGGGAGACGATTTCACCGACCGGGGACGCGCATTGGCGGAATCCGACCCCGAGGGCAGATCCTTCACACAGGAAGTATTTTAGGTCCGGGTCGGGTGCGGCTGTCAAGGGTCCGGGCGGGCCGACTCAGAGCTGGGCGAGCACTGTGAAGTCGAGCCCGTCGGCCTCGGCAAGATAGATGCGCTGACGGACGTGCCGACCCCGCAGCCGCAACCGTCCGCGCGGCCCGTGGTACGCCACGGTGTCCGCTGCCGTCTCGATGGCCCGTACGTCGAGGGTGCGGGCCTGACCGATCAGCGCGGCGAGCAGCATCACGCCCTCGTAGCAGGACTCCCCCAGGCTGCCCAACGGCGGCGCCTCCACCCCGAAGCGGCGGGCGAAGTCGCCGTGGAAGTCCAGGTTCTCCTGGGTCACCAGACCGGCGAAGAAACCCGCTGTGCTGTACAACCGCCGCGTCGCGCCGGCACCGCTGGCCAGCAACATGTTCTCGTCCATCAGCGTGCTCAGGCGCAGGCAGCGCTGGTCCAGCCCGGAGCGGGCGAACGCCCGGTTGAACCGCACCGCGTCCGCACCGACCAGCAACATCAGCACCGCGTCCGCGTCGCTGTGCTCGATGCGCCGCAACACCTCGCCGAAGTCGTGCGCGTCCAACGGCAGGAAGTGCTGGCCCACCACCTGCCCGCCGCCGCGCACCGCGTACCGCTGGGCCGCCCGCGCCGTCCGGCGGGGCCAGACGTAGTCGTTGCCGACCACGAACCAACGACGCACCCGCTGCTCTCCTGCGAGCAGCCGCATCGCGGGCCACAGTTGGGCGTCCGGCGTCTCGCTGGTCAGGAAGACCCCTTCGGTACGCTCACCGCCCTCGTAGAGTGCGGTGTAGACGTACGGCACCCGGTGCGCGACACGGGGCGCCAGCGCCTGGCGCACCGACGAGATGTGCCACCCCGTCACCCCCTGCACGGCCCCCACCGACACCAACGCCTCGACCTCGGCGGCCACCTCGGCCGGAGGCGCACCGCCGTCGACCGGCACCAGCCGCAGCTCACGACCCAGCACGCCGCCACAGCTGTTGATCTCCTCCACCGCGAGCTGCGCGCACAGTTCACAGGTGGGGCCGAACATCCCGCCCGGCCCGCGCATGGGATAGACCAGCGCGATGCTGACCACGGCACTGTCGACGGTCAGCCACGGCGGTGCCGGAGCGGACATGAGCACATGATTGCCCGACCCACGACGGAAGGCCAGAGCTCACCACGGACCGGGACGACTCGGTACCATGGCGGGGCCACCGGACCAGGGAGTTGCATGTCAGACGTGCCCGGGGCGCCAGCCGACCTGCTGCGCTCGCTCACCCGCGCCGAACGGCTGCTCTCCCGCCGGCTGGGCGCCGTGCTGGCCGACGACGCGCTGACGATCGAGGCGTGGCGGGTGCTCTGCCTCCTCGCCGACGGCCAGGGTCACCCGATGAGCGAGGTGTCCGCCGAGGCGTCGCTGCCTCCTGGCACCCTCACCAAACTGGTCGACCACCTTGTCGACCGCAACCTCGTCTTCCGCCGGATAGACCCACTGGACCGTCGACGGATCCGCGCGTACCTCACGACGCGGGGCCGACGCGAGCACGAACGGCTCGACCAGCGGGTTCGGGCCAGCCTGGCCGAGCTGGGCATCCCGACGGGCACCGGCCTGGTCCAGCGGCTCGACGACCTGGTCGACCGCCTCGACCCGACGCGCCGTGGCGACCGCGCCGACGCGACCGGCTCACGCCGCTGACCCGCGCACCGTCTCGTCGGCTCACTCGACCTTGGTGAGCAGCGGTTTGCCCTTCTCCACGACGTACGTGGCCAGTTCGACGGCGACACCCCCGCCGACGTTCTTCGCCTGGTGGTGAACCCCGTACGGCACAGTGAGGGCGTCACCCACGTTGCACACCACGGGTGGTTGACCCTCGAGCGTGTACTCCAGCGATCCCTGGAGCACGCAGATGATCTCCTCGCCGGGGTGGAAGTGCTTGAACGGCGGCGAGTCCGGCGTGAACTCCACCCGACTCTGCACGACCTCACGCCCCGGAATGCTGAGATCGTGCCTCTGCAGGTCGACGCGCCACAGGCCCGGCGCTCCCTCCACCGCCGTCGGACTGATGCCCTCGGGTCGATCGTTCCCACTCATCACGGCCTCCTGTGCACCGTCGTGCGCGACCCGCAGTCGCGGGTGTTTTCGACCATATGGGGCGGCAGACCCGTCCCGGGCGAGGATGCCGAACACGAAGGCCCGGGACCGCACCTCCTCACGGGGTGAGATGGGCACGCAGGGTGTGCGCGTCCGGGGCGGTGGCGGTCCAGAGGGTCGCCGGTCCGCCGGCCAGCGGCAGTCGGGCGACGGTCCCGTCCACCGCCGCCGGCTCGACGGGTCGCGATTCGTCGACCACCAGCAACGAACCGGTGGCCGGCGCCCCACCGAGCACCGCGGGGCCGGCCCAGCCGGGCGCGTGCGGTCCCACCGCCAGGGACTGACGCAGCAGCGGCCGATCCGCGTAGTCGACCTGCGTGTGCACGACCGCGCCGCCGGGCGACTCGCCGTACCGACCGCAGACCAGCTCGTCGCGCCACCGCAGGCTCGACCCGGCGGCCAGTTCGACCCGGGATTCGGCGAGGTGCGCGCAGCCGGCCGCAGCGACCAACTGCTCGGGAAGCCAGTGCAGGGTGGCACCGGCGTGCACCACCGCCCGCACCGTCATCCGGGACACCGCACCCGGCCGGCCCGGCAGGGCGATCGCTGCGGCGACGGTGTGCACCCGCACCGCCGCGCCCGCTCCCACCTCGATCTCCAGCCGCAGATCGTCGCCGGCGAGCGGGCCGGCCGCCCCGCCGACGAGGTGCACCGTGGCGACACCACCGTCGGCGGGGGTCTGGCGCAGCAGGAGCGGCGTCTCGCCGCGCAGCTCGACCAGTGTCGTCCCGCCCCGGCCGTCGGCCCTGGCGACCAGCCGGGCGAGCGCACGCATCAGTGCGGCTCCACCGGCACGGCGAGCGGGTGCAGGGCGGCGTGGTGGGCCAACTCGTGCCGGATCCAGTCGGCGACGCGACTCGCCGTCGGGTCTCCCACGATGGACAGGAAGACGGTCGGCAGGTCGCCGCGCCGCGCCCGCGCGTCCCGGTCCATGACGGCGAGGTCGGCACCCACGAGCGGCGCCAGATCGGTCTTGTTGATGACGAGGAGGTCGGCGGCGCTGACTCCCGGGCCACCCTTGCGGGGCACCTTGTCCCCTCCGGCCACGTCCACCACGAAGATCTGCCGGTCGACGAGCCCTCGGCTGAAGGTCGCGGTCAGGTTGTCTCCACCGCTCTCCACCAGGACCAGGTCCAACGGGCCGACCGCCTCGGCCAGCTCGTCGACGGCGTCCAGGTTCGCGCCGATGTCGTCACGGATCGCCGTGTGCGGGCAGCAGCCTGTCTCCACCGCGCGGATGCGCGCCGGGTCCAGCACTCCGGCCCGTCGGAGGAAGTCGGCGTCCTCGGTGGTGTAGATGTCGTTGGTCACCACCCCGAGCCGCAGCTCGTCGGCGAAGGCACGGCAGAGCGCGGCCACCAGGGCCGTCTTGCCGGACCCGACCGGTCCGCCGATGCCGACCCGCAGGGCGCGGCCCGGACGCGGCAGCGGCGGGTGCGGATCCACCCCCGGCTCGGGATGGGTGTGTGGAACGGTCTCGTCGTGCGGCGCGGCGGTCGACAGCAGTGTGGTCGACTCGGCGGTGGGCACAGCGGTGTCAGGACGCAAAGAGACGCACCTCCCAGGTGGCATGGATTTCGGCATGGATGTCGGCGAGTGGAGCGGCGGCGGCCGGCAGCCGCTCCGGTGGACCGTCGGCGGCCCGCGCCGCTTCGGCGGCCGTGCCGTCGCAGGCGTCGGCGAGGCCGACCAGCAGGGCCTGGACGCGGTACGGGTCGAGGCCGAGCAGACGTACGCCGGCGCTGGCCGCCCCGGTCACCGTCCCGTAGGCGGCGACAGTGGCGGTGTCGAGGCGGGACAGCCCGGCCGCGGCGCAGAGCAGCCCGAGCACCAACGGTTGGTGCACTCCGCACGGTGTCGCGGGCAGGTCCCCGAACGGAGCGTCCGGCCAGATGGTCCGGCCGGCACGCAGCAGCGCCCGGCCCTGCCGGCGGGAAACCTCCCGCAGGGTCGGGGCGGCGGTACGCGCGTCCAGCTCCGCGTCGAGCTGAACCAACGCGCTCGACCGGGCCGCCTCGTCCGCACCGGCGCTCCCGGACACGGCGGCGCGGTGCGCGGCGGCCGCGAACGCCGCACCGACCAGACCCGCGGTGGCCAACCGTCCGGCCAGGAAGTCCTCCAACGTCGCCAGGTCGGTGACCCGGCCGGCGGCGACGGCCGCCTCCAGACCTCCGGAGTGCGCGTGCGCCCCGGCCGGGAAGCGCCCGTCGGCCACCAGCAACAGCAGACTCGGCGTCGCCATCAGAACAGGAAGTACCGCTGGGCCATCGGCAGGCGCGTCACCGGGTCCGGCTCCACCACCTGCCCGTCGATCCGCACGGTGAAGGTGTCCGGGTCCACCTCGATGCGCGGCATGGCGTTGTTCTCCGGCAGGTCGGCCTTGCCCCGCGAGCGCACGTCGTTGACCGGCACGACCCGACGTCGTACGTCCAGGCGCAGCCCCGCGTCCAGTGCCGCCGGCGCCACGAACGCCAGGCTGGTGGCCGCCGCCGCGGTACCGTACGCCCCGAACATCGGCCGGGGCAGCATCGGCTGCGGCGTCGGGATCGAGGCGTTCGCGTCACCCATCTGGGCGTACGCGATCATGCCGCCCTTGATCACCAGGTGCGGTCGTACGCCGAAGAACGCCGGATCCCACAGCACCAGATCGGCGAGTTTGCCCGGCTCGACCGAGCCGATCTCCCGTTCCAGCCCGTTCGCCATGGCCGCGCAGATGGTGTACTTCGCCACGTACCGCCGGGCCCGGTGGTTGTCGGCGGCGCCGTCGCCGGGCAGCGCGCCCACCCGGTCCTTCATCACGTGCGCGCTCTGCCAGGTCCGCAGGATCACCTCGCCGACCCGGCCCATCGCCTGCGCGTCCGAGCCGATGATGGAGATCGCGCCGAGGTCGTGCAGCAGGTCCTCGGCTGCCATGGTGGACGGCCGGATCCGGCTCTCCGCGAAGGCCAGGTCCTCCGGCACGGACGGGTTGAGGTGGTGGCAGACCATCAGCATGTCCAGGTGCTCGGCGAGGGTGTTGGCGGTGTACGGCCGGGTCGGGTTGGTCGACGACGGCAACACGTTCGGCTCGCTGGCGACCGTGATGATGTCCGGCGCGTGCCCGCCGCCGGCCCCCTCGGTGTGGTACGAGTGGATGGCCCGGCCCCCGATCGCCCGCAGGGTGTCGGCGACGAAACCGGCCTCGTTGAGCGTGTCGGTGTGGATCGACACCTGCACCCCGGACGCGTCCGCCACCCGTAGGCAGGCGTCGATCGCCGCCGGCGTGGTGCCCCAGTCCTCGTGCAGCTTGAAACCGCCCGCGCCGGCCCGCAACTGCTCCCACAGCGCCTCTTCCGAGACGGTGTTCCCCTTGCCGAGAAGCAGCACGTTGACCGGCATCGTGTCCAACGCCTCGTGCATCCGGGCCAGGTGCCATCCGTTCGGCGTGACGGTGGTCGCCCGCGTCCCCTCGGCTGGCCCGGTGCCGCCGCCGACGAGTGTGGTGATGCCACTGGCCAGGGCCTCGGTGACGATCTGCGGGCAGATGAAGTGCACGTGGGTGTCCACCGCGCCGGCGGTGAGGATCCGGCCGTTGCCGGCGATCACCTCGGTCGACGGGCCGATCACCAGGTCGGGGTGGACACCGGGCATGGTGTCCGGGTTGCCGGCCCGACCGAGCGCCACGATCCGTCCGTCGCGCAGCCCCACGTCGGCCTTGACCACACCCCAGTGGTCGAGCACCACCGCGCCGGTGATGACGGTGTCCAGTGCCCCTTCGGCGCGGGTAGCCCGGGACTGGCCCATCGACTCGCGGATCACCTTCCCGCCACCGAAGACCGCCTCGTCACCGCCGACGCAGTGATCGGTCTCCACCTCGATCAGCAGGTTGGTGTCGGCCAGCCGGATCCGGTCGCCGGTCGTGGGCCCGTACAGGTCGATGTAGCGGTCGCGCCGCACGGCGCTCACCGCGACGACCCGTCGGCCGGTGACCGGTCCAGCGGGCCGGCGCACTCGCCGCGCAGCCCCGGCACGATGCGCGCTCCGCCGAACGGGACGAGGTCGACGCTGCGGCTGATGCCCGGCTCGAACCGGACCGAGGTGCCCGCCGGCACGGCGAGCCGCTGCCCCCAGGCGGCGCCCCGGTCGAACGACAACGCCGGGTTGGCCTCGGCAAAGTGGTAGTGCGAGCCCACCTGCACCGGCCGGTCGGCGGTGTTGACCACGAGCACGGTGGTCACCGGGCGGCCCACGTTGATCTCGACCGGATCGGACGCCGGCAGGATCTCCCCTGGGATCACGGGATCGGGTGGTGCACCGTCACCAGCTTGGTGCCGTCCGGGAACGTCGCCTCCACCTGCACCTCCCTCAGCAGCTCGGGGATGCCGTCCTGGACGTCGTCGCGGCCGAGCACGGTCCGGCCGGCCGCCATCAGGTCGACCACGGACCGGCCGTCGCGGGCCCCTTCGAGCAGGAACGCGGTGATGATCGCGACGGCTTCGGGGTAGTTGAGGCGCAGGCCGCGCTCGCGGCGGGCGCGGGCGACATCAGCCGCCACGTGGACGAGCAGACGGTCCTGCTCGTGCGGGCTGAGGAACACGGGGCTTCTCCCGGTGGGATCGGCGTGCCCGGCTCGCCGTCGGCCCCGCAGGGAGCCGCGCCGGGCAGCAACACCCGGGGTACGAGCTGGAGTCACACGACCGCCGAGTCTCCCGCCGACGGGGCGACCCGGGACTCCACCATCCCGGCCCGCACGACGGGCAACCGGCGGTGTCCGGTCGGATGCGGACCGCACCGCCCACCGCTGAGCCGACCGTAGAGGATCACCACCGGCCGGGGCAACAGTCCGGGCGGAATCGCGTCGGGGTCTGGGTACCGGGGCTCATTCCGCTTCCGCGTCGTGCCGGGCATGATCGTCCGATGACGGCGACGAGGGGTACGCACGCACTGCTCGGTGTCCTGTTCCTGGCGGCGGCCACGGTCGGGGCCTGGCTGCTCTGGCTGGGCTGGGACAACGGGTACACGGTCGACGCGGAGACCGGTGCGACAAGCGGCCCGTACGAGGCGTGGCAGGTGCTCGGCTGTGTGCTGACGCTCGTTCTGCTGGCCGCGCTCGCCGGTAGACGACTCAGCCCGTGGCTGGTGGTGCCGGTGATGACAGTCGCCTTCACGGCGGCCTGGACGTGGCGGGCGGCGTCCACCGACGACAGCGGCCTGTGGGCCGTCGGGGCGGTGCTGGTGCTGGTCGGGATGGCCGCCGGCAGCACGGCGGTGAGCCTCACCGCGCGGCGGGTCGGCCGGCGCTCTCCCGACCGACCCGTCTAACTCCAGCCGCCGGGTCAGCGGCTCGCGACCGGCTCCGGCACCGCGCGGGGTGGCGCCGAACCGGCGAAGGGGACGTCGACGTGCTCCGTCGACTCCGGCTGCCCGTCGGGGTGCCGCCACAGCCCTCGGTCGCGCAGGATCGGCAGCACACCCTCGCCGAACCAGTACGCCTCCTCCAGGTGCGGATAGCCGGAGAGGACGAACTCGTCGATGCCGAGTGCGTGGTACTCGGCGATCCGGTCGGCGATCTCGGTGTGGCTGCCGACGAGTGCGGTGCCGGCCCCTCCCCGCACCAGTCCCACGCCGGCCCACAGGTTGGGCGCGACCTCCAGGCTGTCGCGGGATCCGCCGTGCAGGTCGAGCATCCGACGCTGCCCCTCCGACTCGCTGCGGCGCAGCCCCTCCTGCACGGCCCGGATGTCGGCCTCGGCGATGCCGTCGAGCAGGCGGCGGGCCTGCGCCCACGCCTCGTCGGCGGTGTCCCGGGCGATGACGTGCAGCCGGATGCCGAAGCGCAGGTCCCGCCCGACGTCGGCGGCCAGCGCCCGGACCCGGCCGACCTTCTCGGCGACCTGGGCCGGTGGCTCGCCCCAGGTGAGGTAGACGTCGCTGTGCCGCACGGCCACGGGCAGGGCGGCGGCGGACGAGCCACCGAAGTAGACCGGCGGGACCGGGTCCGGCAGCCGGTGCAGCCGCGCCTGCTCGACGCGCAGGTGGGTGCCCGTGTGGTCGACCGTCTCACCCCGCCACAGCGAGTGGACGACGTGCAGGAACTCGTCGGCCCGCGCGTACCGGGCGTCCTTGTCCAGGAAGTCGCCGTAGGCCCGCTGTTCCTGCGACTCGCCACCGGTGACCACGTTGAGCAGGAGGCGGCCCTTCGACAGCCGCTGGAAGGTCGAGGCCATCTGGGCGGCCAGGGTCGGGGACAGCAGACCGGGCCGGAAGGCGACCAGGAACTTCAGCCGCTCGGTCACCTCGCTCAGCATCGCGGTGGTCAGCCAGGCGTCCTCGCACCAGGCGCCGGTCGGGGTGAGCGCGCCGACGAACCCGAGCTGTTCGGCGGTGCGGGCGATCTGCCCGAGGTAGGCCACGCTGGCCGGGCGGGCGCCTCCGGCGGCGCCGGTCGGCACGCCGTGTCCGCCGCCGACGATGTCCCGGCTGTCGCCGTTGGTGGGCAGGAACCAGTGGAAGGTGAGGGTCATCGCGGCTCTTTCCTCCAGCGGGAGCGGTCGGCGCACGCGACGATGCGGCACCTCCTGAGGGGTGGGACGATCCCGCGGACAGCCTACCCATAAAACCTATCGGGTTAGTAGGCTACCTGCCACGGCGCCGACACCTGTCGATGCGCCTCCACCCGCATGCCCGACCGAGGAGCCGCCATGCCCATCCCGTCGACGAGTCGCCTCCCGCGCCGCCGCCTCCTGACGGCCGCGCTCACCACAGTGGCGCTGCTCGCCACGGTCACGGTGAGCGCGTGCGGCGGGTCCGCCGATGCCGGCGGCACCGCGAGCAAGCTCCGGATCGGCTACCAGCGCTTCGGCGGGCTGAGCCTGGTCAAGGCGCGCGGCGCGGCGCCGAACGTGGAGTGGTCGCTGTTCGAGAGCGGCCCGGCGCTCACCGAGGCGCTCAAGGCCGGCTCCATCGACATCGGACAGGTCGGCGAGGCACCACCGGTCTTCGCCGCAGCCGGGAAGATCCCGTTCTCCATCATCGGCACGTCGGCGCCGATCCCGCAGGGTGAGGCCGTGCTGGTCAAAGCCGATCGCGGCTACCGCAGCTTCGCCGACCTCAAGGGCAGGACGGTGGCCCTCAACAAGGGGTCCAACGTGCACTGGCTGCTGGTCCAGCTCTTGAAGGCGAACAACATGACCCTGAAGGACATCCAGGTCAAGTACCTCAAGCCCGCCGAGGGGCGGCCCGCGTTCGACGGCGGCCAGGTCGACGCCTGGGTGATCTGGGATCCGTACTTCGCCCTGGCCGAGCAACCCGGGGTCCAGGTGCTCGCCGACGCCACCAACCTGGCCAGCAACCGTGAGTACGTCCTGGCCGCACCCGACGCGGTCGAGAAGAGGTCGGACGACATCCGGGAGTTCCTCCAGCGCTACCGCGAGGTGACCGACTGGGGCATCGCCCACCCCGAGGAGCGGGCCAGCACCCTCGCACCAGAGCTGAAGATCCCGCAGGACGTCACCAGCCGCGCCCTGGCCCGCAGCGCCAAACCCCTCGCCCCGGTCACCCCGGCCATCGGCGACGAACTCCAGGCGATCACCGACAGCTTCATCGCCCTCGACCTCATCCCCGGGCCGGTCGACATCCGGTCCCGGGTCGACGGCCGGTTCAACGAGGTGTTCCAGTGAGCCGTACGACACTGGTCGAGGCGCCCAGCGAGACAGTGGCAGTGCCACCTGTCGCGCCCCGGCGGCAGCGGCCGGCCCGACGCTGGTGGCGGCTGGTCAGCCCGGTGGCCCTGGTCCTGGGCTGGGAGATGGCCGCGCGGACCGGGCTGCTGGCACCGGAGAAGCTGCCAGCGCCCAGCGACGTCCTGGCCACCGGCTGGCGACTGAGCCGGGACGGCACACTCGGCATCCACCTGCTGGACTCCCTCACCCGGGCCGGGGCGGGCCTGCTGATCGGCGGCCTGCTGGCGCTCGCCCTGGGCACAGTGGCCGGGCTGCTGCGGCTCGGTGACGACCTGGTCGACCCGCCGGTGCAGATGGCCCGGATGCTGCCCCACCTGGGCCTGGTCCCGCTGCTGATCATCTGGGTCGGGATCGGCGAGTCACTGAAGATCAGTCTGGTGGCCCTCGGCGCGTTCTTCCCCATCTACTTCAACACCTACGCCGGCATCCGGGACATCGACGAACGGCTGGTGGAGGCGGCCCGCACCTGCGGGCTGGGGCAGGCCGCCCGCCTGCGCCACGTGGTGCTGCCCGGCGCACTGCCGTCCCTCTTCCTCGGCCTACGGCTGGCGATCGGCGCGGCCTGGCTCAGCCTGGTCGTCGGTGAGCAGGTCAACGCCCAGACCGGGATCGGCTTCCTGATGATGGAGGCGCGGGAGTTCAGCCAGACCGACGTGGTGGTGCTCGGCCTGCTCGTCTACGCCCTGCTCGGGCTGATATCCGACAGTGCGCTGCGCATCCTGGAGAGGAGGATGTTGACATGGCGTCGCGGACTGCGGGCCACCTGAACGGCGCGACGCCGGTGCTGACCGCTCACGCGGTGCACCGGGCGTTCGGGCCGACTGTCGTGCTGGCCGGGGTCGACCTGACCATCGCGCGCCGCGAAGTGGTCGCCCTGCTGGGCGGCAGCGGCTCCGGCAAGAGCACCCTCCTGCGGATTCTCGCCGGGCTGGACGGCGAGGCCAGCGGTCAGATCGTCGTGCACGGCACCGCCGCTGTGGTGTTCCAGGAGCACCGTCTGCTGCCCTGGAAGCGGGTCGCGGCCAACGTCGGGCTCGGGCTGTCGGGTGCGGACATCTCCGGGCGCATCCAACGGGCGTTGGCCGAGGTCGGGCTCGCCGAGCGGCACCACGCCTGGCCGGCCGAGCTGTCCGGCGGGCAGGCACAACGGGTGGCCGTCGCACGAGCGCTGGTCCGCGAGCCGGACCTGCTGCTGCTCGACGAGCCGTTCGGCGCCCTGGACGCGCTGACCCGCCTGCGGATGCAGATCCTGCTGCGCCGACTCCGCGCCGAGCACGGCTTCGCCGCACTGCTGGTCACCCACGACGTGGAGGAGGCGCTGCTGCTCGCCGACCGGATTCTGCTCCTCGACGAGGGCCGCATCGCCGCGGAACTGCCCGTCGACCTCGGCCCCACCCGTACGCCGGACGACCCGGCCTTCGGCGCGCTGCGCCGCCACCTGCTCGACCGACTCGGCGTTCCCACCACCTGACGAGCGGAGCTGTGATGACCCGCTGGACCCCCGATCCCACGTTCTACCCCTCCCCCCGCGAGGCGGTGACCGCGCCGGCGGAGAAGCTCGCCTACGTGGCGGCCTTCGACCGTACGGCCAGCCGTCCGGACGCCATCGTGGTGCTGGACACCGACCCCGACTCCCCCGACTACGGTCGGGTCGTGGGCTGGACCGACCTGCCCCACGTCGGCGACGAGCTGCACCACTTCGGGTGGAACGCGTGCAGCAGCGCGCTCTGCCCGACCGCTCCGCACCCGCACGTGGAGCGGCGCTACCTGATCGTGCCCGGCCTACGGTCGTCGCGCATCCACGTGATCGACACCCAGCCCGACCCGCGCCAGCCCCAGGTCGTCAAGGTGATCGGCCCGGAGGAGCTGGCGAAGAGGGCCGGCTACTCCCGGCCGCACACAGTGCACTGTGGGCCGGACGGCATCTACCTCTCCGCTCTCGGCGGCGCGGACGGCGAGGAGGGGCCCGGAGGCATCGCCGTCCTCGACCACACCACCTTCGAGGTACGCGGAGCGTGGGAGGCCGACCGGGGCCCGCAGTTCCTCGCGTACGACGTGTGGTGGCACCTCACCCAGGACGTGCTGGTCACCAGCGAGTGGGGCACCCCGTCGATGATCGAGGACGGCATCATCGGCGAGTTGCTGCTGGGCCGGCGCTACGGGCACGCCATCCACTTCTGGGACCTCGCGAAACGCCGGCACGTCCAGCGGGTCGACCTGGGCGACCAGTACCAGATGCCGCTGGAGCTGCGTCCGGCGCACGACCCCACCAAGTCGTACGGGTTCGTCGGGGTGGTCATCAGCGTCGAGGACCTGTCCGCGTCGATCTGGCTGTGGCACCGCGACGGCGACGCCTGGGCGGTCACCAAGGTGATCGACATCCCGGCTGAGCCGGCCGATCCGGCGGACCTGCCCGACCTGCTCAAGCCGTTCGGCGCGGTGCCACCGCTGGTGACCGACATCGACCTGTCGGTCGACGACCGGTTCCTCTACGTCTCCTGCTGGGGCACGGGTGAGCTGCGCCAGTACGACGTCAGCGACCCGCTTCACCCGGTGCAGACCGGCTCGGTGCACCTCGGCGGGATCGTCCGCCGCACCGCTCACCCGTCCGCGCCGGACGAGGCCCTGGCCGGTGGTCCGCAGATGGTGGAGGTCAGCCGCGACGGCCGGCGGGTCTACGTCAGCAACTCGCTCTACGGGGCGTGGGACGACCAGTTCTACCCCGACGGGGTGGGTGCCTGGCTGGCCAAGCTCGACGTCGACGTGGACGCCGGTGGCCTCACCCCCGACGTGCGGTTCTTCCCGCACGGGGACGAGTTCCGGGGCCTGCGGGTGCACCAGACGCGCTTGCAGGGTGGGGACGCGTCCTCCGACTCGTACTGCTTTCCGTGACCGTCACCGCCCTGGCGACGCTCGCCGTGCTCGGCGCGTTCCACGGTCTGAACCCGGCGATGGGGTGGCTGTTCGCGGTGGCCCGGGGCCTCCAGGAGCGCAGCCGGTCGGCGCTGCTGCGGGCACTGCCGCCGATCGCGGCGGGGCACCTCGCCTCGGTGGGGATCGTCGCCGCGCTGGTCAGCGCGACCCGTTCGGTGACGGCGAGCACCGCTCTCGCGGTGGCCGGCGGCGTGCTGCTGGTGGCCTTCGGGCTGTGGCGGTTGCTCTCCGAGCGGCACTTCCGCTGGGCGGGGATGCGGCTGTCCGCGGCGCAGCTCGCCGGCTGGTCGTTCCTCATGTCGTCGGCGCACGGCGCGGGGCTGATGCTGCTGCCGCTGCTGGTGGCCGAGCCGGTGTCCGGGGGTCACTCCGGGCACCTGGCCGCCGCGCCGGTGGGTGCGCTGACCGGGCTCGCGGCGGCCGGCGTGCACACCGTGGCGATGCTCGGGACCGCAGTGGTCGTGGCGATGCTGGTCTACCAGGTGCTCGGGGTCGGGGTGCTGCGCCGGGCGTGGTTCAACGTCGACCGGCTCTGGGCCGGGGTGCTGGTGGCCGCCGGGCTGGTCACGCTGCTGCGGGCGTGACCGACCATCGTGGACGGACGCGAATCGTGATCTGATGACCGCATGATCTCTCCGACTCCCCTCATGCACCTGGTGGCCGGTGTGTGGGGGTTCAAGACCCTCGCGGTCGGCGTCGAGCTGGGCCTGTTCACCCGGCTGGCCGGCGGGCGGACGATGACCGTCGAGGAAGCCTCCGCCGAGTTCGGCCTGCCCGACCGGCCCGCGGACCTGCTGCTGGCCGCCAGCGCGTCGCTCGGCCTGTTGGAGAAGGCCGGCGACGGCTACCGCAACTCCGAGTTGGCCGAGCAGTTCCTGGTCGAGGGCCGCCCGTACTACTTCGGGGCGCAGGTCCGCTACTCGGACCTGCGCACCTACCTGCCCTGGCACCGCATAGGCGAGGCGCTGCGCACGGATCGGCCGTTGACCTGGGACCCGGAGGCCCAACAGTCGATGTTCGACACCGCCGACCCGGAGATGCTGGCGCAGTTCTGGGACGCGATGTTCTCCACGTCCAGCTTCACCGCCAGCGCGCTGGCCGACGCCTACGACTTCTCCGCGCACCGCCGGCTTCTCGACGTCGGTGGCGGGGCCGGCGCGTTCCCGATCGAGTTCTGCCGCCGCCTGCCCGACCTGCGGGCCACCGTCCTGGACCTGCCCCACGTGTGCGTCCGGGCCCGGGAGCGGATCGCGGAGGCCGGCCTGACCGGGCGGATCGACGCGGTGGCCGGTGACTTCCTCGCCGACCCGGCGCTGCCGGAGGGGCACGACGTCATCCTGCTCAGCATGATCCTGCACGACTGGGACGAGCCGACGAACCGGGCGTTGTTGGCCCGCTGCCACGCGGCGTTGCCACCGGGCGGGGCGATCGTCGTCTGCGAGCTGCTGCTCAACGACGAGCGCACCGGGCCACCGGAGGCGGCCCTCATGGGCATGAACATGCTGGTTGAGACCGAGGGCGGTCGAAACTACTCGGGCGCCGAGTACGCCGCCTGGCTCACCGACGCGGGCTTCGTCGACGTACGGACGGTCCCGTTCGACGCGCCCGGCGCCAACGGCGCGGTGGTGGCCCGCCGGGCCTGACCGACGACGACACCCGGCCCCGGTGCGAACCGTGGGCCGGGTGTCGCGGCGCCGTCACGGCGCTGGTGTCCGATCGGCTACCGGGACGGGTCAGGCGCGAGCCTTGGCGGGCTGCTTCATGAAGTCCATGATCGCCTTGTTGACCTCGTCGGCGTGGGTCCACGGGATGCCGTGCGGCGCGCCCTTGAGCGTGACGAGCGTGCCGGTCGGCATCATCGGCCCGAGCCGCTGACCGGTCACCGGGTAGGGCAGCACCCGGTCCTGGTCACCCTGGACGATCAACACCGGAATGTTGATCTTCGGCAGGTCCTGGCGGAAGTCCTCCTGCCAGGCGTCCACGCTGTCGTGGGTGGCCTTGCCGGAGGCCATCGCGCCGATCTGCCAGTGCGCCCGGTACGCCTCCTCGCTGACCCGCTTACCCATGTTCTGGTCCGGGTTGAAGAACGCGTCGCAGAAGGACGTCAGGTAGGCGAAGCGGTCCTTGAGGATGGCGTCCTGGAAGCCCTTGAAGAGGCTCCGCTCGACACCCTCCGGGTTGTCGCTCGCCTTTGCCAGCATCGGTTGCAGCGGGCTCAGCACAACGGCCCGACTCACGCGCTGCGAGCCGTAGTTGCCCAGGTAGCGAATGACCTCGCCGGTGCCCATCGAGTGACCGATCAGGGTCACGTCGTTCAGGTCCAGCTCGGTCATCAACACGTCCAGGTCCGCCGCGAACGTGTTGTAGTCGTACCCGAACGCCGGCTGGGCGGAGTTACCGTAACCGCGGCGATCGTAGGTGATCGTCCGGTATCCGGCGTTGAGCAGCGCGGTTGTCTCCTTCTCCCAGGTCGCGCCGTTGAACGGGAAGCCGTGGATCAGCACCACCGGCTTACCGGAACCGTGGTCCTCGTAGTAAAGGTCGATGGGCGCGGAGTTTTCCGTCCCCACGGTGATGAAAGGCATGTTTGACTCCTGCTCCGGTCTGGGCTGTCGGACGCCCCGCGCTTTCCCGCCCGGTCGCGAGATATGCCGTCCACCGTGGGCCCCTCCCCGGACCCACTCGCCATCGACATTTATCGACGCCGCCGATACGCTCGCCGGTAGGAAAGTTTCGGCGTACGGGAGGTGGGCATGCCCCGACGATTGCGTCCGGCGGCTGCGGCGTTGGCCATCGGAGCGACAACGGCCGCGCTGGCCGCGACGCCGGCCCAGGCCGAACCGGTGGTGCCCCGGCACGCCATCGTGGTCTGCCAGAGCGCCAGCTTCTACGCCAACTACGACTCTGCCGGCGGGCCCACCGGCCTCAAGCGCACCCTGGTCTACGGCAACAAGATCGGCCACACGCCAGGCGCGCACCCGGTCTACAACGGATGGGCGGCGTCGTTCGACTTCGGCCCCAACGACTGGGGCTACCTGCGCGCCGAGTGCATCGGCGGGTACGACTCATGGTGAGACGACGACTGATTGCTTGCCTGCTGGCCGGGGTCGTGGCCGCGACGCTCGCCCTGCCGAGCCCCGCCCACGCCGCCAACGGCACGATCGGCCAACGCGAGACGGTGTGCGCGAGTGACCTGTTCGTCCGCACCCAACCCGTCGGCGCCTGGATGGGCACCCTCTACCAGGGTCAGACGTTCCTGGTCGAGGGTCCGCGCAGTGGCGGCTACGTCTACGGCTTCGCCTACGGGCACATCAACCGGCGAGGTTGGGTGCAGGACGGCTGGTTCTGCTGACGGCCGGGCCGGGCGCCGCCCGTCAGCGGGTGAGGCCGACCAGCGTCGCCAGTCGCGCCACGCCGGCCGGCGCCGGCTGCGACCGGGCAACGTCGGCGATGACGGTACGCGCCAACGACCGGCTCCGAACCTCAGCCGGCGCGACACTGTCCGCGTCGACCAAGGCGCGCGCCGCCCCACGCAGGTCGCCTACCTGGAGGTACGCCCGAGCGACCTCGACCAGGTACGCACCCCGATACTCGGCCGGCAACCGCCACCACCCCTCCCGCCGCACCACGGCCGAGTGCCTCCGTAACGCCTCGACGGCGTCACCCCGTTGCGCCGCCACCAGCACCCGTGCCAGCTCGACGGCGACCGGCCCGAAGCTGGTGCGGTGCGCATCGTCGTACCCCCGAAGGTTTGCGGCGACGCCCGCAGCCCGCTCGGTCAGTTCGTCGGCACGGTGGTGCTCGCCGCAGCCGGCGGCAGCGAGCGCGGCCTGAACCAGCAGCGTCCCACCCACCGCCCACTCCCCCGGCGCCTGCTGCCGCCCGTGCACCCCCGCCCCGACCCGGTGATCATGGGGTTGACGGGCGCTTTGATCTCCCCCGGACCCGCCAACCTCATGATCACCGGGAGAAGGCGGGGGTGGGAGGAGGCGGTTGGCGGGCGGGAGCAGGGCGGCCAGGGCCAGGTGGTCTCGGTTCTGCGCGCGGAGCGCCTGGCCTACCGAGATGGTCGCTGCTGCCGCGAGGAGCGCGTCGTTTCCGGCGGCAGCCATGGCGCGGTCGGCGGCCAGCCAGCCGAGGTCGGCTTCGCCGAGCTTGACCAGTAGCGACGAGGTGATCCGGTACGTCTGCACCAGCAACTCCGGTGACCGCGCGGCCTGAGCCGCGTCGAGCAAACCCGGCAGCACCCGCACCAACTGTCCGTAGTGCGCATGCTGGTAGGTCAACCAGGCGCAGCCGACCTGCCTTCTCAGCTCGTCGGGCGGCTGTGCCGGGGCCCGCGGGTTGTCGTAGCGGGCCAGCGCGGCCCGAATGTCGTCCACCCCGTCCGGCGGGCTCGCCGGGGTGCTGCGCTGCTGGCCAAGCAACACCTCCGGGTCGACCCGCAGGACGTGGGCCAACTCCTGGATCACCGAGTACCGATCCAGGGTGCGCACACCCCGCTCCACCTTGTCCACCCAGCTCTTCGACCTCCGCAGCCGGTCCGCGAGCATCTGCTGCGTCATAGACCGCCGCACCCGCCATCGGGCGACCCGTCGGCCGATCGGGAGGTCATCGCTGCTCACGCCGCCACCGCCGGTCCGGGACCGCACGGGTCGTGTCCTCCACGGGTACGCGCTCCGCCTCGGCCTGAGCCAGGAGACGCTGCTTGGCAGCCTCCCGCTCGGCCGCCTCACATTGCTCGCCTCTGCTCGTCGGCTCGTCGCCTTGCATGCCCACCTCCGTCAGCCGGTGCCGACGCTTGGACTCGCCGAGCTTCGGCGAGGGCTCTCTCGTCCTGTCTGGATGACCTCTCCTGTGGAACCAGGCTCCGCCGATTGGTAGTGACAACTTCACCGCGAGTCACGGACGACTGGGGACATCCTTGCTAGGCTGATTCGTCCCCATGCCGTCCCCCAAGCCACTGAGCAGGAGACGCGATGCCGAACGACCGTCTTCGCAACGGCATGCTCAAGAACGGTCTGACGGCATCGGCGCTGGCCGAAAAGCTGGGTGTCGACCCAAAAACTGTCGAGCGCTGGGTGACACAGACCCGCAACCCGTACCCGCGCTATCGCCACACGATCGCCGAACTGCTGAACGAGAGTGAGTCGTACCTCTGGCCAGATGCCCTTCCGACGCAACGAGCCGTGCAGATCAGCCAGTCGGAACTTGTCCACATCTACCCTCGCCGCGGAGCGGTTCCCACCGACCTTTGGCAGCGGCTCCTAGAGCACGCCACCCGACAGGTCGGCGTCCTGGTCTACGGAGGACTGTTCCTGCCCGAGTTCAACCACCGCTGGATCGCAACGCTCCGCGAGAAGGCTTTGGCTGGGGCGCAGGTGGAGTTGCTATTCGGCGACCCGGACGGCGAGCACATCGCCGAGCGTGGAGACGCCGAGGGCATCGGCCCGGCGATGTCCAACAAGATCCTGAACGCGTTGGCGTTCTACAAGGACTTACGGGACTTGGACAACGTCGGGATCTACTACCACGACACCATCCTGTACAACTCCATCTACCGCTTCGACGACGAGATGCTGGTCAACACCCACCTCTACGGCACGCCGGCCGCGTACGCGCCAGTGCTGCACCTGCGGCGCCTTGGCGGCGGGGACCTGTTCGACAGTTACGTCGCCAGCTTCAACCGAGTGCTCGGCAAGAAGCGGGCCGTCTGGCCCGAACACTGAGTCGCAGGTGGTGAGAGGCTGAGGACATGGCCCGGACCGAGCACTACAACAATCCGAACGCCCCGAAGCCGAACAGCATCGTCGTCGCGGTTACCGTCTTCGTTCAGGACGAGCAGGGACGGGTGCTACTCATCCAGCGCACCGACAACGGCTTGTGGGCACTACCCGGCGGCGCCCAGGACTTCGGCGAGTACATCGCCGAGACGGCCGTACGGGAGACGCGCGAAGAAGCCGGCGTCGAGGTGGAGGTGACCGGTTTGGTCGGGGTCTACTCCAACCCGAACCATGTGGTCGAGTACAACGACGGTGAGGTAAGGCAGCAGTTCTCGATCTGCTTCCGCGCCCGATACTCGAGCGGAGCGCCAACGACTAGTGACGAGTCTTCGGCAGTGCAATGGGTCGCCCGCGACGGGCTGGCCGAGCTATCAATCCACCCATCGATGCGGCTCCGCATCCAGCATGGCTTTGTAGGAGAAAACCAGCCCTACATCGGTTGAGCGACCATCCGGTCCTGCGTCCGACGTACGGCTTCGACCAACGCTGCCTCGGCCTTCCGCCAGAACCCCGTGACTAGGTGATCGGGGCCGTATCGCTCACGGATCTCGGCCAGCCGCTCCTTGGTGGTCAGATCCTGGCCGTCGGGTCCGGTGGTCATGTCCGCGTACCAGAGCGCATCAGAGGCGGATGACTCCTCTAGGGGAAACTCTGCGGCTAGGACCGCACCCAACCCTCGCTCATGCGCTTCGTAGGAAGCACACGAATGATGTGCAACGAGACCGGCCAGGCGCCGGCCAAACCCTTGCCGGAGTAACCAGCGTGCCCCATCCAGCGAGTGGAACCCGGTGTCGGCAATTTCCACCGCATAGCCGATGTCGTGTAGCCAAGCGGCAGCGTGAAGGATGGCGGCGTCATCGCCGACCAGTGCTCTAAGACCTTCAGCCTTAGCCGCGACAGCCTCCACATGAGACCAACGGCGCGGCAAACTGAGGGCTAGGTACTGCTCGGCAACCTGTCTTGCGCGCACAACAGCGTCAACCACCCTGCCAGGGTACGGCCTTCCCTGACTACTGGTCTATAGCATCGGATCTTGCTCGGTGAGAAAGATGCCCGTTGATCACGACTTCTGTCGTGGAATTACGCGGAAGATTGTTGGAAAGCTCTTGAATCAAAGTTGGCAGTTGTGCGCCCCGATAGTATTGCACCTTATGCCCGCGAGTGAGTTCGCGCCATTTGTTCGATCGCACTCTCTCCAAGGTGAAGATGGCAATTTCCAAACGTCGCAAAGAAGGCAATGATCGAAGTGTGCGCAATGCCCCAAACTCTATTTTCGGGTAGCTATATTCGAGTCCGGCAGACAATACAACGTCTCGCAGGTCATCATCCGCCACGACAACGCGCAGCGTTTCCAATTCTGCCATCGTTCGCAGAATCTCTAGTTCTGTCGGTGAAGGCCACCCGGACACCGAGAGCTCACGCAAACTTCGGAGATGACTGACTGCAGCAACACTAGCGCGCCGCCAGTTCTGCTCCTTATTGGAGCCGGAGAAACTTGCCCAGGCTAGATCTCGATGCACATAGTCAATCGCAGAAGCCATCCATGGCGAGGCGAGCAAATCTATTCGCTCCACGGCGCAGGTTGCTGCAAGCAACTTGACGTCCTTGGCGACCATCGCCTGATCTATAGTTAAACGTCGAAGTTTTGGTAGTGTGTTCAATGCTTCTATACATTTCTCGACACTCGAGACGTGCTGGATTCCTAGCACAGCGACCTCTTCGAGTTCTAAACCCGAGATGCTTGATATTCCGTCAGCTAAATTGGACCTGAAAAGTATAAGACTCCGAAGCAATTCGCATTTTCGTACGAAATTAAGGTCACTCAGACTTGCCGGACCCAACATTATCGTCCTCAATGCTGGGTGGCCACTAAGCTGGTGAAGGGAATCTGACACTCCCTCAATTAATATGTCTGTGAGTGCAGGAAGTTTCGCGGCCGATCGAAGTTGCCGCTCAGTGCGCACGTGAACCGTAACGTCGTCTAGCCGCATACCGTTTAAGACGGTTTCCGAATAGGCTTCGACGGCAGCATCGGGCCAATCCGCCGCCAGCTTTCCTCGAATGGCTCGGCTGTTTGACCGTCCAATTCTCGCGAGAACCGGCAACGTATCTTCGATATCGAAGCGATTCACAGCGTCGATCAACAGCGTGCCTTCCCTGTCGGTCAACGAGGTCGGATCAGGGATGACGTCAAGAATCACCTCGCCAGCCGCAGCGACTAGATCGACCTGCCTCTCGTCTTCGGGCACGACCAGGCGTGAGGCCTTTTCTCTAACGGTTTCAACCAACTCCGGGTCCAACGCACCGGGGTGTTCCAGGCAGGAAACCGCTAACAGATACAAGGGCCGACGAATCTCCTCAACCCTGTCGCCGCGCTCAAGTAAGCCTCTGATTATTCTTTCACGCTCATCTCGCCGGCCGTGACCTATCGCCATGACGATCACCTCCCTCCAGTGATCCTCATGTGCGTGAAGGAGCATCGAGTCGATATCGCCCTCGTCGAGAATGGCGCGTGCCGCCAGGTACTCCTGAAATGTCTTGTGAAGGAAGTCGACAACTCCGACTACGGGTTCGCGCAAGACCCCGGATCGGAGCAAGAGGAAGTCGAGCACATCCGCAGGCTTAGCGTCCACGTACGGCATGGCTTGCATATATCGAGATATCCTCGCAGCCGCGGCGCCGCGGTCACAGTCCGACCAGCCGTTCCGCACCAACCAGTATGCAAGCTGGCCAAGAAGCGCCTCTTGGTCCTGCTGAGAAAGCGTTAGCCGGTCCGCGCTTATACCTCTGGCTTCGTCGCGCCGGACGAGAAGCATTTCAAGTGCCGCGCTGTAGAGGCCCATGCGATCCTGGGGCAACTGTCGATAACGTTCTAGGTGAAGGGCGCAAATCAGAGCACACAGCAGAGGATTCGTTGCGAGTCGCCGCAAATCACGACGGCGAGCAAGTTTCTCTAGCAGCTCGGTTTCGTACATCTTGATCGATTGGCTGGTGTCATCTCGGACAGCAGTGATTGCCGTGTGCCATTGACCTACGAAAGTTCGAACGTCTGCGGCACCCATCGGAAGCAGCATGAAGGTCTCGAAGCCGTCGGGAACGAGAACCTTGCCGTCTACGGCCGGAGGCCGTGAGGTGATGACATAGGTCGCGTCCGGGTACGTGACGACCAAGTCGTGTAGCCAGATCCAGACGTCTCCTCGCCTACTGCGCGGCAACTCATCAACGCCGTCAATAAGGATAAGGGCTCGGCCAGATCGCATAACGGAGGCCATCCATGTCGAAGGCGCCTCGTAGGATAGCGCTGGAGCAACCTCGCGTGGAAAAAGAGCTGGGGAAGGCAGATCCTGCAGGGCATACCGCCGGAGTGGCACCAGAAAAGGAATGGCTCCGACCCATCCGACTGGAAGGTTCTGTGGAGCCTGTACGGAATTGACAGCAAGCCACTGGAGGAGGGTGGTTTTGCCTGATCCTGCTTCTCCGCGAATTAGTACCCTTTTGGCGTCGGCTAGTGCCTCATGAACCCTAAGTCGGTCAGCGCTAACCCGGCCACCTCGTGCTACCGATTCGGGCGCGGCATGAAGACTGAGGTAGGCGGTGCTGAGAGAGTAGGCGTCGCTGTGCCTAAGAGTCACCCCGAACAACTGGAGACTATCAAGCTTTTCAAGCACCAGGTCGAGATATCGCCGCTCGAAGTCCTCGATCACCTGCGGCTCGGTGGTGACGGCTAGGTCCTTCACCGATGAAGCGATTTCGCCAGTTCGGCGAATAAGCTCCAGCTGTATTCGCCGCGTAAACTCGGGCTGCCGACTAACGAACTCGACGATTTGCCACGAACACTCTCGAAGGATTCGTTCGTACGCCATCGATTGACTCTCGTTAAGCGCAGCTCTGTCGATGCGCCCATGGTCTTGTTCGCGGCACTCTCGATAGAGGCGCTCCGGATCCAGGTCCATCGCAATAAGCATCGTCGCGGTAATCGGAGATATCTGGGCAAGAGTTTCGGAGGCGGCACTCACTGCGGCTTCCCATTCTTCGCCCGCCAGGTCACCGAATTCGATCTCATGAACCGCAGTCAGCGTTGCCCCTACCTGCTCGGCAAGCTTCTTGCTCAACGCGCGGGTCAGGTTGCCAACTCTTCGCCCCGGTAGTTTCACCCGCCCCTCTGGATATAGGGGCTTTGCCACTGATCCGGCTCCAACCGGCCGTTCTATGGCCGCTCGCACAAGCGTGCCGATCACAGGTCCAAGGAGCTTGGAAAGGTCCACCATGAAACCTCCAGCTGCTTCGGCTGTGGGTTCAGTCATTGTGCCCTATCGGGTCCAGCAAGTCACTCCACACCCGGAACACACTAAAAGGATAGATTTGGTCCATCCTTCCGTAGTTGCCCGGTGAAGACTTTCTGTACGAGATCAAGGCAGCCCACTTCGCAGGCCGCTCGCGCCGCCGAACAGGCCAGGTCGATGGTCCGCCGCCGCGCCTCTGGCATTCGGCCGCCAGCGCGACGGTGACAGCCCACCGGCGCCGCGACATTCGAAGAAGCCCCGGGCCGCCACGATCGCTGGCAGTTTCGGGGCATCAAGTGGTGAAGACACAGGCAGTGCCTCCGGCGGGGCGCCCGAGCGCTCCGGGATGGTGGCCGCATCCCGACAACCCCGTACAGGCGAAGACGAGCAGGTGGGGCCTGCCCGGTCAGGGTCGTTCAGACGGTGGGGTGCTCCACCTGCTCCACTGTGTGCGGACGAAAGCCGACGGGATGGTTAGCGGGCGTTGCAGGCAGCGGCTGGTGTCGTGTCGTGTCGTAACAGGCCGTTGATCACTGGTCGGCGGCTCGCGGGGTGGCAGTCCATTGCAAGAAGGTTGGATGTGGGCCTGTGAACAGACTCTTGTCCAGAGGCAGTGTGTCGAACCCGTCAGATCTAACAAGGATGATCGTCATGGGTGGAACTCCATCTGCCAGGTCGCGAACACCCAATGCTTGTTCGATTTCCCGAAAGGCTAGATCTCGTAGCTTGGAGTTCTGAAGGTCGGGAGAAACGAAGAAGATGACTGGGCGGAAGGGTCCGTTAAACTCCTTGTGCGTCGAATAGCTTGCGGTTCGAGCCCATTCGATCGCTTGTAAAACCCGCCTTCGTACGACTGTGGTTGTCAATCCGCTAAGCGTGGCGACATCTACGGCCAGGTGTGGCATGTCGTCGGTGTCGGAGGTCACGATAAAATCTGCCCGCTCGCGACCGACCCGAACACCACGGACGTAGTCAAGCTTCCCCTCGTATAGGCGCTCCAGGTACAGCAGAGCCTCTTCCTGTGCTTGAATGTAGGCGAGCATTCCGCGGATTTCTTTAGTGCCCGCGTTCCTCTTCACGATCTGGAGCGCTTCAATGTTTGCGCGAGTGCCGCTTGACATCGTGGGGGCGGTTTCCTGGTTCGCCTTATCCGAGGGTTTCCGAGGGTTGGGCAGGTCCTCGGCCGTGGCACTCTGGGAAGATTCCTCTGTCGGCGCAACCTCCTCCGCTTCTAATGACTGATCGATCGCGTCGACCGTCTCGTCGTCGGTCTCCTTGTTCTGGCGGATCAATGAACGGATTTCGTGTCTAACTCTTTCCTGCTCCAGCTTCACGGACGTCAGGTCTTCGGACTCTCGCTCGTTTAGGCGGTCTTGTCGTGTCTTCCATATGGTGCCGCCGATGAAGATCAGCAAGAGGCCTATCGCTCCGAGAGCGATCGAGGCGTGCGGCCAATGGTTAATGACCCACAAGGCCTGCCTCTGTTGTTCCAGGACTGCGGACTTGGAATCGGGGCTCAAGTCGGCAAGCTGCTTTTGTGTCACCATGACGGCCTTTTGAGACCGCAACAGGAGTACGGGGAGCGCAACCGCCGAGGCTAGAGATAAGCCGCCAGCGCTCACGAGGAACTTGTGAAACTCGCTGAACTGAAGGCTGGGAAGCACGAGCCACAGTACCCCGTCCTCGACCGGTCGGTCCCCTGGACAGGCCGGTAGCGTCCGGAGGTAGGGCTCCTAAAACGGTGCTTTCAGGTTGTGCCCGGACGGGCGGCGCGCAATGCGTCGGCGTGGCTAGGGCCGCATCAGGGCGGCCAGGGCGTGCCGGGCTTCGCGCGGTGTGTGCCCGCCGAGCGCACGTACAGCAGTAAGTACAGCAACCGACAACACCCCCCGGAACAACTGCAACCACCATCAGGCCGTTGACCAGCGGTGGGAGCCGAACCTGGACTGTACTGCCGATCTCTGGGGGTCAAGGGGTCGTCGGCTCGATCGGTCGATCTCGACACATGCCAGGAGGCCGTTCGGGGAGTTTTTGAATGCAGTGGCCTCAGGGGCGACTTCGCGTCGACGGCGAGGATTTTCATCCTGGCCGAAGGTTCAGTTCTGATCTGAAGAGTGTGCTGCCCGCCCGATGGGCGACCGCCGGTCGGGTCCGGTGGCCGCCCATCCGATCGGTCAGCTGGCGTAGACCTCCAGCGCCGACAACTGCCCGGCCGGCCACCCCGTGTTGCCGGTGACGGTGATCCGCACGTAACGCGCCTGCCCGGCGGTGAAGGTGAGACTCACCTGGTTACCGCTGGCCGGATTGAAGACCCGTCCCGCCGAGCCGACGAGCGTGCTGAAGCTCGACCCGTCGGTGCTGCCCTGGACGGAGAGAGTCTGCGTCCGAGTACCCCAGGCCGACGACGGCGGCAGTTTCAACACCACCCGCCCAACAGTGCGCGAGGAACCCAGGTCGACCTGGACCCACTGCGGGAACGCGTTGTTGGCGCTCTCCCAGTAGGTGTTCGCGTCACCGTCGACCACGTTGCCCGACCCATAGCTCTGCACGTGGCCGCTCTCCGACGTGGGTCGACCCCGGGCGAGGTCCGCGTTGGCCGCGGCGTCCGTGGTCACTGTGACCGCGGAAGACGCGCCGGAGGTGTTGCCGGCGGCATCGCGGGCGACGACAGTGAAGGTGTACGACGTGGACGCGGAGAGCCCGCTCACGGTGGCGGTGGTGCTCGTGACGGTGGAGACCACGGTGCCGCCCTGGCGCACCTGGTAGCCGGTCACCCCCTTGTCGTCGGTCGACGCGGTCCAGGCCAGGGACACGCTCGTCGACGTCTTGCCAGTGACGGTGAGACCACTCGGGGCGGTCGGCGGGGTGTCCGTGGTGCCGCTGGCGCCGTACACCTCGACCTTGGCGAGCTGGCCCGCCGGCCAGCCGGTGTTACCGGCGATGCTGAGCCGGATGTGTCGGGCCGTGGTGGTCGTCAGCGTGCGGCTGACGGTGTTGCCGGTGGCCGGGTCGAAGGTGAACGCGGAGGCCGCGGCGATGGTCGAGAAGGAGCTGCCGTCGACGCTGCCCTGCACGGTGATGGTCTGGGTACGCGCGCCCCAGCCGGCGGGTAGCCGCACCACGATCCGGCTGACCTGCTGGCTGGCGCCGAGGTCGACCTGCCACCAGTGCGGGAACGCGCCACCGCCGCTCTCCCAGTAGCTGCCGGCGTCGGAGTCCACCGCGTTGGACGCGAGGAAGGGGCCGTTCTGGCTGCTGGCCGTTGTGGACCGGCCGGCCGCGAGGTCGCCGCTGGTCGGGGGTGGAGTGCCGACCATCGGCGGGGTGGGACGGACCGCCGTGAGCGCGAGCTGGCCCTTGAGCATCCGGCCGCCGTCGGCGGTGATCCGCAGGTAGTAGTCGGAGGAGCAGGCGACGCCGTCCTCGTCCAGCGCCCGGATGTTCGCGCCGGCCGGGGTGGTGGCCTGGGTCTCGGACGTCTTGGCGATCTGGTTGCCCTCGTTGTACTCGTCGTACATGGACACGTACAGGCCCTGGGAGCCGAGCCGGACCATGTTGTAGATGTGCCGCCAGTAGAAGTCGCCGTGCTTGCGGTGCCCACCGGCCAGGTCGCCGGGCATCACGCAGGGCAGGTAGTCGATGCCGCGTGCCGCGCAGTCGGCCATGTCGCCGACGTTGACGTTGTTGTAGTACGAGTCCAGCTCCTCCACGGTCCTGGCCCGGTAGACCATCCACGGCGAGATCGCGTGGAACGCGTGGTAGACGTCGAGGAAGCCGGGGCGGGAGTCCTCGATGCCCTGCCGCCACCAGGTGGGCACGCCACCGATGACGTAACAGCCCTGCGCCTTGAACCAGTTGATGACCTCCAGGCAGGGGCCCGGGGTGAAGGGGCGGCTGGGCTCGCTGAACCCGAAGCCCCAGATGCAGACGACCGGTTTGCCGTTCTGTCGGGCGTACGCGCTGGATGCGACGTGCGCCGACATCTTCGTCGTCCAGTCGGTCTTGATCTCCGACTGGAACGTCAACCAGTCGGTGACGTCGTACATGATGTAGAACTTGCGGTTGTAGCGCTCGGCGGCGGAACGCACCTTCTGCGTCATCGCGTCGCGGGTCGGGCCCTCGTCGCCCATCGGGTTGAACCGTTGCAGGGCGGCGGTGTCGCAGCCGTACTCCTGCATCCACCGGAAGTGGGTGTCGACCGTCTGCTGGTCGTAGGAGGAGAAGAGCGTGGCCGGCTGGCCGTTGCCGAGGTTGGGGTACGCGGTGGGATAGGCGCGGGTGTACTCGCGCATGTCCGGCCAGGACACGATGGTGGTGTTGGCCGGCGACGGCGGCTGGAACCTGTCGCGGCTCCAGTGCCACCAGCCGCCGATCGGCGCGGAGTCGCCGGGGGCGCTGAACCAGCCCTGGTAGCCGACCGTCACCTTGCCGACCACGTCCCCGGGGGGACTGGCGGCGTGTGCAGGGCTGGACATGGTGGCGAGCAGCTCGGTGCTGGAGGCGGCGGCGAGGGCGGACCCCGCCATCACGGACGTGACGAACCTGCGGCGGGAGACCGCCATGACGACCACTCCTTCGGGACGGAAGGCATTGACGGCCATCGTGGCAGCAGTGGATACCAACCCGCAAGAGTTAGACTGATCAATGAAAATCCCGTTCAGATCACGGGAATTATGCGCTGGGTCGTCAGTGGCTGATGGCGCGCTCCAGCGCCCACACCGGGGACAGGATCTGGCTGGCGTCCTGGCGGCGGCGGGCGTCGCGCACCGTCATCCGTACGCCCGCGGTGAAGCCGACCTTGGGGTACCAGCCGAGCAGTTCGCGCGCCTTCCTGCTGTCCAGCGCCATGGTGCGCACCTCGCCCGGCCAGGGCAGCGGCTCGTAACGGGCCGCGTTGTCGACGCCGGACGCCTCCCGGACGGTGTCGTACACCTCGTTGACGCTCGTCTGCCGACCCGAGGCGATGTTGACCATCCCCACCCCGTTGTGGTGACAGGCGACCGCGATCGCCTCGGCGACGTCGCTGACGTAGATGAAATCCCGGGTCTGCGCGCCGTCGTCGTAGATGACCACCTGCCGGCCCCCGAGTAGCGCGTCGGCCATCAGGGACACCACGCCGCAGTCACTGCCCTGCGGCCGGGGCCCGTAGACATTTCCCAACACCATCGAGGTGTACGACAGGCCGTGCTGATGCCCGTACCAGTCGAGGTAGCGCAGGCCGGCAGCCATGCTGATGCCGTACGGGCTCACCGGCGCGATCGGACGGTCCTCGCCGACCGGCAACTCGTGGGCGGCGACACTGCCGAAGATGGCGCCGCTGACCGCGTTGATCACCAGCCGTACACCGCTCCGGGCGCAGGCGTCCAGCACGTTGACGGTGCCGAACACGTTCACGTCGGCGTCGTACAGGTGTGACCGACGGGCAGCGGGAACGCTCGACTGTGCGGCGAGGTGCACCACCACGTCCGGCTGCCACCTATGGATGACCTCGACACCCTCCGGCGTACGGATGTCACCCGAGACGACGTCCGACTCGGTCAGTCCGCTGTACGCAGCGTCGACCAGGTTTTCGATCCGGCCGGCGGAGAAGTTGTCCAGTACCCGGACCTGGTTGCCCATCAGCATCAGTCGGGCGACCACGTGACTGCCGATGAAGCCGGCGCCTCCGGTCACCAGGACGCGCCGGGGCATCAGGTTCGTCGGCGGATCGACACCGCCGGCGGCAACGGGAAGATCCATGTGGAACTCCTTGGAACGACGAAACGGTCGGCCCGCAGCGGCAACGACGGCCGGGCACGACGGTAACCCACTCAATACCCGCCAAAGGGATGATTAGCCCAATATGCGATAGCAATACGCGAAGCCTAGTCCAATAAGTCCCGTTTAGACCATTAAGTACTGTTTAGCCCTTTGTCTCTAGTAATTTGCTCACCGGGGGGTGCTCGCTGGCATGCCCCGGGTGCCTTTGACGGAGGGGGTTGCCGCAATGAGAGTGCCGGTCGTCGCGCCCAGCGTGCTGCTCGCCGGGGTCGGGCTGGGCGCAGTGATGACAGTGGTCACCCTGCTACCCGGGCCGGTCGGCCTGACTGCCACCATCGGCGTGCTGTGCGCCGGTGTGTTCCTGCTCTGGCCCCGGGGCGGTACTGCCGGTCGGCATCGTCGGCGGCACCCTGCTCAGCGGCGGTGACGTACGCGGCTACATCGCGGTGGAGGTGCCGCTGCTGGCCACTGGCGGCGCCGCGCTGGCCGTGCGCCACTGGCTGGGTTCGAGACGGTCCCGCGCGCCGACCACCTCCACGACACCACCCCGCTGACGGTGATGGGCCGGAGCCAGCATGGCTCCGGCCCATCACGTCCGCGCGGACGCCGACTACCGCCCGCCTCAGGCCGAGAAGTTGCGGAAAAGCAGGGACGCCAGGCCGAGCGCCAACGCCAGGTTGAACACGGTGGCGCTGGCGAACACCGCCACCGGCCGCCAACCGGCCTCCCGCAACGACGCGACCCGGACCTCCAGACCGATGCTGACGAAGGCCAGGATCAGGAACCACACCCGCAGGTCGTTGACGATGGCGATGGTGGCCTTGCCGTCCGCGCCCGCCGCGTCGAGGTACCAGGTGGCGATGACCGAGGCCGCGATGAAGCCCAGGACAAACTTGGGAAACCGCGTCCACAACTCGCCGAGACCAGGTCGGGCCGCGCCGGGCCGCCGTTCCACCCGCAGGGTGAAGTACGCGGTGAGCGCCACCGCGACGACACCCATCAACGCGTTCTGGGTGACCTTGACGATGCTGGCGATCTGGAGCGCCTCCTCGCCGGCGAGCGCTCCGGCGGCGGTGACCGCGGCGGTGGTGTCGATGTTGCCGCCGATCCACGCCCCGGCCACCGCGTCGGACAGTCCGAACACGTCGGCCAACCAGGGCAGGACGAAGATGGACGGCAACGCGAAGACGATCACCAGACTTGCCGTGTAGGCCAACTGCTCGCGGCGCGCACGAACCGCGCCGGCGGCGGCGATCGCCGCGCTGACGCCGCAGATCGACACCGCCGACGCGAGCAGCGCCCGCAGCTTGTCGTCCAGGCCGAACCTGCCGGCCAACCACCAGGTGAACAGGAAGACCCCGCTGATCAGCAGGATCGCCTGGGCGATGGCCGGCCCGGCGGCACTGGCGATGACGGCCAGGTTGATCGAGGCACCGAGCAGCACGAGACCGGTCTTGATGAAGAATTCGGTCCGGAACGCGGCGGCGATCCGGTCCCGCCAGCCGAGCACTGTGACGGCGACGTTGCCCAACAGGCCGAGCAGGATGGCGTAGACCGGGTACTCGACAGCGGCCCCGACGTCCTCCAGCGCGGTGCCCTCGGCCCAGTCGGGAACGTTCTGCTCCAGGTAGCGCGTGAGCGCGGCGAGACCGACAACGATCACCAGGCCGAGCACGGTCCAGGCCCAGAACAGGCCGTCGCGCGCCACGGTGGTCGGAGCGGGATCGTCGGTGGCCGGAGGGGGCACGACAGCATCGGGCGCGTCGCCGGCCGGGGTTCCGTCGGCCGGGGTTCCATGGGCCGGGCGAGGCTCGTCGGCAGTGCGGGTCGCGTCGGCGCTCATCAGGGCACCAGCCCGGCAGGAATGGCACCGAGCAGGACCAGGGCGAGCAGGGCGAGGCCGAGGATTGTCGCGAGCCAGTCCTCGTTGAACGCGAGCCGGGACTCTCCGGCCGTCGGTGGGGTGGGCGGTGGCTGATCGGATGTCATGGCGTACTCCATGGTTGTGAACCGATCCGGCGGGGCCGGATCGGTGGAACGTGCGGTGACGAGCGCGCCGGGGGTTAGGAGTCGACGCGGGATGCGGCTGCGCGGCCGGAAGAGGAAAGCGGTGCTGCGGGGCTCAGGTGGTGGCCGGTGCGCCCGGACAGAGCTCGCTGGCGACCCGCATCAGGTCGACGACCCGACGCGAGGTGAGGAGCGGACTGACCGGCATTCACCTATTTTCCTACCGTCAAGATAGGAATTCAAGACCGTTGACGCACAATCTCCCTGGGCGGAAACGGACGACGGGGCCGGAGCCTCGCCGGCTCCAGCCCCGTCGGTACGCCCGGGATCCCTACGGGGTCGGGTACTGCGTGAGGTAGACCGGTGCGCCGACCTTGGTCATGTCGGCAGCGTCGCCGACGCCGTTGACCACGTGGTCGATCGTCCCGGCGCTGAGGTTCACGGTCATGATGTGGTGCAGCTTCACACCCGGCCGGTTCGGCACCTCGAAGCCGTTCTCGGTGTGGATCGACGGGTTGTTCTGGTTGAAGACGTACACCCCGCCGCCGTGCAGGGTGTGGTGACGTACCCGGTCACCCACCTTGTACCCGGCCCAGCCCTCGACCGGGCCGTTCATCCAGTCGGCCTGCGTCGGCGGGTCGTACGGCAGCTCGTTCTGGTAGAGGATCGTGGTGCCGTGCTCGCCGTTCCAGACCGTGTTGTAGCGCTGGAAGTGTTCGACGAACAGGCCGGTCGCGGTCACGTGGTCGCCGTTGATGACGGCGCCGTAGCGACCGGTGTTGGTCCGCCAGCGGTCGGTGTCGCCGTTGACGCCCTCGGTGAAGCCCTCGACGCCGTGGTCACCGCGCCACACCCAGGTGTGGTCGATGAGCACGTTGTCGCTGTTGACCTCCAGCGCCGTGTCCGTCCGGCCGATGTGCGGGCCACCGACGCGGAAGTACACGTCGGACAGGGTGGTCGGGTTGTGCCGGCTGCTGGCGTTGTGGCCGTGCTCTCGACCCACCCGCAGCAGGACCGGCGACTCGACGGTGCCGGCGTCGATCGTGACACCGGCGACGATCACGCCGGGCACACCGGCGACGTCCAGCGGGACGGCGCCGTTCACCGCGGTGAGGGTGGCGTGCCCGATGCCGAGCACGACAGTGTTGGCGCGCCGGATCTCGATGCTGCGCGCGACGTCGTACACCCCGGGGGTGAGCAGCAGGTGCTTGCCGCGGGCGAGTTGGGCGTTGATGACGCGTACCGGGTCGGAGGGCTTGGCGACGAAGAAGTCGCCGATCGGGATGGTCCGGCCCGGCGTGATGCCGTCCGCCCAGGAGACACCGCGGCTGTCCCGCTGCGCGGCGGGCACCCGGACCTGGTAACGACCCTTGCCGTCGACGAAGAGGTACGGCTTCTCTCGGCTGAGCGGAGTGGTCTCCAGTGTGGTGTACGGCGGGTCGGGGAACGTGGCGTCGTCCGGCGCGCCCTCGACTCCGGCGAAGACCTGGTTCCACACCGCGTTGGACCAGCCGCCGACCTCGCTGTTGCGGGTCAGCCACTGCTGCTGTGAGCCGTTGGTGGTGGCGGGCAGCCGGGAGTCGGCGATGAAGCCGCCACTGGCGTACTGCGGGCCGGCGGTGCAGTAGTCCATCAGCGACAGACCGCCGCCGCCGATGTTCAGCCGGCGCATCGACACCGCCTGCGACACGGCCCAGAAGTTCGCCGACGATCGGCAGCCGTCCTGGCCGGCGGCGTTGATGGTGAGCGACAGGTTGGACAGGGTGCGCCAGAAGTTCACCAGGGCCAGGCAGTTGCCGGTGCCGCCGTCGGCGAGGCAGCGGTTGTAGACCTCCAGCTTGCCGTTGACAGTGACGTCGGTGGGCGAGGCGCCCAGGCCGGACACCTCGGTGTAGTAGCCGACCTTGGCCTGCAACGGCTGCTCGGCGGTGCCGTACGTGCCCGGCTTGAACAGGTAGGCGTGCCGCTCGGTGCCCATCTCGTTGTCGACCTGCCGGGCGTGTGCCGCGTCGAGGGTCTGCTGGATCGCACCGACCGGCATGGACGGGTCGAAGATCGTCACGTTCGGGCCGAAGTCGGGTGCGCCGTACGTGGGGCGGCCGGCGCTTGCCGCCGTGCCGCTCACGGTGACGGTCGTGGCCACCAGCAGAGCGAATATGAGGGTACGACGGGACGGGGTTGACATGCGGTTCGTCCTCTCCGCTGGCCGGAGCGGACTCCGGCGCAGTCTAGGGCGGTGAGAGCGCTCTCTCGCCCCTGTTTCTACCTGGCGAACCGGCCCCACGCCATTGCCGGGATCGGCGAACTTCGGTCGGTCGGTGAGAATGGAGCGCAGAACGGGGAGGCACCCATGCGAATCGACACACTGCCGCACGTGGACGAACACGCCACCGTCATCGAGGCCGAGCCCGAGGAAGCCTGGCCGCACCTCGTCCACGCCGTCGAGACGACGTTCGGCCGGCCCGGGACGGGCGCGTACGCCCGCCTGGTCAGCGCCGCCGACCCCGTCGCGTCCGGGCCCCGACCGCTCGCCGAAGGCTCGACGATCCCCGGGTTCCGGGTGGCCACCGCGATCCCCGGACGGGAGCTGACACTGCGGGGCAGCCACCGGTTCTCGACGTACGCGCTGGTCTTCCGGCTCGAACAGACCGGGCCGGGCCGATCCCGCCTCCGGGCGGAGACCCGGGCCGTCTTCCCCGGTCTGGCCGGCGGCCTCTACCGACAGCTACTCCTCAGGTCCGGCGGTCACGTGCTCGGCGTACGGCGGATGCTCGCGGCGGTCCGCCGCAGCGCCGAACGACGATCCTGACGGTCCCCGCCGCCGCGCTCGCCGTCCGCTTCCGGTCACCCTGGCGGCGATAGGATGACCGCCGTGCAGTTCGGGGTGCTCGGGCCGCTCGCCGTGACCACCGACACCGGCGAGCCGGTGGTGGTGCCCGGCACGAAGGTCCGCGCGTTGCTGGCCGACCTGCTGACCAACCGCAACCAGGTGGTCTCGGCGGATCGCCTCATCGACGACCTGTGGGGCGAGGACTCCCCCGCCAATCCCGCCGGCGCCCTCCAGGTACGGGTGTCGCAGCTACGCAAGGCGCTCAACGACGCCGAGCCGGGTGCCCGGGACCTGGTGGAGTCCCGGGCACCCGGTTACCTGCTGCGGGCCGATGCCGTCGACGCGGACCGGTTCGCCGAGCTGGCACACCGCACCGACGTCGACCGGCTCAGCGAAGCCCTGGCATTGTGGCGTGGCGAGGCGTACGCCGACGTGGCCGACGCCGAGTTCGTCCGTGCCGAGGCGACCCGCCTCGCCGAGCAGCGCCTCGCCGTACACGAGCGGTTGGCCGAGGCCCGGCTGGCCCGGGGTGAACACGACCTGGTCGCCGCCGACCTGGCCGACCTGGTCACCCGCCATCCGCTGCACGAAGGCCTGCGCGCGGTGCAGCTACGCGCCCTGTACGCGGCGGGCCGCCAGTCCGAGGCGTTGGACAGCTACACCGACCTGCGGGCTCGACTCGCCGAGGAGCTGGGTCTCGACCCCGGCCCCGAGTTGGTAGCCCTGCACCGCCGGATCCTCGAACAGGACGCCGGCTTGAGCGCCCCACCGAGGGCCGCGGTCGCCCGCACCAGCCTCCCCGCCCCGCTCGACGAGTTGGTCGGGCGCGCCGAGGCGTTGGCCGAGCTGGACGCGCTGCTGCCGCGGCAGCGGCTGGTCACGCTGGTCGGGCCGGGTGGCGTCGGCAAGACCCGGCTGGCCATCGAGACGGCCCGCGCGCAGTCCGTTCCCGACGGCGTCCAGCTGGTCGAGCTGGCCCCGCTGCCGGCCGGCGACACGCTCGTCGCCGAGCGGGTGCTCGCCGCTCTGGGCACCTACGAGACCGCCGGCACGAGCCTGTCCCCCACCGACCGGGTGGTCGCGGCCCTGCGACACCGCCAGCTCCTGCTGGTGCTGGACAACTGCGAACACGTCATCGAGCCGGTGGCCGCGCTGGTCGCCCGGCTGCTGCGCGACGTACCCGGGCTGAGGGTGCTGGCCACCAGCAGGGAGCCACTCGGGCTGACCGGTGAACTGCTCTGGGAGGTACCCCCGCTGTCCGTGCCGGACGACGGTGACCTGGACGCGGTCCGGCGCTCGGCGGCGGCCCGGTTGTTCGCCGCCCGCGCCGCCGCGCAGCAGCGCGGTTTCCGCCTCGACGGGCAGACCGCGGCGGCGATCGCCCAACTCTGCCGCCGCCTCGACGGCCTGCCGCTGGCGCTGGAGCTGGCCGCGACCCGGGTGCGGGCGCTGGGAGTACGCGGGGTGGTGGACCGGCTCGACGACCGTTTCCGGCTGCTCACCACCCAGCAGCGCGACGTGCCACCCCGCCAGCGGACGCTCACCGCGGTCATCGGCTGGAGCTGGGACCTCCTCGACGAGACCGACCGGGCGGTGCTGGCCCGGCTGGCGGTGTTCCGGGACGGCTGTAGCCCGGAGGCCGCCGAACACGTCTGCGGCACCGATCTGGACACCCTCGCCCGACTGGTGGACCGGTCGCTGGTGGTGCTCGACGACTCCGGCACCGATCCCCGCTACCGGCTGCTCGAATCGGTCGCCGCTTTCTGCCTGGACCGCCTGACCGACGCCGACGAAATACGCGCACGACACGCTGCCTACTACACCGAGCTGGCCGAGCGCGCCGACCCCGAGCTACGCGGGGCCGACCAACAGCGGTGGCTGGCGTTGCTGGACGCCGAGATGGCGAACCTGCGATCGGCGCTCGATCACGGTGGTGGGCTGCGCCTGGCAGTCGCCCTGAGCTGGTACTGGCACCTGCGCGGCCGGCTCACCGAGGCGCGGCGGGCCCTGGCCGTGCCCGGCGACCCGGAGCAGGAGGCCCGTGCGGCCCCGTGGCGCGTCGGCTTCGCCCTGTCGCTGGGCGAGGCGGTCGCGCCCGACGAGGTACGCGCGGCGGTGGCCGTCGACCCGGACGGCCACGCCGCCTGGTTCGCGGCCAACGCGGTGATCGAGCACGGTGACCTGGCCCTGGCGTCGGAGCTGCTGCCCACCGCCGCCGTCGACACGTGGACCGAGGCCGCGGTGCTCACCTCCCTGGCCCACATCGCGCACGCGAACGGTGACCAGGCCACCCTGGAACGCACCGCGACGCGCAGCGCAGCGCTGTTCGCCGACCTCGGCGACCGGTGGGGCCGGCTCCGGGCGACCGAGTGGGTGGGCGGGCTGGCCGACATGCGCGGCGAACACGAGCGCGCCGCCGCGCTGCACCGGGAGGGGCTGCGCTGGGCCGAGGAACTCGCGCTGTGGCCGCAGGTCTGCGCCGAGCTGTCCTGGCTGGCCTGGCTCGCGGTGCAGACCCGCGACTACACCGAGGGCCGGGAGCTGGCCGAACGGGCGTACGGCCTGGCGGTGGAGCAGGGCTCGCCCGGTGCGCTGGTCTTCGCGGAGATGAGCCTCGGGCTGGCCGCCCGCCGCGACGGGAAACTCGACCTGGCCGTCACCCACCTCACCCACCTCGTCGAGCTGGGCCGGGGCGAGAGCCAGCCGGCACTGTACCTGCCGATGGTTCTGGTCGAGCTGGGCTACGCGGTCGAACAGGGCGGCGACCCGGACGCCGCGCTGGCCCTGCACATCGAGGCGTTCGAGGCCGCCGAGGCGATGGCCACGATGCGCGACGCTGTCGGCCCCCTCGAGGGGATGGCGGCGGCGGTGCGCTCCCCCGAGGTCGCCGCCCAGCTGCTGGGCGCCGCTGCCGCCGCCCGGCTCGCCACGCAGTCCCCCGCCGCGCCGGCCGAACGCGACGACGTGGAGCGGGTGACCGAACGCCTGCGGGCCGAACTCGGGCCGGAGCGGTTCGACGCGTTGCTCGCCGAGGGCGCGAAGCTGAGCCCGGGCGAGGCCCGAGCCCAGCTCTGAGTGTCGGTCAGGCCGTCGTCTTCGGCCGGTACGAGGCGACGATCACGCCGCTCTTGTGCACTCGGGTGTCGACCAGGTCGAACGACGCCTTGACGTCGGTCAGCGGCGCGGTGAGGCTCGGGCCGCCCTCCAGCACCGGGTGGATCCAGAACCGGACCTCGTCCACCAGGCCCGCCTTGATCAGCTGCGCGGTGACCGAGCCGAAGCCGTACTGGATGATGTTCCTGCCCTCCTGGGCCTTGAGCGCGCGGACCGCCTCGACCAGGTCGCCCTGGAGCACCTCGGTGTTCTTCCAGGTGGGGTTGGTGAGGGTGGTCGAGGCGACGTACTTCCTGACGTTGTTGAAGTACGCGGCGCCCGTGGTCGGGTCGCTTTCGTCCCGGGTCGGCCAGGCGGCGGACATGCCGTCGTAGGTGGCCCGACCCATCAGCATCGCGTCCGCCTCTTCGGTCTGCTCGCCGGCGAGGCTCATCGCCTCCTCGTCGAAGTACGGCGAGGTCCACATCGGGTTCTCGATGACGCCGTCGAGGGTGACGTAGGTCGAGTTGATGAGCTTGCGCATCGGAATCTCCTGGGTGTGTGTCAGGTGCTTCGGTGACACCCAGAACTCTGCCGGCTTCCGCTTACGATTCGCTTCAGGTGCTCTCGCCCGGCTCCGAAAGCGGGTCGGTCAGCGGGATGGGCAGTGCCTGCGCGGCCACCGTGCCGCCCCCGGTCGAGTGCGCCGGCGCGGGGCGGTCGCCGGTGCGGCTGTGCAGCCGTCCCTGCCCGGCAGGCCCGGCACGCCTGGCCACCTCGACGGTCACCATCCGCACCGGCGGTGGCGGCGCGGTGAAGCGCCCGACACCCCATCGCACCCAGATCGGAATCCGGCCGGCGTCCGCCTCCGCGGCCAGCTTCTGCACCGTACGGGCCCGGTCGGTGTGGTCGACCTCGACGACCACCGGTGGGCCGTCCGGGCGGGCGCACGCCACGTCGAGGACCGAGTGCCGTTGCTGAAGTGGCGGCGGCAACGGCAGGACGCTGGGCGCGCGGCGGTAGACCCGCCAACCCTGTGCCTCGGCCCACCGCACCACAGCGTCGATCACCTGCGCGGTGACCTCGTCGGTGTTCAGGTCGACGAAAGTCAGGTCGGTCAGCCAGCGGCCCAGGTCGGCGGCCAACCGCTCGCCCTGCGCCGTCACGTCCACCGGCGCAGGATAGCGCCTCAGCCGACGGTGGCCGCGGTCGCGGCGAGGTGCCGGGTGAGCCAGGCGGTGGTGGCCGAACGCGCCGCCTCGGCGTTGTCGCGGGCCAGGAAGTCGTGCCCCTCACCGGTCAGGACGAGATGGGCGTACGGGGCGTCGCGGGCCGCCAGGGCTTGGGCGACCTGCGCCGACTCACCCGCCGGCACGTTCGTGTCGTTGGCGCCGTGGATGAGCAGAACCGGCACGTCGAGCCGGTCGAGGTGGGTCATCGGCGACAGGTCCCGCAGCAGGTCGGCGTCGCGTACCGGGTGGCCGTACTTGCTGACGGCGGCGGCGGCGATCCACGGCTCGGTGCCGGCGAAGAAGGTGTGGAAGTCGGAGATCCCGCACTCGGCCACCCCGGCAGCGAACAACCCGGGGAAGTTCACCAGCACCGCGAGCACCAGGTAACCGCCGTAGGAGCGGCCGAGGCAACCGACCTGCCCGGGGCGCGCCACACCGCTGTCGATCAGGTGGTCGGCGCACGCCGCGACGTCGGCGATGGCCCCGTACCGGCCGGCCAGGTTGTCGGCGGTCACGAAGGACCGACCGAAGCCCGAGGAGCCCCGCACGTTCGGCGCGAACACCGCGACGCCCTGCGCCACGAGAGCCTGGAACAGCGGGTTGTAGCGGGGACGCTCCTGCGCCTCCGGGCCACCGTGCAGGCTGATGGCGGTGGGCCAGGGCCCTGGCCCGGCCGGGCGGTAGAGCCAACCGGAGAGCGGCAGACCGTCGCGGGCACGCAGGTCGACCAGTTGCGGTGCGACACCGCTGCCGCCCGTACGCGCGACGCCGCTGTCCGGCCGCAGCGGACGCGGCGCCCCGGTCGCCGGGTCGACCAGCCAGACCTCCCGGGGTTGCACCGGCCCCTGCGCGGTGAGGCAGAGCAGACCACCCTCGGCGGCGAAGACGGCGTCGTCGAGCACCTCACCCGGGGCAGCGACGGCCCGCTGCACTCCGCTGGTGAGGTCGAGCAGGCTGACCTCGCTGCGGCCCCCGTAGGTGTTCCAGAGCAGGGCGGCCCGACGTCCGTCGGCGCTCGGCGTGGCCTGCTCCAGCTCGGCGTCCGGCCGCCAGGCGAGCCGGGTCGGCGTCACGTCCGGGCGAGCCAGGTCGACCCGCACCAGCGCGGCGAGCTCCGAGTACGCGTCCGTGCGGGCCAGCACGCTCGTCCCGCCGGGGCCGAACCAGCCCTGGTCGGTGCTGCCCCGCCCGGTGTCCGTCAGCAGCCGCCGCCGCTCCCCGGTCGCCACGTCGAGCAGTTCCAGCCAGCGGGCGTTGCGCGGGCCGCGGCGCAGCAGGGCGCTGCGGGCGTCCGGGGTGACGTCCAGCAGGGTGAGCAGGTCATCCTCGGCGAGCACCCGCCGGTGCCCGCTGTCCGCGTGGATCAGGACGGCGGCACCCCGCTCGGCGGTCTCGGTGACCATCAGGACCGCACCGCTGGCCAGCCAACCGGCCGGCGTCGCGCTGTGGCGTCCGAAACCGGCTACCTGGTGACGCCCGCCGCCGTCCGGCCGGAGCAGCCACACCTCGGTGCGGGGCGCGCCGCCGGGAGCGACGACGCAGGCCAGCCACTGCCCGTCCGGAGACCAGCTCACGGCCAGCACCGGATCGTCACCGGTGGGCAGCGCGACGGCGTCATCCGCGCCGACCTGGCGGATCCAGATGCCGGGCGTCCCGGCCCGGTCGGAGAGGTACGCCACCCGAGCGCCGTCCGGGGACGGCGCAGGCGCGAAATCCTCGACGACGGGCGTCGGTGTCGGCCGACGACCGGCGAGGCGGGTCCGACGGGTGGTCCGCGGCGCCTCGATCCGTACGCTCATCTAAACCCCGATCCGCTGCAACCAGAGCTCCAGCAGCCCGAGCTGCCAGAGCGCGTTGGAGCCCAGCGTGGTCCGCCGGGCGTTCGGCGCGTCCAGCAACTCCTCCAGGTAATCCTTGCGGAACAGGCCCCGTTCGCGGGCCGGCTGGGCGGTCAACGCGTCGCGGACGTCGTCGAGCAGCGGCCCGGAGAGGTGCCGGATGGCGGGCACCGGGAAGTAGCCCTTCGGCCTGTCGATCACCTCGTCGGGCACGATGCCCCGACTCGCGGCCTTCAGCACGCCCTTGCCCCCGTGCGCCAACTTCAACGCGGGTGGGCAGGCGGCGGCCAGCTCGACGACCTCGTGGTCGAGGAACGGCACCCGGGCCTCCAACCCCCACGCCATGGTCATGTTGTCGACCCGCTTGACCGGGTCGTCGACGAGCATCACCAGGCTGTCCTGACGCAGCGCCGCGTCCAGGGCGGTGTCCGCGCCGGGTGCGCCGAAGTGCGCGGCCACGAACTCCAGGCTGGCGTCGTGGTCGAGCATCCACTCCGGCGCCAGGTGCCCGGCGAGCGCGTCGTGCCGACGGTCGAAGAACACCCTGGCGTACGCCTCGACGGCGTCCGACCGGGCGACGTTCGCCATCGGCGGGTACCAGTCGTAGCCGGCGAAGATCTCGTCGGCGCCCTGCCCGGACTGGACCACCGTGATCCGCTGTGAGACCTCCTCGGAGAGCAGGTGGAAGGCGACGCAGTCGTGGCTGACCATCGGCTCGCTCATCGCCGCGACGGCCTCGTGCACGGCGGGCACGAACCGGGCCGCGCCGACGCGGATCTGCTGGTGGTCGGTGTCGAACTCACGGGCCACCAGGTCGGAGTAGTGGAACTCGTCGCCGGTCTCCCCGGCTGCCGCCTCGAAGCCGATGCTGAACGTCGCCAGTTCGGTCTGGCCCTGCTCGGCGAGCAGGGCGACGATCAGGCTGGAGTCGAGGCCGCCGGAGAGCAGCACACCGACCGGCACGTCGGAGACCATGCGACGGCGTACGGCGGTGCGTAACGCCGTCATGATCCGTTCCTGCCACTCCCCGGCGGACATCGGCGCGGCGGCGGCACGGGTGAACTCCGGCCGCCAGTACACCGTGTCGGTGCTCCGCCCGTCCGCGGTGATCACCCGGATGGTGGCGGGTGGCAGTTTGCGGATGCCGGCGAGGATGGTGCGCGGCGGTGGCACCACCGAGTGGAACGTCATGTAGTGGTGCAGCGCCACCGGGTCGAGGTCGGTGTCGACGTCACCGGCGGCGAGCAGCGCCGGCAGCGTCGACGCGAAGCGGATCCGGCCGGGCCCCTCGGCGAGGTAGAGCGGTTTGATGCCGAGCCGGTCGCGGGCCAGCACCAGGGTGCGCGTGGCCAGTTCGACGAGCGCGAACGCGAACATGCCGTAGAACCGCTCGACGCAGGCGACGCCCCACCGGTGGTACGCCTTGAGGATCACCTCGGTGTCCGAGGTGGACCGGAAGGAGTAGCCGGCAGCGGTCAGCTCGTCGCGCAACTCCCGGTAGTTGTAGATGCATCCGTTGAAGACCAGGGCCAGCCCCAGTTCACCGTCGACCATCGGTTGGGCACCCGCGTCGGACAGGTCGATGATGCGCAGTCGCCGGTGCACCAGCGCCGCCGGGCCGTGCTGCCACCGGCCCTCACCGTCCGGGCCTCGGGAGGCCAGGGCGGGCAGCATCCGCTCGACGGCCGCCATGTCCGGTGGCGCCCCGTCGAGGCGAAACTCACCTCCGATACCGCACATGGCATCCACCTCTCATCGGCTCGGGCCGCTGACCGGTCCAGGCTTGGCGGACCGGGTTGCGCCCCGATGACGCGGGGGTCAAGCGTGGGTTACGCCGACGGTTGGTCGGCTCCACCGAGCAGCCACGTGTCCTTCGACCCACCGCCCCGGGACGAGTTGACGATCATGCTGCCGGCCGGCGCGACGCGGGTCAGGGCCACCGGCGCCACCTCGGCGGTCTCCCCCAGGAACACGAAGGCCCGCAGGTCGACGTGGCGGGGCGCGAGTGCCGTCCCGTCGAAGACCGGATGGGTGGTGAGCGCGATCATCTCCTGGGCGATCCAGCGGTGCGGGGCGGCGAGGATCTGCTCGCGGACGGCGTCCAACTCCTCCGCCTCCGCCCGTGGACCGATCACCACCCGGTCGCCGCCGTACCCGTCGACCGGCTTGAGCACCAGCTGATCGAGCCGGCCCAGCACGTCGGCGCGCTGCTCGGGCAGTCCGCACAGGTACGTCGGCACGTCCGGAAGCAGCGCCTTCTCCCCCAGGTAGTACTCGATCAGCCGGGGCACGTACGCGTACAACGCCTTGTCGTCACCGACGCCGTTGCCCAGCGCGTTGGCCAACGTCAGCCGGCCGGCGTGCACCGCCGCGAGCAGCGGCCAGCCCAACGGCACGCCGTCGGCCCCCGGCGCGTGCAGCAACGCCTCCTCGTCCATCCGCAGGTAGATCACGTCCACCTGGCTGCGGCGACCCTCCCGGATGAGCTGGACACGGCCCTCCTCCACGAGCAGGTCGCCGCTGCCGGCCAGCGGTACGCCCATCTCGTCGGCGAGCAGCCGGTGCTCGAACCAGGCCGGGTCACCCGGACCACTGCTGAGCACCACCACGGCGGGGTCGTCGGCAGCGGCGGGCCCGGCAGCCACCAGTGCCCGGTGCAGCATCGCCGGTGTCTCGTCAGCGGGCAGCAGATCGTCGGGGACCGGCAGCTCGGGCAGCACCGCCCGGGTCAGTCGACGGTTCTGCACGGCGTAGCCGATGCCCGAGGGCACCCGCAGGTTGTCCTCCAGCACGTACCAGCCGCCGTGAGGATCACGGACGAGATCGGTGCCGGACACCTGGGCGCGGGTGCCCCGCCGGCCCATGAGCGCCCCGGTCGGGCGCAGTCCGGGTGAGGATTCGACCACCCAGGCCGGGACCACGCCGTCGGCCACCACGGTCCGGTCTCCGTAGACGTCACGCAGGAAGGCGTCGAGCGCGCGGGCGCGCTGCACCAGGCCGGTGCGCAGGGTGCGCCAGTCGGCGGCGGGAACCACCCGGGGCACCAGGTCGACCGGGAAGAGTCGGGTGCTCGCCTCGCCGGCCACGCTGAAGGTCACGCCACGGGCGCGCTGCTCCTCGTCCCGGTCGTGCTCGCGGTGGCGCAACCCGTCGGCGCCGAGGCCGCGGAGGGCGGCCAGCAACGGCCGGTACGCGGGCTCCGGTCCCGCCGGGCCGAAGACCTCGTCGTCGGTGTGGGCGTACGTGGGTAGGGCCGGTGCGGTCGGCGCGCCGGGTAGCGGCCCCCGTACCCGTCCCCGGGTCTCGTCGAGCAGCAGGTCGACCACGTCCGCCAACCGGCCCCGCCGCTCGTACGCCCGCCGCTGCCGCGCGGCCGAGCTGCCGCGTTCCAGCGCGTACCGGGTCAGCTCACTGACCTGCTCCCAGTCCCCGGTCGCCGTCAACTGCGGGCGCAGGTCGGTCACCAGTCGGCGGACCGCCTCGGCCGCCGGCACCGGTCGGGCCGACCGGGGCAGGTCGAGCAGGTCGCCTTCGAGGCCGGACCGGGCGGCCCGCCAGACGGCGGCGCGCAGCACCGGTGGGCGCACTGCGGTGCGGTCCACACCGGCGCGAAGCGCGGCGACCTCCCGCCGTACCAGCGCCCGGAACAGGCCGGTGAGCAGGACGATGATCTCCACGTCGGCGTTGGCGTCGGTGATCCGCAGCTCCACTGTGGGCACGTGCGCGGAGGGTCGGACGTCGAAGTAGATCATGGCGGGATCGGTGATGGTCTCGGAGGAGATCAGCTCGGCGACCAGCGCCTCGTGGTCCGCAGCGCTGCTCACCTCCCCCGGGTCACCGGCGGTGGGCCAGCGCTGCCAGACCAGCGACCGGACGCTGGCGTAGCCGCTGTCCTGACCCATCCAGTACGGCGAACTGGTGGAGAGGGCGAGGAGCACCGGCAGCCACGGTTGAACGCGGCGGGTGACCGCGACGGCCAGATCCCGGTCGGACACGCCGACGTGCACCTGCGCACCGCAGATCAGCTGCTCCCGGGCGAGCATCTGATATTCGTCGAGCATCCGCCGGTAACGGGAGGTGGGGGTGACGCTCGGGTCGCCGTCGGCGCGCAGCGGCACCGTGCCGGCCGCCACGATGCCCAGGTCGAGCCGGTCGGCGACCTGCACCGCCGCCTGGCGCAGCCGGGTCAGCTCGGCGCGGATCTCGTCCAGTGTGCGGCAGACAGCGGTGTTGGTCTCCACCACGCTCTGGTGCAGCTCGGCGGTGAACGAGGTGGCCGGCAGCCGATCGAGCAGCTCGCCGGCCCGGGGCACCAGCTCCCGAGTGTGCAGGTCGACGACGTGGAACTCCTCCTCCACCCCGATGGTGGCCAGGTCCGCCGGGTCATCATCGTCCACCGGCAGGACCGATGTGGGGCGAGGCGTGGGCAGTGCCCGGCCGTTGCCGGATCGGCCCAGCGGCCCGTCGAACGTGGTCGCGTTCGTGGTGTTGTCGGCCATGGTCACCCCGGTTCACGAGTCGGTGGTCGTGGCTGTCCGACGAGCGTTCCCAGGGTTGGTACCGGGTGCGTTTCCGGCGCGTTAAGGTGACGCGCTGTTCTGCCCAGCCGGGCATCGAACGGCCGCGCCGGCGCTGATCGACACGAAGTCGCCGATGTCGGGGTATCCCGTTGGTGCGGATACTCCGACATCGGCGAACTGAGGAACGGCCAGCATCACCTCATGTTGGCCACCACGAACGGCGCGTGGCCGTGCAGGTAGTTGTTCCACCCGCCCGTCACCGGCGCGCCGGGGCTGAGCAGGTTGGTGGTGTCGGTGCCGACGTCGAGTTTCCAGGCGGTCCAGGAGATGCCGTTCGCCTTCATCCAGTCGATCCAGGACTGCGCCTCGGGTAGGCAGGACCGGCCGTCGAGGCCACCGTCGGCGTTACTGGCGCCCCACTCGGTGACGAAGAGAGCCAGCCCGGCGCGGATCGCCGCGTCACCCTTGGCGCGCAGCGCCGAGCCGTGCGTGCACGAGTAGAAGTGCAGCGTGTACATCAGGTTGGTGCCGGAGACCGGGCTGGCCGCCGCCACGTCCACGTCCTGCGACCACGTCGGGGTGCCGAGCACCACGATGTTGTCGGGGTCGGCGGCGCGGATCGCGGAGACCACCGCCTGGTGGTACGGCTTGATGACGTTGGTCCAGCTCACCTGCAGCGGTTCGTTGTAGGGCTCCCAGATGACGTTGGGCAGGTGACCGTAGCGGCGGGCCAGGTCGCCGAAGAACGCCACCGCCTGGGACTGGTTGTTCTGCGCCTCGTGGGCGTGCCAGTCGACGATCACGTACACCCCGGCGGTGACCGCGTTGTTGATGATGGTCTCCACCTGCGTACGGGCCTTGTTCGGGTCACTGAGGTACGCGCCCGCCGGCTCGACGCCCATGGCCGCGCGGATCACCTGGAGGTTCCAGTTGTCCCGCATCCAGCGCAGCGCGGAGAGGTTCTCGGCGTACGGTGCGGTCTCCCAGTTGAGCCACATGCTGCTGATGCCGCGTAGTTGCACACGCGCGCCGGACTTGTCGCACATGGTGCTGCCGCAGACCCGCAGTTGCCCGTGCCGCTCGACGGGTGTGCCAGTGGTCGGCGGCGGCGTGGTGGGGGGCGGCGTGGTGGGGGGCGGCGTGGTGGGAGGCGGGGTCGTCGGGGGTGTGCCGCCGGCGCAGGAGGCACCGTTGACTGTGCAGTTCAGCGGCGTGCCGGTGCCGTTGACGAGGAATCCGAACGACGTCGACGCGCCGGCGGCGAGGGTGCCATTCCAGGACACGTTGGTGAAGGTGTAGCGGCTGCCGGAGGTCGCCTGCTGCGCGTTCCACGACTGGCTGACGCTCGACCCGGACGGCAGGTCGAACTCGACCCGCCAGCTGGTTATCTGTGCGGACGTGTTGTTCGTGACGGTGACCTGACCCTGGTAACCGTTGCCCCAGGTGTTCGTCACGGAGAACACGGCGGTCGCCGCGCTGGCCGGTGTGGCGGCGACCAGGGCCGCCCCGCCGGCCAGCAGGCCGGCGACGGCCAGGGTCGTGACAAGTCTCAGTGTGCGCATGCGGAACCCGCTTCGGATCGACGGTGGTGGTCTGAGGCGGGGCGGCGCCTGGGCGCACGATATCGATCGATGACTATAGGGGCAAGGTGGAGGTTCTGGCCGGAGGGCTCAGCACCGGCGCCCCACACCGGGGCCCGGCCCCGATCAGACCGGTCCCCGCGGCGCTCAGGAGGCTCGGCGTACCCGGTAGGCCAGGTGGGTGACGCCGTCGCCCTCGACGACGCTGAACGGGCCGTCCAGCTGAAGTGGGGCGATCTTCAGGTCGGCGAAGAGCGGGACGCCGGCACCGAGCAGGACCGGGACGAGGTCGACGTGCACCTCGTCGAGCAGGCCGGCCTCGACGACCTGGGCGGCGATGGTGCCCCCGTTGACACCGACCTCCTTGTCCCCGGCGATCGCCTTCGCCCGGGCGATCGCGCTCTCGATGCCGTCGCTGACGAAGACGAAGGAGTCGTTCTCGGCTGCCCAGCCCTCCGGCACGCTGTGGGTGACCACAACGACGGGCACGTCCAACGGATGCCGACCACCCCACCCGCTGGTGATGTCGAAGAGCCGCCGGCCGACGACGAGCGCGCCGGTCCGCTCGGTGAGGGCCCGTAGGTGCCGGGCGCTCGTGGCCGAGGTCCGAAAGGTCAGCTCGGGGTCGGCCGTCGGCGTCTCGACGTCGCCGTTTTCGTACCACTGGAAGAGGTACTCGAAGCCACCGTGGGACGCGTCCGCGATGTAGCCGTCCAACGACATCGTCGCCCCGGTCGTCACCTTCGTCATCGATCCACTCCTCGGTCCGTGCCGTGTCGGCTCGTCGGCGAGGCCGGCTGCTCCGGCCCTCAACCCAAGGTCGAAGCCGGCGCACCGTCCTCGACACGTCGGCCGAGCTTTCTCCTGAGTGTCGACCGAGGCCGTCAGGGCCGCAGCGCGTTGAGTACGAGGTCGGCGTACCGGCGCCACACCGCCGGGTCGCGCTCGTCGAAAACGATGAGCTGCCGGACCGCTCCGCAGAGGATCACCCGGATGTCCAGCTCGCCGGCGTCCGGGCGGATCCCGCCGGACGCTCGGGCTGCCACCAACAGCTGCCCGATCAGGGCCAGGATGCGCGCGGCGGGCACCAGCCTGCCCTCGAAGAACGCGTCGGCGAGGACCCGGTCGGAGGCGAGGCGTTCGAACAGGTCGGGCACGAACGAACACCACTCCCGGTACGCGTCGGCGCCGTCGAGCGCCGCCCGGATGCGCTGCTCCAACTCCTGGAACTGCCGCTGAACGACCGCGACGATCAGGTCTTCTTTGCTGGGGTAGCTGCGGTAGACCGTCGCGCGACCCACCCCGGCCCGCTCCGCCACCTGCGGCACCGTCACCTGGAGACCCTGCTCGGTGAAGAGCTCCCGGGCGGCGGCGATGACCCGCTCCTGGTTACGGCGGGCGTCCAGCCGCCGACGGGGAGTCTCCGGGTCGCTCGGCGTCGGCGGCGTCATGGCCTCAGTCTGCCCGCTCGGTCTCGTCGGTCAGCAGCGGCTCGTCGCCGTACACGGTGGTGATTTCGACGTTGAGCGCCGTGGCCACCCGGCCGAACGACCAGTAGTAGCCGATCACCTGGAGCACCTCGACGATCTCGCGCTCGCTGAGGATCTGCCGGGCCTGGTCGAAGAGCTCGTCGGGAACGCGCGGTGACCGCACCACCTCGGCGGTGAACCGGATGAGCGTCCGGTCGTACGCGGAGAGGTCCGGACTGTCGATGCGCTGGCTGCTGATGATCTCGCGAGTGCGCTGGTCGACGCCGGCCGCCTCGGACATGGGGCGGTGCTGGGCCGCCACGAACTCGCACCCGGTGTACTCGGCCACCGTCAGGATGACCAACTCCCGCGAGCGGGCGGGCAGCTCCAGCGCGGTGAACTGCGCCCTCGCGAGCTGGATGAAGGGTGTCACAGTGCCGACCGAGTGGGTCAGCATCTTGACCATCGGATCGGGCGGCAGGGCGGACAGGAAATCGCGGACGTCGGTGGGAATGGCGTTCGGGTCGGGGTCGGTAAGGCGGGGCATGGCTATCTCCTGTTTCTGGTCGTCGAAGTGGGGTCAGGCGGGCAGGTCGAAGCCCGTTTCGCTGAGGTGGCGGAACCGACCGTCCTCGGCGTACGACCCGAAGATGGCGATTTCCCGCTTGGCGGTCGACCCGTCGGCCATGGTGATCTCGAAGACGTGTCGTTCGGCGTAGTGGAGGCCCTCGCGCAGCTCGTCCAGGACGGTGACGGTGCCGCTGACGATCTGGGCCCGTACTCGCGTCACCATCTCGGCGAATTCGACCCGGTCGACGGTCTTTCCGTCGCTGCGGTGCGTGTAGTCGGGGGCGTAGAACTCGTCCAGCGCCTCGGTCAGGTCGCGGGTCGGCTCGAAGGCCACCGCGCGGAGGGCGTCGCTGATCCGTACCGGGGTCACGGAATCTCCTCGTCGATCACTGTGGGTCAGATTCGGACTCGCTAGTCCGGTTAGAGCCCACCGTACCGGACTCGCGAGTCCGCATCAGGTGAGAGTCGTCACCGCCCGACGCCCTACCTGCTCGGGGTGACGCCCATCGGCTTGGTGCAGAGCACGTCCGGCTGGGGCAGGTAGCCCAGCGCCTGCCAGAACCGCAGCGCGCTCGTGTCCTCCGGCAGGACCAGCAGGTTCACCCGTGGGCAGTCCAGCGCCGCGAACCGCTTCTCCAACTCGGCGACCAGCAGGCTAGCGAGACCGCGTCGCCGGTGCTCCGGGGCCACGGCCAGCCGCAGGATCATGCCGCGCCGGCCGTCGTAGGTGCCGAGCACGACCCCGGCGAGCGTCTGGTCGACCTCGGCGACCAGGAACAACTGCGGATCCCGCGTCAGCTTGGCGGTCAACTCGGCGCGGGTCAGCACGTCCCGTCCGGTAGCGATCCACAGTGCCGCGACATTGTCGTAGTCCGGCCAGACGAACTCGCGAATGTGAGTCATGGCGGCTCTCCCCACATCAGTCGGCGGTCAACGGTCTGCGGGTGGTGACGCTACGTGCCTTCCGATCACGCGTTCCGTCCGGCGTAGCGTGGGGCGCATGCGAACCACCACGCTGGGCAGCACCGGCCCCGAGGTCGGCGTCATCGGCCTCGGCTGCATGGGCATGAGCCACGGCTACGACATCACCGGTCCTCGCGACGACGACACGTCGATCGGCGTCATCCGGCAGGCACTGGACCTGGGCGCGACGCTGATCGACACGTCCGACGTGTACGGGCCGTACACCAACGAGCAGCTGGTCGGGCGAGCACTGGCCGGCGGGCACCGGGAGCGGGCCGTGCTGGCCACGAAGGTCGGCCTGGTGGCCACCTCCCCCACCGGTGGCCCCGGCAACTCCCCGAAGATCGGCAACAACGGCCGCCCGGAGCACATCCGTGCGGCGATCGACGAGAGCCTGCGCCGGCTCGGCACCGACCACGTCGACCTCTACCAGTTGCACCGGGTCGACCCGGAGGTGCCCATCGAGGAGTCCTGGGGCGCGATGGCCGAGGTCGTGGCGGCCGGCAAGGCGCGGCAGATCGGGTTGTCCGAGGTGACTGTCGCCCAGATCGCGCGGGCCCAGGCGGTGCACCCGGTGGCGTCGGTGCAGTCCGAGCTGTCACTGTGGACGCGCGACCCGTTGACCGAGGTGCTGCCGTACTGCGCCGAGCAGGGCATCGCCTTCCTGCCGTTCTCCCCGCTCGGTCGGGGTTTCCTCGCCGGCCGGTTCACCTCGTTCGACGACCTGCCCGCCGACGACTTCCGGCGCGGCCTCCCCCGTTTCCAGCAGGACGCGCTGCGCGCCAACCTCGCCATCGTCGCCCGGGTCCGGGAGATCGCCGACCGGGCCGGGGCCAGCCCCGCGCAGGTCGCTCTCGCCTGGGTGGTCGCCCAGGGTGACCGGGTCATCCCGATCCCGGGCACCAAGACCCCCAAGTACCTGCTGGACAACTGCGCAGCCGGCGACGTGCAGCTCAGCTCTGAGGATCTGACCGACCTCGACGGGTTGCCCGCACCCGAGGGCGGCCGCTACTGAGACTCCGGCGGCCCGGCCCTCCGCGGCCGGGCCGCCACCGGCGGGCCGAACCTGACCGGGACGCCGGGCGAGTAGAGCACACTGACCGGCGGCCCGACCGGCGCCGGCAGCCCCGCGGCGGCTACCAACTCGTCGTCGAGGCGCAGCACCTCGGCCCGGTGCAGCGGCCAGCGCGGGTGCCAGTTCGGCAGGTGCAGGGTGCGCCCGTAGGCCCGCGTGTGCAGACCCCAGCGCGCGGTGACGAAGTGCTCAAGGGGGGTCGGGTCGACGATCGGCTCCCCCACCCGCACCGCCATTCGGCTCGTCGTACCCGCCGGGCCGGGCCAGCGTCGCCGGCACCGGTAGGTGAGGCGGTCGCCGTCGCGGTCCATCCGCATCGACGACCAGAGGTACGGCAGTCGCAACGTCGCCCGCGCCACCAGCACCGGCACCAGGCGGGACGCGTCGAGCGACCGGAACACCACCGCTCGCCGGCCGGCGTCGTCGACCGAGTAGAGCCGGACGTTGGTCTCCCAGAACGTGCCGAAGTACGGCACCCCTGGGCCACGGCCGAACCCCAGCCCGACCATCCGGAAGCCGATCAGGCCCACGTAACTGACGCCGTCGAACGTGTCCGGGCGAGTGCCGGCGGGCAGCAGCGGCGCGACGACCTCCGGGGCGACTGCCCAGTGCAGGAAGGTGAGGTCCTCCCAGCGCTGGCGCAGGACAGCCCAGGGAAACGACTGTCGGGGTTCGTGGTCGACGGGTTCGATGTCCACGCTCCCATCCTGACTCAGGCGTGCGGGCCGACGCTCACCGTGCCGATGGTCAACGTGGGTTTGCCTTCCAATATGTCGCCGAGCCGTTCGACCTCCTCGTCCAGCTCCCGCCGCTGCCCGGCGTCGAGGGGCCGCAGCGGCTCGACGGTGACGTGGATCGAGCGGCCCGAGCGGCGTTGGTGCCACACCCCGGCGACCACCCCGTCCACCAGCAGCACCGGGTAGTTGCCGGCCTGGCCACCGTTGAGCGCCCGCTCGGCGGCGGCGCCGGGGAAGAGCCGCTCGCGGGGGTGGCAGCCGACCGCGTACGCGTCGAAGTAGGGCAGCAGCCGCAACCCGGAAGGCCCGTCGTCGGGGAAGACGGTGTCGTCGGCGGCCACCCAGGCCCGGGTGCCCTCCACCGTCACCTCGGTCAGGTCGAGGGAGCCGAACAGCCACGTCGCCCATGCCGGGGGCACCCCCATCCACCGGGCGAACTGTGCCGGGGTCGCCGGCCCGTACGCGTACAGGTAACTGCGGACGAGTGCGGCCAGGGCGGCGGGGCCAGGCATCGGCGCGAAGTCGGGCAGCCATCGGGTCGGACTGGTGTACGTGGTGGCCCGACCACGATTCGGACCGAAGCAGACCACTCCGCCCCGGGTGGCGGCGGTCATCGCGGCGATCCACCGGGGCCATGTGTCCTGGAACGCCTCCATCACCAGGTCGCCCGCCCACGGGCCCGTACGGGCCACGATCTCCTCGGTCAGCTCGGCGGTGGTCAGGTCGGCCTCGGCAACCGCGTCGGCGATCGCCGCGAGGACCTGCTCGGTCTGCCGGGGTGTCAGCAGGACCGCGCTCCGCTCCCCGGAAGGGTCCGGCAACGCGGTCAGCGCGCCGATCCACATCGGCAGGTCCGCGGCGGCGAGCAGGTGCACAGTGCCGCGCGGCCCACGGGTCTTGACCAGCGTGCGGTCGCTCCACAGTGCCCGCCGCACCAGGGCGCGGGTCGCGCCCGGCACCCGCAGCCCGACGGACAGCTCGGCGGCCGACGCGATCTGGGCGTGCGCGCCGCACATCGCCGACACCACGTCGGCGACGCGTGCGGCATCCGGTGCCGCGTCTGCCGCCGGTGCGCCGAGCCGGTGCCGATGTAGACGTCGGGCGGACACCTGTGCCCAACTCAGCTCGGTCATCGCAGGCCCTCGAAGAACGCGCGGATGTCCGCCGCGTGCGCCAGCGGCTCGTCCATCGCCACGAAGTGGCTGCCCGGGTTGCCCTGCGGCCAGTGGACGATGGTGTTGTCCCGCTCGGCGAGGCGGCGCATCAGCGCGGACCCACCGCCGTACACACCGGACGGCACCCGCCGTTGGCCGGTGGGCCAGGCGAAACCGCCGTCGGCGGCGACGGTGAGTCGCTCGTACATGGGCCACGACGACGTTCCCGACGTGCCGGTGAACCAGTAGAGGCTCACATTGGTGAGCAGGTGGTCCCGGTCGATGGCCTGCTCCGGCGTCGGCACCGTCATGGTGAACTCCTTGAACTTCTGCATCATCCAGGCCAGCAGCCCGACCGGCGAGTCGTTCCAGGCGTACGAGAGGGTCTGCGGCGCCGCTCGCAGCAGGGCGTGATGGTCCACGCCACCGCTCATCCACTGCTGCATCTGCTCCCACTCGGCGCGTTCCGCAGCGCTCATGTCCGGCACGTCGGCGGCGGTCGGAAAGCCGAACCCTCCGTCGATGTGCACGCCGACGACCTGCTCTGGAGCCACCGCGGCCACCCGTGGCGCGACATACGCACCGAGGTCGCCGCCCTGGCTGCCGTAACGGTGGTAGCCGAGGCGGGCCATCAGCTCGACCCACATCCGGGCGAGCCGGTCGATCGTGAACCCGTCCGGCGGCGCCTGGGAGAAACCGTAGCCGGGCACCGACGGCACCACGAGGTGAAACGCCTGCGCGGGATCCGCGCCGTGGGCGCGCGGGTCGGTCAGCGGGCCGATCAGCTCGGTGAACTCAACAACGGAGTTCGGCCAGCCGTGCGTCAACAGCAATGGCAGCGCGTCCGGCTCCGGCGAGCGGACGTGCAGCAGGTGCACGGCCAAGCCGTCGATCTCGGTGACGAGTTGGGGGAGGTCGTTCAGCCGCGCCTCGTGCGCCCGCCAGTCGTAACCACTCGCCCAGTACGCGGCCAGCTCGCGCAGGTACTCCACCGGCACCCCCCGGCTCCAGCCCGTGCCGGGCAACGAGCGGGGCCACCGGGTGCGGGAGAGCCGGTCACGCAGGTCGTCGATGTCCGCCTGCGGGATGTCTATCCGAAATGGCGTCATGCCGGGAACGCTACGGCCCATCTAGGACAGGTTCTGGCACACATCGCTGGCATTCTGGGCTCATGTCCGACACCCCCGCCCGACTGCTAGGTCTGCTGTCGCTGTTGCAGACGCCCCGCGAGTGGCCAGGCAGCGAGTTGGCCACCCGGCTCGGCGTCAGCCTGCGCACCATCCGCCGCGACGTGGAGCGATTGCGTGACCTCGGCTACCCGGTGCAGGCGACGATGGGCGCGATCGGCGGATACCGCCTGGTCGCCGGCAAGGCGATGCCGCCGCTGCTGCTCGACGACGACGAGGCGGTGGCGATCGCTGTCGGTCTGCGCACCGCCGCCGGTCACGCGGTGGCCGGCATCGAGGAGGCCTCGGTACGGGCACTGACGAAGATCGAACAGGTGCTGCCGTCCCGGCTGCGGCACCGCGTCTCCGCGCTGGGGGCGGCCACCGAACCGCTGCTCACCTGGCAGGGACCGACTGTCGACCCGGAGCACCTGAGCGCGCTGGCCTGCGCCGTCAACAACCGGGAGCAACTGCGGTTCATTTACCGCCGCCGCGACGGCCTGGAGGCCGAACGGCTCGTCGAGCCGTACAAGCTGGTGTCGGCGGGTCGGCGCTGGTATCTGGTGGGCTACGACAACGATCGCGACAACTGGCGGATCTTCCGGGTCGACCGGATCACCGACCTGTGGCCCACCCGGATCCGGGTCGCCGCCCGGCAACTGCCGGCGTCCGACGCCGCCTCGTTCATGACGGAGAAGCTGCTTGAGCTGACGCCCGTCTACCGGGCGGTGATTACGCTGCACGCGCCGATCGAGCGGATGGCGGGCCCGCTCGGCGGCGCCGGCGTCGACCTGGAGCCGATCGACGCGACCTCGTGTCGGTTACGCAGCAACGCCGACACTCTGGATTGGCTGGCGTGGCGCCTGCTGACCCTCGGTTGCGACATGGAGGTGCATGAGCCTCCGGAGTTGATCGCGCACCTGCGGCAGATCGACTCCCGGGCCACCCGCGCCGCCAGCCCATCCGCAGCGTAGGGAGGCCGCCCCACCCTCGGCGAGGGCACGCCGGTCCGCCGTAGGCTTGAGTGAGCAGAAGCGTTCCAAAACAGGCGGTTTGGGGAGGAACTGGGCGTGACGCAGGGTGACGCGGAGCTGGTGGCACTCGCGCAGGCGGGCGACGCGGGGGCGCTCGGTGTGCTGCTGGCGCGCCACGAGGCAGGAATGCGGGCCGTCGCGTTGAGCATGCTCGGCTACGGACCGGACGCCGAGGACGCGGTGCAGGACGCCCTGGTGACGGCGCTACGGCGCATCGGCGAGGTCCGCGATCCGGCCGCCGTCGGCCCGTGGCTGCGCACGATCGTCCGCAACAACGCGCGGATGGCCCTGCGCGGGCCGCGCCCCGTCCCGGTCGCCGAGCCGGACTGGTTCGCTCAGCCCGCCACCAGCCCCACCCCCGAGGAGGCCCTGGACCGGGCGGCAATGCGCGACTGGGTGTGGCACGCCCTCGGGGCGCTTTCCGAGCCCGACCGGCTGGTCACCCTGCTGCGCTACTTCAGCGACGCCTCGTCGTACGAGCAGATCGCGGCCGTGTGCGGCGTGCCGGTCGGCACCGTCCGCAGCCGCCTCAGCCACGCCCGCCGGGCCCTCGCCGGCGGTCTACGGACAGCGGCGACCGCGGCCCACGCCGACGTCCGCGCGGCCGTCGACGCCCGCTGGCGCGAGGGCCGCGACATGATCGCCACGGCGATGCGGGGCGACTTCGACCGGGTCGTGCGGGAGAGCTGGTGGCCGGACGCCGAGATGGTGGTGCCGGGTGGGCCACGCGGTGGCCGCGACCTGGCGATCCGCGGCATGACCAGCGACCTGGAGGTCGGGATACGCCAGCGGCTGCGCAACGTGGTCGCCAGTGGCGACGTGCTGATCTGGGAGACCGACCTCATCAGTCCGCCGGACGATCCGGAGCACTGCCCGCCGGCAGCGCTGTGGTTGCAGCAGCTGCACGGGGGGCGGGTACGCCGGTTCACCCTCTTCCACCCCGTCGCGGCGCCGCTCTGAGAAAACGTCGCCGACCCAGCGAACTTTTCCCTCGACCCGTGCATCTGGTTCGTGTCAGTCACCAGCCGCGCGGCGGACACCCGCCGCACGGGTCACGAATCGGGAGATGGTTCATGGGTTCCACCAGCCACGACGTCGATGCCCTCGCACCGGGTACGCACACCTTCACCGTTGATGGCGTCCGGCAGGTCTACCACGTCGCCGGCTCCGGCCCGGTGTGCGTGGCGCACTCCGGCGGCCCCGGCATCGAGTGGGCCTACCTGCGGGCGCCCGGCCTTGAGGAGTACTTCACGATGGTCTACGTCGAGCCGGTCGGCACGGGCGCGTCGGGGCGACTCGACAACGCCGACAACTATCGCCTCGTCACGTATGTCCGGTTCCTCGATGCCGTCGTTGCGCACCTCGGCGAGCCCCGGGTGTACCTCCTCGGCCACTCGTACGGCGGATTCGTCATCCAGCGTTACGCCCTGGACCACCCGGACCGGGTCGCCGGACTCGCCCTGTACGACACGTCACCCGTCACCGGCGCCGATTTCTGGGCCGAGGCGATGGCCAACCTCGCCGCATACCCGCAGCGGCACCCGGACCGGCCGGAAGCGGCGGCGATCCCGGCCGCCCTCGGGCAAGCGCTGTCCGCCACCGACGACGAGACGTTGACGTCCGGCCTGAGCGCCGCGCTGCCGGTGTACTTCGCGGACTTCTGGTCCCGGCAGGCCGAGTTCGCCCCGTTGCAGGCGGGCCTGCGGGCCTGGGCAGCGCCGGCCGGCGCGCAGGACCCGACGCCCTTCGACGTGCGCGACCGGCTCGGTGAGATCACCGTACCGGCCGTGGTGATCGTCGGGGCGTATGACTTCATCTGCGGTCCCCGCTACGCCGAGGAGCTGCACGCGGGCCTCAAGGACTCGCGCCTGGTGGTGCTCAAGGACAGCGGGCACTTCGCGCACATCGAGCAGCCGGCAGAGTTCACCGAGGCCGTGGTGGAGTTGCTGAAGCGGTGACGCTCGCGCCGCCCCCGGAGGTCCGTTCGTCACAGCGGGCAGGCCTCGGGGGGCGGCGGCGTTGCACGGTCATAGGCTTGGCACTTCGCTGCGCCGTGACGAAGGAGAAACAGCCGTGAGCCAGACGGATTCCGTCGACGAGTGGAACGTGGCCGAGGACGACGGCGTCCTGGACGCCTCCGACACCCTTGACGACGACCGGGTCGGCGACCCTCTCGACACCGGCATCGTCGCCGAGGACCACTGGACGGCGGCGAACCGGTTCGGCACCACGCCCGCCGAGGAGCGGGCGGGCGAGTCCCTGGAGCAGCACCTCGCCCAGGAGGTGCCGGATGTCGACCCGTACGCCGAGGACGGCGACGACGAGGACGAGTTGACCCGCCGCGGCTACGAGGCCGAGGCGCGCGCCGGCCGTCTCGTCGCGTACGACGAGGGCGTCCGCGAGGACGACGAGGCCGAGTCGGTGGCGTGGGACGCCGGGATCGACGCGGGCGCCGCCAGCGCGGAGGAAGCCGCGATCCACGTGATCGAGGACCCGGACGGGCCCGGCGACGGCCCGCTGCGCTAACGACCGCCCTGAGACGCCGCGCCCACCATCGGTGGATGGCGGGCGCGGCGGGCGGGTTGCTCAGTGGATGACGACGGGCGTCCTGACCTGCTCGCCCTGCGGCTCGTCGAGCTGCGCCGGCTGACGTCGACGCGGCAGCAGAGCGGCCGGGATGAACGTCAGCACGACCAGCGCGAACGCGACCCAGAACGTGGTCGCGAACGACGTGGCGGCGAAGTCGAGCCCACGCTCGATGAGCGACGGGTCCACCGGCATCTGCTGAAGCAACTCCGGCCGCTGCTGGGAGGCGATGGCCAGCCCGGCCTCGGTGATCGGCTTGCCGCTCTCGTCCACCAGGCCGGGGATCGGCCGGGAGCCGTTCAGCTCGTTGGTGAGGATCACCGACATCACGGCGGCGCCGACCGACCCGCCGATCTGCTGGAGGATGTTGACCAGCGTCGAGCCGCGCGCCACCTCCTGCGCCTGCAACGTCCGCAGCGCCGACGTCATGATCGGCATCATCGTGCCGCCCATGCCCAGACCCATCACGAACAGCGACCCACCGAGCAGCCAGTACGAGGTCTGCGGGTCGACCTGGGTGAAGCCGAAGAACCCGACGACGATGAGACCCAGCGCGAACGGCACGGTACGCCCGATCGGCACCCGGTCGGCCAGCGTGCCGGCGATCGGCATGGTGATCATCGCGCCGATGCCCTGCGGGGCCATCAGCAGGCCGGCGGCCAGCGTCGACTCGCCGCGCACCTGGAGGAAGTAGCTCGGGAACAGCAGGCCGGCGCCCATGAACGCGATGATGAACACGAACATCGTCACCGACGCGATGGTCAGACTGCGGTTGCGGAACAGCCGCAGGTCGAGCAGCGGGTGCCGGGGCTTGAACGAGTAGAGCACGAACGCCACCACCAGCGCGCCGCCGACCAGCATCGGGGCCCACACCTTGGTCTCGGCGAACGTGCCCACCTCCGGCAGCGACGAGATGCCGTAGAGGAACAGGGCGAGGCCCGGCGAGAGCATGAGCATGCCGACGAAGTCGAACGATTCCGACGGTTCGGGGGCGTCCTTCGGGAGCGCCAGCTGCGCGTAGATCAACCCGACGACACCGATCGGGATGTTGATCAGGAAGATCCAGTGCCAGCTCGCGGTGTCGATCAACCAACCGCCGAGGATCGGGCCACCGATCGGGCCGAGCAGCATCGGGATGCCGAGGACGGCCATCAGCCGGCCGATCCGGTGCGGGCCGGCCGCCCGGGTCATGATGGTCATGCCCAGCGGCATGAGCATGCCTCCACCGAGGCCCTGCAGCACGCGGTAGCCGATCAGCTCGCCGATCGTGTCGGCCGTGGCGCAGAGCCCCGACCCGATCGTGAACAGGGCCAACGCCACCATGTAGAGGCGCTTGGTGCCGAACCGGTCCGCCGCCCACCCGCTCAGCGGGATCACGGTGGCCAGGGCGAGGGTGTACGCGGTCATGGTCCAGGCGACGCGGGCGTAGGACGCGTCGAACTCGCTCTGGAATTTGGGCAGCGCCACGCTGACCACCGTCACGTCGAGGATCGACATGATCGCGCCAAGGACGACGACGCCCGCCACCTTGAGCACCGCGGCGTCGAGTTTGTCCGATGTCGCGACGGATTGCTGTGTCACAAACTCTCCTGAGGTCGATTGAGCCGGCCAGTGGTGGGCGGTGGCGGCGATGCCGCGCCGACCAGGCGCGGGGCGCGTCGTACCAGGCCGACGACGCGCGGAGGAAGACTAACCGGAGGATGTGACGATTGGCCGCCGGTTTTCGTGACCGCCGGGCCTCGCACCCGAACGGCCGTCGGATGGGGACCGGACGTCCGGGTGTCGATCAGGCGGTGACGACCGGCACGGCGGCGGTCAGCGCCCAGTCGTGCCCGATGTCGGCGGCCACCCGCAGCAACCTCGGAAGGTGCTCTTCCCGCAAGGTCTCCACAGAGGTCTCGGCCGCGTGCACTGTCACGTTGATCGCGGCGACGACCCGACCGTCGCCGTCGCGTACGCCGGTGGCGACGGACCGGATGCCTGGGGCCAGGTCCTGGTCGGCGAGGGCCCAGCCCTTCGCCCGGACCTCGCGCAGCACGGCGTCGAGTTCACCGGGTGAGGGCTGCCAGCGGGGTGTGATACCGGAGCGCGTCGGCTCGGCGAGCGTGGCGGCCAGGGTCTCCGCGGGCAGCGCCGCGAGCAGCACCTTGCCCATCGACGTCGCGGGAGCGGGGAAGCGGGTGCCGATGGTGACACCCAGCGTGACGATCTTGGGGACGGCCACCCGGGCGACGTAGACGATGTCGCTGCCGTCGAGCTGGGCCATCGAGGTCGACTCGTTGGTCTGCGCGACCAGCTTCTCCATGTGCGGCCGGGCCACGTCCCACATGTTCAGCGCGTTGACGTACGCCATGCCCAGTTCGAGCACGCGTGGGGTGAGGGCGTGACCACGGCCGACCGCGCGGACGTAACCCAGCGCCTCGAGCGTGATGAGGATGCGCCGGACCGTGGGTCGGGCGAGGCCGGTGGCGGTGGCGATCTCGCTGAGCGTCATCGACGGACAGGCGGGACGGAAGGAGCGCAGGACGTCGAGCCCACGGGCGAGAGCCTCGATGAAGTCGGGCCCGGCGCCCCTTCCGTTGTCACTCATGTCCTAATGCTTCCATTGCGCCGAGCCGGCGTCCCACTCGGTGTACTGGTAGGGGTTCTCCAGGATGGCGGTCTCGGGGATGTCCGGGTTCATGCCACGCCGCCATGCCTCCTCCCCCATCGTCTCGCGGAGGTGGTCGATGGTCGACGCCACCTTCGCCTGGGCGGCGGCGAGGTCGACTCCGACGAGGCGGCCGTCGCGCTTGACGACCCGGCCGCCCACCAGCACGGTGTGCACGTCGCCGCGTTGGGCCTGGAAGACGACATGGCCGTGCGGGTTCAGGATCGGGAACATCACCGGCGACGCGTCGTTCTTGATCAGGACGACGTCGGCCTGCCGGCCGGGGGTCAGGGCACCGATCGTGGAGTCCATGCCGAGGGCGCGGGCGCCGCCTCGGGTGGCCCACTCGACGACCTGCTCGGCGCGCAGGTGGCAGTGGGTGATGGTCTCCTGCTTGGCGTGCGCCTCCAGGTGCTCGCGGGAACGGTCGGCGCCGAGCGTGGAGCGCATCGCGGAGAACAGGTCACCGCTCCACCACACGCTGGTGTCCATCGACAGCGACACCGGGATGTCGTGGTGGCGCAGCTGCCAGGTGGGCGGGTAGCCCTGCCCGGCGCTCTGTTCGCTCTCGGTCGAGACGGAGACGGTCCCGCCGGTGGCGGCGATCCGGTTGTACGAGTCGTGGGTGAGTGTCGCCGCGTGCACGTAGACGGTCGAGGGGTTCATGAACCCGTTCTCGTGCATCAGCCGGATGCCGTCGTCGTTGGTGGCGCCCCACACGCCGGCGTGCGTGGTCACCGCGGCGTCCAACTCCCGGGCCACCTCGAAGGCGGCCCGCTCCGGGAACGCGGGGTCGCCGGTGACGTCGAACGCCATCTGGAACCCGGCCAGCCTGCCGCCGTCGATGCGACGACGGTGGAAGTCGCGGAACTCCGGCGAGGTGGCCCACTCCCAGGGACCCTGCTGGATGTTGCCGTAGGCGAGCACGAAGCGTCCATCGACCGCCTCCAGTGCGTCGACGGCCGCGTCGGCGTGATCGGGCGTCTGGAGGCCGTGCGACCAGTCGACGGTGGTGGTGACACCCGCGTCGATGGCTTCGATGGCACCGAGCAGGTTGCCGGCGTGGACGTCCTCGGGTCGGAAGAGCTTGCCGGATTCGAGGTAGTACCAGACGAAGTACTGGGTCAGGGTCCAGTCGGCGCCGTATCCGCGCATGGCGGTCTGCCACAGGTGCCGGTGGGTGTCGACCATGCCGGGCATGAGGATGCCGCCGGCGGCGTCGATCTCCAGGGCATCGTCGGGCGCGGTGAGGCCGACGCCGACCTCCGCGATCCGGCCGCCGACGACCAGCACGTCGGCGCCGGGCAACACCGTGTGCGCGTCGTCCATGGTGAGAACCAGGCCGTTACGGAAGACCACCGGCCGGTCGGTTGCGCTCATCGCCACCCATTCCTTTCGGGAGAGTACGAGAGAATTCGGACCACTGTCCGCTGTGCGGCCAGCCCGAGTGGCGCAAGTGTGGTCCCGGTCATGAGTCGTGTCAATAGCATGTTTCCGTGCGATGAATCGACCATTGACAGGCACCGGACGGTGTCGCAAGCTGTCCCGGCGGACAGGTGTCCGCAGGACGGGCGGAAATATGGTGCAGCATTCGACGGGGCCGCTGGCCGGGCTGCTCGTCGCGGACTTCTCCCGGATCCTCGCGGGGCCGTACGCGACGATGCTCCTGGCGGACCTGGGCGCACAGGTGATCAAAGTGGAGAGTCCCGGAGGGGACGACACCCGCACCTGGATGCCGCCCACCCGCGACGGCGTCTCGACGTACTACCTCGGCATCAACCGCAACAAGCGGTCGATCGCCCTGGACCTCAAGAAGCCCGACGACCTGGCCGCCGCGCAGGAACTGTCCCGCCGCGCAGACGTGCTGATCGAGAACTTCCGGCCGGGCGGCCTCGCCCGGTTCGGCCTCGACTACGACAGCGTCGCCGCGAGCAACGAGAAGATCGTGTACGCGAGCATCAGCGGGTTCGGCACCGGCGCCGGCCGGGACTACCCCGGCTACGACCTCATGGTGCAGGCGATCTCGGGCCTGATGAGCCTGACCGGCGACCCGGACGGCTCGCCGTACCGGGCCGGGATCTCCGTCTTCGACGTGATGGCCGGGCTGCACGCGAGCATCGGCATCCTCGCCGCGCTGCACCATCGTGGCGAGACCGGCAAGGGCCAGCACGTCGAGGTCAACCTGCTCAGCTCGGCGCTGTCCGGTCTGGTCAACCATTCCAGCGGCTACGTCGCCGGTGGCACCGTCCCGTTCCGGATGGGCAACGCCCACCCCAGCCTCTTCCCGTACGAGCCGCTGCCCACCGCCGACGGCGAGCTGATCGTCATCGCCGGCAACGACGGGCAGTTCCGCAAGCTCTGCCAGGTGCTCGACCTGCCCGGCCTGCCCGACGACCCGCGCTTCGGGCGCAACCAGGACCGCACTGCCAATCGCGAGGAGCTGCGGCCCCTGCTGGTCGAACGGCTCGCCAAGCGGACCAAGGACGAGTGGTTCCGGGACCTGCTCGCCGCGGGCGTCCCGTGCGCGCCGATCAACACCATCGACGGCGGCGTGGCACTCGCCGAGGAGCTGGGGCTCGACCCGGTCGTCGCCGTCGGCGACGTGCCCGGCGTCCGCAACCCCATCACCTTCTCCGACACCCCGGCCCGGTACGAGCTGCCGCCGCCCGGGCTCGACGAACACGGCGAGGAGATCCGCGCGTGGCTGAAGAGCTGAGCTTCCCGACCGGGATCGGCACCTCCGACCCGACGAGCATCTCGCTGCTCGGCCAAGACCTGGCCGGCGACCTGATGGGTCAGGTCGGCTTCGGCGAGCTGGCGTACTGGCTGGTCGCCGGACGCCGCCCCACCCAGGGTGAGGTCCGGGTCTTCGAGGCGGTGCTGGTGGCGCTCGCCGACCACGGCTTCACCCCGACGGCCATCGCGGCCCGGTTGACGTACCTGTCCGCGCCCGAGTCGTTGCAGGGCGCGCTCGCCGCCGGCCTGCTCGGCGGCGGCTCCCGCTTCCTCGGCGTCACCGAGGACTGTGGACGCTTCCTCGCCGACACCCTCGCACAGGCTGGCGAGGTGACCGACTACGACGCGGTGGCCCTCGACGCGGTCACCCGGGCCAAGCGGGAGCGTCGGCTGGTCCCCGGGCTCGGGCACCCCGTGCACAAGCAGCAGGACCCCCGCACCCCCGTCCTGATCCGGGTCGCCACCGAGGAGGGTGTGCACGGCCCGCATCTGCGGCTGTTCGAGGCGATCGGACGGGTGCACCCGCAGGTCCTCGGTCGCACCCTGCCACTCAACGGCGCCGGGGTCTGCGGCGCGGCGCTCGCCGACCTCGGGTTGCCTGTGGAGATGCTGCGCGGCTTCGCCCTGCTGGCCCGCGCGGCCGGGCTGCTCGGGCACCTCGCCGAGGAGCGGCGCCGGCCGCTCGGCATGGACATCTACCGCACCGTGGACCGCAACGCCGTGTACGAGCCCTGACACCCCTCTTCTGCGAAAGGAGCGGAATGGCCACTGTCGTCGCGGTCATCGCCTCCACCCACCACCCTTTCTACTACCGGGCCAGCACCGCCACCGGCGAGGATCGACCACCGTTCGCGGACGAGTGGACCCGGAAGATCCTGGCCTTCCGGGAGACGTTGACCCGGGCCCGACCCGACGTGCTGGTGATGGTCGGCTCCGACCACTTCCACCAGCTCTGGTTGGACAACATGCCGCAGTTCCTGGTCGGCAAGGCGCCCGCGTACGACGCCAACTGGTACAACGAGGAGCGCGAGTTCGGGCTGCCCCGGATGCTGCTCAGGGGTCAGGAGGATCTGTCCGGGCACATCCTGCGGGCCGGGCTCGACTCCGGGTTCGACCTCGCGTTCAGCAACGAGCTGCGGATCGACCACAGCATCACCTGCCCGATCATCACGCTGCGGCCCGAGGCCGACCTGCCGATCGTGCCGATCTACACGAACATCTTCGCGCCGCCGCTGCCGCAGCCGAAGCGCTTCGTCCAGCTCGGCCAGGCCATCCGGGAGATCGTCGAGTCATGGCCGTCGCACCTGCGGGTGGCGGTCATCGGCACCGGCCACCTCTCGCTGGAACTGGGCGGCCCCCGGCAGTTCGGCCCGCACGGCCCGGACCCGGAGTTCGACCAGCGGGCCGTCGAGTGGATCGCCAACGGTGACCTGGACGGGTGCCTGCGCGAGGTCACCCTGGACAGCCTGCACACGCCGGGCAACGCCACCCACGGGTTCATGGACTTCATGCTCATGATGGGCGTGGCCGGCGCCGGCGTGAAAGCCGACTACGTCGACACCCTCGACCTGTTCCACACCATGGAGGCGTACTTCACCTGGTACCCGAACGGAGCGCCGGCGGCATGAGCAAATACCTGCTGAACAAGTTCCTCTTCATGGTCGACCGGGACCCCGAGCTGGTCGAACGCTACCGGAGCGAACCGCGCGAGCTGGTTGCCTGGTGGGAGGCCGAATGCGCCAACACGGTGCTGAACTGCCACACCGGCGAGGCGAGCACCTGGTTGCGTTTCGACGACGTGGAGCGAGAGGCACTGGCCGCGCACGACCACGTGAAGCTGTTCGAGTTGGGGGCGCACCCGTTCCTCACCCTGACCCTCTTCATCGCCGTCTTCGAGCGGGACAACACCGAGCCGCTGGAGTACCAGAAGTCGTACGGCGCACGGTTGGCGCACTTCTCGATGCCGTACCCGGACATCGCGACATGATCCGCGCGGCACAGCTCGCCGCCTGCGGCACCCCACCGACGATCGTCCAGCGGCCGGCTCCCGTGCCGGCCGACGGCGAGCTGACGATCACCGTCGAAGCCGCGCCGATCACCCCGCTGGACGTGCTCTGCGCCAGCGGCACCAGTTACTTCGGCACGCCGAGCACCCCCTATGTGCCGGGCGTGCAGGGTGTGGGGCGGCTGGCCGACGGCAACACTGTCTGGTTCGGCACGTCAGCCGGCATGCGGCCGGGGGTCGACGGCAGCATGGCGACCACGGTGGCGGTGCCCGCCGTCGATGTCGTGGCGCTGCCGCCCGGCGTACCGCTGACCCTGCTCGCGGCCCTGGGCCTCTCCGCGGTCGCCGCGCACGCGGCGCTGACCCACGCCGGCAACCTGACGGCCGGCGAGCAGGTCGTCGTGCTCGGGGCCGGTGGTGTGGTCGGTCAGGCGGCAGTCCAGCTGGCCCTGCTCGGCGGGGCCCGCCGGGTCGTCGCCGTGGCCCGCTCGGCCGCCGCGCGGGCCCGCGCCGAGGAGCTCGGCGCTGCCGTCACCGTCCCCTTCCTGCCTGACGACGACGTCGCGTCGATGGGCGACCGGCTGCACGACGCCGCCGACGGGCCGGTCGACCTCGTCCTCGACCCGGTCTTCGGTGTCCCGGCCGCGGCGGCGCTGCGGGTGCTGCGCCCCGGTGGCCGCCTGGTCAACCTGGGCAGCGCGGCGGGGGCGACGGCACCGATCGAGTCCGCCGTGCTGCGCAGCGGGTCGCTACGAATGGTCGGCTACACCAACAACGGGTTGTCGACCGCGCGACGGGCGGCGTCGCTGGCCGTGGTGGCCGAGCACGCTGCGGCAGGCCGGCTCACCGTCGACCACGAGATCGTGCAGTTCGACGCGGTCGCGGACGCCTGGGCCCGACAGGACACCGGCACCGCCTCCGGGCGCATCGTCCTCGCGCTCTGACCAGGGCGGCCCCAGCCAGGGATCACGAAACCCTGGACAAGGCGCACCTGGTTGGGCCTCCGGACCGGTGCGACGGTCGGTGCATGACACCTTCCACGTACACCGTCACCGGCCACTGGATCGGTGGCGAGACCGTCACCGGTACAGCCGGCACCCTCCCCGTCGTGAACCCGGCGACCGGCGAGGTCGTCGCCGAGACCCCGGCCGGCACCGCCGCCGACGTCGATCGAGCCGTCGCCGCCGCCCGCGCGGCCTTCCCCGCCTGGGCGGCGACCACGCCGCAGCACCGGGCGGACGTGCTGCGTCGCCTCGGCGCCGGACTCGGCGCCCGACAGGAGGAGATCGCCCAGGCGATCACCGCCGAGATGGGCTCGCCGATCGGCATGTCCCGCACCGCCCAGGTCGCCTTTCCGGCCGCTGTGGTCGAATCCGTCGCCGGTCTGGCCGACGACTTCGCCTGGACCGAGGAGGTCGGCAACTCGCTGATCGTCCGCGAGCCGATCGGCGTCGTCGGCGCGATCACCCCCTGGAACTTCCCGTTGCAGCAGATCGTCTCCAAGCTGGCGCCGGCACTGCTCGCGGGCGACACGATGGTCTTCAAGCCCTCCGAGAACGCCCCGCTGACCGCGCGGATCCTCGCCGAGGTCGCCGCCGACGCGGGCGTGCCGGCGGGCGTGTTCAACGTGGTGTACGGCACCGGGGCGGTCGTCGGTGAGGCGATCTCCGCGCATCCGGACATCGACATGGTCTCCTTCACCGGCTCCACCCGGGCCGGAAAGCGCATCGGCGCGGTGGCCGCGGAGACCGTCAAGCGGGTCGCGCTGGAACTGGGCGGCAAGGGCGCGAACATCATCCTGGACGACGCGGACCTGCCCGAGGCGGTCAACCGGGGGCTGATGATGTCGTTCACGAACGGCGGCCAGGTGTGCGGCGCGTGGCCGCGGATGCTGGTGCCCGCCTCCCGTCAGGACGAGGTGGTCGCGCTGGCCGTCGAGGCGGCGAAGCAGTACACCGTCGGCGACCCGACCGACGAGGCCACCCGGATCGGCCCGATGGCGTCCGAGGCCCACCGGGAGAAGGTCGTCGGGTACATCGAGCGGGGCATCGCCGACGGTGCCCGGCTCGTTGTCGGCGGCCCGGACCGGCCCGAGGGTCTGCCGACCGGCGCGTACGTCCAGCCGACGATCTTCGCCGACGTCGACCCGACAGCACCCATCGCCCAGGAGGAGATCTTCGGCCCGGTGCTGACGATCATCCCGTACGCCGACGAGGACGAGGCCGTGGCGATCGCCAACAGCACGCCGTACGGCCTGACCAGCGGTGTCTTCGGCGAGCCGGAGCACGCTCTGGCGGTCGCCCGGCGGCTGCGCGTGGGGCAGGTCGACGTGAACGCCGGCCACTGGAACCCCCTCGCCCCCTTCGGCGGCTACAAGCAGTCCGGCAACGGTCGCGAGTTCGGCCGCTTCGGCCTGGAGGAGTTCCTGGAGACGAAGTCCATCCAACGCTGACGGGCGGGTGGCGGTGTTCCCGGGGCGGAACACCGTCACCTGGTTTGACTGTTGCATTGGACGTGCCGGCCACCGTCGGCGACCACCGATCGGAGACACCGTGGACCGCGCCCAACTCGCGAGTTTCCTGCGCACCCGCCGCGAGGCGCTCCAACCCGAGGACGTCGGGTTGCCCCGGGGTCAGCGCCGGCGCACCGGTGGGCTGCGACGCGAGGAAGTGGCCGCGTTGAGTGGTATGTCCACCGACTACTACAGCCGGATGGAGCAGCAGCGCGGGCCGCACCCCTCGGAGCAGATGCTCGCCGCGCTGGCCCGTGGCCTGCGGCTCTCGCTGGCCGAACGGGACCACCTGTTCCAGCTCGCGGGGCACGCCGTTCCGCACCGCACCGTACGGGCCGACCACGTCAACCCGGGCATGATGCGGATCCTCGACCGGATGCACGACACCCCGGCCCAGGTGGTGAACCACCTCGGCGAGACCCTGGCGCAGACCGCCCCGGCCGTCGCCCTGCTCGGTGACGAGACCCGGTACACCGGGCTGGCCCGCAGTGCCCACCACCGTTGGTTCACCGACCCGGCGGTCCGGCAGCTGCACCCGGCCGAGGACCACCACACGCAGAGCCGCCTGCTCGTGGGGCACCTGCACGCGTCGTACACCCGGGATGGGCGCGGCTCGCGGGCCGCGACGCTCGTCGACGACCTGCTGGCCAGGAGCCCGGAGTTCGCGGAGCTGTGGCGCGAACACCCGGTGCCGGCCGGCTACTGCCCGGCGAAGCACTTCCTGCACCCGGAGGTCGGTGCGCTGGAGTTGCACTGCCAGACGCTCGTCGACCCGGACCAGTCCCAGACACTGCTGGTCTTCACCGCCGTGCCCGGCTCGTCGAGCGACGAGAAGCTGCGGCTGCTCTCCGTCATCGGCGCCCAGCAGGTCTGATCCCAGAAGGCGCGCCGAGGTAACGGGCCGGGCTGACACCCAGGTACCGGCGGAAGTGGCGGGTCAGGTGCGCCTGGTCGAAGAAGCCGGCCGCGACCGCGACCTCGGCGGGCCGCTGCCCGGCGAGGAGCAGCCGACGGGCCACCTCGACGCGGCGACCGGTCAGGTACGAGTGCGGCGGCACCCCGTGCACTGTGGTGAAGGTCCGGACCAGGTGGGTCGGGTGGGCGTGCAGCAGCGCGGCGGCCTCCCGCAGCGTGACGCCCTCGATGGTCCGGGCGTCCAGCAGCTCCCGTAGGCGGACCGCGAGACCACGGGCCGCCGGTGCGACGCTGACCGGGGTGTGTCGGCGAAGCTGCGCGTGCAGCCGGTCCAGGATCAGCGCGAGTCGGCCCTCGGCCTCAAACTCGTCTCCAGGCGCGGCGAGCGCCCGGTGCAGGAGGTGGATCCGGTCGCGCAACTGCGGGTCGACGATGCCCGGCTGGTCGACCGCCCGGCCGATCAGCTCCGCGTCGAGAGCCGAGGTGTCGAGGTAGAGAACCCGCTTGCGGAAGCCGTCGGCGGTGGCGGCGCGACCGTCGTGCGGCACGTGCGGTGGCAGGAGGGTGACCGAGGTACGCAGCGCGCCGTGCCGGTGCCGGTCCAGGTCGTAGCGGACCGCGCCGTCGTCGACGATCAGCAGCGTCCAGACGTCGTGGATGTGCCGGGGGTAGGCGTGGTCCACGAAATGGGCGTGGAAGACCTCGGCGACACCGGCTACCGCGGGTCGCCAGGCGCTGACGTGCGAGCCCGCCGGGCGGGTGGCCACGCTAAGAACGTACAAGACCGGTCGGCGGTACGCGGGCAGGCTCGACGCCATGACCGAACCCATCCGATTTCCCACCAAGATCGCCGTGCTGCTCCGTGACGACCTGGTGAGCTGGCAGCGCCTGAACGTCACCGCGTTCCTGGTCAGCGGCATCGCCAACGCCGTACCGGAACTGCTGGGCGAGGAGTACCGGGACGCGGACGGCACCCGGTACCTGCCGATGTTCGGCCAGCCGGTGCTGGTCTTCGTCGGCGATCGGGCCGCGCTGGTCGCTGCGCACTCGCGCGGGCTCGCCCGTGGGCTGCGTCTGTCCATCTTCACGGCCGAGCTGTTCGCCACCGGCAACGACCGCGACAACCGCGCCGCTGTGCAGGCGGTCGGTCGGGAGAAACTCGACCTGGTGGGCCTGGCGCTGCACGCGCCTCGCAACGCGGTGGACAAGGTGCTCAAGGGTACGACCATGCACCCGTGACCCCGGCACGAGATCGTGCACCGGCTGTTCAGGCGACGTTCCGGTGGGGGTTCCACTGTGGTGAGCGGCAGGCGCTTGCATCGGCCCGGCGGCAACAGCCGTCGACTCGATGCTGGAGGCAATGTGCGTACCACTTCCAGAAGGGCCCGGGCCGTCGCGTCCGCCGCGGCGGCGATCTCGCTGCTCGCGGCGGCGCCGGCGCTCGGCGCGCCGGCGCACCCGACCCCGGGGCACCCGGGTACGGGCGCGAGCTGCGCGCCGGACGCCTCGCTGCTCGGTTTCTCCGACGCTCTCGACAAGACCACCTTCCGGGGCACTCCGGTGGCCGGCCTGTCCGCGTTGTCGTTCGCCCGCCCCGGGCGTGCCCTCGCGCTGGTGGACAACATCGGCACCACTCCGGCCCGCGTCTACGAGCTGGGCCTGGACACCGGACGGCGCGGCGTGGACGTCGGTGTCCGTGACGTCACAGTGCTCACCCGGCCCGACGGCACGCCGTACACCGGGGCCGACTTCGACGGCGAGGGGCTCGTCGCCGAACGCGGTGGGGACACCGTCCTGGCCAGCTCGGAGCGGGAGCCCTCGATCCGCCGGTTCCGGCTCTCCGACGGCCGGGAGATCGGCTCGCTGCCGGTGCCGACCCGCTTCCAGGTCGCCCCGGCCGGCGAGGCAACCGTCAACCAGACCTTCGAGGCGCTGACCGCCACCGGGGACCACCGGGTGCTCTACGCCGGGATGGAGGGCCCGCTCGCGGCGGACGGCCGCGACGCCGAGGGCCGTGGCCGGCAGCGGATCATCCGGTACGACGGCCGTGCGGGCGGCGGGTACGCCCCGACCGCCCAGTACGCCTACCGGACCGACCCGAACCTCGGCCTGGTCGAGCTGATCGCGCTCGGCGACGACCAACTGCTCTCGGTGGAGCGGGGCTTCACAACCGGGGTGGGCAACACCGTCCGGGTGTACCGGGTCTCGGCGACCGGCGCACCCGACGTGTCCGCCGTCGCGTCCCTGTCGACCACGACCGACCCGCGCTCCTGGCTGGGCAAGGAGTTGCTGGTCGACATCGCCGACTGCCCGCCGTCCGGCGCGACCACGAAGCAACCGCAGCCCAACCCGTTGCTGGACAACATCGAGGGTGCCGCGCTCGGCCGCGACCTGCCGGGCGGTCGCCGCGAGCTGTACCTGATCAGCGACGACAACGGCAGCGCCACCCAGACCACCCGGGTGTACGCGCTGTCGGTGAACCTGCGTCCCGAGGTGACGTTGCGGGACCGGGCGCTGCTGTCGGCGACCGCGTACCAGCCGGGCCCGGTCTCCGGCACCCAGCTCGCCACGACCCCGGTCAACGGGATCACCGCGCCCTTTCCCGGCCAGCCCATTCCCGGCTTCTCCGCGGTGATCCCGGCCCAGCCGGGTGACAGTTCCGGCCGGCGGCTGCTCGCCATGCCGGACAACGGGTTCGGGGCGAAGACCAACTCGGCCGACTTCCTGCTGCGGGCGTACGAGATCGAGCCGAACTACCAGCGTCACGGCGTGACGGTCCGTGGGCACATCAGTTTCCGCGACCCCGACCGCAGGGTGCCGTTCCCGATCGTCAACGGCGACACCCGGGACCGTCTGCTGACCGGCGCGGACTTCGACATCGAGTCGCTGGCCCGCGACGCGCGGGGCGACCTGTGGATCGGCGACGAGTTCGGCCCGTACCTGGTGCGCACCGACCGGACCGGCAAGGTGCTGCAGGCGCCGATCCCGCTGCCGGACGGCACCAGGTCTCCGCAGTCGCCGGATCTCGCCCCGGGCGAGACGCCGACCCTTCGTGCCAGCAACGGTTTCGAGGCGATGGCGACCAGCGCGGACGGCTGGACGCTCTACCCGATCCTGGAGGGCGCCCGGGTCAACGACCCGGACCAGCGCCGCCGGGTGGTCTACGAGTTCGACGTGCGGCACAACCGGTACACCAACCGCACCTGGTCGTTCCGGGTGGACGACCCGTCCCTGCTGGTCGGGGACGCGGCGGTGCTCGACGGTCACCGGCTGCTGCTGATCGAGCGGGACAACGGCATGGGCCAGCAGTCGGTGGTCAAGCGTCTGGTCGTGACCGATCTGGACGAGGTGGGCGCGGACGGCTACCTGCCGCGGCGCACGGTGGTCGACCTGATGCGCGTGGCCGACCCGAAGGGTGTCTCCACCCCGGCCCGCCCGGGCGAGTACGGCGTCGGCCCGCTCTTCTCGTTCCCGTTGCAGTCGGTCGAGTCGGTGCTGCCGCTCGGCGGTGACCGGGTGCTGGTGGCCAACGACAACAACTTCCCGGGCAACGACGGTCGCATCCCGGGGCGTCCGGACGACACGGAGCTGATCGTGATCGACGTGCCTGGCCTGCGCTGACACCTCTGTTCCGAACGACCCCCGGCGCGCTCGCGCCGGGGGTCGTCGCGTTCGCGCGGGGGCGACCGCCGGTGGCAGGACATTGATATCGATGAGCGACGCTGTAATAATTAACACACTTTACAAATGCTGTGGCACCTGGAGGACGACGAGATGACACGACGACTGGCCGGAGCCCTCCCCCGCATCCGCCTGACCTCCGCGCTCGCCGTGGTCGTGCTCGCCGTACCGGCCGCACTGGCCGTCGGCGCGTCACCCGCGGCAGCCGCCGCGACCGGCGCCATCACCGGATACGGCGGCAAGTGCGTCGACGTGGCCGCGGCGAACCCGGCCAACACCACAGCGGTCCAGCTCTACACCTGCAACGGCTCGACGGCGCAACAGTGGACGGTGGGCGACGACGGCACGATCAGGGCACTGGGCAAGTGCCTCGACATCGCCGCCGGCAGCACCGCGAACGGCGCGCGCGCACAGATCTACGACTGCAACGGCACCGGGGCGCAGCAGTGGTCCGCGAGCGCCGGGCAGCTGGTCAACCCCACCTCCGGCAAGTGCCTCGACGCGACGGGTACCAGCTCCGCCGACGGCACTCCGCTGCAGATCTGGAGCTGCACCGGCACCGCCAACCAGACCTGGACGCTGCCCACCGGTGGCACCACACCACCGCCGTCGAGTGGATTCACCCACCCCGGCGTGCTGGTCAGCCGGGGACAGCTCGACTTCGTACGCGGTCGGGTGCAGGCCGGCGCGCAGCCGTGGGCGTCGGCCTACAACGAGATGATGGGCAGCCGGTACGCCTCCCTCTCGCGGACGCCGGCACCTCGGGCGGTGGTCGAGTGCGGGTCCTACTCCAACCCCAACAACGGCTGCACCGACGAGCGGGAGGACGCGATCGCCGCGTACACCGACGCCCTCGCCTGGTACCTCACCGGAGACGCCCGGTACGCGCAGAAGTCGATCCAGATCATGGACGCGTGGTCGGCCACCATCACGTCGCACACCGGCAGCAACGCCCCGTTGCAGACCGGCTGGGCGGCCTCGGTCTGGCCCCGCGCCGCCGAGATCATCAAGTACACCTACACGAGCTGGCCGAACGCCAACCGGTTCGCCACCATGCTGCGCAACGTCTACCTGCCGGTGGTGCGCAACGGCTCGAACAGCAACGGCAACTGGGAACTGACGATGATGGAGGCGGCCGTCGGCATCGCCGTCTTCCTGGAGGACCGCAGCGCCTACGACGCCGCGGTGACCCGCTTCCTCAACCGCACCCGGGCCTTCGTCTACCTGCCCAGCGACGGCGCGTTGCCGTACACGGTGCCCGGCAGCGGCCTGGACACCAGCTCCGAGATCATCGGCTACTGGCAGGGCCAGTCCACCTTCGTCGCCGGCCTCGCCCAGGAGACCTGCCGCGACTTCGTCCACACCGGGTACGGGATCTCCGCCATCTCGCACGTCGCGGAAACCTCACGGATCCAGGGGCGGGACCTGTACCCGCAGGTCGGTGAGCGGCTGCGGCAGGCGCTCGGCTTCCACTCCCGCTACCAGCTCGGCGAGGCGGCGCCCTCCTGGCTCTGCGGCGGCAGCCTCACCCGGGGCCTCGGCCCGATCACCGAGGTCGGCTTCAACGCGATGAGCACCCGGCTGGGCAACGTCATGACCAACACCCAGACCCTGACGTCTCAACAACGACCGGCCGGCAGCAACAACCTCTTCGTCGCCTGGGAGACGCTGACCCACGCCAACAACCCGAACTGACCGTACGACCACGGTCGGCGCCGAGCACTCGACGCCGACCCGTGGTCGCGTTCAGCCGTCGGCTCCCAGGGCCGCCACCGGGCTGACCCGCGACGCCCGGCGGGCCGGCAGCACTCCGGCCAGCGCGGTCAGCCCGACCAGTGTCACGAAGAGCCCGACCAGCGGCAGCACCGGCACGGTCAGCGGCGCGTTGACCCCGAGGGTCCGGATCGCCAACCAGCCGTACGGGACGCCGATCAGCAGACCGATGGTGGCTCCGATCACCCCGTAGAGGCCGGACTCGACAGTCAGCATGGTCCGCAGGCCGGTTCGGGAGAGGCCGATGGCCCGGAGCAGGCCGGACTCGCGGATGCGCTCCACCACGGACAGCGCGGTCGTGGAACCCACGCCGACGACAGCGATCAGCACGGTCAGGCCGACCAGACCGACAGCGATCCAGACCAGGGTGCGCACCAGGGCGTCGTTGCGGTCCCGTTCGTCGGCGAGCACCGCGAGGCCCACCCCGTCGGCACCCCCGATCGCCTGCCGCAGCGCCCGCACACCGGCGGTACGGCCGTCCTCGCCGGCAACAGCCGCGTCGGCCAGCAGACCGGTGTACGCCGTTGGCGCGCCGAGTCGGTCGAGGTCGGCCCGATCGGCCAGGATGCCGGCATGCAGCGGGCCGTCACCGGGCAGGACCGCTGCCACCCGCACGTCGACAGTGCGTCCGTCGCGGGCGAGCGCGACGGTGTCACCGGCCCGCAGACCCGCGTCCCGGGCCACCCAACTGTTGACCACGATCCGCCCCGGGCCACGATCGGCCAGCGAGCCCTGTGCCACGTCCAGTTCCCCGGTGGTCGGCAACGCCGCCAGATCCAGGTCGTTGGTCGGGTATCCGGAATCGACATTCCCGAGCCTGTCCGAGCCGCGCAGCAGTGTGACGTCGTCGAGCCGCCGGTACGGGACCACCCGAGCCAGCGCCGCGCGCTCCGCCTCGGCCCGAGTGACGACATCCGCCGGCAGGGTCCCCTCGTTGCTGGTGACCTCGAAGTCGGTCGGCGCGGACAACGCCATCTCGCGGTCGGTGAGGACCTGGAGCGACGCACCGCCGATGACCACCCCGGAGATCAGTGTCACGCCGAGCGCGACCACGACGGAGACCGCTGCCGCCCGGCGCGGCGCACCGCCGATCCCACCGACCGCCATCCGCCCGAGTGGCCCGAGCTGACGCAGCGGCCAACCCACCACGGCCAGCACCGGCCGCACCAGCAGCGGCCCGAGCGCCACCAGCGCGAAGAACGCCAACCCGCCCGACGCGACCAGCAGGAGCAGCGGCAGAGTCGGGTCGTAGTTCAACTGCTCCGGCTTCGGCAGCTGATTGATCGTCCCGATCGCGGCCAGCACGGCGCCGGCGGCCAGGAGCAGCCCGGAGACCAGGCGCGGCACACCGACGCCACGACGGCCGGCGGTGGTGCTCGCCGCCCGCAGCGCCTCCAGCGGGGAGACGCGGGCGGCCGAGAACGCCGGCGCCAGGACTGCCAGCACGGTGACCACAATCGCGCCGACCACCACCGACACCGCCATCGCCAGTGGTAGGCCCGGCGAGGAGACCGCCGTGCCGGACGCGCGCAGGATCGCCGGCAGCGCGTACCCGAGGGCGAGGGCGCTGCCGACCCCGACGACACCGGCGACCAGCCCGGTCAGGGCCCCCTCGGCGGTCAGCGCCCCCACCAGGGTGCCCCGGTTGGCACCGACCGCCCGCAGCAGCGCGAGTTGCCGCATCCGCTGGGCGAAGACGATTCGGAAGGTCGAGGTGACCACCAGCGCCGCCGCGACGACAGCGATCGAGACGAAGATGCCGACCAGAATGAAGAGCTTCCCGACCTCTTCGGCTGCCGCGTTGGCCTCCGCCTGGCGCACCTCCGCGCCGGTGCTGATCGGCTGGCCGGCGACCGCCGCGGTCACCCGTTGGCGGACCACCTCCGCCGAGGTACCGGGAACCACGCGCACGTCGACCCGCTCGACGGCGGTCAGGCGCGCCCAGGAGATCACGACGCTCTCCGGGGCGTACGCGTCGTACCCGGCGTCGGCGTCGGCGTCGACCACGCCGGTGACGGTGAGCCGGGTGGGCGTGGTGAGTTCACCGCCCGTGCCGGTGGTCGTCGTGCCGACCGAGAGCCCGAGCCGCTCGGCGGTCCGCGGGGTGATCGCGATCTCGCCGGGCTGCTCCGGGTACCTACCCTCGATGACCCGGATCGTGCTCAACGGGCCGGTGCCCGGGTCGGCCTGCAGGTTGAGGTACCCCTGACCGATCGAGACCCCGGTCGACACCCGGGCCACCGCCTCGGCCACGCCGGGCACCGCACGGATCGCCGGTACGTCCCGCACAGTGGGTGGCGGCACGTCGGTGCTGCCGATCACCAGGTCGGTGGCGGCGGGGGTGCCGCTGAGGTTGTCCCGCACGGTGCGTTCGGTGATCTGCTGCACCAGCACGGTGCCGAAGACGACGAACGACGCGACCAGGATCGCCAGACCGGTCAGGATCAGTCGACCGGGCCGCCGGGCCGCGGCGCTCGTCTGGGTACGCAACACCGTCGCTCTCATGCGCGGGCCGCCAGGTCACGCAGCGCGTCGGTGACCGACACCTGGTCCGGCTTGTCGATCTCCCCGGCGATCCGCCCGTCGGCGAGCAGCACCACCCGGTCGGCGTACGCGGCGGCGATCGGATCGTGGGTGACCATGACGACGGTCTGGCCGAGGTCGCGTACCGAGTCGCGCAGGATGGTGAGCACCTCCGCGCCGGAGCGGGAGTCGAGGTTGCCGGTCGGCTCGTCGGCGAAGACCACCTCGGGCCGCGCCACCAGGGCCCGGGCCAGCGCGACGCGCTGCTGCTGGCCGCCGGACAGCTCACTGGGCCGGTGACCCAGCCGCTGCGCGAGCCCCAACTCGTCGACCAGGCGGGCCAGCAGCTCGGCGTCGGGCTGACGGCCGCTGAGGTCCAGCGGCAGGGTGATGTTCTGCGCGGCGGTGAGCTGCGGCAGCAGGTTGAAGGACTGGAAGACGAACCCGATCCGCTCCCGTCGCACCCGGGTCAACGTCCGGTCCGACTGACCGGTCAGCTCGGTCCCGCCGAGCAGGACACGTCCCGAGGTGGCGGTGTCGAGGCCGGCGAGGCAGTGCATCAGTGTCGACTTGCCGGACCCGGACGAACCCATGATCGCGGTGAACTCGGCGCGACCGAAGCCGACCGACACGCCGTCCAGGGCACGTACCGCGGTGTCGCCGCTGCCGTACACCTTCACCAGGTCGACCGCGGCGACCGCGGCGTGGCTGGTTCCCGGCGGGGCGTGGGTTGTCATTGTTCCTCCAGTGGCTGCGATGTGACAGCCGGAAGCCTCGCCGCCGTCGCCGGGTCGGCACATCGGCCCGGGGCCGGGTATCGCCGGCGCCGGGTCTGCCTTTCGGCCGATCTGCCGACCCCACAGGGCTGGCTACGCTGGGTCATCATGAGCACGCCTGATCTTCGACGTCTGTGGGTACGCCTGGCCCAGGCCGCCGGCCTGGTGGCCATCGGCCTGCTCGCGGTCTTCGACCTACGGTTCGGCGTGCCCGAGAGCCTGGCCGCCCTCGTACTTCTGGTGGTGCGGATGGGGCTGGCGGTGGCCACCGTGCCGCTCTGGTTGCCGGTGCACCGGCTGGGTTCCCGCCTGCTGCCGTGGGCCGCGCTGGCGCTCTCCTGCGCCTCACTGGCCGTGACCGCCGCGATCGTCGTCCTCTCCGACGGCAGCTACCTGATCGGCGGCAGTTGGGGTCTCGCCGAGTCGGCCGGGCTGCTCGGGGTGGTCTTCGTGGTGACCCGGTGGGGCGCGCCTCGGCTCGCCCCGTGGGCGGCGGTGGCGGCTGGCCTCGCCGTCGCCGCGTTGCCGCTGCGCGTCGGCACCGAGAACCTACTGGTGATCTTCGGCCTGCTCCAGGTGATCGCCGCGGCCGGCGCCGCCGGAGTGGGGCTCTACCTGCGGATCGTAGCCGCCGGTCGGGAGCGGGCGATCGCACTGGTGCGGGCCGAGCAGCGCGCGGAGTTCGCCCGGGACCTGCACGACTTCATCGCCCACCACGTCACCGGCATCGTGGTGCAGGCGCAGGGCGCACGGTTCGTCGCCGAGCAGGACCCACGTCGGGTCATCGTCGCCCTGGAGCAGATCGAGCGGGCCGGCGCGGAGACGATGGCCTCGATGCGGCGGATGGTCGGCGTCCTGCGCAATCCCGACGCCCCGCCGGACGCCCCACTGGCCCCACTCGCCGGGGTGACCGAGCTGGCGCCGCTGGTGACGGGGTTCAACGGCACGGCGAACGCGCCGGCACGGCTGCACCTCGACGGTGACCTGGACGGGTTGCCGGTGGAGGTCTCGACCTCGGCGTACCGGGTGGTGATGGAGGGGCTGACCAACACCCGCCAGCACGCGCCGGACGCCCGGTCGGTGGACGTGGCAGTGCGTCGTACCCCCGACTGGTTGTTGGTCCGGGTGGCCGACGACGGCGCGTCGCCGCGCACCGCCCCGGCGCGGGGGCACGGCTTCGGCCTGATCGGCCTCACCGAACGGGTACGAGCCCTCGGTGGCACGATCACCGCCGGACCTGGCGTCGCCGGTGGTTGGGTGCTCGACGCCGCGTTCCCGTTGCAGGTGGGTCGATGATCCGGGTGTTGATCGCCGATGACCAGGCCATGGTCCGGACCGGCTTCGGAATGATCATCGGGGCGCAGGCGGACATGACTGTTGTCGGCGAGGCCGCCGACGGGGTCGTCGCCGTGGAGCTGGCCCGGCGGCTCCGCCCGGACGTGGTGCTGCTGGACATCCGGATGCCCCGCCTCGACGGCCTCGAGGCACTGCGACTGCTCGCCGGGCCGGGCGTCGCCGACCCGATCCGGGTGGTCGTCGTGACGACCTTCGACCTCGACGAGTACGTGCACACCGCGCTCTCCAACGGCGCGTGCGGCTTTCTGCTCAAGGACTCCGGCCCGGCCCTGCTTGTCGAGGCGGTACGCGCGGCCGTCTCCGGTGACGCGTTGATCAGCCCGTCCATCACGGTCCGGCTGTTGGAGCACCTCAGCTCCCCCGCCCCGGCCTACGACGACGCCGCGCTGTCCCCACGGGAACTCGACGTGGTGAAGCTCGTCGCCCGAGGGCTGACCAACGCCGAGATCGCTGCTCGGCTCTTCATCGCCGTCGGCACGGTCAAGACCCACCTGGCCAGCGTGCAGATGAAGCTCACCGCCCGCAACCGGGTGGAGATCGCCGCCTGGGCCTGGGAACGCCGCCTCGTCGGCTGAGGGGACAACGGCGCAACCGACGGTGACCTACCATCGTCATCAGTCGATGACTGGTCCGCTGCGCTCACCTGAAGGCGAGGCGATCAACCATGCGCGATCATCTGTGGCGCGGCGTCCGATTCAGGGCAGCCGCACTGGCCGCCTGCACGCTCACGGTGGCAGTGGTGGCGACGGGCGCGACCCCGGCGTACGCGGCCGCCGACGACACCGAGCGCCCTACCGCCCCCGGCCCGATCACTGTCGCCGCCATCGACACCACCTGGGTCGAGCTGACCTGGGCTGCCTCGACCGACAACGTGGGGGTGGTCCGTTACCCGGTCTCCGCGCAGTTCGAGGACAACGGCCTGACCTGGTCGACCGATACCAACAGCATTCGGATCACCGGCCTGCGGCCGTCGCGCACGTACACCTTCTTCGTGTCGGCGCTGGACGCGGCCGGCAACGGCTCACCGTCGAGCGGGCCCCTGCGGTTGACCATGCCACCGGGGGACGACCAACCGCCGGGCGCGCCGGGTCAACCGGTGGCGTTCGACGTCACCGCCACGGTGGTCCGGCTGCGATGGGCGCACTCGGTGGACAACGTGGTGCTCGAACGGTACGAGGTGTTCCGGGTGGACGCCGGCGGCGCTCTCACAGTGGTCCGCGACGTTTCCCAGTACCCGCCCGTCAACAGTGCCCAGATCAGCGGGTTGACGCCGAACACCACGTACACCTTCGTGGTGCGCGCCCGCGACGAGGTCGGACTCTTGTCCCCGCTGTCCGCGCCGATCACCGTCACCACCCTGCCACCGCCGCCGAGCTGCGAGGTCCGGTCCGTCGTGCGGCAGTGGTCGGACGGCTTCGTGGCGCACCTGACCGTCAAGAACACCGGCACCACTGCGGTCGACGGGTGGACGATGACGTGGCGGTTCTGGGCCAGCCAGCAGGTCCACGGCATCTGGGGCGCGAAGGTCATCGACCGTCCCAACAACAGCTACCTGCGGGTGGGCAACACCGGTCGCAACGCGGTGATCCCGCCCGGCGGCAGCGTCTCGCTCGGCCTCGTCGCCTCCGGCACGCAACTGCCGCAGGAGGTCACGCTCAACGGCGGCCTCTGCGTGGTGGCAGACGAGTAACGCTCGCGTACGGGGTCTGGCGCGCGCCGCGACATCTTGCGACGCTAGCCAATATGTATGACTACGACCTGGTGGTGCTGGGGTCCGGTCCCAGCGGTCAGAAGGCGGCGATCGCCGCCGCCAAGCTCGGCAGGCGGGTCGGCATCGTGGACCGTCGCGACATGATCGGCGGGGTGTGCATCAACACCGGCACGGTCCCGTCCAAGACGTTGCGCGAGGCCGTGCTCTACCTGACCGGCCTGAGCCAACGTGACCTGTACGGCAGCAGCTACCGGGTCAAGGACGAGATCACGGTCAGCGACCTGGCCGCCCGGACCCAGCACGTCATCACCCGGCAGACCGACGTCATCCGCAACCAGCTCGCCCGCAATCGCGTCGCGATGATCACCGGCACCGGCCGGTTCGCGGACGCGCACTCGATCTGGGTCGACGGCGGGTCCGGGCGGGAGTCCAAGGTGACCTTCGACAAGATCGTCATTGCGGCGGGCACCCGCCCGGCCCGCCCGGACAGCGTCGACTTCGACGACCGCACGATCGTGGACTCCGACGGCGTCATCAACCTCCAGGCCGTACCCCGCAGCATGGTCGTTGTCGGCGCCGGCGTGATCGGCATGGAGTACGCCTCGATGTTCGCCGCCCTGGGCACCAAGGTGACGGTCGTCGAACGGCGCGAGCGGATGCTCGACTTCTGCGACGAGGAGATCGTCGAGTCGCTGAAGTACCACCTGCGCGACCTGTCCGTGGCGTTCCGCTTCGGCGAGGAGGTCGCCGCCGTGGAGAAGCACCAGACCGCCGCGCTGTGCATCCTCAAGAGCGGCAAGAAGATCGTCGCGGACACGGTGATGTACTCCGCGGGTCGGCAGGGCCAGACCGACGACCTGGCGCTGGAGGCGGCGGGGCTGGAGGCGGACCGGCGCGGCCGGATCGCTGTGGACGCCAACTACCGCACGACAGTGGACAACATCTACGCGGTCGGCGACGTGATCGGCTTCCCCGCCCTGGCGTCGACCTCGATGGAGCAGGGTCGGCTGGCCGCGCAGCACGCCTGCGGCGAGCCGGTCCGGGAGATGCACGGCCTGCAACCGATCGGCATCTACACGATCCCGGAGATCAGCTTCGTCGGGCAGACCGAGGCGCAGCTCACCGAGAGCTCGACGCCGTTCGAGGTGGGCATCGCGCGTTACCGGGAGCTGGCCCGTGGCCAGATCGTCGGCGACTCGTACGGCATGCTCAAGCTGCTCGTCTCCCCCGCCGACGGCCGGCTGCTCGGGGTGCACGTGTTCGGCACCGCCGCCACCGAGATCGTCCACATCGGGCAGGCGGTGATGGGCTGCGGCGGCACTGTCGACTACCTGATCGACGCGGTGTTCAACTATCCGACGCTCGCCGAGGCGTACAAGGTGGCCGCCCTGGACGCCGCCAACAAGATCCGCAACATCACCCGCATCGACGGTTAGCCACCAGCCAACTCGGCTGCTGGGCCGCGATGTCGGTGCTGTCCTCTATCGTGCCGAGACTGGTGACGCATGGAGAAAAGAGGCAGCGGTGGGCGCATCCGGGTGGAGCTACTTCGTCGCGTACCAACCAGACCTGGACGCGGCGTTGGACGCCCTGCGGGACGAGGTCTTCGCCGAGGGACGGTACTGGTGGGCCCGAGGCGAGATTCCCAGCTCGGCGAGTGACTATCCGAACCGTCCCGCCACCATGAAGGAGCTGTTCGACGACGAATGGGTGCAGGAGTCGGGCACCCACTCCATCCTTGACGTCTACCGCGTCCTGGACGAGGGCGAAACACCCGACTTCGGCACTGTCGAGCCGGTGAGCGCCGCCGAGGCGCTGCAACGCGCCGGCACCGAGCGGCTCACCCGCGAGCACCTCGCCGCGATCGAAGACCTCGCCGAGCAGAGGTGGTTCGGCCGCTGCGCGGTCCTGCACGACGCCCACGGCACACCGGAGGAGATCTACTTCTGGGGCTTCTCCGGCGACTGACCTCTCCCCACCCGCCCCACCCCCGGTGATCAAGAGGTTTCGGTCAGCGCCCACGGCGTGTCGTGACGCAAACCTCTTGATCACCGCTCGGGGGTGGGGCGGGGTGGGGCAGAGGGGGCCGGTGCGGGGCGGGGACCGCCCCCACCGGCGGTGGTTCGTCAGCCTGCGGAGCAGGTGGGGCTCAGGCTGCCGGCGGTGCCGTTGGCCTGGAACCCGAACTCGGTGGACTGCCCGGCGCCGACCTGACCGTTGTAGGCCACGTTGCGCCAGTTCGTGGTGCCGGTGTTACCGCTGCGGTCGGCGCTCCACGCGTTGGTGACCGTCGCGCCCGATGGCAGCGCGATCGTCACCGTCCAGCCGTTGAGCGCGGACGAGCCGGCGGTCACCCGCACGTTCGCCACGAAACCACCTGTCCACTGGTTCACCGACACCGTCGCGGTGCAGGCACCAGTGCCCGGGGGCGGGGTCGTGGGCGGCGGGTCGGTCGGGGGCGGCGTGGTGGTGGGCGGCGGATCCGTCGGCGTGGTGCCGTTGTTCAGCGCGGCGAGCACCGCGTCGTACGCCGGCTTCTTCGAGCCGTTGCTGTTGAACAGCAGTGGGGTCTGGTTGGAGCGCCACGAGTCGCTGTCCCGGATGCCCCACACCGTGATGCCGGTGCAGCGCGAGACGGCGAGGCAGTCCTCCACCACGCTGCGGTAGGTGTTCGCCGACGCGCCCTGGATGTCCAGCTCGGTGATCTGCACGTCCACACCGAGCGCCGCGAAGCTCGACAGGGTGGTGCGGTAGTTGCTGACGTACGGGGAGTCGTTGTTGAAGTGCGACTGGAACCCGACGCAGTCGATCGGCACACCACGCGCCTTGAAGTCGCGCACCATGTTGTACACGGCCTGCGTCTTCGCGTGGGTCCAGTTGTCGGTGTTGTAGTCGTTGTAGCAGAGCTTCGCGTTCGGGTCCGCGGCATCCGCCGCCCGGAACGCCGCCTCGATCCAGTCGTTGCCGGTGCGCTGGAGGTTGGAGTCGCGACGGGCGCCGGAGCTGCCGTCGGCGAACGCCTCGTTCACCACGTCCCACGCGTAGATCTTGCCCCGGTAGTAGGTGGCCACCTGGGTGACGTGGTTGAGCATCGCCGAGCGCAGCGCGCTGCCGCTCATGCTCTCCATCCACCCCGGTTGCTGCGAGTGCCAGGCGAGGGTGTGACCCCGCACGCTCATGCCCTGGCTGCGGGCGTGGTTGACGATCCGGTCGGCGTCGGTGTAGCTGAACCGGCCCTGCTGGGGCTCGGTCGCGTTCATCTTCATCTCGTTCTCGGGCGTCACCGAGTTGAACTCACGGTTCAAGATCGTGGTGTACGCCGAGTCGGACAGCTTGTACGCCGCCACCGCCGCGCCGAAGTACCGACCCTTCTCGGCGGCGGACGCGCCCAGTGTCGTCCCGGCGGCGGCCGGTGCCGTCATGAACAGCGCCATGCCAGCGGCGAGGACGCCCACGCCGGTCAGCGCCACGGCGGCTCTCGATGCCGCCTTCCATCTGGTTCTTCTCATCTCGTGCGACTCCTTCAGTGGTGGGTGGGAAGGACAGTCAGGACACCGAACAGGCGGCACCGTTGAGGGCGAACGACGAGGGCTTGCCACTGCCGCCCTCGTGCGTGGCCTGGAAGCCGATCTCGACCGACGCGTTCGGGGCGATGGTGGAGTTGTAGGAGACGTTGCGGGCGGTGACCGCTCCGCTCGTCGGGGCGTACTGGGCGTTCCAGCCGCTGGTGATGCGCTGTCCGCTGGGCAGCGTGAAGGTCAGCGCCCACCCGTTCACGGCAGCGGAACCGGTGTTGGTGATGGTCACGCTCGCGGTGAGACCGGTGTTCCAGGCGTTGACCGTGTAGCCGACCCGGCAGGCGCCATCGCTCGGAGGCGGCGTCGTCGGTGGCGGAGTGGTCGGAGGTGGGGTCGTCGGGGGTGGCGTCGTCGGCGGCGGCGTGGTCGGAGGCGGCGTCGTCGGCGGGGCGGTGCCGTCCAGCCCGAAGAAGCGGATCACCTGCGCGGCGTCGACCGGGATGTTGTGCGAGACGCCCTGCATGCTGATCGCCTCGACCGGCGCCATCGGGCCGCTGCTGCCGTACCGGGTGCGGGTGTAGCCGGACTGCGGGGAGTCGGTGTACGTCGGGGTCTGGCTCAACCCGTGCACGTTGGTCCACTGCTTGACCTGCTCACCGAAGTTCGGGTAGCGCAACGTGTCGTCGTTGGTCCCGTGCCAGATCTGCATCCGGGGCCGCTGGCCGCTGTAGCCCGGGTACGCCTCGCGAACCAGGTCGCCCCACTGCTGTGCGGTCCTGATGAGCTGCCCGTTCGCGCACTGACTGTTCCACTCGGAGGTGCCGCCGGTGGCGAAGCAGGCGAACGGCACCCCGGCGAACGACGCGCCGGCCGCGAACACGTCCGGGTAGACGCCGAGCATGACGTTCGTCATCATCGCCCCGGACGAGGTGCCGGTCGCGAAGATCCGCGTGGGGTCGGCGGAATACCGCTGCCGCACGTAGTCGACCATCGACATGAGGCCGACCGGGTCGCTGCCGCCGCCACGGCGCAGCGCCTGGGGCGAGTACACGTCCCAGCACTTGCTGCTGCGGGTCGCCGACGGGTAGATCACGATGAACCCGTACCGGTCGGCGAGGGACGCGTACTGCGTACCTGAGTGGAACGCCGGGCCGGTGCCGGTGCAGTAGTGCATGGCCAGGAGGATCGCCGGCCGGGACGCCACCCGGTCCGGGACGTAGAGGTGCATCTGCAGGTTGGTGGGGTTGGTGCCGAAGTTGGTCACCTGCGTCAGCGTCGCCGCCGACGCCGGCGCGGCGAACGTCAACGCGGCGGCGGCCAGTGTCACGGCCGCCATGAGGACGCCAAGCATCCGGGTCTTCAGTGTCATGGGCGCGATCCCTTGCGAAAAAGGCGCGTGGAAGGGGACTTAAGTCGAGGACTGCCCTTCGCCCGACCTTGACCGCGGCTCGCGTGACCATGTCAGCTTCAATCGAGGCTGCTCGATTGTCAAGACTTCCGGAAACCTTTCGCCGCAACGGTTTCCGGGGTCACCTGCACGTCGACTGGCATCGGCGGAGACCAACGCCACCGGCAGCCGGCGACCAATTTTCGGCACGTTCTCGGAAGGTGCCGGAGGGCTCTCCGATCCGGGTCAGTAGATGTCCCGGCCTCGCTCGTCGAGCATCCCGGACTTCCGGTAGAAGTACGTGTTGATCTGGTCACGCCACTCGGTGGCACACCGCACCTGCTCGTCGAGGCGTTCGGCCACCCGCTCGTACACGGCCGGGTCGATCATCCCGTTCAGGGTCCGCCACCGCCGCCGCATCGCCGTCACCTCCTCGACGCCGGCGAAGTGGGTGTCGTAGATGTGCTGGATGACTGTCGACCCGCTGTGCAGGACGTGCCCGTACGGCACGTGGTGGAAGAAGAGCAACAGCTCGTCCGGGCAGGTCTCCAGGGACTCGTACACCTGCGCCCAGTACGGCGGGTACTGGCCGGTGAAACCGGTGCCCGACGCGCGAGTGCGGTCCACGCCGACACCGTCCCGGTCGGCGAAGTGGTAGGTGCCCCACCGCGTGTACTCGTACCCGTCGACGCCGGGGCCGTAATGATCGCCGGGGTTGACCATGAAGCCGACGCCCAGCGGGGCGGTGTACCGCTCGTAGGTGCGCCAGGAGTCGTCCATGATCTCGTGCAGCGTCCGCCGCACCAGGTCCGGGTCGGCGGTCGCCGACGGCGGGAAGGTCAGCGTGATCCACTCGTCGAGGACGGCAGTCGGGTCCCGCCGGGGGTCCCAGGCCAGCCGGCCGAACGTGTACAGGTTGGCCTGCGCCAACGGATGCCCGGTCCAGAAGAGGTCGTCGCCCACGTTGGCGACCGCGACCAGGCCGCCACCCGCGCCCGACTCGCCCGCCGCCACGTCCGCCACCGCCCGTCCGTCCGGACCCCAGGGCGCGAACCGCAGCACCTCGCTCCACCACGGGCCGAGGTGGCAGACGTGCCGCTGCTGGCCGGTGTACTCCTGGGTGACCTGCAACTCCACAGCGATCCGGGTCGCCGGCATCGCGGCGATCACCGGGGAGACCGGCTCACGGGTCTGGAAGTCCACCGGACCGAACTTCACCTGCACGACCACGTTGGTGCGGAAGCGGCCGTCGAGTGGGGCGAAGTGGTCGTACGCGGCGCGCGCTCGGTCGGTGGACCGGTCCCGCCAGTCCTGGTGGTGGTTGTAGACGAACGCCCGCCAGTGCACCACTCCCCCGAGCGGAGCCAGCGCCTCGGCCAGCATGTTCGCCCCGTCGGCGTGGTCACGTCCGTAGGTGAACGGGCCGGGTTGCCCCTCCGAGTCGGCCTTCACCACGTAGCCACCGAAGTCCGGGATGCGGTCGTACACCGTGCGGGTGGTCGCGGCCCACCAGGCCCGCACCCCCTCGTCCAGGGGATCGGCGGTCGACAGGCCGCCGAGGACCACCGGCGCGGCGAAGGTGACCGACAGGTGCACCCGGATGTGGTACGGACGCAGCACGTCCGCGATCTCGGCGACGTCGCCGAGCCGGTCGGTGAGCAGCAGCGCCTCGGTCCGGGCGACGTTGACGTTGTTCACCGAGATCGCGTTGACACCGCTCGCAGCCAACAGCCGCCCGTACTCCCGGATCCGGGCCAGGTCACCGCACGGTCGGCCGTCCCGCCAGAAGATCGAACCGCCCGCGTACCCCCGTTCGACCTGGCCCATCACCGGGTGCACGGCCACGTTGTCCCAGTGGTCCAGCATCCGCCGATGCAGTGCCGGCCGGTGCCGCTCCGGCGGGCGCTCGGGGTCGAAGGCAGCCGCACAGAGCCGAACCACGTGGAACAGTCCGTACAGCAGGCCGGCGGGCGCGTCGGCCAGCACCACCGTCACGTCACCGTCGCGGGCCAGCAGGAACCCCTCGTCGCCCAGCGACCCGCCGTCGCCGATCTCGGCCAACGCCGACTCCCCCGCCGACCGTGCCGCCCGCACCACCGAGCTGGGCAGCTCGTCGGCGCCGCGCAGGGCGAACACGAGGTCGACGTCGACGTCCCAGGACGGGGAATGCCACACCCGCCCGCCGTAGCGCGCGCAGGCGCGCGACACCTCGTGCAGCACAGTGTCGACGAGCAGCCCGTCACCGTGGACGAGGACGCGGCGTGCGCCGAGCGACCGGAACGCCTCCGGGGGCAGCCAGGCCGCGTGGACGCGTGGCTCGTTGGGTTCCATCGGATCGTCGACGAACATCAGCTGCTCCAGGTGGACCGACTCGTCGGCGTTCACCAGTCCTCCTTCAGCACCACGACTCCGTACGCCGGCAGGCGCACTGTTGAGCCGGTCACGGTCCGGTCACCGGTGAGCAGGTCGACGCCGCCGCGCCGGGCGGTCACCTCGACCGGGTCGGCCCGGTGGTTGAGCAGGAACAGCAGCCGCGACCCGTCCGGCGCAACCCGGACGGCGGATTCCAGGTCCGCGACGTCCGGGTACGGCCCGAGCACGTCGTGCCGCGCGAGCACCTGCCGCACCACCCAGGACACCCCCTCCTGGTCCAGGCCGGCTGCCACGTACCAGCCGTCGCCGTCGCCGAAGGAGTTGCGGGTCACCGCAGGTGTGCCCGCGTAGAAGTCGGCCTGGTAGGTGCCGACCACCTGCGCGCCCTGCGGAATCACCAACTCGAACAGCAGTCGCGCCTCGACGTCGACCTGCCCCGCGCCGTCGCCGAGGCGGACCGGGTTGACCACCTCCGGCCCCCGCGCGTCCCACTCGTCGACCCGGACACCCATCAGCTGCCCGAGCGGACCCGGCACGTCCATCAGGAAGGCCTGGTCGTTCTCGTCCACCCGACCCGACAGGTAGGTGGTCAGCACCGACCCGCCGCGCGCCGCCACGTCCTCCAGACGCTGCGGCAGGTCACCCTTGAGCATGTGCAGGGCCGGCGCGACGACCACGTCGTAGCCGGACAGGTCGGCGGTCACCGCGACGACGTCCAGGTCGACTCCGGCGTCCCAGAGCGCCCGGTGGTACGCGAGCACCACCTCCTGGTAGCGGACCAGCCGGGACGGGCCGTCGGAGATCTCCAACGCCCACCAGCTGTCCCAGTCGAAGAGCAGCGCCACCCGGGCCGGCGTCCGCGCGCCCAACGACGCCGAGCCGAGGCGGTCCAGCTCGGCACCCAGCTCGGCGACCTCCCGGAACACCCGGGTGTCGGATCGGCCGGCGTGGCCGATGACCGCGCCGTGGTACTTCTCGCTGGCACCCCGGGAGGCGCGCAGCTGGAAGAACAGCACCGCGTCGGCGCCGTGCGCCACCGCCTGCCAACTCCACAGCCGCATGAGGCCGGGCCGCTTCAGCGGGTTGACGTCGCGACACGCGGTCACGCCCGGGGACTGCTCCATCAGCCAGAACGGCTGGCCGCCCTTGAGCCCTCGCATCAGGTCGTGGGTCAACGCCATCCGGGCCGCGGACTCGTCGTCCGGCGGGTAGTTGTCCCACGAGGCGAAGTCCAGGTGCGCCGCCCAGCGGTGGTAGTCGATCGGCCGGTACATGCCCATGAAGTTGGTCGTCACCGGCAGCGTGGGGCTGGACTCCCGGATGGCCGCCTTCTCGTCGTGGAAGTTGGTCAGCATCGCGTCGGAGGAGAACCGCAGGTAGTCCAGGGTGATGCCCTGGAACGCGGTGTGGTCCGGGCCGCGCCAGTGCTCGGTCAACGCCGACGGTGGTTCGATCTGGTCCCAGTCGGTGAAGGTGTGCGACCAGAAGGTCGTGTACCAGGCCGCGTTCAGGTCGTCGAGGGTGCCGTAGCGGTTCCGCAGCCAGACCCGGAAGCCGGCCGCGCACAGCTCGCAGTAGCAGGCGCCGCCGTACTCGTTGCCCACGTGCCACGCGACGACCGCCGGGGTGTCGGCGTAGCGGCGGGCGACCCGGCGAGCCAACTCGACCGAGAGCCGGCGGTAGACCGGGGAGCTGGGGCAGGAGTTGTGTCGCTGACCGAAGCGGCGCTTGCGGCCCTCGAAGTCGGTGCGGGTCACCTCCGGGTACGCCGTCGCCAACCAGGCCGGGTGGGCGCCGGTGCCGGTCGCCAGGCAGATGCCGCGCCCCTCGGCGGCGGCCCGCTCCACGATCCGGTCCAGCAGCGAAAAGTCGTACACGTCCTCGGCGGGCTGGGTGAGCGCCCAGTCGAACACGCCGAGGGTGACCAGGTCGATCCGGGCGCTGTCGAAGAGACGGTGGTCCTGCTTCCACACGTCCTCGGGCCACTGCTCCGGGTTGTAGTCGCCCCCGAAGGGCACCTTGGCGGTGACGGGCAGGCTCATTCGGCGAACTCCTTCCGGATCAGGTCGACCATCGGGTCACCCACGCGCAGAAGCGCCAGGACCAGTACCGAACCGAGCATCGTCAGCACCGCCTCCGAGAAGACGGCGGTGACGCCGGTCGCCGCCGCCAGCAGCAACGCGGTGCCGACTGTGACACCGGGGGTACGCACGAGAAAGTGCACGGCCAACCGGAGCACGTCACGGGTGCGGAAGTCGAACAGCGAGGTGATCACCAGGGCGTTGGCCGCGCAGAGGGTCACCCCCACCGCGAGCAGGACCAGCGGCACCGACCACCAGCTCGCGAGCCCGACCGCGTCGCGGTAGGCGAGGTTCATGGCGAGCACGGTCAGCCACACCAGCGTCGGCACCCAGACGCGCAGCACGCCGGACACGTTCGTCCGGTACCCGCGCCAGAACAGCGCGGCGGGGCGCAGGTCGGTGAGGTCGGTCCGCTGGTGACGCATCGTGTACAGGGCGGCGGAGACCGCCGGGCCGACCGGCACCAGGAACAGCGCGGCCAGGGGCAGGTTGCTGGGGTCGCGGCCGAGCACCAGCAGCGGAAGCAGGCCGGGCACCGTGGTCAGCAGCAGGAGCAGCTCGACCACGAGCAGGATGTAGACGCGTGAGGTGATCCGCGACAGTGGTCCGTCGCCGAACTGTCGCCAGGTCTGGGCCGTTCCGCTCACTGCCGCTCCTTCCGGTCGTTCTGCCGGAGAGCGGGCGGGTCACGCCCCTCGCATCGGCCGGTGGTCGCCGGGGCGTCCGGCCGGGCGGGTTGCACCGCCCGACCGGACACCGCGTCGATCAGCCGTTGTTCTTCTGGAACCTCTCGTACGCCTTGTTGACCAGGTCGATGTACTGCTCGGAGTTCTTGGCCTTCAGCTCGGCCACGTACGCGTCCCACTCGGTGAGCGGCCGCTGGCCGAGGGCGAACTTCAACGTGTTCTGGGTGACGAAGTCCTTCAGCGGCGTTTCCCAGAGCGACACCTGCTCGCGCTCCTCGTCGGTCAACGGGGCCGGCGGGGGCACCACCCTCGGGGTACGGGCGTCCATCACCTTCTGGAACTCCAGCTCCTCCGGGGAGAAGAAGCCGCGGACCAGGTCGGGGCTGCCGCCGTAGGCGAAGACGCCGTTCTGGAAGCCGAAGTCCTTCTGCAGGTGCTTGGGGGCCTTCGGGTTGAGGCCGAGGAAGTCGACTCCGGGGTTGAGCGTGCGCTTGCCGGATGCGTCCTTGGTGAAGGTCGTGCCCTCGATGCCCCAGCGGGCAAACTCCAGGCCGGTATCCGAATACCACAACCAGTCGATGAACTGCATCATGGCCACGAAGTTCTTGCTCTCCCGGGCCTTCGTGGAGATCATGATGCCGTTCTCCAGCCGGGGGAACGGGTTGATCTCACCGGCCGGGCCGACCGGCAGCGGGATCTTGGCCATCTTCGCGTTCGGCAGGGTCTTGGCCAGGTCGGGCCGGTGGTTGTTGACCAGGGTCTGCGCGTTGCCGGTGACCACGAAGGACTTGCCGTTGGCCAGCTTCTGGCGGGCCTGGTCGTCGGTCTGGGTGAAGCTCTCCGGGTCGAGCAGCCCCTCGGCGACGAGCTTGTGCAGGAAGGTGACCATCTGCCGGTACTGGTCGGACGCGCCGGTGTAGTGGAACTTCTTGGCTGCCGCATCCCAGGTGGCGTGCTGGTAGTCCCAGCCCGCCTGGGTGCCGTGGGCGGAGCCGAGGATGTTCAGCAGGGCGCCGGTCGGGTTCGGCTTGCTGAAGAGGTCGGAGTACGGGTATACGTTCGGGTACTTCGCCTTCATCGCCTTGAGCACCGCGTACAGGTCGTCCCAGGTCTTCGGGGTCGCCAGGTTGAGCTCCTGCATGATGTCGGTGCGCACCAGCACCGTGTAGTCCTGCGTGGGCTTCTCGTGCAGGCCGGGCAGCAGGTAGAACTTACCGTCGGACTGCCGCAGGTTGTCGATCTCCGGCTTGAGGTTCCACTTGGCGATCTTGTCCTTGAGGTTGGGCATCAGATCCAGGTAGTCGCTCACCGGGAGGATCGCCCCGGAGGACACGAACGCGTTCTCCTGCGGGTGGTACGTCTTCGGAATGATCAGCGGAGCGTCCCCAGCGCCGATCAGCAGGCTGCGCTTCTGCTCGTAGTCACTGAGCGGTACCGCCACCGGCTCGATCTTGACGTTGGTCCGCTTGGTCAACTCGGACCAGAACAGCCAGTCCTCCTTGAGCGGGTAGAACGTGTGGTTGTTGTAGAGGGTGGAGAAGGAGAGCGCCTCGGTGGCCTTGAACTGGTCGCCGACACCGTACTTTTCCATCGCGCCGACCCGGTTCTCGGACAGGTCCTTCGACTCGCCGGGGTCCTCGGAACAGGCGGAGATGAGGGTGAGCGCGAGCAGACCCGCGGTGGCTACCGCCACGCGGCGCCACGGCTTGTGGAGCATGGCTCGTCCTTTCGGTGGTGGGGTTTCGGTGGGAGCGGTGCGGAGGCCGACGTCATCCCTTTACCGCGCCGAGCATCACGCCGCGGACGAAGTACCGCTGGACGAAGGGGTAGACCGCCAGGATGGGCAGGGTGGTGAGCACTATCGTCACGGCCTGGAGTGTGGCCGCGGCCTGCACGACGTCGGCCTCGGCCGCGCCTGACTGCTGTGCGTCGGTGGCACCCGCGATCAGGTTGCGCAGGTACACGGTGACCGGCAGCAGATCCTGCTCGTCGATGTAGAGGAACGCGGTGAACCACGAGTTCCAGAAGGAGACCGCGTAGAAGAGCACCATCGTCGCGACGATCGCCTTCGACAGCGGCAGAACGATCCGCAACAGGATGCCGTACGTGTTCAGCCCGTCGACCGCCGCGGCCTCCTCCAACTCGGTCGGCAGGCTCTCGAAGAACGCCTTCATCACCAGCAGGTTGAACACGCTGATGGCGTTGGGGACCACCACGGCCCAGATGGTGTTCTTCATCCCCAGGCTGGTGACCAGCACGTAGTTGGGGATCAGACCACCGGAGAAGAACATGGTGAACAGCGCGACACCGATGAGCACGCCGCGTCCCTTGAGCTGCGGCTTCGACAGCACGTACGCGTAACAGGTGGTCAGCACGATCGAGATGAGCGTCGCGACCACTGTGTACACCACGGTGTTGCGGTAGTTCGTCCAGAACATCGAGTCGGACATCACCAGCTTGTACGCGGTCAGGTCGAACCCGCGCGGGACGATGGTCACCTTGCCGGCGATGATGTACGCCTCTTCGCTGAGCGAGCGGGCCACGATGTTGAGGAACGGGTACAGCGTCACGACCACGACGCCGAGCAGGACGACAGTGTTGACGACGCGGAAGATCCGGTAACCCCGGCTGTCGTCCGGCCCGCGCGTCTTCGGGGCGTCGATCTTCGTACCGAAGGTCACCACAGGCTCGTCCCCACCGTGCGACGGGAGATGACGTTCGCCGACAGGACGAGGATCAGCCCGATCACCGCCTCGAAGAGGCCGATGGCCGCCGCGTAGCTGAAGTTGCTCGACTGGAAGCCCATCCGGAACAGGTAGGTGGAGACCACGTCGGCGGTCGGGTACGTCAACGGGTTGTAGAGCAGCAGGATCTTCTCGAACCCGACGGCCAGGAAGCTGCCGATGTTGAGGATCAGCAAGGTCATCATCGTCGGGCGGATGCCGGGCAACGTGATGTGCCAGGTTTGGCGCAGCCGGCCGGCGCCGTCGATCCGGGCGGCCTCGTACAGGTCCTCGTCGATGGTGGTGAGGGCGGCGAGGTAGAGGATCGTGCCCCAGCCGACCGTCTGCCAGACCTCGGACGAGACGTAGATGCTGCGGAACCACTCCGGTTGCTGCAGGAATGCCACCGGGTCGCCGCCGAACAGGCTGACGAGCTGGTTGGCCGTGCCCTCGATCGAGGTCAACTGCATGACCATCGCCGCCACGATCACGATCGACAGGAAGTGCGGCAGGTACGACACCGACTGGACGAAGCGCTTGAAGCGGCGGGCCCGGACCTCGTTGAGCAGCAGTGCCAGCACGATGGGCAGCGGGAAGCAGAACAGCAGGGTCAGCGCCCCGAGCGCCAGCGTGTTGGTGAACACCTCCCAGAACGTCGGGTCGCTGAGGAACATCCGGAAGTAGCGCAGCCCGACCCAGTACTCACCGAAGATGCTGCCGCCCGGCTTGAAGCGCCGGAAGGCGATGATGTTCCCGAGCATCGGCAGGTACCGGAAGATCAGGAAGAACAGCAGCGGCAGGACGGCGAGGGAGTAGAGCTGCCAGTCCCGGCGCAGCGCCTGCCGCCAGGTCCGGCCGCGTCGCGGCGAGCGGGGGGCGGGGCTGGCAACCGCCGGCGAGCGCGGCGACGCCGGCGGGGGTGGCCGCAACGTGGATGTCACAGCGGCCTCCTACGCGGACTGCGGAACGGCCACGAGAGGCTCGATCCGCACCGACGTGAGCAGTTCCCGTTGGTGGCCGACCTGGCGCTCGGCGCCGGTCAACCGCAGCGGCAGACGTGCCACCACGTCGCCGCTGGACCGGCCGAACCGCAGCTCGACGTCGCCGGGCTCCACGATGCGCCGGCCGGAGAGCCCGGTGAACGAGGCGACGTCGGCCGGCACCCCGAACGTCACGTGCGCCGATTCGCCGGGCGCCAACGGCAGGCGGGCGTAGCCGACCAGGCGGCCCACCGGACGGGTGGTCTGTGCGACCGGATCGTGCAGGTAGAGCTGTACCACCTCGGCGCCGTCCCGGTCACCGGTGTTGGCCACGGTGATCCGGACCCGCACCTCGCCGTCGACCGGCCAGGCCGCCGGCTCGTCCCGCGCGTCGTCCGCCGCCTCGACGATCCTGGCGTCGGACCACTCGAAGGTGGTGTAGCTCAACCCGTGGCCGAACGGGTAGCTCGGCGTCGGGTCGATCGAGGAGACCTTGTTGCGCCGACCGAGCGGCGGCGCCAGGTAGGTGCTCGGCAGCCCGCCCGCGTCGCGGGGCACGCTGACCGGCAACCGCCCGGACGGGTTGACCGCGCCGGTGAGCACCTCGGCGAGCGCCTGCCCGCCGAGTTGGCCGAGGAAGAACGCCTGCACCACGCCCGCCGCGGCGTCGAACTCCGGCCCGAGCGCGTAGGGGCGGCCGGTCATCAGCACCAGGACGACCGGGGTGCCGGTGGCGAGAACGGCCCGGACCAGGTCGGCCTGCACACCGGGTAGCCGCAGGTCGACGGCATCGCAGCCCTCACCCGAGGTGCCCCGGCCGAACATCCCCGCCCGGTCGCCGACGGCGAGCACACACACGTCGGCGTCGGCCGCCGCGGCGACCGCGGCCGGGATGCCCGAGGTGTCCTCGCCGGTGATGGCGCAGCCGGGTTCGTGGGTGAGCAGCGGGACACGTCGGGCCAGCTCGTCGCGCAGCGTGGGGATGTCCAGACCCAGCCCGAACTCGCTGTGGTTCACGCCCACGTGGTTGGGGAACGAGTAGCAGCCGAGCATGGCCATCGGATCGTCGGCGAGCGGGCCGACCAGGGCCACCCGCCTGCCGGCGGCCAGCGGAAGGACACCGGTGTTGCGCAGCAGGACGACGGCTTGCCGGGCGAGGCGTACGGCGACGTCCTGGCTGACGTCGTCGTCGAACCGCAGGGACGCCACGTCGTCGGGCAGCTCCTGCCAGCCCTCGTCGAGCAGACCGAGCTCGATCTTCTGGATCAGGACCCGCCGCAGCGCGCAGTCGATCAGCGCCTCGTCGACCTCGCCGCGACGTACCGCCTCCACCAGCGGCGCGCCGAAAGTGTCCACTGTGGGCAGCTCGACGTCGATGCCGGCTCGCAGGGCGAGCCGGGCGGCGTCGGCGGCGTCCGCGGCGACACCGTGCAGGGTTTCCAGGAAACGAACGGCGAAGTAGTCGGCGACGACGGTGCCGGTGAAGCCCCACTCGTCACGCAGCAGCCCGGTCAGCAACCCGGGGTCGGCGGCGACGGGCAGACCGTCGATCTCCGCGTAGGAGTTCATCACCGAGCGGGCACCACCGTGGCGCAGCGCCATCTCGAACGGCGGCAGGATGACGTCGGCCAACTCCCGGGGCCCCATCGGCACCGGCGCGAGGTTGCGTCCGCCACGGGAGGCCGAGTAGCCGGCGAAGTGTTTCAGCGTGGCCACCACGCCAGCCCGCTCCAGGCCCCGCACGTACGCGGCACCTGTCGTCCCCACCAGGTAGGGGTCCTCGCCGATCGTCTCCTCGGTGCGGCCCCAGCGGTAGTCGCGGGTGACGTCCAGGACCGGGGCGAGGCCCTGGTGCACACCGGCGGCGCGCATGGAGCGCCCGATCCGGTCGGCCATGGCCTCGACCAGGTCGGGGTCGAAGGACGCGCCCCAGCTGAGTGGAGTCGGGTAGACGGTGGCCCGCCACGCGGCGAACCCGGTCAGGCATTCCTCGTGCACCTGCGCCGGAATGCCGAACCGGCTGGCGGCGACGATCTGCGCCTGCGAGGCGGCCAGCGACCGGGCGCCGAGCACCGGGTCGACCGGCGCGGTGCCGAACGGTCGGGTGAGCTGGCCCAACCCGTACCGGATGACGGTGCTCCACTGCGGCGTCTCGCTGATCATGTCGGACTGGTGCGGTGCGACGCCCTCGCCAGTGGCTTCGGCGCCGACCCAGACCCCGACGAGCTGGGCGATCTTCTCCTCCAGCGACATCATCGGCACGAGCGCCTCGGCCCGTTCGGTCGGCGACAGCCGCGAATCGCGCCACGGCGCGGCGCCGCTGTCCCCGGGCAACTGACTTCTCATGCCAAGACCCCTCAGCTCCGGCCACATCCCCGCGCCCGGTTCGCAGCCGACGTTTCCCACGATCCGAAACTTTCCGGAATCCCGCGTAACCTTTTCGGCAACCTAAGTGCCCCATCGATGAGTGTCAAGGGCTGGCATGGACCTCCGCCGATCGTCGCCGGCACCCCCTGAGCCATCCCAGCGCATCAGTCGCATGGCGGGCGGGGCCGACGACGTGAGGGCAGCATCGACTGGCGAGAATGGGTGATCGTGTTAGGGTCTGCCGAAACTTTCGGATGTTGCGTGAGGCTGCGATGACGGAGCACCGCCCACTCGACCCACCCGCCTCCACCACCATCGCGACCATCGCCAACGACGTCGGCGTCTCGGTCGCGACGGTGTCCAAGGTCCTCAACGGACGTGGCGACGTCGCCCCCGGCACCAGAGCCCGGGTGGAGGCGAGCCTCGACCGCCACCAGTACCAGCGCCGTGCCCGGCGGCCCTCGACCGGCAGCGGTCGCATCGAACTCGTGTTCCACGAGTTCGACACCGGCTGGGCGATGGAGATCCTGCGCGGCGTGGAGGCGGCGACGACCGCGGCCGGCGTCGGGTTGTCGGTCGCCCAACTCGACGGCGCGCACCGCCCGCCGGCCCGATGGCTGGAGGCACTGCTCGCCGACCGGCCCCTGGGTGTGGTGTTCGTCCTCTCCCACCTGGCCGAGGCCCAACAACAGCACCTGCGCCGCCAGGGCATACCGTTCGTCGTCGTCGACACCGACAGCGCGACCTCGGCCTCCGTACCCACCGTCGGCTCGAACAACTGGAACGGCGGCCTGCTCGCCGCCCGGCACCTCCTGGATCTCGGGCACCGGAGGATCGCCGTCATCTCCGGGCCGCCCGACGTGCTGTGCAGCCGCGCCCGGGCGGCCGGCTTCCAGTCCGCCCACGACGAGGCCGGGATGGTGGTCGACCGTGAGCTGGTCCGTTACGGCAGTTTCTCCGCCGGCGCCGGGCACGCCCACGGCCTGCAACTGCTGCGCCGACCGGACCGACCCACGGCGATCTTCGCCGGTTCGGACATCCAGGCCATGGGGGTGCTCCGGGCCGCCCGCCAGTGCGGCCTACGAGTGCCCGAGGACCTCTCGGTGATCGGGTACGACAACCTGCCGGTCTCCGCCTGGACCGACCCGGCCCTCACCACGATCAACCAACCGTTGCGCGACATGGCCGGCATCGCCACCCAGATGCTGCTCGACCTGACCAGAGGCAACGAACCGGCGACCAGCCGGATCGACCTGGTGACCGAGTTGGTCGTCCGGGAGAGCACCGCACCACCCGCCGACCCGCGCTGACCCCGGCCCCTGCGAGGACCCGTGCCTGACTCCGCCTCCACCGTCGACGAACTCCAGCGGTACGCCCCGGACGTCGCCGAACCCGACGACTTCGACCAGTTCTGGCGGGACACACTCGCCGAGGCGGCTGCCCGCCCGGCGCTCGTCGACGTCCGCCCGGAGCCCACCGACCTACTGTTGCTCGACTCCTGGGACGTCACGTTCGCCGGCTTCGGCGGCGACCCCGTGCGGGCCTGGTACACCCGCCCGGCCGGAGTCCGAGAGTCGCTGCCGACAGTGGTCGAGTACGCCGGCTACGGTCGCGGCCGCGGCCTGCCACACGAGCGCTTGACCTGGCCGGTGGCCGGATACGCGCACCTGTTGATGGACAACCGGGGCCAGTCGGGGCTGTACGGCGCCGGGGACACCCCCGACCCGCACGGTGCCCCCGGCGGTGCCTCGCCGGCCACCTGGGGAATCCTCGACCCGCGCGACTACCACTACCGCCGTCTGATCACCGACGCGGTCCGGGCTGTCGAGGCGGTCCGCGCCCTGCCCGGGGTCGACCGTGACCGGGTCAGCGTGGTCGGCAACAGCCAGGGCGGCGGCCTCGCCCTGGCGGTGGCCGGCCTCGTCGACAACCTCGCCGCGGTGCTGACCACAGCGCCGTTCCTCTGTGACATGCGACGGGCCGTCCAGGTCAGCGAACCCGCGCCGTACGGGGAGATCGGGCGTTACCTGGCCGTGCACCGGGACGCCGAGGAGGCGGTGTGGCGCACGCTGTCCTATGTCGACGGCGTGAACTTCGCCCGGCGGGCGACCGCTCCGGCGCATTTCGGGATCGGCCGACGCGACACCGTCTGCCCACCTGACACCGGGTTCGCGGCCTACAACCACTACGGCGCCGCGAACGGCCGACCCGTCCCTCCGGAGCGGGAGATCCACGTATACCCGTTCAACGGTCACGAGGGCGGCGAGGCGGTCCACGTTCGACGTCAGCTGCGCTGGCTCGACTCGGTACTCCATCCCGCTCACGCATCCGCGGCGTGATCACCACTCATTGAGGCTCGCCGATGTTATTTTCGGTCGTCATCGATTGCGCTTCGAACACCGCCTGCGTTCGACAGCCAGCATCGACAACCGACCGACGGGGAGATCATGACGAGCCGCACGCAATCACGTCGCCTGACCTGGTTACGCATCATTCCCGCAACCATCGCGCTCGGCACGCTGGTCGCCTCCACGATGACCGGGCCGATGCCCGCAGCTGCGGTCTCCGGCACCGGCCGCGCCAATCCGGTGATCACCTGGGACCTGAATGCCCAGACGGCAATCTGGGATATCGCGGCTCAGCAACCGAACGAGCAGGTGCGCAGTTTCGCAATGGTGAACGGGGCGGTCTACGACGCGCTGAACGCGATCGCTGGCACCCCGTACCAGCCGTACCTCACCGCACCGCCGTCGAGCGGGACCGAGTCGGTGGACGCTGCCGTCGCCACCGCCGCCCATGACGTACTCGCCGCTCTCTTTCCCGATCAGCGGGAGCGGCTTCGGGCACAGTACGACGCGGCTCTCGCCACGATTCGCGACGGGCGGTCGAAGCAGGGCGGCATCAGGATCGGGGCGCGAGCCGCGGCCGCGATGGTCACCGCACGGCAGGACGACGGCGCGTTCGGGGACCAGCAGTGGACCCACGGGACAAGGCCCGGTCAGTGGCGACCCACGCCGCCGCTGTTCCTGTCCCAGGGCGCATGGACCGGCCACATGCGGCCGTTCCTCATCCCCCGTGCGTCGATGTTCCGCACGCCCGAGCCGCCGCAACTGACCAGCAGCGCCTACACCCGCGACCTCAACGAGGTGAAGGAGCTCGGCTCGGCGACGAGCACGGCGCGCACGCAGGACCAGACGGAGGCCGCGATCTGGTGGCACGACCGGCGATCCGGCTCCTGGGAGATCAAGCGACAGCTCGCCACCACCCAGGGGCTGGACGCCCTGCGGACCGCGCGCTTCTTCGCGATGACCGACCTCATCGTGGCCGACTCAGGCGTGGCGTGCTTCAGCCAGAAGGACTTCTGGAGCTACTGGCGTCCGGTCACCGCGATCCAACAGGCCGACACGGACGGTAACCCGAGGACGGCCGCCGACCCAGGCTGGCAGTCGCTGCTCGTCACGCCGCCCTTCCCCGAATACCCCTCCGGCCACGCCTGTGGCACCGGTGCGCGCATGTCGCTGTACCGACACTTCTTCGGCCGAGACGACATCACGTTCAGCGGGTCCAGCGCCGACTCCGGCACGACCCGGCAATTCACCAGCTTTTCGCAAGCGCTCGACGAGCTCATCGGCGCGCGCGTCTGGGGCGGCGTCCACTTCCGCACTGCTGACGTCGAGGGGGCGAAGATCGGCGAGGAGGTCTACCGCTATGCGGTCCGGCACTACTTCCGCCCTCTGAAGTAGCCGGCCACGACTTTGTCGGACGAGGTTTCAGCCGGCTCAGCGGTGCATTGCTGCTGTTAGCGATAACACGCTATGGTGCGTCGGCGAGGTGCAGGGCACACCTCCGCCACGGCCCATCGGTCCGACGCGCCTGACCGATGCTCGCCACCGCGCCACGACCACCAGTGACGATGTCCGGGCTCCTGGTCGTAACGCGACGCCCACCTCCGCGTGCCGCGCCAGCAGCAGCCGTCCCCTCGGCGGCCGCTGCTGGCGCGCACCCCACCAGAGGAAGTCCCATGAGCAGTTCGATGCTCGTCACTCCCGCCCCTCCCGCACCCACCCCCATCGCCCCGACGTTACGGCGCCGACGCGCCCGCCTGTGGTGGGCCGCCCTGACCGCCGTCGCCGCCATGATCGCCGCCGTACCGATCGCGACCAGCCCCGCGAGCGCGGAGTCCAACGGCGGAGTACGCGTGATGCCACTCGGCGACTCGATCACCGACGGGTTCAACGTCCCCGGCGGTTACCGGATCGAACTGTGGCAGCGGTTCACGGCCGGCGGTTACCGGATCGACTTCGTCGGCTCGCAGTTCAACGGCCCAGCCAGCCTCGGTGACCACGACCACCAGGGGCACTCCGGATGGACGATCGCCCAGATCGACGCCAACGTGGTCAACTGGTTGCGGGCCACGAACCCCCGGACCGTGCTGCTACACATCGGCACCAACGACATGTACGGCGACACGTCCGGCGCACCGGGTCGGCTGGCCACCCTCGTCGACCGGATCACCAACACCGCCCCGAACGCGGACGTGTTCGTCGCGACGATCATCCCGAAGTCCGGTGCGGACAACCAGGTCCGGGGATACAACAATGCCATCCCCGGAATCGTGCAGAGCCGCGCCGCCGCCGGAAAGCGTGTCCACCTGGTCGACATGTACCGTGCCCTGACGCTCAGCGACCTGGCCGACGGCGTGCACCCCAACGCCACCGGCTACCGCAAGATGGCCGCAGCCTGGTACGACGCACTCAGGACGGTGCCCGGCAGCATCGGCGGCGACACACCTCCGACCACTCCCCCACCCACCACTCCCCCGCCGACGACGCCCCCGCCGTCGGGTGACTGCCGCGTCGCGTACACGGTCAACGCCTGGAACAGTGGTCTCACCGCCTCGATCTCGGTGACCAACACCAGCAGCACGCCGGTCAACGGTTGGGCCCTGACGTTCACGCTGCCCGGTGGGCAGAGCATCACCAGCGGCTGGAACGCCGGCTACTCCCCGTCCAGTGGTGCGGTCACCGCCCGCAACGTCTCCTACAACGCGACGATCGCGCCGAACACCTCGGTCGACATCGGCTTCCAGGCGACCCACACCGGCAACAGTGGCCGCCCGTCCGCGTTCACCCTCAACGGCACCGCCTGCACTGTCGCCTGAGAGCAACCGCGCGGTGCCGGGTCTCGGTGGCCCGGCACCGCGTGCTCTCAGTGGGCGTCAGCACTCGGCTGCCGGGCCGGTCGAGAACGCGTGGTGTGGTCCGGACGACGCAGGTACCACTCGGCCACGGCCAGGTTGATCAACCAGCCGGCGAGCACCAGCCCGGCCCGGACGTTCCCGTCCGGCTGCTCGCCGACCGCGATGAGGTACGGCGCGTGCGTGAACGCCTGCGTGCCGGCACCGAGGCCGATCGCGTAGCCGCGCACCATCCACCTGCGGTGCTGGGCGATGTCGCGGCGGAGCACGGCGGCCAGGCCGAGCAGGATCGAGACGGCCATGGCCGAGCCGAAGACGAGCCGCAGACCGGCGAGCACGTCGTTGTCATGCGCCGGCAGGTCGTAGGCGAAGGCCATCCAGAGCCCGGAGAACGCGACGGTCAGTCCGCAGGGCGCGAGCACCCGGCCGGCGCGACGGTGCCAACGGCGGCGGCGCAGGCTGGGCACGAACTGGAACGCGCCGAGGATCGTGTAGACCACCGCGCCGACGACGTGCAGCACCACCGGCAGCGGATCGGCGACGAAGCGAGCGTTCGCCGGGGTGACCACCGGTCCGGTGCTCAACTCGGTGAGCCGCCCCGCACCGGCGACCATCGGTATCAGGCCCAACAGGATCAACGCGGCCGGTAGCCGCCATTCGCGGAACGTCATGCCACCGATGGTGGGTGCCGCACCCGCCCCGGCTCATCGGCACATGGGCCGCGATCGTGTCGGCCCATGGTCGGACGCCGTCGTCGTACTTTCGCCGGTCAGCGCAGTCGTCACCACCGCGTCCGGATGCGGTTGGTCTCGTACGCCCACATCGCCACCTCGACCCGGTTACGCACTCCCAGCTTCGTCATGAGGCTGGTGACGTGCGACTTGACGGTGCTCAACGTGATGTGGAACTCGTCGCCGATCTCCTTGTTGGTGCGCCCCCGCGCGACAGCGACGAGCACCTGCTCCTCCCGGTCGGTGAGAGGCTCGACGGGCTGCTGACGCGGCGCGGCGGGACCCGTGTCGGCGAACGCCTTCAACAGCCGAGTGGTGACGCTCGGCGCGATCAGCGCGTCCCCGTTGGCAGCCGCGCGAACGGCCTGGCCGAGCAGGTCGGGGCCGGCCTCCTTCAGCAGAAAGCCACGTGCGCCGGCACGCAGGGCCGCGTACACGTACTCGTCGAGGTCGAAGGTCGTGATGACGACCACCGCGAGCGGCTCGGCGACAGTGGGCCCGGCGAGCGCGCGGGTGGCCTCGATGCCGTCCATGCCGGGCATCCGAATGTGGAAGAGACACACGTCGGGGCGGAGCCGCCGGGCGAGTTCGACCGCTCGGCGTCCGTCGCCGGCACTACCGACGACGTCGATGCCGGGCTGCGTGTTCAGGATGATGGTGAGACCGGTACGGACGATCTCCTGGTCGTCCGCGACGAGCACGCGGATGGTCACGCGCCGGCCCCCTCGCGCGGGAGCACGGCCGTGACGGTCCATCCCCGGTCGGGATTGGGGCCTGCCTCGCAGGTGCCGCCGAGCAGGTCGACGCGCTCCGACATGCCCACCAGGCCGAACCCGGAGGAGCCGTTCGGTCGTGCGGCACCGGCCTCGCCGTCGTCGCTGACCCGCAGCCGCACCGAACGGTCGTCGGCCGTGACGCTGACCTCGATGCGGGTGGCGTGGCGGGCGTGGCGTCGGGCGTTGGTGACCGATTCCTGCGCCAGGCGGTAGAGCGCGGAACCGACCGCGGGCGGCAGGTCGCCGAGGTCGCCGCGGAGATCCACGTCGACCTCCGGCCCGCTGCGGAAGCGGCCGGCGAGGCTCTCGATGTCGGCGACCCGTGCAACGGGCACCCGCTCGGCGGTCTGGTCGCGGCGAAGGACGTGAACCATCGCGCGCATCTCGGCGAGCGCGCGCGACGCCTCGGCCTCGATGACGTGCAGCGCCTCGACGGCGGCGTTCGGCTGGCTCGCCGAGGCGGCGATACCGGCCTGGGCGCGGATCGCCATCGCCGACACGTGGTGGGCCACCGTGTCGTGCAGGTCGCGGGCCAACCGCTCACGCTCCAACAGCTTCACCTGGTCGAGCTCGCGCGTCCGCGCGGTGGCGCGGAAGCGGGTCGCGGTGCCCAGCGTGGCGGCGGCGAACATCACCGCGAAGCCGGCGACCAGTTCGCCGCCGTCGACCGAACCGGCCAGACCGGCGGTGGTCACCTTGGCCACCACCAGGACCGCACCGATCGCGGTATCCCGGCCGGAACCCCAACGGAACAGCGCGGAGACCAGCAGGACCAGAAAGCTCGCTGTGACCATCTGGCAGGGATCGCCGGGCAGCACGAACGGGCCCACCGTGGCGGACCCGAATGCGATCGCCACCATCATCAACGGCCGCGTACGCCGCCACAGCAGCGTGGGTAGCAGGGCGAGCACGACGACGAGGCAGCCCACAGGCCACGGCAGATCGGGCCGGAGGAGCGCCTCCACCACGGCCGCCGGCGCGAGGACCGCGATCATTGCCCAGTCGCGCCACCCCCTGGGCGGTGCGGTTGGGACGCGCGGCTCGGCCAACACAGCGCGCAGGCGGGAGAGCATGAGGCCATCGTACGAACGGTGGTGCGAACCCAGATCGTCCCAAAGTACGACTGCCGGGGCCGGCCCGGTCGGCCACAGGCGAGGGCAGCGGGTTAGGCGACCGTCAATTCACGGCGCGGTAGAGACGACTCACGGTCTCGGCAACGCAGACGGGCTTGCCGCCGCCGTCGCTCTCGACGGTGACCGTCGCGACCACCTGCACACCACCGCTCACCGGAGACACCTCGGCGATGGTGGCGGTGGCCCGGACGGCGGTGCCGACCCGGACCGGCGCGGGGAAGCGCACCCGGTTCAACCCGTAGTTGACCCCCATCGTCACCCCGTCCACCCGGTAGAGCTGGCCGGCCAGCGTCGGTAGCAGCGACAGGGTCAGGTACCCGTGGGCGATGGTGCCGCCGAACGGTCCCGCCGCTGCGCGGGCCGGGTCGAGGTGGATCCACTGGTGGTCGTCGGTGGCGTCGGCGAAGAGGTCGACGCGCTTCTGTTCGACAGGTAGCCACGGCCCGGGCCCGAAGGTCTCGCCGACTGCGGCGGCCAACTCCTCGAACGTGCTGAAGACTCTCATGCCTGCTCTCCCTGCAGCTAGAAGGCGTTGACGCCGGTGAGTGCGCGTCCGATGAGGAGTTGCTGGATCTGGCTGGTGCCCTCGTAGAGCGTGGCGACCCGCGCGTCCCGCAGGTACTTGCCAACCGGGTACTCGTCGATGTAGCCGTATCCGCCGAACACCTGGACCGCGTTGTTGGCCGCGCGGACCGCGGCCTCGCTGGCGAAGAGCTTGGCCATCGACGCCTCGGTGGCGAACGGCTGGTCGCGGTCGATCAGGTCGGCCACCTGCCACACCAGCAGCCGGGCGGCGGCGGTGTCCACCGCGATGGCGGCGAGCAGTTGCTGGACGAGCTGGTGCCCGGCGATGGGTTTGCCGAACTGGGTCCGCTCCCCCGCGTAGCCGACCGCCGCGTCGAGACAGCCCTGGGCGATGCCGACGCACCCGGCGGCCACCGACATCCGACCCTTCGCAAGAGTGGCCAGGGCCAGGCGGAACCCGCCGCCCTCGGGCCCGAGGCGGGCCGCGTCGGGCACGCGTACCTCGTCGAAGCGCAACTCGCCGGTGGCCTGGCCGCGCAGGCCCAGCTTGCCGTGGATCTCCCGTCGGGTCAGCCCGGGGCTGTCGGTGGGCACCAGGAACGCGGTGATGCCTCGATGCCCGGGGCCGCCGGTGCGGGCGAAGACCAGCGCGACGTCGGCGGTGGTGCCGTTGGTGATGAACGTCTTGGTGCCGGTGAGCAGCCAGTCGGCGCCGTCGCGGACCGCGCGGGTGCGCAGTGCCGCCGCGTCCGAGCCGCTGTCCGGCTCGGTCAACGCGAAGCAGCCGAGCGCCGTACCGGCGCAGAGTCGGGGCAACCACTCTGCCCGCTGGTCGGCCGACCCGTGGGCGGCGATCGACTTCGCGACCAGGCCGAGCGAGACCGAGACGATGCCGCGTACCGCCGAGTCGCCCCGGCCGAGTTCCTCCAGGACCAGGCAGTACGCGAGGTGGTCGCCACCGGAGCCGCCCTCGGCCTCGGCGATGGTCAACCCCAGGAAGCCCAGGTCACCCAGCATGCCGACGACGGCGGGGTCGACCGACTCGCGTCGGTCCCAGGTGGCCGCGTGCGGCAACAGCTCCCGGTCGGCGAACTCGGCGGCCAGCTCGCGGACCGCGGCCTGCTCGGCGGAGAGGGTGAGCTCCATGAGCATTAAACTAGCGGTGATAGTTAATGACGTCCAGACCGGACGATCACCGATCGGAGGCCAGCCCGACCTGCCGCTCGGTGGCGAACGCGCGGACCAGCTCGGTACGCGAGCGGATGCCCAATCGGTGGAACACGTTGCGCAGGTGGTGGTCGACAGTACGGGTGGAGAGGAACATCCGGGCCGCGATCTCACGGTTGGTCGCCCCCTCCGCGACCAGCTCGGCGATCTTCAGTTGCTGGCCGGTCAGCAACCGCGCCGCCGGCAGGTCCGGTGGGCCGACCGACTCCCCGGCCGCCCGCAGCTCCGTGGTGGCCTGCTCGGCCCAGCGACCGACCCCGAGCAACGTGAACATCTCGCGGGCCTGGTGCAGGTGCGTCCGCGCGTCGCGCGGGCGTCGACTGCGACGCAGCTCCTGACCAAACAGCAGCTCGGTGCGTGCCCGCTCGAACGTGCCGGCATCGGTCGGGTGCAGCCGCAGCGCCCGCTGGAACTCCTGCTCGGCCTCGGGTCCGCCGCGAGGCGCGAGCAACGCGTGACTCCGGGCGGACAAGGCCCGACGCAACGGGCTCGCGGTGCTGCTGGCCCACCTGTCGAACACGGCGAGCGCCGCCGTCGCCGTCGGTCGGCAGGGCAGGTGCGCCGCCGCCTCCACCAGGTACGGGGTGGCCATCACCTGCACGAGCACCTGACCGCGCCCGGTGCCGAGCCGGGCCAACGACGCCAGCCGGTCGGCGGCCTCGGCGTGTCGGCCGTCGACCAGGTCGAGCACGGCCAGTGCCCAACCGGCGAGCGCGTGCGGACGGCTGCCCGCCGTCGGCGCCTCGCCCATCTCGCGGATCCGCCCCAGGGTGGCGTCCCGGTCGGCCCGTACGGCGGCGAGCACGGCGAGCATGCCGAGGTGGACGTTGGCGCAGTTGACCTGGCCGGTGGCCCGGGCGACCCGCAGCCCGTCACGGGAGGTCTCCGCCGCCGCCTCGTGTCGACCCAGCCAGTACTCGGCGACCGCCCGCAACTCCAGCGCCCGGGACAGCATGGACAGCTCGCCCCGATCCCGGGCCACAGTGGCGGCGCGGTCAGCGAGTCGATGTGCCGCGCCGTCCACCGCGACCACCAGGCCTGCTGCCGCGGCGCAGCTGAGCGCGGTGGGGGTCGCCGCCGGCCCGGTCAGCCGGCCACCCAGCACGACGGCGCGACGCAGCGCGGGACCGCCCCGCTCGTGGTCACCGCGCAGGGTCGCCGCCACCCCGGTGACCAGACTGCTCATCAGCTCCATGGCGGGCGGATCGTCCGGCCGCCGCAACGCCGACGCCCGGCGGCCAACCTCGGCGTAGCGGTACTGGTCACCGGCGAAGCAGACCGCCTCGCCGGCTCGGGCCAGCCCGGACAGTGCCAGCGCGCGGTCGGTCCCGGCCACCTTTGCGGTGGCGGCGAGCAACCGGGCCGACGCGCGTGCCGCCGTGCCGCACCGCAGTTCCAGCTCACCGAGGAGCAGGTCGGCGCGACCCCGGACGCCCGGGTCCCTGCAGACCAGGCGGAGGCGGGCGAGCAGGAGCCGGGCCACGTCGGGCTGTCCCCCGGCCCAGGCGTACTGGGCGGCGGTCAGCAGCCGGGCGGCCGTCCGGGTCGGTTCGTCGCTGAGGTCGGCCGCCCAGCGCAACGCCGCGGACGCGGTGGCCCAACCGTCGGCGCCACCGACCGCCGCCTCTTCCAGCTCGTCCGCGAGGGCCGGGTCGACACCGGCTGCGGCGGCGGCGAGATGCATCGCCCGGCGCAGCCGCTGCCCGTCGGCCACCAGCACACCGGCGAGCAGTCGGTGCGCGGTGCGCCGTTCCGCGAGCGTCGCACTCGACGCGATCAGAGCGCGAACCAACGGTTGGGGGAACGTGACGCCCTGCGACTCGACGCGGACCAGGCCGGCGACCTCCGCCGGGGCGAGCGCCTCGACCTCCGTGCCGGTCGCCCGGATCAGCGTGCCCGGCTCGCCGCCCTCGTCGAGCGCGGCGAGCAGCAGCACCCGTCGGGTCTCCGGGGGCAGTCGGTCCAGCCGGGCCCGGTACGCGCGGCCCAGCGCGCCGTCCACAGGCGGTGCGTCCGGCAACTGCTCCTCGCCCCGGCACTGCCCCGGGGTGAGCACGTCGGCGAGATCCACCAGGGCCTGCGGGTTGCCGCCACCGACCATCGCGAGTGTGGTCGCGACCGGAGCGGTGGGGGGTTCGGACAGCCGGTCGGTGAGCACGGCCATGCTGTCCCGCAGGTCGAGCGGCCGGAGTCGGTGCGCCGGAATCCCGTCGACCGTGGTGGTGACATCCGCGGTGAGCAGGACTGCGACCGGCAGGTGCCGCAGCCTACGCGCCACGAAGGCCAGCACCTGCGCGGTCTGCGGATCACCCCGGTCGACGTCGTCCATGGTGGCGAGCAGCGGACGCTCCCGGGCGACGGCGGCGAGCAGGCCGAGCACCGCCATCGACAACGTCAGTCGGCGGTCGGCGGGGCAGCCCTCCCCGGCCAGCACGCGCCGCAGCAGCCGGCGCTGCTCGTCCGGCAGTGCGGTCATCCGGTCGAGCACCGGGTCGAGCAGGCGTTGCAGGCCGGCGTACGGCAGGGCGGCCTCCTCGGCGAGCCCGGTCCCCGCGAGCACTGTGCAGTTCTGGGCGTACCGGTGGGCGTAACCGACCAGCGCGGTACGGCCCGATCCGGGCTCCCCCTGCAGCAGCAGGGCGCCGCCGCCGTCGGTCACTCCGTCGAGCAGGCTCCGGAGCGCTCGACACTCGTCGTCTCGCCCACGCAGCACGGTTAGTTGCACTCTCGATGCAGTAACCATGCCTGCCAGTGTCACTCATCGGAAACCGAATGGAAAGAGCTGCTTCTCTGCTGCCGCGACAGGCCCACGGGGTCGAATACGGTGGGCCTTGGCTGCTCGGACGCGAGGCGGGCCCGCCGTGGAACATGGTGGACTGGGAGGCGGACCCCGACTGGGACTGGCAATCCGCTGCCGAGGATTCGCCGGAGCAACTGGTGACGCACTGGCAATCCGCCGCGGCCAGATCACGGGCGATCGTCGCGGACGCGCTGGCCGACGGCGGCCTGGAGCAACTCGGCCGGTTCACCAACTCCCGCGGGGAGTCCCCGACCCTGCGGTAAATCCTGCTCACCCTCATCGAAGAGTACGCGCGCCACGTGGGCCACGCCGACCTCATCCGGGAGTCGGTGGACGGGCTCACCGGGGAGAGCCCGCCCGGCTGAGTCCGGTATCAATCGCCGGATTCAGTCGGCCGCGACCTCCGCCAACAGGGCGCCCACCGTCCGGGTCATCACCGCGCGAGCCTGGTCCACACCGAGATTGAGGCCGTACCGCAGCATCGACCAGGCCGGCCACATGCTCGCCGCCACCAGGGCGTTGAGCAGTTGCTCCCGACCCCGACCAGCCAGCACCAACTCGGCGGCGAAGAGCTCCTCGACCTCGTCCCGGACCCGGTCGATGTGCTTGAGGCGGTTGCGGTGCAGCTGGTCGGAGACCGGCTCCCGCATCTGGGCGGCCCGTGCCGACGGAGTGATGAGCTGGAGCAGCCGGGCCCGCTGCCGGCAGTACGCGTCGACCCGCTTCGCCAACGGCAACCCGGTCGGGATCGGCCGGTAGGCGGCGTCCTGCTGCCGGAGCACCTCCGCGCCGCTCGCCTCGAACAGCGTCTCCATGTCCTTGAAGTTGGTCCACAGCGTCCGCAGCGAGATGCCGGCCCGCTCGGCGATGCGTTCCCCCGTCGGGCGCAGGTCGCCCTCACCGATGAGCGCGAGGTGCGCCTCGACGATGGCCGCACGGGTGCGCTCGGCTCGGGCGGTACGCCCGTCGACCCGACTCGCTACCTCGACCCCGTCCATCCGCCCTCGCCTCCTCACCGCCACGGCGCCTCCTGACGCACCGCCGAGTCTAGACAGGCGGTGATCAGCGGTTCCGGGCCGACCGTCGGCACTGTCATCCGGACCGACCGGTCAGCGAGACGCCGCCGTCGCAGACGATGGTCTGGCCGGTGATCCAGGTGGCGTCGTCGGAGGCCAGGAAGGCGACAGCGCCCGCCACGTCCTGCGGCAGACCGAGACGGGCGAGCGGGTACCGCGCCGCGACCTCGTCCTCACGGCCCTCGTAGAGCGCGGCGGCGAAGCGGGTCTTCACCACGCCGGGCGCGACAGCGTTGACCCGGACTGTCGGCCCCAACTCCACGGCGAGGCTGGCGGTGAGGTGATTGAGCGCAGCCTTGCTCACCCCGTAGAAGGCGATGCCGGCAGCGGGTGCGAGACCGGCGATCGACGAGACGTTGACGACGCTGCCACCCCGCTCGGTCATGCCGGCGGCACACACCTCCTGTGTCCAGCCGAGCGTGGCGACCACGTTCACGTCGAGGATCTTGCGGGCGGCGGCCGGGTCCAGCCCGATCAGCGGCCCGTGCACCGGGTTGATCCCGGTGTTGTTCACCAGCAGGTCCACCGGCCCGAACGCCTCACCGACCTGGCGTACCGCGCGGGCTCGATGCTCGGGGTCGTCGGACCGGCCGGGCACGGCGACGGCGTTCGCCGGGCCACCCAGGGCGGCGACCGCGTCGGCGAGCGCCTCGGGGCGGCGAGCGGTCAGCCCGACCCGGGCGCCTTCGGCGACGAGGCGTTGGGCGATGGCCAGACCGATGCCGCGACTGGCGCCGGTGACGATGGCGACACGGTCCAGAAGCCGAGCCGAATCTGCATTCACAGTGCAGATAGTAGGAGGGTGGATCGGTGGCGGTCAACGCCTCGGACGATCGGTCGGAAGGCTCGGACGGCAGCCGTCCGACCGGGCGTGGTCACGTGTGACCACGCCCGGTCGGACGGCTGTCGATCGGGTCAGGAGACGGTCGGCACCCCGTTCGCCGGCGGCGCTGCCGGCGTGGCGGTGTACTCGTTGACCGCCCCGTCCGCCTCGTCGGTCTCGTACGCCGGCCCGAAGTAGGTCTGCACTCCCCCGCTCACCCGGCTCAGCCGCTGACCGCCGTAGCCGCTGTGGTCCTTCTCGGAGAAGCGCAGCGGCACCAGGCCGGGGCCCTGGAAGCCGCCCTTCTGCACGGCCTGGATCACCTTCTCGCGGGTGAGGTTCTTGCCGGCGGCGAGCAACGTCTGCACGAAGAGGTAGCCGACCGACATGCCGTAGACGGTGTTGCCGTCGAACGGGGCGTCCCCGTTGTGCTCCTTGTTCACCTTCGTGAAGAGCTGGATCCACGGGTTGGCCGTGTCGTTCTGCATCGGGAGGTAGTTGGTGCCGACCATGCCCTCCAGCAGCGGTGCGGCGGCGCCGAGCTGCTTGGCCAGGGTCGGGTGGTCGGCGCCGACGTTGGAGACCAGCCACTGTGGCTTGAAGCCCAGCCGGGCCGCGGTCCCGACGGAGAGCGCGGTGAAGCCCGGCACCGTGGCGAGCACAACGACCTGGCATCCGGCCGCCTTGAACGCGCCGATCTGCGGCGCGACGTTGGTGTTGCTGGTGACGTACGTCTGCTTCACCGCCACGGCACCGGCGCCGAGTACCTTCTCCACACCGGCCAGGCTGTCCCGGCCGAAGTCGTCGTCCTGGCCGAGGAAGCACACCTTCTGCCCCGCCAGGTCCCGCTTCGCGTAGTTGGCGAGGATCTTGCCCTCGACGGTGTAGTCCGGGTTGAACCCGAACGTGCCGGGATACTTGTCCGGCTGGTCCCAGCTGCGGCTGCCGGAGGCGACGAACAGGTCGGGCACCCGGTTGCTCTTCAGGAAGTCGAGCACGCCGGTGTGCGTCGGCGTCCCGAGGCCGTTGAGGATGGCGAAGACCTTGTCCTGCAGGACGAGCTGACGGACCACCTGCTGGGTGTTCGCCGGGTTGTAGCCGTCGTCCATGATCTTGTAGGTGATCTTCCGGCCGTGCACACCGCCGTTGGCGTTGACGTAGTCGAAGTACGCCTTCGTCGCCGGGGCGATCTTCGAGTAGCCGGCCGAGGCCGGACCGGTGAGCGGCATGTGGGTGCCGACGACGACCTCGGTGTCGGTGACGCCCGGCACCGACGCCCCGCCGGGACCGGAGCCGTCGTCACCGCTGCAACCAGCGGCGGCGGCCAACAGGGCGATGGTGCTGGCGATCGCGAGACCACGTTGTGCCAAACGGTGCATGGAGAACACCGACCTTTCTCGGTCCGGTTTGCGGGAACGGTGTGGGTGGTGGGGACGCCTGGCCGGGGCCGGGCTTAGAACAGCTCAGGAACGCCGGGCCCGCAGGCGCCGACCAAGACGGGACAGCAGTCCCTGCACGCCGCCGGGAGCGGCGATCATGACGACGATCAGGGTGAGGCCGAAGATCGCCAGCGGGAGGTTGCCCTCCAGCCGCTGCGCCACAGCGGGCGAGAGCGTGAGCATCTCCGTCACGGAGTGGGTGAGGTCGGGCAGGGCGACCAGCAGGACGGCCCCCCACAATGCGCCGGTGAGACGGCCGAGACCACCGATCACCACGGCCATCAACAGGAACAGCGACAGGGTCAGCGAGAACGCCCCCGGGGAGACGCTCTGCGCGAGGACCGCCAGCAACGCGCCGCCGAGCCCGGCGGTGGCGGCACTGACCACGAACGCGAGGACCTGGGTGCGGGCCACGTGGATGCCGGCGAGACGGGCCGCAACCTCGTCATCCCGGACCGCCCGGAAGGTCCGCCCGTACCGACTGCGGATGAGGTTGGCCAGCAACAGCAGGGCGAGCAGGGTCGCCGCCCCGGTCAGCCAGAGCTGCCACCGCTCGTAGGGGAAGTACGGGCCGAGCGCCAACGGTGGCGGCTCCACCGGCACGGACAGCCCCTGCTCCCCGTTGAACACGCCGTCGAAGGTCACCGCCAGCGCCGGCACGACGATGGCCACCGCGAGGGTCACCCCGGCCAGGTAGGGGCCCCGCAGGCGGGCCGCGGCCGCACCCACCACCGCGCCGACCGCGACAGTGCTGACGATCGCCGCGACCAGCGAGAGCGGCAACAGCCAGCCGCCGGTCATCCCCCGGTCGGCGAACGCGTTCTGACACAGAGCCACCGTGTACGCGCCGGTGGCCATCAACGCCCCGTGCCCGAGAGACAGTTGACCGTTGAGGCCGGTGAGGACGGTCAGCCCAGCGGTCGCGCAGAGGTAGGCCGCCACTGTGGCGAGCTGGAAGTTCCGGAACGGCTCGACGGCGTAGCTGACCCCCACCAGCACCAACCCGACGGCGAGGACCACCGCGAGGTGGCGCAGCAGGGTCGAGCCGCGTCGCCGGTCGACGGGTCGGTCGGCGGCGTCGTCCGGCCGCTGCTTCGGCGGCACTGCCGCCTTCGTGGCGCTCACACCCGCCTCGCCGCGACCGGGGCGAACAACCCGCCGGGCCGGACCAACAGCACCGCCAGCAGCAGGACCAGCACCGCGAGTGGCGTGAGGTCGCTGCCGGCGTAGCCGCTCACGTAGGAGAGCAGCAGACCCACCACCAGACCGCCGACCACAGCGCCCGGCGGGCTGTCCAGCCCGCCCACCACCGCTGCCGTGAACGCGGAGACGAACACCAGGTCCATCGCGTGCGGGTGCAGGCCCAGCTCGGTCGGGATGACCAGCATGGCGGCCAGCGCGCCCACCCCGGACGCCAGCGCCCAACCGAGGGTCAACATGCCACCGACGTTGACGCCGAGCAGCCGGGACACCTCGGGCGCGAAGGCCGCCGCGCGCATCCGCAACCCCACCGGGGTACGCGCGAACATCCACGCGAGGCCGCTGACCACCACCCCGATCGTGGCGAAGACGAACAGGTCGTACGGCGACAGCACGGCGACACCGCCCACGCTGAGGGCGGCCCTACTGAACGGCGCCTCGGCGGGACGGAACTCGTTGCCGTACACCATGCCCAGCACGGCCTGGATCAACAGCACCAGCCCGAGCGCGACGATCACCGGGTTGAGCGGTGAGGCATGGTCGACGTGCCGCATCACGACGCGGTCCACCAACGCACCGAGCAGCAGGCCGGCGACGATCGCGACCACGAAGCCCAGCCAGTAGGAGCCGGTGGCGGCGGCGACGGAGTACGCGACGTACGCGGCGGCGACGGCCATCGCGCCCTGGGCGAAGTTGACGACCCGCGCCGCCCGCCAGATGAGCACCAGGGCCAGCGCGAACGCGGCGTACACCGCGCCCCGGGACAGGCCGTCGACGGTGAGGAAGACGAAGCGGTCCAACAGTCCTCCCTCCGGGGGACGAGGTGGTGGTCAGAAACCGAGGTACGCGTGGCGCAGGTCGACGTCGTCGCGCAGCTTCGCCGCCGGGGCGGCGATCACCACCCGGCCGAGGGACATCACGATCCCCTGGTCGGCGACGGCGAGTGCGCTGCGGACGTTCTGCTCGACCAGCAACACGGTCAGGCCGGTGCGGTCGCGGAGCTGGCGGAGCAGGGCCATGGTCCGGGCGACCACCCGTGGTGCCAGGCCGAGCGACGGCTCGTCGAGCAACAGCAGACGGGGACGACCGACCAGGGCCCGACCGAGGGCGAGCATCTGCCGCTCACCGCCGGAGAGCTGGTGGCCGAGGTGCCGGCGGCGACGGGCCAGAGGTTCGAAAAGCTCGTAGACCTCATCGAGGGCCCGACCGGCGTCGGCCCGGTCGCGCCGCCACAGCCCGCCGAGCCGCAGGTTCTCGTCGACGGTCAACTCGCTGATCACACCCCGGCCCTCCGGCACGTGCGCCATGCCGCGGCGGACGAGCTGCTCCACCGGCGTACCCCGCAGGTCCTCCCCGGCCAGGACGACCTGGCCGGCGGCCGGACGGATCATGCCGGAGAGCGCACGGAGCAGGGTCGTCTTTCCGGCGCCGTTGGCGCCCACGACCGCGGCGATCGTGCCCGCCGGAACGGTGAGGTCGACGGCCTGCAACACGGGCGCGGCGCCGTAGCCGGCCACCAGTCCACGCACGACGAGCAGATCGGTGCCGGTCATGGGGTGACCTCCTCGACGGTGGCGCCCAGGTAGGCGTCGGTGACCGCCGGGTCGTCGCGGACCTCGTCCGGGGTGCCGGCGGCGATCACCCGGCCGAAGTCGAGCACCACCAGCTCGTCGCAGACCGCCATCACCAGGTCCATGTGGTGCTCGACGAGCAGCACCGCGCAGGGATCGTCGTCCCGCCGGGGAAGCTGGCGGATCAGCTCCGCCAGCTCGGCGATGTCGTCGGTGCCGAGGCCACCCGCGGGCTCGTCGAGCAGGAGCAGCCGGGGCCGGGCGGCGAGCGCGCGGGCCAGGGCGACCCGCTGGCGTACCGCGAAGGGCAGTGTTGTCGGTGCGGCCTCGGCGTGCGCGGCGATGCCGAGACCGTCGAGGAGGTCCAGGGCGTGCTGGCGCAGCCGGCGCTCGTCACGGTCGCTGGCCGGCAGCCCGAGCAGCGCCGGGACGAAACCCGCCCGGGCGGTGTGCGAGGCGCCGGTCATCACGTTCTCCAGCACACTCAGACCGGCGAAGAGCCCGGTGCCCTGGAGGGTGCGGGCGATGCCGAGCCGGGTCAGCCGGTGTGGCCGCGGGCGTAGCGGCCGACCATCGAGGGTGAGCGAACCCGTCTCCGGCGCGACGAAGCCGCAGATCACGTTGAACAGCGTGGTCTTGCCCGCGCCGTTGGGCCCGATCACGCCCACCACCCGGTTGGGTGGCACCCGCAGCGAGACGTCGTCGAGGGCGGTGAGGCCGCCGAAACGGACGCCGATGTGGTGCAGTTCGAGGCCGCGCTCCATCACCCATCCCTCTGTCGTGGCGGGTGTTTATTTACACTCGCAGTGTACGTTTCTCGGGTATCGCGTCAAGACCTTCAATGCCCCGACCACGCAGACGGGGCGGTCGCCGTCGGCGACCGCCCCGGGACCACGATCAGGCGCTGGGACAGGTGTTGCGGTACTCCTGGATGGCCGAGCCGCTCGGGCCCGGGCAGAGGAACTGCTCGTAGCGGGTGTCGTCGTCGACGAAGCGCTTCAGCCAGGCCACCATCTGCCGGGCGGTGGGGGTGTTCGTCGTCTGCGGGAAGAAGTGGCTCGCCCCGTTCAGCTCCAGGTACGCCTTCTCGGCGGAGGCCGGGATGCTGTTGTAGAACGGCACCGAGTGCGACGAGACGGGTGCGACGCTGTCGCTCTCGCCACCGATGATCAGTGTGGGAACCCGCAGCTCGGACCAGCTCTTGTCCAGGTTCCACGGCGCCAGCGGCACCGCTGCCTGCAACGACGGCCGGGACGAGGCCGCCTCCAGACTGCCCCCACCGCCCATGGAGTGACCCGCGACCGCGAGCCGGCTGCTGTCGATCCGACTGCGCACCGAGCTGCGCTGGGTGAGGTAGTCCAGCGCGGCGAGCAGCTGCCGGCCCCGGCTGTCCGGCTGGTCGAGTCGGGTGTTGGTCTCGATGCCGATCACCACGAACCCGTGCGAGGCGATCCGCGGCCCGAGCCAGCTGATGCTGGACCAAGCGGCGGTGTAGCCGGGCGAGATGGCGATGGCGCCGAAGGTGCCCTCGCTGGTGCTGGTCGGGTAGTAGATGACGCCGCCGCCGAAGCCGGTGACGCTGAGCGAGGACACGCTCTGCGACGCCGTGGCGAAGGGTCCGCGACTGGCTTCCAGGATGGCGGTGGTCGGAGCGGGGCCCCGCTCGTACGGGCCGGCCGCCTGGGCGGCGCCGGTCGATCCGGCCAGGGCGCCGCCGGCGGCCAGGACGGCTGCGAGGGCGAGCCGGGTGGCCCGGGCTGCGACGGAACGGGGACGGGTGGTGGTTGGTGAGGACACGTCGGGCACTCCCTAGAGTCGAGGGATATCGACGTGTGTCAGTTTTGGCCGCTCGGCCGGTCGCCCGCATCGGCAGAATCACCAGTCCTGGCGGCATTTGCCGTGATCAGTCGTGTTTCGGCACCCTGACCAGGGGTAGCAGGGCAGGCGCCTGCCCGTACACGCGCCATCGAGAGGTTCGCCCAGTGGATTCCAGCAAGCCCGCCGAGGCGGTCAAGAACGCCGTGAAGACCGCCTCAGGAAAGATCGCCGACGCTCTGACCCCCGATGTCCCGGGTGCGCCGGGAAGCGCGCCACCAACCGTCGAGGAACCGACGACGCCGCACGACCCGCTGCCGCCGAAGCCGGAGCAGGGGGCACCGCAGACGCGGACGCCGACCGGCGCCGAGACCGGTGCGCCGCCCACCGCGAAGGGTCAGCAGGGCGCGTACCTCACGACCGCCAACGGCGCACGACTGCGCGACACGGACCACTCGCTCAAGGCCGGACCGCGTGGCCCGGTGCTGCTCCAGGACCACCACCTGCGCGAGAAGATCACGCACTTCGACCACGAACGCATTCCCGAGCGGGTCGTGCACGCGCGGGGCGCCGGTGCGCACGGTGTGTTCACCGCGTACGGCACCGGCGAGGCGGTCACCCGGGCCGGCTTCCTGAAGAAGGGGCGGGAGACCGAGGTCTTCGTGCGCTTCTCCACAGTGCTCGGTTCTCGCGGCTCGGCCGACACGGTCCGCGACACCCGCGGGTTCGCGACGAAGTTCTACACCGACGAGGGCACCTTCGACCTGGTCGGCAACAACATGCCGGTGTTCTTCATCCAGGACGCCATCAAGTTCCCCGACATCATCCACGCCGGCAAGCCGCACCCGGACCGGGAGATCCCGCAGGCGCAGAGCGCCCACGACACCTTCTGGGACTTCGTGTCGCTGCACACCGAGGCGCAACACCACGCGCTGTGGAACATGTCCGACCGGGGCATCCCGCGCTCCTACCGGACGATGGAGGGCTTCGGCGTGCACACCTTCCGCCTCGTCAACGAGGCCGGGGAGACGGTGCTGGCCAAGTTCCACTGGAAGCCGAAGTTGGGCGTGCACTCCCTCACCTGGGAGGAGGCCCAGATGTTGAGCGGGATGGACCCGGACTTCCACCGTCGGGACCTCTACGACGCCATCGAGGCCGGCGCGTACCCGGAGTGGGAGCTCGGCATCCAGGTCTTCCCCGACACTCCCGAGGAGACCTTCGCCGGCATCGACCTGCTCGATCCGACGAAGATCGTGCCGGAGGAGTTGGCCGAGGTGCAGCCCATCGGCAAGCTGGTCCTCAACCGGACGCCGACGAACTTCTTCGCCGAGACCGAGCAGGTGGCCTTCCACCTGGGTCACCTCCCGCCGGGCATCGACGTCACGAACGACCCGCTGTTGCAGGGCCGGCTCTTCTCGTACGTCGACACGCAGCTCACCCGTCTGGGCGGGCCGAACTTCTCGCAGATCCCGATCAACCGCCCGCACGCGGCGGTGAACGACATGCTGCGCGACGGGTTCCACCAGCACGCCGTGCACGCGGGCGTCGCGCCGTACCGACCCAACTCGCTCGATGGCGGCAACCCCTTCCCCGCCGGCGACGCCGAGCAGGCGTTCGTCGACGTGCCGGTCACTGTCGCGCAGGCACCCAAGGTGCGGGCGAACCCGGCCTCGTTCGACGACCACTACAGCCAGGCACGCCTGTTCTGGGCGAGCATGTCGCCGGTCGAGAAGGAGCACATCATCCGGGCGTACACCTTCGAGCTCGGAAAGTGCTACCACCAGGCGATCAAGGAACGGCAACTGCGGAGCCTCGCCAACATCGACCCGGTGCTGTGCGAGCAGGTCGCCGCCGGTCTGGGTCTGCCCGCGCCGCAGCCCAGCGTGCCGCTCGCCGACGTCACACCGAGCCCGGCGCTGTCGCAGGTCGGCCGGGAGTGGCCGAGCGACGGTCGTACCGTCGGAATCGTCGTCGACCCGGACGGTGACCTGGACGGTGTCGCCGAGGTCCGCCGGGCCGTGTTCGAGGCCGGCATGGTGCCGTTGCTCATCGCACCGCGCGGCGGCATGGTGGCGGACCTGCCGGTGCAGCGGACCTTCGCCACCGGCCGGTCGGTCGAGTTCGACGCGGTCCTGCTGGCCGGAGCGCCGGTGCCCGCACCGGACGCCCTCCCCGCCCGCGACGACAAGGCGGGCCGGCCCGGCCTGGCAGCAGTGGATCCCCGCGTGCTGCTGCTCGTCGAGGAGTGCTGGCGGCACGCCAAGGCGATCGGCGCCTGGGGCGCCGGCGTCAGCGTGTTGGAACAGGTCGGGGTGGCCGGCACCCCCGGCGTCGTCGCGGCGGGCTCCGGTGCCGAGGCGCTGACGGCGGTGCAACAGTTGATGGCCGCGCACCGGGTGTGGGAACGGTTCCCGGCCTCGGTGGCCTGACCCCGCGCCGAGCACCAACGAGGGCCGTCCTCCGCTGTACCGGAGGGCGGCCCTCGTCGCGGCGAACTCAGCCGACGTCGGCCAACCGCGGCAACACCTCGTCGCCGAGCCGCTGGGCGAACTCGACCGGGTGCCGATCCGGCGTCACCTGCACCTCGCTCACACCGAGCGCGGCGTACTCGGACACCTCGGCGAGGAACGCGTCGACGTCGTCCAGCGGTGCCCGGGAGGCGACCACAGTCTTCTCGATGGTGTCGTAGTCACGGCCCTCGGCGGCGCAGTGTCCGCGCAGCACGTCCAGCTTGCGGGTGATGTCGTCGATCCCACCGCGACCGAACAGGTTGCAGGCATCGGCATAGCGGGCCACCAGCAACAGTGTCTTCTTCTCACCCCCACCACCGATCATGATGGGCGGGTGCGGCCGGCTCAACGGCTGCGGGGAGTTGATGGTCTCGGCGAGCTGGTAGTGCTTTCCGTTGAACGGGCCGTCGTCGGCACTCCACATCTGCCGGCAGATGCGCAGCGTCTCCTCCAACCGCTCGAACCGCTCGGCCACCGGGACGACCGGCACACCCAGCCCGAGTTGCTCCCGCTCGTACCAGGAGGCGCCGATGCCGAGGCGGGCCCGCCCGCCGGAGAGCACGTCGAGGGTCGTCACGGTCTTGGCGAGCAACCCCGGGTAGCGGTACATCACACCGGTGACCAGCACACCCAGTGTCATCCGTTGCGTCTGCCCCGCGACGAAACCCAACGTGGTGTACGCCTCCAGCATCGGCTCCTCGGCCGCGAAGACCGCGTCCATCTGGAAGAAGTGGTCCATCACCGTGAACGACGCGACGCCGGCCTGCTCGGCGGTGGTGGCCGTCTCCGCCAACGTCGGTGCGATGGCGGTCGGGTCGGCCGGGGTCGAGTAGTTCCAGTAGTGCAGTCCGAGCTTCATGGTCGGCACCTCCGAAACGAGCCTAGTCCCGTCCGGCGCCCACAGGGGGCGGCTCGGAACTGCCTGCGGGTCGGGTCCGGCAGCCTCTATTACCGGTTCATGACAATCCGTGGATCACGTGCGGATATCCGGCTGGCACCTTCCGATGAATGATCCAACAGCTGACCGGGTCCCGGGTCGCCGAGCTGCCGCCCGACGAGACGCGCGTCCGGTTCCGCCACCGGCACCAAACCGGGACGACCCGCACCGAGGGACGATCGCAGCGGGCGGAATGGGCCGACGCCGCGAAGGGCGCCTGCATCATTCTCGTCGTCCTGTGGCACGTCGTCGTGAAGGACTACCTACAGATCGACTGGCACGTCGGCGTACCGGTGCCGGGCCTGTGGGGGACGCTGGGTGAGCAGTTCCTTCCGCTGCGGATGCCGTTGTTCTTCACCATCTCGGGCGTCTTCGCGGCGAACGCCGCCCAGCGGCCCTGGCGGGTCGTGGCCCGCAGCCGGGTCGCCGGGTTCCTCTACCTGTACGCCCTCTGGCTACTGATCCACACCGCGGTCCTCGCCGCAGCCCCCGACCTGCCGACCGACCGCGCCACCTCCGCCCTCGGCGTGCTGGAGCAGCTCACGATCACGCCGTCCAACCTCTGGTACCTGTACGCCCTGGCGTTGTACTTCACGATCGCCAAGGCGATCCGTCGGGCACCCTGGGCGCTGGTGCTCGTACCCGCCGGGGTGCTGTCCGCCGTCGCCGCCGCCGGCCTGCTCGACACACCGGGCAACCGTGCTGGGCTCTACCAGAACCTGGTGTTCTTCCTCGCCGGCCTGTACCTGCGACCGCAGATCCAGCGCTGGGCCGCCACCGCCAGCCGGCGACGTCTCCTCCTGACCTCGGGGGCCTACGTTCTCGCGCTCGCCGCGATGGCGCTGGCCGGCGCACAGCAGTGGTTCGGCGTGTGGCCGGCGGTCTCCGTCGTGGCAGTGATCTTCGGCATAACCGCCGCTGCCCTGCTGGCTCGCTGGTCGGCGCTCAGCAAACCGCTGGCTAGTCTCGGCCGCATCACCCTGCCGATCTACGTCGTCCACATGCCGGTCCTGGCCCTGCTGCACCGGCTGTTGCTCGTACCGGTTTCCGAGCTGGGTCCGTCCGCTCAGGGCCTGATCGTGCTCGGATATCCGGTTCTGCTGACCGGCCTGGTGATCGGCCTGAGCCTGGCCGTGCACCGTGGCCTGCTGGCGGTCCGGGCGGGCTGGCTGTTCGCCCTGCCCGGTCCTCGCCGGGCGGAGGCGTCCCGATGAGCGCCCTGGCCGAAGCGCTCGTCGACCTCGACGCGATCGCCACCAACGTGCGCACGATCGCGTCGGTCACCGGCACCGACCTGATGGCGGTGGTGAAGGCCGACGGGTTCGGCCACGGCGCGGCGCAGGTGGCCCGGGCGGCAGTTCGCGCCGGTGCGAGCTGGTTGGGGGTGACCTCGACGCGCGAGGCGCTGACCCTGCGCGACGCGGGTGTGACCGCGCCCACGTTGAGCTGGCTGCACGGCCCGAACGACGACTTCGGTAAGTTGATCAACGCTGGCGTCGACGTCGGCGTGTCGACGACGACGCACCTGCACGCCGTCGCCGACGCGGTCCACCGGCTCGGCGTACCGGCGATGGTGCAGCTCAAGGCCGACACCGGTTTGTCCCGCAACGGGGCCGCCGGCGACGACTGGCCCGAGTTGGTCGGTTGGGCTCGCAAGTACGAACGGGAGGGTGGGATCCGGGTGCGTGGGGTGTGGTCCCACCTCATGGACGCCGACGTCCCGGGCGCTCCCGAGTTGGACCGCCAGGTGACGTCCTTCGAGGAGGCGCTGCGGGTCGCCCGGTCGGCGGGCCTCGACCCCGAACTGGTCCACCTGGCCAACTCGGCGGCCGCGTTGTCGGCGCCACGGACCCGCTTCGACCTCTGCCGAATCGGAATCGCGCTGTACGGCGTGGACCCGTTCGGCGCGACCGGCCCGGGCGAGTTCGGGCTGCACGCCGCGATGACACTGCGTACGAGCGTGGTCAACGTCAAGCGGGTACCGGCCGGCACCGGCGTCTCCTACGGGCCCGAGCACGTGACGGGGGCGCCGACCACTCTGGCGCTGCTGCCGCTCGGGTACGCCGACGGCCTCCCCCGCGCCGCGGGTGGTCGCGCCTGGGTGTGGCTCGCCGGCCGGCGGTGCCCGATCGTCGGGCGCATCGCCATGGACCAGTGCGTGGTCGACGTCGGGGACCTTCCCGTGGCGATCGGCGACCCGGTCGTGGTGTTCGGCCCGAGCGAGGCCGACCAGGACCCACCGACTGTCGTCGAGTGGGCCCGCTGGGCGGACACCAACCCACACGAGATCTTGACCGGCATCGGGGCCCGGGTGGCCCGCGACCACCTCCACGGAAGGGCACGCATTTCATGACAACCCGACTGGCAGTGCTGTACGGCGGACAGAGCGGCGAGCACGACGTGTCCTGCCGCTCGGCGGCGAGCATCCTCGCCCACGTGGACCGTGCGCGGTACCGGGTCACCGAGGTGCTCATCGACAAGGACGGCGGCTGGCACGTCGACGGACGCCCGACGGCACTCCCCGCGGCGTTGCGCGTGCTGCGCGCCCAGGACGTGGTGTTCCCGGCTCTGCACGGCCCGTACGGCGAGGACGGCACTGTCGCCTCGCTGCTGGAGTGGCTCGGGGTGCCGTACGTCGGCAACGGTGTCTTCGCCAGCGCCGCCGGTATGGACAAGGGTGTCACCAAGCGGCTCCTCGCCGCCGAAGGGCTGCGGGTCAGTCCGGGGGTGACCCTGCGGCCGGGCGAGGACCTGTCGCCCGACGACCGGCAACGCCTGGACCTGCCGGTCTTCGTCAAACCGGCTCGGGCCGGGTCGAGCCTGGGCGTCGTCAAGGTGGACGACTGGTCGGGGGTTCCCGCCGCGTTGGAGCAGGCCCGACAGGTCGACCCGAAGGTGCTCGTCGAGCAGGGGGCCCGGGGTCGGGAGATCGACGTGGCGGTCCTGCAGCACCCGGACGGCCGGGTGCAGGCCGGCCCGCCGCTGGAGATCCGGGTGACCGGTGCCGGTTTCTTCGACTACGACGCGAAGTACGACGGCGGCGCGATCTTCCAGATCCCCGCTGCGCTGGACGCGGCGACCACCGAGGTGCTCCAGGACCGCGCGATCCGCGCCTTCCAGGCCCTCGACTGCCGTGGGCTGCTCCGGGTGGACTTCTTCCTGCCCGCCGAGGGGTCGCCAGAGCCCATCGTGAACGAGGTGAACACGTTCCCCGGTTTCACCGCCGCGTCGCAGTTCCCGCAGATCTGGCAGAAGGCCGGCCTCGGGTTCGTCGACCTGATCGACATCCTGATCGACGGCGCGCTGGCCGACGAGGACCGGAGCCGCTACGGCGGGCTTCCCCGGCAGGCACGGGCGGTCAACCTGGTGTGAGCGGTGGCGGGTGCCCGGTCATCTGATCGGGCACCGTCGAGGCTGCCGAGCGCCGTCGGGTCCGACGATGCTGACCGCGGCGGGACCGTTCACCAGGCCTACCTGCGTGGCGGCGTCGGTCACCGTGCAGACGATCTGGTCGACCGCGTCGGCCGTCAACGGCCGTACCGCGCCGGTCGTCGTCACCGTGAGGTCGGATCTCTGCCCCCCCGGCGTCACGGTGAACGGGCCGAGCCCGGCGGGCACCTCGCTGGTCAGACCGCTGGCGCGTTCGTCCTCGCTCGGACCCGCCGCGAGCAGGGCGAGGGCCTGAGCCGGCTGGCAGGGCGAGCCGCCCGGGGATGACGGTGAACAGTTCACGGCGGGCGCGACACCGGCCTGGGTCGCCTTCGGCTGCCGGAGGACCAGCGCGGGGTCACCCTGCGCGAGAAGGTAGACCCCGATGCCCTCGGCGGGGCCGCTGACCGCGGCGCGACCGGTGATGACGGCGCTGGGCCGCACCCCGCAGCCCGCCGTGAGCAGGGCGACGAGCAGCCCGCCGGCGATCAGCGCGCGGCCCGTCCGCCGGCCGGTCACCGGGCACCTCCGTCGTCCGTGGTGTCGCGGGGCAGGCGGAGCGTGAACACGGCGCCGCCACCGGGGCCGTTACCGGCGACGAGACTTCCCCGGCGCTCACCGTGGCGGTGCAGGCGCGCGTTCTCCCAGGAGATGGCGAGGCCGAGGCCGCTGCCCTCGGACCGGGTCCGGGCGGTGTCGGCCTTGTAGAAACGGTCGAACACGTGCGGCAACACCTCCGGGTCCAGTCCAGGCCCTCGGTCGGCCACCTCGATGGTGACCCAGTCCTCGTCGGCGCTCAGGCGCACCGACACCGGCTCGGCGCCGTGCCGGAAGGCGTTTCCGACCAGGTTGGCGACGATGACGTCCAACCGGCGGGGGTCGAGCCGGGCCACGACTCCGGACGGCAGCTCCGCACGTACCCGGTCGGTCCAGCCACGGATGCGCAGGGTCGCGGTCACCGCCGCGGCCACGTCCACGTCGTCCAGGGCGAGCCGTGCCGTGCCGGAGTCGAACCTGCTGACCTCGATGAGGTCGTTGACCAGCTGGGTGAGGTTCTGCGTCTCCTGACTGACCAGCCGGGCTGCCCGGCCCGCGTCCCCGGGCAGGTGTTCCGCCTCCTCGTCGAGCACGTCGGTCACCGCCGTCATCGCGGCCAACGGCGTACGGAGTTCGTGCGAGACGTCCGCCACGAACCGGCGGGCGTCGGACTCCATTCGTCGCAGCTCCCCGACCTGCCGTTCCAGCCTCCCGGCGGTCTCGTTGAAGGTCCGCGCCACATCGGCCAGCTCGTCGACGCCCCGGACGGTCAGCCGGGTGGTCAGGTCACCCTCGCCGAGGCTGCGCGCCGCCCGGCCCAACTCGCGTACGGGTCGCAGCACGCTGCCGGCGGCCAGCAGGGCCAGCAGGACGGCGAGGACCAGCGACAGCCCGCCGGTCAGCCACGCGCGAGCTGCGAGCTGGTCGATGCTCTGCTGCTCGGGTAGGAGGCTGCGCACCGAATAGACCTCCAGCCCGGACGGGCGGGAGGTGCCGTCGGGTCGTTCGAGCGCCAACTGGGTGCCGATGATCAGCTTGGGTTCCCCGTCGAGCACGACCCGTTGCCAGGCGATCTGGCCGTCGCCGACCTCCTGCCGCAGCTCCGGGGTGAGCGCGTCGGTCACCCCGACACCCTGCGACCGCAGGTCGCGGTAGACGACCACCGTGGTCGTCTTCCGGTCGGAGAGACGCTGGGCCAGGATGTCGAGGTCGTCCTGGGTCGGCGGCAACTGGGCTATCGGGTAGTACTTGGTGAGCTGGTCGGTCAGCGACGTCACCGCGGCGTCCTGCGCCTGTTGGAGGATGACCGTCCGGGCCTGGACGTAGCTGCCGCTGGCCACGACGGCCGTGGTGGTCACGCCGAGCAGCACGAACGCCAGGAGCAGCCGGACCCGCAGGCCCGAGACCCGGGCGCCGGCCCAGCGCCAGAGTGTCACAGCGGCCCGAACCGGTATCCGAAACCGCGCACGGTCTGGATGAAGACCGGTGCCGACGAGTCGACCTCGATCTTGGCGCGCAGCCGCTGGACGCACGCGTCCACGAGCCGCGAGTCGCCGAGGTACCCGTGTTCCCACACGGCCTCCAGCAGTTGCTGGCGGCTGAGCACCTGGCCCGGCGTGTGCGAGAGTTCGAGCAGCAGACGCAGCTCGGTCGGGGCGAGGCCGACGGGCACGCCGTCCTTGCTGACCACCAGCGCGGCCCGGTCGATGGTCAACGCGCCGTGCTGTTCCAGGCCGGGCCGCTCGCCACCGGCACGCCGCGACTCGCCGCCGGTCCGTCGGAGCACCGCGCGGATCCGCGCCTCGAGCACCCGGGCCTGCACGGGCTTGACCACGTAGTCGTCGGCGCCGGCCTCCAGCCCCGCGACCACGTCCATGTCGTCGTTGCGGGCGGTCAGCATGATGATCGGCAGGTCGCCGAGCTGTCGGATCCGGCGGCACACCTCGAACCCGTCCATCCCGGGCAGCATCAGATCGAGGACCACGACGTCGGAGGGGGTGCTGCGGAGCCGTTCCAACCCCTGCTCGCCGGTCTCCACGGCGTGCACCGTGTGGCCCTGTCGGGTGAGCGCCAACTGAAGTCCGTCGCGCACCGTCTGGTGGTCTTCGATCAGCAGGACCTGGGACATGTCGTCAAGTATCCCATCATGAGATCTTTTGAAAATCAGCCGACGACGGCAGTCCACCACGCCGGGCTCCCAGCGGGACCACGAAGTCCGCCGAGCGCACCAGGAACACCACCACACCCACCAGGAACATCGTCGTCGCACCCGCCACCACGATGGCGACGAGTGCCCCGCGCTGCACCGAGGCCGCCAGACCGGGCACCACCGCCACCAGCGCCCAGAGCAGCGCGACCAGACCCACCGCCACCTCGGCCAACCGACGCCACAGGCTCCCGCCGTCCGGTTCGCCGTCCGCGTCCCGGTCACCCCGCAGACCCGCCAACGCGGCCGCGGCCAGGCAGAACAACGCCACCCCCAGCAGTACGCCGCCGAGCACGTCACTGAACCGGTGCCAGCCGGCGATCATCGTGGCCGAGGCGATCACCGAGACACCGGCCGCGCCGGGCACCGCCAGAAGGCGACGGGCCCACCCGGGCAGAACCAGCATGAACGCCAGCAGCAGCGCCGTCGCCGCCGCGACGTGCCCGCTGGGGAAACTGTTGTGGGTGGTCGAACTCTCGATCTGGAGCTCCGGACGGGGCAGCGCCGACTTCAGCGCACCGGCTGTCAGCACCGCGCCGACCACCATGCCCACACCGACGGCCCCCGCCACCAGCCGGCGACGGAGCACACCCACCAGCAGCACCGCGCCGAGGAGGGCGGCGAGGAGTGTCGGGCTGCCGAAGCCGGCCAGCAGGGTCTTGGCCGGATCCACCAGGACGGTCTCCTGTTCGTATCCCCCACCCCGCTCGGCGCGAGGCAGGAGCAGGCCGTCCAGCCACTGACCGGGGTACGTCCGGACGAAGACGGCGGCGGTGAGCGCCAACGCGACCAGACAACACAGCGCCGCCGCGAGCAGCCGCAGACCCAGCGGCACCGCCGCGCGGGCGGAGGGCAGGGGTCGCGCCGACGGCGAGCCGGGCGTCGACCGCCCCACGGGGTACGACGATCCGATGGTCATGTCGGCCATGCTCGTCCCGGCAGGTCCGGATGCCGTACTCGGAATGTCTTGGTTCTGTCACAACCGCCCCCGGCGCCGGCGGGAGGCGGATCGTCGTCGGAAGGGCCGGGTGGGCCTCGACGGACAAGCGGCATTCACATGCTTACATGCAACTATGTTTTACCCCGCCGAGATCAGCCACCACTAAGGTCAGGACACCGATCGATGTCTCGGTCGTCGGTGCGAACAATCCATCCGGAGAGCTGGAGCACCGGAAGGGGTGGGGGGAATGCAGGGAATTCCAGTCGCCAGCCTGGTCATCGGCATCGCGTCCTCGCCGGCCGAACGCCGACATCTGGCCCGGCTGCTCGGCGGCAGTGACGCCTTTCTGATCGTCTCGACAGTCGACCAGGCCCGAGAGTTTCTCGGCGTGGTCGAGACACCTACGGCGGCGACCTCGCCGAACGGGCCGGTGCCCGCCGGGGCCCCGCAAACCGAAGCCGTGCTCGCCCCGGCCCCACAAGCCACAGCCGTACTCGCCGAGGTGGCACCGAGCCCGCAGCTGCCGCCACCGGACCTGGCCGTCGACTCCGACCGCCGGGTGCTGCGGTGGCGCGACCAGGAGATCGACCTGACCCGACTGGAACACGACGTCCTGCTCTGCCTGGTGCACGCGCCCGGGCAGATCTGGACCTACGAGCGTCTGCACCTCGAGGTCTGGGGCAACCGGCACCTCGGCCGGGGCTCCGACATGCACTCGGTGGTCCGCCGCGTGCGCGGCAAACTCGCGAGACTCAACGCCGCGACGACCATCCACTCGGTACGCGGGGTCGGCTTCCGGCTCGCCCCGGTCTGATCCCCCCGAACACGGTCCGGCCCGCCTGGTCGAAACCAGGCGGGCCGGACTGTGCGCTACCGCTCAGGCGTCAGCACTTGATCGGTACCAACCCGAAGTTCTCCACGGTCGGAGTGGTGGTGTTGATCCTCGTCTGGCGGGTCTGCGGCTTCCAGCCGTCCTTGGCGACGATCATCGTGAGCGGGTTGTTGCGGCGGTCCACCCAGTAGGCGTACCTGCCCTCGGCGTCGGTGGCGAAGGTGTAGGACGCCGCCCACGAGTCGACCTGGACGACCGCGCCGGCGAGCGGCGAGGTCGCACCCTGGCAGCTGCTGCCGATGACCGTTCCCATGAGCTTGCCCCACGTCTTCGGGGGGTTCGCGGTCATGGTCACCGCGACCGGCGCCACCGAGTACGGCGTGTTCTCCGTGATCCCGACCGAACCGGAGTAGGTGCCCGGCTGGTCCACGTTGGCCGACAGGCCGACGGTGACCGTGACCTTCGCACCCGGCGCCAGGGTGGCCGCCGTCTTGTCGATGGTCATCCAGCTGACGTCGGCCGCCGACTCGGCGCAACCCTCGAAGCCCGGGAGCACCTCGCTGTTGGCTGCCGCGTTGAAGTTGCCCGACGAGCCGCCGATCTTGTAGAAGCCGCATGCCGCGCCGCCCCGGTAACGGGCGGTGTTGGCGTTCGGCAGGTTCGACCACGAGCCGGCGGCCGGGTCGAAGGCGAAGCCGGCGTTGCTGATGGCCCCACCCTGCGAGCCACCGACGACGAGCAGCTTGCCGCTGGCGACGGCGTACGAGCTGGCCCAGTTGTCGGCCGGCGCGTCGGCGATCGCGGTCCAGGTGTTGGCACCCGGGTCGTAGGCGTAGCTGGACTTCTGCGCGGCGGAGCCGTCGTTGCCACCGGTGCAGTAGAGGATGCCGTCGATCCCGCCGCAGGAGGCGAAGGCCACCGACTTCGGGTAGTTGGCCATCGTCGCCCAGGCGTCGGTGGCCGGGTCGTACCGGACGACGCTGTTCGACATCGGCGTGCAGTTGGCAGTGGTGCAGCCACCGACCGCGTACAGCTTGCCGTCGACGACGCCCTGACCGGCCGCGGCCCGGGGTGCCGGGTTGTCGGCCAGCTCGGTCCAGGTGTTGGCCCCCGGGTCGTACGACCACGTGGCGGAGTCCGGGCCCTCGTCGCCCCAGCCACCGCTGGCGATGATCTTCCCGTTCAGGACGCCCACCGTCAGGGCGTTGCGAGCGCCCGGGAGGTCCGCGATCGCGGTCCAGGTCTGGGCGGCCGGGTCGTAGGCGTAGTTCTTGGTGGTGGAGGCGTTACCGTCGCCACCGCCGATCGAGTACACCTTGCCGTCCAGGTTCACCACCCGGTTGTCCATGATCACGGACGGGTAGTTGGCGATGTCGGTCCACGGCGCGGCCTGCGGGCCGGTCGCGGCGGCGGCGGCCTTGGCCTCCTTGCCGGACGCCTTGGAGGCGAACGACGTCGGTACGGTGAGCCGCTGCTCCGGAGCGCCGCTGCCCCCGAGCACCTGCTGCCGGGTGACGGTGGACCCGTCCGCCCGGAGGAGTTCGAATCCGTTGTCCCGCTCGCTGAACTTGACCTCGACCGGCGCGCCGCCGGTGTTGGTCACCGTGAACGTCCTGCTCGCCTTGCCGTTGGGCATCTGGAGCGTCGCGCTCAGCTCGGTCGGCGTCACCGACAGTCGCCCGGCCGCGAGCTGGAAGTTCGCGGTGGTCGCCCAGTCGGCCTCGACGTCGACCGACTTGGTCTGGCTGACGTAGTTGCCGGCGGTCGCCGTGAACTCGTGCTCGCCGGTCAGCGACGAGTAGATCCAGTAGAAGCCGTCGGCCAGCCCGGGGTCGTCCGGGGTCGCCACGGTGACGGCCTTCTCGGCGGGCCGGTCCTTGCTGGTGACGGTGGCACCGTTGACGTAGCTGTCGTCGTTCTTGTCGCGGACGTTACCGACGACCAGACCGCCGTCGACCGGCACGCAGGTGACCTGGCTGCCGATGAGGACGTTGTCGACCTCCCACCACCACTCGTACGAGGCGTCGTAGTAGTGGAACCGGACCTGCACCTGCGCCTTACCGGCCGCCTGCGGGATCGGGATCTCGGTCACCTTCGGGCCCCGGACGTCGGTCTCCTGCCGGAGCACGTTGGTCCAGGTGGCGCCACCGTCGATGCTCAGGTCGACGTCGGCGGTGTCGTCGTTGAGCTGGTTGAAGTCCTGGTTGAAGCGGATCACCGGAGCGGTGACGGCGGTCAGGTCGACCACCGGGCTGACCAGTGAGGTGTCCTGGCTGGTGCCGGCGCCGTAGTTGTCGCTGTCGATCATCGCGAAGTTGCCGCTGCCGCCGGTCAGGTTGCCCCGGTCGCCGTCGTCGGTGAACTTCCAGACCTGGCCGCTGCCCGCGTTGTCCACCACGGTCCAGCCGGCCGGGGTGGTCGTGGCGTCGAAGGTCTCGTACTCACCGTCGGAGCCGAACGTGTACCCGGGGGCGGTGGTGCAGGTGTCGGTGTCCACCGGCACGGCGACGTTGGCGGTGGCGTTACCCGTGCCGACAACGACCTGCTTGGTGACGGTCTGATAGCCCGGGTACTGCGACTCGTACGTCAGGGTGTAGGTCTGCCCGGCCGGCAGCTTGATGCTGTAGCGGCCGTTCGACGGGGTGGTGTAGTCGTAGACGCCGGACACGCCGGTCACTGTCACCTTGGCGTAGAGCGGCCAGCCGTGGCCGGAGCCGTCGGTGACCGCTCCGGTGACGTTGACACTGGGCACCGGCGTCAACGCGACGTTGAGCGTGGTGGTCGCGCCCTTGGCGACGGTCGCCGTCTTCGTGGTGCTGCCGTAGCCGAAGGCCGCCACGGCGACCTGGTAGTCACCGGTGGGCAGCTGGGTCGAGTACTTGCCGTCGGCGCCGGTGGTCAGCTCCCGCGCGGCCGGGCCGGTGAGCGTGAGGGTCGCGCCGGCGATCGGGGCGCCGGTGGCCGCGTCGGTGACCGTGCCGGCCAGGATGCCGATGTCGCCGGTCGGGGCCGCGTTGAGAAGCGCGAGGGCGTCCAGGCGGCCCTCGCCGTAGACGTTGTTGTCGGCGGCGGTGCCGCCGCACTGGTCGTCGGCCTTGTCGATCGCCGCGCCGTTGAGCAGCGCACGGGTGGCGTCGACGTCACCGATCAGCGAGGGCGCCGCCGAGTACAGCAGCGCGATCGCGCCCGCGAGGTGCGGTGCGGCCATCGAGGTCCCGCTGATGCTGCCGTACGCGCTGCCCGGGATGCTCGACCGGACGTTCACGCCCGGCGCCGAGATGTTGGGCTTGATCTCGCCGTTCTGCCCGACGCCCCGGGCGGAGAAGCCGGCGACGTTGTTGTTGACGTCGTACGCGCCGGTCGAGTAGTTGCTGGCGAGGCTGCCCGGCGAACCACTCGTCTGGCATGCCGGCCCGCTGTTGCCGTTGGACCAGGTGCCGAAGATCCCGGAGGCTGCCCAGGCGTCCGTCACGTCCTCCATGAAGGGCTCGTTGGACGGGTCCCGGGTGCCCCACGAGTTGTTGATGATGTTCGGCCGCTTGCTCGCGTCCGCGTTCTGGCCGTTGAGGTCCAGCGGTTCGAGCATCCACTGACCGGATTCGATCAGAGCGGCGTCGCTGGGGCAGCAACCGTTCGCCGCGATCCACTTGACCCCGGGCGCGACACCGATCTGGTTCGCGCCGTCGGAGCCGGCCATGGTGCCCATGGTGTGCGTGCCGTGGCCGTCGCCGTCGCAGGGGGCGGTGGCGCAGGCGCCGGTGGAGTTGGCGGCGTTGAACCAGTTGTAGTTGTGGTCGAACGTGCCGTCGCCGTTGTTGCCGCGGTAGGAGTTGACCAGCGCCGGGTGGTTGAACTGGACCCCGGTGTCGATGTTGGCGATGGTGATGCCCTCGCCCTTGACGCCGTACTGGGACCAGACGTCGTCGGCGTTGATGTTGGCGATGCCCCACTCGAGGGCGTTCACGGTCTTCTCGTCAGTGCCCTTGGTGGTCTCGGGCACCTTGTAGGCAACCGGCGCGTAGAGGCCCTCGACCTCGGAGTGGCCGGCGAACTTCTGCGCCATCGCCAGCGAGCCGCTGTTCACCTTGATCGCGTTGGTGGCCCAGAAGGTCTGGTACCTGGTGCCCGAGCTGTCGAGGTCGGCCCGGATCTTGCCCTGGCTCGCGGCGGCGGTCTTGCGCAGAGCGTCCGCTACCGCGGTACCGCGCTTCGACCAGTCCTTGATGGCGCTGGCCTTGCTGAGGTCCGCCCGGTCCTTGAACCGGATCCAGAAGTCACCTTCACTCTTGGCCTGGAGCTGCTTGGCGAGCTCGGGTCGGATCTTGTCGCCGGTCGGGGCGCCCGCCTGCATCCCGCCGCCCGGCGCCGCCTGCGCGCCCGAGCCGATGGTGGCCAAGCATGTCGCGGCGAGGATCGCCGCCGCACCGGCGCTCACCAGTGATCTGGCTGTGCGCCGCCATTGTGGACGTCTGAACATCGGTGCTGCCTCCCTCAGAACGACCCAGGGTGAAGATGGGCCATGGGTGGACCTCCCATGCACCGCGCGGGTCACGCCGGTTGCCCGAGTGGACACTATGATCGAGAAGAAAGGACGATCAAGAACTTGCCGTGAGCAACTTGTCGCTAAGAGTTGCCGCGCTGACGACGCGCTTGCCAATCATTGTCAGGACCATGACGAGAGCCGGGCAGGGATGCCCATCGATCCCGGGCGGTGCTGTGGCCGAGGACGACGATGCGACGTCAAACAGGGGGGATCCGGCCGACGAGCCGTTCCCGCTACTGATCGCGGTGACGTCGTCGCCGGCCGAGCGCATCCGGCTCGCGGAGCGACTCGACGGCATCGCACCGCTACTGCTCGTGGCCGATCTCGACGAGCTACGCCGACTGATCGCCGCCCCCCAGCAGATGGCCGCGGCGGCATCCGAGCCGGCCAGCGCTCTGGTGATCGACTCGGCCCGGTCGAGCGCCCGTTGCGGAGAACGTGAAGTCGACCTCACCCGACTGGAACACGACCTGCTGACCTGCCTGATCACCGAGCCGGTCCGGGTCTGGAGCTACGCGGAGTTGCACCGGTCGGTCTGGGGCGACGAGGGGCGCGAACGTAAGGCGGACGTGCAGTCGTTGGTGAAGCGGCTACGCCGCAAGCTGCACGACCTCGGCACCCTGGCCACCATCGACGTCGTTCGAGGTGTCGGCCTGCGGCTGACCGATCACCAGCAGGCCCGGGTCGAACGCGCCTGACGCGCCGACGCATGAACTGATCAAGCGGCGGGTACGACCTGAAGATCAGCAGCGACACAGGCGACGAAGACGCTGGTAAGGAGACTCCGAATGGCATTCCCCGACCTCTCGAACGTGTCCATCGGCCTCACGTCGGCCGCGCACGTCGGGATCGCGGTGAGTGACCTCGACCGCTCGGTAGCGTTCTATCAGGCCTTGCTCGGCAAGGAACCGGTCGTCCGGGACGAGACCATGCACGGAGCCGGTTTCGCGCAGTCGCAGGGGCTGCCGACGACGAAGCTGCGGTACGCCACCTTCAACCTCGACAACCTGGGGATCGACCTGATCCAGTTCCAGGACCCGGTCGGCGAGGTCGCCCAGGTGGCCGCGAACCGGCCCGGCTCGATGCACCTCTGCTTCCACGTGGACGACGTGCGCTCGGTCGTCGACCGGATGCGCGCCGCCGGGATCGAGTTCCTCGGCGAGCCGTACACCTTCGCGGCCGGCGAGGTCAACCCGCCGGAGGCCCTCGGCACCGAGGTCGCGTACTTCAACGATCCGGACGGAACGAACCTCGAACTCATCGCGCCGAAGGGCGGTTTCGCCCGCAGCGAGTGAGCTCAGGCGGCATGGGGGCGGGCTCACGCCCCCATGCCGCCGCACCGAGCGGCGTCAGGTCAGATCAGCCCGGCCCGGGCCCACAGCAGACGCCCCGGCCCGGCCACCAGACCGACACCCGCCAGGTTGGCGTGCACCCGCGCCGCCGACCAGCGCAGGGTGGCACGCCAGTGCGGGTTGGCGCGGGCAGCGGCACGACCGACGGCCGGTGGAATGCCCACCGCCGCGTACACGTCGGGATGGACCAGCCGGCCGGCGATCGTGTAGGCGGCGCGACCGACCAACAGCCGGGCGTACGCCATGCCTGCCGGGCCGGTGGCCTCGACGGCGGCGGCCAGTTCCGCACGGGCGAACCGGACGTGTCGGGCCTCCTCCACCACGTGGATGCGGGAGACCATCCGGATGAGAGGCTGGAGCGACTCGTCCGCCATGATCTCGCGCTGGAACGCGTCGAGGATTTCCTCCGCGATGAGGATCGCCGCGTACATCCGGGGCCCGCTGGCGGTGGCCTTGAGGAACCGCCCGAGGTGGTGGTCCACGGTGCTCGCGCGGTAGACCGGACAGCCCATCGCCTCGATCAGCCGGCCGAACATGATGGAGTGCCGGCACTCGTCGGCGACCTCGGTCAACGCGTACTGCGCCTGTCGACTGGTCGGGTCGGCGCGGTAGTACTCCCGGATCAGCATCTGCATGAGGATCGTCTCGAACCACAGCCCGGCGCTGGCCGCGCTGGCCACCTCGTGCTTGGTGAGCTCGACGCGCTGCTCCTCACTGAGCTGCCCCCACAGTGGCGTGCCATAGAGGCTGCTGCGCTGCGGCGGAAGCCAGTAGGCACCGGGGGTGTGCGGGGCGTCCCAGTCGATCTCGACGGTGGGGTCGTAGCTGGTCCGCAGTGAGGACGTGAGCAGTCGCTCGGCGACCGCCGCACGCCCGGTTTCCGCCGCCTCCATGGCTCCTCCATATTGACGTGACGACCGGTAACTGTTACGAGTAGTAGCATGCAATCGCCGTTCACCGATGTCAATGCGTCCGACCCGCCGACCACGCCCCCCGACGGCGCAACGAAGGCGAAGGGCAACGGCCGTCGAGACCGCTGGGCGGACCATCGTGAGCAACGAAGGCAGGAGTTGGTCGCGGCTGCCGTGCAGGCGCTGCTGCGGCACGGGCCGGAGGTCGACATGGAACAGGTGGCCGCCGCCGCCGGCGTCAGCAAGCCGGTTCTGTACCGCTACTTCGCCGACAAGTCGCAGCTCTGGGTCGCGGTCAGCGAAGTGGTGGCGGCCCGGATGGTCGACACGATCGCGCCCGCCGTCGAGCAGGTCCGCGAGGAACGTGACCTGGTCGAGGCGACCATCGACGCCTACCTGGGCGTGATCGAGTCGGAGCCGAGGCTCTACCGGTTCCTGATGCACCAGTCCGGCGACCCCGGCATCCACCAGGTGATCGCCGGCACCAGCCGGCAGGTGGCCGCCGGGCTCGCCCGGGTGATCGGCGACCGGCTACGTACGCTGGGCCTGGACGCCGGTCCCGCTGAGCCCTGGGCGTACGGCCTGGTGGGTTTCGTGCAGGCGGTCGGCGACTGGTGGACCACGCACGGCCAGCCCATCAGCCGGGCGGCCCTCACCGACTACCTGACCGCTCTGCTGTGGAGCGGCATCGAGGGGGTACGGGCCAGCGCCGACCTGCCGCACGAGCTCACCCGCGCCCACGAGCGGATCGTGCCGTGAGTTACCACGGCCCGGCGGGCGTCGAGGGCACCTCGGTCCGGGTGCACCTCAGCGGGCGGTGGGAGCCGGTCGACGGCCGCTTCCACTGGGGCGGGCGGATCGAGCCCGAGCCCCGGGTGGCCCACCTGCTGCGCTCCGGGCGACGCGACGTCGAGGTGCGCATCGCCGACCGCGTCCGGGCCGCACGACTGGCCGAGATCGATCCGTGGGGCGGCGTACGAGTCACCGGCGTGGGCGATCCGCCCTGGCCGCCCGCCGCCGAGTCGACTGCCGCCGAGTCGACTGCCGCGCCCGAGCTCACGGAGGAGTGAATGGAGACAGACGTTGCCATCATCGGCGCCGGCTTCGGTGGTCTGGGCGCCGCCATCCGCCTCCAGCGGACCGGCTTCACCGACTTTCTCGTCTTCGACCGGGGCGACGAGGTCGGCGGCACCTGGCGGGACAACACCTACCCCGGCTGCGCTTGCGACGTCCCGTCGCACCTCTACTCGTTCTCCTTCGCGCCCAACCCCCGCTGGTCGAACACCTTCTCCAGCCAGCCGGAGATCTGGGACTACCTGCGCGGCTGCGTGGACCGCTTCGGCATCCGCCCGAAGCTGCGGCTGCGTCACGAGGTGCATGAGGCGCGCTGGGACGACCACCGGCAACGCTGGCTGCTGCGTACCTCCGGCGGCGACCACACCGCCCGCGTCCTGATCTGCGCGGCCGGCCCGCTCAGCGATCCCGCCATCCCCGAGCTGCCCGGGGTCGACGAGTTCGCGGGTACGGTCTTCCACTCCGCCCGTTGGCGGCACGACCACGATCTGACCGGCCGTCGTGTCGCGGTGATCGGCACCGGAGCCTCGGCGGTCCAACTCGTGCCGCAGATTCAGCCGCTGGTCGAGAAGCTGACGCTCTTCCAGCGCACCCCCGCCTGGATCATGCCGAGGCGGTCGCGTCGGATCAGCCGGGCCGAGCAGGCCGCGTTCCGTGCGGTGCCCGGCGCGCAGCGGGCCGTCCGGGCAGGGCTCTATCTGGTCCGCGAGGGCATGGGCCTGGGTTTCCTGCACCCGACGGTCAACCGCTTCGCCTCGCGGCTGTCCCTGCGGACGCTGCGACGTCAGGTCGCCGACCCGCACCTACGGGACAAGCTCACCCCGCGGTACGCGATGGGCTGCAAGCGGGTGCTCATCTCCAACGACTACTGGCCGTCGCTCGCCCAGCCGAACGTCGACGTGGTCACGGCCGGCATCGACCGGATCGTGCCGGACGGCCTGGTCACCGCCGACGGCGTTCACCACCCCGCGGACACCGTCATCTTCGGCACCGGCTTCCACGTCACCGACTCCCCTGTCGTGCGGCGCATCAAGGGCCGTGGCGGGCGCACCCTGGGCGAGGCGTGGACCCCGAGCATGCACGCGTACCGGGGCACCACCATCAACGGCTTCCCCAACCTGTTCTTCCTGCTCGGCCCGAACACCGGGCTGGGGCACACCTCAGTGGTGCTGATGATCGAGGCGCAGCTGCGTCTGGTGGTCGCGGCCCTGCGGCACATGCGGACCAGTGATATCCAGGCCATCGAGCCCACCGCGGAGGCGCAACGGCGCTGGACCGAACGCATCGATCAGAAGATGGCCGGCACCGTGTGGGAGTCCGGCTGTGAGAGCTGGTATCTCGACAGCACGGGCCGCAACACCACCATCTGGCCGGGCTTCGCCACCAGCTTCCGGGTGCGGCTGCGCCGGTTCCGCCCGGCCGACTACCAGGTGGCCACGGCCGGGACCACCCCGAACGAGACGGAACGGGAGCACGCCGATGCGGTATGACCTGGCGGGCAGGACGGTGCTCATCACCGGCGCGGCGCGCGGTATCGGGGCGCGGATGGCCGGCGAGGCCGTCGCTCGCGGCGCCCAGGTCGCCCTCGTGGGCCTGGAAGGTGAGCTGCTCAAGCAGCTCAGTGCCGACCTCGACGCGCACTGGTACGAGTGCGACGTCACCGACCAGGCGGCGCTGAACGCCGCAGTGGCATCCACTGTGGATCGCTTCGGCGGCATCGACGTGGTCGTGGCCAACGCGGGCATCGCGAACCTCGGCACCGTCGCCGTCGGACCGGTCGACGCGCTGGTCCGTACCGTCGAGGTGAATCTTTGCGGCGCGATCCGCACGGTCAGCGCGGCGCTACCCCACGTCACCGCGGCCCGTGGCCACGTCCTGATCGTCTCGTCAGCCGCCGCCTTCACGGCGATGCCCGGCATGGCCGCCTACTGCGCGTCCAAGGCGGGCGTGGAGCAGTTCGCCAACGTGCTGCGCCTGGAGACCCGCCCGACCGGCGTCACCGTCGGCACCGCCCATCCGATCTGGATCGACACCGACCTGGTCCGCGACATCCGTGACGACCTGCCGTCCTTCCGCACCGCGCTGCGCCGGATGCCGTGGCCGCTGTCCACCGTCGTGCCCGTCGAGCAGTGCGCGGAGGCCCTGCTGCGCGGCATCGAACGCCGCAGACGCACTGTGTACGTGCCACGGTCGCTCGCCATGGTGCAGGCGCTGCGGCCGGTGGTGTTGAGCGGCCTCTCGGACGCGTTGATCACCCGGTTCGGCGGCCGAACCATGGTCGGCCAGATGGAGGACGAGGTCCGTCAGCTCGGGCGCTCCTTCGGCAGGACGTCGGTGGGAGAGCAGTCATGACAGTTCACTTCCGTCGGGCGGGCAGCGGTGAGCCACTCCTGCTCATCCACGGCATCGGTCACCGCCACCAGGCATGGGAGCCGGTGTTCGACCGACTCACCGCCCACCACGAGGTGACAGCGCTCGACCTACCCGGGTTCGGGAACTCACCGGTGCCCGGCACCGGAATGCCCGCCGACATGGCCGCCACAGTGGCCGGGGTCCTGCCGGTCCTGACCGAGTGGGGGCTGGAGCGTCCGCACGTCGCCGGCTACAGCCTCGGCGGGGCGATCGCCCTGGAGCTCGCCGCCACCGGCGCGGTCGCCTCGGCCACCGCCTTCTCCCCCGCCGGCTTCTTCACCTCGGCGGAGCGCCGACGGGCGCTGGCCATCCTCCGGATGCTGCGGGCCAACTCGTACCTGCCCACCCCGATCATGCGGGTCGCGCTGCGTTCGGCGTACCTCCGGGCGTTGTGCTTCGCGCCGCTGATGGCCCGCCCGACGCTGCTGGACGTCGAGCGCGCGCTGGGAGACGCGCTCGCCCTGCGACGCGGGCTCGGCTTCAACGCCGTCGCCCGAGCCGCCCGCGACTACCGCTTTGACTGCCGTCGTCTCTCCGACGCGACGGTGCCCGTGACCATCGGCTGGGGGGACCGCGACCGGATCTTCGGCGTCCACCAGGCCGAGCGCGCCCGGGCGGGCCTGCCCGCGGCGAGGGTGGTGACGCTCCCCCGTTGCGGGCACGTGCCGATGAGCGACGACCCGGACCTGGTCGCCGCGCTCATCCTGGAGACCACCGGCGCCGTGCCCGGCACCGAACGACCGGATCCGTCGGTCTCCGTCTAGCGCCGCGGTCAGAGAGGTCAGGGGCGGGCCGACGTCTCCATACCTCCGTTTTGCGGTAATGACAGGCTGTGAACTCACTGACACGTAACGTGAGGATGCAGCCGGACTACGGCTGCCGCAGGCGTGCACCGGGCCGCCACCGTGGCGGTGCCGCTCGGTCAACGACCGGGACGGACAGCCCTGCACCGCCGCCGGCCTACTCAGCCGCAGGAGGTGTGGACGATGCCCATGCTGTCGGTCTTCAATCCCCGGCACACTGTCGCTCCCCCGGGATACAGCCGCTGGCTCATCCCGACCGCGGCCCTGGCCGTGCACGTGTGCATCGGTCAGGTCTACGCGACGAGTGTCTACAAGAACTCCCTCATCGCGCACTTCGACGTCAGTCAGACGGCGATCGGGGCGATCTTCAGTATCGCCATCGTGATGCTGGGTTCGTCCGCGGCGGTGGGTGGCCGTTGGGTGGAGCGGAACGGACCGCGCCGGGCGATGTTCGTCTCGGCGTGTTTCTGGGCCACCGGGTTCCTGGTCGGCGCGCTCGGCATCGCGACCCAACAGCTCTGGCTGCTCTACCTCGGTTACGGCGTCATCGGCGGCATCGGGCTCGGCATCGGCTACATCTCGCCCGTCTCCACACTGATCAAGTGGTTCCCGGACCGGCCCGGCCTCGCCACCGGGTTGGCCATCATGGGGTTCGGCGGCGGCGCTCTCGTCGCCGGCCCGCTCGCGCGCCAACTGCTCTCCCTCTACGACTCCGGCTACAACCCCAACAATCCTGCGGCGGTGGCCTCGGGACACGCCCTCGTGGCGCTCTTCGTCACGTTCGGCATCGGATACTTCGTGATCATGATGTTCGGCCCCTTCAACGTCCGGGTACCGGCGCCGGACTGGCGGCCCGCCGGGTTCGACCCCGCGAGCGTCGCCTCCCGGCCTCTCGTGACGACGGCGAGCGTGTCGGCCTCGAATGCCGTGCGTACCCGGTCGTTCTGGTTGCTGTGGATCGTGCTGTTCTGCAACGTCACCGCGGGCATCGGCATCCTGGAGCAGGCAAGTCCGATGATCCAGGACTTCTTCCGGGACAACGGGACCGCCACCACGGTCTCGGTGACAGCGGCGGCCGGTTTCGTGGGGGTGCTGTCGCTGTTCAACATGGCGGGGCGGTTCGTCTGGTCGACGACGTCCGACCTCATCGGCCGTAAGCCCATCTACATGGTCTACCTCGGCGTCGGCATGGTGCTGTATCTGCTGCTCGCCGTCGCCGGCCACTCCGCGACCGCGGTCTTCGTGCTGATCGCCGCTGCGATCATCTCCTTCTACGGCGGTGGCTTCGCCACCATGCCCGCCTACCTGCGTGACCTGTTCGGCACCTTCCAGGTCGGGGCGATCCACGGCCGGATCCTGACCGCGTGGTCGGCCGCAGGTGTCGCCGGCCCGCTGATCATCAATGGGATCCTCGACACGCAGGGCAAGCCGGGCACCCTCACCGCGGCGGCGTACCGGCCCGCCCTGTTCACCATGGTCGGCATCCTCGCCATCGGGTTCATCGCGAACCTACTGGTCCGTTCCGTGCCCGAGCGGTTCCACGAACCGAACCGGGGGCCGACCTCGCCCGTGGCGAAGGCAACTGTCACCGAGCCGGTCGCTCTCGGGCGGGACAGCCAGCCGCCCGCGCCACCACGCGTCGGCAATCAGACCGGGCGGCTCTGGTTGTCCTGGTTGCTGGTCGCGGTGCTCCTCGGGTACGGCATCATCCAGACCGCGATCACCGCCGCGAAGCTGTTCACCGGCTGACGCGTGGCGGCCAGACCTCTTGCATCACAACGGAAGGCGCCCCCTTGAAGGGGTGCCTTCCGTTTCGTAGATCCGCTCAGAGCCGGGTCGCCGACCGCTTCTCGTCGAGCCGCTCCCGCTGTGGCACGACCGTGTACTTAGGATCGCGTGCCGACACCCGGCCCGCCTCGAAGACGCCGAACCGGGTGGCGATCGACGAGGCGACGAGAGCGGCGCCGGAGATCGCCGACAGGACCCGGCTGCGTCGGCTGAACAGCGCGGCGACGGTGCCCACGCCGAGTAGCACGTCACCCGCACGGACCAGACGACCGCTGCGACCCTGCCGGTAGGGCTCACCGGTCAGGCCCAACCGCTCCATTCGGCGGCCGCCGAGGTACTTGATGGTCGCCGCGACGACGGCGAGTCGCCGCAGCGGAGCGGTCTGGGCGGCGGGTGCCGCGATGAGGCCGACCCCGGTGGCGGCGGCGAGCGCGCTGCCACCGAAGACGAACGGCAGATAGGGGTACGCCTCGTGCCAGGCAGGTACGGCGGTGTCGGCGAGCAGCACCCCGGTGTACGTCGCGAGGGCCGGCGCGGTGGCCGCGGCGGCCAGGCCGGCGACGTTGCCGACGGGCGGTGCGATCCGACGGGCGAGGCCGAGCACACCGTGCTGCGGGAGCAGCGGCGCGAGCTCGGCGACCGCGGCCACACCGGCCAGCGGCCCGAACGCGGCGAGGATCCAGGTGCCGACCGACATCGGCGAGGTCACCTTGACCACCCGGAGCATGTGATGGAACCGGGCCGGCCGGCCGAGGTCGTGGACCAACAGGTACGTGCTGGCGGCGATACCACCGAGGGCCGTCCACCGGCCCACGGTGCATAACCCCGGTCGTCCGGTCAGTTGGGCGCCCGCGCCGATCAGCGCGCCTCCGGCGGCGAGGCCTCCGGTGAACAGGTAGCCGGCGATGTCGTACTTCCACACCGGCGGCTTCAACACCGGCCTCCCGTAGTAGGAGGCGAAGTCGGCCGGCGGCACCGTGAGCTGCTCACCGCCGCGGGTCATGATTGCCTGCCCAGGAATGCGACAACAGTGGCGGCGGTCATCGCCAGGGCGGCCAGACCGGCGCGTTTCCACATGGCCGGCAGGTCCCGGGTGGTCACGACTGGGTCCGGTGGCAGCCCGTACACCTCCGGCTCGTCGAGCAGCAGGAAGAACGCCCCGTCACCGCCGACGCCGTCGTTCGGGTCGTGCCCGTACAACCGCGCCTCGGAAACCCCCCGCCCCCGCAACGTCGCCACCCGCGTGGCGGCCCGCTCCCGCAACTCGTCGAGGGGCCCGTACTGGATCGACTCGGTCGGACACGCCTGCGCACACGCCGGGGTCATGCCCGCGCCCAACCGGTCGTAGCACAACGTGCACTTCCACGCCCGACCATCGTCCTTACGCTGGTCGATCACCCCGTACGGGCAGGCGGAGATGCAGTAACCGCACCCGTTGCAGATGTCCTCCTGCACCACCACCGTCCCGAACTCCGTCCGGAACAACGACCCCGTCGGACACACGTCCAGACACGCCGCGTGCGTGCAGTGCTTGCAGACGTCCGACATCATCAACCACCGGAAATCGGTACGCCCCTCGACACCGGTGCCCCGACCCGGCGGCTGCGCACCCGGCATCCCCAGGAACTCCGGGCCGGCCGACATCCGGGCCGCCGCCTCGGGCGAACCGGTGGGCAGGCCCGGATCGGTGCCGGTGTCGGCGCTGGTCAACGCGCCGACTGCCGCCGTGACCGGGCTGACCGGCGGCCCGTCCGGGTCCCCGGCGAACGCCGGGGTCGCCAGACCGGCGCGGCGGGGCTGCTCGACGAACGCCACGTGCCGCCACGAGTTCGCGGTCAACGCACCCGTGTTGTCGTACGACATGCCGAGCAGGTCCAACCCACTCTCCGGCACACCGTTCCACTCCTTGCAGGCCACCTCACAGGCCTTGCAACCGATGCAGACACTCGTGTCGGTGAAGAACCCCATCCGCGATGGCGCGTTCTCATAACCCGCGTCCGGCGCCGGGTCCAGCGGACCGTACAGGGCATTGGTGTGGGGCATGGGTCAGACCTCCTGGTCCGGGCCGCTGTCCGCGGAGTCGGTCGTGACCAGCGGTGGGTAGTGCGGGTTGAGGTCACCGGACCGCCGCCGATAGTCGACGAGGAGCGCCAGCAGCTCCGCACCTCTCGGGCGACGCCCGGACCGGATGTCGCAGGTGCCGACCTTGCTCTCCTGGATCAGCACGTTCGGGTCCAGGCTGATGCCGAACAGGTCGTTGGCCGAGTCACCGGTCACCAGACCCTCGAAACCGAAGTGGTACGGCAACCACACCTGGTGGATGATCCGGTCATCCACCCGCAACGGGGTGAGCCGGTCGGTCACCAGCACCTTCGCCTCGATGGACGCACGCGCGGTGATCAGGTGAGCCCAGCCCAGGTGGGTGAGGCCGCGTTCGACGGCCAACTCCGGGGACACCTCCACGAACATCTCCGGCTGCAACTCGGCCAGCGGCGACACGGTCCGGCTCATCCCGCCGGCGGTGTGGTGCTCGGTGAGCCGGCTGACCGTGAACACGTACGGGAACACCTGGCTGTACGGTTCCGGCGGGCTCGGGTTCAGCGTGTTGATCGGGTGGGTGTACACCTTGCGGGTCGGGTTGGCCTGCTGTCGGTAGAGCGGGTTGCGCACCGGCGACTCGACCGGCTCGTAGTGGGTGGGCATCGGCCCGTCGAGCACGCCGGTCGGCGCGTACAGCCAGCCCTTGCCGTCGCCCTGCAGGATGAACGGGTCGTCGCCGGCGATTCCCGCCACGCCTGAGGAGTCGTGCGCCGGTCGGTAGGACGGCGGTTTGGTCTTCTCGAAGTCCGGTACGTCGTAGCCGGTCCACTCGCTCTTCTCCGCGTCCCACCAGACGTAGCGTTTGCGCTCGCTCCACGGGTTGCCGTCCGGGTCGGCGGAGGCACGGTTGTAGAGGATGCGCCGGTTCGCCGGCCACGCCCAACCCCACTCGGGCGCCACCAGGGACTGCTCCGCGCCGGGCTTGCGGCGGGCCGCCTGGTTGACGCCATCCGCGTACACGCCGGTGTAGATCCAGCAACCGCCGACGGTGGAGCCGTCGTCCTTCATCTCGGTGAACGACGCCAGTGGCCGGCCGGTGGCCACGTCGTACCCGTTGATCTCGCGCAGCACCGCCTCGGCGCTCGGCTCGGCGTTCGGGCCGTGCGTGGGGTAGTCCCAGGCGAGGTCGAGCAGCGCCCGGTCGCGCGGCTTCGTCGACGTCGCCAGCCGTTCCCGGATGACGCGACCGAGGTGGTAGAAGAACCACAGTTCGGAGCGGGCGTCGCCTGGTGGCTCGACGGCCTTCTCCCGCCACTGCAACAGCCGCTGCGTCTGGGTGAACGTGCCCTCCTTCTCCACGTGCGAGGCGGCGGGCAGGAAGAACACCTCCGTGCGGCACTCCTCCGGCACGATCTCGCCGGTCTCGATCTCCGGCGCGTTCTTCCAGAACGTGGCGCTCTCGATCTCGAACAGGTCCCGGACCACGAGCCAGTCGAGGTTGGCCATGCCGAGACGCTGCGCCCGGCCGTGCGCCGAACCGACCGCCGGGTTCTGACCGAGCAGGAAGTACCCCTTGACCTTCCCGTCGATCATGTTGAGCACCTGTTGGTAGGTGCCGTGGTCACCGGTCATCCGGGGCATGTAGCCGTAGCAGTAGTCGTTGTCGGCGGTGGCTGCGTCTCCCCAGTACGCCTTGAGCAGGTTGACGCCGTAGGTGCGGGCGTTGCCCCAGAACCCCTTCTGCCCTGGGTGCGCGATGCTGTCCACCCACGTGTCGAGCGTCGGGTGGTTGGCGTGGTGGGGCATCGGCAGATAGCCGGGCAGCAGGTTGAACAAGGTCGGGATGTCGGTCGACCCCTGGATGCTGGCGTGCCCCCGCAACGCCATCACCCCGCCACCCGGCCGGCCCATGTTGCCGAGCAGGAGCTGGATGATCGCGCCGGTACGGATGTACTGCACACCCACGCTGTGCTGCGTCCAGCCCACCGAGTAGACGAGCATTCCGGTGCGGTCCCGACCGGAGTTCTCCGTCCAGGCCTGCGCCAGTTCGAGGAACTTCTCCTGCGGGATGCCGCAGACGCGTTCCACCATTTCCGGGGTGTAGCGGGCGTAGTGCCGCTTCAGGATCTGGTAGACGCAGCGCGGGTGCTGCAACGTCTCGTCGCGCTCGGTCTCGCCGCCGACCGGGGCACCGTGTGACTCGTGCTCCAGCCCAGCGCCGGTCTCCCGCTGGATCTCGGTGTCGCGGGTCGTCTGGTTCTGCCCGTGGCCCTCGTAACGCCAACTGGTCTGGTCGTACGAGGCGTTCTCCTCCTGGAAGCCGGAGAAGAGCCCGTGCAGGTCCTCAGTGTCGGCGAACTCCTCGGTCACGATCGTCGCGGCGTTGGTGTAGGAGACCACGTACTCCCGGAAGTCCAGCTCGTTCTCGAGGATGTAGCGGATCACCCCGCCGAGCAGCGCGATGTCGGTGCCCGCCCGGATCGGCAGGTACGCGTCAGCCAGCGCGCTGGTGCGGGTGAAGCGTGGGTCGACGTGGAACACCTTCGCGCCTCGGCGCTTGGCCTCCATCACCCACTGGAAGCCCACCGGGTGCGCCTCGGCCATGTTCGAACCCTGGATGACGATGACGTCGGAGTTCGACAGGTCCTGCTGGTACTGGGTGGCGCCGCCACGACCGAAGCTGGTCCCCAGACCGGGGACGGTCGAGGAGTGTCAAATACGGGCCTGGTTCTCGATCTGGAGCGCCCCCATCGCGGTGAACAACTTCTTGATGAGGTAGTTCTCCTCGTTGTCCAGCGTCGCCCCACCCAGGCTGGAGATGCCCAGCGTCCGGTTGAGCGGTCGCCCCTCGGGGTCGACGTCCTCCCAGGTCTCGTCGCGGGCGGCCAGCACCCGGTCGGCGATCATGTTGAGCGCGGTGTCGAGGTCGAGGTCCTCCCACTCGGTGCCGTACGGCCGGCGGTAGCGGACCTTGGTCTGCCGCAGTGGGCTGGTCACCAGGCTCTTGCTGGCCGAGCCCTTCGGGCAGAGCCGACCCCGCGAGATCGGGCTGTCCGGGTCGCCCTCGATCTGACTGACCTGCCCGTCCTTCACGTACACCCGCTGGCCGCAACCGACGGCGCAGTACGGGCAGACGGACCGGGCCATCGAGTCGGCGGTGTCGGTACGGGCAGTGAGTGCGCGGGATCCAGCGGACTTGGCCGCCGCGCCCCGGCCGAGTGGGTCGGTGCCGGTGAGCTGCCGGTAGACCGGCCAACCCTCAATCCAGCGAGGCACCCCCATCGCGCACCTTCCCGACTAATCACACAAAATGTGAACAGCCTGACATTAGTCGAGGTGCCGTCCCCGTCGCAGCGGGATCAGAAGAGACAAGCCTCCCCCACCCTCTTCGCGAGGGCCGGGGGAGGCTTGGTGCCTGCCGGGCGGGGGTCAGTTCGGCTGGAGCTGGCCGACGGGGTGCTCGTTGAAGGTCCGGTAGCGGTGCAGCTCCCAGAACAGCCAGCCGATGCTGACGAGCGCCACCACGACGAAGACCAGCGAGCCGGTGAACGTGTCCCAGAGGGTGTGCAGGACGACGACGCCCACGAACGTGCCGATGAACCCGAACAACCGGCGGGCGCTCGGCGTGGCCAACAACGCCCACAGCGCTCCGGCGGTGAGCCCGGTCCAGGCGGTGTGACCGGCGGGCGCGGTCAGACCACGGATGAACAGCGTCTGCTCCACCGCCCCGATGTTGCCCTGCGAACTCAGCAACGCGCTGAACGCGTAACCCATCGTCTCCAGCGCGGCGAACCCCATGCCGGCGGCGACGCCGATGACCAGACCGTCCGAGGGCACCCGACGCCGACGCTGGGCCACCACCGTGAACAGCAGCACCACCGGCACGATCAGCTTCGCCGACTCCTCGATCAGCGCCACGAACAGCATGGGCAACGTGCCGAGGCCGCGCAGGGTGTCGTACTCCAGGGTCCCGGCGACGACCGTGCCGATCACACCGCCGAAGAACGCCGACGTCACCAACACCGACGCCGGCACCTGCCACCGCCCGGTCCGGGCCTGCGCGAACGTCAGGAACGTCAACGGCACCAATGTCGCCCCGAGCAGGATCAACGCCGGTACGAAGTTCGGATTCTTGGTGCTGACCAGGGTCCGCAGCACCGCCAAGTAGAGGATCAGCCCGACAACGAACACCCCGACCCACGCCCACCGGCGCCAACGATCACGCATACCGCGCAGTGTGGCGGATCCAGGTTACGAAGGCTAGCCACGGCACCGGGACCGGGCCGGCTCTCGTTCAGAGCGCCTCGGCCACGCTTGCCGCCGCCGGGCCATTCCGACTGGCAAAACACCAGGCGACCGCCTCGTCACCCAAATCGGGGGCCGTGGCCAGCGGCATCGACACGTTGCGCAGATGGCCGGGTACGAGCCCGTCGCCCTCGCTTCAGGACCGGCGCCGCTCAACACTCGCGCGGACGCGGGCAACTTCCGCGCCGCAGAGATCACGATCCACGCGGGTGCAGGCCGGGTCGCTGGTCGTGAGCGGCGAGCGGTAACAGAGCGCGCACCAGGGCACGTTTCGGAGCGGGCAGTACAGCCAGGACGATCCGCCCTGCGGCCTCCGTGACGCGCAGCGGCTGTGGGTCTCGTTGATGCGCACCGCAGGCGGCCCAGGGCATGCTGCACCCGGCGATGTCCACGCAGCGAGCGGATCCGCGCAGCCAGACCTCCCCGGTCGTGGTGGCGATCCATTGCCGACCGCGGCGAGGCCTTGGGATGAGTGACTCGCATCGCGGGTCCGGGACGCAATGACCGGAGCCTGTGGGGCCGATACGTGGCCAATAGTGAATAGAGTCCACTTTATCCGAATTCCTTCGGAATGACGTGAAACCTATCAGAAGCGGCGAATCGGTCGAATACTCTGCGACTCGCCCGTGAAGTTACGGTGCGTCGCTCCCCAGCATCTCTGGGTGTACCAAGCGCGGCTCTCTGGAGGGGTCATGAGCAACAACCGACGGCTGCGGCGAAGGCTGAAGCCTGGCCGCGCCGCTTCCGGGCTGAGTTCTGCCCTGATGGTGGTCGGGATGACGGGCGGGCCCGCAGCCGCAGCGCAACCCGTGGAAGCGAAATCGTCTGCCCAGGACGTGCACGTCGGCACGCCCGGTCCACTCGGCCAGTACGGCGGTTGGCCCTCGTTCCTGCCGGTTGCTCAAGACGGCGGGGGACCATACGACTCGGCAGACCAGCACTCTGACGGGCCACCGGACTGCGGCCCCCAGGGATGGCAGGGCCCATGGGGCAAACACGACGAGGGCAAGCGGCCGAAGCCCGACTACCCGAAGGGCACTCAAGGCCCCCAGGGCGCTCAAGGCGACACCGGCGCTCAGGGCGACACCGGCGCTCAAGGTAACCAAGGCGACTCCGGCGCTCAGGGCCTTCAAGGTAGTCAAGGTGCCCAGGGCAACCAGGGCAACACGGGCAGCCAAGGGAACCAGGGTGCTCAGGGCGCCCAAGGATTCCAGGGATTCCAGGGATTCCAGGGATTCCAGGGCGACACCGGCGCACAAGGCCCCCAGGGCAACCAGGGCACCCAAGGTAATCAAGGTGCCCAAGGCGACACCGGCGCACAAGGCCCCCAAGGCAACCAAGGCGCCCAAGGTAACCAGGGATTCCAGGGCGCCCAGGGCGCCCAGGGCGCACAAGGCCCGCAAGGCAACCAAGGCGCCCAAGGATTCCAGGGCACCCAAGGCGACACCGGAGCCCAAGGCCCACAGGGCAACCAGGGCACCCAAGGTAATCAAGGTGCCCAAGGCGACACCGGAGCCCAAGGCCCACAAGGTAACCAGGGTGCCCAGGGGTTCCAGGGCGCTCAAGGGAACCAAGGCGACACCGGCGCACAAGGCAACCAAGGCAACCAAGGCAACCAAGGCGCCCAAGGATTCCAGGGCGACACCGGCGCACAAGGCCCCCAGGGCAACCAAGGCGCCCAAGGATTCCAGGGCGCTCAAGGGAACCAAGGCGACACCGGCGCACAAGGCCCGCAAGGCAACCAAGGCGCCCAAGGATTCCAGGGCGCTCAAGGGAACCAAGGCGACACCGGCGCACAAGGCCCCCAGGGCAACCAAGGCGCCCAAGGTAACCAGGGATTCCAGGGCGCCCAGGGCGACACCGGAGCCCAAGGCCCGCAAGGCAACCAAGGCGCCCAAGGATTCCAGGGCACCCAAGGCGACACCGGAGCCCAAGGCCCACAGGGCAACCAGGGCACCCAAGGTAATCAAGGTGCCCAAGGCGACACCGGAGCCCAAGGCCCACAGGGCAACCAGGGCACCCAAGGTAATCAAGGTGCCCAAGGCGACACCGGAGCCCAAGGCCCACAAGGTAACCAAGGCGCCCAAGGATTCCAGGGCGACACCGGCGCACAAGGCCCCCAGGGCAACCAGGGCACCCAAGGTAATCAAGGTGCCCAAGGCGACACCGGCGCACAAGGCCCACAAGGTAACCAAGGCGCCCAAGGTAACCAGGGATTCCAGGGCGCCCAGGGCGACACCGGCGCACAAGGATTCCAGGGATTCCAGGGCGACACCGGCGCACAAGGCCCACAAGGTAACCAGGGTGCCCAGGGGTTCCAGGGCGCTCAAGGGAACCAAGGCGACACCGGCGCACAAGGCCCGCAAGGCAACCAAGGCGCCCAAGGATTCCAGGGCACCCAAGGCGACACCGGCGCACAAGGCCCCCAGGGCAACCAGGGCACCCAAGGTAATCAAGGTGCCCAAGGCGACACCGGCGCACAAGGCCCCCAGGGCAACCAAGGCGCCCAAGGATTCCAGGGCACCCAAGGCGACACCGGCGCACAAGGCCCCCAAGGCGCCCAAGGCGCCCAAGGGCTCCAAGGGCTTCAAGGAGCTCAAGGTTTCCAAGGCGCCCAGGGCGACACGGGCACTCAGGGTGCGCAGGGTCCGCAGGGCCCGCAGGGCCCGCAGGGTGCCCAGGGCGTGCAGGGCCTGGCCGGCAATGGAATCGAGGCGGCCTACATTCAGGGCCCGCTGACCGTCATTGCGGACACCCCCGTCGATTTCGGGTGTCAGGCCGGAGACATTGCTGTCGGAACCGGCTACCAACTGTCGGGTGCGGGCGTCAACCCGGTGCTGATCCAGCCCCTCTCGGTCAGTGGCTACCAGTTCACCTTTACGGGCGGAGGCGCCGACATCTGGGTGTCCTGCATCTCGACCGTCACACCGGTGGCGTTCGGGCTTGCGGCTGACACGGCGGGCCGGGCGACGACCGACAGTAGAAATGCCAGCCGGCCGATCAGCGAGTCCGACCGCCCCGTTACCCGTCAAGGAGAATGAATGAGCACGCGTCAGATATTCGGGTCACTCGCCTGTGGTGCGGTCCTGCTGGCCGGAGTCACGGCATGCAGCGAGAAGCCTGCTGAGAAGCCGAGAAACAACGCCGGCAACAGCGACAAGACGAACGGTGGCACTACGCCGGCGGAGCTGCTGAAGCTCGGTGTCGAGCAGGGCCAAGCTGGCAACTTCGACGCGGCGAAGGCTACCTTCGAGAAGGTGGTGGCCGCCGAGGCAGACAACAAGTTCGCCTGGTTCAACCTGGGCTACATCGCCCAGTCGCGCAACCAGGCCGACGAGGCGGTCGGCAACTACGACAAGGCATTGGCGGCCGACGCCAACTACCGGCCGGCCCTCTACAACAAGGCCATCGCCTTGGAAGGTAAGGCTCCCGCGACATCGATGGAGATCTACCGCAGGGTGGTGTCGATCGACGACAAGTCGTCAACCGCCTACCTCCGGTTGGGCTTGCTGCTGTCCCAGTCTGGTGACGACGCTGCGGCGCGGGACGCCTTCAAGGCGGCGATCCGGCTGGACAAGGAGCTCACCTCGGCCGTTCCGGCGAAGTACCGTCCGGCCGCGAAGGCTTCGCCCTCGACGCCAGCGGGTAGGTGATCAGTTCAATGCCTACGCCGCGCGTAACGGTCTTCACAGGAAGCAACCGCACCCAATTCATCGACGAGTGCTTCCGATCGCTGGTCGAGCAGACTTTCACCGATTGGGAATGGGTGGTCATTCTCAACCAGGGATCTCGTTGGCGGCCCGAGAGGCACGACGATCGGATCCGGCTCATCGTCCAGGACGATCTGAAAGGCGTTGGCGCCGTGAAGCGGTACGCCTGCGCCGAGGCTTCTGGGGACATCCTGGTCGAGCTTGACGACGACGACCTGCTCAGCAGCGACTGTCTGCAAGAGATCGTCGACGCCTTCGACTCCAACCCGGAGGTGGGGTTCGTCTACAGCGACACCGCGCAGATCCAGGAGGACGGGGGCCGCTGTGAGGACCGTTTCGCGAGTTCATTCGGTTGGCGGCACTACGATGAGAAGGTGGACGGCCGCGAGGTGCTGGCCTGCCAGGCGATGCCGCCGACACCACACAATGTGAGCTACATCTGGTACGCACCGAACCATGTGCGGGCCTTCCGGCGGGACATCTACGAGAAGGTCGGCGGATACGACGAGTCACTCGACGTCGCGGACGACGCCGACCTCATGGCTCGGTTCTACCAGGTGGGCGAGTTCCATCACATTCAGAAATGCCTGTACCTGCAGCGGATGCATGCCAAGAACACACAACGCATCCCGGACTTCAACGCCCGCATCCAGCAGCGCACGGTAGAGATCTACGACCGGAATATTCAGCAGAACGCGCTGGCCTGGTCACGGCGGCGGGGACTCCTGGCTCTCGACCTGGGTGCGGCCCACAACAAGCCCGAGGGGTATCTCGGGCTGGACTACCACGACGGGTCGGGCGTCGACATGGTCTGCGACATAACGAAGGGAGTCGACCTGCCGGACAACAGCGTCGGGGTCATCCGGGCTGTGGATTTCCTGGAGCACATCCCGGACAAGATCGCACTGTTCAACGAGTTGTACCGACTGCTCGCGCCGAACGGGATGCTCCTGTCGCTGACACCCAGCACCGACGGTCGGGGCGCCTATCAGGACCCGACGCATGTCGCTTTCTACAACGAGAACTCGTTCTGGTACTTCACGGACGCCAACTATTCTCGGTTCGTGCCGGAAATCAAATGCCGTTTCCAGGCATCGCGGTTGGTCACGTACTTCCCGAGCGAATGGCACCAGACACACAACATCCCGTACGTCTCCGCGAATCTCATTGCGATCAAGGACGACGCCCAACGCAACGGCGGCGAACTGAAGATATGACTGTCGGGCGAGCCACGGTCAGCTCGACTGTGGGCGATGCTGCCCGTCCTTGATCGTTGGCAGCTGAGCTGTTCGACACGCCGAGCGGTGCTCTGCTGAGCTGCCACCGATCGTTGTGACGATTTCGCGCACAAGGGACGGCCATCCGGGTTGCGGGCGGGCCGAATGATGGCTTAGGCGACGCACACGAGCCGGAAGCGCTCGGTCACCACGAGGGTGTCATCGTCCACTGTGAAGTCGGGATCGCCCAGCTCGGCGCGCATCTCGGCGCTGTGCCAGAACGTCTCGTGCCCCGCACGCCACTGCGCCACCGACTCGTCCCCCTCGCCCTCGGCGAGGGCGTGTTCCAGGTCGACGTCGGCGAGCCGGATCACCCGTACGTCGGTCAGCTCGATCACCGCGACCCGCCGGCCCGCGGAGTCCACCACGGCGGAGAGTTGGCCCACCTCGGGCAGCGGCTCGTTCGCGCGCTCGTACCCGATCAGCAGGCCGGTCGTGGAGGTCTTCGCCCCGGACAGGATCGCGCCCACCAGTGTGTCCCGCAGTGGCCCCGGAAACGCGAACTCGGCAAGCGGAAGATCGTCGAGGTGCATCCGTGGAGGGTAGGCGATCCGGTGCGGTGTGCGTGACCGTCGTCGACACGCTCGCGGCGACGTGGCACGGTCTCGTCATGGCCACCTATGGCGTCGCTCTCGTACTGCTTGTCGATCCGTCGGGCGCGGTGCTGCTGCAACACCGCGACGAGGATGCGGTCGTCTCGCCGGGCCAGTGGAGCCTGCCGGGTGGCCATGTCGAGCCCGGCGAGTCACCGGAGGAGGCGGCCCGCCGCGAACTGCTGGAGGAAACTGGCCTGACGGCGGGTGAGCTGCACCCGCTGTGGAGCGGACCGCGCCCGCACGAAGCGGACTTCCCGCACACCGTGACTGTCCACGTGTTCCGTGGTACTACCACGGCTCGTCAGCAGGACGTGGTGCTCGGCGAGGGGCAAGCGATGGTGTTCATCCCCCGGGACGAGGTGTTCGATCGTGACCTGGCGGTCTCCACCGCGCTGATCCTCTCCATGATCTAGCTCCAACGGTCGTCAACCTGCCCTGCCCTGCCCTGCCCTGCCCTGCCCTGCCCTGCCCTGCCCTGCCCTGCCTCGACGATCATGCAGTTGTGGTGGGTGACAAAGCAGCTTTACCGTGCGAAGTTTGGCACCACATCTCCATAATCGACGGGGTCGGGCTGTGCCGACGGGGCGGGACTCGGTCAGGTGTGGTGGATCGGAGTTTCCAGCTCGGTGAGTGGGCGGCCCGTGCCGCCCCAGGTCCGGGCCGTGATCTCGGCGGCGATCGCCACGGCAGTCTCCTCCGGTGTCCGCGCGCCCAGGTCCAACCCGATCGGCGAGCAGAGCCGGGCCAGCGCCGCCTCCCCCACACCGGCGTCGCGCAGTCGGCGCATCCGGTCGTCGTGGGCGCGGCGGCTGCCCATCGCTCCGATGTAGCGGGCGGGTGTGTGCAGCGCGACCTGGAGCAGCGGCACGTCGAACTTGGGGTCGTGCGTCAGCACGCACAGCACGGTGCGGTCGTCGACGGTCGTCGACTCCAGGTACTTGTGTGGCCACTGGACGACGAGGTCGTCGACGTCCGGGAAGCGCGCGCGGGTGGCGAACAGCGGGCGGGCGTCGCAGACCGTGACGTGGTAGCCGAGGAATGTGCCGATCCGGGCCATCGCGGCGGCGAAGTCGATCGCGCCGAAGACGATCATCCGGGGCGGTGGCACGTACGACTGGACGAAGACGGCAACGTCGTCGCCACGACGCTGACCCTGCCGACCCAGGTGGATCGTGCCGGTGACGCCGAGGGCGAGCATCCCGACCGCCTGTCGGGCGACCGCGTCGTCCAGCGCGGGCACGCCGACGCTGCCGGCGATCCGGTCCGGCCAGATCACCAGTTGGGCGTTCTCGACCGACGCGGTGGCGACCGGGCGGCCGTCCCGGATCGCGGCGAGCACCTCGTCGATCTCCATCATCGCGACGCTCGGCTGCACCAGGATCCGGATCGTGCCACCGCAGGTCAGGCCGACGTCGAACGCGTCGTCGTCGCTGACACCGAAGGTCTGGGTGTGGGCTGTTCCGGTCGCCAGCGCGGTCCGGCAGAGTTCGTAGACGGCACCTTCGACGCAGCCGCCCGAGATGCTGCCCAGCACCTCGCCGTGAGCCGAGACGGCCATCGCCGCGCCGGCCGGACGGGGCGCGGACTGCCAGGTCCGCACGACGGTCGCGACGGCGAACGCGACGCCAGCGGTACGCCAGCTCGTCAGCCCGTCGACGATGTCCCGCATGGCCGCACGATCCGCGAGCCCTGGCGGCACCGTCAACGCCGACCTAAGCAGTTGCTTAGGTCGCCGTTGACTTTGCTGACCGTCCGGCAGAGATTCTGCCGGACTGCGGAGGTGCGACATGCAGGTGCCGGCACCGTTCGAGTACGAGCGAGCCACCAGTGTGGACCATGCGATCAGCCTGCTGGAACGACTGGGCGGGACCGCCCGCCTGATCGCCGGTGGGCACAGCCTGCTGCCGATGATGAAGCTCCGGCTGGCCAACTTCGACTACCTGATCGACATCAACGACCTGCACGCCGAGTTGGGCTACGTCGAGACGGGCCCGGACGAGGTCCGCATCGGCGCGCTCACCCGCCATCGGGAGCTGCTCGAATCTCCGGTGCTGGCGGCGGCGTTCCCGATCTTCGCGGACGCCGAGCGGGTGATCGCCGACCCGGTGGTGCGTAACCGGGGCACGCTGGGCGGCTCGCTCTGCCAGGCCGACCCGTCCGAGGACCTCTCGGCGGTCTGCACGACGCTGGACGCACGGTGTGTGATCCGTGGTCCGGGTGGCGCGGAGCGGGTCGTGTCCATGGAGGAGTTCTACGTCGGGCCGTACGAGACAGCCGTCGCGGACGACGAGATCCTGGTCGAGATCCGGGTGCCGGTGCGACCCGGGTGCGGCAGCGCGTACGCCAAGGTCGAACGCCGGGCCGGCGACTGGGCCGTGGTGTCGGCCGGCGCGGCGGTGTGGCTCGACGGCGGCGTGATCGTGGACGCCCGGGTCGGGCTCGCGGCGGTCGGCCCCAACACGACGGGCATCCCGGAGATCTCGGCGGCGCTGCGGGGGCAGGAGCCTTCGGAGGAGCTCTACGAGCAGGCCGGGCAGATCGCGGCGCGCAGCTGCGACCCGGTGACCGACCAGCGCGGCAGTGCGGACTACAAGCGGCATCTGGCCGCCGAGCTGACCAGGCGGACCCTGCGCCGGGCCGTCGAACGGGCGAGGAGCTGAGTATGCAGGTCACCATGACCGTCAACGACGTCGAGGTCACCCGGGACATCGAGGCCCGGCTGCTGCTGGTGCACTTCCTGCGCGACGTCCTCGGGCTCACCGGCACCCACTGGGGCTGCGACACCAGCAACTGCGGCACCTGCGTGGTCTGGTTGGACGGCGAGCCGGTGAAGTCGTGCACAGTGCTCGCGGCGATGGCCGGCGGCCACCAGGTGCGTACCGTCGAGGGCCTCGCCAAGGGCGCCGACTTGGACCCGATCCAGCAGGGCTTCATGCAGTGCCACGGTCTGCAGTGCGGTTTCTGCACGCCGGGGATGATGATGACGGCGCGGGCGCTGCTCGACCGCAACCCCGACCCGAGTGAGACGGAGATCCGGGAGGCGATCTCGGGGCAGATCTGCCGGTGCACGGGTTACGCCACCATCGTGCGCTCGGTCCGCTGGGCCGCCGTGGCCGAGGCGCAGGCCGCGGCTCAGGTCACCGAGACCACCGAATCGACCGAGGCCGGCGAGATCGACAACGCCGGCCAGCCCGCGGAGGCCGCCGCATGACCACGGTGAACGAGCGCGTGGACGCGTTCCACGACAACGACCAGAAGCCCGTCGGGTACGGGCGGATGCTGCGCAAGGAGGACCCGCGGTTCCTGCGTGGCCGCGGCCGGTACGTCGACGACGTCCAACTGCCCGGCATGCTGCACCTGGCGATCCTCCGGTCGCCGGTGGCGCATGCCCGGATCGTCAGCATCGACACGAGCGCCGCCGAGGCGTCCCCCGGGGTGCGGGCGGTGGTGACCGGGGCCGCGCTGGCGCAGCAGAACCTGGCCTGGATGCCGACCCTCTCCAACGACGTGCAGGCGGTGCTCGCCACCGACAAGGTGCGTTTCCAGGGCCAGGAGGTGGCCTTCGTCGTCGCCGAGGACCGGTACGCGGCGCGTGACGCGCTGGAGCTGATCGACGTCGAGTACGACGTCCTCGACCCGGTGATCGACGCGCGCCGGGCGTTGGCTCCGGACGCACCGCTGATCCGCGACGACCTGGACGGCAAGACGAACAACCACTGCTTCGACTGGGAGACCGGCGACGAGGCGGCCACCGAGGCGGTCTTCGCCCGCGCCGATGTCGTGGTCAGCCAGGATCTCGTCTACCCCCGGGTCCACCCGGCGCCGATGGAGACGTGTGGGGCGGTCGCCGACTACGACGCCGTCGAGGGCAAGCTGCGGCTCTGGTCGACCACGCAGGCGCCGCACGCGCACCGCACCCTCTACGCCATCGTGGCGGGCCTGCCCGAACACAAGATCCAGGTGATCGCGCCGGACATCGGCGGCGGGTTCGGCAACAAGGTGCCGATCTACCCCGGGTACGTCTGCGCGATCGTCGCCTCGATCGTCACCGGCAAGCCGGTGAAATGGATGGAGGACCGCTCGGAGAACCTGATCAGCACCGGGTTCGCCCGCGACTACATCATGCGTGGGGAGATCGCCGCGACCCGGGACGGCCGGATCCTCGGCATCCGCACCAACGTGCTCGCCGACCACGGCGCGTTCAACGGCACCGCCGCACCGGTGAAGTACCCGGCCGGCTTCTTCGGTGTGTTCACCGGCAGCTACGACATCGAGGCCGCGTACTGCAAGATGACGGCGGTCTACACCAACAAGGCGCCCGGCGGCGTCGCGTACGCCTGCTCGTTCCGGATCACCGAGGCGGTCTACCTGGTCGAGCGGATCGTCGACTGCCTCGCCGACGAGCTGGGCATGGACCCGGCCGAGCTGCGGTTGAAGAACTTCATCCGGCCGGAGCAGTTCCCGTACACGACGAAGACCGGCTGGGTGTACGACTCGGGCAACTACGAGCCGACGATGCGGCTGGCGATGGAGATGGCCGGCTACGACGAGTTGCGCCGCGAGCAGGCGGAGAAGCGGGCCCGAGGCGAGCTGATGGGCGTCGGCATCGCGTTCTTCACCGAGGCCGTCGGCGCCGGGCCGCGCAAGAACATGGACATTCTCGGGTTGGGCATGGCTGACGGCTGCGAGCTGCGCGTCCACCCGACCGGGAAGGCCGTGGTACGCCTCAGCGTGCAGTCACAGGGTCAGGGGCACGAGACGACGTTCGCGCAGATCGTCGCCGAGGAGATCGGAATCCCACCGGCGGACATCGAGGTGCTGCACGGCGACACCGACAACACACCGTTCGGCCTCGGCACGTACGGCAGTCGGTCGACGCCCGTGTCGGGTGCGGCGGCGGCCCTGGTGGCCCGCAAGGTCCGCGACAAGGCCCGGATCATCGCCTCGGGAATGCTCGAGGTGTCGGTGGCCGACCTGGAGTGGGAGAAGGGCGCGTTCCACGTCGCCGGCGACCCGGGCCGGTCGGTCACGATCCAGGACATCGCCCTGCGCGCGCACGGCGCGGGTGACCTGCCCGAGGGCATCGAGGGCGGGTTGGAGGCGCAGATCTGCTACAACCCGTCGAACCTGACGTACCCGCACGGCGCGTACATCTGCGTCGTGGACATCGACCCCGGCACCGCGCAGGTGACGGTACGACGGTTCATCGCTGTCGACGACTGCGGCACCCGCATCAACCCGATGATCATCGAGGGGCAGGTGCACGGCGGGCTCACCGACGGCGTGGGCATGGCCCTGATGGAGATGATCGCGTTCGACGAGGACGGCAACTGCCTCGGCGCGTCCCTGATGGACTATCTGATCCCGACGTCCCTCGAAGTACCCGACTGGGAGACCGGCTTCACTGTGACGCCGTCCCCGCACCATCCGATCGGGGCGAAGGGCGTGGGCGAGTCCGCGACGGTGGGATCGCCACCGGCGATCGTCAACGCGGTCGTGGATGCCCTGAAGCCCTTCGGCGTCCGACACGCCGACATGCCGCTGACGCCGTCGCGGGTCTGGGACGCGATGCGCGGCCAGGCTCGGCCGCCGATCTGAGGGAGTCGAGGATGACCACCATCGCCGAGCGCGCCCGGGAACTGACCGACAACCGGGAACCGTTCGTCCACGCCACAGTGGTCCGCGCACAGGACCCGACGTCGGCCCGGCCGGGCGACGCCGCGGTGATCCGGTCGGACGGGTCGATCGAGGGCTTCGTGGGTGGGGTCTGCGCGGAGAGTTCGGTGCGGGCGGCGGCACTCGACACCATGCGCGACGGGACGGCCCTGCTGCTGCGTGTCCTGCCCGACGGCGCGCCCCCGTTCCCGGAGGCACCGGGGGCGCGGGTGGTGGTCAACCCCTGCCATTCCGGCGGCGCGATCGAGGTCTTTCTCCGACCCATGCTGCCGGCACCGGCACTGCGCGTGGTCGGGAGCACGCCGATCAGCGCCGCCGTGGCGACCCTCGCCGCGTTCCTCGACTTCGACGTCGTGGCAGCCGACGACGACGCCGGCTGCACCGCGGTGGTGGTGGCCGGGTTGGGTAAGGGTGAGCAGGAGGCGATCCGGGCGGCGCTCGACGCCGGCGTGGGGTTCATCGCGCTCGTCGCCAGCGACCGACGCGGCGCGGCCCTGCTCGACGAGCTGAGCCTGACCGACGCGGAACGCGCCCGCGTCCACACACCGGCCGGTCTGGAGATCGGCGCACGTACACCGGCGGAGATCGCCCTGTCGATCATGGGTGAGGTGGTCCGGGCCATCCGGGTGGACGGGTTGGCCCCGGCCTCCGGCACGCCGGCCGCGCGACCGCAGCAGGCCGTCGACCCGGTGTGCGGGATGACCGTGCTGGTCGGCCCGTCGACCCCGCACGCCCGGGTCGACGGGCAGGACTTCTGGTTCTGCTGCGCCGGCTGCCTCGCGAGTTACACGGCGGCGTAGCCCGTGTTCCTGACCGGTCTGGTCCTCGCCGCGGGCGCGTCGACGCGGCTCGGCGAGGCGAAGCAACTACTGCCGTACCGGGGGCGGACGCTGCTCGACGCCACCCTCGACCTGGCCCGCTCGTGCGGCTTCGACCAACTGCTCGTCACCCTCGGCGGAGCGGCGGCCGCCATCCGGGACCAGGTGGACCTGACCGGCTGTCAGATCGTGGAGAACCCCGCGTTCAGCACCGGCTGCGGTTCGTCGGTCAGCACGGCCGCGCGGGCGGTGCACGCGCGCGCCGACGCGCTCGTGCTGCTCCTCGGCGACCAGCCCGGCGTCCGCGTCGCGGACGTCCGCCGGGTCGCCACGGCGACCACCCCGCTGGCCGTATGCCGGTACGCGAACGGGCTGGGCCATCCGTTCCGCTTCGACCAGAAGGTCCTTCCCGAGTTGTACGACCTGCACGGCGACAAGGCCGTCTGGAAGCTGCTGCACTCCGGCCGCCACCCGGTGACCGAGGTGCCCGCCGACGGCCCGGTGCCGGTCGACGTGGACACCCGGGCGGACTACGAGCGCCTGCTGGCCGGCGACGTATGAAAGACGCCCAGGCCGTGCGGGACCGCCTCGACGCCGTCGACTACCTGGTCGACGACGGCCTGGCAATGGCCCTGTTCCTGGCGTTGCGCCTCGGTCGACCACTGCTGCTGGAGGGCGAACCGGGCGTCGGCAAAACCGCCGCCGCGAAGGCGTTGGCCCGCGCGCTGGAAACGCCGCTGATCCGGTTGCAGTGCTACGAAGGGCTGACCGCCGGCGAGGCGCTCTACGAGTGGAACCACCAGCGACAACTGCTGGCGATCCGGCTCGCCGAGGCACAGGACACCCGGCTCACCGACGCGGACCTGTTCAGCGCCGAGTTCCTCCAGGAACGGCCGATCCTGCGGGCCGTACGCCACCGGGGGCCGGTCCCGCCGGTGCTGCTGATCGACGAGATCGACCGGGCCGACGACGAGTTCGAGGCGCTGCTCTTCGAGTTCCTCGGCGAGGCCGGCATCACGATCCCCGAACTCGGCACCTTCACCGCCCGGACGCCGCCGGTCGTAGTGCTCACCTCCAATCGCAGTCGGGAACTGCACGACGCGCTGCGCCGCCGCTGCCTGTACCACTGGATCGACTTTCCCGCGCCGGCCCGGGCCGTGGAGATCGTCCGCCGGGCCGTTCCGGGTGCCACCGAGCCCCTGATCCACACGGCCGTCCAGTTCGTCGGCGGCGTACGCGACCGGGATCTGGAGAAGCCGCCCGGCATGGCGGAGGCCATCGACTGGGTGGCCGCGCTGTCCGTGCTGGGCATCGCCGACCTGGTCGCCGACGACGTCGCGCGGACCATCGGCACCATCGCCAAGACCCCCGACGACCGCGCGGTGGTCGCCGCCGCGCTTTACGCCTACCAGGAGAGCCAGCCGTGAAGATCAGCAACGAGTTCGCGGTCGCCGTGCCGATCGAGCAGGCGTGGTCGGTGCTCACCGACCTCGAAGGGCTCGCACCGTGCCTGCCGGGCGCCCAGTTGACAGGCGTCGACGGCGACGTCTACCGGGGCCGGGTGCGGGTCAAGGTCGGGCCGGTGATCTCCGAGTTCGCGGGCACCGCCCAGTTCGTCGAGAAGGACGACGCCGCGTACCGCGGGGTGATCGACGCGAAGGGCCGCGACGCCCGATCGACCGGGAACGCGTCCGCGCTGGTCACCGCCCAGCTACGGCCGGACGGCGACCGGACGCTGGTCAGCGTGGACACCGACCTGAAGATCTCCGGCAAGCTGGCCCAGTTCGGCAGCGCCATGATCAAGGAAGTGTCCGGCAAGTTGTTGGCCCAGTTCGTCGCCAACCTGGAGGCCAAGCTGGCCGCGGAGCAGCCGACGGCGGCGGCGCCGACCCCTCGTACGGACCCCGAACCCGTCGCGCCGAAGGTCGCCGCGCCGTCCGACCCGGCCGCGTCCGCCACCGCGATCGTGACCACACCCAGCACCGCCGCCGTCGCACCGTCGCCCGTCGAGCCGTCGCCCCTCTCGTCGTCGGCAGCCGCGCCGTCGCCCGTCACGCCGTCTGTCGTGGGACCGTCGGCTGATACCGCGCGGGCCACGCCGGCCGCCGAGCCGGAGGCGCTCGACCTGCTCAGCATCGCCGGTGGTTCGGTCACCAAGCGCCTCGTACCAGCGCTCGTTGGCCTTGTCGCCGTCGGCGCGGTGATCGTCTGGCTGGTCGCGCGCCGGTGAGTCCGGGAGTGCTGCGCGGCGTCGACCGGGCCGCGTTCGCTGTGGCGTTCGCCGGCCGGCTGCGACGGGCCGGCGTTGCCGCCGGGCTCACCGACGTCGACGACTTCGTCCGGGCGCTCGCCGCCAGCCCACCCGACTCGATGTCGTCGCTCTACTGGACCGCCCGGATCAGTCTGGTCCGGCGGCACACCGATCTCGCCGCGTTCGACCGGGTCTTCGCGGCGATCTTCGCTGATCCCCCGCCACTGCCCCGGCCGTCGCGGTCCACGTCGACGACCGACGGTCACGACGATCGGTACGTCCGGGTGCCCGCCGACAGCGACGACTCGGGGTCGGGTGGCGGCCTGCCCTGGGCGACGCTGCCGCCAGCCGTCGCGGAGACCGCGGAACGCGACACCACGCTGCGGCTGCCCGAGCGGCGGCCCAGCGCTCTCACCGGGCTCGCCGACCGCCCGTTCGACCACCTCGATCCCGCGCAGGTCACGCAACTCGGCGACGCCCTCCGCGCGGCTGTCGTCGGCTGGCCGACCCGGCGTACCCGGCGGCACGCCATCGCCACGGGCGGCGCGCGGGTCGCGCTACGGCAGACCATCGCCCGGGCCCGTCGCACCGGTTGGGAGCCCGTCGAGGTGGTCCGCGAGCGGCCGACACGACGGCCACGCCGGGTCGTGCTGCTCTGCGACGTCAGCGAGTCGATGCGGGCGCAGGCGACCGCGTACCTGCATCTGATGCGGGCGTTCGCGGTGGTCGCCGACGCGGAGGTCTTCGCGTTCGCGACCACGTTGACCCGGCTCACCGTGGTGCTGCGACACACGTCGGCGGCAGAGGCGGTCGCGCAGGCCAGCGCGGCCGTGACCGACCGGTACGGGGGCACCCGGATCGCCACGAACCTGCGCGCCCTGCTCACCTCCCACCACGCGGAGGCCGTGCGTGGGGCGGTGGTGGTGATCGGGTCGGACGGTTGGGACAGCGATCCGCCCGACGACCTGGCCGCCATGATGGCCCGGCTGAGCCGCCGCGCGTACCGGATCGTCTGGTTGAATCCCCGCGCCGGCGCACCCGGCTTCGCACCTCGGGTCGGCGGCATGGCCGCCGCACTCCCCTACTGCGACCGGATGCTGCCGGCCAGCACCTTCCAGGACCTGCTGGTCGTAGCCCGTCAGCTCCAGAGCGTCACGTGCACCGACGGCCGGAAGTGGCCGACGCTCACGCCCGCGCCGCGCATCATCGCCTGAATCGCCCTCGGCGTCGACGAGAAGCGCGACAGTTCGCCAGCGGCCGACATCGCGTCGGGGTTGGCGAGCACCTGCGAATGCCACACCGCCTCCATCGTCGCGTGTGGCCCCGCCACCTGCACGAGATGCCTCTGGCGGACGTCGGGCGCGACGGTGAACGCGAGGGCCGGCGCCACCCCCTTACCTCGCTTGGCCTCCCCCAGCGCCGCCGCGTGGCTCTGGAAGATCTGCTGCCGGTCATCCGGCACGGCGAGGCGACGCAGCAACGCCGGCACCCCGCCCAACTCCGTGGTCGCCGAGGGCCCGAGCAGCCAGGTCTGCTCCCGCAACTGCCCAGGGGACGCCGTCACCCCGGCGAGCGGGTGGAGCGGGCCGACGACGAGGACGAGGCGGTAGTTCATGACCGGGCGGCAGGCGATGGCGGCATCGACGACCGGCGGCTGCGGGCCGATGGCGATGTCCACGGCGCGGGCCAGCAGCAGCGGCCCGAAGGAGCCCGGGCCACGCACGCTCAACTCGACGTCGAGGTCGGCGGCCCGCCTCGCGAAGAGGTCGATCAGGCCCGGCGCGGCGAACTCGGCGAAGAGGCTCGACGCGGCGACCCGTAACAGACGCCGGCCACGGGTCGCGGCGCTCACCTCCCGTATCGTGCGGTCCTGCAGGCCCAGCAGCTCCGAGGCGCGGCTGGCCAGCCGCAGCCCACCGGGGGTGAACGCGAGGCCGCCCGCCGTACGGGCGAAGAGTTTGTCGCCGAACTCCTTGCGCAGTTGGGCGATGTGGAGCGACACGGCCGACTCGGAGACCTGGAGCTCCGCAGCGGCCTGCTTGACCGAGCCCAACCGGACCACGGCGACGTACGCGCGAAGCTGCGTAGGGGTCAACGGCGTCACCCTCTCCCCGCCTGATCGCGTGGCTCGGCTCGGCGTCGAGACGAACAACGATCATCCCCCGCTGGTCCGCCCCGCCGCCAGCACCCGATCATCCGATCGTCGGTCAGGTTCCCGTCTGGTGCCGACCGCGCACGCAGTACACGTCGCCGGAGTTCGCGCTGTGCGGCAGTGCGGCGAGGTGCGTCGCCATGTCGGTCGCGGAGACCCAGCGTTGGAACGTCATCGACTTGTCGTCGCCCAGCGCGACGTCGAAGCCGTCGAAGCCGAGGGCGGTCAGGCGTTCGAGACACCGGGAGGCGACCGGGCGCGCGATCGTGGTGAACTCGAACGAGAGGGCGGGCAGCGGGAGGGTCAGACCGGCCAGCACCTCGTCCTCGAAACCCTCCACGTCGATCTTCGCGAAGGTCGGCTCGCCGTACTCGGTGATGAGGGTGTCGACAGTGACCACCGGGACCTCGATGTCGGCGTCCCACACCTGGCCCTCCCACCCGCCGGCGCCCTCCGCCGCCAGCATGAAGTCGGGCGAGGCCGTCGACACTGTGGGGTTGGCGGAGTTGACGTGGAAGCGAGTGCTCCCCGGGGCCGCGCCGCAGACCGCCTCGACGAGCGTCACCTGGTCGTCGTCGGCGTAGATCGCCTTCAGGGCGCGCAGGCACAGCGGCTGCGGCTCCACCGCCACCACCCTCGCCCCGAGGCGACGGAAGCTGGCGATGTGGTCGCCCACGTGCGAGCCGACGTCGAAGACGAGATCCCCCTCGGTGACGAAGCGGGCGTAGAAGGCGTCCATCCGCGCGTCGCGCTCGGCGTCGCCGTAGTAGACGTCCAGCGATCGGTGCAGGAGGGACATCGCCGGGTCGGTCCGGAGGGCGGCGATCCTGGTGCTGGTGTCAGCCGTCATGTGTCTCAGTCCAGTCCGTGAGGGGGCCGGGTCACGGCCCGAAGGCGGTCAGGAACCGGTCCCGGAAGGTGTCCATCCGCCAGACCGGTGCCTGCGGTCCCGGCTTGAGCCCGTCCTGCCAACCCCACCCGGAGATCCGGTCCAGGACGGCCCGGTCCCGGGTGATGATGGAGATCGGGACGTCCCGGCTGGCGTTGTCGCCGGTGACAACGGCGGCGGGCTGGTGGTCACCGAGGAAGATGAACACGAGGTCGTCGTCGCCGTAGGTCTGCACGTAGGAGATGAGCGCGCTCAACGTGTACTCGATGGAGTGCCGGTAGTCCGCGCGGATCTGCTCGGTGTTGCGTCGCTTGTCGTCGGACTCCTTGGCGGTGCCCTTGAAGATCGCCCCGTTGCCGAGGGCGGCCCAGTCGACCAGCTCCGGGACGGGCGTCCACGGCGCGTGGCTCGACACCAGCGCGAGTTCCGTCATCGTCGGGTCGCCGTCGCCATTCGACTGCTCCAGCCGCCGCCAGCTGGCGAGCGTGTACTGGTCGGGCATGGTGCCGAAGCTGAACTTCGGCCCCCGGTACGCGAGCTTCCGGGCGTCGTAGAACCGGTCGTAGCCGAAGAAGGAGCCCTCCGGCCACGGCTTGCTCACCGCGGGCATCACGCCGACGGTCTGCCAGCTCGCCCGTTGGAACGCCTTGTTGAGGGTCAGCCGGTCACTCGCCAACAGGGTGCGGTGCCGCTGGTCGTTGTCGACCCAGAGGCCGGAGAGCAGGGTGTCGTGCGCGAGCCAACTACCGCCGCCGAACGTCGGCGAGGTGAGGAAACCACTCTGCGAGGCGAACCCCGCCGCGGTGAGCCGACTGGTCCCTCCGTCGAGGACCGCACCGACCTGCGGGGCGAACTCCGGGTCCTCGACGGCGTCCCGGCCGTAGCTCTCCACGAAGGAGACGACGACGTTCTTGCCGCGTAGCGCGGTGAGTAGTTGGTCGCCGGGCGTCTCGGCGAACCGGTCGTCCTCGAGCAGCGCGGCGAACCTCTCCCGGTCGTCGAGACGAAGACGTACCTGGAAGCCGTGGCCGTTGGTCAGGGTGGTCGCGGACGTGTCGGCGACAGTCACGCCGTCGACCACCCGCACGTTGAACGCGGCGCAGACCACCCAGACGACCACCAGCGCCGCCACGACCCGGGTGGTCCCGGCGCGGTGCCGGATCACCAGCCGGCGCAGTCGTCGCATCGACAGCGTGACCAGGGTGGGCAGGCCGACGGCCACCACCGCCAGGGTGATCGCCACGCCGATGGCGACGGGCCGGCCGTACGACTCGCTGACGAAGGCGAACCCCTCGTCGAGCAGCCCCCAGTCGAGCACCGGATCGAAGGCCCGGCTGAGCGCGGCGGTGAACCCCAGGTCGAACAGCTTCAGCAGGCCGAGCAGGCCGAGGGCCACGCCGGCGAGCGTCGCCACCAACCTGCTCCAACGCGGGGGTAGGGCGAGCAGGAGGGCGACAGCCAGCAGCGCCTCCAGGGGTATCCGTACGAACGCCCCCGGGCTGAGACGGCCGAAGTCGTACGGCAGGGTGAGCACGAGCACCACGAGCAGCACGGCCAGGAGGGTGACCAGTCGGGCCACGACGGAGCGCTTCGGCCGGCCCTCGGCCTCGGTGCCGTCGGTGGCGGTGACGTCCGAAAGCTCGCCCCTCATCGCCTTCCGTCCCTGGCTCGGCATCTGACGTACGCGCGTCAAGAGCGACAACCCGGGCATCCTTCCATGATCTTTGTTGAGTGCGGTAACCGGGCGACTCAGACGCGGGCGATCCCGCGTCGGGCCACGGCGACCGTCCGATGCTCTGGCCAGGGCAGCCCATCCGCCGTGCCGTGGACGACCGGAGTGCGCCGGTCCTCCGCAGCGTCGTGGGCGAGGGCGCGGCGGAGGTGACGCGTCGTCCACAGCCACGCGACGTCCCGCCCGAACGACTCGACCAGCAGCGCCAGCGACGCCACCAGCACGACTGTCGTCAGTGGCCCGGGCAGCGCGTCGCCCATCGCCACCGTCAGCACCACGCCCTGGATCGCGGCGACGACCTTCCGCCAGTAGCGCGGCGGCAACGATCCGCGCATCCAGCCCAGCACCCAGCTCGCGGCGACGAAGACGTACCGCATCGCGCCGATCGCGAGCACCCAGCCACCCGCCGAGGGGGCGACGTACATGCAGAGCACCAGGACCAGGAAGGAGTCGATCTCCATGTCGAAGCGCGCGCCCAGCTCGCTGGACGTCCCTGTGCGTCGGGCCGTGTAACCGTCCACGGCGTCGAGAGCCAGCGCCACACTGGTGAGGACGACCATCAACGCGACAGGTGCCGGCCGGGAGAACGAGTCCGCGGCCAGGGCAGTCACGCCACCGACGAGGATCGCCCGGCTCAGAGTCACCTGGTCGGCCGGGCCCAGGTCACGTGCGCCCGAGCGGGACATCCCCCGACTGAGCAGGGTACACAGCGCCACCCCGTACGCCAGCCCCGCCGCCCACCCGGCCGGGCCGAGACCGACGGTCTGCGCGAGCACCGCCAGCAAGCCGATCTGCACGAGCAGTCCGATGACCGGACCGGTTCGAACCGTTGACATCCTGCCTCCGTGACTCTGGTGGGTGACCCTGACCGTCATCACGGAAAACATGACCGATCGGTTCATTTTGAAACGCGCCGTGACCAAAGCGCGCCGTTGGCGTGTGCGCGCGCTGGCATCGCCCGCCGTCAGCCCACCTCGGCGGAGCCTGCATCAAGGGCGTGGAGCGCGGCGGTGGTCACCGGGTCCGCCGGGAAGAACGCCTCGACGGCCAGGCCGGCGACTGTGACATCCAGCGGGGTCCCGAACAGGGTGGTCGTGCTGAGGAAGGACAGCTCCTGGTCACCGTGGCGGTAACGGAGCGGAACAACGACGGCCGAGACGTCGTCGCTGGTCGGCAGGACGTCGTCGCCGCACGGATAACAGTGAAGCTCCTCGTGCAGTGCGGACAGGGTCGGGTCGTTCGTGGTCACAGCCTGCCGGCGCAGTCGGTTGAGCAGATGGGCCCGCCATTCGGCGAGGTTGAGGATTCGCGGGGCCATGCCGTCGGGGTGCAGGCTGAGCCGTAGCACGTTGATCGGCGGGGCCAGCAGGTGCTGCGCCGCGCCCGCGGTGAACAGGGCGACGGCGGGGTTGGCCTCGACGAGGTGCCAGTGCTGGTCGACGAGCACCGCCGGGTAAGGGCTGTGTCCGTTGAGGATCTGCCGTACGGCGGCACGCAACGGAGCCAGTTCCGGGCCGTCCAGGTCGTGGCTGGGGTAGGCGGGGGCGTATCCGCCGGCGAGCAGCATCGTGTTGCGCTCCGCCAGCGGCGTGTCGAGCTGTTCGGCCAGCCGCAGGATCAGGTCCGGGCTCGGCCGGGATCGCCCGGTTTCCACGAAACTCAGATGCCGGGCCGACACGCCCGCCTCGATCGACAGGTCGAGCTGAGTCATCCCGCGCCTGCGGCGCTGGTCGCGCAGCAGCTCACCCACCGGTCGCCCCGGCCTGGTCGTCACGCACCGACCCTACTGACCGCGTCGGGGGGCGGCGCATTACCTGCGACGTAATCGACAACGCGCGCCAGCGCTCGCGATTATTTCTCCAGGGGCGAAGCCCCGACCGCAACGAACGGAGAATCATGACCGCGTACGCGCTTGCTCACCTGCGCAGAGCTCCCATCCATGCCGAGGTGCTGGAATACCTGGAGCGCATCCAGGCCACCCTCGTGCCCTTCGGCGGCCGGTTCATCGTGCACGGCGGGCCGATCGAGGTCCTGGAGGGCGACTGGCCGGGCGACCTGGTCATCATCGAGTTTCCCGACCTGAGCAGGGCCCGCTCCTGGTACGGATCCCCCACCTACCAGGAAATCAAGCCCCTGCGGACGAGGCACCTCGCCGGCGAGGTGATCCTCGTCGAGGGGGTAGCCGCCGACCACAGCTCGTCGGAGATGGCGGCCGCGATCCGCCGGGCCGACGGTTCGTAGCGTAGGGGTCAGGGCTTGGGCATGGTGAGGACCTCGACACCGTCGTCGGTGATGGCGATCGTGTGCTCGCTGTGCGCGGTCCGGCAGCCGGTCACGCTGCGCAGGGTCCAGCCGTCGGGGTCGGTGACGAGCGTGGCGGTGTCCGCCATGACCCACGGCTCCAGCGCCAGCAGCACCCCTGGGCGCAACCGGTAGCCGCGGCCTGGCCGTCCCGTGTTGGAGACGTGCGGGTCCTGGTGCATCGTCGAGCCGACGCCGTGGCCGCCGAACTCGGTGTTGACCGAGTATCCGGCCGCGCCGAGAACCGAGCCGATGGCGTGGGAGATGTCGCCGATGTGGACTCCGGGGCCGGCGGCGGCGATGCCGGCGCTCAACGCGCGCTGGGTGGCGTCGATCAGCGCGACGCTGTCCGGGGGCTGCGTCTCGCCCACGATGAAGCTGATCGCGGAGTCGGCGACCACCCCACCCAGGGAGACGGCGAGGTCGAGCGACAGCAGGTCGCCGTCGGCGAGCCGGTAGTCGTAGGGCAGCCCGTGCAGCACCGCGTCGTTAACCGACGTGCAGATGTAGTGGGCGAAGGGGCCGCGCCCAAACGAGGGCTCGTAGTCGACGTAGCAGGACTGCGCCCCGGCCTCCATGATCATGCTTTGCGCCCACGCGTCGATGTCCAGGAGGTTCGTGCCGACCACGCTGCGACTCTTCAACGTCTGCAGGATGCCGGCGACCAGGGCTCCGGTGTCCCGAGCGCGGGGCAGGTCGGTGGGGCTCAGGATCTCGATCATGCCGCGCCTTCCTCGAACCAATAAGTATCCCGGCCATATTATCCCGGTACTAGAATCGGGGCATGGTCAGGTTGCCGCTCACTCCCGCAGAGGTCGAACGCGGACAGCGCCTCGGCGCCCTCCTGCGTCGCGCCCGGGGGGAACGTTCGATGCTCCTCACCGCGCTGGACGCGGGTGTCTCACCGGAGACTCTCCGGAAGATCGAGTCCGGTCGTATCGCTACCCCCGCCTTCCCGACCATCGCGGCGATCGCCGACGTCCTCGGCCTCTCCCTCGACGCGGTGTGGTCGGAGATCAACCAGTCGGACGACGGGGTCGAGTTCGTCCGAGCGGATCACACAGTGGCGGAGCGCCTGGCCTCGTAGCCCTCACCCCGGCGCCCGTCAAGGCAGGAACTCGGCGGTCAGGCTGATCAGCGCCCGGGCGGCAGCCCCGACCGGGCGGTCCACCGGGATGGCGAGGGACGCCGTCCAGTTCAGGTCGGCACCGGCGACGGTCAGCAGGCGCACACCGTGGTCGTCGGCGACGGCGAACCGGGGCAGCAGCGCGATGCCGAGCCCGTGCCGGACGTGGTCGGCGCCGGTGGCGATGTCGGGGATCTCGATCGTGACGCGCCGGGACAGGCCGGCCGCGGCGAACGCCCGGTCGGTCACGGCCCGATTGCCGTAGCCGACCGGAGAGTCGATGAAGTCCAGCCCGGCGATGTCGGCCAGGGTGACCGCCTCGCGGGTGGCCAGCGGGTGGTCGTCCGGGACGACGAGGTCGAGGGCCGAACTGGCCAGCTCAGTGAGGTGGATCTCCGCCGGGGGCGTGCCGGGTAGGGAGACGAACGCGAGGTCGAGCCGGCGTTCCGCGAGGGCGTCGATGAGCCCCTGGGAGCCGTGCGGGGCGACGCTGGTGTGCAGCAGCACCCCGGGATGCCGGCGGTGGAACTCGCCGAGCAGGGCCGGCAGGTGCAGGAGTCTGATCGAGGTCATCGTGCCGATGCGCAGGGTGCCGCGCAGGCCGCCGTGCACCTCGGCGACGGCGTCGCGCGCGTCGCGGGCCGCGTCGAGGGCGATCCGGGCGCGCGGCAGCAGCGCCGCCCCGGCGTCGGTGAGGAGTACGCGTTTGGAGTTGCGGTCCAGCAGCGGCGCACCCAGTTCGCGTTCGAGGGTCTTGACCGCCGCCGAGACCGCGGACTGGACGACGTGTAGCCGAGCGGCGGCGCGGGTGAAGTTCTGCTCCTCGGCCACGGCGACGAAGTACTCAAGTTGGCGGAGTTCCACACCACCAAGTATCACCGAACGCGATCGTCGCTAGCATCAACTTTCGTTGGCTCTGATGCTTGGGCCCAGCGACAGTGGGGCCATGTCGACGACCCTGTCTTCCCGCCCCGCCGTGTCCATGCCGGGATCCCGCCGGCACGGCCGCGGGTTCTGGGCGATCGCCCTGGCGTTCCTGGTCGCGATGGCGTTCTGCACAGTGCCTGCCCCGCTCTACCCGCTGTACATGGCGCGGGACGGCTTCTCCACCTTCATGGGCACTGTCGTGTTCGCGGTCTACGCGGTGGGCGTGGTGATCAGCCTGCTGCTCGCCGGTCACGTCTCGGACTGGGTCGGCCGCAAGAAGATCCTCATTCCGGCGTTGGTGTTGGAGCTGGTGGCCGCCGCCCTGTTCCTGGGCGACCCGTCCCTGCCGGTGCTGCTGGTCGCCCGGCTGGTGAGCGGGCTGGGCATCGGCATGATCACCGCGACCGCCACCGCCTACCTCCAGGAGCTGCACGCCGCGCACCGGCCCGACTCGTCCCGCCAACGCTTCGAGATGGTCTCGACGGCCGCCAACATCGGTGGCCTCGGCGTCGGCGCGTTGATCGCGGGCTTCCTCGCCCAGTACGTCGACGCGCCGCTGCGTACCCCGTACCTGGTGTTCGCCGTCCTGCTGACGGTGAGCATCGTGGCGGTCGCCCTGACCCCGGAGACCGTCGAGGCGCCGCTGGTCAAGCCCACCTACCGGCCGCAGCGGATCAACGCCGACCACGCGGACCGGGCCGGATACCTGGCTGCGGCGGCGGCCGGGTTCGCGTCCTTCGCCGTGTTCGGCCTGTTCACCTCGGTCGCCCCGGGTTTCGTCGCGGGTGCCCTGCACCTTCCGTCGCGTGCGCTGGCCGGCACTATCGTGTTCGCCGTGTTCGGCGGTGCCGCTGCGGCGCAGACCCTCACCAGCCGGCTCACCGGCCCGGCGAAGGTCCGGCTCGGGCTGCTCGCCCAGGCCCTCGGCGTACCCCTCCTGCTGGTGGGAATGCACGCCGCCAGTCTCACGGCGTTCCTGGTCGGCGGTGTGGTCGCCGGCATCGGCGCCGGAGTGTTGTTCAAGGCCGCCGTTGGTGCCGTCGTGGCGATGGCCGCCCCGGTCCGGCGCGGCGAGGCCCTGGCCGGGCTGTTCCTCGTCGCCTACCTGGGGATGATCCTGCCGTCCGTCGGCATCGGCGTCGCCACCCAGGCCGTCACCGCCGGCACGGCGATGGACTGGTTCACCGGGTTGCTGCTGGTCATCCTCACCGGCGTGGCCCTGCTCTTCCGCCGCAGCGCCGCGAGCGCTCGGTCCGCAAACTGACGGTGATGGCGGCTCAGAACCACCGGATGGGATGCTGCACTGGTGATTCGCCGACACGCCGTCTGGCTCGGTCTGGCGATCGGGCTGCTCACCGGCTGCTCCGAACCGCCCTACCCGCTACCTGACCGCAACGCGGCTGACGTTCGGGCCGAGGAGGACCGTCTCGTGACGCTCCTCCCCGTCGAGTTGCTGGGCGGACCAGGCACCTGCGAGGTTCGGCTGCTGGGGCGAGACGGTTCCTCGTCGTTCGCCTGGGCGCACTGTGAAGCAGCACCGGGGGCCGGGGTCGTCTCCGGAGTCTCCATACCGGTGCGGGTGGACGGCGATCGCGTCATCCAGCCCGGCGATGGGAGCGAATACTCCGCGAGCGTGCGTCGCATGTTCCCGGAGCGGCTGGCAGAAGCTGTCCTCGACGATGACGGCAGGCTGCGGCCCTGACGACGCGGGCGACAACCACGTCGCCGACGGTGCGCGGGGAGGGCCGGGGTCAGGTCGCGTCGGGCCACCACGGTTCGAGGAGGGTGGGGTCGGCGACGTACTGCGCCGCCTGCGTCCGCTCCTGCGGGGTCAGGGACAGCGCTTGGAGGCGGCCGCCCCACTCGGGCACCCGGTCGGCCTTGTCCAACGCGGTGGCCAGCTCGATCAGGCCGGCCAGCGCCATCGCCTGCTCGACCACCGGCGCGTCCTCGGCGCGGCGGCGCATCCCCGAGTCGAGCGCCCGGTAGGCCGCCCGGTCGTCCATCTTGAACTCGCGCAGGATCCGCGCGTTGTCGAGCACCCGGGCCAGCCCGTCAAGCTCCTTCGACCCGCCGTACTCCACGTCGTCCGGCTCGTCCCGCTGGATGAAGACGATGGTGTTGCCTGACGGGTCGACGATGCTGAACCGCGACGACCCGGCGCGGTAGCGGGTCATCCGGGGCAGGCCCTTGACCAGCACCTTGCCGTAGCTGCGGCGCATCGCCTCGGTGAACGCCGCGTGGTACGGCCCCACCGCGTCCACCATCACCAGGCACCCGCCGGACTGCTCCTTCGCCGGGTCGAGGTCCTTCGGCGCGGGACCGTAGTGCAGTTGGAACCCACTCCACGTGAAGGCCAGGTACACGTAGGGCTTGAGCTGCTCGTAGGCCACCTCGAACCCCAGCGCCCGCCAGAACGCCAGGGTCTCCTCCGGGGCTGGGCAGTGCAACAGCGGCACTGTGGTCTCGTTCGGTTGGACACGGTCCTCGTTGGTCGTCATCGTCGATCCCCGTCCGGTCGGCAGGCCGGCCATTGTGCCAGCACCACCGAGCGGCTTCGACGGGTTTCGTCTCCTACCCAGGGAGGAGGCGCGTTCCGACCACCGGCCGCAACCGGGGCTCGCGGTCGGACGCGATCGGCGGGAGCGGCCACGAGCATCTACAGACATGACTACCGATGTGCGCCGGGCGAGGCGCTGGAACCGCCCGCTGATGTTCCTGGTATCCGTGATGGCGGTGCTCGCCGTCGTCGCCGTGGTCGGCATCCTCGTCGACCCGCGCGTCCTCACCGGGGCGCCGATCTGGCTCAAGCCGTTCAAGTTCGCGGTGTCCTTCGTGCTGTACGGCGCGACGCTCGCCTGGATGCTCTCCCTGCTGCCGCGACGCAGCCGCGCCGTCGAGCGGGCGGTCGTCGTCATCGTCGCGGTGGCGGTCGTGGAGAACGCGTGGATCGTCGGTCAGGCGGTACGCGGGCAGACCAGCCACTTCAACGACACCACCCCCCTGAACACCGCGCTGTTCGCGGCAATGGGAGCGGCGATCATGGTGCTGTTCTTCGCGCACCTCGTCATCGGGATCGTGGTGCTGATCAAGCGGATCCCCGACCGGGTGGCGCACAGCGCGGTCGGTTGGGGGCTCGGCCTGTCCCTTTTGGGGATGCTCGCGGCGGTGCCGATGGCGCTGCCGGCTCAGGACCCGGGCATCGAGGGGATTTCCGGGGCGCACAGCGTCGGTGTGGCCGACGGCGGGGCGGGCCTGCCGGTGGTCGGCTGGAGCACCACCGGCGGTGACCTGCGGATCGGGCACTTCGTGGGGCTGCACGCCCTCCAGGCGTTGCCGATCCTGGCGATCCTGCTGAGCCGGTTCGCGACACGGCTGGACGAGCGCACCCGCTCCCGGCTGGTGGTCGTGGCGGGCGCGGCGTACGGCGTACTCACTGTGTTGTTGACCTGGCAGGCGCTGCGCGGACAGCCGCTGCTGCGCCCGGATGGCGTCACCCTCGCGGCGGTCGCGGCCCTGGTGGTCACGACCGCGACCGCCGCCGGGCTCGTGCTGGCGCGCCGCCGCCGACCGGAACTGGCGCTGGCGGCATGACCGCGACGCTGTTCTCTCTGACCTTCGCGGTGGCAGCGCCGTTCTGGGCGCTGATGATCCTGCTGCCGCGGTGGTCGTGGACCGCCCGGATCATCGCCTCCCCGCTGATCGTGCTGCCGGTCGTGGTGATCTACGCGCTGCTGGTGCTGCCGGCGTTCGGTGAGGTGCTGCCGGCCGTGGCCTCGCCGACGCTGGCCGGGGTGCGCGACCTGCTCGGCACCTCCGACGGTGCGGCGGCGGGCTGGGCACACATGATCGCGTTCGATCTGTTCGTCGGGCGGTGGGCGTGGTTGGACAGCAGGGAACGGGGGGTGCCGGCGCTGGTGATGGCTCCGGTGCTGCTGCTGACCATCCTGCTCGGGCCGCTCGGCCTCGCCGCGTACCTCGCGGTCCGGACCCGGTGGCGGCGGTCGGCGACCGCCGCCACCGGCCCGCAACGCCTAGGCTGACCGTCGTGAGCGGGCTGGGGCGACTGTTCGACCTGCGGGACACACTCGTGCGGATGGTGCTGCTCGACCTCACCGGGTTGTGCTACCTGCTCGTCGTCCCGCACTCCACCAGCACGCCCACGACGACACAGTGGGTCCTCGCGGTGCCGGCGTTCGCGGTGGCGCTGGCGGCGCACCGCCGACCGGTGGTGAACATGGTGGCGCAGGCCGCCCTGCTGGCGGTCGCCATCAGCCTGATCGACGACTTCACCATCAACCAGGTCGGCGCCAGTTGGGCGTTGCTCGAGATGACCATGCGGGCGCGTGGCCCCCGGGCCATCTGGCTGGCCACCGCGCTGCTGGTGGTGGTCGACCTGACCGACTCGATCGGCGACCCGCCGCGTCGGTTCGCCTCCGGGGTCGTCGGGCTCGCCGTGGAGGTCGGCGTTCCGGTCCTGCTCGGCCTGGTCATCCGCACCAACCGGGAACTCGGCCGGCAGGCCGTGGAGCAGGCCGCCGCCGAGCAACGACAGCGCGAGTCGGAGAGCCGCGCGGCGCGCGCCGACGAACGCGCCGCCATCGCCCGCGAGCTGCACGACGTCGTCGCGCACCACGTGGCGTCGATGGTGCTGCGGGTCGGGGTGGCCCGGCACGTGCTCACCGACCTGGACCCCCGGGCGGGCGAGGTGTTCGACGACGTGCACGGCACCGGCACGGCGGCCCTCGGCGAGTTGCGCCGGCTGGTCGCGGTGCTGCGCGACCCCGACGGGGTACGCGGTGACGCGGCGCTGACCGCGATCGAGCCCTCCGCGCTGCCGGCGGCGATCGGCGCTGCTGTCGACCGGGCACGTCAGGCCGGTGTCACAGTGGAGGCCGACCTGGATCCGGCGATCGGTTCGCTCGACGCGGTACGCGGCATGGCCGTGCTGCGGCTGACCCAGGAGGCACTGACCAACGTGGCCAAACACGCCGGAACCTCAGCGGTGGCGCGGCTCGTCGTCGCCGTCCACGACGACGCGGTGCACTGGGAGGTCACCGACACCGGTCGCGGTGAGGTCCCGGCGGGTCTACCGGCCGGCGGCGGTCACGGCATCACCGGCATGCGCGAGCGCGTCGAGGTCCTCGGTGGCCGGTTGGAGGCGGGCCAGACCGACACCGGCTGGCGGGTGCGCACCGCCCTCCCGGCCGTGGTCGCCGCGTCGGACCGGAGCCCGGGCGGGTCGATGCCCGCTGAGCGCGCGGCCCCGCCCGGGTCGTTGCCCGGTGAGCATGCGGGCCCGGTTGGGTCCCGCACGCCGGAGCCGGCGTGATCCGGGTGCTGCTGGTCGACGACCAGCACCTCATCAGGGCCGGGCTGCGGATGCTCTGCGACGCCCAACCCGACATCGAGGTCGTCGGGGAGGCCGACAACGGCCGCGAGGCGATCACGCTCGCCGCGCGGCTGCTCCCCGACGTCGTGGTCATGGACCTGCGCATGCCCGGCGTCGACGGGATCACCGCGACCAGTCGGATCCTCGCCGAACGCCCCACCACCCGCATCCTGGTGTTGACCACGTTCGGCGACGACGACCACCTCTATCCCGCCCTGACCGCCGGCGCCTGCGGGTTCCTGCTCAAGGACGCGCCCCCGACCGAGTTGCTGAACGGCATCCGCCGGGCCGCGGCCGGTGACAGCCCGTTCAGCGCGGAGGTGCTCCGACGCCTCGTGCAACGCGCCGTACACGCCCGCCCCGAGACGCCACGACCGGTGCAGGGGTTGACCGCCCGCGAACAGGACGTGCTGAACCTGGTCGCCGAGGGCCTGTCCAACACCGAGATCGGCGACCGCCTCCACATCGGTGTCACCACGGTCAAGACCCACATCACCAGTCTGATGACCAAGACCGACAGCCCGAACCGGGTACGCCTTGCCCTGTTCGCGCGCGGCGTCTGACGCTCAGGCCCTCATCCGCGAGGACACGGCGATGACGAGCAGCAGTGGCACGATCAGCAACGCCGGGGCGACGACCGGCAGGTGCAGGGCGACGAGCGCGCCGACCCCGGCGCCGACCATGAGGGCCAGCAGGACCTGGGCCTTGGGGCGCAGGCTGCCCCACGGGCTGCGCGCGGCGACGCCGGCGATCAGGCTGGTGAGCGTGCCGGTCAGGTACGTGGAGGACAGGCCGGGGACGCCGAAGCGTTGGATCGCGCTGCTCTGGATGCCCAGCGCGACGGCGGACAGCATGAGCAGCGCGAGGTGGACACCCGCGTCGGGGATGTGGAGGGTGACCTCCCAGACGACGAGGAACACGAGGAACACCACCAGTTCCAGGACCAGCGCCCAGGTGACCCGACGGGGCCAGACCAGGTCGTCCGGTTGCGCCGAGCCGACGACGCGGGCACCCGCGAGGACACCGACGATGAAGCTGACGATGGCGCAGCCCGACGTCAGAGCCAGCTCGGCGTCGCCCCGGCCCGCGGAGAGTCCGAGCAGGACCATGTTGCCGGTCATGACGCTGGCGAAGGCACCGCCGAGGGAGAGGAACCCGAGGGCGTCGGCGCTGCCGGTCAGGAAGGTGAGCACGACGACGAGCGCGTGCCGGCGGCGCAGGAGACGCGGGTCCTTCTGAGCTGCGAGGTCGGGCTGGATCACGCGGGGGACTGTGCTCGACACTGTCGGCCACCCTCCAGAGATTGTTCTTCGTATACACTTTGTCCGGACATGTTCACGGAGAGGCGACCAGGTGGCTGACGATCTGCGGGACAAGCTCGGCACCCAACACCTGCCGCTACGAGATCAGGTCCTCGCCGCACTGCGCACCGCGATCATCGACGGCAACTACCTACCCGGTGAACGGCTCACCGAGGACCGGCTGGCCGAGGACTTCGGCGTCTCCCGCAACCCCGTCCGCGAGGCTCTCCGCGTCGCCGAGGCCGAGGGCTTCGTCCTGATCCTCCCCCGCCGGGGAGCCGTCGTCGCCTCACCCAGCAGCGGGACCATCGCCGACATGTTCGCCGTCCGCGAGCGCCTGGAGACGCTGGCCGCCCGGCTGGCCGCCGAACGGGCCACCGCCGCCGACGTGGCCGCCCTACGGGCCCTGCTCGACCAGGGCCGCGAGGCGACCCAGCGACAGGATCTGGCCCGGGTCGCCGAACTGAACAGCATGCTGCACCTGCGCATCCTCCAGATCAGCGGAAACCCCTGGCTGTCGTCGATCGCCAAGTCGCTCTACCTCCATGTCCAGTGGGTCTTCCGGCTCGGGGCGGCGGAACGCGCACCACACTCGTGGGCCGAACACATCCAGCTCGTCGACGCCATCGAGTCGGGCGACGGCGACCGCGCCGAGCGGGCCGCGCTCGCCCACCTCGACGCGGCGTCCGCCGCAGCCCACGAGAACGCCGAGGGCGGCTACGGAGTGACGGCCTAGGGCCTGTGTCGAAGTCCTCGGTCGAGCCGAGGCGGAGTCCGGGCGGCGGTCCGGCAAGGCGGATATTCGTTCGGATACCGGTGTTGTATCCGGGCGAATATCCAACGCGGCCGGTCGTCGTCCGGGCCCGCCGCAGGCCGGCCAGGGGCTTCGACACAGGCCCTAACGGCCGCAGGCGTAGCCCTGCATCCCCCGGGGGTTCGCACCGGCGGCGAGCACACCCGTCGCCGGGTCCCGGGTCACGGCACAGAGCCGACCGAGGCTCCACCCGTCGACCACCCGCACCTCGTGCCCGTACGCCCGCAGGGCCGCCAGCACGCTGTCGTCGTAACGGTCCTCCACCACCAGGACACCGGGCTCCATGTCCCGTGGATAGAACGACCCCGGCAGGCCGAGCGTGTGCCAGGCCGGGGCATCGATCGCCTCCTGGAGGGTCTGACCGCCGACGAGGTGCCGTAGCAGGAACGGCAACTGCCACTGGTCCTGCTGGTCGCCACCGGGTGTCCCGCACGCCAGCACCGGTTCCCCGTCGCGGTGCACCATCGTCGGGCTCAACGTCGTACGCGGTCGCCGCCCCGGCGCCAGCGACGAGGCGAGGCCCTCCTCCAGCCAGAACATCTGCAACCTGCTGCCCAGCGGGAAGCCGAGTTCCGGGATCGTCGGCGAACTCTGCAACCAGCCACCGCTCGGGGTAGCGGAGATCATGTTGCCCCACCTGTCGACCACGTCGACGTGACAGGTGTCGCCACGGGTCACCCCGTCCGACTGCACCGTCGGCTCCCCCGTCGTCGGGTCCGTCGGATCAGCCCGCCGCCCGACACCGGGTCGGACGTGGGCCGGCAGGCGAGGCTGTGCCCCGTCGGGACGTCCCGGCCGCAACTGAACCGACGCGCGGTCACCGACCAGGGCAGCCCGCTCCCGCGCGTACTCCCGGGAGAGCAGCGCCTTGGCGGGCACGTCGGCGTCGTCGCCGTACCAGGCCTCCCGGTCGGCGAAGGCGAGCTTGAGCGCCTCGACCTGGGCGTGCACACCGGTCGCGGTGCTCGGGTCGTACGCGGCGGGCTCGTCGAGCGCGTCGAGGGTGGCCAGCGCCTGCAACAGCACCGGGCCCTGACCCCAGAACCCGGTCTTCGCCACCGAATAGCCGTGCCAGTCGAGGGTGGCGGGCTCCTCCCATGTCGCCGAGTACGCGGCCAGGTCGTCCCCGGTGACCAGACCGGCATTCGGTCGGCCGCTGGAGTCCTGGAACGGCCGTCGGCTGAACGCGTCGATCGCCTCGGCGACGAAACCCGTACTCCAGGCGCGTCGCGCGGCCTCGATCTGCGCCTCCCGGTCCGCGCCGGCCGCCTGCCCCGCCTCCACCAGTCGGCGCAGGGTGTCCGCGTACGCCGGGTTGGTGACCATCTCCCCCGCGCGCGGGGGCCGGCCGCCGCGCAGCCAGAGCGCGGCGGAGGTGGGCCAGTGTTCCTCGAACAACGACCGCACGGCGGCGACTGTGTCACCCACGCGGCCCACCAGCGGGTGACCGGCGCCCGCGTAGCCGATCGCCGGCTCCAGCACCTCGGCGAGGGTGAGCGTGCCGTGCTCGCGCAGCAGCAGGAGCCAGGCGCCCACGGCACCGGGTACGGCCGCGGCGAGCGGCCCGGCCCCCGGTACGAGGTCCATCCCGAGGGAGCGGAAGTGCGCGATGGTCGCCCCGGCCGGTGCCGGCCCCTGCCCGCACAGCACCTTCGGCCTGGGGTCCTGCGCGGTGGCCACGATGGCCGGGACCTCGCCGCCCGGCCCGTTCAGGTGCGGCTCGACCACGTGCAGGACGAACCCGGCGGTGACCGCGGCGTCGAAGGCGTTGCCGCCGCGTTCGAGGATGCCCATCGCCGCCTGGCTGGCGAGCCAGTGCGTCGAGGACACCATGCCGAAGGTGCCCTGCAACGTCGGTCGGGTGGTGAACGTCATGACAACACCTCACTGGTATCTGCGGTGCGAACGTCGGGGCCGGTGCCGTCCGGCCGGACCAGGTGGCAGGCCGCCATGCCGTCGCCGACGGCCGTCTGCGCCGGCACCTCCGTCGCGCACCTGTCGAAGGCGAGCGGGCACCGGGTCCGGAACCGGCAGCCGGACGGTGGGTCGAGCGCGGAGGGCAGGTCGTCGCCGAGCAGCACCGGCTGACGCTGCCGTTGGCGCACCGGGTCGGCCACCGGCGCGGCGGACAGCAGAGCCTGGGTGTACGGGTGGGCGGGCCGGGCGAAGATCCGCTCGCGGGTGCCCTTCTCGACGAGGTGGCCCAGGTACATGACGGCGATCTCGTCGGCCAGGTACTCGACGGCGGACAGGTCGTGGGTGATGAAGAGGCAGGCGAACCCGATGTCGCGTTGCAGGTCGGCGAGGAGGTTGAGCACCGACGCCTGCACCGACACGTCGAGCGCGCTCGTGGGTTCGTCGGCGATGAGCAGCATCGGTTCGGAGATCAGCGCCCGGGCGATGCTGACCCGTTGGCGTTGCCCACCGGACAGCTCGTGGGGATAGCGACGTGCCACCTCGGCGCGCAGGCCCACCCGTTCGAGCTGCGGAGCGACGCGGGCGTCCCGTTCGCGTCGGGAGAGCCGCCTGCCGGCCAGCCGCAGCGGCTCGGCCACGATCTCGCCGACCAGCATGCGTGGGTCCAGTGACGCGGCCGGGTCCTGGAAGACGATCGACACCGCGCCACGGTGCGGGCGCAGCCGCCGTCGGGACAGGTGGGTGACGTCGGTCCCGGCGATCCGGACCGTTCCCCCGGTGGGCTCGACCAGCCGCACCACGCATCGGCCCACTGTCGACTTCCCGGAGCCGCTCTCCCCCACCAGTGCGGTGACCCGACCCCTCGGGATGGTCAGGGACACCCCGTCGACAGCCCGGACCGGGCCGAAGTGCATCACCAGGTCCTCGATCTCCAGGGCGTTCGGCTGTGGCGTCATCGGGTCGCCTCCTGGGGTGCCGTCGAGCAGGGATGCCAACAGGCCGCCACGTGGCCCTCGCCACCGATGCCCGACAGCGGCGGGGCGGACTCGCGGCAGGTGTCGTCGGCGGCCGGGCAGCGGTCGGCGAAGGTGCACGCGTCGGGTTGCGTCGACAGCACCGGCACCAACCCGGGGATCTCGGTCAACCGGTCCGTGCCGGCGTGCCGCCCTGGCTGCGGTGACGCCGACAGCAGCCCGGCGGTGTACCGGTGCCGAGGGTGTGCGAACAGGTCGTCCACCGGTGCCCGTTCCACGACCCGCCCCGCGTACATGACGACGACGCGGTCCGCGATGTCGGCGATCACGCCGAGGTCGTGCGTGATGATGAGGACGCTCGTGCCGAGCCGGTCGCGCAGGTCGCGCAGCACCTGGAGGATGCCGGCCTGGACGGTCACGTCCAGCGCGGTGGTCGGCTCGTCGGCCACCAGCACCTTCGGGCCGCAGGCCACCGCCATTGCGATCATCACGCGTTGCCGCATGCCGCCGGAGAGCTGGTGCGGGTAGGTGTCGACCCGTTGGGCTGCGGAGGGGATGCCGACAAGCGTCAGCAGCTCGATCGCGCGAGCCCGCGCGGCCCGTCGGGACATCCGCTCGTGGACCTGGAGCACCTCCCCGATCTGCCGCCCAACGGTAAGCACCGGGTTCAACGACGTCATCGGCTCCTGGAAGATGTAGGCGATCTCCCGGCCGCGTACCCGGCGCAGCGCCGACTCGCGGGCGCCGACCAGTTCGGTGCCGTCGAGGCGTACGGAGCCGGTGATCCGGGCGCTGCCGGGCAGCAGGCCGGCGATGCTCATCGCGGTGACGCTCTTTCCGCACCCGGACTCGCCGACCATTCCGACGATCTCCCCGGGGGCGAGGTTCAGGCTGACGCCGTCCACCGCCGAGACGGTGCCGGTCTCGGTCGGGAAGGACACCGACAGGTCGCGGATCTCCAGCACGGGCGTGGTCATCGGCGGTCTCCCTTCGGGTCGAGGGCGTCCCGCAGGGCGTCACCGAAGACGTTGAACGCCAGCGCCAAGCCCATGATCACCACGCCGGGGAAGACGGCCGCCCACGGCGCCCGGGCGGCGAACTGCTGGGCGGTGGCCAGCATGGTGCCCAGGCTGGGCGCCGGTGGTTGGATGCCGAGGCCGAGGAAGGACAGCACCGCCTCGCCGAGGATCGCGGCCGGGATGGCGACGGTGGCCTGCACCAGGATCACCGACGTCGCGTTCGGCAGGATGTGCCGGGTCAGCACCCACAGGTCACTGGCCCCGTCCACCACGGCCGCCGCGACGAAGTCCAACGACTTGAGGCGCAGCGTGTCCGAGCGGACGACCCGGATCACCCCGGGGATCTGGGCGATGCCGATGGCCACCGCCGCGTTGCCGAGGCTGGCGCCCCGGATGGCCGCCAACCCCACCGCCATGATCAGGAACGGGAAGGCGAGCAGCAGGTCGGTGAAGCGCGAGATGACCGCGTCCCAGGCGCGGAAGTAGCCGGCCGCCAGCCCGAGCGGCACCCCGATGACCAGGGAGGTGGCCACCGCCAGGAGCCCCACCTGCAACGACGCCCGGGCACCGAGCATGATGCGGGAGAGGACGTCCCGACCGAGGTCGTCGGTGCCGAGCACGTGCCCGGCGGTGCCGGGAGGTGCGAGAGTACGGGCGAAGTCGGTCTCGTCGACGGAGTACGGCGCGATCCACGGCGAGAGCAGCGCGATGACTGCGGCGAGCGCGAGCACGACGAAACTGACCACCGCGAGGGGGTTGCGGCGCAGCCGCCGCAGCACCCGCGTACGCCTGGTGACGCCGACCGCGGTCTCCGCCATCGGTACGGTGAGGACGGTCATGCCGGATCTCCCGTCACCCGGATGCGGGGGTCGATGACCGAGTAGAGCAGGTCCACCAGGAAGTTGATCACGATGTAGGCGGTCGCGGTGAGCAGGACGACGGCCTGGATCACCGGGTAGTCCCGTTGGAACACCGCGTCGATGGTCATCTTGCCGAAGCCCGGCAGCCCGAAGATCTGTTCGGTGACCACAGCGCCCGAGATCAGCCCTCCGAGTTGGAGACCCACGACGGTCACCACCACGATGAGGCTGTTGCGCAGCGCGTGCCGGGTGATGACGGCACGCGGTCGCAGGCCCTTCGCCTTCGCCGTGCGCACGTAGTCCGACGAGAGCGAGTCCAGCATCGCCGAGCGGGTCTGCCGCATGATGATGGCGGCGAGGCCGGTCCCGAGGATCACCGCCGGCAGGACGATGTGGTGCAGGTTGTCCACGGGGTCCTCCAGGATCGGCACGAAGCCGGAGGCGGGGAACAGCCCGGTCGCCACGGACAGGTAGAGGATCGCGAGCAGCCCCAGCCAGAAGTGCGGCACCGACAGGCCGATCAGGGCCAGGCCGTTGGCGAGCCATTCCGCCGGTCGCCCGCGACGTACCGCCGCGAGCACGCCGGCGCCGACCCCGAGCGCCGAGGCGATGAGGATCGCCAGGACGGACAACTCGACGGTCACCGGCAGGGCGGTCGTGAGCATCGACGAGACCGGCGTGCCGGTGCGGATCGACACCCCGAAGTCGCCCTGCGCCATGCGCTCCACGTACTGCGCGAACTGGACCGGCAGCGGTTGGTCGAGCCCGTAGTGGCGGCGGATCGCCTCCAGCGCCTCCGGTGAGCGGTCCTCGCCGGCCAGGGCGAGGGCCGGGTCACCGGGGAGCGCCCGTACGCCGACGAAGACCACGACCGTCGACAGCAGCAGGGTCAGCGCCGACTGCCAGGCGCGGGTCAGCAGATATCGGGCCACGGTGACCTACTTGGCGAAGCCGGCGAAGCCCGCCCGGAGCACACCGTCCGGGAAGACCTGGAGGCCCTGGATCTGCTTGCTGACGGCGGTCAGGTTCCGCTGCCGGTAGAGGTAGATCAGCGCGTCGTCCTGCTGGAGCAGTGTGACCGCCTGCCCGTACAGCTTCTTGCGCTCCTCGACGTCGCCGGCCTGGCGGGCCTGGGTCAGCAGTGTGTCGAGCTGCGGGTTGCTGTAGCCGGCGACGTTCTGGCTGGCCCCGGTGCCGACGAAGTTCGTGATGTTGGCGTCCGGGTCGATCCGCCCGCTCCAGCCGAGCTGCAACAGCTCGAAGTTGCCGCGGTCCTGCTCGTCGAGGAGCGACGAGTACTCGACCGGGTTGATCTTCAGGTCGAACCCGCCGTCCTTGACCATGGACTGCAACGCCTGCGCGAGCCGCAGCGTGTCGGGGGTGTTGGAGGCGAGCATCGTCACCGTGTACGGCGTCTGCACGCCCGCCTCGGTGAGCAACTGCTTGGCCTTGGCGGGGTCGTGCGCCGGGCAGGTCTGCGCCTCGGGCGACGAGAACGGGCTCGCGGGCGAGATCGGCGAGCAGGCGGCGGCGTGCAGACCGTTGAAGACCGCGTCGACGAGCGCCTTACGGTCGATGGCGTGCTCGAAGGCCTGCCGTACCTTGGCGTTCTGCGCGAGGGGGCGGTTGATGGGCTTGGGCGCGGTGCCGACGCCGTCGACGTTGCCGACGTTGATGGTCAGGCCCTGGTAGCCGAGGGACTGCGACTGCAGGACGGAGATCGCGGCGTCCTGCCGCAGGGCGGCGAAGTCCTGGGTGGACACGCTGTCGGCGACCTGCACGTCGCCGGAGCGCAGGTTGGCGGCGCGGATGCTCGCGTCGGTGAGGATCCGCCACGAGATGGCGTCGAGGTGCACCTTGGCCGCGTCGTAGTAGTTCGGGTCCTTCACGACGTCGATCGAGTTCTGGGGCACCCGCTTGGCGAACTTGAAGGGGCCGACGCAGACCGGTGCGGAGGCGAAGTCGTCACCCAGGCTCTGCAGCGCCTTGGCGCTCATGATCATGCCGGCCCGGTCGGCCAGGGCACCCAGCAGCGGCGCGAACGGTTGCTTCAACCGGAGGACGACGGTCTGCGCGTCGGGGGTGTCGACGCCGTCGATGGGACCGAGTTCGCTCTTGCGCGCCGACCGGGCGTTGGTGAGGTGGCGTTGCACTGTGGCCTTCACGGCGGCGGAGTCGAACGGCGTCCCGTCCGCGAAGCGCACACCCGGGCGCAGCGGGATGGTCACCGTCCGGCCGTCGCCGCTCGTCGTGGGCAGCGCGGTCGCGAGCTGCGGTACGACCTGCGCCTTCTCGTCGACGTCGTAGAGCTTCTGGCACATCGCCTGGAAGACGTAGCGGGAGTAGAGGCTTCTCGACAGCGTCGGGTCCAACGCGTCGGGCTCGGCGGAGAGGGCGATGACCAACTTGCCGCCCTGCTTCACGGCGGCGGGGTCGGCCGGCGTACCGAAGGAGTCCTGGCCTGCCGACTGGTTGCCGCCGGACTGGTCGCCGCCGCCGCTGTCCGACACAGGTGAGCAGGCGACGACCGCGCAGACGACGGTGGCCGCCGCGACCGCGGCCCGGAGTACACGGCTCGTTTCGCTGACGGAGAGGTTCGTCATGGAGAGCTCCTCGAATGGGCGATTCGGGGAGCGTATGTTGTATACGATGAGCGCCGCAAGACCTCCGTGAACGGCTTTCCGGGCCGGCCAAACCCCCGGCGCGCCGACGTCGGTCAGGTCGCCGGCCGGGCCCGGCCGCCCCGCACGAGGCTGAGCAGGACGACCAACGCGAGCACCGCCACCACCGCGCTGAAGATCTCGCCGGCGGGCTGCAGCCCGATCGTCTGGATCAGCAGGCCGACCCCGACGGCGGGCACGCCGAGCATCGCGAACAGGATCGCGAAGAAGGTCGACACCGCCTCGGCCTGATGCTGCGGCGGCGTCTTCATCGTGATCGTCGCGACGCCGTCGCCGACCGCCACCCCGGACGCGACCCCGATGACCGCCGCGCTGACGAAGAGCGTCGCCAGCAGGGCCATCCACATGCTGAACGCGAGCAGGCCGGCCCCCACGACCAGACCGACGCAGGCGTAGGCGAGTGCGGCGCGCGAGGAGAGAACGCGGGTCAGCAACTGACCGAACGCGGCACCGGCGAAGGCCACGAAGACCACGAGCGCCGCCAGGGTGTGCGACCTCTCGTGCAGGACCATGCCGAGGAACAACCCGGTCACCGACGTGAGCACCCCGAGAGCCGCGAAGCCCGCCCCGGCGGTGATCGCCGAGCGGACGAAGTCGCCCCGGATGGCCGCCGGCACCGACAACCGTTGCACCCGGAGGGTCACCGGTGACCGATCCTGCACCGTCTCCGGCACACCGCGCAACGCGATGATCGCGACGACGGCCAGGACCAGCACGATCACCCAGGGCAGCCGGAGCGGATCCGGGGCCACGTCCGACACGATCCCGGACAGCAGGGTGCCGGTCGCGAGCCCACCGAGGTTCGCGAAGATCGATACGGTGGCGGCGCGTTTCGGATGCCGACGGTCGATCAGCTCCGCCAGCGCGGCGGTCGCCGCGCCGATGATCAGCGCGGCGGAGAGACCGGCGATGATCCGGCCCACGACGATCATCGCCAGGTCCACGGCGAACAGGAAGACGGCGTCGGCGGCGACGGACAGGCCCAGCGCGATGAGGATGACCGGACGGCGGCCGATCTGGTCGGAGAGCCGACCGAAGACCAGCAGCCCGACGACGACGCCCAACGCGTACAACGCGTAGACCACCGTCACGGTCAACGACGAGAACCCGAACTCCATCTCGTAGAGCGGATAGAGCGGGGTCGGCACTGTGGTGCCCACGAGCGTGATCCAGAACGCGAACGCGACCCGTACCGCGCCGGACGGGGAACCGGACCGTGTCACCCGTACAGCATGGGTGTCGGTAGCGGGCCGAGGTGCGGTAACGACCCAAACACCCTCATCAGGTGGCCGAACCGGCGCGACGCGATGGGAGGCGACGATCGGGGCGTCGCCTCCCACCGCGAGTTCCTAGCTGACCGCCGAGTTGTACGCCTGCGCCGTCACCCGCGCCTGGCGGGGCAGGCCCGGCCGCGCGGGCCAGGAGACCCGCACCTCGCGGGTCTCCCCCGGCAGGAGCCAGAAGTAGTTGTCGTCGAAGCGGGCCGGCAGAACCCTCTCGCCACGCTGGTCGCGCACGGCGAGCCGCACCAACGCGGCGACGGTACGGCCCTGGTTGCGGACCGTCGTGGTGACGGTGTTCCGGCCGTCCACGACACGTACGGTGCCCGACGACGTCGACAGGCGGGTGCTCGGCAGGTCGTTGAGCGCCCGCATCTGCTCGGCCTTGTCGTAGCGCCAGTAGGTGTTCTCCGTGAGCAGCCGGTCACGGCTGTCGCGCAGCTCCAAGCGGACCAGGTGCAGCCCGCCACCGTTCGGCGCGGCGAGCGGGAAGACCGCCGTCGTGGCCGAACGCGCCACGTCCACCCGCTGCCGCTGCGGCGTACCCAACGACCGGCCGCTCAGGTCGTACCGCCGGGCGGTGACCGTCACGCCGGTGACCGCCGCCGCGGTGTGGTTGACCACCCGGACCTGCCAGGTGCCCGGGTCGGCCTGCACGTGCAGCGGCTCGCAGCCCTTGCGGGCCCCGTAGTAGGCGCCGTTCACGTCGAGGTCGTAGTCGTAGGTCTGCCAGACCGTGCTGTGCCACGCCGGGTGCGACATCCACAGCAGCAGGCCTGTGGCGTCCTGCCACAGGTTGGCGTTCCACGCCTCGAACATGGCGCGGTGGCTCTCGTAGTTGACGAACTGCGCCCGGGTGGCGAACTCGTCGAGCGAGTCGGACTCGCCGAGCCGCGCGTCGATGGCCGCCTGGTACGTGCCGACGCGCTGGTTACCGATGGTCGACCAGTCGTGGTAGTTCCACACCTCGCTGATCGGCCACTCCTTCGCATCGCCGACGAGGTTGCGCATGCTCTCCGCCACCGACACGACCGGCATGCCGATCTCGGTGTGGAAGCCGAAGGAGTCGGCCTCGTACATCGTCACGTCGGTGTAGGTGTTCGGGTCGACCCAGTGGTACGGCCCGCGTCCGCTCACGATGCCGCTGGCGGAGTTGGGGATGTAGAGGATCTCCGGGTGCTCGGTGCTGACGGCCTGCTTGAGGCCGGCGTCGACGATCGGCGGCGGGTCACCCTCGTTGGCGCCGCACCACACCACGATGCTGGGGTGGTGACGGAACCGCCGGATCGTGTCGGCGGCGATGTCCACGTAGCCGGGCGGGTTGGGCAGGAACCCGCCGGCCTGCCAGAAGTCGTTCCAGACCAGGATGCCCTGCTCGTCGCAGGCCTGGTACAGCTCCTCGCGGTTGCTGCTGCCGAGCCAGTTGCGGATCATCGTGAAGTTCATGTCGCGGTGCATCTCGACGGTGTCGGCCAGCCGGTCGGGCAGCACCCGACGCAACAGCTCGTCCCAGCCCCAGTTGCCGCCCCGGGCGAACACCGGCACGCCGTTGACACTGATCTTCAGCTCGGTGATCTTGTTGCTGACCGACTTCACGTCGGTCCACGACTGCCCGTCGTTCGAGACCTGGATGACGAAGTCGCGGGCGTACGCCTGCTCCCAGACGATGGTGACCTGGTCGAAGGTGATCGGTGCGCCCAGGTCGACCTGGATGTACTGGTTGTCCTCGAACGTCGACGACCAGCGGGTCCGTGGGTTGCCGTCGACGGCTCGGTCCGGGCCGTTGGAGTCGCCGTCCGACGACGACGCGCTGGCGACCTTGCCCAGGGCCAGGTCCACGTCCGGCTCGGCCTGCCGCTGCACTGAGAGCGTCCACATGGACACGCCCCACGAGGTCACCCGCGCACCGGTCTGGATGCGCAGGTGCCGGGCGGTCTGGCTGGCGAACGTCTCGACCTGGTTGGCGCGGCTGCCCAGCGGGGTGTCGTTGCTGACCGACGTCACGTCGGTCCAGGCGCCGCCGTCGGCGGAGACCTGGACGCGGTAGTCCAGCGCGTACGCCTGCTCCCAGACGATGGTGACCCGGTCGAAGTCGACGGCCGCGCCGAGGTCGACCTGGATCCACTGGTCGTCCTCGGCCTTCGAGGCCCAGCGGGTCGCCGCGTCGCCGTCGACGGCCTTGGCGGCCACGTTGGTGTCGTTCTCCGCCGACGAGGCGGTCGCGTCGCGGCGCAGGGCGAGGTCCGGACCGGTGCCGTCGGCCACCGACAGCGTGTACATCGAGATGCCCCAGCCGGTCGCACGCTGGCCGGCCTGGATGCGTACGTGCCGGGCGTGCTGCCGGTCGAACGTGACGGTCTGCGTGGCCGCCCCGTCGACGAACTCCAGGGCGGGCTTGCCCGGCGGCGAGATCACGATCGGCTGGTGCCAGTCGTAGGCGAACTGTCGGACACCGAAGCGCAGCTCACGCCGGTCGCTGACGGTGCGCTTGACGGTGGCGGTGAGCGTGAGGTCGTACAGGTGGGGGTCGCCGTAGCCGTTGGGCCACCACAGCCGGGGCTTGCGCAGGCGCAACGCGGGGTGGCGCTCCGGTGCGAAGGTGACAGTGGTGCTTCCGTTGGCGGGGACGGTGACGGTGGACTCGACGCGTACCTTGTCGAACTCGGCGCGGACGGTGACAGTGGTGGCGGTGGCCGTCGCGTTGCGGACCGGCACCCGGATGGTGACCTCGGCGACGCTGGTGTCCGGCAGGTCCGGCAGCGTGGTCTGCACGTGCGGGTCGCCGACGACCACGGCACCGGTGCTGCGCAGCCGGACGTGGTCCCAGAGGCCGGTGACCCGGTCGCGGACGGCGGGCATCCAGTCCCATCCGGACACCGCGAGGTAGGTCGGCGCGTCGAGGTAGTGGTGGGCCGACTGGAGGAAGGTACGGCCGTCGGCACCCTTGTCACCGGGGGTGCCCTGGTGCGGCATCGGAGTGACCCGGACGGCGAGGACGTGCTCGCCGCGGTGACCGGCGAGGGCGTCGGTGATGTCGAAGGCCGCCCGCGCGAACGGGTGCTTGACGCTGCCGACCTGCACGCCGTTGACCCAGGCGGTCGCCTCGTGGTTGATGCCGTCGAACTCGAGCCAGATCCGCCGACCGGCCGACGTGTCCAGCTCGCGGGGCAACCGCAGGGCGCGCCGGTACCACCAGGTGTGCCGGGACAACGCCTCCGGGATGCGCATGTTGTTGAAGCCGGACACCGGGTCGGGCAGGTGCCCCTGCTCGACCAGGGTGCCCAGCACGGTGCCGGGCACGGTCGCCGGCAGCCAGGACCGGACGTCGACGCCCGCTCGGGAGAGTTCGGCGCCGTCGGCGGTGCCCGCGAAGTCGTCCATCGTCAACGACCAGCCGGACTCCAGCGGCACCGTGCCGTCGGCGGCGACCGTGAGCGCGGGAGCCGGGCCGGTGTTGCCGTCCTCCCAGCTGGTCCAGCCCTCCACCTTCGGCCGTCCCGCCAGGGGCACGCCGTAGACCTGGAAACCGTTGAGGCCCAGCGGGTTGCTGTTCGAACGCTTCGTGGCCGTCATCCGGATCCACCGGGCGGTGACCGGCTCCGGCAGCTTGATGGCCTGTACGCCGCCCTGGCCCTCGGTGGTCTCGTACACCGACTTCCAGGTGCGGCCGTCGGTGGAGACCTCGATCCGGTACGACGTGGCGGCGCTGGAGAGGATCTCGTCGCCGTCGGTTTCGGTGTAGTTGCCGTCGAACGGCCCGTCGGCGAGCGTGGCCTCGAAGACCAGGGTGACCGCCTCGACCCGGCAGAGCGCCTGCAGGTCCACGGAAATCCACTGTGGATCGGCGTTACCGGCCGCCCGCCACCCACTCCCCCGGACGCCGACCTGCGGCAGGCCGTCCACCGCGAAGGTCGCGGGCGTCGGCGCGTAGTCGGTCGAGGAGACCGCGACCGGACGGTACCGGGCGAGGTCGGTGGCCTGCGGGGCGGCAGGCGGCGTCGCCGGAGCGGCGGCTGCGACGGCGTCCGGTAGGACCGCGGCCACCCCGACCGACGCCAGCAGCGTGGCTCCGGCGGAGAGGAAGGTACGCCGCGACAGGGGCGATTGCTCGGACATTGTGCCTCCAGACGTGACAACGTTGTCAGACGAGGGTCTCTGACAACGTTGTCAGATCGTGGCCGCATGTTTCGCCAGAGTCAAGAGTCCGAGTCGATCGTGATGCCAGAAAACGGCCCGCGACTGTTCCACTTCAGAGTGTGAAGGGGGTGCGGGCGACCGGTCGCCGCCCGCACCCGACGGCCGTCACTCCGGGTACGAGGGCCCCGGCTCGGTGCGCAGCATCCGCTTGAGCATGCGGTTCGCCGCCCTCATGTCGTCGCTGATCAGCTGGGTCCGCACCGTCCCCTTGCCGGTCAACTTGCCACCCACCTCGAACACCGCCGTCTCGCCCGGCAACGGCACCGCCTGGCAACCGGTGTACGTCTCGGAGGGAAGGCGCCCGTCCAGCAGGTAGGCGTACACCGGGTCGTCCACGCACGACGTGTAGTACGGGAAGACACCGTGGCTGCCCTCGTTGTCGACGCTGATCATCGATGCACCGGGAAGCTTCTTCGACGCCGCCAGCGCGCCCTCGTACGCCGTGGCCACGTCGAGCTCGTCCTGCAGCATCAGCACCCGGGGGAACGTCTTGCGGTCGAACTTCGGCATCCGGTTGCTCGTCGGCCAGTACGCGCAGGCCGGCGGGTTCTGCAGGTACGGGGCGACAAGCGGCGCGTCCCGGGTGAGGCGCCGGCTGAACGCGTTCCAGTGCGCGATGCTGTCGTTCCACTGCCCGTCCTGACAGCGGATCACCTCGAAGACGTAGTCGATGTCGTACGTGTACTCGTCCGTGCCCTGGGCCAGCAGTGCCCGGTCACGCTGAGTCTTCAGGGCCGCCTCGGCGCCGACCCGGGACTGCTCGATGTACGCCCGGTCGTCGGCGGTGACCCCCGGTGCCGTGAGCATCTTGGCCGTCGCGGCACTGAGAATCCGCTCCGGCGTCCAGCCGTTCCACTCCTCGTAGTACTGGATCACCGTGTTCACCGCCGCCGCGGCCGTCGGGTAGTTCTGGGTGTCGTAGAGAGCGCCGAGGATGAACCAGCCGAACATGAACGGCCCCATGCCGACGCGGGTGCCGCCGGCCCGCTCGAACATCTCACGGATCTTCATCGGGTCGGTGCCCCGGCCGTACAGGTCGTCGTGGCGGGCCATGTACGGCAGCAACTGCTCCTGGAACGCCCGGTCCCGGGTGAACGGTTGCAGGTCCCAGGTCTCCTGCAGGGTGGGTGAGCCGACCGCGGCCACCGAGTCGAGCACCATCCGGTTGGTCCGGCTTCCGAACGTCGCCGCGTACCAGGTGCCCAACCAGGTGCCGTACGAGTAGCCGAGGTAGTTGAGCTTCTGCTCCCCGAGCAGCACCCGGATGAAGTCCATGTCGTAGGTGGTCTGCTCGGTGGTGATGAACTTCGTCAGCTCGGTGCTGCGGCAGCCGGCCACGTTGGCCTGGGTGATCAGGTCGTTGGTGTTGTCGGTGTCGCGGTAGGTGACGGTGCAGAGCAGCGGGGTGCTCTGCCCGACGCCGCGCGGGTCGAAACCGATCACGTCGTAGTGCTCGGCGAGGGCGGGCGCGGACCGCGCCACGTACGGCGCCAACGACAGACCACTGCCACCGGGTCCACCCGGGTTGACCAGCAGGATGCCCTTGCGGTCGCTGCCGGAGGCGACGGTGCGGCTGATCCGGACCTGGATCGTCCTGCCGTCGCCCGGGTTGTGCCAGTCGCGCGGCACGGTGATGGTCGCGCAGGTCAGCCGCAGCCGCGTCTCGTCCTCGGGGCTGACGTCGGCCAACCCGCACGGCTCCCAGGAGAGCCGCTGGCTGGCGAGGGATGCCGCCAGGGCGGCCGTGTCCGGCTCGGTGGCCTTGGCCGCGGCGGCCGGGGTCCCGGCCGCACCGCTGGTCAGAGCCGCCGCGACCAGGGTCACAGCGAGCAGGGCGGCCGGCCGGCGCACGCGGCGTGGGTGGCGCGACCCGGTCGTGGGAAGGGGCATCGTCCCGTCCTCTCATGGAGCGGATGATCGAATGGCCTTCACCCTGGCTCAGGAGTGTTTCGCCGCCACGGTCCGGCGATGACGAAGACCGGCCATGGCGGAATCCGGCCAGTCACAGCCAGCCGCGGCGAGTGGCCTGTACGCCGAGTTGGAACCTGCTGCGCGCGCCGAGCAACTCCTGCAGGCGACTGACCCGGCGGTGCACAGTGCGGTTGCTGATGCCGAGGTCACGGGCAATGGCGTCGTCGGTCAGGCCCGCGGTGAGCAGCGCGAGCAGCCGCTGCGTGGCGGCGGTCGGCTCGGCGTCCGGTTGGGCGGTGTCGGCGGTGGCGTGGATCGGCGCGCCGAGCCGCCAGAACACCTCGAACAGCTCGGACAGCCCGTCCAGCAGGCGGGAGCGGTGCACCAGCATCGCGTCGGCGTCGTCACCGCCGGCGCGCGGCAGGATGACGAGGCCACGGTCGGCGTCGACGAGCATCATCTTCAGGGGAAGCTCGGGGAAGACCCGCGCCTGCTCGCCGGCAGCGACCGCGGAGCGCACCGCCGCGAGCATCGCCTCGTCGTGCAACAGCTCGCCCTCGTAGACGCAGCGGTAGCGCAGACCGCGCCGCAGCGCGTCGTACTGCACCTCCTCCGGGACCCGGGCGGTGTCGCGCAGGTACGGCCCGCGTTCCAGGCCCCGCACCTCGGTGCGGGCACCGGCCTGCAACTGGCGAAACAGCTCGCGGACGGCGCCCTTTCCCTCGATGACCTCGACGAACGCGGCGCCGGTGCCGTGCACCGCTGTGTAGAGCCCGGACAGCGTCTCCGCGGCAGCGCGAGCACGGGTGGCCTCCATCTCCCGCTGCGCGGCCCAGTTCTCCAGGGCGGTACGCGGCGGTCGGACGTGCAGCACGCCGGCGGTGTCCCGGTGCACCGCCCCGCTGCTCAGCAACCCTGCGAGCACCCGAGCGGCCTGCGGCGACGCGGCGGACAGGAAGTCCCGCTGCGCCACGGGCGCCACCCGCAGAAGATCGCGGTAGACGTCTGCGGCGTCGGGCGTGACTGGGAGCGATTCCACGTCGAGGGCGGGGGCCACGACGAGGGGATCGGTCCGCATGCCGGCGATCGTAGAGCCCGTCGGTGTCCGGGGTCCACGCCGCCGAAGACGCGGACGCCGTCGACCCAACGGCCGTATCGATCGTGGTCAGCTCGTCGGCGGGCCCTCGCGGTGCTCGTGTTCCCGACGGTGGTACTCGGGGCGGAGCTTCGCGGCGGCGAACGCCCCCTTCACCGCTGCCGAGAGCGCGACGATGTCGTACGCGCCGTGGTGGCGCCGGCCGTTGATGAAGAAGGTCGGGGTGCCGGTGACGCCGCTGAGGTCGGCGGATTCGACGTCCTCGGCCACCCGGTCCACGCCCATCCGCTTGACCATGTGCTCCCGGAACATGTCGAGATCCAGGCCGAGCCGCTCGGCGTAACCCAGCAGGTCGGTGGGGTTGAGCGCGTCCTGGTGGGTGAGGAGCAGGTCGTGCATCTCCCAGAACGCGCCCTGCTCCCCCGCGGCCTCGGCGGCCTCGGCGGCGAGTTGGGCGTGCGGATGGACGTCGGTGAGCGGCAGGTGTCGCCAGACGTAGCGGACGTTGGCGAAGTCGGCCAGCATCTCCCGCACCACCGGCTCAGCCTGCCCGCAGTAGGGGCACTCGAAGTCGCCGTACTCCACAACCGTCACCGGCGCGTCGAGCGCTCCACGCATGTGGTCGCGCCCCGACTCGACAGCAAGCTTCAGGTCGACGATGGCCTCGGTGACGCCGAGCAGGGCGCGCGCACGTCGCGACGGCGAGAGGCGGGCGACAGCACGGAACACCAGCCAGGTCACGGCGGACGCACCGACCGTCGCGACCAGGATGCCGAACTTCGCCTCGTCCAGCGCCGGGCCGTGCAGCGCGTGGGTGGCGATCAGGAGGGCGACGGTGAACCCGATACCGGAGACTGTGCCGACGCCCGCCACGGCCACCCAGCCGACGGGTGGCCGGAACCGGTTCCCGCTCAGCCGGGCCACCAGCCACGAGGTGGCCACGATCCCGGCCGGCTTGCCGACGATGTACGCCGCCACGACGCCGAGCGTCACCGGCGAGGTCACGGCCCTGGACAGCAGCTCGCCGTCGAGGACGATCCCGACGTTCGCCAGGGCGAACAGCGGCACGACCACGTAACTCGCCCACGGGTGGTAGAGGGTCTGCAGCCGCTCGTTCGGCGACAGCGCCGAGGTGAGACCGGCATGGGCCATCCGGGCGAGCTGCGGGGTGGGCTGTTCCCGGAAGAGGCGGAACTGGTCGCTCGCGCGCTGCAGCTCGTCCCGCCCGGGGGCGTACGCGTAGGTCAGCAGCCCCATCACCAGGCCCACCACTACCGGGTCGACACCGGACTCCGAGACCGCGACCCAGGCCGCCACCCCCAACAGCGCGTAGACCGGCCCGAACCGCACGCCCCACGCCCGGACGAGCAGCACGACACCGAAGATCACCGCCGCGACGAGCAACGCCGTGGGCGAGGGGTGATCCGGGTACGCGATGGCCAGCACCGCGATCGCGACCAGGTCGTCGACGACGGCGACGGTCAGCAGGAAACTCCGCAGCCGGTCCGAGAAGCGGGGCCCGAAGACCGCGAGCGCGCCGAGCGCGAGCGCCGTGTCGGTGGCCATCACCGCGCCCCAGCCGGCGGCGGTGGTCTGCCCCGCGTTGATCGCGAGATAGATGCCGATCGGCAGGAGCATGCCACCGAACCCGGCCAGCATCGGCAACGCCAGTCGCCGCCGCTCCCGCAGCTCGCCGATGTCGAACTCGCGACGCAACTCCAACCCCGCGACCAGGAAGAAAAACGTCATCAACCCGCTGTTGACCCAGGTTCGCAGGTCGTGCGACACCGGCCAGTCGCCGAGCCGGACCGAGAAGGTGGTGCTCCAGACCGACTCGTACGACGACGAGTGCAGGTTCGCCCACACGAGGGCCACCACCGCAGCGACCACTACCACCCGCGCGCCGCCGGTCTCGGTGCGCAGGAACGCGCGCAGCGGAGCGTTGAGCCGCCCCTCCCAGGCGGTCCGGGTGATCATCACCCGGCGCGGGTTGTCGCTCGTCACGGGACAATCTTCGTTGACCCGACCGTCACGCGGTCCGAATTGAGGCACATCACCGACCGGCCGCCGTGGGGCGGGAAAGCTCTACTCCTCCTCGGCGAACACGACCGCACGGCGCCGGCGGATCGCCGGGAGGACGGTGACGACGAGCGCGGCAACGGCCAGGGCCAGGAGCACCGCCGAGATTGGTCGGGTCACGAAGACCGACGGGTCGCCACGGGAGATGATGAGCGCGCGTCGCAGGTTCTCCTCGAGCAACGGGCCGAGGACGAAGCCGAGCAGCAGCGGCGCCGGCTCGCAACCGCACTTGATCAGCAGGTAGCCCAGGACCCCGAAGAACGCGATCGCGTAGACGTCGTACGCGTTGAAGTTCAGCGAGTAGGTGCCGATCGCGGCGAACAGGATGATCATCGGGAACAGCACCTGGTACGGGATGCGCAGCATGCGCACCCACAGGCCGATCAGCGGCAGGTTCAGCAGCAGCAGGATCACGTTGCCGATCCACATGGACGCGATCAGGCCCCAGAACAGCGCCGGTTCGTCGTTGATGACGTTCGGGCCGGGGGTGATGCCGTGCACGATGAACGCGCCGATCATCAGTGCCATGACCGGGTGGGCGGGCAGACCCAGGGTGAGCAGTGGGATGAACGACGTCTGCGCGGCGGCGTTGTTCGCCGACTCGGGGCCGGCGACCCCCTCGATCGCACCGTGCCCGAACTCCTGAGGACGCTTCGAGATCCGCTTCTCGACGGCGTACGAGGTGAACGAGGCGAGCACGTGGCCCCCGCCGGGCAGGACACCGAGCGCGGCGCCGAGACCGGTGCCCCGCGCGATCGGGGCGACGATCCGACGTCGGTCCTCGCGGGTCGGCCAGAGGTTGGTCACCCGGTTGACGATCGCCGTACGGGTCTGCTCGTTCTCCAGGTTGCGCAGGATCTCGGCCACCCCGAACAGGCCCACGGCGACCGACACGAAGTCGATGCCGCCGTACAACCCCCGCTGCTCGAAGACGAACCGGGGCGTCCCGGTGTAGATGTCCTGGCCGACAGTGCCGAGCAGCACGCCGAGCGCGATCATCGCCAGGGCCTTGAGGGCCGTGCCCCGGGCCAGGGCGATCGACACGATCAGGCCGAACAGCACGAGCGAGAAGTAGTCGGCCGGGCCGAACTTCAAGGCGACGCTGGCCAGCGGTGGAGCAGCGGCGGCGAGCGCCACCGTGGCGACCGTACCCGCGACGAAGGACCCGATCGCCGCGGCCGCGAGGGCCGGCCCGGCCCGGCCCTGGCGGGCCATCTCGTGCCCGTCCAGCGCGGTGACCGCCGCAGACGACTCACCGGGCAGGTTGATCAGGATGGCGGTCGTCGAACCGCCGTACTGTGCGCCGTAGTAGATGCCGGCCAGCATGATCAGCGCCGTCACCGGCTCGAAGCTGAAGGTGATCGGCAGCAGCATCGCGACCGTCGCGGTCGGCCCGATGCCGGGCAGGACGCCCACCGCGGTGCCGAGCAGCACTCCCACGAAGCAGTAGAGGACGTTCTGGACCAGGAGGGCCGTCGAGAAGCCCAGCGCGAGGTTGTCGAGGAGTTCCATGCCTCAATCCAGATGCCGCGTCAGAACACCAACCACGGGCCCCACAGGGGGATCCGCAGCTGGAGTCCGACGACGAAGATGAGCGTGCTGGCCACTGTCAACCCGGCGGCCACGGCCACCGCCGTGAGCAGCCGCACTCGTGTGCTGGCCAGCGTGGTGAGCAGGGCGGTCACCGCCGTCGTCGGGACGAATCCGAGGCGCCGGATGGTGAATCCGAAGAACAGGACCGCGAGCACGATGACGGCGACGGCCCGCCACGGGACCGGTCCGAACGAGATCACCTCACCGGCGACGAGGCCCTTGCCGACGATCGCCAGGCCCAGCGCGACCACTGCCGCGCCCACCAGCAACGGGAAGGCACCCGGGCCCATCCGTGTCGGGGTGCCCAGCTCGTAGCCGAGCGCCCCCACCACGAATGCGCCACCGATCAGGACGAACATGCCCCCGGCGAGGACGTCCGGGAACGACCGATGGCGCTGCACCTCAGGACACCTTGACCCCGGCGTCGGCAATGATCTTCGCCCAGGTGCCCAGCTGCTCGTCGAGCTTCGCCCGGTGCGCGTCCGGTGTCGCGTCCTGGGCCGGGACCGGCGCGGTGCCGAGCTTGGCCATCTGGTCGATGACCGCCTGGTCGGCCAGCGCCACCTTGAGCGCCTCGGACAGCTTCTGGACGATCTCCGGCGGCGTGTCGGCCGGAACGTAGAGACCGTGCCACACGCTGACCTTCAGCTGCGGCAACCCGACCTCGGTGGTGGTGGGCAGGTCGGGAAGGCTCTTCACCCGCTCGGGTGTGGTGACCGCGTACGCCTTCACCTTCCCCGCGGCGATCTGACCGCTGGTGTTTGTCGTCTGGTCGCACATGAAGTCGACCTGACCGCCGACGAGGTCGGTCAGCGCGGGACCGGTGCCCTGGTACGGGACCTCCTGGAGCTTCACGCCCGTGGCGTTCTGGAACAGCAGGCCGCACAGGTGGGAGGCGGCCCCGATACCCGCGTTGGCCAGCGTGACCTTGCTGGCGTTCGCCTTCACGTGGGCGACGAGGTCAGGAAGCGTCGCGGGCGCGAAGTCCTTACGGGCGACGATCGTCATCGGCACCTCGGTGACGAGACCGACCGTCTCGAAGTCCTCCAGAGGCTTGTAGCCCAGGCTCTTGTACAGGGCGGGCGCTGTCGACATGCCGATGTGGTGCATGAGCACTGTGTAACCGTCCGGCCTGGCCCGCGCGACGTCGCCGGCGCCGACAGTGCCGCCGGCACCCTCGACGTTCTGGACGACGATCTTGCCGCCGAGCTTCGCGGCCATCGGCTCGGCGATCATGCGGGTGACCGTGTCCGTCGGCCCGCCGGCGCTGAACGGTACGACGATGGTGATGTTCTGGTCCGGGTAACCTGCGGCGTCGCCTCCGCCGGCGGCGCCTCCGTTACCGGAGCAGGCCGCCACGAGCGCGACGACGCTGATCGCGGCGGTCATCCGTCCGGCGGCCCGGTACCTGCTGGTCGTTCCCATACGGCGGCCCTCCCCATCAGCGCATGGACATTCCTCGGTGGATGCGAGGACCCCAGTCTCTGCTGGTCGGGGCACGGATGGTGTCAGAGAAATCCCAAGAACTCGCGGACCGCACGAGCACCGGTCCGGGCCGTAGAATCCGCTGGTATGCGGATAACCGTCATCGAGGATGACGACCGCGTGGCGCGGGGTCTGGTGACCGTGCTGACCCAGGCGGGCTTCGAGGTCCACCGGGTCGCCACCGCCGCGGAGGCGGTGCGCGCCGCGCCGTCCGACGTGGTCCTCGTCGACCTTGGTCTTCCCGACGGCGACGGGCTCGACGTGATCCGCAGGTTGCGTGACCACCCGCAGACCGCCGTCATCGCGGTGACCGCACGGTCGGAGGAGCACGAGCGGGTCCGTGGCCTGCGCGCCGGCGCCGACGACTACATCGTCAAGCCGTTCGGCATCCCGGAGTTGCTGGCCCGCATCGATGCCGTGCTGCGACGCACCCGGGCCGCCCGGGCGCACGGTCGGCCGGACGCGCCGCTCGTCCTCGGGCCGGTGCGGATCTGCGTCGGCACCCGCGAGGTCACCGTCGACGGCGCCCCCGTGCCGCTGACCCGCAAGGAGTTCGAGTTGCTCCTGCTCCTGGCGCGGCGTGCGCCCAACGTGGTCAGTCGCGACGTCATCCTCGACCAGATCTGGGGTGCGACCTGGGAGTCGTCGAGCCGTACCCTGGACACCCACATCGCGGCACTGCGGCACAAGCTCGGGCCGGGAGTGGTCATCCGCACGGTCCACGGCGTCGGCTATCGGCTCCTCGCCGACCAGCCGGAGTTGATCGGCTGACGCGCCGTGCACCGCCGCCTGCTGGTCGTCCTGGTCCCCCTCGCGGTGCTTCTCGTCGCGGCGCTCGGGGTGCCGCTCAGCGTCACCGTGGCCGAACGGGAGATGCAGGAGACCTACGTCAACCGGCTCAACGACGTCGGCCGGTTCGCGTCGTTGGCCGAGACGGCGCTGTCCACCGGCCGCACCGAGGCGTTGCAACAGGAACTGACGCGGTACCACGATCTCTACGGCATCCCCGTCGCGCTGATCGACACGTCGGGCACTGTGCTCCTCGGGCCCCTCGACGCCTACAAGGCGGCGGCACGCACCGAGCCGGCGTTGCCCCGGATCGTCACCGCGGCACTGGCCGGTGCCCGGTCCGAGCCGTCCTGGGAATGGGCTCCGTGGGACGACTCCGCCCTCGTCGTGGCGGAGCCGGTGGGCCGGGACAGCGAGGTTATCGGCGCCGTCGTGACCATCTCCGACCTGTCCAGGACGCGCGAGCTCATCCTCGTGCGCTGGGCCTGGCTGGCCGGGCTCGGGCTGCTGCCGTTGATCGCGCTGGCGGCCGTCGCCTGGCCGGTGTCGGCGTGGGTCCTGCGGCCGGTACGCAAACTGGACGCGGCGACCTCACGGATCTCCGAAGGCGACCTGACGATCCGCGCCGACGCCGAGGCCGGGCCGATCGAGCTGCGGCGGCTGGCGCAGTCGTTCAACACCATGATGGACGCCGTCGAGAACGCCGCGCAGCGACAGCGCGCGTTCGTGTCCGACGCGTCGCACCAGTTACGCAATCCGTTGACCAGCCTCCGGCTCGCGGTGGAGAGCCTCGCGCCGCACCTGCGACCGGAGGGTGACGGCCAGCAGGTGTACGACGTCGCCGTCGACGAACTGAAGGCGATGCAGCGGATGCTGAACTCGTTGCAGGCCAGCGCGCGGATGGAGAGCATGCGGACCGCGTCGCCGGTGGACCTCGACGAGGTGCTGGCGACGCGGGTCGACAGGTGGCGGGCGCTGACGGCCACAGCCGGACAGACGCTGACTGTCGACGTACCGCCGGGGTTGCGGTTGCTGGAGCCGCCGGGCGGCCTGGGCAGCATCCTGGACGAGCTGATCAGCAACGCGCTGCGGCTGTCCGACGCACGGGTCGTGGAGGTGTCCGCACAGGTCGTCCCCGGTCACGTCGGCGTCGGGGATCGCGTCGGCGCCGTGGTCACGGTCGTCGTCCGCGACGACGGTCAGGGCATCGACGTGTCCGAGCGGGCCCAGGCGCTACGACGCTTCTGGCGGTCGCCGCGACATCAGAACGTGTCCGGCACCGGCCTCGGGTTGGCGATCTGCGCCGACCTGATCGGGGCGGCCGGGGGCACGCTGCGCCTGGAGGACGGCCTGCCGCGGCCGGACGGCTCCGGGCACGGCCTCGCCGCGGTGGTGATGTTGCCGGTCGTACCCCAGGTGGTGTCGCCGGCCGACGCTCCGGCGTCGGTGCCGATCTGACGATCCGGTCGCGGTCCCGGGTCACCGCTTCCGGTCGCGGAACCAGGCCGCCGCGCCCGGGTGGAGCGGAACCGACGCGGTCGATATTCCGGTACGCACGTTGATCTGCCACGCCTCGGGAAGGGTTTCGGCGTCGTCGCGGCCGGCGGAGGTGATCGCGCCGGTGTGCGTGAAGACCGTGTCGGTGATGGCGTAGACCAGGTCGTCGGGCAGGTCGTCGCGCGCGAGCAGCACGTTCGGTACGGCGACGGTACGGGTGGCCGGGACACCGGCGTAGGCAGTCGCGTGGATCATCGCCGGGGCGTAGGGACCCGGGTACGCGGTGAAGAGCCCGCCCGCCTGCACGTCCAACGGGATCAGCCGGATGGGGTGCCGCTGCGCCAGCTCGGTGATGGCGGGTGTCGGGACACCGGTCAGGGAGAACATCGCGTCGATCGAGCCGTCGCGCAACGCCGCCGCCGATTCGGCCTGGCTGAGATGCCTGCGGTCGACGGTCACCGGGCCGAGTCGCAGAACGCGCAGCGCTGTGAACTCCGTGCCCGAGTCGTGCGCACCGAGCGACAGACGCCTGCCCTCGAGGTCCTGGAACTCGTCGATCGCCGAACCGGCCATCACCACGAGATGCAGGTGACTGTCGTAGAGCCGGCAGATCGCCGACAGCCCCCGGGGCGCGCTGCCGTCGGCCTCGATCAACGCGTCCAGGCTGGTCAGCCCGAGGTGCACGTCGCCGGCCCGCAGCATCCGGATGTTGTCGGTGGACGCCCCGCTCGGCACCGTGGTCACCGTCGCGCCCGGCACCTGCTCGGAGATGTGGTCGGCCAACGCGCCGCCGATGCGCCGGTAGACCGCTCCCGCCGGCCCGGTCGCCAGTCGCAGGTGGACCTCGCTCCCCTCGGGCTGCCGCGAGCACGCCACCAGCGAGCCGCCAGCGGCCAGCAGCACCGCCCGCCGACCAAACCGCATCCCCGGATCCAGTGCCATGGCGAAATGGTACGTTCGCCCCCAAAGTCGATCATGGAGTTGTGGTGCCCGACTTGACGTTGTATAGGCGCTTCGACACCCACCACAACTCCATGATCGCCGAGGCTTCGCGGTCAGCGGCCGTACGTCTCCAGCAGCCGTAGCCCCGCGCTCTACCGGTCACAGCCTGGCTGGACTGACCGTTCTATCCGCTATGCTGGTGGGTATGGCGCGCACCGAACCCGACACCCGGCCCTCTGCAGCGCGACTCCGGCTCCTCAACACGGCGACCAGGCTCTTCTACGCCGAGGGGATCCATTCCGTCGGCGTCGACCGGATCATCGCCGAGGCACAGGTGACCCGGGCCACGTTCTACCGGCACTTCCCCAGCAAAGACGACCTCATCCTGGCGTACCTGCGGGAAGTCCACGTCCTGGAGCGTGGACTGGTCGAAGCGGCGATCGCCGCCAACTCCGCGCCGGTCGACTCGCTCCTCGGCATCGCCGGCGCCATCGCCCAGAACGTCCAGTCGCCCGCGTTCCGCGGATGCGCCTTCCTGAACGCCGCGGCGGAGTATCCCGACGCCGGTCATCCCGTGCACCAGGAGATCATCGCCCACCGGCAGTGGTTCCTGGACACGCTCACCATGCTGATGGCGCAGGTCCACGAGGAGACGGCTGACCCTGCCGCGCGGCACTTCGTCATGCTCCGCGACGGCGCCATGGCCGCCGGATGCCTGTTCAACCCCACCCTGGTGTCCGAGACCTTCCTCCACGGGGTGGAAGGGCTCCTCCGGATCAACACCGAGCGCCAGTCGGCCGAAACCGACCGCTGAGCCGCGTGTTCACGCCTCGGAGTCGTCCCGGTCGGACGGCTCCCGCCCGACCGGTGGGGCGGGCACGTCCAGCGGACGGCCCCGACTTCGCAGCGCGTCGAGCAGCGCGACCAGGGCCAACACACCGGCCACCACGGACAGCGAGACCATCGACCTCCAGCGGAACAGCGCCGGTGTGAGCAGCAGCAGAGCCGCCAGGCCGATCACCAGGGCTCGGGAGACCCGGCCGAAGATCTCGTACTCCAGCCGCATCCGGGCGACGAGGAAGAGCGCCGGACCGCCCACCACGAACAGCAGCCAACTCGGCCGCGGCGACCCGTACGGATGGTCGATCACCAGCTCGTAACCGACAGCGGTGACGAGCACGCTGAGCACGATCAGCAGATGCGTACGTTCCGACGCCGTGCCCAACCTGCCGGGCATACCCGCGCGACTCAACGCATCGGTCAGCAGCAGACCGGCACGGTAGAAGTAAATTCGCCAGAGCAGCGCGCTGGTGACGAACGCGACGACGAAGGCCGCCGCCCGCTCGGCGGAGTAGTCAGCGCCCCCGAAGACGATGCCGATGAGCAGGATCGACTCACCGAGGGCGATGAGAATCATCTGCTGATAACGGTCGGCGAGATGCGTCCCGGCGATCCGCCAACGGCTCACCTCCGAGGCCCCGAGCTTCGGCAGCGGCCAGCCCAGAATCCAGGCGAGGTAGTCGACGCCGAGAGCGACAGCCCACCACGCCGGGAGAAGTCGGTCCGGGCCCAGGGCGCCGGCCAGCCAGAGCGGTGCGCTCGCCGCAGCCCAGATGGCGAGCCGGAAGGGCACCAGCCGTCGCGGATGGCCACGCAACGCGGCGGCGATCACCAACGGCCGCACCACCATGACCGACAGGTACGCGACCACGAACGGCAGCGCCCGCTCCTCCATCCCACGGGGCAGCGTCACCGCCATGACCAGGCCGGCGAACATGGTGCCGACCACGACGGCCTGGATGATCGACCGCTCCGGCTCGTAGCGGCTGGTGATCCACGCCGTGTGCGACCAGATCAGCCAGAGCGCCAGGAAGAGCAGCAGGGTACGACCGAACCCGCTCACGAGCGCCCAGCCGGTTTCGTCGCCCAGCTCGGCGAACCGTCGCGAGACCTGGGTGAGGGCCACCACGAAGGCCAGGTCGAAGAACAGCTCCAGGAACGTGGCTCGGCCCGAACTCGTCGGCGGGCGCAGCAGCTTGGCACCAGGTCCCGCCGTCATCGTCCTCCTCAGTCCACCCCTCGTCGCACCAACGAATCGACCTGCGAGGGGTTGCGTCGGAGCAGCGGGTCACTCGGCCTTCGCACGGCGACGACATGGAGATCGATCGTCAGCCGCGGGTGAGGCGACCCTCCGCGTCGAAGCGGAGGCGGCCGCTGGTCGTGGCGACGTGCAGCCCGTACCGGAGCAGCTTGTCGATTCTCTCGGTGCGTCGGCGGTAGCCGAGCCGCTCCAGGCCGGCGCGCAACAGCCGCTCCTCGTCCATGCTCGACGCGCCCTGCAGCACGTGTACGAAGGCGTTGGCCACCTCCTCGGGTGGCACCTCCTCGAACGCCCGGTCGTTGCTCGCCTGGGTGACCCGGTACGCCCGGTACATCTGCGGGTCGACACCATCGGGCCAGGCGTACCGGCCCAGCGTCGGGTGTGTGTGCAGGTGGCGGGAGTCCACGAGCGCCAGCACCGCGTTACGCCGGTCCTCACGGGTGCGGAGGAACCCGAACCGGGCTAGGGCGAGGCGTGCGAGCCGGTGCTGCTCGATGGGCCCCTCACTCTCGATGATCTCGCGGAGCCCGTTCCGCATGAGATCACGTACACGCCGGTCGGTTGCCAGCAGGTCGAGGTCGGCCTGGTCTCCCAGCGAGGTCGGGACGTACGGAACGAACGGGCTTGCCGTCACGGTGTCCGCTGTCGTTGCCGGCGCGGTGGTCGCGGCGGCGAGTGCGGTGACGGGGGCCGACGAGATGCCCGGGAAGGGTTCTTCCTCCACCGTGCGGCGCGGCTGTGGCACCTCGGCGGCCGGTGTCGGAAACTGCGGCTCCCCGTCTGTTACGGAACGTGGCTGCGGCAGCTCGATGCCAGGTGCGACTGACGACGACTCGGGCTCCGGTTCGACGGTCGCGAGGGCCTCGGCTCGGATGACCGCTTCGTCGACCCGGTCGAGCATGGCCGACCGGTCGTGGATCCACGCCGGCAGCCAGAACCGCACGACCTCCGACCAACCCATGATCGAGCAGAGCAGCGCGGGTGCCGAGTCCCGGTCGGCCACCGTCGGGCGTGCGCTCCAGTCCGGGCCGTCGAGCATGACGGCCACCTGCCAGCGTGGTGAGCCTGGCCTACGGACGGCGATGTCCACAGTGAAGTCGGACAGGCCGTGCGAGGTACGGACCTCGTGGCCGCGGTCGCGCAGTGCCACGGCCACCTCATCGCGGATCCGGCTGCGCCGCTCGGTGCGGTCGGTGGCCAGGTCACCCAGACGGTCCGCGCCTGCGGCGGCCATCTCGCAGTACGCCCGCAGGTGCTGAGTGCCCAACGCGGACGTACGGGCGAGGTCGATGTCGGACGGGTCGAAGGACGAGTAGAGGACGACCTGGCGGCGGGCGCGGGTGATGGCCACGTTGAGCCGCCGCTCCCCGCCGGCCTGGCTGAGCGGGCCGAAGCTCAGCGGGAGCTGGCCGGTCTCCAGGTTGGTGGAGAAGGCCAGCGAGAACAGGACGACGTCCCGCTCGTCGCCCTGCACGTTCTCCAGGTTCTTGACAAAGATCGGTTCCGCGACCGCACCGAAGAGGTGCTCGCGGATGATCGGATCGGCGCTCTCCTCCAGCAGGTTGAGGATGAGATCCCGCTGCTGGATGTTGAAGGTGACCACGCCGACGGAGTGGTGGGCGGTAGCCGGGTCGTGCAACCGCCGGGTGATGTCGGCGAGGATCGCCCGCGCCTCGACCTCGTTGGTGCGGGATCCGCCCCGGTCGTACTGGCCGTCGACACGTCGCCAACTGATGCCCGCCGCGCTGGAGGCGCCGGGCGACGGGAGGCTGGAGAGCTTGTTGTCGTAGTAGTAGCGGTTCGAGAAGGCGATCAGGGACTCGTCGTGACTACGGTAGTGCCAGGACAGCCAGCGTTGCGGCAACCCCGACTCGACGGCCTCGCTGAGGATGCTCTCCAGGTCCTCCGGCACCGGGCCGTTGCCGTCCTCGACCTCGTCGACGGTGTGGCTGGCCTGCATGATGCTGCTCGGCGGCATCTGCCGGGAGTCGCCGACCACCACCACGGCGCTGCCCCGACCCATCGCGCCGATCGCCTCCGCCACGCGGATCTGGGAGGCCTCGTCGAAGATGACCAGGTCGAAGCGTTGACTCCCCGGCGCCAGGAAGTTCGCCGCCGACGCCGGGCTGACCAGCACGCACGGGGTCAACGCCAGCACCGCGTCCGGGTACTGCTCGAACAACTCCCGGAAGGACCGCCCGCCCCGCTTGCGGCGAAGCTCAGCCGCGAAATCGGCGAAGCGGCCACGCCTGTCGGTCGGGCTGAACGGGCGGCGCCGGACCAGCACCGACGGCAGCTGCGTCGGCAGCGCGGACCGTAGCTCACCGGCAGCGGCCTCGAACTGGCTGATCTGATCGTCGTGCAGCTCGCTGTCGAAATACTGCAGGCCGCCGGCGCGTACCCGCTCGGCGAGCGACGCGGTCGCGACTCCCCGCCGGTAGACCTCCTCCGCGACCTGCGCGGACACCTCGGCGCGCAGCAGTTGGTCCCGGTAGTCGGTGAGGCCGGCCGAGGCCAGCACGTCGGCGTGGGTGAGGACGGTCGCCCATCGGCGCAGCGGGAACAGTTCCTCGGCCCGCAACTCCTGCAGCCAGACGGCGCCGTCGCGCTGCCAGGCGTCGACCCAGTGCGAACCGGCGGCCCACAGCGTCAGCTCCGGCCCGCCGGAGCGCAGCACCCCGCGCCAGGCCCGCCACCGCGAGGCGAACCTGTCGAGCAGAGCCGCCCCAACGTCGGTGAACCCGCTCTGGAACAGCTCCCAGGCCTGCGGATGCTGGCTCAGCAGCGTCCGGCTGACCCGGGTCGCCTCGATGGCCTCCGTCAGCCGCTCCTGCGCGTTCGGGTCAGTGGGCAGCCACTGCGGCAGCCGCAGCCCACCGAGCGCCAGCAGGTGGTGGTGGAGCGCGGCGGCCTGTGCCTGGGCAGCGACCAGCCGGCCGGTGAGCACCTCGATCTGATCCACGTCGAGCGTGGCACCGGCGACCACGTGCACTGCCAACCGGTCCGCGATGGCCTGTCGGCGCTTGCGCTTGCCGAACAACCGCTTCGCCGCCTCCTGGGCCTCACCGTGCCAGGTGGTCAGCTCCGGTCGGGCGAACACGTCCGGCCGGAAGGTCGCCAGCTCACCGGCGAAGCCCTGCCGGAAGGCCGCCAGGTCCGCCTGGAGCCGGGCCATCGCCTCGTCCCAGCGCCGATCGCTCGCGTGCACCGTGGTCGCCCGGTCCGGCAGCAGTCCGCGTACGGCGAGCCAGGCGCCCGCCTGCAACTCGCTCACGGTTTCCGGGGCGGGCAGGGTCCGCAGCAGCTCGACCAGACGGGGGTACGCGGCGAGGTCGACACGGAGACGTTCCAGCTCACCGGCGATCTCGGTGACCGCCGCGCCGTGCAACCCGTCGAGGGTGCGGCAACCGCTGAGCGCCCACGGGTGCGCCGCCCGGAGTCGGGCCGACCGGGCGGCGGCCGGGAACTCCCGCAGTGTCGTCTCGACCTGTGCGCGTGCCTCGGCCGATGTGTGCAGGTAGGCCACCGGGATCGGGGCGACCGGGCCGTCCCCGTACGCCAAGGTCTGCTCGTAGGCCGACCAGAGCGACATCCCGACGGGGTTCGTGGTGTGCACCTGGGCCGGGTACTCGGCCAGCGGGGCGAGCCGCGTCCGGTAAGCCGTCTCGACAGCCGTCCACGTGCCGTCGGCGCCCTGGTCGTACTGGTCGAGGGCGTCACGCAGCTGCTGGCGGATCGCGTTGAGGGACTGCTTACGCCCGTGCAGGTCCAGGGCGAACGGCCCGAGGCCGATCTGCTTGAGGCGGCGCTTCACCACCTCCAGCGCGGCCTGCTTCTCGGCGACGAAGAGCACTGACCGACCGGTGCTGACCGCGCGGGCGACCATGTTGGTGATGGTCTGCGACTTGCCGGTGCCGGGCGGGCCCTCCAGGACGAAGGAGTGGCCGCGCTCGGCGCGCACGATCGCCTGCATCTGCGAGCCGTCGGCGGGGATCGGCAGGTGCAGGTCCGCCTCGTCGACCAGGACCTCGGCGTCGTCGGGGCGGGCCGGGTCGTCGAAGGTGGCACCGGACGACTCGACCAGGTGCCGGACGACCGGGTTCTCCATGAACCGGGGCCAGTGGTCGGTGAGGTCCCGCCACATCTGGAAGGTGGAGAACTGCAGCAGCCGAAGGCTGGCAGTCTCGTCGATGCGGTAGTTGAGCCTGTTGTCGAGCAACCCCGTGTTGATCGCGGCGAGGGTCTTCGCGATGTCGATGCCGTGCTCGTCGAGGACCGGCTGTTCCAACTCCGGGATCCGCACGCTGTGCTTGACCCGCAACCACTCGATCAGGCAGTAGTTCGGGCTGGCGACCTCGGTGCCGTCGATGACCATCGCGTACGGGCGACGGCCGCTGCCACCCTCGATGCGTACCGGCAGGAGGAACAGCGGCGCGTACGCCTCTCCCCCGGTCGTCTTGGTGTGCACCAGCGTGCCGATGGTCAGGTAGAGGTAGTTGCTGCCGGTCTCCTGCTCCATCGTGCGCGCCTCGCGCTGCAGCGCCCGCATCGCCGTCTTGTACCGGGCGTCGGTGACCGCGCCATAGACCCGGCGATCGGTACGCAGCTCCCGGGTCAGGATCTCGGCGTCGAGGTCCTGCGCCCGGCGTGCCCCTGCCAGCTCGTGGACGTGGCTGATGTCGTCCTGCGGGATGACCTGCACCTGACGGCCGTCGTGGATGAGGTCGTCGAGCAGGGCCAGCGCACCCGCCGGCACGTGCAGGTCCAGGCCACGGCCGCGCTTGGGCAGGTTGAGCAGCGGGTTGCGCAGGCTCAGGTCGAGCAGCGACTTCTTCCACTGCTGGATCCGGGCCGGCGACCCGTCGGACTGCTGCGCCACCTCGTCGCCGTCGTCGGCGAGCTGACGCAGCTTCGCGGCGGCGACGCCGGGCGGAAGGTCGAGGGATGCTGTTATTTCCAGCGTCGCCTCGGCGTCGACTGTGGCAGGCGTGATCAGTTCGTCGGGCGACGGCAAGGGCTGGATGCCCGAGCGGTGCGCCAGGTGCACGTCGACGACGCCCTGCATGCGCTCGCCGTCGCCACGGAAGTGCCCGAGCCCGACGCGTACCGACTCGGTGAAGGTCGCCGACTGCGCGCCCGGCCCGATACGGGTCAGCTCGACCGGTACGGCCCGGCCGGAGTCCACCATCGAGATCAGCAGGTTGGTCTCGGTCACCGCTGCCGAGCCCAGCCGCTCCTCCTCCAGCAGGAAGCCACCGAAGGCATGCCCCGCGCTGACGAAGATGAGCGGGTGCAGCCCCGCCGCCTCCAGACACGCGGCGTACGTGACGGACAGGTCGAGGCAGTTACCGAGTCGCCCGTCCAGGACGGCGGCTGTCGTGCGTACCTTCTGGCCGGTGTTCTCGAACGACGCCGGCAGGGTCTGGTAGGTGATCTCCAGTTGGCGCAGCGCCTCGTACACGGCGCCGGCGATCAACGCCGCCCGCTCCGAACCCTCCTGGTAGCCCTGCAACGAGCCGGAGCCGGTCCGCGCCAGCAGGAGCTGCGCGGCCGCCCGCAGGACCGCCTCCACCGCCCGGGTGTTCGGCTGTACGAAGGCCGCCAGGCTGTCGTAGAGGGCAGGGCTGTTGAACCACTCGTTGTGCGCCAACACTCGCGACGGGGCGACCAACGTCACGTCGTTGTCGGCTGTCTCGACGATGAGGCGGTAGTCGACCGGGAACGCCTCGTCGGTGCGGTACAGCAGCTTGCGGTCGGGCGTGAAGTCGCGGAAGTCGTCCCAGCTCGTGCTCGCGCCGGGACGCAACGGCGCGGCCAGGGTGCGCGTCCACGGGTCGGTCAGCGCGCCGTCGGGGCCTCGCAGTTCCAGCGTCAGCGTCACGTCGGTCAGCGGCACCGCGCCGCGGTTCACGAGAGTGAGGTGACGGACCAACGGCACCCGGTTGTGCACCAGGGCGGCGTTGATCGCCGGCTGCACGAGCAACCCGACTTCGAGCTGGTCGTCGTCGGCGGTGAACTGCGCGAAGACGCTGTCGGACATGGGCGTTTCTCCAGGTGGGGAGACCGTGGGGGGCCAGCCTAGCGGTCAACCGACCGGCGGAGAGGGCCCCGGCCGTAAGACGATCTTGGAAGTCGTACGTCTGAGGCAGGATGTGCGCCATGACGACGCAACACCAGCACCTGGTCTACGGACGCGCCACAGCACACGACTGCCTCGCCTTCGCCGACGCCGGCACCGCGACCGAGGAGGCCGCGGAGATCCGGGCGCTCGCCGCCGCGCGCACGTGGGGCGAGGCGCGGCAGGTCCGGATGACTCACCTGTGGAACCCCGCCGGTCCGGAATACCACGATCCGGAGGACGGGTACGCCGACGACAAGCCTTTCACCATCAGCGAGGTGCGTGCGGTCGAGGACGGAACCTGGCCGCGGATGGTCACCGAGCGGGCGTTCACGCTGCTGCCGCAGGACCTGCAGGACCGGTACGGCAAGCGTCAGGTCACCGTGCACGACGGCGACTACCTGGAGGTTCCGGTCGCTGGCGAGAGTGAACTGGTGGCCGAGCTGCGCCAACGCGGCTACGAGGTGACCCGCGACGACGAACTGATCAACCAGCTCGACGGCTTCAGCTTGGGCTCGCTCACCGCGTGAGGCGTGGCGGAGACCCCGGCATCGCCTCCGAGGGTTGACGTTGGTCGGTCCGACGCGGGCCGGGGTCTCCGTGGCTGGTCCTCATCGTCGGCGCTTGTTCAGACTTGGAAGGCCACCTGACACAGTCCGCACAGTGCCGTCCGGGTTGCTCCGGCCTGGCTTCTGTTGGGCCTCTGTCACTCGCCGCCCGGCGAGGTCGGAGGCGCCCAAGTTGACGACGACCCGGTCCGGCCGCTGCCAGCTCCGCAGGTGAGCCAGGGCAAGCTGTCTGTCCACGATGCCGGTGAGCGCACGAATCGCCGGCATCGCCCGGGACGGGTCAGCGAGCAGGAGATGGGCGACATCGGCTGGGGTCAAATGCCGCGGTGAGGCGTTGCCGGCTGAGATGAGGGACCCGTGAACCTCACCATCCTCAAGCCACAGCCACACCGGCAGCTTGCCGTCGCCGGCCCGCATCACTGGGGTTGTCGACGGCATGCTCAGCGTGGTGGAAGCCTGCCTGGCCGCGAGGTGGGCTCGTAGCGTAGCCGCCAGCTGCGCCTGCCCCCGCGTGGTGGAGGCCTGCCTGGCCGCAAGGTGGGTTCGTAGGGCAGCCGCCAGCTGCGCCCGCTGCCGCGACAGGGCCGCCAAGTCGGTCGCCGGGCGGGACGGGGCCGCCAGGTCGGCCGGCGGGCAGGACAGGGCCACCTGACCCGACGATGCCTTCGGACGGAGTTGCGGCGGCCTGGTCGGTGAGGCTCGCCGTATCGCCGCACGCCGTTCCTCCATGAACCAGCCGGCGAACGTCCACTGCTCCCGCGTGAAACTGACCGGGATGACCTCGGTCAGGTCTGGTGCCGACGTGTTCTGAACGGAAAGTTGGGCGTGTCGCTTCGCATGGTCGGTTGCAGTGAATGATCCGATATGGAGGATCTCGGCCAGCGGTATTCGCCTGACGTAGGCCTTCGGCCACGGCAGCAACCGCCAACGCCGGAGGACAAGGTGCTCCTCCTCGAACCTGGCGTCCCAACGCCGAGCGACCATCCCCGCCACCTCCCGTGCTGCGCACGTTAGCGGCCTGATGATCATCACCGCACTCGGCACAACGGGCAGTTGAGATGCCGGATCGTCTGGTTGTGTCAGCGGCGCAGCCGACGGGTGCAGTCGCCGTCGTGGCCGTCGCGCAGGAGGCAACGCCGGCCACCAGGCAGCCGCAGGTCGCAGAAGACCCGGTGGCGGAGGAACTGCTGGTCCTCCTCGGACACGGTGGTCTCCCCCGGGTCGGCCATCGGCAACACCAGCATCCACCGGCCGATGACCCTGGCCAGGCGTTGCGCGGCCGGCAGGTCGTTGGCGACGACGGGCAGGTGGATGACGTACCGCTGGCTCATCGGGCCTGGCCCCGCTCGTTGCGGGCACCGGCCTGCTCGGTCTGCCAGCGGCGCAGCCCGGCCTTGATCCGGGCGGTCTCGCGGCGGCTCTCGGCGAGAGCGGCGTAGACGGCGGCCATGTCGACGGCGACCCGGTCGAGGAAGGCGTACACGTCGTCGGGGTTCAAGCCGCGGCGCCCGAACCCGACTGGCGCGAAGCGACGCTCACGCACCTGCCACGGCAACAGACTTGTGTACGCAGCGGAGCGGTAGGTCGCGCCACTACCCGTCGCGGTTGATCGCCGGTTTGGAGCGTTCACGTCCGTCCGCCTTTCCTGGCCGTGGATGGGCGGGTTGCCCGCCCATCCTGTGGAGGCACACCCGTCCCCTGAAACCCCAGTTCTCAGCGGTACGGTTCACTGCTCGGCGAGGGCTGTCCTGGGAAGCACGGCGGCCGTTCGGGGGGACCGGCCGGCCGCCGTGCTGTGATCAGCCTGTGATGGCCGCATTGGAGAAGCAACGTTTCAGGCCCACTTTCGCCGTTTTGCGCTGACTTTCTTTGCTGCAACCCGCGCGAGTTGCAGGGACGGCTCATGCAGTGTTGCGTAAGGGAATCAGGAACCGTGCGGATGCTCGAACCCACTCAACCGTGAGCAGCAACGGATGGCAGAGGATCTGCCGGGACACGGGCGACGTCGCGATGAGCTAACGCCTCGAGAGCGCATCGGTGGCGTCAGCGCACTCGCCCAGTTCAAGCTGACAGGCCATTACCTGCTGTCGACATTCCTCGACTAGGTCCTGGCCCCCGCCCGACCGCTCCAGATCTTGTGCCAGAGCCCCGAAAGCGCGGCGCGCCTTCCGGAAATCGCCTGCAAGCATCAGGAGGTTCGCGATATCAACTCGTAGCGCCACGATCTCGGCGGCGAGCGGCGCACCGCCTTGCGGCACCAAGCGAAGGGCCCGCTGCAACACCTCGGCGGCCTGCACGAAGCGCTCATTCTCGGCCAACTCCCTCGCCTGCGCCCGCAACTCCACCAGTTCCCGCTTGACCTTCTGCGGCGGAACCGAGACGGGGGCAGGGCCGGGAACCTTGTCGTCCGATCGTGCGGCCACGAGCCCTGGTGATTCACCGTTTTCGAGGAACGGCGTAAGGATCTGACGAACCTCGCCAGCCGACGCTGGCCTTTCCGCTGGGTCCTTGGCTAACAGGCAATACAAGAGATGCGCCAGATCGTCGGGCACATCCGATCGATACTCAGTGATGATGGGAATCGGTGAGTCGATGTGACGGCGCATCATTTCTGGTGCGTTCGCCGCCTCATAGGGAGGGCTTCCGCCGAGCATCTCGAAGAAGATGCAGCCCAAGGCGTATAAATCGGCGGCAGGGCCCACCGGGCCGCCCTGCGCCTGCTCGGGTGCGATGTAGGCAGGGGTGCCGAGCGTGCGCCCGGTCGCGGTGAGGCGCGAGGCCTCGGCCGGGCCGAGCAGCGCGGCTACGCCGAAGTCGAGCACTTTGACCACCCCCGATGGGGTGATCATGAGGTTGTGGGGCTTCAAGTCACGGTGCACGAGCGAGGCGCTGTGAGCTGCCACGAGCACCGAACAGACCTGCGCGGCAATGGAAACCGCCTCGCCGACAGACAGTCGTTCCTGCTCGGCGATGTGGTCGGCGAGAACAATTCCCGGTACGAGTTGCATGACGAGGAAGAGGTCTTCGCGATGTACGCCCAGGTCGTGTACGGCCGGCACTCCGGGATGGTCGAGCCTGGCGGTCGCTCTCGCCTCCCGCCTGAAACGCTTGCCCGCCGTCTCACGCTCGTCCTCCGGCACGTCCAACTGCCGGAGAAATTTGATCGCCACCGGCCGGTCGAGCCGCTCGTCGAAGCCGGCCCAGACCTGACCCATTCCTCCGCGACCGACCGGATACGTCAACTCGTACCGATCACCGACACGATCCCCCGCCTGCACCTACAGCCTCCCCGCATCCCACGCCGACCCCGCTGAGCAGGAACGGCAATCAGGCTAGCTGTCGCTGCACGAGCCGTCCGGTCAGGAACGGGCTGGGCGTGCCGTGCCAGAACACCGCAAGCTCGTCACGGGCACGGGTGGCGGCGACGAACAGCAACGACCGGTCACGCTGGCGTTCGCGCTGGTAGCGCTTCGGGTCAGTGTCCCGGTACCTGCTGATCATCTGGCGAGGCACCAGGCCGTCGCTGACCCCAGCGATGATCATGCGCTGGTACTCGAGGCCCTTGAACCGGTGCATCGTGCCGATGTGCACGCCGTCCGGGCGCTTCGGGCCGTCCGGGCCGATCTCCACCACTTCCAGGCCCTCGGCCTCCAGCCGGCTGATGACGTCCGCCGCCAGGTCCTTGGTGGGTACGCAGATGGCAACCGAGCCGTCCGTCGGACTGCCCCAACTGCGCAACTGCTCGACGATCAGGTCCCGCTCCTGCGCCCACGTCGCGGCTCCGCGAAAGACCGGGCGGCCGCCACGAAGCAGCGACCGGTAGCCCGCCAGGTCCTCCTCACCGCCGTCCAGGTCGTCGTACACCTCCCCGGTCATGATCTGCAGGGCGTCGGCGAGGATCTGCCGGGTCGTGCGGTAGCTCAGCGTGAGTCGGGACGACCGGCCGCGGATGTTGACGCCGAGGCTGCCCAACGTGACGTGGTTGTCGTAGATGCGCTGGTGGGTGTCGCCGGTGAGGAACATGTCGTCCGGCCCTGGCGCGACCATGGCACGCAGCATCTTCCAGTGGGCAGCGCTGAGGTCCTGCGCCTCGTCGACCACCACGTGGCGGTAGCGCGGGCGGTAGAAACCGCCGGACGACTCGCCGGCGACCCCGGTGTTCTGGGCCGTGCGGTCCATCTCGAGGCGGGCAGCCCGTTGTGCCACCTGGCGCCAGGTCCAGACGCCGCGGTTCTCCAGCCAGGTGGTGAAGCGCTCGGTCAGCTGCCAGATCTGGTCCCGCTCCGCCCGGGTGAGACTGCGGCCCCGGTTGGGGCGGCGGGCCTTGAAGTAGTCGGTTCGGGAGTTGAGCACCTGACCGAGGATCACCTGGGTCCACTCGGCGGCCAGGAACTCCGCCTCCCAGCCGGTCTCCCCGGTCTCCAACAGGAATTCGTCCCACAGCTCAAGGACGCGATTGTCGTCCACCAAGCGGCGGCTGCCACCCGCCTTGGCTTCGGCCACGACCCGGCTGGCCAACCGGTCGATGTTGACGATGTCGACCCGGGCCACCAACTCCTGCCCGCCCAACGCCATAAGGCGGGTACGCAGATCCGCAGCCAGGTTCCGGTTGAAGGTGGTGAGCAGGATCGGCTTGTCCACGCCGTTTGGCAACTGCCGGGCGAGGTGCGCCACCCGGTGCAGGGCGACGATCGTTTTGCCGGTGCCCGGGCCACCGCCAACTCGCGCTGGACCGTTGTAGCGGCGCTCGACCAGCTTCCGCTGGGTGGGGTGCAGGAAGATCTGCCACCGCTCGAAGGCTTCGCCGAGCATCGCCTGCAAAGCCTCGTCGTCGGAGGTCACCTGCGTGGCGGGGCGTTCCACCGCCGCCTCGAAGTCCTCGGGGTCGACCGGCTCGTCGGCGCGTACCGGGTCCGTGACCTGTTGGAGCACGTCGTCGTAGGGGGTGCCGTCGAAGAGCGCGAAGAGCACGTCGGTGGTGAGCTGCGGCGCTCGGTCGAGCAATTCCAGCAGCTCCGCCTCGGTGGTCAACTCCCGGATCTGCGGCAGCAACGGCTCGGAGACGCCGAGCTCCAACAGTTGAGTGTCGGTGTAGGCGTCGAAGAGCGGCTTCTGGGCGGGCTCCGGTTCGGCATCCGGCGGCACGACTCGACCGATGATGCTGTCACCGACGGGTGCCATGTCGACGACCTCGATGCCGCCGGTGATCCGGTTGATGCGGTACGCGTACCGGCTGAGGTCGTCGTACACCTCACCGCGGTGCTTGACCGCGACGAGCAGGTAGTCGCGCGCGGCGATGTGCAGCAACAGCGCTCGGTAGTCCTTGTTGACGCGGGCGGACATCAGCCGGGACTCGCTGTTGAGCGCCTTCAGGTTGAGCCCGGGGTTCTCCGGGTTGTGCCGGAACTTGTGCATGAACTCGTAGACCGCTCCGATGTCGGCGCGGGTGAGCTTCATGACCTCCTTGTCGGCACGGTCCAGCATCCGCAGAGTTGTTACTCCGGTGCTCATCGACGTTCTCCCCCGCTCGTCGCCTTGATCTCTGCCGCCAATTCGTCAAACGACCATTCGCGCGCGGTACGGGCGTGCCAGCCTGCGTCCGCGTACGCCCGATCGCGGTCCTCCGTCTCCGGGTCGTCGGACGGGCCGGTCAGCACGATGGCGATCCGCCGGTCGGGCCAGGCCAGTTCGGCTGGCCAGCCCTGGTCGCCCAGCTCGTAGCCGACGATCGGGGCGGGCAGGTCCTGTCGGGCGAGTTGCTGGACGAGGTGGTCGAGAGTCTTCTCGTCCGGGTCGAGGTAGCGCAGGACTTCCCGCCATGGTGACTCCGTGTCGAGGCTCCCGGACTCGGCGGCCATCGGCTGCGCTACGACGCCGAGCCAGGTGGCCGTCTCCTCGTCGAGCGGCAGTGCACGGTGGGCCAGCACGAGCCCGGTGCCCTCGGTGACGGCCATCGAAGCCGGCTCGAAGGTGTCCAGGGTGGACACGGCGAGCTGACCGGCATCGCCGCCACCATTGCCGAGGAACTGAATGACGTTGCCCCAGGCGAGCCACGCGGCCCAACGCTCCTTGTGGCCCGCCGCGGTCACGGCGGCTGGCAGGTCATCGAGGACAGTCAGCGCGGACCAGGTCGGCAGCGGCCTGCTGCGCCCGTCGACAACGAGCGTCACCGGGCAGTCGGCATTGTCCCGGGCCCGGGCAACCATGATCTTGCCTGCAGTCGGACCGGGTAGAGGCTCGCCATGCAATGCCGCCAAGAGCCGCTCCGCCACGCCACCAGAGTCGGCGGCGGTGTTGTCCCGGGCCTGTTTGATCATGCCGGCCAGGGTGGCTTCGACCCGACGCTGCCATCGGTTGAGGTCGGGGTCGGCGAGGAAGCGCATCAGCTGCTCGATCGGGTTGACCCAGATGGTTTCCTCAAGCTCATCCGGGTCGGCGCCGGGGAGGAACTGTCGGTATCGCTCCCGGGCGGCCTGCTTGCTGACCCCGCCGTACGGCGTCCACCGCCCCTGCTCGTCCGTGTTCCCCCAGGTCTTGACGTCATCCCAGGTGGCCGCGAAGACCAGGTAGCCGTGTGCGCGCAGCCGGGCCCGCTTCTCCGCGTCGTCCGCGAGCCGGTTGTACTGGGACGAGGCATGGTATTTGAAGCCGTCGAGATAGACGGCCACCTCCGGCGACGGGGCGTCGAGGCGTTTGAAGTGGACGTCGGGGCGGGTGCCGCGAACGGTGTTCTGCAACTTCATCTGCCAGTGGGTGACGCTCTGACCGTTGTCCCGGACGAACCGCAGGTCGGCGATGCGGGCACCGTCGTGGTCGGTCCGTCGATCGATTCGCAGGCCCGAGTTGGGTTTCTCACCAAGCGCCAGCAGCTTGGTGAGGAAACGCATCTCCAGCTCGCTCTCCACTTGGTGGATCAGCGAGATCTCATCCGTCCGGGTGCCCTCCTCGACGTCCCAGCTGTCGAGGAGCTTGTCCAGCATCCCCAACGCCTCGTCGCGACTCATCAGTGCGAAGTGCTCGTTGCGCGCGTGCCGCAGGAGGCAGCGGTGACAGACCGCCCTGCCTTCGTGTCGACAGGCGCAGTCGGCGATCCGCTGTCGCGCGAGCTCCAGGACCGCGCGAAACTCCTCAGGCTTGGCAAGGCGGTGCAGATAGCCGGTGCCTTGCGGCTGAGTGTCGTAGACGACCACGAAGTTGCGCGTCCCGTCGCTCTGCCCGTCCGGCATGGTGGCCGACACAGCCTGGAGGTGTGCCGGGTCCCCGCCGTACTGCGCGGCGATGCCGAGGCGGATCGCGGCAGCGAACGACGCGATGCGTTCCTGCACCACGGCGGTGGCGGCCGGGATCAGGATGCGCAGCGCCTCGGTCTCCAACTCGTGGGCGAGGATCAGGTCGACGTGGGCGTCCGGGGCGGCTGGCGAGCGCCGGTACGGGCACCAGGGCCGGTGGTGCTCGGCGCCCTTCACGACGGTCGACCCGGAAGCCTCCGCAGCGAGTTGCTGGGCCACCGCGGGGACGCCGTCAACCGTGGTCCCGCCGCATGCGGTGCAGGTGTGGAAGCGGTTGATCCGCACCTCCTCGCCCGCGAACAGTTCGGCCGCCCGGTCGTAGCGCTGCGCACCCAGGTTGAAGTGGCGGATCATCGCGTGCCGGCTGTAGTCGACACCGAACGTGTCGTGGGCGTGCCGCCAGGATGAATCGACCTTCGCCGGGTCGACGTCGACGGCGATGGTGGTGGCGTAGAAGCGCCGGTCCCGGTCGTCGCTGTCGTCGCGGATGCGGGCGTCGTCGCGCTTGTCGCGGCTGAGCACCCGGGTCGGTTGGAGGACCTGGAACAGCCGGCCGTGATCGGCGATGCCCTGGTCGGCGCAGCGCGGGCAGGCGCTGGTGTCCTCCTTGGCGAGGTGGGTGCGGACGTAGCCGCACTGGGCGCAGATCCGCCACTGCTCGTACGCCGGGCGGTCCGCCGGACCGACGTCGAGCCCAGAGATCTCGTGCTTGTAACCCCGTACGTAGTAACTGTTGCCGGGGGCGATCTCGACCAGCGCTTGACGGGCGGGGCGGGCGTACTCGCGCAGTTCGCTGTGGAAACGGCGATCGCCGTCGACCTTGTCCTCCCAGGTCAGGGTGGCTTCGAGGTCGGTCCGGCTGTCGATGAGCGCGTAGTTCGGCAGTAGGCCGAACTCGACCATCGTGCCGTGGGCGGCAGCCGCGCTGACCTCCCGCAGTCGGCGACGGACCGCACCTTCCTCCGCTTTCAACATCTTGATCTCGCGGGCGTGGTCCGGGTCGCTGGGCACGAGCGTGCCTCGGGCGGCGGCGAGTTCCTGCATCCGGCGCCGCAGGTCGGCCAGGCGCGATTCCCAGACATCGTCGGCTTCCTTGACCCGGTGGACGATGCCATCGGCGGCGAACTCCCGCAGTTGATCGGCGGCAGCGCGAAGGACCTTGTCCCCGAACAAACTCAGGAAGCCCTCCACCAGCCGTCCGCTGTCGCGGCGACCAGCCTCGGCGAGGCCGGTCAGCCAGCCGGTCGGCCCGAACAGCACGTGTGCCCGCCGTGGCATCGGCAGCACCCCGGCGAGGCGGCCCCGGGCGGCCAGATCGATCAGGTGGGCGAGGTACTGGCGTCGCAGGATCTCCACTGCGGACAGGAAGCAGCCGGGTGGCACGATCTGGCCGGCGATCATGTCGCGCGGGTCGGCCAGGTAGTAGCGGTCCCGTTCGGTTCGCCCGACCAGGGTCAGCACCAGCGCGTTGCCGCTCTTGCGGCCGGCCCGGCCCGCCCGCTGGACGTAGTTCGCTGGGCCGTGCGGGAGTGACGCGAGCACCACCGCGGAGAGGGCGCCGATGTCGATGCCCATTTCCAGGGTGGGCGTGCAGGAGAGCACGTTCGGGTCGGTGTAGCGAACGCCGTCGCGGAACTCCTTCTCCACCGTCTCCCGCTGAAAGCGCGTGAGCATCCCGGTGTGCTCACCGGTGACGACCCGGAACACCGGGCTGTCCAGGTAGAGCCGGCGGTAGTAGTCGTCGGCGGCGGTGTCGTCGCGGGCGGCCTGGAGTTGACCCCGGCAGCGGTACTGCCGGCACGGCTGGCCGATCCAGTCGGCCACCCGGTCAGGGTGCTCGGTCTGCTGCCAGTGGCAGGTGTCGCAGCCGACTCCGGCCGTCACGGCGGACGCGTCGTCGAGCCGGGTCACCCGCAGGTGGCCGGGCATCAGCCCGTACACCGTGTTGCCGTCCTCCGTGTCGCCGACCGCGACCACGTCGGCGGCGGCGAGGGCCGGCAGCAGCCGGCTGAGGAAGCCGGCGGCGTCACCGGGGTCGAGGCCGAGGCAGCGCGACGTCCAGTCCTGGTACCAGTTGCCCCGCGCGGTGATCACGTCGAACTCTGAGCGGGACTTCGGTGTCGCGAGCAGGAATGCGGGCGCGGACAGCCCTTTCGGGAACGCGGGCATCCCGGCGGGCCGGCCGCCCCAGATCTGCCACCGGGTGCCCCCGCGCTTCAGGTACGGCACCAGCCACTCGTGGAACACGGCGCCGCGGACACGCAGCCGTTCCAACAGGCCCCGGAGGAAGGCGAGGTAGCGGGCGTCGTCCGGCGCCATTCCGGCCAGGTGGCCGGGGCCCGTGAGGTGGACGTCCCGACAGATCGCGGCGGCTCGCGCCGGATCGTCGAGGGACACCTCGACGGCGACGCTGCGGGTCAACTCCAGGGTGCGGCCCTGGCGGGAACGCAGCCCGGTCTCCATCACGGTGGCGAAGACGAGCCGTTCGCTGATCAGCTCCCACGTGTCCCGGCTGCCGCTGTGCTCACCGGCGAGCAGGCTGTCGACACCGGGCTGGTCGTGCAGGTCCGGTGGCACGACGGTGGAGAGGATCTCTGGCTTGGCCGCCTCTTCGATCATCCGGATGAAGAGGTCGTCGAGCCCGATTGACTCGCCGGCTTTCAAACGGCCGGCGAGGAGCGAGCGCAGCGAGAACGAGTAGGACCTGTTGGCGACGAAGCCGGCCCGGTGCGCGGCGTCCTGCACCGAGTCGTTGAAGAGCAGCGTCTTCTTCTCAACCTCGTCGAGCTCCCCACCGGTGAAGAGCTGCGTGATCGCCACCGAGGCGAGGGTGGCCAGGCCGGCACCGAGGAAGCGGATGCCGTGGTCGAGCTCGCAGGACGGGCAACGGTCCTTCTCGGCGCCGTCGATGTCGAGCACGTCGCCGAGCACGACTATCGCGTCGTCGGTGGGCTTGCGGTCACGCTGCTCGTCAAAGGGGCGCACCCGACGGCCGTACTCCAGGACCAGCAAACCGCGGGAACGCTGGCGCACCTCGTCGTCGGTCGCGGCGATCAGCGCGCGGACCCGGCGCTTGTCCCGACCGACGCTGGCGCGGTAGATCTTGTCCGGGTCGGTTTCCAGCTCCTGCGGGTCCTTCTCCGGCGACAGCGCCATCCAGCCCGAGCGGCCGCAGTGCCGGCAGTAGATGGCCGGCAACCGTGGGTAGCGGTTGTCGGCCACGACCACGTCGGCGTCGGTGGCGTACGGGTCCAGCTCGCGCGGCGCTTCGCCGTACCAGCCGAAGGCGGCCTGGTGGGAGGTGCCGCGCAGCAGGCGGGAGACGGCGCGCACCCACAGGTGGGTCTCGATGTTGAGCAGCGGTCGACCGGGAGCTTCCGGGTTCTGCGCGACGGAGAGCAGGCCGACGAATCGGGCGAGAGCCTTCGCCGTGATCTCGGCCGGGGTCTTCATCACGCTGCCCCAGCCGGTGGCGTTCTTGCGAGGCAGCACGTCGATGATCTCGTCGAAGGTGCACGGCCTGGCCTGGAGCGAGTCGAGCACCGCCTTCGTCAACGGGTGCTGACGGAGCAGGTCACCGAGTCGCGCCGGGTCATCGAGGCAGCGTTCACCGACGACCAGCTCGGCGACTTCGGCCATCATCTCCTCGGGGTCGCGGTCATCGACGGCCGCGAGCTGCTCCGGGCTGGGCAGCGGCAGGCTGAAGTCCTGGCGGGCCACGAACTCGCCGGCCTCGTACCGGTCCTCCCCCACCAGTGAGCCGGCGTCGAAGGCGACGCCAAAGACCTGCTCGGCGACCTCACGGATCGCGGTACGACCGTCCCGACCGCCGCCCTCGCCGAGCGTGGCGGAGGTCGCCACGGGGCAGATCGGTCCGAGCGGCCGGTCCGGCTCGTCGAGGTCGAGCGCGGCGGCGAGCCGGCGCAGCAGCATCGCCACGTCGGTGCCCTGCGCGCCGTCGTAGGTGTGGAACTCGTCGAGTACGACGTACGCCGGCTCGGCGCCCTCCCAGAGCGGTAGATCGTCGGCGCGCTGGAGCAGGAGGTCCAACATTTTGTAGTTGGTGATCAGGATGTCCGGCGGCGTGCGGCGCATCTCCGACCGCTTGGTGAAGACATGCTTGTACTCGATGGCCGCGACGTCGCCGATGTAGAGACCGGCGGTGACCTGGCTGAGCGCCGGGTCGGTAAGTAGCTCGTTGATGCGTTGTGTCTGGTCCGTCGCGAGGGCGTTCATCGGGTAGAGCAGGATCGCCTTGACGCCGGCTCTGCCCTGCTGCTTCTGTCGCCGGCAGTGGTCGAGCACCGGGATCAGGAACGACTCCGTCTTACCCGAGCCGGTGCCGGTGGTGATCAGCGTCGGCTCGGCCGGCTTGCCCTTCGTCGACAGCCGGGCGAACGCGTTCGCCTGATGCAGGTAAGGGGTGAAGTCGGCCGGCGCCCAGTTGAGGTGCGCCCGCCAGTCACCCTCCGCCGGGCGGAAGGGGGTGCGGATCCGCAGGTACGGGCCGCGGAAGATGCCCTGCTCCGGGTGGGAGAGAAAGCCCTCCAGGCCCTGGCGTACGCCGTCCTCGGTCAAGCCGAAGGTGGTGGTCAGGTACTGGGTGAGGGTCCGACGCAGGGTGTCGGCGGCGATGGTCGGCCTCATGAGCGGATCACTGCCGCATGCTACTGCACCCCTTACCGGCGTTGACCTGCGCGACAGCCCCGCCAGCGGGGTGAGTCGGATTCACGACAAATACATTCCGGAGCAGGCGCCGAAACCGACTCTCACCACGGCATACATCCAACTAGGCAGCCCTACCACCTCACCAGCAGCAATGAAAGGGTGTACGGCTCTTTGTGATCCGCCTTATGATCGCGTGCCGGAACGGCTCCGGAACGAATGAGGTGACAGCCACCCAATGGTCGCAGCGGCAGAGACCACCCTGCAAGGACTGCTCGAAGGCACAAAGCAGTATCAGGTGCCCCTCTACCAGCGCACCTACTCGTGGCAGGGTCACCAACTGGAGCGGTTGTGGGACGACATCGTCCGACTCGCTGAGGACAGGGTCGAGAACCCGAAAACGACGCACTTCATTGGGTCACTGGTGCTCGCACCCAGCCCCAACAACGGTCCTGCCGGCGTCGGGGTGTTCTTGGTGGTCGATGGCCAACAGCGATTGACAACCCTGTCCATTCTGCTCTGCGCCATCCGGGACCATCGGGCAGCCACCGAAGATGACAGCCACCGCGACCGACTCACCGGCCAGTATCTGATCAACCAGTGGGTGCCCGAGCGCCGTTTGAAGCTCGTCCCTACCCAGGCCGACCTCGACGCTTATCTGGCCTGCGTGGACTCCTCGGCGCAGGCCGGTGGGGGTGAGGTCGGCGCAGCGTACAAGTTCTTCCGTGACAGGCTGGCGGCTTCCGCCGACGCAACACAGGTCAAAGACCTGGAAGATGCGGTGCTCTTCGGGTTAGCGCTGGTCTCGGTGATCGCGCACCCCGACGACAACGTCTATCGAATCTTCGAGTCGTTGAACAACACCGGCCTCAAACTGACCCAGGCCGACTTGCTGCGCAACTACCTGTTCATGCGTCTGCCCGACCGCAGCAAGACGGTGTACGACGCGCACTGGCTGCCGTTGCAGCAGCGGTTCAACTCAACGGAGTTGGAGACCCTGTTCTGGTTGGACCTGGTGCAGCGCGACCCGCGAATCACACAAGGCGACACGTACGCGCGGCAGCAGGCGCGGCTCGACCGGCTCGGCACCGAAGATGACATCGAGGCCGAGGTGCGTCGATTCGGTCGTCTCGGCCGGCTGCTCGAAATCATCCTGCATCCCGACAAGGAGCAGGACTCGGACGTACGTTTCCGGCTGGAGCGATTGCACGCCTGGGGCACGACTACCGTCTACCCGCTCCTGCTGCACCTGCTGGATCGTCGCAGTGTGGGCACTGCGACCAGCGCGCAAGTCGCGTCGGCGATGCGGTACGTGGAGAGCTTCCTCGTCCGGCGGTTGCTGATAGGCCGGGCCACCGCGAACATCAACCGCAATTTGCTGTCCATCGTCACCGAGATGAACAAGGACCTACCGGTCGACCAGGCGGTACACGCCTACCTGTCGGCCGGCCGCAAGTACTACGCGACGGACGCCGACGTACGCCACGCAGTACGGTCGCTGCCGTTCTACACCAACGGAAGGGCATCCCAGCGTTCGCTGGTGCTGCGCTGGTTGGAGGAATCGTACGACAGCAAGGAGCCGGTCTCTCCAGCGAAGCTGACCATCGAGCATGTCCTGCCGCAGAGCATCGGTCCGGAGTGGCAGCGCATGCTCGCTGCGGACCTCGAACCGCACGAGAACGTCGTCGAGGTGCACGACGCTCTGAAGCACACGTTGGGCAACCTCACGCTGACCGGCTACAACGCTGAGCTGGGTAACAGCCCCTTCGCCGTCAAGCGGGTCGACCTCGCGAGGAGCGGCGTACGCCTCACTCGGGACATCGTCGCATGTGAGCGCTGGGGGCGACCGCAGATTCATGCTCGCGCCGACGCCCTTGCCGAGCGAATCATCAATCTTTGGCCGGGGCCGACCGGGCCTACCGTCGATCAGTCCGAGGTGCGCTGGGACCTCATGGAAGCGGCACTCTCCGCATTGCCGGCCGGCTCCTGGACAACCTATGGAGACCTCGCTGCGTTGATCGGCACCGCGCCCCAGCCGGTCGGCAACCGGCTACGCGCCGTCCCGGTACCCAACGCCCATCGGGTGTTGCAGGCCGAAGGAACGAAGGCCGGGGGTTTCCGGTGGCCCGACGGACGCACGGACGACCCGGTCGCGGTGCTGAAAGCCGAAGGGGTCGAGTTCGACCAGCACGGCCGGGCCGATCAGGCCCAGCGCATCGACCTCGACGAGTTGGCACAATTGACCGGGCTGGCCCCCGACGAGTTGCCACGGCGGCTGCCCCAGCCTCGACCCGGTGACGGGCAGTCCCTCGCCGAACGCTTCACCGAGCAGCTCGGGGTACTGCAAGGTCCGGTCGTTGCCGGAGCCACGCTGACACTGCTCGACCGATGGACCGAGATGGGCGGCACGCTCCTCTACGGCGGTGGAGCGGAGACATCCTGCTTCCTGATGGCCCGCGAACGTGGTCACCGTGACGGCGACATCTGGCCGGTGACCCTTTACCCCAGCGGGAAAGTTGAGGTGGTCTTCCAACACATGGCCAGTCGTTTGCCGTTTGACGCCTTGGCGCTGCGTGAACAGTTCCGGCAACGACTTAATCAGCTGCCCGGCGTGAACATCGCCGCCGCGAAACTCACACTGCGACCCGGCGTCCCACTGACCATCCTCGCCGATCACGCAGCCGCTTCGACGCTTGTGGAGCACCTGCAGTGGTTCTACGACCAAGCCCACCTGTCCGAGGAGGCGGACGAGACGCTCACGGTCTAGCAGGAGGGCAGACGCCTTCTCTGATATGCCGACCTGCCTTCGCAGCAATCAAGGTGGTAGCCGTGTCCGCGTTGACCAATGAGGTAAAGAACGCCAAGAGCCCGGTGGCCCGTTGGCTCCGCGCGACGTTTCCGCACCACCACGACATACAGGCCGATTATCGAGAGGCCGCCGGCCCGGCCCGGGTACTGCCGTCACCGAGCGTTGCGCTCTGGACGCAGGGTGCTGCTATCGATTGGTGGTTACGCTTCCTGATCGACCCGGCCCCATCGATCGGGCTCGCAGTGGCCGGGCTGAACACGCGGCGAGCGCCGTGCGAACGAGCTGGCCTGGAACTGCTGCACGAACTGGGTGCGGTCGATAGCGATGGCAATCACGTGGGGCCAATCCATCCGGCCCGGTTCAGAGAGCGGTCTGATGAGTGGTGGGCACGGATGTCCTACGCGCTCGCACTCATGGTCGAGCTGTACCGGGCGGCTCGGGTAGACGGATCTCGCCTGATGCAGCTTGGTCCGGACAGTCGGGCGCGCGACCTGCTGGCACTGGCGAACGCCGACGAGGTCGCCGACCTGATTGCGATGCGCGACCTGGCAGTGAAGCAACTGATACCAGTGCTGCCGGTCGGGCGCGTGGCCACTGGCTCGACGTTCGAGGGCAGCGCCGATCTCAACGCTGACGCCGATCTCATCGTCGGCGGCGTGCTCGTCGACTTCAAGTCCACCCAGGGAAGGGCAAGGCCGGACGGCAGCCGTGCGGCCGGGCTGACGAGGGCCGAAATCGATCAGTTGCTGGGATACGTGCTGCTGGATTACCTCGACGCGTTCGCACTGCACTCGGTGGCTATCTACACCGTCCGCTACGGACACTATGCCGCGTGGCCGCTGGAGGACTTGTGCGCAGAGCTCGCAGGGCGGCCAGTTGACCTCCCCGCGACGCGGCAGGAGTTCAGGCATCTGGTACGCGAGCTGCCGATTAATCGCAGGGCGTCGATCGTCGACAGGATCCAGCGGCGGGTCGCCGCCAGTTAGCCGGTCAGCAGTCTGGACCCATGCCTTGGCGGTGTGACAGCAACATGCGGCTCAGCGCTGAGCGGTTCGAGGAGCGTCCACGATCCACAGATCCAGGTCAGCCGCGCCACCCACGTCGGTGAATCCAGCTACTACTAACGTCGGCGCTGTTCGGCAGCACCAACCGGGTGAATGCTGCCGCCGCAGGCCAGCGCACGCACCGCAAAGGGCCCGAGCCAGTAGCCAGGGATCCGCGCAGGCTCGAAGCGGATCTGATAGCGCAACGCCTAGCTCCGACCTCCGTCGAACTCCCACAGCAGTCAACCATTCGTCACCCCGGCAGGACGAACGGCTACTTCCGGGGCAACGTCACCGCCAATAGCATCGAGTTTCTCGGATGGAAAGGACGAGCTTTGCGCTCGGCCTTTTCTGCGGCCAGAGCCCGGTCCGACGGCATCGGAGGCGGCGTGGTAATCAGGCGAACCATCAGCGACTGGTACACCAATGCGGAGGGCCGAGATCGTTCTGATTCCCGGCATGACTGGGAGAATGACGACCAGCCCGACCGTACGCCTGATGCCTGGCTCGATCGCCTCCAACCCGCAAGTCGCGTAGGCTACACCCGCCCCTCAGGCGGATCCGTCTCCAAGGTCGCCCCGGCGAACGCTGGTCGCCTGACCGATCGTAAAAGGCGAGACCTGGCAGATGCCGCCCGCGATCTCCGGCACCGAATGCCGAACATCAAGGACTCGACGATTGCTCGGCACCTTCGTCAGGACGGGTGGCCCCAGGTCTCTGTTGACCAGATTCGCGCAGCTCTGCGCGCCCATCCTTCTCCGCGTCACAGGCAGCAGTCTCCTGCTCGTCATTCGGAGGCCCGGAAAACTGCGACGAAGAAGCCTGGCACCGCAACCGTCACTAGTTCACCCAGCGCGATCAAGCCAACGGGAAGCCCGGCGGTCGCACGAGGCCAACAGAGCCTCGCCCAGGTGGCGCACGCCATGCGTGCAACGTTTCCGCAACTCGGCATGAAGAAGCTGACTAAACAGGTACGGGGGCGCGGCTGGCCGACGGCAACCGTCAAGCAGGTGGAGGCGGCTCTCCAGCGACCGCGACCCAAACAGCCGGTCAGCAGCCGACCGATTGCATCTCGGGCCGTCCGTTCTCCTCAACCAGACACCTGTTTCGCCTGCGGAGTGGTGCCGTCGCTGCTGGGAACGTGCCGCTGCTCCTGACAACCACACGAAGCCCGAACCCGTTACGTCGTCAGCCGGCGCTCACGCCAGCGCTGGATGGTCCGCTTGTAGGGCTCGGGCATGTGCAGATGTGGCACCTCGTCGTACGTAAACACGCCGAGCTCCTTGTGCTCGGCCGAGTAGACGAGCTCCTCATCCCCGACGTAGGTAGCGCCGAAGCTCACGATGAACACGTGCCGGACGGGCGTGATCTCGTAGACCCAGGAGTCGATGATGTCGACCTCGGTGATGGTCAGGCCGAGCTCTTCGGCAACTTCCCGGCAAACACCATTCTCGGGCGTCTCACCGACTTCGAGCTTGCCGCCGGGCAACTCCCACTCGTCGCGTTCGTTGCGTAACAGCGGCACCCGACCATGGTGGTCGACGACGAGCTTGACCGAGATCGGCAGCTGGTACTCGAAATACCCCGGGTTCCGCTCGACCAGGTACGGCGGTCGCTCCGTCACGCGAGAAGTCCTTCCGTGGTGCGGCATCAGTTGGCGGTCAGTAGGAGAGCGGCGATGTCGTCGGCCCGTTTGAACCGACCACCGCTACCACCGGGTTCGCTTTCCGCGTCTCGGATCAACTTCTCCAGGTAGTGCAGCCCTCGATCACGCGCATCGGGAATCACCTGAGCCCACGAGCGGTAGATTTCGTAGTCGGTGACCAGCCGGGCGAAGCCGTCGGTGCACAGCAGTATGCAGTCGACGTGCGTCCACTCGCCGGCAGCGGTGTGTGGTCGAAGCTGGCGATTCGGGTGCCCGGAGAAGATCGATTCGACATCACCGGAGGTCATCGTGTGCAGCCGGCGCTGGTGCATGGCGGCGATGACTCGGTCCGCCTCAGCCTCATTTGTCGCGACCGCCGCGGCTTCGCGTCGGTCGAAGTAGCCGGTCGACAGCACCACAGGTTGAACGCCCTGGACCACGGCGGTGGCGTCGCCGATTCGGGCGAGGTCGTAGCCGATGCCCTGGTCGACGCAGACCGCGATTGAACAGGCCGGTGGCACCCGGCTTACGGGGAACGACAGTGCTGTCTGCTTCCGGGCCACATCGTCGGCGAGCGACGTCAGGAGCGCGGCGGCGCCACCTTGATAGTTGCCCGCACCGGCCTGCGTCAACCGCTCGGCGAGGTGGTCGACAAGCCACTGCACGTCGCTGTCGGCGGGCAGCGCGGTGTCGTCGTACAGATCGGTGGCGCCATCGATGACCCAGGCGAGGGTGCCGCGGTGGCCGACGCGGTCTTCATTCGCTCGCATGCCACCGGCCGAGGTAATCGCTTCTCCTACCTTCATGGCCTGTCCAACTCTCATGACATCCACGAGGCTGGCACGAACATACCGGCCCCGATCATGGCGCACCCGATGACGACCGCTGCGATCACCCGGCGAACGCGGCTGTTGTTGACGAGAGAGAACGTACCGAAAACGACAGCGATCGCGCCGGACGCCACGAGCATGAGACGGAGGCCCTCGACGCCTGCGCTCTGGCTGGCGATGTTGCTGGCCGTGGCGATGAAGGCCACCACGGCCGCCAGCAGGCCCAGGAGTTGCAGTTGCTGGCCCTTGAACTCGGTCAACTCGGTGCGGAAGCGGGCGTGGGCCTGGGCCCACCGGGCGCGCTCCTGCATCAGATCGATTCGGATCCGGCTCGACTGGTACTGGCTGAGCCGACGCAGGTGGTCCCGGGAATCACGCGGCTCCAGTTCGATGGCCTGCGCGACGGCGGCCCTGGCCGCCTCGAACTCTCCGCGCAGTGCCAGCACCCGGCCTTTCGTCTCGTAGTAGTGGGCGACACGTCCCTGGGTGAGTGTTATTGCCCGGTCGATGTGCCGCTCCACCTCGTCGAGGTCACGTGCCGGGCCTGGATCCTCCAGGCGTTCGAGGTATTCGACCCAGAACGCCGCCAGCTGATGGATCACCGCCGCCACGTCAGGCATCGAGGCAACGGCCTGACGGGAGTATTCGACCGAGCTGCGAAGTGAGGCGAGGTCGCCCTTGGCGCGGGCCACGATCGCGCGAAAGGTGTGGAAGTAGGGCTCCGCCCCAAACTCGTCGTCGTGGTCTCGGACGACCGAGGCGTACTCGGCGTGGCGCTCCTCGCGCCGTAACCGCAGCAGGAGAGCGTAGAGCGCCGCGAACCGGGACCGCCTGCGAATGGCGTGATCGTCGAGAACGGCGCGCAGCAGCGGCTCGGGGTCGGGGTACGCCTCGACGACGGCCCGGATTGCCTGCGGGAAGGCCGCATCGGACGGTGGCGGCACCTTCGACAGCGCGGCGACGAGGTGGCTGCGGTCGGGCGCCGAGGACGCCGGCTGGCGCAATCTAGGAACTCGCAATCGAAAACCCCCGGTTCAACCCGGTATACGGATGATCGCTGTTGACTCTCGCCAGGAACCGCACCAGGCTCCGATCGCCGGTGAAGGCTGTGCGCCCGTGCAGGAAGCGGTGATTGTGTACGAGGTAGCCGTCGCCCGCACCCAGGCGCAGAGTTTGGGCCGTCTCAGCGATCAGGCGACGGAACGTGACCACGAGGTCCGTACGCCCATCGGTGCTGTACGGACCGGCGACCCGATCGTCGCGATAGCGGATGCGGGCGTGGCCGACACCGATCTCGATAACCGCCGGGCCTGGCCGACCGGTTGCCGTCCTCAACCGCAGGCCGGCGATCTCGGTATCCCCGGCACACTGGCGGACGAGCGCCAGCACCCGCGCTCCGTCGACCAGCGTGGCGCTTCCTCCGGCCTTCGCTGGAGTCAGCATGAGGGTGGCGAGCACACTGGGTGGTTGTGCGTGCAGACTGCGATCGGTATGCGGCGACAGGGCCAGATCGGTGAAGCCGGCCTCGTTGTCGTCCTCGTCGGTGCGTAACCGAGGCGCGATGACGGTCAGCCCGTCGGCCACCTGATGCGGATGGTCGGCGGGGGCGGTCCAGCGGTCGAGCAGAGCCCGGACCTCGGCAACGGATCCTTGCCGGATCAGGACGACGCCGTCATGGGCGAGTGCGCCGGGCACGAGGTCCGGGCTCACCTCAGCCTCGCGTCCCGCCTCCACCAGCCGCATACGCCCCGCCTACGCGCGCCCGTCAGTCCTCAGGGTCGTCGAGGTCGACGGCCGCCGGAAGCTCCGACCGCGCCGGGGGCTTCACCGGGGCGGGCGTGGGCAACGCGCCGAGACCTGCTCGGTCCAGCGCTGTGTGCAGGTTGCCGACCAGTTCCTTGAGCACATCTTCCCGCGCCTGGTTGTAGGCGAGTTGTGCGGCCGCGCCGGCGGCGGCTCCAGCACGCTCATAACCACCCCAGGTGTCCAACCACTCGTAGGAGCCGTTGACGCGGCGCATGCGGGCGACCCAGTAGACGGATCCCTGCTTCCGAACCGTCCAGTAGCTGCCATCGGCCGTGTAGTTGCGGTATGCCATAGAAACCAAGCTATAGACCGACAGGGCGGGCCACTTCAGCCGTACGTCCACTTCAGACTGCGCCGAGCACCGAGAGCGCGCAGGGAAGAGACCCCTTGCGGGGCAGCTATCGGCGCTGGTCCAGGCCCGTCAGGTCGAACCCCGCCGCAGTACCGGGCCACAGCGGCGACCGGACAGAGTGTCGCCTGGCCATCCTGGGCCAGGCAGAGGCATCGGCTACGTCGTGCCGAATTCCGGACCGGCGCGAGACATGGCCCAAGCGAGCCGATCATCGGAAGAGGGGCGACTGAACGTCGATGACCGGCTTTTTCGCTTCATCTGGCGGTGGCAGCACGCCTAGATCCTCAAGCTCTGTCGCCCTCAGAAGAGGTCCATCGAGGACGGCTTTCAGCACGTCGTCCTGCTGCGGTTCGAGGAGCACGCACCCATGGAGCACGGCTAGCAGGTTTCGCAAATCATCGGTGAAATCCCACTTGCTGGCAACGATTCCGTTCAGTGGAGACGATCTGCGCAAACGGGGCCACTTGGAGCGGTAGTCAAACCATTTCTTGACCACTTGCGTGCCACAAACGTCATAATCCCAAACGGCCGAGGGGACGGGACCGAGGGCCCCCTCGCCCACATACAGTGTCGAACTGTCCCGGTCGTACGTGATGCTTTCGGGCATGCGGTCCGGCACACCTGGTATGGGTACGAGAACGTCAGGCCGCAGTTCCCGCGGTGGTCCCGGGGGACGGCCAGACGATGGGCAGACATAACGCTCACCGTAGGTCTGGAGCCAGATTACCCGCCCACCAAGGCCGACTGCCGTACGCCAAAGGTCGGGGTTCAATGTCAACGGGATCCGCACTCCCGGGGTGCGGAGCTCCGATCGAAATCGCGTCGGGAAACCGGGGTGCGACGCCACGGCGGCAACATAGGCGAAAACGTCTTCGCAGGTAACGTCGCTGCCAAGCTGGCAAGAAAGGTGTTCCATTAGGCCAGGGGCGATGTTGGGATGATGACCGCTGACATCACGGTACGGAGGTATTACCTTGCCTCCATGATGACCCATGTAGTGGTCGTTATCCGGCACCTCCGCGGCGAACACGACGGCCGGTCCAGAGGTAACTGACTGCGCGAACAGTGTGGTCAGATACGTCTGATGCTTTCCGTATGTAGACCAGAGATCGGGGCGGGAGAAGTCGACAACCCTTCGGTCGGCAATAACGTACTGCCGGTCGAAGCTCCGGAACGCTACGCGCATGACGGAAACCTGAGGGTCAATGGTGCCGACCAGTGACGCGGGCTGACCTGTGCCGTCGAAGTGCGGCGAGAGTGCGACAGATATTGCCCTATCCCTAGTCTCTTTCATGAGCTCCGGCCGCTCAGCCAGAGGAGCCGAGATTAGGCGCCGCCACCGCTCGGCTAACGTCTCTTTATCCGGCGCGTAAACCCATGTTCGGTTTGCCTTGATACCTGGGGATTGCCACGGCATCAGGTCGGCGAGCGCAATGCAGTCATTCCATATCGCCTGCGACGCGGGACGGAAGGGAGTCGACCACTTCGTTGGGCAGTCCAACCACCGACCACTTGCGGCAGTCAGATCCTGGAGGGCGTTTAATTTTTCTTGCCTAGCGCCGGAGAGGGCAACGTAACGAATCCTGGCGGGTGTTTCCGTATCGGCCGCCTTGGCGCGTCCGAATACGCCGATACACAATGGCTGCTGCACGTCTGGAAAAATGCGTGTCGGCACCTCGGGCTGATGCCCTTCAGGAGATAGATCGATGATCCAACCCCAGTCGGCCTGTCGTCGCAGGTACTCACGCATGCCGGCAAATCCTGGCCCGGTCGTGTAGGCCGACGTGCAAACGAAGGCCACGACCCCCTCCGGGTGCTCAGGATGTGCTTCGAATACCTTCCAGGTGGCCCAGCGCCAAAAGTAGATGTTCAAGTTGTGCAGTTTGAACTCGAGTCTGCCGGTACCGGTGCCTCGAAAAGCATCGAGCATGCTCGACTTTCCCTTGTTGCTGGCAAGTACGAGCCCTCCCTGATTCTTGGCGCGTTCGAGGTAGGGCGGGTTGCCGAGAACGACCATGACTCGTTCCTCGGTCTTGACCTTGATTGCTTGCGCACGGGAGTCAGCAATTGGCCGGTACACGTACGGGCTAACAAGCGTCTCTACGTCAGGGTCCTCCAGGGTATCCGTGACGTAGAATCTGACCCTCTCGTCGGCAACCTCCAATCCCCGCGCCGCGAGATCCTGGTGCAGCCGTAGTTCCGCTACGGCGAAGGGCGCGATTTGGCGTTCAAATCCAACTAAACGACCGAGGAGAGCACGAAGTTCAGCTGGCTCGTCCCCGTGGTCAGCCGCAATCGTCTTCGCTACACGTGCAATCACGCTTAACAGGAAAGTGCCGGTACCCATAGCCGGGTCGACGACCACTACATCGCGGTCGGCCAGACCTAGCCGTCGTTTCAGCTTGTCGTGCAAGATGCTGTCGACAAACTGGACCATGAAGTCCGCAACGGGCTGCGGCGTGAAGTAGGAGCCACTTCCCCGTCGAACCGCTGGGTCGTACAACTCCAAGAAGCGCTCATACAGCTGATCCGATGTGTCTGTCCGCCAATCTGTCCAGTCACTGGCCTCGATGGCGCGTCGCAGCGTTTGCAGAGCCACGCTGCGCTGCTCAATGCTAGGACCACCGTGGTCCTCGGTGAGGATAGCCAGCGCTCGCCCGACGAGCAGGTGGTTCTTGGCCAGCTCTCGCCCGAGCGTCGGCAGTTCCTTGCCCTCGAACTCAATCCCTGACCGACGCGCCAACAGCAGCCCAAACGTGACGGTCTGCGCGTAGGCGTCGGCGAACAACTCCTCGCTCAGGTGGGGAAATAGCCAGGTGCGCCAGTCGGCTAGATGATCGCTGAAGAGCCGAACCCTCCCACCGAGTCGCTCTTGACCGAGGGTGTCCAAAACCTCGTCGCGCAGCAATCGGCAAAGTCGTGCCGCGTCTCGGACCAGATGTTCGAGGCGGCGATGTGGACGTGGACGCCACGCAAGGAACGCGTGGAGCACGAGCGCCAGGTTGCCGTCTGCGGGCCGAAGGCGCGCACCGGCCCGCTGCAGGTCGCCGTCCATCCGTGCCACTGGCCCCTGCAATTCTCCCCAGCGATACACCGCGAAGGACTGACCGTCGGTGTACAGAACGTTCGGAAGCAACTGAAGCTGGACCCATTGCCTACGCTCCCGGGCCGTGGGGTGCCAGCCGTGGCCGGGAACACCTCTGCCCGGCGCCTTGAGTTCCACATACCCGATCGGGGCTCCGTCGACGTCGATCAAGTAGTCAGGGCGGATAGCAAGGTCCGGGAGACGGACCTCGCCATGCGCCCTGACCGGGCAGCCAATCGCTTGTCCAGCCGCAACGAGAAGCTCCACCATTGGCGCCCGCAAGGTGTCCTCCCGAGCAGCCAGTCCCCGCTGAAGGATCGGCGCGACGGAAGCACCGAAGTGAGAAACAGCTGCCTCGAGCAAGGCACCGTACGCTTCAGCAGAACCCCGAGGACCGGGCACGTCGGCCGCACTGCGGGTGCGGGCGCTCCTGTCCATGCGCCCTCACCTCGGTCGGTGAGTCATAAAGGGGCCGCCACCACCCAGCTCACGATGGCTACTCAGAGTCATTGGATGACCTCCCGCCGTATTGCCACAGCATGCGGCAGGCAGCGAAATAGATCAATGGCCACAGTGCACGTCTGACCAACCGCATGATGCTGGCCGGTACGCACGACAGAGAGCGGAGGCGCTGAAGGTGACTGACCCGACCGGGAACGATCGTCGGCCCGGAGGGATTGGGTCGACCCATTCGTGGTCATATCTGACCGTCCAGCCGATGACGCGACCGGTCCCGCCGATCAGACCCACATCAACATCTGGTCTTGCACGTCGCACACCTCAGGCAGGATCTGGGGCATGACAACGCACCGCCCGACCACCGCGCGCCTGGTCTACGGTCACGCGCAGATGCACGACTGCCTCGCCTTCGCCGACGCGACACCGCCGCCCGCCCGCACCTGGGACGAAACCCGGCGAATCCGGACCACCCACGTGTCGAACCTGCCGTCCCGGAGTGTTACGGCCCCGACAAGGACCCCGCGGACGACGAACCGTTCGACGTCAACGAAGTGGGTTCGGTCGTAGAGGGCAACTGGCCGCCGTTGGTAGCCGAAGGGGCCTTCACGCTGCTGCCAAAGGATTTGCGCACGCGCTTCGGCAAGCAGCGGGCCACCGTCCTCAATGGTGAGCTGCTAGAGATCCCGTTGAGCGATGTAGCGGAGCTGGTGGCTGAGCTGCGGCGGCACGGCTACGAAATGCAACGCGATGGCGAGCTGATCAACGTGCTCGATGGCCGCAGCTTCAGCCCGCTGGCCGGCTGACCGCGACTTCGGGCTCCGACCGCCGGCTCCGCGCGACACGCCGGAGCCGGCGGGAATTTCGATCACCCCGAAAACATACAGAACCCCCATTGGTACGCCGAAAATCGCCGCCTGGGAATTGCACGTGCATGACTGTTGTCGGGAGTGTCTTGTATGGTCAGACGCGTATCGCTATTGATGCAGTGGCACCGCCGAAGAATGGCCGAACGGCAACGGTTCCACGTTTCAGCGATGGCGTCGGGATGTAACACCATGCAACACGGAGAGGGGTGGCGGATGGCCGACGACATGGGATCGACAGTGCCGCGACGGCAGCTTGGGCGGGCGCTGCGCGACCTGCGCACCGAAGCGCGGATGACGCTGGACGGCGCGTCCGAGGCGATGCAGTTCAGCCGACAGAAGCTGTGGCGCATCGAGACCGGCCTCGGCCCGGTCCGCTCCGTGGACGCCAAGGCGATGTGCGAGCTGTACGGGGCGACGCCCAACCTGACCGGTGCCCTCACCGCCCTGGCTGCCGAAACCAAGGCCAAGGGCTGGTGGCACTCGTACGGCGACGCCGTCCCCGACTGGTTCGAGCTCTACGTCGGCCTGGAATCCGCCGCCTCTTCCATCCGCCGCTTCGACGAAGCGCTGATCCCCGGACTGCTTCAATCGCGCGCCTACGCCCTGGCGATCTACCAGCACCGCCACGAGGTGACGGAAGAGGAACGCGAGCGTTTGGTCGAAGCACGACTGCAACGGCAGGCGCTTTTTCATCGGCGACTGCCTCGGGCACCCAAACTCGAGGTGATCCTGGCCGAAGCAGCGTTGTTGCGGAGGGTTGGGGACGCCGCGACCATGGCAGATCAGCTTCGTCGTCTACTGGAGATCGGGGAGATGCCCAACGTCTCGGTCCGAGTGCTCCCGCTGACTGCCGGGATCCATCGAGGCGCGGAGGCGGGCACCTTTGTCATCCTCGACTTCCCACCCGCCAAACGGAACACCCCTGAGCCACCGGTGGTCTACCTCGAGTCGTGGACCGGCGCCCTGTACCTGGATCGGCCAGAGGAATACGCAGCCTACGAGCAAGTGTGGGCAGGCCTCGATGACTTGACGCTCGATGAGGCACAATCGAGGCAGCTCATCGAGAAGATCATCGGAGAGGTCCACCATGGCTGATTTGACTGACGCTCAGTGGCGCAAGAGCACCCGCAGTGGCAGCAACGGTGGCGATTGCGTGGAGGTCGCCGGCAACCTGCCCGGCCTCGTCGCCGTACGCGACAGCAAGGACCCGGCGGGACCAGCCCTCACCTTCTCCCCCGCCGCCTGGAACAGCTTTGTTCAGGTCACGAAGTCCGAGCACTGACACGCACGACGGACGGGAGCGCAGTTGGCGGACGCGCCGGACACGCTCCCGTCACACAATCGGTCAGGAGGTCGCGTCCCCGATCACGGACTGAGCCGCGTCCTCGAACAACGACCACCGGTTCCGCCACACCTCCACGTCCTTCGGGTAGATGGCCGTGTGACGGCTCTCCGGGTTACGCGGGCGAACACCGCCGACACTTGCCATGAACTCGTCGTGCCGCTCGCGCACCCCGGCACGCAGGTCCTCTCCCGGCACGACGTAGAAGTCCCGACGCCCCTCGGTCACGTCCACGAGAACGTAGACATCAACCGACATCGCCGTCATCTTGTCGATGTCCGCGATCATCCAGGTGCCCTGCGCGGCAACCTGCACAGCCGCAGTCCTACCACTGATCGTCACGAAGGTCTGCGGACCATGCAAGCTCGCCGAATGGCCGTGCAACAGGGCCTCCGCCACCGCTAGGTGGCGCCCAGCCTGGTGCTTCTGGTGGTTAGTCGGAGCCATCTGCTCTCCTTCGGTTGGAATCGGGGTAGCGGGCTACGACGGCTGCCAACCCGCGTCGATCGCATCCTGAAGCCGCTTACTGAACACGGCATGCGCCTGCCGGTACTCGCTCTCCCGATCTGCCTTATAGAACGGCGCCACGTACCCCTCGGGCAACAGATTCCGCTCGGAACGCTCTAGGTACGACATTAACTGATCGTAATGACCCTTGGTCTGACCATAACCAAACGCGTAAGAGTCAGCCGCAACCCTTCGGCCATTAGCGTCGAACCACGTCTGATCTTCTCGGTCAACCAGGATCGGATAACGAGAACGTAGAACCGCAAGCAGTTCCTCAATCCCAATACCAAGCCATACAGCCACTAATGAATCGATCTCAACTAAAGCGGCTCGGCGTTCATACTCCGACCGCAGGGGAGTGTCTGCCCCCCACGTTTCAGATACACCACCAAGTTCCACCACGCACGGCCAACTGAGGGCCCAAGTCTCTTCGCCCCAGTCCGAGCGGTACAACTCCGACCACAACTCCGCGTAGCTGGATGTCAGACAGTTCAGTCGTAGGACACGCAGGAGGAGCGGCTGGCTCAGGGGATGGCCTGGGATCGGCACGGGCATAGTCTGAGCCTCATGGCGACCGAGGTATGTCAGGCCGAGCACCCGGATAATGTAGTCCAGTGGGAGCGATGCCCAGAATCCCGCAACCAGCACAGTCTCCAGACTGGAAGACATCGCGAGACTATGCACGGCGTGCACATGCGAAAATTCCTTTGGCAGGATCGACGCGTAGAGAGATCGCTCCATTGCCTTCGGGTCAATCATTGCCCGCCACCCAAGCCGATAGTATTCGGTGTAGGGCCGCCCGTCCCATTGATCTTGCACACGAACAAACTCCCGCCGATCGCACCCTCGCCTGTACGTCGTGCGCGGGAGAAAACCGTCCTCAAGCATGGTGAGATTGATCGAGCCCCAGTCCTTGACACCCTTGAACGGCACGTTGGGCTGCTTGGAGAGTGGCGTTCCTACTGTGAAGTGGCTGCCCTGAAGGATCACCTCGTTGGCCGCGGACGGTACGCCCACGCCGTACTCAATGAGACCCCTGTCCTTTGCCGTCTTCTCGTTCATCCCTGAAGTCGTCCAGAAGGGCCGATCGCCGAGCCTGTAAACGACCATCGATAGGGCCTCGATTGCGCCCTGCTCGTGAGTGGTGATGGGATACAACAGTTGGGCTTCGGAAACAGCACCATACGGCTCGCCCCGCAACCTCTGCCACTCCGCGAGTAGCGCGAGGTCAACGCTAATTACTCGTGAAGCGTGTGGGCGAATATCCCAAGAACCATTATACTTCTGTCCAGGAATCATGCCAGATCCATCGTGTATCAGCGATCCGTAGAGCGGTTCGACTCCATATAGCTTACTAAGGTGCAGGAAGTGGATTTCCTTCACCGGCCCGTATACGTGGAGCCCGAACTCGATATTCCTGCCAACAGGAGATGCGAATGCCCAATTGGCGGCATTCACGAAACCAGCATGCAGCCGGAGCCTCCTATATGCCTCGCCCCTGAGATGCCCTTCTCTAACCCCAACAAAATGGGTATCAGGATGGACAAGCGCCGTAACACCACGCGACCCTTGGCTGCCCCAACAGCGACACATAAAAGCTCGATACAGATCCGGCCGAGTGCCATTCATTAGCGGATATAGAATTCCCGATCCGACGAGCTTTACAAGTCCCGCGTTTGCCCCAAGCTCTCCCAGGTAACGATGTCTGGGTGTGGCGGATGCGAGCGCCTCAGTTTTTCTCTCCTCGATATCGCGAACACTCGCCCGTTCAGCCGTTTTGAACCAAGGTTCCTCTTCCGCCAAGCTGCCCGCGGCGTCCCAATCCGGCCGAACCCAAGGTGGGTTACCAACTTGCACGTCGAAGCCACCCTTGGCGAAGGCTTGGGCGAAGGTGAGCTCCCAGTGGAAGAAGCTCTGCTGGTCGGCAATCCGATGGGCCGCGAGGAGCCAGGGAAACCGGTCGGAGAGGGTCCACGGCGAGTCGACGCCGATTACGCCGTCGAGCTTCTGCTCGAACTCGCTCATCTCGCTCAGGCTGGTGAACGTCCGGCCGTAGAACCGTTCGGCGTTCTCGTCCAGGTCAGTCCGGCCGATGAGCGCCTCTGCGAACGTCAGCCAATCATCCAGGTTGGACAGCGGCACCTGCTGGCGAAGTTGTTCCGCCACCGTCATCCGACGGGTGCCGGTCGCCTTCGTCGGCATCTTCATCTGCTGCGGCTGCACGTTCCCGAAGATGTCCGCGGTCTCGTAGACCACCGGTTCCTCGTACGCCGGCTCGTCCTTGATGTGGGAGACCTGGACAGGCGCGGCCGGATAGGCCGGATCGGAGCCGTCGAGCAGCCCGACCTTGTCCAGCGGCCAGAACCACAGCGCGCACCAGACGTCCATCAGCGTCTTGAGCCGCCAGTACGGCGTGCCCGGCGCGGTGAGGTCGGCCAGGATCTCCTCCCGAGGCACCGCCTCGGTGACCTCAGGCAGGTCCTCAGCACCCCAGACCCGGATGTCGCGGCGAATCTCCCGCTCGGAGATGGCGAGCCGCTGCTGCACCAGCCCCCACAGGAACTCGACCCGCCGCGCGAGGGCCTGCAAGCGTTGGACCTGCGAGTTCTTTCCCTTGGCCGACGGCGTGCGCTTCATCGCCGTACGCCAGGCTTTTAAACGGGCGGTCTCAGCCGGCGCCAGTTCGCGGGCCTCCTTCTCCCCCGCGACCGCGCCCCAGCCGTCGGCGGGGAGCAGGAAGTGGTGGATGGTGCCCTCGTCGATCGGCCCGTCCCGGAAGGGCTGTTCCTTGGGTGCGGTGGTGAGCCACGACTTGTCGGTGAGCTGCTTCGGGGTGTAGGTCTTGCGGCCGGCGCCGATGAGGGAGTTGCCGCGTTGCAGGTGCAGGCCGAACCAGGGGGCCTGGAGGCCGGCGTGCATGACGTTGAGCCAGAGTGACACCTCGGCCAGCTCGACGGCGGTGCGGTTGAGGTCGACGCCGTAGCTGTTGTGCAGGGCGATGTACGCCTTCACCCGCTGGAGTTCGAGGTGGTAGTCCTCCGGGTCGAGGGTGACGTCCAGTTCCTTCTGCCGGCGGCGTAGGTATTCGGCGGCGACCTGGTTGATCGCCTCGTTGAGGAACGCGCCGGAGCCGAGCGCCGGTTCGCAGATCGTCCAATCCAGCAGTTCGCGGGCCGGGGTGATGGTGTCGTCCTGGTCGAGCCGGTACTTCAGGGCGAGTTGGACGGTGACCTCGGTGAGCGACTGTGGGGTGTAGTAGGAGGCGCTGGTCTGCCGGTCCCGGCCGGCGAGCCGGTAGACGAACTGTCCCGCTTCGTAGCAGACCCGGCTGCGCACGCCGGTGTACGCGTTCTCCCTGTACACGAAGACGTTGTCGTCGTACTCGTCGGTCTTGGAGGCCGGGATCATCCACGAGCCGTCCTTCGGGTCGCCGTTCTTGGCGACCTCGTAGAGCTGCTCGGTGGCGACGAAACCGGTGTACGACATCAGGCCCTCGTAGACCGCGCCGAGCTGGTTGATGCCGAGCTGGGCGTACGAGATGAAGCCGCCGCGGCGCTTCTTGCCGCCCTTGGTGAGCATGAGCCGGCGCAGCACCTCGTAAAGGACCTTGTTGCGCAGCCGCGTGTCGATCTTCGGGCCGTCCGGGTCGTCCGGGTCACTGCCCGGTACGGCGATGAGCCGACCGATGAGCTTGGTCTTCTCCGGCAGGAACAGGTCCGACTTCATCGGCTCGAAGCGCAGCCCCTCCCCCTCGCTGGCCTTCTCCTCGACGTCTGCGCCGCGGCGCGGCCGGTGCCCCTCGTTGACCATGTGGAACAGCAGGTCGAGGGACTCGTACAGGTGGGTGCCGTCCTCCGCGGAGGGGGCGAGGCGGCGGGAGACGAGGTCACCGAGGCGGGCGAGGCTGTAGCCCTCGACGTACTGCGGGTCGTTGACCGGCAGTACGCCCAGCTCGGGGCGAGCCTCGGCGTAGAGCAGGAACAGGATGCGGTAGAGGTAACGCAGCGATTCCCGGCCCAACTCCTTGGCCAGCTCGTCTAAGTCCATCACCTGCTGCGGCTGGTAGCCGGCCCGGCGGATCTGGTCGAGGACCTCGTTGGCGATGAGCTCGACGGAATCCTTCAGGCCCACACGGAGTTCGCTGGACACCCCGACGGCGTGCTGGCGGGAGCCGGCGACCAGGTCGGCGAGGGGTTCGGTGCCGCCCTCTGCCGGTGGGCGCAGCGAGTCCGCGCCGAAGAGCGCGGCGACGACGTCGAGTTCCTTGTCGTCGTTGCGGGCGTACGCGGTGTCGAGGCTGACGGCCAGGTAGCGGCCCTCGCCCCAGACGGTGCGGTCGGCGAGGGTGACCACGCCGCCGCTGAGGATCAGCACGTAGCGGGGCTTCGGGTTGTCGGCGGCGAAGAGCAGGGAGGCGAGCTTGGCGCCCGTCTCGATGGTCTCGGTGTTCGACAGGGTGAGCGGGTCGAGCAGCCGGCCGGCGTCGTCCGGGTCCTGTGCGGCCTCGGTGTCGACCGCCCAGCCGCAGTCCAGTGCCACGATGCCGTGCGCGGTGCCCAACTCGGCGTGGGCGACGTGGACCTCGTACTCCTGGGCGTTGCGCTCGACGGTGATGGTCTGCGGCTGCGGGTCGAACCCGAGCGCCTCCAGCACCTCTCGATGGTGCTTACGCAGCCGCTCGGGGTCGAAGAGTTCGGCGTCGGTCAGCTCGGTCTTGGAGTCGAAGTAGGGCCGGCGCAGGCGGCGGAGCTTCGTGCGTGGGGTCTGCTCGCCACTCTTCTCCTGCTCGGCCCACTGCTTGAGCAGGCCGCCCTTGAGGGTGGCGGGCAGGATCTCGGCCAGGTAGTGCGCAGAGAGGTACTCGCCACGGTTGGTCAGCGACTCGAAGCTCATGCGGCGTTCTCCTGCGACGGTACGAGGACGGCGAGCACCCGCAGCAGCGGGTCGCCGGCGGTTTCCAAGCGGTCGAGCAGGTCGTGCTGCTCCTGGACGGTGGTGTCGACGCGTTGGCGTCGCTTCTCCCGGTGCGCGCCGGGCAGCTCGTCGAGGATGCTGGCCTGTTGGAAGGTCCTCAGCTGCTCGCGGTGCCGCTGCAACGGCTCCGCGTTGGCCTCGGCCCACTCGGCGCGCTTGCCTTCCAGGTACTGCCGGGCAACCTGGACAGCCTCCGGCAGCAGCTCCTTGAGCGGTTCGATGGCGATGACCTCGGCGCGGTTGACCATCGTCGGGCCGACGTTGGCCTCGCGCAGCACCTCGTCCATCGGGCGGATCGTCGGCGAGGCTGGTAGGTCGGAGACGGCCATCCACTGGACGACGGTGGGTTGGCCGAGGCGGTTGGCGTAGACGCCCTGGATCAGGAACGTCGGCGCGGCCACGTCGGCGGTGAGCACCGGGGCCTGCTGGCGGCCCAGCCGGATCAACACCTTGTCGACCAACCAGTCAACCATCGGGTGCACGTCGCTGAGGAAGGCGATGTCCGGCCACATTGGGGTCTTACTCTGCCGGGCCTGGTCGAGTTTGCGCTGCGCGAGCGGACGGTCGAAGGTGACCTTGAGCCGCAGGTCCTCGCCCTCCCGGTGCGCGCGCAGGTAGGAGCGGGGCAGATCGGTGAGCCGGTGCACCAGGTCGTCGGGTGCGAGGAAGGTCAGCAGTTCGTCCTCGCGGCGCAGGTCGATGTGGTCCTCGGGGCGGTCCTCGTAGATCTCGTAGAGGGCCGTGTCGACGAAGTCCTGGGTGGAGTCGAAGAGTTTCGGCACCCGGGCCTGCAACACGTCCGCCGTCACGGGCGCGGTGCCGACCTCGCTGAAGAGGTCGGCCATCACGTCGACCTCGGCGTGGGCGGCCTCGTACGACTCGTCCACCGACTTGCCGGCGAGCAGGTCCCGGACCAACCGGTCCTCCTCAGCCTTGGCGTCGAACTGACCGGTCAGGGCCTCGACGCTGCCAAGACTGCGGTGCGCGGTCTCCTCGCGGTTGAGCAGCTTCTCGGCGACCGTCCGGTCGTCCTTGGCGTCCTCGCGGTCGGAGGTGAGGATCAGCGCGCGGAACTGCGGCTGGTGCTTCTGCCCGTACCGGTCGATCCGGCCGTTGCGCTGCTCGATCCGGATCAGGCTCCACGGGATGTCGTAGTGGATCAGGTGGTGGCACTGCTGGTGCAGGTTGACACCCTCGGAGGCGACATCACCGGTGAACAGCAACCGGACGTCGCTGCCGGCCAGCTCGAACTCCTGCAGGATCGTCTGCTCGTCCTTGTCGGCCACGCCGCCGTGCAGCACCCGGATCGCGTTGGGCTTGAGGCCGAGCAAGCCGGGGACCACCTCGGCGAGCCACTTGATGGTCGGCACACGCTCGGAGAAGACCACCGCCCGGGTGTCACTCCCCTTACCAACGCCGATATCCCGCAGCTCGTCGACCAGCCCCTGGAGCTTGCTGGAATCCTGGTCGGTCATCGCGGACGTCAGCTCCGCGAGCCGGTCCAGCGCCGCCCGCTCGGTGCCGGTCGCCTTCTTACGCCGGTTGGTCACCGTCTCGTGCAGCGCGCGGTGCGAGGACAGGAACGACTTCAATAAGGTGTACGGGAAGAGTCGGTGCTGCCCGGTGACTGGCTCGTCGGTCCACTTGCCGGCCAGCCACACGTCGGTCAGCTCGTCGAAGATGCGCTCCTCGCGTTCGCTGGCTTCGCAGTGCAGCGCCTGGGACGGGCCTCGGTCGGCCCAGCGGTCGCCGATCTGGTCGCGTACCTCCGGGCTGATCTTCGTGCGGCGCAGGTAGAGGTGCGCGATGTCGCTGGCCTGATAGTCCTTTTCGTTGGCGATAGCCGCCGGGTCGAGCAGCGAGATCAGCTGGGCGAAGGACTCCTTGTCGCCGTTGTGCGGGGTGGCGCTGGCCAACAGCAGCGCGTCGGTCTTCGCCGCCAGGCGGCGGGCCAGTTCGTTGCGCTGGGTGCCCTTGTTGATGAGGTTGTGCGACTCGTCGATGACGACCGCATCCCAGGTCGTGGCGTCGAGGTGGTGGCCGAACTGGCCGGCGTCCTTGAGGGTGTCGACCGAGATGATGGCCCGCTTGAAGTAGGTGAACGGGTTACGCCCCGCGGGGATCTCCTGCTGGATGCGCTGGATGCCGGTCGAGTCGAGTCGGACGAGCGGGATCGCGAACCGGGTCCAGAGCTCACGCTGGAACTGTTCGAGCACCTGCTGCGGCGAGACCACCAGGATGCGTTCGCCTCGGCCCCGGCGGATCAACTCGGCGAGGATCAGCCCGATCTCCAGGGTCTTGCCCAGACCGACAACGTCGGCGAGCAGGATCCGCGGCCGCAGGCCGGACAGGGCCAGCTCGACCGGCCGCTGCTGGTAGGTCAGAGGGTCGAGCAGGAACCGGTCCGCGAGGGCCAACCCCCGCTCGGTGCGCGGCAGCGGCGTACGCCGCAGCACGGCCTCCAGGAAGAGGCGGCTCTGCCGGAACCGCGACGAGGTGTCCTGGACGAGTTCCGTCTCCTCGGGCACCAGCGGCGTGATGTCTTCAAGCTTGGTGAAGAAGGTCGCCTCGACGTCCTGCACGAATTCCGAGACGCCGACCGCCTTCACCATCGTGCCGTCCGCGGTGCCGGTCTTGACGCTGCGGATCAGCCACTCCTCGTCGCGGACGACGATGCGGGAGCCCGGGGCGAAGGTCGCGGCCTGGGTGGTGGTCATCGGTGGTGCCTTCCTACAGGGTCGAGCGGCGGGCGTACTGGCGGCGCACCTTGTCAACAAGCCACGTCACGTCAGTGGACGCCTTGGTGACCGACTTAGGCTCGTGCTCGTCAGGCTTGGTCGGATCCGGAGGGGTCACATCCTCGATGACCGGCGTGTCCTCCGGGTCTTCTCGCGGATCATCCAGGTCCGGCGGGACCAGCAGTTCGGTGCCAGCGTCGTAGGTGAGAGCGGCCACCTCCCGGCGCAGGGCGTGGACGGTCTTGCCGCTGGTGGCGGTGGCGACCGCCAGCAGCCGGGCACGAACGTCGTTGAGGCCGGGTCGGGCGGTGGGGTCGAAGGCGAGCATCGCGCCGAGCAACTGCACCAGCTCAGCCGGTACCTCGGAGAGGTCGGGAAGGTCGCCCGGCTCGCTGATGCGCAGCAGCAGGTTCCAGGAGTTGGTCGGCGGGTAGAGCCCTCGCCCGGTGAGCGCGAAGACCAGCGTCGCCGCAAGCGCATAGACGTCCACCGCCGGAGTGAGGTCCCGCTCACCCCTGACCTGCTCGGGTGACATGTAGGCGGGAGTGCCGACCAGCGCGCCGGGCTCGGTCAGGTAGTCGTTCCGGTCGATCAGCACGGCCAACCCGAAGTCGATCAGCTTGGGGCCGTCGGGGCCGAGGATGATGTTCTGCGGCTTGAGGTCACGGTGCAGCAACTTGACCTCGTGCACCTTGGTGAGGCCTTCGGCGAGCATCGCACCGGCCATCGCGGCCAGCGGCAGGGAGAGTGGCCCCCGTGCGTCGACGTGCTGGCGCAGCGTGGCCCCGGGGACGTACTCCACGGCGAGCCAGGCCGGGTTCGCGTACGCGTCGGCGCCCTCAAGGCGGGCCACCCGGGAGCCGAAGACCAGCTTGAGGCTGTCGACCTCGACGGCGAACCGCTCACGCACCGTCGGCGCCTCGATCAGGTGCTGCTTGATCACCTTGATGGCGACCCGCTCGGCGGTCGGCGACACCGCGAAGAACACGTCGCCCATGCCACCTGAGCCCAGCGGCCGGACCAATTCGTAGCCGCCGATTCTGCCCAGCGTCATTCGTCCCCCTCACGATGACACCCACCCAAACTGCGCGTCCGCCCTGTCGGCTGGACGCCTCGGCGGACGCATGACCGTACAACGTCGAACTTTCTACGAGGAAGCGTCCGAACGGCGGTTCTTGTTGGGCGCTGAAGTCATACTCCATGTGGCTCGATGGACGAGTCCGCGTTAACCATCGTCGGTCGATCAGATGGGATGCACCCGGCCCGCCAGCCGCGCGTATATCGCCAAGGTCCGGCGCCGCTGTCCGATTTCTGACTGGAAGCATGCCGCTATTCAGCGGCGGCCTGTCAGCCGTTCCAGAACATCAGGTCCCGTGCCTGCCGCGAACAAGCCGTCAACTCCGGCACGCTCCGGAAAGGGACGACGTAGTCACGCTCCCGGATGAGCGCGAGAAAGGCCGCAGGCACTGCGACGCGGTGACGCCGCACGTAGTAGGCGAGGTCCTTCCGCCAAAGCCAGTCGCCGTCGGTCATGACGGTCGAGCCGTTCATCACCTGCCGGGTCGAGTCGAAGGCGTCGTCGGCGACGTCCATCACGTCGATGAGGACGTGTCCCGAGTTCAGATAGGCGACCACCTGGGCCACGTCGGGCAGTTCCTCGGCGGCGACGCTGTCGAAGATGCTCTCCTGCGGCTCGGCGGAGCGGACCGGCCCGAATTCGCGGAACATTCCCGCCGCCTTCAACTGACCGCCGTCCATCAACGCCCACCGTTCGGATAGAAGGTCTTCCACTCTCCGCCACCCCGGATCATTGGGGTCTGTCCCACCGGACCATACCGGTCGACACCGACCGCGTCCGTCGGCGCTGTCACCGGCACTCCGAGAGCGTCGGCGACCTGTTGCGCCGCTGGTGGCACGCCGGCTTCAGGGGCCACGGTGCCGGTGTGGCAGGAGACCAGCCGTACCGGGCCACCGTCGTAGTGCGGGTTGGTACGGATGGCGTCGGCGATCTGCTGCGGGTGGGTGGAGTTGGCGGGGTGGTCGGCACCGTCAGCGCCCACGAGGCCGGGCCGGAAGAGTCCAGTGCGTTCGCCGTGCACGACCACATCGTGATGGCCGGGGATCGGTGCCACGGCGTCGAAGTTGCGCATCGTGGCGCTGTCGTAGCCGATGGCTGTGCTGTTGGGCCGGTGATAGACCGGATCCCCGGCCGGGAGGTTCGCATCCGGCGGTGGCGGCGCCTGCGGATGTGCGGCAGGGTCCTCCCAGTCCGACCGGCGCCCCATCGAGTCCAGGTCCGGGTCTGCCCAGGCCGCAGGGCGCCCACCGGGTGTGGCGCCGTTGGCCGGGCTGACCGGGTCGGCGCGGGCCGCTCGCCGCAGCAGGCCATTCAACTCGTCGATCAGGTCGCCCAAGCGTCTGAGCAGCGGGACTAGCCGGCGCAGGCTGCTGATCAGCGCGCTGATCAACCTGCCGATCCGCGCCGCCCACTTGGCCACCAGGCTGCTGACCTGAGAGATCACCAGCGGAGTCGCCAAGCCCAACGTCGCGCCGGCTTCGGCCAGCCAGAGCGGCAGCCTGACCGCCAACACCGAGACGAAGTCCGCGATGAGGTCCCGAACCAGCTCGCGGACCAACGCCACCAGCAGCCCGGCACCCTCCACCAGCGAAGCGATGCCGCCGGCAGCCCGCGCGATGCCCTCCATCGCCTGTACCTGACCCGAGATGTGTGCCCGGTAGGCCCGCGCCGAGGCCCCATCCCACTCGGCAAGCTGCGTGGAGACCGCCGCTTGCAGGTCAGCCGCCGCATCGGTGCTCTGCTTCGCGACGTTGCGCCACGTGGACGCGTATGCGTTGATCTGGTCCGGGTCCCCGGCCAGCCAGTCCAGCGCGTCCGACAGCGGCTTGACGTGTTCGAGCAACCAGCCGACGCCCCAACTGACCAGCGACCCGAGCGGGTCGAGCACGGTGGCCAGGGCGTCCATCGATGTGGCGACACCACCGATCGTCGAGTCGATCCAGCTGCCCGACTCGATGCCCGACACCGTGTCGGCGACGTCCTCCACCAACCCGAGCCCGGTGTACCACTGAGTCGAGTCGTGGCGTGCCGCGATCAGTGGGTTGGCCGCCATGTCTGTCACAGCGGCAGGTCCAACCGACCGCCACTCTGGTTGAGGAGCCGTGCGCTCGCCGCGTCGGTCGCCTCAGTCGTGGCAGCAGCCGCTCGCAGGTTGGCTGCCGCCTCACGCAGTGCCGTAGCGGACTCTCCCAGCGCGGTCACCGCCCTGTCCGCCACGGGGTCGATGAGACGAGGCAGAAACCCACAGATCTGCCCGTACGCCTCTGCGCCCATCTGCACGTACGCCGCCGCCCCACGGGCGGTTTCCATCTTGTCGGCGGCGTCGTCGACCGTCGCGGCGTGCCGAATGACCGCCGCCACCGACATGAGCATTTCCGCGTCACCAGCCACTTCTGGCGTCCCGCTCCCATCGACCGGGCTGCTCGTCGGCGGGCTTGGGGAAGCGCCTGGCGAAGGTGTCGGTGACCGCCCGCCCGGTCTCCGAGTCGATGCCCACGGTGTCGTGCACTGCGACGATCACCTGATCGGTCAACCCGGCCTGCGCACGGGCGACCGTGGCCATGATGATGCTGGCAAGTTCGGAGCCGCGCATCCGCTGAACGCGGTCGTCCAACCGTAGGTCCGTCAGCGCCCCGGAGGCGGCGACCGTCACGCGGACTGCACCGTCCGCGCCAGCTGCCGACGCCGCCACGGCCGCAACCCGCTCCGACAGGTCGGCGGCAGCTTGAGCGCGGGTCGACAGCTGGGCTGTCCAGGAATGCAGCCTCTCCTGGGCCTCGTCCGGATCTCGACCAAGCACTCCGCGACCTCCCCGTTACGCACCTCGGCGCCCCGCTCAGCCCTCCACTGTGCCCCACGATCGCGCTGGGCGATGTCCCCAGCCGTCAAACACGGATCGAGCAGAGTCGCCGAACGATAATTCAGTGCACGGGGGTCACCCTTGACACCCTGAGTACCGGCAAGGCCGTCGCCTTATCGGATGTCGGCGTCTGGCCGCAGGATCCCCCGCGCCAACCCGTCAGCGGTCAGTTGCGCCAGCTCCGCCCCGAGCGAAGCGGCCTGCCGGATCGCTGACTCGAAGGCGACCAGGCGCCGAAATGCGTCTCCATGAACCCGCTGTTCGTCGAGCGACAGCCGCCGCACCTGCGCCCGTCGGATGTCGAACCGCATCGTCCCCGACAGGCTCGACGACTGCTTCTCGTTCGCCGACGTCCGCAGCTGACCGGCCAGAAACCACGGATCCAGTGCCGCAGCGTTCGGCCGCAGTAGGTAGAGATTGCGCCCCAGGAGCACCCCTTCAGCGGTCACCACCCGCGCGGTGAGCTGCCGCGCGATCATCGGCACCACGACGTCCCCCACAGCGAGGGGAATCTCCTGCCCGAACCGGTCGTCGACCCGCCCCGACGCCTCCACCCCGGCGAGCACGTCCTGCACGGTGAGCACCGGCGGCCCGTGAGGTGCGGGTGTGGAGGTGCCAGCACGGACCGGCCCGATCAGCTGGAGAGCGCCGGTCTTCGCCAGCTCCCCCACCGTGAGGAAGAGACCGTCCGGCCCATCGGGAGCGGGTGTCACCTGCGGCAGCAGCGCCGGCAGCTCGCCCACGATGGCGGCCAGCCGCTCTCTGGTGCGTACCAGATGCTCGCCCGATGCCTCGCCCACGACGGCGGGTTGCCGGCGTGCGGGGGTGAGGTCGACGTCCTCGTCGAGCAGCTCGATGACCGGGACCGCGCGAGCGAAGCCGGCCTCCTCCACGTCGCCGTCGGGCGCGGCGGCGAAGGTCCGCCACGCGGCCAGCACGCGCGGCCCGGTGTCGGCCAGGTCGCCACCGGCGGCGTCGATCAGCAGCGCCCGCGCCGGTGGCGGCGCGTCCGTCGCGGCCCGTCGCAGCACCCACAGATGCAGGGGTACGCCGTGCGGCGCCGCCACCCCCGGCGGGAGCGCGATGACAGCGCGCAAATGACCTCGGCGCAGCAGTTCGCCGCGGATCCGTTTGCCGGCGCGGCGGCTGGCGACGGTGGGCGGCATCAGCAGGACGGCGTGCCCGCCGACGCGCAGGTGGGCCAGGGCGTGTTGCACCCAGGCCAGCTCTGGTTCGGTGCGGGGTGTGGTGCCGACGATCCAGCGGGGGTCGTGACCGAGTTCGTCGTCGCCCCAGTTGGTGGCGCCGAAGGGTGGGTGGCAGACGACGGCGTCGACGGCGCGGCCGGCGAAGGCGTCGGCCCGTAGTGAGTCGCCGGCACTGACCTCTCCGGGTACGTCGTGCAGCGCCAGCCACAGTCCGGCGAGCCGGGCCAGGTCCTCGTCGAGTTCCTGCCCGTAGACGGAGGTGCTGCCGGCGCGGACGGCGGCCCGCAGGATGGCGCCGGAGCCGGCGGCTGGGTCGATCACTGAGCCACCGCCGACGCTGGCGAGCCCGATCATCAGGTCGGCGAGGTCGTCGGGTGTGGCGAAGGGGCGGCCGGGGCCTGGTGCGGAGAACCGCTGCCACAGTTCGTCGAACGCTCCCTGCGGGCCCAGCTCGTCGGCGAGTTCGGCGATGTCGGTCATCAGGGGCGCGAGTTGGGCGTCGGGGTGGCCGGATCGGGATCCGCGTTGACGTGCGAGTAGGAAGGCCCCGACGGCGGCGAGGCCGGCGGCCGGGGTGTCGCTGGCCGCCGCGAGGTGTCGCCAGAGCCGGTCGGCGGTGGCCAGCTCAGGGAGCTTGCCCTGGGCGCGTAGCCATTGTTCGACCTGGATCAGGTCGAACTCCGGACTCGCCGTCGTCCCGCCTACCGGGGCAGGGAAGTCGGGGTGCCGTTTACGCCAGTTGCTGACCGCGGCGCGACCGACGCCGGCGAGCCGGGCGATCTCCGCTGCCGTGATTGTCGGGTTCTCCTGCACGCCGAAAGTCTCGCACATCTGTCAAGCACGAGATTGTCTGTTGACAGCGTTCTCGGACGATGCTCTTATTGACGCCGCAACGTTCACAACAGGAGGACAACGATGCGCAAGACCACCACTCTCGCTCTGATCGCCACCGGCCTCATCGCCCTGGGCTGCGGCTCCGGTGCCGCCGACAAGGCGAACTCCAGCGGTGACGAGGGCGGCGCCAAGGCGGGCAGCTCCACCGACGACAAGGGCGACGCCAAGACCGAGGAGAAGCCGGCGACCGCCAAGATCGGTCAGCCGGCCCGGGACGGGAAGTTCGAGTTCACTGTGAAGTCGTCCAAGTGCGGCGTCGCCAAGGTCGGCAGCGAGCCGCTCGGCCAGAAGGCGCAGGGCCAGTTCTGCCTGGTCACGGTCAACGTGAAGAACATCGGCAAGGAAGCGCAGATGTTCGACGGCAGCAGCCAGAAGGCGTACGCGGCCGACGGCACCGAGTATTCCGCCGACAGCGGCGCGGCGATCTACGCCAACAAGAACGCCGAGACGTTCCTCAACGACGTCAACCCCGGCAACCAGGTCACCGGCGTCGTGGTCTTCGACATCCCGAAGAACGTCAAGCTCACCAAGCTCGAGCTGCACGACTCGATGTTCTCCGGCGGCGTCGACGTCGCCCTCAGCTGACCTCTCCACGGAATCCCGGGGCGGGTCTGGACGATCCGCCCCGGCTGTTCACAGCCAACCTGTTCACAGAAGGAACCCGTGATGACCGACCTGACAGCTCCAGATCCGAACGAGAGCCCGGAGGATCCACGGCCGACCATTGGCACCTCGGCCAACGGCCCTGAGGGTGACGCCTCCAGCGCGAGCACGGCGCCGACAGGCAAACGTCGCTACTTGGTCGTGGCGTCGGCAGTGGCGATTCTGCTAGCTGCGGCCGCGAGCATCCTCTTCCTGACGCAACGCGATTCGCCCTTGGAGGAGGCCCGACAAACCTGCGGTGCAGGCAGGGACGACTGGGCGATGCTGGGCGACGACGGCAACTCCCTCACGCTGCGCAGCGTCGGCAAGGAGCGAACCGGCCTGAAGCTGGAGCAGTTGCAGTGCTACTTGACCGAGCTGAAAGTGCCCGACGCCGTCATTGCGGAGATCGAAGGCACGCGTGCGCTGGACGGACGCCAGTCCGGCGAGTGGGAGGACATGGGCGCCTCCTGGATCTACCACCCGGACAACGGCCTCCAAATGATCATCACTCTCTCGGACTGACTCATTGCCCTTCACGGTCTGCACTCGGCCGTACCGCTGTTCCTCCCGCGCCCCGGAGACGACCAATGGCCCTCCCCCGCCCGCACGCCACCCTCCGCTGCTCGGCGGGGACCGTCCACCTGCGTCGAGCCGTCCGCACCACCGGCACCCTGCTCACCGCCGCCCTACTGGCCATGACGTTCACCGGCTGCGGTGAGGGACAGAGCCCCGCCGCCGGGCCTACGACGGCCTCCCCGAGCGTGTCGGCGTCTGCCAGCGCCTCGCCGACCGCGACACCGCCGCCGGATCGGGACGCCGACGGCATCCCCGACTCCAGCGACACCTATCCCGACGATCCCAAGAACACCCCGCAACAGCCCCCGGTCAGCCTGGAGTGCGACACGGGCAACGACTGGGATGCGCTGCTCACAGTGCGGCCCGGCAAGGACGGCCGGCCGGACTTCAGTGAGGTGTGGGCGGCGAAGCCGACGTCCTGCGACGCCCAGACGGAGATCTACCCCGTCACCGACACCGAGAAGACCGCACTGGAGACGTCCAAGTACGAGGACGGGGACATCACCACCCTGTACGAGATGTGCGCCGCCGTCGACCCCGAGGACACGTACGTGGAGGCCGGCTTCGCCGCCAGCAGCGAGCAGATCCCGGAGATCAACGCGGCCCTCGTCCTCTGCCCCAGCTACCCATACGCGAAGAAGTGGCGCGAGACGGTGAAACGCGGGCAGGTCGACGTGGACCTGGCAGCCCAGGGTCGGATCTTCGGCGAAGGCACGTTTCGCGTCGGTAAGGAGATCAAGCCCGGCACGTACGTCACCAGTGACGTAGACGGCTGCTACTGGGAGCGGCAGAACAGCTCCGGCGACACCATCGACAACTACTTCACGAACAGCGCCCGACGGGTGCAGGTGACCATCCGCTCCTCCGACTACGCCTTCAGCTCCGAGAACTGCGGCGAGTGGCGCCCCGCGCGCTGAACCGAAGCACCGAATCCACCGCTCACCCGGGCGGGCCGACGAGTCGTCGGTCCGCGGACACCACACGCCTGGAGACGACCATGACCGAGCCTCCGCAGCCCACCACACCCCTGATCGAGCTGATCTTCGACCGGCTCGCCGCCGCTGACGTCGTACCGACCGAGACCGCCGAGCTAGTCCTCGCCGCGCTGACCAGCGACGACGACCTGACCGCAGCCCTCGCCGGCACTCCCACCCGGCTCGACCCCCGCTCCCCCACCGGTGAGGGTCCACCGGAGCGCATCTGGTTGAAGTCGGTGACCGTCGCCGGGTTCCGCGGCGTGGGCCCGGAGCGGACCCTCCAGGTCGACCCCGGTCCGGGCCTCACCCTGGTCGTGGGTCGCAACGGCTCCGGCAAGTCCAGCTTCGCCGAGGCCGTCGAGCTCGCCCTGACTGGTGACAGCGCCCGGTGGGCCGACAAGACCAGCGTCTGGCGTACGGGGTGGCGCAACCTGCACAACCCGGACCCGTGCTGGGTCGACGTGGAGCTGCGCGTCGACGGAGTGGCCACGCCAACCCGGGTGCACCGAGCCTGGCCGGTCGGGGCCGAGCTGGCCGATGCCGAGGTGACAGTCACCAGCGCCCGGGGTCGGCACACCGGCCTGTCCGAGTTGGGTCTGGCCCGTCCGCTGGAGCTGTACCGGCCGTTCCTCACCGCCGCCGAGCTGGGCAAGCTCGCCGCCGGCACGCAGAGCCAGCTCTTCGACGCGCTCTTCGCGATCCTCGGCCTGGACGCGCTCACCGACGCCGACCAGCGTCTGCTGCGCGCCACCCGGCCGCATGACACGACCATCAAGGAGGTACGCCGACAGCGTGCCTCCCTGGCCAACGCGCTCACCGACATCGCCGACGACCGGGCCCGACGGACCGCCGCACTGCTGCACGGGCGGGGCGCTGTCGACCTCGGCGCGGTGACGGCGATCCTCGACGAGCCGGACGAGGCGACCACCGACCGGGAGGTGCTGCTCTGCCGGGAACTCGCCGACCTCGCCCCGCCGCCGGTCGACGAGGTGACCCGGCTGACCGCCCAACTGCGGGAGGCGGCGAACGAAGCCCTGCGGTACGACGGTGGCCGCTCGCGGGCCGCGTTGCGCAGCGCCGAACTGCTCCGCCTCGCCCTCGAACATCACGAGGACGAGGGCGACGGGTCGTGTCCGGTCTGCGCGACCGGCACCCTCGACGGTGGGTGGCGTGCCGCCGCCGCGCAGTCGCTGACCGAGCTGCGGCAGCGCAGCGTCGCTGCCCAGACGGCGACAACTCGGCTCACGGCTCTGCTGCGGCAGGCGCATCACCTGATCGAGGACCTCGCGGTCCCCGAGAGCCCGGGGTCGGAGACGTCGGCCAGTGCGCTGCACGACGCCGTTGCCGCGCTTCGGCGCGTACCCGGGAAGCCTGCTGACCTGGCCGACCACCTGGCCGCGCGGTACCCGGCGGTGGTGGCGGCGGCGGACGCGGCCCGCGCGTACGCCGAGGGTTTCCTGCGGCAGCGCGACACCGGTTGGCGGGCCGCGGCGGCCGACGTGCGCGAGTGGGTGGCCGCCGCCGACGGGCTTGCGGCGCGGGAGGCGGCAGTGGCCCGGTTGAAGGCCGCGCGCGCCTGGCTGAAGGGTGTCGGTGCGGAGATCCGCAACGAGCGGGTAGCGCCGTTCGCCGGGCACTCACAGCGAATCTGGGCGCAGCTGCGGCAGGAGAGCAACGTCGAGCTGGGTGCGATGACGCTGGAAGGGGTGAACACCCGACGGCGGGTCGTGTTCCCGGTCAGCGTGGACGGCGCCGACAACGGCACAGCGCTGGGTGTGATGAGTCAGGGTGAGATGCAGGCGCTCGGGCTGGCCACGTTCCTGCCGCGGAGCTGCGCCCCGGAGAGCCCGTTCCGGTTCATCGTCGTCGACGACCCGGTGCAGAGCATGGACCCGTCGAAGGTGGACGGTCTCGCCCGGGTGATCGCCGAGCTGGCCGAGGACCGGCAGGTGGTGGTCTTCACTCACGACACCCGCCTGCCCGACGCGGTCACCCGGCTCGGCCTCGGCGACGCCCGCATCATCGAGGTGACCCGGGCGGAGAAGTCGGTGGTGACGCTGCGGCCCGGCTCGGACCCGGTCACGCGCTACCTGGACGACGCGTACGCGTTGGCGCGCAACGACGAGATCCCCGCCGAGGTACGCGGGCCGGTGGTCGCCGAGCTGTGCCGTTCCGCGATCGAGGCGGCCTGCCACCGGGCGGTCTGGCGGTCCCGGGTAGCGCGGGGTGTCCCGCACGGCGATATCGAGGCGGCCATCGAGGACGCCTCCCGGCGGGTCGCCACCACCGTCGCCCTGGCGGCGTTCGACGACGCCGAGAAGGGAGGCGACGTGCTCGGCTGGCTTCTCCGCCGGCACGGACGACGGGCGGTGAACGCCTACCAGGCGTGTCGGGAGGGTGTGCACGGGGCGTACCTGGCGGACCTGCCCGGACTGGTCGCGGACGCCCGCTTCCTCGCGGCGGTGCTGTCGTGACCACGCCGACGCCACAGCGCTGCCTGGCGGCCGCCGACCAGTTGCTGCGGGGGTCCGGTCTGCTCGGTGCCGCGGCGGTGAGCGCCGGTTGGTGGCCACGGGCCTGCGCCTGCCTGATCCGACTCGCCCTCGAAGGCGGCATCGACGCCTACTGGCGGCGGGTGAAGCCGACAGTGGCAGCGTGCCGGCAGGGCCGCGCGAAGCAGCTGATGTTGCGTGGCCGGCTCGGCCCAGGCACCGAAACCGCCCGCCGGGTGGCCTTCGCCTGGGTGACGCTTTCCGCTGCCACGCACCACCACTGCTACGAGCTGGCCCCCACGGCGGCGGAGCTGCGTCGCCTCCATACCGAGGTGAACACCCTGCTCGCGCGACTTGAGCCGGAGCACGGCACCCACCGCCGGTCACCGCGGCGTCCTGACCCGCTCGCCCCACGCGCGTGATCTGTTCAGCCACTCGCGTCTGGACGCTACGCGCATTGAGGTGCCGCTCCGGCTGAGCCGGGGTGAGCACGTTGACACCTACTGTGATGCTCCCGTTGTCGATCATGAAGGACGTGGGATGGCAGAACCCGAGGAATCCGAAAGCGAACTCGCCATACCCGTTGACTACGTGCCTGGCGCGCGTGGTCACGCTGTTCTCGCCGTCGGCCCCGACGCAGACGGCACCGAGGCCCTGGCCGTGTGGCGGCTCAGCCCGACCGGACATGCCGGCGGCGCGTGGGTGGTACGCCTCGATGACATCGCGCAGGACGACCAGCTTGTTCACATCATGTGGATGGTGCAGGGGCGGTGCCTGGTGGGGTGGGCCCGGGAGACTCCTGTCGCGATCCTGGACAGGGTCGCCCACGCACTGCCACAGCAATTGGTCAGTACGCTGCGGGGGCACGTGCTGACCGTCCCTGAGCTCCTCACGGAGATCACTGAGCATCGAGCCGCCTACGCCGAGGCGGTCGACCGGCAGCGTGCGGTGTCCACGTCGAAGCTCGCCCCGCTCGCCTGGCCCGCCGAAGTGCCGGATCACGAGGATCTGGCGATTCGGCTCGCCGCGCAGCCCCGCGCCGCCTCGCCGGTCGCGGGGTCGGCGCTGGCCCTGACGTCGGCTGTCGCCATGACCGCTCAACTCTGGCAGGACACCGAACAGGCGCGGTATCGCCGAAAGTATCTGCGGCCTCTGGGCGAACCGCAGCCGCTGCCGCCACGGTGGCTGGCCCGACTGCGCGCCGCCGCCGACAACTCCGCTCCGGCCACGATCTAAGGAGTCGACTCGACGTGTACGCAGTTATCGACCTGGAGACGACGGGCCTGCGCACCAGCTGGCACGACCGCGTGGTCGAGGTTGCCGTCATCCACCTCGACAGCGCCGGGCAGGTGACGCACGAGTGGTGCAGCCTGGTCAACCCCGACCGGGATCTCGGACCGCAACTCATCCACGGCATCTCGGCCGCCGAGGTACGGCGCGCACCGGAATTCAGTCGGCTCGCAGGCCACGTCGCCAGCCTCCTTCGTGGAAGGGTGCTGGTCGCTCATAACCTGCACTTCGACGCCGCTTTTCTCCTCGCCGAGTACCGCCGGCTGCGGATTGAACCGCCGATCAGCCCGGCAGAGGGGTTGTGCACCATGCGGCTGGCCGGGCACTTCCTCCCGGCGGCCGGTCGCAGCCTCCACGACTGCTGTCGCGCGGCGGGGTTACCGCCGCACCAGGCGCACTCCGCTCTGCATGACGCGAGGGCAGCCGCGCAGCTACTGGCCCACTATCTGCGGGATGCGGGAACGCCGCCGCCGTGGACGTCCGTCATTGACGCCGCTGCGGCGGCCCCTTGGCCGCCCTTGGCTACCGAAGCGGTGGTGCCGGTGCCTCGCCGAGGCCCGGGACACCGGGAGGAGCACTTCCTGGCCCGTCTGGTGGACCGGCTTCCGCGGCTCCGTGAGCCGCAGGGTGACGCGTATTTGGACCTGCTCGACCAGGCACTGCTTGACCGGCATATCTCCGCCAATGAAGCGGACGCGCTCGTCGCCACGGCGGAAGAACTCGGCCTCGCCCGAGTCGACGTCGACCACCTGCACCACACCTATCTGGCGAGTCTGGCGGCTGTGGCATTGGAGGACAACGTCCTCACGTCAGCCGAACGCCATGACCTGGACCAGGTCGCCTCGTTGCTAGGGCTGCAGGCGTCCGACGTCGACCATGCACTCAAGGCCGCTCGCGACGTTGGCGCGGCCCGGCCGCACGCCAAGAGCTGGCGACTCCAAGCCGGCGATCTGGTGGTCTTCACCGGGGCGATGGAGCCACCGAGGTCGTCCTGGGAAGAGGACGCTCGGGCGGCGGGGCTGCAGGTCGGTGACAACGTCACCAAGAAGACTCGCCTCCTGGTGGCCGCTGACCCCGACTCGATGTCCGGCAAGGCCAAGAAGGCCCGTCAGTACGGCATTCCGGTCGTACACCCCATCGCGTACCGGCGCATGCTCGCCGACCTCGGTCGGTAATCCGCACTCAGTCGACGGGCTCGCCCACCAGCACGGCGTCCACCGTTCAACGATCTGGTGCACGATCCGCTCGGCTGGTCGGGTGGGCGACTCAGTTAAGACGTGACGATTGAAGGAGCTCAAGGCATGGCAGAAGATGCCCTCGACGAACCGGTTCTGGAGGCAGCCGGACGTGGGCAGCGGGTCCTCGACCTGCTGGACAAGGCGATCGCCCTGCAGACCCCACTGGTGCAGAAGAACATCGCCCGGGCCCGCCAGCGCAACCCAGAGGCGACACCGGCGGAGGTGATCCGCAACCTGGAGCGGATGTACGTCAGCGCGTTGACCGGGACGGGCGCCGCCGTCGGCGGCACCGCGGCGGCACCCGGCGTCGGCACGGGCGTCGCGCTGGCGTTGTCGGCCGGCGAAGCTCTGTCCTCACTCCAACTGAGCGCCCTCTTCGCGCTCTCGATCGCCGAAGTCCACGGCGTCCGCATCGACGAGGTCGAACGGCGCCGGACGGTCGTCATGGGGATCATGCTCGGCGGGTCCGGCTCGGCCACCATCACCAAGGTCGCCGAGCGCACCGGGCAACACTGGGGACGCCAGGTGGTCGCCAAGGTGCCCGTCGAGACGTTGCGTCAGATCAACAAGATCCTGGGAAGACACTTCATCACCAAGTTCGGGACCAAGCAGGGGATCATCGTGCTCGGTCGAGTGGCACCCTTCGGTATCGGCGCGGTGATCGGCGGTGGCGCCAACGCTGCTCTCGCCACCCTGGCCGTACGGGCCGGCCGTCGCGCATTTGGCCCGCCTCCGACGTCCTGGCCGCGACCGGCACCGCCGGCCGTGGGTGGAGATCCTGCTTGAGGTACGTCTGGGCGAGCAGGTCAGCACGACAGCTCCAGTGGCTTATGGTGAGAAACCGGACACCCAATGGGCGGGTGTCCGGTCCGGGCCGTGGGATTCACGCTGTTCAGCCGGAGGATGACCGATGACCGCGAACGCCCGCGACGTCGACGACTGCTGAGATGGACTGGGCTGGATGGGCGGTGTTCGGGTTGGTCGCCACCGCGGCGCTCACCGCGGCGATGATCACCGCCCAGCTGGCCGGCCTCACCCGGCTCGACCTTCCCCTGGTGCTCGGGACCTTCGTCAGCGGGGACCCCGACCGGGCCCGGGTCGTCGGGTTCTTCCTCCACCTCTGCACCGGTCAGGGTTTCGCCCTGGGGTACGCGGCCACGTTCGCGCTGTTGCACCGCGCGAACTGGTGGATCGGGGCGCTGCTCGGGATTGTGCACGTCGGGATCGCGCTGACGGTGATTCTGCCGCTGCTGCCTGGTGTCCACCCGCGCATGGCCTCGCAACGGGCGGGGCCGGCCAGCACTGCGGTGTTGGAGCCGCCTGGGCTGTTCGCCGTCAACTACGGCATCCAGACCCCGCTGGTCACGGCTGTCGTCCACCTCGTCTACGGGGTCTGTCTCGGGCTGCTCCTGCAAGCCAGGTAACCGGCGCCCGACAGCCGTCCCGGCCTGACACAGGCTGGCCGCCAGCCCGGCTCATCGAGGGGCGATCTCCATGACCGATGGGCCACCGATCAGCGACTACGGGCTGCTGGGCGACACGCGCACCGCCGCCCTGGTGGCGAGTGACGGCGCTATGGACTGGCTCTGCGTACCGCGCTTCGACGGCGATCCCCTGTTCGGCCGACTGGTCGGGGGCCCGGACGCCGGAACGTTCCGGGTCGGCCCGGCCGGGCCGGCCACTGTCGTCGAACGGCGGTACCGGCAGCACACCGCCACCCTGGAGACCACCTGGGCGGTGGGCGGCGGCCGGCTGCGCCTCACGGAGGCGATGGTGGCCGAGGTCAGTGGTCGCCTGCTGCCCACGACGCTGATCGTGCGACGGCTGTCGGCGGAGCAGGCGGCTGTCGATGCGGTGGTGGAGTTCGATCCGCGTCTTGGCGCGCGGCACCGTCGGCCCCGAGCGCAGCACCGGCGCCAAGGGCTCGTCTGTGAGTGGGGGGCGCTCGCGGTCGCGCTGAACAGCACGCCCGCGTTCAGATGTGAACCGGGTCGGCCCATCTCGATCACGGTCACGCCGGGCCGTCCGGTCACCCTCGTACTGGCCGTGGCCCACCGCGAACCGGTGATCCACGTCGAGCCGACGGCCGCCTGGGACCTGGTCGTCGAGGACGAGGCTCGGTGGCGGGCCTGGGTCGCGGAGATCGACGAGCGGCTGCCGTTCCGGGACCACGTCGTGCGGAGCCTGCTCACCCTGCGGTTGCTGACCTACTCGCCCTCGGGAGCGCCGATAGCCGCGCCGACCACGTCCCTGCCCGAGGAACCGGGTGGGGTACGAAACTGGGACTACCGCTATGTCTGGCCCCGTGACGCCAGCATCGGCGTCAGCGCCTTCCTCAGCGTCGGCAAGTCCGAGGAGGCCCGTGGCTTCCTCGCGTGGCTGCTGCACGCCAGCCGGTTGCAACGGCCACGCCTGCCCGCGCTGCTCACAGTGCATGGCCGGCACGTGCCGGCGGAACGGGAACTGCCCGGTTGGCCCGGCTACCTCGACAGCCTGCCGGTGCGGATGGGCAACGACGCCGCCCGCCAACACCAGCTCGACGGGTACGGCTGGGTGATCGACGCCGCCTGGGCGTTCGCCCAAGCCGGACACCGCCTCTACGCCGAGACGTGGCGGGCGGTACGCGGCTTCGCCGACGTGGTCGCCGACTGTTGGAGGCAGCCCGACGCCGGTATCTGGGAGGTACGGGAGCCCGCCCAACACGTCCACTCCAAGCTCATGGGCTGGCTCGCCCTGGACCGCGCCCTGGCCATCGCAAACACGCACCCCCTGCCGGAGCGGCATCGTCGACGCTGGCAGGAGGCCCGGGATGCCATCGCCGCCGAGGTCCGCACGCGCGGCTTCGACCCGACGGTGGGCAGCTACGTCCGCACCTACGGCTCCCCGGATCTCGACGCGGCGCTGCTCGTCCTGCCGCTGCTCGGTGTGGACCCGACCGATTCGCCCCGGGTACGCGGCACCATCGACGCCATCCGGGACCGACTGTCCGCCGGCGGTCCGCTGCTCTACCGCTACCCGGCCGGACGGGACGGGCTCCCCGGCACCGAGGGCGCGTTCCTGCCCTGCTCGTTCTGGCTCGTTCAGGGGCTTGCCAGCACCGGGCGTCGCCGCGAGGCCGTCGAGCTGTTCCAGGCCATTGTCGATTACGCCAGCCCACTCGGTCTCTACGCCGAGGAGGTGGATCCCGCGACGGGTGCCCACCTCGGTAACTATCCCCAGACGTTGACGCACGCCGCGTTGATCCAGGCCGCGCTCGCCATCCGGGACGCCCCCACGCGGGTAGGGTTCCGATCATGACGATTCCCCATCTGACGGCTGCCGACGGCACCGCCCTGCCGGCGATCGGGCTCGGCACGTACCAGCTGAACGGTTCGGCGGGCGTCGACGCGATCGGGCACGCGATCCGGGCGGGTTACCGCCTGCTCGACTCGGCGGTGAACTACGAGAACGAGGGGGCCGTCGGTCGGGCCGCCCGTTCGGCGGGCGACGTGCGGGACGAGTTGATCGTCACCTCGAAGCTGCCGGGGCGGCACCACCGGTACGACGAGGCGCTGACCACCATCGAGGAGAGTGTGTTCCGCACCGGCCTCGACCACGTCGACCTGTACCTGATCCACTGGCCGAACCCCAGCCAAGACCTGTACGTGCAGGCGTGGCGGGCGCTGATCGAGGCGCGCGAGCGCGGTCTGGTGCGGCACATCGGGCTCTCCAACTTCCTGCCGGAGCACATCGAGCGGCTGGTGGCCGAGACCGGGGTGGCCCCGGTGGTCAACCAGATCGAGGTGCACCCGTACTTCCCGCAGCAGGAGGCGCTCGACTACCACCGGGAGCAGGGGATCCTGGTGCAGGGCTGGAGCCCGCTCGGCCACGGCAACGACCTGAAGCAGCACCCCGTCATCGTGGAGATCGCGAACGCCCACGGCGTCAGCCCGGCGCAGACCATCCTCGCCTGGCACGTGGCCCGCCAGGTGATCCCGCTGCCCAAGGCCGCGTCGCCGCAGCGGCAGACCGAGAACCTCGACGTCTTCGGCATCACGCTCACCGACGCGCAGGTCGAGGCCATCACCGCGCTGGGCCGCCCGGACGGTCGGCTCTCCGATCAAGACCCAGCGGTGTACGAGGAGTTCTGAGCGACCCACTCCACAGAATGGTCAGGGGGTCGGGAGAGCATGGGGCGTGCTCGACGGACTTGACGACATCGACTGGGCGCGGCTGGGCCACGCCTACGGGGCGGCCGATGACGTGCCCGGCCAACTGCGTGCCCTGCTCTCCCCCGATCCGGCCACCCGGGACGAGGCGTTGAGTGACCTCTACACCAACGTCTTCCACCAGGGCGGCCGGTTCGAGGCGAGCGCGTACGCGGTGCCGTTCCTGCTGGAGATGCTCGGTGATCCGGCCACCCCGGACCCGGCGGCGGTGCTCGCGCTGTTGAGCGTCCTGGCCGTCGGGTACGACGAGGGTGTCCTGCCGGAGGGTTTCCCGGTGGCTGAATACCGCCGGGCCGCCGAGGGCGGTCGTGAGCTGCTCGCCGCGAAGCCGCCGCCGTGGACCGGCGAGGACGAGTCGGAGAAGGAGTACGTCGAGTACGCCTACGTCGAGTCGCTGTCCGCGGCGGACCAGGGTCGGCTTTGGGCGTACATCGAGGTGGCGACCTACGACGCGGTGCGCGCCGGGGTTCCCGTGTTCCGCACCCTGCTGGAGCACTCCGATCCGGGCGTGCGCGCGGTCGCGGCGTACGCCCTCGCCTGGTTTCCGGAGGACGCCGACGGCAGCGTGTCCGCGCTTGCCGCCGCGATCGGCGCCGCCCAGGAGCCCGGCGTCGAGTCGACCCCCGGCGAGCTGGCCACCATGCTGGTGGCGTCGGGGCTGCTGGGTGCCGCGCCAGACGCTCGTTGGATGGCCGATCCGCGTCCGGTGCTCCGCTGGGCCGCCGCGATCGGTCGGGCCCGGGTCCTCGGCGCGGCGGCCGACCCAGCGACCGTCGAGGAGCTGTTGAGGTGGGCGTCAGCGCCGTCCGACGACGCCGAGCCGGTCGAGGGTGAATGGGTGCCGTTCCTCGGCGGCGATCTGGGCGGCTACGCGGCGCTCGCCCTGCGGCAGCTCGGCCCGCAGCACACCGACCGTGCCTTCGACGCGCTGCTCGACCGGCTGCCCACCGTCGGCGGCGAGCGGTCGTTGACGGTGCTGGGTGTGGCGTTGCGCCTCGCGTTCCCGGACGGTCCGGCAGCGGCAGGGACGCCGGTCGTGGCGTTGCCGCCCCGGCAGCGACGGCTCGCCGAGGTGCTGGGCCGGTCGACCGAGCCGTGGCTGATCGACGGGCAGGAGTTCGGCAACGTGGCCATGCTGGTCGGGGAGTACGGCCTGCCGAGGAGCCGCGAGACGATGCTGGCGTACGTCGAACGCGTGCCGTAGCCGGCGCGAGCACCGGAGACCGGGAGCATTCGCCGCCCCGGTGAGGGACGCCATCACCGCACTGACCAGACCGTGCATCACTGGCAGGGCAATACTGGTCGGGTGGAAAGCACCCGGCCCCGCCTGCTGCTGGTCGAGGACGACCGAGCGCTGACCGCGCTGCTCGCCGACCTGTTCGCCGAGGAGGGGTACGACGTCGACCTGGCCGGCGACGGGCAGAGCGGCCTGCACCACGCACTGGCCCGCGACTACCAGCTCATGGTCATCGACCGAGGGCTGCCGGTGCTGGATGGCCTGCAAATGGTCACCCGATTGCGGGAGCGCGGAGTGACCTGTCCCGTGCTGCTCCTCACCGCTCGGGGCTCCCTCGACGACCGGGTGGAAGGGCTCGACGCGGGCGCGGAGGACTACCTCGTCAAACCCTTCGAGGTCCCCGAGCTGCTGGCGAGGCTCCGGGCGCTGCGTCGCCGACACCAGGACGCGGCGAGCCGACTGCCGCTGGGGCCACGACGCTGGTTGGACGTGGGTAACCGGCGGGTGCTCGACGACGGCGAGGAGATTCCGTTGTCCGCCCGCGAGTTCGCTGTCCTGCGCGCCCTCGCCGGTCGACCGACGAAGGTCTTCACCCGGGCAGAGTTGCTGAGCACCACTTTCGACCACGCCGACGCCCCGGGCAGCGTCGACGCCTGCGTCCATCACCTGCGCCGGAAGCTGGGCCGGGGCGCCATTCGTACGGTGCACGGTCTCGGCTACCGAATCGGTACGGGCTGACGGGTGGACGAGGCCCAGCTGAACCACGCCCGACGGCGCAGTGTGGCGCAGACCGCCGCGGCGATCGGCGTCATCCTGTTGCTGGTCGGCGCGTTGATGTTCGTCCTCTCCAGCCGTCAGGAGTCCCGTGCGCTGGATGCGGAGCTGGGTCAGGTGCTCACCATGGCCGAGGACGTGGACGACCCGCCGCCCGGTCAGGTCCTGGCCCGCAGAGCAACCGGAACCGACGCGGTCGAGGTGACCAGTAGCGCATCACCGGAGTTGGTCGGCGTCCTAAAGGACGCGCTACGGCGGCAGCCGACGCGGTACGACACCGACGCGGCGGACGACCATCCGGTCCGGGTGCAGATCGAGCACCGGGTGGACGGCAGCCGCTGGGCGGTCGCCGCCGACCTGGCGCCGCTGCGCCAGCGCCAGGAACAACTCGGCATCGCGCTGCTCGTGGCCGAACTGGCCGGCCTGGCCGGGGCGCTGGCAGCCGCGGCGCTGCTCGCCCGGCGGGCAGTCGCGCCCCTGGCCACCGCACTGACCCTGCAACGTCGCTTCGTCGCCGACGCGTCGCATGAGCTGCGCACACCGCTCACTGTGCTGCACACCCGCGCACAACTGCTCCTGCGCCGAGCCCGGACCCAGCCGGCGGAACAGCTCACCGATCAGCTCGAACAGTTGGTGGCCGACACCCGGGCGCTCGGTGAGGTCGTCGAAGATCTGCTGGTGGCCGCCGCCGAGCACCAGCCGCCACCGGACACGGTGGTCGACCTGGCGGAGGTGGCCCGTGAGGTGGTGGCGAGCATGTCGGTGTACGCGCGGGAGCGCGAGGTCGAGCTGCGTCTCGAGGTCACCGGGGCGGCAGTGGTCCGGGGTGCTCGCACCGCTCTGCGCCGGGCCTTGACGGCCCTGGTGGACAACGCCGTCGGGCACGTGGCCGTTGGCGGGCACGTCACAGTGACCGTGCGACACCGCGACGGCCGGATTGCCGCCGACGTCACCGACGACGGGGTGGGCCTCGATCCGGCCGAGGCGGACCGCCTCCTGGGCCGTTTCGCACACGGCTCGAACGGGACGGGCCGACGTTTCGGGTTGGGCCTGGCGCTGGTGCAGCAGGTAGCGCAGGCCCACAAGGGATCGCTCCAGGTCGGCGGGGCCCCGGGTCGCGGTGCCACATTCACGCTGCTGCTACCCGCGTACTGAACGGGAAGCGCAAGAATTTCACAAGAATCGCGAAATATGGTGACTGGTAGCGATATCCCGAGCGCGGAGGAGATCTCATGCCAGACACTTTCAATGGACTTCCTCTGCACCCACTCGTGGTGCACGCAGTGGTGGTTCTGCTGCCGCTGGCCGCGATCGGCGTCGCCGCGCTGGCCATCCGGCCATCCTGGCGGGGGCGCTACGGCGGGCTCGTCGTACTGATCACCGCGCTGGCCACGGTCGCGGTGCCGGTCGCCTCCTCCACCGGTGAGGGCCTGGAACAGCGGGTCGGCGACCCTGGCGTGCACGCGCAGCTCGGGGACACGCTGATCTGGTTCGCGCTGCCGCTGTTGGTCGCCGCCGTCGCGCTGTTCTGGCTGCACCGCCGGGCGGCCCACCCGACCGGGGAGACGACCGGGTCCCGCCGTACCCCTGCTTGGGTGGCGGTGGTGATCGCGGTGCTTGCCGTGGTCGTGGCGGCCGCGAACCTGGTCCAGGTCTACCGGGTGGGTGACTCCGGGGCCAAGGCGGTCTGGGGCAGTGCCCCGGCCGCGTCCGCGGGGCGCGGCGGCGGCGACGCCGCGTAACGCCCGCGCTGGGCACAAGCGCGGCGCGTCACCCGGGCCGCTGCTGGCCCGGGTGACGCGCCGTTGTCTAGACGAGGCCGCCGAGCGACGGGTCGCTGATGCTGTCCTTGCCGTTCTCGACGTGGCCCGCGTACCGGTAGGCGAAGTCGGTCTCGCCCGCGACGGTGACGGTCAGGTCGTACCAGCCATGGGTGCGGGAGAGCTGCCAGTGCGCACGCTCGGTGTGGCCCGGCCGCAGCGACAGCGTGACGGGCCGGGAGTGGTACCGGTCGGTGACGGTCACCTCGACCCGCTTCGACCCGGGGTTCTTCAGCGTGAGGACCACCTTGTCGTTGCGCTCCTCGTAGGAGGGGGTGATGTCGAGGTGGGCTCGGCCGCCGGTGAACCGGCGGTAGAAGCCGTTCGGCCCGTGCACGGACAGGTCGTACCCGGACCCGATCGTCCAGGTGTCGGTCAGGTGCTTGCCCGGCTCGACGGTGTAGCTGCGCGGGGCGTCCGCGCTGCCGGCCTGGCGGACCTGGAAGACCGCGGCGGCCCCACCGGTGTTGCGGAAGTCGATGCGCAGCGAGTCGCCGTCGCGCCGCCCGTCGGCGTGCAGGGTGTACGGGATGGCGCGCGCCGGGCGTACCCCGTGCTCCTGCTTCGGCAGCCGCTGGTCGGTCGGCGGCACCGGCACCTCGTCCGGGTGTCGGACCAGGTCCTCGGGCTTGAAGTCGTCGGTGTCGGGCAACCTGACGTCACGTGTGCGGTTGGGGTGCCGGAAGTCGAAGGCGCTGGTCAGGTCGCCGACGACGGCGCGCCGCCACGGGGTGATGTTCTTCTCGATCAGGTCCGGACGGCCGTGCCCGAACCGCGCCTCCAGGAACTTGATCAGCGAGGTGTGGTCGAAGACCTGCGAGTTCACGTAACCGCCGCGCGTCCACGGCGAGACGATGACCATGGGAACCCGGATGCCGAGGCCGTAGGGCCCGGCCGGGTGGTCGGCGTCGCCCGGGAAGATCTCGTTCGTGGTCGGCACCGTCGACTGGCCGTGCTCGCGGCTCTGCGGAGGCGTCGGCGGGACCACGTGGTCGAAGAAGCCACCCTCCTCGTCGTACGTGATGATGAGCGCCATCTTGCTCCACACCTCGGGGTTCGACGCGAGGATGTCGATGACCTGCGAGATGTACCAGGCGCCGAACGCCGGCCCCCAGTTCGGGTGCTCGGTGTACGCCTCGGGAGCGGTGATCCAGGAGACCTCCGGGAGGCGTCCCGCCTCGACGTCGGCGCGGAAGTCGGCCAGCAGCGCCTCCGGGTCGCGGCCCTGGGTGCGGACCTCGGTGCCGGTCTTGGCCTTGTCGGCGAGCGGGGTTCCGGGCTGCGCGTTCTGGTACTGGTGGAAGTAGAGCAGCGAGTTGTCGCCGTAGTTGCCGATGTACGGGTCGTTCGTCCAACCCCAGGAGCCGGCGGCGGTGAGGCCGGTGCCGACGTCCTGGTAGATCTTCCAGGAGATGCCGTTGCGCTCCAACCGCTCCGGGTAGGTCGACCAGTCGTAGCCGGCCTCGGCGTTGGTGATGACCGGTCCGCCACCCTTGCCGTCGTTGCCGACCCAACCGCTCCACATGTGGTAGCGGTTCGGGTCGGTCGGCCCCATCAGCGAGCAGTGGTAGCTGTCGCAGACGGTGAACGCGTCCGCGAGCGCGTAGTGGTACGGCAGGTCCTGGCGGGTGTGGTAGGTCATCGCCGTTACGCCCTTGTTCGGCACCCACCTGTCGAACCGGCCGTCGTTCCAGGCGGCGTGCCCGTCGTTCCAGCCGTGCGGCGGGTCCGGCAGGAAGGTCTGGCCGAGGTCCTTCACCTCGGGGCGGAAGGGCAGCAGCTCGTCGGCCCCGTTGGGCTGGTGCCACACGTCCTTGCCGGACGGCAGTGTCGCCGGATGGGGGTCACCGAATCCGCGTACGCCGCGCATGGTGCCGAAGTAGTGGTCGAAGGAGCGGTTCTCCTGCATCAAGATGATGACGTGCTCGACGTCCTTGATCGTGCCGGTCCGGTTGTTCGCCGGGATGGCGAGCGCCTTGCTGAGGTCCAGCGGGAGCGCCGCGCCGATCGCGTGGACCCCCATCGCCTTGAGAAACGTACGCCGATCCACAGTGCCCATAGCTCCGCCTTTGTGCGATCTGGTCGAGAAACTGGCGACCGGACGCTACCGACGACGGGTTGACGGCAGATGACCGTAGTTAGTTGGTTTTGCGACCACTCGACAACCGGCTCCGGGCCCTGCTCGGGCTCACCCCGTGGACCCGTTTGAAGGCCGCGCTGAAGCCGAAGGCGTCCGCGTACCCCAGTTGGTGTGCGACAGCGGCGACCGTCGCCGTCGATTCGGCCAGCACGTCGGCGGCCAGGGTCATCCGCCAGTCGGTGAGGTAGGTCAGCGGTGGCTCGCCGACGAGATCGGTGAACCGTTTCGCCAGTGTCGACCGGGAGACTCCGGCCTGCGCGGCCAGGCTCGCGAGAGTCCACGGCCGGCCCGGGGCGTCGTGCATGGCGCGCAGCACCGGGCCGACGGTGTCGTCGCTCAGCGCGCGGTACCAGCCGGGAGGCTCGGCGTCCGGTTGGTCGAACCAGTCCCGCACTGTGCACACCAACAACCAGTCCAGCAGGCGGTCGAGCACGATCTGGCGGCCGGGCCTGCCGGCGTCGAGCTGTGCGTCCAGGTAGTCGCGGAGCGGGGCGCAGTCGTGCTCGTCCGGGACGACGAGCACCGGTGGCAGCGCACCCAGCAGCCGTTGGGGCACCCGACCCCGAACGTGGTACACCCCGACGAGCAGCACGAGGCGCTCGGTCTGGTCCGCGCCCGTCGAGTCGATCGCCCCGGTCTGGCCGCGCCGGACGTCCCGGAGCTCCCCCGGCTGGAAGCTCGATCGCGGCTCGGCGGAGAAGGTGAACGGTGCCGGGCCGCGCGCGGCGGCGACCTCCCCGACCCGTACCAGGTGGGGCTTGTCGCTCTCCGGATGGGAGAGCCAACCCTCGCCGCGCAGCGGGACACAGAGCGTCAGCGGGGCGCCGTCGGTGAACCGCAGCGCCGAGGGCGGTGTCAGGACGGAACGGCCGAAGGCCGCGCCGTCCGCGTGCACGCTCCGCAGCAGACTGTCGAACGGGTCCATGACACCGACGATAGATCCCGGATGATGGCGCTCGGACGATCACACATGCCCGGCGTACGACAGCACATGGGCCGACCGTGACCGGTCGAGTTGACTCGTGGCATGACGACGGACGCACAGTCGATACTCGTGATGGCCGGAACCGGTAAGACGGGCCGCCGGTTGGTACCGACGCTCCGGGTGGCGGGCCAGCACGCCCGGGCGGCCTCCCGCTCGGGCGAGGTGCGCTTCGACTGGTCGCGGCGGGACACCTGGGAGCCGGCTCTGGCCGGCGCCTCGGCGGTCTACCTGCTGGCCCCGGAGGACCCGACGCTGGCCGCCGACTTCGTGACGCGGGCGGTCGACTCGGGTGTGCGCCGGATCGTGGCGCTGTCCGGACGCGGGATCGACCAGGTTGGTGACTTCTCCCCCGGCATGGTCGCGGCGGAGACGGCCGTGCGGACATCGGGCGTCCAGTGGTCGATCATCCGGGCGAACAACTTCAGTCAGAACTTCAGCGAGGACCTGTGGCGCCAACCGCTGCTCGACGGCCGACTGGCCCTGCCGATCGGCGACACCCCGGAGCCCTTCGTCGACGCCCAGGACATCGCCGACGTGGCCGCGACGCTCCTGACCTCCCCCGACCATCACGAACAGGTGTACGACGTGTCGGGTCCTCGGGCGCTCACCTTCGCCACGGCGGTGGCGACGATCGCCCGGGTGACAGGACGTTCGATCCGCTATGTCGAGCTGACCCCGGAGGAGTACCACGCCGAACTGCTCGCCGAGGGTTATCCGGAGGAGACGGCCTCGGCGCTCAACCTCCTGTTCGACGGGATGCGCGCGGGCCATCTCGCCGAACCCGCCGACGGTGTACGTCGGGTGCTCGGCCGGGACCCGCTCGACTTCGACAGCTACGCCGCCCGGGCCGCGGCGGCCGGAGCCTGGTCGTAGTCCGCCCGGCACGCCTGGTCACGGCTCCGGCGGTGTGAGAGCGGCGTAACAGGTGATCTGCCCGCATACCGCGCGCACCCCGACGTACCGTGAGATCGTGCCGACGAGAGACGTACTCACCAAGGCTGACCTCGCTGAACTGCGCCGCTCGGCGCTCGGGACGGCCAACCCGCTCGGTGTCGCCGCCGACCTCGCGGAGGCGGCCGAGCAGGGCCGGCTGGAAGATCCGGACGACGCCGGGGACGCCCTGACCCTGGCCGCCGAGATCGCCGAGATCCGGGCGCGGCCCGAGGCGGCCCTGCGCTACGCGGAGCAGGCTGTGGCGGCGTACCCGTCCGGGGACGACCCGCGGGCCGGGTTCGCCCGGGCGCTACGGGCGCGGGCGCTGTTCCGGGCCGGCGGTCAGGACGACGAGGCGATGGCGGAGTTGACCGCCCTGCGCCCGTTGCTGCTCACGCAGCCCGACGCCCCCGCCTACGTCAGCGCGGCGCTGGACGTCGGTGGTCGTTCCGCGATCGCCGAGACGTGGCTGAGCGAGGCCGCCGACTCCGTGCTCAACGAGCGCGCGACCGCCGCCGGTTCGGCCACGTCGACCAGCACCGCGACGGACGCCGTGGTCGATCTCGGTCCGCCGGACGCGCCCGGTGTGACCTTCTTCCTGCTGCAACAACGGCATCGGGTACGCCGGAATCTCAACCTGCCGCACGACCGGCAGGACGACCTGGCGGACCGGTTGGAGACCCAGCTCGTGCGCCGGGCCGGCGAGCGCAGGGACGCCGAGTCCGACCTGCTCTTCTGGCCACGGGCCGAGTTCGACAGTTTGATCTCCCAGCATCCCGCCCTCGCCGAGGTGTACGGCCCGGACTGGGACGCGCACCGGGGCCGGTTGGAGACGGAGTTGGTGCGGCTGCGGGGTGCCGGTCAGGCGGGGTTGGGTGTGTTCGGGGCGACGGTGGCGGGGCTGACCGCGTTCGCCGGTCGACGTGACGGCGACCCGACCGACGCGGGCGTCCGGGCGGGGTACGCGGCCGAGGTGTCGGCGCGGCCCAGCGCGCGCATCCCGTGGCCACCGGAGCGCAACGACTCCTGCTGGTGCGGATCGGGCCTGAAGTACAAGAAGGACTGCCTGCCGCGTTCCCGGAGCTGACCACTGCGGCTATCGCGCTGCGGCCGCCGACCTGACCCGGAGTAGCGTCCCTAACGGCTTTGACGTCGATAGCCGTTAGGAGTGCCTTCGTGCTGGTCATCGCGCATCTCAGTGACACCCACCTCGACAGCCATCCCCGGTCGGCCGAGCGGACCGCCCGGGTCATGGACTACCTGCACGGCCTGCCACGACCTGTCGACGCGATCCTGATCACCGGGGACATCGCCGACCACGGCGAGGTGGCCGAGTACGAGACCGCCGCGAAGCTCTTCGACTCTCCGCTGCCGGTCATGGTCTGTCCGGGCAACCACGATGTGCGCGACGCGTACCGCAAGGGTCTGCTCGGTGACGACCGCGGCGGCGCCGGGCCGATCAACGCCCGCCACGACGTGGCCGGGGCGGTCTTCCTCCTCGCCGACTCCTCGGTGCCCGGCGCGGACGACGGTCACCTGGACGAGGAGACGATGGTCTGGCTCGCCGACGAGCTGGGTTCGGTGCCGGCCGAGACGCCGACGTTCATCGCCTTCCACCACCCGCCGGTGGTGCTGCACCACCCGGTCATCGACCCGATGCGGCTGCTGCGGGCCGAGCCCCTGGCCGAGCTGGTCGCCGCCCATCCGCAGGTCGTCGCCGTGCTGACCGGGCATTTCCACACCGCCGCCGCGAGCACCTTCGCGGGCCGTCCCCTGCGGATCGCCCCGGGTGTGGTCTCCACACTGCGGATGCCGTGGGAGGGCGAGGGCCCGTTGGCCACCCAGACCCAGCCGCCCGGCGTCGCGTTCCACGTGTACGACGACGCCGGCCTGCTCACCACCCACTACCGGGTCGTGGTCTGAGCATGCGCGGGGTCGCGGTGCTCGGCTTCCTGCTCGCCGTCGCGCCGATCACCGCCACGCCGGGCGCGAGCCTGACCCTGGTCGTCTCGCGGGTCGCCAGCGGCGGGCGGCGGCAGGGCTGGTGGGTGATCCTGGGTACGGTGACCGGGCTCTACGTGCACGCCACGCTGGCCGCTGTCGGCCTGGCCGCGCTGGTGCTCCGCTCGTCGCAGGCGTTCTGGGTGGTCAAGCTGGTCGGCGCCGGTTATCTGGTCGGGCTCGGGCTCTGGATGCTCTGGTCCGCGTCGCGCCGTCGCACGGAGGCGGGACGGCGACCGACGGTTTCCGCCCGAAGGCTGCCCTGGCGCGTGGACCACCCGTACCTGCAAGGGTTGCTCGGCAACGTGCTGAATCCCAAGGCCGCCGCCGTCTACCTCACGTTGGCACCGCAGTTCCTCGAACCGGGCCGACCGGTGCTGGTGCCGATGGTGCTTCTCGCCACGGCACACGCCGCGCTGGCCACCTGTTGGCTCGCCGGCTGGACCGTCGTCTCCGGTGCCGCCGCCCGGTTGCTCCGCACCGCATCGGTGCGCCGAATGCTCGATCGGCTGACCGGCGTGATCCTGGTCGGCCTCGGCGTCCGTGCGGCGGCGACCTGAGTCTGCAGTGGCCGCGCGCCTGCTCCACTCATCGGGCAGCTCGGCAGGCTGCCGACTCTAGGACGGAGCACTGAGGCAAATCAATACTTGAAGAAGTTAATTATTCGTCATAGATTTCGCCCATGTTTCCTGGCATCGACGCTGGTGTGTTCGCCGGCCCACCGGCGGCGACGGCGGTCTTCACGACGGTGCTGACCGAGGGGCCGGTGAGTCGGGTCGCGCTCGCGCGGCGGCTCGGGCTCTCCTCCGCCGCCGTCACCAAGGCCGCACGACCCCTCATCGACCTGGGTTACCTGCACGAACTGGCAGCCACCGAACGATCCGGCCCGGGTGCCGGACGCCCCGCTAGCCCTCTCGCGGTCCGCGCCGAACGCGAGTTCTTCCTTGGTGTGAAAATCACCGCCGACGAGGTGATCGGCGTGGTGTGCGACCTTCGCGCGCAGGTCCATGCCAGCGCCCGTCGGCCGCTGGACGCCCCCGACGTCGATGCCGTCCTCACCGAGGTCGGCCGGCTCGTCGAGGACCTGTTCGACGCATTCCCTGGCGACCGGAGTCTGGTCCGCCGGCTCGGCCTGGCCCTCTCCGGCGACATCGACCGCGGTATCGGCCTGGTGCGCTACTCGCCGTTCCTGCACTGGCGGGACGTGCCCCTGGGCCGACTCGCCGCCCGACGCACCGGTCTCGCCGTCACAGTGGAGAACGACGTCAAGGCGCTCACCGCCGCCGAGCACTGGTTCGGCGAGGGGGTGGGAGCCGAGTCGTTCGCGCTGGTCACAGTGGGCACCGGCATCGGCTGCGGGCTCGTCGTCAACGGTCGCCTGGTGTCCGGCTCGTACGGCGTGGCCGGCGAGATCGGCCACCTCACCGTCGACGCCGACGGCCCCGACTGCCACTGCGGCGGTCGCGGATGCGTCGAGGCGATCGCCGGCACCGACGCCATCGTGACGCAGGCCCGCGACCACACCGGCCGCCCCGACCTCACCATCGACGACGCCGTCGCCCTGGCCCGCGAGGGTCACGAACAGGTGCGAGCCGTCTTCACCCGGGCCGGGACCGCGATCGGCTGCGGCATCGCGGCCGTCGCGAACCTGGTCGGCCCCACCCGCATCGTCGTGTCCGGTGAAGGGCTGGCCGCGTACGACCTGTTCGACAGCCACATCCGGACGAGCTTCGAACGGCAGGCCTTCGGCGCCGCCGCACGGTGCCCCGTCTCCATCCGCCCGTTGCCCTTCGAGGCGTGGGCCCGGGGCGCGGCGGCCGTGAGCATCCAGTCGCTCGTCGTCCCCTGACCGGCCGTCCACGACCTGCTCGACCCATCCGCGCCACCAGGAGGTTGACCATGCCGTCACCGACAAAGCCCCGCACCCGAGTCCCGTTCGTCGCGGCGGTGCTGGGCGTGCTCCTCGCCGCAGGCGCCGTCCCGGCCCAGGCCGCGCCGACCGAAGCCGCCCCGACGGTCGCCCCGACGGCGGCGGGCCTCGCGGAGCGCCCCTTCATGGGGTGGACCAGTTGGACCATGCAGTCGTCGAAGTACCCGGGCCTGAACCCGGACGGCGACTACAGCTACCTCACCGAGGCCAACGTCCTGAAGCAGACGGACGCCCTCGCCGCGAAGCTGAAGCCGTACGGCTACGAGTACGTCAACATCGACGCCGGCTGGTGGCGGGACAACGCCTGGGTGCCGAGGTTCGACCAGTACGCCCGGCAGACACCCGACCCGGTGCGGTTCCCACGCGGCATGAAGGCCGTCGCCGACCACATCCACGGCAAGGGGTTGAAGGCCGGTATCTACCTGCCCGTCGGGCTGGAGAAGGAGGCGTACGTCAACGGTGCCGCGCCGATCTGGAACGCGCCCGGGTGCACCACCGCCGACGTCGTCTACCCGGACCTGCGGACCACCAACGGCTGGGACAGCGCGTACAAGCTGAACTTCGACAACCCGTGCGCGCAGAGGTACATCGACTCGCAGGCGCAACTGTTCGCCGACTGGGGTTACGACTTCCTCAAGCTCGACGGCGTCGGGCCGGGGTCGTTCAAGTCCGGTGACAACTACGACAACGTTGCCGACGTGGCCGCCTGGCAGAAGGCCATCGCCACCGCCGGCCGCCCGATCCACCTCGAACTGTCCTGGTCGCTGGACATCGGCCACGCCGCCGACTGGAAGCGGTACTCCAACGGGTGGCGGATCGACACCGACGTCGAGTGCTACTGCAACACCCTGGTCAGCTGGGAGAACTCGGTCGACGACAGGTTCGACGACGCGCCGGCCTGGAGCCGCAAGGCCGGCCCCGGCGGGTGGAACGACCTCGACTCGCTCAACGTGGGCAACGGCGAGATGGACGGCCTCACCAACGCCGAGCGGCAGTCGTACGCGACGCTGTGGGCGATCTCGAAGTCACCGCTGTATACCGGGGACGACCTCACCCGCCTCGACGACTACGGGCTGTCGTTGCTGACCAACCGCGAGGTCATCGCCATCGACCAGAATGGCGGCGCACCCGCCCGGCCGGTCACCCCGGCCGGTGACCAGCAGGTCTGGGGCGCGAAGAACCCCGACGGCAGCTACACCGTGGCCCTGTTCAACCTGGCCGACGCGCCCGCCTCGGTCACCGCGCACTGGGCGTCCTTCGGCTTCACCGGCAACGCCTCGGTCCGGGACGTGTGGAACCGCCGCGACCTCGGGACGAAGAAGAACACGATCACCGCGGCGCTGCCCGCGCACGGCTCGCGGCTGTTCACCGTACGGCCCGGTGCCGCCCTCGCCACGACCAGCTACGAGGCCGAGGCCCCGGCCAACACCCTGACCGGCAACGCCTCCGTCGGCGGCTGCGACGCCTGCTCCGGAGGCAGGAAGGTCGGCAACCTCTACGTCGGCGGCAAGGTGCGGATCAACGACGTCACAGTACGCAGGGACGGCATCTACACCGTCGCCGTCTCATACGTCAGCGGTGACGCGCGGTCGGTGCACGTCTCCTCCAACAGCGGCAACGGCACCTACCTGACGTTCCCGTCCACGGGTGACTGGGGCACCGTCGAAACGGTCACCGTCCAACTGGCGTTGAAGGCGGGCACCAACACCATCACGTTCGACAGCGGCACCTGGTACTCCCCCGACATCGACCGGATCGCCGTACCGCAGACCCTCTGACGTGCCCGGCGCGGCCCGGCGCAGCAGCCGGGCCGCACCGCCGCGCGCATCCGCCGAACGCCCAGGTTGGAGAACCCGACATGGATAACCGTCACCCCGAACCGCGCGACATCCACCCGAGCCGCCGCGGTTTCCTCGCGATGGCCGCCGCCACCGGCGCGGCCACCGCCCTCGGCGGGCTGCCCGCCTTCGCCGCGACGCCCACTCCCCGGCGGCCCACCGAGTCGCCGATGCTCGCCCCGGGCCTCGCGTCGAGGAACCAGCTCTGGTGGCAGTCGCCCGGCTCCGCCACCTCCATGATCGAGCAGGGCCTGCCTATCGGAAACGGCAGACTCGGGGCCCTCGCCAGCAACGACCCGTCCCGGGAACTTCTGACGATCACCGACGCCACGCTGTGGACCGGTGGCCGCAACGACACGCTCGACGGCGACGGTCAGTTCCCCTACGGGCGCGAGGACTTCGGCTCGCTGACCATGCTGGCCACGCTCACCGTCGACATCCCCGGGCACGACCTCGGCACCGTCGACACCTACCGCCGCACCCTCGACCTGGCGCAGGGACTGGTCACCACCGCGTACGACATCGGTGGGGTCGGCTACCGCCGGGAGATCTTCGCCAGCCGCCCGGACGACGTCATCGTGCTGCACTTCTCCCAGCAGGGCGGCGGCGCGTACACCGGCACCGTCACCCTGGCCGGCACGCACGGCGAGTCCACCACCGCCGACACCCCGGGCCGGTTCGCGTCGTTCGGCGCCTCCTTCGCCAACGGGCTGCGCTACGGGGCCGCCGTCACCGCGTACAGCGGCACCGGAGAGGTCGCGGTGACCGGCACGTCGATCGCCTTCACCGGCTGCCGGGACCTGACCGTCGTCGTCAGCGGCGGCACCAACTACGCCCCCACCGCCGCCACCGGCTTCCGCGACACGTCGGTGGATCCGCAACGGCTGGCCCGGGACAAGGTCCTGGCAGCCGCCCGCGCGTCCGTACGCGACCTGCTGCACACCCACGTCGCGGACGTCCGCCCGGCGTTCGAGCGGTTCGCCATCGACCTCGGGACGTCGGTCGCCCAACGTCAACTCGACACCTGGGAACGGTTGCAGGCGCGTTGGCGGGACAACGTGCCCGACCCGGAGTTGGAGGCGGCGTACCTCCAGTTCGGCCGCTACCTGCTGCTCTCCGGATCGCGGGGCAGCCTGCCGATCGGTTTGCAGGGCCCGTGGCTGGACGGCAACGACCCGGACTGGATGGGCGACTACCACAGCGACGTCAACATCCAGATGACCTACTGGCCGGCCGACCGAGCGGGCCTCACCGACACCTTCGACGCCTACGCCGACTACTGCGTCGCGCAGCTGCCGGTCTGGACCGAGGTCACCCAACGGCTGTTCAACACCTCGACCAACAGGTTCCGCAACACCAGCGGAAAGGTCGCCGGGTGGGCTGTCGCCTTCTCCACCAACCCGTACGGCGGAAGCGGATGGTGGTGGCATCCGAGCGGCAACGCCTGGCTCTGCCAGAACCTGTTCGAGCACTACGAGTACACCCAGGACCGCGCCTACCTGGCGAAGGTCTACCCGGTCATCAAGGGCGCCGTGGAGTTCTGGGAGACCCGGCTCGTCAGCATGACCGTCACCGACGCGGCCGGCGCGTCGCGCGAGGTCCTGGTCGCCGACCGGGACTGGTCGGCCGAGCACGGGCCGCAGGACACCAGGGGCAACACCTACTCTCAGGAGTTGGTGTGGAACCTCTTCGAGAACTACCACACCGCCGCCCGGGTGCTCGGCCGCGACGCCGACCACGCCCGCACTGTCGACGCGCTGCGCAAGCGCCTCTACCTGCCCGAGGTCAGCCCCACCTCGGGTTGGTTGCAGGAGTGGATGTCACCGGACAACCTCGGTGAGACCACGCACCGGCACCTCTCCCCGCTGATCGGGCTCTTCCCCGGAGACCGGATCCGCCCGGACGGCTCCACCCCCGCCGCGATCGTCGCCGGTGCCACCGCCCTGCTCACCGCACGCGGCATGAACAGCTTCGGCTGGGCCAATGCGTGGCGCAGCCTGTGCTGGGCGCGGCTCAAGGACGCGGAGAAGGCGTACCAGCTCGTCGTCACCAACCTGAAGCCGTCCACGAACGGCAGCAACGGCAGCGCCATGAACCTCTTCGACATCTACGAGACGAACCCCGGCCGGGGCATCTTCCAGATCGACGCGAACCTCGGCACCCCCGCCGCCATCGTCGAGATGCTCGTCTACTCCCGCCCCGGTCACGTCGAGTTGCTGCCGGCGCTGCCCGCCGCCTGGGCGTCCGCCGGTTCGGTGAGCGGCGTCGGCGTACGCGGAGGCTTCACCGTCGACCTCAGGTGGCGCGACGGGCGGGTCACCCAGGCGAAGCTGACGAGCGTCGGCGGCCGAGACACCACTGTGCTGGTCAACGGTCGGTCCCGTCAGGTCAGCCTTCGCCCCGGCGAGTCGGTCGCCCTGAGGAACGTCTGATGCGGGCCGGGTTCGCACGGCGTGGAACGGCCGTTGTCGTCGCTGCGCTGCTCTGCGTACCCCTGGCCGCGTCGCCGGCGCTGGCGCGAACTCGGCATGATCCGGCGGCCGGTGCGGACGGGCACTTCGCGGTCACCTGGGCCGCGAGTGCCGACCGGCAGGGCGCGGGGCCCGCAGAGCGCAGCTACCGGCTGGTCGTCCGCACCAGCGTCGGCGGGGACGCGCTGCGGATCCGCCTCACCAACGCCTTCGGCGAGCACCCGGTGACCTTCGCCAGCGCGTACGCCGGGTTGCAGCGGCAGGGCGCCGAGCTGGTCCGGGGCAGCAACCGGCGGCTGACGTTCGGCGGTCAACCGTCGGTGACGGTGCCGGCCGGGGAGACGGTGCTCAGTGACCCGCTGACCGGCAGGCTGGCCGCCCAGAGCAACCTCGTCGTCAGCCTGCACGTCACCGGTGCGCAGGGACCGACGAGCGGGCACGGCATGGCCATGCAGACGTCGTACGCGACCGCCGGCGACCACGTTGCCGAAGAGGCGGCGACCAACTGGACCGACACGATGACCGCCTGGTACTGGCTGGACGCGGTCAGTGTGCGGACGTCCACGGCGATCAGCTCGGTGGTGGCCCTCGGTGACTCGATCACCGACGGGTGGGCCTCCAGCACGGATGCGAACCGGCGCTGGCCCGACTACCTGTCCCGGCGGCTCCAGGCCGCCCCGGACAGCCCGGTCAAGGGCGTGGCCAACGCCGGCATCTCGGGCAACAAGGTGCTCGCCGACGGTGCCGGCGAGGCGGCGCTGCACCGGTTCGACAGTGACGTGCTCTCCCATCCGGGGGTCAGCACCGTCTTCGTGTACGAGGGCATCAACGACATCAAGGCCCACACCGGCGTCACCGTCGACGACCTGACCGCAGGTTATCGGCAGTTGGCCGAGCGGGCGCACGCGGCGGGCAGGTGCGTCGTCGGCGCCACGGTCACGGCGTTCAAGGGCTGGCCGGAGTACGACGCCGCCGGCGAGGCCGTGCGCCAGGGCGTCAACGAGTGGATCCGGCACAGTGGCGTGTTCGACGCCGTGATCGACTTCGACCGGATCACCCGCAGCCCGTATGACCCACAGGCGCTGCTGCCGTTCTTCGACAGCGGCGATCACATCCACCCGAACGACAAGGGGATGCAGGCGATGGCGGACGCCGTCGATCTGGCGGCGTTGCGCTGCGACAGCTGAGCGATCGACGGGGATGACACGCCCACGTGGTACCGATAGCGTCCTAGTGTGGACGATCAACGTCCAGGCCGATGTCACCGGAGGAGACGCCGATGTTCGAGGAGTTCATGGGCATCCCCGCCCACCCGCTGGTGCTGCACGCCGCTGTCGTGTTCGTGCCGCTGCTGGCGCTCCTGACGATCGGCTACGCGCTCGTCCCGCTGATCCGGCCGCACACCCGTTGGGTGCTGGGGCTGCTCGCGGTGGGTGCGCCGATCGCGGCCCTGCTGGCGAAGCTCACCGGCGACGCCTTCTTCGAGCGCATGCGTGCCGCCAACCGGGTGACCCCCGAGTTCCTGCCGACGCTGGAGACGCACCAGGAGTTCGGCGACATCACGCTCTGGGCCGCGATCCTGTTGGGGATCGTGGCGCTGGCACTGGTCTGGTTCGTCGCGCCGAGGGCCGCCGAGGCGAGCGCCGACGGACGGCCCTCTCGACCGCTGACCCTCGCGTTGCAGGTGCTGTCGGTGATCGCCGCCGGCATCGCCGTGTACTACGTGATCCGCACTGGCGACTCCGGCGCGAAGGCCGTCTGGGAAGGCCAGTGACCTCGGCCGCTCATCGGCGGCTGGTCCGACGAGACGCGCCTCAGCGGTCGGCGACGTCGTCGCGTGTCCTCCAGGAGAGCGCCACGAGCCACCCGGAGATGAGCACCGCTCCGATGGCGAAGCGGATGCTCGCACTTCCCTCGCTCCAGGGAAGGGCGGTGAGCACGAACGCGACGGCGGCGCTGACGGCACTGTAGAGCGCCCAGGTCCGGTTCCCCTGGCCGGCGAACCGTCGAGCGAGCAGCAGGCCGGCCGCGATCAGCGACAGGAACGCCGCCGCGCCGCAGACCGTGTGCAGGACGCTGCCCGTGCTGGCCTGGTCCGGAAGGCCGGTCGGGGCGCCCGGCGGCCAGCCGAGCCCGGGATCGGGGACGAAGATTCCACCGCCGATCATCGCCACCCCGTACACGCCGACCAGCACCGGAACCGCCCTGCCGGCCCGACCCGGTCGCAACGCCCGCCACAGGCCCACCCCGAAGGCGACGGCCAGCACACCGGTGCCCACGAACGCGGTGACCTGCAACCAGCCGAGGTCACCGCGGGTGAGTGAGCTGACCGCGTGCCGCCGCAGGTCGAACCCGGATCGGGTGAACGCCTGGCCGAACGACAGGACGGGAAAGAGGAGGCCGGCGACCGTGCCGCAGCCCAGCAGGAAACGGGTTGGGCGCAGCGGTGTCTCGGCGGTTGGCGTCATGGGCGTGCCTCTCGTTGTCGGCGTCGCGGTTCACCGTCACGACGAACGAGGTGGGATCGGATCGACACCGCGACACAGAACGGTGGTGCGACCCGGCCGGAGCCGGGCCGCACCACCGTGTTGACCTCAGCCGGCGTGGTACGCCCGGATGATGGTCTGGTCGACCCCGCTACCGCCGTTGGCGGTGGCCTTCACCCGCAGCGACACGGGCTGCCCGGCGGCAGCCTTCGGCAGCGCAACCCGGTAGCTGTCCCCGCTTCCGGTGACCCGGGCGGTCTTCCAGGTGGCGCCGTCGTCGGTCGAGGTCCAGACCTGGAACGAGGTCACCTTTTGTGTCTTCACACCGTGCGCCTGCCGGACGGCCAGCTCGGCCGTTCCGTCGACCGGATGGTTGTTGTGGTCCATCGGCAGGGCGTAGTCGACAGCGAGCAGCGGCAGCGGCACGCTCCCGGTCCCGTCGGGGCCGGCGGACCGGAACGTCCACGAGGTGTTGACCTTGGTCGAGATCGGCAGGATCAGACTCGTGTCGACGTCGAGCGTCACCCGGTAGTCGGCCATCGGCTGCGGAACGGTGAAATCGCCGAATGGGCCCGACCGCTCGTCGACCAGCTTGCCGTTGCGGTACAGCGACAGCTTGCGCTTCACGCCGATCGCCTCGCCCTGGAGGCAGTCGGCCCGCTGGTGCTTGTCGGTCAGCGACACCAGGTCGAGGTGCAGGTTGCCCCGGGTCCGCGACGGCGCGGTGGCGCAGCTCCAGTCGGCACCGGCCGGGTCGTCGTACCAGCCGGAGTGCAACGGCTGACGCGCCCAGATCTTGGTCTGCCGGCTACCCGGCTGGTAGCTGCGGGGTGCCTCGTCCGCGGCCAGCCCGCCGTAGACGCCCTGGTCGGCCCAGAGGATGTCGGGCGAGAGGTAGTCGGTCCGGCTCGGCGGCAGGTTCCCCTCGTGGGTCTGGGTCACCCCCACCCCGTCGCGGGTCATGCCGGTCCGGACCAGCTGGGTGAACATCTCCGGCGAATCCGTCTGGTGGAACCGCTCGTCGATCCGGGCCAGCTTGGCCTGCTCCGCCTTGTTCACCCGGAAGGCGGGGTCGGCTGGCACGCCGCCCGCGTACTCGTGCACCAGGTTGTAGCGGTACGGCTCGGCGGTGCCGGCCGGCGAGTCCAGGTTGACGGCCGCCCAGGTGCGCCGGGAGCCGACGGTGGGCTTGGGCAGCGCAGTGGTGCGGACCGTCGTCTTGGTTCCGTACCCGCTGATCTGGTGCCACCAGGCCAGGCCGTTCGACGCGGTCTGGACGTTGGTGAAGTCGGTCCTGGTCGGCGTGGTGGGTACCCCGTCGACAGTCGCCGTCACCGGCTTGGCTCGCGCCGGGTCGAGCGTCACGGTCCGGGTGCCGCGCACGTCCAGGTCGGCCTCGGCGGCGAGCGTCGTCTCCAGCACGTCACTGTCGACGTAGTAGGCGACCGAGGCGCCGAACACCGAGTACCGGCCGGCGGGAACCCTCAGGGTGAAGGTGTCTCCGGGAGTGCCGGACCCTCCGCCGTAGTAGAGCGTCGGGTCGGTCAGGTTGGCGACCATGAGGTTGATCCAGCTCTCCGCGCCGTCCTTCAGGCCGGGCATCGGCTTCGTCCGGATCGTCAGGTCGTAGCTGGGCGGCTCGACGTAGAAGCTCACCGGGGTCGTCGCGACGACCTTGCGGCCGGAACGGGCGGTGACGGTGGCCAGGTAGAAGCCCGGCCGGGCGGCCAGCGCCGCGCGGTTGATCCGCACTGTCGCACCGTCGGTCGCGCCGCGCTTGAGGGTGACCCGGTTCGTCGACAGCGACGCCGCGCCGCGGGGCACCGGCTGGCCGTCGTGGTTGACCACTGCCACGTCGAGATCGAGGACGGTCGTCGACTCAGCGGTCCAGCTCAGCTTCGCCTCGCTGGTCCCGGACTGCGGGTACGCGAACGTGCCGAGGTTGACCACCGGTTGGTTGCTGGTCGGGCCACCGAGGGCCCGGGCCGCGTTGAGCCGGCCGGCTCCGACGGCGTACGCGTCGACGCCGGTCAGCGGGTCGGCCGCGCCGACGAGTGCGGCCTTGAGCTGCTGGCCGGTCCAGTCCGGGTGGCGCTGGGCGAGCAGCGCGGCGGCGCCCGCCGCGTGCGGGCTGGCCATCGAGGTGCCGCTGATCGCCTCGTAGTGCTTGTCGATCGGGTCCTGCAGGTTGGTGCCGGCGGCCCGTGCGGCGACGATGTCGACACCGGGTGCGACCAGCTCCGGCTTTGCCACGTGGCTGGTGACCAGCGGTCCGCGGCTGGAGAAGTCGGCGAGCTTGTCGTCGCGGTCGACGGCGCCGACGGTCAACGCGCTGGCGGCGGAACCGGGCGAGGAGATGGCCGCGCCGCTGTTTCCGGCGGCGATGACGAACAGGGTGCCGGTGGACTTACTCAGACCGTCGACGGCGAGCGAGAGCGGGTCGTTGCCGTCGTCGGCGTCGCTGCCGCCAAGGCTCATGTTGATGACGTCGGCGCGGGGGGCGGCCCACTCCATGGCCGCGATGATGCCGGAGTCGTCGCCGTAGCCGTGGTCGTCGAGGACCTTGCCGATCAGCAGCTTGGCGTCGGGCGCGACACCGCGACGCTGGCCGTGTGCGGCGGCGCCGGTGCCGGCGATGGTCGAGGCGACGTGCGTACCGTGGCCGTTGTGGTCGACGGCGTCGCCGCCCTCGGCGGTGAAGTCGGCCCGGTCGGCGACCCGCCCGACCAGGTCCGGGTGGGTGAAGTCGGCACCGGTGTCGAGCACCGCGACGGTGGTCCCCTTGCCGGTGTAGCCGGCCTTCCAGGCGTCCGGTGCGGCAATCTGGTCCAGGTTGCGGTCCAGGCCGGCGTGCTGTCCGCCGCCGGTCAGCGCGGTGGCGTGGACCTTGCGGTCGAGCCAGACCTTCTTCGCGCCGGCGAGCAGCGAGTTGGTCGCCAGCTTCGCGGTGGCCGGGCTCTTCTTGGGTACGCGGCCGGCAACCGCGCCGATGCTGGGCAACGGCAGCACGTCGCCGAGAGCGGCGACCCGGGCGGACGCGGTGGCGGGCTGCACGATGAGCGGCAGCTCGGCGGAGTTGTCGTCGTCGTACCCGTCCGCGATCAGCGTGGTGACGTCGAACAGGTCGGGGTCGAGGACCGGGCCGACCTGGGACGCGACGCGGGCGGGGACGACGTGCAGGTGACCGTCGGGGCCGCAGCTCTGGTTGATCACCGCGTTCTCGTCGACCGGCCGGATCGTGGCCTGTGGGCACCCCGAGCCGGTGCTTCGGACGGTCACCACGTCGCCGGTCAGCAGGGTGACGGTGTGCGTCTTGCCGTTCGCCAAGGCGGCGGGTGCGCCGGGTCGGTCGATGCCGCCGGCTGTGGCCGAGCCGCCCGGTAGGGCGGTCAGCGTCGTGGCCGTGACGGCAACCGCCATCAGCCACCGCGTTCTCCTGAGCATGGTGCTCCTCGTCTAATGTGGACGAAAGCGCCTCTTCGGGCGACTCCCTTCAAGATCATATGCACGAATACACGATCTTTTAAGGCCCGCGACGAGGGGTTTTCACCGCCGTAACAAAGGGAGCACCCGCCGGCCGAGCAGGTCGATCCCGCCGCGCGGCGTCAACCCGTGCGGGGTGCCGAACTCCACCCGGCTCGCCCCGGCGTCGAACACCGCCGCGGCCTGCGAGGCCACGTGCTCGGGTGTGCCGGAGAAGGCGAACAGGTCGAGCAGGTCGTCACCGATCAGCGCCCCGGCGAGGTCGTCCTCCCGACGACCGACATGCTGCTGGATCCGGGCCAGCAACTCCGGGTCCACCTCGATCGTCGGGTCGTGGGCGGCGACCACCGCCAGGTACATGGCCACCTCCCGGCGGGCCACCCGCCGGGCCACCACACCGTCCTCGTCGACCACTGTCACCGCCCCGAGCACGACACCAGTGCTCTCGCGGTCGGGGGTGGCCGCGTCGTCCAGCCAGGCCCGCATCAGCCGGGCCATCGCCGGGTTCGCCGACCCGCCGACCTTGACCTCGCCGGCGAACCCGGCCGCCGCCCGCGCGGTCTGCCGCCCCCAGGTGCCGACCAGGACCGGCACGTCGGCACGGGCCGGGCTGTACCGCAACGACGTACCGGGCGCCACAGTGAACTCGCTGCCCTGGAAACCGCCGTCGTCACCGGCCAGCAGCATCCGGACGACAGCGACAGTCTCGACGATGCGTCGGATGGGCCGGACCTGCGGCACGCCGATCTCGTCGAGCCAGGTGCCCCGGGCCAGCCCGAGGTAGGCCCGGCCGTGCGAGGCGAGATCCAGTGCAGCCACCTGGCCGGCGACCTCCACCGGGTGCATGGTGAACGGGTTGAGGCACGCCACGCCGAGGCGGATCCGGCTGGTGTGCCGGGCCGCCACCAGCAGCGGGAAGATCGGCGGTTGGTACATCAGGTCACCGAAGACCGACAGCACGTCGAACCCGTGCCGCTCGGTCAGCTCGGCCAGCTCGGCGTACTCGTCGGCGGACTTGTCGGACTGTAGGCCGATCCCGACCAGCCCTTCGCTCACGTCAGCTCCCCGGTGGGGATCTGCCGGCGGCCGGTCCGCTCGATCCGCATGATCAGGCGCTCCTCCGGGTCCGGGCAGGCGACATGGCTGTCCTGGGCCAGCCAGTCCCCCTCGGCCAACTCCCGCTGCTTGGCGGGGATCAGGGGCAGGCACGCGGCCAGCGCGTACAGGCAGAAGTGCCCACCGGCCGGGATGGTCAGCCGGTTCGACTCGGTCACGTCGAAGTGGTCGCCCGGCTGGAGACCGCACACCGAACGACCCTCGATCCGCTCCACCACGACGCGCAGGTCGTACAGGTCGGTGGTGGGTTCCTCGACGCTCATCGCACGGCCTCCGCGTGGTGGTGCACGATCCGCCAGGTGCCGGCCTCGCGGCGCAGGACGTCGGTCACCCGGAAACACTCGTCCGGCCGGGCGTCGGCGAAGCGGGCCCGCAGCACGTAGCGCACCAGGCCGGTGTCGCCCCAGGCGTCGGCGTGCAGGTGTTCCGGCGCGACCGACAGCGGCGGCGGCCCGGCGGCCCGGGTGGCCCGTCGGTCCCGCAGGTCGTCCAGCGCGCCCAGCCCGGACAGCAGGCCGTCGGCGTCGGATTCCCAGAACGTCAGGTCGGGGTGCAGGTGCGCGTCGAACGCCTGCCGGTCGCCGAGCGACCGGTACAGGTCGGTGATGGTGGTGGTGAGCTGATCAGCGCTCATCGGCTGTCACTTCCGATCCGAGGGGTACGACAGGTCAGGGCAGGTGGGCCAGACGGGCGCGCAGCGGGTCCAGTCCCATGGGTCCGAGCGCCAACGCGGTGTGGTGGAAGCGTTTCCGGTCGAACGCGGTCCCCTCGCGCTGTTCGGCGTCCCGGCGGGCCTGCTGCCACAACCGCGCCCCGACCTTGAAGGCGAGGGCCTGCGCCGGCCAGCCGAGGTACCGGTCCACCTCGAAGCGGGCCGTCTCGGCGTCCAGTCCGGCGACGCGGGTCAGGACGTCGACAGCGAGCGCCGGAGTCCACCGCCGCTCCTCGGTGAAAGCGTTGCCGGCCGGGATCGGCAGCCCGAGGTGCAGGCCCAGGTCGATGACCACGCGAGCGGCCCGCCACATCTGGCCGTCGAGCATGCCGAGACGCTCGGCCGGGTCGGCGTACAGGCCGATCTCGTCGGCCAGTCGCTCGGCGTAGTGCGCCCAGCCTTCGGCGTACCCGTGCACCTGGCAGAGGTGGCGCTGCCAGGGGTGCAGGTCGGCGGTGGTGAGGGTGAGCGCGTGCTGGAGGTGGTGGCCGGGCAGACCCTCGTGGCAGAGCGTCCCGACGTGCCGCCACACCGGCACTGTCGACTCGCCCGAGGGCACCGACCACCAGATCCCGCCGGGCCGGGTCAACGACGGGTCCGGCGGCGTGTAGTACATGACCCCGGACGTGGCGGGGCTGATCCGGCACACCACCCGCCGGGTGGCGGCCGGGATGTCGAAGTGGGTGCCGTCGAGCGCGTCGGTCAACTGCTCGGTGCGCTGCCGCAGCCACTCCTCCAGGGCGGGACCGGCCGGCACCCGGCGGGCCGGATCGGCGTCCAACGCCGCCCGCGCGGCCGCGACCCGCCGGTGGCCCAGCTCGCGCGCCACGGTACGCAGCTCGGCGGCGGTGCTGTCCAACTCGGCCCAGCCGTACGCGTACACCTCGTCGAGGTCGATCGTCGCGCCGAGGAAACTGCGCGCGGTGACCCGGTAGAGGTCTCCCCCGACACCGTCCACCTCGGACGCCACGGGTGCCAGGTCGGCCCGGAGGAACGCGGCGAAACCGGAGGTGGCGGCGGTGGCCAGCCGTGCGCCCAGGTGCAGCTGCCCGGCGAGCGGGCCACCGGGGTAGCCCTCCACCAGCCGCCCGTAGAAGTCGGCGCGGGTCCACGCCGTGCACTGGTTGGCGACCACGAGGACCTGCCGGCGGGCGACCAGGTGTCCCTGCTGCGCCGACCGGCGCAGCGTGGTGGCGTACCGGGCGAGGGCCTCGGGCACCTGACGCAGGTGCGCGGCCACCACCGCCCAGTCCTCAGCGGTGTCCCGGGGCAGGTTGTCGAAGATCTGCCGGAGCAGGTGCACCGGGGTGGCCAGCGGGGCGAGCAGCCGGGTGGTGAAACCCGCGTCGTACAGGTCGACCTCGCTGGCCAGGCGGTCACGCAGGGCATCGACCAGGGCCGGCTCGCCGAGGCCGTGCGCGCTCGCCGAGGCGGCTGCCGTCGCGGTGCGTCGGGCCAGCTCCGCGCGGGCGTCGAAGCCGTCCGGCGACAGGTCCGGGACCTGCGACACTGGTGTACGCCCCGCCGCCTCGGCGGCCTGCGGGTCCAGCTCGGCGAGCGCGTCGAGGTACCCGTCGGCGACCTGGGTGATGCTGCTCATCGCGGTACGCCGAGCCGGCCGTGGTCGTCGCGGTACGCCACCCCGCCCTTGAGTACGGCGTGCAGGGTGCGCAACGCGGAGACCGAGCGGGTCGGGTCGTCGCGCAGCACCAGCAGGTCGGCGTGCCGGCCGACAGCGATGCTGCCGAGGGTGTCGGCGTGACCCAGCCACTCGGCGGGGCGGACGGTGGCGGCCTTGAGCGCGTCCGCGACCGGCATTCCCGCGTCCACCATGAACTCCAGTTCGCGGACCGTCGCGGTGGTCTCGTCGTAGCCGGCGTGCGGCGGCATGTCGCTGCCCAGCGCGATCGGTACGCCGTTGCGGATGGCGTGCTGGAGGCTCTCCCAGTGTCGAGGGCCGGCCGCGAGGGCCCGGTCCATCAGCCAGCCGGGCACCCCGGAGTCGCGGAAGAACTGCTCGCACCGACTCACCACGATCGTCGGCACGTACCAAACACCCCGCTCGGCCATCAGCCGCGTGACGTCGTCGGTCAGCTCGTACCCGTGCTCCACACAGTCGAGGCCCAGTTCCACGGCGCGGCGGACCGAGTCAGCCGGGCCGGCGTGCGCGGTGACCTTGCGCCCCCAGTCGTGGGCGACGCGGATGACGGCGGCCATCTCGTCGTCGAGCAGCTGCGGGGTGTCGATCGCCTCGTGCTGCCCGGCGATGCCGCCGGAGATGCACACCTTGATCAGGTCGGCGCCGGCGCGGAGTTGCTCGCGGGTGGCCCGCCGGAACCCGTCCGCGCCGTCGGCCTCCAGGGCGTCGGCGTCCCAGCCGTGCCCGCCGGTGCAGCAGAGGGCGTGGCCGGCGGTGAAGATGCGCGGTCCGTCGACAGCGCCGGCCTCGATGCCCCGTCGCAGGGCGAAGTCCGCGTACCGGCTCTCGCCGACGAGGCGGGCGGTGGTGACACCGGAGTGCAGGGTGCGCCGGGCCGAGTCGGCCATCAGCAGCACCAGCTCGGCCAGGTTGGAGTTGTGGACCGTGTCGGCGAGGTGGCCGGGCAGCCCCAGCGATAGGTGTACGTGCATGTTGGTCAGACCGGGCATGACGTGGTCGCCGCCGAGGTCGACCACCCGGGCGTCGCCGGCCTCGGTCAGGACGTCGTCGACCGGGCCGACGGCGCGGATCATCCCGTCGGCGCCGATCCAGATGCCTCGGTCCGGCTGGAGGATGTCCTCGACACCGTCGTAGAGGGCGAGGTTGACCAGGACCTGTTCGGTGGGCATGCGCATGGGGACGTCCTCAGAGTGGGCGCGCGGCGGTCGGTGCCGCAGCGGAGTCGGTGAGCCAACAGGCGACGCTGCGGTCGCCCAGGTCGACGGTCGGCGGCTGCTCGACGCACCTGTCGAACGCGTGCGGGCACCGCGGCCGGAACCGGCACCCGGTGGGGGCGTTGGCCGGGTCGGGCACCTCCCCGGCGAGGATGGCGGGCAGGCGCGGCGTGGGCCCGATCTGCGGCACCGCGTCGATCAACGCCCGGGTGTACGGGTGTCGCGGCGCGCGCCACAGCTCGCGGGTGGGCGCGGTCTCGACGATCCGGCCCAGGTACATCACGGCTGTCACGTCGGCGATCTCGTGCACCAGCGACAGGTCGTGGGAGATGAACAGCATGCCCATGTCGAGGTCGCGGACCAGCCCGACGAGCAGGTTGACGACCTGCGCCTGGGACGAGGCGTCCAGCGCCGTCACCGGTTCGTCGGCGATGATCATCCGGGGTTCCGGTGCTAGCGCGCGGGCGATCGCCAGGCGCTGCCGCTGACCGCCGGAGAACTGATGCGGGTAACGGTCGGCGGCGCTGGCCGGCATGGCCACCCGGTCGAGCAGTTCGTGCACCCGGGCCCGGCGGGCCGCCCCGGTGACCGCCGCCGGTACGCCGTCGAGCAGTTGGGAGCCGATGGTGCGCCGGGGGTTCAGCGAGGCGTACGGGTTCTGGAAGACCATCTGCAGGCCGACCTCGGCGTCGGACCGGGGTCGCCAGCCCAGCGGGGTGACCGGCCGGTCGGCGTACCGGACGGTGCCGGCGCTCGGCGCGCTCAACCCGACCGCGACGCGGGCCAGCGAGGACTTGCCGCAGCCGGACTCGCCGACCAGGCCGACGATCTGGCCGGGCAGCACCTCCAGGTTGACCCCGGCGACGGCCCGTACCCGCCCCCGACCTCGGGATCGGTACTCGACCTCGACGTCGGTGAAGGCCAGTCGCGCGGGCGCGGGTGTCGTCATGCGGCCACCTCCAGGTTCGGGCGGACCACGCAGGCCACCGACCGGTCCGCGCCGACGGAAACGAGCGGGGGCGGCGCCGTGCCGCAGGACGGTTCGGCGTACCCGCAGCGGGGTTCGAACGGGCATCCCGGTGGCGCCTCGCCGGGTGCCGGCGGCGCGCCCGGGATGGGTCGCAGCGTCCCGCCGGTCTGGGTTCCGTGCGGGCGGGCGCCGAGCAGCGCGGCCGTGTACGGGTGTGTGGGCGCGGTGAGCAGAGCGCCGGTCGGGCCGGTCTCGACCACCCGCCCGGCGTAGAAGATGTAGCCGCGGGTGGTGAGGGCGCTGAGCACCCCGAGGTCGTGGGTGATGAACGCGACGGCCAGCCCGGTCTCGGCGCGAAGCCGGTCCAGCAGGGCCAGGATGCCGGCCTGCACTGTGACGTCGAGGGCCGTCGTCGGTTCGTCGGCGATCAGCAGTCGAGGGCGGGCGGCCAGGGCGATGGCGATGGCGACCCGTTGCCGCATCCCGCCGGAGAACTGGTGCGGGTAGGCACGCAGGGCCCGTTCCGGGTCCGGGATGCGGACCTGGTCGAGCAGCTCCACCGCACGGCGGGCGGCGGCCCGCCGGTCCATCCGCAGGTGCACCCGCATGTGTTCGGTGAGCTGCCGGCCGACGGTGAGCATCGGGTGCAGGGCGGCGCTCGGGTCCTGGAACACCATGGCGATACCGGCCCCGCGCACCCGTTGCCAGCCCTTGTTGTCCAGGCCCAGCAGTTCGGTGCCGGCGTACCGGGCCGAGCCGCTGACGGCCGCCCCCGGGGGCAGCAACCCGAGCAGGGTCTGCGCGGTGAGGCTCTTGCCGCAGCCGCTCTCCCCCGCGATGCCGACCAGCTCGCCCTCGTCGACTGTCAACGACACGTCGTGCAGGATCGGCAGCGGGCCGCGCGGCGAGGGCAGGGTGACGGCCAGGGAGTCGACGTCGAGCAGCGGTGCCACCTCAGCGTCCCTTCGTGTAGCGGGGGTCGAGCCGGTCCCGCAGCGCGTCACCGAGCACGTTGAACGCCATCACGACGGTCAGGATGGCGAGGCCGGGAAACACGCTGACCCACCACATCGACAGGTCCTGCGCGCCGAGGGCCACCATCGAGCCCCACTCGGCCGCCGGCGGGCGGGGGCCCAGGCCGAGGAACGACAACGCGGCGAGCAGCAGCACCGCGTTGCCCAGCTCGAGCGTGGCCAGCACGATTGCCGGGCCGACGCTGTTGGGCAGTACGTCGCGACGCAGCGCGCGGACCGGCCCGACGCCGAGCAGCCGGGCGGCGTTGAGGTAGTCGTCGCCACGCATGCCCAACACGGCGCTGCGGATGACCCGGGCGTAGACCGGCCAGGAGACGATGACCAGCGCCAGCACGGCGTTACGGGTGTTCGGGCCGAACGCCGCGGTCACCGCCATGGCCAGGATGATCTGCGGGAACGCGAACACCAGGTCGGTCAGGCGCATCAGCGCCTCGTCGACGAACCGACCGACGTAACCGGCGACCAACCCGAGCAGCCCGCCGACCAGCAGGGCCAACGAGACGATGGCCAGGGCCAGCGGGATGGACAGGCGGGCGCCGTGGATGACCCGGCTGAGGATGTCCCGGCCGAGCGAGTCGGTGCCGAACCAGTGCGCCCCGGAGGGCGGCGCGTACGCGTCAGGGCTCTGCGCCAGTGGGCCGTACGGGGCGAGAACGTCAGCGAGCAGCGCCACCAGCAACCATCCACCGAGGATGGTCAGGGCCACCATCGTGATCGGCTGACGCCAGACCGGCCGGTTGGTCGCGCCGCCGCGCAGCCGGCCGAGCCAGCGACGCCGGCCCAGGGCCCGCTCCGCCTTCGGGTCAACGAGTGTCGTCATGAGAGCCGGATCCTCGGGTCGATGAGACCGTAGAGCAGGTCGACGGTCAGGTTGACCACCGTGTAGACGAGCGCCACGAACAGGCTGACGCCGAGGATCGAGGGCAGGTCCAGTGCCGTGGCGCTGCGGTACGCGTACTGGCCGACGCCGGGCCAGCCGAAGATGCTCTCCACCAGCACCGTCCCGGACAGCAGCGAGGCGAAGGCCAGCCCGGAGACGGTGACCACCGGGACGAGACCGGCGCGCAGCAGGTGCCGGCGCAGCACCACCCTTGTCGGCAGACCCTTGGCGTACGCGGCGCGGATGTAGTCCTGCTGGAGCACCTCCAGCATCGCCGAGCGGACGAACCGGACCAGCATCGCCACGGTCAGCGAGGTCAGCACGAGCACCGGCAGGGACAGGTGCTGGGCGGCGTCCCACGCGACGTCCCACTGCCCGGCGAGTGCCGCGTCGACGGTGTACATGCCGGTGACGGTGGGTGGCGGGCTGAAGTCCGTGGAGAGTCGTCCGCCGCTGGGCGCCAGGCCGAGCTGGTAGAAGAAGACGTAGAGCACGACGAGGGACAGCCAGAACGGCGGGGTGGACAGCCCGATCAGGGCGCCGATCCGGACGAGCTGGTCGGTGAGCCGACCGTTGCGGACCGCCGCGAGCATGCCGATCCCGGTGCCGATGAGCAGCGCCAGCACCATGCTCGGGATGGCCAGCTCCAGGGTCGCCGGCACGTAGTGCAGCAGGTCGTCCAGGACGGCCCGCCCGGTCTGCTGGGAGAGACCCAGGTCGCCGTGCAGAAGGTTGCCCAGGTAGTGCACGTACTGGGCCCAGAGCGGCTGGTCCAGGCCCCACTTCTGCCGGAAGGCGGCCACCGCGGCGGGGTCGTTGAGGGCCTGGTCGGAGAGATTGGCGGTCACCGGGTCACCGGGGACCACGTTGACCAGGCCGAACGTCACCACCGTGACGCCCAGCAGCAGGCCGGCGGTGATCGCCACCCGCTTGGCCAGGAACGTCAGCAGCGGGTGGGCACCCCGGGGCCGGGACGCGGTCGTGGCGACCGCGCCCGGCTCACCGTCGTGGACTGTCGTCATGCCGTCGGGACTACTTGCGGCCGACCGCGGCGACGTCCACCTGCCAACCGGCGGCGGTGTAGTCCGCGCCGGTCAGGTCGGTGGTCGCCACGACGATGGAGGAGTTGCTGGCCAGCACCAGGTACGGCGAGGACGCGTTCATCAGCCGCTGCCACTCCTGCATGGCGGCGGCCCGGCCGGCCAGGTCGAGCGTCTCGGTGACCTTCTTGCCGGCGGCCACCACGGCCGGGTCGGCCCGCTCGACCGTCCAGCCGGAGCGCAGCGCGGTTGCCTGCCCCGGTGCCATGTTGTTGATGAGCGAGTCGGCGACCGGGTAGTTCAGGCTCTGCGGGGTGAACCCGAGGGGTGACTTCCCGCCGCGCATCTCGTCGAGGAACGTGGTCAGCGGCTGCGGGTTCAACTCCAGCTTGATGCCCGCCTCAGCGGCGTCGCCCTGCACCTTGGTGGCCACCGTGCCGAGGTCTACACCCTTGTAGGTGATGGCCGGGTAGGTGAACTTCACTGTGGGGTTGGTCAGGCCGCCCTCGGCCAGCAGCGCCTTGGCCTTCGCCACGTCCCGCTTGGACTCCTCGCCGGCCGGCAGCGCGCCCGGGAAGGCCGGCGCGACCAGCCCGGCACCGGGCGCCGCGCCCTTGCCGTACAGGGCCGCGATGCCCTGGTAGTCGATGGCGGCACGCAGGGCCTGGTTGAACTTCGGGTTCGAGGTGACCGCCGAGACGCCCGGGTCGGCGTTCAGGAAGAGGAAGTAGACCGTGTCCTGCACGCCGGAGGTCTGCAGGCTGCCCGGCAGGCCGTCGAGGAGCTTGCCGGAGATGTCCAGGGAGATCTCGGCGGCCTCGGCGCGCTGCATGGTCAGCTTCTGGGTCTGCACGTCCATGTTGCGCAGCACCACCCGGGAGAACTGCGGCTTGGTGCCCCAGTACTTCGGGTTGGCCTCCAGCACCACCTGCGCCGACGGGTCGTACGACTTCAGCACGTACGGGCCGCTGCCGAGGGAGTTGGTGTCCAGGTACTGCTGTGCGGTGTCGCCCTGCGCGGCGTCGGCGCCGTCGCGGGCACCGTGCTCCTTGGCGGCCTTGGAGTTGAGCACAGCTGTCGACGGCATCGACAGCACGACCGGGATGTTCGGGTCGGGCGTGGCCGAGGCGACCACGACGGTGCTGTCATCGGTCTTGGTCACGGTCAGGCCGCTGACGGTGACCGCCGGGCTGGCCTTGATGTTCTTCAGGCGGTTCAGCGAGAAGACGACGTCGTCGGCGGTGAGCGGGCTGCCGTCGGCGAACGTCACACCCTGCCGCAGCTTGAAGGTGAACGTCTTCGCGTCCGGTGACGCCTGGTACGACTCGGCCAGCGCGGGGACGGGCTTGCTCACGTCCGAGCCCTTGAAGGTGAGCAGGGTGTCGTAGAGGGCGTGCACGGCGGTCAGGCCGGTCGCCTCGTAGACCCGGCCAGGGTCGAGGGTCTTGAGTACGAACGAGGTGTTCACGGTGAGCGTCTTGGCCGCACCGTTCGCGTTTCCACCGCTGCCGCCGGCGCTACAGGCGCTGACGGACAGGACGGCCAGCGTCGCCAGAGCGGACGCTCCGGCGAGGAGCCGGCGGGGGGACACCGACATGCTGTTCCTACCTTCTATCGCGCGGCCCGCCGTGCGGGAACCGCGGGGCGTCGACGCCTCGGGCGACCCGACCACCGGCGGAAGCGGCGGGAGATCGTCGCGGGGTTCTCGGGAAGCGCCGTCTCGGGTTGGATGTAGGCCGGACTGGGACGCCGTCCGGTTCGTCTTGACGCGGCCTTGTCTAGTGGCGTCGAACGTTGCCGCCTGTTGTTCAGCGATACTAAACAGAGCCGTATAGTCGGGTCAATCAAGATTCAGCCACACTGTTTTTGGAACGAGGACACATGCTCGGTGACCGACTCCGCGACCTGCGTCAGCAGCACTCCCTCACGCTGCGCCAGCTCGCCACAGCCGCCGACGTGTCCCCCGCGCTGCTCAGCCAGATCGAGAACGGCGCGACCGACCCCAGCCTGTCCACCCTGCGGAAACTCGCCCAGGTCTTCGACACCTCGATCGCGGAGCTGTTCTCCGAGCCCGAGGCGCCACCCGTGCACATCAGCCGCGTCGGCGCCCGGACCCGGCTGGCCGCGCCACCCGGCCAGATCACCTACGAACGACTCACCCCCGGTCGGGGCGACCTGGAGGTCCTCCAGGCCCACCTCGCACCCGGCGACGCCAGCTCGGCGGAACCCTGGGCACACCCGTCCACCGAGTGCGCGATCGTCGTCACCGGCGAGGTCGTCGCGCAGATCGGCGGCGAGTCGTACACCCTTACCGCCGGCGAGTCGGTCACCTTCGACTCGCGCCTGGCACACCTCTACCGCAACGCCAGCGACCAGCCCGCCCACCTGATCATCGCGGTGACACCACCGACTCCCTGACCGGCCACCGTGGACGGCAGTGGGGATCGACGGAATGCCCAACCGGTCCTAGCATGTCGACGAATGGATCTTCGAGATTGGTCAGTGCCGACCCCGGCAACCAGCCCAACCGAAGGGAGACGCGCGTGCGTCGACCCCGTCATCTAGCGCTCCTGAGCGTCGGTGTGTCCGGCGCCCTGGTGCTCAGCGCAGCCCCCACCGCAACGGCTGCACCGCCCGCCGCCACCACGCCCACCGGCATCGTGGTCAGCGACGGCATGACCCAACCGGTGTTCTCGCTCGCCGACGCGATCGAGGAGCGGGTGTTCGTCCAGACCCCGGTGGACACCGACCACGACGGCCGGCTCGACCGGGTCGCGATCGACATCTCCCGGCCCCGCGAGACCGCCACCACCGGCTTCAAGGTGCCGGTCATCTTCGAGCACAGCCCGTACCGCAAGGGCACCTGGGGCGACGTGCCGTACCCGAGCGTGCTCGTCGACGACCTGCCGCAGAACGGTCTGACCGACCGCTCCGGCCGCCGGGCGCTCGACGCCGGCATGCAACGGGCCCAGGCCAAGGCCAACCTGCCCGGCTCGCTGGACGACTACTACGTGCCACGCGGGTACGCGGTGGTGCTCGGTCAGAGCGTCGGCACCGGCGACTCGGACGGCTGCCCGACCAGCGGCGACCAGGCCGAGACACTGGGCACCAAGGCGGTCATCGACTGGCTCAACGGCCGGGCCAAGGGGTACGACGCCAACGGCGCCCCGGTCACCGCCGGCTGGACCACCGGCGCGGTCGGCATGACCGGCGTCTCCTACAACGGGACGCTGCCCAACCAGGTGGCCACCACTGGCGTCAAGGGGCTCAAGACCATCGTGCCGGTCTCCGCGATCAGCAGCTGGTACGACTACTACCGGGCCAACGGGCTGGTGGTCGCACCCGGCACGTTCCAGGGCGAGGACCTCGACATCCTGGCCCAGTACACCGCCGGCCAGGCACGCGCCGAAGGGCAGTGCGCCGACGAACTCGCGAAGATCACCGAGGAGCAGGACCGGATCACCGGCGACTACTCGACGTTCTGGCAGGACCGCGACTACCTCGACGCCCGCAACGTCAAGGCCAGCGTCTTCGTCGTGCACGGCCTCAACGACTGGAACGTGAAGACCGAGCACTTCGCCGGCTGGTGGGACCAGCTCGCCAAGCGCGACGTACCCCGCAAGATCTGGCTGCACCAGGGCGGACACGGCGGCCCGGGCAGCAGCGCCTCGGTGACCCTGCCGAGCGGCCAGACGTGGACCTACAAGCAGACCGAGAACCGCTGGTTCGACTTCTGGCTGTGGAACGTGCGCAACGGCATCATGGACGAGCCGACCGCGGTGCTTCAGCGCGAGGACCGGGCCTACACCACGTACGCCAACTGGCCCGACCCCGCCGCCCGTGAGGTGGGGCTGCGGTTCGCCGCCACGGACGCCACCGCCCCAGGCGCCCTCACCACCGGCAAGCCCCCGAAGGCCAAGATCGAGCAGAGCTTCGTCGACGAGGGCCGGACCATCCACCCGGACACCCTGGTGTCCAACCCAGACACGGCGAGCGCGAACCGGCTCGCGTACCGCTCCCCCGAGCTGACGCAGAGCGTACGCATCTCCGGGCGTCCGGAGATGCGACTGCGGATGGCGATCGACAACAAGCCGGACGCGAACCTCACCGCGTACCTGGTCGACTACGGCCCGGCCGGCTCGACCGCCGCGCCGACAGTGGTGACCCGGGGCTGGATGGACCCGCAGAACCGCAAGAGCGACGCGCGCACCGAGCCGGTCAAGCAGGGCAAAATGTACGACTACCGGTGGACCATGGAGCCGAAGGACTACGTCTTCCCGGCCGGGCACCGGATCGGCGTGGTCGTCTTCTCCAGCGACCAGGAGTACACGCTGCTGCCGTTGGGCGGCACCGAACTGCGGGTCGCGCCGAACGACAGCGAACTGCGGCTACCGGTCGTCGGCGGGCGGAGCGTCCTCGGCTTCTGATCCCGTCGCTTACGCACCCTGGTGGGGCAGTCCGAGATGTCGCGGGCTGCCCCACCAGCACGTCAGGGGCCCGCCGCAGGGCGCCCCTGCCGCGCCGGGGCCGGGCCCCGGCCAAGATTCGCGCAACTTCGGGGAAGGTGCTGCCTCACGGCGCCACGAGGCAGCAGTTTCGGGGATAGTGCGAGATCGTCGAGCAAGCGGTCGCGTGCGCCCGGCTCCCGTCGCGGGTGGCGGTGATTCCGCGTGATGGTGGGCGCAGATCGTGCGATACCGCGCGCCCTACCGGCTTGATCCACTCCACTTCGCCGAAGTCGGGGTATCCCCGGCACTCGGATACCGCGATATCGCCGAACCCGAGTGGATCAAGGCGGGTGTATCGTCGCCGGCCGGGATGATCGCCCACTATGCGAGGTTTGTCCGGGTGGCTGGGGTCACCCGGGCGGCGGAATCCGGGCCGGCCCGGGGTCGTTATACCTGGCACGGCCGCGACGCTGGGCCGTGGTGAGCGGCAGCCGCCGGGAACACCGGCCAGCCCGCCCCGGTTACATCCCCGAAGCACAACAGGCCGGGAGCCCGGCGGAATGATCCGCCACCCCGCACGGTTACACCTCGTCCCGACGCCGGCCCCTTACCGGGGTCGCCGGGCACTGAACGTTCCCGCATGGCCGTCCCCCGTGAGTCGTGCGGCATCCCCCGATGAAGCAGAGGAGCACGCCATCATGCGTACCGATCTGATTCGTAAGACTGCTCTGACCGCTGCTGGTCTGGCGTTCACCGGTGGTGCCATCGCCGGCCCCGTGACGACCGCGTTCGCTGCCCCGAGCACCGCCAAGCCGACCACGCAAACCCAGACCGACCGTAAGGGTCATGGTGAGCGGGAGTTGGGTGTGCGTTACGAGGCGCAGCCGAACTTTTACTACTGCGGTCCCGCAGCGACCCGTAACGCCCTGAGTGTGCAGGGTAAGGACATCAACGTGGACGAGATGGCCAAGGAGATGGGCACCACCGAGGCCGGTACGAACTCGATCAACGACATCACCCCGGTGCTGAACAAGGAGACCGGTAAGAACGACGCCTACCGGTCGGTGGAGATCCGTAACCCCGACGCTGATGCCAAGCAGACCGATCAGCTGCGCGCCGACATCGTCAAGACTGTCGACGACGGCCGGGCTGTGGTGGCGAACATCGCCGGCACCAGCACCGACACCGACGGAGTGAGCCACTCCTATGAGGGTGGGCACTACATCAGCGTGGTCGGCTACCGCGACAACGGCAACACCGTCACCATCGCCGACTCCGCCGACCCCAACCAGGCCTCCTACCAGATCACCGTCGAGCACCTCGCCGACTGGATCGCCACCCGCGGCTACGCCACCAGCTAAACCACACAGCACACGAACGACGAAGGGCCGGACCCCACCACGGGGCCCGGCCCCTTCGTCGTCGTTTTCCACCAACTGCGCAACGTATTGACAAGTTTCGACATTGCGGCGAGGCTTGTGGGTGCTGAGAGCGCTCTCTCGCATCGGCCGGAACCGGCCGCCACCACAACTGGCCAGGGCTATCCCCGACGTCTTCGGCGGCGGCGTCGGAGCCGACCCTGACCCGTCCCCCCGACAGGAGTCACGAGATGGACAGGGCCGCACCCCTATCCGGCACCCACCGCCGCCTGCGCATCGTCACGGCGATCGGCGCCCTGCTGGTGCTACTCGGCACGTACCTGGTGTCCGCCACCGGCCAGGCCGACGCCGCGCCGACCAGAGCCGACCGGGCCGACGCCGCACCCGACCGGGCCAATGGCGACTTCGGCACCAACGTCATCCGGGTCGCCGAGTTCCCCGCCGACTGCACCTACAGCCACCGGCTGCCGGACGACCCGATCATCTTCCCCGGGCTACCCGGGGCATCGCACATGCACAGCTTCTTCGGCAGCACGGTGACCAATGCCCGGACCACACTCCCCGACCTGGTCAACTCCCCCACCACCTGCAACCCGCGAGTGGACGTCTCGTCCTACTGGGTGCCGACGCTGTACCGGGACAACGTGCCGGTGGAGCCGGCGATCGCCACGTTCTACTACCTGGGCGAGGGCGTACGCTCCGACGTCGTCGCGAACACCCAGCCGTTTCCGCTGGGGCTGCGGCTGGTCGCCGGCAACGCGAAGGCCACCGGGCCGAACGACAGCATCGCCCGTTGGTCGTGCCTGCACGCCGGGCACGTGCCGCCGTCGAAGGACTTCGTGAACTGCCCGTCCGGCACGATGCTGGAGTCGTACCTGGACTTCCCGCAGTGTTGGAACGGCCGGGACCTTGACTCGGCGGACCACAAGAGCCACCTGGCGTACCCGGTGAACCAGGCCTGCCCGAGCACCCACCCGGTGCACGTGCCGAAGTTGCGGCAGGTGCTGCGGTACCCGGTCACCGGTGACCCGTCGCGGTTCCGGCTGGCGTCCGGGCCGGGTTACACGATGCACGGCGACTTCTTCAACGCCTGGCCGGTGGCGGAGATGGCCCGCCGGGTCCAGGACTGCATCCGTCCCGTCATCAAGTGCGGTCACGACGGCCGACCGATCTGAGCGACAGGTGCACACCACGACGGCGGGCCCGTGTCACACGGGCCCGCCGCCCTGGCGGGAAGGAGGTCGGATGCGCCGATCAGCAGCATCTACAGTGCTCGTCGCCGTCCTGCTCGTCGCCGGCTGCGGTGCCGGGCAGCCCCGCGACCCGACCAGCATCGCACCGACCGAGCCACCGGCGGTCGACCTGGCACCGGCCCGGCCACCGACTGTCGCGCCGGCACCGACGGGTACGCCGGGGTCGTTCAGCCCCACCGACGTCGCCTGGCTCCAGTTGACGGTGGCGATGGCCGAACGCCTGCTGCCCGTACTCGAACTCGTGCCGGCGCGGACCACGGACCCGGCCTGGCGACGTCTGGCCGCCCAGGTCGAGGCCACCGAGCGCGCCGACCTGGACCGGGCCCGCCGGCTGTTGGCAGTTGCCGGTGCGCCGACGACCAACCCGCACGAGGGTCACGACATGCCGGGCATGGTCACCGCCGAGCAGGTGACCGCGCTGCGGGCGTCCACCGGGTCGCCATTCCACCGGCTGCTCGCCGGGCACCTACGCGCGCACCTCGCGCAGGCGGCCCGGATCGCCGGCGCGGAGCAGCACGCCGGGGCCCACCCGGCGACCACGGCGATGGCCGGGGCGGTGGTCCGGGACGGCAACGCCGCCCTCGCGCGGCTCGACCGGCTCGATCGGCCGACGTCGGCCGCACCACCGGCCAACGCGCCCGCTCGGTGACCTCCGGCCGGTGACCCTCAGGCGCTGTAGCGCGCGGCCAGGTCGACGACACGCTGGGCGGCGGCCACCATCGCCCGGTCCGCGAACCGGCCGTCGGGCAGGACCACGGTCCCCGAGTCCCGCAATTCCGCGTCCGCCACCGCGGCCAGCAGTTCGGCGGCGCGGGCCACCTCCTGCTCGGCCGGACGGAACGCCTCGACGATCACCGGGAGCTGGCGCGGGTGGATCGCCGTGCGGCCGAGGAACCCGAGCCGTCGCCCGACCGCGCACGACGCGGCCAGACCGTCGAGGTCCACCACGTCGGCGTACACCGCCATCGCCGGTGGGGTCAGGCCGGCCGCGCGGGCCGCGACCACCACCCGGCCGCGCGCCCAGAGCAGGCCGTCGTCGTCACTCACCCCGAGGTCGGAGCGCAGGTCGGCCTCACCGAGGCCGATCGAGACCACCGCGGGGTGGGCTGCGGCGATGGGGTACGCGGACTCCAGCCCGACTGCCGACTCGATCAGCGGGTGCAGGGGTACGTTGACCCGCTCCCCGAGGGCTGTCACCGTCGCGGCCGACTCGACCTTCGGCAGCCGTAGCCCGTTCAACCCGGGCCGGCTGGTCACCGCCGTCAGGTCGGCGTCGACGTCCGGGCCGGTCAGCTCGTTGACCCGGACCTGCACCGGCACCGGGTGCGTGTCGGCGAGGAACTCGGCGACGGCGTCGCGGGCGTACGCCTTGCGCCCGGCGACCACGGCGTCCTCCAGGTCGAGGATGACCGCGTCGGCGCCCGAGGCGACCGCCTTGGCGAACCGGTCCGGGCGGTCACCGGGCACGTAGAGCCAGCTCAGCAGCATCAGAGCACGCCCCGTTCGCGTAGCGCCGCCAACTCCTCGCCGGTCAGGCCGAGCGCCCCGAACACCGTGTCGGTGTCCTGACCGTGCCGCCGTCCGGCGTGCCGGATCTCGCCCGGTGTCTCGGTGAGCCGGAACGGCACGTTCTGCATCCGTACCTCGCCCAACTCCTCGTCCGGCACGGTGCGGACGGTGCCGAGTGCCGCGTACTGCGGGTCGGCGAGGATGTCCCGTACGTCGTAGACGGGCGCTACCGCCGCCTGCGCCTCCTCGAACGCGGCCACCACCTCGTCGCGGTCCCGTTGTGCGACCCAGGCGCTCACCGCGGCGTCCAACTCGTCGGCGTGCGCGGCCCGGCCGCTGCCGGTGGCGAACCACGGCTCGTCGACCAGCTCGCGTCGGCCCACCAGCCGCAGCACCCGTTCGGCGATGCTCTGCGCGCTGGTGGAGACCGCCACCCAACGCCCGTCCGCGCACCGGTAGGTGTTGCGCGGGGCGTTGTTGTTGGACCGGTTGCCCAGCCGGGGCTGGACGTAGCCGATCTGGTCGTACCAGGTGATCTGCGGCCCGAGCATCGCCATGATCGGCTCGATGATGGCGAGGTCCACGACCTGCCCGGTGCCGGTGACGTCCCGGGCCCGCAGGGCCAGCATCACCGCGTACGCGGCGGCGAGCGCGGTGACCGAGTCGGCCAGCCCGAAGGGCGGCAGGGTGGGTGGGCCGTCCGGTTCCCCGGTGGCCGCCGCGAAGCCGCTCATCGCCTCGGCGAGCGTGCCGAACCCGGGCCGGCGGGCGTACGGGCCGACCTGCCCGAAGCCGCTGATCCGGGTGACCACCAGCCGGGGGTTGACGGCGTGCAGCTCGGCCGGGCCGAGCCCCCACCGCTCCAGGGTGCCGGGGCGGAAGTTCTCCACCAGCACGTCGGCGTCGGCGAGCAGCCGGAGCAGCAACGCGGCACCGTCCGGGTCGGACAGGTTGAGGGTCACGGTGCGCTTGTTGCGGCCGAGGACCTTCCACCAGAGCCCCACACCGTCGCGGGCCGGCCCGTGTCCCCGGGACGGGTCCGGCTTGACCGGGTGCTCCACCTTGATCACGTCGGCGCCGAAGTCACCGAGGAACGCCGCCGCGAGTGGGCCGGCGAACAGGGTGGCCAGGTCGACGACCTTGACGCCGTCCAGCGGTGCGGTCACCGGTTCACCTCCGTCGTCTCGGGAAGGTCGGCCGCGCAGCGGAAACCGACCTGGTCGGAGCGGGTGAGACCGGCGCCGGTGAGCAGCAACTTCACCGAGACGTCCGCCGGTTGCGGGCCGCCGTCGAGGTACCAGTCGGAGCCCTCCGCCCGGTAGGCGGCACCACCCTTGAGGATGGCGAACCGGGTACGGCCGTCTGAGTGCTCGCTGTCGGTCAGGTTCCACACCAACGGCTCCCGCCGTACGAGCAGCCCCGCCTCGGCGGCGACCTGCCACTCGTCTTCGGTGGGCAGCCGCAGCCCGGCCCACTCCGCGTACGCGCGCGCGTCGGACAACTCCACACCGGTCACCGGGGCGTCGGCCGGTCCGCTGCCCGCCGTGAACCGTTCGGGGCGCACCGGGCGGTAGCCGCTGGCGCGCAGGAACTCGGCGTACTCGGAGTGGGTGACCTCGCGGACGGCGATGGCAAAGCGGCCGAGCTTCACGCTGCGCCGCATCGTGCCCGGGTGGTGCAGTCGGGGCGGCAACGGCTTCCACTCGTCGACGTAGGGCGCCTCGCCGTACAGCCCGGTCTCCCGCACCCGGTGCCGGACGACGAGGTCCCGTCGGCCGCCCTCGACGGCGACCATGCCCGACGGCACCTGCAACCGGGGTGCCCACGGGGTGCGGACGCGTACCGCCTCGCGGGCCGGGAAGGCCGGGTCGCCGGTCGGCGGCTCGTGCTGGTACGCGGCAGCGGTGCCGGCCGCGACGGCCGCGATCGCGCCGGCCGGGAGTGGACCGCCCACCGCGAGTCGACCGTCGGCGGTCTCGGTGACTGTCAGCTCAACACCGGTGACCAGATCGACGAAACGTCGCCCGGCGCTCGGGTCGACGACCAGCCACGGGCCGTCGTGGTCCGCGCCCCGGTTCACCACTGTCCACAGGGGCCGGTCGTCGTGCGTCCAGCGGGACGCGTACACCTGGCCCTGGCCGGGGTGGTCGGCGAGCGGCACCCAGTCCTCGGCGCGCAACCACGCGGCGTGGCTGCTCTGCACCCGGCGCATCGCCCGCAGCACCGCGCGGTCCCGCTCGTTCCAGCCGACCCAGACACCGAAGACGCTCTCCCAGACCAGTACGCCCACGCCGTTGAGCCAGGCGGAGTGCAGCTCGTCCAGGTGGTCGCGGTGCCAGCGCCGGGTGTGGTGCAGCACGTGCCGCCGCTCGAACCACTTGGCCCGCAGCACACCGGGCACCTCGGAGTCGGCGAACCACTGCGCCCAGGACATCGCGTGGTCGGCGATGCGGGCCAACGGAACCCGGCTCTCGCCCTCCAGGATCATGCCGGGGCGGACCGCGTCCAGCGCGGCGCGCAGCTCCCCGGCGCCCTCCTTGAGGGTGTCCAGGAAGACCCCGTCGACGCCGAGCTTGCCGGCCAGCTCGGCGACCTCCTCGGCGTCGGTGCCCGTCTCACGGCGGGTGCCGGTGTCCCACGGGTTGTAGTCGACGAAGACCCGCACCCCGCGTTCCTGGAACGCGCGCACCACGTCGGCCAGCTCCGGCACGTCCCGGTACCAGTCGAACTGGTTACGGTCGTCCAGGCCGATAACCGGGTACGCGTGCCAGAGCACCACCCCGTCGAAGCCCCCGAAGTCCCGGCCGGCCGCGTCGAGGAACCCGTCGACGGTGAAGACGCCGCGCTCGTGGTCGTAGAGCGCCTCGTCCCAGAGCCAGGCCAGGCAGACGCTGAAGCAGTCGCCGGTGATCTCGTCATAGTGCTCGCCGACGTAGCCGATCCGGTCCCGGGCGTCGGCCCGCCAGCGGGTGATCTGCTCCCGCCAGGCCGGCCAGTCCGCCGGGTCGCCCGGCGCGGCGAAAATCTTCGCCTCGTCCAGGGTGCTCAGGTCGGCGTGCCCGCCCAACGGCACCTCGGTGGGCCTGTCGATCGGGCGCGGGACGTACGGGTTGAAGCTCACTGGGCACCTCGATAGGTCGCGTCGTAGAGGGCGTCGATGACCGGCCGGTCGGGCAGGGCGGTGGACGCCCCGGGCCGCTGAGCGCAGGCCGCGCCGGCGGCACAGGCCCAGCGCAGGCTCGCCGTGACGGTGTCCTCGCTGACGGCGCCGCCGCGCTCGGCCCAGCCCACGGCGAGCGCGCCGGTGAACGCGTCCCCCGAGGCTGTGGTGTCGACCGCGTCGATCTCCGGCGCCGGGACCGCGAGACGCAGGCCGCGCCGGTCGGCGTACGCGGCGCCGCGCGCGCCGAGGGTCAGCACCACCCGGGGCACCAGCTTCAGCAGCGCGTCGAGCAGCACCGGTGGTTCGTCGGAGGAGACCCCGGCCACGACGGCGGCCTCGTGTTCGTTGACCACCAGCACGTCGACCAGGTCGAGCAGTTCGGTCGGCAGCGCCGCGGCCGGGGCGGCATTCAGCACCACTGTGGTGCCGTCGGCCCGGGCCCAGTCGGCCGCCTGGGTCACAGCGGTCAGCGGCACCTCCAGTTGGAGCAGCAGCACGTCCGCCGCCGCGATCGTGGCCCGGTCGTCGGCGTCCAGCTCGGTCAACGTGCCGTTGGCCCCGGGCGCGACCACTATGAAGTTCTCCGCCTCCCGGTCCACGCCGATCAGCGCCACGCCGGAAGGGCCGGCGACGGTCCGCAGACCCCGCACGTCCACGCCCGCGCCGACGAGGCTCGTCCGCAGCTGCGTACCGAACTCGTCGTCGCCGACCGCACCCACGAAGTCGCAGGCCGCCCCGGCCCGTGCGGCGGCGACCGCCTGGTTGGCGCCCTTGCCGCCGGGCACGGTCCGGAAGTTCTCGCCGAGCACCGTCTCGCCGGGGCGGGGCAGCCGCGACGCCGTGACCACCAGGTCCAGGTTGCTGCTGCCCACCACCGCCACACGTGCGCTCATGCCACGCTCCCTTCCGTTCCACCCTGTTCCGCCAGGGCGAGGGTCCGCTGGGCCAGCTCGTCGAAGCCGATCCCGTCGAAGCCACCGATGCTGCTGGCCAGCCGGTTGCGCAGCGGCGCCACCCAGCGGGCCGGCAGTCCGGACGCGCCGGTGAGGGCACCGGTCACCGCACCGACGGTCGCGCCGGTCGAGTCGGTGTCCCAGCCGCCGCTGACCACCGCGGTGATGGACCGCTCCAGATCCCCCCGGCCGTACGCCAGCGCGGCGGCCACCAGCGCGGCGTTGTTGCGCACGTGCACCCAGTGCAGGTGGCCGTGCCGGGCGTACAGCTCGTCGACAACGGCCTCCCAGTCGTCGGTCCCCGCGCCGAGGGCGCGGGCCTCGCGGACCGTTGCCGCGAACCGGCTGCGCGGCGGCAGGATCGCCTCGGCGGCGTCCAGCACCTCGTCCACGGTGTCCGCGACCGGGGCTGCCGCGGCCAGCGCGGCGGCCCAGATCGCACCGTGCACCCCGCCCCGGACGTGACTGACGGCAGCGTCGCGCAACGCCAGCTCGGCGGCGCGGTCCGGCCGGCCGGGGTTGACCCAGCCGTACACGTCGGTGCGGATCTGCGCGCCGATCCACTCCCGGAACGGGTTGTGCCGGCGGGCGCTCTGCGGCGGCGCGTACCCGAGGAGCAGGTTGCGGTACGCGACCCGCTCGGCGGTGAAGACCCGTCCGCCGGGGAGCCAGTCCAGCCACGCCTGCGCCACGTCGGCGCTGGTGAAACCCCGACCGTGCGTCTCCAGCACCCGCAGGGCCAGCAGCGGGTAGTTCAGGTCGTCGTCCTCGGGCATCCCGTCGATGTTCTCGGCGAGGCTGGTCGGCGCGCTGCGCCGGTTCCACGGCCAGCGGGCGGCGACGTCGGCCGGGAGTCCCTTCGCGGTGAACCAGTCACGCAGCGGCCACCTGCCGGTAGCGACCAGGATCTCCCGAATCCCGTGGCGCGGGATCTTCTCTACCGGCTTGCCGAGCAGGCAGCCGGCCGCGCGACCCAGCCAGGCGCCGTGCAACCGGTCGTAGCTCGCCTCGGTCGGCAGCGACCAACCGGCCGGCCAGCCGGCTTGCAGCGTGGCCAGGTCGTCCGGCTCGTCGGCGGCGTTGACGGTGGGCAGCGCGTCGGCGGCGTCCAGCAGCTCCACCGCGAGCGCCCGCAGGTCCGGTGCCGCCGGGTTCGGCGACGCCCCGCTGACCGACGGGGTGAGGTCCCCGCCGGCCGCCGTCCAGCGCGCGGCGAGCGCGGCGACGTCGCGTCCCTCGTCCCGGCTGGCCGCCAGCTCGTGCGGCAGCAGGTCCTCCGGCTGCACCCAGGTGATCCTCACCGGGTCGGCTCCTGCGCCAGCGCGGCGAAGCGGTCGGCCCGCCGGGCGAACCGGGCCTGGTCGCGCTCGAAGACCTCGCCGGCCACCGCGGCGAGGACCCGGGCCGGCTCCACCAGGTCGGTCTTCGACGCGGTGGCGACCACCTCGGACCACTCCGTCGGCACCGCGTCCGCGCCGCCCAGCGCCCCGGCGATGGCGGCGGCCATGGTGGCTGTCGAGTCGGCGTCCCGGCCGTAGTTGACCGATCCGAGCACCGCTGCCCGGAAGTCACCGCCGGCCACCACGAGCATGCCGAGGGCCACCGGCAGTTCCTCGATGGCGTGCAGACGGCTGGGCCGCCGCGCGCCCAGCCCGGGACTGCGGTACTCCTCCCCCACCGTGTCGTAGGGGGCGACCGCCGCCCGCAGCGCCGGAATGGCCTGCTTCCAGTCGCTGTGGCCGCGAGCCTCCTTGACCACCGCGTCGATGGCCGCGCGGGTGCCGTCGCGGGCCAGGTCCAGGGCTGCGGCGACGACGTCCTCGACGCCCGCGCCGGGGGTCGCCGCCGCCGCGACCGATGCCGCGAAGACGGCGGCGGCCTCCCGCCCGTAGCTGTGCTGGTGCGCACCGGCGATCTCCACCGCCTCGGCGTACGCCCCGGCCGGGTCGCCCGCGTTGACGATGCCGACCGGCGCCATGTACATGGCCGCGCCACAGTTCACGATGTTGCCGACCCCGGCCTCACGCGGGTCGGCGTGCGCGTGGTGCAGACGGGTGACCAGCCACCGCTCGGCAGCGGCGAGCCGGTGGAAGGTCACCCCGTCGCGCTCCAGGTCGGGGATGTACACCACCCGCTCGATCAGGTCGGGAACCAACAGCTCCACCACGTCGTACGCGTCGAGGTGGTCCCGTTTGGCCGCGTACGCGCGGACCAGTGCGTGGGTCATCAACGTGTCGTCGGTGAGGTGCCCGTCGCCCTTGTGGTACGGAGCGAGCGGTCGCGCGGTGGCCCAGTCGGCGTGGTACGGGGGCACGATGCCCTCGACCCAGCCGCCGAAGCGCGCACGGATCTGCTCCGGCAGCGCCGTCTCGGTGGCCCCACCCAGGGCGTCTCCGACCGCGGCGCCGACCAGGCAACCGACCGATGTGTCGAGCAAGAGTGACATGTCGTTACCTCGAAACCTGCTTGCCACCGTCGACCAACTGCGTACCGAGCTGATCGATGGTGATCTTGTTGGCGAAGTACTGCTGGAGAGCCGGGGTGGCGTACTTGGTCTTCCACTCCGGGTAGCCGTCGGCCTGCTGGAACGGGGCGACGGTCAGGTCCTTGGCGCTGGCCGCCGCGACGTCCCAGCCCTGCTTGCCGGCGGTCAGCTTGACCAGTTCCTCGTTGGCCTGCTTGCCGGTCGGCACCAGCCAGTCACCCTTGGCCAACGCGGCCATGTTGGTCGGGTTCAGGAAGTACTCGAGGAACTGCGCGGCCTGCTTCTTGTGCTTGCTGTCCGCGGAGACCGACAGCGTCTGCGGGTTGGCGGCCTGCTTGGCGGAGAGTCCCTTGAGCGGCGGCAGCGTGACCCACTCGAAGCCGGCCGGCGCCTGCTCGACCATCTGCTGACGCAGCGACACCGAGCCGGGCAGCATCGCGTACTTGCCGCCGAAGAAACCGGGCAGGGTGTCCGCGCCGCTCATGCCGAGCGCCTCCGGGGAGGCCGACTTGGCGGTGTAGAGCATGTCGTGGATCCGCTTCGGGATCTCCTTCTCCCCGTCACCGACCTTGACCTCGGCGCGCCGGCCGTCGCCGTAGAAGAACGTGCCGTCGTAGTTGAGCGCCAGGTTGAGCACCCGGTTGGTCGGCGACTTCAGCGCCCACGCCGCGCCGTACTGGCCGGGCTTGGTGAGCTTCTGTGCGTTGGTCTGGAACTCGTCCCAGGTCCACCCGCCGTCGGCCGGCGGCACCGCGACACCGGCGGCGTCCAGCAGCTTCTTGTTGGCGATGACGACCTGCGACTCCAGCAGGAACGGCACGCCGGTGACCTTGCCGTCGACGGTCGCGGTGTCCCAGATGCCCTTGTCGATCTGACCCTTCAGGTCGTCGGAGACCAGGTCGGACAGGTCGGCCAGGTAGCCCTGCTTGCTGAACTCACCGATCGAGGACGCCTCGTAGTGCACGATGTCCGGCGCGTCGCCCCCCTCGAACGACGTGAGGAGCTGGTCGTGCACCGAGTTCCAGTCACCCTGGACGTACTCGACCTGGATGTCCGGGTGTTCGGCGTTCCACTTGGCGACCAGGTCCTTGTTGACCTGGAGCGACTCCTTCTGCCAGGCGAGGCTGAGGAAGCGCAGCTTGGCCGGGCCGGAGCTGGCCTCGTCGTCGCCGCCGGCACCGCACGCGGTGAGCGCGCCGAGGCCGACGACCGCGACCGCGGCGCCCGCCGCGAGTCGACGGAATCGGGTACGGAGCATGGGGGTTACCTCCTTGGTGGTGGTGGTTGGGGGGACGCCTCAGCCCTTGACCGCACCCGCGAGCGACCCGGACGAGAGCCGGCGCTGCATGAACGCGAAGAAGATCAGGCTGGGCAGTGTGGCGAGCAGTGAACCGGCGGCCAGTGGCCCCAGTCGGGCGGTGCCCTCGATGCCGACGAACCGGGCCAACGCCACCGGCAGGGTGGCCAACTCCGGGGTCTTGATCAGCACCAGCGCGAAGAAGAACTCATTCCACGCCGAGATGAAGGAGAACAGCGCGGTCGCGACCAGGCCCGGGGCGAGCAGCGGGAAGACGACCCGCCGCAGGACCTGCACCCGGCTCGCGCCGTCGACCGAGGCGGCCTCCTCCAACTCGCGGGGGATGTTGCGGACGAAGCCCTGCAACATCCACAGCGCGAACGGCAGCGCCCAGACCACGTAGATGAGCACCAGTCCGGCGTGCGTGTTGGCCAGGCCGACCTGCCGCAGCACCAGGAAGATCGGGATGATCAGCAGCACGAACGGGAAGAGCTGGGACAACAGCACCCAGCCCAGCGCGGCGGTGCCGAGCTTGGAGCGGAACCGGGCCAGCGCGTACGACGCCGGCATGGCGACCAGCACGGTCAGCACCGCCGAGGCGAGCGAGACCTGGAGGCTGTTGAGCGCTGCCCGGCCCAGCTCCTGCTCGGTGAAGGCCTGGACGAAGTTCTGCAGTGTCGGGTTGTCCGGGATCAACGTCGGGTGCAGCCGGACCAGCTCACGCGGCGGCTTGAACGCCGTGGAGAGCAACCAGACCAGCGGGAACCCAAGGAAGATCAGGTAGCCGGCGAGGGCCAGGTACTGCAACGTCCGGCTGGTGCGGCTCGGTTTTCCGAACATGTCAGTTCGCCTCCCTGAGCCGACGACGGAGATAGACGGCGAGCAGCGCGATGATGAGCACGACCATCACGTTGCCGAGCGCGGCGGCGTAGCCGTAGTTGCCGTAACGGAACGCCTCCTCGTAGGCGAAGAGCATCGGCAGCATCGTCTTGCCGCCCGGCCCGCCGGCGGTCAGTACGTAGACCAGGCCGAACGAGTTGAAGTTCCAGATGAAGTCCAGCGAGGTGATGGCCACGATCACCGGCGCCAGGGCGGGAAGCGTGACGTGCCGGAACCGGTGCCAGGTGCTCGCCCCGTCCACCGCCGCCGCCTCGTGCAGCTCACGACCCACGCCCTGTAGACCGGCGAGCAGGACGACAGTGGTCTGCGGCATGCCCGCCCAGACCCCGACGATGATCACCGCAGGCAGCGCGGTGCTGAAGTCGCCGAGCCAGTTGGTCCGCAGCCCGTCCGCGCCGACGCGGTGGAAGAACTCGTTGATCAGGCCGGCGTCGGGGTGGTAGACGAGCTTCCAGAGGATGCCGACCACGACCGGAGGCATCGCCCACGGCACCACGGCCAGCACCCGGGCCACGCCGCGGAACCGCAACTGCTGGTTGAGCAGCAGGGCCAGCCCGAGGGCGAGCAGGAACTGCAGGACCGTCACCCCGACCGCCCAGAGCAGGCCGATCTTGAACGAGTTCCAGAACAGTTCGTCGCCCAGGAGTTCCCGGTAGTTGGCGAGGCCGGTGAAGCTGACCTCGACGTTGCGCCCGGCCCGGGCGTCGGTGAACCCGAGGTAGATGCCGCGCAGCAGCGGAAACACCGACAGCACCAGGATCGGCAGCAGCGACGGCAGGAGAAGGAGGTAGATGGTGGTGCGGTCGGACCGGAACCGGTTCGGCCGGCGGGCCGGTCCGGCCCGCTCGACGTCCGGCCGTTCGGTCAGGGTGGTCATGCGGTCACCCCTTCGCTGGACGGGTGGGTGGTGGTCGGTGGGGAGTCCGGTGCGGCGGAGCGGGGTGCCGGCAGCGTCGCTGCGCTGGACGCGCGGACGGTGAGGCTCGGCGGCACCTGCTCGCGGCGCGGCGGCAGGGTCGCGTCGGCGATGCGTTGCAGGAGGAGTTCGGCGGCGCGGCGACCTCGCTCGGCCGAACCGAGCGAGACGCTGGAGAGCTGGGGGAACATCATCCGGGCCAGTTCGGTGTCGTCCATGCCGACCACTGCGACGTCCTGCGGCACCCGACGACCGGCGGCCAGCAGGGCGTGCAGCGCACCGACAGCGATCAGGTCGTTGGCACACACCAGCGCGTCCGGGTCGGTGCGGGCGAGAAGCCGCTCGGTGGCTGACCGGCCGGCCGCGTACTGGAAGTCGCCGACCTCGACCAGTTCCTCGTCGAGCGCGATGCCGTGTCGGGCCACTGCGGCCCGGAATCCGGCGTCGCGCGCGGCGCCGGGAACGGTGTCGAGCGGACCGTTGACGAAGCCGATTCGACGCCGGCCGGTGGCGACGAGATGGTCCACGGCCAGCGCCACACCCTGCCGAGAGTCGGTACGCACGTTGTCCACGGCGGCGTCCGCGCCGAGTTGTCCGACGACCACCACCGGCACCGGGCTGTCCACCAGCGCGGTCAGGTGATCGTCGGTGACCCGGATCGGCGAGACGATCATCCCGTCCACGTAGCGGTTGGCCAGCCGCCGCAGCAGGGCGGTCTCGTTGTCGATCCGCCCGCCGGTGGCGTGCACCAGCAGCTGCCGCCCAGAGGACGCGACCACCGCTTCGATGGCGCGCATCATCTCCACGTACACCGGGTTGCCGATGTCCTCGACCGCGAGCGCGATCAGGCCGGTGCGCTGGGACTGCAACGAACGGGCGATCGCGTTGGGCACGTAGCCCACCTCGGCCGCCGCCTCGCGGACCTTGCGGATCGTCTCGGGGCTGCCGCCGACGCCGTTGAGCACCCGCGAGGCGGACGCGATGGACACGCCGGCGCGGGCGGCAACGGTGTGCACCGTGGGCCGGCCGTCAGCCGGTTCCTGTAAACGTTTACGACCCACGTCCGGCACCTCCACCCGATAGCTGTAAACGTTTCCGGGGAGTCTGCTCCGCGAATGGCGGAGAGGTCAACCCCCCGTTACGAAAACGTTTCCAACCCCCCGGACCAGCAAACCTGCCCCGCGCCCCTCAGCTCCCGGTGATCAAGAGGTTTGCGTCACGACACGCCGGGCGGGATGACGCAAAGCTCTTGATCACCGAGGCGGGGTTGGGGTCACTGTCAGTTCTCGGCCGGGCCAGCGGGCGCGGAGTCGTCGGTCGTGGCTCGCCACGACGACCGCACCCGGGCCGGTGTTCAGGGCCTCCTCCAACTCGTCACAGAGCGTCGGTGAGAGGTGGTTGGTGGGCTCGTCCAGCAGAAGCAGCTCCGGCGGGTCGGCCACGAGTACGGCGAGGGCGAGCCGGCGACGCTGTCCCACCGACAGGTCGGCGACAGGCCGATCGAGATCCGCCGACGCGAGCAGCCCGAGCGACGACAGCGGCACCGTCTCGGCCCGCTCCGCCCCGACGACGTCGGCGTAGACGCTCCGGGCTGTCCGCCGTGGACGGTCGAAGACCGTGTCCTGGGTGAGCAGCCCGACGCGCAGACCCGGCCGTCGTCGCACGGTTCCGCTGCCGTGCAGCCGGCCGGCGAGGACGGCGAGCAGCGTCGACTTTCCCGCACCGTTCGGACCGCTGACCACGAGTCGGTCGCCTGCCGTCACGACGAGGTGGTCCACCCGCAGCCGACCGAAACCTCCAACATCCGAACCGTGACGATCGGCTCGTCGCCGACACCAGGGGCGAACGCAGGCGGAGTCGCAGGCGGGTGGAAGCGCAACGGCTCCGGTGGCGCGGCGACCTGGTGCCGTTCCAACACCTCCAGGCGACGGGCGGCATCCCGGACCCGGCGGGAGATCTGATTCTGCACCCGGCCGGCGGTGTGCCCGTACCCCATCTTCTCGCTGTCGCGGGGAGCCCGCCCGTGCGCGACGTGATGCCCGTTCACGGCGGCGGCCTCGCGCAGTTCGGCGAGCTGCGCCTGTTCCTCGTCGTAGCGTCGGCGCCAGCGTTGCGCCTCGGCCCGCTTGGCGGTCAGGTAGGCGGTGTAGCCGCCGCCGTGCCGGACCGGCCCGTCGACCGCCGGGTCGAGGTCGACGACGTCGGTGCAGACCGCGTCCAGGAACGCGCGGTCGTGACTGGCCAGGACGATCACCCCGGGCATGGCCCGCAGTTGGTCCTCGCAGAACGCGGCCGCCGCGTCGTCGAGGTGGTTGGTGGGCTCGTCGAGCAGCAGTGCGCCCGGCCGGCGGATCAGCATCGCCGCGAGGGCGAGGCGGCCACGTTGCCCACCGGAGAGTGCGGCGAGCGTGCGGTCGTGGGGAATCGCGCCGAGGCCGAGGCCGTCGAGCACGGCCTGGGCACGCCGGTCGGCATCCCAGGCGTCGCGGTCCTGCGCCCGTTCCAGAACCTCGCCGTACGCGGCCAGCAGCCGGTCGTGGTCCTCGGCGCCCTCCGGCGCAGCGGCGAGGGCGGTGCCGATCCGGTCCAACTCGGCGAGGTCCGATCGAGCTTCGCGGAGCGCGTCATCGAGGACCGTGGTGATGGGCGCAGACGGGGTGAAGGGCATCTCCTGGTGCAGGAAACCGACATCCGGCGGGCGGGTGACGGTGCCGGCGTCGGGTTCGTCGACGCCGGCAAGGACCCGCAGGAGGGTCGTCTTGCCGGTGCCGTTCTCACCGATCAGGCCGATCCGGTGGCCGGGCGCGGCGGTCAGGGAGACGCCGTCGAGCACTCGACGGGTGCCGCGGACGCGCACCAGCTCATGGGCGACGAGGGCTGGTCGAACAGACATGGGGACCTCGGGGATGGGAGATCCGGGCGCACACGGGTGGCCCGGCGGGAGCAGGGCATGACGACGAGGGCCGCGGCGACTGCGGCGCGATCACGCGCCCGTCGGCGGCCGGTCCGGGTTCTCACCCGGAGATGTCGTCGTCACCTGCCACGCCTGCTCCGATCTCCGGCAATTCGGCCGCAAGGGTAACTCGGCGGTCTCCGGCCCTGGCTCAGCCTCCACCCATGCTCGACGAGCTGTTGTCCGACGAGTTGCCCGGTCGCGACGTGTATCGGCCCGTCAGACGGCCGGCCCGCGCGCGGCGTCCCAGCAGGCCGATGATCGTCAGCAGCAGCATGGCGAAGAGCACGACCCCGCCGCACAACAGCCCTGTCGTCGTTCCCCCCGACACCTCCCGTCCCCCTCTCAGCCGGTCGCCAGTAGCCGGGCGATCGTCGCCGGTTCCGCCAGGTGCGGGAAGTGGCTACCGGGCAGCACTGTGACGTCGACCTCCGGCAGGGCCTCGGTCAGCCAGGCCAGGTAGCGGGCCGGCGGCTCGGACGAGGTCACCCAGCGGTAAGGGATCTTCCGCTCGGCGATGGACCGCAGGTCGCGGAACCGCTCGGCGGCGATGCCCTCGTCGGACCCGTGCAGGATCTCGCCCCAGTAGCCCAGCAGCAGGTCCGGCCGGGGGTCGGTCGCGGTGGCGACGATCTCGCGCGCCTCGGCCGGCAACGACTCGATGCCCATGCTGGCCAACTGGGCGTCCCACACCCGCCGCCACTCCGGGCCGCGCAGCGTCGGCTCGGCCTGGCGTACGGCCACACCGAACGGGCCGGGCAGCAGGATCTGGTCCAGGTTCACCACGCCACGTACCGGATAGCGCGCCGCGTAGGTCGTGGCGACCACCGCGCCGACGGAATGCCCCACCACGATCGGCGTGGCGAGGCCCGCCTCGGTCACCCGGGCGTGCACGACCTCGGCGACCTCGACCATCCGGTAGGACGCCCGCCGGGGTGAGTCGCCGTGACCGGGCAGGTCGAGGGTGAGGACCTGCCGGTCAGGATCGATCGCCGCGAGTTCGCGGCGGACCGGGCCCCACTGTCGCTTGTCGTACGTCAGGCCGTGCAACAGCACCAATGGTGGTCGGTAGTCGTCGTCATTCATGGCCGCGCTTCTCCCGGGTTCCGATCATCTCGGCGGCTTGCCCGCAACGAGTCGATGGTGAGGTCGAGGGCCGCCTCGAGGTGGTCGATCTTTCCGGTGGAGAGCAGTAGCAGTACGCCGCCCTGGATGCCGGCCAGGAGCGCCGCCGCCGCGCGGTCGGCGTCCACCTCGGGGGCGATGTCGCCGGTCGACTGCATGTGCCGCACGCCCTCGGCGATCTTGTCCTGCCAACGCCACATCAGCCCGGTGACGATCGCCTGTGCCCCCGGCGCGCGCCGGCCGGTCTGACCGAGCAGACCGTTGAGCGGGCATTTCACACCCTGGGCGAGGTAGCGCTCGATGAGCCGGTCGCGCCACGCCGTCCAGGCCGGCCAGGACGTCAGGTTGCTGAGCATCGGCTCCTGGTCGACGAGCACCTGGTCGGCCTCGTGCTGGGCCACCGCGAGCAGCAGTTCCTCCTTCCCGTCCGGGAAGTAGTGGAAGAGTTGACCCTTGCTGGTGCCGGTGTGCGCCATCACGTCCTCGAGGCGTACCTCGTCGACGCCGCGCTCGCGGATCTCGGCGGCCGCGCCCGCGACGATCCGCGCCCGGGTCGCCTCGCCCTTGCGGGTCAACGCGCGTGTCATGAGACCTCCGTCACCAGCATCCGCCCCCAACTGCCGGTCCAACCCTAGCCCCAGGTTTGGACTTGCAGGTCCATTTTTGGCGAGCAAAGGTCTGGCAGGCGGTCCGCCAGGGGCCGGCACGTGATCGGGAGGACGCAACGATGAACCACTATTACCTGCTCGGGCGGTCCGGTCTGCGAGTGAGCCGGCTGTCGCTGGGCACCATGAACTTCGGCGTCGACGGGTTCCACGCCGCGTACGGCAAGACCGAGGAGGAGTCGGAGCCGATCTTCCGCCAGTACCTGGAGTCGGGCGGGAACTTCATCGACACAGCGGACTTCTACACCGCCGGGGAGAGCGAGAAGATCCTCGGCCGCCTGATCGACCGGGCCGGCGTCCGCGAACGGCTCGTGCTGACCAGCAAGTTCACCAACACCGTCGACCCGAGTGACCCGAACGCGAGCGGCAACGGCCGCAAGCACATCATGCGGGCAGTGGAGGCGTCGCTGAGCCGGCTCGGCACCGACTACATCGACCTGTACCTGCTGCACACCTGGGACCGGATCACCCCGATCGAGGAGGTCGTGCACACGCTCGACGACCTGGTGCGCGCCGGCAAGATCCGCTACGCCGGCCTCTCGGACGTACCGGCCTGGTACGCGGCCCGCGCGCAGAGCTACGCCGAGGCGCACGGCCTGACCCCGATGATCAACCTGCAGCTGCCGTACTCCCTGGTGAGTCGGGGCATCGAGGCCGAGTACACGGCGATGGCCCAGACCATGGGCATGGGGCTCACCGCGTGGAGCCCGATCGCCAGCGGCCTGCTCAGCGGCAAGTACCGGCGCAGCGACGCCGGCCTGAGCGGGACCGGCCGGTTGACCAACCCGGACGCCGGAGGTCGCCAGGTCAGCGCCGGCGAGTGGAAGGTCATCGAGGCTCTGGAGAGCGTCGCCGCCGACCTGGGCCGCAGCATGGCCCAGGTCGCGATCAACTGGGTCGCCACCCAACCCTCCGTCGCCTCGGTGATCATCGGGGCGAGCAGCGCCGAACAGGTCAGCAGCAACTTCGAGGCGCTCGACTTCGAGATCCCGGCCGACGCCCGCCGCCGGCTCGACGAGGCCAGCGCGCCGGAGCTCGGGGTGCCCTACGTGATGTTCACGCCGCAGTACCAGTCCTGGGTGGTGAGCCCCGGCCTCGGCATCGGCGACAAGCCGGCCGGCTACGCCCCGCCGGTGCTCAACGCCGCCGCCCAGCCCGCCGAGTGACGTGCTGTTGAGCGGTATACCTCAGAGTCATAAATATGCCTCTGAGGTATACCGCTCGCTACCGCGACCGCTCCGGCGACGGCGTCACCGACCGAGCGGCACATCTGTCGCCGGAGCCGTCGCGTTTTCGTAGAGCGCGACGTACCGCCGCCGCCACTCGTCCCCGTCTGCGCCGAGGTTGAGGGTGTTGTGTTCGACGCCCAGCGCCTCGGGCAGTGCGCAGACCCGCAGCGGCACCGCGTTCGCGTCGGCGATGCGGCGCGGCACGTCGACTGCCGCCTCGAGGTCCACCACGCCGTCGAGCGGGCTGATCACCACCGCCACGCCCCGCAGGCCGGTGCGTCGAGTCGGGCGCGGCAGGGTGCGGGCGATCGCCAGGTACTGGGTGACGGCGGCGAGGGAGTACCCGCGCGACGTGACCCGGTCCCGGAGGACGCGACGCCCGTACAGCTGAATGAGGGGTCTGACCGCGTAGGCCGGCGCCTGTCGCGGATTCGGACCGAAGAACGGCGACAGCACCAGCAGGCGGCGTACGGCGGCGCCGGGCACCTGAGCCAGCCAGGTGGCGAGCACGGCACCGCCGGAGATCCCTACGACGCCCACGTCGTCGCCCAGGGCCGCCGCGATCGCCCATGCCTGCGCGGCGTACGTCGTCAGCTCCTCGGCCTCGACCCGGTGGTGGGCCTGCCGGTCGACGGTCCCGTGCTGCGGTGCCCGCGGCACCCAGACGTTGTAGCCCCTGTCGAAGAACTCCTGGGCCAGTTCGTCGTACTGCTCCGGCGCGAGGGTGTATCCGTGCAGCAGCAGGACGGCCCGGTCGGTACGGGAGCCGTGGCTGAGCAGACGGCTTCGCGACTCGGGCCGGACCTCCGGGTCCGTCGTCTCGTTCGCGACGTGGGCATCGGCGGCACGGACGGCAGTGTCGAAGTCGAGTGGTTGCGCGGGCGCGAGGCGGCGGCCAGGACGCCGTACCGGCCACAGCCAGAGTCCGGCGACGGCCGCCACGACCAGCGCCAGTCCGCCGACGACGAACGCGATGATCTCCGGCATGGGCAGAATGGTGGCAGGGATGGCCGTTGTCGCTGGCCGAGGGGTGCGCCCCGGTGACAGGGCGCACCCCCGCCCGGCTATTCCTGGGAGTTCGGCGGTGCGAAGGTCACCCGGGTACGCAACTGCCGGAACCCGGTCCGTTCCAGCTCCGCCAGCACCGCCACCCGGTGCGCCTCGACGTCGGCGATGACCTCCCGGGCGCCTCCGGCGACGAGCACCCGGACCGCCTCGGCCAGCAGTTCGGGCCGGGCCGCCTCGTCGAGGAGGCCGAGATAGGCGAGCAGCGGGAAGCAGGCGTCCCCGGCGGTGCCGACCAGGCCCACCGGTCGGCCAGCCTCCGTCGCGACCCGCCATCCCTGGACCGCATCCCCCAACCAACCGAGGGGGTCGGTGGCCAGGTCGATGCCACTGACCACCCGTGCGGTCTCGACGCCGGTCAACACGTCCGGCTCGGCGATCCGGGCGACCAGGGCGTTGATCTCCGCCGCGTCGGCGGGGGTACGGAAGTCGTAGCGCCCCGAGGACGCCGGCAGCGGTGCGCCGGTCCAGGAGCACCGGATCCGTTCCTCCCGCTCGACCAGCCCGGCGAGCTGGGCGGCGGCCATCGGTGCCCGCACCACGGCCAGCACCTCGGGTCGACGCCGCCAGTGCGCCGGCAGAGCGGCGTAGTACAGACCGGGACCGCCGAGTGCCTCGTGGGCGGCGCGCAGCAGCGCGGCGCCCACCTCCGGCTCGGCGTCCAGATCGAACCGGTCCAGCCAGGGGGCGCCGATGGCACCCGGTGGGAGCAGCCAGGCGGCCCGGCCGACCACCCGGTCGGCGCGCAGTGCGACCCAGGTGGTCTCGGGCCGGTAGCCGCCGCCGGCGACCCCGTCGGCGTAGGCGACCTGGCGGAGCTGGGGCAGCGGGTCGGGCATGGAGTCGAACACGTGTTCCTCGCCCGCGACGAGCGGACGGATGACGAGATCTGTCATGGCGTGGTCCTTCGGGAAGCGAACGCCCCGGGTCAGATCCGCGCGGACGCCGGAGCGCGGAGGGGGCGCAGAACATCGGACATTGTTCTGACCTCCTCCCGGCTCGACGGCGTGCGGACGACCCTACGCGGGACGGTCGGCGACCCGCAAGGGACCGTCACAGCGTCGGGTTGGTCTCCGACCCGCGCTGGTGGGCCCGCTGGTCCAGAACGGTTATGCCTGCGAGGATCACCGCCACGGTGACCGCCACGGCGACCGGCGGGAGCAGCACCATGGGAACCGCCCCCACGACCAGCGCCGCCACGCCGACAAACAATGCAGGGCAACGTGGCTTGGCGCGACTGCCCTTCTCCAGGAAGCCGCGCCCGATCAGGAACAGCACCGGGCCGCCGAAGACGATGACCACCAGAGCCCAGTCGATCGGTGGATGCGGATCCTCGATGATCTGCCCGAAGCCGACCGCGGTGCAGATGATGCCGCCGACGATGAGCAGCAGGCTGTAGCTGGCCCCCCGGGACAGGTCGATCCCCTCCCCGCTCGGAGACGAGGCGTTCCCAGAACGGACGTGGTAGAAGTAGATCCTCCAGAACGCGACGACCGCCACGAACGAGGCGACGAGGGTGATGGTCCCGTCTCGGGAGAAGCCCGGGAAGCTGACCGCGGCACCGGCTTCGAGCACCACCTCGGCGAGCGCGATCATGAAGAACTGGTTGTACCGCTCCGCGAGGTGCGCCTGCGAGACGGTGACTCCCAGGGAGTTGAGCTGGAGCCCGCGCTTGCCGGGCAGGGGGTAGGTGATGGCGGCACCGACCAGCTCGATGGCGAGCGCGAGAGTCCAGAAGACGCCCCGACCGAGGCCACCGCTGATGCCACCGCTGATCCAGAGCACACCCGAGGCCAGGTGCCAGGTCAGGATCCGGATCGAGAACCCCTGCACCGGGTGACCCCGTAGGGCGAACGCCAGGAAGAGCGGTCGACCGACCTGGATGATCACGTAGGTGACGGAGAAGACGACACCCCGTTGCCCGAAGGCCTGCGGCAGGGAGACCGCCAGCACCAGCGTGCCGAACATCGTCGCCAGCAGGAAGGCCTGGAGTTCGGGACGGCGCGGGTCGTAGGTGCTGGACAGCAGCGCGTTGAGCGACCAGATCATCCACATCGCCGTGAAGAAGAGGACCGTCTGGCCCGCCTCGGACAGCAGCGTGTGCCGGACGATGGTCAGGTCGTCCGCGACCCGCCCGGCGAGGCGGGCGAGCGCGAAGACGTAGACGATGTCGAACAGCAGTTCCAGGACGGTCGCCGAGTTCGGGCTCCGGCTGTCCCCGAGCCCTCGGAACACGGCACGCGTCGACACGGACGGCGGGACCGCTCAGCCGGCCAGAGCCGCCGACACGGGCACGCCGGGGTGACGACGGTGCTCGGTGAATCGCCCCGCTGCCGTCACTCCGGGCCCCCTCACCGAACGGTCCCACCCGATCACTGTGAGTATGTTACCGATTCTTAATCCGTTTTCGGGGCTTATGGCCGCATCACGAGTGCGGGATCGGTGCGGTCAGACCGCCCGGGCGACGCAGATCCTGGCACCCAGACGCGGACCCGCCTCGTAGATCATGTAGCTCACGCCGCCGTCGGTGCCGAAGCTGGGCGACGCGACCCGACCGTCGTCGGAGGCGATCGGGCTGTGGAACACCCCGAGGTGCACCTCCCGGTCGAAGGCGTTGCCGACCTCGGTGAGGTGCATCCGCCCGTCGCCGCCGTGGTAGACGACGTACGCGGTGCCGTTGCGGGTGAGCAGGTGCGGGGCGGAGATGTCGCTGAGCCCGTCGCCGGCAGGTGAGATCAGCGGCTCGGGTGCGAACCGCCACTGGTCCCAACCGTTCGGCGACCACCCCCAGAAGATCTTCCGGGTGCCGGGCCGGACGGTGTGCGCTCCCATGTAGAGCATCACGTACTTGTTGGTCAGCCCGGTGACCCGGTGCTCGAACACCCGGGCGTACGACGTCTCGGTCGTGTTCGGCACGAGCCTGGTGCTCAGGATCGGCGTCTCGTCACCGAAGGTGATGCCGTCTCGGGACCGGGCCACCCGGGTGGTGGTGTTCTCGCCGTGGAAGTAGAGGAAGAACTCCCTGCTGGAGGCGTTCCAGACGACGTGCGGCGACGAGACGTGGCTGACCGTCGTGGTCGGTAGCACCCGGTCGACGATGGGGTTGCCGGGGTGCTCGGTGTACGGGCCTTCGAGCCGGTCGGCGTAGGCGAGGCAGATCCCGCCGGGCGAGTCGTGGGGGGCGTAGTAGAGGTAGTAGCGCCCCTTGGCACCGCTGATCTTGTCGTAGACCCCACGCACGCAGGGGAAGATCGTCTCGCCGGTGGGGTTGTAGGCCAGCGGACTGTCGAACGCGTCGCGGACGTACCGGTAGCTGGGGAAACCGGCCGGGCCCGCGAGGGCCGGTGCGCCCGGAAGCAGTGCGCCGGCACCGCCGGCTGCGGAGGCGGCGCCCAACAGGGCCGCGCCGCGCAACAGCCCACGTCGGCTGAGCTCCGTGGGCCGACCGATGGGCGGATCAGGGTACGCGTGTGCCATCTGGTTCTCCGATCGTGAGGGGACGCTCGTCGACCGCGGAGCGCGGGTGGGGTGGCGATGCGGCAGCACGGAGACACGGACAAGGTCGCGGCCACCATCACTGTCAGTGATATGGCAGCCAGGCCGGCAACCCTTGTCGTCATCGACGAGTCTGGCGGCGTCCGCAGTCGACCGTCAAGGTGCTAATACGAATTATCGAGCGGCATTCAGCAATTGAACTTCTGCGCCCAAGGGTCTTGACGGCGACCTCGGATGGCCGCACCATTTCACCTCACCGACGCTAATGCGTATTACCTCGGTAACGATTGGACACAGAACGTGACTGGTTCGCGCAGGCGAGTCACCCAGCACGACATCGCCCGGATGACCGGCGTCAGCCAGGCGACCGTCTCGCTGGTGCTCAACGGCCGCGACGACGGCAACGTCAGGATCGCCCCGGAAACCCGGGAGCGGGTGCTGCACGCCATCCGCACCACCGGTTACGTCGCCGACCCGGTCGCCCGCCGTCTCGCCGCGCGGCACAACCGCATCCTCGGCGTGTTCACCTACGAACCGGTCTTCCCGACCGGCACCGGGGACTTCTACCACCCGTTCCTGGTCGGCATCGAGGAGTGCGCCGAACGGCTCGGCTGTGACCTGCTGCTGCTCACCAGCGCCCCGGTGTCGGGCGGCCGACGGCGGATCTTCCACGACGACAACCGGCTCCGGCTGGCCGACGGCTGCGTCCTGCTCGGACGATCGCTGGACCACGACGAGTTGACCCGGCTGGTCACCGAGGGTCAGCCGTTCGTCTCGGTCGGCCGCCGCGACAACGCGGGCGGGCCGGTGCCGTACGTCGGCGCCGACTACCCGACCGCCACCGCCACAGTGGTACGCCGTGCGCTGGCCGCGGGTCACACAGCGCTGGCCTACCTGGGACAGGGCGCCGGCCCCGAGTCGCACGCCGACCGCATGCGCGGCTTCCGTACCGCGCTCGACGAGGCCGGACACACACCACGGCACCTGCCGACCACCGACCGCTCCCCCGCCGAGTTGCTCGACGCCCTGCTCGCGGCAGGCGTCACAGCGGCGGTCGTCGAGGAGTACGCCGACGGCGTGGCCATCGCCCAACTCGCCCGCGAACGCGGCCTGGACGTCCCGGGCGACCTGTCCATCCTGGCGCTCGGCGACCCCACCCGACCGGCCAGCACGGACATCGACTTCACCGGCTTCCGCATCCCCCGCCGGGAGATGGGGTGGCAGGCCGTCGAGGTGCTGACCGGGCTGCTGGAGGCGGACCCGGACACCGTGCCCCAGCGGCTGGTGCCCTGCCAACCCGTCGACGGCGCCACCCTCGCGCCGCCGAAGGTGACCCCGTGAAAGGACAGCTCTTGCCAGACATGCAGGCCGAAGTACTGATCGTCGGTGGTGGACTCGGTGGCGTCGCGGCAGCCCTCGCCGCGCTGCGCGCCGGCCGTTCGGTGGTGCTCACCGAGGAGTACGACTGGCTCGGCGGTCAGCTCACCAGCCAGGCCGTACCACCCGACGAGCACTCCTGGGTCGAACAGTTCGGTGTCACCGCCAGCTACCGGAGGCTGCGCAACGGCATCCGGGACTACTACCGCGCCTACTACCCGCTCACCGATCGTGCGCGGCAGGCCACCACGCTCAACCCCGGGGCGGGGCACGTCAGCCGGCTCTGTCACGAGCCACAGGTCGCGGTCGCGGTGCTGGAGGCGATGCTCGCGCCGTACCGGGGCGCCGGTCGGCTGCGGCTGCTCCAGCCGTACCTGCCGGTGGGGGCCGACACCGACGGCGACCGGGTGACCGGGGTGACACTGGCACACCGGGACAACGGCGAACAGGTGCACGTCGTCGCGCCGTACGTGCTGGACGCCACCGAGACCGGCGAGCTGTTGCCGCTGACCGGCACCGAGTACGTCACCGGCTTCGAGTCGTGCGGCGAGACCGGGGAGCCGAGCGCGCCGGACGAGGCGCAGCCGACGAACATGCAGGCGTTCTCGGTGTGCTTCGCTGTCGACCACGTCGACGGCGACCACACCATCGATCGGCCTGCCCGGTACGACTTCTGGCGGGCGTACCAGCCGCCGTTCTGGGGCGACCGGATGCTGTCCTTCCGATCCCCCAACCCGCGCACCCTGGAGATCTCCGAGCGCAGCTTCACCCCCAACCCGGACGACGACCCGTGGTTGGTGATGGCCGACCAACGGCTGAGTCCGGGCGACGGTAACCTGTGGACGTTCCGTCGGATCGCCGCTCGGCGCAACTTCCTGCCGGGCAGCTACGACAGCGACATCTGCCTGGTCAACTGGCCGATGATCGACTACTTCGAGCAGCCGCTGATCGACGCGCCCGACCCCGCCCACCACATCGCCGCGGCCCGCGAGCTCTCCCTGTCGGTGCTCTACTGGCTGCAGACCGAAGCGCCCCGCGCCGACGGAGGCACCGGCTTCCCCGGGCTGCGTCTGCGGGGCGACGTCACCGGCACCGGCGGCATCAGCACCGGCGGCGACGTCACCCACAGCGGTCTGGCCCAGGCCCCCTACATCCGTGAGTCGCGACGTATCCGCGCCGAGTACACGGTCGTCGAGCAGGACCTCTCCCTGGCGGTACGCGGCGACAAGGGTGCGGTCAGCTACGCGGACGCGGTGGGCGTCGGCATGTACCGCATCGACCTGCACCCGTCCACGGGTGGGGACAACTACGTCGACGTGGCCTCGTGTCCCTTCGAGATCCCGCTCGGCGCCCTGATCCCCCGGCGGGTGGAGAACCTGCTGCCCGCCGGGAAGAACATCGGCACCACCCACATCACCAACGGTTCGTACCGCCTGCACCCCGTGGAGTGGAACGTCGGCGAGGTCGCCGGTCTGCTCGCGGACTTCTGCCTGGCCCGGCGGGTCACCCCCCGCGCGGTGCGCTACACCCCCGGCCTGCTGGCCGAATTCCAGAACCGCCTCGCCGACGAGGGCGTCGAGCTGCGCTGGCCCGACATCGCCGGCTACTGAGGGAGAACCCTGATGAGGAAACGGTTGACAGCCGTCGTCGCGCTCGCCGCGATGCTCGGCCTGAGCGCGTGCGGCGGCGGCGACAGTGCCGGCTCCGACGGCCCGGTCTCGCTGCGAATGACCACCTGGTCGGCGAACGAGGCACACCTGAAGTTGTTCAACGAGATCGCCGCGGAGTACCGGAGCAGCCACCCCAACGTCGCGGAGATCACGTTCGACCCGATCCCGTTCGAGAGCTACACCACCACCCTGACCACCCAGATCGCCGGCGGGAACCCGCCGGACCTGGCCTGGGTCCTGGAGAACGCGGCTCCCGACTTCGTCTCCTCGGGCGCGCTGCTGCCGCTGGACGACACCCTGCGCGCTACCGACGGGTACGCCTTCGACGAGCTGGCGCCGTCCGCGACGAAGCTGTGGCAGTCCGACGGGAAGCTCTACGGGTACCCCTTCTCCACCTCGCCGTTCGGCATCTTCGTCAACACCGACCTGGTCAAGGCCGCCGGCGCGAAGAGCCCGGCCGAGTTGATCGCCGCCAACTCGTGGACCTGGGAGAACGCCGTGACCACCGCCTCGGCGGTGGCGACGAAAACCGGCAAGGCGGGCCTTGTGGTACGCGACTTCGACTACAAGGGTTGGGACAACCTCTCCACCATCTGGACGGGTTGGGGTGCCCAGGCGTGGAGCGCGGACGGCAGGACCTGCGGCTTCAACGCCGGCGAGATGGTCGACGCGATGACTTTCCTGCACAAGGCGATCTTCACCGCCAAGGCACTGCCCGGCCCGGGTACCGCCGCCGATTTCTTCGCCGGCGAGGCCGGCATGACGATCACCCAGATCTCCCGGGCCTCGCTGCTGGAGAAGCAGAAGTTCGGTTGGGACCTGGTGCCGTTGCCGGCCGGCCCGAAGGGTGACTACTCGGTGATCGGCCAGGGTGGCATGGGCGTGTTGAAGAAGGGCAAGAACGCCAAGGTCGCCGCCGACTTCCTCGCCTTCCTCACCAACCCTGCCAATTCCGCCAAGCTGGCGCAGTTCTTCCCGCCGCCGCGTACCCCGCTGCTGACCGCCGCGACCCTGGCCAAGACCAATCCCCTGCTCAAGCCGGAGCAGTTGCAGAGCGTGGTCATCGACGGGATCGCAGGCGGCGTGGTGAAGCCCAACCACACCGGCCAGGCCGAGCTGAGCCAGGCCGTACGGTCGGCGCTGGACCCGATGTGGAAGCCCGACGCGGACGTGCGGACCGTCCTCGACGGGGTCTGCTCGGCGATCAACCCGCTGTTGGCGAAGTAGGGGATCAGCGATGCCGGTCCTCGTGGACGACGTGGCGGGTCGGGTCGAACCCCGGCCCGCCCCGGGCGGCGCAGCGGCCCCCCGACGACGCGGATGGTGGACGAGTCGACGACGGGACCAGTTGGCCGGCCTGCTCTTCGTGACACCGCAACTGGTGGGCTCGGCCCTCTTCGTGCTGCTGCCGCTCGGCCTCGTGGTCTGGTACAGCCTGCACGAGTGGAACGTGCTCGCGGACACCTTCGACTTCGTGGGCACGGAGAACTACCGCGAGTTGGTCGACGACCCGAAGCTGCCGGGCGTACTCCGGACGACCCTGTTCTTCTCCGTCGGCCTGGTCGTCCTCAACCTCGCCCTGGCCCTGCTGCTCGCCGTGTTGCTCAACCAACGGCTGCGCGGCACAGTGGTGTTCCGGACGTTGTTCTTCTCCCCGGTGGTGGTCTCACTCGTCGCCTGGACGATCGTCTGGGGTTTCCTGCTTCAGGACAACGGCGGCGTGAACGGGGTGGCGGGGGCGGTCGGACTGGACGGCCCCAACTGGCTGCGCGGCGAGTGGACCGCGCTGCTGTCGGTGATCGTCGTTCAGGTGGTCAAGAACGTCGGCCTCAACATGGTGCTGTTCCTCGCCGCGTTGCAGGGTGTCCCGGCTGAGCTGTACGAGGCGGCCCGGGTCGAGGGAGCGAGCCGCTGGACCCAGTTCCGTCGGATCACCGTGCCGCTGATCAGCCCGACCATCCTGCTGACGTCGATCATCACAGTGGTCGGCGCGTTGCAGGTCTTCGCCCAGATCGCCGTGCTCACCCAGGGCGGACCGGGCACCTCGACCACAGTGCTCGTCTACTACCTCTACCAGCAGGCCTTCCAGTTCCACCAGTTCGGCTACGGCTCGACGCTGTCGGTACTGCTGTTTCTGATCGTGCTGACGCTGACCGTCGTGCAGTGGCGGATGCGCAGGAAGTGGGTCTTCCATGAGCAATAGGCTGCCGTTGCGGGCCCGGATGGCGATCTACGGGCTGATCTGCCTGCTGGCCGTTCCGTTCGTCTTCCCGACCTGGTGGATGGTCACCTCGTCGTTCAAGCCGGTCGGTGACATCTTCGCGTTCCCCCCGTCGCTGATCCCCACCGACCTGAGCTTCTCGGCGTACCGGCGGGTGTTCGAACTGCAACCGTTCGCCCAGCAGTACGCCAACAGCGCGTACATCGCGGTGGTGGTCACCATCGGCACCCTCGCCGTCTCGTCGCTGGCCGGCTACGCGTTCGCGCGGATCCGGTTCCGGGGGCAGCACGCGCTCTTCCTGGTGGTGCTGGTGGGCCTGCTGATCCCCAGCGAGGTGACCATCGTGCCGCTGTTCCAGATGTTCAACTCGGTCGGCCTGATCGACACCCACTGGCCGTTGATCCTGGTGCCGATGCTCGGCGCGCCGAGTGTGCTGGCGACCTTCATCATGCGGCAGTTCTTCGTCACCCTCCCCGGCGAGTTGGAGGAGGCGGCACGGGTGGACGGCCTGGGCCGGCTCGCGACCTTCTGGCGGATCGCGCTGCCGCTGGCCCGTCCGGCGCTCGGCGCGGTGGCGATCTTCACCTTCCTGCACAGTTGGAACCTCTACCTGGAACCGATCGTCTTCCTGTCCACCCCGGAGAAGTTCACCCTGCCGCAGGCGCTGACCCAGTTCGTCGACGCGTACGGCGGGCCCATGTGGGACGTGCAGCTCTCGGCGGCCTCAATGACCGCGCTCCCCGTCCTGGTCGTGTTCGTCATCGCGCAGCGGCAGTTCATCGAGGGCCTCGCCCACACCGGCCTGAAGGGCTGACGCGCCCGGGTGTGTCCACCTGCCCCCTCGAATCTCGTGGCGTTAGCCGAAGGTGCGCCGGAGCCAGTCCTCGTAGGCGAGAGGCAGGATGAGCACACTCACGTAGACGGCGAACACCACGAGCAGGATCAGCAGCACGGTGGTGACGGCCCTGCCGAGCCGCCCGGTCGGCCGGGTGGTCGGGACAATCCGCGGCACTCGGCGCCGATAGGCGGCGCCCAGCGCCCCGGCCAGGACCATGACCGGACCAGCCAGAACGACGCCGTTGACGGTGATCTCGAGACCGACCCGGGAGAAGGACTGGGCGTACAACAGGCCGAAACAGCGGGCCGGCTCGGGCGAGAAGTCCCAGACGTTGACGTGGCAGGCGATCGGGTCGGTCACGAAGAAGATCACCAGAGTGGACAGCGCCGCCGCCGTCGAGCCGGCGAGAACGGCCAGGGCCGGCCGGTACGGGCCGGGCCGGGCCACGATCACCCCCATCACGACCGCGACGACGACCTCGGCGACGGTGACGCCGGCGGCGGCGTAGATCTCGAAGAAGGGAACACCATCCACCACCTCCTGCTGCTGCCGAACCCAGCTTGGTAGTGCGGCCCTGGCCGCGAACGGCATCACGGCTCCGAGCACCGTCACGCATGCCGCACCGATCGCGCCGACGGCGAGCGCGTACCCCACCCTGAGCGGCTGATCATCCGCCGTACCACGGATCCGGCAGCGGCGGATGATCACCGGAGTCAGCCAGAGCAACGTCAGGAAGGGCAGCGTGAACGGGTTGAACACCAACCGGTACGCGGCGTCGAACCGCACCTCCGCCCACCTCGCGATGCCGCCGTACCAACCGATGTCCGCGCCAGCCGCCGGCAGTCCACCCCAGCGGATGGCGAAGCCGGTCTCGAGTTTGCTGGTAGGCAGCCAGACGGCGAAGAGGAGGGCGCCGACGAGAGCGGCAACCACCACCACGGCGGGCATGGCCCACGACGCGGGCGCCGGCGCGGTGAGTACGCCTCGGGCCGTCGACGTGATCCAGGCGGCGACCGCTACACCACCCGCCATCAACAGCAGGATCGAGACGACCCAGGCCGACGGGCTGTCCGCGATGCCCGAGGCCCCCGCGATGGCGGCCACCTGAAGAGACAGGTGCGAGCCGCCCGCGAAACCGGCGACGAGCGCGGCCGGACCAACCACCCAGCTCAGGGCCGACGGCGCCCGGACGGGCTCGATCGCGACGGCCCGCCAGATCGCCACCGCGAGCAGTGCGACGGCGACCGCGCCGACGAGGACACCGACCGCCGCGTACGCCAGCCGAGGATTGGCCAGCAGGTTGATGCCCACCAGGAAGCCGGCGTTCGAGCAGACCAGACCGGCCGCGATACCAACGCCTGCCAGCTCCCACAGACTGGTGGTGGACAGCAGTCGATGATCCACCACCGTGGCGAGCCGCCGGCGCGGATCCGGGTGGGTGCCCCACCTGCTCCATCGGTGTTTCAGCGGTGGCAGACGCCCCAGGACGGCTCGCAGTGCGTCCCCGTCGCCGCGGCCCGCGGCGAGGACGTCGGCGTACGTCTCCCGCTCACGCAGGATCGCGTTGCGCGTCAGGTACACCACTGCGGTCAGCACCAACAGCGAGACGAGGCGATATGTGGTCTGGCCCGGATACGCCACGAGCTGCACGTCGCGCCAGTGCCAATCGAGTGGTGTGCGGAGCATCTCGGGGTGCAGGGTCAGAACGAGGTAGGGCAGGAGGGCGACCGCGACGAACGCCCGCCAGATACCGATGGCCAGATAGGTCCGATCCACGTCCTCATGACGCAGGTGCGCCAGCTCGTGCCGCACCACCGCGCGGAAGGCGGGCCGGTTGGTGGCGTGCAGGACCAGCAGACCGGCATCGAGCTGCACGTATCGGTGCCAGGGCAGACCGAACGCCTGGCCGCCGGTTGTCCGCGTGAACGGTGCGATGCGCCAGTCCGGTGACCTACCGAGGCCCATCTCGCGGCTAAGCTGTTCCAGGTGACCCCACAGCTCCGGTGCGGTCGCCTCCGACAACCGCTTCAACCTGCGCTGGCGCACGATCCACCAGGGATGCGACAGATACGACGTGAGCGCCAGGCCGATCAGCAGGGCGACGCCGCCGGCGATGAAGGCCAACTGGTCGAGGAGCACGGGGGCGAAGCAGTCGCTCATCCGGCGGTCGGCCGCGTCCGATCTCCGGAGGTCCTCCTCGGTGACCACCGGGACGTCGGACCAGCCCGGGGCTGCGGATCGTTCCGCTTCGCAGGCGCTGATGGCCGTCGTCAGACGATCGAGCCGGTCGGGAACGAACGTGTAGAGGGTGAGGAAGACGAACCCGCTGGTGGCCAGGACGACGGCGACCAGAAGCGCGAGTCGCAGCGTGGACGCCGCCGGTGCGAGAACCGGAGGGGCCGGTTGTGGCGGTGCCGAGTGAGGTTCGTCGCGTACCGGGGCAGCAGACCCGGTCACGCCGGCCCACTGCCACGGTGCCCCTGTCCCACCACGGCATCAGCGATCAGCTCGGCCTGATCGGCGGGGACGCCACCCTGACGCGCCACGCGCTCGACGATCCGACGGATCTGGTTCCACTGCTCGGCGGTCAGCGTCAGCGGCTCATCCTCGTCGGGGGCGGAATCCGGGCGACGAGAGATTCCGAACAGGCGTCGGATGCCGTCGGCCGTCGCCTTCACGCCCTTCAGCGCCGCTTCGGTGACCACGTAGCGGACCACCTCGCTCATCGCGGCGAGGAGAGCTGGCGTCACGATCACCGCGAGCTCGGGCAGCCCGAACGCGAGCGGTCCGCCGACGGTGCCGTTACGGGCGAAGGCTTTCGGATCGGCGAAGTAGGCCGCGCTGAGCAACGGGAAGAGCTCGTCTCGCTCGGCTGGTGAGAACTCCCGCACCAACGGCCACGCGAGATCACGTAGTAGGGCCTCATCCGGGTCAGCGCTCATGAGATCCTCCCCGACCCCGGCGATCATCGATCCGAGCAGCGTCGAGCATAGTGGATGCGGTCTATCACTGACGGTGACCGGGAGGCGATCGAAGCACCAAGCGGACCATCCGCTCGGTGCTCGCGCCGACGAAACCGTTATCCCCGTTCGGTCGGCAAGTCTCCTGAGGGGAGGAGTTGGTGGCGATCAACCACCACCTCCTCGCTTGTCAGCAGTGCGACCACGTGAAGGAGTGGAATCGATGCGCGCAACCGGCCAGGGTGAAGCGGACGCCGCGAGGGGCGGTCGAGGTGTCCACGCGGACCCCCGACGCGGGTTACTCGGCCGCCTCCCCACAGGTGCGCGACGTCTGCTGTGGCCGCTCGTCGTGGCAGCCGTCGTCGCCGTACTGGTCAGTGGTGTGATCGTCGTGCTGCAACCGACCGGGCCGACGCCCGCCCCGGCCGCGACGCAGGCGGTCGACGCGCCGCCGCCCACCGACCCGGAGCTCGGCACTCCCAGCGCGACCACACCCGCCCCCACGGCGAGCCCGACGACGGCGACCCCTTCGGCGACGCCGTCGGCGAAGCCGACGACCGGGCGTCCGGTCGCCCCGGCGGCGCCGACGGTGACCTCGAAGCGCAAGGGCGTCGGGGTGTGGACCTTCGACGGGGTCAACCAGGCGCTGGCGAACTCCGGCGCGAGTTGGTACTACACCTGGGACGTGGCGCACCAGGGCGTCACCAGCCCGAAGGGCGCCGAGTTCGTCCCGATGATCTGGGGGGCGAAGAGCGTCACCGCCACCAACCTTCAGCAGGCCAAGAAGAACGGCAAGTACCTGCTCGGGTTCAACGAGCCGGACCTGAAGGGGCAGGCCGAGATGACCGTGGAGCAGGCGCTGGACCTGTGGCCGCAGTTGCAGGCCACCGGTCTTCCGCTGGGCAGCCCGGCGGTGGCCTGGGGTGGTGACCGGCCCGGCGAGTGGCTCGACCGTTTCATGGCGGGCGCGAAGCAACGCGGCTACCGCGTCGACTTCATCGCCCTGCACTGGTACGGCGGCGACTTCACCACCGCCAACGCGGTCAACCAGCTCAAGTCGTACCTCCAGGCCGTGCACGACCGTTACCAGCTGCCGATCTGGCTCACCGAGTTCGCCCTGATCGACTTCTCCAACGGCGTCCGCTTCCCGACCCAGGCGCAGCAGGCCGCGTTCCTCACTGCGGCGACGAAGATGCTCGGTGGGCTGTCCTGGCTACAGCGGTACGCGTGGTTCGGCCTGCCCGCGACGGACAAGGACCAGACCGGGCTGTTCCGCACCGGCAGCGAGGCGACCGCCGTCGGTCGCGCCTACCAGGCGGCTCGCTGACCCCGACCTACACGTGGTCTCGCCAGGAGTGCCGCGGCTCGTAACCGAGCACCCGTCGCGCCTTGTCGATGCTGAGCAGGGTCTCGTGCTCGCCGAGGTCCTTCCGGATCTCGACACCCGGGTAGACCTCGGCCATCAGGCTTGCGCTGGACCTGCTCATCACGGTGTCGGCGTTGGCGATGACGAACACGTCGGCACCGGGCTGGTCGTGGGCGAGTGCCCGCTCGACCGCCTGCGCGCCGTCGCGGGCGTCGATGTAGCCCCACAGGTTCCACCGGCGCAGCTGAGGGTCGGCGTCGAACGAGGGGAACGGGGCGTAGTCCTCGACGTCCATCACGTTGGAGAAGCGCAGGCCCACCATGACCAGCTCCGGGTCCCAGCGGCAGAAGTGCCGGGCCATCTCCTCCTCAAGTGCCTTGTTCAGGGAGTACGTCGACTCGGGGCGCGGCGCGTACTCCTCGTCGACAGGCGCGTACGGCGGCGGGGTGTCGAACGGCAGCCCGAGCACCGTCTCGCTGGACGCCCAGACGACCCGCTTGATCCCGGCCGCCCGGGCGGCGGCGAACACGTTGTACGTGGCGGCCGAGTTGTTGGCGAACGTGGTTGCGTTCGACATCAGCCCGGGGGCCGGGACCGCCGCCAGGTGCACGACCGCGTCGACGCCACCCGCGTGTTCGTCGGCGCCCCCGGTGAACGCCTCCACCACCTGCCCGTAGTCGGTCAGGTCGACGAGCAGGAACTCGCCGTCCACGTCGCGGGGGTCGCGGCCACCGGCGCGGTCCACGGCCAGCACGTCGACGCCGACCGCGCGTAGGTGGGTGACGACGGCGCGGCCGAGCTTGCCGGTGGCGCCGGTGACGACGACACGCCTGGGCAGTGCGGAGTTGCTCATGACCACATCCTCTCCGGCGTCGAGCTGCGCCCTGAAGGCGGTACCGCCTCCTGCGCGACGATCCGTTCGAAACGCCCATCCGGCGTGCACGTCACCGAGCACGGGAGCGCCACAAACGGATCAGCTTCCTTCAGCGCGGTACCGCCTCTGGTTCCTCGTCGCCCGGTACGCCTCGACCGCCTTGCGGGAACTTCGCCAAATGCCGTCCGATCCCTGCACCGCGTCGAGACGCCCGCGCTGCGAAGCTTGTCGGAGCGCGGCAAGGCTGAACTCCGCTGTCACCAAGGCCGCGAGCGGCACAAGGCGCGCTGGACCGGCGACGTTCGGCACGATGAAGCGGTTCAGGTTGTCGTACATCGCACGAGCAACCAACTCTCCCAGCGCACCGTAATCTCCGGCGTCCGCCTTCTGCAGCGCGGCAAGGTAGGCGTCACGCTGGCGCTTGAAGATGATCACGGGCGGGTAGCCGAGGCGGACGAGGACCACGTTGACCACCGAGGCGCTGGTTCAACTCGCCCAACGCCTGATCGAGACGCAGGTAGACGGTGGCACGTCTTGGCCGACCTCACAGGCTGTCGCTAGCGAATTGAACTTATCAAGTTGTACGTTTCCGGCGGCCGGAGGCGCGCGGTGAGGGTGCGTTCCGTCCACCCGCACTACCGCCAGGTCCACAGCCCCGGACGCCCCAGCCGTCACCGCCACACGGGTACGAACTGGAAGCGAGCAGGTAATCGGCTGCGTAACGTGCAGGGGTACACGTTCACGCCATAAGGAGACTTCATGTCCAAGCCACCGCTTCCCGAGGCCGCGGTCGAGATGCTGCGCAAGCCGAACCCGGCCGTCATGACCACGCTTCGCAATGGTGGTCAGCCGGTCTCCGCCGCCACCTGGTACCTGTGGGAGGACGGCCGGATCCTGGTGAACATGGACGAGAGCCGTCGTCGGTTGGAGCACGTCCGCAACGATCCCCGGGTCTCCCTCACCGTCCTCGACGAGGCCGGCTGGTACACCCACGTCAGCATCATCGGGCACGTCGCCGAGCTGCGCGCCGACGAGGACTTCGCGGACATCGACCGGTTGGCCGAGCACTACACCGGCAACGCGTACCCGCGGCGTGATCGTGGCCGGGTCAGTGCCCTGATCGAGATCGACCGCTGGCACGGCTGGGGCTCGCTCAAGGACAACGACCAGGTCGGCTGAGTGGCTGGCCCGGTTCGCCGAGGGCGACCGGGCCAGCACCACCTCCGTCAGGGCGTCGACGTCGCGGCGGACCGGGTGCGGACGCGGGTCACCAGGTAGCCGAAGGCCGCCGCGGTGAAGAACATGACGATGCCGTAGACGGCTCCGGGGATCGCCATCTGGGTGCTGTCGAGCAGCGCCGGGCTGAGCGCGATCGTGATGGCCAGGGTGCTGTTGTGGATGCCGATCTCGAATCCGGCGGCCGTCGCGGCGCTCCGGTCGACTCCGGCGAGTCGTGGCACCCCGTACCCGATGGCGAGACTCAGCAGGTTGAACGCGAGCACCGCCAGGCCCACCGCGACGAAGTAGTCGGCGATGTTCTCCCGTTCGCCGAGCACCGCCCCGGCGATGACGGCGACGAGCACCACGACGGAGAGGATCCGGACCGGGCGGTTCAGGCGCTCGGCGACGTGTGGCAGCCGGGCGCGGATCAGCATGCCGATCGCGACCGGGACGAGCACGATGGCGAAGACCTGCACCACCTTGTCGAACTGCAGCCCGAGGCTCCGGCCGTCGGGCAGGAAGTACGCCGCCGACAGGTTGACCAGGATCGGCAGTGTGAACACGGCGAGCACCGAGTTGATGGCGGTGAGGGTGATGTTCAGGGCCACGTGCCCACCGAACAGGTGGCTGTAGAGGTTGGCTGTCGTGCCGCCGGGCGAGGCGGCCAGCAGCATCATGCCGACGGCCAGCTCCGGTGCCAGGTCGAACGCGAGGACGAGGCAGAAGCAGATCGCCGGCAGCACCAGCACCTGACACACCAGGGCGATGACGGCGGCTCGCGGGTGCTGGGCCACCCGGCGGAAGTCCGCGATGGTCAGTCCGAGACCCAGACCGAGCATGATGACGCCGAGGGCGATGGGCAGTCCGATCAAAGTCAAGGCGGAGTCCATGGCACAACATCGTTACCACCGGGTAACGCCGTCACAATCCCCCATGTGGCTGGACGGCTCTTGACCGTGGACGGTGACCGGCTTAACTTCATCAATCAGATAAGTGTCTTTACTATTCTGCTTGACACCTCGTAGGAGTGTGCCGATGCGACCATTCCGCCACCGCCGTCTCACCGCCGTCGTCACCCTGGCGGCCCTGCTGATCACGGCAGCCCCGCCCACCGCTGCGAGCGCGGGCGACAACAAGCAGCACCGCGCCGGCTACCACCGGGTCGGCTACTTCACCCAGTGGGGCATCTACGGCCGGGCGTTCCCGGTGAAGAAGCTCGACACCTCCGGGGCGGCGAGCCGCCTCACCCACATCAACTACGCCTTCGGCAATGTCAGCGAGGACGGCCGCTGCTACGTGGACGGTGGGCCCGGCGAGGGCGACGCCTGGGCCGACTACCAGCGACCGGTCCCCGCCGAGGAGAGCGTGGACGGCGTCGCCGACGCACCGGGGCAGGCGCTCAACGGCAACTTCAACCAGCTCGCCAAGCTCAAGGCCAAGCACCCCAAGCTCCAGGTGCTGATCTCGCTGGGCGGCTGGAGCTGGTCGACGTACTTCTCGAACGCCGCCCGCACCGACGCCTCCCGCAAGGCGTTCGTCGCGTCCTGCATCGACCTCTACCTCAAGGGCAACCTTCCCGGCAGCCCGGGCGCCGGGGCCGGTGTCTTCGACGGCATCGACCTCGACTGGGAGTGGCCCAACTGGGACGGTGAGCCGGGCAACGTGATCCGCCCGGAGGACCGGGAGAACTTCACCAAGCTGCTCGCCGAGTTCCGCCGGCAACTCGACGCCCACGGGCGCAAGACCCGCACCCATCACCCGCTGACCGCCTTCCTGCCGGCCAACCCGGCGACGATGGACGCCGGCTACGAGGGCCGCAAGATCTTCAAGTACCTGGACTTCGCCACCGTGCAGGGGTACGACTTCCACGGCGGCTGGGACGCGAAGGCCAACCAGCAGTCCGCGCTGCGCGTGCCGGCCGGCGCGCCGGACGACCCGGACTTCTCCGTCGAGGTCGCCGTCGACGGGTGGATCGCCCGTGGCGCGCCCCGCGACAAGCTGGTGCTCGGCATCCCGTACTACGGTCGCGGCTGGACCGGCATCACCGGCGGCGGCAACGGTCTCTTCCAGCCGGCCACCGGGCCCGCGCCAGCCACCTTCGAGGCCGGCAACGAGGACTACAAGAAGCTCAAGACCCTGGCCGGTAACGGGTTCACCGTGCACCGCGACCTCCGCGCCGGGCACGCCTGGTTGTTCGACGGTACGACCCTGTGGACGTACGACGACCCGGCTGTCGTGTTGCAGAAGACGCTCTACATCCGCCGGGCAGGCCTGGGTGGCGCGATGGTCTGGTCGCTCGACGGCGACGACGACAACGCCACGCTGACCAGGACGATCGACCTCGGCCTGACCACCTGGTAGCCGTACTGCCCTCGACCCGGCCCGTCGTCGACCGATTGTCCGGTCGGCGGCGGGCCGGTTTCACCTCACTGGGTGCTCCAACGGTCGCTGTACCGCAGAGCAGGCTTCCCGTCCGGTCGCGTGGGTAGCCAATCCTCGTCCCGGCTGGGCGGGGTGACCCCGTGCAGCGTGGCACCCGCGAAGTGCGAGAGGGCGTGCAGGATCTCCGCCCGGCTGTGCGGGAAGTGCCGGAGGTCGGCCACTGGAAAGCCACCCAGTTGGGTGGAGTAGGTGAACTCGCGCGGCTTCTCCACCTCGGGATAGTCCCGTTTGAAGGCGATGACGAGGATGTTGCCGGCGACGAAGATCCGGTCCAGGTGGTGCCAGGCGATGAACCTGTTGTGTGTTCTGGTCTGGATGCCGATGCCCTGCTTGGAGAGGGAGACGACGAGCGGGCGTCTCGCCAGAGCGAAGTGGCCGGTCACCACGTCCTCGAGTTGGGTGACGACCAGAAAGCCGATCACGAGGATCCCGGTCACCGTCCACAACAGCCCGAGGGAGTGGCTCTCGAGCAGTTGCCACCACAGGGTTCCCTCCTCCGCCGGACCCCGGGTTGCGTACAGGAGAACGCCGACCGTGGTGGCGACCGCGACCGGGGTACGCCACCACATATTCACCCGACGGCCCCCGAGCCACCATGCGAACCAGGCGAGTAGGCAGGCGATGAACGGAACGGCGATGATCATGTCGTCACCGAAAACGGGCGTCAGAACCCAGATGATCACCGTCACGAGCAGGATCACGACGACCACACCCCAGGTGGCGATGGCCAGTCCCCACTTGATCCGTGCAACTCCCGGGAACCCATCCCGCACGTCGCCCGCAGCGGTGGCCGCCAACGCGGTGACGATGGCCGCAGCACCCAGTTCCAAGAACGTGAGCATCAGGTCACCGTCGACCCACCCGACCTGGTCCGGCACGGTCTCCCTCGAGATGAACCATCCCAGCAGCAGGACGAGGAACACGGCTTCGACGCCGGCGGCCTGCGCGAGCCGTCGCCAATGTGCCCTCAGCAGTTCGCGGTGCAACGGGTGAAACAGCCGCTGCGGTCGGCTGAGTGTGTCGATCACCGGCCGGGCTTCGGCCGAGGTGGGCAGGCCGACCGCTGGCGTGGCGACGGGCGGTTCGTTCGCTGGCTGATCCTCGGCCACCGGCGCGGCCGCAGCTGCGGGGGCGGGACGCAACACCAGGTCGGCCGCGAGGTCGGTGTTGCGTTGACGCGGACGGGGTAGGCCCTGGCTGGGCAGGGTCACCGCCAGGTGCCGGTACGCGGCGCTCAGGGTGAGGTCTTCCCCGTCGGGATGGCCGTCGCGCACCGGGGGCCCGTGGCGCAACAGGCTGAGCAGCTCGCCGGTGAACGCCGTGTGTTCCGCGCCGACCGGGGCGATGGCGGCGACGTTGTCGGAGGTAGCGGTCAGGGTGAACGTCCCCTGGATCTCGCTACGGTCGGCCAACCCGTTCTCGACGTCGGCGGCGGACATGGTGTTGAGCGCGCGGCCCGCGAAGCAGCAGTCGAGGATCAACACCCGGGTACGTGCGGGGCTGTCCCGCATCGCGTCCCGGATCCAGCTGAACGGGATGGCCGTGTACTTCAGCCAGTCCGGTCGGGGGTTCGTGCCCGACAGCGCGAGGAACAACTCCCCGTTGTCGTCCAGGAGCCCATGGCCGGCGTAGTAGACCAGCAACAGGTCCTCGGCCTCGCCACAGCGCTCGGCGATGGTCACACCCGCCTCGCCAGGATGCGCAAGGTCGAGGAGTTGCGTGCACCGTTCCACGGCGACCAGATCGACGGGCCCGGTGGTCACCAACCGGGCCATCTCGGTGACGTTCGCCCGCACCGCGGGTAGGTCTTCAAGTGCCTGTTGGCTGTGCGTGGCAGTGCCGATCAGCAGCGCGGTCGACCTGGTCGGGTCGGGGCGGCTCACCTGTCGTTCGTCTCGGCAGACGGTTCGTGCTCGGCCAGCGCGCGTACGGCAGCCTCGATGAGGGCGGTGACCTGGTCCATGTCGCGGGCCCGGCGGACGTCCAACTCGGCGGACGACCCGCCCGGAAGGGTCAGCTTCACCGTCACGTCCTCGCGGCGGTGGGTCAACCAGCCGGCAATGGCCTGCACCAGCACCATGACCGCGCCGCCACTCCCGACCGCCACCAGCAGCACGTCCGTCGCGCCCCCCGACATCTCGTCGGACGGCGGCGTCACGTCGGCGGCGGGGGCTGCATTCACCTGCCCGCGGAGCCGGTCCTCGGCGCGCAGCCAGGAGGCAAGGGAGCGCCGAGCATCGGCAGAGGGCAGATCCGGATAGACCGAGAGCGTGATGGTCTCCTGAGACGCGGGCACCGTCTTCTCCTTCCGGCGAAGGCAAACCCCACTCCCTCATCCTGCCAGGCGATGTCGCCTTCGGCAGCCCCACGGACTCACGGAAGTCGATCAGGCCTTGACCGTCGTGTCGGCCGGTTCATAGGCTCCGGCCACTGCGAGGCTCTTCCCCAGAAGGGAACCCGAGACATGCCCTCATCGTCGCGTCCGTTCTGGACGGTCCCTCCGAAACGGCTGGCGGGTGCGGCCACCGTCGCGCTCCTGCTCGGCATGACTCCCCTGTTCAGCGGCACGTCGACAGCGAGCGCCGCACCGCCGTCGCGGTGCAGCAGCGACCCGACCTCACGCCTGGGCACCGTGCCGAGCCCGGAGGCGGTGCTCGGCTTCCCCCTCGGCGTGGGGCAGGAGCGGGTCGTCACCAACGACGAGGTCCGGACGTACCTCGGGGCCGTCGACAGCGCCTCCAACCGGGTCGTCACCGGGGTGATGGCCACCAGCGTCCTCGGCCAGCCGCTGCCGTACGCGGTGGTGTCCAACGAGCGCAACGTGCGGCCCGCCGCGCTACGGAAGATCGCCGACGACGTACGGGACCTGCGCGACCCGCGCCGGACCAACGCGCGGACGGCCGCCCGTACGGCGAAGGACAGCCCGGCCATCGTCTGGGTCACCGCCAACGTGCACGGTGGTGAGAAGAGCGGCACCGACGCGGCGCTCAAGACGCTGTACGAGTTGGCGGCGGGCCTGTCCTGCGAGGTCGCCCGGCGCAACGACAACCTGGTCACCATCATCGTCCCCACCCAGAACCCGGACGGCCGCGATGCGACGCGGCGACAGAACGAGTTCGGCTTCGACATGAACCGGGACTGGTTCGCCCGCACCCAGCAGGAGACCGACGGCAAGCTCGAACTGCTGCGCCGCTACCCGCCGCAGGTGTTCGTCGACGCGCACGAGATGGGCGGCCGGCAATACTTCTTCCCACCCAACGCCGACCCGATCCACCACGAGATCGCCGGCGAGGCGGTGGACTGGATCAACCGGATCGGCGAGGCCAACAAGGCCGGCTTCGGCTTCAACGGCGCCTGCGACGACACCGTGACCACCGAGTGCTACTTCAACTACGACACGTACGACATGTTCTTCATGGGGTACGGCGACACCGTGCCGACCACCGGCTTCGGCGCGGCCGGCATGACGTACGAGAAGGGCAGCGCCTCCACGGTGGCCGACCGCGTGCAGCAGCAGTTCCACACCCAGTGGTCGACGCTGGGCTGGGCCGCCGCCAACAAGCGCGAGGTGCTGGACGGGTACTACGACATCTGGACCGACGCGCTCGCCCAGGGCCGGGCGGGCACGTTGGAGCCGAACGAGGTGGTGCAGCCCACCAACGAGGTCCAGTTCCCGGTGCCGGACATCACGATCCGCTCGTACTTCCTGCTGCCCGACCGGCAGCTCGCCGACGTCCGCCAGCTCGTCGAGCGGCTTCGCAGGATGGACGTCGAGGTGTACGAGCTGCGCAAACCAACCCGCGTGTCCACCGCGCGGGTCTTTGGTGGGCGCACCGCCACGAACGTGACGGTGCCCAAGGGTGCGTACTGGATCCCGATGGACCAGCCGCAGAAGCACTGGATCCAGGCCGTCATGGGCGAGGACCCGTACGTGCCGTTCCCGTACTTCTACGACGTGTCGTCCTGGAGCAACCCGCTGCTGATGGGTGTCTCGGCCCTCTACACGGGCGACACCGTGAAGCCGAACGCCGAGCTGGTCCGGAAGGTCACCGGTGGTCGCACTGGCGCGGCTTGGCCGTGGGGCTCGTACACGTACCCGATGGACTCGGCTGCCGCCGCCGAGTTCACCTTCACCCTTCTCGGCCGCGGTGTCCCGCTGGTCCGTGACCTCGGCAGCAGTCGGGTCGCCATCCCGGCGACCACTGTGAGCCGTACCGTCGACGAGCTGGCCAGGTCGCTCGGGGTGACGCTCACGCCGGGCGGTCGGCCGACCGGCACCCGCCTCGACCTGCCCGACGTCGGGCTCTTCCAGGGCACCGGCATCTCCACCACGTCGGGCTCCCACGGCGAGGCGCGCTATGTGCTCGGCAAGCGGTGGGGGCTGGACCTGAAGCCGGTCACCACCGCCGACATCAACGACAACACCGCCGCGTTCACCGGGCGTACCGTGTTGTTGGTGCCGGACGGCAGCAACCCGACCGGCGGTCTGACCGCTACCGGCCAGGCCAACCTGCGCGAGTGGATCGCCCAGGGCCACACCTACGTCGGGCTGCGCAACGAGGGCACCCGGTTGGCCCGCGCCGCCGGGCTCACCTCGACCACCGAGAAGACCAAGCCCGCCGACTACCTGGTGATCGGCTCGCACCTGCGGGTCGACGTGGACACCTCCAGCCCGGTGGCGTCGGGTCGCCCGGCGGAGGACTTCGAGTTCAACAACAGCGACCCGATCCTCAACCCGAGCACCACCGGGACGAACGTGCTCACCTACCCGACGGGTGACACGTTCTGGGCCAACGGCTACACCGTCGGCGCGGACATCCTCAAGGGCACGGCAGCGGTGGTGGACGAGCCGACCGGGGCTGGTCGGGCGGTGCTGTTCGCGTTCAATCCGCTCTTCCGGGCGTACAACGAGAATGGTCTGCACCTGGTGGCCAACGCGCTGCTCTACCCGGCTGGCGCGACGCCGGACGCCCGGCGCGCGGCCGGCGTCGACGCGGCGCGCGCCAGCGCCGCCGCCGCGCCGGTGACGCCGGACCTGGGCGGCGGCTGGCGGCCGATCACCATCGAGGTCGCCGCCGGCGACCTGCCACGCACGCAGGCCGTCGTCGAACGCTTCACCACCGACGCGAAGGCCTCCGCGAAGGACGGTTCGGCGTACGTCGTGATCCCGAACCCGCAGGGACTCCAGGCCGATGAACACCCGTTCGCGAAGGATCTGGTACGCGCGCTGCGCGACGCGCGGGTGCCGCTGCGGTCGGTGGTGGGCTGACCCAGCCCTCTGCACAACGAAGCGCCCGTCCCCAGGTGTGGGGGCGGGCGCTTCCGTTTTCTGCCTGCTACGACCGCCGGGGAACCTCGGCGTGGACGGCTGACGGTCACCGACGGGCGGGCACCGGATGTGCCAGCGCCCGCCCGTCGCCCGAGCGGATCAGGCCGGCCTACGGTTTGCGGGCGACGCCGCTGTAGCCGGTGCGGGCGACCTGCGGGTCTGCGGTGGCCGGCGGCTCGGTGTGCGGCCACATGTTGACCAGCCCCGGCGGTTCGAGGACGAAGTCGCCGAAGAAGCGGGAGATGTCCGCGTGGCTCCGCGGCACGAACGGGCTGTTCGCGCGCGCGTAGATCGCCGAGATGCGGGCCATCAGGTCGGGGTGCACGTCGGTGCCGGCGTGCGACAGTGCCAGGTAGCTGCCGGGGGCGAGCGCGTCGCGGTAGGTGGCCACGATCCGCTGTGGATCCTGCTCGTCGGGCACCAGGTGCAGCACGAACATCATCAGCACCGCTACCGGGCTACCGACGTCGATCGCATCGCCGATCGCCGGGTGGCCGAGGACCTGCTGCGGGTCGGTCAGGTCGGCCTGGACCACCGACACCGTCTTCGAGTCGGCGAGCAGAGCGCGGCCGTGGGTGCAGACCACCGGGTCGTTGTCGACGTAGACGACCCGCACGTCCGGATCGATGCGGTGCGCGATCTCGTGGACGTTGTCCTGGGTCGGCAGCCCGGACCCGAGGTCCAGGATCTGCCGGATGCCCTTCTCCTCGACGAGGTGTCGGACCGTCCGGGAGATCAGCTCGCGGCCCTGTCGGGCAGCCTCGGGCATCCATGGCGCCACCTGCAACACCATCTCGGCTGCCGCCCGGTCGGCGGCGAAGTTGTCCTTGCCGCCGAGGTAGTAGTCGAACATCCTCGCCGCGTTCGGCCTGTCCGGTTGCAGGCCGGTCTCGGGTTGTGACTGCGTCACGATCGACCACCTCTCCCCCGTCCGGTCCCGCAGCATAACGTTCACCATGATCGATCACCGGCCCCACAGCTCGGGTGCGCCGGCTGGCGCGGTCAACGCGCCGGCCGGTGCGCCCGACGGTCGCGTCAGCCGGTGGCGCACACCGTGCCGTTGAGAGTGAACGCCGTGGGCAGCACGTTCGGCCCGCCGTACGCGCCGACGAAGCCGGCACTCACGCTGCCGCCGGCGGCGATCTGCCGGTTGTCGTCGGTGGGCGTGACCCGCACGGCGGTGCCGACCTGTTCCCAGGTGGCGCTCCACCCGCTACTCACCTGCTGCCATTCGGTGGGCCAGGTCCAGGTGAGCGTCCACCCGTTGACCGGGCTGGTGCCGTTGTTGACGATCTCGATGCCGCCGATGTAGCCGTTGCCCCAGTCGTTGGCGGTGGTGAAGCGGACGGTGCACGCGCTGGTGGTCGGGCTACCGGTGGTGAAGGTCAGCGGTGGCGAGGCCCAGGACACCCGGCCGGCGGTGTCCCGGGCCAGCACGTTGACTGTGTACCTGCTGCCCGGCACCAGGTTGCCGACGGTGAACGAGGTGGTCGGCGTCTCGCCGAGCTGCTCGCTGGCCCCGCCGTTCTGCCGGTACACCTCGTACTTGGCGATCGGACTGCGGCCCGGGGTGGCCGCCGGCCAGGAGATCGTCGCGGCACGGTCGGTGACACCACTGGCTGTCGGCTGGCCCGGGGCCGAGGGCCGCCCGGCGGTCGCGCCAGCCGGTCGCAACACGAGCGTCGTCAACGAGTACGCCGGCAGCGTCCGGCTGGTGGCGGAGCCGTTCTGGCTGGTGGCGATGCCGGTCGCGCCGTTGGTGAGGGTCGACACCGTCGGGGCGGCGGCGGACGGGGTGAACCCGGCATAGTCGATGGTGACCGGGTGGGCGTTGTCCGGGTCCTTGTTGAGCAGCAGCAGTGCGAGGTCACCGTTGCCCCGACGGACGGCGTGGGCGGTCACCAGCGGCTCGTCGGAGCCGGCGCGGACGAACTGGTCACCGGTCTTCGCGAAGAGCTTCATCATGGTCAGCCCGTGGTACGGCGCGAACGGTGTGTTCAGTGGCGGTTGGCAGACCGAGCCGTCCTCGGTGCAGGCGCCGCTGGAGAGCATGCCGAAGTCGCCGTAGTCGGTCTGGCCGGCCACCTGCGTCACGGTGCCCATGCCGTTGTGCACGTTCCACCAGTGGGCGGTGAAGATGCCGTTCGCCAGGAGCGCGCTGTACGCGTCGGCCAGGAAGAGCGCGGCGGGCTGTGTGGTCCGTCCGGCGTCGACGTTCAGCTCGGTGAAGCTGATGCCGATGCGGTCGGCGTTCGGGCCCGCGTACCGGGTGAGGTGCTGTCGCAGCAGGTAGGTCGCGTCGGGCAGGTGGTTGGTGCGGGCCAGCGATTCGGCGGCAGAGCCACCCGGGTACCAGTGCACGTCCACGAAGTCGATCTTCGGACCGGCGATGGAGAGCACTGTCTGGTTCCACGGGCCCGGGTCACTGCCGGCGGTGATGCCGTCCGGCCAGTTGCCCGGCATCGTCAGCACCGCGCCGACCTTGATACTCGGGTCGACCGCCTTCATCGCGTCGGCGTACTCGACGACCAGCCTTGCGTACTGTGTCGCGCTCTTGTCCGGGTGGTCGTCCGCCTCCCAGGCGGACCCGTAGTGACCGTTGCCGTAGTTCTCGTTGCCGATCGTCCAGTACCGCGCGCCGTAGCGCTTGGTGACGTTCGCATACCGTACCCAGTCGGCGGCCTCGGCGGGCGTGCCGGTGCCGTAGTTCGCGATGATCATCGGCTGCGCGCCGACCCGCCGGACGGCCGCCATGAAGGTGTCGAAGTCGGTTCCCGGTGCGACGTAGCCGCCGGGCGCGGTGTGGTCCTTCCAGTGGTAGATGTCGGCGTACGAGCCGCCCGGGTAGCGCATCATCTGCACACCCGCGTCGCGGAGCAGGTCCGACGTCTCGGCGGTGCCGAGGTTCTGGTCCCAGATGGCGTGGTTGACGCCCAGCGCGGTGGCGGGCACGGTGGCCATGCCCGCGCGGGCGTCGACGGTGACGGCGACCGGGTCGGGCGCCGCGCTGGCGGTCGGGGCGTCGATGCCGGACAGCGCGGTCGCGGCGAGCAGCAGGCTCGCCAGGAGGGACGCGCGCCTCTTCTTCTGGATGCGCATGGGCTCGGTTCCTTCAGGGGAAGGGGTGGACGACGGACCTCGGTGGTCCGTCGCTCGTGTCACCCGTCCCCCCGGATCCGTACCGGATCCCGGTTGCCCATCGGACGGACATCAGCCCCGCGCGCACAGCTTTTCATCGACGCACAAGAATGTCATGGGCGTATCGCGAATCTCAAGGGCGTCACCGCTCCTTGTCCTCGCCGCGGCCGCTGCGACGCCTGCCGACGGCTGCGGCGGCCAGCAGGGTGACGACCGCGGCGGCCAACTGGAGGACGGCGCCCAGCAGGTCGACCAGGCTGGAGATGGCGTTGACGTCTGGCGCAAGGTCCATGAACGGCCTCCGGGTTAGTGCCCACCGTCCGCTTCCTGCGGAAGGCCCTCCCCCGGGCTCAGCGGTGACCACATGAGCGCCACAGCCATTGTGACACCCCCTTCCCATGCGGAGGAAGGGCGTGCGCGGTACGGCTTGACGACCGGGATGTTATCGCTCACAGTCGATGCGATGCGATCAGCGTCCGTGGCTCTCCGGGCGAGCCTCCGCTGGTCGGACTCCGACGGTCACGACGTGCTGCCGCCGGGTCCGCCGACCCATGACCAGAGGAATCGCCGATGAGATTCAGAACCGCACTGCTGGCTGCCGCGCTCACGACGACGCTCGCGACGATGGCGACAGTGGCAACTGTCGCCACCCCGGCGTCGGCCGCGACGCTCACCCAGGTGACCAACTTCGGCACCAACCCGACGAACCTGCAGATGCACCTGTACGTGCCGGACCGGGTAGCGGCCCAACCGGCCCTGCTCCTCGCGTTGCACTACTGCACCGGCAGCGGCCCGGCGGTACACACCGGCTTTGGCCTCAGCACCCTGGCCGACCGTTACGGCTTCATCGTGATCTACCCATCGGTGACCCGGAGCAGCAAGTGTTGGGACGTCTCCTCGCCGCAGGCCCTCCGACGCGACGGTGGCAGCGACCCGATCGGCCTCAAGTCCATGGTCGACCACGTCCGGAGCCGGTACCCCGTCGACTCCACAAGGATCGGCGTGGGCGGGTTCTCCTCCGGCGCGATGATGACCAACGTCATGCTCGGCCTCTACCCCGACCTGTTCCACGCGGGCTTCAGCTCCTCGGGTGTCCCGTTCGGCTGCTTCGCCACCACCAACGGCGCGGAGTGGAACAGCGAGTGTTCCGGCGGGCGGATCGTCCGGACCGGACAGCAGTGGGGTGACCTGGTCCGCAACGCGTACCCGGGCTACACCGGCAACCGACCCCGGGTCCAGATCTGGCACGGCACCACGGACACCACGCTGAGCTACGTCAACTTCGGCGAGCAGGTCAAGCAGTGGACCAACGTCCTGGGCGTGTCCCAGACACCCAGCTACACCGACACACCGCAGACCAGCGCCACTCGCACCCGCTACGGCGGCACCGGCGGCACGGCGCCCGTCGAAGCGATCAGCTTCCAGGGGTACGGCCACTCCATTCCGTTCGACGCCGCCCAGGCCATCCGGTTCCTGGGCTTCGACACCACGAGCCCCACCACCCCACCACCGAGCGGCACCGCAGCACCGCTGCGCAACGTCGGCGCCAACCGCTGCCTGGACGTGCCGTCCAGGTCACAGACGAACGGCACCCAACTGACGCTGTGGGACTGCAACGGCGGCACCAACCAGCAGTGGACACCGACCACCACGAAACAACTCCAGGTGTACGGGACCAAGTGCCTCGACGCCGAGGGGGCCGCGACCACACCGGGCACCCGCGTGATCATCTGGACCTGCGGCAGCGGCGCCAACCAGCAGTGGAACCTCAACACCGACGGCACGGTCACCGGCGTGCAGTCCGGCCTGTGCCTGTCACCGAACGCCGCCGGCACCGCGAACGGCACCACGATGGTCCTGGCGAACTGCACCGGCGGCAACAGCCAGAAGTGGACCCGAAACTGAGGCGGTGACCGATCGCGACAAGCGCCACCCGATTAGTCTCGCCGGCATGCGGGGACGTTTCGGTGTGGCGCGGTGGTACGGGGAGCACCGGCGGTTCGTCCGCCGTACTCTCTTCGCGTTGGTGGTGGGTGCGGTGCTGCTGGCCGGGGGTACGGTCGCCAGCGTGCGGTGGGTCCGCGACACCGCCGACGGCCATCTCTACAGCGAGGCCGACGTGCCCGCTGCGCCCGTCGCCCTGGTCCTGGGCACGAAGGTGGACGCCGACGGTACGCCGTCGGAGGTCCTCGCCGCCCGGTTGGAGATCGCGCGGCGGTTGTTCGACGCCGGGCGGGTGAGCGCGATCCTGGTGTCCGGCGACAACATGAACGCGGACTACAACGAGCCCGAGGCGATGCAGGGCTGGTTGGTCGACCGGGGTGTGCCGGCGCGGAAGGTGGTGCTCGACTACGCCGGTTTCGACACGTACGACTCCTGCGCCAGGGCCCGGCAGATCTTCGGGGTGCGACGCGCGACGGTCGTTACCCAGTCGTTTCACCTGCCCCGGGCCGTGGCACTGTGTCGACGGCTCGGCATCGACGCCCAGGGGGTGGGCGACGACAGCGCGAAACAGTACTCCCTGACCTGGCGGTTCGGCTCCATGCGCGAGAACGGCGCCTGCCTGAAGGCCGCGCTGGACGTGCTGTCCGGCCGGGAGCCCGCGCACCTCGGTCGCCGCGAGAGTGGCGTCGAGGACGCGCTCCGCGACGCCTGACGGCGAGGGCCGCGCGAACGTGACGAGCCGCGCGGCGCGGTCAGCGGGGTGGCGCGGCGCTGTCGCGGACGATCAGCTCGGTGGCGAGCTCGACCCGAGGGCTTTCGGTCTTCTCGCCGCCGGCGAGGCGCAGGACGGTCCGTGCGGCCAGCATGCCCATCTCGGCCAGGGGTTGACGGACGGTGGTCAGCGGCGGGGAGCACCACCGGACCTCCGGCAGGTCGTCGAACCCGACCACGCTGACGTCGTCGGGCACCCGTAGGCCGCGTTTGCGGACCGCCTCGTAGACGCCCAGTGCCATCTGGTCACTGGACGCGAAGATGGCGGTGGGTGGGTCGGGCAGGGCCAGCAACTGAGTACCCGCGCTGAAACCGGACTCGTGGTAAAAGTTGCCCGGTCGGATGAGGGCGTCGTCGATGGGGATGTCGGCGGCGCCGAGGGCGGCCCGGTAGCCGTCCATCCGGGCTCGGCTGCACATCAGGTGCGGCGGGCCAGCGATGAAGCCGATCCGGCGGTGCCCCAGGCTGATCAGGTACTGGTTGGCGCTCAGGCTGCCCGCCCAGTTGGTGGCGCCGATGGTGGGTGATTCCTGCGGGTCCACTCCGGCGGGGTCGATGATGACGACCGGCAGGTGGAGCCGGCGCAGCTCGGCCTGCAACGGCGGGTTCACCATCGACGTCACGAAGATGACGCCCTCGGTGGAGCGCGTACGCATGTTGTCCAGCCACTGCTTGGCAGAGGAGATGCGCCAGTGGATGGCCGAGACGACAGTGCCGACGCCGCTGGTCTGGCCGACGTCCTCCACCCCGCGGATGATCTCCACGGCCCACGGGCTGTCCAGGTCGTTGAAGACCAGGTCGATGAGGGCCGCGTCGGTACGCCGGGCCGGTGACCGGCGGCGGTAGCCGTGCCGGTTGAGCAGGGCCTCGACGCGCTCCCGGGTGTCGGGAGCGACGTCGGAGCGGCCGTTGATGACTCGGGAGACCGTGGGTACGGAGACACCCGCCAACCGCGCGATCATGGCGATGGTGACGTTTCGGCCGTTCTCCGCGCCCACGGTCCCCCCTCGTCGTACCGGAAGCTTCAGGTCTGCTCGCGGTGCTGCGATGTCATCCCTTGACGCTGCCGGTCAGGCCGCCGATGAGTTGACGTTCGGCGACTGCGTAGAAGCCCAGGGCTGGCAGCATGGACAGCACGACGTAGGCGAGCACCCGTGCGGTGTCGTCGGCGTACTGGCCCTGGAACGCCTGGACCCCGACCGGGAGGGTCCACCAGCTCTGATCGCTGAAGACGACCAGCGGGAGCATGAAGTTGTTCCAGCTGGTGACGATCGCCAGCACCGAGACGGTGGCCAGGGCGGGGCGCGCCATCGGCAGCAGGACCTTCCAGAAGAACCCGAAGGGGCCGCAGCCGTCGAGGACGGCGGCCTCCTCGACCTCGGCCGGGATGGTCCGGAAGAACTGGCGCAGGATGATGATGGTGATCGGCAGCCCGAAGGCGGCCTGGGGCAGGATGACGCCGAGAGGGTTGTCCAGCAGGCCGACGCTGCGCAGCAGCACGAACAGCGGCAGGATCGCCACCGCGAACGGGAACATCAGGCCGATCGCGAACAACGTCACCAGGAACTCGCGGCCCCGGAAGGCGTAGCGAGCAAAGACGAACGCGGCCATCGCCGCCGCGCCGACGACGATGAAGGTGCTGGTCACGGCGATGAGCAGGCTGTTGCCGAGCTGCCGCCAGAACACCCCGTTGCCCAGGATCTCGAAGTAGTTCGGCACCCACGGGTCGGGCCAGCCCAGCGGGTTGGTGGACAACTGGCCGTTGTCCTTGAAGCCGCCGAGCACGCCGAAGTACACCGGCACGACGATGAGCACGCCGACGGCGATGCAGACGAGGTGCAGCACGACGCTGCGGGTCCGCTGGGCGCGACTCGCCGTGGCGGTCATCGCTGGCCTCCCTGGGTGGTGATCGCGCCCGCCGTGTCACGACGCAGGACGATGCGTTGGTAGAACAGGGCGAAGATGAGGCTCAGCAGGAACATCACGATGCTGATGGCGCTCGCGTAGCCGACCTCGAAGCGACGGAAGCCGAACTGGTACATCGTGACGGCCAGCGTCTCCGAGGAGTGGATCGGCCCACCACCGGTGAGCACCCACACCATGTCGAACAGCTGGATGGTGCCGATGACCGACAGGAAGATGCTGATGCGGATCGTCGGGCCGAGCAGGGGCAGGGTGACGTGTCGGAACGCCTGCCAGCCGGTGGCGCCGTCGGTGACCGCCGCCTCGTGCAGTTCCTTCGGGATGCCCTGCCGGGCCGCCAGGAAGAGCATCATGTAGAGGCCGAAGTACTTCCAGGACACCACCAGGAATACGGCGTACAGCACGGTGTCCGGGTCGGCGAAGACGGTGCCCGCGTCGGCGCCCAGCCACCGGGCGACCCCCTCGCCCAGCCCTCGGTTCGGTGAGAACACCAGGGTGAACAGGACGGCCGTGGTGACCTCGGAGAGCACGTACGGGGCGAAGAAGATCAGCCGATAGACGGCCCGCCCGCGAAGTGGCTGATTGAGGAGCATGGCCAGGGCCAGCGCAACAGGCAGCTGCACGACCAGGGACAGCACCACCAGAATCAGGCCACGCCACAGGTCGCCGCGGAACGTCGGGTCACCGAAGGCACGGGTGTAGTTGTCCAACCCGATGAAGTTCTCCGGCAGGCCGAAGCCGTTCCACTTGAAGAAGCTGGCGTAGGCGGCCACCACGATGGGGGCGAGGACCAGCAGTACGAACAGCGCCAGGGCAGGCGCCAGGAACACGGCGAGGACGCCACCCCGGCCCGGCCGGGGCTGGCGGCCACGCTTGCGCGCGGTGCCCGGCCCCGGTGCCGGCGGATCGGTCGCCGTGTCGCCGCGCCTCAGGTCGGACACGGTCGATGGCCTGGTCATTCCTGCTCCACTCGGGTTCTACGGCCGGCTACGGACGGGTGACGGGTCACGATCAGGCGGTCTTTGCCACCTGCGTGATGTCCTTGACGATCGCCGCCGGGGACTTCTTGCCGGCGATGATCTCCGCGACGCTGTCGTTGATCTGCTGCCCGAGCGCGGGCGCGTACGCCTGGTCGAGGTAGAGCTGGAAGCCGGTGTTCTTGGACAGGGCCTCCGCGACGGCCTTGTTGTTGGGGTCGCTGATGGCGGAGGTGGCGTCCTTCACCGTGGGCAGCACGGCGTTGGTCTGCGCGGAGCGCTTCTGGTTCTCGACGCTGAGCAGGAACTTCAGGAAGTCGATGGTGGCGGCAGGCGCGTCCTTGCCGACGGCGAAGCCGTTGCCACCGCCGAAGACCTCGGTCGCCGCGCCCTTGCCGCCGTCTACGGAGGGGAACGGGAAGAAGCCGAGCTTGTCGCCGAGGCCCTTCTTGCTGGTGGAGCTGGAGGCCTGCACCGCCGGCGCCCACTGCCCCATCAGCTCCATGCCGGCGTTGCCGTTGCCCATGGTGGCTGCCTGACCGTCGGGCGAACCGAACTCCGCGCCGAGGAAGCCCTTCTGGAACGGCTGCAGGTCGACGAGTTCCTTGAGCCGCTCACCGGCGGCGACGAGGTCGGGGGTGTCGAAGTTCTTGCTGTCGACAGCCTTCTGCAGCGCGTCGACACCACCGATGCGCATCGCGAGGTAGGACCAGTAGAAGTGGGCCGGCCACTTGTCCTTGCCGGCCAGGGCGACCGGGGTGATGCCGGCGGCCTTGAGCTTGCGGACCGCGTCGAGCACCCCGGTCCAGGTGGTGGGGGTCTCGGTGATGCCGGCGCGGGTGAAGAGCTCCTTGTTGTACCAGAACCCGACCATGCCGATGTCGAACGGAATGCCGTAGATCTTGCCGTCGATCGTGTACGGCTGCATGGCGGCGGGCAGGATGCCGGCGACCAGGTCCTTCACGTCGTCGGTGAGGTCCTTGACCAGGCCCGCGTCCACCTGCTGCTTCAGCACGCCGCCACCCCAGGACTGGAACAGGTCCGGCGGGTCGCCCGCCTGGGTGGCGGTGGTGAGCTTGGCCTTGAACGCCTCGTTCTCCAGGGGCTGGATGGTGAACGTGACGTTGCTGTGCGCGGCCTTGTACTCGTTGGCCATCGCCGCCCAGACCGGAAGCATCGGCTCGGTGTTCTGGATGTGCCACCAGTTGATGGTCTGCGGGGCGTTCGGGTCGCCGGACTTGTCGTCACCGCTACAGGCGCTCAGCAGGTACGCGCCAGCGCCGGCACCGGCGAGGCCGAGCAGCGTTCGGCGGGAAAGGTGCGGGGTCATGATCCATCCCTTCGGGAACTCACGGGGTGCTCGGTTGCCGGCACGGCCGGCGTGGTGGGAACCTATGGATCTCCGGAACTTTCAAAAAGCTTCGCCGGTATTACCGGTCGATGGCGGGCACGCTACGAGCTGTTTCCGCAACGGTCAAGCCCTCTGTCCTATTGCGAAAAGACCGGCTAGCGTAGGCAGGACTTCCAGCGATCCGGGACCGCAAGTTTCCGGAAGTTCCAGACAGCCCGTCCAGAGGAGCCCCTACGTGTCGACCGACATCGCTAACGTGGCGACCGCTACCCGGTCGATCCGCAACCCCGTCCTCGCCGGGTTCCACCCGGATCCGTCGATCCTGCGGGTCGACGACGACTACTACCTGGCTACCTCGACCTTCGAGTGGTATCCGGGCGTGCGTGTGCACCATTCGCGTGATCTCGTGAACTGGCGCACCCTGAGCGGGGTCATCACCGACCGCCGCCTGCTCGACCTGCGTGGCTGCGGTGACTCCAACGGCGTGTGGGCACCCGACCTGACGTACCACGACGGTCTGTTCTACCTCGTCTACAGCGACGTGGCCAGCTTCGCCAGCGGCTACTGGGATCCGCAGAACTTCCTGGTCACCGCCGAGGACATCGCCGGTCCCTGGTCGGACCCGGTGAAGCTGCACGGGCGCGGCTTCGACGCGGCGCTGTTCCACGACGAGGACGGCACCACGTGGCTGCTGAGCATGAGCGCGGACTGGCGACCCGGCCGGGACCGCTTCGGCGGCATCGAGATCCAGCAGTACGACCGGGCCGAGCGTCGGCTGGTCGGCAGTCCGCGCATGCTGTTCACCGGCACCTCGGTCGGTGTCACGGAGGGCCCGCACATCTACCGCCACGACGGCTGGTACTGGCTGATCACCGCCGAGGGCGGCACCAGCTGGGAGCACCAGGTCACCATGGCGCGGTCCCGGGACCTGTTCGGGCCGTACGAGGTCGATCCGGACGGGCCGCTGCTCACCTCCGTGGGCCGCCCCGACCTGCGGTTGCAGAAGGCGGGTCACGGCAGCCTGGTTCGTACCCAGACCGACGAGTGGTACCTGGCCCACCTGGTGGGGCGCCCCTACTCCCCGCTGGGCAGTTGTGTGCTCGGCCGGGAGACCGCGATCCAACGGGTCGAGTGGCCGTCGGGTGAGTGGCCGAAGATCGCCGGAGGGGTTCCGGCGGACGAGGTCGTCGCACCCGACCTGCCCGCGCACCCGTGGCCGGCGGAGCCCGAGACCGATCACTTTGACGCCCCCGAGCTGGGCCTGTGCTGGTCGACGCTGCGCCGACCGGCCACCACCGACTGGGTCGACCTGCACGCCCGCCCGTCGTACGTGCGGATCCACGGCGGGCAGTCGCCGGTCGGACGGCAGGCCCCGAGCCTGGTCGCGCGACGTGTCGGGGCGATGCACTGCTCGCTGGAGACCGTTGTCGAGTTCGACCCGGCCGACCACCGGCAGCTCGCCGGGGTCACCGCGTACTACAACACCCTGAACTGGCACCACCTCTACCTGACCCGCGACGACGACGGGCGGACGGTGCTGGAGTTGCTCAGCTCCGACAACGGGAGGCGCACCCCGTACCCGGATCTGACCGTTGACGTCAGCGGCGTCACCCGGGTCGGTCTGCGGGCCGTGTTCGACGGGCCGGTGGTGCGTTTCGACTACGACCTCGGCGCCGGTTGGCAGCCAGCCGGCGTCGACCTGGACGCGACCATCCTGTCCGACGAGCACGCCGCGCTGATCATCGACGGTGAGCCGGCGGCGTGGGGCTTCACCGGGGCGTTCCTCGGCCTGTGGGTGCAGGATCTCGGCGGCGACGGCGCGTACGCCGACTTCGACCTGGCCACCTACCGGGAGCAGTGAGCACGCGGACGGCACCCGGCGGGTGCCGTCCGCGTTCCAGCCGTTCTACTCGACCTGGGCGGCGACGGCGCGGAGCTGGCCGAGGGTGGTGCGGAAGCCGTGGCCCGAGGCGGCCGGGTCCTCGGTGACCAGGCCGCTGACGGCCATGGCCTGCGAGCGGGACGCCGCGACCGCGTCGTCGCCGGCCCCGGTCACGTCGAACACGCCGAAGTCTCCGCTGAGCGTGCGGAACGTCGAGGCGGCCGGGTCCTTGGCGAGGTAGAGCACCGCGACCTGGCCCGGTTCGAGCGTGGACATGTGGGCCATGTCCGGCACGCCTGCGGGCAGGCTGGCGAGCGTGATGCGCGCCCCGGCGTTCACGGACGCCCCGTTCGCCGCGCGCAGCACCTCATCGACCCGGAAGCCGGCCGGCTCGACCTCACCGCGTACCACCAGGTCCGCGGTCTCGCTGAGTTGCCGCACCGTGCCGTACCCGCGCAGCTTGCCCTTGGCCGGCGGCGGTGCCGCGTCGGTCGGCGCGACAGCGGTCGGCGCGGCGGCGCTGCTCGTGGCGGCGCTGCTCGTGGCGGCCGCGCCGACCGGGTCGGCGCCGCCGGAGCCGCCGCAGGCGGACAGCGCCGCCAGGGCGAGCACGGCGGTAGCCGTGGCCCACAGAGGCCGGGTACGGCGGGGGTCGACTGCCATGGAGCACTCCTTGCGTCTGGGTGCCGTCCCAGGTCTGCTCGCCCGGGCCGCGGCACTGCTGACGACATCTAACTGTGCGGTCCGGGCATCGAGCTCTCGGGTGGCCGTCAACGAGGTGAACATGCCTCGTCACGGACGGCTGACGCCGATTGACGGCTCACCGACGTACTGATATCTGTTAATACAGTTTCCTGATGCTCGCGGTGCCCGCCGGGGTCGAATCGCCGCGCCGGGCACCGACCGGCTGGCGGCCTGCCGCCCCTTCCCCGAGGAACACCATGGTTCACAAGAGAACAGCCGCCTACGTCGCGGGCACCCTGCTGATCGGCGTCGCCGCCGTCGGCTACGGCCTGCCGTCGGCGAGCGCCGCCACCGCCGGCCCGATCACCGGTCTCGCTGGCAAGTGCGTCGACGTAGCCGGCGCCAACTCGGCCAACGGCACCGCCGTCCAGCTCTACGACTGCAACGGCAGCGCAGCCCAGACGTGGACCGTCGGCAACACCGACACCTCGATCCGGGCGCTCGGCAAGTGCCTCGACGTCACCGCCGCGTCGACCGCCAACGGTGCCAAGATCCAGCTGTACGACTGCAACGGCACCGGCGCGCAGAAGTGGACCGCCAGCAACGGCGCTCTCGTCAACTCCGCCTCCGGCAAGTGCCTCGACGTCACTGACCGCAGCACCGCCAACGGCGCCCGGTTGCAGATCTGGACCTGCGGTGGCACCTCGAACCAGCAGTGGACCCTGCCCGGCGGCGGTAGCACCCCTCCGCCCACCACCCCGGCCGGGACCAACCTCGACGACCCGGCGAAGAAGGACGTCGCCATGCAGCTCGTCTCGGCTGCGGAGAACTCCTCCCTCGACTGGCGTGCCCAGTTCTCCTACATCGAGGACATCGGCGACGGACGCGGCTACACCGCCGGCATCATCGGCTTCTGCTCCGGCACCGGCGACATGCTCGAACTGGTGCAGGCGTACACGAACACGAAGCCCGGCAACGTACTGTCCGGCTACCTGCCGGCGCTGCGCGCCGTCAACGGCACCCCCTCGCACTCGGGCCTCGACCCGAACTTCCCCCGCGACTGGCGCACGGCGGCCAACGACTCGGTCTTCCGGGCCGCCCAGGAGGCCGAGCGGGACCGCGTCTACTTCAACCCGTCGGTACGCGACGGCAAGAACGACCAGGTCCGGGCACTCGGCCAGTTCGCCTACTACGACGCGGCAGTCATGCACGGGTACGAGGGCATGCGGCAGATCCGCAACCGCGCCCTCGCCCGGGCGAAGCCCCCGGCGCAGGGCGGTGACGAGCGAACCTGGCTCAACGCGTTCCTCGACGAGCGGGTCATCGAGATGAAGAAGGAAGAAGCCCACTCCGACACGTCCCGGGTCGACACCGCCCAGCGGGTGTTCCTCAACAACGGCAACTTCAACCTGAACACGCCGTTGGCGTTCGCCGTCTACGGCGACCAGTTCCGCATCGGCTAAGGCCTGTGTCGAAGTCCTCGGTCGAGCCGAGGCGGAGTCCGGGCGGCGGTCCGGCAAGGCGGATGTTCGTTCGGATACCGGTGTTGTATCCGGGCGAATATCCAACGCGGCCGGTCGTCGTCCGGGCCCGCCGCAGGCCGGCCAGGGGCTTCGACACAGGCCCTGGGACTCACACGCTCAGGGCGCCGGCAAACCGGCGCCCTGAGCCATGTCCGGGGTTGGTCCGGTCGCGGGCCTGGCGGGCTGGCGCGGGCCAGCCAGCCCGCCCGGGCCGGGCGCAGCCTTGCCTTGACGCTGACGGCAAGGTTTAGCCTGGTCGCGACAGGCTGGTCGAGGAGGTCTGATGCTGATCGGCGAGCTGGCGGAACGGGCCGGCACGAGCACCCGGACGCTGCGCTACTACGAAGCCCACGGCTTGGTACACCCGCAGCGCTCGGCGAACGGCTACCGCGTCTACGACGAGGCGGAGCTGCGGGTCGTCCGGGAGATCCGGGCGCTGCTCGACGTCGGCTTCGGCCTCGACGACGTCCGTCCGTTCGTCGCCTGCCTGCGGGCGGGCAACGCGTCCGGCGACGTCTGTCCCGATTCCGTGCTGGTGCTGCGACGCAAGCTCGCCGAGGTCGACGACTACCTCGATCGACTCGGAGCGGTCCGTCAGCAGTTGCACACCCAGCTCACCCACGCCATCGCGCACCGGGAGGAAACATGCCCCAGGAAACGAGCGTCAGCTCCCTGATCACCGTCACCGACGACACGTTCGCCGAGCTGGTGCTGACCAGCGACCGGCCCGTCGTGGTCGACTTCTGGGCGGAGTGGTGCCCGCCGTGCAAGATGATCGAGAAGAGCCTCGTCGAGCTGGCACAGGAGTTCGGCGACCGGATGGTCATCGCCAAGCTCAACTCCGACGACAACCCACAGGCCACGCGACGCTACGCGGTCATGTCCCTGCCGACGCTGCTGGTGTTCCGTGGGGGCGAGGTCGTCGGCTCGGTCGTCGGATCCAGGCCGAAACTCCACCTGCGGCAGAGCCTGACCATGCACGCCGGCCTGTGACAGTCACCGCCGGCCGAATCCTCTCCGCATGGTCTGACAGCAATCGATCATGGTGACTGAATTTGTCGTACACCTGTTCTAGTATCCGGTCATGGTTGAGGAGTTGGCGCAGGCGGACGACGCGGTCGCTGCCTGCGTCGACACGGCCGCCTGGCCCCTCACCGAGCAGGAGCTGGTCGCCGCGCTCGACGCCGCGCACCGTCTTCAGCAACGCCTCGCCGCCGTCACCCTGACCCTGGTCCGCGAGATCGACGGCCGCGGCACCGCCCGCGCGCAGGGCGCCTCCACCACCACGATCTGGCTACGCGAACGACTGCGCATGACCGTTCCCGCCGCCCGCCGCCTGGTCGACCTCGCCACCGCCCTGGACACCGGCAACCCTCAGATCCGACAAGCGCTGGCCGACGGCACCATCAACCTGGACCAGGCCCGCGTCATCGCCGACACCGCCACCACCGTGCAGACCACCGCCGATACCGAAACCGCCGGCAAGGCCGTCGGCGTGCTCGTGGAATGGGCCGGGCAGTTCGACCCCACCCTGCTGCGTCGCATGGGCACCCGGATCCTCGACCACGTCGCCCCCGACCTCGCCGACGCCGCCGCAGCCGCGGCCCTCGCCGCCGAGGACGCCCGCGCCACCCGCGACCGACACCTCACGCTGTCCGCGCAAACCGACGGGCGGCTGCGACTCAGCGGCACCCTCGACGCCGAGGCCGCCGCGTTGGTGCGCGCCGCCATCGACCCGCTCAGCGCACCCGCCGGCCCCGACGACACCCGCTGCGCCGGCCAACGCCGCCACGACGCTCTGGCCGACGTCTGCCGACTCGCCCTACGCACCGGTGAGCTGCCCGACAGCGGCGGTGACCCCGCCCAGATCGTCGTCACCACCGGGTACGACGGGCTGACCCGGCAGCTAGGCAGCGGCGCACTGGACATCGGCCTGCAGCTCACCCCCGACACGGTGCGCCGACTGGCCTGCGACGCCACCATCCTGCCCGCCGTCCTCGGCGGCGCAGGCCAGGTCCTCGACGTCGGTCGACAACGTCGACTCGTCACCGGGCCGCTGCGTCGGGCTCTGGTGCTGCGCGACGGCGGTTGTGCGTTCCCGGGCTGCGACCGGCCGCCGCGCTGGTGCGCCGCCCACCACATCCACCACTGGGCCGACGGCGGCCCGACCAGCCTCGACAACGCCGTGCTGCTCTGCGGCCACCACCACCGGCACATCCACCACAGCGAGTGGACGGTGCGGCTCGGCGACGACGGCAATCCGGAGTTCGTGCCACCGGCCTGGCTCGACCCCGACCAAATTCCGCGCCGCAACCACTACCACCGACGAACGTAGAAGGGCCCACGAAGACTGGCAGCCTGCCGGTCGACGAGCCAGTCCGTCTAGGGCGTGTCCTGCCGATCTTGTAGTGGTTGATCGCTGACGATGTGCCGGTGGTGCGTCGTGGTGAGTTGACCGATGAGGCGTGGGCGGTAATCGCGCCGCTGTTGCCGGAACCGGGCGGTGCTCGGGGGTGGTGGCAGGATCCTCGGCAGGTGATCAACGGGATTATGTGGAAGCTGCGCACGGGTGCGCCGTGGCGTGACCTGCCGGATCGCTTTGGGCCGTGGAAGACCTGCCACGAACGGCTGCGTCGCTGGACGGCCGACGGCACGTGGGATCGGATCCTGGCCGCGGCGCAAGTCCACGACGACGGCACACCGGTGCAGTGGACGATCAGCATCGACTCGTCGATCGTGCGGGCGCACCAGCATGCCGCTGGCGCCCGCAAAAAGGGGCTCTGCGACAAGTGCGGCGACACCTGGTGCGCAAGATGGTGAGGCCATCGGCCGATCCCGTGAAGGGCTGAGCACGAAGATCCACCTCGTCGTCGACGGTCGTGGTCGGTCGATGTCGATCCTGCTCACCCCGGGCCAGGCCGGCGACAACCCCCAACTACTGGCGTTGCTCGACGCGATCCGGGTCAACGACCCCGGACCCGGCCGGCCCCGCAAGCGCCCCGAGGTGCTGATCGCCGACAAGGGCTATGCGCATGACTCGACGCGTCGAGCCCTGCGGCAGCGAGGGATCCGGCACGTCGTCCCCGAACGGTCGGACCAGGTCGCCCGCCGGGCCGCCAAGGGCAGCGCGGGCGGGCGACCACCGGCCTTCGACAAGGCGGTCTACCGCAGGCGCAACGTCGTGGAACGCTGCTTCAACCGGCTCAAGCAGTGGCGTGACCTGGCCACCCGATACGCCAAACGCGCATCCCTCTACCGCGCCAGCCTCGTCCTCATCGCCGCCATCATCTGGCTTCCATGATCGACAGAGAACCTAGTTGCTGCGTTTGCTGGCATCGAGGGCAGCCTGCTCCACTCGCTGGCGGTAGTCCAGCCACCATGACTCGTCGGCGGGGGGCAGATTGTCGTTCCTGGGCAGCAGTCCGGCCGCGCCGTCGATGAGTTCGCGCACGATGTCTGCGTGGCCGGCGTGCCGTTGTGTTTCCGCGATGACGTGGACCACGACGTGGTGCAACGTGACCGCTGCATCGCCCCACCACGGCACGCGGCCTACCTCATCCAGCGCAAGAGCTGCAATGGTGGTGTCGGCGTGGGCGATCGCGCGACGGTACAGTGCGACGACCTCCTCGCGGGTTTCATCCGCGGTCGCCCACATGTCGGCATTGGTTTCTGCTCCGTCGCCGACGTACGGCAGCTCCTGCTCGAACGGCCGGCCGAACACGACGCCGAAGTAGAGGATCTCCATGGCCGCCGAGTGCTTCACCAGACCGAGCAAGTTGGTCGCGGTCCGGGTTAACGGGCGGCGAATGTCGTATTCGCTGAGCCCGTCGAGCTTCCACAGCAGCGCGTCGCGGCCGCCCTTCAAGTAACTGTGCAGGTCTGCCTTCATCGCGGCACTATGGCATCCGGTTGGATGTCGCGCTGCCCCGGACGATTCGCAGAGCTCATGATCGGTAGGACAGCCCCTTGGATCGGCGCTTTCGCGGATCTGGGAGCCACGGTCAGCGGCTCAGATTCTGGCGGCCCTATTGCTTCAGGAAGTCAGTCACCGCTCGACGGAAGTCGTCCGGTTTCTCGACCCACGGCAGATGGCCGGCTCCGGCAAGGCTCACACGTCGGCTGTTGGCCAACGCGTGGTGCAACGAGTCGACGGCCCAGCGGGGACGAATGTCCTCGGTGCCACAGATGATCAGCACGGGCAGGTCCAGCGCCCGGCACCGCCCGGCCATGTCGGAGTTGCTGAGCTCCTGCCTGACCTCCGCGTTGAGTGCCTGGTTGCACTCGTGGTTGATGCCCAGCCATGGCGTGGCCATCCTCTCCGCGTGGTGTAGTGCGGTGCCCTGCTCGGCGAAGTCGACCGACCACTGGAGTACCGCCCGCTCACGTTCCTCCGCAGGTGTGCGGGCGTGGGCGCTGAGGGCCTCCCACCGGTCCAGCTGAGGCCCGAGCCGCAGCCTCAGGTTCCGCTTGTAGTGCGGGTGCCAGCCGTGATCGGGGTCGATCCCGGTCCCGGAGACGTAGATCAGATGGCTGACTCGCTCGGGGTGTTCGATGGCGTACCGCAACGCGAGGTGTGCACCCCACGAGTGACCCAACACAGCCGTTCGCGGTCCGGCCACCTGGTCTCGTACCGCGTCGAGGTCGGCCACGAAGCGGCCGAGGCGATACGGTCCGCGCCGCTGCGAGCGTCCGCACCCGCGCTGGTCCCAGCGGATGGTACGGGCGTGCCCGTCGAGCAGCCGGGCCAGCGGGCCGAGATAGTCCCAGAGGCCCGGACCGCCGTGACAGAGCACCAGCGGCGGCCCCGTGCCGGCCTGTTCGACCCACAGGCGGCACCCGTCGTCGCCGCGCACGTCCATGACCGACAGTATGGCGGCTCGGGTGGGCCCGCTTGTCTGCGCGGAACGGTCGGGTCGGAGGTCGGCGCGCATCCCCGCCCGGCGAAATGACTTGACCTCAAGCTCGGGTGAGGTCCTAACCTCCGATATCGGAGGTAATGCATGAGCATGGAATTTGCCGCGTGGACGTCCCTGCACCACGCGATGAACGCACGGGACGAGCGCCCGCTGTCCCGCGTCACGTTGAAGCGCATCGCGCAGTTCGCGCGGCCACACCGTCCGCTGATCGTCAGGTTCCTGTTGTTGAGCGTGGTGACAGCCGTCCTCACGGTCGCGGCGCCGATTCTCGCCGGGCGGGTGGTCGACGCGATCGTGGACGGCGCCGACAGCAGCGTCGTGATCCGGCTGGCGGTGCTGATCGCCCTGATCGCGCTCGCCGAGGCCGGCCTGGGTCTGGTGACGCGGTTCCTGTCCGCGAGCATCGGTGAGGGGCTGATCGTGCAGCTCCGGACGGCGGTCTTCGACCACGTCCAACGCATGCCCGTCGCGTTCTTCACCCGGACCCGCACGGGTGCGCTGGTCAGTCGGTTGAACAACGACGTGATCGGCGCGCAGCGCGCCTTCAGCGACACGCTGTCGAGCGTGGTCGGCAACACCGTCACGCTGATCCTGACGTTGGCCGTGATGCTCACCTTCTCGTGGCAGATCACGGTGCTGGCGCTCATCCTGCTGCCCATCTTCGTGCTACCCGCCCGACGCATGGGGTCGAAGCTCGCCCGGTTGCAGCGGGAGGCCGCCGAGCACAACGCCGCCATGAGCACCCGCATGACGGAACGGTTCTCCGCGCCCGGCGCCACGCTGGTCAAGCTGTACGGGCGGCCGGCCGAGGAGTCCGCCGAGTTCGCCGCACGGGCCCGACGGGTCCGCGACATCGGCGTCCGTACCGCAATGCTCCAGTGGGTCTTCATCACCGCGCTCACCGTTGTCGGCTCGCTGGCGCTGGCTCTGGTGTACGGGCTGGGCGGCCTCTACGCCCTCCGGGGCAGCCTCGACGCCGGGACCGTGGTCGCCCTCGCACTGCTCCTGTCGCGCCTGTACGCGCCGTTGACGTCGCTGGCCAGCGCCCGGGTCGAGGTGATGAGCGCGCTGGTGAGCTTCGAGCGGGTGTTCGAGGTCCTGGACCTCAAGCCGCTGATCCTCGACAAGGCCGACGCCCGGCCCCTCCCCGAGGGACCGGTCGCTGTGGAGTTCGACGGCGTACGGTTCGGCTACCCGTCGGCGGACAAGGTGTCGCTCGCGTCCCTGGAGGACGTGGCGAAGCTCGACACGCGCGGCGGCGAGGAAGTGCTGCACGGTGTGTCGTTCCGCGCCGAGGCGGGGCAGATGGTCGCGCTCGTCGGCTCCTCCGGGGCGGGCAAGTCGACCATCGCGCAGCTCGTGCCACGCCTGTACGACGTCGAGGACGGCGCGGTGAAGCTCGCCGACGTCGACGTACGCGACCTGTCGGCCGAATCGATCCGGACGGCGTTGGGCGTGGTGACGCAGGACGGGCACCTCTTCCACGAGAGCATCCGCGCCAACCTGGTGTTCGCTCGCCCGGACGCGACCGAGGACGAGATGTGGGACGTGCTGCGGCGGGCCCGGCTCGACGAGCTGATCCGCTCGCTCCCGGACGGGCTCGACACCGTCGTCGGGGAACGCGGTTACCGATTGTCGGGCGGTGAGCGGCAGCGGCTCACCATCGCGCGACTGCTGCTGGCCCGCCCGCGCGTGGTCATCCTCGACGAGGCGACAGCGCATCTCGACTCCACCTCGGAGGCGGCGGTCCAGGATGCTCTCGCCGAAGCCCTGACCGGCCGGACGAGCGTTGTCATCGCGCACCGGCTCTCCACCATCCGGTCAGCCGATCAGATCCTCGTCGTCGAGGACGGGCAGATCGTCGAACGGGGGCGGCACAGCGACCTGCTCGCCGCCGGTGGCCGGTACCAGGAGTTGTACAGCACCCAGTTCGCCGAGGACCAGCCGGCCGTCCAGGAGCAACGCGTCACCGTCTGAGCCAGCCCGCCCGAAGCCCTGCCGCCGCCCACCCGGAGCGAGCACCAGGGCGGGCGGCGAACGACCAGTCGCCCGCCCTGAATGAGCCCCAGGGCGGGCGACGGCATCAGACGGTCAGTCGTCGTCGTCCTTGTCGTCCGCGTCGTCGTCCTTGTCGTCCGCGTCGTCGTCCTTGTCGTCGGCGTCGTCGACCGGCTCCTGCTCGGCCTTGACCACCGAGCCGTTGTCCCGGTCGACGTCCACCTCGTGCTCGGTGTCGCCAGCGACGATCTCGACGCTCCACACCGGCCGGCCGTTCTCCTGCTCGGCCTCGACCTCGGTGATCTGACCGCCACCGGCCTTGGCGAGCGCGATCTCACCGGCCCGCTTCTCGTCGACCGCGCCGCCAGCCGGAGCACCGCCGGCCGGCGGACCGCTCGACGGAGCGCCGCTCGACGGCGTACCCGATGGGGTGTCGGCCGACGGCGAACCGCTGGCCGACGGCGAACCGCTGGCACCGGGCGCGTCCGTGGGCGTCGGGGCGACGGTCGCCGCGGCGAGGGTCGTGCCGCCCGACCGCGAGTCGTTCGCGGCGTTGACGCCCAGCGCGACCCCGGCCACCGCCAGCACCGCCGAACCGCCGACCGACGCCAGAAGCAGATTGGTGCGCTTCATCGTGGTGTCCACCTTTCCTCGGTTGTCGACTTCGAGGATCGGCTGAACTGGGATAGCAGCGCGCTGTCCGAACACTAAGGCCCGGTTAAGGCGTCGACGGCCGGGTCAGCCCCGCCGGTTGAGTTCCGCTTCGAGCCGCTGGACGAGCGTCTTGCGGTCCTTGCTGGCTCGTTCGTTACGCAGGGCGGTCTTGAGCTGTCGCGTGTCCAGGCCGCGGACCAGCTTGACCGCCTCGGTTACCGACATCTCTGTCATCTGGCCGGCCGTCGTGGCGTCTCGCCGCGCTCGTTTGGCCGGCCCGGTGTTGGCCACGTACTGCTTACCGGTCCGGGACGCTTCGCGCTTCTTGGTGTCGGTAGCGCGCTTCTGGCTCTCCGACATCTCGTCCCAGGCCTTCTTGGGCAGGTAACGGCTCGTCGTGCCGCCCTTGCGCGCTCGGGTGTCGCCCTCCTTCGTCTGCCACTTCTCGTTGCCCCAGCGCTGCAGAGCCTTCTGCCGATCGTCCTTCTGGCCCAGGAATCCCCCGCCGCGCCTCTTGTACTCCTGCGTGACCAGTTGCGACTTTCGCGCCGACCACTGCCCCGGCCTGCCGCCCTTGTCGGAAGCCTTGATTTCTTCCTTGATCTGCTCTCTGAGCTCGGGTTTCGTATACCGCGCCATGACTGGCAGCTACCCGGCACCGCAGCGGCTATGCCTCCGGCAACGACACCGGCGGCCCGAGCCGCAGCAGCACCTGCGCCCCGCCGCCCGGACCGGCACGCAGGTCCAGGCGACCGCCGGCGGCCTGCGCGGCGCGGCGGGCGATGTCCAGGCCGAGACCTGTCGACCCGGCCGCGCTCGCGCCTCGCTGGACCGCACCGGCCGGCATGCCCGGACCCTCGTCGGCGACGGTGAGGACCACCTCCCCGGCGTCGCGGGCGAGCCCGACGGCGAACGGCGTGCCGTCGGGGGTGTGCGCGAAGACGTTGCCGAGCAGCGCGTCCACGGCCGCCGTCAGATGGTCGGCGGCCACACCGACCGGGAGGGGGCCGGAGGCCAGGTCGAGGGTGACGGCCCGACCGGTGTCCTCGGCCAGCACCGACCAGAACGCGACCCGGTCGGCGACGATCGCCGCCGCGTCCGCCACGGCCGGCTGGGCCGCCGGTGAGTGACGCCACCGGGCCTGTCGGATCAGCCCGGTGACCGCGCGTTCGAGACCGTCGGCCGCCGCGGTGATCCGGGCGGCGTCGTCCGGGTCGCGCAACGACTCCGCCTCCAGCCGCAGTGCCGTCAGCGGGGTACGCAACTGGTGCGACAGGTCGGCGACCTGTTCGCGCTCCTGGACCAGGAGCACCTGGATGCGGGTGGCGAGATGGTTGAGCGCGCCGGCCACCTCGCGCAGCTCGGGCGGGCCGGCGGGGGTGACCCGGGCGTCCAACTCGGCGTTGGCCAGACGGTGGGAGACGGCGGAGAGGTCGCTGATCGGGCGGACCAGGGTGCGCGCCAACCGGTCGGCGACCAGCAACCCGATCAGCACGAGGATCACGCCGAGCAGCGCCAGTACCAACCAGGCCCTGGTGACCCCGGCGGTCAACTCGTGCTGCGGCACCGCGATCCGGATCACGCCGGTGCCGTCCGCCCGACCCTGCACGGCGATGACCACCTCACGGCCGTCCGCCGACTCCCCGGTGAGGCTCTGCCCGCGCGCGGCCAGCGCCACCGCCGGGGTACGAGGGGTCTGCGCGCCGAGCACCGTCCCGTCCGGCAGGAAGACGCTCACCGGCCGTCCGGACTCCGCCGCGAGCTGCTCCACGGTGAGCCGGATGGTCGCCGCGTCGGCGGTGCCGACCACCGGCACCAGGCTCTGCGCGTCGGCGGTGGCCCGGACGGTGGCCCGGTCCTCCGCGACGGTACGGACCAGCAACGCCAGCGGCACCAGGAACGCGACGAGGGTGAGCACGCTGACCGCGGCGACCAGCAGCGCGAGACGTGCCCTCACGGCTGCGCCGCCGGCGCTTCGAGGCGGACCCCGACCCCGCGCACGGTGTGCAGGTAGCGAGGCTGCTGTGCGTTCTCCCCCAACTTGCGACGCAACCAGGACAGGTGCACGTCGACGGTCTTGTCCGCGCCCCCGTACGGGATCTGCCAGACCTCGGTGAGCAGCTCACGTTTGGTGACCACCTGGCCGGGTCGGCCGGCCAGGTGGTGCAGCAGGTCGAACTCGCGGGGGGTCAGCTCGACAGTCACCCCGTCCAGGGTGACCTGCCGGGCCCGGGGGTCGACGCGGAGCCCACCGACGACGAGCGCCGCCTCCTGCGCGTCGGCGCCGGCTGGGCCCCGGCGCAGCACCGCCCGGGCGCGCGCGTCGAGCTGCGCCGCGGTGAACGGCTTGACCACGTAGTCGTCGGCGCCCGCGTCGAGCACCCGCACGATCTCGGTCTCGTCGTCGCGCGCGGTGGCCACGATGACCGGTACCGAGCTGACCGCGCGCAGCATCCGCAGCAGTTCACGCCCGTCCAGGTCGGGCAGGCCCAGGTCGAGCACGACGAGGTCGGGCCGGTCCTCCAGCGCGTCGCGGAGCCCGGCCATCGCGGTCGAGGTCGCGGCCACCGCATGGCCGCGTTCCCGGAGGGCACGGATCAGCGGGGTACGGATGGTCAGGTCGTCCTCGATGAGCAGCAGGCGGGCCACAGGTGGCAGGCTAACCGCTTCCGCTGCCGGCGAGACGCCCGTTAACCGTGCCTTAGCCTCCGCATGTGCCGACGACAACGATTGATCGGGGATAGTCGGAGCATGGGCCGTCGTTCGATCCTCGTCGCCACCGGGTGGGTGGCCACCGCCGCCGCGGCAACCCTGATCGGGTTGGGCGCGATCCGGTTGGTGGGCGAGAGCATCACCGGCACCCCGGGCGGGGTGCGCAGCGAAGCCGAGATCGAGCGGGCGCTCGCCGCACCGGAACCGGTGCCCACCGGCACGACCGGTGCCGCCTCCACCGCACCGGGCACGAGCGCCGCGCCGAGCGCCAGCTCCGGGGTCCGCCGGGGGTTCGCCACCGACGGCGGCACGGCCGTGGCCGAGTGCGGCACCGGCGGCGTACGCCTCGTGTCCTGGGCCCCCGCCCAGGGCTACCGGGTCCGGGACGTGGACCGGGGCCCGGACGACGACGTCGAGGTCACGTTCCAGGGGCCGACCCGGGAGTACGAGTTGAAGGTGCGCTGCATCGGCTCGGAGCCGGTGTCCGTCGCCGACGACTGACCCGCGGGGACGGACGTGGCCGGCACGGAGACCCGTGCCGGCCACGTCGGTGGTGGTGGTTCAGCTGGTGTACGCCTCCACCTCCCAGAGCGAATGGCCGTAGCCGGTGCCCCGGGCGGTGCCGTTGATCCGCAGATAGCGACCGTTGGCGTTGAGCGCTGTGTGTTCGTCCACTCCGCCGTCGCCGCCGGTCACCGACTTCACAGTGGTCCAGGTGGTGCCGTCGTTCGAGGTCTGGATCTGGTACGCGCTGCTGTACGCCGCCTCCCAGCTCAGCTTGACCCGACCGATCGCGGTCGGGCTGCCGAGGTCGACGCGGATCCACTGCGGGTCGGAGAAGGTGCTCGACCAGCGGGTGGTGAGGCTGCCGTCGACCGCCTGGGCGCCCGTCACGTCGGCTCCCTCGTTGCTGGACGTCGTCGTCGGCTTGTTCAGGAGCAGGTTGCCCGTCGGTCCGGTCGGGCCGCCGGTGCCGCCGTACACCTCGAACTCGAACAGCGAGTAGCCCCAGGCGGTGCCCCGGGTGGTGCCGAGGAGTCGGACGTACCGGCCGGAGCCGGTGAGCCCGGTCAGGTCGTCCACTCCGCCGTCGCCGCCGGTCACCGTGCGGATCGTGGTGAAGTTGACGCCGTCCGGGGAGGTCTGGATCTGGTAGCCGCTGCCGTACGCCGCCTCCCAGGTCAGCTTGACCCGGTTGATCGCGTAGGTGGCACCGAGGTCCACGTCGATCCACTGCGGATCACTGAACGCGCTGCCCCAGCGGGTGCCGGCCACGCCGTCGAACGCGTTGGCCGCGCCGTACGCGCCCTCGAAGCTGGACGCTCGCGCCGGCTTGCCCCGGGCCAGGTTCGCACCCGGCTCGGGATCCGGGTCGGGGTCCGGGTCCGGCCCCGGTCCGCCGGGGCTGGTGGAGAGGGTGAACTCGTCGATGTCGAAGTACGGACCAGTGCCCTTGAAGACCAGGAACAGGGTCCGGGTGCCGGTGAGGGCGGTGATCCCTCCGGTGACAGTGGCGAAGGTGGCGTACCCGCCGGTGGAGGTGACGGTGGCCGAGCCGACCAGCGGGCCGGTGGGCGAGTCCACCCGCAGCTCCAACGTGCCACCGCCGCCGGCCGGCGCGCCGACCCGGGCACTGAACGACTGGACGCCGGTCAGGTTGTACGGGCGGAACGAGATCCAGTCGTTGTTGTCGATGTAGCCGACCGCCGCGCCGCCGTGCCCGGCCGCACCCGCCACGATCTGGACGCCGGACGAGTCACCGAAGTGCTCGGCCTGCCGTACCCGAGGTTGCAGGACGGCCTGGGTGTGCGTGGTCAGCGCGGGCTGACCACCGCCGCCCAGGTCGGTGTATTCGGCGTCGATGATGCCGAAGATGTTCGCCGCGGTGTCGTGCTCGCCGTCGGCCGAGGTCTGGATGACCCCGGAGCAGCCCTGCACACTGCCGAGCTGGTGGCCGTGCGAGTCGTGGCCGAGGACGTAGTTCACCTTGACCCGGGCGCAGTTGATCGCACCGTCCTGGGCGTCGGTGACGGTGACAGTGAACGGCACCGCGTCCCCGAAGGTGAAGGTCTGCCCGTTCAACGGGGTGTTCACGGTGACCACCGGGGCGCTGTTGCCGACCGTGACCACCACGCTCGCGGTCGCCGTCTTGCCGGTGGTGTCCCGGACCGTCAACGTCGGGCTGCGGGTCCCGTTGGTGGTGTACGTGAAGCTCGGGTTCGCCGCCGTCGAGTCGGTGGTGCCGTTGTTGTCGAAGTCCCAGGCGTAGGTGAACGGGTCCCCGTCCGGGTCGAGGGTGCCTGCGGAGGAGAAGGCCACGGTCAGCGGCGCGGTGCCACTGGTCGGGGTGGCGGACACCTTCGCGACGGGCGCCCGGCCCTCGCGGGCGTACTCGATGCGGTAGAGCGCCGAGTTCGCGTCGCCGTTGAACCAGCCGGTGCCGTAGTCGAGGACGTAGAGCGCGCCGTCGGGGCCGAACTCCATGTCCATCACCTGGGTGCCGGTCCACGGGAAGGGGTTGATCTTCAGTGGTTGGCCGGTCGAGTCGAGCTTGATGTTCTTGATCCAGCGGCGACCGAACTCACCGGCGAAGTAGGTCCCGTCGTAGTACTCGGGGAACGCCACGGGCGAGGTGCTGGTGCGGTCGTACCGGTAGACCGGGCCACCCATCGGCGACAGGCCGCCACCGGTGAACTCCGGCGGCGAACCGGAGCCGCCGTACGGCAACCAGGCCGGGACGGCCGGCGGGAGCTGGGTGATGCCGGTGTTGTTGGGTGAGTTGTTCACCGGCCCGCCCGCGCAGTTGAACTTCGCCCCGGACGGTCCGGACGGGAAGGTGTAGTCGTTGTACGCGTCGTTGCGGGCGGTGCAGTAGGGCCAGCCGTAGAAGCCGGGCCGGTCGATGCGGGCGAACTCGACGTTGCCCGCCGGGCCCCGGTTCGGGTCGGCGGTGCCCGCGTCCGGACCGTAGTCGCCGAGGTAAACGATGCCGGTGGCTTTGTCCACGCTCATCCGGAACGGGTTGCGGAAGCCCATCGCGTAGATCTCCGGACGGGTCCGCGCGGTGCCCGGGGCGAACATGTTGCCGGACGGGATGGTGTAGCCGCCGGCCGCGCTCGGCTTGATCCGGAGCACCTTGCCGCGCAGGTCGTTGCTGTTCGCCGAGGTGCGCTGCGCGTCGAACGCCGGGTTGCGTCCGGCGCGCTCGTCGATCGGGGTGAAGCCGGCCGAGTCGAACGGGTTGGTGTCGTCGCCGGTGGACAGGTAGAGGTTGCCCGCCGCGTCGAAGTCCATGTCACCGCCGACGTGGCAGCACATGCCCCGGCTGGTCGGCACATTGAGGATCAGCGTCTCGCTGGCCAGGTTGATGGTGTTGTCCGCGTTGACGGTGAACCGGGCGAGCCGGTTGACGCCCTCCCAGACGGCGAAGTCGGCCGGGGTGCCGGTGGCCGGTGCGCCACCACCGGGTGTGCTCAGTGGTGGGGCGTAGAACGCGTACACCCAGCGGTTGGTGGCGAAGTTGGGGTCGGCCTTGATGCCCTGCAGGCCCTCCTCGTCGCCGGTGTAGACCGGCAGGGTGGCGGCGATTTTGGTGTTGCCGTTGGCGTCGGTGTGCCGGATCACGCCGTTGCGGGAGGTGTGCAGTACGCCCCGGTCGGGCAGGACGGTGAGGCTCATCGGCTCACCGGTCTCGGCCGCGCCCTTGGCCAGCTCCACCTGTTGGAAGCTGCTGTTGACGGTGCCACCGCAGTCGGCGTCGACCTCCCCCGCCGCGGTCCTGATGCCGCCGAGCAGGTGCTGGCGGAAGCTCGCCTCGCTGTACGACGCGTCGGTGTGGCCCAGGCCGGTGTACCAGGCTCGGCCGCCGGAGTAGTTCTGGCACCAGGAGATCGGGTGATCGGCCCCCATGCTGCCGCCGGTGTAGGTGGTCTCGTCCAGCGTGGCCAGCACGTGCACGTTGCCCCGGGGGTTGGTCCGGTAGTTGTACAGCTCGTCGAACCGGCTCCACCGCTGCGGCAACCCCGCGGTGGACGGGTGCACCTGGTCGGCGACCTTGACGGTGACGGTCTGCTCGGCCGGGTGCGAGGCGAAGTACGCCCCGACCAGCCCGCCGTACCACGGCCAGTCGTACTCGGTGTCGGAGGCGGAGTGCACGCCGACGTACCCGCCGCCGCCGGTGATGTAGCGCTCGAACGCGGCCTGCTGGGCGGCGTTGAGCACGTCGCCGGTGGTGGACAGCCAGATCACCGCGGCGAACCGGTCCAGGTTGGCGTCGGTGAACTGGGCGGCGTCCTCGGTGGCTTCGACGGTGAACCCGTTGGCCGCGCCGAGTTGCTGGATGGCGGCGATGCCGGGGGTGATGGATCCGTGCCGGAACCCGGCGGTCTTGCTGAAGACCAGGACGGTGAACGGTGCGGCGCTGGCCGTGGGTGGCGCGGCGACGATGCCGCCCGCCACGAGGATCGTGCTCAGCGCGAGGCCGAGCCACGATCTCAGGGATCTGCGCACAGTGGGGTCCTTTCGCGGTGCGGGGACGGCGTGCGCCGATCACGCCAGGCGGTGGTGGGACGAGATATGTGAATGCATCGTTGCGTCCCGGTGACGGGCGCGTCAAGGACTCTCCCACCATCCGTGAGAGCGTTATCTCCGCAGGTCAGGGACGACTGTGCAACACAAGATCGAATAACGGTTTTCGGGCCGGGATCCGCGCGTGGAGGCCCCGGAACGATCGGAGCCCCTCCACACGGTCGCTCGTTCGCGCTCAGGGGTTAGGCAAGGCTGCCCTAGCCAAAATATCCCGAGAAAGCGCGAATTGTCCCGTCGGTGCTGGGTACTGCGATGACCCGCACCACCGACGGAAGCGAGAACGCCGATGACCGACATGCTGGAGATGCCGCGGGTACACGAGTGCACCGTCACCGACTGCGGCTACAACCACGATGGCTGCCACGCCTTCGCCATCACCATCGGGCAGCAGAACGCCAGCTGCGCCACGTTCATCGACACCTCGGCGAAGGGCGGGCTGGACCGCGTCATCGCCCAGGTCGGGGCCTGCAAGCGCAGCGACTGCCAGCACAACGCCGAGTTGGAGTGCCACGCACCGTCCATCCGGGTCGGCCCGGGCCAGGACATCGCCGACTGCCAGACGTATCAACCGAGCTGAGCAGACGGGGGGCGGCCGTGACGGCCGCCCCCGAACCGCGTCCCAGCTCAGCGACCGCCCGCGACCAGCTCGGCGATCATCCCCTCGCAGCTCCGGACGACGACCTGCGCCCCGCGGCGCTGCGCCAGCGGAAGCAGGGGGTCCTCGGCCCGGTCCCGCCACCGCCACTGCGCCTCGGCGGCGACCTCCCAGAGCCGCTGCGCGGTCGCCTCGTGCTCGACACCGAGCCGGGCGGCGAGGCCCACCCCGTTGCCCCCGACCAGCCGCTGCGCCTCGTCGGCCAGCTCAGCGTCGAACCCGAGCCGGGTGTTACGCAAAGCCACCAGCAGGCGCAACTCCCGGAACTCGTGCGCACCCGCGAGGATCTGCTCGACCGCGCCGACCAACTCGTCCGAACCCCGGGTGGGTTCGGCCCGCAGCAACGTCTCCACCGCGGCCAGCGCTGACCGGGCCTTCAGCGCGTCGCGGCGGTCGATGAAACAGCGGGTCACCGACTCGCGCAGCTCGGTGAGACCGCTGCGCCGGATCAGCTCGGCGGAGAGCTTCACCCGGCTGTCGAATCCACTTCGGACCAGGGTGGCCGCCAGCCGGACACCGAAGATCCCGAACCGGTCCAGCAGCGCGACGCGTACCTCGGTGTCCAGCCGGACCGGCAGCTCGCCCCGGAGAAAGCGATCGGCCGAGATCAGGTGGGCGTCCAGCTCCGCCCGGGGTACGCGGGCCAGGGCCGCGAGCGCCGCGAAGTCCGACTCGCCGAGCATCCTGCCCGCCAGGCCGAGCATCCCACTGCACGCCACCACGTTCACACTGAGCGCGCTCACCCTCGGATCACGGTAGTGCCGCCGGGCGAGCTGGCGGGCGGTGAGCAGACCATCGATCCGACCTCCCCCGGTCTCGTCCGCCCTGGACAACACCATGATCACGTTGACCGGGGCGGCCTGCCCGACGGCGCCGTCGCGGGCCGCCTCCAGCACCCGCAGATCACTGTCGCGGCCGTCCCGGGTCAGGTACAACACCGCGTCCGAGTCCCGCAGCACCCGCTCCAACAGGGACGCCCGTCCCTGCTCGACGTCACCGTTGACCGCCGGGGTGTCGATGAGCGTGATCTGCCGCAGCGCCCGCGTCGGCCACTGCACGACGATGTCGCGTAGATCGCCGGTGTCCCAGCCGAGATCCACCCGCAGGCCGGTCGCCGACTTCACCACCGCCAGCTCCTGCGGAGGCTGACCCGACGGGTACGCGGTGGCGCGTGGCACCGGACCGTCCTCGTACCAGGTGAAGACGCCGTCGGCCCGCTCGACAGGTGCGACCTCCTCACCCATCAACGCGTTGACCACTGTCGACTTGCCGGATCGCCATGGGCCCGCGACCGCGATGCGCAGTGGTTGCTCCAGCCGGGCCACCTGGTTGCGCAACTGCCCCACGACCCGCGGGTCGTCCTGGTAGAGACCGATGGCCTGGTGCAGCAGGCCCCACGCCGCCTCGTCCAGGCGCAGCCCCACCGTCATGTCTGCGGTTCCAGCAGCAGCGGGGCGGACCGTACGCCGGTCAACTGCTGTGCCTGCTCGTAGAGCGCTGCCAGTCGGGTCATCTTCAGCCGGATCTCGCGCTGTCGCTGCTCGCGAAGGGAGGCATCGGTGTCGGCTTCCTGCTTCGCGCTGCGGAACGACTGGACGATCGCCTCCTGCAGCTCCTCGGTCAGCGCCGTGAAGTGGTCGCGCAGCATCCGCTGCACCTGGCGGACAGCGTCCCGGCAGTCTCGGCTGATCCGGACGAAGACGTCGTCGACGTGGCGCTGGATGGTGGTCTTGACGGTCGCCTGCCGGCGGCGGAGCAACTGCTTGCTCTCGTCACGGATGCTCTTGCCACCGAAGAGCGCACCGATGCCGACCGAGACCGGGTTGATCATCGGCATCCCGGCCAGGGTGGTTGCCAGACCGAACATCAGCATGCCGCCGTACGAGCCCTTCATACCGGTGAACAACTTCTGGCCGGTGGTGAACCTGTCGATCATCGGCCGTTGCAGCTCCGGCATCCGCTCGCCGATGTCGTCCGGCATGGACATCGACCAGGCCGGCAGCACGTCGTAGCCGTACCTGTTGAAGTTGGCGGCCACCCGGCGGGCGATCCAGTCGCAGCGCTGGATCAGCCACTCACGGTTCGCCTCGGCCGCCTCGATCAGGCTCCTCTCCAGCCAGTCCTGGAAGGTGTCCCAGGCCACGAGAGGATCGGCGGTGTCGAACGCCTCGTCCACCGTACGCAGGATCTCCCGCGTACGGTCGCGAAGGTCGTACTCGATGTCGGAGAGCAGGTCGCCGATCTCGTCGTTGAGCGTGTTCTGCCAGCGGGTGGAACACCTGCGCAGCTCGTCGACCTCGCGCTGCGCCGCGTGCAACCGGGAGATCGGCCCGGACTGCTCCTCGGTCTCCTGGGTCGCCAACTCGGCGCGCAGCGGAGCGGCCAACTGCTCCACGACCGTCCGGGCAACCGTCTGCACCGATGCGCGGGCCAGGTGGTTGGCCTTGCCGGCCAGGTCGCGCTGTAGTCGAGCGATCAGCTCGGGAAACCCGGACTCGGCGTTGAGGCCACGGTCGTCGGCCGCGGCGGCGCGCAGTCGCAGGGTCGCCGAGACCGGGATCAGCGTCACCGGGACGCCGGCCTCCACCAGGTGTTGCCGGTTACGTTCGGCGACCGCACGCCAGTCGGCCACCAGGTCGGTCTTGCTCTGCACCACGACCACGTTCGGGTGCGACCGCATGACGTGCAGCACCATGTTCAGCTCGGCGACCGACAGCTCCCGGGTGGAGTCGGAGACCAGCAGCACGACGTCCGCGCGGGCCGGAGCAGCGACCGGGGCGGCACCGCCGACACCGGCGACCTCGTCGGTGCCGGGAGTGTCCACCAGCACCATCCCGGCGCCGAGTAGGGCGCGTGGCACCCCGATCTCGACGTACGCCGGGCCGCCGCCCGGACGACGACCGACCATTCCGGCCACGCCCGCGGCGACCTGGTTGAGCGCGACCGGCGTTCGCTCGACGGTCACCGCCTCGGCAGCGCCGGCGGGACGGCCCGAGGCCGGCGCCGGAGCCTGCGCGACCACCGCCGACGGGGCCTCGGCGTGCCGCACGACGGTCGGCAGCACTGTCGTGCGGCCGTCGCCGACCGGGCAGGCCGGGGCGTTGATGATCGCGTTGATCAGCTGACTCTTGCCCTGGTTCGGTTCGCCGATGACGAGGACGCGCAGCGTCGGGTCCAGCAGTTGGGCACGCTTCTGCCGCACCGTCTGGAGCAGGTCAGCACGACCGTGTGCACTGCACGTGCGCGCGATCTCGTCCAGCACGTCCAACCAGATCCCGGCCATCACCGCACCAAGTGTGCGGATTTCGGCTCAATTATCAAGAGGGGCCGGGTGGGGAACCGGAGAGGACCGGACCGCCCGAGGCGATCCGGTCCCCCGCTCCGACCGGAGATCCGGGTCAGAGCAGACCGCCGGTGATACCCAGCAGCCCGTGATCGGACGAGGCGTGCGAGTCGCCGCCGAGCACACCGTCGGTGACCCCACCCGTCACGTCACCGACAGTGCCGGTGACACCGGGGAGGAGGCTGTCCACCTGGTGCGTCACGCCGCCCACCGCCGACGGCACGTCGAGCGGTGGGACCACACCGCCGACGACGCCGTCGCCGTGCCCGAGGCCGAGCCCACCCAGGGTGTCGTTGACACCGAGGGAGTTCACGACCCCGCCGAGTTGACCGTGGGTCCCGGACAGGACACCACCGGTCAGGTCGCCGCCGATCAGGTTCGAGTCGGTGACACCGAGCAGACCGCTCGGGTCGCCGACGGTGCCGGTGACGTCGCCGAGGACCGGGTCCGCGATCGCGTCCACCGGCTGCACGACATCGGCGTCGAGGGTGTACGCCACGTCGCCGACACCGGCGAGGTCGGTGTCGAGCCCGTTCGGACCGATGCCCAGGCCGACCCCCGGCAGGACGGTGATCCCGGCGGCGGCGGTCGACGGGTCGACCGCGATGGCGCCGAGCACGCCGGCCTTGACGTCCACGCCGGTGGGCGAACTGGTGACGCTGATCTGCTGCGCCACACTCTGCAACTGGCCCACCACGTCGGTGGTGTCGGTGACCAGCGGGTCCAGCCCGAGCTGCCCGACTGCCGGGGCGATCGCCCCGAGGCCCTGGCCCGGCGCGTAGTCGACCACCAGCGGCACCACGTCCTGCACATCCGCCGCGGTGATGTCGGTGAGCCCCGCGCCGCGCAGCGCACCCTCGGGGTCGAGGTCGAACGCCGACCGCGCGTCGGGGTTCGTCAGCAGGTCGAGCACGAAGTCGTGAAGGGTCTGGTGCGAGTCCATGTGCTGGTTCTCCTCGGATCTGGCGTCAGCGACGTGTCGTACGTCGACAGTGACGTTATTGCCGGGCCCGCCCCCGGGCATCGGGGCTGAGCCCGCATCCGGGCCGGTTGAACTAGGGACTCCGCTACCTCGTACGTTAGGGGGACAGGGGGAAACCGTCCCGGCGAGATTAGGGTCCCGACCAGGGTCTGATCTCTGGTACGAACGTAGGAGCCCGCGGGTTTCGCCGGGGGTGGGTCGTCGGCAGCACCGACGCCATCGCCACCGGCGGCCACCTCACGGGGGGAGAAAAGCGATGCCGTACGTCCTGGGGATAGACATCGGGAGCACCAATACCGCCGCCGCCGTCGCACGGCTGCACGGCACCACCTGGACCCGTCCCGAGGCCGTCCCGCTGCACGTCGACTCCACAGTCGTACCGTCGGTGCTGTGCCTGTCGGAGGACGGCTCGCTGCACGTCGGCGAGCCCGCGACCGACGACGGCAGCCGCACCACGCGCGACTTCGTCCACCGCATCGGCGACGACGTGCCCCTGCTGCTCGGCGGTGAGGCCTGCGCGCCGCAGACCCTCACCGCGGAGCTGGCGGCCTGGGTGGTGGAGCGGGTCCACGCCCTCGAGGGCGGCCCGGCCGAGGCGATCGTCCTCAGCCACCCGGCGGGATGGCGTCCCTACCGGCGGGAGGTGCTGCACCAGGCCCTGTCCGGCTTCGGCCTGCGCAACGTGACACTGCTACCCCGCACGGTCACGGTTGCCGAGAGCCACGCGGCGCGTGGGTTCGCGGGCAGCACGGCCGTCGTCTACGCGTTGGGCGGCAACAGCTTCGAGGCGGCGTTGGTGCGGCGCACCCCGCGCGGCACCTACGAGACGTTCGGCACCCCGCAGGGGCTCGACTCGCTGGGCGGGGCCGACTTCGACGAGGCGCTGGCCGAGCACACCCGTACCGCGCTGGCCCGGGAGTTGGCCGCCAGCGCACGCCGCGGCACCCAGGCGGCGTTGCGCGGGCTGCGCGCGGAGTGTGACCGGGTCAAGCGGGTGCTGACCGTCGACCTGACGGCCGACGTGGTGCTGGCCCTACCGAACGGCCCGGCCCGGATACCGGTGACCCGGGCTCAGTTCGAGGAGATGATCCGCCCGACGGTGCAGGTCACCGTCGACCTTCTCCTACGGGCTATGCGCAGCGCCAACCTGACGCCGGAGCAACTCGACGGTGTCCTGCTGGCGGGCGGTTCGACCCGCGTCCCGCTCGTCACCGAGCTGATCAGCGCGGCCCTCCCGGTCCCCGTCGAGGTCGAGCCGGACTCCCAGTTGACCGCCGCCACCGGGGCGGCGATGGCCGCCTGCCAGGTGGTGTCGCCGCGCGCCCGCCGAAACCCACCGGTCCGCGACGCGGCCCCGGTCAGCGGCAACGGTCGGGCCACCCTCCCGGCGCCCCGCCGCCCCCACCACGACACCACCGTTCCGGGCGATCCGCCACCGCGGCCCCCGGTCCGGGTCCTCCCACTGGACCTGCCGAAACCGTCCCGCCTGGCCTTGGCCCGCAGCCGGGGACGCGAAGGATGACCCCAATGATCATGAACGACATCGCCGCATCCGGGTTGACCCTGGATCGAGGGCCGCAGGTCCTGCTGGACACTGTCGGGCACAATCCGGCCGGGCCGCTCAGCGTCGGCATCGCCGGCCCGGGCGGCCACGGAAAGACCGCGCTGCTGACGGAACTGGCGCGAGTCCACCAGCGCGCCGGGATCGCCGTCCGCACCATCGCCCCCCAGCCGGGCGAAGCGGTCGACCCCGACACAATGGTGCTCGTCGACGACGCGCACCTGCTCGACGACGCACGCGTCGAGGTGCTGCTGCGCCTGGTCGCCACCCGCCGACACCGGCTGGTGGTCGCCCACCGCCCGTGGCCCCGGTCCGCGGCGCTCAGCGAACTGGTCGACGCGTTGCGCCGCGACGGGCAGGCCATGCTCCTCACTCCGTTCACCCGGGAGCAGACCGCCGCCTACCTCGCCCGCACACCGGAGCTGGGCAGCCGTGACGACCTGGTCGACTTCGTCCACACCCAGACCGGCGGCGTACCCCGGGACGTCGAACGGCTGGCCCGTGGCCTGGCCGGCGCGGAAACCCGGACCGACGCGGTGGTCAACCCACCCCGGTCGGTGGTCGCGGAGTTCGGACCGGACCTGGACGTCCAACCCACCGCCGTACGACGGTTGCTGCTCGCCGTCGCGGCGGGCGGGACGCTGCCGGTGAGCATGCTCGGCGCGCTTGTCGACAGGGAACCGGCGGCGGTGGACGACCTGATCGCCACGACCAGGGCGGCCGGGCTGCTCGGCGCCGACGGCCGGCTGACGCCGATCGTGCGACGGGCCGTCACGACGCTCAGCCCCACCACCGAGCGAACTGCGGTCTGGCGTCGGCTCACCGAGCTGCAACTCGCCCGGGGTGGTGCGGTGCTGCCGCTGGTCCGCTCCCTGCTCGCGGTGGGCGCGCTCGGCGACTGCCCGGTCACAACCCTGACCGCCGCGGCCACCGAGGCACTGGCCGACGAGCCGGCCTTCGCCGCCGAACTGTTCGCGGCCGCCACGGCGGCTGGCCGGCCAGCCGGCGCCGAGCAGGCGCTCGCCGCCGCGCTCGCCGGCAACCTCGACGACGCTCTCCGACTGGCCGACCGGCTGCTGGCCACGGCCACCCCACCCGACCGTCGCGAGGCGGCAGTGGTGGCCGCTACCGCCCTGGCACACCGGGGTCACGTCGGGCGCAGCGTGGAGCTGTACCGGTGGGCGGGCACCGCATCGGCGACGGCCTTCGCCACCATCGGCGGGATCGCCACCGGTGACCTGGGCGTCGCGGCCGAGCCACCGACGGGTGACCCCACCGGCGAGCCCCCGACCATGCACGCCAGCGCCGCCCGGCTGATGGCCACCGGGGTACGCGACAGCGTGTCCGGCCCGCCGACCGCCGCGCTCTCCGCCCTCGTCCAGGCCGCCGCGTTGCTGGAACCGGACGGGCGGGCGGCGCTCCTGCCGGACAGCCCGGCCGCGCTCGCCGCGTTGACCGCCGTGCACTGTGGTGAGCTGGAGATCGCCGAGCGGGTGTTGCACCGGGCCCTGGCCGCCGGTGTCGGTGGCCCGCTGATGGCACGCCGCCACCGGCTGTTGCAGGCCTGGATCCTGATGGTTCGGGGCGACACGCACGCCGCGACCGAACGCCTCGCCACTGTCACGCTCGACGGGCGTCAACTGGAGTCCCGCGACCTGCTCTTCGCCGCCGCGATCCGGATGGGCGTCAGCCGACGCAACAGTGACCTCGGCGCGCTCAAGCGGGGCTGGGGGCAGGCGCTGGAGGCGGTGGTCCGGCACCCCGTCGACCTGTTCACCCTGTTGCCGCTGGGTGAGCTGGCCATCGCGGGCGCACGGCTCGGTGACCTGGCCCGCCTGGAGCCATACCTGATCCAGGGGCGTGCGTTGCTGAGCCGACTCGGCGACCCCCCACTGTGGAGTGTCCCGCTGCGCTGGAGTGGCCTGCACGCCGCGATCCTGACCGCCGAGCCGGCGACCGCCGACGAACACGTCACCGCGCTGCTCGCCGCCGCCGACCACAGCCGGTACGCCGCAGTGGTCGCCGCCGCGGCACAGAGCTGGGTGGAGGTGCTGCGCGGCGACGTCGACCCGATCCGGGTGGAGGCCGCCGCCCGAGGGCTGCACGACACCGGGCTGTGCTGGGACGGCGCACGCCTCGCCGGTCAGGCCGCCATCCGCACCGCGGACCGACGGGCGATGACCACCCTGCTCGAATGCGCCCGCGCACTCCAGGGACGGCCGTCCGGCGGGCCGGCACCGGCGACCGGCGCCAGCACGACGCGGGTCGCCGGCCCCACCCAGCAGGGCCTCAGCGACCGCGAGTACGAGGTCGCCGAACTCGTGCTGGCCGGACTGACCTACCGGGAGATCGGCGACCGGCTCTTCATCTCGGCGAAGACCGTCGAACACCACGTGGCGCGGATGCGCAACCGGCTGAACTGTGCCAACCGCACCGAGTTGCTGGCCCTGCTGCGCACCCTGGTCGCCGACCGGGCCAGCGACACGGCCGGCCAGCCGTGGCCCCAGCGAGCCGTCCGGTGAGCGGGGCGGAACGTGACGCGTAACGAGGTGCGGCTGATCCGGCTCAGGCTGGTCGTGCTGGCCGCCGTGCTGGTCTCACTCTGGTCGTACGCGGCCTACGTGGCCAGCCAGGACGCGATGGATCTGCTGCGGGTGCGTGCCCTGGCGGACACCCTGGGCCAACCCGTCGACCGCCTGATCCTGGGCTTGCAAACCGAACGTCGACTCACCGCCGAGACGGTCACGAGAGCCGCGCCGGTGGCGGCACCGCTGGTCGAGGCGCGCCAGGGAACCGACCGCGCCACCGCCGAGATCCGCGAGTTCGCCGACGGCCGCGACCTTCGACTGCTCAGCGCCGGTGACGTCCGGGACCGGGCCGGTGAGCTGGTCCGGCGACTCGACGGTCTGAGCACGATCCGCGCCCGGGTGGACGCCGGGGGTCTCGACGTGGCCAAGGCGGTAGACGGGTACGACCAGGTCATCGACGTCGCCTTTCGGGTGTACGGCCCGGAGTGGGGCGCGTACGAGAGCACGCTGGCAGCCGACACCCGCGCGGTGATCGCGCTGGCCCGCGCCCGGGAGCTGCTCGCCCGGGAGGACACCCTGGTCAGCACGGCCCTGAGCACCGGTCGGCTCGGTGCCGACGAGCGGCGTCGGCTGACCGAGCTCGTCAGCAGCCAGCGGTACGCGCGCGGCGAGGCGGCGGCCGGGTTGCCCGCCGACGACCAGGGCGAATACCAGCGCCTGGTGGGCGGGCCCGACTTCGCGAACCTGCTCGCCCTGGAGGACCTGCTGCTCTCCGGCGACGCCGGCACCGCCCCGACCGGGGTCACCGTGCAGGCCTGGCGGGCCGCCGTGGACGCCTCGCTCGGCGCGTTGCAGACACTGGTGACGACCACCGCCCGCAGCAGTGCCGAGCGGGCGGCGCCGGGCGCGGCCGTGGTGATCGCGCGCACCGGCGCGGTGGTGGGGCTCGGCCTCATCGTCGTGCTCGTGCTCCTGCTGGGCTGGGTGAACACCGTCCGCCGCCTGACCGACGCGCCGACCAGGACGGACAACGACACCCCGGCCCCGGTCCCCGCACCGTCCGGCGCCGGCGGCACGACACCGGTCGGCGGCGACCACGACCTGTTCCTGCGACTGACCCGACGCAACCAGGCACTGCTGCGCGACCAGCTCAACCTGCTCGACGGGATGCAACGCCGGGAGCGGTCGGCCGAGGAGACCGGCGAGCTGTTCCAACTCGACCACCTCACCACCCGGGTTCGACGTAACGTGGAGAAGCTGATCGCCCTCGCCGGCGCGACGCCCGCCCGCCGCTGGCGGCGGCCGGTGCCACTGCTCGACGTGGCGCGCGGCGCGGTCGCCGAGGTGCCGGACTACCACCGGGTCCTGATCGCGCCGCACTGGCCGTGGTCGTTGGCGGGACCCGCCGTCACGGACGTCGTCCACCTGCTGTCGGAGCTGATCGAGAACGCCCTCGCCCACTCGGCGTCGGACACCACGGTCCGCGTCTCCGGCGAGCACCGACCGCAGGGCTGCGCGGTCCTGGTCGTGGACGACGGGTCCGGCCTGGACGCGTCCACGCTGGCCGAGGCGAACCACCTGTTCGACAGTCCGCCGCCGGACGGCCCTCCACCGGGTTTCGCAGGTCTGTACGCCGCCGCCGTGCTGGCCGACAGGTGCGGTGCCCGCGTCTCCCTGCGTCCCAGCCAACGAGGTGGGACGGCGGCGATCGTGCTCCTCCCGGCCGCGCTGGTCACGCCCCGCGGCGACGCCCCCGGCGCGGCCACCGCAGCACCCGACACCGCCTATCCGCCCACCCGCGACGCCGTCGACCCGCCCGCCCCGAACGGCGACGGCGCGCTGCCGACGCGGGTTCGCCACGGCGGGCCGCCCGGCTTCGGAAACGACAGGACCAGCCTCGACACGGTCGAGATCCCGATCGCCAGAACAGCAAGGAGACATCCATGACGTCCGCAGTGGTCACCAACGACGGCCTGACCAGTGCCCTGGACCGCCTGGTCGACCGAGTGCACGGCGCGGAGTTCGCCGTGGTGCTCTCCCCCGACGGGCTGCCCCTCGGCGGCTCGCGGCAGGTGGGGGCGGAGCTGGTCGAGCAGATCTCCGGTGTGGTCGCCGGCCTGATCGGGTTGGGGCTGGCCGCCACCCGCGTCTGCGAGGGGGGTGCGCTCCGTCAGGTGGTGGTGCAGATGTCGCGGGCGTTCCTCTTCATCGCCACCATCCCGAACGGGACCATCCTCACCGTGCGGATCGCCGGCGATGACGTCGAGGTCGGCGACATGGCCTACGAGGTGGCGATGTTCGTGGGGCAGGCCGAGCGGCACCTGCCCATCCGTCTGGGACCGGCCTCCTCGGCGACGATCGGGGACACAGGTGCGCAGCACCGGCACCGCTGACGAGGCGTGGTACGACGACGAGGCGGGACCGGTAGCCCGGCCCTACACGATGACCGGCGGGCGTACCGCGCCCACGGGCAGCCAGTTCGACCTGATCGCACTGGTCGTCGCCCGTCGAGGGGTCACGCCGCCCACGCCGCTCTTCCCTGAACAAGCGCGGCTCGTCGAGCTGTGCCACCATCCAGTGTCGGTGGCCGAGGTCGGCGCCGAGCTGGACCTTCCGTTGGGGACCGTTCGGGTGCTGCTCGGCGACCTGCTCACGGCCGGGCTGATCGAGACGCACGACCCGCCGATGCTGTCGGAGCTGCCGACCGCGGATCTGCTCGAGGCGATCCTCGTCGGGCTTCGCGGTCTGTGACAGGGCCGATGACATCAGCGATCCGCACGGATCGCTGACGCATCCGGCGACGAACCGAAGGGGAGACAGGCAGTGCCGGCAACACCACCCCAACCACGCCGTACCGTGGCGATCATCCTGCTGGACCGGATCGTGGCTCTCGCCACGGCCACACGGCGGGTGCTCACCGGTCGGGACGACGTCTCGCGGGCCACCTGGGTGGCCGCGATCGCGGCGCTCGGGGTGCTGGTCGTGACGGCCGTCGCCGTCATCGGACTGCTGCGTACGCCGGAGAAGCTGACGCCGGTGACCCTCGACGCGCCGCCGTCCGCCGACCAGGTGGGCACGCAGGCGCCGGAGACCCCCCGGGCGCAGGCACGGCCGGCGGCGAGCAGTCCGACGGCGTCCGCTCCCCCACCGGTCGCGTCGGCCACCCCTTCAGCGCCGACGGTCGGGGCGTCGACCCGGCCCACCCCCAGCGGTGCGACCGCCTCGCCCACGCCGGCCGCCCTGAACGCCGACTTCTCCATCGCTGACAACGCGTTGCTCAGTTACGGAGCGGCCGTGACGATCACCAACCCCGGGCCGGTGTCGGTGCCGCAGTGGACGCTGACCGTCACCCTGCCCCGGGAGTCGCTGCGGGTCAGCGGCGTCGAGGGCGCACGGGCCAGCCGCGACGGTGCGGTGTGGACGTTCGTGCCGGACGGAAGCGCCGGTCAGGTGCCGGGCAGCGCGTCGGTCCGGGTGACGTTCCGGGTCAACGGCTCACCGGCGGGTGCGGCCCCCGAGGCGTGCACCATCGACGGGACCGCCTGCACCGGCCTGACGCACTGACCTCAGGCTGACCGGCGCCGGTCGGGAGCGGTACACCGAGCGTTCCGTCGACGGCAACGCCTGATTGATCACCAGTTCGAGGCCGCTTCGTACCGTTCCGGCCATGACTGTCCTACCCGCACCATCGTCGCTCGAACGCACCGGGTCGAGGTTCGGCACCCTGCGTACCCGGGTCGCCGCCACCGTCGCCGCCCTCGCCGTCACCGGCGCTGCCGGCGCGGTCGCCCTCGCGACCTCGTCGCCGGCCACCGCCGGGCCGGGCAGCGTCGTCGTTTCGGAGAGCTTCTCGTCCGGGTCGCTGCCCGCCGGTTGGAACGCGGTCGACGGCACCTGGAAGGTCGAGAACGGCCGGCTGTATGGAACGTCCGCCAGTTCCAGCGACAACAACAAGATCACCTTCGGTCGGCACCTGAACGACTTCCGCCTCGAGGCGACAATGCGCTTCGAGACGGTCTCGGCCGCGACCCGCTGGGCCTCGCTCGGCATCGACGTCCCGGCCGACGGCGCGACCCCGTGGTGGATCGCCACCATGCGCAGCGGCACCACCGCCGCCAACGGTCTCGAGTTCGCGCAGCGCACCACGGCCAACGCCTGGGTCGTGACGAACACCGCCTCCGCCCCGTACGCCGCCGGCACCGGTCGGGACGTCCGGGTGGCCGTCGAGGTGCACGGCAACCAGGCCCGCTGGATCTTCGACGGCCGGGAGGCGATGCGGACGAACAGTCTCCAGCGCTCCGCCGACGGCGTGCAGGGGCTCTTCGTCAACGGCGCGACGGTCTCGTACGACGACGTCACCGTCACCGAGCTGGCGGCGAACGGGTACCTGCGACCCAAGGGCAGCCCGTTCACGGTGATCGCCCACCGGGGCGCGTCCGCCGCCGCACCGGAGAACACCCTCGTCGCGCAGGAGATCGCGCGTCGCGGCGGTGCGGACTGGATCGAGAACGACGTCCAGCCGAGCAAGGACGGCGTCCCGTTCATCCTGCACGACTCGACAGTCGACCGGACCACCGACGGCACCGGCACCATCCGGAACCTGACCGCCGCGCAGATCAAGGCACTCGACGCCGGCTCCTGGTTCGGCCCGCAGTACGTCGGCGAGCGGGTGCCCACCCTCGCCGAGCAGTTGGCGGACCTGCGGACCCGCGGCGGCAACCTGCTCCTGGAGATCAAGGGCAAGCACACCCGCGACGAGGTCGCGACCATCATCAAGGTGATCCGGGACGAGCAGATGACGGGCCGGGTCTTCGTCCAGAGCTTCGAGGTCGACGCGCTGCGGTACACCTACGAACTCGCCCCCGAACTGCCGCTGGGCCTGCTACGCAGCACCCTGGACGCCGATCCGGTGGCCATCGCCCGGGAGCTGCACCTGACCGCGTACAACCCGGACGGCAACGCGTTGCTGGCCAAGCCGGAGGTCGTCGCCCCGCTGCACGCGGCCGGGGTCGCAGTGATGGCCTGGACGATGGACTCGGCCGGCCTGTGGCAGCGGTTGGAGCGCATCGGTGCGGACGCGATCATCACCAACCGCGCGGCCGAGCTGGTCGGTTGGAACTCCGCGTTCCTCCAGCGGGCGTCGGCCGACCCGACCGTGGAGATCACCTCGCCGGCCGACGGCGCACGACTGGACCGGGCGCAGTCGCCGGTGATCGCCATCGCCGCGACCAACGCGGACACCGTCACCGTCACGCTCGACGGCAGGAAGTCGGCGGCCGGGCGCAAGCTCGACCTGGCCAAGCTGACCGCCGGTCGGCACACCATCTCCGTCCAGGTGAGCGGGCCCGACGGTGCCGCCACCGCGACGAGCGCCTTCACCGTGACGGTGAGCCAGGCCGGCCTCGGCTACCTGGTCCTCACCTCCGGGGCCGATCCGGGCGCCGTCACGGCGATGACCACCAAACTGGTCCACGCCCAGTACGCCGAACTGGCTACCTACGCCGACCGGCAGGCCGGCAAGCTGGTGCCGGCCGAGGTCGCCAGCGTCATCGCCGCCGACGCCCGCACCCTCGCGCTGAAGTAGCACCCCCGCACGTTGGTCCCCGCCGTCGCGCTCGACGGCGGGGACCGACGTCATCTCAGTGGACGGTCACCGGTGATTCAGCCCGTTCACCCTGCTCCCCTACCAGTGGCAAAGCCGGGGCCAACGCCGCCAGCATGCACAGGCCAGCGATGGGGAGAAGGTCGAGCGTGACCACCGGCAGGACGATGCCACCGAGCAACAGCGGAACGCTCCACCACGGCAGCCGCCGCCGGGCCGCCAGCATGCCGGCCAGGACGACCAGGCCGAGGAAGAAGAACTGGGGTACGACGTCGTAGAAGGCCACCTCGACGCCGGGGATGTCCTTGAAGTCCGCGCCGAGCGCCGACATCTCCGCCCGGTCGGCGGCCAGGAGCCCTTCGACGATGTCGGCACCGAACTGCACCATTGTCGCGGCGAGCCCGACCAACGTGAGGGCCACCACCCCGTCGCGCCACCGGCTGCGCGGCAGCAGACGGGACAGCGCGAGCACAGCCGGCACGAAGCACACCATGCCCGCGAGGGCGACCAGGTGCGCGGCCTGCCAGTCGAACCCCGGGCCGTAGACCCCGTCGGACCTACCCCAGAGACGTACCAGGCCGTAGGCGGCGATACCGACCGGGCCGGCGATCAGGAAAAGCGCAGCGCGTTTCATGCCCGCCATCATCTGACCGCCGACATGTGCCGCGACTCCGGGAAGATCCCTTGCCCACCCCCGGATTCCAGCTCAGGTCTTCCACTGAGCAGACCCCCGGTGCGGGCTCCGCTCAGGCGCGCCAGACGGTCTGGGAGCCGGCCAACGCCGCCTCCTGGTAGGGCGTGCGCGGCGAGCCTCCGGCGATGACCTCCACCGGCCACTTCTGCTTCAGCGACACCCACAGGTGCGACATCACGCCAGAGTACGTCGACAGCTCGTCCGTGCCCTCGGCCACCTGCAACACGTACGCCCACGTCGCCGCGTCGGGCGCGCCGTCGAGGGGGGCACGCCAGGCGCGGTGCAGGGCGAGGCCGTCCCAGTTCGGGGCGTCGGCGGAGAGCAGCGCGTCGGCCGGCGCCGGATCCGGGGCGTCCGCAGGGCCGTCGGGCACGAACCGGTACGACAGTGGCGGCACCTGCTCCACGACGGGCACCTCGGCCAGGTCGGGACCGTCGGGTTCGCCGACGAACGTGCGCATCAGGTCGCGTTCCTCGACGGTGACACCGACGCCCTGGTACGCCAGGCTGAGCAGGAGGGTGGCGTCGGCCAGGTCCAGCTCGCCTGCGGCGTACTGCTCTCGGACACTGCCCAGGGCGTCGTCGGAGAGTCGGCCCGCGAGCCGTCGGCACACCTCGCCGACCGCCGCGTACATCTTGGTGTCCATGGTGGTCATCTCTTCTTGTAGTCGCCCAGCTCGGTCCGCGTGACGTTGCCCTGGCCGTCCTGGACCACTCTGATGATCTTGTTGCCCTTCGGGCCCTCCCAGGTCCAACTGCCGTCGCCGCCGACGTCGGGATTACTGTATCGGGGCGGGTTGCCCATCGGGATTCCCTCCGGCGCGGGGTTGGGCGCCGGCGGGTTGAGGATGACTCCCGGGTCGGTCTTTCTCGACGGGAAGGCGGTGCGGATCTCGCCGTCGGCGAGCACTGTCGTCTTGACCTCCACCCCATCCACGACGCCGACGTAGTCGTAGGCCCACACCGGGTTGCCGTCCGCGTCCTTGGTCGGGTTTGGCCCCCTGGTCGGTGGCCCCTGCTGCGTCACCCGGTGCGCGGCGTCGAGGATCTTCGCCTCGTCCCAGCTCTTCGGGAACTCCGTCTTGTTGGAGAAGCCGGTGCCCGCGAGGTGGCCGCCCTGCCGGCCACCGTCGCCCTCGAGGATGTGTTTCCTCGACGCGTCGCTGTGGTGGATGCCCCCGGCGGGCGGCGGCGTGGTCGGCGCGGGAGGGCGGGTCGGCCTCGGCGGTGTGGTGGTGGACCCCTGGCCGACACCCGGCGGATGGCCCTGCTGCCGCGCCTGGCCGGTGGCCTGCTGGGCGCTGGAGATGCCGTTCGCGGCGTTGATGCCGCCGTAGCTCCTCGGGGGTCTACCCGCGCCACCGCCGCCCGTGCCGCCACCGCTGCCGCCACCGGGTCTTCCGGCCCTCGCCATGGACGCCTTATCCGTTCACGATGCGGGTGAGGTTGGTCAGGCTGGTGATCAGCGCGCCCACGTACATCAGGATGCGCCCGGCCCACTTGACGACGGCGGCCGTGATCTGCGCGGCGATGACCGGGATCGTGACGACGAAGATGGCCTCGACGGCCCAGACGACCACGCGCGCCACGAGGTCTGCGATGAGGTCGCGCACGATGTCGCGGGTGAAGGCCACCAGGTTGCCCGCGCCCTCGGTGGCCGCCGCCAGCGCTGCGGAGACCGCGCCGAGGCCACCGAGAGCCTCGACGTTGTGGTCCATCAGATTGTGGTACGCCACAGCGGCCTGGCCATACCACTCGGGCAGGTCACCATCCAGGTGCGACCGCAGGTCGTTGGCCATGCTGTGCAGCTCGGCGGCCATGTTGTTCCAGGTGGCGGCGTGCGAGGCCACCACGTCGGGCATGCCGGTGAGCTTGTCGAGCATGTCCCGCAGCGGCTCGAAGTATTCCATCGCCCAGCCCAGACCGTTGGCCAGCAACGCGCTGAAGGGGTCCAGCACTGTCACCGCCGCGTCCAGCCCGAACGCGGCGCCCGCGAGCAGGTCGTCGACCCAGCCCTCACTCCTGATCGCGTCGACCAGCCCCTCGACACTGTCGGCCAGGGAGGCGCCCGTCCAGACCTCGCGGGTGGACGTGACGTCGGCGACCAGCGACATGTCGGTCATCGCGCAGCCCTCACGGCGTCAACTGGCTTCCGACGTTGGTGATCAGGCTGGCGTTGTCGTCGTCGACCGCGTCGTAGTCGTCGGCCGTGCGGCGCAGCCCGGTGGCGGCCAGCGTCAGGTTCTCCTCGACGCCGGCGAACAGCTCGTCCTGCCGAACGTGTTTGCTCTCCAGGACTCCGGCGATCCACCCGCACAGCAACCCGTACGCCGAGTCGTCCTGCGCGATGTGCGCGCTCGCCGCCTTCACCGCCGCGAAGCGCGCGGCCAGCGCGTCGATGTTGCGCGCGTGGGCACGGATCTCCTCCGCGTCGACAGCGAAGCCGTCATCCATCGAAATCACCGCCAGCTTCGGTGGTCGTCGCCGCGCCCCCGCGTCATGATCATCAGTGCTGGAGTCTAACAAGCACCGTCCATCCAGGTGACCCCACGCCAGCCCCGCGCCGACCGGGCTCACCTGTCGACGATGAGCGGGGCGTAGTCGGCGCGGGTGAGCGGTGCGACGGACAGGGAACCGTCGGCCCGGGGCACACCGAGGGCTCTGCCGTCGCGCAGGAAGGCCACAGTGGTCACGTCCCCTCGGCTGGTCAGGGTGCACACGATCTGCCCGAAGGCGAGGACTTCGTCGCTACGGCCCGCATCGTCGGCGGGCGCGTCCACCGTCACCAGGGCCTGCATGCCGGTCACTGTCACACCAGCCGCGTTGACCGCACCGGGCAACGCAGTGGTCAGGCTGCTGTCGCGTTCGGCCCCGGTGGGCCCGGCGAGCAGATGCCGCAGGTGCTCGGCGACGCTGGGTGGGTCGTCGGCGCGCCGGACCACCGGGACGATCCAGTTGTCGCGGACCAGGCAGAGCGTCTCGACCGCGCGGCCGGCCGGCGCGGTGGCGTCGGCGGGAGCAGCGCTCCGCAACGGCCCGCGCGGGGGCTGCACCGGCCGAGGGCTGTCGTCGGTGGGTATGCCGCAGCCGGCCAGCAGCACAGTGAGCGCCAACGGGGCGAGACGACGACGGTTCACGGCAGACTGCCCGGCAGCGTGACCCGGAAACGCGCGCCGCCTCCGGGGCGGTCGACGACGGTGACGTGCCCCTCGTGCGCGGCGGCGTGCTGGGCCACCAGCGCGAGCCCGAGCCCGGTGCCGTCACCAGCGCCGCGCGTGTGGGCGACTCTGCCCCGGACGAAACGGTCGAAGATCGCCTCACGATCCTCCACGGGCACGCCCGGGCCGTCGTCGTCGACCTCGATCACCCCGGCGGCACCGTCGCGGCACAGGCGGACCGCCGCCGGGCCGGCGCCGTAGGTCACCGCGTTGTCGAGCAGGTTCGCCAGGACCTGGGCGATCCGCCGCCGCTCCACCTGCCAGGTCCGGGGTACGTCCGGCGCCAGGTGGACGAGACCGACCGGCAGGTCGTACGCGTGGCAGGCCTCCCCGGCCAACGTGACCACGTCCACCGGGGCCCGGTGGGCGGGCTGGTCGCTGCGGGCCAGGTCGATCAGGTCGTTGACCAGTCGCTGGAACCGGTCGATCTCGTCGGCGACGAGGCCGGCGGCGGTCGCCGTCCGCTCGTCCTGGTGTTCCCGTCGACGGGCCAGGACGCTGGCCGCCGCGGCGAGGGTCTGCAACGGTGACCGCAGCTCGTGGCTCACGTCGGCGGCGAACCGTCGATCCCGCTCGATGCGGCGGGCGAGTTGGTCGACCATCTGGTTGAACGACGAGGAGAGGCGGGTCAGGTCCGGATCGGTGGCCGGGTCCAGCCGGGCCGTGACGTCACCGGCGGCGATCTTCTCGGCCGCGTCGGCGACCGCCGTCAGCGGTCGTAGCCCGTGCCGGGTGGCGTACCAGCCGAGGGCCGCACCGGACCCGGCGACCAGCACCGCGACGGTCGTCAACGCCAGCGCCAGGACCTGCAGCGTCTGCTCCAGCTCGCGCAGCGAGTTGACCTCGAAGTAGGCCGCCGTGGAGGACAGCGGCACCCCGACCACCAGGGCTGGTTGCCCGGCGACGCGTACCCGCTGCACCGCCGGTTCCCCGGCGGCGACGACCCGGCGCATCTCGGCGGGGATGGCGGCGGTGGTGCCGGGGTCGGCGGCGCGCGCGTACCACTCGCCGTTGAGGTGGAGCACCGGCCTCCGGCTCCCGCCGGTGTCCAGCGACCGGAGCACCTCCACCACGTCCGGGGTGTCCGTGTCGAGCCCGGCGTGCACCACGGCGGCGTCGAAGTAGGCGGCGCGCACGGCTATGCGTTCCCGGTCGTCGAGCAGGGACCGACGGGTCAGCTCGTAGGAGACCAGCGCCATCGACGCCGAGAGCAGCAGCGCGCCCACGGTGAACGCCCCCGCAACCCTGGTCCGCAGGCCGAGTCGTCTCATCGCTGGAGCTTGTAGCCCAGACCCCGCAGGGTCACCAGGTGCCGGGGGTTCGCCGGGTCCGGCTCGATCTTCTGCCGCAGTCGCCCGACGTGCACGTCCACCAGCCGTTCGTCGCCGCTGTCGTACCCCCAGACGCGTTGCAGCAACTGCTGCCGGGACAGCACCCGGCCGGCGTGCTCGGCCAGCTCGCAGAGGAGCCGGAACTCGGTGCGGGTGACGGTCACCTGCTGGCCGGCGCGGCGTACCTCCCCCGCTTCCGGGCTGATCTCCAACTCTCCGAAGGCAACCGCCGGCACCGGGTCCGGCGTCGACACCGCCGCCAGCGGTCGGGCGCGGCGACGCAGTGCCCGTAGTCGGGCGGTCAGCTCCCGGATCGCCACGGGCTTGACCACGTAGTCGTCGGCGCCGGCTTCGAGGGCGGCCACGATGTCGTCGGTCTCGTCCCGGGCGCTGACCACAACGATCGGAACGTCGTCGTCCCGGCGCAACTGCCGGATGCACTCGAAGCCGTCGAGCCCGGGCAGCATCAGGTCGACGAGGACGTAGTCGGCCGGGTGGTGGCGCTGGGCGCGCAGACCCTCCTCGGCCGTGGCCGCGCCGAGGGCGTCGTAGCCCTCGTCCTCCAATGCGAGCAGCAGCGCGAGCCGGATGCGGTCGTCGTCCTCGATCACCAGTACGGCCGTCATGTCGGAATCATCCTCGGCCGGTCGCCGGGTGACCAACCATGTCGGCCAGCCGGCAGTTTTGTCACACAACTGTCATAGACCCTTGCGGAGATCGCCAACCCCGCCCAGCACGGTGGTAGTCGACCGAGCGGTGAGGAGAGGGGTACGGCCATGACAACGCCCGTGCTGCCCACGCGGTACACGCTGCCGCTGGTCGAGGTGCGCGTCGCCGAACTCGACCTGGCCTGCCTGCCGGAGGTCGGTGCGATGTTCGACCGGGTGCTGGCCCTGTGCCCCGCGCAGGTGGTGGTCGACCTGTCCGACTGCCGGCATCTCGACGCCGCCGCCATCGGTCTGCTCCTCGACGTGCACCGGCGGTTGTCCCGGGCCGACGCGGTGCTCACCGTCCGCAACCCGAACCCGCGGGTCGGGCGCATCCTGCACATCGCCCACCTGGACCAGGTGCTGTCGATCGTCACCGATCCGGGCGTGGCGGCGCAGACCGCACCAGGCCAGACCCGGACGTAGGAAGGACCCCAGCATGACCGTCGTCCCGGACGAGTACCTGATGACCCTGATCTGCGACACCTGCGGCGAGACCATTCGCGGCACCGCGTGCGTGCTCCCCGACGCCGAGGTCGTCTGGACCCTGGTGGCCGAGCACGGCTGGAGCGGTTCCCCGTTCGCCACCGGCCCGCACCGCTGCCCGCCGTGCAGCTTCCTGCCACCCCCGCGTGGCGGCAACGGGTCGTGCGACGACCACGGCCCCGGCGGCATCCTCGGCATCGACCACCTGGACGACGTGACGGTCATCGCCGCCACCGGCGACATCGACCTCGACAGCGGCGACACGCTGCGCACCGCGCTGCGACACGGGGCCGAGGTGGGTGGGCACGTCGTCGTCGACCTGACCCGGGTGCACCTCATCGACTCGACCGGGCTCGGTCTCCTCGTCCGCGCCCACCGCGACGCCCGGGAACGCGGCGTCACGCTCTGCCTGGCGGCCCCGTCGCGGTTCATCCGCACCGTCCTGCACACCATGCGCCTGGACGGAGCGTTCCCGATCTTCGAGAGCCTCGACGACGCCCTCGTCCAGTTGTCCGGCGTGACCAGCCCGGCAGCAGCGCGCTGAGGAGGGCGATCGGATGCCGCGCGACCGGGTGGTGAGCATCGCTCATGCTGGAGTGGTGATTCGCTTCGTACTGAACGTGTTGTGGCTCGTCTTCGGCGGCGGCATCGTGCTCGCGGTCGGGTACGGCTTCGCCGCCCTGATCTGCTTCGTCCTGGTCGTCACCATCCCGTTCGGCGTCGCGTCGCTACGCCTCGCGGTCTACTCGCTGTGGCCCTTCGGCCGCACAGTGGTGCCCAAGCCCGGCGCGGGCGTCGCCTCGGGGTTGGCGAACGTCCTCTGGGTGGTGCTGGCGGGCTGGTGGCTCGCGCTGTCCCACATCCTCGCCGGCATCGCCCTCTGCGTGACGATCATCGGGATCCCGTTCGGCATCGCCAACTTCAAGCTCGTGCCGGCCGCGTTCTGGCCGCTCGGCCGTGAGGTCGTCGACGCTCCCTGAGCCGCTGCGAGGTCGCGGACACGTCCGTCCGACCGGGGGAAGGGGACCAACGCACCCCTTCCACTCCTAACGTATATCGCACTGGGGGGCTTGCGGCAAGACCCCGTATATGACGCAAAATCGTCGGCCGAAGCCAGATTCGGCCGAAATGGAAGTCGTGAATTGCATTCCTTGCCGCACTCCGTGTTCGAACTCCCCGATCGCCTCTCCCCCAAGGCCGCCCCGGCGCTGATCGCCCGCGACGAGCGGCACTTCGCGGCCATGGCGGAGAGCCTCGCGCAGGTGACCGCCGATCTGACCGAGCGCCTCGAAACCGCCCGCAGAGCCCCTGGCGGTAAGGGTCGGCAGGCGGTGGACCGGGACGACGAGGTCCGCCGGCTGAGCGCCCGCCTGCGGTCGCTCAGCCGCTACGGACTGGACCTGTGCCTCGGCCACGTGGTCGAGGCGGGCAACCCCGATCCGGTGTACGTCGGGCGTCGCGGTCTCACCGACAGCGAGGGACAGCGGTTGCTGCTCGACTGGCGGTCCCCGGCGGCCGAGCCGTTCTTCGGCGCCACCCATGCCAACCCGATGGGCCTGACCAGCCGCCGCCGGTACCGGTGGACGCGCGGCCGGATCAGCGACTACTGGGACGAGGTCTTCACCACTGACGGGTTCGTGGGGCACGCCGCCGCGCTCGACGACCAGTCCGCGTTCATCGCCAGCCTGGGCAGCGCCCGGTCGAGCCGGATGCGCGACGTGCTCAGCACCATCCAGGCCGACCAGGACGCCATCATCCGGGCCGGGTCGGCCGGCGCGCTCGTCGTGGACGGCGGTCCGGGCACCGGGAAGACCGTCGTCGCCCTGCACCGCACCGCCTACCTGCTCTACTCCGACCCGCGTCTCGGTCAGCGTCGGGGTGGAGTGCTCTTCGTCGGGCCGCACCAGCCCTACCTGGCGTACGTGGCCGACGTCCTGCCCAGCCTCGGCGAGGAGGACGTGCAGACCTGCACCCTGACCGACCTCGTTCCCGAGGGTGCCACGGCGACAGTCGACACCGACCCGGAGGTGGCCCGGCTGAAGTCCTCCGCCCGCCTGGTCGAGGTGATCGACGCGGCGGTCAGGTTCTACGAGGACCCGCCTGGCACACCGATGACGATCACGACCGACGACGCCGACATCCGGTTGAGCGCGGACGACTGGGTCGACGCGTTCCAGGCGCCCGGGCCGGGAACCCCGCACAACGAGGCGCGCGACGAGATCTGGGAGGAGTTGCTCACGATCCTCGTCGACAGGTACGACGGTGACGTGCCGGACGACGCACTGCGGGCTTCGCTGCTGCGCAACCAGGCGCTGCGGTCGGCCTTCAACAGTGCCTGGCCGGTGCTCGACGCGGCCGACGTCGTCGGTGACCTGTGGTCGGTGCCCGCGTACCTGCGCAGGTGCGCGCCGTGGCTGAGCCCGGAGGAGGTACGCACGCTGCAACGCGCCGACGCCCAGGCCTGGACCGTGTCCGACCTGCCGTTCCTGGACGTCGCACGGCAACGGCTCGGCGACCGGGAAGGTGCGGGCCGCAAGGGTCGGCACGACCCGGCCGCCGCGGTGGAACGGGAGCACATGGCCCGGGTCGTCGACGAACTGCTCGCCGCCGACGCCTACGACGACGGTGAGGGTCTGCTGGCGATGCTGCGTCAACCGGACCTGCACGAGGTCCTGGTCGACAACTCGGCACTGTCGGACGCCGATCCGGACCTGCTCGCCGGCCCGTTCGCACACATCGTCGTGGACGAGGCGCAGGAACTGACCGACGCCCAGTGGCAGATGCTGCTGGCGCGATGCCCGTCGCGCAGCTTCACCATCGTGGGCGACCGCGCCCAGGCCCGGCACGGGTTCACCGAGTCGTGGCAGGAACGCCTCCACCGGGTCGGACTGGACCGGATCAACCTGGCCTCGCTGACCATCAACTACCGGACGCCGGCGGAGGTCATGGCGGTGGCCGAGCCGGTAATCCGGACCGTGCTGCCGGACGCCAACGTGCCGACGTCGATCCGTGGCAACGGGCTGCCCGTCGTCCGGGGATCGGTGTCCGAGTTGAGGTCGACGCTCGACACCTGGCTCGCCACGCACGCCGACGGGATCGCCTGCGTCATCGGTGACCCGACGGTCCCGCCGACGGCCCGCGTCCGGTCACTGAGCCCGGAGCAGGCCAAAGGGCTGGAGTTCGACCTGGTCGTCCTCATCGACCCGGACACGTTCGGCACCGGTATCGAAGGGGCCGTCGACCGCTATGTGGCGATGACCCGGGCCACCCAGCAACTCGTGATCCTGACCAGTGCCTGACGCGCTGCCGCTGTCGACCGCCCGGTGGCCCGCCGGCCGGCCGCCTGGTCAGTTGCCCAGGGTGACGTGCAGGATCCTCTCGTTGCTGTTGTTGGGAGTGCTGTCCTTGTCACCGGTGTTGGTGGTGGTCAGCCACAGCCCTCCGTCGGGCGCAGGCTCGACAGTCCGCAACCGTCCGTAGGTGCCGCTGAAGTACGTCTGCACGTTCGTCAGGCTGCTGCCGCTGATCACCGCGCGGTACATGCGGGCGCCCCGGGCGCAGGCAACGTAGAGCGCGTCGCGGACGATCGTGATGCCCGAGCAGGACCCTTCCGAGGTGGGATAGGTACGGGCCGGGGCGATGAAGCCGGCGGTGCCGCACGCGCCACTGGTGCCCTCGCACGCCGGCCAGCCGTAGTTGCCGCCCTTGGTTATCAGGTTGGTCTCGTCCATGATCGAGTTGCCGAACTCCTGCTCCCAGAGCCGACCCTGCGAGTCGAACGCCAGCCCCTGTGGGTTGCGGTGGCCGTAGCTCCACACGTAGTTGCCGAACGGGTTGTCCGAGGGGACGGTGCCGTCCGGGTTGAGCCGCAGGATCTTGCCCTCCAGGGCCGACCGGTCCTGCGCGTAGTTGCCGTTCTGCGCGTCACCCGTGCTGGCGTACAGCTTGCCGTCCGGGCCGAACCGGAGGCGACCACCGTCGTGGTACTTGTTGCGCCGGATGCCGCTGACCAGCACCTGCTCACTGGCGGTGTTGAGTCGGCCGTTCTCCAACCGGATCCGCACGATCCGGTTGTCGCTGGGCGAGGTGTGCATGATGTACAACCACCGGTCGCTGGCGTAGCTGGACGAGATGGCGAGCCCGAGCAGACCGCCCTCGCCGTCGGTGCTCTGCACGTTCGGCACCGTGCCCAGGTTGGTCTTGGCCCCGGTGGTCGGGTTCAGCTGGATGATGTCGTGCGCGTCGCGGCGGTTGTAGAGGACGCTGCCGTCCGGCAACGTCACCAACCCCCACGGAATGTCGGTGTCGGTGGTGACCTGCCGCACCCCGCACACCGGGTTGCCGCATCCCGCGCCGGTGGTCACCGTCGTGGTGCCGCTGCGCGACGAGGTGTTGTCCTGCGCGTCCCGGGCCACCACGTAGTACTGGTACGCGGTGTTCGCGGCCAACCCGCTGTCGGTGAACGTGGTCACCGGCGGCGCTCCGGTGACAGTGCCGACCTTCACACCGCCGCGGTGGATGTCGTACGCCCGCACCCCGACGTTGTCCGTCGACGCGGTCCAGCGCAGCGTCACGGTGGTGCCCGACGCGGTGCCGGTGAGCTGCTGCGGCGTGGTCGGCGGCTGGGTGTCGGCCTGGCAGGGCGGCGGGGTGATCGAGACCGTGGCGCTCGCCTGTGACACGTTGCCGGCGGCGTCGCGGGCGTTGACGTACAGGCCCCAGGTCGTGCCGGCGACCACCGTGAGGGTGGTGGACAGCGTCGTTCCGCTCACCGACGTCATCAGCTGACCGTCGTGGTAGACGTCGTAGAAGGCGACTCCCACGTTGTCCGTTGACGCGTTCCAGGCGAAGGTCACCGAGTTGCAGGTCAGGCCGCTGACCCGTGGGCTGCCGGGGGCGGTCGGCGGCTGACTGTCGGCGCTGCCGAAGGACGTCGTCCACCGTTGGTTGGACTGTCCGTTGCAGGTCCAGAGACCGACAGTGGTGCTGTTGGCGGTGCCGGCGCCGCTCACGTCGAGGCACAGGCCGGACTGGACGCCGACGATGGTCCCGGTGGTGGTGGTCCGCCAGCGTTGGTTCGCGCCGCCGGTGCAGTTGTTGATCTGTAGTGCGGCCGGGGCGGTGGTGTCCTGGCCGACGACGTCGAGACACATCGTCTCGTCGTAGACCCGCAGCTCACCGGCCGAGGTGAGGGTCCACGCCTGGTTGGCCTGGCCGTTGCAGTCGTAGATGTTGATGCCGGCGCCGGCCGTCCGGACGTTGCCGACCACGTCCAGGCAGCGGCCGCTGGCCACGCCGACCACCGTCGACGGCGCGGCGGCGGAGGCCGGCACACCGGGGGCCACGGCGAGCAGTGTCGCCGCCGCCAGCACGGCTGGCAGCAGCCGCCGTCGTGGGCGACGTGCGTTGGTCCGTGCGATGACTCGCATCCGTCCTCCAGGGTCGACCACCACAAACACGTGAACATCGACCATCAAAGATGGATACGGTGCACAAGTCAAACGATGTACCTCGATCGGGGCAAACCCGCAGATCGACGCACGCTCTCCTCAATCGCCCTGCAACGACTCCCGCACGTGTCGGCGAGCGTGATGGATCCGGGACTTCAGCGTGCCGACCGGGATGCCCAGTTGACCGGCGATCTCCTGGTAGTCGAGCTGACACATGTCGCGAAGCACGAGTGCCGTCACCAGCTCCGGCCGGTGGGCCTCCAGCCGGTCCAGCGCGTCGAGGAGATCGAGACGGGATCCGGCGATGACACTCGTCGTCCGGGGGTCGACCACGTCGACGGGCAGCAACGCGCTCGGCACCTCGGCGGCGCGTCGCCGCAACGACCGGTAGGTCTGGCGGGCGCAGTTGGCAACCACCGTGTGCAACCAGGTCGTGAACAACGACCGGCCCTCGAACCGTTCGATGTGCCGGGCGACCTGCACCAACGCGTCCTGCGCCGCCTCTTCCGCGTCCTGCCGGCAGGGCAGGAAGCGTCCACACTGCTCAAGGACCCGCGGCCCGATCGCGGCCAGCAGCTCGTCGAGGGCGCCGCGGTCGCCGGCCGCCGCCCGCCGGGCCAGTTCCTCAGTGTCGAATCCGATCACCACCCGCGCTCCCCCGCTCATGGGCGTCACCGGTGTCCCGGTCGTCGGATAATACGGTCGTGTCCATCCCGCCACAGGTCGGTCGCTACCGCATCGCGCACCCGGTCGGCGCCGGCGCGTTCGCGACCGTCTGGTTGGCGTACGACGACGAGCTGCGGTCCCCGGTGGCCGTGAAGGTGCTCGCCGACAACTGGTCGCAGCGGGCCGACATCCGGGGGCGCTTCCGTCAGGAGGCCCGGTTCATGCGGCAGGTCGACTCCGACCATCTGGTCCGGGTGCTGGACGTCGGTGAGCTGCCCGACGGTCGGCCGTACCTGGTGATGACGTACGCCGCGGGCGGCAGCCTCGCCGACCGGCTGGACGGCGGGCCGATGCCGGTGCGCGAGGCACTGCGGGTCGCCGTCGACATCGCGCGGGCGGTGGCCGTCCTGCACGACAACGGTGTGCTGCACCGCGACCTCAAGCCCTCCAACGTCCTGTTCGACACCACGGCCGGCGACCGGGTGCTGGTCGCCGACCTGGGGTTGGCCAAGACCCTCGCGCACGCGTCCGGGTTCACAGTGGTGGCCGGCACTCCCGCCTACATGGCCCCCGAGCAACTCGTCCCCGGCGGTGGGATCGACGTGCGCGCCGACGTGTACGCGATCGGCGCCCTGACGCACCACATGCTCACCGGGTCGCCGCCGGGGCAACCGGCGACACCGCGCGCGTCCGCCGCCGTCGAGCGGGTCGTCCGCCGGGCGATGCATCGCGACCCGGACCGCCGCTGGCCGACCGCGGCCGCGTACGCCGCCGCGCTGGAGGGTCTTCTCGCCACGCGGCGGGTCACGGTCCGACCACCCCCGCACCGCGTCCGCCGGTCCCTCGCCGCCGTCGGCGTCGTGGCCGCCGCGCTGGTCATGGCCGGATCCGCCGTCCCCTCCACAGCACCACACGGCTGGACGCGGGTGGGCGACGCGACCGGCACCGTCTCGGTGGCCGTGCCGGACGGCTGGGCGAGGCAACTGCGCGACAAGGGTTGGAACCCGGCCGTCATCGGTCTCACCGAGGAGCGCCGTCCGGGCCTGCTCATCGGAGCGGACCTCACCGAATGGGCCGACGTCGACAGCGCGACACCCGGTGTCTTCGTCGGTGTGAGCCGTGCCCTGCCGGCCACGGAGCGGCCGACGCTGCCCGACCACAGCGGATGCACGGATGCCTCCGGGCGAGCGGTCACCGTCGGAGCACTCAGCGGGACGGTGCGGCGCTGGGCCCGCTGCGGGGGCACCGAGAAATCCTTCAGCGAGGTCACCCTGGCCGGCGCGGGAGGCTCCGTCGGCGTGTACGTCCAGGTCAAACAGACCGACGGCGCCGACCGCACCGACGAGGTCCTCGACACGCTGCGGGTGGACGATTCGCTGCTCACGCAAGGCTAGAACCGTTCCCAGTTGCCGGCGTAGTCCCTCATGCGCCACCGGCGGGTCTCGGTGCCGCCGTCGAGCTTGCGGACGGTGGCCTCCACGTGGAAATCCACGATCCGGTACGAGACGAACGTCATGACCCGGTCGCCGGACGGGCTCGGGTCGTCCCCCTTGATGACCGGCCGCGCGAAACGCTCCTTGCCGTCGTAGGCGAGCTGGACGGGCACGAGCGCCTGCCGCCGTGCCGCGCCGGGGTTGCCGAGTTCGACGAGGACGAGGGCGTCCTCGGTCGCCGGTGCGTCCGCCGGCTCTTCGCCGATGAAGTCGGCGTACGCCGGGCGCGCGCCTCCGGGCAGGATCCGGCACGGCACGTCGAAGCCGTTCGACCCGTTGCGGAACCTCACGAACTCGTCGGACTCACCACAGAAGTCCAGGCTGCGGATCACCGCGTTGGGCCAGTCGGTCCGCCTCATCTCGCTCACCGGAGTGGCCGGCCCGGAGGTGCGGGTGGCCGGAGCGCCCGGGGCTGAGGTGCGGGTGGCCGGAGCGCTCGGAGTGGAGCTGGGGGTCGCCGGAGCGCTCGACGCCGACAGGCTCGCGCTGGCGGACGGAGAGCCGGCGGGTGCCGCGTCACCGCCGACCCGTTCGACAGGTGAGGTGCACCCGGCGACGACCGTGACGGTGAGCAGCACACCGGGAAGCAGCGTGGCGCGCATGGCTGGTCCTTTCCTCTGCGGGCTCTGTCACAGGGTTGGATGCACCGGCACGGGCAGTGGTTCACGCGAATGGACACACCGCCCTCCTCCTCAGGTCGTAAACGCTTTGCCGTCCTGCGCCAGATGGTTCAGGCGGATCGCTCGAACAGGCTGGAACCAGGCACCGGGTGACGCCGCACGGACCTGATCCGGACACCCGTTCCGCCTGGGAAGGCACTGGTCGACCATGCGCTCTCGCACTGTTCCTCGATCCCGCTCACACCGACCCGCACGAATGGTCGCCCGACTCGGGGCGGTGCTGACGGCCATGGCAGTCGTCGCCGTGAGCACCGCGGGCTGCGGCGCGTCGCCCGGCGACCCGGCCCCGGCCGCCGGCGTTCCGGCCGCTCCCGCCGGCACGGGCGGGACCGACCCCGCCCTGACCGGCAGCGACGTCAACGCCTGGCTCGACGGCCTGCTGCCGGCCGCGCTCGACCGTACCGGCATCGCGGGGGCCACTGTCGCCGTCGTAAACGACGGCAAGATCGTCACAACCCGGGGGTACGGGTACGCCGACACCGGCGACGGTGGCGAGGGGGCCGTTCCTGTCGACCCGGACCGGCACCTCTTCCGGATGGGATCGGTGTCGAAGCTCGTCACCGCCACCGCCGTCCTGCAACTCGTCCAGGACGGGAAGCTCGACCTCGACGCCGACGTCGAGACGTACCTCGACTTCGATCTCCCGCGCAGCTACGAGCGGGCGGTGACCCTGCGGCACCTGCTGACCCACACCGCAGGCTTCGAGGAGCGGATCGCCGGCCTCATCGGCACCGACGGCAGTAGGACCGACCTGCGCAAGGCCCTGGTGACCGACCCACCGGAGCAGATCTACGAGCCGGGCACCGTTCCGGCCTACTCCAACTACAGCAACGCCCTCGCGGGCTACATCGTCGAACGCGTCAGCGGGACGCGCTTCGAGGAGTACGTCCAGCGCAACGTGCTGGAGCGCGCGGGCATGCCATCCTCGACCTTCGAGCAGCCCCTACCGGCGGCGCTGCGCGACCGGATGTCCAAGGGGTACGACACCTCCGCCGCACCCGCCGCGCCCTTCGAGATCGTCGGCACGCCCCCGCCCGGCGCGCTGAGCGCCCCGGCGACGGACATGGCGCGGTTCATGCTCGCCCAGCTCGGCGAGCCGGTGGGCTTCGCGCCCCTGCTGGACCAGCCGACCCGCGAGCTGATGCAGCGTCCGGCACTCGACGCGACGTCGCTGGGCACCCTGGCCGACGGACCGCGGATGACCCTCGGCTTCTTCGAGGAGGACCGCAACGGCCACCGGATCCTCGGCCACGGCGGCGACACCAAGTACTTCCACTCGCACCTGCAGATCTACCCCGACGACCGGGCCGGCATCTTCCTCTCCCTCAACAGCAACGGTTCCGGCGGCCTCGACAGCCACGAGCTTCGCGAGGCGGTCGTGCACGGCTTCGCCGACCGCTACTTCCCCACCCGCGCCGGACAGCCGAGCACGGCCGTCGACGCGGCGACCACCGCCACGCACGCCCAGCTGGCCGCCGGCACGTACGAGTCCTCGCGGGCGATGCGGAGCAACTTCCTGACGGTGATCGGCCTGGTCGGCCGGACGACGGTCAGCGTCGCCGACGGCGACCGGCTGCGGTTCGAGCCGGGTCCACTGTCGGACTCCCCCGCCCTCTACGAGGAGGTGGCGCCGTGGGTCTGGCGGGAGGTCGGCGGGCAGCGCACGATCGCCATGCGGGCCGCCGACGACCGGGTCGAGGCGATCAGTTTCGACTCCGCGTTCACGTTGCTGCCCGTCGAGCCCGCCCGCGCCTCGGCGATCGCCGTCCCGGTGCTGGCCCTGTCGACTGTCGTGCTGCTCCTCACCGTCCTGGCCTGGCCGGTCGGCGCGATTGTCCGCCGTCGGCTCGGCAGCGCACCTCGCGAGCGGGCCGGGCGTACCGCGCGGATCCTGAGCCGCGTCGCGGTCGCCGGTACGCTGCTCGCGTTCGCCGGTTGGGTGCTGAGCATCGGCAGCATCATGAGCCTGCAGGACGTACCCGGGCCCGCCCTGCGCGGCATCCAGGCGCTGCAACTCGTCGGTCTGCTCGGCGTGCTGCCCGCCGGGATCCGGCTGGCCGACGACGTCCGACGTCACGTCGGCTGGCGACGGATCGTCGGCAGCGCTCTGATCCTGGTCGCTCTCGCCGGAGCGGGCTGGTTCGCCGTGGAGTTCCGGCTGCTCGCGCCTAGCATCTCCTACTGACCGCCCGACCCGGAACGATCCGGAGCAAGGACGCGAACCGCATGAGGGACCACACCGGCACCGAGCCCGGCACACCACGACTGACGAGGTGGCTCGACGGACGGCTGACCCGGCTCGGAGTGACCGGCGTGTTCGCCCGGGACTGCCTGCTGGCGGCGGTCCTGACCGTCCTGACCTTCGTGCTGCTGGGGGCGCTGTTCTGGTTCGCGGCACCGGAGGACGGGGTGTCGTTCGACCCGACGCGGGCCTGGCTGATCATCGCCATCTGCTGTGCGCAGGCGATGCTGCTGTGCCTGCGTCGGGTCCGGCCACTGCTCTGCCTCGCGCTCGTCGTCGGCCTTCAACTGCCCATCAACGGCCTCTCCCTTCCGGAGGTGACCATCCGGGGTCTCGCGCCGTTCGTCGTGGCGTACACCGTCGGTTCCTTGCTGCCGGTGCGGCGCGCGTTGCTGGCCGTCGGCGTGGCCGTGCTGGCGGAGTCGGTCGGGGCTGCCGTCGTGGTGATCCCCGACCTGCTGACCGGCGTCGCGTACGTCTCGGCGAGCGCCCTGACCTACGCCAGCGCGACATTCGTCGGCGGTTACGTGGCCACCTACCGGCGCTACGTCGAGCTGGTCCGGCTGCGGGCCGACGAGGCGATCCGGGAGCAGCAGGCGAAGGTCCAGGCGGCCATCGGCGCGGAGCGCTCCCGGATGGCCCGGGAACTGCACGACGTGGCGGCCCACCACCTGTCCGGTGTGGTCGTGCAGGCGGCGGCGGTGGAGCGGTTGATCGACCGCGACCCGGCAGCCGCGAAGGCCGGGGTGGCCTGGATCCGCAGTCAGGGCAAGGAGACCCTGGACAACCTGCGGCTGGTCGTCGGTGTGCTGCGCGGGCGTCCGGGGCACGAGGACGGCGACGGTGCCGCCCCGGTGCCCGGGCTGGACACGCTCGACGAACTGGTCGACACCGCGGGCGGCCTCTCCGGGCCGGTCGAACTCGTCCGGGAGGGGCAGCCACGTGCGGTGTCGCCGATCGCCGACGTGGCGCTCTACCGGATCGCGCAGGAGTCGCTCAGCAACGCCCGCCAGCACGCCCCCGAGGCGCCGGTACGGGTGGCACTCCGCTTCCTGCCCCGCTCGGTGACGCTGGAGGTGGTGAACGAACCGGCCACCCCACGATCCGGACCGTCCACCCGGACCGGCGGCGTCGGCCTGGTGGGCATGCGCGAACGCGCGCAACTGATCGGGGCATCGTTCGCGGCCGGCCCGACCCCGGCCGGCGGGTGGTCGGTCACCACGACGCTGCCGACGAACGGTCCCGTCGCGTCCCACCCGAGGGAAGAGGCCACCGCATGATCAGGGTGATGCTCGTCGACGACCAGGCGATCGTCCGCGCCGGCTTCCGCGTGATCCTGGAGGATGCGGGCGACATCGAGGTCGTGGCGGAGGCGTCGAGCGGGTCCGCCGCCATCGAGCTGGCCCGCCGACTGCAACCAGACGTCATCTGCATGGACGTCCGGATGCCCCACGGCGACGGGCTCACCGCGACCCGGCAGATCCTCGCCAACGCGCCCGGCTCACCGCCCGCGGTGCTGGTGGTGACGACGTTCGACCTCGACGAGTACGTCTTCGGCGCGTTGGAGTCCGGTGCCAGCGGGTTCATCCTCAAGGACTGCGAACCGGAGGACCTCGTCGAGGCCATCCGTCGCCTCGCCAACGGGTACGGGCTCGTCGACCAGGCCGTCACCCACCGGGTCATCTCGGAGTTCGCGAAACGCACCCCCGCGCCTCCCTCGGACGCCGCGGCGGCGCACCAGCTCACCGCGCGGGAGACCGAGATCGTGGAGCTGCTCGCGCAGGGCCTGTCCAATGTCGAGATCGCCGACCGGCTCTTCATCGAGACGAGCACCGTCAAGTCGCACCTCGGGCGCGCCATGGCGAAGATCGGCGTACGGGACCGGTTGCAGACCGTGGTGTGGGCGTACCAGAACGGGGTGGTCCGACGGTGACGGCCGCGCCGCGGTGCGGCAGGCGTGGCTGCCACCGTCGGACCGGCTGACGTCAGGTGCGGGAGGTGTCCCAGTCGCCGCACGTGACCGCGTTGAACACCCCGTAGCGGGTGCAGACGCGGATGCTGATCCAGCGCTTCTCCGCCACGTCCTCGTTGCACCCGAGCCGGCCGCCGATGTTGTCACCGCAGATCCCGGTCCGACCGTAGTCGGTGTACCACTCGGCGTAGGAGGCGTAGTACCCCGGGTAGGGGTCGTAGGTGTAGTGGGTGAGGGTGATGTAGTCCCCGGAGCTCTGGAAGTTGACCGACCCGTACCCGTTGTACGAGTACGCGTCCGCACTGGCCGGCGCCGCCGTTCCCGTCACGAGCGCCACGACCATCGCGCCCGAGATGGCCAGCGTCCTGAACAACTTCATCGATCTCTCCCTGCCGTCGACTGTCCGGTGGTGCGCCCGGCTCCGACGTCAGCCTGAGCGAGCCGCCCCGCCCGGCGGAACCGTCACCGACGGTTCCGAACAGTCCCGAACAGACCTCGCGTCAGTCGTTCCACTCCTTGGCCAGCAGTTCGTAGGAGTTGACCCGGTCGGCGTGGGCGTGGGTGATGGTGGTGACCAGCAGCTCGTCGGCGGTGGTGACGTCCCGGAGCGTACGCAGCCGCTCGACGACCGTGGCGGGTGAGCCGACGAATTGGGTGTCCACCCGGTCGGCGACGAGTTCCCGATCGGCGTCGGTCCACTGCAGCGTGGCGACCTGTTCGGGGCTCGGGAACGGGATCGCGCCTTCGCCGCTGCGAATGCTGCGCACCCACGGACCGTACGGTGCCGCCAACCGGCGTGCCGTGTCGTCGGTCTCGGCGACGACCACGTCGGCGGAGACCACCACGTACGGCTCGGCGAGCGTGGTCGAGGGCTGGAACGCGGCACGGTAGGCGGCGACCGCGTCGAGGACCGACGAGGGGCTGACGTGGTAGTTGGCGGCGAAGGGGAGGCCCAGGGCGCCCGCGAGTTGGGCGCTCTCCCCGCCGCTGCTGCCCAGCAGCCACACCTGGAGGTCGGAGCCCTCCCCCGGTACGGCGTGCGCGTCCAGACCGTCGGCGTCGGTGTAGTCGCCTCGCAGCAGGGCCAGCACGTCGGCCACCTGTTCGGCGAAGGGCGGTGGTTGCGCGCCCGGTTGGTGCAGCAGGGCGCTGGCCAGCGCGAACCGTGGTGAGGCGAGCACATTGGCGTAGGAGAACGGCGGCGGGACGAGCAGCCCGTCGACGACCCGGGCCTCGACCGGCGGCGGGGTGGACGCGGCGGCCTCCCGGGCCGCCTCGACGCGCCGCTGACCGGAGCGGCCGAGCCCGAGGTCGATGCGGCCGGGGTGCAGGGCGGCCAGGGTGCCGAACTCCTCGACCACCGACAGGGCGGTGCGGTGCCCGACCTGGACGGCCCCGGAGCCGACGCGGAGCACGCTGGTGGCCGCGGCCACCTGCCCGATGAGCACCGCCGGCGCGGAGCTGGCCACCCCGGCGGCGAGGTGGTGCTCGGCCAGCCAGTAGCGGTGGTAGCCGGACTGTTCCGCCCGGCGGGCCAGGTCGACGGTGTTGCGCAGGGCGTCGCCGACGGTGCCGCCCGAGTGCACCGGCGAGAGGTCGAGGATGGACAGTGGGGTGGACGACATGGTGGTCCCCGTTTCTGGTCAGGCCGCAGAGGCGGCGGTCACCGGCGCGGCGAAGGGGCGACTGGGGATCTCTCGGCGCAGCACGGGCGCGACCTCGGCCTGGAACAGTTCCAGGCTCTCCCGGTGCTGCTTGTCGGTGAGCCCGTCGTGGTCGGCCTGGAGGTGGATGACCTCGTGGCCGAACTGCTCGTGGTAGCGCAACACCTTGTCGACGAGTTGCTGTGGGCTGCCGACCAGGATCGAACTGCGCTCGATGGCGTCCTCCAGGGAGCCGAAGACCGGCTCGACGCCGAGCCGTCGGAACGCGGCGACCCGGGCGTCGAAGATCGGCCGGTACCGCTCGATCGCCTCCTGCGAGGTGCGGGCCACGTAGAACCCGGCGCTACCCGCCCCGACGAGGGCGTCCGCCGGGTCGTGCCCGTAGTGGACCCACCGTTCCCGGTAGTGGCGGATCAGCTCGGCGTACGGCTCGATGGGGTTGGTGACGTTGGCCGAGAAGATCGGGTCGCCGTAGCGGGCGGCGAGGTCGACGGAGTCCCTGCTGGTGGCGCTGCCGTGCCAGACCCGGATCGGCTGCTGCAACGGACGCGGCCAGGTCTCGGCGTCGGTCAACGACGGCCGGTACGCCCCGGACCAGGTGACCTTCTCCTCCCGCCACAGGCGGCGGAACAACTCGTAGCCCTCCCGGTTGCGGTCCCACTGGTCCTCGGCGGTGACGTGGAACAGCTGCGCCTGCGCGGCGCCGTTGCCCTTGCCGATGATCAGTTCGAGTCGGCCGCCGGAGAGGTGGTCGAGGGTGGCGTAGTCCTCGTACGCGCGGACCGGATCGAGCAGGCTGAGCGTGGTGACGGCGGTGAACAGCCGGATGGTGGAGGTGCGGGCCGCGATGTGGCTCAGCACCACCGGCGGCGAGGAGGAGATGAACGGGCGCTCGTGCCGTTCGCCGACGCCGTACCCGTCGAAGCCGAGTTCCTCGGCCAGGACCGCTGTGTCGACCACCTCCCGGAACCGGTCGGTGGTGCTCCGGCGCTGCCCGGTGACCGGGTCGGGCAGGTGGGTGATGAGGGTGATCAGCAGGAACTTCACGCGGGAACCGTCGCTTTCGGCGGGAGGGTCAGGCGGACGGTGACGCGGCACCGACCGGGCGGGCGGGGCTGAGGCCCAGGTGGTGGCGCAGGGTGGTGCCGGCGTACTCGGTGCGGAAGACACCGCGCTCCTGCAAGAGCGGCACGACCTGGTCGACGAAGTCGTCGAGCCCGCCCGGGGTCAGGTGTGGCACCAGGATGAAGCCGTCGGCCGCGTCCGACTGCACGAAGTGGTTCATCCGTTCGGCGATCTGTCGGGGAGTGCCGATGAAGGACTGCCGACCGGTGACCTCGATGATCAGGTCGCGGATGCCGAGGCCCTTCTCCTCGGCCAACGCCCGCCACTGCCGTGCGGTGTCGACCGGGTCGGGGTACATGCCCGCCCGGCCCCGGCTGATCGCGTCGGCGGAGACGTCCGGATCCTCCACGGGCAGTGGGCCCTCCGGGTCGTACCCGGAGAGGTCCCGGTTCCAGAGCTGTTCGAGCAGCAGGATCGCGGTCTGCGGGCTGACCTGCTGCCGGCGGATGTGGTGGGCCCGTTCCTGCGCCTCGGCGTCGGTGTCCCCGAGCACGAAGGTGACCCCGGGGATGATCTTCAGGTCGTCGGGGTGACGGCCGTACCGGGCGAGCCGGGACTTCACGTCCCGGTAGAACTCCTGACCGTCCTCCAGCGTGCCGTGCCGGGAGAAGATCGCGTCCGCGCTGGAAACAGCGAACTCGCGCCCGTCGGGCGAATCACCGGCCTGGAGGATCACCGGGTGCACCTGCGGGCTGCGGGGCACCGTGAAGTGCCCGGCGATGTCGAACTGGTCGCCGTGGTGGGCGAAGGCGCCCGGGTCGGCGTCCGCGACGTACCGGCCACCGTCCCGGTCGCCCACGACGGCCTCCGCCGGCCACGACTCCCACAGCTCCCGCGCGGTACGCACGAACTCGGCGGCCCGCTCGTAGCGCAGCGAGCGGTCGAGGTATCCACCCCGGCGGAAGTTCTCCCCGGTGAACGCATCGGAGGTGGTGACGACGTTCCAGGCGGCCCGCCCACCGGAGAGGTGGTCGAGGCTGGCCAGCTGCCGGGCCAGCTCGTACGGCTCGCGGAAGGTGGTGTTCAGGGTGCCGGCCAGACCCAGGTGGGTGGTGACCGCGGCGAGGGCGGCGAGCACCGTCAACGTGTCCGGGCGGCCGACCACGTCCAGGTCGTGGATGCGGCCCCGCTGCTCACGCAGGCGCAGCCCTTCGGCGAGGAAGAAGAAGTCGAACTTGCCACGCTCGGCGGTGCGGGCCAGGTGGACGAAGGAGTCGAAGTCGATCTGGCTGCCGGAGGCCGGGTCGCTCCACACGGTGGTGTTGTTCACGCCCGGGAAGTGCGCGGCCAGGATGATCTGCTTGGGCATCGTGGTCTCCTGAACTCAGGCCGTCGCCGCAACGGCGTAGCGGCTGGCCGGTCGGGGCAGGCCGAGCCTGTCGCGCAGGGTTCCGCCGGAATATCCGGCGCGGAACAGGCCCCTGTCGCGCAGTGCGGGCACCACAGCCCGGGTGATCGCGGTGAGGTCGTCGGGGAGCACGGCGGGCCGCAGCCGGAAACCGTCCACCCCGGCCCGGTGCCACTCGGCGAGCAGGTCGGCCAGGTCTTGCGGGATGCCGGCGACGATGGCCGCGTCCGACGTGAACTCCTCGCCGTGCAGCTCGTCCAGGCGGGCTCTGCGGTGCTCGGCGAGCGTCGACGTCTCGTCCAGCACCACGACCAGGTCGGCGAGGACGCGCAGCGGCGGGTGCACTCGGCCGACGGTCTCCTCGGCTGCCCGCACCTCGGCCACGATCGCGGCGGCGTGCCCGGCGTCGGTCGGGGTGACGAAGACGACGTCGGCGTGCCGGGCGGCGAACGCGTACGGCACCGACGAGTGGGCCAGGGCGGCGACGACCGGCTGCCCCTGCGGCGACCGGGGCACGATGGAGGGGCCCTTGACGGAGAACCAGCGGCCGGTGAAGTCGGTGTAGTGCAGCCGATCCCGGTCGACGAAGCGGCCGCTGGGCACGTCCCGGATCACGGCGTCGTCCTGCCAGCTGTCCCAGAGCCGACGGACCACCTCCACCGCGTCGCCGGCCTCGGCGATGAGGTCGCCGACGAGTCGTACGGTCTCCGGTTCGTCGAGCCGGGCCGTGTCCAGTGCCGGGATGTCGCGGCGGCCGAAGTGCCCGGCCTCGGCTCTGCGTGCCGAGATGCGGGGCCGCCACCCGGCCCGTCCGCCGCTGACGTGGTCGAGCGTGGCGATCGCCATGGCGAGGTGGAACGGCTCGGTGTGGGTGGTGCTGGTGCTCGGGATCAGGCCGATGTGCCGGGTCAGCGGGGCGATCCGCGCCGCGATCTGCGCCGCGTCGAGGCGTCCCCGGACCTCGTCGATGCGGCCGTCGGGACCGTCCGGCCGGGACGACTGAAGGTCGAGGCTGTCCTCGATGGTGAGCAGGTCCAGTGCGGCGTTCTCGGCCTCGCCGGCGAGGACGTTCCAGTAGCGGGCTGTCAGGGGCGCGCCCGCGTCGGCGGGCGAGAGCCGCCAGGCGGCCGGGTGCCAGCCGAGGCCGTCCAGGGCCACGGCCAGGTGCAGGCTCTTCTCGGTCATCGGTGTTCCTCCAACGGTCGACCGGCGGTGACGAGGGTGGGCAGCGCGTCCAGGAGGGACCGTGTGTAGTCGTGCCGGGGGTAGGTGAAGACGTCGCCGACCGGGCCCTGCTCGACCACCGCGCCGTCGTGCATGACCAGCACCCGGTCGCTGAGGTGGTGCACCACACCCAGGTCGTGGGAGATGAAGAGCAGGGCGGTGCCGTCGGTGGCACGCAGGTCGGCGAGCAGGTCGAGGACCTGGGCCTGCACGGAGACGTCGAGGGCGGAGACCGGTTCGTCGCAGACGATCACTGTGGGCCGGGGGGCGATCGCGCGGGCGATGGCGACCCGCTGCCGCTGCCCGCCGGAGAGCTGCCGGGGATGCCTGTCGACCAGGTCCGCGCCGAGACCGACCCGACGCAGCAGGTCGACGACGTGATCCCGGCGGTCCGCGCGACCGACGTCGGCGTCGAGGTTCTCCGCGACGACCCGTCCGACGGTGTAGCGGGGGTCGAAGGAGCTCAGCGGGTCCTGGGAGATCAGCTGCAACCTGCGCCGCAATGGGCGGCGGGCCCGCTCCGGCACGTCCCTCCACGGTTGTGCCTCGAAGGTGACGGTGCCCGCGTCGGCGTCGAGCAGACCGGCGACGATCCGGGCCACTGTGCTCTTGCCGGAGCCGGACTCCCCCACCAGGCCGAGCGTCTCGCCCCGCGCGACGGTGAAGGAGACGTCCCGGACGACCGTGTGCTCGCCGTACCTCTTGGTCAGGCCGGCCGCGTCGAGCACCGTGTCGTCGGCGCGGACCTCGGGCCGGGCCGGCAGCGTGGTCCGTGCGTCCCCGGCCCGCGCCGCAGCGGCGAGCCGGCGGCCCCGCGAGGTCGCGGAGGGCACCGCGGCCAGCAGCTGCCGGGTGTACGGGTGCGACGGTGCTCGCAGCAGACGATCGGTGGGCCCCTGCTCGACGACCTGACCGTCCCGCATCACCAGGACCCGGTCGGCGACCTGGGCGACCACCGCCAGGTCGTGGCTGATCAACAACAGGCCGATCCCGTCGGCCTGCCGTTCGGCGAGCAGCCGCAGGATCTGCGCCTGCACTGTGACGTCCAGCGCGGTGGTCGGCTCGTCGGCGATGAGCAGCGCCGGCTCCCCGGCGATCGCGGAGGCGATCAACGCTCGTTGCCGCAACCCACCGGAGAGTTGGTGGGGGTACTGCCGGGCGCGGCGTTCCGGCTCCGGCAGGTGCACCTGGTCGAGCAGGTGGATGGTCCGGCCGGCCCGTTCCCGGCGTCCGACGATCCCGTGGGCGCTGAGCACCTCGCCGACCTCGGCGCCCACCGTCCGCAGCGGGTCGAGGGAGACCAACGCGTCCTGGAGGACCAGCCCGGCGAGCCGACCCCGGACCCGCCGCCAGTCCCGGGGCCGGTGACCACGTACGTCGTGACCGGCCAGGTCGAGCCGGGTGGCACGGACCCGCGAACCCGGACCGGCGAGACCGACCAGGGTACGAGCCGTCACGCTCTTGCCGGAGCCGGACTCTCCGACGATGGCCACGCACTCGCCGCGCTCGACGGTAAAGCTGATCCCGCGCACCGCCTCCACCCGGCCGGTCGGGGTGTCGAATGCGACGTGCAGATCCTCGACAGCGACCAGCGGGGCCGTCACCGCCTCCTCCCGTCGAAACGGGCCTGCCAGTGTCGGCCGACGACGGTCAGCGACACCACTGTGGCGGTGACCGCCAGACCGGGCAGGATGGTGATCCACCACGCCACCTGGAGATAGTTGCGCCCCTCGGAGAGCATCGCGCCCCACTCCGGCGATGGTGGCTGCGGACCCATGCCGAGGAAGCTGAGCCCGGCGGCGGCAAGGATCGCCTCACCGAGCCCGATCACGGCGAGCACCGGCACCGGTCCGACCACGTTGGGGAGCACGTGTCGCAGCACCAGCCGGGGCCGGGACTGGCCGAAGGTGACGGCCTGTTCGACGTAGTTGGCGCGGCGGACGAGCAACGTCTGACCACGGACCACCCGGGCGTGGTGCGGCAGGGTGGCGATGCCGATGGCGACGATCAGGCTGGCGGTGCCGGGGCCGGCGATGGCGATGAACAGCAGGGCCAGCAGCAACATGGGGAACGCCGACAGCGCGTCGAACGTGCGGCTCAGCGCCTCGTCGGCGACCCGGTGGGTGAGGCCGGCGAGCAGGCCGAGCAGCACGCCGCCGGCCACCGCGATCCCGGTGGCCGCGACACCGATGGTGAGCGAGTGTCCGGCGCCGTGCACGACCCGGGTCAGGACGTCGCGGCCGAGGTGGTCGGTGCCGAACCAGTGCGTCACGCTCGGCGGCGAGAGCACCGCGAGCGGGTCGGCAGCGAGCGGATCGGCGGGGGCCAGCACCGCCGGCCAGGCCGCGGCGACGACGAGCAGGATGAGGTACGCCCCGGCGACGAGCAGGCCGGGTCGCGGAAGAGACCGCAGGCGTACGCCGGGCCGGGACGGGACGGCGCGGGTGAGCACGGGGGCGTCGGTGGACGCGGGGCCGAGGGTGACGGTCATCGGGTCAGCTCCTTCGCAAACGCGGGTCGACCAGCAGGTACGCCAGGTCGGCAGTGGTGTTGACCACGACATAGCCGGCAGCGGAGAGGGTGACCACTGCCAGCACCACCGGCATGTCCCGGGTGGTGACCGCGCTGAGGGTGACCTGGCCGAGGCCGGGCCGGCCGAAGACCTGTTCGACGATGACGGTGCCGCCGACCACGATGCCGAAGACCCAGCCGGCCAGACTGACTGCCGGCAGGAAGGCGTGCCGAAAGGCGTGGCGAACCAACACCGTTCGTTCCCGTACGCCTCGGGAGCGGGCGGTGAGCACGAACGGCTCGTCGAGGGCTCTGTCGATGCCGTCGCGCAGCACCTGGGCGAGCAGCCCGGCGATGGGCAGCGCGAGGGTGACGGCGGGGAGCACCAACGCGGCGGTTCCCTGATCACCCGAGACCGGGAAGAACCCGAACCGGAACGACAGCACACTGAGCAGCAGGAGCCCGATCAGGAACGACGGGGTGGATACCAACAGCAGTTCGCTGCCGGAGCTGACCCGGCGCAGCCACGGTCGCCGGTCGCCGGCGGTGGCCACCGCGATGAGCAGGGCGAGCAGCACCCCGAGCCCGGCGGCGGCGACGGCGAGCGTGAGGCTGGGCGCGAGTTGTTCGCCGATCACCTCGGTGACGGGGCGTTGCAGCAGGTACGAGCGACCCAGGTCGCCGGCTCCCAGCCGCCCCAGGTAGTCGAGGTACTGCACGATGGCCGGCCGGTCCAGCCCCCACTCGGCGATGATTTCGGCACGGATCTGCGGGGTGTCGGCACCGTCGGCGACGATGTTGTCCACGGTGTCGCCGGGCGCGGCCAGCAGCGCCAGGTAGGCGGCGGTCGCCGCGACCCAGAGGACGACCAGGCCGGCACCGAGCCGGCGGGCCACCGCGCGCAGCGCTGTCACTTGCCGATCCACAGGTCGTACGCGCTGGCGGGCACCCCGGCGGTGGGCTCGAAGCGCACCCCTCCGACGCCGACGCTGGCCGCGATCTGGTCGGCCGGCGCGTACAGCGGCAGGAGTAGGGCTTGTTCGGCGACGACCTGTTGTTGCAGGTCGGCGTAGATGCCGGCACGCTTCGTCGGGTCCGCGGCGGCCTGACCGGCCTCCAGGAGTCGGTCGATCCGCGGATCGTTGACCTGGGTGCGGTTGATGCCGCCCTTGGAGTGCAGGAGCAGGTTCAGTGCGGCGCCGGCGTCGGTGTCGGCGCGCGAGTTGTCGAAGACCTCGTACTCGTTGCGCTGGAACGCGTCGGTTGCGGTGCCCTGGTCGACGAGCGAGACCTTCAGGTCGATGCCGGCGCTCTGCTTGACGGCCGCCTGCACGGCCTGGGCAAGGACGTCGCGACGGTCACGGACGAAGGGGGCGGACTGCACCAGTCGTACGGTGAGCCGTCTGCCGTCCTTCGTCCGGAAGCCGTCGGCGTCGCGGGCCGCCCAGCCGGCCTGGTCAAGCAGGGTGTTCGCCTTTGCGGTGTCGCCGCCGTAGCCGCCTTCGAGGCTCTTGTCGTAAAGCGGGCTGGACGGGCTGATCACGCTCCAGGCGCGGGTGGCGGTGTCGCGGTAGACGGACCGCAGGACGGTGTCGACGTCGACGGCCTCCCGGAACGCCTGTCGGACCCGCAGGTCGTCGAAGGGCGGGTGGGAGGTATTGAAGTAGTACGAGTAGGCCGAGCCGGAGTTCAACTCGCGGGCCAGGCGTAGTGTCCGGTTCCCGGTGACCAGCGGTTGGTCGGTGGCGGGCACGCCCTCGACGAGCTGCACCTGGCCCGAGGTGAGCGCGCCGACGCGCACCGCCGACTCCTTGAGGAACCGGTAGGTGATCCCGTCCAGGTAGGCCGGGCCGGTGTGCGTCGCGGTGGGCGGCGCCCAGTCGTAGCTGGCATTGCGCCGGTAGTGCAACTCCTGCCCGGGGACGTAACGGTCCAGCACGAACGGTCCGGTGCCGGCGACGTCGACACCGCCGGCTTTGAGGTTCTTCGCCTCGCGCAGCGACTTCGGCGAGATCTGCGCGCCCTGCGGGGAGGCGAGGAAGTCGAGGATGAGCACATCCGGCGCGGTGAGGACGAGCCGTACGGTGCGCGGGTCGATGGCCTCGACGGTCTTGAGGTTGCGCAACTGCACGGCGGCGACGGCCGGGGCGTACCCGGGCTCACGAAGTTTGTCGATGTTGGCCTTGACGGCCGCCGCGTCGAGGGGCGTGCCGTCGGAGAAGGTGACCCCGTCCCGCACCGTCAGCGTGTAGGACAAGCCGTCGGGTGCGGCCTGCCAGCCCGTCGCCAACCAGGGCGCCAGCTTGCCCTGCTTGTCGTAGGTGAGCAGGGACTCGAAGGTGTTCCAGACCAGCAGGCGGGCCTTCGCCTGGGCGTACTGGTGCGGGTTGAGGGTGATCGGCTCGGTCTCCACGGCCCAGGTGAGGGTGCCGCCGGAGCGCGGCTGCCCGGCCGTCTCGGCGGTGAGGGCGGTGCCGGTGGAGCAGCCGGCGACGGCGGCGAGCAGAGGAGCGAGTGCGGCGCCGGCGATTGTGCGCAGACGGTGCGCGGGCATGGTGGGATCTCCTGTCCAGGCAGGCGGAAGCGGGTGTGCCGACGCCCGGCGCTACGCGTGGGCGTGGGCCGGTGTCGGTGACGATGCTGTGGCGGCGCAGCGGTGCGCCCCACCTCGGCGGGCCGGTGCGGCGGGCCGGGTTACGGGCGAGGGTGCCGGGTCAGGCCAGACAGGAACTCGACCACACCCGACCGAAGTCGATGTGGCCGCGGATCGTCAGCCGCAGCTCGCTGGACATGCGTCGAGTCCACAGTCAGGGCGTCGGTGGTGTCAACGAATCCGTCGGGGGATGTCGGCTATCGCACGTGCGGACGTCGATTCGTTGACGGATACCCTACTAAGGCTATAGGGTTTACAGAGATTTTGCCTGACCGGCGGAGCAGCGGGACGGACCGCACTCAGTCCAGGTCGAGCAGGATCTTTCCCGCGACACGACGGTGCGCCAACGCGTCGACCGCCTCCGCCAGCCGCTGCCACGAGCCGCGCCAACCGATCGGCGACCGCAGCGCTCCACGCGCTACGAGATCCACCAGGAGCGCAAGGTCAGGCCCCGGCGCGCTGGCGTCACCGAAGGACCGCAGCGTCCGTGCCACACCCGGAGCGAAGGTCGAGTTCACCGGGAAGACCGCCGGCTCGCCGGACGCCCAGCCGATGCTATGCAGCACCCCACCCGGGGCCAGCAAGCCCCAGGCGGCCACCAGTTGGGCGCCACCGACGGTCTCCAGCACCACATCGACCGGACCGACGCCGTCCAGGCCGACCACCACCTCGTCCGCGCCGAGTTCCGTCAAGCCGGCACCCCGAGCCACGGAGCCGACCACCGCGACTACGTACGCGCCGCCGTGCCGGGCGAGCTGGACGGCGACCCGTCCCACTCCCCCGGACGCGCCGGTGACCAGCACCCGACGGCCCAGCAGCGAACCCGACGCACGCAGTGTGCGCAGGGCGGTGATGCCGACCATGGGCAGTGCGGCCACCTCGGCCAGGTCGACGGCGGCGGGCACCACCGTCACGCTGTCCACGTCGAACACCGCCAGGCGGGCCCAGGCGCCGGGCCCGAAGGCGACCACCCGCTCACCCTCGCGGGGGCCGGAGCCGTCCTCGGCACCCCGCACCACATGACCTGCGGCGTCGTACCCGAGCACGGACCCGGCCGGGAAGAGGCCCAGGTGCCGGATCTCGCCGGTGTTGACGGCAGCGTGTCGGACGTCCACGAGCACCTGCCGCGGGCCCGGCGTGGGGTCGGGCACCTCTGTCAGCCGGAAACCCTCGCCGGTGCCCGGGGCAGCGACGATCGCGCGCATGGCGCCCTCCTCATCGTGGACTCAGCGTGCGATCGCGCCGGTCAGGCGGCGGGTCGGCGAACCGCCCCGTGCTGGTCGCCGGCCAGCCCGGCGTAGCGTCCCCGGTGGTAGAGCAGCGGCGACCCGACGTCGGCATGCCGGAGCATCTCCGGCTCGGCCAGCACCACGGCATGGTCGCCGACGGTCACCCGGTCGACCACCCGGCAGAGCAGCCAGGCCAGGGTGTCGTCGAGGATCGGCACCCCCTCAGGGCCGGTCCGCCATCGGGTCGGGCCGGCGAACCGGTCGATTCCGCTGGTCGCGAAGGTACGGGCCAGCTCCTGCTGATGGTGGGCGAGCAGATGCACAGCCACGTGCCGTGCCCGGGCGACCGCCGGCCAGCTCGACGAACCGAGGTTCAGACAGAACGAGACGATCGGCGGTGCCAGCGACACCGAGGTGAACGAGGTGGCGGTGAAGCCGACAGCCGGTGTGCCGGGCGCGGTGACCACGGTGACGGTGCTGGCCTGGTGGCGCAGTAACGTCCGCAGCGCGTCGCTGTCTGCGTCGACCGGCGCGTTGGTGGACTGGGTCATGACGATCCTCCCGATGGGCTGGTCCGCAGGGGTCATGCTCGGTCGGCCGGGTCGTCCGCCAGCCGTTCGTACGGGATCTTCTCGCCGGCCTCGACGGCGATCGGCAGTCGGTTCTCCGCCGGCGGCAGTGGGCAGGTCGCGAAGTCGGTGTATGCGCAGGGCAGGTTGGTGGCCCGGTTGAAGTCGAGCGTCACCCGACCCTGCTCGTCCGGTGGGCCGACGCTCAGGGACCGGTTGGCGGCGTACGTGGTGACGCCGGAGGTGGCGTCGGTGAACAGCACCGACAGGCTTCCAGGCGTGACACCGTTGAACGCGGTCAGGCGCAGCGGCACCCCGTCGACCGCGAACTCGATCTGGCCGGGTGCGTCGTAGACGTGTGTCAGCCCCTCCACCGCCGCGCCGACCGTGGTCGATCGCGGGCTGTCGAACGCGACGTACCGTCCGGTGACGACCCATCCCAGCTGCGGTGGATAGGTGGGGGTGCCCCGGTAGTCGACGCGCAGCGGGTGGTCCGGGCGTCTGGGCCGGAGGATGTCGTGGCCACCTCGGCGGGCAACCTCCAGCACCCCGCCGTCGAAGCCCACTGTGACGCCGGCCCGCTCGGCGATCGAGCCGAACTCGTGCCGGCCCCGGACCTGCCGGCCGTCGACAACCAGCTCCTCGTCGCCGAGACTCACCACGGGCCCGCCGTCACCGGTGTGCCACTCCCCCGGAACGCCGGGAATCCGCTGCGGTGCCGGGGTCAGCCAGTGCAGGCCGGTGACGGCGAGGAAGCCGTGTGGGTCGGCCCGCGCCTCCTCGTGGCGCCGGTGCCACTGTTGCCACGTTTCGTCGAACTCGCGCCGCGAGTCGGCGGCGGTGGACGATGGGGCGTCGATACTCATGACAGGTCCTCCTCGGCGGGGTGCACCTGGGCCGGGTGCGGGAAGCCGGTCGCGCGCCGACGGGAGAACGGCTGCGAGAGACCGGCAGGCGTGGGCTGGTCAGCCCGTTCAGACCGGGGTGGGCGCGCCGGGACAGAGCTGCGCGGCCACCCGCATCAGGTCGATGACCCGGCGGGAGGTGAACAACCGAACGGACGGCATGGCGACGATTTTCCTACCAACTAAGTAGGATTTCAAGCCCCCAGGCCGGGTGGAGCGTCGACGGGCCTTCCACCTGGCGTCGACAGTGGACACCGTCGGAGTACGATCCCGCTCACACCTCAGTGGTGACCTCCAGCTCTCGACCCCTCGATAGGAGCCTGGCATGGCCGGTCCGGACCCCGAACTCGCCGCGAAGCTTCAGCCCGACGTGCCGCACGCGGCGCGTATCTGGAACTACTGGATGGGCGGGAAGGACAACTTCCAGTCCGACCGGGCGGCCGGCGACGCCGTGGCCGAGGTCTACCCGGAGATCGTCGTCATGGCGCAGCAGTCCCGCGTGTTCCTGGTGCGGGCCGTGCGTCACCTCGCCGCCGAGGCGGGCATCCGGCAGTTCCTGGACATCGGCACCGGCCTGCCCACCATGCAGAACACCCATGCCGTCGCCCAATCCATCGCGCCGGACTCCCGGATCGTCTACGTCGACAACGACCCGATGGTGCTGGTGCACGCGCGGGCGCTGCTGGCCAACACGACCACCGAGGGGGTCACCACCTACGTGCCCGCCGACTACCACGACCCGGAGAAGATCCTCGCCGAGGCGGCGCAGACGCTCGACTTCGACCAGCCCATCGCTGTGATGTTCATGGGCGTACTGGGCTACGAGCCCAACCTCGACGTGGTGCGCTCGATCGTCGAGCGGACCATGGCCGCGATGCCCTCCGGCAGCTACCTCGTGCTCTGGGACGGCACCGACACCAGCCCCGAGGTGGTCTCCGGAGCCGAGCGGCTGGCGCAGAGCGGCGGCGTCCCGTACATCCTGCGCAGCCCGGAGGACCTCGACACCTGCTTCACCGGGCTGACCAAGGTCGAGCCGGGCCTGGTGCCCATCCCGCTCTGGCGGCCGGAGGAGCCCGATGCCACCGGCATCGACGCCTACGGCGCCGTGGCCCGCAAGCCCTGACCGACGCGACGTCCGCCCCGCCTCCGCCGTGACAGCGGGAGCGGGGCGGACGTCGTTCAGCGGGCGCAGCTCACCGTCAACCCGTCGGGCACCGAACTGGTCGCCGCGAGCAGACCGAACGTCGTCACACCGTCCAGTGCCAGCGTTCCGTTGTAGGCGGCGTTGCGGACCGTGACGTCCACGCCGACGGTCTCGGCCACGCCACCCCACACCGACTGCACGCGCTCGTCACCGGACCACCGCCAGGACACCCGCCACCGGTCCAGTGGCTCGCTCCCGGTGTTGCGGACCGTGACCGTGGCGACGAAGCCGCTGCCCCAGCGGGCATCGATCGTTGCCGTCGCGCGGCAGGAGGCCAGCGGCGCGGTCCGCGCCGACGCGATCACGTACGGGTCCCGCCGGCCCTCGACGTCGGTGAACCGGTACCAGTACTCCGTGTCGGGTGTCAGCCGGTCGATCGTGACAGTGCCGTTGCGCTCCGGCCCGGAGACGGCCACGGCCACCGGCGACCGCCACTGCTGGGCGTCCTCGCGGTTGGCGAAGAGGCTGACGGTCATCGGCGGGTCGTAGCCGCAGGGCGGGCGGAAGAAGATCGAGTAGGAGATGGTCACGCTCGTGGCGGTGACGCCGGCGACGTTGGCGGTGATCGGCAACGCGGGCGGGCACGCGATCGTCGGCGTGGGCCCCGGTGACGTCGTGGTCAAGGGTGTGGCCCCTGTGGCCTCCGTAGCCCCGGTGGCCCCTGTGGCGGCGTTCGCCCCACCCAGGACGGCGAGCGCCGCGGTCGTGGCGGCGAGGAACATGCGAAGCATCGGTACCTCCGGTGGTTACCGGGCACCGATGACCGAGGTGGTAGCCGGTGCCGCGCTCGGGTTACCGGTCGCCGACGAGGACTGCCCGGCACGGGTGACCTGACCACCGCGTGCGTCCCGTGGACCGGAGAAGGTGTGGTGCGCGCTGGCTCCCGAGCACGACCGAACCACAGCATGGCAGTCGACAAACATCGATGCAAGCGCGTGCCCGGCCCCGGAAAAGGGCCGTCCGCAGTCCGGTCGGACATCGTCCGCCTCCTCTTCGCCGGACGGACACACGCCGGGCGCCCACACCGACAATGATTCATAGTTGTCTATCACCTCGGACGTGGGAGCACACCATGCTCGACAGAATCAACAGGACCCGGCGACCCCGGACGATGAGGACGCTGATCGCGGCGGCCGCCACCGCGGTGCTGACCGCCTCTCTCCTCGCCGCGCCGACACCGGCCGCAGCCGCCGTCAGCCGTGCCGAACTCGCCCTCCGCTGGGCACCCATCCACTACCAGGACGTCGACGCCACCGGGAGTCACGCGCTGAGTGGTCAGTCGGACTACATCAGCACCGTCGACTTCGACGGTGACCTCAACGGCCGCAACAACTGGGACCGGGCCGGCCAGGCGGGCACCTCACTCGCCGCCCACGCCTACTACTCGGTCGTGGAGACGAGCACCCACTGGTACATCACGTACTTCTTCTTCCACCCCCGCGACTGGACCGACCACCCGTTCTTCGAGACCGAGCACGAGAACGACGGAGAGGGCACCCTGTTCGCCATCGAGCGCGACGGCTCCCCGTACGGCGTCCTCCGCTCGGCCGTCACCGTCGCGCACAGCGACTTCTTCTCGTACACGCCAGCCGGCAGCACCTGGACCAGTGGCCGGGAGAGCATCGACGGCACACTGCAGTTCCAGGCGTCACCGCACGATGCGTTTCAGCACCCGGTGACGGCACAGGAGGCTCAGGGCCATGGCCTGAAGGCCTACCCGCAGTACGCCATCAACGGCGACGGGCTGGTCTACTACCCGTCGACAGTCGCCGAGACGCCGAGCAGCAGCAACGACCGCGACGTCCGGTATCAGCTGATCGACATCTTCGCCGTCGGTGGGCTGTGGGCGCAGCGGTCCAACCCGAGCCTGTTCGCCAGCCTCGGCACGTTCGCTGGCGACACGTCCGGCGACTGCGGCGTCGGGACCTGGAGTTGTTCGACCAACTCGGCGAACGCGCCCTGGGGCTGGGACGACGGCAACGACGTCCCCGCGCGCGGGGAGATCGCCAGCGACCCGGCGAAACTGTCGGCCGAGTACTTCACGGTGCCGGCGGGCCTGGCACGCACCTACACCTACAACCCGTACGCCACGGCGGCGGCGGCACTCGCCGAGGCGGCGAGGACGGCACCCCCGACCATCGACTGACGCCTCCGCCTCCCCGGTGGCGGGTATTCCGCACCCGTCACCGGGGCGACGAGGCCACCCGCACCCGGTCGCTCTCGTCGTCGGACAGGAACAACGCGAGGGCGCGCCCCTGCTCCTCCACGGCGGCGCGGTCGGCGCGGCTGAGGTTGGTCAGTGGGTTGACGGTCACGGTGCCCGCCTCGACGGTCCAGGTCGCGGCGACCCGGCCGTCGACCAGCACCACGCGTTCGCCGGCCACCGAGAGGAGACGGTGCGCGTCGTCGATGATCCTGCTGCGGTCGTCGTAGCCGAGGATCGCGTTGTCGAAGGCCGGCAGGAACCGCACCGGGGCGGGTGTCTCCGGGTCGGGGCGCGGCGCGTCGGGCAGGTCGATCAGTTTCCGACCGCGCTCGTCGCGGAAGGTCACCAGCTCGTCGCGCATCTCGGCGACGGCGGCCGGCAGACCGGCGAGGCCGCACCAGGCGCGCAGGTCGGCGGTGGCAGCAGGCCCGAACGCGGTCAGATAGCGGCGGACGAGCACCGTGCCGACGGGATCCGAGCCCTCCCGGGTCGACGGGTCGACCTCCCGGCCCAGCCACGCGGAGAGCAGGACGTGCCGTACGCCCCCCTTCGCACGCCACACGCCGCGCGGTGGCAGCTGGATCAACGGAAGGAGCGCGACGGCCATCTCGCCCAGCGCCCGTGGACCCGCGGACGGCCAGCGCTCGGCGAGCGCCCGCCCGATCTCCGGCATCGAGCGCGGCTCACCGTCGGCCAGCACCTTCCGGGCTGCCACGGCCAGTTCGTCGAGGTCGACGCCGTTCAACTCGCCGCGGTAGACGCCGAGCACCCGTTGGCGCAACATGGCGTCGTGACGGGACCGCCAGGCCACGGCGTCGTCGGCGACGACCAGGTGGACGGTGCGACGCATCAGGTGGGTGCGCACCACGTGTCGCTCGGTCAGCAGGTGCGAGAGCACCGCCGGGTCGAAGGCACGCAGCCGCGACCAGAGCCCGACGAACGGCTCCTGCGGCTCCTGCGCCTGAAGACCGCCGAGGTGCGCGACGGCGTCGGGGACCGGTATCTCGGCGCGATCGAGGAGCAACTGCCGGGCAAGCGTCGCGCGGTTGAGCGCCCGCGAATCGAGAACGGTCACGTTCTCATTCTCCGTCGCCGGGCGACAGTTTCCGTCGAGGCGGTCCGGAACGACAGGTGCCGGATACGGAGTCGCCCCGACCGGTGGGCACCGGGCGGGGCGACTCCGTACGGGTACGACAGGTCAGTGCCGGCCCACGAAGATCCCGATACCGTTGGCGACCGCGCGCGCCGTACCGTCGGACGGGTTGTTGCGGGCGGTTGCCCGGCCTGCGGTCGACGTGAACCGCCCGGGGGCGACTTGATCAACTGCCGGAGCCGGCGCCTGGGTGCCAAAAAGTTTTGTGCACTTCCTACAACTGAGCGACTGTTGGTTCGGTGGTTGCGCCATAGCGCTGGCCGCCGCCAGCCGGAAAGGTGATCACTGCTGGGAGCCGTCGTCTCGCGGCACGCAGTTCAAGGTCTAGCTAAGGGGTCAGTCGGGTGTTCAACCGTGTCGCCATCGTCAACCGTGGTGAAGCCGCCATGCGGCTCATCCACGCGGTCCGCGAGTTGGCCGCGGAGACCGGCATCCCGCTCGAAACCGTCGCGCTCTACACCGACGTCGACCGGACCGCCACCTTCGTCCGCGAAGCGGACATCGCCTACGATCTCGGTCCGGCGTCCGCCCGCCCGTACCTCAATCTCCAGGTGCTGGAACGCGCCCTGACCGAGACCGGGGCGGACGCCGCCTGGGTCGGCTGGGGTTTCGTCGCCGAGGATCCCGCGTTCGCCGAACTGTGCGAGAAGATCGGCGTCACGTTCGTCGGGCCGAGCGCGGACGCCATGCGCCAACTCGGTGACAAGATCGGCTCCAAGCTGATCGCCGAGGAGGTCGGCGTTCCGGTCGCTCCGTGGAGCCGGGGTGCCGTCGAGACCCTGGCCGCCGCCCGGACGGCGGCAGCCGAGATCGGCTACCCGCTGATGCTCAAGGCGACAGCGGGCGGCGGCGGGCGCGGCATCCGGGTCATCCGGAGCGAAGCCGAGCTGGACGACGCCTACGAGCGGACCAGCCAGGAGGCGGCGCGGGCGTTCGGCAGCGGCATCGTGTTCCTGGAACGCCTGGTCACCGGGGCCCGGCACGTCGAGGTCCAGGTGATCGCCGACGGGCAGGGCACCGCCTGGGCGCTCGGCGTCCGCGACTGCTCGGTGCAGCGGCGCAACCAGAAGGTCATCGAGGAGTCGGCATCGCCGGTGCTCGACGCGGCGCAGGCCGCCGAGCTCAAGACGTCGGCCGAGCGGCTGGCCGTGGCGGTCGGCTACCGCGGCGCGGCGACCGTGGAGTTCCTGTACCACCCCGGGGACCGGCTGTTCGCGTTCCTGGAGGTCAACACCCGCCTCCAGGTCGAGCACCCGATCACCGAGTTGACCACCGGGTTCGACCTGGTCAAGGCACAACTGCACGTCGCCTCCGGCGGGCGGCTCGAAGGCACGCCGCCGGTGGAGCGCGGACACGCCATCGAAGCCCGGCTCAACGCCGAGGATCCCGACCGTGACTTCGCGCCGTCCCCGGGGCGGATCGCGCGGCTCGACCTGCCCAGCGGCCCCGGCATCCGGGTGGACACCGGCGTCAGCGAGGGCGACACCATCCCCGCCGACTTCGACTCGATGATCGCGAAGATCATCGCCTACGGCCGCGACCGTGACGAGGCGCTCGGCAGGCTGCGGCGGGCCATGGCGAACACCACGGTGATCATCGAGGGCGGCGCGACGAACAAGAGCTTCGTGCTCGACCTGCTCGACCAGCCCGAGGTGATCGACGCCAGCGCGGACACCGGCTGGATCGACCGCGTCCGCGGCGAGGGCCGACTCGTCACCCACCGTCACAGCGCGGTCGCCCTGGCCGCCGCCGCCATCGAGGCGTACGAGGAGGAGGAGCGCGTCGAGCGGCAGCGACTGCTGTCGACGGCTGCCGGCGGACGCCCGCAGGTGCAGCACTCCAGCGGCCGACCGCTCGACCTCAAGCTGCGCGGCGTCGGCTACCGCACCCGGGTGGCGCGGGTCGGCCCACACCGGTTCCGCGTCGGTATCGAGGCGGGCACCGTCGTCCGCACCGCCGACGTCGAGCTGGACCGGTTCGACCGGCACACCGGCCAGATCGTCGTCAACGGCATCCGCTACCGCCTGCTCACCGGCACGTACGGGCCTACCCACCTGGTCGAGGTGGACGGTGTGACGCACCGCGTGAGCCGCGACGAGGGTGGCGTCCTGCGCTCCCCGATGCCGGCGCTCGTCGTCGCCACGCCACTGGAGATCGGCGCGGAGGTCGAGGCGGGCGCGCCAGTGCTGGTGCTGGAAGCGATGAAGATGGAGACGGTGCTGCGGGCGCCGTTCAAGGCCCGCCTCAAGGAGTGCGCCGTCTCGGTGGGCAGCCAGGTGGAGGCGGGTGCGCCGCTGCTGCGCCTGGAGCCACTGATGGACGACGCCGAGGAGGCCACCGACGGCCCGACCGGCGAGACCGTCGAACTGGACCTGCCGACCGCCGCCGAGGACGTCCCGACGGACGAGCGCGTCCGGCGCGGTCAGGAGGACCTGCGGGGGCTGCTGCTCGGCTTCGACGTCGACCCGCACGACGACCGTCGGGTGCTCGACGGTTACCTCACCGCGCGGCGACAGGCCACCGAAGCGAGCCAGCGGTCCGGCGCCGGTCGTCGGCCGCTCGCCGCCGAACTCGACCTCATCGAGGTGTTCGCCGACCTCGCCGAGTTGAGCCGTAACCGGCCGACCGGTGAGGACGGCGGCGGCGCCCACGTGCACAGCGCCCGGGAGTACTTCCACACGTACCTGCAGAGCCTCGACGTCGAGCGGGCCGGTCTGCCGGACGCCTTCCAGACCAGGCTCGCCAAGGCGCTCGGCCGGTACGGCGTCACCGATCTGGAGCGCTCCCCCGCGCTCGAAGCGGCCGTGTTCCGGATCTTCCTGGCCCAGCAGCGCGCATCCGCCGAGGCCACTGTCGTCGCGACAGTGCTGCGCGCCTGGCTGCGGGAGACCCCGCCGGACGAGTCGTTGCGGGAGCCCGCCGGTCTCGCGCTGGAGCGGCTGATCGCCGCGACGCAGGTGCGTTTCCCCGTGGTCGCCGACCTCGCCCGTGGCGTGGTGTTCGCCTGGTTCGCCCAGCCACTGCTGCGACGCAACCGGGCCCGGGTGTACGCCGAGGTCCGTGGTCACCTGCGGCACCTGGACGCGCAGCCGGACGCCGCGGACCGCGCCGAGCGCATCGCCGAGATGGTACGCAGCACCGAGCCCCTGGTCCGGCTGCTCGGGCAGCGGCTCGTGCGCGACCACCTCGACAACGCGGTGATGCTGGAGGTGCTGACCCGGCGGTACTACGGCAACAAGGCGCTCACCAGCGTGCGTAGCCAGGCCGTCGCGGGCTGCACGTTCGTGGTCGCCGAGCGGGCCGATTCGAGCGTGGTCTCCGCCGCGGTGAGCTTCGACGCGCTGGGCAGCGCGTTGCGTGGGCTGGCCGAGCTGGCCGGTGACGAGGAGTCCGTCGACGCCGACATCTACCTCGGTTGGGAGAACCAGCCGGAGGACTTCGACGCGATGGCGGCGGCGCTGGCCGAGGTGATCGCCGCGCATCCGCTGCCGCCTCAGGTCCGCCGGGTCACCACCACCGTCGCGGGTCGCGGCGGAGCGGTGATGCACCACCACTTCACCTTCCGCCCCTCCGACACCGGGCTGACCGAGGACCGGCTGATCCGCGGCCTGCACCCGTACATCGCGCAGCGGATGCAGTTGGAGCGGCTGCACAAGTTCGACCTGACCCGCCTGCCGTCGTCGGACGAGGAGGTCTACCTCTTCCAGTGCGTGGCGCGGGAGAACCGGGCCGACGAGCGTCTCGTCGCGTTCGCGCAGGTGCGTGACCTGACCGAGCTTCGCGAGCAGGACGGCCGTCTGGTCGCGCTGCCGACCACCGAGGACGCGATCGCCGCCTGCCTCGACTCGATCCGCCGCGCCCAGTCGCTGCGGCCGTCGAAGACGCGCTTCAACACGAACCGCATCGTGGTCTACGTGTGGCCGCCGAGCGAGCTGACCCGCGAGGAGATGGAGATGATCGCCGGGCGCGTGCGCCCGACGACCGCCGGCGCGGGGCTGGAGGAGATCCTGTTCATCGCGCGGCAGCGCGACCGCCGGACCGGCGAACTGACCAAGATCGCCGTACGGATCTCGTTCGACGCCGCGGGCGGCGCGGAGCTGGCCGTCGGTGAACCGCCGGTCGAGCCGATCGAGCCGCTCGACGAGTACCGGCTCAAGGTGCTGCGCGCGAGCAGCCGCAACACCGTGTACCCGTACGAGCTGACCGGCCGGCTCGGTGACTTCGTCGAGCACGATCTCGACGACGACCACGTGCTGGTGCCGGTGGACCGGCCGAAGGGGCGCAACAGGGCGGCGATCGTCGCGGGGGTGGTCACGACGCCGACCGAGCGGCACCCGCAGGGTGTCACCCGGGTAGTGCTGCTCGGTGACCCGACGAAGTCGCTGGGCGCGCTGTCGGAGCCGGAGTGCCGGCGAGTGATCGCCGCCCTGGACCTGGCCGAGCGGATGCAGGTGCCGTTGGAGTGGTGGGCGCTGTCCGCCGGCGCTCGGATCTCGATGACCTCGGGCACCGAGAACATGGACTGGGTGGCCGCCGCGCTCAAGCGGATCGTCGAGTTCACCCAGGCCGGCGGTGAGATCAACATCGTGGTGGCCGGCATCAACGTCGGGGCGCAGCCGTACTGGAACGCCGAGGCGACGATGCTCATGCACACCAAGGGCATCCTGGTGATGACCCCGGACTCCGCGATGGTGCTCACCGGCAAGCAGTCGCTCGACTTCTCCGGTGGTGTGTCCGCCGAGGACAACTTCGGCATCGGTGGCTACGACCGCGTGATGGGTCCGAACGGGCAGGCGCAGTACTGGGCGCCGAACCTCACGGCCGCCCGGGACGTGGTGATGGCGCACTACGACCACGCGTACGTCGCCCCCGGCGAGGACGCTCCCCGGCGGGCGGTCACCTCCGACCCGACCGAGCGCGACATCTCCGACTTCCCGCACGACGTGGCGGGCAGCGCCTTCCGCACCGTCGGGGAGATCTTCTCCGTCGAGGCGAACCCGGACCGCAAGAAGCCGTTCGACATCCGTACGGTGATGCGGGCCCTCTCCGACCAGGACCACCCGGTCCTGGAGCGGTGGGCGGGCATGGCGGACGCGGACACCGCTGTCGTGCAGGACGTCCACCTCGGTGGCATTCCGGTCTGCCTGCTCGGCATCGAGTCCCGGTCGGTGCCCCGGCACGGTTTCCCGCCCACCGACGGCCCGGACACCTACACGGCGGGCACGCTGTTCCCCCGCTCGTCGAAGAAGGCGGCGCGGGCGATCAACGCGGCCAGCGGCAACCGACCGCTCGTCGTCCTGGCGAACCTGTCCGGCTTCGACGGCTCACCGGAGTCGATGCGCAAGCTGCAACTGGAGTACGGCGCCGAGATCGGTCGGGCGATCGTCAACTTCGACGGGCCGATCGTCTTCTGCGTGATCTCGCGCTACCACGGCGGTGCGTTCGTGGTGTTCTCGAAGGCGCTGAACCCGAACATGACGGTGCTCGCGTTGGAGGGCTCGTTCGCCTCGGTGCTCGGCGGCGCACCCGCCGCCGCTGTGGTGTTCTCCGCCGACGTCAACGCCCGGACGGCGGCCGACCCGCGCGTGCGGGACCTGGAGGCCAGCGTGGCGGCCGCCAGCGGCACCGAACGCGCCGCCCTGACCGCGGAACTCGACGAGCTGCGCTCGTCGGTGCGGGCGGAGAAGCTCGGCGAGGTCGCCGCGGAGTTCGACCGGGTGCACAACATCCACCGCGCGGTCGAGGTCGGCTCGGTGGACGCTGTCGTCCGCGCCGCCGAACTGCGTCCTCGCATCATCGAGGCCATCGAGGCCCGCCTGGGCTAGTTGCCCGCGTACGACGTCAGCACCACCGGTCGACGACCGGTGGTGCTGACGTGTGGAAGGGTGAGGCGCGTGGCGGTCTAGCTGAGCGCCGCGTTCAGCGCGACGGCGATGACGAACCAGACGACGACCGTGCCGATGCCGACTCCGACCATGGCGAGCGCCTTGACGGCAGGTGTCATCCGGGTGTGGGCAACTGTCAGGTTTCCCCAGACGCCCAACGCCCCGACCAGCGCGCCCACAATACCGCCGACGGTGAACAGCAGGATCGGCAGCAGAACCAGGATGCGCAGGAAGATCGGCATGGAGGGCCCGGTCCGGTGCTGCACACCGTTGATCTCCACCGTCGGGTAGGGGTCGGCGAGAACGGTGCGAACCGTTGCCTGGACGACACCACCGTCCACCGTCGGCAACGCGTAACGTCTGCCCGTCCTGGGGGCCGGCACTCCGCCGACGGTCACGGCAGGGTGGCCAAAGAGTGCCTTGGTGGCGATGACGATCGGGCCAGCTACGCCGGCGACGTTGAGAGGTTCGGTGTTCACCGGCGTGATCTTAGGAACCGCTGCCCGCCTCGTCCATCCCCTTGATCATGCGGGTCGGCCCCCACGCCAGGTGGCGCGGCCCAGCAGTCGGTGGAGGACGCGGGCGTCAGTTCCACCGGTCCTGGTTGAGGAAGCGGGCAAAGCCTCGCCACGAGTTCGGCCCCATCACCCCGTCGATCGGGCCGGTGTAACCCCACCCCGAGGCGAGGCGCTGGACCGCCGCCCAGGTGTTCGCTCCCGGCACGCCGTCGATCGGACCGGTGTAGCCGTAGCCGCGCATGGCCAGTTGCAACGCGGCATAGGTCCGCACCCCGGGAGCGCCGTCGATCGGGCCGGCGTAGCCGGAGGTGATCCGCAGCCAGTTCTGCATGCGTTTGTAGAAGATGGTGCCGGGGACGCCGTCCTGCTCGGTGGATGTCTTCGGCAGACCGCCGCCACCCGGGTTCTGGTTGACGTAGGTCAGCGGGTTGATGCGTACGCCGCTGGGGTTGATCATGTGCCAGTGCACGTGGGGGCCCGTCGAGCTGCCGGAACCGGGGGCGCCAGCCGCACCACCCGAGCGGCCCACGATCGCGCCGGCGCCGACGGCGGTGCCGTTGGCCAGCAGGAACTGCGACAGGTGCAGGTACTGGCTGCGGTAACCGTCCGCGTGCTGGATCGTCACCGTGTGGCCGCCCGTACCGTTGTTCGGGATGTTCTGGATCGTGCCGGCACCGCAGGCCGGCAGGTCCGTCCCGACGCCCATCGCGAAGTCGATGCCGCCCAACGAGCCGCGGTTGAGGTGCTCCTGCCAGCTTCCGGTGATCGGGTAGCCGGCGAACGGGTTGTAGATGGCGGGAGCGGCACGAGCGGTCCCCGGCAGACCGATGACACCGCCGACGGCGAGGGCCCCGCCAGCCGACACGGTTCCGCGCAACAGCCTGCGGCGGCTCAACCCCGTCCGCGGCTGCTTCCCGTCGTCGCCGCAGCAGGCAGGCAGAGGGTCGTGTCTCACCATCAGTCTCCGTACGGTCGCAGATGACCATGGACCATCGAGGGTAGCCACTGAAGTGACTTCGCTCAATGTCAGGAACGCCGCACGGTGCCTGTGGAATCCGCCCTCAGCCGGTTCGCCGGTCGTGGCCCGGGGCGCTGTCGAGCTGCCAGGCCGTAGCGAGATCCTCGCGTGCCCGGGCCACCCGGGACCGGATCGTGCCGACCGGGCACTGGCAGATCTCCGCCGCCTCGGCGTACGACAGGCCGAGCACCTGGGTGGCCACGAACGCCTCGCGGCGATCTCGGGCCAGGCCGGCGATCAGCTGGTGCAGCGTCACGCTCTCGTCGGCGCCGGCGGTGATCGCCCCGGCGGCCTCGGCCGCCGCCTGCCAGTCCGGCACGGACGCCAGCCTCGGCCGGACCACCGCCGTGCGTACATGGTCGACGGCGACCCGCCGGGCGATCGTGAACACCCACGTGCGGGCTGACGAGCGGCCGGCGAAGCCGGGCAGGTTGCGGAATGCCCGCAGGAACGTCTCCTGGGTCAGGTCGTCGGCCTCACCCGGCCCGGCGAGATGCGACAGGAACCGCCAGACCTGGTCCTGGAGGGCCCGGATGAACGCCGTGGCGGCCTGCTGGTCGCCCTGGCCCGCATCCTGCGCCCACCGGGTGACCTGGGCGTCGTCAACGCCGCCGGTCCGCACAGACCACCGTCCTGTGTGCCACGGGCGCTCCTTCTCGGCCGAGAGGCCGTCGTCGGGACGCCGCCGGTCAGCCGCGCACTCTGGTTGTCGCCGGCTGGTCCGGAAAAGTTCCCGGGGCTCCCACATTCGGGTGACGGTTCCCCTCGGTGCTCTCCCGTGCGGGCGGCGGCACCGGGTCGGGCGTGCGCCAGGAACGCCACAGGTGGCTGTAGCCGCCACCGGCCGCGAGCAGCTCGGCGTGCGTACCGTGCTCGGCGACGCGGCCCTGGTTCAAGACGACGATGCGGTCCGCGGTGGCCGCCTGGCTGAGCCGGTGGGCGACGACCAACGTGGTACGGCCCTCGGTGGCCGCCACGGCGGCCCGATCGAGGTCGCGCGCGCCCGCGCTGCCCGCCTCCGCGGTGGCCTCGTCGAGGACCGCGACGGCGGGGTCGGCGAGGACGAGGCGGGCCAGCGCGAGGTGCTGGGCCTGCGCCGCGGTGAGCTGCCGTCCGCCCTCCCCCACCGCGGTCGCCAGCCCGTCCGGCAGGGTACGCAGCCACCCGGTGGCGCCGACGAGGTCGAGGGCGCGGGTCAGCTCGGCGTCGGTGGCGTCCGGGTCGGCCAGGCGCAGGTCGTCGGCGAGCGGCCCGGCGAACACGTGCACCTCCTGGCTGATCAGGGCGATCTCGCGCCGGAGCTGGTGTTCGCCGAGCTGGGCCAGCGGCACGTCGCGCAGGCGCACCGAACCCTGGCTGGGCTCGATGATGCCGGCGATGATGCCGGCGAGCGTGCTCTTGCCCGCACCGCTCGCGCCCACCAGTGCCACCCGCTCACCGGGCGCGAGACGGAGGGTGATGTCCCGCAGCACGACAGGTCCGTCGTCGTAGCGGTGCTGCGCGACGGTCACCTCCAGCGCCGCCGGCTCGGGCCGCTCCGGACGGGCAGGCCGGCTGCTGTCGGGCGATGCGGTGTCCGGCAGTGTGGTCACCCCGACGAGCCGGGCGAGGCTCGCCCCGGCCTGGAGCACCGAGTCCGACTCGAACAGCAACAGGCCGATGGGGTTGAAGAGGCGGTGGAAGTAGAGGGCGGCGGTGGTCGCCGCGCCGACGGTGGACAGGTCCTCGCGGACCAGCAGGAAGCCGGCGAGCAGCACGGCGGCCAGCCCCACGAACTCGGACCTGTTGATGCGCAGTCCGAACCGGGTGAACAGGCCGAAGATCTCCAGCGACAGGTCGCGGGCGACGCCGGAACGATCCGCGATCCGCGCGACGTGCGCGTCCTCCATCCGGTAGGCGCGTACCGTCGCCGAGCCGCGCAGCGCCTCGGCCGTCGCCTGCGTACGCTCGCCCGTCGCCACCCGCTCGCGGGCGTAGTACGGCACCGACCGCCGGAGGTACCAGCGCAGCGCCAGCGCGTACGCCGGTGCGGCGGCCAGCCCGGCGATGCCGAGCCGCCAATCGAGGGCGAAGAGCCCCAGCGCTGTCAACACGACGGACAGCGTCGCCCCGAGGAAGGCGGGGCCGCTTGTGGCGATCACGTTCGTCACCACTGCCACGTCGTCGCCGGCCCGGGCCACCAGGTCGCCGGTCCCGGCTCGTTCCAGGGTGGCCGACGGCAGGTGCAGGGCACGGTCGAGGACCCGCTCCCGGAGCCGGGCCAGCACTGTCTCGCCGAGGCGTGCGGCGACCGCGGCTCCGGCCGCGGTGAGGAGCCCCGCGAGCACCGCCGCGCCCGCGATCACGCCCGACCAGGCCACGACCTGCTGTGTGTCGGTTCCGGCGATGACGTCGTCGACGAGGCGACCGAGCACCCACGGGGCGACGAGCCCGGTCGCGGACGCGGCGACCAGCAGCGTGCCGGCGACGGCGCTGAGCAGCGGCAGGCGGGCCAGCTCGGTACGGAGGGCGGCCCAGGTCTGCCGGCCGGTGGCCGTCGGCAGCAAATGCCGGGCCTCGATGCCGCTCGCGGTCGACGGGTCGGTCATCGCAGGACCTCTTCCCGGTAGCGGGTGTCAATGGCGAGCAACCGCTCGTGCGGCCCCTCGGCGACGACCCGACCCTTGTCGATCACGGCGACCCGGTGCGTGACGTGCAGCAGGGCCGGGCTGGTGGTGATCAGCACCGTGGCGCGGGTGTCCGCCGCGCGGACCGAGGCCAACCCTTCGGCGAGCAGTGCCTCGGTCACCGCGTCGACAGCGGTGGTGGGGTTGTGCAGTACCAGCACCGGTGGGTCGGCGACGAGCGCACGGGCGAGCCCGATCCGCTGCCGTTGACCGCCGGACAGGTTCGCTCCCCGCTCGGTGAGCCGGCGGTCGAGACCGTCCGGGTGTGCGGTGAGCACGTCCTCGGCGGCGGCAGCCCGCACGGCGGCTCGCAGGACCGTGTCGTCGACGTGGGCATCGGCGCTGAGGTTGGCGCGCAGGGTGCCCTCGAACAGCGCCACGTCGTGTGGCTCCACCAGGACGACGGCACGCGCGGCGTCGATGTGCAGGTCCTCGACGGGTACGCCGTCGACGTACAGCGTCCCCCGGTAGTCCGCGTGGTGCACCCGGCCGGCCAGCAGCGCGACGAGCGCTTCGGCCTCGCTCGGGTCGTAGGCGAGCACGCCCAGGATCTCACCGGCGCGGACGTTCAGGTTGACGGTGTCGAGGCCCGCGTGCGAGACCCCGTCGAGGGCGAGCCGGGACGGGCTCGGGGTGGGCGGCCCGGCGTCACCCGGCGCGAGGACCGGCGCCGCGCCGAGGACCCGCGCGACCCGCGCCGCCGAGGCCCGGGCCATGGCGAACAGTTGTACGCAGTACCCGAGCGTCTGCACCGGCTCGGCGATGAACTGGGCCAGTCCGACGACGGCGACGAGTTCGCCGATGGTGAGCCGACCCTGGAGCGCGAGCCAGCCCGCGACGCCGGCGACCGTCGCGAGGAAGAGGCCGTTGACCATTGTGGTGAGGCCGAGGTGCAGGCCCTTGGTGGTGGCGGCGCGGAGGGTCACGTCGAGGGCGTGCCGGCTGGCGCCCGCGTACCGGCGGGCGGCGTGGTCCTGCGCGCCGATGCCGCGCAGCACGCGCAGCCCGGTGACGAGGTCGACGGCGAGCGCGGTGGTGGCCGCGAGGGCCTCCTGCTGCGACGTACTGCGCCGGGTGAGCAGCGGCGCCATCCGCTGAAGGGCGACGACCAGCAGCGGTACGCCGACGAGCACCCCGAGCCCGAGGGGGACGTCGACGACGAGCAGCGCGACGGCGGCGACCACGATCGCGGTGAGCGCCGCGGCGGTGAGCCCGGCGACGCGTACGACCAGCGCGGACAACTCGGCGTCGGAGGCCGTGACGGACAGCAGCTCCCCGTCGCGCAGACCCGAGCGGTGTCCGCGCGGGTCGAGGGCGCTTCGGACGATCTCGACGCGGGTCGTGTGCGCCTCGTGTTCGACGGCGGCGTAGGCCAGCCGGGCGCCGGTGCGGTAGGCGAAGGCGAGGGCGGTGAACAGGGCGGCGAGGCCGGCGAGGGAGAGCAGCAGCGCGGTGACGTCCCCGGTGGCCACCGCCCGGTCGATGATCACGCCGATGGCGACCGGTACGAGGGCCTCGGTGGCCTGGTGGGCGCAGAGCAGCACGATGCCGAGCACCACCCGGCGGCGCTGTCGGCGCAGGGCACGGCGTAGCACCACGCTCCCGCTGATCTCGGCGACTGTCATGCTCGGATCGATGGGGGCATGGCGGCGAACTCCAGTAGGTGAGGGCAGCTAACCTAACACGCCCTCGGCTACCGCTCCCCCACCGGTGTCCAGACGGGCAGGCCGAGCCTCCGGACGGCGATCGCGACCAGGGCTCGCGGCGGGAGCGAGACGTCGAGCACGAGCACCGACTCGTCCGGCTCGGCCGGTTCCAGCGTGGCGAGCTGGGAGTCGAGCAGGCTCGCCGGCATGTAGTGCCCCTCGCGTCGCGCCATCCGCTCCCGGATGACCTCCGCCGGCCCGTGCAGGTGCACGAAGTCCACCTGCGGCGCGCCTTGGCGGAGCACGTCCCGGTACGACCGCCTCAAGGCCGAGCAGGCCAGCACCGTCGACCGGCCCTCCGCCGCGCGAGCGGCGGTCCAGCCGGCGATGTCGGCCAGCCAGGGCCGGCGGTTGCTGTCGTCCAGGGGTACGCCGGAACGCATCAGCGCCACGTTCTCCGGGGAGTGGAACTCGTCCGCCTCGACGAACGTCAGCCCGGTCACCGCGCTGATCCCGCGCGCCACTGTGGTCTTGCCCGACCCGGAGACGCCCATCACCACGATGTGCCGGCTACGCGGCTCACCAGTCATGGACCGTGCCGTCCTTGAGCCGGTTGAAGGGCAGGTAGGCCGGCTCGTACGGGAACCGGGCCGCCGCCTCCTCGTCCAGCTCCACCCCGAGCCCCGGCTGGTCGCCCGGGTGCAGGTAGCCGTCGGTGAACGTGAACGACTGCCGGAACACCTCGTTGGCGCGCGGGGTGTGCTTCATGTACTCCTGGATCCCGAAGTTGTGGATGGCCAGGTCCAGGTGCAGCGCCGCGGCCATGCCCACCGGGGAGATGTCGGTGGGGCCGTGGATGCCGGACTTGATCTGGTACTGGGCCGCGAAGTCGAGCAGCTTGCGCATGGCGGTGATGCCGCCGGTGTGGGTGACCGCGGACCGGACGTAGTCGATGAGCTGCTCGCGGATCAGGGTCTGGTAGTCCCAGACGGTGTTGAAGACCTCACCGATGGCCAGCGGGGTGGTGGTGTGCTGGCGGACCAGCCGCAGCGCCTCCTGGTTCTCGGCCGGGGTGCAGTCCTCCAACCAGAACAGGTCGTACGGTTCGAGGGACTTGCCGAGCTTCGCGGCCTGGATCGGGGTCATCCGGTGGTGGCCGTCGTGCAGCAGCGGCAGCTCCGGGCCGAACTCGGCGCGGACCGCCTCGAACACAGTGGGCAGGTGCCGCAGGTACGCGCGGGTGTCCCAGTCCTCCTCGGCCGGGAGCGGGGTGCGCTGGGCGGGTTCGTAGTCGTAGCGCTGACCGGTGGCGCTGGGTTGCGCGGCCACGCCGTAGACGGCGTTGATCCCCGGCACCGACGTCTGCACCCGGATCGACCGGAAGCCCTCGTCGAGGTGGCGGCGGATCGAGTCGAACAGCTCGGGGATGTCCCGCCCCGACGCGTGCCCGTACGCCATGATGCCGGTGCGGGACGCGCCGCCCAGCAACTGGTACAGCGGCATGCCGGCGGCCTTGGCCTTGATGTCCCAGAGCGCGACGTCGACGGCGGCGATGGCGGCCATGGTGACCGGCCCACGCCGCCAGTACGCCGAGCGGTAGAGGAACTGCCAGGTGTCCTCGATCCGGTGCGCGTCGCGCCCCATCAGCAGCGGGGCGACGTGGTCGCGCAGGTAGGAGGCGACGGACAGCTCACGGCCGTTGAGCGTGGCGTCGCCCAGGCCGGTGATGCCGTCGTCGGTGGTGATCTTCAGGGTGACGAAGTTCCGGTCGGGGCTGGACACGATGATGTCCGCGGCGACGATCTTCACGGGGTGCCTTTCCGTTAGTGCCGGTCTGGGGGGGCGGTCTCACCACTCCGCGAAGGAGCCGTCGGCGTGCCGCCAGGTCGGGCTGCGCCAGGCGTGACCGCGTTTGTCGGCTGTCCGTACCGCGTGTTCGTCGACCTCGATGCCGAGACCGGGTGCGGTCAGCCGGCTCACGTACCCGCCGACGAAGGTCAGCGGGGTCTTGTCGAGGCAGTAGTCGAGCACCTCGGCGCCCAGGTTGTAGTGGATGCCGATGCTCTGTTCCTGGATCAGGAAGTTGGGCGTGGCGAAGCCGACCTGGAGGCAGGCGGCGAGGGCGATCGGCCCGAGCGGGCAGTGCGGGGCGAGCTGCACGTCGTACACCTCGGCCAACGTGGCGATCTTGCGCACCTCGGTGATGCCGCCGGCGTGCGCGAGGTCCGGTTGGGCCACCGCGATGCCGGCCTGCAGGACGGGCAGGAACTCCTGCCGGCTGTAGAGCCGCTCCCCGGTCGACACCGGGGTCGTCGTGCAGCGGACGACCTCACCGATCAGGTGCGAGTTCTCCGGCACCACCGGCTCTTCGAGGAAGAACGGCCGGTACGGCTCCAGCAGCGGGGCGACCCGCCGGGCGTTGGCGACTGTGAACCGTCCGTGGAAGTCGACGGCCACGTCCCGCTGGTCGCCGAGGACCTCGCGGGCGACGGCCACCCGCCGCACCACGGCGTCGAGTTCGGCGACCGAGGCCAGCGCGCCCATCCGCCCGGAGGCGTTCATCTTCACCGCGGTCAGGCCCGCCTCGACCTGGGCGCTGATCTGGTCGCGGATCTCGGCGGGTTCGTCGCCGCCGACCCACCCGTACACCCGGATCCGGTCGCGGACCGGCCCGCCGAGCAGCTGGTGTACGGGGGCGCCGTAGTGCTTGCCCGCGATGTCCCAGAGCGCCTGGTCCAGGCCGGACACTGCGCTGGCCAGGATCGGCCCTCCCCGGTAGAAGGAGCCCTTGGTCAGCACCTGCCAGTGGTCCTCGATGCGTAGCGCGTCCTGACCCATCAGCAGCTCGGCGAGCTGGTCGACGGCCGTGCGGACGGTCTCGGACCGACCCTCGCAGGTCGCCTCGCCCCAGCCGATGATGCCGGACTCCGTCTCGATCCGGACGAACAGCCAGCGCGGCGCGACGAGGAAGGTCTCCACCCGTGCGATCTTCGTCATGGAGTGGTCAGCCCTTCGTGGCACCGGCGGTGAGGCCGGAGACGACGTACTTCTGCACGAACAGGGCGATCAGCATGATCGGCAGGGTGACCACCGTCGCCGCGGCCATCAGGCCGCCCCAGTCGATGCTGGCGTAGCCGACGAAGTCGAAGATCGCGACGGGCAGCGTCTTCGTGTCGGCGCCGGAGAGCACCAGGGCGAACATGAAGTTGTTCCAGGAGAAGATGAACGAGAGGATGCCGGCGGTCGCGACGCCGGGCACCGACAGCGGGAGGGTGATCCGCCGGAACGCGCCAATGTGGGTCAGCCCGTCGACGAGCGCGGCCTCTTCCAACTCGGTCGGCAGCCCGTCGAAGTAGCCCATCATGATGTAGACGATCAGCGGTAGCGACACGAACATGTGGCTCAGGATCAGCACGGTGAAGCCGCCGACCATCTTCAGGTTCGAAAAGACGTAGTACCACGGCACCAGGAGCGAGACGCCGGGGATCACCCGGGCCATGAGCACGACCAGCGCGGACTTCTTCATCGCGAAACGGCTCATCGAGTACGCGGCCGGCACCCCGAGCAGGAGCGAGAGCATCGTCGCCCCGAACGCCACCCAGAGGCTGTTGCCGATGAACTGGAGGTAGTTCGCCTGCTGGAGCACCGTCTCGTAGTTCTTCAGGCTGGGTGAGAAGACGAACGCCTTGGCGGTGTCGTAGATGTCCACGTTGGTCTTGAACGACGCGGCGATCATCCAGAGCAGCGGCGCCATCAGCGCGAACACCACGACGACGAGAGCCGACGTACGGAACACCTGGTACGGCTTGCTCGGCTTCATCGGCCCAGCCCCTTCTTGCGATAGGTGAGGGCCCACATCACCCCGATGATGATCAGAAAGAAGATGATGAGGACTGTCGACGAGACGCCGTAGTCGTTGTAGTCGAAGCTCAGGCCGTAGGCGTACACGTTGAGGGTCTCGACCTCGTGGAAGGACCCGCCACCGCGACCCTTTGTCGCGTAGAGGATGTCGAACGTCTTGAGCGCGTCGATGCCACGCAGCAGGATGGCCACGATCACCGTGGGCATCAGCAGCGGCAGGGTGACGTGCCGGAACCGCTGCCAACTGCTGGCGCCGTCGATCCGGGCTGCCTCCTGGGGCTCGTCGGACAGTGAGGTGAGCCCGGCGAGCAGGATCAGCACCACCATCGGGGTCCACTGCCAGATGTCGATGAACATCGTCGTCGGCAGCGCCGAGTGCTGGCCGGCCAGCCAGGGTTGCGGGCCGATGCCGACCCAGCCGAGCAGTTGGTTCGCCATGCCGATGTTGGGGTCGAAGATCAGGCGCCACATCATGCCGACCGCCACCGGAGTGGCCACCAGCGGCAGGAGGATCGCGACCCGGACCCACTTCTCACCGCGGAAGGGTCGCCACAGCAGCAGGGCTATCGCCATGCCGAGGACGACCTCGAAGAACAGCACGACACCGGTGAAGAGGACCGTACGCCAGACCGCCGGCCAGAACCGTTCGGTGTCGGTGAGCACGTCGGCGTAGTTCTGGACGCCGATGAACTCGAAGTCGGCGCGTACCGAACCCTCGGCGTCGGTCAGGCTCAGGTAACCGGTCCACGCCACCGGAAAGATGATCAGCAGGGCGACGAACGCCATGGCGGGCGCCGCGAAGAGCCACTTGCGGTGTTCGTTGGCCCACCGTGACCAGGCGGAGTCTTCCGGGGGTGCCGCAGCGGCCTCGGGCGTGTCGGTGCGGGGGGTGATGACGGCTGACATGAGGGGGTCTCCGGGTTCGGGGGTCAGGTCCCGGCGGGGCGGCGGAGCCCGTCGGCTCCGCCGCCCGGCGGTCGGGCTACTTCGCCTCGTCGTCGAGGAACTTCTGGAACGCCGCGTTGGCCGTGTCCGCCGAGGCGGCGGCGTCCTTGCCGGTGATCGCGTCGACGATCGGCTGACCGACGATCTCCCGTGCCTGCGCGACCTTGACCACCAGTGGGCGGTCGTGGCCGACGCCGTTGGCGGTGCTGGCCGTGTTGGCCTCGGCGAGGTCCTTCGGCAGGCTCGCGGTGCTCGCCGGGTTAGCCCAGACCGAGGTGCGGGCACCGGGGACGCCGGCGGTCTGCTGCGCCAGCGCCTGCTCCTTGCCGGCCGCCCACTGGATGAACTTCCAGGCGTTGTCCTTGTTCTCCGAGCTGTCGTTCACGCCGAGCGCCCAGGAGGGGATGTTGTACGGCTTCGATCCGGCCGGACCCGCCGGGAAGGCGGCGAAGCCGACGGTGTCGACGACCTTGGACTTGGTCGGGTCGGTGGCGTTCTTGTAGAGCGAGTTGGCCTCGGTGTAGAAGGCGGCCTTGCCCTGCGTGAAGATGGCCATGGCCTCGGACCAGCTCATGTCGGTGCTGATGTTCTCCGGGCCGTGGTCGCGCAGCAGCCCGCCGTAGTAGGCGTACGCCTGCTTGGCCTGTTCGGTGTTGACGGTGGCCTTGCCGCTGCCGTCGACGAAGTCGCCGCCGAAGCTGAAGAGGAAGCTGGAGAACTGCGTGACGGCGGCGGCCTTGCCGGTCCGGGCGACGAAGCCGGCGACGCCGGGGTTGTCGGCCTCGACCTTCGCCGCCTGCGCCTTGAGCTCGTCGAGGGTCTTCGGCGGCGCGGTGAAGCCGGACTTCGTCAGCAGGTCCTTGCGGTAGTAGAGGACCTCCTGCTCGGTGATGATCGGCACCCCGACCACCTTGTCCTCATAGGTCGTCGCCTGCATCGGCCCGGCCTGGAAGTCACCGAGCTCGAAGGCGCTGTCCGACTTGGCATTCTTGCCCAGGTCGGCGAGGTACTTGTTCTTGCCGAACAGCTTCCCCTCCTGCAACGGCCGGTACATCATCACGTCGAGGTCGGTGGAGCCGGCGTTGAGCTTGACGTTGTACTGGTCGGAGAGCTGGTCCTCGCCGAGCTGGGTGACCTCGACAGTGAGCCCGGTCTGCTTCTCGAACTCCGGCAGGGCCTTCTTGATGTTCTCGGTCCAGACGTGGTTGACCAGTGTCACGCGAACGGTCTTCGAGCCCTCGCCGCCGTCGTCGCCGCCACAGGCGGTCAGGCCCATGGCTGCGACCACGGCCAGAGAAGTGCCGATTATCGATCGACGTCGCACGCTTGTCTCGCCTTCTGTCGTGGTCACCGCCCCTAAGGGAGCCGCTACCTCGGTGTTACATCCGCTTAACATCGGGATGCTAGGCGCAAAAAGCAGACTATTTCAAGGGGTACATCTAACTGATACGATCTTTGCGTGGAACCGTCCTCACTAGAGGTTGCCGTCGTCCCTGCCGAGTCAGGGCTGCACGCCCGCGTCCTCGACCACCTCGGCACCGCGATCTGCGGCGGTGAGCTGGCACCCGGGGCGGTCCTCAACATCGACGAGCTGGTCGACAGGTACGCCGTCTCCCGCTCCGTCGTCCGCGAGGTGCTGCGGGTCCTGGCGTCCATCGGCTTCATCGAGGCCCGCCGCCGCGTCGGCGTGATGATCCTGCCGGCGAGCGCGTGGAACGTCTTCGACCCGCAGGTGATCCGGTGGCGTCTCGCGTCGGCCGGCCGGATGGCTCAGCTCCGGTCGATCACCGAGCTACGCACCGCCGTCGAGCCGCACGCGGCCCAACTGGCCGCGACGCGGATCGGCCACGACGAGGCGAGCGATCTGGTCGGGCTCGCCGCCAAGATGTGGGCGGCCGGCGAGGCCGGCGACGAGGAGCGCTTCCTCCACCTCGACATCGAGTTCCACCGGCGGGTGTTGCTCGCCTCCGGCAACGAGATGTTCGTACGGCTTCAGGATCTGGTCGCGGAGGTGCTGACCGGCCGACACAAACACCACCTCATGCCGCACCACCCGCACCAGCAAGCCCTCCAGATGCACGCGGACGTCGCCCAGGCGATCCAGCGGCGCGACGGCGACCGCGCCCGCCAGGCGATGGTGCGGTTGATGGAGCAGGCGTTCGACGAGATGAAGTCACTGTGGGAGCAGACCGTCGCCCCCGACGTCGACCTTGGCCGCGACCAGGCGCCTTGATCACCCCTGACGAGGACGGTCACCCGGAAACAGGGCACCGGCCCCTCCACGGATCCGATCTGGTGATCGATGCGTGGAGGGGCCGGTGCCCTTGTTCGGTGGATTCAGCGCCGCCGTTGGGCGACCGGATGGTCAGCCGAAGCAGTTCTCCACCGGAGGCGCGCTGGGCGTGCAGTTGGTGGGCCGGTTCTCGCTGACGACCGACTTCTCGTCCACTGTGACCTGGCCGCCCTCGTTGAAGATCCCGCCCGGCGCCAGGGCCGAGAGGTTCTCCGTGACCTTCGACTCGGTGATGGTGACAGTGCCGTTGTTGAAGATGCCGCCCGCCCGCGACTCCGGGCCCACGGCCTTGTTGCGGTTGACGTGCACCTTCCGCAGCACGACCTCACCGCTGCCGTTGTAGATGCCGCCGCCGTTCTCCACCGAGCTCCCGGTGCTGGCGGCGTTCTGGCTGATCTCGCTGTTCTCGACCACGACCCGGCCGATCTGGTTGAAGATCCCGCCGCCGCGCTGGCCGGCGTCGTTGCGGCTGATCTTGCTGTGCGTCAGGTGGAGGATGCCGTCGGTGAAGATCCCGCCGCCCTCACTGCGGGTGGTGTTCTCGGTGACCTCGATGTTCTGCGCCGTGGTGGTGGCGTTGATGCCGGTGCGGATACCACCGCCGCGGAAGCCCGCGCTGTTGTGGTGGACGCGGACGTTGTCGAGCGTGGCGACGCTGGAGTTCGACAGCCCGCCGCCCGCGCCGCCGATCGGCAGGATGATGACGGTGCCGATCGTGTGGTTGTCGTTGAGAGTGGTGTTCTTGACGGTGAGGTTGCCGTTGTTGAAGACACCCCCACCATCGAAGAGCGCGCTGTTGTCGCTGATCCGGCTCTCGCCGTACTCCCGCTTGTCCTGGCCCTTGCCGTCCTGGCCCTTGCCGTCGCGGCCCTTGCCCGCCTCGTGCTCGCCGCGGCCGACGATCCTGGTGTTGCCGAAGTTGGCGATCCCGCCGCCCGGCCCGTTGGTCTGGTTGTAGACCACGCTGGTGTCCTCGATGGTGGCCTGACCCCCGACGTCGATCCGGATGCCACCACCGCCGCCACCGAGCCCACTGGTGTCGTGGCCTCCCTTGATGGTGACGTCGCGGATCTTCAGGTCGCCGCCCGCTCCGACCTCGAGGATGCGGAACGGTGTGGCGCTGGCGGCGCGGACGATAGTGGCGCCGTTCCCGTCGATCGTGACCCGCTGAGTGATGATCGGCAGACCGACGGGGCCGAAGGGTACGGGTGGCGGTGGCGCCGACCGGGTGAGCGTGTAGGTGCACTTCTTGGCGAGCCGGAGCGTTGCCCCGTCGCCGGCGTTCGCCCGGACGATCGCTGCGATCAGCTCGTCGGCGCTACAGGGCACGTCCTTGGCGTCGCGTCCGCCGTCCCACTGGTCGCCCTTGTCGTGGTCCTTGCCGTCACGACCGTCCGAGTGCTGGCCTCGGTCGTCGTCGGCCAGGCGGGTGTTGCCGGTCAGGACCCGCTCTCCGGCAGCAAGCAGACCACTGCCGCCGAGCGCTCCCGGGGCGCTGACGGCCAGGCCAGCCACCCCGGTCAGCCCTGCCACTCCGGCGACGAACCAGCGAGCCCGCCGCTTCTTCGGCGGGCGTGGTTGGTCGACCGCCACGTCATCCACGTCCGGGTGTCGATGGTTGGACATCGAGCTACCTCGCTCTTCTCCGTACCCCGTGTCTCTGCACGCCAGAATCAGTGCAGAAAGCGACAAATCGGTTGCCGCACCCAGGGGGAACGTAGTCGAGCAACACTCGCGTTACGCCTTCTTATGCGAATAACTCCTACATTCGGTGCAGCGTTCCGCAAACGCCCCGATCAGCGGCAGCACGCTCCATCCTCGCTGACTGCCGGTCCGCCGCATCGAGACGCCTCGGCACTCACCGTGGCGAAAGCGTCGGCGTCGGCCTTGACGGTGTAGACCTCCCAGGGCTCACTGCCGGGGCCGCGCACCCACACCTTGCCCTGAAGGGCGTAGCAACATTCGGTGTCGCCCTCCCGCGTTGACGTCGTCGGTGGAGAACACCTCCACACCCAGGTGGTCCATGACCGTGGGCTGCCCGGCCTCACCCTCGATGAGGACGAGCTTCACTGGCGGGTGCTTTACGGCGAAGTTGGCGTAGCTGGGTCGACGCTTGGCCGGCTCGACGTCGAACAGGTTCGAGTAGAAGGCGACCGAACCTTCGAGGTCGGAGACGCGAAGGGCGAGCTGGACGCGGGACATGGGCTACCTCCTGTTGGCGGACGCTTCATCTCTGTCTAGATGGATTTCGAAGCAGCCTCACCGTCGCACCCTGTTGTGAAACAAGATGTGCCGCTCGCCTGCTGCACTCCGCTGGCGGTCCGCCCGAGGCTCAACCGGGACACCGCCGAGACCAGCGACGACATCCATGCCGGGTTCACGGCTCTCGTCGCCGCACTGGATGGACAGCCAACCGCGTAGGCCTCGCCGACGGCCGGGAGTGGTCGAGGTCGTGACTCGTTTACGGCATCAGGTCCATGGGACCCTCATGCGATGCCCGCTGCTGCCGGATCAGCCGATGATCAAGTGATGAAAAGTAGCTCAGCGAGTGCCCTAGAAGCTATTTTTCAACACTTGATCATGGGAACGTCAGGTCCCCGCGCTAGCGGCGGCAGGTTCTCGCCCTAGCGGCGGGAGTCGCCCCGGCGGCCCGGGCCGGCGCTGGAGGGGCGGTGGCCGATGCGGGGGGCCCGCACCGCCGACGAGGTGCCCGCACCCGGCCGGAAGTCCCGGGCGGCAGCGGCCACCATGTCGTCGGGATCGCGGGTGAGTGCCTCCCGGACATGCGGCGGGACGACCTCGGAGGTCGCCATCGCCAGTCGGACCTGCACCGCGCGGTCGTCGACCAGGCGTTCCAGGTCCGCCTCGTCCAACTCGAGGGTGCGGACCAGTGCGGCCCGGACGTCGACCACCGGGTCCGCGGCGAGCGCGCTGCGCTGGTCGGCGGTGGTCCGCGGGTTGCGGGCGAGCCCCTTGCGTACGCGGGCGGTGCGATCGGCCAGCAGGGCGGTGATCACATCGGGGTCGTGGGTGTGGGTGGCGAGCCGTTCGCGTACCTCGGGTGAGGCGTCGTCGATCAGCCGCGCGGCCAACTCGGGCTCCAGCTCGCGGCTCTCGGCGAGGAGTCCGCGTAGTTCCTTGTCCGAGGCCTCCGACATCACCCGTCGGATCGACTCGTCACAGGCCGGGTTGCCGGCCACCGCCCACCGGACCCACCGGTCGTCGTCCTTGACGAGGCGCATGAGGTTGCCGACCGAGGAGGACGGGTTCCTCGCCACCGCCTCGCGGACCTGACGATCGTGGTCCCTGGTCAGCGGTCGCAGAGCCTGCGCGGGGGCGTCGGGCCGAGCGGCGACCGTCTTACGGACCACTGCCGACGGGTCGGACGCCAGGTCGATCAGGGTCATCTGCGGCGTGGTGGGGTCCTGCGCGAGGGCGAGCCGAGCGTCAGCGTCGCCACCGATCGGACGGTGGTCGGTGGTGCCGGACGCGCTGTGCTGGTCGGCCGCGCCGACGTCCTGCTGTTTGCCCATCGCGCAATCATGTCACGCACCCGATCTGCCTCCGGCGGGCGCGGGTAGGCGCAGGCCGGACATGCCGCCGTCCACCGCCAGCGACGTGCCGGTCACCGAACCGGTTGCGGGCGACGCGAGGTAGACGACGGCGGCGGCGACCTCGTCGGCGGTCACCAGGCGGCCGGTCGGCTGGCGGGCGGCCAGTTGCCGCTTCTCCGCCGTCGGGTCGGCCGCCCCGGCGAGCAGGCGGGCCACCCACGGGGTGTCGACGGTGCCGGGGGCGACGCAGTTGACCCGGACTCCCTCGGTGACCAGGTCGGCGGCCATGGCGAGGGTGAGGGCGTGCACGGCGCCCTTCGACGCCGAATACAACGCGCGTCGGGGCAGGCCGACGGTCGCCGCGATCGAGGAGATGTTGACGATCGCGGCGGACGACGACCGGCGCAGGTACGGCAGGGCGACGGCGCTGGTGCGGGCCACGCCGGAGACGTTGACGTCGAGCACAGTGCTCCACTGCTCGTCGTCGTCCTCCTCCACGGTGCCCACCGCCGAGATGCCGGCGTTGTTCACCAGGATGTCGACGCCCCCGAACGCCTCGGCGACCGAGGCGACGGCCGCGCGCAGCGAGGACCGGTCGGCCACGTCGGCCCGTACGCCGTGGACGCGAGGGTCCTCGGGCAGGGCCGACACGTCCAGGTCGAGGACACCGACCCGGGCGCCGGCGGCTAGGAACGCCCGTACGCAGGCGTCTCCGATTCCCGAGCCACCGCCGGTCACCACCGCCACGAGGCCGTCACACCGCATGCTTCTCTCCCCTGCCATCAGGCGTTCGCGAGCGGGCTGCGCTGCCGGCCGAGGCCCTCGATCTCGACCTCCATCACGTCGGCGGCGGCCAGGTACGGGAACCGGCCGGAGAGCGCCACCCCCTCCGGGGTGCCGGTGTTGATGACGTCGCCCGGGTCCAGGACTGTGTACTGGGACAGGTGCCAGACCAGGTGAGCCACGTCGAAGATCATGTCTTTGGTGCTGGAATCCTGCCGGGGCTCGCCGTTGACCCAGGAGCGCAGCCGAAGCGCCTGCGGGTCGTCGATCTCGTCGGCGGTGACCAGCCAGGGCCCCAGCGGTTGGAACGTCTCGCAGGACTTACCCTTCGACCACTGGCCACCGGAGACGGCGAGTTGGAAGTCGCGCTCGGACACGTCGTTGGAGAGCGCGTACCCGGCGATGTGGTCGAGGGCGTCGGCCGGTGAGGCGAGGTAGCGGGCCCGACGCCCGATCACCACCGCCAGCTCCACCTCCCAGTCGGTCTTCGTGGAACCGCGCGGGATCAGGACCTCGTCATACGGCCCGACGACCGTGTTGGGTGCCTTGTAGAAGATGATCGGCGCGGTCGGTGGCTCGGCGCCAGACTCGGCGGCGTGCGCGGCGTAGTTCTGCCCGACGCAGAGCACCACCCCGGGCCGGGCGAGCGGCGCGCCGACCCGCTGGCCGGTCACATCGATCTCCGGCAGGTCGGTGGCCGCACGGACCCGTTGGACGCCGTCGCCGGCGAGGAACTCCCCGTCGATGTCGTCGGTGACCGATGAGAGGTCGAAGTGTCGACCGTCGACGTACAGCACGGGACGCTCCTGCCCGACGGGCCCGACGCGCATGAACTTCACGAACCAACCTCCAGAGCAGGTGCGCCTATTTCCTATAGGATGCTGCCTGTGCTGGTGTACCGGCTCACACGAGCGCAGTCAAGGGGTTGTTGAGGAGACGAGATGGCCCAGCAGGAAACTCGCGAGGGCCGACTCCGTCCCGCCCGTCGGCTCACCCTCGCCGATGACGTCTACGAGTCGATAAAGACCCTGGTCATGGACCACATCCTGCCACCGGGTGAGCGGGTCAACATCGACGCTCTCGCCCGGGAGCTGGACGTCTCCCCCACCCCGGTACGCGAGGCGCTCGCCCGGTTGGAAGCCGACGGACTGGTCCGCAAACGCCCGCTGTCCGGCTACACCACCACGCCGCTGCTGACCCGCGCCGAGTTCGACGACCTGTTCGAGGTCCGACTGCTGTTGGAGTGCGCCACCGCCGGCCGGGCCGCCGACCACGCCTCCGCCGAGGAGCGGCAGCGGATCAGCACCGAGGCGGCGGCCAGCATCGACGTGGAGGCCGGCGACGGATACCGCCGACACGCCGCGTTCACCGCGCTGGACGCCACGTTCCACGACCTGATCGCCGAGGTCGCCGGGAGTCCGCTGCTGCGCGACAGCATCACGCGGCTGCACTCCCACCTGCACCTGCACCGGCTGTACTTCCCGGTCACCGGCGCGCCGGACACCAACACCGAGCACCAGCGCATCGCCGCCGCCATCGCCGCCGGTGACTCCGACGCCGCCACCGAGGCGATGCGGGCCCACCTGATCGCCGCCCGGGAGCGCCACCTGCCCGCCTTCGACCAGCTTCCCGCACCCGGAGCACCGCGCGACCCGGCGTGAACCACCCCCGACCCGTCCGAGGAGCCGCCGTGCGCATAGCCCTCTTCATCACCTGCATCAACGACCTCGCGTACCCGGCCACCGGCATCGCGGTCACCCGCATCCTGCGGCGGCTCGGCCACACCGTCGAGTTCCCCGACCGGCAGACCTGTTGCGGGCAGATGCACGCCAACACCGGTTACCGGGCCGAGGCGATGCCGATGGTGCGCAACTACGTCGACGTCTTCGACGGCTACGACGCCGTCGTCGCGCCGTCCGGGTCGTGCACCGCGATGATCCGCGACCAGTACCCTCGCCTGCACCCGCCCGCCGCGTCGGTGGCCGCCCGCACCTACGAGCTGTCCGAACTGCTCGTCGACGTCCTCGGCGTCACCGACGTCGGTGCGGAGTTCCCGGAGACTGTCACCTACCACCCCACCTGCCACGGCCTGCGCATGCTGCGGTTGGGCGACCGGCCGCTGAAACTGCTGCGCCAGGTGCGCGGGATCGACCTCGTGGAGCTGGGTGACGCGGAGGAGTGCTGCGGCTTCGGCGGCACGTTCGCGGTGAAGAACCCGGACGTCTCCACCGCGATGCTCACCGACAAGTGCGCCCGGGTCGGTGAGACCGGAGCACGGGTGCTCGCCGCCGCCGACAACTCCTGCCTGGCCCACATCGGAGGCGGCCTGGACCGCCACCGCTCCGGCGTACGGGCCATGCACTACGCGGAGATCCTCGCCTCGACGGGGGCCACTCCGTGAACCCTCCGATCGCACCGGCCACCGGCAGCGGACGCATCCGCACGCCACTGCCCTTCCCCACCGCGGCCAGACCGGCCGTCGCCGACACACAACTGCGCGCCAACCTGCACCGGGCCACCCGCACCATCCGCGCCAAGCGCGCCCGCGTGGTGGACGAGGTACCCGACTGGGCGGCCCTGCGCGACGCCGGCTCCGCGATCAAGGCGGACGTCCAACGCCGGTTACCGGAGCTGCTGGAGCAGTTCGAGGCGTCCGCCACCGCCGCCGGTGCCACAGTGCACTGGGCCCGGGACGCGGCCGAGGCCTGCCGGATCGTGGTCGAGCTGACCCGGGCCGCCGGGGCCGACGAGGTCGTGAAGGTCAAGTCGATGGCGACCCAGGAGATCGAGCTGAACGAGGCCCTGGAGGCGGCCGGGATCGCCGCGTACGAGACCGACCTGGCAGAGCTGATCGTGCAGCTCGGCGACGACACCCCCTCGCACATCCTGGTGCCGGCGATCCACTACAACCGGACACAGATCCGGGAGATCTTCCAGCGTCGGATGCCGGACGTCCCGGCCGACCTGACCGACGAGCCTTCCGCGCTGGCCGAGGCGGCTCGCGTTCACCTGCGGCGACGTTTCCTCTCGGCCCGGGTCGCCGTGTCCGGCGCCAACTTCGCCATCGCCGACACCGGCACGCTCGTCGTGGTGGAGTCCGAGGGCAACGGGCGGATGTGCCTCACCCTCCCGGAGACGCTGATCAGCGTCGTCGGCGTCGAGAAGCTGCTGCCGACCTTCAGTGACCTGGAGGTCTTCCTGCAACTGCTGCCGCGATCCTCGACCGGCGAGCGGATGAACCCGTACACCTCGATGTGGACCGGCGTCACCCCCGGCGACGGTCCGCAGGACGTGCACGTCGTGCTCGTCGACAATGGCCGGTCCGCGGTGCTGGCCGACCCGGTCGGGCGGCCGGCGTTGTCCTGCATCCGCTGCTCCGCCTGCCTCAACGTGTGCCCGGTGTACGAGCGGGCCGGCGGGCACGCGTACGGTTCGGTGTACCCGGGGCCGATCGGCGCGATCCTGTCGCCGCAGCTGACCGGCGTGGCCGACAACGCCTCCCTGCCGTACGCGTCGACGCTCTGCGGCGCCTGCTACGACGTGTGCCCAGTGAAGATCAACATTCCGGAGATCCTGGTCCACCTCCGGCAGGAGGCACCGCACCCACCCGCGGAACGGGCCGCGATGCGCGTCCTGTCCTGGTTGATGCGCAGCCCTCGCCGCTGGGCCGCCGCCCTGCGTCTGGCCCGGACCGGCGCGGGACCGCTCGGCGCGTACCGCGAGCGTCGCACCGGTGCCCGTACGCTGCGTAAACTGCCCTGGCCCGCCTCGGCCTGGACCCGGTCACGGGACGTGCCGCTGCCCGCGCCGCAGACCTTCCGTGAATGGTGGAACCAGCAGTGACCGCACGCGACGAGATCCTGGCGCGACTGCGCACGGCCCTGGCCGACGACCCGCCGGCGGTGCCGGTGCCCCGCGGCTACCGGCGCGTCGACGACCGCTCCGACCTGGTCGCCGTCCTCGTGGACCGGTTGGAGGACTACCGGGCGGCCGTCCACCACGGCATCGACGCCCTGCCCGGGCTGCTGGCAACTGTGGACCGACTCGCCGTCCCCGCCGACGTTCCTCCGGAGTGGCTGGCCGGCTACGCCGGGCAGGTGTGCCGAGACGCTCCCCCGCTGTCACCTGCGGAGCTGGACGCGACGGACGCGGTCCTGACCGGCTGCGCCGTGGCGATCGCCGATACCGGCACCATCGTCCTCGACGCCGGCCCGGCGCAGGGCCGGCGGGCGCTCACCCTGGTGCCCGACCGGCACATCTGCGTCGTCCGCGCCGACCAGGTCGTCGGGTTGCTGCCGGAGGCGTTGACCCGGCTGGACGCGCGTTCGCCGCTCACCTGGATCTCCGGCCCGTCCGCTACCAGCGACATCGAACTCGACCGGGTCGAGGGCGTGCACGGCCCACGCCGGCTGGAGGTCGTGCTGGTCGGCTCAGGAGCCTGACGGCACCTGCTCGTCGTCGCAGGTCTCGCCCGGTGCGGCCGTCTCCCGCAGCGGGACGCCGCGCAGGTTGAGCAGCATCACGATGGCCACACCGACCACCAGCGCGATGTCGGCGACGTTGCCGACGAAGAACCCGGCGTAGTCGATGAAGTCCACCACGTGCCCGCGAGCGAAGCCCGGCTCGCGGAAGAGCCGGTCCAGCAGGTGCGTCGTCGCACCGCCGAGCACCAGCCCCAACGCCACGGCCCACGGACGCGACGTGACCCGCCGCGCCACGACCGTCACCGCGACCACGGCCGCCGCCGCGAAGACCGCGAAGATCCAGGTGTACGCGGACCCGATCGAGAAGGCGGCGCCCGGGTTGTAGACGAGCCGCAGGGACAGCAGGTCACCCACGATGGAGATGGTCTGCCCGTCCGACAACGCGGACTCGGCCCAGTACTTCGTGGCCTGATCCGAGGCGAGCACCACAGCAGCGATCAACACGACGGCGCGAAACACAGCGGAACCCTAGCCGGTCAACGGCGACCGCCACCACCGGCGGATGATCCGTCCGCCGTCGCTCAGGTCATGGTGACGAGGTGGATCGCGGCGACCGTGACGACGCCCGCGCCGAACAGCGTGATGCCGCTGGCGGCGAGGACGGGCGCCACCCGGGTGGCCAGGCCGAGAATCGCGCGGGACTGTGCTCCCCGGGTGACCAGTGAGCTACCGGCGACCGCGAGGACCCCGACGCCGAAGAGCACGACGGCCATGCCGAGGCCGAACGTCAGGACCAGCAGCAGGGCGAAGCCGGCCCGACCTATGAACAGCCCGGTCGCCAGCACGAGGAACGCGGCCGGGGACGGGGTCAGCCCGCCGGAGATACCCAGCAGGAACAGACCAGGGCGCTTCCCGTGCTCGTGGGTGTGGCTGTGGCTGTGGCTGTGGGCGTGATCGTGGCTGTGGCCGGCGGCGTGCAGGTGCCGGCGCACCATCCACAGACCGGTGGCCAGGACGATCAGACCGGCACCGAGTTGCAGCCAGCTCGTGAGTTCCTGCATCCGGATCACCTCGGACAGGGACAGGAACGTCCAGGCCACGCCGATCACCAGGACCGACAGCGTGTGCATGACCGCCACCGAACCGCCCAGCCAGGCGGCGTCCCGGATCCGGCCACGCGAGCCGGCGAGGTAGGCGGCAGCCAGGCTCTTACCGTGCCCGGGGGCCACCGCGTGCCCCGCACCGGCGGCGAAGGCCAGCACGAACGCGAGCGGGGGTACGCCCGGCGAGTGGACGATGTCCTGCAAGCGGTCCGAGAGGGATGCGGAGAGGACTGCGGTCGCGGTCATGCCACGGCTCGCCGTCGCCGCACCCGCCGGGACACGAGCAGCGCCCCGACCGCAACCAGCAGCGCACCACCGACGACGGCGGCGAGCTGGACGGCGGCGCTGCGGCCACGGCTGGGGCTGCCGACGGTCGGCGCGCCACCGGTGAGGGTCCAGTCGTGGGAGTCCTCGCCGGAGCCGTACACGGCGCGTTGCCCGCCGGGGCCGGTCGCCATCGCTCGGTAGGCGGGGTTGAGGTCGGTGAGCATCCGCACCGCGACGGTGACAGTGCCGACCGGCCCCGGGCAGGTGTAGTCGACGGTCGCGCCCGCCCGCGCCAGCGCCTTCAGTGGCGCGACAGCGCCGACGCACTGCCGCGCCCCGTCTGCCACGGTGATCTGCTTGAGCAGGTACGCGGGGAACTGCTCGGACGACGCGAGCACGGCGGGATCGGTCATCCGGTAGTCGACAGCGCCGTCGAGCAGCACGCGATCGGCCGGCAGCAGGCCGAGCGAGACGCCGAGCAGTGTCAGGTCGTCGGGCCCGCCGACGCGCCACCGCACCCGCACGATGTCGGGCCGCTGCTCGTCGGGCGTGATGGACACGGTCTGCGGGTCACCGAACGGGTGCGCCGCCGCCGGGGACGGCAGGGCCAGGACGGCCGCGGCGACGGCCAGCGCGAGGACGGTCACCGCGCTTCGTCGATGACGTCGGGGCACTGACAAGAAACGCTCCGGGCTTGGGGTTGCAGGATTCCTGGCCACCCTGCTGAGCACGCGCAAACGTGCAGGTGCAGGCGGGTGTTCGGCACCGGACCACGACGTGAACATTCCGTTGATCTTCACGCTGGACGCGAACCGCTGGTCTAGTTATTGCCCAGAGTTTGCAATAGCCTAAGGTTTGCGGGTGATCATGGGATGGTGCCGAACAAGGAGCAAGTCATGAAGCAGGGGGACGAGCGGCAAGGAGTGCGCACCGAGTCGCACGACGCCGAATTTCCGGAGGCGTTCCTGACGTTCATGCGGACCGGCTGGCGTGACGAGCCGCTCGACGTGCAGCGCCGACCGGAGGCCGGCCATCATGCGCGCCGCCGGGCGGCACTGTCAGAGGCGTTTCCCGGGGAGACGCTGGTGATCCCCACCGGTTCGCAGAAGGTGCGGGCGAACGACACGAGGTTCCCGTTCCGCCCTGGCAGCGACTTCGCCTACCTGACGGGTGACCACGACCCCGACGGTGTGCTGATCCTGTGGCCCAGTGGCGGCGGGCACGACGCCGTCCTCTACACACGGGCGCGTACGTCCCGGGAGAGCGACGAGTTCTTCCGCAGCCGCGACGGTGAGCTGTGGGTCGGCCGGCGGCAGTCGCACACCGAGAAGTCGACCGAACTGGGCATCGAGACTGCCGACCTCGCCGACCTGGATACCGCACTCGCCGCCTGCGCACCTGGCCGCACGCGGGTGCTGCGCGGGCTGGACCGGGGAGTCGACCACGCCGTGCGGCCGTACGAGCCGGAGCGGGCCGGCGCACGCGACCGGGAACTGGCCGCAGTGATATCGGAGGCCAAACTGGTCAAGGACGAGTGGGAGATCGCTCAACTCCACGACGCCGTCGACGCCACCGTCCGCGGATTCGAAGACGTCGCCCGGGTTCTACCAGCCGACCGCGGCGTCTCTGAACGGCTCATCGAAGGGGTCTTCGGCCTGCGCGCCCGGCACGACGGCAATCACGTCGGATACGGCTCCATCGTGTGCGCCGGCCCCAACGCCACCGTCCTGTGCTGGAAACACCACACCGGCACCACAGTGCCGGGCGAGCTGCTGCTGATGGACATGGGCGTGGAGAACCGGCACCTCTACACCGCCGACGTGACCCGCACCGTCCCGATCTCCGGCACCTTCACCCCGCTCCAGCGGCAGGTGTACGACATCGTGTACGCCGCGCAGCAGGCCGGCATCGACCTGATCAAGCCTGGAGTCAGGTTCGCTGAGGTCTCCGAGGTCTGCATGCGGACGCTTACCGAGGGCCTGGCGGCGCTGGGCGTGCTGCCGGTGAGCGTCGACGAGGCCATGGACAGCCGCTCCACCATCCACCGCCGATGGACGCTGCACGACTTCGGCCACATGCTCGGCATCGACGTCCACGACTGCGCCTCGGCTCGGCCCGAAAAATACCGCGACGGGGAGCTCGACGAGGGCTACGTGCTCACTGTGGAACCGGGCCTCTATTTCCAGCCCGACGACGACCTGGTCCCCGCCGAACTGCGTGGTCTCGGCATCCGCATCGAGGACGACATCCTGGTCACCGCCGGCGGCGCGGTGAATCTGTCGACGGGCTTGCCCAGCACGGCCGACGACGTCGAAACCTGGCTCGCCGTCCAGCGCGAAGCCGGCCCGCGGCTGCCCTGAGATGAGCGACACCGACGAGGTCGACCTGCTGTGCGCAGTGCTGTCCCACCTGACCGAGATCCACCACACCTACCGCAGGAGCGTTCTGTGACCCGGATCCGTCCGACCTTCCGACGCCTCGTGGCGTCGACCGTAGCGGCCGGGATGCTCGTCCTCGCCGGCTGCTCGGCCCCAACCAACCCCGACAGTGCAGCCGGCGGCGCGACACTGGTCGTGGCCACCTCCGACGAGCCCGACGCACTGAACCCGGTGCTCAACTTCGGCGTCGACGGCGCCGCGCTGATCTTCGACGGGCTCGTCTCCCGCGACGCTGACAACCGCCTCGTCCCCGGTCTTGCCGCGGCCCTGCCGACGGTGTCGCCCGACGGGCGCACCGTGACCGCCAAGCTGCGTGACGGCGTGCAGTTCCACGACGGCACCACACTGAGCGCACCGGACGTCGTCTTCACGTACCAGGCGGTGCTGGACCCGACTGTGGACTCCACGCTGCGCTCCGACCTCGACATGGTGGAGTCGGTGACCGCGCCCGACGCGTCCACGGTCGTGTTCGCGCTGCGCTACCCGTACGCGCCGTTCCTGCAGCGACTCACCCTCGGCATCGTGCCGTCGAAGCTGCTCAACGGTCAGGACATCAACACCACCGGGTTCAACCGGAAGCCGGTCGGCACCGGGCCGTACAGGGTCGAGTCCTGGACGCCTGGTGACCGGCTGGTGCTCACCGCCAACGAGCGCTACTTCGGTGGCCGGCCGGCGAACAACCGGATCGTGGTGGCGTTCGTCGCCGACGACAACGTCCGCGCCCAGCGGATGCGGGCCGGCGAGTTCGACGCCGCCGAGTTGCCACCGAAGCTCGCCAGCGGGTTCGACACCGACACCGCGTACCGGGTGCAGCGGGTGCCGACCGCCGACTACCGCGGCGTGATGCTGCCGATGGGCAACCCGGTCCTCGCCGACCCGGCGGTCCGCCGGGCGCTCAGTGTCGCCGTCGACCGTGCCGCGATGGTGTCCGGCATCCTCGGCGGCGCCGGCGAGCCGGCGTTCGGGCCGGTCCCCCCGACCTCCGAGTTCGCCGAGCCCTCGACCGTCGGCGCACCCACCGCCGACCCGACGGCGGCGGGCGCGCTGCTCGACGCGGCCGGCTGGAAGCCCGGCGCGGGTGGAGTACGGGCCAAGGACGGCCGCCCCGCCCGGTTCACGCTGATGTACCCGGCGACCGACACCCTGCGCAAGGACCTGGCCCTGGCGGTCACCGCCGACGCGAAGAAGATCGGCATCGAGGTCACCCCGGCCGGGCTCACCTGGGACGCCATCGACCCGCGGATGAAGTCCGACGCCCTGCTGATGGGCTACGGCACGCCGTACGACCCGGACTTCGTCTCGTACAAGCTTTTCGGCTCCCAGTTCGCGGGGCAGGGCTACTTCAACCCCGGTTCGTACCGCTCGGAGACCGTGGACCGCGCCCTGCAGGAGGGCCGCGACCAGATCGACCCGACCCGCCGCAAGGCCGCGTACGCGCAGTTCCAGAAGCAGCTCGCCGCTGACGCGCCGTGGCTGTTCCTCACCTACCTGCGGCACACCTACGTGTTGAAGTCCTCCGTGCAGGGCGTGACCCCCCGGGTCGAGGCGCACGAGCACGGGGTGGCGAACAGCATCTGGTGGAACATCGACACCTGGAAGCGCTCATGACCCGCCCGGGTCGACTGGCCGGGGCGGGGGCGGTGGTCCGACGCCGGCTCCTGGTCGCCGTTCCGGTACTCGCCGCGACCAGCATCGGAATGTTCGCCCTCGGCGCCGCCTCCCCGGTGGACCCGGCCAAGCAGTACGCCGGCGCGGCGGCCTTCACCGCCAGCGAGGAGAACCTGGCGCAGATCCGCGCCAACTGGGGTGTCGACGACCCGCTGCCGGTGCAGTACCTGCGCTGGATCGGCAACCTGGTCCAGGGCGACCTGGGCTGGTCGACGAGTCGACACGAACCGGTCGCCTCGGTGCTCTCCGCCCGGGCCGGCTGGACGCTGCTGCTGATCGGCGTGACCCTCGCCCTGGTCCTGGTCGGCAGTCTGCTGCTGGGTGCGCTGGCCGCGTACCGCCGGGGTGGGTTGTTCGACAGGGGTCTGCGGGCCGCCGCCTACGCGGTCGAGTCGATGCCGGTGTTCTGGCTGGGCCTGGCCGCGATCGCCGTGTTCGCGCTGGTGCTCGGGTGGTTGCCGGCCGGCGGGCTCACCGACGTCACCGCGACCAGCACGTCCTGGGCCGACGTGGCGCACCACCTGATCCTGCCGGTCGGAGTGCTGGCCGTGTCGCAGGCGCCGTGGTTCGTGCTGTTCGTCCGGGACGCGGTCGCGGAGAGCATGCGCGACGACCACGTGCTCGCCGCGCGGGCCCGGGGGTTGCCGGGGCGGACGGTGCTGTTCGGGCACGCGCTGCGGACCGCGCTGCTGCCGTTCCTCACGTTGGTCGGCACCCACCTGCCGGAGCTGGTCGGCGGTGCGGTGCTGGTCGAGACGGTCTTCTCACTGCCGGGTCTCGGCGCCGTCACGGTGGCTGCCGCGCTGGGCAGCGACTTCCCGCTGCTGGCGGCGATCACGCTGGTCACCACAGCTGTGGTGCTGGCCGCGAACCTCACGACCGACCTCGCGTACGCCGCCGCCGACCCGAGGGTGCGACTCGATGGCTGACCTTGCTACCCGACCGCCACTGCTCCGCGTGGCCCGGTCCCGACTGCGGCTGCGACCCGGCCAGACCGGTGTCGTCGTCGCCGGCCTCGTCCTCGTCGTCGCTGTCGTCGGTTCGCTCCTGGCCCCGCTCGTCTGGCCGCTCGACCAGAGCGCGGTGGCCCTCGACCAGACCCGGTTGGCGCCGTCCTGGACCCACCTCGCCGGCACCGACGACCTCGGCCGGGACGTGGCGCACCGTGCCGTCTACGGGCTGCGGGTGTCGCTGCTCGTCGGCGCGGTCGCCGCGCTCGTCGCCACCGTCCTCGGCGGCGTCATCGGCGGTATCGCCGGCACGCTCGGCGGCCCTGTGGACCGGATCCTGATGCGGATCGTGGACACCATCGCCGCGATGCCGCACCTGCTGCTGGGCATCTTCATCGTCGCCATGCTGCGTCCCAGCCTCGGCGCGGTGATCGCCTCCGTCGGGCTCACCCACTGGCTCTCCACAGCGCGCATCGTCCGGTCCGAGTTGCTCAGCCTTCGTACCCGGCCGTTCGTCGACGCCGCCATCAGCGGAGGGGCCGGCCGGGGTCGGGTCCTGACCCGACACCTGCTGCCCCACGTGCTGCCCCGGCTGGCGCTGGCCACCACCCTGATGATCCCGCACGCGGTGTGGCACGAGACGGCGCTGTCCTTCCTCGGTCTCGGCCTGCCGCCGCACCTCGCCTCACTCGGCAACATGATCAACGATGGTCAGGGGTCACTGCTGACCGGCGCCTGGTGGGCCAGCCTGGCACCGGGTGCGGTCATCGTCGTCGTCACCCTCGCCATCGCGGTCCTCGCCGCACGGTGGCGTGACCGCCTCGATCCCCGGATCCGAGCGGAGCTGCACCTGTGACCACCACCGAACACGCCGCTGCCGAGGCACCCGACCGCACCGCCGCGGGCCGCCCGCTGCTCGCCGTGGAGGGCCTCGGCGTCGAGTTCCGGCTGCGCGACACGACAGTGCGCGCCGTCACCGACCTCAACCTGACCGTACGGACCGGTGAACTGCTGGCCGTCGTCGGCGAGTCCGGCTGCGGCAAGTCCGTCCTGGCCCACGCGCTACTCGGCCTGTTGCCGGGCAACGCCACGATCACCGGCCACGCCGTCCTGCACCACCCGGACAGCGACCCGGTCGACCTGGTCACCTGCGGTCAGCGTCACCTGGCCCGCCGGGTACGCGGCCGTCGGGTCGGACTGGTCCCGCAGAGCCCAGCCACCGCGCTGAACCCGGTCCGCACCGGACGGCGACTGCTCACCGAGACGCTCCGGGCACACGGTCGGGACCGGGCGGACGCCGAGCAGCTCGCCCTCGACGTCGGGCTCGACCCGGCCGACCTGGACCGCTACCCGCACGAACTCTCCGGCGGCATGGCCCAACGGCTGGTCACCGCGCTCGCACTGGCACCGGACCCGTCGCTGCTCATCGCCGACGAGCCCACCACCGGCCTCGACCGGCCGCTGGTGGACCACACCCTCGACCTGCTACGCCGCCGCTGCGACAACGGCTCGGCCGTCGTCCTCATCACGCACGACCTGGCCGCCGCGCAACGGGTCGCCGACACCGTCGCCGTCATGTACGCCAGCCGGATCGTGGAACACACCGACGCCGACGATCTCTTCGCCGCGCCCACCCACCCGTACGCCGCGGCGCTCCTCGACGCCCTGCCGGACCGCGCCTTCCGGCCGGTGCCGGGCGAACCGCCGATGCTCACCGCACTGCCTCCGGGCTGCGCGTTCGCGCCCCGCTGCCCACACCGCACCGACACCTGCGCGAGCCAGCCGCCGCCGACGCCGATCGCCGGTGACGGCACTGTCGCCTGCCACCACCCGATCCGCACCGGAGCCGTCACGTGACCAGCCCGCAGCACCTGCTCGCCGACGAGGTCACCGTCGGGTACGGCCGTCGGGTCGTGCTCGACGGCGTCACAGTGCGGGTCGGTCGAAACGAGACGGTCGGACTCCGCGGCCCGTCCGGGTGTGGCAAGTCCACACTGGTCCGGGTTTTGGCCCTCCTGCACCGCCCGGACCACGGCCAGGTCAGCATCGACGGCACGCCGGTCCACGGAGTGCGGTACGCCGTGCCGGTCGACCTGCGGACCCGCGTCGCCGTGCTGTTCCAGAGCCCGCGCGCCGCCGCTGATCCCCGGCTGAGCCTGGACGACCTGATCGCCGAACCGCTCCGTGCCGTCCGAACGCCCGAGTCGACGGTCCGGGAACGGGTGGCCGAACTCGCCGACCTCGTCGGCCTCACCGCCGACCTGCGCGGCCGACGGCCACACGCGGTGTCCGACGGGCAACTACAACGCGCCTGCCTCGCTCGCGCCCTCGTACACCGGCCGGACTACCTGCTCTGCGACGAGGCCACGGCGATGCTGGACGCCTCGACCCAGGCGCACGTCGCCGCCGTCATCCGCGACTACCAGCGGACCCGGCGGGCCGGCGTCCTGGTCATCAGCCACGACCAGACCCTGATGGACCGCTGGACCGACCGGATCGTCGACCTGGACAGCAGGGCACCGGCGCGGACCTGACGTACCGGCCGGTCAGTCGGCGACGTCCACCACGACCTTGCCCTCGGCGATGCCGTCGGCGACCAGACGGTGGGCGTCCATGATGGTGTCGAGCGTGAAGCGACGCCGGTCCAGTCGCGGGCGCAGCGCGCCGCCATCGGCCAGCGTCGCGATCTCGCGCAGGATGTCGCCGTGGTGTTCGCGGCCCCGGCCGGTGAGCATCGGCAGCAGCGTGAAAACGCCGGAGTAGGTAGCGCCACGAAACGACAGCGGGGCGAGCGAGTGGGTGCCCCAGCCGAGCGCGCTGACGACGTGTCCGTGATAGGTGCGTACCGCCGCGAACGACGCGTCGAGCGTCGCGCCACCGACGTTGTCGACGACGATGTCGAACCCCTCGCCACCGGTGTGCCTCTCGACGTACTCCTCCACGCTCGTCGAGGTGTAGTCGATGGCCACGGCGCCCAGGCTCTCGATCACCCGTACGCTCGCCGGGCCTCCGGTGGCGTACACCTCGGCACCCTTTGCCTGGGCGAGTTGCAGGCCCACGTGACCGACACCGCCGGCACCGCCGTGCACCAGCACCTTCTGCCCGGCGCGGACCCCCGCGCGGTCGACAAGCCCCTCCCAGGAGGTGATCGCCGCCAGTGGCAACGCGGCGGCCTCGCGCATCGAGAGGCCGCCGGGCTTGCGGGCCAGTAACCGGGCGTCCACGGCGGCGTATCCGGCCAGCGAACCCTGTAGCCCACCCACTCCCCCGCACAGCCCGTACACCTCGTCTCCCGGTGCGAACCCCGTCACCTCCGCGCCGACCGCCGCGACGACCCCGGCAAGATCCAGTCCGAGCACCGCGGGCGGCTGGACCCGCGCGTGCGCGGCCTGTCCGGCCTGGATCTTCGTGTCGAGTGGATTGACCCCGCTGGCGACGATCCGCACCAGCACCTGCCCCGCCCCGGGAGCGGGCTGATCGATCTCCTCGACCGTCAGCGGACTGTCGAACTCCCGCAGCACCGCTGCACGCATGACGATTCACACCCTCCGTGATCGAGACATCACGTGGACGCTATCCAACTGGCTTGCCGCCCGGGCTACATCCGGGGTGACAGCCAGGACGACGATCCGGCGAGATACGCGCTGCACGTGGCGACGGACAGCCCGAACGCCCTCAGCCCTCGTCGACGCCGTCGAGCAGCGCCCGTCGCAGGGCCAACCGGTGCTCGCGGCGGATCTCCGCCTCGCGGTAGCGCCTCCGGTCGCCGTCGGTCTCGGGTAGCAACGGCGGCACCGTCCTCGGCTGGCCGTCGTCGTCGATGGCGACCATGACCAGGTGGGCCGTGGCCACGTCGGTGGGCGGCACGGCCCGGTCCCACCGGTCAGCGGTGACCTTGACCGCGACCTCCATCGAGCTGCGTCCGGCCCAGGTGATCCGGGCGTCGACGTGCACGACGTCGCCGACCCGCACCGCGCGCAGGAACGCGGTCTCGTCGATCGCGGCGGTCACCGCCGGCCCGTCGGAGTGCCGGGCGGCGACGACTCCGGCCACCGAGTCGATGAGGTTGAGGATCCGGCCGCCGTGCACCGTACCCATCAGGTTCGTGTGGTGCTGGTCCATGATCTGCGACAGGGTCAGGTGCGACGCCGACGGCGCTCGGCCGACGATCGTGGTGGTGTCGTGCACAGCGGTAGTCCGTCCCTCGGGAAACCACACCGCCGATACGCGGACACGCTGACGAGCACGCGCCGACGGACGGCACGTCACCCGCTCAGCCCACCCGCGAGGCCGACGGCGGCGCACACGGTCGTGTGCGCAGCGCAGGCAGGTCTTCGGACTCGCGGGCCTGACCGGTCGCGCCGGTCTCCTACCGGCCGTCGCTTCCCAGGCCGACGGCCCAGTGCTGATGACGGCGTTCGTTCCCACTCACCGCTGCGGGGCAGTCCCGGACTTCCACCGGGTTCCCTCTTACGACACCCCGACGGTCACGACGGGGCGAACCAGCGCCGCCCGCAGCATAGCTGGCCAGGGAAGTCGCGGCACCGGGGGCACAGCGCGGAGACCGCACCGCCCGTCGTCAGCTTTTGCCATGTGAGGAAAAAGATCGCCAGCTCTTGAAAAAAGCCTCACTCCGGTCAGGATATTCAGATGCGTCGTCTCCCACAGACTCCGGGGCGGGTGCTCTCGGGTGTCCTCGCGCTCCTCCTCGCCTCGGCGGTCGCCCTCCTCGCGTCCGCCCAACCCGCCTCGGCTCACGGGACTCTCGCCATGTCCACGCCAGCGAGTGGGGCCACGGTGAGCGAGCCGTTGACGGCGGTGCAGCTGTTCTTCACCGAGAAGGCCGCGCCCAACGCGTTCTTCACTGTCACCGCCCCGGGCGGCATCCGGGTCGACAACAGCTGGTCGTACGGGGAGCCGAAGCCGCTGGACAAGCCGGTACGGGAGTACTTCCTGGTCAACGGGCAGTTCGAGCCACGGGAGTACACGACCGGGTTCCCCGCGACGGTGGCCGTCACCCACCTGCCGGCCAAGGGCCAGTATTCGGTGAGCTACCTGTCGGTCGCCTCGGACGGCGACACCGTGCGGGGCACGCTGACGTTCCGCTACAACGGGCCGGTGACGGCGGCACCCAAGGGGTGGAGCCCGCCGACGACGCAGCCGGACCCGGCACTGGTGGCCGCCACCGAGCAGCACGGGTCATCCGGGCAGGCGTCGGCGGTGCCGACCGCCTCGGCCCAGCCGGTGACCCCGCCGTCGGGGGCTGCGGCGGTCCCGCCGACCGGGCCGGCCGAGGAGAGCGGTTCGGGAGCGCTGGCCTGGGCCGGATGGGCGGCGGCGATCGCGGCGGCCGTCGCGGCGGCCGGACTTGTCGTCTGGCGTCGCCGGACGGCGTCCACCGGCAAACCCACCGGCCGGGGCCGTACCGCACCGGGGACCTCAGGTCGACGCGGCGGCGGTGCCCGTACCACGAGCCGGCCCTCCGCCGGCAAGACCAGCGGAGGCAGGGCCGCCGCTGGAAAGACGGCCGCTGCCAAGTCCTCCGCGGGCAAGGCCGGCGCGGTGAGCGGTGTCGGTGCGCAGCCCACTGGTGGTAAGCGGCGACCGGCCACAGTGCCGGCAGCGCGTACCGGCGACGCGGTCGTCACGGCCCGCACGGGCGTCGCTGTCGACCCGACGCCCACCAACCAGCAGGCGAAGGCCCTCGCCACCGCCGACCATGAGGCGAAGGCCCTCGCCAGCACCGACGACGAGTCGACAGTCGAGGCCGGACCCCGGCCGGACACGGACCTCGCCGCCGTGACGCCCGGGTCCCGGCTGAGCAACGGCCACCTGGCGCTGCTCGTCGGCGGGCTGGTGATCGCCCTGCTGGCCGGGTTCGGGCTGGCTCGCATCGGCCCCGGCGACCAGAGCCCGGCGGGCAACACCCGGCAGCCGGCAGGCGGTCCACCCGCCTCCGGGCAGGCGATGTCCGCGACCGACGGGCACCAACACCCGGCGGGCACCGGCCCGCACACGCACCGGGGTGACGGCGCGACGGGCGAGACGCTGGCGACCGGAACGACGGTCAGCGCCGGCGGGTTCACCCTGCAACCGCTGGAGCGGTCCCAACCCGCCGGGGTACGCGCCGACTACCGCTTCCGGATCGTCGGGACCGACCGGCAGCCGGCGACCCGCTTCGCTGTCGTCCACGACAAGCCGTTGCACATGATCGTGGTGGGCCGTGACCTGACCGGCTACCAGCACGTACACCCGACGATGGCCCCCGACGGCACCTGGAGCGTCCCCCTCACGCTGGCCCAACCCGGCGGTTACCGCGTCTACGCCGACTTCTCCGTGACCGCTACCAACGGCGCGCAGGTGCCTCTCGTGCTGGGCGTCGACCACACGGTGCCGGGGGCGCACACCCCCGCCGCGCTGCCGCCGGCGCAGGCACAGGCGACGGCCGGGCCGTACGCGGTGGCGATGAGCGGCACCCCGACGGTGGGGGTGACGGCGCCGATGCAGTTCCAGGTCCAGCGCGCCGAGGCGGCCGCGCCCGTGCAGTTGGAGCGTTACCTGGGCGCATACGGGCACCTGGTGGTCGTCCGCGAGGGTGATCTCGGCTACGTGCACGTCCACCCGGAGCAGGAGCTGGTCGACGGCACTGTCCAGTTCTGGCTGACCGCGCCCAGCTCGGGCCGGTACCGGGCCTTCTTCGACTTCCAGGTGGAAGGGAAGGTGCACACCGCCGAGTACACGATCAACGTGCCCTGAGCCCGGAACTTTCTCCCAGCTGCGGCCGACCATCCAGCCAGCAGCAACCATCGGAGGAAGAACACATGCTCAGCACCAGCCCGCTCGGTCCGCGCCGCCGCTCGGCCGCCGTCCTCGCCGCCGCCGTCCTGGCGGTGGGCGCCGCCGGATGCGGATCGTCCGACTCCCCGTCGACCGGGCAGGCGAGTCCGTCCGCGTCGACCTCGGCCAACCCGGACGCCGGGGTGCTCGGCATTCGTGACCCGTGGGTGAAGGCCGCCGACAAGGGGATGACGGCGGCCTTCGGGACCCTGGTCAACGACGGCGACAGCGATGTCACGGTGACCGGCGCCGCGACCTCGGTGTCGCCGATGGAGCTGCACGAGATGACCATGAAGGACGGCAAGATGGTCATGCAGGCCAAGCAGGGCGGCGTCGTGATCAAGGCGAAGAGCACGCACGCGCTGGAACCCGGCGGTGACCACCTGATGCTGATGAACCTCGCCAAGCCCGTGCAGGCCGGCGACGAGTTGACGTTCACCCTGACGTTCGCCGACGGTAGGATCCAGCAGTTCACGGCCGTGGCCAAGCCGTTCACCGGCGCGCAGGAGAGCTACGCCCCAGGGCACGGCCAGCCGATGCCCGGGATGAGCGCCACGCCGGAGATGAGCATGAGCCCCGCATCGTGACCGACTCGCCACCCGCCCGACCGGTGAGCAGGCGCGGCCTGCTCACCGGCGGGGCCCTGGCCGCCGGCGGAGCCCTCGCCGGCGGTGCGGCCATCGCTGCGACCCGTACCAAAAGCGGGCAGTCACCAGCCGCTGCCGACACCACGCCGGTGGCGAGCGTCGGCGCTCTGGTCGAGCCGTTCCACGGCGCGCGACAGGCCGGCGTGACCACCGAACCGCAGGCGCACGCGGCATTCGTAGCGTTCACGCTGCGGGCCGGCACCGACCGGGCCGCGCTGGGTCGGATGCTGCGGCTGCTCACCGACGACGCCGCCCGCCTCACCCAGGGCAAGCCGGCGCTGGCCGACACCGAGGCCGAACTGGGGCTCCTGCCCGCCCGGCTGACAGTGACCTTCGGCTTCGGACCCGCCCTGTACCGGGCGGCGGGCGTCGACGACCGCCGGCCGGCCTCGGTCGCCGACCTGCCGCCGTTCCGCGTCGACCGGCTCCAGCCGGCCTGGACGGGCGGCGACCTGCTGCTGCAGATCTGCGCGGACGACCCGATCAGCGTCGCCCACGCCCAACGGGTGCTGATCAAGGACAGCCGGCCGTTCGCCACCGTCCGGTGGGTGCAGCAGGGCTTCCGGCGCAGCCCCGGCGTCGAGCCGGGCGGCCACACCCAACGCAACCTGTTCGGTCAGCTCGACGGCACCGCCAACCCCCGACCCGGGGTGCCGATGGACTCCGCCGTCTGGGTGCCGGACGGTCCGGCGTGGCTGCGCGACAGCACCACTCTCGTCGTACGGCGGATCAGCATGAACATGGAGACCTGGGACCTGCTCGGCCGCACCGACCGGGAACTCGCCGTCGGCCGGAGGCTCGACACCGGCGCCCCGCTCACCGGCAACGCCGAACACGACGAGCCCGACTTCGCCGCCACCGGCCCGGACGGGCTCACCGTCATCCCCGACTTCTCCCACCTGACCCGCGCGCACGTCACGGACGACCGGCTGAAGATCCTGCGCCGGCCCTACAACTACGACGGTGTGCCGACCGCCGAGGGCCACGCCGACAGCGGGTTGGTCTTCACCTCGTACCAGGCGGACGTCGCCCGACAGTTCGTGCCAATCCAACGCCGGCTGGCCGACCGGGACCTGCTCAACGAGTGGACCACCCCGATCGGTTCCGCCGTCTTCGCCATCCCACCCGGCTGCCAACCGGGCGGGTGGATCGGCGAGCAGGTGCTCGGATGAACCGGAGCCTCCGCATGCCCGTACCGCCGCTGCGTCGCAACGCCGTCCGTCTCGGCGCGGCGGCGCTCGCCGTCCTCGTCGCGCTGCTCGTTCCGGCCGGCCCGGCCTGGGCCCACAACTCGCTGCGGGCGGCCACGCCGGTGCAGCAGTCGACGGTGACCAGCGCACCAACGGAGATCGTGCTCGAATTCATGTCTCGGCTCGACCCCACGTTCACCACCATCGTGCTCACCGACGCCGCCAAGCGGAAGGTCGTCACGGGCGAGCCGGTGGTCGCCGGGGCGAAGAGCACGGTCCAGCTGACCGACACCCTGCCGAACGGCACGTACACGGTCGCCTACCGGGTCGTCTCCGCCGACGGGCACCCGGTGCAGGGGTCGTACCCCTTCACCGTGGCCGACCCCACGTCCAGCGCCGCGCCGGTCGTCGAGGCCGCCGTGTCGACCACGCCGTCCGCCGTCGCGGCGGTGCAGACCGACGAAGGCCGGGGTGCCGGCGTCCTCGTGGCGGGCGTGGCGCTCGTGGTCCTCGTCGCTGTGGCGGCGGTGCTGCTGTGGCGGCGGGCGTCCCGCCGCTGAACCGATCGGCTCGCAGGCCGAGCATCAGTGGGAACCAATCGGTCCGGCTGTCCGACTACCACGTCAGGGCCGGAACCGACGCGACACCACCACCGGGCGACCACGTCAGTACGGGAGACACCCTCGGGGGTATCCCGACTATCCCGATCGGATCACCATGTCTCTCACCGAGTTGTCCGGCGCGGCGACGCCGGAACCCTCCACCAGCGCCGAACCCCCGGCCCGACCGGCCCGGCGCGCGTCGCCGTTCGGCGCGCTGCTGCTGCGGCTGCACTTCTACGCCGGCATCCTTGTCGCACCGTTCCTGGTGACAGCCGCGCTGACCGGGCTGGCCTTCACCATCACCCCGCAGCTCGACCAGGTCCTCTACGGCGACCAGTTGACCGTCGCGCAGGTGGGTGACCGTCCCGTGTCCCTGGCCGAACAGGTCGGAGCCGCGCGCAACGCGCACCCCGAGGGCAGCATCACCGCCGTGCAGCCCGGCGAGGGTGACCAGACCACCCGGGTGACGTTCTCCCTGCCGGAACTCGGCGAGAACCAGCACACCGTCTACATCAACCCGTACACGGCCGAGTCGCAGGGGCAGCTCACCACCTGGTTCGGCTCCACCCCGGCCACCACCTGGCTCGACGACCTGCACCGCCACCTGCACCTCGGTGCGGTGGGCGAGAACTACTCCGAGCTGGCCGCGAGCTGGCTCTGGGTGCTCGCGCTCGGCGGGGTCGTCCTCTGGTGGCGCCGCCGCAGCGCCGCCCGCGCCACCGCCCGCCACCTGCTCGTGCCGGACCTGTCCGCCGGCAAGGGTGTGCGCCGCACCCGGGGATGGCACGCCACCACCGGCATCTGGCTCACCGTCGGCCTGCTCTTCCTCTCCGCCACCGGCCTGACCTGGTCCCGCTACGCCGGGGCGAACTTCAGCGCCGGCCTGGACGCGCTCAACGCCCGTACCCCGGTCATCTCCACCAGCCTCCTCGCCGATCCCGTCGTCCCCGACGAGACCGGCGGCGGCCACCACGGCGCTCCCGGGGCGGGCGGGGTGGTCGAGTCGGCAGCCTTCGACCGGGTGGCGACGGCTGCCCGTGGGGCCGGCCTCTCCGGCCCGGTCGAGATCGCCCCGGCCGCCGAGCCGGGCTCGGCGTGGACCGTCACGCAGGTCGACAACACCTGGCCGGTCGCCAAGGACCGGGTCGCCGTCGACCCGTCCGGCGGTGAGGTGACAGCCCGCAGCGACTTCGCCGACTGGCCCCTGCTGGCAAAACTCAGCGGCCTCGGCATCCAGGCCCACATGGGGATCCTCTTCGGACCGATCAACCAGATCCTGCTCGCCGCGATCACCCTCGGGCTGCTCTGCGTGATCGTCTGGGGTTACCGCATGTGGTGGCAACGCCGCCCCACCCGCACCGACCGACGGGCCCTCGCCGGCACCCCACCGGCCCGTGGTGGCGTCCGTGGTCTGCCGCACTGGGCACTGCTCATCGGTGTACCGGTGGTGCTTACGGTCGGCTGGGCGCTGCCGCTGTTCGGGCTCACCCTGCTTGCCTTCCTCGTCATCGACGTCGTCGTCGGCGCGGTGTCCCGACGCCGACGACCTGCCGAGGCGCCCACGTCTCCGGCGCCCGCCGGTTCCTGATCCACCGGTCCGGCCGCCCGTCCGACGACGGGCGGCCGGATGCCGTACCCGACCAGGCCGTCAGGGCCGGACGGGCGCTCGCGGTGACGGCCACGCGAGAGCCGGTCACCGTGGTCAGATCACCGTTTGCTTGGTAGCCGGCAGCGCGTCGACGATGGACTTTTGCACGTTGATCGTGTCCGCGATGACCTCGTGGGGCGTGTTGGCCATCCACTGCATCACCGAGATGTCCTCGAAGCGCGGGTGCCGGAACATCTCCAGGAAAACCAACGGCTCGTCGCCGGTGTTCTCGATGTAGTGGCCGTACGCGAAGGGCACGTAACCCACGTCGCCGGCCTGGAAGTCGAACGTCCGAGCGGCGGCCTGCGACGCGAAGACACCCATCCGTCCGGTGCCGGAGATGTAGTACTGCCACTCGTCGGTGGTGGGATGCCAGTGCAACTCGCGCATCCCGCCCGGCTCGACCTCCACCAGGGCGGCGGCGGTGGTCACCGACGCGGCGAAGTTGGTCGAGTCGGTGACCCGTACCGTCCCACCCCGGAAACGTTGCGGGGTCTGCGCGAGCATCCGGTGCTTGAAGCTTCGCGGGATGTCGCCGGTGGGGCTGACCACCCGGTCCTGTTGCAGCGGCGGCGGAACGTCGCCCTGGAAGATGTACTTCTCCCGTTCGGGCAGGTTCTCCATCTGCTCGGTCGTCCAGCCGAAGTTCTTGGCCAGCACGTGCCGGGGCGTGTGGGCGAAGAAGTCACTGAGCAGGAACGTGTTGTTCTCCGAGAACGCGCCGTCGTCGAAGACCAGCAGGAACTGGCAGCCGTCCGCCAGCGCCTGGATGTTGTGCGGGATGCCCTGCGGAAAGAACCACAGGTCACCCTCCTTGACGTCCTCGATGAAGTTGCGTCCCTCCTGGTCGACAGCGCTGATCCGGCAACTGCCGCTGAGCACGTACGCCCACTCCGACTGCTGATGCCAGTGGATCTCCCGGTACGCGCCCGGTTCCAGACCGAACTGGACACCGGACAGCTGGCTGGCGATCGGCAGGTCGCGGTTGGTGACCTCCCGGGTCCAGCCGCCCTTCTCCACCCGGGTGTGCGCCTGGGAGAACGAGAACTTCAGATTGGGCACCAACCGGCTGTCGGTCGTCGGTGGCACCAACAGGTCGGGGTTCTGCCGTTCGAGTTCGACGTTGCGGCCTGCGAAGGGAGGCGCGCCCTGGTCGCCGCGCCGCGGCTGGGGATCGCTGTTCGCCATGATCGCTGACTCCTCACTCGGGTTGGATCGGACGGGGCGCGGGAACGGATCCACCCCGCAGCCGTAGCCGGGACGACAGCCCCAGCAGGGCACGCACCCCGGCCCGGCCGTACTGGACAGCGATCGCGACCGGAATCGCCGCCGCGGTCGCCACCAGCACCAGGCGTGTCCACAGCGGGGCGTGGCCACCGGCCCCGGTGCTGGCGAGAAGAACGAACATCAGGAGTACGACGCGGAGCCGGTGCAGGCCGGGAAGTTCGGTCGAGTGCGCCATGCCTTCGATGATCGGCGGCCGGACGATGTCGTCGCATCACGTGATCGCGCCATTGCGGCACGGCGGATCCCGGACGCCGTGGGCGAATCGGCGCACTCCCGCCGCTTCGTCGATCTGGGCGCCCGCCCCTGCCATCGTGGCTAGGCTCGGTCGCAGGACGGCAATTCGACGCGCCGGGTAACAACCGGGGAGAACGCCATTGTCCGGATCATCCTTCGACGCCGGCACCTTCCCGGCCGACCACGACGACGCCGAGCGACGACGCCAGCGGGTGTCGGCCACGGCGGACCATCTGCGACGTGCCGGACGTGGGACGGCGGCACTCGCCGTCCTGGCGGCGGAGATCGCCGCGAACCGGCACGGCGAGCGCCACCGTACGCACCTGCTCGGTCACCTCACGCGGATCGCCGCACTGGAACAGCCCACTGTCGCCCTCGTCGGTCTGCGCACGGCGCTCGACCAGCGGCTGGACGCCCGCAGCCGAAGCGCTCTGCTCGCGCTGGTCGCCGGGACCGCCGCCCGCGTGGGTCATCCGGACACCGACGCGCTGCTCCGCGACGCGGGCATCGCGCACGCCGCGTCGGGGGACCATGCGTCCGCCCGTCACCTCGCCCTCGGCCGGGCCGCCCGCTCGCTGTCGCACGGCGACCTGCCGGGTGCTCACGCCGTGCTGGCGGCCCTGGACCCGGGTTCCCCGGCGGCACGAGCCGACGCTTCGTCCATCCGGGCCGAACAAATCCTCGTGCAGCTCGGCTTGGGCCAGCACCAGGACGCGCGGACCGCGACCCGCCCGACCTCGAACGAAACCGATCCCCTGTTCAGCAGCGCGCTGACCGCGCTGGACTGCCTGCGGATGGTCGCCGTGGGCGAACTACCCGAGGCCGCCGCCCTCGCGGTCACGACGCTCACCTCCAGCCCGGTGGACCTCAGCCCGGAGGTGCGTGCCCTGTTCGTCGCGGTGATCGGCGAGGTCCGCTACCGCCGTGGCGACCACGACGACGCGCGCGCGGTCCTCCGCCCGTGCCTCGCGGAGGTTCGCTGGCCCGACAGCACGTTGTTCACGCCCGCCTTCTGCGTCGCCGTTCGCGACAGTGCCCTCAGCGTGCCCGCGAACCTGCTCACCCGGGTCGTCGCCGACCTGCACCGATCGGTGCGGCCGCTCCTGCCCGTCCCGCAGTTCGGCCCCCGGCTGGTACGCGCCGCGATGGCCGCCGGTGACACCCCGGCCGCCCGCCGGGTCACCGAACTGGTCGAGTCGGTGGCCACGCGCACCCCTGTTCCGCTGTGGCGCGCGCTGGCCGACCAGACCAGGGGCCTGCGCGACAGCGACCCGGACGCGCTCCGGTCGGCGGTCGACGGTCTGCGTACCACCGCCGCGCGGCCGGCGCTCGCCGACGCGTTGCTCGACCTGGCGAACAGCCCGGGGGTGCGGCCCGTGCGGGCACGCGACGCCGCCCACGAGGCCGCTGCCCTCTACGCCCGGATCGGGGCCCCTGGCGACCAGGCGACTGCGGACCGTCGGTGCGCCGAGCTCGCCATCACACCGCGCCACCGGCCGGCGAGCGACGGGCCGGCGCGTACGGGCATCGAGGCGCTCACCCCGGCCGAGGAGCGGGTGGCCGAGATGCTCGCCTCGGGCGCCACGAAGAAGGAGGCGGCGAGGAGCCTCTTCGTCTCCTTCCACACCGTCGACACCCAGCTCCGGTCGATCTACCACAAGCTGGGGATCCACAACCGGATGCAGCTGGTGCGGGCCTGGGACAGCGCCAGACGATGATCAGTCGAGTTCACCGGCCGGTCGCTGTCACTTCTCGCTGTCGAGGAGGGACATCATCGGGGTCGCGTACCGCTGGCCGGAGGCCGCGCCGGCCGGTACGGCACGCTCGATCTCGTCCAACGTGTCCCGGTCCAGCACCACGTCGACAGCGCCCAGCGACTCGGTGAGCCGATCACGCCGCCGTGCCCCGACCAGCGGCACGATCTGCTCGCCCTGCGCCGCCACCCAGGCGATCGCGACCTGACCGGTGGTGGCCCCCAGTCGCTGCGCGACCCGGCCGAGCGCGTCGACCAGGCGCAGGTTCGCGCTCAGGTGCTCACCCTGGAACCGGGGACTGTTCGCCCGGAAGTCCGTGCCGGTCAACTCACGCTCGGCCGACCAGTGCCCGCTGAGCAGCCCTCGGGACAGCACCCCGTAGGCGGTCAACCCGATGCCCAACTCGCGCAGCGTCGGCAGGATCGTGGCCTCGGGGCCACGGGACAGCAGCGAGTACTCGATCTGGAGGTCGCTGATCGGTGCCACCGCCGCCGCTCGGCGGATGGTGTCCGCGCCCATCTCGGAGAGCCCGATGTGCCGGATGTAGCCGGCCTCCCGCATCTCGAGCAGCGCGCCCACGGTCTCCTCGATCGGCACCTGCGGGTTGAGCCGGGACGGCCGGTAGATGTCGATGTAGTCGGTGCCCAACCGGCGCAGCGAGTACGCCAGGCGGTCCTTCACCGCCGCCGCCGACACGTCGTACGGTGCCGCCTGGAAACCGCCGTCCGGTGTCCGGCGGGCGCCGAACTTCACGCTGAGCACCACCTCGTCGCGGCGACGTTCCCGCAGCACCCGGCCGATCAGCATCTCGTTGTGACCCGACCCGTAGAAGTCCGCTGTGTCGACGAGGTTCACACCGGCGTCGATGGCCGCGTGCAGTGTCGCGACGCTCTCCGCCTCGTCGGCCGGCCCGTACAGGTCCGACATGCCCATCGCGCCGAGCCCGATGATCGACACCTCCGGACCGGAGGCACCCAACTGTCGCCGTCGTAGACCCGCCATGTCGCTCGTCTCCTTCGGTTGTCGCCACACTGTGTACGCCGTGTCCATATAACCACCACGAAGACACCCTGTCCATATAATCGGACGCCCCTGAAGGGCGCGGCAGGCCACCCTGACTGCTTCCGTGGGCGCGTGACCGCTTCCGCGCCACCCCGACCGAGTAAGGGTGGCGCATTGACTGACAGGCACGGCAAGTCGAGTGAGACCATCGCTACCATCCGTCACTGGGCGGACACAGAACGTTGCCTAGCGGATGGTTTCGCCTGTTATGCCTGACCTGGATGAATCATCAACGCGGCCGTCGCTGGCGTGCCTCCTGTTGGCCTGCGCGGCGTTCGGTCCCTACCTGGCTGCTGGTGTGCGGACCGAGCAGGTGGCTGTGTATGGGATCGCACTACTGGTGCTGCTGTCGATGGCGTGGGTCACCCAACTACCACAGGCCACCGGCGCAGCCAAGTCCATCATGTCGTTGATGGTGGTGCAGGCTGCGGCGCTCGGCGTGGGGATGATCGGCGCCAGCCAGGTGCAGTACGTCAGAGCGCCGGGTTCCGCCGCCTCCGGGTTCGACAACCTGCTGCTGCCGTTCGCGGTGATCTTCACCGTCGTCACGCTCGTCAGTCCGGCGCGGCGACACGCGACACTGAACGCGGTGTGCACAGTCGTGGTGTTCGCGGCCTGCGCGAACGCGACGCTGGCGTGGTTGTCCACGACTACCGACGCGTCGGCGTGGCTCTCGCTGTGGTGGTCGCACGACGGCGGTCTCACTGACGGTGTCTGGGCGGAGCAGGTCGAGACGGGCCGGTACACCGGTGTGTTCGTGCAGCCAGCCGAGGCCGGTGAGTTCTACAGCGTCGCCGCCCTCGCCGCCGTGTACCGACTGCGTCACCGGCCGGTGCTCCTGATCGCCGCGATGGCCGCCATCACCGTTGGTGGACTGCTCAGCGTCTCGAAAGTGTTCCTGTTCGTTGGCATGCCCGTCGCGGTCATCCAGTTCTTCGTGATGCCGGGCCGTCGCGCCACCCGCTATTCGATCATGGTCGTCGTCTGCTACCTCGCGGCGGTCGCCGCGACGTGGGGGCACCTGGGCCGGCTGGGTATCACCCTGCCGACCCAGTTTGCCGGAGGCGGCGACCTCAACCTGTTCACGGGTGGCCGGTTCGGTGGTGCCGGTCCGGCGACCGTCGTCACCGGGTGGGAGCTGGTCATCACCTACTCACCGATCGTGGGATTCGGGGCTGCCGGGCTCTCGATTCCCTACGACAACGGCTGGTTGGAGGCCGCCGTCACCGGCGGGCTGATCGGGGTTATCGCCTACACGGCAGTGTTCGCCGCGTTGATCGCCGGCTGCTCGCGGCTGCGGCGAGCGGGAAATGCCGCCGACCTTGCCCTGGCCTACGGGTTGATCGCGGTCGCGCTCGGCACGTCCTTTGGTCTGCCCGGCACAACCGCCAACCGGGTTGCTACCGTGCTGTGGCTGCCGCTCGCGCTGCTGCTGTTCGTTCCCGCCGATCCCGCCCAGCGCAGTGCACCGCCGGGCCGCCACCGCCACGACGCCGCACAGACGCACCTGACCGTCTCCGTGCCGGCCCCGGGCAACCGAGGGCGGTGCGGTGGCCGCCCGGGTGACGAGCAAGCCAGAGGGAAGAGGGATGGTGATGCAGGACCCGCGACCGCACCGGTGGCGCATGCACGCAGGCAGGCAGGTTCGACCACCTGACTAACGAGCAGTCGTGGGTGGACTTAGGGGCGGCGTGGTGGCTGCCAGACCGACTGCGCAGACCATAATCACACGAGTGAGGTTGTGGCGATGGAGTGGAGAGGTCGAGCCCCTGGGCGCGCACCCGTCGGGCGACATCGGCGGGGACGCGCAGGCCAGCGACGCATGGAGTCGCCGGTTCGTCCTGCCGACGGGCGAGGACGCGCGGCTGATGCCCGACCGGCTCCCCCGGCCGGGGCTGGGTGACTGGACCGGGTGGCGGGCGCACGGGCGCGAGGCACTGACGTGAGCGCCCGTCTCGGCGGCGGAGCGGTATCACATAACGAGCGGCCGGACGCGCGAGAGCTTCGACGGATACAGGCCTCGCGAGTACGGATGGAAGTGCACCTGCGACGACCGCTCGGAGGACCAGTGGCCCAGCTCACCCCGGACCCCCACACGTCACCCCGCCGGGGCCGTGGTCGCCGGCCCGCCGACCAGGTGCGGGCCGAGATCCTCACGGCCGCGGGTGGTCTCCTGCTGGCCGAGGGCATGGCGGGCTTCACCATCGAGAAGGTCGCGGCGCTCGCCGGGGCCAGCCGGATGACGATCTACAAGTGGTGGCCCTCCAAGGGCGCGCTCGCCCTGGACGGCTACTTCACCGTCGTCGCACCCACGTTGGCGTTCCCGGACACCGGCGACATCGTGGCCGACCTGACCGACCAGCTCGTCGCCTTCGTCCACCTCGTCCGGGACACCTCCGCCGGGCGGGTCATCAGTCAACTCATCGGGCAGGCGCAGACCGACCCGGAGTTGGCCGCCGCCTACCGGGAGCGCTACTCCGGGCCCCGGCGGGCCCTGGCCGTCGACACCCTCACCCGGGCCATGACCCGTGGGCAGCTACGGGCCGACATCGACCCGGAATCCGTTGTGGACCAGCTCTGGGGCGCCTGCTACCACCGGCTGCTCATCGCCGACCTCCCGCTCACCGAGGACTTCGCGCGCACCCTGGTCGACAACCTCGTCCGTGGGCTGCGCTGACGCAGCCAACAGTCCGGCCATCCTCACTCGGGCAGCTTGGCCCCCGACTGTTCGCTGACCATGTACGTCGCGTACCAGTCGGGCCAGTTCTCATCCCGCTGGCCGGTGCGCTCCTCGTGCTCGCCGTGCGCGGCGGCCGCACGCCGCAGGGCACTCGCCAGGTCGCTCGCCGAGCCGAACGACGTCAGCCCACCCTCGATGCGCCCGGGCAGCCTGGTCGTGATCTCCTGCATGAGCCAGGTGTTGCCGTCCGGGTCGCGGAACGTGGCGCGCGAGACGTAGCTGCGCCGCTCCGGGTCCAGCCCGTCGACCGGGCCGTCCGGGCTGACGTGGAAGAGCCCGCCCACCTCGACACCGGCGGCGACCAGGGCGTTGCGGGCCGCCTCGACGTCGGACACGACCAGGTACGCCATGGCCGAACCGGGCGCCGCCGGGGTGAGCCCCGGACCGAACTGGACGGAGCATCCGGAGCCGTGCGGCGTCAACTGGACAATGCCGGGCGGCGTCTGGTCGAGCCGCCACCCGAGGCGCACGTAGAACTCCTTCGCGCGGTCGACATCCGACACCGGGATGACGATCACCTCGAGTTTGACGTCGACACTCTCGATGCTCGCGTCGCTCTGGGCGCCCTTCGGGCTCATCGCGTTCCCCTCCCGATCGCTGTGTTGCTGGTTAGGTGGTCCTCGTGGCTCGGCGCACCCCGAACAGGGCGACCAGGGCGAGCAGGATGACGGCGACGGAGTACTCGTCGGCGGTCTGCGGCAGGCCGCCCGCGTACACGACGAGGAAGCCGGCAATCACCGTCGGGAGGCCGAACCCGACGTAGCAGACGATGTAGAGCAGTGACAGCACGCTGGCGCGTTCGTGTGCCTCCACCAGTGGTGTGATCGTCTTGAGGCTGCCCTGGAATCCCCCGCCGAAGCCGACGCCGCCGAGCGCGAGGCCGACGAAGAACCCCGGGACGGACTCCGCCATGACCGACACCAACGTGACGATCATGCCCAGGACGAGGGCGACGATCCCGATCAGGATCACGGTCCGGGCGGCGCTGTTGCGCATCAGCAGGACGGCGATCGACCCGAAGAGGGCGAAGACGAAGAGGACCAGGCCGCCAACCACGATCGACGTGTTCATGAGGCTGCGTACCAGCGCCGGGCCGAGCGCCCCGAAGAAGCCGGCCAACGCCCAGACCGCGAACAGCACCGGGACGACGACCAGCAGCGGTTCGCGTACGGCGCGTGGCAGTTTGATCTCGGGTCGCAGGCTGCGTCGCGCTCCCGCCATCGGCGTGACCGTCTCCGGCATCAGCGCGATACCGACGAGCTGGATCAGGAGGACCACGAAGAGGACGACGTACACCAGCCGCGTCGGCGCGGGCAGGAAGTCGATGAGCAGCGCCGAGAGCAGGGCCCCACTCCCGGTGCCGATGCCGGGGGCGATGGAGTTCGCGAGCGTGCCGCGGGCGCGGTCGATGTCGAGCATCCCGGCCCCGACGGCACCGGTGGCGGCACCGGCGGCGAGCCCCTGGAGCAGGCGGGCGACCAGCAGTGTGGGTACGCCGTTGGCGAAGATGAAGACGACGAGCGAGAGCATCTGCACCACGATCGCCACCGCCAGGACCGGTCGGCGACCCACGTGGTCCGACAACTTGCCGAACGTGAGCAGCGACGCCAGCACCGCGAGCGCGTAGACGGCGAACACCACGGTGGTCGTGACCGGTGAGAAGTGCCAACGCTCCTGGTAGGTGCCGTAGAGCGGGGTCGGGGCGGCCGACGCGGCCAGGAACGACACGAGGATCGACGCCAGGAGCAGCAGGGAGACTCTCGGCGAGAGTCGGGCCCTCCCGGCGATCGGCATGTCGGTGCTCCTCGGGCTGCGCTGACGGCGGTGGAACCCGGAGGTCCCGCTGGTGAGCGACGGCCGGGTACCCGCTCTGCGCCGTCACATGCGGGCGAGGCGGGCCACCCCCGTCTCAGCCCTCGGTGTCGTGACCGGTTGCCGGGAGGGCCGCCACGCCACGGCCCAGTGCGCCCCGGAAGGTCTGGTACTGCTCGGCACCGAGTGTGTCGGAGAGTTTCTGCTCGATCTGGTCGACGATGCCGTCGGTGAGTTCCATGAATTCGCGACCCCGGTCCGTCGGCACGATCAGCTTCGCCCGGCGGTCGGCCGGGTCGGGCGTACGCCGGACGTAGCCCAGCCGTTCCAGCTCGTCGAGGATCGCTCCCATCGTCTGTTTGTTGCGTCCGGCCAGCCGGGCCAGTTCGCCGGGGCGGGTGCCCTCGACGTCCAGGTAGGCGAGGACCGCCCCGTGTCGGGGCCGTACGTCGCCGAACCCGTGCTCCGCCGACCGTCGGAAGATCTCCCGCTGAACACGCGCGGAGAGCTGCACGGCCAGGATGCCGAGGTCCGGGTCCTGCTCCTTGAGTGTGCTGCGCTTCATAAAGTAGTCCAATCATTGGACGGTACAAGTTTTGGACTATAACGTGGCGGGCGTCGACCAGCGGCCAGCCCGACCGCTGTCCACCCGACCGGAGGACAACAATGACCATTCTGATCACCGGAGCCAACGGCACCGTGTCGAGGGAGGTGCTGCGCGAACTCGCCGGTCAGCAGTCGGTGCGCGCCCTCGTGCGGGACGCCGCACGCGCCCCCCAGCTCGACGGCGTCGACGTCGTCGTCGGCGACCTCGACCGCCCCCGCACCCTCACCCCGGCGTTCGAGGGCGTGACGACGCTCTGGCTGCTGACCCCGATGGGCCCGACGGCGCCGAGCCAGAGCATGAACGCGGTGTGGGCCGCCCGGCAGGCCGGGGTACGGCACATCGTCCGGCTCTCGGCGATCGGCGCCGCGCACGACGCGCCCACCCGCAACGGCCGCCTGCACGCGCTCTCCGACGCCGAGGTGCAGGAGTCCGGCATCCGCTGGACGATCCTGCGCCCGAGTCACTTCATGCAGAACCTGCTCGCCGCCAAGGCCGGTGAACACCTCTACGGGCTCTTCGGCGAGGCCAAGGTCGGTCTGATCGACGCCCGGGACATCGCCGCGGCCGGGGCGGCGATCCTCGCCGCACCCGAGCGGCACGAGGGCAGGATCTACACGCCCACCGGTCCGGAGAGCATCACCCTGCACCAGGCCGCCGAGGACATCGCCCGCGCGACCCAGAAGCCGGTGCGGTACGCGCCGCAGAGCCCGGACGAGGTACGCGACAGCCTGCTCCAGGCGGGCCTCGACGAGTGGTCAGCGGAGGTCCTCGCCGAGTACCGGGCGGCCTACGGCTCCGGCTGGGGCGACTTCACCAACGACCACGTCGAGCAGGTCGTCGGCCGGGCACCGCGGAGCTTCGCCGAGTTCGCCAACGACCACCGCGAGCACTTCGCCAACCTCTGACGGGTGGCGTTCGGGGAAGGGCCCCCGTCAGGGCCCTTCCCCGTACCGGCTACCGCCGCACCGACCTCATCTCGGCCTGGCCGGAACCCGGCCGTTCCGCCGCCCCTCGTACGGGAGGGGACCGACGTCCGAGTGGCGACCGGGGCGCATCGCCGCGTGCCGCTGCCCGGGCCCGGCGCCGTCGCGGGCGGCGAGCGCGTCGGCCACCGCTCCGGTGGCGAACGCGTAGATGGACTTGTGCAGCACGTCGATGGCGAGTTCCGAGCGGGGCCAGGTCAGTGGGGGCGCCCCCACCCCCGTGGCGTTCTCCAGGATCTGGTCGTTGGCCAGTCGGAGCGCCGTGAACACGCTGGAGGCCCAGACGTCCCGCAGCCCGGCCTGGGCCATGACACTGCGCAGCACGCCGACCACCGCGCCCTGACCGTAGTGCATCGCCAGGTTCTGCCAGCGGGGCTGCTGCCCGGAGGACTCCGGCAGGCCGGCCAGCCGTGCCAGCACCTGGGCCGGCACGTACGAGTCGGGCCGGCGGGTCACCCGTTGCTCCACCTTCTCCGCGGCCGTCATCACCGCCGCCCCGACCAGCCCCGCCGCCAACCCCTGCCACACCGCTCGTTTCAGCATGGTGGGGCCGTACCCCTCGGGCCGGCACCCATTCCCGGGCCCGTCACCCAACGACCTGGTTTGCGGCAGTCTGCGGCGGGTAGGGTGACTCGCCGTCCGGCAGCGGCGCAGTGACCGCCGGCGGTCGCGGTAGCTTGCACTTCATGGCCACGAGCGTCGCCGTCCGGCGAGATCTCGCCAGCCTCGCCGACCCACGTCGCGCCGAGGCGTCGAGCCGGTTCCTGCAGATGGTCCCCGGAGGCTACGGCGAGGGCGACCGGGCCATCGGCGTCTCCGTGCCCGACCAGCGCCGGGTTGCCGCCCGGTACTGGCGCGACCTCTCCCTGGTGGAGACGACGGACCTGTTGCACGGCGAGGTGCACGAGGAGCGGCTGACATCGTTGCTCATCCTGGTGCGGAAGTTCGCCAAGGGCGACGAGCAGGAACGGGGCGAGATCTACCGCCTCGTCCTGGCCAACACCGGCCGGCTCAACAACTGGGACCTGGTGGACTCGTCCGCGCCGTACATCGTCGGCCCCTGGCTCGTCGACAAGGAGCGCGGCGTCCTGGATCGGCTGGCCGGGTCTGACCTGGTGTGGGACCGGCGCATCGCCGTCATGGCGACCTTCGCCTTCATCAGGGCCGACGACTTCCACTGGACCTTCCGACTTAGCGACAAGCTCCTGCGCGACCCGCACGACCTCGTCCGCAAGGCGGTGGGCTGGATGCTGCGCGAGGTGGGCAACCGTGACCGAGCGGCGGAGGAGGAGTTCCTGCTCCGCCGCTACCGCGTCATGCCCCGGGTGATGCTGCGGTACGCGATCGAGAAGTTCGAACCGCAGCGACGTCGGGACTACCTGTCGGGCATGCTCTAGCCGGCCGGGGGGATCGGGAAGTTCCGGTTGAAGACGTTGTCCGGGTCGTAGGTGGCCTTGATGGCGCGCAGTCGGCTCAGCGTGGGCTCGGGCCAGGCATCCAGGAGTCGCGCCGGGTCGGTGTCGGACTCGAAGCTGAGATACAGGCCGTCGAGGTGCGGGTACAGCTCGGCCCACAGCTTGTCGAGCTGGCGCCTCCGGTCCTCGACCGTGGCGGCGAGCACCGAGAAGTTCTGGTCCCGGTGCGGGTACGCGGTCGCGTCGCGTGCCACGTCGTTGACCGCCGCGCCGACGGACCGGAACTGCATGATCATCACGTCGCCGGAGTTGATCATGTTTGCCATCAGGTCGGCCGCCTCCGGGGTGATGTGGTGCGCCAGGCCGCTGCGGGTGTCGCGCAGTCCCTGACCTCGATGCTGGTTGCCGGGCGGGGCGACGATCGCCGGGTACGGCGCGAGCTGCGCCTGTTGATCGAGGATCGGTCCGATCTCCAGGAACGGGCTCAGGGCGGACTGGGCCGCCTCGACGTCGTCACCGGCGTAGACCAGGGTGACCTGAGCCATCGGCGGATTGCCCCGACGGCCCGGGAAGAGAGACAGGAAACTCGTCAGCTCCCGGGGCGCGTCCTCGACGAGTTGACCCCAGCGGCGGAGCAGCTGGGCGGCGTCGGTCGCGTCGACGACGAGTTGAGCGAAGACCACCCTGTCGACCTCGTACGCCTCCAGTTCGAGGGCGGTGACGACGCCGAAGTTGCCGCCGGCGCCACGGATGGCCCAGAACAGGTCGGGGTGATGCTCGTCGTCCACGCGGAGCAGGCGACCGTCCGCGGTGACGATCTCGGCGGCGACGACGTGGTCGATGGTCAGACCGTGCTTACGCACCAGATATCCGACGCCCGCGGTGGTGGCGAGTCCACCGACGCCCACGTCGCCGTAGTCACCCGAGCTCATCGCCAGGCCGTACGGGGCGAGTGCCTGGGCCACCTGCCCCCACCGGGCGCCCGGTTCCAGCCGGATCCGACGACTCGCCCGGTCGAGCACCTCGACACTGTTCATCCTCGACATGTCGATGATGATTCCGCCGTCGTTCGTCGACCTGCCGCTGATGCCGTGCCCGCCACTGCGCACCGACAACGGGACGTCCTGGGTCCGCGCGTACGACACGGCCTCGGCGACCTCGGCGGCGGTCTCCGGACGGATCACCAGTGCTGGTGCCCCCTTCCAGCTGTAGGTGTGCCGCACACCCTCGTACTCCCGGTCACCGGGTTGGACGGCCCGGGCGGCGAGCGACGCCGGCAGCGTCTCGCGGTCCAGACCCGGGCCACGTGCGGACCGGGCGGCGAGCGCGCCGGGCCGGCTGGCGTCCGGCACGTTCGCCGCGCGCTCCCTGGCGACCGCCTCGCGTAGCGCCGGGGCGATCTCCTGCCCGAAGGTCTGGATCAGTCGCGGGTCGTCGCGGCCAATCAGGAAGGTGCTGAATCCCTCCTCGACGACCAGCGGGAGGAGTTGCTCGACCCACTGCTCCGGTGGCCCCTGGAGGAAACCGCGACTGCGCGACGAGACGTCGACGGTGAACAGGTTGAGCAGCCGCCGGATCTGCCGCGGGTCGCGTCCCGCCGCGACCGCCGCCTCGTCGATGAGTCGGTTGGCCGTCACCCGGTCCGGGGACCGCAGGTACTCCAGCGTCGGCAGCCAGCCGTTCGCCTTCTGCCCGGTCAACGCCAGCATCTTCGGCTGGTACGCGCCGAGCCAGATGTCGATGTCGTGCGCCGGCGCGGGGCCGCGCTGCATGCCGGGGATCGGGTAGTACTTCCCGTCGTGGCGCAGCGGCCCGGGTGCGGCGTCGTCCCAGACACCGCGCAGGACGTCGATCGCTTCGCGCAACGCCTCGACGCCCTGCCCCGCCGTCAGCCGGCGAGCCCCCATGCCCTCGACACCGTCCCAGAACGCGCCCGCGCCGAGGCCCAGCTCGAACCGGCCGTGGGACAACCGGTCCAGGCTCGCCGCAGCCCTGGCCAGGACGGCCGGCGGGCGCAGCGGAAGGCTGAGGACGTTTCCCGAGATCCGCAACCGTTCCGTGCGGGCGGCGACCCAGCTCAGCAGGGTCCAGGTGTCGAGGTAGTCAGCGTTGTACGGGTGGTCCTGGAAGGTGGTGAGGTCCAGGCCGGCCGCCTCGGTCAGCTCGGCGAGCGCCACCACGTGGTCCGGGTCCTGAGCGCTCGGTGTCAGGAACGTCCCGAACAGGATTTCGTGACCGTAATCAGGCATCGCGTCAGCATCTCCGTATCATGTTGCCAGACGATCATCTGTCCAGCAGATCGTATGCCCCACAACGCAGTTGTCTGCCCACGCATTCCAGGCGGCTCGGAACGTCGTTTCGGTCGACACATCGCCTGTTAGCGTCCCGTTCATGGCCGCCACCGACCCGTGCGAGCTGCCGGCCGACCGCAGGCGCGGCTCGACCTTCGGCTGGTCCCTGGGCGTGGTGCTGCGCCGCTGGCACGAGTACGTCGAGGAGATGCTGAACGACCTGCCGCACGGCAGCAGGGGCTACCACATCCTGGCCGTCGTCGTACACGAGGACGTGCCCACGCAGGGCGCCCTGGCGACCCGCCTGGCCATCGACCGCAGCGTCCTGACGTACGTCATCGACGACCTGGAGACCGCCGGTCTCATCGAACGGAAGCTCGACCCCCAGGATCGTCGCGCCCGCCGGGTGGTGGCCACCGACCGTGGGCGTGCGGCGCTCGCCGAGGCCGAGCGGCGGGTCGCCCACGCCGAGGACCACGTGCTGGGCGGGCTACCCGAGGATCAACGCGACACCTTCCGCGACGTCGCAGCCCGCGCCGCCGAGGCGATCCACGCCGCCGCGCCCGCGACGGACCCCTGTGTCGCGGTACGCAGCGTCCTGCCGCCCGAGCAGTAGGCCGACAGCTCAGACCCGTTGCCCGGCACGGCTTGACCTGGCTCGGCATGCTGGAGCCAGAAGCCCGCCGTCCGTAGCCATGAGGTCGAGCCATGCGCAAGCCAGCCAAGACCGCAGCCCTCCTCTTCGGACTGGGCGTCGGTGCGGCCGTCGGGCCGTCTCTCGGGACCGCCGCCCTGTGGTCCGGAGTCGCGGTGGCCGCGCTCGGGATCGGCCTCGCCCTGCTCGGCGAGAGCGAGCCCGATCTGATGGCCGACGGCATGGTGGACCGCGACGGGAACAGCGCGAGCGCGGACACCTCGTACGACGAGTGGAGAGAGCGGCACGAACGACCCACTCTCAGCGGCCTCGGCACTCGGGTGGAACAGATCCTCAAGCTCGCCGAGAATCAGGCCAACGACCACCGCAACGAAGCGAGGCGCGAATCCGAGGAACTCGTGGCCGCCGCCCGCCAGGAGGCGGAGATGATAGTGAGCCGGGCCCACGACCAGGCCGCCGGGATCACCGGCAGAGACCGGGGCCCGGATTCGGGGTCGCCCGCCTGAGGTTCGCCACTCCCCCGCGCGAGGGACCGCCGTCCCCTGCGGCCGGTGACGGGTCTTCCCGGAACAGGTGGACCAGCCTCCTGCCCGCGCAGGCAACGCATTGACAGAAGTCGTTGGATGAAATAGCTTCCTGGCATCGCCAGCCTGGGAGCGCTCCCAATTCCTGACCGACGAGCGACCGCAACTCGCCGGATGGCGAGCCCTCCGAAGGCGTGGACACCACCACCGTTCAGGAGGAGCTTCATGAGAAGACCAAGAAGGACCAACGCGGTCCTGGTGTCGGCCGGCGCCGTCCTGCTGGCGTCGACGGCGGTCGCCCTGGCGACGCCGGCCGGGGCGGCGGCCGCCGGTTGTTCGGTGAACTACGGTGTGTCGTCGCAGTGGCAGAACGGCTTCGGGGCCAACGTGAGCATCACCAACCTCGGTGACGCGGTGTCGAGTTGGACGCTGACCTGGTCCTACGGTGCAGGTCAGACGGTGACCCAGGCGTGGAACGCGACGGTGACCCAGAGCGGCGCGGCGGTGACCGCGAAGAACGTCAGCTACAACGGGGGCATCGCGACCAACGGGACGGTCTCGTTCGGCTTCAACGGCTCGTGGAGCGGCAGCAACCCCGCTCCGACGAGCTTCACGTTGAACGGGGTGGCCTGCACCGGCGACACGACGCCGACCACACCCCCGCCGACGACTCCCCCGCCGACCACTACTCCCCCGCCGAACGGGCCGGCGGACATCACGGTGAACAGCGCGACCAGGTACCAGACCGTCGACGGGTTCGGGGCCGCGCAGTCCATCTGGGGCAGCGCGTGGTCGACGGCCGAGACGCAGACCCTGGTCGGGATGGGCGCCAACCAGTTGGGTCTGTCCATCGTGCGGACCGGCCTGTCGCCGGTGTCGAGCGAGTGGGCGACGCACGTGAACTCGTTGAAGACGGCGAAGTCCTCTGGTTCGAACGTGAAGATCCTCGCGTCGCCGTGGACCGCGCCGGCGGCGTGGAAGACCAACAACAGCCGGGTCAACGGCGGGAAGCTGCGGACCGACTACTACGACGACTACGCCAACCACCTGAACAGCTACGTGCAGTACATGCGCGGCCAGGGTGTGACCATCGACGTGACCTCGGTGCAGAACGAGCCGGACTGGCACCCGGACTACGACTCGATGGACTGGAGCGGCACCGAGCTGCGCACCTTCGTCCGTGACCAGGGCACGAAGGTGCAGAACACCAAGCTGATGGTCGCCGAGGCGGTGAACCTGAACTACAACTTCACCGACCCGACCCTGAACGACTCGACCGCCCGCAACAACATCGGCTACATCGGCGGGCACCTCTACGGCACCGAGGACTCCGGCCGGCTACGGCCCTACAACCTGGCCGAACAGCACAACAAGCCGGTGTGGATGACCGAGTGGAACCTGCACGCCGCCGACGGCGGAGGCTCCAACATCTGGGGCAACCCTGCCAACACGGCGGTCTGGAACGAAACCCTCGACGACATCATGCGCACCGTGCACAAGTCGATGGAGGCCAACTGGAGCGCCTACATCTGGTGGTACGGCAAGCGCTACTACTCCTTCATCGGCGACGGCGAATCCGCGTACGGCACGGTCGCGGGTGCCCCGCTCAAGCGCGGGTACGCCTTCTCCCAGTACGCCAAGTACGTCCGCCCCGGCTACCAGCGCGTCGCCCTGACGAAGAGTTCCAAGGCCTCCCCGCTGGAGGTCACCGCCTACCAGGGCGACGGGAAGATCACCCTGGTCATCCTCAACCGCTCGAACAGCGCGGTCAACAACGCCGTCATCCAGGCCCCGCAGAACGTCACCCGGGCCGAGCACTACCTCACCTCGCAGAACGCCAACGCGGCCAGCCAACCGACAAGCGTCAACGGAGGACAAGCCACCATCAACGTGGGCGCGCGCAGCATCTCCACGCTCGTGTTCACCCTCTGAGCCGAGGTGCCCGCCGACCGATGGTCGGCGGGCACCGTCCTTTCTGCCCGGCTCACCGGCAGCGCCACACCAGGGGCCGGTACGCCTCGTTCTCGTGGACGGCACCCACCACCGTCATGGCGTCGTCGCTGATCCCACGGGCCGAGTAGGTGCCCGCCTCGGTCGCCCGGACCTCAGGCCTGCCCGGCAACCGGCGGGACGTGCCGTCCGGGGCGACGAGCAGCGGCGAGCCGTCGTCGACCAGCACCTCACCATTGCCGGCGACGGCGCTGATACTCGGGAACGGCATCAGGCTCACCGCACCCGTGGTGAGGTTCCACAGCACCGGGAGCATCCGCACGGAAGAGCCCTGCCGCTCACCGGGAGCCATCCCGACCGCCCACTCGCCACGCGCCGCCTCCACCGAGGCGCGCGGGAAACCGTCGGGCACCGGCAGCGCGATTTCGGTGCCCTCCGGTGTCCACCGGTAGGGCAGATCACCCATCGCGCCGACGACGGAACCGTCCTCGGTGATCGCTGTCGCGGCGGATCCGGGCCGCCCGACCAGCCGGTACTCCTGCGGCCGGTCCGCCGACCACAGGACCGCCTGGTGCGAGTCGCGGGCCCCGCGGGCGGTGCCGACGATGTCACCCCGGCCGTTGACCGCGTGCACGAGAACCGCCTGGTAGCCGGGCGGGGTCACCAGGAAGCGCAGCTTTCCGGACCGGTAGACCCAGCCGATGCCGTTGCCGCCGGTGCCGACGACGTCGCCCCGGGCGTTGACCGCCGCCGCGTGGCGCGCCCCGGCGGGCAGGACCGTCGCCTTGCCGTCGGTCCAGAGCACGATCCTCCCGTCCTCATTCCCGGTGCCGATGTCGCCGACGATGTACCGCCCGGTGGGGTCCACGCCTCCCGCCACCGCGACCGGACCCCCGAGCGGCTGCGGCAGCCACGACGCCTCGCAGGTGACCGGTGGGGTCGCCGCTGTCGACGCGACGGCGGTCGGCGCCGCCACCACGGTCGGCGTGTCCGGGGCCTGCGGCCGGCCGGCACCACCGAACCCGACGGCACCCACGACGACGAGCCCGGTCAGCACCGTCACCGCGGCGACGCCGCCGGTGCGGCGACGGCGACGGCGACGGCGACCGTCGCTGATCGCCCGTGCGACGTCGACCCGTGGCTCGGGAACCGGCGCCGACTGCAGCAGCGCGGCGATCCGCTGCTCGTCCACCGTCATCTCGTACTCCTCCCGGACATCTCGGCGACGTCGAGCACCTGGCGGACCGCCGCCAGCGCCCGAGCCGTCTGCGCCTTCACATTGCCTTCGGAGCACCCCATGGCCGCGGCCGTCTCGGCCAGCGACAGGTCGCACAGGAACCGCAGGACCAGCACGGTGCGCTGGCCGCGGGACAGACGGGCCAGCGCGCTGACCACGCTGTCCCGCTCGGCCACCTCGTCGTGTGGTGTGACCGGCGTACGCGATGGCTCCGGCACCGAACCGAACAGCCGGACCTTCGCCCAGCTCAACCGCTTCTCGTCGACGAGCTTGTGGACCAGCATCCGGTGCACGTACGCGTCGACGTTGTCTACCCGGCTGACCCGACGCCAGTTCACGTACAACGCCGTTATCGTCTGCTGCACCACGTCGTCGGCCAGATGGGCGTCTCCGCACATCAGGAACGCGGTCCGATGCAGACTCGGCAGTCGCGCGGAGACGTACTCCACGAACTCACCCTCGGCATCCGCCATCGAGGCTCCCTCCTCCGCACCCTCGACGGGTCGCGACGACCGCCAGGTTGCGTCGCGCCGGAAAAGGTTTCAACGACGTACGGCCCCTGCCGCTGCGGGAATCGCGGCTGGGGCCGTACGTCGCTGGTCGTCGGTGGGTTCACGCGCCATTCTGCCCGGGCCGCGGACCGGTCACGCCGGTGCTATCCAGCCCCGACGCCCCGTACCGCCTCGATGATGGACTCGGCGACCTCGCCGGGCTGGGACATCGTCATCGCGTGGGAGGCGCCGGCGACCTCGCGGGTGCCCCGGGCGCCGGCGCGTTCGGCCATGAAGCGGTGCGCGGCGACCGGGATGTTGCGGTCCGCGTCGCCGAAGACGAACCAACTGGGCAACGACTTCCACGGCGGCTCGGACGTCGAGAGCGCTTCGCCGAGCGCCTGCTCGGTGATCGGCCGCTGGGTCCGCGCCATCAACGCCGCCGTGTCCTCGGAGACGTCCGCGACGAACTGTTGGCGGAAGGCGTCCTGCGCGATGGCCACCTCGTTTCCGCCACTGGCCACCGGGTAGGAGACCAGGGTGTCGGCGAGCGTGCTGCCGGGAAACTTGCCGGACAGCGCTATCGCCGACTCACTCGTCTCCGGGGCGAACGCGTTGACGTAGACCAGGCCGCGCACCATCGGCTCGCCCGCTGCCGCCTCGGTGATGACCATGCCGCCGTACGAGTGGCCGGCGAGCACGACCGGTCCGCCGACCCCCCGCACCACGTCCCGGACGTAGGCGGCGTCTCCGGCGAGGCTGCGGAGCGGGTTGGCGGCGGCCACCACGGAGTAGCCGGCACCGAGCCGCTCGATCACACCGTTCCAACTCGCCGATTCGGCGAACGCGCCGTGAACGAGGACAACGGTGATGTTCTGATCTGACACGGCCATCGGCTCCTTCGCGTGAGGGGTGTGCACCCCGTACGACTGGGTGGGCGCGGCTGATTACCCACCGTGCGCCCCGGAAACGTCGGGGCGCGGGCGGCCCTGTTTCTTCACCCCGATGTCACCGACCGATCCCGTCGGCGACGTGTTGCTGTTCGTCCGCACGGGTTGGCTCCGACTCGTCGCACTTGTCCTGACCAGGAGCTGATCACGTGCCTTCCTCTCGTCGTACCTTCCTCGCTGGTGGCGCCGCCGCCGGTGTGGGCCTCGCCGTCGCCGGCGGTCTGCCGTCGCTGGCGCAGGCCAGCCCGGGCCGCCCGCACCCGCCGGTCACGTCCGGCCACGTGCCGTTCCCGCCGCTCGTGGACGACCCGAAGGGCGTCCTCGCCCTGCCCAAGGGCTTCAGCTACACGGTGGTCACCCGGACCGGCGTCACCCGGCTGGACCGCGGCCAGGGCATGACCCCGGCCGACCACGACGGCATGGCCGTCTACGACGCCGGCCACGGTCGGTACACCCTGATCCAGAACCACGAGATCGACCCGGGCGCCGAGTTCGGCGTACCGCACGTCAAGGGGACGGTGTACGACCCGGGCGCCGTCGACGCCGGCGGTTGCACCGTCATCAAGACCGACCGCGCGGGCCGGAACCTGGGTGAGTTCGTCGCCCTCTCCGGCACCATCTCCAACTGCGCCGGCGGACCGACGCCCTGGGGGACCTGGCTGACCTGCGAGGAGACCGAGGACCGCGCCGGCGACCAGTGGGAAGAGGGCGGCCGGACCGGCACCTACCAGAAGGACCACGGCTACGTCTTCGAGGTCTGGGCCGACGGCAGCGCGGACCCGCGGCCGATCAAGTGCCTGGGCCGCTACTCCCACGAGGCCCTGGCGATCGACAAGGACCGCACCCACATCTACCTGTCCGAGGACGCCGACGAGCCCAACGGCCTCTTCTACCGCTGGTCGGCGCCGCGCGGCGTCAAGGTCGGCCCCGGCGTGCTGACCCGCCTCGCGCCGAACGCGGGCGTCCTCGCCGCCATGCAGATCATCATGGACGACGGTTCGGTGCTGCCGGACGTCGCCTACCTGACCTCCGCTCAGTTGGGCCGCCCCTTCCCGGTCCGGTGGATCGAGGTGCCGGACCGCGACGCGCGGCACACGTCGGTACGCGAGCAGTTCACCGACGGCCAGGTCACCCGCGGACGCAAGTTCGAGGGCGTGTGGAGCACCGACGAAGGTGTGTACGTGGTGAACTCGTACGCCTGGGACGAGGGTGACCTGCCCTCCGACGCGGCGCCGCACGACGGCATGGTCTGGTTCTACAACTTCAAGGACGAGACCATCCAGCTGGTGACGTACTTCCCGCACCAGACCTCCGCCGAGGAGGGGACGCCGGTCAAGTACACCGACATCACCTTCGACGGCCCGGACAACGTGACAGTCACCCCGTGGGGAAGTCTGGTCCTCGCCGAGGACGGCAAGGGCGCCTCCCACGTGCTCAGCACGATCCCGGGCGGCCCGACGTACGCGATCGCCCGCAACATGCTCAACGACTCGGAGTTCTGCGGGCCGACCTTCAGCGCCGACGGCCAGGTGCTCTTCGTCAACATGCAGGACCCGGGCCTCACCCTGGCCATCACCGGCCCGTGGGAGAAGTACCTGGGCTGACCAGGGTCGGGCGGTGGGGTCGGGCGGTCCGCCCGGTCCTACCGCCCGCCGGGCTCGTCCTCCGTACGCATTCCGTGCAGGTCGTAGCTGAACTCGCCGGCTTCCAGCCGGGCCCGCAGTCCGCTCTCCCTGGCCGTCCGGCTCCTCGTCGCGGCGGCCACGGCGTCCGCGCTCGTCCGCCGCACCACCACGGCCCCGTCGGCGTCGAGCACCATGATGTCCCCCGGCTCGACTGTCGCACCGCCGACCGGCACCGGCACGTCGAGCGAACCCCTGTGGCGTTTGGTGGCTCCGCGCACCCGACACCAGCGGGCCCAGACCGGCAGGCCGAGCGTCCGAAGTTCGTCCACGTCCCGTACCGCGGCGTCGACCAGCACGCCGGCCGCGCCGGCGACCTTGGCCTGCGTGGCCAGCAGCTCGCCGATCAGCGCGACGGGGGCCGGTTCGGGCATGGTGAGCACGAGCACCTCGCCGGGGCGGACGAGCGTCATGGCCTCGTGCACTGCCCGGTTGTCGCCCTGGCCGCAGACGACGGTCCGGGCGACGCCGGCGACCTGGGAACCCGGCACCACCTGCACGAGGTCCACGTCGATCAGGCCACGCCGGCCGGCGGCTTCGTACACGGTTGCCACCCCGGCAGCGGCCAGTGTCTCGATCACCGCGGGGTCGACGTCCGCCGCGTCGTGGGCGGCGTTCACAGTGCCACCACGACGTTCGGGATCAACCGTTGGAACGCCTCCGCCTGCCGGATGGTCGCGTCACCGGTCACCCGGCGGGCGTGGTTGCCACGATGGTCGGCACGCTGGGTGTAGTACTCGCGCAGGTAGCCCTGAGCCGCCATCGCCGCCATCGCCTCCCGCTTGGCCGGCATCGCCTCGGTGATGTCGACGAACACGGTGGGGACGAAACCGCAGAGTTCGGGCTGGTGGGGTTCGAAGGCCAGGAACTCCGAGGGCGGGGCGGTTCGGAAGCCGCTGGACACTCCGGCGTCCGCGGTGAGCTGCCGGGCCGTCACCACCGCGGCGTGCGCCGTCGGGTGGTCCGGGTTGAACGGGTCGCGCTCGGGGTGGGTGAGCACCACGTGCGGCGCGTACTCGCGCATCAGCGTCGCCAGCCGGTCGATGTCCTCGTCCCGGATCCGAAGCGGGTAGTCGCCCAGGTCGAACGCCTCGAACCGGGCGCCGACCGCGGCGGCGGACCGTTCCGCCTCGGCGTGCCGCAGTCGTTTGACGTTCTCCACCGTCTGCTGCGGGTCCTTCCACAGCTCGCCGGACTCGCCCCGCTCGCCGTAGGAGAGCGCCAACACGACGGCCTCGCCGCCGGCCCGCGTGTGCATGGCGATGGCTCCGGCGGCCCGCCAGACGAAGTCGGCCGAGTGGGCGCCCACCACCAGCATCCGCCGCCCGCTCATGCCGGCGTCGTTCCTGCCGGCGTCACCAGACGGCGCGAGTTGACCACCGCCATGACGTGGACCTCCTCGTCGGTGAAGCCGGCGTCGAACAGGCGGTCGGCGAAGAGCGCCAGACCGTCCTCCACCGGCGGGTTGAACGGTTGCCCCAGGTCGCTGGAGAGGACGGAGTGCGCCACACCTACCGACCGGATGGTGGCGAACAGGTCCGCCCAGTCGACCTTGCCCGAGTGCGGAGTCGTGAAGCAGCGCTCCAACAGGGCGCCCGCCTCGGCCAGCTCGCGCTGCCGCGCGGGCGTCAGTCGCTGCGAGGTGAACTCGGGATGGGTGACCACGATGCGGCGTACCCCCTCCTGCGTCGCGGCCCGGACCACGGCGGCGATCTCGGCGCCGCTCAGGTGGCCGGTGGCGAGCGTGATGTCGTGCCGGGCGATCACCCGCAGCACCTGGCGTACGCGGTCGAGGACCCGCCCCTCGTCGTCGACGACCTCGACCGGATCCGGCACGATGCCCTGGCTGTGCAGGTCGGATTGGAAGGCGCCCCACATCGCCGGTGTGGCGCCCGGCAGATCGGTGGCGGTGCTGCGCCGCTGATTTCCGGAGTCCACTGTCGGCATCCAGACGATCCGGGCACCCTGGCGCGCGGCGACCTCAACCGCGACCGGGTTGATGCCGCCCATCGCGCCGTTGAGGGTGACGGCACCGAGGACGTCGACGCCGGGCACCACCTTGCGGACCACCGCTGCCCGCTCGGCAGTCGCCACGTAGTGGGACTTGAGGACGAAACCGGCCAGCCCGACCTCGGCGCAACGGTGCGCCAGATCGACGTCGTCGATGCGTCGGGCCATCACGTCGGGGGCCACGTGGACGTGGGTGTCGTAGGCACCGCGGACCACGGCGCGGGCACGGGCGGAGGGAACCAGAGGGTCAGGCATCGCGCTCCTCGGTGAGCCCTGAGAGCGGGGTCGTGCGGGTGCGCTCGGTCGAGCGCGCGGCGGTCACGAGCCGGGAGCCGCCGAGCGCAAGCATATCGGTGATCATGCCTATTTCAAGGTGCAGTCAGGCTCAGCATCCACTGTGGATGCACAGGAACCGTTGCCCGTCAACCTCATTGCCGGCTCGGGACAGACGAGCACCACCTGCCTGATCTAAAATCGTCTATCGATGCCGACCTCGCGTCGTCCCGCCGATCCCCTCGACAGGGTCGGCCACGCGTCGCGAGCCCGGAGGCTGGAGGCACCGCATGGGTAAGCGCTTCTCCACGCTCGTCGCGGCCTGGTTGGCCGTGGCTCTCGCGGCCGGTGGCTGCGGCGACACCGGTGACAGCGGCGGCGACCCGCCCGGCGGTGAGATCGACAAGGTCGCCTACATCACCGCGTTCGGTGCGGTGGGCCGCGACGCCTTCGCGTGGGTGGCCAAGGAGAAGGGCTACTTCGCCGAGGTCGGCATCGAGGTCGACATCAAGGAGGGCGCCGGCAACCAGCAGAACCTGACCGCGCTCAAGTCGGGGCAGGTGCAGTTCGGCGCTCTCGACTTCACCGGTGCCGTCATCCAGGCGGGCAAGGGCGAGTTCACCGACTGGCGGGCGATCGCCGCCGTGCACCAGCAGACTTTGATCTCGGTGATGACCACCAAGGACACCAACATCACCACCCCGAAGGACCTCCGGGGCAAGACGATCGCCACCGGCAGCGGCTCCGTGACGGAGTTGCTCTTCCCGGCGTACGCGCGGCTGGCCGGGCTCGACCCGGCGACGGTGAAGATCGAGGGCGTGCAACCCACAGCCCTCAACGGCCTCATGGCGAGCCGGCGGGTCGACGCGCTGGGCACGTTCCTGCTCAGCCGCGGCGCCCTGCAGACCGCCGCCCGGAAGGACGTCGTGGTCCTGCCCTACAGCGACTACCTGCCGGACCTGTTCGGCAACGCGATCATCACCACCCCGTCGCTCATCAGCAAGGACCCCGACCTCGTGCAGCGGTTCACCAAGGCCGCGCTCAAGGGCCTGGCGTACAGCATCGAGCACCCGGACGAGGCGGCGACGATCCTCAACAAGGCGAAACCCACCTACACGGTGGCGGCGGGCAAGGGTGAGATCGACGCGATGGCCCCGCACGTCCGTCCCGACGGCGGCGCCCCGATCGGGTTCCTGGACGAGTCGCGGGTGGCGCAGACCATCGCCGTCCTCGAACGCGCCAACCTGATTCCGTCGGGCCTGACGCCGGCGGCCGTCGTGGACCCGACCTTCGTCAAGAAGTCGTGACCGGCGACTCCCGGGCAGAACGACGCCGGCACACCCTCGGGCTCCCGGCCCTGGGCGCGGTGGTCGCGACCGGGCTCTGGTGGCTGTCCACCTGGGCCTTCGACATCGAACCGTTCTTCCTGCCAGCGCCCCCGGACGTGGTCGACGCGTTCCTGCGGCTCCCCGGTCACCTGGCTCAGCAGACCTGGATCACCTTCCTGGAGACGATCATCGGATTCGGGATCGCGGCGGTGGGCGGGCTTCTGCTCGCCGTCCTGCTCGCCGCGTCGCGGACCGTCGAGCGGATGGTCCTACCGATGATCGCCGGCATCAACGCGGTGCCGAAGGTGGCGCTCGCGCCACTGCTCCTGGTCTGGATCGGCTTCGGCTACGAAGCCAAGATCGTGATGGTCGTGCTGCTCTGCTTCTTCCCGATCCTGATCTCGACAATGGCGGGCCTGACCTCGACACCGAACGACCTCGGCGAGCTGGCCCGCTCCCTCTCCGCCTCGTGGTGGCAGACCTTCCTCAAGGTCCGACTTCCGTGGGCCCTGCCGCAGATCTTCGTCGGCCTGAAGGTGGCGACCTCACTCGCCATCATCGGCGCGATCATCGGCGAAGTGATCAACCCGCAGGCCGGGCTCGGCGCGGTGATCGCCAGTTCCGGTCAGTCCGCGGACACCCCGCTCGCGTTCGCGGCGCTGATCCTGCTCGCGCTCATGGGCGCACTGCTCTTCTACCTGATGGCCGGCCTCGAACGCCTCCTCGTGCCGTGGGCGCGCGCGATCTCCTCCTGAGGCGGCAACCGCGGGACCTCACCCCCGCGGGCCGTCCCACCTCCCCTGCGAACGGTTCCTCGTGGCTTCGTGCGTCGCGGCGTGGTCAGTGCGAGTGCCGAGGCACGTCGCTGCCGCTGCCGCCGACGAGGAAGTCCAGGTCGGCGCCCTGGTCGGCCTGGAGGACGTGCTCGCTGTACAGCCGCACCCATCCCCGGTCGGCGACCGGCGGTGGTGGCTGCCAGGCGGCACGGCGCTGGGCGAGTTCCGCGTCGTCGACGAGCAGGTCCAGCGATCGCGTCGCCACGTCGACGCGGACCAGGTCGCCGGTGCGCACCAACGCGAGCGGGCCGCCCACCGACGCCTCCGGGGCCACGTGCAGGACGCAGGTGCCGTACCCGGTGCCGCTCATCCGGGCGTCGGAGATCCGCACCATGTCCGTGATGCCGTCGGCGAGCAGCCGTCGTGGCATGGGCACGTTGCCCACCTCCGGGAACCCCGGATAGCCGCGTGGCCCGGCGTTGCGGACCACGATCACCGTGTCGGGGGTGACGTCGAGGTCCAGGTCGTCGGCCGCGACGACGTACTCCTCGATCCGGTCGAAGACGAGCGCCGGCCCGGTGTGGCTGAGGAGGTGGGCAGAGGCCGCGGAGACCTTCAGCACGGCCCCGGACGGCGCAAGCGATCCGCGGAGCACCACGGTGCCCGAGCCGGCGGGTTGGAAGGGCTCCGCCATGGTGGCGATGACGTCCCGGTTCCAGCACTTCACGCCGTCGATGTTGTCGGCCACGCTCTTTCCGCTGACGGTGACGTGGTCCATGTGCAGCAGCGTGGCGATCTCCGCCATCACGGCCGGGACACCGCCCGCGTAGGCGAAGTCCTCCATCAGGTACGCCCCGGACGGCATGAGGTTGACCAGCATGGGCACGTCGGCGGTGAGGGCGTCGAAGTCCTCCAGCGACAGCGGAACACCGAGGCGTCCGGCAACCGCGAGCAGGTGTACGACGGCGTTCGTCGAACCGCCGATCGCGGCGTTGACCCGGACCGCGTTCTCGAACGCCTGCCTGGTGAGCACAGTGGACAGCCGTTGATCCTGCTCGACCATGGCGACGATCCGGCGTCCGGCGGCGTGGGCGAGGGCGTACCGCCGGGAGTCGACGGCCGGCACGGCGGCGGCCCCCGGGAGCTGTACGCCGAGCGCCTCGGTCACGCAGGCCATCGTGGAGGCGGTCCCCATGGTCATGCAGTGCCCCCGACTGCGGGACATGCCGACCTCCGCCTCCGCGCAGTCGGCCGCGCTCATCCGGCCCGCCCGCATCTCCTCGGTGAAGCGCCAGACGACGGTGCCCGAGCCGATGTCCTGGCCGCGGAACTTGCCGTTGAGCATCGGGCCGCCGGTCAGCATCAGCGTCGGCAGGTCGACGCTCGCCGCCCCCATCAGCAGGCCGGGGGTGGTCTTGTCGCAGCCGGAGAGCAGGACAACCCCGTCGAGCGGGTTGGCCCGTACCGACTCCTCCAACTCCATCGCCAGCAGGTTGCGGTAGAGCATGGTCGTGGGTCGCATGAGGGGTTCACCCAGGCTCATCGCCGGGAACTCCAGCGGCAGGCCGCCGCTCTCCCACACCCCCCGCTTCACCGACTCGGCCAGGTCACGCAGGTGGGCGTTGCAGGGGGTCAGCTCCGACCAGGTGGTGGCGATGCCGATCACCGGGCGGCCGTCGAAGACGTCGTCCGCGAACCCCTGGTTGCGCATCCAGGACCGGTGGATGAAACCGTTGCGGCCCTCCGCACCGAACCACTGCGCGCTGCGCAGCTGTCGATTCGTCGTCGACATCAGCAGACTCCTCTGTCATCCGTCCGCGCCGCGGGGGTTCGCGGCGATCCTTGAGCGGGTGGTGCACTGGCTGGTGGCGCGGGTGCGGCCTACCGGAGGCCTCCGACGGACAGCCCGCCGCGCCAGTGTCGTTGCAGGCTGAAGAACGCGATGATCAGCGGAATCACTGACACGAGCGAGCCCAGGATGATGAGGCTCCACAGCGAGGTGCCTCCCGCGTTGTTCGCCGACGCGATCCCCTGCCACAGGCCGAGACCGACGGTGACGGGGAAGAGCCGGTTGTCGGAGAGCATCGCCAGCGGCAGGAAGTAGTTGTTCCAGGACGCCACCGCGGACAGGAGCAGCACGGTGACCACCGCGGGGCGCATCATCGGTAGGGCGATCTGCAGGAACGTGCGCACCTCTCCCGCGCCGTCGACCCGCGCCGCGTCCAGGAGTTCGTCGGGCACCGCGTCGCGCGCGTACACGTGCATCAGGTAGACGCCGAACGGGTTGAGTAGCGACGGGAGGATCACCGCCCAGACCGTGTTCGTCAGGCCGAGCTGGGAGAACATGATGAAGGTCGGGATGACCAGCGCGGTGGCCGGGACCATCAACGCGCCGAGCACGACGGCGAAGCTGAACCGCCGGGCCGCGAACCGGTACTTGGCGAACCCGTACCCGGCCATCACCGCCAGGATCGTGGCACCGACACCACCGGCGATGGCGTAGAGCGTGGAGTTGAGGATCCACCGCAGGTAGATGCCCCCGTCGTGGGTGAACAGCTGCTTCAGGTTGCCGAGGTAGTCGACCTGGTCGGTGAACCACAGGGTGTTGTCGCCGCCGAACAGGCCGGCCGCGTCCTTGGAGCTGTTGACGATGAGCCACCAGAACGGCACGAGGAAATAGATCACCAGGAAGCCGAGGAGGATCTGCATGGGGAGATAGCGCTGCGGCCGGCGGGGGCCGGAGCGGGCGCTCGTGGGGGCGGTCATCAGAGGAAGCTCCTCCGCTTGCGGGTGAAGAACAGGAAGACGTACACGCAGATGAAGACGATGCCGCCGAGGGCGAACGAGATCGCCGACCCGTAGTTGAAGTTGGCCAGCGAGAACGCCTGCTCGTACGCGTACATGTTGGGGGTGAAGTCCGTCCTGATCGTGCCCGCGGCGAGGTATCGCAGGATCTGCGGTTCGTTGAAGAACTGCAGGGTGCCGATGAGCGAGAAGACCAGGATCAGGATCAGCGCGGGCGCGATCAGCGGGATCTTGATCCGCGTCGCGATCTGCCACCGCCCGGCGCCGTCCATCCGGGCGGCCTCGTAGAGGGTGGGGTCGACGCCCTGCAACGCCGCGTACAGGATGATCATGTAATAGCCGGCCCACTGCCAGGTGACGACGTTGAGCAGGCCATAGAAGATCAGGTCACTGCTCAGGAAGTCCGGTGCGGTGGCGCCGAACAGGCCGAAGATGTCGGTGAGCGGGCCGAAGCCCTTGCTGTAGAGGAACCCCCACATCACGGCTCCGATGACCGTCGGAATCGCGTACGGCAGGAAGATCATCAGGCGGGAGAAGCGAGCGAACAGCGTGGTCACCGCGTCCAGGATGAGCGCCATCGCGAGCGCGAGGACGATCTGGATCGGGATGGACACGAGCGAGAAGCGGATGACGAACCACGCCCCGGAGAGGAAGCTCGGGTCGGTGAACGCCTTCACGTAGTTGTCGAAGAGGACGAAGCTGGTGCCGCCGATCAGCTTCTTCTGGAAGAGGCTGAGATACAGCGCGTACGCCAGCGGCGCGATGAGGAACGCCAGGAAGACGATCCCGAACGGCCCGACGAAGAGCCAGCCCATGAGGTGCTCGCGGAGGTGTACCTTGCCACGGATCTTGCGTGTCTCGTTACGAGCACGCGGTGCGCTCTTCTCGGTCAGGAGTGTCATTGTGGTCTCCGGGACGTGGACGCCGAGGGTCGAGGGTGGGCCGCCCGCCCGTTGACGGCGCGGCCCACCCGTCAGGTCACTGAACGGTGAAGCCTTGTTCCTTGGCGTACTTCGCCACGTCCTCCTGGATCCGGTCGGCAGCCTGCGAACCGGTGATGGACCCCTTGATGACCTCGCTGACCTGCTTCGTCATGGCGTCGAGGTAGTACTGGCCGAAGGGGGCGTACGCGACGCCCTTGTAGGCGTCCGCGGCGGGGACGTAGACCTCCTTGTTCGCCTGCTGGCCGTCGAAGAACGGCACCTTCAGGTCGATGAACGCGGGGTCCTTGAGAGCCGTGAGGTTGAGCGGGAAGATGATCTGGTTGGTCCAGCCGTCGGTGAGCGACTCCTTGTCGGCGTAGAGCCCGTAGGCGGCCTTCGCCGCCAACTCCGGCTTCTTGGACTGTTTGGTCACCGAGAACGCCGACCCGCCCCAGTTCACCTGCACCGGGTTGGCCTCGTCCCACTGCGGCAGCGGCGCCACCGCGAACTTGCCGGTGTCCTGGCCCTTGCCGACGCCCGCGCCGGTCAGATAGCCCGGCGCCCACGCCGCCGAGATGTACGTCGCGTAGTTACCGTTGATCACGCCGGAGATGTACTCCGGAGTGAACTGGTCCTGCGTCCCGACCAGGCCCTTCTTGGCGAGGCCGCCCCAGTAGTCCAGCACGTCCTTGGACGCCTGGTCGTTGAGCTTCACACCGATCGACTTCGGCTGCGCCGGGTCGACGGTGAAAGGCGCGGCGCCCTTCTGGATCTGGAGCGCCATCAGGACCGCCGGGACGTTCGCGCCGAGGTCCCCGAACAGCGGGCCACCGGCATCCTTGACCTTCTGCGCGGTCTGCTCGTACTCCGCCCAGGTCTTCGGTGGGGTGATCTTGTACTTGTCGAAGATGTCCTTGCGGTAGATCATGCCCATCGGGCCACCGTCGACCGGGACGCCGTAGACCGCGTCGCCGACCGACACGTCCTTCCAGGCACCCTCGCTGTAGTTGGCCTTCACCGCGTCGTAGCCGTACTTCTTGATGTCGACGAGCGCGCCCTGGATCTGGAAGGTCGGGATCCGGTCCGCCTCGACCATGATCACGTCGGGTGCGCCGGTGCCCGCCGAGATGGCCGTCTGGAACTTGTCGTACTCGTCGCCGCCCTGCCCGACGTTGGTCCAGCAGACCTGCACCTCGTTGTTCTGCTTGTTGAAGTTGTCGACGACGAGTTGGGTGTTCGGGTACCACCCCCACATCGTCACGACCGGCAGGTCCTTCTTCGTGATGGTGTTCGTGCAGTTGCTCGCATCATTTCCGCCCTCGTCGCCGGAGCAGGCGACGAGGCCGGTGCCGACCGCGAGCATGGCAACCGTGGCGAGTATCCGTCTTCTCTTCATTGAGGTGGTTCCCTTCGGGGTGGCGGTGCGGAGGCATCCGGGCGCTGGCGGGCGCCACCGGGGGCGGGAAACCCGCTCCCGGTGGCGTCGCCTGGAACGGCTCCTAGCGCTTGAACAGACGAGGCGCCAGGTCGATGAGGTTCTTCTGCCACACGTCCCAACCGTGTGGCCCGGGGGTCACCCCGTCGAACTCGTAGCGGATACCGAGGGTGTCCAACGTGGTCAGCGACGCCATGAAGCTCGGGTACACGAAGTCGGTCTGGTCACCCACGTACAGGCGCAGCATCCTGGTGCCGTTGTTGATCGCCTCCACGTCGACGCCGGTGCCGCTGCCGAACCCGGCCGAGAAGGCCGCGACGTAGGCGAACTGCCCGGGGTACGCCCGCAGCACGCCGAACGCCTGACCGCCGCCCATCGACAGACCGGCGAGCGCCTGCTGGGACGGGTCGCTGGAGACGTGGTAGCGGGCACGGGCCGTGGGAACGATGTTCTCCAACAGCTCCCGGTTGAAGTTGGACGAGTTGCCGTTGCCCATCACGACCACCATGGGCACCAGGTCACCGTCGAGGAACTGGTGGTCGAGGATCTGCTTGGCGCGTCCCATCTCGACCCAGTCCGTGTAGTTCTGCCCACCGCCGTGCTGGAGGTAGAGGACTGGGTACGGCTCGGCACGACCCGGGTCGTACCCGGGTGGGGTCCACACCAGCGCCGTGCGGTCCTGGCCTGCCACGGTGCTGGTGTAGGTCATGCTCTCGACCTTCCCGCCCTGGCCGGCGGGGACGTCCGACAGCAGGCGGGCCCCCGGCCCCGGGATGAAGAACGTGCTCCACATCGGTTCGGTGGTCACCTTGGTCGGGTTCGAGGTGTCCTTGAACGGAACCCGGTCCACGATCAGCCGGTAGTAGTAGAACCAGGGCTGGAGAGGACCCACTGTCGCCCGCCACCGGTCACCGTCACGGGCCAGTGGCACACGCAGCCAACTGCCGCCCGGAGCGATGTTCGCCCACACCGTGACGTGCTGGGCGTCGGCGAAGGCGGTGGTGGTCTCGAAGGTGACGAAGCCGTCCTCGCTGACGAAGGGCGTCGGGGTGGTGCCCGCCGGCGGCGGGTTGAACTCCCCCTTCAGCTGCCCGTGACCGGGGCTCGGCCCGTGGTCCGACACGTGCCGGAACAGCCTCGGCACGAAGTCGACCAGATTCTCCTGCCAGGTGTCCCAGTTCGCGCCACCGTCCGGGTTGACTCCGTCCGACTCGAACCTGACATCGGCCCGACCCAACGCCTTCGCCAGCCGGTAGGTGGCGTTGTGCGCCGGATCGGTCACGTTGCCCGTGTAGAGACGCAGCAGCTTGACGGTGCGGTTGACCGTCTTGGCGTCCTTCCGGTCGACGTCCGGGACAGAGCGACCCGAGAACCAGCCGACGTAGCCGAACTGAGCCGGCTTGGCCAACGCGGCCTTCACCGCCACCGTCGCGCCGTCGGACACTCCGGCAATCGCCTGGTGTGCCGGATCGCGGAGGACCCGGTAGTTGTCGGCGACCGCCTTGCGTAGGTCCTTCAGCTCCTTGTCGCCCGAGTCGTCGGTGATCACGACCACCATCGGCCGTATGGTGCCCGCAGCCGAGAGGTTGTCGAGGATCTGCCTGGTCCGTCCGAGATCGAGCCAGTCGGTGGCGGCCACGCCGTCACCCGACTGCAGGTAGAGCGCCGGGTAGGCCTTCGGGCCCTTGGCCGCGTACTCCGGTGGTGTCCAGACCAGGGCGGACCGTTGCCCGGCCCTGGTCCGGTAGGTCAGCGTCCCGACCTCACCGCCGGTGCCGGGTGGCGCGTCGACCAACCACCGTGCCGAGTCACCCGCGACGAAGAAGGTGCTCAGCAGCGGGTCGGACGCCACACTCGTGTCGTTCGTCGGGTCCTTGATGCTCTTGGTGTCGTCGGCGGTGAACTGGTAGTGGTACAGCCCCGGCTCGAGTGCGCCGAGAACGCCGGACCACACGTCACCACGGCGGGTCAACCCGAACTCCGCCGTGGCCGAGGACGGGCCGAAGTTGCCCTCCACCACGACCTGCGACACCGTGCCCAGCTGCTCCTGGACGTAGGCGGCCGGGACGGTGAACGACGCGTAGCGATCCGGGGAGACGGTCAGCCACGGGGTGTCGGCCGCCGCCGCCGGTTGCGGTGCGAGCAGTACCGCTGCGACGGCGATGACTCCGGCGGTGAGGGCCGCCGAGAGCCGACGCCCACCCAGCCGGCGTAAGCGCCCATGGTACGGTTCGGTTGTCACGCTCCACTCCTCTCTGCGCCGGCAGCGGATGCGACCCGACTGGCCGGCTCGATTCACTGGTGGATCTAGCCGTGGTTCTGCGTTGACACCTCCTTCACCGTCATGCCAAGGTGCTCTTCGGTGGCGCGGTCGAGCTGCGGACCACGAGGCTGGTCGGAAGCACTATCCGGTGCGGCCCCTCCCACTCGCCGGTCACCAGGGACTTCAGCATCCGCGCGGCTTCGTATCCCAGCTGGTACATCGACTGGTCCACAGTGGTCAGTCCTGGTGCCGTCGACGCCGACTCCGGGATGTTGTCGAACCCGACGACGGACAGGTCCGCGGGGACGGAGACTCCCAACTCCCTGGCGACCTCCAGGGCCTTGAGGGCCATCCCGTCGCTCGCCGCGAAGATCGCTGTTGGCGGCTCCGCCTGTTGCAGGAGAGCCCGCGCCAGCGGAACCGCCGACTCGGGGTTGAAGTCACCTCGGCCGATCAACGTCGGATCGACCGGGACGCCGGCGGCGGTCAGCGCGGCGCGGTAGCCCTCCTCACGGGACCAGGCCGCCTCCAGGCTGGACCGACCCGCGATGAAGCCGATGCGCCGGTGGCCCAGAGCGAGCAGGTGCTCGACGGCCGTGGTGGCGCCCGCTAGGTTGTCGGCCATCACCGAGGGACCCGTCGTGCCCCTCGCCGGGTCGATGGCCACCACTGGCGTGCGGCTCTGCACCTCGCCCCAGGGCGTGACCACGATGCACCCGTCGGTCAGGGTGCCCGAGAGGCGGGTCAGGTGCCGCCGCTCCCAGCCCTCCGAGTAGGACCCATAAAGGTCGCTGTTGGCGTAGACGATCAGGTCGAAGCCCGAGCGGCTCAGCGCCTTCATCGCCCCCTTGAGCACCTCGGCGGTGTACGACTGGAAGCTGTGCGTCACGAGGCCGAGGACATTCGTGCGGCTGCGCCGGAGGCTCGTGGCGACCAGGCTCGACTCGTAACCGAGTTGCTCGATGGTCGAGCGGACGTGGGCCACCGTGTTGGCGCTGACGCCGTAATGGCCGTTGACCACCCGCGAAACAGTCGCTGTGGAAACGCCGGCAACCCGAGCAACATCACTCATTGTCACGGGCGCATTGACCTCGGTCATGCCGCTCCCTCTGGACTGCAATCGTTATCGGTTACGTTTCCAGGGTGTTGCCAACGTAACGGACAAGTATTACGAACACAAGGCCTCTTCACCCTCGCGCCGACCGTCCTACCAGGACGACTACACGGTCATGGACACGCGTTCGCCAAGACCGTGGGCACGCTAACAACTATTGCCTCCGGCGACCGGCGACTGCGTCGTCGGGCACCGTGGTTCGACCCCGTCGACATCGAGACGCCACCTCCCCGTCGGGACCATTCCGCAGCGGCGGCGAGGCGGAAACGACGAGATTGCGGCATCGACGATCGACCGGCGCGCACTGACACCAGACGCCCGACCCGGGCCGGGGCGCCGTGGGGCGGACCGCCGGCGCAGATATTGATCATGGACATCGGATTCCTTACTGTAAACGTGATCGGTAACGTTTACATAGATCAAGAACGTAATCGGCGATCATCATGTTGTCCAGAGCTCGCACTGACCCCACCACCCCCGGGTCCGCGTCGCGACGTCCACGTCACGGCGGGATCCCGCACGAAGGGAGCCAGCCCTGAACACCCACCTCGACGGAGCGCCGGAACCACCGTCCGGCACCGACAGTCCACTCCCCTACCGTCTGAGCCTCGACCCGCGCCGACGCGTCGCGCCGGTGCCACGGCGGCTCTTCGGCTCGTTCGTGGAGCACCTGGGACGCTGCGTCTACACCGGCCTCTACGAGCCGGGGCATCCGACGGCCGACGCGGACGGCTTCCGGCACGACGTCCTCGCGCTCGTTCGGGAACTGGGCGTCACCACGGTCCGCTATCCGGGCGGCAACTTCGTCTCCTCCTACCGCTGGGAGGACGGCGTCGGCCCGGTCGACCAACGGCCCGCCAGGCTGGACCTCGCCTGGCACAGCCTGGAGACCAACGAGTTCGGGCTGGACGAGTTCATGCGCTGGGTCGGCAAGGCGGACGTCGACCCGATCATGGCGGTCAACCTCGGCACCCGAGGCACCGCCGAGGCCGTCGACCTGCTCGAGTACGCCAACCACCGCGGCGGCAGTCACCTCGCCGACCAGCGGCGGAACAACGGCACCACCGATCCGTACGGGATCAAGCTGTGGTGCCTCGGCAACGAGATGGACGGCCCGTGGCAGGTGGGTCAGCGAAGCGCCACCGAGTACGGGCGGCTCGCGTCGCAGACCGCGAAGGCCATGCGCCGCTTCGATCCCGACCTCGAACTCGTCGCCTGCGGCTCGTCACACCTCGGCATGCCGACGTTCGGCGCCTGGGAGCGTGACGTGCTCACCGAGGCGTACGACGACGTCGACCTGATCTCGTTGCACGCCTACTACCAGCCGGTCGACGACGACCTGGCCAGTTTCCTCGCCTCCGCCGAGGACATGGACCGGTACATCGACGCCGTCACCGCCATCGCCGACTCCGTCGGGGCGATCCGCAGGTCGACCAAGAAGATCATGATCGCCTTCGACGAGTGGAACGTCTGGTACCAGTCCGCCGCTCCCTCCAACCCGCCGAGCGGCGAGGACTGGCCGGTCGCCCCACCCCTGCTGGAGGACCACTACAGCGTGGCCGACGCGGTGGTCGTCGGCGGGCTGCTGATCAGCCTGCTCCGGCACAGCGACCGGGTGACCGCAGCCTGCCAGGCTCAACTGGTCAACGTGATCGCACCGATCATGACCGAACCGGGCGGTCCGGCCTGGCGACAGACCATCTTCCACCCCTTCGCCCGGACCGCCCGGCACGCCCAGGGAGCCGTGCTCGACGTGCTCCGCGACGGCAGTACGACGTCCACCGACCGCTTCGGCGAGATCGACGCTGTCGACGCGGTCTCCACCTGGGACGACAACACCGGTGAGATGACCGTGTTCCTGGTCAACCGCGTCGTCACCACCCCGGCCGAGGTGACAGTGGATGTCACCGGCGCCCGGCTGGCCGGCATCATCGAGTGCGTCACCGTCGGCGGCACCGACCTGCACGCCAAGAACACGGCCGACGGTCCGGACCACGCCGAGCCGCGCCCCAACGGCACGGCCCGCAGCGCCGACACGGGCGTCCAGCTGACCCTCCCGCCCGCGTCCTGGACGATGCTGCGGCTTCGGGCCACCGACGTGACCACCTGATCGGCTGACGAACCACCCCGGCCGCGTACACCCTGGGTTCACCAGGGGGTACACGGCCGGGGCTTCCCCACCACAGGGAGTTCGCCGTCGAGCCGGGGTTACCGGGCGTCGACCGGGGAGCTGTGGGAACCGTTGAAGAGCTTGTCGCCGCGGTATCGAGCGACCACCGGGGCATCGAGTTCGCCATGGAGGGTCTTCCTCAGCCGTGCGACACCGTTGTGCACCGGGGCCGACCCGAGGTGCGTGTCGCCGACGGAGAAGTCGACAGTGCCGGAGGGCGCGGAGGTGCTGGTGCTGACGGCATCGACCGTCGCGGTGGCGGTGACAGTGGTGTGGTGCGAGGCGCCCACGGGTGCCGCCGTGACGTCGAGGCTCGTCGTCGTGGCGCGGAACGTCAGGGTACGCAGGTAGTGATTGAGCAGCGGGCGCCAGACGTGCCAGGTGTGCACGCCCGGCACGTTGTACTCGTCCAGCTCGACACCGGCGGCCCGCAGGGCGGCGGCGTTGCGCTGCGAGTTCTCGGCGATGTTGCCCAGACGGTCCTGGAGCCCGGTGCCGATCATGATCCCGCCGGTCACCGCCTTCATGCCGTCGATCTGCGTCGGGGTGGCGGCCGGGCCGCCCGCGCTCCAGGCGGCGTGGTAGCCGAACAGGTCGGTGTGGTTGTACATGATGGTGTACGCCCGACTGCCGCCGGCTGAGAAGCCACCGAACGCCCGGTCCTGCGCGCGGGTGGAAACGTGGTAGTTCTGCTCGACGAACGGGAAGATGTTGTTCCGCAGCTCGTCGACGTAGCCCTCGTTGCCGCCGGGCAGGCCGTTGAAGTCGGTGGAGACGATCACCATCGGCTGCGCCGCCCGATCCTTGATCGCGTTCTCCAGGATGAGGTGGGCGACGCCCTGCATCGTCCAGGCCGTGGAGTGGTCACCACTGCCGTGGCTCAGGTAGAGGGTCGGGTACGGCTCGGCCCGGTCGGGGTCGTAGCCGTGCGGCGTGTAGACGACGATGTCGTGCGCTCCGGCCGGGTTGGTGGACAGCGGCGAGGTGTACCGCCGGGACTCCAACCGGCCGATCCGGGCGACCGGCGCCTGGTAACCGGTGTCGTAGGTCGGAAACTTCCTGCTGGTCGGCACGTAGATCGTGCTGCGTACCGCGCCGGGCGCTCCCGGGTACTGCGGCTGGATCTGCCACCGGTTCGCCGGGTCGTCGTGCAGGGTGCAGCCGGTGCCGAGTTCATTGGCGCAGTCGTGGGTGAACGCGTAGCGGAAGGTGCCCGCCGGCAGCGGCGTGGTGAACGTCCACACCCCGTCGGGGCCCTTCCGCATGGGCAGGATGTGCCACGGGGTGGCCGCAACGTCGCCAGGCTGCCACTCGGTGGGCGGCCGGGCGTCGCCGCAGTCCTGACACGGGATGTTCTCCGGTCGGGAGAAGAACCAGTCGCCGTACACGTGGACCTGCTGGACGTCGTCGGGCGCCCGGTACCGGAAGGTCACCGCGTACCCGGTCGGCGGTTTGTCGGTGCGGGTGACGGTCGGGCCCAGCGGCGCCGGCGGTGCGGCCGACGCCGCGGGAACCGCTACCGTTCCGGCCGCGACGGTGGCGGCGGCGAGCAGTGCGATCGCCAGCCGACGGCTCGGCGTCGACGTCGGGGGACGGGATGTGGCGACGGACATGTTTCCTGCTCCCTCTTCGGCGTGTGGTCAGACCGCACCGAGCAGTCGACCAACCATTCGATGGTGAGGTGAACGGATACCAGGAACGGGCGATGTCGCTATGCGAGCGCTAACATCTGGCCCTGTCCAGAACAAAACCACGAAATACGATGACGGTCAATGACACTTTTTGCCTTGCGCAACGAAGGAAATTGAGGGCACAGTTCAGCGACACCAGGGCGACCGGCACGAATCCATCCGGGATCAATTCGTGGAACTGCTCGCCGGCCGACCTGGCGCCACCGAAGAACCGTGCGGGAACGACCTACCTCGCGACTATTCCCCCTTCGATTCCAGCCTCCCGTCCACTCGACGTGGAATGGCGGCGTACTCGTCTCGAAGCTCCTCGGGGAGGATCCACTCCGGGGCGTCCTGCCATGCCAGTGGGCGCAGGAACCGCCGGATCGCCGTGGCCCCCACCGAGGTGTGTACGGCGTTGGTCGACGGCCAGGGTCCGCCGTGGTGCTGGGCCCAGGAGACCCGGACACCGGTGGGGTACCCGTCGAAGACGATGCGGCCGGCGCGCGCGGCGAACACGTCGACGAGCCGGCGTACCACAGCGGTCTCGTCGGCGGGTCCACTGTGGATCGCGCCGGTCAGCGACGGTGGGACGGTCGCCAGGGCGGCGTCGAGTTCGGTGACGTCGCGATACCGGACCACGATCAGCAGCGGGCCGAAGCACTCGTCGGCGATCTCGGTCGTCAGGTCCGGCAGACCGACCTCCAGCAGCGTCGGCGCGACGGTGAAGCCCTCGCCTGGCTCGACCTGGGGTCGCGCCGCGACCCGAGCGCCGGCGCGTTCGAACGCCGCCGCCTGCTTCTCGTAGGCGTCCCGGATGCGCTCGTTCAACAGAACCGCGCCCACCGCCGAGGCGACCCGCTCCCGCAGCGCGTCGACCAACTGGTCACCGGCCGGGTCGGACGGGACGAACGCCAGGCCGGGCTTGGTGCACAGCTGACCGCCCGACGCCGTGAAGGAGGTGAACAGGCCCTCGGCGATCCGGTCGCTCCGGTCCCCGGCCGCCCCGGGCAGGACGACGATCGGGTTCACGCTGCTCAGCTCGGCGTAGAGGGGAATCGGATCGGGCCGTTCGTCGATGGCCGCCTGGATGGCACGGGCGGCCCCGACGGAGCCCGTCAGGGCGGCCGCGCGGATCGCCGGGTGACGCACCAACGACCGGCCCGCCTGCTCCCCGTACACGATGCCAATCACGCCGTCGGGGCCACCCAGGTCGCGGATGGCCGACTCGATCGCGTCGGCGGAGGCGTGCGACGTCAGCGGGTGCGACGGGTGGGCCTTCAGGACGGTGGGGCACCCCGCGGCGAGCGCGGCGGCGGTGTCGCCCCCAGCGACCGAGAAGGCGAACGGGAAGTTGCTGGCCCCGAACACGGCAACCGGTCCGAGGGGTACGAGCATCCGTCGCAGGTCCGGACCGGGCCCGATGGGGGTGTCGGCGGCGTGGTCGATGGCCGCCTCAAGGTACGCCCCGTCGCGCAACACGTCGCCGAACATCCGGAACTGCCACACCGCCCGGGTGAGTTCCCCGTCGAGCCGCGCGGTGCTGAGCCCGGTCTCGGCCTCGGCGGCCGCGACCAGGTCTGCGCGCCGGGACTCCAGGGACGCGGCGACGCGATCGAGCATGTCCGCCCTGCCGAGTCTCCCCAGCCCGGACAGCCACTGCGCAGCTCGGGACGCCTGGTCGGCGATGGCCTCCAGCCGAGACTCGTCCGTCTCGCTGAGATCCGTCGAGCGCCGCCGGCCGTCGCGTGGGTCGACAGTGATGACCACGTTCACAGCAGTCCTCTCCTCACCAGATTGCCCATCAGATCGCGGACGCCGAAGTGCCAGGGCTCGCACTCCTCCGCGTGCCACACCCGGTTGACCAGGGTGCCGAGCGCCGGGCAGCTGATCCGCACCACGTCGTCCACCTTGTGGGTGAAGCCCTCACCGGGGCGGTCCCGGTCCTGGATCGGCGCGAACATGGTGCCGAGCATCAGGGCGGCCCCGTCCGGATACTGGTGGTGCGGGCCGATCAACTGCCGCACCAGTTCCTCCGGGTCACGCGACATCCGCGTCATCTCCGAGACCGCCTCCAGCAGGAAGCCGTCCACGCCGCTGACCTCCACGCTGACCTCAAGTTCGCGCACCTGGGCCATCCCGAACCGCTCGTCGAAGAGCCGGATCAGGGGACCGAGGGCGCAGGAGGCGTTGTTGTCCTTCGCCAGCGGAAGCAGCAGGGCCGAGCGGCCCTCCACGTCCCGCAGGTTCACGTCGTTGCCGAGGGTGGCGCCGACGATCCGCCCGGTGGACGCGACGATGAGGGTGACCTCGGGTTCCGGGTTGTTCCAGGTCGACGCGGCGAGCACCCCGACCGGAACGGCGGTGCCGACGGCGGAGAGGACCTGCCCCTTGGTGAAGATCTCGGCGTCCGGGCCGATCCCCACCTCCAGGTACTGACTCCACATACCCTCGGCGACCAGCAGGCTCTTGAGCCGGTCCGCCTCCACCGAACCCGGCGCCAGGCTGTGCAGGTCGACGCCGACGTCGGCGAGCATCCGGTGGCGGATGTCCGCGGCGAGGGCCAGATCTCCGCGCGCACGCTCCTCGATGACGCGTTCGATCATCGAGATGGGGAAGGTGACCCCGGCGGCCTTGAGCACCTGAAGGTCGACCGGGGCCAGCAACCAGGGCCGGGTACGGTCCCGGGTCGCGGCCTCCGTGTTGGCCAGGATCTCCCCGAAGTCGCCGACCGTCGGCCCGTCGAGCCCGGCGACCACCGCGGCGGGATCGGGCAGTTCGCAGATGTCCCGGACGGTCGGGAACCGACGACTGACGTCGATGACCATGCCGTCGCGGACGGTCACCGGAGTCGGACCGTCGACGGACGGATCCCAGATGCGGCCGACGAGCACACTGGTGTCGGCATCGTCCGGCAGCGCCTCGGCGGCCGTACCGGACCACCCCGCGTCCAGGGCCGCCCCCCGGGGCCGTGGCACCGTCATGAGCCGCTCTCCAGGTTGAAGAAGGACCGCTCGTCCCGAGGGCGGATGTCGTAGACGGCGTCCTCGAACATCCGCAGCGGATGCGGTGTGAACGGATGCTGCTCGATCGCGGCGAGGTCCAGCTCGATGCCCAGTCCGACCCCGGTCGGGATCAACACGTCTCCGTCGGCGGTCAGCACCAGCCGCTCGTTGGTGATGTCGGGACGCCAGGGGACGTCCGTCGCCATGATCTCCAGATACCTGAAGTTCGGCAGTGTCGCCCCGAGTTGCAGCGTCGCGGCCGTGCTGAGCGGGCCGCTGGGGTTGTGCGGCGCGAACCCGACGTAGCTGGTCGCGGCGAGCGTCGAGATGAAGGCCAGCTCGGCGATCCCGCCGGCGTGCGTCACATCGGGTTGGACGAAGTCGACAGCCTGACGGGCCAGCGCCGGCGCGAAGCCCTGCCGGCCGTACCACCGCTCCCCCGCCGCGATCGGCACGGGCGACGACCGGCGGATGTCGACAAGCGCGTCGAGGTTGTCCGGTGGGCAGGGCTCCTCGAACCACACCGGGTCGAACTGGGCGATCTCCGTCGCCACCTTGATGGCGTGCCGGACGTCGAAGCGACCGTGCCCCTCGACGAACAGTTCGACGTCACGGCCCACCGCGCCACGCACCGCGTCGATCTGGGCGAGCACCCGGTCCAGCTGCTGGGTGGAGATGGTGAGGTCGTAGTTCTCGAACGGGTCCCACTTGAGGCCGCGGAAGCCGGACTCAACGGTGCTGCGCGCCGCCGCCGCGTAGTCCTCGGGCGTGACGGCGCCGGAGAACCAACCGTTCGCGTACGCCCGCACCCGGTCCCTTGTCGCGCCGCCGAGGAGTCGGGAGACCGGAACGCCGAGGTCCCGCGCCGAGATGTCCCACAGGGCCATCTCGAACGAACTCAGCGCGGTCATGACGACCGGTCCGCCGCGCCAGTACCAGTTGCGGGCCAGCTCGTAGAGGGTCTTCGAGATGCTGGTGGGGTCCAGGCCGACTACGGCCTCGGCCAGCTCCGCGATCGCGCCCTGGACGGCCCGTTCCTTGCCTTCCAAGGTGGCCTCACCGAGCCCGACGATCCCCTCGTCGGTGTGCACGCGCACGATGACGAGATTCGTACGGTAGAAGTCGACGACCACCGTGTCGACGGAGACGATCTTCATTTTTCGGCTCAACCCTTCACCGCACCGGCGGTCATGCCGGACACCACGTACTTCTGGACCAGGAGGTAGAAGGCGACGGCCGGCAGCGTGAACAGGAAGGCGACGGCCATCACCGTCTGGATCGGCGTACCCAGTTCGCCGATGAAGTTCGCGATGCCGACGGACGCCGGTTGCAGGTCCGGGTTGAAGATGAACGTCACCGCGAACACGTACTCGTTCCAGGCGTGGAAGAAGGCGATGACCGCTGTCGCCGCGATCGACGGGGCGATCAACGGCACGTTGATGCGGGTCAGTGTGGTGAAGGGTCGGGCGCCGTCGGCGCGGGCCGCCTCCTCCAACTCCTTCGGGATGCCGTCGATCGCACCCTTGAGGATCAACGCGACGATCGGCAGGACGAAGGCCGAGTTCACCAGGACGAGGCCGGTCAGCGAGTCGAGCAGGTCGAAGCGGCGGAACAGTGCGAACAGCGGCACGACCATGAGCGCCTCGGGAAGCATCTGCGTGAACAGCAGCACGACGGTCAGCACGGCCTTGCCCCAGAACGAGAACCGGGACAGCGCGTAACCGAGCGGGATACCGAGGCCGACGGAGAGGACCATCGTGCCCACTGCGATGACCAGGCTGTTGAGCAACCACCCGGCCGCCTTGCCCTCGGCCAGCGCGTCGACGAACACCCCGAACTGACCGAGGTCCGGCGTGAGCCGGGGCCGATCGGCGAAGAGGTCGCCGTTGCTCGACAGCGCGGTGACGAACATCCAGTACAGCGGGAACACCGCGATGCCCAGCACGACGAGTACGGCCACGATCCGCGCGGTGATCCCGAACCGGAAGCGCCTCATCGGACGTCCCCCTTCTCCACAGCACGCGCGACCAGTCGGCTGCCGATGATGACGATGAGCGAGATGACGACGCCGACCATCCCGATGGCCGCCGCCGATCCGAGTTCCTTCGAGTCGAACGCCTGCGAGTAGAGGTCGATGACGAGCGTCTCGGTGGCGCCGACCGGTCCACCCTTGGTCATCAGCCAGATGAGTTCGAACCGGCGCAGCGACCAGATCGTCATCAGCAGGGCCAGCAGGCCCACGGTCGGCTTGATGACCTGCCAGGTGACGGCGCGGAAGGTCGCCCAACGCCCGGCGCCGTCGACGCTGGCGGCCTCGTTGAGCTCCTGGGGTACGGACTGCAGTGCGGAGAGCAGCACCACGGACGTGAACGGGAACAGCTGCCAGATGGTCGTCGCGAGCACCGCCGGGAGCGCGTAGCGGGGGCTGTCCAGGATGGCGCCACCCGGCACGCCGAGGCCCACCGCGTCGAGGAAGCGGTTCACGATCCCGTACTGCGCGTTGAGCATCCAGGTGGCGATGAGCGCGACGGCGATGCCCGGAGCAGCCCAGGGAACGGTCACCAGCGCCCGTGCCACACCACGGCCCCGGAAGTTCCTGTTGAGCAGGAGCGCGACGCCGAGCCCGGCGCCGATCGCGCCGACGACGCAGGCGACGACGTAGACGAAGGTGATCAGCAGGGTGCGGTGGAAGTCGGGGTCACCGAAGATGCGGTTGAAGTTCTCCAGCCCGACCCACTCGCTGCGGGTGGGGTTGAGCAGCCGCGTCCTGGTGAAGCTGAGGTACACCTCCTGGGCGAGTGGTACCGCCTGGAAGACGAATATGAACAGCGCGGCGGGAGCCAGGAACAGGTACGGCGTCCACCTGCTGCCCAGTGGGCTGGGTCCACGTCGCCCTCTGGGCCGGCGGGATGTCTCTGGTGCCCCGGTCTGCTCGAGCACAGTCATCGGATTCGATCCTTCTGGGAGAGGACGCTGCCGGCGCGAAGGGCCGCGCGCCGGCAGCGTCGCCTGGTCGACCGGTCAGCGGACCAGATCGGTCGCCTGCTGCTGGGCGCGGTCCAGCGCCGACTTCAGGTCGGCCTTGCCCTGCAACGCCGCGATCACGTTCTGCACGACCACCTTGCGGATGTCCGGCGTCTTGGCCTCGAACCCAAGGACGATCTGCGGCAGGCTGGTGTCGGTGAGACCGTCGAAGACGGGGAGGAACGGGGTCGCCTTGAGCGATTCGGCGCTGCGCTGCGTGGTGGTGGCGACGCTGCTCGCGCCGAGGATCTCCTGCAGCTTCACCTGGTTCTGCGGCTCCAGCGCCCACTTGATGAAGGTGGCCGCCTCGTCCTTGCCCTCGCTCGCCTCGTTGATCACGATCGGCGCCAGGATCGCGCCCTGCTTGCGCACCGGGAACGGAATCGGCGCGACGGTGAAGTTCAGCTTCGCGTTCTGCCCACGCGTCGCGGTCACGTATCCACCGTTGTTGAGCTCCATCCCGACCTTGCCCTCGGCGAACATCCGCCGGAACGTCGCGGCGTCGGCACCACGCGGGATGACGTTGGCGTCGTACAGGTCCTTGTACGCCTGCAGGCCCTTGAGGTTCTCCGCTGAGTTGATCGTCAGGTTCTTGCCGTCGGACCACGCGCCGCCGAAGCCGTAGACGTAGTTGAAGATGTCCTGCCACACGCCGGCCTCTTCGGCCTCCGTCTGGCGGAACGCCAGGCCGTAGACGTCACCCTTGGTCAGCGACTTCGCGGTGGAGGTGAACTGCTCGTAGGTGGTCGGCGGCGTCGGGATCAGGTCCGCGTTGTAGAACATCGCGTAGTTCGACGCCTCGAAAATGAAACCGTGCCGGACACCGTCGTGGACCATGAACTGGTCCGGCTGCTTGAGCAGGTCGTACTTGCCGGCGTCGATCATCTTGTCGAGCGGTGCGACGAGACCGGCGTCCGAGGCGGCCTCGAACTCGGGCATGTCGAAGCGGACCAGGTCGGGGCCCTTGCCGCTGCCCATCTGGGTGAGCACCGTCTGACCGAAGGTCGGGTACGGCACCGCGGCGGCGGAGACCTGGACCTTGTCCTGACTGCTGTTGAACTCGTCGAGCCACTTCGTCAACTGGGGCCCACGGCCGGGGTCGCCGAAAGTCGAGGCGGCGAAGGTCAGTTTGGTGACGCCGTCACTTGAGCCACCGTCGGAGCCGCAGCCGGTCAGGAGCGCGGCAACCATTCCGAGGGCACATGTCGCACCGGTAATGCCGAAACGAGCGCGTCGATTACCCATAGTTACTCCACTGTTACGAGTCAGCGTCGTACCGATTAAATTGCAACGATCGTAGCGTCATGTGCAACGGTGTCAAGTAGCGATTGCGCATCGCGTGAACTATATTGCGTAATACGCAATGGCAGCGGCGGCATCAGACCGGCGCAGCGAGGGGAGACAGGGCCTTGGCGCAATCGATTCGCCGCGCGATCGACCTCATCCGTCGATCGGCGGAGCACCCGCTGTCGCTCACCGAGGCGGCGGACGTGCTCGGCGTCCACAAGTCCACGGCCCTGCGGATTCTGCAGACACTGGAGGCCGCCCGCTTCGTACGCCGCACCGGCGCGGGCACCTATGTGCTCGGTAGCGGAGTCATCGAACTGTCCGAACTCGCGCTCGGCTCGATGGACCTGCGCCAGTTCGCAGCAGCGCACCTGCGGTCGCTGCAACGGGAGACCAGCCACACCGTGCACCTGGCGCAACTGACCGGTGACGAGATCATCTATATCGACAAGGTGGACAGCCCGGCGTTCGACGCCGTAAAGCTGCCGTCCCGGGTGGGACGCGCGGTGTCGATCTACGCGAGCGCCGTCGGTAAGACGATCCTGGCCTATCTGCCCTCGGCAGAGCGCGACCGTCTTCTCTCCCACGTCGTGTTCGAGAGGTTCACCGACACCACCTTCGCCGACCAGGAGTCCCTCGAAGCCGAACTCGCCCGCATCCGCGAGCAGGGCTGGGCCACCGACAACGGCGAACACGACGCCTACGTCAGGTGTATCGCCGCACCCGTCAGGGACTCACGGGGGCAGGTCATCGCCGCCGCATCGATGACGGCCATCGAGGTCATCGCCAGCCTCGACACGTTGAAGCAGGCACTTCCGCTCCTGCTGGAGACCGCGAACCAGATCTCGTCCGAGTGGGGATACACACCTCCGCCATCCGCCAGCGCGGACGACTCGGGTGACGGCGACCGATTGCTCAGCTCACCGCGCTGACCCGCCACCCACCCACCATCCGCCCCCACGAAGGTCACCGACGGGCGCCGACGTCCACGTCCCACCTCGCAATCGGGTTGTTCCGACCGGGTGCACGGGTGACCATGGTCGGCATGGCGGGAACCCGGGTGTGAGGTCACCACTTCAGGGCGGGATGCCGCTCAGGGACGCGGTGGTCGGCGCCGTCGTGGAGATCGCCTGCGACGAGTCCGGGTTCTCCGGCACCAACCTGCTGCGATCCACCGCTCCGGTGATCACGCACGCGAGTGTCGACCTGACCGTCGACGAAGCCGTCGCGCTCATCACCACGCTGCGGTCGGGCTTCCGGTTCTCACCACACGAACTCAAGTCGGGGCGGTTCCTGCGCGGCTCGGGTGCGGACGAGGCCCTGGGGTGGCTCCGGACCGAGTTGACCGGGCGTGCGAACGTCCACGTGATCGACAAGGAGTTCTTTCTCGTCACCCGGATCGTCGACCTCCTGCTGGTCGCGCCGTCGTACGCGGCGGGCACCCGCCTGGCGAGTGAACACCTTCCGGCCGCCATCGCCCTGCACGCCGCCAGACACTCGGCCGGAAATGACTGGGACGCCTTCCTGACCGCGTTCGTCGATTGTGTCCGGATGAAGCGGCGGCTACCGGTCCACCAGACGGTGCAGCGGTTCTTCGAGGCCCGCGACGCGCTGCTCCGACACCGCCTCGGCCCAGCGGCCGACGAGATCCTCGACAAGCTCAACCAGGACCACGTGCGGACCGTTCTGGCCAGGCTCGACAACGACGACCGGTCGGTCCCCCCACCGCTGGAACCGCTGCTGCCGGCGCTGGCGGAGACGGTCCTGTCCTGGAGCGGCGGACGGCGGCAGGTCCTGGTGACTCACGACGAGCAGAGCGCCCTGACAGCCGATCGGTTGACCCGCCTTCAGCGGGTGCTGGCCGACGGCAGCAGGTGGGCGGCGGGCACCGAACCGGCCGGGGCGTTGCCGGTGGGTGTGTCACCGCTCGCCGGGCTGGTGATGGTCGACTCCCGCGACGACCCGCGCGTCCAGGTCGCCGACCTCCTCGCCGGGGTGGCCCGACGGATGCCGGGGATCATCGACGACGCCCTCCGGCAGCCGCCCCCGACGCCATCACGCACCGCGCCTTGGTGATCTGGACCTGCTCGGCCGTCGCCATCAACCCACCACAGAGGAGTCCTTCCTCGTTCCTGGGCCGGTCACATATCGATGGGAGGTGTAGTCCGCGTCTTCCGGGGGCAAGAACCCGCGCATGGAACGAACGGCGGGAGGCAAGGGGCGACTGCTCGGCCAGCGACACCGGACCGGAATACCGGCCCGAACGGAGTTGGCGACGCGACGTCCCGCAGCCCTCGCCCGATGCGTCTGACGCACAGTCTGCCCGCGGTGGCGCTCGGCGCGGCGGCAATCGGCGCGGCCCTGGGCGCCGACCCCGCCCACGCGCACCAGTCGACACCGTTGCCGTCGCCGACCGACCTGCGCCCGGCGCACGCCCCCACCTCGCCGAATATCGTCGAGGAGTTGTTGCCCCGCGTGGTCGAGTCACCCCTGGCCATCGCCCTACCGCTGCCGTCGGCCGTTCCTCTGCCGCTGCCCTCCGCCGTTCCCCTGCCGCTGCCGTCGTCCGTCCCGCGGCCGGCAGTCCCTCTGCCCTCGACGTCGGTGAAACCTCCCACCGCCATTCCTGACCTGCCCCGTACACCTCGCACGTCGCCGTCACCCACCTCCCGCGTCGCGTCCCCCGCCGCCTCCCCGGCTGCCCGCCCTGCCGCGCCGCCGCAGCCGTCGTCGGCGGCCGCGACGGTGACGGTGACGGTGTCCCGTGGCGACGTCCACAGCGCCGCCGGCGGCCGGACCCGGTCGGCCGACCCGCCGCCGGCGACGGTGGCCGCGGCAGCAGCGCCGACTCCGGGCCCGCCCGTCCGCCCCGACTCCGGTCCACCGGCGTTCGTGCTGGCGCTGGCCACCGCACCCAGCGGGTTCGGTGCCAGCGGTGTCGACGCGCCCACCTCGGCTGCCGAGCGTCCGCCACCCATCTCGCCGCCGTCCCGAGGGCTCACCGTGGCTGCCGTCGACATGCGGGCCACCAGCAGGCCCGTGGAGCGGGGCCCCCCACCGCCACAGCAACTCCTGATCACCCAGCCGCGTCCACGACGTTGATCAGGAGAGATCATGGAGATAGCTGTCATCTGGATCCCCGCCGACATCGAACCGTCGGAGCCTGCCGTCGCAGTGTGCCTGTCGCACCTTCGGCACCACGACTACCGGTTGAAGGGAATCGTCCGGGCACCCTGGGAGACCGTCGAACAGAGAATGATCGATGGTGAAGTGGACGTGGTCGTGATCGCCGACCTCGCCCACCTTCCGCCGGACCGGTCGCCCCGGATCGAGGTAGCCAGCGCTCCGGCGTCGACGAGCGGCGAGGACGGATCGGCCGCCGACTCGCAGTCCGACTGACACGACCAAGCGCCCCGTCCACAGCGGACGGGGCGCTTCGTGCGGAGCAGCCGGTGTCCCGCCATCCGCAAAGTCCGGCGACATCGGCGACCATCGCCGCCAGGATGGCCGGTATGGACGAGGTCGAAGTCGTCGTCGCCCACCGGCAGCGCGCGACGCTACGCGTGGGCGACGTGTTCCTCAAGGTCGACGGAGATCTGGCGCACGCCGACGTCGAGGTACGGGCCATGGCCCTGGCACCGATACCGACCCCGGCGATCCTCTGGCACGAGCCGCCCGTGCTCGCGATCGCCGTCGTGCCCGGCAGGGCTCTCGGCCTCCTCGGCGAACCGTCTGCCGCGTCGCCGGAGGCGTGGGCCGCGGCAGGCGCGGCCATCCGCAGGCTGCACGACGCGCCGTTGCCGCCGTGGCCGGGGCGCAGGCTCGACGACGTGGCGGCGGAGCTCGACGGCGAGTGCGCGTGGCTGCTCGCCAACGCCGTTCTGCCTGCCGAGGTGATCCACCGCAATCGCGAGATCGCCGGAGCCGCGCTCCGGCCGTGGAAACCGGTGTTCATCCACGGCGACCTGCAGATCACCCACGTGTTCGTGGACGGCGACGAGGTCACCGGCGTCATCGACTGGTCCGAGGCCGCGCCCGGCGACGCCATGTTCGACCTCGCCATCGTGACGCTGGGGCACGAGGAACGCCTGGAAGACCTGCTTGCCGGCTACGGCACCGACGTGGACCGGGACGTGATCCGCGCCTGGTGGTCACTGCGCAGCCTGGTGGCCTCGCACTGGCTGATCGAGCACGGCTTCGATCCGGACGCGCCGGGATGCGAGTTCGACGTGCTCAGATCCCGGATGCGGGAGCCGTAGGCCACCTGGCGAGTCGCTCGGTGTTCCCCGAGGGCCGTCACCTCGCGCGCCCGAAGCCCCGTTGGCGGGGTCACCTGGACCCGCGTCAACCACAATGGTCAGTTCCATTATGAGACTTACTCCTTTCTGGCGCTGGTGGGGTGCCAGCACGACGAGTCACCTCGGCTCGGCGGTCGGCGGGGTGGCCCTGCCACTGACCGCACTGACCGTCCTCGACGCGTCAGCCTTCGACATGGGTCTGATCACGGCAGCCGGCTATCTCGCGTACCTCCTGATCAGCCTGCCGGCCGGGGTGGTCGTGCAGCGGGTGCCGCTGCGCGGCATGCAGGTGACCCTGGACCTGATCCGGGCCCTGGCCATCGCGTCCGTCCCCCTGGCCTGGTGGTTCGACGCCCTGACGGTGGCCCAACTGGTCGGGGTCGCACTGGTCGTGAGCTTCGCCAACGTGCTGTTCGACGTGGCCAACCAGACCTTCCTGCCGGAGATCGTGCCCGCCACGCAGTTGCAGGCGCGCAACAGCCTCAACTCCGGCACCCACGCCGTCACCCAGTTGGGCGGGCCCTCCCTGGGCGGCCTCGCGGTGCAGGTGCTGGGTGCCGTGCCGACGCTGTTCGTGGACACCGTCAGCTATCTGGTCTCCGCCATGCTGCTGCGCACCCTCCCGGCCCGGCGGGTGCAGCGGCCGACCGAACGGCCACCGATGGTCACCATGATCCGGGAAGGCTGGCACTTCGTGCTCCGCCACCCGATCATCGGCCCGGCCATGTGGGACGCCACAGCGACGAACTTCGTCAGCGGCGCGATGCTCGCTCTCTTCCCGTTCTACCTGGTGCGTGAGCTGCACGCGCCGCCGGTCATGGTCGGCCTGCTGCTCGCCGCCGACGGCCTCGGCGCCCTCATCGGCGCCGCGCTCACCACCCGGTTCACCGATCGGTTCGGCACCGCACGCGGCCTGATCATCGCGGCCTTCGCCAGCGTGCCCGGCGCGCTCATCATCCCGCTCGGCACCGGTGCCGCCGGCTACCTCGCCTTCGCCGCCGGCAACGTCATCCTCGCCGTCTCCTCGGTGGTGCTCAGCGTGACCACCCGCACCTACCGGATGCTCGCCAGCCCGACGGAGCTCCTGTCCCGCGTGATCGCCACGGTCAAGTTCGTCTCCTGGGGCGCCATCCCGCTCGGCGGGCTGCTGGCCGGCGTCCTGGCCGGGCCACTGGGCGCGCGTACCACCCTGCTGCTCTTCGGGGCGCTCACCGTCCTGTCCCCGATCATCTATCTGTCGACCCCGATCCGTCGGATGCGCGACCTGCCGCTCGACACGGCGCTGAAACCTGTCGACGCCCGGGTGTGAACGGCGCGCGGACGCCGCGCTGCGGTGTCTGGTCCGCCGACCGACTGTGCCCGCGACGCACATCGGCCCCCTCGTTTGTCGATCGGGAGTCGGGTTGACTCGTCGGTGAGGTAGGCGGGCCCGGCCGGGCTCCACACGATGGGATGCGACATGGCGAAGTACCTGATCCTCATCCACGGCGACGAGCGGCAGTGGGCCGCGATGTCGCCGCAGGAGATGCAGGAGCGCGACGAGGCCCACGGCGCCTTCTGCGCCGCAGCCGGTTCGGCCGTCCTCGACGGCCAGCAGTTGGAGCCGGCAGCCGTCGCGACCAGCCTGCGCAGCGACGCACACGGTCGGCTGGCCATCACCGACGGGCCGTTCCTGGAGACCAAGGAGGCGGTGGGCGGTTACTACCTGGTCGAAGCCTCCGACCTCGACGAGGTGATCGGTCTCGCTTCGCGGCTGTACGAGGTCTCCGCCGGGCACAGCGGGGTGGAGATCCGTCCGGTGGTCGATCACGGATGAGTGCCGAGGTCGTCGCGGCGGTCGCGCAGGCGCACCTCCGCGACTGGGCCCAGTTGCTGGCCGCTACGGCGCGGCTGACCCGGGACCTCGATCTCGCCGAGGAGTGCACCCAGGACGCCTACGCGCAGGCGCTGCGGGTCTGGCCGCAGATCGGCATCCCGGATCGCCCCGGCGCGTGGCTGACAACGACCGCCCGCAACCGCGCGTTGGATGTGCTGCGCCGCGAGTCGGTGTTGCGTCGGGCCCTACCGCTGCTGGTGACCGACCAGTCGGTGCCCGGCCCGGAGGACGGCCTCGACGACGACCGGCTCCGGCTGGTCTTCACCTGCTGTCATCCGGCCCTGTCCCGCGACGCTCAGGTCGCGCTGACGCTGCGGCTGGTGTGCGGTCTGTCCACGGCGGAGGTGGCCCGCGCTTTCCTGGTGCCGGAACCCACGATGGCCGCCCGGATCACACGGGCCAAGAAGAAGATCAGCGCCGCCCGCATCCCGTACCGGGTGCCGTCGCCCGACCACCTGGCCGAACGCGTCAGCGCCGTCCTCGACGTCCTCTATCTGATCTTCACCACCGGCCACACGGCGCCGAGCGGCGCGCACCTCGTCCGCCGTGACCTGGTCGACAGCGCCCTCAACCTCGCCCGCATGCTGCACCTGCTCATGCCGACCGACACCGAGATCAGCGGCCTGCTCGCGCTGCTGCTGCTCATCCACGCGCGTGACGACAGCCGGCTGTCTCCCAGCGGGCGGCTGCGACTGCTCTCGGAACAGGACCGCGGGCGTTGGGACAGGCGGCTCATCGGCGAAGGCGTCGCCCTGGTGACCGACGCGCTGAGCCGCAGGCCGCCGACCCGGTACGCCGTGGAGGCCGCCATCGCCGCCGTGCACGCCGAGGCACCGACCTGGCAGGACACCGACTGGGCGGAGATCGTCGGGTTGTACGACGTCCTGCTCCAGCTCTGGCCCTCTCCGGTGGTAGAGCTCAACCGGGCCGTGGCCGTCGGTCTGCGCGACGGTCCGCAGGCCGGTCTCGACGCGCTGGCACCACTGCTCGCCGAACCGGTCCTAGCCACCTACGGCTACCTGAGCGCCGCCCGTGGTGAGTTCCTGCGCCAACTCGACAGATGGGCAGCGGCGGCGGACGCCTACCGGGAGGCGCTGGCTCAATCCCACAACACGGTCGAGCGGGCCTTCCTGACCGACCGGCTCGACGACCTCCGCCGACATGCGTCGACCGATCTGGAGGAGGCGTACCGATGACGAGTGGTCAGATCGAACCCGTCGCGGTGTCGCGGCGGATCGCCGCACCGGCGGCCGACATCTTCCGGATCCTCGCGGACCCGCGCCGACACACCGAACTCGACGGCTCCGGGATGCTGCGCGGTGCCGTGTCGGACCGGCCGATCGGCGCGGTCGGCGACGTCTTCGTGATGCGGATGTACTACTCGCCCTACGGCGACTACGAGATGAACAACCACGTCGTCGAGTACGAGGTGAACCGGCGCATCGGCTGGACGCCGGAACCGGGCCGAGGTCACCCGGACACCGCACCCGGTGCCACCCCGCTGCGGCGGTGGGGACACCGGTGGGCCTTCGAGCTGATCCCCGACGGCCCGGCCGCGACGATCGTGACCGAAACCTACGACTGCTCCCCACTGCCTGCCGACGAGCGAGCGGCGATGGACGACGGCCGCAGTTGGATCACGAGCATGACCGCGACGCTGGAACGGCTGGAGGCCTCCTGCCTCACCGTGCGCCACTGAGGTGGCGGTTGCCGCGGGTGCCCTAGGTTGTCACGAGTTCGAAGACCACCCTCCCTGTGGGGACGATGACCGAGCGCCAGCCGGATCCCGAAGCCGGCGAGGCGGCGGGCTTGCCACCGAAGCGTACGAGGCTCAGCCCTGGGTGGTGGAAGGTGACAGTGATGTCGCGACCCGTCGTGTTCAGCAGCTGACCACCACGGCCCTTTGCCAGGATGCTGACGTACGAATCGGTCTCGAAGCCGTACTCACGCCACCGCAGCGTGCGCCCCTTGCGGACGAGGTAATTGGTCACGTCAACCGTGTCGGCGGCTGCCCCGCCCGTGGTGCGATACCAGGCAGCCCACCCCTGCCACGTCACGTTGCCGATGGTGATCTCGGGAGAGCCATTCGACTCGATCGCGTAGTCGGTGTGGCCACTGGTGTGCGTGATGGACGCACCCGAGTAGCCGGTTCCGCCAACCCTGCTCATCGCAGCCTTCGGGTGTACGTCGTCAGAGGGGAAGAGCACGGTAACGGCGTTCTTGCGGGCGGCGGCGTCCAGTGGGTAGGTGACGTAGAGGTACCTCCCGAGGTGCCCGTCGGTCCAGTCGGCCAGTGGCCCACTCTTGACGTGGACCTGGGATGGGGGTGTGGCGAGGAACGCGGTGAGCTTCACCCCGGTGTCGGTGCACGGGTCCACATCGACAGGGAAGGTGTAGTCCGCCATCGCTGGGTCCGCGGCCGGGTCGCTGGCCGAGTTGGGATGCCAGGCCAGCCCCACCGGACCCGCGCCACTCACCTCCGTGAACTCGTCGAAGACCGTCCAGTAGCCCTGAGTGCCGGTGTTCGGATGAACGAACACCAGGCTGCGCCGGTGCCGGCCGTTGGGCAGCGCGCCGCCGGAGTCGCCGGTGGCGTAGTCGATGCCACCCCACATGAGGTCCTCGACGATGCCAGCGCCGTACGTCCTCACGTGATTGTTGAGACTCGGCGGGGCGAAATCGGCGAACGACGGCTCATAACCGATGAGCCCGGTGTTGCTGAGCACGGCCAGGTCCCTGATCTGGGCGTAGGTGAAGCCGACAGCCGGATGGGGGTAGCCGTTGTAACCAGAGTTGCGCAACACATGCTCGCCGTAGGCGGCCAGGTGCAGCGAGTTCGTGTCCCGATGCTGGTGGCCGCCGTCCTTGACGGCGTTCCACAGCGCACCGGCGAGCGCCCGCTGGTCGTGACTGTTCTGCAAGAACCACGCACCCGCGTCGGGAAAGACCCGGCTCGGCACGGCGACGGTGGGCGATGGCGCTTGAGCCGTCAGGGCATACGTCGTCATCATCGGAAGCGGCGCGATGGTGACCCGGTTCAGGCTCCAGGCCGCGTTTGAACCCGCCGCCGTGCTGAACCTGTACGCGCTGTAGGTACGGGCGGAGCGCGACACCGCGCCGCCGATCGTCGCGCTGTCACCGAAGGTGTACTCGTCGCGGGCGACGACATCGGTGGTGGTGTTGACCAGAAGTCTGGGTACCGAATTGGCTTCGTCGGGGGTGTTCGGCTGCCGCGAGAAGAGCTGGGCGAACCGCTCGGCACCAGCGACTGTGGATCGGATGCCGACGGAGAACTTCCGGGAGCCGGTCGTCAGCGCGTCCCGGACAGCCGTCGTCACGTCCAACTCCGCCACAAACCTGGTGCGGGGAATCCATGTGCCCAGCAACGCCTTGGCGGCCGGCCGACCGCTCCAGCTCACGTTCTCCGGCCACACGTCGCCCACCTGCGAGACCTCCAACCGGCAACCGTCGGCGCCAACCTCTTTCACGTAGAGCCGGAGCCGCACTGTGACGACCTGGTCAGCGGTCAGGTCACCGAGATCGAAGCGCAGGTAGCACTCTCGGGTGAAGTCGGGCTCGTCCACCTTCGCGTGCAGCAGCCCACCAGACTCGCCTGGATCTCCGGCGTATTTCCCACCGCGCACCGTGACGTTGGCTTCGGCGGTCAGTCTCCGACGAGGCAGCCGACGGGTCACCGGCGTGGTGAGGTAGCCGGCATAGAACTCGATCGCCTTCTGGTAGTGCGGGTCCTGGTAGTAGTTGCGATATCCGGGCACGCCGGAGTAGAGCGTTGGCTCCCTGCTCAGGACATCGACGAAGTAGGACTTCGGGTCCCGGTCGCCCGGCGAACCCAGGCGATGGCCGACGTACGTGGGTGCGGCCAGGTACGCGCCGCTCTTGCCCATGACGGATTGGAGGTGCTTTTCGAGCTCGCCGATGGTCCTGCCGAGCGCCGCCAGGTCCGCGGTGTCCCCGCCGCCCGTCACCCGATAGGCGAGCCAGGTGCCGTACGCGCCGATCGGCGCTGCCGTCCAACTCGGGAAGGAGGCAAAGTCAGCGAAGATTGCGGCGATCTCTCCCAGTTGGGTCTCCGCGGTAGCTCGCTCGCTCGACGTCAGTGCGGCGTAGACGACATCCAGCCCGAGCACCAGGTGGAACAGGGCGTTGGCCTGTGGGACGGTGCCGCCCCACTGCGTCTTGTTGATCACGCCGGGGGTGGAGATCTCCTGGCGGAGGCGGCCCACCATCTGGAGGACTTTCTGGGCGTGGACCGGGGCGTTCTCGCCCGCGTCCAGGATGTACGCCAGGGACGAGTAGCTGGCGATCTCGGCAATGCGCTTGGAGCGGGCGCTGGCGTCCGGGTTCGCTACATACTCCCAGCCGGCCCGGCTGATCGCTGCGCTCCTCCAACTTTTCCAGGGCTCAGTCGCGGCTCGGCCACGCAGCTTGTCGAAGTCAGTGCCGGAGACGAGCAAACACGGGCGGGTTTCCACGGCCAGGGCGGGACTCGCCGTCAAGATCGGCAAAGCACCGGCGGCCCCGGCCAGCAGCGGCCATTGCAGGATCGTACGACGGCGCATGGCTCTCCCCCGATGACATGTAATCGCCGGAGGATGCTAGCCATGATCGCTGCTTCTTGCTGCCCCCTCAGCGGCTCACTGTTCGATCGAGCCGTCCGGAGGGTTGGCCGGCTGCTGGCCCGGCCAGAACGGCCATTCCTCGAACGACCGGCACCGCCCGTCGTCGGCGAATCGCATGATCCACAGATCGCGGTACTCCTGCTCGACCGGCTCGCCGTAGCGGACCTCCTGACGCGACACCGCGGTGTCGCCCTCGACCGCGACGATCTCGCTGGTCATCTGGAACACCTCGTCGGGACCCTTGCGCTGCTTCTCCCACATCTGTGCGATGGCCGGCAGGCCGACGACGGGCGTCCAGTACGGCCCCTGCTGGTAGCTCGCGTCCTCGGTGAAGAGGGTGACCAGGTCGTTGGTGCCCGGCGTCCGCCACACCCGCTCGTAGGCGGCGAGCCAGTCGTTGACGTGCTTCCTGTCCATGGACTTCACTGTGCCATTCGGCCGGCGGCGGGCAGCCGGAACCGACAAGCCGCAGGTCACCAACGGCCGACGCCGTCGTAAGGTGCATGTCACACCCGAGGAGTTGGAGGCTCTGGTGACCGCGACGACGCCCACCGACACGGTGGTGGCCGAGGTGATGGCCGAACTGGCCGCACTGGAGGACCCCCGCACGCGCGAGGTGAACGCGAAACACGGTGACGATCACGGTGTGCACCTCGGCAAGCTTCGGGCGCTCGCGAAGCGGCTGAAGACACAGCAGGAACTCGCGTGCCAGCTCTGGACGACCGACGACACCGCGGCGAGACTGCTGTCGATCCTGATCTGCCGCCCCAGGGCGTTCGGGCGTGCCGAGCTGGACACGATGCTGCGCGAGGCACGCGCGCCCAAGGTGCACGACTGGCTCGTGAACTACGTGGTGAAGAAGAACCCGCACTCCGAGGAGCTGCGCCTGGCCTGGTGCGCTGATCCGGATCCGGTGGTCGCGAGTGCCGGCTGGGCGCTGACCACGGAGCGCGTGACGAAGAAGCCCGAGAGCCTCGACCTCCCGAGACTGCTCGACGTCATCGAAAGCGAGATGAGGGACGCGCCGGATCGCCTCCAGTGGGCGATGAACCACTGCCTGGCCCAGATCGGAATCGAGCACGCCGCGCACCGGGCTCGCGCGATCGGCATCGGCGAACGGCTGGCGGTGCTCAAGGACTACCCGACCTCCCCGGGGTGCACATCTCCGTACGCGCCTGTCTGGATCAACGAGATGGTGCGCCGAGCGCATGCCTGAACAGGGATTCGACCGGGCGAATGGTGGCGGCGGCGCGGGGAGCGCCCGGACCTCCCCGCGCCGCCCCGTCGTCAGCCCTTGAGCACCCGGTCCCAGTCGACCGTCTTGGCCCAATCGGCGTAGCTGTGCCAGGTCACACCCGGGTACTGCGCCCGCAGAGCGACCACGTCGACGAAGTCGGTGTTGTCCTCGAAACGCTGGAACATGTCCGCGATCTCGTCGCCCGCCCACTGCCGGACCTGGGCGAGGGGCATCTGCCGGTACGGGATCTCCCGGCCGATCGCCGCACTGAGGATCCGGGCCGCCTCCTCGCCGGTCACACTGTCGGAGGCCACGTCGATCCGCTTACCCACCAGCTCGTCCGGGTGCTCGATGGCGTACACCGCCAGGCCGGCGATGTCGAGCACGGTGACCTGGTCCAGCTTCTTGCCCGGCGACAGGGGGTTGGAGAGGACGCCGTCGCCCAGGCGGCTGAAGTTCAGGTTGAGCACGTTCTCGATGAAGTAGACCGGTCCGAGCACTGTGGCGCGCACGTCCTGCCCGCGCAGGTACGTCTCGACCACCTGCTTGCTGTCGGCATGGTCGATGTCGCTGTCCTCCAAGCGGTCCGCGCCACGGACCGACGAGTAGACCAGGTGGGCGCCGACGCGAGTCGCGGTGTCGACGATCAGGCGTCCCTGGGCGATCTCCTCCTCCTTGCCACCATCACCGAAGGGCACCGAGAGTCCGAAGACCGCATCGACGCCGGTGGCGGCTCGGCCGAGCGCCTCGGAGTCGGCGAGGTTGCCGGGGGCGAGCTGCACACCACGGGCGGCAAGCGCCTGGGCGGCGGGTGACTCGGGCGCGCGGACGTACGCGACGACCTCGTGGCCATGGTCGAGGAGGAGGTCGCTGACCGCTCCTCCCTGGTTGCCGGTGGCACCGATGACGAGAACCTTGGTCATGGCTGCGTGTCTCCTTGCGTTGGAGGTGCGGGGCAGGGCGGCGGGGTCAGAGCGGCTGCGGGGGTCAGGGAGTGCCGAAAGGTCGTCGCCGCGCCGACGACCAGGCCAGGACAGGGACAAGGACGGCGGCCACAGCGAGGTGCAGCAGCACGAGGGAGGGGTGGTCGCCCTCGGTGCGGAAGGTGCCACCCCAGGGCATGGTGACCAGCAGCAGCACCAGGGCGGCGGCCGTCCAGATCAGCGTGGCCCGCCGTGGGACGAGCCGTTCGAGTACGGCGAGCAGCCCCCACCCGGCCAGGGAGGGCAGTAGGGCGACGGCGATGGTCTCGACGGCGCCGATGTCCTGCGGCGCGTCCGAGCCGAGCGCCGGGGCGTACAGGTCGTGGCCGGCGACCGGCTCGATGAGCACCCAGGTGAGCAGAGCGGCGAGGACCGCCCCGGCGACCCCGGCGAGACGGATCGGCCAGAGTCGGGTGCGGGAGGCCGACGGTGTGGGCGCGAGGTCGGTGGCCATGGCGAGTCTCCTTGGGCAGGGCGGACGGTCTGGGCGGGCAGGGCAGGCGGGTCAGTGCGTCTCGGACTCGTCTCGCGCCCGACGCGGCAACAGAAAGGCGAGCACGAAGGAGAGCGCGAGGAGCACGATCACCACGGTGAGGCCACGCAGGATCCCGTCGGTGAAGGCCTCGCGGGAGGCCTGCACCGAGGCGGCGTGCCTGCTGACGACGCCGAAGACGATGGTGCCAATGAGGGCCACGCCGATGCCGAAGCCGAGCTGCTGCACAGCGGTCAGGACCCCACCGCCGGTGCCGGACTCCTCCGGTTCCACGTCGGCCAGCGAGATGTCGAACAGGAGACCGATCATGATGCCCATCCCGAGACCGGAGATCGCGATCGACGGGACGAGATCCCAGCTGGTCAGGTCGGTCGAGTGGCGGCCGATGGTGAACCGGATGAACAGCACGCCCACGATCATCACCAGCAGACCGAGGTGCAGCGCCGTGCGACCGAGCTTGGCACCGAGGACGGCGCCGGTCAGGATGGCGCCGACGACCAGGAAGAGCGCCCAGGGCATCATCGTCGCGGCCGTCCGGGTGGGGCTCCAGCCCAGACCCGCCTGGAGGTAGACGCCGAGCGTCAGGGACATCCCGGCGGTGCCGGCGAAGAAGACCAGCGCCACGAGCAGACCCGCCAGGAATCGGGGCTTACGCATCAGGCTCAGTTCGATGACGGCGGCCTGGCCGCTGCGCTCGCGGCGCAACTCGTACCAGGCGAAGGCGGCGAGGACCAGCACGGAGGCGGCCATCGTCACGAACGTCCACGCCGGCCAGTCGAGTTCGTGCCCCTGCACCAGCGGCAGGATGAGCAGGAGCAGACCGGTGGTGACCAGGGCGATGCCGCCCAGGTCGAACCTCGGGCGGGTGGCGACCCGAGACTCGGGCAGAAACCTGGCCGCAGCGTAGAGAGTCGCGATGCCGATCGGCAGGTTGATCAGGAAGACCATCCGCCAGCCGGTGTCGAACAGGTTGCTGTCGATGAGGAAGCCCGCCAGGATCGGCCCGCCGACCGCCGAGAGGCCCATCACCGGCCCGAACGCACCGAAGGCCGCGGCCTGCTCTCGGCGGGGGAACATCTGCTTGATCAGCCCCAGGCCCTGCGGGATCATCAGCGCGCCGAGGCCGCCCTGGAGGGCGCGGGCTGCGATCAGCTGCCACGGATCCTGCACCACGGCGCAGAGCAGTGACGCCAGGGCGAAGCCGGCCGCGCCGACGAGAAACATCCGTTTGCGGCCGAACATGTCGCCCAGCCGGCCACCGACGATCAGTAGGACCGCGAAGGGCAGCGTGTAACCGGCGGTCATCCACTGGATCGCCGTGAAGCCGCCGCCGAGATCCTCCCGGATGGTCGGCGCTGCGACGTTCATGATCGTGCCGTCCAAGAGGTCCATGACCTCCGCACCGAGGATCGCCGCCAGGGCGATCCACCGGTGCCGGTACGGCTGCGGTGTCTCGTCGGACGGCGCCTCGGGCGCTGCCTGCTCGGTCAGGGGATTCATCTCGACCTCTCCACGACGGTCAGCGTACGCTGTTCCACGCACGAACACCGTTCTAACAGCAAACACCGAATGCCGTCAACTACGATGTGTCGACCGGAGACGAGCGAGCATGGAGGCCCGCGTGACCCAGGCGATCCCCACGCCGCCATGGCAGACGCCCCCGAAACCCCCACCTCGGCAGCCGTTGAGCCAGGAGCTGATCGTCACCACGGCGCTGCGGGTCCTGGACGCCGAAGGGCTGGACGCACTGAGCATGCGTCGCGTCGCCCAGGAGCTCCAGACCGGACCGGCGTCGCTCTACGCCCACGTTGCCAACAAGGACGAACTGCTGGACCTGGTGTACGACCGGGTGCTCGCCGAGGTCGACATCCCCGAACCCGACCCGGCACGCTGGGCCGAGCAGGTCAAGGAGATGCTGCGCTCGTTGCGCCAGGTCTTCCGGTCGCACCGCGACCTGGCTCGCGTGTCGCTGTCGCGGATCCCGTTGGGCACCAACGGCGTGGCCGGAATGGAACGCACCATGGCGCTGCTGCGCGCCGGTGGCCTCCCCGACGACATCGCCGCCTACGCCGGCGACCTGGTGACCTCCTTCGTCACCACCGAGACGCTCGACGATGCCTTCCCGGGCGACGGCGTGGACACCAGCGCCGTTCAGGCATACGTGGCGCAGATCCACGACTACCTGACCTCACTGCCCCCGGACCGGTTCCCCAACCTCACGCAGATGGCGGGGCCGATCACGTCCCTGGACTCGGAGCGGCGCTTCGAGTTGGGCATGGAGATCATCGTGCGAGGCCTGTCGACGTACGCCGAACCAGCCTGAGCCGCCCCGCACGCGACCGGTCGACGCGCGGGACGGCCCGTCAGGCCAGGCAGGTCAGCGGTCGCCCTCCGTTGTACTCGATCATCTCGGCCAGCACCGCGGCCACCGGTAGCGGCGCCCCCGACGGAACACCGGCCAGCTCGGCGTACGCCCGGTGCAGGTTCCCCACCACCCGCTCCGGGTCGAGCAGGTGCGCGAACTCCGACCAGTCCGACTCACGGGCCGCCTCCAGCGGACTGCGCCCCTGCGGGTACGCCTCGGCCGCCACCTCGACGATCCGCCGCAGGTAACGCTCGGTGGCGTCGAGGATCTCCGGACCGGTCACCGGACCGTGCCCGCAGACCACCGTCCGAGGCCGTAGCGCCCGCAACCGCGCCACCGCGTCGAGGGCCCCGGTGACCGAACCGAACAGCAGGAACGGCGTACAAGCGGACATCAGCACGTCCCCGGCGAACAGCACCCGCTCACGCGGCAGCCACACCACGACGTCGTTGGTGGAATGCGCCGGACCGACGTACAGCAGCTCGGCACGGCGCTCCCCGACATGCACCGTCAACTCCTGCGCGAACGTGACATCGGGCAGCACCACCTGGATGTCGCCCCACCGCACGTCCGGCCAGAGCCCGGTCAGCGCAAGCCCGGTCTCGGCCATCTCCTGGCGGGCCCGCTCGTGGGCGATGACGGTCGCCGAGGGGGTGAAGACCCCGTTTCCGAAGGTGTGGTCGCCGTGATGATGCGTGTTGACCAACGTGCGGACCGGGCCGGCCCGCAGCCCGCTGATCCGGTCGGCGAGGGCGCGGGCCCGCCGCTCGGTCGCCGCCGTGTCGACCAGCAGGATCCCTTCGGGCCCGGTGACAATGCCGGCGTTGCTCAAGCACCAGCCACCGTTGGGCTGGGTGTACGCGAACACCCCGTCAGCGACCTCGGTCAACTCCGCCGTCACCGCCGGCCCCGTCACGGTCATCGTCGGGCAGCAGCGTACGAGCCGGCGTGTGCCAGCGTCGTACGGCTGTTGCCGCCCAGCGCGGAGCGGACGAAGTCACGTGCGTCGGCGAGCGTGGCGCCCGCGCCGAGCACCTCCCGCACCCGGTCCGGATCGATGGCCACGGTGTGCTCCGCGGTGACCGTGGCACCGTCACCGTCGTCGGTGAAGAGCCACCGTCCGCTGTGACCCAGCAACAGGCGCGGTGGGACCAGTTGCTTGTAGACGATCCGCTCGACCGCTGTGCAGATCCGCACCGACCGGGTGGTGTGCGTCGAGCCGTCCTCGGTGACGGTGTCCATCTCCATGTCCTGCGTTCCCGGGCTCACCTCGCGCAGCACCACCCGGGCCACGTGCGGCAGCCGCTGTGGCCACTGATCGGAGCGGTTCACGAACTCGTACGCGTCGGCCACCGCGCCGTCCACCGGCACCCGGTCGGCGAAGGTGAACACGACGTCCTCGACGGGATGCCCGGTGGTGCCGATGCGAGCCAGGGCAGCCAGCTCCACAGGGCTGTTACGGTCCAGTGCCTCGGTGATCCAGCGGACCGACTCGGGGTCGTCACCGACGGCGGTGAACTCGTGCACCAGCACGATCTCGGTCCCGCCGCCGGCGGCAGCGCGGAAAATCCACTCACCACTCATCGAGGCGATCGGCGCCTGACTGCGTTCCTGGGTGAAGCCGATCCGCAGCCCTGCCGCGTCCAGGCTGCGACGGGACGTCCAGGTGGCCACCTCGCCGCCGACCAGCGCCCAGAGCTGGAACCGCTCGGCGGACTCCGAGCGCTCCAGGTGGTGCACGTACACCGTCGGGGCGAAGATGGCCGGCCAGCGGGTGACATCCGCGGCCAGGTCGTAGAGCACGCGGGGTGGCGCCGCGACGGTCAGCGTGTGTTCGGTCCGGTGCGACACGGCTCAGCTCGCCGCGGCCAGGCTGTGCCGGATCTCGTCGAGCATGGCCCGCGGCGTGGGCAGGCCGGCGATCTTCTCGTCCGGGATCGTGACCTTGTAGTCGCGTTCCAGGATCGCGGCCGTCTCCATCACGGCCAGCGAGTCGTAGCCCAGATCCTCGAACGGCACGTCGATGATGTCGCCGTCGAGGTCGACGCTCTCGTCCGCGCCCGCGCAGGCGGCCATGACGCGCCGGAGGTCGTCGAGGGTGATGTCGGTCATCTACCTGGTCCTCTCGATCATTGCTGATGTCCGGTCGTGGCCTGACCGACCACGACCGCGGAGTTGAAGCCGCCCTTGCCACGGGCCAGGACGAGCGCGTACGACAGGGGGGCCTGCCGGGCCTCGCCGTACACGAGATCGAGGCCGTAGTCGTCCGGGACGTCGACGGCGCGCGGCACCGGCGGAATGACGCCGTCCCGGATCGCCAGCAGGGCGGTGACGACGTCCAGCGCTCCCCCACCGGCGAAGAGCCGCCCGACCAGCGCCTTCGGCGCGGCGACCGGCACGCCGCGCGGTCCGAAGATCCCGCGCAGCGCCTCCGCCTCGGCCCGGTCGAGCTCCGCGACGCCGGCCGCGTCGGCGAAGACCACACCCACGTCGGCGGGTCCGATGCCGGCATCGGCGAGGGCGGCCTCGGCCGCGCGGCGCAGCGCCGGCGGGCGCGGTGAACCAGGTGGGGGATCGAAGGTCGCGGCGTACCCGACGACCCGGCCGTAGCCGGGGCCGGCACCGCGACGTCGCGCCGCGGCCTCGTCCTCCAGCACCAGGATGGCCCCGCCCTCGCCGGGCACGTAGCCGGTGGCGTCCGCGGCGAACGGCCGGTACGCCCGGTCGGCCGACTCGACGAGGCTGACGCGGCCGCTGGACAGGTGCGACGCCCAGCCCCACGGGTCGAGCGCAGAGTCGACCCCACCGGTGAGCATCAGTGGGGTACCCAGTCGGATCGAGCGCCGTGCGTGCCCGATCGCGTCGAGCCCGCCGGCCTGCTCGGTGACGACGGCACTGCTGGGCCCACGCATACCGTTGCGGATGGAGATCTGGCCGGTGTTGACCGCGTAGAACCAGGCGAAGGACTCGTAGACGCTGACGTACTCCGGCCCCTGCGACCAGAGCTTGTGGAACTCGCGGTGAGTGAAGGCGAAGCCGCCGAGGGCGTTGGCCGTCACCACCCCCATGTCGTAGTCGGGTAGCGCGTCGGTGCGCACCTGAGCGTCGGCCAGCGCCAGGTCCGCCGCCGCCAACGCGTACCGGGTGGAGACGTCGGTCTGCGGCAGCAGTCGGCCGGGGATGTGGTCGCGGGCGTCGAAGTCGCGTATCTGCCCGGCGAGCCGGGCCGGATACCGGGACGTGTCGAACCCGGTCAGTGGTGCGATGCCGCTGACCCCGTCCAGCGTCGCCTTCCAGTACGAGTCCACCCCGAGCCCGTTCGGGGCGACGACACCAACCCCGGTGACCACCGTCGTCATCGCGTTCCCCCCGCCCGCGTGAGCACCATCGCGCTCTGGAAACCACCGAACCCGCTGCCCACCGTCAGCACGGCGTCGAGCCGGCGCTCCCGCGCCACGACCGGCACGTAGTCCAGGTCGCATTCCGGGTCGGCGTCGTGCAGGTTCGCGGTGGGCGGCACCACGTTGTGCTTGATGGCCAACGCGCACGCGGCGATCTCGATGGAGCCGATCGCGCCCAGCGAGTGCCCGACCATCGACTTGATCGAGCTGACCGGCGTCCGGTACGCGTGCTCACCCAGACTCCGCTTGAACGCCGCCGTCTCGTGACGGTCGTTCTGCTTGGTGCCCGAGCCGTGCGCGTTGATGTAGTCGATCGCCTCCGGGTCGAGCCGCGACTCGGCCAGCGCGGCCCGGATCGCCTCGGCCATCTCCCGACCGTCCGTCTTCAGGCCGGTCATGTGGTACGCGTTGCTGCGCGCCCCGTAGCCGCTCACCTCGGCGTAGATGTGCGCGCCGCGTGCCACCGCCCGCTCGTGGGTCTCCAGCACGAACATCGCTGCGCCCTCGGCCAGGACGAAGCCGTTGCGGGAGCCGTCGAACGGTCGGGAAGCGCGGGCCGGCTCGTCGTTGCGCGGGGTGGTCGCCTTGATGGCGTCGAAGCAGGCGACGACGATCGGGGTGATCGGGGTGTCCGTCGCGCCGGTGATCATGACGTCGGCGCTGCCCTCCCGGATGAGCTGCGCGGCCTGCCCCACCGCGTCCAGCCCCGAGGTGCAGCCGTTGGAGACCAGTGCCACCGGCCCCTCCGCCCCCACCGTCCAGGCCACGTCCGCCGCCATCGCGCCCGGGGTCAGGTAGTCGAACATGTACGGCGACAGGTGCGTCGGGTCGACCTCCCACTCCCGCCCCCGGTCGGACAGGACGAGGTACTCGTTCTCCAAACTCGTCGCAGCGGCGACCGCGCTGCCCAGGCTCACCCCGATCCGGTGCGGTTCCACGCCGTCGAGGTCGAGACCGCTGTCGGCCACCGCCTCGCGGGTGCACACCACGGCGAACTGGGTGGCCCGGTCCATCCGGCGGATCTCACGTGGGGTGAAGCCCTCGGCCTCGGCGTCGAAGTCGCACTCGCCGGCCACCTGGGAGCGGTAGGGCGCGGGGTCGAAGAAGCTGATCCGGCGGGTGGCCGTGCGGCCGGCGGTGAGCAGATCCCAGAACTGGTCGGCGCCCGACCCACCCGGGGTCCGTACCCCGATCCCGGTGAGAACGACCCGGCGGCTCACGGGGACGTCTCCTCGACCGGCGCCGGCAGGATGCTGGCGGCGAGCGTGCAGAAGACCGAGCGCGGCGGCCCGGTGAGGCCCGGCAGCGCGCTGAGTGACGCTCGCACCTCGGCCGACCTGGGGTTGTTCGTGAAGGACTCGCGGTAGGCCGCCTCGCTGCTCCACTGGGCGTAGTTGACGACCTGGGTGCCGTCGGAGCTGATGTGGTAGTTGGCGGAGAGGAACCCGGGCACCGCCCGGATCCACTCCTGTACTCCCCCGGTCGCCAGCTCGACCAGCTCGCGTGCCGTCTCCGGGCCGTCGGTGGGGAAGGTGACGATCGCGACGAAACCCGCGTCCGTCCTGGTCGGATCCACTGTTTGCCTCCGAAAGTGTGGTGTCGTCAGCGACCGGCGAGCAGCCGGCCGGCGTAGGCGCTGGCAGCGGTGCCGAACTGCAGGCCGATGTGGCTGGCCGCCGCGTGCGCGTCCCGCCAGAACCGCTGCAGCGGGTTGTTCTCGGCCTGGGCTCGTGTGCCCGCTGTGGTGAAGAGTCGGTCGGTCGCCGCGACCAGGGTCTCGGCGGCGAGGGCGCAGTCGCGGGAGCCACGGGTCACCGCCAGTGGGGTCACGCCGCCCGCGTCCGCCACCCGCGCCACCCGTTCCAGGAGGAGCTGCGCCGCGTCGATCTCGCCGTGCGCCCGCGCCAGGGTCTGCTCGTACGCTCCCCGGTCCAGGGCCGAGATCGCGTTCGAGCCGCCACCGAGCTTCTCGGCGACCCACGGGGTCCAGGCCGCCGCCGCGCCTCGCGCCGCGCCCAGGACCGGCACGGCGAAGGCCAGGCCGTTGACGGCGCGCATCGGCACGGTGTGGCAGATCGCCTCGGCGGCCACCGCGTCGCCGGCGGCGATGCTCTCGCGGCTGCACCCGCGCTCGCTCGGGACGAAGACGTCGTCCAGGATCAACGTGTTGCTGCCGGTGCCCCGCATCCCCATGGTGTGCCAGGTGTCGGCGATCCGGTAGGTGTCGCGCGGCACCGCGAAGAACCACGGCTGCGGGCGGTCCGCACCGGGCGCCATCGCGCAGACCAGCGCCCAGTCGGAGTACTCGACGATGCTGACGAACGGCCAACTGCCGGACAGGCGCCAGCCTCCCTCGGTGGGCTCGGCCCGGCCCAGTGGCATCAGCGCCCCGACGACCAACGCGTCCGGCCCGTCCGACCAGACCTCGGCCTGGCCCTCGACAGGCAGATACGCTGTCATCCGGCCCAGCGCCGCGGTGAGCGAGGCGCACCAGGCGGTCGACACGCACGCCTCGCCCAACACGGCCACCGGCTCGACCAGACCGGTGAACGTCGAGGCCCGGCCGCCGAACCGGGTCGGCACGAAGTGTCGGGCGAACCCGGCCGCAACGACTCCCCGGACCACCTCCGGGTCCAGTCTGCGGTTGGTTTCCGCGTCGGCGGCGTTCTTCGCCGCGAGCTCGACGACGTCACGTGTCGCCGCCAACAGATCCGGCATCTCGGCCCCCTCATCGATTCGGTTCAACCATGGCGTCGCGCGCTCGTACGCGACTCGTGTCGCGGTGGGTCGGTCACTCGGTCGACGCGGGTGGCAGCGGCTGCCAGTTGGTCTTCGCCAGCCACTGGTCGAGGGTGAGCAGCCCGGGGAACTGGGCCCGCAGCGCGGGAATGTCGGCGTGGTAGCCGATGCCGTTGAGCCAGCGGTAGGAGATGGACTGCCAGACCAGACCCTCCTCGTGCAGCTGGTCCAGCGGCACCGACTCGAACCTGGCCGGCAGGCCGGTGTGTCGGCCGAACGCGGCGGCGAGTTCGTCGCCGGTCACCTCGTCACCAGCGAGTTCGATCTTTGCCCCGATGTGCCGCTTCGGGTTGTCGAAGGCATCGGCCGCGAAGTAACCGATGTCCGGTCCGCTGATCATCTGGAGGGTGTTGGTCGGGCCCAGCCCGCGCCGGAACACCAACTCGCCGTCAACCAGGACGAGCGGTGACATGTCGTGGTTGAGGTTCTCCATGAAGTACGAGGGGCGTAGGAAGGTGAACGGCAGCCCGTTTTCGACGATCCGCTGTTCGATGGCGAGCTTGGACAACCGCCAGTTGATGCCCTCGGGCCGCTCGGCGCCGCCCACGGAGCTGTGCACGTAGTGCTGGACGCCGAACTCCTTCGCCGCGTCCGCGCAGGTCTTGCCGTGCCGCTCCTCACCCTCCACACCGTGCTCGCTCATCGGGGTCTGGATGCTGAACACCCCGTACGCGTCCTTCATCGCCTGCCGTACCGACTCGGCGTCTTCCAGGTCACCGACCGCAAGGGTCGCGCCCAGGTCGGCCAACGCCCTGGCCTTCGCGGCGTTCGGGTCGCGGACGAACGCGCGGACCGACCAGCCCCGCCGCAGAAGGTGTCGGGCGGTCGATCCACCCTGCTTACCGGTGGCACCGAGCACGAGCACGGTCTTGTCGGAAGAAGACACGGTTGACCTCCAGAGGTGACGAAAGAAGAGGTGGCGGGTGGCGTCAGGGACGCGGAACAGCGGTGACCCGCAGCCGGCCGGCGGACAGCTCGACGCCCTGGCCGTACATGCGGTCGGCGAACAGGCCGAGGCCGTAGCTGAGCTGGCCGGGCAGCACCGACTCCTCGACGCCGCCGTTGTCGCGCTTGAGGTACGCCGCGTCGAGGCAGCGCGTGCCGACCCGGTCGACCGACAGCACCTCGGCCCCGTCGACCCGCCACCGGGCCGTGCCGGTAGCCCGCTCGAAGGAGACCTCCAGCCGGTGCACCTGCTCAGGCCGGCGGTCAGCCACCGGCACCGCATAGGTGAACGCCGCGAAGCGTGCATCCGGACGCAGCGCCAGCCGCTCGTACACCGCGTAGAGGCGGTGGTGCGTGAGGAAGAAGTCGAACACGACGCCGGATTCCAGGTCGACGGAGATGAGGCCCCCGGCGCCGAGCCGGATGTCGACAGTGGCGTCGGTGACGTCGTCGTACGGGTGGGTGTCCAGTCCGAACCCACGCAGTGCCACGTCGGCCGACACTGTCAGCAGTTGCCCGTCGACGGTCTCGAAACCCGGGCGGCCGGACGGGGACACGTGCGTGGTGAACGCCGCCCACCGCAGGTGCTGCACCGGCGTCGCCGGCTGCGCAAAGGCCGGCGCGCCGGAACGGGCGTCGACCCCGGTCGGTACGACCACCAGGCCGTTGGGGGTGGTACGGACGACGCCGTCACCGGTCGGCAGGGCGTCGACGGGGCGGAGCCGCCAGGGCGCCCCCGCTCCGCTGCGTACGCCGTCGGTGAAGTCGTCCTCGAAGAGTTGCTGCGCTGTCGGTGCCGTCATCTGCGCCCCTCCCGGCTGTCCCGCGGTTGCAGGTCAACGGTGTCAGGGCGGGCTCGCGGCCCACTCGAAGAGCGCTATGTCGGCCGGTCGGTCACGGCTCGACGTCGCGGCCGGCCATCGGCGCGTCGTCGATCCCCCAGGTGATGATGCGACGCGGCCGAATTCGGATCATCGCCGATCCGAAGTAGGGGTGCGGCGGCTCCACGTCCACCAGCGCTTCGGCGTGGCCCCGGATCTCGACGCCCCGGGCCTTCCACGGGTTGGTCGAGGCCAGGTCGTCGACGACGAACGCCACCCGTGGGTCGGCCTTGATGTTGCGGAACTTACGGCTGGAGGTCAGGTTGTGACCGCCGATGTCGATCGTGCCGGTGGCCGGGTTGTAGGTGAAGGCGACCGGATTGTTCTGCGGGGCGCCGCTGGGCGCGACCGACGCCAATCGGCCCAGTCGCTGCGAGGTCAGGTACTCGATCTCCGCATCGGTGAAAGACATCGGCTCATCCTAAGGCTTCGGTGACGATTCGACTGCGTAGCGCTGCGGCCGGCCGGGTATCGCCGCGGAGGGCCGGTCCTGGGTCGGCAGCTTCCGAGGCAGCCAGCGCAGGGTGACCGCCGCCCCGGCCAGCGCCAACAGCGCCGCGAGCACTGCGGTGAGGTGCATCGCGTCGATGAACGCCGCGCGGGCCGCCGCGACCAGGGCAGAGGTGTCGCCGCCCCGCGCGAGCGCGGCGGCCAGCGTCGCGTCGAGCGACTCTCCCGCGTCGTGCCGCGCCGCAGCAGGCAGCACCGTCAACTCGTCGGAGACGCCGGCGCGATAGGTCGACGCGAGCACCGAACCGAGCACCGCCACCCCGAGCACGTTGCCCACCTGCCGGACGGTGTTGTTCATCGCCGAACTGACCCCGGCCTTCTCCCGGGGAATGGCGGTCATGATGGACATCGACGCCGCCGGCAGCACGGCGGCCATTCCACCGCCCAGCAGGGCGAACATCGGCACCAGCGCCCACGGTGGCGTGTGCTGGCGCACCAGGGCCACCCCGAGCAACGCGGCGCCCACCGACAGCAGCCCGGCGGTACAGACCGCCCTCGGCCCGTGACGGCGGACCGCCACCGCGCTGAGCGGGCCGACCAGGACGTTGGCGGCGGCCAGCGCCAGCGTGAAGGAACCCGCGCGCAGCGGGCTGTAGCCGCGCACACTCTGCAGGTAGAACGCGCTGAAGAACAGGAAACCCAGCATCGCGAAGGAGACGAAACCGACGGCCACCAGCGCGGCGGAGAAGGCCGGATCGCGCAGGAAGGACAGCTCGAAGGCGGGCTGGGCGGCACGCCGCTCGTGGCGGACGAACAGCCACAGCGCGGCCACGCCGACCAGGATCGGCGCCCATACCCGCACGTCGGTCACGGTGCCCAGTCGACCTCCGGCGATCACCCCGTACACCAGCGCGGCGAGACCGGCGACCGACAGCCCCACGCCCGGCAGGTCCAGGCCCCGGTCGGGGTGTCCCCGACTCTCCGGCACCACCAGCAGCACCGCGACGACGCAGCCGAGCACCAGCGGCACATTGACCAGGAAGATCGAGCCCCACCAGAACCGGGACAGCAGGAGCCCTCCGGTGATCGGCCCGATGGCCAGGGCGAAGCCCACCGCCCCGGCCCAGACGCCGATCGCCCGGGGCCGCTCGCGCATCGGGAAGACCGCCGCGATCACGGCCAGCGTGGACGGCATGACCGCGGCGGCGCCGACGCCCATCACGGCCCGGGTGATGATCAAGGTCAGAGGGCTGTCGGCGTACGCCGAGGCCAGCGAGGCCAGCCCGAACACCACCAACCCGAACAGCAGCAGCCGGCGACGGCCGAAGCGGTCGGCCGCCGCGCCGCAGGCGAAGAGCAACGCCGCGAAGACCAACGTGTACGAGCTGAGGATCCACTCCAACTGACTGTGCGTCGCGCCGAGACCGTGCCGAGGATCGGTGAGGGTCCGTAGCGCGACGTTCAGCACGGTGTTGTCCAGGATGATCGACAGTAGGCAGCACACCAGCACCGCGAGGATCCGCCAGCGTCGAGGGTGTCCGGAGTCGAGGGGCGGCGGCACGGTGTCCTCCAGGTGGAGCCGTCAGACGACGAGGGCGAGCTTCCCGCGTACGTGCCCGGCCTCGGCCTCGCGGTGGGCGTCGGCGGCCTGCCGCAGCGGGTAGGTGCGCTGCACGTGCAGCCGCAGACCGCCCTCGTCGTACAGCTGGGTCAACGCGGCCAGGGTCTCCACTGACCGCTCGCCGCGCAGCATGGTGATGCCGTGCTGGCCAGCGGCGCGGAAGTTCGCGATGGTGCCGATGCTCGTGCGGTCCGGCACCAACGCCAGCGACACGTCCAACGCCTCCTGGCCGCCATGGGCGTCGAGCGCGACGTCCACACCCGCCGGGGCCAACGCCCGAACACGGTCGGCGAGCCCGGGGCCGTAGGCGACCGGCTCGGCTCCGAGCGACCGCAGGTAGTCGTGGTTACCCGGGCTGGCGGTGCCGATGACTGTCGTCGCGCCGAAGGCCCGGGCCAGTTGCACCGCGATGGTGCCGACACCGCCGGCGGCGGCGTGCACCAGCACGGTCTGCCCGGTGGTGACCCGCAGAGCACGCAGCGCGTTGTACGCCGTCTGGCCCACTGCGGAGAGCGAGCCGGCGGCCTCCCACGACAGGTCGGCGGGCTTGGCGACGACCTGGTCGACCCCGACCACGAGCACCTCGGTGTACGACTGCAGGAAGGCGAAGCCCAGCACCTCGTCGCCGACCGCGAAGCCCGTCACGTCCGGCCCGGTCTGGTCGACCACACCGGCGAACTCGTTGCCGAGCACCTGCGGGAAGGTCGCCGGGTAGATGGACTGCATGAACCCGGACCGGATCCGACAGTCGATCAGGTTGACGCCGGCGGCCCGCACGCGCACGCGGAGCTGGCTGGGCCCGGCGGACGGCTCGGGCACCTCCAACGGTCGCAGAACGTCAGCGTCGCCGAACTCAGTGATCGCCATCGCGAGCGGCATGAGGGTTCCTTTCAGTGCTTTTGGTAAGTGGAGTCCCATTGTCGCGGAGAGGGGCGGGCCCCGGTGTCCCGACGCCCGCCCCGTACGTCACTTGGTGACGGTCACCCGCGCCAGCTCCACCGGCGGCAGGGCCGGGTCGGGGAAGCACTGGAACGGACCCCACTCGTTCAGGATCGGCTGGTACCGGAACCAGCCGAAGCCCGGCTCCACGTAGCTGCGGCCACCGGGGGCGAACACGACGGCACCCGCCTTCTTTCCGGCCTTCAGGTGCACCGCCAGCGAGGGCAGGTCGAACTCGACGCCACCCGTGAACGGGCCGCTGCTGCGCACCACCAGCGCGCCGTCGCGCTCCTCGACCCAGGTGAACGCCGCACCCAGACCGGAGCCGCCGACCAGCGAGTAGCTCTTGACCTTGGCGTCGCGCGGGATGGCGTACGCCACCTGGACGTCGGTCACGGTCTGGTTGTACTCCGCGTACGCGGTGATCGGCGTCGGGTCCAGCGTCACGTCGAACTCGGCCCCGGCGGCGACCGAGGCCGGTGCCGTGACGTCGAAGTCACGGCTGTAGACGACCGGGTGGAAGCCCTGCTGCACTGTGGTGCGGCAGTCGTAGGCGACGGTGCTGTGGGTGGTCACCGGCGCCGGCGGTGTGGCGGCACCGGCACTGGTGTTCGCGACACCCACCGACGCGAGCACCCCGCTGAGCGCCACGGCGCCCATGCCAAACCGGCCCATCCATCTCCTGTTACCTGCCATCTCATCTCCTTGTGAGGTACCGAAACGAACCACGATGGACGCTACGGACGGTTACCTGAACCTGGCTCGAAGCTCAGTCCAGCCCCGGTACAAGCACCACCCGACCGGGGTGGGCCCGGCTCTCCACCAGCTCGTGGGCCCGTGCGGCAGCGGTCAGCGGCAGTCGCGCGTGCACGGACGAGCGGAGCCGCCCGTCGAGCAGACGGGAGGTCAGTTCGTCGAGGACCTCGCGATACTCGTCGGGTCGACCGCCCCGCCACGCCGACAGGGCGAACCCGGTGACGTAGCGCAGACCGATCAGCTTCATCAGCGGCACCGTGGGCACGGCCAGCTCGGCCGCCGAGGAGCCGAAGAAGACCAGGCGACCGCCGGGCGCGAGCAGGTCCAGGCCCTGCTCGACGACATCCCCACCGATGCTCTCCAGGACGACGTCGACGCCACGGCCACCGGTGGCGGAGCGCACCTCGGCCGCCCAGTCGGCCCGCGTGTAGTCCACCGCCACGTCCGCGCCGAGCGAGAGGGCGAAGTCGCGCTTCGACGCCGAGCCGGCGGTCGCCACGACCAGGCTCGCGCCCGCCGCCTTCGCCAGTTGCACGGCCAGGTGGCCGATGCCGCCGGCGGCGGCATGCACCAGAACGGCGTCCCCCTTACGCAGCAACGCGGTACGCAGCACACCACCGGCGATCAGACCGGTGCCCGGCAGCACCGCCGCCTCGGCCGCGTCCAACGACTCCGGCACCGGCACGAGAGTGGCAGCGTCTACCACGACCTCCTCGGCGTATGCGCCGTACAGGGTGAATGCGCCGACCCGGTCGCCGACACAGACACCTGTCACGTCGTCGCCGACCCCGGTGATCCGCCCGACCACATCACCACCCAACACCACCGGGAACACCGGTCTCCACATCGGCGCCGGGAAGACGTCGCGCCGCATCTGCGTCTGCGCGTAGCCCACGCTGATCGCCTCGGCCCGGATCCGCACCTGGCCTGGACCGGGCTGCGGCAGGGCGACGTCGGCGGCGACGAGCACCTCCGGCCCGCCGTAACTGTCGAACTGCATCACTCGCATCTGTGCGCGCTCCAATCAGGAAGGTTCGGCCCGGGCACGGGCGAGGGCGTCGAGCACCGCCAGGTGCATCCGGTCGCGTTCGGCTGCCAACTCGGCGTAGGTGCGGTCGCCGTACGCCTGCTCGGTCTGCGTGACCAGCAGCTCCCGGGTGTGGTCGGTCAGGGCCGGGGTGCCCAGCTGGGCCCAGCCCCGTTCCAGGCCGGAACCCAGGTGGGACAACCACCCGCGCAGGCCGCCTTCCCCGCCGCCCAGGTGGAACGCCTGGAACGGGCCCATGGTCGACCAGCGCAGGCCGATCGAGTTGGTGACGAGGTCGTCGAGTTCCGGCACCGTCAGCACCCCCTCCACGACGAGGTGGATGCACTCGCGCAGCAACGCCGACTGGAGCCGGTTGGCGGCGAACGCCGGGAGGGCGCGGCGGAGCAGCACCGGCTGCCGGCCCACCGATCGCAGGAACACCATCACCTTGTCGACGGCCGTCGCTGCGGTGGCGTTGCCGGCGACGACCTCCACCAGCGGCACCAGGTGTGGCGGGTTGAAGGGGTGGGCCACGACGAGTCGGGCGGGGTCCCGCATCCGGGCCCCGAGATCGTCGGGCACCAGCTTCGACGTCGACGACAGCAGCAGCGCCTCGGTGCCGGTCCGCTCGATGCTGGCGAACAGCCGCTGTTTCAGTTCCAGGTCGTCGGGCACGTTCTCGGAGACGATCTCGGCGTCGGCGACCGCGCGGGCCAGGTCCGGCTCGAACTCGATCCGGTTCAGCAGCGCCGCCGGGTCCGGCGCCCCCGGCAACGCGGGCGCGAACAGCTCCAGCCCGGCTCGCACCACCTTCTCGGCGTCCGGCCGGCGGCTGTTCACCCGCACCGGCAACCCGTGCGCGGTGAACAGCGCGATCCAGCCGCTCCCGATGGTGCCGGCGCCGATGACGACGACCGCACCCATGTCAGCGTTCCTGGTCGTGGTCGACGCGACGCGACGCGAGCCGCAGGTCGCCGTCGACCCGGACCAGCACGTCACGTACCACGCAGCTCGGCCCGATCTCGGGCTGCTTCTCCCCCGGGTGCACGGTGAGCACCAGGGCGTAGCTCGTCGAGTCGATTCCGCCGTCCAGGCGGTGGTCCAACACGACGTGGTTGAACCAGTGCCGCCGCTGCACCGGCGTACCGGAGAAACGCCGACGGTGGAACTCGGTCAATTCGGCGGCGATGCCGGCGCGGGTCCGGGCCGGCGGCAGACCGGGCGAGTGGATGAACTCGCCGTCGTCGGTGAAGCTGTCGGCGTACGCCTGGAAGTCACCGCCATCGAGCGCCTGCATCTGCCGGGCGTAGAACTGCAGCACCTCGGCGTAGAGGTCGGTCGAGACACCGGTCGTGATCATGGTTTCTCCTCGATTCTGGGCGGCGGTTCAATCCGCCTCGGCCGCGGACAGGGCGACGAGCGGTGTGTCGTACTCGACCGCCGCGCCGTCGGCGACCAGGACGTCAAGAACGGCTCCCGGCGCGTCCACGGTGACGGGGATCATGAGCTTCATCGCCTCGACGATGCCGATCTGCTGACCGGCGGCGACCTGGTCGCCCACCTGCACGAACGGCGGGCTGCCCGGTTGTGGGGCACGGTAGAAGACCCCCACGGTCGGGGCCCGGACGAGCAGCCGGTCGTCGGCGGGGGTGTCCGACACGTTCGTCGCCGCACGCGCCGGTGCCACCGGTACGGTGCCGCCGACACCCTCGCCGGCCGCCCATTCGGCGGTCACCGTGACCGCTCCCGCGGTGATCTCCAGTCGGGCCGGTGGGTCACGGAAGCCGGACAGCAGCCGTAGCACGCTGTGCTCGACGGTTTCCAGAAGGTGCTGGTCGTCCCTGGTCTCTGCCTGCGTCACGGCCGGCCCCTAGTAGTTTCCGAGCCCGCCGCAGACGTTCAACGCCTGCGCGGTGACCGCGTCCGCAGCCGGGTGCACCAGGTAGCCGACCATCGCCGCCACCTCGTCGGGCTGGACGTAACGGCCGATCGGCACCCGGGCGTTGACCCGTTCGAGCACCTCGTCGGCGGGCACCTGCCAGAGACCGGAGTAGACCTCCCGGACGCGCTGCGCCATCGGCGTCTCCACGAACCCGGGACAGACCGCGTTGACGGTGACGCCGGTCTTGGCCAGCTCCAGCCCGAGGGCCTTGGTCAGCCCGACGACCCCGTGCTTCGACGCCGAGTACGGCGCCCCGTGCAGCACCCCCTGTTTGCCACCGGTGGAGGCGATGTTGATGATCCGTCCCCGACCTCGGCCGAGAATGCCGCCGTTGTTCAACACCTCCTTGGTGACCAGGAAGACACTGTTGAGGTTCGTGTTGATCACGTCGAACCAGAGTTCGTCCGGAATCTCGGCGGTGACACCTCCACCGGAGCGGCCGGCGTTGTTGACGAGGATGTCGATCGGCCCGAACCGCTCGACGGCGGCCCGGACGAACGCCTGCACCTCCGTCGGCGACGTCACGTCGCAGGTGCTCCCGTCCACCTGCAACCCCTCGTCGCCGAGGGACTTGACGGTCTCTGCGAGGGTCTGCTCGCTCCGACCACAGAGGTAGACCGACACGCCGTCGCGGGCGAGATGACGGGCGATCGCCAACCCGATGCCGCTCGTCGCGCCGGTGACCAGCGCGACCCGTTTGTCCTGCGTCATTGTTCCTCCGTTGCGAGTTGGTGTGCCGGACGGCCGCACGCGCCGGGCGACGTGTCCAGGCTGTCGGCCGGTGCTCGAAGCCCGGTCGAGTACGTCTGGAGTGGCTCTCAGCGCAGTTGGTCGACGAGCGCGGTGCTGTGTGTCGCGGTGCGGAACGCGTCCGTGGCGAGCACGTCGACGAGGAAGTCGGTGGTGGTGCTGACCCGTTCACCTGCGACGTGGAACTCGCCCAACGCGCGGATCATCCGGGCGATCGCCTGGTCCCGCTGTGGCGCCCAGACCACCAGCTTGGCCAGCAACGAGTCGTAGTTGGGCGGGACGACGTACCCCTGGTACGCGTGGGTGTCCACCCGGACGAAGGGCCCGCCGGCCGGGATGAACTCGGTCAACCGCCCGGGGGTCGGCGCGAAGCCGTGCCGTGGGTCCTCGGCGTTGATCCGGCACTCGATCGCCACCCCGGAGAGCCGCACGTCCTCCTGGGTAAGGCGTAACGGCTGGCCGGCGGCGATCCGGATTTGCTCCGCCACCAGGTCCACCCCGGTCACCATCTCGGTGACCGGATGCTCCACCTGGATCCGGCAGTTGACCTCCATGAAGTAGAAGCCGCCGGACCGGTCGACCAGGAACTCGAAGGTGCCCGCGCCGACGTACCCGGCCGCGAGCGCTCCGGCGACCGCGGCCTTGCCCATCTGCTCCGCGAGACCGTCCGGCAGGTTCGGCGCCGGGGTTTCCTCGATCAGCTTCTGGTGCCGGCGCTGCACGCTGCAGTCCCGCTCCCCCAGGTGGACCGCGTGCCCGTGCCCGTCGCACAGCACCTGGATCTCCACGTGCCGGGCTTCGGCGAGGTACCGCTCCACGTACACCTCGCCGTTGCCGAAGAGCATCCGGGCGGTCGCCTGGGTGCGCCGGTAGGCGTCCGGGAATTCGGCCGAGGAGCCCACGACCTGCATGCCCCGACCGCCACCGCCGGCGGTGGCCTTCACGATCACCGGATAGCCGATCCGGTCGGCGAGCCGATGGGCCTCCTCGGCGGAGAGCGGGTCCAGGCTGCCGGGCAGCAGCGGCAGACCAGCCTCGGACATCAACGTGCGGGCCGACGCCTTGTCGCCGAGCTGCGTCATCACCGCGGCCGGCGGACCGATCAGCGTGATGCCCTCGGCGGCGCAGGCGTCGGCGAAGTCGGGGTCCTCGGAGAGGAAGCCGTAGCCGGGGTGGATGGCGTCGGCGCCGGTCATCCGGGCCGCCTCCAGCACGGCGGCGGCATTGAGGTAGCTCAGCTTCGGCGGTGCCGGACCGAGTTGCACGGCCTCGTCGGCCAGGCGGACGACCCGTGACTCCCGATCAACAGTGGAGTGCACAGCGACGCTTGCGACGCCCAGCTCCCGGCACGCCCGGACGACCCGCACCGCGATCTCGCCCCGGTTGGCGATAAGGACCTTGTGGAAGAGTCGGGCCGTCACGAGACCTCCTCCCGCAGCGGCCGCAGCCCGGTCTCGACGGTGAGCGCCGTTCCGAAGGCGTTGAAGCGTTCCCGCCGGTCGGCGACGAGAGCCTGCGGTGTCATGTCCGACAGTTCGCCGATGAGCGGAACCAGTGCCGCCCGCAACCGGTCGGCCGCGCGCAGTGGGTCCTCGCCCGTGCCACCGTCGGGCTCGGGGATGACGCCGTCGACGATCCCGAGCCGTAGCAGGTCCCGGGCGGAGCCGCCGAGCGCCGCGGCGGCCCGGGGAGCGGCGGCCGGGTCCTGCCACAGGATCGCCGCGCACCCCTCGGGGCTGATCACGGAGTAGACGCCGTTGCCGAAGATCAGCACCCGGTTCGCCACGGCCAGCGCCAGGGCGCCGCCGCTTCCGCCCTCGCCGATGATCACGGTGACGACGGGCACCCGCAGACCGGCCATCAGCCGCAGGTTCTCGGCGATGGCCACCGCCTGGCCGCGTTCCTCGGCGTCCGCGCCGGGATAGGCCCCCGGCGTGTCGACGAGGGTCACCACGGGCAGGCCCAGTTTGTCGGCCAGACGCATCAGGCGAGCAGCCTTGCGGTAGCCGTCCGGGCCGGGCATACCGAAGTTGCGTTGGTTCAGCTCGGCCGCCGTGTGTCCCTTCTGGTGGCCGATCACCATCACCGGTCGGCCGGCGAGCCGCGCCGTGCCGCCGACCACGGCGGGGCTGTCACCACCCGACCGGTCGCCGTGCAGTTCCTGGAAGTCGGTGAAGGCCATCGACAGGTAGTCCAGGGTGGTGGGTCGATCGAGCTTACGGGCGAGGCGTACCTGCTCCCACGGGTCTGACTCGGGGAGCAGACCGGGATCGCTGACCGTCGGCACCGGCCGGCCGTCGTGAGTCGCTCCACCAGGGGGTACGGCGACCGCCGCCAACAGCCGGGACAGCTCGGCACGCAGGCGGTCACGCGGGACGACCAGATCCACGAAGCCCCGCTCCAGCAGGAACTCCGCCGTCTGGAACCGTTGTGGGAGCACCTGGTGGATGGTCTGCTCGATGACCCGGCGGCCGGCGAACCCGAGCCGGGCGCCCGGCTCGGCGACAATGACGTCGGCCAGGGTCGCGAAGGAGGCGGCGACGCCACCGTAGGTCGGGTCGGTGATCAACGAGATGGTCAGGATGCCGGCGTCGTCGAGCTGCCCGAGCGCCGCGCTGGTGCGGGCCATCTGCATGAGCGCCAACGTCCCCTCCTGCATCCGGGCACCGCCCGAGGCGGTGGCGATGAGCAGCGGAATCCGCTCGACCAGCGCGGTCTCCGCGGCCATCGCGATCAGTTGACCGACACCGACACCGAGGCTGCCGCCCAGGAATCGGAAGTCCATCGCGGCGACGACGACCGGGTGGCCGTCGATGGCGGCCCGGGCGCACACGACGGCCTCGTCCAGACCGGTCCGGGCCCGCGCGTCGGCCAGCCGGCGAGGGTACGCGACGGTGTCGACGAAACCGAGGATGTCCTCGGTCACGGCGGGGAACGGCAGCGGTTCGAGCGTGCCGGGATCGACGAGTTGGTCGAGCCGTTCCGGCGCGGTGAGCCGTGCGTGGTACCCGCACTCGGGGCAGACCTTCCGGCCACGCGTCCACCGCTTGCGGTACAACGGTGTCGTACAGCCCTGGCAGAGCACCCACTGCGCCTCCTCGGCGCCACGGGTCGTCAATAGGGTCATCCGTCCTCCTCGGCAGACACGTCGTTCGTGCGGACGCGGCTGGTCACCAACGATGCGGTCCGCCGCTCGAACATCGGCCGGATTCGGATCGGGCCGCGTCGGTGGGAGTCGAGGCGGCATCGAGTGGTCTTCGAGGACGTGGGGGCACCGTGGACGGTGTTGACTCGCCGACGAAGGGCCGTGCCGTGACGCCAGTGCATTCCTCGGACCTGGATGAGACCACGCGGCGCGACCTCGACCGGTCGACCTTTACGGCGGCCATGTCGCGGTTCGCCTCGGGGGTGACCATCGTGACCACCGTCGACTCCGCAGGTGTCGCGCACGGCTTCACGGCCAGTTCCTTCTGTTCGGTCTCCCTGGAGCCGCCGCTGGTACTGGTCTGCCTGGCCCGCTCGGCGAACTCGTTCCCCGCCTTCGCCGACTGCGACCGGTTCGCCGTGAGCGTGCTGCGCGCCGAGCAGGCTGACCTCGCGATGCGGTTCGCTCGCAAGGGTGCCGACAAGTTCGCCCAGGGGCGGTTCGTGCTCGGAGCCGGCGGTGTGACAGTGGTGGACGGGGCGCTCGCGCTGCTGGAGTGCACCACCGAGCGCATCGACGAGGCTGGGGACCACGTCATCCTGCTGGGCCGGGTACGGCAGGCCCGGGTGGACGACGGCAAGCCGGCCATCTACTTCAACCGAGCCTTTGGCACCCTCGTCAACCCCTAGGCGATCCTCGACAGTGGCGATCGAGTCGAACCGGGTCCAGCGACGGCTGGCGTCAAGGCGTTTACCGCACCCGATCGGGTGGGTCGTACCTCTCGTGCTGTCGGATCGACGGCGTCGCGCTCCGGCGAGCCGGGGTGGTCAGGTGTGGTCCCGGGCCGTTGCCGCCCTGTTCAAGGCCGCTTTCGAGGCCGACTTCGGACCCTTGCGCCGCCACTGCCCACAATATTGTTACCGGCGCAATAATTGCCGGTAATAGCTGTTGCCCGACGACAAAGAGGGTCATCGCACCTAAACGGACATTGAGAGGTAACGAACTGTGTCGGGGCTCACAACTATCCCGCGATGGTCATTCGAAAACCAATCACCAACTGCCGGCTGTCCGATTGAAGGCACCAACAGAACCATTGACAGCGGTAGGTAGTAGTGATTGTGTACGCACGGTGAGCGCCGACGTCGATGGGGGGCCATCAGCGTCGATCGAGCACGGGAAGCATCTCCCGTCAGCCACGGGGCGGGGGCACGAATGACGAGTGCGATCTCGCACTACCGAGAGGACAAGCGACGGCAACAGGTCGAAAGGCCGACCGAGGGAAATCAGCGGCACTGACGCGCGTTGAATCCCGACACGACGGTCAAGTAACAGTTCATCGGGGGGAAGAATGGAATTCCTTGTTCTCGGATCACTGGAGATAATCACCGACGGCGGCAAGACCATACTGCTCGGAGTATCCAAGATCAGTCAGGTCCTCGCCCTTCTCGTCGCCCGGGCCGGCGAGGTCGTCAGCGTCGACACGCTGGTGGAGGAACTGTGGGGGGATCGCCCGCCGAAGAGTGCCCTGACCACCCTCCAGACGTACGTCTACCACGCGCGCCGGATGTTCGCGCAGAACCAACTCACCGAGCCGGAACGCAACGTCCTGCTCACCCGACCACCCGGCTACCTCCTCGACGCCAGCGTCGACGAGACGGACGCCAGCCAGTTCCAACGACTGCTGCGCCAAGGCTCGGAGAGCTTCCAGGCCGAGCGGTGGGAAGAGGCGAGCGATCAGTTGCGCGCCGCCCTGGCCCTGTTCCGTGGCCCGGCATTCGCGAGCGTGAACCAGGGCGCGGTCCTGGCGGCACACGCAGCCAATCTCGAGGAATTGCGGACCAGGGCGATCGAGCTGCGTATCGAGGCGCAGGCACGGCTGGGACGCCACCGCGAGATGGTTCCCGAGCTGCAGTCGCTGGTGATCGCCCGCCCACTCAACGAATGGTTCTACGGTCAGCTCATGGTGGCGCTGCACCGCTGCGGTCGACGCGCCGAGGCACTGGAGGTCTACCAGCGGCTCCGTCGGGTGGTACGGGACGAGCTGGGCGTCGAGCCGACCGCCGAGATCCAACGGTTGCACCGGGTCATGCTGGAGCCGGTCCCGCAGCGCGGTCCGGAGGCGGCCGACGACTTCCGCGAACTGCGGATCGCGTACGGACTGGAGGACAGGCTGGTGGAGTTGGGCGCCGCCCCCCGGTGACGCGCTCGGCCGGGCGCCAATGACCCCGCTGGCCATCCCCGCGACGATGCCGACGTGGCGGGGATGCCGGCGGTCCGCTATTCGTCGAGCATGATCACCAAAGGGGCGCCGCAGGACCGCCAGACCTTGACATGCATCGATGTTAACGCGAACATTGTTTCGCCACCTCGACGTAACGCCACCGTCATGTCTCCCCTGCCCGCTCACGCTTCTTCCCGGCGGGATGCCGTAGGTCGACCGTCCCCGGGTGGCGTCGTCTGGACGCTCACCAACCGCACGGAGGACAGATGTCGCTGCCACTCCCCCGCACCGGTCCGGTCATCTGCCCAGCAGTCGGTTCCGCGCCAACCGGCCCCCGACGCCTACGGTCGGCAGTGGCAGCCGCGTTGGTGGTGCTCGCCGTGTCGGCCGGGCTGCCCGTGGCCGGGCCGGCGCAGGCCGCACCAGCCGTGAACTACACCAACCCGCTGGTCAACCAGCGGGCCGATCCGCACATCGTCCGGCACACCGACGGCTACTACTACATGACCGCGACGGTGCCGCAGTACGACCGGATCGTGCTGCGACGCGCGACCACCCTGCAAGGGCTGGCGACGGCGGCGGAGACGACGATCTGGAACCGACACACCAGCGGAGAGATGGGCGCCCACATCTGGGCACCGGAGATCCACTTCATCAACAACCGGTGGTACGTCTACTTCGCCGCCGGCCGGACCGACGACGTGTGGCGGATCCGGATGTACGTGCTGGAGAACGCCAACGCGAACCCGCTGAGCGGTTCATGGACCGAACGCGGCCGGATCACGACACCCTGGGACACCTTCAGTCTCGACGCCTCGACCTTCGTCGCCAACGGGGTGCGCTATCTGACCTGGGCACAGCAGGAACCGAGCATGCCCAACAACTCCAACGTCTACCTCGCCCGGATGGGCGCCAACCCCTGGCAGATCACAGGCACGGTGACCCGCCTCGTGGTGCCGACGTACGACTGGGAAACCCGCGGCTACCGGGTCGCCGAGGGACCGGCGGTGATACAGCGCAACGGTCGCATCTTCCTGACCTACTCGGCCAGCGCCACCGACGCCAACTACTGCCTCGGAATGCTGACCGCCTCCGCCAGCGCGAACCTGCTCGACGCCGCCTCCTGGAGCAAGAGCCCCACCCCGGTGTTCGCCAGCAACGCGGCCACCGGCCAGTACGGCCCCGGCCACAACTCCTTCACCGTCTCCGAGGACGGACAGAGCGACATCCTCGTCTACCACGACCGCAACTACCGCGACATCAGCGGCGATCCGCTCAACGATCCGAACCGGCGGACCAGGCTCCAGAAGCTGTACTGGAACGCCGACGGCACCCCGAACTTCGGCATTCCGGTGCCCGACGGGGCCACCCCGGTCCGGCTGCGGGCGCATGACCTGAGCGGCAGCTACGTACGGCACTACGACTACCGGGCCCGGATCGAGCCGAACGTGACCAACCTGGCCGACTCCCAGTTCCGCATCGTCAACGGCCTCGCCGGCGGCGGATCGGTGTCGCTGGAGTCGACCAACTTCCCCGGCTACTACCTGCGGCACCGCGGCTATGCGCTGTACGTCGAGAAAAACGACGGGTCGTCCCTCTTCGGCAACGACGCGAGCTTCCAACGCCGAGCCGGCCTCGCCGACAGCGCCGGGCTCTCGCTGGAATCGCAGAACTTCCCCGGACGGTACGTGCGCCACCGCGACGGGCTGCTCTACATCGAGGCCGTCAGTTCGACCGCCGAGCGCGGCTCCGCCACCTTCCACAGCGAATAGCCGCCCACCCCCAGACAGGAGGACTCATGCCTCTCACCACCAGAAGGCCGTCCAGCGCCGAGCCGGTCCGCCGTGCGGGGCGTACCGGCCTGGTGCTGGCCATGATCACCACGCTGGTCGGCGCGGCCGGTGCCGTACTGGTCGGCGCACCGCCGGCAGCTGCGGCGAGCATCGACACCAACGCCTCCTACGTCCTGGTCAACCGGCACAGCGGCAAGGTCCTCGACGTCCGGGACACCTCGACGGCAGACGGCGCGGTGATCCAGCAGTGGTCCCGTAACGACGGCGCGTGGCAACAGTTCCAGTTCGTCTCCTCCGGGAGTGGCTACTACCGCCTGAAGGCCCGGCACAGCGGCAAGGTCGTCGACCTCTGGGAGTGGAACACGGCCGACGGCGCCGAGTACCGCCAGTGGTCCGATCTCAACGGCACCAACCAGCAGTTCCAGGTCCTCGACTCGGACGGCGGCTACGTCCGGCTGATCAACCGCCACTCCGCGAAGGCACTTGAGGTCTGGGAGCGGTCCACGGCCGACGGCGGCCGGATCAGTCAGTACGCCGACCTCAACGGCCCGAACCAGCAGTGGCAGCTGGTCGCGGTGGGCGGCGGCAGCACGCCACCGACCACCGGCTGCGGCAGCGGGTCGACGAACGCCGAGGCCGTCCTGAGCGGGAGCACCTGGACGGCCCGCAACGGCTCCTCGACTGTCTACTCGGGCGGGGACATGGTGTCGGCGATGCAGGCGGCGGTCAACTCACTGTCCGCCGGTCGGACGTCCAAGCAGCGCGTGGTGGTGCGCGGCTCCGGGTCGATGAGCGCGGGTTCGCGGTTGTCGCTGCCGTCGTACACGACGCTGGCGGTGTGCGGCACGATCAACGTGACCGGGTCGGGTTCGGGCGACCAGGCGCCGGTGTACTCGCGCGGCACCACTGACGTCGAGGTGCAGAACCTGACGCTGACCGGGTCGCCGCTGTACGGGATCTTCATGCGCAACGTGAACAACCTGACCCTCGGGCAGATCGACATGCGGCTCTCCGCCGGCCTGGGCATTCGCATCGACAACCACGGTGGTGATCGGGCGGTCAAGGTGCGCAACGTGCGTATCGACACCGTGTACGTGTCGGGGACCGGTACCCACGGGGTGGAGACGTACGGCGTGGACGGCCTGACGATCGGCACGGTCACGGCACGGAACACCCGGGACTCCGGGCTGCTGCTCAACGACACGATCAACGCCACGGTGGGCACCGTCGACGCGCAGAACGCCGGGGCAGGCACCGGGTACGCCGCGTTCCGGATGGCCAACCGCAACGGCCGGGTGGGCAACTCGTACCCGACCAACATCCGGGTCGGGAACGTGATCGCGTCCGGCGGTGGCCGGGGGATCTTCTGCGTGTCCGAGTCCGGTGGCGCGGTCATCGACCGGGTGACCATCTCGAACACGGGGAACAACTCGATCCTGGTGGAGAACTGCTACAACGTCGTCATCGCCGGGGTGTCCGGGACGGTGACGGGCGGCGGCGAGATAAGGATCGCGGCGCGAACGGAGTTCCCGATCTCCTCCGGCATCCGGTTCCAGAACCTGACCGTCAGCGGCACCAACATCACCCAGAGCCCGTGCGGTGGGGCCAACAACACCATCAGCAACGTCACGCGAATCAACTCGACGCTGACCTGGTGTTGACGGGTGTCGGATCAGCGGTTGAGGTAGGCGGCCAGGCCACCGAGTTCCTCGTTGGCGATGAACACCGAGCGCACGTTGAGGATGGCCTCCTCGACGTGCGCGGCACAGCCCCACGCCGAGTCACCCCACGAGTCGGCGATCTTGATCTCGGCGGCTGCCGTGCATCCGGGGGCATCACCGAGCTGGCAGTGCTCGGGATGGGGCTGGGCGGCCTGCGCGGCCGCGGCGGCACGCATCCGCGCCGCGAGTTCGGCGGAGGCGGCTGCGCGTCGCTCGGCCTCGGCGCGCAGCTCGCGCTCCACGCGTACCACAGTGGCCAGTTCGTCGTGTGCGGACCTGGCGCGTGCCTCGGCGGCCGCCTTCGCCTCCTCGATGTGGTGACGCTCGATGGCGAGCGCCGCGGTGCCGGCGAAGACGCGGATGAGAGCGAGGTCGGTGTCCTGCGGCACGCGGGGGGTGCGGTGGTACATGGCGAAGGTGCCCAGCAGACCGCCGTCGCGGGCCAGGATCGGCGTCGACCAGCAGGCGGCCAGCCCCGCCTGGTCGGCGAGCTGCCGGAAGTCGGTCCAGAACGGGTCGGCGGCGATGTCGGTGACGATGACCGGTTCCCGGCGATGGGCGGCGGTGCCACAGGAGCCGACGCCCTCGCCGGTCGCTATCCCGTCGATGGCCTCGTTGTAGAAGTCGGGCAGGCTGGGGGCTGCGCCGTGGCGCAGGTGTCGGCCGTCGGCGTCGGCGAGCAGCACGGAGACGAGCACCTCCTGCGGCGCCAGATTCTCGATGCAGCGGGCCATCCCGTCGAGCACCTCGGTCAGGGGCGCCTGACGGGCGATCTGCTCCAGCAGGGCACGGTGTTCGGTCATCAACCGTTGGGCGTGCTTGACCTGGGTGGTCTCCACACCGAGCACCCGGACCCCGATCACCTCACCGGTGGCATCCCGACGCGGCTCGTAGGAGACGTCGAAGAACGACTCGCGCGCGTGCGGACCGGCGCCCACCATGACCCGGACGTCACGGCCGACGTACGGCTCACCCGTGCGGTACACCTGGTCGAGCAGCGCGATGAACCCCTGACCGGCCAGTTCGGGCATCAGGTCCCCGAGGGGCACACCGGTGTGAGCCCGTTCCTGGCCGACGGTGTCGAAGAACGCCCGGTTCGCCGACTCCACCAGGTGTGCCGGCCCGGCCAGTAGGGCGAAGACGGCGCTGGACTGCCCGAACAGTGCCCGCAGGTCCTCCTCCGCCGCTGTGTGCCCGGCAACCGCCGGATCCGCGGCAGGCGGTCGGGGACTCGATACCGCAGTCATGTCGTGGTCCGCCTCGCCTCAGCTCCGTGGACAGATCGGCGACCCAAGTGCCGCTGGGCGCGACCAGTCGCCTCTGCCCATCGCGACTCGCCCGCCACCAACCTACGGGACGCCGCTGCGGTGCTTCCAGGAACATGGCCGCGCGCCACCCGCCGCAGAACTGCGGCGGGTGGCGCGGTCGGCGTGTGACCTCAGGAAAGAGCCACATCGCGGTAGTAGTAGCGCAGGATGGCCTGGTACGTCCTGCCCTCGTTGGCGAGATCGCGGGAGCCGTACTGCGACATCCAGTCCCCGTCCACCCAGCCGCCACAGGCTGTCGTTGTCGCGCAGTAGTGCGCCCGCAGGATGTTGCCGCTCCGGGTCATCCGGGTCGACCAGGTGCGGTCCACCGCGGCGGACGTCGAGGCCTGCGCCGACGACGGTCGGTAGACCTGGTCCCCGGTGTCGTCACGGACGTCGTAGCACTGCCCACCGGGGGTCTTGCGGGTCGAGTGCAACGCCCAGTACCAGGCGTAGCTCTTGACGGCGACGGCACCGGCGTCCAGCGAGGCGTTCGGCCAGCTGGTCACCCACTCGTTCGGGAGGACGTTCTTGACGTACGTCTTGAAGTCGACCCGGTCGACGCGACCGAGCCCGACCCGGTAGACCAGGATGGTGCTCGGCAGCGTGCTGTTGGTGCCGTCGGTGCTGCACCCCGTCGGTCCGCTCAGCAGTTCGTGCGAGGCGTTGTTGTTCTTCAGCGTGGCGTTGAGATTGCCCTTCGCCCCGGACGCGAAGTCCTGGCTCGCACCCGCGAAGTTGCTGTTGAAATAGACCCGCACGGTCTTACCGGTCCGGTTCCACACCGACGCGGCGTTGTTCTTGACGCACAGGCCCTTGCCGCTGCCCGCGCCCTTGAAGTCGTAGCAGGTCGGTTGGGTTGTTCCGTAGTCGTCCAGGGAGTCGCTGAAGTCGGAGACCGAGCCGGCCTGGTTGCTGTTGTAGTAGTAGCAGAACTCGCCGCTGTCGCAGGTTCCGTCGCGTACGGCCGCCGCTGCCGGCGAGGCGACACTCAGGATTGAGGTGGACATGGCGAGGACGGCGCCGACGACGGCGAGGCCCTGGCGAATATTCACGGCGTCCTACCTCTCGTTGTAGCCCTGGGCGTTCCAGAACGCGGTCGGGTCGGCGTTGTCCAGGGTGGGATCGCCGACGCTGACGGCCGCGTGGGTCTGCCGGCCGGCCCGGACCTCGACGTGGGTGTGCGCGCCCGAACTGGAGGACACCCCGTGCCACGACTCATCGGCGATGATCTCACCCTTGCTGATGGCGTCGCCCACGCCCACCCCGGACCTCGGTGCGGTGTGCAGGTAGATCACCGTCTTGTTGAGCGAGGAGTTGTAGACGGAGATCGTGGACAGGCCGCCGCTGCCGGTGTTGCCCCGCGCGACGTAGGTGACCGTTCCGGAGACCAGGGCGCGCACATCCGACCCGACGCTGCGGGCGATGTCGATGCCCTCGTGCCGGCCGGGCGTCGTGGTGTACCCGTCGAAGCCGCACGTGACCGCGCCGCCGCTGGCCTGGTACAGGGCGTACGACAGGTTCGTGCGCGTCGACGGCGAGAACTGGTGCGAGGCGTTGTTGTTCTTCAGCGTGGCGTTGAGGTTTCCCTTCGCACCAGCCGCGAAGTCCTGGTAGGAACCGGCGTAACCGCTGTTGTAGTAGACGCGTACGGTCTTGGTGCTCCGGTTCCAGACCGAGGCGGCCTCGTTCTTGATGCACAGGCCCTTGCCGGCGCCAGCGCCCTTGAAGTCGTAGCACGAGGGCTGCTCGGTGCCGTAGTCGTCGAGCGAACCGGTGAAGTCCGAGACCGATCCGGCGTTGTCGCTGTTGTAGTAGTAGCAGAACTCGCCGCTGTCGCAGACCCCGTCTCGGGCAGCCGCCGACGCGGGTGATGCGACGCTGAGGATCGAGGTGGTCGCGGCCAGCGCGACGCCGACGGCGGCGAGGCTCTTACGGATGTTCATGGTGTCCTTTCCGAAAACGGTGAGGGGGTGCGGGTCACTGCCCGCGCTGGTACTGCTCCCAGGTCCTGATGGGGATCCGGGGGCCGTCGTCCGGGCCCTGGTTGGCCAGGCCGTTCATGCCGAGGTAGTAGTCCCCGACCTGGTGCTGCGCCGGGCTGGACAGGTCCGTGTCGTTGATCGCCGTGGCATGGATGTGCCACGGCCAGTCGCCCTGGCTCGGGCTACGCACCCAGGCGGCGAAGCCGACCTGACGGAGGGCTCGGGCCACGGCGGTGCGCTTGGCGGCGGTCATGCCGGTGACCGCGATGTCCACCACGCCGCCGCCGTCGTGCGTACCGGCCGAGGTCGGGTCACCACCGGGGTTGTACGAGCCCTGTTCGAGCACCAGGGCGTACCCGAGCAGACGTTGGGCCTCGGTGAGCATGGCCTGCGTGCGGGCGTTGACGACCTGCCCGTCGCGCTGCACCTTGGCGCCCGGGCCGATCGGGTTGCCGACGGTGTACCGGTTCTGCCCGAGCTTGGTCAGCGACGTCGTGCCGGGCAGCCCGTTGGCGGCGAGACCGGTGTAGCCGAGCGAGCGCTGGTAGGCCGCGTACGCCGAGATGGTGACGGTGCCGAAGTAGCCGTCGACCCACTGCGCGCTGAGCAGGTTCCGGGCCTGGAGCGCCTGCTCGACGGCGAGCACGGAACTCTTCGCACCCGGGGTCAGCGTGTTGTCGGCGCGGCGCGGGTCGATCTGGGCGGCCAGGACGGTGGCCTCCATGTCCACCACCGGCAGCGCGGCGGTGGTGACGGCCCGCTGGGCGGTGGCGTCGGGCGTCGCGGCCGACGCGTGGGCCGGGACGCTGGCGGCCACACAGAGCGCGGCGAGCCCGACGGTTAACCAGGGACGGCGCAAGATTGATCCTCCTCGTAGGTGGTGAGTCGCGTTGGGAACGGACATCACAGTGCGAGGAGGCACCTGCTGTTCGGTACCCCGTTGGCCTGTCAGATTCGTCAGGTCGTCTTCGACCTGCATGAATGCGGTGTTGTCAGTTTGGGAGCGCCCGGGCCTGACATCGAAGCGGTCGCACCCCGACGCCGCTCAGGGACGCGTTCAGGCGGTGACGGTGACCATGAAATACACCGGCCGGCGGGTAGGGAAGAATTCCTGCCCGTTCTCGTCGACCATCTTCCAGCTGACCCAGCACTTCCCAGGACTGCTCGGCGCAGTGACCGGAACGCTGATCATCACCTGCTCACCGGGCGGTGTGTCGCCGATCGCCACCCGATCCGGCACCTGGCATCCGTCGGCGTCGGCGGTCGGGTTCGTCCGTGCCAGGTAACGGTTGTGCCAGACGACCTTCCCCACGTTCGCGAGGGCCCACACCTTCACGAACTGGGTGTTCACCTTCACTCGCGTGCCGTCGGGGATGGTGACGTCCGCGACGAACTTGCTCGAGTCGCCGGCGATCAACGAGTCCGAGAAGGCCGACGCCGACGGCGACGAGGCAGACGACGCCGATGTGACAGGAGTGCCCGAGCGGTCCGGCGACGACCAGTCCCGCAAGGTCACGCCCAGGACGGCGACAATCGCCACCACCATCACCACCGCTGCGGCGGCCAGCCACGGCGAACGGCTCCTGCGCGCTCCGGCCTCCTCCTCGACGTGTGCGTACTCCGCGACCCGCAGGTCGCTCCCGTGATCCGCCGCCGACCCACCGTCGCCCGTCGCCGTGGCGCCCACGGTGGGCTCGGGTTCGACGTCGGCCTCGGAACCGGCGACATCCGGCGCGGGGTCGTCGTCCGGGACGCCGGGGACCGAACCCGGGCGCTGCGCCTCCTCCCACCTCCGTCGCCACTGGGCCTCGTCCGCCTCACAGGCTCGGACGAACTCCCGCGTGGTCTCCCACGAAGGGAACCTGGTGCCAGCAGCGGCTTCGTGCAACGTCGTGTGCGAGATCCGGCCCGACCGTCCGGCCATCTTGCGGAAGGACGGGTCGCCCACCTCGGTCCGCAGTGCCCGCAACTGTTCGGCGAACCTTCCTGCGGCCAACCGGTCCTGCACTCCATCCGTGGCGGCACGCTGGTCCTTCATCACTCCCCCATGTCAGACGGCGTCGTCAGGCGTTGTCAGAGCGTGTCAGAGGCTACCGAACGGGTGATGGCGGCGATCAATGTGGTGCATCGACGACATCGGGCTCCACGGTCCCGGTGCATTGAAGGAGGTCACCGATGAAGAGTCTCTCCCGACGTGGTGTGCGCGTCCTCGCGGCCGCCGCGCTGGCGGTGCCCGCGACGCTGGCGTTCGCCGGACCAGCCCACGCCGAGACCAACCCGCGCTGCGTGGATTCGGTCCAGATCGGCGCGACCGCGTACGTCACCGTTGGCGGTCAGACCGCCGCTTCGGTCAAGCAGTACAAGGGCTGCGGCAAGAACTACGCGTACACGTACGTGTGGCAGCAGTACCGGGAGACCCACGGCTCGTACCAGGTCTGCACCTCGATCGTGACCGGAACCACGCTGCGCGACCTGCAGTGTTCCAGCGGCAAGGAGGTCTGGTCCTCGGGCGCCAACACCCTGTCGGTGTGCACCCGGGCCCTCGGCGGGATCTCGGACGTGGCGCAGAAGGAGACCGAGGTGCGCTGCTGACCGCCGTACTCGACGGTGCACCACAGCGGCGGTTCCCGTGACCGCCGAGCGCGGCCCGGCGGTCACCCCGCCGGGCCGTGCTCGGTCACCGCCTCACGGGCAGGGCTTGCCCGCGCAGACGTCGACGACAGTGCCGGTGAGCAGGAAAATCGCCTTCTGTTTCTGGGCGCCGGCCTGGGCGCGCGGGAACTCGTGCGAGTCGTCGCCGTACTCCGGCCCGGCCGGTGCGAGGTTGGTCGGCGGCGGCGCCTGAGCCGCGCCGCTGTTCCAGACCACCATCGCCGAGCCGGTGTACGGGTACCTGCGGATCGGCGCGATCCCCCAGTACGGGCGCACGTCCGAGGACCAGCCGTCGGCGAGGGCGGGAGTGTGCAGGCGGGCGCCGATGGTGCGTGCCTGGACCTCGGCCGCGGCGGGCGACACCTGCTGGTCGCCGAAGGCCACGTGCATCAGCACCTGGTGTGCCGGGGTGCGCGGCAGCGGCCGGTCGGTCATGTGTTGCGCGTACCCGTTGGCCTCGGATCGGTCCCACACCATCTGCAGCAGCGCGAGGATCAGCTGTTGATCGGCCTTGTCCGGGTAGTAGCCGTCCAGCACCGTCTGGAACGGGGCGAAGTCCACGCTGCGTTGCAGGAGCGTGGAGTAGTTCATCGCCGGCACGCCGAGCACGGAGCGGGTCCAGTCCTGCGCGATGGCGGTGAGCGCCCCGCCGTTGATGCCGCCCTGGCTGTTGCCGTCGTAGTGCAGCCCGCCCGCCAGGTTGATCAGCGGCCGTGCGGTGGCGTCCCGGAACGCCGGGTGGGCGGCGAACCCGCCTGGGTGGATCATCGCGCGGCCCAGGAAGAGGAAGTTCAGGAAGCTCTGCTGCAACCGGTCCGCCACCGCCGGGAAGGCGCTGAGGTCGGTGAAGGCGCCAGCCACGTAGGGAACATCGGCGGCGGCCATGCCGATCCAACTGGTCGCGCAGAAGGTGAAGTTGTGGGTGTTCGACATCGTCCTGACGTTGCCGGCGTTGACCTCGGTCGGTCTGCCGAGCAGGCCGTGGCCGTAGAGCGACAGGTGAGCCGGCTTGGCGGCGGTGGCGCTGCGCGGGATGTTGCAGACGAAGTCGGCCGCCAGCGTCGTGCCGGACGGAGTGGGCAGGGCGTTCGGCGTCTGCGGCATCCCGGGGCCGCCAGTTGGCCCGTAGTGCAGCCGGGAGCCGGGCCCGCCGTCGCCGGTCAGATATGACGGTACGCCGACGGTGCCGGTCACCTGCCGGGCGATCAACGGCTCCTGCTCCGGGGCGTAGTCGGTCACCTGCGTGACGGTGAACGACGGCGCGTCACGCCGAAGGGCGGCGAACGCGCTGTCCCGCATCGCCAACATCCGCCCGGTCAGGCCCTGTCGACTGGCGACGGTGAAGTCCCAGGCCAGGTAGAGGCTGTGCCGCTTGACGCCGGCCCTGGTCAGGTCGGCGACGATCCGCTTCATCTGCGGGACGCGACTGTCCCGATGGCCGAGGCCGGCACCTGTCACGTACGGCGTGAACGCCTTCGGCGCCGGGATCGTCGCCCCCGTGCCGTCGCGCATGCCACGCAGGCCGACGACGTAGCGGGTGCCCTCGGTCAGAGCCACCGCCGGCCGGATGATCAGCACCTGCCGGTCGGGCTGGCCGACCGCGTGCGCGTCCAGCTCGGCCCAGTACGGCGTGCGCTTCCCGGTTCGCGCGTCGAGCAGGACGATCGGCGCGTCCGGTGCCAGCGAGCGGCCGATGTCGGTGACCGGCGCGATCCCGGTCGCCGCCACGTCGAGGCCGGGAACCCGAACCAGGATCGGTGAGCCGGGGCTGAACCCGTCCTGCCGGTTCCATTCCGTCGGGTCGATCGGGGTCCCCTGCGCGTTGGCCGGCATAGCGGAGGCGGCGATCCGCACCCGCTTGCCCGTGGGGCTTGTCCGATCGGGCACCGTGAAGTAGTCGTTCGGGAACGGCAGCAGGCAGGCGGTCGGGTCGATCGGGTCGCAGGACGGACGGCCGGAAGTCGTTGGCGGTGCCGCGGGGGCCGCCGTGCCGAGCAGGACGGCGCCCGCGGTCACCAGCACGGACACGGCGAGACGGAGCCCTCTGGAAGTGGTCACACGCATCTCCTTCGACGCAGGACGGCGAATCGATGAAGGGCCGACGGTGGTGTTCTTCCTACGCTTGTGAAAGAAGCTCAGCAAGCGTCGATCCGTCGGCCCCGCGTCGAAGGAGTACGCAGCCCCCGGTCAGGCGGTGATCACCGGCCAGGCGTACGCGAGCAGGGCGCAGGCGGCACCGAGGAGCGCGAGCGAGATGCCCCGGGTGGGCAGTGGCAGGGCCGCGAGCACGATCAGGATGACGGCGACGATGTAGAGAAATGCCTGGGCGGACATATTGGTCTCCTCGATCAAGGGGTGACTGGCGAGTGAATCTCCCGCCGAGATGCCCCCGGCCGTGATCGCGGAAACGTCCCGCCCGATCACGAATACGTCCACAGTGTGGCGTTCGACGCGTGACCTGCGCCTACGCGAGGAGCAGCGCTTCGGCTCCCACCGGTCGAAACCCGGCCGCCTGGAAGGCGCGTACGCTGCGCGCGTTGCCGACGGCCTGCTGGGACCAGACCGGTCGACCGTCCGGCACCAGATGTCGGGCGGCCGTCGCCAGCGCTCTCCCCAGGCCCCGGTGGCGGTGCTCGTCGTCGACCTCGATCGCCACCTCCCAGCGACCGGCCACCCCTCGGCCGAGGACGATCACCCCGCCCTCGGCGGCCCAGACGCGCACATCGTCACGACGCCGGCGGGCCCTGACCTCGCGCGGATGACCGGCCTCGGTCAGCTCGGTCAGCTCCAGTGGCGGAGCCCCGGCGAGGCAACTCGCCACGGTCAACAGGTCGATCGTGTCCGTGGACCGCCGGGTGCGGTCGAGCAGAGCACCCAGGAATCGCGGATTCATCGTGGCCGCCAAGGGGTCGCAGTCGACAGCGGCCAACGTACGTCGTACCCATTGGGGGTCCTCGTCGGTGAACACCACCGAGTGGCCGGTGAAGGCGATGACCCCGGCGTCGCGGTGGCTCGGCTGCGCGACCACAGTGGTCCCGCCGTCCGGTGGCGGGAAGTCCCCGTGCGTCGCCGCCTCCAGGATGTCGGCCAACGTGCGCTCCATGGTCGTATCCTCCTCCGTTCCGGGCCGCGCTGTTTGCCGTGGGGGTGCCGTCTACGGCGGAGGTCTGCGGTACCGGATCCGGGGCCGGCCGTCGGCGGCGATGTCCACGTCCGCGCGCACCTGGTAGACCTGCTCGATCCGGCTTGCGGTGAGGACCTCGACGGGCGTACCCGCCGCGACCACCCGGCCGCTGCACAGAAGCACCAACCGGTCGCAGTACTGGGCGGCCAGATTGAGATCGTGCAGGGTCACCACGACGGTGCTGGTCGACTCGGCGAGGAACCGCAGCAGCTCCAGCTGATGCCGGATGTCCAGATGGTTGGTCGGCTCGTCGAGCAGCAGCAGATCCGGTTCCTGCACCAGGGCACGGGCCAGGTCGACCCGCTGCCGCTCGCCGCCGGACAGGCTGGACCAGCGCCGCTGCTCGAAGCCGGCCAGACCGGCCTCGGCGAGAGCACGCCGTGCCAGGTCCAGATCCGCGGCGCCGACCCCGGCAATACGTGGCCGGTACGGGATCCGGCCCAGCAGAACCACCTCCAGTGCGGACATCTCCACGTCGGTGGCGACCTGTTGGGTGACCACAGCGATCCGTCGAGCAAGGGCACGTCGGGGTATCGCCCTCAACGCAACGTCGTCGAGCAGCACCCTCCCGGACTCCGGTCGGGTCAGCCCGGCCAGTAGCCGCAGCAGGCTCGATTTGCCGGAGCCGTTCGGCCCGAGCAGCCCGACCGTGACGCCCGGTTCGGCGGTGAGCGCCACCCCGGCCAGGATCCGTGCGCCGGCCACGCCCCACCCCACCCCGTCCGCGTGCAGCCGCGCCGGCAAGGCTCCAGCCGGGTACGGGGCACGGTCTGGCCGGTCCTCTCCGGCACCGCCGGCCGTCCGACCATCGCTTTCCACGCTTCGGCCGGAAGGGTCTCGCCCGATCATGGTGTGCCCGTCCGACGTCGCATGACCAGCGCGAACACCGGCACCCCGAGCAGCGCGGTGAGCACGCCCACCGGCAGTTCCTGTGGCGAGAAGACGGTCCTCGCCACAGTGTCCGCCCAGATCAGGAAGATCGCGCCGATCACCGCGCAGGTGGGCAGCAACGTGCGATGCCGGCTGCCGAACAGGAACCGGACGGCGTGCGGCACGGTCAGCCCGACGAAACCGATGGCACCGCTCGCCGCGACCAACGCGGCCGCCATCAGGGCGGTGACGCTGAACAGCAGCAGCCGTGTACGCCCGGGAGAGAAGCCGAGCGAACGAGCGGTGTCGGTGCCGAACGCGAACGCGTCCAGCGCTGTCGCACCGGCCCAGCAGACCAGCAGGCCGACGCCGACAACCACGGCGCTCAGCGCCACCGCCTGCCAGGACGCCGCCGTCAGCGAACCGAGCAGCCAGAACGTCACGCTACGGGTGTCCTGCGTGTGCGCGTCGGAGATCACGATCAAGCTGGTCACCGCGCTGAAGAGCTGGGAGACGGCCACCCCGGCGAGAACGATCCGGGTTGGCTCGCCGGCCCGCCGACCGGCCAGCAGCAGCACCGCGCCGAACGCGGCCATACTGCCGACGAACGCACCGGTGGTCAGATCGACCGGGCCGGCGCCGATCCGGATGCCGAGGACCAGCACCGCCACCGCGCCGGTGGAGGCGCCGGACGACACACCGAGCAGGAAAGGGTCGGCCAGCGGATTACGCGTGAGCGCCTGTAGCACCGCGCCGCACACCGCCAGACCGGCGCCGACCAATGCGGCCAGCAGCACCCGGGGCAGCCGGAGATCCCACACGATGCTGTCCGGCAACGGCGGTAGGGGCTGGACCGGCAGGCCCACGTGACTGGCCACCGCACGCAGGACGCTGTCGACCGGCAGATCGGCCGAACCCACGCTGACCGCCGCCGCGATGGTGACCAGCAGCAGGAGGAAGGCCAGCGGCAGAACGTACCGGCCGAGTTTCGGCACGCCGACGGGGGATGACGATTCTCGTCGCCCCGGTGCTGACGGGTTGCTCACCGAGGCGACGGATCGTGCGGCTCGCAGCTTCATCGGCGGGCGAACACCACATAGTCGTCGAGGTACTGCCAGACCGTGCCGGCCTCGGCGAAGCCTGCCGCACGAAGGGCCGCCAGGTGGAATTCCAGTGAGGCTGGGGCCGGCGGCGGCCGGTCGGCGAACCGCCGGTCGCGCTCGGCGGTCAGCCCGGCCAGTTCCGGGTGTCGGGCCGCCTCGGCGTACCACGCGGAGTAGGTGAGCGCTCCGGCGGCGAAGGTCTCCTGCTGCACCTGCGCGTCATGCCGACCGGCGATGCCGCGCAGGGTGGGCGCCGATTCGTCGTAGCGGAGGTGGTCGGCGTTGAGCAGCACGCCGCCGGCGGGCAGTAGCCGCGCCACTGTGGTGTAGACCCGCAGCAGTTGCTCCGGCGCGAGCCAGTGCAGTGCCGTCGAGGTGAGCACGGCGTCGACTCGCCGTCCGGTCAACGCCTCCTCCCAGCCGTCGACCACCAGGTCGACGTCGTGGACCTCGGCTCGCGCGGTGTACCGGTCCAGGGCACGCCGCGCCACCTGCAGCAGGATCGGGTCGTAGTCGACCGCGACGGAGGTGGCCCGTGGAAACTCGGCCAGCATCCGGTCGCTGATCGCACCGGGACCACAGGCGAGATCCAGGATGGTGAGATCCTCCGGGCAGTGCAGCCGCACCACGTCGGCCATGGCATCGAACCGCAGGTCGCGGTGGGCCACATAGGCGGACTGCTGCTCGTTCCAGAGGTCGAGGAGACGCCGGGCGGCCGACTGGTCCAGCGCGACGACGTCGGTACCGGTCGGCGGGGTCATCGGGCGGTCCCGTGCAGACTGGCGCCGACCAGCTGCGCCGCCTGGACGCTGCGGATCGACGGATCCATCGACGAGCCCGGCACGGTGACGAAACGTCCGGCGACCACCGCGTCCAGTTTCGAGGTCACCGGGTTGCGGCGCAGGAAGTCGATCTTCGATTGGGCGCTGTCGCCGTCGCCGCCCCTGGTCAGGTCCGCCAGCACGATCACGTCCGGATTTCGTTTGGCGATCTCCTCCCAGTTGCCGGCGGGCCACTTCTGGCGGGCATCGGTGAACGCGTTGCGGACACCCAGCAGCGAACTGATCGCGTCCGGAACTCCGCCGTGCCCGGCCACGTACGGGGTGCTCGTACCGGAGTAGTACCAGAGCAGTGACGGGCCGGCACCCGGTGCGGCAGTCGGCGCCGCGCCTCGGGCCTCGGCCAAACGACTCTGCTGGTCGTGGATCACCTTCTCGGCCCGCTCCGGAACCCCGAAGACGCTGGCGATGTCGCGGATCTCCTCGAAGATCCCGTCGAAAGTGACAGTCCGGGTCGCGTCCGTCGGCTTCTCGCACGCGAACTCGGAGAGGTACGCCGGCACACCGAGGGTGGCCAGGTCGGCGCGTGGGCCTGCGGCGTCCGGGGCGTACGCGGAGGTGTAGGTCGAGTAGACGAAGTCCGGGTTCGCCGCGCGGACCGCCTCTCGCGAGGGATAGAGCTTGGCCAGCACCGGCACCTTCTCGTACGCCTGGCGCAGGTCGGGAAGCACCGGGTCGGTCTGGTAGCTGGTGCCGATCATCCGGTCGGCGAGACCGAGGCTGAGCATGATCTCGGTGGCGTTCTGTTCCAGTGCGATCGCTCGCTGGGGCGGCGCGGTGACGCTGACGGGTAGTCCGCAGTTGGTCAGGTGGATCGGGGCGGCCAGGTGGCCCTGCGCGGCAGGTGTGGCGGCTCCACCGGCGGCGCATCCCGCGGTGGCCAGCACCAGACACAGGCCGGCCTTAACGAAAACGGTTTTCATGAGCGGGAACATATCAACGGCGTCCCGGCGGCGCACAGGCGGGTGCGGGTGGTGAACGCCGCCCCGCCGCGAGGGAAGAATGTTCCGCGTCCGTGTCGATTCACGGGCCGCTCGTTCGACAGGTGCGTGCGAGGGTCGTGAGGCGACCCTGCCGGACGAGGAGAACGCGATGTCGAAGTACATGTTGATCATGCGGGGCACCGACGAGACGAACGCTGCCCTGATGGCGTCGATCGACGAGGCGATGGCCGCGACCGGCCGGTTCATCGAGGAGATGATGAAGGCCGGTGTCCTCCTCGCCGCCGAAGGGCTGGACGATCCGGGCCGGGGGGTCGTGGTCGACTTCAGCGGCGAGCCGCCGGTCGTCACGGACGGACCGTACGGCGAGACCCGGGAGCTGTTCGGGGGTTACTTCCTCCTCGACGTCGCCACGAAGGAGGAGGCGGTCGACTGGGCCAGGCGGGTCCCGGCGGTCCGCGGCTCCAAGATCGAGGTCCGGCGGGTGGCCGAGGCCGACGAGGTCCCGCAGAGCGGCGAGAGCAACGGCAGGATCTGATGGGTACGGGCGACGTCGAGGCCGTCTGGCGCATCGAGTCGGCACGGATCGTCGCCACGCTGACCCGGTTCACAGGCGATTTCGGGCTGGCCGAGGACTCCGCCCAGGAGGCGGTGGCCGAGGCGCTGGTGTCCTGGCCGCACGCCTCCCCGACGAATCCGGCCGGGTGGCTGATGGCGACTGCCCGACGGCGGGCGATCGACGCGATCCGCCGCCGGGCCGCCCTCCAGGACCGGTACGCCCTGTTGGCTGCCGATCCACCTGTCGACCAGGAGGTCGACCTCGACCGGATCGACGACGACGTGCTGGCGTTGATGTTCGTCAGCTGCCACCCGGTGCTCTCCCGTGAGGCACGGGTGGCACTGACCCTGCGCGTCGTCGGCGGTCTGTCCAGCGAGGAGATCGCCCGCGCGTTCCTGGTGCCGGTGCCGACAGTGCAGGCGCGAATCACCCGGGCCAAGAGGGCGATCGCGGCTGCCGGGGTGCCCTTCGAGCTGCCGCCGGTCGACGAGCGACGGGATCGGCTGGGCGGCGTTCTCAGCGTCCTCTACGCGATCTTCACCGAGGGATCCACGGCCACGTCGGGTGACCGGCTGCTACGCCCCGACGTCGCGTACGAGGCGATCCGGCTGGCCCGCACACTGACCGCACTGCTGCCGGACGAGCCGGAGGCACACGGCCTGCTCGCGCTGTGCGAGCTGACCGCCGCGCGCTTCCCGGCCCGGACCGAACGAGACGGCACGCCGATCCTGCTGGAAGACCAGGACCGCCGGTTGTGGGACCTCTCGGCGATTCGTCGTGGGCTGGCCGCGCTGACCAAAGCATCGCGGCACGGCCTCGGCCCCTACGGCCTGCAGGCCGCCATCGCGGCCACGCACGCGTCGGCGCCCTCGGTCGAGGAGACGAACTGGGCCCGGATCGTGGTGCTCTACGAGGCGCTGGGGCGGATCGCTCCCTCGCCGGTGGTCGAGCTCAACCGGGCGGTCGCCGTCGCCATGGCCTCGGGTCCGGCGCCGGCCCTGGCCATCGTGGACGCGCTGATCGCCGCGAACCGGCTTCCCGGCTCGCATCTCGTGCCGACCGTCCGCGGTGAGCTGCTGACCCGCCTCGGCCGGCGAGCGGAGGCACGCGCCGAGCTGGAGTCGGCCGCCCGGTTGTGCGCCAACCAGCGCGAACGCTCGGTGCTGCTCGGCAAGGCAGCCGCACTGGACTAGTCGTCGGCGTGGCGACTCACGGTCCCCGAGATGATCCTGACGATCCTCGGGGATTGACCCTCACCGACGTCCACTGTTAACTGCACATCAACGATGTGGATCGATGTTCATCCGTACGCCGTAACCCGGCACGGTGGCAGCGCTCCGCGTCGTCTCGACATCGCCCTCGTTTCGGCGGACGTGGGCAGACCGGGGTATTTCCCGGGGTGCGAGAGCTCCATCCGCACGACGATCCCGAGGAGATCGTGTCGATGAAGATGACGCCGCCGCTACGAATCGCGCTCGCCGCCGGCCCGGACGGACCAGCCATCGCGGCACCCACTGACGCCGGGCAGCGGCATTGACCGCGAACCGAGACGCGATGGATCCCGGGAGAAGCTAGGCCTGATCACCCGCTGAACACGTCGAGTCGGGCAGGTCCACAGTGGCCTGCCGGCCGGCAACGTCTCATCGAGCCCGGCGTCGGCGGCCCGGCTTCGTCCATCCCCCTGGCGTACGCGCACCCACCGGTGCGCGTACGCCCGACCGTCCCGCCCGCCCCCAACCCGGGAGTCCGCCATGCGCACACCACGTCCGCGCCTCACCGCGGCCGTCGTCCTGGCCATCCTCGCCAGCCTCCTGCCGATCATCGTCGGGGTCACCGTCGCGGCACCACCCGCGGCGGCGGCACCACCCGCTACCACCCAGTTCGAGAAGATCAAGCTCGACGGCGGTCTCTCCATGGGAGAGCCGATCGAGTTGTCCGTCCTCCCCGACGGCAAGGTGCTCTACATCAACCGGGGAACCAGTTCCGGCGGCGGACAGGTCCGCCTCTACAACCCCACCACCCGCGCCACCACCGTCGCGCTGACACTGCAACTGGACGCCCGCTTCGAGGACGGCCTGATCGGCATCACCGCGCACCCGAGGTTCGCCACGAACCGCTGGGTGTACCTGTTCTACTCACCGGCCGGGACACCACTGGTCAACCGCATCTCACGGTTCACCTTCAACCCGAGCACGTTGGTGCTCGATGCGGCCAGCGAGACGCGGCTCATCGAGTGGCCGACCGAACGTCGGCTCTGCTGCCACTCGGCCGGGTCGATGACCTGGGACAGCAACGAGAACCTCTACTTCGCCGTCGGTGACAACACCAATTCCGGCGGGGACTCGGCGGGGATGGCGCCGATCGACGAGCGGACCAGCCGCGACGCCCAGTACGACGCGCAGCGGACCTCGGGCAACACCAACGACCTGCGCGGGAAGATCAACCGTATCCACCCGGAGGACAACGGCACGTACACCGTCCCGACCGGAAACCTGTTCGCCTCGGGCACGAGCGGGACCCGTCCGGAGATCTATGTGATGGGGGTGCGCAACCCGTACCGGGTCTGGGTGGACCGGAAGAACAGCAACACCCTCTACTGGGGCGAGGTCGGACCGGACGCGGGCGCGACGATCGCCAACCGGGGGCCGGCGGCGTACGACGAGTGGAACCGGGCCACCGCGCCGGGCAACCACGGTTGGCCGTACTGCGGCGGGCCCAACGTCGCCTACAACGACTGGGACTTCGCCACCAACTCGCCGCGCGGCTGGTTCCCCTGCGGCGGCAGCACTGGCCCGGTGAACAACTCGCCACGCAACACCGGCCTCCAGCAGCTACCACCGACCCGGGGTGCGCTGGTCTGGGAGCAGCACGGCGGCAGCAGGGAGTGGCCCGCCCTGGACAGCCCGGGCGGCTGTGGCTCGCCCAACCACGCCGAGGTCTACCACTACGACCCCAACCTGGTCTCCGACGTGAAGTGGCCGGCGTACTACGACAACAAGCTGCTGATCACCGAGTACTGCCGTAACTGGATCAAGGAGGTCCAGTTCGACAACGGCAACGCCCGCACCGGAAACCCGACGGTCATCGAGCCGGTGCTGGCCGGGATGTCGTTCGTCCACCCGATCGACATGGAGTTCGGGCCGGACGGCTCGCTCTACCTGCTGGAGTACGGCAACGGCTACTTCTCCGGCGACGCCGCTGCCGGGCTGTACAAAATCAACTACGTGGCCGGTGGACGATCCCCGACCGCCGTCGCGTCCGCCACGCCCGACAACGGCCTCAGCCCGTTGACCGTCAGCTTCTCCAGCGCCGGCAGCACCGACCCGGACGGCGACCCGCTGACCTACGCGTGGGACTTCGACAGCAACGGCACCGTCGACTCCACCGCCGCGAATCCCACCTACACGTACGCCAGCAACGGCGACAAGCGGGCCCGGCTCACGGTGTCCGACGGGACCGGCCGCTCCGGCACCACGCAGATCGCGGTCGTGGTGGGCAACAACCGGCCCACCGTCTCGCTCAACGGCATCCCCAACGGTGGGCTGTTCTCCTGGGACGAGAACCTGACCGCCACCGCCACCGCCACCGACGCCCAGGACGGCACCATCGCGTGCGCGAACGTGACGATCCGGGCGGCCCTGGGCCACCAGGAGCACGCACACGAGGAGGGCCAGGGCACCGGGTGCGGCTTCACCGTCAACACCGGGCCGGTGCACGCCGGACCCGACTCGGTGCTCTTCTTCCTGCTGCGCGCCGGCTACACCGACCGGGGTGCCGCCGGGGCCGTACCGCTCACCGCGGAGAAGGACGTCACCCTCTGGCCCAAGCAGTGGCAGGCCGAACACTACGTCTCACTGCACGGTCCCCAGGTCATCAACGCGAGCGGCGCCGAGGGCGGGCGGCGGCTCGGTGACATCCAGAACGGCGAGTACGTCCGGCACCACGGGGTGAGCCTGAAGGGCATCACCGGGATCCGGGCCCGCGTGTCCTCGGACAAGGCCGGCAACGTCGCCTCCTTCCGGTACGACTCCCCCACCGGCCCGGAGATCGCCCGGGTGACAGTGCCCAACACCGGCGGCTGGGACAACTACACCGAGATCAGCGCGTCGGTCACCAAGCCCGACGACAACACCCACGACCTGTACGTCGTGTTCACCGGCGGCAGCGGAGGCGCCCTGCTCGACCTGGACAGCTACACGTTCACCGGTGCGGGGGTGAGCACCCCGACGGGCGGCCCCCGCACCGGCACGATCCGGGGCATGGGCAAGTGCGTCGACGTCAACGCCGGTGGAACCGCCGACGGCACCCGCGTCCAGATGTGGGACTGCATCGTCGGCGAAACCAACCAGCAGTGGACGCTGCCCGGCGACGGCACCATCCGCAACCGGGGCAAGTGCCTGGACGTCCAGTCCAGCGGCACCACCAACGGCACGCCGATCCACCTGTGGACGTGCAACAACACCGGAGCCCAGCAGTGGGTGCCCGGCCCCAACGGCAGCCTGCGCAACCCGCAGGCCAACCGCTGCCTGGACATCCCCGCGTCCACGCCGACGAACGGACGGCAGTTGCAGATCTACGAGTGCAACGGCACCGCGGCGCAGAACTGGATCCTGCCGTGACCCGCCCGTCCCCTGTCCCACAAGGAGCTCCCATGCGCAGACGCGCCATTCGGGCGGTCGCCGCCGCCGTGCTCGCCGGGCTCACCGTCGCCGCGGGTGCGGCGACGGCCCCGGCCCCGGCCGAGGCCGCACCCCTGACCAAGGTCCTGGTCTTCTCCAAGACCGCCGGCTTCCGGCACTCGTCCATCCCGAACGGCGTCGCCGCCATCCAGCAGCTCGGCACGGCGAACGGCTTCACCGTCACCGCCACCGAGGACGCGGCCACCTTCACCACCGCCAACCTCGCCCAGTACCAGGCGGTGGTCTTTCTCAGCACCACCGGTGACGTGCTCAACGCCGGCCAGCAGAGCGCGTTCGAGGCGTACATCGCCGCCGGTGGTGGCTTCGTCGGGGTGCACGCCGCCGCCGACACCGAGTACGACTGGCAGTGGTACGGCGGCCTGGTCGGGGCGTACTTCGCCTCGCACCCGGCGACCCAGCAGGCGACCGTCCGGGCCGAGGACCGGGCCAACGCCTCCACGGCGCACCTGCCGTCGACCTGGACCCGCACCGACGAGTGGTACAACTACCGCGCCAACCCCCGCTCGGCGGTCAAGGTGCTGGCCAGCCTCGACGAGTCGTCGTACAGCGGCGGGTCGATGGGTGGCGACCACCCGATCACGTGGTGCCACAGCTACGGCGGCGGGCGCTCCTGGTACACCGGGCTCGGTCACACCGAGCAGAGCTACAGCGACCCGACCTTCACCCGCATGCTGCTCGGCGGCATCCAGGTCGCGGCCGGCGCCGTTGCTGCCGACTGCCGGCCGGAGCCCGGCTACACCCCGCTGTTCGACGGCACCCAGGCCAGCCTCGCGCAGTGGCGGCAGGCCGGACCGGGCGGCTTCACCCTGACCGACGGCACCCTCACCTCGTACGGTGGCATGGGGTTGCTCTGGTATCCGGTACGGACCTTCGGCAACTACTCACTCAAGGTCGACTGGATGATGCCGGGCGACGACAACGGGGGCGTCTTCATCGGGTTCCCCGACCCGCAGGGCGACCCGTGGGGCCCGGTCGACGCCGGTCACGAGATCCAGATCGACGCCACCGACGGCGACCCGTCGCGTACCACCGGCAGCGTCTACAGCCTCCAGGCACCGAACCAGGCGGCCCGTGCGGCGGCGCTCAACCCACCCGGTTCCTGGAACACCTACGAGATCGGCGTGCACGGTCAGCGGGTGGAGATCTGGCTCAACGGGGTCAAGATCAACGACTACGTCAGCAGCCGGGCCATCGCCAACGGCTACATCGGGTTGCAGAACGACGGCGCCGGGATGGACATCAACTACCGCAACGTGCGGATCAGGGCGGACGGCCCGAGCGAGCCGCCCGCCACCGACCTGGCCCGAGGCCGCCCGGTCACCGCGTCCAGCGTCGAGCCGGGCAGCGCGCACGTCGCGGCCAACGCCGTGGACGGCAACGCGGCCACCCGCTGGGGCAGCGCGTACGCCGACCCGCAGTCGATCACCGTCGACCTCGGGGCGACCTACGCGGTCAACCGCGTCCGGCTGGCCTGGGAGACGGCCCACGCACGGGCGTACCAGGTCCAGGTGTCCCCGGACAACGTCACCTGGTCGACGGTCCACACCACGACCGCGGGAGACGGCGGCGTCGACGACCTCACGGTCACCGGCACCGGGCGCTACCTGCGGGTGTACGGCACCCAGCGAGCGACCCAGTGGGGCTATTCGCTGTGGGACCTCAACGTCTACGGCAGCGCCACCGGTGGCACAGTGCTCTCCCGGGGCCGTCCGGTCACCGCGTCCAGCGTCGAGCCGGGCAGCGCGCACGTCGCGGCCAACGCCGTGGACGGCAACGCGGCCACCCGCTGGGGCAGCGCGTACGCCGACCCGCAGTGGATAGCTGTGGACCTCGGCGCGTCCCGCACCCTGAACCGGGTCAGGCTGACCTGGGAGGCGGCGTACGCACGGGCGTACCAGGTCCAGGTCTCCCCGGACAACGCCACCTGGTCGACGGTCCACACCACAACCACCGGCGACGGTGGTGTGGACGACATCGCCATCTCGGCCACCGGTCGTTACCTGCGCGTCCAGGGCACCCAACGGGCCCTGCCCGCGTACGGCTACTCGCTGTGGGAGTTGGAGGTCCACGGCAACTGAGCCGGCGCTCCTGACCCCTGCCTCGCACACCGAGGCACCGATCCCCCCTCCGGTCCGCCGTCGAACCGTCCCCCTCCGGTGACGGCGGACCACCACCGGGCAGCCGGTGCGGCCGGCGTCCCCCGGCCGCACCGGCTGCCGCCCGGACCGCACCGGCGGGGCGACGACCAGTGGAAGAACGCTACCTGTTGACGATCTTGATCGTCGCCGTCCGGTAGTTGTTGCGCCTGTCGCTCTTCGTCGGGTCGTAGTTCCTCTCGATGTTGCCGGCGCTGTCGACCGAGAACCAGCGGAACGTCGTCGTCTCGGTCACGTGGAACACCTGCCCCGGCTCACGGAACTCGGTAGCCGCGTAGCGGGGTGACTCGAGGGTGGGTCGGCTGCCGTCCGTCGTGTAGTAGACGGTGGCCGGCTCGCTGGTCTCGAAGCGCACGTCGACGGGCTTGGTGTAGCGCCCCGCGCCGGGGACGAGCTGGGACGTCGGGTCCTTCTTGTCCCGGCCCCAGTCCGCCGCGACCCGGAACATCTCCATGATCCCGTTGGCGTACTCCATCGTCTCGGCGTGGCCACTGACGAGGTCGGGGTTGCCCACCCACTCCGGTTGGAACGAACCACCCTGCCAGTCGCCGGTGGCCGGGTTGTAGACGGAGCCGCCGACCTCCCAGCCGAACGCGTAGATGCCGTAGGTGTGGTACAGGTCCTCGCGGACGTTGCCCGCCGAGGAGTAGAGGACGTCGGACGAGCCGCCGACGTTCTCCGGCGTGACGACGGTCTCCCGGTGTGCCTTGACCTGCGACAGGATCCGGGCGGCCGACTGCCAGTAGAACGCCTCGTCACCCAGCGGAGGACGTGGCGTGGTGATGCGGCCGTCCGCGATGTACGCGCCGGGTTGCCAGAAGAGCTGACCGCCGTTGGAGTGGACCGACATCATGAACTTGATGTTCGGGTACTTCTCGACCAGCCAGATGATGTTCTTCGACTCGGGCTCGGACAGCTCGGCCGGCCCCTGGTAGGTGTCGCTGACGCAACTGGTCGACGCTCCGGCGTAGCCGTCGTGGCCCGAGCCGACCCGGTAGTTCCGGTTCAGGTCGACACCCCAGGAGTTGCGTCGACCCGGATCGGCGTTCGCGTCCGGGCAGTGGTTGGTCATGTTCCGGCGCTGGGAGGCGAAGTTGTAGAAGCTGTAGTTCGCGCCGTCCGGATTGTTGGACAGGATGAAGAAGACGTCGGTGTTCTCGACGATCTTCTTCGTCTCCCGGTCGGACCGGTAGTTGTGCACCAGCCGCTCGGCGGACTCCAGGCTGGTCGTCGCCGGCACCCACTCGCGGGCGTGGTCCTGCGCCTGGATCAACACGCCGGGCTTCTTGCCGTCGCGGTGCTTGCCGATGCGCAGGACCGGGATCGTGACCGGACCTCGCGGCACCTCGCCCGCCGGTGCGCCGACGCGCTTCTGGTCGAGGAAGTCGGTGAGCGCGACCGGACCCGCGGTGGGCGCGACGATGCCGGTGCCCTCGTTGGCGCGGTACGGATGTGCCCGGTCGATGAGACCCTGGGAGCGGGTTCGCAGCGCCTCCGCCACCTCGGTGGCCGTACTCGCCGGCCCGCCGGCGGCATCCTTCGCGAGCAGGACGCGGACGGCCTTGCCCGCCACCTCCACCGCGAGCGGAAGGTTCGCGCCGGGCCGGTCGACAAAGTCCACAGTGATGTCGTTGCCGCCCTCGTGGCCCCACGCCGCCGAGGTGACGACGACCGCCGCCTGTCCTGTGCCGCCGATCTGGGCCTGCGCCTTGCGCTGGTACCCGTTGGTCTGGTTCGGCAGGTAGACGATCTCGGCGATGTCCGGGTACTGGCGGGCGATCTCCTTGGCGCGGCTGTAGAGCTGCTGCGGGTGCCGGTAGCCGTCCACAAAGTCCGACTTGTAGGACGGGTTCGCCGTCAGCGGCGGCGGAGCGTCCTCCAGCCAATTTGAGACGGCGCCGGTGGCGACGCCGCCGGTGGAACTCGTCACCCGGATCTTGTCGGGACGGGTGTCGAGCTTGAACAGGTTCCGGTGGAACATGTACTGCCCGGAGTCGACGAAACGGCTCATCGTCCGGGAGAAGCCGAACGGGGAGCCCTTGCCCGAGTCGTTCTCGAGCTGCATGCCGACGATCGGCTCCGCCTGCTGCCCCTCGGTGGTCCGGGCCTCGACGTAGAGGAAGCCCTGGCCCTTCGTCGTGAACCAGTCGGCGCGGACGACGCGTACCGTCGCCTCGTGGCTCGACGGCTGGACCGCCCGGGCGCCGGCGGCCCCGAAGCCGCCGTCGGCCTCGTCGGCCCAGGCGAAGCCCGCGTCGTCGGCGAGCACCTCGACGCCCATCCCCTTCAAGGCGGTGAGCTGCTCGGCGGTCACCACCGCCTCACCCTCGATGCCGGTCGGCACGCGTCGCAGACCGTGCTCCAGGTCGAAGCCGGCGGCGGTCACCGTGTCCAGCATGTCCGCGCCGGTCAGTCTGATGTGCACGAGACGCACCGCGTCGCGATCGTCGATATGGGACTGACCGACGGTGGCCGACGGACCGGTGGGATCCGCGCCCGCGGGCCCGGTCGCCACGAGCATGCTTCCCACCAGGGCTGGCAGTGCGAGAAGCGCGATGCGCTGTCGTGTGCGCCGCATTCCCCCTCCTTCTGCTTGGACGGTGATCGGGGTGCTGGCCGGACTCGGCGCGCGTCGCCACCGGTAGGACAGCCATGCCGCGTGAGCGGGCTGGGTCCGGTGAGCGTATGTGCGATCACGGCCGCAGCGACGTACGCCGATCGAATTTGAGCATTCCTTGAGGAGTTCCGGCGGGCCCCAGCCGGGGGTCACGGATCGACAGCCGCATACTCCTTCTGATCCGAGCCGGCGCGCACCCGGTTCCGGTGATCGCCACGGTCGCGCGGCTGTTCGTGCGGCCCAGGATGCGGAGGTGGGTGTTGGGCCGTCCGGAGAAGCCGGTGGACCCGGAGGCAGGCCCGGTACAGCGGTTGGCGTGGCAGTTGCGGCAGTTGCGGGAGCAGGCCGGCAACCCGAGTTACCGATTGCTGGCCCGGCGTGCGCACTTCTCGGCGAGCACGTTGGCGGACGCGGCGAAGGGTGACCGGTTGCCGTCACTGGAGGTGACGCTCGCGTACGCCCAGGCGTGTGGCGGCGACCTGGCCGAGTGGCGGGCACGGTGGTCAGCCACCGCCGCGACGACGTTCACCCCCGACACCGCCACGACCGCCGTGGAGCGGTGCCCGTATCAGGGGTTGACGGCCTTCCAACCCGAGCAGGCGGAGATGTTCTTCGGCCGCACCGAACTGGTCGACCGACTGCTGACACAGGTCGATCGGCGGCACCTCACCGCCGTCGTCGGGGCGTCCGGAACCGGAAAGTCATCGTTGCTGCGGGCAGGTCTGCTGGGAGCCGTCGCCGCCGACCGCGGGCTCGCGCAGCGGCGGCGGACGATGTTGCTGACGCCCACCGAACGCCCGCTCGTGGCATTGGCCGCCGAGGTCGCGAAGCTGACCGGCCAGGACGCGGATCAGTTCCGGAGAGACCTGACCGCGGATGTCACCGCGCTCGACATCGCGGTGCGTAACACCTTGGCTGGCGGCCCGCCGCAAGCCAAGGCGCTGCTCGTCGTGGACCAGTTCGAGGAGGTGTTCACCCTCTGCCAGGACAAGGCGGAACGGCGCCTGTTCATCGAAGCGCTACTGGACGCCGCGCACGGGCCGGACCGCCGCACCACAGTGGTGCTCGGCGTACGCGCCGACTTCCTCGCCCACCTCATGCAGCATCCGGACCTGACCGACGCGCTGCACGACGAGGCGTACCTGTTGGTGCGGCCGGTGACAGCCGCCGACCTTCGGGAGATCATCCTCCGGCCCGCCGCCCTGGTCGGCATGAGCGTCGAGCCCGATCTGCTCAGCACGGTGCTCGCTGACACCGCCGAAGAGCCGGGCGCGTTGCCCCTCGTGTCCCACGCGCTCCTCGAAACGTGGCATCGGCGAAGGGGGGCCGCCCTCACCCTGTCGGCCTACCACGCGAGCGGCGGTGTGCGCGGAGCGATCGCCCAGACTGCCGAGCGGATCTACGGCGACTTCGCGACGGCCGAGCAACAGGCCTCTCGCCGAATCTTCCTGCGGCTCGCCGCGTTGGGCGACGGCACCGAGGACACTCGGCGGCCAATCATGCGTACCGAACTCGACGGCATCGCCGACGAGACCGTCACCTCCCGATTCCTGGACCAGTTGGCCGAAGCCCGACTGGTGGTCATGGGTGACGGAACGGTAGAGGTGGCCCACGAGGCGCTCATCCGGGCCTGGCCGCGGCTACACCGATGGCTGACCGACGACCGCGCGACCCTGCTCACCCACCGGCGACTCACCGAAGCCGCACACACATGGGCCGCGATCGACCACGACGCCGGGGCGCTGTACCGAGGAACCCAACTCCTGGCCGCGCGGGCCTTTGCCGAGGACCATCCAGAGGAGCTGAACCAGCTCGAAAGTGCCTTCCTGCGGGCCAGTTCGGCCCTCGTCGAGTCCGAACAGAACAGCGCACGACGACAGGCCCGCCTGTTCAAGCGTCTCGTCGCGGGCATGTCCGCACTGCTCGTGCTCGCCCTGCTGGGCGGCGGCATCGCGGTACGACAGCGCCAGGACGCCCGCCGGCAGCAGGTAACCGCCCTGTCCAGTGAGTTGTCACTGCAAGCCCGATCCCTGCTCGCCACCGATCCGGATCTGGCCGGCCTGCTGGCCGTCGAGGCCGACGAGCGAAGCTCGACCACCGAAACCCGGGGCAGTGTGCTGAGCGCGGCCTCCGCGCCCCGCCGCACCGAACTCAACGTCGGCGGCCCATCCATCTACACCGTCGCCTTCAGCCCGGACCATTCCCTCCTGGCCTCGGCGGCCGGCGACGGCACGATCGGACTGTGGGACACCGCACGCGGCGATCGAATCGCCACCCTGTCGGGCCACACCGGCCGCGCCGAGGACGTGGCCTTCGCGGACGACGGGAAGCTGCTCGCCTCCATCGGGATCGACGGCGCCGTCGGGTCCATCATCGTCTGGGACGTGCCGACCCGCCGGCAGAAGACCCGGTTGACCGAGAACGGCCTCGGGTCGAGCATGGCCTTCAGCCCCGACGGCACCAAGCTCGCCGTCGGTCTCGCAGGCGGGCCGGGCGCCGACGCGAACGCCGGCAGGGCCGGCGACATCGCCCTGTACGACCTGCGGGCCGGAACTCGCACCCTGCTTCGCGAACACCGGAGCACTGTCAGTTCGCTCACGTTCAGCCACGACAGCAAGCTCCTCGTCTCCACCAACGGGGTGGAGCACCCGGCCGCCTGGCGGGTGGACACCGGCACCGTGTACGCCAGACTGCCCGCCGAGCACGTGTTCTCCGTTGCCTTCAGCCCTTCCGGGTATGTCCTCGCGGGATCCGCCGACGACCGGGGGGTGTACCTGTGGGATCTCGCCGGCAGCCAGCCGGTAGGCCTCCCGTCGTTGCCACTCTCCGGCCGCTACGCGTGGACGATCTCCGCGCCCGCCGACGGAAAGCTCGCCGTGGCCGACGAGAACGGTGCGATCACCATCTGGGATCTGCACCGCCGTGAGTCCGTGCAGACCTATCAGGACCGAGGTCGCACCGAAACGGTCTCCGTCGCACTGAGCCAGGACGGGGCGATGCTCGCCTCCGCCGGCTTCAACGGAACCATCGTGCTCCACAATCGCGCCGACACTCCGTTCAGCGGGTTCGTGGCACAGGTGAAGGACGTGAAGGTCAGCCCGGACGGACGCAGCGTCGCCTCGGCCGGTGGTGACGGCACCGTCCGGCTCTGGGACACCGACGGCAGACCGGTGGCGGTCCTCGGTGGGCATCCCGACGAGGTGCAGGCCGTCGCATTCAGCCCGGACGGGCTACGGCTGGCCTCGGTGACCCGGAACAACATCGTCACGATCTGGGATCTCCCGCGCCGACAACACGCCCTGCCACCGATCAGGTCCAAGGGGATCGGCGCCTCGACCGACGTCGCCGTCGATCCAGCTGGCCGGCTGGTCGCAGCCGCCACGCTGGGGCCCTACATCTGGGATCTCGGCGACATCGCGAGGCCGACCGAGATAACGGCCAGGTTCCGGTCCCAGATCGTCACCTCGCTGGCCTTCGCCCCGGACGGCCGCCGCCTCCTGGGAGCCAGCGTGGGTGGGTACGTCAACACGTGGGACATCACCACGGGCAAGCTCCTCAGCCGGGTCAACAGCCGGCAGGGCACGGTGCAGGACATCGCGGTCAGCCCCGACGGCACGCTGTTCGCGACCGCCGGTGACAGCCGCACCATCAAGCTCTGGGACGCCACGAGCGGGAGTGAACTCGCAGTTCTCCAGGGCCACACCGCGCCCATCCAGGTCCTTGCGTTCAGTCGGGACGGCCACCGGATCGCGTCCGCTGGCGACGACCGCACCATCAGCGTCTGGGACACCGGCACCCGGCACCACGTCGCCACCCTCACCGGCCACAGCGCGAGAATTCGGGGGCTCGCCTTCACGGCGGACGGAGCCCTCATCTCCGGCGCCGAGGACGGGAGGATCGTCCGCTGGTCGTTCGACCTCCATGCCGCCAAGGCCCAGATCTGCGCTGCGGCCGGACGCGAGCTGAGCCGACAGGAGTGGGCGGCGTACGTCCCCTCCGAGCCGTACAAGCCGTCCTGCGGGGCGCCGCCCAGTCGCTGACGATTGTTCGACGTTGATTGTCCGGTGCCACCGGAGCTGTCGGACAACCTCGCCCCACCCCAGCCTCACACCAGGGCTCATGTCCTGCGACGGGGTGTTCAGCGAGAACACCTGGCAATCGAGGTGAAGGACCAAAGCATGAAACGACTGACCGCACTGCTCACGTTGCTCGCGGCCATGATCGCGGGCGCGCTCGTCTCCGCCAGCCCCGCCCACGCTCGCAGCCAACCCGAGTGCGAGTCCTACACGTACGTCAGCAACCAGGCGGGCTACCAGGTCGCCGCACCGATCGGGCAGTACGGCGCCCTGCCGTGCTCCCTGCTCTGGGGCGACGGCGGGCCGGGCACGTTGGCCCTCCAGTGGGCTCTGAACGACTGCTACCTCGCGCCCGCCGGCAAGGCACTACTCAACCAGGACGGGTCATTCGGCCAATTGACCTACAACGCGCTGAAGTTCGCCCAGACCAAGGCGGGCATCAGCTCGGACGGCCAGTTCGGGCCGACGTCACGCGCCACCCTGAAGTTCCCCTCCCTGGCGGGCGGCACCAACACCTGCGCCCGCCTCGGCCGTCCGCTGCCGTAACGGGCGACCGGCCGGAACGCCCATCGGCCACACGGGGGCCAGTGGTCGTACCGGCTGACCGAGCTGTCAGAACCACTACGTCGGCGGTGGCGGCACACCCGCTGTCACCGCCGACGATCCTCGTGCGGCGGGGCTGAGGCGTTCGAGCGGCAGTGGGCCGAGCCGCCCCCGGTTGTCTTCGTCGTCCAGGTCGCTCAGGGCTCCTGACCGCCCTCCCGCTCCGGCGGGACATCGCTCACCCACGTGGGGGACGTGCCGCAGCCCGATGACGGCGATGGTGGGCCCTGTGACCAGAAGCGCCAGTGCAGGTTGGCGACCGGACCGGGGATCAGCCTGGCTGCCGTACGGCGCCGCGGCGTGGATGGTGGCGTACGCCGCCGTCCACGCCGTGTGGGCGAGCCGCGGTGCGCCACGATTCACCGAACCGGGTGAGTCGTTCCTTCGGGAGGGGTGGTTTCCGGTGGCGGTCTCGGTGCTCGCGGCGGCGACCGTCCTGCTCGTCGGAACGGGGTCCGAGCGTCGTCGACGAACCGCTCTTCGATGGCTGGTGGCAGCGCTACGGACTCACCGAGGACCAGTCGGCGGCCCTTAACGCCCCAGCCAAGATCGCCTCAGTACTCGACGGCCGCTGAGGACACAGGGGGTCCGCGCTCCCGCGAGACGACCCCCGGAAGGTGCGGGTGGCCGTCAGCTTGCGGGTGCGAGCTCGGCGCGGCGCGTCCGCAGGTGGGCACGTTCGGTCTCGTTGGTGACCAGCGCCAGGGCCTCGTCGTAGGCGGCACGGGCTTCGGCGTCGCGGCCAAGCCGGGTCAGCAGTTCGGCGCGGGTGGCGGGCAGCCGGTGGTAGCCCGGAAGGTGCACCTCCTCCAGCGCGTCCAGGGCCACCGCCGGCCCGTACACCTCGGCGACGGCGACCACCCGGTTGAGCGCGACGACCGGGGTCGGTGTGAGCGCGAGAAGCTGGTCGTACAGTGCCAGCACCTGCCGCCAGTCGGTGGTGGCGCCGTCGGTGTGCACCGCGCTGATCGCGGCCTGGATCTGGTACGGCCCGGGTCGGTTGAGCCGCAGGCATCGGCGGACCAGGTCGTGGCCCTCGGCAACGAGCGTCCGGTCCCACAGTGACCGGTCCTGGTCCGCCAGCAGCACCAGTTCGCCGGTCGGGCCGAGCCGAGCCGCACGCCGCGCCTCGGTGAGCAGCAGCAGTGCGAGCAGGCCCAGGACCTCCGGCTCGTCGGGCATCAGCGCGGCCAGTTCGCGGGCGAGCCGGATCGCCTCGGTGCACAGGTCAGGCCTGATCAGTGCGCTGGCGGTGGACGTGTAGCCCTCGTTGAACATCAGATAAAGCACCGTGAGCACGGGTGGCAGCCGGGCCGGCAACTCGTGTTCGGCAGGCACCCGGTAGGGGATGGCGGCGTCGCGGATCTTCCTCTTGGCGCGCACGATCCGCTGCGCGACTGTCGCTTCCTGAATCAGGTACGCCCGGGCGATCTCCGGCACGTCGAGACCGCCGAGAAGGCGGAGCGTGAGAGCGGTGCGCGCGTCGGGGGCGAGCGCCGGGTGGCAGCAGGTGAAGATGAGCCGCAACTGGTCGTCCTTCACCGGCCCCACCTCCCGGGGCTCGTCCTGTTGACTCAGCAGCAGCGCCTGCGCGTGCCGGTCCGCACGGGTCGACTCCCGACGAAGCCTGTCGACGGCCCGGTTGCGTGCGGTGGTCACGATCCAGGCGCCGGGGTTCGGCGGTGTGACCTGCCACTTCTGGAGCGCGGTGGCGAAGGCGTCCTGCACTGCCTCCTCGGCGAGGTCGATGTCACCGAGCACGCGGGCCAGGGTGGCGACACAACGCCCGTACTCCGCGCGGTAGATGTCTTCCAGATCCATGTCGTCGCCCGCCTCCTCTCCAGGCTGATCCTCTCGCAGAGGGCAGACGGTGTGCGGCGTGAGGGCGCACGGCTCGCCGGGTTTCGGCGGCTGCCACTTCCGGGTAGCGGACGGGTCATGAACCGCGATCTCGTGAAGGGCCTACAGGCTGCCTGGGAGTTGCCGGAGTTCCGCAGCGGGATACGCGAGCTCGTCGACCTCGACGAGGTGGCGGTGCTGCTGGCCGCGCTGTCCGATCCGGACCACGACCGCGAGATCGAGCGCGGCCTGTTGGGCCTGCTGCGGTCCGGTCTCGACACGACCGAGATCCGGGAGGCGGTGCTGCTGCTGCTCGAACAGGACGACGTGCGCCGGCCACTCGTCGCCGCGATGGCGGAACCCCTCGCGGACCGACCGGGCCAGGCTGCCGCCATCGCATCGGCGGCCGAGGATCCGGCGGTACGGCGCGAGCTGCGGGCGGTGCTGGACAGCGCGAGAGCGCGCCAGCTGATCTGGCAGGCTGTCGACAACCAGGTGAACGACAACCGCGTCGGCGTGATCCACCGGGCGGCGGTGTTGTTCGTGCGGCACCGCAGCGTCCGGCGCCTCGTGTGGGCTCTGCGCCGGCACGGTGTCTTGCGCGAACTACGCCGCCGGGCGGACGATCCTTCTCCGAGCGGCGGAGGCTGAGCGCGGGGTGGGCCCTCGATCACGGTGACCAGGAACGGGGGGTGTCCATGGCACCGGAGGTGTCGCTCCGCCGGGCGAGAGCCGTGCTCGTCGCGCTCTCGCTCGGTGCGTTCGCGTTCATCACCACCGAGCTGCTGCCCGTCGGCCTGCTGACGCACATCGCTCCCGATCTCGACCGCTCCCGCTCGCAGGTGGGTCTGCTGGTCAGCGGGTACGCCATCGTGGTCGTGCTGGCGTCCGTACCGTTGGCCCGGCTGACGCAGCGGATCCCCCGGCGTCACCTGCTCGGTGTCACCATGCTCCTGTTCGCCGCCGGGAACGCCACCGCCGCGCTCGCGCCGACGTACGCCGTACTCGCCGGCTCCCGTCTCGTGACCGCCCTCGCACAGGCGTTGTTCTGGTCCGTCGCCACGGCGACGGTGACCGGGCACTTTCCCGTCGCGGTGCGCGGCCGGGTGGTGGCGCTGTTCGCCGCCGGGGCGACACTCGCTCCGGTGCTCGGCGTACCCCTCGGCACCTGGCTCGGGCAGCAGGCCGGGTGGCGGGTGTCGTTCGCGGCGCTGGCCGGGGTGGGTCTGGCCACCGCCGCGGCGGTGTTCGTCCTCCTCCCCTCCTATCCCCCGGCCGCCGGCGGCGCCGCGCGGGGCACGGCACCGGACGGCCGACGCTTCCTCCTGTTGCTGGTCGCGACGGCGCTCGGCATCGGCGGCTTCATGACCCTGCAGACGTACGTCACACCGTTCCTGCTCGACGTGAGCCGCTTCGCCGACGCGATGCTGGCACCACTGTTGTTCGTCTCCGGCGCCGCCGGCGTCGTCGGCACCCTGGCAGCGTCGCGAACCCTGGACCGCTGGCCGATGGTCTCCCTACTGACGCCGCTGAGCATCGGCACCGCCTCGCTGTTCGGTCTGTACGCGCTCGGCGCGCTCCAACCGGGCGCGGCAGCTCTCCTGGCCGGGATCGGCCTCGGCTACGCGGCGTTCGGCTCCGCCGTGCAGAATCGGATGCTGCACCTGGCTCCGGGTAGCACCGACATGGCGTCGGCCGGTGTCAGTACCGCGTTCAACGCCGGCATCTGCGGCGGTTCGCTGCTCGGCGGTGCCCTCCTGTCCGCCTCAGGAGCACGCCCGCTGGCGCTCGTCGGCGGGTCGTTGACGCTGGTCGCCCTCGCGCTGCTCGCCGTCGACACGCGGCGGGGCCACGCCGGGGCAGCGCCGGCGACCGCACGACCCCACACCAGCGTCGCAGCTGCCCAGCACGCCCGCTCCTGACGTCTGTCCACGCGAAACCCCGCCGCCGCTACTCCCCTGGTCTGTCGGTCGTCGACCCGAGGTGGACGTGCCGGTCGTCCGCATCCAGGACCAGGCTCGTCGGCCACTGCTCCCAGGTACGACCGAGTCCCCGGTGCTGCGGAGACCCCTCGTGCACGAAGTTCCGGATGCTGCTGATCATCAGGTCCGACAACCTCAGTCGTCCGGGCTGGTTCTGCTCGCTGAAGGCGTACGAGAACACGGTGCGCCCGAAGGTGCCGAACACGAAGGGCAGATCGATAGCGTGTACGGCGCCGTACACCTGGTCGAACGGGGCGGGCTCCTGGTTCCAGTCGAACCGGTAGTGATAGAGCGATCGGTTCCCGCTGCGGGCCAGCGCGTTCAGGGAATCCCGGTTGATGCCCGTGAAGACGGCGTCGGTCAGCGCCCTGGCTGCGTCGTTCCAGCCCTGGGGCTTGTCCACCGGAAGGTAGTCGTCAGTCAGTAGGTCCGAAGGAGTCAGGTCGCCCGGGTTGTCGGGATCGAACAGGTACTGCGTCGTGAACCGGTCGTAGTCGCTCGGCTTGTGTGCTCCGATGGCACTGCCGAACAACTTCCCTTCCTCAAGGGTGTTCCCGGCCAGTACGGGCACGTCGCGACCGACGCCGGACCCGAGCACGGCGTACGGGTCCGCGGGGATCACCGTGCCGTCGGCGATGACCGCCGGCGTCGCGTCGAGTTGGTGCCGGACGAGCAACCGCACGAGGTCGTCGGCGGGGAGCGACCGGAGCAGGTCGATGCCGGTTCTGCCCGAGGAGGGGAGTTCGCTCTCCGCGGCCCGCACGACGCGGTCGGCATATGCCCTCGCGACGGCGACACTTCGGGTGCTCAGGCCACCGCTGAGCGGGATCGCCTTGTCGACCATCGCACGTGCCAGCGGGGAGACGAGCAGCGACCAGACGTTCACCGCGCCCGCCGACTGCCCCATGACGGTGATGTTGTCGGAGTCGCCACCGAAGGTGCGGGCGTTCTGGTCGACGAAACGGAGCGCGTTGACCAGGTCGAGAGTGCCGAAGTTGCCGGACGCCGACAGCGGGTCGTCGTTTCCCGAGCCTTCGGTGCTCAGCCAGCCGAAGATTCCCGTCCGGTAGTTCGCGGTGACGACGACGGCCTGGGCACGCCTGGCCAGCTCCCGACCGTCGTACATCGGATCCGCCGAATACCCGACGACGTTGCTGCCGCCGTGGATGAAGAACACGACGGGCAGGTTGCGCTTCGTCGTCGACGGCCGGAAGACGTTGAGCGTCAGGCAGTCCTCGGCACCGACGGGCTGCTGCAACCCGTCGCGTACGGCGAGGTCGTAGAAGGGTCCGTTCGGGGATGGGCTGAAGAAGCGGCCAGGTTGCGTGCACGCCGACCCGTACTGCTGGGTGTGTCGGGTCGCCACCCACTGCCGATGGGGCTTCGGGGGCCGCCAGCGGAGAGCCCCGACCGGCGGCTCGGCGTACGGGATCCCCAGCCACGAGTACGTCCCGCTGGAGCGGCCCTCGTCGCGTCCGACGATCGGACCCAGGGTGGTGTGGACGCGGGTCGGGTTCTTTCCGGGCTGGACCGGGTGGGCGGACGTACTGGTGGCCGGCGTCGTGGTCAGGATCGCGACCGCGAGGACGAAGCCGACGACCGGGCGGAGAGCAGTTCGGACAGCAGGCATCGGCACGGCCTCCCCGATTCGAGCGTGGCACGCGGTGCCGACATGTCGTCCCATCAATGCCATCGCGTGCCATCACTGTTACACGCGTAATTCAACCGACGCAAGGCCTGCCGCCGCTGGTCGTCGGTCCACACCGGACGCGCGCACGGTTCGACCCTTGCGGGCCAATGTGACCCATGGCACAGTGTTGGCACTCAGTGCCGCATCTGGACGGCCAGGCGGCACAGCGTGCTTAGGCAGGAGATCCGCTATGAAGCGAGCGCTCCGAGTTCATGGAAGATCGAGACGACTCCCTGCCGGGCTGGTGCTCGTCACCACGTTGGTGGGCGCGACGGCAGTCCTCGGGCCCGCGCCCGCCACCGCCGGGGCGGGCATCACCCCGCGATGCGCGGAGTTGGCGGGCAAGGACATCCCGGCGTCGGCGATCAGCCTGCCGACCAGGGGCGGCCACGTCGGGTCGGCGAGCCTGGTGACCCAGACCGTCAGCGGCGAGACCGTCGAGTACTGCAGCGTCGGTGCCTCGCTCTTCCCGGTCGACCCCGCCGCGCCGGACATCAGGCTGCAACTCGCCATGCCGCGCGACTGGAACCGCAACGCGATGATGTTCGGCGGCGGTGGATACAACGGGACGATTCCCAGCGTCGCGCAGAACATGCCATTCGGGCGTCCCGACCAGCAGGCCCCGCTGGCTCGCGGCTACGCGACGTTCGCGAGTGACTCCGGCCATCAGGCGGGTCCCGCAGGGTCCCTGGACGGGTCCTTCGGCATGAACGACGAGGCGCTGCGCAATTTCGCCGCCGGCGACGCGCTCAAGAAGACCCACGACGCCGCCAGGTACCTCATCCGTGGTGGCTACGGTGCAGCACCCGGTCGGACGTACTTCGCGGGCGGCTCGACAGGTGGCCGTGAAGCCCTCGTGGTCGCCCAGCGCTGGCCGGATACCTTCGACGGCGTCATCTCCGCCTACCCGGCCTGGAACAACACTGCCGAAATCCTGCATCTCGGATACCTGGCGCAGGTGATGTCCCGTCCCGGCGCGTTCCCCGGACCCGACAAGCAGACCCTTCTCTACGACAGCGTCATGGCGGCCTGCGACGGGCGGGACGGTCTCCAGGACCAGACAATCTCGAACCTCGACGGCTGCGACGTCGACCCCCGAACACTCCGCTGCCCCGGGGGCATCGACACCGGCCCGACCTGCCTCTCCGACGCGCAGCTCACCTCGGTGATCGCGGCTTCCACGCCGTTCGTGTGGCCGTACCGGATCGCCAGCGGTGAGCGGCACTACCCCGGCTTCCCCCTCCTCTCCGGCGCGGACATGCGGACGCCAGTCCTCGGATTCGGCACCTCCGCGCCCGCCAACCCCATGCCGGTGACGAGCGGATACGGGGTCCAGTACTGGGACCAGTGGGTGAAGTACTTCCTGACAAGGGACCCGGACCACAACTCCCTCGACGTCGACCCTCGGCGACCAGGAAAGTGGCTCCCCCGGATCAGCTACCTGTCGACCATCCAGGATCGCAACAACTCGGATCTCCGCCCCTTCGCGCGATCCGGCGGAAAACTGCTCCTCCTGCACGGCGCCGCGGACGAGTTGGTCTCGCACCGCTCGACGAACGACTACTACCGGCGGGTGCTCGACACGGTAGGGCCCCGACAGACATCAGAGTTCATGCGGTACTACCTCGTACCGGGCGCGAATCACGCCAACGTCGGCGCACCCGCCTTCGCTGCCAACTGGGACTCGCTCTCCGCTCTCGAGCGGTGGGTTGAGAAGGGACAGCCGCCCGTCAGGCCGGTGGCTGAGGACGGTAGGAACGGCCGGACGCGACCGCTCTGCGAGTACCCGGGCTGGCCGAGGTACCGCTCGGGTGACCCCGACAGCGCGCAGAGCTTCGTCTGTGTGCGCTGACGCCCTCCGTCGACGCGCTACCTGAGTCGCCTGTGACCGAGAAGGGACTGACATGTCTCGACCGCCAGCGCCGCGCAACGCCCGAGGGAGTGCCGCCGAGTGGGCGACAGACCCGAACTTCTCCGCTCCCCCGAAGGTCGCCTGGAAGGAAGCCGTGTGACGACGAACGGTCGGGTGGCACTGCGTACGCAGGCCCTGACGAAGGTGTTCCGCGGCTTCCGCGCGGTCGACTCGGTGGACCTGGTGGTCCGCGAAGGCGGCGTACACGCGCTGGTGGGTCCCAACGGGGCGGGCAAGACCACCTTGTTCAATCTCCTGACCGGCTTCGTGTCCCCGACGTCCGGGGCGATCACGGTGTTCGACGAGGACGTCACAGGTCAACAGCCCGAGCAGGTCGCTCGCCGAGGGGTGGCCAGGTCCTTCCAGATCACCAGCCTCTTCGAGACCCTGACCAGCCGTGAACACGTGGAGCTCGCCCTCCAGGGGCTCACCCGCCAGGGGTTCCGGTTCTGGCGCTCGGAGAAGCTCCTCGGCGGCAACCGCGCCCGGGTGGACGAACTGCTCACGCAGGTGGGGCTGATGGCGTTGGCGGACAGGCAGGTCGGCCTGCTCGCCTACGGGCAGAAACGCGCGCTGGAGCTGGCACTGGTGCTGGCACTGGACCCACGGGTGATGCTCCTCGACGAACCGACGGCCGGGATGGGGATCGAGGACGTCGACCGGACAATCGAGCTGGTCCGACGCATCGCCGCGGGCCGCACCGTCGTGTTCGTCGACCACAACATGCACGTGGTCGGCAGCCTGGCGGACCGGGTGACGGTGCTGCAACAGGGCAGGATCCTCGCGGAGGGCCCCTACGAGGAGGTCCGCAACGACGAACGGGTCATCACCGCCTACCTGGGTGAGGCCGACCATGCTTGAAGCCACCGGTCTGAGTGCGTGGTACGGCGAGGCGCAGGCGCTGCACGAGGTGGACGTGCGTGTGGGCGAGGGCGAGGTCGTGACCCTGGTCGGACGCAACGGTGCCGGCAAGACCACCCTCGTGCGGTGCCTGATCGGCCTGCACCGGCAGGTCAGCGGAGCCGTCTCCTTCCTCGACCGCGACGTCACCCGCATGCCGGCACACCAGCGGGCCCGCGCCGGCATGGGCTGGGTGCAGGACGACCGCGGCATCTACGCGAGCCTCACCGTGGAGGAGAACCTGCTTCTTCCACCCACCGTCTCCGGGCGGGCCTGGACGCTCAAGCAGGTCTACGAGGCGTTCCCGGAACTCGCCGGCCGCCGCAAAGCCGGAGGCACTACGTTGTCCGGTGGTGAGCAGCAGATGCTGGCCATCGCCCGGGCACTCCGGACCGGCGCCTGTCTGCTGCTGATGGACGAGCCCTCCGAGGGTCTGGCCCCGGTGGTCGTGGCCCGCATCCGGGAGATCATCCGTCAGATCAAGGCCACCGGCGTCGGCATCCTGCTCATCGAGCAGAACGTCACGTTCGCGGCCACCGTGGCCGACCGGCACTACCTGCTCAGCCAGGGCCGCATCGTCGAGACCCTCGACAACTCCGACTTCCGGCGGCGTGAGGGCGAGCTGCTCAAGCATCTCGGCATCTGACCCGTCGAGCAGTCGACGCGACGCACCGACTCCAGACAAGGAGAACCACCATGACCAGCAAGCAGATTCGGGCGGGTGCCGTGGCTATGACCGGAGTCCTGCTCCTCGGCGCCTGCGGTGGCGGCGGCCCCGGCGGATCGGGTGGTGACTTCACCGACGGCAAGCTGGTGCTCGCCATCCTCAACGACCAGTCCGGCATCTACAAGGACGCCTCGGGGCCCAACTCCGTCAAGGCCGTGAAAATGGCCGTGGCCGACTACGCGAAGAAGTACGGCGACAAGGCGGTCGTCGACGACATCGAGGTGACGTCGACCGACCACCAGAACAAGCCGGACATCGCCAACACCAAGGCGAAGGAGCTGTACGAGCGCGGCGGCGCGGACGTCATCCTCGACGTGCCGACCTCGTCCGCCGCCCTGGCCGTCGCCAACCAGGCGAAGAGCCACAAGAAGCTGTTCCTCGACGTCAGCGCGGCGACCACCGAACTGACCGGCGCCCAGTGCAACAAGTACACCTTCCAGTGGGCGTACAACACCTACATGCTCGCCAACGGCACCGGCACCACGGTCACCCAGAACGGCGACAAGAAGTGGCACATCATCTACCCCGACTACCAGTTCGGCCAGGACATGACCAAGTCCTTCACCGAGGCGATCAAGGGCGCGGGCGGCACCGTGCAGGGCACCATCCCGACGCCGTTCCCGAACGACAACTTCGCGACCTTCCTCACCAAGGCCGGCAGCACCAGCCCCGACGTGATCGGCACGATGCAGGCGGGCGGTGACCTGATCAACGTGGTCAAGCAGTTCAACGAGTCGGGGTTGAAGGACAAGGGCATCAACCTGGCAGTGGGGCTGATGCTCATCACCGACATCCATTCCCTCGGCGTCGAACAGTTCGCCGGCACGATGTTCACCGACGCGTGGTACTGGAACATGGACGCGGAGTCGCGCGCGTGGGCGGACCGGTTCCGCGACGAGACCGGCACCCGGCCGACCTTCGAACACGCTGGGAACTACTCCGCCGCGCTCCAGTACCTGGAGGCGGTCCAGGAAGCCGGCACCGACGACGCCGACGCGGTCGTCGGCAAACTCGAAGGCAAGAAGATCAATGACATGTTCCTGCGCAACGGTGAAGTCCGCGCCAAGGACCACCTCGTCGTCCACGACGCGTACCTGGCCCGCGTCAAGCAGCCGTCCGAGGTGAAGGAACCCTGGGACTACGAGGAGATCGTGACCACGATTCCCGCGGCGAAGGCATTCCCGCCCGCCGACGCGTCCGCCTGCTCGATGTGAGCGGGATGGTCCGGCTTCGCAAGCCTCAGGCGTCCCTCGCCGCCCAGGTTCAGCAGGTGGGAAGGAATCCATGAACGCACTGCTGCAGTACGCCGTACAGGGCTTGGCGGCCGGCAGTTTCTACGCGCTGGCCGCCCTGGGACTGGCGATCATCTTCGGTGTCCTGGGCGTGGTGAACTTCGCCCACGGCGCGTTCTACATGCTGGGCGCGGTGGCCGCGGCCGTCCTGCTCGACACCCTCAACCTCACGCTGTGGTGGTCGCTGCTGGTGGTGCCGGCGCTGATGTTCGCCTTCGGCGTCGTGGTGGAGCGGCTGCTCGTGCAGTGGTTGCTCCGCCTCGACCCGCTCTACAACTTCCTGCTCACGTTCGGGCTCACCCTCGTCCTCGTCGAGTTGGTGAAGCAGAAGTACGGCGTCTCCGGGCTGCCGTACACGCCTCCGGAGGCGCTCCAGGGACGCGTGGAGCTGGCCGGCGTCGTCCTGCCCCGCTATCAGCTCTTCGTGCTCCTGTTCTCCGTGGCGATCTGTGTGCTCGTCTGGCTGGTGATGACGCGGACCAGGGTTGGCATGATCGTCCGGGCATCGACCGAGAGACCCGAGCTCGCCCGAGCCCTGGGCATCAATGTCGGCCGGTGGGTGACTCCGGTCTTCGGCTTCGGCGTCGCGATCGCCGGCCTGGCCGGCGTGCTCGCCGCACCGTTCCGCGCGATCACGGCCGACATGGGCAACAACTTCGCGATCATTCTCTTCGCGGTCGTGGTCATCGGAGGGCTCGGCTCGATCGTCGGCGCCGTGGTCGCGGGCTTCCTGGTGGGCCTGGTGGAGGCCTTCGGTCAGGCCTACGCCCCGACGTTCGCACAAATCCTGATCTTCGTCCTGATGGCCCTGGTCATCCTGGTGCGCCCCGCCGGACTGTTCGGGCGCAAGGAGGCGACGGCATGACCCAGTCCACTGTTACTCCGGCCCCGGTCACCGAGGCACATCCGCCCGTCGCGGCACCCAACCCGAGGCTGCGATGGGTGCTGCTGGCCTCCGGGCTGGTGGCGGCGCTGGCGCTGCCCTGGTTCGTCTATCCGCCGGTGGCGATGGACATCGTCGCGATGGCGTTGTTCGCGATCGCGCTGGACATCCTGCTCGGCTACACGGGCCTGCTCTCCTTCGGACACGCGGCGTTCTGGGGCAGCTCGGCCTACGTGACGGGCCTGATCGCGACGAACTACGGTGTGCCGTTTCCGGTGGCCATCATCGGCGGCGCGCTGTTCGCGATGATCCTCGCCCTTCCCGCCGGGTACCTGTCGGTGCGCCGGTCCGGGATCTACTTCGCGATGGTGACCCTCGCCTTCGCGCAGATGGTCTACTTCGTCGGTTATCAGTGGAGCGACCTGACCGGTGGCGAGAACGGGCTGCAGGGCGTACCCCGGCAGTTCTTCGGCATCGAGCTGGTGGAGACCGACTCGTTCTACTTCTACTACGCCGCCCTGCCGATTCTCCTGCTCGGTATGTGGGCGGCCTGGCGGATCGTGCACTCGCCGTTCGGACGGGTCCTGGTGTCGATCCGCGACAACAGCCAGCGCGCGCGGGCGCTCGGCTACGAGGTGGACAAGTACAAGGTCGTCGCCTTCGTGCTCTCCGCCGGGTTGACCGGCCTGGCCGGTGGTGTGTTCGCGATCAACCACGGGTTCGTCGCGCTGACCGAACTCCACTGGAGCACCTCCGGCGAAGTCGTGCTGATGACGGTGCTCGGCGGGATCGGCACGCTGTGGGGCGGCGTCCTCGGCGCGTTCCTGGTCGTAATGCTCGCCGACTACCTCGCCTCGTCCGGCTTCGACGGCATCGACCTGGTCACCGGCTCGGTCTTCGTCCTCGTGGTGCTGCTGTTCCGCCGTGGGCTCTGGGGTACCGTTCGTCACCAGTGGCTGGCCTGGCAGCAGCGCCGTTCGGCGCGCCGCACCGCGGACGAAGCCGGCACGACGAGGCGTGAGCCGTGAGCCGCCGCAGGCACAGCGCAGGGTTACGGAGTTCGGTGAACCGCACGATGCGCGGGAACGGCACGTCGCGCACCACCAGATCAGGAGAGGGCACCTGTCGGTGACGTCGCGCAGAATACTCGAGACCAAGTACCGGATCTCGGAGACGGCAATGGCCCTGTTCCTCGACGAGGGTTACGCGAACGTCACCGTCGAAGCCGTCGCGGAGGCGTCGAGTGTGTCCCGCCGCACCGTCTTCCGACACTTCGAGAGCAAGGACGAGCTCGCGTTTCCGGACCACACCGAACGCCTCGGACTGGTCGAGCGGTGCCTCGTCGACGCCACCCCCGAGACGGACCCGGTGGAGGCCGTCATCGCCGCCACCGAGGAGTCACTGCGCGACTTTCTCAGTCGGCCCGAGCTCGTCCTCCGACGATACAAACTGACGCGTGTCGTACCCGAGCTTCGTAAACGCGAGGTCATCGAACACGAGCGCTACGTGGTGCTCACCCGGTCGTTCCTGCGCGACCACCTTCCGGCCGACGCCCCGCCCTTCCAGGCGACGGCCCTTGCCGCCCTCATCGACGCGATCCACCGATCCGCGCTCGGCAACTGGGTCCGCAGCGGCGGGGCCACCGACGCCATCGCCGAGGTGAAGGCGGGCATGGAATGGGTCCGCCGCCTGATGGCCCACCAGTCGACCTACTCCACCTCCCCGCTGCTACTCGCGTCGCTGCCGGACACGCCGCACAACCGCCGCGTCCTGACTTCGTTGCGGGACGCGGCAGAGGAGGTGCTCTAGTCGTGGTGGACAGGACGACTCACGAGCACCGCAACCTGACGTTCGACTTCGCGGGGAGAACGGCGATCGTGACCGGAGCGGCTCGCGGGCTCGGGTTGGAGTTCGCCCGTCTCTTCCACGAGGCCGGCGCGACGGTGTTCCTGGTCGACGCCGACGCCGAGGCGGTTGCGCTGGCGGCGGACGAGTTGGGCGCTGCCGGTGTCGCCTGCGACGTCACCGACACCGAGGCCGTCGAGGCCCTGGTGAACCTCGTGGTCACGACGACCGGCCGCTTGGACATTATCGTCAACAACGCCGGCATCCTCCGTGACCGCCGGCTGTGGAAGCTGTCCGACCAGGACTGGAGTGAGGTGCTGGACGTCCACGTGGGCGGCACCTTCCGGTTGACCCGCGCCGCGGTCCGGGTGTTCCGCGAGCAGCGGTACGGCCGGGTCATCAACGTGACCTCGTACACCGGCCTGCGCGGCAACATCGGGCAGGCGAACTATGGTGCCGCGAAGGCGGGGATCATCGGCTTCACCAAGACCGCTGCCAAGGAGTTGGCGGCGTTCGGCGTCACCGTCAACGCCATCTCCCCCAATGCGGAGACGCGGATGATCGGCTCGATTCCCGAGGAGAAGCGTCAGGAACTCGCCGCTGCCATCCCCCTCGGCCGCTTCGCGGCACCCAGCGAGATAGCCGCGGCCATGGGCTTCCTCGCGTCCGAGGAGGCCGCATACGTCACCGGCGTCGTTCTTCCTGTCGACGGAGGAATCTCGATCTGACGCGGCTGCCGGCGAGGACGACGGTGCCGCTCGGCGGTCCCGTCGTGCCGAGTGTGGCGACCCGTCCACACCCCGGCCCGGCCGGAGCGGACCCCTGTTTCCCGTCGCCGCCGCCGCGCGCCGCGCCATAGGGGTCTTCATCACCGTCGATATTTAGTGATATCTATCTCGCACCGATCCTCCTACCCACCGGAGCGCGACGTGCGGAAATCCCGTCTGGCAACCCTCGCCCTGAGCCTGGCCACGGCCCTGGGCACCACCCTCACCCTGGCAGCGCCCGCCGAGGCTGCTCCCGCCGACCACTACGTCGCCCTCGGCGACTCCTACTCCTCAGGGGTGGGCGCCGGCAGCTACACCGCCGAGAGCGGTTCCTGTCAGCGCAGCGCCAACGCCTACCCGGCGCTGTACAACACCAACGTGCGACCCGCGTCGTACCGCTCGGTCGCCTGCTCCGGCGCCACCACCACGAGCGTTGTCAACACCCAACTCAGCGCGCTCAGTGCCACCACCACCCTGGTCAGCGTCTCGGTCGGTGGCAACGACGTCGGCTTCGCCAACATCATGACCACCTGCGTGCTGTACGGCACCACCGAGTGTGTGAACGCCGTCCAGACGGCCGAGAACAAGGCCCGCGCCGATCTCCCCGCCCTGTTGGCAACCGTCTACAACGGAATTCGCACCCGAGCGCCCTCGGCCCGGGTGGTGGTCGTCGGCTATCCGGTCTTCTACCAACTGGGCACGACGTGCCTCGGGCTCAGCGCCACCTCGCGCGCGAAGATCAACGAGGGCATCAACCTGGTGGACGACATCATCCGAAGCGCCGCCCTGGCCGCCGGCTTCACGTTCGCCGACGTCCGCTCACAGTTCGTCGGACACCAACTGTGCAGCTACGGCGAGAAGTGGCTGCACGCCCTGAACATCACCAACATCGGTGTCTCCTACCACCCGACCGCAGCTGGTCAGTCCAGCGGCTACTACCCGGTCTTCCGCTCCGTCGCCGGCTGAGCCGACACCAGGGGTACGCGGGGCTCGGCGCCGCGCGTACCCCCGCAGCTCATCGCCGACGACCCTTGCCACCTGCAGCGGACGACGCGTGCGGGCAGCCAGGCGTTAGTCTCACGCGATGGTGACCTTCCGGGTCGACGACGTGAGCCAGGCGACCGCCGGCCTGCCTACCCGACCGCTGTCCGAACTGTTCGACGACGTGCTGGTGTCCGGCGGCGACCCGGCACAGCCGGTGCTCCTGCCCAACGGGGTGCATCCGCTGCTCGACGCCGTCGGGCGCGCCTTCGCCGATCATCGTCCGCTGGTGTTGTCCCCCGACGCGGTGTGGTTGACCATCGCGGAAGGGGTTGCCCACCACATCCGGTTGCACGCCGAGGAGTTGCGCCCCCGCCTGGTGAATCACGCCGGTCGTAAGCGGCTCACCGTGACCGTCGACGGGCCGATGCCGAAGGACGCGGCCTCCTGGCAGGTCCTGGTGGACTCGTTCCACAAACTGCTCGCCGCCGAGATCAGCGACGCGGACCTGTTCGAGTGCGACTTCTCCACCAGCACCGACGTCGACCGGGTCGCGGGACGAATCGCCCTGCTCGACGCCTACTCGCCGTACTTCTCGCTCTGGCTGGTCTGCGTGTGCGGCATCCCGTCGATCACGTTGACCGGCACCGTGGCGGACTGGCAGAAGATTCGCGCGCGGGTGGACGCGATCGCCGAGTTCGGCCTGCAGCAGTGGTGTCGCTCGCTCGCGCCAATCGCCGACCAGTTCGTCCGAGCCGCGGCAGGCGACGTGGACGTGCCGTTCTGGCAGCGGATCTACAATCCGGTCGACGCGTACGGCGGTGAGCTGGTCACCGGCTGGGCGGCACGGCTGTACCCGTACCTTCGCGGCGCGGGCGTGCTGGACCGGCCGAACCCGCTGCTGGAGTTGCCCATCGACGAGCCCCGCGACGTGACCGTCGACGGACGGCGCTCCTACGACGGTCCCGGAATCCGCACCGATCAGGTTGCCGCGTCGTTGTCGCGGGCGATCGTCAACGTCAACGACGGGGTGACGGGCGAGAACCTGAAGGTCGCCCTGCACGGCGGCCTGGTCGGCATCGCGCAGGACGACGACGGCGGGCTGCGACCGATAGCCGGCTGGCATCTCGCCACGAGCACGTTGGAGATCGACGACGTGCTCGACCGGATCGAGCGGGACCACGAGACCACACCGTCGCAGCCCATGAATTCGATGTACGCGCCCGCCGACGTCGTGGCGCTCTACCGCCGCATCGGCGCCGCCACGCTGTTCGACACGTGGCGTGTGCTTCCGGCCGACGAGCACAGTTGGGTCCAAGGAGACAGTGGCCTGCCGTTACTCCTGACGATCATCGAGTTGGCCGACGGTCGGAGGATCTGCGCCGCCTTCGACGACGAGACGCAGTCGGCCCACTGGATCCTCTGCCGCGTCGAAGAGGTGCCGGCCGCACACGAGGATGACCCTGATGACCGTCTCCGCCATGTCGACGAGCCCGCCGACATTCCGGTGTACGGCACCTCGCTCGCGCACCTGCTCGACGCCGCCCTCGACTCCGAGGGCGACATCTCCCACCTGGAGACCGGTCGACTTCACCAGCTCAGACGGCCCTACTGAGGACGGCGACGGCTCAGTGGCCGCGGAACGCCTCCTCCAGCCACCACGACCCCCGTGCGGCACTGACTTTGGCGTCGACCACCAGCGGCCGGGTACGGGGACCGGCGAGCCACTCGCGTACCGGCCCGAGGTCGTCGACGGTCCGGACGGTCACCCCGTCGCAGCCGTAACCTCTGGCGATGGCGGTCAGGTCGGTGTCGGGGAAGGTGACCGTCTCCAACGGGTGACCGTCCGGGCCGAAGTGGTGCACCTCGGCGCCGTACGCCGCGTCGTCGTAGATCACCACGAGGAGGGGTAGCGCCAGCCGGACGGCGGTCACCAACTCGGTGGCGGACATGACGAAACCGCCGTCGCCGACCGCGGCGACGGTGAGCCGGTCCGGCCGGGCGACCGCCGCCCCGAGCGCGCTGGCCAGGCCGAGCCCGACCGACTGGAACGCCTGGGTGAAGCAGAACCCGGCGACGTCCGGGACGTCGAGCCACATCGACGGGTAGCCCATGAAGTTGCCGGAGTCGATCACCACCGTCCGGTCGGCCGGCAGCAGGTCGTCCAGGGCGGCCGTGAGCGTCCTCGGGTCGATCGTCGACTCGTCGCTCTCGTCCCGGTACGGGACGGCCCGCCACCGGCCGTGGTCGCGGATCCGCTGGGCCAGCTCCGGCGTACGCCAGCCGCCGGCGTCCACGGCCCCCTTGGCACCGGGATCCAGCCGGTCGAGTACCGCCTCGGCGACGGCCGTCACCTCGCCGGCCACGGTCAGGTCCACCGGGCGGTTCACCCCGAACGCGGCCGGATCGTGGTCCACCTGGACAACGACTGCGGTGGGCGGGATCAGTTCTCCGTGCCGGGTGGTCCACATGTTCAGCGTGCTGCCCCACGCGACGACCAGGTCCGCCGTGCCGATCAGTTCGGCGGCGAGCGGGGTGGCGAAGCCGCCGGCCACGTCGAGATACCACGGGTTCCCGGCGAACAGGCCCTTCGCCGCGGCCGACACCGCGAGCAGCGCGCCACAGCCATCGGCGAGCCGGGTCAGCGGTTCCCGGGCGGTCCGAGCACCCCTACCCGCGATGAAGACCGGCCGACGGGCGGCCCGGAGGGCGGCCAGCAACGGCTCGACCTGCGGCTCGACGGCCGAGGCCGTCATCACCTCAGGCACCGGACCGGACCACGGTTCGGTCGCGGCGGCGTTCTGCACCTCCAACGGGAGGCCCAGCACCACAGTCGCACCCCGGGCGGCGGCCCGGTACGCCGCGCCCGCGTCCTCGGCCGCGTGCGTCGCGCGTACCCGATGGAATTCGGCCCCGACCGCGGCGGCGAGCCCCGGCAGGTCGATGAAGAAGTTCGACCGGGGCGCGGTCGCCTCCGGGGCCAGGACCACCATCGGGGTACGGCTCTTCGCGGCCTCGGTGAGGCCGGTCAGCGCGTTGGTGACACCCGGGCCCTGGTGCACCGAGAGCAGGCCCACCGTCCCGGAGGTGCGGGCGTACCCGTCCGCCATGCTCGCCGCGCCGCCCTCGTGGGCCGCTGCCACGAACCGGGCACCGGCCGCCACCAGCGCGTTCGTGACGTGGAAGTTGCCGCTGCCGACCACACCGAAGACGACCCGTGCGCCGTGTTCGTGGAGAACCCGCCCGACCACCTCGGCTACCCGCATCGGTGACCGGTCCTACCGTTCGACGAGCGCGAGGACCCGGCACGGGCTGCCGGACCCGGAGACGATCGGCAGTGGTCCGGCGATCACCACCGCACCGGTCGCCGGCAACTGCGCCAGGTTACGGAGTTGGGTCAGGCCGTACTTCTCCTGGCCGAGCAGGAACGAGTGGCACGGGAACGGCGGGTCGAACGAGTGCGCGGCGCCCGCGTCGGTGCCGACCGTCTCCACCCCGACGCCCTGGATCGGCGACTCCTCGGCCAGCCAGCGTGCGCACTCGACAGAGATGCCCGGCGTACGACCGGCGTTCGCGTACCGCTCCGGGTCGTCGCCGTACGCGTCCCAGCCCGTGCGGTACAGCAACCAGCCACCGGTGGGCAGGGCACCGTGTTCGGCCTCCCACGCCTTGACGTGCTCGACCTCCAGCAGGAAGTCAGGATCGGCGGCGGCGTCGGCGGTGTGGTCGATCACCACCGCCGGGGCGATCAGCTGGCTCACCGGCACCTGCGACACGTCCGCGCCCTGTTGACCGGTGACCCAGTGCACCGGGGCGTCGAAGTGGGTGCCGGTGTGCTCACCGGTGGAGAAGTTGTTCCAGTACCAGGCCGGACCACTGTCGTCGTACCGGCTGATCTCGCTGAGCTGGAAGGGCCAGGTCTGGCCGAACTGCTCGGGCAGACCCAGGATCGGGGTCTGGTCCGAGAGTGGAGCGGTGAGGTCGACAACCTGGATCCGGCCGCTGGATAGAGCGGCGACAAACTCCTGCAGCACCGTCATGCGGCGACGGTACACCGCACTGTGCTCCACGATGGACCTACGAATGCACTGTGTCGACGGGGAATCAGGCCGCAGTCAACCTGTGCAGGACCTGCCGCATCTCATCGATCGAGAGGGCCGGGTTGGCCGCCGCTGCCTCAGCCAGTTCACCGTCGTCGAGAAGTGCGGTGAGCCGCGTTGCCGGGAGGCGAGGGCTGCCTGCCATGGCCTGCCGCACTGTCGCATCGGGGTCGGTAGTGAGGCGTTCGATGAGCTCGGGGTCGGCACGTGGGTCGAGGGCGACGAGCCGCCGTACCGCCGGGTCCAGGTCGTCGGCGAAGCGGGCCAGTCCTGCGACGGGAAACTGCGGCAGTTGGCTGAGCCGATCCCGGCCGCAGCAGTGGTATTCCAGGTAGCAGCGAAGCAGTAGCGCCGGCGGCGCGGCCGGGTGGTGCTGAGCGAGCAGGACCCGTACGCCAAGGTCGGGGTCGTCAGCGAGGACGGTGACGACCTGCGCTGGCAACTCGGCGTTGCGGGCCGCTCGGCGGCGCAGCAGCGGATTGACCGATCGGGCCCACCGCAGCGCATCGGCGAGCCCCGGAACGGCAGCGTCGGGGGAAGGCGGGATCCCGCGACAGCGAGCGTCCGCGAGGCCGAAGTGTCCGTCGCCCGGCGCAGTGGTGACGTCGATGCGGATGCCGGCCCGCTGCCGCTCGGTGAGGCCGGGATGGGTGGAGACCTCGGTGCGCACCTCGACCGCTGGGTCGGCCGCGAGCGTGAGCAGCTGGTCGCCGGTCAGGTCGAGACGAAGACTGACTGCCTGCCGTACCGACGGATCGGAGTGACGCAGCAGCCTCTCGACCGCGTCCGGTGGTACTGACGCATTCCTGCCCATCACCCGCAGCGCCGCGACGTCACCGCTGGCGAGCACCTGGTCGACCAGCGCCCGGGACAGCGGGCGCTGGAGCACGTACCAGAATGCGTGGGAGTGCTGGTCCGGCAGGTCCGCAGGTTCCATCACCTGCTGCTGGCGGGCGACGGCCGCCGTAGCGGCCGCACGCACCTCGGGCACCGCATCCTCCAGCAGCGCCTGGCGCGACCGCTCGTCCAGCTGATCCAGGAGACCGGCCGTGAACCGGCGCACACCCGGCCGGGGGTGAGCGGCGGCCAACCACATCAGATGCTGGTCATACCCCGTCGCCGCACGCAGCTCGCCAATCAGCTCCTCGCGGCTGAACGGCAGGTCGGAGGGTGGACCGTCGAGCTCGGTCAACAGCCTGACCAGGACGTCATCCGGCAGCGCCTCCTGACCGGGCCGACCGAACGCGCGCATCCTCACCCGCCAATCCGCGTCGCCCAGCAGCTCGGTGCGCACCAGAGGGTCGACGTGCGGGTGGGCGGCCAGCGCTGCGCGGATCCGGGGCGAGGGATGACGCAGCATCGCGTCCTGCAACGGCGGTGGCAGCTCGCGGCGGCTGCGCAGCCCTTCGCACGTCTCCTCCGGCCACGTCTCCACCAGACGCAGCAGGACGTCGGCCGATGCTGTCGGGTTCCTCGACAGCCCTCGAACCAGCGGTGCAGGTGAGGGAGATCGATCCAGCAGGGCATCACCGGTCATCGGTGGCCCCCTACGCCCACGCCAGGGAACGCGGTGTCCGTGATCGGCAACGCTGCGAGCGCTGATCGGTGAGTTCCTGCGGATCCTGGGCCACGTAAATACCGTGTCGCCGTGGCACATCGATGGCTAACGTACGCGGATGAGCACACTCCCGATGGCCGGGCTGCGGCTGCGGTTCTTCACCGACCCCGGAGAGTTCCTCGCCGCAGCGGACGACTACCTGCGTGCCGATCCGGTCGGTTGCACCATCGTCACCACCCACACGCACCGGCTGTTGTCGCAGCGTAGCGCGGGCATTCCGCAATCGGACCGCGACTGGTGGCTGGCGGTCGTCGACGACTCCGGCGCCGTGGTCGGCGCCGGAATGCGCACGACGCCCTATGCCCCCTATCCGCCGTACCTGCTGCCCATGCCCGACGAGGCGGCCGTCGCGCTGGCCCACGCGTTGCACGGGCGCGACGAGGAGGTGCTCGCTGTCAACGGGGCCCTGCCCACCGTCGACCTGTTCGCCACCGAACTGACCCGGCTCCTCGGGGGTCGAGCCCAGGTCGCGCAGCACATGCGGCTGCACGAACTCGGCGAGCTGGCCTGCCCGCCACCGGTGCCCGGCCGCCTGGTGGTCGCTACCGAGGACGACGTGGAACTGGTCACGCGGTGGTACATCGCGTTCACGGGCGACGCCGACGAACAGGCGGGTCGACCGCGCGGCACCAGTGCGCACGACGCGCCTGAGCGCGACGAGTTGCTGCGCCGCCTTCGAGCCGGACGGCTGTGGTTCTGGGTCGACGAGACCGGGCAGCCGGTGCACCTCACCGGTGCCAACCCACCGTCGTTCGGGGTGGCACGCGTGGGGCCGGTGTACACACCGCCGAACCAGCGCGGCCGTGGTTGGGCCAGCAACGCGGTAGCCGAGGTTTCCCGGCAGATCCAGGCGGAGGGCGCACGGGTCTGCCTGTTCACCGACCAGGCCAACCCGACCTCGAACAAGATCTACGCTGCCCTCGGCTTCCGACCGGTCGTCGACATGGCCAACCTCGTCATCGTCCGCTGACATCGTGGTTGCCATGCAGCACGCCGACGGCGACTTGCCGTGGTTGCATGCCTGAGCCGAGCACGGACGGACTTACATGATCAAGTGATGAAAAATAGGTCGCAGAGCCATTTTCGACCTACTTCTCATCACTTGATCATGTCGCACAGTGGAGACCAGCCGCCGGTCAACACGTCCTGATCCCACTAGCCTCGGCGTGGTGGCAGCAGAGGCGGCGGGATTGTTTCGTCGGACAGCGATCGAGCGATCAGATCAGCGCGTCGCGTGGGAACGGCCGGATCAGGCCTTCTTCGCAGCCGGAGCGTGCCACATCCTCGCCTGGGTCTGTCGCGCTTCGTACCCGGACCGCTTGATCGAGGTGACGGCGGTACGGCTGGTGGGCGAGCGGCACGTCTTCCACGTCTACGCGGTCTGGGAGGGTTGGGCGTTCGACCATTCCGGCTGGAATCCCGAGCCGCAGTTGCTCGCCGCCAACGCACGCTTCGAGGGGCACCCGCTGGAAACCGTCGGGATCACGGTGGATCTCGCGGAATTCTGCGCGGATCACCACCACCGTATGCCGGACCAGTACTGGCGTGACCCGCTGCCACGTGCTCGGGCCTACGTGGGCAGGCATTCTCCGCCCTGGGCACAGCTGGCTGGTTGATCGCACCGGGCCGGATGCGAGTCGCCCCGCCCGCCGCACCCGGCGGTCGGGTCACCGCGCCGCCTCGCTCGGAAGTTGGTGGCGGCGGATCAGTCGCTGCCCGATGAAGGTCCGCCAGACCCGGTCGGCGACCGTCGGTTCGACGATCCACAGCCGACGTTGCGCGTCGGCGAGGGTAAGCGGCGCGATGAAGAGGTCGAGGAACAGTCGGCTGCTGCGGTTGAGGGCGAACACCAGGCCGTCGGCCCGGCGGAACAGGTGCCGGTCCGCCGGCAGCTCACCGGGCGAGCCGTCCTGCTCGTCGGAGCGGATCCGCCGGTACGCCTCCCAGACCTGCTCGTCGTCGCGGTCCACAAAGGTGCCGTTGGCGAGGAACTGGGTCTGGTCGTCGGTGTCGTGCCGGACCCGGTCGTGGGCGAGCACGCCGCGCACCGCCGTGCCGTAGCGATCGTGGTAGAAGAACGTGTGCGGCGTGTCGGTGCTGCCCAGCCACGGACGGTGGAAGTGCCCGGGGTTGAGGTCGGCCTTCGCCTGGGCGATTTCGGCCTGCGCCGCCTCGGTCACCGGCTCGTCGTACTGGAGCATCCGAACGATGTCCGAGCCCTCCACCGGCCGCACGTTGGTGATGCCGAACCGGTCCGGCTCCTTGGCGACGATGGCGCCCGGGGTCAGCATGAAGTCGCCCAGCCCGCCGAGGGTCCACAGGTCCGGGTTCTCGCGCAGGAACGTGATGCTGTCCAGCGCCTCTTCGCGGGTCTCGGTGGGAAAACCGGTGAAGCCCATCATCTGTACGCCGATGTTGGCCTTGGTCATCGCGGTCATGGTGCGGCGTACCTGCTCCGGCTTGGTGCCCTTGTCGATCAGGTCGAGGATGCGCTGGTTTCCGGACTCGAAGCCGACCGAGATGGCCACGCAGCCGCTGCGCCGCAACAGCTCACACCGCTCGTCGGACCAGTACTTCTCCAGCCGGATCTCGGCGCCCCAGCGGAAGTCGAGCCCCTGCTCCACGGCCCGCTCGGCGAACCGCAGGATGGTCGCGGGAGCGAGCACGTCCACCGAGAAGTAGATGAACTTGGCGAACTTCGACAGCTCGGTGACGTCCGCGATCATCGTGTCCACGGTGTCCTGCCGCCACGGGCTGGTGGGTCCGTCGGTGTTCAGGCCGTAGTCGCAGAACGTGCACTTGTTCCAGTAGCAGCCTCGGGTCGGCGAGTAGTAGACGAACTTCTCCGGGCTGAGGTAGAGATCCCAGGGCAGGCCGGAGAAGTCCGGCACCGGCACCTGCGCCAGGCGCTCGTAGCGCAGGGGCAGCTGACGCTGCCGGCCGTACTTGGGGTGCAGTCGGACGTTGGGGTGCCCGGCCGGCAGGGTGCCGGTCGCCACCGCGTCCAGGATCTCCGTGTACGCGCTCTCCCCCTCGCCGACCACAATCGCGTCGAAGTCGGCCAGCACCTGGAAGACGTACTCCGGTTTGCTGGCGCACTTCCAGACGTCGGAGATCTCGGTGCCGCCGGCGATGAGGAAGACATCCGGGCAGGCCTGCCGGACGAGCCGGGCGATCCAGAGCGCGAACGGCAGTTGCCACTGGTAGGTGGCGCTGATCCCGATCACCTGGTGTCCACCGGCGGCGAGTCGCGGGATCAGCACGTCCTCGTAGTACGGCTGGAAGGGCCGGTTGAGCCGGCCGAGCAGAGCCTCGTCGGTCAGCGCGGCCACTGACCCGATCGAGATCATCGGCGGTGGGTGCAGCCGGAAGCCGGCGTGGAACTGCCCGGGGAACCCCACCGCGCCGAGCGTGTCCATCCAGGAGATCACGCCCTCGACGGCGTCCTGGTAGTGCCGGTAGTCGTAGAACAGTGTGGGGTCCTGCAACACCCCGATCGACCTGCGCAGCCGGTCCGGGTCGGGCTCGGGCAGGTTGAGCAGGTTCGCCCGGGCCATCAGCGCGTCCGGGCCGCTGAGGTCGTCGACGGAGAGCCGGGACAGCTCCCGCTGCAACCACTCGTACGCCGACGGGGTGTACGAGTGGTGGAACGCCTCGATGTTGGCGTCGATGATCTCCGCCGGTCGGTGCCCCTGCGCGCGGGCGTACGAGTCGAGGTAGTTCAGGGAGTGGTATCCCGACGTGGGATCGGTCAGCGGGGGGTAGATCAGTGCCGCCTTGACGGTGCCGCTCATCGACTCCTCCTCAGCCGACCCGGGCCGCTGAACCGGCCAGGGTGTCTTCCGGCGCGGGATGCGCCACCTCCGGCAGCCGTGGGGCGCCGAACGCCTTGACGTACGCCACCAGTGGTTCGGCGGCGTACCGGAACGCCATCAGGTCGACGAAGCCCCGGTCCCATGCCGCCGCCTCCAGCCCGTCGGTGTCGCAGCCCCACAGCGCGGCGAAGCACGCGTCGACGACCTCGGTCCGGAAGTGCAGCCGGCTGCCCGGGCGACGGTGCCCGGTCGTACGCGGGACGACTGTCTCGTTCAGCGACGCGGCGGTGGCCGCGACCTGCCGCGCGGCGGCGAGCAGCGCGGGGGTACGCAGCGGCGCCGCGACCATCCACAGCGCCAGGCTCCGGTGCGGCGTGGTGCCGAACGCCCGCACCAACACCCGCAGCACCGCCTCGCGATCGTCGAGGCCACGTTCCCGGTCGGTCAGCCAGTCGTGCTCGCTCGGCAGCACGGTGGCCAGTCCTCGCTCACGGGCCACCTCGTAGGCCCGCTCCTCGGCGGCCGGGTCGGCGATGTCGACACCGGCCAGCCCGGCCAGCACCTCCCGTCGGTGCCAGGCCGGCTCCTCGGGGTGCAGCAGCATCAGCACCGCGGCGGCCTCCCGGTCGCTGACCCAGTGCCCACCGGTCGACTGCCCGGCGAACCGAGATCGCCAACTGTCGAGGAAGCGGGTGTGCAGGTTGTCGATCGGTTGGTCACCGCCGTGCGCGGGATACAGCTCGGGCGCGTCGTCCGCCGCCATCGACAGCAGCAGCCGCGCGTCGGCGCCCTTGGCGTCCCAGGGGTCCTGCCGGTGCCAGGTCACGAAACGGTCCACCAGGGCCGCCAGTTCGGGTGGCGCGGTGCGCTCCAACGCGCGGTACGACCGCCGCCGGAAGGGCAACTCCCGGGCGGCGTCCAGCAGCAGTGCGGCCTCGGCGTCGTCGAGCACTCCGGCGGCGACGGCGCGGCGCAGCTGGACCCGGATGTTCACCAGCGGCTCACTGAGCGTGCGGTGACCTTCCTCGGCGGGCCCGTGCACCACCGCCACCTCGTCGTCGCCGGTCACGACGCCGTCGCGGTAGAGCTGGAACACCTCGCCCACGCCCCGCATCCCGAACGGCCACAGCTCCGCGGCACGCAACGCGCCCATGCTGGCGGCACCGGCCACTGTCACCCCACTGTCGAGCAGGTCGAGGATCTCCCGGTGGCGGACCGGCGGGTGTTGCAGGAAGAACCCGTCGATGACGAGGACCCGGTCGCCGGCGACGACGTCCAGGCGGAGCAGGTCGCCGTGCGCGACGGGCGGCAGCACCACCGCGTCGGGCAGCAACCGGCCGACCTCGTCGATCGGCAGGCTCGGACCGATGAAGACGACGTCAGTCACGGGGCACTCCCGGTCGGGTACTCAGGGCCCGCTCGTCGAACATCCGCAGGCCGGGGGCGAACACCTTGCTCACCGCGATGCCGATGTCGTCGTGCGTCAGGTCGACGCTGAACGGCTCGACGCCGGTGATCCGCTGCACGCGGGATGCCAGCTCACGCAGCACCTCGGTCACGTCTCCCGTCGGCGGGAGGTCCCGGCGGACCGGCTGGACGGGCCGGTCGACGGTCGGGGGCGGCACCGGCGGCGCGCCGACGTCGTGGTACGCGGTGGCGTCGATGTCGTCACGTGCTCCGGAGACCATGACCAGCCGTGACTGGGCGGCCTCCGACATGGCCCGGCCGACGGCGATCTGCGGGTCCACGTGGCAGCCGAAGCCACCGAAGGTGACCGGCAGGTCGGGGGACCAGATCGACGCGGCGTAGCAGGGCACGCCGATCGCGTTGGTGATGTCGCAGATCTCCACCCAGCAGCCCGCCTGCAGCAGCGCGTCGTGCACGGTTCGGGTCATCGCGTTGGTGGCGGTGCCCGGGTCGGCGTAGGTGCGCTCGGCCAGCGGGGAGGTGCAGTACGGGGCGATGCAGTCCCGTTCGACGACCTCCAGCAGGGCGTGCAGGCTGGCCTCGGCGAAGGTGTTCCCGGTGGCCAGGCCGTTGCTGCTGGGGGTGAACAGCGCGCGGTCCCAGCCCCTTCGGATGGTGAAGTCGAGTTCGATGGTGGCGCGTGGCACCAGGCAGGGCGCACCGGTCACCAGGCCGCGGCCGGCCACCCAGTCGAGCTCGACGGCAGGGGTCACTGGGGACCGCTCGGCCAGGTGCAGCCACCGCACGTCGTACGGCAGGTCGAGCGCCGCGGCCGGGGACCGCACGACGGTCCCCGGCCGGAGGTTCTCGGCATGCCAGGACTCGATGCTCTCCATCACCGCGCTGACCCGGGACTGCGTCGCGGTGGCGCCGGTGCCGACGCTCACCGCCATGGTGGCTCCGACCGGCCGGTAGGCGACGTGCACCGGTAGGCCGATCTCGTCGAGTCGGGTGATGTCGGCGACCCGGGTGATCCGGAATCGGTCGAGCATCCCACCGACCCGTTCCCAGGTCTGCTCCACGCTGGCCGTCCGGTAGGTGCCGGATCGGAACGCGATGGTTTCGGTCGTGTCAGTCATCGAGGCTCCCGGCGGTGGTGGGGGAACTCAGAGGATGAGGACCGCGATGATGTTGACGTTGTTGTCGGCGATCGGGGCGACGCCACCGGCGACCGTCTCCAGCTCGGCCTCGGTCAGCTCGTTGAGGTCGACCAGCGGCACCTCGGGCACGTGCAGCACGTGCAGGCCGGGCGTGCCGGCCCAGTCGGAGACGATCTGCTCCTTGGTGTAGAGCGTGGCGGGCTGGGCGCGGTCGACCTCGACCCGGGAACCGGGCTCGACCGGCAGGCCGGCCGCCGTTGCGTAGCCGGTCGGGTCGGCGAGCAGGCGTTGCAGTTCCTCGTCGCTGCGCCACACCGCGGTTACCAGCTCCGAATACTTGGTCACGAACCTCGCGCCGTATTCCTGTCCGTCGTTGCTCATCGTTTGGTCCTCTCCTGGGGAACGCTGCGGGGGCGAGCGGTCATTTCTGTGTGGAGAACGCTAAGAAGATCGAGGTTCGGCAATCAAGCATTTCGTGTTACTGCCATCAGAATCTGCCGTATAGGCCGCCGGGCGGCAGACATCGGTGTCAGGTGCAGCAGCACGGGCAGCAGCAGGCGCAACTGGAGTCCAGACCGGCGACGACGCTGTCCAGCTCGTCCTCCGCGAGCTCCGCCTGGGCCACCGGCAGCAGCGACGGCACGAAGAGCACGAAGGTGCCGGTGGTGGCCGCCGACTCCCACGACTCGATCTGAACCTCCAGGTCGGGATCGGCGTCGGCGACGTCCCGGACCACCCGGACCTGCACATCATCGGGCAGCTCAAGTCCGTAGCCGGCGAGGAACCCGCGGGGGTCCCGGCCGAGGGCCTGCTCCTTGACCGGGTCGGCCCAGACCTCGGCGACCAACCGGCTGTACGCGGCCACGAAGACCGCACGATCGACAGGTGTCACACCCCTGCTCCCTTCGATGATCGGCCGCCGGCGGCGACGCCCCGGCGTCCGGCGGCGCGGGATTCCGGGCCGCCGGTTTCGCTTCATCGTGGGCCACCGGCAGATCCGGGCTGCGCCACGAGCGGGGATTTCATCGAATGTGGCCGCGAATAGGTCACCCTGCGGCGAAAGCCGGGTAATTGGGAATCAGCGGCGTGCGACGGATTGCGATTCTAGAGACTGTCATCACTGTGAACAAGTAGTAATTCCTCGCCTGTTACGGCCCGGAGTGCGCACCTAGGCTGCGATCAACGGATCGCCCGTCCTGACAGCGGTCCGACGGGGTGCCATGTTCCGCCACCGAGTGCTGCCGGAGGCCACCGTGACCATCAACGAGGTGACGACGACGCCCGGCGGCCCGGCCGGGTACAGCGTGGAGGAACTCGCCCGCAAGGTGGGGATGTCGCCTCGCAACATCCGCGCCCACCAGGCCCGGCGGCTGCTGCCCCCGCCGGTGCGGCACGGTCGGGCCGCCTTCTACGACGACTCCCACGTCCGTCGGCTGGACGCGATCCTCGCTCTGCAACGGCAGGGGTTCAACCTGGTCTCCATCGAGGCGATGCTCGGCGTGCGGGCCAGTGACGATGCGCCCGACGGTCTGACCGCGATGCTGCAACGGCTCACCGCCGACCGTCCCGCGCTGGCCCACGCGCTGACCCGGCACGGCGTGATCGGCCGGACCACCGACGGCAGCGTCCGCACCGTCCGACCACGCCCGTTGCGCGCCGCGCTGGACCTGCACCGGGTACGGGTGGGTACGGTGCCGGCACTGCAGACCCTCAGTGAGGTGCTGGACAGCCTCCGGCCGGTCGCTGACGAGCTGGTCGCCGCCGTCACCGCCCGACTGCTGGCCCTCGCGCCGGAGCTGGTGCGCAGCGGCGCCGGGACGTCCTGGGCCGACCTCGACCGGGAGACCCTGTTACTGACCCAGGGTGTGGTCAACGTGCTCACCGAGGCGTTCCGGCTCGCCGCGGAGAACCAGGCCGAGACACACGTGGCGGAGCTGCTGGAGAACCACCTCGACACGGACGTCTGCCTGGACGACGGCACTGTCATCGACAACGGCTGACCAGGCGGTCAGCTCGTCGCGGGCTGCCCGTCCGACTGCCGGTCCTCCACCACCACGGTTCCGGCCCGGTCCGGCTCGCTCAACAGTTGTCGCCGCGCCAACCTGTGGAACAGCCCCTCGGGTTGGTCCATCAGCTCGTCGTAGCTTCCCCGCTGGACGATCCGCCCCTCGTCGAGGACCACAATGGTGTCCGCCGCACGGACCGTGGACAGCCGGTGGGCGATGACCAACCGGGTCGCGGCCAGGGTGGCGGTGCTCCGGGTCACCACCTCCTGGGTGCGGTTGTCCAGGGCGCTGGTCGCCTCGTCGAGGAAGATGATCCGGGGCCGGGGAGCCAGCGCGCGGGCGATCAGCACCCGTTGGCGCTGCCCGACGGAGAGCGTCCCGCCACCGAAGGGCACCATCGTGCTCATTCCCATCGGGAGGGCCTCCAGATCGTCGGCGAGGCCGGCCATACGCGCCGCATCCCAGACCTGGTCCAGGGGGAAGCTCCCGGCGCCGCAGATGTTGTCCCGTACCGAGCCGGCGAAGAGCTGGCCGTCCTGCAGAACCACCCCGCACTGTCGGCGGACCGCGTGCACGTCGAGTTCGGAGAGGTCCTGGCCGTCGTAGAGCACCGCGCCCTGCTGCTGGCGTTCGAAGCCGAGCAGCAGCCGCAGCAGGGTGGACTTCCCGCAGCCGCTCGGCCCGACGATGGCGACGAACTCACCGGGGCGGACGTGCAGGTCGATGTCGACGAGCACCGGCGGCTCGTCCGGCTGGTAGGCGAAGGTGACCCGGTGCAGCGCGATCTCGCCGCGCAGCTCGCCCGGGTCCACCTTGTCCGGCCGCGCCTCGGGGTCGGCGCGCAGGATGTCGTTCAGGCTGCGCAGCCGGGGCACTGCGGCGATCACCTCGACCCCCGCCGACACCAGCACCAGCAGCGCGCCGAGCAGCATCGCGAAGCCGACGTTGAGGATGAAGAAGTCGGCCGGTGCGATCCGGCCGGCCAACGGCCCCATCAGCACGGCGAAGAGGACCAGTTGCCCCGCGATCGGCAGCACGGTGGCGAAGGCGACCAGACCCGCCTGGCTTTGCCGGACCCGTTGCAGCGCCGCCCGGGCCGTCGCGGCCACCTCCGACCAGCGGGCGTGGGCCCGGGCTTCGGCAGCCGCCACCTTGATCTTGACGATGCCGCCGAGCAACTGGTTGGTCATCGCCGCCGCACGGTGCTCCGCCGGCAGCGCGGACCGTTGCTGGCGGATGATCAACACGGCGAACGCGCCGAAGGTGAGCAGTGTGACGGCGACGATCCCCGCCCCCCACAGCCCGAGCACGGGCTCGACCACGAGGAGCATGCCGAGGGTCACCGCGACGGTCGCCGCCGCCGAGACGAGCTGTGGCAGCAGCGCGCTCACCGCCTCACCGACGAACGAGATTCCCAACATCGAGTTCGCGATCTCGCCGCTGCTGCGGCCGGTGAAGAACCGGGCCGGCAGGCGCAGGAGCCGGTCCCAGATCGCCAACTGCGCGCCGGACTGCAACCGGCCGTCCAACCGCAGCAGCCGTAGGTTCTGCACCACGCCGACCAGCCCGGCGACCACCGCGGCGCTGAGCATCAGGGCGACGAAACCGACCAGGCCGTCCACCTCACCCTGCCGGGCCAACTGGCCGAGCACCTCGCCGGTGGCCAGCGGCACCCCCAGGCCGAGCAGCGCCACGCAGGCGGCGGCGAACAGCAGGCCGCGCACGTCGCGGCCCGCGCCGACGAGCCCGGCCCGGAGCAGGTGACGCATCCGGGCGCTCGGCGGCAGTGGCGCCTGCACCTGGGTCGCCTCGACGGCGAACGTCGCCGCGACCGCCGGGCTGATCGGACTGTGCGCGCGGGTGTCCGGGTCGACCTGGTGGTAGCGACGTCGCCGAAACACCAACGGCACCGCGACGGCCTGCTCCGGGTCGGCGCCGACCCGCCACCCCACCAGCGGCCCGAGGTCCCGCCGCCACCACCGGTCCGGCAGTCGCACCTCACGCAGGAACAGGCTGGACGCTCGGGACACCGCGTGCACCGCGGCGCGGTCGCTCAGCAGCGCGCCACTACGGTCGGCCGGCTCGTTGACCGGGCTGCCCATGCCCTCGGTGACCACCCGGACCACCGAGGCGGCCCGCCCGTACCTGTCGAATCCGGCCTCGGTGTCCGGCACCGGCACCGCTCCGCCCGCGCCGATCACCCCGATCGACCGGCGGGCCGCCGCGGCGAGCACCGCGGCGTCGACCTGCCGGCGCCGCTGCACCCCGCTCAGCAGGGCGGCGTCGGCCTCCTCGATCCGGCTCTCCACCATGCGCAGGAGCCGGGCAACGTGCTGGTCGACCGCCGGGCGGAGCTGGCCGGCGACCAGCAGGTCCCAGCTGCCGTGGCTCTCCACCGCGCACGGCGACTCGGCCACCACCCAGTCGCGTTCGGCGATCAGCAGCAGTTCGTGCTCCCCCGACATCTCCACCGGGCCACCGTCGTTGCGTCGCAGCTGTCCACCGGCGCTACGCAGCCACCAGGCGCCCCCGGTGGAGGTGAGGGCGCTCCCCTGCGCCAGCGAGACGATCTCGCGCCCGCTCAGGGTGGAGGCCTCCCGGGGCGCCTGCCCCCGACGCAGCGCGTCGGCGATGGTGACCAACACCAGGTCCACCGCCGCGACCATCTCAATCGCGGCAGTCCGCGCCCGAGGCGACGGCCCCTCGTCCGCCGGCCGGTCGAGCCGCACATGCCGCTCCAGCAGGGACAGGTGTCGCTGGGACAGCCCGCGCAACTCCGCGCCGGGCAACGGCACCAGGATCAACTGCCACGCACCGAGTGCTGTGGACGTCGGCGCCAGGCCACCCGCCGGCAGCCGGGCCACATGGTGGCGGCGCGACGGGCTCATCCCGGCCCGGCGCACCGCGAACAGGTCGGCCTCGCCGCCGGTCACCAGCCAGCCGGCCACCGGGCCGTCCAGGCGGCAGACCTGGCGTACGCCGTCGGCGCAGTAGCCGATCAGGCCGCCTACCGGGTCCTCCTCCACCGCGCCGCTCATCAGTGTCTCCTCGGATCGTCGTGGTCACTGGTCCCGGACCAGTCGCGCGTACGCGCCGTCGCGGGCGACCAGTTGCTCGTGGGTGCCGCGCTCCACCTCCCGACCGCCGTCCAGCACGACGATCAGGTCGCAGTCGCGGACCGTGGACAGGCGGTGGGCGACGATGAGGCAGGTCGCCCCCCGCCGGCGCAGATGCAGGTCGATCCGGCGTTCGGTCTCGGCGTCCAGTGCGCTGGTCGCCTCGTCGAGCACCAGCACCCGGGGGTTGCGGACGAGCGCGCGGGCGATCTCGAGTCGCTGCCGTTGGCCACCGGAGAAGTTGCGGGCGTTCTCCCGTACCGGACTGGCCAGGCCGCCCGGGCGGGCCGCGACCTCGTCGTAGAAACACGCGTCGGTCAGCGCGGTGACGACGTCCTCGTCGGCAACGGTGAGGTCCCACATGGTGACGTTGTCCCGGACCGTCCCCTCGAACAGCCGTTGGTCCTGGTCCACCATGGCGACAGTGGCCGCCCAGAGACCGTCGTCGGTGCCCGGACGGTCGAGGCCATCCACTGTGATCCGACCGGTCCACGGGCGGTAGAGCCCGGCGACCAGCCGGCCCACCGTCGACTTGCCGCTGCCCGACCGCCCGACGAGCGCCACCCGGGCACCCGGGGGCAGGTCCAGGCTGAAGTCCTCCAGCAGTGGGCGGCCCAGCGGGTTGTAGCCGAAGGTGACCTTCTCGATGCGCAGATGCCCCTCCATCGGCGTCAGCGGTCGGGCGGGTCGTTCCTCGGCGGACGGCAGTGGGTAGTGCTCCACGTCACGCAGCCGGTTGAGGTCGGCGCTCATGTCCTGCAACCGGGAACCCAGGGCGGTGAGGTTGCCCAACGGTCGGTTCATCGCGACGGCCAGGCTCTGCATGGCGACCAGCACGCCGACCGTCAGCGACTCCGCCACGACCTGTCGGCTGCCCAACCCGAGCAGCACCGCGGTCGTCCCCGAGGCGAGGAACGCGGGCAGGACGGAGAGCACCGCGGTGGGCACTCCCAGTCGCTGCTGCCGTGAGGCGACGGTGGCGTGCCGCGCCGCGAACCGGGCCACCGCCCGCTCCTCCTCGCCGCCCGCCTTCACCGTCTCGATCAGCTGGACCGTGGTGTACACGGTGGTCACCAGCTTGCTGCGATCCGCCTGGAGACCGGCGACGGCGATCGACCTGGTCGAGGCGACGTAGCGCAGCACGCTGACGTTCAACCCGGCGAGGACCACCGCGCACAGTCCGAGGAGAAGGTCGTACTGACAGAGCAGCGCCCCGTACGCCAGCACCAGGCCGGTGTCCACCACTGTGGTCGCCGCGCGACGGGTGAGCACCTCGGCGACCACGTCGTTGCCGCGGACCCGCTGGCCGAGGTCGGCGGCCTGGCGCTGGTCGAAGAACGACGGTGGCAGCCGGAGCAGATGTCGGAAGAACCGGGCGGCGCTGGCGAGGGCGAGCGCTGTCTCCGCGCGTACGGTCAGGCGTTGCTGGAGCAGGCTGGCCAGGAAGGTCAGCACGGTGGCCACCGCCACCGCCGCCACCAGGCCGGCGAACGCGGCCTGGTCCTCCTGCAACAGCACCCGGTCGACGAAGACCTGGGCCATCACCGGGATGGTCAGACCGACCACGGCGATCAGCAGCCCGAGCAGCAGCATCTGCGCGATCGCCGAGCCCGGGCCGCGCCACCGCTGGGCCAACGCCCGGACCATCCGGTAACGGGTGCCACCCGGACGGAACTCCGGCCCGGGTTCCATGGTGAGCACGATGCCGGTGAAGGCGCCGTCAAACTCCTCCCAGCTCACCGCCCGGGGGCCGGTCGCCGGATCGTTGATGAAGACCTTGTTCCGGCCGAGTCCTTCCAGCACGACGAAGTGCTCGAAGCGCCAGAACAGCACCGCCGGCAGCGCCACAGTGGCCAGGCCAGCCAGGTCCATTTGGAAACCCTTGGCCACCATCCCGTACCGGCGGGCACCCTTGAGCACTGTGGCGGCGGTGGAGCCGTCCCGGCTCACGCCGCACACCCGGCGCAACTCCTCCAGCGGCACATGCCGGCCGTGGTGGGCGAGCAGGATTCCGAGCGCGGCGGCGCCGCACTCCACCGCCTCCATCTGGATCAGGGTGGGCGTGCGGACCCGTCGACGCCGGATCCTGGGCAGCTCCGGTGCGTTCGGGACCGCTGTCGACGGCGCGCTCATCGCCGCAGCAACCAGTCGATCGGGTGTTCCTGGTCCACTGTGAACCAGGCGGTGACCTCGCTCGCCGAGTTGAGCTGGAACGGCGGCGGCGTCTTCGTCCAGCGCAGACCGCCCGGAGCTGCCGGGTCGGGCTCCAGGGCGACGGTCACCCGGATCACGCTGCCGTGCGCCAGCAGCCGCCGTACGTCCGGCCCGGTGCCCAGGAAGGCACGCAGCGACGCCTCGGTCTCCGGGAACGCGCCGACGGTGGCCACCTGACCGGCCAGGGTGCCGAACACGTTGCGCGGTGCCGCCGCGGCGGCCACTTCGACGGGTACACCGGGTTGCAGTAGCGGAGCGGCGACGGCCGGGGCGTACACGACGGCCTGCAACGCGTCCCCTGCGGTGTCGAGCCGCTCCAGATCCGCCAGGTGTGTGCCCGGGGTGACGATCTCCCCCTCCGACACCAGCCAGGCCACGACGTACGCGTCACCCGGCGCGTTCTCCACCACCACCTTGCCCTCCATCGTGCGCAGGCTGTAGAGAGGGGTGCCCTTGGCCACCCGTTGGTGTGGCGACGCCCAGACCTTGGTGACCTGACCACTGTCGATCGCGTCGAGGGCGGAGATCCCGTTGGAGTGGATCAGCACCCCGGCGGCCTCGACGGTGCGGGGGATCACGGTGCGTACCGACCAGACGCCCGCGGCGACCACGACGATGACCAGCGCGGCGGTGGCCAGCCAGTGCGGCACGGTGGTCAGCCGGACCGCCCGGTCCAACTGCTCGGGGGCCTCCAACTGGCGCAGCGCCTGCCGCCGGAACTTCATGACCGGCCCCCCGTTGCGGGCGGGCCGGCGGCGCGGCGCGAGCCGAGCAGGAAGTCGGCCACGCTCGGCTCGACCAGCGGATCGAGCCCGGACAACTCGGCGAAGGCCTGGGAGTCCCCGGCACCGAGGGCGCACGGCGCCAGCTCCATGGCGGTGGCGACGAGATACATCTGCTGGGTCAGCACTCCCGCGTCCTTGAGGATCATGGCGTAGCTCATCCCTTCGTACTTCCACATCAGCCGCTGGACCCGGGCGGTGACCACCAGGACCGTCTGCGGCGGCCGGGGCATGGCGCCGGCCGCCCGGGCGTACGCCAGCAACCGGTCGGCGGCCGCCCCCCAGGCGGCGACCGGTTCCAGCCGGTGCCCGACCGCGTCGTAGTGGTAGAGCCCGGGGTCGAGTCCGGCGCACCGCGCGACCAGCGGGTAGATCTCCAGCTCGTAGACCCCGCCGCCGCCCGGGTAGGGCCGATGACCGACCTCCTGCCCGCCGGCCTCGCCGGCGGCGCTGGTGTGCTGCGACCGGTACAGGAACTCCGCCAGTCGCTCCAGCGGCAGCGGCGCCCCGTCGTCGTGTTCGCGCACGCTGCGCCGCTCCGCCACGATCTGGCTGAAGGCGGGTTCAACCTTGGCGATCGTCGCCAGGTCCGGTAGTGGCAGGTCGATCGCGCGACCGCCGTCGTAGGGGCGGCGCAGCGGTTGTGGGGCGAAGCGTTCCCGCATCCGGTAGGTGCCTCCCACCGGCAGCGCGTGCCGGCCGGCCCGGGAGCGGTGGTGCAGCCGCAGTTCCTCGGGCGACCAGTAGGCCAGTGGCGCGTCGTCGCACTCCGCCTCGAACTCGGCTTCGGTGACCAGGATTCGGGCGGTGACCAACTCGTCGAGCACCCGGCCGGCGGCCGCCGGTCGCACACCGAGCGTGCGGGCCACCGTGTCGGGTCCGACGCCGGGCACGGCGGCGACCAACACCGCGCCGAGGGCGACGTCGGCGCAGCCGACGGTGAGGGTGCTCAGCGGCGAGGCGGCCACCAGCCTGCCTTCTTCGTGCTGGAGGGTGGCGAAGCGGGAGAGCCGGTGGCGCACCCCGGGTGTGTGCGGGCGGCTCTCCGGCAGGCTGCCCCGACCCAGTCCGGTGGGCACCAGGTCGAGCAGCGCGCGGTCGTCGACCTGGAGGCGGCGCTCCAGCCAGGAGTGGGCGAGCAAACGGCGCAGCAGCAACTGGGCGGCCAGCACCCGGCTCTCCCCCTCCAGGCCGCTGATCAGACGGCCGACCTCGACGTCGCTGACCCAGTCGGCGGCGAGTTGCAGGAGCAGTGCCCGTCGGCCCATGCCGGGTCGTTCCAGGGTGAGCTGGAAGCGGGTCTGCCGCAGGGTCAGCGAGCCGTCCTCGCCGAGGCGCAGTTCCGCGTCACGGCGCAGCCGGTACGCCTCCTGGATGGGCGGGCCGCCGACGGTGCCGCTCACGACGACCGCCGGCCGGCCGGTCTCACCACGGTGGTCATCTACGCACCCCTCGCTAGAAGAAGACGTTCAGCGGATTGGCCGCCGTCTCGTCGGCGGCCAGCGGGCCCCGGCCGAGGTGGGCCGGCACGTCCCACAGCCGACCGGGGCCGAGCCGGCGCCAGAAGTGCCGCAGACCCGGCACCACGACCTTCACCACCGCCAGGTCGACGTCCGGACGGGACTGGTCGACGACGATCACCTCCAGGCCGGCCCGCTCCGCCCGGCGTACGCAGTGCCGCACGTCGTCTCCGACGTCCCCGGTGGTCAGCGGCGGGTGGTCGGCGGCGGTGCGGGGCGCTCGGGTGTGGTCCGGGGAGAGCCACTGTTGATCGGCCACCCGTACGGTGCCGAACCACCGTGCGGTGTCCGGATCGTCGACGCCGTACCTGTTGCGCGCGGAGGTGGGCCCGGGAACGGCGGGCAGGAACTGGTTGACCTCGGTAAGCGCCCGGGTCAGCGCGACCCGGGCGTCCAAATGCGCGCCGAAGCCGACCAGGACGTCCTCCGGCCCGCCGTCGGATCGCCGGGACACCGCGGCGAACGTGGGCACACCGAGGTCGGCGGTCAGGTCGAGGGCCCACAGTTCACGGCCCAGGACGGTGGCATGGTGGTCGACGCAGGCGGCCGTCCACGGGTCGGCGAACGAGGCGAGGTCCACCCCGGGCATCCGCGAGCGGTGGTACCACCACAGGGCGACGCTGTCCCGCTCCACGAGTTCGCAGAAGCCCTGCAGGATCGCCTCGGACAGGTTGCCGCCGGCGGCGCAGCCGTTCGAGTCGGCCGAGCACACCCCGAGCCCGGTCAGCTCCGGATGCCCGTACCAGCAGTACGCGGCGGGCAGCTCGCGTGGCGTCCGCCGGGTCAGAGACCAGCCCGTGGTCCAGTCCAGCTCCACCTCGTCACCCAGCGGGCGGGGTACGCGGTGCAGGTGGCCGAGGTCGGCGTTGAGCCGGTCCCGATCGGCGTACTGGCGTTCCGAGAACAGCAGCAGCTCCCGCAGGTGCACGGCTCGGTCCGGACCCAGCTGGCGGTACGTCGCCCGGTGCACCGGGCGGTCGCCGCGCCACACCCCGCAGTAGCGCTCCACCGCCTCCCCGATCGCGCTCATCCGCGCCTGGAGGTCGGTGCGGCCCTTGCCGCCGCTCTGCCCGCGCAGGTTGCGCCGCAACCCGGCGAGCTGGCGGGGCTGGGCGAAATTGTGCCCAGCCGAGTAGGTGTGGGTGACGCCGTTGTCGGTCGCCTCCAACGGGGTCAGTCGGCTCACCACGCCCAGGTACCGGCTGACGTGGTGGGCCAGAGCGGCGTACGCCTCTGCCGGTTCCCGGGTGCGGGAGTCCTCGCCCCGGCTGGGCTGGGCGCCGCTCGGCGGCAGGTCGATCCGTGGCTCGGCCTTGCCGACGAGGTCCGGGTCGCCGCACGCGGGGCACTGCGGCTGGCGTACCAACTGGTGGCTTTCCATGCTCAGGTCCCGGGTGTCCAGGGCCACCATCCGGCCGGTGAGGCGGGGTGACGAGCCCCGGACGGCGAGCACGGCGAGTTCGGTGGCGAGCAGCCCGGCGGCCGCTGTGGCCAGTCCGGGCAGGACCGCCCGGCCCGGCTGCGGCAGGGGGTCGCTCAGGTCCTGCCCGTCCAGGAAGGCGTTCACCTGTTCGTTCTCCTGCCACCGTTGCCGCAGGCAGGCCCAGCAGCCGGTGCGACCCGGCACCAGGTGCGGGCCGAGGAAGACGACGTTGCCGTGTGGCCGGGCCAGGGTCCACGCACGACCGGCCGCCAGGTGGCGGTCGTTGACCAACGCCAGTCGGGGGTCGAGCATCGACGACGGCAGCACCAGCACCTGGGCGGTGACCGGCACGTCGTCGGTCTCGTCCGGTCCGACCACTGTGACGGCGAGCCCGAGGGCGCGCAGCGCGTCGGCGGTCTCCGTCACCCGGGGCGCCCCGAGGTCCACGATGGTGACGGATCCCTCGGCCATCCACCGGTGCCCTGCTTCGGGCGGGACACCGCGGGCATCCCATCCGGCGGCCTCCGCCGGTGCGGTGCCCGCCGGACCGGACACCAGTAGGCCGTGGTCGCGTAGCCGGGCGAGGGCGGCGGCGACGGCGGTGACCGGGTGCCGGGTGGCCAGCCGGTTCACCACGTCGGCCAACGGCTCGACGCCGTCGAGCTGGTCGGCCAGGTCCGCGGCGACCGGGTCGTCGATGATCAGGCTGCGGGTCTCCCCCAGCACCACCAGCGGGCCGTCGGGCAGCCGTACCTGCGCGTAGTCCGATCGGAAGCGCGGATGCCACATGGTTCCTCCCGAGCCTGGTGGCCGGACCGTGGCACCGCCGGCGCTCTGCCGGCGATCACGGCTGCTGCCATCGTCGCGGTCCACTGGTGCCTGGTCCGAGTGATGCCACCGGTTTCTGCCGTTGGCGGCCGACCGGGACGGTCGCGGTCGGGTCAGCCGGCGGTGACGGTCAGCGCGGTGTCGTTGAGCCCCAGCACCGATGTGCCGGTGGCCTGTGCCGGTACGAGCAGCAGGAAGGTCTCCACCCGGGTCACCCGGATCGACTTTCCGCTGATCGGCGTGCGATGACCGGTGGCGATCAGATCCGGGCTCTGCGGCACCATCTGGACGGTGGTCGGGCCGCCGGGGGCAGGGCGCAGCGTGTCGGTGGCGTGGATCGTCAGGAAGGCCAGCGTGCCGGTCGGCACGGCTACCGCGCAGTCGGACCATTCGGCCCGGTCCATCGTCCGCTGGACCGCCGCTCCGACACCGGCGAGCTGCTGTCCGTAGACCTCCCACCCGCCGGCGAACTGGCCGTCGAGCAGCGGACTCGACGCGACGAGGGACCGGTTGCTCGTCGTGGACCCGATGCTGCGGGCGAAGACCTCGGCGGCGACGGCCCGACGGCTGGTCTCGTCCAGGGCCGTACCGCCCTGCGTGGCGGGCCGGCCGTCGATGCTCCGGGCGACCACCAGCGAGGGTTGGGTGACCTGCACGTTGTGGCTGAGCTTCCACTGGCCGTCGTCGCCGAGCACGAACTGGCTGACGTCGGTGGGGGCCAGTTCCGAGCCGCTCAACTTGAGGGTGGCCGTGGCCAGGAAGCAGGCCGGGTCGCCGGGCGGCACGGCGAACGCCGGGTTGATGTGCTGGAACGACGGTTGCGGACGCTGGTTGTAGGTGGCCCGGCGGACCGCGGCGATGCTGAGGTCGAGCGAGGGCGACACCTCCTGGGTCCGCAGCGCCTCGACGTCACCGGCCACCGAGGCGGCCGAGTCGGCCTGGTCGAAGGCGGTGAGCACCAGCGCGGCGCGCTCGCGGCCGAACGTAGCCGGACCGTCGGTCGAAGGGGTGGCCGCGTCCACCGGCTCGCCACCACAGCCGGCCAGCACGAGCAGCGCCACCACGGCGGCGGCGAGCGGCACCGGCGCGGCGAGGGTACGCGGGCTCCTGACGGATCTTCTGCCCAGCATCTCGTCCTCCATCCACCACCGGTCGACGGGATTCGCGCCCGATGGAGTCGAGTATGTGAGCGACTCTCGGGCCATGCCGGGGGCGGCGCGGCCTCGTGCTGCCGGGCCCGTCGGCGTTGCACCGAACGACGTCATCGGGCCTGGTTCACGGTCACCGATCGGTGTCATCGAGCCGGGCGACCCAGGCGACCAGACCGGACCGGGAGGCGACGCCCGCCTTGCGGTAGATCCGGGTCAGGTGCGCCTCCACGGTGCGGGGGCTGATGTTCAACTGCCGCCCGATCAGTCGGCTGGTGGCCCCGGTCGCCGCCAGGCGTGCGATGTGCCATTCCCGGTCGGTCAGGGCGGCCACCTCGGCCGGACCTACCGGGCGGGCCAGTCGGAGGCCGACCCGTTCCGTGCCACACCATCCGGCCAGTTCCAGCGCCCGACGGCGGGCCCGCGCCGCCCGGCCGGCCTGGTCCTCGGCTTCGGCGGCACGGGCCAGGGAGGCCAGCGCGAGACTGCGCCGCAGCGCCATCCCGCCGGCGCGGAACAGGTCAGCGGCAGCCTCCAGGTGCAGCATCGCCGCCGGGACCTCACCACGGGCGAGCAGTACCTCGCCGTACGCCGATTCGGCGAAGCCGCGCTGCCCGGCGAGACCGATCTGGTCGGCCTCGGCCATCGCCCGCTGCGCCTGCTGTTCGGCCTCGGCCACCTCGCCGGCGGCGAGCGCGGCGGCGCTGAGCAGCTCGAACCACATCGGCCGGAGAGTGGTCTGCAGGTGGCTCAGCCGGCTGTCGCCGCCGGCTGAGCGCACCAGCTCGGCACAGGTCGCCGGGTCACCGGACAGCAGTGCCGCGGTCGCCAGCGCCAACACGGCGGTACGACCACACCAGGTGGCGAGGTCGGTGGCGATCCCGACGGCGCTGCGGGCCAGCGCCACCGCCCGGTCGTCGTCGCGAGGGCCACCACGCCAGGCCGTCGCCTCCGCCTCGAACGCTAGGGCGAAGCTCAGCAGGTGGTGGCTGCCGATGCGCCGGGCGACGATTCCCGCCTCGGTGGCCAGGCCGATGGCCGTGGTCAGGTGACCACCGTGGTAGGCGACCTGACTACGACCGAGCAGCAACTGGCACAGCCCGTCGTCTCGGTGCGAGGCGCGGACGAGGGTCAGCCCACGGTCGAGGTGCCGCGCCGCGTCGGCCTGCCGTTCGAGGTACAACTCGGTCAGGCCGAGCGCGGTGAGGCAGTCGGGGTGGTCGCGCACCTCCCGGTCCGGCAGCGCGTCGACGATCCGGGCGCCCGCGTCGAGCAGACCCCGGGCGTCGTCGAGTGCGCCGTCGTGCACAGCGGCCAGGCTGCGTACGGCCAGCAGGCCTGCTCGGTCGACGGCGGAGCCGACGCCGGGATCACCGGTCAGCGCGTCGGGCGGACCGGCGGCGGGACGGCGGCCGGCCAGGATGCCGGCGACGTCGATCTCGGTGGCGAGTCGGTAGCCGACGCCGGGTGTGGTGCCGGCCGGGAGGGCGGCCAGCTCGCGTCGGCTGATCGCCGCAGCCTCCGGGTAGTTGCCGAGCAGGCGTTCCACGCGCGCCCAGAGTGCGACAGCATGCGCCCGTCGTCCCTGCGGGTCGGCGGGGAAGAGCGGCACGATCTCCTGGAGCAGGGCCCTGCTCTCGGCCAGGTTGCCCGCCTCCCCGGTGATCTGGGCGAGCGCGAGCGCCACGTCTCGGCGACGCTGCGTCGAGCCGGCCGTCGGCCGTAGCGCCCGCAGCGCCAGCCGCAGCCAGCGGATGGCCAGGTCGGGTGTCTCGCGGCGGATCTCCTGGGCGGCCTGGCAGAGCACGTCGACGCAGCGTTCCGCCCAGCGGCCGTTCGGCAGGGCGAGCAGGCGCTCCGCGTAGCGGGCCTGGTCCGTTGGTGGCGCGCCCAGCTCGACCAGCGCGGTGAGCGCCCGCGCAGAAGCCTCCGCCCGCCACGCCGGGTCGGTGTCCTGCGCGACAGCCATCCTCAGCACCGGGTGCCGGAAGGCGAACCGTCCGGTGCCGGGCACCCGGCGGAGCAGATCGAGCCGGGCCAACCGCCAGCCGGCCTCGACCGCACGTGCCGTCGGCACCTGCGCGACCGCGGCGAGCAGGTCAGCGGTGAAGGGCGCGTCGACGACCGACCCGGCCCGCAGACAGGTCAGCTCGACAGACGGCAGGTCCGCCCATTCGCGGCGCAGCACGGCCACCACGGTGTCGGACAACCAGGCACCCTGCGCTTCCCGGATCGGGTCGACGCCGTCCGATGCGGGGCCGCCCGGCAGCGCTGCCAGGTAAACGGGGTTGCCGCCGGTGACGTCGTACCGAACCCGCAGTTCCGCTTCGTCGACGTGCGGGTGCAGCGCCGCGACCTCGGCGAGGCTGAGCGGGTTGAGCTCGATCCGGTCGTGGGCCGCCGGTTCCGCGTCGGCCTGCTCCCGGGAATCCGGTGGGCCGAACGGCATCGGGGTCGCCATCTGCCGTGGGCGGTAGACGAGCACGAGCAGGAGGGGTGCGGGCACCGGATAGCGCAGGAGGTGGGCGATCAGGCCGGCGGAGGAGGCGTCCGCCCAGTGCAGATCGTCGAGGACCAGCGCCAGACCGTCCCGGGCCGCCAGGCCGATCAGCCGACGGGCCAGTTGGTAGGTACGGAACCGCTGGGCGTCCGACGCCCGCACCGGACCCGGTGGCTCCGCTGCGGCGGACTCCATCCAGGTCTCCCCGGTGAACCGCCCGAGACGGAGCCCGCGGCGGAGGGGCTGCCCCTCCGTGAAGGCGTGTCGGAACACGTGGAAGGGAACGCCTCGCTCGTCCGGCGCGCACGTCCCGACGGCCCGGGGAACGGCGGGAACGCACCGTTCCAGTGCCTCGCGGACGAACCGGGTCTTGCCGATGCCTGGCTCTCCGACCACCTCGCACACCATCTGCTGGCCCCGGCTCAGGGCACTGTCCTGGGCTCTCTCGATACGCGCCAACTGTGGTCGCCGCCCGACGAAGCGCAGGCCTGTTGACGCATTTTCCAGCCCAGATGTCATCACGCAGATCAGACACTTTCCGGCACACTCAAAGGGGAATGGTCACTATACCGGAGAGCCATCGAATATCGAAGATGTGTTCTTCCATTCCATCACCCGCCACCGTGGTGCAGGTTCTTTCCGAGCTTGCCGCAGAACCCGTAGAAATGGACCGAACAATATCCCTGAAACCCAGTAAATCACCCCTCACCCACCCGGCCGGGACACACGCGACGAAGTCGAGGTCGAAATAGGAATCCCACGCAGGCCAGACGCGTTATTGCCCGATCTGCACCCGTCCGGATACCGCCGAAATCATGAACGCCTATGCAAAACACCCGAAGGTGTCAGTTCCACACCGGACCTTCACCCGGAGGACACAGTCATTTACAAAGACCTGCCCGCAAGACTTTTGTCAACCACCGAATGACTTGAACCACGTCGCCTTCTGCCCGCCTTCGGCTGACCTTCACGGCACTATGACGGCCCAACCGGCAGCCGGGAGACAAAGACCGGAAAGCGCGTGGGGAAACAACCGGAGCACCCTCCCGGGAAACCGGTCGACCGGGTCGTACGACGAACCCCGCAGCCCGTTCCGTCAGGCTGTGGCCAGCCGGACCATGAACTGGCAGCCGTCCGAGGTGTTGCGCACCTCGACCCGACCTCCGTGCGCCTCCACCAGACCGTGGACGATGGCCAGGCCGAGCCCTCCGGACGCCCCACCGTCGCCCGGGCCGGGGGTGCGGGCAGGTTCACCTCGGAAGGCGATGTCGAACACTCGCGGAAGGTCGGCCGGGGGAATGCCGCCACAGGTGTCGGCGACCGACAGCCAGGCGTGGTCCTCCTCGCGGCCGGCTTCGATGCGTACCGTGCCGTCCTCCGGGGTGTAGCGGACCGCGTTGAGCAGCAGGTTGGCGACGACCCGCGCCAGCTCCGGCTCGCTCGCGGCGACCGTCGGCCACCCTGACTCACTGGCGACCAGCTTGATCCGGCGAGCGTCGGCCAACGGGAAGGTGGTGGCCAGCGCGTCCGACACCACCTCACCGAGCGGCACCGCCGTCAACGACAACCGCAGCGCTCCCGCGTTGATCCGGGACAGCTCGAACAGGTCGTCGACGAGGCGGGTCATCCGGTCGGTCTCCAGCCGGATCCGTCGGTGGTAGTCGTCGACAGTGTCCGGGTCACGGACCACCCGGTCCTCCAGCGCCTCGGCCATGGCCCGGAGCCCGGCGAGCGGCGTACGCAGGTCGTGGGAGACCCAGGCGACCAGGTCACGCCGACCCTTCTCCAGTTGTCGTTCCCGCTCGCGGGCCTGGTCGCGCCAGACCGCGGCGCGTGCCAGCCGGCGGCCGACGTGCCCGCCGACGGCGAGGCTGACCACCGCTGCCGCCGCGACGGTGATCAGGACGACCTCAAGGTCGTGCGGGGAGAGGAACATCGCCTCCGCGACCGCCATCACCCCGACCGCGACGGCACCCACCGTGGTGGTGAGCAGAACGTTGAGGTGCACGGTGATCGACCTGCGCCGAAGGGCACGGAGCAGCACCGCGCCGGCGAGTCCGATACCCAGCGCCGCGCCGAGGGCGATCGCGAAGATCAGCAGTAGGTCACGCATGGGTCGGCTCGTAGCGGTAGCCGACGCCCCAGACGGTCACGATCCGCTGCGGATCGGCCGGGTCGGCCTCGATCTTCTCGCGCAGCCTGCGGACGTGCACCGTCACGGTCGAATGGTCCCCGAAGTTCCATCCCCAGACCTGCTCCAGCAGTTCGGCCCTGCCGAACACCGTGGACGGGTGCCGCATGAGGTGGACGAGCAGGTCGAATTCGCGCAGCGTCAGCGCCAGTTCGCTGCCGGCGAGGTGGGCGGTTCGGGAGGTCGTGTGCACCACCAGGCCGCCGTCGGTGAGCGCCTCCGGCCGCTCGGGTGCCGGCCCGCCGGCGGCGCGACGGAGCACCGAACGGACCCGCAGCACCAGTTCCCGGGGGGAGAAGGGCTTGGTCAGGTAGTCGTCCGCGCCGAGCTGCAACCCGAGGATCCGGTCGGCCTCGTCCCCCCGCGCGGTCAGCATGACGATCGGTACGCCGTCCGGCCGTACCCGCAGCTGCCGGCACACCTGCAGACCGCTGATCCGGGGCAGCATCAGGTCGAGCACGACCAGGTGGGGCTTCTCCCGCTCCACCGCCTCCAGTGCCGCCGCGCCGTCCGCCGCCAGGCTCACCTGGAAGCCGTCGTTCTCCAGGTAACGACGGATGACGTCACTCACGGTCTGATCGTCGTCGACCACCAGCACCCGCTGTGTCACCGTCAACTCTTCCCCCGCAGGTCCATCGGGCCAGCGTAGCCACGCGCCGAGGTGCGCTCCCACCACGCAGACCTTGCGAGGTTCTTACGGCCGCGTCCACACACCCACGTGGGGGTATGGCAGGCCATACCGTGACCGGAATGCGGATACTCGTCACCGGTGCGGCCGGATTCGTCGGCTCACACATCGCCGACCTGCTCACCGAACACGGGCACGAGGTGGTGGCCCTCGACGCGCTCCTGCCGGAGGCGCACGGCGCGACGGCACCGCCCTGGACCGATCGGCACGACCTCGTGGTCGGCGACGTCCGTGACGCTGACCTGCTGGCCCGGCTACTGGCCGGGGTCGACGCGGTCTGCCATCAGGCGGCCATGGTCGGCCACGGCATCGACCCGGCTGACGCTCCCCGGTACGCCGCGCACAACGACCTCGGCACGGCCACTCTCCTCGCGGCGATGCACGCCACCGAGGTACGCCACCTCGTGCTGGCCAGTTCGATGGTGGTCTACGGCGAGGGCCGCTACCACTGCCCGACACACGGAATCGTCCGGCCCTCCGGCCGCCGGGCCGCCGACCTGGCCGCGGGCCGGTACGAGCCGACCTGCCCTCGCTGCGACCGTGCGCTCTCCCCCGGTCTCGTGCCGGAGGACGCGCCGTTGGAGCCGCACAGCACGTACGCCGCCACCAAGTTGGCTCAGGAACATCTCGCCGGTGCCTGGGCCCGGCAGACCGGCGGGTCGGTCTGGGCGCTGCGTTACCACAATGTCTACGGACCGCGGATGCCCCGCGACACCCCGTACGCCGGGGTGGCGTCGATCTTCCGGTCGGCCCTGGCCGCCGGGCAGCCGCCCCTGGTCCTGGAGGACGGACGGCAACGGCGCGACTTCGTGCACGTGACGGACATCGCCGCGGCCAACCTGCTGGCCCTGACGACACCGGCACCGGATCCTCTGGTCCCGATCAACGTCTGCTCCGGTGAACCGCACACCGTCGGCGAGTTGGCCCACGAGCTGGCTGCGGCGATGAACGGACCATCGCCCGTCACTGTCGGGGGCGGGCGGGCGGCGGACGTACGGCACGTCGTGGCCGATCCGGCCCGCGCCACCCGCCTGCTCGGCTTCACCGCCCGAATCGGCTTCGCCGCCGGCATCGCCGACTTCACCACAGCGGTAATGAGGGATCCGGCAGCGGTCAGGACACCGTCCACAGTAGGTGGTTAACGGCGAGAGCCGTGGCTGCCTGTCCCGCCAGCCACCACCGTTGGTGCCCTCTGGGCAGGTGGGCGGTCGCGACGAGCAGCCAGACGGCGAACGGCAGCCAGATCCGCTCCACCTCGGCTTTGCTGAGCCCGGAGAGATCCGCCGCGAGCACGGCAACCGCCGCCGCGACGGGCAACCACACAGTGGGTCCGGCGTCGGCGATCCGCTGGCGGACGGCCGTCGCCAGTGGCGCTGGCGGTCGCCGGACCGACACGGCGGCCACCGCCCGCCGCAACGCCGGCCCGACCACCGGGCCGGCCGAGAGCAGAAGGGCGGCGAGGTTGGCCCAGACCCAGTAGCCGTACGGCCGATCCGCCGCCCAGCCCTGGTAATACCGACGGGTCACCAGGTGGTAGCCGTCCAGCCACCAGAACCCGGCCACTGTGAACGCGGCCACGACCGCCGCTCCCGCCGTAGCCGCGACCAGGAGGACGGCGAGGCGGTCCCGCGTCCGGAGCAGCACCACAGTCAGCGCAAGCAGCCCGACCAGGACGAAGCCGTACGACAGGTAGAGCGCGAACCCGAGCAGCAGCCCGCCGAGTACGGCCCCGGGTCGGCCTCCCACCGCCAACAGCGCCAGGCCGCCCGCGACCACCGCGGCGAAGATCCCGTCCGCGGACACGCCCACCCAGACCGCCCCCGGAAAGAGGACCAGGAACGGCCAGACCGCCCGAGCCGCATCCTCCGCGCCGAGTGCCCGCAACGTCACCGGAACCGACACCGACACCGTGGCCCCGAGCAGCACACAGGCGAGCCCGGCGGCGGCCCCGCCGCCCAGGCCGATCCGGTCCAACCCGACGAAGAACAACAGCGCCCCCGGCGGATGAGCGGCGGTGTGGGTCGACCACGAGTGCGGTTGGAAGTCGAGGATGCGGTCGGCGAAGCCGGACAGCATCAGGCCGACGTCCGCCACCCGGGGCACCTCGTGCAGGTACTCGGCCTGCACGGTGAGCCGCTCGGTCAATCCGGCCGACCAGCCGTCCACCAGCGCCAGGGACAGCGTCCAGAGCACCGAGGTGAGATAGCCGACGACCAGCAGCCGCGTCCAGCGCGTGTCGGCTCCCCAGCGCGTAGCGCGCCAGACGAACAGCGCCCCGACGAGGAACGCGACGGGGGTGCCGAAGCCCAGGTGGGGCTTCCAGGTGGCATAGAGCGGGGCGGCGTCGGCGTAGAGCCGTACGCCCCGGTGGTTGAGCAGCGCGCCGATGCCGACGGCGGCGGCGAGCACTGCCACCTCGACACCGAGGACGATCAGGTCGGCGTACCGGGTTCGTCCCGGCCGGGTCATCGTGGTCATGGTGACGGCCGACGATACGACCCACGACCAGGGTCTCGACAGCGGAACGAGGGGACGTCAGGGACTTGTAAGATCCGTTGCCGCGTAAGCGATTCGTAAGGCGGCACGACGATCCGGACGGTCCGTCGCGGGCCTAGCGTCGCCGGTATGCGCACAACGATCGACGTGGTGTTGCCGTGTCTGGACGAGGCGGCCGCACTGCCTGCCGTACTGAGCGGGCTGCCGCCCGGCTATCGCGCCATCGTGGTCGACAACGGCTCCACGGACGGCTCGCCGAGGATCGCCGCCGAACACGGGGCTCGGGTCGTCCACGAGCCACGACGCGGGTACGGCGCGGCCGTACACACCGGCCTGCTGACTGCGGACGCCGAGCTGGTCTGCGTCCTCGACGCGGACGGCTCGTTCGACCCGGCCGAGTTGCCCAGACTGGTCGCGACGGTGCTCGACGGCCGGGCGGATCTCGCCGTCGGGCGGCGTCGGCCGGTTTCGGCGGACGCCTGGCCGTGGCATGCCCGAACCGGAAACGCCCTGGTCGCCGCGCTGCTGCGGCGCCGGGGCGTACCGGTCCACGACATCAGCCCGATCCGGGTGGCCCACCGGGCGGCGCTGGTGGGACTCGGCGTCGACGACCGCGCGTTCGGTTATCCGTTGGAACTGCTGCTCCGCGCGGCCCAGGCAGGCTGGCGGATCGTCGAGCTGGACGTCGCCTACGCTCCCCGGGCCGCCGGAACCAGGTCGAAGGTCTCCGGGTCGGTCCGGGGCACGGTGCGGGCGGCCCGGGACTTCGCCGGAGTGTTACGCGCCGACGCCGGTGGTGACCGGTGAACGTCCTGCTCGTGGTCGCCAAGGCACCGGTTCCGGGGCTGGCCAAGACACGACTCTGCCCGCCGGCGAGTCCCACCCAGGCGGCCCGTATCGCGGCGGCGGCGTTGTTGGACACCCTCGCGGCGGTGCGCGCCACACCGTCGACGATCCCCGTGCTGGCGTACACCGGCCGGTTCGCCGACGCCGAGCACGGCGCGGAACTGACCGCCGCGCTGGCGGGTTGGCACCTCCTTCCACAGCGCGGCGACACCTTCGCCGACCGCCTCGCGAACGCGCACTCCGACACCGCCGCGGCCTTCCCCGGCCGCCCGGTGCTGCAGATCGGAATGGACACGCCGCAGATCCGCCCGCCCCTGCTCACCACCGCGCTGGAACGGCTCGCCGACCACGAGGCGGTGTTCGGACCGGCGCTCGACGGCGGCTGGTGGGCGCTCGGGCTACGCGACCCGGCGGGCGCGAGGGTGTTACGCGACGTGCCCATGTCGACCGACGACACCGGTCGACGTACTCGCGCCGCGCTCCGCGGCCACGGCACAGACCCGGCGATCCTTCCCGTTCAACGGGACGTCGACGACTGGCCGGCCGCGCTGGCGGTCGCGATCGACCTGCCCGGCACCCGGTTCGCCGACGCCGTCGAGTCGGTGGCTGGCCACCTGTCGAACGGACGCCTCAGGTGACCTCGACGATCGCCCTCGATGGCTTCGATCTCCTGTGGGGCAGGCTCGACAGCCGGTCCGCCGACCAGGGCGCCTGCGGTACGCCTGTCGCACCGCCACCTGAGGCCGACCACTGGCTCGTGCACACCGACGGGCGACGTGACCCGTTGCCGGTGCGGCGCTGGCACGGCCCGCCCGAACCGGCCATCACGTCCATCGCCGCACGCTGCTCCGGCCCCACGATCGATCTCGGCTGCGGTCCCGGGCGACTGACCAGGGCGCTCGTCCAGCAAGGGCTCGTCGCGCTGGGCGTGGACATCTCCGCCGAGGCGGTACGACTGACCCGGGGCCGAGGTGTGGTAGCTCTGCGGCGCGACGTCTTCGAACCACTTCCCGGCGAGGGCCGGTGGGCGCACGCCCTGCTCGTCGACGGCAACGTCGGCATCGGCGGCGACCCGGTCCGGCTGCTGCGCCGGTGCGGCACGTTGATCGCGGCGGACGGAACGCTCGTGGTCGAGGTCGAGCCCCCGGGCGCCGGGCTGTGGCAGGGGCAGGCGTACGTCCTGTCCGGAACCTGCGACGAAGGGGCACGACAGGGACCGACGTTCCGCTGGGCGCGAGTCGGAGCGGAGGCGGTGGCCGGTGCCGCAGCCGCTGCCGGCCTGCGGGTCGTGGACACGATCCGACTCGGCCCGCGCTGGTTCGCCGAGTTGGCGATCGCATGACCCGCCGCCCCCGCATCCCCGTCCCCGAGGACTTCACCGCCCCGTCGCACTCGTCGCTGGTCGCCGCCCGGCTCGGTCTCTGGCTCGGGGTGGCGTTCGGGCTGTGCTTCGTGACCGGTGTCCTCAGCCACTACATTCAGCACCCGCCAGGCTGGTTCACCTGGCCGAGTCGACCGGTCAACCTCTACCGGATCACCCAGGGCACCCACGTGCTCTCCGGAATCGCCGCGATCCCGCTGCTGCTGGCCAAGCTGTGGAGCGTCTACCCCCGACTGTTCGCCCGTCCGCCAGTGCGCCACCCGATCCGACTGTCCGCGCACGCCCTCGAACGGATCTCCGTCCTGGTTCTGGTCTGCGCCGCGTTCTTCGAACTGGTCACCGGCCTGTTCAACGTCGCCCAGTCGTACCCGTGGGGGTTCTTCTTCCCGGCAGCGCACTACGCGGTCGCCTGGCTGCTGGCGGGCGGGGTGCTGCTGCACATCGCGGTGAAGCTCCCGATCGTCCGCGCGGCGCTGAACACGCCTCTGCGACGGGACGACCGAGACTCGTCCGGACGGCGTGCGTTCCTGCGTACAGCGGCGGGCGTCGCCGGAGTCGCCGTGCTGGCCACGGCCGGGGTCACCGTGCCCTGGTTGCGTCGGGTGTCCCCGCTGGCGTGGCGCTCCGCAACCGGGCCGCAGGGCGTCCCGATCAACCGGACGGCGGCAGCCGCGCACATCACCGTTCCACCCGACTGGCGGCTGGAGATCGTCTGGACGGGTGGAAGGAATGTCTTCTCCCTTGCCGAACTGGCAGCCCTGCCCCAGCGCACAGCGAATCTGCCGATCGCCTGCGTCGAGGGCTGGAGCGCCTCCGCCGACTGGACGGGCGTACCCGTCGTCGACCTGCTCCGGCTGGTCGGCGCGCCGACCGACCGGGCGGTTCGGATCTCCTCGCTGGAGACCCACGGCCTGTACGCCACCAGCACGCTCCCGGCGACCCACGTCGGTGACCTGCTCACCCTGCTCGCGCTGAGGATCAACGGCGAGGAACTGTCCCCCGACCACGGTTACCCCTGCCGTCTCATCGCTCCGAGCCGACCGGGGGTCCTCCAGACCAAGTGGCTGGCCCGGCTGGAGGTGCTGCGGTGAGAGCTGTCCGACTGCTCCTGCTCGTACTCGGCGTCGCGGCGGCGGCGTACGGCGGTTGGCTGCTCCGTCCTCACCTCGACACCACACTGCCGTGGCTGATCGGCGGCCCGGTGCTGCACGACCTCCTGGTGGCACCGCTGGTCGGGCTGGTCGGGCTTGCGCTGGGCCGACTGGTGACGAACCGACTGCGGCGGGCCTGGATCACCGCAGGTCTGATGGCGAGCGCAACGTTGCTGCTGATCGCGGTGCCACTGCTGTGGCGACCGTCCTCAGCGCCGCCGAATCCGGGCCTGCCGGACCGCGACTATCCGCTCGGGCTGACCGCCGGGCTGGCCGTCCTCTGGGCTGTCGTCGCGATCGTGCTGCTCGTCGACGCCATCGTCAGTCACCGCGACCCGGCTCGGCGATCCGAGCAACCCTCAGACCACACAGAGAGGAGAAGTCCCCATGTCTGAACGACGAAGCGGTCGTCCGCCGGTCGGGGTCATCGGTGGGTCGGGTCTCTACGAGTTCCTCGACGATGTCACCGAGGTAACTGTCGACACCCCGTACGGGCCGCCGAGCGACTCACTCTCCATCGGGGACATCGCCGGGCGGACGGTGGCCTTCCTGCCCCGTCACGGGCGTCGGCACACCCTCCCCCCGCACCGCATCAACTACCGGGCCAACCTGTGGGCGCTGCGAACAGTCGGCGTCCGCCAGGTGCTCGCGCCGGGCGCTGTGGGCGGCCTGCAACCGGAGCTGGGCCCCGGCACCCTCGTCGTGCCGGACCAACTGGTCGACCGCACCAACTGTCGCGAGCAGACCTACTACGACGGGAAGCTACGCCCGGACGGGCAGGTCCCCCGGGTCGTCCATGCTCCGTTCGCCGATCCCTACTGTCCGGTCGGACGGGCCACAGTCCTCGACGCCGCCCGCACCAACGGCTGGCGGCCGGTCGACGGCGGAACCATGGTCGTCATCGAAGGGCCGCGGTTCTCCACCCGCGCCGAATCACTGTGGTACGCCCAGGCGGGTTGGTCGACCGTCGGCATGACCGGCCACCCCGAAGCGGTGCTGGCCCGCGAACTGGCAGTGTGCTACACCGCGCTGTCACTGGTGACCGACCACGACTCGGGCGTCGAGGTCGGTCACGGCGTGACCCAGCAGGAGGTGTTCACCGTCTTCGCCCAGAACCTCGATCGCCTGCGCGTCCTGCTCGCCGACGCGGTGAAGGCGTTGCCACCGGACCAGGGAGGCTGCGCCTGCGCGGATGCTCTCGCCGGCACGGAGAGCGGCCTCACGCTGCCCTGACGCCTGCCGGTCCAGGCCGTAAGGGTTCCGAAAGGGTTCGCGACCGGTGCGACGGCGGTGACGACCGTACGCTCTGCTGGTGGGAAAATGGATCCTCCGGTCGCCGCTGGCGCGGGCCGGTCTCGCCGCCGCTGTCGTCGTGGCCATCGTGGCCCTCTACTGGTTCCAGCCGTGGAAGCTGTTCACCGACACGTACGTCGACGACGCGCTTCCCCCCGCCGAACCGACACCGGTCACCTCCGCCCCGTCGTCCACTCCGGCGGCCGCGACCCCGAGCCCAGTGGCTTCGGCGACCGCACCAGCGGCGGACCAGGTCCTGGCCGCCGGCGAGTTCGTCACCCACGAGCACGACACCACCGGCAGCGCCGAGATCCGCCGGCTGGCCAACGGGCGTCACCAGCTCGTCATCCGCGACCTGAACACGTCGAACGGTCCGGACCTGAGGGTGTGGCTGACCGACCAGCCGGTCATCCGCGGCACGGCCGGCTGGAAGGTGTTCGACGACGGGAAGTGGGTCGAGCTGGCACGGCTCAAGGGCAACAAGGGCAACCAGGTGTACGACCTGCCAGCGTCGGCTGATCCCGCCGACTTCCGCAGCGTCTCCATCTGGTGCAAGCGGTTCTCGGTCTCCTTCGGCGCGGCCGATCTCACGACGACCTGACCGGAGGCCTCCGGTCAGTGTCCGTACGCGTGCTGGGCCTGCCACTCCTCGGCCGGGGTGAGCGGGACCGGCGCGGGCCGCTCCGCCGTCGTCGTCAGCTCGATCCGCCGGCCTTCGGCCGCCGAGCGGAGCAGGGTGGTCATCGTTTCGAGCACGTGCAGCGCGAGGTCACCACCGGCGCGCGGCGGACGCTGACCGTCGGCGCCGACCAGGTCGATCAGGCCGATGCCCCGCGAGCTTTCGGCGTAACCGGCCTGCGGTTCGAGGACGCGCCACTCGCTGCCGCCGAGCGCGAAGAGTCGGACCTCCCCGTCGAAGTAGTTCGGGTCGGGCACCGCGAGTGTGCCGGTCTCCCCGTGGACCTCGATCGGCGCGGCAGTCGTCGTGACGCCGTCGAAGCTCGTGGTGATGGTGGAGAGAGCCCCGTTGACGTGTTCGAGCACGCCTGTCACATGGGTGTCCACCTCGACCGGGATCCGCTGGCCGGCGCGCGGACCCGAACCGATGACACGCTCGGCGCGCAACCGGCTGGCGGCTCCGGTCACCGCGCGGACCGGCCCGAGCAGGTGGATGAGCGCCGAGATGTAGTACGGCCCCATGTCCAGCAACGGGCCGCCGCCCGGGGCGTAGTAGAAGTCGGGGTGGGGATGCCAGCGCTCGTGCCCCGCCGTGACCATGACTGCCGACGCGGACATCGGTCGCCCGATGAGGCCGCCGTCGATCGCCGCCCGTGCCGTCTGCGTACCGGTGCCCAGGACGGTGTCCGGCGCGCACCCGACGAGGACGCCGGCCGATGCGGCCCGTTCGACGATCGAGCGACCGTCATCGAGCGTCACCGCGAGCGGCTTCTCCACGTACACGTTCTTGCCCGCGTCGATGGCGGCGAGCGAGATCTCGGCGTGGGCCGCGGGGATCGTGAGGTTGAGGACCGTCTGCACGTCCGGGCGGGCGAGCAGGCTCTCGACGCTCACCGCCTCGGCGCCGGGGATCTTGGCTGCGGCCTCGGCCGACCGGGTGGCGTCGAGGTCGGCCAGCGCGACGATGCTCACCGCGGGATGGTTCGCGAGGGTGTCCAGGTACGCGCGGGAGATGACCCCGAGACCTATGACGCCGACGCGGTGCGAGTCGCCCACACCATCCCCCTCTCGATCACGGTACGGACGCTCGGGTGCTCCAGCACGTCGAGGCTGTGCCCGGGGGTCGTCACGACGACGCGCCCGGCACCCCACCGTCGGGTCCAGATCGCCGGCGAGGTGACCGGCCGGTGCCAGGGGTGCCACTCCTGGGTGGGGTGGGTGGTCACGGCCAGTACGTCGATCAGGTCGTCGTGCAGCACCCAGTACTGCTCGGTGACCAGGTCGAAGTCCTCGACCCCGGTGGTGATCGGGTGCTCCCGGCCCAGGTCCGTGACGTGCACGGTGTGCGGCAGGAAGTTGTCCTCCGCCTCACCGTGACGCTCGCACGGCTCCTTACCCGGGTGGGTCGCGAACTGACCGCCCACCAGGTGCAGGTAGTCGGACGACGCGCGGAACGAGTCGACGATGCCGCCGTGCCAGCCGGTGAAGCCCGTGCCGGCGATGACCGCAGCGCTCAGGCCCGCCACCTCGGCCGAGGTGATCTGCGACATCGTCATGCACTGCACGACGAGGTCGGTGTCGGCCATCTCGGCGGCGTCGGCGTAGACCTCCGTCGACTCCTCGACCCGTACGGCGTAGCCGCTGTCCTCGAGGAAGGGGATGAACAGCTCCGTCGCCTTGACCGGCTGGTGTCCCTCCCACCCGCCCCGAACCACCAATGCTCTGCGCTGCGCCACCCTCGCTCCCTCCTCCGGTCCGTCGCCACCGGGCTGGCCGTTCCCGCCCCGGAGACGTGCCGTCGACACGCGTACGTGTCGGGCACCGAAACCGTACTCGGTTGTCGATGATGTCGACATTGGTCGGCTCCGCGGACGTGGAGGTGGCCCTCTCTGGGATTCGCCGTCGGTCAGACGGCCGTACGCGACCACTGCTGGTTGGCACCGGTATTGCACGTGTACTGCTTGAGGATCACGCCATCGGCTGTCGACGCGGCCGGAACGTCCACGCACTTGCCGCTGTGTCGGGCGCGCAGCTGGAAGTAGCTGCCGTTGGTGACCATCTGGAACTGCTGGTTGGTGCCGGTGCCACAGGTGTACTGGATGAGCTCGGCGCCGTCGGCGGTCGACGCGCTCGCCACGTCGAGGCACCTGCCGCTGTGCCGGCTGACGATGCGCCAGTAGCCGCTGCCGGCGTCCTGGAACTGCCACTGCTGCCACGCGTTGCCGCCGTAGGTGTACTGGCCGACACGCGCGCCGTTGTCGGTGTTCGGTTGCTGGACGTCCATGGCCTTGCCGCTGTGCCGCACGGTGATCCGGTAGAACGTCCCCGTCGCCGGTGGAGGCGTCGTGGGGTCGCTCCCGACGGTGTCGCCCCACGCGTACCGGATCCGGTCGGCGCCGGAGGTGTTGCGGACGCTCAGGTCGAGGCTGGTGCCGCTGCCACTGAGGGAGAACATCGAGTACCAGTCGTACCCGATGGTGCCCGGCTTGCCGCCGAGGGCGGGCCAGTAGGTGCCGCCCATCTGGTTGTCGCGCATGACCTGGGCCATGGCCCGGATGTGGCGGACGAAGTTGTCGGTGCTGTTCGCGTCGGCGTAGTTGCGGCCGTCGTTCATGGGAGCGCCGAACTCGGTCGCGACCGCCCGTGAGGCGCAGTTGCCGAGCCGGGTCTGGATGTGGCTGCGGAAGGCGTCATAGGTCATCGCGCCGTAGAAGAAGGCGTAGTGGTGGAACGAGAGCAGCGTGGAGTTGAAGCGGGTGTCGTTGCAGATGTCCCGCAGGTCCTGGCTGAAGCCGGTGCCGCCGATGAGCACCCGACCGGGCACCGCGGAGTAGTGGTAGCTGAGCCAGTTCGCCGCCACGGTGCGCCACTCCGCCGAGCTGTAGCCGTGCGGCTCGTTCATCGGCTCGAAGTAGACGTTGGCGTTCGCACCGTACGTGTTGGTCACCGTGGACCACATCGCGTTCCAGGCGGCGAGGTTGGTGATCCTGCCGCCGGAGGCGGCGCCGTCCTCCCAGTACGCCAGGATCACCTTGAAGCCCCGCGCGGTGGCCGCGTCGATGGCGCCTCGGTAGGCCTCCCACCAGGCCGTCCCCACGGTGTGGGTGTTGATGGGCAGCCGGACGGTGTTGACTCCCATCGTGGAGGCCATGTCGTCGTAGAGGGCGTTCGCCTTGGCCCGAACCGTCGCGTTGCTGTCCGACGAGCTCAGGCCCTGCACGACGAGCGGGCCGGTACTGAAGTTGTCACCCAGCACCGCCCAGTTCATACCCCGGAACTGGTTGGTGGCGGCGGTCGCCGGCGACGACGTGACGACGATGACGCCGGCCATCGCTGTCAGCGCGGCCACCAGGGCGATCAGCGGCCGGCGCAGCGATCGCGTGCTTCGGGTCATGACATGTCCAATCGGTGCGGAGGTCGGGGTCAGCTGGTCACCCGGAACGTCGCGTCGGCGCGGCTCTGCGCGTCGGTCACCGCGTCGAGCCGGAGCAGGTAGCTGTAGTGCCGGATGTGGCGGTCCGGGTGGCTGTAGGACTGGAACGACGTCCACGACGAGTTGGCCAGCCCGGCCACCTGCCGGAAGGTGGCGTCGGCGGCGAAGGTGGCGGAGCCGTCGTTGGCCTCCAGCCGGAAGTCGAACCCGTAGTGACGCAGGTAGTGACCCGGGTAGTTGACCGACTGGATGGAGACCGTTCCGGAGCCGGCCAGGCCGGGCACGAGCCGCCACTGCCCGTCCTGGGCCGGGCTGACATTCGGGTCGATCCGCGCGTCGTAGTCGGCGTGCCGCACGTACCGGTCCTGGAAGTTGTACGACTGGATCCGGTTGACAGCGGTGTTGGGCCAGCGGTTGAGCACCCGCGTCTGCTCGGCCGCGGTCAGGTTGAGGATCGAGCCGTGCCGCTTCTTGGTGCCACCCATGGTGTACGAGCCGGAGGCCGGCAGCCGGTAGGCGCCCGGGCTCGACGGGTTGGTGGTCAGCACGGGCAGGTAGCCGCGCCCGCTGGAGTACTGGTCCAGGTAGAGCACCCACTCGTTGCGGCCGTTGAACGGCATCCACATCGGGCCCTCGACCTGCGCGCCGGTCAGCCCGATGCCGGACAGGTTGCCGAGGGTGGTCCAGGTGCCGAGAATGGAGTTGCTGCCCTCGATGGTGATCTGACCGTCCCGGGACGCCCGCACGTAGCGGTACGCGCCGACGCCGGCCGGCACCTCGACGATCTGGGTGTCGATGATCTCCTGGCTGCCGGGCCGGTTGATGTACGTCTGGGGCGTGGTGATGCTGCGGAAGTTCGAGGTACGCGCGGAGTAGATGCGGTGCTTGGTGGCCCCGTTGAGGGGGACGTTCGTCGCCCAGTAGAGGACGTAGTCGCCGGTTGCCGGGTTCCAGATCGCCTCCGGCGCCCAGGCGTTGCGTCCGTCCGGGATCGCGCCGGCGACGTTCAGCAGCCACGGCGCCGACCAGTTGACCAGGTCGGTGGACTCCCACACGACGAGGTTGCGGCTGCCGTTGTTGATGGCGGCTGACCAGTCCTGGCCGCAGCCGATGCACAGGTCCGTGGCGATGATCCAGTACCGGTCCCCAGCGGGTGAGCGGACCAGTGCGGGGTCCCGGACGCCGCGGGTGCCGACAGTGGAACGCAGGACGAGACCGCCGTTGTTGAGGTCGTTCCAGCGAAGGCCGTCGGTGCTGTGCGCGAGGTAGATCTGCTGGTCGGTCGACGATTCACCGGTGAAGTGCGCCATCAGGTATCCGACGGTCGGGTCGAGCGCGGCCGCGGGCTTCGGTGTCGCCGCCGACCAGGTGGTGAACAGCAGGCACGCGGTGACCACTACCGCACAGAGCCGGGAGAGGACTCTCGACATGGGTCAATCTCCTTCGCGCAGGGGCGTACGAATCGGCTAGAGAGTCGGTACGACGGGGCGGATGGTGCCGTCGGCGTTGAACTCCATCCGGTCGACGGCGGTCTCGCGGTTGGTGCCGTTGCCGGCGGGCACCGCGAACCGGTGGTAGGCGATGTGCCAGGTGTCGGTGTTGGGTGCTCGGACCACCGAGTGGTGGCCGGTGCCCTTGATGCCGGCCTCCAGCCGTTTCTGCAGCACGACGCCCCGACTGGTCCACGGCCCGAGAGGCGATGGGCCGGTGGCGTACGCGACGCGGTAGTCCTCGCTGCGCGTGTCGTTCTCGGACCACATGAAGTAGTAGAGGCCGTTGCACTTGAACACGAACGGGGCCTCGTTGTAGCCGGATGGCGTGATCACCCTCGCCTGAGCCGGGTCGAAGGAGACCATGTCGGCGTTGAGTCGTACCGCCCGTGCGACGCCCTGACCCCAGTAGAGGTAGGACTGCCCGTCGTCGTCGGTGAAGACCATCGGGTCGATCGCCTGCCCGCCGGAGAACTGGTCGCTGCGGACCAGCGGCCGCCCGAGCGCGTCGCGGAACGGCCCGACCGGGCTGTCGGCGACGGCCACGCCGAGGTGTTTGGCAGTGTTGCCGCTGGCCGCGCCCCCGCTGAAGTAGAGGTAGTAGCGGCCGTTGGCACCCGCGACCGCCGGTGCCCAGGCCGAGTTGTCCGCCCAGGTGACGTCCGGGCCGTGATCGAGGATCACACCGTGGTCGGTCCAGTTGACCAGGTCGGCGGAGGAGAACGCCTTGTAGTAGGTGCCGGCCCAGCTCGCGTAGCCGTCGGTGGTCGGGTACAGGTAGTAGCGGCCGTTGAACATCGCGAGGTGCGGGTCGGCGAAGAGGCCCGGGATCACCGGCCCCTTGGTGGTCCTGGGGGCCCACGGCGCGGCGAGGCGGAACGAGCTGTCCGCCCGGAACGCGGCGGTGTCCTGGTAGGCGTCGAGCCAGAGGGCGAAGTCGCGGTGCCGGATTCGCCGGTCCGGATAGTTGTACGAGGTGAGCGCCACCGATCCGGAGACCGAGCCGTCCACCGCGCAGAAGGTCGCGTCGGCCCGGAACGTCGCATCACCGGTGTTGGGGTCGACCCGGAGTCGGTAGTCGCGGTGCCGGAGGAACATGCCGGCCCTGGTCTGGAACGAGTAGCACTTGGGCGACGCGAGGCCATTGACCACTGTGAAGGTGGCATCCAGCTTGACCTGGTTGGCACTGCTGGAGGTCACCGGGTCGAGCCGGCCCAGGTAGTCCATGTGCCGCACGTACCGTCCGGCCTGATTGACCGCCTCCAGCGAGCGCGCGCCGGTGGACAGCGTGGCGGCATGGGCCGGTTCGCCGGCCGCCACCACGAAGGCGGCAGCAGCCACGGCGGAGAGCACGAGGATCCGGACGGTGCCAACGCCGTTGACCCGGTACGAGGGCCTGCCGGTGACCGACGACGCCGGGCTTCGCCATGCGACCATGATCCGGATCCTCCATTCTGGAAGGTCATCTATGTTAGCGTTAACAAGATCAACCCTTGCGGTACGTGGGCTTTTCCGGCTGCGAGGGGCGGGGATTTCCGGTCGGGGCGTGCTAGCCACAGGTGGCCGTGCAGATGTTTTCTGCTCGTTAACATCGCGTTGCGGACAGTGTTAGCGATAGCATCGATGAGTGTCAAGGAACCAGGCGTCCGCACCCCTGCCGCCCGGAAGAGCCCTGCCCGCCCACCCCTGGGCATCGGGTCCGCAACCCGCCGGACACAACATTGACATACTTCACTGCGTGATTTAGCGTCGGGTCGAATCGATTCGACGACCGGTGGTCCCGCTCGGGCGGCGAGGCCACTGGCGGGATCGTGTGCCGATGAGCCGGCCGGGCGCCGTGGCACATCGCGTCTCCCCCGAGGTTCCGCGTGCGTCCACGTGGTCGGCGGGTGCAGCCGGCAGCCACGCGTGTGGTCACCACGGCCTCTTCTACCTGCATCAATTCGTGCCGAGTGGCGGGAGTCCCCTCATGACAAGACGTAGACCCATCCTTGCTTCGCTGACGACGGCGGCTGTCGTCGTGGCCGCTGGCGCGGCGGCACTGACCGGTGGCCTGAGCACCACAGCGTCGGCCGCGGACGTCGTGCCGGCCGCGGCGACCGCCGGCTGCGGCAAGGCCCCGACGTTGACCAGCGGCCAACGGTCCATCCAGAGCAGCGGCCAGAACCGCAGTTTCATCCTGCGGATCCCGGACAACTACGACCGCAACCACCCGTACCGTTTGATCTTCGGGTTCCACTGGAACGGCGGGACCGCCGGCGACGTCGACGGCGGTGGGTCGGACGGGGCGGCCTGGTCCTACTACGGGCTGCGGCAGCAGGCGAACAACAGCACCATCTTCGTCGCCCCCCAAGGCAACGGGAACGGCTGGGCCAACCCCGGCGGCCAGGACGTCACCTTCGTCGACAACATGATCAGCCTGATCGAGGCCGACCTCTGTGTCGACACGACGCAGCGCTTCGCGCTCGGCTTCAGCTACGGCGGAGGCATGAGCTATTCGCTGGCCTGCTCCCGGGCCGGTGTCTTCCGCGCCGTCGCGGTCTACGCCGGCGGGCAGCTCAGCGGTTGCAGCGACGGCACCCAACCTATCGCGTACATGGGCATCCACGGCATCGGGGACTCGGTGCTCAACATCTCCGCCGGACGGTCCCTGCGGGACAGGTTCGTCCGCAACAACGGCTGCACCGCCCAGAACCCACCCGAGCCGAGGTCCGGCAGCCTGACGCACATCACCACCACCTACTCCGGCTGCCGGTCCGGCTATCCGGTGGTGTGGGCCGCCTTCGACGGCGGGCACACCCCCGGTCCGGTGGACGGCGGCGGAGACAGCGGAGCCAGGACCTGGACCAAGGGCGAGGTGTGGCGGTTCTTCACCCAGTTCGGCAGCACCGACCCGACCACCCCACCCACGACCCCGCCGCCGACCACCCCGCCGCCGGGCAGCACGTCGGCGCTGCGCAGCACGTCGTCCGGCCGGTGCCTGGACGTCAACGGCGGGTCCCAGGCCAACGGCGCGGCCGCGATCATCTGGGACTGCCACGGCCAGAGCAACCAGAGCTGGACCTCGACCTCGGCCCAGGAGCTACGTGTCTTCGGCGGCAAGTGTCTCGACGTGAACGGCGCCGGCACCGCCAACGGCAGCTCGGTGATCATCTGGGACTGCAACGGCCAGTCCAACCAGAAGTGGCGGCTCAACTCCGACGGCTCGATCACCGGAGTCGGTTCGGGCCGCTGCCTGGACACGGTCGGCAACGGCACGGCCAACGGCACCCGCGTCCAGATCTGGGACTGCAACGGCGCGGCCAGCCAACGATGGAGCCGGAGTTGAGTTCGGCGAACGCAGAAGGAGGCTCAACCATGCGGCTTCGCAAACTGTCCACCCCCTGGCTGGGGGCGGCCATGGCGGTCCTGGTCCTGTTCGCCATCGGGGCGTACGTCCTCACGACCGTCAGCTCGGCGGCCGCGGCCACCACTGCCGGCTGCGGCAAGGCGCCCGGACTGAGCAGCGGTACCCACACCATCCAGAGCGGCGGCAAGAGCCGCAGCTTCATCCTTCGGCTCCCCGACACGTACAACAACACCTACGCCCACCGGCTGGCCTTCGGGTTCCACTGGTTGGGCGGCACCGCCACCCAGGTCGCGTCGGGCGGCACCGACGGAGCCGCGTGGGCCTACTACGGCATGCTCTCGCAGGCGAACAACACCACGATCTTCGTCGCCCCGCAGGGCCTCAACAACGGCTGGGGCAACTCCAACGGTGAGGACGTGACCTTCACCGACGACATGATCCGTACCATCGAGAACGCCCTCTGTGTGGACACGACCCAACGTTTCTCGGTCGGGTTCAGCTACGGCGGGGCGATGAGCTACTCGTTGGCATGCTCCCGACCCACAGTGTTCCGGGCGGTCGCGGCAATCGCCGCCCCCGGAGCGATCAGCGGATGCAGCGGCGGCACCCAGCCGGTCGCGTACCTGGGGATTCACGGCATCAACGACAACATCCCCAGCGGACGATCCTTGCGCGACAGGTTCGTCCGGAACAACGGCTGCGCGGCGCAGAACCCGCCCGAACCGGCGTCGGGCAGCCGGACCCACATCACCACCGCGTACTCGTGCCAGGCCGGATATCCGGTGCTCTGGGCCGCGTTCGACGGCGGCCACCAGCAAGGTCCGGTGGACGGGTGTGCCGGCTGTGAGAGCGGCGCGCGGAGCTGGGTCAAGCAGGAGGTGTGGCGGTTCTTCAGCCAGTTCGGGTCCACCGTGCCGCCCACCACTCCCCCGCCGTCGACCCCGCCGCCCGGCCAGCAGAACGTGCTGATCGCGGGGACCCAGTCCGGCCGATGCGTCGACGTCCCCAACTCCAGCACGACCAACGGCGCCCGCCCCCAGCTCTGGGACTGTCACGGCGGCACCAACCAGCGCTGGACCTACACCACCAACCGCACCCTGACCGTGTACGGCAACAAGTGTCTGGACGCCACCGGAGGCGGCAGCAGCAACGGCACCGCTGTCATCATCTGGGACTGCAACGGCCAGGCCAATCAGCAGTGGAACCTGAACGCCAACGGCACCATCACCGGAGCCCAGTCAGGGCTGTGCCTGGACGCCGTCGGCTCCGGCACCGCCAATGGGACGCAACTGCACCTCTGGGCCTGCCACGGCGGCGCCAACCAGCAGTGGAGCACGCGCACCTAGACGACTGCGCCCCGACCCTGGCTCAGGCTGCGAGCGCAGCCGGCCGCCGGCGGTGACCATCGGTCACCTCGATGAGGGCGGATGCGGTAGTGAGCGGTATACCTCAGAGTCATATTCATACCTCTGAGGTATACCGCTCACCAACACATCGACATGGCTGGGAGCACTCCTGCCTCGACCGGACCGAGCAGGCCCCATTCCATGCAACCCTCACCTTAGACATTCACAGCCTTCTATGCTTTGCGCTCTGGGCGGGTGGCCCGGACCAATCTGTGAAGGAGCTTCAATGGGAGGAAGAATCCGCGCTGCCATCGTCGCCGCGACGGTGCTCGGGATGGTCGTGGCGTCGGCCGGTGTCGCGCAAGCCGGCCCGCCGTCGCAGCCGTCGATGCGTGACGCGCGGGCCGCCGCAGCGACGTCGGGCGAGATCGGCGTCGCCGCGAACGGCGGTTTCGGCACCGCCGCGACCTGGTTCACCGGCACCGTCGCGGTTGGTGGCACGCAGGGCTGGACCTGGCAGAACGCCCCGGCCGACGCCGCGTACGTGGTCGGCTACAACCCGGCCGGCGCCACCACCTCGACCATGTGCCAGTTCGAGACGATCAGCAGCCAGTACGTGCAACTGTGGGGCGGGCAGAGGCAGTTCCAGTTCACCCTCAAGAACGTCGGCTCGATCGCCTGCGGCGCGACGGTCCAGCTCGCTGCGGTGAGCAGCACTGCGTACGCCTCCACCGGCGGCGTCAGCCCGGGTGGCACCCAGACACACCTGTGGAACATCCCCTGGCACACCAACTGGGTGGTCGCCCTCAACCCGAATGGCGCCACGAGCACGGCGGCGTGCCAGTTCCGGGTCACGCGCACCTGGTTCGTGCAGCCGGGCGCAGCGGGCGCGCTCCGCCAGTTCTGGGTGGAGGTCAAGAACGTCGGAACCGTCGCCTGCCAGACCGACATCCGGCTCGCCTCCACCGCCGTCAGCTACAGCTTCACCATCGCGTCCATGGCCTCCGGTGCCACGTGGTCCACGACCTGGAACAACGCGAACCCCGTCACCTCGGTCTACCTGGTCGGCGCGTCACCTCAGGGCAGTTACCCCATCACGTGCCAGTTCGAGGTCACCCGCATGATCTACCGCCAGCGCATCAACAGCAACGGCTCATCCGAGCGCCAGATCACCATCTCGTTCAAGAACCTCGGCGGGACCACCTGCGGAGGGCTGGCCGAACTGCAGACCCTCGCGGCCTGATCCCGCAGCCGTCGCTGCGGCCATCGCCCGACAACCACAGTGGTCGGGCGGTGGCCGGTGACCGGTCAGGGTGTCCAGCGCACGTTCGGGTTCACCCGCCCGGACCAGTCGAAGACAGCCATGTTGTCCCACTGGTTTCCGGTGCCATTGATGTTGGCCGGGTCCCAGCCGTTGCCGCGGACGGCGTACCAGGTCGGTTCCCAGTAGAAGACACCGATGGCCCCGGCGTTGCGGGCGGTGTTCTGGACCCAGTCGAACTCCTGGGCCTGGCCGGACCAGGTCGCGCTGATGCCGTCACAGGTCGCGTCGCCAATGGCGTTCGGCTCGCTGTCCGCGTTGTCCCGGGTGAAGGGGTACGCGGTCTCCGCGATCACCACCGGCTTACCGTAGCGGCCGCGTAGATCGACGATGTTGTTGTAGAGGTTCGCCAGGCTGCCATGCCACATGCAGTAGTACGACTGGGCGGTGATGTCCCACTGCACGCCCTGGGCGCGGATCCCGTCGTAGAACCATCGGGCGTTGGCGTTGCTGTCGGCGTTCGCGGTGTGGATCATCACCGGGATGCCGCTGCCGCACGCCTTTGTCGCGTTGTAACCCTGCTTCAGCAGGCCGGCCAGCGGGGCGAAGTCGTTGTTGACGACCTTGCCCTCGTTCCACAGCATCCCGACGTTGATCTCGTTGCCGATCTGCACACTGTCCGGCAGGGTGCCCTGTGCCCGCAGGCTGGAGCAGACGTCGTAGGTGAAGGTGTACACGTCGGTGCGCAACTGGCTCAGGCTGTGGCCGGCCCAGGCCGCCGGCTTGTACTGCTTGCCGGGGTCGGCCCAGGTGTCGGAGTAGTGGAAGTCGATGAGCACCTTGAGGCCCTTCGCCCTGGCCACCCTCGCCTGGGCCAACACCCTGCTCTTGTTGTTGTAGCCGCTGACCGGGTTGTTCCACACGCGCAGCCGGACGTAGTTGACGCCGACGGACTTCAGGATGTCCAGTGGGTCGCGGGCGACACCGCCGGCGTCGTAGTACCTGGCACCCAGGTCCAGGCTGCGCTGCAACGAGGAGACGTCGGCGCCCCGCATGCTGAGCGTGTTCGCGGCGGAGGCGGGCGCGGGGGTGGTGGGGACGGCGAGGATGCCGGCGAGGGCGGCCCCGAGCAGGGCCCTGGTGCGGCGACGGGGTGTGGGCGAGTGGGTGCTCACGAGACTCCTTCCGGAGCGGGACGGGCGGCGCTCAGCCCACGGCGCAGGGAGCGCCGTTCAGCGAGAAGGCGGTCGGTGGCGCGTCGCTGGCGCTCCACCGGCCCTGGACGCCGAACGTCGCCGTGCCGTCGGGCGCGAGGACACGGTTCCAGCCGACGTCACGAGCGGTCACGGTGGCACCGGTCTGGCCGACCGTGGCGTTCCAGTGCGAGGTGACCTGCTGGTCTCCAGGGAAGGCGAAGGTGACGATCCAGCCGTCGACAGGCGCCGTCGCGATGTTCTGGACGGTCACCGTGGCCACGAAGCCGCCCTGCCATTCGGACTGGTTCCGGTAGGTCACCCGGCAGGTCGAGGGCGGCGAGGTCGGCGGGGTCGACGTCGTGGGCAGTTCGACGGTGTTGGACGCGATCGACACGTTGCCCGCCGCGTCCCGGGCCCGCACGTAGTACAGGTTCCGCAGCGGCACCGACTGGGGCAGCGACGCCGTGTACGTCGTTCCCGGCACGGTGGCGATCAGGGTCGAGGTGTACCAGCCGTCGAACCGGTAGACGTTGTATCCGAGGACGCCGACGTTGTCGGTCGACGGCGACCAGGACAGCGTGCCGGTCGAGGCGGTCACCTCGCCGACGGTCAGGCTCTGCGGGGCGCTCGGTGGCGTGGTGTCAGGGCCGGTGTCCGTCACCGGAGTGACCACGATCAGCGGGTCCGTCGAGCGGGAGCGGTGTCCGAGGCTGTCCCGAGCGGCCACCTGGAACGAGTACTGCCTGCCCGGCTGGACGTAGGTGGTGATCGTGGTGGTGGTGACGGCTCCGACGCTGGCGCTGTAGTAGACGTCGTTGAACACCTGGTAGTACGTGATGTCGTACCCGGTGATGGCGCAGCAGCCGGGCGTGGCGGCGGTCCAGGTGAGGGTGATCGACCCGGTCCTGACCTCGCTCGCGGTCAGGTTCGTGGGCGTACCCGGTGGGAAGGGTGAGGTGCCCGGCGTGCTCGGGGCCGTGGTCGGCGCGGCTGACGCGCTGCCGGCATCGGCCGCCGGTGCGGCGCTCAACACGGTGCCCAGCACCACCGTCGCCAGCACGGCGGCGGCCAGCGAAGCCAGCCCCATCCGGCGGACCAGCGAGAACGAGTGAACGCCTGTCATACCTCGACGATGCCGCCATGACATCGATGATCGCCAACGTGTCTCACCACCCGGTCAGCGCGGCACGTCCACGAATGCCTCGTCTAGCAATCCGGGACGGAGACGTGGGCGGTGACGATCCGCCAGCCGACGGGCAGGCGTATCCAGGTCTGGGTCTGCCGCCCGGTTGCGGCGGCGTCGGCGTACCCGAATCGGGTTGTCACGACCGCCAGGTCCGGGCCGAAGGTGGTGATGACGGGGTCCACCAGCCGGCGACCGGGCGGCAGTGGTGGCTGCGCGGCCCGCCACTTGCGCTGCTCGTCCAGCCCGTACTGATGGTCGGCGAGGCCGAACCGCACGGTCCGCTCGGAATCCCAGAAGTACCCGCAGATCCGGTCGGCATCGCCGTCGGCCAGAGCCCGCTCGTAGTCGGCGAAGGCCGCCGTCACCTCGGCGACGACGTCGGCTCGGTCGATGTCCATGCCTCTCGTACCTCCGATCCGTCGTCCTCGTCAGGGTCGGGTTCACGGGGATCGGGGCGACCGAGCGCGAAGACCGCGCAGATCGCCGCGACGAAGAGGTAGCCGAGCGCCACCTGGCCGTTGGCGTTCCACTCGATCCGCTCGCCGTGGATCAGCCCGACGAACGACAGCAGCGCGCCCGAGCCGGCGAAGATGGCGGCTCGGACGAACCGCTTGTCGATGATGAAGACCACCACCGCGCCGAGCACCAGGCCGGCGAGGATCGCGCCCTGACCGAGCACCAGCAGACCGTCGTACACCACGCCGGCACCGTTGAGCGCCTCGTCGCCGACCGCGGCGGCCGTCGTACCGGCCGCTGCCAACGCGTTGTCGATCTGCCCGGTCGCCCAGGCCGCGATGTTCGGGATCAGCGCGGCGACCACCGCGGCGGCGTGCGCCCGGGGCGTCGCCTGGAACGCCTGTGCCCCGATCAGCAGGCCGATGTACAGCAGGATCGGCACGATGGCCGCCGTCGGAAAGATCGCGCCGAGCAGGCCGAACATGCCCAGGAAGCAGAGCACCGCGATCACCACGCCGGTCGCCATCGAATAGCCGCTGCGCCCACCCGCCGCCTTCCAGCCCGGGTGTCCGACGTAGACCGCCGGTGGGAACGGCGAGCCGAGAGCCGCGCCGACCACCGCGCCCGCGCCGTCGGCGAGCAGCACGCTGCGCAGGTTGTAGTTGTCCCCCGCAGTGGCGGCGCTCTCCACGTTGGTCATGCCCTCGGTGAAGTTGTAGACGCCGAGCGGGATCGCCGTCGCCAACAGCGGCGCCATGTCGGCCAGCCCGGCGAGGAGCAGGTCGATCTTGAACGAGGGTACGGCGATGGCGATGTCCCGGGCTGCCGCCGTGACGTCCGGCACCGACATCGCTCCGCCGGCCCAGCCGATCGCGGTGCCGAGCAGCAGCGCGGCGAGCCCGATCGGAAAGTTGAACGGCAGCTTCACGTCGGTGAGCAGGCCGATCAGCAGCAGGGCGAAGACGGGCAGGGCGACCCAGGCCAGCCGCCACATCTGCCCGGCCGGGTTCATCGAGATGAACGTGATGGAGATCCCCGCGAGGGTGCCGAGCAGCGCGGCCCGGGGCGCGTACCGGCGGATGTAGGGCCCCACGAACGCGCCGATCAACACGATCACGCCGATGATGAAGGCCCACGCCAGCCCGGCCTCCCAGGCCCGCACGGGGTCCTGGGTACGCAGGTAGATCGGGAGCATGATGACGAAGATGACGATGAACATGTGCGGCACGCTCGGCCCGTACGGCAGGGCCGTCACGTCGCTGCGGTTCTCCCGTCGGGCCAGCCGGCGGGCCAGGTAGGTGTAGTAGATGTTCCCGGCGACCAGGGCGATGCCGAGCGCCGGCAGGATGGTGCCGAACACCTCCCCCTCGGGGAGGTTCACCACGGCGAGGCAGAGCCCGGTCAGGGTGAGCACGTTGACCAGGACGTTGACGCCGAAGCCGAAGAACGCGTTGGTGTCGCCGCGTACCCAGTAGGGCAGCGGGGCGACTGAGGGTCTGGTGGAGGCCATGACTGCTCCCGGTCAGGAGGAGGGCTGCAACACGGGGGTGGTGGGCAGCGCGGCGCGCACCTGCGCCGAGTCGGCGACCCAGCCGAAGATCCCGCCCTGGGCGGCGATCATGTCGAGCCCGACCCGCTGGAACTCCGGGAAGTAGGACCCGACGCAGTCGGCGAGCACGAGGCACTCGTACCCGCGGTCGTTGGCCTCCCGGACGGTCGTGTGCACACACACTTCGGTGGTGACCCCGGTGACCAGGAGACTACGGATGCCCCGCTCGGCGAGCAGGGCGTCCAGGTCGGTGGCGTGGAAGGCGCCCTTGCCCGGCTTGTCGACCACCGGCTCGCCGGGCAGTGGCGTCAACTCGTCGACGATGTCGTGGCCGTACTCGCCTCGGATCAGGATCCGACCGTTCGGCCCGGGGTCACCGATCCGTTTGCTGGGCGTACCGCGACTCAGCTTGGCCGGCGGGCAGTCGGACAGGTCCGGCAGGTGCCCCTCGCGGGTGTGCACGACAGTCAGGCCGGCGGCGCGGGCGTCGGCCAGCAGCGCCGTGAGGGGGGCGATGGTGCGGCGAAGCTGACCGACGTCGTTGCCCAGGCTCTCCCCGAACCCGCCGGGTTCCAGGAAGTCACGCTGCATGTCGATGACGAGCAACGCCGTGGTCGAGAGGTCGAAGGTGTACGGGGTGGGCCGCGCGGCGGCGATGGTCAGCATGGGCACCTCACGTGGTCGTGGCGGCGATGACGTCGTCGGAGGTGGTGACGCAACCGAAGACGCCGCCCTGCATGGTGACCATGTGCAGCGCCGCGTCGTGGTTGGCCTTGTCGGTGGCGCCGGTGCAGTCGGAGAGGATCAGGCACTCGTACCCCCGGTCGTTCGCCTCGCGCATGGTGGTGTGCACGCAGACGTCGGTGGTGATGCCGGTGAGGATCAGGTGGGTGATGCCCCGGGTACGCAGCACCAGGTCGAGGTTGGTGGCGTAGAAGGCGCCCTTGCCAGGCTTGTCGATGACCACCTCGCCGGGGGCCGGTGCGACCTCGGGCACGATCTCCCATCCCGGCTCGCCGCGAACCAGGATCCGACCGGCCGGCCCGGGCGCGCCGATCTCGGCACCGATGCGCGCCGACCGCCACCGCTTGTTCGCCGGAAGGTCGGACAACTCCGGGTCGTGTCCCTCCCGGGTGTGTACGACGAGCATCCCGAGTGAACGGGCGTGCTCCAACAGTCGGGCGGTGGCCGGTAGGCCGGCCCGGGTGAGGCCGATGTCGTAGCCCATCGCGTCCACGTAGCCGCCCGGTCCGCAGAAGTCGGTCTGCCAGTCGATGCAGAGCAGTGCGGTGTGCGCGGTGTCCGCCGTACCGTCGTACGGCCACGGGTAGGGGTTGGCCGGTACCGGCCCGATGCTGCCCATCTTCTCGCCTCCTGTCGTTCTCGCTGGTGCCTGCCGCCCTACCTCCCGGCGGCGGCCTGACGGTAGGCCCGCCACCCACCGGCGGCGCTGATGTCCACAGCCGGCGGGCCGGCGGCGTACGCCTCGCACAGAAAGCCGAGCACGTCCCGCCCGTCGTGCAGCCGGACCCAGCCGAGCGACAGCGGAGCCGGCACTCCGGCCAGCAGCTCACCGACGGTGGACGACGGCAGACTCCAGAGCTCGACGTCGATCGGCTGACCCTGCGGGTCGTCCGGCGTCACCCGGACCAGGCCGGGCAGCCCCTCACCGTCCGGAGACTCCATCCGGTACAGCCGATACAGCGGTGCGGTCCGTGCCGCGCCGACGAAAGTGGCCCCACGTCCGGTGAGCTCACCGTTGCGGGACTCGCCGCTCAGATGCCGGCCCACGACGGCGATCAGCGTCTGGGCCGCTGCCGGCGGCGCGTCGCCCGCCGCCACCACCGGTGGCGCCTCAGCGCCGGCGGTGAGAGCGGCGGCGAGCCGGGCCAGGGTGAGGTCGCTGAACGCCGGGCCGAGCAGGGTCAGGCTCGCCGGTCGGCCGCCGTCGGTGAAACCATTGGGTACGGTCACCGCGGCCAGGTCGAGGAGGTTGGCGAACTGGGTGTAGCGGCCGAGCATGGCGTTGCGCCCGATGGGATCCTCGGCGATCTCGTCGAGTGTGAACGTGGTGCCGACGGTGGGCACCACCAGCACGTCGATCTCGCGCCAGAGCCGGTCGACCCGGGCGCGCAGTTCGCGCAGCCGATGCTGACCCCGGAAGGCGTCGACCGCGTCGTAGCGCCACCCGGTCTCCAGCACAGTCCGGGTGACCGGGAGCACCGAGTCGGGGTGCCCCCGGAGGAAGTCGCCCAGCCCGACGAGCCGCTCGGCCACCCAGGGGCCCTGGTAGAGCAGGTCCCCCGCGGCGAAGAAGTCGTCGAGCGGCACTGGCAGCGCGGTGGCGACCAGCGTGCTCAGTCGTCGTACGCCGGCGTCGAACCGCTCGCTCTGCCCCTCGTCGCCGAAGAACTCGAGATCCTCGGCGCGAGGCACCCCGAGGCGTAGCGTCCCCGGTGCGTCGCCGCTCGCCCGTTCGGCCGGCAGCGCGCGCCCCCACGGGTCGGCCGTCGACACACCCCGGGCGGCGTGCAGCACCTCGACGGCATCCGCGACGTCGGTGGCGAAGACCGACACGCAGTCCAGCGAGCGGCAGGCCGGGACCACACCGGCCGTGCTGAGCAGGCCCCGGGTGGGTTTGAGGCCGACGATCCCGTTCAGCGCCGCCGGGACGCGACCGGAGCCGGCGGTGTCCGTACCCAGGGCGAAGCTGACCTGGCCCGAGGCCACGGCGACCGCCGAGCCGGAGCTGGACCCGCCGGAGACGAGCCCGCCGCCGAAGACGCTCTCGCAGCTGCCGTACGGCGAGCGGGCGCCGGTCAGGCCGGTGGCGAACTGGTCGAGGTTGGTCTTGCCGACGAGGAGAGCACCGGCGTCGAGCAGTCGGCGTACCACCGGAGCGTCCTCGGCAGGGCGGTACGCGAAGTCGGGGCAGCCGGCCGTGGTGACCATGCCGGCGACGTCGATGTTGTCCTTGACCGCGAAGGGGATTCCGTACAGCGGCAGGTCGGCGGGGTCGCGGTGGCGGGTGAGCCAGGCGGCGTGGGCCCGTAGGTCGTCGGCCGCGACGGTGCTGATCCAGACCGGCCCGCCGTCCCGGCCGGCCAGCTCGGCCATCACACGTTCGGCCTGCTCGACGGGGGTCGTCGCGCCGCTGAGGTACGCCGACCGCAGCGCCGAGAAGGGGCCACCTGGCTTTGACATACTGTCGATTGTCGACAGTTCTGTTACGAGCGACGGCGCGATTCGTAACGAGCCCATGTCGGGCCGCCCGTGGTGGCTACCCGAGGTACGAGCGCGCGCCGTGCGCGGAGAGCACTGTCAACACCTCCTCCGGGTCTCCCCCTGCGACGGCCTCGAACAGCCGCTCGTGCCGGTGGACGCCGTCCAGCGGCTGCGCCAACTCCGCCTCCCGACGCAGGTTGATCGCCATGTAGAGCTGCAACTTCACCAGAATCGAGTCGTACACCGCTGACAACTGACGGTTGTCCGCGAGCGCCACCAGCGCGACGTGGAACGCGCGGTGCGATTCGGCCACCGCCATCCGATCGCCGAGGCGGACCGCCTCCACCATCCGGTCCAGGGCCGCCCGCAGGCCGACCAGGTCGCTTTCCCGGCCCACCGGGATGCCCGCGCGCACTGCGAAACGCTCCAACACGTCCCGCAACTCGTACAGCTCCCGCACGTCCCGCTCGGAGAGCGTGGCGACGCGGACCCCCCGCCGTGGCACGTGCTCGACCAGCCCTCGCTGGGCCAGCAGCCGCAGCGCCTCGCGCAACGGTGCCCTACTGATCCCCAACCGCCGGGTCAGCTGCTCCTCCACCAGGCGTTCACCTGGGTCGCTCCTGCCGCTGAGGATCTCCCGGGTGAGCCGGGTGACGGCGAGGTCCACCAGGCTGACACTCTCCAGCTCACCATCCATCGGCGATGCGGCCACGTCGTTCACCCCGCCGAGTCTGCCACCTGCCCCACGACGACCGGCGTGGACGCGGTCCCCTCGGCCCGGCGCGGACGGGCCGCGCGGTCCCCGGTTCCCGTGACGCAGCCGGGGATCGCGCGGCGCCCGACCACCCCCGCCCTGTTGATCATGAGGTTATCGCGCCGACGCGCCGCCTGTGGCAACAACTTCATGATCGACGGGGGTCGCATCCGAGGTTGGCTGAACCGATTCCGGGTGGGGTCCGTGTGGATGCCGAACGGCCTCCGGGCGTGCGGGGGCCGGGATAGGAACTGGGAGACCCCGAGATGATGCGCAAGTACGTAGTGCCCTTCGTTGCACTGATGACTGCCAGCGCGGTGGCGTTGACCGCGTGCAGTTCGACAGCGGAGGCACCCGCGCCGGCGAGGGCGTCCGCCCCGGCCGGCGGGGAGGCCACCGCGCCCACCGACGGCGCGGCGGGCGGCGACTTCGCGCTGCTCTCGGGCACCGCGAAGTCGAACAGGTCGGAGCCCAACACCGGAGACTGGGCGGTGCCGAACGGTGGCGTCGCGTCCGCAGCGGCCCGTCAGTCGTCGCAGCGGTGGGTCCAGTTGACCGCCAGCAAGGCCGGCGACCTCGATCCCGTGGTCGTGAACGGCGCGGGGCTGACGCTCTACCGCTTTGACAAGGACAGCAACAACCCGCCCACAGCGACCTGCAACGGCGAGTGCGCGCAGACCTGGCCGGCGGTCACCGTCGCGCCGCGCGGCAAGGTCTTCATCGCGGGGGTCAAGAAGTCGGCGGTCGGCACGGTCAAGCGCGCCGACGGCACCCTCCAGGTCACCATCGGCGGCTGGCCGGTGTACCGGTTCGCCAAGGACACCAAGCGGGGCGACACCCTGGGCCAGGGCGTCGGGGGTACGTGGTTCGGCGTGACCCCGACCGGCGGCAAGGCCGGCGCGCCGCAGGGTGGTCAGGACGACAACAACCCGGACACCGGTGACGCGACCGCTCCGCCCGCCACCAGTGCCGTGTTCTTCGACGAGGCCAACTTCAGCGACAACGGCGCCTCCCAGGGTGTGTCCGGCAGCGGTTGTCAGAACCTGCCCCGCCCGGGCGCTCCCTCCTCGGTCGCGGCCCCCGGCTCGCTGAAGATCTGGGCGGGCCCGAACTGCACCGGCCGGGTGCAGGTCATCAACGGTGACGTGGCCGACCTCGCGACGATCGGTTTCGACAACGCCGTCGTCTCGGTCCGCTTCAGCTGACCGTCCGATCCCGACCAACGGGTGTGTCGGCCCGGCTTCCGCCGGGCCGACACACCCGCTTTTCGTATCGGCCGCGCTGTGGCCCGACACGCCCCCGGTCGGCCTGCGCCGATCGGGATTCCGTGTCGACGTCGACGCCGAGAAGGTGATGAATGACTACTCCCAACCGGCGGATGGCACCGACCGGACGGGCGCTGGCCGGCGGAGTGTTGGCCCTCGGGGTGGCGGCACTGCTCGGCGGCTGCGTCCGTCCCGTGGAGGGTGTCGGCGCCGCCGAACGCTGGAGCGCCACCCGGATCGCCGGTCTGGAGATCACCACGGGACCGAGCGGCCCCCGGGCGGATGTGACCGACGCACGCCTGGTCGTCGTCGGCGGTGACGGCGGCGAGGCGGACCGGCTCGCCCGCAACGCCGTGGACGACGTACAGAGGTACTGGGCGGATGAGCTGCCGGCCACCTTCGGCCGAGGGTTCGACCCGGTCGCGCGGCTCATGTCGTACGACTCCACCGGCCCGGGCGGCACCGTCTGCGGCAGCGACACGAGAGGGGCGGTGAACGCCTTCTACTGCCCGGCCGACGACACGGTCGCCTGGGACCGGGGGCGACTGCTCCCCATGCTCGACGACTCGTTCGGACCGATGGCGGTGGTGGCCGTCCTCGCCCACGAGGTGGGGCACGCCGTGCAGTTCCGCCTTCGCACTGTTGACGGACGCACCAGCTCGATCGTGAAGGAGCAGCAGGCCGACTGCTTCGCGGGTGCCTTCTTCCGGTGGGTGGCCGAGGGCAACGCCCCGCACTTCCAGCTGTCCACCGGCTCCGGCCTCAACCAGATCCTCGCCACGCTGTTCTTCATCCGCGACAGCACGGAAACCGGCTTCGAGGCGGAGGGCGCGCACGGCAACGCGTTCGACCGGGTGTCCGCGTTCCAGTTCGGCTTCGGCGACGGCCCGGTCCGGTGCGCCCGCATCGACGACGCGGAGGTACGACGGCGGATCACGCAGCCAGCCGGCGGACGACGATCGGCCAGCGGGGAGGCGACCGGCAACCTACCGGTCATCGACCGGGGTGCCCTCGCCGCGCTGGAAAAGACACTGCGTGCGGCCTTCGACCGCGATGGCGTCACCCGGCCGACGATCGACCTGTCCCCGCCGGCCTGCCCGGAGGTGACCGTCACCGCGCCCGCCACCTACTGCCCGGCCACCAACACGATCGGACTCGACCTGGCTGAGCTGGCCCGCCTCGGGACCTCCCCGGAGCAGGGGCAGGGCGGCATCGGCGACTTCGGCGCGTTCGCGGAGGTCGCCTCCCGGTACGCGCTCGCGACGCAGCACGGAGCTGGCTTCCCGCTCACCGGGCTGGCCACGGCGCAGCGTACGGCGTGCCTCAGCGGGGTCTGGGCGGCGACGGTCCGAGCTGGGCGGGGCGCGGTCCTCCAGCTCTCCCCCGGCGATCTGGACGAGGCCGTCGCCGAGATGTTGGCGCCGCGGAGCCTCATCGCCGCCGACGTCAACGGGGCTGGTGTCCCCTCCGGGTTCGCCCGCGTCGAAGCGTTCCGGGACGGCTTCACCGCCGACACGCCGGCCCTCTGCCTGAGCAAGTATCGGTAGACAGCTCGCCGCACCGACCAGGACGGCCGGTGCGGCGACGCCCTACAGCCTCGCGGTGACGAACACCTTGCCGTCGGTGTTCTCCACGCGGACCTCGCCGACCTGCGCGGGGTCGATCAGGGCACTGCCGTCCAGCGTGGTGCCGTCGGCCGCCCCGCCCTCGGACACCAGCCAACTGCCACTCAGCACGGCGTTGCCGTCCTTGCCGACGACCAGCAGACGGCAGCGCTCCCCCCGGGGGATCCCGGACACCGCCGCGTTGACCCGTACCCAGCCGGGGGCCGGGGTCACCGCGACGGTGAGCCGGGCACCAGTCCCCGGGTCGGTCGTGGTGGCGTTGCGGGTAGCAGGGTTGGTGGCGGTCACCGTGGTCGACGGGGCCGGCAGGGCGCGTGTGTCGGGTGCGTCGTCAGTGGTGCGACCCAGCAGGACACCGCCGGAGACGGCGGCGGCGAGAGCCACCACCGCGGCGGCGCTCAGGATCGCCCGGCGGCGTTGGCGATGCCCGGACGATTCGCTGCGAACCTGGCGCAGGGTGCGCTGCAACAGCAGGTCGCCGCCCTCGGGAGGGCCGTCGAGCAACATCGCCTCGGGTACGGCCTCGAGCGCGTGCTTCCACTCCTGGAGTGACTCGACCTCGGTGCGGCACTCCGCACAACTCGCCAGGTGCTCCTCCACCCGTCGGAGCTGCTCCTGGTCGAGCTCGCCCATCAGATATCCGCCGATGTCCACGTGGTCACCGGCCGGTACCGAGCTGTCCGATTTCATGAGGCAGACCGTTCCACTCGGTTCAGTGCGCCGCGATGTCGCGTAGCGCCCGGAGTGCGTAGTAGGAGCGTGATTTGACCGTTCCCGGCGGGATACCCAGCGCTTTCGCGGCTTCCGCGACTGTACTCCCGAGTAGATAGACCTGCTCAAGGACCTCGCGGTGCTCCTGCGAAAGGCGATTGAGGGCGTCCACCACCACCATCGAGTTGACCACCTGGTCGGCGTGGTCCCGCTCGACGGCGACGTCCGTCGGGCTCTCCGGCACCTCGGGCGGTCGCGCCATTCGGGCGCGCACCGTGTCGGTGATGAGGTTACGTACCACGGTGAGCAGCCACCCCCGCACCGATCCCTTGCCGTTGACCAGGCTGTCCGGGTGGCGCCAGGCGCGTACCAAGGCCTCCTGGACGATGTCCTCGGCGATGGCCCGGTCGCGGGTCAGTTGCGTCGCGTACGCGAGCATCGCGCGGCCGTGTTCCTCGTACAGGGATCGGATCAGGGCCTCGTCCGCTACGTTCTGCCGACGATCGGGCCGCAAACCCGCCATGAGTACCGTCCTCCGTTGACCCCGGCCCGGCGGTCGCCACCGGTGCATCCGGGTACCCAGGATGCCTGCCGCACTGCCGAATGCCGGCAATGCGGAACCAATGTGTTTGTAGGCTCACCTGGGTGAACTTTCGGGCTTTTGGCCGATCGGCGCTGCGGCTTTGCCTCCGTCCGGAGCGACCACGAACCAGAGCCCGTCGGCCCCCTGACCGGCGGCCTGGCCGGGCACCCGGTCGTCCACGAAGCGGTAGACCGGCCGCCCACCCACTGTCACCTGGCGGGTCCCGTCTGAGCGGGGCACCGCGCCGAGCCGGGAGGGATCAAGGTCCTTGAACTTGACCTTCTCGTTCACCAGGACCGGCAGCCACGCGGTCAGACACTGTTCCGTGCAGTTCGACTGCGGGGGTGCGGCGCTGTCCTGGTCGAACCGATAGAGCGTGAAGCCCTGCCCGTCGAGCACCACCGGGCCGAGTTCCGGGTGTTCTCCAAGCTGGACCGACGCGGGCCAGTAGCCCCCGTCCGGGCTGCGCTGCCCCAGGTCGCTCTGCGGGTTGGCGGCGCCCGGCTGCTGCGGAGCACCCGCTTGCGTGTTGGCGGCGACGTCGGGGGCGGGCAACGCGACCGGGTCGCGCACCACTGTGGTGCATCCGCTGACGAGCAGCGCTCCGGCCAGCGTCAGTGCGCCGAGCAGTCGATGGGAAACGGGCGCTTTCATCGGCACACCAATCGTTTGCGAGGTTCGGGGTACGAGGATCAGCGGCCGAGGGCCGGGATGAGCCGACCGCGCGGGGTGGGACGGTCGAGGTGCAGGCCGAGCACCCCGACGTCGAGCGCCCCGTTCGCGTCGATGTCGAACCGCCAGACGGTGTTCGGCGCGTCGCCGACGACCACCACGGCCGCCGTGCCGTCGGAGGCCGCCGCCAGCGCGCCGAGGCGCTCCCACTCCTCCGGCGGAAGCGGGGCGGTGACCACCACCAGGTGGTCGCGAAGCGCCGAGGACCCGTGGACGTCCTCGGCGTCGTCGCCGGGCAACGTCAGGACGGAACGCAGGTCGACGACGACCCGAACCCGTTCCGGGACCGGCCAGGGCGGCGGTGGTGGGCCGACGACACTGATCGCCACCGACGTCGCGGCGTAGCGGCTGATCTCGTCGAGGAACGCGCCCGCCAGGCGGTACGCGGCTGCCGGCTCCCCGGTGAGCGCGACGATTCCGGGCGCTCGTCCCAGGTTGACGACTGTCAGTTCACCGCCGACGGTGCCGACGGTGGCGAGCATCGGCAGCCCGCCGCCGTCAGCGGTCACCTGCTGGTCGAGGTCCCAACTCGGCGCCTCCCAGATCGCACCCTGCTGCCGTGCCCGCCACGGGGGCGGCGGGTCCGGCAGCGCCGGCGACAGCCGGAGCGACACCCGGTCCGCACCGACCATCGCCGCGTACACCGGGGGCTGGGATGCGGATGCGGCGATCTGCCGCAGGGCGCGGTCCAACGCCTGTCGTGAGCCCGGCGCGGGTCGCGGCGGCTCAGCCGCGCGGCGGCGTCGGACCAACCGGATCAGCACCGGTACGACGACCGCCAGCACCACCGCGCCGATGCCCAGCAGCGTCACAACGACCGGTCGGAGCCCGAAGGTCCCGCCGCCGCCGACCGGAGGAGCCGGGGGCGCCGCTGCCGGCCCTTGCTCCGGTTGGTCGACCGGCGGAGCTTCTGGTTGCTGGCCCAGGTCCGGCGTGGCCGACGGCGGCGGGCCGACGCGGATCTCACCGGAGGTCGCGCCCTCGGGGAGGACGAAGACCCAGCCGGCGCGGATCGGCTGCGCCGGATCCGTCAGCGTGCCGCCGTCCGGCTGGGTACGCCCCTGGTTCAGCTCGAAGATCTCCGGCCAGCGCCGGCTGTCGCCGAGCACCCGGTCGGCGACCCCGGGCAGCGTCAGCTCGCTCTCCGCGCCCGGTTGCCCGGGTACCACCCAGTACGGCACCGACGGTTCGACGGCGTCCGCCCCGGTCGGGGCCGCCAGCAGGAACGCGGTCACCACCGCCAGCACCAGTCCGGCGTACGCCCTGGTCAGGGACATCTCACTCGGCTCCGTCGGCGTCGACCGAGTCGCGCAGGGCGCTCGCCTGCAGGCGCATGGCCCGTGGCCCGCCCGGGTTGACCAGCACGTCGAGCCCGTCCGGGAGCAGCTCCAGCAGTTCGGTCAGACCGACCTGCCGCCACTGTGGCGCGTCGACGCGCGCCTGGTCGAGAGCGCCGGAGGCGACCACCACGCAGGCCACCCCGTCCGGGGCGGACGTCACGGCCGCCTCGCCCGCCTCGTCGAGCGCCACCGCCACCAGGCTGTCCCGCAGCGTCCGCAGCACCAGGCCGACGTCGGCCCGGTCGGTGGCGACCAGCTTCGCCGCCGCGTCCACGGCGCTGGTCGGTGAGTCGGCGTTGCGCGGCTGGTACAGCGGGTTCGCCTCGAACCGTCCGATGGTCCCGTCGTCCTCGACCAGCCAACCGCCGACGATCGTCTCCACCGGAGGAGCCTCGGTCGGCTCCTCGTCGTCGCTGTCCAGCAGCAGCATCCAGTTGCGCTGCACGTCGGACTCGTCGTGCTCGTTCATCAAGCCCTTCCCCTCGGCGTCGGAGTGATCTTTCGGAATTCGCCCCTGCCGTCCTTCGGGTCGTCAGTGCTCTCCACGGCCAGGGACGCGATGGTCTCACCGGGATTGGTGAGCAGGCCGACTTCATCAACGCCCCGGGCCGCGTGCACGGTGTTGTTCGCCGCGAAGATCTGCCGCCTGTTGCCGAGGTCGCGCATGACGTCCGCGAACTGCTGCCCGGCCTCACCCTTGATGTTGGCGAAGTTGCAGGAGATCATGGCGATCGCGGCCTTCGGGTTGGCCTCGGCGAGCGCCTTGAAGTTCGAATCGTTGCTGAGGATCTTGGCCATGCTGGCGCCGGGGACGCTCACCACCTTGCCGCTGGACAGGGTCACCGCGGCGCTGTCCGGGCTGCCGTGGGCGAAGATGAACATCGGGTCGCTCCTCAGATTGCTCCACGGAGCCGGCAGGAACTGGTTGCCGGCGAGGGTGGGCTCATTGCCGGGCAGCTGTCGGATGACCTTCAGACCCTCGATGTCCATCGAACCGCCCAGGTTCTTACCGGTGGCGAGGTTGGCCTTCTGCGCTCCCCAGTCGGTGAAGTTCTCGACGTCGGTCGACCTGCTGGGGAAGATGACGCCGATCTGCTTGCCGTCGCTGTCGCGCAGGGGCACGGACTGGACGTCCTCGGGACGGAACGTCTTCAGGCGGCCCTTGTCGGTCATCCCGGCCAGGAGGCTGGGGTCGGCAGCGCGCCTCTCGTTGGAGATCCTGAGGTCGCGCGCGAAACGCATGTCATCGATCTTGTTGCCGATCGACGTGAACACGCCCTTGATGGTCTTGCCGAGGCCGACACTGGTGACTGCGGTGTCGATCCCCGCCCCCGGCGTGGGAGCCTTGCCCACGCTCCGGGTACTCCCCGGCGCGCCGCCGAGGCCCTTGATGCTGTTCTTGATCCCCTCCGAGACGCTGCCCGGCAGCTTGTTGCCAGCACTCCCGGCGATCTTGACGATGCGACTGACGAGCCGCCCGCCCGGCACCAGACCGAGCAGCAGGCCTCCGGCGGCCAACCCGATCGCGGCGGGATCACCGGTGAGCGCCGCCGCCGCGAGGTCGATCGCACCGGAGAGGAAGCCGATCGCCTGGCCCAACGGCGGGAAGATGAACGAAGCGATCACCGACAGCGCGTCCAGGATCAAGGTGATCCACTGGATGACGGTGCTGCGGAGGAAGTCGATGAACGCCTGGAACGCCTCGACGATCTTCTCCCAGAGCGAGCGCTGCGGCGCGTCCTTCGCCAACCCCCGCAACGTCTGCGCCGCCGTCCGGGCAGCCTGATCACGTAACGCCGTCGCCTGGCCCAGCAGCGCCTTCGCCTGGTCGAGCGCCTGCTGGGCGTCGGCCGCGCGGTTCTGTGCGGCGGCGTCGTCGTCACTGGCCTTGTCCTTCGCGGCCTGGTCCGCCGCCGGATCGCCGCCCAACGCGGTGATCGCCGCCTGCGCCGAAGCGACCGCCGCCTGCGCGGCGGCCTGGTCGCCGGACGCCTGTCGGGCCTGGTCGAGGGCCCGCAGCGACATCGCCTGCGCCTCCTCCAGCGACGGCAGGTACCGCACGTACGCGTCGGCCGCCGCGGCGTAGGAGTTCGCCATCCGATCCAGCCGCCCGGGCAGCTTGCCGATCAGGTCACGGAACGCCTCCATCGCCTTGCCCTGACCCAGCTGGACCTGGCCACCGGAGGCGAGCAGGTCGTGCGCCTCCCGCGTGGTGGTGGACAGCTCCTGGTAGGCCCGCGTGATCTCGTCGAAGGACTCCGGATCACCGGGTACCGGGTCGGAGTCCACCTGCAACACCGACCACTCGGCGTCTCCCGGACGCGTCATGACCAACCTCCCCCATCGCACCGACCGCTTCCCGCTCCGGCCAATGCCGTGAGCCGACTCGCACACGTAGCGATCGTGGAAACGGTTCAGCCGGACTGAACCGATCCGACCGGCCGTCCGTGTACGGCGCGGAGTCATTGACCGGACCGGGGAGGAGAGCGGGGATGGGCAAGCGGAGCAGGCTCGACGCCGGGGTGGCGCGATGAGCGTGATCGACGTACCCGGCACGGAGCTGATGCGGGTGCACGACCTGTTGCAGCGCACCAAGGAGCTGATGGACAGCTCACCGATCAGGTCGATGGGTCCGGTCGTCGACACGCTGGGGCAGCGTGAGTTGGAAGGGGCCGCCCGCGAGTTCGAGAAGCGCTGGGGCGACGGCCGGTACGTCGTGGCCAAGGACCTCGAAGGGGTCCGCGATGCCGCGAAGGCGGTGGCCGACGCGTTCCGGGAGACCGACGACCAGACGGCGGCCTCACTCGAGTCGGACGGAGCGACGAGTTGACCAGCGCAGGGGGCACTGCGGTAGCTGTCCCGACCGGATTCGAGCTGCGTACGCCGCACGACTGGGTCGACTTCTCGGTCGCCGACGAGGCGAGCGAGAACCGCGTCGCCGACGACGTGTGGACCCGGGCCCGCGATGGTGGGTTCACCGAGGAGCAGGCGGGACAGTACGCCGAGCAGCTGCGCCGGTCGGTGCGGCAGGCCCGCAACGCCGGCGCGGTGCACGCCGCCGGCACGTTCCAGGTGTACGAGGACGGCGCGCTCATCGCCACGGTGCTCGTCTCCGTGGTCACCCCGCCCGCGACCGGGGACATCATCGGGGCGTTGACCGCGGTGGCGCAGCCCGCCCACGCCGACGGCACCTGGCGTCGGGTGAGCACCGCACAGATCCCGGCGATCGGCACCGTCGGTCGGGTGCACGGCATCCAGAACGTCAGCCAGGACGGCGTCACCATGCGCTGCGCCGTGATGCACACTGTCGTACCGCTGCCGGGGGCAACGAACGTGCTGGTGGTCACCGGTTCGAGCCCGAATCTCGCGGAGGCGGAGGAGATCTTCGAGCTCTTCGCCACGATCACCGCGACATTGACCTTCTCGTATGAGGGGGAGGCTTCCGCGCTCACGCCGCCGGCGGCCTCCCCGGGGGAGGTCGGCAGCTAGGGGTAACTGCCGACCTGCGTTGGGGGGACACCGTTGGGGGTGTCCCCCCAACGTCGTTTGCGTACCCGGCGGGGTCTGGGCATTGTCGTGTCCGGCCCCCGAATGGGAGCCGGACTCCGTCGTCGCGGTCGTGCCTACCGGGCGTCGCCGGTCCCGGCCAGCAGCTCCCGCAGCCCGGCCGGTTCGGTGCGGGGCACCTGCACCAGGTGCAGCTTGCCGTCACCGAAGTGGGCGTGCACCCGGCCCGGCCGACCGCCGCCGAGCTGGCTGCGGGACAGCTTCACGCCGATCAGCTCACCGTCGCCGAGGCCCTGCGGGCTGAGCAGCGCGCCCTGCCGGTTGCGGCGAGCGTCGACGTGCCAGCCGCCGAAGCCACCGGAGAGACCGTCGATGGAACCGCCCATGATCAACCCGAGGCCCTGCTCCGCCCCGACCCGGGCGATCTCACCGAGGTCGCTGCCGGCGTCGCACTTGAGCAGCTGCTCGGCGTCGTCCAGGACGACCACGGCGGGTCCGGAGCGCCCGGCGAGGGCCGCGGCGAGCCCGGCGGAGGTGAAGTTCTCGCTCGTCACCAGGTCGAGCACCCCGGGCACCCCGGCCAACTCCCGCAGCGGCGATCGGCGGGGTGCCGCGATCACCACGGGTGTCCCCTTCTCCAGCAGACCGGCGACCATCGTCAGCAGGGTGGTGCTCCGCCCCGATCGGGGCGGTCCCGCCAGGATGAAGGAGGGGTTGGTCTCGAGGTCCGGGCCGATGGCCGAGAGCTCGTCCCCGCCGACTCCGAGCATCGTCCACAGCGGACCGTTCGGCCGCGCCAGGACGCTCGCCTGCGCCAGGGTCAGCTCGTCCGGCAGCACGTCGATCCGGAACGGGCGCCCGGCGGTACCGACCGCGGCGTCCCGCAGCCGCGCCGCCTCGGCGATCGCGGCGAGCGCGCGGGCCTGACCCTGCCCGGAGCTGTCCTGCGTGAGCAGGGCGATCTGCGCCTCCGCGCCGTCGACCGCCCGGATCGCCCGGCCCGTGCCGATCTCGTCCGGCAGCTGCCGGTAGTTGATGCCGACCATGCTGTAGTCGCTGCGTTCGGTCAGTCGGAGCACCAGTTTGTCGTCGGTCGTCGACGAGATCCGGGTGGTGAACATGCTCCGGTCGCCGGCCATCACCACGTGGATTCCGGCCCCGGCGCCTTCGCGTAACAGGGTCAGCAGGGCCGCCATGACGCTGCCGTTGTCGTAGTCGGCGAACGTCTTGTCGAAGACCTCGAACCGGTCGAGCAGCACCAGGATGTGCGGCGGACGGTCGGACTCGGCCGCCCCGGCCCGGTACTCCACCATCCCGGCCGAACCGGTGGAGGCGAGCACCTGCTGGCGACGCCCCAGCTCCGCGACGAGGCGGGTGAACAGGCGACCGAGCCGTTCGGCCTCGGTCCGCTGCACCACAGCGCCGCAGTGCGGCAGCTCGGTGAGGGCGAGCAGGGCGCCGTTGCCGCAGTCCACGCCGTAGAGATGGACGTCGGCGGTCGAGTGCGCGCCGGCCACGGTGCCGGCGATCGTCCGCAACGCCTGTGAACGGCCGCTGCGCGACGAGCCGATGATGTGCAGGTGCCCCAGCGTCCCCAGGTCCAGCTCCAACGGCGCCTGCTCCTGCTCGGCCGGCAGGTCGACCAGGCCGTACGCCACCGGGGGCAGGTGGTAGCCGCTGCCGCGCGGCGCGGGAAGTTCGTCGACGGTGAGGGTGTCCGGGAGGGCCGGCAGCCACGGGCTGTGCGGCGGCTCGATGGCGAGCTGCTCACTGGCACCCCGGACGGCCTCCACCAGCACGGCGAGGTCGGTGAGTTCGGCCGATGGCGCGGCCTTCACACCCGGACGGCTGGGCCTGGGCCGACCCAGGTCCTTCCAGGAGACCGGCGCGAGCCAGGGTGCCTGCCGGGCCTCGGTGCGAGCGCCCGGACGGAACCCACCGACCCGCCCGGCCTGGAACGGCACCAACGACGACTGGGCGAGGCGTACGAAGGCCCGGCCCGGCGTCGACTTCAGGATCGAGGCGGCATCCGGGGCGTTCAACACGTCCTGGCTCTCGCTGGTGTCGGTCACCCGCAGAGCGATCCGCAGGTTGGTGTTCGCCCGGATCTCGGGTGACACCACTCCACCCGGACGTTGGGTGGCCAGCACCAGGTGGATGCCGAGCGACCGTCCCCGCTGCGCGATGTTCACCAGACCGGTCACGAAGTCCGGCAGGTCCCGGATCATCGACGCGAACTCGTCGATCACGATCAGCAGTCGTGGCATCGAGGTCCGGGTCGGCTCCCGACGCAGCAGGTCGACATAGTCGTCGATGTCCTTGGCACCCGCCTCGGCGAGGATGTGCTCCCGCCGCTTCAGCTCGGCCGTGAGCGAGGTCAACGCCCGACCCACCAGGTGGGTGTCGAGGTCGGTGACCATGCCGACGGTGTGCGGCAGCCGGACGCAGTCCTTGAACGCGCTGCCACCCTTGTAGTCCACCAGCACGAACGTCATCGCGTCCGGCCGGTTGGCGACGGCGAGCGAGGCGACCAGAGTCTGCAACAGCTCCGACTTGCCCGATCCGGTGGTGCCGGCGACCAGCGCGTGTGGACCGTCCCGCTTGAGGTCCAGGGCGAACGGCCCGTCCAGCGAGACACCGAGCACCGCCTCGGTGGTCCGGCCTCCGGTGGTCCACCTGGCCGCGACCGCGTCCGGCTCCGGCGGTTCCATGCCCAGCACGTCGAGCAGCCGACTCGCGTCCGGCAGTGCGGCGCCGTCGTCCGCGCCGCCGGTGTCGCGCAGCGGCGCGAGTGCACGCGCCACCGTCCGCAGCCACTGCGTCGAGAGCAGGTCCGGGTGCACAGCGGAGATCGGCGCGGCGAGCGTCCGGGTCACCAGCAGCGACCCGTCGGACTGCTCGGCGACGACGGCCTGGCACTCCTCCGGCAGCAGCTTCTCCTCGGCGTCGACGCAGATCGCGTACACCCCGACGGCGGGTCCTTCCCGCAGAATCTGCGTCACCCCGGGCAGGGACCGCAGCCGGCGTGCCCCGTCGAGCACCACGAGGATGTCGCGGAACGTCCCGTCGGTCCGCTCGGCGGAGCGGGCCGCGATCACCGCACTCAGTTCGGCCACGCGGCGGGCCATGGTCTGGGTGTCGGCACCAACGGTGGCGACGGTGTCCTGGCCGTCGCGCGGTGCCGCGTGCGGCAGCCAGCCGACCCACGACCAGCCCTCCTCGTCTCCCGCGCCGGCGAGCAGGTAGATCTGCAGGTCCTCGGGGCTGTGCAGGGTGGCGGCCTGCGCGACCATCCACCGGGCGGTCACCCGGGCGACGGCGACGCCGGCGATGCCGACCACTCCGTGCTTGCGCACCGACACGGTCGCCGGCACGTCGAGGGCACTCCACCGGACCTCCCGTCGATGCTCGTCCTGGCTCGGATCCCGGAGCACCACCTCGGACGGTAGGTCGGCGCTGCCGGCCCGCAGTTCGAGGAAGTCGGGGTCGGTGCGGCGCCGTTCCCAGAGGCGGCGCTCCGGTCCGACAGCGATCAGCCGTACGGCGGCGGGGTCGGGGAAGTTGTCCCGCCGGGCCAGCCGCTCGGCGGTCAGCGCCGCCTGCGCCTCGGCGCTGATCCGCGTCCGTTTCGCCTCGTACTCGGCGAGGCGGGTGCGGTGGCTGGCCTTGCCCAGCCGTCGGGAGCTGATCTGACCGGCGATCAACGCCACGGGCGACAGGATGGCGAAGAGCAGGGTCAGCGGGTTGCCGGTGATGAGGTACGCGGCTCCGGAGACCACCAGCGGGGCCAGCACGGTGATCAGGACGAGCGGTCGTCGCTCCGGCGGGGACGGCGGCGACGGCAGAGTGAACTGGGTCAGGCGCACCTCCGGCAGCAGCCGTGGTGGACGGTTGTAGTCCAGCCCGGTGCGGTCCTCAGAGATCTGCAGCGCGGCCTCGGCCCGGACCGGAACGCGGAGTTCCAGCAGGGACGAGCCGACCGCGAGTTGTCCACCGGGGGGCCACGCCTGTTCCCCGTCGAGCTCGACCCGGTCGAGCAGGAGGCCCTGTTGCTCCGGCCGCACCCGGCATCTGCCGTCCGGAAGGACCCGGACCGACGCCATCACCGGGGCGAGCGAGGGGTCCGTGAGGCCGACCCGGCTGACGCTCGCGGTGCCGATGGTGTGCTCACCGAGGTCGAGCTGATAGGTCGCACCGGCGTCGGTGCCGCTGACCACCCGCACCTGCACCAGTCCTGGCGGCTGCGTCGGGGGCTCGGGCACGGGCCGATCCAGCCCGAGCACCGTGCCCTGGCGCAGCGGGGCCTCGGCGAGGGTGAGCAGTGGGTCCAGTGGTGCCCCGGCGACGAAGATGGCCGGTGGTGTGCCGGCGGGCTCCGGCCGACGCGCGGCGAGCGCCTCGGCGAGTTCCCCCACTGTGTTCTCGGGGGCCGCCTCGACCTGGTATTCGATGACGGCGGTGGACGGATCCGCAACGGTGAGCTGCAGGCGCACGAGGGTCTCCTGGTCGGGTGGTCCGTCGGGAAAGACGGGCGGGGCCGCGCGGTGATTCGCTCACCACGCGGCCCCGGCCCGTCCGGTCGTTCAGCGGCCGAGGCTGGCCCCGGTCTGGTTGTCCGTCTCGGAGAACGCGTCGCTGACCTGCGAGAGGTACTGGCTGATGCCCTCCATGCCGTTCAGGGTCTGGTCGACGCTGCCCTTGTACTCGTCGAAGTACGGGCCGAACTTCTGCTGGGCGGCCGGGGTGTTGTAGCCACCCTGGATCAGGGTGTCGATCTTGCTCTTGGCCTGGTTCATCCCGTCCAGCAGCGTCTGCATGTTCTGCTTCAGCCAGGTCGAAGACTCCTGCATGTCCTCGCTGACGATGTGGTAGGTGGCCACGTTCCGCTCCTTCAGGTCGTCGGTCGTTTCCGGCTCCGGGGGGCGGCCCCTCCTGGGTCGCCTTCCGCCGTCGCCGCCACCCACACGGACGGTTGCCCGAAACGGTTCAGCGCGAGATTCGACATCGTGACCGGGGACTCGTCCGACCTCGACGGTGAACCAGTTCGCCGACCGCTTCGTGTGGATGCCGGACCGCGCGGATGGGCGTGGTCCTCCCCGAACACGAGGTGGAGCAGAGATGCTTGTGCACAGCCGGGTCGCGCTGAGCGCGATCGCACTGGCCAGCCTGGCGGCCCTGGGCGCGTGCGGCGACGAGGTGACCGGGCCGGCAGCGCCGGCCACGGCGGCCGCCCCGACGACGGCCCCCACGGCCGCGCAGCCGACGCCGAGTTCGACAGCCGAGGCCGGCACCCCGCCGGAGGTGATCGAGGCTCCGGCGACGCCGCTCGCCGCGCCGACGGTGGCGAAGACCCAGGGTCGCGTACGGATCTACAGCGGCCCGTCCGACGTCGCGCTCTCACCCGCGCCGGACACGGGACGGGGCAGCACCGTCGTCCAGCTCAACGGGACCGCGTCCGCCGAGATCGGCACGTACGTCGCCGACGGGCAGGGTCGGACGCTGTACCGGTTCGACAAGGACAGGGCCAAGCCGTCGACGTCGAACTGCAACGGTGAGTGCGCGACGATGTGGCCTCCGCTGCTCGTCAGGTCGCCGGGGCAGATCTACCCGAGCGGGATCAACCCGAAGCTCGTCGGTTACGTGGAGCGGGCCGACGGCACCTGCCAGGTGACCATCGGCGGCTGGCCGGTCTACCTGTTCGCGCAGGACGCCGCGCCGGGTGACGTCAAGGGTCAGGGGGTCGGGGGTACCTGGTTCGCGATCAGCCCGACCGGCGAGCGCACCAGGCCGCTGCCCGGTACCCCCACCACGGCCGCCAGCTGAGCCCGGAGGAGACGACGATGACGAACCCGTACGCGGGCGCCGACGGCGACTTCCCGACTCCCGCCCCTCGGTGGGCACCGGCACCTCCGGCGCAGTGGGGGCCGGACTCCACCGGGTCACGCCCACCCGTCGAACGTCGGCGGCGGGTCTCCCGGAAACTCCTGATCGCCGTCGTCGGCCCGGCGGTGGCCGTGGTGGCACTGGTCGCGGTACTCGGACTGGTCTGGCCCGGCTTCTTCGTCACGAAGGTCTTCGACACGGCGGCCCTGCAGCAGGGGGTGCTGTCGGTGTTGCGCGACGACTACCAGCTCGACGCGGACCTCGTCGCCTGCCCACCGGGCCGGTCGGTCGAGGTGGGCAGCCGCTTCTCCTGCTCCGCCCAGGTGGCCGGCGTGCCGAAGACCGTCACCGTCAGGGTGTTGTCCTCCGACGGCCGGTTCGAGGTCGGCCGGCCGCAGTGAGGTGTGCCCGGGTCAGTCCTGGCAGGTCCGTCCATTGTTGAGGCAGTCGACGACAGTCGCCATCAGCGGCTCCGGCATCAGGTTGACGAAGAATGCGTGATCGGTCAGCGGGCTGTTGCGCTGGCCGTCGAAGGCGTCGATCCGGAACGCGGCAGCCGGCGGAATGTCGTACCCGAGGGTCAGTCGGAGCCGGGGCACCGGGAAGGTGTTGCGCGGGCACGAGCCGTCCGGGGACGGGAAGACGAGGTGCGCACGGTGGCTCTCGCTGTCCGTCCGCAGGCCGTCCCAACAGCTCGGAAAGTCGTACATCCGCTGCACCCGGTCGCCGGCGGGGCATCGGGGGTACTCCGTGGTGCGCCGCTCCGCGGTGCTTGAGCACGTCCAGGTCGCCGCCACGTTCCGGCCCCCGTTGGTGATGGCCACGGCGTCCCCGACCGTGCCGGCCAGCTGCTGCGGCATCGGCACGACGGTTCCCCGGGGGTTGCCGGAGAAGGTGAGGGTCACCTCGACCGGCACCTGAATCGGGCCGTCGTGGCCGGTGTGGCCGGTGGTGCGCAGCACCGGCCAGAAGTACGTCGACAGGTCACCGTTGCGGCAGGTCGAGAGTGCCGCTGCGAGGGTCTGCGGCGTCGAGCCGACGGCGGTGGAGAGGTTGCCGACGTAGTCGTGTACGTGGTGCGGCTGCCCGGGAAAGCCGGGTGCCATCACGATGTTCGCGGTGTTGCGGTGGCCGTTCTCGTTTCGGCCACAGTCCCAGGTGTAAGTGCCGGTTGCCGCGCCCGGTGCGGCGGGGCCGGGCGGGACGAGGTTCATGTCGACGAGGTTGGTGGCCGTCGTCGGTCGCCTTCCGCCGCCAGTCTCGCTCTGCCATGCCAGGCCGCAGCCGAGCGCGACCAGCACCAGTTCCAGTGTCAGCGTCACGGTGAGGGCGCGCCGCCGCGCCGTCACGCGCTCGCCACCCGCTCGAACGTCCTGCGGCACAGTTCACACTCCCGTCGCCCAACTCGGTGGGCCGTGGTCAGGTTGGGCCAGTCGCTCCGCCGGACGCGCCCGGTTCAGCGGTCGACACGGTTGGCGAGGGGTTCTCCGGCGAGGTACCTGTCGACCTGGTCGCGCACCAGCCGGTACACGCGGTCGGTGAGCCCTTCGGTGATCGCGCCGACATGTGGGGTGATCAGAGCGTTCGCCTCCCGCCAGAGGGGGTGGCCGTCCGGAAGGGGCTCGGGATCGGTCACGTCGAGCGCGGCGCGCAGCCGGCCCGACGACAGTTCCCCGAGCAGCGCCGTGGTGTCCACCACCGGGCCACGCGAGGCGTTCACCAGAAGCGCCCCGTCAGGCAGGGCAGCCAGGAACTCGCTGTCGACCAGGTGCCGGGTCGCGGCGGTCAACGGCACCACGACGATCACCACATCGGCCCGGGGAAGCAGCACGGGCAGGTCGGCGACGCCGCGTACGCCCTCCGCCGGCCGCGCTGTCCGTGCCACGACGGTCAGGTCGACCTCGAAGGGTTCCAAGCGCCGGGCGACGGCTGCGCCCACCGAGCCCGCGCCGATCAGCAGTACGCGCCGGCCGCTCAGGTCGACACCCGGCTGCGGCTTCCAGACGCCGTCGAGCTGCGCCGAGTGCAGGGAGGGCAGGTGACGGAGCTGCGCCAGGGTGGCTGCCAGCACCCACTCGGCGGTCGCCGCGCTGTGCAGCCCACGGGCGTCGCAGATCACCGTTGTCGGTGGTGTCAGGTGGAGCCACCCGTCGGAGCCCGCGCTCGGCAGCTGCAGGACCTCCAGTGCGCGCATCCGTGGCACGACGTCGTGGAACTGCGGCTGGTCCAGCAGTGTCGGAACGAAGAAGGTGACCGTTTCGGGGTCCGAGGGCAGGGCGGCCGGGTCGTCCGCCACCTCGATCTCGACCTCCGCCGGCAGGTCGTGCAGGTAGGTCAGGCCGAGCTTGTGTGGGAGCCAAATCTTCACCGGGCGTCTCCGATCGTGCGGGTGGCCGCGCGCGTGTACCGCCGCTCATCAGGTACAACGTCATCCCGCAGCCCGTGTTCGACGCCGCGGCGCAGGTCACATCGGGCCGGGGACGGCTGGGGCGGATGAGGCGGTCGTGGCGGACCGGAGACGCTTTACTCCGGGGGCGCCTCGCACTCGAAGAGCGGATCCAGGCTGAGCCAATTGTCCCGGGCGGCCACTGCGGCTCGCTCCACCTCGTGGGCCTCACACAAATCGATGATGCGTTGGTGCTGTGCCACGGAATCGCGCCCGTGCACTGACGAGAAGCGGAGGCGTTCGAGCCGTCGAAGCATCGGCGTGAATTGCTCCAGCACGGAACGGATGGCCGAATTGGCGGCGGCCGTTACCGCGACGCCGTGGAATTCGTCGTCCGAGGCGATGGCGGCGTCGACATCGCCCGCCTGCAGAGCTGCCGCGAACCGTCGGTTGGCCGCCCGCATGGCTTCGATCTCGTCCGCGGACAGATTGGGCACCGCCTGGCGTACGGCCAGCTCGTGCATCGCTGCGGTGACCGACTGGGCAGCCCTCGCGGCCTGGACGTCCAACGGGGTGACCATGGTGTAACGGCCGGGTTTGGTCTGGACGAGGCTGGCCTCCTCGAGCCGGGCGAGCGCCTCGCGCACCGGAGTGCGGCTCACACCCAGCCACTGAGCCAGATCCGCGTCGTTGAGTCGTTCCCCCGGCGCCAGAGTGCCGTCGACAATTGCGTCACGGATCGACACGTATGCGTTTTCCCTCAGCAGGGCTCGCGGGATGACACCCTGACGTTCGGGGATCGGCATGCAACATATTACACACCGCGTCGAAGCCACTGTCAACGAGTCACACGCCATACCCCACCGGGCACGATTGCACCCCTGTCACTCGTGCATCACACATATGTCAGTCAGCTCTACCAAGGTTCGGTGACGAGCCGCGCGAGTGGTTCGTCACCGACGGAGGGGAAAGCGCTGTTCCATGTCACCCACGGCGCAACCCGGCGACAGCGACGCGCAGATGCGGCACCTGGTGGCCACGCACTGCGCGCCGCTGACCCGTTTCGTGTCGAGGATGACCCTCGACGTCGACCAGAGCACCGAAGATCTGGTCCAGGAAACGATGATCCGGGCCTGGCGGAGCAACCCGACCGCCCTCACGGCGAACGAACAGACCGGCCGACGATGGTTGTTCACGGTGGCCCGGCACCTGGTCATCGACCACTACCGCCGCACGCGCGCACGACCCCTCGAAGCGACACCGTCAGCCGACGGCGTGACCGCGGACGACTCGACCGCCTCCGAGGCCCTCGCGAACGTCGCGCTGAGCGAGGCCGTGCAAAATCTCAGCCGGGAGCACCACGAAGTACTGATGGAGGTTCTCATCGAGAACCGTCCCGCCCCGGAGGTCGCCGCGCGTCTCGGGATACCAGTAGGAACGGTCCGCTCGCGGCTTCACTACGCCGTCCGATCCCTGCGGGAAGCGGTCCTCGACTGAGTGCTCATGACCGATCGTCCTGGTAGAGCAGTCGAGCGACCTGGGCCGGGTGTTCCAGGTGTGGCAGGTGACCACCGGGCAGCACCGTGACGACGGCCGTCGGCAGGGCCGCGGTCAACCACTCGACATAGGGAGCTGGCGGCTGCGCGCCGGTCACCCACCGGTAACCGACGCCCCGGTCGGCGATCGTCCGCAGATCCGCCTCGCGATCGACGGCGATCTGCCCGTCGTCGCCGTGCAGAAGCTCGTTCCAGTAACCCAGCAGCAGATCGCGCCTCGGTGCGGTGGCGGTCTCCGCGAGGTGCCGCGCCTCGCCTCGTAGCGACTCGATCCCCATGCCGGCCACCATGCGCTCCCAGACGGCGCGCCATTCGGGGCCACGCAGCTCCGGCTCCGCCGCCCGTACGACGTCGCCGAAGGGGCCCGGCAGCAGGAACTGGTCCAGGTTGACGACGGCGCTCGTGGGATAGCGAGCGGCGTAGATCGTGGCGATCACACCGCCCACGGAGTGACCCACCACCGTCGGCGGCCGGGTCAGACCCGCCGAGGTGATCTGACTGTGCAGGAGCTCGGCAACCTCGCGCAGGTCGTACGACGCGCGGGGTGGCGCGTCGCCATGGCCCGGCAGGTCCAGGGCGAGGACCTTGCGGTCCGGTTGCAGGACCGCGAGTTCGCGACGCAGCGGGTCCCAGTGCCGCCGATCGAAGGTGAGTCCGTGAAGCAGAACGATTGGAGATGACATACCCGTTCGGCGTAACCACGCACTGAACGAATCGTGCGTGGCCCCGGTCACAGCTGCCAGCGCGCCGGCCCACCGGCTGCGGGCTGATAGCGGAAGTAGCTGCCGGTGTGTACCGACGCCCGCAGGTGCGCCGCCACGATGGGAGCGACCGGCTCCAGCCTGGTGAGCACCGCCCGCAGGGCACGTGTCGCGTTGACCCGGGCTCGTTCCGCTTCGGCGCTGTGCGAGCGGGTCCGACCCCCCAGGCCGGCAGCCCGCCGCAGTTCAGCCAGCAGCGCGCTCCTCTCCGCCGCGAACGTCGCGGCGAGTTCGACGTCGCCGGTGCGGTCTGCCACGTCCATCTGACGCGCGAGGTCGTCGAGCCGTTTGCGGTACGCCGCGCGGGCTGCGGTGTCGAGCACCGGTTCGGGCGCGGGCGCCACGAGGCCGGCGCCGCCGGCGGCCAGATCCAGCGCGGCGATCTCCTGGCCGGGTGCGGCCAGGAGGGCACGCAGGAAGTGCAGACCCCTGACGTCACGAAGGCGGGCATGCTCCGTACCGGCGTCGATGATCCAGTCGTCGCCGTCGCGTCCCAGTCTCCACACGTCGGCGCTCGGCTCGGCGTCGGCGGCCGGTGAGCCGTCCGCCGCCTTCGGGGGCGCTGTCTCGTCGGACAACCCCGGCGGGCCGGCGGGTACCGGCAGGCCGAGCCCTTCCGCTATCGATGCCGCCTGCGCCCGATCCCCACGGGCTGCGAGGGTGGCCGCCAGCCACGGCAGGGCACCGAGCCTCTCCTCCTGGGCGACAGCCCTGTCGAAGTGCGCCCGCGCTTGGTCGGACCGCCCGAGCCGGGCGGCCAGACGCCCCAGATAGTCGTCGACCGGCCCCGCGATCGTGTTTGCTCCGCCCCAGACCACCAGGCGACCGGCGTAGGGAAGGAGAGCATCGTAGAGGGCCTCAGCGGCAGTCGGCGCTGCGCCGAACGAGGCGACGAAGGCCAGGTCGGCCACCGCGCCGAGCCAGCGGGGACCCGCGCCGGCCAGCACCGACGGCAGCAGGCGATCCACTTCCAGCAGGGCCTCGGTGACCTCTCCTGACTCCGCCAGAGCACGGGCGGCGGTCACCTCGAAGAAGTGTCCGGGCAGTCGCCGCGCGAGCGCGCGCAACGTCTCGACCTCGCCTGCCGCGTCGCCGCGCAGAAGGGCCAGTCGACCCCGCACCGACGCGGTCAGCCGGTAGGCGTCTGCCAGGCCGACCCGCCGTCCCGTCTCGGTCACCTCGACGGCAAGCGCCTCCGCAAGCGCGAACCGGCCCCGGACCAGCGCCAGAACGGCGTGCCGGGACAGGGCGATGACCGCGGCCTCGGGGTCGCCGTCCCGCTCCCCCGCCCGGGCGTACGCCACCAGAGCGGCTTCGGCCGCGTCCAGGTCGCCGAGTTCGGCCAGCGCGACGAAACGCCAGAACAGCCCTCGCCGTTCGAGGACGGCATCCCCGGCCCGGCGGGACAGGTCGATGATCTGGGACGCCGTGGACAGACGCTCGTCCGCGGCAGCCGGATCCCACACCGCGTGCAGCCGCCCGTCCAGCACCTCGGCGAGGGTCCCCGGGTCGTCGGAGTCCCTGGCGAGCCGAACCGCCTCGTCGACGAGTTCCCGCCGTCGGGCCGGGGCGGACGGGTCGCCGAGCATCTCTCCGGCAAGCCGCACCAGCACGCGAGCCCGGGTGGCCGGCGGCAGCGCACGCGACGCGGCGTCCTCCAACAGCCGGATCAGCCCCGTGTCGAGGGCGAGGAACTGACCTCGCGAAGGCGAGGTGAGGGCAAACTCGACGACGGCGTCCTCGCCGGCTCCGGGCGGCACGGCCGCCGCGAGGTCGAGAGCCGGCCCGGGCCAGCCGGCGGTGAGCAACCAGACCGCGTGCACAGTGCCGATCGGCATCCCCGGCAGGACGGCAGCCAGTTCCGCCTCGGTCAGTGGGGCGAGATACAGGTGCTGGCAGGGGTGCCTCGCCTCGACAGTGGTGGCCAGGACCGCTGCGCCGCCGCGTGACAACTGGTCGAGGGCGGCCTCCGTCGCGGTCTGGTCGAGGTCGTCCAGGATCACCAGCCGGGCGCCCGCTCCGTCGGCTGTCGCCGTCCGATCCACCGGCAGGCCACGCTGCCGGGCGAGCTCCGCCGCCGCGTCGCCGAGCGCGGTCTTTCCCGACCCCGGCGGTCCGACGACGATCAGGCACCCGCCCCTACCGGCGACCGCGCCGTCCAGCAGCCGTCGGACGGCGGCGAGCTCACGGCGACGACCGATCATGTCCTGAGGGTAGGTGCTGCTGCTGGGCCTGCCCTGTCGACTCTTCTCGCCACCAGACGACTGAGGCATCGGGACAAGGTCCGCAATCGGAGGATTGGACGTACGGTCGGCTTTCCGATTATGTTTGCAGCACATTCTCCACCGTCTTTGATATGGCCGGGAAGCAACTCCTCAAATTCGACGTAACTAGCAATGAAGTAGATTTCCACTCCCTCTCTGTACGCTCTGATCTGACCTGCTGGATTTCTACGGGGAAGAATCATGACCAGAGCGGCGAGCACCATTGGGCCCGAGCTTCGCACGCACGACGAATCTGCCACGCCACATCCGACCTGCCGCGTTGAGGAACATATGCGCGACATTCACCGGAACAACGGCAGCGCCCTGCTCTACTTTCTGCGCGGATTCGTGTCCCCCGGCGTCGGCCACACCGCCGAGGATCTGCTTCAGGAGACCATGCTGCGTGCCTGGCGCAAGCTCGACACGGTGCCGACCGAGCCCGAGTCGCAGCGGCGCTGGTTGTTCGCTGTGGCCCGGCGGCTGGCCATCGACGCGCACCGCAAGCGACAGGCCCGACCGGCCGAGGTGAGCCTCCTCGACACCGAACCCGCAGGCTTCGGGAGCGAGGCGGCGAACACGGCCATCGCCACGGTCACGATGCGACGCGCCATCGGTCGACTCAGCACCGACCACCGGTCCGTGCTCACGGAGTTGTACGTCAAGGGGCACACCCTCGATGAGACCGCCGCTCGGCTGCGCGTTCCGGTCGGCACCGTCAAGTCCCGCGCGCACTACGCCACGCAGTACCTTCGCAACGCCCTCATCAACGAGTGAGCCGGCTCGCCAGGGTGCGGGCACCCGGACGAGCCGGCGGACTACCAGGATGGCTCAGGAGCCCAGCGGGCGGTCGAACATGTACGCGCGGAACGACTGGTACTTCCCGGCCTTGAAGGTTCGGAACGTGCCGAGATTCCACTGGTCACCCGTGCAATTGGGACCGGTGAACGCGCTGACCTGTTCGATGGTGCGCTCGCCGGTGAGTGAGTCCGCCGTCGGCGGCATCGCCAGGCAACTACCGTCGGGTTCGGCCACGTAGAGGACCGAGCGAGCGAAGGTGCCCTCGAAAATGCTCAGCCCCGTTTCCGGTACGTCGACGGCCAGTGCCGGCTGAGCCTGCATTCCGACCATCGCCGCGACACTGGCCACGGTCAAACCCGCGACGACACGAATCCTCTTACCCATGGTGGCACCCTCCCGAGTTGAGTCCATGCGGGGAAACGGGGCCGAAAGCCCGTCCCGCACGCCACCAACAGCGTCACTCGCGGGGCCGTGGGGAACAACCATTCGATGCCGTGACTAGACAGACAGAAAATTACCGATGTCGGATTGAATTTCGGCGCGCCCCATCCGTAGCAGCTGTGGACCTGCGGTCAGGTCGCGGCGAGACGGTCGAGGGCACGTCGGGCGAGTTCGGCGAGGACGAATGACGCGTCGGCCAGGACCGAGTCGTCGAAGACGGCGTGTGGGCTGTGGTTGGTCGCGGCGGTCGCCGGGTCGGCGGCGGCGCTCGCTCCGAGGTGGAGGTAGCACCCCGGCACCTGGTTCAGCACGCGGGAGAAGTCCTCCGCAGCGGCGATGGGCGTGGCCATCGGCTGGAACCGGTCGGGGCCCAGCGCGTCCCGTACCACCGCGGCGGCAAACTCGTACTCGTCGGCGTCGTTCACCGTCACCGGGTACCCGTCCTCGTAGGCGGCCTCGGCTGTCGTCCCGTACGCCTGGGCCACCGACTCGCACAACCGGTTGAGTTCGGCTCTGACCCGCGCGCGGTTCGCTTCCGAGAACGTGCGGATCGTGCCGGTGAGCTCGGCCTGCTCGGGAATGATGTTCGACCCGGCGCTCGCCTGCATCGTCGTGATCGTGACGACGACCGGATCGAACGGGTCGAAGGTGCGGGTGAGCATCGCGGGGATGGACGTGATGATCTGCGCGGCCACCGGGATCGGATCGTTGGCCAGGTGCGGCATCGACGCGTGGCCGCCCTTTCCGTTCACCGTCACGGTGAGCGCGTCGACGCCGCCCATGAGGGTGCCTGGTCGGCTGCGGAAGACGCCCCGAGAGGTCCCGTAGGAGCGCACGTGCAGGCCGTATGCCGCCCGTACCCGGGAACCGGCGGCATCGAGCACCCCCTCGTCGATCATCCGGGCGGCGCCGTCCCACCCCTCCTCGCCGGGCTGGAACATGAACACGACGTCGCCGGCCAGCAGGTCGCGGTGCTCAGCGAGGGTGCGGGCCGCACCGACCAGGGCGGCGGTGTGCAGGTCGTGCCCGCACGCGTGCATCGCGCCGGGCGTGCGGCTCGCGTACTCCAGGCCGGTCGCCTCGGTCTGCGGCAGCGCGTCCATGTCCGCGCGCAGCAGGACCGCCGGGCCGGGTCGGCCGCCGCGCAGGACCGCCGTCACCGATGTCAGCCCGGCGCCGCGGGACACTTCCAGCCCCAGGCCGTCGATCGACTCGATGACGGCCGCCTGCGTACGCGGCAGGTGGAGACCGGTCTCGGGGTACGCGTGCAGGTCCCGTCGCAGACGGACCAGCTCTGGTTGGAGCCTGTGTGCGGTCTCGCGCAGGACGTTGACGTGGTCTTGGTTGGTCACGGCGGGTCGGTCTCCTGGTCGGTGGCCGGTGAGTCGGTCACTCAGCGGGTGTCTTCACGGGTTGAGGGCGTCGCGGGCGTACCGCGCGCTGCTCGGGGAACGTCCAGCCGAAGCGGACGGCGGCCAGACGGACGGACGTGGTCACGACCACGCAGACGAGACCCGCGACCAGAATCGGTGTGCCGAAGGCGGTGAGCAGGACGAGTGCACCGGCACCGGCCCCGGCGGCGACGGCATAGAGGGTGCCGACCTGGAGGAAGGAGATCGGCAGGCTCAGGATGACGTCGCGCAGCATGCCGCCCCCGATGGCTCCGATGACTCCCACGACCAGCGCCCCGGCTTCGCCGACGCCGAGAGACAACGCCTTCGAGGCCCCGATCGCGCCGAACAGCCCCATGACGACCGCGTCCAGCACGGTGATCAGCCAGTCGGCTCGCGCCAGCGCCGGCTGTAGCAGCATGCCCAGGACCGCCGAGGCCCCGGCCACCAGCAGGTACCAGTTCTTCCAGATCACGACGGGCGGCTGGTTGAGCACGACGTCACGCAGGAGGCTTCCTCCGAGCGCGACGGCGAGCCCGATGACGATGACGCCGAGCAGGTCGATGCGGCGATGCCTCTCTCCCGCGGCGAACAGGGCGCCCTGAAGGCCGCCGAGGCCCGCGGCGAGGAGTTCGATCCACAGTGCCACCTGGAACGTCGTGCTGGACATGCGGCGTCACGCTCCGGGTAGCTCGGGGGCCGGCTCGCGGTGGTGCGGTACGTGCGAGCCGGCCCTGGGTCAGGGGTGGTGGTGCGTCAGCGAGCGCCGCCGGCGTTCTGCGCGGCGGTGACGATCACGTCGGAGACGACGCCGGGCTGCGTCGCGAAGAGGGCGTGGCTGGCCGCGACGTTGGTGATCTTCGCCTTGATGCGCGTGGCCATGTGCTGCAGCATCGCCTGGTCGAAGGCCCGGTCGTCGGTCGCGATGACGGCCCAGCTCGGCTTGTCGCGCCAGGCGGCGTTCTTCACCGGCGTCGAGAAGGCCGCCATGTTGACCGGCACCTGCGAGTCACGCAGGAAGGCGGCGTCGGCGTCGCTGGCATCCGCGGCGAACCCGGCCTTGAACGTGTCGGGGTTGAGGAACCCGTATCCGTCCTCGGCGACGTCGATGACGAAGTCGGGTGTCGGGCCGAATCCCTCGTACTGCTGGGCGGTGGTCTCACCCGCGTCCGGTGCCAGCGCGGACACGTAGACCAGTCCGGCGACGTTCGGGTGAACTCCCGTCTCGGTGATGACCGTGCCGCCCCAGGAGTGGCCGACGAGAATCGTCGGGCCGTTCTGCCGGTCGAGCACCCTCGTGGTCGCCGCGACGTCGTCCTCCATCGAGGTGAGGGGGTTCTGCACGATCGTGACCCGGTAGCCCAGGGTCGTCAGCTTGTCGTACACACCGCGCCAGCCCGAACCGTCAGCGAACGCGCCGTGCACCAGCACGACGTTCTCGATTCCTCGACCGTTGGTGCTCATGAGGTTTCCCCTTCCGTCGCCGCGCCGGCTCACCCCGGGCGGGGTCCTGTACGAACCGGCAACCACCGGCTCCAGTGTGCAGTATATTGCATGCGGAGTATCGCAACAAGGATGCTCGGACCTGTGATCGGCCGCTCGTTCGACCGAGTAACGGCCGAACACGCCGGCAAGACTCCGGCCCCTTCGCCTGGCGGCGTCGAATTGGAAGGTCAGGATGTCCGCCATGGGGAGGATCGTCCGGGTCATGCCGGTTGCCGGTGCCGTTCCGTTCCAGAACGACGGGAGTACGGCGATCCCCTGGTCGGAACGCAACGCCGCCACGTCCTCCCGCCACCGCGGCCACAACAGGCCGTCGTAGAAGTGCGGCAGTTCACCGGACACCGACCAGGTCAGCCACTCGCGGTGGGACAGCCTCATCCTGGTCCAGTCCAAGGACCGTGGATCGAAGTAGATGACCTCGCCGGGCACACCGGGCCGCCCTGCGGCCGGCCGTAGGCCGTTGAGGAAGAAGACGCCACCCAGCACGTCGTTCGCCACGATCAGACCCTCGGTCGGCGTCCACGTCCAGTCCACGTCGACCGGGAAGGCGTTGACCTGACCGATGCTGGGAAGGCTGACCTCCGCGGACGGTGAACCACCGAAGATGCCCAACCACCCGTCGTAGAGCAGGATGCCGCCGCGAGGTCCTCGGGGTCGTCGAGGTCGAGTATCACCGGTCACCCCTTCCATCCATACCTCGAACGGAATCGCGGCCGTGAAGTTCAGCGCCCGACCAGGGCTCGGGCCGCCGCATCCGCATCAAGGCGGTCCAGGCGATCGCGGATGTCGGCCACCTGCGGCACGCTGAGATGGCGAACCAGATCGAGTGCCTCCTGCCACGCCTCGCGGGCGCCGACCCGGTCGTCCACTGCCAGCGCGACGTCGCCGAGGTGCACCAGACACCCGACCCTGTTCATGCGCGACCCGGCCTGCCGGTACACGGCAGCCGCGCGCTTCATGCCCACCAGTGCGCCCGACAGGTCACCTCCGACCCGGCGGCCGTGGGCCAGGGTCTCGTGACACAGCCCCTGGCCGTCGAGGTCACCGAGCGCCTCGGCGATCGACAGGGCCCGTCCGACCAGGTCCGCGCTGGCGTCGTGCCGACCGAGACCGGAGTAGGCGGTGGCGAGACAACACAAAACGGACACCTGGTTGGGCAAATCCTCCAACGACTCGACGAGGCGCAGAGCCCGCTCGTGGTAGGCCACGGCATCGCGGTAGTTCTCCTGCGTGGAGCTGACCTGACCGAGATCGCGGTACACCAGCGCCTGCTCCGACCGATACCCCAGCCCGTTGTAGAGGTCCAGCGCCTGCCGCAGGAGACGCGCCGCGGTGTCGTCGTCACCGAGCGCATGCTCGGCGCCGGCGAGGCTCCACACCATGTGCGCACGGCCGATGGCGTCACCGGCGGTGGTGACCGCCCGCAGACATGCCCGTGCGACAGTGACCCAGTCCTGCCACCAGCCCTCGCGCTGATAGAAAATCTGCAGGCTCATCGCCAACTGCCAGGCCGACGCCACATCCCCGTCTTCGATCTGGCGGTGGACCACTGCCTTGAGGACGTGTCGGTCGGCGTTCAGCCAGGCGACTGCCTCCGTGGCGCCGGCCAACTGTCCGACGGCCACCGTGTCCATCGCCTTCGGCGGGTCCAACGCCTGCCCGGGGGCCAGTAGCCGGCTGGCCGCGTACGCCGTCTGCTGGTAGTGCTGGACGAGCCGGCGCGATGCCTGCTCCCTGGCCTCGTCGTCCTCGTGCAGGTGGACCAGCTCTCGCGCGTAGGCCCAGACGAGGTCGTGCGTGGTGAAGCGGCCCGGTGTGTGTTCGACGATCAGCCCGGTCCCCACCAGTTCGCAGACGAGCAGCCGCGCCTCGCCCACTGGCACGCCGGCGAGACTGGCCATCGCGGGGACAGTGACGTCCGGAACGGGCTGGAGCGACAGCAGCCGGAACATGCGGGCCGCGCGGGCACCGAGCATCCGGTACGACCACGAGAAGATCGCCCGGATGTCGTCGCTCATGTCGGAGAAGCCGTCCAGGCTGCCCTGGGCGTCTCGTAGTGCCCGGGCGATGGCGGTCAGCGAGTGATCCGGATGGGACAGGGCCCGGCCGGCGACCACAGCGAGCGCCAGCGGGAGCCGCCCGCAGCGCTCGATGATCTCGTCCAGGGCCGGCAGGTCCGCAGATGTTCGCGCCGTCCCGATCCGAGCGGTCAGGAAGCTTCGCGCGTCCTCCTGCGACAGGACGTCGAGCGTCATCAGGTGGGCGCCGTGCGCCGTGGCCAGCCCGGTGAGGCGCTTACGGCTGGTGACGAGCACCAGGCAGCCGGGAGCGCCCGGCAGCAGGGGACGTACCTGCTCGACGCTGTGGGCGTTGTCCAGCACGACGAGGATTCGGCGGCTGGCCAGGACACTGCGATACAGGCCGGACCGGGCGTGCTGGCTCGCCGGCATGTCGGCGTCCGCGACGCCGAGGGCATTGAGGAAGCCCTGAAGGGCTTCGGCGGGATGCAGCAGGGACTGCTCGGGGTCGAAGCCCTGGAGATCGACGTACAACTGCCCATCCGGGTACGCGTCGGCCAACTGGTGGGCGAGGTGGATGGCGAGGGAGGTCTTCCCGATGCCGGGGATTCCGTCGATGGCGAGCACCGGCATCGACGCCTGCGTCAACACGTGACCGTTGACCAGGCCGAGGGTGCGGCGCTGCGCGTCGTCCCGGCCGGTGAAGTGCGGAAGGTCGGCCGGCAACTGAGCGGGCAGCACTTCGGTGAGCGACGGCGCACGGGCGATCTGCACTCGGCCCGAGTGTGGGCTCGGGGACGAGGGCTCGTCGGCGACGGACGCAGTGGTTCCGGCGGCGTTCTGCCGCAGCACCACCTGGTACGCCTCGCGCAACTCCTCCCCCGGATCCACGCCCAACTCCTCGGCGAGTCGACGGCGGACATTCTGGAACAGCGCGATGGCCTCGGCCTGCTGCCCGTCGGCGGACAACGCGAGGAGGAGCTGGGCCTGCAGTGCCTCGTCCCACGGACGGTGGTCCGCCACGCAGCGCAACACGGGAAGGACTGATCGGGCTCGTTCCAGCCGCAGTGCCAGCGAGGTGGCCTCGCGGGCCAGGTCCGCGCACTCATGGTCGACGACGCTGAACGCGAGGTGATCGTTGGCGCCGAGCTTCGACGCCCCGCCGCACGGACCACGCCACAGGCCGAGCGCCTCCTCGTAGGCCGACATCGCCTCGGCGAACCGTCCGGCGCCCCCGTCCGACCTGGCTTGGTCGGCCAGGGAACGCAGTCTCAGCAGGTCCAGGTTGCCGGCGTCGACCTGCATCCGATATCCGGCGGCGTCGCCCAGCAGCCATCGTCCAGCGGATCTCGCCGGAAGACCGGGCTCGAACAGACGCCGCAGTGCGCCCACGTACCGGTGCACGACGTTCACGGCGCTCTGCGGCGGATGCTGCCCCCACACCACCTCGATGATCTCGCCGACGCTGACGGGTTGTCCGGCGTTGGCCAGCAGCAGACCCAGGATCAGACGTTGTTGGCGAGGACCGAGATCCACCTGCTCGCCCTTGCGCCAGACCCGCACGGGCCCGAGCACGCCGAAACACAGTGGTGTCTCGTCGTCATGGGTGACGGTCACGATCCCAACCCTCCTTCGTCCACCTGGGAACTGTCGTGAGATCTTCCGGTGCCGCCCGGCACACCGACGTCTGGCGTCGTTCGACGGTGCGCGCCCAGTCCGCCGTTCGGCGTGACACACATTCGGGAGGCGTAACCCCGGGCTGAACGGGCTGTTCATGGCGTGGGTCACATCGCGACGCGTCCCTGTCCGGGCCGCATCGCCCACTCCCTCTCCCCGGACCGGCTTCCCTTACCAAAATCCAGCCCGCATCGTGCAATATATTGCATAATGGCCTCGCCGCCAATCAGAAGCATCGCGGCTGTGGCCGTCACCACGGTCTTCCACGAACCGGTGTCGCGCGGACAGTCCTCGGCGAGGGCGACCAGGCCACACCAACACTGACGCTCGTCGATGTTGCCAGAACGCCTTCAGACGTGTTGGAATGGCTCATATCGCCGCAGCGCGGGGGCAACCGTGCTGGGAACGGCATGCACGGGAGCATCGCAGTGCCGGCAGCGCGCCGTTTGGGCAGGCGCTCGCTTGCCGCACCGCCGGGCCATCTCCACGACGACGGGCGTCCTGCCGGCTGGCGACCCCGCCCGTCGTCAGCACCCCCGGTACGTGTCCCCGGCGGCCGACGCGCTCGATGTCCGATCCGCCGGCCGCATCCGATTCGGCCTGCCAGCGCATCAGAACCGGCGACGAGGTGAGAAGCAGTCATGATTTCCCGACAGAGTTTCGCGGGGTGGTACCGACACCGCCTGGTGTGGGTGGCGGTGATCCTGTTGGCGACGTCGGCCGGCGCGGCCGTACTGGTCAACCGCTCCGACTCGAAGGCGGAGCCGGCGGATCTGCAGGCGCAGATCGTGGCCCGGATGCGTACGACGCTCGAACGGGTGGACCCGGGGCAGCACAACCACGCCGGGCACAGCGCCCAGCAGGTGACCGCCGGGGAGGAGAAGCCGCCAGTGATCTGCGGCGTCCGCGTCTACGGCTACGAGCCGGCCGAGGTGACCACACTCGCCGACGTGCAGACGGTCTACGGCTTCCACCTCTGCGGGGTCGCCGAGCGGAAGCGCCCCTGGGACGTGGCCGTCAAGCTGGCCGGTCCGGTGATCATGGACATGTCCTCCGACCCTCCGGGCATCCAGGTGGTCGAGGCGACCGAGGACGTCAGGTTCATCGACCGGCTGCGGCAGATGTTCCCGCCCAAGTACGCGACGGTGGCGCAGGAGGAGGCGCTGACGGCCGCGGAGATGGCCGACCAGCGTCGCCGGTACGACGCGGCAGCCGGACTCTGACCACGCCGCGCAGGGCGTCGCTCCCACACACGACCGGCCGCCGGGCGCGGAGCCGCCAGGCCGTGAGCTGACTTTCCGGGCACCGCGGTGGATGCCTGCGCGGGCGATGCCGCAGCTGCGGACCTCGTGCACAGACCCGCCATTGATCCGACGATTACGGACAGCTCGATCCACATCCGACTATAGGTAGATCAACATTGATATTTACATCTATTAATGCAACAGTGGCCTTGGGAGCGTTCCCACCCCCACCCCCCGCACCAACGAACGGAGGATGAACAGTGCGTTCACACCAGTTAGGTCAATCCGGCGGACCGTCCCGGTCAACCATCCGTCGGTCGCTCCAAGCGCTCGTCCTGCTGTTCGCGATGGTGGTCGGCACGCTGCCGTTCACCGGGGCCGCCCAGGCTCACGGCACGATCATCAACCCGGCGAGTCGGGCCTATCAGTGCTGGAAGACCTGGGGCAACCAGCACATGAACCCGGCCATGCAGCAGCAGGACCCGATGTGTTACCAGGCCTTCCAGTCCAACCCCGACACCATGTGGAACTGGATGAGCCAGCTGCGCGATGGCCTCGCAGGCCAGTTCCAGGCCCGTACCCCGGACGGACAGCTGTGCAGCAACGGCCTCTCCCGGAACAACTCCCTCAACCAGCTGGGAGCCTGGAAGGCGACGACCGTCAGCAGCAACTTCACTGTCCAGCTGTACGACCAGGCCAGCCACGGAGCTGACTACTTCCGGGTGTACGTCACCAAGCAGGGCTTCAACCCGGCCACGCAGCAGCTCGGCTGGGGCAACCTCGACCTGGTCGCGACGACCGGGCGGTACGCGCCGGCGCAGAACATCTCGTTCAACGTCTCGGCGTCCGGACGCAGCGGGAACCACATCCTGTTCGTGATCTGGAAGGCGTCCCACATGGACCAGACCTACATGTGGTGCAGCGACATCAGAATCGCCTGATCAGCGACGCGGCAACACTCCGGCCCAGGGCGTTTGGCGTCCTGGGCCGGAGCGCATCCGGCGTCGCAGCACCCGAGCAGGGCCGACGCCTGACCACATCTTGAGGTCAGGCGTCCTTGTCGTTGCGCGAGATCCGCAGCCCAGCCGCCAAATCGCAACAGGCCCGAAACTACCGGTTGATATCCCTGGAATTTTCTGCCAGCCTGAAGGCCATCGATGAGTGTGAACGTTAACATGATCATTTACCCGCTGGAGGTGCCACACCGACCACCGAGCCACCCACCGTCCCGTGGCAACACCCACCGTGCAGCCGCGCCCAGCGCCCGCCACCACATCGGCCAGGCGACCGGGCCCACCCATCGCAACCCTCTATCCGCTGGTCAGGTCGCTCCAACCGACTCAGCCAAGGTGAACGCCCGATGTCACGCCCAGCCCGGTCAGACGAGCTCGACATCGGCACCGCCACCGTCCGAAGAGGCCGTTCCACCCGACCAGCGACAGATGTTCCCCATCCCACCACTGGAGGATCACCATGGCTCCCCGGACCCGTCCCACCCGACGTTTCCGAGCAAGAACGCTCGTACTTTCCGGAACTGCTGCGATAGTTGCGGCCCTGGTCGTATCGCTGCTGCCCAACCTCGCCCAGGCCGCCGAGACCACCCTCGGAGCCGCCGCGGCCCAGTCCGGCCGGTACTTCGGTGCCGCCGTCGCCGCGAACAAGCTCAACGACAGCGCGTACACGACGATCCTGAATCGGGAGTTCAACAGCATCACTCCCGAGAACGAAATGAAGATCGATGCGACCGAGCCGCAGCAGAACAACTTCACCTTCGGCAACGCGGACCGGATCGTGAACCACGCGCTCTCCCGAGGCTGGAAGGTCCGCGGCCACACCCTGGCCTGGTATTCGCAGCAGCCCGGCTGGATGCAGAGCATGGAAGGCTCCGCGCTGCGCAGCGCGATGCTCAACCACGTCAGCCGCGTGGCCGGCTACTACAAGGGCAAGATCTACTCGTGGGACGTGGTGAACGAGGCGTTCGAGGACGGCAACAGCGGGGCCCGTCGTAACTCGAACCTCCAGCGCACCGGCAACGACTGGATCGAGGCGGCTTTCCGTGCCGCCGACGCGGCGGACCCGGACGCGAAGCTCTGCTACAACGACTACAACACCGACAACTGGACCTGGGCCAAGACCCAGGCCGTGTACAACATGGTGCGCGACTTCAAGTCGCGTGGCGTGCCGATCGACTGCGTCGGGTTCCAGTCGCACTTCAACGCCAACTCGCCGTACAACAGCAACTACCGCACGACGCTGTCGAGCTTCGCCGCCCTCGGGGTGGACGTGCAGATCACCGAGTTGGACATCGAGGGCTCGGGCACGACGCAGGCCAACACCTACCGCAGCGTGGTCAACGACTGTCTCGCCGTGGCTCGCTGCAACGGGCTCACGGTCTGGGGCGTGCGGGACTGCGACTCGTGGCGCTCCGGTGGCACCCCGCTGCTCTTCGAGTGCAACGGCAACAAAAAGGCCGCCTACACGGCCACCCTGGAGGCGCTGAACAGCGCGGGCCCCGGCACCACCCCCACGCCCACCACGCCGGGCCCCACCCCCACCGTCCCACCGGGCTCGGCCAGCGAGATCGTCGGCACGCAGTCCGGCCGGTGCGTCGACGTGCCGAACGCGGCCACCACCAACGGCACCAGAGTGCAGCTCTACGACTGCAACAAGCAGACCAACCAGGCCTGGACCTACACCTCGGGCAAACAACTCCAGGTGTACGGCAACATGTGCCTCGATGCGGCAGGCACCGGCAACGGGGCAGCGGTGCAGATCTACAGCTGCCACAGCCAGACCAACCAACAGTGGAACGTCAACTCCAACGGCACCATCAGCAACGTGCAGTCCGGTCGATGCCTGGACGTCTGGAGCACGGCCAACGGCGCCCAGATCCAGCTCTACGACTGCCACAGCCAGACCAACCAGCAATTCCGGCTCGCCTCCCTCGGCGGCTCCAACCCGACGCCCACGCCGACGCCGACGACGCCACCGCCGACCGGCGGCACGTGTGACCTTCCCTCGACGTACCGGTGGTCGTCGACGGGTGCGTTGGCGCAGCCGAGGTCCGGTTGGGTGTCGCTGAAGGACTTCACCGTCGCGCCGTACAACGGCCAGCAGCTCGTCTACGCCACCACCCACGACACCGGCACCACGTGGGGCTCGATGAACTTCGGCCTCTTCAGCAACTACAACCAGATGGGCTCGGCCAGCCAGAACGCGATGAACTCGGCGACCGTCGCGCCGTCGCTGTTCTACTTCGCGCCGCGCAACATCTGGGTGCTGGCGTACCAGTGGGGTGGCACGGCGTTCTCGTACCGGACCTCCAGTGACCCGACCAACCCGAACGGGTGGTCGTCGGCGCAGACGCTGTTCACTGGCAGCATCTCCAACTCCAACACCGGCCCGATCGACCAGGCCGTCATCGGCGACGACCAGAACATGTACCTGTTCTTCGCCGGCGACAACGGCCGGATCTACCGGGCCAGCATGCCGATCGGGAACTTCCCGGGCAGCTTCGGCTCCAACTACACCACGATCATGACCGACACGACGAACAACCTCTTCGAGGCTGTCCAGGTCTACAAGCTCCAGGGTCTGAACAAGTACCTCATGATCGTCGAGGCCATCGGCTCGAACGGGCGCTACTTCCGCTCCTTCACGGCCAGCAGCCTGGGTGGTTCGTGGACGCCGCAGGCCACGTCCGAGAGCAACCCGTTCGCGGGCAAGGCCAACAGCGGTGCCACCTGGACCAACGACATCAGCCACGGTGAGCTGCTGCGGACCAACGCCGATCAGACCATGACCGTCGACGCCTGCAACCTGCAACTGCTCTACCAGGGTCGTTCCCCCAGCTCCGGCGGCGACTACGGCCTCCTGCCGTACCGGCCGGGTCTGCTGACCCTGCAACGCTGACGATCGGACATCAACGGGGGCGGGCAGGCTCGGCACACGACGAGCCCGCCCGCCCCTCGCTCTTCCACCACCAGGAGGTACCGACAGTGCGAGGACCCGCAGACCACCTCCCGCCCACGGGGAACACCCAGGCCGACCGAGTGTCAACCGGCTTGAGGGGCCGACTGTTCAAGCTCGCCGCGGCCGGGATCGCCGCCGCGGTCGGGTTGCTCACGATCACCGTGGCGACCGGGTCGGCGTCGGCCGCCGACAACCCGTACCAGCGTGGCCCGGACCCCACCCGGACCAGCGTCACCGCCGTAAACGGCCCCTTCGCCAACACCTCGGTCAGTGTCCCGACCGGGTACGGCTTCAACGGCGGCCGGATCTACTACCCGACCGACACCAGCCAGGGCACCTTCGGGGCCATCGCGATCTCGCCGGGCTACACGGCGTTGTTCTCCGCCGAGCTGGCCTGGATGGGGCCGTGGCTGGCCTCCCACGGCTTCGTCGTGATCGGCATCGAGACCAACAGCCGTAACGACTTCGACACCGCCCGAGGCACCCAGTTGCTCGCCGCGCTGGACTACCTCACCCAGCAGAGCCCGGTACGCGACCGGGTCGACCCCACCCGGTTGGCCGTCGCCGGTCACTCCATGGGCGGTGGTGGCGCGCTGAGCGCAGCCATCCGGCGCTCGTCGCTGAAGGCAGTGGTCGGGATCGCGCCGTACTCGCCGTCGTCGAACCTGGCCAACGACCGGGTGCCCACAATGATCTTCTCCGGGCAGGCGGACACTGTGGTCACCCCGTCCTACGCCACCGGCCTGTACAACAGCCTCCCGTCCACGACCGAGAGCGTCTACCTGGAGGTCGCGGGGGCGGATCACGGATTCATGGTCGGACGATCGAACCCGGTGATGGTCCGGACCATGCTGCCGTTCGTCAAGATGTTCGTCGACAACGACGCCCGGTACAGCCAGTTCCTCTGCCCGCTGCTGGACAACAGCGGCGTGGTCACCTACCGCAGCACCTGCCCGCTGCTGCCGTCGACGCCGACCACCCCGACGCCGACCCCCACCGATCCGACGACGCCGACGCCCACCCCGACCGTCCCACCCGGCTCCGCCAGCCAGATCGTCGGCACGCAGTCCGGTCGGTGCATCGACGTACCCAACGCCTCACGCACCAACGGCACCCGGGTCCAGCTCTACGACTGCAACAGGCAGACCAACCAGGCCTGGACCTACACCTCGGGCAAACAACTCCAGGTGTACGGCAACATGTGCCTCGACGCGGCAGGCACCGGCAACGGGGCAGCGGTGCAGATCTACAGCTGCCACAGCCAGACCAACCAACAGTGGAACGTCAACTCCAACGGCACCATCAGCAACGTGCAGTCCGGTCGATGCCTGGACGTCTGGAGCACGGCCAACGGCGCCCAGATCCAGCTCTACGACTGCCACAGCCAGACCAACCAGCAATTCCGGGTCACGCCTCTCGCATGACGACCATGCCGCGCCCGGCGAACGACGTGTTCGAGGGCGTGCAGGTCGGCACGTTCGAGGACGAGATCCCTGAACAGGCGCACTGAAGTGGGCGGGCTCGGCGTGAACGCCGGGTCCGCCCGCTCGTACCGCTGAACCACGGCTTCGACGGTGACCGCACTCTGCCTGACGCTCCGGTCGTCTGATCACCGCACGGCGTCGTCACGACCGCCCGCCGTCCTTGCGATCGACGAGGTGATCGAGAAGGGCACCTAGCCGGCGGTCGCGCGGGCGGCGGTGTCGATGAGGTCGGCGACCTGGCCTGGTTGAGAGACCGCCACGGCGTGGGACCCGTCGACCTCGATCGTGGTGGACCCGGCCCGGTCGGCCATGAACCGTTGCAGGTCCGGCGGAATGCCCTTGTCCTGCTTGCTGATCAGGGTCCACGACGGGATGGACTTCCAGGCAGTCTTGGTCACGGATCCCGTCTGGGCGCTCTGCGCGGCGGGCCGCTGCGTGACCGCCATCAGCGCAGCGAGATCGGGGTCGACGTCGGCGGCGAACACCGCCGGGAACTTGTCCGTTTCGATGTACTGCTCCATGGACGTCGACCCGTCGGGAAGACGGAACGGAACCATCTTGATGGAGGTACCGAGTTCACTCCCGGGATACTTCGAGATCAGGTCGAGCACGCTTTCGCCGACGTCCGGGCTGACGCTGGCGACGTACACCAGAGCCTTCACGTTCGCGGCACCATCCGCAGCCTCGGTTATCACGATTCCGCCATAGGAATGAGCGACCATGACGACCGGACCCTCGATGCTGTCCACGACGGAACGAACATAGGCGGCGTCCTGCTGCACGTCACGCAGCGGGTTGGCGACGGCCATGGCCGGGTAGCCTCGACGCTTGAGGTTGGCGATCACCCCGTTCCAGCTCGACGAATCGGCGAACGCCCCATGGACGAACACAACAGTGGGCAGCCCTGCCTTCTGGCCGGGCGAGTCAGGTGCAGCGGTCATTCGGCATCACCTTTCGGAAGCCCCCTGCCGCTGACGTCACCACACGTGCGTAGGCGGCGTGGACGTTCGACGGGGTGTCTCACTCGCAGCCCCGTGACGGCCCGGGATCCGGGCCTCGGAGGGCGGTACAGCACCAATATCCAGCACGGATGAGACCTCTGTCAGCGAAATCCGAAAGCCGCTCGGCGGGCCGCTACCCAGGGGCGGAGAGCTAACCCTGCGACGAACCGTCGCCAGCGGTGGCGGCGCGCATCTCCTTGAGCACGTAGGTGGCGGCCTGCTCGACGACGCGGATGCCCTCCTTCTGACTGACGTGGTGGTCGGAGAGTACGGCGATCAGCCAGTCATGACGGGCCTCGACGATCCGTCCGATGCTGTTGACGAGCCAGCGACCACCGTCGACGTCAGCGGTGTCCCAACCGTTCTTGACGTACACGGAAGCACTACCCGGCTCCCGCCCGGCGGTGACTCCCCATCGCTGCTCGGGGATCACCTTTTTCATGAGGCCCATGACGAAAGTACGGTCCTGCGGGGTCAACGGTCCCGTCGGCGATGTCAACGCGGTCAGCAGACGGAGCTGGTCGGCAGCCGTGGTCGTGGTGAGGCCCCAGTGTGAACTGGGCCTGGTCTCACGCAGACCGAGTGCGCGGTTCGCGGCGGTGAGGCCGCGCGAGCCGTCGATCCGCTGCCACAGCGCCACCGCCGCATCGTTGTCACTGGACACGATCATGGCTTCGGCCAGTCGCCTGGTGTCGGAACTCAGGGCCTTGCCCGCCGGTTTCTGGCGCAGCAGCAGGGCCGCGAGGATGTCGACCTTGACGATGCTGGCCGTCTCGAACCGTTTGGCACCGACCGCCACCGCAGCCGTGCCCTGTCGATCCAGTGCCGCCACCGCCAGGTGACCGTCGTACCGCTCCACGTAGGCCTCGATACGCGTCCGCGCCTCGGCGACCCGGTCGATGGCCGGTGTCGTGGGGATCGGACTGGCCGGAGAAGGACCGTGCGACGGGCCGGCTCCCCCGCCGTCGCGAGCGCGTGTGGCACCGAAGGCAGCCGTCGCGACACCCGCCAGAGACATGGTGACCGCGGAGAGGACCCAACGGCGTGGCAGCTGCCGACCTCCCCGCTCAGCCAAGACGGGCCACCGCCTTCGCCGCGATCGAATCCAGCGCAGCCTGGCTCCCCAGCTCGGGCACCCGGACCGTCGAGACCGTCTCGCCTCGTCTCAGCATCACGACGTACGTGACGGTATTCGGCCTGCCGGCGCGCTCGATGCGGCCGCGGATGAGGATGCCGGCGTCCCCCAGATAGCGGGGATCGACGACCTCGAAGGAAACGCGCGCCCCTTGGACCAGGTAACTCGCGCACCGCTGCAGGACCCGACGAACGTCATCGACATTCCGCTCGGCCCACCCCGGTTCGTACGTCTCCACCACGTGGTGGGCCAACGACGAGCCGTCCGACGGCCGGTAGTAGCGCTCCGAGGCGGCGAGTCGGTGCGACTTCGCCGCGTAGTCGCTGCTCTGATAGTCGGGGCAGTCGTTCTGTTCCCACGGCCAGGGCGGCAGACCGGCACGAACGTCGTCCTCGTGCCAGTTCGAACCCAAATCCCCCGCCCCCAGCAGCATGCCCGGACCGCCCGGCTCAGCGCTCGCGGTGTGTCGCTCGTCGGGGTCGGCGCCGGGCTCCGACCGTTGACACCCGGTGGCCATCACCACCAACGCCGACAGGACCACCGGTACGACAGCGATCGAGCCGCGACCTCTGCCGCGACTCCGGCCTCGGCACGCCCCGCTGCTCGATACGGACACGGAACCTCCCCAACGCAGATAGTTGCCACCGCAGGTCACGCCTCGGACGGCGACGAGTGGCACGCTCGCCGCCGCTTCACCGAAGCGGCGGGTGCCGTTCGACCCCGGAGCCCTCGGAGCCGTCGCACCCCGGCCGCAGACGGGACCGGTCAATGGCGTTCCTCGGCGAACAACTCGGAACGGGTCTCGCCGAGCAACTGGCGCAGGCGGTCGAGGGAGCGCATGCTCTGGCTCTTGACGACGGCGGTGGAGACGCCCACCACCTCGGCAGTTGCCTCCACGCTCAGGTCGTCCCAGTAGCGCAGGACGATGATCGCCCGATCCCGTAACGGCAGGGTGGCGACCGCGTCCAGCAACGTCATACGCAGCTCGGCCGGATGTTCCTCGCCCCGATCCGGCGGCGCCGACATCGCCAACTCGCGGCTGGAACGACGCCGCTGCTGGTCGATCATGCAGCGCAGCAGTACCTTGCGGGCGTACGCGTGGGGGTCGTCGGCCCGGCGGACCCGGCTCCAGTTGGCGTACACCTTGGCCAGCGTCGTCTGGGTGAGGTCCTGGGCGAAATGCCAGTCGCGGCACATCAGAAACGCGGCGTCGCGCAGGCGGCCCGCGGCCGCCTGCGCGAACTCCACGAAGTCCTCGTCAGCCATTCGACCGGGCCAGTGACGCGAACCTCTTGGCGCCGCTTCTGACGAGATCGGCCGGCAGTCTCGTCCCCCAGTTTGGGTTGGCGGCGATCTCGATCGCCTCGTCCACGGACAGGGCGGGCGGTGCCGGCGAGGTGCCCTTGCCCTCCCAGAACAGGCAGGTGGAGATCATCAGATCGATCTGGAGGCCATCGCGGTGGTAGACCGTGACCATCTTGTTCTGCACGCAGTTGTCGGGAATCTCGGTCAGCTCCACCGTGCCCGGTGCCGGGTTGTCACCGAGGCGGTCCTGGTAGATGGAGAGCCGCAGCATGCCCGGCCCTTCGCCTCGGTCGAGGTGGATCTGGATGTACGGCATGCCGGCACCTGCGCCGCTGCTCTGAAGGCTCGCGTACCCGCTGGTCTTCCCTTGAGGCAGAAGCCGGGTCAACAGTTCCAGCGCGCCCTCCGGTGTGGTGGTCAGCAGCTCACCGGCCGGCCCCGCCCCGATCCGCACGGTGTCGATGACCCTGGTCGAGGGGGTCGGCGACACGGACAGATGTGGCGCTCCTGCCGGATTTCCTCCCCTGCCGTCCACCCACCCGCCCGGGGCGTCGTCTGGCACCCCGGGCGGAGACGGCGTGGCCGAGTCGACCACCCCACCCAGCGAACCCACGTTCATCCCGCCGGTCTGACTGGCGTCATCCGCACCGACACCGAGCGGCCCGACGGCCAGACCGATCACTACCAGCATCACCATCGCCGATCCGCCAGCGCCGAACTGCGCCAAGCGGCGCCGGCGGCGCAGTCGGCGGCCCTGCGCCACTGACCGCTCGATCAGGTCACCCAACGGTGGGGCGGGGTGCTGGGCCAGATCGTCCCTGAAACGTCCACGGACGTCACCCATGTCCCGTACCCCTCCTCGGCCGGGTGCCCTGCGTGGCAACCCGTCTCCTACCTGACGGGTTGGCCGGCCAGTTTGGTTACCGTCTTTCGACACGAATTTCCAGCCGCCGCCCGCAGGCCGACGCGGCACTCGCCGCGCGTGTGTGGCCGTCTCCGGAGAGTCATATGTCCTTGCCGGGAGGACCGCTGCGGACGGGTGAGCCCGTGGTAGGCGCACACCTCGGCGAAGCCCATGCGTCGGTCGACCGGCTGGCCTGCCGTACCCGACGTTTGGGGTTGTCAGCCATGCTGGAGCCGGAAGCCCAGGCCGGCACCACACGAGGGGGACTCGTGCGCAAACCAGCCAAGACAGCCGCCCTTCTTGTCGGACTCGGCGTCGGCGCCGCCGCCGGTCCGTCCCTCGGACCGGCCGCAGCCTGGTCTGGTATCGCTATCGCCGCGCTCGGGGTTGCGCTCTTCCTACTGGGCACGAGGGAGTCCGATCTCGTCGGAGACGGCGGGATCGACGACGAGGAGGAAGCTGAGATGCCCGACGACGGTGCGGCCACGGCCGTGGAGCGACGACCCCGCATCCGGCAGCGATCAACCTTCGCCCACCTCGGCCCCCACGTGGAACAGATCCTCAGGCTCGCCGAGGAACAGGCCAGCACCATCGTCGAAGACGCGCGGCTCGAATCCGAGAGGCTCCTGGCCGCCGCCCGACGGGAGGCCGACGCATACCCGAACCTTGCGCGGGAGCAGACAGCCGGATTCACCGGAGCCCACCAGGACCTGTCTCCGATACCGCCTACCCAGGCTCCGCCTTCGGGCGAGGACCCAGGCTAGGGCCGCGCGCGTCGCCAAGACGGTCCTGCGATCTCCGGCGGTATGGTCAGCGACGGAATCATGGCGTGCCAGGTGGCGTGCCAGGCGCTGGGAGGACGCGCCAAGGTGGCGCACACCTCGCCCGCCAACTCCTCGGGGCTGCGGCCACGCCACGGGGTGTCGACGAACACCTGGTAGTCGCCGTTGAACTCGAGGGCGACCCGGAACAGCTCCTGATCGCGGTAATCGTTGGCGACCCAGCTGGGTCGGAGGTTGTAGGTGAGCAACCGTTCCCGGTCCATGTCGGTCAGGACACGTCGTCCGGCCGACCTCTCGGGCGTTTCCCACGAATGATCTGCGGCCACCCGTGCGACCTCCGCGTCGTACTCGGCGGCGGCGAAGGAGACGCCCCGCATCATGGGCACCTCGAGCGACCAGTCCCAGTGGACCCGGTCACCGTCACGCGTGATGGTGACGTCTGTGGATCCACAGCCATACACACCGCAATCGCAGCGCGCGATCGGAACGGTGCGTGGCTGGGAGACGGCCACCAGACGATTGGTCGGAACCAGGACCTCGTACGGGTCCATCCCGAGGCCTGCTCCGGCAGCTGTCATCTCCGTGCCGTTGACGTAGACCTGCACGTGGAAATCGCCGCCTGCGCGGGGCGTCGGCGACACCTCCAGATGGAGAGAATCGACTCCGGCCCGGCGGGCGACTCCCCCGCCTGGTACAAGGGCGAAACCGGGAGGGACAGTGCTCGGGAATGGGATCTTCAGCTCCTGAAGCGATGTGGTGACAAGTTCGCGGATATCCCAGGAAGAGTCGTTCACCGAAGCACCGGCGAGTTCGCGCAACGTCGGAGAGTCCAGCCCGTCGACCAATGCTTGGCAGGCAGCCTGAATCAGATCCTCCGAGCCGCGCCCGGTCTCGGCGTCCCACCGTGCCACAACGTCGTACAGTCGCTGCTCCGCAGACCCGCCGCCATCCTCACTCACGCCAGCCATCATCCACAGCTCTCGAAAGGACCGCACCACGGTTTCTCTTGATCCAGCACGAGCAGATATCGGCTGGCGCGGACTGTGGCCGTAGGCCATGGTCTGGGGGTGATCGTCATCCAGCGGGTACGTGTGCGATGGAGCGCGTCCAGCCGCGGTGCTCACCATGCCAACGCCCGCCGGGGGCTCAACCGCCCGGTGATGCTTCCCGCGCCGCCGCCGACAGGCGATGTCGTGGTTCACGACGTCCTGGCTGACGAGGCCGACAACTACTCGCTCCGCACCGACGTGCTGACCGGTGGCGTGAGCATGGCCCGCAGCCTGGGTCTGTGGCTCGCCTTCGAGGGCTCGGCGGTGACCGTCGAGCGTCTGCCCGGCAGGGCGGCGTTTCCCCGCGCGGGAGTATCGACCCGCCTGTTCACCCTCGCCGACGGGCAGGTTGGCCGGTACGAGGCCAATTTCCGGCTCCGGTTCACCGACTGCGCGTGCGACCCCAGCTGGTACTACGAGGACTGGGTGGTCCATGTCAGCAACGGCGATGCTGCTGGCGATCGGTTCCTGCGCGGCGAACCGGACCGCGTTGTCGACCACCGTGTCCATCTCTACGGTGGCCGCTCCGCGCGCCGACCTAACCGCTAGCGAGCGCTCGGGCCAGAACCCCACACGCCTCATCAGCGCAGTGTCAGGCCCGGTTCAGCACCCCTCAGGCAGACCGCTGTGCGGTGTCGCCGCCGCGGAGGCGGTCCAACTCGGCGAGGTACATCGCCTGCAGGCGCTCATTGTGGCGGACGAGCAGCGTGACCTCCTCGACGCTGTAGCCCTCGATGAGCCGCTCCGCCCGCTCGGCGAACGGCTCGTACGGTCGCTTCAACTCGGCGATCCGCTCCGGCCGCAGGGTGACGATCACCCGCCGCCGGTCCGCCGGATCGCGCTCGGCCGTCACGTAGCCCGCCTGCTGGAGCCGGCGGAGCATGCTGGTCACCGCCCCGGTGGTGAGGTTGGTCCGTTCGGCGACCTGCCCGGCGGTGGCTGATCCGGCGTCCGCCAGGTAGTCCAGGCATTCCAGGTCGCTCACGGTGAGGCCCAGCCGCTCGGCGATGGCGTACCGGAACACCATGGACAGCCGCGACGTCTCCCGCCCGGCGCGCATGAGGTCGGCGATCGCGGACGCACGGGCCAGCTCGTGGGGCATGCCCGCAATCATGCCTCCGGCACGGTGACCCGGTGCAGCCGAGGTAACAGCCGGGTCAGCACCCAGTGCGGTGCTGTTGCACCCCCGGTCAGGCGGCGCATCAGCCCGGCGGCGGTGTCGACGGCGCGGAAGGCGTAGGGCACCATCTCGTCCTGATAGCCGGCGATCGCCTCCTCCACCGGCGTGCCGCTCGTCCGAGCCTGGACCAGCCTGCGGCCGAGCAGGGCGGCGTCGCGGAGTGCCGTGTTGCCGCCATGAGCGCCGAACGGTGGCATGACGTGCACGGCGTCACCCATCATCGTCGCCCGGGGCACCGCCCACCGGCGCGGGCGCCGGCCGGTGGCGAAGAGGTTGAGCACCGTGGCGTCCAGCTCGGCCGTGCCGACCAGCCGCCGGATGACCGGGTGGAAGTCCGCACTCATCCGGGAGGCCAGTCTCCACAACGCCAGCAGGTCCCCTCGTACACCGAGGGGCACCTCCTCCTGCCGGAGCAGCAGTCCCCACATGACGTAGTCGTAGCCGGTGGGCGCATAGCTGCCCGGGGCCAGGCGCGCGAACGCCTCCGGCGGGCTCTCGCCGAACCGCATGGAGGTGAAGAAGAAGGCGCGGCCTGGTCGGTCGGCGATGGCTAGGACCCCACTGGTACGCAGCGCGTCCGGGATGACGCTCTCGCCGTTCCGCAGCAGGGGCGACCGACCGTAGATGCCCGCCATCGGGGTGTTCGTCGGGTCCGCGTCCGGCATGAGCTGCGCGCGCAGTGCCGAGCCGACGCCGTCAGCGCCCACGACGACGGTTGCCGCGGCGGCCCCGCCGTCGGAGAACCGCAGCCGCAGCCCTGCCGGGCCGCCGCTCTCCACCGCGACGGCGTCCTTGCCGTAGTGGATGCGCCCGTTCAGCCCGGACTGCAGGATCGACCGCAGGGTCAGCCGGTCGACCTGGCGGGTCGCGTGTGGCTCGTCCTTGAAGGTGATGGTGAACGCGTCCCGCAGCCGGCTGTCGGTGAAGCGTAGGTGCCCGCCGGGCTCGTCGCCGGTGGTCAGCGCCAGGTTGTACAGCTGGCGAGGCAGGCTCTCGCGCAGCGCCTCCAGCCCGTACCGGTCGAGGATGATCCGGTAGCCCTGCCGCCGGACGAAGGGGCCCGGGTCCCGCTCGTAGACGTGCACGTCGATGCCGGCGCGCATCAGGTACTGGGCGAGGCAGAGGCCGGAGAGGCCGGCGCCGGCGATTGCCACCGTGAAGTCAGTCGATGTGCCCATGCATTTATCTTAATGACTAAGATGATTTGGGCAAGACCGCCCGCCTCCGTCCGTCAAGGCGGGGAAGGGGCAGCGGGCTAGCCGTCGCCGCGGGTGCGTACCGCGATGCGGATGGTGGTGCCGTGGGGTCCGCTGCCGACAAACAGGTAGTCGGTCATCTGCCCGACGACCCACAGGCCCATTCCTCCGGTGCCGGACAGAGGCGGTCGCTCGACGCGCGCAACGTAGTGAGCGGCATCGAACCCCGGCCCCTGGTCGGTCACTTCACAGGTGAGTTGGCCGTCGAGGAGCAGGCGGATGGCACCCTTGCCGCCCCCGTGCCGAATCACGTTGATCAACAATTCGTTGACCGCTGTCACCCAGTCCTCGATCTCGTCCTGGTCGAGGCCACACCGCCGACTGACGGCCTCGACCTCGTTGCGAACGCGGGCGAGGTCCGTGAGGGCGAACGACGTCGAGAAGAGGGGCCTCCCAGCGGTCGGCGCATGATGGTCGCGAGGTGGGACCGCCACCGCTCCCCCTCTCTGTCCGGACGTGAACTCCGGCGACCTGCTGGTCGCGCGTCAGAGTGCGCCCCCCGTGAAGGGTTCACCGGACGACGAAGGCATCAATGTGACATGGGAACGTACCCCACGTTGAGGACGCGACACTGTCGATCTCCTTCCTGGCGCGCCGTCGGCGACGTGCCGGCGTCTAGGCTGCCTGGGTGAGTGGTGCCGAGATGGTGACGAACGAGGAGCGGCTGCGCCGCATCGAGGCGATCACCGACGCCGCGTTGTCGGGGCTGGACATCGCCGAATTGCTCGACGAGCTCCTCGAACGGGTCCGGGACCTGCTCACTGTCGATACCGCCACCATCCTGCTGCTGGAAGGCCACAGCGGCGAACTCGTCGCGACGGCGGCGAAAGGGCTGGAGGAGGAGGTACGCCGGGGCTTCCGCGTCCGGGTCGGGCGCGGCTTCGCCGGCCGGGTGGCGGCGACACGTGCGCCGGTGACGATCTACGACGTCACGCCTGACGACGTGGTCAATCCCATCCTGCTCACCAAGGGTGTACGCGCCCTGCTGGGCGTGCCCATGATCTACAACGGAAACCTCGTCGGCGTGTTGCACGTCGGCTCGTTGACCCTGCGGCGGTTCGGTCCCGACGACGTGCGGCTGCTGCAACTCGTCGCCGATCGTGCCAGCTCGGCAGGCCAGGCCCGAGCGCAGGTCCTCGACAGGCAGGCTGCGCTTGCCCTGCAACGCAGCCTCCTGCCCGCCCAGCTACCCGACATTCCCGGTCTGGACCTGGCCGCCCGGTACGCACCCGGTCACGACCTGGGCATCGGCGGCGACTGGTACGACGTGTTCGTGTTGCCCTCGGGCTGGCTGGGCGCCGTCATCGGCGACGTCTCCGGCCACGGGCTGCCATCCGCCGTAGTCATGGGGCGCATCCGCAGCGCGCTACGCGCCTACGCGCTCGACGCCGACGACCCCGCCGAGGCGCTGACCTCCCTCGACCGCAAGATTCACCACTTCGAGGCCGGCACCCTGACCACCGCCGTCTACGCGCTCATCGCACCCGACCGTACGACGGTCCACCTCTCCTGCGCAGGTCACCTGCCACCGCTCCTGGTTGCCCCCGGCCAGCCCGCCCAGCTCGTCAACGTAACTGTGGACCGGCCACTCGGTGTGGGCCGCCCGATGATCAGTCGCCGCACCACAGTTCTCGACCTACCGCCCGGCGCGGCGCTCGTCTTCTACACCGACGGGCTCATCGAACGCCGCACTGAACTGATCGACACCGGCATCGAACGCCTCGCCGCCGCCGTGCGGTCCGAGCCGGCCGAGGCACTGTGCGACCACATCATGACCACCACCGCGCCGGAGCACCCCGATGACGACATCGCTCTGCTGGTCATCCGCCGTGCATCACCAACCGACGAAGCGCCGCCGGCAGTCGACCGGTGAACTACCTAGTGCCGCATCAGGCAAGGTTTGCCTCGTTCCTGTCAGACTGCTGGGGTGATCGTCAGACTTGCGGGAGAGCAAGACTTCCATGGCTTCCTTGGCCTGGCGGCCCAGGTGGAGTGCTGGTTCGGCCCGATGGTCGAGGACCTTGGCTTCCATGACGCTGTGCGCAAGCACGTTCGTCGGTCCACGGCGATCGTCGCTGTTTCCTCGGGGCCGGATCTCCTGGGTGGGCTGTTGTTCGCGGCGAAGGCCCCGACCTACCACGTCCACTGGCTTGTCGTATCTGCGCAGTCACGGGGGAAAGGCGTCGGTCGTGCGCTGATGGCGGAGGCGATGCGCAGGTATGTGCGTGGCCCAGGCGCCGTTGAGGTGGTCACCTTTGGAGCCGATCACCCGGGTGCCTCCGTCAGCGGTGCACGTGTCTTTTACGAGCGCCTTGGTTTCGCACCCGCCGAGGCTGTCGATCCGGGTCCGGAAGGCGGTTCCCGGCAGGTCTTTCGCCTGGCCGTCACCTGATTCAGGCGACGTTGGCCCGGGCGACGACGTTGTGCAGGCGCTCGTCGGCGGTGTGCTTGTTCCGCCAGATGATGTAACGGCGGATCATGCTGCCCTGGGCCTTGTGGCTGGGGTGGTCGGTGCCGTCGAGGGTGAAGTAGCGCAGGGCGGTGAACTGGGCCTCGATGCGGTTCAGCCACGAGGAGTTGGTCGGGGTGTAGGCGATCTCGACGTTGTTGGCTTCGGCCCAGTCCGCCACCCGGCGGCATCGCTTTGTGGTCAGGTGCGGGGAGTAGTTGTCGCACACAATGGCGATGCGGACCGTGGCCGGGTAGAGGGTGCGCAGGTAGCGGCAGAACTCCAGGAACTTCGACCGGTTCTTGGTCTCTTTGATGTGGCCGTAGAGCTTGTCTTTGCCCAGGTCGTAGGCGGCGAACAGGTGACGGACCCCGTGCGGGCGGGTGTAGGTCGCCCGCCGTCGAGGCCGTGGCTCCCGGTCGGGGTCCTTGTCCTTGCCGCCGCGTTCGGCCCACTGCCGGCCGGGGTGCGGCTGGAGATTCAGCGGCCCGAACTCGTCCAGGCAGAACACCGCCTCCGGCTCGCCGTCCTCGGGTATGACCTCGCCGTCGGCGATCGCGTATAGGTGCTCCACCCGCGCCTTCTTGGCCGCGTAATCCGGATCGCGGGAGGTCTTCCAGGTCTTCATGCGTTGAAAGGAGACGCCTTCCTCGCGGAGCAGGATGCGCAGGCCCTCGTGGCTGATGTCGTCGACCACCCCCTCGGCTACCAGGAAGTCCGCCAGTTTGGTAAGGCTCCAGGTCGAAAACGGCAGGCCGTGCTCGACCGGCCTGGACTTGGCAATCTTCTTGATCTCACGCCGTTCGGGCAGGGTGAACGTCTTCGGCCGTCCACCCCTGTACTTCGGGTAGAGGGACTCGAAGCCGTCGGTGTTGAAGTTGTGGATCACGTCTCGGACCCGGTCCGCGCTGGTGAACGTGACCTCGGCGACCTTGGCCACCGGCATGCCCTGCGCGGACAGCAGCACCATCTGGGCCCGCCGCCAGGTCACCACCGACCCCGTACCGCGGCGAACGATCCGCAGCAGGCGTCTTCCCTCGTCATCGTCGATCTCTCGGACGCGTACTCGTTCGGCCACCCGCATAGCCTGACGGCCACCCGTCGCCCAGGACAGGACCCGAGCGGCGCGTCTCCGACAGGGTGAACGTTGCCTGATGCGGCACTAGAGACGGATCGACCTGACCGTTCGGGTGCGACCACCTGGTCGAGCCCGGAGGTCACGCGCCAGTGAACGCCGGCGCCGCACTCATGGGCCGCGGCGGGCATCCGCCAGCCAGGTGGTGAGCATCCGGCTGGTGACCTCGCCGATTGCCGCCGCCGCTCGTGCCGCCATCGCGGTGAGCTCGCCATGCTGGACGGCGGTGACCGACAGCTCGGGCGGTGGAGTGCGGCGCCACGTGGTTCGCGCGCCGTCCCGGGCGAGGCGGGTCACGTCGGCCTTACCACGTTCGGCCAGGCGAGGGTCCCTGTCGTGGGTGAGAATCAGGGCAGCGCGCAACTGGACATCGACGCTGCGGCCACGCAGAAGGCGGTAGCCGGACCGGCGCAACTCCACCCGGGCGTCGCCGAGCAGCTGCCACAGAAGGCTCGGCGGCAGGGTACCCGCGACGGGCCGCAGCGCGGTGGTCACCTCTCGGACCACCGCTGGCGACGAGTCCCGTAACAGCGGCAGCACCTCCGGCGCGACAATCGCCTCGAGCAGCCGCAGACTTCGTACCGCCTGCGCACGAATCCTGGCGCGCGAGTGGGTCAGCAGCCGCCGCAGCAGCAGGGCATCCGATGCCGAGCCGGTCTCGGCAAGCCCGGCGATCGCACCCAGTGCCGGTTCAGCGGCACCGGTGGCGGTCCGGTAATGCTCCCGGGCGTCGATGCCGAGACGGCGGGCCGTGTCCCGGGCCACCGCCCGAACCAACGGAGCGTCATCGTCCAGGTACGCGGCGACGTCACTGTCCTGACCGACCCGGACTAGCCCGGTCAACGCCACCACCCGCCCCTCGGCACGTACCGACCGGGCCAGGCGACGCAGAACGTCATGCCGGCGGGAGCCTGCCATGGCCTACACCGCCGACAAGCCGAAACGGGCTCTCGTCGCGCCGCCATGACAAGCGCGTGGACCGCGTACATCATCTGCTCGACCCGAGCATCGTCGCCACGCCCTGGGTGCTGGCCGCGGGAGCCGCCTATCTGGCTCTGCGTGGCGTCACCGGCCGCCGGCAGCACAGAGCGGGGTAGGAGCGTTGCGACCCCAGGGCTCTCACCAGGGTGCCGGTACCCGCCGGTCCCGTCGACCGACCAGGCCGCACTCGATTGGCGCGGCATCTCGGCGGGGCCGGCCGCCGTCAACGACATGGTCGACACAGCGCATCGACTGTCTAGGATCCCCTGTGTGCCCGGATACCGCGACTTCCAGTCAGGCCTGAGATTTCTGCCGACACTGGCCATCGCTCCCGATGGTGACTCGATCGCCTACGTGGATGACGCCGACGGCCAATTCAATCTCGTCACACAGACACTGTCGACCGGCGACACGCGTCGCCTTACCGCCGGCACCGACACGACAGTCCGCCGGGTGGCATGGCATCCCGGCGGTGAGTGGCTGTTGTTCCTCGCCGACGACAGCGGGGACGAGAACACGCAGCTCCATCGGATCGACGCTGCCGGCGGTAACCCGGTGCCCCTCACCGATGCGCCGGACGTGCAGTATTCGGCCGCCCTTGGCGAACCGTTCTCCCCCGACGGCCGGTCCATCGCCTACTGCGGTAACGACCGGGACCCGGCCGACCAGGACGTGCTGGTGCTCGACCTGTCGACCGATGAGGTACGCCGGGTGTACGCCGGCGGCGGCAGGGCCTGCCCCGGGCACTGGTCCCCTGACGGGTCCCGGCTAACCGTCGCCGAATGGCGGACCACCAACAGCGACCACCTGGTGCATCTCATAACTCTCGACGGTGCCGAACCGCGCTCGTTGACGCCGCACGACGATGTGGCGACCTACTGGTTGGGGCCGTGGCTGAAGGACGGCAGCGGTTTCCTGGTCCTGTCGAATGTCGGTCGGGAGTTCACCGGACTCGCGGTCATGGATGCGGACTCCGGCGCCCTCACCTGGCTGGACACTCCCGACTGGGACGTGGAGGAGGTCGCTCTGTCGGACGACGGCCGGGTCCTGGTCTGGAACGTCAACGTCGACGGCTTCTCCCGACTGCGCGGACGCGACCTCGTCACCGGTGCCGACATCCGCATGCCGGAGTTGCCCCCCGGCGCGGCAACCGGCCTCACCGTGGCCGGCGACGGGCGCTTCGTCGTGCTGCGGCTCTCCACGGCGACCCGACCGTGGAACATCCTCCTGATTGATCTTGAGAGCGGAGAGCTCAGGTGGCTGAGCAACGCTCAGCCGGTGACGGCCGACCCTGCCACCTTCCGCGACCCGACGTTGATCCGTTATCCGGCGCGGGACGGCCGCCAAATCCCCGGTTACCTCTACCGTCCCGAAGGACCGGGGCCAGCAGGTGTCCTGATCTCGATCCACGGCGGTCCGGCCTGGCAGGAGTTGCCCGTCTATATGCATGACGGCTTCTACCAGTACCTCCTGGCCCATGGGATCGGCGTCTTCGCTCCCAACGTGCGGGGTTCTCTTGGTTACGGCCGTACCTACTCCGACCTCGTCAACCGCGACTGGGGCGGCGGTGATCTGACCGACCTCGCCGATGCGGTCGCCTATCTGCGGGCACAGGAGTGGATCGACCCGAATCGCATCGGTGTCATGGGCGCCTCCTACGGGGGCTTCGCCGTGTTGTCGTGTCTGAGCCGGTTGTCGGAGTTGAACTGGGCCGCCGGTGTCGATCTCTACGGACCGAGCAACCTGGTCACCTTGGCCAAAGCCTCGCCGCCGACGTGGCGCTCGTTGGTGGCCGCCGTGATCGGCGACCCGGAAGCCGACGCGGATCGACTGACGGCGCGCTCGCCGGTAACACACGCCGACCGGATCGAGGCGCCCTTGATGGTCATCCAGGGTGCCAACGATCCCCGCGTACCACGGCACGAGAGCGATCAGATCGTCGAGCGACTTCGGTCCCGTGGCGTCGAGGTTCGCTACGAGGTCTTTCCTGACGAAGGCCACGGTCTGCTCCGCCGCGACAACCAGGCGAGGGCCTTCGCGGATGCCGGCGAGTTCCTCATCGAGCACCTCGGCACCTGAAGCCGCCCGGGCCACAACTATCACTGGCCTCGGTCCTGGCTGAGGAAGCGCGACAGCAGTTGCCTGAACTCGTGCGGGTGCTCGGTCGCCGGCACGTGCCCGCATCGGTCGAGCACGTGCAGACGGACGTCGGCCAGGTGTTCGAGCAAGGGCTGGGCTGTCGTTGCGAGCGGGGTGACTCGATCCTCCGCGCCGTGAACGAGCAGCACGGGTGCGCTCACCGCTGCCAGCGTCTGCACCGAGAGGGTGAGGTCGTCGTTCCATCGTGCCCTGGGCGGAGGGAACAACGACGCGTATGCGGCTGCCCCCGCTCGCATCGCGGCTGCCCGGGCATCGACGGCCGCGTCGGTCACGAGCGCCTGGTCGAGGACGAGGCGACTCAGCATGTCCCGTGCGCCGAGCGGGCCGGCGGGGGCGCCCCAGATCGCATCGAGCTCGGCGGACAGCGGCGCCCCTGGGGCGCCCATCGTCGAGACCGCCACGACACGGGTGACCTGCTGGGGGCGCGCGGCCGCCAACGCCAGCGCCACGGCGCCGCCCATGGAGTGACCCACCACGGCGTAGTGCTCGATACCGAGAGCGTCCATCAGGCCGGCGGCCTGCTCCGTCCACAGCCGGAGCCCGCCACGGGAGCCCGCCGGGACAGGTGTGCGGCCGAACCCCGCCTGGTCCGGAGCCACCAGGTGCCAGGTCGCGCCCAGTGCCTGCGCTGTCGTTGCCCAGGCTCCGGACCCGGTCGTGCCGGGTCCGGAGCCGTGCAGCATCAGCACTGCGGGGCCGGTGCCGCCCTCCAGGACGTGGACGGGTGAACCGTCGACCGTGACGGTCCGAAGTGTCGTCACCGGGGCGGACCAGCTGCGTTCATGCCGATGCGGGGCTGACGGACTTCGAGAAGACATCCATCATCGCCCGGCCGAACTGCGGCATGTCGGGCCATCCCCGGCAGGAGACGAGGTTGCCGTCGACGACGTCGGGGGCGTCGATGACAGTCGCGCCCGCGTTCTCCATGTCACCGGTGATCGGGGGGAAGCACGCGGTCTTCCGACCCTTCAGCAGTCCGTACACCGCTGGCACCTGCGCGCCGTGGCACACCAGCGCGATGGGGAGGTTGCGCGCGAAGAAGTGCTCGGTGATGCGCCTGACGTCGGCGTCGACCCGGATCCACTCGGGTGCACGTCCCCCGGGGATGATGAGGGCGTCGTAGCGCTCGACGTCGACGTCGGCCCAGGGCACGTCGACCGGCAGCTTCCGGCCGTCCTTCTCCACATAGGCGTCGGAGTTGGGGTCGAACTCGTGGATGACCAGTTGCACGTCACGCATCGTCCGTGACGAGACGTCGACGTCCCAGCCGCCCTCCTGCACGCGGTAGTAGGGATACATGGTGTCGAGTTCCTCGGCGGCGTCGCCGGTCAGGAGCAGCGCTCTGGGCACCTGCTTCTCCTCGCGTTTGGGACGGGTGGTGTGGATCCAATCCGATCTGATCCGATCGCGTTAGCATCGCCCGACCCCGCTCGCCCGTCAAGCCTCCACCGCCATTCCATTCGCATCGTTGACTTCGTCGAACAATCGGCGGAAACGATCACCCGATCGCAGGATGTGCCGACGCATCGCGTAGGCGGCGGCGTCGGGGTCACGCGCGGCGATCGCGGCCACGACATCCTCGTGCTCGGCCATGGCCAGGTGGGTGACCTGGGTGTCGTGGTGGAGCCGGAAGAGGTGCACGTGGCTGTGCAGGCGAGCGAGCGCTTCACGGATGACCTGGTTCTCCGCGCTCAGGGCGACGAGGTCGTGAAAGGCGGCGTCGCGCAGCCCGAAGGCGCCGTAGGCCGTCGGCCCGTTGCCCCCCTCCAGCTCCGCCATCTCCTCCAGCATTCGTCGCAGACCAGCCACCTGCTCGGAGGATGCGCGTTCGGCGGACCTGCGAGCCGCTGCCGGTTCGAGAAGCAGGCGGACCTCGAGCATGTCCTCGAAGCGGTGACGGGTGATCTGCGGGGGGATCCGGTAGCCGGCATGGGGCACACGCACCACCAGGCCCTCGGCTTCCATGCGGTTCAGGGCGTCTCGGATAGGCGTCTGCGAGACCCCCAGCTCTCGGGCCAGGACGTCGATCGTGACTCGGGAGCCAGGCTCGATCCGTAGCGACATCAGCTGTCCGAGCAGCGTGTCGTACACCTCGTCGGCGAGCCGGCCGCCAGCTCTCCCCGCCGGCGTCCCGCCCGTCGCGGCCCTGCGGCCCCGCGCGGTAATCGCTTCGTCGTCCATCGTGACGTGAGGCCCTTTCTTGCGTGTTCGAGAACCTGTTGACATCAGTCACAACGCTGCGACATGCTGACGCCCCCAACTCGATCGTATAGGAAACCTGGACCGAAGATCTTCTCGGTGCCATGAATACCCGGTACGTCACGGCACCCGTGACGCCGGCCCCGCGGATCGCCCCCGCGACAGCCCGGTAACACGCTTGAACAACCCAGCACCTGCTCGGCGAAGCACCTAGCGAGGCCCTAGAAGTCCGAACCCAGAAAGCAGGCAGGAATATGCGGCGTTTGAAGCGAACAGGACGGACAGCCGGTCCCGGTCGGAAGGTACAGCTGGCGACGGCGGCCATGCTGCTGGTGGCCACGACCATGGCGGCTTGCGGCGATGGCAAGGACGACGGCGACGCGAAGGCGAGCGCCCCGAAGGCACCGGCGACCATCCCGGAGCTCACCAAGGACCCGCTGACCCTCAGCTTCATCTGGTTCGAATGGCCCCCCGCGCAAGCACTGGAAGCCTTTGCGAACGCGGAGTACAAGAAGGAGCGGCCGAACGCGACCATCAAGGTCAACACCGTGCCGAACGCGAACTGGCACGACGCGATGTTCACCCAGTTCGCCGCGCGCAAGACCGACTTCGACATCGCGATCCTGGACTCGCAGCACATCGGCGAGGCGGTGACGAACGGCAACATCCTCGACCTCACCGACTTCGTCAAGAACAACATCGAAGTCAACGCCTACGATCCGTACCTCCTGGCGGCCTACGGCCAGTTCCCCCAGGCAGAGACCGGCAAGCGCGACGAGAGTGCCAGCCTGTACGGACTGCCGCTGCTCGGCGACACCTGGACGATGATCTACCGCAAGGACCTGATCGGCGACAAGCCACCGCAGACCTGGGACGAGATGATCTCAGTCGCCGGTAAGTGCCAGGCGGAGAACCCCGGGGTCAGCGGACTGGCGTTCCACCAGGCCAACGGCTCCGACGCCGCGGCCGTCACCTACAACACGGTCAACGGCGTCTACGGCGGCAACCTCTGGGACTCCAAGGCCCGCAAGATCGACGGCGTCCTCAATGATGCCGCGGGCCAGGAGGCGATGGACGTCCTGGTCAACAAGATGAAGCCGCTGACCGCCAAGGGCTCCGGCAACTGGTTCATCGACGAGGTGAACGCTGCCGTCGCGCAGGGCAAGGCGTGCATCGCGTTCAACTGGATCGCCGCGAGCGGCGGCCTGCTCGATCCGAAGCAGTCGACGCTCGGCACCACACGGGAGCAGATTCTCGACAAGCTGGGTTTTGCCACCCTGCCGAGCCAGAAGACGAACCTGGTCCCTCTCGGCGGTATGGGGATGCACGTGTCGGCCTACTCCGCCGCGGCGAACCAGGCAGAGGCCCTGAACTTCATGAAGTGGTTCGAGCGGGCTGACATCCAGAAGAAGTGGGCCGCGGCTGGTGGCGTGCCATCGCGTACGGACGCGATCCAGTCACCCGAGTTCCTCAACGCCGGGCCGTTCAACAAGGTGTACGCCGACTCGGTTCCGCGGATGCGGGACATGTGGAACGTGCCCGAGTACGCACGCCTCGTCGACATCGAGAACACGAACGTCAACGCGGCTCTCAACGGCGCGAAGAAGCCGAAGGACGCGCTCGACGACATCGCCAAGGAGCAGCAGCGCGTGCTCGACTCGAGCAGCCGTAAGGGCGGCGGCGGACTGTGAGTGGCCCCGCACCTGTCAAGACCGACGACCTCGGGCGGGTGGCGTCTGCGACGTCACCCGCACCGGGTCGGTCCCGCCGGCTGAGTGACCGCTGGCTCGCCGTTGCCTTCGTCTCCCCCGCGCTCCTGCTGTTGCTCGGCATGTCGGTGTTTCCGCTGCTGTGGGCGTTGTATCTGTCTTTCACCGACTACTCCGCCACCCGCGGAGGGCCCGCCAACTTCATCGGGTTCGGGAACTACACCGCCATCCTGACGTCGGCGCAGGTCCACCAGAGAGCCCTGACGACGTTGATCTACGTGGTCGGCGCTGTCGGTCTGCAGACCGTGCTCGGCTTCACCATCGCCTACCTGATCTCACGACGTACGCACGGGCGAGGACTGCTGACCACCGTGTTCCTCATCCCGATGATGCTGTCGCCGGTCGTGGTCGGGCTGTTCTGGCGATTCATGCTCGACGCGCAGTTCGGCGTGGTCAACAGCATGCTCGGCTCGCTGGGTCTGGGGCAGGTGGAGTGGCTCACCCAGCAGCGGACGGCACTGGTCTCCCTGATCGTGGTCGACACCTGGCAGTGGACGCCGTTCATCATGCTCATCGCACTCGCGGGCCTCAGTGCGGTGCCGAAGTACCTGTACGAGGCCGCCTCGATCGACCGGGCGTCCGAGTGGTTCCGGTTCCGCACCATCACCCTTCCGCTGGTGTGGCCGCTGCTGCTCATCGCCGTGATGTTCCGGGGCATCGAAGCCTTCCGGCTGTTCGACCTCGTCTACATCCTCACCAACGGAGGCCCGGGCGTCTCTACCGAGACGTTGTCGTTCCACGTCTACAAGGTCGCGTTCCTGGGCTTCAACACCGGAACCGCCTCGGCGTACGGAATCCTCATGGTCCTCGTCGTCATCGTCCTCTCGCAGTTGTACCTGCGCTACCTGAACAAGCTCAAGGAGGGCTGATGGCCGTCTCCGTCGACGAGGCCGTGTCCACAGGTCCTGCCCCGGATCACACGCCTTCCGCTCGCCGCCGCAGCGGCCGGGGTCGCTCCGTGCTGGAGGTCGCGCTGCTGACCGCGTTGGCCGTCGTGATGCTCTTTCCGGTGCTGTGGATGATCGAGACGTCCATCAAGGACAGCCGGGATGTCTACGCCATTCCGGCGAAGTTCTTCGACTTCAAGGTCACCCTGGACCACTACCGGGACGTGTTCGTCGCCTCCGACAACGGGCGCCAGCCCGTGTCCGTCTCGTTCCTCAACTCCGTCCTGGTCGCCGGGGTCTCCACGGTGCTGGCCACCGTGCTGGGGGTTCCGGCGGCCTGGGCCTACTCACGCCTTGCCGTGAAGGCCAAGAAGGACCAACTGTTCTTCATCCTGTCCACCCGCTTCATGCCGCCCGTCGTGGTCGTGATTCCGATCTTCCTCATGTACCGGGAAGTCGATCTCACCGACACCAAGATCGGCCTGATTCTCATCTACACCGCGTTCAACGTCCCGTTCACGATCTGGATGATGAAGGGGTTCGTCGACGAGGTGCCCGCCGAGTACGAGGATGCCGCCATGCTCGACGGCTACACCCGATTCCAGGCGTTCCGAAAATTCACGCTTCCCCTGCTCGTGCCCGGCATCGCCGCGACGGCGGTCTTCGCACTCATCTTCTCGTGGAACGAGTTCGTGTTCGCCATCTTCCTCACCAACAGCGACAGTGTGCAGACAGCCCCACCCGCCATCGCCGGCCTCATCGGTGGCACCACCACCGACTGGGGTCTCGTGGCCGCCGCCTCGGTGGTGTTCGCCCTACCGGTGCTCGTCTTCGCGTACCTGGTGCGCAAACACCTCATCGCCGGTGTGACGCTCGGGGCGGTGCGACGCTGATGGCGGGCATCGAGGTAACCGGCCTACACAAGCGCTACCCGGACGGCACCGTCGCGGTCGACCACGTGGACCTGTCCATCAAGGACGGCGAGCTGTTCGTGATGCTCGGCCCCTCGGGTTGCGGTAAGACGACCACGCTGCGGGCCATCGCCGGCCTGGAGAGGCAGACGACCGGCGACATCCGCATCGGTGACACGCTGGTCAACGACCTGCCGCCCGCCGAGCGTGACATCGCCATGGTGTTCCAGTTCTACGCTCTCTACCCGCACCTGAAGACCCGCGACAACCTGGCGTTTCCACTGCGGGCCGAAGGGCTGCCCAAGTCGGAGGTGCAGGAACGGGTCGCCGAGGCCGCCCGGCTGATGCGGCTCGGTCCGCTCCTGGACCGGCGACCGCGCCAACTGTCCGGCGGGGAGCAGCAGCGCGTTGCGCTCGCTCGCGCCCTGGTGCGACGACCGCGCGCATTCCTCATGGACGAACCCCTCACCAATCTGGACGCGGAGCTGAGGGCGGACATGCGCACGGAGATCAAGCACCTGCAGGGAGAGATGGGGGCGACGATGGTCTACGTCACCCATGACCAGGTCGAGGCTATGTCGCTCGGTCACCGGATCGCCATCCTCAACAAGGGCCGTGTCGAGCAGATCGGCACGCCCCTGGAGGTCTACGACCGTCCAGCGAGTCTGTTCTGCGCCGCCTTCATCGGCTCCCCGCCGATGAACCTGATCGAGGTCGAGGTGGCGGACGGGAAGCTGCGCGGTCAGGGCGGGCTGGTCCTCACGCCGCCGGCGGATCTGCCGCGCGACCGTGACCTGGTTGCCGGCGTCCGACCGGAGGCGCTGGAGGTCACCGCACCAGGGGCGGAACATTCCGTCCCGGCCCGCGTGGTCTCGGCGGAGTGGCTGGGCGACGAGATCATCTACGTGGTCGACCACAACGGCCAGCGCGACGTACGGGTTCGGATGCCACCGACCGTCCGTTTCGACGCTGACGCAACGGTCGGGCTGCGACACACCGGCGGGACCCCGGCCGTCTACGACCTGCGCACGGAAGAACTGGTGGCCTGATGGGAACCGTGGCAGCGAACGGGCTGCGCAAGTCCTTCGGCAAGGTCCAGGCCCTGGACGGGGTGACGCTGGACGTGCCCGACGGCTCGTTCTTCGTGGTGCTCGGGCCCTCCGGAGCAGGCAAGACGACGACCCTGCGCGCGATCGCCGGCCTGGAGAAGCTTGACGCCGGGTCGGTGCGTCTGGACGGCAGGGACGCGACCGGTGACGCCCCGGCCGCACGCGACCTGGCCATGGTCTTCCAGAACTACGCCCTCTACCCGCGACACACGGTGTACGAGAACATCGCCTCGCCGCTGCGGGCCCGCCGCTGCTCTTCGGACGAGATCGCCGCCGCCGTCGAGCGGATGTCGAGCCTGCTGCACATCGAACGTCTGCTGCAACGTCGTCCCGCGCAGCTGTCGGGCGGTGAGATGCAGCGCGTTGCCCTGGCCCGGGCACTGGTCCGTAGCCCGCGCGCGTTTCTCATGGACGAGCCGCTGACGAACCTCGACCTCAAGCTCCGCGTCGAGATGCGCACCGAGCTCACCCGCATCCACCGGAGCCTCGGGGCGACCTTCGTCTACGTGACCAACGACCAGGTCGAGGCCCTGTCCATGGCCGATCAGGTCGCGGTCCTCAAGGACGGGACTGTGCAACAGGTCGGGACGCCAACCGAGGTGTACGAACGTCCGGCCAACCAGTGGGTCGCAGGATTCGTCGGGAGTCCCCCGATCAGCCTGCTCGCCTGCCACGCCGAGGGAGATCGTCTGGTCGGTGCGGCAGGCTGGACACTGCCGCGGCCCCGCTGGACCACGGCCGAGGACGGTCGTGCTCTGCTGCTGGGCCTGCGGGCGGAGGACCTGTCCGTCGAGCAGCGCGGGGACGCGTCGTTGTCGGGCGAGCTCTACGGGCTTGAGCCGCTCGGTGACCGCACGGTGGTCGACGTCCGAGTGGGGACGGAGATCATCAAGGTGAAGGCACGACCCACCGTCACCGGTACGCCCGGCGAGCGGCTGCAGGTCACCGTCGACCTGGACCGTGCGCACCTGTTCGACGCGGACACCGGGCTGTCGCTGTCCAAGGCTGGGCGTTAACCGCGCTGGGCGGCGACGGCACCATGCGCCCGCAGGTGGCCCGAGAAGGCGGCCGATGGGCGGGGCGTCGCCCTGCCCATCATCAAGAAGATCACCAGGAGGCGGCGCAATGAGTGACCCGATGGACGTCCTGGCCCCCGAGCACCGGCGGCTCCGGATCGGCGACGCCTGGCGCGACGCCGCAAGCGGAGCCACCTTCGCCGTCGAGGACCCGGCCACCGGCAAGACCATCGCCGAGGTGGCGGACGCCGACGTCGTTGACGGGCTCGCGGCTCTGGACGCGGCGAGCAAGGCAATGGCGGAGTGGGCTGCCACCCCGCCGCGGAAACGGTCGGAGTTGTTGACCGCGACGTACCGGGCACTGACCGAGCGATCCGAGGAGATCGCCCGGCTGATAACGCTCGAGATGGGCAAGCCGCTCGCCGAGGCTCGGGCAGAGGTGGCCTACGGTGCCGAGTTCTTCCGATGGTTCGCAGAGGAGGCGGTGCGCGTCGAGGGGCGCTACAGCGCCGCTCCCGCAGGCGGATATCGCATCCTCACCGTGCCGAAGCCGGTCGGACCGTGCGTCTTCGTGACGCCCTGGAACTTTCCGTTGGCCATGGGCGCCCGCAAGATCGCCCCCGCGCTGGCCGCGGGCTGCACGACGATCACCAAGCCAGCAGGCCAGACGCCACTCACCATGCTGTTGCTGGCCCGCATCATGGAGGAGGTCGGCGTTCCCCCGGGCGTCGTCAACGTGGTGACCACCAAGCGTTCCGGCACTGTGGTCTCCGCCCTGCTCGCCGACAGTCGGACCCGCAAGCTCTCGTTCACCGGGTCGACCGAGGTCGGGCGCGTGCTGCTCCGACAGGCTGCGGACAACGTGCTGCGTACCTCAATGGAACTGGGCGGCAACGCGGCCTTGATCGTGTGTGCCGACGCTGACCTCGACGTCGCGCTCGACGGTGCGATGGTGGCCAAGATGCGCAACATCGGGGAGTCCTGCATCGCGGCCAACCGGATCTACGTCGAGGAGCCGGTGCGGGAGGAGTTCACGGCGCGCTTCGCCGAGCGGATGGCCGCGCTGTCGGTGGGCCATGGTCTCGACGACGGCGTGGACGTCGGGGCGTTGATCGACGAGGCCTCGGTCACCACGATCGCCGAACTGGTCGCCGACGCGGTCGATCGCGGCGCCCGGGTCCTGGTGGGGGGCGAGCGTCCGGATGGGCCGGGCCACTTCTACCCGCCCACCGTCCTCGTCGACGTACCCGAAGACGCGCGGATGCTGGAGACGGAGATCTTCGGCCCGGTGGCGCCGATCATCTCGTTCACGTCCGACGACGAGGTGATGGCGAAGGCCAACGACACCGAGCACGGCCTGGTCGGATACGTCTTCACCAGTGACCTCCAGCGGGCGCTCCGGTTCGTCGAAGGGCTCGAGACGGGGATGGTCGGCATCAACCGTGGTCTCATATCGGACCCGTCAGCTCCGTTCGGAGGCGTGAAGCAGTCCGGGATCGGCAAGGAGGGGTCGCACGAGGGCATCCTCGAGTACCTCGACCTCACCTACGCGGCGATCGACCTACCGTGATCGGACTGCTGCTCCGGGCGCCCGCCCAGCACATCACCGCCGACGTTCCGGAGAGGCACCGACATGCTTGAGACCGTCCGCGGACCACGCCAGCTGATAGTGGGCGAAGGGGTCGCTCAGAACATCCCACGAGTGGTGGCCGAGAGCGGGTCGCGAGTCCTCATCGTGACCGACCAGGTTCTTCTGGGACAGCCGGGCGTGGCCGACATCGTGGCCGCCGTACGGAAGAAGGTCGCTGTCGTCGAGGTGTTCTCCGACGCGACCCCGGACGTACCACTCACCGACGTCGACCTGGCGGTCTCGGTCGCCGCCGAGGTGGACGCCAACGTGATCCTCGCCATCGGGGGTGGCACGGTGATCGACCTCGCCAAAATCGTCGGCGTCATCCGACGCCACGGTGGGACGCCCCGCGACTTCTACGGCGAGTCGAAGGTCCCGGGGCCGACGATTCCGCTCGTCGCGGTCCCGACGACGTCCGGCACCGGCTCCGAGCTCACACCCGTCTCGGTGTTGACCGACCCGGACCGCGCGCTGAAGGTGGGGGTGTCCAGCGTCCACATCGTGCCCGACTTCGCCATCGTCGACCCCGAACTCACGTACACCTGCCCGGCGACCGTCACCGCCCACTCCGGCATCGACGCGTTCTGTCACGCGGTGGAGAGCTACACCGCGCGACCCCGTGCCCACGGCCCTCGCGACCCGGTGGAGCAGGTGTTCCTCGGCCGCAACCCGATCACCGACCACTACGCGCTCCTGGCCGCGGAGCGGATCGCCCGTAGCCTGCGTCGTGCGGTCAGGGACGGAGGCGACACGGACGCCCGCGCGGACATGTCCTATGGGTCCATGCTGGCCGGGCTCGCCTTCTCCCACGCGGGCAACGCGGCCCCGCACGCTCTCCAGTACCCCATCGGCGCAGCCACCCACACGCCGCACGGCCTGGGCGTCGGGCTGCTCCTGCCCTACGCGCTGGACGCGGCCAAAGACGCCATCGGCGACCGGTTGGCCGTCCTCGCCGGGGTGTGCGGGCTCGACGTGACCGGCGCCTCGGATGCCGAGGCCGCAGACACGTTCCTCACCTGGCTCGACGGGCTCCTCGCCGACATCGGCATCCCTCCCACCCTGGCGGACATCGGCGTGGCACGCGCCGACCTTCCGCGCTTCGCGGAGATGGCCAGTGGCGTCACCCGCCTGATCCAGAACCATCCGGGCCCGACCGACACCGCCAGCCTGACCGCGATCCTCGACGCGGCCTGGACCGGAGACCGGACCCGACGCGTGACGTCCTGACGTCGAGCAGACGTGGTGGCCGGCAAGCGGTGCCGCTTCGGCGCAGCGCGAAGCCTGACATCTCGCCGGCCACTACAGTGGCCCCTCATGACCGTACGTCCGCCTCTTGCCGAACAATTCGATCTGCAGCCGCACCCCGAAGGTGGGTGGTTCAGGGAGACCTACCGGTCCGCTGTCACGTTCGAGCCCGATGGCTACCCGGGCCGCCGTGCCGCCGCGACGGCGATCCTCTTTCTTCTCGAGCCAGGTGACTCGTCGGCCTGGCACACCGTGCGGTCGGACGAGATCTGGTTCTGGCACTCGGGTGGACCGCTGGCGCTGACGGTCGGTAGGGGCAGTCAACCGATGATCCTGAGTGCCGAGTGCCCGCAGGTCCTGGTCCCGGCAGGCGAGTGGCAGTCGGCGAGACCGGCGGGCGACCGGCACGTACTCGTCAGTTGCGTGGTGAGTCCCGGCTTCGATTTCGCCGACTTCACCATGCCGTGAGCGCGTCCCCGGGCCTCCGCTCAGCGCGCCACATTCACGATTGTCGGCCTCCTCAAGCAGGAGAACGGTGCCACCGGAGGGGGTCGTCCTCCAACGCGGAGCGGTCCCAGTTCCCCAGGTCGGCGGCGGCCTCGTAGGTGGTGCGGAGGAATTCGGCGACCGCGCGGTCGGGGTCCGGTGCGGCGCGGGCGGCCTCGTAGGGCAGGAGGAACTGCTGGAATTCGGAACTGTAGTAGGCGCCTTCGGGACCGATCTGCCGCTCGGCGAACCCGTCGGGTGCCGGGTAGGCGTACGAGTAGAAGGCGCCCTCCTCGCCGCCACCCGGCCAGAATCCGCAGCTGGACAGTTCGCGGGAGTAGCCCTCGACCATGACCCAGTCCCCGCAGTTGGGCACGCCCCCGGGGTGCGGCGGGGCCGACCGGCCGGAGAAGCGGGTGCAGGCGAGGTCCATCCCACCCCAGAAGAAGTGCACCGGACTGACCTTGCCCACGAAATGCGAGCGGAACTCGCCGATCACCCGATTCGCCTGCAACAGCTGTCGCCAGAACAGGGCGGCCGCATCTCCGTCGTAGGAGGCGTGTTCGTGGTCCTCAGCGAACGGGATCGCCGGGTCGACCTCGTTGGGGTACGGCCGGATCGGTGCCTCGATCCCGAGCTCGTCGAGCATGGCCATGATCCGCGAGTAGAACTCGGCGACCGGCATCGGCCGGAGCGCGAAGCTCCGCGCGCCGCCGTCGCTGGTGCGCACGTCGAGCCGATGGCCGAGGAAGTCGAACTCGATCTCGAAGGCTCCCGTGCCGTACGGGATGGCGGACGTCGTCAACCCGCGCGGGCTCACGTACAGGCTCACCTGCCACCAATGGTTGAGAAACGGAGCGTGCGCCATGCGGATCTTGCCCACGATCTGGGTCCACATGTGCACTGTGTCGCGGGTGGCGGTCCAGTCCGAGACCCGAAGGCTCGGCCAGGTCGTCGTTGCCAGGCTCGTCATCGCTACTCACATCCTTGGTGCTGTCACCAGAGGGTGACAGAAGTCGTTGTCGTGGCCGGTCGTCGCGTCAGCGGTACTCGGGGTTGGCGGCGTCCGGATGAAGTCCTGCCTCCCAGGCCGCGCGCTGGTTGCCGTAGGCCGGAAATCCACCAGTCCGGCGCATCATCGACGCGAGGTGGAGCAGGTTGTAGGTCATGAACGCGGTATTGCGGTTGGTGAAGTCGTTCTCCGGCCCGCCGGAGCCCTCGTCGAGGTAGGACGGCCCGGGGCCGACCTCGCCGAGCCAACCCGCGTCCGCCTGGGGCGGGACGGCGAAGCCGATGTGCTGCAAGCTGTAGAGAATGCTCATCGCGCAGTGCTTCAGGCCATCCTCGTTGCCGGTGAGCAGGCATCCTGCGACCCGACCGTAGTAAGCGTACTGGCCCTGCTCGTTGAGCACGCCGGAGTAGCCGTAGAGCCGCTCGATCACCCGACGGGTCACCGAGCTGTTGTCGCCGAGCCAGATCGGCCCGCCGATGACCAGGATGTCGGCTGCGAGCACCCGGGTCAGCAGCGCGGGCCATTCGTCGGTGTCCCACCCGTACTCGGTCATATCGGGTCGGACGCCGGTGGCGATGTCGTGGTCGACGGCGCGAATCTGGTCTACGGCGACCCCGTTCGCCTCCATGATCGCCACACTGCGATCGATCACCCCCGGGGTGTGGCTACGCCCGGGGGAACGGTTGAGGCTGCAGTTGATGTACATCGCGCGCAAACCGGTGAAGTCGGGCTTCTCGATCGCCGACGCGGTCATGGGCGGGTCCTTCCTGGTTATCGGTCGCGCCCTCGGCTTGCCGGTCGGCTCTACAACCGCCGCACCCTGGCAGGGTCCGACGAAGCACCGTCCAACTCCCGAGCGCGACGGCGCATCCGGTGGATCAAGGTAGCGAGTCTCGTAGGCCGTGACCTGCGCCGAATCGGCTGGCCAACAGGTCGGCCACGGCGGACTGGACCCAGCGCCTACGCGCTGAGCGCCCGCACGACCGCCGCGATCGACGCGGGCGTAACGCGGCAATCGTGCGGTAACGACCCCAGTCTTCGGTGCTCACCGGCGAACGACCAGTGACACCACGTCACACGTGATCGTGACACCACGCCACTGGCGCTTCGGGTGCGTCCGCGCTGGCATGGGGACGCACCCGTCGCGAACCCGACGGGCCGACCGGTTGGGGCCACATCAACCGCGGGCCTTCGTGGGGCTCGGGCCGCGACGCACCGCGTTGACCCGGCAGCACCCCGTAGTTAGCGTTAACAAGCCCGTCCAGTTTGGAGTGAAGTCCGTCCCGGTCAAGGAGGATCAATTGAGTCTGCGACAGCCAAGACCACGTCCCGGGCGGAGTCGGAAGGGTAGAGGTGTCGCGGTCCTGGCACTGGGTGCGCTTCTTTCGGTCTCGATCGCGCCAACGCCCTCGTACGCTGCCGAGGAACAGCTCACCGAAGGCCTGGTGCACCACTTCGCCCTCGACGAGACCAGTGGGACGACGTTGGTCAACTCGGGTAGCGCGGGCGCGGCGGCGAACGCCACGCTCGTGAATCCCGAGAAGGCGGCCTTGACCGGCGAAGGAGTCAGGTTCAACCCCGACTCCTACGAGAGCGCCCTCGACGGCGCATACGTGGCGCTGCCGAACGACATCACCGCCGGCATGTCCAACCTCACCGTGGACTACGACGTGTGGGTCGACCCGGCGAACGTGGGCGAGCACCAGATGTGGGGTTTCGGCCGTAAGTCCGGCTCGTGTGACGTCGACACCGGCGCCGAGGGCTCCATCTTCGCGTCGAACACCCAGCGATTCCGCGTCGCGGTGGGTCCGACGAACCTCCAACAGAACCGGGTCCGCATGCTCGAGGGAGCATGGACTCATGTCACCTACACCCAGTCACTGAACTCGGACGGAACGAGCTGGACCGGCAGGGTCTACCTCGACGGTGTGCTGCACGCGACGTCGACGAACCTGACCACGGCGCCGTCGGTGAACGCCGCGGGGACCAACTGCAACTTCCTCGGTCGCTCGCAGACATCGGGCCACTACTCGTTCCGCGGAACGATCCGTGACTTCCGCGTGTACGACCGGGCAGTGAGCCTCGACGAGACGATCGCCCTGGCAGAGAAGACGGTCTCCGACGGCGTTCGCGCCGACGCCGCGGCCGTCGACCTCGGCCGGACCAGTGCCGTCGTACGCGACCTCGTTCTGCCCAAGGTGGGGTCCGTGGCGGGCTCGGCCATCACGTGGACGAGTTCGGACCCGTCGGTCGTCGAGGTCAACACCCCGCCGGCCGTCCCCAGCGCGCGCAAGGTCGCGGTGACCGGCAGGATCACCCGGCCCGCACAGGGACAGCCCGATGCGACGGCCACGCTCACGGCGACTGTCCGCAAGGGTGCCCAGCAGGTCGTCACACGGGAGATCCCCGTGGTGGTGAAGGCCGAATTCGACGATGCGCAGTCGGTGGACCGCGACGCCTTCGACCTGGCCCTGGACGCTACCGACGGCGTACGCGGAAACCTCGACCTCGCCGCCAAGGGCGAGTTCGGATCCACGATCACCTGGAAGTCGACCACGGGCCTCGTCACCCCGACGGGCGAGGTCAGCCGCCCGGCCTTCGGCCGTGCGGATGTCGCCGCCACCCTGACGGCGACCATCACCAAGGGTAAGGCGTCACAGAAGAAGTCGTTCCCGGTGACCATCACCGCCATGCCGCGCTCGGAGGAGTACGAGCGGTACTTCATGGGGTACTTCAAGGGAGAGGGAATCGCCGACGGCGAGCAGATCATGTTCGCCACGTCCAACGGAAACACCGCTCTGGACTGGACCGGTCTGACCGGAGGTCGGCCGTCACTCATCTCCCAGCTGGGCGACCAGGGGCTTCGTGACCCGCACATCGTCCGCTCCCCCGACGGCGACACGTTCTACATGATCGCCACCGACCTGAACTGGTACGACCAGGGCGGGTACGCCATCAACGACACCCAGTACATCGAGGTGTTCGAGTCGCACGATCTGGTGAACTGGACCCCTCAGCGGCACGTGAAGGTCGCGCCCGACAACGCGGGCAACGCCTTCGCACCGGAGTCGCTGTGGGTCGAGGAGCTCGGCGCCTACGTCGTGTTCTGGGCCCAGTCGCTGTGGAACGACCCCGTGAACCGCACCGGTCAGGGCAACGCGCAGATGTGGTACGCCACAACACGGGACTTCAAGACATTCTCCGCTCCCCGGGTCTGGCAGGATCCGGCCCCGCTGTCGCGCATCGACACGACCGCGATCCGGGTCGGTGACCACTACTACCGGGTGACCAAGAACGAGGCCGGCAACCAGGGCTCGGACATCTTCTCGGAGAAGCACACCGACTTCCTGGACAGCAACATCGACAACTGGACGTTGGTCGCGCCCGCGCTGGGGCGCACGACGTGGGTCGCCAACCAGGGGTACGAGGGACCGGTCATCTTCAAGGCCAATCCCGGTGACACCGCCTGCCCCGGCCAGTTCTACCTCTGGGGTGACCGGTACACGAACGGTGGCGGGTACCAGGCCGCGTGTCACGAGAACATCGAGGCTCCGACGTGGAACGCCAAGGCGATCACGATGACCAACGCGGGTGTCGTCCGTCCGCGTCACGGCACCGTGATCCCGCTGACCGTCCGCGAGTGGAACGACATCCGCGGAATCCCGAACAGCGACGTCACGACCACCACCGAGGTGGCTGTCGCGCCGTACGCGAGCGGGGCCCAGACGACCAGGGCCACAGTGACGGTCACGGCAGCTGACGGGTTCGAGACCGGTGGTCAGGTACGGGTCAGCATCGGCTCGTGGTCGAAGCTCGCCCACCTGAGCGACGGCGCGGCGACCGTCACGCTGCCGACGGGTCTGCCCGCGGGTGCCCGGACGGTCAAGGCCGAATACCTCGGCTTCGACTACCTGAAGGCGTCGGAGGGTACGGCGTCGTTCGAGGTGCCCTCCGGACCGGCCGCCGTCAAGGTCAAGGCGAAGGCCACGCCGGCGTCGGTTGTCCGCGGGGACACGTTCAGGTTGAACGTGACCGTCGAGCCGGCGGGCGGGCCGAAGCAGCACGCTCCGACCCCGACCGGCGAGGTCACCGTCACCTTCGGTGGCACCGAGCACGTCGTGCCACTGGCGCACGGTAAGGCCGTCGTCGAACTGCCAACCGCCGATCTGCGGCCTGGGGCCTACCGGGTCCACGTCGCCTATTCCGGCAACCCGACCTACCAGCCCCATGCCGCCGACTACCAGAAGTTGACGGTACGGAAGGCACCGTAGGCACCCGAGGAGACGCGCCACGGTAGTGGGCGGGCGAGATCGATCTCGCCCGCCCACAGTGTCAACGATGCGGCGTCGGCGGCCCCTCGACGATCGTCAGGGCAGACTGCGGCGCAGGATGTAGTTGAGGCCGAACTCCGTCTCGGTGGAGCGGACGTCGATGTAGCCGAGCCGGCGGTAGAAGTCGTGCCCTGTGATGCTCGCTCCGGTTTCCATGTGGTCGTAGCCGTCGATTGTCGCCAGCTCCTCGACGTGGCGCATGAGGAGCCGCCCTATGCCGCGACGGGCGACACGAGGGTGCACGAACATGGTGTAGACCTTGTTGCCGTCGCGGGAGACGGTGCCGACGATCCCGTCATCCTCTGCGACGACCATCTGTCGTTGGATCGCGAGTTCCGTGATGCGTTGCTCGGTGAAGTGGTCGCACATCCGCTCGATGACCTCGCTCGGATAGTCGCGACTGTTGACCTCACGCAGGCAGCGTTCGATGAGGGCCGCCACGGCTGGCGCGTCGGCGCTGTCGAACGGTCTTATCGTCGCCATCGATCCATCTTGCCTGTCGTCGGCTTTGAGGAGGCTGCCGGCGCTGACGACAGGGACCGATCAGGCAGCGTCGAACCATGGCTTGCCGGCCGCCCAGTGCCGAACCCACCCGACGAACCCCGACGCCCCGGTGGTGTGGCCGAACTCCGCCCCGAAGGGCATCGCCCCCTCACCGCTGATGTTCCAGATGTGCCCGCGATGCGGTCCGGTCACGACGAGATGCCAGTACATCCCACAGCCGTCTGTTCCGAGCACGATCGAGCCATGGTCGAAGACGGCATCGAGCAGCGGCTCGATCTCCTCCGACGGCCGGGAGTCCTCCTCCCACAGCCACGCCTCGGTCAGCGGGAACGGAGCCGCCAACTCGCGCACCGGCCGGTCGTCGCCCCAGTCATCGGGCATCTCGGCTACCCCGAGAAGACCGAAGTCCGGTGGCCCGGAAAACGACCCGTCGGTGATCTCCGCGACGAAGGTTCGGTACGGCTCCGGCAGCACGATCCCATGCTCAGCTTCGAAGGCGTACACGCCTGGCCAGCCCAGAGCCGACTCACCGGCGTCGTCCACCAGGAAGGCGGCTCGAAGGTCGGCGAGATCCGGGTGAGTGTTCGCGTTCATGACGCGTAGTCGTAGCACGATGGTTCCGGTGGTGCGTGGTGTGCCCAGCCCAACCTCACCGTGTGACAGTCCACCGGCTAGAAAGCGGCGATGGAGGTGGGCGCCCGTTCTTGCCGAGCTAGCGCGCGTATCACGTTCAAAGAACCGTGTCGCCAGGCCGCGAGGCTGCTCAGCAGCCGGATCGTCGCTTCAGTCGCTGTCTGCGGCATCGGGGGCGTCGGCAAGCCGAGGCTGACTGCCAGGTCGTCGGTGTGCACGACCAGTTCCATGACCCGGGTCAGCAGGAAGTCGTCGACCTTCAAGCCCCAGTCGCCGAGGTCCACGATGCGGTCAGCTGGTTGCGCTACCACAGCGGCACGCAGCTCGATCAATGCCGCTTCGACCGAATCCGCCAGCTCGCTGGGGGTCGTCGCTGCAGATGTCTGCTCGCTGCGGCGCCGGATGTCGATGTTGTCGGAACCGTCCACGCCTGAGGTCACCCAGGCGTTGCCGGTGAAGTGCTCCAACACCGGGATCGCCGATTTTCCTGGCGGCGCAGCGAGGAACGTCACGGTCTGAGTGACCTGGTTGGCCAGATGGCGGGCGAGGCCACCGGTGGAGAAGTCCGGCAGTGCGCTCGGTGCGGACCATTGCATGGCCAGCATCGGATCGCGCAACAGGACCATGGCGCTCTCGGCGGCGTCCAGGAACGCGGGTCGGATCATCGAGTGCACGTTATGCACGCACAGGAGCCCTTGTCATCCCCGCACACGTCCGCGAGGAGCGGCTCGCGTTGCGAGTGCGTGATCATCACTGGCAGATCGGGATGGTGGCTTGGGCTGGGGGCCGGGAAAGATCAAGGCCATGGGGCACAGGTCCGCCAGGTGGGCATGGTCAAAGGTCAGCATGGTTCACGGGGTACGTGGTGGAGACACCGTCGCCTGTGCCGGCGAGATCCTCTCCTACCGGTACCGCTTCTACGCGCCCTCCGACAGGTTCTACGAGCGCTGCGTCGGCTTGACGTGGTGCTCGACCTGCCGTGAATACTCCGGTGCCATGGTGTTCGTGCCGCGGAACGAAGACCTTTGGGACCCGCTCGCCGATCTGCCGATGCCCGAGCGTGAGAGGCTGGTTCGCAGCGAGGTGAAGCTGCTCGACTATCTCGATCGCCTCGTCCGGCGAGGAATCGACCGCCGCGCCAGCCGTGATCGAGCCGGATAGAGGCTGCGCAGTTGTCAAGCAGACGCAAGGTGCTGACGTTCTCCGTACCGACGCGACGTTCGTACAAACCACAGCCACAGCAGGTCGGCGCTGATCTGCTCCTGCGGTTACGCGTTCGGGTCCCAGTCTGCGAGCCGCTCCATCGGCTCGGTGTCGCCGGTGGTCTCCAGGTCGTCGAGCGGGACCCGCGCGTAGAAGTAGAGGACCAGCTCGCTTGCTGCGCCTCGCATCGCCAGGTCGCCCGGCTCCGCGTCGGCGGCGAGGTCGTCGCAGCGGACGCCGTCGGCGTTGAGGGTCAGACGCCAGGAAGGGCCCTCGGTCGTGTGCAGGTCGATGGTCGCCGGCGTGAACGGCCAGGGGACGGTCGTCGCCGCGACGGTCGTCAGGAACTCGTCGACGCCCTCGACCGCGACTTCCGTCGGCAGCGGCTGGGCGGCCCCCTGGGTGAGCTGGACGTCGTAGGTGTGGACGGCGATCTCCTGGATCTGGTGCCGGGCCAGGGCTCCGCTGGTCTGCGGGGCCTGCGAGCGGCCCCACCAGGTCCAGCAGCCGCGGTCCGGGCCGGCCTCGCGCATCACGTCGAGCATGAGCTCGGTCGACTCGGCGAGCCAGGCATCTAGGGCCTGTTTCATAAGGGCGGTCGAGCCGAGGCGGAGTCCGGGCGGCGATCCGGCAAGGCGCGGTTTCGTCCGGATACCGGTGTCGTATCCGGACGCAACCGCAACGCCGCCGGGCGTCGTCCGGGCCCGCCGCAGGCCGGCCAGGTCTTATGAAACAGGCCCTAGGGCTTCACGGTCGCGGGGCGCGGTCGGGGCGCCCTTCGGGTCCGTCTTGGCCGGGGGCTCAGCGCCCGGCCCCGCCGCGATGATGGCGGCTTGGCGGCGGCGACCGTCGCCGAGGTGCTGCGCCAGTTCGCGCAGCGTCCAGTCCGGGCATGTCGGGACCTGGACGTCAAGGTCGGCAGCGGACGCGATCGCGGCGCGGAACGCGGCCGAGCGGTCTTCAATCAGCCGTAGGACCTCGGGGAACTCGACGATGTTTCGCACCTCGGTTGTGTATCACTGCGTACCGCCATCTGGGTAACGATTTTGTCGGACGAACGCGTCGACGGCCGGGCGGAGCGCCGGCCGTCGCGGACATCGAGCGGCGCAACCGGTGACGCGTTAGGACGCCTCCTCCCAGCTCGCCGCCGACTCATCCCGGATGCAAAGCCGTGCGGCAGCCATGAGCCCGTCCATCACCAGAAGGTCCACGCGATAGCGACCGGCCGGCGGCAGAAGCCACGTACCTTCGATCGCACACTCCGCACCGTTGACACTCGTACCGAGCGCGAACCTCTCGTCGTACTCGATCGGATCGTCCTGCAGCTCGGGGCCCTCTTCGGTGCCCGCCGACTGCTTCCGGCAGCAGTTCTTGTCACCCTCGCGCCGCGCCACCCTTTTTCACGTACTCAAACAACGTGATGAGGACATCCTTGCTTGATTCGCGGTCCCTGGCGTCACACAACATCACGGGCACGTCCGGGTCCAGGTTGAGGGCCAGTTGCACCTCCTCGAGGCTGAACTGACGGGTGCCAGCGAAGCAGTTGACGGCGACGATGAACGGCAGTCCTCGCCCCTCGAAGTAGTCGACCGACGGGAAGCAGTCCGCTAGCCGGCGGGTGTCTGCGAGGACGACCGCTCCGAGGGCTCCCAGTGCCAGTTCGTCCCACACGAACCAGAACCGGTTCTGCCCGGGCGTGCCGAACAGGTAGAGCACCAGATCGTCGTCGAAGGTGATCCGGCCGAAGTCCATGGCCACCGTTGTCATCGATTTGTCCTCGACGCCGACCAGGTCGTCGACGCCGATGCTGTGCTCGGAAATCACCTCCTCCGTGCGGAGGGGCTTCGTTTCGCTCACCGAGCCGACGAGGGTGGTCTTGCCTACTCCGAAGCCACCAGCGATAAGGATCTTGATAGCGGCCGGAAGGGTGCGTAGCCCGTCCGCGCCGTCGCCGTCAGAGTTCGCGTAGTCCATTGATCAGTGCCTCGAAAAGGGTGTCGTCGGGAAGGGTGGCGTGGGAGGTTGGCTCCGTGACCTGCACCAACCTCTGTTCGAGCAGGTCACCAAGGAGAACGCGGACGCTCCCGAGCGGAAGCTCGAGGTGCGCGGCGACCTCCGCCATTGCGAGCGGTCGTTGCTGGCAGAGGCTGATGATGCTTATGTGCTCCGGCGCGATACCGACCGTGAGCGGCGGCGGCGCCCCCGTAGCACGTACCAGCGAGATCAGATTGAGGTTGGCGCTCGTCTTCGCTCGGCCTCGCGTCACAGCGTAGGGCCGGACCACGGGCCCGGCATCGTCGTCGACCCACAGGGCATCTCGTTCGGCGGTCATGACGGCCCCTACTTGTCGGTGGGCGATTCCGACGATGACCGCGCCGGGGAGGCAAGGAACTTGCCGGCACGGCTGACGAGCATGGTCATCTCGTAGGCAACCAGACCCACGTCTGCGCTTTCCGAGGCGAGGGCCGCCAGGCATGCGCCCCGCCCCGCAGCGGTGACGAACAGGAAGGACGACTCCATCTCAACGATGGTCTGCCGGACGGCGCCGCCGTTGAACCGGGTACCCGCGCCCTTCGCGAGGCTCTGAATCGATGACGCTATCGCGGCAAGATGCTCGCCGTCATCGCGGACCAGCCCTGCCGAGGACGCCACGAGCAGCCCGTCGACGGACAGGACGACGGCATGCTCAACCTGCCCGACTCGGGACACCAGGTCATTGAGTAACCACGTCAGATCGGTCTGCTGCACCTGTTGTGGCACGTCTCGTTCCTCTTTCTACCCGTCGGTGCTGGCTGGTGCCGATGCGGGCATGTCGCCGGGACCTTCGTTGTCCTGGTCGTATTGGCCCTCAGCGTCGAGACGGCCGCGGCGGGTGCCACTTTGGTACGAGCTCATCATGGTGCGGATCTGGTCGGGCGACCTGGTTGAGTCGCCACGTGCAGGTACGTCGGTCCGGGTGGAACCGTCGCGAAGCTGCGGAGCGATGCTGCGCTGCCGTACCCGAACAGGCAGCCCACCCGTGGTGCGGGTGTCGAAGGGCGGGGGCGGCTGATCCGCGTTGTCGGAAGGCGACAGCGCTGCCCCCGCTTCTGCGTCGGTAGATCGGGGCGGATGCGTGCTGGCCTCTCGCACGGCGGGGAGCCCTACGGTTGGTGCGGTGAGCGCACGTGGCGCAGGGGGCTCCTCCACAGCAACGGCTCCGCCCGTCAGAGGGGAAGCCTGCCGAGGGCTTCCCAATGTTCCTGTGATGTCGCCAGCGGCAGCCGAGACGCTGGCGTTGGTCGTCGCGGTGCCGACAGAGTCGGCGGTGGTGATGAGCTCCAGTGGGATCAACACCACGGCGGTGGTGCCGCCGTACCCGGACCTCTTGAGGTGGACCATCAGCTGGTGCTTCCGGGCCAGATGGCTCACGACGTACAGCCCCAGCTTGTTGACATCGTCCAAGCTGAACGCCTTGGTGCTGGCGATCTGGTCGTTGGCGGCAGAGAAATCATCATCTGCCATGCCCAGCCCTCGATCTTCGACCTCGATCGCGAAGCCCCGCGCCACGAGCTGTCCCCTGACCTCAACCTCGGTGTGCGGGGGTGAGAACGACAGGGCATTCTCGATCAGCTCAGCCAGCAGGTGGGTGACGTCTCTCGCCACGCGACCCTTCACACCGATCGGTCCGAACGGTATGACTTTCACCCGCTGATAGTCCTCCACCTCCTGCAGCGCAGCCCGGGCCACGTCAAACAAGAGGATGTCCCGACGCCAGACCCGGCCAGGCGTTCCGCCGGACAGCAGGATGAGGTTCTCGGCGATCCGGCGCATCCGGGTAGCAAGGTGGTCGACCCGGAACAGGTCTTCCAGCTCGTCGGCGTCGTGCTCTCGCTTTTCCATCGCATAAAGGAGCCCGTGTTGACGATGCACGAGCGCCTGCGTCCGTCGGGCAAGGCTGAGAAAGACTTCACGGACGTTCTGTCGAAGCTCGGCCTGCTCGGCGGCGGTGCTGATCGTCGTCCGCTGGAGACGAGTGAACGCTTTGCCCACCTGCCCAATCTCGTCGTCACCGAAGTCCAGTGGCGGTGCCTCCCGCTCGACGTCCACCTTCTCACCGTGGCTGATGCGTTCCACAACCCCTGGTAGACGCTCATCGGCCAATTGGTCTGCGGCCTTCCTGAGGCGCTGGAGTCGGGCCACCAGCTCCCGTGACGTGGTCACAGACACCACGATCGCCGCGACAACTGCCAGCAACCCCAGACCCGCGGCGAGAATCAGCCGAACAACGACCCATACGGCTACCGGGGTGGCCCGATCCACCAGGGCATCGCCGCTGTCGAGCACCATGTTCTGCAGCTCGGTCAGTGCGGCCTCCGCGGCGACATCCCACTCATTCGACGTAAGGGGAAGCTGCGACGCGCTACGTTCGCGGGCGAGAACCCGGTCTTCGAGGGCGCGCAGGTTAGTGAACGCGGGACCGGCGATCACTGCGTCGAATGTGGCCCTCTCCGACTCGCGTAGCAGCCCGGAGGCCCGGACAGTAAGGAATCGCTGACCGGCGACGAGTTCCACGAACTTCGCGTTGTCGGTTGTCGTTGATCGGCCTGCGGCGAGGGCACCGGACAGCAGCGCGTCCTCCTGGGAGATCAGCTCCCGGATCCGGTAGAGCTCGATGAGGTTGCGGGTGTCTGCCTCGATCGCTGCATCATCCAGGCCACCCACCACATCGTAGAGGTCGAACAGCGAGTCAATGAGGCCGCTGAAGGCCTTCCCAGCGGCAGCCTGGTCGACGCTGCGATTGTCGATCGACTGTCTCGTGCCGGGTAGGGTGTCCAGAGCGGCAATGGCAGCATTGACCGTGCGCTCAGCCTCGGCATCGGCGGCGAAGTCCGCGAGGCGACTTTGGGCGGTGTCGCGAAATCTCCTTGCGGTGTCGTCGACATTCCTACGAGCGGCGACGAGGGCATTTTCGCGATCCGGGCTGGGCCCGCCGAGCTGGGCTGCCGACAGCCGGCGCTCGATCTGCAACTCGAGCAGCAAGGGCTCGCTTGGGCCAACGATCTGACTATCGATCGTTTGGACGCCCAGCAGGTTGACGCCGTCGCGGAGGGTCACCCATGCCGCGAACGACCACAGCGCGACCAGAGACAGCAGGGCGCCAACGACTTTCGCGCGCAGATTCGTACTGCGAGACCGCATTAGACCTACCGCCCCATGCCTGACATTGGCAACTTCACGGCCTTGCTCGCCGTACAAGCCATCGGATGGTGTAGACCGGGGCACGCTAGCAGTTTCCTGACTCGCTACTCAAGGTCGTCGCGGCATCGAAACGACGCCTCAGCCATCGACGGCCTCCATCACGTCGGGCACGTCCACAGATCGTCGTTGACCTTAGCCCGCAGAGGGATCTCCGTCGCGAGGTGCTGCGCCGCGAGGACGGCAGCACGGACGATCTTTGTTGGGTGATAAAGGTCCTTGTCGTGCCACAGCGCGGGACCCTCCTGCTGGATCGCGCTCGCCCTGTCCAGATAGGACAGGCCTCGGCTGAGGGCCGAACCAGCGGCTGGTAGTTCTCGCCCCGCAACGGCCAGGATCTGCATCGCGTACGCCGTCTCCTCCAACGATCCGTTCCAGCGACCCCAGGAGCCGTCGTGCTGCTGCGTAGCGACCACCCAGTGCACCGCGCGGGCCAGAGATTCCGCAGCCGCGGAAGGGGCGGCATCGGCCAGAGCCAACGTGCAGCAGACGGTCGCGTAGTAGGGAGAGGCGTGCCATCGGTCCTGCCAACTGCCGTCCGGAAGCTGGCAGGCTTGCAGCGCACCGACCAGACGCCGGGCCGCAGAGCGGTAGCGTGGTGCGGCGTCTGACTGCGTAGCCGCGTGCTGGCTCAGGGCGTCCAGGACATGGGCGTTGGTAGTGACCGAGAAGCCGTCCTCGCCGGGCCAGGTGCAGAATCCGGCGTCCGTCTCGAATCCCCACAGGCTGCTCGGGTCGGTGGGCACGCCCAGCCGCGCCAGCGCATACAGAGTGACTGAGGTGGTATCCGCGTCCGGCGGCAGGCCTGGGCCGGCTGGTGTCCCCGCCGATGTCAGATCTGCCGTCAGGCTGTCGACCAAGCCCGAAACCGCGGGTACGGCGATGCCGGCCCGGGCAAGGGAACCGACTACCCACGCACGCTCGAAGACGCCGAGCGGCGTCGCGCAGGGAGCGAGACCGTCGTGCCGCTGAATGACGGACTCCAGGTATGCCCGTACCCAGCCATGCCCATCGGCCTCTCCCGCCGCACCCAACCACGCAGCGGTGGCGGCCGGCGACGCGCCGATGACGCCTGGCGGCAGCGGTTGAACACCGACGGCGTCCTGGGCGATGTCACCAACGACCTCCAACGCGTGCAGCAGCTTGTCGGGCACAGGCGCGCCTGCCGCGATGATGCCCCGAACGACGTCGAGTCTCTTGTCATCCATGCCGGGCGGCAGGGGCAGCCGAGGACCTGCCTGCCAGTGGACCAGGCCGCGCGGCATATCGCTGCACGTCACGTGCTCGTTGATGGCGTTCGTCAGCGCCGGCACAATGAGGTCGATCGCTGGCGTGTCCGGGATGGGTCGCGTGGTCGCCAGCCAACTCCTGAGCCACATGAGCCCCCGGTCGACAGCGTCGACCAGCATGTCACCGGGAGACCTGCTCAGAACGGCGAGTAAAGCCTCCGTGGCGCTCAACGTCGGAACCAGGGCGTACCCCTCTGGTGGGCCCCATCCGCCGTCGAGCCGCTGGTTGCGCAGCAGGTACCGCACCCGCTCGTCATGGCCGGTCAACCAGGGAGCCAAACTCACGAGCCGAGCGGTTTCGTAGGTGGACGGGGACATCTGCCCGGCTGGTTCTCGCATCATCGCCTCGACCAGGTCAGCTGCGCCGGTCGAGGCGAGGGTCCGGCCCTCTGGTCCCCGCGTCTGTTCCGGGAAAGCGCGGTCAACGCTCAACGGTGCCCCAATAATCCGTGCCGCGATAGAAACCAGTGGTGAACCCGATTTCCCGGGCCAGGTAACGGGCTTCCTGCGCGCACGTGCCTTCCAACTCCTGAAGCAGCGTGCGGCACATGTCGATCCGCTCGGTGATGTTTCGGTTGATCTCATCCCTGTCGACGCCGAGCATGAGGGCGTTGAGATCCCCTGTCTTGAGATCGCGCTCATAGCTGGCCATGTCGTTCACCAGACGCAGGATTTTCTGTACCTCGCGACTGGCCGCTGTCAGTTCGGGGAGGTGGCTCAGGGTCTCCTGGTCGGCGGTGGCAAGCCAGTGGGACACGTTGACAAAGGACGCGCCGTAGTTGTCCGCGTTGTCGAGGTATTCCACGAATGTTGGCAGCTGACGCTCGTCGGCTGCCCTGGCGGCTCGCCACTGCCACTCCAAGACCTCAGCGGTGAGCATCTTGTCGACTTCGTCCCGCCACAGCGGCTGAGCGTCTGCGAACGCGGGTACGGCGGCCAACTCGTCGCGAATCTCGGCGAGAAACTGGCCGAGCGCGTCTCCGGCCGCCGGCGTGGCGCCGTCGGCGACCGCGATGCAGGCGGAGGCGATCGCCGTTACGGAGTCCAGGGACGTCGCGACAGAGTCGACCATCCAGTCTTCCGCAGTGACCCACAGCGACGCCCGGTTGGCGATGCGAAGCTGCTCTGCGGTGCACCACGGCGCTATGAACGCCGTCGACAGCGCCAGCGCGCCCAGCATGGCGCCGTCAACCGGTGGGCTGGGGAACAGGGTGGGATACATCGACGCGCACTGCTGTAGGTCTCGATGGCCCCGAGCGGCGAGGACGCAGATGCGTCCCTCTTCCGCAGCTGCCGCGAGGCCGTCGGCGACGGTATGGGTAGGCACAGGTACTCCTCTCATGCGGCGGTGCGAGCTATGCGCGTCAAGACCATTTCCACGGGGCGTGCGGGACGTAGCGAGGCGGCGACCCTCGTGCTGGGAATGGCGGAATCGTTCAGACGGAACCGGAACCGGCTCAGGAAGGTCGCCACGACGAGAACGGCCTCGAGTGCGAACAGGTGCTCGCCCAAACAGCGGTGCCTCCCCCCTCCGAAGGGGTAATACGCGTACCGGTGGCGGCCCTCGTCACGGCCTGGCGCGAAACGCTCAGGGTCGAAGACCTCCGCCGTCTCCCCCCAGAGCGCGGACATCCGATGCGTGGCGTACGGCGAGAGGATGATGCTCGCCCCCTTCTTGATGCGCACTCCGCCGAGCACGTCCGCCTCGGCCGCGCGACGGGGCAGAATCCAGCCGGCCGGGTAGAGCCGGAGGAGTTCGTCCAGCACCATCCGGGTGTAGGTGAGTTCCTGCAGGTTCTCGGCGCGGATCGGACCTTCACCGATGACGTGGTCGACCTCGGCGTAGAGCCGACTGGCGACCTCCGGGTTGTTGGCGAGGACCGGCCACAGCCAGGTGAGCACGACGTACGAGGTCTCCGTCGTGACCGCGACCATCGACACCAGGTCGTCGCGCATCTGCTTGAGACTGAGCGGAGCTCCTTCAGAGGTCCGGGCTCGCGCCAGGGTGGACAACACGTCATCGCTGTCGCCTGGTCGCTGGAGCGCCTCTTGTAGAACGGGCAGCAGGATATCGTCGATTGCGCGAACCGCAGCGATGAAGCGTCGATCGCCGGGCAAGCGGATCCACCACGGCACGCCCGGCGCGAGCAGGCGAGGTCCCATCGCAGTAACGATCACCTCCTGTGCGGCCATGATCCGCAGGGCGGCTTCGATGTCGATTCGATCGGCGAAGAAGACCCGCATGATGGCACTGGAAACGATCCGGGACAGTTCGGCGCCGACATCGATCGGCGTTCCCGCAGCGGCCGCCACCTCAAGCTCGTCGACCGAGGTGGCGATGGCCTCGGCCATGGTGTCGACCAGTGGGCCGATGCGAGTCGTCCTGAACAGCGGGCCGAGCGTCCGCCTGCTGGCCGCCCAGGTCTCACCCTCCGCGAGGATGCCGTCTCCGACCAACCTCCGTACTGACCGCCACAGTGCGGTGTCGTCACCTCGCGGGTAGATGTCGGCCTTCTCCTGCAGCACCTGCTGCACATCGGCCGGGTCGGTGACGAGATACGCGCTGGAAACTCCCAGTCCAAGGCGGACGACGGCACCGCCGGACCAGTTCGCGATGTCGACGAGCGACTGGTGCGGGTCGCGGACCAGCCGCGGCAGCGCCTTGTAGACAGGAATGGCCATGGCCTTGGCACCTGGCGTCGTTCTCGGCATCGTGAGACCCCTCCCCACCGCGCCTGACGGGCGCTCATGGTCACCCGGCTCGATGTCACAGTGGCCGTCAGTGTCCTAGGTGTAACGCGAGTCAGCAATGGGTGACCCAGATAGTCACACCACACCTCACGACGATCGACGCGCCCTCGATGCGGTTGACGTGGGGTTGAGGGCTAATGCGGATCTCGACGATCACCGCGATTGTGGCAACTCCTAGATCATCGGCGAGTGCGCCGCCAAGCTGGAGCGCTACTGCGCAGCCTCGACGCTGGAGCTGACCCGACGGTGGTCACCGCCGGGATTGCGCAGACCCAGGCCGAACGCGCCAGCTGCCTTCGAGAAGACCTCAGCCCAGCGAATCCGCCGCACCCTTCGGAATGGTCTTCTAGGCTGCGTGGGCGGCCCGCCCCAATGTGACACAGGCGTCGAGTTGGTGCTGTACGGGTTGGTCGGGGCGCTCTCCTCGGCGGCCTGGCTTCACTACTGTGCCTCGACGGCGCGTGACGCACCCGGTTCTCGCCGTTGGCGGCCGAGCCCGGCTACCGGTGAGGAGCAGCGGTGACCCAGAGCGAAGGGCAACGCCCGGAGATCGTCGTGGGACTGGTGGCAACCCCACCGGACCACCCTGCCCGGGTGGCGGCGAGGCTCACTGCGGAGTTGGCCCGCCGGCTCACGGAGCGGGTGAGCGCCGATGTGCGGTGGACCGTCCGGGAAGGCTGGGGGGATGTGGCGCCACGCCGCGACGGCGGCGCCGAGGCTCTGCTCGACGATCTTGCTAGACGGCGCGCCGACGACAAGTGGGACGTCGCCGTCTGTCTGACCGATCTGCCACTGCATGGCGAGCGGGTGCCCCTGGTCGCGCAGACCTCCGGCCGACGCCAGGTCGCGATGATCTCCCTGCCCGCGCTGGGCCTGCACCAGATACGAGCGGCCCGCGCAGCCGTTCCGGATCTGATCAACCAACTACTGACCGACGCCACCGACCACCGGGTGCCGCCGGCCGAGTGGGCGTCGGCCGAGTTGACAGGCCGGATTCCCGCCGTCCGCCGAGTGATCGGCGGGGCTGACGCCGGTGAGCGGCGCTACCTCGCCTCGGGGCTGATCGGCCGGGCGCGCCTGGTGACTGGCATGGTCCGAGCCAACCAACCCGGACGCGCCCTGCTGGGCCTGTCCAAGCTGCTGGTCGGTGCGTTCGGCACGGCCGCGTTCGCGCTCACCACGGACACCATCTGGCAGATGGGCGATGCCCTCGGCGGACTTCGGCTCACCGTGATCATGCTGCTCGGGCTGGCCGCGTTGGTGGTCTGGCTGATCGGCGCGCACGGCCTCTGGGAGAGGCCGAGCCGCGAGACACCAAAAGAGCTGGCACGGCTGTTCAACCTGGGTACGATCCTCACTCTCACGCTAGCGACGGCACTGTCCTACGTGGTGCTCTTCGTGGGAACGGTGCTCGTCGGGGCGCTGCTGATCGACACATCCGTGCTGACCCAGGTTCTGCAGCGCCCGGTGAATACCAGCGACTATCTGACGCTGGCCTGGATCACCAGCTCACTGGCCACTGTCGGCGGCGCGATCGGCTCCGGGCTGGAGAACGAGGAAACAGTCCGGGCTGCCGCTTACGGCTATCACCCTCAGCCCAGTGGCTGGCGGGACGAGAAAGGCAGGGAGCAGCCCAGCAGCGGGAGGTAGGCGGACGAGCGCACTCGGGGTCGCCTGGACCGCTGGGTACCGCAACTACCTCTTCCCGGACTCGGGCCTCCTCTGGCGTTGCAGTTCGACACACTGGCCACCCTTGACTTCCGAGACGGGCCTCAGCGGGGCGCATGGCCCATCGGACCTGCCGGGTCAGGGCTGATACTGACTGCGGGTACGGGGAAGCCACTGCGGATGATGGTCGCGCAGGTAGCAGACCAACCCCTCGCGCAGGTCGCAGCGCAGGTCCCAGGCGCTGGCGCCGTCGGCAGCCGAGGCCTGCACCTGGATGACCACCGTCTGCGAGGTGGAGTCGACCATCTGGAGCACCCACTGGTCGCGATCCCACAGCGGTGAGGACTCGACCAGCCGGCGCGCCTCCCGCCGCAGGTCATCCAGATCGGCGGTGTGGTCGACATGGATCTGGATCTTGCCGATCACCCGGGACTCGTTGCGGGTCCAGTTCTGAAACGACCGCTCGGTGAAGTACGTGGTGGGCAGGATGAGCATCCGCTCGTCCCAGAGCCGGATCACCACATTGGTGAGCTTCACCTCCTCGACCCGGCCCCACTCACCGTCCACCACCAGCACGTCGCCGACATGCAGACCGTCGGCGAAGGCGACCTGGACACCGGCGAACGCGTTGCCCAGCGCGGTACGGGCCGACAGACCGATCAACGCCCCGACCACCCCCGCCGACGTCAGTACGGAGACGCCGAAGAGACGTACCGGCCGAAAGGTGCTCAGAATCAGGCCGATCGCGACCATCGTGACCACGGCGACGGTGAGCCGCCGCACGGGACGAATCTGCGTCCGAGCCCGCCGGACCCGCCGGCTGGCGACCGCGTCACCCGGTAGGCGGCTGAACGCGACCGCCTCAGCGACGTGCAACGCCCTGATCACCAACCAAGCCCCGGACAGGACCAGAGCCACCAGGACGACGTGCCGCAGGTGACGCTGCCACCCGACCGGACCCAACGGCAGCGCGTAGTACAACACCCCAGCCAGCAGCGCCGCTGCCGCCGGACCGCGGCAGGCGTGCCGCAGCGGTTCCAGCACCCACTGGTAACGGCCGCGGGCTACCCGGCGGACCAGCACCCCGGAGATCAAGTCCACGACCACCGCCGCCGCCAGCACGGCTACTACGATCAACGCGGTACGCATCAGAGGCCGTTCACCCTAGTCCCGATGCCACCCTCCCCCGACTCCCTGCCCAGCCCACATGCCCAGGGTGCCACCCCGTCCAGCGGTAAGCGGCCAACATCGGCGAACAACCGCTGACCACACCTGCGTCAGCCGCCCGGTGGCCGCTTCCGCCTTGATCGCACAGCTCCCGGCCGGCCTCGTGTGCTGCGGTGTCTGTGGCCGATCCCTGCACTCTGGTGGGCTCAGCCCGCGCTGGTGGTGCGGGCTCGCCGCTCACGTAGCCAGACCAGCACCACCATGGCGATGTTGACGGCGCCGAGGATCAGCAGGGACGCGTCACCGGAGTCGGTGGACCGGTCGATCGCGTAGGGCTCACCGTCCGCCATCACCGTGTTGACGATCCCGAACAGGACGTTGTTGGCGACGTGGAAGGCGACCGGCGCCTCGATGCCGCGACTGATGATGGCCATCGCGCCGGTGCTGACGCCGATGAACGTGTAGTAGCCGAACAGCCAGGGGTCGGTCGACCCGTGGACCACGGCGAAGCCCAGGCCGGAGACGGCGAGCCCGACGACCAGGGCCGGACGCACCGCGCGCACCCAGGACGCGGCGGCGGGCAACACGGCGCTTCGGAACATCAACTCCTCGCCGGCCGACTGCAGCGGCGTGCTCAGCACGGTGACCACCAGCACGCCGATCGTCGTGCCGGTGACCCCGACGGCGGTCCAACCCGGGGAGTCGGGCGCGACAAGCGCCACGACACCGATCCCGGCACCCACCAGCAACGCCGCTGCGATCAGGTAGTACGTCAGGCGGCGGGCGTCGAAGGTTCGGGGAAAGCTGATCAGGCTCCGCCACGGCACCTTGGCGGTCCGCACCAGGAGCAGGATCGCCAGGACGCCCGCCGCGCCGATGCTGATGTTGATGGCCAACAACTTCAACGGCGTGAAGTCGGCCGACATCGGGTCGTCGCTGCCCTCGATGAGGCCCACGACCTGGTAGAGCACCACCTGGAGAAGCAGCATCACCAGCGGCGGCACCAGGATGACCACGAGCGGCTTCCACCAGCTCATGCGGAGGTGGGCGCCGAAGGGCCGGGAGGTGTCGACGGCCGGCCCGGATTGCTCCGATGTCAGGAGGCGCGAGCTTCCGGCGTCAGAGAGTCCCGCGCGTTTCGTCCCTTGCCAGGGTCCGTCGGATCGTGGGGGGTTCATCGGGAGGTTCCTTTCCGAAGGTGGACATCCCATTGCAGCGCTCACCGCGCCCTGCCGGCAGTGCCACCACGTCACCACCTCACCGTGACATTCCGACCTGCGCCTCCCCTCGCACCCTGATGCCTCAACGCGGAACGCATGGGTGCGCCGGGCCGGCCTGTCGCCGGCCTGGCCCACGCCGTAGATGAAGCAGTCACACTTTCTCCGGCGGCCCCTGGTCGGCGGAGAAGATAGGCCCCCGGATGCGTCGGTCACCTGGCCGGTCGCCCAGCGGGCCCTGGAGAGGCAAGGAAGGCGATCATGTCCGCGACATCCGCCGGCTCGCCGACACGGCGCAGGGCCGATAGCCCGGTCACGGCCTCGCGGAGCGGTCACGCATCCGGGCACCTCAGCTGTCGCTGATGGTCAGCCGACCCATACCCGTGTGCCACGCACTGTCTGAGCGTGTCTCAGCGTGTGACCCAGTTCAGGGATCGCGTTGATGACCGCGGCCCGCGCGGCCTCCTCGTCGACTGCGGGAAAGGCGATGCGGATTAGGCGCCCGTTCGGCCATTCGCTGTAGGTGACCCGCCAGTCCTGTGCTGTGGCGAAGCGAACGTCGCAATCACCTTCATGAATACTGAAACCACGATCCTGAACTGGCCCGAACAGTTGGCGCAGCAGTCGCGCACGCTCCCTGAAACTGCCGGCCCCACCGTCGAGATACACGTACACCTGCTTGAGTTTGCGGGCTGGCTCGAACCAGGCCCTGCCTCGCGGTGGCCTGGGCAGCGTTCGTGTGGGCAGGGTGCGCTTCAGCCAGTCGACGATGAAGGCGACCGCGCCGCCTTCGTAAAGCTGGTAGTTGCTGTCGTGCTGATTCCATACCACCACTGGCCACTCATCCGGCTCGCCCCTGGTTAGCCAGCACAGCGAGTGCCCGTCGTAGGTGCCGCCCCACAGCAGCAGGCCACCAGCTTCCGGGTAGAGCGGATATGGGTACCACATTGGGAACTTGCCTCGCGAGGCCGCGTGCCCTTCCAGCAACAATGTGTTGCGCCGAATGTTCATGTCGTCGCCTGCCAGGGGGTATGCGAAGAGGTAGTCGAGGAACATGCCAGCCCCGTAGGCCGTGAGGAGCTCCTTGAAGTCGGCAGGAAGCTCCAACCCGAGCTCGGCCTCGCAAGCGGCGAATTCCTGCGGCAACGACACGTCGATCCCATGATCGGGAGCAGGCACAAGCGTGATCAACTTTTGCAACGACATGGCGGAACCCTAATCAATTAAGCGAAGGTGGCTTGTCCGCCCGAGACGACACCCGACCACTTCGGTATCCGCTGGGAGGTCGAGCCATACCGCTCGGCCTTCATCACCGCAGGTCAAAGCCCCTCGCCTCTGCCCTGCGCCCGGTGAGCGCTTCGGGCGGGGAAACCTGCACCCGACGGTTGTCACCGCCTGGATTGCGGTTAGACCCAGACTGAACGCGCCCGCGCGGAAGCAGACCTCCGCGCAAACTCGGGCGCCCCCGGGCGCAGGATGAGCCGAGGAGAAATCATGGCCCTGGTGGACGCACTCGGCGACATCACCGCCGTGCTCCGCGACGCCGATCCCTCAGACAAGGCCGAGGTGTACCAGCAACTCGACGTTCGGCCGAACTACCATCCTGAAACGGCAAACGGTGCGCGCTGCAATCGATTTCAGCGCGTGCCGGCTCAGGAGCGACGGCTGGCGGGACGAGAAAGACGGGTAGCCCCACAGCGGAAGGTAAGTGGGCGTACACCCGAGTCGCGACGGTCATCTGGTGGGCTGGAAGACGGCCCGTCCGCCGACCCTGTTGGGTGGCCATCCGCAGTGGCTTGCACTCGATCTGCTCGTGCGAGTGCCGCGACAACGGCAACCTTCAGGGCAAAACCTTTCACAAGGGACATATCCCGCAGGGATGCTTGTGACACCCCGCGGAGTTCCCGCTGGTCAGGGCGCTCTGGAGTGAGACCGTGCACCAGCGCGATGGTGATCTCGCCTGGCGCCCGCCCAAACGGCCACTGCCCCTACAACATCTCCAGCGGTTGCGGGCCGGTAGGTGGCGGGAATGCCGTGTCGAGTGCCGTCATGTCTTCCTCGGTCAGGTGCAGGTCGCGTGCTTCCGCGTTCTCCCGGGTGTGTTCCGAGTTGGACGATCGGGGGATGGCCGCGACCATCTCCTGCCTCAGCACCCAGGCCAGCGCGACCTGAGCGGGCGTCGCCCCGTGCCGCGCGGCGACCTCCGCAACCTGGTCGTGGCCGAGCAGTCTGCCCTGCTCGATCGGGGAGTACGCCATCACCGGGACCCGGTGCTCACGTAGCCAGGGCAGCAGATCGTACTCGGGGCCGCGGCGGGTGAGGTTGTACAGGATCTGGTTGGTGGCGCAGTCGTTCCCGCCCGCATCGAGTAGCTCGGTCATGTCGGAGAGGTCGAAGTTGCTCACGCCCCACTGCCCGATGTCGCCGGCGTCGACGAGTTCGGCGAACGCCTCGATGGTCTCCGCGAGTGGATGTGTGCCGCGCCAGTGCAGCAGATAGAGGTCGATGTGGTCGACGCCGAGTCGTTGCAGGCTGCGGCGGCAGGCCTGCACGGTTCCCCGGCGGCTGGCGTTGGACGGCAGCACCTTGTCCACCAGGAACACATCGCCGCGTCGTCCGACAATGGCCTCGCCGACAAGCTCCTCGGAGGCGCCATCGCCGTACATCTCCGCAGTGTCGATCAAGGTCATACCCAGGTCCAGGCCAGCGTGCAGGGCGGCCAACTCATCCCGTCGCCTCGCGGGGCGCTCACCCAGGTACCACGTGCCCTGGCCGAGCACGGGCATGGTCTGGCCGGACGGCAGTTCGATCGGAGCGGCAGGGAGAGTCATGTCGGCCTTTCCGGGGCCTCGGCGCCAGTGGGTCAGTCCGTTACCCGCATCGACCGGAAGCAGTCTCGTACGGTGACCTTTCCTCCACGCAGACCCTGCCTGATCGGCGAGCGGCCGATCCTCCCACCCTTGAGCGGCCATTGGTGACCTGTTTCCCGCTTCTGACAGCGGGAAGGCGACCGCGAGCGAACGATGCGCCGCCGACGGGGCGACGCCGTGAAGGAAAGGCCGCCAAGATGGCGCAGAGCCAGCAGCCACTGACCGGCAACCGAATCGCCTGCCTCGCCGCCGACGGGGTGGAGGACGTGGAGTACACCCAGTCCCGAGCCGCCGCCGAGCAGGCCGGCGCCGAGGTCCACCTGATCTCATTGAATTCCGGCGAGATCCAGTCGATGAACCAGGACATCAACCCGGCCAACCACTATCGGGTGGACCGGACCGTGAAGGAGGCCAATGCGGCCGACTACGACGCCCTGCTGCTGCCGGGCGGGACGGTCAACCCCGACCGGCTCCGGATGAACCCACAGGCGATGGACTTCGTCCGGGCGTTCTTCCGGCAACAGAAGCCGGTGGCGGCGATCTGCCACGGCCCCTGGTCGTTGGTCGAGACCGGCATGGTCAGCGGCCGGACCGTCACCTCGTTCCCCAGTCTGCGGACCGACATCCGCAACGCTGGCGGGAACTGGGTGGACCAACAGGTACAGGTCGACAACGGCCTGATCACCAGCCGCAACCCCAGTGATCTTCCGGCCTTCTGCGCCAAGATGGTAGAGGTGTTCGCCCAGGGCGAGAACGTCCGCCAGATGGCGACGGCCTGACGCGGCAGGGCTCAGGATCCGGAGGATCAGGCCGGGCCTGAGCCCCACAGCGGGGGCATCCCGATCCCGACGGCCGAAACGCCGCCGCTCCTGCCTGGCAACGGCTGTGCGGGACTGGTGCGCATGGTGCGGGCTGCTGGTGGTCGCGGCCCGCACGCCGTCCTGAGCAGCAGGACAGGGATCACCTCCATACCGCGACCAATGCACGGATTGAGGTGGTTTCCGGGGGGTATGCGCGCCTCTACAGGTCGCATCCCCGGACTTCCGTGAGCCGGAATGGCTCAGCCGAGAGGCGACCCAATACGGAGGTTACCCGTGACTCAACTAGCAACCCGAGAGGCCGCGCAGGCCAGGCAGGAAGACGTCCGACGGCGAGGGCGCCGGCTCGGCTGGATGAGTCTCGGTCTGGGCGTGGCACAGCTGGCGGCACCGGACGCGGTGCGCCGGATCAGCGGGGTGGACGACTCCTCGACCTCCCGGGCGGTGGTGCCGCTGGTCGGGGCGAGGGAGTTGGTCCATGCGGCCGGGCTCCTGACGAGCCGGCGCAAGGGCATGTGGGCGTGGACCCGGGTTGTGGGCGACGCAATGGACCTGGCCTCTCTCGGGGTGGCCATCGCTAACCGCGGCGGGCACCGCCGGCGTCGCCTCGTCGGTGTCACCGGCGCCATCGTCGGGATCACCGTGGTGGATCTGCTGACCGCCATGCAGGCCACCCGCGTGCAGAGGATGAGTTCAGCGCCGGCGGTACGAGGCTCACGCGAAGGAGGACCCATGGAGCTGACAGCCACGACAACCATCCGCAAACCCCCGCCCACGGTCTACGCGTTCTGGCGTGACCTGGACAACCTCCCCACGTTCATGGCACACCTTGAGAAGATCCGCGCCACCGGCGACCGTACGAGCCACTGGTCCGCCAGCGCGCCTTTCGGCAAGAACGTCGAGTGGGACGCGGAAATCATCGACGAGGCACCCGGGGAGAAGATCGCGTGGCGGTCCACCGGTAATGCCGACGTGCCGAACGCCGGCACAGTCCGGTTCGCGCCCGCCCCGGATGGTGTCAGCACCGAGGTGCACGTCGTCATGTCGTACGACATCCCGGGCGGCGCGGTCGGCAAGGTGGTCGCCAGGTACTTCGGTGAGGAACCGCACCAGCAGCTCGACGACGACCTTCGCCGGCTCAAGCAGGTGCTGGAGACCGGCCAGGTGGTCCGATCCGAGGGCGCCCCGTGGGGCAAGCGGGCCCGCAAGGAGTTCCCGCAACGTCCGGCGCAACCGCTGTCGGATTCCGAGCTCGCGAAGGGGGCGGATGCGTGAGGGCGAACACCTGGGCGGGCCGCAACAAGGTCAAGGTCCGTGACGTACCGGACCCGAAGATCCTCAACGACCGCGACGCCATCGTACGGATCACCTCCACCGCGATCTGTGGCTCGGACCTGCACCTGCTCGACGGGTACGTGCCCACGATGCAGGACGGCGACGTCATGGGTCACGAGTTCATGGGCGAGGTGGTGGAGGTCGGCCGGGGCGTCGACCCAGGTCGGGTACGCGTCGGGGACCGGGTCGTCGTACCGTTCCCCATCGCTTGCGGCGCGTGCGGCGCCTGCGCCGCCGAGCTGTACTCCTGCTGCGAGAACTCCAACCCCAACGCCGGGATCGCGGAGAAGATGTTCGGCCACCCGGTCGCCGGAATCTTCGGCTATTCGCATCTGACCGGCGGCTTCGCCGGCGGTCAGGCGCAGTACGCGCGGGTGCCGTTCGCCGACGTCGGTCCCCTGAAGATCGAGTCCGACCTCACCGACGAGCAGGTGCTGTTCCTCTCCGACATCCTGCCCACCGGCTACATGGGCGCCGAGATGTGCGACATCCAGCCCACCGACGTGGTGGCGGTGTGGGGCGCCGGCCCGGTCGGGCAGTTCGCGATGGACAGTGCCCGCGCGCTCGGCGCGGCGAAGGTCATCGCTATCGACAAGGAGCCGTACCGGCTGCAGATGGCCGAACGGGCGGGCCACACGCCGGTGAACTTCGAGGATGTCGACGTGCGGTCCCGGCTGCTCGAACTGACCGGTGGGCGGGGACCGGACAAGTGCATCGACGCGGTCGGCATGGAGGCCAGCCACGGTGCCGCGCACGTGCACGCCTACGACCGGATCAAGCAGGCAGTCCGCTCGGAGACTGAGCGCCCACACGCACTGCGGCAGGCGATCCTGTCCTGCCGCAGCGGCGGCATCGTGTCGGTCATCGGCGTTTACGGCGGCTTCCTCGACAAGTTCCCGGCCGGGGCGTGGATGAATCGGGCGCTGACCCTGCGTACCGGTCAATGCCACGTGCAGCGCTACATGAAACCGCTGCTGCAGCGCATCGAACGTGGGGAGATCGACCCGACCCGGGTCATCACCCACACCCTGCCGCTCGACCAGGCAGAACGCGGCTTCGAGATCTTCAAGAACAAGCAGGACAACTGCGAGAAGGTCGTCCTCAAACCCTGACCACCACCCGCATCCGGCCACCGCGGCACGCCCGGTGGCCGGATGCGGCGTCTGTCCGCGGGCACCGATCTTCTGCGGCACCCTGCAGTCGCAACCCCGGCTCTCCATCTGTTTGCCATAGACGACCCTGGGTAGGCGCAGGCGGTGAGCGCGCCAGACGCAGACCTAGGCACCCGGTCAGACACCAGCCGCGCGGTGGCGTTCAGCGACGCCATCTTCGCCATCATCATCACGTTGCTGGTCTTGGACCTGCGGGTGCCGGACGTTCCTCCCGGCCGCCTCCTGTCTGGCCTGCTCAACCAGTGGCCGTCGTACGTCGCGTATCTCGCGTCCTACTCGTACGTGGCCGTCGTCTGGCTCAACCACAAGGCGGCGTTCAACCGCATCAAGCAGGTCGATCGCGGCCTGCACTGGATGAACCTGTTCGTGCTGTTCAGCACGGCGCTGCTGCCGTTCCCGACAGTCGTCGTGTCGGATGCGTTGCAGGAACACAACAACATGGACCAACGGGTCGCCGTCGCCTTCTACGCGTTGATCGGCGCGTTGCTGTGCGCGACGTGGCTGGCGTTCTACCACTACCTGGCTCGGAACCCCGACCTGCTGAAGGAACAAGTCAAGGACGGCTTCTTTCGCGTCGAGCGAGTCCGCGCCCTCACGGGGGTCGTGCTGTATGTCCTCGCCGGCTTGGTCGGCTACCTGGTGGCTCCCTTGATCGGCCTGGTCATCTTTCCACTTCTGCCCGTCTTCTACGCCATCACCAGCGCCGGCCTGTACCAGTTGCGCGTGACCCGAGATATCACCCACCGGCCTCCGCCACCAGCCTGAGGGCGGACGAACCGCTTCCCCACTGGGCAACCGATCCGAGGCGCCTCCTCCAGCAGCCGTTCACCCGAGCGATCACAGGGCGCGGCCAGCCTGAGGCTATGAAAACCAGACCCATCCACTGCGCCAACAACGGCGTCCGCAGACCGATAGTGCGGTGCAGATCGCGGCCTGCCGACTGCATCCGGCTCGAGAACATCGTCGAACTCGAACAGTTCGGCATCCTCACCGAAGCCGTCCCGCTCAAAGCATGGGCGCCCAAGCACCGGGTATCCACCCGGGCATGGGTAGCCAACAGCGTAATAAGCATGACAGCGGCGGCGAGTCGGCGCGGGGCCGCCGGCACCCGGGCAGCGGAGCACGGGGTCGGCAGGGGGCCACGGTGGAGCACTCGCCGAATCAGCGGCACGAGCGCACTGCGACCGGATCAGCCGGCACCGAGCGCGACCACAGCCGGTCGAAGGCGGCCCGGGAGGGGCGGGTCAACCGCCAGGGTACGGCCTGACCCTCGATTACCCTCCTCCCCGCGCTCGTCGGTCAGCTCGGCACCTGCCCGTCTGCCGGCAGCAAATGCCGTACAGCCGGCTGACGGGATGCTCCCGAGCCCCATCCTCGGTCTCCCGATTGACTGACCCTGCGGTAGGGGGAGAGGCTTTCGATGATGGTCGCGCTGACGCGCGGCCAGAACGGTGGGTCGTCTCCAGTTGACCAGGCCGATCAGTGACGGCACCACCGTCCCGGCTTCCAGAGCTGCGAGCCGGGCCGCCACGGGCGTCCGCTCGTCGGTACGACAGGACGGCGCCGGACGCGCAGTCAGCGGCAGATGTACACGTTGGGGACGACCCCGTGCAGCTGCGGATGAGCGCGATGTTTGCTCGGTCCGGACGGGATGCGAGGCTGAAGGCGTGGCCTCCCGATCGGCGTACACGTGGACAAGCCCCGGCTGCCCGGCGGCTTGGTACGCACCGTGAACGCGTCGGTGTATCTGAAGACCGGCGAATGCGCGGTGGAGTGTCACGGAGCCGGGCCCACCCTGCGGCAGGTCGATGACGTCCTCGCCCAGGTGGAGATTGTCGCCGGGTTTCTCGACTCGTACCCCCCGGACGCTCGCCAGGCCCTGAGCCGGCGCGACACTCGCCCGCCGGTGACGCCTGTATGAGCTTGGTGTCGGCGTTCGTACCGATCTGGATCCTTACCGCCCTCGGCTACGCGGCCTGTCGTTGGGGCCTGCTGGGCGAGGCGGTGGCCTCGGTGCTCGGCCGATTCGTGTTCCATCTTGCGATGCCGTCCGCCCTGTTCCTGGCTCTGTCCCGAATGCCGCTGTCCGGTATCGCCGGCCGCCCGCTGCTCGCCTTTGCAGTGAGCACGGCCGCGGTCGTCGGGTCCGGGTGGGTCGGCGCGAGCTGGCTGTTCGGTCGCGAGCCCGGCGAACGGCCGATCTGGGGCATGGCCGCCGGATACGTGAACTCGGCGAACCTCGGCATCCCGATCGCCACGCAGGTACTCGGCAACGTGTCGTTCCTGGCGGAGGTGGTGCTGCTGCAGGTGCTGGTGGTGACGCCCGTGATCCTGGTCGCCCTGGACCGGCACAGCGATCCGGCCGGGCGGGTACGGGTCCGCCGTATCGCCTCCCTGCCGGTACGTAACCCGGTGATCCTGGCGTCGCTGCTCGGTGTCGTCTGCTCGGCTACCGGCCTGCATCTGCCGTCGGCGGCCGGCGCACCGCTCACCCTGCTGTCGGGCGCCGCGGTTCCGACAGCCCTGGTCGCGCTCGGCGCGTCGCTGCACCGCACGGGGCCGTCGCGGGCCGAGCCGACCCAGCTGACCGAGCTGGCCGTGATCACCGCGCTGAAGCTCGTCGCACAGCCGGTCATCGCGTACACGGTCGGGCTGGCCCTGCACCTATCCGCGCCACAGTTGCTCGCCGTGGTCGTGTGCGCGGGCCTGCCGACAGCGCAGAACACGTTCATCTACAGCCAGGAGTACGGCGTCGGCGAGACGGTCGCCAACCGGGCGGTGGTGGTGACCACAACGCTGTCTCTGGCCACCCTGGCCGCAGCGGCGGTGCTGCTCGGGTAGCCGGACGCGCAACGTGAGACCGTCAGATGGGACGCGGTCGCTACGTCGGCATACCTCATGCGGACAAGACATCTGACGTGCTGCTGTCTTATCTCCTCGACTGTGAGCCGGACGTCCGGCTCTTGGCCGCTCAGCACGCCCCGCTCACGGACCAGACGCAGCGCTGGCTACTCACGCTACGCGACGACCCTATTGAGGAAGCATCCGTGCGTCAGGCCGCAGCTGCGCGTCTCAACGGGCACTGAAGCCGCACACACCCTCACATTCGCTTCACGACCCGACGATCCCTACGAGGAGTGCCGGAGCAAGCTTCCGCCCATCAACATGAGCGGGCGCTGTGTTTGGTGGTGCTGGGTACACGTCAGCGTGGCGGCGAGGCCTCTTCCAGTGGTAGCCCATGGGCTCGGGTCGTGTCAGAGACGGCAACGCCGAGCAGGACGGCGACTGCTGCTGCGGCGACCCCGAGGGGCGGTAGGCCGACCATGATCGGTGCCATGGCCGCGAGGACGAGAATCCCGATCGGCCGCGGCCAGGACACTCGGGCGAAGGCCACGTACTCGAATACTGAGCGCCCGGCGAGGTAGAGCGCAGGCCCTCCGAGGATGGCTCCGACCCAGGCGGGTTTGGCGTCTCCGGATGGATCGATGAGGACGAGTTCGGAGCCGGCTGAGCTGGCAAGGATGCCGGACACCATGAGCAGGTGTGCGAACTCGGCCAACCGACCGAGCCGGCCGGGGTCGGCGGATGCCGCGATGGCCTCGCCCAGGATTTGGCCAGCCCGATAGAAGTAGATCCGCCACAGCAACACCGTCGTGAGGAACGACAAGGTGAGGGCCATCATTCGGTCAGCCATGATCGGACCGCGGAGAAGACTCGATCCGGAGGTCAGGATCGTCTCGCCAAGCGCGACAATGACAAGCTGCCAGTAGCGTTCGGCCAAGTGCTCGCCCGCGACGGCCCACGGTGACACCCGCGAGCGACCCAGCCCCGGGACCGGCCAGCCGAGTCTGGCCCCGAGGTAGTCGATTGCCAGGGCCACCGTCCACAGCGAATTGCGCGTCACCTCGGGAGCAAAGGCTCCGGCGAGCCACGGTACGGCCGACGCGCCAAACCAGATGAGCGCCAACATATTGACGCGGCGCAGATTATGACCGCGCACGATGCCTACGAAGAAGAGGGTGCGGCCTACCTGAATCGCGACATAGGTGCTCGCGAAGAGCAGGCCAGTCTCGGCGAGAGCCCCCGAAATCGCGACCGCCATGAGCAGGCTTCCGTACATCGTCGCAACGACAACGAACTGGATCGGCGGCTGAAACGGATCGAATCTGCTGGTCACCCATGCCGTCTGGGTCCAGATCCACCAGAGCGCCAGAAGCAGCAGCAGCGTCTCGCCGTTCTCCGCGAGGGAGGTGGTCAACCGCTCCGCGACATGGCCCCTGGTGTAATCCAACACCAACTCGTGCACAATCCGGGTGAGCGCGAAGACGTAGACGAGGTCGAAGAACAGTTCCAGGAAGGTCGGCCGCTGCGGACTCTCACGCCTGCGCAGAAGATTGGCCACTTCATTCCTCGTCACCCGGGCCGCCCGCTTCGTCGGCTAATCGCTGAAGCAGTCGTACCACGTTGCCGCAGCGCCCACGGATAAGATGCAACCGCGATGACCAAATAGCCTGACGGCCGACGAGGGCTGCACCGCTCCCAGCGCCGCCCTCTCCCGAAAAGCCGACGGCTGGCTGACCGACGTGCTACGCGGCTTCCCGGCAGGGCCCGCCGGCGGCGGGCAACGACTACAGGACGCGGCAGCACCGGCCGGCCGACCTTCTCGATCGCTTGGGCGACGTCGCTGAATCGGCCTCGCTCCCGCGGGTTGCGCCGCGATCCCGCAGTAACCGCCACCGCCCAGCGGAGCCGTCGCTCTCACCCATCCGTTGCCTCGAAGGTGCAACGGGAAGCAGCTGGTGAGGTGCTGGGTCAGGATCGCCGGATTCCGACGTCGCCGCCCGCTGCGCCTACGACGAACGACGGCAAGGCCCGGTCCCGCACGTCAGCTGATGAGACGACGCGGCTTGTCCCGTGGTTCGCGGATGCTGTCGATGATGCGGGTCCAGTTGTCGCCACCGTGCCCATTCTCGATCGCATGCCGATAATGCGCTCGCACGGCCAGGGGAAGCGCGAGGTCGAGGCCCAGTGTCGTGCTGGTCTCGACGATGTGGTCGGCGGTCGCGCCCATCATGGTGACAGTGCTGAGATCGCCGGGGTGTTCTCCGGCGTCCAGCGCGGCGCCGGGGGTTTCCTCGCCGGCGCGGAGAATGGCGCCGATCGACTCGGCCGAGGCGATCAGCTCCGGCATTGCCTCCGTGGCCGTCATTCCCGTGGCGCCCAGCATCGCGGTGGCGTGCATCAACGCGGACAGAGTGGCGAGGAATACGGTGAGCTGGGCTTGATACATCATCTGAGCGAGACCCGGGTCCTCGCCCAGGTGGTTCGGCGCGCCGAGCCGGGCCAGCGCCTCCCGGCTGTCGTCCAGCACTTCGCCGGGGCCGCTGTAGTAGACGTACGCCGCGTCGGTGCCGACCATCGGCGCTGGGACCATGACGCCGCCGGTGAGGAAGGCGGCGTCGTGGGCCGCGGCCCAGGATGCCGCCTCGCGGCTGCGGTCGGGGGTGTCGGAGCTTAGGTTGACCAACGTTCGGCCGGCGAGAGACGCGGTGGCGGGGCCGAGGATGTCGTACATCGCTTGGTAGTCGGTGAGGCTCAAAATGATGAGGCTGCTCGCCTCGACCGCCTCGGCGGGTACAGCCGCGAGCGTCGCGCCGTCGGCGACGACGCCCTCGGCCCGGCCGGTGGTGCGGTTCCAGACCGTCACGGGGTGGCCGGCGGCGAGAAGGGTGCGGGTGATCGCCTGGCCCATCGGGCCGAGCCCGATCACGGTGACGGCGCTGTTGTGCTGTTGGTTGTTCACCTCTCCATGCTCGGCGACGCTTCACTATTCTCGTAAGTACCCACTAACTTCTGCGGTACTTACCTTTCAGTAAGGGGATCAGCGATGGCCAAGGCATCCCGACGCGGGCCTTACATCTGCGGCATCGACGCGGCGCTCGACGTGGTGAGCGGCAAGTGGAAGGGCCTGATCCTCTGGGAACTCGAGGCCCATGGCGTACGCCGTTTCGCGCAGCTGCGTCGAGGGCTGCCCGGAGTGAGCGAGAAGATGCTGACTCAGCATTTGCGCGAGCTCGAGGAGGACGGCCTGGTGCACCGGAAGGTCCACGCCGAGGTGCCACCGCGGGTGGAATACTCTTTGACCGAGCACGGGCGCACGCTCAACCAGGCGCTCGGACCGCTCGGCGCCTGGGGGAGCGAGCGGATCCGACGCGAGGCCGCCGAGATGGTCGGCGCGGCTTCCGAAGACCGGGCGGCTCTGCGCTGATCAGCGGGCGGCAGCGTGTCGATGGGGCCCGCACGCTGCTACTCGGACGCACGGCCTGCAGGCATCTCGTTTGGCGACTGTCGTTGTTCCGGCCAGTACGCTGTTTCACCACCGGGTGGCGGTATGGCAGGGTGACCGGATGATCGACAGCCATGGGGCGTTGGAGGCTGTGGTCCGGCACGCCATGGAGCTTGAGGACGATTACGACGACATTGCGCCAACCGTCACGGCCCTGACTGCGTGCGGGGACACTGCCTTGGTACCCCGGCTGCGGGAGGTGCTGGACCGGTTCCTCGACGAGGGGAACTTCTACGGCCGGGACCTGATTGCCGGCATCTCGGCAGGCATCGAAGGTATGGCGGCGCTGCCAGTGCTGCTCCGCGCCTCGGCGCGCGATCTCGGCGACGACCAGGACAGTCTCCAAGCCGAAATCATCGAGCTGCTGCACGCAGACCGGGCGACCAGCCGGCGTGTGGTGCGTGACTTCGCCACGAGTGAAACGCCGGAGTTGCGCCGTGTGGGACTGTGGGCGCTCGGGTTCGTGATCGAAGTACAGGATGTCGAACTGCTGGCCTCGGCCATGACCGACGCCGACCCGGAGGTCAGGTCCCTCGCTGTCGGCTCGATCCCTGACCCAGCCGGAAACGACCGGGCTTTCGGGGCGCTCGTTCTGGCAATGCGCGACCTCAACGAGCAGGTCCGCACATCGGCCGCGAGCAGGCTTGGCTACACCGGCCGGGTTGACGCGGTCGCACCGCTCGTTGCCCTCGCCGCCGATCCGACACCGCGAGTACGGTCCATGGTCGCCTACGCACTCGGGCGACTCGGTAGTCACGAGGCGACCCCGGCCCTGCTACGGCTCCTTGACGACCCCGATCGGCATGTCCGCGAGAACGCTGCGGACGCACTCGGCTCAGTCGGAGGGCCAGCGGCGGTCGATGCGCTGCTGGTGCTGGCTGCCGACCACGACCCGAAGCGGCGAGTCCAAGCCGCCAAAGCGCTCGCGAAGGCGAACGACTCGGACCCCCGCGTGGCACCGCAACTCACGATGCTGGCACGAGACGGCGCGGCCGCAGTACGAGCGGCCACCCTCAGCGGACTCGCCAGCGCCGATGGCAGGCCAACGCACCGGCGGCGGCTCCTGATCGAATTGGCGGACGACCCTGATCCCATGGTCCGTCAGCGCGTCGCGGTCGTGGCACGCCACCTCGCGCCCGACGCCGCCCCGGACATCCTCCACCGGTATGCCCACGACCCTGATCAGACCCTGCGCCGACTCGCCGCCACCGAGCTGGACCGCCTGACCAACCCCACCGCTCGCTGATCCGACAGCCCCCAGTCAGCGATCCGCTGGCGAGACCGTCATGGACGTTCCCGCGAGGCTGTCCGCCCGGGCCCGGGTATTCGTGACGCGCGACCAGCCGCAGAAGCGCGCACGTGACGTTGATCAGCGCGTCGGATCGAGCTGTCAGGCGTACGAGGGCCGATGCGGGTCCAACAGCTCGGTGATGCGGCCACGGTCAAGGATTTCGATGAGTGCGTTGGTACCGCGTTCGACCTTGACCGCTATCTCCTCAGGATGCAGAGGGATCAGCGCGAGCAATGCGATTCGGATGCCGCCGCCGACGTCGATCGTCCGGGCCTCTGGCGGCACCCGCAGCATCGGCGTGACGACGACTCCGGCGAACGGGGTGTCCGCAGCGTACGGCTGCGCGGGGTCGCCGTTCGGCACGGAATGCCATTCGCCGATCCAGGTTCCGTACTCGTGCGGTAGCCGAGCTACCTGCTTGAGGGCCCGCAGCGGCCACCCGGTTTCGTCGCCGATCCCGGCTACCTCGGTCAGTGGCCAATCTGCCGGCAGGCTCAGCATCAGTTCCGCGTACGGGCTGATGTCGTGGCCCTCCGGGACTGCCATCGGCAGCTCGCTCATCCCAGAAGTGATCAGCGTCCGGTACGGGCGTTCCTCGGTTGGGGCCACGACATAGACATGCACACCGACCAGGTGCGAGGCGATCTCGTGGTAAACGAACTCGACGGGCCCGAAATGTTCCTCGATGTGTCGGTCGATGGCGTCGGCGAAGGCCTGCTGCGGTCCCTGCGCCGGCACGAACCCGTCGTGCAACGACTGATGGCGGAGGACTCCTGACCCGCTCGGCTCGTCCATGGCGACGCAGCCTATGCAAGGGCCCGACGAGGGCGCGACCGGGGGCACGCGCATCGGCCATGAGCGGGCGTCGACGACCTGTGAACCCAACCACGGGTACTGACGCTCCCGTGCGCGTGACCACTCCTCCAACCTGCGCAAAATCCACTCCCACCCGCGCCGCCACTGGTAGTCGCGAAGGGCGACGGACACTCGGCACCCACGCGCACGGTCGACGGCCAAATCCGGATGTCGGATCCTGGCGGGGCCAGGCATCATCATCGCGTGGATGCCCGCCGAGTGATCGTCCTGGTCGATGACCTCCGCTCGTTCGTGGATGGCCGTAGCGCCGCGGTGGCCCGTACCAGTGCTGCCGGAGTTGAACTCCTCGATCGGCACCGGGGCCGCCGCCTGGACGAGCTGTGGTTGGACCATGACCTCGGCGGGGACGACACGATCTGGCCGGTCGTGAAGGTCCTGGAACGGGCTGCCTTCGACGAGCGCCCCTTGACGTCGGCGTCATCAACGTTCACTCCGCCAACCCGGCGGGCGCCGCAAAGATCGCTCAGGTCCTCCGACGCTGGGGGTATCGCGTCCACGTCGCCACGGGCTCCACGGACGTCGGCTATGTCGACAGCCGTGCGTGAACTGACCGGCACGAACGCCCGCCTGACGGCTGTCACACTCGGACAGCGGCTCACCACGACCACCCCGTAACCCCCAATTGGCGAGGAGAAGACGATCGACAACTCGGACACGATCACCCTGTGGAGGCCCACCGGACAGGCCGAACGTGACCTCGTCGCGGAGTCGGGTTGGCGGTCGTGGCCACCACGCTTGGCGGACCAGCCGATCTTCTACCCCGTCCTGAACCGCTGGTACGCCACGAAGATCGCCCGCGAGTGGAACGTGCCCGCCAAGGGAGTCGGCTACGTGACCCGGTTCGACGTCCAGCGGTCGTACCTGGACCGTCACGAGGTTCATCAGGCCGGTGGCCGCGACGTGCTGGAGTACTGGATCCCCGCCGAGGAGCTCGCCGACTTCAACGCCCACATCGTCGGCGCCATCATCGAGGAAGCTGAGTACCGCGGCCCGGTGAACGACCAGGAGTTCACCGACGCCGACAAGGCCCTGGGCCGACCTCTGCCGGCCGCTTGGCGCACCTACCTCCAAGGCGAGTCGTGGTTCCGGCGAGGCTGGATGTCCAGCGGAGCCTACGTATGGCTCAACTCCCCGCGCGAGATGCTCGAGGTGCATGACGCATGGGACGAGGCCACCGATGAGCATCCCGGCATCGCGATCATCGGCGGCGACGGCTCACGCGAACAGCTCGTACTCGACCTGCGCAGCGACCCCGCACCAGTACTACTGGCCGACATCACCAGCAGTGGCTGGGAGAGCGCGACTCGGCAAGCTAGCGATGTCAGCCAACTCATCGACCGCATCGAAGCAGGCACCTTCGAGTTCACCTTCGAGGTCTAGCGGACATCACGCAGCTCCCGGCAGACGCCACGTTGATGCATCATGGTTTCCCATGTTCGTGAACCAGCGGCAGTTCCCTTTCCTGGCCGAGCTTCGGGCACGATGGGATGCCATCCGGGATGAATGCCTTGCTCTTCCGCTTGACACCTACCAGCCGTGGGTCCAACGCGAGATGTACGGCCAGGGCTGGAGTGTCTATGGACTGGTCGCCTTCGGGGATCGGATCGAGGAGGCCCTCGAGGCATGCCCGAACACCGCCTCCGCGTTGACGAAGGTCCCTCACCTGACGACCGCTGGGTTTTCTCGGATGGCTCCTGGCACCCACATCAAGCCACATCAGGGATGGGTTACCACCGTTTACCGCGCGCATCTCGGGCTCGTCGTGCCGCAGGACTGCGCGCTGCGAGTGGGCGACGAGACTCGACAGTGGCGCGAGGGCGAAACCTTCGTCTTCGACGACACCGTCACGCATGAGGCGTGGAACTTTGGCACCAGTGACCGCGTTGTGCTCCTGTTCGACTTCGTCCGTCCCGGCTGCGAGGACATGCAGCAGGATGAACCGCCGGCCTCGGTGGCCGGCTTCGTACGGCGACGCGGACGACGTTCAGGTCCCGACCGGTGATGGCGTCGCCCTGCACCGCGAACAGGATCACGATCGTGAACAGCAGCCCGTAGAAGCGGCCGGGCCGATACGGGGGCAGGAAGCGGGCGTCGTACCAGGTGCGGCCCTTGGCGCGCGCCTGACCAGACCCTATGAGCAGGGCTAGCCCGCTTGGCTGCGCCTGGACACCGACGCCGGGGGTGCCAACCGCACCACGGGCGGGAGCGGCGAGACATCCGGGGAGGCTTGGAATGCCGAGATGGCGAGTGCGGCGAAGCGCCGGGAGGCGGTGACCTGGGTGGTCGGCGAGGTCGCGTGGATACCGCTGTTGGCCATGAGCACGAGGAGGACGTCGTCCAGGACAAAGTCGGGGCGCAGACGCCCCGTTTCCTTGGCGCGGCGGGCCAGTTCGTCGATCGCTCTGAGCGCGTATTCACGGCGCGCCTCGAAATCAACCGCATTGGGAAAGGTCGAAATGAGAGCTGCGGTAAAGCCTCGATCGCGTGCGTGCAGTTCACACATTTTCTCGATCACAAGACAGAAACCGTGCCATGGATCCAGATCGGCAAGACCCTCGTCGACAACGGCGCGACACGCGTGCATCTGTTCCGCGAATGCCTCGGTGACCAGCATCTCCTTGGTCGGAAATCGGCGGTACAGGGTGGCAGGTGCAACCCCGGCGCGTCGGGCAACCTCCCGCATGGGCACATCCAGGCCGTCAACGGCGAAGACCGCGCGGGCGGCCTCGATGATGCGCTCGCGGTTGTCCAGGGCGTCGGAGCGAAGGGTGTGAGGCAAACGATCGGTCACGGCTCTCACTTTAGCGAGGCGGACAGCGGCGTGCGTTAGCGTCCGCCTGCATGAGGGCTTTGCAATTTTCGAAGTACGGTCCCGCGAGTGTCCTTGAGGTCTCCGAGGCACCGGAACCGCACGCCGGACACGGCCAGATACGGGTGGCGGTTCGGGCCTCGGGTGTGAATCCGGCCGACACATACGTCCGCGCCGGCCAATTCCAGGACTGGATTCCGCTCCGCCTGCCGCACGTGCCCGGCGTCGACGCCGCCGGCGTGGTGGATGAGGTCGGTGACGGGGTGACCACCGCTCGGGTAGGCGATGAGGTTTTCGGGATAACGGACTACGCCCAGATGGGCGGGGCGAACGCCGAATACGCCGTCTTGGCCGCGTGGGCACCGAAGCCGGCCGCCCTGACCTGGGAGCAGGCCGGCGGCGCGGCGGGCAACATCGAGACGGCCACCCGAGTACTCGACCGGCTGGGCGTCAAGGACGGCACTACGCTGTTGATCGAGGGCGCGGCCGGCGGGGTCGGTACGACCGCGATCCAGCTCGCCGTCGCTCGCGGCGCGGCCGTCATCGGCACGGCCAGCGAGCGCAACCATGAGTTCGTCGCCTCGCTCGGGGCGATCCCGACCACCTACGGTCCCAGACTGGCCGAGCGGGTCCACACTCTGGTGCCCAGCGGGGTCGATGTCGTACTCGACTGTGCCGGCTCTGGCTCCATACCCGACCTGGTCGGCCTGGTCGCGAACCCGGACAGGGTGGTGAGCATCGCCGACATCAACGCCACGGCCTACGGCGTGCACCTGTCGCGCGGCTCTGGCCCCGGCGCGGACACGCCGGCTCTCGAAGGAATCGCTGCCGCCGGCGAACTCGCCGAACGAAGTCGTTTCACAGTGCCGGTCGCTGCCGTGTTCTCTCTGGAAGAGGCGAACGCCGCCCACGAGTTGAGTGAGTCCCGCCATGCACGGGGCAAAATCGTGCTGAAGCCGTAGGGCGCCCGACCCAGCGTCTGTCCGCCTGACCCGAGCACGCGCGGCCAGGGCGAGCACCAGGACGGTGTCGGCCGGAAGGCACCGACACAGCAGGAAGCGGCCCCGGATCCCTGTTGAGGGTCCGGGGCCGCAACCGTCGGTGACGGGCTCGTCATATAGGTCGATTCAACGGCCGCGTCGCGTTACCTCCGTCACCCCACTTGGCATCCGGAACGTCGTTCCGTATGTTGGTTACCGGAACAACGCTCCGGTTGGCCCGCATGCTGAACCGGGCGGACTGCCACTGAACCATGGACCGCTGGACGTCTGAAGGAGAAACAGTCATGCAGTACCGCACCTTGGGGCGCACTGGTGTGCAGGTCAGCACCCTCGTGCTCGGCGCAATGAACTTCGGCAAGATCGGCAACACTACCCAGGAGGAAGCCACCGCCATCGTCGACGGCGCGCTCGATGCGGGGATCAACCTCATCGACACCGCCGACGCCTACAGCGGTGGCCAGTCCGAGGAGATGGTCGGCAAGGCCATCGCCGGCCGCCGCGACGACGTCGTCCTGGCCACCAAGGCGACGCTGCCGATGGGCGACGAGCGCAACCAGCGGGGCGGCTCGCGCCGCTGGCTGGTCACCGCGCTGGAGAACAGCCTGCGCCGCCTCGGCGTCGACCACGTCGACCTCTACCAGATGCACCGGTGGGATCCGACGACCAGCGACGACGAGACGCTGTCGGCGCTGACGGACCTGCAGCGCGCGGGCAAGATCCGCTACTTCGGCTCCTCGACCTTCCCGGCCCACCGCATCGTGCAGGCGCAGTGGGCCGCCCGCGAGGGGCGTCTGAGCCGTTACGTGACCGAGCAGCCGAACTACTCGATCCTGCAACGTGGCATCGAGACCCACGTGCTGCCCGCGACCCAGGAGTACAGCATGGGCGTGCTGGCCTGGAGCCCGCTGGCATCGGGCTGGCTGTCCGGGGCGATCCGCGCCAGCCAGGAAATCAGCACGAACCGCTCGGGCTTCATGCAGCATCGCTTCGACGTCAGCATCCCCGCCAACCGCGCCAAGCTCGACGCCGTCGAGCAGCTCGCCAAGGTTGCCGACGAGGCTGGCCTCAGCATGATCCAGCTCGCGCTCGGCTTCGTCACCGCGCACCCGGGCGTGACCAGCGCGATCATCGGTCCCCGCACGATGGACCACCTCAGCTCGCAGCTCGCCGCCGCGGACACGGTCCTCTCGGCCGACGTGCTGGACGCGATCGACGCGATCGTGGCTCCCGGCGTCGACCTCGCCGCCCATGAGAAGAACGACACCCCGCCCGCTCTGCTCGAGCCGGCGCTGCGCCGCCGCTGAGCATTCGGCACGTTACGAGTATCCGGGTCGTACGGTCCTCGGCACGGCACGCTGGATCGGCGGCCGCGCGGACACGAGTGTTCGCGTGCTGTCTCCCTCCCCTATTCGAATTCCTCGACGAGCCGCACGTCGGGCGCGGCGTCCGGGTGCAGGAAACCCAGCAGCGCGGCACCTTCGGTGGTCACCGCGTCGCGATCGGCGGCGGTTAGCGGTACGAAGAGCCGAACGGTGAGGGCCGCAGCTGCGACCGTCCACGCTCCCGCGGTGAACCCGTCGACAAGTACCGGTCTGGGGACCGGACCGTGCCGGGTCACCGCCCGGCTCCGGAACTCGTCGGTGAGCACCCGCGTCCGGTCACGATAGGACAGCAGCAGGTTGTCGAAGTCGTACAGGTACCGCACCGGTGCCGGTGTGTCCGGGTCGGGCCGCGGCGCGTCGGGCAGGTCGACGTACCCGCCGGGGAACGTCCGAAGGTGCGGCCGGAGCCGGTCGACCACCTCGGCGAGGTGGGTGAGGCCGCTCCAGGTCTGCGCGTCGGCCACGGTCGCCGGGCCGTACGCGCCCAGGTAACGCAGCACCAGGTCGTCGATCTTCATTCGGTGCGGCGGCGGGTCCGCCCAAACGTCGAGCGGCGCGTGCACGGTACGGCCACTACGGCCCCACACCCCGCGCGGCGGCGTCTGCACGAGCGGAAGAAGGTTACGGGCCGCGTACGCGAGCGCCGCCGCGTTGTTGTCCGGCCACCGCCGCAGCAGTGCGGCGCCCGTCTCGGCGGGCGTCATCGCCCGCTCGGCGAGCAGGTCGTGCGCGTGTGCCGCCACCGCACCGGTGTCGAGCCCCCGCATCCACCGCCCGTGGGTGTGGTTGGCGAACAGGTCCCGGTCCAGCACCGGCTGCACGAGCGGCCGAATCCGCGCGGCCTCCGCGGCGCCGATCACGTGGATGGTGGACCGCATCAGCGCGATCCTCACCACCGCCCGGCTCTCCAGCAGCGTCGCGACGTCGGCCGCCCGGAAGTCGGCGAGCCGGCTCCACAGTCCCGCGTACCAGGTGTGCGGCGTCTGTGCCTGCAGGCCGACGAGGTGGGAGAGGGCCGCTGGAACGCTCATACCGGAGCGGCGCAGGAGCAGCTGGCGGTCGAGCGTGGCCCGGTTGAGCGCCCGGCGGTCCATCAGCGCTTCTCCCACGCCCGCCGGTCGTACCCGTGCTGCCAGCGCCCGGCCAGCACACGGGGCCGGGCCGGCGGCACGCCGTAGTCGTCGCCGGCGCCGGGCAGCTCGTCGGCCCACCGGGCACGAGCCAGCCGCTCGGTCAGGTCGCCCAGTTCAGCCCGCGGACAGTCGGTGCGGAACTCGCGGATCTCGGTCATGCGGTGAACTCTGTCAGCTCATGCGGAAGAGTCCGTTCCTAATAGCGTGCGAGGCTGACGACATGTTGGAAACCTCGGCGCGGTTGCTGCGGTTGCTGTCACTGCTGCAGACACCGCGGGACTGGACCGGCGCGCAACTCGCCGAGCGCCTCGGCGTCAGTGGCCGCACGGTGCGTACCGACGTGGAGCGGCTACGAACCCTCGGCTATCCCGTGACGGCCACCCGCGGCTCGGTGGGCGGGTACCGGCTCGGAGCCGGGGCCAGCCTGCCGCCGCTGTTGCTGGACGACGAGGAGGCGGTGGCGGTCACGGTCGGGCTGCGCATCGCGGCCGGTGGGACGATCTCCGGCATCGAGGAGGCGTCGCTGCGCGCGCTGGCGAAGCTGGAACAGGTGCTGCCCGCTCGCCTGCGGCGCCGGGTGGCTGCGCTGCAGACGTACACCGTCGCGGTGCCGCGCGACGTCGCCGGACCGGTGGTCGACCCGACGCTGCTGTCCGTGCTGGCCGCCGCGTGCCGAGAACGGGAAGGCCTACGGTTCGACTATGCGGACCATGCGGGTACGGGCAGCCGGCGCGACGTGGAGCCGTACCGGCTGGTGAACTGGGGTCGCCGCTGGTACCTGCTCGCGTACGACCTGGGCCGCGCGGACTGGCGGACGTTCCGGGTGGACCGGATCACGCTGCGTACGCCGAACAACCCGCGGTTCGCCGCGCGCCCGCTGCCCACCGACGACATCGCCGGGTACGTGTCCGGTCGGGTGTCCGCGGCGTCCTGGCGATATCGCGCCCGGATCATCGTGCACGCGCCGGCGGTCGAGGTCGCCAACCGGATCACCCCTGCGGTCGGCACCGTGGAGCCGATTGACGAGCGGACGTGCGTGCTGGACACCGGGGCGGAGTCCGTCGAGACGCTCGCCGTCCATCTCGGACTGCTCGACCACGACTTCACCGTGACGGAGCCGCCGGAGCTCGTCGCGTACCTCCGACGGCTGGCCCGCCGTTACGCGATCAGCGTGCCCGGCGGAGCTTCGCCACCCGGCCCGGCTCCCCCGACGCCCGGCAGGGCCGATCCGGCGCGCGGATGACCCCGCCGGATGCGGGCGTTCGCCCGATCTCCATCATGTCCGGACGCTCATCGGCCGGGGGCAAGAAGGTCCTCGCCGCTGATCACGAGGCATCCGAAGATGTCGCCGAGGACAGCTCGTTGGTGTTTCGTCAGCGGGTTGGCGAAGACCGCAACCTCGACCTGCGCGGCTCGGCACGCTTGCGCGATTTCACGCGCTTTGCCGGAGCTGATCAGCGTCCGTCGAGAGAACGGCATGGCCATCCTGGCCGCACCGCCGCGTGAGACACCCCGCCGCTGGACGTGCCGGCTCACTACCCGTCCACCATGCGCCTCCACCGAAGCCGTCAGCACATCAAGCTTCGCGCCGAACTCCCTATCCTTCGCGGAGAACAGCCCTACGAGCAACACGTTGGCGCCCGCAAGCACAGAGGCCGACGGCCCAGTCGGATCTCGCCGCACGGAATCATGGTGCCAGACGCCTTACCTGCCGAGGGGCTGTCAACGGCGGCTGGTCCGACAGGCGGCGGCGGCACTGCGAGGATGACGGCGTGATCATCCCCGGATACTTGGACGGGTACGAACCGCCATTCCTACGATCGCCGCTGGTCGACGGGGCCGACATCATGTCGCAGGAGCTGTTCTGGCCCGCTTTCCTTGCCATCGTCGGGGGATCCACGTCGGTGCCAGACGCTTTCGGCGTCGACCCAGCCGACCTGGAGCACATCGTCGACACCTTCCTCGACCCGCAGAGTTGGCCAGTGTTCTCACTGCCGCTTCCCGGGCGCTGCCACCTGCACGTCATCATGCGCAACGTCGACGACGATGGCGGCGTTGACTACGTGCTCGACCCTGGCACCGGTGACGCGTCGATTCCTCTCGCCGCCATGGAGGGACACTTCCGAGGGCCGGCGTTCGCGTGGCCGGAAGTCGTCGCCGCAGCGCACCAGCCGGATCAGGATCACACCCCTGCCGAGCGTCTACTCCTCCTCGTACCGGCCTGCGCCGACAGCAACCGCCCAGGCGAGGCCGTCGACCTGGTCGCGGAGGCCTTGACCGCTCTCGGCGCCCGGTCCGATGTACGCCAGGTCAGCGAAGAACTGCTCAACAGCGGCAGGTACTGGACGCCGTGCCCATGGGTGAACATCGACGACGTCCTCGTCGGCAGAGGACCGCACACCTACCGCCGCTACGGAGGTGAGCTGTCCCGGGAACAACTCCGCCTCATCGCCGACACGCTCCAGCCCTCGGGGATCACCGAACAGCAGTAGCGTGCCAGCGCACTACGTCGGCCGGGACGAGGGCAAGAGGCCGGGACGAGGACATCGGCTGCCTCAGCTTCACCCTCACTGTCGGATTTGCCTAAAGGTATTAGGCGAGAGCATAATTGCTGTAGGCAGGTAGGGGAGGCGTGATGGATAGACCAGGACTGACGCCGGAGCGTCTGACCCGAGCGGGGGCGGAACTGGCCGACGAGGTCGGCTTCGACCAGGTCACCGTCTCGGCGCTCGCTCGGCGGTTCGACGTCAAGGTCCCGAGCCTGTACTCGCACCTGAAGAACTCACAGGACCTCAGGATCCGCATCGCGCTGTTCGCGCTGAACGAACTCGCCGACCGCGTAGCCGATGCCGTTGCCGGTCGGGCCGGCAGGGACGCTCTAGCCGCGTTCGCCGACGCCTACCGCGACTACGCCAGGGAGCACCCGGGCCGCTATGCCGCCGCCCGGCTCCGGCTCGATCCAGAGACGGCGGCCGCCAGTCCAGGTGTCCGGCACGCGCAGATGGCTCGGGCGATCTTGCGGGGTTACGGGTTGGACGAGCCGGACGCGACCCATGCGGTCCGGATGCTGGGCAGCGTCTTCCACGGCTACGTCAGCTTGGAGCTAGCCGGTGGTTTCGAACACAGCGCTCCCAACGCGCTGGAATCCTGGGAATGGATCGTGGATTCGCTCGACGCGGTGTTACGCAACCGCAGCACTCGCTGACCCGACGACGGTCGCACCACCGCCAGCGGTTCGCAGCGCGGCGCCCCGATGAACATCGAGAGGCTTGAGGCAATGCCCACCGAACACCAGTGGATCACCACCCCGGTCACCGCGGGCCTCCTGCGCGGCTTTGTCGATCTGGAGGCGACCCCGCGCGGTCTACTGCCGCATCGGCTGACCGCCCGGGCGCGCCAGCAGATCCCCGACGATCAACTGGCCATGGCTGAGGCCCAGCCCTCCGGCGTGCGGCTCGCTTTCCGTACCCGGGCCACCACCATCGAACTGGACACGCTGCCCACCAAGCGGGTCTACCAAGGCTTCCCGGCCCCACCGGACGGCGTCTACGACCTGCTGATCAACGGCCGCCTGGCCGCACAGGCCTCGGTGCCCGAAGGCAACGTCCGGACGGTTACCAACATGTTCACCCAAACCTCTGTGCTGGCCGAAGGGCCGTCCGGCACCGCCCGCTTCGCGGATCTGCCGGAGGGTGAGAAAAACATCGAGATCTGGCTCCCGCACACGGAGATCACCGAGTTGATCGCGCTGCGCACCGACGCGCCCGCCGAGCAGACCCCGCCCAGCGGACGCAGGACGTGGCTGCATCACGGCAGTTCCATCAGCCACGGCTCGAACGCCGGTCATCCCACCGCCATCTGGCCGGCGCTGGCCGCGGCCGAGGGCGGCGCAGAGTTGGTCAACCTGGGGTTCGGCGGGAGCGCGTTGCTCGACCCGTTCACCGCCCGCGCCATGCGGGACATCCCTGCGGACCTGATCAGTGTCAAGATCGGCATCAACATCGTCAACAGCGACGTGATGCGTCTCCGTGCCTTCACCCCTGCGGTCCATGGCTTCCTCGACACTGTCCGCGAAGGGCACCCGACCACACCACTGCTGGTCGTGTCCGCCATCCTGTGCCCGGTTCAGGAGGACACGCCCGGCCCTCTCGCGCCGGACTTCGAGGGCGGGACTCTGCGGTTCAAGGCCACGGGCGATCCGGCCGAGCGCAGCGCCGGGCGGCTGACGCTCAACGTCATCCGCGACGAGCTCGCCCGGATCGTCGAACAGCGCTCGGCCGATGATCCGAACCTGCACTATCTCGACGGACGCGACCTGTATGGCGAGGCGGACTACGCCGAACTACCGCTTCCCGACGAGGTGCACCCCGACCCGGCCGGACATCGCCGTATCGCCGACAACTTCGCGCGGCTCGCGTTCGGCGACGGCGGTCCCTTCGCCACCAAGACCGGCTGACCGCCTGAGGTACGCCGCGCAGCGACGGACGAGCCGGTGCTGTTCGGCGTAGTTCAGGCCCGCGTTGACATCGGCCTCAACCATCCTTCGCGGGCCGAGAAGCGATCTCAGTGCTGCGCCTCGTACGGGTCCCAGTGAGCTGCATAGCGCAGCAGCGAGCGGGCCAGGTGCGGGTGTCCCGTCGCCCATCGGGTGTCGAAGAGGAACCACTGGTCGAAGCCGAAGAAGTCGTCGATGTAGCGGGCGACCTGCGCGATGTGCGCGTCCAGCCGGATCTGAGACTCGGCGGGCCGCTCCGAGACCAACAGCTCCAGCATCTCCCGGTGGATCGCGTCGTGCGCAGACACTGTGTCAAGGTTGGCGGGCGACGGGGCATATCCGGGTAGCCGGGCGTAGCGCTCCAGCGCGGAGCCGATGTCGTTTCCCCCGGGGGCGGCTAGGGCCCGCAGCAGCCGGGTGTCGTGCGGCCAACTGTGGGCGTCGTCGGCGTCGCGCAGGAGGGTTGCGAGGTCCGGCAGGGTGAGGCCGGGAAAGGCTGTGGCGCCGACCAGGTTCAGGTTGCGGCCGGTATCGGGTGATTCCCAGCAGAGGCGGACCGAGAACACGCAGTCGGGCCCGGGCGGAGCCAGCCGAACGGTACGGACAGGTACGCCATGGCTGAAGACGGCGCCGGGCGCGGCGACGCCGCCGGGCAGCGGCCAGGTGTCGTGCAGCAGGAACGAAAGCCGGTCGGGCGACGCGACGGCGGCCTCGTCGTCGACGAAGTAGTAGGCGAGGTCCACCTCGTCGTCGTCGGTACGCACCCTCAGGGAATGCTCGCCGAGCCGGATGAAGGTGCTCTCGTCATCGCCCTCCACCCAGAGGTGCTCGTTCAGCAACTCACGCAGCTCGTCGACGGTCTCCGGCCGTGGCAGGTTGCGCTCCAGTGCCGCCTCGAAGATGGAGTCCAAGCCGTACACCTCATCGCCCAGCTCGCTGTTGATTCACCCTTCCGGGTCGTCGCAGCCCCAGCCCCGGCGGAACCAGTCGAGCACGGTCACGTCGGGCAGGGTGACCACCCGCTTGCTGAACGGCGATTCCTCTCGCCACCGACACACGAAGTACACGCGGCTGACTCTAGGTCGACGAAGACCTGGTAGTCACCGCCGATGTGAAGGGCCGACCGACCTGAGCGCCGTTTTAACAGTCGTCTCAGATTCGCTCGGTACGAAGTCGGCGTCAGATAAGCGATGTGACCCGTCTGTAGGAGGCTAGTGATGGCAGTCAACGCAGCGCCGTCCGGGGAAGCGCCGGCCGGCCGGTTGGCAGGCCGGTGGGTGCCGTGGTTGGTGATTGGCCTGTGGGTGGCGCTGGCGGCGGTCATGGTGCCGTTGAGCGGGAAGCTGAGCTCGGTCACTACCGACAGAGCCGTGGACACCCTGCCGGCCGGTGCCGAGTCCACCAAGGTGGCGGTGCTGGAGGACAGTCTCCCCGGTGGTGAGGACAACACGTTCGTGTTCGTGTACCACCGCGCCGGCGGCATGACCGACGCCGACCGCGCGACGGCCGAGCGCCACTACAACACCTTTGTCAAGCGGTACCCGCCGAAGGTGGCGGTCCCGGCCGGCGAGGACGACGAGGGCCCACCGACGAGACTCTCCACCAACGGCAAGGCGATGATGTTCACCCTCGACGTGAGCACGACCTACGGCGCACCGGAGGCCATCGTCGGGCCGTTGCGTGACGCCGCAAAGGACCGCCCCGCCGGCCTGGAACTCGACGTGACCGGCCCGGCCGCTGTCGATGGCGACATGGATGCCGTCTTCGACGGCATCGACCTGCAGGTCTTCCTCACCACCGTCGTCGTCGTAACGCTCCTACTCATCCTCACCTACCGCAGCCCGGTGTTGTGGTTCATCCCGCTGGTGGTCGTCAGCGTGGCCGCACTGACCGCGATGGCGAGCGTCTACCTGCTCGTCAAAGGCTTCGGCATCGTGGTCAACGACCAGAACTCGGCGCTGCTGACGATCCTGGTATTCGGCGTCGGCACGGACTACGCGCTGTTGCTCATCGCTCGATATCGGGAGGCACTGCACCACCACGAGAACGTCCGGGTTGCGATGGTCCACGCGTTGCGCGGCGCGGCACCGGCGATCGTCGCGTCCGCGGCCACCGTGGTCGCCGGCCTGCTCTGCCTGCTCGTCGCGGACCTGAACAGCACCAGCGGGTTGGGCCCGATCGGTGCGGCCGGCATTCTGTGCGCGCTGGTGGCCATGCTGACGCTGTTCCCGGCGGTGCTCGTGGTGCTCGGCAGGCGTATCTTCTGGCCGGCCATCCCGCGGTTCAGCACGGCCGTGGAGCAGAAGCCAGGGCTGTGGGGACGGCTTGGCACCGCCATCAGCCGCCGCCGATGGGTGGCGACGCTCGGCTCGCTCGGAGTCCTCGGCGTGCTCGCCCTCGGGCTGGCGGGCAATACCGGCGCCCTGCGGGAGCAGGACCAGTTCCTGTCCGCGCCGGAGTCGGTCACCGGCTTCACCGTTCTCCGCCAGCACTTCCCGGAGCTCGGCGGCCAGCCGATGACGATCTTCGCACGGCCGGCGTACCAGGAGCGGGTGCTCGACATCGTCAAGGGCACCCGCGGTGTGGCCATGGCCATCCCGGGTCAGACCAAGGGCGGCTGGGCCGACATCTCCGTGTTTCCGACGGACGCGCCGGACACCGTCGCAGAGTACGACACGATCAAGCGGGTGCGCACCGCCGTGCACGCGGTGAGCGGGGCGGAGGCGATCGTCGGCGGGCCGAGTGCGGAGAACCTCGACACCGAGGTGACCACCAGCCGCGACGAGAAGCTGGTGATCCCGCTGGTGCTCGCCGTCGTCCTGATCGTGCTCGGGCTGCTGCTGCGCGCGGTCGTGGCCCCGTTGGTCCTGATGGCCACCGTGGTCGTCTCATTCGCCGCAGCCTTCGGCGGCAGCGTGTTCCTCTTCGACACGATCCTCGGGTTCAAGGGCATCGACTATTCGGTGCCGCTGCTGGCATTCCTGTTCCTGGTGGCGCTCGGCGTCGACTACAACATCTTCCTGGCCAGCCGTGCCCGGGAGGAGGCCGTGCGTCTCGGCACCAGAGAGGGCATGCTCAAAGCCCTCTCCGCCACCGGTGGCGTCATCACCTCGGCAGGCCTGGTCCTGGCGGCCACGTTCGCGGTCCTCGTCTCACTTCCGCTGGTGATGCTGATCGAGGTCGGGTTCCTGGTCGCCTTCGGCGTGCTGCTCGACGCCCTGCTGGTGCGATCGGTCCTGGTGCCCGCCCTCACCCTGCTGATCGGCCGGCGGATGTGGTGGCCGAGCCGGCTGTCCGGACCGGTGGAGCCGCCGGACGGGCGACAGTCGTTCGCTGACGAGGAGCCCGCGCTGCGACGGTGAGCGCGGCGGCACGGGCGAGATCCGGGACGGGACCTCAGGCCCGTCCCGGATCTTTTTCATGACCCGGCGGTGGGCCGCGTGATTCGACCGGGCGGGGCCGCGGCCGGAAGGTCGACCCGAAGCAGCGCACCACCGCGTGCGGAGCGGGCGACGGTGGCCCGGCCGCCGTGGGCGTCGACGACCCGCTGAACGATCGACAGCCCCAGACCGGATCCGGGCAACGCTCGGGCGCTGTCGGCACGGTAGAACCGGTCGAACACCCGGGGTACGTCGGCGGCGTCGATGCCCGGCCCGGCGTCGTCGACCTCGAGCACCGCCGACGCGCCCTCGGCACGGAGCCGGACCTGGACCAGCTGGTCCGCGGGGGACCACTTGCCGGCGTTGTCGATGAGGTTGAGCACCGCCCGTTGGAGCGCAGCGGGACGCCCGCTCACCCACACGGAGGTGACGTCGAGCGCGACCTCGACGTCGGGCACGCGGGAACGCGCCCGGGTCGCGGCGGCCACCACCACGTCGGCGAGGTCGAGCAGGTCGGTGCTCTCGTCGGTGACGTCACCGCGCGCCAGGTCGGTCAGTTCGGCGGCGAGGGTGCCCAACTCGGCTACCTGGGCGCCGAGGTCGTTGAGCAGCCGGGTCCGGCTCTCCGCCGGCAGTGCGCTGTCCAGGGTTCCGCGCCGATCGAGCCGGATCAGCAACTCGACGTTGAGGCGCAGGCTGGTGAGCGGGGTCTTGAGCTCGTGGGCGGCGTCTTCGGCGAGCAGCCGCTGGGCCCGCCGGGAGTCCCGGAGCGCGGCGAGCATGTCGTTGATCGACTGGATCAGCCGCCGGATCTCCCCACCGCCTTCATCCGGGATGTCGGCGTCGAGATCCCGGGTGTGCGCGACGCGTACCGCGGCGGCGGTCAGCCGGTCGATCGGTGCCAGCCCGGCCCGCGCCACGGTCCGCCCGACAAGGGCGCCGCCGACCACGCAGAGCAGCCCGATCAGCAGCATGCCGAACCCGAACCGGTTGATCGGGCTGTCGTTGGCGACGCGGGCCACCTGGACCGCGCCGTCGCCCGCCCGCAGCGTGTAGACGAGGTAGCCGTCCTCGTCCATGTCGTTCGACTCCATCAGGTCGGCAGACGCGCCCTGCGCCACGCGCCCGGCGTGCTCGCTGACCGGGGGCAGCGCGGGTTGACCGGGCGGCGTCCGGGTCGAGCCGTCGGGCAGGATGACCCGCACCAGTCGACCGGATCCGGGATACGGCGGTAGCTGGACCTGCGCCAGACCGGCGCGCTCCGCGTCCGTCGCCAGGACGCGGGAGTCGGCGCGCAGCTGATCCTCGGCGGTGTCCCGCAGCTCCCCGTCCAGCAGCTCGCTGGCCACCTGGAAGGCCATGAACACGCTGACCGCGATGGCCGTCGCCGCGATCACCGTCAGCCTGGTCCGCAGTGACCGCCGGCGCCACCATCGGGTCAGCCGACGCGGTTTCCGGCCGACGGGCCTGCTCACGGAGGACTCTGCCGCAACGTGTATCCCAGGCCGCGCAGCGTGTAGATCAATCGCGGCTCACCCTCGGCCTCCATCTTGCGGCGCAGGTAGCTCACATACACCTGGAGGTTGTTGGCGGTGGCGCTCATGTCGAAGCCCCAGATCGCCTCGAACAGCACGTCGCGGGTCAACACCCGGGTCGCGTTACGCACGAGGACCTCCAGGAGGGAGAACTCGGTCCGGGTCAGGCGCAGCGGCCGCCCGCCCCGCCACGCCTCGAACCTGTCGGGATCGATCCGGACGTCGGCGAACGACAGGACCTGCGACTCCCCGTCGCCCGGCGTGCGCCGGCGCAGCAAGGCCCGCACCCGGGCCAGCAACTCCTCGGTGGCGAACGGCTTGGGCAGGTAGTCGTCGGCGCCCGCATCCAGCCCTGCGACCCGGTCCGAGACCTGATCACGAGCGGTCAGCATCAGCACCGGCAGATCCCGACCCGCCGCCCGCAACCGCCGGCAGGTCTCCAACCCGCCGAGGCGGGGCATCATCACGTCGAGGATCAGCAGATCCAGCGTGTCACCGCCGGCCCCACCGACCCCGTCGAGCACGGCGAGACCGTTGGCGACGATGCTGGTGTCGTAACCCTCGACCTGCAGAACCCGCTCCAGCGAATCACGGATGGCCGCGTCATCATCCGCGATCATGATCCGCATGCCGACGCGTCCCCTTCCAGTCGATGCTTTTGCCGCTCATGGTCCCCGATCAACCTGAGGCCAGGATTAGAAGACCGGTCACTATGACGGTCAGCGACCCGCGGCCGGGGTACACGAGCAATGCGGGGAGCAGCGAGCGCTGACCACTTCGGCATCCACTGGGCGGTCACGCCACATCGCGCGATCTCCATCACCACAGGTCATAGTCCGCGTCTCTGCCCGGCGTTGGTGAGCACTTCGGTCGCGGTGACCTCTTCGCCAACCCGCACCCAATCTGCTCCCAGTTGCGAGGCCAGGCCAACCAATGGCTCCTTACCGCCTTGACCTGCGCACACTCCCCCACCAGAGGTCCGGGATGTACGTCACGCGTCGATCATCGCAGTCAGACACGGGCAGTGCGATACAACAAAACGACGGTGCGGGCCGCCTCTGGGCGGCCCGCACCGTTGTCGAACGCCGGGCGCGTTACGCCCGTCTGCCGGAATGCTGGTGGGTGGGAGTTCCCGGCCTACAGGTCGGCCTTCGTCACGCGGGAGGATTCGTACGTCGTGGAGGCCTGGGGAAGGCCCGGCACGGTGGAGACGTCCTTGACCAGCATGCCGGTCGTAGCGTCGATGGTCAGCACCTCGCTGCCCTCGCCGCCGAACACCTCAGGGCCGGCGGTGATCGTCAGCGTCGCCTTGCCGTGGGTGGTCGAGTTCTTGACACTGACCGCGGAGATGGTGGACAGCAGACGCAGCACACCGGCCCGGACCCGCGTGTTGCCGTCGCCAGCGGACAGCGCTTGGGTGCTGTACGTCCACAGAGCGTTGTCGAAGTGCCGCTGAACGGCCTGGGGGCTGTACGGCTTCGGCTCGGCGTTGCCGCCCTTCTGCTTGATGATCACCTGGACGTCCGCCTGCTGCTTGTCCCACACCGCCTTCTGCGCTACGGGGTCGAGGCCCACCAACGGATCCTTGGCAACCTTGAGCATCTGGGTCCGACCGTCGGCCGGGCTGCTGTCCGCCGCGGCGACGGCTGCCTTGAGGAGCGGAGCGTAACCGCCGTCCGTCATCTGGTCCTGGTGACGGGCGATCGCACGCTTGATGTCCTTCACGCTGTTGCCCGTATAGATCTCGTGACCGTCGGTGTACAGCGTATAGACGACCTGCATGGTCTTGGTGCCGTGGACCTGCGTCGCCTTCACCAGCCACGCGTCGCCCGTCGCCGGGGTGACCGTCTTGATGGACCCGGCCAGGGTCATCAGCGGCGCGCGCTCGGCCGACCCGTCGACGGTGGTCGAGCCCGAGGTGGCGGCTGACGAATCCTTGCTGGCCTCCATGCCCCCGGTCGCCGACGAGTTGAGCACCACAGCGACGACTGCCGCCGCGGCGGCAACCCCCACCCCGGCGCCGATGCCCAGTCGGCCCGCGATACCGATCCTGCGGCGGCGCTGAAGCGCCGGCCTGGATTCGTGGTCCCGCGTGGTTGTCGTCGTTTCCATGGTTGACGTCGCCTCCATAGTCGTGTCCGCCGCTGATATCGCGCCCGGCAGCCGCACGGTTCCGGGGTCGGCCATAGCCGCTCGCAGCACCGCCCGCGCCCGCTGATACGCCTCCGGGCGTAGTGGTTCTGCGCTGCCCAACGCACCGACCAGATCGAGCTCGTCGGTCATCGGTGTCTCTCCTTCGCGCTGTTGCGGTCCTTCAGAAGCGCGGACACCCCCGGGGCGTCGCGCAGTGCCGTCCTGGCCTGGCTCAGCAGCCGCCGCGCGGTGCCGGCCGGTATGCCGAGTGCCCGCGCGGCGTCGGCTGCGGTCAGGTCCTCCCAGGCGACGAGCCTCAGGACCTCCCGCTCTTCGGGTTTGAGCCGCGTCAGGGCCGACCGGAGTACCGCCCGGGCGTCCACGCCGAGGTCCACCGCCGACCACGGATCCCATCCAGTAGCGACGTCCGGCACGTCGGCGACCAGGTCCTCGGCCGGCCGGGACCGCCAGTAGCGCCGCAAGCGATTCAACGCCACCCCGTACAGCCACGGCCGCGCATCGTTGTACGACCGGTCGTAGGATCGCCGCGACTCGAACGCCGCAACCCAAACCTCGCCCAGGAGGTCCTCAGCCGCATCCCGCCCAGCCCGGCGAACGAGGTACGAACCGACGGCGGCCTCATGACGCTCGACCACCTCTACGAAGGCGTCGACATCGCCATCCAGCGACCGGCCTATCAAATCCGCATCCGAAGCCATGGCCCTCCTCGGCAAAGTCCGCGCTTCACCCTGACATTGCCGATCAGGCGGGGAAGTGTTCAGGCGCGGGATCGGACGGCAGGCGGTCGCCCAATAGCGACCGCTCGGCGGCATGAGCGGCGGCGGTGCGGTGCGGTCAGCGTTGGGCCCAAGCGTGGCGCCCAGGCCAGGGCCGAGGGCTGAAGTCGGAAGATGGAGGCAGCGTCGCGACAGCGAGGCTGCCACCCCAACATCGGCAGTCTCCCCGCCGTTTCAAGGCTGGATCTGGTTCTCGACGGGGCTGCCAGGGGCGCCGAGAAATGGCGGCTCGCCCGACTTGGCGCGACGACCGGGCCTACCGATCCGAGACCGCCCGACGAGCGGCCCTACCCGCCTGGCTCCACGCCCACAATTGCGCGCCCTCCCCTGCCAGGAAACATAGAGCACTGTCAACTGCTGCCCGTGGCTCCGAAGCACTCCGTTGTGAAACAGGACCCCGCACCCTCTCTGGCCCAGTCGGCTCTCCCAAAACCCGGCTTGAGCCAGACCGGCGACCACCGACCGATCGTGAGCTGGCACCCCTAGGGCCTGTTTCATAAGACCTGGCCGGCCTGCGGCGGGCCCGGACGACGCCCGGCGGCGTTGCGGTTTCGTCCGGATACAACACCGGTATCCGGACGAAACCGCGCCTTGCCGGATCGCCGCCCGGACTCCGCCTCGGCTCGACCGCTCTTATGAAACAGGCCCTAGACCTTGCTGTTACCAGCGTTGGCTTCCGCGCCCACATTGGTCGCTTGGACGCACCGTCACGGACGTGGCGCCCGATCAGCGGCATGAGAGTTAGTTGATCTTGACGTCAGGGTGGTGTGCATCCTCGCGGACAACCAGGTATTGCTGGTCAGGACGTTGGTGACGGCGCATAGTGGCGGGCAAGGTCGGCGGCGAGGGCGCGGAGGTAAGCCCTGGCTTCGGTGGGGCCGTGTACCGTGATGGCGCCTCCGAACGGCAGCAATGCTCGTACGTCCTCAAGATGCATGAAGCGAATTCTCACCTTATGGCCGGTGGCGGATTCTTCATGGTTGTCCCGGACGAGTCGTAAGCCGAAAATCCGTTGCGCTCGCTCGATCTGGGTCTGGTCGATGGTGGCGCTGACCTCTATCGCGTGGTTGTGTGCCCACTGATCAATGAGCGCTGCAGCGACGGTGGCCAGGGTTTGGTTCTCGCGGAGCCGTCGTGGCTGGTCGACTTCTTTCCACGTGGTGATCCGTTCGAGTCGGTACATCCGTGGCACTCGGGCACAGTCGGCAACGAGGTACCAGATGCCGGCCTTGGCGAGCAGCCCGTAGGGATCCACGACCAGGTCGCGTGGGCATGACTCGCGTGGGCTGTCGTACACGATCCGTAGCTGGCGACCTCGCCGCACTGAGCCGATCAGCGAAGCCGGAGTCGTGCCGGAAGCTCGTGTCTGGTGCCAGGGACGGCTGTCCACGTGCACGACGTCGGTGAGCGGCAGGAGCTCATGAACTCGACGTGACTGTGTAGCGGCGAGCTTGGCGAGCGCGCGCTGGCCTTCGGCCGATGCGTCGAGCTCCGCACGTTGCTTCTCATCCAGCCCGATGAGCGAGAGTTGATCACGCTCGTCAGGCGTGAGTCGGGTGAGGTCGAGCCCGGATCCGGGCAGCATGGTCACGCCGCCGAGGCGGCCCCGGTGTGCGGTCACGGGCAGTCCGGCGTCGCGGAGCCAGTTCAGGTCCCGGGTGATGGTTCGGAGGGAAACCCCGAGCGCTGAGGCAAGTTCCTGTGTGGTCGCGCCATCCCTCGAATCGAGGAGCAGCATCACGGCGAAGAAGCGGTCCGGGGTCACACACCAAGTTTTCCAGGAAATTGCGACACCATGCGGCGCATATTCCGGCCAGGCTGGTGGATGCGTACCTACGACCTGTGAGAAGGAACAACCATGACCACCACGTCCGTCGTGTCCATCGTCTATGTGAACGACGCTCCCGCCGCAGCTCGTTTCTACGGCGACCTCCTCGGCATGAGCCCTTCGTTCGAGACTCCGGGATACATCACCTTCGACCTCGGGCCGGGCGCTGACCTCGCTCTGTGGTCCGGCCAGTTCGAGGATCTGTCGCCGAACGTCCCACGTACCAGTGAGGTTTGCCTGGCCATCGGCGGTGGACGACCCGACGAGATCAACGCGATCTTCAAGCAGTGGCAGTCCAAGGGCGTCACGATCCTGCACGAGCCTCACGATGCGGGGTTCGGGCTGACCTTCCTCGCAGCCGATCCTGACGGGAACCGCATCCGGGTCGCACCGAAGGGCTGAAAGGCCACAATGCGGCAGGCGCGCACGCCAGGTGTCGCGCCTGCCGCTGTCCGACTTCGAGAGGACGACGAGTGCCCCACGTCGACGGTGCACTCCTCGGAGGTGTACACCTGCGGGCTACCGCGATCTTCTCGGAGGTCATCTTGCTGGGCCAGCCACCTCGGCGCGTAACTGACATCCGGTGAGTGACATCCGCGCTGCCAGTCGGGTGAGAAGTCTCAGCTCAACCTGCTCCAGTAACACTCATAGGGGAACAGCAGCGAACGCGCTCACATCGGCACGTCCGGACGGCACTCAGGCCAGCTCGGCAGGACACTGCGTAGCGCGCGCCTCGCGGCAGAATCGACCTCTCCTCGGTCCGGCGATCCAGCCCGACGACTTGTTCCGTCGCGGGCCAAACAGATCCGGCGGCGTGTGGTGCTTGATCGGCGGCGAGAGCGGACGCTCAGGCGAATAGCCGATCAGCCAACCCGGGCAAGCAGGATGTCGATCATTGTTTGAGATGCGATGGTGTTTGGTCGGTCGCTGACCTGCCCGTCGCCGAGTTCGATGACCCGACATACGCCGTCCTCGCGGAGAGCGAGGTCCACGGTGATGAAAGGCAGCCCGAGCCCGCCGACCAACGGAGCGACCGGGGCCAAATCGACCTCGACCGGCGCCGGATCGTTCGGACTATCGGGATGCGGCCCTACCAGAACGCACACGCCGTCGATCCACCACGTGCGTACCTCGGTCGAGGCGAATCGCTCGAAGCGCCGCAGCACGAGCCCGCCCACGAAGTCGTCGTCACGTAGCTCCAGAAAGCGCCTCGCCACGCTCCACGCAGCCGCACCCTCCCCGAGGTCAGGGATGAACGCGGCCTCGTCCCAGTAGTGCTTCATCGACTTGCTGTAGTCACGCAACACCGCTGGTCCCGCGCCCAGCACGGCACGCGCGCGGTCGAAGTCCGCCCGCTCGGAGCCCGTGGTCCAGACTGATGGCGGGGTCACGGAAGCCAGAGCGGCATACCAGCCAGGCAGCTCATGCGCCAGCCGGTACTGCTCAGCACCAGTCCGCAACACCACACCACGCTCAGCGAGCACCTCAGCGAACATGGCGTACTGCTCGCTACGCAGCATCCAGCCGCGGTACACAGCCATACCGCTGCTCGATACCGACGCGACCGCGCGGCGCACATCCCCGCCCCGCGCCAACGCGTCATGGTCGACCACCGCCACATCCAGGCCGGCAACACGTGCAGCCCGCGCCTCTGCGGCGAAGTGCTCATCCGGGTGACGCGGCCGCAGCGGGTCCGCGGGAACCAACAAGATCACGCCGACATCCTGCCCGAGGCGGCCGCCTCGGTCGGCACCGCCGGCCACACGTTCAGCCAGTTGAGCGGGGCGACGACCTGCCGCCACCTCATGCAGCGCCGGACGGACGTTCGCTGACCCTCTCGGCGATTGCCCGGCCCAGCTCCGCCGTCGTGCCGGTGCCGTGCAGGTCGGGGGTCAATGGTGCCTGTCCGGGCCCGTACGCCAGGACGTCCTCGACCGCGCCGAGCAGGTGGGCGGCGGCCTCGGGGTGGCCGAGGTGCTCCAGCATCATCGAGCCGCACCAGATCTGGCCGATCGGGTTGGCGATGCCTTTGCCTGCGATGTCGGGTGCGGAGCCGTGCACGGGCTCGAACAGGCTCGGGTGCTCACCACCAGGGTTGATGTTGGCGCTCGGGGCGATTCCGAGTGTGCCGGTGCAGGCCGGGCCGAGGTCGGAAAGGATGTCGCCGAACAGGTTGCTGGCCACGACCACGTCGAACCACTCCGGATGGAGCACGAACTGCGCCGCGAGCGCGTCGATGTGGAACTTGTCGAGGCGAACGTCGGGGAACCGCTCGCCCATCGCGGCCACCCGCTCGTCCCAGTACGGCATGGAGATGGAGATGCCGTTGCTCTTGGTGGCGGACGTCAGGTGCCGTTTCGGGCGACGGCTGGCCAGCTCGAAGGCGAAGCGCAGGACACGGTCGACGCCGACGCGTGTCATGATCGTCTCCTGTAGGACGGTTTCCCGGTCGGTGCCCTCGAAGATCCGCCCACCCACGCTGGAGTACTCGCCCTCGGTGTTCTCCCGGACGACGACGAAGTCGATGTCGCCGGGGAGCCGGCCGGCCAGGGGGCTGCGGACGCCGGGCATCAGCCGGCAGGGGCGCAGGTTCACGTACTGGTCGAAGACCCGCCGGAACTGCAGGAGGCTGCCCCAGAGCGAGACATGGTCGGGTACGACCTCCGGCCAGCCCACCGCGCCGAAGTAGATGGCGTCGTAACCACGCAGCGTCTGTTCCCAGTCGGGCGGCAGCATGTCGCCGTGCCTCTGCCAGTAGTCGGCGCTGGCGAAATCGAAGCTCTCGAAGTCGAGCGTCAGGCCGAAACGACGCGCAGTGGCGTGCAGCGCGTCGAGGCCGGCCGGGACGACCTCCTTGCCGATGCCGTCGCCGGGAATCACGGCGATCCGGTGGGTGGTCACGGCGCCTCCCGAAGCGCTGCGAGGCCGCCCTGCGAGTCCTCGAGTGCGATGCGCTCCGCGGCGGCGGAGTCGCCTGCCCGTAGCGCCCGGACCAGCGCCCGGTGGCTGCTGTATCGCTCCAGGCCGAACGTGTCGTCCTCCGCCACCCGTTGCAGAAGCAGCTCGCGGCGCTGCGGGCGGGAGAACACGCGGCTCTGCTCGAGCATTCGGACCAGCACCGGGTTGTGCGCGCAGGCGCTGACCGTGTCGTTGAACTGCTGCATGGTGTCGAGCAGTTCGGTGAGGTGCCGCTCGACCGGCCCGCCCTGAGCGGAACGCTCCTTGAGGAGGATCAGCAGGTCGTCGGCGCGGTCGAGAATGGCGTCGAGCGCGTCGAGCTGCTCGGCGGTCGCGTGTCGGGCGGCGAAGCGGGCGACGAGGCCACGCAGGCCGACCTCCACCTCGGCGAGGTCGTCGATGGCGGCGTCGCGGATGGCGGCGACCAGCACGGTACGCGGCCCGATCCGCTCGATCAGCCCGTCGAGCTCCAGCCGACGCAGGGCCTCGCGGACCGGGGTCGGGCTGACCGCGAGCCGCTCGGCCATGCCGCGCTCGGTGACCTTTTCTCCCGGCGCGAGTTCGCCGGTGGCGATCGCGGTGCGAACTTGTCGGTACGCCTGATCGGCGAGCGTGCCGGCTGTCGTCATGACCGCACTCTAGCGCATGACATAGCAACTTCGTTTGCAACTGTTGACGAGTTTGCTACAGCAATTTACCGTGACCGGGGACACAAGGAGGTGGACGTGTGTCCAACCGGCGGATCACGTTCTTCATAGCCCTCGCACTCTTCGCCCAGGAGTCGACCTGGAACTTCTATGACAATCAGGTGCCCGTGCTGCTGCGCGAGCACGTGACGAGCGCGGCGCTCGTGGGCGCGCTGATGGGGATGGACAACCTGCTGGGAATCTTCATCCAGCCCTGGATCGGCAACCGGTCCGACAACACCCGGACCCGGTGGGGGCGGCGGATCCCGTACCTCGCGGTGGGCATGCCCCTGGCCGCGCTGGTCTTCGTCCTACTGCCGTGGACCACGTCGCTGGCCACGCTGGTCGTGGTGATGTTCTGTTACGCGCTGATCGCCAACACCACACGACCGCTGGCGGAGTCGTTGGTGCCGGACTTCCTGCCCCCGCAACGGCGCAGCCGGGCGAACGCCGTCGTGAAGATCGCGACCGCACTGACCATCATCGTCGCGTCGCTGATCAGCCTGCTCGTGGTGGACGAGCATCCGAGGGCGGCGTTCGTCATCCCGTCGGCGATCATGCTGGCCGCCACGTTCGTGCTGCTGGCCAACGTGCGCGACAGCCGCTCGGCGGCCTACCAGGCCGCGGTGGCCGAAGAGTCCTCCGCCGGTCCCGCCGCGGTCAGCCAACCGCTGCGGCAGATCGTCGCCGGACTGTTCACCGACCAGGACCGCCGCCGGCTCCTGCTGCTGCTGACCGTCCTGCTCTTCGGCGGGGCATGGTTCGCCTCACGGTCGCTGATCACCCCGTACGGCATGGAGGCGTTGGGCCTGAGCCGCGGCGAGGCGGGCGGGCTCACCCTGCCCAGCGGCATCGTCTACGTGGCTGCCGCCTATCCGGCCGCGCTGCTGGCCGAGCGCTTCGGACGGCTGCGGATCATCCTCGTGGGCATCGGCGTCTTCGCCGTCGCGCTGGCGGCGGGCGCCGTCGTGCAGACCGCCACCAGTACTGTCGTCGCGTTCTGCGTAGCCTCGGCCGGCGCCGCCGCCTTCACGATCAACGCGGCGGTGGCGCTGTGGAACCTGGCGCCGTCCAGCAGGGTGTTCGGCGCCTACACCGGCCTGTACGCGGTCACCTGGTACCTGGGCGGCTTCGGTGGCCCCGCCCTGATCGGCGCCGTGATCGACCTGGTCGGCTGGGACGGGATGCCGCTCTACATCGCCGTGCTCTCCCTACTCGCCTTGCTCGTCGTCGTCCGTCTCGAACGCCTGCAGCGTGTGCACCGGGCCAACCGGGCCGTCACCCTCACCGGAAGCGAATGATGTCGACCATCCTCATCACCACTGACTACCTCGCCCCCGGCGACGAGGTGGACACCTACCTGACCGGGCTCGGCTTCACCACGCGGCACGACCCCATGCGGGGACCCCGCCGGCCGGAGCAGCTGATCGCGGCCCTGGCCGGCGTCGAGGGGGCGCTGATCGCCAACGAGCCGATGAGCGCGGGGGTGCTGCGCCAGGCATCCGACCTGCGCGCCGTCGTGCGTACCGGAGTCGGGTACGACTCCGTCGACGTGACCGCCGCCGGCCGGCTCGGGATCAGCGTGAGCAACCTGCCCGGGATCAACGCCAACGCGGTGGCCGAGTACACCATGGGGTTGCTGCTCGCCCAGGCCCGGTACCTGGTGCCGATGGCCGCCGGGGTGGCCGCCGGCGGCTGGCCCCGCACCGACGGCCACGAGCTGCGCGGCAGGACGCTCGGCCTGATCGGGCGGGGCGCGGTGGCCCAGCGCGTGGCGCCGCTGGCCGCTGTCTTCGGCATGACAGTGCTGTGCACCGGCAGCCTGCCCGGGCCGGTCACCCGGGTCACGCTCGACGAGTTGCTGCGCGACGCCGACTTCGTGTCGGTCCACACCGCACTGACCCCGCTCACGCGCCATCTGATCGACAGCGCAGCGTTGGCCCGGATGAAGCCAGGCGCGCACCTGATCAACACCGCACGCGGGCCGCTCGTCGACGAGGCCGCCCTGGTCGAGGCGGTCCGGTCCGGCCGGCTGGCGGGCGCAGCCCTCGACGTGGTGGACGTGGAGCCGCTGCCCGCCGACAGCATCCTGCGCGGCGTGGCCGGCATCACTGTCTACTCGCACATGGCCGGGCAGACTGCCGAGGCCCGGCTGGCCGCGGGGATGGAGGGCGCCAAGGAACTCGTCGCCGCCCTCGACGGCCGGCCCGCCCACTCGCTCACCGAATTGAAGGAGCCGGCATGACCACCAGGACAGCGGATGCGGACGTGATGGTGATCGGCGCGGGCCTCGCCGGACTGGTGGCCACCGCCGAACTCGTCACCGCCGGCCGATCCGTCCTGCTACTCGACCAGGAGCCCGAGCAGAGCCTCGGCGGCCAGGCATTCTGGTCGTTCGGCGGCCTGTTCCTGGTCGATTCCCCCGAACAGCGCCGGATGGGCATCCGCGACTCGACCGAACTCGCCTGGCAGGACTGGCAGGGCAGCGCCGGGTTCGACCGCCCCGAGGACGCGTGGCCACGGCGCTGGGCCGAGGCGTACGTCGACTTCGCCGCCGGCGAGAAACGCGCGTGGTTGCGGGGCCTCGGCGTGAAGATGTTCCCCATCGTCGGCTGGGCCGAACGTGGGGGCTACGACGCCACCGGACACGGCAACTCGGTGCCCCGCTTCCACGTCACCTGGGGTACCGGGCCGGGCCTGCTCGAACCCTTCATCGCGATCGTGCGGGAGGCCGCCGGACGCGGTCTCGTCCGGTTCGCCTTCCGGCACCGGGTCGACGCACTGACCGTCAGCGACGGCGCGGTGGTGGGCGCCACGGGCCGGGTCCTGGAGCCCAGCGACGCCGCCCGCGGCACCGCCAGCTCGCGGGAGGAGATCGGCGACTTCGCCTACACCGCGCAGGCCGTCATCGTCACCTCCGGCGGCATCGGCGGCAACCACGACCTGGTCCGCCGCAACTGGCCGGCACGGCTCGGCACCCCGCCCACCCACATGATCAGCGGTGTGCCCGCCCATGTGGACGGCCGCATGCTGACCATCACGCAGGACGCCGGCGGCGCAGTGATCAACCCCGATCGGATGTGGCACTACGTCGAGGGCATCCAGAACTGGAACCCGATCTGGGACGCGCACGGCATCCGGATCCTGCCCGGGCCGTCCTCGGTCTGGCTCGACGCGCGCGGACGACGGCTGCCGGTGCCGCTCTACCCCGGATTCGACACCCTCGGCACGCTCGCCCACCTGCGTACCACCGGCCACGATCACAGCTGGTTCATTCTCACTCAGAAGATCATCGAGAAGGAGTTCGCGCTCTCCGGCTCCGAGCAGAACCCGGACCTGACCGGTCGCAGCGTCAAACAGGTACTCGGCCGCCTCCGTGGCGGCGCACCGGCACCGGTGGAGGCATTCAAGCGGCAGGGCGCCGACTTCGTCGTAGCCAACCGGCTGGACGAGCTGGTGAAGGGCATGAACGCGCTCACCGACGAGCCTCTGCTGGACCCGCTCGACATCCAGCGCACGATCGAGGCACGCGATCGGGAGCTGGCCAACAGCTTCACCAAGGACATGCAGATCGCCGCCATCCGCAACTTCCGAAACTACCGGGGCGACCGGCTCATGCGGACCGCGGCGCCGCACCGGTTCCTCGACCCGAAGGCAGGGCCGCTGATCGCCGTACGCCTGCATGTGCTCACCCGCAAGACCCTGGGCGGCCTGCACACCGACCTCGATGGTCGGGTGCTGGACGGCGCCGGCCAGCCGGTGCCCGGACTCTATGCCGCCGGCGAGGCCAGTGGGTTCGGTGGTGGCGGCATGCACGGCTACCGCGCGCTGGAAGGCACCTTCCTGGGCGGCTGCCTCTTCTCCGGCCGCCAGGCCGGCCGCGCCGTGGCCACCACCGTCGGATGACCGGCTCGTACCCGCGAAATGAGGAAACCGTGACCCGCGACTGCGTACGCATTCTCGTGCCCTCCGGCATGCTCGGCTCGGGATTCCCGCCCGAGATCGTCGACCGTGGACTGGAGCTCGGTGCCGACGTCATCGCCGTGGACGGAGGGTCCACCGACTCCGGCCCGTACTATCTGGGCACCGGCACGGCCAAGACCACCGCCGCGGCCGTGGCCCGCGACCTGCGCCTCCTGCTCCGGGCGGCGGCGAAGGCGCGCATTCCGCTGATCGTCGGCTCGTGCGGTACCAGCGGCACCGACTCCGGCGTGGACTGGGTCGCCGGGATCGCCCGCGGCATCCTGGCTGAGGAAGCGCTGGACCTGCGGGTCGCCACCATCTACAGCGAGCAGCGCGCCATCGACCTCAAGGACCATCTCGACAAGGGCCGGATCCACCCGCTCCCGCCGGCCGGCGACCTCGACCCGGCGACCTTGGACAGCTGCCAGCACATCGTCGCGATGATGGGCCATGAGCCGATTGCCGAGGCGCTGGCGGGCGGAGCCGACGTGGTACTGGCCGGGCGCGCCACCGACACCGCCCTGGCCGCCGCCTTCCCGCTGATGGCCGGCATGCCGGCCGGCCCGACCTGGCACGCCGCAAAGATCATCGAGTGCGGCGCGCAGTGCACCACGAACCCGCGCTCCAGCGGGGTCTTCGCCACCATCGACGCCACCGGCTTCACCGTCGAGCCGCTCGACCCGGCCGTCGCCTGCACGCCCACCTCGGTCGCCGCGCACATGCTCTACGAGACCGCCGACCCGTTCTCGATGCGGGAACCGGCCGGCACGCTGATGGTCGCCGACGCCACCTACCGGGCCCTGGACGAGCGGCGGGTACGGGTGGAGGGCTCCCGGTTCGAGCCGGCCCCGTACACGAACAAGCTTGAGGGGGCCCGGATCACCGGCTACGAGACGATGTCGTTCACCGCCATCCGCGACCCGCACATCCTCGGCCAGATCACCACCTGGGCACAGCTGCTGCGCCGGGTCACGACGGATCGGGTCGCCCAGACGCTCGGGCTCAGCGCCGACGACTACGCCTTCGACATTCGCCTGTACGGCTACGACGCCGTGCTGGAGGCAAAGGACCCGGACACCCGGACACCCCGTGAGGTCGGCGTGATGCTCCTGGTCAGCGCCGTGGATCAGCAGACGGCCACCGCCGTCGCGAAGATCGCCAATCCGCTCATGCTGCACCTGCCCACACCCGACATGGACTACCTGCCCAGCCTCGCATTTCCCTACTCCCCCGCAGAGACCGAGCGCGGGGCAGCGTACGAGTTCGTCCTCAACCACGTCGTCGACGTGGACTCGCCCACCAGCCTCTTCCGCATCCACCTCCCGGAGGACAGCGATGTCCGATAACGCCCACCCCCGCACCGTCGCCGACCTCGCGCTGGAGGTGCGGTCGAAGAACGCCGGCCCGTTCTGGGTGACGATGGAGCTGTTCATGCGCGACACTGCCGGGTACGCCCTGGTAGCCGACCCAGGCTTCCTGGACGCGCCGCTGATCGCCCGCCTCTACGGCGTACCGGCTGACGCCATCCGCATCTTCCGGATACCGGCGCTGAACGTCGTCAAGATTTCGTTCCCGCGCCCCGTGGCGCAGGGCAGCCTGCGCGACCGCGACATCCACGCCGGGCAGCACCATGTGCCCCTGGCCATGCTCCCGCTGCCGGAGTCGCACTGAGACCAGTGCCAACCGGATCAGCGGGAGCACCTCGGGACTCGCGGGCAGCGGCACTGCCGCGCGCATTCCACTGAGGTTGCGGCAACCACGACGGTGCAAAAGCCGGGCGATTCTGGGCCCGAACAAGCCCGCTGCAGCTGAGGAACCGGGCGTAGGCGTCGTTTCTGCCTACGCCCGGGGATCTTGTAACCCTTAAGCCTGCTCGATGTCCGAGAACAGCCCCTTGAACGTGACCTGCGTCCCCACGAGGGCGCCGAAGACATCAGCTGCAACGGTTGTCGCGACTGCTGCGGAGGCGTCTTCGTAGCTGTCGAAGTAGAGGTCGAGCGTCCGGTACGCGGGGGTGGCGGTGCCATCCTCCTTCGGCCACACCTTCGCAGACTCGAGTCGCTGCAGCTTCGGGAACGTCGCTGCCGCAGCCTTCACGTCCGCGTAAGCCCGCTCGAAGTCGTCGGGGCTCGCAGGGTTGTCGATGATGATTGTGATCTTGGTGGGCATGGGACTCTCCTCGAATTGGGACGGAACTAACGCTGCAGATCTGAATTCAGCGGCCGTAGGTCTCCAACAGCCGCAGCCACACCTCACTGACGGTCGGGTAGGCAGGAACCGCGTGCCAGAGTCGGTCCAGCGGGACCTCGCCGACGATGGCGATGGTCGCGGCGTGGATCAGTTCCGCGACGTCCGGGCCTGCGAGAGTGAGGCCGACGATCACCTTTCGGTCCTCGTCGACCACCATGCGGGCGTGTCCCCGGTAGCCATCGGCGTGCAGGGAAGCTCCGGCCACGGCCCCAAGGTCGTAGTCCACGACGCGGATCCGTAGCCCAGCCGCCTCGGCCGCAGCCGCGGTCAGGCCCACCGACGCGATTTCCGGGTCGGTGAAGACCACCTGTGGCACCGCACGTTCGTCGGCCGTCGCCACGTGCCGGCCCCACCGGCCGTCCTCGACCGTCGCACCCTTCGCGCGGGCCACGATCACGTCGCCCACCGCCCGGGCCTGGTACTTGCCCTGATGGGTCAGCAGCACCCGCCGGTTGACATCGCCCGCCGCATAGAGCCACTCGCCGCCGCCGACGACGCGCAAGGTGTCGTCGACCGCCAGCCAGGCACCCGGCGCCAGCCCGACCCGGTCGAGGCCGATGTCTTGAGTGTTTGGTGTGCGACCCACCGCCACCAGCACCTCGTCAGCTTCGATCCGCTCGCCGGCGGCGGTCTTGATGTGGACGGCTCCGCTGTCGTCGCGGTTGACGGCAACGGCCTCCGCGCCGAGGCGTACGGACACACCGGCCTCGCGCAACGACTCGGTGACCAGTTCACCGGCGAACGGCTCCGCCGACGGCAGCAGGCCGTCGCGGGCCAGCACCGTCACCGACGATCCGAGTGCGGCGAACGCTGTCGCCATCTCGGCTGCCACGACGCCACCACCGATGATGGCGAGCCGACGGGGAACCGAACTGGCCGAAGCCGCCTCGCGGCTGGACCACGGCGCCGACTCGCGCAGCCCCGGGATATCCGGTAGCAGGGCGCTGCTGCCGGTCGCGACGACCACGGCGTGCCGCGCGGTCAACCTGGCCGTGGCCCCGTCGGCGTCGGTCACCTCGACGGCCCGGGTCGACACGATCCGTCCCTGGCCGCGGTGCAGCGCGATCCCCGCCGACTCGAGCCAGGACACCTGCCCGTCGTCCTTCCAGTGCGACGCGAAGGAGTCCCGCCGGCCCAGCACCGCAGCCGCGTCCAGGTCTCCCGTCACCGCCTCCCGCGCACCCGGCAGGTGACGTGCCGCCCGCAACGCGGAGGCGCTGCGCAGCAACGCCTTCGTCGGCATGCAGGCCCAGTACGAGCACTCACCGCCAACCAACTCCCGCTCGACGATCGCGGCGCTCAGCCCGCCCCGCACGACCCGATCGGCCACGTTCTCTCCAACCGGACCGGCGCCGATCACGATGACGTCGTACTCCATGGTGGTCATGTCAGTTGGCCTTCGCGGCGCGACCGAGGCGGACGGCGGCGATGAGGAAGAAGATGGCGCCGGGGATGGCGTAGCCGGCGGCGTTTGTCAGCGACGGGTTGGCCGCCGCAGCGCTGGCGATGAAGGACCCACCAGCCAGAGTCGAGATGCCGCCACTGATGATCATCGGCCACTGGCCGCCCATCCTGCGGCGGGTGACACCCACGACCAACTGGACCAGACCGGCCACGACCGCCCAGGCGCCCCACACCCGCAGGACGGCGGGGATACCGGACGAGCTGGCGACGCCCACTCCGGCGGCGGCGAGCAGGCTGACCGCGATGTTGACGTACAGCAGGGCCGGCGAGCCGGTGGCCCGCGACGAACGAAGGTCGTAGATCGCGGCGCCCACGTCGAACAGCGGGTAGAGCACGAACAGCGCTACCGCGAGCGGACTGATCTCCTTGGCGGTGGCGATCGTCACGAGCGCCCAGACGATGGCGAATGCGAAGCGGGTGAAGTACAGCCGCCGCAGCGCGGAAGCCGTCTGGGAAATACCGGGCGAAGCAATGGTGGTCACGGGTGACCCTTTCAGCGGAGGGGCTGGGTAGACCGATCGTTCTGTCTCATCCAGCATGACAGACCCTCCCCGGATCGTCAAGACCGAACGTTCTATCCGGCGCGATGACGATATGACGTCCACCGCACCCGGGGCCCGGCCCTCCGAGGCGCGCCAGCGGCTCCTCACCACGGCCACCAGGATCTTCTACTCGGAGGGCATCCATTCCGTCGGCGTAGATCGGATCATCGCCGAGGCGCCGCCGCGCGTCACTTCGTCATGCTCCGCGACGGTGCCATGGCAGCCGGATGCCTCTTCGACCCCGTGTTGGTGTCCGAGACCTTCCTCCGTGGCGTGGAAGGACTTCTCCAGATCACTGCCGAGCGGCAGTCGACCGAATGCGCGGGCTAGTACTGCAACGTCGATCGGCTCAAGCTGGCTGGGTGGCGCTGCGGAAGCGGCCAGGTGCCTGCCCATAGGCGCGTGTGAAGGCGCGGCTGAAGGCCGGTACCGAGAGATAGCCGACAGACGCGGCGACCGCCTCGACCGATCCGGAGCCGCCCCGCAGGCGGGCGGCAGCGAGGTCCATCCGCCACTGGGTCAGGTAGGCGACCGGGCTCTGGCCGATGGCGGCCGGGAAACGCCGGGCAAGCGTCGCCCGCGACACCGCGAGGGTGGCGGCCAGCTTCGCGGTCGTCCAAGGGTGCGCAGGATCAGCGTGGAGGTGCTGGAGGGCTTGATGGACGACCGGGTCGGTCAGCATGCCGAGCCAGGTGCCGCGCTGGTCGCCGGGCCGGCCGGGCAGCCAGGCGCGTAGCAACTGGATCAGCATGATGTCGACGAGGTTGTCGAGCACCGCCGTACCGGCGAACTGGGGGTGGGCCAGTTCCCGGGTGAGAAGGCGAACTATGTCGTCGACCCCTTCGGTGCCGTCGCCACCAGGGATGTGAAGCAGGTCCGGCAGGGCAGGGAGAACCTGGGTGCGCGCGGTGTGGTCGCAGTCGTAGAAGATGGTGACCAAGCGCGTCCGAACGGGTGTGGTGCCGAGCCGGGTCACCGTGCCGGGCTCTGGGACTTCGAATTTCGATCGGGCGAATGGGCCTCGACACACGCGACGTGGACCAGGGAGCCCGGTGACCGCCGTAGGTCAGAGATAGCGGACGCCGGTCAGTTCCTCCGCCGCCGCCCACAGCCGCGTGCCGACGGCCGGATCGGCGGCCTCCCGGCTGAGCCGGGCCTCGGTGACCCTGCCTCGCGTCTCCCAGAGCCCGGCCGGGCCGAAGAACTGGCCGCCCCGCACACCGGGATCGGTCGCGGCACGCAACTGCGGCAGTGCGCCCTGCGCCACCGGCTGGGTTGCCAACAAACCGGCCCACGCGATCAGCCGCCCGAACCGGCCACGGTGCTCCCAGGCGCGCGGAGTCAGGTTGGTGCGGGTGAGACCGGGGTGGGCCAGCGCGCTGACGATCGGCGCCCCGGCGGCACGCAGGCGACGGTCCAGTTCGATGCCGAAGATCGTGGTGGCGAGCTTGGATCGGCCGTAGGCGGAGGCTGCCCGGTAGCCGCGTTCGAACATCAGGTCATCGAAGTCCAGGTGCGCGTTCTTGTGGGTGATCGAGCTGAGAGTGACCACGCGGGCTTCCCTCGCAGCGGCCAGGTTGCCAAGCAGCAGGCCGGTCAGCGCGAAGTGGCCCAGCATGTTGGTGGCGAGCTGCAGCTCGAATCCGTCGGCGGAGGTGCGGCGCGGGCCAAGCAGCACTACACCGGCGTTGTTGACCAGCATGTCGATCGCCGGGTGGTCGTCGGCCAGCGTCGCCGCGAAGGCTCGCACGGAGGCGAGGGAGGCCAGATCCAGCTCGCGCACCTCGACGTCGCCGCCGATCCGGCGGGCGGCCTTCTCGCCGGCGGGGGTGTCGCGAACGGCGAGCACGACGTGGGCGCCGTGGCTGGCCAGTTCGGCTGCCGTGACCAGGCCGAGGCCTGAGTTCGCGCCGGTCACGACGGCAACGCGACCCCGCTGGTCGGGAATGCGGTCGGCGGTCCATCCGGTCATCTGCTGCTCCTGGAGGTGTCGGTGTCGCTGGCCCACTGACGTTAGGAGCGATCCGGGCCGGTTCTATCGTTCTCGGTTCCCTAGGTCTGAGGGACCTACCTTCGGCGGTCCGGACCGCTGCACACTTGCGGCATGAACAGCCCTCATCCGTACGCTCGTGAGCTCGGCGACTTCCTACGCGCTCGGCGTAGCCGGTTGCGTCCCCACGACGTCGGGCTGGAGCCGGGCGGGCGGCGCAAGGTCACCGGACTGCGGCGCGAGGAGCTGGCCCTGCTGGCCGGGCTGAGCACTGACTACTATCAGCGGATCGAGCAGGGCCGGGAGGTACGCCCGTCCGACGACGTCCTGGACGCGCTTGCCGGTGCGCTCAACCTCGACGACAAGGAACGCCGGCACCTGTTCGCCCTGGCCCACGCCGCCCGCCGATCGATGCCCGCCCGGGTCAACCGCGATCCGGAGCGGGTGCCGGAGGGCACACAGCGCCTGCTGCGGGTGATGGACACCCCTGCGGTCGTACTCGGCAGGCATCTCGATCTGCTCGACTGGAACCCGATGGCGCAGGCGCTGCTCGGCGACCCGGATACCTACCCGACCGGCCGGCTCAACATGCTCCTGTTGCTGTTCGACGACACGCTGACGGGAGAGCGCGGCTGTCCGGACTGGGAGCGGCAGGCTCTGGACTACATCGGAATGATGCGCGCCGCCGTCGCCACCGACCCCACCCACCCGCGCGCCACCGCGATCGTTGGCGAGCTGAGCATCCGCAGCGCCCAGTTCCGGCGGCTGTGGGCCCAGCACGACGTACGCGACTCGGTCAGCGGCACCAAGACCTTCCGGGTGCCCGAGGTAGGAGACATCGTCCTGGACTGGGACACCTACCCCCTGCCGGGAAGTCCCGGCGCCGTCATGCTCGTCTTCACCGCCGAGCCGGGCAGCGCCCACGCGGACCGGCTGCGGCTCCTGGCGTCATTGCACGCGACCCGCTCAGCACTCGCTCGATGATAGAGGGATGGTCAGTTGTCCCGGAGCGGGCGGCAGTGGATGCGCCGGGGTAGCAGCGCGTCGCCAAATCCCTCGGACCCGTTGCGGACTCCCCCGCTCCCGACGCCCTACGCCCTACGCCCCCGAGGCTGACCCGACCCGTACCGGCCGGCGGACCCGGGCCGGCGGGGCGGGCAGAGCCCTGCGGTCGACCTTGCCGTTGGCGGTGGCGGGCAACTCGGGCAGCACCACGTGGCGCAGCGGCACCATGTGGTCGGGAAGCTGCTCGGCCAGGAACGCCCGCAGCGCCGCCTCGCTCACGTCGCCCGCGTCGGCGTGCCGCTCGGTCACCACGTACGCCACCAGGGTCGGGGCCGCACCCAGGTCGTCGCGGAGCAGCACCACGCTGTTCGCGACGAGCGGGTGACTGTTCAGCACCGACTCGATCTCGCCGAGTTCCACCCGCTGCCCACGGATCTTCACCTGCGTGTCGATGCGCCCGCCGTAGTTCAGGTAACCCTGCGGTGACCACCAGGCCAGGTCGCCGGTGCGGTACACCCGCTGGGGACGCCCGGCGACGTGCACGGTGCCGAACCGCTCGGCGGTCAGGTCGGGCCGTCCGGCGTACCCCCGGGCCAGGCAGTCGCCGCCGACCACCAGTTCCCCGGGTACGCCCAGCGGGGCCAGCGCACCGTCGTCGTCCAGCACGTAGGCCGTGACGTTGGTGATCGGCCTGCCGATCGGGACGGTGGGGTCCGGTTCGGGTCGGCGGCACGGCCAGGCGGTGACATCGATGGCGGCCTCGGTGGGGCCGTACAGGTTGTCCACCCGCACCGTCGGCAGGGTGGCGGTGAGCTTGTTGACGAGCTTCGGCGGCAGGGCCTCCCCGCTACAGATCACCCGGCGCAGGGCTGCGCACGCGGCGACCCCGGGCTCCTCGACGAACAGGGCGAGCATCGACGGCACGAAGTGCACTGTGGTCACCGCCTCGCGCGCGATGACGGCGGCCATCTCCTGCGGGTCGCGGTGCGCCTGGGCCTCGGCCGTGACCAGCGTCGCGCCGGCCAGGAAGGCCCAGAGCAGTTCCCACACCGACACGTCAAAGGTGTACGGCGTCTTCTGCAGCACCACGTCGTCGGGCCCGATGCGGTACTCCTCCTGCATCCACGCCAGCCGGTTGGCCAGCGACAGGTGGGTCATCTGCACACCCTTCGGCGCCCCGGTCGACCCGGAGGTGAAGATGACGTACGACAGCCCGTCCACCACCTCCTCCGGCGCGCGGTAGCCACGCCAGTCGACGGGCACGGCGGGCAGGTCGGCGCCGGCCAGTGGTCGCACCGGAACGGCCGGGGCTCCGCCGGTGCCGAGCGCGGCCCGTCCCTCCTCGTCGGCGAGCGCCAGCGCGGCGTCGGCGGTGGTGAGCATCAGGTCCAGCCGGGCCCTCGGGTGGGACGGGTCCAGCGGCAGGTACGCCGCTCCGGCCAGCAGGACACCGAGCACCGCGACGACCATCTCCGGGCTCCGCTCGGTGCACAGGGCGACGACCGAGCCGGGGCCCACGCCCTCGGCGCGCAGTCGCCCGGCCAGCGCCGCCGCCTCGTCGAGCAGGTCCCGGTAGCTGCGGTCGCGTCCCCCGCCGCGCAGCGCGACGGCGTCCGGGGTGCGCTCAGCCTGCCGGCAGATCGCCTCGTGCACGGGTGTCCGGGGGGCCGGGGTCGGCGCGGGGTTGAAGCCGAGCAGCGTGGCCCGCTCCCGGGGACCGACGAGCACCGCCTCGCGCACCGGGCGGCCGGGATGGGCGGTGAGCCATCCGCTCAGGGCGTCCAGTCGTTCCTGAAGGTGGGTGGGATGACAGTGGTCGCCGGCGAACCAGACCGGCACCGGGCCCACCGTTCCCGCCGCCCCGCCCGGTGGGCCGGGTGTCACCAGCACCACGTCCACCGGGGACAGCTCGGGTGACGGTGTCCGCGTCTGCGCGCGTACCCCGGTCAGTGTCGTGTCCGGGTGCACGCGCAGCGTGTGGTCGCCGTGCGGGCCGCGCACCGTTACCGACGTCGCGCCGGAGAGGCGGTGGACGAGCACGGCCGCCACCGCTGCCGCGTGTGCCAGGTCGGTGTGGTCGGTCATGCCGCCACCAGCTCGGCCAGGACGCGCGGCGTGGGTCGCGCGGACAGTTTTTCCATCGGGATGCGGACGGCGAAGCGGCGCTGCACCTGGTTGACCATGCGGATGAACAGCAGGGACTCGCCGCCGACGGTGAAGAAGTCGGTGTCCGGCCCGATGTCGGGCGAGCCGAGCAGCCGACCCCACAGCTCCACGATCTCGCCCACCACAGTGCTTTCCCCGTTAGCCGCGGGAGGCGGTGACGGTTCGGCGGTGTCCGGGGCCGGTGGCGGTGTCGCCTCCAGCCAGTGCCGGGTACGGGCGAACGGGTACGTCGGCAGCGCCACCCGCCGCGCCGGGGTGTCGCCGCGCACCGCCGCCCAGTCCACCGTCACCCCGGCCGTCCACAGTCCACCGAGCCCGGCGAGGACGTCGGCGGCGTCGGCCCGGGGTGTCGGTCGCGGCTGTACGGCGAACCCGGGCACCCCCCGACCCTGCGGCGTCTGCCGTGCCATGCTGGTCAGCGCGGTGCCGGGACCGACCTCGACGAGCACGGGGTCGGGTAGCTCCAGCGCGGTCAGCAGGGCGTCGTGGTAGCGCACCGGGCTGCGCAACTGTGCCGCCCAGTAGCCCTCGGCACGCGCCTGGCCGGTGTCGAGCAGGGTGCCGTCGACACTGCTGACGACCGGGATGGTGCGGGGTCGATGGGGCACCCGGTCGGCCTCGACGCCGAGCAGCCGGGCCGCGGCGGCCATCATCCGGGTGTGGAAGGCGCGCTGCGCGGGCAGCGCCCGACAGGGCACCCCGGCCGCGTCCAGGCGTTCGCGGAACGCGGCGAGCGGGGCCGGCGGCCCGGCCACGACGGTGACCTCCGGCGCGTTGCGCGCGGCGATGTCGAGGTCGTCCAGGCCCGCGAGGTGTTCCTCCACGGTGCGCGGCCCGGCCAGCACGACCAGCAGGTTGCCCTCCGGGGCGTCCTGCATGAGCCGGCCCCGGGTGGCGACCAGGCGCAGCATGTCGTCGTCGGCCAGCTCACCGGCGAGCGCGGCGGCCGGGAACTCACCGACCGAGTGGCCGATCATCGCCGCCGGGCGGATCCCCCACGACAGAAGCAGCCGGCCGAGCGCCACCTCGTACAGGGCCAGGGCCGGCTGGGTGACGTCCGTGCGGTGCACGACCCCGTGCGGGTCGTCGTCGACGAGGACGTCCCGCAGGTCCAGTCCGAGGACCGGGGACAGCAGCTCCGCCCCGTGGTCGAGGTCGGCCCGCACCGACGGGTAGTGGTCGTAGAGGCCCCGCGCCATGGCCGGGAACTCGGCGCCCTGCCCCGGGAACAGGAAGACCACCCGGGGTCGGCGGGCCGCCGCGCGCACCCGCGCCCGGCGCAGCCCGGCGAGCGCCGCCGGGACGTCCCGCGCGGCCACCGCCAACCGGTGCGGGAAGTGCCGGCGGTACGTCTGCGCCGTCACCGCGACGTCCCGCACGGACAGGTCGGGGCGCTGCCGCACGTACTCGTGCACCTGCTCGGCGGCCTCGCGGACCGCCTCCGGGGTCCGCCCGGACAGCACGATCAGCTCGGCAGGGCCGTCGGCGGCCGATGGCTCCGGCGGGATCGGGCCGTCGGCCTCCTCCAGCACCACGTGCGCGTTGGTGCCACCCAGACCGAAGGCGCTGACCGCAGCGCGGCGCGGACCACCGGCGGCCTCCCACCGACGGGCGACGGTGTCCACTGTGAACGGTGTCGACCCGTCCAGCAGCTCGGGCCGGGCCTGCTTCAGGCCGGCGAGCGGCGGGATCTGCCGGAAGTGCAGGGCCAGCGCGGCCTTGATGAGACCGGCGACACCGGCGGCGGCGTCGAGGTGCCCGACGTTGGCCTTGACCGAGCCGATCGAGCACTGTCGCTCGCCGCGACGGAACACCTCGGTCAGCGCAGCCAGCTCGATGGCGTCGCCGACCTCGGTCGCCGTGCCGTGCGCCTCGAGGTAGCCCACGGTCGCCGGGTCGACAGCGGCGGAGGCGTACGCGCGGGTCAGCACGTCGACCTGCCCGGCGATGCCCGGCGCGGTGTAGCCGACCTTCATCCCACCGTCGTTGTTCACCGCCGACCCCTTGATCACCGCGTACACGGTGTCCCCGTCCCGGCGGGCGTCCGCGACGCGTTTCAGCACCACCAGGGCGACCCCGTTGCCGGGCACGGTGCCGTCGGCCGAGGCGTCGAAGGGCCGGCACGTGCCGTCCGGCGACATGATGCCCTTCGTCTCGTAGAGGTACCCGGCCTGCTGCGGCACCGCCACGCAGGCGCCACCGGCGAGCGCCACGTCCGAGTCGCCGCCGCGCAGACTCTGGCAGGCCAGGTGCACCGCCACCAGCGACGTCGAGCAGGCGGTCTGCACGGTGATGGCGGGCCCGCCCAGGTCCAGCCGGTACGCGATCTTCGCGGCCAGGTGGTCCTTCTCGTTGCCCAGCACGACCGACAGCAGCCCCTGCGACTCGACGACGTCGGGCTGGGCGAACACGTGGTGCAGCGCGTAGTAGTTGAACCCGGCCCCGGCGAAGACGCCGACCCGACCGAACGGCCGCTCGGTGGCGAGCCCCGCCGACTCCAGCGCGGCCCACGCCGTCTGCATCAGCAGCCGGTGCTGCGGGTCCATCGTCTCCGCCTCCCTCGGAGTGATGCCGAAGAAGGCCGCGTCGAACAGGTCCGGGTCGGCCAGGACACCGCGCGCCGGCACGTACGCCGGGTCGTCGAGCCGGTCGGCGGGCACCCCGGCGGCCAGCAGCTCGCCCCGGGTCAGCGCACTGACAGTGGTCTTCCCGGCGACCAGGTTCGACCAGTACTCCCAGACGTCGGCGGCGCCGGGGAACCGACCGGCCAGGCCAACGATCGCGATGTCGTCGTTCATGAGGGTGCGCCTGCTCTCTCGGTCTGCGCGTGCAGATGCCGGGCCAGCGTCTGGACGGTCGGGAAGCGGTAGAGGTCGGTGAGCGGGATGGTCCGGCCGGCCAGCCGCTCCTGGAGCAGCCGACGCACGATCGCCAGGCGCAGCGACTCACCGCCGACGTCGAAGAACGCCTCGTCGACGTCGAAGTCGTCGGTGCCCAGCGCCTCCACCCAGGCGCCCGTCACCAGCTCCTCGAACTCGGCCAGCGACGCCGAGCGCTGGGCGGGAACCCGGGCCAACCCGGCCGAGGTCTCCGGCGGCGCGGCCGAGGTCTCCGACGGCACCGTCGGTTGGGCCAGCGCGCCCAGCGCCCGCAGGTCGACCTTGCCGTTGCGGTCCAGCGGGAACTCAGTCACCGTCACCCACTGCTGTGGCCGGGCGTACGGGGCCAGGTCGGGCTCCACCGCGCGGCGCACGGCGGCCACGTCGACGCCGTCCGGGTCGGGCTTGAGCGCCGCGCAGAGGCGTACCCCGCTCCCCGGGTCACCGGTGAGGAAGACCACGGCGTCGCGGACGCCCGGCTGCGCCCGCAATCGGCGCTCGACGTCGACCGGCTCCACCCGGTGCCCGGCGATCTTCACCTGGCGGTCGTTGCGGCCAAGGAAGCGCAGTTGGCCGTCGGTGCCCCAGCGCACCAGGTCCCCGGTGCGGTAACAGCGTTCCCCGTCGTGGCGCACGAAGGAAGCGTCCGTCCTCGTCGGGTCGCCCAGGTACCCGTCGGCCAGACCGGTGCCGCCGGCCAGCAGTTCGCCGACGGCGCCCGGTGGGACGAGGCGACCCGACGCGTCGACGACGGACAGGTCGGTGCCGTGTACCGGAGCACCGATCGGCAGCGGGTCGGGGGTCGCGTCGGCATGCTCGACGGAGTACGTGGTGGTGAAGGTGGTGTTCTCGGTGGGGCCGTACCCGTTGGTCAGGCGCAGGCCCCGGCAGGCCCGCAACACCTGGCGCACGTGCGGCGGTGACACCACTCCCCCGCCGGTGAACAGCTGCCGCAGCCCGGCGAACGCGTCCGGACGGTGGTCGGCGACCAGGTGGAAAACGCCCGAGGTGAGCCAGGCGTGGGTGACCCCGGCGGCGCTCAGCACGTCGGCCAGCCCGCGTGGCGTCGGGTCCTCCGGCGGGAAGACCACCACCGTGTCACCAGTGGCCAGGGGCACCAACAGCTCCAGGGTGGACGCGTCGAACGCCAGCGGGGACAGCCGCAGCATCCGCATACCCGGCCGCTCGGCGAACATCCCCGGGTCGTCGGCCAGTCGCAGCACCGCCCGGTGCGGCACGACGACGCCCTTGGGCACGCCCGTCGAACCGGACGTGAAGGAGACGTACGCGGTGCGCGCCGGGTCGCTCGGCACCGCCTCGACCGGGTCTGCCCCGACGGGCGTCCGCGGATCGACGAGCGGGCAGTCGACGACTCCCGGCCAGGGCTCGCCCACACCGAGGCGGGCCCGCGCCGCGACGGTCGCCGCCAGATGGGTACGCCACTCGGCGGTGGCGTGCTGGTCCACGGCCACGTAGTGCGCGCCGAGTCGCAGCACGCCCAGCACCGCTACCGCCTCGGCGGCCGAGCGGGGCACCTCCAGGAGAACCGCGTCGCCGGCACGCACCCCGTGGCCGTGCAGCAGGCGGGACTGCTCGACCGCGGCGTCGTGCAGGTCCCGGTAGGTGAGCGTCAGCCCGGTGTGCGCGTCGACGAGCGCGGTCCGCTCGCCCGCGGACTCCGCGTACGCCGCGAACCGGTGCCACACGTCGTCGGCGGTGTCGTACGTCCCGCCCGTGCCCAGCTCGCGTAACCGGGCGCGCTGACCCGCCGAGAGCGTGGTGACGTCCCGCACCGTCGCGTCCGGGTCGGCGGCCAGTTCCCGCACCGCCGCCTGGAACGACTCGACCAGTTCCCCCGCGTCGGCGGCGGTCAGCAGGGCTGTCGCGTACTCCAGCGCGAACCGGGGACGATCCGACCACGACTGGAGGTAGAGCAGGGCGTCGAACACCGAGCCGGCGCAGTGGCCCTCGTGCACCCGCCAGGTACGGTCGCCCGCCACCAGCTCGTCGGGCACCAGCTCGTGGTGGGCGGCGAAGCCGAGCTGGGCCAGCGGGTTGCGGCCCGGGTCGGTGCCGGCGCCCAGCGCGGAGACGACAGTCTCGAACGGCACGTCGGCGTCGGCGACCGCCGCGGCCAGGGCGTCGGCGATCCCGCGGACGAACTCCCGGACGGTGCTGTCGTCGGTCGCCGCGCAGCGTACCGGGACGACCCGGGTGCAGAGGCCCACCAGGCGGTCCATGCCCGCCTCGAACCGGCCCGCCGCCGGCACCCCGAGCACCAGGTCGTCCAGACCGGCGCGGCGGGACACTGTCAACGCCCAGGCTGCCAGGGCCACCGACGTGACGGTCACCCCGCACTCTCGGGCCAACCCGGTCGTCGCCTCCGCCGCCGTCTCGTCCAGGTGGAAGCGCAGCCGGGCGCCCCGCCCGTCGGCCTCGGCGACCGGCGGCAGGTCGGTGGGGAGCGTCACCGTCCACGGTGCCCCGTCCAGCCGCGCGGTGACCCGGGTCAGGGCGGCCTCCAGCGCTCCGGACGACTCCTGCGCGGCGAGCCGGGTGCCGACCCAGTCCGGCGACGGGGCTGCCTCGGCCGGGCCGTCCCCGGTGTAGAACTCGGCGAACTCCCGTGCGAACAGTCCGACGCTCCAGCCGTCGCTGACCGTGTGGTGCACCAGCATGGTGAGCAGGTCGCGCCGGCCGGTTCGGGTCAGGACGAACACGACGGGTGGCTGCGCGAAGGGGCGCAGTAGACGCGCGGCGGCCGGGCCGTACAGGTCGTGCACGGCGCGTACCGCGTCGTCGTCGGGCAGCGTCTGGTGCAGTAGGCGCGGCTCGTAGGGCGCGGGCAGCACGACCCGGGCCTGGCGGGGGTCGCGGACGAAGCGTGTCCGCAGCGCCTCGTGTCGGGTGGTCAGCTCGCGCAGCGCCCACCGGACCCGGCCCGCGTCGAGGGGCCCGTCCGCCTCAACGGTGAACATCAGGTGGTACGGCGCGTCCTGGTCCAGCAGGTGCGCGGCCAGCATGGACCGCTGACCCGGCAGCAACTCCCGCTCGGCAGGCCGTCGTGCGACGACGGGTGGCGCGGTGTCGACGAAGTCCACGGCGCCGGCGAGGGCCTGGGCCAGCGGCAGCGCCGACAGCAGGCGGGCGCTGTCCACGTCCGCCCGCAGCTCGCGTTGGCCCAGCGCGACGAGGGCGATGGCCTGCAGCGAGGTGCCGCCCAGGGCGACGAACGACTCGGTGGCGGCCACCGCGTGGACCTGCTCGGGGGTGCCGCCGAGCACCCGTGCGGCGAGCGGCGCCCAGGCGGCGAGGTCGGGGGCGACCATCAGGCGGTCTCCGCCGCCGGACGCTCCAGCGGCACCTCGCTCGCGACCTTACGCAGGTCGGCGAGGCGGGGGTTTTCCAGCACGTGGCCGAACATGACCGCGAGGTTGAGTTCCTGGCGGATCAGGGTGCTCAGGCGCAGCGCGCTGAGCGAGTGGCCGCCGAGGTCGAAGAAGTCGTCGTCGTCGTCGACAGTGTCGACGCCGAGGACCTCCATCCACAGCTCTTCGAACTCGGCCACCCAGGTCCGGTCTTGTACGTCGCGCATCAGTGTCGCCTCTCTGTGGTCGGGTCGGCTCCGGGTGCGTCCAGGTAGTGCCGGGTGGCCGCGAAGGGGTAGGTGGGGGCGGGCAGCCGGTGGCGGCCGGTGTCGTGCACGGGGTCCCAGGCGTCGGTGAGACCCAGCTGCCACAGCGCGCCGACGGTCGCCAGCAGGCGGGCATGCCGGTTGGCGGGAAGTGCTGGCTGATCGGCGTCCAGGTGCGGGGTGACGCTGGTGCCGACCTCGATCCAGAGCACCGGGTCGGGCACGTCGGGGGGCGGCGTCGACGTCGGGGGGCGGAGGGCCGCGGCCCGCCAGAAGGCGCTGTCGTCGGGCCGCCCGTCGATGAGCAGGGGCAGAGCGGCGGGGTGCAGGCGTACCCCGGGGTCGTCGGTGTCGCGCAGCAGCGCCAGCGCGTCGGCGAGCGACATCACCTCGGCCACGACGGCGGCGGCCACCGCGCCGACACCGTCACCGGCCAGGGCGCGCGGGGTGACGCCCCGGCTGCGCAGCGACCGGGTCAGGCCGACGCAGGCCAGCAGCCGGTCACCGCGTTCCCGGACCGAATCGTCCAGGTCGTGGCCACGCAGCAGCGCGACGCCCTCGTCGACGGTCCGCCGGTACACCGGGTCGGCGTCGTAGTTGGGCCGGTTGCCGGTCACCTCACCGGCCCCGGTGAGGTGCAGCGCCACCCCGCGCGCCCGAGCCGTCGCGTCGACCTTGCGGACCCGGGCCACCCCGTCGGTCACGCCGGTCAGGACGGCGGCCCGCCAGGGCAGCTCGGCGCGGCCGGTCCGCAGTGTGTACGCGAGGTCGGCCAGGTCCCCGGGGGCGGTTCCCGCCGCGAACGCGGTGACCCGGTCCAGGCTGTCCTGCGCCACCGCGGCGGTCTTCGCGGAGACCAGGACGAGCTGCGGGACGTGCCGGCGGGGTCGGGCCGGGATTGGCGGGGCCTCCTCCAGCACCACGTGGGCGTTGGTGCCGCCGATGCCGAAGGCGCTCACCCCGGCCCGGCGTACGCCATCGACAGGCGCCCAGGGTCGGGCGGTCGTCGGCAGCTCGAACACCGAGCCGTCCAGTCGGATCGCCGGGTTGGGCGTACGGAGGTGGGCGATCGGGGGGATCGTCCGGTGTGTCAGGGCCAGGACCGTCTTGATCAGGCCGATCACCCCGGCGGCGGTGTCCAGGTGTCCGACGACCGACTTGACGGCGCCCAGCGCGCAGGGCGCCCGGTCGGGCCGGGCGGAGTCGAACACCTGCCGCAGCGCCGCCACCTCGATCGGGTCGCCGAGCGCGGTGCCGGTGCCGTGCGTCTCGACCAGGCCCACGGTGTCCCTGTCGACGTCGGCCACCTCCAACGCCGCCGCGATGACGGCGGCCTGACCGGTCGGGCCGGGCGCGGTGAAGCCGGCCTTGCGGGCGCCGTCGTTGTTGACCGCGGAGCCCCGGATCACCGCGTGCACCGTGTCGCCGTCACGCAGCGCGTCGGTGAGCCGCTTGAGCACCACCACGCCCGCGCCGTCGCCCGGCACCGTCCCGTCGGCGGCGGCGTCGAAGGCGCGGCAGCGACCGTCGGCGGAGAAGATGCCGCCGGGCTCGTGCAGGTGTCCGCGCCGGGTCGGCGGGGCGACGGTGGCCGCGCCGGCCAGTGCCACGTCGGCGTCGTAGGTGAGCAGCGCCTGCGTCGCCTGGTGCACCGCGACGAGCGACGTCGAGCAGGCGGTCTGCACTGTCAGCGCCGGCCCCTGAAGGTTCAGCTTGTAGGCGATCCGGGTGGCGGCGAAGTCCTTGTCGCTACCGATGATCACGCCCAGGCCACCGGCCGCCTCGACCGCGCGCTCGTTGGGCCACACGTTGTCCAGCAGGTAGACGTTGAGCCCGGTGCCGACGTACACCCCGACCCGGTTGCCGTCGGCGGCGACCGGCGGGTGGCCGGCGTGCTCCAGCGCCGCCCAGGCGCACTCCAGCAGGATCCGCTGCTGGGGGTCCATGAGGGCGCTGTCCGACGGTGAGTAGCTGAACAGCCGGTGGTCGAAGCGGTCCGCGTCGGTGAGCACCGCGCGGGCCGGCACGAAGCCTGGCCGTTCCACCAGATCCTTGGGTACGCCCCAACCGACGAGCTGCTCGGGCGTGAAGACGCTGACGGCGTCGACGCCGTCGTGGACGTGTCGCCAGAACCGGTCCAGGTCGCGTTCGGCGCCGGGGACCCGGATGGCCATGCCGACCACCGCCACCGCGGCGCTGTCGTCCAGCTCAGCCACGGCCGGCTCCCACGCTGCGCCGCCGCTCGGCCAGCAGGGCACGGCCCTGGCGGCGCTGCGCCGCATTGGGGTCCGCGACGACGGGCGCGGTGTGCTGGAGCGCCGCCGCGCAGCCGGCGATCGTGCCGCAGCGGAAGAGGTCGGTCACCGAGACGTCCAGACCCTCCTCGGACATCCGCTGCTGGAGCGCGATCAGCGCGAAACTGTGGCCGCCCAGGTCGAAGAAGTTGTCGTGCAGCCCGACGTCGGGCCGCCGGAGCACCTCGACCCAGCAGGCCCGGATCCGTTCCTCCAACCCGGTGCCGGTCACTGCGGCCGGTGGCCGCGACGGCGCGGTGGCCGTCCGTGCCGCGCGGCTGTCGGCCAGCAGGCGGGCAAGGTCCACCTTGCCGTGCGCGGTGAGCGGGATGGTCGCCACGGTCAGGATCCGCGACGGCACCATGTACGCCGGCAGTGTCTCGCGCAGGTGCGCCCGCAGGTCGTGCTCGGCGTCCGGGCCGACCCCGTGGACCACGAACGCGACGAGTTCGTCGTCCTCGGCGGCCACGGCGCACGACCGCACCGCGGGGTGGGTGAGCAGGGCGCCCTCCACCTCGGCCAGCTCGACGCGGTAGCCGCGCAACTGCACCTGCGTGTCGTTGCGGCCGAGGTACACCATGCTCCCGTCGAGACCCCACTTCACCACGTCGCCGGTGCGGTACATGACCCCGCCGCCGTACGGGTCGGGCGGGAACCGCGCCTCGGTCAGCTCCGGGTTGTCCAGGTAGCCGTGCGCCACGAGCGCGCCGCCGCAGTACAGCTCGCCGGGCACGTTGAGGCCGGTCGGCCGCAGGTCCTCGTCGAGGACGTAGCAGCGCGCCGACGGCAACGGCACGCCGATGGCACCCTCGGGGACCCGGGGCACGTCGGCGGCCGACGCCTGGAAGATCGTGACGTGGATGGTGCCCTCGGTGATGCCGTACATGTTGACGAACACCGTTTGCAGACCCGGCGCGTCCGCGATCAGCGACGCCAGCCGCGACCAGCTCAGCGCCTCGCCGCCGAGGACGACGTAGCGGATGCGGGAGGTCTCGTCGGGGTCGAGCGCCCGCAGGTACGGCGGCAGCAACCGGTAGAGCGCGCCCGGGGTCTGGAACAGCACTGTGACGGCCTCGCGACGCACCAGCCGGGCCAGCCGTTCCCGGTCCACCAGGTCGACCCGGTCGGCGATGACCAGCCGGGCGCCGGTGGTCAGCGCGCCCCACATCTCCCACACCGACGCGTCGAACGAGAACGAGCTGGCCGCCAGCCACACGTCGGCGGCCGTGACGTCCAGGCCCGCCGGGGTCGGGCTGTTCAGGGCGTCCAGGCCCCCGTGCCCGACCAGGACCCCCTTGGGTACGCCGGTCGAGCCGGAGGTGTAGATGACGTACGCCGGGTCGTCCGGCCCGGGGACGGTTTCCTCGATCACGGAGATTCCGTCGAGGGTGTGCGCGTCGGCCAGGGGGGTCCCGCTGTCGCGGGTGAGCGCCGCGGCCGCCTCGGCGGTCTCCGGGTCCACCACGAGCACCGCCATCCCGGCGTTCGCGGCGATCAGTTCGAGGCGCTGGCGCGGGTAGTCCGGGTCCAGCGGCACGTAGACGCCGCCGAGCTTCCACACGCCCAGGATCGCCGCGACGACCGCCGGTGAACGGCCGAGCAGCAGCCCCACCCGGACGCCGGGGCGGACACCGCGGTCGGCCAGGCCCGCCGCGATCCGCCCGGCCCACCGGTCCAGCTCGGCGTAGGTGATCTCGACGTCCCGGTGGCGTACGGCCACCGCGTCCGGGGTCGCCGCGACGTGGTCGGCGAAGCGACGCAGCACCGACGGGTGCGTGACCGGCTCCGACGCGAGCGGCGGGTTCACCCCCTCGGTGAGCTGCGCCCGCTCGGCTTCGTCCACCATGGACGGCTCCCGCTGCTCCTCGTCGACGATCGACCGCAGGAACGTCAGGTAGTGCGCGAGCAGTGTGCCGACGGTCTCCGCCGTGAACAGCTCGGTGCTGTACTCGGCGCGCAGGAACGGCACGTCGGTGGAGACGTCGAGGGTCAGGCCCAGGTCGAACTTGGTGACGTCGATCTCGACGTCGACCTCGGTCAGCCGTACCCCGGCGAACTCGGGGAACGCGAACGGGAAGTTCTGCACCGTCAGCGAGGTCTGGAACAGTGGCGCGTGGCTGAGCTGCCGCTCCCCCACTGTGGCCCGCACGATCTGCTCGAACGGCACGTCCTGGTTGGCGAAGGCCGCCATGCTGGTCCGTCGTGCCCGGTCCACCAGCTCGGTGAAGCTCGGCCCGCCGGACACGTCGAGCCGGATCGGCAGCGTGTTGACCAGGCAGCCGACCAGGCGCTCCTCGGCGTCGTCCATCCGGTTCGCCACCGGAACGCCGACCACCACCTCGTCCTGGCGCGCGTACCGGGACAGCACCGAGGCATACGCGGCGAGCGTCACCGCGAACAACGTCGCGCCCCGCGCCCGCCCCCACTCCCCCAGCCGCCGCACCAGGTCCGGCTCGACCGGGCGGCGCAGCACCGCGCCGGTGGTGCCGAGCACGCTCGGGCGGGGGAAGTCGGTGGGCAGCGCCAGTTGTGGCACGTCGACCAGCGCCGCACGCCAGAAGTCGAGGCCCGAGCTGTCCCGCCGCCACGTCTCGTGCTGCCGCTCGGCGTACGCCAGGTAGGACTCGGCCGGCTCGTCGTAGGCGGCCACGGCCCCGTCGACGGTGGCGTTGTACTCGGCGGCCAGGTCGCGCAGGAGCAGGCCCACCGACCACCCGTCGCAGGCGATGTGGTGCACGAGCACCGCGAGGCCGTGCTCGTCCGGGCCCCAGGAGCGCAGGAAGGCCCGTACCAACGGCCCGTCGGCGAGGTCGAAGGGCTGCCGGGCCTGCTCGGCAACGAGCGTCCGCAGGTGGGCCTCCTGGGTGGCGCGATCGACCCACCCGTCGGCGCTGATGTCGACGTCCACACCGGGCGTCGACGACACCCGCTGGGTGAGGACACCGTCGACCACCGCGAACGTGGTGCGCAGCGCGTCGTGCCGGGCGACCACCCGGGTCAGGGCCGTGCGGAGCGCCTCGGGTCGCAGCGCACCGCGCAGGTGCACCGCGAAGGCCACCACGTACGCCGGGTTTCCGGGCTGGAGCTGATCGAGGAAGTAGAGGCGTTCCTGGGCGAAGGAAGCACGACCGGTACGAACCATGCACCGATCGTGCGGCCCGGCACGTCCCGCGCGGCAGAGCACGTTCTCCTGCCCCACCAGGAAAAGCTCCCGGTCGCGTCGGCGACACGTCGACGCGGGTCCCCGGGCATGGCGCGGCCCCGGCCCGACGCGGGTTGCCGTCGGACCGGGGCGGTGGTCGGCCGGTCAGTACTCGCCGCGCCCGAAGGCCGCCAGCTCGGCGGAGTGCACGGGATTGCTGACGTACGTGGCGCCGATCGGGGCCGTCACCCGGCACCAGGCGTCGAGTCGGCCCACGTCGATGCCGGCGGCGCTCGCCAGCTCGTCGCGGCGGCGCACCATCTCCGCGCGGTCCAGACCCTCCAGCACGTAGTCCACGGCGTCGAAGCAGGGGTCACCGGCGCACGCCATCGGGTCGATCGCCACCAGGCCCCTGCCTCCGCCGCTGAGCACGTTGCCGAGGTGCAGGTCCCCGTGCAGCAGCACGGTGTCGGTGGGCACCGCGAACAGGTCGTCGCGCAGCCGCTTGGACCCGCTCAGGTCGGCGCCCCGGCGCGTCGCGGAGTTGAACAGCACGTCGATCCAGTCCGCCAGTTGACGGGGGGCGGCAGCCGGGTCGCCCGCGCCGTGCAGATCGGTGAGGAAGGCGGCGTACTCCGGCGGTGAGGGCGGCTGCGGCATCTTCTCCACGAGGGTGCCGGGGTGGATCGCTTCGAGCAGGACGGCGCCCTTGGCCGACTCCCGCACCGCCGGCACCCGCCCGCTGGAGGCGAACTGGCGCAGCATGTCCACTTCCTCCCGCACGGCGTAGCTGTCCGGGGACAGCTTGAGCACCGCGTCGCCGAGCGGGCCCACGCACCGGAACACCACCGAGGAGTTGCCGGACTTGAGCGGGTCACCGAGAGTTAGCTCCCACTGCTCGACGAGGTCGTCGAGCCGCTGGCGCAGCGTGCCCACCCAGCGGTGCGCGGCCCGGCCGAACCGTGGCTCCAGTCGGTTGGCGATCGCGTCCAGGTCCAGGCTCATCCCGCTCACCCCCGCACCGACCGCGCGCCGGCGCACGCGGGCGCGCCCGGCGCCACGACACCACGCCTGCCGGCCAGCAGAACGCTGCCACCAGGCACCACTGGTGAATGGCCGGGCGGCCCGGGGCGCCCCAACCGCGCCCGGCGGGCGACCTCGATCGCCTCGTACCGGTCAGAAACGTTCAATTTGCTGAAGATGATGGAAATATGATTGCTGACCGTTTTCGGGGACAGATTCAGCTTCGCGGCGATCGCCACGTTGCGCATACCCGAGGCAATCAGTTCCAGCACCTCCCGCTCGCGGGCTGTCAGCTCCGGGAAGAGCTGCTGGTTGCGGGGCTCCAGGCTCAGTTGCCCGATGAGCTTGTCGGCCACCCGGGGGCCGAGGATGACCTCACCCGTCGCGAGGCCCCGGATCGTCCGGACGATGCCGTCGCCCGGGCAGCTCTTGAGCACGTAGCCCCGGGCGCCCGCCCACATGGCCGCGAGGATCGCGTGTTCGTCCTCGACCGCGGTGAAGACCAGCACCGCTGTCGAGGGCGACACCCGGTTGATCTCCTGGATCGTCACCCCCGCCTGGAACCCCGGCAGCTCGACGTCGAGAACGAGCACGTCGGGACGTGTGGCGGTGGCTAGCGCCAACGCCTCCCGCGCGGACGCCGCCTCACCTGTCACGGCGACCTCAGCCGACGGCGACAGCAGGGCGTGCAGGCCCCTGCGCACCACCGGCTGAGCGTCGGCCAGGACCACCGTCACCGCGTCGGGTTGTGTCTCCGCCGTGACTTCCTCCGGATACCGCCTCATGTTCCGAGTCAGTTCCGAGGCCGAGCCAACGCTGACCATCTATCCACCTCACCCCGTCCGAACGGCCCGCGGTGTCTTAGTCGCGCGGGGAAACGCCGCGGTAGCGCCGACCCCGCGTCGTGATGAACATCTACTCACGGCCAACAGAACAACACAAGAAGTGATCCCGGGAACGGGCTCGGTCAGCCTTTTGACGCAACGAATAGCCGAACCAAACTTTCCGTTTTGGCCCTGACGAAGCCGTCCACAGCGGACCTTCTACGGGCGGTCGACGTGCCGCCGACCCGGGATTCCACGGGCGAATTTCCCGGCCGATCCGGGACGTCGTCCCGCACGCGCTACACCTGTCGCCCTGTCCGCCGGACACCGCCGTCGCCAGGATTGACCCATGCCCTTGTCACGAGTGACGGACGTTGTCGCCGGCCTGGTACCGACCGACCCGCTCCGCAGGAAGCTGATCGCGATCCGACTGGCCGAGTCCATCGGCAAGGGCGTCTTCCTCAGCGGCAGCGTCGTCTACTTCACGCTGCGTGTCGGACTCGACGCCCGGCAGGTGGGCCTGGGCCTGTCGGCCGCCGGCCTGTCCGCCTTCCTCTCGTCGGTCCTGTTCGGTGTGATCGCCGACCGGGTGGGCGCCCGCCGCCTGCTCGTCATCCTGTTCGCCGCGCTGGCGGTCGGATTCGGGCTCTACAGCCTTGTCGACAGCGCGACCGCCTTCTTCGCGCTGGTGGTCACCGTCGGCTTCCTCGAGTACGGCACCGGCCCGACCAACGGGGCCCTCATCGGCAACCTTGTGCCCGCCGAGGAGCGGGTGAAGCTCAAGGCCATGATGCGGTCGGTGTTCAACATCGGATTCAGCATCGGTATCGGCGTGGCGGCCGTCGCCGCCCTGAGCCAACGGCTGCTCGTGCTGATCCCCCTCACCACTGCCGCGTTGATGGCCGGCGCCGCGCTGCTCGTCACCCGCCTGCCTGACGTGCCGCCGCGTCCCGCACCGGTGGGCTTCAAGCGTTTCGCCGCAGTCCGCGACCCACGCTTCCTCGCGGTGATCGGCGTATCGACGATCCTCGCCTCGCACGTCAGCATCATCCTGGTGACGTTGCCGCTCTGGGCGCTCAACCGCACCGACCTGCCGCACTTCCTGATTCCTCTGCTGCTGATCGTCAACACCGCGTTCGTCATCCTGTTCCAGGTACGGGCCAGCCGGGGCGCGGACACCGTGCACGGCGCCGGTCGGCTCGCCCGGCGCTCCGGCTACTGGCTGGCCGGCGGCTGCGCGGTCCTGGCGGTGACCGCGCTCGACGACAACGTGGCCCTGGCGTCCGTGGCGATCGTCGCCGCCGTGCTGATCCTCTCCGTGGCCGAGGTGATGCAGGCCGCCTCCGGTTGGGGGCTCGCGTTCGGCCTCGCCCCCGAGCACGCTCAGGGCGAGTACCTGGGGGCGTTCGACCTGCACGTGATCACGCAGAACATCATCGGCCCGGCGGCGCTGTCCGGCCTGGTCATCGCCTTCGGCTTCTGGGGATGGCTGGGCATCGCCGTCGCCGCGCTCGTCGCATCGGCGCTGATCATTCCGGCCGCCAACCGCAGCGCTGTCACGCTGGTCCGCGAGACGGTCCCGGCCTCCACGACCTGACGCCGCCGAGGCCGAGGTCGATCTCCAACCGCAGGTCCCCGGAGGCCGGGTCCCAAACACGCACCACAGCCCACCCGAGGTCACCAATAGGTCACCGACGGGTCGTCGAAACCGAGATCATCGCGCAGAGGATCAAGCGGGCGGGACCGCTCGTCGCCTCTCGAGCCTGAGCACGGCTTGCTTTCAAGCGCGCTCGAAGCTCGCCCGCGTGGGAGGCTCGGCACCTAGGGGCAGTTGATCAATGTGAGGGACGGGTCCGTCTGAGCCGAGGACGCCGGGGGCGGCCTGCCGCCGGTCGTGCTATGGCACCGCTGACCGCGGAGATGGTGGACAGCAGACGCAGCACACCGGCCCGACCTGCGTGTTGCCGTCGCCAGCGAACAGCGCTTGGGTGCGCGTACCTCATCGGCCTGGCCGGGAACTACGTGGGCCTGCCCCTCAGCTGACGTCGGCGGCGACCCTCTATTGCTGCTCATCGATTCGTGGTAGAAATCTTTCGCACTGTCCGTTCCCGGGCAATAATTCCTTCAGATGGAGGCGACGTGAGAGTCACTGCCGGGTGGCTGGCGAGTCTCACCGTTGCCGCAGTAATCGTGGCGCCCACCGAGTCGATTGCTGTGGCCGCGACACCCACACAAGCATCGACTGCGGTGACGCCGCTGGCCACCGGACCGCAACCCGGCACCTTCACCGGCCGGGGATTCGACACCTGCGCCGCTCCGTCACAGACCACGATGAACGCGTGGCGGGCCAGTTCGCCCTACGGCGCGGTCGGCATCTACATCAGCGGGGCGAGCCGCTCCTGTTCCCAGCCCAACCTCACCGCAAGCTGGGTGGCCAACCAGACCAGCAACGGATGGCGGCTGATCCCCATCGAACTGGGTTACCAGGCACCGTGCGGCACCCGCACACCGAAGATGTCCGCCGATCCCGCCACCGCCCGGTCGCAAGGCGTCTCCGCGGCCAACAGCGCGGCGAATGCCGCCCAGGCACTGGGCATCGGCACGGCGAGCACCATCTACAACGACATCGAGCAGTACCCGTCGAACGCGTCGTGCCGGGCCGCCGTGCTGTCGTTCCTGTCCGGTTGGACCGAGCAGTTGCACGTACGGGGCTACCTCGCCGGCATGTACTCCAGCGGTTCGTCCGGCATCAAGGACGTCTGCGACGCCTACGACAACCCGAGCTACACGCGACTCGACCAGATCTGGATCGCCTGGTGGAACGGGGTGGCTGACACGGACGCCGGAAGTTACTGCGCCGATACCTACTACGCGAATCAGCAGCGCGTACACCAGTACGCCGGGGAGGTCACCGAGACGTGGGGTGGCGTCACGATGAAGATCGACCGCAACTACCTCGACGTGCGGGTCACGCAGACCCCGCCGCAGCAGTGGACCACGGCCATAGACAACAGCGCCTCGGGCGGGTTCATGGCGAGCACCGAATGGGGCACGTCGGCCTACTCCGGCCAACGGTTCGGCACCGACTACCGGTTTACCAGTCCGGTGTCGTCCAGCGACGTCGCCTGGTTCCGGTCGACCATCCCGGCGACCGGAAGCTATGAGATCTCAGTCTGGTACCCGGCCGACGCGGGCTACAACAACCAGACGCCATACCTTGTGGAGACCACCACAGGCAGCAGGTCCGTCTCCGTCAACCAGCGGATCAACGGCGGTAGGTGGGTCTCGATCGGCGTGTTCACCCTGGCAGCGGGCACGGGCAACAAGGTCGGCGTGAGTCGCTGGACCAGCGGCACCGGACTCGTGGTCGCCGACGCGGTGCGGATCACCCGGGTCTGAGCCCCCTCGCAACTGCCGAGTGCATCCCTATCCGACGGCCCGGCCACGAAGGGTGGAGACCCAGTTGAGGGCGCCTTCGATCTTGTCGGTCAGGTCGAGGATGTCAGGGACCGCGCCCAGAACAGTGACCTCGACCAAGGCGCCATCGCGGCCAAACCGACGGTGGTACTCGTCGTAGGGATAGTCGGCGATCGGCACCCAGGATCGGTGCCCGCGCAAGGGGTGGTTCTTCTGCGTCACCGCCCCCGAGTTGAACCGGCAGAGTTCGATCCGCAGGCCTTATCGCTCGACGAGGGCGCGGGTGTCGACGTGCAGGACGACTTGGTCCTCGGTGCGGTACTCCTTCGCCTGACGCAACCGGTCCAGTCGCTCGGCACTGGCCCAAAAGAAGACCCGAGAGTTGATGGCGGCGAGGTACTCGACGCGACTGGGGCCTGGGTTGCAAGGCAAGAGTTGTGTCAGTTGGCCGTGGGAGACTCTCGCGCCGTGGACGTTGACGAGTTTTGGACGGTCGTGAAGTCGGCCGGGGCGGGTCTCGACGGACGGACCGGCGACGACGGTGAGGCCGTTGCCGCGGCACTGGTAACGCGCTTGGCCGCAACATCACCGGAGCGCATCCTCGAGTTCCAGGAGCTGTTCGACCAGCTCCATGACGCGCTCTACCGCTGGGACGTGTGGGCGGCTGCGTACCTGATCGGCGGTGGATGCTCGGACGACAGCTTCATAGATTTCCGGGCGGGAGTCATCGCATTGGGGCGCGAGTGGTACGAGCGTGTCCTGGCCTCGCCCGACGGACGGGCTGACCATCCCGTCGTACTACAAGCGGCGGCCGAGGAAGACGACGGCGGCGCGCTGTTCGCCGAGTCGGTGAACTACGTAGCCAGCGAAGCCTACGAGCAGGTCACGGGTGGTGACGACGACGCCTTCTACGAGGCGATGAAGGCCCGCCAGCACGCTGCGGTCGGCATCGACGAGGCCCGCGAACCCGACATGGGTGAGGACTTCGACTTCGACAACGATGACGAGATGCGGAGGCGGCTACCCCGGCTGGCCGAGCTGTTCCTCCGCCCCGGCGAGGATTGATCTCGGCAGCTCAGCCCGGATGCTTGGAGGCGGTCGGAGGTAGCGATGATTGAGTGGCTTGACCATGTCTGGACTCGAACACGCACCGTGCAGATCGTCGAGGGCGGTGAGGATGCCGGTCCCCTTTGCGGTCGCGTAGTTCTGGCCGAGCTGCCAGACGCTGTGTCTGTCGAGGCGGCGCGCGAATTAGCCACGACAGGTCGCTTCACCGGTGACATCTGCCGTTGTCACGGTGGGCCGACGATCGTGCTCCGCGATGCAACGGGCGACGTGCTCGCCAGCGCGAGTCTTCACGGCCACGGCTCAATCAGCTGGGAGCGGTCGCGGTTCCGTAACGACCTCGTCGTGGCGGATCCCGCGGCGCTGCACGTGTTTCTGGCCGGACACGGAGTACCAAACCAGTTGACCTCTTTCCTGGCACCGTTGGCTGACCTGCTGAACCTGCGCGAGGGTCGTCCGCAGTTCCGGCCCGCCGGCAAGAAAGGCAAGCGGTACCTGGACGAGCGTGGGGTTCCGGACGTGCTGCATTCTGTGTTGGTCGCTGCCACCGGCCAGCAGTGTGGCGAGCTGTCCGATGCGCACGTCGACGACGTCCGTCGAAGGCTCACCGCCGCCATCCCCTCACCCACCGCCAGGGCGGCGATCCTGCTGTCCTGGCTGGGCCGGCTCCCCATCCCCGCCGAGGCCCTGTGGGGTGAAGGCGTCCTGGTACGGCAACTACTCGCCGACCTCAGCCTGCCCGACGTCGCGGCCGCGGCTACCGAAACCCGCACCGGACACGTTGCGACAGGAGTGATCAACCTGATCATGCACTCCGGCGACGACGGCACACTGGCAACGGCCATCGGCCCGACGCTGCGTCAACTGTTCCCACCGGCACTGCTGCCAATACCCTCCGATAGCCGCCGTACGGTCGAACGGCGCAGCGCTCGTTGACGTCGATCGCGCAGCCGTCATCGCCCACGCATGTCGCCGCCATGGAACGCTCGGCCCGCCGCGTCCCACTAACAAAGCGTTGCGGCCGGTAGGCCACGACCCGTGCACGGGTTCTCGGACGCGGTCGCAGATCCCGCACTAGTGACCGGCTGGATCACCGAAACCCAGGCCGAACGGACACGAGCCGAAGCTGATCTTCGAATGACCCAGCAGACAGAGCCACGCCGGATGAGCCACTCCCAGATCGCCGACCTAGTCCGAGCGCTCGGCGACATCGTCGCCGTGCCCCGCGACGCCGACCCCGACGACGAAAGCCGAGGTCTATGGTCGAGTTGCGGTGATTTCGCGGTCAACCGCGCGGCGCTCGGTCCGCAGGAGCGTCGCGACGCTGAGCTGCACGGCTCGGCGGCACGGGGATGGTGCCGTCAGTACGAGTCGTGGCCGGCGCAGTCGCAGCCGCAGCCTTGGGTTTGCGGCGGTGGAGCGTGAGAGTCATGACCAGCACGACCAACGCTCCGACGATCAGCCCGAGGATCGCACTGGCCACCGTGTTGACGAGCCAGCCGACGAGCCCGCCGAGAACACCCGTGGCGTCGTGGGCGGCGACCTCCACGTGGTGCACGGCCTCGTACAGGAAGTGCAGGTTCAGCTCGTTCGTACCTAGCAGCAGGATGTGCCCGCCCACCCACAGCATCGCCGCGGTGCCGACCACCGTCAGCACGGTGAGAACCACCGGCATCGCCCTCACCAGACCGCGGCCGAACGTGGCGACGGCGCCGGAACGTTGCGACAGGCGCAGCCCGGCGTCGTCCATCTTTACGATCAGGGCGACCACGCCGTACACCAGGACGGTTATGACGACGGCGACGATAGCCAGGATCGCCAGGCGGGACCAGAACGGCTCATCGATCACCTCGTTAAGGGTGATGACCATGATCTCCGCCGAGAGGATCAGGTCGGTTCGTACCGCCCCGGACACCAGTGTCGTCTCGTCCTGCACCTCTTCCTCGCCCGCGCCGTCGGCATCGTGATGGGCGATCTTGGCCCACACCTTCTCCGCGCCTTCGTAACAGAGGTAGGCGCCGCCGAGCATGAGGATCGGGGTGAGCAGCCAGGGCACGAACTGACTGAGCAGCAGCACCGCCGGCAGGATGATGAAGTACTTGTTGCGCAGCGACCCCAGGGCAATGCGCTTGATAATCGGCAACTCGCGCTCGGCCGCCAGGCTCCGCACGTATTGCGGCGTGACGGCGGCATCGTCGACGACGACGCCCGCAGCCTTGGCGCCGGCCTTCGCGGCGGCCGCCCCGACGTCATCGATCGACGCGGCGGCGGCACGGGCCAGCACCGCCACGTCATCCAGCAGGGCTACGAGTCCACCGGCCAAGGGAGGGTCCTTCCAGGGTTGCGCAGAGTTCGAACTGACCCATTCTCGCTCAGGTCCCTGTGCGCGGCACGCCACCGCCCGGTCCTATGGGGCGAGGGCTCGAGGTGATCGGCTATCGCGCTCGGCCGACGACCCGCCACCACCGCGCCCGGGCCATCACCTGACGCCAGCTCAGGCCGAACCCGTCCGCCGCAGTCACCGTTAGCCAGGGTCGGCGTAGGTGGAGGCTAGACCTTCGTAACTCTGCTGAGCGGACGTGGGACCTCTACGGTGCCGCCGAAGATGTCTCCAGACTGGAGGGGCGGTCACTGGTGAGCCAGCCGCCATGGGCACTGCGGGCGCCTGCTCATCGAATGATGGGATAACACCACGGCCAACGACACCCGTGAACGCTGACGCCTTCGGGCTCGCCAAGGAGGTCGCCCAGCAAAAGGCCCTGTTCAGCAAGTTGCGGGGGCGATCTGAGTCTTAGCTGACGGACATATACCGGCAGCAGTTTTAGCAGCCCAGAGCAATACATCGAGGCGGGAGGCCCTCTTCCGCGAGCGAACCGATGGGGCAACCAGGACGGACAGATCACCCAGTTCCTCGGCGGTGAACGCACGGCATCGCCGAAGCGATCGGCCCCGATGCCGTTGGCAGTGACGGCTCTGGCCAGGTCTGGGCCAGGCTCATCTCTGACCTCGGCGGTCCGCCGTGGCCACTCAGACGTCATCGACTCTGGCCCAGGCTCGCCGTCGAATCGGCGTCATGCCGTTGGCTGCCCTGTTCACCCCAATCGCTGGCCCTGCCGCCGCCGCAGCCCGAACGGTGGCGGGGATCCGGCGCCGCGGGTAGATTCGGAACATGTCTTCCACATCTGTCACAGATGTCGAAGGGCTGCGCGCGCTGGCTCATCCCGCGCGGCTCCGGATCCTGGATCTGCTCCGCGTCCACGACCGGCTGACCGCCTCGGAATGCGCGGCGCAGCTCAAACTCTCTCCCAAGTCCTGCTCCTACCACCTGCACGTGCTCGCCAAACAGGGCCTAGTGGAGCAGGGCTCTCCACTTGCCGAAGACACCCGGCAGCGACCCTGGCAACGCCGTTTCGACGAGGTATGGATGCCGCCTCCAGGAAAGACCGGTGGCGCGGACTCCGACAATGCCCGCACGGACGCGATCGGCGCGGCGGCCCGGCACGACCTCGCGCTCTTCCTGAGCTTCCTGGCGTCACCGGAGGCAGGGAGCGACGACTGGGCATCGAGTACGACCGTGCACACCCGGACCGTCCTCATGACACCCGCCGAACTCAAAGCCTGGGGCGAGGCGGTCGAGGAGATCACCCGCTGCCACGTGGAGAAGGCGAGCCGGACCCGCCACGACGGACGCAGCCCGGTCCGGCTGGCCGTGCGTGGCTTCGCGCAGACCGCACCAGGGACGGGGACTGCCGAATGACCGGTAACGAGACGACGGGCCTGCGCCGCTACGCCGGAGTGGTCGCGAACCGGCAGATTCTGGCGGCCCTGATCGGCGCACTCGTCGCACGGCTCGCCCAGACGATGTCACCGCTGCTCATTCTTCTGCTGGCCAACCAGCGGTACGGCGGGTTCGCCATTGCGGGCGCGGCCGCCGCCACCTACGGACTCTGCGCGAGCCTGAGCGGGCCGCTGATCGCCCGGCTGGCCGAGCGCTACGGCAACCTCGTCCTACTGATCGCCGGGATCCTGAGCAGCACCGGCCTGTTAGTCATCGTCCTGCCGGGGCAGTCGTGGAACTTCTGGGCCGGAGTCGTGCTGGCCGGTGCGGCGATCCCGCCGCTGAGCGCAACGCTGCGGGCCACGATCGCGACTACCATCGAGGACCCGCAGGAACGCATCGCCGCGTACGGCCTGGACACCGTGGGCACTGAAGTGCTGTTCGTACTGGGGCCTGCCCTCGTCGGGCTGGTCGTGGCCTTGAGCAGCCCAACGGCTGCCCTGGCCGGAACAGCGCTGCTCCCGGTTGCCGGTGCCACCACCCTGCTGATCCAGCAGCGTCGCGTCCCGTCGCCGGAATCGTCGCCGGACGCGCCGGAGCAGGCTGCGGACCGCCGGATGCTGATCCGGCTCCTCCCGTGGCTGGGCGTAGCGACGGTCCAGATGGCCGCGATCGGTCTTGTGGAGGTCGCGCTGATCGCGGTCGCGGTCAGGTTCAGCTCCTCGGCCGCCAGCGGGGTAGTGCTCGCGACGTGGGCGGCGGGCAGTGTTGTGGGTGGATTGTGGTACGGGTCGCGGTCGTGGCACGCGCCAGTGCGCCGGCAGGTACGGCTGCTGCTGCTCGGCAGCGCTGTCGGGTTCGCCCTGCTGCTCGCCGCCCGGTCCGCTCCGGCTCTGTACCCGCTGGCGTTCCTCGCTGGCGTATTCATCACCCCGGCGGCAGCGGCCCTGCTGACCGATCTGAGCGAGAACCTGACGGGCGGGCATCGGCTGACCGCGTTCGCTTGGCTGGCGTCCGCGAACGGGCTGGCCGGATCCTTGGCCTACGCCGCGGGCGGCGTCCTGGTCACCGGCGCTGGGCCGTGGGCGACGATCGCCGTCGCCGCCACCCTTCCCGCGTTCGCGGCACTACTATTCCGAAGCCGTGGCACAGGTCCTGCAGTTCCACAGAGGACCTCTCAGAGTCAACGACCAATGACTAATCATGATCAGCATCACGTGTCGCTGGAAAACGATCACAGTCGTTAATATGTAACCCCAAATGATGGTAATCATCGTCGGTGTTGCGGCGCGTCGACGACGGCGGCGATCATCGGCTCAGTGACGTGGCTGTAGGTGAAGCGGTCGCCGCCTGGCTGCCTGACCGACCACCACGACCTGGTCCACACCAGAACCCAGACCATCAACCAGCTGCACGTGGCACGCGCTGACTGATCGTCAGCCCCCCCGTTCAAGCCGCCTCCACTCCTGGATCGCGATTGTCAACGGCGACAGCCCGGCGACAGCCCGGCGACGGAGGCACAACGGCAAGACACACGTGCCCCGAGGAGAGCCTGTCCTTCGGGGAGTTCGAGCGCCTATGGCGGGATGCTCGTTGGCAACTGGGACGGCAGGCCGGCATCTGACTCGTTCATCCCAATATTGCGCACGTGCAGCGCAGCGCGAACCATCAGCCGTCTACACGAGCGTCGGATATCAGGGCTGGCTCGCGCGGAGGTACACCGTCACGGTGTCTTCCGCATCGAGGTCCACCAGCAGACGACGGTAGGTGCCGTTGGGTCCCGGTGTTTCTTCATCCAGGCCGGAGACTCGAACTGCCGTCTCGGGGTGCCAGCTGTTTCCTCCGCCGACATCGTCCTGTTTGCTCACGGCGCGTAGCCCGGGGGTCAGCCCGGCGGCGAAATCTCCGTCAGTCAGGAAGGTGTCGAGGGCCTCGCGAGGAATCCGGAACCTCGCCGACAGGTAGGTCTCCAGTCCGTTACTCTGGGCGGCCGAGAGGAACACCGTGCCCGGCGGGAAGGTCACGTGGGCGAAGGTTTCGACCTCCGACGCGCTTGCAGGCTGCGGCGGTGACTGAAGCGAATCATCAAAGTCCTCAAGCCCTGCAACGGCTACGAAGCCACACGAGACCAAAGACAGCACGAGGCTCAGGCTGGCCAGGACGAGAGCGATCGTGGCCTTGCGGCTCGGCTTCGACGCCGGCTGGTCAGACACGGGCAGCACGATACGCGATTCATGGCGTGGTGTTGATCCACGACCTCCTGAGGCCGACAGTTGGCGATGGCCCGGATGGGCAGGAACTTGGCCATGCTGAACCATGTCATCCTTCAGAGAGACGCGCGACGCACTCATATCGATGTCAGCGGACGCAGCCCTATCGGCTCCGCGGGGCCAGCGCTGACGTCTTCGGTTACGCCGAAGAGCTCACCAGCCCGAACGGCCAGCTCAGGACGTTGCTTGTGGGATCGGTGTCTTGAATGACGGAACCGCGGCGGACTTCAGCAAGGTCAACCGCAACTCTTCACGTTGGTCTGCAGAGGACCTACAGGCGTGGCGTCAGGCGAGCCGCGGCACCGGCCGGCGGCAGCCTTCCTGGGAGCAGCGGCGCAGGCCCACCGGAGAAAACTCCGGGTTCGGCGTCGTCGGAAACCTCTCGATTCGAGCGACGGGGATCGACCACAATGTCACCGTGGAACGCGAGCACCTGGTGAAGTTGAGTAAACGGATGTCGAAGGCACTTCGGCACGATCCCGACAGGGCCGGCCTGGTGCTCGACCCGGCCGGTTGGACTCCCGTCGACGCTCTGCTCGCCGCGCTACGGATCGAGCGGGCCGAGCTGGACGCGGTCGTCGCCGGCAACGACAAGCAGCGGTTCGCTGTCGAGCCCGGCACCGACGGGGTGCTGCGGATCCGGGCCAACCAGGGCCACTCAGTCCCGGTGGACCTCGGGCTGCCCCCGGTGACCCCACCGGAGCGGCTCTATCACGGCACCAGCGCCAGTGCGCTGGAGTCGATCCGGGCCACCGGCCTGCACCGCGGCGGACGGCACCACGTCCATCTCTCCGCCGACACCGAGACCGCCCACCGGGTCGGTGCCCGACGGGCCGGTCGGGTCGTGATCCTCACCATCGACGCGGCGGCGATGGCCGCCGACGGGCACGTGTTCCACCGCAGCGCCAACGGCGTCTGGCTCACCGACGCGGTCCCTGCCAGCTATCTGCTCGACTGAGCCCTGGCCTGGCCCGGGCCGCTGTTCCGGCCGGGTGCGTACGACCTCGAACGGGATACGGCACGAGACATCCGGCGCGGCGACCCTGGGCCGGGACAGGAGACGGCAGCCAACACGATCGCTCTGCGAAGGCCCACTTCACCCGTCGCGGTTCACGCCGCCGGCCTGCAGCGTGCGGACACGAAGAGCTGCTGTCTGGAAGAGCTGAGCAGGTGCGCGGCGAGGGTCAGGGCCTAAACCAGGTGACCCAACTGGGCCTGCTCGGACTTGAGGAGATGCACGCGCGCGCGAGGACTCCCGTACCCAGGCTTGGACGCATTAGCCTCGGAGGCCGGCCTGCCCAACGTGCGGCGCCGGTACCGCACGTCACTGACCCAGGGATGGCAGCACCGTTCGAGCCGGGCCAGGCTCCGCGGAGCCCGCTCATCGTGAGCGGGCTCCCGAAACGGCTCAACCGAGGCCCAACAGTCAGCTGCAGAGCCGCGGATCGCGGCAGATCCGTGCACCTCTGAAGCGCCGTGGACTGACCGGAGAGGATGTATGCGTGGATCCCACAACGTTGCACTGGGCATCACGCCGGTATCTGACGAGGCGATACGAGGAACTCCAGGGCGAATATGGTCGGCTGCCCAACAGTGGCCGCCAGGCCGATGGGTACCACTACACCACCGACGCGAAGGAGATCTTCCCACGCTACAACGTCGTGGACGCCATCCTCGTGGAGGTGGAGCGGCTCGATCCCGACCGGCTTCCCAGCGGTGACGTGGTGGCCAGCATGATGCTCACGGCTGCCGAGAGTGCGAATTCCCCCTTCACCGAGCCCCCGTACGACGAGGTCCAAGCACTGGCTATGGCCGATGAGCGCCGGCTGTTCGCTGCAAAGGTGCAGCACTGGACGGCGCAGACCGATTTCCGCACCGACCCCGTCCCGTACCGGCGCGTGCTAACGCCCGAGGAGTCGTCAGCCTGGCGGACGTCGCTGCAACGGCGATGGGGGGTGCAGAACGGCTGCTGGCACCCGTTGCTGAGTAGTTCAGTTCCGCACGACGTGCTGGTCCTGACTGGGGAGTCGATGTGGGAGGGCGACGGCGTTGATCAGGTTCGCCGAGTGCTGCGAGAGCTGGGCCGGCGGCGTGTAGTCGAGTTGCGCGAGTATGGGGCCGACTACCTGTTGGATGTGGAGACCGTCGTTCCGAGGTACACCGGGCCGGAGGGTCTCTGGATCGACGAGCATCACGATTGGATTGCCTACGCATCCCACGAGGGAACCGTGGCATTCGGCGGCGCACTCTCCGCCAGGCTCGTGGCGACCTGGCCTGAGGCCGAGAGTTGGCGATGGCCCGGATGGCAGGAACTCGGCCATGGCTGAACCATGTCATCCTTCACAAAGCCGCGAGACGCACTCATCAGCTCCTTACCGCCTTGACCCGCGCACACTCCCCTACCAGCCGACATAGGGGAGTGCTGGTTTCTCTACAGAACCGCGAGCACTCCGCGGAAAACAGCACGCTGCACAGACTCTGACGTCAGCGCGTCTTCGCGGGCGCCGGCAGGTCGGGTAGCAGCGGGGCGTCCGCGAACTCGTCGGTCAGGCTGATCTGCCACCTACGAGTCCCGGCGCCGCCAGCCGGCTGACGCCCCGGGGGGCGATGCCGACGGCGATGACGAGCGACACCGCCGCGGACGCACCAGTTGTCAGGCCTGGAGCGAGCGCAGCATCAGTGACAGGTAGCGCTGGGAATCCGCTGCGGCGTCGGGGCCGGCGGCCAGGACGACGCCGTGGTGGGCGGCGATCAGTAGCCGGAAGTCGGCGACGGTCAGGTCGGCGCGGACGGTCCCGGCCGCCTGGGCTTGCTTCAGGAGCTGGGCGATGACACGTTCGGTCTCCTGCCGCTCGTGGTCGAGCCCGTGCCCGGCGACCACCGCGTCGACGTAAGCCCTGGTGAAGCCTCTGTCCTGCAACTGATATGCGCAGAGCGTACGGATCAGCTCCCGCAGCGCACGCGCCGGATCCGGGTCACGCAGGGCTGCGGCGTGCATGGCCGCGCAATCGTTCCACTGATCGGCGTAAGCGTTGGCGATGAGGCGGTCCCGCGTGGGGAAACGCCGGTAGACGGTGGCGACGGACACGCCGGCATCGCGGGCGATCCGGGCCACCGTGACGTCCTCACCCTTCTCGGCGAAGGCGCGCCGTGCCGCAGCCAGGATTCGCTGTCGCTTCTCCTCGGCGTCCCAGCGCATCGGACGAGCGTACGCGCGGAACCCTCCCCGGCGAGCGGAAGTGCGGCAACCGGAGGTCGCCTTCTCTCAGTGCGTTGCCGCATGGCCAACAGGGGCTGGATGGTCGGTCCGGTTACCGATACGAGGAGCAGGAGACAAGAGTTGAGAACAATGGATGGCACTACCAGCCTCGTCACCGGCGCGAGCCGGGGCATTGGTCGCGCGATCGCCAAGCGTCTCGCCGCGGACGGATCGCTGATCGCCGTGCACTACGGCACGAACGGGTCGGGTGCCGAGGAAACCGTTGCTCAGATCACCGAAGCGGGCGGCGCGGCGTTCGCGGTCGGCGCACAGCTCGGCGTCGCGGGTGACGCCGATCGACTCTGGGCTGCCGTGGACGCTGGGTTGGCCGAGCGTGGCGTACGACCCGGCGTCGACGTGCTGGTGAACAACGCGGCGATCGGCGGGGCCACGCCGACTCTGGCCACCGCACGGCCGGACGATTTCGACGAGCTGTTCGCGATCAACGTCAAGGCGCCGTTCTTCGTGGTTCAGCGTGGAGTGGACCGGCTGCGGGATGGCGGCCGGATCGTCAATGTCTCGTCCGTCGCCACCCGGATCGCGATACCCGACACGCTTGCATACGCCATGACGAAGGGGGCAATCAACACGTTCAGCGTCACGTTGGCGCAGGAACTCGGCGCCAGGGGTATCACGGTGAACGCGGTGATGCCTGGGACCACCGCCACCGAGGTCAACGCGGCGTGGTTCGACGCCCAGCCGGCGCTCCGCGAGGCCGTGACCGGGCTGTCGCCCCTGCGCCGTGTTGGAGAACCGGAGGATGTCGCGGACGTGGTCGCCTTCCTTGCTTCTCCGGCGGGGCGCTGGGTGAGCGGCCAGGTGATCGACGCGTCCGGAGGGGCCCATCTGGGCTTCTCCGTCGGCCAGGGGCCGCCGGAGACTGTGTGACTGCTTCATCTACGGCGTGGGTCGGACCGGCGGGAGGCCGGCCCGGCGCACACGTCCGTTCCGCGTTGAGGCATCAGGGTGCGAGGGGACTCACCGGTCGGATTCTCACGGTGAGGGGGTGACGCGGTGGCACTGCCGGCAGGGCGCGGTGAGGCGAATGCCCGCGCTGCCGGCACGATGCGCATCTGAACACCGACGGCCTCTGCAAGCCCCGCCTGCAAGCGACCCGGATCGACGGCGACGCCGAGTGGGCACTGCAACTACCCGATGCACCGCCACGGCATGTGCAGCTGCTACTCGGCACGGTGCGCGACTACGCCAACCAATCGCGGCCGTTGAACCGCGCGAAGGGCAAGGGTTACATCAAGCCGACGCAGCCCCGAGAGATCTTCTACAGCGACGTCGATCCGGAGATCGCCGAACAGCCCGTTGGGCGACTCGGACTCCAGGCCTGGGCATCGACGCAGCAGCCGCTGACCCAGGCGGCGTGGCACACCATGCCCAGCACCTACATCGTTTGCGAGGCGGACAACGCCCTCCCGCCCTTCGCTCAGGAACTCATGGCCAAGCGGGCCGAACGGGTGCTGCGGATGAACTCCTCGCACTCGCCGTTCTTTTCTCAGCCCACCGAACTGGCCACGCTGATCTGGGCCGAACTCTCCGCCTGACGCTCGCCGCCGCCCGGTGGGGCATTGCCCAAGCGGGCATCCGAACCGGGCGGCGGGCTGCGCCGACGACCTCGCCGAACGCATCGCGTCCGGCGATTTCCCGCATGGCCCCGACGCTGCCATGCGTGGGCGCCTTCGTCGTCGACTATGCGCTAGCGACGCTGCACGCCAGCGACGACACCCAACTGAAAGCATCAGCGGTTCACGAAGCCGGGGTAGGCGTCCACGCGTCCATCAAGCCGCTGCACCATGAGCTGGTCGCCTTTGCGCCAGATCGTCTCGCCGGGGTACACGAGGACCGGTTGATCCAGGACGAAGTGGCCCCAGCGATCAATCAGCGTGAGGCGGTCGGCCTGCGCGCGGAACGATGGGCTCTTCCTCTTGGCCGTGTTCATGCTCGACAGCATCGGCCAGGCGGCAGACGGGCTCAACAGCTGGCCTGACGAGTCCTGACCGGGATCGCAGTGACCTACGAATTACGAGATCAAACTGCCCGTCCCGCCGACCTGGGCGCACGGTGATCTAGCAGCGGAAATACCTCTCGACGTTCTCACACCACTCCCCCGCTGTCCGCCGACCTCTTGCGGACTAGATGCGGACCGTCACTTGCCACGCATTGCTCGCGGCGTCACGAGATGGAGGTCGCCATGGTTCACGTGCGAACCTTCGGTGCACGCCAGCTGGGATGTGCCCCCGGCCGCCTCGTTGGTTGCCGGCGGGAAAGCTCCCTCTGCTACCGCTTCTGAAGCGTGCGCACCAGGCCGGCGATGAGGTTCGCTCGTTCTGCCATGGCGCGCCGACCCGGCGGTCGTCACCGGCTGGATCGCGCAGACCCAGGCCGAACGCGCACTCGCGGAAGCAGATCTACGCACAATCGCAGGCACCACCCCGCGCCGGATGAGCCGAGCAGAAATCACGGCCCTGGTGAACGCGCTCGGTGACATCACCACCGTGCTCCGCGACGCCGACCCCGCCGACAAAGCCGAGGTCTACCGGCAACTCGGTCTCCGGCTGAACTATCAGCCTGAAACGCAAACGGTGCGCGCTGCAATCGATCTCAGCGCGCACCGTTTGGTAATGATGTGTCCGAGGGGGGACTTGAACCCCCACGCCCTATACGGGCACTAGCACCTCAAGCTAGCGCGTCTGCCATTCCGCCACCCGGACCTACACGTTGAGCCTACCTCGCCGACCGGATGATCTTTCCATCCGATGTCGGCACGGCGGGCCGCACGGGGAGTTACTGTACACGCCGCTCGTGGATCATGCACATCGCCTTCCGGTGCCCCGGTCTCGGCGCTCGCGCCACTGCTCAAGTGGCCTCACCCGCCCTCATCAACACCGCCGCCAGGCGTGTCCGGGTAGCGTCCGGCGGCCCTCTGGCGGCAGCATTGCCACGTGTCCCATCCCTCCCCCCTCGCAGCCGTCCAGCATCGGGCCCTCGCCCTGCGCGCCGCGGGCGATCTCAGCGCCGCCCGGCAGCTGCTCGCGGAGGCTGTCGGGTCCCCTCCCCCGCCGTACTCCGACGACCACCCCGAGATGCTGCACACCGCGCATCTGCTGGCGCGGCTGCACCGGGAGGCGGATGATCCGCTCGGCTCCCGCCGGGTGCTGGAGGAGGCGTTCGCGGCGGGTGAGCGGCGGTGGGAGCAGTCCGACCCGGTCCTGCTCGCGATCGCCTTCGAACTCGCCGAGGTAGCCGAGGAACTGGGCAACCGGCACGAGGCCCGCCGCAACTACACCCGGGTGGCCACCGCCGGGCCCGCGGTGCTCGGGGAGCACCACCCGGCGGTACGCGCCGCCCGCGACTACCTCGGCCTGTCCGCGTCGCCCCCGAGTGAACAGCACAACCCGTCGCCGACGCCCGGTGCGGCGCCGGTCAGCGCGCCGCCCGACTCCGGCGCCCGGTCGGCGCTGTCCGGGCCGACGCTGTCCCTGGCGACCCTCGCCGCGATGCGCCCGTCCGCCGGCGGCGCGGCGGCCACCACCTCACCCTGGGCACCGCCGCAACCGTCGGCCACACCCCGGGCAACCCCGCCAGGGGTACGCGCACCCGCCGCACCCAGCGACGCCACGGCCCCGGCTCCGGCACCTGGGGTTCAGCCCATCCAGCCGACAACCGCCCCGCCGATGCGCTCCGGCCCGCCGACACCCTCCCTGGCCCCGCCGTCGCAACCCGGACCCTCTCCTACGGCGAGCCAGCCCTCTGGGCCGACGGTCGAGAGCCAGCAGCCCACGTCGGGTACCAAGGTCCAGCCGCCCGCGCCGACGTCCGGAAGCCAGCCAGCCAGACCGACGACCGAGGGCCAGCCAGCCAGACCGACGACCGAGGGCCAACCGGCCAGGCCGACGTCCGAGAGTCAACTGCCCAGGCCCAGGGCCGAGAGCCAGCCGATGCCGTCATCCGAGCAGCGGCCACCACGTCGACCACCGACCGGATCTCCTGTAGCGCCGCGTCAGCGGGTCGGCGACCACCCGGCCGCCGACGCCGCAGACCACCCGACGGCCACTCCGGCACCCCGGTGGGACGATCCCACGATCCAGGTACGGCAGATCGAGCCGTTACTGGCCGAGGAAGCCGCCCGAACGGGAGTCAGCCCAACCGGAGCGAACGGATCCGTCGACGCACCCGGTGTCGAGGCGACCCCGCCGGGCGGGCCGTTGCCGACCAGCAGGCACCCGGGGCCGACACTGCCGGCTGGCGGAGCACCAGCCCAACCAGTCAGCGCCCCACCCGCTCCCCCACAGCCGATCTCCGCGCCGCCAGCACACCCACATCCCGTCTCCGGGCCATCCGGCCATCCGGTCTCCGGACCATCCGGCCATCCGGTCTCCGCGCCACCCGGACACACCAACCCGGTTTCCGCACCACCCGGGCACGCCGGCCCGCTGTCCTCGTCACTCGCTGCTGGGCAACCGGTCTCCGCGCCTCCCATCTCCGCCCCTCCGACGAGCGCACCGCCCGCTCCCAGGCAAGCGGTCTTCGGACCCCCACAGAGGGCAACACCAGGCCCAGCGCCATCCAGCGCCGCGCCTTCCGTACCCCCGTGGGGGTTGACCGCGCCGCCGTGGAGCCGCAGCGGCCCACCGCACCCGAATACCGACGCCGACGCCGCTGAGCTGTCTGCGACGGACGCCGAGGCCACCGGCGGGGGCGGCGAGTCCGGGCTGGACATCTTCGAGGCCGCGCCGGTGCCGCGGGCCCGGGTCTCGGCGTCCGACGAGACCGTGGTGTTCCCGGCCGTCGCGCCGAGCAGCGGCCCGCCCAGCGGTTACGGCGGTCCGAGCCAACCTGTCACCGCTCACCCGGGGACGGTCGCCGCTCAGGCGGCATCTGCCGCCGCGCCGCTGCGCCCCGCCGCGACGCCGGTCGAACCGACTCCGGCGGCCTGGTCACCGGGCAGTGGTGGAGCAGCGCCGCTACCGGCACCACAGCACCACCAGCCGACCCCAGCCGAGCAGGCCGGCTACCCGTCCCAGGAGCACTACCCGGGGCAGGCGTTGTATCCGGGGCAGCAGTACCACCAGGCACAGGAGGCGTACCGGCCGGCGTACGCCGACGAGGACGGCTCGGCGAGCCGCAACCGGGCGACGCTCATCGGCGCGGTGGTGGCGGCTGGGGTCGCCGTCGTGGCGGTGGCCGGGCTGGGCGCGGTGGTGCTGACCCGCGACGACCCGCCGCCCAGCGGAGCCGCACCTACAGCGGTGGCGCCGACGGGCGTGGCACCGACGGCGGCGGGGCCTCCGCCGGGGGATCTGAAGCTACGTGACAACTCGACCACGATCACGCTGACCTGGACGGACCCGTCCGGCGGGGCGGTGCCGTTCATGGTCGCGGCCGGACGGGCCGGGAAGGCCCTCGGGGTGATGGCCACCGTGGACCCGGGCAAGACCAGTTACACGGTCAACGGGTTGAACTCCCGAGTGGATCACTGCTTCACCGTGTTGGCTGTCTACTCCACTGACAGCTTCGCGACATCGGGCCAGGTCTGCACCGCACGGGAGCGCACCGCCCCGTCGAGCGGGAAACCCTCGGGCCGACCGTCACCGAGCTGACCCGGAGCGTGAGCCGGGCTGAGCTGGGCGTCCACAACGCACACGCTCGGTATCCACAGGGGTGACCGTGCGGGTTCCCCCGTCACCAGCAGCGCCATATGATGGCACCCGGCTCAGGGGAGGGGTTGCCGCGAGGCGCGCCACCTGCCACGACTCAGGGGAGGCAGCCGGCTGTGGCCAGCATCGACGACGCCGTACGGACCGACGCCCCCCGCTCCCGGTCCCGGCTCCGCGGTGGCCTGGTGACTGTCGGCACGGTGGCCGCTCTGCTGGCCGCCATGGGGTTGACGGTTCTCGGGTTGGGCGCGGCCGACAACGCGGTGGCCAACTACGACGCGAGTTCCTGGCTGTGGAGCACGGCGCGCAGCGAGCTGGCCCGGGTCAACGGGGTGACCGCCCGGGTGGACACCCGCACCGAGATTCCCGGTGCCAACCGGCACCCGATGCAGGTCACCCAGACCGACCGGTTGCTGATCCTGCGCGACCTGCAGACGGGGCAGGTCAGCTCCCTGGACCTGGCGACCCTGCAGCTCACCGCGACCACCAAGACAACCCCCGGCCTGGGCGTGAGTGTCGCCCTGCACGAAGATTCGGCGTTCGTGGTCGACGCCGTGCAGGGCATCGTGCGGCAGCTCGACCCGCGGTCGCTGGCCCCGGTCGGGGAGCCGGTCCGCTATCCCCCGGGCATCGCCGGCGGCACCTTCGACGGTGAGGGCCGGCTCTGGATCGCGGTGCCCAGCGAGGGCACCGTCTCGGCGATCACCGCCGCGAAACTGCCGTCCGCGCCGGCCTCGGCCGCGCCCGACGGCGGTGGGATCAAGCCGGAGCGTGTCGAGTCGTACGACGTGGTCGAGGCGAGCCACGAGCTGGTGGTCTCCACCCTGGACGACGGTGTGGCGGTGCTCGACCGCACGGCCGGCAAGCTGGTGCGCGTGCAGCACGGCAAGGTGCACCCGACGCCGTTGACGCTGTCCGGCCCGGCCGCACTGCCCGCACGCACCAGTGGCCCCCGGGTTCCGGTCACCGTGCCCGCCGAACGGCGGGTGCTGGTGGTGGGCGACGGTGGGGAGGAGAAGGCGTTCACGGTGCCGGGCGAGGGGGATCGGCTCAGCGCGGCGGTGGCCTGGGCGGACCGGTTCTACTGCGCCGACGAGGCCACCGGCACGATCTACGCCTTTGACGGGGGCGGTCAGCTGGTCGAGACCATCGGCGGGCGAGCTAACGGGCCGCTGGAGCTGGAGGTCCGGGAGAACCATCTGTTCATCAACTCGCCCGACGCGGCGATCGCCCGGGTGGTGGACGACAAGCACCAGGTCCGCGAGGTCAACAAGTACGCCAACGACGTGCTCGGCGGCGACCCGCCACCGGTTGCCCCGCCTCCTCCCCCGCCGAAGAAGCCCCGGGTGGGTAAGCCGAGTGCCCCGCGCAGCGTGACCGCGTCGGCCGGCAACGCGCAGGCCCGGGTGAGCTGGCGGCCGGCGGCCGCCAACGGCGCCGAGATCATCAAGTACGTGGTGGAGGGTGCCGGCAAGCGTGTGGAGGTGGGCGCGAACCAGCGTGCGGTGGAGGTCAAGGGTCTGACCAACGGCGAGACGTACCGGTTCGCGGTGCACGCCGTGAACGCCAAGGGCGACGGTCCGCCGCGCAACAGCAACCCGGTGACCCCGACCGCCGCGGTTCCGGACCCGCCGGCGAGCGTCACCGCCCAGGAACGGCCCGACGGCACGGTGCTGGTGAAGTGGCCGGCCGCGAACGGGCAGGGCAACACCATCGCGAGGTACGCGGTGACGGCCAGTTCGGCGGGGACGAACGCCCCGGCCGGCGAGTCGACGAAGACGGAGCTGGTGGTGCCGGCCGGTGAACTGGAGTACGGCACCCAGTACGCGTTCACCGTGGTGGCGGTCAACAGCAAGGGCGCCGGGTCGGCGGCCTCACCGGTGAGCAACACGGTGGTGCCCTTCGCAGCGCCGGGTCGGCCGCTCGACCTGCGGGCCGGCACTGTCGCCAACCAGCCGGGCGCGGTGACGGTGCAGTGGGCGCCCGCCGAGGCGAACGGCCGGCCGGTGACGAAGTACCTGGTGGACGTCGGTGGGCGCACCAGCGAGGTGACCGACACCCGTACGACTGTCACCGGGCTGGGCAACGGCCAGAACGTCACGGTGAAGGTGAAGGCTGTCAACGAGGCGGGGCCGGGCCCGGAGGCCACCGCCACCGCACGTACGGTGGCCGAGCCTCGGGTCACGGTGACCGGTTCGTCGGCGACCGCTACCGGGGCGACTGTGACGTTCACAGTGGACGCCGGCGGCGGTCAGGCCACCTGCTCGCTGAGCACGACGGGTGAGCCGGCGAAGGCCGGCGCGTGTTCCAGCATCACGATGACGGGCCTGACGCCGGGCACCAACTACACGTTCACGGTGACGGCCACCAACGCCGCCGGTAAGGGCACGGCGACGAGGGCGCAGGCCACGCCTTCGCTGTACGGGGTCGCGACCTGTCGTAACGGCGCGTCCGGGCCCGAGTCGACCTACTGCGACCGGGACCGGGATGGCCGCAACGGCAACGAGATCTTCTCGGTTGCGCGACAGGACAACGACAAGCAGGTGGGCTGGGCGAAGCCCGGCACCCGGTTGCAGGCGTACTGCAAGAAGTCGGGCGAAGAGGTCTACGCCTACATCTACAACAACGAGAAGCGCAGCACCTGGTGGGTGCAGGTCAACTACGAGGGGAAGAACTACATCCCCTGGGCCTGGCTCAACCTGGAGGGCGGCGACAACATCAACGTCCTGCCCACCTGCTGATCCACCAGGCGAGGAGCACCACCGACCGTGAACACCCACGAGCCACTCACCCAGCCGGAGGTGCAGGGCTTCGCGGCCCTGGCGGCCCGGCTGGCCGAGAACGTCAACGCGGTGGTGCTCGGCAAGCCGCAGGTGGTGCGGCTGGCGCTGACAGCGCTCTTCGCGCAGGGTCATGTGCTCCTGGAGGACGTACCCGGGGTCGGTAAGACGACCCTGGCACGGGCCATCGCCGCCACGGTGAAGGGTGAGTGGCGGCGCATCCAGTTCACGCCCGACCTGCTCCCCTCGGACGTGTCCGGCGTGACGATCTTCAACCAGGCGACCCGGGACTTCGAGTTCCACCCGGGGCCGGTCTTCGCCAACATCGTCATCGCCGACGAGATCAACCGGGCGTCGCCGAAGACCCAGTCGGCGCTGCTGGAGGTCATGGAGGAACGCACGGTCACGGTGGACGGGGTCCGGCACCCGGTGCCGTCGCCGTTCCTGGTCGTGGCGACCCAGAACCCGGTGGAGATGGACGGCACCTACCGGCTGCCCGAGGCGCAGTTGGACCGGTTCCTGGTGAAGTTGTCAGTCGGCTACCCGGACGAGGCGGTCGAGGTGGAGGTGCTGCGCGGCGCGACGGTGCGTTCCCCTGAGGCGCTCGCCCCGGTCACCGACACCGCCACCGTCGGGGAGATGGTCCGGATGGCCCGCCGGGTGCACATCGCCGAGCCGCTCTACGCGTACGCGGTCCGGCTGGCCGCCGCGACCCGTACCCACCCGCAGGTACGCGTCGGGGTCAGCCCCCGGGGTGTGATCGCGTTGACCAGGGCGGCGTGCGCGTACGCGCTGATCGACGGGCGAGGTTGGATCATGCCGGAGGATCTGAAGGCGCTCTCCGAGGCGGTGTTCGCGCATCGGCTGCTGCTCACCCCGGACGCCCAGGTACGCGGGTTGACCGCCGGGGAGGTGCTGCGCCAGGCCATCGCCTCGGTGCCGGTGCCCCTGCCGTCGGGGCAACCCGCTCCGGTGCAGGGCTGACCGGCAGCAGCGGCATGGGGATCACCGCCCGTGGGGTCGGGCTGCTCGTCGCCGCCGTCGTGCTGGTGGGGGCGGGTTTCCGTTTCGCGTACCCCGAGTTGACGCTGCTCGGCGCGGCGGCCGGCGCGGCGGTGGGCTACGCGGCGCTGGTGGCGGCCTGGCGGCCCCGGTTGACGGTGACCCGGCACGCCGACCCGGACCGGGTGGCGCGTGGCGAGTCGGCGAGCATGACGGTGACAGTGCGCAACGCTGGGCGGCTGCGGTCGGCGAACCTGCTGGCGGAGGACCGGTGCGGCGAGCGCACCGTGCCGGTTCCAGTGCTGCGCCTGCGACCGGGGCGGGACACCGAGGTCCGCTACGAGGTGCCGACCCACCGACGGGGGGTCGTGCCGGTCGGGCCGCTGCGGGTCACCCGGCGCGACCCGCTGGGCCTGGTGGCGTTGGCCCGCCCGTACGGTGCGGTGGTGCCGGTCTGGGTGTACCCCCGCATCCACCCGCTGACGGCGGTGCCCACCGGCGCGGGGCGCAGCCTCGACGGCCGGGTGGACGGGGTGCCGCACGGGTCGATCACGTTCGACTCGCTGCGGGAGTACGTGGTCGGCGACGAGCTGCGCCGGGTGCACTGGCGGACCAGCGCCCGGGTGGGCGAGCTGATGGTGCGGGAGAACGTGGACACCAGCCTCCCCCGCCTGGTCGTCCTGCTGGACAACCGTGTCGCCGCGCACCCGCAGCGCGTCGGCGGGGTGGCGGAGTCGTTCGAGTCCGCGTGCGAGGCGGCCGCGTCGGTGGTGACCGCCGCGCACCGCGCGGACCTGCCGGTGGTGTTGCTGTTCGTGGCCGCCGAGGCGGCGGCACCCGGTCAGGAGGCGGACTCCAGGCCCGCCCTCGGTCCCCTGGACCGGCTGGCCGCCGCTGAACTGTCCGACGACGACGACGCGGTACGCGCGGCGACGACCCGACTGCGACAGGACCGGCTCGGCGACACGCTGATCTTCCTGACCGGGCCGGGTGGCCGAGGTGAGCTGGGGCATGTGGGCGCCTTGCGCGGGGCGTACCCCTCGGTGGTGGTCGCTGTGTTCGGCGCGGCCGAGCCGACGCCACCGGGCGCCGCCGGCCTGGTGGTGGTCGACGCGGCGGACGGCGCTCAGTTCGCCGCCGAGTGGGACGGGGTACGCCGGTGGTGACGCACGTCGTGCGGGTGCTGCGGGCGGCCGTCGTCCCGGCGGCGTTGATCGGGTTGACAGTGCTCGCCGGGGTGGCGCTGGGCCGGGTGTACGCGGGTGACCTGCTGACCTGGCTGGTGGGCGGCGCGGCGGCGGGCTCGGTGCTGGTCAGCGTCGCCGCCCGTCGGCTGCCGTCCTGGCTGGTGGCACCGGTCTCGGTGGCCGCGATGGCCGGCTGGACACTGTGGTCGCTGCGGCTGGCCGCCGACCACGCCGAGCTTCCCGGCAGCCTGCTGGAGGTCACCGCGGACGCCGCGCGCAACGGCATTCCCCGGCTGCTCACCGCGATGATTCCGGTGGAGCCCGCACCGGACACGGTGCTGGTGCCCGTCGTCGCCGCCTGGTTGGCGGGGCTGGCGGGTGCGGAGGTGGCGCTGCGCGCCGGCCGGGTGTTGTTGGGTTACCTGCCGGCGGCGGGGCTCTACGCCGCCGCGCTGTACACGGTCGGCCCGAACGCGGAGCCGGCGGTCGGAACGACGGTGGCGTTCGTCGCGGTCGCGGCGGTCGGCCTGGCGGCACCCGGCAACGCGGCGCCGGCCGGCGGGGATCCGGCCGCCGACCTGGCGCCCCGGGTACGCGCGGCGGTGCGACTCCGGCTGGCCGCCAGCGCGACGCTCGGCGTGGCAGTGGTGGTCGGGCTGGTCGCGCTGCTCGGCCCTCTCGTCGCCGGTCAGGTCGACGGTCGGCCGGTGGACCCACGCCGGTACGTGGAGCCGCCGCAGGTGCAGTCGCTGGACGAGAACCCGTTGATCCGGATCTCCGGTTGGGCGCTGCACCCGGAGCAGAAACTCCTCGACGTGAGCACGGAACGCGAGGGCACCCCGCCCGCTCCGCCCGACGCCGCCGCGCCGGACGGCGAGCCGGGAGCCGAGCCTGCGACGGGCGCCAAGGGTGTGCGGATCCGGTTGGCGGTGCTCAGCGACTACGACGGGGTGACCTGGCGGGTCGGAGCGACGTACCGCAACGCGGGCCGGATCCTGCCGGCCGCCACGCCCCCGGAGGCCAGTACGGTCGGCACGGTCCGCCAGCAGATCACCGTGGCGGAGTTGAGCGGTCGACTCCTGCCCGCCGTGGCGACGCCCCGGGAGGTGAGTGGCGCACGGGTGGCGTACGACCCGGCGAGCGGGACGCTGATCCGGCCGGAGGGGTTGACGCCGGGGCTGCGGTACGAGGTGACCTCCGCCGAGGAGCACCCGGACTCGAACCTGTTGGGCACCGCCAACGTGCCCGCCGGCGACGAGGTGGCCCGGGTGTTGCGGGTCGCCGACGGGGTGCCCGATCCGATGCGCAAGTTGGCCGCGCAACTCGCCGAGGAGAACGGCGCCCCGTTCGCACGGGCGTTGGCGATCGAGCAGTTCCTGGCCGAGCACTACCGGGTGGTGGCGGACGCGCCGAGCGGGCACGCGTACCCGAATCTGGGTTTCTTCCTCTTCGGACCCCGCAACGGCGGCGGCCAGGAGGGCACGTCCGAGCAGTTCGCGGCGGCGTTCGCGGTGCTCGGCCGGCTGTCCGGGCTGCCGACGCGGGTGGTGGTGGGTTTCCGGACCGGCGGGCAGGGGCCGGTGCTGGCCGGCGACGCGTACGCCTGGCCGGAGGTGCTCTTCGACGGGTTGGGTTGGGTGCCGTTCGACCCGTTGCCGCGCCCGAACAACGAGCCGAGGCCGGTGGAGGAGGATTTCCGGCCGACGCCTGATGATCCGCCGCCGTCGGAGGCACCGGCGCCCACAGTGGAGCCGTCCGCGTCGCCGGAGCCGGTGGCCGCCCCGGACGGGCCGCCCGGACAGGCTGGGTTGTCCACGCCGGTGCTGGTCGCCGGGGGCAGTGGCGGGCTGTTGCTGCTGGTGGGGGCACTCCTGCTCACCTTGTTGGCGATGCGCCGCTCGTTGACCCGGAGTCGACTCGTCCAGGGTGACCCCGGCCGGCGTATCGCCGGGGCCTGGCAGGAGGTCACCGACGCGCTGCGCCTGGCCGGCCGACCGGTCGGCGACGACCTGGCCGCCACCGAGGTGGCCGGGCACGCCCGCCAGGCCCTCGCCGACGCACAAGCCAGCGTCACCGGCGACGGCCCAACGGGCAGCGGCCCAACCGACGGAGGCCCAACCAGAACCGGCCCGACCGACGCGCCGCCGGCCGTCGACGAACTGGCGGCCCTGCTGAACCAGGTCGGCTTCGCCCCCGCTGCCGCAACGCCGGACCAGGCGGCCCGGGCCGCCGAGGTGGCCACCGCCTACGTCACGACGCTGCGCGCCGCCCGCCCGTGGTGGCGCCGCCTGCTGTGGTCCATCCACCCATCCCCCCTGACCCGCGCCCGCGCCCGCCGCTCCCCGCGGTGATCAAGAGGTTTGCGTCAGAAGGACGCCCGCCGGTGACGCAAACCTCTTGATCAACCCAGGTGGTCGCCCGCCAATGGTCGGCGGGGTCGGACGACACGGCGGCCGTAGTCGGCGGCCACGGCGATGACGAGCGGCCCCCAGGCGACCATCGGCGCGTAGTACCGCAGCACCTCCCCGGTCGGAGCCGGATGCGCCGGATCGTCGCGGCCTATTCCGACCCAGCCGCGCTCCACGACGTGGAGCCTGCTGTTGACGAGGAGATAGACGCAGATGGCGACGAGCACCGAACCGCCGATCAACGCGACGATCACGACCGGGCGCGCCGGCACGGGACGGCCGCCGAGCAGTGGCACCCAGTGCGGGAGGCGTTGTCCCCATCGGTGCACCAGGCCGAGCGTCGACAGCGCCAGCCCCATCGACAGGACGGACAGGAAGATCATGTACCACGAGGTGACGGCATCGTCGGTGACCAGCAGGGTCAGTCGCCAGACCGCGGACGGCAGGACGCACAGCGGGACGGCGTAAGCGGCCCAGACAGCCCAACGTGGTGGTTCGGCGGCCCAGGTGCGGTAGGAGTCGGTGGTCATGAGCGCTCCAATCGTGGACGGGCCGAGCCGGGCAGGGAAGTCGCCGGCTCCGACGGCAGACGCGGCCGGGTGGCGAGGGCGTAACCGGTGGTCGTGACGCCGAGCGACACTCCCCAGCCGAGGAACACCAGCAGGGTGGCGCTGGTCGCCCACCCCTCCCACACCTCCGACCACTGCAGGTCCCCGGTGCGTAGCTGGTCAACGAACACCGCGACGCTCAGCACGCCGTAGGTGACCAACGCGAGCGCCACCACCCCGGCCGGAATCACCGCCAGCAGCCGGGGAACCCGTCGACCGCCCAGTCCCGGCACCCAGCGCGGGAACTGCTGACCCCACCGCTGCACCAACCCGAGGACGAGCAGGCCGGCGAGCGGCGGAACGAGGGTGATCGCGAGGCCGGTCTCCGTCGAGAGATCCAGCTGAATCTCGTCCAGCTTCTGCTCGGAGATGCCGAACGGAACGCCGAGCACCCACAGCCCGTGCGGCACGGCCCAGCCGACCACGGGCAGGGCGACAGCGGCGTACGCCCAGCGGCGCGTCCACCTCGGCACCGGTTGGTAGCTGGCAGGCGCTGGGCCGCGCCGGGCACCGGAGGCGTTCGCGAGCCCGGCGAACAGGACGCCACCGGCTACCAGCGCGAGCCGGGCGCCGAGGTCACGCCAGTCCGAAGGGCGTCCCGTCAACGCCGCCGGAACCTCGAAGAGCAGGTGCAGCGGGAACGCGACGACCAGGAGCAGCGCGCTCGCCGCCCAACTCGCGGCCGACGCGGCGCGGCCAGGGGCCCGGATCGCGAACACAATGATCATGGCCAGCGCGACACCGACGCCGACCGCGCCCCAGCCCGCCCAGAAGGGCAGCGTCACCACCCGGTCCGCGCCGCAACCGCCGGCCGGGTCGACCAGGGCGGTGCGATCGCAGGCGGTGTACGCCCACCGGCCGCCCGCGATCCAGGACAGCCGCAGAGCCAGCTCCCCCACGACGAAGACGACGCAGCCCACGGCCCACGCTCGGGCCGCGTCCCGGTTGGCGGATCGACGGGTACGACCGGAGGCTGGCGACCACACACCCACATGCATGGATCAATGCTCTGCGGCGACGACGCGCCACTCCTCCCCGACGTCGGGGGTTTCGCTCCCGCCGTCGGGGGATGGCCGATGAGGCGCTCGACAGGCTTGACCTTGACGCTGCGTCAACCCTCCATGCTGGCGGCTGGAGCGGCCAGCCTAGGGCGACCGGCGACGAGGTGCGTCATGGTCCGGCTCGACCGGTGGTCGCCGTGTAGAGCCGGACCAGAGCTTGGCCGGGTCAGGCGGTCAGACGACGGATGAGTTTGCGCATGCCGGCCTGCCAGCCGTCCGGGTCCTCGGCGCGGCGGCGGGCGTAGTCGGCGACCTCCGGGTGCGGCAGGATCAGGAAACGTTCCTCGGCCAACCCGGCGATGGCCGCGTCGGCGACCTGGTCCGGGGTGAGCACCGCACCGGATGCGGTGATCACGCGGGCGCCGAGGTGACCCTCGGCGATCCCGTCGGCGAGCATCGGGGTGTCCACGCCCTGCGGGCAGAGGGCGCTGACCCGGATGCCCCGGTCCCGGTAGGTGATGGCCAGCCACTCCGCGAAGCCCACCGAGGCGTGCTTCGTCGCGGTGTACGCGGCGTCGCCCACCGCCGTGAGCACACCCGCCGCCGAGCAGGTGTGCAGCAGGTGCCCGCCGCCCCGGGCGAGCATCCCGGGCAGCACCGCACGGGCCGAGTAGACGTGGGCGAGCACGTTGACGCGCCAGGCCCGGTCCCAACCGGCGTCGTCGACCTCCACTCCCCCACCGGTGGTCACGCCCGCGTTGGCGCAGAACAGGTCGATCCGGCCGTACCGCTCCTCGGTGTCGGCGACCAGCTCGCGGACCTGGTCCTCGTCGGTGACGTCGAGGGCTATGGGGTGCGCGACCGGGCCGATGCCCTCGGCCACCGCGTCCGCCGCGTCGGCGTCCAGGTCGGCGACCACCACGGCCGCGGCCCCCTCGGCGGCGAAGCGGCGCGACAGTGCGGCTCCGATGCCGCCGGCCCCGCCGGTGACCACCACGATCCGGTCGGTGAGGTTCACGCGGAGGCTCCTACCGGGTCGACACCCAACTGGGCGATGAGGGTGGTCAGCGCGGTCGCACCGCCGGCGGTCACCTCGGGGGTGGGCAGCAGCGCGAAGACCGGCACGTCCACACCGGCGTCGGCGTAGCGGCGCACCTGGGCGCGGCACCGCTCCGGCGAGCCGTGCAGCACCAGGGCGTCGACCACGTCGTCCGGCACCGCCGCGCTGGCCCCGCGCCGGTCACCGGCGGCCCAGGCCTCCCACATCGGCGCGAGCGTCTCGTCCCGGCCGAGCCAGCGGTGGAACTCGGCGTACGCGGGGACGGTCAGGTAGCTGGTGATGAGCCGCCGGCCCAGAGTCCGGGCGTACGCGGCGTCCTCGGTGGGGCACACGAAGATCCGGGCGGCGACCTCGAAGCCGGGGCGTCGCTCGCCCAACTCGGCGAGGGCACGCGGCACGTCGTCGGCGCTGAGCCAGTTGAGGATGACCCCGTCGGCCTCCGCGCCGGCGAGTCGGAGCATTCCCGGGCGCAGTGCGGCGAGCAGGATCGGTGGCGGCACCGCCGGTGGTCGTTCCAGCGTGAACCGTCGCACGGTGAAGGTGTCGTACACCTCGTCGACGGTCTCGCCACGCAGCGCGGCGCGCAGGAAACGCAGGACGTCACGGGTCCGCCGGAACGGCTCGTCGAACCGGACCGCGTTCCAGTCCCGGACCAGCACGGGCGAGGACGCCCCGATGCCGAGCGAGAACCGGCCCGGCGCGGCCTCGGCCAGCGCCGCCGCGCTCATCGCCAGCAGCCCGGGGCCCCGGGTGAAGACCGGCGTGATCGCGGTGCCGAGCCGTAGCCGGGGTTGCCAGGCGGCGGCGAGGGCCAGCGGGGTGAACGCGTCGGTCCCGGCGACCTCGGACGACCAGACGTCGGTGAACCCGGCCCGGTCGAGCGTCGCGTAGACCGCCTCGTGGTCGGCCAGCGGGATGCCGCCCAGCGGCACCGTCATGCCCCATCGATTCGTCACCGATCGATCGTGCCCGTTGACGGGGCACGCGAGCAAGATCCCCGTACTGGGCAGAATCGCCGGTTTCCGGCGGCGCGTGCCATCGGGGGTGCTACGACTGCCAGGTGGACCGGACCGACGGCGCAGGCCGCTGACCATGGGTTCCAGGGCAGCGGGACGCCTGGAGCCGGTCCCTGCGGCGACCGCTCCCGGCCGGGCCACCTTCCTCGAACTCTTCTTCGACCTGGTGTACGTCTTCGCGCTCACCCGGATCTCGGCCCGCGCGTTCGAGGACCTGACCCAGGAACCGGGCCGGGAACACGGTTGGGGCACTGTCACCGGCAGCGGCAAGACCCTGCTGTTGCTGCTCGCGCTCTGGGCGATCTGGCAGGGCACCGCGTGGACGACCAGCCGGTACGACCCGTACAAGGTGCCCCTGCAGACCGTGGTGATCACCGCGTTGGTGTGCAGCATGGTGATGGGGGTGGCGATCCCCCGGGCGTTCAGCGACACCGCGTTGATGTTCGCGGTGGCGTACGTGGTCGCGCAGGTGACCCGACCGGTGATCCTCTCGATCGCGCTGGGTCCGCACCCGTACCGCCGGTTGAAGGTGCGCATGGCGGTGGTGTTCGCCGTCAGCGGGGTGTTCTGGATCAGCGGCGCGATGTTGAGCACCAACATGCAGGTGGTGTTCTGGACGACGGCGCTGGTGATCGAGTACCTGGCCGCCCGCTGTGGCTGGCCGGTGCCGGGGCTGGGCCGTTCGACGATCTCCAAGTGGGAGATCGCCGGTGAGCACCTGGCCGAGCGGTACCAGCAGTTCTTCCTCGTCGCCCTGGGCGAGACGATCCTGGTGGCCGGTTTCGCGTACAGCAGGGGACCGTACAAGACGGGGCACGCCTGGGCGTTCGCGCTCGCGCTGGCCACGTCGATCATGCTGTGGCGGATCTACGTCCAGCGGGCCGGGCGGATCCTGGGCGAGGCGGTGACGAAGGCCCGGCACCCGGCGACCATCGGTCGGTCGGCGGCCGACACCCACCTGGTGATGGTGGTCGGGCTCGCCGCCACAGCGATCGGATACGAGCTGATCATCGAGCATCCACTGGAACGGATCCCGGGGCCGTGGTTGGCCCTGGTGCTCGGCGGTCCGGCGCTGTTCCTGGCCGGTCGTTCCCGCCTCGAGTACGAGGTGTTCGCGCGGGTCTCGCCGTCGCGCTGGATCGCCCTGCTGACGCTGGCGGTGTCGGCGGTGCCGCTGTTGTTCCTGCCGGGTGTGGTCGCGACAGCGGTCGGGGCGCTCGTGCTGGCCGCTGTCGTCGTCGCCGACGCCCGCCGGGCCCACGGCGCCCCACCGGAGCCGGCCGCACCCCCGTTCTGATACGACCACGCACGTCGATTCGCTGCCGGCGCGACCGGTTAATCTCGGCCGGTGACCTTCTCCATCGTCGCCCGCTCCGCCGACGGCCGTCTGCACGGCGTCGCCGTCGCCAGCAAGTTCCTCGCCGCCGGGGCGGTGGTGCCGGCCGCCGCCGCCGAGGTGGGCGCGCTGGCCACCCAGGCGCACGCCAACCTCGCCTACCGTCCGCAGGGCCTCGCCCTGCTGCGCACCGGCGTGGCGGCGACCGATGTCGTGGCCGGGCTGGTCGCCGCCGACCCGGAGCGGGAGCACCGCCAGCTCGGCGTCGTGGGGGCCAGCGGTCCGGGTGCCAGCTGGACCGGGCCGGCCTGCCTCCCGTGGGCCGGCGGGCGGACCGGCGACGGTTGGGCCGCACAGGGCAACGTACTCACCGGCCCGGAGGTCGTCGACGCCCTCGGCGAGGCGTGGCTGGCGGGTGCGGCGTTGCCGTTCGCCGAGCGGCTGGTCGCCGCGCTGCGGGCCGGCGACGAGGCCGGCGGTGACCGACGGGGTCGGCAGAGCGCCGGGTTGCTGGTGGTCGAGCGTGGCGGCGGGTACGGCGGCACCAGCGACGTGCTGGTCGACCTTCGCGTGGACGATCACCCGGACCCGATCGCCGAGCTGAGCCGGCTGCTCGCCGTCCACACCATGCTGTTCGGTCGGCCGGACCCGGCCACCCTGCTCGACCTGACCGGCGCGGTCGCCGAGGAGGTGGCGGCGTTGCTCAGGGCGCTGGGCCATCCGGTGACCGACGATGGGCCCGAGGCGGCGTTGACCTCCTGGGCGGGGCTGGAGAACCTGGAGGAGCGGTTGGTGCCGGGCCGGATCGATCCGGTCGTCCTGACGCACCTGCGCGGAGTCGCCCCGCACGTCCCCGCGCCCCGGTCCGCGACCTGACCTGTTCGGGCTAGGGCCTGTTTCATAAGGGCGGTCGAGCCGAGGCGGAGTCCGGGCGGCGATCCGGCAAGGCGCGGTTTCGTCCGGGCCCGCCGCAGGCCGGCCAGGTCTTATGAAACAGGCCCTAGCGGCCGAAGGCGAGCCAGCGGAAGCCCGCCGCGTCGATCGCGGCCCGTTCCGGGGCGGTCAGCGCCGCCCGGCCGGTGGTCTTACGGATCACTGTCACCCGATCCCAGCCCAGAGCGGCCGGGGCCGGGTGCCCGCCGGTGAGAAGGTCGGCGATCACCTCGGCCGCCGGGGTGGTGAGCCACGGCGGCCGGTCCAGAGCGGCAGCCAGGTCCAGACCGTGTACGCCCACCTCGACGACCCGGGTCCGCAGGAACTCGGTGAGGCGCATCGCGTCGCCGTGTCGGGTCCGCACCACCCGATCGGGCGGAGCGGCGGCCACCGCCGCGTCGGTGGCCCGCCACGCTCGGTCCACCTCGGCCGCCAGCGCCGCCCGGTCCACCCGGAGCGCGTCACGCCACCCACCGGCGACCCGGTCGGCGTCCACCTGCTCGGTGAACTTCGCCCGGCCGAAGTAACCGGCGGCGTCCACCTCCGCGCGGGCCGGGGCCGGCGCGGCGAGCATGTCGGTCAGCCGGCCGACGCCGGTGCGGACGTGCGCGATCAACTCCACGACGGTCCACGGCGGGCAGTCGGTGGGTCGGTCGAGGTCGGCGTCGACCAGGTCGGTCAGAACCTCGGTGAGCCGGGCGCACTCGGCGGAGAACGCCGCGCGGACGGGATCCATGCCCGGCTCAGCCCTTGACGCGGGGCACGAGCCGGTGCACGACGGTGAGCACCAGCGCCATCACGACCGCCATCGTTCCGGCGATCCCGGCGGCGCTGCCGGCGTACCCGATGAACAGCGGCCGGCGGCTCAACTCCTGCGGTCCGGTGCCGCGCAGCTCGATCAGCCAGGCCAGGGCCAGCCCACAGGCGATCAGGGCGAGCACACCGCCCACCCCGAGCACCAGCGCGGCGATCCGGTGCGCGTCACCGGGGGCTACCTCGGCCTGCTCGCGTTGGGTGACCAGCAGGAGCAGCCCGGCCAACGCCGCCCACACACCCACCACCAGGTACGCGGCGACCGCGTCGCTGGGCCGGTGCCAGCCGGCGGAGAGGGTGGCGACCCCGGCGGCGGCGGCGTAGCCGGCACCGATGAAGGCGCCGGCCGCGCGCACCTTGCGCGGCAGGACGAGCATCAGCGCGATCGCCACCGACGCGGCCACTGTGGTGTGCCCGCTGGGCAGGCTGTTGCCCACCGCGGCGCGCTCCGGGTCGAGGCCGAAGTCGGGGCGGTTCAGCCCGTACTTCAGCAACTGGGTCGAGACGTTCGCCCCGGCGATCAGCAGGGTCGCGGTGACGGCCAGGGCGATCCGCCCCCGGATCAACGCGATGAAGCCGATCATCGCGGTGGCGGCCAGCAGGGAGACCACCGACATCGCGTTGAGGATCCGGTTGACAGGTCCGTCGATGGTGTCGTGCCCGATCCGGTTGCCGGTCAGCGCGACGGTGTCCACCCACTGACCGACCTCGGTGTACACGGCCACCCGCCACACGGCGAGGAAGGCAGCCGCCTGGACAAGGGCCAGTACGACCAACCAGACCGCGGTCCAACCCCGTGCCGTCGCGCGCATCCGCACACCGTAGCGGCCGGCGTCGGCCAGCCGATCGGTGGCCCGCCGCGCGTCGACGGTTAGGTTGTGCCGGAGGCGAGGAGGCGGTGGTGGGCGGAACACCGGAACGCGACAGCGGGCAGGCCGAGCCCGATCCGGAGCAGCGCGAGAGCGCCGGTCCGGGGCCGGCAGGGCCGACCGGGGCCGACACCGACCCGGGAGGGCCGGCGCGGGCCGAGTCGCTGACGGATCTGCTGGGCGGGCGACGCGGCGCCATCGACGCCACCCTGCCGCCGGTGGCGTTCGCCGCGGGCTGGTTGCTGGGCGGCGAGTCGCTGTGGGGTGGTGTCGGCGCGGCGCTGGCCGTGGGCGCGGTGGTGGCCGGCGTACGGCTGCGTCGGGGTGACCGGCCGCGATCGGTGTTGATCGGGCTGCTGGCGGTCTGCGTCGCGGCGTTGATCGCGGTGCGCACGGGCCGGGCCGAGAATTTCTTCCTGATCCAGGTGCTGTCCAACGCCGCGAGCGCTCTGGCGTGGGCGGTCAGCATCGTCGTGCGTTGGCCGCTGCTCGGCGTGCTGGTCGGCGCGGTGCTCGGCCAGCGCGCCCGGTGGCGACGCGACCCGGCGCTGCTGCGGGGGTACGGCCGGGCCAGTTGGGTGTGGACGGCTACCTACCTGCTGCGGGTCGCCGTGTTCGTGCCGCTCTATCTGGGTGGGCAGGTGCTCGCGCTGGTGGTGGCCCGGGTGGCGTTGACCTGGCCGCTGGTCGCGGCGGCGCTGGCGCTGAGTTGGGTGGTGCTGCGGCGCTCGCTGCCGACCGGGCACCCGGGTCTGCGTCATCCGGTCGCATCGGACCCGGTCGCGCCGCCTCGTTGACCCGAACCTGGCTCACGGAGCCGGGCGAATGGCGGGAAAGAAAGTGGAGAGGCCGCCACGGGGGGAGCGGCCTCTCCGGTGACGTACGTTACTCCGTCGTGGACTTCGGTGTGATCCCGTGAGGGCCCGAATTTCTGGGCTTTTTTGCAACTGGCTCCAGTCCGGGCGGTGGGGTGGGCCAGCCGATCCGCTGCGTCGGCCAGATGGCCGGCCCACCCCGGCCTGACCGTGGGTGTCAGGCCGTCCCCCGGTCGGGTCCGTCGTTCCCCGGACCCCGACCGAATCCCGGGGTGGGCGGTCCACGCCGCCCACCCCGGGTCGCTCAGCCGTTCGGGAACATGCTGCCGTAGTCGGCGTACGCCATGGCGACGTCAGCCTGTGCCCAGAACCGGTGGTAGTTGAACTCGGGCTCCGGACCACCGTTCAGGTACGCCTGCACCTTGGGCCAGTCCGGGTCGTTCTTGTAGAAGGACCGGATGTCGAGGAAGCTCTTGCCGGCGGCGATGGCGTCGCCGTTCGGCATCTTCCCGGTCCACCCCGACGGGACGTAGAGGCCCTGCCCGGTGGACGCGTTGTAGACGTCGTCGAAGCGCCGGTAGTCGCCACGCTTCTCGGTGGTGGAGACACCCTTGGCGTCACTGGCGGCCGACAGCGCGTCGAGCAGCCCCTTGGCGGTGTCCTTCGCCGCCACGTTGCCCGACTTGGCCGCGTACGCGATCAGGATCCGGGCGTAGGCGGCGGTGACACCGACGTCCTGGCCCTTGCTGATGACCTCGACGTGCAGGCCCGTGTTGGGCTGCGGGTTGGACGGGTTCCAGGTGGTCGGCTGACCGGTCCACGCCATGTCCGACGGGATCGACCAGTTGGTGCCGAGGGTGGTGTTGGCGATCGCCCAGGGCACCCACTTGTCCAGCAGCGCCTTGGCCTTCGCGTTGCCGGTCTGCTGGTACAGCTCGGCGATGCGCTGCATCGACCAGGCCTGCATGCCGAACCACTGGTTCGACGGCGGGTCGTTGTAGACCGGGTCGACGTCGTAGAACATGCCGTAGAAGGTGCTGGTGCCGGCCGGCGGCTGGGCATAGCTACCGTCCCAGCTGTTGGTGGCGCCACCGGCGATGCCGCCCTCGGCGGACTGCAACCAGGTGTAGAACTCCAGCTGCCGCTCGAAGCTCTTGGTCCAGTCGGCGACCGCTGTCGACGACTGCGGCTTGAGCTCCGGGGTGTTGGTCAGCGCCCAGGCCGCGAACGGGTTCTGGTAGCCGAAGTGGTTGTGGCTGGAGCCGATCCGCCAGGACCAGTTCTGGCTGGCGTCGTACGCGCCGCCCCAGGCGTAGTACCAGGACAGCAGGTAGTGCGCCGAGTCCTTGCCACTGCCGGCGGGGCAGGTGCTGGCCCCGACGCAGTTGCCGATCTTCTTGAAGTACTTGTCGAACATCGCGTACCGCAGGTAATCGCCCATCTTGGCGGCCTTGGTGATGGTGGCCGCGACGTCGGCCTGCTTGTTCTGCGCCTTCGACCAGGTCAGCGCCCAGTACGCGGCCTGCACGGCGCGGGCGTCGGCGTCCGGGGCGTTGGTGTACTTCCACTGCTTGGCGGGGGCGCCGGTGTCCTTGACGAACAGGTCGAGGTAGCCGTACTGACCGCCGTGCTTGAAGGTGTCGCAGGAGGGCTGCGGAATGGTTTCCCACACCGACTCCTGGGTGCCCCGCTGGAAGGTGTTGATGTAGGCCGGCTTGGTGGTGCCGTCACCGCAGCGGCCGAAGCCGTAGGTGTTGTCGACGTCCATCAGCCAGTGCATGCCGTAGATGTCGCCGGTGCCGTAGGTGGACTGCAACTCCGAGCGGAGCGGGTCCTGGCCGACCGAGACGTTCGGGTTCAGCGCCGATGGGTACTGGCTGGGCAGGTTGTACTCCGCGGCGTACTGCGGCGTCCCCGCGGAGCCGGCGGTCGGCTGGTCGGCGTGCGTGGGGATGATGTACTTCTCCATCACCGTCCAGGCGTTGTTGAACGGCGCCCAGTTCTGGGTGACCTTGCCGTAGTAGGCCTCCAGCCAGAGCCAGAAGCTGAACGCCTCCGAGGTGGTCTCGTGGCCGTGGTCGGGCGCCTCGACGATCAGCGTCTCCACCGAGTGGTACGGCACGCCCTCGGGGCTGAAGTAGCCCGAGTTCTTGATCTTGCCGTACTGCTCGAGGAACTTCGCGGTGTAGGCGTTGTCGCCGCCGGGGGTGTCATTGTCGATCTCGGTGGCGGTGACCGCCAGCGAGGCCAGACCGGTGGCGGCGGCGGTGATGGTGGCGGTGCCGCCGGCGGTGTCGGCGTCCTCCGCCGCGGCGACCGTGACGGTGACCCCGGTGTTCCAGTTGCTCGAGGTGAGCGTGGCGGTGGCCGGCGAGACGGTGATGTCGGTGTCGCCGGTGCGGGTGAGGGTGACCGGCACGCTGGCCGTCGGCGCGGCGCTGAGCTTCAGGTTGAAGGTGGCGGTGCCACCCTCGCTGACACTCACCGCGGACGGGGTGGCGACGAGCGTCGGGCCGGTGGCGGTGCCGACGGTGAACGCCTTCTCGTCGACCCCGATGCCGTTGGCGTTGTCGTACGCCTTGGCCTGGACGGTGTAGCTGCCGGCCGGCAGGTCCTCCTGCGTGTAGGCGTACGGCGCGGAGGTGTCCGTGTTGACCAGCAGGCCGTTGCGGTAGAACTCGACCTTGCTGATCGTCCCGTCCGGGTCGCTGGCGGTGGCGGTCAGCGGCACGTCGGCCGGCGCGGTGAACGGCCCGGTCGGCAGGCCGAGCGAGACGGTCGGCGGCTGGTTGGCCGGGGTGCCGTTGCAGGGGGTGCCGTTCAGGGTGAACGCGGTGGGCTTCGGGTTGCTCCCCGTGTGGGCGCCGTTGAAGCCGATGGTGGTGGAGGCCCCGGTGCCGAGGTTGCCGTTGTACGACTCGTTGGTCGCGGTGACCTGAGTGCCGGACTGGCTGTACCTCGCCGACCAGCCCTGGGTGACCCGCTGGCCGCTGTTCGGGAAGGTCCACTTGAGCGTCCAGTTGCTGATCGGATCGCCCAGGTTCTTGATGGTGACGTTGGCGGTGAAGCCGGTGTTCCAGTCGTTGGTCGCGTAGACCACGTCGCAGGCCGGGGCGGCCTGCGCGGCACCGGCGGGCAGGGTCACCCCGCCGACGGCGAGCAACGCGGCGGCGGCGATCGCCACGCGACGGCGTATTGCCAGTTGTCTCATGTGCGCGGTGTCTCCTCGGGCGAGGCCGGGATGATCCCGGCGAAGGCGCCGGCCCGCGAGGGTGGTGGTCCGCGGGGGTTGAGAGGCGCCGGGAAGGTGGTCTCCCCGGGCCCGGCCGGGGTGGGTCGGTGCGGCCCGCACGGGAAGGGGTCCCGCTGGCCGCGATGGGGTGACCGTGACCGGACGTGGTGCTGCCGGCTGCCCTCGGTGGACCCGCACTGACGCGATGTGGCTCCTGCCGCGTTGAATCGACAGTGTGCCATGGAAGCGCTCCCACAACAAGCCGGATCGGCTCCTTGTTTCGATCTTGTTTTGGGTCTTTCACAAAGGCGTGACGGGCGTTACAGTCGCAACATCGGTCGATGGGAGCGCTTCCATCGACAAGGTTCCAACTAGAAGATCACCGGCGTCGCCTCCGGGCGGGGCCGGGGAACCCGACCGATGGCCGACGACGGGCCAGCCCGGACGCCGTCGTCAGCCATCGTCCCGCCACATGGAGGGAGGTGGAACCAGAGCCACTCGCGTGGCCCGGCTCCCGCGCGACACGCATGGCAGGACCCAAATTCCGCTTGCGTGTGTGCAGTTACGGTGGGGACGGGGGTTGCCCTCCCCCGTCCCCACACTAAACCCCCGTACACGATAGGAAAAGAGGCCGACGGGACAGGCGCGGTGCGCCGCCCGGACGGCCTCGTTCGCTGCTCGGGGCCATACCCGCCGCCACCCCGCCAGCCCCGGCCGCCACGACGGTCGGATGACCGGCAGGCCGCGTCTGCCCTATCATGGGAGCGCTCCCGAATCTTCGGCGGTGGCCCCGTATCCATGAGGAGAATCCATGTCGATACCTAATGGGCCCGCCGGCCCGCTGCGCTTCCCGGACGACTTCGGCTGGGGCGCGGCCACCTCCGCGTACCAGATCGAAGGCGCCGCCAAGGAAGACGGGCGCGGCGAATCGGTCTGGGACACTTTCAGCCGCGTCCCGGGGCGCACCCGCAACGGCGACACCGGCGACGTGGCCATCGACCACTACCACCGGTACGCCGAGGACCTCGACCTCATGCGCGACCTCGGGTTGCGCAGCTACCGCTTCTCCATCTCCTGGCCCCGGATCCAGCCCGACGGCACCGGGACGCCCAACCAACGCGGCCTCGACTTCTACCGACGCCTGCTCGACGGCCTCCACGAACGCGGCATCACCCCAATGGCCACCCTGTTCCACTGGGACCTCCCCCAGGCACTTCAGGACGCCGGCGGCTGGGAGTCCCGCGACACCTCCCAGCGCTTCGCCGACTACGCGGACCTGGTCTTCCACGCCCTCGGTGACCGGGTGCCGGCCTGGCTCACCGTCAACGAACCCAAGACCGTGGTGCAGAACGGCTACCTCACCGGCCACCACGCCCCCGGCCGGCAGGACCCGGACGCCGCCTACCTGGTCGCCCACCACCTGCAGCTCGCGCACGGGCTCGCCGTCGCCGCGCTGCGGGCAAGCGGCAGCGACAGCCGGATCGGCCCCGCGTTCAACCTGCACCCCTGCTACCCCGCCGACGACTCCCCGCAGGCTGCCGCGGCCGCCCACCTCTACGACGGCTACGAGAACCGCCTCTACCTCGACTCCCTACTCAAGGGCAGTTACCCGGAGGACGTGCTGACCGACCTGGGCCCGCAGAGCCGGATGGCCCGGGGCATCCGCGACGGCGACCTGGCGATCATCTCCGCGCCCGTCGACCTGCTGGCCGTGCAGTACTACACGCCGATCTACGTCACCGCCGACGGCGGCACCGAACACCGCTGGGCGACCTCGGAGGCCACGTGGCAGCAGATCTACCCCGAGGGGTTGTACGACCTCCTGACCCGGATCACCCGCGAGTACGGCCCGATCCCGCTCACCATCACCGAGAACGGGCTCCCCACGCCGGACACGCTGGCCGCTGACGACACCGTCCAGGACACAGGTCGGATCAGCTTCCTGCGCGACCACCTCGCCGCCGCACACCGGGCCATCGCCGACGGCGTGCCGCTGGAGAGCTTCCACGTCTGGTCGCTGCTGGACAACTTCGAGTGGGACGCGGGATACGACCAACGCTGGGGCCTGGTCTACGTGGACTACGCGACCCAGCGGCGGGTGCTCAAGAGCAGCGCCACCTGGTACCGCTCCGTCATCGCCGACGGCGGCTTCTGAACGCACCGGCACCCGGACGACCGGGCCCGGACGGCTCGACTCGAGATGAGCCGGCGACCGTCCGGGCCTCGGCCACCGCACTCAGCGAGGCAGTGCCTGCTGCAACTCCGCCCGCAACGCCGGGGTGAGCATCTCCCCCGCCTGCTTGGCCAGCCGGGCCATCTCGTAGCCCACCACGCCGATGTCCGCGTCACCGGCGGCCAACGTCGCCAGGATCGAACCGTCGCGGATCTGCATCACCAGGAAGTAGCCGCGGCCCATCTCGACCACCGTCTGCTTGACGACGTCCCCGTCGAACATCGAGGCCGCGCCTGCGGTGATGCTCATCAGCCCGGAGGTCACCGCAGCGAGCTTGTCCGCGTTGTCACGCGGCAGATGGTCGGAGATCGCCACCAACAACCCGTCGGACGAGACCACCACCGCGTGCGCCACACCCGGCACCCGCTCCGCGAACGCGCTCACCAGCCAGCTCAGGTCACGCGCCTCCTGGCTCAACGTCGTCACTGTCGTCGTCCCCCTTCGTCGTGCCCCCCGGACGGTGGCACGGGTATCTCGGTGGTGTCCTCGGCCTCGGCGCGCCGCACTCCGCTGTAGAGCCGGGAGAGCATGCCGCCGACCGCCTCCGGGTCCGGGTCGGTGCGGGTCGGTGCCACCGTCGGTTGCGCCGAGCGGGTGACAGCGCTCAACTGTGCCATCGGCACCCGCACCGGCAGCCCTCGCTCGTTCGTACCGGCCGTGACCGGCACGGTCGGTGGCATCCCCGACGCGGGGACGATCGGCGCGGACGGGCCGGGGCCCTGCCGCGACCACCAGCCCCCGCCGACGTCCCGGCCGCCGGCCGGGGTCAAGACGTCCTCGGCGCGCACCGGCACCGGACGGGCCTGACGCGGCACGGCGGCGGCCGGTGGCCGACCGGCAACCGGCAGGTCCCGCGCCGCCATGCCCAGCCCGGAGGCGTGCGCCTCGGCGACGGCCCCGGGCTGCCGGACCACGCCCCGCGCCGCGCCCGTCGCCAGCATGCGGGCCGGCGCGGGCAGATCCGCCTGCACCGCGCCGGCCGGGGCGAGCATCGCCGCGGGCAACGCGAGCCGGGCGACCAGACCGCCCTGGTGGTCGTCCAACCTGACCCGTACGCCGAGCCGTGCGGCCAGGTGGCTGACCACGAAGAGGCCCATCCGCTCCACCGTCGCGACGTCCGCTGCCGGAGGGCTGGCCAGCACCGCGTTCGCCTCGGTCAGCGCGGTCGGGCTCATCCCCAGGCCACGGTCGGCGATCTCGACCAGAGCGGTGGCGGCGTCGACCCTCGCCGTCACCACCACCGTCGTGTCCGGACGCGAGAAGGCGGTGGCGTTCTCCAACAGCTCCGCCAGCATGTGCACCAACTCGCCGACGGCGTGCCCGACCACGTACACGTCGGCCACCGCGTCGATCCGGACCCGCTGGTACTGCTCGATCTCCGCGGCGGCGGCCAGCAGCACCGCGCCGAGGCCGACGGGCCGGTTCCACCGGCGGGTGGAGTCCGTGCCGGCGAGCACCAGCAGGCTCTCGTCGTTACGGCGCATCCGGGCGGCCAGGTGGTCGAGCTTGAACAGGTTCTCCAGCTGGTCCGGGTCGCTCTCCTCGCGCTCCAGGTCGTCCAGCAGCTCCAGCTGCCGCTCCACCAGCACCTGGCTGCGGCGGGCCAGGTTGACGAACATGGCGTTGACGTTGCGCCGCATGAGTGCCTGCTCGACGGCGACAGTGACGGCGCTGCGGTGCACCGCGACGAACGCCTCCGCCAGCTCGCCGATCTCGTCGAGCGAGCGGACCACCGCCGGCGCGACCTCGATGCCCGGCACACCGCCGGTGACGGCCTTCAGGCGGTCCAGGGCGTCCGGCAGCTCCACCTGCGCGATCCGGAGCGCCTGGCTCCGCAGCAACCGCATCGACCGGGCAACCGACCGGCCGACGAGCAGGGAGATCAGCAGGGCGACCAGCAGGACCGCGACGACACCGCCGACCACCAGCAGGGTGGTCCGTAGCTGCTCGCTGCTGGCGTCGTCGGCCTGTCGCACGGCGTCGTCCAGCACACCCGCCTCGAGCTGGCGCAGCAGCTCCTGACGCTGCTCGCTGGCCGACCACCACTGCTCCGAGGGCAGCACCTCCGGCGACGCGGTCCCGCCGGGCAGGCTGCGCTCCTCCAACCCGGTGGCGACCAGGAACGTCGGAGTGACGGAGGTTTCGTCGTACCGGCGGATCTGGTCGGATGTGGCAGCCACCCGGAACGCGCTGAGCGCGGTCAGCTGCTGGCCACGCAGATCACTGAGGATCACCCGGTCCTCGGTGCCGTACGTGCCGGCGCGACCGGCGGCGTAGAGCTGGGCTCGCACCCGGGAGGAGAGTTCCTTGACCCGGGCCAGTTGGACGTAGCGCAGCACCGCGTCGTTCAACGCCGACTGGCCCTGACCAGGGGTCGGCTCGGCGAGCAGGTCGAGCATCGCGCCGACAGCCCGGTGGTAGTTGCTCAGGATGGTCTCGTTGCTGAGCACCGCCGGCGGGATCGCCGGGCGAATGTCGATCACCTGGTCGTACGCCTCCAGTGCCTCGGAGAACGCGACCCGCCAGGAAGCGTCGGCGTCGGCCAGCGGCTCGGCCGCCCGGCTCAGGTCCACGATGGCCCGGTCGGTGGCCGTCTGCAACGGCTTCAGGTTGGCCGAGGCGGCCGCCCGGTCGCCGCCCCTGCGCAGTTCACCCAACTCGCCCGCCGTACGGTCGCGCTCCTGCTGGAGCTGGTGCACCGCCGCAGTGATCTGTCGGCCGATGCCGACCTGACGGGAGAAGTCGTTGAGCGCTGTCGTCCGCCCCACCAGGGCGCTGGTCTGCACACCGGCGAGCAGCAGGAACGCCATCGACGGAACCACCAGCACGGTGGCGAGCTTCGTGCTCATCCGCCAGTCGCGCAGCCGGAACGGAGACCGTCGCCGATGCGGCACCACCCGGACATCGAAGCGGCGCCGGCGATGGTTCGACACCGCGCCGTTCGCCGGCTCGGGACCTGCCGCCACCCTGCCTCCTCCGTGCTACCGCGTCCGCCGCGGTCCGGGGAGCGCAGTCCATCCAACCAGGCTTGGTTGGACTGTCAACGGTTTGGGCTGAGCGGTGGTTCAGGAAGGATACTGCGGGTGGGAACGTCCTGCCGTGGTCGGTAGTACCAGCTCGTCCGTCCGGCCGATGTCGGCGAGGCCGATCGCGTCACCGAACCGGCCGAGCGCCACCAGCGCCGCTCCGGTGGCACCGATTTCCGGGTTGCGTTGGTGCGAGACCGGTCGCGGTGCGAGCGCGGCGGCGAAAGCTTGCCGCCACCACACCGACGCCGCCACCGCACCCCCACCGAGCACCACACCCACCGGTTTGTCGATGGTGGACTCCAGCACCCCGAGATCCTCGGCGACCAGCTCGCACAGCCCCTGCATGAGCCCGGCCAGGATGTCCACCGCTGTGGTGCTGAAGCTGAGGCCGCGCAGCTCACCGGTGCCCGCCGGCGCCAGGCCGGGTGCCCGGTCACCGCCGAACCGGGGGTCTGCCGGTCGGCCACCGCCGGTGGGCACCAGCGCCAGCGCCGCGTCCAGCTCCGCACCCTGGGGCAACCGCAGCTCCCGGTCCGCCCAGGCGAACAGGTTGCCGCCACAGGCGTACGCCGCCCCCGTCACGACGTGGTCATGGTCGACCCGGTAACGCCAGAGCCGTTCGGGGAGCCGGGGCATCGGCTCACCGGCCGGGATCCGCTGCATGAGCCGTACGGCGGCGGAGGTGCCGACGGTGACGGCGGCCCGGCTCGGGTCGACGCAGCCCGACCCGACGTTCGACGCACCGCCGTCGCCGACCGGTGGCGACCAGCGGGCCTGGGCCAGCTGCGGCCAGCGCCCGGCCAGGTCGGCCCGGAGCCGGCCGTGCCAGTCCAGCGCGCCGAGGGACGGCAGGTCCTGCGGACGCGCCCCGGCCAGCGTCAGCGCCTCCTCGTCCCAGCGCAGGGTGCGCAGATCCAGCAGACCGGTCCCGGAGGCCTGGGAGATCGACATGGGCGCCGAGTCGAGCAGCTCGCCCAGCAGGTACTCGGGCAGACCGACGAACCGGGAGATCGAGGTGCCGGACCGCTCGCGCAACCAGGGCAGCCGCATCGACCAGTAGGAGCGGTGCCACCAGCAGCCGGTGCGCTGGTGGAAGCCGTCCGGGTCGGCCGGGCCCGCCGTACCGCCCACCGGCGCGGGCCGGGTGTCCAGCCACGTGATCACCGGGCCCAGCGGCGCGCCGTCGTGGGCCAGCGGGAGCACCGAGTGCCACTGCGCGGAGACCGCCACCAGGTCCACGTCGTGCAGGTGGCCCGCCTCGGCCAACTCGTCCAGGCACTCGACCAGCGAGGCGAGATAGTCGGGAGCGGAGAGCGTGCCGGTCCCGTCGTCGCCGATGGCGAGTTCGACCTTGCGCCGGGCCAGGGCGCCGGGCAGCGGTCGGGTGTCCCCGTCCAGCACCAGCCCTCGGACCGAGGAGGTGCCCAGATCGAGCGCGAGAATGTTCATCGCCGGTCAAGTTACCCGGTGCGAACCGGGCGACGGGCGCGTAAGGTGGATCACATGCTCGCGCATCTGACTAGTTGGTGGCCCGCCGACCCGGCGGCCACCTCCCGCGCGTAGCTCCATCCACGCGGCCGCCCTCCAGGCGGCTGCCGGATCTCCCGGCCGGATGACCGCCACAACGGCGGCGCCGAGCCCGACGGAGACTCCCGATGACCCACCTGACCGACCTGCTCACCGCCATCGGCCGCGGTGTCGACCCCGGCCCTTTCGCCCTGCTACGCCGTGAGGGCGCGGACGACCTGGAGCTGTTCACCGGCACTGTCGACACTGTCGAACGGCTCGCGGACATCCCGCTGACGCCGGGCACGTCGGGGCCGCAGACGCTGGCCCTGGTGCCGTACCGGCAGATCTCCGAGCGCGGCTTCGCCTGCGTCGACGACGGTGCCCCGTTGGAGTGCCTCCGGATCCGCGACCACGGACGGATCGCCCTGGCCGACGCCCTGGCCGTGCTGCCCGACGAGCAGGTCCGCACCGCCGACGCCGCGTTCGACATCACCGACGAGGACTACTCGCGGACCGTGCACCGGGTGCTCGCCGAGGAGATCGGCCGGGGCGAGGGCGCGAACTTCGTCATCCACCGCACCATGCACGCCACCGTGCAGGGTCCACCGCTGGTGGCGGCGCTGGCCGCGCTGCGCCGGCTGCTGGTCGCCGAACGCGGCGCGTACTGGACGTTCGTGGTGCACACCGGCTCCCGGACATTGGTCGGCGCGAGTCCCGAACGGCACGTCAGTGTCGACGACGGGCTGGTGATGATGAACCCGATCAGCGGCACCTTCCGGCGCGCCGGCGACACCCCGGACCGGGAGGCGCTGCTGCGTTTCCTCGCCGACCCGAAGGAGGTCGAGGAGCTGTACATGGTCCTCGACGAGGAGCTGAAGATGATGGCCACCGTCGCCGAACACGGCGGCCAGGTGATCGGCCCGTACCTGAAGGAGATGTCACACCTGGCGCACACCGAGTACCTGCTCGCCGGGCAGAGCACCCGGGACGTGCGGGAGGTGCTGCGCGAGACGATGTTCGCGCCGACCGTCACGGGCAGCCCGATGGAGAACGCCTGCCGGGTGATCGCCCGACACGAACGCCGGGGCCGGGGCTACTACTCGGGCGTGCTCGCCCTGGTCGGTCACGACGAGGCCGGCCGGCAGACACTCGACGCCCCGATCCTGATCCGTACCGCCGAGATCTCCCCCGCCGGTCGGCTGCGGGTGCCGGTGGGCGCCACGCTGGTGCGGCATTCGACGGCGGCCGGTGAGGTGGCCGAGACGCACGCCAAGGCCGCCGGTGTGCTGGCCGCCCTCGGCCTCGGCCCGGCGGCGCCCGACCGCGGGCGCGAGCCGGTCGCGCGGCTGGCCGACGACCCGGAGGTACGCGACGCGCTGGCCAGGCGCAACGCGCCGCTGGCACGGTTCTGGCTGGACCAGCGGTCACCGGACGCACCCAAGCTTCCCGGGTTGGTGGGTCGGCGCGCGTTGATCGTGGACAACGAGGACACCTTCACCGGGATGCTGGCCCACCAGCTGGGCGCGTTGGGTCTGGAGGTGACCACACGGCCGTGGCACGCCAGCGGCTCCGTCGACGGGTACGACCTGGTGGTGGCCGGCCCCGGGCCGGGTGACCCGGGCAGTCCCGACGAGCCGAAGATGATGGCGGTACGCGAACTGCTGAACGGGTTGCTGGCGACCGGTCGTCCCACCCTCGCGGTGTGCCTCGGGCACCAGGTGCTGTCCGGGTTGTTGGGGCTGCCGCTGCACCGCAGGGACGCGCCTTATCAGGGGTTGCAGCGGGAGGTGCCGCTGTTCGGCGGGACCCGGCGGGTCGGGTTCTACTCGACGTTCACCGCGCTTGCGGAGGCCGACCGGCTGGACACCGCGTACGGGCCGGTGGAGCTGGCCCGGGACCTGGGTGACGGTGCTGTGCACGCCCTGCGGGGGCGCGGCTTCGCCGGGGTGCAGTTCCACCCCGAGTCGGTGCTCAGCCCGGACGGGCTCGCTGTGCTGACCGAGTTGTTGAGTGATCTGCTGCCGGCGCCGCGCCCGGACGAGCTGTCCGCGACGGGCGGACGCGCATAGTCGTTCCGCCTCGGGGTAGGGCTGGATCGACCGGTGGCACGGACGGGCCGAGAGCCCCCGCCCGCGCCACCGGTCGCTTCCGCCGTCAGCTGCCCAGGCCCGCCTTCAACGCGGCCCCGAGCTGCACCGCCCGCCGGGCGGTGAGCGCACAGGCGCCCAGCGCCACGGCGTCCGGGGCGATCTCGCCGTTGTTGCTCGTGTGCGAGGGGCCGTAGGGGTTGCCGGCGATGAACTGGCTGGTGTCGGTGTAGCCGGGGGTCACCACGACACCGCCCCAGTGGTAGAAGACGTTGAACAGCGAGGTCAACGTGGTCTCCTGCCCGCCGTGCGAGGTCGCCGTCGAGGTGAAGGCGGAGTAGACCTTGTTGGCCAGCGCGCCCTGGGCCCAGAGCGGGCCGGTGGTGTCGATGAACTGCTTCAGCTGGGCGGCGATCATGCCGTACCGGGTCGGCGCTCCGAGGATCACCACGTCGGCCCAGGCCAGGTCGTCGATCATTGCCTCGGGTACGTCCTGGGTTTCCAGGTGGTGGGCCTGCCAGCCGGAGTTGGAGCGGATCGCCTCGTCCGGCGCCAGCTCGCGAACCTTACGCAGCCGCACTTCGGCTCCAGCATCCCCGGCGGCCTCGCACACGGCCTGCGCCATCTGGTACGTGATGCCGGTAGCGCTGTAGTAGATCACCGCTACCTTGGTCTGGGCAGCCATCAGATGTTTCCCCTAACTCGTCTCGGGTCAGCTCCCGCGACTACCCGATGCGCGCGCTCTCTAACGACAACGCGCGAGGGTTCTCACCGATCGATCCGCCGGGCTCAAGTTTTCCGCAACTTCCGGGTGGTTACGGCCCCGCGCCGCACGCGGGCAGCGATCCTGATGTCATCGGTGCCGGCGGCAACGAGCCGCCGCCCCGCACCGAGCACCTGAACGGGGGATCGCGCTCCGCCGGCAACGGCGCTGGCGTAGCGCGATCAGGGGTCGTCGGATGTGCTCGGTGCCGCGAACGGCAGTCAGTGGACCAGGGTCGCCATCAGCCGCTCCAGCTCGGCCGCCGGGTCGGCGGTGAGCCCGGTGTGCACCGGCCCCGCCTGAATCATCGTGCTGCGCGGTGCCACCAGCCAGTGGAACCGCTCGCCGAGTCGCATTCGGGTCGCCGGCCCGTCACCGGAGCAGGTCCGGTCCCAGGAGCCGAGCGCGGCGGCCACCGCGGGCAGGTCGACGTCGGGGGCCAGTGCGCGCACCCGGTCGGCGTCCAGGTGCGTACGCGCCCCCAGGAAGTCGCGCTGCTGGCAGTAGAGCAGCACCCCGACGTTGATCTGCTCACCGCGCTCGATGCGGGGCACCAGCCGGATCAGCGCGTACTCGAAGGGTTGCCTCATGCCGCACCTCCCTGCGGCAGCCAGTCGGCCGTGTTGGCGACCCGGGCGGACAGGTGGTTGCGGTAGGCGGCTCGCGCCTCGTCGGCCGTCTCGAAGTCGGCAGCCGTCAGCCACTCGTCGGGCACCAGGGCCAGTACCTCGGTGAGCAGGTCCGGGGTGACCCGCGGGGCCAGGTCGGCGTCGGCTTCGGCGAGCCCGTCGGCGTACGGGGCGAGCACGTGGTCCTCGGCGCCACGGTAGGCACGGTGCACGGCGGCTTCGGCGCGCGGCCAGTTGTGGTGGAAGTAGAGCGAGGCGCCGTGGTCGATGAGCCACAGCTCCCGATGCCACACCAGCAGGTTGGGGTTGCGCCAGCTCCGGTCGACGTTCTCCACGTACGCGTCGAACCAGAGCACTCGCGACGCCAGCTCCGGGTCGACGGGGTGCGCCACCGGGTCGAAGCCCAGCGCCCCGGGAAGGAAGTCCATCCCCAGGTTCGCGCCGCCGCTGTTGCGCAGCAGTTCCTGCACCTCCTGGTCGGGTTCGGCCCGCCCGATCACCGGGTCGATGTCGAGCACCACCAGCGGCGGTACGCGAAGCTCCAGACGGCGGGCCAGCTCACCGCAGATCACCTCGGCGACGAGCGCTTTGGGCCCCTGCCCGGCGCCCCGGAACTTCGCCACGTACGTGCCGAGGTCGTCGGCCTCCACGACGCCCGGCAGCGAGCCGCCCTCGCGTAGCGGGGTGACGTAGCGGATCGCGGTGACCTGGCGGAGCACGTGATCAACCCTACTGTGAGCGTCGTTGTCGGATCACCGTGGTTGCTGGAGACCGCGTAGGAGCAGGTCGACGAGCCGGCGGGGGTCGTACGCCGGGTCGTTGTTCCGGCCGATGCAGAGGTTGCCGATGCCGCGCATCAGCTCGTAGGGGCCCGTGCCGGGGACGATCTCGCCCGAATCGACAGAGGCGTCGAGCAGTTGCGCACAGACCGGCACGAGCCGGTCGACGAAGTAGGTGTGCAGCGCGTCGAAGCCGCCGGTGTCCGATTGCAGCGCGTTGGCCAGCCCGTGCTTCGTCACCAGGAAGTCGGTGAAGAGGTCGACCCACTGGCGGAGTGCGGCCAGGGGTGAGGCGGCGTTCGCCAGCAGGGTCGGGCCGGCCTCGGCGCAGGCCTCGACCTGGTGGCGGTAGACGGCGACGACGAGGTCGGCCCGGGTCGGGAAGTGCCGGTAGATCGTCCCGATGCCGACTCCGGCCCGGGCCGCGATCTCCCGGATCGGCGCTTCGACACCGGAGGTGACGAACACCGCGGCGGCGGCGGCGAGGAGCGTCTGCTGGTTGCGCAGCGCGTCGGCCCGTTTGCCACGGGCCGGCACCTCCGGGGACTGACTCGTCGCCGACACCAGCTCTCCTTCACCCAGGCGATTGGAAAACGGATCAGCGTTCCGTATATTAGTGGAACAGCGATCCGATTCGACTGTAGCGGAAGCCTGCGGCTCAGTGCCCGGCGCCAGCCGCCCCGACACCACATCAGCAACCCGGGAAGGCAACCCATGAACGCACCGACTCTCGCCGCCGACACCGTCGGCACCCCGGTCCTCTCCGTCAGCCCGATCGTGCTGCCGACCCCCGACCGCCCCGTGGACCTGCGGGTACGCGTCTCCGCGCCGATGACCGGCACCGAACTGCCCATCATCCTGCTCTCGCACGGCCACGGACTCTCGAACAACCTCTCCTCGCTCAACGGCTACGGGCCCCTCGCAAACCACTGGGCGGCACACGGCTTCGTGGTGATCCAGCCCACCCACCTGGACTCGAAGACCTTGAGCCTCGATCCCGGTGACCCCGAGGCCCCGCTCTACTGGCGATCGCGCGCTCGGGACATGACGCGCATCCTCGACCAGTTGGACACGATCGAGGCGGCCGCGCCACACCTGCGCGGGCGCCTGGATCGGGGCAGGGTCGCCGTGGTCGGGCACTCGATGGGCGGGCACACCGCCGCCCTGTTGCTGGGCGCTCGGCTCACCGACCCCCGGGACGGGACGCCCGTCGACCTGGCCGAGCCCCGGATCAGCGCCGGGGTGCTCCTCGCCGCGCCGGGTGGAGGCGGCAACGCGCTCAGCGACGTGGCAAGGAGCTACGGATTCTTCGAAACCACGGACTTCTCCACGATGACGACACCCGCACTCGTCGTGGCCGGCGACAAGGACACCTCCGAACACCTGACAGTGCGGGGCGCGCAGTGGCACGCCGATCCGTACGTCCTGTCGCCCGGCCCCAAGGCGTTGCTGACCCTCTTCGACGCAGAGCACTGTCTCGGCGGGATCTCCGGATACGACGCGGCCGAGACCACCGACGAGAACCCACGGCGGGTAGCAGCGGTCGCCGCGCTCGCCGGGGCGTACCTGCGCAGCACGCTCTACCCCGGGGACCCCGTGTGGCAGGCCACGTGTGACGCGCTGACCTCGGGAGCCGACGCGGTCGGAAGGGTCGAGTCGAAGTAGGGCACCGGGTGGGGGCCAGCGGCACGCCCTGGCCCCCACCTCACCGGGTCGATGTCAGTCGAGCTTGTCGCGCAGCTTGTCGACCTGGGTCTGAAGGCGGTCCACCGCGTTCTCGTTGTTGACGAACGTGGTGATCCCCGCGGCCAGACCCAGCCCGATCAGCACGGCCAGGATGCTGAGCACCAAGCCTCCGATCGACACGCCACGACCGGTGACCCCGGGTCGGCGCGCCATCTTGAGGCCGACGATGCCGAGGATGATCCCGATGATGCCGAGCACCAGCCCCAGCCAGGCGAGGATCGCCGTCAACACGCTGAACAGACCGGCCACCCCGAACACCAGGGCGAAGGTCGCCGCGGCGCTCGTCTTCGCGTGGGCGTCCCCCCGATGGCTCCGGGACCCGGCCGTTACGCCGGCGCCCCGGGCCGGCTCGCTTGCGGCAGTCATGAGGCTCCCCTCCGTACGCGCGGCGCGCGCACTGTCGGGTGACCGCCTTCCCACCGGTTCGGCCGTTATGCCACCCCACCGGGGCGTGCTGCTGACGGAGTGCCGCCACGGGGACGCCGCTGTCGGACGGTTGTCCTACCCTGGCGCGACGGCCCGGGAGAGGAGTTCGATGAGCGGGGAACTCACGGCATCCGAAGCGCTCGGTCTACGGATGACGAGCCTGCTGCTACGCCCGCACCCGAGCATCCGACCCGGCACCGTCGCCGACGTGGTGCAGTGGTTCGGCGCGATGCAGGCGCAGGACCTGGCGAGCGGCCTGTGGTCGCTGGGTGCCCGGCTGCCCGGGCAGAGCGTCGCCGACGTGCAGGCGGCGTTGGAGCGGCGCGAGGCGCTGCGCACCTGGCCGATGCGGGGCACCGTGCACCTCGTCCCGCCCGCCGACGCCCGCTGGATGCTGGAGCTGACCGGCGTACGCTCGCTCTCCGGCTCGGCGACCCGGCGGGCGCAACTCGGTCTCACCGAGGCCGACGAGGGCCGCGCGATGGACGTGCTCGGCGAGGCGCTGGCCGGCGGCGGCCGACTCACCCGCGCCCAGTGCCTCGCCACCCTGCGCGAGGCCGGCATCGGCACCGACGGGCAGCGCGGTTACCACCTGCTGTGGTCCGCCAGCGTGCGCGGGGTGACCTGCGTGGCCCCGAACGTCGGCACCGAACAGACCTTCGCCCTGCTCGACGAGTGGGCGCCCGAGTCACGCCAGCTGCAACGGGACGAGGCACTGGCAGTGCTCGCCCACCGGTACGTCCGTGGCCACGGGCCGGTCACCGCCCGCGAGTTCGCCGGCTGGAGCGGCCTCACGCTGACCGACGCGCGGCGCGGCCTGGCCGCCGCCGAGAGCGCACTGACCACCGTACGGGTCGACGGCGAGCCGATGTACGTCGAAGCGGCACTGGCCGACCTGCCGCGTGTTCCGCTGGACGACCTGCTGGTGCTGCCCGGCTTCGACGAGTACCTGCTCGGCTACCGGGACCGCCGGCTGATGCTCGACAGTGCCCACCAGCAGGCCGTCGTGCCGGGCAACAACGGCATCTTCCAGGCCACTGTGGTCCGTGCGGGTCGGGTCGTCGGTGTGTGGAAGCGCAAGATCGGCCGCACCGCGGTAACCGTGACCGTCCAGCCCCTCACGACGCTCGACGCCGCCGCGCGGGCCCGGGTGGAGGAGGCGCTGGGGCGGTACGCGGACTTCCTCGGGCTGCCTGCGCGCGTCGACTGGCTGGCGTGACCTGAGCGACGTCAGTCCTGGTCGGCCCGTTGCGGGCGGGCGGTGGTGAGCAGGTCGACGATCCGGGCCACCCGGGGGTCCGTGCGGATCTCCGCGACGGTCGCCGGCAGCGGCAGCCGCCAGTTCGGGTACTCGTCCACGGTGCCCGGCATGTTGGGCTGGCGCACCTCGCCCAGCACGTCGTAGAGGGAGACGCCGAGCAGCCGGGTGGGGCTGGCCGCGAGCGCCGCGTGCATCGCCACCACCACGTCGTCGTCGGATGTCGCCGCCGGGTCGGGCAGCAGATTCTCCGCGCGCAGCATGTCCAGCAAGCGCTTCCGGTCCGTGGCGGCCCGAGCCCGTTCCACCGCCACGTCGGTGTCGAGCAGCTTCAACTCGTCGCGCACCCGCACGTGTTCACCGGTCAGGAAGCCCGGCGCGGTGGGCAGGTCGTGCGTCGAGATCGTGGCCAGCGCGTTGCGCGGCCAACGGGCCGGCGGGACGAACGCGCCGTCGTCGTCGCGGGCGAACCACAGCACCGTCGATCCGAGCATGTTGCGCCCGCGCAGCCCTCGGGTCACCGCCGGTTGGACGGTGCCGAGGTCCTCACCGACCACCACCGCGCCGGCCCGGTGCGCCTCCAACGCGAGGATGCCGAGCATCGCGTCGGCGTCGTAGCGCACGTAGGTGCCCTCCGCCGCCCCGGCGCCCGGCGGCACCCACCACAGCCGCCACAGACCGGCGACGTGGTCGACCCGCAGGCCACCCGCGTGCCGCAGGGTGCGGCGCAGCATGTCCCGATAGGCGGCGTACCCGGTGGCGGCGAGCCGATCCGGCCGCCACGCGGCGAGCCCCCAGTCCTGGCCGAGCTGGTTGAAGTCGTCCGGTGGCGCGCCGACCCGCACGCCCTGGGCCAGGACGTCGGCGAGCTGCCAACCGTCCGCACCGCCGGGGTCGATGCCGACTGCCAGGTCGTGCACCACGCCAACCGGCATCCCGGCCGCCCGGGCCGCCGCCGTGACGGCGTCGAGCTGCTCGTCGCACAGGTGCTGCAACCAGGCGTGGAAGTCGACCCGGTCGGCGAGCTGCCGGCGCTGCTCGGCGACCGCCGGGGAATCCGGGTGGTGCAGGTCCTCCGGCCAGGCACGCCAGTCTTTGCCGTGCCGCTCGGCGAGCGCGCACCAGGTGGCGAAGCTGGCCAGCGCCGGGTCCGCGCCGAGGTCGACCGGCTGGGCGTACGGGTGCAGCAACTCCAGTGCGTGCCGCTTGGCGTCCCACACCTGGTCGTAGTCGATCAGCTCGCCGCGGTCGGGGCGCAGGGCGTCCACCACCGCACGGGTCGCCGGGTCGGCCGCCCGGTACGCGGCGGTGTCGCTGACCCGCAGGTAGAGCGGGTTGACGAAGCGTCGACTGGCCGGCGAGTAGGGCGATGCGGCGACCGGGTGCGCCGGCCCGACGGCGTGCAGCGGGTTGAGCAGCACCAGCCCCGCACCGGTCTCACCGGCCCAGGTGGTGACGTCGGCGAGGTCACCGAGGTCACCCATGCCCCAGGAGCGTTCCGAGGTGAGCGCGTAGAGCTGGAGCATCCAGCCCCAGGTGAGCGGGGGCACCGGCAACCGGCGGGGCACCACCACGAGCGTCACCTCCCGGTCGGCGCAGGCCAGCCGGTGCCAGCCCAGTGGCAGGTCCCCCGGCAGCTCGCCGTCGACAGCGCGTCGACCGCCGTCCTCAAGGGTCACCACGCCTGCGCCGGGCAGCGCCCGGGTCCTGCCGTGGGCGAGCACCACCGTCGGCGGCAGCGCGTCCCGGTCGACCGCGCGGGCTGCGGCGAGCGCGTCCGCGATGGCCGTCGGGCTGGTGGCGTCCACGCCGAGCACACCCACAACGGTCTCCGGTGCGACATCGACGCGGCGGTGCCGCCAGTCCTCGTACCAGGTGGACACGCCGTGCGCGTTTGCCAGCGCGGCCAGTCGTCGGTTCATCCCGCTCCCCCGCCTTACGACGCGACCTCCGACCACCTTGCCACGACCGGGCCTGCGGCGCAGGACAGGGCGAGGGCCGGCGGGTGAACCCGCCGGCCCGTCGGTCTGGACGCCGTCAGTCGCCGAGCGCCCCGGCAGCCCGACCCTCGCGCAGGGTCAGGTTCCGTCCGGTGGACGGGTCGAACAGGTGAATCTTCTCCAGGTTGAACCAGACCCGCCGCGACTGCCCCTCGGCGACAGCGGACTCCGCAGACAGCCGGGTCACCAGGTTGCCACCAGCACCGGCGAAGTCGGCGGCACCGGCGTCGGCGGCCAGTTCCTCCAACTCGGCGGCGCTGGCCTTCTCCCCCTCGACGGTGAAGTAGACGTACTTGTCCGAGCCCATCGACTCGACGATGTCGACAGGCGCCTCGAACTCCATGCCCCGACGGCGGGTGTCGTCGTCGACCAGTTCGGCGTCCTCGAAGTGCTCGGGGCGGATGCCGAGGATCAGCTCGCGGGGCGCGTCGGCGGCCTCCAACTCCCGGCGGACCCGGTCGCCGAGCGGCACGTCCCCCAGGGCGGTGTGCAGGCTGCCGTCCTGGACGGCGGCGTGCAGGAAGTTCATCGACGGGGAGCCGATGAAGCCGGCAACGAAGAGGTTGCGGGGGTGGTCGTACAGCTCCTGTGGCGGCCCGACCTGCTGCACCGCACCACCCCGCATGATCACCACGCGGTCGCCGAGGGTCATCGCCTCGGTCTGGTCGTGGGTGACGTAGACGGTGGTGGTGCCGAGCTGCTTCTGCAACCGGGACACCACTGTGCGCATCTGCACCCGCAGCTTGGCGTCGAGGTTGGACAGCGGCTCGTCCATCAGGAACGCCTTCGGCTGACGGACGATCGCCCGACCCATCGCGACCCGCTGACGCTGGCCACCGGACAGGTTCGCCGGCTTGCGGTCCAGCAGTGCTGTCAACTCCAGCACCTTGGCCGCCTCGTCGACCTTCTGGTTGATGGTCTCCTTGTCCATCTTCGCCAGCCGCAGCGGGAACGCCATGTTCTCCCGCACCGTCATGTTCGGGTACAGGGCGTACGACTGGAACACCATGGCGATGTCCCGGTCCCGGGGAGCCTTGTCGTTGACCCGCTGCCCGGCGATGCGCAGCTCGCCGGAGCTGATGTCCTCCAACCCGGCGATCATGTTGAGGGTGGTGGACTTTCCGCAGCCCGAGGGGCCGACCAGGATCACGAACTCACCGTCGGCGATCTCCAGGTCGACGTCCTGCACGGCGACGGTCCCGTCCGGGAAGCTCTTGCTCACCTTGTCCAGCACGATGTCAGCCATGACTACTCACCTATCCCTTGACTGCGCCGGAGGTCAGACCGGACACGATGCGACGCTGGAAGAAGAGGACGAACAGGATGATCGGCACGGTGATCACCACGGCGGCGGCGCAGATCGCCCCGGTGGGGTCCTCGAACTGCGACGCGCCGGTGAAGAACGACAACGCTGCCGGCACCGTGCGGGACCGCTCGGTGGAGGTCAGCGAGATGGCGAACAGGAAGTCGTTCCAGCAGAAGATGAAGACCAGGATCGCCGTGGTGAACAGCCCGGGCGCGGCCAGTGGCGCGATCACCCGCCGGAACGCCTGCCCCTGGGTGGCGCCGTCCATCTTCGCTGCCTTCTCCAGGTCCCACGGGATCTGTTTGAAGAACGCCGACAGGGTGTAGATCGCCAGCGGCAGCGCGAAGGTGATGTACGGCAGGATCAGCCCGGGCCAGGTGTCGAAGATCCCCAGCTGTCGCTCGATCTCGAACAACGGCGACACCAGTGACACCTGCGGGAACATCGCGATCAGCAGGGAGATGCCGACCAGCAGTTTCTTGCCGGGGAAGTCCAGCCGACTGATCGCGTACGCGGCCATCGCACCGAGCACCACCGCGATCAGCGTGGCGATCAGGGCGATGCCGATGGAGTTGACGAGGGCCCGGACGAACTGGTCGGTGTCGAAGATCGTCCGGTAGTTGTCGAGCGTCCACTCTCGTGGGATGAAGTTCCCGTCGGTGAGGGTGGCCGGCGTCTTGAACGACAGCGACGCGATCCACAGCACCGGGACGAGCGCGAAGACGACCACGAGGACGTCGAGCAGACCCCAGCGCAGCTTCGCCCTGCCAGTGGTTTCGACAGACATGTCAGCGCCTCTCCCCGTCGTCGCTGCCGGGGGCAGCGGTGCCGAACAGCTTCACGAAGACGAACGCGATGATCGCCACGGTGATGAAGATCAGGACCGACATCGTCGAGCCGATGCCGAGGTTGAGGCCCCGGAGCAGGTTGTTGTAGGCGAGCATCGACACCGACGACGTCTCGTTGCCTCCGGCGGTGAGCACGTAGATGTTGTCGAAGACCCGGAACGCGTCCAGGGTGCGGAAGAGCAGGGCGACCAGGATCGCCGGCTTCATCACCGGCAGCATCACCTTGGTGAACTTCTGCCAGGCTGTCGCACCGTCGGTCGAGGCGGCCTTGAGCAGGTCCTCCGGCACCAACGCCAGCCCGGCCATCAGCAGCAGCGCCATGAACGGCGTGGTCTTCCAGATCTCGGCGAGCATGATGATCGCCAGCGAGCTGGCCCGCTCGGTCAGCGGGGCGCCGTCGCTGAACAGGTCGGCGAGGTAGCCGGTGCCGGGCGTCCAGGCGTACCGCCAGGAGAACGCGGCGACCACTGTGACGATCCCGTACGGGATGAGCGCCGAGGTCCGGACCAGGCCGCGCCCGACCAGGGTGCGGTGCATGATGATCGCCAGGCCCATCCCGAGCACCAGTTCCACGGCCACGGTGACCACCGTGATCAGCGTCGTCACCCCGAACGCGGTCCACCAGAACTCGTTGGTGAGCACCGTGACGTAGTTCTCCAGCCCGATGAACTCCCGTTGGTCGGGGAAGCGCAGGTCGAAGCGCTGCAACGACAGCCAGACCGAGTAGATGATCGGGTACGCGGTCACCAGGACCATGACCAGAGCGGCGGGCGCGCAGAGCAGCCAGCCGAGCCGTCGTTCGGCCTTCTTGTTCGCGCTCAGCGGCGCCTTGCGACGGCTGCCGCGTTGGGCGGGCACTGTGGGTGTCGTGGTCTTCTCGACGGTGTCCGCGCTCACGGCAGCACCCCCTTCGACTGGAGGGCGTCGGCGATGGCCTTGCGCAGCTCGTCGGCGGTCTGCTGCGGGCGGATCCCCGACGGCGGCGACAGGATCGCCGACATCACTGTGGAGATGCTCTGGTAGGCGGGGGTGAGGGGACGCGTCGCCGGGTCCTTCAGCTCCTCCAGGATGGTGTCCTTCATCGGGTACGCCTCGGTCATCTCCGGGTCGTCGTAGACGGCCTCGATGGTGGGCGGCACGCCGTCGTTGATGGCGGAGAACTTCTGGTGTTCGGCGCTGCGGATGCACCGGGCCGCCTCGAAGGACAGCTCAGGATGCTTGGAGTAGGAGCTGACCGCCAGGTTGACGCCACCGATGGTGACCTTGCTGGGGGTGCCCTCGTCGATGCCGGGGATCCGCGCCCAGCCGACCTGCTTGGCCAGGTCCGGGTTCGCCTCCTGAAGCGCCGGGTAGACGAACGGCCAGTTCACCTGGAACGCGCCGGCGCCGGACTGGAACTCCAGCCGGACCGGGTCCTCGGTGGCGTTGCTGAACGACGGCGAGGTCACGCCCGACGTGGCGAAGCGCTTGAGCTGCTCCAACGCCCGGACCGCGCCCTCGTCCATCGCCGCCTTCGAGCCGTCGTCGGTGAGGATCTTCCCGCCGGCGCTCTCGGCCAGGGTGTTGTAGAGGACGACCAGGCCCTCGTACTGGGCGCCCATGGTGAGCACCTGGTACGGCTTGCCCTGGTCCTTGAGCTGCTGGGCCGCGCTGATCATCTGGTCCCAGGTGGTCGGCGGCTGCGGCACCAGGTCCTTGCGATACCAGAGCAGCTGGACGTTCGTGTTCTTCGGGGCCGCGTACAGCTTGTCCTTGTAGCGGGCGGTCTCCAGCGGCCCGGCGAGGGTGCCCTGCTCGGCCTCGGCCTTGTCCTGGCCGGTCCACTCCCGGATCCACTTGGCGCTGGCGAACTCCTGGGTCCAGGTCACGTCCAGGCCGAGCACGTCCATGCCGGTGTCCTCGGCGGCGAGCCGGCGCACCATCTGCACCCGCTGGTCGTCGGCCTGCCGGGGCAGCACCCGGTAGGCGATCTCGTACCGTCCCTGGGCCTGCGCGTTGCAGTCGTCGACGACCTTCTGCAGGTTCTGCTCGGGCGGGTAGTACAGGTTGATGGTCGGTGTGCCGACACCACCGTCGTCGCTGCCGCACGCGGCCAGCGGTGCGGCGAGCGCCAGCGCGGCGGCCGCCGCCCCGAGCCGCACAGTCGGCCGGCGTCGGTGTCGAGCCGCTTCGGGGTCCGTCATCGCCCTCCCCCTCTCTTCGGCGAAACCGGGGAGGGGCATCCGTGCCCCGGCGCACGGCGAGACGGTTCCGAGCCGGTGAGCTGCGAAAACTCCGGCGCGGACGCTCTGTAACGGCTACTCTGCCCCGCCCGTGAAGTCGCGAAACCTGGCTGTCACAGCGAGCATGCGCACCGCCACCGGCCCTCTGTGCCCCACGCCCCGACGCCGCTTGATCGACTCGGCCGCCCTGGGCCGGCCACACCACGAGGGCATGATCAACTCGACTTCCTGGAAGGCGCGCTATCACCGTGCTAAGGAGGCCCGCCTTGCAGAAAGCGGAGTCGATCAGACCCGCCTGACGGTTGATCCATTGCTGGGATCGTCCACGGCGGGCCGAGCGTCAGCCCCGGGACCTGGCCCAGGAGAGGAAGCGCTCGGTCATCCGGATCGGCGGATGATCCGGGTGGAGTTGGGTGAGCTGGTTCGTCGCCTCGTGCATCAGAGAGCCGAGGTAGATCAGCAGTGCGGTCCGCTCGGTCCGGTACTCCGTCAGCAGAGCGAGCTTGGCCGGTTGGCAGGGCCACTCGATGCCACAGTTCCGGCACCGCCACAGCGGGCGCATGGCAACGTGCGGGACGGGCGGCCGGACCACCATCACCGCCACCGCGCCGAGGGCGCCTTGACTATCGGGGTGAGCACAGTGACCTCCTCGGGGGCGGGGAAGGGGCCGCTCCCGCAAGGGGGAACGGGAGCGACCCCGGGTGCAGGGCCCACCGCCGCCATTCCGGCCACCGGCGGACCCGCCACTGGTGACAGTCTGGTGATGACGCGACTACCGTCGATACGTGCTCGCGCCATCCGTGCAGCTCAGCGGTCCAGGTGAGCACTCATGAGGGACACGCCGAGCCAGACTGAGCGAAGGTTGGGGAACCGATGGGGACTGTCACCGACTACGTGCTGGAGGAGTTGCGTCTGCTCCGGGCGGCAACTGGGCTCAGTCAGGACGACTTCGGCCGGGGCATCGGTTATTCGGGTTCACACGTCAGCTCGGTGGAGACCGGCGGGCGGCCACCCACGAAGGAGTACATGAGGGTTGTCGACACCCACCACCAGACCGGCGGGCGCTTCCTGCGCATGCTGGAGGGGTTGGCCCGGCTCGACGCCGAGCCGGCCTGGTTGCGCGAGTGGATCGAGTTCGAGCGGGAGGCGACGACGCTGCGCTGGTTCGAGTTGGCGTACGTGCCGGGCCTGCTCCAGACCGAGCGGTACGCTCGCGCGACGCTGGCCGGTGGCCGTTTCGACGCCGAGGACGTGGACCGGATCGTCGCCTCCCGGCTGGAGCGCCAGGCGATCCTGCACCGCCCGCGCCCGCCGCAGCTCATCGCCGTGCTGGACGAGGCGGTGCTGCGCCGGCCGGTGCTCGACCAGCCGGGTCTGATGGTCGAGCAGTGCGAACACCTCGCCCAGTTGACGGCGGCGGAGCATATCCAGGTGCACATCGTCCCGACGGATGCTGGGATGTATCTGGGAATGGGCGGCCAGTTCATCATCGCCGAGATGCCCGACGGCGAGCGCGTGACCTATGCCGACAACCAGCTCACCGCGCAGATCGTCGATGCACCGACCGACGTCGCTAAGCTGGCGAAGACGTGGGAGATCGTGCGAAACGAGGCGCTCCCCCGCCGGCAGTCAACCGAGCTGATCAAGGAAGTGGCGAAGTCATGGGCATGCTGACCCCACAGTGGCGCAAGTCGACCCGGTCCGGTGGCAACGGCGGAGCCTGCGTCGAGGTCGCCGACAATCTGCCGACCGTGGTCCTGGTGCGCGACACCAAGGACCGCGACGGCGGCACCCTACGCATCGACCCGGCGGCCTGGAAGGCCTTCGTCGGGTACGCCAAGCAGCACTGACCACAACCGACGAGAAGGCCCCACCCGGAGGGCCTTCTCCTCGCATCCCCCGGGCTCGATCACGCCCTACCGGCCCGGGAGCCGGACAACAGCGGCGGAGTTTCAGCTCGCTACCACCGCTGTCCGCGTTCCCGGCTGGGCGCCGGGGCGGGCGAGCCGGATCGCGGCGCCCGCGAGCACGACCCCGGCGATGGTCAGGGCGAGGATCTGCCAGGCCGGCCCGAACGGGTAGTAGGCGCCGGGGGTGAACGCGCTGTGCACGGTGAAGACCGGGCCGACGTCGCCGTGGTCCCGGAAGGCCCGCAGCACATTGCCGTAGAGGGCTGCCGCTGGCAGGGCGAGCGCGATCAGTGCCCCGACCCAGAGCCCGGCGGCGTTACGCCGCCGTTCGGCCGACGCCTCCACGATCCGGTACGCGAGGGCCGCTGCGATCAGCCATCCGACGAGGAGTCCGAGCACGGTGCCCGTCACGATCAGCGGCAGGAACGATGCTCTGCTCTGCGACCAACCGATGACGTGGACAGAGCCGCGGTCGGCGGTGAGGTAGGCCCGCACCTGGAGTGTCAACCCGCCCGAGCTGGCGCTGAACGTCGAGTTGCGCATCGGGAGGTCGACGCGGGATCTGGTGTCGGGGTTGAACGTGACCGCCCGCCCGTCGATCGGTGCGATGTCGGAGACCGACCACCCGTCAGCCGCGAACCGCTGCCGAGCCTGCTGGGCGTCCCAGGTGCCGCCGACAACGGTGGTCGTCGAGATCGATCCTTCCTGCCACGGCGACGGGATGCGCATCTGGACGGTGTCACCGGTGGATCCGCTGGCCCGCTCGGCCAGGGCGGCGATCGCGGCGTCGTCGGGCAGGTCCGCGAACGTCTGCGAGCCCGCCCATGACCCGGCGGCCGCACCGAACGCACCCATCGTCAGGGCGAGGAGGACCGCCGCGATCACCGGGAGTGGCCCGCGCGCGGGCAGCCGGAGCCGCTGTCGCAGGCCGCTGGCGACCAGGTGCAGGGCCTCGCCGGGCCGGGGGCGGCGCTGGCCGGGGACCGCCATCTCCAGGAGCGTGGTGATCATCTCGGAGCCGTACCGCCGCCGGTGCCGGCCCGGGTACGCGAGCAGCAGCTTTCGGTAGTGGCGTTCGAGACTGCCCTCGTCGCTCGACCACACGGCGGCGGTCACGCGATCACCGTGCCAGAGTCCAGGGCACCGCCGAGGCGCTTGCCCAGCTGGGTCTCGGCCGCCGTGGCATGCCGACGCAGTCGCTCGGCCCGGGCTCGCAGAGCGACCGCCCCTGCCTCGGTGAGTCGGTAGTAGCGGCGCAGCCGCCCGTCGACGACCTCCTCCCGGTCGACCTCGATCAGGCGTTGCTCGACCAGGCGGTCGAGTGCGCCGTAGAGGGTGCCGGGCCGCAGCTTCACGTCGCCCGCCGACAACTCCTCGACCGCCTGGACGACCCCATAGCCGTGCAACGGCTGCCCGGCCAGAGCGGTGAGGATGAGGAAAGTGGATTCATGCATGCCTGGATAGTACGTGCGACGTTATATAACGGCAAGGATGACGTTCAGCGCGCGCGCCCAGCGGCTCCTGCCGGACAGGTGCGCACGGACCAGGCATGATGGAGCGGTGCTGGCCCGATTCAAGGACCTCTGCCTGGACGCCGCCGACCCGCTCGCACTCGGCGGCTTCTGGGCCAGGATGCTCGATGGTGATGTGGCCGACGCCGGTGACGACGACACCCGTGTGGACCCTCGCTCAGCCCGCTCGAACGCCGAGTCGATCTGGGTGAACAAGGTGCCCGAGCCCCGGGTCGGCAAGACCCGCGTACACCTGGATCTGCGGTTGGCCGACGCGGGCCCGGTCGCGCTGCTCGCGGACGGCGCCCGACTGGTCCGCGAGCCGAGCGGTGAGGCGACCTGGTGGGTGCTGGAAGACCCGGAGGGCAACGAGTTCTGCGCGTTCCCGGCCCGGGAGGGCACCCGGCCGGGCCCGTTCGAGCTGGTCGTCGACTCGACCGACCCGGTTGCGCAGGCGACCTGGTGGGCCGGGGTGGTTGGCGGCACCGTCGAGGACGAGGGGACCTACGCGGGGGTGGTCGGCGCGTCCGGGTTCCCCTGGGACTACTGGGTGTTCGCCGAGGTGCCCGAGCCCAAGACGGTCAAGAACCGGCTGCACTGGGACGTCGACCTGGTCGACCCGGAGCCGACCGCGCTGCTCGCCGCGGGCGCGACGCTGCTGAGCGAGCCTCTCGACGAGGCGCACTGGTGGTGGGTGCTGGCCGACCCGGAGGGCAACGAGTTCTGCGCATTCGCACCGCGACCAACCGGGTGAACGACCGACTACCCAGCGCGGGCGGCGTCGACTAGCGTTTTCCTAGCGCCGCAGCCAGCGCGTTCGCCGCCGCCGTCGACACGCCTCGGCCGACCCCCACCTGCCCGATCGGTTGGTAATCGCGGGAACGTCGCACCGCCGCTCCCCCGGTTCGGCAGGATCGTCCCAACGAGGAGGTGCCGTCGTGCAGGACACCCGCGCTCTCGCCCTGACATTCGAGGTGAGCGGCCTGCCACCGGTCAAGACCGAAGCGTTGTCCATCTTCGCCGCCGGGCATCGCCAGGCGACGAGGGTCCGCACCCTGCTCCAGGCCGCTCTCACGGCGGCCCAGCGCACCGGCTGGACGCCGTTGCCCGGGCCGGTCGAGGTCGACCTGGTCCTGCGATGCCCGCCCGGGCACCGTACGGTCGACGCCAGCACCCTGCTCGGCGGCGTCTGCGCCGTCCTGCAGGACAAGAAGCGGGTGTCGTCCATCGGCCTCAGCCACCTCGGCGTCCTGGTGGACGTCGCCCTCTACGACGACGACCGGCAGATCCGCCGACTGTCGTACCACGAGGAGCCGGCGGAGGACTTCTCATACCAGGTGCGGGTCGCCGCCGTACCGAACGGGGTTTGACCGACGTCCGCGGTGGGGTACCGCGGACGCCGACGAAGGGAGCACCGATGTCGGAGCCACATGTCACGCTCGACCCACGCGGGCTCGACCCTGTGCAGCAGAAGCTGCGCGGCCCGCTGGAGGAGCAGCTGACCTCGGCGCTTCAGGCCGCCACCGACCGGGTCCGTGCCGACTACTCCGGCGAGCCGGTCGAGCAGGTCTGCCAACGACTGTTGGAGGAGACCCGCTCCGGGTTGCATCCCGACATCGCGGCCGGGTTCAACCCGGACATGGACGAGTTCTGCCGGGTGGCGGTGGCGATCGTCCGACGTGAGGCGTCCTGAGTCGCCGACAGCTCTCAATACCGGCCGAGCTGGGCGTACGGGCTGAGCACGATCCGGGGCGAGAGCGCCGGGTCGAGCCAGGTGAGCACGTCGACCAGGTGGTCGCGGGCCAGCGAGACGCAGCCGGCGGTGGCGTTGCCGCCGCTGGTGCTGAACTGGTGCAGGAAAATGCCGCTGCCCGCGTTCGGCACCGGCGTCGCCACGTTCGGCGGCATGTTGTAGGTGATCACCGCGAAGTGCGTGTACGCGGGGGTCTCCTGCCACAGCGCCTCGCTGGCCCCGCCCGGGTTCGTCGAACTGTGCTGGAAGGTGTTGTAACGCGCCGACGACGGGTTCTCGTTCCACCAGTCACCGCTGACCAGCCGGTGGTACGGATAGCGCACACCGGGGTTGGCGGCGATGCCGTACATGGTCGGGCCGATCGAGTAGACCCCGGTGGGAGTGGTCGGCACCCCCTCCACGTGGTTGTCGCTGAACCCCTTCGAGCCGATCCGCGCGGGCAACGGCGACGAGGCGGGCTGCCAGCGACCCCGGACCTTCACGTACGCCTCGAGGGTGGCGTACGTCGTGGTGTAACTGGTCGCGCCCACCACGATCACCTGCCTGGTCTGCGTGGGCAGGGTGGTCAGGCGGGCGGCCAGGTTGCGGCGTGGCACCGTCGAGCGGGCGCGGCGCGGAGCCGGCACGGTGGCCCCCCACGTCGGGGCCGGCGGCCTGGTCGCGCCGAGCGCCGGCGCGGTCGGGATGAGCACGGCCGGCGCGGTGAGGCCCGCCGCGGCGCCCAACAGGAGAGATCTGCGCTTCATTCCGCCATCCTGACCGTCGGCCCGGCTCGTGTCTGCCCCACGCGCCGGAGGTGGTGTGTGCGTGGTCGGGTCAGGACCGGGTCCGCAACTACCCGGCCCTGACCCCCGGCCGTCCGATGGGTGAGCGGACAGCTCCGGCACCTCGTCGCCCAAGCGTGCACGGGGCGAGCCGCCGCTCTGCACTCAGCTCCACGGTGCCCACCGACCCAAGGCCGGCGCGCCGGCATCCCCGGTGGGGCCGGCAGCGCCGGCACAGGTTAGGCGGGTCACGGCGGGCCGGACAAGCCACGACCGACCTCCGGCGGCGGTCTGACGTCACGCTGAAAAAACGGCATCTCGACGTAACGAGATGATTATCGCCGGCGCTGTCGTGGTTCTGGACGGCTGCGGCGGTCAGAAGTGGCGGAGCAGGTCGCGGAACGCGGCCAGCCGCAGGACGCCGTCGTCGGTCGGGTCCAGCTCGTCGTCCTCCAGCACCCAGGTGTTCTCGTTCGGGATGAACACCGCGTTCAGCCCGGCCGCCCGCGCCGGCAGGATGTCGGACTTCGGGGAGTTGCCGATCATCCATGCGGTGGACGGATCGAAGCCGTGCTCCCGGACCAGCCACCGGTACGTCTCGGCGTTCTTCTCGGGCACGATGTGCGCGGCCCCGAAGTGGTGCAGCACGCCGCAGGCGTCCAGCTTGCGTTGCTGTTCCTCCCGGTCGCCCTTGGTCAGCAACAGCAGCTCGTGCCGGCTGGCCAGGTCGTCGAGCGCCTCGGCCACCCCGGGCATCAGCTCGACCCGGTGTTCCACGAGCGCCACGGCCAACCGGTCGATCTCCAGCCGCTCGGCCTCGGTGGCCGGCCGTGCGCGCAGCCGCTCCAGACACTCCCCCAGGCTGCGCAGGAAGACCTTGCTGCCGTACCCGTGCGCCACCGCGTTGGCCCGCTCGATGTCGTCGAGGACGGCGCGCAGCGCGGCCCGGTCCAGTGTGGGGTGGTCCAGCCAGGACAGGAAGTCGTCGATCACCCGCTCGAAGACGACGTTGTTCTCCCACAGGGTGTCGTCCGCATCAAAGATCAACACCTTCGCCTGCCGCCGCGCCGCCGTACCGTCCGTCATCCCGGGTCCCCCTCATGTTCAGAGCCGCACAGCCCGAGGGGCAGGATAGGCGCGAGATGGACGCCCATGTTTCCCATTTTCGCCGAACGATCTCGGCGTGCCGGCCGTCTCCAGTCAGGTAGCAACGATCGTCCCGGCCCGACAGGTTCGACCACCCGAGGAGTACGGCGTGTTCACGATGAGAGTGGTCATCGGCGCGGCACTGCTGGCGTGCACCGGCGCGCTTGTGGCGTGCGGCACCGACACCGCCAGGAAGCCAGGTGCCGCGGCGGGTACACCAACGCCCTCCGCCCCTGCGGCGGGCATGCCGCCATCGTCGTCGGCTCCGCAGGTCGACCCGCTGCTGTCTGGCAAGCGCGAGTTCACGATCGTGCGAGTGCAGGGATCCGGTAGCGAGCTGGAACTCAGCGGTCGGCTCGAGGAGGGCGGTGACACCGGCGGACGCGTCCTGTTCGCGTTGACCCCGATCGGCGGCGACCGGTACGTGTTCAAGGCGTTCGGTCCGCGGGACGACCACCCCGCCAACGACGAGCCATCCTGCTGGCAGGTCAACGGCCTGGACATCGAGCCCGAGCTGACCATCCAAGCCGCCGTATGCGACGAGGACGACCCGATCCAGCGGTTCACGATCACCGCCAAGGGCGACGGCACGTACGCGATCGGCAGCGAAACCCGCTTTCTCCAGCACGCCCCGGGCAACGGTCTGGTCCTCAAGGAGTTGGGCAACGCGTCACCGGGCAGCACCTTCCGGTTCGTCGACAAGGGTCCGGCGGACCGCCAGCCCGTCAACTGACCGCCTGGTCGTCACGGCCACCGCAACAGCCGTTGAGCGATCAACGACTCCCGCTCCTCCTGCCCGTCGGGTCGGAGTCGCCCACCGCGGGTCAGCATCACCACGCCGTGCAGCAGGCTCCATCCCACCTCGGCGAGGGTGTCCGGGTCCCGTCCCTCGGCCAGGGGTGTCAGGGCCGCCCGCAGCTCGGCGAAGACCGCCCGCGGCGCGGCCGGCACACCATCCGCGCCGAGCGCCAGGTCGGGGGTCAGCGCGAGCATCGCGTCGTAGACCTCCGGATTCGTGTACGCGAAGTCGAGGTACGCGGTCGCGACCGCCGGCCAGGCACCGTCGGGGCTGTCCACCGCTTCGGCGTGTGCCTCCGCCAGATCGGCGGCCAGGTCGGCGAACGCGCACACAGCGACGGCGGCGAGCAACGCCTCCAGGTCGGCGAAGTGTCGGTAGACGTCGCCGATGTCGATCCCGGCCCGTTCGGCGAGCCGGCGGGTGCTGACTCCCGCCCAGCCCTCCGCCTCAGCCAACTCACGCGCGACCGTGACGAGAAGGTCACGCCGGTCCTGTTCGGTGGCCTTCTCGGCAGGTCCGGGCACGCCCACGAGCGTAAGCCCGCACCCCTCCGGTAGCCGCGTGGTGACAGATTGGTGACTGTCCGGCGCAGGCTCGGGCCGGTGGTGAGCTTCGGTCCCGGTACGCCACAGCCGTCCTCGTGGCTCGTTAGGCCAGGGGATCATCCGCGACGGGAGGCACATGGTGGTTCGGCGGCACCGAGCCGTGGCAGGTCGATGAACGGGAAACGGCGAATGCCACTGGTTCGCGGCGAAGCCACTCTCCAGCGGGCGACATTCCTGGAGCTCTTCCTCGACCTGGTCTTCGTCTTCGCCCTCACCCGCATCTCCGGACGCGTGATCGACGACTTCACCGACGGCCAGCGTGGCGTTCTCGCGGGTCTCGGTCAGGCGCTTCTGCTGTTCCTGGCGCTCTGGGCCGTCTGGTCGTTGACCGTCTGGTCGACCAGCTGGCTGGACCCGGAGGCACCGGTGGTCCAGACCGTCATCGTCATCACGATGCTCGGCGCCATGACGATGGCCGTCGCGGTGCCCGACGGCTTCGGCGCGCGGGCACCGCTCTTCGCCATCACCTACGTGTGTCTCCAGATCGGGCGCGTGGTCTATTTCCACCTCGCCGCACACGGCCAGCCCGATCCACGGCAGACCCTCCGCGTCCTGATCTGGTTCGGTCTGAGCGCGCCGCTCTGGGTCGTCGGTGGCCTGGCCGACGACGGCACGATCCGAGGATCACTCTGGTCGATCGCCCTGCTGATCGACTACGGCGGGCTGGCCCTCGGCTGGCCGACTCCCCGGATCGGCAGGCAACGGATCGGCGGCCGGATGATCGCCGCCGAGCACCTGTCCGAGCGGTACCAACAGTTCCTCCTCATCGCGATCGGTGAGGCGATCTTCGTCATCGGGGTGGCGTTCAGCAGCAGCGAATTCCACGTCAACCAGGCCGCCGGCTTCGTTCTCGCACTGGCGAGCACCGTCCTGCTCTGGCGGATCTACTTCCACGTCGCGGGAAAGGTGCTGGACGCCGCCGTCGGCCGCTCCCGTCACGCCGATCGACTCGCCACCGACATGGCGTTCGCCCACCTCACCATGATCGCGGGAATCGTCCTCACCGGCGTCGGCTTCGAACTGTTCATCACCGAACCCCTCGGGCACCTCCCGGCGGCCTGGCTCATCGCCATCCTCGGCGGTCCGGCGCTCTTCCTCGCCGGACGATCGGCCCTCGAATACCAGGTCTTCGGTCGGGTCTCCCGGTCCCGGCTGGCCGGCCTCCTCGCCCTCGGCCTGCTGGTGCCGGTCGCCGTGCACCTCGACCCGCTCACCGCCGGGGCGGCCGCTGCCGTGGTGCTCCTCGGCGTCGCGGGCGCGGACGCACGACGCTCCCGCCACCGGTCGCCGGAGACGCCCACACCTCCGTACTAGATGCCCGTCCTCAACGGCGCAGGCTCGTCTCACGCTGCATGTGCGACAACTTCTCCGGGTTACGCACGGCGTAGAGCGCACTGACGAGACCGTCGTCAATGCGCAGCGCGACCACCGTGTCGATCTCGCCGTCGAACCGGAGCACCAGCGCCGGGTAGCCATTGACCTGGGCTGGCCGCAACGACATGGCGGCGGCCCTGGCCTCCGTGCTGGCCAACAGCCGGGCCACCTTGTCGGCCCCGACGACCGGCCGCAGCATCGCCTGTTTGATCCCGCCGCCGTCGCCCAGGAACACGGCGTCCGGCGCGAGAACGTCGAGCAGGCCCTGCACGTCGCCGGTCTCCACGGCCCGTCGGAACGCGTCGAGCGCGCGCCGGGTCTCGGTCGGGGAGACCGTCCCGCGAGGCCGACGTGCGGCGACGTGCGCCCGCGCCCGATGGGCGATCTGGCGGACGGCGGCCGCACTCTTGTCTACAGCTTCGGCGATCTCGTCGTAGCCAAGGTCGAAGACCTCGCGGAGGACGAACACCGCCCGCTCGGTCGGCGCGAGCGTCTCCAGCACCAGCAGCATCGCCATCGAGACACTCTCGGCGAGTTCGACGTCGTCGGCGACGTCGGGCGCGGTCAGCAACGGCTCGGGCAACCAGGAGCCGATGTACGACTCCCTGCGCCGCCCAACCGTCCGCAGCCGGTTCAGCGACTGGCGGGTGGTGATCCGGACCAGGTACGCGCGCTGGTCCCGCACCGCCGAGAGATCCGCGTCCGCCCACCGCAGCCAGGTCTCCTGGAGTACGTCCTCAGCGTCGGCGGCCGAGCCGAGCATCTCGTAGGCGACCGTGAAGAGCAGGTTCCGGTGGGCGACGAACGCGTCGACGGCGGGGCCCGCCCGGCCGTCCTCGGTCATGGCTTCGCTCCCCAGGTCTGGAATGTGCCCACCACGTCTGGCTCCAGTCTCGTCGATCCCGATGGCATCGCCCACGAGACACCGGTCCCGTGCCGTCTGTGACACCGGGCAGGCGTGGGCCGCGTCACCCCGGCACCTCCGTCACAGCGAGCGGGTCGGCGGTGTCTCGTGGTCGACCAAGACGAAAGGAACCTCATGAACCTGGCACTGTGGATCGCGGCCGGACTGCTGGCCGCAGTCGCCCTGGCCGGCGGCGTCACCAAGACGTTCGTACCCAAGGAGAAGTTGGCGGCTACCAACGGCGGCGGGTGGACCGCCGACGCCAGCGTGGGCTTCGTCAAGACCCTCGGGATCCTCGAAATCCTGGCCGCGGTCGGCCTGATCCTGCCCGCCGTGCTCGACATCGCACCGGTGCTGGTGCCGGTGACCGCCCTCTGCTGGGTCCTGCTGATGGTCGGCGCCATGATCACCCACCTGCGCTACAACGAAGCGAAGTTCATCGTGGTGAACCTGCTCTACCTCGCGGTGGCCGCCTTCGTCGCCTGGGGTCGGCTCGGACCCGAGCCCTTCGGAGGCTGACCGGATGTCATGATCTGTCGATGTCCCCATGGGAGGTCGTCACGCGCGTCATGGTGCCGATGCTTCTCGTCTTCTGGGCCGGATTCATGTTCGTCGGCGTGTTCTCCGACCGGCCCGAGACGTTCTCCCGGCCGCGCGGCTGGCAGTGGGCGTGGGTGGGTCTGTGGCTGATGACGGCTGGCGAGGCGGCGTTCGGTGACGATCGACCATGGGTCGAGCGGGCGTGGAAAGGTGTCGTCGCACTGCTCCTCGCCCTCGCCGTCGCCGTCGCGGCAGTCCGCCGTCACCGGTGGAAGGCCAGGCAAGCGGAGGCGGACGGCTGACGTGCCCCGGCGGCTCGGCGATCAGCGGTCCGACAGCGCCTTGATGCCATGGGTCGTGAGCAGCGCGGGCATCGGGTCGACGAGGTGCCGCCGCCGGGGTCGCCAGATGCGGCCAGCGCCCAGCCGCACCACCGACCCGACCCGCAAGATCCGCACAATTTCGCTGATGTTGCTGCCTGCAGCCGTCTTGAGGCAGCAACATCAGTGAAGTCGCGCGGATCTTGCTCGTTGTCGCTCCGATCACATCGTTTGACTTGAAGCGCTTGAAGTTGGGGACGCTTCAGCCATGGCAGCGACGAAGGCGGATCGGGAGCGGACAGAACCGCCCCTGACTATCCAGGAGATGGCCCAACGGTCGGGCTTCAGTGAGCCGACGCTGCGGTATTACGAAAAAATCGGCCTGCTCGGCCCGGTCCCGCGCGACGACAGCAGCGGTCACCGCCGCTACCACGCCGCGCTCGCCGAACGCGTCGACGCCCTGGCCTGCCTTCGGTCGTCCGGGATGAGCGTCGCGGAGATGCGCCGTTACCTGACGCTGCTCGACGAGGGCGGCCGCGCGGCGGCTGCCGAACAACGTGACCTCTTCGCCCGGCACGCCGACCGGCTGTCCGGGGAGATCGAGCGCCTACGGGTACGGCAGGCCTACATGCACAGCAAGGCGGACATGTGGGACGCGCGGTACCGGGGCGACACGGATGCCGAGGAGCGCGCGATCGAGCAGGTCGAGCACGTACTTCGACGTTTCTGAGCAACGATGGGACAAACAATGCCGAACGACATCCAGCTTCACTCCACCGACGACGCCCTGGTGTTGGTGACCGGTGCCACCGGCCACGTCGGCGGGTACTCCGTCGCCCGACTGCTCGATGAGGGCTACCGGGTGCGGGTCAGTGTCCGCGAGGCGGGCCAGCGCGACGAGGTGCTCGACCGGGTTCGACAGGCCGGCGTGAACCCGGACGGCCGGGTCGAGTTCCGGGCTGCGGCCCTGTCCGCCGACGAGGGCTGGGCCGAGGCCACCGACGGGGCACGGTACGTGCTGCACCACGCATCGCCGTTTCCGTTCACCCCACCTGAGGACGACGACGAGGTGATCCGGCCCGCCCGCGACGGGGCGCTGCGCGTCCTGCGGGCCGCCCGCGAGACCGGGGTACGACGGGTGGTCCTGACCTCGTCGTACGCGGCGGTGGGTTACACGGTGAAGCCCGACGGTCGGTACAGCGAAGCGGACTGGACCAACGTGGACGACGACATCCCGGCGTACCACCGGTCGAAGACACTCGCCGAGCGCGCGGCGTGGGACTACGTCCGGGAGAACGGCGGGGTCGAGCTGAGCGTCGTCAACCCGACCGGCATCTTCGGGCCGCTGCTGGGGCCACGGGTCTCCGCGTCGACCGGCCTGGTGCAGGCGTTCCTTAACGGAGCGATGCCGGTCGTACCCCGGATGTACTTCGGGGTGGTGGACGTCCGCGACGTGGTCGACCTGCACCTGCGCGCGATGGTGCACCCGGACGCCGCCGGCGAGAGGTTCATCGGTGTCGGGGGCCCACCGATCAGCTTCCTCGACATGGCACAGATGCTGGCGCGGCACCTGCCGAGCCTGGCCGACCGGGTGCCCGCGCGGGAGCTCACCGACGAGGAGGTCCTACGGGCCGCCGCGACCGAACCGGCCCTGCGCGAGGCCGCCGCTCTTCGGGGCCAGGTCCCGGTGATCAGCAACGACAAGGCGCGTACGGTGCTCGGCTGGCGCCCCCGCCCGGTGCAGACCACCATCACCGAAACGGCCGACAGCCTCATCAAGCTCGGCCTGGTCGCCCCCTGACCCACCCGGGCCACCCCGCGCGCAGAACGCACCGCGCACCCGCACGCGCCCCCACGCCCCACGCATGATCGTGCTCGATCCAGGATGTAGTGGCCTCCTGCTCCGGTCGACACCACTACAACAAGGATCGAGCGCGATCATGCCGCTCACCGCCCGCAAGATCCGCGTGCGGGGACCTTAGCGGCGCAACGTGAGGATCAGGTCGGCCACCAGGGCGGTCCAGCCGGTCTGGTGCCAGGCGCCCAGGCCGGCCCCGTTGTCGCCGTGGAAGTACTCGGGGAAGGCGATCAGGTCGCGCCAGTCCGGTTGGGTCTGGAACATCTGCGCGGCGCCGTAGATCGGCCGGCGACCCCAGTCGTCCTGAGTGAACAGCGAGATCAGCCGGGCGGAAAGGTCGTCGGCGATCTCGTCCAGGGTGCGCTTCACGCCGGAGCGGGTCGGGTACTCCACCTGGAGGTCGTCGCCGAAGAACGCCGCGTAGTCACGTAGCGCGCTGATCAGCAGAAAGTTCGTCGGCATCCAGATCGGACCGCGCCAGTTCGAGTTGCCGCCGAACAGACCGCTCGTCGACTCGGCCGGCTCGTAGCCGACGGAGAACTCCTGCCCGCCGAGGGTGACCGAGAACGGTTTGTCCAGGTGCGCGCGGGAGAGCGTACGCAGGCCGAAGTCGGAGAGGAACTCGTCGGGGTCGAGCATCCGGGCCAGGAGCCGGACCACCTGCTCCGGGCCGACCATGGACAGCAGCCGTTGCTGCCGGCCGTCGGGGCCCAACCGACGGGTGCCGATCACCTGGGCGTACTCCGGGCGGTTGGTCAGGAACCAGCGCAACCGCGCGCCCAACTCCGGCAGACGGTGCAGCGTCTTCGCGGTGAGCCGGGTGGTGGCGGCCAGCGGCAGCAGCCCGACCACCGAGCGGACCTTCAGCGGCACCTTCGTACCGTCGGCGAGGCGCAGCACGTCGTAGAAGAAGGCGTCCTCCTCGTCCCACAACCCCTGCTCGTACGCGGCGGCGGCGATGTACGCGAAGTGCTCGAAGAACTTGGTGGCGGTGTCCACCCAGGTCCGGTCGTGTTCGGCGAGCACGATGGCCATGTCGAGCATGTTCAGCGCGTACATGCCCATCCAGCCGGTGCCGTCGGACTGCTCCAGCACACCGGCCACCGGCAGCGCCGCCGAACGGTCGAACGGCCCGACGTTGTCCAGCCCGAGGAAGCCGCCCTCGAAGACGTTGTTGCCGCCGGTGTCCTTGCGGTTGACCCACCAGGTGAAGTTGAGCAGCAGCTTGTGCATCACCCGGGCCAGGAACTCGTAGTCCCGCCCGCCGTCGATCTCGAACACCTTCAGCGCCGCCCACGCGTGCACGGGCGGGTTCACGTCACCGAACGCCCACTCGTACGCCGGGATCTGCCCGTTGGGGTGCAGGTACCACTCGCGGAGCAGGAGCAGCAGTTGGTCCTTGGCGAAGCCCGGGTCGACCCGGGCGATGCTCACGCAGTGGAAGGCCAGGTCCCAGGCCGCGTACCACGGGTATTCCCAGGGGTCGGGCATGGAGATGACGTCGAAGCTGGTCATGTGCCACCAGGCGCTGTTGCGCCCGTGTCGGCGGCCGGCCGGCGGGGTGGAGCCGGGGTCTCCTTCGAGCCAGCGTTTGACGTCGAAGTGGTAGAACTGCTTGCCCCACATCAGTCCGGCGATGGCCTGCCGTGCCACCAGCGCCTCGTCGGGGGTGGCGGCCGGCGGGATGATCCCGGCGAAGAACCTGTTCGCCTCGGCCCGCCGCGCCCACACCACGGCCTCGAATCCGGCGCTGAGGTCGGCCGGGGGCGGCGGCGCGGCGGCCGGGGGCGACGCGGTGCGGGTCAGCCGCAGCCGGATCTGACGCTGCTCGCCGGCCGGCACGTCGAGCACGTAGTGCAGCGCGCCCTTGGTGCCCTCCCGGTCGGGGTTGACAGTCGCCGCGCCGTTGACGACGTGGTCGTTGATGCCGTCCTTCGGGTACGGGGAGCGGCCGGGTAGGCCCCAGAGACGTTCGGCGTTGGTGTCGTTGTCGCAGAGCAGAGGCACCGGGCCGCCGTCGCCTTCGAGCAGCAGTTGGCCGAGCACCCGGTGCTCGCCGACGAGCCGGGTGCCCTGACCGGTGATCCGGGGGATCCGGTCGCCGCCGGGCAGGCCCCACGCCCAGGTGTTACGGAACCACAGGGTGGGCAGGACGTGCAGGGTGGCCGCCTGGTCGCCCCGGTTGGCGACGGTCACCACCATGCAGATGTCGGTCGGGGACGCCTTGGCGTAGTCGACGGTCACCGCCCAGTACCGGTCCTCGTCGAAGATCCCGGTGTCCACCAGCTCGTACTCGGTGTCGTCGCGGCCTCGCAACGCGTTCACCGCGACGAGTTCGTCGTACGGGAAGGCGGCCTGGGGGTAGTGGTAGCGCCAGCGCATCCAGGAGTGCGTCGGGGTGCTGTCGAGATACCACCAGTACTCCTTGGCGTCCTCGCCGTGGTTGCCGCCGTCGCCGCCGAGGCCGAACATCCGCTCCTTGAGGATCGGGTCCTTGCCGTTCCAGAGCGCGAGAGCGAAGGCGAAGGTCTGTCGGTCGTCACAGACGCCGGCCATTCCGTCTTCATTCCACCGGTAGGCTCTGGACCGCGCGTGGTCATGCGGGAAGTAGTCCCAGGCCGTACCGTGCTCGCTGTAGTCCTCCCGTACCGTCCCCCACGCCCGTTCGGACAGATAGGGACCCCATGCACGCCAGTCCTGCTCCCCCGAGTCGGCCTGGGCGAGGCGGAGCCGCTCAGCGTCGGGTGGCGAGGCGTCGGAGGACGATCGGTCAGTGATCACGTGCACATCCTTGACGTCGCCGCGGTACTTGACCACAGCGGCCATTCTCGTCGTGGCGTGTTACACCTCGCCGCAGGTGGAGGAAAGTTGATCGACATGCGCTTCGGCCCCCAGGTCTGCGGCGATCTGACCAGCGCCGCGAGCCGGGAGTGGCTGGTCCCCGACGGCCTGGGCGGATATGCGATGGGCACTGTCGGCGGGCTCCGGACGCGCCGCTACCACGGCTTGCTGGTGGTTCCCGGCGAAACGCCGGCGTCCCGCCAGGTGGGACTGGTCAGCCTCGACCCGGCGGTCACAGTGCCGTCCGGCGCGCGGGTGCGGCTCGGCGCGCACGAGTGGTCCTCCGGCGACGTGGACCCGCGTGGCTTCGAGCTGTTGGAGCGCTTCGACCTGGTCGACGGGCTGCCCCGGTGGCGGTGGCGGATCGGCGCCGTGGTGATCGAGCGGGAGGTGGCCATGCTGCCCGGCCGCTCCTGCGTGTCGGTGGTGCACCGGCTGGTCGCCGGCGGACCCGTCCGGCTGGAACTGTCGGCCGCCTGCACCTGGCGCGACGCACACGGCGAACGGCGGGCCGACGGCCCGGTTCCGCAGGTCGAGGCGGTGGCCGACGGCGCGGTGGTGGAGGGCGCGTACCGGCTGTCCGGGCCGGGCTGGGCGCCCGAGGGGCAGTGGTGGCTGGGCGTACACCACCGTGAGGAGGCCAATCGGGGCCTGAACCCGGACGAGGACCTGTGGTACGCGGGGCGGTTCGTCGGCGAACTGGAACGCCCCGGCGACACGGTGTCGGTGCGGGCGTGGGCCGGTCGACTCGACGAGGAGCCGCCGCCGGCCACCGAGATCGTGGAGACGGCCCGACGGCGCAACCGGCAGGTGGTGGCGGCGGCGAAGCCGGCCGACCCGGTCGAGGCGACGCTCACGCTGGCCGCGGACGCGTTCGTGGTGCGCCCCGGCGGGCGAGCCGTCGACGTGGTGGCCGGCTATCCGTGGTTCGGCGCCTGGTCGCGGGACACGATGATCTCCTACGAGGGGTTGTTCCTCTGCACGGGTCGCGCCGACGAGGGCCGGGAGCTGCTGCGGGCGTACGCGGCGACGCTGTCCGAGGGGATGCTCGCCAACACGGCCGACACCGGTCGGGTGGAGTACAACACCGTCGACGGCACGCTGTGGTTCCTGCACGCGGTGAGTCGGCACGTCACCGTCACCGGTGACACCGACCTGGGTGACGAGCTGCTGCCCGCGTTGGGTCAGGTGGTCGACGCCCACGTGGCCGGCACCCGGTACGGGATCTCCGTCGACCCGGCCGACGGGCTGCTCAGTCAGGGCGCCCCCGGCACCGCGCTGACCTGGATGGACGCCCGGGTGTACGGGGTGCCGGTCACCCCGCGTACCGGCAAGCCGGTCGAGGTCAACGCGTTGTGGATCAACGGGCTGGCCGGGCTCGCGGAGCTGACCGAGCTGTCGGGGCGGGACGCGGACGAGCTGTGGCGACGGCACGGGCAGGCCACCGCCTCGTTCCGGGAGCGCTACCCCGCACCGACCGGCTGGCTGCACGACGTGCTGGACGCGCCCGCGCCGGCGTACCCGCTGGGCGGGGCCGCCCTGCACGACGACGACGCGCTGCGCCCCAACCAACTACTGGCCTGGTCGCTGCCGTACGCGCCGATGGACCCGGACGAGAGCACGTTGCGGCGCATCGGTGACGGGTTGCTCACGCCGCTCGGGCCGCGCAGTCTCGCCCCCGATGCGGCGGAGTTCGTGGGCCGGCACCGGGGTGGTCCCGCCGAGCGCGACGGCGGCTACCACCAGGGCACGGTCTGGCCGTGGCTGCTCGGGCCGTACGTGGACGCGTGCCGCAGGGGCAAGATGTCGGTCGATGACGTGTTCGTTGGTATCGAGGCCCATCTGACCGAATATGGGCTAGGCTCGGTTAGCGAGACGGCCGACGGCCTCGCGCCGCACGCCGCGACCGGCTGCCCCTTTCAGGCGTGGTCGGTGGCCGAGCTGCTGCGGGTGCGCCGAAAGAGCCAGTAGCGCTTTACACGACCGCAACGGTGGTGTCTCCGCTGGTTATCTCGATCCCGGCAGGATTGGCCCCGATCCAGACGCGACGGCGACACCGGCTCCGGTGTCGGTCGGCGCGCGCCCGGGGACAACTCAAAGGGGGCCGCATGTCACCCGACGCCCACGTGATCGACATCCACCCCGCCCGGCAACTGCGGGTGCTGATGCTCTCCTGGGAGTACCCGCCGGTGCTCGTCGGCGGCCTCGGCCGTCACGTGCACGCCCTCTCCGTCGCCCTCGCCGCCGCGGGCCACGAGGTCACCGTCGTCACCCGCCACTCCGAGGGCGCACCCCTTGAGGAGTACGCCGACGGCGTGCGCATCCTGCGCGCCCCCGAGGACCCGGTCACCTTCCCCCTCGCCACCAGCAGCCTGCTGGCCTGGACCATGGCGTTCAACCACACCCTCACCCGCGCCGCGCTGCGCGCCACCGAGGCCGGCACCTACGACGTCATCCACGCCCACGACTGGCTCGTCGCCCACACCGCCGTCACCCTGGCCGAGCACCTGGACCTGCCCCTGGTCACCACCATGCACGCCACCGAGGCGGGCCGGCACCAGGGCTGGCTGCCGGAGGAGATGAACCGCACGATCCACGGCGTCGAGCACTGGCTCAGCGGCGCCTCCATCCGGGTGATCGCCTGCTCGGGGTACATGCGCGAGCAGGTCACCACGCTGTTCGACGTACCCGCGACGCAGGTCGACGTGGTGCCCAACGGGGTGGACGACCGGGCCTGGCGGGCGCGACCACGGGCGGTCGCGTCGGCCCGCGCACGGTTCGCCGCGGACGGCCCACTGGTCGGGTACGCCGGGCGACTGGTCTACGAGAAGGGCGTCCAGCACCTGATGCACGCGGTGCCCCGACTACGTAAGGAACACCCGGGGCTGCGCGTGGTGATCGCCGGGGACGGCCCGTACCGCGCCGAGTTGGAGGCCCAGGCCCGACGACTGGCGCTCAGTTCGACGGTACGGTTCACCGGTTTCCTCGACTCCAACCAGCTGCCGGCGATGCTCGGGGCCACCGACGCGACGGTGGTGCCCAGCCTCTACGAGCCGTTCGGCATGGTGGCGCTGGAGGCGGCCGCCGCCGGCGCACCGCTCGCGGTGGCCCGCACCGGCGGGCTCGCCGAGATCGTCGAACCCGGCGTCACCGGTGTGACGTTCCCGCACAGCGACCCGGACGCGCTCGCCGGCGCGGTCGGCCAACTGCTCGGTGACGAGGTCTTCGCCCGGCGGGTGGCGCGCCGCGCCCGCACCATGGTCGGCCAGCGGTACGGCTGGGCCAGCATCGCCGCCCGTACCGCCGCGAGTTACGCCGCCGCCCGACGCGAACACGGCCCACTGCAGGCCCGCCGGGCCGCCGCCCGACTGGCGGGCGGCAGCTCCCGGATCGCCATCCCGGAGGGCAATCTGCTCGCCCGCCTCGACCCCGCCGCGTGCTGAGATACGTCGGACGAGCTATAGGTAGCTTCCGATCCGCTGGTTAGGGTGTAGCCCGGACAGCGGTTGAGGAGGAGCGTGCGCAGGTGCTGATCGCTGGTCGGTACCGGCTGCTCGACCTGGTCGGCCGTGGGGGTATGGGTCGGGTGTGGCGCGCCCACGACGAGATGCTGCACCGTGAGGTCGCGGTCAAGGAAATCGTCCCCCCGAGTTGGCTGGCCGACCACGAACGGGACGAGCTGCGCTCGCGCACCCTGCGGGAGGCACGCGCCGCGGCCCGGCTCAACCATCCCGCCGTGGTCCGGCTCTACGACGTCATCCCGGTCGAGGGCAGCCCGTGGATCGTGATGGAGTACGTCCCGTCGCGCACCTTGCAGGACGTGCTCGACGCCGAGGGCCCGTTGAAGCCGGCGCGGGCGGCACGGATCGGCCTGGCGGTGCTCGACGCGCTGCACGCCGCGCACACCGCAGGGGTGCTGCACCGCGACATCAAACCGCAGAACGTGCTCGTGGCACACGACGGGCGGGTGATGCTCACCGACTTCGGGTTGGCCACGTTCGACGGCGGCGACGGCGTGATGACCCGCCCCGGCATGGTCTTCGGCTCCCCGCAGTACGTCGCCCCCGAGCGAGCCGCCGAGGGGGTGTCCACGGTCGCCGCCGACCTGTGGTCACTCGGGGCGACCCTGCACGCCGCGGTGGAGGGTCGCTCCCCGTACGCCCGCAGCACCGCAATGGCCACCCTGAGCGCACTGGCCGCCGGACCTCCGGACCCGGCTCCGCACGCCGGGCAGCTCGCGCCGGTGCTCGACGGGTTACTGCGCCGCGACCCGCGCGACCGCCTCGACCACGACGCGGCCCGCCGGCTGCTCACCGCGGCGGCGACCGACCGCCCCGAACCACCGCCGGTGTCCGAAAGACCGCCGGTGCCGGACCGGCCGGCCTCCACACCGGGCCTGGTGGCGGTGCCCGCCGTCGTCCAGGGCGGCGACGAGCAGGACCCCACCGTTCCGCTGCCCGACCCGAATCACCGCCCGAGCGAACCGACCACCACCGCGCCGGCACCGGGGCGGGCGGGTCGAGGGCGTACCACCCGTCGGCTGGCGTCGGTCGCCGTAGCGCTGCTGGTGGCCGCCGCGGCCGGCGTCGGCGCCACGCTGGCCCTCACCGACGACGAGCCCGGCGACACCGGGGGCTGGTCCTCCCAGCAGCCGCAGAACGGTCCACCCGACGGTGGCGACCCGGGCGGCCCCGGCCCCGACCGGCCCGGCCCGCCGCCCGGTGGGCGGGACGTCCCTCCGCCACCGTTCGCGTGTGTCCGCCCGCATGTCGTCGGTACGCCGGTACGGGCCGGCACCCCGACCTCTGGCGAACGGTTCCGGCCTCCGCCCGGTTGGATCTGGCACGCCGACAGCAGTGGCTTCCGGGTCTCCGTGCCGGCGACCTGGTACCACTCCCGCGACGACGGGGTGACCTGCTTCCAGGATCCGGCGACCGGCCGGGCCTTCAGCGTCGACGGGGGCAGCACCGCCGACCCGTTGGCCCGGCTGCGCGCGACCCGCGACGCGGCCATCTCAGCCGGGGCACTTCCGCAGTACGAGGAGATCCGGCTCGCCGCGACCGAGGACGGGGCGGAGTGGGAGTGCCGCTGGAAGGCTCCGTTCGGCAGTCAGTGGCTGCACGCTCGGCAACAGGTGATCGGAGGTAGCCGCTGGACGCTCGGCTGGATCGTCCACGACGAGGACTGGTCCGGGGCCGCAGCCGACTGGGAACACGTCCGAAATAGTTTCCGACCACCCCCCTGACCTGCGCCGTATGGTCATGATCCGGACTACTGTCCGGCGTGGATCGAGGCCGCTCAGCGGATGAGAAATGCCGCCACGGTGGCTATCGTGTAACTCGGGGTGACCGAGGGGGAGCGACCGTGCAGCAGTTGCTGATCGCGGGTCGGTACCGGCTGCTCGACCTGGTCGGCACCGGCGGAATGGGCCGGGTGTGGCTTGCGCGGGACGAGATGCTGCATCGCGACGTGGCGGTGAAGGAGATCGTGCCGCCGTCCTGGCTGGCCGAATCCGAACGCGAGGAGTTACGGCTGCGGACCCTGCGGGAGGCCCGTACCGCGGCTCGGCTCAACCACCCCAACGTGGTCCGCATCTACGACGTCGTGCACGACCGGGAAAGCCCCTGGATCGTGATGGAGTACGTGCCGTCCCGGTCGGTACAGCAGATCATCAGCGCCGAAGGGCCCCTGAGCCCGCAGCGCACCGCCCGGATCGGGCTGGCGGTGCTCGCCGCGCTGCGGGCCGCCCACGCCGCCGGGGTGCTGCACCGCGACGTGAAACCGCACAACGTGCTGGTGGCCGACGACGGTCGGGTGGTGCTCACCGACTTCGGGCTGGCCACCTTCGACGGCGGCGAGGGGGCGATGACCGGGCCGGGCACGGTGCTCGGCTCACCGCAGTTCGTCGCCCCCGAGCGGGCCCGCGAAGGGGTGTCGGATCAGCGCACCGACCTGTGGTCGCTGGGCGCGACGCTCTACGCGACGGTCGAGGGGCAGTCACCGTACGCTCGGTCGAGCGCGATGGCGACGCTCAGCGCGCTGGCCACCGAGCCACCGGACCCGATGCGACGGGCCGGAGCGCTGCGTCCCGTCCTCGTCGGCCTCCTCCAGCGCGACCCGTGGCGGCGGCTGACCGCGGCGGAGGCGGAATCCCTGCTGCACCACGCGGCGGCGCAGGTCGACGAGCCCACGGGTCCGCCACTGTCCTCGGCGGTGGCGGCGGTACGCAGCGCGGGTCGTGCCCACGCTCCCGCCCCGGTGGACGTGGCCGGATACCTCGACCCCCCGACGATGTCGGCGACCGAGCCGACGAGTCGTCCCCGCCGATCGCGGCGGCACCTGCTCGCCCTGGGGGGCGCCGCCACGGCTCTGCTCGTCGCCGGAGGCGTCGCGGTTGCCCTGGTCAACCGCCACGACGAACGGACACCACCGTCCGGCTCCGGCGGGGGTGTGTCGACCACCCGACCGGCCGCCTTCGCCTGCTCCACACCACCTCCGCCGCCGCCCACCTCGACTCCGGTGGCGTCGGTCGCGCCGCCCGCCGAGGCCCGGTACCGGCTGCGCGAAGGCTGGACCTGGCACGACGACCCGACCGGCTTCCGGATCGCCGCACCGATCGGCTGGGCGCGCTGGACGGAGGGGTCGGTGACCTGCTTCCGGGAATCCGGCGGGGCTCGGGTGCTCAGTGTCGAGTCGGGGCCGGCGCGGGCCGACCCGGTGGCGTACTGGAAGGCCGAGGAGGCGCGACTCACCACCGGCGACGCGCTGCTGCCCGCCTACCGCAAGGTGGACATTTCCGCGATGGACATCTTCGAGGGCGGCGCCGTGTGGGAGTGCGGCTGGGAGAACGCCGCAGGCGAGCAGGTGCACAGCTTTCGGTTGCTGGCCAACACCTCGGGCGAACGTTCCTACACCGTCTCGTGGTTGACAAAAGAGTTCGACTGGCAGGTCAACGCGGCATACTTGCCGATGATCCGGCAGAGCTTCACCCCCGCCCTCTGACAACGTCCGATGTGGACCTTCCGGGTGATGCCCCTGCGACGCCCCCGCTGACTACAGTGGCGTAGTTTTGGGCGCTCAAGATCCCTGGGGAGGGTGAGCCGAGATGATGGGTCCGCAGCACGCGCTGTCCGGCGCGGCGGTGTGGTTGGCCGGGTCCTGGGCGTTGGAGCAGTTCGCCGACTACCACCAGTCGCCGCTTGCGTTGGCGGTGGGCACGGCGGTGTGCGCCGGTGGCGCTCTCTTTCCCGATCTCGACATGTCGGGCAAGGTGACCAAGAACCAGGGTGGGGCCACCGTGGCCCGTACCTTCGGGGTCTTCTCACTCTTCGCCGCCGAGGTGATGGAGAAGATCTCGCTCGGGGTCTACTACGCCACGAAGCTCAGCAGGGACCCCCGCCGCAACAACGGGCACCGCACGCTGACCCACACGCTGCCGTTCACAGTGCTGGTCGGCTGGGGCACCACGGCGCTCTGCGCCGCGTACGGCAAGTGGGCCGTCATCACCATCCTGTTCTTCATGTTCGGCCTCGCGCTGCGCGGGCTGTTCGACGAGTGGGCGGAACGCGCCGGCTGGGTCATCATCACCCTCGCCTCCGCCGGGGCTGCCTGGTTCACCTTCGCCAACCTCCCCGGTGGTCGCGGTTATCCGCTGATCGGTACGGCGCTGGGGGTGGGCTGCTTCGTGCACATCCTCGGCGACATGATCACCCGGGCCGGGGTGCCGATCCTCTGGCCTATCCCGATCAAGCGGCGCATGTGGATGATGATCGGTCTGCCAAACAAGATCGCCCTGCGGGTCGGCAGCAAGGCCGAGGTCGTCGGGATGCGCATCGCACTGACCGTCATCTCGGCGCTCGCGACCCTCGGCCTGATCGCGCCGTCGGTGCTGAGCCGGTTCGACATCGAGATATGACCGACCCGGCAGCGCAGCTGCCACCGGCCGAGGACGCGCGCGTGCCCGAGTTTTGGGGCGCGCTCGGCCTGCCCGGTCTCGCCGACGTGCACGTGCACTTCCTGCCGCCGCGCCTGTTACGCCGCATCTGGGAGTACTTCGACGCGGCCGGGCCGCTGGTCGGCACCGATTGGCCGATCCGCTACCGGTGGAGCGACGCCGAGCGGGTCGCGCACCTGCACCGCCTGGGGGTGCGGGCCTTCAGCGCGTTGGCGTACGCGCACCGGCCGTCCATGGCGGCAGACCTGAACCGGTGGACGTTGGACTTCGCCCGGACCACCCCGGGCTGTCTCCCCTCGGCCACCTTCTTCCCCGAACCGGACGCCCCCGCGTACGTGGAGGCGGCACTGACCGCCGGAGCCCGACTGTTCAAGGTGCACCTGCAGGTCGGCAACTTCTCGCCCACCGACCCCGCACTGGACCAGGTGTGGGGGACGCTGTCCGACGCGGGCGTGCCGGTCGTGGTGCACGCCGGCCACGCTCCGGTGGGGACTGCGCACACCGGCCCGGACCCGTTCGCCGCGCTGCTCGCCCGCCACCCCCGGCTGAACGCGGTGGTCGCACACCTCGGTGCCCCGGACTACCGGGCCTTCCTGGACCTCGCCGAGACGTACGAGCGGGTTCGGTTGGACACCACGATGGTCTTCACCCCGTTCTTCGAGCAGGTCGTTCCCTTCCCCGCCGACGAACGGCCCCGGTTGCGCGAGTTGGGGCTGGCCGGCAAGGTGCTGCTGGGCAGCGACTTCCCCAACATCCCCTACCCGTACGCCGACCAACTGACCGGCCTGGCGCGAATGGACCTGGGCGACGACTGGCTGCGCGCGGTCTGCTGGGACAACGCCGCCACCCTCTTCGACCTGACCTGACCCGCGCCGGGCGACAGGCGAGGAAGATCCGCGCAACAACCCCGATGTTGCTGCCTGCGGCGCCCTGCCTGCGGCCGCGCCCTGGCGGTCCGAAAGCTTTTCGACATCTCCTATTGACGTCCTCGTAACGGGTGGCCTAGCGTCCTGTCGAACCGCTTAGTCGAAACGCTTCGACACCGCTGCGGGAGCGATCCCACGCCTGGCCGGAGGAGGTGCTCGGGTGGCCACCATGCACGACGTCGCCCGCCTCGCGCAGGTCTCGGTCAGCACCGTCTCGTACGTGCTCACCGGCACCCGGCCGATCTCGCAGGCCACCCGCAACAAGGTGCTCGCCGCGATGGCGGAGCTCGACTACCAGCCCAACGCGATGGCCCGCGGTCTGGCCAGCCGACGCAGCCGCATCCTGGGCCTGCTGATGCCGATGGACGAGCGCGGGCTCGGTGCCACCGAGACCGCTTTCGTCACCGGCGCCGCCGCCGCGGCCAGCTCGGCCGGCTACCACCTGGTGCTCTCGCCGGTCGGCGGCGGCGATCTCGAAGACCTGCGCCGGCTGGCCAGTCAGCGGATGCTCGACGGTGTCGTGCTGATGGAGGTCCAGCTGGCCGACGAGCGCGTCACAGTGCTTCAGGAGACCGGTGTGCCGCTGGTGTTGATCGGCCGTACCGCCGACACCAGCACCCTCTCCTACGTCGACATCGACTTCGACCAGACGGTGCGGGAGGCGGTCGCACACCTGGTCGGCCTGGGGCACCGGCGGATCGTCTACGTCAACCACTCTGCTGCCACGCTCGCCAGTGGCTACGGGCCCGCGTTGCGTACCCGGGATGCCTTTGTGGCGGCGATGACCGGGCACGGCCTCGACCCGGTGATGATCGCGGCCGAGGACAGCGCGGCCGGCGGGCGGGCCGCGCTGGCCGCCGCGTTCGCGCAGGCACCGGAGCTGACCGCCGTGCTGGCCATGAACGAGACCGCGATCTTCGGCATCCTCGGTGAGCTGACCGGCCGTGGCCTGTCGGTGCCGGGCGACGTCTCGGTCGTCTCGATGGTCACCTCGCCGCAGGTCGCCGAACTGGCCACCCCCGCGCTGACCGCGATGACGTCACCGGGGTCGGCGCTCGGTCGGATCGCGATCGAGGCGCTGGTACGCCACCTGGACGGCCCTGCCGCCGAGCGCCATCCGGACGGCTCCGCCGTCGAGCGTCACCAGCAACTGCTGCCGTGCGCGTTGGAGGTCCGGGGGTCGACCGCCCCTCCACGAAGCCGCCGACCCGTGAGGGCTGATCAGTAAACGGCCCGCCGCCGCGCTGCAACGCGACGACGGGCCTCGTGAAGTACCGGCTAGATACTCAACGAGGAGGATGCTAATGCAGCGATTCCACCGGCTCGTCGCCGCGCTCGCCCTGGCGGCGACCGCGACGACCACCGTGGCCGCGTGCGGTGGTGGTGACAACGCGGACGACAGTGACGCCAAGGTCCTCAAGCTCTGGCACTACGAGAGCGAGAACAGCGCGATGGGGGTCGGCTGGGACCGGGCGATCGAGATCTTCAAGTCCGAACATCCGGGTGTCGAGGTGCGCTTCGAGCGCAAGGCGTTCGAGCAGATCCAGCAGAACGCTGGCATGATCATCAACTCGTCCGAAGGCCCGGACATCATGGAGTACAACAAGGGCAACGCGACCGCCGGTCTGCTCTCCTCGCAGGGGCTGCTCACGGACCTGAGCGCCGAGGCCGACAAGCACGGCTGGGCCGGCAAGCTCAGCCCCAGCCTCCAGACCACCGCCCGCTACAGCGACAAGGGCGTAATGGGTTCGGGCAAGTGGTTCGGTGTGCCGAACTACGGCGAGTACGTCACCGTCTACTACAACAAGGACCTGTTCCAGAGCAACGGCGTCGCGGTGCCGACCAGCATGGCCGAGATGACCGCGGCGATGGACACCTTCGTCGGCAAGGGCGTCACCCCGCTGGGCATGGCCGGCGCCGAGTACCCGGCCGGGCAGCTCTTCTACCAGCTCGCCCTCGCCAAGGGCGACCGGCAGTTCGTGGACAACTACCAGCTCTACAAGAACCCTGTCGACTTCAAGGCCGACCCGCTGAGGTACGGCGCGGAGACCTTCGCCGAGTGGGTGAAGAGGGGATACGTCGCCAAGGACTCGGCCAGCCTCAAGGCCGAGGACATGGGCACCGCCTTCATCGCCGGCAAGGTTCCGATGATCGTCTCGGGTAGCTGGTGGTACGGCCGCTTCAAGACCGAGATGAAGGCCAACTGGGACACCTTCCTCTTCCCCGGCAACACCCTGCAGGCCGGCTCCTCCGGCAACATCTGGGTCGTCCCGGAGAACAGCAAGGCCAAGAGCCTGGCGTACGACTTCATCGACATCACCCTGCGTCCGGAGATCCAGGACCTGATCGGCAACAACGGTGGTGTCCCGGTCGCCGCTGACGCCTCGAAGATCACCGACCCGAAGGACCGCAAGCTGATCGAGGACTTCAACACGGTCAGCAAGCAGGATGGGCTCGCCTTCTACCCGGACTGGCCGGTCCCCGGCTACTACGACGTGCTGGTCTCCGGCTTCCAGGGCCTGATCAACGGCTCCAAGTCGCCCGACCAGGTTCTCGACACGATCGCCAAGCCGTACGCCGATGGCGTCAAGGAGATCACCGGCAAGTGACACGGCGAGCGGCGGGCGCGACCGGCACCACCGACGCGCCCGCCCGCCCCGCCGGGAAGGATCTTCCATGGCAGTCTCCGAGACCGTCGCCGCCACACCACCGGCCGCGACGCCCACCCCGCCCGCGCCCAGCCGCAGACGACGCGGACGCAACGCGGCGTACTGGCTCTACCTGCTCCCCGGGGCGACGCTCTTCGTCCTGGTCATCGGCGCACCACTGGTCGGCACCGGCTACCTGTCGTTGACCAAGTGGTCCGGCGTCGGCGACCCCCGATGGGTCGGCCTGGACAACTACCGGCAACTGCTCCAGGACGACGTGTTCTGGGCGTCGTTCCGCAACACCGTCGCGATGATCGTCGCGATGGTGGTGGTGCCCACAGTGCTCGGGCTGCTCCTCGCCGCTGTGCTCTTCGACGTCATCGGCCGCCGGTTCAAGCCCCGCACCGCCGCCGCGCTGCGGGCCGCGTTCTACCTGCCGCAGGTGCTGCCCGTCGTGGTGGCCGGCATCGTCTGGGGTTGGATCCTCCGCCCGGACGGCGCGTTCAACAGCCTGCTCGACGCGGTGGGTCTCGGCGCGTTACGCCATGACTGGCTGGGCGACCCCGACACGGCCCTACCGGCCGTGATGGCGGTGATGATCTGGGTGCAGATCGGCTACCCGGTGGTCGTCTTCATGGCGGCGCTGCAACGGGTCGACCCCGAGTTGTACGAGGCGGCCGAGGTCGACGGCGCGAACTGGCTCCACCGGTTCCGGGCCATCACCCTCCCGCAGATCCGGCCGGAAACCTTCGTGGTGGCGCTGACCTGCACCATCGCCGCGCTGAAGGTGTTCGGGCCGATCTTCGCCCTGACCCGGGGCGGCCCGGAGAACGCCACGAACGTTCCGTCCTACTTCGCGTACTACACGTTCTTCAAGAAGCTCCAGGTCGGCTACGGCTCGGCGATCTCCACGGTACTGACGCTGATCATCGTTGTGGTGGCAGTGCTCTTCATCTGGATGCAGGCTCGCAGCGAGCGCCGGGACCGGGGGTTCTGACATGGCCGTCACGCTCACACCGATCCCCGCGCCGACGAAGCAGGCCCGGCCCGTCCGCGACCGGCACCACCGCGGCCTGAGTCGTTGGGTGGTGCTCGCAGTGGTCACGCTCGGCGCGCTGGTCATGCTGGTGCCGTTCGCGTTCATGCTGCTCAACGCATTCAAGTCGCCCGGTGACTACTCGTCGGGCGGGCCGCTGAGCTGGCCGACGGAGTTCTACACCAAGGGCCTACGGACGTACTGGAACGCTGTCGACTTCCCGCTCAAGCTCTGGAACTCGGCGCTCATCGCCGGCTCCGTGGCGGTGCTCGGCGTGGCCGTGTCGCTGCTCAACGCGTACGCCCTGGGTGTCGGCCGGGTCCGTGGCCGGCTCTGGATCGTCGGTCTCTTCCTGCTGGCCAACATGCTGCCGCAGGAGGCGCTGATCTACCCGCTGTACTACGTGGCCAAGGAGGTCGGGCTCTACAACACCCGACTCGCCGTGATCATCATCTTCACCGTCATCCAGAGCGCGTTCGGCACGTACCTGCTCGCCTCGGTGCTGGGCACGTTCCCGCGCTCGCTGCTGGAGGCCGCCGCGCTGGACGGCGCCGGCAAGTGGACGGTGCTGTGGCGGGTGGTCTTCCCCAACCTGCGGCCCACCCTCGCGGTGCTGCTCATCTTCTTCTTCATCTGGACCTGGAACGAGTTCCTCATCCCGCTGGTCATGCTCATCGACAACCAGACGCAGACCATCCCGGTCGCGCTCGCCTCGCTCCAGGGCGACCGGCTGATGGACGCTCCGACCACCAACGCCGGCGCGCTGATCAGCCTGGTGCCGGCCATCCTCTTCTTCCTCATCTTCCAGCGCACCCTGGCGCGCGGCATCACGGCAGGAGCCGAGAAGTGAAGTTCACCGACGGGTACTGGCAACTGCGCCCCGGTGTCAGTGTCCTGCGCCCCGGCACCGTGGAGTCGGTCGAGCCGGACCAGCGCGGTTTCACCGTCTTCGCACCGACCGGTCGGATCACCGGACGCGGCGGCACCCTCAACCGGCCTCTGGTCACCGTCCGCTTCTTCTCCCCCGCCCCCGGCGTCATCGGGGTGACCATCGCCCACCACACCGGCGGGCTGCCCCGCGAACCGCACTTCGGGCTGAGCACCGGCGACACGCACCCGGTGGCCGTTGACGTCACCGGGCTCAGCGCGACGCTGACCACCGGTGAGCTGACCGCGCGGGTCGCGCTCGTCGACGGGTGGCGGGTCGACTTCCGGCACGGCGACCGGCTGCTCACCGCGTCCACCGAGCGCAGCATCGGCCTCGTCACCGACGCCGAGGGCCGGCCGCACGTGCACGAGCGGCTCGCGCTGGGTGTCGGCGAGACGGTGTACGGGTTGGGCGAGCGCTTCGGTCCGTTCGTGAAAAACGGGCAGACCGTCGACATCTGGAACGCCGACGGCGGCACCGCCAGCGAGCAGGCGTACAAGAACGTGCCGTTCTACCTGAGCAGCGCCGGCTACGGGGTGTTCGTGGACCACCCGGAGCACGTGTCGTTCGAGGTCGGCTCCGAGGTCGTCACGCAGACCCAGTTCAGCGTCGAAGGGCAGTCGCTCACCTACTACGTCATCGACGGGCCCAACCCGAAGGACGTGCTGCGTCGCTACACGGCGCTCACCGGCCGCCCGGCCCGCATCCCCGCCTGGTCGTACGGGTTGTGGCTGTCCACCTCCTTCACCACCTCGTACGACGAGAAGACAGTCACCGAGTTCGTCGACGGGATGGCCGAACGTGGGCTGCCGCTGTCGGTGTTCCACTTCGACTGCTTCTGGATGCGCCAGTTCCACTGGGTCGACTTCGTCTGGGATCCGGCGACCTTCCCCGACCCGGAGGGGATGCTGCGCCGGCTGCGCGAGCGCGACCTCAAGGTCTGCGTGTGGATCAACCCGTACATCGCCCAGCGCTCGTACCTCTTCGAGGAGGGGCGGCAGGCCGGTTACCTGGTGCGCAGGCCCGACGGCTCGGTCTGGCAGTGGGACAAGTGGCAGGCCGGCATGGCGCTCGTCGACTTCACCAACCCGGACGCGGTCCGCTGGTTCACCGGCAAGCTCAAGGTGCTGCTCGACATGGGCGTGGACTGCTTCAAGACCGACTTCGGCGAGCGCATCCCGACCGATGTGGTGTGGCACGACGGTTCGGACCCGCAGCGGATGCACAACTACTACTCCTACCTCTACAACAGGGCGGTCTTCGAGCTGTTGGAGGCGGAGCGCGGCAAGGGCGAGGCGGTGCTGTTCGCCCGCTCGGCCACGACCGGCGGGCAGCAGTTCCCGGTGCACTGGGGCGGTGACTGCGAGTCGACGTTCTCCGCGATGGCCGAGTCGCTGCGCGGAGGGCTGTCCCTGGCGTCGTCCGGTTTCGGTTACTGGAGCCACGACATCGGCGGCTTCGAGGGCACCCCCGACCCGGTGGTGTTCAAGCGGTGGGTTGCCTTCGGGTTACTCTCCTCGCACTCCCGGCTGCACGGCTCCGGGTCGTACCGGGTGCCGTGGGCGTTCGACGACGAGGCCGTCGACGTGCTGCGGCACTTCACCCAGCTCAAGCTCCGCCTGATGCCGTACCTGGCGGCCGCCGCGCAGGAGGCGCACCGCGACGGTACGCCGATGATGCGGCCGATGTTCGTGGAGTTCCCGGACGACCCGGCCACCGCGTACCTGGACCGGCAGTACATGCTCGGCCCCGACGTGCTGGTCGCCCCGGTGTTCAGCGCCGACGGCGACGTCACCTACTACGTGCCCGCCGGCACCTGGACGCACCTGGTCAGCGGGGCGCAGGTCATCGGCCCGGCGTGGGTCACCGAGAAGCACGCGTTCGACAGCCTTCCCGTGCTGGCCCGGCCCGGCGCGGTCATCCCGTTCGGCGCACGCGACGACCGACCGGACTACGAGTGGGCAGACGATGTGCGGCTACGGCTGTACGCACCGGGCGAGGGGCAACGGACCCGGGTACGGGTACCGTCACCCGGGCACGGGCCGGGCGCCGAGTTCGACGTGCGCTACGAGGACGGGACGGCCAGTGCCGCACTGGTCGCCGGTACCTCGACGGGCTACATCTGCGAGATCCAGGGGACTGAACGATGACGCAACACCACTTCCCGGAGAGCTTCGTCTGGGGATCGGCGACGGCGGCGTACCAGATCGAGGGCGCGGCCAACGAAGACGGGCGCGGGCCGTCGATCTGGGACACCTACAGCCACACACCGGGTCGGACGCTGAACGGCGACACCGGCGACGTGGCCGCCGACCACTACCACCGGTGGGCCGACGACCTCGGGCACATCGCCGACCTCGGGCTCGACGCGTACCGGTTCTCCATCGCGTGGCCGCGGGTGCAGCCCGGCGGCTCGGGCCGGTTCAACCAGGCCGGCATCGACTTCTACTCCCGGCTGGTGGACGGGCTGCTGGAACGTGGCGTCCGCCCGGTGGCGACGATGTACCACTGGGACCTGCCGCAGGAGTTGGAGGACGCCGGCGGCTGGGCGGCGCGGGAGACCGCGCTGCGCTTCCAGGAGTACGCAGCGGGCATCGTCGGCGCGCTGGGCGACCGGGTGCACACCTGGACGACGCTCAACGAGCCCTGGTGCTCGGCGTACCTGGGCTACGCCTCGGGCGTGCACGCGCCCGGCCGGACCGAGCCGGCGGCGGCGCTGGCCGCGGTGCACCACCTGAACCTCGCGCACGGCCTGGCCGGGCGGGTGATCCGGGAGCTGGCCCCGGCCGCCGAGCTGTCGGTGACGCTGAACCTGCACGTCATCCGGGGGGCGTCCGAGTCGGAAGCGGACCAGGACGCGGTGCGCCGGATCGACGCGTTGGCCAACCGGGCGTTCCTCGGCCCGATGCTCGACGGGGCGTACCCGGCAGACCTGCTGGCCGACACCGCGGCCGTCACCGACTGGTCGTTCGTCCGTGACGGTGACGAGAAGCAGATCGCGGTGCCGCTGGACGTGCTCGGGGTCAACTACTACTCGAGCACCCTGGTCCGGGCGTGGGACGGGGTGTCTGCCCGCTCCGACGCCGACGGGCACGGCGCGTCGACCTCGACGCCGTGGGTCGCCGCGGACAACGTCGACTTCCTGCCGCAGCCCGGCCCGTACACGGCGATGGGGTGGAACATCGACCCGCCGGCGCTGACCGAGCTGCTGCTGCGCCTGCAGCGCGAATACCCGAACCAGCCGATGATGATCACCGAGAACGGCGCGGCGTTCGACGACGAGGTGTCGGCCGACGGCCGGATCCACGACGACCGGCGGATCGACTACCTGCGTCGGCACATCGGCGCGGTGGCCGACGCTCGCGCGGAAGGCGCTGACGTCCGGGGCTACTTCGTCTGGTCGCTGCTGGACAACTTCGAGTGGGGCTACGGCTACGACCGCCGCTTCGGCATCATCCGGGTCGACTACGACACCCAGGTACGCACCTGGAAGGACAGCGCCCACTGGTACCAGCGCCTCGCCGCAACCGGCCAGCTGCCGGACGCCTGACGGTCACCGGAGTTGCTCGTCTGCCCAGCGGGCGAGCAACTCCGGCCCTCCTCGACGCCCGGGCACTTCGGCTGCGGGGCGTGACCGATCGACGGTCAGCCCACCTCTGGTGCCAGCCCGACCGCAGGGGCGCGCCACCGCCGGGCCATCCAACCGACCCCTTCCGCGGTGAGCGCGTACAGGACGACCGGGGCGAGAACGAGGAGCGCGGCGACGCCCGCCACCACTGGCACGTAACCGGCGGGCACCTCCGTGAGGACGGCACCGACCACTGCGTACCCGATGGCCAGGACGACAGCGACGATCGTGGACAGCGCCACCACCCGGCCGGTCCCCCGCCGCCGGCCGACTGCCTGCCCGAACGCCACAGCCGGCAGGAAGAGCAGGGGAAGCAGGGCCACGCCGGCCACCGCCGCTGCCAGCGCGAGCATCGGCCCGGCCAGCGGACCGCCCAGACCGGACCCGGTGACGACCGCGAACACCAGCAGACCGAAATAGCCCACTACCGACTGGGCCACGAAGGTCAGCCAGGCGGCCGCCATCCCCGCCAGGTGGCGAGCGATACGAACAACCATGGGGTCCGCCCTCCCGATTCCGACAGCGGCGCGGCTGTCCACGGTCGGAGGCTACGTGAGGTCACGCTTCTGGGTTGCCCCGTCCCCGCCTCGCCCTCTCGGATCCGCTCAGACGCCCACGCGCTGCGGCGGAACGGTGAGCCCGTAGAGCTCCATCAGCTCCGGCGTGTCGACCCGGCTGCCGTCGGCCACCGAGTCGCAGGCGATGTCGACGATCTGGTCCTTGTGCGCCAGCAGGTACGGCCGCGCGCCGACGTCGGCGCTGGCCAACGTGGCGATGCCGGGCCAGTGCCGGCGACCGAAGAGCATCGGGTACCCGCGCAACCCGTCGTAGGTGGCGCAGACCAGCACGTCCGGGTACGGCAACGCGGCCACCCGGCTGACCGCCGTGGCGGTCAGACCCGGCATGTCGACCGGGACCACCACCACCGCCTCGATCCCCTCGTCACCCATGGCGGCCAGGCCGGCCCGGATGGACGAGCCGACCCCGGTGCCCCACGCCTTGTTGATCACAACGGTGGCCTTGTCCAGGTCGGCGGCCTCCTGGACCTGCTCCGCGGCGGCGCCCAGCACGACCACGATCTGCTCGCAGCCCGCCTCGGTCATCGTGTCGATCATCTGGTTGACCAGGGGCTTGTCCCCCTGGCGCAGCAGCGCCTCGGGACCACCGATCCGTCGTCCCCCGCCCGCTGCGATGATCATTCCTGCGATCCGGTTCAGCTGCGCCCCCTCTGGCACGGGACGACCGTTACCGATCCGCCCCTTCCTACGGACACTGCAACGAGGACGGCCAGCGGAGGGTGGCGGGGCGAAAAGGAGAAATAGCACAACCGTTACACATTGGAGCACCCGCGACGGTGGGCGGGCGGTTCGATCGACTCCAGGTCGCCGATGTGGCGGTATGCGGGCGGCGGGATACCACCACATCGCCGAAGTGGCGCACGGGCGATCCCGACACGCGTCGATCGCGGGCGGGTCAGCGCCGTCGGTCAGGTGGCGTCGGCGTAGCAGTCGACAACTGACAGGTCCAGCGGAAACCGCACCGGCGTCGCACCGAAGAGCAGCGCGGAGGCCCGCTCGCCGGACCGCGTGACAGCCTCGGCGACCGCCGCCGCCTGCTCGGCGGGAGCGTGCACCATCACCTCGTCGTGCTGGAAGAAGACCAACTCGGCATCGGTGCCGGTCAACTCCGTCCGCAGCGTGGCCAGCAACGTGGAGGCCCACTCGGCGGCGGTGGCCTGGATGACGAAGTTGCGGGTGAAACGACCCCGGGACCGTGCCGCGCGAGCCCGCGGACTCTGCGGATCGGCCGCCCCTTCCGGATCGGAGGACGCGTCGTCGAGATCGCCGAAGCCGGCCGAGCCGGGCGGGCACGTCCGCCCGAGCCACGACCGCACCAGCCCACCCGTCTCGCCGGTGCGGGCCGCCGCCTCGACGTAGCCGAACGCGGTCGGGTAACTGCGCTTCAGCACCGCCAGGGCGGGCACCGCGGCACCGCCGGTCTGCCCGTACATGGCACCCAGCAGCGCCACCTTGGCGCGGGGCCGGTCGCCGCCGAACGAGTCCCGGGCCAACGCGGCGTAGAGGTCGCCGGCACCACCCGCCGCTGCCAACCGGTCGTCGCCGGACACCGCGGCGAGCACCCGAGGCTCCAACTGGCCGGCGTCGGCGACCACCAGTCGCCAGCCCGGATCGGCCACCACCGCCCGTCGGATCACCTTCGGGATCTGCAGCGCGCCACCACCCCGGGTGGCCCACCGGCCGGAGACGACGCCACCCGGCACGTACTCCGGTTGGAATCGGCCGCCCTGCACCCACTGCTCACGCCAGGCCCAGCCGTGCGCCGTCCAGATCCGGTAGAGCTCCTTGTATTCCAGCACCAGCGGCACCGCCGGATGGTCGACGCCGCGCAACACCCAGGCTCGGGTGTTGGGCAGCTCCACCCCGGCCCGGGCGAACGCCTTCAGCAGCTCCGCCGGGGAGTCGGCGTGCAGGTGGCGTACGCCGAGCGCGTCGGCGATCCGGGCGGCCAACTCGGCGAGACGACGTGGCGGGCCACCCACCGGAGACGGCTCACCCAGCAGCTCGTGCAGGATCTCGTCGTGCACGTCGGCCCGCCAGGGCAGCCCGGCGAACCCCATCTCCACAGCGATCAACGCGCCGGCGGACTCGGCGGCCACCAGCAGCCGGAACCGACCGGGATGCTCGGTGGTGGCGATTCGGGCGAGCTGGTCGGCGTACACCTTGGTCAGTGCCTCGATGCCCGGGCCCGGCGGGCCGGGCATCGTGTCGAAGAGCGCGCCCTGCCCGTGCCCGGGTGGCGCGGCGGTGCGCGGCGGCGGGTCGGGCGGCACCACCGCACCGGTCAGCCGGGCCCACGCGGCGGCCAGCGAGCGGGGCTCACCCCAGCGGCCCGCGTGCCCCAGCAGCAACGCCTCGGTCAACTCCACGTCGTGACACCTGTCGACCCGGACGCCGGCGCGCAGCAACGCCGGGTAGACCGACGCGGAGCCGGGCCAGACCCAGCGTGGGTGGTCGGCAGCCTCGCGGGCGCTGACGGCGGCGGCCAGGTCGGTGACGACCTCGGTCGGGCCGACCGGCCGACCGGCGGAATCCAGTGGGCACAGCACTCCCCCACCCCGCTCGTCGGAGACCATCGCTACCAGCACGAACGCGATTCTGCCTCTCCCCTGCGACAGGAACGGAGGCGCACCTCACCCGTTTCGGGTCGGTGGGGTGTCGGGCCCTGTCGGTAGCGTGACCTGGTGCCTCCGCAGATCCCGCATCCCGATCCAGGCACTCCGGACACCCGCGGTCCGATGCGATACCTGTGGTGGCTCACCCGCCGCCAACCCTGGCGGGTGCTGCGCGGCAGTCTGCTCGGCACGGCCTGGATGATCGGGCTGTCGGCCCGGCCCTACCTGATCGCCCGCGCCGTCGACGACGGTCTCCGCGCCCGCGACACCCGGGCGCTGGCGTTCTGGGTCGCGGCCATCGTCGTCGCGGGGGTGGTTCTCTCATTCCTGGGCATCATGCGGCACCGCACGATGACCTTCATCCGGGAGGACGCCAAGGCCCGTTCCGCCGAGGTGCTGCTGCGCCACCTGTCCCGGATCGGCTCGGTGCTGCCCCGCCGGGTCGCCTCCGGCGAGGTGTCCACCATCGGCGGGTCCGACATCGACTGGACGGCACAGGTGCTGACGCTGACCGGGCCGGGCGTCGGAGCAGTCGTCGCCTACGGGGTCATCGCCGTGGTGCTCTGGTCGATCTCCCCGATGCTCGCGCTGTGCGTGCTGGTGGGGGTGCCGGCGGTCGGGCTGGTCGTCGGGCCGCTGCTGCGCCGCCTCGAACGGGCGGAGTCGATCTACCGGCGGCAGCAGGGCGCGCTCACCGCCCGGTCCGGTGACATCGTGGCCGGGCTGCGGGTGCTCGCCGGGGTGGGAGGTCGGGGCCTGTTCGCCAGCCGATACGCGGCCCGATCCCAGGAGCTGCGCGCCGAGGGCTACCGGGTGGGCGCTGTCATCAGCTGGATCGACGCGGCGACGGTGGCCATCCCCGGGCTGTTCCTGGCAGCGGTGGTGTGGCTGACGGCTCGGATGGCGGTGACGGGTGACGTCACGATCGGGGAACTGGTCGCCGTCTACGGCTACGTGGCGACACTGATCGTGCCGGTCTGGTTCCTGCTGGAGGGCAGTCACCAGCTGATCCGGGGGCGGGTCGCCGCCCGACGGATCATCGGCCTGCTCAACGTGACCTCGGACGACGTCGGCGGCCCGGGTCGCCGGTGGTCGGGCCCGGTGCCCGAGGCACGCCAGCCGGAAGCCCTGGCGGCACCGGCCGGCCCCGCCGACCTGTACGACCCGGTGACCGGGCTGACCGTACGCGCCGGCCGGCTGACCGGGGTGGCGGCCGACGACCCGGCGGCGGCCGTGGCACTGGCCGACCGCCTCGGCCGGTACGTGGTCAGCGACACCACCTGGGGTGGCGTGCCGCTGGCCGGGGTCGCCCTGGACGAGGTCCGCTCCCGGGTCCTGGTCGCCGACCACGACTCGTACCTCTTCGCCGGGACACTGCGCGACATCTTGCGCGGCGGGGCCGCCGACGGTGACGACCCTGTCGACGCGGCAGTGCGGACGGCCTCGGCCGAGGACGTGGTCGATGCCCTGCCGGCCGGGCTGGACACCCCGATCGACTCCCGGGCCCGGACCCTCTCCGGCGGTCAACGCCAACGGGTCCGCCTCGCGCGCGCCCTCCTCGCCGAGCCGGAGGTGCTGATCCTCGTCGACCCGACGTCGGCGGTGGACGCGCACACCGAGGCGCGGATCGCCGAGCGGTTGCGGGTCGCGCGGGCCGGGCGGACGACAGTGCTGATCGCCACGTCACCGCTGCTGCTCGGCCGGGCCGACCTGGTCGCGCACCTGAGCGGCGGCCGGATCACCGCCACCGGCAGCCACACCGACCTGCTCGACTCCGACGCCGACTACCGGCACCTGGTGGCCCGGGGCAGCGACGAGCCCGAGCCCGCCGACACCGAGGAGGCGTACCGGTGAGCCGGCTGCCGGTGGCCGACCGAGTCACCGTACGCCGGGCGTTGCGCGACATGATCGGCCGGCACCGGCGCGCGGTAGGGGTCGTGCTGGCGCTGCACAGCGCCGCCGCGGTCGCCGGGCTCGCCCCGCCGTGGCTGCTGGGCACCATCGTCGACCGGGTCACCGCCGGCGCGGGCGTGGCCACCGTGGACCGGCTGGCGCTGGCCATCGCCGGCTGCGTCGTGGTCAGCGCGCTGCTTTCCCGGTACGCGCAGTACGCCGGTCACCGTTTCGGTGAGCGCGCCGTCGCGGAGCTGCGCGAGGAGTTCGTCTCCCGGACTCTCGGGCTGCCGGTCTCGGTCGTCGAGCGCGCCGGCTCCGGTGATCTGGCCACCCGCAGCTCGGTCGACGTGGCGACGGTCGGGACGACGGTCCGGGACGTGGTGCCCACCATCGTCATCGCCTCGGTGCAGTTGACGTTGCTGTTCGGTGCGGTCTTCCTGCTGCATCCGCTGCTCGGGCTCGCGGCGTTGGCCGGGCTCCCGACGATCGTGGCGGTGACCCGCTGGTACCTGCGGCGGGCCAGCTCCGCGTACCTCACCGAGGGCGCGGCGGCGGCCGAGTTGACCGAGACGCTCACGACCACCGCCGAGGGCGCCCGCACGGTGGAGGCGCTGCGGCTGACCGACGACCGGGTCCGGCACGGCACCGACCGGATCACCCGCGTGTGGCGGGCCCGGCGGGCCACCCTCGCGCTGCGTACGGTGTTCTTCTCGATCGTCGAGGCCAGCTACCCGCTGCCGGTCGCCCTGGTGCTGCTCGTCGGCGGCTACCTGCTCTCCCGGGACATGGTGTCGCTCGGCGCGGTGGTCGCCGCCGCGCTCTATCTGCAACAGGCGATCGATCCGTTGGACCGGCTGTTGCAGTGGACGGAGCAGGCACAGCGGGGCTTCGCATCGTACGCCCGGGTGCTCGGCGTCGGCCTGGTCCCGGCGGAGCCGCCGGGCCGGACGGCCACGTCGCGGGGCGAGCGGCTCGTCGTCCGCGGTGCGCGGTTCTCCTACTCCGGCGGAGCGGACGTGCTGCACGGCATCGACCTGGAGGTGCAGCCCGGTGAGCGGCTGGCCGTCGTGGGTCCGTCGGGCGCCGGCAAGTCCACACTGGCCCGGCTGCTGGCCGGGATCGACGCGCCCCGGCAGGGCGTCGTCAGCATCGGTGGCTGCCCGGTCACCGACCTCGACCCGGCCGAGCGTCGCCGCCGGATCGCCCTGGTCACCCAGGAGCACCACGTCTTCATCGGCTCGGTACGCGACAATCTGTCGTTCGCCGCGCCGGACGCCTCCGACGAGCAGATGCGGGCCGCGCTCGGCACCGTGGGCGCCGACTGGTTCGCGGAGTTGCCGGAGGGTCTGGACGCCACGCTCGGCGACGGTGGCCGCCAGCTCGGCGCGGCGGAGGCCCAGCAGCTCGCGCTGGCTCGGCTGGTGCTGGCCGACCCGCACACGTTGATCCTCGACGAGGCGACCGCCGCGCTCGATCCGACCACGGCGCGTCGTACCGAGCGGGCTCTGGCCGCCGTGCTGGTCGGGCGGACAGTCATCGCGATCGCGCACCGGCTCAACACCGCGCACGACGCCGACCGGGTGGCAGTGCTGGCGGACGGCCGGATCACCGAGATCGGCAGCCACGACGACCTGGTCGTGGCCGGCGGGGCGTACGCCGACCTGTGGCGCTCCTGGCACACACCGTCCGACGAGCACCGGAGATGACGAAGGGGCCCCTCGCAGGCGAGGGACCCCTTTCTCGTCCGGGTGGTTACTTGCCGACCCCCGCGGTGAGGCCGGACTGCACCTGCCGCTGGAAGATGATGTAGACCACGAGCACCGGGAGCATCGCCATGGTCACCCCGGCGAACAGACCGGACCAGTCGGACTTGTAGCCCTGGTTGACCGAGAGTTCGATCAGGCCCTGGGCGATCACCTGGTTCTTCGGCTCCCCGGCGACCGACTGCATGAGCAGGGTCGGCAGGTACCACTGGTTCCACTGACCCAGCACGTTGAAGATGCCGATGCTGATCAGACCGGGCTTGGACATCGGCAGCATGACGCTGAAGAAGAGCCGGCTGTGCGACGCGCCGTCGACCATGGCCGCCTCGGCGATGGTGTTGGGCAGCGTCCGGAAGAACGAGTGCATGAAGAAGACGGTGAACGACAGCGACCACGCCACGTACACCAGGATCAGCATGAGGTGCTTGTTCGGGCCGAGCAGCGGCAGGTGGACGCTCGTGTTGTAGACGCCCTTGAACAGCGGTACCGCGGCCAGGTAGACCGGCAGGGTCAGACCGGAGAGGAACACGTAGTAGATCAGCCGGTTGCCCCGGAACTCGTAGCGGGCCAACGCGTACGCGGCCATCGAGCCCAGCAGCATGGTCAGGGTGACACTGCCGGCCAGCACCAGCACGGTGTTGAGGAAGAACGACCCGAGGTGCCCCGCGCCCCAGGCCCGGCTGAAGTTGTCCCAGTTGAGCTTGGCGGGAATCAGGGACAGGGGCTGGCGGATGACCTCCGAGTCGGTCTTCAGCGCCGACATCACCACCCACAGCAGCGGGTAGATCACCATCACGGCCCAGACCAGCAGGAAGATGTGGGAGAAGCCGTTGAAGAACTTGCCGCCGAGCCCCTCCGAGGCGGACTTGCCGCCCTTCCCACCCTCGGGTGCGGTGTTCGGGTTCTGGTCAGGCCGGGTCAGACCATCGTGAGTCGCCGTGCTCATCGTCCAGCCTCCTCAGTACTCGATACGGTCGCGACGGGTGATCCTGAGCTGCGCCGCGGCGAGCAGGATCGTGAAGATCGCCAGGGCGACACCCATCGCGCAGGCGTAACCGAACTGGCCCTTCTGGAACGCGGTGAAGTTGAGCACCGACGCGAAGATCTCACTGGCGTGGTTCGGGCCGCCCTGGCTGGGCGTCATGACGAAGACCAGGGCGTACATGTCCAGCGCGATGAAGCCCAGGTAGACCCAGGCGACCGAGACGGTGTCACGCAGCAGGGGCAGCGTGATCTTGAAGAAGGTGTGGAACCGGCTGGCCCCGTCCAGGAGGGCCGCCTCGTAGATGTCCTTCGGGATGGACTGCATCGCCGCCGAGAAGAGCACCATGTAGAAGCCGGCCCCGCTCCAGACCGCGATCAGCAACAGCCACCAGAGCACCGCCGGCACGCCGAGGAAGGGCTCCGGGTCGGCGGTGAAGGCGATCGGGTTGTCCGCGTCGACCAGACCAAGCTTGATCATCAGGCCGTTGATCAGGCCCTGACCGTCGCTGCGGTAGATCTGCTGCCACATGACGGCGATGACCACCAGCGACAGCACCTGCGGGAAGAAGAAAATAATCTTGTAGATCCCGGAGCCGAACACCCCTCGGATGCCGGCCCTGTCCTCACGTCCACCCACATTGAGCAGGAACGCGAGGAACAGGGCCAGCGCGATGGTGAACAGCGGCACGGTGATCAGGAAGAAGACGTTGTGCCAGAAGGCCTTCCTGATCAACTCATCCGACAGCAGCCGGACGTAGTTGTCCAGACCGACGAAGTTCTGGGTGTCCGAGTAACCACCCCAGTCGGTCAACGAGTATCCCGCCGCCTGCACGAAGGGCCACACCACGTAGAAGAGGTACAGCGCAAGCGGCAAGGCCAGGAAACCCGTGACGAAACGCGCAACACCGTGCCGCATGGTCACTCACTTCTCTAGCTGATCAGGGCCTGTCAGGCGGTACGGGTCTGCTTCTTGATCGAGGAGTCCTTCGCGACCTTGTCCGCGGCCGCCTGCATCTTGTCGACAAACTGCTGCGCGGTGAGACGCCCCGCCATCAGCTCCTCGGACAGGTTCTGGCTCTCCTTGTCCAGGTCGGCGTAGAAGTCCCAGATCTTGACCGAGATGAGGTCCGACGTGGCGTTCTTCATCAGCGTGTTCGCCGAGGCGAGCGCCGAATCCTGCACGTTGTCGCCGGAGCCCTTGGTCGAGGCGAGCGACTTGGTCAGCTCCGCGAACTTCGCCGAGCCGGCCTTGGAGAGGATGGCCCGCAGGAACTCCTTCGCGGCCGCCTTGTTGGGCGCCTTGCTCGGCACCACGAAGCCCTCGCCGGAACCGGCGAACACGTCCTTGGCGGCCTTGTCGCCCGGCTTGGTCCAGTAGTCCGACAGGGTCATCTCGAAGCCCGGCGGGATGGTCGCGGCCATCTCGTTCTTGAGCCACGTGCCGACCTGGATGAAGGCGGCCTTGCCGTCGAGCCAGGCCTGCTGCGACTGGGTGTGGTCGAGCTTGCCCGGCAGGAGCAGCTTGTCCTTGACCAGCTTCTCCCACGGCTCCAGCGCCGCGACGATGCCGTCGGCCTTCCAGGCGTTGTCCTTGAGGTTGTCGATGTCGATGATCGGCTGCTTACCAACGGCCTTCCAGATGCTGGCCATCAGCGCCCAGCGCGGGTAATAGCCGTGCGTGGCGTCGTGCACGTACGGCGCCATGCCCTTGGCCTTGATCTTCGGCGCGAGGGCGAAGAAGTCGTCCCAGGTGGTCGGCGCCTGCCAACCTTCGCGCTTGAACAGCGCACCGTTGTACCAGTTGCCCCAGACCGTGAAGGCCACGTTCACGACGTAGAACTTGCCGTTCTGGGTGCCGTCGGTGACCGTGCCCGGCAGCAGCGTGTCGGCCACCGTGCCCTCGCCGTCCCAGGCCGGGGCGGTGAGCAGGTCGTCGAGCGGCTCGATCGCACCCTCGTTGATCAGCGTGCTGCGGTCCATGATGTCCGCACCCGAGTTCATCACCAGGTCACTCGGCTGGGTCGCCATCTTCGGCTGTTCTTCGGTCTTGATCTTCTGGGTGGAGCTCATGTTGACGGTGATGTTCGGGTGCTTGGCGTTGAAGAGGACCTTGTCCTCCTTGGCCCACTGGTCGCCCAGACCGCCGTTGAAGACGACCACCTTGACGGCGCTGCCGTCCTTGACGCCGAACGGGTTGTCCTTGCTCTTCGCGGCACCGCTGTCTTCGGACTTGGACGGCTCGCTGCCGGCACAGGCACTCAACATGCCCGCCGCCGGAACGGCGAGCAGACCAGCCGCCGCGGCGCGCTGCAGCAGGGTCCGACGGCTCAGGTCACCGATGTTCTCGGGGGAATCCGACATCTTTGACTCTCCTTGTGGTGTCGGGTCAGGCGGTTCGCCGGAGGCGCCCGGCGTACCGCGACTCGAGGGCGAGGTTGTGCTCGTCCCCGCCGGGGACGTTGGCGGAGAGGTAGATAGGGGGTACCTCCCCGGCCTGGTGGAACCGTCGTACGACCTCCGCGGTCAACAGCTGCGCCAGCAGCGCCGTGGTGACCGAGGAGACCGCACAGACCGCGCCGCCGCCCTCGAGCGGCAGCAGTGCATCGCCGTACGGCGCGCCGTTGTCCAGCACGACGTCAGCGAGGTCGGCGAGCCGATGCCCGGACGGGTGCCGTGGGGCGACCCGTGCGGTGTGCTCGACCGAGGTGACCGCGATCAACGGGTGACCGCGCTCGGTGACCAGCGCCGCCAGCTCGACCACCGAGCCGTTGATGCCGGATTGGGATGCCACCACGAACACGTCCCGCGGCTGGGGCGCCGCGAGCGCGTAGATCTGGTGGGCGATGGAAGGGTCGCGTTCCAGCTTGGGATCAGCGAGCACGTCACGCGGGGCGTCGCCGTGCATCACCAGGTCCCGTACCGACAGCCGATTGGTGGGGACCAACCCACCGGCCCGGGCCACCAACTCGGCGGCGAACGCCTCGGAGTGCCCGGCCCCGAACGCCTGGAGCACCCCACCGTCGCGCAGGCTGTCGGCGATCAGGTCGGCGGCCCGGGTGATCCCGTCGGCCTCCGAGTCGAGCAGCCGGTCGAGCACCGGGCGGACGGCGTCCGCGTACCCCTGGGCGCTGATCATGACACGCTTCCCTTCGCTGCCTTGTGCCCGTCGACGGCCTGCGCGGTACGCCGGAAGGCCGCGTGCGCGCGGTCGTGCGTCCGTTGGGCGACGGCGATGTAGAGCAGGTCGAGCACGACGAGTTGCGGGTGCCGGGCGGAGAGCGCGTCCGGTCGGAACGTCGTCGCCTGGCTGGCGGTGAGCAGCACGATGTCGGCCAGCTCGGCCAACGGTGAGCGGGGGAAGCCGGTGAGCGCGAGCGTGGTGGCGCCCCGGCTGCCCGCCTCGGCGAGCATCTCGATCGTCTCCCGGGTCTGCCCGGTGTGCGAGATGCCGAGCGCCACGTCCCCGGAACGCAACAGCGCGGCGCTGGCGAGGCCCTCGTGCACGTCGTTCCACGCCCACGCGGCCACGCCGATGCGGTGCAGGCTGAACTGCATCTCCTCGCCGACCAACGCGCTGCCGCTGGCGCCGAAGATGTTCACCCGGTTGGCGCCCGCGATGGCCACCGCGGCCCGCTCCACCTCGGCGAGGTCGAGCAGGGTGGCGGTGTCGTGCATGGCCCGGGTGTCGGCGGCCATGATCTGGTCGAGCACCCGGGCGAGTGGGTCACTCGGCTGGATCTCGCGTCCGATGTCGACGGTCCAGCCGGCCGAGCGGGCCCGACCGGTCTCGGAGGCGATGCCCAGCCGCAGGTCGGCGTACCCTTCGAAGCCCATCGCCCGGCAGAACCGGGTGATGGTCGCCGGTGAGGTGCCGCTTCGCTCGGCAAGCTCCACGATGGTGGATCGGGCGGCGGCCTCCGGGTCGCTCAGCACGTGCTCGGCGACCCGGCGGAGCGCGCCGGTCAGCTCGCCGAGTCCGTTGCGGACGCGGGCCAGCACCCCGTCGGAGGCGGAGCTCCTGCGGTCGACCACGTCAGCGTCGACCACCGCGGTCCCCGCGGCGGTGTCCACCTCGTGATCAACCATGGGTCGCCTCACCTTTCCGAAAAGACTGTTAACTGTTAGTGGTAAAAGTTCTTACTGAAGGCCCCTCTGTGTCAAGACTGTGGGCGAAGTTTTCAAACTGTTACCTGGCGCACAAGCCGCCGCGCCCGCCAGATCTTGCCCAGCGCGACGGGGCCGACCAGCATGAACAGTCCCGATCGTCGTCCAGCGCAAGGAGACCCGTGCCGATGTCCGACACCGTCGTGGTCGGCCTCGACATCGGCGGTACGTCCACCCGGGCGACCGCCCTGACCCTCACCGGGCAACGCGTCGGCACCGGCCGCGCCGGCGGCGGCAACCCGACCAGTCACGGCGCACAACGCGCCGCCGTCGAACTGCTGACCGCACTCCGCGCGGCCCTCGCCGACCTCGACCCGGCCCGGGTGGTCGCCGGCACCATCGGCCTGGCCGGCGCGGCCCGACTACTCGCCGATCCCGCCGGGCGCGCCGCCTTCGACCAGGCCTGGCACGACGCCGGCCTGCGCTGCCCGTACGCCGTGCACGGCGACGCCCTCGTCGCCTACGCCTCCGGCACCGCCGAACCGGACGGCACGGTGCTCATCGCCGGCACCGGTGCGATCACCGCGCAGGTCCACGACCTGCGCCTCGACCGGGTCGCCGACGGTCACGGCTGGCTCCTCGGCGACGCGGGGTCCGGCTTCTGGCTCGGTCGCGAAGCGGTACGCCGACTGCTCGCCGACCTGGATTCCGGCCACGATCCCGGCCCGCTGACCACGGCGGTGCTCGCCGAACTGATGGGCAGCACCGAGATCGCCGCCCGCCCACGGGACACCGTCGACGCCACGATCCAGGCCGTGACCCGCCGACCCCCGGTCGAGCTGGCCCGGCTCGCGCCGCTGGTCGTCGACGCCGCCACCCACGGCGAGCCGATCGCCAGCGCGCTGATCACCGAGGCCGCCGCCCACCTGGCCGAGAGCGTGGGCCGCATCCGCCCGGCCGGCGCGGTGACACCTGTCGTGCTCGGCGGCGGACTACTCACCGCGAACACCCCACTCGCCGCCGCCGTCCGTATGGAGATCGCCCGACAGTGGCCGGACGCTCCCGTGCGCACCGCCGGTGACGGGGCCGCCGCCGCAGCCTGGCTCGCCGCCCGCGACCTGCCCGAGGTCACCGACCCGACCGCCCTCCACGCCCGCCTCTTCCCGACAAGCTGAGGCACCCCGACCCGCCGCCGGACGTCGCCGGGGCTTGCCCCTGATCATGATCGTGCTCGATCCAGGATGTAGTGGCCTCCCGCCGCAAGGAGGGGACTACATCCAGGATCGAGCGCGATCAAGGGCCGCCCGCCGCTCGACACCCGTCCCCCAGGCGACTGAGGCACCCGACCCGCCGCCGGACGGCCACGATCCGCGCACTATCGGTGAAACTGCTGCCTCGGCACGCCCTGAGGCAGCAGTTTCACCGAAGTTGCGCGGATCTTGGGGCGGGGCGGGGGGGGTTACTTGAGCTGCCCGGCGGTTAGGCCCGCCTGCACCTGACGCTGGAACGCCACGTAGACCGCCAGCACCGGCAGCACCGCGATGCTCAGCCCGGCGAAGAGCCGCGCGTAGTCGCCGGCATAGCCCTGGCTCACCGAGAGCGCGAAGAGCCCCTGCGCCAGCATCCACTTGGAGTCGTCGCCCTGCATCAGCACCTGCGGCAGCAGGAACTGGTTCCAGTGACTGAGGAAGTTGAAGATCGCGACGCTGATCAATCCCGGACGCGCCATCGGCAGCATCACCCGGAAGAAGAGCCGGAAGTGCCCGCAGCCGTCGACCATGGCGGCCTCGGCCACCGTGGTCGGCAGGGTCCGGAAGAACGCGGTCAGGAAGAACACCGTGAACGGCAGCGAGTACGCCGCGTACACCAGGATGAGCCCTTTCCAGGTGCCGAAGAGGCCGGCGTTGCGGACCACGAAGAAGAGCGGCACCAGGGCGAGGAACACCGGGAACATCAGGCCGCCGACGAACAGGTAGTAGACGACCTGGCGGCCGCGGAACTCGTAGCGGGCGAAGACGTACGCGGCGGTCGCGCCCATCAGCATGGTCAGGGTCACCGAGCCGGTGACCACCACCAGGCTGTTGAGGAAGTACCGGCCGATGTGCGCGCCCGTCCAGGCCCGCGCCCAGTTGTCCAGGTGCAGAGTCCCGGGGAGCCCCCAGGGGTCGGCCAGGATCTCCCCGTTCGTCTTGAACGAGCTGACGAACATCCACAGCAACGGCAGTACGGTGAGTAGGCCCCAGAGCAGCAGGAAACCGTGCGAGAGCGTGTTTCCGATGCCGAGTTCCCGGCGCACCGGACGATCCCGGCCGGCTGTCGACGTGGGCGTGGGGCTGGGCTTGGTGGGCTGATCAAGAGTGGTCACGAGTACTCGATCCGATCGCGCCGGCCGACCCGCAGCGACAGCACTGCCACAGTGAGGGTCAGGAAGAACATCACCACGCCGATCGCCGAGGCGTAGCCGAACTTGGTCTCGCTGCCGAAGGCGGTGTCGTACATCCGTACGCCGATCACGTCGGTGGAGAAGTTCGGGCCTCCGTTGGTCATCAACTGCACGAGGATGAACCCGTCCAGGGCGAAGATGGCCAGGTAGACCCAGGCGACCTGGATGGTGTCCCAGAGCAGCGGCAGCGTGACGCGGCGCAGCGTGGTGAACCGGGACGCCCCGTCGAGCAGCACCGCCTCGTAGATCTCCTTCGGCACGGCTGACATCGCGGCCCCGAACAACACCACGTAGAAGCCGACGTTGCTCCAGACCATCACCGCCAGTACGCACCAGAACGCGGTCGCGGGGTCGCCGAGCCAGGTTGGCGCGGGCAGCCCCACCGCGCGCATGACTCCGCTGAGCAGCCCCTGGTTGGGGTGGTACACCTCCTTCCACAGCAGCGCGATGATCACCACGGAGAGCACCTGCGGGAAGAAGTACACGGTGCGGTAGAGCGCTCCGCCGCGTACCCCGGTCACGCCGGCACGGCCCTTGCGCCCACCGAGGGCGAGCATGCTGGCGAAGAAGAGCCCGAGCAGGATGGTCAGCACCGGCACCAGGCCCAGCAGGATCGCGTTGTTCTTCAGCGCGTTCCACACGTAGCCGTCGTGCCACAGCGTCCTGAAGTTCGCCAGGCCCACCGGGTTGGCCTCGGCGGAGTAGCCGAGCCAGTCGGTGGTGGAGATCTGGAACGCCTGCAGGTACGGCGAGACGACGAAGAACACGTACAGCAGCACCGGTGGCACCAGGAACACGACGATCAGCGGCCACTTGCCATGTCTCACGAGGAGGACCTCTTCCGTTGGGGTGCGGCCGGTGGGGTCGTCAGCTCCCCCACCGGCCGGTCGGGCCGTCAGACCGCTCGCTTGTACTTTTTGATCGAGCTGTCCTGGGCGATCGAGTCGGCACCCTTCTGGCACTGGTCGAGGAATTCCGCGGGGCTCGTCCGGCCGCTGAAGAACTCGCCGCACGCGGCGTCGACGAGGTTGCGCTCCAACTTGCGGTAGTAGTTGTTGTAGACCCAGTTGAAGCCGTTGGCGCCGGACGCGTCGAGGGCCTTGACGACGCTGTTCAGCCCGTACGGCAGTTCGACGCCCTCGGTGGCGCCGGCGACCACGGTGAGGCTGGCGACCTTCTTCGTGAAGTCCTGGGCGCCCTTCTTGGACAGCATGGTCCGGAAGTACTCCAGGCCACCGGCGCGGTTGCGGGCCTTGGCGGGCACCATGAACGGTTCGCCGGCGGTGCCCCGGATCGCCTCGAACGGCAACTTGTCACCACTGCCCAGGCTCGGCGTCGGCGCGATGGTCATGTTGAACCCGGCCGGGGTGACGTCCTTCTGCTCGCTCTCCAACCAGGAGCCGCAGGAGATGAACGCTGCCTTGCCCTGGCACCAGGCGGTCTGCGACTGCTTGTGATCCAAACCGGACGAGCCGTCCAGGATGTACCTGTCCTTGACGATCTGGTGCCAGGCGTCGGCGGCGGTCCGCATCGACTCGGACTTCCAGGCGTTCGGTTCCAGGTTGTCGATGGCTGTCGCGACCGACGGGCCGCCGAGCTTGATCGCGGTGGCGATCACCGGCCAGCTCATGTAGCGCGGGTGTAGACCGGCGTACGTCCACGGGGCGATGCCGGCGGCCTTGATCTCCTTGCAGAGCGCGATGTGCTGGTCCCAGGTCTTCGCGTACTCCCAGGAGCGGTCGGCGAACAGCTTGTTGGAGTACCAGATGCCGTAGGCGGTGTACGTGTAGTTGAGGACCAGGAACGCGCCGTCGTACGAGCCGACCTCGACAGCGCCGGGCAGCAGGGTGTCCCGGACCGTCTTGCCGGGGATGTCGAGGCTCGGCGCGTCGAGCAGCTCACCGAGGTCGGCGACAGCTTTCTGGCTGACCAGTCCGTTGAAGTCGATCTGGCCCGCGCCGGAGTTGTTGACCACGTCCGGCGGGGTGCCGTCGACGAAGCGGGGCTGGAGGGTCTTGCTGATCTCCTGGGTGGCGGAGTGCTTGACCTTGGCCTTCGGGTACTTCTCGGTGTACATGGCCTCGTGGGCCTTGGCGTACTCCTCGCCGAACCCGCCGCCGAAGATCACCACCTCCAGTGGGGCGTCCTCCTTCACGCCGAGCGGGTTCTCGGCGCTCTTCGTGCCCTGGTAGGTGCCGGCGTCGCTCTTGTCACCGCCGCCGCTGGTGGCGCAGCCGGCCAGCAGACCGGCGGCGGGGGTGGCCAGCACGCCGGCGGCAGCGGTACGCCGCAGGATGTCACGCCTGTTCATGGATTCTCCTCGGGTCGGGTCGGGCGGGCCGCCGGTGTCAGGGGGAAGGCGACCGCCGCGCGAGGCGCGTTGATTCTCTTCAGTTCATGCTCTGTTGCTGAAGAATTTCTACGACAGCCGGGCCTGGACTTCAAGTCCTGTCTGTCGAACCGTTATCGCCACCAGCGGCCAACGAGGTGCCGACGCCCCCCTTCGCGCCAGCCGACCAGCCGCACCCCGGCCGGCCGGGAGCAGCGCGTCGAGGGGTCCCACACGTCCACCAAGGCCATGGTCGTTATCGGACACAGTCGCGACCGTTCGCGGTGGATCGCGTACCCCGTCGGCCCCGACTCAGCGTCGGCGGCCTGGACCGGTCGGCCCTACGGACGGCAACGGCAGGTGCAGCGCGGCGGCGACCACCGCGAAGGCCGCCCAACCGGCACCCAGCGCCACGGTCGGGGAGACATCCTGAAAATAGTGGTACGCGGTGAGGAAACCGACGAGCGCGAGACTGTTGCGGGCGAAGTGCCGGCTGAACTCGACCAACTGACGGCGGGCCTCGACAGCGACCAGCACCCCCGAGTACGGGAAGGTCACCACCATGCCGCGCAGCACGGCACCGAGAAGCGTGGTGAGGACCGCCCCAACGAAGATCACCACCAGCTTGAGCAGCGGCGGCAGCCCATCCCGTCGGGCGTCCACGGAGGGCCGTGCATCCGCGGGGGCGGGTCGCGCGGGGGCACGTCGGCGCAGCAGCAGCATCGCCGCCAGCCACAGCACGAGCGTGCCGGCGAGCGCCGCCCCGAACGGGATGCCGACGGCCAGCAGGCCGGCGCTGAGCGCTACGTAGACGGCGATCCCCGCGCCGTCGGCGAGCAGGATCGGCCACCGCAGCCGCTGATAGGTGAACGCCACGGTGACGAAGAAGAGGTTGAGCCCGAGCACACCGACCACCTGCGCGCCCTCCACCCGGTGGCCGCTGCTGACCAGGGCGAGAGTCATCGGCAGCGGCAGGCTGTAGACGAGCGCTCGGAGCCGGACCGAACGGATCAGGCTGACCGCCCAGACCACTGCCGTCACCAGCAGGACCCCACTCCACGTCATGGCGCACCCGCCTCCGCCCCGCGAGGGCCGTCAGTCCTGAAAGGTCGCGGCGCTCGCGCAGAGGTCGAACACACGGGTGAGCCGGGCGACGTCCGTCCGGTTGACGGAGAACTGGTTCTCGCCGATCTCGCCGTGGGCGGTCATGCGGGCCTCCCAACAACTCGACAGGTCCCACAGCGTCAGGTTGACGTGCAGTTGAGGGCTGACCACACCGAGGGGCAGGAGGCCCACCCGGGCTCCGGCGGCGCGCTGCTTCTCGACCAGGGCGGACAGCTCCTCGGTCAGGTTGGCGTAGACGAAGACCCGGGTGACCTGGACGCCCCGTTGCAGGGCCTCCACGTTGGCCTCCCAGTAGCGCCGGCCGATCTCACTGCGCCACCAGCTCAGCTCCCCGCTCACCCGGGGCATCACGTTGGTGAGGCCGTCCAGCCGGTGCAGGCAGGTGCGGGTCGCGCCGGCCAGGTCCTCGTCCTCGTCGCCCCGCCGGACGATCCGACCGTACGCGAGCTGCTCGGCCTCCAACCGGAACTGCTCGTACCGCCGCTGCGCCTCCACCGCGACCCGGGTGCCCGCGTGCTGCTCGGTCGCGTCCCGGATGGCCCCGGCCAGCTCCGTCGTGGTCTGCGCGAGCCAGGGCGGACCCTCCAGCAGGGTGCGCAGGTGGAACCGGCGCTCCGCGCGGGCCAGCGAATCCACCAACAGCGAGATGGTGATGCCCATCAGGCCGGCCAGCAGCGACTCCACGCCGGAGGCGGCGTTGCTGAGGTCGAGCGCGATGCTGAGGGTGATCGACAGCGTGATGCCGACCAACGCCACCGGGTCGGTGTGCGTCACCAGTCGGAGAAAGCCACCGGAAGAGGTGCTGCCACGTGCCCGCAGACGGGCCGCGTCACGGGTCATCGAAATCCCCCAATCAGCCGCTGCCGCCAGCGTAAACACCAGCTACAACAGCCCGTGGCGGCACACCGGTAGCATCCGGCAGGTGCACAGAGCGGACGCATCTCCGACGGTCGCCGAGCGGATCACGCAGGACGTCCGGGCCTGGGTCTGCTCCACTCCGCTGCGCGGCCTGGTCCGCCACTTCGGCGGCGACTGGCCCGCCGACGACCTGGCCGAGGTGCTGCGGTTCCTGGACGACTTCTCCGCCCGACACTGGGATTTCCGGGGCGGTCGGGAGCGGCCCGACGCTCGCGAGCCCGACCTCGATCCAGCCACCACGGCCCTGGTCCTCGACACGGCCGCCGCGCTCGGGCTGATCCACCCGGTGCCGCCGGCCCGCCCGGCGTACGCCCACCTGGTGGTGCTCGGCGGCCTGGCGCACGCCTGTGTCCGCCGCGTCGGGTACGCCGCGCACCTGCTCCGCGCCGGCCTCACGGTGAGTGGTGAGGTCGCCGTGCTGGGCAGCTTCCGGCCGCTGTCGGACTGGGAACGCCGGACCCTGGCCGACGCGAGCCTGCCCGCCGACGCCACCGAGGTGGACGTGCTGGACACCGCCGTCCGGCGGGTGTTCGAGGTGGCCGCCCCGGCCGAGGAGGCCGGCGTCGACGCCGGCCACCCGCACCACTCCTGGTCGTCGCGGACCTACCGACCGGCAGGCCTCCCACCGGTACGGGTGCTGGCCGCGCCGTCCAGCGAACCGGACCGTCGACGGGCGCACACCGCCGACACGCAACGCTTCTGGGCCGGGCACGTCCAACTCGCCCCGGGCGACGAGGTGCTGACGGTCACCGCGCCGATCTACGTACCGTTCCAGCACTGCGACGCGCTGCGCACCCTGGCCGTGCCCTACGGCTGCGACATCGACACGATCGGGGTGGACCCGGCGGTGGCCGACCTGGCGGTCCTACCCGAGCAGACGCTCACCCCGGGCCGTTACCTCCAGGAGATCCGCTCGGCGATCCGCTCGATGCGCGCCCTGCACGACCTGGTGCGTTGAGCCCGACCCGCCCGCGCCGTGGGGTGCGGGCCGGCCGGGACCGGCGGCTCACACGGTGGCGCGCAGGGCGAGTGCCGTCCGGGTCGCTGCCACGAAGGACCAGAAGACCGGCCGGGTGCTGTTCCGACGCCCGGCCCGGGTGTTGTCGTCGAACATCGACACCCGCAGCGGGGTCGTCAGTTCAAGCTGCACGCCCGCCTTCGTCAGCGTCCGGTTGCAGATGTTGCCCGGGTGGGTGCCGTCGATCGCGTCGTTAGTGCCCTGGGCCACCTTGACGCCGACCTTCGCGAACTCCTGGCGCAGCAACTCGCGCAGCACGGTGTCCAGCCCGCCGATCAGCACTGCGGCGCTGCCGCTGGGCTCCCCGGCCTGGGCCTCGGTGCAGCCGTGCAGGGCGACCCCGTAGCGGGCTCCGCCGCAGATCGACTCCGCCCACGGGTCGTCGCAGTGGGTGGAGGTGACGTGCAGGGCGCCGTTACCGGTGCCGAGCAGCCCTTCGAACATCCAGTAGTCGTGTTGGCCGAGGCCGTCGCTGAGGGCCGCCCCGGTGCCGGGGTGGACACCGGCGACCGCGAGGCAGAGCTCGGAGGTGCCGGTCTCGATGCCACCACCGTGCGGCGCGATCACCGCCGCCTGCGGAAGGCCCACATCCACTGTCAGGTCGGTGTCGAGCACGCCCAGACGGCGGTATCGGCGGGCGTACTGGGTGCCTTCGGTCAAGGTCGGGTCGGCGTACAGCTCGGTGTTCGAGGCGTACCCGTCGGTGGTGGCCGCCCGAGCGGGAGTGCCGCCAGCCAGCAGGGTCGGGCCACCGACCGCCGCCGTCGCCAGCGCCGCCAGGACCGTTCGTCTCGAGGTAACCGCCATCGTCTCCCCGACGTGATCACCGAATGGTTGCGCAGAGATTAACCTCGGTGACGGCGGTGCGATGTCCCGCGTGGACGGTGGCGCGAGTGTTCACCGTGCGGTGTCGGCCACCGCCTGGGCGAAGACCTCGGAGCGGTGCTCGAAGTTGCGGAACCGGCCGTAGCTGGGCGCGGCCGGCGACAGCAGCACCACCCCGCCGACCGGGGTCACCTCCCGGGACAGCCGTACCGCATCCACCAGGTCGTCGACCAACTCGGTCCGTACCTTCGGCAGGTTGGCGAGCGCCTCGACGATGCGTACGCCGCTGTCCGGAATACCGATCACGGTCAGCTCCCGCTCGGCCAGGTGCTCGGCCAACGGCGTGTAGTCCAGCCCCCGGTCGTTGCCTCCGACGATCACCGTCAACGGCCGCCCGTCGTACGCGTCGATCGCGTGCATCGCCGCGTACGGGCTGGTGGCGAGGGTGTCGTCGACGAAGGTCAACCCGGACGGGTCGGTGATCTCGGTGAGCCGGTGGGCCAACCCCTGGAACTCGGCGACCGCGATGGCGAGGTGGTCCTTGCCGGCCACCACGTCGACGCCGAGCGCGTCGAGGACGGCGAGCGCGACGCACAGGTTGCCCTCGTTGTGCCGGCCGACCAGCGGGAGCACGGCACGCGGGAAGAGTGGCTGGTCACCGAGGTGGAACCACTGGGTGCCGTCGGCACCGGTGGCGACGTGAGTGGTGTCGGGGCGACCTGCCCGTACCACCGGCAACTCCCCCAACTCGGCGGCGAGCCTCGGGTCGCCACCGTTGACGACGATCGTCTGCGGGTCGTGGGCGAGCAGGTTGAGCTTGTCCCGGTAGTACTCCCGCTCCCCACCGTGCGCGTCCAGGTGTTCGGGGAAGAGCGCGGTGACCACTGCCACCCGTGGCGAGTCGGCGAGATCGCTGCACTGGTAGCTGGACAGCTCCAGCACGTACAGCTCCGCCTCGGGCAGGTCCAGGGTCGGCACCCCGATGTTGCCGCCGAAGACGTTCGGCCGGCCCATCGCGGTGAGCAGGTGACTGATCAGGCTGGAGGTGGTGCTCTTGCCCTTGCTGCCGGTGACCCCGACGGTGCGCGCGGCGTGGTCGGCCATCCACAGCGCGGTGCCCTGGGTCACCATGACCCCGCGTCGACGCAGTTCGACGAGCCACGGGTGGGTCTGGGGCACGCCCGGGGAGCGGACCACCACGTCCGCGGCGGCCAGCCGTTCGAAGCCCGCCTCGCCGGTCACCAGCGGCGCCGCCTCGGCCAGCGGGCCTTCCCAGGGCAACGACAGGAAGTTCGCGCTGTCGTCGACGGCGACCAGGTCGGCCGGGCCGTGGGCGGCGATCGCGGTCACAGCGGCCCGACCTTCCCGCCCGGTGCCCCAGACGGCGACGGTACGTCCGCGCAGGTCAGACAGGCGCACTGGGCTCTCCTCGGGGGTCACGGTGGCGGAAGGGCAGGCCCGGTCCGGACACGGCCGGACGAACCAGGGCCTAGTATGGCGTGTGCCTAACGAGCAGCTACGGCGGATGGACGCCTTCACCTTCCCGTCCTACTCGATCGACTTCGCCACCGGCGAGGTGTTGTTCGACTACGCCCTGACCGGTCCTACCGGTGAGCAGCGGTTCACCGAGGTGATCACCCTTCCGCTGCCGGCGGAGCCACCCTCGGACGAGACCGTGGCGACCCTCGACCGGGTGCTGGAGGTGCTGCACCTCGTCGCCGGCGTCAGCTACTACAAGGCCGCCGCGCCGCCCCGGCTGGTGCTGCCGGCGCCGCTGGGCGCGGCCGTCGTCGACTACGTCACGGCCGTCTACACCAAGGGCCTCGCGGAGTACGCGTACCGCAACCAGCTGCCGCACGTGCTCCAGCTGCGCCCGGAGGTGCCGGCCGGCTCGCCGGAGCCGCCCCGGGTGTACGACGACTCCGACCGTCGCCCTCTCTCGGCGGTCGGCGGCGGCAAGGACTCGATCGTCAGCCTGGAGGCGCTGCGTCGCGCCGAACTGGACCCGGTGCCGTTCTCGGTCAACCCGAACCACGTGATCGTGGCGGTCAACGAGGCGTCCGGGCTGACCCCGCTGGCCGCCCGGCGGCGGATCGACCCGGTGTTGTTCGACCTCAACAAGGCCGGCGCCCTGAACGGGCACATCCCGGTCACGGCGATCAACTCGCTGATCGCGGTGGCCACCGCCGTGCTGCACGGGCTGGGCCCGGTGGTGATGTCCAACGAGCGTTCGGCGTCCGACCCGAACCTGGTCTGGGACGGCCACGAGATCAACCACCAGTGGTCCAAGGGTGTCGAGGCGGAAGGGCTGCTGCGCTCGGCGCTGGCCGAGCACGCCGGCCTGACCGACCCGTACTTCTCGCTGCTGCGGTCACTGTCGGAGCTGCACATCGCCCGGCTGTTCGCCGAGATCACCAGGTACGACGACGTGGTGACCAGTTGCAACGCCGCGTTCAAGCTGCACGACGCGAGCGAGCGCTGGTGCCGCGACTGCCCGAAGTGCCGTTTCGTCTTCCTGGCCATGGCGCCGTTCATGTCGCGGGAGCGGGTCACGCACATCTTCGGCGGTGACCTGCTCGCCGACCCGGAGCAGATCCCCGGCTACCGGGAGCTGCTGGGCGTGGACGGGCACAAGCCGTTCGAGTGCGTGGGCGAGGTCGAGGAGTCGGTGGTGGCTCTCGGTCTGCTCGCCGAGCAGGACCAGTGGCGCGACGCCCCGGTGATCCGCGCCCTGGTGGAGGCGGTCCCCGCGACAGCCTGGTCCGCGGTGGCGACGACGGACGTCTTCACCCCCGGCGGCCCGAACCACATCCCCCCAACCTACGCAAAAACCCTAAACCTCTAACCCCGGCCCGCCCGGCCCCGGTGATCATGAAGTTGTTGCCACTCGCATCGGCGTGTCATGGCAATAACTTCATGATCAACGCCGGGGTGGGAGGGGTCAGGGGGTTCGGACTGCTTCCAGGGCCAGCAGGGCCACGTGCAGGGACAGGCTGGCCTCCACCGAATCCAGGTCGACGTCGAGGATGCGGGCGATGCGGGCCAGGCGTTCGTAGAACGCGGGCCGGGACAGGTGGGCGGCGGCGGCGCCCGCGGTCTTGTTGCGGCCCTGTTCGAGGTACGCGCGCAGGGTGTCGAGCAACTGCTCCCGGGGGTGTCGGGCGTCGTACTCCAACAGCGCGCCGAGTTCACGTTCCACGAAGGTCTGCAGGCGGGGCTCGTCGCGCAGCAGGTGCAGCAGCCCGGCCAGGCCGACGTGCGGGAGACGGAAGATCGGCAGGTCCCGCCGGTCCCGGCGGGCGGCCTCGGCGATCTGCCGTGCCTCGACCAACGAACGTCGGGCCTCCCGCAGGCTCGCCACCCCGGAACCGGCGGCCACGATCACCGCGCCCGCCCCGACACCCCGGGCCGGGTCGGCACCGGATGTCGCCCGGGCCGTGCCGGAGTCGAGGCGTACCCGACGGAGTGTGGTGGCGAACGCGGACAGCGCGCGGTCCTCGGCGGCCGGGTCGGTCAGAGCCAGCAGCACGCCCACCGAGTTGTCGTCGACAGCGCTGGTCAGCGCGGTCAGCTTCGCCTCCCGCAGCGCCTGACCGACCGCCTCGGAGAGGTCCCGCAGCCGGGCCTGACCCGCCTCCGGGCCGTTCTCCCCAACCAGGTCCTCGGCCCGGTGTCGGACCATCACGCCGACCAGGTGCCGACGGTCGAGCACCACACCGAGTGCCTTGGCCCGCAGCGCGACCTCGTCCACCGGCCGGGAGTGGTCGAGCAGCGCGGTGAGCAGGGTGCGGTGGATCTGCCGCTCCAGCCCTTCGGCGTCACGCCGGATCAGCCGACCCAACGCGAGGGTGGACGCGGCCCGTTCGAGGAGGATGGTGAGCCGGGTGGGCGGGCCGGCGGTCGGCTCGCCGGACTGGGCGCTGGGAACGTCGCCGCTGGCCGGCCAGCGCAGCAGCAGCCGCCCCCAGTCCTGACCTCGCGCGCCGACGGCGGTGACCAGCCAGCCGCTGTCCGTGTCGTACGCGGTGCGCCCGGTCAGCGGGATCCGCCGGGAGTGCTGCTCCCAGCCGTCGAGCAGCAGTTCGGCGCTCTCGCCCGCCGGGTCGTACCCGAGCACCTGCCGGGAGAGGTTCTCCAGGACCACCGGGCACCCGGACAGTTCGGCGGCCTGCCGGATGACCTCGGCGGTGTCGGCGCCCTCGACAGACAGGTCGTTGAAGCGCTGGTGGATCTCCTCGGTGGCGCGCAGCTCGGTGAGCTGCGCGTCGACGATCAGCGCGTGCACCGCCTCGGTGATCCGCACGAACGGGGTGGCCCGACGCAGCTCCACCAGGGGAAGCCCGCGCCGCTCGGCGGCGGCGACCATCACCCGGGGCACCCCGGTGAGGTAGCGGCGGCCCAGCTCGACGACGAGTCCGGAGACGCCGACGTCGGCGAGGTCGCCGATGAACGCGCGCAGGCCCGCGTCGTCGCCGGGAAGACCGATGCCCGTGGTGAGCACCAGCTCGCCGCCGCCCAGCAGGGTGGCGATGTCCGGCACCTCGGCGATGTGTATCCACCGGACCGGCCGGTCCAGCCCCGCGTCTCCGGCGACCACGCGCGGCGCGCCGTGGCGGACGGGGTCCAGGGCGAGGACCTCACGGACGGTAGGGAACACGGCCGCCACGCTACCGTCCGTGACGCCGGATCTCGAACAGCGGCCGGCGACGCGCGCCGGGGCGGCGGCGTGGGCCTGCCCCGGCCTGGCGGCGTGGTAGGACGGACTCAGTCGACGCCGAACTCCATGGCGGCGCGGTCGAGCGCCTCGTCCTCGGCGGAGGCGACACCCCGGGAGGCGATGGCTTCCGCTCCGCCCTCCGGCATCGCGCCGATCAGCCCGGTCGAGGCCGCCTGCGCGGCGCCGATCACCCGCTGCGGGGCCGCGCCGCCGACCATGCCCAGGGAGGCGTACTGCTCCAGCTTCGCCCGCGAGTCGGCGATGTCCAGGTTGCGCATGGTGAGCTGGCCGATCCGGTCCGACGGGCCGAACGCCGAGTCCTCGGTGCGCTCCATGGACAGCTTGTCGGGGTGGTAACTGAACGCGGGACCGGTGGTGTCGAGGATCGAGTAGTCCTCACCCCGGCGCAGCCGCATCGTCACCTCGCCGGTGACGGCGGTGCCGACCCAGCGCTGCAGCGACTCGCGCAGCATCAGCGCCTGCGGGTCCAGCCAGCGGCCCTCGTACATGAGTCGGCCGAGACGGCGACCCTCGTTGTGGTAGTTGGCCAGGGTGTCCTCGTTGTGGATGGCGTTGACCAGCCGCTCGTACGCGTAGTGCAGCAGCGCCATGCCGGGCGCCTCGTAGATGCCCCGGCTCTTGGCCTCGATGATCCGGTTCTCGATCTGGTCGGACATGCCCAGGCCGTGCCGGCCGCCGATGGCGTTGGCCTCCAGCACCAGGTCGACGGCGCTGCCGAACTCCTTGCCGTTGATCGTCACCGGGCGGCCCTGGTCGAAGCCGACGGTGACGTCCTCGGTCGGGATCTCCACCGACGGGTCCCAGAAGCGGACTCCCATGATCGGGTTGACCGTCTCGATGCCGGTGTCGAGGTGCTCCAGGGTCTTCGCCTCGTGCGTGGCGCCCCAGATGTTGGCGTCGGTGGAGTAGGCCTTCTCGGTGCTGTCCCGGTAGGGCAGGCCGCGCTCCTGCAGCCACTCCGACATCTCCTTACGCCCACCCAGCTCGGTGACGAAGGCGGTGTCGAGCCACGGCTTGTAGATCCGCAGCATCGGGTTGGCCAGCAGGCCGTACCGGTAGAACCGCTCGATGTCGTTGCCCTTGAACGTCGAGCCGTCGCCCCAGATCTGGACGTCGTCGGAGATCATCGCCCGCACCAGCAGCGTCCCGGTGACGGCCCGGCCCAGCGGGGTCGTGTTGAAGTACGCCCGCCCGCCGGAACGGATGTGGAACGCGCCGCAGGTCAGCGCGGCGAGGCCCTCCTCGACCAGGGCGGCGCGGCAGTCGACCAGGCGGCCCAACTCGGCGCCGTAGCTGAGCGCGCGACCGGGCACCGAGGCGATGTCGGGCTCGTCGTACTGGCCGATGTCGGCGGTGTAGGCGCAGGGAATCGCGCCCTTGTCGCGCATCCACGCGACAGCTACAGAGGTGTCGAGGCCGCCGGAGAAGGCGATGCCGACACGTTCGCCGGTGGGCAGGGAGGTGAGAACCTTGGACACGGGGAAAATTATGCAATAGAACGTATGGCCATGCAAGTCGAAGCGGTTACTCGCTGTCGCTCGGCGGGTCGTCGCGGCCCAGCTCCCAGAACGCCACCGCCGCCGCGGCGGCCACGTTCAACGAGTCGACCCCACGTCGCATCGGGAGGACCACCCGCACGTCGCTGGCCGACTGGGCCGCCGCCGTGAGGCCGGGGCCCTCCGCACCGAGCAGCAACGCCGCCCGCTCGCGCTGCGCCGGGGTCAACCGCTGCATGGGTACGGCATCCGGCGCGGGCGTCATGGCGAGCACTGTGAAGCCCGCGTCCCGTACCTGGTCCAGGCCCGCCGGCCAGCGATCGAGCTTGGCGTACGGCACCGCGAACACCTCCCCCATGCTGACCCGAACACTGCGCCGGTACAGCGGGTCGGCGCAGGTCGGCGACAGCAGCACCGCGTCGATGCCGAGCGCGGCGGCACCCCGGAAGATCGCCCCGAGGTTGGTGTGGTTGTTGACGTCCTCCAGGATCACGATCCGGCGCGCGGCGGCGAGCACCTCGGCCGCCGTCGGCAGCGACCGGCGGTGGAACGACGCCAACACCCCACGGTGTACGTGGAAACCGGTGGCCTGTTGCAACACGTCAGGCGTCGCGGCGTAGACCGGCGCCTCACCGGTGTCCAGGTCGGCGAGCTGGTCGACCCGCTTGGCGTCGACGAGGTACGACCGGGCCGGGTAGCCGGCGCGCAGCGCCCGGCGCAGCACCAGCTCCCCCTCGGCGATGAACAGTCCGTGCGGCGGTTCCCAGCGGGTGCGCAGCTCGACGTCGGTGAGCGCTCGGTAGTCGGCGATCCGGTCGTCGTCAGGGTCGGTGATCTGGTGGACGGTCACCCGACGATTCTGCCGGACGGCGAGCCTCCCACTCCGACGCCTGCCAGGCGGGGTGTTTTGTCCGGAGACGAAGGGGAATGACCGGGACAGCAGGGATCCGACGGGAAGGACCAGCCAGGTGAGCACGGACCACACGGCACCGCACCAAGCGGGCGCTCTGCCCCGGCACCCGACCGTCGCCGACCACATCGTGTCACGACTGTTCAGCTGGGGTGTGCATCGCTACTTCGGCTACCCCGGCGACGGCATCAACGGCATGACCTCCGCGCTGCAACGCACCAACGAGCGCGCCCAGTTCATCCAGGTACGCCACGAGGAGACCGCCGGCTTCGCCGCGTCCGCGCACGTCAAGTACGGCGGCGGGCCGCTGGGCTGCGCCCTGGTCACCAGCGGACCCGGTGCCATCCACCTGCTCAACGGCCTGTACGACGCGAAGCTCGACCACCAGCCGGTGGTCGCCCTGGTCGGGCACACCGCGACCACCGCCGAAGGTGGCGGCTACTACCAGGAGGTCGACCTGCTCGCCCTCTACAAGGACGTGGCGGCGGCCTTCCTGGCCCAGCTCGACCACCCCGCGCAGGTCCGGCACCTGGTCGACCGCGCGTGCCGCACGGCGCTGGCCCGACGTACCGTCACCGCCCTCGTCCTCCCCCTGGACATCCAGGACGAGCCGGCAGTAGTGGACCCGCCGCACGCGCACGGCTACTACCAGACCAGCAACGCGCCGAGCAGCACGCCGACAGTGCCGCCGGAGGCGGACGTACGCCGAGCCGCCGAGGTGCTGCGCGGCGGGCAGCGGGTCGCGATGCTGGTCGGGCAGGGCGCGCTCGGCGCGCGTGACGAGGTCCGCGAGATCGCCGACCGGCTCGGCGCCGGCGTGGCCACCGCCCTGCTCGGCTTCACCGCCGTCGACCACCGCGAGCCGTGGGTGACCGGCGCGATCGGGCTGCTCGGCACCCGACCGAGCTGGCAGCTCATGACCGGGTGCGACCGGCTGCTGATCGTGGGCAGCAACATGCCGTACTCGGAGTTCTACCCGCCACCCGGACAGGCCCGTGCGGTGCAGATCGACCTGGACGGCACCCAACTCGGGCTGCGGTACCCGACCGAGGTGAACCTGACCGGCGACGCCCGCCCCACTGTGCGGGCGCTGCTGGACGAGCTGGGCCCCGGCCCCGCGCCGACCGCCTGGCGGGCGGAGATCGCCGAGGCGACCTCGGCCTGGCGTCGGGTGCAACGCGACCTGGCCGAGCAGGCCGCCGACCCGGTGAACCCGCAGTTGCTCTTCCACACCCTCAACGAACGACTGCCCGACGATGTGCTGCTCGCCGTCGACTGCGGCACCACCACCGCCTGGTACGCCCGGCACATCCAGGTCCGCCCCGGGATGCTGGCCAGCCTGTCCGGCACGCTGCTGTCCATGGGCGGTGCCATGCCGTACGCGCTGAGCGCCAAGTTCGCCCACCCGGACCGGCCGCTGGTCGCGCTGATCGGCGACGGTGCCATGCAGATGAACGGTGTCAACGAGCTGATCACCGTGGCCAAGTACTGGCGTAGCTGGGCCGATCCCCGGTTCGTGGTGCTGGTGCTCAACAACCGGGACCTGGCGTTCGTCAGCTGGGAACAGCGCTCCACCGAGGGGACGCCGATGTTCCCGGACAGCCAACAGCTGCCGGACATCGCCTACCACCAGTGGGCGGAGGTGCTCGGGCTGCGCGGCGAGCTGGTCGACTCACCGGAGCAGCTGCCCAGCGTGTGGGACCGGGCGCTGTCCGCCGACCGGCCGGTGGTGATCAACGCCCTGGTCGACCCGGCCGAGTTGATGCTCCCGCCGCACTTCACCGCCGAGCAGGCCCGCAAGACCGCGGCGGCGGTGCTGCGGGGCGACACCGACTGGGCCGGAATCGTCCGCCGCGGCCTACCGGCCACCCTGGCCAGCTACCGCCCCCGCCGCCGCCGCGACCGCTGACCCCCGGGTGGGGTCAGCCTCGGCGGTTCAGCCAGCGTTCCAGCGGCGACAGGCGGTCCTCGTTCTGGTTCTGCGGGGTCTGCGGGACAGCCGGGCGCTCGACCGGGCGGCGGGGATCGCCAGCGAGCTCCTTGCTGGGCGCTGCGAACGCCTTCTCCGGCTGGCCCTTGACGGCGGTGGCGATGACCCGGGCGACCGCGTCGATCACCTTGGTCTGCACCGCGGAACCCACCGAGTCGGCCGGGTCGTCCGGGTTGGCGGCGATGCCGGCCACCGCGACCTGCGGGGTGAAACCGACGAACGTCTCGGTGGAGTTCTGCTCCGAGCTGCCCGTCTTACCCGCCACCGGCCGGCCGTCGAGGATGCCGTTCACACCGGTCGCGGTGCCACCGTTGCACTGCCCGAACGCGGACTGCTGACCCACCGGGCAGCGAGCGGCATCGGTCGCGGCACGGGCCACGTCGGGGTCGAGGACCCGCTTGCAGGACGGCTGACCGACCGGCACCTTCGCACCGCTCGCGTCGGTCACCGAGACCACCGGCACCGGCGTGCAGTAGGTGCCCTCGGCAGCCACCGTGGCGTACGCGTTGGCCAGGTCCAGCGGGGTGGTGGCGGCCACGCCGAGGGTGAACGAACCCCAGTTCGCGGCGTTGTTCTTAGCGAAGGCCGCGTCCGAGTCGGCGCGGAAGGTGATGCCCAGCCGCTGCGCCATCTCGACCACCTTGTCCTGGCCGACCTGCTCGGCCAACCAGACGAAGTAGGTGTTCACCGAGCGGCCGAAGCCGTCCCACATCATCCGGTACCCGTCCATCCAGTCCGGGTTGGCGTTCGCCGGGCACCAGCGGCCGTCGCAACTGCCCGGCCCCTCGGCGGCGTACCGGGTGGGCAGCTTGGCCGGCGCGTCGAAGCCGGTGGAGAGGGTACGGCCCGACTCCAACGCGGCGAGCATGGTGAACATCTTGAACGTCGAACCCGCCTGGTACCCGTCGACGCTGGCCCCGCCGGAGATCAACGGGTTGACGGTGTTCGGGTGGTTCGCCTGCCCGGCCGGGTTGTCGGCCAGGCTGTAGTGCCGGTTGACCGCCATCGCCAGCACCTGCCCGGTGCCCGGCTGGACCGCCGCGATCGGCAGGGCGCGCTTGTTGTCGTACCCGTAGACCTTGGTGGCCTGCTGCTGCGCGGTGGCCTGGATCTTCGGGTCCAGCGTGGTGACCACTGTGTAGCCGCCCGAGCGCAGGGCCTGTTCGCGCTCTGCGACGGTGGCACCGAACGCCGGCTGGCTCCGCCACCACTGACGCAGGTAGTCGCAGAAGAATCCCCAGTCGTCGTGGCCCTGGGAGACAGCGGTGCAGCCGTTGGGCTGGGCGGTCGGGTGCAGGGTCAGCGGCTCCGCCTTGGCCTGGGCGGCCTGCGCCGCGGTGATCGCGTTGGTGGCGACCATCGAGTCCAGCACGTACGACCGGCGGGCCAGCGCCTCGTTCTTGTCCCCGTCGATCGGGCTGTACGCGTCCGGGGACTGCACCAGGCCGGCGAGCAGGGCCGACTCGGCGAGGGTCAGCTGTGCCGGCGGTTTGCCGAAGTACCGCTGGCTGGCCGCCGCGATCCCGTACGCGCCGGAGCCGAAGTAGGCGATGTTCAGGTACCGGTCGAGGATCTCGTCCTTGCCGAGGCTCTTGTCCAGCGCACTCGCGTACTTGATCTCCTGGATCTTGCGGCCCACTGTGGGGTCGGTGGCGGCGGCGCGCTCCTCGGCGGTGCGGGTGGGGTCGGTCTTGAGCACGTTGCGGACGTACTGCATGGTCAGCGTCGAGCCACCCTGCTCGGTGCCGCCGCCCTTGACGTTGGCCACCAGCGCCCGGGCGAGGCCGCGCAGGTCAGCGCCACCGTGGTCGTAGAAGCGCCGGTCCTCGGCCGCCACGATCGCCTGCCGCATCACCGGGGCGATCTCCGACAGGGGGACGTCGGTACGGTTCACGTCGTAGAACGTGGTGATCAGCGTCTTGCCGTCGTTGGCGTAGAGGTACGAGCGCTGCGGGGTGGCCGGGGTCTTCAGTGAGGCCGGCAACGCGGCGTACGACCCGAGGGCGGCGCGGGCGCTGAGCCCGAGCAGCAGGTTGCCCGGGAGCGCGGCGACTGCCAGGACAAGCCCGGCCAGCACGCCGGCGAACAGCACGGTGAACAGCCGCGACAGCGGCGAGCGGGAGGCGGCCATGCTCCCCAGGATTGCCACAAAAAACGCCAACCGGCCAGCCCCGCAGCAGGATTGTCAGCAACTTCACGGCCCCCCACCAGCCAACCCCCACCCTCCTACCTCGGTGATCATGAAGTTATCGCCGCGACACGCCGCCGTGGAGGGCAATAACTTCATGATCAACCGGGAAAGAGTGGTCAAGGGGCTGGGGTGCTCAGGCTGGCGCTGGCGGCGTCTCGTGCGGTTTCACGGGGCATCAGGCGGCCGGAGCGGTAGCCGATGCCGATGCCGGCGATCAGCACGAAGATCGCGCCGAACGTCTGGAGCGAACCGATCAGGGCGCCACCGAGGCCGAGAAGCGGCGCAGCGATGATCAACATGACGCCGTCGCCGAGGCTGAACGTGCCCGAGCGCGCCACCGCCCACCCGGTGAGGAACCAGCCCACGCTGTAGAAGGTCGCCCCGAGCAGGACCAGCGACCGTGCGGTGGTGCCGAAGACCGGCGTCTGCTCGGCGAGCCCGGCGAAGGGCAGCATCAGCACCGTGCCGGCGATGCTGACCAGCAGCCCGGCGGCGGCCACCCGGCGGCTGCGGGTCGCGGCGAGCAGCCCGGCGAGGGCCAGCAGCGCGAGCAGGCCGAGCCACACCGCGGCCACCCAACCGATCAGGTACACCGCCCGACCGTCGGCCGGATAGGGGTCGTTGCCCACCCCGCCGTCGCTGGCCATCGCCACCGCGCCGTAGAGGATGGCGTACGCGGGCAGCAGCCACACGGCGGCCCGCGCGAACTTCCGCACCGACCAGGCCCAACTGGCGTTCGTGGCCGGAGCGCCAGGGGTCGGCTCGCCAACGAAGGGCAGTACGCCGAAACCGCCACCGGTGCGGCGGGAGCCCAGCGGTGCGATCGGGTCGTGCGCGCCGCGCACCGGGGCCGAGGACCACATCCGCTTCGCCGGATCCTTCATGCGTCACCTCGCTCGTCCACGAGCGGTGCGAGACGCGCCGGGGCGCCCCGATTGCCTGGTCACCACCCGTCCTAGGACCGATCGTGGCAGGCGTCGGAGCGCCCCATGAGCATTTCTCGTATTAACGGTGCATTGCCGGCCTGTGTACCCGGATCAGCCGCGCTCGCGCTGGTCGGCCGGGTCCTCGACCAGACTCAGCGGAGACACCGGCTCCGGTGCCGGCAGCCCCTGCGGCTTGTTGCCGCCGGTGGCCTGCGCCTCGGCGACGCGTACCTCGTCGTGGATCTGCTGGGCCGCCGCGGCTGCGGCCTGCGCGGCCTCCGCGGCCTCGCGCTCCACCTGGCTCGCGTGGTCCGCGGCCTCCGGCGCGGGAAGATCCCCCACCATCTGGCTCAACCCACCGAGGGCGCCACCCATCCCCTCCAGGGCCTTGGTCAGCTCGGCCGGGACGATCCAGACCTTGTTGGCGCTGCCCTGGGCGATCTGCGGGAGGGCCTGCAGGTACTGGTAGGCGAGCACCTTCTGGCTCGGGTTCGCCTGGTGGATCGCGTCGAAGACCGTGCGGATCGCCTTCGCCTGACCCTCGGCCTGCAGGATGCGGGCCTGCCGGTCACCGTCGGCGCGCAGCACCGCCGACTGCTTCTCACCCTCGGCGGTGAGGATCTGCGACTGCTTGTGCCCCTCGGCGGTCAGGATCGCCGCGCGACGGTCCCGCTCGGCGCGCATCTGCTTCTCCATCGAGTCGCGGATGCTGGCCGGCGGCTCGATCGCCTTGATCTCCACACGGGTCACCTTGATGCCCCAGCGGCCGGTGGTCTCGTCCAGCACACCGGACAGGTGCCGGTTGATCTCGTCGCGGCTGGTCAGCGCCCGCTCCAGGTCCAGCGAACCGATCACGTTACGCAGCGTCGTGACGGTGAGCTGCTCGATGGCCTGCAGGAAGCTGGAGATCTCGTAGGTCGCGCGAACCGAGTCGACCACCTTGAAGTAGAGGACCGTGTCGATCGAGACCACCAGGTTGTCCGAGGTGATCACCGGCTGCGGCGGGAAGCTGACCACCTGCTCCCGCATGTCGACCTTGGTACGAACCGCGTCGATGAACGGCACCAGCAGGTTGAGGCCAGGGCTGAGGGTGCGCTTGTACTTACCGAGCCGTTCCACCACGTCCTGGCGCTGCTGCGGCACGATCCGCACCGCCTTCGCCAGCGTTATCACGGCGATCAACGCCACCGCGATGATCAGCACCCCAATGACTGTCATCCCGTTCACCCTCTCGCTTCCGGCAGCTCGCCGGGGGAAGAAACATCGTCCTGCCACACCAGGGCGGTCGCGCCCCGGACCTTTATCACCCGAACCCGTTGACCGGGGTCGTGAACCTGCGTCGTGTCGTACGACCGGGCGGTCCACAGCTCGCCGTCGATCTTGACGAGACCGTGCTCGGCGTCCACCCGTTCCAGCACCAGTGCCGTGGAGCCCTCGATCGCCTCCACGCCGAACGGCTGCTCGCCGTTGTCCAGCGCGGACCGTTGGTGCCGCCGGATGACCGGCCGGGCCACCACCAGGCTCAACGCCGACACCACAGCGAAGACCAGCGCCTGCACCGCCACCGGCGCGCCCAGAGCGGCGGCCCCGGCGGCGGCGAACGCACCGACCCCGAACATGATCAGGAATAGCGTCGTCGTGAAGATCTCGGCGACCGCCAGCAACACACCCAATACGATCCACACCACCGCGTCCACCCCACGATCGTGACACGCAAATGCACGCGCGGCCTCCCCGCGAAGATCAGTAGGCTCGGCGGGGCCCTCTCTGACCCTGATCCGGGCGCCCGACCGACCCGAGGAGACCCCGTTGCCCCTGCTGCCCGAGACCGCCCGACAGATCGACGACCAGGTCGCCCAGGCACAGCGTGACGGGCACGCCCCGTCGCTGGTGGTGGGCGTCGTCCGCGACGGCACCCTGACGCACCTGGCCACCGCCGGCGAGCACCCCCGCCCGGACGTCGACCTGCAGTACCGGCTTGGCTCGATCAGCAAGACGATGACCGCGACCCTGATCATGCAGCTGCGCGACGCCGGCCGGCTCACCGTCGACGACCCGCTGGAGAAGCACCTACCGGGCACCGGCCTCGGCACGCTAACAGTGCGCCAACTCCTCGGGCACGCCAGCGGCCTTCAGCGCGAACCCGACGGCGACTGGTGGGAGCGGACCGAGGGCGTCGACCTGCCCACCCTGCTCGCCGGGGTCACCGCCCACAAGATCGCCTACCCGCCGCACGCCACGTACCACTACTCCAACCTGGCGTACGGACTGCTCGGCGGCGTGCTCGAAGCGCTCACCGGAACACCCTGGGTCGACCTGCTCGGCCAGCGGATCCTCACTCCGCTGGGCATGGCTCGCACCACGTACGACGCGACCGAGCCGTACGCCCGCGGCTACGTCGTACACCCCTGGCACGACACCCTGCGCGAGGAGCCGCGCACCGACACCGGCGCGATGGCCCCCGCCGGGCAGCTCTGGTCCACGATCGAGGACCTGGGCCGGTGGGCCGCGTTCCTGGCCGACCCCGACCCGTCGGTGCTGGCCGCCGACACACTGACCGAGATGTGCTCCCCCGTCGTCATCAGCGACCACGAGGCCTGGACCCACGGGCACGGCCTCGGCCTGGAGCTGTTCCGGGAGGGCAACCGGGTGTACGTCGGACACGGCGGATCGATGCCCGGCTACGGCGCCTCGCTGGCCGTGCACCGGCCCAGCCGTACCGCCGTGGTCGGCCTGGTCAACGCGTACACCCTGCGCAACGTTCACCTCGGCGCGCTCGGACGACGGCTGCTCACAGTGGTGTTGGACGCCGAACCCGCGCCGGTCGCCCCCTGGCTGCCGGCCACCACCCCGCCGCCCGCCGAACTCGCCGAGCTGACCGGCCGCTGGTGGTGGATGGGCACCACCATCGAGGTGTACGCGGACGCCAACGGCGACCTGCGCGCCGGCCCGGTCGGCGCACCGAACCTCCACTTCGTCGCCGAGGGCCCCGACCGCTGGCGTGGACGGGCTGGTGGACAGGACGGCGAGATCCTCACTGTGCACCGCGACGAGCAGGGCCGGGCGGTCGCGCTGGACGTCGCCACCTTCGTCTACACCCGCACCCCCGACCAGGAGCCCTGAGAGCACGCCGCCCAGCCCACCCTGCGCCCACCCTGCCTCAAGATCCGCACAACATCAGGGATGTTGCTGCCTCCGCACCCGATGAGACAGCAACATCAGGGAAACTGCGCGGATCTTGGGCCGGGGGGCGGGCGGGCGGGGGCGGGGGCGGGGGGTCAGGCTGGCTCGGTGACGAAGTCGATGAGGCGTTCCATGGCGTTGATCAGCGGGGTTTCCACGTCGGCGAAGCTGTTCACCCGGGACAGGATGTGCCGCCACATGTCGGCCGGCTCGGCCACCCCGAGGGCCGCGCAGACCCCCTCCTTCCACGGCCGCCCCGGCGGCACCACCGGCCACGCCGCGATGCCCAGCGCTGCCGGCTTGACCGCCTGCCAGACGTCCACGTAGGGGTGGCCGGTCACCAGCACGTACGGCGAGGTCACCCGGGCCACGATGCGGCTCTCCTTGCTGCCCGGCACCAGGTGGTCGACGAGTACGCCGAGTCGGCGGGTCGGGGCGGGGCCGAAGTCGCGTACGTCGGCGTCGAGGTCGTCGATGCCGTCCAACGGCTCCACGACGACGCCCTCGATGCGCAGGTCGTCGCCCCAGATCCGCTCGACCAGCGCGGCGTCGTGGATGCCCTCCACCCAGATGCGGCTCGACTTGGCGACCTGGGCCCGGACGTTGTCCACCGCCACCGAGCCGGACGCCGTGCGTCGACGGGCCGCCGGCACCGGAGCGCGGGTGGGCCGGCGCAGGGTGACCGGACGACCGTCGAGCAGGAACGCCGCGGGTAGCAACGGGAAGTTGCGCCGTTTGCCGTGCCGGTCCTCCAACACGACCGCGCCGGCTTCGAAGCCGACCACCGCGCCGCAGAACCCCGAGTCGGCGTCCTCGACCACGAGGTCCGGTTCGGCGTCCACCTCGGGGGTGACCTTCCGCCGCCGCCAGTCCCCCGCCAACACGTCTTCGCCGTATCGCCCCGCCATGTCGATCACGCTAACTCCCCGACTTCCACCCCACCTCCCGACACACCGCCCCCAGACTCCCCACCACACCCGGCACCGATGCTGCCCGCACAGCCCCGGCCTCGCCGATCATGGAGTTGTGGTGCTCCACAAACCCGCGCAAGAGCCGGGTATCGCCCACCACAACTCCATGATCGACGCAGACGGGGGGCGGATGGCGGGGCGGGCGGAGTTTGGGGCGGGGGCAGGGAATGGGGTGAAGGGAGCAGTTCGGGGCAGGGCGGGCGGCCGGAGCGGCAGTCGAGACACGGCCGGTGGTGACCACGTACCCTTTCGGCATGTCCACCCCCGCAACGGGCGCGGCCACACTCGCGCCGCGCCGGTCGAGCCGGTTCGTTGCCTGGGTGCGCGCGTGGCGCGCCGGGTTGGTGCCGTACGACGAAGTCGCCGACGCCATCGCCGGCGACGAGGAGCACCTCGTCGCGGACGCCCCGGGCACCTGGACCGACGTCCCGCTGGGCGCCGCGCTGCCCACCCTGGCCAAGCTCTCCCCGGACGAGATCCGCCTGGTGCTGCCCGCGCCGGGCGACCCCCGGGGGTTGCCCGGCCCCGGCGACTTCGCCGGGGCGGCCCTGGTCACCGGGGAAGCGGTGGTGGCCGGCGGGCTGGGGTTGATCCCGGAGGTGCGCTCACACACCTCCGGCTCGGGGGACTGTTTCGAGACGGTGCTGTGGCGGGTGTACCCGCTGCCCGCCAACGCCCCCGCCGCGTCACTCTCGTTGCCCGGCGCCGCCGAGGCGGAGGCCGAGCTGGCCGCCGCGCTCGCCGAGACGACTGCCGCGTTGACCCGCCTCGACGTGGCCCAGTGGCGGCCCGAGCTAGCCGGCGCGCTGGCCGCGCTGCGCCGCCCCGACGGCGCCACCGACCTGCCGCCGGGCTTCGACCCGCGGGCCCGTCGGCTCTTCGCCCGGGCTGCGGTGCTCGACCGGGTGCTCGCGCTGGCCGGGCACGCCGCACCCGGGGGCGCGATCAACAACTACGAGGCCCAGCAGCGCGACGCCGCGCTTCGTCCGCTCACCGCTGCCTGCCGGCAGGCGCTGGTGGCAGCCTGCAACGCCCCACTCCGCCCCTGACCGGTCACCCGCGCCAGCGGTAAGGCCGCGTGCCGGGGCCCTACGCGCCACACCGCCCGCCGCAGGGTGGACGCGCGCGGGTCCGGAACCGCTGCGCCTCGACCGCCGGGATCCGCTGCGCGCCCACCCTCCATGATCGCGCTCGATCATGGAGGTAGTGGCCTCCGGCGCGGACGGTGACCACTACATCCTGGTTGCAGCGCGATCATCGGGGGCAGCGCGCAACGCGACCAGCAGGCAGCAGGCCGCCCGCGCAGGCCGGCCGGTCAGATCTCGTCGAGCAGGTCCGCGACGGAGTTGACGATCCGGGACGGGCGGTACGGGTAGCGCTCCGCCTCGGTACGGCTGCTGATCCCGGTCAGCACCAGGATCGTCTCCAGCCCGGCCTCCAGGCCGCACAGGATGTCGGTGTCCATCCGGTCACCGATCATCGCGGTGCTCTCCGAGTGCGCGTTGATCGTGTTGAGGGCCGAGCGCATCATCATCGGGTTGGGCTTGCCGACGAAGTACGGCTCCACCCCGGTGGCCTTGGAGATCATGGCGGCGACCGAGCCGGCGGCGGGTAGCGCGCCTTCCACGGACGGGCCGGTCACATCGGGGTTGGTGCAGATGAACCGGGCACCGTCGTTGATCAGGCGGACCGCCTTGGTGATCGCCTCGAAGCTGTAGGTACGGGTCTCGCCGAGCACCACGTAGTCCGGGGCGAAGTCGGTGAGCACGTAGCCGACCGCGTGCAGCGCCGTGGTCAGTCCGGCCTCACCGATGACGTACGCGGTGCCGCCCGGCCGCTGGTCGGCGAGGAACTGGCCGGTCGCCAGGGCGGACGACCAGATCGACTCCTCCGGCACGTCCAGCCCCATCCGGCTGAGCCGGGCCGTCAGGTCACGCGGGGTGTAGATGGAGTTGTTGGTCAGCACCAGGAACGGCTTGCCGGAGGCGCGCATCCGGTTGATGAACTCCGGCGCGCCGGGCACCGGCTGGCCCTCGTGCACCAGCACGCCGTCCATGTCGGTCAGCCAACTCTGCACGGGCTTACGGTCATGCATCGGTTCCCCCAGCAGGCGTCGGGCGACGGGTCGGCACACAGCAGACGGTCGGGCAGGTGTCCCACATCGGCAGCTCGCCGAGGCGGCGGCGCAGCTGCGCGCCGTCCGGGTCGGTCCGCTCGGTCACCAGTTCCCGCACCATGGTCACGAAGCGCGGATCGATGCCGGGGGTGTCGGCCCGGACGAAGTCCAGGCCGAGCTGCTTGGCCGTCTCCAGTGCCTCGGTGTCCAGGTCCCACACGACCTCGAGGTGGTCGGAGACGAACCCGATCGGGCTGACCACCACGCCGGTGGTGCCATCCTGCGCGAGGGCGGCCAGATGGTCGTTGATGTCCGGTTCCAGCCACGGCACCTGCGGGGGGCCGGAGCGGCTCTGCCAGACCAGGTCGTACTCCAGGTCCGGTGCGGCGGCAGCGGCGACCAGCCGGGCGGTCTCGTGCAGCTGCGCCTCGTACCGGCCGCCGTGCGGGCCGGCGTTGGCCGCCATCGAGGTGGGGATGGAGTGGGCGGTGAAGACCAGCCGGGTGGTGGCCCGCTTCGCCGGGTCGAGCTGGCCCAGGGCCGCCCGGACCGCGTCGGCGTGTGGCTCGACGAAGCCGGGGTGGTCCCAGAACTGGCGCAGCTTCTCGATCACCGGGGCGTCCGGGCCGACGGCGGCGCGGGCGGCGGCGATGTCCTCCTGGTACTGCCGGCAGGACGAGTAACCGCCGTACGCGCTGGTGACGAAGGCCAGCGCCCGGGTGACCCCGTCGTCGCGCATCTGGGTCACGGTGTCGGCGAGCATCGGGTCCCAGTTCCGGTTGCCCCAGTAGACCGGTAGGTCGACGCCGTGCGCGGCGAAGTCGGCGCGGACCGCCGCCAACAGGTCCCGGCACTGCTGGTTGATCGGGGACACCCCACCGAAGTGCTGGTAGTGCTCGGCGACCTCGGCCAACCGCTCGGGCGGCACGCCTCGGCCGCGGGTCACGTTCTGCAGGAACGGCATCACGTCCTCGGGCCGTTCCGGCCCGCCGAAGGACACCAGCACCACCGCGTCGTACGACATGGGGTCATTCTCGCCCCTGGGCCGGGACGGCCCGGCGACGCCCCCTGCCCGGCCCGCGTGGATCACACGAACGGGACCGGGGGCAGCGCCGGGGATGTCAGGCGCCGATGGCGTGGTAGCCGCCGTCGACGTGCACGATCTCGCCGGTGGTGGCCGGGAACCAGTCGGAGAGCAGCGCCAGGCACGCCTTCGCGGCGGGCTCCTGGTCGGTGAGGCTCCAGCCCAGCGGGGCACGCTCGGTCCAGGCGTCCTCGAACTGGTCGAAGCCGGGGATCGACTTCGCGGCGATGGTGCGCAGCGGCCCGGCGGCGACCAGGTTGCTGCGGATGCCCTGCTTGCCCAGGTGCAGGGCCAGGTACCGGGACGCGGACTCCAGGCCGGCCTTGGCGACGCCCATCCAGTCGTAGACCGGCCAGGCCTTCGTCGCGTCGAAGGTCAGGCCGACCACCGCGCCGCCGGGCGACATCAGCGGCAGCGCCGCCATCGCGAGGGACTTGTACGAGAAGGTGGAGACGTGCAGGGCCGTCGCCACGTCCTCCCACGGCGCGTCGAGGAAGCCGCCGCCGAGGCAGCTCTGCGGGGCGAAACCGATCGAGTGCACGACGCCGTCGAGGCCGTCGACGTGCTCGCGTACCCGGTCGGCGAGGCTGGCCAGGTGCTCGGTGTTGGTGACGTCGACCTCGATCACCGGGGCCGGCTCGGGCAGCCGCTTGGCGATCCGCTCGACCAGGGAGAGCCGACCGAAGCCGGTGAGCACGACCTGCGCACCGTTCTCCTGGGCGAGCTTCGCCACCGAGAAGGCGATCGAGGCGTCGGTGATGACACCGGTGACGAGCAGCCGCTTACCGGCGAGCAGTCCGGACATCCGGGGGTTCCTCCGTACGTAGATGGGGGTCAGTGGCCCATGCCGAGGCCGCCGTCGACCGGGATCACGGCGCCGGAGACGTACCCGGCGCTGTCGGACGCCAGCCAGGTGACCACCCCGGCGACCTCGTCCGGGCTGGCCATCCGACCGGCCGGGATCGACTTGCGGATCTCCGCCTTGCGGTCCTCGGACAGGCCGGACGTCATGTCGGTGTCGATGAAGCCGGGCGCCACCACGTTCGCGGTGATGTTGCGGCTGCCCAGTTCCCGGGTGATCGAGCGGGCCACGCCGACCAGACCGGCCTTGCTGGCGGCGTAGTTGACCTGCCCGGCGCCACCGGCCAGACCGACCACCGACGAGATGAAGATCATACGGCCCCACTTGGCGCGGAGCATCTTGCCAGAGGCGCGCTTGGCGACCCGGAACGCGCCGGTGAGGTTGGTGTCCACCACACCGGTGAACTGCTCCTCGGTCATCCGCAGCAGCAGCGTGTCGGCGGTCATGCCGGCGTTGGCGACCAGCACCTCGACCGGGCCCAGCTCGGCCTCGACGGCGTCGAACGCGGCGTCGATGGAGGCGGCGTCGGTGACGTCGGCGCGTACGCCGAACAGCCCTTCGGGTGCGTCGCCGCTGCGGTGGGTGACCGCCACCCGGTCGCCCTGCTTGGCGAAGGCCTGCGCGATGGCGAGGCCGATCCCCCGGTTGCCCCCGGTCACCAGCACGGTACGGGCCACTGTTCCCCCTTGCTCAGCTGATCTCAGTCGCAGGCGAGCCTAGGCGTTACCCGCAGGTAAGCGCTAACGGGAGCCGTGTCACACCGGGGTACGACACCGGGATCAACCCCTGGTGGCACGCCTGGTGGCGGGGTCGGCCCGTAGCCTCCGGGTGGTGAACCGGCGACCGATCACCGTGGCCCTCGGGGCCCTCCGGCAGACAGTGCTGGGCCGGGACGCCCCGCCCGGTCGACAGCTGCTGGCGCGTTGGCCCGGCCCGGCCCGCTACGCCGCCCCGGTCGGCCTGCTCGCCGCGCTCGGCCTCTTCCTGATCACGCTGACCGTGGAGAGCGACTGGGGCCTGCCGCCGCCGGTCGCGCTGCTGTTCGCGGCGATGACTGTGGCGCCGTTGCTGGTGCTGCCCCGGCGTCCGCTGCTGGCGTGGCGGCTGACGGTGCTGGCCCTGCTGATCTGCACGTTCAACGCGCCGGCCGATCAGGCCTGGCCGTGGACCCCACCGCTGGCGCTCGGGTCGATCGCGGTGCTGGCGGTGGTCGTCGCGCGGGTCGACCGGCCGGTGCTGGCCTGGGTGGTGGCGATCAGCACGGTGCCGGTGTTCACCCTGGTCCACCCCGACAACCGGGTGCCTGTCCTGCTGATGCTCGGCGCGTTCGCGATCGTCGGCGACCTGTTCCGGCGCAACCGGCTGTCCCGGCGCGAGCTGGCCGCGCAGACCGAGCGCAACGAGCGGGAGCAGGAACGCCGGGCGGTGCTGGAGGAACGCACCAGGATCGCCCGGGAGCTGCACGACGTGGTGGCCCACCACATGTCGTTGATCGCGGTGCAGGCGGAGACGGCCCCGTACCGGCTGACGGACGTGCCGGCCCCGACGGCTGCCGAGTTCGTCGCCATCGCCGCCTCGGCCCGCGACGCGCTGACCGACATGCGGCGACTGTTGGGGGTGCTGCGCAGCGAGACGACCGGGCCGGAGACCGCGCCGCAGCCGGACCTGACCGACCTGGGCGCGATGGTCGACGCGGCACGCCGGGCCGGGCTGCCGGTCACCCTGGACGCCGGGCCGGCGGACGACGGGCAGGTGCCCGCGCCGGTCGGGCTGGCCGCGTACCGCATCGTGCAGGAAGGCCTGGCCAACGCGGCCCGACACGCGGCCGGTGCCGCGGTGCGGGTCACCGTCCGCGTCGGTCCTTCCGGCCTGAAGGTACGCGTCGAGAACTCCCCGGCCGACGCCCGGCCGACCGCCGAGGGCGACCCCGGGCACGGCCTGACCGGTATGCGGGAGCGGGCCACCTCACTGGGCGGTACGTTCACCGCCGGGCCGCTGCCCGACGGGGGTTACGCGGTGGCGGCCGAGTTGCCGTACGACGCTGAGGGCGGGGACCGATGATCCGGGTGCTGATCGCCGACGACCAGGCGATGGTCCGACAGGGCTTCGGTGCGCTGCTCGCCGCCCAACCGGACCTGCTGGTGGTGGGGGACGCCGCCGACGGCGCGCAGGCCGTCACCGCGGCCCGCCACCTCGACCCGGACGTGGTGCTGATGGACGTGCGGATGCCAGTCATGGACGGGCTGGCCGCCACCCGCAAGCTGCTCGGTGACCGCTCGGCGCAACGACCCCGGGTGCTCATCCTCACCACCTTCGACCTGGACGACTACGTGTACGAGGCGCTGCGCGCCGGGGCCAGCGGTTTCCTGCTCAAGGACGCTCCGGCGGCCGATCTGGTGCAGGCGGTGCGGGTGGTGGCGGCCGGGGACGCGCTGCTCGCCCCGGCGGTCACCCGCCGGTTGATCGCCGAGTTCGCGGCCCGACCGGAGCGCCGCCGTCCGCGCCCCACCGACCTGGCCGGGCTCACGCCGCGCGAGACCGAGGTGCTGCGGTTGATCGCCCGGGGCCGCAACAACACGGAGATCGCCGCCGACCTGGTGGTGGCCGAGCAGACAGTGAAGACACACGTCGGGCGGATCCTGGCGAAGCTGGGGCTGCGCGACCGCGTCCAGGCGGTGGTGCTGGCGTACGAGACGGGTCTGGTGGCCGCCGGGGAGTAGTCCCGTGGAGCCAGTCCGCAGACGGCTCCCCGGGATGACGACCGAGCGCCGGCCGCCCGCGCACTCTCCCTCCGGACGACATTCCGGAGGGAGAACGTGATGCGACGACGAGGTGCCAGTCGGGTGGCGGTGGCCGCGCTGCTCGGCGTGAACCTGGTGCTGCCGACCCGACCCGAGCCGGTCGCGGCGGCGGGGTTCGTCGAGGCGTACCCCGTCACTGCGGCGGCGATGCGCGCGGCCGGCCCTCCGTACGCGGACTGGGCGGCCGGCGGACGCCGGTTTTTGACGTTCGACACGCGTGGCGACGGCCGCGCGGTCGAGGTGTTCGGCGACCTGGCCGGCGCGGATCGGATCGCGGTGCTGGTGCCGGGGGTGGGGAGCACCCTCGCCGACTTCGACAGGAGGTTGGGCGGGGTGGCTCGCCGCGCGCCGGCGGTGCAGGCCGGGCAGCTGTACCGGGAGCTGCGGGCGACCGAACCGGCGGCGCGGGTGGCGGTGCTGGCCTGGTTGGGTTACGACCCGCCGGACGGGGTGCTGACCGCGGCCGGTGGCGGCAGCGCCCGACGCGGCGCGGCCGGGTTGGTCGTGCTGCTGCGGGAACTGGCCGCTCGACGTCCGGCGGCGACGATCACGCTGGTCGGGCACAGCTACGGGGCGCTGGTGGTGTCGCTGGCGGCGGCCGACGCCCCCGCCCAGGTCACCGACGTGGTCACTCTCGGCGGTGTCGGCGCCGGAGTGCAGCACGCGGACGATCTGCCCGGCCGGCGGCGGTTCTGGGCGGCGGAGGCGCCGAGCGACTGGATCCGCCGGGTGCCGTCGGTGCGACTGCTCGGCCTGGGTTTCGGCCGTCGTCCCGGCGACGAGGCGTTCGGTGCGCGCCCTCTCCCGGTGGGCGGGGTGGCCGGGCACGACGGTTACCTCGCGCCCGGCAGCGCCACGTTGGTCGCGGCGGCGACGGTGGTGCTCGGCGGCTCCGACGCGGTGGTGCTCGGCACCGTCGGCTCCGGCCGCAGCGGGGACGCCCGGTGAGCCGGGACCGTGCCGTCGACGCGTTGCGGGCGTACGCGATCGGCGGGGTGGTGCTGGGGCACTGGCTGGTCACCGGTCTGGTGCTGACCGGTGACGGTGGGCTGCACCAGGCCAGCCCACTGACCGCCCTGCCCGGTCTGTCCCCGGTGACCTGGGTGTTGCAGACGCTCGGGCTGTTCTTCTTCACCGCCGGTTTCGGGTCGACCCGGTCGTTGGCGAGCCATCGGGGACGGGCGGGCGGTTGGCTGGCCCGTCGGCTGCGCCGGCTGCTGCTGCCGACGGTGGCGCTGCTCGGGGTGGGCGCGGCGGTGCTGCTCGCCGCCACCGTCACCGGGACCCCGGACGACATGCTCTCCGTAGCGCTCCGACTCGCTGTCAGTCCACTGTGGTTCCTGGTGCCACTGGTGTTCCTGGTGGCGGTGACCAGCCCACTGCGCGCCGCCGTACGGCGCTGGGGGGTGGCACGGATCGCCGCCCCGGCGGTGGCGGTGGTCGCGGCGGTCGACCTGACCGCGCGCCTGCTACCGGCCGGCACCGACCTGCCACCGGTCACCGTGCTGGCGGCCTGGGCGGTGCCGTACCTGCTGGGGGTGGCGCACGCCGACGGGCGGTTGGGCGGCCGGCGGGTGGCCGGCGCGCTGGCGGCCGGCGGGGCCGCCGCGCTCGGGGCGTTGCTGGCGCTGGGCTATCCGGTGAGCGCGGTCGGGGTGCCCGGGGCCGGGGTGTCCAACCTGAACCCGCCGTCGCTGCTGGCGGTGGCGCTGGCGGTCACCCAGGTCGGGTTGGGTCTGCTTGCTCGGCCGACGCTGGAGCGGCTGCTGACCCGGCCGCTACCGGGCCGAGCGGTGTCCGAGGTGAACCAGCACGCGGTCCGGATCTACCTGTGGCATCAGCCGGTCCTGGTGGCGGTGACCGCGCTCACCGCGCGCGGCGGGCTGACCCTGCCGGGGCTGCACACCGCACCGGACAGCACGGGCTGGGTGCTGGCGCGTTTCGGCTGGCTTCCGCTGCTGGCCGCGGTGCTGGTCACCGTGGTGCGCACAGGACGGCCACGGGCGTCGCGACGACCGGGCGGTGGAGGGGTTGCCGGCCGGTCGGCCGAGTACGCTTCGGCGGCGTCGCCGGTGTACGATCATCGACGTTCCGGCCCGCCCGACTTGCAGGAGGTGATCGCTGTGCGAGATAGCGATCCTCCCAGTCGTGGCCGGGCCGATGGTCAGTCCCGCTGAGCCACGACTCAGTCTGGTGAGCTGACCCCGCTTCGTTCCCGACCACCTCGGTCCACGCCGAGGTGTGTGCCGCGCCGCCCGACTCCGGGCGGTCGCCGGGAGCAGCCCGGTCACGACTTCGTGTGCGCGTCCCCACCCCCTGCGGTCCGCCCCCGCATCGCGGACCGTCCAGCCGCCACCCGGAGCCGTCCATGAGCCGCTACGTCGCCCCGCTGGGCTTCACCCTCGCCGCCGTCTGGGTGGCCGTCGTCTTCGTCCTGGCCGGCGGCGGTCACTGACCCGCTCGGCACTCGTTCCGGTCGTCCACCCCCGGCGGCCGGCGGCGCTGCCCGCCGCCGGCCCACCGCTCAGAGCATCCGGGACGACCAGAGCAGGCTGAGCGCACCGGCGCAGAGCGCCAACAGCAGCGCGATCCCCGCATACCACTGGGTCACCTCGCGGGGCTCGGTGCGGAACCCGATCGAGCTGCCCATGTCCTGGTAGACCTGCTTCAGCTCGCTCACCGACGCCGCCTCGTAGAAGTAGCCCTCGGTGGTCTCGGCGAGGTCGGCGAGCGCCAACCGGTCCACCGGCACCCGCTGCAACTGCCCGCCGATGTCGACCTGACCGGTGTCGGTGCCGAACGCGATGGTGGAGACCGGGACGTTGGCCGCCTGCGCGGCCGCCGCGGCCTCCTCCACCGCGCGCCCGGAGGTGCGGAAACCGTCGGAGAGCAGCACGATCCGGGCCGGCGGGATGCCCGCCGCGCCGTCGGCCGGGACCGACCGGATCGCCTCCAGGCAGGTGAACACCGCCTCGCCGGTCGCTGTCGCCTCGGCCAGCACCAGCCCGTCGATGGCACTGGTCACCGCGTCCCGGTCCTTGCCCGGCGGCACCAGCACGTTGGCCGCCTTGGCGAACGACACCAGGCCCAGGTTGTAGCTCTCCGGCAGCTCGCCGACGAACTGCTTGGCCGCCTCCTGGGCCGCCTCCAACCGGTTCGGCGCCACGTCGTCGGCCTGCATCGACAACGACACGTCGATGGCGAGCATCACTGTGGCCCGCTCCAGCGGCTCCTTGGTGTCCACCGCAGGCCGGGCCAACGCGGTGGCCAGCACCAGCAGGCAGAGCAGGAACGCGGTCGCCGGGACGTGCCGACGCCAACCCAGCCCCTTCGGGGCCAGCGTCCGCAGCAGGTCCACGTTGGTGAACCGCATCGCGTACGCCCGGCGGTGCAGCTGCCGCCAGATATAGAACGCGGCGAGTGCGAGCACCGGCAGCACGGCCAGCAGCCACCACGGTTGCATGAAACGGATCATCGTGTCGTCCCCCTGGTGCGGGCGTGCCGCTGCGCGGCCACGAATCGCACCATGTCCAGCAGCCAGTCTCGGTCGGTACGCAGACGCAGGTGGGCCGCGCCGGCGCCGCGCAGCGCGGCGGCGATAGTGGCGCGTTGGGCGGCGGCGGCATCGGCGTAGCGCTGCCGTAGCCGAGGGTCGGCGGTCTGCACCTCGTGCAGCTCGCCGCTCTCCGGGTCGACCACCGGCAGCACACCCACGTCGGGCAGCTCCAGCTCCCGCGGGTCGACCACCTCGATCGCCAGCACGTCGTGGCGGACCCGCAGCTTGCGCAACGGCCGGGCCCACTGCTCGGGCGGCGCGAGGAAGTCCGAGACCACCACCACCACTCCGCGCCGTCGAGGCGGGCGGTTGAGCATCTCGATCAGGGCGCCCAGGTCACCACGGCCGGGCTGGATGGTGGTGCCGGCGACGGTACGCAGCAGGCCCTGCGCCTCCTTGCGACCCGAGCGGGCCGGCAGACGGGTGAGCACTCCGGGCCCGGCCGGCGGCGGTGCGCCCCGCCAGCGTCGGGCCGGCACGGGAGCGCCGCCACCGGTGCCGATCACGGCGCCGATCCGGTTGCCACCGCGTACGGTCAGGTGGGTGATGGCAGCCGCCGCGGCGACCACCACCTCGCGTTTGAGCCACTGCCCGGTGCCGAAGTCCAGGCTGGCGGAGAGGTCCAGCGCCAGCCAGGTCTCCAACTCCCGGTCAGCCACCGTACGCCGTACGTGCGGGGTGGTGGTCCGGGCGGTGACCGGCCAGTCCATCCGGCGCACGTCGTCGCCGGGGCGGTACTCCCGGGACTCCCCCGCCTCGCTGCCCGGCCCGGGGAGCAGACCGGCGTAGTCGCCCTGGAGCAGACCGTCGAGCTTGCGGGTGACCAGTAGTTGAAGCCGGGACAGCACGGCCTCGCTCCGGTCGGCGAGGGGGGCGGGACGAGGGGTGGGTGAGGTCACGGGCGCTGCCCGGGCCAGCCAGCGCCCGGCGGCGGCACTGTCGACGACGGGGTGGCCTGCTGTCGGGGTGCGACCGCCGGCAGGGGGATCGTCGACATCACCCGGTGCACGATGTGGTCGGCGGGCACGTCGTCGGCGAGCGCGTCGTAGCTCAGCACCAACCGGTGCCGCAGGATGTCGGGCGCGATGTCCTGCACGTCCTGCGGCAACGCGTAGTCGCGCCCTCGCAGCAGCGCCAGCGCGCGGGTGGCCCGGACCAGGCCCAGGGAGGCGCGCGGGCTGGCACCGTACTGGATCAGTTGCGCGACGTCGGGCATGCCGTGCTCGGCCGGGGCGCGGGTGGCCAACACCAACCGGACGGCGTAGTCGACCAGGGCGTTGTGCACGAAGACCTGGTCGGCCTTGCGTTGCAGGGCGATCAGGTCCGGGGTGTCGAACACCGCTGTCGGCTCCGGCGGGGCAACGCCCATCCGGTAGACGATCTCCCGTTCCTCCGCGTCGGTCGGGTAACCCACCACGATCTTCATGAGGAACCGGTCGCGCTGCGCCTCCGGCAGCGGGTAGACGCCCTCCTGCTCGATCGGGTTCTGAGTGGCCATCACCAGGAACGGGTCGGGCACCCGGTGGCTCTCCCCACCGATGGACACCTGCCGCTCGCTCATCACCTCGAGCAGCGCGGACTGCACCTTCGCCGGGGCCCGGTTGATCTCGTCGGCGAGAAGGAAGTTGACGAAGACCGGGCCCAGCTCGACGTCGAACTTCTCGCTCGACTGCCGGTAGATCCGGGTGCCCATGATGTCGGCCGGCACCAGGTCCGGGGTGAACTGCACCCGGGCGAAGGACCCGCCGACGACCTTGGCGAGGGTCTCCACGGCCAGGGTCTTGGCGACCCCGGGCACCCCTTCGAGCAGGCAGTGACCACGAGCGAGCAGCGCGACGAACATCCGCTCGACCATCCGGTCCTGCCCGACGATCACGCGTTTGATCTCGAACAGCGCTTTCTCCAGCAGAGTGGCGTCCTGCGCGGGTGTGGTCACCGGCGCGGGCGTCTGTGGTGCCGCCCCGTTCGGCGTCGGGGCGTCGGGCATGGTCGGCTGGGCCACCGGTCCTCCACAGCATCATTCGGTCGTCGCGGCTGGTGCGGTATCAAGACTCGCATGCCTTGCTGAGTGTCGAGGTGGGGAGAAGCCGATTTTCGCCGCGCCGTCCCCGACGGCCGAACCGCGCAACGCGGGTGTGCACGGATCGGCCCGCCGCGTGTACGATTCATCCCGTCGCCGGGCGGCTCCCCCCGTGGTCGCCCGGCGCTCAAACTTCCCGTCCCGCCGCCCTAGACTGGCCGGGATGAGCATCCCCTCCCCCGCCGACGAGGCCCTGGTCTGCTCGGCCCGGGGTTGCCGGGCCGTCGCGGTCTGGGCCCTGAAGTGGAACAATCCCCGGCTGCACGACGCCGATCGGCGCAAGACCTGGCTGGCCTGCGCCGAGCACCGGGGCAGCCTCGGTGACTTCCTGGACGCTCGCGGCTTCCTGCGTGCCGTCACTCCGGTGCCCGGATCGCCTACGCTCGACACGTGAGCGGCGACCCACCGGCTTCCCCCGGCCCCACCTCCCCGTCCTGGCCGCCCACCCCGGCCTCCGCACCACCCGGCGTCGAACCACCGCCCGGTGCGTTCCCGGCACCCGGCACGCTCGGCCCGGAGCCCGTCGCGCCCGACGTCTCGTCGCCCGCACCGCTGCCGCCGGGCGCGCTGCCGCCGCCTGGTCACCGCCCGGCGCCCGACGCCGACCAGCGCGCCCCCGACCTGCCCCCACCCGGCCTCCTGCCGGCCGCTCCCGAAGCGTCCAGCCCTCTGTTGGCGGCGGGGCGAGGGCCACTGGATCCCTGGCCGAGCACTGTCAACTGGCAGCCGATCTCCACCGACCTGATCTGGGTGGAGCTGATCCGGTTGGCGGTCGTGGTCGCCATCGGGCTGGCCGTGACGGCGGTGGGCTGGGCCCTCAGCGGCCACTGGCTGTTCGGGCTCGCCGTCGCCGTCGTCGCGCTGCTCGGCGGGTGGCGAGCCATCGCGATCGTCCGCGCGGTGCGAGCCTGGGGGTACGCCGAGCGGGAGAACGACCTGCTGGTCCGACACGGGCTCCTGGTCCGGCGGCTCTCCATCGTTCCGTATTCGCGAATGCAGTTCGTCGACGTCAGCGCCGGGCCGTTGGAGCGCGCCTTCGACCTGGCCACCGTGCAGTTGCACACGGCCGCGGCGGCGAGCGACGCCCGGGTGCCCGGGCTGCGGCCGGCGGAGGCGTCCCGGCTACGCGACCGGCTCACCGCGCTCGGCGAAGACCGGGCGGAGGGCCTGTGAGCGCGAGGAGTGAGCCGGGGTTGCGAGCCCCGCAGTCGCAAACGAAAAGCGGCCCTGTGAGCGCGAGGAGTGAGCCGGGGTTGCGAGCCCCGCAGTCGCAAACGAAAAGCGGCCCTGTGAGCGCGAGGAGTGAGCCGGGGTTGCGAGGGCCGGCCCGATGAGCGACGGGCCCGCCGAGCCGAGCACCGTGCCACCCACCAGCCCGACGCCGCACGAGCCGATGCCACCGGCCGCGTGGCCGGCACCGGCGGGCGGTGGCGAAGGCGAGCCCCGGCAGCGACTGCACCCGCTCAGTCCGGTCCTGCACGGCGCCAAGTCACTGGTCGTGGTGATCGCCGGGTTGTCCTGGTCGACGCTGTCCCGGGTGGGCTTCGGCTGGTTCGCCGCCATGGTGGCGGTGCTCGCGCTCGGCGCGACAGTGTTGTCGGTGGTGAGCTGGTACAACACCGGCTACCACGTGGTGGGCCGCGAACTCCGGGTGTACGAGGGGCTGCTCTGGCGTCGTACCCGGGCCATCCCGTTGGAGCGTCTGCAGGCCGTCGAGGTGGTCCGGCCACTGCTCGCCCAGCTCACCGGCCTGGCCGAGCTGCGGCTGGAGGTGGTCGGTGGCGGCAAGACGGAGGCGCCCCTGGCGTACCTCGGGGTGACCGATGCGGCCCGGCTGCGCGACCGGCTGCTGGCGTTGGCAGGGCGGGTGGCGCAGGCACCGGAGCCGGAGGACGCGACGTCCGCGGTGGCTCCGGGAGCGCCGGCGCCGACGGTGGCCGCCCCGGGCCGGCCACTGCACGCGGTACGCAACCAGAGCCTGCTGATCAGTCAACTGCTCACACCGCAGGCGTTCCTGCTTCCGTTCGGTGTGGCGTTCGTCGTGATCCAGTTCCTCACCGCGGGGTCGTGGTCGTTCGTCGCGGTGGCGAGCACGCTGACCGCGATGGCAGGTGTGCTGCTGCAACCGGTGCGCCGGGTGCTCGACGACTGGAACTTCCGGCTGGCCCGCGACGGCGGCACGTTGCGGGTGCACAACGGCCTGTTGGAGACGCGTTCGCAGACCGTGCCGCTGGCCCGGGTGCAGACAGTGCGGGCCACCTGGCCGCTGCTGTGGCGGGTCAACGGCTGGCTGCGGCTGCGGCTGGAGGTGGCCGGGTTCTCCGTCGCGGAGGCCGACGACCGCAACCGACCCGACCGGCTGCTGCCGGTCGGTGACCTGCCGACCGCGACGATGATCGTCGCGGAGGTGCTTCCGGGGGTACGCCTCGACGCCCTGACGCTGAGCCCTCCGCCGACCCGGACCCGGTGGCTGCACCCGCTGGGCCGTCGCGCCCTCGGTGCGGGGCTGTTCGAGGAGGTGTTCGCCACCCGCTCGGGGCGGCTCACCCGCCAGTTGGTGATCGTGCCGTACGCCCGTATCCAGAGCGTGCGGGTGGTGCAGGGGCCGATCCAGCGCCGCCTCGGGTTGGCTTCCGTGCACGCGGACACGGCGGGCGGTTCCGGCGCCACCGCCCAGGACCGCGACCTGGCCGAAGCCTGGGCCCTGGCCGCCGACCTGAACCAGCGTGCCCACCAAGCCCGCCACCGCCCCTAAACCCCACCCCCGCGCCCCGCGCCCCGCGCCCCACCGCCCCACCGCGTTGATCATGAAGTTATTGCCCTCCCGACCGGCGTGTCATGGCAATAACTTCATGATCGACGGGGGGCCGGGGTGGGGGCGGTTAGTGGTCGGCGGGGACCTGGGGGGTGGTTGGTGTGCGGGGGGACGGGGGTTCGTTGGGTGGTGTCTCGGGGTCGGCGGTGTGCTCGGGGGGCGGTGGCGTTCCGGCCTTCGGGTGGCGGGCCCGCCAGGCGGCCCAGCCGCGCTCGGCCAAGCCGACCACCAGGAAGGTCAACCCCACGTACGCCCAGCCGACCAGCACGTCGATCACGTAGTGCTCACCCGAGTAGACCAGGGTGAAGGTCATCGCCAGCGGATACGCGAGCAGCAGCGGCCACCAGCGACGGCGGGTGCTGGTGAGGAAGAACAGCACGACGAACAGCGCCCACGCGGTGTGCAGCGACGGCATCGCGGCGACCGGGTTGGAGGCGATCTGGCCGGCGTTGAGGACGTTGCCGGCGCCGTGCATGCCGAACGCCTTCCAGCCCCGGGTGGAGATCCGGGCGACCTCGGTGAGCAGCCCGTTCTGCGCGGCCCACCAGGGCGGGGCGGCCGGGTAGAGGAAGTAGGTGACCAGGCCGGCGGCGCAGAGGAAGCCCCAGCGCCGCATGTACGCGGCCCAGCGGTGCCGGTCGCGCAGCCAGAGCACCGCGGCGGCGGCGAGCGCCACCACGAAGTGGGAGAAGTACACCCAGCTCGCCGCGACGTCCCACCAGTGCACCTGCGGGTGGTAGAGGTGCTGCTGCAACCAGACGGTGGGCACCTCCCCGCCGGTGGCCCAGCCGAACATGAACCGGTCGGCGACGATCAACTCCATCGCGTGCGGGGTAGCCCCGTTGTCGGCGAACCCCCGCGAGAGGTTGTAGACGACGAACAGCAGCACCACCGGCACCCAGTCCCGGGCGAAGCGCAGGTGACTGCGCCACGGCCGCTCGCTGTTCCAGGCGATGGTCGCCAGCCAGATCCACACGAAGGCGTACGCGGGGTCGGTGGGCAGCCCGATGGCCAGCCACGCGGCGACGAAGGCGACCGCCCAGACGGTCATGGCGACGACGCGCCGACGACCTCCGTCCGGGGACGCGGGCGGGTCGGTCCGGGCGGGGGGCTGGGGGTCAGTCACGACGGCCATCGCCGTCAAGGTTAACGACGGGTACGGCATCGACCGACGGGGACCACCCGGCGGGGCCGCGCACAGGTGGGAGACGGTGGGTGTCGGGATCACCGGGCGCGTGCTCGACGGGCTCGGCGAGCACCTAGGCTGACGACCATGCAGGAGCAGCCCGAGCCGGCCTTCGCGCCGGGTCTGACCGCCCAGGTCGAGTTGACGGTCACCGACGCGGACACCGCCCAGGCGGTGGGTTCGGGGGACGTACCGGTGCTGGGCACTCCCCGGGTCCTCGCGCTCGCCGAGGCGGCGACCGTCGCGGCGACGGCGACCGGGATGCCACCCGGGTCGACGACGGTGGGCACCCGGGTCGAGTTGGAGCACCTGGCGCCGACCGTGGTCGGCCGGACGGTCCGGGCGCAGGCCCTGCTGGCGACCGTCGACGGTCGCCGGCTGTCGTTCGAGGTCACTGTCAGCGACGGTGACCAGACGGTGGCCCGGGGTCGGGTCGACCGGATCATGGTGGACCGGCAACGTTTCGTCGAACGCGCCGGGCGGGTGTCATGACCGCCGGTTTCGTCGAGGTCGCCGACCGGGTGCACGTGAGACGCGAGCCGATGCTGCGGGTCAACGTCACACTGGTCGTGGGCGACGACGAGGCCCTGCTGGTGGACACGCTCTCGTCGGCCGCGCAGGCCACCGACCTGGCCGCCGCCGTGCGGGCGGTCACCGACCGGCCGTTGACGCTCGTCAACACCCACCACCACTACGACCACTGCTTCGGCAACGCCGTCCTGGCCGGCGAGCCACCCCGCCCGGTGTACGCGCACGAGCTGGCCGTCGCGGCCCTGCGCGACGAGCCGGAGCGGCTGCGCCGGGAGGCGTACGAGGAGGTGCGGACGGAGCACCCGACGCTAGCTGCCGAGCTGGCCGACACTCCGCTGCTCGCCCCGACGCACGCCGTGCAGACGGAGACGACACTCGACCTGGGCGGCCGGCGGGTGCTGCTGCGGCACCCGGGCCGGGGGCACACCGAGGCCGACCTGGTGGTGCACGTGCCGGACGCCGACGTGCTGGTGGCCGGTGACCTCGTGGAGCAGAGCGGCCCGCCCGCCTTCGAGGACTCGTACCCCCTGAAGTGGCCGGACGCGGTCGCGGACCTGTTGCGGCTGACCACCGCGCGCACCGTGGTGGTGCCGGGTCACGGCGACCCGGTGGACGTCGACTTCGTCCGCGCCCAGCACGCCGAGCTGGCCAGGTTGGCCTGGCTGATCCGGGCCGCGCACACCGGCAGCGCCCCGCCGGAGCGGGTCGCCGCCGAGGCGCCCTTCGGTGCGCGCGCCGCCCTGATCGCCGCCCGGCGCGGCTACCTCGAACTCGACGGCGAGGGCTGACCAGCCTAGGCCGAGGTACGCCGCCACTGTTGCTGGTTGCCGGTGCCGCACGTCCACTGCACGACTCGGGCACCGTCGGTGGTGGCGGCGTTGAGGACGTCCAGGCACTTGCCGCTGTGCCGGGCGACGAGCTGCACGTAGCCCGTGCCGAGGTCCTGCACGCGCCACTGTTGGTTGGTGCCGCCGTTGCAGGTCCACTGGGTCACGCGGACCCCGTCTGCGGTAGCCGTCGCGCCGCCGTACACGTCGAGGCACTTGCCGCTGTGCACGCTGACCACCGTCTGGTAGCCGCCGCCCGCGTCCTGGAACCGCCACCGCTGGTTGGGCTGGCCGTTCGCGGCCCACTGGACCACGTCGGCGCCGTCGGTGGTCGCGTTGTTCGACACGTCCAGCAGCTTTCCGCTGTGCCGAGCCGTGAGGGTGGACGTGGTCGGCACCGGCACCGTGGTCTCCGGCGCGAGCCGGTACAGCCCGGCGCCGTGGGCCGGGAGCGTACGGGTGAAGGTGCCGCTCGCCGTGCCGAGGGCCGCACCGGACCACAGGTCTGTCGCGCTGGCGGATCCGATGCCCAGGTCGGCCAGGTTGACCGACACGGGGGCCGCGCTGCTCTCCCGGTTGAAGAGGGCGACGTACCTGTGGTTGCTGCCTGGTACGTCGGCGGTCCACACCTGCCGGGTGCCGCCGGTGAGCTGACGGTTGTTCGTGCTGTTCTGGTCGACCGCCAGCACCGCCGCGTTGGTCATCAGCGCCAGTTCCGAGGCGCGGTTCTCGACCAGGTTGCCGCCCCACATCAACGGCGCCCGGTTGATCACCCACAGCGACATCAGGGTGCGCTGCTCGTCCGCCGTCAGGTTGGAGTAGCGCGGCGACCCGACCGGCCCGTACTTGGAGAGCCGACCGATCGGGATCATGTCCGGATCGGGCCAGGCGCCGGTGGCGCGGTACGGGGTCCAGTTGCGGAGTTGGTCGAAGAGGGCGTCCACGGACGACCAGTTGTCCCACAGGTCGTTGACGATGCGCCACATGTGCGCGTTGGTCTGCACGTGTCCGCCGCTGGCCAGCGGGGTCGCGCCGGGAGACAGGCTCAGCACCATCGGGCGGCCGCTGCGCTGGATGGCGGTGCGGTATCCCTCGACCTCCGCCTGCCGGTACGTCGGCGCGGCGATGTCGTCCACCTTGACGAAGTCGACGCCCCAGGACGCCAGCAGCTGGAACACCGAGTCCAGGTAGGTCTGCGCGCAGGGGTTGGACATGTTCAGGCCCCACATGAGGTTGAGCCAGGCCGCGGTGGTGGTGTTGTTGACCTGGTTGGCGCGGCAGGTGGTGCCGAGGATCGGGACGTTGTCGGCGACGGCCTGGCGGGGTATGCCGCGCATCAGGTGGACGCCGAACTTCAGCCCCTGCGCGTGGACGTAGTCGGCGAGGGGCTTGAACCCGTTGTCACCGGCGGCGGAGGGGAACCGGGTGGTGTCCGGTAGCAATCGCCCGTTGGCGTCCATCCGGAGCCGGGGTTGCAGGTTGGCGTCCTGGTTGGGGCTGTTGTTGTGTTGACCGGGGTAGTACCAGGCCCAGTCGATCACCACGTACTGCCAGCCGAACTGCCGCAGGTTGGTGGCCATGTAGTCGGCGTTGGCCCGTACGTCGGCTTCGGTGACCCTCCAGTTGAACGAGTCGTAGCTGTTCCATCCCATCGGTGGGGTGTCGGCCACGTCGTTGTCCCATGCGAGCGCCCGTTCGGGCGGGCTGACGAAGATGCCTCCCACGGCCACGAGAAGCATGATCAGCATGGCCGCGACGGGGCGGAACGACGGAGGTACCAGGACTGGTGACATCGAAGCCTCCGGCGAGAGCGCAGGGATGTTTCCATCGCAAGACGTCGATGTTAACGCTCACATGAAGTGGGCGTCAAGACGACGCGCGCACCCTCGCGGACGGTCAGCCGGCGCTTCCGAAGCGACGTTCCACGTCGGCGCGCGTGGGCATGGCGGTCGCGCCACCCGGTGACTCACAGACCAGGCCGGCGACCCGCAGCGCGAACCCGACCCGCTCGATCCACCCGTCCGAGGTGACCGGCTCCCCGGCGACGAGCAGATCGGCGATCAACGCGGCCATCACCGAGTCACCCGCGCCGGTGGCGTCGATCGCGTCGACCTTCGGGGCCGGCACCCGGACCGGGTCGGCGTCGGCGGCAGCCAGCACCGCACCGGCCGCGCCGAGCGTCACCACCACCGTTGAGGCACCCACCTCGCGCAGGTACGCCGCGACCCCCTCGACCGGTTCACCCGGATAGAGCAGCCTGGCGTCGGCGGCGCTCAGCTTGACCAGGTGCGCGCCGGCGGCGAACTCGGCCACCACCTCGCGCAGCCCCTCCAGCGCGGTCGGCCCGTCCAACAGCCGGGGACGCACATTCGGATCGAAGACCCGCAGACCGGTGGCGAGCGACCAGGCGCGTCGGGCGGCGGCGAGCACGTCGGGCTGCAAGAGCACGATCGAGCCGCAGTAGAGCACGTCCGCGCCCTCCATCAGCGCGAGATCCAGGTCGTCGGGGCCGAGCAACCCGTAGGAGGCCGGCTCGCCGTAGAAGCGGAAGTCCGGTTCCGGTCCGGCGTACGTCACCACGGCGAGCGTGGTCGGCGCCGGCACCGTGACCGCGCCGGCCACCCCGACGTCGACAGCGCTCAAGAAGGCGCGGATGCGACCACCCAGCACGTCGTCGCCGAGCGAGCCGACGAACTGTGCCGCGCCGCCGAGGCGGGCCACGCCGACGGCCACGTTGAGCGGTCCACCGCCGATCGCCTGCCGGTAGACCCGCTCACCGTCGCGCTCAGTGTCGAGCAGGTCGACCAGCGCCTCGCCGAGCACCACCGCGTATCCCATGCCGGTCCTCTCGTCCTCGCCACCCGCCGCCGACCCTCGTACGCCGAACCGATCGCCGTGGCACCAGGCTGGCACAACGGGCCGCTCAACGGGCACCGAAGCCGCCGCAACCGCTACCCCAGCTGGTGGATCGGCCCGTCGAGCGCCACCAGCGGGCGACCCGTGCCGCCCCAGCGGGCCGCGACGATCTGCGCGGCCACACTCACCGCGGTCTCTTCAGGGGTACGTCCACCGAGGTCCAGCCCGATCGGGGAGGCGAGCCGGGCGAGCTGCGCCGGGCTGACCCCCGCCTCGCGCAGCAGCTTGAGCCGTTCGTCATGGGTGCGTCGCGAGCCCATCGCGCCGACGTACGCCAGCGGGTGGCGCAGCGCCACCTCCAGCAACGGCACGTCGAACCTCGGGTCGTGGGTGAGGACGCACACCACCGTCCGCTCGTCGACCCGACCGGCGTCCACCTCCGTCCGCAGGTAGCGGTGCGGCCACTGCACCACCACCTCGTCCGCCTCGGGGAAGCGTCGCGTGGTGGTGAAGACCGGCCGGGCGTCGCAGACGGTGACCCGGTAGCCGAGGAACGCGCCGATCCGGGCCACGGCGGCGGCGAAGTCGATGGCCCCGAAGACGATCATCCGGGGCGGTGTGGCGTACGCGGTCACGAAGAGGCTCACGCCACAGCCGCGGCGCTGCCCGTGGTACCCGTACCGGAGCATTCCACTGTGTCCGGCGGCGAGCAGCCCGAGGGCGTCGGCGCTGGCGGCGGCGTCGAGGCGGTCGTCGCCGAGGGAGCCGGTCGGCTGCCGGCCGGTCAGCACGAGCCGTCGACCCAGCCGCCCGGCCGGGTCGGCCGGCACCGGCCCCGGCGGGTCACCGGCGTCCGCCGCCACGCAGGTGACCACCGCCGCCGGTCGGCCGTCCCGGCGGGCGGCGGCGATCGCGTCCAGCCCGGGCAGGGCGTGGGCGTCGACGCGCTCCACAAACACGTCGAGGACACCACCACAGGTCAGGCCCACGGCGTACGCGTCGTCGTCGCTGATCCCGTACCTGGTCAGCTCGGGTGCGCCGGTGTCCAGCACGCGGCGGGCCCGTTCGTAGAGGTCCGCCTCGACGCAGCCGCCGGAGACACTGCCGGTGACCGTGCCGTCGGCCGCGACGAGCATGGTCGCGCCGGGCGGCTGCGGCGCGGAGCGCCAGGTGGCCACGACGGTGGCGAGGGCGACCGGTTCGCCACCGCGGCAACGTCGGTGCGCCTCGTCGAACACGTCCGGCACCGACCGCCACCTCTCGGTTTCCTCACCTCTAGGCAGGATATGGCGTCCATCGGCGGTCGACGGGTCAATTGATGCATCGAGGAACGACTATTGCGTCGGGACCGTGCGGCATGGTGGGATGACGCGTACCGGGCGGTGCGAGGGCTGCCGTGCCGCCGGTTGCCGGGTTCGTTCGACGCGAGGGCACCGGTCCAGGGCTGGACCGACGATGGCGCGTGTCCACCGGCTGATTCTCCGCCGGGCACGTCGCCGTGATCGTCGCACCGCTCACCGAGGCGGGCGATCATGCCACATCCCACCCGATGTCAGCGGGGCGGCGCGGGCGGCGCGCCTCGCGAGTCAGGAGAACCTGTGAACCGTTCCCGTACGGCCGCGTTGCTCATCGCGTCCGTGACACTCGCACTGGGCGGCGTCGCCTTGGCGTCCAATCCGCAGCCTGCCGAGGCGCATGGCGCGGCGATGACGCCCGGCAGCCGCACCTACCTGTGCTGGCAGGACGGCCTCAGCCAGACCGGTGAGATCCGGCCGACCAACCCCGCGTGCTCCGCCGCCGTCGCGACGAGTGGCGCGAACTCGCTCTACAACTGGTTCAGCGTGCTCCGCTCCGACGCAGGGGGCCGGACCACCGGCTTCATCCCGGACGGCCAGCTGTGCAGCGGTGGTGCCACCGGCTTCCGCGGCTACGACCTGCCCCGCACGGACTGGCCGCTGACCCACCTGACCGCCGGCGCGCGGTTGGACTTCAAGTACAGCAACTGGGCACACCACCCGGGCACGTTCTACTTCTACATCACCAAGAACAGCTGGAGCCCGAACCGGGCGCTCGCCTGGAGTGACCTGGAGGAGCAGCCGTTCCTCCAGGTGACCAACCCGCCGCAGCGCGGCGGCGTCGGCACCAACGACGGTCACTACTACTTCAGCGGCAACCTGCCGTCGGGCAAGAGCGGCCAGCACATCATCTACTCGCGCTGGGTGCGGTCGGACTCGCAGGAGAACTTCTTCGGCTGCTCCGACGTGGTCTTCGACGGTGGCAACGGTCAGGTGACCGGCATCCGGGGCGGCACGACGTCGCCGACCCCCACGCCGACCACCCCGACGCCGGGTCCGACCGACCCGCCGCCGACCACCACCCCGCCGCCGGCCGGTGGCGCCTGCACGGCCAGCTACAAGGTGACCACCTCCTGGCAGGGTGGCTTCCAGGGCGAGGTCACGATCACGAACAACGGCAGTTCGGCGTTGTCCGGCTGGACCGCAAGCTGGACCTGGCCCAACGGGCAGTCGATCAGCCAGATCTGGGGTGCGACACAAACGTCGTCCGGATCGTCGGTGACAGCGACGAACGTCAACTACAACGGCACTCTCGCACCGTCGGCCAGCACCACGTTCGGCTTCCTGGGCAGCTCCACAGGAACCAACGGCGCCCCCACGGTGAGTTGCGCCGCCCGCTGAGCCCCTCGCCATGAATAGTTGATCAAGAGGTTTGCGTCATCCGGAGCCAATCCGGTGACGCAAACCTCTTGATCGACGGGCTAGGACCGGGTCAGCGGACCATGGAACCGACCACGGGCTTCGTCAGCAGGGCCGACTGGTTGCGCTGGATGCCCGGGTCGAGCGTCTTCGACACGAAGATGGCGTGCCAGATGCAGAAGATCAACACCGTCCACACCTTGCGGGAGTGGTCGGCCTCCTCCCGCTTGTGCTCGTCGAGCAGCCGCAGCGCGTACGACAGGTCGAGCAGGTCACCCGCACCCGAGGTGCTCAGCACGTGCCGGGCCCACTCGTACATCTCGCCGCGCAGCCAGACCCGGGTGGGGGTCGGGAAGCCCAGCTTCTTGCGGTTGACGATGGCCGGCGGCACGACACCCTGCAACGCCTGACGCATCGCGTACTTGGTGGCGTCGGACCGCGGCGGCAGCTTCAGGTCCACCGGGATCTTCGCCGCGACGTCGAACACCTCACGGTCGAGGAACGGCACCCGCACCTCCAGCGAGTGCGACATCGAGATCCGGTCGGCCTTGACCAGGATGTCGCCGCGCAGCCAGGTGTAGAGGTCGACGTACTGCATCTTGGTGACGTCGTCCAGCTCGGTGCACTCGGCGTAGATCGGGGCGGTGACGTCCGTGTAGCGCACCGAGGGGTCGTAGCGGCGCATCAGGTGCTGCTTCTCCTCCTCGGTGAACATCCGAGCGTTGCCGTAGTAACGCTCCTCGATCGGAGTCGTGCCGCGCTCCAGGAAGCTCTTGCCCTTGACCCCCTGCGGGATCGCCTTGGAGACCGCGCGCAGGCCCTTCTGCACCCCACCGGGCAGACCGTTGACGGTGCCCAACGACAGCGGCTCCCGGTAGATCGTGTAGCCGCCGAAGAACTCGTCCGCGCCCTCGCCGGACAGCACCACGGTGACGTGCTCGGCGGCCTTCTTCGCCACGAAGTACAGCGGCACCAGCGCCGGGTCGGCCACCGGGTCGTCCAGGTGCCAGACGATCTTCGGCAGCGCGTCGATCATGTCCTGTGGACCGATCTTGGTGGGGATCGTGGTGACGTCCAGGTGCCGCGCCGACTCCTGGGCGACGTCGATCTCCGAATAACCCGGCACGTCGTAGCCGACGGTGAAGGTGAGGATGTTCGGGTTGAACTCGCGGGCCAGCGCGACCACCGCCGTGGAGTCGATGCCGCTGGACAGGAACGAGCCGACCGGCACGTCGGAGCGCATGTGCATGCGCACGCTCTCCCGCAGCGTCTCCCGGATCTCGTGGTACAGCTTCTGCTCGTCGTCGACCGGCGCCGGCCGGAACACCGGCCGGTACCACCGGCGTACGTCGATCCGCCCGCCCGGGGTCCAGTTCAGGTACTCCCCCGACCCGATCCGGCTGATGCCCTTGTGCAGCGTGCCCGGCTCGGGGACGTACTGCAGGGTCAGGTAGTGGCTCAGGTTGGCCGTGTCGACGCCCGCGTCGCCCTGGTAGTTGCTGTGCGCGAACGGCAGCAACGCCTTCTTCTCCGACGCCAGGTAGAGACCGTCGGCGGTCTCCAGGTAGTGCATCGGCTTGATGCCGAAGTAGTCGCGGGCACCGAAGGCGCGCCGCTCCTGCCGGTCCCAGATGACGAAGGCGAACATGCCCCGCAGCCGGGTGAGCACCTGCTCGCCCCAGAAGTGGTAGCCCGCCACGATCACCTCGCCGTCGCCGGCGGTGGCGAACTGCGCGCCGAAGTTCCTGATCAACTCCTCGCGCAGCTCGATGTAGTTGTAGATCTCACCGTTGAAGGTGAGCAGGTAACGACCGTTCGCGTAGGGCAGCGGCTCGTGGCTCGACGCGACGTCGATGATGGCCAGCCGCTTGTGGGCGAACACGCCGTCCGCGTACCGGCCGGAAGCGTCGCCGACCACCTCGACCCCGGTCTCGTCGGGGCCGCGGTGGTGCAGGCATTCCAACGCTCCGGCGATGTGGTCGCGATGCGCTGCGGCGTTGCCGTTCGCGCTGAAGAAGGCCAGAAGTCCGCACATGGTGGCCATCTTTCCACGCGCGCTGTCGGCCCTTGCAGCCGTCCGTCGATCCACCCGACTCCCGGCGGGCGTCACCACGAACCGGACGCGCGGTACCGTCGGGACCAGCAACGAAGCGGAGGGAGCGGCGCAATGACCGAGGGACGCACCGACGGTACGCCGACGGACGGTACGGAATCGCACGATCCGGACTTCCCGGAGGCGTTCCTGTCCTTCATGCGGCAGGGCTGGCGCGACACCGCGCTGCCCGTGACGCCCCGCCCGGAGACACCGAACTACGCCAAGCGGCGGGCGGCCCTCTCGGCGGCCTTCCCCGGCGAGACGCTGGTGATCCCCACCGGCACCGAGAAGGTCCGGGCCAACGACACCGACTACCCGTTCCGGCCCGGCAGCGACTTCGCCTACCTGACCGGCGACCACGACGCGGACAGCGTGCTCGTGCTGCGCCCGAACGGCTCAGGGCACGACGCGACGCTGTACATGCGGCCCCGGTCCTCCCGGGAGACCGACGAGTTCTTCCGCAGCCGCAACGGTGAGCTGTGGGTGGGCCGGCGGCACACGCTCACCGAGAAGTCGACCGAGCTGGGCCTGCCCACCGCAGACCTGACCGGCCTGGAGGCGACGCTCGCCGACCTCGCGCCGGGGCGTACCCGGGTGTTGCGCGGTTTCGACGCCCAGGTGGACGCGGCCGTCCGCCCCTACGACGGCGTCCGCGCCGACGGGCAGCCCGCCCGCGACCGGGAGCTGGCGATCGCCATCTCGGAGATGAAGCTGGTCAAGGACGAGTGGGAGATCGGCCAGCTCCAGGACGCGATCGACGCCACCGTCCGCGGCTTCGAGGACGTGGCCCGGATCCTCCCGGCCGACCGCGCGGTCTCCGAGCGGCTCCTGGAAGGTGTCTTCGCGCTGCGGGCCCGTCACGACGGCAACGACGTCGGGTACAGCTCGATCGTCGGCGCCGGCGAACACGCCACGATCCTGCACTGGGTGCACAACCACGGCGCCACCCGGCCGGGTGACCTGCTGCTGATGGACATGGGCGTCGAGGGCCGCAACCTCTACACCGCCGACGTGACCCGGGTGCTCCCGGTGAACGGTCGGTTCACCGCCCTGCAACGCCAGGTCTACGACATCGTGTACGCCTCGCAGCAGGCCGGCATCGAGGCCATCCGCCCCGGCGTGAAGTTCAAGGACGTCCACCTGACCTGCATGCGGGTCCTCGCCGAGGGCCTGTCCGACCTCGGTCTGCTGCCGGTGAGCGTGGACGAGGCGATGGACGAGAAGTCGACGGTCTACCGGCGGTGGACGCTGCACGGCTTCGGCCACATGCTCGGCATCGACGTGCACGACTGCTCGAATGCCCGCAAGGAGACGTACCGCGACGGCGCGCTGGGCGAGGGCTACGTGCTCACCGTCGAGCCGGGGCTGTACTTCCAGCCCGAGGACGAGCTGGTCCCCGCCGAGCTGCGCGGCGTCGGCATCCGGATCGAGGACGACGTGCTGGTCACCGCGACCGGTGCGACGAACCTGTCGGCCGGGTTGCCGCGCACCTCCGACGAGGTGGAGACCTGGCTGGCCGAGCAGCGCGAGGCCGGCCCCCGCCTGCCCGGCTGACCGACACACACCAACACCTCACCCCGGGCCGCGACGACTGACCGTCGCGGCCCGACCCGTCTCCAGCCACCTCACTGCCTCCAGCCCGCCCCGCCGTCGTCGCCCCGCCAGCGCCCGGCGAGAGGCCCGGCGCGTGATCCACTCCATATCGCCGAAGTGGCGGTATCCGGCTGCGGGGACAGCGCGATATCGGCGATATGGAGTGGATCACTCCGCAGCCCGTGGGTCAGGCTGCGCTTTCCGTCGGCGTTGGCGCTGCTCACGCCCCCTTTCCACCACCCCGAACCGGTTGCCCGACCTCAACCGGCCTGAGCCGAATGCGGGGTTATCTCGGATACGTCCGCATCGCGAAGATGGTTCTCATACGGTGGGGATCAGAGGCTACAACCCATTTGTAGCTGGTCGTGGCGCCCCAGGCGGTGCGACCCCGTCTGGTAGCAGGAAAGGGCGGAAGGCTCTGATGTCCAACGACGTAACGAGTACCGACGGCGGGGCCTCGACAGCTCCGCCGACACGACGAAGGCGGGCGCTGTGGGTCGCCGGCGTGGCCGGGCTGACCGGTGTGGTCGGTCTGGCGGCCCTCGGCGGCGTGGCCGCCCGCGACGACAAGCCCAAATCCGACCAGGTCTCGGACGCGCAGCCGTCGACCAACCGGCAGAGCGTCAGTGACGCCGGCGGCGCGGACGAGGGCGGCTCGAAGAGCGACGGTCGGGACGACGAGTGGAGCGGCGACGACTGGAGCGGCTTCGACGACCGGGCCGGCAAGGACGACAAGCGCGACGAGAAGGACCGCACCAGGCAGGTGCCGTGCGACAGCGACAAGCTGATCCAGGCCATCACGTTCGCGAACAACGACGACGGCGGCGTGCTGGAGTTGGCGAAGGGCTGCACCTACACCCTGACCCGCAACCAGGACGGCAATGGCCTGCCGGTGATCACTCAGCCCATCACCCTCAAGGGCGAGCACACCACCATCGGCCGTGAGGCCACCGCTGACTACTTCCGCATTCTCAACGTCGGCGCCGGCGGGCACCTCACCCTCAAGGGCCTGAGCATCAGGGGTGGGCAGACCCTTCGGTCCGCGGTCACCGCCGACCCGGCGACGGTCTGGGCGCCGTACTCCGCCCTGGTCCGGTCGTCGACGGCAGCAGCCGCTGGGGCAGCCAAGCCGGCAGCAGCCGAGGCGGCCAAGCCGGCAGCAGCAGTCAAGGCAGCACCGGCAGCCAAGCCTGCGGCGGCGGCCAAGGCGGCGGCCAAGGCGGAGACGAAGGCGGAGGCCAAGGCGGCGGCCAAGGCGGCGGTCAAGCCGGTCAAGCCGGAAGCGAAGCCAGCGGCAGCAACCAAGGCGACAACGGCAGCGAAGCCGACGGCCAAGACCAAGGCCAAGCTGGCAGCCGAGGCCAAGCCGGCCACCGAGGCCAAGGCGGCAGCGGCCAAGGCAGTTCCGGTAGCCGCACCGGCGGTAACGCCGTTGGTCGAGGAGCCCGGGTTCACTGACGGCGCCGGGGTGCTGGTGCAGCCCGGTGGTCGCGCGGAGATCCTGGACAGCGAGTTGCTCTACAACCAGTCCGGTGGCAACGGCGGCGGGCTGGCCAACTTCGGCAGCACCAGGCTCAGCAAGACGACGGTGGCCCACAACACCGCGTTCTTCTTCGGCGGCGGCATCTTCAATGCCGGCGTGCTCCAGGTGGACGAGTCGAAGGTGAAGGACAACACCGGCATCATCGGCGGCGGTGGCATCTCCAACGGCGCTGCCCGGATCTTCACCGACGATGTCGACGGCGGCTCGGTCTGGGTCTACAAGAGCGAGGTCACCGACAACGAGACGCTCGGCTTCGGCGGCGGCGTCCTGGATGTCGAGGGCACCACGACCCTGCACGAGACGAAGGTCAGCGACAACACGGCGGTCCTCGCCGGTGGCGGCGTCGCGGTGGCCGACAGCCAGCTCACACTCAAGCACGCGACGGTGGCCAAGAACAGCACCGCCGGCGTGGGTGGCGGTGTGGCGGTTGCCTTCGACAGCGTCGCGACGATCGAGGACACCGCCATCAAGGACAACACCGCAGGGTTCTTCGGTGGCGGCCTCTTCAACGAGGACAGCGTCACAACGCTGCGCGACAGCGACGTGACGGGCAACCGGGCCATCGGCCCGGTGGCCAGCGGCGGCGGTATCTACAACACGGATGGCGGGGAGATCACGCTCCGTCGGACGAAGGTGACGCACAACTTCGCCACCCTTCCGCCCGGCGGGATCTCCAACGGCCTCGGCAGCTTTGTCCGGCTGGACGACGAGTCCGCGGTGTCCGCCAACCGCCCCACCAACTGCCTGAACGTTCCCGGCTGCTTCTGACCGGAACGGATGGCTGATCCACATAGAGGGTGCGCCCCTCCGAGCCGGTCCTCGGCGCGGAGGGGCGTACCCATTTGGGCAGCTCAGTGACCCTCCGGGGGGCGCGTGCCCAACCGGGGCCTCGCGGGCGGTCCGGGCCGGACATGAACCGAATGTGGGGTTCTCTCGGATAAGCCCGCGAGGCGAGGATCCTTCTCATACGGTGGTTTTGGGAGCTACAACCGATTTGTAGCAGGGGACGCCCGTCTGACGGCGGCGACCCTGTCTGGTACGAGGAGAGGGCAGAGAGCTCCGATGTCCAACTACCTAACGAACAACGAAGCCTCCGGGCGGGCGACGGCCAAGCGCCGCCGCAAGCTCTGGCTCGCCAGTGGCGTGGCCGGTTTGACGGGCGTGATCAGTCTCGCGGCGGTGGGCGTCGCGGGCAGCGCCGGAGCGGTCGGCCTGAACTGGAACACCGCACAGGTCAGCAAGGACGGTGACCAGCGGGGTGACGAGTCGCGCGACTGGGACAAGAACGAGGACCGGGACAAGGACAAGGACCGGGACAAGGACAAGGACAAGGACAAGGACCACGAGCGCGGGAAGGAGGTGCCCTGCGACACCGACAAGCTGATCCAGGCGATCGTCTTCGCCAACAGCAAGCACGGCGGTGTGCTGGAACTGGCCAAGGGCTGCACCTACAACCTGAGCCGCAACGACTACCAGGGCAACGGCCTGCCGGTGATCACCGAGCGGATCACGCTCAAGGGCGAGCACACCACGATCGCCCGGGAAGCCACGGCGGACTACTTCCGGATCCTCAACGTCGGCAGTGGTGGGCACCTCACCATCAAGGGGCTGACCATCAAGGGCGGTCAGACCCTCGAACTGTTCAACAGTGTCGAACCGGCGGCCGTCTGGGCGTCGTACTCGGACTCCGAGGCGATCGCGGCCCAGGTGAAGGCGGGCACGCCGCTGAACGAGGCGCTCTCCGCCCGGCAGGCCAACCCGAAGGCCGGCCTCAAGGCCGCGCCGAAGGTCACGGCCAAGGCCGCGCCGGCTGCCAAGGGGGGCGTCGTCACGCCGCTCGTCGAGTACCCGGAGGCGACCGACGGTGCCGGCATCCTGGTCCAGCCGGGTGGCACCGCCGAGATCCTGGAGTCCGAGGTCGTCCTGAACCAGTCGGGCGGCAACGGTGGTGGTGTGGCCAACTTCGGCACCACGAAGATCTGGCACAGCACCGTGACCCGTAACACCGCCTTCTTCTTCGGTGGTGGTGTCTTCAACGCCGGCCTGCTCAAGGTCGAGGAGTCGAAGATCAACGACAACACGGCCATCATCGGTGGTGGCGGTATCTCCAACGGTGCCGCTCGGATCTTCGCCGACGACGTCGACGGCGGAACGGTCGAGCTCAAGAAGGCCGAGATCAACGACAACGAGACGCTGGGCTTCGGCGGTGGCTACCTCGACATCGAGGGCAACACCACGGCGTACGAGACCAAGTTCGTCTCGAACACCGCGGTTCTCGCCGGTGGTGGTATCGCCGCGGCGGACAGCCAGCTGAACCTGCACCACGCCACCGTGGAGAAGAACAGCACCGCGGGCGTCGGTGGCGGTGTGGCCATCGCCTTCGACAGCGTGGCCACGTTCGAGAAGAGCAGCATCAAGGACAACACCGCCGGCTTCTTCGGCGGCGGGCTCTTCAACGCCTTCAGCGTCACCACGCTGCGTGACAGCGAGGTCGTCGGCAACCGGGCCATCGGCCCGATCGGGGTCGGCGGCGGCATCTTCAACATCTTCGGCGAGGTCAACCTGTCGAAGACGAAGGTCGCCCACAACTTCTCCACCTTCGCTCCGGGCGGTGTCTTCAGCTTCTTCGGGGAGGTGAACGTGGACGACAAGTCCGCGATCACCGCGAACCGCCCGACGAACTGCCTGGCCATCCCGGGCGGAACCATCGAGAACTGCTTCGCCTGATCACCCTCTGGTGACAACAGCACACAGACCGGCCCCCTTCCGCACCAGCGGGAGGGGGCCGGTTCGCGTCACCTCTGGACGAAGACCGCCACGCTGCGCGCCGGCACGGTGAACGTCCCGGCGGCCCGGTCGAACGAGGCGGTACGCAGCACCGGGTCGGCCGAGTCGACCAGCACCGGGTGCAACGCCACGTCCGCCCCGCGCAGGCCGGTCACCGTCTGCGTGGTCGTCTTCGGCGTGGCGTTGAAGACGACGGTCACCGACGTCCACTGTCCACCCAGCCCGCGGGCGTCCAGCGTCATGGTCAGTACTCCGGGCGTCTCCTGCGCCCCGGACAGCGGGAACGCCACCCGCCGCTGCACCTGCTCGGCGTTGGCCAGCCCGAACACCGGCGACGACGCCCGGATGCGCAGCAGTTCGGCGTACCGGGCGTCGGTGGTGTTGATCGCCGCGCAGTCGGGCACCAGTGCCGGGTCCGCCAGCAGCGGCTTCGCGTACGGCCACTTGTCCTCGTTGTCAGGCGCGGGCGGTAGGCCGGTGCCGAAACCGTTGCCCTGTTCGCAGCCCCACCGGATCTGGTTGAACCAGTCACCGGAGTTGTACGAGTTGCGGTCCAACGACTTCGACCGCAGCCGTTCGGTGCCGGCGGTGACGAACCCGGTGCCCTGGCCCAGTACCACGGTGCCGAGTGCCAGCACCTGCATCCGGGAACGGTCGGTCGCCGAGGTGGCCTGCGGCAGTTTGTACGCCAGGGCGTCGTACAGGATCTCGTTGTCGTGCGCGTCGACGTAGGTGACGGCCTCCCCCGGTGCGGCGGTGTAGCCGGCCGGGGAGCCGTTGTAGTCCACCTGCGCCCCGGTGACCTGCCGTCCGGTGGTGTCGGTGAAGCGGTAGTCGCGCAGGTTGCCGGTCAGCCCCACCTTGATCAGGTCGTGGGCGCGCAGCAGATCCGCCTTCTGCTCCGCCGGCGACCCGTTGACCTCGTCGCCGTTCGGGTCGGTGTGGAGCCCGGACGCGAAGCCCTGCGCGCGGGGGTTGGTGTCGAACGGTCCGCCGCCGCGCACCGCGTCACGGAGCCGGTCGTTGAAGGTGCCGATGCCGGTGCCGGCCATGTTGGCCTGGGTGGCCTGGACGAAACGGGCGTCGCCCGCGACCTCGCCGAAGTTCCAGCCCTCGCCGTACAGCAGGATCGATCTGCCGTCCACACCGTCGCGGGCGACAGTCAGCCGGTCCAGGGCCTGGCGGACGGCCAGGATGTTCGCCTTCGGGTGGTGACCCATCAGGTCGAACCGGAAACCGTCCACCTTGTACTGCCGGGCCCACGTGACGAGCGAGTCGACGACAAGTTTGCCCATCATGGCGTGCTCGGGGGCGGTGTTGGCGCAGCAGGTGGAGTTGGCCACCGTACCGTCGTCCAACAGCCGGTGGTAGTAGCCGGGCACCACCTGGTCGAGCACCGATTTCTCGTCCGTGCCGGCCGCCGCCGTGTGGTTGTAGACCACGTCCATGACCACCCGCAGACCGGCGCCGTTGACCCCGGCGACCATCCGCCGGAACTCGGTGGTCCGCGCCGCGCCGACCGGGTCGACGGCGTAGCCGCCCTCGGGCACCGTGTAGTGCAGCGGGTCGTACCCCCAGTTGTAGCCGTCGGTCTCGGCGACCGCTGCCACGCACTTCTGCTGTTCGGCGGAGTCCGGCGGGAGCGCCGCCAGGTCGCAGGCCGGCTGACGCTGGTCGGCCCGCTTCTCCGGGATCGTCGCGAAGTCGAAGGCCGGCAGCAGGTGCAGGTGGGTGACGCCGGCGTCGCCGAGCGCCTTCAGGTGGGTCATCCCGGCGGTTCTCGGGTCGGTGAAGGCGAGGAACGTCCCCCGCCGCTCGGCCGGTACGGTCTCGTCGGCGATGGAGAAGTCGCGCACCGACAGTTCGGAGACCTGCGCCTTCGCGGGTGGCACCGGCGAGGGTTTACGCAGCGTCCGCCAGCCCGCCGGGGCCAGCGCCGCGTCGTTCAGGTCGACCAGCAGGCTGTGCGTGGAGTCCGCGGCGAGGGCCACCGAGTACGGGTCGGTCACCGACGCGGTGACCATCTTCTGCGCCGCCGGCTGCCACGCCCGCACCTGGTAGCGGTAGTACCTACCGGTCCAGCTCTGGTCGCCGCGTGCCGACCAGACGCCGGTGCGGTCGTCGCGGCGCATCGGCACGGCCTTCGGCGTGGCGGTCGGTGAGTCGAACAACTGCAATGTCACCGTCCGCGCGGTCGGCGCCCACACCGCGAGGCTCGGCGTCCGTCCGGCGAAGGTCGGCCCGAGGGTGGCGTCGGTGGCACGGGAGTACACGTCGTCGAGCACGCCGGGGATCTGCACACCGGTCGCCGCGAGCAGGGCGCCCGACGCGTCGCGCTCGGTCACCAACACCTGCCCCCGCAGCGCCGCCGGGACCTTGGCCAGGTCGCGCCGATCCAGCGTGAAGCTGCGGTACGACCACAGGTGCGGAAACGCCGTGCGCTGGGCCTCGGTGAGCCCGTTGCGCTGCGCCCGCAACGGCAGGCTGGTGTACGCCCCGGTCAGCTCCCCGTCGGCAACTGCGACGCCGCCCTCCGGGGCGACGACCAGCGCGTACGTCCTGCCGTCGGTCGGCGGGGTCTGCCACGCCACTGTGGACCTGTCGATCCAGTGCGCCTTCTGCTTGGTGATGTCGGTGTCCCCGCTGGCGCTGGTCGCCGTCGACGGCAGCAACCGGCCAGGTGTGGCGGCGAGCAGCCACACCTCCCGGCCGACGCTGCCGAAGTCGAGCCGCTGGTCGTCGGGCAGGTCCTTGGTGTCGCCCTGGTGGATGATGTAGTTCAGCCCGGTCGCTCCGGCCGCCAGAGGCACCCGGAACACCGCTCCGAACGCGTCAGTCCTTATCGGCTTCAGCGGCGCGGACCACTCGGTCGGGTCGGCCGCACCGTCCCACACGTGCAGACCCCAACCGTCGTAGTTGCCGTCGGCCCTCCGGTAGTGGATCAGCGCGGTGTCCTCCTCGACCGGCGGGTCCGGTTCACCGGTGGCCGCCTGCCGAGTCGGGTAGACCACCGGGTCGCCCTGCTTGAGCCAGATCTCCCCCGTGGCGGTGACATCGATGCTGCGGTCCTGGGCGACATCCTTGTCACCGTCCTTGTCGACCACCACGAACCCGACCGACGTCGCACCCGGCTTGAGCTTCACCCAGGCGAACCGGCCGTAGGAGTCCTCCCCGGCGAACGGCTGCCCCTTGGGCCACTCGGTGACGTACCCCGGGTCGATGTCACCCCAGGCGTACAACCCCCAGTCGTCGTACCCACCGGCGGGACGCTGGTAGTGCACCACCGCCCACTCCCGGGACCCGCCCTGCGGCGGCGTGCCCACGGTGACGGCGGACCGGGCGGTCGCGGTGCGACCCCGGCCGTCGCGGACCACCGCCTTGTACTCGACCCGGGTGCCGCCGGCCAGGCCGGTCAGGTCGTGCTGCACCGTGTACGGCGCGCGGTCGGCGCTGCCCAGCAACGTCCACCGGCCGCCCGCGACCCGGGCGGCGACGGTGACCGTGGCGAGGGGATCACCGGTCACCTGGGCGGTCACCGCGGCCCGGGTGGCGACCGGAGCGTCCGGCATGGTGAGGGTGATGCGCGGCGCGGCGGCGGGACGCGCGACGGGGGTGCCGGCCCGGTGCACCACCGCCGACAGCGGCGGCACGGTGAGGGCCAGCTTGCCGTCGGCGTTCGCCGTGGCACGGCCGGTGTCGCCGTAGATGCCGGTGAAGGTGGCACCGGCCGACCAGGTGTCCACCGTGACAGTCTGCGCGGTGTCGGCGTTGTTCACCGCCACCACGTACTCGATCCGGTCCGCAGGGGCGACCCGGGAGGCGGCGAAGACGCCCGGGCCGTCGGCGGCGTACCGGGTGACCTGCACACCGTCGCGCAGCGCCGGGTGTGCCTGGCGAAGCCGACCCAGCTCGGCGATGGTCCGGTACAGCGGGTGGCCGGTGTCGAACTGGTCGCTGGCGTGGGTGCGGTCGGTGCCGAGCAGGTCGTCGTCGAGATAGTCGGGCACCTTCGACGCGAACATGTCCTGCCGGGCGTCCTTGTCCCCGCCGGGCCCGGTGAAGCCCTGCTCGTCACCGGAGTAGATCACCGGCTGGCCGCGCGTCAGGAACATCAACTGGTGCGCGAGCTGGTCACGGCGCAGGTGACTGGCCGGGTCGGTGCCACCACCGGCGACGAACGACCCGATCCGGCCCATGTCGTGGTTGCCGAGGAAGGTGGTCAGCCGGCCCGCGTCGGTGTTCCGGGCGGCGTAGAGGTCGTCGCGGGCGTACACGTCGGCGAGCGCCTTCGCCGACCCCGCGCCGGCGGTGTACCCGCGCGCGGCCTCCTGGAACGCGAAGTCGAGAGTCGCCGGTAGACCACCCTGCCGGACGTAGCGGGAACTGATCTCCGGGTCGGCGCTGTACACCTCACCGAACATGAAGAAGTCCTTCTTGCCGGCCTTCTCGGCGGCCCGTTCAATGCCCTGGCTGAACTGCGGCCAGAAGTCCATGTTGACGTGCTTCACGGTGTCCAGCCGGAACCCGTCGACGCCGGTGGCACCGATCCAGTCCCCGTACGCCTTCGTCATCCCCTGGACCACCTCGGGCCGCTCGGTCCACAGGTCGTCGAGACCGAAGAAGTCGCCGTACTCGCTGTTCTCACCCGCGAAGGTGGAGTCACCCCGGTTGTGGTACATGGTGACGTCGTTCAGCCAGGCCGGGACCTTGACAGTGGCGTCCTTCGGCTCGTCGAACTTCGGGGTGTACGGGAACGACTCCTTGTCGACCGGCGGAAACGCCCGGCTGCCGTCGGCGTAGTTCCGGTCCTCGAACGCCCGCCCCCGCGCGTCGGTGTACGGCGAGGCCGCCTTGTCCACGTACCCGTAGGAGCCCTCGGCGTACTTGATGACGTCGGCGGTGTGATTGACGATCACGTCGAGGTAGACCTTGATGCCGCGCTGGTGGGCGAGCTTCACCAGCCGCTTCATCTCCGCCATCGTGCCGAAGTGGGGGTCCACCTCGGTGAAGTCGGTGATCCAGTAACCGTGGTAACCGGCGGAGACGTCATTGCCGGACCTCTGTACCGGCCGGTTCTTGAAGATCGGGGCGAGCCAGATGGCGGTGGTGCCCATCCCTTGGATGTAGTCCAACTTGTCGATGACGCCCTTGAGGTCACCGCCGTGGTAGAAGCCCTTGTCGGTCGGGTCGAGCCCGGTCCGCAGCCGGTCACCGGCGAGGCCACCCCTGTCGTTGCGGGGGTCACCGTTGGCGAAGCGGTCCGGCAGGACGAAGTAGAACTGCTCGGCCCGCGCGGAGTTGCCGCCGGCCTTCGACAGCGCCTCGGCGGTCGGTTCGTTGCTCCATTGGGCGGCGGCGCCGGCGGTGACGACGGCAGCGCCGGACGGGCGCGGGGCTGCCGCTGCGGCCGGCACGGCGACCGAGGTGCCGACGAGCGTCACTGTGAGCAGGGAGACGAGGGCCAGGGCGGTGTGCGGTATCGGCGAGGGTTTCATCGACGCCTTCCTCTGGTCGCTGAATGGCCGCACGCTAACCCTTGCCGAAAGATTCTGCAATGACTTGCAAACATGGTCGCAACAGAGCAGCAACCTTGCGGAAGCGCGACTCAGAAGCCGCCGCAGCGCACCCCGTCGACAGTGCACAACCGCGGTGTGCTGGACGTCCGCTCCATGTGGAACCGCAACGACACCGACCCGCCGGGACGCACGTCCACCCCACTGACGTACGTGAAACCGTTGTCGAACTGCCGGACCGTCCCCTGTGGCACACCCTCCACCCAGGCGGTCACGAACCGCCCACCGGAGAACTCCAACCGCACCGTCCACCCACGGCTCTGCGCGGACACGTTGACCATCGCCACCTCGCCGATGAAGCCCCCGTCGAAGCTCTGCACCACCCGGTACCGCCCGCTGAACGTCGGCTGCCCCTGCGGAGCACGAGTCGGCGACCGCGTCACCACCGGCTGACCGGGCGGACTGACCGGCGGGGCGACCGACGGCGACGGTGAACCGGTCACGGCGCTCGGCGGCAACCCGCTCGCACGCCCGGACAACCCCGGCATCACCGGGACCGGCGACGCCACCGGCGTGGGTCGACTCGGCGTTGCCTCCGCCGACGGCAGCGGCAACGCCGGCGGCGCCGACGCCCCGTCCGGCGCCGGGCTACGCCCCCGGTACGCACCCAGGGTCATGACGAGCAGGACCACCATCACGACCACACCAGCGCCCACCACGACCCAGGGCGACGACACGATCGCGGCCGGACCGGGCGTCAGTCGCGGTGCGCGACGCATGCCGGACATGAACCTCCCTCAGCGGACCGTCCGGGCAGCGTAGCGATCAGCGGCCGGACCGGAAAGCGCCGGCACCGCTCAACGTCCACTCAGCCGAGCCGACAGGCGACCCCGTTGATGGTGCACCGCTGCGGCCGCTGCGCGGACTCACCCCACCCGACGCGTAGACGCACCGTCCGCGAAGCACCCGGCTCCAGCGACCGGGTCCCCCGCAACACGAACTCGCCGTTCCCACGTCCCCGCATCGAGATCCCCGAGTCGTCGCTGAGGCGCAACGCCCAGAGGTCCTCGTCGAACGTCAACTCCACCGACCAGTCCACCGACCGGCTCGTCTCGTTCGCGATCGACAACACCGCAGCGTCGCCGTCCCAGCCGTTCGAGCCGACCTGGTAGCGGGCGGTGACCGTGGCGCCCGCCGACGGCGTCGACACCAACGGAGCGGCCGTCCGCCCCGGCGTCGGAGAGCCGGTCACGGTAGCCCGTGGCGACGGCGTCCGACTGCTACGCGACGGCCGAGGCGACACCGAGCGCCGCTCCACGCCAGCCGGAGTCGGCCCACCCGTCGCCGACGCGGCAGCCGGCACTGTCGGCAGCAACACCGGAGGGGCCACCTGCGGTACGGACTCCCGCTCCCTGGTCCGGAACGACAGCAACGCGACAACCAGCAGCACCACCAGCGCACACACACCGAGCAGCACCACGATCCACGGCACCGACGCCAACATTCGAGCCGCCCGCGACCCTGTCGCACCATCCGGCCGCACCGCCATCAGGTCTCCCCTCGTCCCCACCGACGCGACAGCGTAGCCAGCACTGCCCCGCTCGGGAATCGGGCGGGTACGGATCGGGCCGACCAGCCGACGCGCTACGGAAAACGGCCCGACCTGGCGGACGGTCCCGCTCGATCAGCCCGTCCGGACGACGGTGCAGATGACCGGCCCCTCGTCCGAGATCCGCAGCAGGTAGCGGTACCGCTCCCCCGGCACCGCCTGCCCCTGGCTGTCCAGGAACTCCCACTCGACCGCGACCATCGTCAACAGCGCGGACACCGCCTGCACATCCTCGATTCGGGCATGCGCCGCGATCAACTCCCGGTCCTGGTAGTCCGGTGCGGCACCCACGAAGGACAACGCCACCGCCGCCGGTGACGTGAACGAGAAACTGTAGGTGTCGGCCACCACCAAACCCGGGAGGGCGTAGCAGCCCGCGATGGCCGGCAGGTCACCGGACGTCAGCGCCACGCCGTACCGGTCGAAGAAGTCGGCCAGCGTGTCAAGATCCGTGGAGGCGTTCACGGCCACAGCAATTGCCGGTCACCACCCAGGTCAAACCTCAACGAGGCGGCACCCGTACCTCGATCTCCGAACCCAGCCGGGCATCGGCGGCCAGACCCAGGTCGTCTCCACTCCAGAACCGCCCCGGGTCGTACCAGTTGGGACGCCGGCCCGCCGGCAGCAAACCCATCGCCTCATAGGTCACCGCAACCACCTCGGCGCAGTACGCCGTCTCCAGCGCCCGGTCCCGCTCCCCCGCCGAACCGGCCGGGCTGGCAGGCCTGGTGGAACCCGCAGAGCCGTTCGCGTCGGCGGAGTTGGTGGGGATCGGCCGGGGTGCCAGCGCCGGCCAGCCGGGGCGCGGCAGCGCGGGCAGCCTGATCGGGCGCGTCAGCGCGGACAGTCGGCCGGGGCGCGGCAGCGCCGGCACCCGACCCCGCACCCACCGCCACGCCAACTGGGCGGTAGACGGGAACGGGGTGCCGTCCAACCGGGCGATGGTTTGCAGCACCGCCCGCTCCATCTCCCCGTCGGCCGGCGGATCGAGCTGCCGCAGCCAGGCCCGCTGCCCGTACCTGTTGGCCCAGACGCAGACCGCGTCCCGCAGGTCGTGCAACTGGACGCCACGCTGGTGCGTACCCGACCACAGATCCGGCAACGACCTGCCCAACTCCGCATGCCACATCAACGGCGGCATGTCGTCCAGCACCACGGCCATGCCAACGTGGTTGACCGGGCTGTTGGTGGTGAACTGGATCGCCCGGTCCGGCACGCTGCGACCCCGGAACACCCACACGTCGCCGGTGCGGGTCAACTCGACGGCCTCATCCAGGCTGATGCTCATGAGGGTCTAGCCTAGGCCGATGGCGCAACGAATGCGGTGGTGGAAGGTTCTCGGGTTGGCCGGCCTCGCCGGCGTCGCAGCCTCCGGCGTGGTCATCGCACGGGCCGAACGACGCCGACGCGCGTACACCCCGGAGGAGATCCGGCAGCGACTCCTGGAACGGCACGCCCAGGCCAGCGACGCCGCGAAGCCCACCGACCCCGCCTGACCACTCGCCACGACGCTCCCGGGTGGACAGTGGCTACGGCGCCGCCCACCCCTGATCGTGCTCGAACGTTGTTGTAGTGGCCTCGCTCCCGGCCTGAAGCCCCTCTTTCCTGGTTCGAGCACGATCTTGGCTGCCAGCCCGCACGGCCGGGCCAGGTTGGGCCGGTCGGGTCGCGGGGCGGTGATCCCATAACGGACAGGTCGAACAGAACATCACACGCGGGGCGAGGGGTTCGCGACCGCCCGAGTCGCCCGGGGGCGTGCAGACCACACGTCGCCCGCGCGACGGGTTGATCCACTCGGCTTCGCCGAAGTCGGGGTATCCCCGGCACTCGGATACTGCGATATCGCCGAACCCGAGTGGATCAAGGCGGGTGCGCCGTCGCCGGCCGGGATGATCGCCCACTATGCGAGGTTTGTCCGGGTGGCTGGGGTCACCCGGGCGGCGGAATCCGGGCCGGCCCGGGGTCGTTATACCTGGCACGGCCGCGACGCTGGGCCGTGGTGAGCGGCAGCCGCCGGGAACACCCGGCAGCCCGCCCCGGTTACACCCCCGAAGCACAACAGGCCGGGAGCCCGGCGGAATGATCCGCCACCCCACCTGGCTACACCTCGTCCCGACGCCGGCCCCGCAGGGCCGCCGGGCACTGAACGTTCCCGCATGGCCGTCCCCCGTGAGTCGTGCGGTATCCCCCGATGAAGCAGAGGAGCACGCCATCATGCGTACCGATCTGATTCGTAAGACTGCTCTGACCGCTGCTGGTCTGGCGTTCACCGGTGGTGCGATCGCCGGTCCCGTGACGACCGCGTTCGCTGCCCCGAGCACCGCCAAGCCGACCACGCAAACCCAGACCGACCGTAAGAACCATGGTGAGCGGGAGTTGGGTGTGCGCTACGAGGCGCAGCCGAACTTCTACTACTGCGGTCCCGCCGCGACCCGTAACGCGTTGAGTGTGCAGGGTAAGGACATCAACGTGGACGCGATGGCCAAGGAGATGGGCACCACCGAGGCCGGTACGAACTCGATCAACGACATCACCCCGGTGCTGAACAAGGAGACCGGTAAGAACGACGCGTACCGGTCGGTGGAGATCCGTAACCCCGACGCTGATGCCAAGCAGACCGATCAGCTGCGCGCCGACATCGTCCGCACCGTCGACGACGGCCGGGCTGTGGTGGCGAACATCGCCGGCACCAGCACCGACACCGACGGCACCACGCACTCCTATGAGGGTGGGCACTACATCAGCGTGGTCGGCTACCGCGACAACGGCAACACCGTCACCATCGCCGACTCCGCCGACCCCAACCAGGCCTCCTACCAGATCACCGTCGAGCACCTCGCCGACTGGATCGCCACCCGCGGCTACGCCACCAGCTAAACCACACAGCACACGAACGACGAAGGGCCGGACCCCACCACGGGGCCCGGCCCTTCACCGTGTTCGGATCAGGTGTCCGCGCGAACTACCTCGGGGTCGGGCGTCGGCTCGACGGCCTCGATCCGGTGGGCTCGTCGGCGTAGCCACCAGGTGCTGGCGAGGCCGGCCAGGACCGCGAGGGCCAACCCGGCCCAGGAGATGTCCTTGAGCCAGTGCTCGGCCGCCCGACCCACGGTGAACAACAGGTACGTGGTGCCGAACGCCCAGACCAGCCCGCCGGCGGCGTTCGCCACCAGGAACCGTCGGTACGGCACGTGCAGCGCTCCGGCGAGCGGCCCGGCCAGGATCCGCAGGAGTGCCACGAACCTGCCGAAGAACACCGCCCAGACGCCGTACCGGGCGAAGCTCTGCTCGGCGCGGGCGAGTTGGGCGGGGCCGAGATGGCGGGGGAAGCGCCGGCCCAGTCGGGCGAGCAGTGGGCGCCCACCCCGGCGGCCGACCGCGTACCCGATGGAATCGCCCAGGATCGCGCCGGTGGCGGCGGCGGTGGCCACCCACTCGGGTTCCACCACTCCGGTGGCGGCGAGCAGGGCGGAGCTGACCAGGACGATCTCGCCAGGCAGTGGGACGCCCATGCTCTCCACGCCGATCACCCCGCCGACCAGCAGGTAGACGGCGATCGGCGGCAACGCCACGAGCCAGTGCTGGACATCGAACACGGTTGACCCCTTCTCCGGCCGGCCTCGAACCCTACCTGGGCGACTCGTCGGCCCGGTGCCACCGCAGCAGGGGCGTCGAGGACCGACGCACACCCCGTACCCGTCCTAGGAGGCTAGGGATGACGGTGGCGTCGCGGACGGGCGGCTGGGTTGCACAACTAGCAAGACGGACGTACGGTTTTGTTGAGCGCGGAATCGGCGGTAAGTGTCACCTAACCTCGGCGGCACCCCGACCGGTGCGACAGACTGCTCAGGACTACTCACGGTCGCTGGTGTGAAGGAGTACGACGTGGCGAGCCTCGACACCTTCGGTGCGAAGACCCAGCTACGCGTCGGAGACGCGAGCTACGAGATTTTCAAGATCGACAAGGTGGACGGCCACGCTCGGCTGCCGTACAGCCTGAAGATCCTGCTGGAGAACCTGCTGCGGACCGAGGACGGCGCGAACATCACCGCCGACCACATCCGTCAGCTCGGCGGGTGGGACTCCACCGCCGCCCCGAGTGTGGAGATCCAGTTCACCCCGGCGCGGGTGCTCATGCAGGACTTCACCGGCGTGCCCTGCGTGGTCGACCTGGCCACCATGCGCGAGGCCGTCCGCGACCTGGGCGGCGACGCCACCAAGGTCAACCCTCTCGCCCCGGCCGAGCTGGTCATCGACCACTCGGTGATCGCCGACCTGTTCGGCCGCGAGGACGCGTTCGCCCGCAACGTCGAGCTGGAGTACGAGCGCAACAAGGAGCGTTACCAGTTCCTGCGCTGGGGCCAGACCGCGTTCAACGAGTTCAAGGTCGTCCCGCCGGGCACCGGCATCGTGCACCAGGTCAACATCGAGTACCTGGCCCGCACGATCATGGAACGCAACGGGCAGGCGTACCCGGACACCGTGGTCGGCACCGACTCACACACCACGATGGTCAACGGCCTGGGCGTGCTGGGCTGGGGCGTCGGCGGCATCGAGGCCGAGGCCGCGATGCTCGGCCAGCCGGTCAGCATGCTGATCCCCCGCGTGGTGGGCTTCAAGCTCTCCGGTGAGATGCCGGCCGGCACCACCGCCACCGACCTGGTGCTGACCATCACCGAGATGCTGCGCAAGCACGGTGTGGTCGGCAAGTTCGTCGAGTTCTACGGCCCCGGCGTGAGCGCCGTGCCGCTGGCCAACCGGGCCACCATCGGCAACATGTCCCCCGAGTACGGCTCCACCGTGGCGATCTTCCCGATCGACGCGGAGACCATCCGCTACCTGGAGCTGACCGGCCGCGACGCCGCGCAGGTCGCGCTCGTCGAGGCGTACGCCAAGGAGCAGGGCCTCTGGCACGACCCAGAGGCCGAGCCGGAGTACTCGGAGCGCCTGGAGCTGGACCTCAGCACCATCGAGCCGTCGCTCGCCGGCCCGAAGCGCCCGCAGGACCGGGTGCCGCTGGGCAGCGCGAAGACGCTGTTCCGCTCCGCGTTGACCGACTACGTCGCCGACGACTCCACCGGTGAGCGTGACCTCAAGCCGAGCGTGGCCCGTGAGGAGCTGCCGCGCGGCGCGAACGGCCCGGCCGACGAGGCGAGCGCCGAGTCCTTCCCGGCCAGCGACCCGCCGGCCAACGAGTTCAGCGACCCGGCCGACGAGCCGCGCGACCTGGAGACGGCCGCCGCCGGAGCGGGCGGGCGGGCCACCAACCCGATCCGAGTCACCGGCAGCGACGGTGTCGAGTACGAGCTGGACCACGGCGCCGTGGTGATCGCCGCGATCACCTCCTGCACCAACACGTCCAACCCGCAGGTGATGATCGGTGCCGCGCTGCTGGCCCGCAACGCGGTGGAGAAGGGCCTGACCCGCAAGCCGTGGGTGAAGACCACCCTGGCGCCCGGCTCCAAGGTCGTCATGGACTACTACGAGCGGGCCGCCCTGACGCCGTACCTGAACAAGCTCGGCTTCAACCTGGTCGGCTACGGCTGCACCACCTGCATCGGCAACTCGGGCCCGCTGCCCGAGGAGGTGTCCGCCGCGGTCAACGAGCACGACCTGTCGGTCGTCTCGGTGCTCTCCGGCAACCGCAACTTCGAGGGCCGGATCAACCCGGACGTCAAGATGAACTACCTGGCGTCCCCGCCGCTGGTGGTCGCCTACGCCCTGGCCGGCACGATGGACATCGACCTGGCCAACGAGCCGATCGGTGAGGACACCGAGGGCAACCCGGTCTTCCTGCGCGAGATCTGGCCGAACAGCGCCGAGATCCAGGACGTCATCGCCCAGGCGATCGGCGCCACCGGGTTCAGCGCCGCGTACGCCGACGTCTTCGCGGGCGACGAGCGGTGGCAGTCGCTGCCGACCCCGACCGGCGACACCTTCGCCTGGGAGAACGACTCCACCTACGTGCGGAAGCCCCCGTACTTCGAGGGCATGCAGCAGGAGCCGAGCCCGGTCGTCGACATCGCCGGTGCCCGGGTGCTGGCCAAGCTGGGTGACTCGGTGACCACCGACCACATCTCGCCGGCCGGTGCGATCAAGGCGGACTCCCCGGCCGGCTCGTACCTGGCCGAGCACGGCGTGCCGCGCCACGAGTTCAACTCGTACGGCTCTCGCCGGGGCAACCACGAGGTGATGATCCGGGGCACCTTCGCCAACATCCGGCTGCGCAACCAGCTGGTGCCCGGGGTGGAGGGCGGCTTCACCGTCAACCACCTCACCGGCGAGCAGACCTCGATCTACGACGCGTCCGTGGCCTACCAGGAGGCCGGCATCCCGCTGGTCGTCCTGGCCGGCAAGGAGTACGGCTCGGGTTCGTCGCGGGACTGGGCGGCCAAGGGCACGATGCTGCTGGGCGTCCGCGCTGTCATCGCCGAGTCGTACGAGCGGATCCACCGCTCCAACCTGATCGGCATGGGCGTGCTGCCGCTGCAGTTCCCGGTGGACGTCACCGCCGAGTCGCTGGGGCTCACCGGCACCGAGACGTTCACCATCACCGGGGTGACCGCGCTCAACGACGGCGAGACCCCGCGCACCGTGCAGGTCAGCACCGACACCGGCGTCGAGTTCGACGCCGTGGTGCGGATCGACACCCCCGGTGAGGCGGACTACTACCGGCACGGCGGCATCCTGCAGTTCGTGCTGCGCCGCATGATCGCCAACTGATCGCGTACGGCTGGTCGAGGGCCGCTCCCGCTTCGGCGGGGGCGGCCTTCGCCGTCCGAGCCGAGGACGGCGTGCGGTCAGAGCGCCCGGAGTCGCGGCGCGCGTAACCCCGTGGCCCTCGCCGCAGGGTGGTCGGCCGAAGCGCGTGTCGCGCGGCAGCCTCAGCTGGTCACGCCGGTCCGCTCCGGGCGTCCGGGAGCGCGAGGGCAGCCAGCCGTTCGTCTATCGCCGCGTCCACCTGCCGCATCTCGTAACCACGTAGCCGCCGTCGCAGGCTGGCCGCTCGAAGCGCGTCCCGCGCGGCAGCCCGTGACACAGCGCTGTCGGTGGCCAGAGCTCCGTCGACTTCGGCAAAGAGACTCTCGACCTGACGCATGTCATAACCGCGCAGAGCAAGGTCGAACGGCAATGTCATGCGGCCACCGTATCGGTCGCCGGCTCGTGTCCAACGGGGATGCGCGACAGGGGTGGACGCGCAGTGCGACCGCGCGGGCCTCCTCGTCGGTGAGCGGCAGGAACCGGAGAAACGGCGAACGATGCGACCGGATCGGGTCCGCCCGGCTGGCCGCGCAGCTCCCGGATCGCCCGGCGGGTGATCCGGTTTCCGGCGCGGCCCAGGCCGCGCCGCCTTCAGAAGCTGAGATCTTGGACAGTTTCCGTTAGCTGAAGACGGAAAGTGTCCAAGATTCACCCCGTCAGCCCTCTCCGATGCCCCGACCGGCGTCTTCGGCACGGTCGGAACCATCAGACGCACAAGAGCAAACGCGCGTCTAGGGTGCGAGTTCGGCCGCCCGGTCCCGCAACGCCCGACGTTCGGAGGTCGAGCCCACCATCGCCGCCGCCTCCCGGAACAGTGCGGCGGCCCGACGTCGGTCACCCTGCCGGGCCACCAGGTCGGCCTCCACCGCCACGGCCAGCGGGTAGCCGTCCAGCCCTCCCCCGGCACGCGCCGTGTCGAGCAGCACCAACCCGACGGCCGGCCCGTGCGCGTACCCGTGCGCGACAGCGCGGTTGAGCGCGATCACCGGGGAGGGCCGGATGTCGGCCAGCGCGTCGTAGGCCCGCGCGATCGTCGGCCAGTCGGTGTCATCGGCGGAGGCCGAGGTGGCGTGGCAGGCGGCGATCCGAGCCTGCCACGCGTACGGCCCGTCGTGGCGTACCCGAAAAAGGGCGTCCAGTCCCTCGGCGATGGCCGCACGGTCCCACAGTGAGCGATCCTGTCGTTCCAGGGTGAGCAGGTTGCCGGCGGCGTCCCGGCGGGCGTCGCGGCGGGAGTGCTGGAACAGGACCAGCGCCAGCAGCGCGGCCACCTCGGACTGCTCCGGCATCAGCCGGTCGAGGAGCCGGGCCAGCCGCACCGCCTCGTCGGCGAAGGCCGGCTCGCCGTCGGCGACGTACCCTCGGGTGAACAGCAGGTACAGCACGGCGAGGACACCGGGCAGTCGCTCGGTCAACGCCGGCCCGTTCGGCACCCGGTACGGGATGCCGGCCTGCGCGATGCGGGTCCGGGCCCGGGTCAGCCGTCGGGTCATCGCCGACTCGGTGACCAGCAGGAGTCGAGCGATGTCAGCGGTGGGCACGCCGCAGACGGTGCGCAACGTCAGCGCCACCCGGGCCTCCATCGCGAGCGCCGGATGGCAGCAGGTGAAGATGAGCCGTAGTCGGTCGTCCACCACGTCCTCCCCCACCTCGGGCTCGGGCTGAGCGTCGGACGGCGTGAGCAACGCCAGGTCGTGCAGCTTGCGGCGTTCCACTGTGGCCCGACGCAGCACGTCGAGCGCCCGGTTGCGGGCCACCGTCATGAGCCAACCGCCCGGGTTGGCCGGCACACCGTCGGCGGGCCAACGCTCCAGCGCGACGGTCAGGGCCTCCTGGGCGCAGTCCTCGGCCAACGCCCAGTCCCCGGTCACCCTGATCAGGGTCGCGACGATCCGGGGGTACGCCTCGACGCCGGCCGCCGCGACGGCTTCCGCCGCCGCGCCGACCGGTGCGCCCGTGCGCATCGGCCGGCGCTGCGACATGGGCACCCGTCAGTCGGGCAGGTCCGCGAACGGACGCAGTTCCAGTCGCCCCTCACGGGCCATCGGGTGGGTGCGGGCCACCTCGATCGCCTCGTCCAGGTCAGCGCACTCGATCAGGTCGAAGCCCACGATCACCTCGGCGGTCTCCGCGAACGGCCCCTCGGAGACGAGCAGCTCACCGTCGCGTACTCGGACGGTGGTGGCCGCGCTGGTCGGCGCCAGCACGTCGCCGGTCAGGCGGCGGCCACGAGAGTCGTTCTCCGCCACCCACTTGTGAATGTCGGGTAGTTCGGTGGGGTCGGTGTCCGGCTCGCTGTCACTGCACACGAACATCATGTACTTCATCTGGTCGCTCCCTGGTCTCTCGGGGTGTCGCCAGCATGACGATCGGCCGACGGCGTTCCGGACACCCTCCCCCGAAAAACTTCGGTCAGTCTCCGCTGGCGGCGCGGCGACGGGCCTCGCGGGTCTTCATGGCGTGCTCCATCAGCGTGACGAGCACCTCCTTGCTGGACTCGCGCTCCCGGGCGTCGCAGAGCAGCACCGGCACCCCCGGGTCCAGGTTCAGCGCGGCCTGCACCTCGTCGAGCCGGTACTGCCGAGCGTCGGCGAAGCAGTTCACCGCCACCACGAACGGCGTGCCCCGGCCCTCGAAGTAGTCGATCGACGGGAAGCAGTCGGCGAGCCTGCGGGTGTCGGCCAACACCACGGCACCGATCGCGCCCAACGCCAGTTCGTCCCAGACGAACCAGAAGCGGTCCTGACCGGGCGTGCCGAACAGGTACAGCACCAGGTCGTCGCTGATGGTGATCCGGCCGAAGTCCATGGCCACTGTGGTCGTGGACTTGCCCTCCACCCCGGAGAGGTCGTCGATGCCGACGCCGGACTCGGTCAGCACCTCCTCGGTGCGCAGGGGCCGGGTCTCGCTGACCGCACCGACCATGGTCGTCTTGCCCACGCCGAAACCTCCGGCGACCAGGATCTTGATCGCGGTGGGCAGTGTCGTCGCTCCCGCCGGCCGGTCAGAGTGCCCGTAGTCCATTGATTACCGCCTCGAAGATGCTGTTGTCGGGAAGACCGGCCGTGGTCTGCGGCTCGCGGACCCGCACCAGGCTGCGGGCCGCCAGGTCACCGAGGAGCACCCGGATGGTGCCCACCGGCAGGTCGAGATGTGCGGCGATCTCGGCGACGGACTGAATGCGCTGGCACAGTCCGACGATCGCCACGTGCTCCGGACCGAGACCGATCTCCGGCGTGACCTCGGCTTGGGTCGCGGTGACCAGGGAGATCAGGTCGAAGGTGCCGGTCACCGGGCGGGCTCGCCCGCGCGTCACCGCGTACGGGCGTACGACCGGACCCGCGTGGTCATCCACCCATTGATGGTCTGCGGACTCCCCCTGCACCGTCATCGCCGCTACCTCTCGTCGACCGACTGCTCAGTTGCACGGGAAGGAGACGCGACGTACTTGCCGACGCGCGTGACCAGCATCGCCATCTCGTAGGCGATCAGGCCGACGTCGGCGTCCTCACTGGCCAGAACCGCCAGGCAGGCGTTGCGTCCGGCGGCCGTGACGAACAGGAACGACGACTGCATCTCGATGATGGTCTGCTGCACCTGCCCGCCGCCGAAGCGCTTTCCCGCTCCTCGGGCCAGGCTCTGGATGCCGGCGGCCATCGCCGCCAAGTGCTCGCCGTCGTCCCGGCTCATGCCTTGGGAGGAGGCCATCAACAGCCCGTCGCTGGAGAGCGCGACCGCATGTTCGGCCTGCTTCACCCGGCCCACCAGATCATCCAGCAACCACGTCAGGTCGGCACTCGAAGCCGTCTTCTGCGCCACTTCGTCGTCCTCTTCTCGCCCGGCTGTTGCGCCGTGTTCATCTAGGGCTGACCGTCACGCCATGCGGGGATTTCCGCACTTCGATGGTCGGTCAGGGGGCTTGGGGGTCCTCGTCGCTCGGTTCGGGCGTCGCCGCCGGCGGGGCGCCGGATGCGCCACCGAGCAGCCGCGCCGCGTCGGTGCGGCCGCGACGGGTGCCGGTCTGGTAGGAGCTCATCATCCGGCGTACCTGCTCCGGCGGACGCACCACATCCTCGTCGTCACTCTCCGACTCCGCAGGGTCGTCCCGTAGCTCGGGAACGATGTTCGCCTGTCGAACCCGGACCGGGAGACCGGAGTCGGTCCGCGCCGCCTCGGCGTGGTCGGGCGTCGGGGCGGTGCCACCAGTGGCGGCCGGAGGGCCGTCGTCGGCCGCGAGTGCTTTCACGCGCTCCGCCCCTCGGGTGCGGTCGACAGCGGGCAGGCCGGTGGGCACCGTGGGGGCCTCCAGCGCCGGCAGGCTCGGGCTACGCCGGGCCCGGGTGGGCAGTTCGGGCGTACCGGTGGCGGGGGTCGTCCGCTGCCGGGTGGGCAGGCCGGTGTCGGCCTCGTCGGCCGACGTCGCCGGGGTGGCACCGTCCGACGTGGTCACTGTCGGGACAACCGTTTCCGGTACGTCCGAAGCGGTGGTCGTCGTCGCGGCCAGCGCGACAGGTGCGACGGTGGTCGAACGGCCGGTGTCGCCGGAACCCACCGACGGCGCCGGGGTGGCCGAGCCGGTCCGCATGGCGCCGGAGTCCTCCGGGCCGGGGCCGTTCTCGGTGACCAGATCGAGCGGGATCAGCACGACCGCCGTGGTTCCGCCGTACGCCGATTCCTTCAACTGCACCCGCACGCCGTGCCGCTCGGTCAGCCGGCTGACCACGTAGAGGCCGAGGCGGGAGGCGTTGGCGAGGTTCAGCTCGGACTGGTCGACGATCCGGTGGTTCGCCGCGGCCAGGTCCTCCTCGCTCATGCCGAGGCCCCGGTCCTCGATCTCGATGGCGAACCCGTTGGCCACCGACTGCCCGCGTACCTCGACAGTGGTGTGCGGCGGGGAGAAGGACAGGCCGTTCTCGATCAGCTCGGCGAGCAGGTGGATCACGTCGCCGACCGCGCGGCCGGCGAGGGAGACCTCACCGAGCGGCAGCACGTTGACGCGGGTGTAGTCCTCCACCTCGGCCACGGCGCCGCGCACCACGTCGACCATCGGCACGTTTCGCCGCCAGGCCCGGCCGGGGGTGGAGCCGGAGAGGACGATCAGGTTTTCCGCGTTGCGCCGCATCCGGGTGGCCAGGTGGTCGACCCGGAACAGGTCCTCCAGTTCCTCCGCGTCGTGTTCACGGCGCTCCATCGCGTCCAGCAGGGTGAGCTGGCGGTGGACGAGTGCCTGGGTGCGGCGGGCCAAGCTGAGGAAGACCTCGCGGACGTTACGACGCAGGTCGGCCTGCTCGACAGCGGTCCGCAGGGCGGTTTCCTGGACGGCGTTGAACGCCTTACCGACCTGGCCGATCTCGTCGGTGCCGAATTCCAGCGGCGGCGCCTCGGTGGCCACGTCGACCTCCTCGCCGCGGCCGAGTCGATCCACCACGCGGGGCAGCCGCTCGTCGGCGAGCTGCCACGCGGCCTCCCGCAGTCGGCCCAACTGGCGCAGCAGGGCGCGAGCGGTGGTGATCGAGACGACGACGGAGGCGATGACGGCGAGTAGGCCCAGACCGGCGGCGAGCACCAGCCGGATGATCACCCAGACCGCCACCGGGGTGGCGCGCTGCACCAGGGCGTCACCACCGGCCAGGACGACGGCTTCCTGCTCCTTGAGGGCGGGATCGATCGCGGCCTGCCAGTCGTCGGCCTCGACCGGCAGCGGCGCGTTGGGGCGACCGGCGGTGACCATCCGGTCTTCGAGGGCGCGGAGGCGGGTGAAGGCCTGCCCCTCGGTCATCTGGACGTAGCGTTCCCGGTCGGCGTCCGGCAGCTCGGCCAACGCCTCGGTCACCAGGAACCGTTGCGCGCCGACCAGGTGGGCGAACTGGGTGTACTCCGGGGCGCTGACCCGGCCTGCGGCGGCCATCCCGGCGAAGAGGGCGTCCTCCTGCGACATCAGCTCCCGCACCCGGACGAGCCGCGTGAGGTTGACGGTGTCCTGGGCGATCTGCTCGTCGTCGAGTTGACCCAGGACCGCGTACACCCGGAACAGCGAGTCGAGGACACCGGTGTACGCCGCGGCCGCGCCGGCCCGGTCCACCGAGCCGGAGACGACGGCCTCACGCATCTCGCCGAGCCCGTCCAGTCGGGCGACCATCTCGTTGATCCGCCCGGTCAGTTCGTCGCTCGACGCCAACCGGGCCCGCCAGCTCCGGGCCGACTCGGCGAAGGTGGCGGCCTCCCTCGCACTGCGCTCCTGCTGCGCCTGCAACTGCTGTGCCAGGCCCGGGTCGCGGCGGCCCAGGTAGGCCACCGACATCCGACGCTCCCGTTGCAGCTCGGTGAGCAGCGACTCACTGGGTTGCACGACCTGCGCGTCGAGCCTCTGCACACCGAGCACGTTGAAACCGTCGCGCAGGGTCACCCAGGCCGCGAACGCCCAGAGCGCCGCGAGCGAGACCAGCAGGGCCACAATCTTGGTGCGCAAACTTGCACTGCGGGAAGCCATCCCACCCGTCCCTCAACCGTTTTGAATGGCTGAACGAGCCCAGCCCCCGGCCCGGCGCACGCTAGCAGTGTCCGGAATTTCCCTCAAGCAGTGCAGACCAACGGCTATCCGAGATATGGGCGGATCCACCCAGCGGCGCCGCAGCCGAGGCTGTACGGCCGCCACGGCCGCTCGCATCACCATCGCCGGATGGAGATCCTTGTCATACCACAGTGGAGCGTCGATGTGCTCGGTGACCAGGTACGGCCGGATGGTGCCGAGGTTCAGTCGGACGACCTGTCCCGGGCGACGCGTCCGCCAGCCGGACCGCGCCCAGGGGTCACCGAGGAACCCGGGTGACCTGCGGCGGAGGATGGCCACCTGTGTGGATCATGGCGCTTCGGAACGCTCGGCTCAGTGATTCTCACCCCACGATGGGCAGGGCGTGACACAATCCGAACCGAGCGTGAGACCGGCGCATCGACGCGTCGCCGTCGGTGTGGTCCAGCCGATGACCGAAGCGCGACAGGGGTACGAATCCAGGCGCTTCCGGTGCCGCTGTGCCAGGCTCAGGAGCATGGACGACAAGACCATCCTGAACCGGATCTCCGAGCTGGTAGACGAGGAACACAAGCTGCGTGCGGACGCCCAGGCCCACGAGTCGGGCACCGAGGGCGAGGCCAGCGAGCGACTGCGCGCCCTGGAGGAGTCCCTCGACCAGTGCTGGGACCTGCTGCGCCGCCGCCGGGCCGCCCGGGAGACCCACGGCGACCCGGACGCACAGGGCGAACGCCCCAAGCCTGAGGTGGAGCGCTACCTCCAGTGACGGCAGAGCGGGTCGGGCGGTCCGGCCGCCCGACCCGCCCCGATCAGCGGAGCCCCGCCTCGCGCAGCAACTCACCGGTCAACGTGTGGGGATCGGTCTGCTCGGCGGGCAGGCCCCGAGCCGCGAACCAGGTGCCGACCACCCGCACGTCGCGCGCCAGGAACTCCGGACCCTGCGGGTTGGCCACCACGTCGACCACCTGCGGCAGGTCGATCACGACCAGCCGCCCCTGGTGCACGAGCAGGTTGTACGGCGACAGGTCGCCGTGCGCGTAGCCCGCCCGCGCCAGCACCCGCAGCGCCTCCACGAGTTGTGCCCACAGGTCGCGCAGCTCGGCCGGGCCGGGTCGCAGCTGGGCCAGCCGGGGAGCGGCCTGCCCCGACTCGGCGTCGCCGACGAACTCCAGCATCAGTTCGGTGCCTCGGAGCTGCACCGGGTACGGCACGGCGATCCGATCGTGCCCGGCACCGATCTCCCAGAGGCGGGCCAGGGCGGCGAATTCCGCCGCCGCCCACTGCCCGGCGATCATCTGCCGACCGAAGGCCGTGCGGCCGGCCATCGCCCGGTTCTCCCGGGAACGGCGCACACGGCGCCCCTCCAGGTAGCCGGCGTCGCGGTGGAACAGCCGGTGCTCGGGATCGCGGTAGCGTTTGACCGCCAGCAGACAGGACCGGTCGGTGTCGGGCACCGCCCGGCGGACCAGGTGGACGTCCGCTTCCTTGCCGGTCTTCAGCACACCCAGCTCGGTGTCCCGGGCGGCCAACTCGGTGACCAGCCAGGCTGGGTGTGGCTCTGGCCCGTGCACGGCGTCGTCCCAGGACGACCAGCAGTCGCCGGTGTCGGGATCGGGTTCAGCGTCCGGGTTCGCGGGTGGCTCGGTGGGCCGCCCGCGCTTCAGGAACTGTGGTTCGTCGTCGTCGAAGCGGCTCTTGCCGCGGCTCCGGCGCTCCAGCGCCGGAAGGTCGTGATCGCGCACTGTGGTGAGGTTCCCTTGGTCGAGGCTGAGATAGGCGGCTGGAAGCGACCTGCGAAGACGGCCATGACCGACCTCCTCTCCTCGACCGGGCCCACGCCCGGGACGCACCATGCGCAGGAACATGCTCGCCGTCCCACCGGCACGCGGTCAACCGATTAACAGCCGACCGCACGCCAGCCCGGCGACAGTGCGCACGCGTGGGACGCGACTCCTCAGCGGGCGAGCACTGTGGCGACCGCGGCGATCAGCCCGTCCACGGTGTGGCTCGGCGCGAACCGGACGTCCGACCAGGTACGCCCCCGGTGCAGCCAGACGCTGGGCAGCCCGACGGCGGCGGCGCCACCGATGTCCGCCTCCGGGCTGTCACCGACCACCCAGGCGCCGCGCAGCGGCATCCGGACCCGTTGGGCGGCCAGCGCGAAGATCCTCGGGTTGGGCTTGCTGACCCCGGCCTCCTCGGAGATCACCCAGTCCGCGACGTACCGGTCCAGGCCGGTCTGGCGGATCTTGGCGTCCTCGACGCGTACCGTGCCGTTGCAGACCACCACCGGCACCCAGCCGGCGTCGTCGGCGATCCGCAGCGCGCAGGCGGTCAGCGGGTCGAGCCGGGTCTGCGCCACCACCCCGTCGTGCAGCTCCTCCACCAGGTCGATCGAGGGAATGCGCAGCTCGTAGCGGTCCCGGATGGCGTCGGCGAGATCCCAGCGGTCGGTCAGACCGTCGGCGTCGATCGAGACCAGCCAGTCGATGTCCGTGTGGGGCGCGCCGATGCCGTCCAGGAAGCGCTCACCCCAGCGGCGGAACGGCCCGGCCCGATCCAGCAGGGTGTTGTCCAGGTCCAGCAGGAGCAGTGGCACTCGGGCACCCTACGGGACCGACGTGTCCGCCAACAGAGCCGGCGGGTATCGACCTCACGACGTGCTCAGCCGGACATCGACACCCGGGCGCCGCCCTGGTCCGGCAGTCGATCGGCGAGCATCGAATGCGCCGTGCGGGTGGCCGCGAGCACGGCGGGATCCAGCGTCGCCACGAGCACCGCCGTGCCCTCGTCGGCGCCCCGCGCCAGCACCCGACCCTCGGGGTCGTAGATCGCGGCGCCGCCGTTGAAACGCCACGGGTCGTCGCCGCCGACCGCGTTGGCGAAGACCACGAACATCGTGTTGTCCAGGGCGCGCGCGGCGTAGTACAGGTCCCGGCGGTGCTCGGAGCTGGCCAGGTATCCGCTGGGGCACAGGTAACCGTGTGCGCCGTCGAGGGCGGCGGCCCGCCCGTGCTCGGGGAAGCAGCCGTCGTAGCAGATGCCGAGCCCGAGCCGCCAGCCGTCGACGAGCAGCGTGGCACCCCGACCGCCGGCGCTGAACAGCTCGCGTTCGTCACCCCACAGCTGCTGCTTGTCGTACCCCACCCGGACCTCGCCGGCCCGGTCGACCACGAGCGCGGCGATGGTCCGCCGACCGTCCGGGTGCCGGACGGCGGCACCGACCACGACGGTGACGCCGGCCTCGCGCGCCGCGGCGCGCAGCGGGTCGAGCCGGGGATCCGCGACCACTCCGGCCGGATCGGCCGCGACGTCCGTGCCGACCGGGTCGGCGGCCAGGGTCGGCGGGTGGTACGCGCAGAGGAACAGCTCCGGCAGTACTGCCACCCGGGTGCCCCGCTGACCGGCTTGGTGGACGAGGTCGGCGGCGAGGAGCGCGTTGCCGGCGACGTCTCCCGGCACGGGTGTGGCCTGGATGGTGGCCACGGTCAGCGGAGCGGCGGGGACGGTCTGCGGCGAGGTCACCGGGCGATGGTAGTTGGCAAGCTCCCAAGCCGTACGTACGGTTTGCGTGACCCGGGGTGACCTGCAACGATCGACGCGTGCCCAGAGTAAGTCAGGACCAGCTCGATGCGCGCCGGCAGGAGATCCTCGCCGCGGCCCGGGCGTGTTTCGCCCGGCTCGGCTACGAGGGGGCGACCGTCCGCCGCCTCGAGGAGGCCACCGGCCTGTCCCGTGGCGCCATCTTCCACCACTTCCGGGACAAGGACTCGCTCTTCCTGGCCGTCGCTGAGGACGACGCCGCGGCCATGGTCGAGACGGTCGCCCGCAACGGTCTGGTGCAGGTGATGCGTGACCTGCTCGCCCGCGCCGTCTCCCCGGACACCACCGGCTGGTTGGGCAGTCAACTGGAGGTCTCCCGCCGCCTGCGTACCGACCCGGCGTTCGCCAAGCGCTGGGCGGAGCGGTCCGCCGCGATCGCCGAGGCGACCCGCGACCGGCTGGCCCGCCAGCGCGACGCCGGGGTGCTACGCGAGGACGTCCCGATCGACGTGCTGGCCCAGTTCCTGGAGCTGGCCTACGACGGGCTGGTGCTGCACCTGGCCATGGGGCGACCGGCCGGCGACCTGGGCCCGGTGCTCGACCTCGTCGAGGAGGCGGTCCGCCGCCACTGAGCGCGCGGACAGCGGTCTGTCGGCCGTGGCGAGGCTGCTCCACAATGGGGCCGCGGATCCCTCCGGTGACAGGAGCAGTCGATGATCGTGCACGCCGCGTCCGGTGACACCTGGGGCATCTCCGGCCCGACCTTCCTCCGCTACTACCTCGTAGCGACCGCCGTGGTGGTGGTCGTCGCGGTGTACCACCGGATCCGTCTGGCGGCCAATTCGACCACCGCCATGACCGCCGATCCACTCGGGCCGCAGCAGGTCGCGTACCTCAACGGTGGACCTCGACTCGCCGTAAACGCTGCGATCGGCGGCCTGCGCGGCAGCGGTGCGATCGGCGTGCGCCCGGACCGCCGACTGACCACCATCGGCGCCGCGCCGACCGGGCTCACCCCACTGGACCAGGCCATCCACTGGGCCGCGCACCAACATGCCCGCGTCGGGGACCTGCCGCGGGACGAGCGCGTACGCGTCGCGCTGGACCAGATCCGCAACGGCCTGGAGCAGCGGGGTCTGCTGACGAACGACGCGCAGCGCGCGCGTGCCCGCTTCTGGACCAGGCTCCTGATCGGCCTGCTGGGCCTCGGCGTGCTCCGGTTGGCCTCCGGTCTGTTCAGCGGTCGCCCGGTCGGTTACCTGCTACTGACCCTGGTGGCGCTCCTGATCGTCACTCTGGTGCTGCGCCGCCCGCCCGCGGTCACCCGGGCCGGTCGGGCCGCGCTGCGCGGCGTGCGCCGCGAGCACACCCACCTCGCCCCGGCCTCCGCGCCGGCCTACGCCACCTACGGAGCGGCCGGCGCGGCGATGGGCGTGGCCCTGTACGGCACCGCCTCGCTCTGGGCACTCGACCCGGGCTTCGCCGAGCAGGCCGAGATCCAGCGCCAGGCCGCCTCCGGCAGTGGCTGGAGCGGAGGCGCCGACGGGTCGTCGGGCGGCGGCGACAGCTCCGGCTCGGACGGCGGCAGCTCCTGCGGTGGAGGCGGTGGATGCGGCGGCGGGGGGTGCGGCGGATGACCGGCCCGTCCGGGGTCGGCATCGGTTGGCGTCCGGAGATCGCCGGTTTCGTGGCCGAGCTGCCCGGGCTGCGGTTCGTCGAGGTCGTGGCCGAGGCGGTCCCCGCGTCCGGGCCGCTCCCACTCGGTCTGGCACAGCTGCGGGAGCGCGCGGTGACTGTCGTACCCCATGGGGTGCGGCTCTCCCTCGGTGGCGCCGAACCGGTCGACCCGACCCGGGTCGCGCACCTGGCCGCGGTGGCGCAACGCGTCGACGCCCCGCTGGTCAGCGAACACATCGCGTTCGTCCGGGCCGGCGGCCTGGAGGCCGGGCACCTGCTGCCGCTGCCCCGCAGCCGGGAGGCGGTCGACGCGGTCTGCGCCAACGTGGCGCGGGCCCAGGCCGAACTGCCGGTGCCGATCGCGCTGGAACCGATCGCCGCGCTTGTCGACTGGCCCGACGACGAGTTGGACGAGGCGGACTTCCTCACCGAGATCCTCGACCGGACCGGCGCGCTGTTGCTGCTGGACGTCGCCAACGTGCACGCCAACGCCCGCAACCGGGGCACCGATCCGCTCGCGTTGCTGGACCGACTGCCGCTGGACCGGGTCGCGTACGCCCACGTGGCCGGCGGCGCGGAGCACGGCGGCTTCTACCACGACACCCACACCGACCCGGTGCCGGCGGCGGTGCTGGAGCTGCTGGGCGCGCTCTGCGCCCGGCAGCGACCACCGGCGCTGCTGCTGGAACGGGACGGCCACTACCCGCCGGCCGCCGTGCTCCGCGCCGAACTGGACGCCCTGGCCGCCACCGCCGGCTTCCCGGCCGTGACATGACCGACGCGGGCGACGGCAGGCCGACACCCCGGGCGGGGCTGGCCGAACGGCAGGCCGAACTGGTCGCGGCGCTGGTCGCCGGGGGTCCACCGCCGGCGGGTTTCGCCCCGGGACCGCTGGCCGCCACCCGGGCCGCGCTGCTGCGCAAGCGGGCCGGCGACGTGGCCCGGCACTGGCCGCTCCTCGCCGCCGGCCTCGGCGTCGGATGGTCGACGACCTTCGCCGACTGGGCCGCCCGGCGACCCACCGCCGGGTCACTGCGCGACGGTTGGGACCTGGCCCGCGCGCTGCGTGACCAGCACGCGCTCCCCCCGCCGGCCGCCGAGGAGCTGGCCCTGCGGGAGGCACGCCTGCGCTACGACGGGCGGCGGACGCCACGTCCGCGCCGGGTGCCGGCGGTCGGCCGCGCCGGCGGGGCCGTGGCGGTGCAGATCGCCGGTCGGGTACGCCTGCTGCGCCCCGCCCCGCGCCCATGAGGACGGCCACCGTTGGTGGCGACGAGCTGCCGGATGCGGCAGGATCGGGCTTATGGATCTAGGGCTCACCGACCACGTGTACGTCCTCACCGGCGCCTCCCGCGGCCTGGGCTTCGCGACCGCGCGGTGCCTGGTCGCCGACGGGGCACGGGTGGTCCTCTCGGCTCGTGACCCGGACGCCGTGGCCGCCGCCGCGCAGCAGCTCGGCGGCCCGGAGCATGCCGTGGGGCTGACCGCCGACCTGGCCGACCCGGAGACCCCGGAGCAGCTCGTCGCGGCGGCCCGGGAGCACTTCGGTCGGCTGGACGGCGCGTTGATCTCGGTCGGCGGCCCGCCGGCGGGCAACGCCGCGGCGATCACCGACGAGCAGTGGCGGCTCTCCTTCGAGACGGTCTTCCTGGGCACCATCCGCGCGGTCCGCACGGTCGCCGCCGCGCTGCCCGAGGGCGGCGCGATCGGGTTGGTGCTCTCCACCTCGGCCCGTGGCCCGGTGCCCGGCCTCGGCATCTCCAACGGTCTGCGGCCCGGTCTGGTCGGTGCGGCCAAGGACATCGCCGACGACTACGGTCCGCGCGGAGTCCGCGTGGTCGGGTTGCTGCCCGGCCGGATCATGACCGACCGCAACCGGGAGCTGTTCGCCGCCACCGGCGACCCGGAGCGTGCCCGCTCCGAAGCTGAGGCCAGCATCCCGCTGCGCCGCCTCGGTGACCCGGCCGAGTTCGGTCGGGTGGCCGCGTTCGTGCTCTCCCCCGCCGCGAGCTACCTCACCGGGATCACCGTGCCGGTCGACGGCGGCGCGCTGCGCGGGCTGTGACGACAGACCCGGGCCTCCCGTCAACCGTCCGGCACTCACGGCCCACCCGGGCGGAGCTGGCCGCCGCCGCGGACCGGACCATCCCCGACGTCCTCGCGCCGGGCCTGGAGGTGCTCTTCGTCGGCATCAACCCCGGCCTCTGGTCGGCCGCCACCGGTTGGCACTTCGCCCGACCCGGGAACCGGTTCTGGCCGGCGCTGCACGCGGGCGGGCTCACCCCCCGACTGCTGCACCCGAGCGAACAGGGCGAGCTGCCCGCCCTCGGGCTCGGCATCACCAACATGGCGGCCCGGGCCAGCGCCCGCGCCGACGAGTTGAGCACCGAGGAACTGCTCAACGGCGCGGCGATCCTGACCGACAAGGTGGCCCGCCACCGGCCGCGCTGGGTGGCGGTGGTGGGGGTGACCGCGTACCGGATCGGTTTTCAGCGGCCGAAGGCCACCTTCGGGCCGCAGTCGGAGACGCTGGCCGACGCCCGGCTCTGGGTGTTGCCGAACCCGAGCGGCCTGAACGCGCACTTCACACCGGTCACGCTGGGGTTGGCGTTCGCCGAGCTGCGGATGGCGACGGAGCTACCGGACCGCCGCATGCCCGCGACGACCTGACGAACGCCGGCCGGTCAGGTGGTCAACGCGGTGTGCAGCCGGCGGGCCTCCTTCACCAACCGGCTCGTGCCGCCGCGCGCCGCCACCTCCACCAGCCCTGGCACCTCGATGCGGACGCCGGTGACGCCGGCCGTCTCGGCGGCCAGGGCGAGCAGGTCGGGCGTGCCACGCGGTGCGGTCGGCCCGGCCAGCAACGGCGACAGCGCCGCGGCGAGGAGCCGCCACACACTCAGCCGAGCACCGGCCGCGACCGCGTCCCGCAGGGGTGTCACCGCCCGCGTCAGCGTCACCTGGTTGTCCGCCGCCAACGTGCCCAGCTGACCTCCGACGCCCGGGGCGTCCAGCTCACCGCCTGAGGCCAGCATCAGGAGAGCGTCGAGGGCGGCGACCCGGTCCGCCTCGTGTCGGGCGCACAACCCGTACGCCAGCGCCAGGTCGACGGCCGGACCGCCGACGCCTGTGCACTCGGCGAGTTGCGGCAGGACCGCGCCGAGCCCCTCGGCGTCCTCCTGCGCCGCGCTGGCGACACCCGGAAGCAGGCGAGCGGCGACCAGACCCCGATGCCCCGGCAGCAACGCCGGCCACAGGTCACTCCAGTCGGCGGGCCCCTGCCCGACCGGGCGGACCGGCACGGTGAGCAGGCCGATCGGGTCCGCCACGCCCTCCGGCGGACTGGTCGCGACGAGGGTACGCCGCACGGGCAGGTGGTCGTAGCCGTAGTCGAACCCGTGGCGACGCTCGCGCCGGCCGACGGTGACCACCTCCTGCACGGGCGCCGGTAGGGCTTCCCCGCGAAGCCAACCGGCCAGTTCGTCCCCGGCTGGCGTGCCGAGCGCCGCGGCGCGGGTGGCTAGGGCGTCGTCCACGCCGACGGGCAGCCGCAGCAGGGCCTGGGTGAGATCCCACCGCCAGACCGGCCGGTCGCCGAGCGCGTCCAACCGCTCGTAGAGCGCCGCCGGGTCGACGGCACCGGTGGTGGACGTCGGGGCGGCCAGCAGCCCGGGGTCGTCAGCGCCGTCCAGACGCTGCCCGATCTCGGCGAGCCGGGCGCAGTAGAGCTGCGTGAGCGGAGGCTGCCTGGACGGCTCGACCGTCGACCGGCGTCGGAAGAGCCGGTCCCTCCAGGTCACCGACTGGCCGAGGATGCGGGCCCACTGGTCGCGCCGATGGTGAGCCTCCGTCGGCGCGGCGACGGCCAGCAGCACACCGTTGAACTGGGCTCTCAGGTTGAACGCCGCCCAGCTGCCGTTGTGCGCGCGGATCTCCGCGCGTCGCAGCACCGGTGGCAGGGCAACCGCCAGCCCGTCCCGTTCGCGGGTGGCCAGTCGGACCAGCCCGTCGAGGACCCGCTCCAGCGTCAGCGCGGGCCACTGCCGACCGAGCAGCCCGGTGATCTCCTCCACCAGCTCGTCCACGTCGGTGATCGGCGGCGGCACGAGCGCGGGCGACACCGGCGGCGGCAGTTCGTCGCCGGCCACCGCCACTGCGACGGTGGCGACCGGCCGGTGGCCGTGTCGCTGCGCCAGGGCCAGCGCGCGGTCCCGCAGATCGGCGGAGGGTTGGGCGACACCCGACGCCAGGGCCTCGGCGATGTCGGCCGCCCGGTCGGGGTTCTGCCGGGCCAGTCGGTCCAACCAGGACAACTGGGCGCGCACCAGCGCCTTCTCCGGCCGACCCAGCACGACCCGCGCGGTGTCCACCACCGACTCGAGGTCCAGGTCGCCGCCCGTGTCACGCAGCGCCCGCTGCGCCAGGCCGGCGACCGGCCCCGGCGCGTCGGCGAGCAGCCGCAGGTACGCGCTCGCCCGCGCCGTCACCTCGGCCGGCGTGGGTGCCAGCAGGTCGTGCAGGGTGAGGAACGGACGCAGGGCGGTCGGCCGATCGCCGCGCAACAGGCGGCCGAGAACCCCGTCGAGCAGCGTGGACCGGTCGAGTCGCCCCTCCGTCGCCAGCGCGACCAACGCCGGGGGCACTCCCTGCCCGGCGCCGTTGAACGTCAGGTCGGTGCCGATCCCGTCCACCTCGAACAGCCGGGGCAGCAGAGCGTCCAGGTACGGGTCGGCGCGGAGCCGGTCGACAAGGGTCTGCGGCCGGCTCTCGAATCGCGCCATCCACAGCGACTGTGCCCAGCCGGCGACGAACGCGTCAGCTGTGGGCGGCGGTGCCTTCTCGGCCAGCAGCAGCCCGGCGATGAAGTGCCAACCGTCCCACGAGCGGCTGCGGGGCAACCGCTCGGCCAGCCGGTACGCCACCTCCGCCAACCAGGGCACACCCCGCAGGCGTGCCGCCGCGATCACCGGCTGCGGGTCGGCGTTGCCCAGCTCGACCGACCGCCGGCCGAGCAGGGCCGCGGTCTTGGTGGCGGTGCTCAACGTGCCCACCGCGGCCACCGCCAGGGCGGTCGCCTCCTTGTCCACCCACCAGGTGTCCCGCCGACGTCGCACATGGGCTGTCAGCTCGTCGCCGAGCGCCCGGCGGGCCGGCTCGTCCAACGTGCTCAGCAGCGCGCCGACGGCGGACACGTCGCCGAGGCTCAGGCACCTGAGGAGGTGGGTCACCACCCCACCTCCGCGACGGCGGGCACGGGCAGGTTTCGGTACGTCTGCACGGCGCACACCGTAGAGCAAGCGACCGACACGACGTCGACGACGAGCGGCCGACCCGGGCTCAGTTCGCGGCGGCGGGCGGCAGCACCTCGTCGGCGCGGTAGGTGCCCAGCGGCATGACCACCGGCTCGGGGCCGGTCGCGTCGACGAACGGGGTGGGCGAGTCGGCGACAGCGAACTGGGTCCGGTACAGCTCGGCGTAGAGCCCGCCGACGGCCACCAGTTCGTCGTGCCGGCCCCGCTCGACGACCCGCCCACCGTCCAGGACCAGGATCTGGTCGGCGTCGCGCACTGTGGAGAGCCGGTGCGCGATCACCAGGGCGGTACGCCCGGTCAATGCCACCGCCAACGCCCGTTGCACCGCCGCCTCGCTCTCCGAATCCAGGTGGGCGGTCGCCTCGTCGAGGATCACGATCGACGGCGCCTTGAGCAGCAGCCGGGCGATCGCGATGCGCTGCTTCTCGCCGCCGGAGAAGCGGTAGCCGCGTTCCCCGACGGTGGTGTCCAGCCCGTCGGGCAGTGCCCGCACCAGGTCGGCCACCTGGGCGCCGGCCAGCGCGGCCCAGATCTCGTCGTCGGTGGCGTCCGGCTTGGCGTAGCGCAGGTTCTCGGCGATCGTCTCGTGGAACAGGTGCGAATCCTGGGTGACCACACCGATCTCGTCGCGCAGGGACGCCAGCGTCGCGTCGCGTACGTCCACACCGCCGACCAGCACCTGGCCGTCGCTGACGTCGTAGATCCGGGAGATGAGCATCGAGAGCGTCGACTTGCCGGCGCCGGAGGGGCCGACCAGCGCGACCATCTGCCCCGGCTCCACGCTGAACGAGACGCCCTTGAGCACCGGCTCGTTGACGGTGCGGTCGAGCGTGGCGACCTCCTCCAGCGAGGCGAGGGAAACCTCGGCGGCGCTCGGGTAGCGGAATCGCACGTCGCGGAAGTCGACCCGGCCGGCCCCTCGGGGCACCGGCACCGCGTCGGGCTTCTCCACGATGCCCGGCTTGAGGTCGAGCACCTCGAAGACCCGGTCGAACGAGACCAGGGCGCTCATCACGTCCACCCGGACGTTGGAGAGCGCGGTGAGCGGACCGTACAGGCGGGTGAGCAGCAGCGCGAGCGTCACGACGGTGCCCGCGCTGACGCCGCCGGTCACCGCCAGCCAACCGCCGAGGCCGTAGGTGAGGGCCTGCGCCAGCGAGGCCACCAGCAGCATCGCCACGAAGAACGTGCGGGAGTACATGGCGGACTGGATGCCGATGTCACGGACCCGTTCGGCCCGACCGGCGAACCGGCGTGCCTCGATCTCGGGCTGACCGAAGAGCTTGACCAGCAGCGCGCCGGCCACCCCGAACCGCTCGGTCATCGTCGCGTTCATCTTGGCGTCGAGGTTGTACGCCTCCCGGGTGATGTCGGCCAGTCGCCGACCGACGCGACGGGCCGGGATGATGAAGATCGGCAGCAGCACCAGCGAGAGCGCGGTGATCTGCCAGGAGAGGGTGAACATCACCGCCGCGGTGAGCACCAGTTGGATGACGTTGCTGACCACGCCGGACAGGGTGGAGGTGAACGCCCGCTGGGCGCCGAGCACGTCGTTGTTGAGCCTGCTGACCAGGGCGCCGGTCTGGGTACGGGTGAAGAACTGCAACGGCATCCGCTGCACGTGGTCGTAGACCCGGGTGCGCAGGTTGAAGATGATGCCCTCGCCGATCCGGGCCGAATACCACCGTTGGGCGAGGGAGAGCAGCGCGTCGGCGACCGCCAGCGCGGCGATGAACAGGGCCAGGCGCACCACGAGCCGGCCGGCCTCGGTGCCGCCCCGGTTGATCGCGTTGATCACGTCACCGGCGAGCACCGGGGTGGCCACACCGATGATGGCGGCCAACACCACGGTGGCCAGGAAGACGACGATGTCGCGCCGGTAGGGCCGGGCGAAGGCGACGATGCGGCGGGCCACGCCGCGCTTGAGCCGGTGGGTGGCGACCTCGTCCCGGTTGCGCATCGACCGGAGCATGCTCCACCCGGCCATGCCGCCTCCGGACATCGGGTTGGACATCGCTCACCTCCGGGTTGTCGGGCAGACCGCCTCGTCAGGTCAATTCTCCCGACGAGTGTGACAACCTCGGTCGTAACCCGGATCTTCCCGTGCGGTCCTTACCTATTCTCCGCGACCCGCCAGGTCGCGTAGCCGACGGGTCTGCGCCTCGCGCTCGGCGCGCTGCTGGTCGGCGTGCGACCGCCCGGTCGCGCCGGCGAGCAACGCCTTGATCTCCACCACCGCGTCCCGGGCCCCGGCGAGCAGACCAGCGGTCAGGTCCCGGACCGCGTCGTCCACCTCGGCCGGCGGCACGACAAGGGTGGCCAGCCCGATCCGGTCCGCCTCGGCGGCGTCCAACCGGCGGCCGGTCGCGCAGATCTCCAGCGCCCGGGCGTAGCCGACCAGCTCGACGAGGCGCTTCGTGCCGGCCAGGTCGGGCACCAGGCCAAGGGTCACCTCGGCCATCGACAGTTTCGCGTCGGCGGCGAGAACACGCAGGTCGCAGGCGAGCGCGAGTTGGAAGCCCGCACCGATCGCGTGGCCCTGCACGGCCGCGACCGAGATGACGTCCGGACGGTGCAGCCAGGTGAAGCCGGCCTGGAACTCCGCGATGCGCTCGGCACACTCCTGCTCGGGCAGCGTGGCCAGCTCGGCGAACGAGCCCGGGCCGGAAGCACCGGCCACCGCGAGGTCGAGGCCGGCGGAGAACGCACGCCCCTCGCCCCGGACCACCACCACCCGCACGTCGCCGGGCAGGTCACGGGAGAAAGCGCTCATCGCCCGCCACATGGCAGGCGTCTGGGCATTGAGCACGTCGGGCCGGCACAACGTCACCGTGGCAACCGGCCCGTCGCAATCCAGCCGAACCCCGGTCGCCTCGGCGGTCACCGGGCAACCCGGGGCGCGGCGCTGGTGGACGACGCTGAGGGGCGGGTCACGCCTTCTTGCGGCGTCGGGCACCACCGCGCTGACGCAGCTGCACCCCGGACTCGGTGAGCACTCGGTGGATGAACCCGTAGGAACGGCCGGTCGAGGCCGCCAACGCGCGGATACTCTCCCCCGAGGTGTACCGCTTTACCAGGTCCTTGGCGAGCGTCTGACGCTCGGCTCCGACGATCCGGCGACCCTTCTCAGTGCTGGTGGCTGTGCCAGTGGCTGCCATGCTGTGTCCTCACGTCCCAGACTGTGCGGTTCGGATACGGTCCCACCTATTAGACCGCCTCGGACGATCATGCGCCAGATATCAACTCTTCGCCAACCGACACGCTATGCAATGTCAGCTTCCCGATAGAGTGATCCTTGCAATCGGCCCCGTCCGGCCTCCGGGCGTACCCCCGAGGGCGATGGTTCCTGCCGACGAGCCGTAACCTGCCGTCGTGATCGACCTGTTCAGCACGGCGGCCGGAGCGGCTGTGGTGTTCGCCGCGACCGACATCGACGACATCGTCATCCTGACGCTGTTCTTCGTCGCGGCCCGCACCACCGGCCGACCCCGCCCGTGGCAGATTGTCGCCGGCCAATACGTCGGAATCGGCGCGCTCGCGCTGGCGAGCGCGGTGGTAGCGGCCGGGTTGCTCGTGGTGCCGGACCCGTGGACGGGGCTTCTCGGCCTCCTGCCGATCGTGCTGGGCGTCCGCGCGCTGCGGCGCTCCGACGAGGACGACACCCCCACCGTCGTCACGGGAACGCTCGGTGTGGCCGGGGTGACGATCGCGAACGGCGCGGACAACGTGGCCGTCTACGTACCCGTCTTCCGAGCCCTCGGCGTGGCCGACAGCGCGGTGTTCCTCCTGGTCTTCGCGCTGCTCATCGCGTTGTGGTGCGCCGTCGGCGCCTGGCTGGGCGGACACCCCCGGGTGGTCCGGCTGGTCGAACGCGCCGGCCACTGGCTGGTGCCGACGATCTTCATCGGCATCGGTGTGGTGATCCTGGTCAGCTCCGGCGTTCTCGGCCGACTGGTCGACCTGCTCGGCTGAGGACGCGGTCAGGCGTCCACCACCGGGTGGCGATCAGGCCAGCTCGACCAGTTCGAGCAGGTCGTCGCTCCAGGCGTCCTCGTCGCCGTCGGGCAGGAGGATCGCCCGGTCCGGCTTGAGCGCGAGCACCGCACCCGGGTCGTGGGTGACCAGGACGATCGCGCCCGGGTAGTTGGCGATCGCGTCGAGCACCTGCTCCCGGCTGACCGGGTCGAGGTTGTTCGTCGGCTCGTCGAGGAGCAGCACGTTGGCGCCGGAACAGACCAGGGTGGACAGCGCCAGCCGGGTCTTCTCGCCACCGGACAGGACCCCGGCCGGCTTGTTCACGTCGTCACCGGAGAAGAGGAACGCGCCGAGGATCTTGCGCAGGTCGGTGTCGGACTGTTCGACGGCGGCGGCGCGCATGTTCTCCAGCACGGTTCGCTCCACGTCCAGCGTCTCGTGCTCCTGGGCGTAGTAGCCCAGCCGCAGCCCGTGACCCGCGTGCACCTCGCCGGTGTCCGGAGTGAGCAATCCGCCGAGCATCCGCAGCAGCGTCGTCTTGCCGGCGCCGTTGAGCCCCAGGATGGCGACCCGGGAGCCCCGGTCGACAGCGACGTTGACGTCGGTGAAGATCTCCAGCGAGCCGTACGACTTGGACAGGCCGCTCGCGGTGAGCGGGGTCTTGCCGCACGGTGCGGGGCTGGGGAAACGCACCTTGGCCACCCGGTCGGCGACCCGCACCTCCTCCAGGCCGGAGATCAGCTTCTCGGCGCGGCGGGCCATGTTCTGCGCGGCGACGGTCTTCGTCGCCTTGGCCCGCATCTTGTCGGCCTGCGCCATCAGCGCGCCGGCCTTCTTCTCGGCGTTGGCCCGCTCCCGGCGGCGACGCCGCTCGTCGGTCTCACGCGCCTCCAGGTACGCCTTCCAACCCAGGTTGTAGACGTCGACGACCGAGCGGGTGGCGTCGAGGAACCAGACCTTGTTGACCACCGACTCCAGCAGGGCGCCGTCGTGGGAGATCACGATCAGGCCGCCCTTGTGGTTGGCGAGGAAGCCGCGCAGCCAGGTGATCGAGTCGGCGTCGAGGTGGTTGGTCGGCTCGTCGAGCAGCAGGATGCCGCCGCCGTTCTCACCGGCGTCACGGAACAGGATCCGGGCCAGCTCGATGCGCCGCCGCTGACCGCCGGAGAGGGTGCCGATGGTCTGCGCGAGCGCCCGGTCCGGTAGGCCGAGATTGGCGCAGATCCGGGCGGCCTCGGCCTCGGCGGCGTACCCGCCCAGGGCGGCGAACTGGTCCTCCAACGCGCCGTAGCGCCGGACCAGCTTGTCGTTGGCGTCCTCGGCGAGTTGGGCCTCGATCTCCTTCATCTGCGCCATCAGCACGTCCAGGCCGCGCGCCGACAGCACCCGGTCGCGGCCGGTCACCTCGAGGTCGCCGGTGCGGGGGTCCTGGGGGAGGTAACCGATGGCACTGCGCTGGTCGATCTGACCGGCGTACGGCTGCCCCTCGCCGGCGAGCACCTTCAACGTGGTGGTCTTGCCGGCGCCGTTGCGACCGACCAGGCCGATCCGGTCACCGGGCTGCACCCGCAGCGTGGTGTCGGACAGCAGGATGCGGGAACCGGCACGCAGTTCCAGGCCGGTGGCAGTGATCATCGTGTCGGGCTCGCTCTCGGGGTCTGGAAGGCTGACTCGGGGCACGCGAAACGGCCGGCGGGCTCAAGAGGCCCGACGGCGCGGGGCGGTTCAGCCTTCGCAGCGCAGCACCCGACAAGTGTACCGGGCGCTCACGAACGGCCCGCTGGGATTACCGATCAAGATCATCGGGTACCGGAACGCCTGTCCGGACCCCGTCCGGCACTCGATGGACGAAACGACACACAACAGACACTCTCACCGGCATACGGCGATCGGGGTCACCATGGAACTCAACGAGCAGGCCGAGCTCGACACCTCCCAGGCCAAAGACCTGGGTCGCGGCGGCGGGGGCGGCGGCGGCATCGGCATCCCCATCCCGGGAGGTGGCGGTCGGGGCGGCATCATCGGCATCGTGGTGGCTGTGCTCATCGCCCTGCTCGGCGGCGGCTTCGGCCTCAACGCGATGACCAACGGCGACGAGGGCGGTCAGGCCGGCGACGACCTGGACCAGGTGTGCTCCACCGCGAACCCGGACCGCCTCCAGGACGAGCGCTGCCGCAACCTGCTCTACGTCAACAGCATCCAGGGGTACTGGCAGAAGGCATACCCGGAGCTGGGCAATGGCAAGTACGAGCCCACCATCACCAACTTCTTCCAGGAGGCCGTGAACACCGGCTGCGGGCAGGCCGACTCGGGTGTCGGCCCGTTCTACTGTCCCGCCGACCAGAAGGTGTACATCGACCTGAGCTTCTACGACGAGCTGGCCACCCGATTCGGGGCCAAGGGCGAGTTCGCCCAGCCGTACGTGCTGGCCCACGAGTACGGCCACCACGTCCAGAACCTGCTCGGCACCAACGCGAAGGCCGGCCAGGGCGACCAGAGCGGCCCCAAGTCCGCCTCCGTGCGGCTGGAGTTGCAGGCCGACTGCTACGCGGGCGCCTGGGCCAAGCACGCCAGCGAGAGCAAGGACAGAACCGGCGAGAAGCCCCTGTTCAAGTCGATCACCGAGGCCGACGTCAGTCAGGCCATCGACGCCGCCGAGGCGATCGGTGACGACAGCATTCAGGAGCGCTCCGGCGGACGAGTCAACCCCGACCAGTTCACCCACGGCACGTCCGAGCAGCGCAAGCGCTGGTTCAGCCAGGGCTACGATCAGGGCGACCCGAAGACCTGCGACACCTTCGGCACCGACCAGCTCTGACATTCGACAAGCGACGTGGCAGGCCCCGCGGGGCCTGCCACGTCCATGTTTACCGTCAGTCGGGTCAAGGCCCGGCAGCGTTTCGGGTGCAGACGTCGGGACGGGGAGGCTTCGTCAACGGCACTGCACCTGACGACAGACACGCTGATCGAGAGCAATGGGCCATAGGACTGTCAATTACTCTCGACCATCAATTTCTGCGTCAGTTCTCCGAATTACGCCGCTGCGACACTGCCAGTGCACCCACTCGGCATACGAGTACCAGTGCGGTAGGTGAGCCAATTATGATGCCGGACGTTCTTCTTCTGGCTCTCGCACCAGTAATAGGTGTACGGGTGCACAACATCCCAGCAGTATGAATAGCACGTGCCGGAGGTGCAATCGTTGACCTGACTGAAGTCCAGGTCGGCGCAAGGGTTGATCTCGAACATGGGAACCATGTCAGACGAACCCTGAGCTGCGGTAACACATTCTGCTGCGGGCTTGGCGGTTCGCTCCTGGGCAACCGAGGCCGCCGCCGGCGAGGCAGCGGTCAAGGACAAACCCATCAGGAGAATTGCGACCGAGAAAAGCCTGTTCATTGCCTTTAACACGTGTCCTCCAGGTAAAATCCGAGGTCATCACACGCTGCGATGACCCATGACATCCTGGAACGACCGACGTCGCTCGCGCCACGGCCCCCCGTGCACAAATCGCCGTAGTCGACCAGCGCGGCACCCGGACCGAGAAATCCCGTTACCGGAATTCGCTCTCTTGGTGCCGCGCTGTTTATACAACGCTTGTCTCCAGGGCCTGTCAACCCCGCCCGCTGATACCTATGGCTCTGATGGCGGTGAATGCGCTGCCCGGCAAGCCTGAGGCGGAGCCGACGACTGAAGCCGATTCCGTGCCAAAACCCGAGGTCATGCTTGCCGCCCGGCAAGCATGACCTTGCTTCAGGCAACCAACGCCGTTGATTCCAGATATTTGGGGAACGGGGTGCCCTCAGTCGCGCCGCGACACCTGGTAGTGCCCGATCAACCAGACGTCCCCGACCCGCCGCGTCAGCACGCCGAGGTACACCGTTAGCGCCGGTCGGTCGGTGAAGCCGAACTCGACCTCCAGGTAGCCCAGGACCACGTCGTCGGCGAGCCGGCGGACCTCCCGGATGTCGTACGCGGCGGTCAGGCCGAGCGGCTGGGCGGCGTAGTACGCGGCGACCCCGGCCCGGCCGACGGTGTACGGACGCAGCCCCTGGAAGATCGCGTCCTCGGTGAAGGACGACGCGACGCGCTCCGGCTCGTGGGCGTCGACCGCCGACGCCCACCGGTCGAGGACGGTCCGCAGGATCTCCACCTCGCTGCTGGCCACGATCACCGCCCCGGCTGCCGGGGCGGCTGACCCGGGTCGTTCGGGTGCGGCGTCAACGGCGTGACGGTCTCCCGCCGCCAGGCCCGCAACGGCATCGACGCGAGAACCGCCTCCAACTCGTCCGCGTCGGCGGCCTCGAACAGCCCCCAGGTACGCCACTCCCCCGGCGCCAGCGGCGGTCGCCACAGCCGCAGGAGGCTGCCCTGCACCGTCAGCTCGGCCGAACGCGCCGCCTCCCGCCCACGCATCGCGGCGACCTCGTCCTCCGACGTGCCCTCCGGCACCGTCGTCACCATGTCCACCAGAAACTCCACGCGCCCATCCTCCGTCCGGTGGCACGGCGGCAGGCCGGGAACCCCGTTTTGCGTGGCGGTCGTCTCCCGCCCTCAGCCGGGTTCCGGGTCGCGCAGCCGGATGTGCACCGCCCGCGCCGCGGTCACCGCCGCGACGAGCACCGCGTGCCGTGGCTCCGGCACGTCGAGCAGCCGCTCCGCGCGCAGCGGCACGAGCGGGGCCAACCGCCGGTCGGCCAGCACAGTGTCCACCGCCCGCCGGTCCCCGCCGCCGACCACCGCGGTCAGCCTCGTCACCTCCGGCAACAGCAGCCGTACGGCCAGGTCGGCAGCGTCACCCATGGCGGCCTTGGCCTGGTTGTCGCGCCGCCGGGCGAACCGCTGCTGCGACCATCCCCCCGCGGCGGTGCGCCCCTGCACGTAGCGGGTGTCCACCTTGGAGGCAACCAGGTCGACGCCATCGGCCACGCCGACAGCCACCGCGCCCTTGCGGGCCAGCAGCAGGCCGATCCGGCGGGACGCGACAGCGGCGGCCACGAACCCGGCGACGTCGTCGCCGGCCGGAGCGCCGGGTGGGGCGTACAGCTCGGCGGTGGCCCCGTCGTCGGCGGTGAGCAGCAGCCCGTACTCCCGCACTGTGGTGGTGTGCGGGCCGTGCCGGTCGGCGAAGCCCTCGACCCAGCGGCCGACGCGGGCCGGGTCGACCTCCACCCAGCGGCCACCTCCGGCTGCGGGTCGACTGGTCATCGCCCGACCGTACGGCACGGCCGGGTGGGCGGGCCGCTCAGCCCGGCAGCAGCGCGACCACCGCCAGAGCCGCGATCAGCGCGCTGGAGACCAGACCGGTGACCAGCCGCCCACGCGGACTGCTCAACGCCCGACCGACCACGGTGCCGCCGCCGGCGATGAGCAGCTGCCAACTCGCCGACGCGAGGAACACGCCCGCCACGAAGAGCACCGCCGCGCCCGCGCCCGCGCTGGCGGTGTCCCGACGACCGAGCACCAGCGCGGTGAAGTACAGCACCGTCGCCGGGTTGAGCAGGGTCAGCCCGAGCAACGCCGCGTAGGCCCGTCCCGGAGTGCTCAGACCCCCGCCGACAGGTGCCGTCGGCGTCTGCCGTGACCGGTGCGCGGACCAGGTCCGCCACAGGCCGTGCGCGGCCAGGCCCAGCAGGACGACGGCCGCGACCACCCGAAGCGGCCCGGCCACCGGCGCGACGAACCCGGCCAGGCTTGCGCCACCGAGAGCGGCGACCGCCGCGTAGAGCCCGTCGGCCGTCGCCACCGCGAGCGCCGCCGCGGCACCGACCCGGAACGAGGTACGGGCGCTGAGCCCCAGGATGAGGATCGCGATCGCGCCGACCGGGATGGCGACGCCGTAGCCGGCCACCAGACCGGCGAGGAACGCCCCGCTCACGGCCGTCGGTGGCGGGTCGAGGCTCGCCCCCGGACCGGCCGCTGTCGACGCACGGCAGTCGCCGCACGGACAGGGACCTGCATCGGGTACGCCTCAATCACACGCGCATCCTGCGCGCCAAAGCCCCGCCCCCGCCACCGCTTTTCGCCGCGCCCCGCCCCCGCGGCCAAGATCGTCACAACATCGGGGATGTTGCTGCCTCCGAGGCGCAGGAGACACCAACATCCCCGATGTTGTGTGGATCTTGGGGACGACGACCTGGCGCGGACGGCCGCAAGCCCGCCCAGCCCGCTTGAACCAGGATGTAGTGGCCTCGGCGGCTCGCCGAGGCCACTACATCAATGATCGAGCACGATCATCCGCGTCGTCGGGCTCTGTCAGCGCTTGCCGGCCGACCACTGGGGGTCGCGGCCGAGGTAGGCGAGCAGGGCGCTGACCTCGTCGGCTTCCGGGCTGGTGGTGATCGCCGGGGCGTACGCGCCGTAGTTCCGGAGCGGCTCGACGATCTGCCGAGCGACCGCCAGCAGGGGGCGGGCCAAGTCGTCGCCGAGCGGGGACGGCTGGCCGGTGGCCGCCGCGATGTCCCAGGCGTGCACCGCCGCGTCGAGGGCGCACGCGACGGCACCGACGTGGGCCGGCAGCTTGCCCTGGGGCAGCGGCGTGGGCACCTGCGGGTTGTCGTCGGCGACATTCGCCCAGGCACGGGCGGAGGCGTCGAGGGCGGCGCGCAGGTCGACCAGCTTGTCACCCTCGATCCGGCCGGAGGGAGCGAACGGGTCCTCCGTCGGCCCGGGCCCGCCGACGATCGCCGACGCGAAGGCAAGCTGGTCACCTGTCGCATGCTGGAGCACCTGGGTGACCGTCCACCGCTCGCACGGGGTGGGCCGGTCCCAGGCATCGGCCGGGACCCCCTCGACGGCCGTCCGGAGCGCCGTGTGCGCCTCGTCGAGCACGATCCGCCACTGCGCCGCTGCCATCTCGCTCATCGTCCTGGCCCCTCCGCCGATCCGGCCAGACGGGCGGCAATCCCGCCCGTCTGTGGAGCGGAATGTTCCGCTCCGCTTGCTGAGTTCAGCCTATCAGACCGGAACGATCCGTTCCACACCTGGAGCGGGCGGGATTCGGAAAGCGTCGAGCGCGGCACCCCGGACGGGGTACCGCGCTCGACGAAGGTCGTACGGAGTCGGGTCAGACGTTGAAGCCGAGGGAACGGAGCTGGTCCCGACCCTCATCGGTGATCTTGTCCGGACCCCACGGCGGCAGCCACACCCAGTTGATCCGGATGTCGTTGACCAGACCGCCCCCAGGGCCGGTGGTCAGTGCCTGCCGAGCCTGGTCCTCGATCACGTCGGTCAACGGGCAGGCCGCCGAGGTGAGCGTCATGTCCAGGGTGGCGACGTTCTCGTCATCGACGTGCACGCCGTACACCAGACCCAGGTCGACCACGTTGATGCCCAACTCCGGGTCGACGACGTCCTTCATCGCCTCCTCGATGTCGGCGATCATGGCCTTGCTGACACCGCCCGCCGGGGTGCTGGCGTCGCCGGCCTCCGGCGTCGCGGTGCCGTCGGCCGTTCCGGCGTCGGTCTGCGGCGCCGCGATGGCGTCACCGGCCTCCGGCGTCGCTGCGGTTGCCGTGTTCTCGCTGCTCATGCCATCACTCCGCTTCGCTCTGTGCCGCCACGGGGCAGCACTGCGCTGCACCAATTATTCTCGCTCATGCCGTCACCTCCGGGTTGACGCCGACGCCGGCACGTGCCGCGGCGTCCTTGAACGCCATCCACGGCAGCAGCGCGCACTTGACCCGGGCGGGATAGCGGGCCACGCCCGCGAAGGCCACGCCGTCACCGAGCACGTCCTCGTCCGGCGTGATCTGGCCACGTCCGGACATCAACTCCACGAACGCCTCGTGCACCTCGAATGCTTCCCCGGCGCCCCGACCGCGCAGCAACTCGTGCAGCACGCTCGCGGAGGCCTGGCTGATCGAGCAGCCCATGCCGTCGTACGAGATGTCGTGCAGAACCGTGCCGTCGGTCGCCACCCGGACGGTGACCTCGTCACCGCAGGTGGGGTTGACGTGGTGCGCCTCCGCGACCCGGTCGCCGGAGTCCTCGGCGTCACGCAGTCCACGCCCGTGCGGGCGCTTGTAGTGATCCAGGATGATCTCCTGGTAGAGCTGGTCGAGCTGCATCAGTCGAACACCTTCTTCACCTGCTCCAGACCGGCCACCAGAGCGTCGATCTCCTCCGTGGTGGTGTAGAGGTAGAACGAGGCCCGGGTCATGGCCGGGACGCCGAACCGGCTGCACACCGGCTTGGCACAGTGGTGACCCACCCGCACCTGCACGCCGAGCGAGTCGAGCACCTGACCCACGTCGTGCGGGTGCACGTCGCCGAGCGCGAACGAGATGGTGCCGCCCCGGCCCACCGGCACGGTCGGGCCGAAGATCCGCAGGTCCGGCACCGAGGCGAAGGCGTCCAGCGCGTACGCCGTCAGCTCCTTCTCGTGCCACTGGATGGCCCGCATCCCGACGCCGGTCAGGTAGTCCACGGCCGCGCCGAGCGCGACCGCCTCGGCGATCGGCGGGGTGCCCGCCTCGAACCGGGCCGGCGGCGCGGCGAACGTCGAGCGGGCCATGGTGACCGTCTCGATCATCGAGCCGCCACCCATCACCGGCGGCATGGCCGCCAACAGCTCGGCCCGGCCCCAGAGCACGCCGATGCCGGTCGGGCCGCACATCTTGTGACCGGTGAACACGATGTAGTCGGCGTCCAGGTCGACCACGTCGATGGGCAGGTGCGGCACCGACTGCGAACAGTCCAGCAGCAGCAGCGCGCCCACCTCACGGACCCGGGCGGTGATCCGCGACGTGGCGTTGATCGTGCCGAGGATGTTGGACGTGTGCACCAGCGAGACGATCTTCGTCCGCTCGGTGACCAGGTCCTCCAGGCCCGACTCGTCCAGCCGGCCCTGGTCGGTGACGGGGAACCAGCGCAGGGTCGCGCCGGTCCGCTCGCAGAGCAGCTGCCACGGCACGATGTTCGAGTGGTGCTCCATCTCGGAGATCACCACCTCGTCGCCGGGGCCGAGCCGGAACCGGCTGTCGGCGTCCGGGCGCAGCGAGGCATTGGAGAAGGCGTACGCCACGATGTTGATCGCCTCGGTGGAGTTCTTGGTGAACACCACCTCGTCGACGCTCGGCGCGTTGATGAACGCGGCGACCTTCGCCCGCGCCCCCTCGTACGCCTCGGTGGCCTCGGTGCCCAACGTGTGCACCGAGCGCGAGACGTTGGCGTTGTGCCGCGCGTAGTGCTCGTCGAGCACGTCGAGCACCTGGCGCGGTTTGTGGGAGGTGTTGGCGCTGTCGAGGTAGACCAGCGGGTGCCCGTTGATCTCCCGATCGAGGATTGGGAAGTCGGCGCGCACCCGGGCCACGTCGAAACGCGGCACGTCGTCGTACTGCGGCATCCCCTCGGGGATCGCGATGCTGGTCATCTCGGCAGCGCCTCTCCCGCTCAGGCCTTGGCCGTGCCGGCCCCGGCGGCGTACCGCTCGTAGCCCTCGGCCTCGAGCTTGTCGGCCAGCTCCGGGCCGCCCTGCTCGACGATCCGGCCGGCAACGAAGACGTGCACGAAGTCCGGCTTGATGTAGCGCAGGATCCGCGTGTAGTGGGTGATCAGCAGCACGCCGGTGTCGCCGGTGTCGCGGACCCGGTTGACGCCCTCGCTGACCACGCGCAGCGCGTCCACGTCGAGGCCCGAGTCGGTCTCGTCGAGGATCGCGATCTTCGGCTTGAGCAGCTCCAGCTGGACGATCTCGTGCCGCTTCTTCTCACCACCGGAGAAGCCCTCGTTGACGTTGCGCTGGGCGAACGCCGGGTCCATCTGCAGGCGCTCCATCGCGCCGCGCAGCTCGCCGCCCCAGGTGCGCAGCTTCGGCGCCTCGCCGTCGATGGCGGTCTTCGCGGTCCGCAGGAAGTTCGCCACCGAGACGCCCGGCACCTCGACCGGGTACTGCATGGCCAGGAAGAGGCCGGCGCGGGCACGCTCGTCGACGGTCATCGCGAGAACGTCCTCGCCGTCGAGGGTCACCGTGCCGCCGGTGATCTCGTACTTGGGGTGACCGGCGATCGAGTACGCCAGGGTGGACTTGCCGGAGCCGTTCGGCCCCATGATCGCGTGGGTCTCGCCTGACTTCACGGTCAGGTCGACGCCGGCCAGGATCGGCTTGAGCTCACCCTCGGGCAGCTTGACCGACACCTTCAGGTCGCGGATCTCCAGGGTGCTCATTATCGGGTCACTCCATTACTCGGCGTCAGGCTGAGGTAGATGTCGCCGTCGCGGACTTCGACGGGGTAGACGGGGACGGGTTCGGTGGCGGGCAGCCCGCTCGGCTCGCCGGTGCGCAGGTCGAAGCGCGAGCCGTGCAGCCAGCACTCCAGCGTGCAACCGTCGACCTCTCCCTCGGAGAGGGCGACAGCGGCGTGCGAGCACTCGTCGTACGCCGCGTAGAAGTTGCCGTCCTCGCCGTGCACCAGGGCGATCGGAGTGCCGTCGACATCCGCGCTGATCGCGGTGCCCTTCGGCACGTCCTCGGTGGAGCAGATCCGGATCATCAGGCGCCGGCCTTGGTCAGCCGGGCCTCGATCGCGTCACCGAGACGCTCGCGCAGCGACTCCACCGGGATCTTGTTGATCAGCTCCGCGAAGAAGCCGCGGACCACCAGACGACGGGCCTCACCCTCCGGGATCCCCCGGGCCATCAGGTAGAACAACTGCTCGTCGTCGAAGCGGCCGGTCGCGCTGGCGTGGCCGGCGCCGGCGATCTCGCCGGTCTCAATCTCGAGATTGGGTACGGAGTCCGCCCGCGCGCCGTCGGTCAGCAGCAGGTTCCGGTTGATCTCGTACGTGTCGGTGCCGGTCGCCTCGGCCTGGATCAGCACGTCGCCCACCCAGACGGTGTGCGCGTCCGCGCCCTGCAGGGCGCCCCGGTAGCCGACGTAGCTGCGGCAGTCCGGAACGTTGTGGTCGACCAACTGCCGGTGCTCCAGGTGCTGGCCGGAGTCGGCGAAGTAGACGCCGTACAACTCGGCCTCGCCACCGCGCCCGGTGTATTCCACGCTGGTGAACTGCCGGATCAGGTCGCCACCCAGGGAGACCTGGATGTGGACGACCTTGGCGTCCCGACCCAGCTTGATCTTCAGGTGCTGGGCCTGGACCGCGTCGTCGGCCCAGTCGGCGACCGTGACCAACGTCAGCTTCGCGCCGTCGGCCACAGCGACCTCGACGTTGTCGGCCAGGGTGGCCGACCCGACGTGCTCCAGCACCAGTGTCGCCTCGGCGAACCGGCCCACCTCGACGAAGGTGTGCCCGAACGCCGGCTGCTCGATACCCTCGCCGACCACCCGCAGCCGCACCGCCTCGCCGAGCACCACGTCGGGGGCCACCCGCAGCAGCAGGGCGTCGGCGGCGGCACCGTAGGCCAGCGCGCTGACCCGGTCCACCGGGGTCAGCACGCTCCCGACCCGCGCGTCGTCGCGGCCGACCCGGGTGATGGCCACGCCCTCGGGCAGGTCGCCGTACTCGTGCCGGACTGCGCCGGTCGCGGCCGGCACCTCACCGGTCAGTCCACGGAGACGCTTGAGTGGGGTGAAACGCCATTCCTCCTCCAGGCCGGTGAGGGCCGGGAAGTCGGTGACGTCGTACGAGCGCAGCGCCTGCGACTTGGTGCTGGGCGGAGGCGCGGAAGCCTGGGTAGTCATCTCTTCCTTGGTCTGTCATGAATCGGAGGGTCGAAGCGGGCTGGACCGGACCCGGCCTACCGGGTCCGGGTCCGGCCATGGCCGGGCGGAGGCGGCGTCAGCCGACCGCGCCCTCCATCTGAAGCTCGATCAGGCGGTTGAGCTCCAGCGCGTACTCCATCGGGAGCTCCTTGGCGATCGGCTCGATGAAGCCACGCACGATCATGGCCATCGCCTCGTCCTCGCTCAGGCCCCGGCTCATCAGGTAGAAGAGCTGGTCGTCGCTGATCTTGGAGACGGTCGCCTCGTGCCCCATCGACACGTCGTCCTCGCGGATGTCGACGTACGGGTAGGTGTCCGAGCGGGAGATCGTGTCGACCAGCAGCGCGTCGCACTTGACAGTGCTCCGGCTGTGGTGCGAACCCTCCAACACCTGGACCAGGCCGCGGTACGAGGTGCGGCCGCCGCCCCGGGCGATCGACTTCGACACGATGGTGCTGCTCGTGTGGGGCGCCGCGTGCACCATCTTGGCGCCGGCGTCCTGGTGCTGACCCTCGCCGGCCATCGCCACCGAGAGCACCTCACCCTTGGCGTGCTCGCCGGTCATGTAGACCGCCGGGTACTTCATCGTCACCTTGGAGCCGATGTTGCCGTCGACCCACTCCATGGTCGCGCCCTCGTGGCAGACGGCGCGCTTGGTGACCAGGTTGTAGACGTTGTTCGACCAGTTCTGGATGGTCGTGTACCGGCAGCGCGCGTTCTTCTTGACGATGATCTCCACGACCGCGCTGTGCAGCGAGTCGGAGGAGTAGAGCGGGGCGGTGCAGCCCTCGACGTAGTGCACGTACGCACCCTCGTCGACGATGATCAGCGTCCGCTCGAACTGGCCCATGTTCTCGGTGTTGATCCGGAAGTAGGCCTGCAGCGGGATCTCCACGTGCACGCCCTTCGGCACGTAGATGAACGAGCCACCGGACCACACGGAGGTGTTCAGCGCGGCGAACTTGTTGTCGCCGACCGGGATCACCGTGCCGAAGTACTCCTTGAAGACGTCCTCGTGCTCGCGCAGCGCCGTGTCGGTGTCCAGGAAGAGCACGCCCTGCTCCTCAAGGTCCTCACGGATCTTGTGGTAGACGACCTCGGACTCGTACTGCGCCGCGACACCGGCGACCAACCGCTGCTTCTCCGCCTCCGGGATGCCCAGCCGGTCGTACGTGTTCTTGATGTCCTCCGGCAGGTCCTCCCAGCTGGTGGCCTGCTTCTCGGTGGACCGCACGAAGTACTTGATGTTGTCGAAGTCGATCCCGGTGAGGTCCGCGCCCCAGGCCGGCATCGGCTTGCGGCCGAACAGCCGCAGGCCCTTCAGGCGCAGGTCGAGCATCCACTCCGGCTCGTTCTTCTTGGCCGAGATGTCCCGCACCACCGCCTCGTTGATGCCGCGCTGGGCAGTTGCCCCGGCGGCGTCCGGGTCGGACCAGCCGTACTCGTACCGACCCAGGGCGGCGAGCTGCTCTTCCTGGGTCAGGGGCTGGACGATCTGCTCGGTCATTTATCTGTCCTCACAGTGGTGACGGGATTACCGGATTGAACACGGCCCGGCTGGGTGGGAATGTGCGTGGTGCACACCCCGTCGCCGTGCGCGATGGTGGCCAGGCGCTGCACGTGGGTGCCGACCAGACGGGAGATCACCGCGGTCTCGGCCTCGCACAGCTGGGGAAACTCGGCGGCCACGTGCGCCACCGGGCAGTGGTGCTGGCAGAGCTGACCGCCGGAGGCGATCGTGGTCGCGTTGGCAGCGTAACCCTCGGCGGTGAGCGCCGCGGCGAGTGCCTCGGCGCGGGCGAGAGGATCGTCGCCGGCGTCCTCCATGGCCGCTCGGCAGCGGGACTCAAGAGCGGAAACCTGCTCGGTGGCGAACGCCTCGACCGCGTCCGAACCCCCGCTGCGGGCGATCCAACGCAACGCCGCGGTGGCCATGTTGTCGTAGTGGTGTGTGCCACAGCGGACCCGGGCGGCCTCGGTCAACAGGAACACCTTGGCCGGACGCCCCCGGCCACGGCTGCCCTGCACGGTCTGCTCACGGGCGTACACGTCACCGTCGGCGAGCATCGCGTCCAGGTGTCGGCGGATCGCCGCCGGGCTGAGCCCGAGGGCCACACCGAGCTGCGCGGCAGTGGTTGCCCCCCGCTCCAGCAGCAACTGAGTGACCCGGTCGCGGGTGGAGATCTCGGCCGCTGCCGGACCGGCGAGGCCGGCCGACGTGGTCACGACGGGCGCGGACGCGGGCGCACCGACGGCCGGACCGGCCGTCGGCTGCTGCTCGGAGAGCGCCGCCGCGTTTTTCACAACGCCAACGTTACGTAATTACGCGGAGGGTCGCAAACCCGGGCCCCGGTGATCCGAACCACCGCGTCGCCGGAGTCGGACGAACCTCGATCACTACGGTGCGTAGGATTTGCGCCGTGAACCGAATCGCCCGTCCGGTCTCCGGCACCCTGCTGCGCCGCCTCGCGCTCACCTCGATCATCGCGAACGTGGGGATCGTCGTCACCGGCGGGGCCGTCCGGTTGACCGCCTCGGGCCTCGGCTGCCCCACCTGGCCCCGGTGCACCGACGATTCCTACGTCACCACGCCCGAGATGGGCGTGTACGGGGTGATCGAGTTCGGCAACCGCATGCTGACCTTCGCGGTGGGCCTCATCGCGCTGGCCACCCTGCTGGCCGTGCTGGCGCACCGACCCCGCCGCCGCGGGCTCCTCCCACTGGCCGTCGCGGTCTTCCTGGGCATTCCCGCCCAGGCCGTGATCGGTGGGATCACCGTGCTCACCAACCTCAACCCGTGGGTGGTCGGGCTGCACTTCCTGGCCTCGATGGCGGTGATCGCCGCCGCGTACGCCCTCTGGCGGCGCATCGGCGACCCCGACGGCCCGACCCTGCCCACCGTGCCCACGCCACTGCGCACGCTGGCCCGGGTCACCACCGGCGTCAGCGTCGCGGTGCTGGTCATCGGCACCTGGGTCACCGGCAGCGGCCCGCACGCCGGCGACCACGGCGCAGCCCGCAACGGGCTCGACCCGGAGTCGATCTCACAGGTGCACGCGGACGCCGTCTTCCTGCTGATCGGCCTCTCGGTGGCGCTGATCTTCGCCTTCCGCGCCGTCGGCGCGCAGCGCGCCACCCGTGCCGCGATCGTCCTGGTCGCCGTGGAGCTGGGTCAGGGAGTGATCGGCTTCGTGCAGTACTTCACCCACGTGCCAGCCCTCCTGGTCGGGGCGCACATGCTCGGCTCCTGCCTGGTGCTGCTGGCGACCCTGTCCGTGCAGTGGTCCACCCGGGAACGTCGGCCGGTCACCCCGGCGCCCCAGGCCGCCCCGACCGACGCCGCCACTCCGGTCCCCGTCACCGCCTGACAAAGCCCCGCGCCCCAGATCCTCACAACATCAGGGATGTTGCTGCCTCCGGCACGCGGGAGGCAGCAACATCACCGTTCTTGCGCGGATCTTGACGACGAACACCGCCGCCGGGTGCCAGGAAGCGGGTTCTGCACGCCCGCAGCCGTCAAGGTCACGCTCGATCCAGGATGTAGTGGCCTCGACGACGCCCCGACGCCACTACATCAATGATCGAGCACGATCTTGGAGTGGAGTCCAGCGTCCGGCAGCGTCCGGGAAGAGCTGCAGCAGGGTGGGTCAGCCGCGGCGGGCCAGGTGGGTGGTGATCGCGTCGGCGAGCCGTTCGGGGGCGCCGTCGGCGTACCCGATGAAGAGTGACGGCTCGGTCAGCTCCAACTCGACGAGGACCGGCTGACCGTCCGGGCCGGGGATGAGATCGACCCGGGCGTAGAGGAGCTGCCGGGTGCCGCCGGGGACCGTGGCGAGGGTCTTCTCGGCCACCGCGAGCTGTTCGGGTCGGGCGGTACGGGAGGTGATCTCCTCGGCCTTGTAGAGCCCGTCGGGGCCGAGGTCCGGGCCGGTCAGCATGGGGCCCTTGCGGATCGCGTGGCTGAACGCCAGGCCGTCCGGGCCGGCCAGGAAGAGCAGCGCTGTCTCGCCCTCGGTGTCGACGGCGCGCAGGTACGGCTGGACCATGGTCACCCGGCCGGCGTCGGAGAGCCGGCGGGCGTGCGCGGCGGCGAGGTCCCGGTGCTCCGGGTCGGCCAGGTCGTACCGGCCGGTGTCCTGGCTGCCGGCGCTGACCGAGGGCTTGAGCACGTACTCGCCGGTCTCGGCGGGCGGCTGCCAGCTCTCCCCCGGCTCGACCCACGTCGTCGGCACTGTCGGCACTCCGGCGGCGCTCAGCTCGGCGAGGTAGCGCTTGTCGGTGTTCCAGCGCACCATCTCGGCCGGGTTGACCAGCAGTGGGACCGTGGCCGCCCAGGCGACGAACTCGTCGCGGCGCAGCGCGTAGTCCCATGGTGAGCGGAGTACGACCAGGTCGTAGGAGGACCAGTCGACGTCGGGGTCGTCCCAGACCGCGGTCTCGACGGTGATGCCGCGGGCGGTGAGCGGGGCGAGGACCAGTCGGTCGTCCGGGTCGAGGTCGGCCAGGTCGGCACAGGTGACGAGAGCGACCCGGGGTTCCCCCCGGGTCGACTGGTGATGGATGGTCAATTCAGGTGTCTATCTCAGCGGGCCATCGTGCGCCGGGCCATCGACCGCCAGAGGTCGTTGCTCGGACGCATCTGGTCCATCAGTTCACGCTCCCAGGCGTTCTCGACGGCGACTCCCGCCTTGGCGCACGCCTCCCGTGCGGTGACGGTGTCGTCGGCGAACTGGTCGCCCCACTCACCGTCGGCACCGACCAGGACAATCCGCGCGCCACGCTTGCCGACGTACTCGATGACCGCCTTGGCGCCGCCGTGTCCAGCGGCGAACGCCTTGAGCCCTGCAACCAGGCCCTGGGGCGTCTGCTCGCCGGCGGTCTGCTCGGCCGTCAGCGTCGTATCGGAACCATCTGCCATGACGCGAAGCCTAAGCAGACTCGCACCCTCCCGTGCGAGAACCATGAACCTTTTGTGATGCCAATTACCTACAGGTTTACGGCTGGCCACAGACTTACTGTCCGTTTATATACCGACTTTTACGCCCAAAGAGCATCGACATTTGAGCATCCAACCACCGCAGGTTGAGCCCATCCGACTCATGCTGAAAGTTACTCTGATGTGACGTTAAACCCGGACAACTCATCTACGGCCATGATTAATCAGGTGATCACCGGCGTCGATCGCCGGTCGGCCATGTCGCCACGCGGCGATCGGGTCAGATCAGCGCGTCGAGCGCGACGGCCACGAAGACGATCGTCAGGTACGTCGTGGACCAGTGGAACAGCCGCATCGGCTTGACCGCCTCGCCGCGCGTCGCGCGCCGGCACAGCTTGTGCGCCTCGACCACGAAGATGGCACCCACCACCAGGGTCGGCACCCCGTAGATCGCGCTGAGCCCCAGCGGCCAGACAGCCAGGGACGTGAGCACGGTCAGCCACGCGAAGATCAGGATCTCGGCGTTCACCCGTCGGGTCGACGCCACCACCGGCAGCATCGGGATTCCGGCGCGCGCGTAGTCGTCCTTGTACTTCATGGCGAGGGGGTAGAAGTGCGGCATCTGCCAGAAGAAGACCACCGCGAAGAGCCCCCAGGCGGCAGGCGCCAGCGAGCCGGTCACGGCCGCCCACCCGATCAGGACCGGGGCGGCCCCGCACGCGCCACCCCAGAAGGTGTTCGTCGGGGTCGACCGCTTGAGCCACAGGGTGTAGACGAGGTCGTAGTAGGCGATCGCCGCGAGGGTCAACCCGGCAGCCAGCAGGTTGGTGAACGCCGCCATCAGGGCGACCGACACCGCCGCCAGCACCAGACCGAAGATCAGCGCGCTACGCGGCGACACCGTGTGCGCCGGGAGCGGCCGACGCTTGGTGCGCCGCATCAACTGGTCGATGTCCCGGTCGATGTAGCAGTTGAGCACGCTGGCCGCGCCGGCGGCGAGCGAGCCACCGATCAGCACGATGGCCATCAGCCACAGCGACGGGAGACCGCCCTCGGCGAGCATCATCGCCGGGATGGTGGTGACCAGCAGCAACTCGACGATCCGCGGCTTGGTCAGCGCCACGTACGCCGACAGCACCCCGCGCACGTCCCGCCGGGCCACCGTGCCCTCGGCCGCCCGTGCCGGGTGCTGCCCGGCCGGGTTGCTCGCGGGGCGCTCGGTGATCATGCTCACGGATTGCCACCTTCCGGCATCGGCACGGGGAGATTCGGAAATGTCGGGCCCGCTCGGGTCCGCACACCGACCCACACACTACGCGTCGTCGTTTTGGCTGCCCGGCCGACCCGACAACGGTGCGGGCCGTCACACCACCGGGTTCAACCGCGCATCTGGATCGTCACGTAGCGCACACCATGCGCAGATCCCCGGGCGCACGTTTAGGCACGCTCGATAAGGTCATCGGTGAGGGTTCCGCCCATCTGCCGAGGAGCACAACCATCGTGGCTGCCAAACGACCCGCGCACTCCGCACTGAACTGGTCCGACCTCGATCGCCGGGCCGTAGACACCGTCCGCGTACTGGCCATGGATGCCGTAGAGAAATCCGGCAACGGCCACCCGGGCACCGCGATGAGCCTCGCGCCCGCGGCGTACCTCCTCTTCAACCGCGTCATGCGGCACAACCCGGCCGACCCGAACTGGCCCGGCCGGGACCGGTTCGTCCTCTCCGCCGGGCACTCCAGCCTGACGCTCTACATCCAGCTGTTCCTGTCCGGTTACCCGCTGAGCCTGGACGACCTGAAGTCGCTGCGGCAGTGGGGCTCGCAGACGCCGGGTCACCCGGAGCACGGGCACACGCCGGGCGTGGAGACCACCACCGGCCCGCTCGGGCAGGGCCTGGGCAACGCGGTCGGCATGGCCATGGCGGCCCGCCGCGAGCGCGGCCTGTTCGACCCCGAGGCCGAGCCGGGCGCGTCGGTCTTCGACCACGACATCTGGTGCATCGTGTCCGACGGTGACATCGAGGAGGGCATCAGCCACGAGGCGAGCGCCCTCGCCGGGCACCAGCAGCTGGGCAACCTCACGGTGATCTACGACGACAACGAGATCTCCATCGAGGACGACACCCGCATCGCCAAGAGCGAGGACGTGGCCGCCCGCTACGAGGCGTACGGCTGGCACGTGCAGACCGTCGACTGGCGCAACGGCGACGCCGACCAGGGCGACTACCACGAGGACGCCGAGGCGCTGTACGCGGCGCTGGTGGCCGCCAAGGCGGAGACCGGCCGCCCCTCCTTCATCGCGCTGCGCACCATCATCGGCTTCCCCGCGCCCAACAAGCAGAACACCGGCAAGATCCACGGCTCGGCGCTCGGCGCCGACGAGGTGAAGGCCACCAAGCGGATCCTCGGTTTCGACCCGGAGCAGACCTTCCAGGTCGACGAGGAGGTGCTCACCCACGCCCGCACGGTGATGGGTCGCGGCTCCGACGCCGAGCAGGAATGGACCGGCGCGTTCGACGCCTGGAAGAAGGCCAACCCGGAGCGCACCGCACTCTACGAGCGGATGGCCGGCCGGGTGCTCCCCGACGGCTGGGCCGACGCGCTGCCGGTCTTCCCCGCCGACGCCAAGGGCGTGGCCACCCGGGCGGCCTCCGGCAAGGTCCTGGAGGCGCTCGCGCCGGTGCTCCCGGAGCTGTGGGGCGGCTCGGCCGACCTGGCCGAGAGCAACAACACCACAATGAAGGGCGAGCCGTCGTTCATCCCGGCCGCGCACGCCACCAAGGACTTCCCCGGCCACGAGTACGGCCGCACGCTGCACTTCGGCATCCGTGAGCACGCCATGGGCGCGATCCTCAACGGCATCGCCCTGCACGGCGGCACCCGCCCGTACGGCGGCACGTTCCTGGTGTTCAGCGACTACATGCGTCCGTCGGTGCGGCTGGCCGCGCTGATGAAGCTGCCGGTGACCTACGTGTGGACGCACGACTCGATCGGCCTCGGCGAGGACGGCCCGACCCACCAGCCGGTGGAGCACCTGACCGCGCTGCGCGCCATCCCGGGCCTGGACGTGGTCCGCCCGGCGGACGCCAACGAGACGGCCTGGGCCTGGCGGCAGGCGCTGGAGCACACCGACCGGCCCACCGCGCTGGCGTTGAGCCGTCAGCCGCTGCCGACCCTGGACCGCGACGTCCTCGGTGCCGTGGAGGGTGTGGCCAAGGGCGGCTACGTGCTGGCCGAGGCATCCAACGGCAAGCCTCAGGTGATCATCGTCGGCACCGGCTCCGAGGTGCAGCTCTGCCTGACCGCCCGGGAGCGGCTGGAGGCCGACGGCACCCCGACCCGGGTCGTCTCGATGCCCTGCCAGGAGTGGTTCTACGAGCAGGATGAGGCGTACCGGGAGTCGGTGCTCCCTCGCGGGGTAAAGGCACGGGTGAGCGTGGAGGCGGGCATCGCGATGTCCTGGCGCGGCGTCGTCGGTGACCTCGGCGAGAGCGTCAGCCTGGAGCACTACGGCGCGAGCGCCCCGCACACCGTGCTCTTCGAGCAGTTCGGGTTCACCCCCGACCGGATCGTGGCGGCAGCGCACGCCTCGCTGGCCCGGGTGGGCGACATCACCGGTTTCACGACCGGCAACTGAGGGAGCGTGGACGGCATGACCGACAAGCTGAATGAGCTGACCGCCGCGGGCGTGGCGGTCTGGCTCGACGACCTTTCCCGGGTACGACTGAACTCCGGCGGGCTGGACCAGCTCCGCCGCGAGAAGCACGTGGCCGGTGTCACCACCAACCCGACGATCTTCGCGAAGGCGCTCAGCGACGCCGACGAGTACAACTGGCAGCTGCGCGACCTCGCCACCCGTGGCGTGGACGTGGAAGAGGCCGTGCGCATGCTCACCACGTACGACGTGCGCTGGGCCTGCGACGTGATGCGCCCGTCGTACGACGGCAGCGACGGTGTCGACGGCCGGGTCTCGATCGAGGTGGACCCGCGCAGCGCGCACGACGCGGACAAGACGGTCGCCGAGGCCAAGGCGCTGTGGTGGCTGGTCGACCGGCCCAACCTCTTCATCAAGATCCCGGCCACCGAGGAAGGTTTGTCGGCGATCACCGACACCCTGGCCGAGGGCATCAGCGTCAACGTGACGCTGATCTTCGGTCTGGACCGCTACTCGGCGGTCATGGAGGCGTTCCTCGCCGGTCTGGAGCAGGCGAAGGCCAACGGCCACGACCTGTCGAAGATCGGCTCGGTCGCGTCGTTCTTCGTCTCCCGCGTCGACTCCGAGGTCGACAAGCGGCTGGAGAAGGTCGGGTCCGACCAGGCCAAGGCCCTGAAGGGCAAGGCCGCGGTCGCGAACGCGCAGCTGGCGTACGAGCGCTACACCGAGGTGTTTTCCTCGGACCGTTGGAAGGCGCTCGCCGCCGCCGGCGCGCATCCGCAGCGGCCGCTGTGGGCGTCCACCTCGACGAAGAACCCGGACTACCGGGACGTCATCTACGTCGAGGAGCTGATCGCCGCCGGCACTGTCAACACCATGCCGGAGTCGGTCATCCACGCGTACGCCGATCACGGCGAGACCCGCGGCGACACCGTCACCGGGTCCTACGACGCGGCCCGGAAGGTCTTCGCGGACCTGGAGTCGGTCGGGGTGGACATGGCCGACGTGATCGCCACCCTGGAGCGCGAGGGCGTGGAGAAGTTCGAGGTCAGCTGGCAGGAGCTGCTCGACGGGGTCCGCAAGTCGCTGGAGGCGGCGGCGAAGGGCAAGGGTGCCCCGAACAAGGCGGCCAAGGGCAACGCGAAGGCCGCCGAGCAGGCTGGTGGGGCATGAGCGACCTGTTGAGTGGGCCGGTGGAGGCAGCAGCCGGGCTCGCCGTGTACGGCGCGGACGCGGTCGACAAGGCCGCGCCCGCCTCGACCCGGGACGCGCTGGTGAAGGCCGGCGTCCCGGGCAAGCTGGCCGGCAAGGACGCCAGCCTGTGGGGTCCGGACGCCGAGGCCGAGGCGAAGATCCGGTTGGGCTGGGTGGACACCCACCGGCGCAGCCGGGAGCTGCTGGCGCAGTTGGCCGAGCTGAAGGCGGAGCTGGCCGACCTTGATCACGTGGTGCTCGCCGGCATGGGCGGCTCGTCGCTCGCGCCTGAGGTGATCACCCGGACGCTGGGCCGCCCGCTGACGGTGCTGGACACCACCGACCCGGGTCAGGTGCGGGCGGCGCTCGGTGACCGGCTGGAACGCACCGTCGTGGTGGTGGCGAGCAAGTCCGGGTCGACGGTGGAGACCGACAGCCACCGACGCGCCTACTGGCAGGCGTTCCTGGACGCCGGGATGACCGAGGCGGAGGCCGGCCGGCACTTCGTCATCGTCACCGACCCGGGTTCGCCGTTGGAGGCCACCGCCAACGAGATGGGCGCGTTCACGGTGCTCGCCGACCCGAACGTCGGGGGCCGGTACTCGGCGCTCACCGCGTTCGGTCTGGTGCCCTCGGCGCTGGCCGGGGTCGAGGTCGCGGAACTGCTCGACCAGGCCGACGCGCTGGCCGCGTCGCTCGGCGCCGACCAGAACAACCCGGCGCTCGCGCTGGGCGCCGCCCTGGGCGCGGCGGCGACGCTGGCCCGGGACAAGGTCGCTCTGCTCTCCGACGGCACCGGCATCGACGGGCTCGGCGACTGGGCCGAGCAGTTGATCGCCGAGTCGACCGGCAAGGCCGGGGTGGGCATCCTCCCGGTGGTCGTGGAGTCCCCGCAGAGCCCCGGTGCCACCGGCTCGGACGTGCTGACCGTCAGCTACGGCGGCGCGCTGGCCCCCGGTGACGTGCCGGGCGGCGGCGCCAACCCGGACGTGGCCGTCAACGGCCCGCTGGGCGCGCAGTTCCTGGCCTGGGAGTACGCGACCGCGGTGGCGGGTGTGGTGCTCGGCATCGACCCGTTCAACCAGCCGAACGTCACCGAGTCCAAGGAGAACACCAACAAGATCCTGGCCTCGGGGCTGCCGGCGGAGACGCCGTCGTTCACCGAGGGCGCGATCGAGGTGTACGCCCCGCAGGGCGCTCCCGGGGACCTGGCCGGCGTACTGCGCTGGCTGCTCGACGGGCTTGGCGACGACGGTTACCTCGCGGTGATGGCGTACCTCGACCGGTTCGCCGACGCCGACGCGGCCCGGCTGCGTTCGCTGCTGGCCCAGGCGGGTGGGCGCCCGGTCACCTTCGGGTGGGGGCCGCGGTTCCTGCACTCGACCGGCCAGTACCACAAGGGCGGTCCGCAGGTGGGCAGCTACCTCCAGGTGACCGGCGCGGTCGCCGAGGATCTGGAGGTGCCGGGCAAGCCGTACACCTTCGGTGAGTTGCAGGCGGCGCAGGCCGCCGGTGACCGGCAGGCCCTCGCCGGTCGGGAGCGGCCGGTGCTGCGGTTGCACCTGACCGACCGTGCCGCCGGTGTCGCCCAACTGCTCGACGCGGCCGGTCAGCTGCGGGCGTGACGATGAACGAGGTGACTGAAGCGGAAGCGAGGGGGCACCGTGAGCGCGAGGAGTGAGCCGGGTTTGCGAGCCCCGCAGTCGCGAACTGAGGATGGCTCGGTGAACCCGCTGCGCGACCCGCAGGACCGCCGGTTGCCCCGGATCCCGGAGCCCTGCGCTCTGGTGATCTTCGGGGTGACCGGCGACCTGGCCCGCAAGAAGCTGCTCCCTGCGGTCTACGACCTGGCCAACCGAGGGCTGCTGCCGCCCGGTTTCGTGGTGCTCGGCTTCGCGCGCCGCGACTGGGGAGACGGCGACTTCGAGACCCTCGCGTGTGAGGCGGCCCGCAAGCACGCGCGTACCCCGTGGCGGGACGAGGTGTGGGCACGCCTGGCCGGCAACATCAAGTTCGTTGGCGGGTCGTTCGACGACGACGCGGCCTTCGACACGCTGGCGTCGACGCTGGACGACCTGCGGCAGACCCACGGCATCACCGGCAACGCGGCCTTCTACTTCTCCATCCCGCCGGCCGCGTTCCCCGTCGTGCTCAAGCAGTTGGCCCGCACCGGGATGGCCGACAACGAGAAGTCCGGTGGTTGGCGTCGGGTCGTGGTGGAGAAGCCGTTCGGCAACGACCTGCCGTCGGCGAAGGCGCTCAACGACCTCGTCGACGACGTGTTCACCAGTCAGGACGTCTTCCGGATCGACCACTACCTGGGCAAGGAGACGGTCCAGAACATCCTCGCCCTGCGGTTCGCCAACAACCTGTTCGAGCCGCTGTGGAACTCCAAGTACGTCGACTCGGTGCAGATCACCATGGCCGAGGACGTCGGCATCGGCACCCGCGCCGGCTTTTACGACACCGTCGGCACCGCCCGCGACGTGCTCCAGAACCACCTGCTCCAACTGCTCGCCCTGGTGGCGATGGAGGAGCCGACCAGCTTCGACGCCGACGAGATCCGGGCCGAGAAGCTGAAGGTGCTCAAGGCGATCACCCTGCCCAAGGACGTCGCCCGGGACACCGTCCGGGGTCAGTACCTGCCCGGCTGGGTAGGTGGCGAACGCGCTGTCGGCTACCTGGAAGAGCAGGACGTCCCCACCGACTCCACAACAGAGACGTACGTGGCGGTGCGGCTGGGCATCCAGAACCGCCGCTGGGCCGAGGTGCCGTTCTACATCCGGGCCGGCAAGCGGCTGCCCCGGCGGGTCACCGAGGTCGCCATCATGTTCAAGAAGGCGCCGCACCTGCCGTTCAACGACGCCGACATGGAGTCGCTGGGCAACAACCAACTGGTCATCCGGGTGCAGCCGGACGAGGGCGTGGTGCTCAAGTTCGGCTCGAAGGTGCCGGGCACGACGATGGAGGTCCGCGACATCGCGATGGACTTCCAGTACGGCGAGGCGTTCACCGAGTCCAGCCCGGAGGCGTACGAACGTCTCGTCCTGGACGTGCTGATCGGCGACCGCACCCTGTTCCCGGACGCCGCCGAGGTCGAGCAGAGTTGGCAGGTGATCGACCCGTTGGAGCACGCCTGGGAGGGCACCACGCCCGAGCCGTACCGGGCCGGTGAGTGGGGGCCACGGGCCTCCGACGAGATGCTGGCCCGTGAGGGTCGCGCTTGGAGACGAGCATGATCGGGCTGTGGGACACCACCGGCAACGAGGTGGTCAAGGCACTCGCCGCCGAGCGGCGCAGCGCCGGCGGAGTGGCCAGCGGCATGGCGCTCACCCTCATCGTGGTCGTGGACGAGAAGCGGGTTCGGGAGGCGGAGGCGGCGGCAACGATCGCCGCCGCCGCCCACCCGTGCCGCCTGGTCGTCGTGGTCCGCTCCGACATCGAGCGGGAGCGCAACCGGCTCGACGCGGAGATCGTCGTCGGTGGGCGACTCGGCCCGTGCGAGGCGGTGGTCACCCGGATGTACGGTCGGCTGGCCCTGCACGCCGAGTCGGTCGTGATGCCGCTGCTCGTCCCCGACGTGCCGGTGGTCACCTGGTGGCACGGGGAGCCGCCGGCGGAGATCGCCACCGACTTCCTCGGGGTGGTCGCCGACCGGAGGATCACCGACTCGGCGCAGGCCGCCGATCCGGTGGAGGCGCTGCGGCAGCGGGCCCGGGACTACGCACCGGGCGACACCGACCTGGCCTGGACGCGAATCACCCCGTGGCGGACGCTTGTCGCCGGGGCGTTCGACACGACCAGCGAGCAGGTCACCGAGGCGACTGTCGTCGCGCCGGCCACCGACCCGACGGCCGCGCTGATGGTCGGTTGGCTGTCCAGCCGGCTGGGCATCACCCCGCGCCGGGTGGACACCAACGAGTTCCCCCGGATGCGTGAGGTGCAGTTGAGCTGCGCCAACGGCGACCAGCTCACGCTGACCCGCGAGGACAGCATGGCCGTGTTCCGGCGGACGGGCCAGGACGACAGGGCTCTGCCGCTGGTCCGCCGCCCGCTCGGTGACGAGTTGGCCGAGGAACTGCGCCGCCTGGACGCCGACCAGGTGTACGCGGAGGCGCTGGGTGCGACGGTGGGGCTGCGGGGGTTGGAGCAGCGTCCCGCGCAGCGGGTGCACGTCTGGAAGGATCCGGCTACCGCGCGGCGCGCCGAGGCCGGCGTCACCGCGCACTCCGGCACCAGCGGCGAGGGCTGATCCACCACCGGCACGACGTCGGGGCAGGGCCGGGTCACGACCGGGCCCTGCCCCGAAACCTCCGGGCGCATCCGCCCCGGCACGACGCGATTACGGCCGCTCAGCGGTCGAGAAACGAAGGCGCATCCCATGAGTGAGGCGAGTGTCGCCGTCCACGCCGACGCCGACCTGCTGGCGCAGGCCGTGGCCGCCCGGTTGCTGGTGAAGTTGCTCGACGCCCAGGCCGACCGGGGCGAGGCGTCGGTGGTGCTCACCGGCGGTCGGATCGCCGCAGCCGTCTACCGGGCGGTGGCGACGCTGCCGGCCCGCGACGCGGTGGACTGGTCCCGGGTCGACGTGTGGTGGGGCGACGAGCGGTTCCTGCCCGCCGGCGACCCGGACCGCAACGAGACCCAGGCCCGGGCCGCCCTGCTGGACGTGGTGCCGCTCGACCCGGCCCGGGTGCACCCGATGCCGGCGTCCGACGGCCCGGCCGGCAACGACCCCGAGGCGGCGGCAGCGGAGTACGCCGAGGAGTTGGCGCGCGCCGCCCGGCCCGGCCACGCCACGCTGCCGCACTTCGACGTGCTGATGCTGGGTGTCGGCGAGGACGGGCACGTGGCCTCGGTCTTCCCCGAACACCCGGTGCACTACGACACCCGGCCGTGCAGCGCGGTGCGGGGCAGCCCCAAGCCACCGTCGGTGCGGACCACGCTCACCCTGCCGACGATCAACACCGCGGACGAGGTCTGGCTGGTGGCCGGCGGCGCCGACAAGGCCCGTGCGGTGGGCATGGCGTTGGCCGGCGCCGGGCCGGTGCAGTTGCCGGCCGCCGGGGTGCACGGCGTGAGCCGTACCCGGTGGCTGCTGGACCGGGCCGCCGCAGCCGACGTACCCGCCCGCTTCCGCAGCCTCCGTTAGGCGCACAGCCGTACTCGCCGCGGCGGCGGAGCAGCCGTTACTCGCCGCGGCGTCGGCGGAGCGCGGCGAGCGCCTCGGCCAGCAGCGCCTCGCCCTCCTCGGCGGTGCGCCGCTCCTTCACGTACGCCAGGTGGCTCTTGTACGGTTCGGCGCGGACCCGGCCTGGAGGGTTCTGCGCGTCCTGGCCTGCGGGTAGGCCACAACGGGGGCAGTCCCACACCGCGGGCGGTTCGGCGTCCGCAGCGATCCGGATGTCGGTCTGGTGGTCGTTACGGCACCAGTAGGTGACGTCCTGTCGGGGGGCGGGTTGGTGCCGCTCGTCGGGGCGCATGGGTGCGGACCCGACGCGGGCGCCACGGATGACGTTGCCACTCGGCACGGCTGCTCGCTCCTGTCGTCGGAGGGGACCCGCCGCCGTCGAGGGGTGGGCGGCGGGCGACGCGGTGCAGCGGAGAAAAGCCTGCGCGCGGCCCGTCGAGTGACGGACCGCGCGCAGATTGTACGACTTGAAGCGCTCGCTCAGGAGATGCTGTTCATCTGCAGGCGGAGCCAGAGCCCGAGACCGACGATGGCGGCGAACCAGACAACGCTCACCAGAACGGTGTAGCGGTCGAGGTTCTTCTCCGCCACCGACGAGCCGGCGAGGCTGGAGCTGACGCCACCGCCGAACATGCTCGACAGACCGCCGCCCTTGCCGCGGTGCAGCAGGATCAGCAGGGTGAGCAGAATGCTCGTGATGACCAGCAACACGATCAACGTGTATGCGAACCAGATCGGCATGGCTGGGGTCAGTTCCTCTCGTAGCGATCCTCGCCCGGTCTGATCGGGCACGGCGGCACCGACCGGCGGACGGGCGGTGTCCAGGATACCGAGCGATCAGCGAGCGAGGTGCTCCGGGAAGCGGCAGATTTGCGCGAACTCCTCCGCGTCCAGGCTGGCGCCCCCGACCAGGCCCCCGTCCACGTCCGGCTGGGCCATGATCGAGGCGACGTTGGACGCCTTGACCGAGCCGCCGTAGAGGACCCGGACCTGGTCAGCGGTGTCCTGGTCGAAGCGCTCCGCCAGTCGCTGCCGGACCGCCCCGCACACCTCCTGGGCGTCCTCCGGGGTCGCGGTCTTGCCCGTGCCGATCGCCCAGACCGGCTCGTACGCGATCACGACCTGCCGCACCTGCTCGGGCGTGAGCCCGGCGAGGCCCCCGTCGAGCTGGTCGGCGCAGTGCGCCACGTGGGTGCCCTGCTCGCGGACGTCCAGCCCCTCCCCCACGCAGAGGATCGGGGTCAGGCCGTGCGTCAGCGCCGCCTTCACCTTGGCATTGACGACAGTGTCGTCCTCGTGGTGGTAGGCCCGCCGCTCGGAGTGCCCGACCACCACGTACGTGCAACCGAGCTTGGCCAGCAGCGGGCCGGAGATGTCCCCGGTGTACGCGCCGGACGCGTGCGGGGAAAGGTCCTGCCCGCCGTAGCCGATCAGCAGCTTGTCGCCGTCCACCGCGGTCTGCACGGTACGCAGGTCGGTGAAGGGCGGCAGCACGACCGTCTCGACCTCGGTGAGCTGCTTCTCGGTGAGGCTCGCCGCCAGCTTCTGCACCAGCAGGTTGGCCTCGAGGTGGTTGAGGTTCATCTTCCAGTTGCCGGCCATCAGCGGCCGACGGGTGGTGCTCGCCATGTTTAGTTCTCCAGGGCCGCGATGCCGGGGAGGGTCTTGCCCTCGAGGTATTCCAGGGAGGCGCCGCCACCCGTGGAGATGTGCCCGAACGACGACTCGTCCAGCCCCAGGGCACGGACCGCCGCCGCCGAGTCACCGCCGCCGACGACGCTGAACGCGTCGGCCTTGGTGATCGCCTCGGCGATCCCCCGGGTGCCCGCCGCGAACGCCGGCATCTCGAACACGCCCATCGGGCCGTTCCAGAAGATCGTCTTCGCCTGGGACAGGGCGGCGCTGAAGCCGGCCACCGTCTCCGGGCCGACGTCCAGACCGAGCCGGTGGCTCGGGATGCCGTCCACGCGAACCGTGTCGTGCGCGGCGTCCGGGGCGAACGCGTCCGCGACCACCACGTCGACCGGGAGCAGGATCTTGCCGTTGGCCCGCTCCAGCAGGTTGCGGCAGGTGTCGACCATGTCCTTCTCCAGCAGCGACGTGCCCACCTCCAGGCCCTGGGCCTTGAGGAAGGTGAAGCACATTCCGCCGCCGATGAGCAGCCGGTCGACAGTGGGCAGCAGCGCCTCGATCACGGCGAGCTTGTCGGACACCTTCGACCCACCGAGCACCACCACGTACGGCCGCTCGGGGGCACCGGTGAGCTTGGAGAGCACCTCGACCTCGCGCAGCACCAGTCGACCCGCGACGTGCGGCAGCCGGGCCGGCACGTCGAAGACACTGGCGTGCTTGCGGTGCACCGCTCCGAACGCGTCGTCCACGTAGGCGTCACCGAACGCGGCGAGCTGGTCGGCGAACGCGCCCCGCTCGGCCTCGTCCTTGCTGGTCTCGCCCGCGTTGAAGCGCAGGTTCTCCAGCAGGGCGACCTGGCCGTCGGCCAGGTCCGCGACTGTGGAACGGGCCGACTCACCGACGGTGTCGGTGGCGAAGTGCACCGGAGCGCCGAGCAGCTCACCGAGCCGCCCGGCGACCGGGCTCAGGCTGAACTGCGGGTCCGGAGCGCCCTTCGGGCGGCCCAGGTGCGAGCAGACGACCACCTTCGCGCCGGCCTCGACCAGCGCGCCGAGAGTCGGCAGGACCGCGCGGATCCGCCCGTCGTCGGTGATGTCACCGGTCTGCTTGTCGAGCGGGACGTTCAGGTCGGCGCGCACCAGCACGCGCCGACCCGACACCCCCTCGGCGAGCAGGTCGTCGAGGGTCCGGATGCTCACAGCGACGAACCGACCAGCTTGACGAGGTCGACCAGGCGGTTGGAGTAGCCCCACTCGTTGTCGTACCAGCCGACGACCTTGACCTGGTTGCCGACGACCTTGGTCAGCGGCGCGTCGAAGATGCACGACGCCGGGTCGGTCACGATGTCGGTGGAGACGATCGGGTCCTCGTTGTAGACCAGGATGCCCTTGAGCGGGCCGTCCGCGGCGGCCTTCAGCGCGGCGTTGACCTCGTCCACGGTGGTCTCGCGACCCACGTTGACGGTGAGGTCGGTAACCGAGCCGGTCGGGATCGGCACCCGCAGGGCGTACCCGTCGAGCTTGCCCTTGAGGTCCGGCAGGACCAGGCCGATCGCCTTGGCGGCGCCGGTGGAGGTCGGCACGATGTTCAGGGCGGCGGCCCGGGCCCGACGCAGATCCGAGTGCGGCGCGTCCTGCAGGTTCTGGTCCTGGGTGTACGCGTGGATCGTCGTCATCAGACCGTGCTGGATGCCGAACGTGTCGTGCAGGACCTTCGCCATCGGGGCGAGGCAGTTGGTGGTGCACGAAGCGTTGGAGATGATGGTGTGCTTCGCCGGGTCGTAGGTGTCGTGGTTGACACCCATGACGACAGTCACGTCCTCGTTCTTCGCCGGGGCGGAGATGATGACCTTCTTGGCCCCGCCGTCGACGTGCGCCTTGGCCTTGGTGGCGTCGGTGAAGAAACCGGTCGACTCGATGACGACGTCGGCGCCCACCTCGCCCCACGGCAGCTTCGACGGGTCCTTCTCGGCGTACGCCTTGATGGTCTTGCCACCGACGGTGATCTCGTCGGCGGTGGCCTTGACCTCGTAGGGCAGGCGACCCAGGATGCTGTCGTACTTGAGCAGGTGGGCAAGCGTGCCGTTGTCGGTCAGGTCGTTCACCGCCACGACCTCGATGTCGGCGTCGGACGCCAGCACTGCCCGGAAGAAGTTACGGCCGATTCGGCCGAAGCCGTTGATGCCAACCCGGATGGTCACAGGTCCCATCTCCTCGCGTTCTGGTCTGCCGGCCTCAGACAACGGGCCGGCGGAGTGGTGTGCGCCGACCGTTGGAGCCGGCCGTTGACGGTTCGTCTCGGCCACCCCGCCGCGGTCTGAGGACCTTGACCGCCCGAGGCGGTGTGCACGACGAGGAGTGCCTGTGTCGGCCCCCTTGCCGTACGCAGCGACCTTATCCGAGCGTGCGAGACCACGCTGCGCCGGGTCGTGCTCCCGGACGCACCGTGCGGCCTTACCGTCCTATCAGACCACGAGCATGTCGGGCGTGACTGCCGCTTCGGTATCCGGGATGCCGAGGTCCCGGGCCCGCTTGTCGGCCAGCGCCAGGAGTCGGCGGATCCGCCCGGCGATGGCGTCCTTGGTCAGCGGCGGGTCCGCCAACGCGCCCAGTTCCTCCAGCGACGCCTGCCGGTGCTCCAGGCGCAGCCGCCCCGCGTCGGTCAGGTGGTTGGGCGCCTCGTCGGCGAGGATCTCCAGGGCACGGGTGACCCGGGCGGCGGCGGCGACGGCCGCGCGCGCCGACCGGCGCAGGTTGGCGTCGTCGAAGTTGGCCAGCCGGTTGGCGGTGGCGCGCACCTCGCGGCGTACCCGGCGCTCCTCCCAGGCCAGCACGCTGGAGTGCGCGCCGATGCGGGTGAGCAGCGCGGCGATCGCGTCGCCGTCCTTGACGACCACCCGGTCCACACCGCGTACCTCACGGTTCTTCGCGGTGATGCCGATGCGGCGGGCCGCGCCGACCAGCGCCAGCGCCGACTCCGGCCCCGGGCAGGTGATCTCCAGCGCACTGGAGCGGCCGGGCTCGGTGAGCGAGCCGTGGGCCATGAACGCGCCCCGCCAGGCGGAGACGGCGCAGCAGACGTTCGCCGCCACCACGTGCGGGGGCAGGCCGCGCACCGGGCGACCCCGCACGTCGAGCAGGCCGGTCTGCCGGGCGAGGGCCTCGCCGTCCTTGACCACGCGCACGATGAAGTGGCTGCCCTTGCGCAGCCCGCCGGAGGCCAGCACGTGGATCTCGCTGGGATAGCCGTAGACCTCGGCGATCTCCCGGCGCAGCCGCCGGGCCACCGCCCCGGTGTCCAGTTCCGCCTCCACCACCACACGGCCGGAGACGATGTGCAGCCCGCCGGCGAAGCGCAGCAGCGCGGCCATCTCCGCCCGCCGGCAGCAGGGCTTGGGCACATCGACCCGACTCAGCTCGTCCTTGACCGCGGCCGTCATCGCCATTGTGCGTCCCCTCACGGACCGGTTCCGGCGTGTCGCCGGAGATTACGTACGTGTCTAACGATCGGCACCCAGGACAGGCACCAGTGCGGCGCCCAGGGCAGCCGGATCATGGCGGGGAGTGCCACCGGTGACGGCGACGGGGGCGAGGACCAGGCGGGCACCCAGCGATTCTGCCGCACGTTCGACCGGTTCGGGGTCACCCACCGCCTTGGCGTCGGCGAGCACGAGATCCACCTTGAGCTCGGGCAGGTACCAGTGCAGTGCCGCGAGATGATCGGCGACGGAGAGCCCGAGGGTCTCCTTCTCCGCGGCGAGGTTCAACGTGACCAACCGCCGGGCCGAGGTCGACACGATCGCGTCGGCCACCTGCGGCACCAGCAGGTGCGGGAGCACGCTGGTGTACCAACTGCCCGGTCCGAAGATCAACCAGTCCGCTGCCATGATCGCCTCGATCACCTCGGCGCAGGCGGGTGGGGCGGCGGGCGTGAGGCGCAGCGACTCGACCCGACCGGTCGTGACCGCCACCTGGTGTTGGCCGCGCACGGTGCGCACCTCGTCCGGGGCGGCCGGGTCGATCCCGCGTACCTGCGCCTCGATGCCGACCGGCTGCCGGGACATCGGCAGCACTCGGCCGACCGCGCCGAGCATCGCGCCGGCATGGTCCAGCGCGGCCACCGGATCGCCGAGCAGCTCCATGAGACCGCAGAGCACGAGGTTGCCCACCGCGTGCCCGGCCAACCCGTCGACGCGGGCCGCCTGGTGCTCTTGGCCGTGCGCGCCGGTCGCCGCCGCCCGATCCGCGCCGGGGTCGCGGCCGTCGGCCCCCTGGCCGGGGTCGCGGGCGTCCCTGGCCGCCGGGCCCGGGTCGGCTTCGCCGAGCTGGGGTACGCCGGCCGGCACGGCAGCGAAGCGGTGCTGGAACAACCCGGCGCTACGCCGGGTCGCCGGGTGGTCTCCGGCCAACGCCACCAGCGCCTGGCGCAGATCACCCGGGGGCAGACCGCCCCGCTCGGCACGCAGCCGGCCGCTGGAGCCGCCGTCGTCCCCGACGGTGACCACCGCGGTGATGTCGAGATCGAGTTCGGGGGCGCAGTGACGCAGCGCGCGCAACGAGGCGGACAGCCCGTGCCCGCCGCCGAACGCCACCACCCGCCGGGCCGTCATTCCCGCCCCAGGTCGCGGTGCTGGGCGTTCGCCGCCAACCCGGAGTGGCGCAGCCGCCCGGCCAACTCCTCGGCGATGGCCACGCTGCGGTGCTTGCCACCGGTACAGCCCACTGCGACAGTGAGGTACCGCTTGCCCTCACGCTCGAAGCCGGTCGTGGTCGCGTTGACCAGGTCGGCGTACGAGGCGACGAAGGCGTCCGCGCCCTCCTGGCCCAGCACGTACGCGCTGACCGCCTCCTCCCGCCCGGTGTGCTCACGCAGCTCCGGCACCCAGTACGGGTTGGGCAGGAAGCGGGCGTCCAGCACGAAGTCGGCGTCCGGCGGCAGGCCGTACTTGAAGCCGAACGACAGCACAGTGACCCGCAGCCGGCGCGCGTCCTCGCCGCCGAACAGCTCCTCGATGCGCCGGCGGAGCTGGTTGACGTTCAGGTGGCTGGTGTCGATGATCACGTCGGCCTGGTCGCGTGCCTCCTCCAGCAGGCCGCGCTCCACGGCGATGCCGTCGGCGAGCCGCCCGTCACCCTGCAACGGGTGCGACCGGCGAACGCTCTCGAACCGTCGGATCAACACCTCGTCGTCGGCGTCGACGAAGACCACCCGAGGCGAGAACCCGCGCTCCTTGAGCTCCCGGATCGCCCCGGCCAGGTCGGTGGAGAAGGCCCGCGACCGCACGTCCAGCACCATCGCGGTACGCCGAGCCGCGCCGCCCGCCTTGAACGCCAGCTCGGCCATGTCCAACATCAGCGCCTGTGGCAGGTTGTCGACCACGTAGTAGCCGACGTTCTCCAACGCCCTGGCGACCGTGCTGCGGCCGCCGCCGGAGAGCCCGGTGACCACCACGAGGGTGGTCTCCGACTCTGCCGTCGACTGTCCGTCGACCGCATCCGGGTCGTCGATCCGATCACCGACTGTGCGCGCCTCGCTCACCCGTACCCCCAAGCCGTGGCGCCGCGGCCGCCGTTGGCCGCGATTGGTCAATCAGCGACTCTATCCCGCTTCCGGGTCGAGTCCGCGCACCCGCCACGGCCTGCCACCCCTCACCCTCGATGACGATCAGTAACCATGAGCGCGCTCTTCGCGATCTTCGCAGGCCAGGCCGGACAGCCCGGCGGTGACAGCCACCGCCCGGGTGCGCCGGGCGGGCGCTGTCGGTGTCGGCTCGTAGACTCCCCGGATGGCCTCCCCCACCGACCTGCGGACCGAGGGCGCGTTGCCGGTGCTGCGCCGGGTGTTCGGCTACGACGCCTTCCGCGGCTTCCAGCAGGACGTGATCGACCACGTGGTCGACGGCGGCGACGCGCTGGTGTTGATGCCCACCGGTGGCGGCAAGTCACTGTGCTACCAGATCCCGGCCCTGGTCCGCGACGGCGTCGCGGTCGTCGTGTCCCCGCTGATCGCCCTCATGCAGGACCAGGTCGACGCGCTCACCGCCGTCGGCGTCCGCGCCGGGTTCCTCAACTCGACCCAGAGCCTGGACGCCCGACGCCGGGTCGAGGCCGCCTTCGTCGCCGGCGAGTTGGACCTGCTCTACCTCGCCCCGGAGGCGCTCGGCGTCCGCTCCACGCTCGCCCTGCTGGACCGGGGGCGCATCTCCCTGTTCGCGATCGACGAGGCGCACTGCGTGTCCCAGTGGGGGCACGACTTCCGCCCCGACTACCTGGCACTGTCGATGCTGCACGAACGCTGGCCGCAGGTGCCACGGATCGCGCTGACCGCCACCGCGACCAGCGCCACCCGCACCGAGATCGCCAGCCGGCTCAAGCTCGACGACGCCCGCCACTTCGTGGCCAGCTTCGACCGGCCCAACATCCAGTACCGGATCGTGCCCAAGCGGGAGCCCCGCAAGCAACTGCTGGCACTGCTGCGCGACGAGCACCCGGGCGACGCCGGGATCGTCTACTGCCTGTCCCGCGCCTCCGTCGACAAGACGGCGGAGTTCCTGGTCGCCAACGGGATCGCCGCACTGCCGTACCACGCGGGCCTGGACGCCACCACGCGCGCCGCCAACCAGCAACGCTTCCTCCGGGAGGACGGCCTGGTGATGGTGGCCACGATCGCCTTCGGCATGGGCATCGACAAGCCAGACGTACGCTTCGTCGCCCACCTCGACCTGCCCAAGTCGGTCGAGGGCTACTACCAGGAGACCGGCCGCGCCGGACGGGACGGCCTGCCGTCCACCGCGTGGCTCGCGTACGGGCTGCAGGACGTGGTTCAGCAACGCAAGATGATCGAGACGTCCGACGGCGACCTCGCCCACCGCCGCAATCTCGCCGCCCACCTGGACGCGATGCTCGCCCTCTGCGAGACGGTGCGCTGCCGGCGCGTCCAACTGCTCGAATACTTCGGCGAGACCTCCACGCCCGCCTGCGGCAACTGCGACACCTGCCTCAACCCGCCGGAGTCCTGGGACGGCACCGTCGCCGCCCAGAAGCTGCTCTCCACGGTCTTCCGCCTCGACCGGGAGCGCAACCAACGCTTCGGCGCGGGGCACTGCATCGACATCCTGCTCGGCAAACACAACGACAAGATCAGCCAGCACGGCCACGACTCGCTGACCGTCTTCGGCATCGGCTCCGAGCTGAGCGAGGCGGAGTGGCGGGGTGTGGTCCGGCAACTGCTCGCCGAGGGGCTGCTCGCCGTGGAGGGCGACTACGGCACGCTCGCCCTGACCGACACCAGCGCCGACGTGCTCGGCCGCCGCCGTACTGTCACGATGCGCCGCGAGCCGGAGAGGCCGACGTCGAGCCGCTCGTCGAAGCCGCGCGGCTCGGCCACCGTCGTCGCCGAGCTGACCCCGACCGCCGCGCCGGTCTTCGAGCGCCTGCGCGGCTGGCGGGCGACCACCGCCAAGGAGCAGGGCGTTCCGGCGTACGTGATCTTCCACGACGCCACTCTTCGCCAGATCGCCAACGACGCACCGAGCACGCTCGCCGAGCTGTCCCGCGTCAGCGGGGTCGGCGAGAACAAGCTCGCCAAGTACGGCGAGCAGATCCTGGCCGTGCTGGCCAGCGCCTGAGACATGGTGAAGGGCCGGGCCCCGTGGTGGGGTCCGGCCCTTCGTCGTTCGTGTGCTGGTGTGGTTTAGCTGGTGGCGTAGCCGCGGGTGGCGATCCAGTCGGCGAGGTGCTCGACGGTGATCTGGTAGGAGGCCTGGTTGGGGTCGGCGGAGTCGGCGATGGTGACGGTGTTGCCGTTGTCGCGGTAGCCGACCACGCTGATGTAGTGCCCACCCTCGTAGGAGTGGCTCACTCCGTCGGTGTCGGTGCTGGTGCCGGCGATGTTCGCCACCACAGCCCGGCCGTCGTCGACAGTCTTGACGATGTCGGCGCGCAGCTGATCGGTCTGCTTGGCATCAGCGTCGGGGTTACGGATCTCCACCGACCGGTAGGCGTCGTTCTTACCGGTCTCCTTGTTCAGCACCGGGGTGATGTCGTTGATCGAGTTCGTACCGGCCTCGGTGGTGCCCATCTCCTTGGCCATCGCGTCCACGTTGATGTCCTTACCCTGCACACTCAGGGCGTTACGGGTCGCGGCGGGACCGCAGTAGTAGAAGTTCGGCTGCGCCTCGTAGCGCACACCCAACTCCCGCTCACCATGACCCTTACGGTCGGTCTGGGTTTGCGTGGTGGGCTTGGCGGTGCTCGGGGCAGCGAACGCGGTCGTGACGGGGCCGGCGATGGCACCACCGGTGAACGCCAGACCAGCAGCGGTCAGAGCGGTCTTACGAATCAGATCGGTACGCATGATGGCGTGCTCCTCTGCGTCGGGGGTGCACGGCACGCCCGGGGGGTGGACGTGCCGCACGTGCAAGGGGGGAAGCTCAGTTGCCCGGCGGCCCTACGAGGCCGGCATCGGGACAAGGTGTAACCGTGCAGGGCGGCGACTCATTCCGCCGCCAGGTTGACCGGGTGATGCCCGGCCTGCGCCAGGGGATGTAACCGGGTGCGGCGGCCAGTCATTCCGCCGGGCTCCCGGCCTGTTGTGCTCCGGGGGGATGTAACCGGGGCGGGCTGGCCGGTGTTCCCGGCGGCCGCTCACCACGACGACCCAGCGTCGCGGCCGTGCCAGGTATAACGACCCCGGGCCGGCCCCGATTCCGCCACCCGAGTGACCCCACCCACCGGACAAACCACCCACAGCAGGCGATCCTGCCGGTCGCCGGCGCTGCACCCGCCTTGATCCCCTCCGGTTCGGCGAAATCGCGGTATCCGAGTGCCGGGGATACCCCGACTTCGGCGAAGCCGAGTGGATCAACCCGTCGCGCGGGCGACGTGTGGTCTGCGCGCCCCCGGGCGACTCGGGCGTCCGCGAACCCCTGCCCCGCGTGCGAGGTTTCGTTCCACGTGTCCGTTATGGGATTGCCGCCCCACGCCCAGCCCCGACCCGACCGGCCACACGGCCGTGGCCTGGCCACGCGGCCCCGGCCGCACGGCCCGATCCGCCCCGGCCAGGCGGGCCGGCCACGCGACCCCGCCAGGCGGGCCGGCCAACCAAAGATCCTGCTCGAACCAGGAAACAGGCCCTTGGCGCGCCGGCGAAGCCACGACAACCTGGATCGAGCACGATCATCCAGGAAGCGACCTGACGCCGCGACCCGCGCACCGTGCGCACGACACCCTGTTCGTGATCGCGCGGCCTCGGGACGAGTGCCGCCTCACGCCACGCCGAACCAGCGCTTACCTCGATGTTGCCCGGATCGTGACCCGCCGAAAGGCGGTGTCAGGTTGTCGGGTTCGACTCCATGGCCTCGTCGGCTTTCGTGTCCTTGTCGAGGGCGGCCAGGATCGCCTCGGCGGTACGCCGGCCCACGCCGGGCACTTCGGTGATTTCCTCGACTGTCGCGGCGGAGAGCCGCTTGAGTGAGCCGAAGTGCCGCAGCAGCGCCTTGCGGCGTACCTCGCCGAGGCCGGGCACGTGGTCGAGCGCCGACTCGGTCATCCGCTTCGATCGGCGTTGCCGGTGGAAGGTGATGGCGAACCGGTGGGCCTCGTCGCGGACCCGTTGCAGCAGGTAGAGACCTTCCGACGTGCGCGGCAGGATGACCGGGAACTCGTCGTCGGGCAGCCAGACCTCCTCCAGCCGCTTGGCGAGCCCGCACAGCGCCACGTCGTCGATGCCCAGGTCGGCGAGGGCCTGCGCGGCGGCCGCGACCTGCGGGGCGCCGCCGTCGACGACCACCAGCTGCGGCGGGTACGCGAACTTTCGCGGTCGGCCGGTGGTCGGGTCGATCAGGACACCGACCTGCGGCTCGACAGCGTCTTCCGGAGTGGTCGGGTCGTCGGCGGACTCGACTCCCACCTCGCCCGTCTCGGCCCGTGCGTCCAGGTAGCGGGCGAAGCGGCGGCGCAGCACCTCGGACATCGCGGAGAGGTCGTCGGTAGCGCCACGGACGATGAACCGCCGGTATTCGCTCTTGCGGGGCAGCCCGTCCTCGAAGACCACCATGCTGGCCACCACGTCGGTGCCCTGGATCTGGGAGATGTCGAAACACTCGATGCGCAGCGGCGAGGTGCGCATGCCCAGCGCCTCGCTGATCTCGTCCAACGCCTTGCCCCGGGTGGTGAGGTCACCGGAGCGCTTGAGTTTGTGCCGGGCCAGCGCGTCCTTGGCGTTGCGCTCGACGGTCTCCATCAGCGCCCGCTTGTCACCGCGCTGCGGCACACGCAGCGACACCCGGCTGCCCCGGTGGTTGGAGAGCCATTCCGCCAGCGCGTCGGCGTCGGCGGGCAACTCGGGCACCAGCAGCTCCCGGGGCACGTCGGCTTCGCCGTGCTCGCCCCCGTACACCTGGGTGCAGAAGTGGTGGACCAGGTCGCCGGTGGTCAGGTCCTCGGTCTTCTCCACCACCCAGCCGCGCTGGCCGCGAACCCGGCCGTCGCGGACGTGGAAGACCTGTACGGCCGCTTCGAGGGGGTCGTCGGCGAACGCGACCACGTCGGCGTCGGTGCCGTCGCCCAGCACCACTGTCTGCTTCTCCATGGCGCGGCGCAGCGCGGCGACGTCGTCGCGTAGCCGGGCGGCCCGTTCGAACTCGAGCTGCTCGCTCGCCTCGGTCATCTCACGTTCGATCTTGCGGACCATGGTGTCGGTGCGTCCGGCCATGAAGTCGCAGAACCCGTCGACGATGGCGCGGTGTTCGTCGGCGGAGACGGTGCCGACGCACGGCGCCGAGCACTTGCCGATGTAGCCGAGCAGGCAGGGGCGACCGACCTGGCCGGCCCTCTTGAAGACACCCGCGGAGCAGGTGCGCGCGGGGAACACCCGCAGCAGCAGGTCGAGGGTCTCCCGGATGGCCCAGGCGTGCGAGTACGGACCGAAGTAGCGCACCCCTTTGCGCTTGGCGCCGCGCATCACCTGTAGCCGTGGGTATTCCTCGTTGAGGGTGACAGCCAGATAGGGGTACGACTTGTCGTCGCGGTAGCGGACGTTGAACCGAGGGTCGTACTGCTTGATCCAGGTGAACTCCTGCTGGAGCGCCTCGACCTCGGTGGCGACGGTGATCCAGTCCACCGACTCGGCGGTGGTGACCATCTGGCGCGTGCGCTCGTGCAGGTTCCACACGTCGCCGAAGTAGGAGTTGAGCCGGCTGCGCAGGTTCCTCGCCTTGCCGACGTAGATCACCCGGCCGGTGCCGTCACGGAAGCGGTAGACCCCCGGAAGCTCCGGGATGGTGCCGGGTGCGGGGCGGTAGGTCGAGGGGTCAGCCACGTCAGCAAGCCTAGTCCGCGGCACCGACAGCCCGGCGCAAGCTCTAGATCCACTCCATGTGCGGCACGTCGGGGTGTCGAACCGTCACGAACACCCCGACGTCCCGAAACACGAGTCGATCGCGCAGCAGGACCGACCGGCCCGGCCGAGCACGCGTCAGGCCCGTGAAGGCCCCACCGCTCCGGTCAGGCCAGCGAGATCTGGTCCCCGGTGACCTTGATGTCCTTGGGCGGCAGCGGCTTCGTGGCCGGGCCGGCCTTCACCGAGCCGTCCTCGATCGAGAACTTGCTGCCGTGGCAGGTGCAGTTGATGGTGCCGCCGTCGACGTTCGTGACCGGGCAGTTCTGGTGGGTGCAGATCGGGCTGAAGCCCTTGAACTGGCCGGCGGTGGGCTGGGTGATGACCACGCCCTCGGTGGCGAGGACCTTGCCGCCACCGAGCGGGATGTCGGCGGTGGTGGCCAGCGACTGGGCGCCCTGACGGTCGCCGCCGCCCGCGTCACCGGTGCTGGGGACGGCCGGGCCGCCACTGGTGGGGGTGCCGCTGCCGCTGCCGTCGTCGCTGCCGCAGGCAGCCAGGACGACGGCCGCGCCGACTGCCCCGACTCCGGTGAGCAGGGTGCGACGTGTCTGCGTACCCGGACCGGTCAGCGCCTGATCGTCACTCATGCCTCGCCTCTCTCTAGCCCGCTGCGCCGGTCAGAAGCCGGCCACACTTCTCCACACGGGCAACTGTGCCGGATGGTTCATCCGGGCATCTAACCGACCCGGGAAATGGGACGGGGCGGGCCCGGACCAGCCCGCCCGTGCCGTGATGACACGCGCGGAACCGACCCGACCCGCCTCGCCCAACGACCACGCACCGAACTGTCAGCGCGCGCCGGCCGGCACCTTTCGGCTGGCCCGCGCCTTGGTCGCGCCGTTGGCCTTGGCGGCACGGTTGGTGGCGGCGGCTGCGCCCTTGGCCTTTCCGTCGAGCTTGAGCACCTGGCGCAGGAACTCGCCGGTGTGGCTCTCGGCCACCTCGGCGACCTCCTCGGGAGTGCCGGTGGCGAGCACGGTGCCGCCCCGGTGGCCGCCCTCCGGACCCATGTCGATCAGCCAGTCGGCCGACTTGATCACGTCGAGGTTGTGCTCGATGGTGATCACGGTGTTGCCCTTGTCGACCAGACCTTCCAGCACCATCAGCAGCTTGCGGATGTCTTCGAAGTGCAGACCGGTGGTCGGCTCGTCGAGCACGTAGACAGTCCGTCCGGTGGAGCGCTTCTGCAGCTCGGACGCGAGCTTGACCCGCTGCGCCTCACCGCCGGAGAGGGTGGGCGCGGGCTGACCGAGGCGTACGTAGCCGAGACCGACGTCGACCAGGGTCTTGAGGTGCCGGTGGATGGCCGGGATGGCGGAGAAGAACTCGGCGGCCTCCTCGATCGGCATCTCCAGCACGTCCGAGACGGTCTTGCCCTTGTAGTGCACCTCGAGGGTCTCCCTGTTGTACCGGGCGCCCTTGCAGACCTCGCAGGGGACGTACACGTCGGGCAGGAAGTTCATCTCGATCTTGATGGTGCCGTCGCCGGAGCACGCCTCGCAGCGCCCGCCCTTGACGTTGAACGAGAACCGACCCGGGCCGTACCCGCGGACCTTCGCCTCGGTGGTCTCGGCGAAGAGCTTGCGGACGTGGTCCCAGACCCCGGTGTAGGTGGCCGGATTGGAGCGCGGCGTACGGCCGATGGGCGACTGGTCCACGCCGACGACCTTGTCGACGTGCTCCAGGCCGGAGACCCGGGTGTGCCGGCCGGGCACCAGCCGAGCGCCGTTGATCTGGTTGGCGAGAACCGCGTACAGGATGTCGTTGACCAGCGTCGACTTGCCCGAGCCGCTGACCCCGGTGACCGCGATCAGTTGGCCCAGGGGGAAGGACACGGTCAGGTTGCGCAGGTTGTGCTCACGCGCGCCGTGCACCACCAGCTCCCGCGCCGGGTCCTGCGGGCGGCGGGTCGACGGTGTCGGGATCGACCGACGCCCGGACAGGTACGCCCCGGTGATCGACTCCTTGTTCTTCAGCAGCGCGGGCACCGAGCCGCTGTGCACGATCTTGCCGCCGTGCTCACCGGCGCCGGGCCCGATGTCGACGATCCAGTCGGCGACGCGGATGGTGTCCTCGTCGTGCTCGACCACGATCAGCGTGTTGCCCAGCCCACGGAGCCGGACCAAAGTCTCGATCAGCCGGTGGTTGTCACGCTGGTGCAGCCCGATCGACGGCTCGTCCAGCACGTAGAGCACGCCCACCAGGCCGGAGCCGATCTGGGTCGCGAGTCGGATGCGCTGCGCTTCGCCGCCGGACAGGGTGCCGGCCGGCCGGTCCAGGGAGAGGTAGTCCAGACCGACGTCGAGCAGGAACCGCAGCCGGGCGTTGATCTCCTTCAGGACCCGCTCCGCGATCAGCTTCTGCCGGTCGCTCAGCTCGATGCCGGCGAGCAGGTCGGCGCACTCCCCCACGGAGAGGTTGCAGACCTCGGCGATGCTCTTGCCCGCGAGGGTGACCGCGAGCACCTCAGGCTTGAGCCGGGCGCCCCCGCACGCCGCGCACGGCACGTCGCGCATGTAGCCCTCGTACTTGTCGCGGGACCACTCGGACTCGGTGTCGGAGTGCCGGCGCTCGATCCACTGCACCACGCCCTCGAAGCCGGTGTAGTAGGAGCGCTCGCGGCCGTACTTGTTGCGGTAGCGCACGTGCACCTGGTCGTCGGACCCGTGCAGGATCGTCTTCTGTGCCCGCGCCGGCAACGCCCGCCACGGGGTGTCGATGTCGAAGTGCTGGGCCTCGCCGAGCGCCTCCAGCAGACGCAGGAAGTATTCCAGGTTGTGCCCGGTGGACCAGGGCTGGATGGCGCCCTCACGGAGGCTGCGCTCCGGGTCGGGGATCAACAGCTCCGGGTCGACCTCCTTCTTGGTGCCCAGGCCGGTGCACTCCGGGCAGGCGCCGTACGGCGCGTTGAAGGAGAAGACCCGGGGTTCGAGGTCCTCGATGGCGAGCGGGTGGTCGTTGGGGCAGGCCAGGTGCTCGGAGTAGCGGCGCTCCCGGTCCGGGTCGTCCTCCGGGAGGTCGACGAAGTCGAGCAGCACCAGGCCGCTGGAGAGACCCAGGGCGGCCTCGACCGAGTCGGTCAGCCGCTGCTTGGCGCTGGGCTTGACGGTGAGCCGGTCGATCACCACCTCGATGGTGTGCTTCTCCTGCTTTTTGAGCTTCGGCGGCTCGGTCAGCGGGTGCACCACGCCGTCGACCCGGGCCCGGGCGTAGCCCTTGGCCTGCAACTCGGCGAAGAGGTCGACGTACTCGCCCTTGCGGCCGCGGATGACCGGCGCGAGCACCATGAACTTGGTGCCCTCGGCCATCGCGAGGACCCGGTCGACGATCTGCTGGGGGCTCTGCCGGGAGATCCGCTCGCCGCAGACCGGGCAATGTGGCTCGCCGATGCGGGCGAAGAGCAGACGCAGATAGTCGTAGACCTCGGTGATGGTGCCGACGGTCGAACGCGGGTTGCGCGAGGTGGACTTCTGGTCGATGGAGACGGCGGGGCTCAGGCCCTCGATGAAGTCGACGTCTGGCTTGTCCATCTGGCCGAGGAACTGCCGGGCGTACGACGAGAGCGACTCGACGTAGCGGCGCTGGCCCTCGGCGAAGATCGTGTCGAAGGCCAGGCTCGACTTGCCCGACCCGGACAGCCCGGTGAACACGATGAGTGCGTCCCGGGGCAGGTCGAGACTGACGTCACGCAGATTGTGCTCGCGCGCGCCACGGATGATCAGTCGGTCGGCCACGGTGCGTGTACTCCCGGGAGAAGACGAAGCGAAGAATGTGTCCCGCTCTGGGTGATTTGAGCGGTCGTACGGGCGCGGAAAACACGCCTCGGCAACTCTAGCCCCGAGGTACGACACTTTCCCTCGCCCGCACATTCCCCCAGCTCAGCGCGGTCGGCCGCAGCGGGCCGAGGCCCACATCGCCCGGTGCCCCGGGCGCCGGGCCGAGGGTCGGGCCCGAGCCGGGCGACAGCCCGGCGGCCGCGCGGAGCGCGAGGCTCAGCGCGACCGGCGAGCCGGCCCCGGGCCGTGCGAGATGACGACGACCGGGGAGCCCGGTCAGTAGCCGCCGGGCGTCGGCGGGCGGGCCGCACGGCGTCGGGCCGACCGCCAGCCGCCGCGCCGCTCCGCCGCCACCCGTGCCTCCCGCCGTCGACTCTCGTGGGCCACCTCCCCCTGCAGCCGCCGCCAACTCTCCCACCGCCGGGTGGAGAGCTCCCCGGTGTGCAGCGCCTCCCGGACCGCGCAGGCGGGCTCGCCGTCGTGCCCGCAGTCGGCGTACCGGCAGCCCTCGGCCAGCCCGGCGATGTCGGCGAACGCCCGGTCGAGCCCGGCCACGCCGTCGAGCAGGCCGACCGCCCGGACACCGGGCGTGTCGATCAGGGCACCCCCGCCGGGGATCGGTACGAGGGCCCGCCACGTGGTGGTGTGCCGGCCCTTGCCGTCGACTCGGCGGATCGCCTGCGTCGGCATCATCACGGTGCCGGCGAGGGCGTTGACCAGGCTCGACTTGCCCGCGCCGGAGGGCCCGAGCAGGCCGAGCGTGCGGCCCGCGGTGACCTCGGCACGCAGCGGGTCCAGCCCGACGCCCCGCTCGGCGCTGACCGGCAGCACCGGCACTCCGGGCGCGACAGCGGCGAGTTGCCGGGCCAACGCGGCCGGGTCGGCCGCGAGGTCGGCCTTGGTGAGCACGACCAGCGGCCGGGCGCCGGACTCGTGGGCCAGGGAGAGCAGCCGTTCGATACGGCCGACGTCCGGTTCGGGGTGCACCGGCTCCACCACGGCGGCGGCGTCGAGGTTGGCGGCCAGGACCTGCCCGCTGGCGTCCTTGCCGGCGGTACGCCGGACCAGCGCGCCCCGGCGCGGCAGCACACCCTCGACGGTGACGCGACGGTCCGGCCAGGTGGTGAGCAGAACCCAGTCCCCGGCGCAGGGCAGGGCGGACGGATCCCGGCCGGCGGCGGCCAACACCACCCCGCCCAGGCTGGCCCGGACCGGGCCGGTCGCGGTGAGTACGGTGCAGACCCCCCGGTCCACCCGGGCCACCCGACCCGGGTGCTGCTCGGGGCGTCGCTCGGCGTACGCCGCTCGCTCGGCGTCCCAGCCGAGGGCGGTCAGATCGATGGTCATGGCATCCTCATCGGTATTGAAGTTGGTGATGGCGGAACACGCGTGCCACGTCCGGCATGATCACCACCTCCGTCCGATGTCCCGGTGCCGCGTCTGCCGCTGACGGTAGGTCCCGGGCCGACGCGCCGAAAGCGATTTCCCCGGCGACGCCGCGACGGCGGACCGCTAGGGTCGACGGGTGACCACGGATCCGCTGTTGCTGATGGGCGAGGTGGACGCGGCCACCAGCCGACTTCTGCGTACCGCCGCTTCTTTCGACGCCGCGGACCTGGCCGCGGCGTCGCTGCTGCCGGGCTGGACGCGCGGCCACGTGCTGGCGCACCTGGCGCGCAACGCGGACGGCTTCGTGAACCTGCTCACCGCGGCCCGCACCGGACGGGACCTGCCGATGTACGCCTCGCTGGAGGTCCGCGCGACGGACATCGAGACCGGTTCGGGCCGACCGCCCGCCGCGCACCTGGACGACCTGCGGCGCAGCGCGGACCTGTTCGCCGAGGCGGTGGCGGCGATGCCGGCCGAGGCGTGGGCGGCGACGGTGCAGGCGCGCAGGGGCCCCTGGCCGGCCGCGCTGCTCGTCTGGGGCCGCCTCCGCGAGATCGAGGTGCACCATCTCGACCTGGCCGCCGACTACCGGGCCGCGGACTGGTCGGACACGTTCACCCACCGGCTGCTGCGTGAGGCGGCCAGCCACCACGCCATGGGGCCGACGCCGCCGTCGGTGGTGCTGCGTCTCGACGGCAGCGCGCACGAGGTGGTCATCGGTGACCGTGACGGCGCCCCGATCGTCGCCGGTCCCGCCCCCGACCTCGCCGCCTGGCTGATCGGCCGCGCCGACGGCGCCCCGCTCTCCGTCACCCCTGACGGTCCCCTGCCTACTCCACCGGAATGGATCTGAAAACGTCATGACATACAGCGGAGACGTCACCCACGGCGGAGCGCCGGCGGTACGCGAGCTGGACGGGCTCACCATCAGCAAGCTGTCGGTGGGTCCGATGGACAACAACGCCTACCTGCTGCGCTGCACGAGCACCGGGGAGCAGGTGCTGATCGACGCCGCCAACGAGGCGCCCCGGCTGCTGGAGCTGGTCGGCGACGCCGGGCTCGCCGCTGTGGTGACGACCCACCAGCACATGGACCACTGGGTGGCGCTGGAGGAGGTGGTCGCCAAGACCGGCGCCCGGGCGCTGGTGCACACCGACGACGCTGCCGGGCTGCCGATCGAGGCGGAGCGTCTGTCCGATGGCGACACCGTGCCGGTGGGCGACTGCGCACTTGAGGTCATCCACATCAAGGGGCACACCCCGGGCTCGATCGCGCTGCTCTACCGCGACCCCGCCGGCACCCCGCACCTCTTCACCGGCGACAGTCTCTTCCCGGGTGGCGTTGGTAACACCGACAAGGACCCGGAGCGCTTCGCCGCGCTGATCGACGACGTCGAGCACAAGCTGTTCGACCAGCTGCCGGACGACACCTGGTTCTACCCGGGCCACGGCAAGGACAGCACCCTGGGCGCGGAACGCCCCGCCCTCCCCCAGTGGAAGGCAAGAGGCTGGTAGCCCCAAAGATCAAAACCCCCGTCGGGGCCGGCACGACCAGACGTAGGTCAAGCACAACGGGGGCGGGGGCCCGCCGTGCCCGGCGCAGGGATCAAGCCTGACCGCCCGGAGCCGGGCACGGCGGGCCCCCGCCCCACCACCGCAACCACTAACCACCAAGGGCAAAGAGCCGCCGCCGCGCCCCCAGCAACACGACGGAAGCCAACACCACCCCGACCCCCATCGTGATCACCAGTGGGCTGGGCTCACCGGGCAGCAGCCCGGCGATGGACCGCGCCGCGGTGCCCAGCGCGAGGTAGAGACCGGCCCAGGCAGCCGCGCCGAGCGTGGCGCAGCCGAGGAACCGGCGGTACGACATTCGCAGCCCACCGGCGGCCAGCGGAAGCAGCGCGTTGAACACGGGCAGGAACGGCGCGACGACCATCATCCGGCCGCCACCGCGACGCAGGATTCCCTCCGCCGCGACCCAGCGTGCCTCGCCGATCCAATCGCCGATCCGGCTGTGTCGTAGCTGCTCGGCGTAGCGGCGGCCGACCAGGAAACTCAGCGACCAACCGGCCAGGCAGCCGACCATGACAGCGGCGAAGGTGGCCAGCCCGGTGCTCGGGCGGCCCACCCCGACGGCGGCGAGGATCGCCACGTCGCCGGGGACCAGGACACCCAGCAGGGGTACGGCATCGAAGAGCATGACGAGCCCGAGCGCGCCCATCAGCAGCAGAACAGGCAGTTCTCCGATCTGGGCCAGCCATTGCGTCATGCCTCGTACGCTATGGCCGCCGCACCACTTCGGACATCCGGTTGTTGCCCCCAGCGACCCCTGGCTTCCGTCTCGGGGTCGCCCCTGAGACACCGCCGGCGCTCAGACGGGCCGCAGCACCTGTACTCGGCGTAGTGGCGAGTCGACCGACGGTTCGGTGGTGGGCACCGGATAGTCGGCGAGCACCGTCAGACGGTCGACCGGCAGGTGCTCCCGGCCGGGGTCACCGACCAGCACGTCGGCGCCCGCGGCGGCGATCCGTTCCAGGAACGGCAGCATCCGGTCGGCCATCGCGCGGTCGTAGAAGACGTCCCCGGCGACCACCAGGTCGGCTTCCGCGTCGAAGCTGTCGAGCAGGTCGTCCCCGACCGCGTCGACGGCGACCTGGTTGGCTCGCGCGTTGATGGTGACGGCGGCGACGGCGTACGGGTCGATGTCGTTGGCGATCACCTGCGTGGCGCCGGCCAGTGCGGCCGCGATGGCGACCAGTCCCGACCCGGCGGCGAGGTCGAGCACTCGGCGACCGGCGGCCAGCTCCGGGTGGTCCAGGAGGTGACGGGCCAGCGCCTGGCCCCCGGCCCAGGCGGACGCCCAGTAGGGCGCCGGCAGGGCGTGGCCGGCGTTGGCTTCCATCCGGGCCCACCAGACGATGGCGTCCTCGGCCAGGTGCAGCCGCACCTCGGGGACGAACGGAGTGGGGACCAGCCGGAGCCGGTCCAGGCCGGCTCCGGGAGCGTCGATCTCGCGCTCCAGCTCGGTCAGCGCGTCGGCTGCGGCACCCGTCATCGGCGCAAGCATGCCCCAGCGGGGCGTGGTCGGGGCGGCTTTCACGTGCCGGCGCGCAGAGTTCACTCGAAGACCTACGGCACTTCGGCCAGCAGATTGGGGTTTCGCCCGTTACTGTCGAACAGGTACGGGCGATCATCGGCCAGAGGTCGATGGTCAGCCGCTTTGAACAGGGAGAGATGCATGGCAACCGGCACGGTTAAGTGGTTCAACTCGGAAAAGGGCTTCGGCTTCATCGAGCAGGATGGTGGAGGGCCGGACGTGTTCGTCCACTACTCCGCCATCGCGACGAGCGGCTACCGGGAGCTCAACGAGGGCCAGAAGGTCGAGTTCGAGGTGACCCAGGGGCAGAAGGGTCCGCAGGCGGACAACGTCCGCCCGATGTAGCTCCGTGCCGGTGACGGCGGCCGGGTCCCGGCCGCCGTCGCAGCGCACTCAAGACGCCACCGGGGCGGCGGGCAGGTCCCGCCGCCTCCGGATTGGCCCGATCAACAGGATCAACGGGGTGAACGCCTGCCAGGCGGTCATCACGAACACTGCTGTCCCGACGTCGTAGTGCGCGCCGATCACACCGGCCAGCACGGCCGCCACCGGGATCGTGCCGTAGTTGAGCAGCTGCATGCTCACCGTCACCCGGCCCAGCATGTGGTGCGGCGTGTAGGTCTGCCGGAAGGCGCCCTTGACCACGTTGCCGACGGCCACGCCGAGGCCGACCAGCAGGCCACCGAGCGCTGGCCAGGCCAACCCGACGCCCGGCGCGGCCAGGGGGATGACCAATGCCGGCGGGCCGGCGAGCACCCCACCGATCAGCAGGGCCCGGGCGGTCCCCCAACGCCGGCCGACTCTGGCGGCCACCAGCGCCCCGATGATGCCTCCGACGCTCATCACCCCGACCAGCGCGCCGACCAGGCCGGGTTCGAGGCGCAGCTCGCGGACCAGGAAGACCACCAGGACGGCCTGGTAGCCGCTCAGCCCGAAGTTGCTGGCCGCGCCGAAGGCCGTCAGCACCCGCAGGTACGGGTCCCGGACGACGAAGCGCAGCCCCTCGGCGATGTCCTGACGCAGTGACCGGGATCGGTCCGGCCGACGTACGCGTGGTTCACGGGTGCGGATCCGCAGCAGCAGCGCCGCCGAGGCGAGGAACGTGAGCGCGTCCAGCAGCAGGGCGGCCACGGCGCCGGTGAGCTGGGCGATCAGGCCGGCGAGGCCGGGCCCGACAACGTGGCTCACGGTCTGCGTCGCCTGGAGCTTCGCGTTGCCCTCGGGTAGCTGCTCGGGTCGCAGCAGCACCGGCAGGTAGACCTGGTCGGCGGTCTCGAAGAAGACCCGCGCGGTGCCGGCGCTGAGAGCGACCACCAGCAGGTGCGCAACGGTGAGCCAGCCCAGCACGGCGGCGAGCGGCACACTGAGGAAGGCCGACGCGCAGAACAGGTCGCACACCACCATCACCGATCGGCGGGGCAGCCGGTCCACCCACGCTCCGGCCGGCAGGCCGATCAACAGCCAGGGCAGCCAGGCCGCGGCGGTGAGCACCGCGACCTGGAAGGTGCTGGCGTCGAGGACGGCGACCGCGACCAGGGGCAGCGCGACGGTGGTGACGTTGCTGCCGACGCTGCTGACCGTCTGACCGGCCCAGAGCAGGCGGAAGTCGCGGTGCCGCAGCAACCCGCCGGTCGGCTGGACGTCGAACGACTGGTTGCGGGTGGCGGTGGTCACGGTCGGGCCGGTACGCCGTGGATGAACAGGAAGACCGGTCGACGTTCGGCGTCGTCGTCGGGCAGGTCCCGGTCGGCCCAGCGCGCGAGGACGTCGTTCAGCTCGTGGCTCAGCTCGGCCAGTTCGCCCGGCGTGAGGTGCAGCCAGCGGTCGGTGGAGAACGGCGCGTCCTCCCAGGTTGCCTGGCTGGCTTCGTCGGTGGCGTGCCACGCGCGAGCCAGGGCGACGTGCCGGTCGAGGTTGAGCGAGGTGGCCGCGTCGGCGACCACTCGGGCGGCCGGGTCGGCGTCGAAGTCGGCGTTGGACCAGCGCAGGCCCCTGCTGACCAGCCGCCACCACCGCTCACGCCGGTCCCGGGCCAGCTCGGGTGCCTCGGTGACCAGGTCCGCCGCGGCGAGGACCTTGAGGTGGTGGCTGACGTTCGCCGGCGCCTGGTCGGTGCGCTCGGCAAGCAGGCCGACGGTCGAGGGACCGTGCACCTTGAGCACGTCCATCAGGCGGCGGCGAAGCGGGTGGGCCATCGCGGCCAGTGCCCGCGAGTCGGTGATCTGGCGTACGTCAGGGCTTTCCATGCCCCCACCATGACATCCGCAAGAACTGTTGCGCAATATATATTGCCCAACGATCATTGCGGAAGCGTGGAGAGGGGCGGCCCGGCGGCTACGGGCCGCCCCTCCGCTCAGGCGACGAGCCGGCGGGCCAGTTCGTCGGCGACCTGCTTGGCGATGGTGGGCGGGATCGCCGCGGCGATCTCCTCCGGCGTCAGCCCGGCCAGCACGCCCTGCACGATCGCCGCCTCGTCGGTGAAGTCCTTCGCGGCCAGTGCGTTCAGCTTGTTCTGCAGGTCGGTGAGCTGCGCCGTCATCGCCCGCAGGTTCCAGTTGCCGGTCACCGCGATACCGGTCTCGTCCCGACCCTCCGCGATCCGGGTGTAGATCTGTCCGATCGGGTTGCGGCCGTCCAGCACGGTGAGGTTCTTGTGGACGGTGGCCAGCCAGTTGTGCTCTTGAGGGGTCATGTCGTCGTCCTCCAGTAGTCCGATGGAGCTGAGGTAGCGGCGGAACAATGGCCGCTGGTCGCGACCCGCCTTGATCGCGTCACGAAAGAAACTGAAGTGGGTGTGCCAGCGGTGCGAGCTGTCGCCGGTGGTGCGCTTGCCGAGGCGGTCCCACCGCTTCACGGTGGAGCCGTCGGGGCTGTAGATGATTTCGCGGATGTCCCGGGTGTCGGCCGCGTTCGCGGCGCACTGCGCCACGCACCAGACCGAGAAGCTGGGCAGGGTGTTCGAACGGCCCCCGGAGCGGACGTCGAACTGGCCGACGTCGAGCGCCGACGCGTCGAGAGTCAGGCCGGCCCGGTCCCGGGGTGACTCGACCACCGAGTAGTCGTTGGGGACGACCCGGTCCGAGCCGCAGTGGTAGCCACCCCGGTGGGACGGGTCGCCGACGATGCCGACCTCCGCCGGATCCAGGTCGTCCGGGCCGGGGGCATTGTCGAGGTGCGTGAGGAGCAGACTTCGAACGGCCAACAGATTAGCCGGGGCCCGGGTCATGGGGTCCCCCTCTCAACTGGGGCGGGGACCGGGCACGACATCACACCGCGTACGCGGTGCTGGGCTTCGGGCGAGCCCGGTCTGCTGGTGCACGGCGCCGGGCGTTGACTCAACCATAGCCCGCATTTGCCGTGAATGCCCAGCTCAGACGGGCTCTGTTCAGATTGGAGGTTGCGCCGGGGCAGAGTGGACGATCGGCAACAGCAGTGCCGAGGGGTGCTCTGGGTCGTGCAGAACCTGCCGCCAGCCGGCACGCAGCGTAACCGCCGTACCGAGAGGTTCACCGGTGCCGGGGTTACGCGCCCAGCGCGGGTGGGCGCCGCCGGAGACCTGCACCCGCAGTCGGTGTCCGGCGGCGAACCGGTACGCGGTCGGCCAGAGCGACACCGGCACCCGCAGCACACCGTCGGGGTCGGCCGGAGAACGCTCCGGCGTGACCCGCACCAGACCGTCGCACACGTTCCACGAACGACCTCGACGGTCCACGTCGCACAGTCGAACGAAGACGTCCAGGTGCGGCAGCTCGGCGCGCACGTGGATCTCGGCGCGTACCGGGCCGATCACCTCGACCGGCCCGGTCAGCGGGGCGCTGGTGTAGGTCAGCACGTCCGGGCGGGCCTCGACCTGCCGGTTGTCCACCGGGCCTGCCCGCTGAGCGACGAGCAGCGGGCCACCCACCGACGGTGTCGGATCGGCCGGGTCGTACCGGAACTCGTCCGGCGTCGACGCGACCGGCGGGCGCACCGCCAGCTCACCACCCGGATGCAGGTGCCACGCGGTCTCCACCGCCGGGGGCGGCCAGTCCGGTAGGTCCCGCCAGCCGCCGCCGGGACCGGCCACGTACAGCCGTACCGGAGCGGACGCGTGGCGGTCCGGGCGTCGCTCTGCCGGCGGGGCGGCCGTGAGGTGCTCGTCGAGCCAGGCCAGCCCCTCGCGCAGGGCGGCCACGAACAGGCCGGGACTGCCGTGCGTCCACGGGCCGATCACCAGGCGCGGCTGCGCTCCGGTGGCGCGCAGCGTGGCGAAGTCGTCGAGCTGGGCGGGCAGGAAGATGTCGTGCCAGCCGCTGACCATGGCCACCGGCGCCCGCACCCGGGCCACCCGGTCGGCGAAGACCCGGGTCCGCCAGTAGACGGCGTCCGGATCGTGGTGGCGCAGCCACTCCTGAAAGAAGGGGATGGTCACACCGGTGGCCACCTGGTCGGCGTCGGCCAACGGCAGGTGTCGCAACGCGGCGACGAGCCGGGGTTGCCCACGCTTGAGCTCCCACTGCCGGGCCAGCCAGGGCACGGTCTGCGCGTGCAGCAACTCCGCCCAGGTCAGCACCGTGTCCAGGGCGAAGGACTCTCCTGCGTACGTCGAGTCCCGGGTGGCCGACGCGGTCACCACCGCGACCATCGCGCGCAGGTCCTCGTCGGCGTCGGCGGCGAGCGCCCACTGCGCGAAGCCCTGGTAGCTGACCCCGAACATGCCGAGCTGGCCGGCCCACCAGGGTTGGCGGCGCAGCCAGTCCAGGGTGTCCACTCCGTCGTCGCGCTCGTGGACGAGCGGGGCGAACGTGCCGCCGGAGCCGTCGGTGCCCCGGCAGGCCTGGATGACCGCGTGCCGGCCCCGGGCGGCGAGCAGCCGGCCGAGCAGCCGCAGTGGTCCGCCCCGCCCGTACGGGGTGCGGATCAGCACTGTCGGCGCGTCCCGGGCCGCCGGGGCGTAGTGGTCGGTGCGCAGCACCACACCGTCGCGGGCCCGAATCGCGATGTCGCGGGTGACCCGCACCGGGTTGGGTCGGGTGGGTGGTAGCCGCAGCGCGGCGGCGGCGAGGCGGGCGACGAGCCGGTCCGGCACCGGTCAGCCCGTCGGGCGGCGGGGCGGCTCGGGGCGGGCGGCGCGTATCGCGTCCCGGTGGTCTCGCAACGACTCGCCCATCTCCGCCATGAACCGGTGCACGATCTCCAGCTCGTCGTCGTCGAAGCGCTGCATCACCGTGTCGGTACGCGCGCCGAGTGGCTGGAAGAACTCCATGGCGAGGGCGGCGCCCTGGTCGGCGTAGTGCAGCAGCACCTTGCGCCGGTCGACGGTGTCCCGGTCCCGGCGGATGTGACCGGCCCGCTCGAGCCGGTCGATCAGGGCGGTGACGGAGCCGGAGGAGAGGTTGAGGTGTTCACCGAGGCGGCCGGGGGTGATCGGCTCACCGAGCAGTTCGGCGTCCATCACGGCGATCAACGCCTGCAGGTCGGTCGGGTTGAGCCCGTGCAGGTTGGCGAAGGCGTGACCGACCTGCTGGGCGTCGGCCGCGTACCGCCGGAGGTTGTTGGTGATCTCCGCGACCAGCCGCTCGCGGTGTGTGTCGCGCCGCCGGTACATGCCGTGAGTCGCCACCTCGCGCCGCTTTCCCCCGTCGTCGGTCTCTCGGGTTGCAGCATAGAACAGCCGTCGATAATCTCGTTTATCAAGATACTCGACGCCCGAAGGACTCCGAGGTCACCCTGATGTCTGTGTTCACCAGAGTCGCCCGCGGCAGGTTGGCCGCCTGGCTCACCGTGGCCGCGGCGATCGTCGTCGCCGCGATCGTCTTCGGGACGCCCCAGCCGGACAACCCGGCACCGGTCTCGGCCACCGGCCTGTCCACGGAGTGGCAGTCGACCCAGGTGCAGCGCCTCCAGGACCAGCTGCCCTCCAACGACGTTCAGCCGGCCATCGTGGTGGTGAGCCGCGACGACGGCGGCGCGTTGAGCGAGGCCGACCGGGCCGGCGTCGACGCCCGCGCCGGTGACCTTCGCCGCTTCGCGGCGGGCGGGCAGGTCAGCCCCGCCCAGGTCTCCCCGGACGGCACCGTCGCCCTGGTCGCCGTGCCGGTCGACACCGCCGGCGGTCAGGAGGCCGTCACCGCGACGGTGACCGACCTGCGCACCGCCCTGGCCGACCTGCCCGACGGGCTGACCGCTGACGTGACCGGCGCCCCCGCCTTCACGGCCGACCTCTCCTCGGTGTTCGACGGCGCCGACATCACCCTGCTCGCGGTGACCGCCGCCGTCGTGGCGGTGCTGCTGCTGATCACCTACCGCAGCCCGTTCCTGTGGATCGTGCCGCTGGTCGTGGTCGCCGCGACCGAGCAGCTCACCCTGCGCGCGGTGGACACCATCGTCCCGGCCGTCGGCATCAACCTCCAGCAGGGCCAGGTCACCGGCATCGCCAGCGTGCTGGTCTTCGGCGCCGCCACCGACTACGCCCTGCTGCTCATCGCCCGCTACCGGGAGGAACTGCGGCGCACGGAGGACCGCTTCGCGGCGATGCGCTCCGCGCTGCGCCGCACCGCCGAGCCCATCCTGGCCAGCGGCGGCACCGTGGTGCTCGGCGTCCTCACCCTGCTGCTCAGCGAGCAGGAGACCAACCGCGCACTCGCGGTGGCCTGCGCGACCGGCGTGGTCTTCGCCATGCTCTCGGCCCTGTTCGTGCTCCCCGCCGTCCTGGTGCTGTTCGGCAGGGGTCTGTTCTGGCCGTTCGTGCCCCGCGTCGGGGGCCCGGCCCGGGAGGGGCGGCTCTGGGGCCGGCTCGGCGCCGCCGTGGAACGCCGCCCGGTGGTGGTCGCGGTGCTGGCCACAGTGCTGCTCGGTGGCCTCGCCCTGGGTGGGCTCGGGATCCGCACCGGCCTGTCCGAGACCGAGCAGTTCCGGGCCGAGCCCGAGGCGGTGACCGGCGCGCAGACGCTGGCCCGGTCGTTCCCCGCCGGCAGCACCCAACCGGTGGCCGTGATCACCACGCCCGCGGCGGTGCGGGCGGTCACCGACGCCGCCACCGCCGTACCCGGTGTCGCCTCGGCGCGCCCCGGCGACGCCGGTGAGGCCGTGGCCCAGGTCGACGTGGTCCTGGAAGCCGAGCCCGGCACCACCGCCTCGGACCGCGCGATCGAGGCGTTGCGTACGGCGGTCGCCGCCGTTCCCGACTCCGCTCCCCCGGCCGCCGCCGGCGCGGACGCGCCGTCCGGGGCGATCGTCGGTGGTTCCGTGGCCGCCACGTACGACTCCGACGAGGCCAACGACCGTGACCTGCGACTGATCCTGCCGATCATCCTGCTGCTGGTCGGCGCGGTGCTCGTGCTCCTGCTGCGCGGGCTCCTCGCACCGGTGCTGCTGGTGCTCACCGTGATCGCGTCGTTCTTCGCCAGCCTCGGTGCGGCGTGGCTGCTCTTCGACCACGTGCTGGGCTTCCCGGCGCTCGACAGCGGTGTCCTGCTGCTCGCCTTCGTGTTCCTGGTGGCGCTCGGCGTGGACTACAACATCTTCCTGGTCACCCGGGCTCGGGAGGACGCCCGCAGCGTGGGCACCCGGGAGGGCATGCTCTCCGCCCTACGGGTCACCGGCGGAGTGATCACCAGCGCCGGGGTGCTGCTCGCCGCGGTGTTCGCCGTGCTCGGCGTGCTGCCACTGATCACACTGACCCAGATCGGCATCATCGTCTGCATCGGCGTCCTACTGGACACCCTGCTGGTCCGCACGGTCGTGGTGCCGGCGCTGGCGTTCCTGCTCGGTGAGCGCTTCTGGTGGCCCGGCCGGATCAACCGGGACTCCTCGGAGGACGCCCCGGCGTCACCGGAGCCGGTCGCCGCCCGCGACTGACCGACTGACGCGACGGGGGCCGTGACGGCGTCGTCACGGCCCCCGTCGCGGTCAGTAGTCCAGGCAGACGCACTCGGACATCAGCGCGCGTACGTTGCGCACGTACGACGGGTTGGGGATGGCCAGCGGCTTGCCCTCCTGCGCCACCGCCCCGTGCCCGAAGTTGTACGCGGCGATCACCGCGTTGAGCAGGCAGGAATTCAACTCGCTGGTGCACAGGGCCGGGTCGAGTCGGAAATCGGACTCGAAGTACATGTCGCCGATGTACTTCGTCGCCCAGGCCAGGTAGGTGGCACCCAGGTAGGCGTTGTCCCGGTAGGCGTCGATCTCGTAGCTCTGCTCGAACCGCTGGTTCATCCAGGTCGCGGTGCCGGGCATCACCTGCATCAGCCCGACGCCGCCGTCGCAGGCGTAGATGTTGGACTGCCAGCCGCTCTCCTGCCAGGCGGTGGCCTTGAGCAGGTTGAGCGGGATCTTGATGTCCGGAGCGGAGGACGGCCAGTAGGTGCGGCCGGCCGCGTCGGTCAGCGCCGCCTTCACCTCGGCCCGGGTCGCCTGGGTGCCCTTGTAGCTCGGCTTGCAGGAACTCGGGGCCGGCTTCGGCGGCGCCGGCGGGACCTGCGTCTCAGTGGGCGGCTTCGCGACCGCCAGGGGCTTCGTCGCGGTGCGGGTCGGCTTCTTGGTCGGCTTCTTCGTCGGCGTCGGGGTCGCGCTGCGACTCGGCGCGGCGCCCATCGACTCCACCGCGCTCGCCGACGGGCTCGGCTCCTCGGTGACCTCGTCGGAGGGGGTGTCGGTCGGCGCGTCGGTGACCGCCACCGGCGCGGCCAGGTCCTGTGGCGTCTCCCCCTTGGCGGCGCAGCCGACCAGCGCGCTCGCCAACAGGAACCCGGCGAGCGCCGCGGCGCCCCACCGACCGGTCCGTCGAATCATGACGATGCCTCCCCGTGTGACAGTCGCCGCACCCTAGCAAGGTTCGACCGGGCTGCGGTGCCCCTCGGACGACGGCCGGACCTGGTCCACCGGCTGCTCCAACTCCCGCACCGCCCGGTCCCGGGTGGCCCACGCCACCATGAACACCACCGTCCAGAGCACCCCGAGCAGCACCGCCGCGGCGGTCCCGCTCGCCGTGTCCAGACCCAGGTAGAGCCGCGCGCCACCGACCCCGAGCACCCCCGCCGCGGCGGTCGTCCAGGCGGCCACCGCCACCGGCCACCGGGCACCACGCGACACCAGCCACGCCAGGGTGCAGAAGCTCGCCGCCACCACGGCGTTCTGGGTCGGCAACGGGGCCGACCCACCGCCGCCGTGCGGCCCGGTCAGTTCGGCCACCACGGCCAGCACCACCAGCGGCACGAACGCGCCCGCCGTGCCGACCACGCTGAGCAGGTCCGTGCGCCAGGGCCGGCTGCGCCACGCCAGCACCGCCGCCACCAGCGCCACCAACAGGATCAACACCGACCCCCGTACCACCGACACCAGGACCGTCGTTGCGTCGGCGGCATCCGGGGTACGCCGGGCGGTGAACCACCCCGCGATGGCGCCGTCCAGCGCGGCCAGGCCACTGTTGCGCACCGCCACGGCGAGCAGGCCCGCGATGGCGAGCCCGGCAGCGAAGAGCAGCAGGAGCCCGGCGGCCAGGTTGAGCAGCAACGTCCACGCCGGCCCGACCCGCATGGCCACCAGGAAGAACAGCACCCCGTAGCGCGCCGTGAGCCAGCGCACCGGGGGCAACGCCCCGGCCCGGGACAGCAACGCGCGAACCGGGTCGGGGTTGCGACCCAGCCACCGGCCGGCGAGCACCACAGCCAACAGGCCCGCCAGCAGCAACAGCGCCGCGCCGGTAGCCCGACCGAGCAGCCGGGAGACCGTGTCGTACGACTCACCGGCGAGGTGACCGAGCAGGACCGAGCCGCCCACCCAGGTCACCACACCGGCCAGGTTCCACAGCACGAACCGGCGGTACGGCATGCCGGCCGCACCGGCCAGCCGGGGCACCAGCGTGCGGGCGAAGGCCACCCAGCGGGCCGCGAACACTCCCCGCCCGCCGAGCCGGGCTAGCATGGCGTCGGCCCGGCCCCACCGCTCGGGCCCGACCCGGTGACCCAGCCCGGCGCGCAGCCGGGGGCCGTACCGACGTCCGGCGCGGAAGGCCAGCCCATCCCCGGCGACCGCCGCGACGATCATCGCGAGCAACGCCGGCCCGAGCCGCAAGGTACCGTTGTAGGTGAGGAAGCCGACGAGCAGCAGGGTAGCCTCACCCGGCACGAGCAGGCCGAAGATCACCGCGGTCTCGCCCGCCACGATCAGCGCGGCGACCAGGTAGATCCACAGGGTGGGCAGACTCTGCACCCAGGTCAGCAGGTCGTGCACTCAGGCCCCCGGGACACGGGAGCCAGCATGCCAGCCGGAAGAACCACCGGCACAGCAGTTTCACCATAGATCAGGGGCACCTGGGGGTGACCCCGACGCGGCCTGCGCGAGCGCAGGCGGAAGGATAGAGGGTATGCAGCTTCGCACCGACCTCCGCAACGTCGCCATCATCGCTCACGTCGACCACGGCAAGACCACCCTGGTCGACGCCATGTTGCGGCAGGCCGGGGCGTACGGCGCCCGGGGCGAGAACACCGAGCGGGTAATGGACTCGGGTGACCTGGAGCGGGAAAAGGGCATCACGATCCTGGCCAAGAACACCGGCGTGCGGTACCTGCCGGCGGACGGCTCCGACCCGGTCACCATCAACATCATCGACACCCCCGGTCACGCCGACTTCGGTGGCGAGGTGGAGCGCGGCCTCACCATGGTCGACGGCGTCGTGCTGCTCGTCGACGCGAGCGAGGGCCCGCTGCCGCAGACCCGCTTCGTGCTCCGCAAGGCGCTGCGGGCCCGGATGCCGATCATCCTGGTGATCAACAAGGTGGACCGGCCGGACGCCCGGATCAAAGAGGTCGTGGACGACACCTACGAGCTCTTCCTCGACCTGGACGCCGACGAGGAGCAGATCGACTTCCCGATCGTCTACGCCTGCGCGCGCGACGGCATCGCCTCGCTGACCCAGCCCGCCGACGGCTCGGTGCCCGACGACAGCACCTCCCTGGAGCCGCTGTTCCGCACCCTGCTGGACACCATCCCGGCACCCGCGTACGAGGACGGCGCCCCGCTGCAGGCCCACGTCACCAACCTCGACGCCTCGCCGTTCCTCGGCCGGCTGGCGCTGTGCCGCGTCCGCCAGGGCACCATCAGCAAGGGCCAGACGGTGGCCTGGTGCCGCACCGACGGCAGCACCCAGCGGGTCCGCATCTCCGAGATGCTGATGACCGAGGGCCTGGAGCGTAAGCCGGCCGAGACCGCCGGTCCGGGCGACATCATCGCGGTCGCCGGCATTCCGGAGATCATGATCGGTGAGACTCTGGCCGACGTCGACAACCCGACGGCGCTGCCGCTGATCACCGTCGACGAGCCGGCCATCTCGATGACCATCGGCACCAACACCTCGCCGCTGGTCGGCCGGGTCAAGGGCTCCAAGGTCACCGCCCGGATGGTCAAGGACCGCCTCGACAAGGAGCTCATCGGCAACGTGTCGCTGCGGGTGCTGCCCACCGAGCGGCCGGACGCCTGGGAGGTGCAGGGCCGTGGCGAGCTGGCGCTGGCCATCCTGGTCGAGCAGATGCGCCGGGAGAGCTACGAGCTGACCGTCGGCAAGCCGCAGGTCGTCACCAAGGAGATCGACGGCAAGACCTGCGAGCCGGTCGAGCGCCTGACCATCGACGCTCCGGAGGAGTACCTGGGCGCGATCACCCAGCTCCTCGCCACCCGCAAGGGCCGGATGGAGCAGCTGGTCAACCACGGCACCGGCTGGATCCGGATGGAGTGGCTGGTCCCGGCGCGCGGCCTGATCGGCTTCCGCACCGAGTTCCTCACCGACACCCGGGGCACCGGCATCCTGCACCACGTCTTCGAGTCGTACGAGCCGTGGTTCGGTGAGCTGCGTACCCGCAACAACGGTTCGCTGGTCGCCGACCGGGCGGGCGCGGTCACCGCCTTCGCGATGATCAACCTTCAGGAGCGCGGTCAGCTCTTCGTCGAGCCGACCACCGAGGTGTACGAGGGCATGATCGTCGGGGAGAACTCCCGCTCCGACGACATGGACGTCAACATCACCAAGGAGAAGAAGCTCACCAACATGCGGGCGTCGACCTCCGACGAGACCGAGAAGCTGATCCCGCCGCGCAAGCTCTCGCTGGAGCAGGCGCTGGAGTTCTGCCGCGAGGACGAGTGCGTCGAGGTCACCCCGACCGCGGTGCGCATCCGCAAGGTGGTGCTCGACCAGCAGCAGCGGGGCCGCGCCGCCGCCCGGCGCAAGCACGCCGGCTGAGCCCACCAGCACCCGACACCGGGCGCGTCGGCCGCTTGCGGCCGGCGCGCCCGTCCGTCTCCCACCCGGGTACGCGGGCCCGCCCACCCTTGATCCGCTACGGTCACCGGCATGACCTGGGATGATCTCGACGCCCACCTGGACCGGGTGCCCGGCACCGTCTCGGCGTACGTGGGCCGACTCGACGCGCCGCCGACCTGGACCCGCCACCCGGACGCCGCCCACTACGCGGCGAGCACCATGAAGGTGGCGGTGCTCGCCGCGCTGCACCGCGCCGCCGAGGCCGGCGAACTGGACCTGGACGCCCCGGTTCCGGTGGTCAACGAGTTCGACTCCGCCCAACCCGGCGCGCCCCGGTTCTCCTGCGCGCAGCCCTACGACAACGACGACGCAGTCTGGGACCGGCTGGGCGACACGGCCACGCTGCGCTGGTTGGCCGACCGGATGATCGTGCGGTCCAGCAACCTGGCCACCAACGTGGTCATCGGTCACGTCGGGCTACCCGCGGTGGCCGACGTCTGGGCGTCGACAGGTGCCCGCAACAGCGTCACCGGCCGGGGCATCGAGGACTTCGCGGCCCGCGAGGCCGGCATCACCAACACTGTCACCGCCGCCGACCTGGCCGCCCTGCTCGGCGCGCTCGCCGCCGGCGCCAGCGCCCCCGGCCCGATCGCCTCACCCGCCGCGTGCACCGCCATGCTGGACGTCCTGTTCGCCCAGGAGCACCGCGAGGACCTGGCCGCCGGTCTGCCCGAGGGCACCCGCATCGCGCACAAGAACGGGTGGGTACGCGGAGTCCGGCACGGCGCCGGCGTGGTGCTGCCCGACGACGCCCCGCCGTACCTGATCGCCGTCTGCACCACCACCGACCCGGACGACGGGGTCGCCGACGACGCCTGCCTGCTGATCGCGGACGTCTCCGCGCGGGTCTGGGCCGCCCGCCACCGGCTCTGACCCGCATTCCACAGGGCACGGCTAGGCTCTGCGCACCCCCACTCCCGGAGTCGCCGATGCCTCGCAGTCGCCTCGTCCTGATCGCCTTCCTCGTCGTGACGGCGGCGAACCTGCTGGCCGTCGGCACCGGCGGCGGTCTGGCCTTCCTGCTCACCAAACCGCTGCTCATGCCGCTGCTCGCCGGGTACCTCTGGTGGGCGGCCACCGAACGCGCGGCCCGGCCGGACCGGCTGATGCTCACGGCACTGGCCTTCGCCACCGGCGGCGACGTGGCCCTGATGATCGACGGCACCGGCTGGTTCCTCGCCGGAATGGCCTGCTTCCTCGGCACGCACCTCTGCTACCTCGCGGCGTTCACCCGGCACGGCGCCGCGACCGCGCTGCGCCGTGCACCGCTGGTCGCGGTCCCGCTGGGGTACGCGGTGCTGACAGTCGTCGCGCTGACCTGGATGTGGGCGGGGCTCACCGACGTCGGACTGGCCGTGCCGGTGGCCGTCTACGCCCTCGCCCTGGCGGCGATGGCCAGCACCGCCGCCACCCGGGGCTGGCGGGTCGGGCTCGGGGCCGCGCTGTTCCTCGGCTCCGACCTGCTGATCGCCGCCGGGGTGGCCGGGGTGGCCCAGCTACCCGGCGAACCGGTGCTGGTGATGGCCTCCTACAGCGTCGGTCAGGCGCTGATCGTCCTCGGCTGGGCCACCCGCACCAGCACACCGCCGGGCACGCCGGTCACTCCAGCAGTTGCGCCCGCAGCGCCCTGACGTCGCCGTCGGTCAACCCCAACCCGTCGCGCAGGTACGCGTCGAACGAGCCGTGCACCCGGCGTACCTCGTCGTAGCCGGCGTCGAGGTACTCGGCGCGGACCTCCAGCACTGGAAGCACCGCGTCGACGTCCAGTTCGGGCTGCCGCCGTCGCATCGCCTCGACGATCACCGCGCGCAGACTGTCGGTCATCTCGTTGTTGCGCAGGTAGTCGGCGCGGATCGCCGCCTCGTCCACCCCGAGCGCCGTCAACAGGATGACGGTGAGCCAGCCGGTGCGGTCCTTGCCGGCGGAGCAGTGGTAGACCAACGGCAGGTTCTCCGGTCGGCCGGCCAGCCGCACCGCCTCGGCGAAGCCGATCCGGGCCGACTCCCCGGTGACGAACCACCGGTAGATGGCCGCCATCGCCCCCGCCGTGCCCTGCCGGGCCAGCTCCGCGTACGCGTTCAGGTCGTGGCCGAGCAGCACCGCCGAGACGTACGTGAAGACCGGGTGCTCCGGGTCGTGCACCGGCAGGCACACCACCCGCGGCTCACCGGTGAGCCGGTCGGCCGGGGCGACAGCGATCTCCGAGTCGTCCCGGAGGTCGACCACGCACGCCGGCCCCAGCTTCGCCAGCACCGGCAGGTCGTCGTCGATCAGCCGACCCAACGCGGGAGTACGGATCAGCTGCCCCACCCGGACCCGCCGCCCGTCCGCGCCGACCAGCCCGCCCAGCTCACGCGCGTTCGGTGCGCCCACCAACTCCCAGCCCTGCCCGGTCATCCGGTCTCCCCTCCCACCGTGCGTCTCCGTATAGGGTGCCCGACATGACGATCTCGGAGGTACGCACCCACCGGGTTTCCGCCCCCTTACACACCCCGTTCGTCACCGCGCTGCGTCGCACCACCACAGTGGACACCCTGGTCGTCGAACTGGTCGACTCCGACGGCCGGTCCGGCTTCGGTGAGGCGCCCCAGGTGTGGCAGGTCACCGGCGCGTCGGTCGCCGGCGCGGGGGCCTGCGTCCGCGAGCTGCTCGGCCCACAGTTGATCGGTCGTGATCCGGACGACCTGGTGACGCGCTGCGCCGAGGTGCAGCGCGCCGTGGCCGGCAACGAGGCGGCGAAGGCGGCGGTGGACGTCGCGCTGCACGACCTCGCCGCCCGGCGGCTGGGCGTACCCCTGGTGCGGTTGCTCGGGGGCACCACGCTGCGGGTGCCGACGGACGTGACGCTGGCGGCGGGCGACGCGGTGGACCTGGCGGCGGCGGCCCGGCAGCGGCAGGCCGACGGCTTCGGCGTGCTCAAGGTGAAGGTCGGCACCGACGCGAGCGGCGATCTGGACCGGGTACGGGCCGTCCGCGCGGCCGTCGGGCCGGGGGTCCGGATCCGGCTGGACGCCAACCAGGGGTGGACGCCCCGGGAGGCGGTCCGGGTGATCCGGGGCATCGAGGACTCCGGGCTCGACGTGGAGCTGATCGAGCAGCCGGTGGCCCGCTGGGACCTGGACGGGCTGGCCTGGGTCAGCGACCGGGTCTCCGTGCCGATCCTGGCCGACGAGGCGGTCTTCGGGGTCCGTGACCTGGTGGAGGTGATCCGCCGTCGGGCCGCCGACCTGGTCAACGTCAAGTTGGCCAAGTGTGGCGGGCTGCATCCGGCGCGTACCCTCCTCGACCTGGCCACCGCCCACGGGCTCGGCACCGTGGTCGGCTCGATGATGGAGAGTCAGGTCGGCATCGGGGCGGCGGCGAGCCTGGTCGCCGCGTACGGCACCACGGCGGTCCCGGACCTGGACGCCGCCTGGTGGCTGGCGTGGTCGCCGGTGCAGGGTGGCATCCGGTACGACGGGGCGACAGTGGTGTTGCCGGACACCCCTGGCCTGGGCATCTCCGGCCTTACTGAAGCAAAGATGCAGACGCATGGTTGATGATCGTTGGTTTCTTTCATAGGGTTTCCCCTGGACAGCCGACACGATCTGGGGGTTGACGTGGAGCTGCAACCGGGCCGTGAGGCCGTCGTCCGGGTCGCGGTGGCAACGCTGTGGACCTCCCCCGAGGCGGTCCGCCCCGTCGACCGCCCAGCACTGACCGCCCGCGCCGACATCCTGGCCTGGGTCTCCGGGATGAACACCGACCAGCAGGTCGGCGACTGCGTGCTGAGCCAACTCCTGCTCGGCGAGCGGGTCCTCGTCAGCGAACTCCGACCGGACGGCTGGGCCCGGGTCGTCGCCGTCGAGCAGCCCGCCGCCAAGCTCGATCCGCGCGGCTACCCGGGATGGCTCCCCGCCGAGCAACTGACAGCCGTCGACCCGACCGCCACCGGCACCGCACCACCGCTGGTGGTGGACACCACTGTCACCGGGCTGCACGCCGCGCCGGGTGGTCCGGTGGTGGTGCCCGGCGTCGTCGTCGGCACCCGCCTCGTCCCCGCCGGCCCTGCATGCGACGACTGGCGGCCGGTACACGTCCCCGGCCAGGCCACGCCGCTCTGGCTGCTCGACGACCACCTCGCCGCGACGCCCCCCGCCACGCCGAGCGCCGAGGAGGCGCTCGCGGTGGCGCAGCGCCTGCTGGACGTGATCTACATCTGGGGTGGCCTCTCGGCGCACGGCATCGACTGCTCCGGGCTGGTGCACCTGGCCTGGCGGCGGCTCGGGGTGCTGCTACCCCGCGACGCCGACGACCAGGCCGCCGCCACCACCCCGCTGACGTTGGGCGCGGAACGCCCCGGTGACCTCTACTTCTTCGCCCGACCCGGCCGCAAGATCCACCACATCGGCATCGTCACCGCCCCACCCGGCGACGGCGGCGAGCGGCGGATGCTGCACGCCTGCTACCGCCGCCGGCGGGTGATCGAGGAACCGCTGCCGGCCGACCGCACAGCCACGCTGGTGGGCGCGCACCGGGTCTAGGGCGCGTTCCCGCGCCCTGGACCCGGTGCTCTGTCAGCGACGAGCGTCGACCAGCTCGCGGCGCCGGTCCCGGGAGGACTTGATCAGGCTGGCAGCCGTGGCGATGCCCAGGGTGCCGATGATGACCAGCAGCGACAGCCAGATCGGGATGTGCGGAGCCCAACCGACGTGCTCGCCACCGTTGATGAACGGCAGGTTGTTGTCGGCCAACGCCTCCAGCACCAGCTTGACCCCGATGAAGCCGAGCACCACGGCCAGGCCGTAGCTCAGGTAGATCAACCGGTCGAGCAGGCCGCCGAGCAGGAAGTAGAGCTGCCGGAGGCCCATCAACGCGAAGACGTTCGCGGTGAAGACCAGGTACGGCTCCTGGGTGATGCCGAAGATCGCCGGGATCGAGTCCAGGGCGAAGATCAGGTCGGTGGTGCCGATCGCGATCATCACGATCAGCATCGGGGTGAACAGCCGCTTGCCGGCGACGTGGGTGGTGAGCTTCGCGCCGTCGTAGTCCTTCGAGATCGGCAGCGCCTTGCGGCTCCACCGGATCAGCACGTTCTCGGAGAACTCGTCCTCGTCCGGCTCACCCTGCCGGGCCAGGTTCACCGCGGTGTAGATCAGGAACGCGCCAAAGATGTAGAAGACCCAGGAGAACTGCGTGATCAACGCGGCACCGGCGGCGATGAACCCACCGCGCATCACCAGCGCCAGCACGATGCCGACGAGCAGCACCTTCTGCTGGTACTGCCGGGGCACCCCGAAGCGGGCCATGATGATCACGAAGACGAAGAGGTTGTCCACCGAGAGGCTGTACTCGGTGAGCCAACCTGTGTAGAACTGCCCGGCGGAACTGGCGCCGGAGGTCAACCAGACACCGGCTCCGAAGAGCAGGGCGAGACCGACGTAGAAGGCGACCCAGAGGCTCGACTCCCGCACACTCGGCTCGTGCGGGCGCCGACCAATGATCAACAGGTCGACGAGCAGGACCGCAGTCAGTGCGACAAGCGTCCCCGCCCACACCAATCCGGACACGTCCAACGTTCATTCCTCCGGCAGACACGCGGCGTCGGGCACACCGTACGCCCCCGGAGGGGCCGGTGTGCCGCTGTCGCTCACTCTGGTGACTGTCGGAGGTCTCTTCCGCCGCCACCCGTCACCGGGAGGCGACCAACGGAGCCGGGTCGGGACGCCGAGGTTCCGACGATCGACCGTGCTGACGACTCCGTTGCGGGGGAATACTCCCCTCCTCGGTGACCATTGTTGCCCACCACCGCCCGTGATCACACCCCGGGCGGTGGGTGGTGCCGCACACGCCTCACACCCCCTGGGCGTCCTAGGAGGCTAGTGCAGGTTGGGTGCGGCAATCGGCTCGGCGAGCGACCAGCCGGCGGCGAGCAGGTCGTCGCAGGCCCGCACCGCCCGCGCCAGCCGCTCGGCATGCGACCCGGCCAGCTCCACCACCGGCACCCCGCACCCGGCCAGCTCGGTACGGAACCGCTCGGTCATCCAGGCCCGCAGATGCTCGCCGTCGCGGAGCCCGTCGTCGGTGAAGGGCACCCCCTGGTGATCCGTGAGCAGATAGAGCGCCGGTCGGCGGGCCGCAGCCCGGATCTCCGGCGACGCGCTGCCCAGGTAACGCTCCTCCCACACCGCCGTGGCCCGCGCGTCGGTGTCACAGATCAGCAGCGGCCCACTCGTCCGCGCCGCCGCGTCCTCGGCGGCCTGCTGCTCGCGGACCACGGTGCGGAAGTCGTCCCGGTCCCAGGTGACGTCGAAGACGCTCGCCTGCGGGACACGCTCCCGCAGCCGGGCCAGCTTGCGGGCGGTCAACTCCCGGCCGTACTCCGGCACCCAGGGCGTGCCGTAGTGCGCCGCGAGCGCCTCGGCCATCGTGGTGGTGCCTGTCGACTCGGCGCCGACCACCACCACCCGCCGGACGAACCAGGCGCGCACCGGCGGGCTCAACCACCGCCAGTGACCCGCCGGGTCCGCGCGGACGGCCGTGCCGGACACCGGCACGGTCCGCCGATCCTGATCCACCGACACGGGTACGGCGTCGAAGCGCCGAGCCAACTCGACGCCGTACGCCTCGGAGGAGAACACCGCGTCCACCCGCCGCGAACCGACCGCCGCCCGGAACACCGCACAGTGCGCGTCCCAGACAGCCGGGTCGTCATAGTCGACGGGATGGTCGTCGTACCGGCCGACGAAGCGGACCCAAGGCCTGTCCGCGTGCATGTCCCGCAACCAGTCGAGCCGCAGGGTGAGTGGAATCGACTCCCGGCGCGAGGGCGCCACGACGACGGTGACCTCCGCGCAGCGGGCGGCTGCCGCCTCGATCAGCGCGTGGTGCCCGGCGTGCGGCGGGTAGAACTTGCCCACCACCATCCCGTGCCCGAACTCCGATGCCCGCTCGCTGCGCTCGCTCATGCCGTCACTCCGCTTCGCTGCGTGCCGGCATGAGGCACCGTCGCACTGAGCCTGCTGATTCGCTCGCTGCGCTCGCTCATGCCGTCACTCCGCTTCGCTGCGTGCCGGCATGAGGCACCGTCGCACTGAGCCTGCTGATTCGCTCGCTGCGCTCGCTCATGCGGCGACCGGCGCTGGGCCGGGCGGCACCGGGGTCGGAGGGTCGACCCGACGCAGGTCCGCCCGCCAGGCCCGCAACCCGAGCACGCACAGGGCGAGGAAGACCAGGTAGAGGACGGCGGTCAGGTGCAGCCCCTTGTACGCGTACAACGGGATGTAGATCAGGTCGGCCGCGATCCACAGCCACCAGCTCTCCACCCGCTTGCGGGTCTGTCCGTACGTCGCCAGCAGGGACAGCGCCGTGGTCAACGCGTCCGGCAGCGGCACTGTGGAATCGGTGGCCCGGTCCAGCAGGACCCACAGACCGGCGGTGAGCAGCACGCCGACCACGGCCAGCGCCAACCACTCCCGTCGCCCGGTACGACTCACCGTGAGCCGGCTCCGCCGCTCGCCACCGAACAACCAGTGCCACCAGCCGTAGCAGCCGAGCGCGACGTACACGACCTGGAGCCCGGCGTCGGCGTACAGGCCGGCGGTCCAGAACAGCAGCATGAGCAGCAGCACGTTGGCGATGCCGATCGGCCAGTTGGCGATCTTCTGCCGGGCCACCAACCACACGTTGAGCACACCTGTGGCGAACCCCAACAGCTCCGCCCAGGTGGTGCCCGTACCGGCCACCTGGAACGCGGTGCCGGTGAGCCAATCGATGATCACGGTGCCACCCTAGGGGCACCCTCCAGGCGGGAACAGACCCCGGGACACCATCGGCCCCGCCCGTCGTGGGAGGCTTTCCGACATGGTGCTCGAAGTCGCGCTGATCGACGTACTACCCGGACACGAGGACGCGTTCGCCGCCGCGTACGCCGAGGGTCACCCGGTGCTCGCCGGGGCGACCGGTTGCCGCTCGGTGCGGATGACGCGGGGCATCGAGTCCCCCACCCGCTTCGTTCTGCTCGTCGAATGGGACTCGGTCGAGGCCCACGAGGACAACTTCCGGGCCACCGAACGCTTCGAGCAGTGGCGTGCGTTGATCGGACCGCACTTCGCCGGGCCGCCCGTGGTCGAGCACTTCCTCGACGTACCGGCCTGAGCGGCCGCTGTCGCATCTCCGCGGTCGCTGTCGTACCGCACGGTTATCGTGCCCGCGCACGCGCCGGCCGCCGGTCCCGACGGGCTCGGGGGCGCCGGGCCCGGTGGCCGCGCGGCACGACGACTCCTACTCGCCCACGCGGCGGGCCAGCGCGGTGACGGTCTCCTCCGGTGACAGCGCCGCCGCCAGCAGCGCCTCGGTCATCCGCTGGTAACGGTCGACGTCGAGCAGGGTGGCCAACCGCACGTCGGTGGTCAACGCCTCGAGCATCACCGTCCGCGGGTCCGCCGGGTCCGGAAAGGCATAGCAGGAGTACGGCGTGAGTGGGTGCAGCCCGCCGCCGGCCACCCCGCGTGGCAGCAGCCGCACCGTGACGTGCGACAGCCCGGTCACGGCCACCAGGTGGCGCAACTGTTCACGCCAGACCGCCTCCGGCAGGTCGCCCGGGTCGCAGACCGCCTCGGCGAGCACCGCCGTGTAGCGCGGCGGGTAGGCCCGCCGCAGCACCTCCTGCCGCAGCGCACGGGCGCGCACCTCGGCCTCCACGTCCACCTCGGGCGTGAGCCGCGCGCCGGCCGTGACCAGCACCCGGGCGTACGCGGGCGTCTGGAGCAGCCCCGGCACGACCGACGGCTGGTACTCGACGATGTCCGCCGCGCCCGCCTCCAGCTCGGCGTAGGTGCGTTGCCGTTCGCTCATCTCGCCCAGCGTCTTCCACCAGCCGCGGCTGGTCGCCGCGTCCCGGGCGATCACGATCAGCGCTTCACGGGCGGGCGAGGGCACCTTGTAGATGTCCAGCAAATCGAGCACATCGGCGAGGTCAGGACGGCTCTGACCCAGCTCGATGCGGGACAATTTCGACGTCGAGGCCCAACCCAGCCGGTCGCAGACCTGCTCCAGGGTCAGCGCCTCGCGCCGGCGTAGCTGGCGCAACTCTGCGCCCAGACGTGCACGTCGAATAACAGGACTTGTTGGTAGCGGCATCCCGGCCTCCCCACCGAGGGAGAGTACGCAGGACGATCACCCAGTGCAATAGTTTGCTCGCACACCGCAATCAGGGCATTCGGTCCGGTCGCCGATTCCGACCTACGGCACCCGCCGCCGTCGCTGTTCGGCAGGGGTTTCCGGCAGCAGAGGCCAGTCCCGGAGCAGGCGCCGCCTCGGGGGCGAGCTCGGCGGCGTAACCCCGGCGTCCTGGCCCAACCCGCGCCTGACAGATCCGAGGTTGCCGAGGAGGCATCACCACCGGCGGTCGCTGTGGAGCTGATGCCGCAAACGATTCGCCGTCAGCGGGGGCCGGTCGATTGATGGCCGCCTGCCGTCGCCGACACGGGACACCTGGCCGCGATGCCACAGACGATTCAGCTCCAAAGGCTCGCCAACCGTCCTCCGCCTCCCCCTGCGGGCACCCTGCCGGCGGACGTCTCGGGTCGGCACGTCCGCGACGCGCGCCGGCATGGTGAAGCGCACGGACCGGCACGGTGGAGACAGCGCGCGGGCCGGCGCGGTTGCCTCAGGGGCGGTAGGTGCCGAAGGACCAGACGTTGCCGGCCAGGTCGCGGGCGGCGTAGTCGCGTGAGCCGTAGTCGGTGTCGAACGGCTCCCGGATGATCTCGGCACCGGCCGCGCGAGCCTGGGCACAGTGGGCATCGACGTCCGGCACCGCCACGTAGACCGACCAGTCGTCGTCGGCCGGCCGAGGTGCGGTGTCGGCGCGACCGCCCAGCATGATCATGCCGGTGTCGAGGACCAGCTCCGCGTGCGCGACCGAGCCGTCCGGCGTCTCGTGCACGACGTGCGCCTGGAAACCGAAGGCAGAGCAGAGCCAGTCGATCGCGGCACGGGGATCGGGGTAACGGAAGATCGGATAGACAGTTCGCATGAGCTGATTCTGCCGCCGGCGACCCGGGGCTGAATTGGACGAATGTGACCTCGGCGGGTCGCCTCGTCGAGGTGTGTCAGCCGGCTGCCGGCCGGGAGGCGAGCAGCGCGGCCGGGGTGACCCCGGCGAACTCTCGGAAGTCCCGGATCAGGTGCGACTGGTCGTAGTAGCCGTAGCCCGCCGCGACCGCGGCCCAGTCGACCGGCCTTCCCACGCCGGGTGGAGCCGCAGCGGGGGGCTCGGCCCGCTCGACGCCGGCGGGCGGCTCGCAGCCCGGCCCGTCGAGGCCATCCGGCCCGACGTTCGGGCCGACGTTGCCCAGCGCCGTGCACGCCTGCTGGAAACGCAGCAACCGGGCGGCAGTCTTGGGCGGCAGTCCCACCTCGTGTCGGAACCGGAACGCGAGGTGCCGTCGGCTCCAGCCCACCTCGTCAGCCAGCGCGGCGACGCTCCCGCGCCCACCGCTGGCGACGAGCCACTGCCACGCCCGGTCGACGCGGGCGTCCACCGGCGGGGACGCCGCCAGCCGGGCACCGAGCACTCTGTCGAGCAGGACGAAGCGCTCCGGCCAGCCGGGTGCCTCGGCGAGCCGGACACGCAGTCGCGCCAGCCAACGCCCCGGGAGCTGCCCGACCTCCACAGCCCGATTGGTCAACTCGCTCAGCGGCAGGCCGAGAAGCCGGCGGGCGGCCAGCGGGGCGAGCAGCAGCTCGACGCCCTCCCCCACGCCCAGCATGCGGGTCGTACACCAACCGTCGAAGGTGCCGGCCACGAACGAGTCGACCTGCGTGACGCCCCGCTCCGCGCTGCGCGGGTCGGTCACGTCCAGCGGAGCACCCCAGCCCAGTATCAGCACCACGAAGGCACCCGCCGACTCCCGGCGGACCAGTGGGAGGTCCGCTCGTTCCCGGTAGCCTACGTACCGGTCCACGAACGGGCGCAGACGGACGTCGGGTCGCCCGGTGACGATCTCGCCGTCCGTCACTTCACGCCGGCGGCGTCCATGCCGCGGAGCTCCTTCTTCAAGTCGGAGACCTCGTCGCGGATCCGGGCCGCCAACTCGAACTGCAGCTCGCGGGCTGCGGCCAGCATCTGGTCGTTGAGCTCCTGGATCAGCTGGGCGAGGTCGGCGCGCGCCATCCCCTCCCGCGAGGTCGTCGTGGCGGCGGACCGGCTGCGGCTGCGGGTCTCCTTGACCGGCGCCTTGCCCCGGGAGAGCTGACGCACCGCGCCCCCGACCCGGGAGTTCTCGGTGTCCTCCGCCTCGCGGTAGATGTCGTCCAGGATGTCGTGGATCTTCTTACGCAGCGGCTCCGGGCTGATGCCGTGCGCCTCGTTGTGCGCGATCTGCTTGGCCCGACGCCGGTCCGTCTCGTCGATCGCCGCCGCCATCGACGGGGTGATCTTGTCGGCGTACATGTGCACCTGACCGGAGACGTTACGAGCGGCCCGGCCGATGGTCTGGATCAGCGAACGGCCGCTGCGCAGGAAGCCCTCCTTGTCGGCGTCGAGGATCGCCACCAGCGACACCTCGGGCAGATCCAGGCCTTCGCGGAGCAGGTTGATGCCGACCAGCACGTCGTAGTCGCCCTTGCGCAGCTCGCGCAGCAACTCCACCCGGCGCAGCGTGTCGACCTCCGAGTGCAGGTAACGCACCCGGATGCCGTTCTCCAGGAGGTAGTCGGACAGGTCCTCGGCCATCTTCTTGGTCAACGTGGTGACCAGCACCCGCTCGTCGCGGTCGGTCCGCAGCTTGATCTCGTGCATGAGGTCGTCGATCTGGCCCTTGGTCGGCTTGATCACGACCTGCGGGTCGACCAGACCGGTGGGCCGGATGACCTGCTCGACGAACTCGCCCTGGGCCTGCTCCATCTCCCAGGTGCCGGGAGTCGCGGAGAGGAAGACCATCTGACCGACCCGCTCCAGGAACTCGTCGAAGCGCAACGGCCGGTTGTCGGCCGCGCTCGGCAGCCGGAAGCCGTGGTCGATGAGCATCCGCTTGCGGGACGCGTCGCCCTCGTACATGCCGCCGATCTGCGGGATGGTCACGTGCGACTCGTCGACAACGGTGAGGAAGTCGTCGGGGAAGTAGTCGAGCAGGGCGTGCGGCGGGCTGCCGGGCAGCCGCCCGTCCATGTGCATCGAGTAGTTCTCGATGCCGGAGCAGAAGCCGACCTGCCGCATCATCTCGATGTCGTAGGTGGTGCGCATCCGCAACCGCTGCGCCTCCAGCAGCTTGCCCTGCCGCTCCAGCTCGGCGAGCCGCTCGGCCAGCTCCACCTCGATGTCGCGGATCGCCCGTTCCATCCGCTCCGGACCGGCCGCGTAGTGCGTCGCCGGGAAGATCACCAGCTGGTCGACCTCGCGGACCACGTCACCGGTCAACGGGTTGAGGTAGTAGAGCTTCTCCACCTCGTCACCGAACAGCTCGATGCGGATCGCCAGTTCCTCGTACGCCGGGATGATCTCCAGCGTGTCGCCGCGGACCCGGAAGGTGCCCCGCTGGAAGGCCATGTCGTTGCGGGTGTACTGGATGTCGACCAGCCGCCGCAGCAACTGGTCGCGGTCGAGCTCCTGCCCGATCTGCGCCTTCACCGCCCGGTTGAGGTATTCCTCCGGGGTGCCCAGACCGTAGATCGCCGAGACGGTCGCCACCACGATCACGTCGCGGCGGGTGAGCAGCGACATCGTCGCCGAGTGCCGCAGCCGCTCCACCTCCTCGTTGATCGAGGAGTCCTTCTCGATGTAGGTGTCGGTCTGCGGGATGTACGCCTCGGGCTGGTAGTAGTCGTAGTACGAGACGAAGTATTCGACCGCGTTGTGCGGCAGAAGCTCGCTGAACTCCTTGGCCAGCTGCGCACAGAGCGTCTTGTTGGGGGCGAGCACCAGGGTCGGGCGCTGGAGGCGCTCGACCAGCCACGCCGTGGTGGCGCTCTTGCCGGTGCCGGTCGCGCCGAGCAGCACGGTGTTGCGGTCGCCGCGCCGAACCCGACGCTCAAGCTCGTCGATGGCCGCCGGTTGGTCGCCGGCCGGCTGGAACTCACTGACGACCTGGAAGCGGCTGTCCAGCCGGGGAATGTCGAGCGCCATGTCATCAACGGTACGCCGGAGGTCCGACAGGAACGGGCGTCACGCCAGGTACGTGATCGGCTTCAATATTCCCATTGTGTGGCCCATGTCACCGGGACTACCCTCTTCATGTAGGCCGCTCGCGGCGGCCGACCGGGCCGGTGGCCAGGCCGTCATCACGGCCGGCCGCCCCCGGCACTGCGGTCGCAGCACCCGGCTCGTCCGGCGTGCGCACCGGTGTGGTCGCGCTCACGGCGCAGACCGGCCGCCGCGAGCGCCCCTGCTCGTCACCCCGGTGCCTCCCCGCCCGTTTCATCTCCGTGGACACCTCTCCGACCCCGGCTCCCGACACCACCCCCCGCAACGCCGACGCCAAACGGCGGGCTTCCACCGCACGCAGCACCGACACCGGGGACGCGCGACGAGCCACCACCTCCCGCCCCGGTGACACCGGGGATGCGGCCCGCCCCTCCGACGCCGCTGCGCGGCCCACGACCAGCCGACCCGCCACCGCCCGACCGACCGGCAGGGGGCGACCCGCCAGCGGGCGCCGAGCCGCCACCGGGCGACGTCGCGACGGGGCCGGAGCGACCACCCGCGCTGACGACACCTCCGCACCCGCCGCCGACCCGGCGGACGGTCGAACCCCGGCCAGCCGCCGTCGACGTACCGTGCTGCTGTTGCTCGCGCTGACCGCTGTGACGTCCGCGGCGGCGTTGGTGTTCGGGCTGTTGAGCTGGGCGCCCGATCCGCCCGAGCCAACCCGGCCGCTGACCGTCGCCGAGGGCGAGCGGCTGGCCGCCGTGCGGGTCACCAACCTGCGGGACCTGCGCGCCGGGGTCCGGGTCACCGCCGGCGTCGACGCCGCCCGGATCGAACTGGTGGGTTGGGTGGACTGGTCGCGGTCCCTGCTCTACCTCGACGTGGGTGGGCCGGGCGCGGGCGCCGAACGAGGGCTGGTGCAGAAGGTCGGCGCGGTCCTGGTGGTCCGACCCGACCCTGCGGCCGTACCCACTCCCGCCGCACCACCGCTGGTGCCTCCCGCGGACCGTTGGCGGTTGCACCGCCTCGAACCTGGGGCGAACCTGGCACCCGTGCTCGACCTGCTCCTCGGCCTCGCCGCCGACCGCCCGGACGCGACGCGGGCGGTGCCCGACGGTGGCGCGCGGTGGATCGCCCAGGACACCGTGCCCGCCGGGCCGGTGGACGTCCTACAGGCGCCGTTGCCCGGGACACCAGCCTCTCGTTCGGCACCCGGTAGCACCGCCGGTTCGGCGAGCGCCGACCCGGACAGCCAGACCCGGTACTGGCTCGACCAGGACGCCCGCCTGCACAAACTGGTGACCCAACTGCCCGGCGTCGGCCCGGTCACTGTGGTCCTCAACCGGACGGACCGGCCGACGCTACACCCGGTGGACGCCCTCGGTGGCCGGCCCGGCCTGCCGCGCGCGCTGACCGACGCCGAGCGGCGTCGACTGGACCAGCTACCGGCCCGGTTGCGGGCGAAGAGCGGTGCCACGCTGACACTGACCGCACCCGTCGGCACGGACACGAATCTGCGGGCCGCCGGCTGGTTGAGCTGGACCACGCGTACCGCGTACCTCGCGGTTGCCGACCTGGGCGTGCCGGACCGCCGGACCCTGCTGCGGCGCGACGCCACCGGTCTGGCCCGGGCGGACCTGCCCGCGGGCACCGCCGGTGGCGGCACCGCGGAGCAGCCCGAACGGCCGCCGCTTCCGCCCCCGGCCGGGCCGTGGCGCGTCTCCCGAGCCGGCAGCGACGCCCTGAGCGTGCTCGTGGACGCGGCGGTGGCCGCCGGGTCGGTCGGGCCACGCGGTACGGCCGTCCGGGTACGCGAGGACGTCGCCGGCGGGCAGACCGTGGACGTCGTCGAGGTCGGCTCGGCCGGCGCGCGGCTGCGCTACTGGATCGATCGCGACGGGTCGCTACGCCGGCTGGAACTGCACACCGACGCCGACGCGTGGGCCCAACTGGATCTCCGTCCCACAATGGTGCCCCGGCTCGCCCCGATCCCCCGGCCAGCCGCCACCCCTCGACCCCACGCCGCCCGCTGACCGGTGCCGCTCAGGGCCGCCAGCCGGTCTGCTCGGCCCACTGCTCAGCCCGCAGATACTCCTCGTCGAACCACGGATCACTGGCCGTGCCTGATTCGCCGACCTCCGGTGCCGCGTCGGCGAGGTCCCGCTTGAGCAGCAGGTACGCGGACCGCTGATCCGGATCGGCACGCAGGTGGTCGCGCATCATCAAGGCGTACCGCCAGCCCGGCGAGTCGGCCACCCGCACGTGCAGGCGAACCGGGCGGCCCGGGTCGGCGCTGCCGTGCAACCGCTTCTGCCACCGAGCGCTGCCAGCCGGACGCGGGTCGTCCCACCACTGCCCGGGCACGCGGGGGAACCCGGCGTTCGCCAGTCGGTCGGCCAGCGCATTATCGGCGTCGGCGAGGCTGGACACGGCCACCTGCACGTCGATGACGTCCTGGGCGGCGAGGCCGGGCACCGCCGTCGAACCGATGTGGTCGATCCGCAGGGCGTCCGAGCCGAGCGCGTGTCGGATCCGGGCGGCCAGCCGCGCGTACTGCTCCGGCCAGGTCACGTCGGCGCCGACCCGGTCGATCCGACCTGGCGGGACCACCCGCCGCTCGCGCAGATTGTGCTCGTAGGGCAACAACCGCCGAGCCCAGAGCGCGTCGACGGCGTCGTGCAGGTCCGCCAGGCTGCCGTCGTTGGTCAGCACCACGTCCGCCGCGGCCCGCCGACGGGCGTCGTCGGCCTGGGCGGCCATCCGCCGCTCGGCCTCCGCGCGGCCCATCCCCCGGTCACGCGCCAGCCGTTCCAGTCGGGTCGTCACGGCCGTCTGCACCACGATCACCAGGTGGTACGTGGGCGCGAGCCCCACCTCGACCAGCAGCGGTACGTCGTTGACGACGATCGCGTCGGGCGCCGCGGCGGCGGTCAGTTCAGCGGTACGGGCCCGGACCCGAGGGTGCGTGATCGACTCAAGTCGACGGCGCGCCGTCTCGTCGGCGAACACCAACGCGCCCAGCGCGGCGCGGTCCAACGCGCCGTCAGCGTCCAGCACCGTGTCGGAGAAGGCGGCAACGATCTCGGCCAATCCGTCCGTACCCGGTGTCACGACCTCCCGTGCCACAGTGTCGGCGTCGATGAGCACCGCACCCCGCTCGGCCAGCCGCGCCGCCACCGCACTCTTGCCCGACCCGATCCCGCCGGTCAACCCCACTCTCAACACCCGACCAGTCAACCGGATGCCCGAGCCCACCACCAAACCCGCCCACCCGACGCGGCCCGACGCGAGCGGGGTGGAGCGGCCCGACAGCGCCGCCCCACGACCACGACCGGGCACCTGCTCACGGCGAAGGCCCCGCCCCCGGCGATCCGAAGATCGCGGGGACGGGGCCTGTCGTCGTTCAGCGGGTCACTTACCGCCGGCGAGCTTCTCCCGCAGTGCGGCGAGCGCCTCGTCGGTGGCCAGCGTGCCGGCCGGCTCCTCGGCCTGCCGGCTCGGGGCCGGGCTGGACGAGGAGGTGGTGCCACCGCCGCCACCGGCAGCGGCCGGGACGGCCGGGGCCGGGTTGGCAGCGGCCTCGGCGTCGGCAGCCCGAGAGGTCTGCACCTGCTTGGTGTGGGCCTCCCAGCGCTGACGAGCCTCGGCGTACTGGTTCTCCCAGGTCTCGCGCTGCTTGTCGTACCCCTCGAGCCACTCGCCCGTCTCGGGGTCGAAGCCCTCCGGGTAGATGTAGTTGCCCTCGGTGTCGTACGTCGCGGCCATGCCGTAGAGGGTCGGGTCGAAGTGCTCCTCGCCCTCGACGAAGCCCTCGTTGGCCTGCTTGAGCGACAGGGAGATCCGGCGACGCTCGAGGTCGATGTCGATGACCTTGACCATGACCTCGGAGCCGACCTGGACGACCTGCTCCGGGATCTCCACGTGGCGCTCGGCCAGCTCGGAGATGTGGACCAGGCCCTCGATGCCGTCGTCGACGCGGACGAACGCACCGAACGGAACCAGCTTGGTGACCTTACCCGGCACGATCTGCTGGATCGCGTGGGTGCGGGCGAACTGCCGCCACGGGTCCTCCTGGGTCGCCTTCAGCGACAGCGAGACCCGCTCGCGGTCCAGGTCGACGTCCAGGACCTCGACCTCGACCTCCTGGCCCACCTCGACGACCTCGGACGGGTGGTCGATGTGCTTCCAGGACAGCTCGGAGACGTGCACCAGACCGTCGACGCCGCCGAGGTCCACGAACGCGCCGAAGTTGACGATCGAGGACACGACGCCCTTGCGGACCTGGCCCTTCTGCAGCTTGTTGAGGAACTCGGTGCGCACCTCGGACTGCGTCTGCTCAAGCCAGGCCCGGCGGGACAGGACCACGTTGTTGCGGTTCTTGTCCAGCTCGATGATCTTGGCTTCGAGCTCCCGCCCGACGTACGGCTGCAGGTCACGCACACGACGCATCTCGACCAGCGACGCGGGCAGGAAGCCGCGCAGCCCGATGTCGAGGATGAGGCCGCCCTTGACCACCTCGATGACCGAACCGCGGACGACGCCGTCCTCGTCCTTGATCTTCTCGATCGTGCCCCAGGCCCGCTCGTACTGCGCCCGCTTCTTGGAGAGGATCAGACGACCCTCCTTGTCCTCCTTCTGGAGGACCAGGGCCTCGATGTGGTCACCAACCGTCACAACCTCGGCGGGGTCCACGTCGTGCTTGATCGACAACTCCCGAGAGGGAATGACGCCCTCGGTCTTGTAGCCGATGTCGAGCAGGACCTCGTCCCGATCGACCTTGACGACGGTGCCTTCGACAATGTCGCCGTCGTTGAAGTACTTGATGGTCTCGTCGATCGCGGCGAGGAAAGCCTCCTCGGAACCGAGATCGTCGTGGGTGACCCGGGTGGCGCTCGAGGGGGCCTCGATGCTGCTCGTCATGTGGGCGGTTGCTCCGGTCGGTGGGTTGTCACAGCAGGCTGGTGTCGCGGTGACCTGTTCGCGCCAGCGGATCCGTCGCCGGGCACACCGAACGATCGCTAGTGAGATCATGATGTGGCTCCGTCGACCGCGCACCTGCTCCCTGCCGAGGCAACGCGATCCGCGAGCGCATCGTCTAGCCTACCGTGCGCATTACCACAGCGTGCAAGCCCTCCCGGCTTCTCTACGTGCGGTGACCTGCGAAAGGCGAACAATCGCCCGGAAACGACCCCAGCTGTCTCGTGCGTCACAGCAGCCACAACCGACCCTCGCGGGACGGGCGCGAACAGGCGTCGGGACGCCCGCCACCCGCCGGCGCGGACACCACGTCGATCAAGGAGCCACTCGAAACTTGGCCGCGCCGCCGCACCCCACGCGACGGGTAGGGCCTAGCGTGAGCGCCGTGGATGACGACAGCCGGGTCACCCGGCGCCGGGTGGCTGACGCCGAGGTCCGACGGGCCAACCGCGGCTGGTGGGACACCGACGCCGACGACTACCAGGCCGAGCATGGCGCGTTCCTCGGCGACGTGGACTTCGTCTGGTGTCCGGAAGGACTCCGCGAGGCCGACGCCCGCCTGCTCGGCGAGGTGTCCGGGCGGCGCGTGCTGGAGGTCGGCTGCGGGGCGGCGGCCGCCGCCCGCTGGCTCGCCACCCAGGGCGCCTCGCCGATCGCCTTCGACCTGTCCGCCGGCATGTTGCGGCACGCCGCCAAGGCCGCCGACGACACCGGGGTACGCGTACCGCTGGTGCAGGCCGACGCCCTCGCCCTCCCGTTCGCCGACCGGTCCTTCGACCTCGCCTGCACCGCGTTCGGCGCGATCCCGTTCGTGGACGACTCGGCGGCCCTGCACGCCGAGGTGCACCGGGTGCTGCGCCCCGGCGGACGGTGGGTGTTCTCGGTGACCCACCCGATGCGCTGGATCTTCCTCGACGACCCCGGTGAGGGCGGGCTGACCGCCGTGCACTCGTACTTCGACCGTTCCCCCTACGTCGAGCAGGACGAGACCGGCGTGGCCACCTACGTCGAGCAGCACCGCACCCTCGGCGACCGGATCCGCGAGCTGGTCGGCGCCGGGTTCCGGCTGCTGGACCTGGTGGAGCCGGAGTGGCCGGAGGGGCACGATGGGATCTGGGGGCAGTGGAGTCCGCTGCGCGGGCGCCTCTTTCCCGGTACGGCCATCTTCGTCACCGAGAAGCCCGCCGACTGAGCGCGTCGCACCTGTGGTCCGACCTGCGGGCCATCGATCGCCGGTAGGCTCGACCCCATGAGCGCCGAGCCCATCCCGACATCACCTGGCCCCTGGTGTCCGGACCCGATGCGGCAGCAGCGTGCCGACTACACGCTGGAGGACCTGCTCGCCCTGCCGGACGACGCCCCCCGCGTCGAACTCGTCGACGGAGTTATCCAGGTGACACCCTCCCCCACCCTGGGCCATCAAGACATCTGCAGCCTGCTGTGGCTGTGGCTGCGCTCGCACGCCCCGGCGAATCTTCGCGCCGCGCAAGCAGTCGGCGTCGCACTCAGCCGCAACACCAGCCGGCAGCCAGACGTGCTGCTCTGTCGCGCCGAGGTGCCGTCCAACCGGTCCACGTTACGGCCGGCGGACGTCGCACTCGCCGTGGAGATCGTCTCGCCCGGCACGCGACGGATCGACCGGTTCGCGAAGCCCGGTGAGTACGCTGCCGCCGGCATCCCGTTCTACTGGCGGATCGAGCAGGACCCGCTGCACGTCTACGCGTACCGGATCGGCGACCACGTGGGGCCGGGCGGTGAGCGGCAGTACGAGCTGGTCGCCGACGGCGCCGACGTGATCGAGCTGACCGAGCCGTTCGACATCAAGCTGCCGATCGCCGAGATCACGCCGTAGCAGTTTCGCCCCCTGGGCGTCGGGTAGCCGAGGGCATGGCCGAACAGAGATTCCACAAGGGCGACCATGTCTCCTGGTCGGCCCACGGCAGCCGCGCGTACGGCGTGGTGCAGGAGACCATCACCGAACGGACTCGGATCCGGGGGCGGGCCGTGAACGCGGCGCCCGACGACCCGCAGTACCGGGTTCGCAGTGACGGAACGGGCCGCGACGTGGCCCACCGCCCCGAGGCGCTGCGCCATGAGCAGGGCTGACGACCAGGGCCGGGACACCTACCGGGAGTTCACCGAGGCGGTGAACATGAAGCCCGCTGAGCTGTCGTCCTGGCTGGAGACCGACGAGTCGAAGCAGGTTGGCTGGCACAAGGGCGGTCGTTCCGGTGGCGGCGAGTCCGTCGGGCACGAGTCCGGCCGGAAGATCATCAACCTGTTGCGTCGTAAACGCAGCGATCTTTCCGAGGGCGACTACAAGCACATGCGCAAGGTGGTCGGCTACGTACGCCGGCACATGGCGCAGCGCCCCTCCGGCAACGTCCGCGACACCAAGTGGCGCTGGTCCCTCATGAACTGGGGCCACGACCCGATGAAGTAGCGAACCGGCCGCCCGCACGGGCTCCCGAGACGGCGCGACCCAGCGGGACGAGACGCGGCCCAGCGATCGAGTACGGCTTTACGGACGGGCAGCGACGCGACTGGCGGGACCAAGTCAGGGTTCCGGGGAAACCCGACCCACGCAGGGATCAAGCCCGACCGCCCGGAGTGGGTCGGGCTGCCCCGGAACCCCCTCACCGCACAGGCCAGGACACCCCGCAACCCAATCAGTGATCAGCGCTGTTCCAGTCCCGGCCTTCGCCCACCGACACCTCCAGGGGCACCGACAGCGGGTACGCCCCGCCCATCTCGTGGCGGACGAGTGCCTCCAATGCCTCCCGCTCGCCGGGTGCGACCTCGAAGACCAACTCGTCGTGCACCTGCAGCAGCATCCGCGAGCGCAGCCCGGCGTCGCCGAGCGCGGTGTCGACGTGCAGCATCGCGACCTTGATGATGTCGGCCGCGGAGCCCTGGATGGGGGCGTTGAGCGCCATCCGCTCGGCGATGTCGCGGCGCTGCCGGTTGTCGCTGACCAGGTCGGGCAGGTAGCGGCGGCGCCCCAGGATGGTCGAGGTGTAGCCGTCCTGGCGGGCTCGGGCGACGACCTGTTGGAGGTAGTCGCGCACCCCGCCGAAGCCGGCGAAGTAGTTCTCCATCAGCCCGCGCGCCTCTTCGGTGCTGATGCTGAGCTGTTGGGACAGGCCGAACGCGCTGAGCCCGTACGCCAGGCCGTAGTTCATGGCCTTGATCTTGCGCCGCTGGTCGGGGGTGACCTCGTCGAGCGGCACCCCGAAGACCGACGAGGCGGTGGCGGCGTGGAAGTCGGCGCCGGAGTTGAAGGCCTCGATGAGCGCGTCGTCCGACGACAGGTGCGCCATGATGCGCATCTCGATCTGGCTGTAGTCGGCGGTGAGCAGGCACTCGTAGCCCTCCCCCACCACAAAGGCGCGGCGGATACGCCGGCCCTCCTCGGTGCGGATCGGGATGTTCTGCAGGTTGGGTTCGGTGGAGGAGAGCCGACCGGTGGCCGCCACCGTCTGGTTGAAGGTGGTGTGGATCCGGCCGTCGTCGGAGACCGACTTCAGCAAACCGTCCACTGTCGACTTGAGCTTGGCCACGTCGCGGTGGCGCAGCAGGTGGGCCAGCACCGGGTGCGGCTGCTGGGCGTAGAGCCACTGCAGGGCGTCGGCGTCGGTGGTGTAACCCGTCTTGATCTTCTTGGTCTTCGGCAGACCCAGCTCGGTGAAGAGGATCTCCTGCAGCTGCTTGGGTGAGCCGAGGTTGAACTCCCGACCCACCGCCTCGTACGCGCCCTGCGCGGCGGCCTTCACCTCGGCGGCGAAGTGCGCCTCCAACTCGGACAGGTAGTGGGTGTCGGCGGCGATGCCGGTGCTCTCCATGCCGGCCAGCACCCGCATCAACGGCAGCTCGACCCCGGCCATCAGCCGGGCGGACTGCTCGCCGTCGCGGGACAGCTCGGCGTCGATCGCGTCGGCCAGGTCGAGGGTGGCGCGGGCCTGCAGCATCAGGTTCTGCTCGGCGACGCCCTCGTCGCCCAGCCCGTCGAGGGTGAGCTGGCCCGACTCGGGGACGTCGACCCGCAGCTCCCGGTGCAGGTAGCGCAGCGCCAGGTCGGTGAGGTCGTAGGAGCGCTGGTCGGGGCGGGCCAGGTATGCGGCGATCTGGGTGTCGCGGACGATGCCGGCGAGCTGCCAGCCGTGCGCGGCGCAGGCCAGCACGGCCGGCTTGCTGTCGTGCAGCACCTTGGGTCGCTGTGCGTCGGCCAGCCAGCCGGCGAGGGCACCCTCGTCGGTCGGGTCGAGACGCGCCGGGTCGACCCAGGCCGCCGCGCCGCCGGCGGTGGCCAACGCCAGACCGGTGATCGAGGCGGTGTGCCGGCGGTTGACGCCGGTGTCGAGCTTGACCGCCAGCCCGACCGGGGTGCCGGTCGGCGCGTGCGTTTCCAGCCAGCCGGCCAGTGCCCCGGGCTCGGTGAGCACCTCGCCGGAGAGGTCGAACCCGGACTCGGCCTCCGGCTCGACCGCCTCCAGGTACTGGTAGAGGCGGTCGCGCAGGATGCGGAACTCGAGGGTGTCGAACACCTGGTGCACGGCCTCCCGGTCCCACCCGGTCCAGCGGGTGTCCTCCGGGCGCAGCGGCAGCTCCAGGTCGGAGACGAGCCGGTTGATCTCGTAGTTGCGGATCACGTCGGCGAGGCGCTCCCGCAGGCTGTCACCGGCCTTGCCCTTGATCTCGTCGGCGCGGGCGATCACGCCCTCCACCCCGCCGTACGTGGTGATCCACTTAGCGGCGGTCTTCGGGCCGACGCCGGGGATGCCGGGCAGGTTGTCACTGGTCTCGCCGACGAGCGCGGCGAGGTCCCGGTACTGCTGCGGGCCGACGCCGTACTTCGCCTCGATCGCCGCCGGATCCATCCGGGCCAGGTCGGAGACGCCCTTGCGCGGGTAGAGGACGGTGATCTGGTCGTCGACCAGCTGGAACGCGTCCCGGTCACCGCTGCTGATCAGCACCGACATGCCCTGGTCGCGGGCCTGACAGGCGAGCGTGGCGATGACGTCGTCGGCCTCGAAGCCCTCCTTCTCCACCACCGGGATCTGGAGCGCGGCCAGGACCTCCTTGACCAGGCTGACCTGGCCCTTGAAGTCGTTCGGGGTCTCGCTGCGGCCGGCCTTGTACTCCGCGTACTGCTCGGTGCGGAAGGAACGGCGGGAGACGTCGAAGGCCACCACGATGTGGGTGGGCTGCTCATCGCGCAGCACGTTGATCAGCATCGACGTGAAGCCGTACACCGCGTTGGTCGGCTGACCCGTCGTGGTGGAGAAGTTTTCCACAGGCAGGGCGAAGAAGGCCCGGTATGCCATGGAATGTCCGTCGACGAGGAGCAGGCGCGGCGTCGTAGCTGTCACGGCAGCGACTCTAGTCCGTCGCACCGACATCCCTGGCCGGCGGCACCGGCGACGCGACACCGAAACCACAGCCGACCCGAACGCCGGCGGCCGGCCACCCCACGAGGGGTGACCGGCCGCCGCTCGGATGGCTCAGGCCACGCCGAGGTACGCCTCCTTGACCGACGGATCGTGCAGCAGGTCCTGACCGGACCCCTCCTTCACGATTCGACCGGTCTCCAGCACGTAGCCGCGGTGTGCCCGCGACAGCGCCTGCTGGGCGTTCTGCTCCACCAGCAGGATGGTGGTGCCCTGCTGGTTGATCTCCGTGATGATGTCGAAGATCTGCCGAATCACCAGCGGGGCCAGACCCATCGACGGCTCGTCGAGCAGCAGCAGCTTCGGACGGCTCATCAGCGCCCGGCCGACAGCGAGCATCTGCTGTTCGCCGCCGGAGAGCGTGCCGCCGGCCTGCTTGCGCCGCTCGGCCAGCCGCGGGAAGAGGGTCAGCACCCGGTCCAGGTCGGCGGCGATGCCGGCGGAGTCCCGCCGGGTGTACGCCCCCATGTCCAGGTTCTCCATCACCGTCATACCCGGGAAGATCTGCCGTCCTTCCGGCGACTGACACAGCCCCCGGACCACCCGCAGGTCGGCCCGGAGCTTGCTGATGTCCTCACCGTTGAACGTGATCTTCCCCTCGGACAGCGACCGGGTCCCCGAGATGGCCCGCATCGTGGTGGTCTTGCCGGCGCCGTTCGCGCCGATCAGGGCCACCACCTCACCCTCGTTGACGGTGAGGCTGATGCCGTGCAGCGCCTCGATCCGACCGTAGGCGACGGCGACGTTCTCCAACTCAAGCAGCGTCATCGGCGGGCTCCCCCAGGTACGCGGCGATCACCTTCGGATCGCGGCTGACCTCCGCGGGCGCACCCTCGGCGATCTTGCGGCCGAACTCCAGCACCACGATCCGATCGGTGACGCCCATGACCAGCCGCATGTCGTGCTCGATGAGCAGCACGGTCAGGCCCATGTCCCGGATCTTGCGGATCAGGGTGAGGAGCTCCTCCTTCTCCGCCGGGTTGAAGCCGGCGGCCGGCTCGTCCAGGCAGATCAGCTTCGGCTCGGTGGCCAGCGCGCGGGCGATCTCCAACCGACGCTGGTAGCCGTACGGCAGGTTGCGCGCCTCGTCGTTGGCCCGGTCGGCGATGCCGACGAAACGCAGCAACTCCAACGCCTTGGCCTCGGCCGCCCGCTCCTCCAGGATGTGCCGGGACAACCCGAACGTCTTGGCGAACGTCCGGCGCGTCTCCTGCCACGTCCGCTGGATGCCCGCCTCGGCGGTCACCTGCGGCAACTCGTGCGGCTTCGGCTTCTTCCGGGGCACCCGGAAGATCGCACCGGGCACGCTGGTCCGGTGCCGGGAGTCCGTGCCGACCATGACGTTCTCCAGCGCCGTCATCTCCGGGAAGAGACGGATGTTCTGGAACGTCCGGGAGATGCCCAACTGGCTGATCTGGTGCGGCTTACGGCCGGTCACCTTCTGGCCGCGGAACAGGACAGCCCCGGAGGTCGGCTTGTACACGCCGGTCATCACGTTGAAGCTGGTGGTCTTGCCGGCGCCGTTCGGCCCGATGAGGCCGAGGATCTCGCCCTCGTAGATCTGGAAATTAATCTTGTCGAGGGCGACCACACCACCGAAGCGGAGCGTGACGTCGTTGACTTCGAGCAGCACCGACCGAGGTCCGGGCTGAGCCGGGATCTTCGGCGCGGACGTGCTGGTGGTCTGGTCAGACATGAGCGGGCGCCTCCTCTGCCTCCGCCGCGCGGTCCTTCAACTCGCGGGCTCGCCGCCGGCTCGGGATCAGACCCTGCGGACGCAGGATCATCACCAGCACCATGGCCAGACCGAAGACCAGCCACCGGTAGTCGGCGAAGTCGCGGAACCGTTCCGGCAGGTACGCCAGCAGCACCGCGCCGAGCGAGACACCGAGCATGTTGCCGGAGCCGCCGACCACGACCATCGCGACGAAGAGAATCGAGAGGTTCGCGTTGAACTGGGTCGGGTCGATGAACGCGTTACGACTGCCAAAGAGGAAGCCCGCCAGGCCGCCGAGCGCCGCGCCCATGGCGAACGCCCAGAGCTTGAACTTGAACGGGTACACGCCCATCACCGCGGCCGCGTCCTCGTCCTCGCGGACGGCGAGCCAGGCACGACCCACCCGGCTGTGCTCCAACCGGCGGACCACGATCACCATCAGCAGCACGAAGGTAATCGCCAACCAGTACCAGGGCTTCGCGTCGATCAGACCGAAGACCTTGTTGTCCGCCGAGGGCGCACCCTCCGGGCCGGGAATGGCAGAGATACCTACCGGACCGTTGGTGACCCCGGTGGCGTTGCGGGCCACGATCCGGATGATCTCACCGAAGCCGAGCGTCACGATTGCGAGGTAGTCACCGCGCAGCCGCAGCGTCGGCCAGCCCAGCAGCACCCCGGAGATCATCGTCAGCACGATCGCGATCAGCAGACAGATGCCCCAGGTCACCGCCCACGTCGGCGGCAGGTCGAACTCCTGCTGGATCCACTTGACCACCGGCGAGTTCACCGAACCGAACAGCGCCACGCTGTACGCGCCGATGGCGAAGAACCCGATGTAGCCGAGGTCGAGCAGGCCGGCGAGGCCGACCACCACGTTCAGACCGATCGCGACCAGGACGTAAATGGCGCAGACGAAGAGCACGCCCGCCCAGTTGTTGCCGCCCTCGATCGAGTCGGTACGCAGGTCGTTCAGACCGGGGACCATGAGACCACCGGGCAGCTTGCCCAGGTACGGCAGGGAATAGACGAAAACGAGCAGGGCGACCACGCCGATGGCCTTCTGCCACTTCGGCAGCGCCTGCCAGCGCTCGCCGATCGAGGTCAGGAAACCGACCCGGCGGCGGTCTGCGGTGCGAATCTTGTCGATCATGCGCGGGCCCTCCCGAGCGACTCACCCAACAGGCCGGTGGGCCGGAACATCAGCACCACGATCAGCACCACGAAGGCGATGACGTCCTCCCAGTTGGACGCGAAGAGCGTCGCACCGTAGACCTCCACGATGCCCAGGAAGAGGCCACCCAGCAGCGCGCCGCGCAGGTTGCCGATGCCACCGAGCACCGCGGCGGTGAACGCCTTCAGGCCGAGCACGAAGCCGATGCTGTTCTGGGTGAAGCCGAACCGCATGCTCCACAACAGCGCGGCCGCGCCGGCCATGATGCCGCCGAGCACGAAGATCAGCATGATCACGCGCTCCTGGTTGACGCCCATCAGCGCGGCGGTCTCCGGGTTCTGGGCCACCGCCCGCACGCCCCGGCCGTACCGGGTGCGGTTGATGAACCAGTCCAGGAGCGCCATCATCGCCACGGCCGCGACGAAGACGATCAGCTGGATGTTCGTGATCGCCGTGTTGCCGATGGTGAACAGGGTCTCCTGCTGGATGATCGTCGGCATACCGACGATCTGGCGGGGCCGACCGAACACATCCGGCAACGCGCCACCGAGCAGCTTCGGCAGCACCTGCCCGAAGAGCTCGACGAAGACCAGGGACAGACCGATCGCGGTGATCAGGAAGATCAGCGGTGGCGCGTTCTTGCGCCGCAGTGGCCGGTAGGCGACCCGCTCGAGCGCGAGAGCCGTACCGCCCGAGGCTGCCGCCGCGACGACCAGACCGAGTACCAGGAACAGGATCGCCTGGCCGATAGGCGGGTTATTTTCCACCCCGAGCTGGTTCCAGAGGATCAGCACCGCGAAGGTACCGACCATGAACACCTCGGAGTGCGCGAAGTTGATCAGGCGAAGGACGCCGTAGACGAGGGTGTAGCCAAGGGCGATCAGGGCATAGATGGCGCCCTTGGACAGGCCATCGACCGTGTGCTGGCCGAGATGGCCGATCAGTTCATCGAAATGCACCGGGGGTCTCCTTGAATCGAGTGCGGCCGGGGTGAGACACCCCGGCCGCACTCCATTGCGTGGGGCGTCAGCTGAGCTTGAGCTCCTGCAGCGCCTCGATGGCCTCGCCCTTGATCTGGTAGGCCCAGATGACGACCTTCGTCGGGTCAACGTCACCCTTGGCGTCGAACTTGATGTACTTCGACACACCCTGCTTGTCGTACGACTTCACGAACGCCAGGATGTCCGCCCGGCTCTTCTTGCCAGCCTTGAAGGCGTCCAGGTAGATCGTCGCGCCGTCGAAGCCCTCAGCGCCGTAGGAGCCCGGCGGGATGCCGAACTTCTTCTGGTAGTCGGCGGAGAAGGTGCCGCCGGCCTTGTCGGCCGGGAGGCACGGGCAGGTGATGATCGCGCCCTCGGCGCCACCGGAGGCACCCTTCGGGAACGCGGTGTCGTACAGACCGTCCGGGCCGACGAACTTGGCCTGGACACCGGCGGCACGCATCTGCTTCACCAGCGGAGCGGCCTCACGGGTGTAACCGCCGTAGAAGACGAAGTCCGCCTGAGCGGCCTTGATCTTGGAGACGGTGGCGTCGAACTGCGTCTGCCGCTCCTGGATCTTGTCCTTGTTCACGACCAGCGGGCCGAGCTGCTTGCCCAGCTCGTCGGTGATGCCGGCGCCGTAGGCGCTGGCGTCGTCGACCATGAAGACCTTCTGCGCGTTCTGGGTCTTCAGGTAGCTCGCGACCGCACCAGCCTGCGTGCCGTCGTTGCCGACGACGCGGTAGAAGGACGTGTTGCCCTTCTGGGTCAGGTCGGTCCGGGTCGCCGAGGGGCTGACCATCGCCAGGCCGGCGGCCTGGTAGATCGGCATCGTCGCGTCCGACTCACCCGAGAAGTGACCACCGATGACGCCGAGGAACGAGTTGTCACCGGCGATCTGGTTCGCGAACGGGGTCGCCACCGCGGGGTCACCCTGGGTGTCGAACTCCTGCATGGTGACCTTGCAGTTCGGGTTCGCGGTGTTGAACTGCTCCACGGCGAGCTTCGCGCCGTTCAGCGACGGGATCACCAGACCCGCGTTGTCACCAGTGAACGCGCCGAAGATCGCGATCTTGCCACCGCAGTCACCGGACGCGGTCCCACCCTCGCCGCTGCCGGAATCCTGGCAACCAGCCGCGACCACCAGGGTCGCGGCGAGCGCAACGGTGCCCAGCGCCCGTACATAGCTTCGCCTCACGGCTTCCTGACCTCCTCCAGATGCGGACCTGGCTGACCCGAAGCGACGGCGACAGCAGCAGACCGCAATTCCACCCACCCCGCAGGGACTCCCCCTGCGTTACGGCTCGTGATGGCGGAGCGTACCGACACCGCATACCGTCCCGGAAGGCCTGAACGCGGGGTCTGCGAAACCGTTACGAAGACGTGGGCAATCTTGTCGATGTCCGTCACAGGTGAATCGGCCAGACGGTCCTTAAGCGCGCGCCCGGTCCGAATCCCACCCACGCTCAGACGGGCCGCTCCGACCCGGAACAAGCGTCGCTGAGCTGCAAAAACAGCGCGCTCGGGCCGCCGCACCACAGCACAGTCGGCTTTCAGACCCCGGTGCCGGCCGCCCACCACAACCCGGCTCTGGTGCCGTCGTCCGCAGCCAGCCACCACCGGTCACCCACCGCCACCAGCGTCACGTCCCGGTCGACACCCGCCGGCACATCGAGCGGCATCGCAGCCTCCCGCCACGACCCACCACGATCCGTCGACACCCACACCGAATGCCGCGCACCGTCGACCACCGCGGCGAACAGCCGATCGCCCGACGACACCAGCGACGTCACCGCCGGCACCCCCGCGCCGGCCCGCCGCCCGAACGTCCCGGCCGCCACCCAGCCCGCCGCCTCCTGCCGCCACGCGCCGAACGTCGACCCCCGCAGCCCGACCGCCACCGGCACACCGCCGACCAGCACCACCCGCTGCAACTCCTCGTACTCCGAACCGCCCGGCAGCACAGTGCGCCGCCACGACCGACCATCCGGCGACGACCAGACCGCCGGGTCCCGGTCGATCCGACCGGCCGGCAGGAGACCACCCACCGCCAACCAGCCCGACGACGTCGCCACCGAGTCGAACGCCCAGGTCACCCCCACCGCATCACTGGCCAACTCCGGAGCACCCTCGACCAGCGCGAACTCCGCCGCGTCCGGCGACCCCACCCAGGAAGCCGCCCCCGCCGAACGGTTGCCGACGATCAACCAACCCTGCGCACCGGCCGTCAGGCGGGACACGTTCACCGCCGTCGGCCCGCCGTACGTCTCGAACGACGCCTGCACCTCGACCAGCGCGCCATCGGCCACCTGCCGCCACGTGCTCACCCGCGGATAACCGTGCGCGCCACCGACCTTCGCGCCGATCAGCGCCGCCTTCCCGTCCCGGCAGGCCACCGACAGGAACACGTTCTGCCGACCGTAGAAGGAATCCGGACGCACCGGCAGCACCGTCCAGGTCGCACCGTCCACACTGGTCCAGGCCGCCGGACGTGTGCCGCCCTCGGCGTCGACGACACCACCGACCACGAACCACCGGCCCGCGCACGACACCGCGTCACGTACCAACGGACGCCCCGCACCACCCGGCGGCGCCGGCAGCGTCAGCGGCTGCCAAGCCGGCCGCGACGCCGGCGCGGCGGCCGCCGTCGTCGGCTCGCCGCCGCTCGGCGCGGCCGGCCCGTCGCACCCGGCAAGAGCCAGCGCGAAGAGGCCGAACACCGCGATCACCCGTCGGACGGACACACGTCGATGCTAACCACCGGAGGTCACGCGGGGCGTCCCCCCGCGCGCCACGGTCAGGCGCTCAGACGGTCGGCTGCTGCGACACCTCGCCGCCAGCGGTCTCCGCGAGGATCCGCTCGGCGACCTCCTTCATGGTCATCCGGTGGTCCATCGCCGTGCGCTGGATCCACTTGAACGCCTGCGGCTCGGTCATCCCGTACGTGGTCATCAGCGCGCCCTTGGCCCGCTCCACCGCCTTGCGGATCTCCAGGCGGTCGGTCAGGCTCGCGACCTCCGCCTCCAGGGCCGCGACCTCCGAGTAACGCGACAGCGCGATCTCCACCGCCGGGACCAGGTCGCTCTTCTGGAAAGGCTTCACGAGGTACGCCATCGCGCCGGCCGCCCGCGCCCGCTCCACCAGGTCACGCTGACTGAACGCGGTCAGGATGATCACCGGGGCGATTCGGGCGCCGGCGATGCGCTCGGCGGCGGCCAGCCCATCCATGATCGGCATCTTGATGTCGAGGATGACCAGGTCGGGCTTCAGTTCCTCGGCGAGGCGGACGGCTGTCTCACCGTCTCCGGCCTCCCCCACCACCTCGTAACCCTCTTCGACAAGCATCTCGGCGAGGTCCAGCCGGATCAGCGCCTCGTCCTCGGCGATCAGTACGCGCCTGCGCTCGGCATCCGTCGGCATCTCAGCCACCAGCCCTACCCCCACCATCGATCACTGCACGGCTACCCACCCATGCTCCCGCATGAGAGTAGTCGGGTACAGTAAGCGCCACCCGCCGGGATGGTGGAACGGCATACACGGAAGTCTCAAACACTTCTGCCCGAAAGGGCTTGCGGGTTCGAATCCCGCTCCCGGCACTTTGTCATACACCTGTTCGATGATGTGGGCGTGCATCCACCGCAGATGCGGGCGCGAGCTCGCGCCCTACGCGCTCACGGACACCCCATCCACGCTGTGGCTCGCAGGCTCTCCGTGCCATACAGCACGGTCTGGCACTGGTGCGTGGATCGACCCGAGCCGGTGAAGCGCGGCACGGAGCTACGGTGCTTCCGGTGCCGGCCGGATGTCGACAATCCGACCGACCCCGCCGCCTACGCCTACCTGCTCGGTCTCTACCTAGGCGACGGCCACCTGGTGACAACGGCACGCGTCCCCGTGTTGCGCATCTACTGTTCCGATGGGTGGCCCGGGTTGATTGAGGCGTGCGATGTGGCCATGCGCGCCGTTCTGGCGTCGAAGGTGCAGCGGGTCCAGAAACAGGGTTGCGTCGGCGTGCAGAGTTACGGCAGCCACTGGCCGTGCCTGCTGCCACAGCACGGTCCCGGCAAGAAGCACGAGCGACCGATCGTCCTGACCGACTGGCAACGGCCGATTCTCGAAGTTCATCCCGGCGACTTCCTGCGCGGGCTCTTCCACTCCGACGGCTGCCGAACAGCCAACCGGGTCACGACGCGAGGTCGGCACTACATCTACCCGCGCTACATGTTCGTCAACGAGTCGTCCGACATCATGGGGCTGTGTCAGTGGGGCCTGGACCTGCTGGGCGTCGCCTGGCGGATGAACCGCCGCAATTCGCTGTCGGTAGCCCGGCGTGACGCCGTCGCCACACTGGACCGGCACGTCGGCCCGAAGTCCTGACTAGCGGCGGCGCGCCGGTAGGGCGGTTCCCGCCCTCAAGGAAGATGAGTCGATCAGAGCAACGTCGCGCGTGACTGTCGACGACAGGGGTGGGTGCTGATGCGGGTGGCGATTTTCGGTGCGACAGGCATGGTCGGCCAGGGCGTGTTGCGGGAGGCGCTGCTCGCCGAGGACGTGCGGGAGGTGCTCACCGTCGGCCGCAGGCCGACCGGTCAGCGGGATCCGAAGCTGCGGGAGCTGACGGTCGCGGACGTGGGCGACCTGTCGTCGGTGCGCGCCGAGTTGGCCGGCGTGGACGCGTGCTTCTACTGCCTGGGCGTGTCCTCGCTGGGTCTGGACGAGGCCGCGTACACCCGGGTGAGTTACGACTACCCGCTGGCGGCGGCGCGGTTGCTGGCCGAGGTGAGTCCGCAGGTGACGTTCGTCTACGTCTCGGGTGTCGGCACGGATTCGTCGGGTCAGGGTCGGGTCATGTGGGCGCGGGTCAAGGGCCGTACCGAGAACGCAATCATGGAGCTGCTGCCCAACGGCTACGCGGCACGGCCCGGGTTCATCCAGCCGACGTACGGTGCGGTGTCGAAGACCCGGTGGTACCGGTTCGGGTACGCGGTCACCCGTCCGCTGTTCCCGGTGTTGCGGCGGCTGCTGCCGAACCAGGTCACCACGACGGACGGGATCGGTCGGGCGATGCTGCGGGTGGCTCGGGAGGGTTCGCCGACGCGCGTGTTGGGCAACCGCGAGCTGCGCTGATCAGACGATCGTGGCGAGGGCCTGGGCGAGGTCGGCGCGCAGGTCTTCGGGGTCTTCGAGGCCGACCGAGAGGCGCAGCAGACCGGCGCCGGGTTTGGCGTCGCCTTCGACGGGCCGGTGGGTGAGCGAGGCCGGGTGCTGGATGAGGGTGTCGACGCCGCCGAGCGACACCGCGTGGGTGATGAGGTGGCAGGCGCCGGCGACTGTCGCCGCTGCGGGTGCGCCGCCGCGTACCTCGAAGGCGAGCAGGCTGCCGGGTCCGGCCATCTGGCGGCCGACCAGCGCCGCCGGGTCGTACACCGAGGGGTGGTGCACCCGGTGTACGGCGGGGTGGTCGGCGAGCCAGCCGGCGAGTTTCTCGGCGGTGGCCTGTTGGGCGCGGACCCGCAGCGGCAGGGTTTGCAGGCCGCGGTGCAGCAGGTAGCCGCCGAGCGGGTGCAGGATCGCGCCGGTGACCGCGCGGACCTGGCGGAGGCGCGCGGCCCAGTCGGCGTCGCAGGCGACGACGCCGGCGAGCACGTCGCCGTGTCCGCCGATGCTCTTGGTGGCGCTGTGCAGGACGAGGGTGGCGCCGTGCCGGGCGGGTTGTTGCAGCACGGGGGTGGCGACGGTGTTGTCGACCAGCAGCGGGATGTCGCCGGCCGCGGCGGCGAGGGCGGCGATGTCGACCAGGTCGAGGGTGGGGTTGGCGGGCGTCTCGACGATGACCAGCGCGGTGTCGGGTCGGATGGCGGCGGCGACCTCGTCGGGGCGCGCCCAGGTGACTGTGGTGCCGAGCAGGCCGGTGGCGAGGACGTGGTCGGTTCCGCCGTAGAGGGGGCGGACGGCGACGACGTGGCGGCGGTCGTCGCGGGCGGCGGCGAGCACTGTGGCGGTGAGGGCGGCCATGCCGCTGGCGAAGGCGACGGCCTGCGCGGTGCCCTCCAGTTCGGCGAGGGCGGTTTCGAAGCGGGCGACGGTGGGGTTCCAGAGCCGCTGGTAGACGGCGCTGCCGTCGGCGGGGAGGGTGCCGCCGGTGGCGAGCTGCTCGTACGCGGCGCCGCCGTCGTCGACCGAGGGCAGCGGGTTGGTGGTGGACAGGTCGATGGGCGGTACGTGCACGCCGAGGGTGCGTAGGTCGTCGCGGCCGGCGTGTACGGCCCGGGTGTCCACCGTCGTCATGCCGGTAGCGTCGAACATCTACCAATGAACAGGCAATGCTTCGGCAGATCATTCTGTCAGGTGGCTTGGTTTTGCTGATGGATTCGGGCGAGGATGGCGGAATGCCTCCTGAGCCGAACGATGTGCGGCCGTATCCGGCCCTGGACGAGGTGGACCGCGCGATCCTCACCGAACTGGCCGCGGATGGTCGCCTGCCGAACAACGCGCTCGCCGAGCGGGTGGGGGTCGCGCCGTCGACGTGCCTGACCCGCACCCGGGCGCTGCGCGAGCGGGGCGCGATCCGTGGTTTCCACGCCGAGGTGGATCCGGCCGCGCTCGGTCTGCCGTTGCAGGCGTTGGTGTCGGTGCGGCTGACCGCGCACGAGCGGGCGGCGGTGGACGCGTTCCGGGCCCGGTCGGTGCGGCTGCCGGGGGTGGTGTCGGTGTTCCACGTGGCCGGCGCGGACGACTACGTGCTGCACGTGCGGGCGGCGTCGGGTGACGCGTTGCGGGACTTCGTGCTGGACCATCTGGCTGTCGACCCGGTGGTGCAGCACACCCAGACCAGCCTGATCTTCGAGCAGGCGCGCGGGGTGGGTTGAGCGTCGGTTGGAATGAACGGGCAGGCCGGGGAGTTGGCACACCGTGTGATCACCGTACCGTTGTCTGTTCTTGATCTTGCCCCGGTCGCCAAGGGCACCACTGTCGGCGCGGCCCTGGAGGCCACCACCGAGCTGGCGCGACGCACCGAGGAGTTGGGCTACCGCCGATTCTGGGTGGCCGAGCACCACAACATGCCGGCGATCGCCAGCTCGGCTCCCGCGGTGCTGCTGGCTCACCTGGCCGCGAACACCTCGACGATCCGCCTCGGTTCGGGCGGCGTGATGCTGCCCAACCACGCGCCGCTCGTGGTGGCCGAGCAGTTCGGCACCCTCGAAGCGCTGCACCCGGGTCGGATCGACCTGGGCATCGGCCGGGCGCCGGGCACCGACCAGGTGACGGCGCTGGCGCTGCGGCGCACCATGGAGGGCCTGTCCGCGGAGCACTTCCCCCGCGAGCTGGCGGACCTGATGAACTACTTCAGCGGCGAGAAGCCCGGGCAGATCATCGCCATGCCGGGCCAGGGCACCCAACCGGCCGTGTGGCTGCTGGGCTCCAGCGGGTTCAGCGCCCAACTCGCCGGTCTGCTCGGTCTGCCGTTCTCGTTCGCGCACCACTTCAGCTCGGGGAACACCCTGCCGGCGCTGGCCCTGTACCGGCAGAACTTCCGGCCGTCGCAGTGGTTGGACAAGCCGTACGCGATGGTGGCGGTCAACGCGGTCTGCGCGGAGACCGACGAGCGAGCCGAGTGGCTGGCCGGGCCGAGCGCGTTGTCGTTTCTGAAGCTGCGCTCCGGGAAGCCCGAGCCGCTGTCGACGCCCGACGAGGCGGCGGCGTACCCGTACTCCGAGTTCGAGAGGGAGTTCGTCCTGCAACGCCGTGACGGTCAGGCGATGGGCTCGCCGGAGACGGTGCGCCGGCAGCTGACCGAGCTGGTGGAGCGCACCGGCGCGGACGAGCTGATGCTGACCACGTTGGTGTACGACGTGAAGGACCGGGTGCGGTCGTACGAGCTGATCGCCGAGCAGGTGGCGGGCGGTCTGCACCGGACGGCGTGAAACACGATCTTCACGTCAGCGTCACCCCGCCGACCCGGACGGTGCCTAATGTTGGTTCCGGTGGTGGTACGGCACTCTCGGTCGGGACGGGTCGAGAATGCCGCGGTGTGGCGCACCGGGCCGGAGCTGAGCGGATTCCGCGGCTGCGGCCCGGTGCCTGCCACCCTAGGCGACCCCGTCCGGGACCACCAGGGGTCAGATCAGCGTAGGTGGATGTTCGGCGTGGGCGGGGTGCTGCCCATCCCGTTGCCGATGAAGAACCCCGGGTGCGGCGGTTGGTTGTACGCCGTGTTCTGCCAGGCGATGGCCACCCGATACTGCGGGTCGTGCATCAGGGTGTAGAGCCGGACGCTGGTCGGGGTGGGTGTGCTGTAGATGCGCAACGCCCGGCTGTCGGTGGTCCGCCAGATCACCTCCTCGCGCCAGTCACCGAGGATGTCGCCGGAGAGCGCCGGCGTGGACTTGGTGCCGTTGTTGGACGCCACCCCGCTGCCGTCGAGCAGCCGGGTCTCGCCGCCGGTGCCGTACTTGTCGATCTTCGTGCTGTCGAGCAGTTCCCGCACCGGGTCGCCGTCCCACCAGGCGAGGAAGTTCGCCGACGACGGCTTACGGCCGACGTTCTGCCCCCTGGTGTTGGCCAGCCCGGAGGCCGCCGACGACCACGACTCCGCGCCGGGGCTGCCCGCCCAGATGTCCGCCGAGACACCCCGGCCGTTGTCGCCCGAGGCCGGCGTGGACCAGAGCACCTGACCGGTACGGGCGTCCGCGAAGTAGGAGCTGGGCTTGCTGCCGTCCTCGTCGACCTTGAACACCTCCAGGCCGGAGCGGCTCGGGTCGAGGTCCCCGACGTGCAGGGCGTCGCCGTGCCCGTTGCCGGTGGAGTGCAGCAGCCGACCGTTGTCGTCGACGGTGGCCGCGCCGTACACGATCTCCTGACGGCCGTCACCGTCGACGTCGGCCACGGAGAGCTGGTGGTTGCCCTGTCCGGCGGCGGCACCGTTACCGGAGGAGTTCGAGTCGAACGTCCAGCGCTTGGTCAGCGTGCCGTTGCGGAAGTCCCAGGCCGCGATCACCGCGCGGGTGTAGTAACCCCGGGCCATGATCAGCGAGGGGCGCTGCCCGTCCAGGTACGCGGTGCCGGCGAGGAAACGGTCCACCCGGTTGCCGTACGAGTCACCCCAGGACGACACCGTGCCGCGTGGCGGGTCGTAGGTGACGGTGGAGAGGATCGCGCCGGTCTGGCCGTTGAACATGGTCAGGTACTCCGGGCCGCTGAGCACGTAACCGCTGGAGTTGCGGTAGTCCGCCGACGAGGACCCGATGACCTGACCGGTGCCGGAACGGGTGCCGTCGGCGGTCTTCATGGCCACCTCCGCGCGGCCGTCACCGTCGTAGTCGTACACCTGGAACTGGGTGTAGTGGGCGCCGGCCCGGATGTTGCGGCCCAGATCGACCCGCCACAGCCGGGTGCCGGTGAGGGTGTACGCGTCGACGTAGACGTTGCCGGTGTAGCCGGACTGGGAGTTGTCCTTGGCGTTCGACGGATCCCACTTCAGCACGATCTCGTAGGTGCCGTCGCCGTTGAGGTCACCGACCGAGGCGTCGTTGGCGCTGTAGGTGTAACTCTCGCCGCTGGGCGTGCTGCCGCCGGCCGGGACCTGCAACGGCACGTCCAGGTAACCCGCGCCGAACTGCAACGCCGGTGCCGACGCCGCCTGCTCGACGCCGTCGACAACGGCCCGCACGGTGTACGCCGAGCCGGCCGCCGCTCCGCTGTCGAGGTAGTTGGTGGCACCGGTGATCGGGCTGGCGTTGACCCTGGTGGAGCCGCGGTACAGGTTGAACGACACAGCGGAGTTCTCGGTGCCGAGCAGCCGCCAGGAGACCAGGTTGCCGCTGCCGGAGCGGACGCTGATCAGCCCTCGGTCCAGGTTCTCCATCTGCAGCCCCCCGCTGGTCGGCGGCGGCGTGGTGGGCGGTGGTGTGGTCGGCGGCGGGGTGGTGGGCTCGCCGGTGGGCGGGGCGCCGGTGCAGACGGTGCCGTTGAGCGTGAAGCTGCCCGGCACCGGGTTGCTGCCGGTCCACGAACCGTTGAACCCGAACGAGGCGGAGCCGTTCGTGGCGAGGCTCGCGTTGTGGTCGACGTTGCGGGCGGTGACCTGGGCACCGGACTGGGTGACGACGGCGTTCCACGCCTGGGTGACCTGTTGGCCAGCCGCGTACGACCAGGTGAGGGCCCACCCGTTCACCGGGTCGCCGAGGTTGGTGACGGCGACGTTGGCACCGAAGCCGCCCTGCCACTGGTTCGTGATCTGGTAGTCGACGCGGCAGCCGACGGCGGCGGCCGAGGCGGTGACCGTGGCGAGGGTGCCGGCCACGACGGCGGCGGCCGTGGTGCCGGCGAGCAGGATCAGCCGATGTCTGGACTGGTGCATGGAGTGCCTCCGGGGATCCGGTGATGACCGCTGTGGCCCACTGGCCCTGCCCGGGAAGCACAGTGGATCGGCCCGGCCGCGGCGGCGGCGGACGGCGGTCTGATCGGGGGTGAACGCCCTGGAACTCACGGATCCGGCTCAAGCCGCATCGTAGGGCAAGCGCTTTCCGCTCCGCAATATCGATGCCCGTCGCTTCCATGCCGGGTCTTGCGTCGGCGATCGATGCCTGATCAACTCGTTGAGGTGACCGCTCCGCACATGGACCCCGACGAATTCCGCCGCGCCGGCCACGCCGTCGTCGACTGGATCGCCGACTACTGGGCGACAGTCGGGCAACTGCCGGTCGCCCCGTCCGACCCGCCCGGCACTGTCGCCGCCGCCCTGCCCACCACACCACCCACCACCGGCGGCGAACCGGTCGAGGCGGTCCTCGCCGACCTGGACGCGATCGTCGTACCGGGGCTGACCCACTGGCAACACCCCAGCTTCTTCGGCTACTTCCCGGCCAATACCTCCGGCCCCAGCGTGCTCGGCGACCTGGTCAGCTCCGGGCTCGGTGTGCAGGGCATGCTCTGGGCCACCAGCCCCGCCAGCACCGAGTTGGAAACGGTGGTGATGGACTGGCTGGCGCACCTACTGGACCTGCCACAGCGGTTCCGTTCGACCGGCACCGGCGGCGGCGTCATCCAGGACTCCGCCTCCTCGGCGACCCTGGTGGCCACCCTCGCGGCACTGCACCGGGCCAGCGGGGGCCGCTGGCGCGACACCGGCATCGACCGGCGCTACCGCGCCTACACCTCCACCCACGGGCACTCCTCCATCGAGAAGGCCGCCCGGATCGCCGGGCTGGGCAGCGACGGGGTCCGCGCCATCGACGTCGACCCGGACACCCAGGCGCTGCTGCCCGCCGTGCTCCGCGCCGCCATCGACGCCGACCTGGCCGCCGGTGACGTACCGGCCATCGTGGTGGCCACCATCGGCACCACCTCCACCACCGCCGTCGACCCGATACCGGAGATCGGGGCCATCTGCGCGGAGTACGGCATCTGGCTGCACGTCGACGCCGCGTACGCGGGCGCCGCCGCCGTCTGCCCCGAACTACGGTGGTCACACGCCGGCCTGGAGTACGCCGATTCGTACTGCTTCGACCCGCACAAGTGGCTGCTCACCGGCTTCGACTGCGACGCGTTCTGGGTGGCCGACCGCGCCGAGCTGATCGAGGCGCTGACAGTGCTGCCGGAGTTCCTGCGCAACGCGGCCTCCGACTCCGGCGCGGTGATCGACTACCGCGACTGGCAGGTGCCACTGGGTCGACGCTTCCGGGCCCTGAAACTGTGGTTCGTGCTGCGCTGGTACGGTGCCGAAGGGTTGCAGGCACACATCCGCTCCGGCGTACGGCTCGCCGAACGGTTCGCCGAGCAGGTTCGCGCCGACGACCGGTTCGAGGTGGCGGCGGCGCACCCGTTCGCGCTGGTCTGCTTCCGGCTGCGTGCCGACGACGACGTCAACGCCGCACTGCTCGCCTCGGTGAACGCCACCGGACGCGTACACCTGACGCACACCCGGGTCGCCGGCCGCTACACGCTGCGGATGGCCATCGGCTCCCCGCAGACCACCGAAACGCACATCGACGACGCCTGGACCCTGCTCGCCGCCACTGCCAAGGACCTCCTCACCCCCTGACGCGCCCCACGCGCGTCGGATCTTGGCGAGGGGCGCCTGGCGCGGACGGCCGTCGAGCGGTTGGGGACGGGGTTCAGCGTGGGTTGGGCGTACCCGTCGGGGTCAGCTCGGCCGGGACCGCGACGGCGGCGACAGCGCCGACAAGGGGGGCCGGAGCGGGCGCGGTGGAAGAGTTCGCAGCCTGGGCGGCCTCGGCGCGTGCCCGCCGGGTGCGGCGCAGGGCTCGCACGGCCAGCACCAGGGCGGCAAGCCAGCCGACGGCCAGGAGGGCGTACACGGTGGGGCGGACCGGGCCGTCCAGTTCGGCGGAGCGGATCAGGGTGCGGGCGTTGGTCAGCACGATCACACCACCGACCGCCGCGCCGAGCAGTTGGGCGGGCACGATCCGTACCAGCCAGGCGGCCAGCGGGGCGGCGATGAGCCCGCCGACCAGCAGCGCGGCGACGGTGGGGAGCAGGAACCCTTCGGTGCCCAGCCCGATCAGGAAGCCGACGCTGGCCGCGCCGGCCACGACGAACTCGGCGGTGTCCACCGAGCCGATCACCTTGCGGGGTTCCATCCGGCCGGAGACCAGCAGCGCCGGGGTGGCCACCGGGCCCCACCCGCCGCCGCCGGTCGCGTCGACGAAGCCCGCGACCAGGCCCAGGGGGCCGAGGAAGCGACCGCGGAGCCGCCCGCCGACCCGATCGGTGCGCAACGGGCGGGCGAAGCGGATCAGCAGGTACGCACCGAGCGTGAAGAGGATGCCGGCCATCCACGGCGCGGCGGCTTCGGTGGAGATCGAGCTGAGCACTGTGGCGCCGGCGAAGGCACCGATCGCGCCGGGCAGGGCGATGCGGGTCACCACTCGCCAGTCGACGTTGCCGAACCGCCAGTGCGCGACCCCTGCGGCGAGCGTGGTGCCGATCTCGGCCAGGTGCACCGACGCCGAGGCGGCGGCCGGGGCGACTCCGGCGACCAGCAGCAGCGTGGACGAGGTCAACCCGTACGCCATGCCGAGCGAACCATCGATCAACTGCGCGACGAGCCCGACCAGAGCGAGGACCAGTAGCTTGCGCACGAGCGCCCCCTGACTTTTCGGTATCTCCTATCGACTTGGTCGACAATGCGGCACGGGGCAGTCAGGGTCAAGCCCCTATCGGTGGATGGGACGCCACCGCGTGGCGCGCGCCGACGGGCCAACCACGCAGGGCACCCAGACAGGACCGCAGCGCGACGCACCCGCAGGCACGGCGTTTCCCGCTTCACCAATTTGCGATCTTGGACAGTTTCCGTTCGCGCCGAACGGAAACTGTCCAAGATCTCCCGACCGCCGGTGCCGGACGCGACCACAGCGGAGCGCGACACGACACCGCGGGCCATGACGCGGCGCAGCCACCACGACGCGCTACCGCGGACGCACGGCGTGTGGCTGGAGAGCGCTCAGGTCCAGGCGCGCGGGTCGGCGACCAGCTCGGTGACCCGCGCGGGCAGGGTGCCTGCTGCGACGTCGGCGACGCTGACCAGTTCGAGGATTTCGCGCTCGCTCGCTCGCAACGCGATCCAGACTTCCTGGAGCGCCCGGGCGGGGCCGTGGTAGCCGAGTTGTTCGGGGCGCTGCCCGCGTACGTGCGCGAGGGGCCCGTCGATCACCCGGATGACCTCGGCGAGGGAGATCTCCTCGGCGGGGCGGGCCAGCCAGTAGCCGCCTTCCGGGCCACGCTGGGCGTGCACGATGCCGCCGCGGCGCAGCTGGAGCAGGATGCTCTCCAGGAACTTCGGCGGGATCTCCTGGGCTCGGGCGATCTGGTCGGCCGTGACCGGCCGGCCGCGTCCCGGACCACTGGCCGTCGCGGCGAGCTCGGCGGCCGCGCGGAGGGCGTAGTCGACCCGGGCGGAGAGGCGCATGTCGGCAAGGTTAGCCGCTGGTCGTCCGGGCGGGCGGGCGACCCTCGGCCGATCGGACGCGCATCGACGAATACCCGTGAATTCACGCCCCTCGGGGAGGACCGGTGAAGTGCGTCATGATCCACGACAAGGTGGCTGCCGAAAAGCCGTTCCGGAGCGTCCCTATGCTGGGCGGGAGTACGACTGTCTGGCCGTTTACCCAACCGCCGGCACATATTGATAAACGCCCGGGCACACTCGGGGGGAAGGCACCACGATGACCGATACCGCGACACGTACCTGGGATGGCATGACCATCCCGGTGGCCGGCACCTATCTCCTCGATCAGGCGCACAAGCGGATCGGTTTCCTGTCCCGGCACATGATGGTGAGCCCGGTACGCGGTGAGTTCGCCGAGGCCACCGCGCAGGTCTTCGTGGCGGAGGACCCGCTGCTCTCCTCGGTGACGGCGACCATCACGACGGCCAGCATCACCACCGGGAGCGTCGACCGGGACACCCATCTCAAGAGCGCCGACTTCCTGGACGTGGAGCGCTTTCCGACCCTCGAATATCGAAGCACCGGCATTAAATGGCAGGGCAACGACAACCCCATATTCCAGTGGGCCCGTCTGCGCAACCATCGGCTGGGCGGACGAGGCCGGAGTCACATTATTCCGCCGCAGTCCGAGGGCATGCCCGGACGATTCGTCCTCACCGGTGAGTTGACGGTGAAGGGCATCACCCGGGCTGTCGACCTGGAGGTGAATTTCGGCGGCGCACGTCAGGATCCGTACGGGCAGAACATTTTCGGGTTCAGCGCGACGGCCGAGATCAACCGCGAGGACTACGGCCTGCTCTGGAACGTCGTCCTGGAGAGCGGCGGGGTGCTGGTCGGTAAGACGGTGCAGATCGAGATCGCCGGCGAGGCGATCTACCAGGGCTGACCCTCGTCATCCCCGCCAGAGGCCTGGCGGGGATGGGCGACAGCGTCAGGCGCCGACGCGGCGGAGCAGACCCTCCTGGACGGCGCTGGCGATCTGCTGGCCGTCGGTGGTGAACATCCGACCGGTGGCCAGCCCGCGGGCCCCGGACGCCGACGGACTCAAGCAGTCGTAGAGGAACCATTCGTCGGCACGGAACGACCGGTGGAACCACAGGGCGTGGTCCAGGCTCGCGCCGACCAACCCGCCGGGCCCCCACACCTCGCCGTGCGCGGAGAGCACCGAGTCGAGCAGGGTGAGGTCCGAGGCGTAGGTGAGCGCGCAGGCGTGCAGCAGCGGATCGTCGGGCAGTTTGCCGTCGATGCGCATCCAGACCCGTTGGTGCGGGTCGGCGGGCCGGTCGCCGGGGCGCACCCAGCCGGGCTCCCCCACGTAACGCACGTCGATCGGCCGCGGGATCTGACCCCAGATGCCGAGCCGCTCCGGGTAGCGGGCGAGCCGGTCCGACATCGTCGGCACGTCCTGCGGCAGGGGTACGTCCAGCGGAGCGGTGACCTGGTGGTCCAGCCCCTCCTCGGCCCGCTGAAAGGACGCCGACATGAAGAAGATCGGCTTGCCGTGTTGGAGGGCGACCGAGCGGCGTACCGAGAACGACCGTCCGTCGCGGATGTTCTCCACCTGGTACTCGATCGGTTCGACCGGGTCGCCGGGGCGGACGAAGTAGCCGTGCAGGGAGTGCACGAACCGCTCCGGGTCGACGGTGCGGCCGGCGGCGACCAGGGCCTGACCGGCAACCTGGCCGCCGTACACCCGTTGTGGACCGACCGGGGGGCTCATCCCCCGGAAGGTCATCTCGCCGGTCGGGTCGAGGTCCAGCACTTCCAGGAGCTGGTCCACGGCGGCCTGGCCGACCGCGACCCGACCGTCGCTCACTGCAGGGCCCGCGCCGACGCCGCGTCGACCAGCGAACCGAGCTGGTGTACGCGCAGCGTGTTGGTCGAGCCGGGAGTGCCGGGCGGGCTGCCCGCCACGATCACCACGTAGTCACCGGGGTTGGCCCGGTTGAGGCCGAGCAGCGCCTGGTCGACCTGACGGAACATGTCGTCGGTGTGCTGCACGAACGGCATCAGGAAGGTCTCCACGCCCCAGGTGAGGGCGAGCTGGTCGCGCACCTCGGGGACCGGCGTGAAGGCCAGCAGCGGCAGGTCGCAGTGCAGGCGGGACAGCCGTCGGACGGTGTCGCCGGTCTGCGAGAAGGCGACGAGCGCCTTGGCGTTGATGGCCCGGGCGATCGACGAGGCGGCGACGGTGAGCGCGCCACCGTGGGTACGCGGGTCGTGCTGTAGGCGGGGAACGCCGATCGAGCCGGACTCGGTGGTCGTCACGATCTTGGCCATGGTGCTGACGGTCAGCACCGGGTACTTGCCGACGCTGGTCTCGCCGGAGAGCATCACCGCGTCCGCGCCGTCGAGCACCGCGTTGGCGACGTCGGAGGCCTCCGCGCGGGTGGGGCGGGAGTTCTCGATCATGGAGTCGAGCATCTGGGTGGCCACGATGACCGGCTTGGCATTTTCCCGGCACAGCTGCACGGCGCGCTTCTGGACCAGGGGGACCTGGTCCAGTGGCATCTCGACACCGAGGTCACCGCGGGCGACCATGACGCCGTCGAAGGCCAGCACGATGGCCTCGAGGTGCTCCACCGCCTCCGGCTTCTCGACCTTGGCGAGCACCGGGCGGAACACGCCCTCCTCGGCCATGATGCCGTGCACGAGCTTGATGTCCTCCGCGGAGCGGACGAAGGAGAGCGCGACCAGGTCGACGCCGAGCCCGAGGGAGAAACGCAGGTCCTCGGCGTCCTTGTCCGACATCGCGGGGACGCTGACCGCCACGTTGGGCAGCGAGACGCCCTTGTTGTTGGAGACCGGGCCGCCCTCGGTGACCAGGCAGCGGATGTCGTTGCCGGTGACGTCGCTGACCTCGACGGCGACCCGACCGTCGTCGATCAGCAGCCGGTCGCCGGGCTTCACCTCGTGCGGCAGCCTGGTGTAGGTGCAGGAGACCCGCTCCTTGGTGCCGAGGATGTCGTCGCCGGTGATCACGACCGAGTCGCCGGTGCGCCACTCGTGCGGGCCGTCGGCGAACTTGCCGAGCCGGATCTTGGGACCCTGGAGGTCGGCGAGGACGGCCACCGGCTTACCTGCCGCCTCGGACGCCTCCCGGACCAGTCGATAGACCGCCTCGTGGTCGGCGTGGCTGCCGTGGCTGAAGTTGAGCCTCGCCACGTTCATGCCGGCCTCGACGAGACCCCGGATGCGCTCCGGGGACGAGGTGGCGGGACCAAGAGTGCAGACGATCTTCGCGCGGCGTGTCACGCCCATCAGGCTAGTCTCTCCTTCAGGTCGGACTCGGGACCGACCCATTGCAGGCAGGGGAACTTGTGTCCAACGACGCGCGGCGCGCGTCGGGCCGGCGGGCGGAACCACACCGGGAACGTTGTGGCGACGGGCAACAGCGACCGCGCGCCGGGAATCGTACGCCTCCGGTGGCGTGCGCTGTCGGGGTGCTCCCGGCGGCCGCCTGCCATCAGTGCGCCGACGGCGGCAGGGTGGGCACCGCGGTGAGCAGCTCACGCGGGTCGTAGCGGTGCTTGGCCCGGCGTAGCCGCGGCCAGTTCGCGCCGTAGGCGAGCCGCACCCGATCGGTCTCCTCCGGTGCGAGCAGGTTGGGGTAACCACCGGGCAGGGCGTGCGGGGCGAGCTGCGCCGAGGTGCGCTCGGCCCACTCCCGGTGCGGCTCGGCCCGCTCGCCGGGCGCCCAGACCGCGATGATCTCGGTGAGCAGGTGGTCGGTGCGCAGCCCGAACGCCGTGTCGGCGAGCCGGACCCGGGTGGCCGCTCCGTGGAAGTGGTGCACGGCCAGCGCGGAGAACGGTGAGCTGACCTGCCGGGCGGCGTCGACGAGCACGTCCACGGCACTGTCGGTGAGCGTGGGAAGCCAGCGGGTACGCAGCAGGTAGTGGTTGCCGTCGACCATTCCGCCGTCGAACATCCGCAACGCGTCCGCGTACGGCATCGGAGCGATCTGGTCGACGAGCGGGGTGCCCAGGGCGCGCAGTCGGTCCATCCACGGCAGCCCGGCGTCGGAGTCCGGGCCGCTGTAGAAGGGGCAGACGAAGATCACCGGTTCGCCGGCCGGGCCGGGCAGGAAACCGGTCATCACGGTCAGCTCGTCCGGGGCCTCGGCGACCAGCGCGCCGTAGCCGCGCAGCACGTCCGGCGCCTCGGCCAACGGAAACATGATCATGCCGGCCAGCACGCCGGACAGCCGGTGCGCCCGGAAGCGCAGCTCGGTCACGATGCCGAGGTTTCCGCCGCCGCCGCGCAGCGCCCAGTACAGCTCGGCGTCGTGCAGGGGGTCGGCGGTGACCCGGCGGCCGTCGGCGAGAACCACCTCCGCGCCGAGCAGGTTGTCCACTGTCAGGCCGAACCGGCCGCACAGCGGGCCGTACCCGCCGGCGAGGGACAGCCCGGCCATGCCCACGGCGTCGACCACGCCGGTGGGCACCACCAGGTCGTACGGGCGGGCGGCGGCGAGCAGCTCGGCGGCCGTGGTGCCGCCGCCGACGGTCACCGTGGCCGTGTCCGGGTCGACCCGGACGGTACGCAACTCGGTCAGGTCGAGCACCAGCCCGCCGTCGCGCAGCGCCCGACCGGCCCAGTCGTGCCCGCCGGAGCGGACCGACAGGGGCAGGTGGCACCGGGCGGCGATGCGGACCGCGTCGGCCACCTCGCCGGCGTCCAGGCACTGCGCGACCAGAGCGGGCGAGCGCTGGACCGCGCCGTTCCAGAGCCGGGTGGTGGTGGCGTAGGCGGCGTCACCCGGCTCGTGCAGCCGGTCGCCGAGCAGGGCCCGCAGCCGGGCGGCGGCCGTCGCGACATCGGGGGTGGCGGCGGAGCTCATGGCAACTCCTCGACCGGGGCCGATCGATGGCTCCGGGTACGCCCCGGCGGCGGCCCTCGCTGGGCGCGACCGTAGCACCGGAGGCCCGCCGAGCGCCGTCACCATCACGACAGCCGCCGATTGACCGGCCAGTCAGCTCTCGGCCTTGACCAGCGGGAACTCCAGGGATCCGGCCGGGCAGAGGAAGGTCAGCACGTCCACCCGGTAAAGGCCGGCCTGCACCGCCGGGTTGGCCTCCACCACGCTGCGGACGTCCTCGACACTGCCGGTGCGGGCGAGCCCGAAGCCGATCGGGGGCTCGGGGTTGCTGGTCGTCCCGTCGATCGAGCCGGAGACCAGGATGATGCCGCGTCGCTGCAGCGCCTGCATGTGCTCGGCGTGCTCGGCCTGCAACCGTTGCACGGTCTCGGCGGGCAGGACCCGCCCGGCCGCGCCGGGATAGAGCACGATGCACTCGTACGTGTCGAGCGCGAAGTTGACCTGCGGCACTCCCGCCATGGGTGCTCCCTCCGCCGTCGCGCCGGAACGCACCGGCTCCGGCCAGCGTCGCACGTGCGCCCTGCTCGTACCTGTCGCTTCCGGGTAACCGCCGGCGGGGCAGGTGACGTGTCGGGTCGCACAGTCGGCGGACCGGCGGTGTCACCGTCCATTTCCGGGGGATGATCTACCCATGGCGACAAACATCAGTGAGCAGCCCGCGAAGGCGTCCGGCACGTACCGCATCGGTGGCGACGTCACTGTCAACCGGCTCGGCTACGGCGCGATGCAGATCACCGGCCCAGGTGTCTGGGGAGATCCGAAGGACCCGGCCGAGGCGGTCCGGGTGCTGCGTCGTGCGGTCGAGCTGGGCGTGACGTTCATCGACACCGCCGACTCGTACGGGCCGTTCGTCTCGGAGCTGCTGATCCGTGAGGCCCTGCACCCGTACGCCGACGACCTGGTCATCGCGACCAAGGCGGGGCTGAGCCGTTCCGGGCCGGGCGACTGGCGCGCGTTGGGCCGCCCGGAGTACCTGCGTCAGCAGTGTGAGCTGAGCCTGCGCCACCTCGGCCTGGACAGCATCCCGCTCTACCAGCTGCACCGGATCGACCCGAAGGTGCCGCTCGCCGACCAGCTCGGTGAGCTGGCGCTGCTGCAGCAGGAGGGCAAGATCCAGCACATCGGGTTGTCCGAGGTGAGCGTCGCGCAGATCGAGGAGTCCCGGGCGATCACCACGATCGCGTCCGTGCAGAACCTGTACAACCTCGCCAACCGCAGCGCCGAGGACGTGCTGGAGTACTGCGAGCGCAACGACCTCGCGTTCATTCCGTGGTTCCCGATCGCGACCGGTGAGCTGGCCCGCCCGGGCGGCCCGCTGGACGCGATCTCCACGGCGCACGGCGCGTCGCCCGCGCAGCTCGCGCTGGCCTGGCTGCTGCGCCGCTCGCCGGTGATGCTGCCGATCCCCGGCACGTCCTCGGTGGCGCACCTGGAGGAGAACGTGAGCGCGGCCGACGTGCGGCTCACCGACGACGAGTTCGAGGCGCTCGCCAAGGCCAGCTGAGCTGCCGGTCCGGACGCCGTCGTCTCAGTCGGCGGCGTCCGGCCCGGGCTCGCGGGCGGCCCGCAGCGCCTCGGTGGCCTGGGCCAGCAGGCGCGCGGAGTCGGTTCGTCCGCTCACCTGGAGTTCCACCTCCGTGTCCCCGGCCTGGATCCGGATGCTGGCCTCGGTGCGCTGCTGGTCGACCCAGGACTGCAACAGGTTGAACAGCCCTGGCAGCAGACCCTGGGCCAGCACCGCGATGATCACTGCGTCGCTGAAGCCGGGCCGGCCCCCGCCGCCGCCGGCCTGGCGGACCACCGGTCGGTACTCCGGGTGGCGGTGGATCCAGGTCAGCAGGTCGACCGACGGCTGCTGGCGCTGGCGGGGGTTGATGGTCAGCCGTACGGGCAGCCGGGCGGCGGTGTTGCTGTCGGGCACGGGCTCTCTCTCCGGTCAGTTGACGGCAGGGCGGAAGGTGACGTTGTCGCCGTCGGCGGTGGCGACGCCGGTGACGGACAACGTGTCGTCGTCGGTGAACGGTGAGGTGCCACCGAAGTACGTGTTGGTGCCGCTGACCTGCACCCTGCCCCGGGTTTCGGGCGGGGTGGTCACCTGGGCGCTGGCCGGGCCGGTCAACTCCAGGGTGAGCTTCGGGTACTCCAGGATCTTCCAGGTGACCTTCTGCGCGGACCCGCCGTAGTAGCTGAACGGGCAGCCGGGTGGCGCGGTGACCGTCTGTTTGGCGCACTCGTCCAGCCAGGCGCGGACCTGGGCCTCGACGGCCTCGGCCGCCGCCGGTTTGAGCACCGGGGTCAGTTGCAGGGTGGCGGCGCTCTGCCCGGGGTCGGCCACCACCGTCGCGTTCGGCGTCTCGCTGAGCGCGCTGGACGGGCCGGTGGCGGTGTAGACGCCGGGCAGCAGCACCAGCGGCGGCCCCTCGGTGGCGACCGGCAGTTCCACCCCGTTGAGCCGCACCCCGGGGTCGGCGATCGAGGAGTTGAGCGGGATCGGGCCACCGGTCAACCGCCAACCGTGAAACAGGCCGGCGGTGGACTCCTTGTCGCGCTCCAGCGTGAGGGTGGCGGTCTGCCGTGCCTCGGCCAGCCGGTACGCGACAGTGGCGGTCGCCGTGTCGCCGTCGCGTTCCAGCGAGCTGACCTCGACGTCGGTCGGTGGCTGGTAGCCCTCGCCGCGCAGCAGTCGGTCGAGCAGCTTGGTGTCGGTGCCGGCACCCTGGTCGGTCAGGTGGCCGAGCGCGGCCTCGCTGTCCCGGTCGGCGAGCGCGGCGAAGAAGCCCTCGACCGCCGCCTCGGGGCGGAAGAACGCCCACTGCACCGCGCTGAGCCCACCGGCGCCGAGGCAGGCGACCAGGGCGAGCGCACCGACCAGCAGCCAGGTGCGGCGGGTGCCGACCGGGCCGGACTGGTTGAACAGTCGCTCGACGGTGACCGGCTCGGTCACGCCGGTGGGCGCACCGGTCAACGACGCCCGTTCCAGCGCGTCGAGCCGGAGTTCGTGCGGCGGGTGGGTGGCGCAGACCGCCTCGTCCCAACCGCTGCGGCCAGTCTCGAAGGACAGCCGCCGTTCGAGGATGCGCCGCATCGCCTCGACGTGCCCGGTGAGTACGGCGCCGAGGTCGGCCCGGTACTCCGCCGCCCGGACATCGCGGGCGTGCAGCGGCAGCACCACGTACCGCATGGTGAGCAGCACCGGCCAGAAGAGCAGGAAGACCACGAAGTTGGTGCCCGGGTGCGGGAACGTCCGCATCAGCCAGGCCGGCAGGGCGTGCGCGAGGGTGAGCGGCAGGCCGACACCACGGACGAAGGCGCTGGTGATCTCGTCTCCGGTGCGCCAGTGCACCAGCTCGTGGCTAAACAGCGCGGCGATCTCGTCGTCCGCCTCGGTCAGCACGGCGGTGGTGACCACGACGTGCCGGGCGTACGTGCGGGCGTTGCTCAGGACGGGGTCGTCCTCCATGAGCAGCCGCGGCACGCTGGGCAGGCCGAGTCGTCGCGCGCAGTCGTCCAGCACGGGTCGCAGCCGCGCGGCCTCGCGGCGGCTGGGCTGGCGGGCGCCGGAGACGACGAGCAGTCGCGGTTCCAGCACCACCCGGTAGAGCGTGTAGAGGACCCCGATCAGCCCCGCCGCGACGACGGTGCCGACCAGGCCGGTGACCACGGCGAACGGCCCCTCGCCGGCGCCCAGCCAGGGCAGCACCAGCACGCTGAGGAAACCGACCAGGAAACCGACGGCGAAGCCGGCGACGCCGCCAAGCACCCCGCCGGAGCGGCTCAGGAACGACTCCAGCAGGGAGCCGATCAGCGGCGCGTCGCGGAGCACCTGCGGCACCTGGTCGTCAGCGCCGAGGCCGCCGGCGAAGAGGCCGACGATGCCGAAGCTGAGACCGCCCCAGAAGGCCAGGAGCAGCGCCACCGGCAGGTAGAACCAGGTGGCGACGAAGGCGCCCAGCACGCCGCGCCAGTCCCGCAGGATCCCGGCGCGCAGCCAGACCAGCGCGCTGGGATAACCCGGAGGGCGGTCGGAGAACCCGCCGCCGGTCGACTGCGGGTCGGCGGCCGGCGGCTCGGCGGCCCGGACGTCGAGCTGCGGCACTGTCGGCGGGGTGTTCTCCGGCGGCACGGTGTGCGGCTCGGTCATGCGCGCTGCTCCTTCGCGAATGTCACTTCCTCTGTCGCCAATGGACAGCCGCAGCAGGCTATCGAGCACATCCGATGCCTGCCACACCCTTTCCCGGGAACGTCGGGCAACCGACACTCATCGGCTCGTGACAGTGGGGGTGGTCCCGTCGGGACCACCCCCACGGGCCGGGTCAGAGCGCGAGGCAGTTGGGTCGCACCGGGCCGTCGACCAGGGCGCCGCGCACGATGGTGTACGCCGTGCCGTCGAGCACCAGACCGAGGTGCCCCACCACCCGCAGCGGGCAGTACGACTGGATCAGCACGTTTGTCGCGCCGTCGTTGACCACGGCGTTGCCGGTCGGCCGGACCAGCTCGTCCTGAAGGGTGCGGATGGTGGTGTAGCGCACCGCCCCCGGGGTGTCGTCGCCGGCGTTGAGGTCGGCGAGGAACGCCGAGCCGATGGTCATCTGTTGACAGGCCACGATGCCGGCGCAGCTGCCGAGGCCGAGGAACGCCACGATGTTGGCGACGTAGGTGCCGTACTGCGGTGTGCCCAGGCTGACGTAGCGACCGACGGTGGCCGTGCCGCCGAGCCGCTTGAGGTAGTAGCGGCTGACCAGGCCGCCTTCGGAGTGGGCGACGACGTCCACAGTCGACGCGCCGGTGCTGGCGCGCACCTGGTCGACGTAGGTGGCGAACGCGCGGGCGGAGGTGGGGATGTCGCCGAGGCCCAGCCCGGGCAGTTGGTAGATGAAGGCGCGGTAGCCGTCGGCGCGTAGCCGGGCGGCGATCGGCTCGTACGCGACGGCGACGCCGCTGAGCCCGCCGACCACGATCACCGGGTTGGCCGCGGCGGCGGTCGGGGCAGCGGGGGCGGGGGCGGCGGTCGCGGTGCCGGCGGAGGCGATCAGGGCGGCGACGGCGACGGACACGACTAGGGCGGTCTTTCGGAGCAGCATGGCTGCACCTCCGGGGGGAGGCACCCGGCGAACCGGGCAGGTGGGTGGGGGTGTCCGGTCGACCGTGCGACGATCATCCCCGCAACAATTCGGCAACGTCAATGACTTGTTACGCGCCGGTAACCCGTTGTCCCGCCGAGGGCGCAAACCGGCAATTCGCCGGGCCTCCACATCGGACGGGCCGCGCTGGCGCGTACCCCTGGGTTGTGGCGGCGGATGGCATGCTGTGGCCGTGGCCACGGACGAACCCCCCGAGCGCCAGCTACGGGTGATGCCCTGGTGGCTGGTCCTGGTCGGCCTGCTGATCGCCGCCGCCCTGGGCTGGCTGGTGCTGGATCTGCTGCTCACCGAGGCGGGCCGGGCCACCCAGCCGGACACCCGGGCCACGCTGCGCATCGACGCGATCCGCACCGGCCTGACAGTGGTCGCCGGCACCGGTGGAGGGCTCGCCCTGCTGCTGGCCGCCCGTCGTCAGTGGATCACCGAGCGCGCCCAGCGACACCAGGAGAGCGTCGCCGCCCGCGACCAGGCGCACCGTGACCGGGTCCAGGCGCACGCCGAGTCGGTGGCCGAGGCCGCGCAACGACACCAGGACCGGCAGTCCTCGGCCGCCGAGCACGACGCGGCGGAACGGCGGTTGACCGAGCTCTACACCCGGGCGGTCGAGCTGCTCGGCAACGACAGCGCGGCGGTACGTCTCGGTGGCCTGCACGCGCTGGAGCGCCTCGGTCAGGACAATCCGGGGCAGCGTACGACGATCGCGGCGGTGCTCTGCGCGTACCTGCGGATGCCGGCGCCCGACGACGAGCCGCGCGAGACGGAGGTCCGGCGCACCGCGCAGCGTGTGCTCACCCGGCACCTACGCGCGGACGACGCGGCCCACTGGCCGGAGGTCGCGCTGAACCTGGTCGGTGCCCGGCTGGTCGACTTCGACGCCGCCGGCTGCACGCTCGTCGACGCGACCTTCACCGGCGCGGTGTTCACCGGCGCGACGACCTTCGCGGGCGCGACGGCGCGGGGGCGTCTCCTGCTCGGGTCGGCGACCTTCGGTGACGTGACCTTCGAGGGCTTGACGGCCGACGGCGAGGTCATGCTGGACGGGGTTCGGGGCGTCGGCCAGGCCAGCTTCGACGGGGCCGCCTTCACCGGTGGCCTGTCCTGCCGGCGAGCCGGCTTCGCCGGCCCGACCTCGTTCCGCCGGGCGACGTTCGGCCAGCCGACCAGCTTCGACGCGACCCGCTTCGAAGACGCCGCGACGTTCCGGGAGGCCGTCTTCGACGGCGCCCTGTCGATGGAGCACACCGAGTTCGGCGGGTCGGCCACCTTCCACTCCGCCCGCTTCACGAACATGGCGCTGTTCCGCTGGACGGTGTTCGGCGCGGAGGCGCTGTTCGACAGGGCCCGCTTCACCGACGCCGCGAACTTCGGTCGGGCCCGGTTCCACAGCATGGCCAGCTTCCGTGACGCGCAGTTCAGCCGACCACCGCAGGTGGAGCAGGCGCGGGCGATGGTCGACGCCGGCCACCGCTGGCCGGCGGGCACGGTGACGGAACGCCTCGACGACGAGTGGCTACTGCTGGTCGACAGCTGACCGGACGGCGGTCAGCTCGACGTGGCCGGCGGGCGCAGCCCGTCCAGGGCCACGCCGAGCACCCGGTCGCGCTGCTCGGGTGACGGGAACTGGGCCATGGTGAGGCCACTGATCAGCCGCACCACGTCGTCGAAGCCGATGTCGTCACGGACCACGCGGGCGGCCTGGGCCCGCCGCATCAGCGGTTCGCCGGCGGCGTAGATCTCCGTCCGGCAGCTCTGGAAGATCTCGGAGTCGTGCAGCAGATGCTCGGCGAGCGCCCGCTTGGTGGCGACGTACGCGACGAAGCGGTGCAGCCAGGCGACCAGCGCGTCCCACGGTGGCAGTTCGGCCAGGTCCTCGGCGGAGCGGCTCAACGCCCGGACCTCCTCGACGTAGACCGCCTCGAACAGGTGCCGCCGGCTCGGGAAGTTGCGGTAGAGAGTGCCGATGCCCACCCCGGCTCGCCGGGCCACGTCCTCCAACGAGGCGGCAGCGCCGTTCTCGGCGAACGCCTCGCGGGCAGCGGCGACCAGGGAGTCGTAGTTGCGCCGCGCATCGGCCCGCTTGGGTCGCTGGGCGAAGACCTCGGGCGCCTGCCCCGCGCTGCTCATGACGTGCGTCACCTCAACCTGGTTGCATCCGGAGGCATCCCTCCGCTAGCTTAGTGGAGGCACCCCTCCGGAATCGCCGGAGGCCTGCCTCCGGTTAGCTTACCTCGGGATCCGCACGACCGCCGCCTGGCCACCCCGATCGCCCGGACCCGACAAGCCCGCCCGCCAGAGACGACGGGTGACACACCTCCCTCCGTACCGTTATCAGGAGTCTTCTCTCGTGGCAGTGACCTCCCGACGCAGCTCGCGTCGGCTCACCTTCACCGTGCTCGCGGCCGGCGCCGGGTTCTTCGCGATGCTCCAGTCGCTGATCACCCCGGTGCTGCCGACCATCCAGCAGGACCTGCACACCTCCCAGAACACCGTGACCTGGGTGCTCACCGCCTACCTGCTCTCGGCGTCGATCTTCACGCCGATCCTCGGGCGGGTCGGCGACATGGTCGGCAAGGAGCGGATGCTCGTCGCGTCGCTCGCCGCGCTCGCCCTCGGCTGCCTGGTGGCCGCCATCGCCCCGAACATCGGCGTCCTCATCGTCGCCCGCGTCGTACAGGGCATCGGCGGCGCCGTCTTCCCCCTCTCGTTCGGCATCATCCGGGACGAGTTCCCGGCCGCGCGGGTCTCCTCGGCCGTCGGCGCCATCTCGGCGATCGTCGCGGCGGGCGGTGGCCTGGGCATCGTGCTGGCCGGCCCGATCGTCACCGCACTGGACTACCGGTGGCTGTTCTGGATCCCGATGGTCGTGGTGGGCCTGACCGCCGTCGCCGCCCACCTGTTCATCCCCCAGTCGCCGGTCCGTACCCCCGGACGCATCGACTGGCGCGCCACAGTGCTGCTCTCCGGCTGGCTGGTCGCGCTGCTGCTGCCGATCAGCCAGGGCGCGGCCTGGGGCTGGACCTCCATCCGGGTTCTCGGCCTGCTCGCGCTCGCCGTGGTGCTGCTGGCCGGCTGGCTGGTCGCCGAGGTGCGCTCGGCCAACCCGCTGATCGACATGCGGATGATGCGCCTGCCCGGCGTGTGGACCACCAACCTGGTCGCCCTGCTCTACGGCGCGTCGATGTTCTCCGTGTACGCGTTCCTCCCGCAGTTCGTGCAGACCCCGACCATCGCCGGCTACGGCTTCGGCGCCAGCATCAGCCAGGCCGGTCTGCTCATGCTGCCGATGCTCGTCGCGATGTTCGTCGCCGGCATCGTCGCCGGCCGCCTCCAGGCCGTCTTCAGCGCCAAGGCGCAGCTCGCGTCCGGCGCCGCGTTCAACGTGGCCGCGTCCGCCATGCTGGCCACCGCCCACGACACCCGCTGGGAGGTCGCCGTCGCCGGTGGCCTGGCCGGTCTCGGCATCGGCCTGGCCTTCGCGTCGATGGCCAACCTGATCGTCGCCAGCGTGCCCGCCAGCCAGACCGGCGTGGCCACCGGCATGAACGCCAACATCCGCACCATCGGCGGCGCGATCGGCGCGGCCGTCGTCAGCGGCGTGATCACGGCTCACCCGCAGGCCAGCGGCCTGCCCCGGGAGACCGACTTCACCATGGGGTTTCTCCTCCTCACCGCGATCGCCGTCGCGGCCACCCTCGCGGCCCTGGCCGTCCCGTCCGCCCGGCGATCGTCGGCCGGTCGCGGGCCGTCCACCGCGACGATCCTCGAGTCGGAGCTAGCCGGCGAGTTCGCCACCATGCCCGCGACCCGCTGAGGTTCGTCGGCCAGTCGAAGCCCGGGACGGTCATCCGTCCCGGGCTTCGCCGTCAGGTGACGCAGAGCTGGGCGCTCAATGTGGCGAAGCTCCACTCCGCCCAGCGCTGCGGCGACCAACCCCGCTCCCGTACCAGAAGCAGATAGAGCTCCGGGCCGAGAAGGGCGTAGAGCACGTCGGCCGCCTGCGCGACGGACACGTCGGTACGCGCGCCCGGCTTGCTCATCAGCGACGTCGCCGCGGCTTCGTGCACTACGTACCGAGGGTCGACTCCCCGAGGCCAGATCGCGGCGACCTCGGCGTCCGTGGCGACGGCGGCATCGAGCATCCGGATGATCGGCGCGACCCGGTCCAGCACCACAGCGGTGCCGTCCACGTGCGCCCGCAACTGCTCCTGGGCCGTCCCGGCGGCCATGGCGGCACGGAACCACTCGCGGTCCATGGTGGCCACCGGCTCGTCGTCTCCGGCCACTGTGACGTCGACCAGCTCCTTGAGCAGCGTGCGCTTGTTGCCGAAGGCGAAGTAGATCGTCTGCACCGCCACCTGGGCTGCCGCCGCCACGTCCTGAAGATTCGTCGCGCCGTAGCCGCGCTCGACGAACAACTCCCGCGCGGCCGCCAGGATCCGCTGCCGGGTTTGTCGCGCCTTCTGGCTGCGTAGTCCCGAGCCCTTGACATCGCTCATGCGGGAGATTATCTCTAGAACAAGTCACTAGAAGTCAACTCTAGAGAGGAACTACAGCGATGTCTCTGCTCGTGATCACACGGTTCAGCGCCGACCCCGCTCACGCCGAGCTGGTGCCCACGCGCCACGCCGACCTCGTCTCGGCCACCCGGGCGGCCGTCGGCGGCCCGATCGAGGCCCGCCTCGGCCGCGTCGACGACCGGCAGTGGGTGGGCGTGTGGCGGTGGGAGTCGGCCGAGCAACTGGCGGCGGCGCGGAAGGTGACACCGGGCAGCGCCGCCGGCACAGCGGCGTTCGCCCTGGCCATCGACCCCACCGCCGAAGAAGTCCAGCTCGTCGACGAACGCTGATCGGCCGACGGAACCCGGTGGTGGTCGGCCGCTCCGGCTCCACCGGGTGCGACCGACCCGGGGATAGGCTGACCACTCCCGCCCGTACGCCGTCTCCAGGATGTGTCCATGCCCGAACTGTTGACCGCTGACCGCATCGACGAGATCGGCGTCCTGGGCGTCAGGAGCCCCGACCCGGCCGCGCTCGTCGCCGAACTGGTGGGCGCTGTCGACGAGGGCCGGGTCGCGGACCCGGCCGACACCGGGTACGCCCTGCTGGTCGCCGCGGACATCCTGGAGCAGGCCGGCGACCGCGCCGACGCGCTCGCCCTGGCCACCCGCGCCATCGCCGAACAGCCTGACGAGGACGCGTACGCCCGGGCGGTGCGCGGCGGCCTGCTCCTGCGCCTCGGCCGCGCCGACGAGGGCATGGCCGAGCTGACCGCGCTCCGCCCGCTGCTGGAGACCAGCCCTCACGCCACCTACGTAATCGACGAGCTGGTCGAATCCGACCGCACCGAGACGGCGCTGGAGTGGCTGACCGGGGCACTCGACGCGATCCTGGAACGGACCCGCACCCAGCAGCACGAGTCCGAGGACGCCCAGGACGAGGCCGCAGCCATGATCTTCGGCCTGACTCAGCGACGGCACGACCTGCGTGCGGAACTGGGCCTGCCGCACGACGAGTACGACAACCTCGCCGACCGGTTGCGCGCCGCGAGCGACCACGCGCTCGACGCCCTGGACGACGGCCCGGCGACGCTGCTCTTCTGGCCAAAGGCGGAGTTCGATGCGCTGCTGGTGCGGTGGCCGGCGCTCGCCGAGACCTACCCGCCCACCTGGGACGAGCACCGCGCCCAGACCGAACGAGCGTTCGTCGAGGCCTCCGGGCTGGGCGGCACCGACCTGGGCGTGGTCGCCGGCACGGTCGCGGGCCTGGCGGCCTTCGCGGAACGCGCCGGCAGCGACCCCACCGAGGAGGAAACCCTCGACGAGTACGCCGACAGCCTCGACGAGGCCGGCGTGACCGCCTGGCCACCCGGCCGCAACGACGCCTGCTGGTGCGGCTCGGGTAGCAAGTACAAGAAGTGCTGCCTGCCCCGCTCGCGCGGCTGATGGCAGCCCGAACAGGAGGCAGTGCGATGACCACAGCGGATCAGCACGAAGCAGTCGAGGACAGCCCGGTCGGTTGGGTCGCCAGCCACATCCGACGCTACGTGCAGACCGACGGCGCGGACGGCGGCACCTTCCACGGCGTACCCTCGCTGCTGCTCACCACCCGCGGACGCCGCACCGGCACGCTGCGGCGCACCGCCCTGATGTACGGACGTGACGGCGACAACCACCTGCTGGTGGCGTCCAACGGAGGCGCGGACAAGCACCCGGCCTGGTACCTGAACCTGAGCGCCGACCCGACCGTGGAGATCCAGGTCGACGCGGAGCGGTTCGCCGCCAGGGCCCGGACGGCGACCGCCGAGGAGCGTGTCCGGTTGTGGCCAGTGATGACGAAGGTCTTCCCGACGTACGCGCGCTACCAGAAGGGCACCGAGCGGGAGATTCCCCTGGTCATCGTCGAACGCACGTCGGCGAAGCCGCAGGGCTCTCGGGCGCGGTGATTCCTTGGGTGACTGCCCGCAGGGTGTCCGTGGTGAAACGATCCTGGTCGACCAGCACGTCGACGGCGACACCGGGCGCCGCCAGCCAGAACGCCTCAGCGGCACCGATGAGACCAGAGCTGTCGACATGCTGGAATTCGGTCAACTCCCAATCCGCGGGATCACGCTCGTGATACTCGGCCAGGAAGTCGCGTAGCTCGGCGAGAGTTCCGAGCCGCTCACCCCGGAGCACGTGCACCCGCAGGTCGACCCGATGGCCGTCCTCAACCTGGCGCTCCCAGACACGAGTGGCGAAGCTGACGTCCTCCCACTCGGAGGCGAAGTCCGAAACCAGGTCCCCGATGCCCGATGGCAGGTGGCCGATGTGGAAGCCGTCCAGGTCCCCACCGTCGCGGGCATCCGAATCAGGCGCGCCCATCAGCCGGCCGCCTCAATCGCCGCCTCCACCTTGTCCAGATAGTTGAACCACCACTCCCCCTCGTCCTTCGGGCGCAGCGACAGGAGACTCGCCGCCACAACGAAGGCAAGAACGACTGCGCTTACGGCTGGCAGCACTCCCGACAGCGGTCGGCCGGTCAGCACGGCACTGAGGAAGGCTTCGACTTCGCCACCGGTCACGGAGCTCCAGGCCTCGGCCTCGGCAACCTCGGCGGCCAACTCCTGTACTTGTTGTGGTGATGGTCTTCCCGCGCAGATGTCAGCACTGACGAAGGCAGAGATTGCGACGAGCAGTTCCATGGCCGACCGCCGCGTTGGCTCGTCGGAGAACATCTTCAGTGCCTCGTCAAATTCGCCCGGCTGCCGCTTGACGGCCCAGTGCAACGCGTCGCGGACGAGCTGCTCGATTCGCTCATCGATCTTCAACTGAACCTCCGTCGTTGTGCGACCTCGCCTTGTAAGCCTTGAGGGATCCCCAGGTGGCTACCGCCCCGAGCACGACGCCGGCTACTGCCTTCGGCAGAGCTGGCAAGAACTCTGAAACGGTCGCCCACGCTGTCGCCGCCGATGAACCACCAACAGCAATCGCCTCTGGGCTGACCTTCTTCCGCCGTGTGGGCGGAGGCGCCTCCCGGTCCTCTCGACTCCGTGCCTCGCGTCGTCCGTCGCGGTCGGCCATTGCCGGCTTCAAGCGCGGAACCGCAGGCCGCAAGGTGATGTCCGCCGCTGCGGGTGGTTGGTGGGTTGCGCTGCCACCACCCGTTGTCAGTTTCCCAGCGCTCGGACCTTGGCGATCGTCTCCTGGACGTGCTGCTTGGCCGGGTCGCCACCCTGGGACGCCTGCGCCAGCGCCTGGCGGTACGCGTCGATCATGCCGACCAGCGGACCCGCAGCCACACCTTCCAGGGCACCGGCGACGAGTGCCCGCGCTTCGGCTGCGTCCTGTGCCGCCGCTGCGGTTTTGGCCTTCGCCTCGTCCAGCTTCTGCGACGCCGCCGCCAACCTCGCGATGATCTGTGCTGCGCTCACGCGCGCCTCCCCGTGGTCGACCATCGCCTCCACCACCGCACCGGCGGAGACCACCTGGGAGCGTACGAGATCCGCGCACCCAGCGCGACCGCCCGCTCGCTCAATCGTCACCTCGTCGACGGAAGTGGCGGACGAGACGTCGACTGGGTGCGGCAACGGGTAGATCTTGGACAGTTTCCGTTACTCATGAACGGAAACTGTCCAAGATCTGGGGTAGACGCCCCACATTCGGGCTCGCTCAGCGGTCAGCGCTCAGCAACGAACACGCCGAGGCCGTGAACGCCCTGCACCCAACCCTGCGTCTGAAGGACCAGGATGGCCTGCCGAACGACGGTCGTCGAAACGCCGTGCTGAGCCTTGAGCTGCACGGTGGACGGCAACTGGTCCCCCGGCGCGAGCTCTCCTGACTCGATTTGGCCCCGGATGTGGTCCGCGAGCCGCTCCCACTTTGGTTTGACGGGCATATGGACTCCCAGGTCTGCCCCGTCATTTGATCACGCGCTACTACTCGTGACAAGTAACGTGTTGTCGTGCTTGCTATCCGTGACTAGTTGTGTAAAGTTCGAAACGGCTGGCTCCCAGGTCTGCAAACCGGAGCTGGTCGTTCCCACCGCGCAGAGAGCGTCCGGTCGGTCGGTCCCCCCTTCCGGCCGGGCGTGCCGGGGTGTGCCCGCACGCCACCCCACGCCATGCCAGCAGCACCCAGCAACGCCATGAACAGCAAGGAGTACGACCCGACGGGAGCCTCCGATGCCCGATCGACCCGACGAATCCCCCACCGAACCACCAGCCGCACCCGAACGACGCTCTCGCCTCGTCTCCGCGCAGGACGTCGAAGACGCCGACGATGTCCTGTTCGCTCATCCGCCGCGCGTGGTGCGTCGCTGGCTCTGCGAGTGCGGAGTCGACTACCCCTGTACGGATGTGCGCTTCGCCCTTCTGGTGAAGTCCAGCGCCGAGGCGGGCGAATGAGCACCGACACCGTGGACGACTTGCGTGACGCCTGGTTGGCCACGATCTCCGCCGCCGACCGGGCCGGCGCGCACCTGCATGGGGCGGGGCCGCTCGGCCGACGGTTGCCCTGGCAGGACGCCGTCACGGAGTGCTGGCGAGCGTTGAGTCTGGTCTACGCCGGCCTGGCCGCGAGCACGCGACCGCCGGGAACCTCGGCCAGGCAACCGCCGGGAAGCTTGAACACGCGGTCACCGGGCACCTCGGCCAGGCGATCGCAGGAAGGCTCGGACACGCGATCGCCGGGAAGCTCGGTCGGAGACCTGCTCGCCGGCCTGCGTTCCGCTCGCGTCGACGCGGATCGGGCCGTCGCGTTGGCCGCCCGTGTCCGCTGGCGGTTGGGTGCGGCCGAGGACCAGCTTCGGCGTACCCGAATCGTGGCGGACGCGGTCGCGGCCCGGCAGTTCGCGGCGGCCATCACCCGGTTGGACCTGGTCGGTGCCCGGCTCGCGGTCGGCGGCCGCCGGATCGACCAGGCGGTGGCGGCGCTGATCAATGTGCTGGCGGCACCGCCGGGACGCAGCGGTGGCACCACGACCAGCGGCGACGCCCACCGGGCGGACAGCACCACAAGCGACATCCGCAACGCCAGCGACACCCGCGACGCCGACAGCGACAGGGTCCGCGCCGAGCAGATCGCCTGCGGCTGCCACGCGGCGAGCGCCCTGGTGGCCAGGAGACATCGACAGCGGAGGGCACGCATGATGATCAGGGGGCGACGATGGTGACCGATCCGCATGCGGCGCTACGAGGCCTGCTGACCGGGCGGCTGCGGGGCCACGAACGGCGGTTACGTCGGTTCACCGAGCGGGACTGGCGGCGGTACGGTGATCTGCTCGCCGGTGCGCTGCTGGTGGCGGTCCGGCGGCGGTTCGTCGCGGGGCAGGATCGGGCCCCGGTGATCCGGTTCGTGGCGTCCGCGCGGGAACGTTACGACGCCGGCGGGCACGACGTCGATCCGGTGTTGGCCGAGGCGCTGGTCTGGGCGGCACTCGGCGAGCGTCCACCGGTGCCCGACAGCGCGGCGGCGGTCGTTGCCCGGACGGTGCTGCTGCTCGGACTCCTTGAGGACGAAGGTCTCACCGACAGCGAACGCGACGAGATCCTCGCTGCCGCCGCGCAGGCCGTCGACGCATCGACGCAGGACGCCGAACGGCAGGAGACCGACAGGACGCGGATCCGGGACCGGGTTCGCGGGGCGGTGCCGGGGCGGGAAGCGCCGTAGACTCCGCAGCCGGCGAGGGTGATGGCCAGCGCGGGATGGGGGCGGCGACGTGACACCTGCGGGTACGCCCAGCAGACCGCCCGGCCGACGTCGGTTGGCTCTCGCCGTCGGGTTGGGCGGTGGTCTCGCGCTGCTGCTGGCCCTCCTGCTCGCTATTCCGCAGGTGACCGGAGACGGTTGGGGCTTGCGCGACAGGCCCACGCCCACACCGGCATCGTCACCGCAGGGCCAGGTCAGCCGGGACTGCGTCGTGCACCTCAAGGGCCAGGAGGCAGCGGCGCTGTTCCTGCGGGACATCCCGGCGGACCGGTGGGGAGACCCGGTACGGGGAACTGTTTCGACGTTCAGTGAGCCGTACGTGCTCTGGCTCTTCGACTCCGAGTGCCAGCCTCACCGGGCGATCGAGATGCCGCCGCGAACCACTCGGACGTTCACTGCCCAGGTGGGCCAGGTCTGGTACTACGCCGAAGCGTCAGCGAAGCAACCCGGCGACGGCTGCACCTGCCGCGTCTTCGGTTTGTCCACCACGGAGCAGGAGTTCAGCGACACCGGACGCCTCAGTTACCACAGCGAGCAGCCGGGATAATCGACACGACATCGCCGCAGTCGAGGCATCCCCAGAATGCGGACCAGCCCTGACTGCGACGACAACGGTGGATCACGCCGCTGAGGGCGGCCCGTTCTGCACCCGGTTGATCAGGTCGTGCAGTGGCTTGGTGCCACTGCCGACCATCACACCGGTCACGATGGCGTCGATCCAGATCGCCACCCCGTTCCAGTCACCGCCAGCGACCGCGTGCAGGATGTAGAACCCGCCAGCGCTGGACGCCACGGTGGCCAGCCCACTCGCAAGGCCCCACGCGACGACCGTGCGGTTCGCCTTGGCCCGCGCCACCGTCGCCGTGGCCGTGGCGACCGCCTCGCGGTCGGCCTCGGTCGGGCCGTCGGTCCGGGCGTCCACCTCGGCCACCGCTCGTGCCAACGCGGCCTCGGCGGCCCGTCCGGGCAGCCAGCGTGAGAACGGTTCCAGGATCCGTTCGACAGCCGCGGCGAACACCAGGAGGGTGAGGAAGACAGCCGTGGAGTCCTCCGGCTGGATCTTCGCGGCGGAGATACCGCTACGCCAGATCGCCCAGGCGGCGACAGCTCCGGCGGCGATCAGCCCGAACCCTGCGAGCACCGCCCCGGGACCGGCCTGCTGCGACGCCGCGACGACGGTCAGCCCCGACTCCTGATCGGCTCGTGGCGCGGCCGCCTCGGCTGTCGCACTGTCCCGAACGGATTCCACCTCGACGGTGGTGGACGCCTGTCCCTGCACTGTCCTGCCCAACCTTTCGACCTGCCGTTCGCCGAGACGTCTAGGCGTGAATCTCGCGATCCCGAACGACTGCGCACCCACGGCGCTCGGGCGGGGAGATTACGGCACCAATGTGGACGCTGTGGTGCCCGGGTGTGCGGCGCGCTACAGCGCCCGACGGCGACTTCACAGCGAACAGAACAACCCCGGTGAGTCGTGACCGCTCAGTAACGCTTCGTGACAGGAATGGCGCACCATTGGTACGTGGACATGCTGGAGTGGCTGGGGGCGGTGCTCGAATGGATCCAGAAGGTGGATCCGCTGATGAGCGCTGCGGTGACCGCAGTGGCGTTGTCGGGCTGGGTGGTGCGACGGATGGGGCAGCTCCGACGTGGTGCTCCGGAGGAGCGGTACCGCCGGTGGTTCGTCGAGGAGTACCAGGTGTACAACCCGTACCTGGCGGCACCGGAGACACTGCGGCTCGAACGGACCCTGGTGCCGTTGTTCGTCACCGAGGACGGGCAGCCGGACCGTGCCGCCGACGCCGCCGAACGAATCGCCGACCGGGCCGGGCACGTCGTGCTCCTCGGTGACGCCGGGTCCGGCAAGACGACGACGCTCAAGGCGTTCGGGATCGCGGCGCTGGGCGGTGTCGACGGTCGCAGTGGGACGGGCCGGGACCAGGAGGTGCCGTTCCTGGTGCCGGTACGGCTGCTGCGTGGGGTCGTGCAACCCGGGGCGCTGACCGACTACATCCTCGCCATGCTGCGGTCACAGAAGGGGCTTGCCCTGACCAGGGAGGAGGCCGACCAGTTCCTCGCCCAGGTGTTGCAGCAGCGGCGTTGCGTCGTGTTGCTCGACGGGCTGGACGAGGTGACGCCGACGACGTACGCGGCAGTGCGGGACGAGGTGTACCGCTTCCTCAGCGACCACACACCGGAGCTGCCCACCGCCAACGCCCGGATCGTGATCACCTGTCGGCGGCTCACCTTCCTGCGGATCGCCGAGGACTGGCAGGCGGAGCGGTTCGGAGCACACCGCAGCTATGCGCTGGCGCCGTTGCGGGACACCGAGATACTCGCCTACCTGCGGGCCTTCCCGGACCGGTTCCCGGAGGTCGACGGGCCACAGCGGTTCATGCAGCAACTCCGCTCCTCGGGCACGTTGGGCCTGCACCGCAACCCGCTGGTCCTCTCGATGTCGGTGGGCCTGTACGCGGGCCGGAAGTTCCCCGCCATCGCGCACTCCACCGCCCGGCTGTACGACGAGATGATCGACGAGATGCTCGGCCGGCACAGTTTCCGGGCCGACGGCCTCACCACCGGTGTGAACGAGTTCGACCAAGCCGACAAGCTGCGGGTTCTGCGGGAGTTCGCGCTGCGGGCGGCGCTCGGCCCGCAGGGGTTCGGGCCGTTCAGCCGGCTGGCGCTCGTCGAGTTCGTGTCCGCGACCGGGGACCGGCTCCGGCAGACCCTCCACGGCCGGGCCGGCGAGTTCGTGGACGAGATCATCGACCGGTCCGGGCTGCTCAGCCGGGTCGCCGACGGGCAGTACGAGTTCGTGCACCGCTCGCTGCAGGAGCACCTGGTCGCCTCCGAACTGCTCCGCCAGGGCGACGACGGCCTGCGACTGCTGCGTGAGCGGGTGATGGAACGCGAGTGGCGTCGGGTGGTGCTCTTCTACACGGCCGTCGCGGACCAGTCGGTCGTCACCGACTTCATCGGGGAACTGGCCGAGATCGACCCGGTGCTCGCCTGCGCCTGCCTGGCCGGGGCGGACTGCCTCAACCCGGTCGGGTTCGCCGTACTCGATCGGATGGCCGAACCACTGCGTGACCCCGCGCCGGCGGTGATGCTCCCCGCCCTGGCAGCGGTCCTGAGCGCCACGGCGTCCCCCCGCGCGGCGATCCGCGACGCCGCCCGGGAACAGGCGTTCACCTGGCTGACCAAGGTCGCGGGAGGAGCGGACGCGGCGGACGCGCTCGGGGGCACCCACGAGACGCTGCTCGACGTGATGACGATGCTCGTGGAACGGCTGGGCGAGAGCTCGGTCAGCCGCTCCATGGTCGTCCGCCTGGTCGCCGTCGTACCCGACGATCCGCGGTTCGTCGAACCGTTGTGGCGGTGTCTGCGTACCGCCGAGGGTGCCGCCGCCGACGACCAGTCGCTCGTGGCGCTGGTCGACCGACTGCTCCGGCTCGCCACCGACCCGGCGTGTTTCGCGGCGTTGCAGCGCCAACCGGCCGCGCACCCGAGGTTCGCCACCGCGCTCCTGCGGCAGCAGGTGTACCCGTTCCGGCGCGGGCTGGACCGACAGTCGAACCTGGTGACGCTGCTGTGCTGGGCTCAGGAGGTCGGGCTGGCAGCGCCGGACATCAACCGCTTCCTGGCGGCCAAGGCCACCGACCCGGCCCGTTGGGCGAGCCTCGAAGCGGACTGGCGTCACCAGTCCGCCTCGGCCGTCGTCCCGGTGTTCCGGGCGCAGCGGGTCGACCGGCACCGGGCCGAACGGGCGACTGGCGCGATGCTGGCAGTGCTCTCCGTCGCGGCGCTCGTCGCGGTCGGGTGGGATCTGGCCCGAGCACGTGGGGTGCTGAGCCCGGCCGTCGGCGGCGCGATGGTCGTGCTGGCGGCGGCGGAGCTGGGGTTGGCGCTGACCATGCTCGGGTTCCAGCCGCAGGGCGGGATGCGCAGGGTACGGCTGTGGCGGCCCAACGAGTGGGTAGACGCCTACGAGGACCCGCGCAGCCGACACTGGCTGGTGCCCGACGCGGGCGACGGTCGGCCCGCTGGCGGCGTCACCGGGTGAGGTACGGCGCGACGTCGGCGGGCAGTCGGGGGCCGGTCCGGCCGAGTTGCCGGTACGCCACGACCTTGCCGGTGGCCCGCCCGTCGCCGTTCGCCCGCAGGCCGAACGACAGGGTGCCGGACGCGCCGTGGACCTGGTGCGCCAGCGCGAGGTTGCCGAACTGGGTCTGCACGTCGGCGACGCCCGGCACGCTGTTGCCCAGGGCGGCCACCCGGATCGCCCGGACGGCGCTCGCCACGGCGTCGTGGTGCATCATCGCGTACCCGTCGTTGAGGGAGTCGTCGCGGAAACCCGCGTCGCGGTGCGCCTTGAGGAAGTCCGCGAAGCCGTCCGGTGTGCCGGGTCGGTTGGCGACCCAGGCCGGCGCGTCCGCCGAGGAGGCCCAGATGACCGACACGTTGGCCTCGTCCAGCAGACCCACCTGCTGGGGCGTGAGCTGGAAGCCGGTGGCACCGACCATGATGGTCAGCGGATGTTTGCGGCAGCTCCGCACCTTGAGCGCCTCGGCGAAGCTTGGGAAGTCGGCGACGCGGCCGGCGAAGAACACCGTGTCTGTTTGCAGGCGTGGGTCGACGACCGCGTTGCACAGGTTCAACACCACCGGAGTGAAGACGTTCGGGGTGGCGGGACTGTCGACCGTCCCGCCGTTGAAGGGAGGCGATCCGGTCTTGATGTGATCCTTCAGCACCTCGGTGAACGCCGCCGTCAACGTCCGCGGGTACGGGTCGTCGTTCTGGTCGGCGACGATCATGCCGCTGCGCAGGGGCAGCACGTCGCGCTGCTTGTCCAGGAGATCCTTCAACGCCAACGCGTAGTCCATGTTGCTCGGTGACACGCTGTGGAACGTCGGGTACGAGACCGCGTTGAAGTCCGTCGCCGAGGTGACCGCCCCGACCATCGGGATGCCGACGTCCCGCGCCGACAGCTTCGCCGCCACGTCCTTGCTGCCCTGGAAGCTGGAGCCGAGACCGACGACCGCGACCAGCGGGTTCTCGGCAGTGCGCAGCGCCACGATCTGGTCCACGAGCTCGACGTGGAACGGCTGCCGACTGCCCTGGTTGACCAGTAGCAACTGCACGGCAGGCGCGTTTTTGTCGCCGAAGGCGGACGAGCTGTTGGCCCTCTGCAGGGCCGCGTACGCGCCCTGCAGACTGAACCTGATCTGGTCGAGGGACATCGCCGAGGCGGCCGGCGGGCGGGCCACGCTCAGCGGCACCAACAAAACGATCCGGACGTAGCGCGAAGAGCTCTTCTCGACCTCTCGGTTAACGGCCATAATTTTGTCGGCGACCGGCCTTATTGCGGGATCCAGCGTGGCACTGTCGGTTATCGGACCAAGGCACTCGTCCGTTTCCGCAGTCAATATCCCCGGGCAGGCATTCGCGGTCGCGGTCGGCCTACCAGCTGGCGATGGATCGGGCTCGCGCTGCTTGAGGACGAGCACGCCGACGAGCGCGAGCAACGCGAGGGCAATCACCCCGGCGAGCACGAACCGTAGAGCATTCGTTCCGGCCCAACGAATCACCGGACCTCCTCATCGCGCGCGAACTGCGTGTCTGGACATCGACTATAACCACAGCCACAACGCCCGACTCACCCTGAAGCTCACGTGAATAATTCACGCGTGTGTCGCGGTCAACACGCTCGGAATCGGACCAGCAGAAATGACAGAAATCGCAGGGATCAGCGCAACCCGCGCACCAGCAGCAGGTAGGCGCAGTAGGCCATCGGCACCACCAGGAAACAGATCAGGAACCCGAGCGGCAGATACCGCGGCGGGGTGCCGGCCACCATGGCGGGTCGCCCCCACCGGCCCAGCACCAGGTACCCGCCGAAGAACGCCACCGCCGGCAACCCCGCGCAGATCCACGCGCCAAGGGTGAACCCGTCGACCAGACCGACCCCGGAGGCGAGCACCAGGGCCAGCACCAGCACCCCGGCGGCAGCACCACACCCGGCGTAGACGGCGACCGCCCGCGCCAACGGTGACCACGTCGGTAGCAGCGCCGGTCGCTGGGCCAGCACCTCCGCCTGCTGCCCGTGCCGGTCGGCCTCGTCGGCCATCCGCCGGGCCAGCTCCAACTCGACGGTCGGGTCGACCGCCGCCGCGCGCTGCGCCGGCACCCCGACGCCCGCCGGGCTCACCGCCGTCGGCAACGCCAGCCGAGCCTCCCCCGCCAGCAACTCGGGGTACGCCCCGACCCCAGCCCGCCCCGGCGCGCCGGCTGCGCCGGCGTCTCCCCCGTCCCCGGTCCCGGGTGGGGTGGACGGAGCCGATCCGGCGCTGGACGGTGGTGTGGAAGGGGCCGACCCGACGCTGGACGGTGGGCCGGGTGGCGGTTGGTCGATGCCGATCGCGCGGCCGAGCTGGTCGAGGCGGTGCCCCTGGGCGGTCAGCCGCTGCTGGAGGTAGTCGACGGCGGCGTGCAGGTCACGGCGGCGTGCGGCCTCGGTGGCGGCGTGCTGTTCGCCGGCGCGGCGCTGCTCGGAGAGCTGTCGGGCCAGCGCCGCGTACTCCTCGAAGGACACTGTCACCGCTCCCCGTCCGGTTCGTGCCCGTCGCCGGCGAACGGGACGATCAGCCGGGTGCGCTGGTCGTGCCGGTCGATCAGCAGCGCCCGGTCGGAGCGGGGCGTGTAGGCCAGGTCGTGTGTCCCGAGGTGCAGGGCCAACTCGGGACCGGGCACGTTGAGGGCGACCAGGCAGGCGATGTCGTCGCGGTTCTGGGTGCCGCCGAGGTCGTCGGCGAGGCGTCGCAGCCCGCGCCACCATCCGAGCAGGTGCACCCCCTGCCCGGGGCCCTGGCGCAGGAGTTCGCGCAGGTCGTCCAGGCCGGAGCGGAACGTGCCCGGGTCGGTCGCACCGAGAACAGGCGCGGCGGCGTCCATACCGAACACCACCAGGTACTCGCGACCGTCGGGCTCACCGGCCAGGGTGGCGATCCGGTCGCGCAGCCCGGCCGCGTCGAGACGCGACACCTGGTGACCGGCCGCCCGGAGGACGGCCTCGGTGTCGTCGGCTACCGGGTCGGCGGCGGTGACCAGGGAGGCCACCTGGAACCGGGCGTGACCGGGAGCGTGTTGGCGGGCCAGGCTCACCGTCGCGGCGCGCAGCACGTCCGCGCCGGTCGGCGCGGTGCCCACCACGGCGAGGTGCCGGCCGGGTGTTGCGTCCATCAGGAACAGGGCGGTCGTGCCGTGCACGTCGACGGTACGGCCGACCAGGGCCATCGGGCGCCGGCCACCGGGACGCAGTCCGGCGAAGGTCGAGTCGTTCTCGACCCGCGCGGCCTCGTACCCCTTGAAGACCGCCGGTGCCCGCGAACCCGGCGGACGGGCCTGCCACAGCTCGTGGCGCAACGCGGCCAGGTCAGCGGCGGCGGCGTGCGCGTCGGGGAACCGCAGCACGGTGTCGGCGCCGACCGCGCCGGCGGCGGTGTTGACCACCGCGGAGCCGATCGGCAGGGCCGCGGCGGCGTCGTTGAGCTGGTCGAGCACCCCACCCCCGCCAGGCAACGCCACCCGCAACGCGAACTGCCCGAAGATCGCCTCGGCCCGACCGTAGAGGGCCTCGATGCCGGTCATGCTCTGGCTGGCCAGCACCAGGTGGATGCCGTACGAGCGGCCCTTGCGGGCCAACTCCTCCAGCAGGTCCACGGATTCGCGGGCCAGCGTGTCGTTGCCGGCCAGCAGCACGTGGAACTCGTCGACGACCGCCACGATGCGGGGCAGCGGATTGTCCCGGGGCAGGTCGGCGAGCTTGGTGACACCGTGCCGCTTGAGCGCGCCGGCCCGGCGTTGCGCCTCCCGGCGCAGCTCGCGCAGGACGGCGAGGCCGTACTCGCGGTCGGATTCGATGCCGACGGCTCGGGCGTGCGGCAGCCAGGACGGGTCGCGGCCCGTGGGCACGAACTCGGTGAAGCTCACGCCCTCCTTGAAATCGAGCAGGTAGAGCTGCAACTCGGCCGGCGAGTAGCGGGCGGCCAGCCCGTAGAGGACGTCGAGGAGGAAGACGGTCTTGCCCGCGCCGGTGCGCCCACCGACCAGCCAGTGCGGGGTGGCGTCGTCGAAGGCCAACGTCAGCGGGGCGTTGCCGGCCCGGCCGATCACCGTCCGCAGACCGTTGCCGGCGGACTCGGCCCACCGCCGCTCGGGCAGCAGGTCGGTGAACGGCAGCGCGTCGGCGCGTCGGGTGGCGGCCCCGAGGTGCTCGGCGAGCGCGCGTACCGAGGCGGGCGGCGGGTCACCGTCGAGCAGCACGGGTGCGGCGAGCCCACTGCCGTCGGCGCTGAACGGAACGCCGGGTGGGTCGCCGACGTGAGCGTACCCCTGGTCGAGTCGGATCGCTGTGGTGCCGCCCAGCGGCGGTGCGGTCTCGCCGGGCAGCCGGGACGGGTGTCCGGTGAGCAGGACGCAGACGGCGGCGGCCGGGCCGGCGTGGGTGAGCGCGGCGAGCCGGGCCAGCTCGCGCGGCGGCGGCGCGGCGGTGGCGACCACCACCAGGAGGTGCCGGGCGGTGGGTGGACCGTGCTGCGCGGCCCGGGCGTGCTGCTCGGCGGCGTCGAGCAGCGCGGTCACCTCGGCTTCACTGGTGGCCGGCGGGTCGAGCACCCCGGCGTCGAGCAGGGGGCGCAACGGGCCGAAGGTGGCGCCCAGCGCGGCCGTGTCGATGCCGACGACCCGGACCTGACCGGGCGGTGCGGTGGCGACCAGTCGCAGCACCAACGCCCGCAGCAACCCGGCGACCAGCGGGGACCGGGCGTCGGTGTCGATGGCCAGGTGGTGACCGCCGCCGAGTGGGACCAGCACCGGGAAGTCACCGTCCGGGGTGGACGCCGCGCCGATCCGCACCGCGGCCGGCGCGTCGGTCAGCGGCGTGACACCCGGAGCGGGAGTGGCAAGGGTGCCGCCGAGACGTGCGAGTCGGGTCACCAGGTCACCGACGCCGGTCGAGCCGACGGCGGCGGCTGCCGTGCCGAGCGCGTTGCGGGCGTTGTCCAGGTGCGCTCGGGCCGCCCGGTGGGAGTTGACCGCCTGCCCGTACGCCGACGCGAGCCTGCCCACCCTCTGCCCCCAACGCCGACGGCTGCCTGGTCCCAGGAACCCTAACGGACGCCGGTGGCACCCGGACAGTCCTGCCAGGACGTGTCACGCCGGGTCTGTCACGTGGGCCCGCACGGCACCGGGTCGGCGGTGTCGGCAAGGCCGCAGCGGAACACCTCCACCGGCGCCGTGGCCACGTCGGGCACCTGCTCCACCCGCAGCAGGGCCAGCCGTTTGTCGACCGGCTCGCCTGACTCGGGCGTGAACCGGATCAGCCCGGCCACCCCCCGGTACCCCTGGCCGGCGTTCTGCCGGAGCACCTCCGCGTGCACGGCGACCGGATTGACCGACGTCGGCTCCCACCGCTGGCGCGGGTCGGCGTGGTGCAGGCGGGCGGCGAGGCTCTCCACCGCTCGGATCATCATCATCGCCGCGTCGTAGGCGAGGCTGACCCGCTCGCCGACCTGGTGCCCGGTCTCCGGCCGGCAACGCGGCGGGTCGAGCAGGTCGTCGGCCTGGATCCAGGACAGGAAGCTGGCCCGCGCGTCGTCGTCACGTCGCTCCTGGGCGGCCCGCAGCGCGGCGCAGGTGGCCAGGGAGGCCTTGGAGACGTACGTGACGGGCAGGTTGCCGGGGGCTGCGGCGCGCAGCCCGGGATTGGCCATGTAGCGGTTGACCGAGTCGTCGGCGACGAGATGCCGGGGCGGGTTGCCGCCGCACTCGCGCAACGCCCGCAGGAAACCGTCGAACTCCGTCCAGCGGCCCGCGTAGAAGAGCAGGCCGGGGTAGCCGCACTCGTCGGTCAGCCGCTCACCGGTGCGCCACTCTTCGAGGCGCGTCATCCGGGGACCGAACCGTTGCCGGAGCCCGTCGACGAGCGTGCCCACGTACAGGTCCTCGGTGAGCGTGCTGCCCTCCAGCGTCGTGTAGTAGACGTGCGCCTCGTTGACCTTCAGCACCTGTTGGGCGTACGCGTCGACCATCTCCACCTGGTCGGTGTTGGGCGCGGAGATCTGCAGGTAGAGGCGGGAGTTCGCGTCCATCCGGTCGGCGGAGAGCGTGGGCGCCAGCACCGGCAGCCCGACCTTGTTCAGCTCGCGCAGCGCTCGGGCGGTGCTCGTCCGGCTCTCCACCAGACCGACCACCCCGACCACAGTGGGGTCGTCCGAGGCCAGCTCGGCCAGCATCGACACGGCCCGGTCCGCGTAGATCATCTGCCGGCCACCGTTGGCCACCACGATCCGCAGCAGCGCGGCACCGTCGGCGCCGGCCGACTCCTTCAGCAACGCGTACTGGGCGGTGGCCATGCCTTCGAGCTCCTCGCGCTCGGAGACGTAGGACTCCTCGTCGGCGCGGGTCCGGTTGCCGGTCAGGGTGCCCAGGTAGACCAGGGTCAGGAAGGGCCGGCGTCGGTCGCTGCGCTGCCAGACCTCCTCGGCGGCGCGGTTCTGCGCGAAGATCCGCTCCTGGATGGTCCGCAGCCCGTCCTGGCCGGGGTCGTTGTTGAACACCTGCGCGGCACTGTCGCTGTAGCCGACGCACTCGCCGCTGGCGACCACCTCGACCGACACCCGGCCGCCGGTCAACGACGGGTGGCAGCCCGGCCCCCACCGGCTGCCCGCCCAGACACCCAGCGCCGCGACCAGCACCAGGCAGAGCGCCGCCGGCAGGAAACGCCTCGACCACCAGGGCGGATCGGGCGCGGAGAACGGCCGGACGCTGCCCCGCGACGGCGGGCCGGTGTCGGTGTCGTCGGGACGCAACGCCACGAGCCAGGCGGCCGGGCGGCGCAGCCGCCGCATCTCCGGCAGCGCCTCGGTCCACTCGTCGTACGCCTCGTCGGCCTCGGTCAGCGGATGCGGCTCGGGCAGCTCCGGCGGTGGTTGCCCGCCGGACACGACGATGAGCAGCGGGTCGTTGCGGCCGGTCTCGGTGCGGACGTCGCCGACCAGGCGCACCAGTTCACCGCCGACGTTGCCGGGCGCGACGTGGTCGATCAACAGCACCGGGTACGCGGTGCGCCGCCAGTCCGACGGGCGCCACGGCCGACGCCGGTACGCCTGCCGCAGGTCCTCCAGGAACGCGTGCAACAGCAGCTTGTTGACCTGGTCGGGTTGCTCGCCGTCACGCCACCCGGCGGTGAGGCGCTCGGCGAAGCCGAGGAACGTGACCGACTGCCGAGGCGCGAGGTACTGCTGGCGCATGAACCAGGTGTAGTGCCGCCCGAGCACCGGCACCCGGCCGGAGACGGCGGCCCGGAAGACCACCCCCGGCACGGCGCGGCGGACCAGCCAGAGCAGCAGCTGCGAGACGATGCTGACCGCGTCACCGCCGCTGGGCGGCGCTTCGGGAGCGCGCGGGCCCCGGCGGTCGCGCAACCGGCGTACCAGGGCCGCGCGGCTGTCGTCGCCGTCGACGCCGAAGGTGAGGCTCTGGTGCATCAGCCAGTCGGCGAGCGGGTAGTGCCGAAAGCGCAGCCGGGCGGCGCCGAACGCCTCCAGGGAGAGCTGCCGGTGCAGCTCGCGCAGCAGCGCTGACACGTCCCCGGCACCCGGCGGCGCGTCGGCGTCCAGCACGGCGTGCGGCACCCGCCGCCGGGGACCCTGTCCGAGGAATCGGCGCAGCGGCGTCATCAGGTCCGACGTGTCCGAGCGGACCAGCCAGAGCAGCGGCAGCCGGCGGTCGCCGCGACGGGGCCGCCGCAGCAGCCGGGCGAGCAGCGCGAAGAACTCCAGCCCGCCGGCTGGCAGCCGGTCCCGACCGCCCGCGGCCTGCCGCTGACCGATCAACTCCCGCTTGGGCACCTCGGACCGCCGCACGCGTCACCTCCGATCCACACAGTGTGACCTTGTGGAGCAAGACGCACCAGAGATCGACGCCGATCGGGGGTGTCGCGGGCCGGCGACGTTCACAGTTGTCGATTAGGTTGGCGTGGCGAACACCCGATGGAGGGAGTCCACCTCGTGCGACGAGCACTCACGGCGGCCACCGCCGCCCTGACCCTCACCACCGCCGGCACCGTGCTCGCCGGCACCCCCGGCCAGGCGGCCCCGGCGGGCTGGGGCCGGCCGATCGTCACGGCCGCGCCGCAACCCGGCGCGTCCGGCCTGGGCGACACCTACTTCCCCGACTACGGCAACGGCGGCTACGACGTCGAGCACTACGACGTCCGGCTGCGCTACGACCCGGCCACCGACCTGCTCACCGGCACCACCACCATCCTCGCCACCGCCACTCAGGACCTCTCGACGTTCAATCTGGACTTCCTGCTCGACGTCGAGTCGGTCCGGGTCAACGGCTGGGCGGCGACCACCAGCACCGCCGGTGTCCACGAGTTGGTGGTCACCCCGGCCCGCACGGTGACCCGGGGCCAGCAGCTCACCATCGTGGTGCGTTACTCCGGTATCCCGTCGGAGACCCTGGTCGGCGGCTACACCGGCTGGACGCGGACCGACGACGGCGCGCTCGCCGTCAACGAGCCCGAGTCGGCGTGGTGGTGGTTCCCCAGCAACGACCACCCCCTGGACAAGGCCACGTTCGACATCTCGGTGTCGGTGCCCACCGGCGTCGAGGTGATCAGCAACGGTGTGCAGCCGAGGCCCCCGGCGGCCGAGGCCGGCAACCGCACGCGCTGGATCTGGCGGACCACCTCCCCCACGGCCACCTACCTGGCCTTCATGGCCATCGGCCAGTACGACATCGTCACCGACACCACCCCGGGCGGCCAGCCGGTGGTCAACGCGTACAGCACCTCACTGGGCGCCCTCGGGCCGGCCGCGCGTGCCAGCATCGAGCGGACCGCCGAGATCGTCGACTGGTGCGGCGGGATCTTCGGGCCGTACCCGTTCGAGGCGCAGGGTGGCGTGGCCGGTCCGGTCGACGGCATCAGCTTCGCCCTGGAGACGCAGACCCGACCGGTGTACGGGCCGGGCTTCTGGCGGCGCGGTGCCAACACGTACGTGGTGGTGCACGAGAACGCCCACCAGTGGTTCGGCGACTCGGTCTCGGTGGCCGAGTGGCGACACATCTGGCTCAACGAGGGTTTCGCCTCGTACGCCGAGTGGCTGTGGTCGGAGGAGCAGGGTGAGGGCACCGCGCAGGAGGTGTTCGACTTCACCTACGCCAGCTACCCGGCCGACGACGAGTTCTGGCAGGTGCTGCCCGGTGACCCGGGTGCCGGCCGGATCTTCGACAACGCGGTCTACGACCGGGGCGCGATGACGTTGCACCAGCTCCGGCTGGCCGTCGGCGACGACGCGTTCTTCGAGATCCTGCCGGCCTGGGCCACCGAGCACCGGTACGGCAACGGCACGATCGCGCAGTTCCAGGCGCTGGCCGAGCGGATCTCCGGGCTGGACCTGGACGACCTGTTCACCACCTGGCTCTTCACCGCAGGCCGCCCCGACGTGGCCAGCGCCGCCCGCAAGGCCGCCCCGCCGGCCGAGCCGAAGTCCTGGGCCAAGATCCGCGAGGCGCATGACCTGATGTCGCACTGAGGATCCGGTGTGGACCGGAAGGGCCCGTCGCCCCTGCGGCGGGCCCTTTCCGGGTCGCCACTGCCCGGCATCCCGCTGCTCTCCCGCGACCCGGACCGAGGACCGACCACTTCGGTGCGTGCCTGTAGACCTGCCCCGGATATGGGGCGATGACGGCGCCCCACATCTGGGGCAGGTCTACAGGGACCGCCGAGGTCGTCATCCACCCGGCCGAGGACCTGGCGAGACCTGATCACGCAGTCGCTGGCACACCCGTCGCCGTAGCCGTGCTCGCCTCGACCGCGCGGATGTGCCGGTAGGCGAACCAGAGGGGTGGGAACGCCCCGACCGCGAAGGACAGGTCGACGAGCGTCCAGAACCAGGGGATGTCCCGGATCGGCCCGCAGATCAGCGCCAGCGGGACGATGCCCGCGCAGGCGATCATGCCGACCTGCACCACCCAGACGTTGCGCACCGGGTCACGCAGTGGCCCCCAGAACGCCACCGCCAGCACCAGGTGGGCGAAGGCCAGCCAGTCGGTGCCGTACAGCAGGAACGGGTAGTCGTCGCCGGCTGTCACGAGCCCGGTGTGCACCCGCTCGATCCAGGCGACCAGGGCGGGCAGTTGGTCGGAGAGCGGGTCCAGCGCGCGCAGCAACCAGCGCACCTCGATCTCCAGCGGAAAGGCGGTGGCACCGCTCAGGAAGAGCCCGATCAGCACGATCCACAGCCACCGACGGGTCCGTCGTAGCCGCTCCTCGATGTCCATGATCGGAGCGTAACGACGATCTTCGTGCCGCCCTGCCCCGTGCGCGTGCCACCGGGGGTGACCGCTGTCTCAGCGGCGGGCCACCGACCCGGCGGTGGCCAGCTCCGGGAGCCGGACCGCGCCCAACCGGATCTCGCCGGGACCGGCCGGCGCTATCACACACACCGCCCCGGCGGGACGGACGATGCGGGCGGCCCGGAACGCCACCCGTCGTACCGGATGGCGCGGCCGGGGCGTGACCAGCGCGAGGGTCGCCGTGCGGGCGTGCTGACGGTCCAGGGCGACGGCCGCCGCGACCGTGGCGATCGTCGCGGCGGTCCCGGCCAGGACGAGCGTCTGGCGCGGCCCGGCGTACTCGGCGAGCCAGCCGAGCAGCGGGGCACCGACCGCGGCGGAGACCGAGCCGGTGACCGCCAGCGCGGCGAGCACCCGACCCCGCATCGCGGCGTCGGTGTCGAGTTGGGCGCGGGTACCGACCGTGGTGTCGATGACCACCGCCGCGGCGGCGATCGGCAGGATCACCGCTGCGAAGCTCACGGTCCCCGGTGCGAGGCCGGCGACGATCTGCAAACCGCTGGCGAGCAGGCCGGCGACGACGAGCGTTCCGTACCCCAGGGAACGGCGACGGGCCGCGACGAGGGCGCCGACCACCGTTCCGACCGCGAACACCGTCGACAGGACGCCGTAGCCGGACGCGCCGGCGTTCAGCGGGCCGTCGCTCATCGCCGCCATCGTCACCTGGTAGTTGCGGCCCAGACTGCCGAGCACGAACGACAGGGCGAGCGCGAGGAGCAGCACCGGCTGCCCGCGCAGGTAGGCGAACCCGGCCCGCACGCCGCTGCGGGTCGCGCCGGCGGCGGTCACCGCCACGCCGGCCACGGCCCCCGGGCGGACGGCGAACAGCGCCACCACCACGGCGGCGAAGCTCGCCGCGTTGATGCCGAACAGCAGGGCGGGGCCGACGGCGGCCACCACGACGGCGCCGAGGCTCATGCCGAGGATGCGGCCGGCGGAGTTGGAGAGCGACCCGAGCGCCAGGGCGTTGCCGAGGGTCTCCCGGTCGACGAGGGTGGAGGCCCAGCGGCCCATCACCGGGCCCTCGATGGCCGAGACGGCACCGGTGGCCAGGGAGATCGCGAAGATCAGCGGTAGGCCGCCGAAACCGGTCAGGGCGACCGCGCCCAGCCCGGCGGCGAGCGCCGCGTGGGCCACCTGGGAGGTGATCAGCAGCGGGCGGGCCGGCAGGCGGTCGGCCAGTACACCGCCCCAGACGCTGAGCAGCAGTGTCGGTGCCGCCTGGAGCAGCACGGCGAACCCCATGGACGTCGCCGAACCGGTCTCCTTCAGGACGTACCAGTTGACCCCGAGGACCTGCATCCAGGTGCCGATGACGGAGACGAACCCGGCGAGCGCCCAGATGCGGTAGTTGCGATGGCGCAGCGCGGCGAAGGTGGCACCCGTGGCCACGACGAACCTCCAGCGATCGGCGGCATGATCATTCAGGCCGATCGCGGCGCGGTTCGGCAGCCGACAAGTCTTGCCGCCTTAAACCTGTTTGCCCACATTTGTGAGCGGCTTCACCAGCGGGAATGCCCGGCCGGTGCGGCAGCAGCCTGCCGCACCGGCCGGACGACCCAATCTGTCAGCGAGCGGCGAGAGCCTGCGCGGCCGGGCCGACCGGGGCCGGCAGCACACCGGCACCGCCGAGGTAGGCGTGGATGGCGGCGGCCGCCGCACGACCCTCGGCGATGGCCCAGACGATCAGCGAAGCGCCCCGGTGCATGTCACCCGCGACGAACACCCCGTCGGCGTCGGTCTGCCAGTCGTCGCGGGCGTCGACAGCGCCCCGCGGGTTGCGGGTCACCCCGAACTGCGCCAGCAGCGGCTGCTGCTCGGTGCCCTCGAAACCGATCGCCAGCAGCACCAGATCCGCCGGAAGCTCCCGCTCGGAGCCCGGCACCACCGTCACGATGCGCCGGCCGTCGCGCTTCTCGACGGTCACCTCGGCGATCCGAACCGCACGCACCTGGCCGGTGCCGTCGTCCACGAACTCCTGCACCGCAGCGGCGAAGACCCGCTCGCCGCCCTCCTCGTGCGCCGGGTAGCTGCGCAGGATCCACGGCCAGGTCGGCCACGGGTCCCGTGCCTCGTCGCGCTCCTGCGGCGGCTGCGGGTACAGGTCGAGCTGGTGCACGCCCGCAGCGCCCTGGCGATGGGCGACGCCGAGGCAGTCGGCGGCGGTGTCCCCACCACCGATGATCACCACGTGCTTGCCGGCAGCGTCGATCGGAGTGCCGTCCGGCAGCACCGCCCGCGCCAGCCGGCGCTCGCCGGTGGTCACGACGCCGGCCTGGTCGGTGGCCGCGGTGGCGACCGCGCGATTCGCCGCGACCAGGTGCGCCATCGCCTGGTGTACGCCCCGAAGCGCCCGCCCCGGGGTCTCCGGAGTGTCCCGGCCCTGCAACGCGCCGCAGGCCAACAGCACCGCGTCGTGCTCGGCGCGCAACTGCTCGGCGGTGACGTCCACCCCGACGTTCACGCCGGTGCGGAAGCGCACCCCCTCGGCGGCGAGCTGGGCCAACCGGGCGTCGATGTGCCGCTTCTCCAACTTGAAGTCGGGGATGCCGTACCGGAGCAGACCACCGATCGCGTCGTCCCGCTCGTACACCGTCACCGCGTGACCGGCGCGAGCCAACTGCTGGGCGGCGGCGAGGCCGGCGGGCCCGGAGCCGACGACTGCGACCGACCGGCCGGACGGCGCCGGCACCGGGCGGGGGGTGAACCCACGCGCGGCGGCGGCGTCGGCGATCTCCACCTCGACCTGCTTGATGGTCACCGGCTGACCACCGGGGATACCGAGCACGCAGGCCGCCTCGCAGGGCGCCGGACAGAGCCGACCGGTGAACTCCGGGAAGTTGTTGGTGGCGTGCAGCGACTCCACCGCGGCATCCCAGTTGCCGGTACGCACCAGGTCGTTCCAGTCCGGGATGCGGTTGCCCAGCGGGCAGCCGTCGTGGCAGAACGGGATGCCGCAGTCCATGCATCGCGTGGCCTGCTCACGGACCAGCTCCTCGCCGGCCGGCGGGTAGACCTCACGCCAGTCGCTGATCCGCACCGACACCGGACGGCGGGCCGGCAGTCGCCGGTCGTAGCGCAGGAAACCGTTCGGGTCAGGCACGTGCCACCTCCTGGGCCGCCACCCGCGGGGCGGGCGGCGCCGGCATCGCCGGCACAGCGGGTGCGGTCAGTTCTGTCATGACCGCGTCGTCGACGTCGCGGCCGGCGGCTTCGGCGGCCCGCATGATCTCCAGCACCCGGCGGTAGTCGCGGGGTACCACAGCGGTGAACTCGGCCACCGCCTCCGGCCAGCGCTTGAGCAGCTCCTCGGCGACCGCCGACCCGGTCTCGGCCACGTGCCGCTGCACCAACTCGTGCAGCAGCGCCTGCTCCTGCTCACCCAGCGGCGCCAGGTCCACCAGCTCGGTGTTGACCCGCGCATGGTCCAGGTGGTGCACGTACGCCGTGCCGCCGGACATGCCGGCCGCGAAGTTACGGCCGGTCGCGCCGAGCACCACCACAGTGCCACCGGTCATGTACTCGCAACCGTGGTCGCCGACACCCTCGACCACGGCGACCGCGCCGGAGTTGCGCACCGCGAACCGCTCCCCCACCCGGCCACGCAGGAAGACCTCGCCCGCCGTGGCTCCGTACAGGATGGTGTTGCCGGCGATGATCTGGTCCTCGGCCCGCTGCCCCGGCGCGGCGTCGGGGTCGAGGAACGGGGCGGCGGCGTCCGGACGGACGACGACCCGCCCACCGGAAAGACCCTTGCCCACGTAGTCGTTGGCGTCGCCGTGCAGCCGCAGGGTCACCCCACGCGGCAGGAACGCGCCGAACGACTGCCCGGCCGTGCCGTTCAGCACGAACTCGATGGTGTCGTCCGGGAGCCCGGCACCGCCGAAGCGACGGGTGACCTCCCCGCCGAGCATCGCGCCGACGCTGCGGTGCTCGTTGCGCACCGCCACCTCGACGCGCACCGGCGCCCCGTCGGACAACGCTGGACGGGCCAACGCGATCAGCTCGTTGTCCAGGGCCTGCTCCAGGCCGTGGTCCTGGGCGCGCACCCCGCGTCGGGCCGCACCGGCGGGCAGCTCCGGCAGGTGCAGAACGGGCGCCAGGTCCAACCCGTGCGCCTTCCAGTGCGTCAGAGCCGGGGCCACGTCGAGCAGCTCTGCCTGCCCGATCGCCTCCTCGATGGACCGGAGACCCAGCTCCGCCAGGTAGCCCCGGACCTCCTCGGCGAGGAAGAGGAAGAAGTTCTCCACGAACTCCGGGGTGCCGGTGAACCGCTCACGCAGTACCGGATTCTGGGTGGCGATGCCGACCGGGCAGGTGTCCAGGTGGCAGACCCGCATCATCACGCAACCGGCGACGATAAGCGGCGCTGTCGCGAAACCGAACTCCTCCGCGCCGAGCAGCGCCGCGACCAGCACGTCCCGGCCGGTCTTGAGCTGGCCGTCGACCTGAACGGTGACCCGGTCGCGCAGCTTGTTGAGCAACAGCGTCTGCTGCGCCTCGGCCAGCCCCAGCTCCCACGGCGTACCGGCGTGCTTGAGCGAGTTCATCGGGGACGCGCCCGTGCCGCCGTCGTGGCCGGAGATCAGGATGACGTCCGCCTTGAGCTTCGCCACCCCGGCGGCGACGGTGCCGACGCCGACCTCGCTGACCAGCTTGACGTGCACCCGGGCTGCCGGGTTGACGCACTTCAGGTCGTGGACGAGCTGGGCCAGGTCCTCGATGGAGTAGATGTCGTGGTGCGGCGGTGGGGAGATCAGACCGACGCCGGGAGTGGCGTGCCGGGTCCGGGCGATCCACGGCCAGACCTTGTTGCCGGGCAGCTGACCGCCCTCGCCCGGCTTCGCGCCCTGGGCCATCTTGATCTGGAGGTCGTCCGCGTTGACCAGGTATTCGCTGGTCACACCGAAGCGACCGCTGGCGATCTGCTTGACCGCCGAGCGGCGGGCCGGGTCGTGCAGGCGCTCGACGTCCTCGCCGCCCTCACCGGTGTTGGACTTGCCGCCGAGACGGTTCATCGCGATGGCGAGTGTCTCGTGTGCCTCGGCGGAGATCGACCCGTACGACATGGCGCCGGTCGCGAACCGCTTGACGATCTCGGAGGCCGGCTCGACCTCCTCGATCGGCACCGCCGGGCGGACCCCGGTACGCAGGGTGAACAGCCCGCGCAACGAACCGGCCTGCGCGGCGAGCGCGTCGACCTTCGCGGTGTACTCCCGGAAGACGTCGTACTGCCGACTCCGGGTGGCGTGCTGCAACAGGAAGACCGTCTCCGGGTTGAACAGGTGCAGCTCACCCTCGCGACGCCACTGGTACTCGCCACCGACCTCGAGCCGGTCGGAGGCGGCGGTGCCCGCCGACGGCCAGGCCAGCGCGTGCCGGGCAGCCACCTCGGCGTGCACGCCGGCGAGGCCCACCCCGCCGATCCGGCTGGGGGTGCCCCGGAAGTACCGCTCGACGAGCCGGCTGTCGAGGCCGACCGCCTCGAAGACCTGCGCCCCGCAGTACGAGGAGACCGTCGAGATGCCCATCTTCGACATGATCTTCAGGACGCCCTTGCCGAGCGCCTTGGCGTAGTTGCGCACAGCGGCAGCCGGCTCGACGCCGGCCAGCGCACCGGTGGAGATCAGATCCTCCACCGACTCGAACGCCAGGTACGGGTTGACCGCCGCCGCCCCGTAACCGATCAGGACGGCCGCGTGGTGCACCTCCCGACAGTCGCCGGACTCCACGATCAACGCCGCCTGGGTACGCGTCTGCTCGCGCACCAGGTGCTGGTGCACGGCGGCGGTGAGCAGCAGCGACGGGATCGGCGCCAGGTCGGCGTTGGAATCCCGGTCGGAGAGCACCAGGATCCGCACGCCGTCCTCGATCGCCTCGGAGACGTGCCGACAGATCTCGGTCAGCCGCGCCTTGATCCCGGCGGCGCCCTCCCGGATCCGGTACAGCCCGGAGACCCGGACCGCCTTGAAGCCGGGCAGGTCGCCGTCCTCGTCGATGGAGAGGATCTTCGCCAGCTCGTCGTTGTCGATGATCGGGTGCGGCAGCACGATCTGCCGGCAGCTCGCCGCGCCCGGGTCGAGCAGGTTGCCCTCCGGCCCGATCGTCGACGCCAGGCTGGTCACCAGCTCTTCGCGGATGGCATCCAGCGGCGGGTTGGTGACCTGGGCGAAGAGTTGGTGGAAGTAGTCGTAGAGCAGCCGCGGCCGGGTGGACAGCGGCGAGATCGGAGTGTCCGTACCCATCGAACCGAGCGGCTCGGCGCCGGTGCGGGCCATCGGCCCGAGCAGGATCTTCAGCTCCTCCTCGGTGTAGCCGAAGGTCTGCTGCCGCCGGCGTACCGAGTCGTGGGTGTAGACGGTGTGCTCGCGGGCCGGCAGGTCACCCAGCTCGATCAGCCCGGCGTGCAGCCACTCGGCGTAGGGCTGGGCGGCGGCCAACTCGGACTTGATCTCCTCGTCGTGCACGATCCGACCGGCGACGGTGTCGACCAGGAACATCTTGCCCGGCTGGAGTCGGCCCTTGGCGACCACGTGGGCCGGGTCGAGGTCGAGCACGCCCGCCTCGGAACCGAGCACGACGAGGCCGTCGTCCGTCTGCCACCAGCGCCCCGGGCGCAGCCCGTTGCGGTCCAGCACCGCACCGACGATCTCGCCGTCGGTGAAGGCCACCGACGCGGGACCGTCCCACGGCTCCATCAGGCTGGCGTGAAAGCGGTAGAAGGCGCGCTTGGCCGGCTCCATGCCGGGGTCGTTCTCCCACGCCTCGGGGATCATCATGAGCACCGCGTGCGGCAGGCTCCGCCCCGCAAGGTGCAGCAGCTCAAGGACCTCGTCGAAGTTCGCCGAGTCGGAGGCGCCGGGCGTGCACACCGGGAAGACCCGCCGGATGTTGCCCGGCACGTTCGGCGAGCGCAGCAGCGCCTCCCGAGCCTGCATCCAGTTGCGGTTGCCCCGGATCGTGTTGATCTCGCCGTTGTGGGCGATGAAGCGGTACGGGTGCGCCAGCGGCCAGGACGGGAACGTGTTGGTGGAGAAGCGGGAGTGCACCAACGCGATCGCGCTGTCGATCCGCTCGTCACGCAGATCCGGGTAGAACGCCGGCAACTGGTCGGGGGTGAGCATTCCCTTGTAGACCATGGTGCGGCTGGACAGCGACGGGAAGTATGCCGGGACGCCCCGCTCGGCGGTCTCCCGTTCGGCTTGTTTGCGCAGGCTGAACGCCACTCGGTCCAGCTCGATGCCGTGCAGCGGCGAACCGGCCGGCCCCTCGGGCGCGTCGGTGAGCCGTCGCGCGGCCAGGAAGAGCTGTCGAACCCGGGGCATCGCCGCCAGGGCCGTCTCGCCAAGGTCGCTGCTGTCGATCGGCACGTCCCGCCAGCCGAGCAGGTCGGCGCCCTCCACCAGCGCGTACTTCTCGACCACCCGCCGGGCACGCGCCTCGGCGGCGTCGTCGTCGGGGAAGAAGACCAGCCCCGTCGCGTACTGACCGGCCGGGGGAAGCGCGATGTCGGCCACCGCGCGCAGGAACGCGTCGGGGACCTGGATCATGATGCCCGCGCCGTCGCCGGTGTTCTGCTCCGCGCCTCGGGCGCCGCGATGGTCCAGTCGACACAGGGCGCCGAGCCCGTTGGCGACGACCGCGTGTGAACGCCGGCCGTGCAGGTCCGCCACGAACGCCACACCGCAGGCGTCGTGCTCCTGCGCGGGGTCGTAGAGGCCCTGGGCGGGTGGGCGGGGGTCGGGCATCGGGGACGCCTGCGGGCTGTGCGGGTACGGCTGTGTCATATCCGCGTACGGCTGAGCCACCGGGCCTCCTGTCGTCACTCAGGTTGGATCATGGTGGGGACGACGTCGGCCCGTGGGTCTATTGAGTCTACGTTAGGGCGACGCTCGCACGGCCACCTGAGATTGATCACACCGTCCACTGGCTGGGACGTGTAGTCTCGCGCGGTGGATCCGCTCAACAAGCACGTCTTCGACCGGTTGGAACGTTTCTACGACGCGGTGCCCCGCGACGTCGCCGGTGCGGAGGAACATGGCGGGCTGGTGTTGTTCGTCCGCGAGGGCAACGGATGGCCGTTCTACGCCCGTCCCCGGCTCGACGCCAGCGAACCGCCGTCGCTGGCCGACGTGGCCTCGGTTCGCGAGCGGCAACGGAAGCTGGGCCTGCCGGAAGCCTTTGAGTGGGTGCACGAGACGACCCCCGACCTGCTGGCGGTGGCTCGCTCGGCGGGGCTGCACGTGTTGGAGGCGCCGCTGATGGTGCTCGACCCGAGCGCGCTGCCCGACCCGGCGACGCTCTCCGACGCGGCGGTGCGGGTGCTGGCCGCCGACTCCCCCGGTTTTGCCGCCGATGTCGCCGCCCGGCGCGCGGTGGCAGCCGTGGCGTTCGCCGCCGCCGGCACCGCCACCGGAGAGGCGGGCCCGGCAGAGCGGGACGCGGCGGTCACCGAACTCGAACTCGCCGCGCTCGACGAGGAACGCGCCCGGATCGGCGACGGCCGACGGATTTCCGCACTGGCCGGCACGTCGACCGAGGGTGCGCTGTCCAGCGGCATGGCCATGCGGGTCGACGACGTCGCGGAGATCGCCGGGGTGGCCACCCTGCCGGCCGCCCGCCGACGCGGACTGGGCGCCGCGCTGACCGCCACCCTCGCCCGGGAACTGCTCGCGGCCGGCACCGACCTGGTCTTCCTCTCCGCCGGCAGCGAGGAGATCGCCCGGGTCTACCTGCGGGTCGGCTTCCGCCGCATCGGCACCGCCTGCATCGCCGAACCCGCAGCCCTGATCCCCTAGCCCCGCCCTCCGACCATGTCGATCATGGAGTCGTGGCGCCGGATCAGGACGGTTTTGTCACGCTTCGACCACCACCACAAGTCCTTGATCGACGCGGTGGAACGAGTGAGGCGGGTCAGGTGGGGGGCCGCCACTGGGCGGCGGTGGCCGCTGCGCTGGAGAGCAGTCGGGAGTTGATCGTGCCGAGCGCGGCGTCGCGGGCGCGCAGTGCCAACCGGCCACGGGCCTGGAGCACCGCCGACATCCGCCGCGTCTGCCGGACCACCGTCGCGGCGCGCGGGCGGCGTACCCGGTCGTACGCCTGAACGGCGTCGGGCAGCCGAGCCTCACGGAGCAGGGTGGCGAGCGTGGCGGCGTCCTCGAACGCGAGGCAGGCGCCCTGCCCGAGGTGCGGTGGCATGGCGTGCGCCGCGTCACCGAGTAGCACCACTCCGCCCGGACCGGCCGGAAAGCCGTACGCGCGGGGCAGCGGTCGCAGCTCGCGGACCTCCTGCTGGACCAGGTCGGACGGGTCGGTGGCGTCGAGCAGCGCGCCGATCGGGTCGGGCCAGCCCGCGTACCAGCGACGGAGCAGGGCGAGCTGGGTCTCCGGCGGTTCGGGGCGTGGCGCGCCGGCAGCGGTGGCCACCCAGTAGATGCCGCCCCGGGTGGAACCACCCGACGAGCCGCGCTCACCCAACGACGCGGCCACGAAGCGGTAGCCCGCGCCGAGGATCTCACCGACCAGTGGCTGGTCGTCGCGTAGCCGGGGCGCCTTGTACCAGGGGATGACAGCGCGCCAGGCGGCACATCCGGAGCTGACCACCCGGGATTCGGGGGCGAGTTGGCGGCGGATGCCGCTGTCCGTGCCGTCGGCCGCGACCACCAGGTCGACCTCGATGGTCTGTCGGCCGTCGCTGACCGCCGGTCGCTCACCCGGCTCGACCCGGACGTGGCGCACTGTCACGCCGGTCCGCAGGTCGACCCGCTCGCCGAGACCGGCGATCAACGCGTCGTGCAGGTCCTCGCGGTGCACCACCACCGGCATCCGGTCGGCGGGGATGGGCCGAGGCTGGACGAGCCAGTGCCCGTCCGGGCGGCGGACCCCACCGTCGGGCAGCGGAGTGGCGATGGCAGCCAGGCCCGCGCCGAGGCCGAGGGCTTGCAGCGCGCGGACACCGTTGGGCCAGAGCACCACGGCGGTCGGCTCGGGGCGGACCCGTTCGGCGCGCTCCATGAGGGTGACCATCCAGCCGGAGCGGGCCAGCGCGCCGGCCACCGCGAGGCCACCGACCCCGGCGCCGACCACCACCGCGCTTCGCATCGGTGTCGCCCCCGCTCAGCTGTCCCGGTCGGCGGGCCGCACGCCCGAGGCGTCAGCCCGGTCGGCGGGCCGGGCGCCTGCGACGTCAGCCCGGTCGGCTGACGAATCGTCCGCAGAGTCGTCGTCGGTCGACGTGCTGCCGACGACCGTGTCGTCGGCGCGGGGCTCGTCGGTGCCGGGCTCACCGGTGCTGCGCTCGACGGCCTCGTCGCCAGCGGGCTCCGCCGGCACGACGCCGGTTTCCTGCCAGGCGGCGTACTGCTCCTCGCTGACCACCCGGTAGCCCTCCGGCGCGGCGGTCCGCGTGGGGGTCTCCCGCTCGGAGAGGTCCACCTGGGACAGGTCGGACGCGGGGGGCGGGGTCGGCGTCGGCGTCGCGCCGATCGGGATCAGGAACTCCTGCGGGCCGCGTACCCGCACGAAGTAGATCAACCCGCCGAGGAAGACCAGGGCGGCGGTCCAGACGTTGAGCCGGACGCCGAGGATCTGGTTGGCCTCGTCGGTGCGCATCAGCTCGATCCAGAACCGGCCGGCGGTGTAGCCCATCACGTAGAGCGCGAAGGCCCGACCCCGACCCAGCTTGAGTCGGCGGTCGAGGAGGAAGACCAGGGCGACGACGCCGAGGTTCCACAGCAGCTCGTAGAGGAAGGTCGGCTGGTACAGGCCTGGTTCGAGGATGGGCTGCCCGGCGTCGTCCCGCAGGGCGTGCCCCGGATTGTCCGGGTCCATCCGGTGGATCTCCAGGCCCCACGGCAGTGTGGTGCGGGCACCGAACAGCTCGTTGTTGAACCAGTTGCCGAGCCGCCCGACCGCCTGGGCCAGCGGCAGCCCGGGCGCCAGCGCGTCGGCCACCACGCCGAACGGAATGCCGAGCTGTCGGGCCGCAATCCACGCCCCGACCGCGCCACCGGCGACCGCGCCCCAGATGCCGAGACCACCCTCCCAGATGGCGAACGCCTTCATCGGCTCGCCACCGGCGCCGAAGTATTTCTCCGGCGAGGTGATCACGTGGTAGATCCGGGCGCCGATGATGCCCGCGGGCACCGCCCAGACGGCGATGTCGAGCACCGCGCCGGGCGCGACGCCGCGCTGCCGCAGCCGGCGCTCCGTCACCCAGCAGGCCAGCACGATGCCGGCGATGATGCAGAGCGCGTAGGCCCGGATCGGCACCGGCCCGAGCTGCCAGACCGCGGTGCTGGGGCTGGGCAGGGCCGCCTGGGGGGACAGCGAGGCGAGGGTCACGGGTGCACACGCTACCGCTGCACACCCCCACAGCGGCACCCCGGGCCGCCGGAGCCCGCAACTCGGTGACTTCTGGTTTGCACCCCCGTACGCTCTTTGTCCATGAGCGCGCTCACCTGGGCGGTCGCCGCGGTCGTCACCGACGACACCGGCCGCGTGCTGCTCTGTCGACAGGGTCGGGGCGAGCGCCGCTACGCGCTTCCCGGTGGGCGTCTACGTCCGGCGGAGAGTCCGGTGCGGGCGGCCCTGCGGGACATCAGGGCGGAGACCGGCTGGGACATCGACCTGGTCGACCTGGTCGGCGTCTACCACCTGACCGGCCCCGCGGGGGAGGCTACGCCCGGCCGCGTCGGACCGCTGCCGGACGTCCTCGTACACGTGTTCCGGGCCCGCGCCGCAGGGGTCCAGCCGGCCGCCGACCCACCGCCGGGCTGCCGGCTGTCCTGGCACTCCCCCGACGTGCTCCCCGAGGCCGTCACGCCACTCACGCGGGCCGCCGTCACCGACGCTCGTGAGGGCCGCTCCGGCGTACTCCACGATGTTTCCCGGACGCCGGGCGTCGCAGCGCCGCCGGCGACGACTCTCTGGCGCGCGACCGACCCGGACGGGCGGTCGGGAGCGGGGCAGCCTCCGGAGCAACGCGGCGAGGCCGCGGACCCGTCCCTGCGCCCCTGACAGCCCCGAACACCCCGAGGGCCGCCAGCGTTGAGCGCCGAAACCCGGCGGGAGTCTCAGCGGGTGGGGGTACGGACGCCCTCGGCGAGTTCGGCACTGAGGGTACGCAGCGCGGCCAGCCCGTCGGCCTCGGTGGGCGCGTCGAGCACGCACCGGACCAGGGCGCTACCCACGATCACCCCGTCGGCGTACCCGGCGACGGTGCCGGCCTGCGCGCCGGTGCCCACGCCCAGACCGACACCGACCGGCAGGTCGGTGACCGCCCGGACCCGGGAGACCAACGTCGGAGCCGCGTCCGAGGTGCTCGCCCGAGCTCCCGTCACACCCATGACGGCTGTCGCGTAGACGAAGCCACGGCAGTGCTCCACTGTCATCGCCAGCCGAGCGTCGGTGGACGACGGCGAGACCAGGAACGTGCGGTCCAGCCCGTGTGCGTCCGAGGCCGCGAGCCACTCGTCGGCCTCGTCGGGGATCAGGTCGGGGGTGATCAGACCGGTGCCGCCGGCGGAGGCGAGGTCACGGGCGAACACGTCCACGCCGTACCGCTCGACCGGGTTCCAGTAGGTCATCGTGACCACCGGCGCGCCGGTGGCCGCCACCGCCTCGATGATGCGCATGGTGTCGGCGGTGCGGACGCCGCCGGCCAGGGCGATGTCGCTGGCCTTCTGGATCACCGGCCCGTCCATCACCGGGTCGGAGTAGGGAATCTCCACCTCGATGACGTCGACCCCGGCCTCGACCATGGCGATCATCGCGGCGATGCTGCCCTCGACGCTCGGGAAACCAGCCGGCATGCAGCCGACCAGCAGTGCCCGCCCGTCGGCGCGGGCCTTGTCGAAGGCCAGCCCGATCCGGCTCATCTCACTGCTCCTTGTCGAGGATGCCGAAGTAGTCACCGGCGGTGTGCACGTCCTTGTCGCCCCGCCCGGAGAGGTTGACCACGATGGTGGGTTCCCGACCGAGCTCGGCGGCGAGCTTCGGGGCCAACGTGACGGTGCCGGCGAGCGCGTGCGCGCTCTCGATCGCCGGGATGATCCCCTCGGTGCGGCAGAGCAGCTCGAACGCAGCCATCGCCTCGTCGTCGGTGACCGGCAGGTAGTTCGCCCGACCGGTGTCGTGCAGCCAGGCGTGCTCGGGCCCGACGCCCGGGTAGTCCAGACCGGCGGAGATCGAGTGCGACTCCAGGGTCTGCCCGTCGGCGTCCTGCAGCACGTAGGTGCGGGCACCGTGCAGGACGCCGGCCGACCCACCGGTGATGCTGGCCGCGTGCCGGCTGGTGGTCACGCCGTCGCCGCCGGCCTCGAAGCCGTACAGCCGCACGTCGTCGTCGCCGACGAAGGCGTGGAAGATGCCCAACGCGTTGGATCCACCACCGACACAGGCGGTCACCGCGTCCGGCAGCGCGCCGGTGAGGTCGAGGCACTGCTGGCGGGCCTCGTCACCGATGCCCCGCACGAAGTCGCGGACCATCGCCGGGAACGGGTGGGGGCCGGCGGCGGTGCCGATCAGGTAGTGCGTCTCGTCGACGTTGGCCACCCAGTCACGCATCGCCTCGTTCATCGCGTCCTTGAGCGTGCGCGAGCCGTTGGTCACCGGCACGACGGTGGCGCCGAGCATGCGCATCCGGGCCACGTTCAGTGCCTGCCGCTCGGTGTCGACCTGGCCCATGTAGACCACGCACTCCAGGTCGAACAGGGCGGCGGCGGTCGCGGTGGCCACACCGTGCTGGCCGGCGCCGGTCTCCGCGATCACCCGGGTCTTGCCCATCCGCTTGGTGAGCAGCGCCTGGCCGAGCACGTTGCGCACCTTGTGCGCGCCGGTGTGGTTGAGGTCCTCGCGCTTGAGCAGCACCCGCGCGCCGACCTTCGCGGAGAAACGCCGGGCCTCGTAGAGCAGCGACGGGGTGCCGGCGTAGTCGCGCAGCAGTGCCCCGAACTCGGCCCGGAAGGACTCGTCCGCCATCGCGGCGCGCCACGCCCCGTCGAGCTCGTCCAACGCGGCCACCAGGGCCTCGGGAACGAACCGACCGCCGAAGCGGCCGAAGTGGCCGGCGGAGTCGGGCTGCGGGCCGGCCACCGGGGCCAGCGCGTCGGCGCTCATCGGAAATCCTCTCGGTGGGGCGTCACGTCGGTGCGGGGTCAGCGCACCGGCCGGGGCGTTGCGGGGTGGTTGCCCGCGTTGACCAACTCGGCGACCGCCTCGCGGGGGCTCTTCTGGGTGACCAGACCCTCGCCGACGAGCACCGCGTCGGCGCCCGCGGAGGCGTACCGGATCAGGTCGTGGGGGCCGCGAACACCGGACTCCGCGATCTTGACGACGCTGCTGGGCAGGCCGGGCGCGATCCGCTCGAACACCGACCGGTCGACCTCAAGGGTACGCAGGTCACGGGCGTTGACCCCGATCACCTGCGCGCCGGCCTCCAGAGCCCGGTCGGCCTCTTCCTCGTCGTGCACCTCGACGAGCGCGGTCATGCCCAGCGACTCGATCCGCTCCAGCAGGCCCATCAACACGTTCTGCTCGAGCGCGGCGACGATCAGCAGGACCAGGTCCGCGCCGTGCGCACGCGCCTCGTGCACCTGGTAGCTGGAGACCACGAAGTCCTTGCGCAGCACCGGCACGGTCACGGCGGCGCGGACGGCCGCGAGATCGTCCAGCGAACCGCCGAACCAGCGCCCCTCGGTCAGCACACTGATCGCCCGAGCCCCACCGGCCGCGTAGTCGACGGCGAGATCGGCCGGATCGGCGATCTCGGCCAGCCGGCCCTTGGACGGCGACGAACGCTTCACCTCGGCGATCACGGCCACGCCGGGCTTGCGCAGCGCCGCGTACGCGTCCAGCGGCGGCGGCGCCGCCGCTGCCAGTTCACGGATCCGCTCCAGCGGAACCTGCTCCTGGCGTCGGGCGACGTCCTCACGTACGCCAGCCAGAATCTCGTCGAGCACGCTTACGGACGCTGCCTGACCGGCGTCGTCCCCCTCCGCGTGCGCATGCTCAGCAGTCACCAACGGACTCCCCTCTCCGGGCGTCATGGGCCGATGCTAGGGGCAGCCGACCGACGCCGAATGCCGGGGGTATGGCGCTGCTCACGAAAAGGGCTGCGGCATAATGGCCGACTTGCCGTGAACGGTGTGTCACGCAGCGCCACCTCCGGTATCGACCGCCGTCACACGGTGCGAGGCCCGACGACCACGGTCGGACCGGGCCGATCCATCGATCATGCCACCAGTCGCCGGTCGGCGCGCGACGACAACAACGTCGATCGATGTTGTGAGCAAGCTCAAGGTCGGACGGACAGTCCTGGTCATGGCCCAGGCGAGACAGTTGACCGGGCGGTCACAGCGGCGAAACCTCGGCCGACGAGCATCGTCCTCGGGCAGACTCAATGGCGCGCCTGCCCCGACCGTCGCAACTCCTCGTGCGAGGTGACCATGAGCATGTCCGAGCCGCAGCCGACCAGCGGGTTGACCACCATCTCACGCACAGTGGCGTCGCTCGCCGTCGGCGTGGTGCACACCGTCGAACGCGCAGTGGTCGGCGAAGGACGGATGCGGACCGCACGCGGCAACGCCTGGGAGGCCGTCTGCGCCGACCGGGCCCGCGCCGACCAACGCGCCGAGCTGAACCGCCTGGTGGCCGAGCTGACCGCCGCCCGTGCCGCCAGCCGCCGGGTACAGCGCGAGCGTCAGCCAGTCGGCTGACACGCCGCCTGCCCGCGGCGTCAGTCGGCGGTCGGGTCCTCGCCCCGGTCCAGAGCGTCCCACGCCTCCGTCGTCCGCCGCCCGGCCAGCGGCGTCGACGAACCCTCCGGGCCGGCCGGCGCCGACACGGTCTCCGGGCCCAAGCGCGCCGGCCGTTCGTACCGAGCGCCCATCGCCGGCCAACCGCCGCCCCGCACCGCCGTCCACCAGCCACCAGCGGCAGCCAACAACCCGCCGAGCAGGCACAGCGCCGGCCACTGCCGGCTCACCGAGCCACCCACGTCGGCGACCAGCCCGTAGCCGCCACCGGCCGCCACCGCCAGACCCAGCACGCCGAGCAGCCCGCCGAGCACCCGCCGCACCCGGCCCCGGGTGGCCAGCACCGCACCACCACCCGCCAACGCCACCACAGCCAGCGCCGGCAGCCACGGCAGCAGGCCCGCGCCGCTGCGGGTGTCCCGCACCGGCGGCAGCGGCGCCGGGCGCACCGTCAACTCGACCGACCAACTCCGCGTCGCAGCCCACAGCGCCAGACCCGCGCCGGCCAGACAGAGCAGGACGGCGTACGTCAACTCGCGCCGCCCCACAGCGGACCGCTCCCCGCCACCACGCGCGCTCACTGGGCCGGCCTTTCGTTCGCGACTGCGGGGCTCCGCTCCGCTGCACTCCTCGCGCTCACCGAACCGGCCTTTCGTTCGCGACTGCGGGGCTCCGCTCCGCTGCACTCCTCGCGCTCACCGGGCCGGCCTCAGTGTTTCGGCGGCTGCGATCGCCGCCAGCACCGCGGCGGCCTTGTTCCGCGTCTCCTGGTCCTCGGCGGCCGGGTCCGAGTCGGCGACCACCCCCGCACCGGCCTGCACGTAGGCGCGGCCGTCGCGGATGAGCGCGGTCCGGATGGCGATCGCCATGTCCAGGTCACCACCGAAGCCGAAGTAGCCGACAGTGCCCCCGTAGAGACCACGGCGTACCGGCTCCAGCTCCTCGATGATCTCCATGGCCCGCACCTTCGGCGCGCCAGAGAGGGTGCCGGCCGGGAAGGTCGCGGCGAGCGCGTCGAAGGCCGTCTGATCGTCACGCAGCGTGCCGGTGACGGTGGAGACGATGTGCATGACGTGGCTGTACCGCTCGATGGTGGCGAACTCGGGAACCTCCACGGTGCCCGGCTGACAGACCCGGCCCAGGTCGTTGCGACCCAGGTCGACGAGCATCACGTGCTCGGCGCGTTCCTTCGGGTCGGCGAGCAGCTCGGCGGCGAGCGCGGCGTCGGCGGCGGGGGTGCCGCCACGCGGTCGGGTGCCGGCGATCGGGTGCAGCAGCGCCCTCCGTCGCCCGTCCTCGGCGGCGGTGACCTTCAGGTGCGCCTCCGGTGACGAGCCGACGATGTCGAAGCCGTCGAAGCGCAGCAGGTACATGTACGGGCTCGGGTTGCTGGTGCGCAGCACCCGGTACACGTCCAACGGGTCGGCGTGGATCGGCCGCTCGAACCGCTGGGAGAGCACGATCTGGAAGCACTCACCGGCCCGGATCGCCTCCTTGGCCGCTTCCACGGCCTTCGGGTACCCGTCGGCGGGCGTACGGCAGAGCACCTCCCCGACCGGAGGACGCTCGACCGTGGAGATCATCGGCGGGATGGGCCGGGACAGCGCGGTGGTCATCGCGTCCAGTCGGCCCACCGCGTGGTGGTACGCGGCGGCGACCTGCGGGGCGCGGTCCGGGGCGTCCGACGGTGGCAGCACCGCGTTGGCGACCAGGATCGCCGAACCGTCGTAGTGGTCGAGCACCACCAGGTCGGTGGCGAGCATCATGCCCAGCTCCGGCACACCCAGGTCGTTCTCGGTCAGCTCGGGCAACCGCTCGAAACGGCGGATGAGGTCGTACCCCAGGTAGCCGACCATGCCCCCGGTCAGCGGCGGCAGCCCGTCGGAGGGGTCCCCGACCGGGCCGGCCAGCGCCGCGACGGTCTCCCGCAGCACCCGCACCGGGTCGCCCTCGGTGGGCAGACCCGCCGGCGGCTGGCCGAGCCAGGTCGCCACGCCGTCCCGCTCGACGAGGGTCGCGCTGCTGCGTACGCCGATGAAGGAATAGCGCGACCAGGCCATGCCGGCCGACCCCACGCCCTGCTCGGCGGACTCCAACAGGAACGTGCCCGGTCCCCCGGCCAGCTTCCGGTAGACGCCCACCGGGGTCTCCGCGTCGGCCAGCAAGCGCCGGGTGACCGGCACGACCCGCCAGCGGGCCGCCAACTCGGTGAAGGTGGCCAGGTCCGGGGTGACCGCGCCGTCGGTCACGGCTGGGCCTGCGTGGTGACGGGCAGTTCGGTGAAGAAGCAGGTCCGGTGCCCGGTGTGGCAGGCGGCGCCGACCTGGTCCACGCTCACCAGCAGCGCGTCCCCGTCGCAGTCCAGGGCGACCGAGCGGACGTACTGGTGGTGCCCGGAGGTGGCCCCCTTGACCCAGTACTCGCGGCGGCTGCGCGACCAGTAGGTCGCGCGACCTGTGGTGAGGGTGCGGTGCAGCGCCTCGTCGTCCATCCAGGCGACCATCAGCACCTCGCCGGAGTCGTGCGCACGGACCACGGCGGCGACCAGACCATCGGCGCTGCGGCGCAGCCGGGCCGCGATGGCCGGGTCGAGCCGGGACGGGCGAGCCGACTCGGGCGTCACCGGGCCGTTGGGATCGCTGGGGACGCCGGTCGCCGGCGCGTCAGGTACGGGCACAGTGACCAATTGTCCCGCACGCGGCGCGGGTACCGCCGACCGCTCCCGCCCAGGCCGCGGCGGAAGCCCGACGGGTCGGGCCAGCTGGGCCACGTAGCGGTCCAACCGGCCGTCGACCAGGGCGGCGGCCAGGTCCGCGCCGGCGGTGTCGGCGATCTCCTCGGCGTACGGCCGGATCAACGGCAACGTGCCGGCGACCAGCCGTACGGCGGCGGCCCACAGCGCGCTGGTGGCGCCCGGACGCAGCCCGAGGCAGAGCAGCATGTCGGCCCGGTATCCGGGTGGGGCCACCGGCAGTTCCAGGGCCGCCGCGAAGGCCGCCCGGCGGGAGTGGACCCGCACCGAGGGGTTGGCCGGGCGCAGCACCGACGGGCAGAGGCGGGCCAGGTCGGCGACGGCGAGCCGGACGCCGAGGCGGTCGTTGACGGCCCGAGCGGCGGCAGCCTTACCCAGCGTGGCGATCAGTTCCTCGAGTCGGGGTGGCTCGGCGGGCTGACAGAGCACCGGCAGATCGATCCGGGGGCGCCAGTGCGGGTCGGCCCAGAGCAGTCTCGCCGGCGTGGTGACCGGCAGCCCGAACGCCCAGTCGGCCGGTTCCCCGAGTCGGTGCACCCAGGAGCGGACGTCCCGGGCGGCCACCGAGACGTGGGTGACCCGACCTGCGGTTTCGGCCAGGTACGCCCGCCGGGCGGCGTACGGGGCACCGCCGACCAGCACGTCGAGGTCGACGTCGCTGTGTGCGGTGGCGGCGCGGCGGGCGTGACTGCCGCGCAGCAGGATGCCGACGACCGGTCGCTCGGCGGCCTGCCGCAGCCGCGCGGCCCAGTCCTCGAGAAAACCGCTGTCCGGTAACGGAGGGTGACCCACCGCGCCATCGTGCCGTACGCCCGATCAGCGCGCAATGCCCGTTGGCGGACTCAGTGTCCGGTCCGGAGCCTACTGCCCGTTCTCATGCTTCCTGCGACGACTGGCGGAGCGGACGCGTTGCGTCGGGATCAGTAATTCATCTAGCGTTGATTTCAACAGATGATGAGTTTTCTTGGAGGTGCGGGATGGACGATGCGATAGCCGTCCGGGACCTGGTCGTCGACCGGGGCGGGCGGCGTGTGCTGGACGGCATCAGTTGCCGCGTCCCGCGCGGCGCCGTCACGGGCCTGCTCGGCCCCAGCGGCAGCGGCAAGACCACGTTCATGCGCGCGGTGGTCGGGGTGCAGCTGGTCAGCGGCGGGACGATCACCGTCCTCGGACGACCGGCGGGCACCCCGGCGCTGCGGCACCGGGTCGGCTACCTGACCCAGGCGCCGAGCGTCTACGCCGACCTGACCGTGCGGGAGAACGCCCGCTATTTCGCGGCCCTGTACGGCCGGGGTCGGGCCGAGGCCGACCAGGCGATCAGCGATGTCGGGCTCGCCTCGGCGGCCGGTCAACTGGTCGCCACCCTCTCCGGTGGTCAACGCAGCCGAGCCTCCCTGGCCTGTGCGCTGGTCGGAGAACCGGAGCTGGTCATCCTCGACGAGCCGACAGTCGGTCAGGACCCGGTGCTGCGAGCCGATCTGTGGGCCCGTTTCCACGCGATGGCCGCCGCGGGCACCACCCTGTTGGTGTCGAGCCACGTCATGGACGAGGCGGCCCGCTGCGACCGGCTTCTGCTGATCCGCCAGGGGCGGCTGATCGCCGACGACAGCCCGGCAGCCGTCCGCGCCACTGCCGGGGTGGACGACCTCGACGAGGCGTTCCTGCGCCTGATCCGGGCCGGCGAGGCGGGTCCGGCCACCATGGACGCGACGAACGGACGGGAGCAGTCGTGACCCCGCGGATCCTGGCGGCCACCACCGGCCGCATCCTGCGCCAACTCCGGCACGACCGGCGCACCATCGCGCTGCTCGTGGTGGTGCCGGCGGCCCTGCTCACCCTGGTCTACTTCATGTACGCCGACCAGCCCACCCCGCCCGGCCAACCGACGACGTTCGACCGGATCGCGCTGGTGATGCTGGGCATCTTCCCCTTCGTGATCATGTTCCTGGTGACCAGCATCGCCATGCTCCGGGAACGCACCTCCGGCACGTTGGAGCGGCTGCTCACCACACCACTGGGCAAACTCGACCTGCTCTTCGGGTACGGCATCGCGTTCGGCCTGGCCGCCGCCGTACAGGCCGTCGTCGCCGCCGGTGTGGCGTACTGGATCTTCGGTCTGGAGACCGCCGGCAGCATGGGGCTGGTGATCGGGATCGCCGTCGTCGACGCCGTGCTCGGCGTCGCGCTCGGCCTGCTGTGCAGCGCCTTCGCGCGCACCGAGTTCCAGGCAGTACAGTTCCTGCCAGTCGTGGTGATCCCCCAACTGCTGCTCTGCGGGCTGTTCGTGGCCCGCGACCAGATGGCCGGCTGGCTCCAGGCGCTCAGTGACGCCTTCCCCCTGTCGTACGCCATCGAGGCGTTGCAGGAGGTCGGCGCCCACGCCGAGCCGACCGGCAGGATGTGGCGGGACGTGGCGGTGGTGCTCGCAGCGGTGGTGCTGGCGCTGGTGCTCGCGGCGGCCACCCTGCGCCGGCGCAGCGGCTGAGGCTGCGGCAGCCGTGGGTCGACCGGCCCACGGCTGCCCAGGTGGACGAACGAGGGGCGGCGATGACGCGGCGGACCGGCCGGCGACCCGGCAATCCGGACACCCGGGAGGCGATCCTCGACGCCGCGCGCACGACGTTCGCGGAGCGTGGCTTCGACTCCGCGTCCATCCGCGCCATCGCCGGCACGGCAGGTGTCGACCCCGCGTTGGTGCACCACTACTTCGGCAGCAAGGACCAGCTCTTCCTCACCGCGATGAACTTCCCGGTCGACCCCGCCCAGCTGGTGCCGACGGTGCTCGCCGGTGACCGGGACGGCGCCGGTGAGCGCCTGGTGCGCACCTTCCTCGGTGTCTGGGACTCGCCCGCCGGCAGCGCCGCGCAGGCGCTGCTGCGTTCCGCGGTGAGCAACGAGTGGACCGCGCGGCTGCTGCGCGAGTTCGTCACCACCCAGGTCCTGCGCCGGGTGCTCGAACAGCTCGACGTCGACCCGGCCCAACTGCCGCTGCGCGGTTCGCTGGTGGCCACCCAGATGATCGGCCTGGCGATGATGCGGTACGTGGTGCGCCTGGAACCGGTCGCGTCGGCGGCCCCGGAGACCCTGGTGGCGGCGATCGGCCCGACGATCCAGCGGTACCTCACCGGGCCGCTGCCGGCCTGAGATCCCTGCGACGTCCCAGCCACCGTGATCCACTCCGGTTCGGCGAACTCGCGGTATCCGAGTGCCAGGGATACCCCCACATCGGCGAAACCGAGTGGATCAAGGCCGAACGCGCGGCGACGGGCACGACAGCCCGGTCAGCGCGGCGGACGGGCACCGGCCGGGAGCCGCAGCGGCGGCAGCAACCTCGGCAGGTCGGCCGGATCGGCCACCGGGCCGGGGAAGGCCAATCGGATCCGACGCCGGGAACCCGGTCGGCCGAGGGCGACCACCAGCCCGTAGCGGTCGATCCGCACCACCCGGGGCGCCCCGCCCGGGGCCTGCTCGGTCAACCCGAGCTGTCGGCGCAGGTACTCGGTGACCTGCGCGCTGTCGCCCTCGGCGAGGTGGGCCAGCAGCCGCGCCTCGACCGGGTGCACCGGGTCCGGCTCCGCCTCGGCGTACTCCACCGGGTCGATCCGGTGCACGACGCCGGCCCGCTCCCAGCGGACCTCGACCACCTCGAAGCGGAACAGCCGGAAGCGGGCGCCCAGGTCGAGGAGGTCACCGGTCGGCTCCACCGCGGCGAAGTCGACAGCCGCGTGGCGGGCCTCGTCGCCGTGCAGCTCGGCCGCCCAACCGGACACCCACGCCCGACCCAGACCGGGCGCGCCGGCGGCCGGCGGCAGGTCGAGCACGTCGAGGACCACCGCCACGTCGTCGCCCCCGGCGACCGGCTGCAGGGCGGCGGCCAGGTGACTGGCCACCGGCACCAGCAGCAGCACCCGTCCGTCCGGGTCCGTCACGTGCCGGGCGTGGTGCGGGCCGGGGCGGTGGGCCAGGTGGACGAGACCGGGCAGGCGGCCGGCGACGAGGGTACGGACGATCTCGGCGGGGTTGGGCCGCATGGGCGCGACCTCCTTCGAAGGTTAGGCTTACCTAAGCCGGAGCCTAGAGCACCTGACCTCCGGCGTCCACCACACCGGAACACCACGTCACCTGGTCTGCTCCAGCCAGGAGGCGTAAAGCAGGCCGTAGACCGAGTCGGCGTCACGCACCAGCTCGTCGTGCGGACCCCGCTGCACCACCCGACCCCGATCCACCACGATCACCTCGTCGGCCGCCTGCGCCGTGGAAAGCCGGTGCGCGATGGCGAGGGTCGTCCGCCCCCGGGTGACAGCGTCCAGGGTGCGTTGCAACCGCACCTCGGTCGCCGGATCCACCGCGCTGGTCGCCTCGTCCAGCACCAACAGGTCCGGATCGGCCACGTACGCACGGGCCAACGCGACCAACTGCCGCTCCCCGACGCTGAGCGCCTCGCCCCGCTCACCGACCGGCGTGTCCAGACCCGCCGGCAGACCCTCCAACCAGTCCGACAGGCCCAACTCCGTGAAGGCGACAGCCAACTGCTCGTCGGTCAGCTCCGGCCGGGCGAACCGGACGTTGTCCCCCACCGTCGCGTCGAACAGGAAACCGTCCTGCGGCACCATCACCACCCGGGACCGCAGCGAGTCGAACCGCACCTCCGCCAGCGGCACCCCGGACAGCAGCACCGCCCCGGCCGACGGGTCCATCAGCCGGGTCAACAACTTGGCGAAGGTGGTCTTGCCGCTGCCCGTCTCGCCGACCACCGCCACCCGGCTCTTCGCCGGGATCTCCAGGTCGATGTCGTGCAGCACCGGCGGGCCACCCGGATAGGCGAACCGCACACCCGCGAAGCGGATGTCCAACGGCCCACCCGGCAACTCCCGCCCCTGCTCCCCCGGGTCCGCCACGTCGGGGGCGACGTCCAACACGTCCAGCACCCGACGCCAGCCCGCGATCGCGTTCTGGGCCTCGTTGAGCACCTCGGTGGCGATCTGCACCGGCTGGATGAAGAGCGTCACCAGGAACAGGAACGCCGTCAACTGGCCGATCGACAACGTGCCACCCACCCCCAGCGTCACGCCGAGCACCACCACACCGGCCAACGCCAGCCCCGCCGCCAACTCGCCCACCGAACTGCCCACGATGCTGATCCGGATCGCCCGCTGCTGCGCCACCCGCTGCCCGTCGATCGCCTCGTCCAACCGCCGCTCGGTACGCCCCGCGATGCCGTACGCCCGAATCACCGGAGCGCCCACCACGCTCTCGCCGATCGCGCCGAGCAGCGCGCCGGTGCGCTGCCGCACCGTCGCGTACGCCGTCGCGAGCCGGCGCTGCAACTGCCGGATCACGAACACCGCCGGCAGGAACGCGGCCAACACCACAAGAGTCAATTGCCAGGAGTACGCCAGCATCACGGCGGTCGTGACCACCAACTGACCGAGGTTGACCAGCAGGATCACGCCACCCCACTGGAGGAACTGGGTGATCTGGTCGACGTCGCTGGTCACCCGCGACACCAGCGACCCGCGCCGCTCCGACTGCTGGTGCAACATCGACAGGTCGTGCACGTGTCGGAACGCCCGCGTCCGCACGTTCGCCAACGCCGTCTCGCTCACCGTGAACAACCGGCGCATCATCAGGTAACCGCAGATCGTCGTGATCGCCAGGATCGCCGCGGTGATCCCCACGACCGACCAGAGCACAGCGAAATTCAGACCACCGACGATGCCGCGGTCGATGCCCTGCTGGACGGCGACCGGCACGGCCACCCGACCGACCATGTAGACCAACGCGAGGGCCAACGTGCCGGCCAGACCGGTCCGCAGCTCCGGCGACAGAGCCAGACCCCGACGCAGGGTCTGCCAGGTCGTCTCCTCCCGCGTCTCCCGCTCATCGGTCTTGACGCTCACTGAACCGGCCTTTCGTTCGCGACTGCGGGGCTCCGCTTCGCTGCACTCCTCGCGCTCACCGAACCGGCCTTTCGTTCGCGACTGCGGGGCTCCGCTTCGCTGCACTCCTCGCGCTCACCGGTCCACCTCGATTTCCAGGCCCGAGGGCAGCGGCGCGACGTCGTCGCCGTACGGACTCTCCTGCGCGCGTTCGACCTCGGCCTGCTCGTACGCCGTGACCAGGTCGACGTAGCCGGGCACCGTGGCCAGCAACTCGTTGTGCGTGCCCCGGGCGATCACCCGCCCCTGCTCCACATAGATGACCTCGTCGGCGAGCGCGATGGTGGCCCGTCGGTACGCCACCACCAGGATCGACGCTACCGGCACACCCGGCTCGGCCGTCGACGACCGCAGCCCGGCCAGGATGGCCGCCTCCACCCGGGGGTCCACCGCGCTCGTCGCATCGTCGAGCACCAGCAGGCGCGGGCGGCCGGCCAACGCGCGGGCCAGGGTGAGACGCTGCCGCTGCCCGCCGGAGAGCGAGGTGCCCCGCTCGCCGACCATGGTGTCCAGACCGTCGGGCAGCGCCGCGACGAAGCCGTCCGCCTCGGCGAGCCGCAGGGCCGCCCAGACGGCCTCGTCGTCGATGCCCGGCCGGTCCAGCGCGATGTTGGCGCGCACCGTGTCGTCGAAGACGAACGGCACCTGAGCGACCAGCGCCACAGTGCCGGCGAGCGACGCGGCGGTCAGCTCACGCACGTCCACACCGTCCAGGGTGACGACGCCGGTGTCCGGGTCGACGAGGCGTACCGCCAACGAGGCGATGGTGGACTTACCGGCGCCGGTCGGCCCGACCAGAGCTACCGTCCGACCGGCCGGCACGGTGAAGCCGACCTCGCCGAGGACCTGCGCGCCGGGCTGGTGTGCCTCCGCCGGCGGGTAGGAGAAGTGCACGTCGCTGAAGGTGAGGGTGGCCGGGCCGGAGCCGGCCGGGTCGAGCACGCGCTGCCCGTACGGCATCTCGCCGGTGGCGTCGAGCACCCGGCGGACCCGGTCCCAGCCGGCGACGCTGCGCGGCAGCTCGGCCAGGACCCAACCGATGGCCCGCACCGGGAAGGCCAGCACGGTGAAGAGGAACGCCACGCTGACCAGCTCGGTCACGCTGATCGCGCCCTGGCGCAGCCGGAACGCCCCGACCACCAGCACGGCGAGGGTGCCCAGGCTGGGCAGGGTCTCCAACAGCGGGTCGAAGATGCCGCGCAGCCGACCGACAGCGATCAACGAGTCGCGCAGCTCGCCGGCCCGGCCGGCGAACCGGGCGGTCTCCTGCGCCTCGCGGCCCATCGTCTTGACCACCAGGGCGCCGTCGAAGCTCTCGTGGGCGATGCCGCTGACCTCGGCGCGCAGCCGTTGGGCCCGAGCCTGCCGGGGCGCCATCCGACGGGAGTAGACGACGTTGAGGGCGAACAGCGCGGGGAAGACCGCGAGGCCGACCAGGGCCAGCGCCCAGTCGGTGGCGAAGAGCGACACGATCGCGCCGACCAGCATCACGAGCGTGCCGACGGCGAAGGGCAGCGGCGCGATCGGGTACCACGCCGCCTCCACGTCCGAGTTGGCGTTGGACAGCAACGTGCCGGTGGAGTTGCGGTGGTGCCAGGACAGCGGCAGCTCCAGGTACCGGCGGGTGACCCGACGTCGGTAGGAGGCCTGGAGGCGGTACTGCATGTAGCCGGCCCCGAGCCGCCGACCGACGATGCCGGCCACCCGCAGCACGCTGATCCCGAACAACGCCGTCGCGGCCAGCGCGAGCGTGCCCGCGCCCACCTCACCGCGTTCGATGGCCGGGAGCGCTACCTCGCCGATGACCGTCCCGACCACCCGCGCGCTGATGATGATCATCCCGCCGAAGAGCACACTGCCGACGACCGCCACCGTGAAGATCCGTGGCTGCTCACGAATGGCCTGCCGCAGGACCCCCAGCCCTCGACTGAGCACGTCCCGACTTGTCCTGCTCGCCACGCTCTCCCCCGCCGTAAGCGTCAATTATCTCCCTCATCCTTACCGGTCCGGGCCAGCACCGCCGACCCCGACCGGATATGTCGACCGTCACGTAGCGGACGGCGGCGGGCGGCGGGCTTCGTCCCCGGCCGCCGCCGTCGCGCGCCGACGGGCCGACGGGCCTACGATCAGGCCATGCCGCGGTACGCCCGAGCCGAGCGCGAGGCGCTGGCCGATCTCCTCGTGGCCTTCGGGCCGGACGCTCCGACGATCAACGAGGGCTGGGCGACCCGTGACCTCGCCGCGCACCTGGTGCTCCGGGAGCGTCGTCCGGACGCGGCCGGAGGGCTCGTACTGCCGCCGCTGCGCGGCTACGCCGAGCGGGTCCGCCGGCATCTCGCCGCGCGGCCCTATCCCGACCTGGTGGCGCAGGTACGCCGTCCGCCGCTCTGGAGCCCGATCAGCAATCCGTTGACCGACGAGCTGGCCAACCTGATGGAGTTCTTCATCCATCACGAGGACGTCCGCCGGGCCGGCTCCGGCTGGCAGCCGCGTGACCTGCCCGCCGGTCTGCAGGGCGCGCTCTGGAAGCGGGCCGCCCCGATGGCGCGGTTGGCCCTGCGCCGCTTCCCGGCGGATCTCTACGTGCAGGCGCCCGGCCACGGTGAGCTGTCCGTCGGCCGAGGGGGCGAGCCGCTGCGGGTGGTCGGCCCTCCGGCGGAGCTGGTCCTCTTCCTCTCCGGTCGCCAACGGGTGGCCCGGGTCCAACTGGACGGTCCCACGGAGGCCGCACGACGGCTTCGCACGGCCAGCCTGGGCATGTAACCGTCTGCACATAAACGGCCACGAAACGGGTGTGGGGTTCCCCACACCCAGCGAAACATGCAGATGCCTCCTCCCGTACGCTTCACCGCGCCGCTCCGCGCCGGGCGGCACGAAGTGGGGGCGCACTGTGCGAAGTTTCGCGATTTCGGCGCTGCGGGAGCCCCCGTTTCCCACGGGGCGCCACGGTGCCACGGAGCAGGTGGCGAGCGAGAGCGTGGAGTGGGCGCGCGCGTTCGGGCTGGTCGATTCCAGCCAACGTGTGCACCGACTGCAACGGGCCGACGCCGCCGGCCTGTCCGGGCGCGCCTGCCCGGACGGCTCGGTCGACGGGCTACGACTGCTCACGGACCTGATCAGTTGGCTCTTCGTGATGGACGACGCGTGCGATGAGGACGGCCTCGGCGCCGACCCGGTCCGACTGGGCCCGGCGATCAGCACACTGCTCGACGTGCTGGACCGGTACGGCGACCCGAACGTCCTACCGCCCGCCGTCGGGCCGCTCGGTGACGCGCTGCACGACCTGTGCCGTCGGATCCGACTGCACGACCACGCGGCTCTGCTGCTGCGGTTCGTCAGCCAGATGCGGGAGTACCTGCTGGCGTTGCTCTGGGAGGCGACCAACCGGGAGCGCCAGCGCGTGCCCGACGTGGCGGAGTACGTCCAACTGCGCCGGCACATCGGCGGCGTGCATCCCTGCCTCACGCTGACCGACCTGGCGTCGGCGCGACCCCCGGGGTCGGCGCAACGCGCCAACCCGGCGTTGCTCGCCCTGGATCTGCTGGCCGTGGACCTGGTCTGCTGGTGCAACGACCTCTTCTCCTACGGCAAGGAGAGCCGGGCCGACCCGGACGCGCACAACCTGGTGACGGTCATCGCCCAGGACAGCGACGCGGACGAGCCGGCCGCACTGCGTGCCGCGGCGAACCGGTTCAACCAGGGCCTGGCGAAGTATCTGGACGCCGAGGAGGCGCTGCTGTCCAGCGGGAACGACGAGATGCGCCTCGCGCTGGCCGTCCGCCGGAACTGGGTCCGGGCCACCTACGACTGGTCAGTCGTGGCTGACCGGTACGCCTGATTCCGCCGTACCGGTCGGCGGGTTGGGACGGCCGGACGATCACCGGGGCTAGCCGATGCACGGTGGCAGGCAATACTCTTCGGTAACCATCATGACGTGACGCCCGTCACGCCACCACCCCCGAAGGCGGCTACAGCGATGGCTCTCGATGTACCGTACCGCTCCATCCCGGACATGTTCCTCAAGCGCGTGGCGGCCACCCCCGACCGGAACGCGTTTGCGTCCCCGACCCCCGACGACGCGGGGCCTGCCTGGCTGACCTGGGAGCAGGTCGGCCAGCGCGCCAAGGCGGTCGCCGCCGGCCTGCACGGCCTGGGCGTCGGCCAGGAGAACCCGGTCGCGATCCTCGCCAACACCCGGCTGGACTGGGTGATCGCCGACCTCGGCATCATGTGTGCCGGCGGCGCGACCACGACCGTCTACCCGACCACCGAACCGGCCGACGCGACGTACATCATCGCGGACTCCGGGTCGAAGGTGCTCTTCGCGGAAAATCCGGCCCAGGCGGCGAAGATCGCCGGCGCCACCCTGCCCGCGCTGACCCATGTGGTGCTCCTCGACGGCGCTGTTGACCCGACCGCAGCGATTCCGCAGTTGACGCTCGCCGAGTTGGAGGAGCGGGGCACCCGCGCGCTCGCCGCCGAGCCGGATCTGATCGACATGCTCGTGGCCGGCATCGGTCCGGAGCACCTGGCCACCCTGATCTACACCTCCGGGACCACCGGTCGACCCAAGGGCGTCGAGCTGCTGCACGGCGGCTGGTGCTGGGAGGCCGTGGCGCAGGCCGAGGTCGGGCTGCTGCGCGACGACGACCTGCAGTACCTGTGGCTGCCGCTGGCCCACTCGTTCGGCAAGACGCTGCTCTGCGGCGCCATCCACGTCGGCCTGCCCACCTACGTCGACGGCCGGGTGGAGAAGCTGGTCGACCTGCTGTCGGTGATCCGCCCGACGCTGATGTGCGGTGCGCCCCGGGTCTTCGAGAAGGTCTACAACCGGGCGGTGACCACCGCCCAGGGCGCGGGTGGCGCAAAGGCGAAGATCTTCGCCTGGGGCGTCCAGGTCGGCAAGGAGAAGGTGGCCCTGGAACAGGCCGGCAAGCCGGTGCCGGGCGGGCTCAAGCTGCGTTACGGGCTGGCCGAGAAGCTGGTGTTCAGCAAGCTCCAGGCCCGACTGGGCGGCCGGATGCGGGTGCTGGTGTCCGGTGCCGCCCCGCTCAGCCCGGAGATCGCCACTTTCTTCGCCGCGGCGAACCTGCCGATCTCCGAGGGCTACGGCCTGACCGAGACCAGCGCCGGCAACTTCGTCAACCCGCCGTCGGGGCTGCGGATCGGCACGGTGGGCCGGGCGATGGGTGACCTGGAGTGCCGGATCGACAGCGACGGGGAGATCCTGGTGCGTGGTCGGCCGGTGATGCGCGGCTATCACAACCTGCCGGAGGAGACCGCCGCCGCGTTCACCGAGGACGGTTTCTTCCGCACCGGCGACATCGGCAGCCTCGACGAGCAGGGCTACCTGCAGATCACCGACCGCAAGAAGGACCTGGTCAAGACCTCGGGCGGCAAGTACATCGCACCGTCGCACATCGAGGGGATGTTCAAGGCCATCTGCCCGTACACCTCCCAGGCGGTCGTCGTCGGTCAGGCCCGCAACTTCTGCACGATGCTGGTCACGCTGGACCCGGACGCGATCCGGGGTTGGGCGGCCGGTGGCCCGCTCGAGGGACGCAGCTACACCGAGATCGTCGCCTCGCCGGAGGCCCGGACGATGGTCGAGGAGTACGTCGCCCAGCTCAACGCGAAGCTCAACCGCTGGGAGACCATCAAGAAGGTGGCCATCCTGCCACGCGACCTGACGATCGAGGACGGCGAGATCACGCCGTCGTTGAAGATCAAGCGACGTGGTGTGGAGAGCAACTTCGCCGCCCAGATCGAGGAGATGTACGCCGGCACCCTCGCCGAGCTCTGACAAGTCGCCGATGGCCCCGCGCCCGCCCGGGTGCGGGGCCGTCGGCTCGTCGTCGCCGCTCTGCCGGGGGTCGGCCTTCGCCGGCAGAGCTCAGGCGATGACCGCCGGCTCCCGCCACCGTTGACGGCCGGCCCGGTCCAGGTCGTAACGGACCGCGGCGATCCGCCCCACAGCCTCCACCAGGTCCGCGGCGGGCAGGGTGAACGGCAGCCGCAGGAACCGCTCCAGGGTGCCGTCCAGGCCGAACCGGGGGCCGGGCGCCAGTCGTACGCCGACCTCCTCGGCGGCCCGGGCCAGCGCACTGGAGACGGGGCCGTCCAACTCGGCCCAGAGCGTCACGCCACCTCGGGGCACGGTGACCCGCCAGTCCGGCAACCGCTGCGCCAGCGCGTCGAGCAGCGCGTCGCGTTGGGCGGCCAACGTGATGCGGCGGTCGGTGACGATCGTGTCGGCGTGGGCGAGCAGGTGCACCGCCACCAGTTGGTCCAGCACCGGGCTGGCCATGTCCACCCCGACCCGGACGGCGGCCAGCCGCTGCACCTGCGGCGCCGCGGCGCGCACCCAGCCGATCCGCAGACCACCCCAGTAGGGCTTGCTCATCCCACCGATGCTGATCACGCGACTGTGCCGGTCGTAGACGGCGACCGGGGGTGGCAGCTCGGTGCCGTCCAGTGGCAGGTCCACGAAGGACTCGTCGACGACCAGGTCGGTGCCGACCGCGTGGGCGGCGGCCACCACCCGCTCCCGCAGCGCGGCGGGCATCAGGTGCCCGGTCGGGTTCTGGAACTCCGGAATCAGATAGGCCAGCTTGGGCCGGGTCTGCCGGAGACTGCCCAGCAGCAGGTCGGAATCCCAGCCGTCGGCGTCGGCGGCCAGACCGTGGGTGGTGATCCGGGCCCGTCGCCCGGCCAACGCGGCAAGCGCGTTGGGATAGGTCGGGGACTCGACCAGCACACTGCCGCCCGGGGCCAGGGCGAGCCGCAGCACCAGGTCCAGGGCGTGCTGCGTGCCGCTGGTGACCATGATCTGGTCGGCCGACGTGGGCAACCCCCGAGCGGTGTACCCGGCGGCCACCGCCTCGCGTAGCTCGATGATGCCGGTCGGGTGGTAACCGGCTCCGCCCAGGTAACGGGGCAGGTCCTCGGCGGCGGCGCGGGCCGCACCCAGCAGTTGCGGTGGGGCGGCCGGTGCGGCGGCGCCGAGGTCGATCATGTCCCGGTCGTCCAACGGGGTCCACAGGCCGGTGCTGGCGACCCGGTGGTTGCCGGGCAGCATCGTCCAGCTGCCCGCGCCCCGGCGGCTGGCCAGGTGCCCGGTCTCCCGCAGGTGCCGGTACGCGGCGGTGACCGTGGTCCGGCTGATCCGCAGCGCCTCGGCCAGCTCCCGCTCGGCGGGAAGGCGGACGCCCAGCGGCAGACGGCCGTCGGCGAGCAGACCGCGCACCGCGCCGGCCAGGGCCGCGTAGTCGGGGCTGCGTCGGCGACCCGGGAGGGCATGCCACTGCCCGAGCAGGCGAGCCAATTGGACCCCGCGCACCTGACCAGTCATGGCCACTCCCCCGATATTGGCTTCTTCCTCGATGAGGATTGGCATCTAGGGTGGCATGCATGGCATTGCTTGGCAATCTGCGGCACCGGCCGGTTCGGCGGTTGGTCCAGCTCTATCTCGGGCTCGGCCTCTACGGCGTCAGCATGGCCCTGATGGTCCGCTCCGACCTGGGCCTCGACCCGTGGGACGTGTTCCACCAGGGCCTCTCCGAGTTGACCGAGCTCTCGTTCGGCACCGTCACCATCGGCGTCGGCGCGCTGGTGCTGCTGCTCTGGATCCCGCTGCGGCAGCGACCGGGCCTCGGCACGGTCAGCAACGTCGTGGTGATCGGCCTGGTCGTGGATGCCACTCTGGCGCTGCTGCCCTCCGGTGGCCCGCTCGGCGTCCGGATCGCGATGTTGGTCACCGGTATCGTCGCGAACGGAGCCGCCACCGGCATGTATCTCGGTGCCAGGTTGGGCCCGGGCCCACGCGACGGGCTGATGACCGGCTTCGTGGCCCGCCGGCCCGGCTGGTCGATCCGGCTGGTGCGAACGGTCATCGAGGTCACCGTGCTGGCGCTGGGCTGGTTGCTCGGCGGCACTGTCGGCCTGGGCACCGTCGCGTACGCGCTGGCCATCGGTCCGCTGGCCCAGCTCTTCATCCCGCTGTTCGCCGTACCCGAAGCCGCCGGACCTGACGACGCCGTACCCGAAGCCGCCGCAGTCGACGAGACCGCAGCCGACGACGCCGCGCCCACGGCCGGTACCGCCGCACCGGTCGCCCCCACCGGCTGAACCCTCACCGACCGTCCGCGAACCGGTACGCGGTGGTGCTCCACAGTGCCGGATGGAGGGTGGGTGTTCCCTTCCGGGACGCGCGCCGTCATCATCTCTGCATGGGGGAGAACGGTTGGCGCTGGACGGACGCCTGGATCTTCGTGTCGTTGGTCATCGCGAGCGGTGCCGGTCGGCATCGTCGGTCGGCGACAAGTCGACGGCCGGAGGGCGTCCGCCTTACCGATGTGCTGTCCACCGCTGACCACCTCAACCACGCGATTCCGCAGCGGCACGAGGTGGAGGCCGCGGTCCAGCGGCTGGTCGGTGCGGGGCTGGTCAGCGTCGCCGACGGCTGGTTCCGGATCACCGCCGAGGGTGAACAGCTCTGGCGTACCCGCCCGCGGGCGGGTGTGGCGACCATGGTGGACACCGTGCAGGGCGTGCTGACCCGGCGACACGCTCCCGGCAGCGCCGAGTGGAACCTGGACGAGGCCGACCACGCGGCGGCCGTCCAGGAGTACGCGGTCCGGTCCATCCCGACGCCCCGCCGATCCCCGGAGGGCCACTCCGGCGGGCACTGACGAGTCAGCGCACCGGGTGACCGCTGTGGCGCAGCGCGTCCTTGACCTCGGCCACCGTCAGCTCGCCGAAGTGGAAGACACTGGCGGCGAGCACCGCGTCCGCCCCGGCGCCGATCGCTGGCGGAAAGTGGGCCACCTCGCCGGCACCGCCACTGGCGATCACCGGCACGTCCACCACCGCTCGCACCGCGGCGATCAACTCCAGGTCGAAGCCGGCCTTGGTGCCGTCGGCGTCCATCGAGTTGAGCAGGATCTCCCCCGCGCCCAACTCGGCGCTCCGGGCCGCCCACCGCACGGCGTCCATCCCGGTGCCACGTCGGCCGCCGTGGGTGGTGACCTCGAAGCCGCTGGGTGTCACGCCGTTCGGGGCCCGTCGTACGTCGAGGGAGAGCACGAGCACCTGCCGGCCGAACCGGTCGGCGATCTCGGCGATCAGCTCCGGACGGGCGATCGCGGCGGTGTTCACACCCACCTTGTCCGCACCGGCACGCAGCAGCGTGTCCACGTCGGCGACCTGCCGGACCCCACCGCCGACGGTCAGCGGGATGAACACCGACTCGGCGGTGCGGCGTACCACGTCGAGCATGGTGCCCCGGTCGCTCGACGACGCGGTGACGTCGAGGAAGGTCAGCTCGTCCGCCCCGGCCCGGTCGTACGCGGCGGCCAACTCCACCGGGTCGCCGGCGTCGCGCAGGTCGAGGAAGTTGACGCCCTTGACCACCCGTCCGGCGTCCACGTCCAGACAGGGGATCACCCGTACCGCCACGGTCATGCCGCGAGCCTATCTCCCGCGCGTGGCACGGCGGTCGACCCGATCGGGTCGACCGCCGTGAGAGAGGTGGGCGTCACACGCGGACGAGCATCTTGCCCAGGTTGTCGCCGCGCAGGACGCCGAGGAACGCCGACGGGGCGTTCTCGATGCCGTCCACGATCGTCTCGTCGTAGGACAGGGTGCCCTCGCGCAGCCAGCCGGCGACGTCACTGACGAACGCCGAACGCACGTCGTTGTGGTCGTTGACCAGGAAGCCACGCAGGGTGAGCCGCTTGCCGATGACCAGCGCCAGGTTGCGCGGGGCGGCCGGCGGTTCGGTGGCGTTGTACTGCGCGATCATGCCGCAGATGGCGGCTCGACCGTGCAGGTTCATGACCGAGATCGCCGCTTCCAGGTGGTCACCGCCGACGTTGTCGAAGTAGACGTCGACGCCGTCCGGGGCGGCCGCCCGCAGCGAGTCACGGACCGGCCCGTCGTGGTAGTCGAAGGCCGCGTCGAAGCCCAACGCCCGCAGCCGCTCGACCTTGGCCGGCGACCCGGCGCTGCCGACGACCCGACCGGCACCCTTGAGCTTGGCGATCTGGCCGACCAGGCTGCCGACCGCGCCGGCCGCGGCGGAGACGAACACCGTCTCGCCGGGCTTCATCGCGGCCACTTCCAGCAGCCCGGCGTACGCGGTCAGCCCGGTCATGCCCAGCACGCTCAGGTAGGCGCTGGCCGGGGCGACGTTCGGGTCGACCGGCCGCGCGGCGGTGGCGTCGAGCACTGCGTACTCCCGCCAGCCCAGCCCGTGCAGGACGGTGGTCCCGACGGCGATGTTCGCCGCCTCACTGGCCACCACCTCGCCGATCGCGGCGCCGTCGAGCGGCGCGTCGAGTGCGAACGGCGCGACGTACGACTTGACGTCGTTCATCCGTCCCCGCATGTACGGGTCGACGGACATGTACTGGTTGCGGACCACGATCTGGCCCGGTCCGGGCGTCGGGACCTCGGTCTCGACGAGTCGGAAATTGTCGTCGGTGGGCCAGCCGATGGGGCGGCTGGCCAGGTGGATCTCACGGTTGCTGGTCACGGGGGTGGTCGTCCTCTCGTCCGCGGTGGGGTGCCCGGGGGCCTGTGGTCAGGCGGCCAGGGTCTCGCGGACGGTCAGCGTGACGTCGATGTTGCCGCGGGTGGCGTTCGAGTAGGGGCAGACCTGGTGGGCCTGCTCGACCAGCTGCTCGGCGGCCTCGCGGGGCACGGCGGGCAGGTCGACGACGAGCTGCACGGTGAGCCCGAAGCTGCCGCTGCCGTTCGGGCCGATGCCCACCTCGGCGGCGACGACGGAGCCGGTCACGTCGGCCTTGGCCCGTCGGGCCACGACCCGCAGCGCGCCGTGGAAGCAGGCCGCGTAGCCGGCGGCGAAGAGCTGCTCGGGGTTGGCCGCGCCGCCGGCGCCGCCCATCTCCTTCGGCACGGCCAGGTCGAGCGCGAGGGTGCCGTCGGAGGTCTCGACGTGGCCGTCCCGCCCGTCGCCGCTGGCGGTCGCTGACGCGGTGTAGAGAACCTGCATGAGGGTCACTGCTCCTTCTGTCGGTGGATGGTGTCGGTGACCTGGGTGAGGGTGTCGCGCAGCGCGACCAGCTCGGTGATGCCCAGCCCGGTGGCCTGGGCGATGCACATCGGGACGTGGTCGACCTGTTGGCGCAGGGCACGGCCCTGCTCGGTGAGGCCCACCTCGACCCGCCGCTCGTCGCGGGCGGACCGTCGTCGGGCCACCAGCCCCGCCCCCTCCAGTCGCTTGAGCAGCGGAGAGAGGGTGCCGGAGTCCAGTCGCAGCTCGGTGCCCAGCTCGGACACCGTGCGGGCGTCGTCGGGACGCTCCCAGAGCACCAGCAGCACCAGGTACTGCGGGTAGGTCAGCCCGAACTCGTCGAGAATCGGCCGGTAGACGTCAGTCAGCGCACGCGACGCGGTGTAGAGCGCGAAGCACACCTGCCGGCGCAGCACCAGGTCATCGGTCACCGTTGAACCGTAGCCCACAATTAAGTTGTGCACAATCTAATCGTGCCGACCATGGCTCGGCCGGGCACACCTCAGCGATCGCCGAGGTACGCCTCCAACTCCACCTCGACCAGGTGCTCCGGGTCCAGCAGACCGGCCACCACCACCAGGGTGGCCGCTGGCCGGACCGCTCCGAAGACCGCGTTGTGCGCCCGGCCCACCTCGTCGGCGTGCAGCCGGTCGGTCACGTACAACCTGGTCCGGACCACGTCACCCGGCTCCGCACCGACCTCGGCCAGCGCGTCCAACCCGATCCGCAGCGCCTGCGCGGTCTGCGCGGCGGCGTCACCGACGTGCACCACCTGACCGTCCACCGTCGCCGTGCAGCCGGCCGTCCAGGCCCGGTCACCGGCCCGGACCACCCGGGAGTAGCCGTAGCTCTGCTCCCACGGCCCACCCGACCCCAGCCGGGTGACAGTCACGCCTCGGCCAGCGTCCGCAGCGCCTCGGCCACCGTGAAGGCACCCGCGTAGAGCGCCTTACCGGCGATGACGCCCTCCACCCCGACCGGCTCCAGGGTCGCCAACGCCCGCAGGTCGTCCAGCGTGGACACGCCCCCCGAGGCGATCACCGGCCGGTCGGTACGAGCACACACCTCACGCAGCAGGTCCAGGTTCGGCCCGCGCATCGTGCCGTCCTTGGTGATGTCGGTGACCACGTACCGGCTCGCGCCCGCCTTGTCCAGCCGCTCCAGCACCTCGTACAGGTCACCGCCGTCCCGGGTCCACCCACGCGCGGACAGGGTCTGGCCCCGCACGTCCAACCCGATGGCCACCCGGTCGCCGTACTCCCCGACCACCCGGTCACACCAGACCGGGTCCTCGAGAGCCGCGGTGCCGATGTTCACCCGGGCCGCACCGGTGCCCAACGCCGCACGCAGCGACTCGTCGTCGCGGATCCCGCCCGACAGCTCCACCTTCACGTCCAACTGGCGCACCACCTCGGCGAGCAGGTGCGCGTTGGTGCCCCGCCCGAACGCCGCGTCCAGGTCGACCAGGTGGATCCACTCCGCGCCGTCCTGCTGCCAGGCCAGCGCCGCGTCCAACGGGTCGCCGTAGACGCTCTCGCTTCCGAGGGCGCCCTGCACGAGCCGGACGGCCCGGCCGTCGGCGACATCCACGGCGGGTAACAGGGTCAGGCTCAACGTGTTCTCCTCGATCAGGTACGACGGTCCAGGGCGATCACCACGATCGCCGGCAGTACGAGCAGCAACAGCACGATCAGCGCGATACGCAACGCCAGATTGTCGACGAACGACCAGATCAGAATCAGCGCCGCGCCGGTGAGCAGCACGATCGCGGCCCGCTCACCACGGCTGTGCCGGGCCAGCCGGCCCGAGCGGCCCCGCCGCAGCTGCGGCGTCAACCGGCGGACCACCGCGCGACGACGTTGCCGGCGAGCCACCTGCCGCTGCCGGACGGCCCGCTCCCGGGCCTGCTCCGCCTCCCGCTCCGCCCGCCGACGGGCCCGTTCCCGGCTCACCGCGACGCCCCCGCGCCGGGCACCGGGCGACGACGCTCAACCACCGCTGGGCAGCGTGGCGAGCCAGTTGCGCAGCAGCGCGGCACCGGTGTCGGCGGACTTCTCCGGGTGGAACTGGGCCGCCGACAGCGGACCCCGCTCCACAGCGGCGACGAAATCAACGTCGTGGTGGGCGGTGGTCACCGTGGCACCGGCAGCAGCCAGCGCCGCCGCATCACCCACGGCGTACGAGTGGACGAAGTAGAACCGGCTCTGCTCCGACAACCCGGCGAAGAGCACCGACTCCCCCGGCGCCCGGACCGTGTTCCAGCCCATGTGCGGCAACCGCGTGGCGGCCAACCGGGTCACCCCACCGGGCAGCAACCCGAGCCCCTTGGTCACCACACCGTGCTCCTCGCCGTACTCGAAGAGCACCTGCATGCCCACGCAGATCCCCAGCACCGGCCGACCGGCCGCCACCCGCTCGGCGATCACCGGGCCGGCACCCAACGCCTCGATCCCGGCCATGCACGCCGCGTACGCGCCCACCCCCGGCACCACCAGACCATCGGCGGCGGCTGCGGCGGACAGGTCGTCGGTCACCCGCACGTCCGCGCCGGCGGCGGCCAGTGCCCGCTCCGCCGAGCGCAGGTTGCCCGAGCCGTAGTCGAGCACCACCACGGCGCTCATGCGTCCTGCCCCGGCAACAGCCACAGCACCCCGCCGACAGTGGCGAGCACCGCGAGCAGCGCGGTGATGCCCACCACGCCCTTCGACGCGCCCTGGCGGTACAGCGACCAGGCGCCACCCACCAACACCCCGGCCAGGATCAGCAACAACGTCGGCAACGCGGCGCCCATCAGAGCCACCCGCCATTCGCGACTGCGGGGCTCCGCTCCGCTGCACTCCTCGCGCTCATCAGAGCCACCCGCCATTCGCGACTGCGGGGCTCCGCTCCGCTGCACTCCTCGCGCTCATCACAGCGCACCCTTCGTGCTCGGGATCGCACCGGCCGCGCGTGGGTCGATCGAGGTCGCCTCGCGCAACGCACGGGAGACCGCCTTGAACTGCGCCTCCACCACGTGGTGCGCGTCCGGGTGGCCGCCCGGCCGGGCCGCCCGCAGCACGTCGACGTGCAGCGTGACCCGGGCCGCCTGCCCGAAGGACTCCCAGATGTGCCGGGTCATGCTCGTCGCGTAGACCGGCCCGATGTACGGGGCCAGCACCGGCTCGTCGTGCACCACGTACGGCCGACCGGACAGGTCCACAGCCGCCCGGACCAGCACCTCGTCCATCGGCACGGTCGCCGAACCGTACCGTCGGATGCCGGCCTTGTCGCCCAGTGCCTGGTCGAACGCGGCGCCCAGGGCGAGCGCGGTGTCCTCGATGGTGTGGTGCGCGTCGATCTCCAGGTCACCCACAGTGCGCACGGTCAGGTCGAAGCCGCCGTGCCGGGCGATCTGGTGCAGCATGTGGTCGTAGAAGCCCACGCCGGTGCTGATCTCGGCGGCTCCGGTGCCGTCGAGGTCGATCTCGACGAGGACCTTGGTCTCCTTGGTGATCCGCTCCACCCGGGCGGTCCGACTCATTGCATACCTTTCGGTCGCGACTGCGGGGCTCGCAAGCTCACTCCTCGCGCTCCCACGTCACAGTCTCCATTGCGGTAAGGAAGGCGTCGGTCTCGGCGGCGGTGCCGGCGGTCACCCGCAGCCAGCCGGGCAGACCGACGTCCCGGACCAGCACGCCCTGGGCCAGCAGGGCCTTCCAGATGACGGTCTGGTCGCCGCCCACCTGGAAGAGCACGAAGTTGGCGTCGCTGTCGGCGACCCGCAACCCGCGCTCCCGCAGCGTCGCCACGATCCGGTCCCGCTGCGCCATGATCGCGCTCACCGTACCGAGAAGGGCGTCGCGGTGGGTCACCGCCGCACGTGCGGCGGCCTGGGTGAGGCTGGAGAGATGGTATGGCAGCCGGACGAGCTGCACCGCCTGCACCACCGCCGGATCGGCGGCCAGGTAACCCAGCCGCCCACCGGCGAAGCCGAACGCCTTGCTCATCGTGCGGCTGACCACCAGCCGCGGGTGGCCGGGCAGCACCGCGAGGGCGCTGACCGTCCCGGGCCGGGCGAACTCGGCGTACGCCTCGTCGACGACCACCATGCCGGGCGCGGCGTCGAGCACCGCGGCGATCACCGCCGGGTCCAGTGCCGTGCCGGTCGGGTTGTTCGGCGAGCAGAGGAAGACCACGTCCGGTTGGTGCTCGCGGACCTGGGCGACCGCCTCCTCGACGGTCAACCCGAAGTCGACGCCACGCTCGGCGGGCACCCACCGGGTGCCGGTGCCGAGGGCCAGCAACGGATGCATCGAGTACGCCGGAACGAAGCCGAGTGCGCTGCGCCCCGGCCCACCGAACGCCTGGAGCAGCTGCTGCTGGATCTCGTTGGAGCCGTTCGCCGCCCACACCTGCGCGACGGTGAGCCCGTGCCCGAGATATTCGGCCAGGTCGGCGCGGAGCGCCACGGCGTCCCGGTCCGGGTAGCGGTTCAACTCGCGCAACTCGGCCGCGAGCGCCTTGCCGATCGCCTCGACCACCGGCTCCGGCACCGGGTAGGAGTTCTCGTTGGTGTTGAGCCGCACCGGCACGTCCAGCTGCGGCGCCCCGTACGGCGACAGCCCTCGCAGGTCGTCCCGGATCGGCAGGTCGTCGAGACTCGTCACGTCGACGCTCCCGGGAAGCGCGCCTGCACCGCCTGGCCGTGTGCGGGCAGGTCCTCGACGTTCGCCAGGGTGACCACGTGCGGGGCCACGTCACGCAGCGCCGCCTCCGTGTACTCGATCAGGTGGACGCCGCGCAGGAACGACTGCACCGACAGCCCGGAGGAGTGCCGGGCGCAGCCGCCGGTGGGCAACACGTGGTTGGACCCGGCGCAGTAGTCGCCGAGCGACACCGGCGACCAGGCGCCCACGAAGATCGCCCCGGCGTTGCGCACCCGAAGCGCCCACTCCCGGGCGTCGGCCGTCTGGATCTCCAGGTGCTCGGCCGCGTACGCGTCGACCACCCGCAGCCCCGCCTCCAGATCGTCGACCAGCACCACGCCGCTCTGCTCGCCGGTCAGCGCCGTGGTCACCCGCTCGACGTGCTTGGTCGCCGGCACCTGCCGGGCCAACTCCCGCTCGACCGACTCGACAAGCTCCAGCGACGGGGTGACCAGCACGCTCGCGGCCAGCGGGTCGTGCTCGGCCTGACTGATCAGGTCGGCGGCCACGTGCGCCGGGTCGGCAGTGTCGTCGGCCAGGATGGCGATCTCGGTCGGCCCGGCCTCGGCGTCGATGCCGACCACGCCCCGCAGCAGCCGCTTGGCGGCGGTCACCCAGATGTTGCCCGGGCCGGTGATCAGGTCGACCGGGTCGCACCGCAGCTCACCCAACGGGTCGACAGCAGCGCCGTACGCCAGCATCGCCACCGCCTGGGCCCCGCCGACGGCGTACACCTCGTCGACACCGAGCAGCGCGCACGCGGCGAGCACCCGGGGGTCGGGCAGGCCACCGTTGTCCTTCTGCGGCGGGCTGGCCACCACCAGCGACCGCACGCCGGCCGCCTGGGCGGGAACGACGTTCATCACGACCGTCGACGGGTACATCGCCAGGCCGCCGGGCACGTAGAGGCCGACCCGGTCGACGGGCAGCCACCGCTCGGTGACAGTGCCGCCGGGCACCACCTGCGTGGTGTGGTCGGTGCGGCGCTGGTCGGCGTGCACCCGACGGGCCCGGCTGATCGATTCCAGCAGCGCGGCACGCACGCTGGGATCGAGCACCCCCTCGGCCTCGGTGATCGCCTCGGCCGGCACCCGCAGCACCTCCGGAGAGATGCCGTCGAACCGCTCGCTGGCCTCCCGGATCGCCGGGTAACCATGCTCGCGGACCGCCTCCACCAGCGGTCGGATCCGCTCGACGGCGACCGACACGTCGAGTTGGGCACGGGGCAGCAGGCGGCGCGGGTCTCCAAGACCGTTGCGCAGGTCGATCCGGTTCAGCACCCTTGCGAGTCTAGGCGGCCCGCCCGCGGTGCACCCGAGCCGCCCGTACGCCGGGACGGTGAGCCGGGCCACGCTCACCGGCGCGAGATTGGTTAGGCTCGACCATGTGACCGCACGGCTGCCGGTGTTTCCGCTCGCAACGGTGCTCTTTCCCGGGTTGGTGCTGCCGTTGCACATCTTCGAGGAGCGCTACCGGGCGCTGGTCCGACACCTCGTCGACCTGCCCGAGGGCGCTCCCCGCGAGTTCGGCGTGGTGGCCATCCAGGCGGGTTGGGAGGTCGCACCCGCCGGTCCCGGCTCCCGCGCGACGGCGGGCGTCGGCGAGGTCACCCTGCACGAGGTGGGCTGCACCGCCGAGCTGCGGCAGGTGACCGAACTGGCCGACGGTGGTTTCGACATCGTCACTGTCGGCCGCCGCCGGTTCCGGATCGCCGAGGTCGACGAGGACGCGGCTCCCTACCTGACCGCGGACGTCGAGTGGCTTCCCGACCCTTCCGGGCCCGACGAGGTCGCCGACCTGTTGGCCGCCCGGGTGATCGCGGTGTTCCGGCAGTACCTGGGGCTGATCCGCCCCGACCCGGAGGAGATCTCCGAGCAACTGCCGGAGGATCCGACGGTGTTGTCCCATCTGGTGGCGGCGACCGCGGCGCTCACCGTCGACGACCGGCAGCGGCTGCTGGCCATCGACGACACCGCCGCGCGGCTCCGCGCCGAGCTACGGCTGCTCAACCGCGAGGCGGCTCTGCTGCGTCAGGTGCGGGCGGTTCCGGTGCCGTTGGCGGAACTGGCGTCCCCGCCGACACCCAACTGAGCCCCGGCTCGGGCTCCGGGCGCAGGCCCGGCCACCGCGACCAGCCCGCCAGCAGCGTGTACGTGATCGCGGCGCCGAACGCCGGCAACAGCAGGTTGCCGTGCGGCAGCGGTAGGACACCGAGCAGCCAGTCGACCCCGCCGGCCCGCAGGTCGGCGGGTTTGGTGAAGGCCTGCCCGGCCGGGGCGGTGTCCAGCAGCCGGTCGAAGGTGGCCAATCCGATCCGCCGTCCCACCTGCCAGGCCACCGGCGCGGCGGCCAACCCGCCGAGAACCGCGGCGAGCAGCCCGACCGGGCCGCGCCGACGTCGCAGCACGAACCACAGGGCGAGCGCCACCAGCAACCCGAAGGCCAGCCCGAGCAGACTGAACCACCCGTCGGCGGCGATCGGCTGCTCCGGTTGCGGGTCGGAGTAGATCGCCCCCTCGGCGGTCTTGAGCACCGGCGTGTCCGGCGCGAGCCCCGCCCAGAGCAGCCCGAAGGGCACACCCAGGACAGCCACGGCGAGCACGCTGGCCAGCACCGTCGCCACGGTACGCAGCGGACGACGCGGCTCGTCGAAGGTCAGCTCCAACGAGCTCTGGTACGCCGCCGAGGCGGGGATGTCGCCCGGACCGTACCCGTGCTGCGGTGTCGCCAGCTGGGCCTCCGGCGGTGGCACGGTCCCCGGCAGCGACCCGTTCCCGGGCTGCGACTCGGCGTCCGGCTGCGACCGGGGCGACCGCTCGGCGTCCGGCTGCGGCCCGGACGACCGCTCAGCCTCCGGCGAGGTCGCGCCTGGCGTGCGGGGCGGCGCGGGGCGGTCGGGCTCGTCGACGGGCCGCGCGGGGTCGGGGTAGTCCGGGCTCACCCGATGATCCTCTCAGGCGCGGTCGAGTGCCGGGGCTCCGGTGGCGGCAGACCAGCTCACCGGGCGAACGGCTCCACCATCATCGCCGCCGCCCGCAACCACGCCTGCCGGGTCTCCGGCTGGAGCTGGTGGTACTCGATCGACGCCCCGGTCTCCAGCGCCGGGTCGTAGGGCACCACGGCCACTCCACGGGTACGGGTGGCGAAGTGCCGTTCCAGGTCGTCCTGCAGTGGCGAGCGACCCGGGGTCGGGCAGGAGATGAGGGTGACGGCGTTGTCCGCCAACTCGCCCATGCCCTCCTCGTGCAGCAGGTCGAGCATCCAGTCCGCGCTGAACGCCGCGTCCTCCCGCGGCACAGTGGTCACCACCAGCTGGTCGGCGGCCTGCATCACGGTGCGCCAGTTGGGGCTCTCCACGTTGTTGCCGGTGTCGACACAGACCACGTCGTGGGTGCGCCGCAGCAGCTCCAGCACCCGCCGGACGGTGAACTGGTCCAGTCGCTGGGCGAAGCGCGGGCTCTCCTCGCCGGCCAGCACGTCGTACGAACCGTCGGAGGCGTGCCGCAGGTAGTCGTCCAGCCGACCCAGCAGGGTCTCGCCTTCGAGGATCTCGATCTGGGCCAGGTCGGTGACCAGGTGCCGGATCGTCCGGGCGTGTCGGGCGCTGCCGGCGCGCAGCCCGAGGGTGCCGCGCAGCTCGTTGTCGTCCCAGGCGAGCACGCCCTGCCCACGCACGCTGCCGACGGTGGCCGCGGCGAGCACTGTGGCGGTGGTCTTGTGCACCCCGCCCTTGGGGTTGGCGAAGGCGAACACCCGGGGCGTGCCCAGATCCCGCCGCAGCACCCCGTTGGCCCGTTCCTGCTCGTCGACGCCCTGCGAGCGCCACTCGATCCGGGGCGGGTAGGAGCGCTCGACGACCGCCGAACCGACCGATTGGGCGACCGGCGGGGGCGCGACCGGTGGTGCGATCGGCGGTGGTGCGATCGGCGCGGGGGGTGGCGCGGCGACCGGCGGGGGCTGCGGCACGGCGACCGGATAGCCGGTCTCCGGCTGGTAGCCGGTCTCCAGCAGGGCGTACCGCGACTCCACCGGCGGGTCGCCCGGCCGGTAACCGTTGTCCAGCAACGCGTACCGCGACGGACCCGGGTCGGGGACGACCGGCGGCGGCTCGGGTTCGGTCCGGTACGTCGGCTCGACCCGATGGCCCGGATCCGCCCGGTAACCCGGCTCGGCACGGTACGCCGGCTCCGCCCGATAGTCGGGCTCCCCCCGGTACGGCTCACCCCGGTAACCCGGCTCGGCCCCGAAGCCCGGCTCGGCCCCGAAGCCCGGCTCGGCCCCGAAGCCCGACTCCGGGCGATAGGTCGGCTCCGCGCGGTACGCCGGCTCGGCCCGATAGTCGGGCTCCGGCCGGTAACCCGGCTCGGCCCGGTAACCCGGCTCGGCGCGGTACGCCGGGTCCGACCGGTAGTCCGGCTCCGACCGGTACGCGGGGTCCGACCGGTACGCCGGCTCGGCGCGGTAGTCCGGCTCGGCCCGGTAGGCGGGGTCGACGCGGTAGGTAGCCTCGGCGCGGTAGTCGGGCTCCGCGCCGTACGACAAATCTGCTGGATGCCCGATGGCGGATGCCCGCCCCGCGTAGCCGTTGGGGGCCGCGCGCCGGGGCAGCGGGTCAGGCGGCGCGTCGTCGGCACGCCGCTCCGGCTCGGTCTGCTCCGCGCCGCGACCGCCCAGCCGGGCGCGGTCCAACAACGCACGCCACCGCGGCGCTGGTTCGGCCGGCCGGCCCCAGCCGGTCTCACTGCCCTCCACGGCCCGCCCTCCCAGCGCCATCGATCTCCGTCTGACAGGCTACGAACCAAACCCTATTCGGACCACACCTCAGAGCGCACACCAGCCGACGCAGATCACGACGACGCGGGTGTCGGGGATTCGGCACCGGTGCTGTCCGGGGAGGTGGCGATGCTCGGCGGGGGCGGCTCGGTCGACTCGGCGGACGACGGCGCGGGTGACGGAATCGTGACGACCGGTGCGGGTTCCGACGATTCGCCCACCGACGCCAGCGGCGCGGGCGCGGGCGGGGTGGACTCGACGGAAACGTCCGGGGTCGGCGCGGGCCTCGGCCCGGTGTCGGCCGGCGGGCGCACCACGTCGCGCTGTTCGGGCAGTGGTGGCGTGAAGACCGTACGGTCCAGCCGGTACACCTCGGGGGCGGGGTCGACGGCCCGAACGTCCGGGCGGGCCGCCACACCGCGCAACACCTGAGGGGCCGCCCGCACCACAGCGGCGTAGACGCAGGCGCAGCCGGTCCGGTACGCCGCCGCCTCGGCGGTCGCCACCTCGGCCCCGCTGACGTAGCGTTCCCGCAACTCCCGCTCGCCCACTCCGTCACCGTCGACAGCCGCGGCCCGGGCCTGGTAGTCGGCGGCTTCGGTGTCCTTGCGGGCCGCCACCTCTTCCATCCCGGCGACCACGTCGTCCGGCACCCGTAGCGCGGGAATCCGGACGATCTCGGTCTGCCGCCCGGGCAGCGGCACCCGCCCGAAGACGGTGGAGACCCCGACGTCGCCGAGCACCGCCGCCAGACGCTGCGGCGGCAGGTACTCGGTGAGCGTGACCAACGCGTACGTGCCACCCCCCGCGGACGAGGCGGACGCGGGGAGCGCGGCCAGGTCGGCGGCGGCGGACCGCAGGTAGCCGGGGACGGAATCACCGTCGGCGACGCCGACCCGGGTCACCTCACCCACCGTCCGGTCACCCACCGGCGCGTCGTCGACAGCCCAGACCGCGGTGCCCAGGACCGCCGCCGCGGAGAGCACGGCGGCCCAGGTGAGCACCCCGGACCGCGCCGACCGGTCGCCCAGCCGGGCCACGGCCCGGGTCAGCGGCGGCAGCAGCCGTTGGTCCAGCTGCCGCAGCAGGTTGCCGGCGCGCACGGGCGGGATCCCCTCGTCGGATCGGTGTCGGGCGGTCGCCGCTCAGTCACGCAGGATCTGGAGCGCACGGTCCAGGTCGTCAGGGTAGTCGCTGACGAACCGGACCTCGTCCCCCGTTCGGGGGTGCAAAAAGCTCAGTTCGCGGGCGTGCAACCACTGTCGGGCCAGGCCGAGACGGGCCGAGAGGGTGGGGTCGGCGCCATAGGTGAGGTCACCCACGCAGGGGTGCCGCAGGGTGGAGAAGTGCACCCGGATCTGGTGGGTCCGACCGGTCTCCAGCCGGACGTCGACCAGGCTCGCGGCCGGGAACGCCTCGAGGGTGTCGTAGTGGGTGATGCTCGGCTTGCCGCCGGACACCACCGCCCAGCGGTAGTCGTGGGTGGGGTGCCTGTCGATCGGCGCGTCCACGGTCCCGCGCAGCGGGTCCAGGTGGCCCTGCACCACGGCGTGGTAACCCTTGTCCACCTCGCGGTACTTGAAGGCCCGCTTCAACGCCGTGTACGCCTGTTCGCTCTTGGCGACCGCCATGATCCCGGTGGTCCCCACGTCGAGCCGGTGCACCACGCCCTGACGCTCGGCGGCACCACTCGTGGAGATGCGGTGGCCGATCGCGGCGAGGCCGCCGATCACCGTCGGGCCGGTCCATCCGGGGCTGGGGTGGGCCGCCACTCCGACCGGCTTGTCGACCACGACGATGTCGTCGTCGGCGTAGACCACCCGCAGGCCGGGCACCGCCTGCGGCACCACTGTCGGCGGCGCGACCGGGGCGGGCAGCGTGACGTCCAGCCAGGAGCCGGCCTTGACCTTGTGCGAGTTGGGCCGGGCGCTGCCGTCGACAAGCGCGTCCCCGGCATCCACCAGGGCCGCGGCTGCGGTGCGGGAGAGCCCGAACAGGCGGGACACGGCCTGGTCCAGTCGCATGCCGTCGAGGCCGTCCGGCACGGGCAGGGAACGGTGGTCGCCGCCAGCGGCGAATGCGGAGGTCATGCCCGCTCCTGCTGCTCGGCGCCCTGGGGGGCGTCCGTCTCGGTCGGGTCGCCGTCGCGGCCGGCGCGCCGGCCGTCACGCTGGCGGCCGGTCAGCTCCAACAGCACGGCCAGCAGCACGCCGCACACCAGCGAGCTGTCCGCCAGGTTGAACACCGGCCAGACCTGGCCGTACGGGTCGAAGAGGCTGATCATGTCGACCACGTGCCCGTGGAAGGGGGATGGTGCCCGGAAGATCCGGTCGACGAGGTTGCCCAGCGCGCCGCCCAGCACCAGGCCGAGGGAGATCGCCCAGGGCAGTGAGCGCAGTCGCAGTGCCATCCAGACGATCCAGCCGACCACACCGATGGTGATCAGCGGGAAGACCCAGGTGTGGTCCGCGCCGATGCTCCAGGCGGCACCGCTGTTACGCGTCAGGCTCAGGTAGACGAACCCGCCGAGCAGACGGACCGGCTCCCGGTCGGTCAACGCGGCCAGCGCGAGGTGCTTGGTGACCAGGTCGGCCAGCAGGGCCACCAGGGCGACTCCGGCGAGGATCGCAACGGCCCGGGGTCGGCGTGTGCCGCCGCCCGGATCGGTGCGGCCGGGTTCGGCGGACGGTGCTGCGGTCATGCGCTCCCCATCGACAGTCTCGGCGGTGATCGCTCACCGTCTCATCGCCGCCGGGGAACGGACCTCAGCGCCGTTCCTCCAGCTGCTTGCACGTCACACACTGGGTGGCCGACGGGAATGCGGCGAGGCGCTCGACCGGGATCGGGTTGCCGCACCGCTCGCACCAGCCGTAACCACCCTCGTCGAGGCGCTCCAACGCGCGCTCCACCTGCGTGATCCGTTCCAGAATGCTGTTGGCGAGAGAGATCTCCTGCTCCCGCTCGAGCGTCTTGGTGCCCGTGTCGGCCTGGTCGTCCCCGGCCGAGTCGGTCAGCCGATCGCGCTGCAGCTCGGTGATCTCGCTCAGCGTCTGATCGTACTCGGCGCGAAGCTCGTCCCGCCGCGCCGCCAACGCCGCCCGGATCTTCTCGGTCTCCGCCGTGCTCCGGGTGGCCTTGGCCACCGGCTTGCGCCCGGCGGTCCTGGTGTCGGCTGGCTTAGCCATGGGTCGCTCCCTCGGCCGGGGAGCCGCGTGGTTCGCGGCATCCTGGTCAGGGGGCGCCGACCAAGGCGTCCCCTAATGGACGAAAAGGGGCGCACGGCGACGATGGCCGCGCACTCCGGAGGTTGGCAAGAATACGGAACGTACAGGCGTCCGACAACGTGCCGCACCGTCGCACCGCTCAACAGCCCCTAGCCCTGCCTAACTGGGGCAAAGGGAACGCTAGCAGATCAACCGGGCACCTCATCCCCGTGTTCGCCAAACCACCGAGCCAGCCGACCCCGTCGGCTGACGGCCCGCAACCTCCGCTCGGCGGCGTCCCGCACCCCGGCGGTCGCCACGATCAACAGGCTGTCGCCGGTCTTCAGCCGGGTGTCCGGCGCGGGCACGAATCCCACCCCGTCGCGCAGCACCAGCGTCACCGACGCACCCAGCGGAAGCCGCAGCTCGTCGACGTGCACGCCGGCCAACCGGGAGCCCGGCGGCACCTCCACCTGGAGCAGGTCCGCGCGCATCCGCTCCAGCGGAGCGGTCTCCACATGGATCTCGGCGGCCTCGGTCGGCGCGGTCACCCGCAACCAGCGGGCGAACGGCCCCAGCGCCCCGGCCTGCACCAGAGTGAAGATCACTACCAGCACGAAGACCACGTCGAAGAGACGCTCCGCACCGGGCACCCGCTCGGAGAGCGGAATGGTCGCCAGCACGATCGGCACCGCCCCGCGCAGGCCCGCCCAGGACAGGAACGCCTGTTCACGGAGGCCGACCCGGAACGGCAGCGCCGAGACGGCCACCGACAACGGCCGGGCCAGCAGCACCAGGGCCAGCCCCGCGACCACAGCGGGAAGCACCGCCGCGTCCAGTCGGCCCGGTGAGGCCAGCAACCCGAGCAGCACGAACAGCCCGATCTGAGCGAGCCACGCCAGCCCGTCCGCGAAACCGAGGATCGCCTGCCGGTGCGACAACCGGGCGTTGCCCAGCAGCACCCCGGCCACGTACACGGCGAGGAACCCCGAGGCGTGCAGCACCGCCCCGGCGGCGTACGCCAACACGGTGATGCCCACCGCGGCGATCGGGTAGAGACCGGCCGACGGCAGCGCCGCCCGGCGCAGCGCCCAGGTGCCGGCGACACCCGCACCCACGCCCACCGCCGCACCCACGCCCAGCTCGTAGCAGACCAGCCCGACCTCGTACCACCACGGATGCGCCCAACCCTCGTGGGACAGCAGCACCACCAGCAGCACCACCGGGGCGTCGTTCATGCCCGACTCGGCCTCCAGGGTGGCCACCAGCCGGGGCGGCAACCGCAGCCGGCGCAGGGTGGCGAAGACGGCCGCCGCATCGGTGGACGACAGCACCGCCCCGTAGAGCAACGCCAACCGCCAGTCCAACCCCAACAGAAGGTGTACGGCGACACCGACCACCACGATGCTCACGACGACGCCGACCGTGGAGAGTGCCGAGGCCAGCCCGAGCACCGGTCGTAGCGTGCTCCACCGGGCGGTGAGACCACCCTCCGCGATGATCACGATCAGCGCGCAGAAGCCGAGGGCCCGGGTCAGCTCGACGTCGTCGAAGCGGATACCCAGCCCGCCCTCGCCGATCGCCACACCCAGCGCCAGGTAGACGAGGAGGCTGGGCACACCGAGCCGGGTGGATAGTCGCACCGCGCCCACGGCGACCAGCAGCACGGCGGCACCGAGCAGCAGCGCGATGTCCAACCCGGGCGTCACGGTTGAACCAACCCGGGCGTCACGGCTGCCTGGCCTGGGCGTTCCTCACTCGGCAGATCCGTCGCGCAGTCGACGCAGCAGCGCGGACAGCTCCGACGCGGGCCGGTCGACGAGGAAGAGCTTGTCCCGACTCGCCGCGCCGGCGCGCAGGGACACCGCCGCCGGCCGGATGCCCAGGGCGGCCGCCAACGCCCGGCGGGCCGCTTCGGTCGCCCGCCCGTCGACGGCGGGGTCGTGCACCGCGATCACCAGGGCAGGCCCGTGTGGACCGTCGAAGCGTCCACCCACCCGGTCCCGGGAGGCTCCGGGCTTCACCCGTACCGCCACGGTGAGCGTCTCCTGCGCGGACACCGGCGCCGCTTCAGATCGGCCGGACGTCGGCGAGCAGGGCGGTGGCTGGCGCGCACTGCGCGCAGGGAGTGAACCCGAGCTCGACGGCCTCGGCGACCGGCAGCTCCTCGGGCACCCGGCCAGCGAGGAACGCGCAACTGGCGAGGTGGTAGCGAGGGTGACCGTCGACCACCTGGACAGCGTCGGGGAGTCGCGCCACCCGGGCCGCCTCGGCGGGAGTGACCGGCTGCTCGGCCGGCTCGTCGGGCACCGACCCGCCGGCACGGTAGGCGTCGTCGGTCGAAGCCGCAGACGGCGAGGCGGGGCTGACGGGCTGGACGGGAGCGGACGCGCCGTCGGTCGGAGTCACGAACGGTGCCGCGTCGTCGAACGGCGGCACCTCGTCGGCCCCGGAGCCGAACGGCGGCTCACGGTCGACCGGCGGCTCGGGTGGTTGCCGCCACCCGGTGCCGCCGGTGCCAACCGTCGTGGGCACGTGCTGGACCGGTACTTCCGGCTCGGCCAGCGGCGGCCCGTACGCCGAACCCGTGGCCTGGCTGGCCATGCGGGACACGTCGGGCTGTCGCCGGTCGGTCCGACCGGGATCCGCCGTCGCGCGGTTGGCAGCTGCCTGGCGGGCGCCCACCACCAACGCCACGGCGGCCAACAGACTGGCCGCGATGGAAATGATCAACAGGAAGCTGGATCCCCCGGCCAGACCGAGCACCAGGAGGACCACCGCGACGAGGATGAGCAGGAGACTTGCGACTATCACGGCTCACCCCCGCCGCGTCGTACCGCCCAGACGGGGCCGGCGACCGTCACCATTGTCGGAGAGCGATCGCCGGCCGGTGCTCAGCGTCCGGCTTCGAGGGCGCCGGAGCGCCCGCCGCCGCCGTACGAACCGGCGAGGCCCGCAGCGGCCAGCCCGTTGCCGCCGGCGACCCGGCCTGCCTCGGAGCGGGTCATCTCGGCTTCGAGGCCCTGGCCGCGACCGTCGAGGTCCCGCAGCTGGCTCTCCAGGTACGCCTTGAGCCGGGTGCGGTACTCACGCTCGAACTGCTTGAGCTCCTCGATGTGCTTCTGCAGGGCCGTGCGCTTGGCGTCCAGGCCGCCCATGGCCTCCTGGTGCCGCTGGCGGGCGTCCCGCTCGAGGGCGTCAGCCTTCGCGCGCGCCTCCCGGGTCACCTCCTCGGCCTTGCTGCGAGCCTCGGACAGCAGGCTGTCGGCCTCGCGGCGAGCGTCGGACACGTGGTCGTCGGCGGTGCGCTGGGCCATCATCAGCACGCGCAGGGCCTGCTGCTCGCCGTCACCGGTGACGCCAGCGGGGCCGCCGGTCGTGCGGACCTGCTCCAGCTCGGCCTGCATCGCGCGGGCGGCCTGCTCGGCCGCCGACTTGTCGCGCTGCACCCGGTCCAGCTGGGCCTTGACGTCGTTGAGCTCCGCCGCCAGTCGGGCGTCGCCGCCGGGGCCCGCGGGGGCGCCGCCACGGCCGCCGCGCTCCACCTGGGCGCGCAGCTCGTTGTTCTCCTCGATGAGACGGGCGAGCTCACGCTCGACCTCATCGAGGAAGGCGTCGACCTCTTCCTCGTCATACCCCCGCTTGCCGATCGGCGGCTTTTTGAAGGCGACGTTGTGGACGTCGGCCGGGGTCAGCGGCATCGAAACTCCTCGGGTCAGTTGCGGCCGCGAAAGCGCGTCGGTCATCAGGCAGATGCCCTGATCGACGGCCCTAACACGAACTCCATCAGCACGAACAGGATAACCAGGAGCACAAGGGAGGCCAGGTCGATGCTCACGGTACCAATTCGCAGCGGAGGGATCACACGCCTCAACGCGTTGAGAGGGGGATCAGTGACGCTCCACACGGATTCCAATCCTGCCGATGCGCCACGCCCCGGTTGCCAGCGCCGGCCGTACTGCAGGACGGCGCTCAACACGAACCGGGACAGGAGAAGGAGCAGGAAGACATAAAGGATCAGGTACAGCACTTGCAGTAAGATCGACAACACGGTCAGCGACGTCCCTCGGGTCGGGCGGGGTCAACTCAGGCTGAAAAAACCGCCCTCAGCGATCTTGGCCTTGTCCTCAGCGGTGACCTGGACATTGGCCGGTGAGAGCAGGAACACCCGATTGGTCACGCGCTCGATCGTACCGCGCAGGCCGAACGCCAGCCCGGCGGCGAAGTCCACCAGACGGCGGGCATCGGCCTCATCCATCTCGGTGAGATTGATGATCACCGGAACGCCGTCGCGGAAGTGCTCACCGATCGTGCGCGCCTCACGGTAGGTGGTCGGATGCAGCGTGGTGATCTGGTAACGCTGCTCCTCCTCGGGCAGCGCCCGCTCACGTGCCGTGACCTGCGGCGCGAGGGCCAGGTTGTCACGGGTGTGGTAGGTCAACGCGCCGGAGGTCTCACCAGCCGACGACCGCGTGATCGACCGGACGCTGGACCGCTCGATCCGCTCCGGACGCTCACCGTCGCCACGCTCGGACTCGCCCAACCGCCCGCTCGTGCGCTCGGAGAGCCGCCCCCGCTCACTGATCCGGGGCCGGGGAGCCGGCGGCTCCTCGGTGTCGTCCTCGTCCTCGTCGGCGAACTCCTCGGCGTACCGGCTCTGCCGGTAACGCGACTCGCGGTAGCCACCCTTGTCGTAGCCACCGTCGTCGTAGGCCCGCTCGTCGTCTTCCTCGACCAGACCGAGCCAGACCCCCGCCTTGCGCAGTGCACCCATCCCGCGCCCTTCCGTCCGCCGTGCGGCACGCGCCCCCGTGCCATGTCGCCCGTCGCGAGTGGACAACCATGCCCATCGGACCGAAACGGCAATCCCCCGGCGCGCGATTCGCGTCGCGCGCCACGACCCCCGACCAGGAGACGCCGTTCCTGAAACAACACTGATGTAATTTGCATGTCTCGCGGTCAGGCTACCGCAGCGTGGAACGCATTCCGAGCAACGCGCTACCGACGCGGACATGTGTCGCGCCATATCGGATCGCGATGTCGAAATCTCCGCTCATCCCCGCGGACAGCGCGGTCGCTCCCGGATGGAGGCCCCGAAACACGTCGGCGACCTCGGCGAGACGGGCGAAGGCCCGCTCCGGTTCCCAACCCAGCGGAGCGACCGCCATGAGGCCGACGAGACGCAGCCCGGGCGCGTCGGCCACCGCCTCGGCCACCGGTTCCAGCCCGGCGCCCGGATCGGCCGACCCGGGCAACGCCCCACCCCGGGCCGCGTCGCCGTCGATGCTCACCTGGACCAGGACGTCCAGCGGCACCTCCCGGTCGGCGGCGGCGTTGGTCAACGCCCGTGCCAGCCGGACACTGTCGACGGACTGCACCACATCGGCGTACCGGACCACCGAGCGAGCCTTGTTGCGCTGCAACTGACCGATGAAGTGCCACCGCGGTCGTACCCCGGCCGCCGCAACCTCGGCGGCCTTACCGGCCGCCTCCTGGTCGCGGTTCTCCCCCATGTCGGTCACTCCGAGCGCGGCCAGCGCGACCACGTCGCTGGCCGGGTAGGTCTTCGTCACCGCGATCATCGTGACGTCGGCGCGGTCCCGGCCGGCCTGCGCGCAGGCGTCGGCGATCCGGGACCGCACCTGAGCCAGGCCGGCCGCGATCTCGGCGTGCCGTTCCGGCCGCGCCGTGGCTGAGCTGTCGGTCATCGGCGGTGCTCAGGACCCGTTCTTGAGGAAGTCGGGGACGTCCACGTCGTCGAAGAGCACCCGGCGCGGCGACTGGGCCGGAGCCGGGTTGGTCGTCGGCGCCGGCACCGGGGTGCTCTGCGGCGCCGGTTGGTTGGTGTTGGTCTTACGGGTCGGCTCGGCCGCCTTGTACGCGGGCGTGCCGCCGTCGAAGCCCGCCGCGATGACAGTCACCCGCACCTCGTCACCGAGCGCGTCGTCGATGACCGCACCGAAGATGATGTTGGCATCCGGGTGGGCCGCGTCGGTGACCAGCTGGGCAGCGTCGTTGATCTCGAACAGGCCGAGGTCGGAACCACCGGCGATGGAGAGCAGCACGCCGCGCGCGCCGTCCATGCTCTGCTCCAGCAGCGGGCTGGAGATGGCCGCCTCGGCCGCCTCGACCGCGCGGTTCTCACCGCGGGCGCTGCCGATGCCCATCAACGCGCTGCCGGCGCCGCTCATCACGCTCTTGACGTCGGCGAAGTCCAGGTTGATCAGACCCGGGGTGGTGATCAGATCGGTGATGCCCTGCACACCGGAGAGCAGCACCTGGTCGGCGGTGCGGAACGCGTCCATCATGCTGATGTTGCGGTCGCCCAGGGCCAGCAGCCGGTCGTTCGGGATCACGATCAGCGTGTCGCACTGGTTGCGGAGTTCGTCTATCCCCGACTCGGCCTGCACCTGGCGCCGCTTGCCCTCGAAGGAGAACGGGCGGGTCACCACACCGATGGTCAGCGCGCCGAGCTTGCGGGCGATGTTCGCCACCACGGGCGCGCCGCCGGTGCCGGTGCCGCCGCCCTCGCCGCAGGTCACAAAGACCATGTCGGCGCCCTTGAGCACCTCCTCGATCTCGTCGCGGTGGTCCTCGGCGGCGTTCTTGCCGACGTCCGGGTTGGCCCCGGCCCCCAGGCCGCGGGTCAGCTCCCGGCCAACGTCGAGCTTCACGTCGGCGTCACTCATCAGCAGCGCCTGCGCATCGGTGTTGATCGCGATGAACTCGACGCCCTTGAGCCCAACCTCGATCATCCGGTTGACGGCGTTGACGCCGCCGCCCCCGATGCCGACGACCTTGATGACCGCCAGGTAGTTGTGCGGAGGTGTCATCTCCGGTCCTTTCCTTCGAGATTGGCTTCGGCCGACCGGGTACGGCGTGGCCAGACCAGCGGCCGACGACAGCTGTCACCAGCGAGGATCAGGGGTGAACCCTCACCCTCTACTAGAGGCTTACAGTTATGTCAACCACTGAACCTCTTCGGGGCAACGTAAGCGCCACCACGCCATGAGCCAAGGACCCGCCCGGCGTGTCGCCGGCCGGAGCGCAACGGGTCACGACGTCACACGCCTCCCGGCTCATCGGAAGGTCACCACGTCCGGCGCGCTCACGTCGATCCGATCGGTGTCCTCGTCGAGCAGCGCGGTGGCCACCCGGGCCTTGTCCGTACCCCGTGTCGCGTCGCCCCAGACCACCGTCCGGTCCCCCTTCAGCCGCAGGGTGATCCGGGCCAGCCCCTCCACGTTCACGTCCACCACCTCGGCGCGGAGCTGCGGAGTCAACGCGACGAGCACCTCCAGCCCGGCGCGGGTGCCCGGGTCGTCGGCAGCCGGCCGAACCACCGTCACCTGGGGCAACTCGGCGGGTCGTTGGTCCACCGTCCGGAACGCCACCCCGCTGCGGTCGATCAGGGCGAACCTCTCCCCCTGCGGCACCGCCGCCACCGGAGTCCGCTCGGTCACCCGCACCACGAGCGTGCCGGGCCAGTCCCGGGACACGGTGGCCCGCTCCACCGGGGCCAACGCGCCGACACGACGGGCGGCGGCGTTCAGGTCCACCCGGGCCAGCGGCACCCCGTCCTGCACCGCGACGGCGTCGTGCACCTGCACCGGGGTCACCAGGTCGGCGCCCTCCACCCGTACCTCCCGCACACCGAACAGCCCAGTGCCGAGAACCACCCACGCGACCAGCCCGGCCAGGGCGAGCACCCCGGCGGCCACCGCCCAGGGCAGCGCGGCGCGCATACGACGCTGCCGGGCCCGGGCCATGAACCGGCGGGTCGAGGGCGGAACCGCGTCCCGCCCGGCCCGGACCAGCTGCCAACGCCGGGCCGGACCACGACGCGGAGCGCCGCCGTCGCCGGCGCTGGTCCGCCCTCGGGCCGGGCCGGGACTCATCCGGCCGTGGACGCCGTGCCGCCGGGTGCGGCGGTGCCACCGAGGGCCGCCCCGTCGCCGCCGGCCGTGGCCCCGCCCGGCACCGGATCGCCGAGCACCGGGGCGGTGGCCACCGGGTCGACGGTCGCGGTCGGCGCGGAGCCGCCCGCCCGCTCCCCCAGCGCGGCCAGCAACTCGTCGCCCATCAGCGAGATCGGCGGGGCGCCCATGGTCACCACCACGTCCCCCGGGCGGGCCCGACGGGCCACCTCGACCGGCGCCGCCTCCCACGAGTCGACGAAGACCTTGCGGTCGGCGGGCAGGTCCACCGCCGCGATCAGCGCCGCCGAGCCCTCACCGGGCTGGCGCAGCTCGCCCGGCCCGAACACCTCCAGCAGCACCACCTCGTCGGCGATGGCCAGCGCCTCCGCGATCTCCGCCTGGTTGTCGCGGGTGCGGTACAGCCGGTACGGCTGGAAGACGACGATCAACCGCCCGTCCCCGGCCACCTCACGCAGCGTCTGCAACGCCAGCGTCATCGACGTCGGGTGGTAGGCGTACTCGTCGTAGACCAGTACGCCGTCCGCGACACCCTTGCGCTCGAAGCGCCGCCGCACGCCAGGGAAGACCGCCAGCGCGGCCTCCGCCGCCTCCAGCGGCAACTCGAGCAGGTACGTGGCCAGCACGGCGGAAGCGCTGTTCAGCCCCATGTGCCGCCCCGGCACCGGGAGCCGGAACTCGCCCAGCGACCGGCCGTCGATGGCGGCCAGGTAGCGCACCCCCCGCGCGGAGGAGGAGATCTCGGTCAGCCGCAGGTCGGCGTCGGCCGCCTCGCCGTAGGTGAACACCCGCCGCCCTTCGGCGCGCAGGCTCTCGGCCAGCCGTCGACCGCCCGCGTCGTCGGCGCAGGTGATGATGAACCCGTCCGGGTCGGTGAGGCGCGCGAACTCCACGAACGCCGCCTCCAGCGTCGCGTAGTCGCCGTAGGTGTTGAGGTGGTCCGCCTCGACGTTGGTGATGATCGAGACGTACGGGCGGTAGATGAGGAACGAGCGGTCGCTCTCGTCCGCCTCGACCACGAAGTGCTCGCCGGTGCCGTGGTGGGCGCCCGAGCCGACCTCGGAGATCTCGCCGCCGATCACGAAGGACGGGTCCACCCCGGCCTGCTGCAACACCATGGTCACCATCGACGTGGTGGTGGTCTTGCCGTGCGTACCGGCCACCGCGATCGCCCGACGGCCCGTCATGGCCGCAGCGAGGGCCTCGGAGCGATGCAGCACCCGCAGGCCGCGCCGACGAGCCTCGACCAGCTCCAGGTGGTCCTGCGGGATGGCCGAGGAGTAGACGACGGTGTCGACCCCGTCGAGGTTGGTCGCCTCGTGGCTGAGGTAGATGGTGCCGCCAAGCGCCCGCAGCCCCGCCAACGAGGGCCACTCCCGCAGATCGCTGCCGGAGACCCGGATGCCCCGGGTGAGCAGCAGCCGCGCCACGCCGAGCATGCCCACCCCACCGACACCGATCAGGTGGACGGCGCCCAGGTCCTCGGCGGTGAGCGTGCCGGCCGGGGTGAACTGCGCGGTCATCGGGCCACCGCCTGGAGGACGAAGGAGCGCAGCGCCTCGTCGCCGTCACGTCGCCCGTACCTCGCCGCGGCGGCGCCCATCGTGTGCAACCGCTGCGGGTCGCGGATGAGCGGGATGACGGTGCGCTCCAGCCAGTCCGGGGTGAGTTCCGCGTCGTCGACCAGGAGACCGCCGCCGGCCTCCACCACGGGCAGGGCGTTGCGCCGCTGCTCCTGGTTGCTGTGCGGGTACGGCACGTAGATCGTCGGCTGCCCGATCGCGGAAACCTCGGCGACGGTCATCGCGCCGCCCCGGGCCAGCATCAGGTCGGCGGCGGCGTAGCCCAGCTCCATCTCGGACAGGTACGGCAGCGTCACGTACGGCACCGGCAGGTCGGTGGGGATCGGCACCGGCTCGTTGCGCGCGCCCATCACGTGCAGCACCTGCACGCCGTTGCGGGCCAACTCCTTGGCCGCGCCGGACACCGCCAGGTTGATCGAACGGGCGCCCGACGAGCCGCCGGAGACGAAGAGCACCGGCAGGTCCGGGCGGAGCCCGAAGTGGGCGCGGGCAGCGTTGCGCAGCGCGTACCGGTCCAGTGCGGCGATGCTGCGACGCAGTGGCACCCCCACGATGGTGGCGTCGCGCAGGGACTCGGCCTGACTGGGCTGGTGCGGGAAGCCGACGGCGATGTTCTTGGTGAACTTCATGCCCAGCCGGTTGGCGACGCCCGGCGGCACGTTCACCTCGTGGATCACCATGGGCATCTCCCGACGCCACGCGGCCAGGTAGGCCGGCACCGAGACGTACCCGCCGAAGCCGACGACCACGTCGGCCTTCACCTCGTCGATCACCTTGCCCGCCGCGCGCGCGGCGGTCCACATCCGGCCCGGGGTACGGACCAGGTTCATGTTGACCGACCGGGGCAGTTGGTACGCCGGGATCTGCCGCAGGTCGTAGCCCTGCGGCGGGATCAGGTCGTTCTCCATGCCGCGTGGAGTGCCGAGGCAGGTGATCCGGACGCCCGGGTCGTGTCGGCGCAGGCAGTCGGCGAAGGCGAGCAGCGGGTAGACGTGCCCCCCGGTGCCACCTCCCGCGAGCACCACCGAACGCAGCGGACCCATCAGCGTCTCCTCTCGCTCGCCGTACCCCTGCGGCTCCGGTCCTGTCGGACCCCGCGCGGCACGGCCTGGTCGTCATGGCGCCGCTCACGGGACCGGGGCACGGACCCTCGGCCAGCGGGCGGCGTCGCCGGCCGGCGACGCCGGCCGGGAAGCGGCGGCAACGGGGCCCAGAGTAGTCGGACCCACCGGGCCGGCGGACGGGCATGCAGTGCTCTGGCCGCATCGGGTTCGGCGCGGGCGAAGGACGCCAGCATGCCGATGCCCGCCAACGTCACCACCAGGGCGCTTCCACCGTCGGAGATGAACGGCAGCGGCAGGCCGGTGATCGGCAGCAGCCCGACCACCCCACCGATGTTGATCACGGCTTGGCTGACCAGCCAGGTGGTCACGGCGGCGGCGGCGAGCCGGCGGAACGGGTCGTCGACCCGGCGGGCGATCCGCAACCCGGTGTACGCGAGGACCGCGAACAGGGCGAGCACCACCGCGCAGCCGATCACGCCCAACTCCTCGGCGATGATCGCGAAGATGAAGTCGTTGTGCGCCTCGGGCAGCCAGTCCCATTTCAGGCTGCCCTTGCCCAGCCCGACGCCGAACCAGCCGCCGTGCTCGATGGCCAGCCGCCCCTGGTAGAACTGGAGGCAGCCGTCGAGCTTGCAGGTCTCCGGGTCCGGCGGGTTGAAGAACATGGCCAGCCGGGCGAAGCGGTAGTTCTCCTCGCCGCGTTCGCCGGAGCCGGCCCCGAGCGAGGCCACCGCGACGAGCAGGCCGACGCCGAGCAGCCCGACGACCGTCAGCACGCCGAAGACCCGCATCCGGACACCGGCGGCCCAGAGTAGCCCCACCACCAGGGCCAGCAGGCAGAGCATCGTGCCCGTGTCGTTGTAGCCGACCAGGACGAAGAGCAGGCCCATCACCGGGAAGAGCGGGGTGGCCAACTCCCGCCACCACCCCAACGCGGCACCCTTGCGGGCGATCAGGTGCGCGCCCCACAACACCAGCGCGAACTTGGCCAGCTCCGAGGGCTGCACCTGGATCCCGCCGATGAACAGCCAGTTCAGGCGCGCCTCGATCGGCCCGAATCCGGCCGACTTCTGGTTCGTGAGCCGGGCGTAGGCGACCAGCAGGTTGAGGACCAGCAACAGCACCACCGAGGTGATCAGCAAGGGCCGGCCCAGGGACCGGTAGGTGCTGGCGGGCAGCCGTTGGCAGGCCCAGAACGCACCGATGCCGATCACCGCGAAGATGGCCTGCTTGGTCACCGAGGCCGAGGCGTTGCCGTCCTCGGCGTAGTCCTTCACGCTGGTCGCCGAGAAGACCATGGTCAGCCCGATCAGCAGCAGCAGGCCGGCACAGGACAGCAGCAGGTAGTAGGAGGCCAGCGGCCGGTCCAGCAGGCCGCGCAGGGCGGCGAGCCCGGCGGCCCCGTCCAGCCCGCGCAGCGGCGCCGGCGGTTCCGGCTCGCGGCCCGCAGCGCCGGACTCCGGACCCGTGGTTGCCGCGCCGGGCCTCGGCTCACGCGGCGGCGAACCGGACTCCTTACCGCCCGCCGCCGCGCCGGACCTCAGCCCTCGCGGCGACGCGCCGGATTCCGAGCCACGCCGGTCGTCCGCGCGGCCCGGCGGAACGCTGCCCGCCGGGCCCGCTGACCGCCGCGGCCGGACGGCCGTCCTGTCGTCCCTGTCGTCGGTGCCTGGTTCCTCCCCCACCCCGACATCATCACCGCTAGCCACGCCCGGCGAGCCCACAACGAGACCCCCGGCGTGTCGGACCGCGAAGATCCGCACAACATCGGGGAAATTGCTGCCTCAGAGCAGCCGAGACAGCAACTTCGCCGATGTTGTGCGGATCTTGGGGAAGGCGCAGCCCCGGGCGCCGGGGCGTCCGGGGCTGGGCCGGGGTCGGGGGTCGACGGAAGGTGGGGACCGGTCAGGTCATGTTGGCGAGGAACTCGCTGTAGAACAGGCCCAGGGCGATCGCCACGCCGATCCCGGCGATGATCCAGAAGCGCACCACGATGTTGACCTCGCTCCAGCCGGCCAACTCGAAGTGGTGCTGCAGGGGCGACATCCGGAACACTCGTTTACCGGTGGTCTTGAAGGAGATGATCTGGATCACCACGGACATCGTGATGATGACGAAGAGCCCACCGATGATCGGAAGCAGCAGGATGGTGCGGGTCGACATCGCCATGCCGGCGATCAGACCACCCAGCCCCAACGCCCCGGTGTCACCCATGAAGATCCGTGCCGGGGACGTGTTCCACCAGAGGAAGCCCACACAGGCCCCGGCCGCCGCCCCGGCTATCAGCGCGATCTCCAACGGGTCGCGGACCTCGTAGCAGTACGGCTGGGTGTAGCTCGGGTCGGCGCACCAGTGCCGGTACTGCCAGAACGCGATCAACGCGTACGCGGCGAGCACCATCACCGAGGCGCCGGTGGCCAGGCCGTCCAGACCGTCGGTGAGGTTCACGCCGTTCGTCGCGGCCATCACCACGAAGATGAAGATGATCACCGCGCCGACCTTGCTGACCTCCAGGAAGTCGATGTCCCGGATGAAGCTCAGCGTGGTGCTGCCCACCGTCTCGGTGTTGGTCGCCCTGCCCGTCGCGTCGGTCATCGTGCTCGGGAACCACAGCGCGATCACCCCGAAGACCGCGCCGACGAGGATCTGCCCGAGCAGCTTGCCGCGCTTGTTCAGGCCGGCGCTGTTGCGCTTGCGGACCTTGAGGAAGTCGTCGAGGAAACCCACCGCGCCGGAGAAGACCATCAGCCCCAGCAGCACCAGCGCCGTGATGGTCGGCTCCACCTGCGCGATCTGCTGGTCCGGCAGGGTGGTAAGGGCAAGGTGCCCGGCCACGTACGCGATCACCGTGGCGAGGATGAAGACCACGCCACCCATGGTGGGCGTGCCCTTCTTGCCCTGGTGCATGGCCGGGCCGTCGGAGCGGATCGGCTGGCCGGCCTTGAGCCGGGTGAACACCTTGATCGCGATCGGAGTGCAGAACAGCGACACGAGGAAGGCCACCCCGATGGCGACGATGACCGCCCTCATCGGCCGGCCTCCCCGGCGGCGGCGTCGGCGCGCAGGGCGTCGGCCACCTCCCACGTCCGGTACCGGGAACCCTTGACCAGGACGACGTCACCCGGTCGTAGTTCACTCCGCAGCACCTCGACGGCCGCTGCCTGATCGGTGAGCAGCACCGACTCTCCTCCCCAGTTCCCTACCGCTGTCGCGCCTTCGTGGATCGGCGCGGCCGGCTCACCCACCACGAGCAGCCGGTCGACACCCAACTCGGCCACCAGTTGGCCGACCTGGGCGTGGCCGTCCCGCTCGAACGGGCCCAACTCGGCCATGTATCCGAGCACCGCGACGGTACGCCGCCCCTGGCCGATACTGGCCAGCGCCCGCACCGCCACCGCCATCGAGGCCGGGTTGGCGTTGTACGAGTCGTCGATGACTGTCACCCCGTCGGGGCGGTCGAACACGTCCATCCGCCGGGTCGAGACCAGCCCCAGCTCACCGAGGGCCGTGGCCAGCTCGGCGAGCGGCATGCCCAGCTCCCGGGCCACCGCCGCCGCGGCGAGCGTGTTACCCACCTGGTGGTGGCCGGTCAACCCGAGCCGCACCGGCGCGCGCCCCTCCGGGGTGACAAGGGTGTACGACGGGTGCCCCCGCTCGTCCAGCGTCACGTCCTCGGCGCGCACGTCGGCGTCCGGTGCCTCGCCGTAGCGGACCACCCGGGCCCTGGTGCGGCTCGCCATCGCGGACACCCGGGGGTCGTCGGCGTTCAGGACTGCCAGCCCGTCCGCCGGCAGGGCCTCGACCAGCTCACCCTTGGCCACTGCGATGTTGTCCTGCGAGCCGAACTCGCCGATGTGCGACGTGCCGACGTTGAGCACCACGGAGATCCGGGGCGGCACCAGCTCGCACAGGTACCGCACGTGCCCGATCCCGCGGGCGCCCTTCTCCATCACCAGGTAGCGGGTGTCCGGCCCGGCCCGCAGCGCGGTGTGCGGGTGCCCCAGCTCGTTGTTGAACGAGCCGGGCGGTGCCACCGTGGCCCCGAGCCGGGCGGTGAGCTGGCCGATCAGATCTTTCGTGGTGGTCTTGCCGGACGAGCCGGTCACACCGATCACGGTCAGGTCGGGGAGACGGTCCACCGCGGCGCGGGCCAACCGACCCATCGCGGTCAGCGCGTCGTCGACGATCACCATGGGCACCCCGGGCACCTCTCGGCTGCCCAGCACCGCCACCGCGCCGGCCTCGACGGCCGTCTCCGCGTAGTCGTGCCCGTCGACCTTCTCCCCGGGGAAGGCCACGAAGAGCGACCCCGGGCCCACCTTGCGCGAGTCGAACTCGACGCTGCCCGTGACGGTGGCGGCCGGGTCGGCGGCGACGAGCCGCCCGTCGACGGCGGCGGCCACCTCGGCCAGGCTCAGCGCGATCATCGCTGACCCGCCAGGTCCCCGAAGCGGGCACGCAGCGCGGCGGCCAACTCGACGCTGTCGTCGAACGGGAGCACCTCGCCCGCCACCTCCTGGCCTCGCTCGTGCCCCTTGCCGAGCAGCGCGATGACGTCGCCCGGCTCGGCCAGCCGTACCGCCTCGTCGATCGCGGCGCGGCGGCCCGCCACCTCCACGATCCGGGCGGCAGTGGCGGCCCGGTACGCCCCGGCGAGCACCTCGGCGCGGATCTCCGCCGGATCCTCGGTACGCGGGTTGTCGTCGGTCACCAGCACCACGTCGGCTCCCTCCGCCGCGGCGGCGCCCATCACCGGCCGCTTGCCCCGGTCCCGATCCCCGCCGGCGCCGATCACGCAGATCAACCGACCGGCGCTCAACTCACGCAACGCGGCCAGCGCGGCCACGATCGCGTCCGACTTGTGCGCGTAGTCGACCACCCCGCGCACCGGGGCGGCGACGTCGACCAGCTCCAGCCGGCCCGGCACCCCACCGCAGGCGGCCACGCCGGTCGCCGCGGTCGCCGGGTCCACCCCGGCGCCGACCAACGCGGCGATCGCCAGCAGCGCGTTGGCCACGTTGTGCCGCCCGGGCAACGCCACCCCGGCGGACAGGACCACGCCGTCCGGGCCGTGGGCGGTGAACCGCTGGGCGTACCCCTCGCCGCTCACGCCGTCGGCCCACCAGCTCGCGCCTTGATCACCGGCCGCCGAGTAGGTGACAGTGGCCGGCTTGTACAGCGGCTTGAGGGCACTGTCGTCGAGGTTGAGCACCTCGACCGCGCACCGCCCGTCGAAGAGCTGGGCCTTCGCGGCGAAGTAGTCGTCGCTGTCGGCGTGGAAGTCCAGGTGGTCGGAGCCGAAGTTGGTGTAGCCGCCGACGGCGAACCGGACACCGCCCACCCGGCCCATGGCCAGCGCGTGGCTGGAAACCTCCATGACCACAGCGGTCACCCCCCGCTCGCGGGCGGTGGCCAGCATGGCGTGCAGGTCGGTCGCCTCCGGGGTGGTACGCACGCTGTCGATCACCAGGTCGCCGAGCCGGGTCTCCACCGTGCCGATCAGCCCGGTGGTGTGGCCGGCGGCCCGCAGCCCCGACTCGACCAGGTACGCGGTGGAGGTCTTGCCGGCCGTGCCGGTCACCCCGATCACGGTCAGGTCGGCGGTCGGGTCGCCGTACACGGCCGACGCCAGCTCGCCGAGCACGGCGCGTGGGTCGGGCACCACCAGGACGGGCAGACCGCTCCCGGCGGCCATCTCCGCACCCGCCGGGTCGGTCAGCAGAGCCACCGCACCCGCCTCGGCGGCGGCGGCGACGAACTCCGCGCCGTGCCGACGGGCACCGGGCAGCGCCGCGTACAGGTCGCCGGGGCGGACCTCACCGCTGGCGTGGGTAGCGCCGGTGACGAGCACCGCAGCGGCGTCCGCCGGAAGGTCGACGGCGAGTCGGACGGCAAGATCACCGAGCCGGACTCCGGTCACGGTACGTGGACGTGGATTGCCGGGCACGGCGTCAGACCCTACCCGGTCGTCCGGTTCCGGCCGCACAGCCGCCCCGGTGGTTCGTCGGCACTCACCGATGATGTCCCGCCGCCGCTGCTCAGCGCGGATAGACCGTGAACTTGGGTGCGGAACCGCCGGTGGAGGGCGGTACGCGGTTGTGACGCAGCGTGAACTGCATCATGTCGCGGAACGCCGGCCCGGCGATCGCCGCGCCCCCACCACCGGGCGCGTACGCGAAGACCGCGATCACGTACCGGGGGTTCTCGGCGGGGGCCATCCCGATGAACGAGGACACCTCGCCGGGCTGCTTCTTGCCGTCCACCAGTCGCCACCCGGTACCGGTCTTGCCCGCGACCCGGTAACCGGGGACGGCGGCGGTCAGGCCGGTGGCCCGGTCGACTGTGGTGACGGCCTCCAGCATGGTGCGCAGCGCCGCCGCGTTCTGCGGGCTGAGCACGGACCGGGTCACCGGCGCCGGCGCGGGGGTGCGCTTGCCGTCCGGGCCGATCACCTCCTTGACCAGGTGCGGCTGCACGTACGTGCCGTTGTTCGCGATGGCGGCGTACGCGGCGGCCATCTGCAACGGGGTGGCGTCGACGCTGTGCCCGATCGGCACCGACCCTTCCGACGAATCGCTCCACTCGTCGGCCGGCAACAGCCGCCCGCTGGCCTCCCCCGGCATCCCCTCACCGGTGGGCTTACCCAGCCCGAACCGCTTCTGGTAGTCGATCAACCGGTCCCGGCCGAGCTTGTCGGCGATGGTGATCGTGCCGACGTTCGACGAGTAGGCGAGCATCCCCGGCACGCTCATCCGCTTGCCGTTGGCCGGATGGGTGTCGGAGAACCAGGTGTCGCCCTTCTTGATGCTGTTGGCGATGGGCAGCGCGGTGTCCGGAGTGATGACGCCCTCCTGCAACGCCGCGCCGAAGGTGATCGCCTTGTGGATCGACCCGGGGTCGACGACGAAGCTGGTCGCCGCGTCCTCCCGGGCGACCGGGTCGCTCGGGAACGGCCTCGCCGCGCTGTAGGTGGGATTGCTGGCCTGGGCCAGCACCGCACCCGAGGGGATCTCGATGATCACGGCGGCGCCGGTGCCGCCCCGCGCCTTGGCCATGCCCGCGCTGAGGATCTGCTGGGTGCGGAACTGGAGGTCACGGTCGATGGTGAGGGCCAGCGAGCTGCCCGGCTTGGCGGCCGTGGTCCGGCTGTAGCCGCCCGGGATCGGTGCGGCCAGGTCACCCAGGCCGGCCTCGTACACCCGCTTGCCGTCCTGCCCGGCCAGCACGTCCTCGAAGCGGGCCTCCAACCCTTCCAGCCCGGCCATGTCCTGGCTGGTGAAGCCGATCAGGTTGGCCGCCAGGTCGCCGCCGGGCACGTCACGGCGTTCGTCGCGGTGCACCCCGATGCCGGGGAGCTCCAGCGCCTGCACCCGCTTGGCGGTCGCGATCTCCACGCCTCGCGCCAGGTACGCGAACGTGGACGTCTTGCCGCCCTCCAGCTTCCGGGGCTTCATCAGGTCGACGAGCTTCGAGGCGGGGATGCCGAGCAACGGGGAGAGCGCCCTCGCGGTGCCGGGCGGGTCCTTCACTTCGGTCGGGTCGGCGTACACGTACCGCGCCTCGACGCTGCGGGCCAGCGGCGCGCCGGTGCTGTCGTAGATCGCGCCCCGCGGGGCGGGCAGCTCGACAGTGTGGAGCCGGTCGGCGACGCCGCCGCCGGCGTACGCCGGTGCGTCGACCGCCTGGAGGAAGACCAGCCGGATTCCGATGCTGGCGAACAGCGTCAGGGCGAGCGCCGTACCCAGCCGCAGCCGCAGCCGCGAGTCGGCCAGCTTCGGCGGGCGCGGCGGCTTGCGGGAGGGGCGACGGGCCACCGGCCGGTCGGCGCGGCGCGGCGCACGCGGCGTGGTGCGGCGGCGCGGCGCGGGCTCGTCGACGCCCGGAGCACGGGGAACACGCGGGGAGACGGTCCGCACGACGCCGCCGCGACCGGCTGCCGGGGCGTCGCGCCGGCCGGAACGGGCGGCGGCCCGGCCGCCGTCGAGCACCTGCAGGGCCGGTCGGAAGGGGTCGCCGGAGCGGGTGCTGCGCGGCGTACGACGCTGCTCGGCGCCCCCGCCGCGGGCCGGCGTGCCGCGCTCGTCACGGACCGTCCGACCCCTCGGGGTGTACGCGCGAGCACCCGAGATCCCCCCGATGCCGGGCTCGCTGCTGCGCGACTCGTCGTCGGCGGGGCTGGCGTCACGCGAAGAACCGCGCCGGGCCCCCTTCGGGTCCCGGCGCGGTTCGTCCGACCTCGGCGGCACTGGTCAGCCTCCCGCACCCTGGCTGGTCACCGACGGCTGGCCGCTCGCGGGCTGCGGCACCTCCAGCGTCTTGCCGTCGGGCAGCCGGATGTAGCCCGGCTCGCCGGCGTCCACCAGGCCCAGCCGCCGCGCCTCGGCGGTCAGGTTGCCCGGCGCCTCGTGTTCGGCGATCTGCTTGTCCAGTTGCTGCTTCTCCAGGTCCAGTCGAGCCTGCTGCTGCTGCAGCCGCTCCAACCGGAACGCGTTTTCATTGATCTTGGTGTTGACCGCCAGGATGCCGAGCACCCCACCGACCACCAGCACCACGATCAGCGCCGCGAACGGCGCACGCGGCACCGACACCGGCGGTGGTGGTGCCACCCGCAGCCGGGGCGGCCGCGCGCTGGTGGCGGCACCGGCCTTCTCGACCGGCCGCAGCGCAGCGGTGCCCTGGGTGGGGAACTCGCGCGCCCCCCGGGCGCGAGTCTCCCCCTGCCGGTTCACTCGATCGATGCGTGGCGTACCGTTTCCGGGGCGCGGAGCCCGCTCCGCCGCGGTCCGGCCCCCCGACCGCGGTGCGCGCTGCTCGCCGCCGGTGACGCCCCGGCGGTCGCGCTTGTCAATGCTCATGTCCCTCCCCCTCAACATCCGTCCCTCTGCCGTCCCGGTGCCGCTGACCCCCCACGGATCAGCCGGACCCCGTGCCCGGTTGGTGCATTCCCTTCACCCGTCGGCGAGACCGTTCGCGGTCGGTCCGCCCCTGCTCAGTCGCGTTCGGGTCGAGTCGTTCCGCTGCCCGCAGCCGCACCGATGCGGCCCGCGGGTTCGCGGCGACCTCCGCCTCCCCGGGAAGTTCGGCGCCCCGGCTGAGCAGCCGGAACGTCGGACCCGACCCGGGAAGCTCGACCGGGAGGTCGACCGGGCCCTTACTGCGGACCCGGTCCGCGAGCGCCGCCTTGGTGAGCCGGTCCTCCAACGAGTGGTAGGACAGGACCACCATGCGACCGCCCACGGTCAGTGCGTCGAGCGCGGATGGCAACGCTGTCTCCAGCGCTGCCAGCTCTCTGTTTACCTCGATCCGTAAAGCCTGAAACGTTCTCTTTGCCGGGTGCCCACCCGTTCGTCGGGCTGGTGCCGGAATCGACTCCCGGACCAGCTCCGCCAACCGCGCGGAGGAGGTGATCCGGCCGCGTTCCCGCTCCCGCAGGATCGCCGAGGCGATCCGGCCGGCGAACTTCTCCTCGCCGTAGACCCGCAGCACCCGAGCCAGGTCCGGATGCGGGTAGGTGTTGACCACCTCCTCGGCAGTCACCCCCCGGGTCTGGTCCATCCGCATGTCCAGGGGCGCGTCCTGGGCGTACGCGAACCCGCGGTCGGGCGCGTCCAACTGCAACGACGAAACACCCAGATCGAACAGGATCCCGTCGATGCCCGGATAGCCCAGCCGGTCCAGCACATCCGGCAACTCGTCGTAGACGGCGTGCTCCAGGTGCACCCGATCGGCGAACCGAGCCAGTCGAACCCGCGCGTGGGCGAGCGCCTCGGTGTCCCGGTCGAGCCCGATCAGGACCGTCTCCGGGTGCGCCTCCAGCACCGCCTCCGCATGCCCGGCCAGGCCGAGCGTCGCGTCGACGTGGACCGTCCGGCCGCCTCGACCCAGCGCGGGGGCCAGCAGCTCGAGACACCGCTCGAGCAGCACCGGCACGTGCGTGCCGCGCAACTCCCCCATGTTGACCCCCACTGGTTGAAACGTCCGTTCTTCTCGTGCGCCTGTCGTCGGACGGCGCTGCCGTCGTACCGCCAGATCCCCATCCGCTCCCGCCTGACACCGGACTCGCGCCGATGACTGGATCGTGCGCCTGGCACCGGGGAAGGGATGCCAGGAACTCGAAAGCGGCTGGAGATCTCGCAGTACGTCGGGCGCCGTTCCGCCCTACAGACCGCCGGGCAGCACCCCCTCCTCAATGTCGGCGAAGTCGTCTTCGCTCTCGGCGAGGTAGGTCTCCCAGGCGACCTTGTCCCAGATCTCCACCCGCGTGCTCGCGCCGATCACCACCAACTCGCGGTCCAGAGCGGCGTACGCCCGGAGGTGAGCGGGGATGGTCACCCGACCCTGCTTGTCCGGAACCTCGTCGTGCGCGCTGGCGAAGAAGACCCGGCTGTAGGCCCGGGCCGCCTTGTGTGTCATCGGCTGCGCGCGCAACTGCTCCGCGATGCGCTGGAACTCAGGGGTGGGGAAGACGTAGAGGCAGCGCTCCTGCCCTTTGGTGACCACAACACCCCCCGCCAGCTCATCTCGAAACTTGGCCGGAAGGATCAGCCGGCCCTTTTCGTCCAGGCGTGGAGTGTGGGTGCCGAGAAACACGGCCCTACCCCCCTTGCCCCTGAGCGGCGTTCGCGGCGCCGCTGACCCCCCGGGCCGGTGAGCCCTCCCGGCCTCACCATTGGTCCCCACTCTACTCCACTTCCCTCCACCCGCAACCAGATTCGCCCGCGTGGCGTGCCCGATCCGGCGGCAAAACCGCACGTCACAAGGGGTGGAGTGGAGTGGAGGGCCGTCGCGCCCCTCCGGCGTGGTCCGCTTTCCGACATAGATCGACTCCGTCCGGCGGAGTCCCGACCGGCCGCCCGCGCAGCCGCCACGGCCGAACGGTTCACCGTCGGCGGCGATCTGGCGGGGCGGGCGGTCCGGTAACCTCGCTCGCGTGACGGACGCGAAAATGCCCCTACGGGCCAAGGTGGCCAGCTCCGTGTCACGGACCGCCGCGGCGCTCTCCAGGGCGGCCGGCCGTGGCGACGGTTCGGTGATCGGTGGCTGGATCGGCCTGAAGATCGACCCGGACCTGCTGGCCCACCTGTCGGCCGGACGTGCGATCGCGCTCGTCTCCGGCACCAACGGCAAGACCACCACCACCCGGCTGACATCCGCGGCGGTCGGCGTGCTCGGCCGGGTCGCCACCAACTCGTTCGGCGCCAACATGCCCACCGGGCACACCTCGGCGCTGGCCAAGGCCGGCAGCACCCCGTACGCGGTGCTGGAGGTCGACGAGCACTACCTCGCCCAGGTGCTGGAGGCGACCGAGCCGCACGTGGTCGCGCTGCTCAACCTCTCCCGCGACCAGCTGGACCGCGCCAAGGAGGTCGCCATGATGGCGCAGCTCTGGCGCGCGGCCCTGGTCCGGCACACCGATGTCCGGGTGGTGGCCAACGCCGACGACCCGCTGGTGGTCTGGGCGGCCACGCCGCCGGGCGACCCCGCCCGCGGCATCAACCCGCCGCACGTGACCTGGTTCAGCGCCGGTCAGCGCTGGCACGACGACTCCTGGGTCTGCCCGGAGTGCGGCTCCACCATCGCGCGCTCCGGCGACCAGTGGTGGTGCACCGGCTGTCCGCTGCGCCGACCGGAGCCGCAGTGGGTCGTCGAGGACGAAGGGGTGCTCGACCCCACCGGCGCCTGGCACAAGGTCTCCCTGCAACTGCCCGGGAAGGTCAACGTCGGCAACGCGGCGACCGCGCTGGCCGTGGCCGCCGAGTTCGGGGTCCGTCCGGTCGACGCGGTGTCCCGCCTCGGCATCGTCACCTCGGTCGCCGGTCGTTACGCCCAGGTCGACAAGGACGGGCGCAACATCCGGCTGCTGCTGGCCAAGAACCCGGCCAGCTGGCTGGAGGCGTTCGACATGGCCGACAACGCGCCGACCCTGCTCTCCATCAACGCGCGCGACCCCGACGGCCTCGACACGTCCTGGCTCTTCGACGTCGACTTCGCCCCGCTCCGCGGCCGGCAGGTGTTGATCACCGGTGACCGGGCATACGACCTGGCGGTTCGGTTGGACGTCAACGACGTGCCCTTCCAGCACGTCCGCACGTTCGAGGACGCCATCCGGTCGGTCCCGCCCGGGCGGCTGGAGGTCATCGCGAACTACACCGCGTTCCAGGACATCCGAGCGGAGTTGGACCGTGTCATCTGAGAGCCTGCGCATCGTCTGGATCTACCCCGACCTGCTGTCCACCTACGGCGACCGGGGCAATGCCCTGATCCTCGCCCGCCGGGCCCGCCAACGGGGGATGCCGGTCGAGGTGGTGGAGGTGCGCTCCGACCAGAAACTGCCCGCTACCGCCGACATCTACCTGGTCGGCGGCGGCGAGGACGGCCCGCAGGCGTTGGGCGCGCAGCGGCTGATCGCCGACGGCGGTCTGCACCGGGCGGTCGCCCAGGGCTCGGTCGTGTTCGGCGTCTGCGCCGGCTACCAACTGCTCGGCACCTCCTTCTTCGCCAAGGGCGTGCAGTGCCGTGGGCTGGAGATGCTCGACCTGCAGTCCGACCGAGGCGAGAGCCGGGCCGTGGGTGAGCTGGCCGGTGAGATCGACCCACGGCTGGGTCTGCCCCCGCTGACCGGTTTCGAGAACCACGGCGGCCGCACCCACCTCGGCCCCGAGGTCTCCCCGCTGGCCCGGATCACCGCCGGGATCGGCAACGACGGCACCACCGAGGGCGCGTGGCGCGGCAAGCTGCTGGGCACCTACTCGCACGGCCCGGCACTCGCCCGCAACCCGGCCCTCGCCGACCTGCTGCTGCGGTGGGCCACCGGGGCGCACCAGCTCCCGCCGCTCGACGACACCTGGTCGGACCGGCTCCGCAACGAGCGCCGCTCCGCAGTGGCCGCCGCCCGGGCATGATCCGTGCCGTCCGACGGCTGCTCCGGCAGCCGTCGGCCGTCCGGTTCGCCCTGCTCGTGCTCCTGATCGGCGGTTGCGGGCTACTGCTGCTCCTGGTGCCCCGGCCGGATCCGGAGCACCTTCCGCTGCTGGCCGACAAGCTGGGCGACCTCGCCCCGGTCGCCGCGATCCTCGGCGGCGCGCTGCTGCTGGTCGCGCTGGTCCCCCGGACCTTCATCACGCTCGCCGCGGGCGCGATCTTCGGCCCGCTGGAAGGTGCCGCGTACGCCCTGGGCGCCGCCTTGGTGGCCGCGGCGATCGGGTTCACGGTCGGCCGGCTGCTCGGCCGAGAGTTCGTCGCCGAACGGGTCCGTGGTCGCCTGGCCCGCCTCGACGGCTGGTTCGCCCGGCAGAGCGTGTTCGGTGTGGTCACCGTCCGCCTGCTGCCGATCGCCGGCTTCGGTCTGGTCAGCTACGGGTACGGCACGACCGGCGCCCGCGTGCTGCCGTTCCTGGCCGGCAGCGTCATCGCATCCGCGCCGACCGCGTTCGGCTACGCGGCGATCGGCGCCGCGGTCAGCTCCCCCGGTGAGATCAACTGGTACGCCGCAGCCCCGGCCAGCCTCGGCCTGATCGCCAGCGTGGTGCTCGTCCACCAGTGGTGGCGCGCCGAACGCCGCCGCCGGCGGATGCCGGTCTGACCATGCCCGAATCGGCCGCCTGATCCGCCCCGCCCCGAGGCGGACACCCCGGAGAGTGTGATGCCGCAGTGGAATCTAGATTCCACTGCGGCATCACGCTCAGAACCGCACCCGTCTCCGCCGACGTCACGCTGCGTGCCGGCGGAGGGGGTCAGGCGACGACGGAGACCATCCGACCCTGGACGACAATGACCTTCCGGGGCTCCTTGCCGGCCAGCGTCGCGGCCACCGCCTCCAGGGCAGCTGTCCGGACGGTCTCCTCGGAGGCGTCGGCGGGGACCTCGATGCGGCCACGGACCTTGCCGTTGACCTGCACCGGATAGGTCACCGTGTCGGCCACCAGCAGCGCCGGGTCGGCCGTCGGGAAGTCCGCGTACGTCAGCGAGGTGTCGTGGCCCAGCTTGCGCCACAGCTCCTCGGCCATGTGCGGGGCGAACGGCGCCACCATCAGCACCAGCGGCTCGGCCACCTCGCGGGGCGTGGCCGACAGGCCGGTCAACCCGTTGGTCAGCTGGATCAGCTTGGCGATCGCGGTGTTGAACCGGATGCCGTCCATGTCGCCACGGACGCCGTCGATCACCGTGTGCAGCAGCCGACGGGTCGCCTCGTCGGCCGGGTCCTCGGTGATCCGCAGCGCGCCGGTCTGCTCGTCGATGACGGCCCGCCACACCCGCTGCAGGAACCGGTACGACCCGACCACCGCCCGGGTCTCCCAGGGGCGGGACACCTCCAGCGGGCCCATCGACATCTCGTACACCCGGAAGGTGTCCGCGCCGTACGCGGCGCACATGTCGTCGGGGGTCACCACGTTCTTCAGCGACTTGCCCATCTTGCCGTACTCGCGGTTGACCACCAGGTCTTCCAGGTAGTACGCGCCGTCGCGCTCGACCACGTCCTCGGCCTGCACGTAACTGCCGCGCGAGTCGGTGTACGCGTACGCCTGGATCATGCCCTGGTTGAACAGCTTGCGGAACGGCTCGAACGACGACACGTGGCCCAGGTCGAACAGCACCTTGTGCCAGAAGCGCGCGTACAGCAGGTGCAGCACGGCGTGCTCGGCACCACCGACGTACAGGTCGGTGCCGCCGCAGTCGCCGTCGCCGCGCGGGCCCATCCAGTAGCGCTCGTTCTCGGCGTCGACGAACCGGTCGCTGTTGGTCGGGTCCAGGTAGCGCATCTCGTACCAGCAGGAGCCGGCCCACTGCGGCATCACGTTGGTCTCGCGGGTGTAGCGCTTCGGCCCGTCACCCAGGTCCAGCTCGACCTCGACCCAGTCCCGCCGCCGCGACAGCGGGGTCTCCGGGTTGCTGTCCGCGTCGTCGGCGGCGAACGTCTTCGGCGAGAAGTCGTCCACCTCCGGCAGCTCGACCGGCAGCATCTCCTCCGGCAGGGCGATGGCCGCGCCGGTCTCGTCGTAGACGATGGGGAACGGCTCGCCCCAGTAGCGCTGCCGGGAGAACAGCCAGTCGCGCAGCCGGTAGGTGACCGCGCCGGTGCCGTGCCCGTTCGCCTCCAGCCAGGCGATGATCCTCGCCTTGGCGTCGGCGACCCCCAGCCCGTTCAGGTCCAGGCCGCGCTCGGGCGCGGCGCTGTTGATCGCCGGACCGTCACCGGTGTACGCCTTGCCGTCGAAGCCCTCCGCCGGCTGCACGGTACGCACGATGGGCAGCTCGAAGACCTCGGCGAACGCCCAGTCCCGCTCGTCCTGGGCCGGCACCGCCATGATCGCGCCGGTGCCGTAGCCGGCCAGCACGTAGTCGGCCACGAAGATCGGGATCTGCCCGCCGGTGACCGGGTTGGTGGCGTACGCGCCGATGAAGACGCCGGTCTTCTCCTTGGTGTCGGACTGCCGCTCGACGTCGGTCTTGGCCGCCGCGGCCTTGCGGTACGCCTCGATGGCCGCCCGAGGGCTGGTGTGCCCGCCGGTCCAGGCGTCGCGCGTCCCGTCCGGCCAGGCGGCCGGCGCCAGCACGTCGACCAGCTCGTGCTCGGGCGCCAGCACCATGTAGGTGGCCCCGAAGACGGTGTCCGGACGGGTCGTGAACACCCGGACGGGCGCGGCGGCGGTCGGGAAGTCGATGTGCGCGCCCTGGGAGCGGCCGATCCAGTTGCGCTGCATCAGCTTGATCGGCTCGGGCCAGTCCAGGCTGTCCAGGTCGTCCAGCAGCCGGTCACCGTACGCGGTGATCCGCATCATCCACTGCTTCAGGTTGCGCTTGAAGACCGGGAAGTTGCCCCGCTCGGACCGGCCGTCGGCGGTGACCTCCTCGTTGGCCAGCACGGTGCCCAGCCCCGGGCACCAGTTCACCGGGGCGTGCGAGACGTACGCCAGGCGGTGGTCGTCGACGACCTGGCGGCGCTCGGCGACGCTCAGCTCGGCCCAGGCCCGGCCGTCCGGGGTGGGCCGGTTGCCGCCCTCGAACTCGGCGATCAGCTCGGCGATCGGGCGGGCCCGGCCGGCGTCGCGGTCGTACCAGGAGTTGAAGATCTGCAGGAAGATCCACTGGGTCCAGCGGTAGAAGTCGGTGTCGATGGTCGCCACCGAGCGACGCTCGTCGTGCGCCAGGCCCAGTCGACGCAGCTGCGCCTTGTACCGCTCGATGTTCGCCACCGTGGTGGTCCTGGGGTGGGTGCCGGTCTGCACCGCGTACTGCTCGGCGGGCAGGCCGAACGCGTCGAAGCCCATCGCGTGCAGCACGTTGCGGCCGGCCATTCGCTGGTAGCGGGCGTAGCAGTCGGTGCCGATGTATCCCAGCGGGTGACCGACGTGCAGGCCGGCACCGGACGGGTACGGGAACATGTCCAGCACGTACAGCTTCTCCGCGCCGGCGCGGGGGTGGGTCGGGTCGGCCAGCGGGCCGGTCGGGTTCGGTGCGTGGAAGGTGCCCTCGCGCGCCCAGGTGTCCTGCCAACGGATCTCGATCTCGTCGGCCAGGGCCGCGGTGTACCGGAACGGGGGAATGTCGCCCGCCGGTGCGGCTGCCTCACTCATCGTCTCTCCTCGCTTCGCTTCGCTTCGTCTCGGCGCCACCGGGCCGGGCCGGCGGCGGGCACAAAAAAGCCCCTCGCGCAGGAGGGGCCGCCGTGCTGTCGCTGCGTTCAGCGCATCAGCACGGCCCGGTAAGAAGCAGGAAGACTCCGGCCATGTCCCGCAGTGTACCTCGCCCACGGTTCGGTCTGCCGGCCCCCGGCCGGGCCGAACCCGTTCCCCCGAGCTGGCGAATATCGGTGCGTAACCGACGGACTACCTGCGGGGGTCGGCGATAACGACAAACATGGTTAGCCTGAGAGACCAGTGAGATTCCTGCGGCAAACGAGGCTCGACGTCGCGAACCCAACGGCGGGTCCAGGTGCTCTAGTCAGAGCTGCCGTGACGGCGACGAGGAGGAGGCCCGTGACACAACAGACCTGGGACGAGGTGGGCGGCCTACTGCCGCACGACGAGTTCCGCGCCGCCAGCGAGGCCATCGTGGCCAACATCGAGCAGGTCATCGAGGGTAAGACCGCCACCGTGCGGCTCGCCCTGGCCGTCCTGCTCGCCGAGGGTCACCTCCTGATCGAAGACGTCCCGGGTGTCGGCAAGACCAAGCTGGCCAAGGCCCTCGCGCGGTCCATCGACTGCACGGTGCGGCGCATCCAGTTCACCCCTGACCTGCTGCCCAGCGACGTCACCGGCGTCAGCGTCTACAACCAGGAGACGCACGACTTCGAGTTCCGCCCCGGTGCGGTGTTCGCCAACCTGGTGGTCGGTGACGAGATCAACCGGGCCTCGCCGAAGACCCAGTCGGCGTTGCTGGAGTGCATGGAGGAGCGGCAGGTCACCGTCGACGGCGTGACCTACCAGCTGCAGACCCCGTTCATGGTCATCGCCACGCAGAACCCGATCGAGATGGAGGGGACGTACCCGCTCCCCGAGGCGCAGCGTGACCGCTTCACCGCCCGCATCGCGATGGGCTACCCGGACGTCAACGCCGAACTGGCCATGCTCGACGGGCACGGCGCCACCGACCCGCTGCACGAGCTGCGCCCGGTGTCCGACGCGAACATCGTCCGGCAGCTGATCTCCACCGTCCGGCAGGTGCACGTCGCGGACGCCGTCAAGCAGTACGCGATCGACCTGGTCACCGCCACCCGCGAGGCCCCCGACCTGCGGCTCGGCGCCTCCCCCCGGGCGACCCTGCAACTGCTGCGCACCGCCCGGGCGGTCGCCGCCCTGGAGGGTCGCGACTACGTCCTCCCCGACGACCTGCAGGCCCTGGCGGTGCCGGTGCTCGCGCACCGGATCATCCCGACGGCCGACGCGCAGCTCGCCCGACGCACCACCGACGCGATCGTCTCCGAGCTGGTGCACCGCCTTCCACTGCCGCACGACCGGCAGCGCAACCCGTACGACACCCGGCCCGCCACCGGCAACGGTCGCGCGCCCTACGAGCCGCGGAGGCCGTGACGTGCGTGCCGGGCTGCGCGGGCTGACCACCCGCGGGCGCTCCTTCCTCGCCGCCGCGCTCGCGGCGGCGCTCTCGGCGGGCATCCTGGGCGAGAAGGACCTGCTGCGGGTGGCGGTGCTGTTGGGCATCCTGCCGTTGCTGGCGGCGGCCTACGTCGGGCGCAGCCGCTACAAGCTGGCCTGCAACCGTTCACTGGACCCGCACCGGGTTCCGGTCGGCGCCAACTCCCGCGTGGTGCTGCGCCTGCAGAACCTCTCCCGGCTGCCCACCGGCACCCTCCTTCTGGAGGACCGGCTGCCCTACGCGCTGGGCAGCCGACCCCGGGTGGTGTTGGAGCGGCTCGGCGCACACCAGGCCACCTCCGTGGCGTACACGGTGCGGGCCGACGTGCGGGGTCGCTACGACGTGGGTCCGCTGGTGGTCCGGATGACCGACCCGTTCGGCCTGTGCGAGCTCACCAGGTCCTTCCCCAGCACCGACCACCTGACGGTCATCCCGCAGGTCACCCCACTGCCGTCGGTGCGGCTCCCCGGGGAGTACGCGGGCAGCGGCGACAGCCGGGCCCGTTCGGTGGCGGTGCACGGCGAGGACGACGCGGCGACCCGGGAGTACCGGCGCGGCGACGACCTGCGGCGGGTGCACTGGAAGTCCACCGCCCGCACCGGCGAGCTGATGGTGCGCCGCGAGGAGCAGCCGTGGGAGAGCCGGGCCACAGTGGTCCTGGACACCCGCGCCTACGGCCACCGCGGCGAGGGGCCGACGGCAAGCTTCGAGTGGTCCGTCTCCGCCGCCGCGAGCATCGCCGTCCACCTGCGCCAGGCCGGCTACAAGTTGCGCCTGGTCACCGGCTCCGGTGCGGACGTGGACGCCTCGGAGGCCGGCGGTGACGGGACGCTGCTCGACCACCTCGCGGAGGTCCGGCTGGATCAACGCGCCGAGGTGACCGACCTCGTGCAACGGGTCCGCCAACGCTCCGACGGCGGTCTGATCATCGGGCTGTTCGGCACGGTGAGCGTGGCCGAGGCCGAGCTGCTGGCCGGGCTGCGCGGCAACGGGGCCACCTGTGTCGGGTTCCTGCTGAACAGCTCGACCTGGCTCAGCCTGCCGGAGAAGGCCCGGGCCGAGGCGGAGCACGCGCACGGCACCGCCGTCCTCGCCATGGTGCGCAGCGGCTGGCGGGTGGTCGGGGTCGACCACGGCGGCCGACTGCCCGCGTTGTGGCCGCAGGCCGGTCGGGGCTCCCAGGGCTTCGCCCTGCGCGCCGCACTGGCCGAGACGGTGGCCGGCGGCGTGCGATGAACGGAAGGTTCCCCTCATGAACGCCAGTCGCAACATCGGCGTGGTGGCGGCCGCGGCGACAGTGTTGGCGGCCGCGCCGCTGTCCGCCATCTTCGAGAGTTGGACGTGGCTGATCGAGTCCATCATCGCGGTCGCGGTGGTGGCCGGGGTGGCCGCGTTGACCAGGCTCGCCCGAGCCCCCCTGTGGGGTCAGGTGCTGGGCATGCTCGCCGGCCTGATTCTCGCCCTGACCTGGTTGTTCCCCAGCGGCTCGGAGCTGCTCGCCTTCCTGCCCACGCCGGGCACGTTCGCGCACTTCAGCGAACTGGTCGCCGGGTCCGCCGAGGACATGCGCTCGTACGGCGTCGAGGTTCCCGACACCGATCCGTTGCTGTTCATCACCGTGCTCGGCGTCGCCGGGGTGGCAGTGCTCGTCGACGTCCTGGCCGTCGGGCTGCGTCGGCCCGCGCTGGCCGGGCTGCCGATGCTCGCCATCTACTCGGTGCCGGTCGCCGTCTACGTGGACAGCGTGCCCGCGGTGCCGTTCGTGGTGGGGGCCGCCGGTTACCTGTGGCTGCTGGTCACCGACAACGTCGACCGCGTACGCCGCTTCGGGCGGCGATTCACCGGTGACGGCCGCGACGTCGACGTGTGGGAAGCCTCGCCGCTGGCGTCCGCCGGCCGCCGGCTCGCGGTGATCGGCGTGGCCGTGGCGGTGGTCCTGCCCCTGGCGGTGCCGGGTATGACCGGTGGGATGCTCGACAGCATCAGCCGGGGGTCGGGAAACGGCACCGGGACCGGGAACGGCTCGGGCGGCACGTCGGGTCGGATCGACCTGTTCGCGTCGCTCGCCGGCCAGCTCAACCAGTCGCAGGTGTTCGACATGGTCAAGGTCACCACCAACGAGGCGAACCCGTTCTACCTGCGCTACGCGGTCGCCGACGAGCTACGTCCGGCTGGTTTCCTGGCGCGCAGCCCGAGCGGCCGGCCGGCCAACCGGGACCTGCCGGACCCGGCCGACCGGGCCGCCCGAGGCGTGCAGCGCACCACCTACCGGGCGACGGTCGAGGTCACCAAGAGCCTGAGCATGGCGCTGATGCCGGTGTACGCCGAGCCGGTGCGCACCGAGGACCTCAGCGGCAACTGGCTGTACGACCCCAACCAGCAGATCGTGTTCTCCAACCGGGAGAACTCCCGGGGCCGCAAGTACTCCTTCGACTACGTCCGTTCGACGTACACCCCGGCGGTGCTGCGGGCCGCGCCGACGCTTCCGGCGGAGCACCCGGTACGTCGGCAGATGACCGCCACCCCCGATCGGGTGCCCGAGGTGGATGAGCTGGTCGCGGGGCTGATCCAGGGCAAGCGCACCGACTACGACCGGGTGCTGGCGATCTACTCGCACTTCTCGGCGGACAACGGTTTCAAGTACCGGCTCAGCACCGAGAGCGGCAGCAGCGGGCAGGACATCGTCAACTTCCTGACCAACAAGGTCGGCTACTGCCAGCAGTACGCGGCGTCGATGGCCTGGCTGGTCCGCGCGGCCGGCATCCCGGCGCGGGTGGCGTTCGGGTTCACCAACGGCAGCAACCGCGACGGTGACACGATCACCCTGACCAACCTCAACCTGCACGCCTGGACCGAGGTCTTCTTCGACGGTGTCGGTTGGGTGCCCTTCGACGCCACTCCGGCGTACGGGGTGCCCGGCTCCACCCGATCGGCCTGGGCACCGGACACTGACGCGCCGGAGCCGACGACGCCGGGCACCGGTGTCACGGACACCCCGGCCGGTCCCGAGGCGTCGGCTGGGCCGGCCGGACCGGACAACGCGGACCGGGAGATCGACGAGGGGTTCTCCGCCGGCGGCACCACCCCCGAGGATCAGCCGCCGGTCTGGCCGTGGTGGGCGGCGGGACTGTTGGCCCTGCTGGCTCTCCTCGCGGTGCCTGCTCTGCGCCGGCTCGCGCTGCGGCGCCGACGGGGCGGGAGGGCGAGCGCCACCCCGGCCGCCACAGTTGTCGACGACGGCACCGAGCCTGGTGCCCGTGCGGTGGTGGTCACCGTGGACGCCGACCGTGCCCGCGCCGACGCACACGCAGCGTGGGCGGAGTTGCTCGACACTCTGGTGGACTTCCGGGTTCCGGTAGACCTGACGGAAACGCCCAGGGCGACCGCGGACCGGCTCGTTCGGGACACGCTCGACGACGCCGCAGCGGTGGAGTCGGCACGGCTGCTCGGCAGGGCGGAGGAGCGGGCCCGGTACGCGCGGGATCCGCTGACCGGTGAACGGTTGTCGCCGGCCCTCCGCACGGTCCGTGGGGCGCTCGCCGAGCGGGCGGACCGACGGACCCGCCTCCTCGCCGCGGTGCTACCACCGTCGGTGCTGCTGCGGTGGAGGACCGGCCTCGCGGACGCCTCCAGCCGAATGGTGGCGCTGACCGGGCGGGCCCGGTACCAGCTGCTGCGCTGGAACCCCCGGCGGCTGCTGGCCGACCGGGCGACCCGCTGACGAACGTCCGTCCAGGTTGGGGGGCGGCGGCAGACCGCCGCCGCCCCCACCTGAGCCCACCTGCCCGCCCCACCCCTGGAGCCCTGACCCGTCAGGCGCGGTAGCGCCACGGGCGGGGTTCGGCTTTACAAGCGCGGGGCAGGGCGCGCGCGGACGCGACAAGGGTCGCCGGGAACGGTGCCCGGCGACCTGCTCGTCGCGGCGTACGACCCGCCTCAGCGGCGGGGTCGACTCACCGGTGTCCCTCCGGGCGCTGCCGCCACCTGTCCTCCATGCGGTCCAGGATCGACGACCGGCGACCGGATCGGCCGCCGCGGGGGCGACGACGACTCGTCGTGCCGCCCACCACATGCAGGTCCGGTGACTGCGCCCGCCGGTGCGACTGCACCGCGAACGCGGCCGACGCCAGCATGACGACGAAGCCTGCCACCGCCAGCGGTGGAGTCTTGATCACCGCGCCATAGACCAGTAGAGCCAAGCCAGCGATGATGACGCCGGCGGCGACGAGCAGGCGACGCCGCGCGTGGAAGCGCGGATCGCTGGCGCGCACGGCCGAGGCGAATTTGGGGTCCTCGGCAAGCGACCGCTCGATCTGCTCGAACAGCCGCTGCTCGTGCTCCGAGAGCGGCACGGCACTCCTCCCCGGTCACGTTGAGTCGGGCCCACTCGGGCCGACAGACCGTGGCAGCCAACCGGCTGCTTACCCGCAAGTCTACGAGGGGGGTCGCGCGTCGGAAAGCGGGACGACCTATGGGTGGGGTGGATTTTCCTTTCGGCGGGCATCAGGGTCGCCCATCAGACTGGCCGGACCTATGACGGACCGCCCGAAACGGGCAGCGGCGGCGTCCGCGGCAGCCTCCGCTTCGCGCCAGCCACGCTCGGGTGCGCCGAGAGTGAGCTGCCGGGGGGCACCCTGCGCGGAGGCGAGCCCTTCGACCCGGACACCGACGAGTCGGATCCGCTCACCCGGGTCCAATGCGGTGTAGAGCGCCCAGACCGTGTCGAACATCTCCCGGGCGGTGTCGGTGGGCACGTCGAGGGTGCGGGAGCGGCTGACGGTGCGGAAGTCCGCCAGCCGGACCTTGAGCGCCACGGTGCGCCCGACCTGCCCGGAACCGCGCAACCGGACGCCGACCTTCGCGCTCAGCGCGAGCAACGCGCGGCGGATCTCCAACGGGTCGGCCACGTCGACGTCGAAGGTCACCTCAGCGCCGATCGACTTGTCGACGTGCTCCGGGCTGACCCCGCGCGGGTCCCGTCCCCAGGCCAGCTCGTGCAGGTGCGCCGCCGAGGCCGCACCGACCGCCCGGCGGAGCATGCCCACCGGCGCCTCGGCGAGGTCGCCGACGGTGGACAGGCCGAGGCGGCGCAGCGCTTCGGCGGCGCGCTCCCCCACCCCCCACAGCGCGTCCACCGGCAGCGGGTGCAGGAAGTCGAGCACCTGCCCCGGCGGCACCACCAGCAGGCCGTCCGGTTTGGCCCGGGTGGAGCCCAGCTTGGCCACGAACTTGCTCGGCGCCACCCCCACCGAGCAGGTCAGCGCCTGCTCGTCGGCGACCCGGCGGCGGATCAGCCGGGCGATGGTGGCCGGGGAGCCGAAGAGCCGGCGGGCACCGGTGACGTCGAGGAACGCCTCGTCGAGGGAGAGCGGCTCGACCAGCGGGGTGACGTCCCGGAAGATCTGCATGACCGCCCGGGAGGCGGCGCTGTAGGCGGTGAAGTCCGGTGGCAGGTAGACCGCGTGCGGGCAGCGGGCCCGGGCCTGGCTGGTCGGCATCGCGCTGCGCACCCCGTAGCGGCGGGCCTCGTAGCTGGCCGAGCTGACCACCCCACGGGGCCCGACGCCGCCGACGACCACCGGCCTGCCGCGCAGCTCGGGTCGGCGGCGCACCTCGACGGCGGCGAAGAACGCGTCCATGTCGACGTGCAGGATCGGGCTGTCGGAGTCGTCGGCGTCCGGCCCGAAGCGCGGATCGTCGCCCCGGGGCAACGACTGGCTGCGGCCCATCCCGGCAGGTTAACCCGGGGGTACGACACCACCACCCACCAGTGGGCCGGTACCGCCGGTCAGCCGCGGACGACCAGCAGCGGCACGGTCAGCTCCGCGGCGGTGTCCGACCCGTGGTACGCGACCAGCTTCGACGCCATCGGTCGCTCGGTGCGGCTGGCCATGACCGCGTACGTGTCGTTGCAGGTCACCACCACGTCGCCGATCCGGCCCAGGTGTTCCTCGGGCACCGGCCCGAACCAGCCGGTGGCCACCGCCTCGTCGCGGGTACGGACCCGGGCCGCGTCACCCAGCACCTCCGACCAGGCGGCCAGCACGTCGTCGACCGCGCCCGGCTCGACGTGCAGGTAGCGGACCCGGGCCTCACCGGCCACCAGCCGCAACCCGGTGCGCAGCCGTGGGTCGGTGTCCAGGTCGAAGCGGTGCGCGGCGGGTACGTCGAGCTGGCCGTGGTCGGCGGTCACCAGCAGCGCCGCGTCCGACGGCAGCCCGTCGACCAGCCGGGCGAGCATGGTGTCCACCTCGGTGGCGGCGACCCGCCAGGGCTCCGAGTCGACGCCGTAGACGTGGCCGTACCGGTCCAGGTCGGCGTGGTAGCCGGAGACCAGGGTCGGCCCGCCGCCGGTGGCCAGCGCGGCCAGCATGGCGGCGGCCACCGCCTCCCCGCCGGCGGCGCCCCGGAAGTCGCCTCCCCGGTTGGCGGCCACCGTCAAACCGCTGCCGCCGAACTCCGGCCGACTCACCACCGTCACCGCCACACCGGCGGCGCGGGCACGCTCCAGTTGGGTGGTGACCGGTTGCCAGGTCAACGGCGACGGGTCGGCGGCCCAGTCGGTGTGGGTGAGCACCCGGTCGGTGCCGGGCACCCGCACGGTGAAGCCGAGCACCCCGTGCGCACCGGGCGCGACGCCGGTGCCCAGCGACACCAGACTCGTCGGGGTGGTGGACGGGAAGCCGGCGATGAGCGGCCGGGCCACCGTCGCCGCCAGGCCGGCGAGGGTCGGCGCGTAGGGCGCGGCGGTCGGCAGCTGGTACCACCCGAGCCCGTCGACCAGCAGCACGGCGACCCGGCGTACCCCCGCCAGGGCGGGGACGAGCCCGAGCGGGTCGGCCGAGCCGGGGACGCCCAGCACGGCGAGCGCGCTGGGCAGCACGTCGGCGAGACGGCCGCCGCCGTGGTCCGGTCCGAGGACCGTCAGCGGCGCCACGCCTGGCGACTCACTCATGCCGGCCGGCGGGCGAACAGGTGCAGTTGGGCGGCCAGGTCCCGGTACGGCGGCAGGGCGGCCAACGCGCGTTCCAACTCGACGAGGGCGGCGGGCTGCCCGTCGGCGACGGCGGCCGGCAGCAGGTCGGCCAGCACGCGTACCCCGTGGATCTCCTCGACCACGAGCCCGGCGGCGCCGAGCAGCGCGGCGGCGCCGGGGGCGTCGTAGCGGCGTCGCAGGGTGTCCCGCGGCCCGGCGGCACCGGCCGGGTCGGTGGCCAGCGCGGCCGCGACGTCGAGGTGACCGTTCATCGCCCGGCCCAGCACGGCGGCGGCCCGGCCGGCCACCAGCACACTGGCCGCGCCGCCGGGACGCAGCGCGGTGGCCAGCGCCGCCACCACCGGCGCGGGGTCGTCGACCACCTCCAGCACGGCGTGGCAGAGCACCAGGTCGACACCGGCCGGCTCGACCAGCCCGGCGAGGGCGTCGCCGTCGCCCTGCACGGCGGCGATCCGGTCGGCCACGCCGGCCTCGGCGGCCCGGCGGGTCAGCGCGGCGAGCGCGTCGGGGCTGGCGTCGACCACTGTGACCCGGTGCCCGGCGCGGGCCAGGGGTACGGCGAAACCGCCGGTGCCGCCGCCCACGTCCAGCACGGTGAGCTCGGCGTCGCCGCGCCGGTCCAGTTCGGCGCGGAGCACCGACCAGATCACGGCGGTACGGGGGGTCAGCGGCGGCCCGGCGAACCGGCCTCGGGTCTGCTCCACCCGGTCGAGCCTAGTCACCCGGTCCATCCCCGGTGCGGGCGTGTGGCGGGCGCACCCGCCACCCGTCCGGCCGGTCTGCGGTGCCGGGTCGGTCAGGACTCGGTGCCCTCGACCTCGTCCTCCGCCCGGGACCGGCGCTCGTTGGCCACCGGCCCGTTGGTCACCTCGTACTCGCGAGGGTCGGCGAGGTGCGACGGCACCCAGGTCGCACCCAGCCGGGTCCGCCGGGCGTTCGCGATTCCACCGGTGTACGCGTGGTTCCCCATCACTGTCATTCCCCCTCACGGATCACGGGCCACTCTGCCCGCTCGGGGACGAGTCTCCCGCCCACCGCCGCAGGAAACCGTAATGTGGATCACTAGATCAGCGGAAGTCACGGGATGCGGGACTGACCGGTGGCTCGATGGCGTCCAACCGGTCGGCCACCAGGTTGGTCACCCCCTCGTGCCGCTGCAACTGCCCCCTGACCACCAGCGCGGCGCTGGTCCGGGCCACCCGCCGGTAGCGCTGCCACAGCCCCGGCGAACAGGTGACGTTGAGCATCCCCGTCTCGTCCTCCAGGTTGAGGAAGGTGACGCCACCCGCGGTCGCCGGACGTTGCCGGTGGGTGACGATGCCACCGACCCGGATCCGCTGCCCCGGCTCCACCCGACCGAGCCGGGCGATCGGCACCGCGCCGAGCACGTCGAGCTGACCCCGGATGAACCGGGCCGGGTGGCTCTCCGGCGACAGCCCGGTGGCCCACACGTCGGCGACCAGCCGGTCCACCGCCTCCATCCCGGGCAGCGTGGGCGCCGCCGCGCCGGTCACCGTGCCGGGCAACCGGCCCGGCCGGTCCTGCGCCGCCGCCCCGGCGGCCCACAACGCCTCCCGCCGGGTCAACCCGAAACAGGCGAAGGCGTCCGCGGTGGCCAGGGCCTCCAACTGCGCGGCGGTGAGACCGACCCGCCGGGCCAGATCAGGCATGTCCCGGTACGGCCCACCGGTGACCCGTTCGACCTCGATCCGTTCGGCCACGTCGGCGCCGAGGGTCCGTACGCTGGACAGGCCGAGCCGGACAGCGGGACCGCCCAGCCCCCAGGCGTGCGGCGGCTCCCCCGGCCCGCTGCCCCACCGGGTGTCCGGGTTGGACTCCAGCACCGCCGACGCCGCGCTGGCGTTGATGTCCGGACGACGGACCTCCACCCCGTGCCGGCGGGCGTCGTCGGCCAGGGTCTGCGGGGAGTAGAACCCCATCGGCTGGGCGTTGAGCAGCGCCGCCAGGAACGCCGCAGGGTGGTAACGCTTGAGCCAGGAGCTGGCGTAGACCAGGTAGGCGAAGCTCATCGCGTGGCTTTCCGGGAAGCCGTAGCTGGCGAACGCGGTGAGCTTGCGGTAGACGTCGTCGGCCAGCTCACCGGTGATGCCCCGCTCGGCCATCCCGGCGTAGAGCCGGTCGGCGATCCGGCTCATCCGCTCGACCGACCGTTTGGCGCCCATCGCCCGGCGCAACTGGTCGGCCTCGGCCGCGTCGAAGCCGGCCAGGTCGATGGCGAGCTGCATCAACTGCTCCTGGAACAGCGGCACACCCAGGGTCTTCTCCAGCGCGTTACGCATCAGCGGATGCGCGAAGGTCACCGCCTCCTGGCCGTTCTTGCGCCGGATGAACGGGTGCACCGAACCGCCCTGGATCGGGCCGGGCCGGATCAGCGCCACCTCGACCACCAGGTCGTAGAACTCGCGGGGCTTGAGCCGGGGCAGGGTGGCCATCTGGGCACGGCTCTCCACCTGGAACACCCCGACCGAGTCGGCCCGGCAGAGCATGTCGTAGACCTCCGGGTCGTCCAGCGTCATGTCACCGAGGTCGAGCCGGGACCCGATCATGTCGTAGCCGTAGTGCAGCGCGGAGAGCATGCCCAGGCCGAGCAGGTCGAACTTGACCAGACCGACCGCCGCGCAGTCGTCCTTGTCCCACTGGAGCACGCTGCGCCCGGGCATCCGCCCCCACTCCACCGGGCACACCTCGATCACCGGACGGTCGCAGATCACCATGCCGCCCGAGTGGATGCCCAGGTGCCGGGGGAACGTCTGCAACTCGTTGGCGTACTCCACCACCTGCTCGGGGATGTTCTCGACGTCGACAGTGGCGACCGAACCCCACCTGTCGATCTGCTTGCTCCAGGCGTCCTGCTGCCCCGGCGAGTACCCGAACGCCTTGGCCACGTCCCGCACTGCCGACCGGGGCCGGTAGGAGATGACGTTGGCGACCTGGGCGGCGTGCTCCCGGCCGTAACGGGTGTAGACGTGCTGGATCACCTCCTCCCGACGGTCGGACTCGATGTCCACGTCGATGTCGGGTGGGCCGTCCCGTTCCGGGGCGAGGAAGCGCTCGAAGAGCAGCCGGTGCCGGACCGCGTCCACGTTGGTGATCCGCAACGCGTAGCAGACCGCCGAGTTGGCCGCCGAACCCCGACCCTGGCAGTAGATGTCCTGCTCGCGGCAGAACGTGACGATGTCGTAGACCACCAGGAAGTAGCCGGGGAAACCCAGCTCCTCGATCATGTTCAGTTCGTGGTCGAGTTGCGCGTACGCCGTCGGGTGCGCCTGCGGAGGGCCGTAACGCTCGCGTGCCCCGTCGGCGGTCAGCTTCCGCAACCAGCTCATCTCCGTGTGCCCCGGCGGCACCGGGTACGCCGGCAGCTGCGGCGCGACCAGTTGCAGGTCGAAGGCCAACTCGGCGCCGAACTCGGCGGCTCGCGCCACAGCACCCGGGTACGCGGCGAACCGGGCCGCCATCTCCGCGCCGCTGCGCAGGTGGGCGGTGGCCGCCGCGGGCAGCCAGCCGTCGATCTCGTCCAGGCTGCGCCGGGCCCGGACGGCGGCGACGGTGGTGGCCAACCGCCGCCGGCCGGGGCTGGCGTAGTGCACGTTGTTGCTGGCCACCGTCGGCAGCCCGGCCGCGGCGGCCAGGTCGGCGAGCGCGTCGTTGCGGTCGGCGTCGACCGGGTGGCCGTGGTCGGTCAGCTCCACCGCCACCGTCTCCGCGCCGAAGAGCGAGGTCAGCCGGTCCAATTCACGGGCCGCCGCGTCCACCCCCTCGGTGAGCAGCGCACCCGGCACGTGCCCCTTGCGGCAGCCGGTCAACACCAGCACGTGGTCGCGCAACTCGGCGGCGACCTCCTCCAGCTCCCCGTAGACCGGGCGGCCCTTCTCCCCGCCGCGCAACTGGGCACGGGCGATGGTGGCGGCCAACCGTGCGTACCCCTCGTGGCCGTGCGCGAGCACCAGCAGGTGCGAGCCGTGCGGGTCGGGTTCGCCGTTCTGCGGACCGGGAAGCCCGAGGGAGAGCTCCGCGCCGAAGATGGTCGGCAGACCCAGCATGCGGGCCGCCTCGGCGAAGCGGACCACGCCGTAGAAGCCGTCGTGGTCGGTGACGGCGAGCGCGGTGAGCCCCAGTCGGGCCGCCTCCTCGGCCAGCTCTTCGGGGTGGCTGGCACCGTCGAGGAAGCTGAAGTTGGTGTGCGCGTGCAGCTCCGCGTAGGGCACCACGCCGTCAGGGCGGGTCAGCTCCGGCGGCTGGTACTGCTCGCGGCGGCGGCTCCAGGCCGGGGAGTCGCCACCGTCGGCGTCCACGGCGAGCGGGTCCACCACGTGCAGGTGCCGCTCGCCCCGGCTCCCCCGCTTGTCGTCGGCCCGACCGGAGAGCACCCGTTCCAGCTCCGACCAGGGCATCTTCGGGTTGTGGAAGCTCATCCTCGCCACTCCCGGCTGACCAGACCCACGACCAGGCGCTCAGTCATAGATCGCCTCCACCAGCCACTGCCCGGCCTCGACGGCCAGCAGCAGAGCGGCGCCACCGGCCAGGCTGACCTGGAACCGCGCCCGACGGCGGGCCTCGGCCGGCACCCACCAGCGCTCGTCCACCGGCCACGGGCCGGCCCAGCCCACGATCTCCGTGGGCTGGCCGGCGCCGACCACCAACCGAGCAGGTGGGGCGCTCACCGCCAACCGCGCGCTGATCACCACCGGCTCACCGGCGGCGTCGTGCACCGTCGCCGCGAGCGGGCTGGGCAGCACCACCGCCGGAGCGGGCGCCGGCAGCCGGCCCGGCCACGGCGGAACTGCGCCGCCACCGTGGTCCGCGGGCCGACCGGAGCTGGCGGCCCGGTCGGTGCCGCTGGTGATCGGCTCGCCGGGCAGCGGTGCGGGGCCGGGGCGGGCGGGGACGCGTTCGTCGCCCCACGGCACCAGTCGCACCTGGTCGGCTGGGGAGCGCCCACCGCCGAGCACCGCGGTGACCACCGCCTCCGGGCCGAGGATGCCCTGCACACGGCTCAACGCCCGGTGCGCTCGTTCCCGCTCCTCGCCGGTCTCCCCCCACAGGCCGGCCTGCAGGCCTGCCTGGGCGATCACCCCGTCCGGGATCAGTCGCAGCCGGATGATGCCGGCCGTCGGTCGGGCCGGACGGGCGCCGCCGCGACCACTGCTGCCGGAGAGCCAACCGTCGAGCTGCCAGCGCACCCGGTCGGCGATGGCCGCGGCGGTGAGCAGGCCGTCGTGCCGCCACACCCGGTGCAACTCCTGCCCGTGCTCGGTGACCGCCTCGATGCCGAGCCGGGTGCAGGCCAGCCCGTGCCCGGCCAGCCGCTCATGCAACTGCTCGGCCAGCGCTCGGGCCACGAACGCCGCCACGTCGACCCGGTCGATCGGCTCGTCGTGCTCGGCGGTCACCGTCAGGTCGGCCGGCGGCTGCCGGACCGCGAGTGGGCGGTGGTCCCGCCCGGCGGCCAGCCGATGGGCCAGCGCGCCGTCGAACCCGAACCGGGCCAGCACGTCACCGGCCGGCAGCGCGGCGAAGTCACCGAGGGTACGCACACCGAGCCGACGCAGCAGGTCGGCCAGCGCCGAGCGGCCGAGCGCCTCGACCGGCAACCCGGCCAGGAACTCCGGTGTGCCACCCGGTGCCACCACCCGACCGGCGCGAGCGGCCAACCCGGCCGCGAACACCCCGTCGGCGATGCCGACCTGGCTCTCCACCAGGCACGACTGGGCGACGTGCTCGATGATCCGCTCGGCGGCCGCCTCCTCGCCACCGAGGTAACGGCTCGGCCCCCGGGCGGCCACCGCGCAGGCCCCCGGACGGACCACCTCGACACCGGCGACCAACTCCTCCACCGCGGCGACCACCGGCTCGAACGCCCGGGTGTCCCGCCCCGGGTCGTAGTCCACGACGGTGAGCTGGGGGCAACGACCCTGCGCCTCCCGTTTGCGCAGGCCTCGACGCACCCCCTCGGCACGGGCCCGCTCGGAGCAGGCGACCACCCGGTTGGCGTGCAGCACGGCGACCGGGCCGGTCGCCGGCACTCCGTCGACGATCTCGGCGGCGAGCACCGGCCAGTCCGGGCACCACAGCAGCAGGGTCCGTGCCGGCGAGCCGGTCACTCCCGACCGACCAGGGCGAGCGACGCGGTCGGACGGCCCACGGCCGACGGCTTCGGACGGGGGATGACCCGGGTCAGCCCGTCACCCGGTAGCCAGACCTTGATCTCCTTCGGCCGCGCGGCTGCCCCGCGCCCGCGCGCCGAGACGGTGACCTCCCGGCGGCGCAGCCGCCCCCGACCGGCCCCGAGCCCTTCCCACACACCACGGACCACCTGCAACGTCACGTCCGCGCCGTCCCACCGGCCGTACGGGACGAGCACGCTGCCGCGCTGCCGCGCCCGGGCGGCCAACCGGGTGGCGACCGAGGCGGAGACGGTGGCCGGCACGGCGGTGACCACGACGTCCACCCCGTCGATCAGCGCGGCGACAACGGTGGCCCACTCGGGGCCGGGATTCGGCACCAGGGCCAGCCGGTCCAGGGCGATGCCCAGCTCGGCGGCCGCACCCGCGCCGAACGTCGGCACACCGACCACCGCGCACCACGAGCCGGATCGGGACGCCTCGGCGAGCAGCGCCAGCATCAGCGAGGTGCCACCGCTGCGCTGGGGCTGGCCGGCGGCGACCGCGATGGTGCTGCCCCGGCGCAGGCCCCGGTTGGGCAGCAGACCGGTCAGCTCGGGCACCACCGGCAACACCCGGTGGCCGCCGACCTGGTCAGGTGCGCTCGCCGGACGCACCAGATCGGCCAGTGCGGCGGAACCGACCACCGTGCGGCCCGCCATTGGACCAACTCCCCCGTCGTTGCTGTGGATCAGATCAGGATCGGCACGCCGTGCCACCGGCCGCCCGGCTCCCCCCGCTGGGCGGTCGGTGGCACGGCGGGATCAGGCGGCGAGGCCGTCCAGGGCCGGCTGGTGGGCCACGCCGAGCGCGGTCTCCACCACCGTGACGAACTGTTCGGCAGCGCGGAGCAGATCGTCTGCCTCCCGGGCGCTGACCACCCGGGGGATGCCAGCCTCGGCGGCGGCGCGCTTGCTGGCGCCGGCGGCGAAGAACCGGGACCACTCGTCGAGCTCCGGGGCGACGGCGCAGAGAAGGACCCAGACGCTGGTGATCCGGTTGCGTCGACTCGGCGCGGGCCGGGCACGGGCGGCGAGCAGGGCGGCCGCCGCACGCAGCGCCGCCAGGTGGGCAGCCGCGTAGCGCAGACCGTCGGGTCGGGTCTGGCCGGCCTCGACCAGCCCACGCCGGGCCAACGTGAGGAGCTGGGCGGGGGTGCGGTGCGGCAGCACGTGCGCCGGCACCGTCGGTGCCTGAGCCGGGTTGGTCGGCATGGTGTCTCCTCCACATGGCCGGGGCGTCGCCCCGGCGCTGGTGCCGCCGGCGAGACGCCGAGGTCGGGTGGTGCGGAGGAAGACGCACCGGGTGTGGCCGGCCGGGTGTGGATGCTTCCCCACACCACACCCGGCCGGCGTACCGGCGGGTTCGTCGCCCGCCGCCCGGGGGTCGTGGGCGGCGGGCGACGATCCTGCCTGTCGGGACCAGGCTCGCGACTGCCTGGAAACCCAGGTGCGGCCCGCGGAGCCGCACCGCCGGGGCTGGCGCCGCGAAACGCCGCGCTCCGGCCGGTTGGAACGAACGTTCGAGGCAATCGAACACTCGTTCTAACTGCTGCTGACAGTACACCTCCCCTCCGACGAAAATGCAACGTGTGACGCGCCGGGTGTGCCAGCCGCGCGAACCGGGGTGAGCCGACACCGACCCAACCGGGAAGAATGGCGACATGCAGCCACACCCGAACGTACGAGCGGCGCAGGCCACGCCCACCGCCGGCAGCCCCGCCGAGGTGGCGTGAGCACCGCACCGGAGCTGGTCACGTTGCACGTGTGGCGGACCTCCCGCGGCGCGCTGCCCCGGGCGCTGACCCGGATGGCGGTCGACCCCCGCCGGCTGCGCGCCCTCCCGGGCGCCCGTTTCGGCAAGCTGTTGGGCACCGGGACCGGCACCGGGTTCGGGCCGGGCGACGCCGACCTGACCCGGTGGGCGGCGCTGACCGTCTGGGACTCCCCCGCCACCGCGGCCGACTTCGACGACTCGACGGTCGGGCGCGCCTGGGCCCGCATCGCCCGTGCCTCCGCCCGGGTCGACCTGCGCCCGCTGACCAGCCGGGGCGAGTGGTCCGGTCAGCAGCCGTTCGGCGACCCGCCGGGTGGCCGGGTCACCGGCCCGGTGCTGGCGCTGACCCGGGCTCGGTTGCGGGCCCGCCGGGCGGCCACCTTCTGGCGGGCGATCCCCCCGGTGGCCGCCGCCCTGCGCGACGCGCCCGGGCTGCTGGCCCGGTTCGGGGTCGGGGAGGCACCGCTGGGTTGGCAGGGCACGGTGAGCGTGTGGCGCGACCCGACGGACCTGGTGGCGTTCGCGTACCGTCACCCGGAGCACCGGGCGGCGATCATGCGAACCCCCACCGAGGGTTGGTACGCGGAGGAGCTGTTCGCCCGGTTCGAGGTGCTCGACGTGGTCGGCGACCGGTCGGTGCTCGGATGGGTCGCCGACGGTGGCCCGGCAACGGTGAAGGGTGGACGGGCATGAGGTTGGTGCGCTGGACGCCGGACGATCTCGTCCGGCGGCTGGACGACGTGGTGGCCGTCTACGGCGAGGCGATGGGATACCGCACCGACCTGCTGGAGGCCCGGCGCGGCTACATCGCCACCCACGTCCGCCGCCCGGGTTTCCGGGCGGTCGCCAGCCTGACCAGCGAGGGTCACCTCGCCGGCTTCGGCTACGGCTACCTGGGCGCCTCCGGCCAGTGGTGGCACGACCAGGTGCACCGAGCGCTGGACGCACCGACCCGTCAACGCTGGCTCACCCACTGCTTCGAGGTGGTCGAGCTGCACGTCCGGCCGCCGGCGCAGGGGCACGGTCTGGGCACCGGGCAGCTGCGCGCGCTGCTCGGCATGGCCGAGGGTGACACCACGCTGCTGTCCACCCCGGAGGCCGACGAGCAGACCTCACGGGCCTGGCGGCTGTACCGGCGCTTCGGTTTCGTCGACGTGCTGCGCAACTTCCACTTTCCCGGCGACGAGCGGCCGTTCGGCGTACTCGGTCGGGATCTGCCACTCGAGCCACCGGCGTCATGACCCGGCGGATCTCCTGGGCGCTGCTCGCCGTCCTGGTGCTCGCCCAGATCTGCTACCCGCTCACCACCGGCGACACCCGGGCCGGGCTCACCGTGGCCACCGTCGTGCTCGGTTGGCTGCTCTCGGTCGGCCACGCGCTGCTCAGCCGGGGCCCGCGGGTCGCGGCGGCGCTGGTCGCGGTGGCCACCGGCGGCGGGTTCGCGATCGAGGCGATCGGGGTGGCCACCGGTGTGCCGTTCGGCAGCTACGACTACTCCGGCGAGCTGGGCCCCAAACTCGCCGGGGTGCCGCTGATCATTCCGCTGGCCTGGACCTGGATGGCCTGGCCGGCCTGGCTGGCCGCGGTCCGGCTCACCAGCGGCGGGTCGGCGACGGCGGGCGGCGGGTCGGCGACGGCCGGCGGCGCGTCGACGGTCGGTCGATGGGCGGGGAGGATCGCGCTGGCCACCGTCGGGCTCGCCGCCTGGGACCTCTTCCTCGATCCGCAGATGGTGGCCGAGGGCTACTGGGTCTGGCGCGACGCCACCCCGGCGTTGCCCGGCCTGCCCGGCATCCCGGTCAGCAACTACCTGGGCTGGCTGCTCTTCGCGGTGCTGATGATGAGCGCGCTCCGCCCGCTGGCCGGGCCCGCCGCCGAACGCACCGACCGGCGGGACCACCCGATGACCGCGCTCTACCTGTGGACGTACTTCTCCAGCATCCTGGCCCACGCCGTCTTCCTCGACCTGCCCGCCTCGGCGCTCTGGGGCGCCGCCGGCATGTCGGTGACCGCGATACCGCTGGCGGTGACAGTGCTGCGCGCCCGCCGGGCTCGTGAGACCCGCCAGGAGGACCACCAGCCGCACCGGCCCGGCGTCGACGCGACCCGATGACCGTCCTGCTCGCCCTGCTCGTCGCCGTCGCCGCGTTGACCGGGCACACCTGGCTCAACGCCGTCCGCTGGCTGCGCCGGCCCACCGACCGGCCCACCCCGGTCGACGAGCCGGTCGCCGTGCTGCTGCCGCTGCGCGACGAGGCCGCCCGGGTCACCGGATGCCTGCGTGCCCTGCTCGCCCAACGCGGCGTGCCCGGGCTGCGCATCGTGGTCCTCGACGACGGGTCCACCGACGGCACCGCCGACGTGGTCCGCGCGGTGGCCGGCGACGACCCCCGGGTCACGCTGCTCACCGGGGTCTCGCCGCCGCCGGGCTGGCTGGGCAAGCCGCACGCCTGCTGGCAGTTGGCCGCCCGGGCCGACCCCGACGCCACCGCGCTGGTCTTCGTCGACGCCGACGTGGTGCTCGCCCCGCACGCCGTGGCCGCGGCCGTCACCGAGCTGCGCGCCGCCGGCGCGACGCTGCTGTCGCCGTACCCCCGGATCGTGGTGGCGACGGCGGCCGACCGGCTGGTGCAGCCGCTGTTGCAGTGGCTCTGGCTGACCTTCCTGCCGCTGCGGGCGATGGAGCGCTCGTCGCGGCCGTCGCTGGCCGCCGCGGGCGGCCAGTTCCTGGTGCTGGACCGGGCCGGCTACACCGCCGCCGGCGGGCACGCCGCGGTCGCCGACAAGATCCTTGAGGACGTCGAGCTGGCCCGGGCGGTCAAGCGGGCCGGTGGGCGGATCGCCCTGGCCGACGGGTCCCGGCTGGCCACCTGCCGGATGTACGACGACTGGCCGCAGTTGCGCGACGGGTACTCGAAGTCGCTCTGGGCGTCGTTCGGGCACCCGGGCGCGGCGGCGGCCGTGGTGGCGGCGCTGCTGCTGCTGTACACCGCCCCGCCGCTGATCGCGCTTGTGGGTGTGGCGGCCGACGCGCCGGGGGTGGCCGCCGTGGGCCTGGCTGGCTATCTGCTCGGGGTGGTCGGGCGGGTGCTCACCGCCCGGGCGACCGGGGGCCGGTGGTGGCCCGACGCGCTCGCACACCCCGTGTCGGTCGTGGTCCTCGGTTGGCTGACCCTGCGGTCGTACCATCTGCGAAAGCGACGCCGCCTGACCTGGCGGGGTCGCCCGGTCAGCTAGGAGGGCACGGCATGGCGCGGATCGTGGTCGTCGGCGCCGGGGTGGGTGGCCTCGCCACCGCCGCCCGGCTGGCCGCCACCGGGCACCAGGTGACCGTCTTCGAACGGGCCGACACGGTCGGCGGCAAGCTCGGCCGGTACGCGCACGACACCCCGGCCGGCTCGTTCCACTTCGACACCGGGCCGAGCCTGCTCACCCTGCCCGAGGTGTTCCACGACCTGTTCGAGGCGACCGGGGCCAAGCTCGACGAGTACCTGGACCTGGTCCCGCTGGACCCGATCGTCCGGCACGTCTTCGGAGACGGCGGCCCACCCCTGGACTCGTGCGCCGACCCGGTGGAGTTCGCCACGAGGATCGGCGCCGCCTTCGGCGATCGGGCGGCGACCGACTGGCAGCGGCTGTGGCATCGGGCCGCGCGGGTGTGGAACGCCTCCTCGCGGGACATCCTGCGCCGTACCGTCGACTCCCCGCGCGACCTCGCGTCGCTGGCCTGGCGGGTCGGTGACCTGGCCGCCATCGCACCGGGCCGCACCCTGCGCGGCCTGGGCCGCCGACACCTGTCCGACCCCCGGCTGCGGATGCTGCTGGACCGGTACGCCACCTACACCGGGGCCGACCCCCGCCGGGCGCCGGCGGCGCTGGTCGCGGTCCCGTACGCCGAGCTGACCTTCGGTGGCTGGTACCTGCGCGGCGGGTTGGGCACCCTCGCCGACGCGTTGCTCACCCGCTGTCTGGACCTGGGCGTGGTCGTGCAGACCGACGCCACTGTCACCCGGATCGACGCCACCGGCGGCCGGGTGCACGGGGTACGCCTCGCCGGTGTCGGCGCGCCGGTGCCCGCCGACGTGGTGGTGGCCAACGTGGACGCCCTCACCGTCTACCGTGACCTGCTGCCGCACCCCCGTCGGCTGGCCGGGCTGACCGACCGCAGCCTCGCCGGTTTCGTGCTGCTGCTCGGCGTCTCCGGCAGCACCGGGCTGGCCCACCACAATGTCTTCTTCCCGGGTGACTACGACGCGGAGTTCGACGCGGTCTTCGGTGACCCCGGGCGCGGCGTACGGGCACGGCCGGCGGCCGACCCGACGGTGTTCGTCACAGTTGCCGACGACCCGATGGTCCGTCCGGCCGGGCACGAGGCATGGTTCGTGCTGGTCAACGCCCCACGGCAGGGCACCGCGGCGGGCGCTGTCGACTGGCGACGGCCGGGGCTGGCCGACGCGTACGCCGATCGGATCCTGGAGGTGCTGGCGCGGCGCGGCGTGGACGTGCGCGACCGGGTGCTGTTCCGGGAGGTCCGCACCCCGGCCGACCTGGACGCGGCGACCGGCGCGCCGGGTGGCTCGATCTACGGCACCGCCGGAGGGTTGCTCCGCCCCGCCAACCGGGGCCCGGCCAACGGGCTGTGGCTGGTGGGCGGCTCCACCCACCCGGGTGGCGGGTTGCCGATGGTGACCCTGTCCGCGCAGATCGTCGCCGACGAGATCGGCCCCGCCTGGTAGGGCCGCTCAGCCGGCGTCGAGCAGGGCGCGGCGGATGGTGGAGAGCAGCTGCCCCAGACCGAAGCCGGCCAACAGCACCCACACCGCTGTCGCCATGGTGATGGTGCCGGCGGCCAAATCCGGCTCGATCAGCCCGGCCAACCCGGCGACCAGCAGCCCGGCCAGCGCCACCGAGACCCGGGTGGGTCGCTCGCCCACTGTCACCGCGCCGATGTCACGCATGCCGGCGGCGACCGCCCGGGCCCGGACGTACTCGTGCAGCCAGGACAGCGCTCCGCCCGCGACGACCAGCGCGCCCGGCGCGCCGACCAGCCAGAACGCCAGCAACCACGCCACCTCACCGAGCCGGTCGGCGACCGAGTCGTAGACGTAGCCGAGCCGGGTGGTGCGGCTGGTGGCGACCGCCACCGCGCCGTCCACGCTGTCCGCCACGGCGGCGAGCAGCACGAACAACGCGCCGAGGAAGAGGCCGTTCCCCGGCCGGGTCACCAGCAACGGTACGCAGAAGCAGAGCAGCACCCCGGCCACTGTGACCGCGGTGGGGCTGACCCGCAGCCGACCCAGCACATACCCCACGTGGTACGCGAATCGCAGCCACGCGCGCACCACCGGCGCCGCGACCCGAGGGTCGAACCCGCCGTGCAACCGCGCCCAGGCCGTGGCGTACTGATCCCAGTTCAGCTGTGTGCCCACCTGGGGATCAACCGTCGTGCCGGGCATCAGGTGTCGCAGGACCAGCATTCACACCCGCGCGCCGGCCTTCAGGTTCTGCCAGACCTCACGGGTCGCGGTGGACCGGTTGAGGGTGATGAAGTGGATCCCCGGCACACCCTCGTCCAGCAGCCGGCGGCACATCTCGCTGGCCTGCTCGACGCCGAGCCGGCGGACGGCCTCCGGGTCGTCGGCGACGCGCTCGAAGCGGGCCGCCAGCGCCGGCGGGAAGGGCGCGCCGGACAGCTGCACGGACCGCTCGATGGTGCCGATCTGGGTCACCGGCATCACCCCGGCCAGGATCGGGGTGTCGCAGCCGGCCGCGGCCACCCGGTCACGCAGTCGCAGGTAGTCGTCGGCGTCGAAGAACATCTGCGTGATCGCGAACGCCGCGCCGGCCCGGCACTTGCGGACGAACTGCGCGGTGTCGCTGGCCACGTCGGGCGAGCGGGGATGCTTGTACGGGAAGGCCGCCACGCCGACGCTGAAGTCGCCGGAATCGCGCACCAGGCGGACCAGGTCCTCGGCGTAGTCCACTCCCTCGGGGTGGCGGATCCACTCGCCGCCCGGGTTGCCCGGCGGGTCGCCGCGCACGGCCAGCACGTTGCGCACCCCCACCCCGGCGAGCCGGCCGATCACGTGTCGCAGCTCGGCGACGGAGTGGTCGACAGCGGTCAGGTGGGCCATCGGCAGCAGAGTGGTGTCGGTGGCGATCCGTTCGGTCACCGCCACAGTGGTGTCCCGCGTCGACCCGCCCGCGCCGTACGTGATCGACACGAACGACGGACGCAGCGACTCCAACTCGCGGATGGCCTGCCAGAGCAGCCGCTCCCCGGCGTCGGTCTTGGGCGGGAAGAACTCGAACGAGAAGGTCGGCTGACGCTCACGGATGAGCTCCCCGATCGCTGGCTGCGGATTGGGGAGTACCGAGGGAAGACCGAGCGCCACGACCCGACTCTAGCGGGCGAGGCGACAGTGACCCAGGCGCTTCCCACCCGATGACCGGTGTCGTGCCGCGCGCCCCGGCCGGTGGGCGCGAGGGCGTCGTACCCCCGGGGTAGGAATGGGTGGCATGGGAGGGGCGGTGGGGGCGGTCCCGGTGCCCGTGCGGGGGTCAGCAACTCAAGCGGCGACGTCCGTCCCGGCCGGCAGGTCGGGCGGGTGGGTCGTCACCGCGCCGACGCCCGCCAGGAGGACCTGTGACCCCACCCGCACCGCCGCGCCCCGCGCAGCTCGGGCCGTTGTTGGCCCGCTGCCGGCTGGCCCGGGGCTGGAGCCAGCAGCGCACCGCCGCCGAGTTGTGCGCCGCCGCCGGGGTGCCGACGTTGAGCCGGCACGAGGTGTCCCGCTGGGAACGCCAGCGCCGGGTGCCCGGCGGGTTCTGGCTCGGCTGGCTCGCGGTCGTCCTGGACGTGCCGCTGGTGGCGCTGGCCGAGGCCGCGGCAGCCACCCGTCGGGCCACTCGCCGGGCCGTCCCTACCCGACCCGCCCGAGCCACCGGACCGGGCCGCGCCGCTCGGGCCGGCACGCCACCGGCAGGGCGCACCGGTCCCGGTCGCACCGCTGGGACTACGCGTGGCGGTGGAGCGCGGGCCACGGGGACCGGCTAGCGTCGGGGCGTGACCCACGCTGCTCCCGTGTCTCCCGTCGACCGCGCCGACCTGCGGCAGCGGGTGGACAAGGCCCTCACCGAGTTCCTGGCCGGTCAACGGGCCCGACTCGCCGCCGTGGACGACGCGCTGGTCCCGGTGGCCGAGGCGATCGAGGCCTTCGTGCTCGGTGGCGGCAAGCGGCTACGTCCGGCGTTCGCGTACTGGGGGTTCCGGGGCGCCGGCGGGGTCGACGGCGAGCCGGTGCTCGCCGCCCTGGCCTCGTTGGAGTTCGTCCAGGCCAGTGCCCTGATGCACGACGACCTGATGGACCGCTCGGACACCCGACGTGGTGAGCCCGCTGTGCACCGGCGGTTCGCCGCCCGGCACCGGCAGGCCGGCTGGGGTGGTGACCCGGACAGCTTCGGCGACGCCGCGGCTCTCCTGCTGGGTGACCTCTGCCTGGTCTGGTCCGACGAGCTGCTGCACTCCGCGGGGCTGGACCCGTGGGTGCTGGCCCGGGCCCGGCCGGTCTTCGACGAGATGCGCACCGAGGTCACCGTCGGTCAGTACCTCGACGTGCTGACCCAGGCCACCGGGGACACCTCGGTGGAACGGGCCAGCAAGGTCGCCCGGTACAAGTCGGCGAAGTACACCGTCGAGCGTCCACTGCTGCTCGGCGCCGCGCTGGCCGACGCGACGGCCGACGTGCGGACGGCCTACTCGGCGTACGGGCTGCCGCTGGGTGAGGCGTTCCAGCTCCGCGACGACGTGCTGGGGGTCTTCGGTGACCCGGCGCTGACCGGCAAGCCGGCCGGTGACGACCTGCGGGAGGGAAAGCGCACCTACCTGGTGGCGGCTGCCGTGGAGACCACCGACGACGCGGGCCGCGAGCTGCTGCTCGGCCGGCTCGGCGACCCGGAGCTGGACGAGGAGGGGGTGGCCCGGCTGCGCGAGCTGATCACCGCGAGCGGGGCGCTCGCCCGTACCGAGCAGCGGATCGTCACGCTCACCGACAGCGCCCTCGCCGCCCTGGCCGCCGTCGACCTCGACACCGAGGCCCGCCAGGCCCTGGTGGACCTGGCCATAGCCGCGACCCGCCGAGCCGACTAACCCCCGGCCCTGCCGCTTTCCCGCGTCGATCATGAAGTTAGCGGGCACCGCCTCGGCGTGTCGCGCCGCCAACTTCATAATCGACCGGGAGAAGGGGTGGGGCGGGTCAGAAACCTTCGGCTTGGGCTCTGCGTTTCACTTCGCGGGCCTGGTCACCGGAGAGGGCGGCGGCCGGGGTGTTCCCGGGGAGGGTGTCGTCCTGCTCGTAGAGCCAGCGCAGGGCGGCCTCGTCGTCGTAGCCGTTGTCGGAGAGCAGGTTGAGCACGCCGGGCAGGTGCTTGAGCACCGTCTGGTTGGCAACCAGGTCCGCCGGGATGCGGCGGACGCCGTCGCGGCGGACCGCCAGCAACTCCCGGTCGCGGATCATCTGGTGCACCTTGCTGATCGACACGTCGAGACGCTCGGCGACGTCGGGCAGGGTCAGCCAGCCGGCCGGGTCGGTGGGGCCGGCGAGCTCCAGGCCGGGCACGGCCTGGTCGGGTACGGGTTCGGTCACCCGACCACCCTGCCACGCCGTCACCACGACGAGCCACCGGCACCCCGGACAACCGATCGACGCCCTGACTCGTGCGTACCGCTGACCAGCGGACGAGGGGCGGCGAGCGCGGCGGGACGAACCAGTTCGGCGATCGGCTGTAGCATCCTGTTCAACCTTCACCCCCTGGACACATAGACTCCCTGCCGATGGACACTCAGGTCGCCGACACGTTGCTGGGCTCGCTGATCGACGGGCGCTACCGCATTCGCGGTCGCGTGGCCCGTGGTGGCATGGCGACCGTGTACACCGCCACCGACGAGCGCCTTGAGCGCACCGTCGCCGTGAAGATCATTCACCCGACCCAGGCGCCCGAGGCCCGCGCCCGGATCGCCAACTTCGTGGCTCGGTTCACCGACGAGGCGAAGACCATCGCCCGGCTGACCCACCCGAACGTGGTGGCCGTCTACGACCAGGGCACCCACGCCGGCCTGCCGTACCTGGTGATGGAGTACGTCCGCGGTCGCACGCTGCGCGACGTGCTGGCCGAGCGCCGCCGGCTCAACCCGGACGAGGCGCTGGCCATCGCCGAGCAGATGCTCGCCGCGATCGCCGCCGCGCACCGGTCGGGTCTGGTGCACCGCGACGTCAAGCCGGAGAACGTGCTGGTCGCCGAGGCGCCCACCGGTGGCGTCGCCAACCTGGTCGACAGCGTCGTCAAGGTGGCCGACTTCGGTCTGGCCCGGGCGGTCGAGGCGAGCGCCGACGACGAGCAGGGCACCCAGCTGATGGCCACCGTGGCGTACGTCGCCCCGGAGCTGGTCACCGAGGGCCGCGCCGATCCCCGTACCGACGTCTACTCGGCGGGCATCGTGCTGTTCGAGATGCTCACCGGTCGCGTGCCGTACGACGGGGACCGCCCGGTCGACGTCGCCTGGCAGCATGTCGACCGGGACGTGCCGGCACCCTCGACGCTGGTGCCCGGCCTGCCGCCGGTCCTCGACGGCCTGGTGCAGCGCGCCACCCGACGTGACCCCGGTGCGCGGCCCGCCGACGCCGGCGCACTGCTGACCGAGGTGCAGGCGGCCCGGGAGCGCCTGGGTGACGGCAACACCCACACCGCAGTGCTCCGGCCGGTGAGCGGCGACGCGCCACTGTCGCAGCCGACCATGGTGGTCGCGACGGTCCGGCCGCCCGACCGCCCGGCCTGGGCGCGGCTGCCGGAGGGCGGCAACCAGGGCGGAGGGCGACGTCGGGCCGCTCCGGAGCCCGCGGAGGGTCTGGGGTCTCGGCTCGCCGCGCTGCGCAGCACGCTGATGGCGAGTCCGCGTGGCCGGTTGGCCGTCGCGGCGGTGGTGGTGACGCTGGGTCTGGTGGCCGCGATCGGGGGGTGGTGGTTCGGCGTCGGCCGTTACACGACCGCCCCGCAGCTGGTGAGTTTGAGCAACGCCGAGGCGCAGGCGCAGGCCGACCGGGCCGGGCTCGTCCTGAAGTACGGCGAGCCGCGCTTCGACGAAAAGGCACCGAAGGACAGCGTGCTGGAGCAGACCCCGGGCTCGACCTCCAAGATCGTCAAGGGTGGCACGATCACGCTGACCCTGTCCCTGGGCCCGGAGCGCTTCCCCGTGCCGGACGTGATCGGTAAGGAGTTCGACCTCGCCGAGGCGGACCTGGTCAACGTGAAGCTGGTGGTGGCCAAGGGCACCCCCCGCTACGACGACACCCTGCCGGCCGGCGTCGTGCTGGACACCAACCCCAAGGTGGGCACCGAGGTCAAACCCGGCGCGAAGATCACCCTCATCCTGAGCCGGGGCCGGGCGCCGGTGTCGGTGCCGAACCTGGTCGGCAAGAGCCTGACCGAAGCCCGCACCACCCTGGCCCAGCTCAACCTGACCCTGGTCGAGACCTACAAGGACTCTGACAAGCCCAAGGACGAGATCCTCGGCCAGAGCCCGGCCGATGGCGCCGGCGTGGAGAAGGGCACCCAGGTCAAGCTGGACGTCAGCAAGGGCCCACCGGCGATCGTCATGCCCCGGGTGATCGACCTGCCCTGTCAGCAGGCCAAGCAGGCGTTGGAGGGCCAGGGCTTCCCGGTGACGGCCCTGATCAACCCGAACGCCGTGGTCCGGATCCAGGCGCCGGGCGAGAACTCGCAGGTGCCGCCGGGCACCCCGGTCACCCTCACGTGCTTCTGATGTCGGCGGCAACCTCGCGTCCGGTGGGCGCGCACACTCCGACCTCCGGCGGGCTGGCCAGGGCCGCCCTGCCGTACGTCGACGCGACCGGCGCGCGGGTGGTGCAGGTCTACGTCTCCAACTCGCGGGGCTGGGCGCTGCCCGACGGTGACCCCGCGCAGGACGCCCTGTTCCGCGACGGCTGCGCCGAGCGGGGCATTCCCGCGTTCATCCACGCCTCGCTGCTGGTCAACCTCGGCTCACCCACTCCGGCCACGGTCGAGAAGTCGGCACAGACGCTGGCGCACGCGCTGCGTCGGGGCGTGGCGATCGGTGCTCAGGCGGTGGTGTTCCACGCGGGCAGTTCGGTGGACGAGGGGCACGCCGATGCGGCGATGCGGCAGGTCCGCGAGGAACTGCTGCCGCTGCTCGACTGGGCCGCGGCCGCCGGTGGCCCGATGCTGCTGGTCGAGCCGAGCGCGGGCGGGGGCCGGTCGCTCGCCTCGCGGGTGGAGCAGCTCGGTCCGTACCTGGACGCGGTGGACCGCCACCCGATGCTGGGGGTCTGCTTCGACACCTGCCACGCCTGGGCCGCCGGGCACGACCTGGCGGTCGAGGGTGGCATGACGGCGACCCTGGACACGCTGGTGGCCACCGTCGGCGCGGACCGGCTACGGCTGGTCCACGCCAACGACTCGAAGGACCTGTGCGGCTCCACGCGGGACCGGCACGAGAACATCGGCAAGGGCACCATCGGCGAGCCCGCCTTCGCCGAGCTGATGACGCACCCCGCCACCGCCGGCGTACCCCTGGTCGTGGAGACCCCGAGCGAGAAGCAGGTCGGCCACGCCGCCGACATCCAAACCCTCACCCGCCTCCACGCCTGAACCCCGCCTCCACCCCGCCGATCCTCGTTGATCAAGAGGTTCGCGTCATCCGGACGCCGGAATCTGACGCAAACCTCTTGATCAACAGCTGGGAGGGAGCGGCCGGCGGGGGTTAGGACGCCGTCAGGATGCGGGGTAGGGCTTCGACCGCGTGGTCGATGTCCGCGTCGCTGACGCCCAGGTGGGTGACCAGGCGGGCGGTACGGGGGCCGAGCACCGAGATGAGTACGCCCTCGGCCCGTGCGACGGCCGCCAGGGCACGCGCGTCCAGGGCGTGCTTGGTCAGGTCCAGCGCGACCAGGTTGGTGCGAACCGTCGTCGCCAGCACACCGAACGGCGCGACCGCCTCGGCGAGCCGGGACGCCTTGGCGTGGTCGTCGGCCAGTCGGTCGACGTGGTGCGCGAGCGCGTACCGGCCGGCCGCGGCGAGGATGCCGGCCTGGCGCATACCGCCGCCCATCCGCTTACGGATCAGCCGGGCTCGTTCGATCTTGTCGGCGCTGCCGACCACGAGCGAGCCGACCGGCGCGCCGAGACCCTTGGACAAACACACCGACAGCGTGTCGAAGAGCCGGCCGTACTCGATCAGGGGCACACCGTCCGCGACGTGCGCGTGCCAGATCCGGGCGCCGTCGCAGTGCAGCGCCACATCCGCGTCGTCGGCGACCGCACGCAGATCCCGCAGGGTGCTCAGCGGAATCACCCCGCCGCCGCCCCGGTTGTGCGTCTGCTCGACGGCGATCGCGCGGGTCGGAACAGCGAAGAAGCCGTCCGGCCGGATCATCCCGGCCACCGCCTCCGGGTCGATGTCCGCGCCGACGGCGGGCCAGGTCCGCGAGGAGATCCCGCCGTACGCGGCGGCGGCCCCGATCTCGTACGTGACCACGTGCGCGTCCGCGTCGCAGAGCAGCTCGTCGCCCGGCGACACCAGCAGTTGCAGGGCGATCTGGTTGGCCATCGACCCGCTCGGGGCGAACAGCGCCGCCTCGTGCCCGAACAGGGCGGCGACCTCGGCTTCGAGAGCGTTGACCGTCGGATCCTCGCCGTAGACGTCGTCACCGACCTCGGCGGTGGCCATCGCCTCCCGCATCCCGGCGGTCGGCCGGGTCACCGTGTCGGACCGCAGGTCCACGAACTGGTCTGCCACTGTCATCCTTTCGACCGCCGGTTGCGGGTCTCGCACACCTGGCCACGGTCATTCTTCTCGGCTGCCGACGGAGGGTCCGCAACCTCAGCCGCTGTCATTCTTTCGGCCGCCGACTGCGGGGCTCGCAAGCTCACTCCTCGCGTCAACCGCTGTCATTCTTTTGGCCGCCGACTGCGGGGCTCGCAAGCTCACTCCTCGCGTCAGCCGCGGAGCATCTCCGCCACCAGGAAGGCCAACTCCAACGACTGCTGGGTGTTCAGCCGCGGGTCGCAGGCGGTCTCGTAGCGGTCGGGCAGGTCGAGGTCCTCGATGCCCTGAGCGCCGCCGAGGCACTCGGTGACGTCCTCGCCGGTCAACTCGACGTGTATGCCACCCGGGTGGGTGTCCAGCCCTCGGTGCACCTCGAAGTAGCCGAGCACCTCGTCGACGATGCGGTCGAAGTGCCGGGTCTTGTAGCCGTTGGACGACTCGTGCGTGTTGCCGTGCATCGGGTCGCACTGCCAGACCACCTTGGCGCCGGCGGCGGTGACCTTGGCGACGATCGGCGGCAGGGCGTCGCGCACCCGGTGGTTGCCCATCCGGCTGATCAGGGTGAGCCGGCCGGGGATGTTGTCCGGGTTGAGCTTCTCGCACAGCTCGATCGCCTCGTCCGGGGACGTGGTCGGGCCGAGCTTGACCCCGATCGGGTTGGCGATCCGGGAGATGAAGTCGATGTGCGCCCCGCTGATCTGCCGGGTGCGCTCGCCGATCCACAGGAAGTGCCCGGAGAGGCCGTACGCCCGACGGTCGGAGACCCGGGTGAGCGCCCGGTCGTACTCCAGGGCCAGGGCCTCGTGGGAGCAGTAGAGCGTGACCGTACGCAGCGCCTCGTCGTCGGTCATGCCGCAGGCCCGGATGAACGCCAGCGCCCGGTCGATCTCCCGGGCGATCGCCTCGTAGCGCTCCCCCGCCGGGGAGTTCTTCACGAAGCCCTTGTTCCAGTCGTGCACCGCGTGCAGGTCGGCGAGCCCACCGGCGAGGTACGCCCGGAGCATGTTCATCGCCGCCGCCGAGTTGGCGTACGCCCGGATCATGCGCTGCGGATCGGCGACCCGGGCTGCCGGATCGGCCTCCAGCGAGTTGATCATGTCGCCCCGGTACGCGGGCAGGCCGCGCGCGTCGGTGGGCAGCGAGCGGGGCTTGGTGTACTGCCCGGCCACCCGGGCGACCTTGACCACCGGCAGGGACGCGCCGTAGGTGAGCACGATCGCCATCTGGAGCAGGGTGCGGGCGTTCGCCAGCAGGTGACTCTCGGTGTTGTCGGCGAACGTCTCGGCGCAGTCACCGCCCTGCAGCAGGAACGCCTTGCCCTCGCAGACCAGGGCGAGCTTCTGCCGGAGCTGGTCCACCTCGTAGGGCGCGACGACCGACGGCACTGTGTCGAGGACCTTGCAGACCTCGGCGACGGCGGCCGGGTCGGACCACGGCGGGACCTGCTCGCGGGGCAGTTCCCGCCATCGGTCCAGGCCGAGCGCGGCGTCCTCGGCGGAGTCGACTGTCGGTCGGCTGGTCTGCAGACCGGGGCTACCCACCCCGGGATGGCTCAGCTGATGCCACTCATGGCGCATGACAGAAAGCGTACGGCGACGGTCGGGGTGACCGGGCGGCGAGGGGGACGGTTCCGGCAGGTGGGAGATCAATCCGCCGGGCGCTGGTCAGGACGGGGGCGTGAGGACGGCACCGCCCGGCGTCGGGCTGGCGACCGACGTCCCGCCCGGAGCCTCCCCGGCGATGCACCAGTCGCCGCCGTCCCGGGTGACGGTGAACACCAGCGGCCGGGCGACGGTGCGCTTGCCGGAGGTGACCGAGACCGACACGCTGACCTCCTGCCCGAACGGACCGGACCGGATGTCGGTGATGGCCGCCTCGGGCACCTGGAAGTGGTCGGCGAAGTCACCGTTGGGTCCGGTGGCACCGAGGTCGAAGCCGTCGTGCAGGAGAGCGCAGAGCTGGCTCCGACCGGCGGCGACGTCCTTCGCGGTCATCGCGTCGAGGTACGCCTGCACGCGCTCGCGGGAGCGGGCGGCGGCCTCCTCGGCCGGGGCTCGCGCCGGTTTGGTGGCGGGCTCCTCCTCGGCGTCACCGCCGATGCCACAGCCGCCCAGGACGATGGGTGCCAGCACCAGCCCGGCGGCGGTCGCCGCCAGCCTGCGGTGGGTCGAGCGCATGACCACCTCCGTCGACGGTGCCATCGGGACCTGCCGAGCCGGGAGTCTGCCATATCGAGCCGGGTCGGCCCAACGACGGCGGCCCGGCCGACGCTGGGCGTCGTCCGGGCCGTCAGGTCACGGGCGGGGAGGGACGGTGCGGGCCCCTCCCCGCCGTGTGGGTGGTGCGTCGGCCCTCGGCTCAGCCGAGGCCGCCCTTGATGGCGCCGATGAGCTCGCCATTGGTGGTGTCACCGGAGAGCTCCCAGAAGAACGCGCCACCGAGGCCCTGGTTGTTCGCGTACGTCATCTTGCCGTTGATGGTCGACGGGGTGTCGTAGCTCCACCAGTTGCTGCCGCACTTGGCGTACGCGGTGCCGGCGATCGTGCCGGTGGCCGGGCAGGTGTTCTTGAGGACCTTGTAGTCCTCGATGCCCGCCTCGTAGGTGCCCGGAGCCGCGCCGGTGGCGCTGCCGCCGGGTGTGGCCTGGGTGACGCCGGTCCAGCCACGGCCGTAGAAGCCGATGCCGAGCAGCAGCTTGTTGGCCGGGACGCCCTTGCTCTTGAGCTTCTGGATCGCGGCGTCGGAGTTGAAGCCCTGCTGCGGGATGCCGGTGTACGAGGTCAGCGGCGAGTGCGGGGCCGTCGGCCCCTGCGCGGCGAAGGCCCCGAAGTAGTCGTAGGTCATCGGCATCAGCCAGTTGAGGTTGCCGATCGCGCCGGCGTAGTCGGTGGCGTCGATCTTGCCGCCGTTGCTGCCGTCCGCGGTGATGGCGGCGGTGACCAGGGCGCTGGACCCGAACTTCGACCGGAGGGCGCTGATCACGTTCTTGAACGCGTTCGGGCCGCTGCTGTCACAGGTCAGACCGCAGGCGTTGGGGTACTCCCAGTCGACGTCGATGCCGTCGAAGACGTCCGCCCAGCGCGGGTCCTCGACCAGGTTGTAGCAGCTCTCGGCGAAGGCGGCCGGGTTCTGCGCGGCCTGGGTGAAGCCGCCGGACCAGGTCCAACCGCCGAACGACCAGATCACCTTGAGGTGCGGGTTCATCTGCTTGAGCTTGCGCAGCTGGTTGAAGCTGCCGCGCAGCGGCTGGTCCCAGGTGTCGGCGACGCCGTCCACGCTGTCCGCGGCCGTGTACGCCTTCTCGTAGTCGGCGTAGCTGTCACCGATGGAGCAGCGACCGCCGGTGGTGTTGCCGAAGGCGTACAGGATGTGGGTCAGCTTGGCGGCCGAGCCGCTGGTCTGGATGTTCTTGACGTGGTAGTTGCGCCCGTAGACGCCCCACTCGGCGAAGTAGCCGACGACCTTCTTGCCGCCGGTGTTCGGCGGCGGCGTGGTCGGCGGGGTCGTGGTCGGTGGGGTGGTGGTGGGCGGCGTCGTGGTCGGCGGCGTGGTGGTGGGCGGGGTGGTGCCGCCGCCGCACGCCGCGCCGTTGACGGTGCAGTTCAGCGGCGCCTTGTAGGCGCCGGTGCCGTTGTAGCCCCAGCTGAACGAGGCGCCCGGGGCGATGCCGCCGGCCCAGCTCTTCTTGACCGCGACGTAGTGGTTGCCGCTGCTGGTGACGTCGGCGTCCCAGGCGCTGCTGATGGTGGTGCCCGACGGTAGGTCGAATTCGATGCGCCAGGTGCTGATAGCGGCACTCGATCCGTTGGTGACGGTCACCCTCGTCTCGTGACCGGTCCCCCAGTCCTGCGCCTTGGTGAAGGTGGTGGTGACCGTGCCGGCGCCGAACGCGGTGGTCACCGGCACCGCTGCGACGGTCACGGCGACCACGGCACCGGCCCAGAGGGCCCGGCGGAGCGATCTTTTCATGCGGCGTCTCCCGAACTGTTAGGAAACTTTCCAAAAGAGATGGTGAGACGGTACTCACGGCGTCATCAGTTCGTCAAGATGTCCATGTTTCGATTTCTCCTGGTGCATGGAGTGCCCGCGCCCCGGCCCTCCGGCGGTCGGCGCGTAGCCTCGCCCCATGACCGTCTTCGATACCCCGATCGATGCCCTCACCGGCGGCCCCGCAGACCTGGCCCGCTACCGCGGCAAGGCGTTGTTGGTCGTGAATGTGGCCTCCCGCTGCGGCCTCACCCCGCAGTACGCCGGCCTGCAGAAACTCGCGGAGACCTATGCCGATCGCGGCCTGGTGGTGCTCGGTGTGCCGTGCAACCAGTTCGCCGGGCAGGAGCCGGGCAGCGCCGCCGAGATCAGCGACTTCTGCCAGGTCAACTACGGGGTCACCTTCCCGCTGACCGAGAAGGTCGACGTCAACGGCCCCAACCGGCACCCCCTCTACGCCGCGCTCGTGGACACATCGGACGCCGACGGGCACACCGGGGACGTCCGGTGGAACTTCGAGAAGTTCCTGGTCGCACCGGACGGCACGGTGGCCGCCCGGTTCGCCCCGTCGGTCGAGCCCGCAGCCGAAGAACTCCGCATCGCCATCGAGAAGACCCTCCCCGCCTGACCACCCCCGAGGTGGGTTGATCAAGAGGTTCGCGTCAGAAACGGGCGAACCTCTTGATCAACACGTCGGAGCCGCCGTCGGTGACCAGCGTGAGCAGTAGGTTGGGCAGGACGGGATCGCGGGCGCGGGCAGGCCCGCCAGCTCGGCGAGACGTCGCATGCCCGGCAGTCCGCGCCGCCGGGCAACAGTGATAACCCACCGCGTCGGTGGGGAATGCGTCACGGCTGGGCGGAGTTGGGAACGAGCATGACAACTGTGGGACTGATCGGCAGCGGCAACATCGGCGGCACCGTGGCGCGGCTGGCCGTCGACGCCGGCTACGACGTGGTGCTGAGCAACTCGCGGGGTCCGGAGACCCTCACCGACCTGGTCGACAGCCTTGGCGAGCACGCCAGCGCCGGCACCGCACAGGACGCGGCGCGGGTGGGTGACCTGGTGGTGGTCAGCGTGCCGCTGAAGGCGTACCGCGCGGTGCCCGTGGAGCCACTGGCCGGCAAGGTCGTCATCGACACCAACAACTACTACCCCCAGCGCGACGGGAACTTCCCGGAGCTGGACAGCGGCGACGTCACCAGCAGCGAGTTGCTCCAGCAGCACCTGCCGGAGTCACGGGTGGTCAAGGTCTTCAACAACATCTACTTCGCGGGCCTGGCCGCGCTGGCCCGGCCGACGGGTGCAGCCGACCGCAGCGCCCTCGCCATCGCCGGTGACGACGAGGCCGCGAAGGCCGAAGTAACGGCCTTCCTCGACCGGATCGGCTACGACGCCGTCGACGCGGGCTCCCTCGCCGACGGCTGGCGCTACCAGCCCGACACCCCGGCGTACGGCACGCTCTACTCCGCCTCGCCGACCGACTGGCAGCACCCGACCCCGGGTGACGCCGACACGCTGCGCGCCGCGCTGGCCTCCGCCACCCGCTGAGCACCACCGCCGCCCGCCGGACGATCGCCTACCGGGTGGTCGCCCGGAGGGCGGCGGCGAGTTCCTCGTCGTAGCTCGCGATCGGTCGACCGTCCGAGGCGTACGCGACGAGCCGTCCCTGCGCCATGCTCGCCGAGCGGAACGAGAACGTCCGGCTCCCCGGGTACGCGTTGAGCAACGGAATGGCCCGCGGCGGCCCGCCCGGGGCGGAAAAATACTCCAGCCGGGTCACCTGCGGGGAGACCACGCCGTTGACCCGCACCTTGGTCTTCTCGGCCCGGGTGCCGAAGGTGACCGGCGCATGGGTGCCGTAGGCGGCGCATTCGACCGGGCCACGGCAGACGAAGAAGTATCGCGGGTTGACCACGTCGTCGAGGGCGTACGCCTTGAAGGTCGGATCCGCACCGGCGGGCAACGGCTGCACGGCGAAGAACGCGACCGCCACCGTGGCCGTCACGCCCACTCGCAACCAGCCCCGCGCGCCCGCCGGTCGTCGGTGCGCCCGGGAAGCGGCGACCGCGACGCCACCGAAGCCGACCAGGCACAGCAGGCCCACCCCGATCGCGCGGGCGTTCTCGAAGAGGAACTGCACCCCCGGCCGCGTCGACACCGGGCCGAGAACCGCACCCAGCGAGACGACCATGGCGGCGAGCAGCGCTCCCCCGGCCGCCCGCTGCGTGACGCCGGACGCGCCGATCAGCAGCATCGCCGCGAGCACCGGCCACACCTGGTGGTGGGTCCAGGACACCGGGGACGCGGCGACCGTGGCGCAGCCGACGAGCACCGCCGCGTGCCCGGGGCGGCCCTGTCGCGTCAACTGTCGCGCCCGCAGCAGCGCCGCCACGCAGACGAGCGCCACCAGACCGGCCCAGAGCACTGGCAACGTCGCCTCGTCCACGCCGACGCGCAGCAGCATCCCGTGCACTGACTGGTTGCCCAGCGACGCCAGGTTGCCGATCCGTGAGGTCTGCCGCACCGCCTCGGTCCAGTACGTCCAGCTCTCTGCGGGCAGCACGACCCCGGCGACCACCGCGCACGTCAGGAATGTCGCCACCGCGCGGCCCGCGTCGCGATAGCGGCCGGTGGCGAGGAAGTAGACCACGAACAACAGCGGGGTCAGCTTGATCGCCGAGGCGACCCCGACCAGCACCCCGCGCAGCCGGGGCGGGACCACGCCCATCCCGTCGAGCAGGGCCATCAACACGATGAAGATGCTCACCTGACCGAACCGCAGATTGCTCTGCACCGGCGCGGAGAGCATCAGCACCGTGGCCGCCACCGCCACGGCGAGCGGTCGCCGGGACTGCCGGGTGGTCAGCGCGACACCGACCGCCCCGGCGATGGCCACCACCGCCGCGCACGTCGCCACGAGCCAGATCCCCTGGAGTACGCCCTCACTCACGGCGGTGATCGGACCGAGCACGAGTGCGGCGAACGGCGGATAGGTGAACGGCCCACCATTGGCCGCCTCGTATTCGTACAGCGGCCGCCCAGCGTGCAGATCGGACAACGCGCCGTAGTAGATGTGCAGGTCGGAGAGCCGGTCCGCGCGGTTCAGCACGAGCACACAGGACACCAGCGCGACGACGACGAAGGTCGCCCACACCAGCGCCACCCGGCGATCCCGCATCGACCGAGGATAATCCAGCGCGGCCGCCCCCGTCGGCCCTGCCGTCGCTCACCGGCCACAGGCACCGTGGCGAGCGCGACCACGGACGTCGGCGGCGCGTCTGCCCTCGGAAGAACGGACCGGGCTGGGCGCGAGTCGGTCCCTAGCATCGACGGATGGCGAGGACGAGCGCTGCGGCGTACGACGCGCACGCGGACTGGTACGAGAATTACCTCTCCGGCGGCGGCGACTATCTCCAGCGGGTGCACGCGATCGCGGAGGACCTGCTCGGCACGGGCGAGGGACCCTGTCTCGACATCTGCTGCGGCACCGTTGCGCGCGTGCCGGACCTGTTCGCCTTCCTGGCGATCCGCGAGCGGTAGCCCGCCCGCTCCGCCCGACCGCGTAAGCCGAGGGGCGCCAGCGTGCCTCCGCAAAAACATCGACGTGGCAACTTGCGCCTCAGTCCCGTAAACGGGACCCTGTTCTCTGGGTTGCCGCCCGCTCACCGAAAGTGCTTCCGGAGGCGACATGCACACGCTCCGTACCGTGCCCCGCCGGCTGCTGGCCGGAACCGGCGCGCTCCTGCTCGGCACCGCCCTCGCTGCCACCGGCGCCCCGGTCCCGGCCGCTGCCGCCAAGGGCGCGGACACCGTCGGATACGTCCGACTCGCCCACCTCTCCCCCGACACCCCGGCCGTCGACGTCTACCTGGCCGCGCCCGGCGCCGCGAAACCGAGGGTCTTCCCCGGGGTCGGCTACGGCGTGGTCTCCGACTATCTGGAGCTGGCGCCCGGACGGTACGCGGTGGCGATGCGCGAGGCCGGCGCCCCCGCCAGCGACCCCCCGGTGCTCACCACCGAGGTCGCGGTGACCAGCGGCGACGCCTTCACGGTGGCCGGTGTCGGCCGGCACGCCGACCTCGGCCTGCGGGTGCTCAACGACGACCTCAGCGCCCCCACCGACGGCCGCGCCAAGGTGCGGGTCGTGCAGGCGTCCGTCCGGACCCCGATGCTCGACGTGGCCGCCGCCGACGGCCCGATGATCGCCGACGGCGTGCAGTTCGCGACGACGACCGACTACCAGCAGGTCGAGCCGGGCAGGTGGCGGCTGAAGCTGACCGGTGCCGGTGGCCCGAGCACCGACGCCGAGGTGCGCCTCACCGGCGGCGCGGTCTACTCACTGCTGGTGCTCGACGCGAAGCAGGGTGGGCTCACCGCCGAGCTGCGCCGCGACGCCGAGGGCGGCACCGTCGTCCCCGCCGGCGGGGTGGACACCGGCGCCGGCGGCACCGCCCGGACCGGGCTCGACGCGTACCCCCTGGTGGCCGGCGCTCTGGCCGCGGCGGCCGGGGCGGTGGCGTTGCTGCTCTGGCGTCGGCGGCGGCGCACCACCTGGTGAGCGCCGGGCCGGACCCGTCGATCCGGCGGCACCGCGACCGCCGGGTGCCGCTGGCCGCGCTGGTCGCGGCCGGCGCGGCGGTCTTCCTGGCCGCCGGCACCGGGGTCGGGCTGGCCGGCAGCGATCCGCCGCCGCCGGCGGCGAGCTGGCACCCCGGCTGCACCGACGACTGCCCGTCGACGGCCGCCGCGCCCACCCCACAGGGACCACCCACTCGGGTACGCGTACCGCGCATCGGCGTCGACTCGACGCTCACGGTGCTGGGCCTGGACCAGGCCGGGGCACTGATCCCGCCCGCCGACTTCGACGTCGCCGGCTGGTACGGCGGCGGTCCGGCACCCGGCGACACCGGCCCGGCCGTGCTCGCCGGCCACCTGGACTCGCGCCGCGGCCCGGCGGTCTTCGCCCGGCTCGGTGAGCTGCGGCCGGGCGACCGGGTGGAGGTGTGGCGCGGCGGGCAGCGGCTGGTGTTCCGGGTGACCGGCTCGCTGCGGACCCGCAAGGACCAGTTCCCGACCGCCGTGGTGTACGGCCCGACGCCCAACGCGGAGCTACGCCTGGTCACCTGCGGGGGTGCGTTCGACCGGCGGAGTGGGCACTACCGGGACAACGTCGTGGTGTTCGCGGTGGCCGAGGCCTCCGAAACGATCCCGCCGAAGCCGGCTGCGGGCTGAGCCGCACCCGGCCTCATCCGCGTCAGAGTCGGGGCGGCGGTCCGAGCCGCACCGGGCTTGATCCACTCGGGTTCGCCGATGTCGCGGTATCCCCCGCGCTCGGATACCGCGTTTTCGGCGAACCCGAGTGGATCAAGGTGCGGCGGCAGGGCGCGGCCGGGTCGGGCGGGGGTGCGTCAGAGTGGGCGGCGGCCGGCGAAGCCGCACTCGGCCCGGTGGTACCAGCGCACGTCGGAATCACCCTCGAGCCAGCACCAGAGCACCGCGCGGCCTTCGCGCTCGCCGGGGAAGTCGAGCAGCACCGGAGCGATGCCCTTGACCTGGATGTCGTGCTGGTGCAGCTCGTCGACGACGGCGTGCAGCCGAGCCTCCAGGCCCTTCACCTCGGCCAGCCCGCCGAGGGCGCTGACGCCGTGGTCGGCGAGGTCGACGCGCAGCTCGGCCAGGTCGGCCCGGACCCGGATCAACTCGTCGATGCGCGGTTGCAGCGTGGCCACCAGGTGCCGGGCCTGGGCAAGTGTGAACACCGCGCCAGTATGCGGCACGCCCGGCCCCGCGACGAGCCCCGAACGCCTAACCCCGCGCGCCCGGAACACCACATCAGCCCGCCGCCACGCGCGAAGAACGCTCAGTCGGCCTGCGCTGCCAGCTCGCGGGCCCGGTCGCGGGCGGCTTCGAGTGCGGCGAGCAGCGCGGCGCGTACCCCGTGCTTCTCCAGCTCGCGGATCGCGGAGATGGTGGTGCCAGCCGGTGAGGTGACCGCCTCGCGCAGTTTGACCGGGTGCTCGCCCGAGTCGCGCAGCATCACCGCGGAACCGATCGCGGTCTGCACGATCAGCTCGTGCGCCACCTGCCGGGGCAGCCCGAGCAGGATCCCCGCGTCGATCATGGCCTCGACCAGCAGGTAGAAGTAGGCCGGGCCGGAGCCGGAGAGTGCGGTGACCGCGTCCTGCTGCGACTCGGGCACCCGGATCGTCTGGCCGAGCGGCTTGAACATCTCCTCGGCCAACGCCAGGTGGGCGCCGGTGGCGTGCGCGCCCGCCGAGATCGCGGTCATCGCCTCGTCGACAAGCGCCGGGGTGTTGGTCATCACCCGGACCACCGGGGTGCCGTCGGGCAGCCGGCGGCTGAAGAAGCTGGTGGGGAGGCCGGCGCAGAGCGAGATGACGAGCTTGTCGGCCGGCACCTTGGGGCCGATCTCGTCGAGCAGCGCGGCGGCGTCCTGCGGCTTCACCGAGATCGCGAGCACCGCCGCCTCGTCCACCGCCGTCAGGTTGTCGACCACCCGGACGCCGTAGCGGGCGGTCAACTCCTCGGCGCGAGCTGGCCGGCGGGCGGTTGCCAGCAGCTTGTCCACGGGCCATCCCGAGCGCAGCAGCCCGGAGAGCATCAGCTCACCGATCTTGCCCGCGCCGATCACCGCGACCGTGTGCACCCCGGCTGACATCTCGGTCGTACCCCCTCGCATCGGGTCGCGGCGCGGCGGACCCGCAGGCCCGCCGCGCCGCCGACTGTCGATCAGCTGCCGAAGAACACCTCGGCCTCGGCGTACCGCTCCAGCGGCACGGTCTTCAGCTCGCGGGTGGCGTCGGCGAGCGGCACCCGGACGATGTCGGTGCTCTGCATCGCGACCATCTTGCCCCAGTCGCCGTCGTTGACGGCGTCGATGGCCTGCAGGCCCAGGCGGGTGGCGAGCACCCGGTCGAAGGCGGTCGGGGTGCCACCGCGCTGGATGTGGCCGAGCACCACGGTGCGGGCCTCCTTGCCGGTCTTGGCCTCCAGCTGCTCGGCGAGCCACTGGCCGATGCCGCCGAGGCGGACGTGACCGAACGAGTCCAGCTCCTGGTTGGCGAGGACCATCTGGCCGTCCAGCGGCTGAGCGCCCTCGGCGACGACCACGATCGGGGCGTACTGGTGCTGGAAGCGCTTCTCGACGTAGCCGGCCACCTGGTCGACGTCGAACTGCCGCTCGGGCAGCAGGATCACGTTGGCGCCGCCGGCCAGGCCGGCGTGCAGGGCGATCCAGCCGGCGTGCCGGCCCATGACCTCGACGACCAGGGTGCGGTGGTGGCTTTCCGCCGTGGTGTGCAGGCGGTCGATGGCCTCCATCGCGATGTTGACAGCGGTGTCGAAGCCGAAGGTGTAGTCGGTGGCGCCGAGGTCGTTGTCGATCGTCTTCGGGACGCCGACCACCTGCACGCCCAGCTCGTAGAGCTTGGTGGCCACACCGAGGGTGTCCTCGCCGCCGATCGCGATGAGCGCGTCCACGCCCTGCTCGGCGAGATTGTCCTTGATCCGCTCGACGCCGTTCTCGATCTTGAACGGGTTGGTGCGGGACGAGCCGAGGATGGTGCCGCCACGGGGCAGGATGCCGCGAACGTCGGCGATGCCCAACGGACGGGACAGACCCTCCAGCGGGCCCTTCCAGCCGTCCCGGAAGCCCACGAACTCGTGACCGTAGGTGGCGACACCCTTACGGACCACCGCCCGGATGACCGCATTGAGACCTGGGCAGTCGCCGCCGCCGGTGAGCACGCCGATACGCATGATCCGTCATCCTCCTGGAGCATCAGGTAAAGCCCGATATGCCCCAGGGTATGTGTCAGGTCAGACCATCGGCGCCGTTGCCGGCCCGGGGCGGGCCGTCACTGCGAACTGTAGTCGGCCCGCAGGTAAGGCGACAGCGCGCCCCGGTGGCGACCCGGCTCAGAAGGTCACCTCGTGGTTCTCGCCGGCCTTCGGTGGCCGGCCGGTGACCGCTGCCTTCGCGTAGCCGAGGAGGTTGACCACTGTGCTACCCGGCGAGTCCCAGTACTCGGCCGAGGTGGCGTGCACCTTGATCAGCGTGAGACCGGGGGTGTCCAGCCCGCCGGGGAACCAGGCCTTGAGCAACGGGTTCCACAACCGCTCGGCCCGAGCCCGGTCGAACCCCTCGGTGGCGGTCCCCGAGATCGACACCCAGGCGTGGTGCTTCTGGTCGGAGAAGGCGACGTTGACCTCCGGGTTCACCCGGAGTTGGCGGACCTTGGCCGAGTCGGCGTAGGCGAAGAACCAGAGGTCGCCGTCGAACTCGACCTCCTGGAGCCCCATCGGCCGACTCACCTGCCGACCGTCCAGCGCGATCGTGGTGAGCATGCAGATCCGGGCGGCCCGAGCCAGCTCGGTGATCCGGACGCGGGACTCTGCGGCGCTGGTCGGCTCGTTGCTCATGGCACTCTCCTCCGCTTCGGTTCGCCGAACCGATGCCCGGGACAGAACCGGTCAAACCTACGGCGGTACGACCGGCGGTCAGCGGGCCGTCATCGCCCGCCAGCGGGCCAGGTTGTGCCGGGCGTCGACCAGAGCGTCGTGCCGGGCCGCGTCCGCGTCCGGCAGGGTCGGCCGCCCACTGTCGTCCCAGAGCTGCCGCAGCTCCTTGGTGTAGCGAGGGATCTCCCGGGGCAGCGCCGGCATCGCACCCCAGAGCTGGGCGAGCACCACGTGGTCGTACGCGGCGTACCAGGCCCACAGCTCCAACTGCTCCCCCGGCCGGTCCCGGATCGGCTCGACCAGGAAGTCGTACAGGTCGTCGCGGATGCGCTCACGCGACCGCCAGGCCCGGTCCGCCGGGGAGGGCAGCTTGTCCAGCACGTTGCGTCGGACCCAGGGCACGGCGCGGGAGTCGTCGAACTCGGTGGAGACCGCGTAGAACTCGCGGCCGTACTCGTCGACGACACCGATCGAGACGAGGTCGACGGTGGTGCCGTCCTCGATGAACTCGCAGTCGTAGAAATAGCGGTAGACCATTCCGGGCATCTTCGCCCACCGCCGCGCGACAGTTCCCGGCGGGGTCCAGCTCGCGACGGTCACGGAAAAGCTTCGAGGGGTGTACAGCAAGCGACCGGACCGTCATGATCTGATGTGTACCGCTACCGGACGCCGAATCGGTGTCAGTTCACCTTGTCAGGGCCATCAGGTTCACCCGGTGAGCGAGTTTGTGGTCCATGACCGGGGAGGGGTTGGGCCGTGGAGATGCGCCTTCCGGAGCCGGGTGACGCGCTCACGGGTGTCGAGATGTTCGCCGGGTTGGAGCCCGAGGTACGGCAGCGTGTCATCGCCGCCGCCGTTCCGCGCACCTACCGCAAGGGCCAGTTGCTCTTCGTGGAGAACGACCCGGGCGAGTCACTGATCGTGCTGCGCCGCGGCGCGGTGGCGGTCTTTCGCACCGCACCGACCGGCGAGCGGGCCGTGTTGTCGGTGATCCGACCACCCGACGTGCTCGGCGAGGTCTCCCTGCTGGACGCGTCGACCCGGTCCGCGTCGGCCGAGGCCATCGAGGACTGTGCGGCGCTCGCACTGTCCAGGGGCGCGTTCATGGAGCTGGTGCACTCCAACCCTCGCATCCTGGACGCGGTGATGCGCTCGCTGGGTGGGCTGATCCGTCGGCTCACCGAGCAGAACGCCGACCATGTCTTCCTCGACCTACCCGGTCGGGTGGCCAAGACGCTGGTCCGGTTGGCCGGTGAGAGCCAGGCACCGATGATCACGATCGAGCTCAACCAGAGTCAGTTGGCCGAGATGGCCGGGGGTTCCCGACAAAGCGTCAACCAGGCGATCGGCTCGTTCGCCAGCCGCGGCTGGCTGCGTACCGAGGGGCGTCGGATCGTGGTGACCGACGTGGCCGCGCTGCGCCGTCGCGCCGGCATGAGCGACCGCTGACACCACTGACACACGCGAAACGGCCGGGCCGCCCGTGGGCGACCCGGCCGTTCGTATCCGTCACCGGTGTGGGGTCACACCCCGGAGCTGCCCGGCCCGGCCCACTTGTCCGGGCCCTTGCCGTCGCCGCCCGGGCCGTGCGACTGCTCGCTGACGATGCCCTCGGCCTGGAGCGTGGCGAGCGTGGCCGCGTCGACGTCCACCGAGTCGCCTGCGGAGTGGCTGACCCCGTTGCCGTCGGTCCAGTCGCTCTCCAGCTTGACGTACACCATTGACCTGTCCCCCTCTGGTCGCTGCTCGATATCTGGCCGCCTGAATCTAGTCGCTCTGGTCCCTTGGTGGACTGTCCACAAGCCAACAGGCCGGTACCTGACAGCGGCGGACGAGAGCGATAATTCCCGGCAGGGGACGCCACCGGCGTCGACCTGTTCGCCTCTGGGGGAGGTGTCATCGCCGCGCAGTGTGGACGCTGTGGACGCACGGCCGCCGACGGAGACCGTTTCTGCGGTGGCTGCGGCGCCGAGCTGGGGGCTGTGTGCCCACACTGTCTGCGCCCACTGGCCTCGGACGTCACGTTCTGCACGTCGTGCGGGTCGCCGCGACCGGGCGCCGAACGACCGGCCCCGGTCCATCCGCAGGAGGACCGCCGCCGGGTGAGCGTGCTCTTCGTGGACCTGATCGACTTCACGCCGTACGTCGAGCGCGCCGACCCCGAGCAGGTCCGGGGCATGCAGACCGGCTTCTTCTCCGCCGCCCGCCGGGTGGTCGGTCAGTACGGCGGGGTGGTCGAGAAGTACATCGGGGACGCGGTGATGGCGCTCTTCGGTGCCCCGATCGCCACCGAGACCGACGCGTTGCGCTGCGTACGGGCGGGTCTCGAACTGCAACGGGTGCTCACCCGGTTCGCGCCGACCGGCAGCACCGAGTTGCGGTTCCGGGTCGGGGTCGCCACCGGCGAGGCACTGGTGGACGTTGCCGCCGCTCGCGACGGTGGGCAGGCGATCGTTGCCGGCGACGTGGTGAACACCGCCTCCAGGATGCAGTCCGTCGCGCCACCCGGCGGCGTGCTGGTCTGTGGCACCACCCACGCGCTCACCAAGGACGCGATCCGCTACGAGGAACAGCCCCCGGTCACCCTGCGCGGCCGGTCGTCGCCGACCGAGGTGTGGTTGGCGCTCTCTCCCCTGCGTCGCCAGCCCACCGACCGGGAGCCGGACACCACACCGTTGGTGGACCGGGAACACGAGCTGGGCATGCTCGTCAACGCGTTGCACAGGTCGCTGCGCGACCGTCGACCGCAGGTGGTGACGATCTTCGGCCGGGCCGGCATCGGCAAGAGCCGGCTGCTGCGGGAGCTCTACCGGCACACCGGCCGGCTGGTCGACGAGCCGCTGACCTGGCGGACCGGCCGCTGCCCGCCGTTCGGCGAGAACGTCACCTTCGCGGCGCTCGCCGACATCGTCAAGTCCGAGGCGGGCATCCTCGACACCGACCCGGCGGGCAGCGCCGCGCAGCGGCTGGCCGCCGCAGTGAGCGAGCTGATCGGCCCGGGCGAACGGGACCGGGTGGTGGACGCGTTGCGCCCGCTGGTCGGGCTGCCCGGCACTCCGCTGCCGGCCGAGGAGGCGGAGTCGGCATGGCGTCGCTTCCTGCTGGCGCTGGCCACCCGACGACCCACGGTGCTGGTCTTCGAGGACCTGCACTGGGCCGACGACGCGATGCTGCGCTTCGTGGAGCTGCTCGGAGCGGCAGCCCGCGACGTGCCGCTGCTGCTGCTCTGCACCGCACGTCCGGAGCTGGTCGACCGGGACCCGAGCTGGGCCGGGACGATCACCGGCTCGGTGACCATCACCCTGCCGCCCCTGCGCGACACCGGCATCGCGGCCCTGTACGCGCACCTGTTCGGCCAGGCGGCGTTCTCCGCCGACATGCTGAGCCCGTTGATCGAGGTGGCCGGCGGCAACCCGCTCTACGCGCACGAGTACGTCCGGATGCTGATCGAGCAGGGGGCGCTGCGCCAGTCCGGGCGGGGGTGGTCGCTGGACAAGCACCTTGAGCTGACCATGCCGGAGAGCGTGCACGCGGTCATCGCCAACCGGGTGGACCTGCTGGACGCCAAGGACCGCGCGGTGCTGCTGGCCGCGTCCGTCGTCGGGGTGCAGTTCTGGCCCGGCGCGGTCGCCGCCGCGCTCGGTCAGCCGGTCGAGTCGGTCGAACGTTCGCTGCGCCGACTGGAACAGCGCGACTTTGTGCACGAGCAGTCGGCGTCGACGATGGCCGGGCAGGCGGAGTTCCGGTTCCGCCACGTGCTGGTCCGCGACGTCTGCTACCAGCGGTTACCGCGTACCGAGCGGGTGGCCCGGCACGAGCGGGCCGCCGACTGGCTCGACGCGCTGTCGCACTCCCGCGACACCGACCTGGCCGAGGTGCTCGCCCACCACCGCTGGGCGGCCCACGAGATCGCCCGCTCGCTGGGCATGGAGGTGCGGCGCTACGCCGGGCCGGCGCGGCAGGCGCTGCACCGGGCGGCCCGCCGGGCGTACGCGCTGCACGGGCTGGACGCGGCGGCCAGCCACGCGGGCCGGGCTCTCGGCCTGGCCGACGACGACGACCCGGTGGGTCGGCTCCAGTTGGAGTTGTTGAGCACCGAGATCTCGTTCTACCGGGACGGCAACGCGTTCCTGTCCGGGGGTGGGGCGGAGCAGGTGCACACGCTCGCCGACCGGTTGCTGTCGCACGGCGACGACGCCTGCGCCGCCCGGGCGTGGACGCTGCTCGGCCAGGCCGCCTGGCTACGCGCCGACCGTGGTGACGCGTTGGCCTGCCTGGACCGCGCGGTGCACCTGTTCGAGCCGTTGCCGGACAGTCCGCAGAAGGCGGACGCGTACGCGGAGATGGGCCGGTTGCACATGCTCAACTACGAGCGGGACCCGGCCGTGGCGGCGGCGGACACGGCGGCGGAGATCGCCGAGCGGTTGGGCCTGACCGAGACCCGTACCAACGCGCGGATCACCGCGGCCACGGCCCGTTACCAGTCCGGGGACCGGGTGGGCCTGGACGAGTTGCACGCGATCGTCGAGTTCGCCCGGGCCGGTCAACTGCTGGCCTTGCCCCGGGCCACCCAGAACCTCGCCTACGCGATCCGCGAGGAGGGCGACTGGCTACGGTCCAACGCCCTGCTCTCGGCCGCGCCGGCACGGACCGCCAGCGGTCAGACCCTGACCACCAGCTATTCGGCCGAGGCGATGCGTGCCTGGTTCGACGGTGACTTCGGTCGGCTGCTCACGGCGGCGGAGGCGTTCGTGGACACGCCCACCGGCAGTTGGGACATGCAGGTGCGTGGGTTGCGCTGCTGTCTGCTGGTGTTGCGCGACGACGACGATCCGGACGACCTGGCCGACGCGCTGGACACTGCGCGGCGCAGCGGGTTCCACCGGCTGCACTGGACGATGCTGAGCATGGCCGCGTTGTGCCGGGCGTTGCAGGGGCGCGCGGCCGAGGCGGCGGAGCTGATCGAGGAACTGGACCGGTGCTGGTCGGCGGTGCCGGCGCTGGCCAGCGGGGAGTGGATCGCCGCCGCCGCGTACGCCGCGGCTCTGAGCGGTCGGGACGCGGCGGTGCGGGTCCGCACGATGCTCGGCCGGGTCGGGCATCGCACGCCCTGGTCGGAGGCGGCGTTGCGGACCGTGACGGCGGCCCTGGCGGCGGCGGACGGCGACCACCAACGCTCCGCCGAGCTGCACCTGGCCGCCGCCGAGACCTACGGGCGGGTCCCGGACGTGAGCGACCGGGTGCTGGCGTTGGCGTTCGCGGCGGCGGAGCTGACCCGGGCCGGCGATCCGGCGGGCGCACGGGAGACCCTCGCCGAGGTACGCGTCTTCGCGTTGCGCAACGACGCCCCCGGCCTGCTCGCGCTGGCCGGGCGCCCGATCACCCCGACCGGGCCGGCGGTCGCGTGTTGAGCCGCCGCACGCGGCCCAACGGCTGAGCCGCCTCAGGCGGCGACTGGCGTCTTGAGCTTCTGCGCGTAGATGTCGACGTACTCGCGGCCGGAGAGCTCCATCAACTCGTACATGACCTCGTCGGTGACCGCGCGCTCGACGAACCGGTCGCCGGCCAGGCCGGCGTAGCGGGAGAAGTCCAGCGGCGCCCCGAAGCGGACCCGCACCTGGCCGACCCGCGGGAGGAGCCTGCCGGGCGGCTGGAGTTCGTCGGCGTTGAGCATCGCCACCGGCACCACCACCGCGCCGCTCTCCAGGGCCAGCCGCGCCACACCGGTCTTGCCCCGGTAGAGCCGCCCGTCCGGGGAGCGGGTGCCCTCGGGGTAGATGCCGGCCACTCCCTGGGCGCGCAGCACCCGCAACTGGGTGTCCAGGGCGGCGCGGGCGGCCTGACCGCCGGAGCGGTCTACGGGGATCGTGCCGGTGCCGACGAAGAACATCTTCATCAACCGACCCTTGATCCCCTTGCCGGTGAAGTACTCCGCCTTGGCCACGAAGGTGACCCTCCGCGAGACGATCAACGGGATGAAGATCGAGTCGAAGAAGGAGAGATGGTTGCTCGCCAGGATCACCGGGCCGGTCGCTGGTACGTGGTCCAGCCCCTCCACCCGTGGGCGGAAGATCAGCTTGAGCAGCGGACCGAGGAGCACGTACTTCAACAGCCAGTAGAGCACCGGCGTCCTTTCCCGTGGTGTGCCCGCGACAACGCCAGCCGGCGTCGCCGACGAGCCTACGAAGCGCGCGCTCTCACCACAACGGACGAAGCTGCGGGCTGACGCACCGACCGGTCCGAGGCCAGGCGCGTGTCCGGCCTCACGACCACATTCGACATCCGTCGAGCACGGCCCGCCGTCAGGCGTCCGGCTGCTTCGGTCTCGCAGAGTGCCGTCGTCGTCGGATCACCGCAGCGAGTTCACGCAGGATGACAACGGGAGGCCCGACGCTGGCGAGCACCGCGACCCAGGCACGCCAGCCTCCCTCCCTCACGATGTCGGGCAACAGGATCACGGTGAAGAGGAGCATGAGACCCCACACCGACAGCCTTCGCCCCGAGTTGCCCGACGTCGTCACACCGCGTTGGCGGCGGCCGCCGGGGTGGCCAGCAGGTACACCGGCGGCAGGGCCACCAGCGCCGCCCGCCACCGCCGACTCCGCGGATTCCCGGTCCATCCCGCCCTCTCGATGCGCGGCGCGCTACTCACCCCGCCGTTCCTTCCACTGTAGGTACTCGCGGTACAGCCCCTCCTCCCGCCGTCGCATGCGTCGGTGCAGCACCCGGGAGACGACGAGGAGCACGGCGCCGCCGCCCAGCATCAGGTAGCCCAGCGCCCGGTCGCCGGGGATCTTCGGAGCGGTGCTGAACAGCAACCCCAGCAGGGCCGAGCCCAGGCCCAGGTAGAGCGCGATCCCCGGCGGCGTCTGCCGGTATTCGAGGTGCTGACGCTGCGCGAAGGTCTGAAGGTGCGGTGGGATGTCCAGTTCCTCGTGCTCACCAGCAGCCACGTGCGCCTCTCCGTTCCCGGTCGGTGGCAGGTCGGCAGGGCGGCGCTCGGCGTGGCGGGTCGCCTTGGCGTCAACGATCACCGAGATCGCACGTCTCGCGCAAGAACGGACAAAGGACCCCCGCCGCGACCTGCGGCGGTAGCCGTGACTTTGGAAGACGCGACACAACGCACTCCCGGAACCATGCCCTGACGTGTCACGATTCAGAGCACGGCGTGCGGACCGGGCGTCGAGGGGCAGGGGTGGCCGCGCCGGAAGGCGCGTTAAGGGGGATGTCCGGGTGTCAGCGGGTGGGGCCCGCCGGGGACGGCGGGACAACGGGCTCGACGCGAACGAGTACGCCATCGTCGGCGACGTCGATCCGCGCGTCGGTGAGCACCTGCTCGACGTGCTGGCAGCCGGCGGGATCGCCGCCTACCTGCAGCCCTCCGCCGACCTCAACCCGGTCACCCGCACCACCACCGTTCCGGCCCGGCCGGTCGACCGGCTCTACGTCGACCGTTCGCATCTGACCACCGCACGGGACTACCTGACCCAGCTCTCCGACGAGAGCGCTCCGGAGCAGCCGCCCGCCCGGGACGAACCGGACATCGACGCCGAGTGGGCACGGATCGTGGCCGGCTTCCACACCACCTCGTCGACGGACGACCACCCGTGGCCGGCTTCGGAGAACGTCGAGGAACGGGACGAGCCGACGGCCGGTCCGCTGGCCCGATCCGGTGCCGACGAGCCTGGTCCGACCGCCACCGATGTCCGCCGACTGCCGTCCGCGACCGACATCTCGGGGATCTCCGTCGGTCGTGGCGCTCGGCCGGACGAGCCGTCGCTGCTGGACGGGCTGGACACCTTCGGCGCCGACCTGCCCGACGACGAGGACGACGACGAGGGTTACCACCCGCCGCCACCGCCACCGTTGCCGCGGATCAGCAAGTACGCGGTGGTCGGCGTGCTCGGCGTGGTCATCGGGTTCGCGCTCTTCCTCTTCCCGTGGCTGCTCCCGGTGGACAGGTCGGCGGTCACCCTGTTCGGTTTCACCGGCATCCTGGCCGGTTTCGTCACGCTGATCTGGCGGTTGCGCCCCGGCGACGAGGACGAAGACGACCCGGACAACGGCGCCGTCGTCTGATCGGGGCCCGCATTCCGGGACGGCACCGTCCCGCCGATGCCGTAACAGTGGTGTAACTTACTGTCAGTAGGAATACCGCTGTACGTCACTTCCCCCGCTGACTGACCGGTTTTCCCTTGCTCGTGGCGGTCAGTCCTCTGCTGATCGGAATGCCCGAGATGCGACAGAGTTCCCTCGTGCTGGTGGCCAACCGCCTCCCCATCGACGACAGTCAGGCCCCCGACGGGGCCTGCGAGTGGCGGCGCAGCCCGGGTGGGCTGGTCAGCGCGCTACACCCGCTCCTGCGACACACCCCGGCGACCTGGGTCGGCTGGGCCGGCGGCACCGGGCCCGCCCCCACCCTGCCGGACGTGGACGGCGTCCGGATGCACACCGTCGCGCTCAGCGCGGAAGATCTCCGCGACCACTACGAAGGGTTCGCCAACGCCACCCTGTGGCCGCTCTACCACGACTCGGTGGAGCAGCCGGAGCACCACCGTCGGTGGTGGGAGGCGTATCAGCGGGTCAACCAGCGTTTCGCGGAGGCGACCGCCCAGGTGGCCGAGCCGGGCGCGGTGGTCTGGGTGCAGGATTACCACCTGCAATTGGTCCCCGGCCAGCTCCGCGCGCTCCGCCCCGACCTGCGCATCGGGTTCTTCCTGCACGTGCCGTTCCCGCCGCCGGAGCTGTTCATGCAGCTCCCCCGCCGGGCCGAGCTGCTGCGCGGCATGCTCGGCGCCGACCTGGTCGGTTTCCAGCGTGCCCAGGCGGCGCACAATTTCGCCCAACTGGTGACCCGGGTGCTGGAGCTGCCGGCCACCGACCGGCGGATCGGCATCGACGACCGGGTCGTCCGCATCGGCGCGTTCCCGGTCTCCATCGACACCGCCGAGATGTCCGCGCTCGCCGCCCGACCGGACGTGGCGGCCCGCGCCCGCCGGCTCCGGCAGGACCTCGGCGACCCACGGCAGGTCATCCTCAGCGTCGACCGGATGGACTACACCAAGGGCATCGAGCAGCGCCTCAAGGCGTACAGCGAACTGCTCGCCACCGGCGACGTCAAGGTCCGCGACACCGTGCTGGTGCAGGTCGCCATGCCGAGCCGGGAACGCGTCGGCCAGTACCAGATCCTGCGGGAGCGCATCGAGCGCGAGGTGGGCCGGATCAACGGCGAGTTCGGGCGGGTCGGCGAACCGGCGATCCACTACCTCACCCAGCCCTTCGACCGGGCCGAGCTGGCCGCCCTCTACCGGGTCGCCGACGTGATGGCGGTGACCCCGCTGCGGGACGGGATGAACCTGGTCGCCAAGGAGTACGTGGCCGCCCGGGTGGACGACGACGGCGCGCTGCTGCTCAGCGAGTTCGCCGGCACCGCCGCCGAGCTGTCCCAGGCGTACCTGGTCAACCCGCACGACCTGGAAGGGCTCAAACAGGGTCTGCGCGCGGCGCTACGGGCCAGCCCGGACGACGTCACCCAGCGGATGCGGGCCATGCGCGCCCACCTGCAGCAGCACGACATCCGGGCCTGGGCCCGCTCCTACCTGCGTGCCCTGGACGAGGGCGGCACCCTGGTCAGCCGCCTGTCCAGCACCGACGGCAGCCCCGAGGACGGCGCGCGGGTGCCCCGACCCGCCACCCCCGCCGGCAGTCCGGCCGCCCAGCAGGCCAGCGGCTGACCGCCGATCCGGTGGCCTCAGTGCGCCGCCGGCTCCTTCTCCAACCAGTCCAGGATCGCGTCGATCGGCTCCGCCCACCGCGCGTCCAGCATCAGGTCGTGGCCCATGCCGGGGAAGAGCAGCGGGGCCGAACCGTACTGGCGGGCCACCCGCGTCAGCGTCGACGCCGGCACCACCCGGTCGTCCGGGCTGCCCAACACCAGCACCGGCGGCGCACCCACAGCAGGCTCGGGCTCCGGCTGCCCCAACAGCGCCCACTGCGCCCGACGGCTGGCCCGACCGAGCCGTCCGACGTGCCGTCGGGCCTCCTCGTCCGGCAACTCGCGGCTGAACAACTGCCCCCGGTTGAGCCGCAACGGCCCGCCGAACACCGCCGGCACCGTGCCCGCCGGGTTACGACGCAGCGCCGCACCCAGCACTCCCCAACCGCCGAAGACGGGCGCCACCAACACCGCGCCCCGCGCCGGGTAGCGGGCCAACGCGTGCGCCACCACCAGCGCCCCGGCGCCGTGCCCCACCAGCACCGTCTGCCGTGGCAGGCTCGCGGCCACCTGGACCACGTCATGGGTGTACGCCCGCAGCGTCGCCTCCGGCGCCGGCTCGCTGGCCCCGTGCCCCCGCAGGCTCACCGCGTACGCCGGGAAGCCCCGCGACGCCGCGTGACCCAGCCAGTGTTCGGCGAACGCCCACGCGCCGTGCCCGAAACCGGGCACGAAGAGTAGCGGCGGACGCCCCTCCTCGTGCTCGGGAAGGGCGCTGAGCACCTCACGCCGCACCGGCCGGACCGGACGTGACCACTCCCGGCCCCGCATGATCCGCAGCTCGGTCACTTGCCCTCCAGGTCGACTAGGGCGCGCTGGACGGCGCGCAGGTAGTCGGCGTGACCGACCTCGAACCAGTGCCGGCTGCTCTCCTTGACCTTCCCGGAGTAGCGCTCCCCGGCCCGCTCCCGCACCCGCTGGGCGAACGCCGCCGCCCGCTCCGGTCGGTCCCGGCGGGCCTGGAGCAGGCGGGCGAAGAGCACCGTCTGCCAGTGCGACAGGGTGAACAACCCGGAGTCGGGCTGCACCAGGCCGGCGACCGCCAGCGTCGGGTGCCCCGGGGTGAAGGCGTTGAGCCACAGGGTGGGCCGACCCGCCCCCGCGCTGTCGCCGAACACCGACGCGTCGAGGAACTCGAAGCGCGGCAGGTAACCGGTGGCGAAGACGACCACCTCGGGGTCGATCTCGCGGCCGTCGGCCAACTCCACGGCGTACGGGTGGAACCGGGCGATGTCCGGCACCGGGCCGATCCCGCCGTGGCCCACGTAGTAGACGAGCTGGCTGTTGGCGATGGGGTGCGTCTCGTACACCCGGTGGTCGGGTTTCGGCAGGCCGAAGCGGGTGAGGTCGCCGACGGTCAGCCGCAGCGTCCAGTGGTAGAGCCACTGCCGGACCCGCAGCGGCACACGCAGCGCCAGCAGGCTGTCGTTCACCTGGTCGGCGGGGCGGCCCAACACGAACTTCGGCGCGTACCAGTAGCCGCGTCGGGTGGAGTGCCAGCAGCGCGACGCCTGCTGGGCGGCCTCGACGGCGATGTCACAACCGGTGTTGCCGGCGCCGACCACCAGCACCCGCTTGCCGCGCAACTGCGCGGGGTCCTTGTAGGACGAGGCGTGCATGATCTCGCCGCGGAACTCCTCCAGCCCCTCGTAACGGGGCAGCTTCGGCGACCAGTTGTGCCCGTTGGCGATCACCACGGCGGCGTACCGGGAGGTGCGCTCCGGGCCGTACCCGCCGGTGGAGCGGGTGGTCACGTCCCACCGCTCCCCCGGGGCGGGCTCGACCCGGACGACCTCGGTGCCGAACCAGATGTGCGAGCGCAGGTCGAAGTGGTCGGCGTACCGCTCGAAGTAGGACAGCAGCTGACTGTGGTGCGGGTAGTCCGGCCAGGAGTCCGGCATCGGGAAGTCCGGGAACTGGGTGAACGGCTTCGACGAGATCAGGTGGGTGCTGGCGTACACCGGGCTGCGGTCGTGCCGCCAGTTCCAGGCGCCGCCGACGCCGGTCTCCCGCTCGTAACAGTCGACGCCGAAGCCGTGCTCGCGCAGGTTCTTGATGGCCGTCAGGCCGCTGGCCCCGGCCCCGATGACGCAGACCGTGTCGCCCCGGTCGGAGACCGGGCGACCGTCGCTGTTCAGCGCGGACGGGGTCGCCTCCGGATCGGGCCGGCCGTGGTCGGTGGAGGTGGACACCGAAACATCTCCTTTTGGTACGGCAGGCGTGCCGGTCGCCGCGAAATCCTCTCCACAACGACGCCGGATGTCCAGTCCTACCGTGCGGACATCGGCGGGCGAGCCGACGCCGGGGTCAGTCGGTGCCGGGCAGCAGCAGGTCGACCAGGACCGGGAAGTGGTCGGAGGCGCGCCGGGTCTGCGGCGTGTCCACCACGTCGTAGTCGACGACGGTGATCCGCGGGTCGACGAAGAGCGCGTCGATGCGTCGGCGCGGCTCGTGGCAGGAGTAGGTGAGCCGGTCCGCCCGGTCGGCCGCCACCGCGACATCGGTCAGCCCCTGGGACACGGTCGCCCAGGCCGGCCCGTCCGGACCCTCGTTGAGGTCCGCGCCGGCCAGCACCGGGCTGGTCGCCGCGTCGAGACCCCGCTTGAACTCGACGGCTTGCGCGGGCCGCTCGGCCGGGTCGGTGGACAGGTGCGAGCCGGCGACTGTGAACCGGGCGCCGGCCACCCGGCAGTCGGCGTACGCGGCGCCGCGCAGGTGCCGGCCGGGGGTCAGCGGGAAGCGCTGGCACCGGGTGTCCCGCACCTGGACCCGCAGGCTGGTCAACAGCAGGTTGCCCAACGCCGGCAGGCCGCCGGCGGCCACCACCAGGCCGAACGACTCGGCCAACGTGGCGGATTTCTGCCGCCACCGGAACCGGCGTGGCCCCTCCTGCACGATCACCACGTCCGGCTTCGCCGACCGGACCACCGCCGCCAGCGCGGCGGTGTCGTCGCGCTGGCTGTGGATGTTGTACGACACCACCCGCAGCGGTACGCCCATCGGTGGACCGCCTCAGATCCGGCGGGCCAGGTCGGCGGCGCCGATCACGCCCGCGCTGTTGCCCAGCTCCGCCGGGAGCACCTCGGCCACCGGCAGGCGACCACGCTGGGCGAGCGCGTCGACGTACGAGCGGCGCGTCGGGCCGAGCAGCAGGTCACCGGCGTCGATCACGCCGCCGCCGACCACCAGGGTCTGCGGGTCGAGGATCTGCGCCATGTCGGCGAGGCTGGTGCCCAGCCACCGGCCGATCTGCGCGAACGCCTCGGCGGAGATCGGGTCGCCGTCCTGCGCGGCGGCGGTCACCATCGGACCGGTGATCGCCTCGGCCTCACCGCCGGCCAGCTCCAGCAGCGCGGCTGCCCGGTTGGGCTCCTGCCGGGCGCCGGCTCGGGCGAAGCGGACGAGAGCGCTGCCGCTGGCGTACTGCTCGATGCAGCCCAGCCGGCCGCATCCGCACTGGTGTCCGTCCGGCACGGCCAGCATGTGGCCCAGTTCGGCGGCGATGCCGTGCGCGCCGCGCATCAGTTCGCCACCGAGGACGACGCCGCCGCCCACGCCAGTGCCGATGGTGAACATGATCATGGAGTCGTCGGCAGCGCGGGCCGCGCCGTACCGGAACTCGGCCCAGGCGGCCACGTTCCCGTCGTTCTCCACGATCACCGGCAGCCCGATGGCCTTGCCGACGTACTCGCGCAGCGGTTCGTCACGCCAGGCGAGGTTGGGGGCGAAGAGCACTGTCGACCGACTGGCGTCGATCCAGCCGGCCGCGCCGATGCCGACGGCCTCGATCGTCCGACCGGCGGCCAGCTCCCCGACCAGCTCGATGATGACGTCGCGGGTCTTGCCGACGTCGTCGGCGGGAGTGTCCCGTCGGGTCTGCACGAGGACCGTGCCGGTCTCGTCCACGACACCGCCGGCCACCTTCGTGCCACCGACGTCGACTCCGATGGTCAGCGTCACCGCTGCCGCCCCCCTCTGCTGCTGTCCGGCCCGCGCCCCGGCGACGTGCCGGTCCGGGTCGGGATGTCCCGCGCTCAGGCGCCGTCGCCCGATGCTTCCGCGTCGGAGTGGTCGGGCACCCGCGACGCGGGCACCACGGGACGGGTGGTCGGTGCCGGCACGGTCGCCGACCCGGCCTCGTCGACGGGTGGTGCGGCGGCCGGGGCGAGTGGATCCGCCGTCCGGGTGGCGACCGACCAGACATCCCGTTCCGGCGCCGGCTGAGAATCATGCCCGGTGCGGGTGGCATCGCGCCACACGTGATCGTCGGCCGCCGCGGTGGACGACTCCTGGACGGTCGGCTCCGGCAGCACGTCGTCGGTGCTCACGGCCGGTTCCGGCGACGTCCGGGTAGGCGTTTCGGTGGGCGGCCCGGTGGGACTCGTCGTGGGCGACTCCGGCGGGGAGAACGCGCGGAGCAGGCTGGCGACGCCCGCCGCGAGGTCCCCCGCGCCGGTCGCGAGACGTTCGGCGAATTCCGGACTCGGGTCACGCAACGCGGCAATGCCCCGACAGACCGGGCAGACACAGCATTCGGGCGATCCGGTGGCGAAAGCACCACCGGCGCCGGGACGCCCGTCAGAGCCGCCGCTGTGACCGAGGACACCGGCCAGCACCCCGCCCAGCGAGCCGAACGCGCCGCCCGCCGAGCCGGCGGAGGCCAGTCGCGCCCCCGCGAGCAGAGTGGCGACCAGCCGCTCCGCCTCTTCCCGGGCCGAACCCGGATCCGTTCCGCCCACCCTCGGCTCCTCTACCGTGCCACCGGACACGTCACTGCGCCGCACCGGTTGCTTCTACCCGGCGCTTGAGCTGCTTCAACGCGGTGTCCATGATCATCTTCTCGGCTTTGCGCCGAAACATCCCGAGCATTCCCACCGACAGGTCGACCTCCAGGGTGTAGGTCACCGTGGTGCTGCCGTCCGGGTTACCCACCAGGTCGTACGAACCGCGCTGGCTCTTCTGCATCTTCGAGGGGGCGACCAGGTGCCACTCGATCCGGGACAGGTCCTCGGCGTACTCGTACGCGAGCACGTACTCGTCGGCCATCACCCCGGCGTCGATGGTGAAGCGCACCTGGCTGGCGTAGCCGTCCTCGTACTCCTCGACGACCTCGGCGCGGCGCACCGCGTCGGTCCACTCGGGGTAGCGCGCGAAGTCGCAGATGACCGCCGTCACCCGTTCCGGTGCGGCGCCGATGATGATCGACTGGGTGGAGGAGTCCGCCATGGGGGGAGGCTACCCGGCGGGTAGCGCCAGCACGCCGCGCCGCCCCCGGCGACAGCAGGCACCGTACGACGCCGGGCGTCAGGGCCTGTGTCGAAGTCCTCGGTCGAGCCGAGGCGGAGTCCGGGCGGCGGTCCGGCAAGGCGGATATTCGTTCGGATACCGGTGTTGTATCCGGGCGAATATCCAACGCGGCCGGTCGTCGCCCGGGCCCGCCGCAGGCCGGCCAGGGGCTTTGACACAGGCCCTGACAGGGTGCCCTAGCTCACCGGGTAGGTTTCGACACAACCGACGCCCACCGCGGCGGCCGGCCCGGCCAGTGCGAGCACGAAGGAGTGCAGGTGCGCGAGTTCTCCGTCCCGCCGATCGTCACCGTTGGCGACGCGGCCAACCTCACCGATCCGGTCTGGGACAACGCCGAGGTCGCGCCCGACGCCGTCCAGTTCGCCCGACCCGTCCCGGCCGCCGACGGCACCGTCACCACCTGGACCGACGTGACCTGCCTCCAGTTCCGCGACGAGGTGGCCGCCGTGGCCCGGGGCCTGATCGCCGCCGGCATCGAGCCGGGCGTCCGGGTCGGTCTGATGAGCCGTACCCGCTACGAGTGGACGCTGCTGGACTACGCCATCTGGGTCGTCGGCGCGGTCACCGTGCCGATCTACGAGACGTCCAGCGCCGAGCAGGCCGCGTGGATCCTCGAGGACTCCAACGCGGTCGGCGTGGTGGTGGAGACCGAGGCGCACGCCAACCTGGTCGCCGCTGTCCGGCACCGACTGCCCGAGCTGAACCACGTCTGGCAGATCGACAGCGGCGCGGTCGACGAGCTGGTCACGACCGGCGCGGCGGTCGAGTTGGCCGAGGTCGAACGGCGACGCAAGGCCGTCCGCGCCGACGACCTGGCCACGATCATCTACACCAGCGGCACCACCGGCCGACCCAAGGGCTGCGTGCTCACCCATCGCAACATGTACGCCGACATCGCCAACGCGGTGCCGGTGCTGCCGAACCTGTTCAACGCCGGCGCGACCACCCTGCTGTTCCTCCCCCTGGCGCACGCCTTCGCCCGTCTGATCCAGATCGGCGTCGTGCAGGCGCGGGCCACCATGGCGCACTGCGCCGACACCAAGAACCTGGTCGCCGAGTTGCAGGCGTTCCGGCCGACCTTCGTGCTCTCCGTACCCCGGGTGTTCGAGAAGGTCTACAACGCCGCCAAGCAGAAGGCCGAGGCGGACGGCAAGGGCGGCATCTTCGCCCGTGCGGAGCAGGTCGCCATCGCGTACAGCGAGGCTCTGGAAACCCGGGGCGGACCTGGCCTGGCCCTGCGCGCCCAACACGCGGTCTTCGACCGGCTGGTCTACCGCAAGCTGCGCGCCGCGCTCGGCGGGCGGTGCCGGGACGCGATCTCCGGCGGCGCGCCGCTCGGCGCCCGACTCGGGCACTTCTTCCGCGGCATCGGCGTGACGGTCCTGGAGGGCTACGGCCTCACCGAGACCTCGCCCGCCGCCGCGGCGAACCTGCCCACCGGCACCCGGATCGGCACTGTCGGCCGTCCGCTGCCCGGCGTGACCGTCCGCATCGAGGACGACGGCGAGATCCTGATCTCCGGCGAGTTGGTCTTCCAGGGTTACTGGCGCAACGAGACGGCGACCGCCGAGACGATCAGCTCCGACGGCTGGTTCCGCACCGGCGACCTGGGCAACCTCGACGCGGACGGCTACCTGAGCATCACCGGCCGCAAGAAGGAGCTGATCGTCACCGCCGGCGGCAAGAACGTCGCCCCGGCGGTGCTGGAGGACCTGGTCCGGGCGCACCCGTTGATCAGCCAGTGTGTCGTGGTCGGTGACGCCAAGCCGTTCATCGCGGCCCTCGTGACGGTGGACGAGGAGGCGCTGCCGACCTGGTTGGAGGGCGCCGGGATGCCCGCCGACACCTCGGTCGAGCAACTGCGCGAGCACGAGGGCCTGCGCCAGGAGATCCAGACCGCGATCGACACCGCGAACCAGGCCGTCTCCAAGGCCGAGGCGATCAAGGTGTTCCGGGTTCTGCCCCGCGACTTCACCGAGGCGACCGGCGAGTTGACCCCGTCGCTCAAGGTCAAGCGCCAGGTTGTCCACAAGACGTACGCGGCGGAGATCGCCGATATCTACCGAGGCTGACTACCATCCGTCACGTGCCCGCATCCACAGCCACCGCACCGCACCCGCATCCCCTCGCCGCGGCCGCCCGCCTGGTGATGCTGGCGTTGATCGCCGTCCTGACCCTGTTCGCCACCCGTGACGTCACCCAGCTGTGGTGGATCGCGTTGCTGGCGGTGGCCGGTCTGCCGTCCCTGCTGGCTCCCCAGCACCGGCTGATCGCGCCGCTGAGCAGGGTGGCGGAGGTGGTGGTGCTGGGCCTGGCCGCGAGCCACGTGGCAGCGGTCGCGTCGATCGGCGGCACCGTCGACGGGCTCGGTGCCTCGGCGATACTCCCCTACCTGGCGGTCCCGGTGACCGTCACCGCGCTGCGCCGCCGCTTCCGTGAGGGCAGCGCCCTGCTCGCGGTCACCGCCGCCACGCTGCTGGTCAGCGGTGCCCTGACCACCGTCGGCGGCGGGGTCCAGCTCGGCCAGCCGGGTTACCTCGCGGTCTGCGCGCAGTGGCTGATCCTGGCGGCCCTCGGGCTCTACGCCGCCGGCACCCTGCACCGGGTGATGGCCGTACGCGGCGAGGGCAAACCGCAGCCGTACGCCGAGGCCACCCGACTGCTGACCCAACTGCGGACGGTGGCCCGGCAGCTCCCCGGGGCCACCCTCGACCCGGGCGGCATCTCCGAGCATCTGCTGGAGGAGTTGCGCACCGTGGCCCGGGCCGACCGGGGCGCGGTGCTGTCGGCCAGCGGCGGCGGCCGGCTCGTGGTGCTCGCCCAGGCCGGCGTCGACCGGGTGGACTGGGAGACGACGCTGGACGCGGATTCGGCGATCGCCGACGCCTGGGCCAGCCAACAGGCCACGACGGCCGCACGGTCACAGTCACGCTCGCACCGCGGTGGTGACGTGTCCGCGCTGATCGTCCCGCTGGTCGCCGGCGTGCGCACCGTGGGGCTGGTGGTGCTGGAGGCGGACGCCGCGCAGGCGTACCCGCCGCCGGTGGTGTCCCGGGTGACGGCGCTGACCCGCCCGGCCGCGCTGCGGCTGGAGGCGGCGCTGCTGTTCGACGAGGTCCGCTCGCTGGCCACCAACGAGGAGCGGCAGCGGCTGGCCCGGGAGATCCACGACGGGGTGGCGCAGGAGTTGGTGATGGTCGGCTACGGCATCGACAACGCCATGGCCACCGTCTTCGACGACGCGGACGAGACCGCCGAGGCCCTGCGTACGCTGCGCGCCGAGGTGACCCGGGTGATCCAGGAACTGCGGCTGAGCCTCTTCGAGCTGCGCAGCGAGGTGGACCGGCAGGGCGGGCTGGCCGCGGCGATCGCCGAGTACGCGCGCACCGTGGGCGCGTCCGGCGGGCTGCGGGTGCACCTCTCGCTGGACGAGTCCACCGCCCGGCTGCCGGCGGCCACCGAAGCCGAGTTGCTGCGCATCGCGCAGGAGGCGGTGACCAACGCCCGCAAGCACGCCGGAGCCTCGAATTTGTGGGTCACCTGTGAGGTCGACCCCCCGTACGCGCAAATAGAAGTGTCGGATGACGGTCAGGGGATGGCTGACCAGCGCCCCGACGGACGGTACGGTCTTGCGATCATGGCCGAGAGGGCGGAACGTATCCGGGGCCGGTTGGAGATCAGGCCGCGGCAACCCAGCGGCACGACCGTGGCGGTGGTTCTCGGTTCCTCGTCCCGGCGCGACAACGTGCGCGACAGCGCAGCACCAGAAGGGGAGTAACCCGAGGATGACCACAAGTCCGACACCGGCCACCCGCACCAAGGTCCTCCTTGTCGACGATCATGACCTGATTCGCAAGGGCCTGCGGCACGCCTTCGAGCGCGACCGCCAGTTCGAGGTCGTCGGTGAGGCGGCCACGGCGGCGGAGGGTGTACGCCAGGCCGGCGCCCTGCAGCCGGACGTGGTGATCATGGATCTGCGGCTGCCCGACGGCAGCGGCCTGGAGGCCACCCGCGCGCTGCGCAAGTCCAGCGCGTCGATGGGCATCGTGGTGCTGACCATGTACGCCGGCGACGACCAGCTCTTCGGCGCACTGGAGGCCGGCGCGAGCGCCTTCGTGCCGAAGACCGCACCGGCCGACGAGGTGGTGGCCGCCGCGCGGCACGCCGCCTCGTCCCCCAGCGCGTTCACCGCCGCCGACCTGGCCGAGGCGATGAAGCGTCGGCTCGCCCCGTCCGGCCCGCAGTTGTCGCCCCGGGAGGGGCAGGTGCTGCGTCTGCTCGCCGACGGCATGAGCGTGGCGGGGATCGCCAAGCAGCTGTTCGTCAGCGAGTCCACGGCCAAGACGCACATCTCGAAGCTCTACGAGAAGCTCGGGGCGGCCAACAGGGCGCAGGCCCTGATGACCGCGCTCCGACTCGGCCTGCTCGAGGCACCGGACGCGCCCAAGTTCTGACCTGTTCCCGCTCGTCGAGCGGGACGTCGCGGCCGACGGTCCGCGCCGGCTTCGGCCCGGCGCGGGCCGTCGCGCATCGACCGACGTCGGCGGGCAACCTCCGGCGCGCTATGGTCTGGCGTGCGTGGCGGGTGCACAATACCCGCGCGGGTGACGACGCCCGCGTCGCGGACTCGAGGGGTTGACGCATGCAGCGGCCGGACTGGGCACCCGACACCATCGACATCGAGCGCCCGAGCGTCGCGCGGATGTACGACTACTACCTCGGCGGTTCGCACAACTTCGCCGCCGACCGGGCCGCGGCGCAGGCGATGGTCGCGGCGGTGCCCGAGGCGCCGCTGATGGCGCAGGCCAACCGGGCGTTCCTGCGTCGGGCCGTGCACCACCTCGCCGAGGCCGGGATCCGGCAGTTCCTGGACATCGGCTCGGGCATCCCGACCGTCGGCAACGTGCACGAGATCGCCCAGCGGCTCGACCCGCAGTCGCGGGTGGTCTACGTGGACGTCGACCCGGTGGCGGTGGCGCACAGCCGCGAGATCCTCGCCGGCAACGAACGGGCGGTGGTGGTGCAGGAGGACCTGCGGCGCCCGGAGGCGATCCTGGCCCACCCGGACGTCCGCAAGCTCCTCGACCTGAGCCAGCCGGTCGCCGTGATGGTGGTGGCTGTCCTGCACTTCGTCTCCGACGACGACCGACCTGCGGAGCTGCTGGGGACGCTGCGCGATGCGCTGGCCCCCGGCAGCCACCTCGTGCTGTCGCAGGCCAGCGACGACGGGCGCAGCGAGGACGAGCGCGCCGAGGCGGAGCGGGTGTACCGGCGCACCGACAACCCGCTGTGGGTGCGCAGCCGCGCCGAACTGACCGCGCTCTTCGACGGGTTCGAGCTGCTCGATCCCGGCGTGGTCTGGGTGCCCGAGTGGCGACCGGACACTCCGGAGAGCGCGGAGGACGCCGAGCGGGCGGTCTTCATGGGCGGGGTCGGGCGGCTCGGTGGCTGAGCCGCCCGGGGTGACCTCCCACCCGGGCACATTCGCCCGCGCCTGGGCGAAGGCGGTCTCCGGGACCAGCTATCTGCCGATGACCCAGGCCCAGCTGGAAACCCTCCTGGACCGGCTCACCGGGCAACTGGCTGGCGCGTTGCTGACCGAGCCGTTCGACCTGCGTGCGGGGCATCGGGTCGGCGCCGAACTGGTGGCCGCGCACATCGCGTCCGCGGAGGGGCTCGGCCGTACCGTCGAGGTCATCCAGCTACGCCTGGTGCGCGACCTGGGCCTGGTCGCCGAGGACGTCGAGGACCGGATGGCCCGGTTGCTCGCGGCCGTGGCGACCGGCTACGCCCGCGCGCTGCGCGACCGGACGCTCGACGAGCAGGAGTCGATCCGCCGGGCCGCGATGAGGGCCCGTACGCAGGCCGAACGGGCACTGCGGGCCAGCGAGGCCCGGTTCCGTCACCAGGCCACCCACGACCCGCTCACCGCCCTGCCCAACCGGACGCTGTTCACCGAACGGCTCACCGCCGCGCTGAACGAGCCGGGCCGGGGCGCGCAGCGGGTCGGGGTGTGCTTCCTGGACCTGGACCGCTTCAAGGTCGTGAACGACACCCTGGGGCATCAGGTGGGCGACCAACTGCTGGTCACGGTGGCCGAACGGCTGTCCGAGGCGATGGGTGAGCACCTGGTGGCCCGGCTCGGCGGCGACGAGTTCGTGATCCTGGTGGAACACAGCGGCGGCACCGACGCCATGGTGACGCTGGCCGAGACCGCGCTGGCCGCGGTCCGCACGCCGGCCCTGGTGGACGGGCACGAGCTGCAGATCTCGGCGAGCATCGGCATCGTCGAGCGGCAGGTCGCCGGGGCCAATCCCAGTGACCTGATGCGGGCCGCCGACAGCACCCTGCACTGGGCGAAGGCTGCCGGTGGGGCCCGCTGGGCGCTCTACGACGCCGAGCGCAACCAACGCGAACTGGCCCGCTACGCGCTCTCCGCAGCCATCCCGGCCGCCCTGGAACGGGGTGAGTTCTACCTCGACTACCAGCCGCTGACCTCACTGCGCGACGGCAGCCTCGTCGGCGTCGAGGCACTGGTCCGGTGGCGTCACCCGGAGCTCGGGGTGCTGCGTCCGGACAGCTTCATCGGGTTGGCCGAGGAGACCGGCCTGATCGTGCAGCTCGGTGGGTGGGTGCTGGCCGAGGCGTGCCGCGAGGCGGAGGCCTGGTCCGCCGGCGGGGCGGCGGCACCGTTCGTCAGCGTCAACCTGGCGGTACGTCAGGTGCACCGGCCCGGGCTGGTGCAGGAGGTCCGCGCCCTGCTGCGGCAGACCGGTCTGCCGCCGGAGCGGCTGCAGCTGGAGATCACCGAGAGCACGATGATGAGCACCGCCGAGGAGCCGGTCCGCGCCCTGCGGGTCCTGGCCGACCTCGGGGTACGGATCGCCATCGACGACTTCGGCACCGGTTACAGCAACCTGGCGTACCTGCGGGACCTGCCGGTGACCGAACTGAAAGTGGCCGGGGAGTTCGTGGCCGGCCTGCGGTCGCCGTCGGTCGGCCGTACCGACGAACGGATCCTCGCCTCGCTGGTCTCGCTGGCGCACGCACTTGACCTGACGGTGACCGCCGAAGGGGTGGAGACCGCCGGGCAGGCCGAACGGCTTCGCGCGATCGGCTGCGACGCCGCCCAGGGCTGGCACTTCGGCCGCCCGGCCCCCGCCGACCGCATCCTCGCCCGCATGCGCTGAGCCGTCCGGGCCCGCGCTGGGAGGGCCGCCCGCTCCGGGCTGGCCACCGTGGACCAGCCCCATGATCGTGCTCGATCACTGATGTAGTGGTGTCGGCGAGCCGTGGAGACCACTACATCGTGGTTCGAGCACGATCACGGCCCGGCCCGACGGCGGCGGACGGCACAGCTCCCGCCGCACGACGCACCTGCACCGACCTCGCCGTAGACAGCGTCTACGCCACCTGGTAGACAGTGTCTATGGACGTGGACGAGACCGGGTTGCGGGCGCGACTGGTGGCCGCCGGAGTGGACCTGGTGCTGCGCGAGGGCCAGTCGGCGGTGTCGCTGCGGGAGATCGCTCGCCGCGCGGGCGTCTCGCACGGTGCGCCGCGCCGCTACTTCCCGACCCACGTCGAACTGCTCTCCGCCATCGCCCGCGAAGGCTTCGCCGACCTCACCGCCCGCGTCGAGAAGACATTGCGCGACGTCGAGCCCGACCCGCGTACCCAACTGACCGCGCTGGCCCGGACGTACCTGGACTTCGCGGCGGCCCATCGCGGCATGTTCGAGCTGATGTTCCGCCACGACCTGCTGGACAGCGGCCGGCTACGGCTGCGGGAGACGAGCCTCCCGCTGTTCGCCGTGCTGGCCGACCTGGTGGCCCAGCTACGCCGACCGACCGACGCCCCCGCACCGGTGCTCGCCGGCGCACTCTGGGCCAACCTGCACGGCATCGCCCAACTGTGGGCCTGGGGCAGCCTGCCGTTGGCCACCGGTGCCACCGACGACGACGCCCTGGTGCGTGCCGCACTCGATGCCCACCTCGGCCCGACACCCGCATGAACCCACCCCCGGAGGACGCGTGCCCCTGCTGTACGACCTCACCAAGCTGACCGTCGGCACCGCGCTGCGTCTCGGCTGGCAACCCCACGTGGAAGGGCTGGAGCACCTCCCCCGGCACGGAGGCGCGGTCCTCGCCAGCAATCACCTCTCCGTCGCCGACGAGCTGTTCCTCGTCGCCGCAGCGCCTCGACACGTGACCTTCTGGGCCAAGGCCGAGTACTTCACCGGCCGGGGCCCGAGCGGCTGGCTCAACCGGCAGATCGTGACCGGCATGGGTGCCATCCCGGTCGACCGCGCCGACGGCCGGGCCGCCCTGCGCGCCCTCGACGCCGCCGTACCGGTGCTGCGCTCCGGTGGCCTGGTCGCCGTCTACCCGGAGGGCACCCGCTCCCCCGATGGGCGGCTCTACCGGGGCCGGGTCGGGATGACCCGCCTGGCCCGCGACGCCGAGGTGCCCATCATCCCGGTCGGCGTGCTCGGCACCGCCGAGGTGCTGCCGGTCGACGCGCGGCTGCCCCGCCGTCACCCGGTCACCCTGCGGTTCGGCCCACCCATCCCGGTCGCCGACCGGATCACCGGCCCCCGCGACATCCGAACGATCACCGACGAGGTGATGGCGGCGATCCAGAAGCTGACCGGCCAGGAGTACGTGCCGCGCTACGCCCCGCCCCGGGAAAGCTGAAGGCGGCGATCAGCCGGCGAGCAGCGCCGCCATCCGATCCGCCTGAGCCTCCCAGCGCCACTCCCGCTCCACCCACGCCCGGCCGGCGGCACCCAACTGGCGGGCCAGGTCCCGGTCGGCCAGCAGCCGGGCGACCCGGTCGGCGAGCTGGGCGACGTCCCGGCCTCGGACGACGTAACCGGTCTCGCCCTCACGGACCGCGTCCGGCGCACCACCGGAGTCACCGGCCACCACCGGCAGGCCGGTCGCGGAGGCCTCCAGGTAGACGATGCCCAGCCCTTCGACGTCGAGCCCACGGTTACGGGTGCGGCACGGCATCGCGTAGACGTCACCGGCCGCGTAGTGCGCGGGCAACTCGGCCGACGGCACCGAACCGGTGAACACCACGTCCCGTTCCACACCGGTCTGCCGGGCCAGCTTCTCCAGCGTGGCCCGGTACGGTCCACCGCCGACGATCAGCAGCGCCGCGTCCGGCACCCGACGGCGGATCTCCGGCAGTGCCCGGATCAGCATGTCCTGGCCCTTGCGCGGCACCAGCCGGGACACGCAGACCACCACCGGCCGGTCGGTCAACCCGAGCCGAGCCCGGACCGGCTCGCCGTCCACGGTCGGGTGATAGGTGTCCACGTCGACGCCGGGCGCCAACTGGCGCAGCTCCGTCACCCCGTCCAGCACCCGGGCCAGCCGACTGCGGGTGTACTCACCGAGGTAGGTGGTGACGTCCACACCCCGACCGATGCGCCGCAGCGCCGGCCGGGCAGCCGGCAACGCCGCCCAACCGACCTCGTGGCCGTGGGTCTGCGCCACCACCCGGCGTACGCCCGCCCGCCGACGCAGACCGGCCGCGAGCAGCCCCAACGGAGCCGCGGCCCCGAACCACACAGTGTCGCAGTCGTAGGCGCGAGCCAGCCGCGCCGCCCGGCGGGCGATCAAGGGGGTCGGCAACAGCACCCTTGCGCGCTCCCGGATCACCTCGAACGGCTGGTCGGCGTCGAACTTCGCGGACCCTCGCCAGCTCGACGCGTACACCACCACCGAACCGGCCGGTTGCCGTACCGCGAGGTTGTGCACGAAGGACTGGATGCCGCCCGGGCGGGGCGGAAAGTCGTTGGTGATCAGCAGCGTGCGACTCATCGACCGGCCTCCCGGGCGTACGCGCGGGCGGCGGCCATCCGCTCCACTGTGGACGGGTGCGAGGCCGAGTAGAGGTATTCCCAGCGTGGCGGGTCGGGGTCGCCCAGGTTGACCGAGCCGAGCCGCCGCTGCATCGACTCGAAGGCCTCCGGGTCGCCGGTGAGCGCGAGAGCGTGCGCGTCGGCCCGTGCCTCCACCCGCCGCGACATCAACGCCTGCACCGGCGCGGCCACCAACCCGGCCACCGTGACGAGGGCCAGCAGCAACGGGAACGCCCTCGGCTGGGCGACCGAGTCGACACCGGCCAGCCGCAGCAGCGGCCCCCACGAGCCGAGCAGGTAGAGCGCCACCACAGCGGCGGCGGCGCCCAGCGCCCCGGTCAGCGTGCCGACCGCCACGTCGGAGTCCTTGGCGTGCCCCAACTCGTGCGCCACCACGGCCGTCACCTCGGCCGGCGTCGCCTCGGTCAGCAACGTGTCGTAGACGACCACCCGACGGGTCGGACCGAGACCGGAGACGTACGCGTTGACCGCCTTGGTGCGGCGGGAGGCGTCGGCGACCAGCACGTCACGCACCGGCACCCCGTCCCGGGCGGCCATGCTCATCAGCTCGGTGCGCAGCGGCCCCTGCTCCATCGGCGTGAACCGGTTGAACACCGGCTCCACGAGCACCGGCAACACGAACGACAGCAGGATCACCAGCACTGCCGCGCCGCCCGCGCCGAACGCCCACCACCAGCGCGGCGCGAGCCGGATGACAGCGTAGAAGCCGAACAGGGCCACCGCGCCGATCACCGCGCTGACCGCGTACGACTTGAGCAGGTCGACAGCCCAGCCGCTCCAGCCGTTGGTGCTCAGCCCGTAGCGGGTGAGCACGCTCTGCCGCCAGGCGGCGAACGGAAGTGTCACCAGGTCGGCGACGAGCACGACGGCCAGCCCGCCGAGCACGGCCTGCGCGGCCCAGTGCCCCCCGAAGGGCCGACCCACCAGCTCGACGAGGCGGCTGCCCAGCGGGGTGAGCCCGAGCGCGAGGGCGACCAGCAGGCCGACGGCGAGGGCGGTGTAGCTGCCGGGGCGCAACGCCGCCCGGAACTCCCGCCCCTTGGCCACCTGCTCGGCCGGCAGGTCCCGCAGCGCCGCGAGCTGGTCGGCCCGGGGCGCGGGCGGCCGGTGCCAGGGAATCAGCAGCGCGGCGATCACGACCAACGCGACGGTCAACCCGGCCAGGGCCACCAGCGCCCAGCCGCGCGGGGTCACCGCGTCACCGCCTGTCGTACCCCGCGCATCGCGCCGCTCCTCCCGCCGTGACCGCTCATCCTATGGCCCGCGATAAGCCCGCTTCCGGGCGCGGTGTCGCGGTCAGGCGACGCGGCGGGTGGCACGACGGCGAGCAGCCTCCGGGCGCGCGGGCGCGGCCAGCACCTCCACCTCGAAACCGGCCCGGGCGAGCACCTCGATGGCCTCGACCTCGGCGGCGACCAACCCGGCCGCCGGGGACGTCTCGTCGAACAGGGCAGTCAGCGGGCAGCCGGAACAGCCGTCGGCCCGCCTCGCGCACCCGTCGCAGTCGATGAGCATCGTGCCTCCTGATCGGCTCTCGGTGCGCGGTCAACGCCCTTTCGTCGCGGGCCGAGCACCGTCGGTGACATCGACACTAACCACCGGGTACGACAGGAACCCCGTCCGACCGCCCGTTTCAGGGCTAGATCCACTCCAGATCAGCGATATCGGGGTATCCCACCCGGCTAGCACCCCCAACATCGAGGAACCCGCCATCAAGGAATTCATGCCGATCGAGCGAAGGAGGGGCGTCGTTTGGTCGATCGGTCACCCGGGCACTGAGCGACGGTGGCCGACCTCGATGCTTCGTCAGTCGTGGATTTCCGGTACTCCCCGCGCCGCCATCGCCTCGCGAAGCTCCTCGTCGTGCTGGGCGCCGCAGCTCTTCTCGCCTTCTACACGGTGGTGTTCGACGAGGCCTGGTGGGAGGTGCTGCTGCGGTTCGGAATGATCGGCGCCGTCGTCTCACTGACCACCAACTGGCAGTTGCGCCGTCAGCCTCGTCTGCCGCTGCGGCTGACCGACGAGACGCTGCACCTGACCGGACCGAACGGGACACGTCTCAGCATCGACTGGGTCAACATGGCCAGCGCCCAGGTCCGAGGCCGCCTGGATCCGCGGCTGGTGGTCATGCCACTCGACCCGGAGCAGACGCGGCCCCCCATGCGAGCCAGGCAGTGGTCGACCCCTGGTCGCGGCCCCTACGAGCTGGTCGTCCGGCTCGCCTGGATGACGCCAGGCCCCGACGCACTGCGTCGTGAGCTGGCCCGGCGACTACCGAGCAGCTGACTGGCGGCGGCCCGAGCGCCGGCCCGGCCGAGCAGCCGAGCGCCCGAACGGCCGTTAGGGTGAGTCACAGCCCTGCGCGTCGAGGTCACGCAGGGCGAAGCGGAGATGCTGCCACTCCTCGTCGAGGATCACGTGAAGGCAGTGCAGGACGGACACCTGTTTCTCGGGCCACCAGGCGGCCGGCCGGGTCTCGGCGAGCAGGTCCGGCGTGACGGCCGCGAGAAAGTCGCGCACCATCGCCTGCCGCTCGGCCCGCAGCTCCAGAGTCGTGGCGAACGTCGGCTGCTCGACGGCAAAGATCGACATGTCGAAACCGTCGGTCTCGTACTCGGCATGTGGTTGCCCGAGCGGGTGGAAGGGCTGCGGCAGTCGCCGGATCGCCTTGCCCAGCCAGGTGTCGGCGGCGAACGCGAGGTGGCGCAGTGTCTGCGCGAACGACCACTCCCCGTCGATCGAGACGTCGACCGCACCCTCGGGCATGGACACGGCCCGGTCGACCGCCGCCACCCAGACCCGTTCGAGTGCCGCCCACGCTGTGCGGAGGTCGTCCGGATTCTTGGCCTGCCGCAGCTCACGCCCGGGAAATCGTCGGTTGAGCTCGTCCTCGACCAGCGGCACCACATCGACGCCGTTGACCAGGAACGTGCCCTCGGCCAGCCAGGGCGCGTCGATGTCCAGAGCATCCACATCGACGCCGCGCATCACCGCACCGGCCAGCGTCGACCTGTTGAACCGGGCACCCCGCAGGTCGCGGTCGACGAAGACCTTGACGTCGTCCGGTGCCATGGCGACTCCCTCCCGTTGGCGACAGCGGCGACGCTAGCCCTCGGGTACGACTAGAACGCGGGGATCACGGCGCGGGCGGCGGCTGGGCCACCCGTACGGTCTTCTTGACGCTCTCGGGCGGAACGACGGCGTTGAACAACGTGCTGTTCTCGTGGTCGAACAGCTCGGTGAGTCGGGTGAGCACGACCGCCGTCTCGTCGAGCGCCAGGATCTGGGCGTCGGCAGGATTGGCGCGAAGGATTTGCAGCATGCTGACCTCCCACTGGGCAACCAGGCCAGCCAGGATGAATTCCTGTGACCGGTACAACCGCCAGTTCGTGTCCCAGGAATAGAAATTCCGAAGGCCGGCCGCGATGGCGACCACCACGCTGACCACCGCGAGAAAGACGTAGTTCTTACGTTCGTCGCGGATGATCGGGACCACGAACAGCAGTGGCAGCGTGATGCTCAGTACGATCTCGATCGCACCGATCACCTTGAACCAGATGACGTGCAGGCTCGCCAGCCGCCGGTAGCGCCTGCGGTGCAGCGTCAGGAATCTGTCGATGAGCTGGGCGCAAGCCGGGAACGCGTCGGTGACCTCCGGTGACCACTGATAGGAACGCTGCAACGCCTCCCGTGACACTCCTAGCATCGATCCGTCCTCACATCCGGGCCGCCGAAGCTGACCATGGTGAGTCCGGGCGTGGTGGTGGCGGAACCGGCCTGTCGTGTAATCGACTGCCACACCTGGGCGGTTGATGATGCCGCGGGTCGAAACCCTCCCACGGGACGGCGGGCGCCGCTGAACACCTCCGAGGACGGCGTCAGGAGCGGGCGAGCCGCCGCAGCAGCGAGTCCGCGCCCAGCGGGTAGGCGCCGTGCCGGCGTACCCCGTCGGCGACCTCGCGGTCGGAGGAGACCACGACCACCGGACGCCCCGCCGGCTCGGCACGGACCAACCGTCGGATCAGCTCGTCGGCGGTCTCGCCCTTGCGGGAGAAGAGCACCCGTACGCCGCGCGGCGCGGGTGGCAGCCCGTGCATCCGCTCGGCGCCGTCGAAGACGACGGTGACCTCGTCGCCGGTCTGCGCGGCGATGCCGCCGAGCCCGGTGATCAGGCGTTTGCGCTGCTGCTCCAGGGACATCTCGCCGAAACCGCGCTTGGTGACGTTGTAGCCGTCGACCACCAGGTGCGCCCGGGGCAGGGCGAGCAACTGGTCGAGCCGGGCCGGGTCGTCGGTGTCGCGGGCACGGGCGGCCGGGCCGGCCGGGGCGGTGCCCGGCTGCTCGGCGAACGCGTCGGCCACGAAGTCGGCGGGGAGTTTGTCCACCGGGTCGAGCGCCAGCTCCCGGCGCAGGCCGACGGCAGCCTGGCCGATGGTCTCCAGCAACAGCCACAGCCGGGCGTCGTCGACCGAACGCGCCTCCTTGGCGCTCGCCCGGGCCACCCCGGCGGCGGCCTCCGCCTCGGCCAACCGGGCCCGGGCCCGGCGTAGTTCGGCGTCCACGTCCGCGCTGGCCCGCGCGGCCCGGCCACGCTCGGTGGCCAGCAACTCGGTGGCCTTGCGCTCGCGGGCCTGGGTCTCCCGCAGGGTACGGGCCACCTGCCGGGACTCCTCGCGGAGCTGGCCCAGCTCCTCACGGACGCGGGCCAGCTCGTCGCGCAGCTTCTCCGCCTCGACCCGGGCCACCGCCCGGTCGTGCTCGGCGCGGGTGGCGCGTTGTTCGGCCTCGCGGACCAGTTCGGCGACGACCGCGCTGTCGGCCTCGGCGCGAACGGCGGCGCCGCTGGCGTCGATCAGCTCCCGCCAGCCACGCGGACGGGCCAGGTAGGCCAGGGCGGCGACCTCGACCGGGTCGGCGGCGGCGGGGGCGGTGCCCTCGACGACGGCGGCCCCGAGGTCACCGGCGTCGGCCAGGACGCGGGCGGTGACCCGCTGCCGGAACAGCGGGTCGGCGGTGAGCTGGGCGGCGATGACCGGCGCGCCGAGCCGGGCCCGCCGGTTGGGGGCGAACTTGGCCACCCGGCGCAGCGGCACCGGCACCTCGTCGGCGGGCAGGCTGGGCAGCACCGCGGCGGTCAGCGTCACGATCCGCTGCCGGACCGGCTCGGGCAGCGTCGGCTCCGGCTCGATGGCCGGGCCGTCGCCGGTCTCGGTCGGGTCCGATGCGTCGGATGTCTCGCTGACTACGTTGTCGTCCGGGTTGCCCAGGGCCCCGTCGAGCGCGACCAGATCCTCCTCTGGGAGGTGGTCGTCGTGCGGCTCGGCGAGGGGCATGTGGCAAGTCTCCCACCGCGACCGGGCCCACCGCCCGGTGAGTGAGCCGATCTCTCATCCTAGCCCCATGGCGACTGGTGGGACGCATGCGACGGGAGTGTCGGACCGGGGCGCTAGCGTGCCGCCGATGGCACAGGCGGAGTACGTCCAGGAGTCCCTCGCTGGTCTCGACCCGGCGGTCGGTGGGGTCGACCCGGCGCTGCCGCTCTACGCGACCACCTTCGTGGTGGTCGACCTGGAGACCACCGGCGGCGCGCCGGACGGCGGCGGCATCACCGAGATCGGCGCGGTGAAGGTGCGCGGCGGTGAGCAACTGGGTGTGCTCGCCACGCTGGTCAACCCGGGGCAGCCGATCCCACCCTTCATCACCGTGCTGACCGGGATCACCCAGGCGATGCTGCTGCCTGCGCCGCCGATCGAGCAGGTGCTGCCGAGCTTCCTGGAGTTCATCGACGACGCCGTGCTGGTGGCCCACAACGCCCCGTACGACGTGGGCTTCCTCAAGGCCGCCTGCGCCAAGCACGGCTACCGCTGGCCCAACCCCCGGGTGCTGGACACCGCGGCGCTGGCCCGCCGGGTGCTGACCCGCGACGAGGTGCCCAACCGCAAGCTCGGCACCCTGGCCGCCTACTTCCGCACCCACATCCAGCCCACCCACCGCGCGCTGGACGACGCGAAGGCCACCGTCGACGTTCTGCACGGCCTGATCGGCCGGCTCGGCGGCCACCGGGTGGACACGGTCGGCGACGCCATCGAGTTCGCCCGGGCGGTCACCCCGACGCAGCGCCGCAAACGGCACCTCGCCGACGGCCTGCCCAAGGTCCCCGGGGTCTACATCTTCCGGGCCGCCGACGACCGTCCGCTCTACGTCGGCACCTCCGTGGACATCGCCACCCGGGTGCGCAGCTACTTCACCGCCGGCGAGAAGCGGGCCCGGATCTCCGAGATGCTGGCTGCGGCCGAACGGGTCGAGGCGGTGGAGTGCGCGCACTCGTTGGAGGCGGAGGTCCGCGAGCTGCGGTTGATCGCCGCGCACGCCCCGCCGTACAACCGACGGTCGAAATACCCGGAGCGGATGGTCTGGCTCAAGCTGACCGACGGTCCGTACCCTCGGCTGTCGATCGTCCGCGACCTCTCCCCCACCGACACCGCGTACCTCGGGCCGTTCACCTCCCGGCGGGCCGCGGAGCTGGCCGCCGCCGGGTTCCACGACGCGGTGCCGCTGCGCCAGTGCACGCACCGGCTCTCGCTACGCACCGTCACGCCGGCGTGCGCGCTGGCCGAGCTGGGTCGCTGCCCGGCACCCTGCGAACACAAGATCACCCCGCAGGAGTACGACGACAGCGCCGCCGCGCCCTTCCGCACCGCCACGACCGACGACCCCCAGCCGGTGGTGGACGCGCTGCTCGCCCGGATCGACGTGCTCTCGGCCGACCAGCGCTACGAGGACGCGGCAGTGGTGCGGTCCCGGCTGGCAGCGGTGCTGCGGGCCACCGTCCGGATGCAACGGTTGGCCGCGTTGACCGGGATCGTCGAGCTGGCCGCCGCGCGGCCGGCCGCGCGGGGTGGCTGGGAGTTGGCGCTGGTGCGGCACGGTCGACTGGCCGGTGCCGGGGTGTCCCCGCCGGGTGTCCACCCGCGGCCCACGCTGACCGCCATCCGGGCCACCGCCGAGACGGTGTCGGGCGGGCACGGCCCGGTGCCGGCCGCCACCGCCGAGGAGTCCGAGCGGATCCTGTCCTGGTTGGAGCGACCGGAGACCCGGCTGGTGGAGATGTCCTCCGGTTGGTCCTCCCCGGCCGCTGGCGCGGGACGGTTCCGTGACCTGCTGGCGAAGGCCGAGAACGGCTCGTCCCCGCAACTCTCGACCGAACGCTCATGACCAACTGACCGATCGGACTACGTCGACTCGCTTAGGCTGTTAGAGAAGTGCAGTCCTGCCCGATTCGTGGGCCTGCTCCCGCCGCCGGCCTTCGGCGGCGTGGAGCCGGGGTGAGGAGGTGTCCCTCGTGGACGTCGACGCCGGACACGGCGCCGCCCTGGGGGGCGCCCTTCCGACACAGCCGGGTGAGCTGCCGCTCGCCCGGCGGCTGCGGTCGTTGCTCAGCTGGCCGACCACCGACTCCGACCCGGTGACCCACCTGGTGCGCACGCACCGGGGGATCCACGCCGGCACCGACCCCGCCGTGCTGCGCCGGGCGTACACGATCGCGGAGAACATGCACCGCGGGCAGTTCCGCAAGAGCGGGGAGCCGTACATCACCCATCCCCTCGCGGTGGCGCAGATCTGCGCCGAGCTGGGGATGGACTCCACCACCCTGGTCGCGGCGCTGCTGCATGACACCGTGGAGGACACCCGCTACACCCTCCAGGCGCTCTCCGAGGACTTCGGCGGCGAGGTGGCCCACCTGGTCGACGGGGTGACCAAGTTCGACAAGGCGTTCTACGGCAAGGCCGCCGAGGCGGAGACGATCCGCAAGATGATCGTGGCGGCCGCGAAGGACGTCCGGGTGCTGATCATCAAGCTGGCCGATCGCCTGCACAACATGCGCACCCTGGGTGTGCGGTCGGCGGCCTCGCGGGAACGGATCGCCCGCAAGACCCAGGAGGTGCTGGTCCCGCTCTGTGACCGGCTGGGCATCCAGACCCTCAAGCGCGAGCTGGACGACGTGGTGTTGCTGCACCTGGAGCCCGACGAGCACGCCCGGCTGGCCCGGCACGTGCACGACCGGCCGGGATGGGACGCGTACCTCGACTCGGTGGTCGCCTCGGCCCGGGTGGCGCTCAAACGCAGCCGGGTCGACGCCGAGGTGAGCCCTCGTCCCCGGCACCTCTACTCGATCTGGAAGGACACCATCGCCGGCAGTCACACCGCTCCGTACGACCTGCCCCGCATCGTGGTGGTGGTCGACGGCCCGGCGACCGACTGTTACGCCGCGTTGGGCGCGATCCACGGCACGTGGCGACCGATCCCCGGCCGTTTCAAGGACTTCATCGCCTCACCGAAGAACAACCTCTACCGGTCGCTGCACACGAGCGTCTGCGGCCCGCAGGACCGCACCGTCGAGGTGCTGATCCGCACCGAGGAGATGCACCGCTCGGCCGAGTACGGCATCGCCGCCGACTTCCGCTTCCCGCGCTCGGGCAACAGCGGCAGCGCGGCGGCCCGCGCCGAGCAGTTGGACTGGCTGCGCCGGGTGCTCGACTGGGAGCCGGACGCCGCCGACCCGGCACAGTTCTACGAGTCGCTGCGCTGCGACCTCGCCGAGGGCCAGATCCAGGTCTTCGCGGACGGTCAGCAGGTCGTGCTGCCGGCCGGCGCGACCCCCGTCGACCTGGCCTACGAGCTGGGCAACGAGCGGGGCGACCATTGCCTCGCCGCCCGGATCAACGGTCGGCTGGCCCCGCTCAGCTCGGAGCTGGACGAGGGCGACGTGGTGGAGATCTTCACCGAGAGCGACGGCGACAACGGGTTCGAGGCCGGGGTGGCACCGCGCGGCCCCCGCCGGGAGTGGCTGAGTTTCGTGAAGTCGCCGAACGCGCAGATGCAGATCAACAGGTGGTTCGCGGAGCACACCGAGCCGGGCATCACGATCAGCGACAAGGTCCGCCTCGGTCGGGCCACCATCGGGCTGGCTCTGCGGCAGCACAACCGTGGCCTCGCCAGTGACCTGCCACTGTTGCGCCTCTCCGAGGAGCTGGGCTACCCCGACCTGGAGACCCTGCTGGTCGCGGTCTTCGACCGGGTGATCGAACCGGACACCGTGGTACGCCAGCTCATCGACCTGGTCGACCACCGGCAGTGACCGAGCCGGCCCCGGCGCGTCCGAAGGACATTCGTGACCACTAGCCTGGGGTCATGATCCCCCGCTCCCGCGCCACCGGTCGGGCCATGTTCTACCAGGCCTTCTACCGAATGCCACTGCCGGTGCGTCGGCGCCTGGTCCGGCTGGCCGTGCCCAAGTACATCGTCGGCGCGGTCACCCTGGTGCGCGACGCCGAGGCGACGGGCGCGGGACGCCTGCTGATGCTGCGCCAACCGCCCGGCAAGGGCTGGTCCCTCCCCGCCGGTCTGCTGAACCGCGGCGAGGCCCCGGTCGTGGGAGCGGCCCGCGAGCTGTTCGAGGAATCCGGCATCCGGCTCCCCCCGTCGCGGCTGCGCCCGGCAGCACCGAACGCGATCGTGCACGCCAAGGGCTGGGTGGACATGGTCTTCGAGACGGAGGTGCCGGCGTCCACCACCGAGCTGGCGGTCGACGGCGCCGAGGTCTTCGAGGCCGCCTGGCACCCGCTGGACGACCTGCCCAAGCTGACCTGGCCGACCGCCCGGCTGCTCGCCTACTACGACATCGGGCCGCTGGCCGGGCAGTTCCCACCACCGATCCCGGACGATCTGCCATGACCGGCGCGGGCGTTCCGGCGGAGCTGTGCGCGGTGGTGCTCGCCGCCGGCGAGGGCACCCGGCTGCGCCCGCTCACCGAACGGGTCCCGAAGGCGCTGTGCCCGGTGGGCAACGTGCCGCTGCTCGACCGCGCGTTGGCGCGGTTGGCCGGGCTCGGCCTGACCGGCCCCGACCGGGTGGCGGTGAACGCCTGCTACCTCGGCGACCAGGTGGTCGCCCACGTCGGTGACCGCGCGCACCTGTCCGTGGAGGTGGGCGACCCGCTGGGCACCGCCGGCGGGGTGGCGAACCTGCGGGACTGGATCGACGGACGGCCGGTGCTGGTCGGCAACGCCGACGCGTACCTCGCCGACCCGGCGGCCGCGCCCGGCCCGGACGTGGCCGCCCTGCTCGACGGCTGGGACGGGCACACCGTCCGCCTGCTGGGCCAGCCCGCCGCGAACCCCACGGAGCCCGGCACCTTCGACGGGCACTGCTTCACCGGCTTCTCACTGTTGCCCTGGCGACTGGTCCGTGACCTGCCGGTGGTCGTTTCCGACCTGGTCCGTGTCCTCTGGCGTCCGGCGGAGGCGGCGGACGCCCTGGAGGTGGTGCCCTACCCGGGCACCTTCTTCGACACCGGAACGCCGGCCGACTACCTGGCGGCCAACCTGCACGCCGCGGCCGGCGGCACCCTCGTCGACCCGTCGGCGAGGGTCACCGGCCGCTGCGAGGAATCGGTGGTCGGCGCGGGCGCGCAGGTCGACGGCGACGTGTTGCGCAGCGTGGTGTGGCCGGGCGCGACGGTTCGCGCCGGGGAACGGTTGGTCGACGTCATCCGGTTCGGGAACGGCACCGTGCCCACACTCCCCGAGCCGGACCGGCAGCACCTGCTCGGCCCGGCCGGAAAACATCTAGCATGAGCGACGACGCCGACGAACGGAGAAATGTCCCGTGATCACCGCGATCGTGCTGATCGACTGCGCCACCGACGCGATCCCCGAGGTGGCCGAGACCCTGGCCAACCTCCCCGGTGTGAGCGAGGTCTACTCAGTGGCCGGGCACGTCGACCTCATCGCCATTGTCCGAGTCCGCGAGTTCGACCAGATCGCCCAGGTCATCGCGGGCAGCATCTCCAAGGTGCCGGGCGTGCTCAACACCGAGTCGTACATCGCGTTCCGCGCGTACTCCCAGCACGACCTCGAGGAGGCGTTCGCGATCGGTCTGGCCAGCGCCGACTGACCCGCCCGTCCCGCACCGCACGCACGGCGGCCGGTCCACCGCTCGGGTGGACCGGCCGTCTGCTGTCGCTACGTCAGCTCTCGCTGGGAGCCGGCGTCTCGGTGGTGCCACCGCCCGGAGCCTCGGTGTTGCCACCCGGGGCCGGCGACTCGGTGCCGGTGCCACCCGGAGCCGGCGACTCAGTGCCGGTACCACCCGGGCTGGGCGTACCGCTGGCGCTGGTCTGCGGAACCGGGATGCCCAACCGGTTGGCGAGCTGCACCAACTCGTCGTAGTGCGCCTGCAGCGTCGGCAGGGCGGTCTGGGCCAACTGGACCACCGACTGCTCGGAGCCCTGCGAGATCTCCGTCTGGGTGGCCTGGATGGCCTGGACGTGACCAGCCAGCTCACTGGTCACCCAGAGCCGGTCGAACTCCGCACCACTGGCGTTGTTCAGCTTGTCGATGACCGCCTGCTGATCGGCGCTGGGCTCGTTCGGCAGTTCCACGTTGAGCTGGGACGCGGTCTGCTGCACCGTCTGGTCCAGCTGGGTGTGGTCGGTCTTCAGCATCGCACCCAGGTCCTTGACCCCCTGGTCCTGACCCTTCTGCTGGGCCAGGTCACCGGCGGTGATCTCGAACAGGTTGACCTGGTGAACCGCCTGCAGATACTGGGTGTCCTGCGTCGACGGCTGTGCCGCGGCCTGCGCGGCCGCGGCCGGCGCGACACCGACCAGTACCAGCGCGGCCAACAGGCCGAGGCGTTTGATACCCAACATGCTTCCCCCCCTTGAGACGTTGGACCGCACGGATACCCGGCTCACCGGGGTTATTCCTGCGATCGCCCGTCGCGCGGGGTCGACCGGTCCTGCCGCGAGCGTCCGACTCCGCCTCGGATGGGCGGTGGGTACGCATACGACGTGGCGCCCGCCGGAAATCCGGCGGGCGCCACGTAACGGTGCGATCGGGTGATCAGCGACGGCTCTCGCCGCTGCCTATCTCCTCGCGCTCGGGCCGGGGCTCGACCGGCGGGTGCCCCGGCGAGACCGGCGCCTCGACCGGCTTCTCGATCGGGTAGAAGAAGCCTCGGATGGCCGGCCCGAGGGCGCCCAGCCGGTTCATCTTCTTCGGGACGACCCAGCCGACGTAGTCCAGCTGACCGTGGCCGTCCGCGTGCCCGTTCGACGCGCTGAGCGGCTGGTGCACCTCGACGAACCGACCGTCCGGCAGGCGTCGGATGATGCCGGTCTCCACGCCGTGCGCGAGCACCTCCCGGTCGTGCTGCTGGAGACCCAGGCAGAGCCGGTACGTGACGTAGTACGCGATCGGTGGGAGCACCAGCAGACCGATCCGGCCAGCCCAGGTCATCGCGTTCAGGCTGATCTGGAACTTGTCGGCGATCACGTCGTTGGCGCCGGAGAGCGTCAGCACGATGTAGAAGGCGACGGCCATCGCACCGACGGCGGTCCGGGCCGGAGCGTCCCGGGGGCGCTCGAGCAGGTTGTGGCTCTTGTAGTCCTTGCGTTGCCGCGCTTCCAGGAACGGGTACATCGTCGACAGGCCGACCAGGATGCCGGGCAGCACGACCGTCGGCCAGAACAGCGGCGGGATCACGTACCCGTCGCCGAGCGGGATGTTGATCTCCCAGGCCGGCATCAGTCGGGTCGAGCCGTCGAGGAACATGACGTACCAGTCAGGCTGGCTGGCGGCCGAAACCACCCACGCCTCGTACGGGCCGAACAGCCAGATCGGGTTGATCTGGAACAGACCGCCCATCAGCGCGATGACGCCGAAGACGACCATGAAGAAGCCGCCCTGCTTCAACGCGTACCGCGGGAACATCCGCTCGCCGACCACGTTGTTGTTGGTCCGGCCGGGGCCGGGCCACTGGGTGTGCTTCTGCTTGAAGACGAGCCCCAGGTGGACGCTGATCAGCGCGACCAGCAGACCCGGGATGAGCAGCACGTGGGCGATGAAGAACCGGCTGATGATGATCGTGCCCGGGAACTCGCCGCCGAAGACCGACGACGTGACCCAGGAGCCGATCACCGGGATGGACAGCATGATCGCCGAGGCGATCCGCAGGCCGGTGCCGGAGAGGCCGTCGTCCGGCAGCGAGTAGCCGGTGAAGCCGGCCAGGAAGCCGACCCAGAACAGCAGCGAACCGATGATCCAGTTGGTCTCACGCGGCTTGCGGAAGGCGCCGGTGAAGAAGACCCGCAGCATGTGCACGACGATCGCGGCCATGAACAGCAGCGCCGCCCAGTGGTGCATCTGCCGCATCACCAGACCACCGCGGACGTCGAACGAGATGTCCAGGCTGGAGGCGTACGCGGCGGACATCGGAGTGCCCTGCAACGGCGCGTAGCTGCCGTCGTAGACCACCTCGGTCATCGCCGGCTCGAAGAAGAAGGTGAGGAACACACCGGTCAGCAGCAGCACGACGAACGAGAACAGCGCGATCTCGCCGAGCAGGAAGGACCAGTGGTCCGGGAAGACCTTGTTCAGCAGCTTGCGCAGCGGGGTGGCCACCGCGAAGCGGTCGTCCACTCCCACCGCGGCCTTGCCCGGCGTCGCCGCCAGGTCCAACTTTCGACGCTTCACGGCCGCTCCCAGAAGTCAGGCCCGACGGTCTCGGTGTAGTCGGACTTCGCCACGAAGAAGCCCTCGGAGTCCACCTCGATCGGCAACTGCGGCAGCCGCCGGCTGGCAGGGCCGAAGACAGGCTTGGCGTTGTTGGTGATCAGGAACTGGGACTGGTGGCACGGGCAGAGCAGCCGGTTGGTCTGCTGCTCGTACAGGCTGGCAGGGCAGCCGGCGTGCGTGCAGATCTTGGAGAAGGCCGCGTAGTTGCCCCACATGTAGTCGCCGTGGCCGATGGTCTCGTTGGCCCGACGCGATTCCTGCGCGTCGGAGTCGCGGAGGTGGATCAGCAGCGTCGGCGAGTCGGCGTGCTTGTTGCTCACGCCGTGATCGATGCCGGGGAAGACGGTCAGCTGACCACCGGCACTGATGTCCGCCGGACGGACCGGACGACCGTCCTCCCGGACCAGGCGGATCCGCTCGCCGCCCTCGGCCGGGGCGAACCCGGTGGTGAACATCTGGTTGTTCTTGTGCGGCTGCGAGATCAGACCGCCGACCAGCGGCGCGGCGGCGACCGCGGCGACCGGCGCCAGACCGGCCAGCAGCGAGATGCCGAGCAGTGGGCGACGCTTCACACCCAGCTCGTCGGCCATGTAGAGCATGGTCTGGCCGGTGATCGTGCGGCCTTCCTCGTCCACCTGGCCCTCGTGCCGGTCCTGGATCGAGACCTCCTTGGGCAGCAACTTCTTGCCCCAGGTCAGGATGCCGAAGCCGACGGCGAGCAACGCCACGCCGAGGGTGAACCCGAGCAGCGGGGTGTAGAACTTGTCGCCGCCACGGCCCGCCTCGTACTGCCACGGCCACCAGATGTAGATGGCCAGGAAGGCGGTCGCGGCCAGACCGGTGATCAGGAAGAACCCGGCGACCACCCGGGTGAGCCGACGCTCCGCCTTCGTGCCGGGCAGCACCTGCGGCTCGTAGTGGACGATCTCGATGTCGTCCCGACGCGCGCCCTCACGGACGATGTCGAACCGGGTCAGCCTGGGGTCGTTCACGTCGAGCGGCTCCCGGCCCTGCGGGGCCTGGTGCTCGGTGTGGGTGCTCATGCCGTCACCTCGCTACGGGTGGTGCCGAACGGCACCACGGCGCTGAAACTGAGTATCCGCTCGGTCACGACTTACCTGCAATCCACAGGCTGGCGAAGACGAGCGCCACGATGCCGACCAGGAAGATCGCCAGGCCCTCGGTGGAGGGGCCGTACCGCCCGAGGTTGAACCCGCCCGGGTCCTGGTCGTGCTTCAGCGTCTCCTGGATGTAGGCGATGATGTCGGCCTTCTGCTCCGGCCGGAGCTGGTTGTCGCCGAACACCGGCATGTTCTGCGGGCCGCTCAGCATCGCCGCGTAGATCTGACGGTCGGTAGCGGGGTGCAGGCTCGGGGCGAACTTGCCCGAGGAGAGCGCGCCGCCGCCACCACCGAACGCGTGGCACTGCGAGCAGTTGATCCGGAACAGCTCACCGCCGGCCGCGATGTTGCCGTCCTCACGGAGGTCGTCACCGTCCGGCACGACCGGGCCGCCACCCAGCTCCTGGATGTACTGGGCCAGCTGACGGGTCTGCTCGTCGGTGAAGACGGGGGGCTTGCGGTGCGCCTGGGCCTCCTGGCGGGCCAGCGGCATCCGCCCGGAGCTGACCTGGAACTCGACCGAGGCCGCGCCGACGCCGATCAGGCTCGGCCCGCGGCCCTCGACACCCTGGGCGTTGCGACCGTGACAGGTCACACAGCTCACGTCGAACAGCGCCTTGCCCTCGGCGGCGGCGCCGGTCAGCTGCGGGTTGTCCTGCGCCTGGGCACCCGGGGCGAAGACGGTGTAGGCGCCGCCGGCGAGCATCAGCGCGGCGATCAGCCGGACCGCGGCGCCCAGCCGGCGGCGGCCCCTGCTGCGCGCGGCGGGCCGCTCGCGCAACCGCGCGAGCAGACCGCGTCGGCGGTCGTTGTCAGAAGTCATGAGCGGTGTCCTTAACCGGTTGGACCTGTCTCAGGGGACGGAGCAGCAGTGCGGAACGTGACGCGCAAGATCACTGAAGCCAGTAGATCATGGCGTACAGCCCGATCCACACGACGTCGACGAAGTGCCAGTAGTACGACACGACGATCGCCGAGGTCGCCTGCGCCGGGGTGAACCGGCCCATGGTCGTGCGGACCATGAAGATGACGAAGGCGATCAGACCGCCGGTCACGTGCAGGCCGTGGAAGCCGGTGGTCAGGTAGAACACCGACCCGTAACCGTCTTCGTTGATCTTGATGCCGTCGGCGACCAGGTGCCGGTACTCGTTCAGCTGGCCGAGCACGAAGATCAGGCCCATCACGAAGGTGACGGTGAACCAGCGCCGGAGCGCGTGCACGTCACCCTTCTCCGCCGCGAAGACGCCGAGCTGGCACGTCACCGAGGACAGCACCAGGATCACCGTGAAGGTGGTCGCGTACGGGATGTTCAGCGCCTCGGTGTGCTTCTCCCACTGCTCCGGCGCAGCCGCGCGGATCGAGAAGTACATCGCGAACAGCGCCGCGAAGAACATGAGTTCGCTGGAGAGCCACACGATCGTCCCGACGCTGACCATGTTCGGTCGGGTCAGAGAGTGGATCCGGCTCTTGTCAATGGCTGGGGCCGCAGTCACGCCGTCATTATTGCCCCTGACCACGGCCGGCGATCAGCGGGGTGGCAAACGTGCGCCTTCCGTGGCCCGAGCGTCAGGGTCCGGTTCGCCTGGCCTAGCCTGAAAAGCGTGCTGCACGTCGATCCGATCTTCGCCGCCACCTCGGCCCCGCCGCCGTTCACCGTCGGCGCGGTGCTGACCGAGACCCGGCTGGACAGCTGGCTGGCCCTCGGCCTGGTGCTCGCCGCCGGCCTGTACCTCTACGGGGTGCACCGGTTGCGCGTACGCGGCGACCGCTGGCCGATCGCCCGCACCGTGTTCTTCATCGGCCCCGGCCTGGGCGGCATCGCGCTGGTCACGGTCAGCGGGCTGCACGCGTACGACACCGCGCTGCTGTCCGTGCACATGATCCAGCACATGGTGCTGTCCATGGTGGCGCCGATCTTCCTGGCGCTGGGAGCGCCGATGACCCTAGCCCTGCGTACCCTGCCGGTCGGGCCGCGCAAGCGCCTGCTGGCGATCGTGCACAGCCGGGTCGCCCGGGTCTACAGCTTCCCGCTGGTGGCGTTCGCCATCTTCGTGGTCAACCCGTTCGTGCTCTACTTCAGCGACCTGTACCGCTACACCCTCGAACACGCCTGGGCACACGAGCTGGTGCACGCCCACTTCATCATGACCGGCTGCGTGTTCTTCTGGCCGCTGCTCGGGCTCGACCCGCTGCCCGGCCGCTGGCCGTACCCGGCCCGCGCGCTGTTGATGCTGCTCTCGGTGCCGTTCCACACAGTGCTCGGCCTCACCATCATGCAGAGCAGCACGCTCTTCGGCGGCGACTGGTACCCGTCACTCAACCTCGGCTGGGTCGACCCCTGGCAGGACCAGGTGGTCGCCGGCGGCATCCTCTGGGCCGGTGGCGAGTTCGTCAGTGTGACCATGCTCGCGGTGCTGGTCGTCCAGTGGGTCAAGCAGTCCGAGCGGGAGGCCCGCCGGGTCGACCGCGAGCTGGACCGCCAGGAGGCCCGCGAACGCGCCGCCGACGCCACGGCCGCCTGAGCTGCCCGGACGGTACGCCCCAATGGCGGCGACGGGCGGGATGTCGGCTACGTCACGCCGACCGGTACGATCGGCGGGCAGCTACGAGGTGAAAGCGGAGTGCCGGCATGAGCGATCGTCTTTGCACCGTCTTGCTCTACAGCGACGACCCGCAGGTCCGTGACCGGATGCGGATGGCCGTCGGCACCCGTCCCGCGCCCGGGCTGCAGATCGAGTTCGTCGACGCGTCGACCTACGCGGAGACCATTCGGCTGGTCGACGACTACGAGATCGACCTGCTGCTGCTCGACGGTGAGGCCAGCCCCGGTGGCGGCATCGGCATCGCCCGGCAGATCAAGGACGACCGGGACGACGCTCCCCCGACCTGCCTGGTGATCGCCCGCGCCGCCGACCGATGGCTCGCCGCGTACGCCGAGGTCGACGCCACGCTGGTGCACCCGCTCGACCCGGTTACCACCGGCGGCACGGTGGCCGAGCTGCTGCGGACGCACGCACCCGCCTGACGTCCCCACGCTCACCGGCACCGTTACGGCGCCGGACCAGCCGGCGCCGGTTCCAGCCCACCCGCACTTCGTACGCTCGGGAGGCCCGCCATGGGCGATCGGACCTGGCCCAACCTGCTCAACTCGCTGCTGCGCGGCGAGGAGCTGTCCACCGCCGACACCGCCTGGGCGATGGACGAGATCATGACCGGCTCGGCGACCGCCGCCCAGATCGCCGGCTTCGCCGTGGCGTTGCGGGCCAAGGGTGAGACCCCGGCCGAGCTGGGCGGCCTGGTGCAGGCGATGCTGGTTCGCTCGGTCCCGGTGGTGCTCTCTGACGACCTGCGCGACACCGCGCTCGACGTGGTCGGCACCGGCGGTGACCTCGCCCACACGGTGAACATCTCCACGATGACCGCGCTGGTGGTCGCCGGCGCGGGCGTACGCGTCGTCAAGCACGGCAACCGGGCCGCCTCCTCCCTGTGCGGCACCGCCGACCTGCTGGAGTACCTCGGCATCCCCCTGGACCTCGGCCCGGAGCAGGTCGCCCGCTGCGTCGAGGAGGCCGGCATCGGGTTCTGCTTCGCGGCCCGGTTCCACCCCGGGATGCGGCACGCCGGTCCGGTCCGCCGTGAGGTGGGCGTGCCAACCTTCTTCAACTTCCTCGGCCCGCTGACCAACCCGGCCCGCCCCCGGGCCGGCGCGGTCGGCTGTTTCGACTCCCGGATGGCCCCGGTGATGGCGAGCGTGTTCGCCGCCCGTGGCGACTCGGCGATCGTGATGCGCGGCGAGGACGGCCTGGACGAGTTCACCACCGCCGCGCCGACCCGGGTCTGGGCAGCTCAGGGAGGCACCGTACGCGAGGCTGTGCTGGACGCGACGGACCTGGGGGTGCCCCGGGCTACCCTCGGCGACCTACGGGGCGGTGACGCCGCCTACAACGCCGGCGTGGCCCGTCGCCTGCTCGCCGGCGAGACCGGCCCGGTGCGGGACGCGGTGCTGGTCAACGCGGCGGCGGCGCTGGCGACCCAGGGCCCGTTGGACGGTGACCTGACCGAGGCGCTGCGCGCCGGCCTGGACCGCGCCGCCGAGTCGATCGACTCCGGCGCTGCCGCCGCGACCCTCGACCGCTGGATCAAGGCAGCCACCGCCGCCTGACCAGCCGCACCTCTCCCGGAGTCCCGGCCGGCCTCCCCGGCGTCCCGGCGATTGATCGACTCGGGTTCCTTGAAACTGCGGAGTCCTCGCGCTGAGACACCGCGTCATCAAGGAACCCGAGTGGATCTTCCGTCCTGAGCTGCGGTGCGATCGCTCAGCAGCCGACGCAGTACCTCCGGACGGAGATTTGTCGGACCCGCGTGGAAAACTACAGCCGAGTAGTTCTCCGCTCTCGTCCGTGCGTAGCTGTCGCATCCGGGGGCGGTTCGCCTGAAGTGAGAGGAGACGCCGGTGTCGCACCGCGAGCTCTACTGCGACGTCTGCGAGGACGTGACGCTGTTCGAGGTGCCGCCCTGCGTCGACGGCCACGGCATCGACTGTCCCGAGCTGATCTGCACCGGCTGTGGCGCCGCCGTGGTGATCGCCACCTTCATCGTTCCGGTCGTCCGGTCGGCCGAAGGCCGACGTCACCGGCCCGCCCGCCGCGCCGCCTGACCCGTTCACCGGCCTGCCAGACCCCGCTACCGGCCCGGCCCACCGCGCCGCCTGACCCCGTCACCGGCCGCCCGCCGCGCCGCCTGACCTCACCCGGCCGGCTCCCGCCGTGGCCCCGGCTTGATCAACACCACATCACCGATCTGGCGGCATCCTGTCGCGCTGTAACAGCCACCTCGCCGATGTGGAGTCGATCATCCCGCTAGACGGCCCGCCAGCGCGCCCCGGCGGTCGATCATCCTTCGGGACGGCACGCCAGCACCCCCAGACGGTCCAGCACCGCACGACGAAGGCCCGCTCCCCTCCTGGGGAACGGGCCTTCGTGGTGGACTGGGTCCGGTCAGTGCTCGGCGGTGCGCCGGGTGCCGCTGTAGTACTCGAACAGCAACCCGCAGGCGGCGAAGACGACCGCCACCAGGCCGGCGCCGATCAGCCAGTACTGCCAGAACACCATGCCGAGCGCCGCGATCGCGGCGGCCAGCGCCAGGCCGAACGGCCAGTAGCTACCGGGGCTGAAGAAGCCGACCTCGCCGGCACCGTCGGCGATCTCCGCGTCCGGACGGTCCTCCGGACGCAGGTCGATCCGGCGCGAGACGAACCAGAAGAAGCCACCGCACATCGAGCAGAGCAGGAACGACAGCAGCAGGGCGACGGTTCCGACCCACTCGATGCCGCCCGACTCACCGTTGGTCCAGGCGCCGTAGAGGATGGTGGCACCGAAGAGGAACACGGCGATGATCAGGAAGATACGCCACTCGGTCTTCATGCGGCTGCCTCAGCTTCCCGTACGGGCCGGAACGTCGTCCGGGTTGAAGTTGTCCTGCGTCCGCCGGGTGTCGAACGGCCGCGTGGTCTCCGCGTACGGCTCCTCACCGATCTCGGTGAGCGCCTCCTGGGTGGACTTGCCGGCCTGCTTGGCCGCCAGGAACTGGTCGTACTTCTCCGGCGAGACCACCCGCAGCTCGAAGTTCATGAAGGCGTGGTAGCTGCCGCACAGTTCGGCGCAGCGCCCGACGTAGGCACCCTCGGCGTCCAGGCTGGAGACCTCGAACACGTTGCGGATCTTGCCCGGCATGACGTCGCGCTTGAACAGCAGCTCCGGCACCCAGAACGAGTGGATGACGTCGCGGCTCGTCTCCTCGAACCGGATGGACCGGTTGGTCGGGAGAACCAGCACCGGGATGACCTCGCTGGTGCCGAGCGTCGACGCGGTGGTGTTGGCGTCCGGGCCCTGGCCGTCGCGGTAGTTGAACTGCCAGTTCCACTTGAAGGCGACGACCTCGACAGTGACGTCCGGGTTCTTCGACAGCTTGTCGACGTCCGTCTGCACGATCGCCGTGTAGTAGAAGAGCACGGAGACGATCAGGATCGGCGCGATGGTGTACAGGAACTCCATCGGCAGGTTGTAGCGGGTCTGCACCGGCAGCGCGTTGCCACGCTTGCGGTAGCGCACGACACACCAGAAGATCAGGCCCCACACGAAGACGCCGACCGCGAGCGCGGCGATGCAGGAGGCGATCCACAGGTCGTACATCCGCTTCGACTCCGGCGAGATGCCGCCCTGCGGCCAGCCGAAGCCGTGGAAGGTCTGCCCCACGTCACAGCCAGTGAGCAGAACCAGCAGCGCCACGCCACCGAGACCGAGCCCGGCCAACCGACCAGCACCACGCCCCCGGCGTCCACCAACCCCCGGGGAAGCGCTGTGCCGTACGGCCGACGGCCGTACCTCCGAACTCCTTGCGACCACCTGGTCCTGCCTCCCTAGCGCGCCGCGGTGCGTCTTTCCTCAGCACCGACGGCAAAGGCGTCACCGACGGTCGCAGATTACTCGACCATGACGGACTCGGCCGTGGTGGGGTCACTGTCCGCCCCCATCGGGGGGATCCCGGCCATACCGCCGCGATAGCGTTGCTACCTGTGAGCGCGAGGAGTGAGCCGGGGTTGCGAGCCCCGCAGCCGCGAACGAAGGCGGCTCTGTGAGCGCGAGGAGTGAGCCGGGGTTGCGAACCCCGGTCTACCTGGACGCGGCGTCCGCCGCGCCGATGCATCCGGTGGCGCGGCAGGCGTTGCTGGCCGCGTTCGACGACGGCTGGGCCGACCCGGGCAAGCTCTACACGCAGGCCCGGCGGGCCCGGCAGCTGCTCGACGCCGCGCGCGAGGCCACCGCGCTGACGCTCGGTGTCCGCGCCGACGAGGTGTCCTTCACCCCCAGTGGTACGACCGCAGCCCACGGCGCGGTGCTCGGGGCCCTGGCGGGGCGGCGGCGGGTCGGGTCGACGCTTGTGCACTCGGCGATCGAGCACTCGGCGGTGCTGCACGCGGCGGAGCGGCACGTCGCAGCGGGTGGTACGGCAGTGGGCGTGCCGGTCGACCGGTCGGGCCGGTTGGATCTGAGCGCGTGGTCGGCGGCTGTGCGCGAACCCGGAGTCGCGTTGGCCTCCCTGATCACTGCCAGTCACGAGGTGGGGACCGTGCAACCGGTCGCCGAGGCGGCGGCCACCTGTGCGGAGGTGGGGGTGCCGCTGTACGTGGACGCCGCCCAGTCGGTCGCCCGGGTGCCCCTGCCCGCCGGCTGGTCGGTGCTCAGCGCGAGCGCCCACAAGTGGGGCGGTCCACCCGGGGTGGGAGTGCTGGCGGTTCGTAAGGGCACCCGTTGGGAGTCACCCTGGCCGGCCGACGAGCGGGAGGGTGGGCGTACCCCCGGGGTGGTGAATCTGCCCGCGGTGGTGGCTGCGGCGGCGAGCCTGCGGGCGGCGGCGGCCGACGCGGCGGCCGACGCGGCCCGGCTGGCTCCGCTGGTGGACCGGATCCGGGCGCGGGTCGCGGCGGAGGTGCCCGACGTGGAGGTGGTCGGCGATCCGGTGCTCCGGCTGCCGCATCTGGTCACCTTCTCGTGCCTGTACGTCGACGGTGAGACGTTGCTGCACGCGCTGGACCGGCGGGGGTTCGCCGTGTCGTCCGGTTCGTCCTGTACGTCGTCCACGCTGCGCCCGTCGCACGTGCTGGAGGCGATGGGGGTGCTCTCACATGGGAACGTGCGGGTCAGCCTGCACCGGGAGACGACCGAGGCGGACGTCGAGCGGTTCCTCGGTGAGCTGCCGACGATCGTGGCCGAGTTGCGTGCCGACGCTGGGGTGGTGGGGTTGTGACGATGCCAGACCAGGTCATCGACTGCCGGGGGCAGCGCTGCCCGCTGCCCGTGATCGCGGCCGCCCGGCGGTTGCCGCAGGTGCCGGTGGGAACGGTGGTCCGGGTGCTCGCCGACGACCCGGCGGCGGCTGTCGACATCCCCGCGTGGTGCCGGATGCGTGGGCAGGAGTTCCTGGGCGCGGTCAGCGGCCCCGACGGCCCCGCCTACGACGTCCGCCGCTCCCACTGAAGCCCACGCGTCCGGCCAGACGCGTCGATCATGGAGTTGTGGTGGGGTTAAAACGGGGCATAAGGCACCAACCCGCCACCACAACTCCATGATCGGCGCCGACCGGCGCGGTGGTCGCCGAGCTAGGGCAGGAGGTGGGCGCGGACCTCGTCGGCCGCGGTGTCGCCGTACGACTCGGCGAGCCGCTTGACGAACAGGTCGGGGCGGACGTCGTACTCCTGGGTTCCGACGGTCTCCAGGACCAGCGTGGCCAGCAGCGAGCCGACCTGGGCAGCCCGCTCCAGACCGACGCCCCAGGAGAGCGCGGTGAAGAACCCGGCCCGGAAGGCGTCGCCGACACCCGTCGGGTCGACCGCCCGGATCTCCCGCGCGATCGGTACGTGGATCGGGTCGATATCCCGGCCGGCGATCTCCACACCGTGCTTGCCCAGCGTGGTGACCCGCACCTTGACCAGGTCCAGCAGTTGGTCGTCGCTCAGCTTCGCCTTGCTCTGCAGCAGCGACTTCTCGTAGTCGTTGGTCATCAGGTACTCGGCGCCCTCGATCAGCGCCACCACGTCCTCGCCGCCCATCCGGGCGAGTTGCTGCGACGGGTCGGCGGCGAACGCGTACCCGCGGGTGCGGCACTCGGCCGAGTGCCGCAGCATCGCCTCGGGGTCGTTGGCGCTGACCAGCACCAGGTCCAGGCCGCCGAGCCGGTCGGCCACCGGCGCCAGCTCGATGTTGCGCGCCTCGCTCATCGCACCGGCGTAGAACGACGCGATCTGGCACATGTCCGTGTCGGTGGTGCAGACGAACCGGGCGGTGTGCGCCACCTCGCTGATGTGCACCGAGTCGCAGTCCACGCCGTGGCGCTCCAGCCAGGAGCGGTAGTCGGCGAAGTCGGCGCCCACCGCGCCGAGTAGCACCGGGCGCAACCCGAGCTGACCCATGCCGAAGCAGATGTTCGCCGCCACGCCGCCGCGGCGGAGCACCAGGTCGTCCACCAGGAAGGAGAGGGACACCTTGTGCAGCTGATCGGCGATGAGCTGGTCGGCGAAGCGACCGGGGAAGCTCATCAGGTGATCGGTGGCGATCGAGCCGGTGACGGCGATCTTCATGTCAACCCTCAGGGTCGGGAGCAGGGCGCGGTCAGCCTACCGGCCCGGCAACCCGACAGTGACCGGTCGGTCGGACAACGGCCACCCGCTCGTCACGAGCACGTCGGGCCCGTTACGACGAAGGGGCCGCCCCGAAGGACGGCCCCGTCATCGCTGATGCGTGGTGTGTGACTCAGTTGAACGAGTCACCGCAGGCGCAGGAGTTGCCCGCGTTGGGGTTGTCGATGGTGAAGCCCTGGGCGTCGATCCGGTCGGCGAAGTCGATCGTCGCGCCGGAAAGGTACGGGGCGCTCATCCGGTCGACGACGACCTCGACACCACCGAAATCGGTGACGACGTCACCGTCGAGGGAACGCTCGTCGAAGAAGAGCTGGTACCGCAGGCCGGAGCAGCCGCCCGGCTGCACGGCGACGCGGAGCCGCAGGTCGTCGCGGCCCTCCTGCTCGATCAGGGCCTTGACCTTCTGCGCCGCGACGTCGGTGAGGACGACGGAAGTAGGGGCCTGGGCCTCGGTCGACTCGGTCTGCGCTGGCGTGGTCACGTGGAAGTCTCCCTGCGCGGTTTGGGTCCGGACGCACTGGCCAACGCCGCGCGCCGTCCAGTGATTCCCGGTTGTGGTCCTCAGCCGATCGTACGCCGCCCCGGGCGGGCGCACCCGGGTGGCGTGACGCCCGCCGCAGGTAGGCCCGGTGGCCGGAGCGCTCAGCGGCTCCACTGCCGGGCCAGCCGGGCGCCCAGCTCGCGTAAACCCTCGGCGGGTCGGCTCAGCGCGGCGTCGAGCCCGCCGCCCTCCTCGCCGCCGAAGTGCTCCACCAGGCTGTACGCGTCGGTGACCCCCGCCGAGGCGGCCTCCCGCCGGCCGGTGCTCACCTGCCCGGCGACCACCACGCACGGGACACCCCGGTCACGGGCCGCCCCGGCGACCCCGGCGACCACCTTGCCGCGCAGCGACTGGTGGTCGAACGACCCCTCACCGGTGATCACCAGGTCCGCGGTGTCCAGCGCGTCGTCCAGCCGGGTGGCCCTGGTGACCAGGCCGATGCCCGACTCGCAACCGCCGCCCAGGGCGAGCAGCGCCGCACCGATACCGCCGGCGGCGCCGCCCCCGGGCACCGTGCCGAGCCCTGCCGGGCAGCCGGGCAGGTCCCGCTCCAGCACCGCCGCGAAGCGCTCCAACGCGGCGTCGAGCAGCAGTACGTCAGCACGGTCGGCGCCCTTCTGCGGGCCGAACACGTTGCTCGCGCCGTGCAGGCCGAGCAGGGGGTTGTCCACGTCGGTGGCCGCGACGAGCCGGACGCCACGCAGCCGGGGTACGCCGTCCACCGCGTCGACAGCGGCGAGCGCCGCCCCGCCGTACGGGAGCGAGGCGCCACCCGGGTCGAGCGGTGTGACGCCCAGCGCGGCGAGCATCCCGGCCCCGGCGTCGTTGGTGCCCGAGCCGCCCAGCCCGATCACCACCGTCCGGGCGCCGCTCTCCACCGCTGCGGCCACCAACAGCCCCAGCCCGTACGAGGTGGTGGTCTTCGGGTCGCGCTCGGTCGCGGAGAGCAGGTGCAGGCCGCACGCCTGGGCGCTCTCCAGGTAGGCGGTCGTACCGTCGGTGGTGAGCAGGATCTCACCGGCCGCCGGCCGGCCCAGCGGGTCGACCGTCGGGACCGGCACCCGCCGGCCGCCGAGGGCTTCGGCGAGCACCTCCACGAAGCCCGGCCCACCGTCGGCGAGCGGCCGGATCAGCAGCTCGTCGCCCTGGGCTACGGACCGCCAACCGTCGGCTACCGCAGCGGCCACCTCCGGTGCGGACAGGGTGCCGGCGAACTTGTCCGGGCAGAGCAGCACGCGCATGCCGAGCAGTGTGGCAGCCCACACCGAGGGAAGCTGCGGCGCGCTCGCGCTGTGGGACCATGGCTACGTGACTTCGACCTGGGTGGAACCCTCCAACACGGCGACGGCTCTGCTGCTGCTCGGCCGGGGCAGCGACCCCGACACCGAGCGTGGCGTCGAGTGTCCGGGCGACCTGCCGGCGCCCAGCGACCCTGATCTGGTGGCTCGCGCCACGGCCGCGAAGGCGAAGCTGGGCAGCAAGGTCTTCGTGCTGGGGCATCACTACCAGCGCGACGAGGTGATCCAGTTCGCCGACGTGACCGGCGACTCGTTCAAGTTGGCCCGGGAGGCCGCCGCCCGTCCGGATGCGGAGTACATCGTCTTCTGCGGCGTGCACTTCATGGCCGAGAGCGCCGACATCCTCACCACCGACGCGCAGCGGGTGATCCTGCCCGATCTGGCCGCCGGCTGTTCGATGGCGGACATGGCCGTCCTCGGCCAGGTCGAGGCCGCCTGGGACACGCTGACCGAGCTGGGCATCGCCGGCGAGACAGTGCCGGTGACGTACATGAACTCGTCGGCCGACATCAAGGGCTTCGTCGGCCGCAACGGTGGCGTGGTCTGCACCTCCTCCAACGCCAAGCGCGCCCTGGACTGGGCGTTCGAGCAGGGGTCGAAGGTGCTCTTCCTGCCCGACCAGCACCTGGGCCGCAACACGGCGGTGCTGGAGATGGGCCTGTCGTTGGACGACTGCGTGCTCTACGACCCGCACAAGCCGAACGGCGGGCTCACCCCGGAGCAGCTGCGCGACGCCAAGATGATCCTCTGGCGGGGGCACTGCTCGGTGCACGGCCGGTTCACGCTGGACAGCGTCAACGACGTACGGGAGCGGGTGCCCGGGGTCAACGTCCTGGTCCACCCGGAGTGCCGGCACGAGGTCGTCACCGCCTCCGACTACGTGGGCTCGACCGAATACATCATCAAGACCATCGAGGCGGCTCCGGCCGGTTCGGCGTGGGCGCTCGGCACCGAGCTGAACCTGGTCCGCCGGCTCGCGCTGGCGCACCCGGACAAGCAGATCATGTTCCTGGACAAGGCCGTCTGCTACTGCTCGACGATGAACCGGATCGACCTGCCGCACCTGGTCTGGGCGCTCGAGGAGCTGGTCGCGGGCCGGGTCGTCAACCAGATCACGGTGGACGCGGACACGGCGCACCACGCCCGGGTCGCGCTGGATCAGATGCTCGCCCTGCCCGGTTCGGACACCCCGCCACCGGCGGTGGCCTGATCACGATCCGTAGTGTTCTTGGTACGCAAAAGTGCCGGATCACCGATTAATGCCACACACGCCGATGTGACCGAGTCCTTTTTCGTCACCGAGGGCTATGCTGCCGGAGCGACGACACAAGCGGGCCGTTTCGACATGGCCGCATCCGGGGTAGCGACAGTTGTTCAGGCACCCCACCATCAACACGGCAGCACCGACGCGCTGGAGGTTGCGTTGACCGACGACGTCCTGGTTGTGCACGGAGGCACTCCGCTCGAAGGGCGGATCCGCGTGCGCGGCGCGAAGAACCTGGTTTCGAAGGCGATGGTCGCCGCGCTGCTCGGCGACAGCCCGAGCCGGCTGTTCGACGTGCCGAAGATCCGTGACGTCGAGGTGGTCCGGGGTCTGCTCGGTCTGCACGGCGTCAAGGTCACCGACGGCACCGAGGACGGCGAGCTCGTCTTCGACCCGGCGAACGTGGAGAGCGCCAGCACCGACCAGATCAACGTGCACGCCGGTTCCAGCCGGATTCCGATCCTGTTCTGCGGCCCTCTGCTGCACCGGCTCGGGCACGCGTTCATCCCGGACCTGGGCGGCTGCCACATCGGCCCGCGCCCGATCGACTTCCACCTCCAGGCGCTGCGCGAGTTCGGCGCCACTGTCGACAAGCGGCCGGAGGGTCTGCACCTGTCCGCGCCGAACGGGCTGCACGGCACCAAGTTCGCCCTGCCGTACCCGAGCGTCGGCGCCACCGAGCAGGTGCTGCTGACCGCGGTGATGGCCGAGGGTGTCACCGAGCTGCGTAACGCAGCGGTGGAGCCGGAGATCATCGACCTGATCTGCATCCTGCAGAAGATGGGCGCGATCATCAAGGTCCACACCGACCGGGTGATCGAGATCCAGGGCGTGCCGAAGTTGCACGGCTACACCCACCGGCCCATCCCGGACCGGATCGAGGCGGCGAGCTGGGCGGCTGCCGCGCTGGCCACCCGTGGTCACGTCGAGGTGCTCGGCGCGCAGCAGGCCGACATGATGACCTTCCTCAACATCTTCCGGTCGGTCGGCGGTGAGTACGAGGTCACCGACGCGCGCGCGCCGAAGCTGGGCGACCCGGGCCAGGAGGGCGGCATCCGCTTCTGGCACCCCGGCGGCGAGCTGAACGCGGTGGCACTGGAGACCGACGTGCACCCCGGCTTCATGACCGACTGGCAGCAGCCGCTGGTCGTGGCGCTCACCCAGGCCCGCGGCCTGTCGATCGTTCACGAGACGGTCTACGAGCAGCGACTGGGCTACACCGACGCGCTCAACTCGATGGGCGCCAACATCCAGGTCTACCGGGACTGCCTCGGCGGCACCCCGTGCCGCTTTGGCCGGCGCAACTTCAAGCACTCCGCGGTGATCGCCGGGCCGAGCAAGCTGCACGCCGCCGACCTGGTCATCCCGGACCTGCGCGCCGGGTTCAGCCACCTGATCGCGGCTCTCGCGGCCGAGGGCACCTCCCGGGTGTACGGCGTCGACCTGATCAACCGGGGCTACGAGGACTTCGAGGCGAAGCTCGCCGACCTGGGCGCGCACGCCGAACGTCCGTAACCTCGAACACCTTTCGTTCGCCACGACGGCTCCAGGTCGCGCTGCGACCTGGAGCCGTCGGCTCGTTGCACCGCGATGTGCACCGGGCGCGGACCGTTGGCTACCCTTGCCGCGTGCCGTCGCTCTTTCGCCGCAAGTCCACCGACCTCGTCGACGAGGCCGTCACCTCGGTAACCCCCGAGGAGACCGCCGAGCGTCCCCGGGGTTACACCCCTGCCAAGGGTCGGGAGACTCCGAAGCGGCCGACCGTCGGTCGCCGCCCGGCCGGCCCCAGCCGCCCCCTCACCAAGGAGGAGGAGCGGGAGCGTCGCCGCCAACTGCGCGCCGAGGCCGCATCGGAGTTCCGCCGCGAGGGCGGCCCGCGCGACCGCGGCCCGGAGCGGCTGCTGGCCCGCAACGTGGTCGACTCCCGGCGTACCGTCGGCACCTGGTTCTTCGGCGGCGCGCTGATCGTGCTGATCGGGTCCAACGCGGCCATGCCGGCGCCGGTCCGTCTGATCTCCAACCTGCTCTGGGGTGCGTTGGCGCTGGGTGTGGTCGTCGACTCGGTGCTGATCTGTCGCAAGATCGGCAAGCTGGTCAAGGAGCGCTTCCCGAAGACCGACCAGCGGATGGGTTCGCTGTACCTCTACGCGGTCATGCGGTCGATCACGTTCCGGCGGATGCGCGCTCCGGCTCCCCAGGTGAAGCTCGGCGACAAGGTCTGACCCCGGCTCCCCCACGCACTGCCACGATCTTCGAACTGCTGCCACGCGATCCGCGTGGCAGCAGTTTCGTCTTGGTGCGCGGGTCCTGCCGCTCCTTCCTGGTCCTGCCGGGGCGGGGCGGCTGTTCGCTGTAGCGTACGAAGAGTTCCCCAAGCTCTACGTGCGCCCGAACGCTCGACGCGATGGAGTGACGGCATGGCTCCGGAACCTGCGGCCCCGCTGGCCACCATCGCCGCCGCCCTGCGTCGGGAGCGGGAACGGGTAGGTGTTTCGTTGACCGAGCTGGCCCGCCGAGCAGGGGTGTCGAAGTCCACCGTCTCGCAACTGGAGGCGGGCACCGGCAACCCGAGCGTGGAGACGCTCTGGGCTCTGGGCGTGGCACTCGGCGTGCCGTTCAGCAGGCTGGTGGAGCCCGACGACCTCGACGTACGGGTGGTCCGGGCCGGAGACGGGCCGCACGTCCGCTCCGAACAGGCCGACTTCACCGGCACGCTGCTCAGCGCGGGCGCCGCGCACCTGCGCCGCGACGTCTACCTGATCGAGCTGGAACCGGGCGCCATCCGAACCGCGGACGCGCACACCCCGCGCAGCGTCGAGCACGTGGTGGTGGCCGCCGGCCGTCTGCGGGTGGGCCCGGAGACTGCTCCTGTCGAACTCAACCCGGGCGACTACGCCACGTTTCCCGGTGACGCCCCGCACAGCTACGAGGCACTCGCGCCCGGCACCTTCGCGGTCCTCATCATGGAGCACCCCTGACCGGAGACGGATCCCACCCGGGTCGGATGGCCGTCGGGTGCGGTAGGGTCGAAGACCAGATTCGGTTATAGGACCAAATGTCCGAAACCAATGGGATAACGTTTGCGCCCATCGGCGGCACCACAGTGGCGGTGAGCGAGTCCACGCCGTTACCCTCCATCCGCAGCCACGGGGTGCCGGAGCGGGCGACCTGACCCGGCACGCGAGGCCCCAGCGCGACAATTTGCAACGAGGTGACAACGCCGTGAGCGAGCGGACGCGAGCCGGCCACCGGGGCGTGGCAGGCGGCGACCGGACGCCCGGGGTTCACTCGGTTGTGGCTGCGCACAGCTCACCTCCGTCAAGAGTCGGCCGGGTGGCCGGGTGCGGCGACGGGCTCGACGGATGAACGGCCGTTACGACGACCGGTGGCCGGACCCCAACGAACCGTCCTGGGTGGTCGAACCGACGACCGAGTGGCACCCCCAGTTCCCCGGCCAGCGCTACCCGGGCGACATCGGTGCGCTCCACCAGCCGCCGTCGCGCGGCCGTGCGACGGTGACCGGCCGAGCCGAGGTCCCGCCGCTGGCCCCGACCCGCCCCGACGGCACCTACCTCGGTCGGTCCTGGGCCGATGAACCGCCGGCAGAGCCGCCACCCAGCAGGTCCTGGGTGGACGAGGGCGCGGGCGAGACACCGACCTACGGTCGACCCCGGGGCGACCTCGACGGGTCCACCTATGGCCGCCCCGACACCAGCGACTCCCGCACCTACGACCACGAGCCGTACCGCCGGCCACTACCGGAGCCACCCCGGCGCGACGACCGTCGCTCGCCCGAGACGGACCGGCGTACCGCCTGGTCCGACCGACGCCCCGCCGACGAGCGGGGACCGGCGCGGGAGGCCGCCTGGCACCGGGACCAGCCCGCCTCCGAGCGGTACGACGGTCGACGCGCGCGACCGGAACCCACCGACCGGGACCGGGGACACCTCGGCACACCGCCGGTTTCCCCGGCGCCCCGGTCCGACGTCGGCTGGATGCCCGAGCCGGACGACTCGCCTCGTCGTCGAGGCACGCAGGACCGCCCAGCCGCCGGTTACGAGCGACACCCCGGCGACGGGTACGGCGAACGGCCCGCCCGTGACCGCAACGGCCGCACCTCCGACGACCGACCCGCCGACGGCGCCGACCGGTGGGCGTCGGTGGACGGCCGTACGCGGTACCGTGCCGACGGGTACCCGGACCGGACCGCGGACGACGGCCGTCGCCCGGAGCGGCACTACCGGGCGGACGAGGCGGCCGAGGCGGCCCGGACGCCCAACGGTGGACGACGGCACCGGCCCGAGCCGGACATGCCGGAGCAGCCCCGCCGCGACGACGACCGGCGTCGGCCCGACACCGACCCACACCGGCAGCAGCCCCGTGAGTCGGTCGCCCGCGCCGAGGCGTACCCGGAGTGGCGTTCCCGCGAGGAGGCCCGACCGGACGCCTACCGTGAGGACGGGCACCGCGACAACGGACGCCGCGAGGACGGGCACCAGGAGAACGGCTACCCCGAGCCTCGGCCCAGCCAGCGGCCCGACGGCAGCCTGCCCTGGCCGCCACCGGGCCCGCTTCGTCCGGACCGCACGCGCGAGCAGAGCCACCGCACCGAGCCGTACCGCACCACGGACCCGCACCGCGGCGCGGACCCGCACCGCGGCGCGGACCCGCACCGCACCACGGACCCGTACCGGAGCGGGGAGCCGGCCAGGCCGTCGCGGCCGGAGCGGCCACCGGCCCGCCCGGACGAGCGACAGTCGACCGCCCCCTCCCGGTACGACGAGCGGCCGGTGCGTCCCGCGGCGACCGCTCCAACGGCACCGGCCTCACCGGGCCGCGCCACACCCGTTCCGCCGGTCATCCCGGAGCGACAGGTGTCGCCCGCGCCCGTGTCCCCCGCAGCGTCCGTCTCCTCGACGGCGCCCGTCTCCCCCGCCGCGCCCGGCCGGGACCGCCCGGTGTCGGCTGCCCCGGTCTCCCCGGCCACCGATGTTCCCGTCTCGGGCCCACCTGCCGCCCGCCTGCGGTTGGAGTACCTGCCCGCGCCGGTGGATCCGCCGCACCTCGACGAACGGTCGGACGTCCCGCCGACACCCGAGCGACGGTCGCCGACCGGACCGGCGGCGATTGACCGCCCGCATCCCACACCGCCGCCGCGTTACCCCGGTCCGGACGTCGGCGACCGCCCGGTGGAGCGGCGCGGCGAGGAGCCGGGCCCGGATCGTCGACGGGTCGGCGACCCGGTGGGCGGGAGCGCGCCGACCGATCGCCGCCCGGTCCCGCCGGACTTCACCCACGCCTCGGAACGCCCGCCGTCACCGAAACGCCCGTACTCGCCGGAACGGCCAGACTCGACGCAGCACCCGCGCACCCAGGAACGCCCGCTCACGCCGGAGCGGCCCGACTCGCGGCAGTGGCCGACCTCGCCGGAGCGGCCTGTCCCGCCGCACGGGCCGACCTCGGCGGAACGGCCGGCCCCGACGGCGGACACCCGCCCGCCGGTCGCACCGCCGCCGGCCTGGCAGGTCCAGGACCCGCCGACCAGCCGACCCACGCCGATCCCGACGGCCCCGACCCCGACGGCCCAGAATCCCCCGGTGGAGGACGTCGAGCTGACGCTTCCGCCGGCCCCCGGCACGCCGCGCCGCTACGTACCCCCGCCGCCCTCGGAAGAGCCGGTGGCACCCCTTCGGGAGCCGGACGAGGTTCCGGGCACCCGCGGTCCGGACGCCTGGTTCAGCCCCGCTCAGCAGGGCGAGCCCGAGCAGAGCCAGCCGGCGTCGGACCGGCCGTCGTCCGACGACGAGTCGACAGCCGACGACCTCGACCTCGTCACCGCGTCGGGCACGACAGACCAGGACGTGTCGACGCCGACATCCCACGGCTATCCGACCGACGAGCCCATCGGCGGGTCGACCTCGACCAACGAACCCGGGCCGGTCTCCGCGCCGCCCGCCCAGCCAACCGCCGACAGCACACCCAGCTGGGCGGACGAACCCGCCGGCGACGCACCGCCGCCCGTCGAACCGGCTACGGCGGACGACGACCGGCCGGTCTCCGGCGTACCCGCCGCGGTGACGCCGTACCACCAGCCCGAAGCCGACGCCGGCCACGAGCAGGTCACGCCCGTCGAGGACGCCCGCCCTGTCGAGCAGCGGCCGGACGGCGAGGCAGTCGCCCCGCACGAGTACTCGTGGGACAGTGTGGACGGCCCGAGCACCACCGGACCGGCGGACGTCTGGCGACCCGAGACGACGTACGACGACCTGGACGAACCCGTCTCGGCCCCTCCCGCGCCGCCCGTCTCCGCGCCGCCCGCGCCACCGATCTCGGTGGAACCCGTGTCCGCGCCACCCGTGCCAGCCTTCACGGCACCCGTGTCCGCGCCGCCGGTTCCCGTAGAACCCGTGTCGGCGCCGCCCGCACCGGCCGAGCCAGCCTTCACGGCCCCCGTCTCCGCGCCGCCCGTCTCCGCACCGCCCGCGTCGGTGATGCCGACCTCCGCACCGCCCCTGCCGACCCCCACAGCGCCCGTCTCCGCGCCACCGGCCGCCGCAGAACCAGACTCCGCGCCACCGGCCGCCGCAGAAGCAGCCCCCGTCTCGGCACCGCCCGCGTCGGTGGTGCCGACCTCCGCGCCACCCGTGCCGACCTCCGCGCCGCCTGCCTCGGCCGTTCCCAGCCCCAGGAGCGGGGACGACGCGCCGGTGTCCGCACCGCCCGCCGAGGCCGCTCCGGTGGCTGCCCGCCCGTCGCTGGCCGACCCGGGTGACCCGGAGCAGGTCCTCGCGGCGTACCGCTGGCGGTTGGACCCGGTCACGCTGCGCGAGGAGTTGACGGAACCGGACGACCTGCGGGCCATCCGGCGACGACTGACCGAGAAGTTGGGTTCGGCGGTCGACAACCGTGCCCGCGCCCGGCTGCTCAGCCTCCGGGCGGTGACCTCGCGGATCCTGGGCGACCTGGACGACGCGCTGGCTGACGGTCGGCTGGCTCTCACCTACGCCGAGGCGACCGGCGAGTTGCGTCGGACCGCGCTGGCCCAGGCCAGGTTGGCGCACGTCCTGCGCTGGCGCGGCGACTTCGCCGAGGCCGACCAGCTCTTCGCCCAGGCCAACTCGGTCGAACTACCCGACCGGCTGCGGGCCGCGCTGCACGAGCACGCCGGGCGGTCGTGTTACGACCAGGGGCGGCTCATGGAGGCCTGCGAGCACTTCGAGGACGCGCTCGACCTGCGCGGCGCCGGCGACGCCGAACTGCTGGGGCGGATCCGGGTGGCGCTCGACGCGGTCACCGTCCGGGCCTCGGCGGGCGGCTTCGGGCCGTACCCCCGGGGTCGTGACGAGGTGCTCGACCGCGACCGGCCCCCGCTGCCGGAGCGCGACGGGCAGCTGTGGGGTTACACCGGTCCGGACGGCGACCTGGTCGTTCCCGCCCGGTACGCCGAGGCGCAACCGTTCCACGACGGGCTGGCCTGGGTCCGCCGTCCGGACACCGACCGGTGGTCGCTGATCAACCTGCTGGGTACGACGGTGATCCCGCCGTCGTTCCGGGCGGCGCATCCGTTCAGCGATGGGCTGGCCTGGGTGGTCGGCGACGGTGGCTGGACGGCGATCGACGCGACCGGCACGGTGCAGGTGGCGCCCAACTTCGCCGAGGTACGGCCGTTCCGCCGTGGGTTGGCCGCGGTCCGGCGCGAGGGGTGGGGGGCGGTCGACCGGACCGGCCGGATCGTCGTGCCCACGCGCTACCACGGGTTCGTCACCGAGTTGGCCGACGGCCAGCAGGTCGACGGATTCACCGAGGAGGGCCTCGCGGTCGTCGACGTGGCCGGACGGCGCGGCGTGGTGGACCGCACCGGCACGGTGCTCGTCCCCCCGGCGCATCCGGTGCTGGTCATTCACCCGGTGGCGTTCCTGGTCGCCACCGAGACCGGGCGGTGGGGTGCGCTGGACCGGCGTGGCGCGGCGCTGATCGACCCGGTGCACCGCGACCGTGCGGAGGTGCTGGCGGAGATCGACCGGCTACTCACCGACGCCAATCCCGTGCTGTGAGTGGCCGGTCGACGTTAGTGATCTAGCGGAGTTAGGGTCGGTACATGGAATTCCGACACCTGGGCCGTTCCGGCCTGCTGGTCAGCGAAATCTCGTACGGCAACTGGATCACCCACGGTTCCCAGGTCGAGGAGGACGCCGCGTTCGCCTGCGTCCGCGCCGCCCTCGACGCGGGAATCACCACCTTCGACACCGCCGACGTGTACGCCGGCACCCGGGCCGAGGACGTGCTCGGCCGGGCGTTGCAGAACGAGCGCCGCGAGGGGCTGGAGATCTTCACGAAGGTCTACTGGCCGACCGGGCCTGGCCGCAACGACCGTGGCCTCTCCCGCAAGCACATCATGGAGTCGATCAACGGCTCGCTGCGCCGGCTGCGCACCGACTACGTGGACCTCTACCAGGCCCACCGGTACGACTACAGCACCCCGCTGGAAGAGACGATGGAGGCGTTCGCCGACGTCGTGCACTCCGGTAAGGCGCACTACATCGGCGTCTCCGAGTGGACCGCCGAGCAGCTGCGCGCCGCCCACCCGCTCGCCCGGGAGCTGCACATCCCGCTGGTCTCCAACCAACCTCAGTACTCGATGCTGTGGCGGGTCATCGAGACCGAGGTCGTGCCTGCCAGCGAGGAGCTGGGCATCGGGCAGATCGTCTGGTCGCCGATGGCGCAGGGCGTGCTCTCCGGTAAGTACCTGCCGGGCCAGCCGCCGCCGGCCGGTTCCCGCGCCACCGATGAGAAGTCCGGCGCGAACTTCATCTCCCGGTTCATGAACGACGATGTGCTCACCCGGGTGCAGCAGCTCAAGCCCCTCGCGGAGCAGGCCGGGCTCAGCATGGCCCAGCTCGCGGTGGCGTGGGTCCTGCAGAACCCGAACGTCTCGTCGGCGATCATCGGCGCGTCCCGCCCCGAGCAGGTGCACGACAACGTGAAGGCGGCCGGGGTGAAGCTCGACGCCGAGCTGCTCAAGGCGATCGACGAGATCGTCGAGCCGGTCACCGAGCGGGACCCGTCGAAGACCGAGTCCCCCGCGCAGCGTCCCTGACGCCGGTCCGGTCCGGTCGGCGCGTCACACTCGCGCCGACCGGACCGGGTCAGCTCAGCTTCGACCCGGACCGGGTCAGCTCAACTCAGCTCTGCCAGAAACGGATCAGGTCGAGGCCGGTGGCGTAGAGCCACGACGGCAGACCGAGCAGGTCACCGACCGCGAAGACCGCGTCGAAGAACCAGCCGCCGATACGCGGGTTCCACAGCAGCGCGAAGAGCAGGATGAAGCCGTACGGGGCGAACAGGTCGTACATCTTGCGCCACTGCGGGTTGAGCCACGGCTGGATCATGTTGCCGCCGTCCAGGCCGGGCACCGGCAGCAGGTTGAGCACACTGGCGGTGAGCTGGAGGAAGGCGAGCAGCGCCACCCCGGCCCAGAACTCCACCGGGCCGCCCGACTGGGTGCCGAGTCGTACCGCCGCGACCAGCACCAGCATGAACAGCACGTTGGTCGCCGGGCCGGCGAGGCTGACCAGGGTGTGCCGCAGTCGACCCGGGATGGAGTGCCGGTCCACCCAGACCGCGCCGCCGGGCAGACCGATGCCGCCGAGCAGCAGCACCACCACCGGCAGCACGATCGACAGCAGCGGGTGGGTGTACTTCAACGGGTTGAGCGTCAGGTAGCCCCGGTGGGCGATGTCCCGGTCGCCGGCCCGGTAGGCCACCACCGCGTGGGCGTACTCGTGCAGGCACAGCGACACCAGCCAGCCGGACACCACGAAGAGGAACACGTTGAACCGGACGTTGCCGTAACCGTTCCAGGCCAGCACCCCGCTGACCGCGAAGAGGGCGACCAGGCCGAGGAAGATCGGGCTGGGCCGGAACGCCGCCTTGGGCACGCCGAGGACCAGCCCGTCGGCGCCCGGCCGGTCGTAGGCCATCACTCGGCCGTGGGCAGCAGGCTCATCCGGTATTCCACCCGGTCGTCCTCGACGAGCGCGACCGAGGTGACGCCGGACGTCGCGAGTTCCCGCCAGGTCTGACCGATCCAGGATTCGGCGTCGGCCTGGCTGCCGAACGACTCCGCCGGTCCCTCGACCGTCTGACCGTCCGTGCCCTCGTACCGCCAGCTCCACGCCATGCCGCGTCTCCCCTCGCCGCTGAAGTCCCCGTGGGACGAACCCCCGCCAGCGTAGTCGGCCCGGCGCGCAACGGCCCCTCGCTGCCCCCGGCAGGACCCGCAGGTGGATCAATTCGATCGAGGCCGACCGGTACGGTGGCCCGGTGTTGACTCGGGGAGTGCTGCTCGGCGACCGGTACCGGCTGGGCGAGCGGGTGGCGACGGGCGGGATGGGCGCGGTCTGGCGCGGCACTGACGTGCTGCTGGAACGCGAGGTGGCGGTGAAGGTGCTGCTGCCGTCGCTGGTCGCCGATCAGGAGTTCACCGCCCGGTTCCGGGCCGAGGCCCGGATGCTGGCCGCGTTGCGGCACCCCGGCGTGGTTCCGGTGCACGACGTGGGGCAGGCCGTGCTCGCCGACGGCAGCCGGGTCGACTACCTGGTGATGGAGTACGTCGAGGGCGAGCCGTTGTCCGCCCGGGTACGCGCGGCGGGGCGGCTGGACCCCGCCACCACCATGTCGGTGCTGGCCCAGGCCGCGGACGCGCTGCACACCGCCCACCTCGCCGGCATCGTGCACCGGGACGTGAAGCCGGGCAACCTCCTGGTGAAGGCCGACGGCACTGTGGTGCTCGTCGACTTCGGCATCGCCCGGTCCCGGGACATGGCCGGGCTGACCGCCGCGAACATGGTGCTCGGCACCGCCTCGTACATGTCGCCCGAGCAGGCCACCGGGCAGCCCGTCTCGGCCGCCACCGACGTCTACGCGCTCGGCGCGGTGGCGTACTTCTGTCTTGCCGGGCAACCGCCCTTCCACGGCGACAACCCGCTCGCTGTGGCGCTGCGGCACGCCCAGGAGGAGCCTCCCCCACTGCCGTCGGACACCCCACCGGCGGTCGCCGCCGTGGTGGCTCGCGCACTGGGCAAGCGCCCCGAGGACCGGTTCGGCAGCGCCGCCGAGCTGGCGGCGGCCGCCGCCGACGCCCGCGACTCGACACTGGCGAGCATCCCGGTCTCGGCCCGCCCACCGTGGGCGTTGGCCGCTCCCACCCCGGGTGTCCCGGCCGCCGCCTCGCCTGCCATCCCGGCCCTCGCGCCGCCGGCCGGCCCGGCCCCCGCCACTCCCGCCGGCCTGGCTTCCGCACCGCCGGCCAGCCTGGTTTCCGTGCCGCCGGCCAGACTGGTCTCCGCGCTGCCGGTCGGGGCGACGCCGCCCGCCGGGTCGGTGTCGGCGGAGCCCTCCGCTCTACGCCGACCGGCGAACGTCGCGGTCGAAGCGACGACCGAGCCGAGGCCGACCCGGGAGGACGCGATCGGGATCGGGCCGGTGGGCCGACGCCGTCCACTGCTGGTCGGGACCGGTGCGGTAGTCCTCGTCGCGCTTGTCGTCGCGGTGGCCGTGGTGGCGCTCCGGCCCGAGGCGAAGCCGGGTTCCGCGGACCAGACACCCGCGCTGGCCGGCGAGTCGGCGGCGGTCAGCGACGCACCGCTGCCGCCCGGGGACGCGACCACCACCGGGCCCCGACCCAGCGGTACGCCGGGCACCACCCGCACCACGACGGCCGACCCGACCGGATCCCCGGCCGACGCGACGAGCAGCGCCGGGCCGGGCCGGACCGCCGGCGCACCGGGCAGCACGCCGACCGGCACGACCAGCAGCCGACCGACGCCCAGCCGCACCCCGTCCAGCCGGCCCAACCCGTACACGGCGGCGCAGGCGTGCGGCAGCGGCTACCAGGTCATCGACTCGGCGACACTGACCGGCACCGACGGGCAGCGCAAGGGCCGCGTCTTCCTGACGTACCACTCGGGCACCGGCACCAACTGCGTGGTCACCCTCAAGGACACCGCGGTGGGGACGAAGTCGGCGGCGTCCGCGTACCTGGAGGTGCAGGGGCGTGCCCGGAGCACCGACAGCGGGTCCTTCGACTACTACGCGGGACCGGTGAAGGCCAGTGCCGCCGGGACCTGCGTGAAGTGGGGCGGCGCCACCGGCGGGGTCACCTACGGCAGCGGCTTCGAACACTGCGACTGATCATCGCCGCCCGTGCCACCACGCTGGTGGTTCCCGCCGGCGCGCGACCTCGCGGGAGTTGGCAGGGTAGATCTTGGACATTTTCCGTCACGCGCTAACGGTAAGTGTCCACGATTGCCAGCGGCGGTGGGTGAAGCGGCCCGGGGTCGCGCCGCGTCCGGGGCAGGAAATGGACGCTTTCCCGCAATGGTTGCGGAACGGGCTTTTGATCTTCGGCAGGGTTGGGGCGACGTGCCCGGCCCCGAAGGATGAGAACTAAGGTACGGGCATGTCCGTACAGGGGTGGAACACGGTCCTGGTGCTCGGCGGTATCCGGTCTGGCAAGTCCGAGTTCGCCGAGTCCCTGGTCACCGACGCGCCGGTGGTCCGCTATGTCGCCACCGCGCCCGAGGGCGACCCGGAGGACACCGAGTGGGCGACCCGGTTGGCGGCGCACCGCGCCCGCCGGCCGGGCAGTTGGACCACCGAGGAGACCACCGAGGACCCACGCCGGTTGGCCGACGTGCTCGCGTCCGCAGAGCCCAACGAGACGCTGCTCGTCGACGACCTGGGCGGTTGGGTGACGGTGCTGCTCGACCCGGACCACCAGCCCGCCGACGACGTGGCGACGATCGCCGAACTGGCCGACGCGCTGCGCACCTGCTCGGCGCGGGTGGTGCTGGTGAGCCCCGAGGTGGGGCTGTCGCTGGTGCCGACCACCCCGCTGGGCCGGGCGTTCACCGACGCGCTGGGCGCTGCCAACCGCGCGGTCGCCGACGCCTGCGACGCGGTGGTGCTGGTCGTCGCCGGCCAGCCGGTCTGGCTGAAGCCCGTCGCCGCACCGACGGAACCGGCCGCACCCGCACCCGCCACCGCACCGGTCGTGGCGACCCTGGCCGACGCCGAGGGCATCCCCGAGGTGCAGCTGCCCGACGTGTTGACCCACACGGCTCCGACCGTACCGAACCAGGAACCCGGCAACCCCTGGGCCGCGCCCACCATGGCGCTGCCGATGGTGGCCACCGGGCTGGTCATCCAGCCGGGCATGGAGCTTCCGATGCCCGACGAGTACGCGGGCCCGCAGGCGGTGGACCGGCTGGCCACGCTGGACGTACCGGGTGCCGGGCTGGGCGTGCTGGACCGGGTGGTCGGGTTCGCCGCCGCCACCCAGGGCACCCCGACCCCACAGGCGTGGGGTTCGGTGCGGGTGTTGCTGCTGCACGGCGACCACGCCGGCGGAGGGTCGGCCGGCGCCGTCGCCGGTGAGTCGGCACGCCGGGCCGCGCAGGCCCGCGCCGGCCAGGGCGCGTTGGCGCGGTTGGCCGCCGAGAACGGCGCGAGCTTGCAGGTGGTGGACGTCCCCGCGTCCGCCGCGATGGAGGACGAGCCGGCGTTGACGCTCGACCAGGTCGAGTCCGCGCTGCGCTACGGCTGGCGGCTGGCCGAACAGGCGGCCGACGCCGGCGTACAACTGCTGGTCCTGGGGGCCTGTGGAGCCGGCACCGAGGCGGCGGCCGCGGCGGTGCTCGCGGCGACCGCCGGCGCGGAGCCGCCCACCGTGCTGGGCCGGGTGATCACCGACACCGGCGAGATCGACGACGCGGCGTGGATGGTCCGCTGCGCGGCCGTACGCGACGCCCTGCACCGCACCCGCCGCTCGTCGCGCGGCGCGAAGGACATCCTTGCCGAGCTGGGCGGCGGCGACGTGGCGGTGGCCACCGGCGTGCTGCTCGGCGCCACCGCCCGCCGGGTGCCGGTGCTGCTCGACGGACCGGTCGGCGTGGCCGCTGGCATGGTCAGCCGCGACCTGGCCGGGCAGGCGCGGCACTGGTGCCTGCTCGCCGACCACGGAGGGCACCCGGCGGTGCGGCTCGCCGCCGACGTGTTGGGTCTCACCCCGCTGCTCGACCTGCGGCTGGATCTCGGCGAGGGCGCGAACGCGCTGGTCGCGCTGCCGCTGCTGCGTTCGGTGCTGGCGTTGTCCGCCGCGCTGCCGGTCCACCCGTCGCTCGGCGGCGGCGAGGCGGCCCCGACCGGCGAGGCGGCCCCGAACATCGACGAGCCGAGCTACCTCGACGCGAGCAACACCGACCCGGACGGCACCGAGCCCGACTTCGCCGAGCCGGAACCGGCCGGGCCGGGCCCGGCCAGCACCGGGGCGGACGACCAGCCGGCGTCGGGCTGGCGTGCCGTCTGAGTCGCGGCTCCTCGCCGGGGCCCGGCTGGCGGTCACCACGTTCACCACGGTGCCGGTGCGGGCCGGACGGATCGACCGCCCGGTCGCCGGCACCGCGATGGCACTCGCACCGGCGGTCGGCGCGCTGCTCGGCGCGCTGCTGGCCGGAGTGCTGCTGCTGAGCGGCGCGTTCGCACCACCACTGGTGGCCGCCGGTGTGACGGTCGGCGCCGCCGCGCTGCTCACCCGAGGGCTGCACCTGGACGGGCTCGCCGACACCGTGGACGCGCTCGGCTCGTACCGGCGGGGCGCAGCCGCCCTGGAGATCATGAAGAAGCCGGACGTCGGCCCGTTCGGGGTGGTCGCCCTGGTGGTCGTACTCCTGGTGCAGGCGGCGGCGCTCGCCGACCTGGCCGGACGGTCCTGGCCGGCGTGCGTCGCGGCGGTGGTCACGGCGACCGCCACCGGACGGTTCGGCGTCGCTGTGGCCTGCCGACGGGGCGTTCCGGCGGCCCGGCCGGCCGGGCTCGGCGCGCTCGTGGCCGGCACCGTCGGCCCGGTCGCACTGGCCGTCGGCGCGGTCGCCGTCGCGCTGCTGGCGGTGCCCGCCGTGCCGGGCCGCCCGTGGCAGGGGCCGCTGGCCGTCGTCGCCGCGCTCGCCGTCGCGGCACTGCTGCTGACACACGTGGTACGCCGGCTCGGTGGGATCACCGGCGACGTCCTCGGCGCGACGGTCGAGGTGGTCACCACGCTGGTCTACCTGGGTCTGGTGCTGTCCGGCTGAACCGGGCACGACCGGCCGGGTAGCGTTCGGCTCGACAGCACCGGCACGGCCACCGGGGGAACCCCATGCTCATCACTGACGACTTCCTGCCCGTACCGGTGCCGGAGTCGCTCAGCGCGACCTACCTGGTGCCGATGACGGGGCTGCCGAAGGTCAGCGCGAAGACCGCGGTGGCGGCGCTGACCGGCCGACTGGCCGAGCCGGTGCACGGGTTGGCCCGGCAGATGCTCGACAGCCCGCTGATGAGCGTCGACACCCGGCCGATCAGCGAGTTCCCCGAGCTGCCGCCGGACCTGCTCACCGCGTTCGGCGCCACCGAGGAGCAGTTGGCCCGCCTGGCCGCGGCGACCCACCTGGTGGTCGTCCAGGCCGAGTACCGGCCGGGTTGGCCACCAGCGCACGAGTGGGCGGCCCGTGCGGTCGCGGCCGCCGTGGCGGAATCCCACGACGGCGACGTGGTGGACGTCTTCGGTCTGCAGTTCCTCGACCCGGCGACCGCGTTGCGCTCGCTCCCCGACGAGCAGGGCCGGATCCGGCTGGTCGACTGGGTGCTGGTGCCGTACTCGTCCGACACCGAGGGGTTGTGGTTCACCACCAAGGGCCTGCGGCGCTTCGGGTTGCTGGAGTTGCAGACCCAGGGGGTTCCGGACCACCTCACCCGCGCCTGGGGTGCGGTGATGACCGGGGCGGCCCGCCGACTGCTGCGGGACTGGACCGACGGGCTCACCGGCGAGGAGGTTCCGGCGTTCGTGCAGTTGCCGGTGCTCGCCACCGTCACCGGGCATGACATCGCTGTGGCGTACGGCAACCCGGAACAGCACGGCGCGACCGCACCGGTGCTGCTGCGCCTGGAGCTGGACCCGGCGACCGACCCGGAGGCCGACTCGTTCCTCAGCCTGCGCCCGCCGGCCGGTCACCCGGGCCCGGACGGGCGCTACTACGCGGCCGCCTGCGCGACCCTGTTCTCCGGGATCCAGCCGGACGTGCGTTACGCCCGGTCGGGTGACGCGATGAGTCAGGCGGTCGCCACCGCCCGTGCCGCGCTGGGTGACGCGCGCGCCCGGTTCGTCGCCGGACAGCTGCCCGCCGAGTCGCAGTTGGTGGTCAAGTACGGCCTGCCCGGCGATGACGGCCCGGAGTACGTATGGGCGGGCGTGACCTCCTGGGAGGTGCCGGAACGGATCGTCGGCGTGAGCGCCAGCGACGCCAACACCGACCAGAGCGTCCGCATCGGCGCCCCCGTGGTGGTGGAGGCGACCGACGTCGTCGACTGGGCGGTCCTGGACGCCACCGGCGTCATCCAGGGCGGCTGGACCCAAGCGGTCCTGGACTCCGGCGAACCCCCCACCCCCTGACCCGTTGCCCGGTGATCAAGAGGTTTACGTCAGAATTCCGTCCGAATCTGACGCAAAGCTCTTGATCACCAGGGCAGGGGTGCTAGCGCACCGAGGGGTTCACGAAGGGGGGCTTGGTCAGCTTCAGGGGCGCTCGGCGGCCCCGGATGTCGATCTCGACCTCGTCGCCGTCGGTCAGGTTGGCGTCGGTGTCCACGAGGGCCAGCGCGATGCCCTGCTTGCGGGTCGGCGAGAAGGTGCCACTGGTCACCTCGCCGACCTGCCGGTCACCGACGTGCAGGGTCATCCCCGGCCGCGGAATGGCCCGGTCAACGGCCACCAGGCCGCGCAGCGTACGCCGGGGGCCGGCGGCCTTCTCGGCGAGCAGCGCGTCGCGGCCCCAGAAGGCCGGCTTGCCCCAACCGACCGCCCAACCGGAGCGGGCCTGCACCGGGCTGATGTCCAGCGACAGATCCTGCCCGTGCAGCGGGTAGCCCATCTCGGTACGCAGCGTGTCCCGGGCGGCCAGGCCGCAGGCGCGCAGCTCGAACGAGGCACCGGCGGCGAAGAGCGCATCCCAGACGGCCACCGCGTGCTCGGCCGGCACCACCAGCTCGTAGCCCAGCTCACCCGTGTAGCCGGTACGGCAGACGGTCAGCTCCACCCCGGCCAGGCTCGCGGCGGAGAAGCTCATGTAGTCGTGCTCGGTGGGCAGGCCGAGGGCGGCCAGCAACTCCGCCGAGCGGGGGCCCTGCACGGCCAGCACGGCGTACGCCTCGTGCTCGTCGGTGACGGTGACCTGCGCGGGCGCGGCGGCGCGCAACCGGCGCACCACCTCGGCGGTGTTCGCGGCGTTCGGGATGAGGAAGACGTGGTCGTCGGCGTACAGGTAGGCGATGATGTCGTCCACGACGCCGCCGGTGGCGTCGTCGCAGCAGAGCGTGTACTGCGCCCGGCCGGGGCCGATCCGGCCCAGGTCGTTGCTCAGGCAGGCGTTGACGAAGTCGGCCGCGCCGGGCCCGGTCACCCGGGCCTTGCCCAGGTGCGACACGTCGAAGACCCCGACCGCCGTCCGGACCGCTGTGTGCTCCTTGAGCACGCCACCGCCGGCGTACTCCAGCGGCATCTCCCAACCGCCGAAGGGTGCGAACTTGGCGCCGGCGGCGGTGTGCCGCTCGTGCAGCGGGGAACGTCGCAGCCGGGTCGCGGCGGCGGCGGAGGTCACGTCGGTCATGGGTGGCAACTTACCGGGGACAACGTGGCTGGTTAGCATCGGCGGGAGCCCGCTGACGCTGTCGGCGGGACAACCATCACGTCCGGCGGGTAGGTTCCGCCGGAGACCTTCACCGCCGGTACGCGACGCCGCGACCGGCCCGGCCCGCCCGGAGTAGCTTCAGTGACATCACCCCGCACCACCAACCTGAGCCTGGTCGACACCGACCCGGCCGAGCTCGCCGTCGACGCGATCGTCATCGGCCTGCACAGCCAGACCGGAGAGCAGGACGCCACCAGCGGCCTCGCCGGCACCCTGCTGCTCGCCAGTGGCGCGGAGAGCATCGCCGCCGCGTTCGACGGCAAGCTGACCGAGACCCTCGCGCTGCTCGGCGCGACGGGTGGGCCGGGTGAGGTCGTCAAGCTGGCCACGTTGGGCACCGTGACCGCCCCGCTGGTCGTCGCGGTCGGGCTCGGTCCGGAGCCGTCGGGCGCCGCCCCGGCCCCGGAGACGCTGCGTCGGGCCGCCGGCGCGGCGGTGCGGGCCCTGGCCGGCGCGCCGAAGGTCGCCCTGGCCCTGCCGCTGCCGGACGACGCGGACGCGACGGCGGAGCTGCGCGCGGTCGCCGAGGGCGCGCTGCTCGGCGGGTACCGGTTCGCCGGTTACAAGACCCGACCCCAGCCGACCCGGCGGGAGCCGGTGGCCGAGGTGCTCATCGCGGTGCCGGACGCCGGCGACGCGGGCGCCCAGGCGGAGGTCACCCGGGCCGAGGCGGTGGCGGGCGCGGTCCGCACCAGCCGGGACTGGGTGAACACCGCGCCGAACGAGCTGCGTCCGCCGTCGTTCGCCGACGCGGTCGCCGACGCCGCCCGTGCGGCGGGTCTCGACGTCGAGGTGCTGGACGAGGCGGCGCTCGTCGCCGGCGGGTATGGCGGCATCGTCGCGGTCGGGCAGGGCTCGGAGGCTCCGCCGCGGCTGGTGAAGCTCACCTACACCCCGCAGAGCGGTGGCAACGGCAAGCGGGTCGCGCTGGTCGGCAAGGGCATCACCTTCGACACCGGCGGCATCTCGATCAAGCCGGCGCAGGGCATGTGGGAGATGAAGTCCGACATGGCGGGTGCCGCCGCGGTCGGCGCGGCCATGCTGGCGATCGCCGCGCTGAAGCCGTCGGTGGCGGTCAGCGCCTACCTGCCGATGGCCGAGAACATGCCGTCGGGCACCAGCTACCGCCCGGGCGACGTGATCACGATGTTCAACGGCAAGCGGGTCGAGGTGCTCAACACCGACGCCGAGGGCCGCATGGTGCTGGGCGACGCCATGGCCCGCGCCTGCGCCGACGGCACCGACTACCTGTTCGAGACCTCCACCCTGACCGGTGGTCAGGTCATCGCGCTGGGTAAGCGGATGGCCGGCGTGATGGGCACCCCGGAGCTGTGCGAGCGGGTCCAGACGGTCGGGGACGCGGTCGGCGAGCCGGCCTGGCCGATGCCGCTGCCGGATGACGTGCGTAAGGGCATGGAGTCCGACGTGGCGGACATCTCGCAGGTCAACGCCGGGATGGACCGGGCCGGTCACATGCTGCAGGGCGGCGTGTTCCTGCGCGAGTTCGTCACCGACGACGTGGCCTGGGCGCACATCGACATCGCCGGGCCGGGCTACCACTCCGGTGAGCCGACCGGCTACTGGACCAAGGGCGGCACCGGCGTCCCGGTCCGCACCCTGGTGCAGCTCGTCGAGGACGTCGCCACCAACGGCTGACCGAACGCGAAGGGGCCCCCTACCCGGGGGCCCCTTCGCGTTTCTCAGTACCGCTCGGGGCGACGTTTGCGGCGCTCGTTGAAGTCGCGCATTCGCTGCGGGTAGCCCATCAGTCGCACGTCGTACACCGGGATGCCCATCCGGTACGCGAAGCGCCGTGCGCCGTCCGGACCGTCGATGCGCCGGCGGGTCCACTCTCCGTCATCGGCGATCAGGATGACAGTGGTCTCGGTCACCGTCGTCCTGGGCTCGATGAACGCCTCGACACCGCGCCGACTCCGGATGAAGTTCTCCAGATGGTCCAGATCGCCGCGGTCGGCGGCACGGTCATGGCTCGGCACAGCCGTCTGTTTGCGGCGCCGGAACAACCCCACCGGTCTCTCCCCCAGCTTTACGTCATCGACAACGGTGCCAAGGGTACGTGTCGATGACGTGTCGTTGGGCACCTCGGTACGCACCCTGTGCCCAGTGGTGACAAGATGACCGAGGTGGGGTGTGTCCGTGTTACAACCCCGTGACCCCCGATGCAGCGACGCGACCTGGGAGTTGGACGTGAGCGAGCCGAACGAAGCGACCTTCGACATCGTCATTCTCGGAGGTGGCAGCGGCGGCTACGCGACCGCGCTGCGCGCCGTCCAGCTGGGCCTGAAGGTCGCGCTGGTCGAGAAGGGCAAGCTCGGCGGGACCTGCCTGCACAACGGCTGCATCCCGACGAAGGCCCTGCTGCACGCCGCCGAGATCGCCGACCAGACCCGTGAGTCGGAGCAGTTCGGTGTGAAGGCCGAGCTGGTCGGCATCGACATGGCCGGGGTCAACTCGTACAAGGACGGCGTGATCGCCCGCCTGTACAAGGGCCTGCAGGGCATGTTGAAGGGCAACAAGTCGATCACCATCGTCGAGGGCCACGGCAAGCTGGTCGGCAAGAACGTGGTCGAGGTGGACGGCAAGCGTTACACCGGCCGCAACATCGTGCTGGCCTCCGGCTCGTACGCGAAGAGCCTGCCCGGCCTGGACGTCGACGGCGAGCGGATCATCACGAGCGACCACGCGCTCACCCTGGACCGGATCCCCTCGTCGGCGATCGTGCTCGGTGGTGGCGTGATCGGCGTCGAGTTCGCCAGCGTGTGGAAGTCCTTCGGCGTGGACGTGACGATCGTCGAGGCGCTGCCCCGACTGGTCGCCGCCGAGGACGAGGAGTCGTCGAAGGCGCTGGAGCGGGCGTTCCGCAAGCGGAAGATCAACTTCAAGGTCGGCAAGCCGTTCGAGAAGGTCGAGAAGACCGACAACGGCGTCAAGCTGACCATCCAGGGCGGCGAGACCGTCGAGGCCGAGCTGCTGCTGGTCGCCGTCGGTCGCGGTCCGAGCACCGCCAACCTCGGGTACGAGGAGCAGGGCGTCAAGATGGACCGCGGCTACGTGCTGACCGACGAGCGGCTGCGCACCAGCGTGCCGAACGTCTACGCGGTCGGCGACATCGTGCCCGGCCTCCAGCTCGCGCACCGGGGCTTCCAGCAGGGCATCTTCGTGGCCGAGGAGATCGCCGGGCAGACCCCCGCCGTGATCGACGAGGTGGGCATCCCGCGCGTCACCTACTGCGACCCGGAGCTGGCGTCGGTGGGCCTGACCGAGGCGAAGGCCAAGGAGCAGTACGGCGCCGACAAGGTCAAGTCGTACAACTACAACCTGGGCGGCAACGGCAAGAGCCAGATCCTCAAGACCACCGGCTTCGTGAAGCTGGTCCGGGTGGAGGACGGCCCGGTGGTCGGCGTACACATGGTCGGCGCCCGGGTCGGTGAGCTGATCGGTGAGGCTCAGCTCATCTACAACTGGGAGGCCTACCCGGCCGAGGTCGCCCAGCTCGTGCACGCCCACCCGACCCAGAACGAGGCCCTGGGCGAGGCGCACCTGGCCCTCGCCGGCAAGCCGCTGCACGCGCACGCCTGACAATCAACCGCGGCGTCCGGCGACGGGCGAAGATCCCACCAGGGGAATGAAGGAGTCTCAGAAAATGCCGGTATCGGTCACCATGCCCCGGCTCGGCGAGAGCGTCACCGAGGGCACCGTCACTCGCTGGCTCAAGCAGGAGGGCGACACGGTCGAGGTCGACGAGCCCCTGCTCGAGGTCTCGACCGACAAGGTCGACACCGAGATCCCGTCGCCCGCGGCGGGCGTGCTGAGCCGGATCGTGGTCGGCGAGGACGAGACCGCCGAGGTCGGCAGCGAACTCGCTGTCATCGCCGGTGAGGGCGAGTCCGCCGGCGGCGGCGAGGCCGCCCCGCAGGAGCAGGCCCCGGCCGAGGCGGTCGAGCCGGCCGCCGAGCCGACGGCCGCCGCCGAGGGCACCGCCGACCAGGTGGCCCAGGACGAGGCCCCGGCCGAGGCGCCGGCTCCGGCCGCCGCCTCGTCGGGCGAGGGCACCGCGGTGAAGATGCCGGCCCTGGGCGAGAGCGTCACCGAGGGCACTGTCACCCGCTGGCTCAAGCAGGTCGGCGAGACCATCGAGGTCGACGAGCCACTGCTGGAGGTCTCCACCGACAAGGTGGACACCGAGATCCCGTCGCCGGTCGCCGGCACGGTGCTGGAGATCAAGGTCGCCGAGGACGAGACCGCCGCTGTCGGCGCCGACCTGGCGATCATCGGCGCGGCCGGCGGGGCTCCCGCGCAGGCGAAGCCCGAGCCGAAGCCCGAGCCCCAGGCGGAGGCCAAGCCGGCGCCGAAGGCCGAGCCGAAGCCGGAGCCGAAGGTCCAGGAGCCGACGCCGGGCGCCTCGTACAACGAGCCGGCCGCGGAGACGGAGAGCTCGGCGCAGCCGGCGAAGACCGAGCAGGCCGCGCAGCCGGCCGCGCCGACCTCGACGCCGCCGCGCCCGTCCGCCCCCGCTCAGGGTGGCGGCGAGGACGCCGCCGGGTACGTCACCCCGCTGGTGCGCAAGCTCGCCGCCGAGCACGGTGTGGACCTGTCCGCGCTCAACGGCACCGGTGTCGGTGGCCGGATCCGCAAGCAGGACGTGCTGGAGGCTGCCGAGAAGGCGAAGGCCGCTCCCGCTCCCGCCGCCGCACCGGCTGCCGCTCCTTCGGCGGCTGCTGCCAAGCCGGCCGTCAAGCCGGAGCCCAGCGCGAAGCGGGGCACCACGGAGAAGCTGCCGCGGATCCGGGCGACCATCGCCAAGCGGATGCAGCAGTCGCTGCACGAGACGGCGCAGCTGACCACTGTCGTCGAGGTCGACGTCACCAAGGTCGCCAAGCTGCGGACGAAGGCCAAGGACTCGTTCCAGGCCAAGCACGGCGTGAAGCTGTCCTTCCTGCCGTTCTTCGCCCTCGCCGCCATCGAGGCGCTGCAGACCCACCCGATCATCCAGGCCAGCATGGACCTGGAGGGTGGCACGATCACCTACCCGGCTGCCGAGCACCTCGGCATCGCCGTGGACACCGAGCGCGGTCTGCTCGTGCCGGTCATCCACAACGCCGGTGACCTCAACATGGGCGGCATCGCCAAGCGGATCGCCGACCTGGCCGAGCGCACCCGGGCCAACAAGATCACCCCGGACGAGATGGCCGGGGCGACCTTCACGCTGACCAACACCGGCAGCCGGGGTGCCCTCTTCGACACCCCGATCGTGCCGTCGCCGCAGTCGGCGATGCTCGGCACGGGTGCCGTGGTGAAGCGGCCGGTAGTGGTGAACGACCCGGAGCTGGGCGAGGTCATCGCGGTCCGGTCGATGGTCTACCTGGCCATGTCGTACGACCACCGGCTGATCGACGGTGCCGACGCGGCCCGCTTCCTGACCGCGGTCAAGGAGCGGCTGGAGGGCGGCAACTTCGAGTCGGAGCTGGGCCTGGCCTGATCCGTCTGCACGCCGAAAGGGCGCCCCGGTCGACGACCGGGGCGCCCTCTCCGTTTCCGGCCTCAGCTCTTGAGCAGGGCGGTCGAGACCTGCCAGAGTCGCTCGGCGGCCTCCGGGTCCAGCGCGTAGTCGGCGACCCCGGTTCGCTGGCCCGGCTGGGCGGGGGCGGCCTCCTGGCAGTCCTCGAAGTAGCGCCCGCCCACCTCGTCGAGCAGTGGTGACGCGGCGACCAGGACGGAGGTGGCGGCACCCTGCTCAACGGTCTTCCAGGCCGCCGCGTTGCCCGACCGCATCCGGTCCAGTTCCTCCTTGCTCACGTAGCGCTGCAGGTTGGTCTGGATCGCGCCGGGCATCAGCGAGTTGGTGTAGATGCCGTCGTCGGACCAGCGCCGGGTCGCTTCCACGGCGAACAGCACGTTTGCCGTCTTGGACTGCCCGTACGCCTGCCACGGCTCGTACTCCCGGTTGTCGTACTGGATGTCCTCGAAGACCACCGGTGAGCGCAGGTGGGCGGCGGAGCTGACCGAGACGATCCGGGCCCCGTCACCGGCCGCGAGTGCCGGGCGGAGCCCGTTGGCGAGCGCGAAGTGCCCCAGGTGGTTGGTGGCGAACTGCATCTCCCAGCCCTGCGGTGTACGGGACAAGGGCGCGGCCATGATGCCGGCGTTGTTGACCAGGATGTGCAGCGGGCCGTCCCAGTTGGCGACGAAGTCGGCGATCGAACCCTGGTCGGCGAGGTCGAGCGGGGCGACCAGGACCCGGTCGTTGCCGGTGGTGCCGGTGATGTCGTCGGCGGCCTTCTGACCGGCGTCGGGATTGCGGACAGCCAGGGTGACCTCCGCTCCGGCGCTGGCCAGAGCACGGGCGGTTTCCACGCCGATGCCGGACGACCCACCGGTCACGATCGCCCGGCGCCGGACGAGGTCGACGCCCTTGATCACGTCCATGGCGGTGGAGTGATGGGTGAACGAGGTGGTGATCGGCTTGTTCGTGGTCATGATCCATCCTTGTCCGGGGTGGGTGGGACCGACCGGCCCGCTGGCGTAGGCGGCAGTCCGGGTGGTTTCCCGGCCCGGGCCGGAGGTAACGCGGGTTGCCCCCGCCATCGCTGTTCGCCCCTCCGACCTGCCCGGACGCTGCCAGAGTGGGTTCGTGGGCGGTCACCGGCGGCGTGGGCAACTGGGACCGGCCGTCCCGATTGCTCCCGGTGCCCGGGTGGACAAGTTCGAGGTCTTCTTCGACCTGGTGTTCGTCTTCTCGTTCTTCATCATCACCCGGGCGACCGCCGCGAACATCTCCGGCCGGCAACTGCTGCACGCCGGCCTGGTGCTCGCCGTGCTCTGGTGGATCTGGGTGGTGCACAGCCTGGTCGCCACCCGGGTCCGGCTCGGCGAGGGCTACGTCCCGGTGCTCATGGTGATCGCGATGGTCGCCCTGTTCGCGTTCGCGTTGGCGCTGCCGCAGGCGTTCAGCGACCCGAAGGGCAGCGCGGCGGGCCCGATGCTGGTCGCCATCAGCTACGTGGTGGTCCGGGCCGTCCACATGATCCTCTACCAGCATGTGGTGCGGGACAGCCCGCAGGAACGCCGGCAACTGCGGCGCTTCGCCCCGGAGTTGGCGGTGAGCATCGTGCTGCTGCTGGCCGCCGCGCTGATCCCGCCACAGATCGCCGACCCGGACGATGCCGCCATGGTCCGCGACGGGCTGTGGATCACCGTGGTGGTGGTGCAGTACGCCACCGGCTTCATCGTCGGCACCTGGGGCTGGGGGGTGACCAGCGCCGAACACTGGACGGAGCGCTACGACCTCATCCTGATCATCGCGCTGGGCGAGTCGATCATCTCCACTGGAGTGGGCGGCAACCTGCTCGGCAAGCCGGTGACCTGGCCGGCGGTGGCCGCCGCCGCGCTCGGCATCGTGATCACCGCCGCCCTCTGGTGGGCGCACTTCGACTTCATCGGACCGGCCGCCCGGATCGCCCTGCACGCGGCCGAGGGCGCACCCCGGGTGGCGATGGCCCGCGACGCGTACGCGTATCTCTACCTGCTGATGATCGCCGGCGTGATCCTCTTCTCCATCGGCAACGAGGAGATCCTGCACAAGATCACCGACCCGGCCGGTGGGATCGCCGAAGCGGTCGACGGTCCGGCGGTGCCGATGCTCTTCGGTGGGTTGATCTGTTATTTCGCGGTCAACCTGGCGTTCCAGCTGCGCACCCTGCACACCGTCAGCTGGACCCGGGTCGGCGTCATTGTGGCGCTCACGGCGGCGCTCCCGATCGGTCAGCACCTGCCGGCGCTGGGCACGCTCACCCTCGCGGCAGTGATCTGTGTGGGTCTGGTGGCGGTGGAGGTGTTGGTGATGTCGCAGTCCCGGCACGCGCTGCGGTCCGCTGTCTTTCAGGAACGGACCACCCACGAGGCACACGAGGCCGCCTGGCGTGCGCGTTGGCACGACGTCCCGGAGAGCGACGAGCCGACGGCTCCCTGAGCGGCGGACCCCGGTGACAGGGCGGCACCGGCCCGTCCGGTCGGGATAGACTCCGGCGCAGCGTCGCGGTGTACCCGGCACGAAGGCCGCCGTGGACATGGAGGCGCGGGGACAGCATGGGACCAACGTGCACCCAACCGGTTCACCGGCCGACCGGCTCGCCGCCGTCGGCAATCAGATGATCGAGATCCACCTCTGGCTCAGCGCGGAACTGGCCCGTCTCACGGCAGACCTCGACACCCCGTCCCGGGATCTGCGGGCGCACTGCCTGGCCTTCTGCACCGCGCTCGGACGACACCACACGGGTGAGGACGCTGGCGCGTTCCGGCTGCTGGCCGAGCAGGTCCCCGAACTGCGTCCGGTGATCGCGAACCTGATCACCGACCACGAGGTGGTGGCGGGCATCCTGGAGCGGGTCGAGGCGTTACTGGCCGGCGACGTCGCCGTGCCGGTCGACCAGGTACGCGGTGAGCTGGACGGGTTGGCTGCCCTGCTCCAGTCGCACTTCCGCTACGAGGAGAAGCGGCTGGTCAACGCTCTGAACGCGCTCACCGGTCGACCCGGGACAGCCGAGGAACTGCTCGGCCTGACCGCACCGCCCGGCTGAGCCGTGATCGACTCCGGCCGGCCGGTCTCAGCGACCGTCATGACGACGACGGACCGGGCAGCCGCTCGTAGTAGCGGATCTTCTCCCGGAGGTGCTCGTACTGGCGCTGGAGCAGGTCCATCTGCTCCTCGACCCGTACCGCGTGGTGTTGCAGCAGCTCACAACGCTCGTCGGCGGTGTGTTCACCCTCGCGGGCCAGTTGCGCGTAGCGGCGCATCTGCGCGATCGGCATGCCGGTGTCGCGCAGGCAACGGAACAGCTCCAGCCAGCCGAGGTCGTCGTCGGTGAAGACCCGCTGCCCACCCGCCGTCCGATCCACGTCGGCGAGCAGGCCGATCTTCTCGTAGTACCGCAGGGTGTCCAGGCTGAAGCCGCTGCGGCGGGCGGCCTCCGAGGGGGCGTAACCGCTCATGTCGCGAGATGGTAGCGCTTGACCTGGAGCGCGCTCCAGGTTGGAGGCTGGTCCGCATGACGACGACACGAACGTTGGGACGCAGCGGCATCACGGTGAGCGCGATCGGGATGGGGTGCTGGGCCATCGGTGGCCCCCTCTGGGGTGAGGACCGGCAGCCGTTCGGCTGGGGCGACGTCGACGACGACGAGTCCATCCGCACCATCCACCGCGCGCTCGACCTCGGGGTGACCCTGTTCGACACGGCCAGCAACTACGGCGCGGGGCACAGCGAACGGATCCTCGGACGGGCAGTGGCCGGCCGACGGGACGACGTGGTGATCGCCACGAAGTTCGGCAACGTCAGCGAGGAGGCCACCCGGCGGGCGCTCGGCACCGACGCCAGCCCGGCCTTCGCGGTACGCAGCCTGGAAGACTCGCTACGCCGGCTCGGCACCGACCACGTCGATCTCTACCAACTGCACATCAACGCGCTGCCGGTGCCCGCCGCGCTCGATCTGGTCGACACCCTGGAGGCCCTGGTCGACCAGGGCAAGATCCGGGCGTACGGCTGGAGCACCGACGACCCGGCCTCGGCGGCGGCGTTCGCGACCGCCGGCCCGCACTGTGCCGCCATCCAGCACGATGAGTCGGTGCTGCGGGACAACGCGGCGGTGCTGGCGGTCTGCGACACCCACGACCTGGCCAGCCTCAACCGTGGGCCGCTGGCGATGGGGTTGCTCACCGGGTCGACCCGGGCGGTCGGGGCGGACGACGTACGCGGTCGGGCACCGGAGTGGCTGGAGTGGTTCACCGACGGTCGGCCGACGCCACGCTGGGCGACACGGGTCGAGCAGGTCCGCGCGGCGCTCACCGCCGACGGTCGGACGCTCGCGCAGGGCGCGCTGGGCTGGCTGCTGGCGCGCAGCCCGCGTACGGTGCCGATCCCTGGCCTGCGCACGGTGGCGCAGGCCGACGAGAACCTGGCCACCCTGGCGCTCGGGCCGCTCGACGCCGAGGCGTACGCCGAGGTGGAGCGTCTCCTGGCCGACCTGCGCCACGCCTGACCCCACCCCGCATCCACCGGCGGCGTTCTGGACGAAGATGGGGGTATGCGGATCCTTCTGGCCGGCGCGTCCGGCTTCCTCGGCACCCGGCTGGCCGATCGCCTGACCGCCGACGGACACCAGCTCACCCGGCTGGTCCGGCGGCCGCCGCGTACCCCCGACGAACGGCAGTGGAACCCGTCCGCCGGGCAGCTCGACCCGGTTGCGGTCGCCGAGGCGGACGCGGTGGTCAACCTGGCCGGCGCGGGCGTGGGCGACAAGCGCTGGAACGACGATTACCGGCGGCTGATCCGTACCAGCCGGGTGGACAGCACCACCACGCTGGCGACCACCGTCGCCGGGCTGCCCGCCGACGACCGCCCCCGGGTGTTGCTCAACTCCTCGGCCGTCGGGTGGTACGGCAACACCGGCGACCGGGTGGTCGAGGAGGACGCGCCGGCCGGTGAGGGCTTCCTGGCCGACGTCTGCCGGGTGTGGGAGGCCGCGACCCGACCGGCCGAGGACGCCGGGGTACGCGTCGTGCGCCTGCGTACCGGCCTGCCGCTGCACCGCGACGGTGGTCTGCTCAAGCCGCAGTTGCTGCCGTTCAAGCTGGGCATCGCCGGCCGGCTGGGTAGCGGCCGGCAGTGGCTGCCGTGGATCTCGATGGAGGACTGGCTGGACGCGACCCGCTTCCTGCTGGACCACGACGAGATCTCCGGCCCGGTCAACGTGGTGGGGCCGAACCCGGTGACGAACGCCGAGTTCACCCGCGAGCTGGCCCGACAGCTGCACCGACCGGCGATCGTGCCGATTCCCGCGCTGGCGCTCAAGGTGGCCCTCGGCGGCTTCGCCCACGAGGCCCTCACCAGCACCAGAGTCCTCCCGAGCGTCCTCACCCGAGCCGGCTACCCGTACCACCACCCCACTCTCCCCACCGCCCTGACCGCAGCCCTGAAGGGCTGACCAGCGCGTTGATCAAGAGGTTTGCGTCATCCGGTAGCCGGAATCTGACGCAAACCTCTTGATCAACGTGGCGCGGGAGGGGTCAGCAGCCGATCACCCAGTAGTTGGGGGCGGTCTGCTTGAGGGCGCTGGTGTAGAAGGTGTTGTACAGACCCATCCGCTGGTTGGAACCGTTGGCGTAGGCGTAGCCACCGGACTGGTACGCCCGGCCGGCCGTCACGTGCGCGTAGTTGCTGGCCGTCACGCAGGTCGCCGGCACGGTCGGGGTCGGCGTCGGGGTCGGCGTGACCGTCGGGGTCGGCGTCGGGGTGACCGTCGGCGTGGGGGTCGGGGTGGTGCCGCCGCCGTTCAGACCGAAGAAGAGCGCGTCCCGGTACGTCGAGCAGATGGTGTCCAGGAAGTAGGCGGCGGCGGTGCCGCACTGGTCCGCACCGGAGCCCGGGTCGACCGGGGTGCCGTGGCCCATTCCGGAGACCCGGTAGAGGCGAACGTCGTCGTTGCCGTACACCTCGAGGGTCGTATTGCCGGGCAGCGACGACGTGCTGCTCGGGGTCTGCGAGACCCCGCGCACGTTGGTCCACTGGTCGCGGGACTCGGTGCCGTTGAGCGGGGTGACAGTGGTGTCCGAGGTGCCGTGCCAGATGGCCACCCGGGGACGCGGGCCGGTGTAGCCGGAGTACGCGCCGCGCACCAGGTCGCCCCAGGCGGCCGGGGTCTTGTCCGCGCCCGGGTTCATGCAGCTGAACGCGTTGACCATGCTGGTGGCGCAGCGGTACGGGATGCCCGCGATGATCGACCCTGCGGCGAAGACGTCCGGGTAGGTGGCGAGCATGACGGCGCTCATCGCCCCGCCCGCGGAGAGACCGCTGACGTAGACCCGGGAGCCGTTCACGCCGAAGTTGGTCTTGGCGTGGTCGACCATCTGCTTGATGGACAGTGCCTCACCCTGACCTCGGGTGGTGTCACCGGCCTCGAAAAAGTTGAAGCAGGAGTTGGCGTTGTTGCCGGAGGGCTGCTGGGCGACGATCAGTGTGAACTTCCACTGGTCGGCGTACTTCTGCCAGCCCGAGTTGGAGAAGTATCCGGAGGCGTTCTGGACGCAACCGTGCAGGAGGACGACGGCCGGGGAGTTGGCCGGCAGGTTGTCCGGTCGGTAGGCGTACATCGCGAGGTTGCCCGGGTTGGAGCCGAACCCGGTGACCTGGGTGAGGGTGGCGGCCTGGGCGGGTGCGGCGATGGCGAACACACCGGCCAGGGCCAGGGAGAGCCCGGCGACCGCGCCGATCAGCCGGGTGAGGATGGACGAGGAGCGGCGCACGGCAGCCTCCTGGAAGGGGCGGACTGTGAACTGGGTCACGGTCGAATTGCCGAGACGTTACGACGATGTGTCACCGCTATGACATGGGGCACACTCACACATTTACGGCGACCGCTGTGTACGCCGAACCAGCGACCGCCGGACCGGAAGGGGAACCCACCACAACCGCCGGTCTGACCGGCCTGTCCAGGTCCGGTTGGTAACGTCCGCTGCGTGCCGTCCTCCCCGTCGCTGGCCACCGGGCCCGCCCCAGCGTCACCGCCGCGCGTCGTCCGGGATCGCCGGGCCGACCTGATCGTCGTGTTGGTGGCGCTCGCGCTCGCCGTCTGGGTGACGAGTGGCCTGTGGCGGGACCCGAACACCCGCACCATCACCGTCAACTCCAGCGACCAGGCTCTCTTCGAGTGGTTGCTGGCCTTCGGCGGGCACGCGGTCACCCACGGGGACAACCCGCTCTTCACCTACCTGATCAACGTCCCGGACGGCGTGAACCTCGCTGTCAACACCTCGATCACGGTGTACGCGGTGGTGTTCGCCCCGCTCACGTACCTCATCGGGCCGCCGGCGACGTTCCTCGTGATCCTCACCCTGAACCTGTTCGCCACCGCGCTGGTCTGGTACTGGTTCCTCTCCCGGCACCTGGTCCGCAGCCGGCTGGCCGCCGGGATCGGCGCCCTGTTCATCGCCTACTCCCCCGGCATGGTGTCGCACGCCAACGCCCACCTCAACTGGACCGCCGGCTGGCTGGTGCCGCTGCTGATCTGGCGGCTGTTCGCGCTGCGCCGGGCAGGGCACTGGCTCCGCGACGGGGTGATCCTCGGCGTGCTGGTCGCGGTGGCCTTCTCGATCGCCGCCGAAGGGCTCTTCTTCACCGCGCTGGCGCTCGGGGTGTTCGTCGCCGTCTGGGCGCTGCACCCGGCCAACCGCGCCGAGGCACGCGCCGTGCTGCCCACCTTCCTGCGCGGGCTCGGGGTGACCGCAGTGATCGCCGGCGTGCTGCTGTCGTACCCGCTGTGGTTGCACTTCGCCGGGCCGCAACGGTTCCACGGCACAGGTTTCGACCCGGTGATCCACTCCGAGGACATCGCGGCGTTCGCCGCCTTCCCGCGCCGCTCGCTGGCCGGCGAGGCGGGGCTCGGCACCTCGCTCGCACCGAACCCGACGGAGGAGAACTCCTTCTTCGGCGTCCCGCTGCTGGTGCTCACCGTGATCTGCTTCGTCGCGCTCTGGCGACGGGCCGACGCGAGCCGCCGGGCCACCCTCTGGGCGCTGGGCGCCCTCGCGCTGATCTTCTCGGTGCTCTCCTTCGGCCCGGTCGCCAAGGTCGACGGGCGCCGCACCGACCTGCCCATGCCGTTCGACGTGCTCGGTCAGCTTCCGGTGGTGAACGCCGCGCTGCCCGCCCGGCTGGCGCTGATCGTCGCACCGGTCATCGGGCTGGTGCTGGCGTACGCCGTCGACCAGTTGCGCGCCGCGCCACCCCGATACCGCCCCACGGAGCTGGCCTGGGTGATCGGGTTCGCGGCGGCCCTGGTGCCGTTGCTGCCCACCCCGCTGCTGACCGACGAGCGGGAACCGATCCCCCGGTTCATCACCTCCGGCACCTGGCGGGAGTACGTCTCACCGGACGGGGTGCTCACCCCGGTGCCGCTGGCCGTCGACATCTACCCGGACGGCCAGCGCTGGCAGGCGTACGCGTTGTCGCACCGGCAGGGCGAGTTCGCCATTCCGGGCGGCTTCTTCCTCGGCCCCGGAGGGCCGGACGGGCGTGGCCGGATCGGCCCGATCCCGCGCACCCTGAGCGCCCTGATGGACCAGGCCGGTCGCACCGGCCTGGTGCCGATCATCACCGACGGGACCATCCGGGAGGTCCAGTCGGACCTGCGGCACTGGCACATCGAGACGGTGGTGCTCGCCGACCAGGTGCACGGCGCGAAGTTCGAGGTCGACGAGGAGGCGCTGCGGCGTACCGGCACCGCTCTGTTCGGCGAGCCGCAACGGGTCGACGACGTCTGGCTCTGGCGCATCCCGCCCACCGACCGGTGACCCGTCGACTCCCGGTGTGATCATCCCTGGTGAGGCGGCTCACCAGGGATGATCGCCCTCGACGGGACTAGGCTGGTTGCCGTGACAACGACGACCCCCGGCCTGACGGCCGTCCGTGCCGGTCTGCTCGACTACCAGGCCGCCTGGGACGAGCAGCGGAGCCTGCACGAGTCGGTGGTGGCTGGCGAGCGCGGCGACACAGTGCTGCTGCTGGAGCACCCGAGCGTCTACACAGCGGGCAAGCGCACCGAACCGTGGGACCGACCCATGGACGGCACTCCGGTCGTCGACGTGGACCGTGGCGGCAAGATCACCTGGCATGGGCCGGGGCAGCTGGTCGGTTACCCGATCCTGCGCCTGCCCGACCCGGTGGACGTGGTCGCCTACGTGCGCCGAACGGAAGAGCTGCTCATCGACGTGTGCGCAGAGTTCGGGCTGACCGCCGGCCGGGTCGAGGGGCGCAGCGGAGTCTGGGTGCCCGCTGACGACCGGGGGCCGGCCCGCAAGGTGGCCGCGATCGGCATCCGGGTGGCCCGGGGTGTCACCCTGCACGGCTTCTCGATCAACTGCGACTGCGACCTGACGTACTTCGACCGGATCGTGCCGTGTGGCATCCGGGACGCGGGCGTCACCTCGCTCACCGCCGAGCTGGGCCGGCCGATCAGCGTCGCCGACGTGCTGCCGGTGGTCGAGCGCCGGCTGTCCACACTGATCGAGGTCTGAGCGGACAGCCGGCGCACTGCCTACGGGGTCAGCCGGTGCAGGTCACGCGGGAACGCGGTGACCTCCCGGATGTTCGCCGCGCCGACCAGGCGGGCGACGAAGCGTTCCAGGCCGATGGCGAAGCCACCGTGCGGCGGCATGCCGTGCCGGAACGCGTCCAGATATCCGGCGTACGGTTCGGTCGGCTCGCCCCGGGCCGCCAACGCCGCCAGGTAGTCGGCGTGCCGGTGCAACCGCTGCCCACCGGTGACCAGCTCCAGACCACGGAAGAGCAGGTCGAACCCGTTCGAGTACGCGGGCCGCGCCGGGTCGGGGTGGGTGTAGAACGGTCGCTTCGCCATCGGGTAGCCGGTGACGAAGAGGAAGTCCGACCCGTGTTCGCGGCGGGCCCACTCGCCCAGCGCCCGTTCGTGGGCGGGCGCGAGGTCCGGCTCGTCGGCGGGCGCGCCGGCGATCGCCAGCGCCTCGGTGAAGTGCACCGCCGGGATCTCCGCCGGCACGACCGGCACGTCGACGCCGAGTGTGGTCAGCGCGCCCCCGGCCCGCTCGCCGACCGTGTCCAGCATCCCGGCCACTGTTTCGCGTAGCACCCGCATCACGTCCCGGTGGTCGGCGACGAAGCCCAGCTCCGCGTCGAGCGACGTGTACTGCGCGAGGTGCCGGACGGTGTCGTGCGGCTCGGCCCGGAAGACCGGCCCCACCTCGTAGACGCGTTCGAAGACACCGACCATCAGTTGCTTGTAGAACTGCGGTGACTGGGCCAGGTACGCGGGCCCGCCGAACCAGTCCAGCGCGAAGACGTTCGCCCCGCTCTCGGTGGAGGAGCTGACGACCTTCGGGGTGTGGATCTCCACGAACTGCTGGGCGTCGAGGGCGGCGCGGAACCCGGCCACCGCCGCCGCCGAGATCCGCAGCGCGGACGACCGGGTGGGGTGTCGCAACGCGGTCGGGGCGTTGTCCAGCTGGGTGGGCAGGCTCGCGGTGAGCGCCGGCCGGTACAGGTCGAACGGTGGTGGCACGGCGGGCGGCCCGAGTGGTCGTACCGCCGGGTCGGTCAGCTCGACCCCGGCGGGCGCGGTGTCGTTCGCGGTGACCGTCGCGGTGACCTCGACGACCGTCTCCTCGGTGAGTTTCTCCAGGTCGGCGCGGACGGCCGGGTCGGTGACGACCACCTGGGCCAGGCCGGCGGCGTCCCGCACGATCAGGAAGGCCACCGACTTGAGCAGTCGGCGGCGGTGCACCCAGCCGGCGATACGCACGGTCTCGCCGATCCGGGCGGGCAGGTGGTGGGACAGGGTTCTCTGCATGGCGTGCTGCTCCTCGGTCGATCGCCACGCCGTCGCCGCCCTGAGGAAGCGATGCGTCGCGTCAGCCCCAGGGAGGTGTGGGCGAGCGGGATCCTCGCGGTGCCACCACACCTTCACCCCCGCCGGAGCGGGGGCCTCGTTCGTCGCCTGGTGACCGGGGCCAGCCGGGCGGGCTCTACTAGGCGTTTCGGCCGTTCTGCCCGCAGCTCGGGAGGGTCTTCACGCACCGGCGCCAGACCGCCTCTCAGCACCGGCGGCTCTCTGCACTGGCGGGTCGGGGCGCTACTCGGCTCCGTCGTCGCTGTTGGCGGAGACCGTAGCACCCGAAACCCTCTCGTGTGACGCCCATTTTCGACATGCCGGTGTCCGGCGTCACAACATCTGCGGCGTGACGCCGGTCGCCCGACGCACATAGACACCCGCCGTCCGGCGTAGGCTCGTTTTCGTGACGATCGAGCACTCCGCGCCGACGACCGGCCAGGCAGCGCGTACCGCAACGGCGGCCCCCGAGGGGCGGCGCCTGCTGCGGATCGAGGCGCGCAACGCCGAGACGCCGATCGAGCGCAAACCGCCATGGATCAAGGTCAAGGCCAAGATGGGGCCGGAGTACACCCAGCTGCGCGGGCTCGTCTCGCGCGAAGGGCTGCACACCGTCTGCCAGGAGGCCGGCTGCCCCAACATCTACGAGTGCTGGGAAGACCGGGAAGCCACCTTCCTCATCGGTGGTGACCAGTGCACCCGGCGCTGCGACTTCTGCCAGATCGACACCGGCAAGCCGGCCGAGTTCGACGCCGACGAGCCGCGTCGCGTGGCCGAGTCGGTGGTGTCGATGGGCCTGCGGTACGCGACCATCACCGGCGTCGCCCGCGACGACCTGCCCGACGGCGGCGCGTGGCTGTACGCCGAGACCGTCCGGCAGATCCACGCCCTCCAGCCCGGCTGCGGCGTCGAGCTGCTGATCCCGGACTTCAACGCCGTCCCCGAGCAGCTGGCCGAGGTCTTCGGTTCCCGCCCGGAGGTGCTGGCCCACAACGTGGAGACCGTGCCGCGCATCTTCAAGCGCATCCGCCCGGCGTTCCGCTACGACCGTTCGCTGGACGTGATCCGGCAGGCCCGCGCCGACGGCCTGGTCACCAAGAGCAACCTCATCCTGGGCATGGGCGAGGAGCGGGCCGAGGTCTCGCAGGCGCTGCGCGACCTGCACGACGCCGGCTGTGAGCTGATCACCATCACCCAGTACCTGCGCCCCTCCCCCCGGCACCACCCGGTGACCCGTTGGGTCAAGCCCGAGGAGTTCGTCGAGCTGCGCGAGGAGGCCGAGGAGATCGGCTTCGCCGGGGTGATGAGCGGGCCGCTGGTGCGTTCGTCGTACCGGGCCGGCCGGCTCTACCAGCAGGCCATCGACGCCCGCGCCGCCGCGTCGGTCGTCACCGCCGGCTGACCCACCGGCAGCGCCGCACGGACCGTGCGGCGCCCGGGTGTCATGATCGTGCGATGACCACCGGGGTACGCGAGCAGCCGCGCGACGCAGGTCGTCCGCGACCCGTCGCGCGCCTCGGACCGGCCGGCTGGCTCACCGCGTTGGTGCTGCTCGCCGGGGTGGGTTACCGGCTCTGGCTGCTGGCTCACGCGACGCCGCCGACGAACAGCGACGAGGCCACCATGGGGCTGGCCGCGCTGCACATCGCCAGAGGCGAGGGCTTCCCGGTCTGGTTCTACGGCCAGCAGTACATGGGCACGCTGGAGGCGTACCTGGCCGCGCCGGTGTTCGCACTGGCCGGTGGGCCGTCGCTGGTCGGTTTGCGACTGCCCACGCTGGCGCTGTACGCGGTGTTCCTGCTGCTGGCCTGGCGGTTGACGATGCGGCTGACCGGGGACCGGTGGTTCGGGCTGCTGGTGGTGGCGTTGCTGGCGCTCGGCTCCGACCGGATCGTCAAGAACCAGCTCATCGCCGGCGGTGGGTACCCCGAGATGAACGCGGCCGGCGTGGCGCTGGCCGTACTGGCTGTGGACCTGGCCACCGGCCGGCCGGGTCGGCGACTGGCCCGCTGGGCGGCGTGGGGTTTCCTGGCCGGCCTGATGCTCTGGGTCGACCCACTCGTGCTCCCGTACGTGGTGGCGACCGGTGCGGTGCTCGTCGGGTTCCGCCGGCGGGAGCTGCGGGGTGCGGCCGGGGCGCTGCTCGGGGCGGCCGCCGTGCTGGGGGCGGCCCCGCTGCTGTTGCACAGCCTTCTGAACGGACGCAATCCGCTGCACGCGGTGCTCGCCGCGAGCGGCGCCAACGCCACCGCCGGCTGGGCCGAGCGGTTGCACGGCGGACTGCTGCTCGGCCCGTCGCTGGGGATGGGCTTCTGCGACCCCGGGCGATGCGCCACCTGGCAACTCTGGTGGGCGCTCGCCCTGCCGCTGCTGCTGGCCCTCGGCGCGGTCAGCGCCTGGCGGGCACTGCGCTCGCCCGCCCCGCCGGAGTCGGCGGGCTCCGCCGGCGCTGCGGAGTCTGGTGTGTCGGCCCGGGTGGCGGCGGCGGTCCGGCTGGCGCTCGTGCTGGCCGCGGTGGCCACTGTGGGCGCGTACACAGTGAGCAGTTCCGCCGGCCTGACCCCGGTGGAGAGTTCCCGCTACCTGTCCTGCCTGCTCATCTCCCTGCCGGCGCTGCTCTGGCCGGTGTGGACGGTGGCCCGGGACGGGCTTCGTCAGGTGGCGGGCGGCCGGCGCGGTGTGCGCACGACGCTGGCCCGTTCGGTCGCGGTGGTGTTGCTGGTCGCCACAGTGGGCACCGCCGCACACGCCACCTGGCGGGCAGCGCAGACCGCACCGGCGACCCGGGCCGCCGAGGCCCGGCACGCCGAGTTGGTCGGCACCCTGCGTCAGCTCGGCGTCCGACACGTACGCGCCGGCTACTGGACCTGCAACCGGCTCACCTTCGCCAGCGCGGAGCAGGTGGTCTGCGCGGTCGTCGACGACGAGCTGCGCCCCGGCTTCGACCGCTACCCCGCATACCGGCGGGAGGTGGACGAGGCGGCAGCGCCGGCCTGGGTCGCACCGGCCGGATCGCCGCTGGCGGACGTGCTGGACGAGCGCCAGCGCGCGGGCGACCTGGACCTGGTCACGATCGACGGCTGGCGGATCTACCTGCCCCGGTGATCAGATCAGCGCGGCGCTGTGGTTTCGGTGAGCAGGCCGAGGCGGTGGGCGACGGCGGCAGCCTCCCCGCGGTTGGTCACGTCCAGCTTGGCGATGATCCGGGAGACGTGCACGCTCGCCGTCTTCGGGGAGATGAACAACTGCTCGGCGATCCGGCTGTTGCTGTGCCCCTCGGCGACCAGTCGCAGCACCTCCCGCTCCCGCGCGGTCAGCAGATCGGGGCCCGCCCCGCCCTGCCCGGGGTTGCGCAGGCCAACCCGCCGCGCCAGGGTGGCGGCGGCCTCCACCAGCGGTACCGCCCCCAGTCGCTGACCGATCTCGGCGGCCTCGGTGACCGCCGCCGCCGTCTCGTCGCGCTCCCCGGCGGCGGCAGCCGCCTCGGCCAGCGCCACCAACGCACGGCCCAGCGGGTAGGGCTGCCCGTCGGCCCGCCACGCTTCGACCGCCGTACGCCAGGCCGGCAATACTTGGTCGCCGGCCGCGAGCAGCGCGGTGACCTGGGCTGCGTGGGCCCGCGCCGCCGGGTGCCGGGCGGGCAGGTCGGTGGCGAGCGCCGCCACGGCCACCGCAAGGTCGCGGTCACCGACCCGGGCTGCGGTACGCGCGACGGCGCTGAGCACCGGCCACCCCTCCCGAGGGAGCTGCGGCAGGCTGTCGTCGGCCACGGCGACGCGGGCGGCCCGTACCGCCTCGACCTTGTCGTCGCTGGCCAGCGCGGCCTCGATCGCCAGTTCGTGCAGGGGCAGGCGGTGGTTCGGCCACAGGTAGGGGCGGCCGAGGAAGGTGAGCGCCCGGTCGACCAGTTCGTCGGCGCCCGGGCGCGCACGGGCCAGCCGTAGTCCGGCGCTCAGCTGGAGCCAGTGCAGCCCGGTGACACCGGACAGGTCGATCCGGGCGGCCTCCGCGCACACCGCCTCGGCCTCGTCCCACCGGCCCAGCGCGATCAACGCCTCGGCCCGGTTGGACAGGAGGTACGCCCCGGTGGAGCGGCTGATCCCCACCCGCCGCGCTTCGGTCACGCCGGCCTCGGCAGCCTGCGCGGACTCGGCGTAGCGGCCCAGCTCGCAGAGCATGTCCGACTCGAACACCAGGGCGAGCACCAGGGTTGGCGCGTCCCCCGCCGCACGGGCGGCGGCGGCCGCCTGGCCCAACTCGGCCAGCCCTCCGATCAGGTCCCGCTCGCCGTGGCAGAGCAGCGCGATCCGCGTCGCCAGCAGGGCAGAATGTTCGCCGAGCGCCTCGGCGTCAGTGGCGGCCTCGGCGGCCACCCGGGCCGCCTTCTGCGGGTCGATCTTCACCAGGTGCGCGGCGATGTCGGCCAGCAGACGGGCCCGCTCCGCGCCCCGGGGGCCGCCGGCCGCCAGCTGGTACGCCTCGTCCAACTCCCGGCTGCCGTCACTCTTGCCGAGCAGGGCCATCAGTCGACCCCGCTGGTCCAGCAGGCGGGCGGCGCGAAGCGGTGCGGCGTCGGCGTCCACCTCGGCCAGTCCGGCCCGGGTCAGCGTGATGGCGCGGCTGAAGTCGCCGGCCGTCACCGCCGCGTCCAGGGTCTGCTCCAGCAACGCCAGGTGGTCCATGTCGAGCAGGTCGGCGGCGTCCGGCACCAACTCCCACAGCTCCAACGCCCGCTCCAACAGTCGGCGCTGCTCGGCGTACGCGTACCGGTCGGCGGCGGCGCAGGCCGCAGCCTTCGCGGCGACGAGGGCACGCGGGTGGTCGTGCGCGGCGTGCCAATGGTGGGCGATCTCGGCCGGGGCCCGCCCGGCGGCGACCAGGTGCGGCTGCGCCTCGATCGCGGCGGCGAAGCGGGCGTGCAGCCGGGCGTGCTCGCCGGGGAGCAACTCGTCGTGGACGGCCTCGCGGACCAGCGCGTGCCGGAACTCGTAGTCACCGTCGCGGTCGGCCACCACCAGCTGGGCGGCGACGGCGGCGCGCAGCGCCTCTTCCAGCTCGACCTCGGGCAACCCGGCGACCTGGGCGAGCAGGTCGTGGGCGAAGCTGGTGCCGCCGGCGGCGGCGATGCGCAGCACCCGCTGGGCCGGTTCGGGAAGGCGCTCCACCCGGGCCAACAGCAGGTCACGCAGCGTTTCGGGGAGCGCGGCGCAGCCCACCGGGTCACCGGCGACGGCCAACTCCTCGATGAAGAACGGGTTGCCCTGAGTGCGGTTGTGGACGTCGTCGACGGCACGGGCGGGTGGCTCGGCGCCGAGCAGGTCGGCGAGGATCGCAGCGGTGCCGTCGCGGTCCAGTCGGCCCAGCTCGACACGCTCCACACCGCGCGCCCGGTCCAGTTCGGCGAGGAACGGACGCAGCGGATGCCCCCGCTGCAACTCGTCGGTGCGGTAGGTGCAGACCAACAGCAGCCGGCCCGGCCGGGCTGCCCGGACCAGGAAGCCGATCAGGTCGCGGGTGGAACGGTCGGCCCAGTGCAGGTCCTCGATGATCAGGACCAACGGGCAGGCGTCGGCGAGCCGCTGGAACAGCTCGGCGACCAGGTCGAACAGGTAGCCGCGCGGGGCGTCACCCAGCGGCAGGGCACGCGGGCCGGCCAGCGCTGCGGACGCCCGGCCCAGCTCCGGCAGCAGCGGCGCGAACTCCGCCTCGTAGCCGGCGAAGACCTCGGGGCCGTCGGCGCGGAGCACCGCGCGCAGCGCGGCGGCGAACGGAGCGAACGGCAGGCCTGCCTCGCCCAGCTCCAGGCACTGGCCGACGAGCACCCGGGCCGTGCCGTCGACGGCCTGGCCGGCGAACTCCTCCAGCAGCCGGGTCTTACCCACGCCCGCCTCGCCACCGACCAGCACCGTGGTCGGCTCACCCGACCGGGCGCGGCCCAGCGCGTCCCGCAGTGCCGCGATCTCGCGATGGCGGCCGACGAGGACGGAGCTGGCTGCGCGTACGGTCACAGGTTCGAGCATGCCATGACGGCCCGCGCCGCCCGCCCCGCCGATCGGCCGGTGTCCGAGCAGCGGGGTGGGTTCGAGTCGACCGCCCGATGCGGCGGGCGGGCTCGACCGAGGGTCGGGCTCGACCCCGGCGGCGGACCTGGCGGGGGCGGTCACCGGCGGGCGTCGCCGGTGCGGCCGGCCTGCCTGCGCCGACCCAGCCAACCTCTACTGACCGGCCGTGACAGCGACCGGGCGAGCCGGTCCGCCGCCGCGTCGGCGCGCAACTCGGCGGAGTGCGAACGGTGCAGGGTGAGCAGGAAGTCTGCGTCGTTGCCGAACATGTCGGGCTCCTTCGTCGTGTCGTCGTCTTCTGCTGACGACTCTTCGCGCGAAGGCCCCACCCGGGCATGGGCACGACACCTCATCTTCCCGGTCGGCACCCTCCTTACCCGTCCGGTCCGGGTGCCTGAGGCGACGTAAGGTACTCAGTTGCCCCGGCACCCGGACGCGGATCAACGGGGCAGGCGGCGACCACTAGACTCTGCGGCATGGCAAAGCCCCAGGAGAAGGTCTCGTTCGGCCAGCGGCTGAAGCAGATCGGGATGGTGTTCCAGTTCACCGCCAAGCAGGACCGGTGGTTCGCGCCGCTGGTCGCCGCGGCGGTGCTGCTCCCGCTCGCCCTCACCGTGGTCGCGGTCATCCTCTGGGGCTGGATCTGGCTGCCGCTGGGCATCCTGTTCATCCTGCTCGCGGTGCTGATCGTGCTCAACCTGCGGTCCAACAAGGCGATGATGAACGCCGCCGAGGGGCAGCCCGGCGCGGCGGCGCAGATCATGGAGAACATGCGCGGCGACTGGCGGGTGACCCCGGCGGTCAGCTCGACGACCCAGATGGACATGGTCCACCTCGTGATCGGCCGCCCGGGCGTGATCCTGCTGGCCGAAGGCAACCCGCAGCGGGTTCGTGGCCTGCTCGGGCAGGAGAAGCGGCGGCTGTCCAAGGTGATCGGCTCCGCTCCCCTGCACGACTACGTGATCGGGCAGGAAGAGGGCGAGCTGCCCATCCGCAAGCTCCGGACGACACTGCTGCGCCTGCCCCGCGCCCTCTCCGGCAAGGACGTCAACTCGCTGGACAAGCGCCTCAAGGCGCTCACCGCGCGGCCGCAGATGCCCAAGGGCGCGATCCCGAAGAACATGCGGCCGCCGGGCGCCTTCCGCCAGTCGCGGGGTCGCTGACCCCCTTCGACGTACGCCGACAAGAGCCGGACCCACACGGGCCCGGCTCTTTCGCATCGCCCCGCGCCCCGCGCCCTGCGCCCTGCGCCCCGCGCCCCGCGCCCCGCGCCCCGCGCCCCGCGCCCAAGATCCGCGCAACATCCCCGATGTTGCTGCCTCCGACGCGCGGGAGACACCAACATCCCTGATGTTGCGCAGATCTTGGCGACGAAGCGCCTGGCGCGGGCGGACCTTGGCTCGGGCAGCGCGAAGATCGTGCTCGAACCTGGATGTAGTGGCCTCAAGGCGCGTGGATGCCACTACATCAATGATCGAGCACGATCTTGGGCCGCCGAGGCTCGGCTCAGCCGCCTTCGGGGGCGGGTCAGGTGCGGGGTGCGTCGACGATGACCGAGTCGGCGAGCCGGTCGTGCAGCCCTCGGCGGTGCTCGTCCATGATCAGCGCGGGGACGACGAGGGCCAGCAGCAGACCCCGGATCAGCCCTCGGAGCACTCCGATGCGGCCGCCGTCGTGCCAGTTCACGCAGCGGACCTTCGTGATGTACATGCCGGGTGTCTGGGCGAACAGGCCGAGGAAGAAGCCGTACACCAGGACCAGCACCAGCACCGGCGCCCAGCCGTCGCGGACCGGGTCGGCGAAGAAGTTGGACACCAGCAGACAGAGCACCCAGTCGATGATCAGCGCCCCGAACCGTCGCCCGAGGGTCGGCGGGGTGAAGGTGGGGTCGGTGGCTGGCGCTGCCGGGGTGTGCGGATTGGTCACAGCGGTCAAGGGTATCCGCGCCGGGATGAGGGCTTGTCGAGTGCCGCTGCCACTGTGTGCCGATTCAGGCCAAACGCATCAGATGTCATTAGACTGGCACAGTCGGTACGGCGCTCGCAGCGGGCCGAGGCGTCGACACGAGCGTCGCTGACGCTCCGCGAGGGACGTAACACGGCAGAAACAACGGAGACACGGCCGGGCAACCCCCCGGCCCTAGCGTCGCCAGAAGCCTAGCCACCCCGTGGACGTGCCAGGAGGATGTGTGTTCGCCAATCCCGAGGAACTGCTGCGATACCTCAAGAACGAGGACGTGAAGTTCGTCGACGTTCGTTTCTGTGACCTGCCCGGCGTGATGCAGCACTTCAACTTGCCGGTCGAGTCCGTCAACGACGACCTCTTCACTGACGGCCTCGCGTTCGACGGTTCGTCGATCCGCGGTTTCCAGGCGATCCACGAGTCGGACATGCTCCTGCTCCCGGACGTCGCCACCGCGTTCATCGACCCGTTCCGCGCGCAGAAGACTCTCGCGCTCAACTTCTTCATCCACGACCCGTTCACCCGCGAGGCCTACAGCCGCGACCCGCGCAACGTCGCGAAGAAGGCCGAGGCGTACCTGGCGGCGAGCGGCATCGCCGACACCGCCTACTTCGGCGCCGAGGCGGAGTTCTACATCTTCGACTCGATCCGCCACGAGACCTCGGCGCACCAGTCGTTCTACTACATCGACTCGATCGAGGGCGCCTGGAACACCGGCCGCGAAGAGCCGGGCGGCAACCGCGGTTACAAGACCGCGTACAAGGGCGGTTACTTCCCCGTCCCGCCGGTCGACCACTACGCCGACCTGCGTGACTCGATCGTGCGCCGCCTGGTCGACACCGGCTTCAACGTGGAGCGCTCGCACCACGAGGTGGGCACCGCCGGCCAGTCCGAGATCAACTACCGGTTCTCCACCCTGCTGCACGCCGGTGACCAGCTCCAGCTCTTCAAGTACATCGTGAAGAACGAGGCCTGGGCCAACGGCAAGACCGCGACGTTCATGCCCAAGCCACTGTTCGGTGACAACGGCTCCGGCATGCACACCCACCAGAGCCTCTGGCTCAACGGTGAGCCGTTGTTCTACGACGAGACCGGCTACGCCGGCCTGTCCGACATGGCCCGTTGGTACATCGGCGGTCTGCTGCACCACGCGCCGTCGCTGCTGGCCTTCACCAACCCGACGATCAACTCGTACCGCCGTCTGGTGCCGGGCTTCGAGGCGCCGGTCAACCTGGTCTACTCGCAGCGCAACCGGTCCGCCTGCACCCGCATCCCGGTGACCGGCGCGAACCCGAAGGCCAAGCGCGTCGAGTTCCGGGTCCCGGACCCGTCGGCCAACGTCTACCTGGCCTTCTCCGCCATGATGATGGCCGGCCTGGACGGCATCAAGAGCAAGATCGAGCCGCCGACGCCGATCGACAAGGACCTCTACGACCTCCCGCCGGAGGAGTGGGGCGACGTCAAGCAGGTGCCGGGCTCGCTGTCGGCAGTGCTCGACTCGCTGGAGGCCGACCACGACTACCTGCTCGACGGCGGCGTCTTCACCCCCGACCTGATCTCCACCTGGGTCGACTGGAAGCGCGCCAACGAGGTCGACCCGGTGCGTCTGCGCCCGACCCCGCACGAGTTCGCCATGTACTACGACTGCTGAGCCTGATCAAGGCTCTGACCTGCACCAACAGGATCACTACTGATCTTGGGTACAGGTTGGGTACAACCTCACGGACGGCGGTCATGCCCGGCTCACAGCCGGCGTGGCCGCCGTTTCGTGTTGGCCGAGCGCACCGTCGATGAGCAGCCGGGTCCGGTCGAGCACGTCCGGCCACTCGTGGACGTAGGTGTTGAGCGTGACGGTCGGCGTGCTGTGGCCCAACGCGAGCTGCACCGTCTTCACCGATGCCCCCGCGTGGATCAGGACTGTTGCGTAGTAGTGCCGCAGTCCGTGGATCCCCCACCGCGCCGGCAGGCCGACCGCTTCCCGGGCGCTCGCCCACGTCCGCGAGAAGGTCGCCGCGTTGACGGGCTCGCCGCCGACACCCTTGAACAGCAGGCGTGCGGCCCGGCGGACCGGCCGGCGACGGTCCGCGTCGTCGTCGACCTCGACCGCGTCGCACCCGTCGGCCAGGTGCTGACGCAGCGCCACCGCCACGACATCAGGCAGCTCGACGGGTGCGGGCGCTGGTGCTGGTCTTGACCGGTCCGAGGAACGGCTGACGGCCCTTGAGTACCTTGAGTTGGCCTCGGACGTGCACCTCCCGCACGTCGAAGTCGATGTCGTCCACCTCCATGCCGAGGATTTCACCCAGGCGCAGCCCGCAGCCGGCCGCGAGATAGACCGTCGCGGCCAACCGTGCCGGCAGCAGACGCGCCAGGTCGTGCACCTGCTGCGCCGTGGGAAGGACCCGGCTCCCCCGGCCGACCGGCGGAAGCCGGATGCCCTTGTCGCACGGGCTGGCCGAGATCGGCCGGTCCCGCAATTGCTGCAACTCGGCGTGAGGGAGGTTGGGATGCCGCTGACTTCTGGCTTCACTGGTTGCCGGGCGGCGTAGCGGCATGCAGCGCCGGCTCATCCTCGGGCCGTAGGCTCCCGGCGTGACCGTCTACGACATCGCCGCACAGCTGCCCTCCATCGACGTGTTGCGCGAGCGCTGCAAAGCCCTGGCGATGCTCGACGCGATCGTCGGGGGAGACTACTACGCCTACGACCGCGAATGGGGCGAGGACGAAGCAGCGTCGATGCGCAACGGCAGCGGCGAGGAGTACAACGTCGTTTTCACCGCCGATGGCGTGTTCATTCGGGGCATCTACCACGAGTCGTCGATGTTCACCTACACCGACGGGCGGCTGTGGCCGGGTCTCCTCGGCGGACTGCCGGAGCAGTTCCAGGCACAGGTACACGAGCCGGCGTTCTGCCGGCAGGACGGCACCCTTGACGCCACCTTCGTCCTGTGGCGGCGGACCATCGACGAGCGGTGGCATGCTGGCAACGACATCGACTTTTCACCTGCAGACGACGATGAGGTCGACCCAGACGGCTCATGGCTGCTCGACATTCTCTGCAATGACATCGTCTCGGAGTACATTGAGCACGCCAAGGATGTCTACGAGATCGACCTAGATCCCGCTGCCGTTGAACACTTCGTTGCGCTCCGTCCGCTGACCGATGCAGCCGTCCGCGCGCTCAATCCTGAAGCTGAACTGGCCGACCTTCGCGAGAAGGCAGAGGAGTACGGCTACCCGACCACGGCGGCGTAGACCCAACTCCACCCGCACGATCTTGCCGCGATGGCGGTCCTGTCACGGTAGGTGAGAGCTGCGACCAAACGCTGTCAAGCATCTGGTGGGACGCCACTGTCTAGCATCTCCCGTGACGGGACACAGTGCCTGATCTACGCTGTCGGGTCTCAGGACCTGCGTGACAGATCAGTCTCGGGACGTAGGTGACACGTCCGGCTAGACGATCTTCGCTTCAGGGTAGCTGTTTAGGGCTCGGGTGGCCGCTCGTGACGTCCTAGGATCGGCGGGTGCTGGCTGACGAGGAACGTCTTCCGCAGTTTGCTTATCACCCGGATCCGGTGGGGACGGGTTCGATCGTGGCTGCTGAGGTGGTGTGCGCGTGTTGCCGACGGCGGCGGCCGTTCACGTATGTCGGCCCGGTCTTCGCGGTGGAAGAGTTGGCCAGGGCGCTGTGCCCTTGGTGCATCGCGGACGGCCGGGCGGCTGGGATGTTCGACGCGCAGTTCACCGACAAGAGCTGGCGGGTTCCGGACGACGTGCCTGCCGACGTGACCGAGGTGGTTCTCCGCCGGACGCCCGGCTTTCTGGGGTGGCAGCAGGAGCAGTGGATGCACCATTGCCGCGACGCGGCGGAGTTCCATGGCTTGGTCGGGGCGAACGAGTTGGCTGCCTTTCCTGACGCGCTGGAACACCTGCGGCTGGAGTTGGCCGGGTCTGGTTGGTCGGCCGATGACAAGGACTGGTATCTGCAAGCGCTGAGCAAGGAGGGCCCGGTCACCGCCTATCTCTTTCGCTGCCGGCACTGTGGTAGTCACCTCGCGTACTCCGACTCGACCTGACCGTCTGTTTGCTGTCGCGGGGGCTCCGGCTTACGGACCTTGAACCGGGCGATCGGTTTGACGGTGGTGCGCGGGACTTCGGTGAGGAGCTGGTCGCCGTCGTAGACGCGGAGGGTGGTGTCGGCGGCTTCGACGGTGAGCGTTCGGCCAGCGTGGGCGATGCCGACGTGGATGCGTTGGCCCGCGATGACCAGGGCTCCTCGGCAGCTGACGCGGCGTTCGACCCGCACGGGTTGCGGGTTCGGGGTGGGTGGTGGTCCAGCGGGGCGGGCGTCGCGGATGCTGGCGGCCTCGGCGGCGGTGAGGGGGTTGGGCAGGCTGCGCAGCAGGACGCCGTCGGCGGTGATCTGCAGGAGGCCGCGGTCGAGTCGGACGGTGACGCGCCTGCCGGCGAAGTGGTAGCCGACGGGATGCTGTCGGCCGGCGAGGCTGATCAGGCCGGTGGCGTTGACGAGCCGTTCGACCTCGATCGGGGCGCCGGATCGGACGGTGCCGGTGGTGATCGGTGGTGGCCCGGCGGGCTGACCGTTGTCGGCGCGGAGTTGCCGCAGGTGATTGGGGGTGAGCCGGGACGGGACGGTCTTGAGGCGGACGCCGTCGATGAGCAGGTGAACGACGGTGGTGTCGGCCCAGAGGGTGACCGGTAGTCCGGCTCGGGTGGGGCTGAGCCAGAACTGTTGTCCGCAGACGGTGAGGTTGCCCGAGGCGGGAACGAGGCGGGTGACCTCCACGGCTAGGCCGACGTCGTCGCCGGTTGCCGATGGTGCTGCTGCGGCGGTGGCCGATCTGGCGGCTGATGGAGACGTCGGCAGTGGCGCAAGCGGCGGCGTTCGGGGTGCGGGGATGGTGGTCAGCGGTGGCGGCAGCCGCAGGGGGATCTGCTCCTCGGCGGGCTGGGTGGTGAACCGGTCGGCCGGGACCGCCATCCCGAGGGACTGGTGGGGTCGTTCGTTGTTGTATTCGTGCCGGAACACGTCGATGGCTGCTTGAGCTTCCTCCGGGTTGGCCCAGACTTCGACGTCGTCGAGGAGTTCGCGTTGCAGGGTCTGGTGGAACCGCTCGACCTTGCCCGTGGTGGTGGGTGAGCGGGGCTTGGTCAGCCGGTGGGTGATGCCGTTCTCCCGGCAGATCCGGTCGAACATCACCTCCCCGCCACCTCGACCGAACCGGGCAGTGAACTGCTTGCCGTTGTCCGTGAGCACCTCGTCGGGCACCCCGAACCGTTGTAGAGCCTCGGCGAAGGCGAGACACACGGCCCGGCCGGTGGCCCGGCGGACCACGGCAGCGATGACGCAGAACCGGGAATGGTCGTCAACGCCGGTCACGACCTTCGCCTCACCACCGTCAGCCAGTTGGATGCCACCGACGATGTCCATTTGCCACAACTCCATAGGCCGGCCCCGTTCCCACCTCCGGTAGTCCTCTCGGCGCCGGCGGCGGGGTGCCGGATCGATCAGGCCATGTCGGATCAGCACCCGATGCACCGTGATCCGCGACGGAATCGGACCGGGACAGTCACGTCGGCCAAGCTCATAGACCAGGCGACGGGCACCCCAACGGGGATGGTTCCGGCGCAGCTCACAAATCAGCGCCTCCACCTCCGGCGACGTCTGCCCCGGTGAAGAGCGCGGCCGGCTGGACCGATCGGCCAGCCCTTCCAAACCCTCCTGCTCATACCAGGTCAGCCAGCGATGCACCGCCTGGCGGGAGACCCCGAATCGTTCGGCGACGTCCGTGACCGTCGACCCGGCAACCACGTCCTGGACGGCTCGATACCGCTGCTCCATCACGCTCATCTCCACCAACACTCGGCGGAGTGTCACCCAGGTCCTGATACCGATGTGTCACGCAGGTCCCGAGACCGGACAGTGCCTGATCTACGCGGCGGTGAGAACCTTCCATACGTCTTCAAGGCGGCCCCGCCGGAGTTCGCGCGCCGGCCGAGGTGCAGCGGACGCGGGGCTTCAGCGTGGCGATATCAGCCCACCGATGGCACTCTGCCGAGATGGGAGAACATCCAGGAGGCCCGCTCACCGACTCCGAACTGGCAGCCATGTTCCGCCTGTTGGCGCGGTTCTCTGAGCACGACCTGGACCAGTGGGACAATTGGCGATTGGATACGTCCTACGGACCGGTGTACGTCACCGCCAGCCGAGCGCTGGCACCGGGCTGGCAAGACGATGCGTTCACCCCCGTTTGGCCGCTGCCGCCACGGTTGCAGGAAGCCGGGCGGGATGGTGCCTCCGGCGGGTAGGGCCTCCGGCCCTACGACCCGGGGATAGCCTCCGGCGGCCGGGGCTACTCGCCCCGAACCCTCGGCGACTCTGGGATGCCCCAGCCGCGACCGGGTACCCGTCGCACACCGGAGGCCACCAGACCGCGCCGACCTGGTCCAGGTCGTTCGTCCGGCGGGGCGCTCCACCTGGACCAGGTCGGCGGGGCCCGGCAGGGCGGAGCCTGCGCGACGGGATGCCGCACCGGCCCCCCTCAGGACCACTCGCACACACCTCGACCCCATGATCGTGAGGTACACGAGGGGCACAGATGCCGCCTGGAAACACTGAGCAACGATGGAAGTTGATATAGGACGTACGGCCTGCTCAGCAGCTTGATCGACGCCACTCCGCCAGGTCAGCCGACATGCGCGGTTAGTTCGCCATGTACTACGACTGCTGAGCAGTCGCTTCGCACACCGGCCGGGCCGGCTCCGCTCACCGCGGAGCCGGCCCGGCCCGTCTCACACCCCAGACCGCGGCGCGCCGCGCCGCCGCGAGATCCGCGCAGTTTCGGGGATGGTGCTGCCTCCGAAGCGCCGGAGGCAGCACTTTCCCCGAAGTTGCGCGGATCTTGGGCTAGGCCCGAGCCCGTCGGAGTACCAACACGAGCACCAACAGGAGCAGCCCGGTCATCGCCAGGGCGCCGGGTGCTTTGGTGACGCGGGCCAGGTTGGTGCCGTCGGGCAAGGCGAGGAAGGCCGCCGCCACGGCGGGCAGCACGAACCACGTCGTCCGTAGGGCGGTCAGCGCGAGCAGCGCGAGGGGCCAGGTGGCGTACCAGGGGTGGAAGACCGGGGACAGGACGACGGTGGCGACCAGCGCCAGCGCCGCGCCGCGCACCACCACCCGGGCGTCGTTCAGTCGGCGCAGCGCCCGCCAGGTTCGGTACCAGAGCACCACCAGCACACCGGCGAGCAGGAGCAGGGCGACCGCGCGGATCACCGGTACCGCCTGCGGGTCCCGGCCGACCAACGCGCCGGCGTAGTCCACCACGAACCCGACGGCGGTGGGTGGCGACGTCCACTGCTCGGAGTCGCCGCTGTGCGTCAGCCCGCGCACCCAGCCGAACCCGAGACCGGACAGCACCGAGGTGACCAGCACCGCGCCGACGAGCCCTCCGGCCAGCCAGCCGCCGTCGCGCACCAGCGCCCGCACTGGGTACGGGCGCCGCACCCCGGCCAGCACGGCGAACGGCACCACCACCACGGCAGTGGCCTTCACCGTGACCGCCAGCCCGAGCAGCGCGCCGGCCAGCAGCAGCCCGGCCGGCCAACCCGGTCGCCGGACCGCCACCAGCAGCCCGCAGAGCAGCAGACCCAGCATCACGGCGTCGTTGTGCGCCCCGGCGATGAGGTGCACGCCGACCAGCGGCCCGGCCAGCGCCAGCCAGGCAGCCCGCCGGGTCGGTACCCCGGCGGCGCGGGCCAGACCGGGCAGGCAGAGCGCGGCCAGCAGCAGCCCCGCCACGGCGATCACCCGCAGCGCCACGATCGTGCCGGTCAACCCGCCACCGAGGCCGACCGCGAGCGCGGCGAGCAGGACGAACACCGGCCCGTACGGTGCCGGGGTGTCCCGCCAGATCGGGGCGACGGTGTCCAGCCATGGACAGCCCGCCGCCGCCACCCCCACCGCGTACGGGTCGACGCCGTGCGCGTACGTCCAACCCTGACAGGCGTACGAGTAGACGTCCCGGCTGCCCATCGGGGGTGTGAACAGCAGCGGCAGCGCCCACAGGCTGGCGGTGACGTACGCCCACCGGGTCGACGGGGCACCGTCGCGCAACGACCACCACGCGCCGACCAGCAGCGCGGTGCCCACCAGCCAGCAGGTCAACGTCGCAGGGCCGCCCGGGGTTCGCCAGATCGACGCCGGCGTCACGCCGAGCGGGGCGTCGGGCAGCGCCCCGCCGAGGTATCCGGCCACGGCGAGCACTACCGCGCCGGCCAGGCCGACGTACCGCGCACCCGAGGCCGCCACCGAAGCAGCCGGCACCGAACCATCCGCCACCGAAGCAGCCGGGCCGAGCGAACCAGGCAGGCCGGACGAACCAGGCGGGCCGGGAGCGGTCACCGGCGCACCTTCCCTCAGTCGGCGGCGACCGGCTGACGGGTCGCCCGAGCCGACCGTACCAACCGGACGACCACCACGATCACCAACAGCGTCATCAGCGGCGCCCCGACCGTCTTGGTGAACCGGGGCAACCCAGTGCCGTCGGGCAGGATCAGGAACGAGGCGACCAGGGCGACCACGACGAACCATCGGGTACGCCGGGCGGTGGCGGCCAGCACGAACAACGGCCAGGTCCAGTACCAGGGGTGTACCACCGGTGCGAGCGCGACGGTGACGGCGAGCGCGAGGCCGGCGTAGAACAGCGGGTCACGGGTGCGGGCCCGCCACCAGAGCCAGACGAGCAGGACGGCCAGCAGCACCACGGCGATCCCGCGCGTCACCGGCAACGCGTCGATGTGACCGCCGAACGGCACAGCGAGGTAGCCGATGGTTTGCGCGACGGCGGTGGGTGGGGAGGTCCAGGCGATGGCGGCGCCGCCCTGGGACAACCCGCCGATCCAGCCGAAGTCCAGCCCGCCGGCGACTGTCACTCCCACGACGGCGGCGACGGACCCGCCGACCACCCAGCCGCCGTCGCGGATCAGGGTCCGGATCCGGTACGGCCCTGCGGTGGCCGCCAGAGCGGCGAACGGGATCACCACCACGGAGGTGACCTTGATCGCCACGGCGACACCGAGGAGCAGCCCGCCGACCAGGAGCATTCCGCGCCGGCCCGGGTTCGAGGCCACCACCGCCAGCCCGCCGACCAGCGCGGCGAGCATCAGCACGTCGTTGTGGGGACCGCCGATCAGATGCGCGGCGACCAGTGGGCAGCCCAGCGCCAGCCACACCGCCCGTCGGGCCGGAACCCCGGCTCGACGGGCCAGCACCGGCAGCGCCCACGCGGTCATCGCCACGCCGACCAGGGACAGGGCCCGGAACAGCACGATGCTGGCGTTCAGCGATCCGGTCACCTCGACCACAGCGCCCGCGATGAGGACGAACAGCGGCCCGTACGGTGCCGGGGTGTCCCGCCAGATGACGGAGACCGTGTCCAGCCAGGGGCAGGGCAGCGCGGAGACACCGTGCTCGTACGGGCTGATGCCGCCGGCGAAGCTGGCGCCCTGACAGGCGTACGCGTACACGTCCCGGCTACCAAACGGTGGCGCGACGAGCAGCGGCAGCAGCCACAGCCCTACGGTAACCAGCGCCCACCGGGTCGACGGAACTCCGTCGCGCAGCGCCCACCAGGCGTACGCGAGCAGGCCGGTGCCGACCACCCAGGCGGCCAGGACCAGTGGCCCGTCGGGGCCCTGCCAGACGCTGGCCGGGGTGCTGCGCAGCGGGCCACTGGGGAACGCTCCCCCGAGGAACGCGGACAGCGCGAGCAGCGTCGAGCCGACCAGGCCGGTCCAGCGCGCGAGGTGGGAAGACACGCCCGACATGCTGCCAGCACCGCGCTCGGGGGGTGACGGCAGGCACCGTCAGCAGTGCTTGGCGGGGGTCAGGTCGCTGGAGATCGTGTAGTCGCCGGCCGCGCGGACCCGCACCTCGGTCCACCCGTCCGCGCCGGGGCGTACGCAACCGTCCGGGCCGGTCAGCGACAGCCAGCGGGACCAGCGAACCCGCACCGGCACGTCGCCGGGCGCGGCGGTCAGGCGGACCGAACCCCGGTCGCTGGCGACGAGTTGGCCGGGGGCGCCGACCAGCGGTGTCGGGTCGGCCACGGCGTACAGGCGCCAGGTCGTGTCACGCCAGACCTCCCGCAGGTACGGCAGGCCGGCGCGGATCATCGCGGCCTCGTCCCGGCCCCACCGATCGGCGGGGGCGTCCGGGGCGATCGCCACGTAGGTCACCGCCTCGTCGTGGAGCCACTTCTCGTAGGTCTGCGCGTTCAGGGTGCCGTCGTAGAACAGCGCGTTGCGATCGCTGTCGACCTGGCGTTCCCAGCCACGGGCCAGGGGCACTGTCGGTGGCAGGTACGCGGATTCCCAGTGGTCGCGCAGAGGCACCACCTCGACCCGTCCGACGGGTTGCCGTCGTTGCAGTTCCTCGACGAGCGGGCGGTGGAACGCCGGGGAGCTCTCCGGGGCACCGGCCCGGGTGAGGTCGCTCGTCATCACCGGCGACTGCCACCACACCGTCGCGGCGAGCAGCCCGGCCAGCCACGGGCCGGGCAGCGGGGCGTACCCGGCCAGCACGGGCAGCGCGAAGAGCAACGGCAGGCGCAGCGCGTTGGAACCGATCGGGCTGGGCACGTAGTAGGCAGCGACCAGGAGCAGGACGGTGAGCGCCGCGCCGACCCGCAGCACCCGGCGGCGGCGCGGCACCAGGACCGCCACCAGCACGGCGAGCGCGACGTTGATCCGCATCGACTCGGCCGAGTACGGCTGGGTGCCCCCGTTGCCGAACAGCAACGCGATCGGCGCGAGGGTGACAGCGGGCGTCACGGCCAGGACGAAACCCTCCGCCAGCGGACCCTCCGCCCGCCACCCGCCGGCCAGCGCGCGACCCGGCCCGTCCCCACGCCGGAGGGCGGCCAGCAGCAACGCCGCGCCGGCCAGCCCGGTGAACAGGCCGGCGACCGGGCTCGCCGCCGTCGCCAGGGCAGCGCAAATCGCGGCGAGCGCCAACCGGGCGGTACGTGGTGGGCGTTCCGTGCTGACGGCGCAGAGCGCGAGCAGCCCGAACGTCAGCCCGACGGCGAAGGTGATCCGTCCGCTCGCCAGATTGCCGACCAGGACCACGGCACCGAGGACGCCGGCCAGCAGCGGGCGTCGGGCCCGGTTCCGGGCGAACAGCCACGCCAGCGCGAACGCGCCGAGCACGGCGGCGACAGCCCCCAGTGGACGCATCCCGATCAGCGCGCCCAGCCGGGCCGTGAACAGGCTGTAGCCGTACTGGTTGACACCGCCGTACCAGCCGAGGTCGATCGGCGTCGCACCGTACCGGTCGGCGAACTCGGCCCGCGCCACCTGCGCCGCGAGGTCGGTGCCCATCCGGGGCGCGATCAGGAACGCGACGGCGAGCGCCACCGCGACCCCGGTCGCCGTCATCCAGCCGGTGCGCCGCCCGAACGGGCGTGGCGACGCGTCAGGCATTGAGGACCCGTTCAGTAGCGGCCCGGGAGCGGCGACCGACGCGCAGGTACTCGTCGAGGAACTCCCCCGGATCGTCGCGGCCGAGCAGCCGGACCACGCCGGCCAGCTCCACCCCGTGCCGGGGCAACTGGTCGCCGGCCCGACCCCGGACCAGCATCAACGCATTACGGACCTGCGCGGCGAGGGACCACCCGGCGGCCATCTCGGCGGCGTCCGCCGGGTCGATCAGGCCGGCCCGCTCGGCCGCCGCGAGAGCGTCGAGGGTACGCGTGCCGCGCAGCGCCGGGTTCGCACCGGCGTGCCGGAGCTGGACGAGCTGCACCGCCCACTCCACGTCGGCCAGCGCGCCGCGACCCAGTTTGGTGTGGGTGGCCGGGTCGGCGCCCCGGGGCAGCCGCTCGGTCTCCACCCGGGCCTTGATCCGCCGGATCTCGACGACCTGCTCACGGGTCAGCCCCTCGGCCGGGTACCGCACCGGGTCGATCATCGCCTCGAACTCGGCACCCAGACCCGCGTCGCCGCAGACGAACCGGGCGCGCAGTAGCGCCTGCGACTCCCACACCCGCGACCAGCGGGCGTAGTACGCCGCGTACGCGGCGAGGCTGCGCACCAGTGGACCCTGCCGGCCCTCCGGGCGCAGGTCGGCGTCGACGCCCAGCGGCGGGTCGGGGGCGGGCACGCCGAGCAGCCGACGCAGCTCCTCGGCGATCGCGTGCGCGGCGGCGCTGGCGGCGCTCTCGCTGGCCCCGGCGGGCGGGTCGTACACGAAGAGCACGTCGGCGTCGGACAGGTAGTTCGACTCGTACCCGCCGAGCCGTCCCATGCCGATCACCGCGAACCGCAGCCCTTCCGGCGCGGGTTGGCTGGCCTGGGCGGCGCGCAGCGCGGCGGCCAGTGTGGCGTCGGTGACGTCGGCGAGTGCCGTGCCGACCTGGGTGATGTCGGACAGGCCGGGAGCCGGTCGGTTCGCGCCGTCCGGTCGGGTGGGGCTGGGTGCGAGCGAACCCGCGTGGCAGAGCACGTCGGCGCAGGCCACCCGGACCAGTTCCCGACGCCGTAGCGCGCGCACCGCGCTGGTCGCCTCGACCGGGTCGGTGTGCCGGGCCGCCGCCGCGAGGAACCCCTCCCGGAGCACGTCCCGGGAGCGCGGGACCAGCTCGTTCTCCTCGGCCAGCAGCCGCAGCGCCTCCGGGTCGCGGGCGAGCAGGTCGGCCACGTACCGGGACAGCGAGAGGACCCGGGCCAGCCGCCGGGCGACCGGGCCTCCGTCGCGCAGCAGCCGCAGGTACCAGGGAGTGCTGCCGAGCTTGTCGGAGACTTTGCGGTAGTTGAGCAGCCCCCGGTCCGGCTCCGGCGCGTCGGCGAATTCGCTCAGCAGCACCGGCAGCAGGGTCCGCTGGATGGCCGCCGTGCGACTCACCCCGCCGGTGAGCGCCTGGAGGTGCCGCAGCGCCCCGGCCGGGTCGGCGAAGCCGAGGATCTCCAGTCGGTGCCGGGCCGCCTCGGGGGTGAGCCGCAGCCCGTCCGCCGGCACCCGGGCCACCGACTCCAACAGTGGCCGGTAGAGCAGTTTGGCGTGCAGTCGGCGTACCTCGGTGGCGTGGGTGACCCACTCGGCCCGGAAGCTCTCCACGGCGCTGCGCCCCGGCGCGGCCGTGAAACCCAGCGCGGCGGCGAGCCAGCGCAGCGCGCCCGGCTCGGTGGGCACCGTGTGCGTACGACGTAGGCCCTGGAGTTGCAGCCGGTGCTCGACGCTGCGCAGGAAGCGGTAGCCGCGCAGGAGCGCCTCGCCGTCGGCGCGACCGACGTAGCCGCCGGCGACGAGCGCGCGCAGCGCCGGGATGGTGCCCGGTTCCCGCAGCGTCTCGTCGCCGCGACCGTGCACGAGTTGCAGCAACTGGACGGCGAACTCGATGTCGCGCAGCCCTCCGGGACCACGCTTGATCTCGCGCTCCAGCTCCTTCGGCGGGATGTGGTCGATGATCCGGCGGCGCATGGCGCGTACGTCCTCGACCGCCTCGGGCCGTTCGGCCGCCCGCCACACCAGCGGCGCGAGCTGGTCGATCCATTCCTGGGCCAGCGGCAGGTCACCGGCGGCCGGACGGGCCTTGAGCAGCGCCTGGAACTCCCAGGTGCGCGCCCACCGGCGGTAGTACGCGAGGTGGCTGGCGAGGGTCCGCACCAGCGGGCCCCGGTTGCCCTCGGGGCGCAGCGCGGCGTCCACCGGCCAGGCGACCATCCCGCAGATGGAGATCAACCGGGTCGCCACCGAGGTCGCTGCGGACAGGTCGGCGTCCTCGGCGGCGACGAAGATGACGTCCACGTCGGAGACGTAGTTCAGCTCGCCACCGCCGCACTTGCCCATCGCCACCACCGCGAGCCGGGGTCGCTCGGTGCCGTCCGCCAGCTCCGTGGCCGCGATCTCGTAGGCGGCGGCCAGCGTCGCGTCGGCGAGCGCGGAGAGCGCGGCCATGGTCTGTTCCAGGCCGCGCCCGCCGGTGAGGTCCGCCGCCGCGATCCGCAGCAACGCCAGCCGGTACGCGGAGCGCAGCGCCGCCGTCGGGTTGCCACCGTCAATCGGTTCCAGCCGCCCCTCGGCGATCGGGGCGAGCCCGTCCGGTGCGGTGCGCAGCGTCAGGCAGTGCTCGGGGTTCGCCACCAGGTGGTCGCCGAGCGCCGACGACGCGCCCAGTACGGCGATCAGTCGCCGCCGCAGCCCCGGGTCGGCATGCAGCTCCGCGAGCAGCAGCGATTCGTCGCTGCCCTCGGTGGTGCGGCGTTCAGCCTCGACGATGCGGTGCAGTTGACGCAGCGCCAGGTCCGGGTCGGCGGCCCGGGACAGCGCGGCGAGCAACTCCCCGGCCGGCTCGCCGGTCGGCTCCTGCTCCTCCGGCCGCCACAGCCGCAGCCCGTCCGGGCCGAGGAGGTCCGCGGCGCGCGCGCCGCCGTCGCCCTCAGCGGTGCCGAACCCGTACCGGGCGAGCCGCCCCGGCGCCCTGGTCGGCCGGCTCATCAGTGCCCGAGCAGCGGCAGGCCGCGCCGCGTCACGCTGTCGTCCAACTCGCCGAGGGCCAGCGCGGCGAACCGGGCGGCGAACGGCTGCCAGACCTCCTCGATGTCGGGCAGCACCGAGGCGCAGGCCGCCACCACCAACTCCGGGTCGTAGCCCAGCTCGGCCAGTTGGGCCGAGTCGGTGGACCAGTCGGCGATCATCGCGGCGTCACACTCGATGTGGAACTGCAGACCCCAGGCCCGGTCCCCGAGCCGGAACGCCTGGTTCGGGTAGCGGGTCGACGCGGCCAGCAGGGTCGCGCCCCTGGGCAGCTCGGTGATCTCGTCGACGTGCCACTGGAGCACGTCCGGGATCAGCGGCACGTACCGGAACAGCGGGTCGCCCTCGGCGGCATCGCGTCGGCCGACCACGCCGGGGCCGATCTCCGGCCCGGACGGACTGCGTTCGACCAGCCCGGCGTGCGCCGTGGCGAGCAGTTGCGCGCCCAGGCAGACAGCCAGGGTCGGCACCCGGTGCCGGACCGCCTTGCGCAGCAGGCCCTCCACGGCGGGGAACCAGGGCGCGCCAGGCGAGCCGTCCGGCAGCGGGTACGCCTGCTGTTCGCCGCCGAGCACCACCAGCGCCGCGTACCCCTCCAGGTCGGCGGGGAGCTCGTCGCCGGCGTGCGGGCGGACCACCCACAGTTCCAGCCCAGCCTCGGTCAGCCACTCGCCCAGCAGGCGGGCGTCGTCGGTCGGGTCGTTCTCGATCACCAGCGCGGTTGCCACCCGTCGAGGCTAGCGGGTACGCCGCGTCGTGCCACGCCCCGCCACAGAGCCGCGTGCCCGCGCTGGTGGCGGTGGTTAGGCTCTGCGGTTGTGATCAGCGAGGACACCACCGCCGCCGTCCGCCCACCCGTGCTGGTGCCGGGGGACGCGGTGCTGCTGGTGTCGCCGTCTGGGCCGACCTCGCCGGAGCGGGTGGCCCGGGGCATGGAACTGCTCGTCGGTTGGGGTCTGCGCCCGGTGCCGGCCCCGAACGCGTACGCCCGCCACGGCTTCCTCGCCGGCACCGACGATCTGCGCGCCGCCGACCTGAACGCCGCCTTCGCCGATCCGGAGATCCGAGGGGTCATCTGCACCCGGGGCGGGTACGGCGTCCAGCGCATCGTGGACGCCATCGACATGGCCGCCGTCCGCCGCGATCCGAAGGTGGTGGCCGGTTTCTCGGACATCACCGCGTTGCAGTTCGCGTTGTGGCGGGGTGCCCGGCTGGCCGGGGTGCACGGCCCGGGGGCGGCCTGGCGCGACGAGCGGACCCCGCTGCGCTCCGCCGAGTCCCTGCACGCGGCGCTGATGACGACCGAGCCGGTGACGATCAGCGCGGTGCCCACCGAGGAGACGTTCGACGTCCGCGTCCCGGGTCACGCCACCGGCACCCTGCTCGGCGGCAACCTGTGCATGATCGCCGCGTCGATCGGCACACCGGATCTGCCCGACCTCACCGGTGCGGTGCTGTTGATCGAGGACGTTCAGGAACCCCCGTACAAGGTCGACCGGATGCTGACCCACCTGCGTCGGGCCGGCGCGCTGGACGGCCTGGCCGGGGTGGCGGTCGGGCAGTTCACCGACTGCGGCGACGGCTGGGACACCACGATCGTCGACGTGCTCGGCGAACGCCTCGGCGACCTGGGCGTACCGGTCCTCGGCGGCCTCCCCATCGGCCACGGCCCCGGCCAACTGACGGTCCCGGTAGGCACCAGAGCGACAGTGAACACGGACACCAACACCCTGACGGCCTCCCCTGCGGTCTCCCCCCGGCTCCCCCGGTGATCAAGAGGTTTGCGTCATGTCCGGCCCGGATTTTGACGCAAACCTCTTGATCACCTAGGTGGGCCGGGGCAGGTGGGCTACCGCGCCGATTTCCAGGGCGGCCCAGACGCCATCGGCGGTGCGGGCGATGCCGTGTGGTTCGGCATTGGGGGTGAGCAGGTCATAGCCCTCGATCCGGCCGGTCGGATCGAGGTGACCGATCCGGTTGGCGCCCCACTCCGTGAACCACGCGCCGCCCGCCGGGTCGGCCACGATGGCGTGCGGACGGGCCGCACGGTTCGGCAGGGGAAACTCGACGATCTCGCCGTCCGGCGCGATCCGGCCGAGCTGACCGGCGGCGATCTCCACGAACCAGACGGCACCGTCGGCGCCGAGGGTGATGCCGACCGGGCCGGCGTTCGCGGTGGGCAGCGGGTGCAGCGTGGTACGACCGTCGAAGTCGATGCGGCCGATCGCGTTCGCCTGGTGGAGGGTGAACCAGAGCGCCTGGTCCGCGCCCGCGGTGATCATCGAGGCGAACCCGCCGGTCACCGGCAACGGGAAGACCGTGACGGTGCCGTCGGTGTCCACCCGGCCGATCGTGTCGGAGGTCATCCCGGCGTACCAGAGCGCGCCATCGGCTCCGGCGGCGATGCCGCCCGGCCCGGTGCCGGCGGGCAGGGCGATCATGCTTTGCTCACCGTCGACGCTGAGGTGACCGATCCGGTCGTCGCCGGAGCGGGTGAACCAGAGCGCGTCGTCCGGCCCGGCCGTGATGATCAAGGGCCGACCGCCGGCCGGCTCCAGCGGACAGGTACGGACCGTGCCGTCCACCCCCAGGCGGGCGATCGCGCCGGCGTGGACCAGCGTCAGCCACAACGCGCCGTCGGGGCCGGCCGTGATGCCGTACGGGCCGGCGCCCGGTTCGACGAGCGGTATCTCCCGAATCTCGGAGGTCGTCACGTGCGGTGTCCTTCCGTGGGCGGATCGCCCACCCTGACCGGTCGGCCAGCGACGGCACAACCGGTTTCGTCCGCCACCCGCCGATTATCAGCCCGCTGACAGGATCGCCACGGCTTCCACCCAGGCTGCCCGGTCACTGTCGGTGACGACAGCGCAGGATGACCGAACCTCTGGAGGACAGCATGTCCCGCACCATCCGCAGGAAGCACCTGCTGGCCGGCCTGGCCACCGCCGGCGTCCTCGGCGTGGGGATCGCGGCCCCGACGATCGCGTTCGCCGCGGACACCCCCACCCCGGCACCGAGCGCCAGCAGCGCCCCGGCCCCCGGCGCGAAGGCCGACCGGCAGGGCGAGTTCGCCGAGGCGCTCGCCAAGGAGCTGGGCGTGCCCACCGACAAGGTGACCGCCGCCCTGGAGAAGGTCCGCGAGCAGCACCGGCCGGCCGATCGGCCGCAGCGCCCCTCCGGCGAGGACCGCAAGGCCGCGCTCAAGGAGCGGCTGGACCAGGCCGTCAAGGACGGCAAGCTCACCCAGGAGCAGGCCGACGCCATCACCAAGGCCGTCGAGGCCGGCGTCTTCCCAGGGGCCGGCGGCCACCGCGGGTGGGGCCACCACGGCGGTCCGGCGGGTACGCCCGGCAAGTGAGCCCGCGGCACCCGTGAGCAACACCCGTTTCGCCGATGTGGCGGTGTCCCCGAGTCGGGACACCGCCACATCGGCGATCTGAGTGTCGATCGCGCCGCCGGCCGGGCGGGCGCGGCCTAGCCGGGCCGGCGTCAGTTCTGGCCGGGCGGCGGCGCGAACAGGCCGAGGTGGTTGCCGGCGGGGTCGAGCAGGTGGGCGAGGGTGAGCCCGGCCGGCGTCGTACGCGGGGCGACCAGCACCTTGCCACCGGCCGCCTCGGCCTGCCGGCAGGTCTCCGCCACGTCGGTGACCTCGGCGTAGAACACCGCGTAGTTCGGTGACGTCCCGTCGATCGCCCGGATCGCTCCGCCGATCCCGGTGTCGCCGCCGGCACCTGTCACCCGGTAGGAGCCGCCGTCGGCCGATCCCTGCTCCTCGAAGGTCCAACCGAACAGCTCCCCGTAGAAGCGCTCCGTCTCCTCCGGCCGGTCGGTGCCGATCTCGAACCAGGTGATGGGCGTCGTGGACATCTGCTGCCTCCAGAGTTTCCGAGTCGGCCGTTCGGCCGTCGTCTCGGAGCAGTCTCTGGGCCGTCCGCGACACCGTCCTGTCGGTGTTTCCGGATCACCCCGACGGGGTTTCCGTGCCGACGAAGACGCTGGACGAGCCGGCCGCCGCGCCTCAGACCAGGCTCAGCGGGCGGACACGCCGGTGCGGGATGTCGAGGTCCGTCAGGCGCAACTCCCGGGACACCACCTCGGGCAGCGGCCGGACGCTCCGGATCCGGTCGGTCCGGAAGCACCGAAGCTCGTCGCGCAGCCGGCACCAGGCCACCAGATACCAGTGTCGGGTGTTGCCGAGGTAGCCCAGCGGCTCGACGTCGCGCAGCGAGCCCGTGCCGTCGCGGTCGGCGTACCCGATGCGCAGCACCCGCCGCGCGGAGACCGCGTCGGCGACGACGGCCGGGACGGGTGTCGCCGGCCCGTCGCCGATCAGGTGCACGCGGCCGGCGAGACGGTGCGCCTCGACGGCGTCGGCCGGCTGCAGCACCGCCACCAGCTTGCGCAGGGCGGTGCCGCCCGGCCCGGCGAACGGCGTGCCGGCGAGCCGGTGCAGCGCGACAGCCATCGCCACCGCCTCGGCCGCCGTGAGGTTTACCGGCGGCAGGGTGCGGGCGCGGTCAAGCACGTAGCCGCCGGTGCGCCCCGGCTCGGCCCAGATCGGCACCCCGGCCTCCTGGAGCGCGCCGATGTCCCGTTCGATGGTCCGGCTGCTCACCTCGAAACGCGCGGCCAACCAACGGGCGCTGCGCGGACGCGGCGACACCGCCCGCAACTCCTCGACCAGCGCGTAGAGACGGTCCGTGCGGTTCATGCCCGGCACGCTACGGCCGGGGTACGACGAGCGCGCTCAGGCGATGCAGGCGCAGACGATCAGCGCGGCCCCGAAGTGGGTGGCGGCGCTGACCCGGGCCGCCGGGTGCGGCTCGGGCGAGCAGATGACCTCGCCGAGCTTGCCCGGGGTGAGCAGGTCCAGCACGAAGAAGGCCAGCGCCATGATGGCCAGCCCGACCAGCCCGAAGACCACGGTGGAGGCGAGCCCCTTGCCGAAGTCGCTGTAGCTGGTCAGGATCGCGGTGAACACGATCCCGGCGATGCCGAGCTGGTTGGCGGCGAGCAACAGCCCGGCGTTGGCGTTGCGGTCGACCCAGATCAGGTCCCGCAGCCGGCCCGGGGTCAGCAGGTCGACCAGCCCGAACCCGGCCGCCATGAGCCCGACGCCCACGATCCCGAACACGACGCTCTGCCAGGCACCGCTGAGCAGATCCTCCAGCACCGACTGCCTCCCGACTCTCCGCCCGGAGGGGTACCGGCGCGGTGATCGAGACGATAGCGGCAGGGCGCAACCGCGTCAGCCCCGCGCCCAGGGCCTGTTTCATAAGAACTGGCCGGCCTGCGGCGGGCCCGAACGACGACCGGCGGCGTTGCGGTGGGGTCCGGATACAACACCGGTATCCGGACCCCACCGCGCCTTGCCGGATCGCCGCCCGGACTCCGCCTCGGCTCGACCGCCCTTATGAAACAGGCCCTACAGCGCCAGGTAGCGCTGCCGCTCGTACGGGGTGACCTCGCGGCGGTACTGCTCCCACTCGGCCCGCTTGTTGCGCAGGAAGAAGTCGAAGACGTGCTCGCCGAGCACCTCGGCGACCAACTCGGACTCCGCCATCACGTCGATCGCTTCGGCCAGGTTCTCCGGCAGCGCCTCGTAGCCCATCGCGCGCCGCTCGGCGCTGGTCAGCGACCAGACGTCGTCCTCGGCGCCGGGCGGCAGCTCGTACCCCTCCTCGATGCCCTTCAGACCGGCGCCGAGCAGCACCGCGAAGGCGAGGTACGGGTTGGTCGCCGAGTCCAGCGAGCGGACCTCGACCCGGGCCGAGTTGGGCTTGCCGTACGCGGGCACGCGGACCAGCGCGGACCGGTTGAGGTGACCCCAGCAGACGTACGCCGGGCTCTCGGTGATGCGGTCGGGCAGGTGCTGCGGGAAGAGCCGCTTGTACGAGTTGACCCACTGGTTGGTGACCGCCGTGTATTCCCGGGCGTGCACCAGCAGGCCGGCGATGAACGACTTCGCCACCTTGGAGAGCTTCATCGGGTCGCCGCTGTCGTGGAAGGCGTTGCGCTCCCCCTCGAACAGCGACAGGTGGGTGTGCATCCCGCTGCCCGGCTGGTCGGTGAAGGGCTTCGGCATGAAGCTGGCCTGCACACCGGTGGAGAGCGCCACCTCCTTCACCACGTGCCGGAAGGTCATGATGTTGTCGGCGGTGGTCAGGGCGTCGGCGTAGCGCAGGTCGATCTCCTGCTGGCCGGGCGCGACCTCGTGGTGGCTGAACTCCACCGAGATGCCGATGCGCTCCAGCGCCAGCACACCCTGACGGCGGAAGTCGCGGGCCACGGCGTGGGTGGTGTGCTCGAAGTAACCGCCGGTGTCGACCGGGGTGGGCACCGAGCCGTCCTGCGGGCCGTTTTCCAGCAGGAAGAACTCGATCTCCGGGTGGGTGTAGAAGGTGAAGCCCTTCTCGGCCGCCTTCGACAGCGCACGGCGCAGCACGTGCCGGGGGTCGGCCCAGGACGGCCCACCGTCGGGCAGCAGGATGTCGCAGAACATCCGGGCGCTCTCGCCGCTGACCCCGCCCTCGAAGGGGAAGACCTGGAAGGTGGTCGGGTCGGGCATCGCCACCATGTCCGATTCGAAGACCCGGGCGAAGCCCTCGATCGCCGAGCCGTCGAAGCCGATGCCCTCCTCGAAGGCCGCCTCCAACTCCGCTGGCGCCACCGAGACGCTCTTCAGCGTGCCCAGCACGTCGGTGAACCACAGCCGGACGAACCGGATGTCCCGCTCTTCCAGCGTACGGAGGACGAACTCCTGCTGACGGTCCACTTCCCCAACCCCTCGCGACGCTCATTTGTCCGCATTGGCCGGGCTGCACCCGACCTGATCGCCCAGTCTTCCCGGGCCTGGTTACGCAGACGTTACGCGAACTGCCGCCGGTCGTCCCCTCACCTCCCGCCCGACGGACGTACACCCCGCCGCAAAGCCGAGCCCGGGCCTCACCGCCCGGCGGATACGCCCGCCGCAGCGTGGCGGCCATCTCGTCCGAGGGGTGGGAATCACCCGCGGAGGCTGGGGCAAGATGAGGACATGCCCACCCTGCGTCTCGCCCTGTCCCAGGTCAACCCGAGCGTCGGCGACCTCGCCGGAAACGCCGACCTGGTCCGCAGCTGGACTCGCCAGGCCGCCGATGCCGGTGCCCAGTTGGTGCTCTTCCCGGAAATGATGCTCACCGGCTACCCGGTCGAGGACCTGGTCTTCCGGCGTTCCTTCGTGGCCGCGTCCCGGGCCGCTGTGGAGCGGCTCGCGGCCGACCTCGCCGCGGACGGCCTCGGTGAGGTGCCGGTCGTGGTCGGCTACCTAGACGCCGACGGGCCACCGCAGGTCAGCGGTGACGCCGAGCCGGGCCGGGGCGCCCGCAACGCCGCCGCGCTGCTGCACCGGGGCACCGTCGCCGCCCGCTACTTCAAGCACCACCTGCCCAACTACGGCGTCTTCGACGAGGACCGCTACTTCGTCTCCGGGGACGCGCTGACCGTGGTGCGGATCGGCGGCGTGGACGTCGCGCTGACCATCTGCGAGGACCTGTGGCAGGCCGGGGGTCCGTTCGCCGCCGCCCGGCGCGCGGGCGTCGGCCTGGTGGTCAACATCAACGGCTCGCCGTACGAGCTGAACAAGGACGATGTCCGGTTGCCGCTGGTGCGCCGCCGGGCCGCCGAGGCGGGCGCCGCCATCGCGTACGTGAACATGGTCGGCGGCCAGGACGAGCTGGTCTTCGAGGGCGACTCGATGATCGTCACCGCGGACGGTGACCTGCTCACCAGGGCCCCCCAGTTCGTCGAACACCTGCTCCTGCACGACGTCGAGCTGCCGGCCGCCACCGACCTGCCGACCGGCGAGTCCGTCGCGGACGACATGCGGATCGTGCGCAGCGCTGTCGACGGCATCCCGGCCGCACCGACCGGCCCGGCCGCCACCGGCGGTCTGATCGAGCCCGTGGCCGACGAGGCCGAGGTGTGGCAGGCACTGGTCCTCGGTCTGCGCGACTACGTCAACAAGAACCGCTTCCCGTCGGTGGTGCTCGGTCTCTCCGGCGGCATCGACTCGGCGGTGGTGGCCGCGTTGGCCGTCGACGCCCTCGGGCCGGACCGGGTGGTCGGGGTGTCGCTGCCCAGCCAGCACTCCTCCGAACACTCCCGGGAGGACGCCGCGGACCTGGCCAAGCGCACCGGCCTGGACTACCGCATCGAACCGATCCAGCCGATGGTGGACGGCTTCCTGGCCAACCTGTCGCTGTCCGGTGTGGCCGTGGAGAACCTGCAGGCCCGGGTCCGTGGCGTGATCCTGATGGCGTTGTCGAACCAGGAGGGCCACCTGGTGCTGACCACCGGCAACAAGAGTGAGCTGGCGGTCGGCTACTCCACCCTGTACGGCGACTCGGTGGGCGGCTTCAACCCGGTCAAGGACGTCTGGAAGACGCTGATCTGGCGACTCGCGAAGTGGCGCAACACGGACGCGGCCCGGCGCGGCGAGACCCCTCCGATCCCGGAGAACTCGATCGGCAAGCCGCCGAGCGCCGAGCTGAGCCCGGGGCAGCTCGACAGCGACAGCCTGCCCGAGTACGACGTCCTGGACCCGATCCTGATCGGCTACGTCGACGGCGACCTCGGCCGTGACGGGCTGGTCGAGTCGGGCCACGACCCGGCGGTGGTGGACAAGGTGCTGCGGCTGGTGGATACCGCCGAGTACAAGCGACGGCAGTCCGCGCCGGGCACGAAGATCTCGATGAAGGCGTTCGGTCGGGACCGCCGTCTGCCGATCACCAACCGGTGGCGCGAGCACGGCTGAGCCGTACACCGTGGGGTGTCGGGTCGGTGGCACGGCCCGGCACCGCCTCGCGGCGCTGCGCGCGACGGCCCCGCGTCGCGGTGGAGTGACATCTTGCACTGGGCCCTGCCATCGCCCCGTCTCGCGGTGCGACGATCGCGACGGAACCCGGGGACCGCGCAGGCGGCCTCGAGGAAGGGAGACAGAGATGGTGGAGTCCACTCCGAACGAGGTGACAGCGCTCTACGGGGGCCCGGCGACCCGTCGGGTCCGCACCAGGGACCTGATGGCCGCCAAGGAGCGCGGCGAGCGGTGGCCGATGCTCACCTCGTACGACCAGTACACGGCGTCGATCTTCGACCAGGCCGGTGTCCCGGTGCTGCTGGTCGGCGACTCGGCGGCGAACAACGTGTTCGGCTACGAGACGACCCTGCCGATCACCGCCGACGAACTGCTTCCGCTGGTACGGGCCGTGGTGCGGGCGACCCGGCAGTCACTGATCGTGGGTGACCTGCCGTTCGGCTCCTACGAGGAGGGGCCGGCCCAGGCGCTGCGCACCGCCGTCCGGTTCATGAAGGAGGGCGGCTGCCACGCGGTGAAGCTGGAGGGTGGCCGTCGCTGCGCCACGCAGATCGCCGCGATCGTCGGCGCCGGCATCCCGGTGATGGCGCACATCGGTTTCACCCCGCAGAGCGAACACACCCTGGGCGGCTACCGCGTGCAGGGCCGGGGCGACGCCGCCGACGAGGTGCTGGCCGACGCGCGGGCGGTGGCCGAGGCGGGCGCGTTCGCCGTGGTGCTGGAGATGGTGCCCGGCGAGGTGGCCAAGCGGATCACCAACGAGCTGCCGATCCCGACGGTGGGCATCGGCGCGGGCCCGGACACCGACGCGCAGGTGCTCGTCTGGCAGGACATGGCCGGCCTGCGCACCGGGAAGACGCCACGCTTCGTCAAGCGGTACGCGGACCTGGCCGGTGCCCTCACCGACGCCACCCGCCGGTTCGCCGACGAGGTCCGAGGCGGGGAGTTCCCCGCCGCCGAACACACCTTCTAAAGCGGGCACGGCCTGATCCACTCGGGTTAGCCGAAGTCGCGGTGTCCCGGACACCAGGACACCGCGACTTCCTGAAACCGGAGTGGATCAGGCCGCTCGGGTCAGATGTCGGTGACGCGGATGCCGGCGTGTGCCTTGTAACGCTTGTTGATGGCGATCAGGTTGGCGGTGAACGCCTCGATCTGGTGGGCGTTGCGCAGCCGGCCGGCGTAGATGCCGCGCATGCCGGGGATCCGCGCGGCGAGCGCACCGACCACGTCGACCAGTTCGCGGTCCTCCGTGCAGATCAGCACGTCCAGGTCGATCCGGTCGACCTCGGGGTCGGCCAGCAGCGGGGCGCTGACGTGGTTGAACGCCGCGCAGACGCGGGAGTCGGGCAGGAGCGCGGCGGCCTGCTGCACGGCGCTGCCCTCGGCGACGGTCAGCGCGTACGGGCCCTGCTTGTCGAAGCCGAGCGGGTTGACGCAGTCGACGACGATCCGGCCGGCGAGCGGCTCGGCGAGGGCGGCGACGGTGGCGGCGTGCCCGTCCCACGGCACCGCGATGATCACCACGTCGCTGCGTCGGGCCACCTCGTCGTTGGCCGCGCCGGTGACACTGCCGTTGGCCGGCACGCCGGGCAGGGCCGCGATCTCGGCGGCGGACTCGGCGGCCCGTTCGGCGGAGCGGGAACCGATCAGCACCGTCTGCCCGGCCCGCGCGAACCGGTAGGCGAGGCCCCGCCCCTGGTCGCCGGTGCCACCGATGATGCCGACCGTCAGCCCGGACACGTCGGGGAGCGTGCTCGCGTCGTATGCCATGGGTTCATCCTCGCAAACCGTCCGGTCCGGCACCGCGTCAGGCCGCCGCCGGTCGGGGCGGTCAGGCCAGCTCGAACAGGACGGTGCGCGCCGCCGGGTCGGCGGTGACCAGGCGGACCCGGACCCGTTCACCGAGCGGCAACTGCCCGAGGCAGCGGGCACGCACCGGAGGGGCGTCCAGGGCCACGGTGCCGCCCGGCGGTCGGGGCCGGGACCGGCCGTTGGGCGGGGCGTCGACGTCGAGGACGGCCGCGTCGAAGGTTTCGCCCACCCGGTGCTCCAGCACGGCGGCTTCGGCCAGTTCGACGGCGCCCCGGGCTGCCGCCGAGGCGGTCCGGTCGGTGCTCGCCATCACCTCCGGCAGCCGGGGCAACGCGGCACGGGCCCAGTCGGGCACCGGCTGACCGGCGTGCAGCGCCAGGCACACCTCGGTGGCGTAGCGGTCGGCCAGCCGCCGCAACGGGGCCGTCACGTGGGCGTACGTCGCTGCCACACCACCGTGCTCCGGCTGCTCCGGCACGGCCCCGTCGAAGGCGGTGTACGCGGCACCGCGCATCAGCTCGGCCGCCTGGTCGATGAACGCCGCGGCGCGCGGCTGGGAGGCGTCCAGACCGGCTATCACCTGACCGGGGCCCACCTCGTCCGGCCAGTGCACGCCCAGCGGGGCGGCGGCGGCCCGCAGCCGCTGCACCGCCTCCGGTTTGGGCGCCGGCATGGTCCGCAACAACCCGACCCGACCGGCCAGCATGATGTCGGCGGCGGCCATCCCGGTTAGCAGGGAGATCTGGGCGTTGTGCTCCTCCATGGGCACCGGCGCGCGCAGCACCAACTGCCAGCCCTCGCCGTCGGGCTCCAGGTCCTGCTCGGGCAGCGGCAGGTTGATCGCGCCACGACGCAACCCCCGGGCCGTCAGCAGTTCGCCGATCTCGGGCAGGAGCGCGATCGGGTCGGGCAGCCGACCGGCCTCGGCTGCCGCCTGCACCCCGGTGTAGTCGAGTTTGGCCCGGCTGCGGACCAGGGCGCGTTCCAGCTCGACCGCCACGGTGCCGCCGTCGGCGTCCAGGTCGATCGTCCAGACCACCGCGGCCCGGTCGTCGTCGGGCAGCAGACTGGCAGCGCCCTCGCTGAGCGTGTGAGGGTGCAACGGCACGTTCCCGTCGGGCAGGTAGATGGTCTGCCCCCGCCGCCAGGTCTCCGCCTCCAACGCGCCGCCGGGCCTGACGTGCGCGGCGACGTCGGCGATCGCGTACCGCACCCGGTAGCCCCCGCCGGGGCGGCGGGCGAGGTGCATCGCCTGGTCCAGGTCCCGGGAGGTCGCCGGGTCGACGGTGACGAACGGTACGTCGGTGCGGTCGACGGGCGGTCGCGGCGGCGCGCTCGCCGCCTCGTCCGCCTCACGCTGGGCGTCGGGCGGGAACTCCTCGGGCAGGCCGAGTTCGCGGCGCAGCGCGCCGAAGTCGATGCGGGGCGCGAGTACGCGTCGGATGACCACGGGTCAATCCTGACAGCGCCGCCGGTGATCCGCTTCCGGTGACCGGCCGAGATGTCCGCCCGGCGAGCCGGGGCGGCCCGCTCAGCCGGTGGCCTTCCGGGCGGTGCTGCGCGTACCCCTTGGGGCGGTGGCGCGTGCGGCGACCGGGCGGGCCGGCGACTTGCGGGCGGTGACCTTGCGGGCCGGTGCCTTCGCCGCGACGGTCCTCTTCGCCGGCGCCTTCTTCGCCGCCGCCTTGCGCGCGGTGGTCGACGAGGTGCCGGTCACCTTCGCTGCGGGTGCCGTCCTGGCCGGGGCCTTGCGGGCGCCGCCACTGGGTCGGGTGGACGCGGCCTTCTTCGCCGGCGCCTTCTTGGCCGGGGCCTTCTTGACGGCTGCCTTCGTCGCGGCCGTCTTCTTCGCCACCGTCTTCTTGGCGGCGGACGCCTTCGTCGCGGTCTTCCGCGCCGGCGCCTTCGCCGCGGTGGCGGTCTTCCGCGCCGGTGCCTTCGCCGCGGTGGCGGTCTTGCGGGCCGGTGCCTTCGCCGCAGCGGTGGTCTTCTTCGCCGCCGAGGTGGTGGTCTTCTTCGCGGCGCTCACGGTCTTCTTCGCGGCGCCGGTGGTCTTCTTCGCCGTACCCGTGGTCTTCCTCGCGGCGGCGGTGGTCTTCTTCGCGGTCGCGGTGCTCTTGCGCGTCGCGGGCCGCGTCGTGGCGGCGGTGGAGGTGCGAGACGCCGGGGCGCGCTTCGCGGCGACTGTCGTCGTGCGGGTGGCGGTCTTCTTCGCCGGGGCCTTCTTGGCCGTCGTGGCCCGGCTGGTCGTGGTGGTCCTGCTCGTCGTGGTGGCCTTCTTCGCGGGCGCCTTCTTGGCCGCCGTGGTGGTCTTCCTGGCCGGGGCGCGCCCCGCGCCGCCGGCAGTCTTGCGCGCCGGGGCCTTCGCCGCCGTCGCACCGGCGGTGGACTTGCGGACGGGGGTGGTCCGGCTCGCCGCCGTGTTCCGTTCCGCCGCGGCGGTCTTCTTCGCGGTGGTCCGTCGGGCAGCCGGGCGGGTGGTGGCCTGCTGTGCTTCGGCCATCGTGGTTCCCTCCTTGGGGACGTGCTCTCGCGTGCGTCCTCGCGGAGCACGAAATGCCTCGGCGCGAGCCGTCCCGCGCCGCCTACCTGTCTTCTCCGGCCCAACGAGCGTCCTCGGCATCCCACGCCTCGTTCCGCTCCTGCACTCGTTGCAGGGCGTTCTCCGCGTCGGCCGCCGAGTCGTACGGGCCGAGTACGTGCTTCGCCGGACACACGTTGGCGTCCGTCTCGACCCGGTGATGCCGGGTGCACCAGTAGAACTGCCCACCACGTCCGCTGTCGCTCATGGGAATCACTGTGCACCGCGATCCGGCCGGCCGCCACCGGATCGCACAAGTCGCCGACCCTCTCCACAGTAGATATGCATTGCGTTCGTCGGGCCGGAACAGCAAAAGAAGCGCAGGCCGGGACACTTTTCCCCACCGGCGGCCGTCGGCTGAACGGCTCGGCCACGAGTTGGGCCACTTCGTCAACGGTGACCCGCGCCGGGAGACCCGGGCGGGGCACGGCCCGGACCGGTGGCGTTCGGCGTTGGCCGAGGCCCGCATGGAACAGATCGACGCCGAGCTCGCCCGGGAGTACGAGCGCTTCCGCCGTACCGTCAGCTGGTCGGCCTGACCTCCGACGTGACGTGACGGGACGGCGCTGGCCGGTGGGCTCCTGCCTATGATCGCCGGATGGGAACACCGGACTACATCGTGGGCATGCGCAAGCATGTCGGGCACGACCTGCTCTGGCTGCCCAGCGTCAGCGCGGTGGTCCGCAACGACGCCGGTGAGCTGCTGCTCGGTCAGCGGGCCGACGACGGCCGCTGGTCGGTGATCAGTGGTTTCGTCGAGCCGGGCGAACAGCCGGCCACCGCTCTGGTCCGTGAGGTGCGGGAGGAGACGGGCCTGGAGGTCGCGCCGGTGCGGTTGTCCAGCGCTGTCTCGCACCCGCACACCTACCCCAACGGGGACCGCTGCGAATACCTCAACCTAGGCTTCCTGTGCCGGCTGGTGTCCGGCACGGCCCGGGTCAACGACGACGAGTCGTTGGCCGTCGGGTGGTTCTCGGTGGACCGGCTGCCCGAGTTGGACAAGCACGCCCTGCTGGTCCTCGCGTACGCGTTGCGGGAGAACCCGGTGGCCGGTTACCTGGAGCCGGGCATGACGTGGGACGACGTGCCCGACTGAGGTTCACACCGGGGTCGCCGCGAGAGCGACCGGCTCGGCGGGGGCCGACCGGGCCGCCCGGATGGTGTACGCGAGCGCGTACGGCATGCAGGCCAGGTAGAGCATGGGCTCCACCCGCAGTTGGTAGCTGATCAGCTGGAAGATCTCCCACGGAATGTGCTCCGGCACGCCGACGCTCCAGCCTGTCCAGGCGGCGACGAGCCACAACGGCGCGGCGAGCCAACCGACGTCGTCCGGTCGCAAAGGGCCGCTGAGCGGGCCGGCGCCGCTGCCCATCGGGAGGGTGTCGACGACGGTGCGGATCACCGCGAGGTCGGTCGTCGCGAGCGCGCCGAGCACGCCCGCCCACCAGGCGGCGCGGGGGCGGTGCCGGGCGGCGAGGCTCGCCGCGGCCCAGAGCGCGAGTGTCAGGCCGGCCAGCCACAGCAACAGACCGGGTACGGCACGGGCCAGGTCGTCCGGGTAGATGACGTACAGGAGCGGGACCGCCGCCGCACCGATGGGGAGCACCACGCCGAGCGCGATCCGCAACGGGCCGTCGAGGGCGTTGTGCCGGGCCCAGCGTCCGGCGAACACCGCCAGCAGTGTCGCCATCCCGATGGTGAGCGCCGTCCAGATCGGCTTCTCCACCCAGATCGCCCCGTTCGAGATCTGGATCTGGAACGGGATGTAGGCGCTGCCGAGCACGATCCCGACGCAGGCGATCGGGGACAGTAGTAGCGCGGCGACGGTGCGGCCGGCCCGACCACGCATCACGGTGCGGTCGACCACCGGAGTGCCGGCCCTGCTCACCGCGAGGCTCGCGGCGAAGCCGACCATCTTCGTCCAGCGGCCGCTCTCGGCGAGCACGTGCAACTCGGCGGACCATTCGCGGCGCAGGTCGTCGCGGACGTCGGCGGGCCAGCGGCGGGCGGCCATCTCCAACAGCAACTCGGCGACGCGTCGGCTCACCATGCCGGCGCTCCGGTCGGCTCGGTGCCGCCCCACGATGGACGACTGTCGGGGATCGCGGCACGCAGGTCGGCGAGCGCCTGGCGGGCCCGCGTCACCCCGACCGCGGTGAGCCGGTAGTAGCGGCGGGCCGGCCGACCGGCCGCGACGGGATCGAGCTCCTCCCAGTCGGCGGCCAGCCAGCCGGCCTCGGTGAGCCGGTGCAGCACCGGGTAGAGGGTGCCGCTGGGCAGGTCGGTCATCCGCATCAGGTCCAACCCGTAGCGCTGCGCGTCGGGTTCGGCGAGCAGCGCCGCGAGCACCTTGGCCACCGGAATGGTCATCCGCATCCGGCAACTGTATCGGAACTCTACATAGGGGTGGGTACCCGTTCGACGGGAATCCACAGCTCGGCGTCCGCCTCGGTGCCGTCCGCGGAGACCCGGACCCGGGAGATCTCCGGTCCAGGTCGGCTGCGGTACGGGTTGGACGGAAACCACTGGGTGAACACGTCCCGCCACAGGTACTGCACCGCCTGCGGGAACGCGCCCGACGTGGTGAACACCGCCCACGTGCCCGCCTGCACCGGCAACGCGTCCATGTCCTCCGGCGGGACGGCGCCGGTCACCACCCCGTGCCAGTAGTCCAACTCCGTGCCCTCGGCCCGACTGTCGGCGAGGTTGTCGCTGACGTTCACGATCCCCTTCGGCTCCTGATCGGAGAGGGCCTCGATCCGTCCCGTCGTCTCCTTGTCGATGCCCTTGATGAACGCGACGATCGCCGGGTTCATCCCCTCGTGCACCAGCGGAACCCGGGCCTTACGCCCCACCAGCGCGAACGCGTCCTTGTCGACGATTCGATATTCCATGCTGCCGCTCCCTTCGACGGTGAGTCGGAAGGACATCCGGGGCTGGGCGCGCAGCGTCGCCCCCGTACGCCGAGCCTCTCCGGGCCCCACGCCGTGCACGGCCTGGAACGCCCGGGCGAACGCCTCGGTCGACCCGTAGCCGTAGTGCACCGCGACGTCGAGCAACGTCCGCTCCCCCGCCAGCACGTCCGCCCCGGCGACGGTGAGCCGACGGCGACGGATGTACTCCGACAACGGCATCCCGGCCAGCGCGGAGAACAGCCGCCGGAAGTGGTACTCCGACGTCAGCGCGATCCGCGCCAGCTCCGCCACCTCGATCTTCTGGTCGAGGTGCCGCTCGATGTACGTCATGGCTTCGTTGAGCCGCTCCAGCACCAGGATCTCCTTCCCTTTCAAGCAGCCACGCTAGGCGGGAGGGCAGGTGGCCGACCCGACATCCGGTGCCCGCATCGGTCGGGTCAGCCCGCACCGATCGTCGTGTCGTAGCCTGGCGGACTTTGCTTCTTCGAGGAGGTTGACGTGGCCGAGTACCCGCAGGACGTCGTGCAGCGCTTCCACGGCACCCCGGAGCAGGTGGACGCCGGCCTGGTGGGCGAGCTGCCCCGGACCTGGGGGTCTGTCGTCATCGAGGAGTACGACAGGGCCTGGGCGCAGCTGTTCACCGCCGTCCACGCGTCGCTCACCGAGGCGTTGGGACCGTTGGTCGTCGGCGTGGAACACGTCGGGTCCACGGCGGTGCCGGGGCTGGCGGCCAAACCCGTCGTCGACGTCGACCTCGTCATCGAGGACACCGCCGAGGAGTCGAGCTATCTTCCGACCCTCGAACGGCTCGGCTACCGACTCGTCCTGCGGGAGCCCTGGTGGCACGGGCACCGGATGCTGCTCAGCCCCGCCGAGGACGTCAACCTGCACGTCTGGCCCCGGGGTGCGCCGGAACCCGTCCGGCACCGACTGTTCCGCGACTGGCTGCGCTCGCATCCAGAAGACCGGGAGCGGTACGCCACGACCAAGCGACGCCTCGCACGGGACACCGCGCACAGCCCCGCGACTACAGCCTGGCGAAGAACGACGTCATCGACGAGATCTACGCGCGCATCTTCGCCGCCTGACGGACGTGCACACGTAGATCTTGGACACTTTCCGTTAGCTCCTAACGGAAAGTGTCCAAGATTCGGCCGTAGGCCGAACGTGTGAGCCTGCAAATGACCATGCGGATTCGTCAGGAACAGTCGAAGCGGTAGTCGAACGGCCTGGTGGGGCACGTGGTGCAGACGAACAGGTAGATCCCGCCGACGTCGCCCAGCATGAGCCCGCTGGGGTTCTGGATCGTCCGCCACGGGTGATCGTCGGTGGTGTCCCATCCCCACCCGGCCATCGCCGGACGATCCTCTACCGGAATCCACCGCTTCTCGTCACCGCGGCTGAACTCCCAACTCGCGACTGTCAGCAGATGGTCCATGGACGCGCCGCACCCGCAGACCGGCCAGTCCGGAGACTGGGTCCAGCCGGGGTAACCGCCGACCTTGATCCCCGAGGCGACCGCCAGATCGGTTTCGTACTCCCAACCGGTCTCCTGCGCCACCCGACTCATCGTGTCTTTGATCTGCGGCCAGACGGCATCCGGAAGGTCCCAGCCCGGGTACTCGGTGACCCGCTCCGGGTCGAGCACGCAGGGGTTGGGGACGTGCGCTGGATCTGACTCCCCATCCGGTACGGGCATGTCCTGAAGTCGGGCACCGATGTCGGCGCGGCGACGCCATCGCAGTGCAGGGCGAGGTGTCGTCCACGGGTCATGGTCGAATGGGCACCACAGGACCTGCAGCACGTCCCTACCCGCTGGGAACGGCACCTCGGGTACGTCCTCGGCCAGCAACTGCACTACCGGCACCAGCGGTGCCGCCGGCTCACCCGGACCACCCTCGTAGTGGTCGCCGGGCTCCGGTCCGTCGCACATCGGCCAGGCCTCGTCGGCCGGCCACAGCAGCGGGCCGCCCACCGAACTCTGCTCCGCCGTCGGCGAACCTGGGCGGGGATGCAACCGGACGGTCGTCCGCGCCAATGGGGCCACCGGCGGAAAGACCTGCGGCACGTCGATGGGGCTGGAGGGGGTGGTGTGCACGCCGCCGATCGTAGGAGGTGCGAAATCACCGTGCTCAGCGCAGTGGCTGCTGCATGATCCAGGTGGGTACGGGCTCCGACAGCGAGCCCACCACCTCCCAGCCGGCCCGGCGGTACAGCTCGACGTTGCCCGGGTTGCTGGTCTCCAGGATCGCCGGAAATCCCTCGGCGGCGGCGCGATCCAGCCCGGCCCGCATGACGGCTCGGCCCCAGCCCCGTCCGGCGCTGTCCGGGTGGGTGCCCAGCACGCCGAGGTACCAGAACGGGTACGTCGGCAGGGCGGCGTGCACCGTGTCGTCGTAGCCCTCGACCCGGGCCAGCACGTCGGCGGGGTACCGGTCGGCGGTGTTCCCGTCGCCGGAAGGAACGTGTCCGGTCGCCGGTGGTTCCCAGATCGCCGCGGACGCGCCGCCGCCGATCGTCCAGATGGCCGACCGGTGTACCCGCTTGTCGAAGAGGTGCCCGAAGAAGGCGGCGGCGTACCGCGGGTAGGTGTCCTCGTCGGGGAACAGGTACCGCAGGACGGGATCCTGCACGAACGCGGCAACCAGGGAACCGACCACCGCCTTGCGGTCCGCTGGGGTGGCGATGGTGATCTCGGGCGTCGTCATGGAGATTGACAATATTGCAGGCCGACCGCCCCCCACCGGCCCGGCGCGAGACGGCAGACTCGTCGCATGAACGTCGATGAGTACCGTCAGCACTCCCCGTACAGCGATCCCGGTCGGCACGCCGCGCTGCTCGACGCCGTCCCGTCCGACATCGCGTCGGTGGCGGCGACCGTCCGCAACGTGATCGTCCACTACCGCGCCGGTGGGGTCGAGTTGCCCCCCGACCGGCTCGAGGAGGTCAACTGCCGCTGGGTGGACCGCATCCTCGACACCGACCAGTCCCGTTTTCCGCTGCCTCTGGCCGCCGAGCGTCCGGCCGTGGACCGGGTGGCCGGCTGCTGCCGGGACCACACGCTGCTCTCGGTCGCGGTGTTGCGTCAGCACGGCATTCCCAGCCGCAGCCGGGTCGGTTTCGCCTCGTACTTCGTGCCCGGCTGGCACCACGACCACGTGCTGGTGGAGTACTGGGACGGCCACCGGTGGGTCTGGGCCGACCCGGAACTCGACCCGGCCGGCGACTGGGGGTTCGACGGTTACGACATCGACCCCAAGGCCGGGCTCTTCGACTCGGCGGCGCGGGTGTGGTCGGCGTACCGGGCCGGGACGATCGACCCCGACCGCTACGGCGTGAGCCCGGAGCTGCCGATCCGAGGCGACTGGTTCATCCACGACTACGTCCTGATCGAACTGGCCCACCGGCAGAAGGACGAGTTGCTGCTCTGGGACCGCTTCGGCGCGATGACCGAGGACCTCAGCACCGCCGACCTCACGCTCGTGGACGAGATCGCCGCATTGCTGCTCGCCGCCGACGACGGCGACGAGGCCGCGGAGAAGGCCCTCGCCGACCGGTACGCCAGCGACGCCCGACTCCGCCCCGGCCCGCAGGTGCACTGCATGTCACCGGTCTCCGGCACGGTCAGCGTGGTCGACCTGCGCCGCTGAGCGGCCCGGATCCGACACACGCACTACCCGAAGGTGAAGGCGTACGCGGCCGCGCCGGGCTCCCCGAACGTGATCTCCAGGGTCCGCTCGCGGACCGCGTCGTCCTGGCGTACGAGCTGGTAGAGGCGACCGTCCTGGAGCACCCCGTTGCCGTCGGCGTCCACGTCGACGCCGTGGGACGGGCCGGGAGCCTCCCCGTCGAGAAGCACCCGGAACGGGATCGGCCGCCCCGGCGCGGGGGCCAGCACGAGGTGGGCGTCACGGGCGTGGAACCGGAACGCGATGCTGCCGCCGGCCTGGTCGACCACGACGCTCTCCGCCCCGATCGTCCAGTCCCCCGCCAGCGCCCACTGGTTGAGGTCCAGACGCTCCGGCAGGTGGTAAGCGCGGCGTTCGTCGAGCGCCGGGCCGTTCGGCGACGCGAAGTGTTCGCCGCGGCTGAAACCGAGGTACGTCTCGGGCGTCCGCAGGTTGTCCCAGTCGGCCTCCGCCTCCGGCCCGACACCGTTGACGGGTACGAAGTCCCGCTCGATGCCGAGCAGGTGTTGGAGGCTCCGCTCGGACTGCTCGTAACGCCCTTCGCCGAAGTGCTCGTCACGGAAGACGCCGTCGCGGTCGACGAAGTAGAGCGCCGGCCAGTAGTGGTTGTCGAAGGCCTGCCAGATCGCGTAGTCGTTGTCGACGGCGACCGGGTAGTCGATCGACCGCGCTGTGACCGCCCGGCGCACCTGGTCGACGTCGTGCTCGAACGAGAACTCCGGGGTATGCACCCCGACGACGACCAACCCGTCGTCGCGGTACGCCTGCGACCAGGCCCGGACGTACGGCTCCTGGCGTAGCCAGTTGATGCAGGTCAGCGTCCAGAAGTTCACCAGGACGACTCGTCCGCGCAGGTCGTCCGGGCCGAGTGGCTCGGAGTTGAGCCACTCGGCCGCCCCGTTGAGCGGGGGCAGGTGCACGGCCATCTACCGCAGCGACCGGAAGGCGGTCCGAAGCTCCTCGGAGAAGATCTTCGGCTGTTCCCAGGCCGCGAAGTGCCCGCCGACGTCGAGCTTGTTGTAGTAGATGAGATTGGAGTACGCCTGCTCGGCCCAGCTCTGTGGCGCCTCGTACAGCTCGTCGGGGAAGACGCTCACGGCGACCGGCACCTTGACGCCCTTGGCGGCGAAGAACGAGAGCTTGTTCTCCGCGTACAGGCGGGACGCGGAGACCGCGGTGTTCGTCAACCAGTAGAGCGAGATGTTGTCCAGGATGTCGTCCCGGGTCAGACCCGCCTTGGCGCCGTCGAAGACCTGCGCGATCAGCGCGAGACTCTTCGCGTCGTGGTCGAGCAGGAAGGACGCCAGGCCGACCGGGGAATCCGCCAGCCCGGTCAGCGTCTGCGGGCGCGTCGCCATCATCAGGGCGTACGCGACGTGCTTCCACACGTAGTTGGCTTCCTCGGCGGCACGCATCTCGTCGGCGGAGAGACCCGACGGCAGTGAGCCCATGGCGTTGTTCGCGCCGGTGGTGTCGCCCTGGAACAGCAGGTCGATAGCGGGTGGGATCGCGCCGGGCATGTTGGTGTGGATGCCGAGCAGTTCCGGGGGCGCCTGGAGGCCCATCTGGTCCACGATGACAGCACCCCAGTCGCCGCCCTGCGCGACGAACCGGTCGTAGCCCAGCCGCTTCATCAGCTCGGTCCAGGCGGTCGCGATCTTCTGCGGGTTCCAGCCCGACTCGGTCGGCTTGCCGGAGAAGCCGTGCCCGGGCAGCGACGGGATCACCAGGTGGAAGGCGTCGGCCGCGCTGCCGCCGTGGGCGGTGGGATCGGTGAGCGGTTCGATGATCTTCATCTGCTCGATCACCGAGCCGGGCCAGCCGTGGGTGACGATGAGCGGCAGCGCGTCCTCGTGCTTGGAGCGCACGTGGATGAAGTGGATGTCCACCCCGTCGATGGTTGTCATGAACTGCGGCACGGCGTTCAGCCGTGCCTCGACCTTGCGCCAGTCGTACTCCTTTTCCCAATAGCGGGCGACGGCCTGAATGGTCGCGAGAGGCACGCCCTGCGACTGGTCGTCCACCGTTTCCTTGTCCGGCCAGCGGGTCGCCTTGATGCGCCTTTTCAGGTCGTCGAGGTCGGCCTGGGGAATGTCGACCGAGAACGGCCGAATTTCCGTGGTGCCGGGACGGGTCTTGGTTTTGACAGCCATGCGGGTTCCTCCGTCTAGGTTTGCGCCCTGCGAGGAGAATTCATGGGCCTGTGCGCCATTGTGGAAATGGGCACGCCGCCGCCATATCTCGGAGCCTAGAACGCCGCACCCGGGGCCCGTGGCGATACGGCGGTCAGGGCGCTGCGACGGCCTGCTCGGCGGCTCGGCTGACCTGCTCCCAGCCCGCCCAGGTGTCCATCCGCCGGCGGGAGATGTCGAACGCCAGGTCGTACACCATGCTCCCGAGCAGGAGTCGCAGCGGCGGGTCGTCACTGTCGACGAGTCGAAGCAACGCCTCGGCGGCCAGCCTGGGTTCGCTGTCGATCGACCCTTCCGCCCACTGTCGCTCCAGTTCGGCGCGGAGCGGCGCATACGCCTCCAATGGGGTGGTGGCGGCAATATTGGTGTAGAGGTCGGTCCAGTATCCGCCCGGCTGCACGATGCTGACCGTGATCTCGAAGGCCGCCGCCTCCATGGCCAGTGCCTCGCTCATGCCTTCCAGGGCGAACTTGCTCGCGCTGTACATGCCGGTGCTCGGAAAACCACCGAGCGCGGCGATGCTGGACACCTGCACGATGCGGCCGGACCGCTGGGCCCGCAGGTGCGGCAGCACGGCTTGACCGACCCAGAGCGCGCCGAAGAAGTTCACCTCGAACTGGGCGCGCGCCTCGGCCTCGGTGAACTCCTCGACCATGCCCATGGACATGGTGCCGGCGTTGTTGACGACGATGTCGAGCCGTCCGACGTGCGCGACGGCGGTGTCCACGGCGGCGACGACCGCTGCCCGATCGGTCACGTCGAGCGGCAGGGCCAACAGACGGTCGGCGTGCCGCTCGTCGAAGTCGCTCTGCGCGATGCTGCGGGACGCGGCGACCACCTGATCGCCCCGGTCGAGCGCGGCGTTCGCGAAGGCACGGCCCAGACCACGGCTGGCGCCGGTGATGAACCAGGTACGCATGAAGGTCTCCCCATGGCTATTGCGAGACGAGACGGTCCGTCTCGTCATGGCCAGAAGACTAGGCGCTCACTGACGCCCTCGTCAAGACGAGACGGTCCGTCTCGTTACTGATATCGTGTCGTCCCATGACGCCCAACACGGCCCGCCGCAACGAGACGTCGCGGCGCGCCATCCTCACCGCGGCCTTCGACCTGCTCCAGGAGGTCGGGTACGCGAAGGTCAGCATCGAGGGCATCGCCACCCGGGCCGGCGTCGGCAAACAGACCATCTACCGCTGGTGGCCATCCAAGGGCACTGTCATCTTCGACGCCTTCCTCCTACTCAGCGAGGGCGCCGAGGGCGAGCCGCCGACGCTGCCGGACACCGGCGACCTGGCCGCGGACCTCAGCCTGGTGCTCCGCGCCACCGTCGAGGAGATGAACGATCCACGGTACGAGCAACCGATGCGCGCCCTCGCCACCGAGATCACGCTCGACGCCGAGCTGGCAGCCGCGTACGCCCAACGGTTGGACGGGCCGCTGCGGGAGGCCAAACGGCAACGTCTGCGCAGCGCCCAGCAGGCCGGGCAACTCGCCGACGACCTCGACCTCGACGTGGCCGTGGACCTGATCTGGGGGCCGGTGCTCAACAGGTGGCTTTACCGCAGCGGTCCGCTCACCATCGAGTACGCCGACCAGGTCGTCACCACCGCGCTCAACGGGCTACGCCCCCGCCGACCCGCTGCTCAGGGCATGCCCGCGTAGCGAAGTGGGAGCGGCGGTCGTGGCCGGCGCCACGCGACATAGGCCAGAATGCCGAAGGCGGTCAGGAGTACCGCCGCGATGAGGATCATGTACCACCTGGAGTGATCGCCGACCTCCCGCACGCTGAGACAGGGCCGGCTCTCGGAATGATGGACGCGGATGCGGTCGCCGGTGGTCACGGACCGGTTCGCGTCGACGGCCACGCGAAAGTCCGCCTCGCAGACCTCGCCACCGCTCGTGTTGAACTGCACCGTCACGAACGTCTTCCGCTCACCTCGGTGCTCGACGTCGAGCACCGTGGCCTCCGCCTCCGATCCCCGGTGGTCGTCGACGAGCGACCAGGTGGAGAGCGCCGTCAGCGTGATCACGAAGACGAGGCAGAACGCCGAGAACACCCGCAGGAAGGTACGGCTCGGCCGTCGACGGTTCATGGCCGGAACTCTAGAAGGGGCTGGCCACCCGTTTTCACCGCTCCTCCAACGGGCTGCGACCCCGCAGACCCAGCGAGTGACCGCCTTTGCGTTGCCGCAGCCTGGTGCGGCAACATCAGGCGCCGTGACGGCACCACGCACGGAACCGGAGAACGACTTCCCGGCCAGCACACCCCGGATGAGCCGGCGGGTCCGGCACTGGTTGGCTGGCGCTGGGATCACCGCCCTGGCCGCCACCCTCGGCATCACCCTCGCCGTACGCGGTGGCGCCACCCCGGCCTGCGCCGCGCCACCGTCGGGAAACACCGTCCACAAGGGAAAAGCCAGCTTCTACGACGCGGGCCGCTCGGGCGGCAACTGTTCGTTTCCCGGCCCGCCGGCGGACCGGCTCTACGTGGCCCTCGGCTCGTCGCAGTACTCCGGAGGAGCAGCCTGCGGCAGCTACCTGGACGTGACGGGCCCGAAGGGCACGGTCCGGGTCATGGTCATGGACCAGTGCGGCGGCTGCGGACCGACGAAGATCGACCTCTCCACCGAGGCGTTCACCCGGATCGCCGACCGGTCGCAGGGCATCGCGTCCGTGACGTACCGGGCGGCACTCAACCCGCCGCTCGACGGAGGCCTCACCTTCCGGATCAAGGGCGGCGCCTCGCAGTACTGGTTCGCCGTGCAGGTCGGCAACCACGGCAACCCGCTGCGCTCGGTCGAGGCGAAGGGGACCAGCGGCGGCTTCCGCAAGGCGGCCCGCCAGACCGACAACTACTGGACCATCGAGGGCGGGCTCGGCCCCGGGCCGTACAGCATCACCGTCACCGACGTGTACGGGCAGAAGGCGACCGCCACCGGCATCCGGATGGTCACCAAGCAGGTGCAGCGCAGCACGGTCTCCCTGATCAGCCCCGCCACGCCCAGCAGCTCACCATCGGCCCCGGCCTCGCCGAGCGCTCCCCCGCCCTCGCCGACTCCGACGGAGTCGGTCACGCCGACGGCGACAGTCGAAGCCATCGCCGGAGCCGCCCCGCTCCCCGGCCCCCGCTGCTGACCCCCTGCCGAACGGACGCTGCCCCCCTCGACGAGGGCGTCGAGCACGTCGACGTGGCCGCGAAAGAGAGAAGGGACACCCTTCGAGGGCAGTTGACATGCGTTTCGAGCGAGTGACAGCGTTGTCATCGACTCATTTCCTCCATATGAGACGAGGAGCGCATCTTGCTCTATCGGAACTCACAGCGCCGCCGCGCGACAGCAGCCGCCGCAGCCGGCATCCTCATCACCGGGCTGGCACTCGCTCCGTCCGCGCCGGCGCAGGCCAGCCCTCACAAGGCGCAAGACGGGGCCGTCCGGTCGGGTGACGCACGTTTCGAGGTGCTGTCCCCGACCCTGATCCGCACCGAGTACCAGAAGGACGGCAGGTTCACCGACGCCGCCACGTTCAACGCCATCGGGCGCGACGACTTCCCCCGTACGCGTTTCACGAAGCACGTCGACCACGGCTGGCTCACCATCGACACCGGCGCGATGACGGTGCGCTACCAGGTCGGCTCGGGCGCGTTCACCGCCGACAACCTCACCGTGCAGCTCAAGGCCGGCAAGCAGCTCGTGCAGGGCCGACCCTGGGCCGGGCACACCGCTCCGGCGTGCGTGTTCGGCGCACTGTGCGAGGCCGAGTCGCTCCAGCTGAACGGTCCCGGCGTGGCCACCGACCACCAGGGATACACCGGGCGCGGCTTCGCAGCCGGCTTCGCCTCGTCCGGCGACTCGGCCACCTTCGCGCTCGACGCTCCGGCGAGCGGCACGAAGCAGCTGACCGTCCGCTATGCCAACAGCACCGGCGGCGACGGCCAGAACGTGGCCCGCACCCTGACGGTCAAGGTCGACGGCGACGCCGGCCGCACGCTGACGCTGCCGCCCACCGCGAACTGGGACACCTGGGGTACGGCCAGCGTGCCGGTCGACCTCACCGCCGGCCGGCACGAGATCAGCGTCGTACGGGGCCCCAACGACTCCGGCAACGTGAACATCGACAGCCTCGCGGTGGTCAACCCGGGTGACGCGTTCCCCGCGCCGACCACGCCCCAGCCGCAGCCTCTGCGGTTCGGCACCCTCGGCGAGGCCGAGACCGGCGCGCTGACCGGCGGCGCGAAGCCCGCGAACGACCACAACGGCGCTTCCGGTACGGGATTCCTGGCCGGCCTGGAAAGCACCACGTCCGCCGTGGCGTTCACCGTGACTGATGTTCCGGCAGCAGGCGACTACCAGGTGCAGATCCGCTACGCCAACGGCCAGGCCGGCTCCCAGCCGAGCCAGGCGCGCACCATGTCGGTCACGGCCGGCACGGCGGCACCTGTCACGGCGACCCTTCCGCCGACCAGCGGGTGGGACTACTGGAACACCGTCTCCGTACCGGTCCACCTCGACCGTGGCACCAACACCGTGACGTTCGGCTGCCCCACGGACGCCAGCTGCAACGTCAACGTCGACACGGTCGCCGTCACGAGCAAGGACTCCCCGCTGCTCGCCCCGCACGCGCCGCTCGGCGGCTACCGCCGCGGCCTGGACGGCGTGTCCGGCGCGGCACTCACCGCTCCGGGCCTGCTCTACCAGGACGGCTGGTACCTGCTCGACGACTCCGCCTCGGCCCTGAGCACCACCAAGCCGCGGCCCGCCCCCGAGCAGGACGGCTACGTCTTCGCGTACGGGCAGGACTTCACCCGTGCTCTGAAGGACCTGTCGACCCTGACCGGGCCCACGAAGCTGCTGCCCAAGTGGGCGTACGGGGTGTGGTACTCCGAGTACTACGACCGCACCGCGACCGAGTTCCAGGACCTGGTGGCCCGGGCGAAGGCCGAAGGCGTACCCATGGATGTTCTTGTTCTCGACACGGACATCAAGGCGCCGGACAAGTGGAACGGTTGGAGCATCGACCCCACCCGGATCCCCGACCCGAAGGCGTTCTTCGACTGGGCGAAGAAGCAGGGCCTGCACACCGGCATCAACATCCACCCGAGCATCCTCGGTTCGGACCCGAAGTTCGCGCAGGCGCAGGCCACCGCGAAGGGCAAGCTGCAGCGCGTCGGCTGCAACGGCGGTCCCGACTGCTACACGTTCGACTTCGGCGACCCGGACCAGCTCAAGGCATACATGCAGCTCCACGACGGCATGCTGCCGAAGGGCACCAAGGGCCCGGACCTCTGGTGGCTGGACTGGTGCTGCGACAACACGAAGTCGTCGCTCGCCGGGGTGACCGGCGACGCGTGGATCAACCAGCAGTACGCCGACAAGACCGGCTTCGCCTTCTCCCGGGCGTACGGCTCCTTGCAGGCCGGCGGCTACAGCAGCCCGACCCCGGTGTCCACCGGGCCGTGGGCCGACAAGCGCACCACGCTGCACTTCACCGGCGACACCACCTCCAACTGGCAGACCCTCCAGATGGAGGTCGGCTACACGCCGGGCGAGTCCGCCGCTACCGGACTGGCCGCGGTCAGCCACGACATCGGCGGGCACACCGGCGGCCTCCAGGAGCCGGGCACCGAACCGGGCAGCACCAAGCTCCCCGACGACCTCTACGCCCGGTGGGTCCAGTTCGGCACGTTCCAGCCGATCGACCGGCTGCACTCCAACCACAGCGACCGGCTGCCCTGGCAGTACGGCCCGGCGGCCAACGCGTCGGCTAAGAAGTTCCTCAACCTGCGCAAGGAACTGCAGCCGTACACCTACGCCGCCGCCAAGGAGGCCACCCGCACGGGTACGCCCATCGTCCGCTCGATGTACCTCGCGTACCCGAACGAGCAGGCCGCGTACGCCACCGCCGGTTCCCAGTACCTCTACGGCCCGGACTACCTGGTGGCACCGGTGACGACGCCGGGCAACACCGCCACCACGTCGGTGTGGTTCCCGCCGGGCAACAGCTGGACCGACATCTTCACCGGGAAGACGTACCGGGGCGGCACCACGCAGAACATCACCACCACGCTGGACACCATGCCGGTGTTCAAGAAGCACTGAGGTCTTAGGGATCCGGTTGCCGGCCGGGTGGGGGCGACCCACCCGGCCGGTTCTTTTCTGGCTATCGGTGTGGCCGCCGGGCCAACGACAACCAGCCGAGGAACCGGGCGTGCAGCGCGGGCAGGTCCGGGCGTAGACCCAGGCGGTACACGTCGTCCATCGCCTCCTGCATCGACGCGGCCAGGTAGAACGCCAACGCGATCGAATGACCGTAGAATTCGGTCGCGAGATCGAGCCGAGCCCTACCGCACGGCCAGGGCGCGGCGCAGTTGCGGCACAGCCAGGCCGGACGCATCGGCAGGTGCGGGCTCATCCGACCCGCACCGGACGACGGCGGCGTTTGGCCGGCAGGGCCTGCATCCGCACGCCTGCGCGCCGCACGTACAGCTCGCGCCGCGCCACCGCGTCGCCCGCCGCGTTCAGCTGGTAACCCTCAATCCAGACCCACCCGTGGTACGTGTGCCGCTCGGGCAACTCGCGGATCACGCGCACGACGATCGGGCGCAGAAACTGCACGCTGGCCGCGGTCGTCAGGTAGACCACGTCACCCGCCGTCATCGTCGGCGTCGGCTGGGGCTTTTCGAAGTTGTCGTCGGGCACAGGCTTCCCCTTGGTGCCGTTGGGAAGGGCCGCTCCCGTGAGTGCTCGCCCGCCGGAAGCGGCCCCGCTGCGAACGCGACCACCGGATCTCGTGGGCCTGCCAGCCGCACCGCCTGGTGACACTCTGCTGTGGAAACCACTACGCTCGGAAGGTGCTTCCGGCATCCGAGGTGACCTGGCCTAACAGGGCCCCGACGTGTGGCACCTCGGGTAGTCGATCTTCGAGTTGAGGGGCGTTGAATGGCTGACGTACCAGGGCCGTTATCGGCGTTCATCGTTGGCGAAATCCGCCGCGCCCGAGGGGCTTCCGGCATGACGCAAGAGTCGTTCGGCCGCGCTGCGGGCTTCAGCGCCTCACACGTCAGCGCCGTGGAGAGCGGCACGCGCGCGCTGACGATCGACTTCATCAAGGGCGCCGACCGGGCGCTGAACAACGGTGGACTCTTCGAGCGCCTGGCGACAAAGTTCGGCGCACCGTCATGGTTCCTGCCCTGGCTGGACGCCGAGCGCGAAGCGACACAGCTCCGCTACTTCGAGCCCAACCTGATCCCCGGTCTGCTCCAGGTGGAGCACTACGCCCGCACCGTCCTGCGAACAGTCGAGAGCCTCACCGATGACGAGGTTGAACAGCGGGTGCAGGGGCGCATGAACCGGCAGGCGATCCTGACCGGGGAGCGCCGGCCACAGTTCGTCGCCGTACTGGACGAAGCAGCGATCCGGCGCACGGGCGATGGGCTGGGCGGAATCATGGCCCAGCAGGTGGCTCACCTGGTCGCGATGGCCGAACTCCCCCACGTTCACGTCCACGTCATCCCGATCGGCAGCGGCCTGCACATCGGGCTGTCCGGACCGTTCGCCCTGGCCCGGTCCAGCGAGGGCGTGTGGGTTGGCCACCTCGAAAACCAGCTTGGCGGGGACGTCATCGACAAGGACGATGATGTAGCTACGCTTCAGGCAAGGTGGGAGAGCGTCCGAAACGAGGCTCTACCGCGCCGGCAGTCCATCGACCTGCTGAAGGAAGTTGAGAGCCATCATGGACCTCAGTAACGCCCGGTGGCGCAAGTCCACCCGCAGCGGCGCAAGCGGCGGCAACTGCGTCGAGGTGGCAAGCAACCTGCCCGGTGTCATCGGCGTCCGGGACAGCAAGGACCCCGTAGGTCCGGCCCTCACCTTCGGTCCGGCGGCCTGGCGGGCGTTCGTCGCCCAGCTCGCCGAGCGGCCGTGACCAGCGCACTACAGGCGAAAGCGTCCGTGCCAGACGCCAGGGCTGGCACGACGTGGCGTGTCCCGGCATCGGCCTGTGATACCGCAACGCTCCTGCCGCTCAGCGGGTGGCACAGAAGCCGTCACGTATTAGGTGAGACCTTGATGGTCGGCGCGATCGGCGAACAGACTCGCGGCATTGTTTGAGCGTGGCCCCGGGTGGCGCAAGGGACCTGCGGACGGAGTGCCATTGAGACCAGGGCGACGATCCCGCCCCGGTCACCGAGCAGTCCATGCAACCTGGTGGGACGGACGATCTTCGCCGTCGAGACTCACCCAGAGCGGGTGGCGCATCTGGCCCGTAGACCTGCCGCCGTTGTGCGGCGTCCACGTCCGAGCCGACCTCTGACCGGCCAGGACGAGAGTGAACCCTACAGCTGCACAGGAGGAACCTGGCCACCTTGCCGAGGAATGATGCTGACATATTCACAAACCTGAGTCAGTTGGATCGCCTTGGTAACCATCCACTCCCTGTCCGCGGCCCCACCTTTAGCGTCAATCACTCTCTTCGCGTTTTCGGCCAGTATCATTCCTCGGATGTTGACCTCGCTGTAGGACGATTTGGCTGCGGTCTGACCGATCGACAGCATCTCCTCCGGGTCCAGATCGCCTCCAGCACGCGTGGCTTTCGCCACCTGGTTGCATGCATCCTTGGCGTAGTCGTCGACCCCGACAGCCACAACACCAGTGGGAGTCGGCGCAGAGGCACTCGGGGTGACTGCGGCCGAGGCAGCGGCGTGGGTTTCCGGACGGTCGGCCCCAGCCCCAGAGCAACCCCCCAAGCTGGCGATAGCGGCCGCAGCAGCAACTCCGATGACGTACCTACGCACCAGTTGGTCCCCCTTGATTTGCGGCCGCACCCGTTGGCGGGATTGCCCCGGGAGCGTACGGGGCTCTGCACGAGATGATCAAGAGGTGGCTGCCAGCGCGGAGAAAGATACCGGCACCCTGACTGCTAGTCGTCAAACTCAAACCCGCTCGCCTTGGCCTGCGAGACCAACCGCCGCAAGCGTTCGCCGTCGGTCGCGACCACGTTCATCCGAGCTGCCAACTCTTCCAGCGCGCTCCGATCGGCGCCGTCGGCGCAGAACATGCCAGCCTCGGAGTCATAGGCGAACCGGCCTTCGAGCGTCTGGGCCTCGGTGCTCACCAGAACTTCCGCGACGCCTTCCCAGAAGTACCCGTTGGGCTCGTGATCGAGCTACCGAATCAGGTCGTCAACCGGTGTGGTCCCCGCCTCCAGTAGCAGCGAATACTGCCCTGAAGTCGTCTCGATCAGGCTAAGCAAGGTCATCTGAGGAGCCTGGCACCGCTCGGCGGTCGGGGCAAAATCCGCCGGCACCACGTACGTGTACACCCGAGGGTCTCCAGGGCGTCAGGGCGTGATCAGGGCGTCGAAAGCCGTCCAATGTTGACCATCAACGCCCTGACATAGAACCAGCTCAGAGCGTTGATCAGGTCTCTGAGCTGGTGGGCGACGGACGAGTCGACCTGTACGCCGGATTCTGAAGGTGATTCGCGCCCTGAGCAGGCGTTTCGTTCGCCAGGTGTCCGCTCAGGGCGTCGGCGGGGCGTCAGAGCTGCAGCGGCATGAGCGCCAACTACCGATAGACAGCTACTCAGTCTTCATCGGACACGATCGGCACAACCTCACCGAAGAGCGCGTCAATTTCTTCCACCTGTTCTGCCGTTAAGCTAGGTGGGCCAACGAGCGGAACCAACGAGATCGTGAATCCGATATTATTCCTTGGAGCTTTCAGAAACATGATCCCGATGGTCAACTTTCCTTCTTCATCCCCGACGGCCGGATGCCTACTGTGTCGCAGGTGAACTAGAGCATTGAAAAGTGGAACACACTCCGAAGGATGCACTTCCGTGAGGCCAAATACGAATTGGATGCCGCTGGAATGCTCCTGAACGACGAGGTAGTCAAGTTGAGAGGTCAGGTTTTCAAGCCGAGAGATGACCTGAACCGCAACAGCATTACGCATCGAAAATGGCAGGCAATCAAGCTTCGCCATGACCTCAAGACGGATTCGCTCATGTTCCGGCAGGAAGTTGCACTCCGAAATAGAGAGATACAAGTTTCGCCAAAATACCTCACACTCAGGCAGAGGGCGCCCCATTTGGATCAGCGGCAGAGTTGGATCAACGAGGGCAGATTGAGCATCAACACGATTGCCGGGCCTCTGAAGAGATCGGCCCGCTAGCATCACCTGCTGGTCAAAGCGGATGAGTTCATCACCGAGCGGCACCATCGGCAGAGCTGTTACGCCGTGCACATATCTGTGAACTCCGTAGACAGAGCGCAGCTGCCCCAGCAAAAACTCCCACTCGTATCTCAACAGGAAGAGGGTAGGATTCTTCGCGCCAGACTGATCGAGTGTTACCTTCGGCGGATCAGGATGGTCAATTACTACAACATTGCAGACAACAAGGCCCTCGGCATCAATATCGACCTCACGGCCAACACGATTAGTGAATCGCCCTCCACCAGCCAAGCGAAAGATCCTGAAGCTCCCATCCGCCTGCCCCATACCCTTCTTCGCATGCTTCCGAATCCACCGCTCCTCCTTCGCCGGATCACCAGAGGCCGAGGCGGGATCACGGGTCTTCACTTGCACACTCAACGCCAGTCTTCCGGCCACAATTAGTGCATCAGTGACCTCTTTCGGTGCACCCCCCTTCAGGACCTTACGCGGGTTGAAGACAAAATCAGGGACCGTGAAGTCTGACGCCGCTTGGCGAACCCGCTCCTCAACCAAATCCGTGAAGACACCTTCCCCCGATATCGCCGAAGGCACGTCCGCTGCTTGGATCATCGCGCCGTCAGACGTTTCTATGATGTAGACGCGGGTCATAAGTAGATTATGCTCAATCAAGAGGAGGGCACCAAGCCAGTATCCTCGCTCCCGCACTAGACGCCGTCAGGGTGGCGCTCATCAGCGTCACCGCGCATCAAGCCGTGTCCCCGTACGTACGGTTCGCCGCCGTCGACCCAGCCAGGGTGCTGAATAGATCGTCGATGGCGTTGCGGGTACGTTCCTCGCTGGCCGGCATCAGGTGCGTGTAGACCCGGAGCGTGAAGCCCGGATCGGCGTGGCCGAGGTACGACGCGAGCGCCTTGATGCTCTCCCCCGCGTCGAGCAGCGACGAAGCGTAGAAGTGGCGTAGTGCGTGCATCCCTGTGGCCCGGGTCGGCGTGATGCCGGCCGCCACCACGGCGGGACGCCAACTCTGGGTCTGCTGCACCGATAGGTGACATCTGAGATGGCTTGCCCTGACGGCAGGCTGGAAGGATGTTGCTGTGCCCAAGCCCTACCCCCGAGAGTTCCGCGACGATGTCGTGCGGGTGGCCCGTGACCGGGAGCCAGGCGTGACGGTCGAGCAGATCGCTAAGGACTTCGGGGTCCACCCGATGACGCTGTTCAAGTGGCTTCGCCAGGCCGACATCGACGCCGGAGTCACGCCCGGGACGGCCAGTACCGAGTCAGCCGAGCTGCGGGAGGCTCGGAAGCGGATCAGGTTGTTGGAGCAAGAAACGAGGTCCTGCGTCGGGCCGCCGCCTACTTGTCGCAGGCGCATCTGCCGGGAAAAGGCTCTACCCGCTCGTGAGCGAGCTGGCCGCCGACGGGATCCCCGTGGCGGTGACGTGCCGGGTGTTGAAGATCGCTCGTCAGCCTTACTACCGGTGGCTGGCCCGACCCGTCACCAGCGCCGAGGAGGTGGCGGCGTACCGGGCCAACGCGTTGTTCGACGCCCACCGCGACGATCCGGAGTTCGGCTACCGGTTCCTGGTCGACGAGGCCCGCGACGCCGGGCAGCCGATGGCCGACCGCACCGCGTGGCGGATCTGCTCCGGCAACGGCTGGTGGAGCGCGTTCGGCAAGCGCAAGCGTCGCGGCAAGGGCGGTAAGCCAGGTCCACCCGTGCACGACGACCTGGCCCAGCGGGACTTCACCGCCGACGGCCCGAACCGGCTGTGGCTGGCCGACATCACCGAACACCACACCGCCGAGGGCAAGCTCTACCTGTGCGCGATCAAGGACGTCTGGTCCCACCGCATCGTCGGCTACTGCATCGACTCGCGGATGAAGTCCCGCCTGGCCGTCGCCGCACTGGACAACGCCGCCGCCAGACGCGGTGACCTGGCCGGTTGCATCCTGCACACCGACCGCGGATCCCAATTCCGGTCCAGGAAATTCGTCCGAGCCCTCAACCGCCACCGGATGGCCGGATCGATGGGCGGAGTCGGCGCCGCCGGCGACAACGCCGCCATGGAATCCTTCTTCGGACTGCTGCCGAACAACGTCCTCAACCGGCGATCCTGGACCAGCCGTGCGCAACTCCGGATCGCGATCGTGACCTGGATCGAACGGACCTACCACCGCCGCAGACGCCAGCGTTCGCTGTCCCGGTTGACCCCCGTGGAATTCGAGACCATCATGCACCGACCGGCCAGTCAGGCCGCGTGACTACACCTGTCACCTGCCGGTGCAGCAGACCCAGATGATCTGCGCTCGGCCGGACCGGGCCGGCGATCGTCGGCCGGTGAGGGTTCGCGGGCGGGCTGCCGCACACTGACCAGGTTCCGATCGGGTGGAGTCCAAGAGCGGATGGGCCGCGCGTCTAGACGCCAAGGCAAAATCCGTTCTCACCCAGGGATACTGAGCAAGTGTCACAACAGCCGTCAGCAACGCCGCCAGCCGCATCAGAGTTCCGCGAACGAGCCGTAGCCTGTCTTCAAGCCGGCGACTGGCGCGGCGCCCACAGCTGGGCAAAGGGCTGGGTCGGATCTGGAGGAGGTACCCACATCGAGCCTTGGCTCGTCTACATCGCCTCCGCCCTCATCAGCGGTAAGGCCCGAGAAGCCGTCCATTCCATCGATATGGCGATCGGCCTCTGGCTGCCCGGCAAGCACGACCGAGCGGCGCTGCTCTGGCTGCGCGGTTGCGTCGTCCATCGACGGCTCAACGACCCTCGGACCGCATTGCTGGACCTGCTTCCAGCTGGACCAGCGCTGCCGCCTTGGTTGACGAACCAGCGAGAAGCTGAGGTCGCCGCATGCGAGGAGGCTGCACGGCACAGCCGGACGCGGGTCCCATCGGTGAAGCGGGCCTGGAGCTACTCGGGGCGACCCGAGGGGCTTCGACTTCAGGATCAGGCGTACGAGCCGAGATCTGATGGCGAGGCACCCGACGCTCAACTGCTCAAGGTCCTGGTCGACCTCGGGATGCCCGTGGCGTAGCTACGTAGCAGGCTGGCAGCTGTGTCCTGATACCGATGTGTCACGCAGGTCCCGAGACCCGACACCGGGCTGCCGGCAATGTCGGGCTCCACTTGATCCGTTACGAGTCAGTGTCACTTGACGGGTGACAGCCCCGGCTAGGAAAGATCTTGTGGAGAGCAGGCTAGCGGAGGCTTGTCCGTCATGCCCATGGGCGGACCCATTGCAGAAGTTCGGCGGCTCCGGCGGCGGTGTCGGTGTCCGGGTCTTGGCTCAGGGTGTTGCAGGTGTTCAAGACTTCGTGGACGGGTCCGTTGGGGAGCAGGTGGCGGCTGACGGCCTCGTAGATGTGGTCGATGTGGCTGGAGTAAACGGGGTATTCGGCGTTGGCAGCGACTCGGGCCACCAGGTAGTCGAGTTTGACGATGGCTCGCGCGATGAGCCGGATGCCGTGGACGTCCCCGCGCTCCAGCAGAGCAACGCAGGCGCTCTCCGTCACGAAGGTGTCGCCGGTGTCGAGGACGAGTTCAGACAGGATGGCGGCGATGTCGTCGCGGTCCGCCCATGGGGCCAGTTGTTGCGCGGCCTGGGCGCGGGTCGCCCAGTCAGGTGAGGTAGCCGCGGCTAAAGCCGACGGTGGAGGGTCGGGGCGCGGCATGGGTTCACGGTCTCATGGAGCCGCCGGTCGTTGAAGGCGGCGTGGCGGCTCGGGCTTGCGGACCTTGAACCGGGCGATGGGCTTGGTGGTGGTGCGGGGGACTTCGGCGAGGAGCTGGTCGCCGTCGTGGACGCGGAAGGTGGTGTCGGCGGCTTCGACGGTGAGGGTGGCTCCGGCGTGGGCGATGCCGATGTGGATGCGTTGGCCGGCGATGACGAGGGCTCCACGGCAGCTGACGCGGCGTTCGACCCGCACCGCTTCGGACGGCCGGGGTCGGTGGTGGCCCGGCGGGACGGGCATCGCGAATTTTGGAGATCTCGGCGAGGGCGAGGGGGTTGGGCAGGCTGCGCAACAGGACGCCTGCTGCGCTGATCTGCATGAGGCCGCAGTCGAGTCGGACGGTCACGCGTTGTCCAGCAAGGTGGTAACCGACGGGGTGTTGCCGACCGGCGAGGCCGATGAGGCCGGTGGCGTTGACGAGCCGTTCGACCTCGATAGGGGCGCCGGCCTGGACGGGTCCGGTGGCGATCGGTGGTGGCCCGGCCAATTGGCCGTCGTCGGCGAGGAGTTGTCGCAGGTGATCGGGAGTGAGTCGGGACGGGACGGTCTTGAGCCGGACGCCGTCGATGAGCAGGTGAACGACGGTGGTGTCGGCCCAGAGGGTGACCGGGAGTCCGGCGCGGGTGGGGCTGAGCCAGAACTGTTGCCCGCAGACGGTGAGGTTGCCTGAGGCGGGAACGAGGCGGGTAACCTCCACGGCCAGGCCGACGTCGTCGCCGCTGGTGGCTGGCGCTGCTGTGATGGTGGGCTGGCCCGCGGAGGGTCCAGGTGCCGGCAGCGGCCGGCGGGGTGCGGGAATGGTGCTGGTCAGCGTTAGCGGAAGCCGCAGCGGCAGTTGCTCCTCGCTCGGCTCGGTGATGAAGCGGTCGGCGGGGAACGCCATCCCGAGGGACTGGTGTGGTCGTTCGATGTTGTATTCGTGCCGAAAGACGTCGATGGCGGCTTGGGCTTCCTCGGGGGTGGCCCAGACCTCGACGTCGTCGAGGAGTTCCCGTTGCAGGGTCTGGTGGAACCGCTCGACCTTGCCGGTGGTCGTGGGAGACCGGGGCTTGGTCAGCCGGTGGGTGATGCCGTTTTCCCGGCAGATCCGATCGAACATCACCTCCCCGCCACCGCGACCGAACCGGGCGGTGAACTGCTTGCCGTTGTCCGTCAGGACCTCCTCGGGAATGCCGAACCGCTGCAAGGCATCGGCGAAGGCGAGACACACCGCCCGGCCGGTGGCCCGCCGGACGACCTGGGCGATGACGCAGAACCGGGAGTGGTCGTCGACCCCGGTGACGACCTTGGCCTCACCACCATCGGCGAGCCGGATGCCGCCGACAATGTCCATCTGCCACAGCTCCATCGGCCTGCCGCGTTCCCAGCGCCGGTAGTCCTCCCGCCGACGCCGCCGAGGTGTCGGATCGATCAGACCGTGTCGGACCAGTACCCGATAGATGGTGCTCAAGGACGGGACCGGCCCGGGACAACCGCGACGGCCCAGTTCGTAGTGCAACCGCCGCTGACCCCAGCGGGGATGGTCGCGGCGCAGCTCGCAGATCAACGCCACCACCTCGCCAGGAGTCTGGGCGGGATGCGCATGCGGTCGGTGCGACCGGTCAGCCAGACCGTCCAAGCCGTGATCGCGATACCAGCCCCACCAGCGATGCACGGCCTGGCGTGAGACGCCGAACCGTTCGGCGACCTCCGTCACGGACAAGCCAGCTTCGACTTCCAGCACTGCACGGTAACGCTGCTCAGTCACGCTCAACTCCACCAACACTCGGCGGAGTGTCACCCAGGTCCTGATACCGATGTGTCACGCAGCTCCCGAGACCGGACACCGGGCTGCCGGCAAAGTGGTTCAAAGTTTCTGTACGTCTTCAAGGCGGCCCTGAGCGGGCCGCACGCGCCGCCGCCTGGGCGCGCGTCCGTCGCTCCGCTGGCGCTCCGACTCCGACCACGCAAAACGCCCGTCGGCTGGCGCGGAAGCGGAGAGCCCAAGGGGCCGCCACAGAACGACAGGGGCGTTGACCGGGTAGGGGTGGGCCGGCAGCCGGCCGGGCCGCGCGGCCACGAGCCCGCGCGGTATAGGGAGCGCACGCCGGCCGCGTCGGCGGACTGGCGGGGTCGCGGGGCTGCGGTTATTGCGCCTCCGGCGGGGGCGCTCGTGCTCCGAGATGGTTGCAACCCCGTCGGCGGGTTGCGGTCCGTGGGTGGTTGCGCGAGCCATCCCGCCAGCCGACGACCCGGGCAAGCCGAGCAGACCACCGCCCGACCCGCCAGCGTCCGAACGTGTGTCAAGGTCCGCTTGACGTGGCGGGCCGGGCGGCGGCCCGCTCCCAGAAGGGCGGGTCGACGGCAGACGGGATGGCGGGCAAGCCGCAATCAGATATCAGACAATAGTATTCTCCCACGATTCGATAGCCTGATCGGGTGAACAAGGAATACGCGGCGCTTATTGCTCAAGTCATTCCGGTTGTGGCGTTAGCTATTGGTGTTGCGTTCACATTCATCAAACCCTGGAGCAAGGGAGTGAATCCAAACCCCAGGGGCATCTATTACGTACTCGAATTCGGTTTCCTCTGGTTAATCTTCTTAGCTGGGGTCGAGTCATATGCTTTATCCATTGTAGGCAACTACGACTTCCAGCTAAATCCGCTCGCCAATAAATGGCGGATGAGTCTAAAATCCGATCCTGCTAGATTTGCCCGGACAGCAATAGATGTCGGCGTGCTGGTCGCATTTACGTTCCCGGCGCTCTTGGGAAAGATCCGCTACGTAGGCCTAGTCGAGCAAGATGATTCCTCTGCTGCCGAAAGGGCTAGCGATGCCCGTCAGCGCAGATTAATCAGGATCCAAATCCTTTATGGCCTTGTCATCTACTTTTTCGTGCGCTACTCGTTATCCGACTAATTGCGGCCGAAGGGCCGGCAGTCAAGATAGACCTAAGAGTTTCAGCAATTGCCGCTGACGGAATGGCGAGCGAGGGAATCTTGAATTCATGGATTGCAGCTACTAGTGGGTTGGCTGGCGTACTCATAGGGATTCTCGGAAAATACCTCGCCGATATTAAAATTGGTCAACGCTCCCGGCTTTTCGACGAGAAGCTAAAGTCCGCCCTGCGCTATCTGGATGCGGTTGAGGACTACCGGGAGAGAGTTACTAATGATTATTCCACCAGATCTCAGTTAAAGTTTGTGCAAGAAGAAGAGAAGCGTCAGGAGATTCGAAAAGACGTCGATGTTACCTACGGTGCAATGCGAGAGGCGTTTAAGGTGGCAAGGCAGGCGGAAACTGCTTTGATTTTACTCATTCCCTCAATTGAGGATCCTGTCGTTTCCTATCTCACTGCTGCCGTCAAGTATGCGTGGCATGAGATCGAACACGAGGAAGTCCGCGCAGCGCAAGACGCTGCCAGGGACGCTATCCGCCATGCGCTTGGTGTCTGAGCATGATCCGGAACCTGCGCGGAACGATCAAGATTCCAAGTGCCGGCAAGCAGCCTGTTGCACCTGGTAGACACGCTGTGTCGCACCCTGCCGCTGACTCCCTCCTAAACCGTGTGTCTTGAGGGCGGTAACAGCAACGAGCCGGCACGACGACAGCTGGCGACGGCGGCGCACGGACGAGCGCCCGAGGTGGCAGACGTTGGTAGACAAAGGCTCAGAACCTGCAAGCGAGGGCACCATCCGGTCCGGATGAGGATGCCCCTACTCCAAGTCTGCCCTGTCCCAGCCCGGCGGAAGCTTTTGCAGGCCGATTAGGACGTCTAGGCCAAGGTGCTCTTCCAGCATGTGTTTGAGATTGCGGCCTTCAATAATTTCGATTCTTCCGTTCGCGGCGGCGAAGTCGCGGCTCGCCTTGCCCACCCATGAAGTAGTGACGAGAACACCTTTGGCGGCCCGCTTGTGATCCATCACGCCGGCAAGAGCGTGGACGGCTTCAAGGCCGACGATTTTGCTGTAACGCTTGGCTTGGATGATGCAAAGCCCGCCGACGATTGGATCCTCATTGACAGCGACGCCGTCGACTCCTTCGTCCTTGGAGGCTTGCGTGACCCAAGACTTCATGCCGATGCTCTCGAAGAGCCGGCGGATAAGATGCTCGAACTCTCCAGGAGAGAGTGTCAGTAGGTCTGTGCGGCTATCCAAGCCGGCGACGACATCCATCTCGTCAACGAACTTGTACTTTGAAAGGTCGAAGGAAACTACTGGCCTGACGCCTTCCAGGTCGTACGGGTGCGGGGAAACAATGGCGTTCAGGTGGCTGCGAAGGCACAGCACCGGGTCCAGTTCTGGCTCATCGAGCTGCACCACGGCAAACTTGTCTCGCTCCGCACCCACGCTCATCAGCAACGGGCGAATGGCGCGGCCAGTCGCCTTGTCCTTGGTTGAGACATAGCCGTTGAAGACGATGCTGGTGACGAGGTCCGGTGACGTCGCCTCGAAAGTCTCGGCAATGGTACGCAATGTCAGCCGTGCAAGGAGGTCGCCGTACAGCTTCTTAGTCTCGGGCTCCTTGCGAGGTATAGCAACCATGCCCTTCGCCGTCGTGTATCGATAAGCGACCACGGTGGGAACGACGTCTCGCAGTGGCAGCTCGTACTCGATGAGGAGCTCCCTGGAGGCAGGGTCATAGTGAGCGGCGGCCTTGCCTGTCAGGCCCTCCGGGTATCGCGACTGAGCGAGGACGTGTTGTAGACGCTCAACAAACGCGTGTGGTCCGCCGTTCGACAGAGCCGCCCTAAGTTCGAGGTCAGACCCGGCGGCCCGCTTGTTCCTCCCGGCTAGCAGCTGTGCGTACTCGGCAATCCTCGTGCTGACGGCCTCGGTCCGGAACTCGGCCTCTGCCATCTTATGGGCGTGTGCCTCCCGCTCCGCCAGGCGCTTCGTGGCGGCTGCCCCCTGCGCCTTCTCGCGAGCGTCGGCAGCTAGGCGTCGTTCCTCAGCACGCTCGCGTTGGGCGGCCTCTCGCGCTGCCTTCGCCGCCGCTTGGTCGGCCAAACGCTTCGCCTGTACTTCATGCCTCAGGCGCGCTGCCTCGGCCTTCTTTGCCGCAGCCTCGGCTTGCTTAGCCTCGCGGCGTGCCTCCGCTTCCTGACGCTTTTGCTCGGCAACCAACTCGCGGTGCCAGCGCGCCTCCGCTTGCGCCTGGAGCTTCTTGGCCTGCTTGCGCGCATCGAGCATCTGAGCAATCAGGCCCTTGCGTCGCGCCATGCGCCCTCCGAAGGTCCACCATAGACAGGCATGACCGTAACGCACTCGCGACGCAGTGAAAAGACTGAACTACGTACGGTAGTTGTGGTTGCGATGCAGGAAGGCCAGTGCGAAGGTCGATTCGAAGCGGTTCTATCTGATCGCTTCTCCCCAGGGGTCGCTGACAGCAGCGGTGACAGCAACGTGCCGAGAAGAGGGCGGCTGCCGGCGGCCGGACGCAGACAGCCGTCCGAGGTCGCGGACGCGGAGGGACCCCGCCGGACGACGCGCCCAGCACTTATAAGCGAGGGGTTGGCTGGGCCGTCTCTGGGCCGTAGGGGCCGTCTCGGGGCCGTCATGCGCCGACCGAAGATGACCGAGGATGACCAGTAGCGCCCGAAGAAACAGCAGGTCAGCCGCCACAAAGAGGCGGCTGACCTGGTGGGCGACGGACGAGTCGACCTGTACGCCGGATTCTGTGCGCGACGCGTACCCCAAAGGGGTTTGCGCCGGCGGCGGCCATCCATCTCGGCCTGCCGTTGCCGGCAGGCTCCAGCGGCCTACCCGCAGACATCGGGCGGGCAGCCCTCAAGCGTCTGCGCCGGGTCGTCATCTTGCGGTGACGGCCCTTGCTTGGCCTTGCTCCGGGTGGGGTTTACCGAGCCACCCCGGTCACCCGGGGTGCTGGTGGGCTCTTACCCCACCGTTTCACCCTTACCGTCCCCGTTGGGGGTCGGCGGTCTGTTTTCTGTGGCACTGTCCCGCGGGTCGCCCCGGGTTGCCGTTAACAACCACCCTGCCCTGTGGAGTCCGGACGTTCCTCGGCGGCGGGCCGTAGCCCGCCGACGCGACCGCCCGGTCGACTCGTCCGTCGCTCTCCCATCCTAACGACGAGCCTGCTGCCGGTATTGCCACCCCGCCAGACCAAGATCGCGCAGCTCACGGGCGGTCCGGCGGAGCTGCCTCGGAAGGCGACAGCTAGCCTCGTGGGGCTATGGATCTCTCCCACGCCGCGCTGCTGCTCGCCGCCGGTCTCGCCGCTGGCACAGTCAACGCGGTGGCCGGTGGTGGCTCGTTGATCACCTTTCCGGCGATGATCGCGGTCGGGTTGCCCCCGGTGCCGGCAAACGTCAGCAACTCGGTCGCCGTCTTCCCCGGGTACGTGGCCAGCGTGGCGGGCAGCCGGCAGGACCTGCCACGCCCCCGCGCCCTCGCCACGCTGGTGCCGACCACGATCGTCGGCACGATCCTCGGGGCGTTGCTGCTGCTGGCCACGCCGGCCCGCGCGTTCGAGCTGGTCGTACCCTTTCTGGTCCTCGGCGCGACAGCGGTCCTGGCCTTCCAGGACCCGCTGCGCCGGCTGGTCGGTCACCCCCGGGACCTGTCGCCACGCCAGCGGACGGTCGCGGTGCAGACGATGGTCGCGCTCGGCGCGGTGTACGGCGGGTACTTCGGTGCCGCCCTCGGGGTGATGCTGGTCGCCGGGCTGGCCCTGGTGCTGGACGCGACCCTGGCGCGGGTGAGCGCGATCAAGAATCTGCTGTCCGCCGTGGTGGGGTTGACGACGCTCGTGGTGTTCGCCCTGTTCGGCCCGGTGAACTGGGCGGCCGTCGCGGTGGTCGCGCCGGCCACCCTCATTGGGGGGTACGCGGGCGCTCGGCTCGTCCGTCGGCTGCCGCCGGTGCTGCTCAAGGGGCTGATCGTGGTGTTCGGTACGACGATCGGCCTCTACCTGCTCTACCGCGCCCTGAGCTGAGGGCGCCCGCGCCGCCCGCCCTGCTTCGGGCCGAGATCCACGCAACATCCGGGATGTTGCTGCCTCAGCGAGCGCGGAGGCAGCAACATCCCCGAAAGTGCGCGGATCTTGGGACGGGCGGCGCGGGCGGGGCGGGGCAGAGCAGGGGTCGGACGGGTCAGTAGGCCTCGCCTACCGGCTCTTCGGTGGTGTTCTCTGCGCTTGCGGCGCTGCGGTTCCAGCGCGACCAGAGGACCCGCTCGCCGTAGCCGGCGGCCATTACGTGCGCGAAGGCCAGGTAGACGAGGACACCGACGGCGAGCACCCCGAAGCCCACCCAGAACGGCAGGGAGAGCGAGTGTTCGGCGAGCTTGCCGGAGATGATCGGTGCCGGCGCGGCGGCGCCCCAGCGGACCAGGTTGAACGCGCCGGTGGCGACCCGGCGGTCGCTGGAGCCGAGGCCGAGGGCCAGGTCGGTGAGGTTGGCGTTGGCCAGCCCCATGCAGAGTCCGGCGAGCACCAGCACGACGAGCGACTCGGCGGTGCTGGTGGAGGTGGCGAAGAGGACCATGCAGACCAGCAGCCCGGCGATGGCCACGCCGACGGTCTGCACGGCGCCGATGCGGTGGGCCAGCCGGTGACCGATCACCAGGATGCCGGTGGCCAGGCCGAGACCCCAGCCGGTGAACGCCAGCCCCAGCGGGATGATGTCCAGCTTGAGGAAGAGCGGCGTGTAGCCGAGGACCACGAAGAACACGAAGTTGTACGCGGCGGTCACCGCGCAGAGGGCGATGAACGCCGGCCGACGGAACGTGGCGAAGATCTGGCCGACGCGCACCGGAGGCTGCCGGTTGGTGGGTTCCCGGAGTTTGCGGGAGGCCACGCCGAGGGCGAGGACCATGAAGACGCCGCAGACGAAGAACGGCAGCCGCCAGGTGACCTCGCCGAGCAGGCCGCCGATCAGCGGGCCGACGGCGAAGCCGAGACCGAGGGCGGTCTCGAAGAGGCCGACCACCCACTCCCGGTCGACGGCCAGGTTGACCAGCACCACCATGGCGGTGGCGAAGAACATCGCGTTGCCCAGCCCCCAGACGCCGCGTAGCACGGAGAGCTGCAGGATGGTGTCGCTGAACGAGGCAAGGATCGCGGCGACGCCGACCACCGAGACGCCGGTGATGAGCACCGGCTTGAAGCCGAACCGGCCGCTGGCCAGCGTCGCCGGGATCATGCCGACGGCCATGACCGCGATGTACGCGGTGAACAGCAACTCGACCTGCCAGGCGCTGACGCCGATCTCCTCGCCGATGGCGGGCAGGATCGGGTCGACGACGGCGATGCCGGCGATGGCGAGGAAGGCCACCAGTGTGGTGGCGTAGATGGCACTGCGGTTCGGTTCGGAACGCCGGTCCACTCCGACTCCTCAATTAGCTGTATCGTACAGGTACTTATTCTGTATCATACAGCTATGAGCGACGACGACGAGATCACCCTGGGCCGCATCGAGACCGAGGTGGCCCTGCTGATGCGCTTCGGCGAGGCGACCCGGCGGGCCACCGGCACTGCCGAGCACCGGGTGCTCGACCGGGCGGCGTACGTGATCCTGCGGCACCTGGACAACTCCGGCCCACAGAACGTCTCCGCGCTCGCCGCCCAACTCAACCTGGACGGCTCGACAGTGACCCGGCAGGTGTCCGCGCTTCAGCGGGACGGCCTGATCACCCGTACCCCGGACCCGTCCGACGGCCGAGGCACCGTCATCTCCGCCACCACCGCCGGCCTGCAACGAATGGCGGCGGTGCGGTCCGCACGGACCCGGCTCTACGGCGACATGCTGGCCGACTGGAGCGACGAGGACCGGGCAACGCTGGCCGCCCTCCTGGGCCGCCTCAACCAGGCCCTGGTCAACCGCAACCGCCGCCGCTGACCACGCGCGACGGTGTCGTGGTCCGACTCACCGCTCCACCTACCCACAAGATCGCGCAAGATCCTGGTTGTAGTGGCCTCCCGCACGACCCAACACCACTACAACAATGATCGAGCACGATCTTGCGGTGAACCCGCCGAGCCCGCCCGGCCGGGTATCAGGAGAACGTCCGCCGCGCCCAGGTGCGGAAGTCGGTGGTGGGCAGGCCGAGAGCACGGGTCATCTCCGGACGGGCGGGGCTTCCGTTCTCGTTGATCTGCTCGACCGCCTTGACCATGGCGGCCAACAGGCCACGCTCGACGGCCTCCTGCGGAGTGAGCACCGGAGCGGTGATCGCCCGGCCGGTGACCTCACTGAGGATGGCCGCGACCTCGGTCATGGTGAGCAGGTCGCCGGCGAGTTCGACGTCCTGGCCGTCGAGCTTCCCCGGGTTCGTGAACGCGATCGCCGCGGCTTCGCCGATGTCGTCGACGGCGATCCACGGGAGTCGCGTGTCCGCGGCGAAGCCGGTGATGATGGTGCCGCTGGACCAGTCGCCGAAGAGGTAGGACCAGCCGACCAGGTTCTCCATGAAGGTCGAGGGCTTCAGGACGGTCCAGTGCGCGAAGCCGCCGGAGCGCACCATCTCGTCGATGGCCGCCTTGCTCTCCCAGTAGTGCCTGTCCCACCGACCCTCGGCCCACCCGGGCTGGTTGCGGTGGAAGTCGCCGGCACCCGAGACGCTGCTGTGCACGACGTGCGACACGCCGGCCCGGCGCGCTGCCTCGACGACGTTGCGGCCGCGGGTCACCTCGGCGTCGCCCTGCATGTCGGTCACGTCGGGGTACGGGATGGAGAAGAGGCCGTCCATCCCGTCCGCCGCGGCGAGCAGCGACTCCGCGTCGTCCAGGTCGCCGGTGACCAGTTCGGCACCCCGGTCCCGCAGAGCCTGGGCGCTGTCGGTGCCGGGATCGCGGACCAGGGCGCGGACCGGGACGCCACGGTCGAGCAGCGCTCGGGCCGTGGCCCCGCCCTGCTTGCCCGTCGCGCCGATGACGAGAACAGCCATGATGCCTCCCGAGAACCAAGTGGGGTGGTCCCCCACTTCTCGTCGGCTACGATATGGGGGACCACCCCACTTCCGCAAGGCGGGCCATGAGAGCGGACGCGCAGCGCAACTACGACCTCATCGTCACGGCGGCCTCCGAGGCGATCGCCCGCGACGGCGCGTACGCCTCGCTGGAGGAGATCGCCCGCTCCGCCGGGGTGGGATCGGCGACCCTGCACCGGCACTTCCCCACCCGGTGGTCGCTGCTCCAGGCGATCTTCCGGGGCTGTGTCCGCAACCTGGCGGCGCGCGCCGGAGACCTGCACGCCGCGCCGGACGCCCTGGACGCGCTGACGACCTGGCTGCACGAGGTCACCGCCTACGCCACGACGACCCGCGGCCTCGCGGACTCGCTCCTGAACGAGCCCGCCGAGGAGAGCGACGCCTGCGGTGCGACGCTCGTCGCCGCCGGTGCACCTCTGCTGCGTCGAGCCGTCGACGAGGGTTCGGTACGGCCCGACATCACCATGGGCGACCTGATGATCCTCGCCAACGGCATCTCACTGGCGGCGCAACCAATGGGCGCGGAAAAGGCGGAACAACTGCTGACCCTCGCCCTACAGGGAATCGGCCGCCAGCAGCCGTAGGGGCCGCCCTGGTGGACCGACGCGAGAGCTCCTTTGACTGCCAAGATCGCGCAAAATCCTGGTTGTAGTGGCCTCCCGCGCGGCCCTACACCACTACAACAAGGATCGAGCACGATCTTGGCAGCCAGAGCGCTCCAGGTCGCCGGCCTGGCCCGACGCGGCAGCCCTCCGCCGCGCCCGCCAGGCCGCCGGCCCCGCCCGGCAGCCCTCGCTGACCCCGCTGCCCTCGCTGCCCTCGGCAGGCGCCCGATTCGTTTGCGACATCAGCTCGACAGCGTCTGAAACCACCTCACCGCCCCGCAACAACGACCCCCGCGACAACGATCCCGCTGACGACGACCACCCCAGGCCGACGACGGGCCCCAGACGACGGCCTGGACACAGATACGCCCGGGCACCGACCGGCGTCGGCACCCGGGCGTACCAGCGGTTAGGCGACTGGTTCGCGGGCTGAGTCGGCGTCGCGGTCGGTGCCGGGGGTGACTCGGGGGTCGCCCTCGTCGGCGAAGTAGTCGTCCGGCTCGGTGCCGTCGACTCCTTCGTCCGCCTTCGCGGCCCGCAGCGCCAGCGTCACCAGCGCAGCGACGGCCAGGTTGATCGCCACCGCCACGATGCCGACGTAGATCGTCTTGGTGGTGTCGAAGCCGAACTCGGACAGCGGGAACGCCGAGCCACCGAAGTGCTTCCGGGTCGGGCTGGCCACCTGGTAGAGCATCCACATGCCCAACCCCATGCCGACCGCCCAGCCGGCGATCAGGCCGGCGCGGTGGAACCAGCGGGTGTAGAGGCCCAACGCCACCGCCGGCAGCGTCTGAAGGATGATCACGCCACCGATCAGCTGGAGGTCGATGGAGAACTGCGGGTCGAGGAAGACGATGCAGGCCACCGCGCCGACCTTCACCACCAGCGAGGTGATCTTCGAGACGTTGGCCTCCTGGGCCGGTGAGGCGTCCCGCTTCAGGTACTCCTTGTAGATGTTGCGGGTGAACAGGTTCGCCGCCGCGATCGACATGATCGCCGCCGGCACCAGCGCGCCGATGCCGATCGCCGCGTACGCGACACCGGCGAACCAGTCCGGGAACTGCTGGTCGAACAGCAACGGCACGACGGTGTTGCTGTCGACAGTGCCCTCCTTGGCCCCGGGCAACGGCTTCACGCCGGCCGCGATGGCCATGTAGCCGAGCAGGGCGATCAACCCGAGCAGCAGGCTGTACGCGGGCAGCGCCGACATGTTCCGCTTGATCACGTCGCGGTTCCGGCTGGCCAGCACACCGGTGATGCTGTGCGGGTAGAGGAAGAGCGCCAACGCCGAACCGAACGCCAACGTCACGTACTGGAGTTGGTTGTTGCCGTTGAGCAGGATGCCGTCGTTCGGGTTGGGCGAGGCGTCGAACTTCGCGTCCGCCGCGGCGAAGATGTCACCCCAACCGCCCAGCTTGTACGGCAGGTAGATGACCGCCACCAGGATGACGATGTAGATCAGGCTGTCCTTGACGAACGCGATCAGCGCCGGCGCGCGCAGCCCGGACTGGTACGTGTACGCGGCCAGGATGGCGAACGCGATGATGATCGGCAGGTGCCGGGCCAGCGCGTTGTCGCCGGTGACCCCCATCGTCTTGAGCACCGCCTCGATGCCGACCAGCTGCAACGCGATGTACGGCATGGTGGCCACGATGCCGGTGATCGCGATCAGCAGGGCCAGCACCGGCGAGTCGAAGCGCTTACGGACGAAGTCGGCAGGCGTGACGAACCCGTGCCGGTGCGACACCGACCAGAGCCGGACCAGCACCAGGAAGACCAACGGATAGATCACGATGGTGTACGGCACGGCGAAGAACCCGGCCGCGCCCGCCCCGAACATCAGGGCCGGCACCGCCACGAAGGTGTACGCCGTGTAGAGGTCGCCTCCGACCAGGAACCAGGTGATCCAGCCGCCGAAGCTGCGCCCGCCCAGGCCCCACTCGTCCAGGTGCGCCATGTCCTTCGGGGCGCGCCAGCGGGCGGCCACGAAACCCATGGCGCTGACCAGGAGGAACAGCAGGGAGAAGACGATGATCTCGGTGAGATGGTCGCGCCACATCAGCGGCCTCCACGCTTCTTGGTCATCTGGTACACCAGCGTCGTGGTGCCGACGCCGAGCAGGATGAACGCCAGTTGCAGCCAGTAGAAGCGGGGGAACCCGAAGACGCGGGGTGAGTCGCCGTTGAAGAAGGCCGGGACCAGCGGCACCACGATGGGAATGAAGAGCAACCAGTTCCAGGGGCTGTGGTCCTTCGCCCTGGTCGGCGCCGTAGTGGGCGCCTCCGGTTCGGGTGCAGCCATCTGACACACCTCCGGGGAGTCGAGGCTCTCGATGTAACGGCCGGAGGCTACGACTTTGTGACGGCCGTCACGCGACCCGCTCGGAGGGTGCTGCGCCGAACGGCCGGCCGGCTGCGCCGAACGGCGCGACCGACCGGCCGACTGGTGAACGGCTCAGAGAGCGGCGAGGTGGGAGGTGTCGTTGACGGTGCGGACGGCGACGCCGCCGTCGGGCCACATGTCGAGCACCGAGATCCCGGCCGCGTCCAGGAAGAGCCGGTGCAGGAACCCGTCGCCGGCGGCGAGGGCGTCGCGCAGCACCAGCTTGATCGGCGAGACGTGCGAGACGAGCACCACTGTCTCCCCGGGGTACGCGGTGAGGAGCCCCGCCACGACACGGTGGGCGCGTTCGGCGACGTGGGTGAACGACTCTCCACCCGGCGGGGCGACCCGGGGTGAGGCGAGCCAGGCGTCCATCTCCCCCGGCCAGCCCTCGCGCACCTCGGCGAAGGTGCGCCCCTCCCACTGGCCGAAGTCGCACTCGATCAGGTCGTCCTCGGTGCGCACCGGCACGTCACCGAGCGCCCCGGCGATGGCCGCCGCGGTGGCCGTACACCGGGACAGTGGTGAGCTGAGCACGGCCGCGACGGTCGGGGCCAGCGCGGCCACCCGGGTGGCGGTCTCGCGGACCTGGGCGCGGCCCTTCTCGGAGAGGGGCACGTCGCCGCGACCGGAGTAGCGGCGCTGCTCGGTGTACTCGGTCTCGCCGTGCCGGACCAGGATCAGCCGGGTGGCGGTGAAGGTCGGGCGGGGCTCCCAGGACGCCGGGGCGGTCGCCGGGTCACTGCCGACGACCGGGGCGGCGGCGCGTGTCGACGTGGGTCGGCCGGCGGCGGCGTCCATGGCGGCGTTGGCGAGCGCGTCGGCGTGCCGGTTCTGATCGCGGGGGATCCAGGTGAACCGGACCGCGGCGAAGCGGCCCACCAGCCCGGCCGCCTGGGCGGCGAGGGGTCGCAGACCGGGGTGCTTGATCTGCCACCGGCCGCACATCTGCTCGACGACGAGCTTGGAGTCCATCCGGACGTCCACCTCGGCGGCGCCCAGCTCGGCGGCGGCGGTCAGCCCGGCGATCAGGCCCTGGTACTCGGCGACGTTGTTGGTCGCCGTGCCGAGTGACTCGGAGCGCTCGGCCAGCACCTCACCGGTCTCCGAGTCACGGACCACAGCGCCGTAGCCGGCGGGGCCGGGATTGCCCCGGGACCCGCCGTCGGCCTCGACGGTGACCACGCGCGGCGCCACGACCTACAGGCCCGACTCGTTGGTGCGGACCATGATCCGTCGGCAGTCCTCGCAGCGGACCACGTCGTCCGGGGCGGCCCCGCGGATCCGGGCCAGGTCCGCACCGGACAGCTCCAACCGGCACCCGCCGCAGCGGCCCGCGGTGAGCAGCGCGGCACCCAGCCCGGTGTCCTCGCGGATCTTGTCGTAGAGCTTGACCAGGTCGGCCGGGAGGTCGGACGCGAGCGGCTGACGGGCCCCCCGCTTGAACTCCTCATCCTTGGCGATCTCGGCCATCGCCTCGTCGCGGCGCTGCTCGGTCGCGGCCCGCTTGTCGCGGGCGTCGGCCAACCGCTGCTCCACCCCGTCGAGGACGCCCTGCGCGGTCTCCCGCTGCTCCATCAGCTCCAGCTCGGCGTCCTCCAGGTCGCCCTGGCGGCGGTTGAGCGAGACCAGCTCGTGCTGGAGCGCCTCCAACTCGCGGGCGGGGCCGGTGCCGGCGGCGAGCCGGTTCTCGTCCTTCTCCTTGCGGGCCCGGACCTGCTCGACGTCCTTCTCCATCCGGGCGATGTCCCGGTCCAGGTCGTCGACCGCCACCTGGGCGCGGACCCGCTCGTCCTCCAACGCCGACAACTCCCGGGCCAGCGCTTCCAGCTCGGCCCGCTCGGGCAGCGACCGCCGACGGTGGGCGAGCTGGGCGAGGTTGGTGTCGATCGCCTGGAGGTCGAGCAGGCGGCGCTGCACCTGAGGGTCAGCCTTCACGGTCGGGGCTCCTTGTCGTCCACAACGGGTGCGGCGGCGTGCACTGTCCACGGGTCGGTATCCAGGTCGGACACCAGCGTCTCGACGCCCAACGACTCCCGGAGGAGGTCGGCCAGGTCGTCCAGCCACGGTCGTTCGGTCGCCCAGTGGGCGGCGTCGATCAGGGCGGGACCATCGGCGGCGAGGTGCTCGCCGGCCGGGTGGTGCCGCAGGTCGGCGGTGAGGAATGCGTCCACCCCGGCGGCGGTCGCGGCGCCGAGGAAACTGTCCCCCGACCCGCCGCTGACGGCGAGGGTACGAACCATACGCTGGGGATCGCCCGCAGCGCGAACTCCCCAGGACGTGACGGGAAGCACGGCGGCGGCGTGCCGGGTCAGCTCGGCGAGGGTCATCGGCTGGGGCAGCTCGCCGATCCGACCGAAGCCCCGGTCGTCGCCGTGGGCGGGCGAGCCGGGCGCGGGTCGCAGCAGTGGCCGCAGCCCGGTCAGCCCGAACCGGGCGGCGAGGGCGTCGGAGACGCCGGGGGCGGCCACGTCGGCGTTGGTGTGCGCCGCGTAGAGCGCCACCCCGGCCCGGATCAGGTCGTGGATGATCCGCCCCTTGAAGGTCGTCGGAGCGACCGACGAGACGCCGCGCAGCAGCAGCGGGTGATGCGAGACGATCATGTCGACGTCGGCGGCCAGCGCCTCGGCGACCGTCTCGGGCACCACGTCGACCACACAGAGCACCCGGCGCACCGGCGCGGACGGCTCGCCGAGCACCAGGCCCACCCGGTCCCACTCCTCGGCCCAGGCCGGCGGGAAACGCCGCTCCAGCTCGGCCACCACGTCGGTCACCGTCGGCGCGGATCCGCTTGTGCTCACGGCGGGCCAGCTTACCGGCGCGAGGGCCGTCGGGCGGTGACGCCCGCCCGGCCGCGTCGGCCTGAAGCGCTGGGCCGCGCCGGCCAGCCCTCCTGAAAGGCGGTCCCTAGGCGGCGTTCGCGGCGACGGTGTGCAGCGCGGCCAGAGGCTTCGCCCACGGGAACGCGGACAGGTGTTGCTCCCCCGTTCCCGGCGGGTGCAACGCGACCACGTGATCACCGAAGAGCACAGTGACACCCCACTCGGCCAGCCGGGCCACCCCGGCCCGGAACGCCGGGTGGGCGGCCATCGCCACATTGGTGTACGGCACGGCCACGATCGGGATGCCCTTGCCCTGCGCCTCGACCAGCAGGCCCAGCGCGAGGGTGTCGGCGATCCCGGCCGCCCACTTGTTGACGGTGTTGACGGTGGCCGGGCAGACGATCATGGCGTCGGCGGGCGGCAGCACGTCCGGGTCACCGGGGTTCTTGTAGTGCGTCCGCACCGGATGACCGGTCTGCCGAACCAGCGCCGACCGGTCGACGAACTTCGCGCCGTCCGGCGTGGTGACCACGCAGACGTCCCAACCATCCTGTTGGGCGAGGTCGACCAGGAGGCCGACGTGCCGTGCCAGCGGCGAGCCGCAGGCGATGACGTAGAGCACCTCGCGGTGCCCGCTGGTACGCGGTGAACCGGCCATCACACCGGCTCCGCGCTCATACCCCTACTCCCATGTGCTCAGCCAACTCCGCTACCGGAGAAGGCGGCGCACCACGTGTGCGACGAAGGACGTCCGACATCACCTCGTGCGCGATCGGCCGGCAGCGGATCTCCGACGGGGCGAGCCGATCGCCGAGCAGCAGCATCTCGCCAGCGTTCGCCACGTCGCCCATCTGCGCGTACCCGCGGGCGATGTCGAGCAGGTGGTGGGCGCGGCGTTCGGGCAGCAACGCGTTGAAGGAGGGCTCCGCGATGCGCAGCTGGTGCACCTCCACGGCCCGCCCACCGTCGCCCAACTCGACGGCGGCGGCGGCCCGGTGCAACTCGACATTCGTTGGACCGAACGACGTCCAGTAGTGGTTGTAGTCGCCACCGAGCAGGGTGGCGGCCTCCTGCGCGCAGTTGATCAGGTCGTCGACGCTCGCCGTGTCGCCGATCCGCGACGCGGCCATCGCGCCCTGGAGCAGCAGCATCCCGTAGACGGAGAGCCGGGCCGGGGACACCTCGTTGCCGCCGCCCGGGGCCAACCGGTTGGCGATCTGGACGTTCAGCTCCAGCGCCGGCCGGGCCCGACCCATCGCGACCAGAGCGTTGCAGACCCGGGTGGTGGCGATCCCCGCCAGCAGCGGGTCGTCGGCGCGCTGGGCCACCGCCATCGACCGGTCGGCGGCCAGCCAGGAGAGCTCACACTCACCGAGTTTGCGCAGCACCGACGAGGCGATCTGGTAGACCTGCCCGAGCAGATGGGCCGCCTCGACGGCCCGGTCCCCGCCGTACGCGGCGTCGGCCGCCTGTGCGTCGCGCAGCAGCTTGGGCAGCGCCCGGGTGAGCATCCCGTAGCGCCCGTACTGATAGGTGAGCCAGGCGTGGTTGACGGCCTTGCGCATGTCGTCCAGCGGCGGCGGAGAGGGCACCGCGTCGAAGTACGCGCTCATCGAGTCGTAGCGCTCCAACGCCGCCCGGATCTCCTGCACCTCGATTTGGTCAATGCAGTTCAGCGCGTCGGTGCGGCGCTCCGGGTCCTTGCCCATGAGGAGTTGGACGTCCACCTGGAGGATGTCGGCGATCTCGTACAGGACGGAGAACTTGTCCAACCGGCGGACGCCGCGTTCGACCTTGTCCACCCAGCTCTTCGACTTGCCCAGTCGGTCCGCGAAGACCTGCTGCGACATCTTCCGCCGTCCGCGCCAGTAGGCGACCCGCCGTCCAATGGGTAGCTCGTCCATCTCCCCATCCTCCCCTGCGCGACGACCGATCGAGCCGAAGCTATCTACACGGGCGCGGCGGCCTTCATTCACTTTCACGTTTCCGCTGGTCGCACAGGATGTACGTCAGCCGGACAGCCAGTCCTCGTACTTTTCGTGCAAGTTGCACGAGCCGTTCGTCAACCTCAACGATCGTGGGTTACGGCAGTGACGGTGCTCGACATGGGACCTGGCGAACGCCGGGCCCGACGAGGGGAGATGGCACACATGTGGGGGAATGTCGGACCGCGCGTCGCCGAACTGTCGCCGCTGGAACGGGTCCGGCTGCGCCGGGTCGCCATGCGGTACGCCGCACATGGCTGGCAGGTCACCCCGGGGGCCTGTCTGGCCCGCAGCCGCTTCGTCTGCGGCCGGGCCGGCTGTCCCACAGTGGGCTGTCACCCCGCCCTGGAGAACTGGGAACTGGCCGCCAGCGCCGACCCGGCCCGGGTGGCGACCTGGTGGCGGAACCGCCCGCACGGGGTGCTGCTGCCCACCGGCCGAGCCTTCGACGTGTTGGAGGTGCCCGCCCACCTGGGTCGGCTCGTCCTCGACGCGGTGCAGATCCACCCCGCCGGCACCGGCGTACGCGGGCCGGTGCTGGCCACGCCCACCGGACGCTGGATGTTCCTGGTCCGCCCCGGCGACCCCCTGCGGCCGGAGCTGGAGCATTGCTTCCACGTCGTCCGGCACGGACCGGGCTCGTGGATCCCCGCGCCGCCCACCCGGCTGCCCGAGGGCACAGTCCGCTGGGCGGTCGCCCCCGAGCAGGCCCGCTGGCAACTCCCGGACTCGTACCTCGTGCAGAACACCTTGATCGGGGCGCTGCGCGCCACAGGGGTGACGCTCGCCCCCGACCTGATACCCGGTCACCTGCCGCTGCCCCGACGAGGAATGTGAAGAAAGGCCCCGTCCGACGATTCCATCCGGTGCCCGACAGCGTCGCCGGGGCACCGGTCCTCGTTGACAGGGGGACGGCGCGAACGCGCGCCACGATCGGGGGAAAGATGTCCACGCACGACAGAGCGTCACATCCCGGTGGCACCGAACCACCCCGGCGCAGCCACCGACGACACCGCTGGGCCGGCACCCGACCGTCCGGCTCACGCCCCGGCCGTCCCCGCCCCACCGGGTCCCGCCCCGCCGGCACCCACCGCCCGATCCGTTAGTCCGTCAGCGGGATGCTGGCGGAGTAGTACTGACGGCCGTCGTCGGTGACGACGGCGTGGGTGTGGTCGTCCAGGCGGTCCAGCCAGCCGCGACCCGCCGCCCCCATGGCCAGGGCGGCGGTGGCGTACGCGTCGGCCACCCCGAGGTCGGTGCCGACCACTGTCACCGAGCGCAGCCCGCTGGCTGGAGCGCCACGGCGTGGATCCAGCACGTGCCGACCCCGCTCGTAGACCCCCGAGGTGGCCACGGCCAGATCGGTCCCGCTGAGCACCAAGCACGTCGCCATCGCGTCCCACGGGTGCCGGATGCCGATCCGCCACGGCTCCCCCGACGGCGACAAACCGCGTACGCGCACGTCGCCACCGGCGTTCACGCAGTGGTTCAGAGCACCGGCGGCGAGCAGCCGATCCGAGGCGACCTGCGCCGCCCAGCCCTTGACGAAACCGGACGGGTCGAGCCGCCCGGTGGCGTACGCGTCGAAGAACCCGTCGGTGGTGCCCCACAGGTCGGCGCAGGCCTCCAGCACGAACCGCAGGTCCGCCGACGCCTCGGAGAGCAGCACCTCACCCCGATCGAAGCGGCACACCTCGCTGTCCGGCTTGTACGTGCTGAACCGGGTGTCCACCTCGCGCATCCAGGCGAAGACGTCATCCGCCAGCTCACGCGCCCGCGCGGGCGGCAGGTCGTCGGCGAGGTCCAGTGTGATCGCCGTACCCATGATCTGCTCGACCCGGCAGAGCCCCGGTCGGGTCAGCGCGGCCGGCACCTCAGAACGCCTGCTCGATAGCGGACCGCAGCGACTGCTTGTAGGAGTTGCTGGTCTCGGTGGCACCGGAGACGGTGTTGAGGTTCGCGTTCTGCTTGCGCACCACCTCGCCGCCGCTGCCGTCGTACGCGCTGCTGACGTCGCCGCTGTGGATGTCGGATTCACCCCCGCTGGGCAGCGACAGCGCGACGGCATCGACGATCCGGTTGCCGGAGACCACGATCTGCACCTGCACGTACCCGTACTCGTTGTCGAAGCCGGCGCCGGTGACCCGGCGGTTGGTCGACTGGGGTGGCTTGGTGGTGCGCGGCGCGCTGGGTGCCTTGGTGGTCTTGGTGCCCGACGGGCGGGCGGTGGTCTTGCCGGGCTTGGGCGACACCGGCGCGTCGGCGCTCTTCGACGGGGTGGGCCCGCCCTCGGCCGGATCGGTGCCCGGCGCGGCCGGGTCGGCGCTCGGGTCGACGCCCTTCCCGGCGGGGTCGACCGGCTGGGCGGTGGGCAGGTTCTGGGCGACCTGGTTGGTGGCCGGGGAACCCTTGAAGACCACCAGCGCGGTGGTGCTGGCGGCGAGGCCGGTGATCGCGAGGAACGCGCGACGCATGGGGGTGCCCTTCCTACAGCTCGAACGTGGCCAGGTGGATCTGCCGTCGCGGCACGCCGGCGCGGCGCAGCGCCCGCACCGACTGTTCCACCAACCCGGGCGGCCCGCACAGGTAGACGTCGCGCCGGGCCACGTCGGGCACCAGTTGACGCAACCCGTCCGGGCTCATCAGTTGACGCGGGCCGGGGTCGTCGCGGGAGCCGATGACGTACCAGACGGAGGTGTCCCGCTCCTGGGCCAGCCAGTCCAGCTCGCGGCTGAGCAGCACGTCGGCCGGAGTACGGGCCCGGTAGATCAGGGCGGCACCCGGGGGCAGTTCCTCCAACATCGCCCGGATCGGCGTGATGCCACTGCCGCCGGCGATGAGCAGCGCTCGCTCCCGAACCCGGTGCGCGGCGGTGAAGGTGCCGGACGGGCCCTGTGCCCAGACCCGGGTGCCCTGCTCCAGGTCGCGCAGCTCCGCGGTGTGCGTGCCGACGACCTTGACGGTGAGCCGCAGCCAGCGACCGTTCGCGGCGGCGGAGACGGAGAACGGGTGCGACTGCCACCAGCAACCCCGGGTGAGGAAGCGCCAGCGGAAGTACTGGCCGCCGAGCATCGCCAGCCGCCCCAGACGCTCACCGGTGAGGTAGATGGAGATGGTGTCCGGGCTCTCCGCGACGACGTCGGCGACCCGCAGCTTGTACCGCAGGTTGAACGCCAGCGGCGCGATCACCCGACCCCAGAGCAGGGCGGCGACCACCAGCAGGTAGAGCGCGATCCAGCCGGTGCGTACCGGACCGGGCTTGTACAACTGCGCGCCGTGAGTGAACTGGTGGCCGAAGCCGAGCAGCAGGACCAGGTAGCTGGACAGGTGCAGCGCGTGCCACATCTCGTAGGGCAACGCGCGGCGGATCGCCCGGACGCTGCTGAAGCCGACCAGCATCATGATGCCGGTGGCGACGAACGCCGAGACCATGTCCTCGTAGTCGCCGAGCAGCGTGCCGACCTCGGCGAGGATCGACTGGTTCCGCAGGTCCGCGTAGCCGACGAGGATCAGCGACATGTGCGCCAGCACGGCGACCAGCAGGGTTGCCCCGACGTCGCGGTGCCAGCGGGCCATCTGCTCGCCGCCGATCCACCGTTCCAGCACCGGCAGCCGGCTCATCATCAGCACCTGCACCAGCAGCAGGTAGCCGGCGATCAGACCGGTGATCCGACCGGCGGCCGTGACGGTGGCGGCGGTGCTCCGCAACGAACCGGTGGGGGTGCCCAGCCACCACGGCAGCACGCTGGCGACCAAACCGACCAGGAGCAGCACGCCCAGCAGCCGCCGGCCGCCGGGACCGCGCCGGTCCGGGATCTGCGGGGGTACGGGCGCAGCCGGCCGGCCGCCGTGCCGGGACGAGGTCCCGGTACGACGGCCGGCGGCGTGGGTGTGCGGGTACGTCACGCGTACAGCTTCATCGGGGCGTACTTCTGGCGGGGGAAGACCTTCTCGACCTCCGCGTTGGTGAGCCCGAACCGGCCCTGGGCCACCGCCCCGTACACGTTGAACATGTTGTTGTACTCCGGCACGTCACCGGAGTCCAGCTTGTCCAGACCGTTCCAGGTGCCGAGCAGGGAGCCGGCCAGCTTCTTACCGGAGAGCACGGTGACCACGCCACCGTGCCCGTGGTCGGTGCCGCCGGTGTTGGAGCCGACCCGGCGACCGAACTCGCTGGACACCATGATGGTCACGTCGGCGGCCTGCGGGCCGAGGTCGGTGAAGAAGGCCGCCATCGCGCTGGCCAGCTCGTTCAGCCTGCGGTGCAGCTGGCCGCCCGCGGCGGTGCCCTGGTTCTCGTGGGTGTCGTAGCCGCCCATCCCGACGGTGGCGACCCGGACGTTCGCGCCGCCCTTGATCAGCTGGGCGAGTTGCTGGAAGGCCCGGCCGACGCCCTCGTACGTGACGCCCTCGGCGGGCTGGTACGGCTTGGCGGCGAGCTTCTGCGCGGTGGCCAGCGCGCCCATGCCCTCCTGCACGGCTTCCTCGACCGGGTGGTTGATCCCGGTGAAGAGCCCCTTGATGGCCTTCTCGGTGGCCGCCCGGTACTTCTCGTCACCGTTGAGCCGCAACGATCCGACGCTGTTCAACGACAATGCGCCGTTGTTGCCGACCAGCGAGCGGGGCAGCGTGCTGCCGATGCCGACGCTACGGAACGCGGTGCCCTTGCCCAGGTTGTCGACCAGACCGTCCAGCCAGCCCCGACCGCCGGTCTCGTTGGGCAGTCCGCCCAGGTTGCAGGCGTCCGCGGCCTGGAAGTGGCTGCGCGACAGCCGCTCGTCCGAGACGCCCGGGATGAAGCCGAGCTGGCCTGCGGTCAGCCACTTCTCCAGCGGCTTGAACGCGCTGGTCAGCTTGAAGCCCCGGCCCAGGGCCAGCGAGTCGTTGCCGAGCAGCAGGTCGGGCCGCGCCTTGCTGAGCACCGGGTCGTTGTCCGGTGCCACCAGGCTCAGCCCGTCCAGCCCGCCGTAGAGGAAGACGTGGATCAGGGTGCCGGTCTTGGTCGCCGCGAACGACGCCGACGTGGTCACGAACTGGGCAGTGGCCAGGGCGGTGGCGGTGGCCGCGGCACCCGCGACGAAGGTACGGCGGGTGACGCCGCGACCGTCCTGCTGGGCCTCCTCCAGGTTCTCCAGAGTGCGGTAGCGGTCCAGCTCGGCAGCGCTCTCGGCGGCCACGATGTCCGCCTCGGCGCGCAGCAGGGCCTCGGCCGGGTTGTCGGCCAGCCGCCGCACGTCGGGGCATTCGGGGTGCAGGGGGAAAGAGTTGTACACAGTCTTCTCCATCGGGTGCCTCACCGGAGGTGGTGCTGGGGGGAAGCGAGGATCGCCCGCGCGACGGCGGTGATGGCCCCGTTGAACGTGGCGTCGACCTTGGCGGTGGCGGCGACGCCGGCCACACCGAGGATCAGGTTCTTCTCCCGCGTGCTCAGCTTCTGACCCACCAGCCGCTGGGAGAGCGCGTCCACGTACGCCCCGGCGGTCGCCGGCGGCTTGGCGACCAGCTTCTCCGGTGCCGTGTACGTGAAGGCGGTGCGGTAGCCGGCGAGGATCTCGCCCGCCTCGTTCCAGCCGTTGACCATGGTGCCGGCCGACGTCCAGGCGACGTAGACGTCCGGGTAGCCGTCCGGGGTGGGCTGACCCATCGGGTACTGACCCAGCTCGCGCAGCTTGTCCTGGATCTGCCGCAGGCCCCGCGCGTACGGGGTGCGCTTGCTGTCGCCGTTGTTGTGCTTCGGCGACGCCTCCGGCGAGACACCCAGCGTGCGGTACGTGGCAGCCAGGTACTCCATCGGGCGGCGTACCTTCTGGCCCACGGCGGCCCAGAACTCGGTGGAGCAGAACATCGCCATCAGCACCGGCTTGATCAGGCCGTTGTTGGTGGTGTAGATCTTGGCCAGCCGGTCCACCAGGGACTTCGGCGGGGTGTCCGAGACGAAGCGGGTCGCCAGGCTCTGCGCCACGTACTTCGCCGTCGACGGGTGCAACGCGATGTAGGTGATGTACGCGTCGATCGCCGCGTCGGCCTTCTTCGGGTCCGACGAGTTGTTCGGGTGGCTGAAGCCGAGGATCTTCACCTTGCCGACGTAGTGCTGCTCCGGCTTGAAGACGTACTTGCCGTCCTTGTCGATGCCCCGGCCGGTCTGCAACATGGCGGCCTGACGGACGTCCGGCTCCTTGTAGCCGCCGTCGACGCCGACCGAGTACAGCTCGAGGTTCTCCCGGGCGAGGTTCTCGTTGATCGCGTCCTTGCGGGAGTCCTTCTGGTTCAGGTAGATCAGCAGCGCGGGGTGCTTGTTCGCCGCGATCAGCATCTCCGGGTAGCTGCCCAGCGCGTGCTTGCGCACGACGTCCTGGTCGAACGAGTTGCGGTAGACCTCACCGCCGTCGAAATCGGCGGCGACGTGCAGGAAGTCGTTCCAGAAGTCGACCATCACCTCGAACAACTGGCGCTTGGACCAGATCTGCCGGGCGATGGTGGCGTCCACCATCTCCCGCTCCGGCTGGGCGCCCTGTTCGTTGAGCTGGTCCCGCTGGGTCCGCAGCTGCTGCACGCTGAGCTTCTGGGTGGGCAGCTCGGCGAGCTTCAGCTCGGCCTTGCTCGGCGCGATCTTGTCCGGTTCCATCTGGGTGCGGATCCAGGCGTCGATGCCCTGCTTCTTGATGTCGGCGATCACCTCGGGGGTGGGCCCGAAGGTGGCCCGCCGGGCCAGGTGCAGGATCGGGTCCTTGGCGAGCACCGTCTTCACTGTCACCTCGGTCGCCGCGGCGGCGGCGGCCGGGCCGGAGAGGGTACGTCCGCCGGTCGGCGCGTTCTTCTTCAGCGCCTCGCCGGCCCGGGAGCCCATGTAGCTCTCGTTCTGCTCGGTGTAGGTGCGCACCGTGCTGGGCTGCTGGCCACTGGGCCGCGCGGCGGTGCCGTCGGTGACAGTGCTGCCGGTGGCGTCACCGGCCACCTCGTCACCGAAGATGCCGCGGAGCTGCGGGGTCATGGCGAGCGCCGCGCCACCGGCGACGACGGCGGCGGTGCCACCGAGGGCCACCATGGCCTTGCGTCGTCCGACCTTGGGACGCGACTCGTCGTCGTCCAGAGTGGGCAGTCCGGTGCCGGGCCGCGCCGGGACCGGGCGACCGAGCCCTTCCGGGCCGACCCACTGCGGCCCGCGCGGGCCAGGGGCGGGCTGTCCGGCGTGCGCGTAACCCTCGCCGTACTGCTCGCGGGGGTCGGCCTGCGCCGGGTAGCCGCCCTGGTAGGGGTTGGGCGAGTCGTACCCGTAGGGCGCGGACGCGTTGGGGTCGCCGTAGCCATCCGCGTTGTGGTGCTGGCGTCCGTCCCAACCGCGGTCGTCCCGCGGTCGACGTGGTGGCACATTCTGGTCGGCCATGTACCAATCCCGATTTCTGATGAGCGCCGGAAGCTGCGACCGGGCAGGTGCGGCAGGTGCGGCGACTGTTGCCTGAGGGGGGTTGCTACGGCAAAGTAACCAAGCCCTCCGGGCCCTTCAAGGTGGGCCGAACACCCTCGTGAGGGCACTTAAGACAGCGCTCAGCGCGGCGTCCGCGGCAGTCGCCGGGCCGGGGACGAGCGCAGACCTTCCCAGCAGGGCGGACGCGCGGCAGCCGGGTACGGACCGGACCTCCCCGCCGTACGCGACACTTTCCGCGCCGTTCAGCACCACAGGGAAACTTAAGGTTCAGGTAAGCCGGACATGAGGTGGCCTCACGACGGTCACCGCGCCCGATGTCACCGGGCCTCGCGAGGAGGAAAAGTAGCGGGAGCAGGCGAGCGTGAGCCACCACCGCAGCGGGTATGCCGCCGAACCGCTGAACGCGTGAGGGGAAGGCAGCGCCATGCTCAGCAAAGAGGATCAGCGCAGGTTCGACCAGATCACCCGTCAGCTCCGGGAGAGCGACCCGGCATTCTTCAAGAGGCTGGACCACCGGGTCCGTGCCCGCAGGGGCCGGTACCTGATGTTGTTGACCATCGTGCTGTGGGCGTCGCTGCCTGCGATAGCCGTGTTCGCCGGTCGGCTGACCGGTGCGATCTGCGCGGTGGTGCTGGTGGCCAACGCCGCCATCATGTGGCGGTTCCGCCGCCGCTGGACGTGACGGCTCACCGGTCGTCCGGGCCGAACGCCCGGTAGGCGCGGCGTAACCGTTCGAGCATTCCGGGACCACCGATGGCGGGGGCCGGCGCTCCGAGTTGGCGTAGCAGCAGGTCGGAGCCGGTCACCAGTCGAGGCGGCCGGTCCGGCAACGGCACCGGCGGTAGCCAGAACCGGTCTGCCGCCTCCGGCAGCGTGGTCGTCGACAGCCCGACGAGCGCGCGGGCCGCGCCGGCCGGTGCCACCGTCGATCGGTCACCGTCCGGTTCGGACGGTGCGCCGACCGCCTCGGGCAGCGCAACGACGCCGGTGGCCTCCACCCGCCGGGCGCGCAGCTCGTCCAGCAGCTCCGCCCGGGACCGGCCACGCCAGTGCAGCAACTCGAACGGGTCCGCGTCGAACGCCTCGGCCAGCAGGTAGAACGTCGCCGCGAGGTGCTTGCACGGGACCGCGAAGTCAGGGCAGTTGCACCGTTGGGTCAGCTCGTCCACACCGGCCGGGAACAGGGGCGCGCCGGCGGCGACGAACAGCTCCTCCAGCTCGCCGGGGAGGTCTCCGGCGAGCAGCCGGGCGCTGAAGAACGCCTGCCCGGCCAACTCCTCCTCGATCCGGGACCAGAGCGAGGCCGGGAACTGTCGCAGCGCGATGGACACCTGGTACGGCTGCGGGCGGGAGCCCTGCACCACGGCACTGACTCGCCCGGGTGCGATGTCGAGCGTCAGCACCTGGCCGGCGCGTGCGTACGACCGGCCCCGGGTCAACCTGGTGCCCAGCGCGAACGACTCCAGCACCTCGAGGAACCGCCGGGACCACCAGGAACGTCCGATGGCACCCCGGGCGCTGCGCGCCCGCAGACCCCCGTCGACCCGGCGGGGGCGCCCGTAGTCGGCGAACCGGTCGGCGCTGACTCCGGCGTTGTCGCTCACTCCACCACCGCCCCGGCCTCCAGGGCGAACAGCTCGCGCAACTGACCGGTGGACAGCTCGGTGATCCACTGTTCGCCCGTGCCCACGACCCGCTCGGCGAGGGCGCGCTTGTCGTTGATCATCGCGGCGACCTTCTCCTCCACGGTGCCCGCGCAGACGAACTTGCGGACCTGCACCCGACGGCGCTGCCCGATCCGGAACGCCCGGTCGGTGGCCTGGTCCTCCACCGCCGGGTTCCACCACCGGTCCACGTGCACCACGTGGTTCGCCGCGGTCAGGGTGAGGCCGGTGCCGCCGGCCTTCAGGGAGAGGACGAACAGCGGCGGGCCGTCCGCCGACTGGAAACGCTGCACCATGGCGTCCCGCTCGGCCTTTCCGAGCCCGCCGTGCAGGAACAGCACCTCCCGGCCGAACCGCGCCGACAGGTGACCGCGCAACATCGCGCCGAACTCGGCGTACTGCGTGAACAGCAGTGCCCGCTCCCCCGCCGCCAGCACCTCTTCCAGGATCTCGGTCAGCCGGGCCAGCTTGCCGGAGCGACCCTCCAACGCGGACCCGTCGCGCAGCAACTGGGCGGGGTGGTTGCAGACCTGCTTGAGCCGGGTCATGGTGGCCAGCACCAGGCCGCGCCGCTCGATGCCGTCGCTGGTCTCGATCCGGGCGAGCATGTCGTCGACCACCACCCGGTAGAGCGCTGCCTGCTCGGCGGTGAGGTTGCAGAGCACCTCCATCTCCAACTTCTCCGGCAGGTCCGAGATGATCGACGAGTCGGTCTTGAGCCGGCGCAACACGAACGGGCCGGTGATCCGGCGCAGCCGCTCGGCGGCCTCGGCGTCACCGTTGCGCTCGATCGGCTCGGCGAACCTCTTGCGGAACGTCGCCGCCGGCCCGAGCAGGCCCGGGTTGGCGAACTGCATGATCGACCAGAGGTCCGCGAGCCGGTTCTCCACCGGTGTGCCGGTCACCGCCACCCGCTGCCGGGCCGGCAGCGCACGGACCGCCTCGGCCTGCCGGGTCGACGCGTTCTTGATCGCCTGCGCCTCGTCCACCACCACCCGGTGCCAGTCGATGCCGGCCAGGTCGACGGCGTCACGGGCGGCCACCGAGTAGGTGGTGAGGACCAGGTCCGCGCCGTGCGCGGCCGCTGTGAACTCCGCCCCCCGCGCCCGCTCCGCCCCATGGTGTACGTGCACCCGCAACGTCGGTGTGAACCGCGCCGCCTCCCGCTGCCAGTTGCCGACCAGCGACATCGGACAGACCAACAGGGTCGGGCCGGCCTCCGGCGGGTCCCCGGCGAGCAACGCGAGCAGTTGCACCGTCTTGCCCAGACCCATGTCGTCGGCGAGCACACCACCCAGCCCGAGCGAGCGCAGGAACGCCAACCACGCCAACCCCCGCTGCTGGTACGGCCGCAGCGTCCCCTGGAAACTCGGCGGCGGTTCCAGCGGGGTGAGCCGACGCTCGACAGCACCGGCGAGCAGGTCGCCCAGCGCCCCGTCGGCGGTCACCTCCAACACCGGTAGCGCACCGGTGGCGTCACCGTCCTCCAAGCCGAGGCGCAGCAGGTCGGCGACGCTCAACTCACCGGCGGAGCGGAGCAGGCGCAGACCGGCGGCGAGCCGCCCCGGGTCCAGCTCGACCCACCGGCCACGCAGCCGCACCAGCGGGGTCTTCATCTCGGCCAGCGCCGCCAACTCCTCGGCGGACAGCGGCTGGTCGCCGAGTGCCACCTCCCAGCGGTAGTCCACCAGGGCGTCCAGACCGACACCGGCCTCGGCACCACTGACAGTGCCCGGCGCGGTGCGGCTGCGGGCGCGTAGCCGGGCGCCGATCCGGGCCGACGGACGCTGCCACCATGACGGCAGCAGCACCCCGAACCCGGCCGCGTGCAGCACCGGGGCACCCTCGCTGAGGAACCGGTGCGCCCCCTCGACGTCGAGCTCCATCACCTCGGGAGCGGCGGTACGCAGTGCGGCATCCAGGTCCGGCCAGAGCCGACTGGCCCGCCCCAACTCGGCGAGCAGCGTCTCCTGCGGGCTGCCCGTACGCCCGGTCAGGCCGCCGAGCGTCTGCGGCGCCCGCCACACCTGCCCGGCGTCGACGTGCAGGCCGGGCTCGTCGGCCGCCTGCAATCCGAACTCCAACCGCCACCGCCCGCCGCCGGACGACTCGACCGACGCCGGCACGATATCGTCCGGTGCCGGACGGGTGGCCAGGATCGGTTCGGTGACCTCGTCCGGAGCCGGCTCCACCAGCCGGAAACTGGCCCGAACCGGCCCGCCGGCGGCGTCCCGCTGCCAGACGTCCAGCTCGTCGCGCAGGGTGGCCAACGCCGTGGGATCGACTGTGAAGTCCCGCTGCGGACCGGCGAGCGCCGCCAACCAGGCAGGTGCCGGGCCACCCGGCCGCAGCCCCCGAGCCAGGGCGGTGGTCGCCAGAGCGGCCCGCGCGGCGGCGTCGGTCAGCGCGTCGAGCGCATCCGCTACCACCTCGGCAGCGGTCAGCTCGCCCCCGCCCGCACCACGTGCGAGAGCGACGGAGTCGGCGGCGGCTCGGGCGGCGGGTGGCAGGGCCAGCGCCAGCGATCGTGCCCAGGCGGCGTCGGTGCCGGTCAACAGCGGCCGCCAGACCGCCCGCGCCGACACCTGCGCAGCACCGCCCGAGGAAGCCTCGGCCGCTGTGCTGACGCCGGGGAGGAGACGGCCACGGGTCACCAGGTCGGCGGCGAAGTCGGCCAGCTCGGCGAGGTGACGCACTGTGGCCCCGGCCACCGCCGGGAGGTCGTCCAGGGCGCGGAGCAGCGACAGCGCGTCGTCCGGGGCGTACACCAGGACGGGGACGCGCCACCCGGCCACCGTGAGTCGACCGCGGGCCGGAGGTGCGACGTCGGTCCGGATCAGCTCGGGCGAGTCGGTCGGCACGCCTGCCCGGGTGGGCAGGGTGAGCAGCGCGGTGTCCGGCCTGCTCGGCTCGGCGGCGTCGGCGAGGGCGGCGGCCAGGTCGGTGTGCCCGGCGGCGAAGGGGTGTGGACGTTCCCGGGGCGGCCGGCCGGAGCGGGTCGGCGCGGGTGGTGCGGCGCTGTCCTCGGCCCAGACGGCGAGGCCGCCGGTCGAGCTGTCGCCGGGCAGCCACAGCCCGTGGATGACCAGCACCTGCTCCCCCTCGTCGCCGCTCGCGCCCCAGAATAGGCGGCCCGCCGGGGCCGGCGTCCGCAGCCACCGCCGAACCGGCTCACCGTACGGCGCGCACCGCATCGTCGCCGACTCCTGCGGGTGATCGACACGACTTCGCTGATATCGCGGTATCCACGTCGGTCGGACACCCCGACATCGGCGAAACCGTGTTGATCTTGGCCGCCGAGGGCCGCCGAGGGCGCGTCAGGGCCGGGGTCAGATCGCGCCGCACTCGCCGTCGGTCAGTTCGCGCAGGATGTCGGCGTGACCCGCGTGGCGGGCCGTCTCCTCGATCATGTGCACCAGGATCCAGCGCAGCGACACCTCGCCGAGCTGCGGGTGCGGCACCACATGGTCGAGGTCGAGGCTCGCGGCGACCGCCCGGGACCGGGCGCAGGCCCGCTCGTACGCGGCGACGAGCTCGGCGACGGTCTCCTGGTCGCCGAGGGTGAAGCTCGCCACCGCGTCCTCTTCCGAGGTCAGGTAGACGTCGCCCGGCTCGGGCGCCAGCAGGGTCGGGAACCAGTTCCGCTCGACCAGTGTCAGGTGCTTGACCAGCCCGGCGAGCGTGGTGGCCGAGGGCACCAGTCGGCGGCCGGCGTCGGCGTCGGAGAGACCGCGCAGCTTGCGCAGCAGCACCCCACGGTGGAAGTCGAGGAACGAACTCAGCACGGCACGCTCGTCGCCGGTGCGGGCGAGCACCGGACCGAGCGATGGATCGATCGTCTGCTCCATCCGCCGACCCTAGCCACGAAGCGGGGCCCTCGCTGCCCCGCTATCCGCTGCGGACCGGCGGTACGACGGGCAGGATGGGCGCATGGCTTCATCCGTGCAGATCCTTCTCGTCGGCGGCACGGCGGACGGGCAGACCATCACCGTCGAGCTGGACAGCAACGGCCGGCCGCCGCTGACCCATCACCACGTCGGCCCGGGTGGGCTGGCCGAGGCGCAGATCTACGAGTTGGAGACCGCCCGCGAGGAGGCCCGCGAGTGGCGCTACCGGTGGACCGGCCCGGCGGTGTGACCGCCCCGGCTCAGACCCGGGTGAGGGCCTGGCTGCGCAGGCTCTCCAACACGCCCCGGGTGACCTCCGAGGTGCCCCGCGCCTGATCGCACACCTCGGCCACCCGTCGTGCGGTGCCCTCGGCCCGTTGCTCGCGCTCGTCCCACAACCGGTCGACCTCGGCCAGCAGCGGCCCCTCGACCTCGCGTTCCACGCCGCGCAGGGCCGGCACGCCGAGCCGTTGGGCCAGGTCGAAGACCTTGCCGGCGTACGGCAGGGGCAGGAACGGTGTGCCGACCATCGCCGCGAAGATCAGGAAGTGCAGGCGCATCCCGACGGCCAGGTCGAAGTGCCGCATCAGCCCGAGCACCTGCTGCGGCGAGTAGGTGCCGTGCAGGATGCGACCCCGATCGGCCGCGACCATGTGGGACAGCACCCCGTGTGCGTGCCGGATGTCGTCGCGTTCCATGGGCACGAACAGCACGCACGCGTCGATCCGGTGCACCAGGAAGTCACCGATCTGGGCCAGCAGACGGTGGTAACCGTCCACGTCCAGCCGTTCGGCGGCCCGCCCCGGCTCCCGCACGCTTATCCCCACCAGCCGCTGACCCACCGGCACGCCCTCCTCGGCCAGCAGGTGGGCCGGGAACTCCTCCGGTTGCAGGAGGAACGCCGGGTCGGCGGTGACCGTGATCGGGTTCAGCAGGCCGGCCTCCTCCAGCACCATCCGGGACTCCTGGTCCCGCACGGTCACCTGGACCGCGCTGGAGAGCGTCTCCCGGACCATGCCGGTGTCCACCGCCTCGCCGAGCGGCCCGACCCCCACCGCGTACGTGATCAGCGGCAGGCCACGTTCCTGGGCGACCCGGACCACCCGCAGGTAGCGGCGGGCCTCCCGGTCGTAGAGGATGCCTCCCCCGCCCAGGATGAGCAGGTCGAGCTGGGCCAGCACCAGCGCGGAGTCGGTACGGCTGACGCCCTCCCAGGGCACCGCCTCGACGTCCGGGTGGGCGGCCCGGGTGTGCTCCGGGTTACGGGAGAAGACGATGATCCGGGCGTTGGGTTCCTGCGTGCGAAGGTCGGTGAGCAGGCCGGTGAGGATCGCCTCGTCGCCGAGGTTTCGCCCACCGTACGAGCCCAGCACACCGATGGTCAGTCCGCCGCCGTGCGTCATCCGTCGCTCCTCCCCAGGTGCGGTCCGCGCCGGTTTCCCGCTGGTCGGGTGAACAGTCCTGCCGGGGGGACCGTCCTGGGTCGCCAGGTGCCCGGTCGCCGACTCAGCCCGCCCTGTCGATCCGCTTCGCCATCTGCTGCGAGGTGACCTCGAAGCCCAGACTGCGGTAGAGCCCGATCGCCACGGTGTTCGTCCCGAACACGTTCAAGCCCAGCTCGGGTACGCCGAGGTGGGCGAGTTCGACCTCGATGAGCTGGATCATCCGCCGCGCGTAGCCGTGTCCCTGGTGCTCCGGGTGCACCTCGATGTTGTGGATCCAGGCCTGACGGGGGCCGGTTGCCGCGGGCAGGGTCACCCAGATCCAGCCGACCTCGGTGTCGTCGACCCGGCCCAGCCGCAGCAGCGCCCCCTCGGTCGCCGCGCCGGCCGGCAGCGACTCCCGGATCTGGTCGACCGACCGCTCGCGGGCCGCCTCCGGGCTCATCCCCCGATGTGCCACCAGGTCGTCGGCGTACCCCTGCTCCAGCGGCCCAAGCAACCGGGCCAGCTCCGGTGCCGTCATCGGCGTCAACGTCAACTCCACCGCGGCTCTCCCTCGTCGTCGCCAGCGGACAGTGCAGCAGAACCGACCCGGGCCCGCCACCCGGCCCCACGCCGTTCGGCCCGGACGGCCGGGGTGCGCGGCCCGGCCATGATGGCGACGTGCGCATCGCCCACGTCAGCGACAGCCACCTCGACAACCCCGAGGGGGTGGCGACCTCGGTCGGCACCACAGTGGCGCTGCTGCGCGCCGCCGGGCACCGGGTCGTCCTGCACTGCCCGGGCCCCCTGTTGCGGCGTCGCCGACGACCGGGTGAGGTGCCCTCGCTGACGGTGCCGACCCGGCCCTACCGGCTGGCAGTGCCCCGGTCACCGGATGCACCGGCGGACGTGGTGCACGTGCACACCACCGGCCCGCTCGGCGTCGCCGGCCTGCGGTGGGCCACCGCACGGGGCGTACCCACCGTGCTGACCTGGCACACCGACCTGATCGCGTACGCGGCGCACTACCCGGAGATCCCGATCGGGGCCGCGTACGCGGGCCTCCGGCTGGGCCTGCGCTGGCACGCGCGGGACCTGTGGGCGCTCGGCCGGCCCGGCCCTGACCGGCAGACCCGACTGGCGGAACTCGGGCGGTGCCTGCTGGCGCACAGCACTGTCCTGGTGGCGCCTTCGGCGAAGACCGCGTCGATGATGGCGGCGATGGCGGGGCGTACCCCGATCGTGGTCCTGCCGACCCCGGCCGCCGCGCCACACGCCGACGCCGACGACCGGCGGCGGTTGCGGGCCCGGCTGGGCATCCCGACGGACGCGCCGGTCCTGCTCGCGGTGGGCCGGGCCACGCCGGAGAAGAACCCGGAGCTGCTGCTCGCCGCGTTCGCCCAGGTCCGCCAGACGTTGCCGGAGGCCCGCCTGGTGCTGCTGGGTGCCCGACGGCACCGGCTCGCGATCCGCCGGACGGCCCACCGGTACGGGGTGGCCGGCGCGGTGCGCCTGCTGCGCCCGGTGTCGCACGACCGGGTCGGCGCCCACTACCGGGCCGCGGACGTGCTCGCGTTCACCTCGACCACCGACACGCAGGGCCTGGTGCTCTCCGAGGCCGAGGCGTACGGACTGCCGGTGGCCATGGTGGACACCGCGCTGGTCCAGCGGCCGGGCACCGGCACCACCCGTCCGGTCGCCGAGCCCACCGCCGCGGCGTACGGCGCGTTGCTGACCCGGCTGTTGACCGAGCGGGAACTGCGCGCGGACGTGATCCGGGACGGGCGGGCGGCGGTCGCGGCCTGGTCCGGGGAGCGCTACCTGGCCGAGCTGGTCAGGCTGTACGCGGCACTGCCCCCAGCGGAGGCGACGCCGTGACGGCGGCGGAGTCGGGCCGGGACGTCCGCCGGGTCCTGCGGGTGAGCACCGCGGCGGTGGTCGCCGTCGGGCTGGTCCTCGCCCTGTTCGCCGCCCGTGACGAGCCCGTCGAGCTGCTCTTCTACTTCACCGTGCAGGTCAACCTGGCCTACCTGGTGGTGTTGCTGGCCGGTGGCGGTGACCGGCTGCGCACCGCGCTCACCGTCTACCTCGTCGGCACCGCACTGGTCTTCGTCCTGGTGCTGGCCAACCCGTGGAGCCGCTACGCCATGGTGGCGAACGCCGACGCCCGAGGGACGATCTCCGACGCCGGCAACCTGCTGCTGCACGTCGTGGCACCGCCGCTGGCCGCCGCCCACTGGCTCAGCCGTCGACCCCGGGTCGCGCTGCGCCCGGTGTACGCGGTCAACCTGCTCGGCTATCCGCTGGTGTGGCTGACGGTCATCCTGCTCCGGGGGGCGCTGAAGGGTGGTGAGGACCGCTATCTCTACCCGTTCCTCGACGTGCCCCGACTCGGCTATCCCACGGTCGCCCTCAACGCCGTGCTCTTCGCCGTCAGCCTGCTCGTGATCGCCCTGACCGCCGTGCACCTGACCCGCCGTCACGCGCGGTGAGGCGGCTGCCCGTCAGGGTGCCGCGAGCGCCGACTCCAACTGACCCGCCAGCTGCGCCAGGTCGTGCAGGCGCAGGTCGCCGTCGAGCCCCTTCAACGCGGCGGTCAGCGCGCCGGCCGCCCGCCCGGCGCGCAGGCCGACCTCGGCGTCCTCGACAACCAGGCACCGCCCCACGGGTACGCCGAGCAGGGCGGCGGCCCGCAGGTAGCCCTCCGGGTCCGGTTTGCCGACCCGCACGTCGTCGACAGTGACCAGCACCGGAGCGACGATCCCGGCCGCGCCGAGCCGCGCTCGGGCCAGCCGGGCGTCGGCGCTGGTCACCACGGCCCAGGGCAGCCCCAACCGGGCCAGTGTGTCCAGGAGCTCGTGCGTCCCGGGGGTGGCGACCACGTCGGACAGGTCGTCGTACTGCAACGCGAGCTGCCGTGCCGCCGCGGTGGCGACCGCGTGGTCGTCGAGGTCGGGCAACAGCCGGCGGATGGTCCGGTCGGCGGGGCTGCCGTGCGCGATGGCCAGCGCCGCTGCCGGGTCGACCGCGTACTCGGCCGCCCACCGCTCCCAGGCCCGCTCGACGGCCGCGTCCGAGTCGACCAGGGTGCCGTCCATGTCGAACAGCACCGCGCCAATGCCTGCCAGTTCCACGCTCACGCTCCAGTTGTTGCTCGCACCGCGAGGATAGGTCCTCAACCATCCGCCGCGCGGGAGGCGTTCTTCTCACCGAGGGGGTGGGCATGACCGAGACGTTCCACGAGTTCGTGGTGCAGCGTTCGCCGGCCCTGTCCCGGACCGCCTACCTCCTCACCGGCGACCACCAACTCGCCGAAGACCTCGTGCAGACCGCCCTGGCGCGCACCTACCGCCACTGGCGACGCATCCGCGACGGCGACCCGGAGGCGTACGTCCGCCGGGTCATGTACCACCAGCAGGTCTCCTGGTGGCGACGCCGACGCCTCGCCGAACGACTCGAAGCCGAGCCCACCGAACGGGCTGGTGGCGACCACACCGACACCACCGCCCTGCGGCTCACGCTCACCGCCGCGCTGCGCCACCTCACCCCCCGCCAACGGGCCGTCATCGTGCTGCGTTACTACGAGGACCGCACCGAAGCGCAGGTCGCCGACCTGCTCGGCTGCTCTCTCGGCACCGTCAAACGCCACGCCCACGACGCACTGCGCCGACTCCGAGCGGTCGCTCCCGACCTGCTCGACGCCACCGCGGAGAGGAGCACCCGATGACCGCCCGGCTCCGCGACGCGCTGCGTACCGCCGCCGAGGACGTGCCCACCTACCCGGTGTACGAGCGCGCTCTCGCCACCGCCCGTCGCCACCGTCGGCGCCGGGTGGGCGTCGGCGCGGCGGTGTTGGTGCTGCTCGCGTTGGCCGGCGTCGTGGTGCCGCTGACCCGTACCCCTGGCCTCGACGTGGCCGCCACCGCGAACGCCGCGCTGCCCGACCACATCGCCCTGCCGCCGCTCGGCACGCTGCACGTCACCGACCGCCCCCGGCTCGGTCCCGCGTCGGTCGTCTTCGACGGGCCCGCACCGCGTCTGCACGGCTGGAACGACGTGAACGTCGTCGGTGTGGTCGGCGCGGACTCCGACCGCTACCGGATCATGCGGATCGGCGGTGAGTCCGTGGCGGGCAGAACCGTGCACCTCTCCCCCGACGGCAGGTACCTGGCCCGGCCGGACGGAGTCCAGGACGATCCCCCGGGTGTCGAGGTCGTCGACCTGGTCACCGGGCGGACCCAGCGGCTCTCGTCGCCCGTGGACCGCAGTGTCTGGAGCACACCTGTCGGCTGGTCCGCCGACGGCGGGTCGCTAGTGGTCAGCGACGAGGTGCCGGTCGCGTTCGACGGGGCCACGTACACCACAGTGCTGAGCGCGGTAACAGTCGCCGGTAAGCGGTGGACCAGGTTGGCCGCCGGCGCACAGGAGGCGTACGTCGGCTCGACCGTCGCCGCCGCCCCGGGTCGGCTCGCCTACCAGTACGGCCGCACCGTCGCCGTGACCGACCTGGCTGGTCGGGAGCTCTCCTCGTTCGTACTGCCCGACGGCACCTGGCTGGCCGGCAAGGGCGCGTGGCGACCCGACGGCACGAACCTGACACTGGCTGCCCGTGGAACGACCACCACCGAGTGGACTCTGCGCCAGGTCGATCCCGCCAGCGGACGGGATGTCGGTCCGCTGGCACTGCCGGCCGTGTCCGGGGTCGTCTCCATCCGGCTGCTCGGCTGGGCCCCGGACGGGTCGGCGCTGGTGGCGGCCTACCTGCCGGACCCTGCCGCCCCCGACCTGCCGCTGGAGGAGCAGTCGAACCCACCCGCGAGCGACCAGCGCGTGCGCACCGTGCGGGTGCTGGCGCTGACGCCCGGTGCCACCGCGCCGCGCACCGTGCTGACCGCGCCGGACCAGGTGATCGCCGTCGACGTCGCCGACCAGGTGATCCGCAACGGACGCGTCCGTGACGCGCAGCCACCCGGTGGGGTGGGTGGACGGTTCTGGCTCTGGACGGGTCTCCTCACGGTGCTGGTCACCGTGGGTCTGCTGTATGTGAGCCGCCAGCGGATCGCGCTGTGGCGCGACGATCGGCGGATCAGGCGGGCGCGTCGAACTGGTGGGTGAGAGGCGTCACTCGCCCCCGTCCAACACCGGGCGTACCGCGTCGACGAACGAGATCCGGTGCTTCGTCCGTGCCTCGATCGCGGTGATCCACCGCTCCCGGTGCCGCTCGCGTAGCGGCGTCGCCGCGTCGCCCGGCAGGTCACGGAAGCGGCGCTGGTCGGCGTATTCCAGGGTGAGGCTGGTCAGCACTGACCGGGCCACCGACTCGACAGCCGCCGGGCCCTCCAGCAAGACCAGGTTGTACGCCTCGTCCACGGCGCGCATCGCCGCGTACGCCTCGTCGTAGCCGGGCACCGGCTCACTCCCGCCGGCTTCGAGCCACCGGCGGTCCAACTGCCGGTACGCCTGGTCGCAGGCGCTCAGGAATCCGACGTACGCGTCCCGGCGAAGCTCGTCCCGGCGCGTCGCCCGACGCTCGACGCTCTCCTGCCGGGCGACGGTGAGCTGGTGGGCCAGTTGCCGGCGGGTGCTGAGCGCGCCGACCAGCCCGGTCAGGCCGGCGGCGGCCAAGGTGGACAGTGAGGTGATCAGCGCGACGGCGACGGTGTCCTGCACCCGCCCATCATCGCGGTGCCCGGAACGAGGGTCGCCGCCCGGTGGCGCGACGCGGTGGGTCAGCCTTCAGGCGTCAGGGCAGTTCGTAGCCCGCTTCCTCGACCGCGGCCCGCACGTCGACGATGTCGAGGAAGCGGTCACTGTTCACCGTGACGGTGTCGTTCTCGACATCCACCACCACGGCGGTGACGCCGGGGATTCGCTCGATCTCCTCGGTGACGAAGCCTGCGCAGTGCCCGCAGGCCATGCCGACCACGCGATAGGTTCGGACGCTCATGTCGCCACCCGATCCTGGTTACCGGCCTCGACGGGAACCGAACGGGTGAGCATGTGCGCCCGGCGCATTCGCCCGTCGACAGCGAACTGCCCGAAGAAGTGGACCTCCACACTGCCTGCCCGCTTCGAGGTCTGGAAGTGCAGCGTGTAGCGGGCGGCGACCCGGTTCCCGTCTGCTATCGCCTCATGCACCTCCCACCGGGCGTTTGTCTGGTGCTTCCGCGCCGGGCGGGTGTGCGCGATGAGCTTGGTGCGGTCCATCAGGTTGCCGTCGGCGAACTGCACAATGTCGGGCGTGTGGTAACGGTCGACAACCACTGCCGGATCCTCGTCGCCGCGAACCAGGTCGTTCATGAAAGAGGTGAAGAAGTTTGCGATGAACTCCTTCGGACTGACGCCCTCGAGACCGCCCATGCCACCCACCGATCAGCTCGCGATGAGACCAATCTTTACAGCTTGTAAAATATCGTCCTCCTACAAATTTGACAAGGCGTAAGAGATGACTGGCTCAGCAGACCGCCACCGACGTGCCGACGCCCGCCGCAACAGCAGCGCGATCCTCGACGCGGCGGTCCGACTACTCGACGCGCAGCCCGACGCGAGCCTCGACGCCATCGCCAGCGCCGCCGGCGTGACCCGGCAAACCGTCTACGCCCACTTCCCGTCCCGCGAGCACCTGATGGCGGCCGTGGTGCGACGGATCACCGACGAGGCCGTCGCCGCGATGGACGCCGCCGAACCCGACGACGGATCCGCCACGGACGCGCTGATCCGCGTCCTCGAAGCCGGCGCCCAGACCGCCGGACGCTATCCGGTTCTCATCCAGCAGATCGCATCGCTTCCGGTGAGCCCGAACGTCGACGAGGAACGCCACGCACCGGTCGCCGAACGGATCAATCGCGTGATTCGGCGCGGTCAGGCGAGCGGCGAGTTCGACAAAGGACTGCCAGCCGGCTGGTTGGCCACGATCACCATCAAACTCGGCCACGCCGCGGGCGAGGAGGTCGACGCCGGCCGCATGTCTCCGGCCGAGGCCGCCGAGGCGCTGCGTACCGCCCTGATCAGGATGCTGCGCCCCGGAGCATGACCAGGTGCGAGCAGTGCGACATCCTCCCGCCGGTGAAGGCAAGCCGGCGGTGCTTCGACGCGGCTGGTTCTCGGCAGATGGTGAAGGGTGGGCGCGGCAGGTTTCGAACCTGCGACCCCCCGCTTGTAAGGCGGGTGCTCTCCCACTGAGCTACGCGCCCGGATCGCCCGTGCGGCGGGCCGGTGGCTGGCAAGCTTACCCTGCCCGTCGCCGACCCGGGCGCACGGCGTACCCCGGTCAGACTGTCGCTTCGGCGATGGCCTTGCGCCAGGCCAACTGGTCGCGGGCCTCGCCCGGGCCGTTCATCTCGGCGAAGCGGACCACGCCCGTCCTGTCGATGACGAAGGTGCCCCGGTTGGCGAAGCCGGCGACGTCGTTGAAGACCCCGTACGCCTGGGCGACGCCGCCGTGCGGCCAGAAGTCGGCCAGCATGGGGAACTGGTAGCCCTCGCGGTCGGCCCAGATCTTGTGGCTGTAGACCGAGTCGACGCTGACGGTCAGCACCTGGACGTCGTCGTTCGCGTACTCGTCGAGGTTGTCCCGCACCTCCCGCAACTCGCCCTGGCAGGTGCCGGTGAACGCGAGCGGGTAGAAGACCAGCAGGACCGCGCGCCTGCCTCGGAAGTCGGAGAGCCGGACCTCCTGGTTGTTCTGGTCCTTCAGCACGAAGTCGGGCGCCTCGGCGCCAACCTCGATGGGCATGCGAACACTCCTCGGCTCGGTCAGAGGGACGGCACCAGCCTGCCGCCCGGCGGTGCGGACCGCCGGGCGCGCGAAGCGGGGTGGGCTACTTCTTGGCCTTGGCCCCTCGGCGCAGCACCAGTCGGGCCCCGCTCCAGTCCCGACCGGCATTGACGGTCGAGGTCTGCTGGAGGCCTGCGGTGGGCGCGGACTCCGCGACCTCACTCGGCTCGACGTGCCCGTCACGCCCCGCCTTCGGGGTGAGAAGCCACACGACGCCGTTGTCGGCCAGCGGGCCCAGGGCATCGACGAGAAGCTCGAAGAGGTCACCGTCGCCTTCCCGGTACCAGACCAGCACCGCGTCGACCACCTCGTCGGTGTCCTCGTCGACCAGATCTCCACAGCGGTCGGTCAGGGCGTCTCGGAGATCCTGGTCGACGTCGTCGTCGTACCCCATCTCCATGACGACCATCCCCGGTTCGATCCCGAACCGGTCCGCCAGGCTGCGTACCCCGTCGGCGGCCTGACCAGCGGTCGCGCTCACTGTCGCGTGCCTCCTCATCTCGTACCTGCTCGCGGCGTCGGTGCGACGCCGTCAGGCAAAGTCCACACAGTTGTGGGTCCCCGCGCAAGTGGCGCACCGGGTGGAACGGAATTTACCGTGCCAGCAGCGTACGGGCACCGTCGGTAATGGCGTCCGTGGAGACCAGAACGTGACGCGCTGCCGGACCTAATGGTACAAACGAGTCAACTCCGGCTACTCGTCGCGCTGCACCGACGTAACCGGCGTCGACCAGAGCGGCGATCACTCCCTCGCCGACCCCGCCGGATCGGCGAGTCTCGTCCACCACCAGCACCCGGCCCGTCGCCGAGGACTCGCGGATGATGTCGGCCACCGGCAGCGGGGCCAGCCAGCGCAGATCCACGACCCGGGTGCCGACCCCCTCCTCGGCGAGGACGGCCGCAGCCCGCAGCGACATCCGCACGCCGTTACCGAAGGTGATGATGGTCAGGTCGTCCGCCGACCCGACCCGGTAGACCCGGGCCCGGCCGATCGGCACGTGCCCGGCGACCCACGCCCCCGGCTCCGGATAGCCGGCCAGCCACTCCCCGTCACCGTCGGCGTACAGGTCGCGGGTGTGGTAGAGCGCGATCGGCTCCAGGAACACGCACACACTGCCGTCGACCGCCGCGCTGGCCAGGCAGGTCCGCAGCATGGGCGCGGCGTCGTCCGGCCGCGCCGGCACCGCGACCACCAGACCCGGCACATCCCGGAGTACGGCCACCGAGTTGTCGTTGTGGAAGTGCCCGCCGAACCCCTCCTGGTACGCCAACCCGGCCACCCGGACGACCATCGGGTTGCGGAACGCCCCCTGCGAGAAGAACCGCATGGTGGCCGCCTCACCGCGCAGCTGGTCCTCGGCGTTGTGCAGGTACGCCAGGTACTGGATCTCCGGCACCGGCAGCATGCCGGCCAGCCCCGCGCCCAGCCCCAACCCCAGCACCGACGTCTCGTCGAGCAGGGTGTCGAAGACCCGGGCCGGCCCGAAACGGTCCCGCAGCCCCTTCGTCACCCCGTACACGCCACCCTTGGCGGCCACGTCCTCACCGAACACCGCCATCTGCGGGTGGTCGAGCATCCCGTCGGCGAGCGCCGCGTTGATGCTCTGCGCAAGGGTCAGCGGACCGGTCAGCTCCGGTGGCTTGCCGCCGAACGCCTCCGCCCGGGCGCCCGCGCCCGGGCCGCTGGCCCGCGCCGCGGCGTCGGCCACCGCCCGGGCCACCCGCACCGGCCGGCGGGGCGCCAGCGCCGACACCACGTCGGCCGCCGACGCCAGCTTCGGCTCGCCCAGCACCTCCTCGGCCAACCGGCGTACCTGCCAGCCGGTCTCGTCGTACCGGGCCAGCAGCTCCTCGCCGGTCGCCACCCCGGCGTCGACGAGCAGGCGCGCGGTGGCCGCCACCGGATCGCGGTCCAGGTCCTCGGCCAGCTCGGCCGGGCTGCGGTACGCCGACTCCGCGTCCGCCCCGGCGTGCCCCATCAGCCGGACCGTGCGCAGGTGCAGGACCGCCGGGCGGCGGTTCCGGCGTACCCAGGCAGCGGCCTCCGCCGCCACCGCGTACGCCCGCACGGGGTCGGCCCCGTCCGCGCTGAAGTAGCGGATGCCCGGCTTGGCCCGCAGGGTCGCCTCGACCCAGCCCTCCGGTGACCGGACGCTGATGCCCAGCCCGTTGTCCTCGCAGACGAAGAGCACCGGGATGCGCAGCCCGGCGTGGTCGTACCACCCGGCGGTGTTGAAGGCGGCGGTGGCGCTGGCGTGGTTGACCGAGGCGTCGCCGAACGAGCAGACAACTATCGCGTCCGGCGGCCACGGGACGTGCGCGGCGCCCGCGCCGCTGCCGACCCGCACCCCGGCTCCGGTACGCCGCCCGGCGCTGTCCAGCCGGCGCAGCCGTTCCACGGCCAGTCCCATTCCCACCGCGCGGGGCAGATGCGAGGCGATGGTGGAGGTCGTCGGCACGACGGCCAGGTCGGCCCGGCCGAACACCTTGTGCCGGCCACCTGCGATCGGCTCCTCGCTGGAGGCGACCATCCCGCGCAGCACGTCCCGGGCCGCGTCCGCGTACGCGCCGAACCCGCCTGCCGGGGCCGGCTCCGGCCCGGACGGATCAGGATCGGCGGTCGAGTCGGCGTCGGTCGACGCTGGATCGCTGCTGGCCCGCCGGTCGCTGCTCGCCGTTGGACCGGCGGTCGACCCCGGGTCGCCGGTCGGCGCTGGGTCGGCGGCGGAGTCCGGCTCGCCCGACGGCGACGCGGCGGCGGCCTGGGCGGCGCGGAGGCAGTAGAAGGCACCGGAGCGGTAGTGCAGCAACGCCGGATCGGTGGGGCGCAGCGCGGCGGCGACCGCGGCGTTGCCCTCGTGCCCGGCGGAACCGATGGTGTAGAAACCCTCCCCGAAGCTGCGCAGCCAGCGGCCGGCCAGGTCGAGCTGCCGGCTCGTCACCTGCGCGTCGAACAGGTCGAGCACCTGCGCGCCGGTCAGTGGAGCATCGTCGGTGATCGGGTCAGCGGGGTCACGCCGACGCTCCGCGGCAGGCAGCGTCGCCAGCGTCTCCCGGAACCGGTCGTCGAGGTCTTGCGGGGTGGTCACGTCGCACAGCATTACCGACGGGAGGGCTGCTCGCCCAGTGGGACACGGCCGTCGCGGGCCGACTCACTCCGGACCGCAGGGCTCCGGCCAACCACCGTCAGACGCCTTCCAGACCAGGTCACGAAGGGTGCGCAGCTCTTCGTCGGTCAGCCCGGACAGGAGTCGGGAGTCGGACATCACCATGGTCACCCGGTCCCGTTCGACGCGGCCCTTCTCGGTCACCACCAACGTCTTCTGCCGGCGGTCCGCCGGGTCGGTGCGTCGTTCCACCAACCCGGCCTGTTCCAGCTTGTCGACCAGCACCGTCACGTTCGACCGGTCGCAGCCCAGTTGGCCGGCGAGATCACGAGCCGGCAGCGGGCGGTCCGGGTCCAGTTGATGCAACGCCCGCGCCGTCGCCGGAGTGAGCCCCAACTCGGCGAACGCGGCACCCTGTCGGTGTCGCAGGGCGTCGCTGACGTGGGCCATCCGGCGCAGCACATCGGCGGCGAGACCAGCCCGATCCACCGGCCCACCTGCTACGGAACCCACCTCCTGCGGCACTGCCACATCGTACGCACCGGGCGGGCCCGGTCGGCTCAGCGTTCGCACCTCGACAAGATCCGCACAACGTCGGGGACAGTGCTGCCTCAGCCCGCGTCGAGGCAGCAACTTCGGGGATGTTGCGCGGATCTCGAGGCGAAACGGAGCGTCAGCCCGGGAGGAAGGAGAAGCGGACCTGTCGGGTCGGGTTGTCACCGTTGGTGTCGACGAGGCAGATCGACTGCCAGGTGCCGAGCACCAGACGGCCGCCCAGCACCGGCAGCGTGGCGTACGGCGGCACGAACGCCGGAAGCACGTGGTCGCGGCCGTGGCCGGGCGAGCCGTGCCGGTGCCGCCAGCGGTCCTGGGTCGGTAGCAGGTCGTCCAATGCGCTGAGCAGGTCGTCGTCGGATCCCGAGCCGGTCTCGATGATCGCCAGGCCGGCGGTGGCGTGCGGCACGAAGACGTGCAGGAGTCCGTCGCCCTCACCGGAGACGAACTGCTGGGCCTCCGCTGTGATGTCGCGGACGGCCGGGCGGGACCCGGTCTGGACGGTGATCACGTCAGTGCGCATACGTCGCATTCTGCCGCAACCTGCGGTCAGGAACCGCCGCCACCGCCCCCGGAGTCCCCACCACCGCCGGAGGAGCCACCGCCCCCGAAATCGCCTCCGGAGTGACCGCCGCCTGCGGAGTCACCGTCCCCGCCGCGGGACCAGTCCCAGCCGTTCGAGTCGCCGTAGTACGTCGAGGGAATGCTGGTGTCGGCGTGCCTCTGGCGCGGACCGGGCACACGACGAGGCGCGCGGCGGGGCGCGGGTGCTCGCAGCCCGCCGCGAACCTGGACCGCGCCGAACGCCATCGCTCCGGCGCCGAGGATCGTGATCGGCAGCGCGGCGGTGTCGCCGGCCAGGAGCACCGGCGCGGAGAGAAGCGCTCCGAGCGCGCCACCCGAAAGGATCATGACGCCGGTTGCCACCCGCCACCCGTTCATGTGCGGCACGGTAGCGAGCCCGGGCAAGCGGGCGGTTTAGGCGGTCGTAGCGCTAAGTTACCGATGAGTACCTGTGTTCAGCATCGCGTCGGGGGCACCTAGGCGTGACGACAGGTGCCACCAGGGGGCAGGATGGCGCTAGAGACCTATCCCACACACAACCGAGGGAACGCCTGTGGCTACGGAACGCAAGCGCCCGGTGATCAGCGACGGCCTACCGAGCCAGCTTCCGGACATCGACCCTGAAGAGACAAGCGAATGGGTCGAGTCGCTTGACGGTGTCATCGACGAGCGCGGCGCCAAACGCGCCCGGTACGTCATGCTGCGCCTGCTGGAGCGCGCCCGTGAGCGCCAGGTCGGGGTTCCGCCCCTGACCACCACCGACTACATCAACACCATCCCGTCGGAGCGCGAACCGTGGTTCCCGGGTGACGAGCACGTCGAGAGGCGGATCCGGGCGTACGTCCGGTGGAACGCCGCGATGCTGGTGCACCGGGCGCAGCGCCCGGAGATCGGCGTCGGCGGGCACATCTCGACCTTCGCCAGCTCGGCGTCGCTCTACGAGGTGGGCTTCAACCACTTCTTCCGGGGCAAGAACCACCCGGGCGGCGGCGACCACATCTTCTACCAGGGCCACGCCTCCCCCGGCATGTACGCGCGGGCGTTCCTGGAGGGGCGGCTCAGCGAGCACCAGCTCGACGGGTTCCGCCAGGAGTTGTCGCACCCCGGCGGCGGGCTGCCGTCGTACCCGCACCCGCGGCTGATGCCGGACTTCTGGGAGTTCCCCACCGTCTCGATGGGTCTCGGCGGTCTGAACGCGATCTACCAGGCCCGGTTCAACCGGTACCTGCAGCACCGCGGCATCAAGGACACCTCGCAGCAGCACGTCTGGGCATTCCTGGGCGACGGTGAGATGGACGAGCCGGAGACGCTCGGCGCCATCGGTGTGGCCGCCCGCGAGGAGCTGGACAACCTCACCTTCGTGATCAACTGCAACCTCCAGCGGCTGGACGGCCCGGTCCGGGGCAACGGCAAGGTCATGCAGGAGCTGGAGGCGTTCTTCCGGGGTGCCGGCTGGAACGTGATCAAGGTCGTCTGGGGCCGCGAGTGGGACCCGCTGCTCGCCGCGGACACCGACGGCGCGCTGGTCAACCTCATGAACACCACGACCGACGGCGACTACCAGACCTACAAGGCGGAGTCGGGCGCGTACGTGCGGGAGCACTTCTTCGGGCGCGACGCGCGTACCCGCAAGATGGTCGACCCGCTCAGCGACGACGAGATCTGGAACCTCAAGCGGGGTGGGCACGACTACCGCAAGCTCTACGCGGCCTACAAGGCGGCCACCGAGCACACCGGTCAGCCCACCGTCATCCTGGCGAAGACGATCAAGGGCTGGACGCTCGGCTCGCACTTCGAGGGCCGCAACGCGACCCACCAGATGAAGAAGCTGACGCTGGAGGACCTGAAGACCTTCCGCGACCGGCTCTACCTGGACATCCCGGACAAGGCGCTGGAGGACAACCCCTACCTGCCGCCGTACTACAACCCGGGTGAGAAGTCCGACGAGATCCAGTACCTGAAGGAGCGGCGCGAGCAGCTCGGCGGTTACCTGCCGTCCCGGCGGACCAGCACCAAGCGGCTGGCCATCCCCGGTCCGGAGCGGTTCGCCGACGTCAAGCGCGGCTCGGGCAAGCAGAAGGTGGCCACCACCATGGCCTTCGTCCGCCTGCTCAAGGACATCATGAAGGACAAGGAGTTCGGCAAGCGCTGGGTGCCGATCATCCCGGACGAGGCCCGCACCTTCGGCCTCGACTCGATCTTCCCGACCGCGAAGATCTACTCGCCGCACGGCCAGCGTTACACCTCTGTCGACCGGGAGCTGTTCCTGTCGTACAAGGAGTCGACGACCGGTCAGATCCTGCACGAGGGGATCAACGAGGCCGGTTCGGTGGCCTCGTTCACGGCGGCCGGCTCGGCGTACGCCACCCACGACGAGCCGATGATCCCGATGTACATCTTCTACTCGATGTTCGGGTTCCAGCGGACCGCCGACGGGCTGTGGGCGGCGGCCGACCAGATGGCGCGGGGCTTCCTGCTCGGCGCGACCGCGGGGCGCACCACGCTCAACGGTGAGGGCCTCCAGCACGAGGACGGTCACTCGTTGCTGATCGCCGCCACCAACCCGGCGGTGGTCGCGTACGACCCGGCGTTCTCGTTCGAGATCGCGCACATCATGGAGCACGGCCTGCACCGGATGTACGGGGACGCGCAGGAGAACGTCTTCTACTACCTGACGGTCTACAACGAGCCGATCCTCCAGCCGGCCGAGCCGGCCGGGGTGGACGTGGAGGGCCTGCTCAAGGGCATCTACCGCTACTCCCCGGCACCGGAGGTCGACGGCCCGAAGGCCAACGTGCTCGCCTCCGGCACCGGCATGCAGTGGGCGCTCAAGGCCCAGCAGTTGCTCGCCCAGGACTGGGGGGTGGCCGCCGACGTGTGGTCGGTGACCTCCTGGACGGAGCTGCGCCGCGACGCGGTGGAGACCGAGGAGTACAACCTCCTCAACCCGGGCGCCGAGGCGAAGATCCCGTACATCCAGCAGAAGCTGGCCGACGCGGACGGCCCGAAGGTAGCGGTCAGCGACTGGATGCGGGCCGTACCGGACCTGATCGCCCGGTGGGTGCCCGGTGACTACACGTCGCTCGGCACCGACGGCTTCGGCATGTCGGACACGCGGCACGCGCTGCGCCGGCACTTCCACGTCGACGCCGAGTCGATCGTGGTGGCCACGCTGCGGCAGCTCGCCCGCAGCGGCGCGGTGGCGGCCACCGTGCCGGCCGAGGCGGCGAAGAAGTACGCGATCGACGACGTCAACGCCGCCCCGGTCGGCGAGACCGGCGGCGACAGCTAGACCCGTACGACCAACGAGGGGCCTGGGCGCATCCGCACCCGGGCCCCTCGCCACGCTCACCCCACCCCCGGCCAGCGCCCCACGCCCCCACGCCCCCCACCCCCACGCCAGCGTCGATCATGCAGTTGTGGTGGGGACGAAGCGGTTAGAAAGCCGCGAATTAGGCACCACAAGTCCATGATCGACGCCCGTGAGGGCGAGCGGCAACGGTGAGGGTGGGCGGGAACGGCAGCGGCGGGGGTCCGGGGTCCCTGGCGGGGATCCGGACCACCGCCGTCGCGGGTGACGCCGGGAGGATGGGCTCTCGTCAGCCGACGGCGGCCAGGTCGGTGAGCCGGGCCAGCGAGTCCTCCAGGTCGGCGCCGACCCGGCGCAGTCCGAGGCGCAGCAGGGCTGCCTTGACCGGCCCGGCCGGCCAGCGGACCACGATGAGCCGCACGACGGTCCCGCCCTCCTCCTCGTCGGTGGTGAGCTGGACGTAGATCTCGGTGCGTGCCTCCGCCCGAGCTCCCGCCCCCTTGGCCCGTTCCCGCCAGCCGATCAGCGTCGGCTCCTGGTAGGCGATCACCTCGGCCTCATGCGCCGAGCCGCGCCCCGCCTGGACCAGTTGCCGCCGTCCGAAGCCCTCCCCCGAGAGCACTTCGGCCGCGCGAACCCCCGCCAGCCAGGCCGGCAACTGCTCGGCCCGCTGGACGACATCCCAGACAACTTCAATTGGCGCCGCCACGTGCGCACTGCGTTCAACGAGGATCATTTCCGTCTTCCTCCGGTGAGGACATCCCACGATATCGGCACTCTATGCGCTAAATCGGACTTAAGTGGACGGGTTTGGAAAAAGACACGCCGATCAACCATTGCGGATTGCGCCAGGCCGGCCTATGGCGCATTCATCGAGAGCGCTTTAAAGTCCCGAACACGTTTCACGTTGACCGGGAGGGCGCATGTCGACCGCACCTATGCCCCAGTTCCCCACCGGCTTCCGCTGGGGCGTCTCCACATCGGCCCACCAGATCGAGGGTGCCGCCACCGCCGACGGACGCGGTCCGTCCATCTGGGACACGTTCGCGCACTCGCCCGGCCGGATCAGCGACGGCAGCACGGGTGCGGAGGCCTGCGACCACTACCACCGGCACACCGAGGACGTCGCGTTGCTGGCCGGGCTGGGCGTCTCCGCGTACCGGTTCTCCATCGCCTGGCCCCGGGTGCAGCCCACCGGCACCGGCCCGGCCAACGCGCCCGGCCTGGACTTCTACGACCGACTGGTGGACGAGCTACTGGCCGCCGGCATCGACCCGGTGGCGACGCTCTACCACTGGGATCTGCCCCAACCACTCGAAGACGTCGGCGGCTGGCTGCACCGCGACACCGCCGCCCGATTCGCCGATTACGCCGATCTGACCGCCGCCCGACTCGGCGACCGGGTCCGGCTCTGGATCACCCTGAACGAGCCGTTCATCCACATGAGCATGGGGTACGGGATGGGCGTGCACGCCCCCGGCCGGATGCTGCTCTTCGACGCCTTTCCGGTCGCCCACCACCAACTGCTCGGGCACGGACTCGCTGTCGCCGCGCTGCGGGCCCACACCGCCAGCCCGGTGGCGATCGCCAACAACTACTCCCCGGTGCGGGTGCTCGGCGACAGCGACGCCGACCGGGCCGCCGGTGCCGCGTACGAGGCGCTGCACAACCGACTCTTCACCGATCCGCTGCTCGGACGCGGCTACCCGGAGCTGCCCGGCCTCGACCCGGGCATCGTCCAGCCCGGCGACCTCGACACGATCGCCACACCGATCGACGTGCTCGGGGTCAACTACTACAACCCCACCGGTGTACGCGCTGCCGAGGAGGGCTCTCCGCTCCCGTTCGACCTGGTCCCGTTGGACGGCTACCCGCGCACCGCCTTCGACTGGCCAGTGGCCCCCGACGGGCTGCACGAGCTGCTCGGCTGGCTGCGGGACACCTACGGCGACGCGCTGCCGCCCATCGAGATCACCGAGGGCGGGTGCGCGTACGACGACGCGCCGGACGCGGACGGGCAGGTGGCCGACCCGGAGCGGATCGCGTACCTGGACGGACACCTACGGGCGGTACGGGCCGCCATCGACGACGGAGTCGACGTGCGCGGGTACTTCGTCTGGTCGCTGCTGGACAACTGGGAGTGGGCCGAGGGGTTCACCAAACGCTTCGGCCTCGTGCACGTCGACTACGCCACCCAGACCCGTACGCCGAAGTCGTCGTACACCTGGTTGCGGGACGTCGTCGCGGCCAGCCGGCCGGGGTCGGCGCGGTGACCACACTCGACCCGACGCCGGCGTCGCTGCCGGCGGCGCTCGCCGAGCCGACAGTGCCGGTGCGGCGCAGCTGGATCGGCTTGATCTTCGCGGCCAACCTCGGCGTGTGGATGGCGTTCTTCACGCCCATCCAGGTGCTGCTGCCGCAGCAGATCGAGCAGATCGCGCCCGGCGACAAGGAGAACATGCTGGCCGTGGTCACCGGCCTCGGCGCTCTGGCGGCGGTGCTCGCCAACCCGCTCGCGGGCGCGTTCTCCGACCGGACCTGTCTGCGCGTGGCCGGCCGCGAGTTCGGCCGTCGGCACGTCTGGACGGCGGGCGGGGCCGTGCTCGGCGCGGCGGCCCTGGTGCTGCTGGCCCAGCAACGGACCATCCTCGGCGTCGCCCTCGGCTGGGTCGCCGCGCAGGTCTGCTTCAACGCGATGCTGGCCAGCCTCAGCGCCGCCATCCCGGACCGGGTGCCGGTGGTGCAGCGTGGCGGCGTCTCGGGTTGGGTGGGCATCCCGCAGGCGCTGGGGCTGGTGCTCGGGGCGGTGCTGGTCACCGCAGTGGTCACCGGCAACACCGCCGGCTACCTGGCCATCGCCGTGGCCGTCCTGCTGCTGTCGCTGCCGTTCGCGCTGCTCACCCCCGACGAACCGCTGCCGCGTACCCATCGGCCGGCGATCCGGACGCGGGCGCTGCTGGCCTCGATGTGGATCAACCCTCGTCGGCACCCGGACTTCGCCTGGGCCTGGATCACCCGGTTTTTGGTCCAGCTCGGCAACGCCCTGGGCACCCTCTACCTGCTGTACTTCCTCACCGACGGGGTACGCCACCCCGACCCCGAGGGATCGCTGCTGGTGCTGATCCTGCTCTACACGCTCGGCATGATGCTGACGGCGGTGGTCGCCGGCCGGATGTCGGACCGCTCCGGGCGCCGCAAGATCTACGTGATCGCGTCCGGGCTGATCATGGCGGTGGCGGCGCTGCTGCTCGCTGTCGCGCCGGTCTGGCCGATGGCGATCGTCGCCGCGTTGCTGCTCGGGGCGGGCTACGGCGTCTACCTCTCGGTGGACGCCGCGTTGATCACGCAGGTGCTGCCCCGGGCCACCGACCGGGCCAAGGACCTGGGCGTCATCAACATCGCGAACTCGGCGCCGCAGGTGCTCGGCCCGGCGCTCTCCGCCCCGCTCGTGGTGTACCTGGGCGGCTACCCCACGCTCTACGCGGTCACCGCCGTGGTCACCCTGATCGGCAGCGTGCTGGTGGTCAAGATCCGCTCGGTGCCCTGAGTCGGGGGCCGTGGCGGAATCCCGTCGACGGTCGCCGTAGGCTGGAGGCGTGACGGTACGTGTGCGCTTCGCCCCTTCCCCGACCGGTATGTTCCACGTCGGCGGTGCCCGCTCGGCGCTGCAGAACTGGATCTACGCCAAGCAGCAGGGCGGGGTGTTCGTGCTGCGCATCGAGGACACCGACGCGGCGCGCAACAAGCCCGAGTGGACCGAGGGCATCCTCTCCGCGCTGGACTGGATCGGCATCTCCCGGGGCAGCTACGAGGGCCCGTACTTCCAGTCGGAGAACGCCGGCGAGCACCGGGCCGCCGCGGCCCGCCTCTACGAGTCGGGTCGCGCCTACTACTGCGACTGCACCCGCGAGGACGTGCAGGCGCGTACCGGCTCGCAGTACCAGGGCTACGACGGCTACCACCGCGACCGTGGCCTCGGCCCGGGCCCGGGGCACGCCCTGCGCTTCCGTACGCCCGACGAGGGCGCCACGGTGGTGGTCGACCTGATCCGCGGCGAGCCCACCTTCGAGAACAAGCTCATCGAGGACTTCGTGATCGCCCGGGGCGACGGGTCGCCGGTCTTCCTGCTGGCCAACGTCGTCGACGACATGACCATGGGGATCACCCACGTGATCCGGGCCGAGGAGCACCTACCCAACACCCCCAAGCAGCAGCTGCTCTGGGACGCCCTCGGGGTCAAGCCGCCGGTCTGGGCGCACGTACCGGTGGTGGTCAACGAGAAGCGGCAGAAGCTCTCCAAGCGGCGCGACAAGGTCGCCCTGGAGGCGTACCGCGAGGAGGGCTACCTCGCCGGCGCCATGCGCAACTACCTGATGCTGCTCGGCTGGGCCCCCTCCGGCGATCGGGAGATCGTCCCCTGGTCGGTCATCGAGGACGAGTTCCGGCTGGACGAGGTCAACCCCTCCCCCGCGTTCTTCGACGAGAAGAAGCTGCGCGCGTTCAACGGCGAATACATCCGCGCCCTGCCGGTTGCCGAGTTCGTGGACGCCTGCCAGCCGTGGCTGACCGGCACCGGGACGATCGCGCCACCGCCGTGGCAGCCCGAGGAGTTCGACGCCGACGCGTTCGCAGCGGTCGCCCCGCTGGCCCAGACGCGGATCGCGGTGCTCAGCGAGATCGTGTCGAACGTCGACTTCCTCTTCCTCGCCTCGCCGTTGATCGACGAGGCCGCGTGGACCAAGACGATGAAGGACGGCTCCGCCGAACTGCTGGACGACGCGGTCGCGGCCTTCGAGGCGCTGGAGTCCTGGGATGCCGAGTCGCTGAAGTCGACGCTGGAGGCGGTCGGCGCCGAGCGTGGCCTCAAGCTCGGCAAGACGCAGGCACCCGTGCGGGTCGCGGTCACCGGCCGCACCGTGGGTCTGCCGCTGTTCGAGTCGCTGGAGGTGCTCGGCCGCGAGCGCACCCTGACCCGGATGCGCGCCGCCCGCCTACGCCTGGTCTGACCCCCGAACACCGACACACCCGGGCCGTCTCCGCCGTCGGCCGGCCAGGCTCGTGCCCGGCCGGTCAGCGACGTCGGGCCCGGAGCCACCGCTGCAACCCGACGACCAGCCCACCCACCAGCAGAGCCGCCGCGATCGTCCACAGCCAGCCGCGCACCTGGCTGCCCTCCTGCGCGGCCGGCACCGGGCTGCCCGCCGGGGTCGCGTCGACGGCCGCGGTGGCGACCCGGGAAGTGTCGGCGGTCGGACCCGCCGCCGCGGCCGTCGGGGCGGTGGCACCGGCGGTCGGGGCGACGCCGCCGGCGGGCGCGGACGGGTCAGCGGCCGTACCGGTGGTCAGGGTGAACCGCACTTCGCCCTTCACCGGGTGCCCGTCGGAGGACGCGAGCTGGTAGCCCACGATGTAGAGACCCGCCGCCGCCGGCTTGAACGGCACCCGCACCCGGCTGCCGTCGAAGACCGGTGGGCCGCCAGCGACCACATTGTCCGGCCCGGTTATTGTGATCTTCGTCGTTGCCGGTGCCGGCTTGGCGAGGAAGCGCAGCTCGATCCGGGCAGGCGCCGTCGCGACTCGGGCGCCGTCACGCGGATCGCTGCCGGTCAACGAGTTGTGCGCGGCGGCTGGCGTCGGTGGCGCCAAAAACGACACACCGAACGCCACGCCGAGCACCACTGGCACTACCCGCGCCGTACGTGTAACCCTGCCCCCCATGAACCCCTCCGTAAGGGTACGATCCGCCCGCTGATCAAACGGCTCCTCATTAGTCGAGCCGAGATCGCAGATAGTTCCAATTACTGTTCCACAAGCTGCAACTCATCGACGTTCCCCGGAGTCTGTAAGGGTGACGCCGACCATCCGGTCGGTGTCGGCCGGCAGACCGGTCCGGACGTCACAGCGATGCACTCCATCGAACGGGGCGAGGAGGCGGGATGGTCCGACAGATGAGGCGGTGGGCCGCCGTGCTGGCGGGCACGCTGGTGACGGCGCTGCTGTCACTCGGCACCACGGGCCCGGCCTCGGCCGCGCCGAAGCCCGCACCCGCCGGAGTGGACATCACCGGCGTGGGGCTGGCCGCACCGCTGCAGTTGCGCGCGGAAACGCAGCCCGCCCACGTGGGCGCAGTCATCGACCAGGTCAACTTCCTCGGCCGTACCGGCATGGCCAGCGGCCCGAAGCCCGCCGACCTCGGTCCGAAGTACACGGTCGTGGTGCTCGCCGGGGAGACGCCGAAGCAGACGTACGACCTGTATCCGAAGGCGGTCGGTGGTCCTCGGGTCTTCCGGCCGGCGAAGCAGCCGGACGGCCGCAAGACCAGCGCCGGCTGGTTCCTGGGTCGACTCAGCATGTCCGAGACCCTGCGCACCGCTGGCGTGCCGCTCGAGCGGCAGTTCGACACGGTCAGCGGCGGCGTGGGTGGCGGCGAGCGGGTGCTCCCGGAGGACACTCTCGACCCCGCCAAGGATCTCGACGAGGCGCTCGGCGACCTGCAACGGCTCCTGCTGCTCAACGTCGGAGTGATGCTCACCATCACCGTCGGCCTCGCCGGGATCGCCCTGCTGATCCGTCGTCGTACGCGCTGAACAACCGCACCCGCCGGTCAGCGGCGGGCGGTGATCAGCACCAGCGGCGGGGCGGGCGTTCGCGGCGCGTGGCCCGCGGACGCGGCCGGACCGGGCCGTGCCGATGCGCCCCGGCCCAGCCGGGAAGTTCGCTGAGGCAACCAGCCGGGACGTCGACGTCGGGCTCACCGAGGGCGGCGGGCTCGCCGGAGCGCTGACGCGGGAGAGGGGTCTCGTCGTCGGCCCGACCGGCGAGCGGCTCCCCCGGGTGCGATGGCGCGCCGCCAACCGAGCGGCGGTGCTTACCGGCCGTCTGCGGGTCGTGCCCCGGCCGGCAGGGCTCACCCTGGGCGCAGCCGTGCTCGGCCTCCCCGTGCGCCATCCCCGGTCTCCTCACGTTCGTCTACCCCCGGGTGCTCCCCGACGTGCCCTGTCACCGTACTGGCCGGGACCGACGGGCCGTGCACGGCGTACCCGGCCACTCGACCGGGCGGCCCACGACGACGACGGTGAGCGCGGAAACCGGTTGCGCAGTTCACAGCTTCTTTTCGCGCCGTTCACCCGGCGGCCGCGACCGGGGCGGTCCGGCGGTCATTCAGCGCGGCCCGAGCTTCTCCATCACTCATGATGATCACTGTTCGCTCATCGGGGCGCTTCCCGCGTACCCCTTTCGGCGCATGCCGGGGGCGGTGGCGTCCTCCCCCGGTCGGAGTCCGACCGGGTGCGGCTGTGGTGGGATCGGGGCATGCGTCTGCCACCGTGGCTCGGCTCCGGCACCCGCGGCCGGGATCTGGCGCTGGCCGGCGTGTCGCTGGCCGGCGGCCTGGTGCTGTGGACCCTCGGTTGGCAACCGCAGATCCGTCCGCACCCGGACGTGCCCGCGGTCCTGTTCCTGCCGCCGCTGCTGGCGATGTGCGTCGCCGTGGGCCTGCGCCTCGTCGCCCCGCGCGCCAGCCTCGCCGTCGGCACCACGGCGGTGGTGGTGGACATCGCCCTCGGTGGCTCACTGGGGGCGATCCTGATCTACACCCAGGTGCTCTACGACGCCTGCGTTTACGGCCCGCCCCGGCTGTGGCGGTGGCTGCTGCGGGCGACCATCGGGCTGAGCGTGGTCGGTGCGATCGTCGGCGTGGTTCTCACCGACCAGTGGAGCGGGGTGGCCGTCGGGGTGCTGGTGGTGCTCGTCGGCCTGCTGCCGGTCCTGACCGGGATCAGCGTGCGGCAGTACCGCGACCAGGCTGCCGCCGAACGGGCCCGGGCCGAGCAGACCGCCCGCCTGGTCGAGTTGGATCGGCGGCAGGCGGTCAGCGCGGAGCGGGCCCGGATGGCCCGGGAGCTGCACGACGTGGTCGCCAACCACCTCAGCGCGGTGGCCATCCACGCCACCGCCGTGTTGTCCGTGCCCGGGCTGGATCGCGACCAGGTCGAGTCGGCGTTGCGGGTGATCCGGGAGAGCAGCGTGCAGGGCCTGGCCGAGATGCGTCAGATGATCGAGGTGCTTCGCGAGCCGGGGACCGGGGGCGGGCCGCCGCCGGGGGGCGACGGCACGGCGGTGCCGGAGTTGGTCAGCGCGCGGCTCGCCGAGACGGACGAGCTGGTCGAGCGGGTCCGGGCCGCCGGCCTCGCGGTGCGGGTACGCACCGACGGCGCGCCGGGGCCGCTGCCGGTGGGGGTGGACCTCGCCGCGTACCGGATCGTGCAGGAGTCCCTGACCAACGCGCTCAAGCACGGCACTGGTGAGGCGGACCTGACCATCGCGTACCGACCGGCGGAGGTGGTGCTGACGGTGGAGAACCCGGTGAACCGGGACGGGGCCGGGCTACCCGGCGCCGGCGCCGGGCTGATCGGGATGCGGGAGCGCGCCACCCTGCTGGCCGGCCGGTTCAGCGCCGGACCGCACGACGGACGCTGGCAGGTCCGAGCCGCGCTGCCCATCGGGGAGGGCCGGTGAGCAGCACGGCGGGAGCGGCGACGGTGCGGGTGGTGCTCGCGGACGACCAGCCGGCGGTACGTGCCGGCCTGGCCCTGATCCTGGACGGTTCCCCGGGCGTCGAGGTGGTCGGCGAGGCGGCCGACGGCGAGGAGGCGGTGCGGTTGTGCCGGGAGCTGCGCCCGGACGTGGCGGTGCTCGACGTCCGCATGCCTCGCCGGGACGGGATCTCCGCGACCCGGGAGATCGTCACCGACGCGCTCGCCGACGTGCTGGTGCTCACCACCTTCGACCTCGACGAGTACGTCTTCGGCGCGTTGCGGGCCGGCGCGGCCGGGTTCCTGCTGAAGGACACCGACGCGGACGGTCTGGTGGACGCGGTGCGTACGGTGGCGCGTGGCGACGGGTTCATCGCTCCCGCCGTGACGCGCCGGTTGATCACCGCTTTCGCGGCCACCGCGCCGACCGCGTCGGCCGCCACCCGGGCCGCGCTGGACACCCTCACCCCGCGTGAGCGGGACGTGCTGGCCTGCCTCGGCCTGGGTCTGTCCAACCAGCAGATCGCCGACCGGCTGGTGCTGGCGGAGAGCACCACCAAGACGCACGTGAGCCGGATCCTGGCGAAGCTGGACCTGCGGAGCCGGGTGCAGGCCGCGATCCTGGCCCAGGAGCTGGGCCTGCCCCCTCCCCCGCACCCGTGAGCCCCACGGCTGTCCACCCTGGACGATGATGATCGTCAACCCGTCGTACGCTGTCCGGCATTCACGCCGATGGCGGCCGCTCAGGACGGGGACGACGTGCGACGTTCATGGGGCTCGGCGATCCTCGTGGCGCTGACCATCGGGGCAAGCGGTTGTGACGGCGGCCCCTCCGCGAAGGCGACCTCGACCTTCGTCCCTTCGGCGGGGGTGTGCCACGCCACCGCCGGCGACGAACGCAGTCCCGAGGCGTACCTCCCGATTCCCTGCTCCTCGAAACACGAGGTGGAGACGTTCCTGGTCGGGCGGATCACCGGCGCGGAGGGTGCCGCGTCGGCGCCGCCGGCCGCCGGCACCGAGGGGATCTCCCGGCTGTACGAGGCCTGCGACGCCGATGCCGCCGTCTTCCTCGGTGGCGAGTGGCGCGAGTCACGGCTGGCGATGCGGACGCTGGTCCCGTCGGCTGCGCGCTGGAAGGCGGGTGAGCGGTGGTACCGCTGCGACCTGCTGGAGATGCACGCGGTGGACCGGTGGTTCCCCAACCCCAGGGCGAACAGCCTGCGCGGTGCCCTGACCGGCGACTCGCCGTTCCGGTACACGTGCTTCAACAATCCGACCGAGTCCGGCGACCTGCCACCCGCCTCCTGCACGGGGCCGCACGACACCGAGTTCGCCGGCATCTGGCGGGCAGGGCCGGAGGTCGAGACGTTGACCGACGACGTCAGGCACGCGGGGTGCCGGGCCACCGTCTCCCGGTACGTCGGGGTGTCGGAGACCGACGTGGAGGGCCGGTTCCAGCTGTTCTGGTTCACCCCGGAGGGCGAGCCCGAGTGGCAGGCGGGCGCCCTCAGCGTGGGGTGCCTGCTGCACAGCCCCGAAGGAGCGCTGAAGGCGTCGGTCAAGGGTGCCGGCCGGAAAGCCCTCGCCGCTACCGGCTGACCGGTGCCGACGTGGATGGCCTGCTCAGAACGTGTCAGGCTAGGGCGGTGAGCACGCCGGGCGGTGGAGAGCTGTCGGCCACGCTGCGCCGGATCGAACGTTCGGCGGGGGCGCTGGCCACCTCCAGCGTGGCCCGGATGGACGAGACCCTGCCGTGGTTCCGGGCGCTGCCGGCCGACCAGCGCTCCTGGGTGATGTTGGTGGCCCAGGCCGGCGCCCGGTCTCTGGTGCAGTGGTTGCAGGACGGCGGGGGCACGGCGGACAGCACCCAGGAGGTCTCGGACGAGGTCTTCGCCGCCGCTCCGCAGGCGCTGGCCCGCTCGATCACCCTCCAGCAGACTGTGGCGTTGATCAAGGTGACCATCGACGTGGTCGAGGAGCAGGTGTCGCACCTGGCCGCCGAGGGCGAGGAGCAGCAACTACGCGAGGCGGTGCTGCGCTTCTCCCGGGAGATCGCGTTCGCCGCCGCCCGCGTGTACGCGCGGGCCGCCGAGTCGCGTGGTGCCTGGGACGCCCGGTTGCAGGCCCTGCTGGTCGACGCGCTGCTGCGCGGTGACTCCCCGGACGTGCTGGCCAGTCGGGCCGCCGCTCTCGGCTGGGCGGACGCGCCGCCGGTGGCGGTGGCTGTCGGTCGGTCACCCGGCGGGGAGGTCTCCGCGGTGCTGCACGTGGTCTACCGGCAGGCCCGCCGGATCGGCGTGGAGGTGATCGGTGGTGTCCACGGCGACCGGCTGGTGATCGTGCTGGGTGGCGCGGCGGATCCGATGACCGCCACGGCCAAGTTGCTGAGCGCGTTCGGGGACGGCCCGGTGGTGGTCGGGCCTGCGGTGCCGAGCCTGGACGAGGCGACCGAGTCGGCACGGGCGGCGTTGTCCGGTTTCCGGGCGGCGCCGGCCTGGCCGAGCGCCCCCCGGCCGGTGCCGGCCGCCGACCTGTTGCCGGAGCGGGCTCTCGCGGGCGACGCCGAGGCCCGCCGACGGTTGCGGCACGACGTGTACGCGACGCTGGTGCGCGCCGGTGGTGAACTGTTGGCGACCCTGGACGCGTTCCTGGCCGCTGGCGGCACGCTGGAGAGCGCCGCGCGAGCCCTGTTCGTCCACCCGAACACCGTGCGGTACCGGTTGCGGCGGATCGCCGAGGTGACCGGCTTCTCGCCGTTGTCTCCCCGGGACGCGTTCGCTCTCCAGGTCGCGCTGACCGTGGGCCGGTTGGATCCGGTCGCCCCGATCACCTCACCGGTCCCGACTCAGACAATGACCCCGGCCACCCGGAAAACGGCTCAAAACGAGGATGATCCCCGCCGATCTTTGTAGGAAACCTCCAAAGGTCCTAGTGCGGTTTGGTCGGGGGCGGCACAGCGTTACCCGCGCGTATCCGGGAGAGTCATAGGCGTGCTCGCCGTACTTAGTCCCGGCCAGGGTTCTCAGAAACCCGGCTTCCTGACCCCCTGGCTCGACCTGACCGGCACGGAGGCGCGTCTGCGCGAGTGGTCGGCGCTGGCCGGGGTCGACCTGATGCATCTGGGCACCGACGCCGACGCCGACGAGATCAAGGACACCGCCCGCACCCAGCCGCTGCTGGTCGCCGCGGCGCTGCTCGCCGGCGAACACCTGCCGTTGGACGATGTCGCGCTCACCGCTGGTCACAGCGTCGGCGAGCTGGGTGCCGCCGTCCTGGCCGGTGTGCTGTCGGCCGAGGCCGCGATCAGCCTCGCCGGGGTTCGTGGCCGGGAGATGGCGGCCGCGTGCGCGCTGGAGCCGACCGGCATGGCCGCGGTGCTCGGCGGCGACCCCGACGAGGTGCTCGCCGCGATCGAGGCCAACGGGCTGTACCCGGGCAACCGCAACGGCGCCGGGCAGATCGTCGCCGCCGGTTCGCTGGACGGGCTCGACAAGCTCGCCGCCGAGCCGCCCGCGCGGGCGCGGATCATCCGGCTCAAGGTGGCCGGGGCGTTCCACACCCCGTACATGGCCCCGGCCGAGACCGCGCTCGCCGCGGTCGCCGCCGAGATCACCCCCGCCGACCCGGTCCGCCTCCTGCTGTCGAACCTCGACGGCACGGCGGTCGACAACGGTGCCGAGATGGTGCAGCGCCTCGTGCGTCAGGTCACCGCGCCGGTGCGGTGGGATCTGTGCATGCGTACGCTGGCCGACCTCGGGGTCACCGGCGTGATCGAGTTGCCACCGGCCGGCACTCTCGCCGGGTTGGTGAAGCGGGACCTCAAGGGCGACGGCGCCCCGGAGATCGTCACCCTGAACACCCCGGACGACCTGCCGGCCGCACGGGACCTGATCGCCCGCATCGGAGGTCGCTCATGACTGGCAGTCGCATCGTCTCGATGGGGCACTACCAACCCTCCCGGGTGGTGACCAACGACGACATCGCGCAGCTCGTCGACACCAACGACGAGTGGATCCGGGACCGGGTCGGCATCGTCAGCCGGCGGATCGCCGACAGTGAGACGGTGGCCGACATGGCCGCCGCCGCCGCCGGCAAGGCGCTGGCCAACTCGGGCCTGACCGCCGCCGACATCGACCTGGTCGTGGTGGCCACCTGCACCTCCATCGACCGCAGCCCCAACGTGGCCTGCCGGGTCGCCGCCAAGCTGGGCATCACCGCCCCGGGCGCGTTCGACGTCAACACCGCCTGCTCCGGCTTCGCGTACGCGCTGGGCACCGTCGACCACGCCATCCGGGCCGGCGCGTCCCGCAACGCGATCGTCATCGGCGCGGAGAAGTTGTCCGACTTCACCGACTGGACCGACCGCTCGACCTGCATCATCTTCGCCGACGGCGCCGGCGCCGCCGTGGTCTCCGCCACCGCCGACGACGAGCCGGCCGGGATCGGGCCGGTGGTCTGGGGTTCGGTGCCGGAGAAGAGCGACGCGGTCCGCATCGAGGGCTGGCGCCCGTACGTCCAGCAGGAGGGGCAGGCGGTGTTCCGCTGGGCCACCACCGCTATCGCACCACTCGCCCTGCAGGCCTGCGAGCGGGCCGGGGTCGACCCGTCGGAGCTGGCCGCGTTCGTGCCGCACCAGGCCAACGCCCGGATCATCGACGGCATCGCCAAGCGACTCAACATCCCCAACGCGATCATCGCGAAGGACATCGTCGAGTCCGGCAACACCTCCGCGGCGAGCGTGCCGCTGGCCCTGTCCAAGCTGGTCGAGCGCCGGGAGGTGCCCTCGGGCGCGCCGGTGCTGCTGTTCGGTTTCGGCGGTGGCCTGACCTACGCCGGTCAGGTCGTCCGCTGCCCCTGATGCCCCCTCGGGCGCGTACGCGTCCAGGAGTGGCGGTCGGCGACGCCGTCCGCCGGAAACCCCGATGAAAGGAACCAACCGCAATGACCCGTGACGAGATCACCACCGGCCTCGCCGAGATCCTCGAAGAGGTTGCCGGGGTGAACCCGGACGACGTGGCCGAGGGGAAGTCCTTCACCGACGACCTCGACGTCGACTCGCTCTCCATGGTGGAGGTCGTGGTTGCCGCCGAGGAGAAGTTCGGCGTCAAGATCCCGGACAACGAGGTGCAGAACCTCAAGACCGTCGGTGACGCCGTCAGCTACATCGCGGCGCAGTCCTGATCATGAGTCGTCCTGACGTCGTCGTCACCGGGCTCGGCGCGACGACCCCGCTTGGCGGGGACGTCGCGTCGACCTGGGACGCCATGCTCGCCGGCCGCTCCGGGGTGAGTGCCCTCACCCAGGAGTGGGCCGCGCAACTGCCGGTCCGGATCGCCGCTCAGCTGGCCGTGGAGCCGTCCGAGGTGCTGGACCGGGTCCGACTGCGCCGACTGGACCGCTCCGAGGCGATCGCGATCATCGCGGCGCAGCAGGCCTGGGCGGACGCCGGCCTCGACGGCTCCGACCTCGACGGGGAGCGGCTGGCCGTCAGCGTCGGCTCCGGTATCGGTGGCGCCACCACCCTGCTCGCCCAGGACGACATCCTGGAGGCTTCCGGGCCACGGCGGGTCTCCCCGCACACCATCCCGATGCTGATGCCGAACGGTCCGGCCGCCTGGGTCGGTCTGGAGCTGGGCGCGAAGGCCGGTGTGCACTCGGTGGCCAGCGCCTGCGCCACCGGCGCCGAGGCGATCGCCCTCGGCCTGGACATCATCCGCTCCGGTCGGGCCGACGTGGTGGTGGCCGGTGGCACCGAGGCGGTCATCCACCCGCTGCCGATCGCCGGCTTCAGCTCGATGCGGGCCATGTCGACCCGCAACGACGAGCCGGAGCGCGCCTCCCGCCCGTGGGACCGGGGCCGCGACGGCTTCGTCCTCGGCGAGGGCGCCGGCATCGTGGTGCTGGAGCGGGCCGAGCACGCGGCTGCCCGGGGCGCCCGGGTGTACGCGCGCCTCGCCGGTGCCGGTATCACCTCCGACGCGTACGACATCGTGCAGCCGCACGCCGAGGGTGAGGGCGCCATCCGTGCCATCGCCAAGGCGATCGCGGACGCGGACGTGGCGAAGCGGGACATCGTTCACGTCAACGCGCACGCCACCTCGACCCCGGTCGGGGACATGCTGGAGATCAGTGGGCTGCACAAGGCGCTCGGTGACCACCCGGTGCTGTCCGCGACGAAGTCGATGACCGGTCACCTGCTCGGTGCGGCCGGGGCGTTGGAGTCGATCGCCACCATCCTGGCCATCCGCGACGGTGTCGTCCCTCCGACGATCAACCTCGACGACCCGGAGCCCGGCCTCACCCTGGACGTCGCCGCGCACAAGGCCCGCCACATGGAGATTCCGGCCGCGCTGAACAACGCGTTCGGTTTCGGCGGCCACAACGTGGCGCTGGTCTTCGCCCGGCCCTGAGCCTGCCGTAGAACGGGCCACCTCCGATCGGAGGTGGCCCGTTCTGCTCGTTCAGCCCCGGTTGCGGGGGTGCTGCTTCGCGGTGCGCTCGTTGCCGTGGCGGTAGTTGCCGGTCCAGCGGGCCATCACCAACTGCGGGTCGTCGTCGACCTCGGCGAGGAACTCCGCCGCCCGACCGCCGCGCAGCGTGCCGGCCACCCGCCCGTGGTGGGTGATCACCACAGTGCCGTCGGCCCGTCGCACGTGCCGAAATCCTTCTGCCGCTCCCATCCCTGGAGACTGTCAGGCCCCCCGAGCCGAGGCGAGCCGTTTTCGCCGCCGGCCGGGCGGCTCGAAGGACGGTTCAGGTGCCGCAGGTGGTGGCGGACAGGCCCTGCACGGCCACCGGGGACCGGCCGCTCGGCTTGGCCTTGCCGGCCAGCACGGCGGCCAACGCCGTCATCGAGGCCCGGCTGGACGAGTAGGTGGCCAGCAGCGTCGGCGACTTCGCGCCAGCCAGTACGTACGGGGTGTCCATGGCGACAGTGACCGCCGCGTCGGGCCGCAGGTCCTTGGCGCCGTCGCCGTAGCCGACCAGGTGCACGACCGTCCCGCCACTCGGCTTCACCTGCGCTCCGGCGGCCGTCAGCGCGGCGGTGAGCGCGGCCCGGGTGCCGTCCCGACCGCCGGAGGAGGTGACGGTGATCGGCCCGGCCACCGCCTTGCCGCAGGTGCCGCGCAGCACGGTGACGGCGGCGGCGGCCAGCGCGTCGGCCGCCGCGCGGTGCTCCGGGGAGTTGAGCGTGGACATCTGCGCGGCCGGGGTCTCCGCGAGACGGAACTTCATGGTCAGCACCCGGGTGACCGCCTCGACCAGCCGGGTCCGGGGCAGTGACCCGCCGCGCAGCGCGGCGAGCAACCCGTCGTACGCCTGACCGACGTTCGGGGTCATCAGGATGAGGTCGTTACCGGCGTTCAACGCGCGGACCGCCGCCTCGCCGGGCGCCCAGCGCTTCGCGGGTGGCATGTTCATGCCGTCGGTGATCACCACACCCTTGAACCCGAGCTGGCCGCGCAGGACGTCGGTGAGCAGCTTGTGCGAGAACGTCGCTGGGGTCCCCGGGTCGATCGCCCGCGCGTCCAGGTGGCCGGACATCACCGCCATCGCCCCGGCGTCCATGCCCGCGGTGAACGGCGGCCAGGCGCCGTTCTGCAACGCCTCGGCGGACTGGGTGAGCACCGGCAGATCCTGGTGCGAGTCGTCGGCGCTGTGGCCGTGCCCGGGGAAGTGCTTCAGGGTGGCCGCGACCCCGGCCGCCTGCAGGCCACGGACGGCGCCGCCCACCTGCGCCGCTGCCTGCTTCGGGTCGGAGCCGTACGACCGGGATCCGATCACGGTGCTGCGGGTGGCCAGCACGTCGGCCACCGGGGCGAAGTCGACGTTGATTCCCATCGCCGCCAGCTCGGCGCCGGCGGCCCGCCAGGCGGCCTCGGTCAGCTTCGGGTCGCCGGCCGCGCCCGCCGCGAGCGCGCTGGGCAGCAGTGTGACCCCGTCGGTCACGCGGGTGACGACGCCGTACTCCTGGTCGGTGCCGATCAGCAGGGGCGCGGGACCGGCGGCGAGTCGACCGGCGGCGGCGCGCAGCCCGGTGGTGAGGTCGTGCACCTGCTTCGGGTTGTCGACGTTCGTGGTCTCCTGGTTGCCCTTGGTCGGGTCGTCGGCGCTGAAGCCGACCAGGATCAGGCCACCAAGCCGGTACTTGCTGATCATGTCGGCGGGGGTGTCGACTCCGGCGAGGGCCTGGTTGCCGGCGGCCGAGCCGGCCGAGACCTTCGTCGCCGAGTCGCCGTAGGCGTACGGCATCAGCACCTGGCCGACCAGGTCTTCGTCGGACAGCGTCGCGACCAGCGCGGCGGCGCGGGCGGCGGGGTCGCTGGCCGGTGGCGCGGCGGAGGTGCTCGGCGCCGCCGAGGTGCCGGACGGGCTCGGCGTCGGGGCCGGGCGTTCGGCGGCATTCGAGCAGCCGGAGACGAGCAGAACGGTCAGGGCGGCGGCTGCGACGGTGGCGCGCCACGGGCGATTCGACACGCGGCCTATCCCATCAGTTCCCCCTTATCGGGGCAACTTGACCTTTCCGCCCGCAGGGCCCACCGACGACGTGCGTGCAGGTTGCCCGACCCGCACGCGGACGAGTCAGCCGACCCGGGTGAGCAAGGTCACCGGCGCGCCGTCGCCGGCGTAGCGGTAGGGCTCCAGGTCAGCGTCCCACGCAGTGCCCAGCGCCTTGTCCAGCGCGTGCGCCAGCGCCTCCGGAGCCCGGGATGCGGCCATCAGCGTCCGTAGCCGGTCCTCGCCGAGCTGGATGTCGCCGGCCACGCCGACGGTGGCTCGGAACAGACCACGGGCCGGCACGTACATGAAGCGTTCACCGTCGGCACCGGGGCTCGGCTCCTCGGTGACCTCGAAACGGATCATGGGCCACTGCCGTAGGGCAGCAGCCAGCTCGGCGCCCGTCCCCGGACGACCGGTCCACCCGCACTCTGCCCGGCGTGCGCCGGGGTCGACGGGCTGAGCCGTCCACTGCAGGTTGACCGGCGCGGCTAGGACGCGCGCGATCGCCCACTCGACGTGCGAGCACACGGCGAGCGGGGTCGAGTGGACGTATACGACGCCACGCGTTGGCACGGTGACCTCCCGGAGAGCGAGGTGCGTCTTCCCCTACGACCTCGACCACCCAGGTGGCTCGTGCAACACATGATGACTCCTGTGACGCGTGGTGCGCCAGGGAATCGGAAAAAACGCCGGGTGGAATAGCCGGACGGGTGGCTGCCGTTGCCTCTCAGGACACCGCGACGACCAGCATGATGTCGTGGTCCTGTACAGTTCCACCGGCGGCTTATGCCGCGTTACACCTACGCGAGCCGAGTCCACGTTCGGCCCGCACACAGCCCCCGGACGTCCAGTCCTCCCGTACGTCTTGCAAGGAGTACCTCCGTGGCGAGCAACACCTCTAAGACCGCGCGCGCGTCAGTCCGGGCCGGCCAGGCTGGCCAGGGTGGCGCCCTCAGCGTGCTGGGCGAGTTCAAGTACCTCATCCCGCTCAACGGCGGCAAGCACGCCTACGTGCGGAACCTGACCAACGGCAAGACCGCGCACCTGCGCACCGACTCGGACGCCTTCGTCGAGGAGATCCGCGTGCTGGCCGCCGCCGGCCACGCCGCCAAGATCCGGGCGGAGATCAACAACCTGGCTGCCACCCACCCGGGTGACGGCTGGGAGGCCACCGAGAAGCGCCTCGTCGCGGCCGGTGTCTTCGAGGGCTGAGCCCTCCCCCACCGCATCATCTGAAACCGCCCGTCGGGAGTTCCCGGCGGGCGGTTTCGCGTCCGGGGGCGGTCAGCCTGGGTCGAGGAGGGCGACCTCGCCGGTGGCCAGGTCGTAGAGGCCGCCGGTCACCGCCACCCGCCCGGCGGCCACCGGCCCGGCCAGCAGGTCGTCGTCGCGCAACGTGCGCACCGTCCGCCCGACGTGCCGGCGAATCGCCAGCGGGTGCACCGCCGGGTCGTCGAACCCGATCCCGGTCACCGCCGGGGCGATCTCGTCCACCAGGTACGCCAGCGACCCCCCGGGACGCTCCCCGGTGCGCAGCGCGTCCACCGCGGCACCCACAGCGCCGCACCGCTCGTGGCCCAGAACCATCACCAGTGGTACGCCGAGCTGCCCGACCACGTACTCGATGGAGCCGCACACCGCCCGGTCGAGCACGTGCCCGCCGGTACGGATCACACAGATCGCCCCGAACGTCTGGTCGAAGATCGCCTCCAGCGGCACCCGTGAGTCGATGCAGCCGAGCACCACCGCGTACGGCTGCTGGTCGCCGGAGGCGGCGGCTGCGGCCGTGACGTCGTGCCCGTGGATCGGCTGGCCGCTGACGAACCGCCGGTTCCCGGCGAGCAGGTCGGCAAGCGCGGCGCGGGGCGTACCGCCGGCCTGCCGTCCCTGCCCCGGCGTCCCACCCATGGGCACTCCCGAGGACCCCATGCCGTTCAGCTTGGTCTTCCGCCGACGACCACGGGCGAGGTCGGGAATGTTCGCCCCGGCGCGATTGGCGTGGTCTCATGGCGGGTAGCCGGTGTTACCGCCGGGTATCCCGGTGCTTGTGGTGCTGGGCGGCCCTGGGGAGGTGGCGATGCCGGAGCGGTTCGAGGTGACCATGCCGGACGGCGTACGGCTCAACGTCGAGGTGACGGGGCCGGCGGACGCCCAGGTGACAGCCATCCTGCTGCACGGCTGGACGCTGGATGGGCGCGCCTGGCACCGGCAGGTGGAGGCGCTCACCACGGCGTCGGTCGGCCGGGCGGTGCGGGTGGTCACCTACGACGCGCGGGGGCACGGCCACTCCAGCTGCATGGCGCTGCCCACTGCCACAGTGGCCCAGCTCGGCGACGACCTGGCCACGGTGATCGACACGGTGGTGCCGACCGGGCCGGTCGTCCTGGTCGGGCACTCGATGGGCGGCATGACGATCATGGAGTACGCCCACCGCCACCCCGCGCACTTCGCCGCCCGTACCGCCGGGCTGGTCTTCGTCTCGACCACCGCGGAGGGGCACACGCACACCGTCTACGGCCTCTCGCCGCGGATCGCCCGGCTGATCCGGCTGGCCGAGACGACAGGTGCCGGGGTGTTGGCCCGATGCGGTTCGTGGCGGGCGCCCCGGGCTCTGCTGAACGCGTTGCGACCGAGCATCCGCTGGATGCTCTTCGGCGACCGCTGCGACCCGTCCGATCTCCGCCTGGTGACCTCGGCGGTGGCTCGCGCCTCGCTGCGCTCGATCGGCGGGTTCCGCGCCTCCATCGGCGCCCAGCACCGCCTGGACACCCTCGCCGCGCTGGCCCACCTGCCGGCCGCCGCTCTGGTCGGCGACCGGGACCGGCTGACCCCACCGCCGTGCGCCGAGTCGATCGCGGCGGCCCTGCCGGCCACCGAGCTGACCATCTGCCCTGGTGCCGGACACATGCTGATGATGGAGCGCCCGGACGAGGTCAACGCCGCGCTCAGCGGTGTCCTGCGTCGGGTGCTCGCCGAACCGCCGCCCCGCAGCCTCGACGCGACCCCCGCCGGGACCGGCGTCTGACCACGTTCCCGCACCTCGGGCGCGGCGGGTCGGGCGCGGGGCCGTACCCTTCTGCGGTTGGCTTGCGCGGTTTCCGCCGCCTGCCGGCGACAGTCGAAGGAGCGTGCGTTGACCGACCAGACCGGCCTGGAGCAGGAGATCGCCGTCGAGCAACGCCACCTCGACCGGGTGTACGCGCGGTTGGCCGAGCTGCGGCGGTCGGCGGTCCGCGCCGAGCGCGACGGCTATCGGATGGCCCGGGTGGGCACGCACGGCGCGCTGGTCGAGCGCGACGCCATGGTGTTCCACGCGGCGCAGCGGCGGCACACCCTGGACGCCGAGCACGAGGGGCTGGTCTTCGGCCGGCTGGACCTGCGCGACAGCCAGGTCCTGCACGTCGGGCGGCTCGGCATCCGGGACGAGGACGCCCGCACGCTGGTCGTCGACTGGCGGGCGCCGGCCGCCGCCGCCTTCTACCAGGCCACTCCGGCGCAGCCGCTGGACGTGGTGCGTCGCCGCACGATCCAGTCCCGCGCCGAACGGGTCACCCGGATCGAGGACGACCTGCTGGACCCGACCGCCGCCCCGGAGGGGATGACGGTCGTCGGTGACGGCGCGCTGCTGGCCACCCTGTCCAAGGCCACCGGCCGGGGCATGCGGGACATCGTGGCGACCATCCAGCGCGAGCAGGACGAGGCGATCCGTTCGCCCGGTTCCGGGGTGACGATCGTCGCCGGCGGCCCCGGCACCGGTAAGACCGCTGTCGCCCTGCACCGGGCCGCGTTCCTGCTCTACTCCGACCGCAGCCGGTACGCGGGCGGCGGCATCCTGGTGGTGGGCCCGTCGTCGGTGTTCGTGGAGTACATCGGCTCGGTGCTGCCGTCGCTCGGCGAGGACACCGCGACCCTGCACTCGTTGGGCACCCTCTTCCCGGGGATGAGCGCCACCCGCACCGACCCGCCCCAGGTGGCGGCGGTGAAGGGTTCGCTGCGGATGCGTCGGGTGCTCGAGCGGGCGGCCCGCGACGCGGTGCCGGGCGGCCCGGGTGAGCTGCGGCTGCTGTACCGGGGCACGCTGCTGCGGCTGGACCGGACGACGCTGGACCGGATCCGAGACCGCGCGCTGCACCGGGGCGCCCGACGCAACGAGGTGCGCCGGGCTGGCTTCGACGGGGTGTTCGCCGCGCTCTGGGCGCAGGCCCGAGAGGTGGGCGTCACCCGTCTGCCGCAACAGCGGGCCTTCGAGGCGGAGATCGCCGAGCGGTCGGAGTTCCGGGAGTTCCTCAAGGCGTGGTGGCCTCGTCTGCACCCTCGGCACGTGCTCGGTTGGCTGGCGCAGCCGGACCGGCTGCGCCGGTACGCCGGGGGGATCCTCTCCAACGCGGAGATCCGGCTGCTCACCACCGCGTACCGGGATCTGGACTCGACCGGGCTGACCATCGCCGACATCGCGCTGCTGGACGAGTTGGACGCGCTACTCGGTAAGCCGGTGCAGCCGGCCCGGGCCCGTCGCGACCCGTTCCAGCTGGCTGGCGGCGTACGCGAGCTGAGCACCGCCGCCGACCGGCAGCGGGCCGCCCGCGCGGCGGCTCGGGAGCGCCCAGAGGACTACCGGGACTACGCGCACGTGGTGGTCGACGAGGCGCAGGACGTCTCACCGATGCAGTGGCGGATGATCGGCCGTCGTGGTCGGCTGGCCTCCTGGACGGTGGTGGGTGACCCGGCGCAGACCGCGTGGACCGGCGACCCCGACGAGTTGGACCGGGCCCGGGACCAGGCGTTGGGCCGGCGCAAGCGGCACGACTTCACGCTCACCACCAACTACCGCAACTCCTCGGAGATCTTCGCGGTGGCGGCGGCGGAGATCCGTCGGCTCTACCCGGACCTGCCGCTGCCGACCGCCGTCCGGTCCACCGGCGTCGATCCGGTCGAGTTGGTGGTGCCCGCGACGGGGTTGGAGACCGCGACCGTGAAGGCCGCCGCCGACCTGCTGGCCGAGGTGGAGGGCACGGTCGGCGTGATCACGCCGGTGCCGCGTCGGGACGAGGTCGCCGGTTGGCTCGACGCGCTGGACGCGCCGAGGTTGCAGGTGGTCACCAGCCTGGAGGCCAAGGGCATGGAGTACGACGGAGTCGTGCTGGTCGCCCCGAGCGAGATCCGGGCGGATCCGGGTGCCGGGGTACGCACCCTGTACGTGGCGCTGTCCCGGGCCACCCAGCGACTCACCACCATCGACCCCACCGGCTGACCTGTCCGAGCGGCCACCGGTGGGAGGCGCGACCCGTACACTTGCACACATTGCGATGTGAACATACATTGGACCGGACCTCGGACGGCGGCGGAAGGTAATTCACGTGGGCGCAGGTCATGACCACCACCACGGGTCCGTCGCCAATGCCGCATACCAGCACCGGGGTCGACTCTGGGCGGCATTCGGGCTGCTCGCCACCCTGATGGTGGTCGAGGCGGTCACCGCCCTGCACACCGGGTCGCTCGCCCTGCTCTCCGACGCCGGGCACATGTTCACCGACGTGCTCGGCATCGGCATGGCGCTCGCCGCGATCACCGCGACCCGGCGGGCCACCGGCGACCCGCAGCGCACCTTCGGGCTCTACCGACTCGAGGTGCTCGCCGCACTGGCCAACGCCGTCCTGCTCTCCGGCGTCGCGGTCTACGTGGTGATCGAGGCGATCCGCCGCTTCGGCGACCCGCACGAGGTCATCACCGGTCCGATGCTCGTGGTGGCCGTCCTCGGCCTGCTCGCCAACATCGTCGCCTTCGCCCTCCTCCGCACCGGGGCCCGGGAGAGCATCAACATCCAGGGCGCCTACCTGGAGGTGCTCGGCGACCTGCTCGGCTCGGTCGGCGTGATCGGCGCGGCGCTGCTCATCACCGTCACCGACTGGTGGTGGGCCGACCCGCTCGTCGCCGTCGCCATCGGCGTGTTCATCCTGCCACGCACCTGGCGGCTGGCCCGGGCAGCCATCCGCATCCTGGTGCAGGCCGCACCGGAACACCTCCAGGTGACCGCCGTGCACGACCGGCTGGCCGCCGTTCCCGGCGTGGTCGAGGTGCACGACCTGCACGTCTGGACGCTCACCTCGGGCATGGACGTGGCCTCCGCACACCTCACCATGGAGCCCGGCGCAGAGGTCGGCGCGGTGCTCACCGCAGCGCGTACGGCCCTGCACAACGACTTCCGAATCGAGCACGCGACGTTGCAGATCGAACCGGGTGCCGCGTCCGGGGCGTGCGGCTCCATCGAGTGGTGAGGTGAGTCCCGCGTGAGGACGCACTCACCGTCCGTCACATTCGCTGCAGCCGCCCCACCAGTACCGGTAGGCTCTGTCCCGGCCGCCACCAGGCGGCGCCTCCCGGCGCCGGTGGTGGTCGTCGCCTAATCGCCCGCACGGGCGAACCGGGGAACCACGTTCCTGGGGTGCATCCGCGTCAGCGGTAGGGATCTTCCGTCCCGAACCCGTCAGCTAACCCGGTCGGCGGCTGACGGAAGGACTGCGCAGTGGCACCAGCACGACCACCTGCCGCCAAACTGGCGGCCCTGATCGTCGCGATGCTCGCTCTCGGCGTCGCGCTCCCGGCCGGCACCGCCTCGGCCGCTCCCCCGACCGGCCAGCGGGCCGCCGCACCCGACTCCGACGAAGAGGGCGGCACCCCGGCACTCCGAGCCCAATTGGAGGCCGCCAGCAAGGGCTACCTGGACGCCAAGCGCGCCCTGGACTCCTCCGTGCAGCGGCAGCAGCAGCTCACCACCCAACTGAAGACCCTCGAGGTCGAACTCGACCAGCGCAGCGGCAAGGTCGGCGAGATCGCCGGCGTCGCGTACCGCACCGGACGACTCAGCACGATCTCGGCGCTGCTCAACAGCAACACCCCGGAAGGCTTCATGGACCGGGCCGCCTCCCTGGACGCGGTGGCCGCCAACGAGGACCGGGTGCTGCGCGACCTCCTCACCAGCAAGGAGCAGGCCAACCGCACCCGGGTCGCCCTGGACGGTGAGATCAACGAACAGCGCAAGCAGGTCGCGGTGATGGCCAAGCGCAAGGAGCAGGCCGAGCGGGCCCTGACCGTCGCCACCACCCCGAAGCCGCAGACCACCGCCGACACGGACTCCAACCGGGGCACCTCCACCAGCAACGCGAAGGCCGCTCCGCGCAACTCCGACGGCTCCTGGCCGAAGGAGTCGTGCAACGTCGACGACCCCACGCCGGCCAGCGGCTGCATCACCCCGCGCACCCTGCACGCCCTCAACCAGGCCAAGGCCGCCGGCTTCACCCGGTACGTCTCCTGCCACCGCCCCAGCGGCTCCGGTGAGCACCCGAAGGGTCGGGCCTGCGACTTCGCCGCCCAGAAGGGTGGCTTCGGCGGCGACGCCACCGGCGGCGACAAGACGTACGGCAACAACCTGGCCGCGTACTTCATCCGCAACGCCGACCGGCTCGCCGTGCTGTACGTGATCTGGTACAGGCAGATCTGGCTGCCCAGCAGCGGATGGAAGTCGTACAGCGGGGCGGGTGGCGACCCGTCCAGCGACCACACCAACCACGTGCACCTGTCGGTCTACTGACCACTCGTGGCCGGTGCCCCCGTCGAGGGGCACCGGCCACGGCTACGTCGCGGGGCGTACACCCGATGTCGCCGGTCGTCGGACGACCCGGCCACTGTCGGCGGGCAGCATCGCGGTATGCCTCGGATCCCACCCACCGCCCGCAAGGCACTGCTCACCCTGCACCTGGTCACCTCGCTGGGCTGGCTCGGCGCGGACCTGGTGCTGCTCACCCTCGGCATCGCCGTACAGCGGGGCGCCGACCCGGCCGTCTTCTACCCGGTCGGTGCGGTGGTCGGCACCGTCCTGTTCGCACCGCTGAGCGTCCTGGTCTGGCTGATCGGTGTCGTCAGCGCGCTGCTCACCCCGTGGGGCCTCCTGCGCTACCGGTGGGTGCTGGTCAAGCTCGTGATCACCACGATGATGGTCGGGCTGGTGCTGTTCCTGCTCACCCCGAACCTGCGGCACGCCGGAGCGTTGGGCGCCGCCCTGCCCGCACGGGATCGCGCCGACCTGGTGATCGCGCCCGCGGTGTCGACCACCCTCATGATCATCGCGACGGTGCTGTCCACCTACAAGCCGTGGGGACGCCGGCACGCCGCCCGAACGACCAGCGCTCGCAAGCCGGTGCCCACGCCGCCGTGATCACGCTGCAACCACGATGTAGTGGTCTCCTGAGCGCCATCAGGCCACTACATCCATGATCGAGCGTGACCTTGACGGCTGTGGGCGCGCCGATCCGCTCCCGGGCGGCCGCGTCGGGTGTTCGCCCTCAAGATCCGCGCAACATCAGGGATAGTGCTGTCTCCCGAGCGTCGGAGGCAGCAACATCCGGGATATTGCGCGGATCTTGGCGCGGGCGCGCGGGCGGGCGGGTCAGGCGGCGGGTGGGGGGTCGCTGGCGCGTTCGAGGGCCGGCCCCAGTCGGGTGGCCAGGGCGAGGTGGGCGGCACGGGCCTGGCGGAACGCGTACCGGAACAGCGGGGTCGGCGCGGTCAGGGTGATCTCAACGTCGATCCGAACCAGGCCATCCGGCTCGGGGCGCAACCGGGTCTGGTTTCGCACAGTGGTGGCCGGCCACTGACGGGCCACCATGACGATCTCGTCGTCCTCGTTGATCAGCACGTCCGCGTGGTAGGTGGTCTTGAAGTGCAGCGGGCCGGCCGCCAAACGGTCGTTGATCGTGTAGCTGGCCTGCGCACCAGGTCGGGGCGGCAGTCGACGGACCCGGACGATCAGCGGGTGCAGCTCGCCCTGCCGGGTCAGGTCGCTGAGCATCGCCGCCGCGTGGGCCGGCGAGCACCGGGCCTGGACGGTGTAGCTGAAGGTATCGCTGGTGAGCACACCGTCTCCCGCCGTCGATGGTCGCACGATCGTCCCCTACCGATGTCTGACTGGCAACGCCCCGGCCGACGAACCCAGGGCGGCAGGACAGGGAGCTACTATTTGTCGCATTAGTGATGAATTACCCAAACGTGCTGGGGGCGGACACCATGAACGGCGACGATCCGGTGAGCGGGCACGTGATGGTCTTCGCGCCCACACCACAGCTGACCGTGACCCTGGACCAGCCCAACGACCACCCCGAGTTGCACCTGCACCCCGGCGGGCAGGGGGTCTGGCAGGCCCGGATGGTGATGTCGCTCGGCGTCGACGTGGTGCTCTGCGCAGCCCTCGGCGGCGAGATCGGCCAGGTGTTGGAGCCACTGCTGGTCAGCGAGGGCGTCGACCTGAAGGTGGTGGTCCGTGACTCCGGCAGCGGCGGGTACGTGCACGACCGCCGGGGCGGGTCCCGGCAGGAGATCGCCGACGTACCCGGGCAGCCGTTGAGCCGACACGAGCTCGACGAGCTGTACAACCTGGCCCTCGGCGAGGGCCTGAGGGCCGCTGTGAGCATTCTCAGCGGGCCGAACGCGCCGTGGCTCGTCCCCGCCGACCTGTACCGGCGTTTCGCGGCGGACCTTGGCGCCAACGGCGGCCGGGTCGTGGTCGACCTCTCCGGCGATCATCTCGCCGCGGTGCTGGAGAGCGGCGTGTTCTTCCTCAAGGTGAGCCACGAGGAGTTGATCCGCGACGGCCGCGCCCGCACCGACGACACCGTCGAACTGACCCAGGCCATGTACGAGCTGCACGCGGCCGGCGCCGAGACGGTGGTGGTGAGCCGGGCCGACCAGCCGGCGCTCGCGCTCATCGACGGGGAGTTGTTCGAGGTCGAGATGCCCCGACTGGAGGCCGCCGACCCGCGTGGCGCGGGCGACTCGATGACCGCCGGGGTGGCCGCCATCGTGGCCAGCGGCGGAGACATCCGGACCGCCATCCGGACCGGTGCCGCGGCCGGCGCGCTCAACGTGACCCGGCACGGCCTGGGCACCGGACGGCTGGACTCGATCACCGGCCTGGTGGACCGAGTCCGACTGGTGCCGGCGGACAGCCGGCCACAGGAGCGGACTACCCCTGACGAACTGGCCGACCGGGTGGTCGACCGATGACAGTGCGGGTGTTGATCACCAACGACGACGGGATAGCCGCGCCCGGCATCCAGGCCCTCGCCTGGGCGGCCGTGCAGCGGGGCCTGGACGTGGTGGTCGCCGCGCCACTGGAGGAGGCGAGCGGCACCAGCGCCGCGATGAGCGCCATGGAACGGGACGGGAGGGTCGTCGTGAACGACCACCCGCTACCGGACCTGGCGGGAGTGCCGGCGTACGGAGTGGGCGGCTCCCCCGGCTTCATCACGCTGATCGCCCTGCACGGCGCGTTCGGCCCACCGCCGTCGGTGGTGCTCTCCGGCATCAACCGGGGCGCCAACGCCGGCCGGGCCGTCCTGCACTCGGGGACGGTGGGGGCCGCGTTCACCGCCGCCACGAACGGGTGTCGCGCGATGGCGGTCTCCCTCGACGTGCTCTCCGCGGGTGAGGCGACAGCGGCGAGCGGCGGTGCCGCGGTGGATGCCGCAGCCCGGGTACGGGACACCGAGCGGCACTGGAGCACCGCCGCACGGGTCGCCCTTGATCTGCTCCCCCGGTTGCGATCCGCGCCGTTGGAGAGCGTGCTGAACGTGAACGCGCCGGACCTGCCGCACGGGCAGTTGCGCGGAGTGCGTCGCGGCGCGCTGGCCAGCTTCGGCCAGGTGCAGATGACGGTGGCCGAGTCCGGTCACGGCTTCGTGCGTACCTCGTTGGAGGAGCCGGGGCAGGCCGCGCAGCCCGGCACGGACGTGGCGTTGCTGGCCGCCGGGTACGCGTCGGTGACGGCCATCCGGGCGGTCACCGAAGCGACCGACGTCGACCTGACCGGGCTGGACGAGCAGACCTGACGTGGTGTCGGGCGCGCTCAGGCGCCGGGCAGCACCTCGGGGGTGGCGGCACCGGCGAAGTAGGGCTCGGGGGCACCGAACAGGCCGAGCAGGCCGGTCACCCACAGCTGCCGGTGCACGAACCGGCTCGGCTCGGTGACCACCAGCTTGACGTCGCTGACCTCGGCCGTCTGGAAGCCGGCCACCATGGCGCTGATGCCGACGGAGTCGATGAAGGTGACCAGCCTCATGTTGAGCTCGATGCGCAGGGGCCGACCTTTGGCCAGCACCTCCGCGATCGCTTCGCGCACCTCGTACGCTGTGTCGACGTCGATCTCGCCCCGCGGGGCGATCTCCACGACACCACCGGACAGAACCGACTTCACGATCGACAGGCTCACGCGAGCACCTCCACCCGCCCGTCCCCCGGGCGCCTCATCAGTACGCGGGCCGCGACCGAGAGTATTCCTCCAACGGCCTCGGTCGCCACCCCTCGGGATGAGCAATTCGCGGATCCGAGCCAACAAAGCGGCCCATATCCGTACTTTTCAGTATCTGATTACTCAACACTTTTCGTTATCTGCGCCTCGTCGATCAGTCGTGACCGACGCGTCGCCGGACCAGGGTAGCCGTCCGGGCCCGGCGCGCCGGACAACCGCCCCACGACCTACGCCCGTCCCGCGTGCCACCGGCGTGTCGTCCGCGCCCAGCTGCCCTGATCGGCGCCCGTGGTTGCCGTTCCGTCCTAGCATCGGGGCGGGACACCCACCGTGACGGAGAGGACCTTCAATGATCAAGCGACTTGCGAGGCTGGCTGGCGTCGGCGTACTTCTCGCCCTCGTACTGGCCTGCGGTTTCGGCGGAGGCGACGGCGATGACGACGATGACGACGACTTCGCTCAGGGCGTTGCGGCAGTGGCGGTGCGCTGAGGTTGCGGCGTGCCGGGTTTGCGCCCGGGCGACCCTGGGCACTGGCGGGGTAGGCGAACCGTGACGCGCTGAACAGACGCCGAAGTCCGAAGTGGCCGGCGGCTTCGGCACCCAAGGAGGTAACCACGATGTTCGGAACCAACCTGCTGGACCGCCGCAGCAAGCCGGAGCGGATCGCGGACCAGGCCTGGGAGCACCTGCTCTCGGCCGTCAGCTCCGCCGGAGACAGTGTGCGGGACACCGCACGGTCGGCCCGCCGCAACAGCAGCGACCTGGCCGACGGCGCCGGTGACCTGGTGGGCTCCGCCGCCGAAGAGGCGCGACGCCGCGCCTCGCTGGCCTTCGACGCACTGGCCGGTCGCCAGCCGGCTCTGCCCTGGACACTGCTGATCGGCGCAGCGCTCGTCGGCGCGGCGGTGGGCTGGGCCGTCGGTTCCGCCGCGCGGGCCGCCGGCAGTCGGGACAACTCCTCCGTCGACGACGTGGAGTTCGTCGACGTCGACCGTCCCAACTCGCCTGCGGTCTGAGCACACGTTCCCGTACCCCCGGGCCCCGATCGACGTCTGTCGAACGGGGCCCGTACCGCTGGGTCGGGTACGGGTTGGGGCCGGTCCGCCGGGTGCCGGACCCCTCAGGCGGCCCGGCGGACCGGTGCTCGGGTGGTGGTGGTGGTGATCTTGGTGGTGGTAGTGCACACCCCGGGGGACGGGGTCGACCGGGCGGGAGCGTCGTGGCCCGGGGGACGAGCACGACGACGGGGACAGAGTTGCCCTGGCTCCACCACCCGACGCGACGGCTCCCGCGATCGAGGAACGCGATTACCGTAACCGAAATGTGCTCGTGATGGAAGCGCTCCCATGGATGAAACAACCGCCATGTCACCCTGTCCGGGCGAGGACGGTTCACCCGGAGCGACGGCAGGTTCGACGTCGGCGGGCCTCCGGCTGCACGTCGCCGCCCGGCTCGCCACCGGAGCACGGGAGGAGGACAGATGGCCATCGCGGAGATCAGCCGCACCGACCAGGACATCCAGTCCGCCGTACTCGACGAGCTGACCTGGGAACCGCGGGTGCAGCCGCACGAGATCGGCGTGACCGTCGCCGAAGGCGTCGTCACGCTGACCGGCCGAGTGGACAGCTACGCGAAGAAGTGGGCCGCCGAACGCGCCGCGCACCGGGTCGCCCGGGTCCGGGCGGTCGCCAACGACCTGGCCGTGCAACTGGCCACCGGCGCGGAGCGCACCGACCCCGACCTGGCCGCCGCCGCCAGCCACACGCTGGAGTGGGACGCGTTCGTGCCCATCGAGAAACTCCAGGTCACCGTTTCGGCCGGCTGGGTGACGCTGCACGGCGACGTCGAGTGGGAGTACCAGCGCCGCGCTGCCGAACGGGCGGTCGGCCGACTGACCGGCGTACGCGGGGTGAGCAACGGCATCGCCGTCCAACCGGCCGCCCCGCCGGACGGTCGGAACCTGGCCGAGCGGATCGTCGACGCCCTCGCCCGAGCCGGGGCGACCGAAGCCGAACGGATCAGCGTCCGGGTGCACGGCGACACGGCGGTGCTCGCCGGGTTGGTGCACTCGATGCCCGAGCGGGCCGAGGTCGAGCAGGTGGCGTGGTCCGCACCAGGTATCCGCGAGGTGCAGAACCACATCGCCGTCGCCCCGGTGCTGCGGTGAGCGCGCGCCACGCGCGGCGCTGAGCGAGCACGGAACCACCCGAGGTGGGTGAGTCCGCCTCACCCACCCCGGGAGCAGGCTGGTGGCATGAGTGATCCGAACGGGCTGATCCAACCGGGGCACGCCGCGCCCGACTTCACCCTGCCGGCCACCCCGGCCGGGGACCCGATGGGGCCCGAGCAGTTCCACGGCCGACCGGTCGTGCTCGCCTTCTACCCCGCCGACTGGAGCCCGGTCTGCGGTGACCAGATGTCGCTCTACCAGTCGGCGGCACCCGTCTTCGCGCAGTACGAGGCGGTCGTGCTCGGCATCTCGGTGGACAGCATCTGGTCGCACCGGGCGTTCGCGGAGAGCCGGGGCATCGAGTTCCCCCTGCTGGCCGACTTCGAGCCCAAGGGCGAGGTGGCCCGTGCCTACGGCGCGTACCAACCGCGCGGTGAGGCCGCCCGCGCGCTCGTGGTGCTCGACCCGGACGGCACGGTGACCTGGAGCTATCTCTCGCCGCCCGACGTGAACCCGGGCGCGGACGGCATCTTCGACGCGCTGGACCAACTCGCCGCCGACCGGAAGGTGACGACCGGATGACCACGCCACTGCAGGTCACCGCCCGACTCCGGGACCCGGTGACCACCGAGGACCACATCCGCGGGCCGGCCGACGCGGCGGTCACGGTCGTCGAGTACGGCGACTTCCAGTGCCAGTTCTGCGGTGCCGCGTACCCGAACCTGCACGAGTTGCTGCGGCAGCGAGCCGACACCGTCCGGCTGGTCTACCGATACTTCCCGATCGCCAACGTGCACCCGTACGCCGAACGCGCCGCCGAGACGGCCGAGGCCGCCGGGGTGCGGGGCCGGTTCTGGGAGATGCACGACTGGCTCTACGAGCACCAGGACCAGCTCGACCCGGTGCACCTCTCGCTCGGTGTGGAGCAGGTCGGGTTGCCACCGGACGAGTTGAACGCAGAGGTGGAGAGCCGTGCGCACGCGGACCGGGTACGCCGGGACTTCGTGGGCGGCATCCGTAGCGGGGTGAACGGCACCCCGACCCTGTTCGTCAACGGCGTCCGACACGAGGGCGGCTACGACCTGGCCGACCTGTTGACGGCCGTGGACGCCGCCGGCGACGCCTGACCGCCGACACGCTCAGATCAGCCGCAACTCGCGCGCCCGCCGGACCGCTTCACGCCGGCGGGTCGCGTCGAGTTTGCGGTAGATGTTGCGGACGTGGGTCTTCACCGTGTTGACGGAGAGCGACAGTTCGCTGGCGATCTCCACGTTGGACAGGATGCTCTGCAGGTAGCGCAGGATGGTCAGCTCGCGCTCGGTGAGCGGCTCGTCGAGGACGCCCCGGGGCGCTGCGGTCGGCCGGGTGGTGCTCGTGCTGGCCCCCCGGACCAGGTCGCTGACCAGCGTGAAGTGGGCGGTGCCCGCGTCCAGGTGGGCGGCCAGCAGGTCCCGTACGGGTGGTGCGGCGCGGGTGAAGACCCGCCGGCAACCCTGTGGGCCGGCGAGGTCCAGCACCTGTTCCAGGATCCGGCCGGCCCGACGCCCGTCCCCCGCCCGCTCGGCCAGCACCGCGTCCAGCAGGCCCGCGTCCAGACGTACCGGCAGGGGCCAGGCCGTGGCCGTCGGCGACTGCCAGCCCGGCAGGACCCGCCCGGCCGCGGCGGTGTCACCGGCCAGCAGTTCCACCTTCGCCACCGTCACCGCCAGCACCGGGTCGGTCCCGTCGTCGGCGGATCCGGCCAGCAGGTCACGGGCGGCCTCCAGGTCGCCCCGCTCGGCGCGTAGTTCGGCCTCGGCGGCCCGCAGGAGGCTGGTCAGTTCGGTGGCGGAGGGACGGTCGGCCAGTGCCGCACCGGCCCGGACGAGCAGCCGCTGGCCGGCGGCCGGGTCGCCGGCGTCGCGGTGCAACTGCGCCCGGCACAGGGCCGCCACCGCAGCCGCCACCGGTTCGCCGGGAGCGGCGGCGAGCCAGTCCTCAGCGGTACCGGCCTCCGGGCCGCCAGCCCACCCGTCGGCGACGCCGAGCGCCGGGCCGGCGAGGGCGAGGTTCGCCGCGGCCTCCTCGGGCTGGTCGCGCAGCAGCGCCACCAGGGCCAACGCGAGGTACGCGTAGGCGCAGTCGAGCCGACCGGACCAACCCCGGCAGGGCGGCATGCCCAGCGCGTCCCGGGCCGCCTGCTCGGCCGCCCGCAGGTCACCGCGAACCGCGAGCAGCAGTGCGGCACGGCTGGCGCCGACCAGCTCGGTACGCGGCCGACCGGCCTCACGGGCCGCCGCCCGGGCCCGGACGAAGCGGGCGGCCGGCAACGCGCCGCTGGCCAACTCGACCAGCCCCAGCGCGGTGCCGGTGAACGCCCTCAGGTCCGCGTCGTCGGCCGCTGCTCCCCCACCAGTGGTGGGAGCGGAGCTGGACGACCCGGTCGGCGCGGAGTCCGGCAGCCGGGTCGGTGTAGCGCCCTCCGGGCGGGTTCGCAGCAGTCGGGCGGCGGCGGCGCGAACCTCCGCCTGGTCGTCGGCAAGCCGGGCCACGCTCACCTCCAGCGCGGTGACCAACCGCAGGAACCGGTCGCGTCGGGGCACGGGAAGGCCCGCGGCGTGTTCGGCCGCCACGCCCAGGTGGCCACTCGCGGCCGGCAGGTCACCGGCGCACACGCGCTCGGCGGCACAGGCCAACGCCACCTCCGGATCGGCGCGGACCACCTCCGCCGGTGGGGCCACGGGGGCCGGGGCGTGCACCGGTTCGCGGTCGTAACGGGTCAGCTCCGGCCAGTGGGCGACGAACAGGTCACCGGCCAGGTCCCACCGGCCGGCGGCCAACGCGTGCCGCAGACCGTCGGCCGGCCGGCCGTCGCCCGCGTACCAGTCGGCGGCCCGGGCGTGCAGCTCGCGCAGGTCGTCGGCGGGCAACCGGGCCAGGTCGGCGCGGAGCAGGTCGGCGAGCAGGGGCTCGCACCGGTACCAGGCTGGGCGGGTGTCCTCCCGGTGCAGCAGACCGCCGGCCCCGGCCAGGTCGGCGAGCGCCTGCCCGGCGTCGGCGCGGCCGGTCAGCGCCTCGGCCAGGTCGGCGCAGACGGTGTCGACGACCGCGGTACGGCGCAGCAGGTCCTCCTCGGCCGGGTTCAGCGTCGCGAGCACCTCCTCGTGCAGGTAGCCGGCTATCTCCGGTTGGTCACCGCCGAACTGTCCCGCCCAGCGCTCCGGGTCGGCCTGACCGCGTACCGCGAGGGCCGCGATGCGCAGCGCGGCCGGCCACCCTCCGGTCCGCTCCCGCAGGCGGTGCACGGCAGCCGCCGGCAGCGCGGCGCCGTGCGCGGTGAGCAGGTCGGCCACCTCGTCGTCGGTGAACGCCAACTCGTCCGGGCCGATCTCGGTCAGCTCGCCGGCGAGGCGGAGCCGGTGCAGCGGCAGGTGCAGCCCGGCCCGCGCGCCGATCACCAGACGCAGCCGCTGCTCGGCGTGGCGCAGCAGGAACTCCAACCCGCTCAACGCGGCCGGGTCGGCGACCCGGTGCAGGTCGTCCAGGATCAGCAGCACCGGCCGGTCCGCGGCGGCGAGCGACGCCGCCAGCGCCTCCAGGTGCTCGGGGCGCGGCGACCGGTCCGGCACCGGTCCGCTCTCCGTCGAGCCGGTCGCCGCACACAGCGCCGCCGCGAGGTACGACCAGAGCCGGTCACCGTCGTCGCCCACCTCCACGGACACCCACGCCGGGACCGGGCCGGACTCGGGCGGGGCCGCCAGCTCGCCGGAGTCGGGCACGACAGCACCCGGCTCGACCTCGGCCGGCGCGCCACCCAGCCGTACCCAGGACGCGAGCAGCGTGGTCTTACCCCAGCCGGCCGGAGCAGCGATCCGGGTGACCGGCCCCGCGCTGCCCTCGTCCAACCGGCGCAGCAGTCGAGGTCGGGCCACCACCGGTTCCGGCGGCACGGCCGGAGTCAACCGGGACGCCAGCAGCGGCGGCCCCCCTGCCGGCTCGACCCGCACGCGATCCTGTTCCGACACCCAGCCCCACCCCCACCGCACGCTCCGCCCCCGGTCGGCGAGCGGTTACCCGGCGGACGGCGGTTCACCCCTTCCGGGCGAGCACGCTTCACCCGACCGGGACCGACGATCGGGGGACGTGGACAGGGAGGACTGGTGGGACCGATGGGACGGCTGGCGCGGGCGGGACCCGCCCTCGGCAGCGGTGCGCTGGCTCGGGCGGTGCGCCTGCTGCGCGTACCCCGATGGGTGGGTAGGCCGGGCGCGGACGGCGACCCTGGCGCGTCGGCCCGGTGGGAGGTGGTGACTGTCGACCGGCCGCCCGAGCAGGTGCTTCCGGACGGGCGCTGGCCCGAGCCGCTGCGCCGGCTGGGTGGCGCGATCGAGGTGCGGGCGCGGTCGGCGCCCGGCGACCGGGGCACGGAGCTGTCCGCCCGGCCACTGTCCGGCGGACCCCCGCCCGCCGGGTTGGCCGCGCACCTGGTCGGCGACGACCCAGCTCTGCTGGTGCGCCAGACGTTGCGTCAGGTCAAGCAGCGCGTGGAGGCCGGTGAGGTGCTGCGCGCGGACCGGTCCGCGCTGGATCGCCCCGAGGTACGCGGGTGAGGGCCCTGTGCTGGGTGGCGGCCGACGAGGTGGCGGTACGCGAGGTGCCCGACCCGGAGCTGCGCAACGAGCGGGACGTCATCGTCCGGGTTCGGCGCAGCACCACCTGCGGCGGCGACCTGCCGTTGCTGGCCGGCCGGGACCCGCTGCTGCGGGCCGGTGACGTGCTCGGGGCCGAGTTCCTGGGCGAGGTGGTCGAGGTCGGGCCCGCGGTCCGCCGGCACCGCACCGGCGACCGGGTGGTCGTCGGCGCGAGCGTCGCCTGCGGGGGCTGCTGGTACTGCCGTCAGGGCCTGCACTCCTGCTGCGACAACGGCAGCGCCGAGCTGGCGAGCGCGGACCCCGACTGGGGGCGATCCGACGCCGGCTGCTTCGGCCGGCCCCCGGCGGCGGGCGGGTTCGCCGGCGGTCACGCCGAGTACGTGCGGGTGCCGTACGCCGACGTGGGTGCGTTCGGAGTGCCGGACGGGGTCGACGACGACCGGGCGGTGTTCGCCGCGGACGCGGCGCCGACCGGGTGGCTGGCGGCGGAGTTGGGGGCGGTACGTGCTGGCGACGTGGTGGCGATCTGGGGCGCCGGGGCGGTGGGCCAGCTGACCGCCCGGGCGGCGGTGCTGCGCGGTGCCGCCCGGGTGCTGGTGGTCGACCGCCACGAGGAACGCTTGCGGATGGCCGAGCGGCACTGCGGCGCGGAGCCGCTGGACTACCGTCGCACCGACGTCGCGGCGGAGCTGCGCGATCGCAGCGGTGGACGTGGTCCGGACGTGTGCGTGGTGGCGGTCGGCGCGCCGCCGGCCCGATCGTTGGTCGACCGGTTCGGTGGCCACACCGCCGACCGACCGGACGCGCTACGGGAGTCCGTGCACGCCTGCCGCAAGGGCGGTGTGGTGGTGGTGCTCGGCGCGACCGGCGCCTTCGTCGACGCGTTCCCGCTGGGCACGGTGACCGACCGGCGGCTCACACTGCACGGGGTACGTCGGCCGGACCTTCGCGACGTGCCGATGCTGCTGGACCGGATGGCCCGCGACGAGCTGCGTACCGAGCATCTGGCCACCCATCGGCTGCCGTTGGAGCAGGCACCCCACGGGTACGAGTTGTTCCGGGACCGGACCGACGGTTGTGTACGGGCCGTGTTCACGCCCTGACGGCCTCGTCGTGATCTGCCATCGGGGGCCACGAATGGCAGACTCCGGGGATGACTGGGGAGCGGACGTACGACGTGGTGCTGTTCGGGGCGACCGGGTTCACCGGCGGTCTGACCGCCGAATACCTGGCCCGGCACGCGCCGGCCGGGCTGCGCTGGGCGCTGGCCGGGCGCAGCCAGCAGCGTCTCGCCGCCGTCCGGGACCGGCTCGCCGCGATCGACCCGACGCTGGCCGAGCTGCCGCTACTGACCGCCGACGTGACCGACGCGGACTCGCTACGCGCGGTGGCGGAGAGCACTCGGGTGGTGGCCAGCACGGTCGGCCCGTACATCCACCACGGGGAGCCGCTGGTCGGGGCCTGCGCCCGGGCCGGCACCGACTACCTGGACATCACCGGCGAGCCGGAGTTCGTCGACCTGATGTACGTGCGCCACCACGACGAGGCGACCCGCACCGGGGCGCGGCTGGTGCACGCCTGCGGGTTCGACTCGATCCCGCACGACCTGGGGGCCTGGTTCACTGTCAAGCAGCTGCCCGCCGACGTGCCGATCACCGTGGACGGTTACGTGCGCGCCGGTGGTCGGTTCTCCGCCGGCACGTACCATTCCGCGCTCACCGCGTTCTCCCGTACCTCGCAGGCCAGCCGGGCCGCCCGGGACCGCCGTGCGGTCGAGCCGCGCCCCACCGACCGCCGGATCCGGGCGGTACCCGGCCGGCTGGCCCGCTCCGCCGAGCTGGGCATCTGGACCGTCCCGCTGCCGACCATCGACCCGCAGGTGGTCCGCCGTTCGGCGGTGGCCCGCCCGGAGTACGGCCCGGACTTCCGTTACCGGCACTTCGCGGCGGTGAAGCGGCTGCCCACCGTGCTGGCCGGCGCGGCCGGGCTCGGCGCGCTGATCGGGCTGGTGAAGCTGCCACCCAGTCGACGGTGGCTGCTCGGTCGACTCGCCTCCGGGCAGGGCCCGACAGCCCAGCAGCGGGCCGCGTCCTGGTTCCGGGTGCGGTTCGTCGGCACCGGAGGCGGGCAACGGGTGGTCACCGAGGTGGCCGGCGGCGACCCGGGCTACGACGAGACGGCGAAGATGCTCGGTGAGTCGGCGCTCTGCCTCGCGCTCGACGACCTGCCGCCGACCTCCGGTCAGCTCACCCCGGTCGCCGCGATGGGTGACGCGCTGCTCGACCGGCTCGTCCGGGCCGGGCTCACCTTCCGGGTGCTGGACCGCTCGGCTTGACCCTCGACCGGGTCGAGGGGGCAGGATGCCCAGCGTGAGCGACCTGCACAGCATCGGTGAGCTGGCCCGGGCCAGTGGCCTGACCGTCAGCGCCCTGCGCTTCTACGACTCGGCGGGAGTGCTGGAACCGGCCCTGGTCGACCCGGTCACCGGCTACCGCTGGTACACCGATGAGCAGATCGCGCCGGCCCGCCTGGTGGCCGGGCTGCGCCGGATCGGCATGCCGGTGCCGGAGATCGCCGCCGCGGTACGCGCCGAGCCGGCTGCGGTGCACCTGTTGCTCGACGCGCACCTGCGTCGGCTGGTCGACGGGCTCGCCGACGCCCGCCGTGAGGTGACCCGGCTCCGGACGCTCGTCGACCCGGCCCCGCAGACCAGCACCACTGTGCTCCTCTCCCCCGCCGACCTGGCCGCCGCGCTCGACGCGGTGCGCTTCGCCGTCGGCGCCGACCCGGAGCTGCCGATGCTCTCCGGCGTGCTGCTCGACGTGGAGTCCGACGGCGTGCGGCTGGTCGCCACCGACAGGTACCGGCTCGCGCTGGCCCGGTCCGGGGCCGACGTCGACGGTCCCCCGGTGCGGGTGTTCGCACCCGTCGACCTCGTCGACCAGATCCGGGCGCTGCTCACCGCCGCCGACGCCCGGCCGGTGCGGCTGACCGTGGCGGGCGCGGACCTGCGGGTGCTGGTGGCCGGGCGGCCCCTGACCGGCAGCGCCCTGCCGTACGACTTCCCGGACTACCGCCGGCTGGTGCGCCAGGCCGTCGGCGAGCGGCCCACCGCCCGTCGCATTCCGGTGGACGTGGCGGCGCTGCGCGCCGCGCTGGCCGACCCGGCGGCGCCCACTGTCGCCCGCGACCACGACGGCACGCCCCGGGCGGTCACCGTGCTGGGCGTCGACGACACCGGCGACCTGCGGCTGCTCCCGGACACCGAGCTGACCTCGGACGCGCTGCTGGTCGGGGTGGACGGCGGATACCTGCTGGACGCGTTGAACGCGGCCGGCGGGCCGCAACTGGTGCTGGAGTTGGACGGGCCGATCGGGCCGCTGGCCGTACGCCGTCCGGACGACGCGGACACCTACTCGGTGCTGATGCCGATCCGGCTGTAGAACCTCCCCGTCCCGGGCCGAGGGGGCCGCGACGGTAGCATCTGGTGGTTCACCAGTGAACCCCGGACGGAGGCGTACGGAGCAGCATGCTCGACATGGAGTTGATCCGGAAGGATCGCGAGGCAGTGGCGACCGCGTTGGCGAAGCGACTGGATCCCGCCGAGGTCACCCGATCCCTGGACGAGATCCAGCGGCTCGACCAGGAACGACGCGCGCTGATCACGGAGATCGACGCCGAGCGGCAGCGCCGCAAGGCGGAGGCCCGGGCGTACGCGCAGGCGAAGCGTGCCGGCGAGGAGCCGCAGGTCGTCGCGCCCGACGCCGAGCGTCGACAGCTCGCCGACCTGGAGTCCCAGCTGGACGAGGTCCAGGGCCGGCTCCGCGACGCGATGAGCGAGCTGCCCAACCTGCCCAGCGACGACGTCGTGGCCGGCGGCAAGGAAGCCAACCAGGTCGTGAAGACCTTCGGCGAGCCACCGGTGATCGAGAAGGTCCGCGACCACGTGGAGCTGAGCCGGGCGCTGGGCCTGGTCGACTACGAGCGCGGGGTCAAGCTCGGTGGGTCCGGTTTCTGGATCTACACCGGCATCGGCGCCCGGCTGGAGTGGGCGCTGCTCAACTACTTCGTCGACCAGCACATCAGGGCCGGCTACGAGTTCCTGCTCCCGCCGCACCTGCTGCTGGACTCGGCCGGCTTCGCCGCCGGGCAGTTCCCCAAGTTCTACGACGACGTCTACCACCTCGACTCGGCGTCCGCCCCGCGCGGCCAGTTCCTGCTGCCGACGTCGGAGACGGCGATCCTCGGCGCGTACCAGGACGAGATCCTGGAGACGCCGAAGCTGCCGTTGAAGGCGTTCGCGTACACCCCCTGCTACCGGCGGGAGTCGGCCGGCTCGCACTCGGACGAGCGTGGCACCGTGCGCGGGCACCAGTTCAACAAGGTGGAGATCTTCCAGTTCACCCTCCCGGAGCAGGCCGACGCCGCTCTGGAGGAGATGCTCGCCCACGCGGAGAGCCTGGTCGAGGGGCTGGGCCTGCACTACCAGCGCACCCTGCTCTCGGCCGGTGACGCCAGCGCCTCGATGAAGAAGACCCTCGACATCGAGGTGTGGATGCCGAGCACCGGCAAGTACAAGGAGGTGTCGTCGGTCTCCTGGGCCGGCGACTACCAGGCGCGTCGGGCTGCCATCCGCTACCGCGAGCCGGGCGGCAAGCAGACCCGTTTCGTGCACACGCTCAACGGCTCGGCGCTGGCCACCAGCCGGCTCTTCCCGGCCATCCTGGAGCAGTACCAGCAGGCCGACGGCAGTGTCCTGGTCCCGAAGGTCCTCCAGGAGCGCCTGGGCACCGACCGTCTGACCCCCCGCTGACCGACCTGTTCGGCGGCGGCGGGCCTGGTGCGTCCGCACCAGGCCCGCCGCCGCCGTTTCGGGCCACGGGTGTCAGTCCGTGGTCGATCCCGACGGTTCAGGCACCGAACGCCTCCACGGAGGTCAGCCGGGCGTCACCGGGCTGCCAGTCGGCGACCGCGACCGCCAGGTACCGCCCGGAGGACCCGGTCGTGACGGTGGTCTCGGGTTTCGGCTTCGGCACCGAGGCGACCGGCACGTAGCCGAGCCCGTCGGCCGAGGTGGACACGGTGATCGGTCGCCGCCGACCGGGAGTCCAGGTCAGGCGGACCGACGCCAACTCCCGGAGCGATCCGAGGTCGATCACCATGCGGCCGTTCGGGCCGGGTTGCCAGGCGGTCCCCGGGTCGCCGTCGACGACGGCCGACGGGTCGGTCATGCCGGCCGGCAGCGGTGACGTCGGGTAGGTCGTCCGGGACCGGGCCAGGTCACTGGTCGGCGTCACCGTCCCACCAGCGAACGCGACGTCCTTGCTGTGTCCAGCGGGGACCGTCACGCGCTGTCGGGCGCCGCCGGCCGCGGACTCCACCTGCACCTTCACCATGTGCCCGGCGGGGGCGGTGATCCGGAGGTGGTGCGAGTCGGTGACGTCGAACCGGGTACCGGCGGGAATCGCCTTCTCCGGCTGTGCCGCGGTCGCGGTGAACCGGGACGGCTCGACGCGTGCGGTCGCAGCGGCAAGGTCGACCTGGTAGGTCGTGGTCCCCGATCCGGTGACCTGACTTCCGTGGTACAACCGCAGCGTGGCGCCCTGCGAAAGCGTGACGGCCGCCGTCGTGATGGCGCCGTCGGACAGGTTGAACAGGCTCAGGTATCCGTCCGCGTCACTCACCCGCAACGCCTCCGGACCACCGCTGGGCAGGGTTCGCGACGCCGCGGCGGCCAGGGCCGACCGGCTCGCGCCCGCGTACCCCTCGATGATCAGCCGGGTGCTGCCGGTGGCCGGTCCGCTGGACAGGGTGACGGTGGTGGCGGTCACGGTGATCGGGTTCTGGGCGTTGTGGACCACCAGGCCCGCTCGTCCGTCGACGTTCAGCCAGGAGCCGGCGATGGTCGGGCTGTCCGGCACGACCGCCGCGTCGCTCCAGTCGGTGCCGTTGAGAGAGGTCTGGATGACGTAGCGGGTGCCGTACGCGGCCTCCCAGTCCAGGCGTACGCCGCTGATGTCGACGGCCTCGCCGAGGTCGACGGCGAGCCAACTGTCCGCGCGGCCGCGTTCCTCACGGGCGACCGCCCAGCGGGTGCCGGGGTTGCCGTCGGTCGCGCGAGTTGCGGGGTAGGCGGGGTCGGCGGACGAGGCCGTGGTGGGCCGGCCGCTGGCGAGGTCGACCCCGCTGGCGTTGAGCACGGCGAAGGCGAACAGCGAGTAGCCGTACTGGGTGGCGGGGGAACGGCCGAGCATCCGCACGTGCCTGGCTGCACGGGGCGCGAAGCTGATCTGGTCGGTTCCGCCGTCGCCGACGCCCGATTGTCCGGCCAGGGTGACGGACCCCTGTTCGCCGGTGAAGGTGCGGGTGCCGGTGAGCCCGGGTACGCCGGGCATGTTCAGGTTGAACAGGGTGAAGACGCCCTCGTCGGCACCGGTGCCGGTGGTGGCGTACACGACCGTGCCGGTGGGCAGCGTGACGTATCCGGCGGTGCCGCCGGCGACGCGCAGAACGGTCGCCGTGGCGTCGACACCGTCCCTGGCCACTGTGTACGCGGCGGAGGTGCGGCCGAGGACCGGCGCGGACTGCCTCGGCAGCAGCGAGGCCGCCCGGGTGTCGAACAACCAGTTGTCGTGGACGGGGGCCCACTGGAACGACACGAATCCGGTCTTGCTGACCGCCGCGGCGAAGGCGGCCGGAGTCTGGTGGGCGGTCAGCCCGGCCTGTTCCCCGAAGTCCCGGGTGCCCGCCGCCGCCGCGAAGAACGTGGTGCTGGCTACCGGCTGGACCACACCGCCGTTGGCCGCACGCCAGGCATGGAAGAGGTAACTGATGGCGACCTCGGCCCGGGCTTCGGGCTCGTACTTCGGCTCGCCGCTGAACTTGGTGAGCCGACTCTCCGGCGGGTAGTTCAGGTAGGGCATGAGCCGCTCGGCGAGGTCCGCCTCGGCCCGGGCGGCATGCCGGTCGCCCTGGACCTGCGCGAGGAAGGCGAGCGGCAGGACGTCACGGCCGTACAGGTGGTAGCGGTCCGCGACCATCGGCATGAAGGGTTCGCCGGCATCGCTGGCCAGCAGCCGCATGGTCCGCCACAGTTGGTCGCCGTTGGGCTGCCGGGAAAGCGCCTCGGGGAGCGGTTGGCCGGCGGTCAGGAAGTGCGCCGCGGTACGACCCGCGGTGCGCCACAGTTCTTCCTGGTAGTGCGGGCCGAAGGAGCCGTGATTCTCGACGAGGAACGTGTCGTGGATGTTGTGGGCGGTGTTCCAGTCGGCGACCGCCCGCCCGTCGACGAGGGCGGGGTTGGCGCGGTCGGCTGCCGGTAGTCCACTCGCGTTGAGCGTCCACATCGAGAACCGCTCGCGCCACGCCGCGGCGGCGGGGTCGTCCGACGCCCAGGCCAGGCCGGGCGCGATCGCCTGGGCGTAGACGCCCATCTCCTCGAGCTTGGTGTCACCGATCCAGCCACCGGTGAGGCCGTTCGGCGTCCAACTGCCACTCAGCGGGTCGTTACCGGTGCCGAGGGAATGGGCGTACGCGGCCTGCCCGCGGGCGATGCGGTCGACGTTGTTGCGGGTGACCTCGTCCAGGTCGGACCAGAGCAGTCGGGCGGCCAGGACGAAGTACAGCTCGAAGGTGCTGTCCCAGAACAGCTGTCGGCCCCACTCGGTGCCGCCGGCGAGCCGGTTGGTGGCCGCGAACCGGCGGATGGTGGCGACGGTACGGGCGTGCAGCGTGTCCCGGTCGACGCCTGCTGCCGCCGGGTCGTACCCGGGCGAGATGAGCAGGACCGCGTTACCGAGGACGACAGCGAACCTGAAGTCCGCGAGGCGGTACGCGTTGATCGCCGGATCCCACTGCTCCTCGGCCCATCGGGTGTGGGCGAGCAGCAGCGCGTGGTAGGTGCTGGCAACCGGGCCAGTGGCCGCAGCCGGTGGCGTGGTGGCGGCTGGCGCGGCCTGGGCGGCGGCGGGTCGGGCGATGGCGAGTCCAGCGCCGACGGCGCTACCAAGGATGAGGAGCCGCCGCCTGCTCAACTCGAATTCGGATATACGCATGGTGGCCCTTCGGTGTGACAACGTTGTCAGACAGACTCCGATGATCGTTTCCGGATGTCAAGACCAACGCGTTACCTCAGATCCCCACTGCACCCTCATCGTTGATCATGAAGTTATGGCCCCTCGCCTCGGGGGGTCGGGGCGATAACTTCATGATCAACGGGGGCTGGGGTCGGGCGGTGGGTGCGTTTCGTCAGGAGCGCGGTCAGGAGGAGCAGGCCCAGGGTGGCCAGCAGGACCGTCGGGCCGATCCGGTCCACGGTGTCGGCCAGGGCTCGCTGGACCTGGGCGGCCGCTCGGATGACCGGGTCGTGCACTGCATCGCGGCGGCCGGCGGCCAGCCGTAGCTCGTACCAGCCGTACCAGGCGACGTAACCACCGGTCACCAGCAACATCAGACCGCTGAGGCGGGGCACCAGCGCGCCGGCGACACGCAGCCGGGCCACCAGCCCGTCGCGCAGCAGCGCCACACCGAGAGCGGCGACCGCGACCACCAGACCCATCCCGAGGGCGTACGCCCCGAACAGCGCCAGCCCACGCCCGGTCGAGCCGGCCTGGAGGCTGGTCACCACGATCGCCAGGAACGGGGCGATGGCGCAGCCGAGCGACGCCAACGCGTACGCCGCGCCGAACAGGATCATCGACGGCCAGGAACGGGTCAGCCGGGGCGCTCGCGCCGACCAGCCGGGGCTGGGCAGTCGCCGTCCGGCGAGCAGCCAGCAACCGGCCAGCACCAGCAGCACACCGAGCGTCACCGTGAGCCACGGCAGGCGGGGTCGCAGCCAGCCGGCCAGCGGCGCGAGCGCCAGGCCGAACGCGCCGAAGACCAGCACGTACCCCACTGTCAGCCCGGCCGCCGCGGTGAGCGCGCGGCCGACCGCGCCGCGGGTGTCCGACGCTCCGGCGACCAACAGCGAGAGGTACGCGGGCAGCAACGCGAAGCCGCACGGGTTGACCGCGCCGAGCATGCCGGCGGTCAGCGCGAGCAGCAGCGCGGCGGTCACGCCCCGGCCAGGGCGGCGACGCGGGCGCTGAGCGCCTCACCGTCCAGGAATCCCCGGTGGACCACAGCGCCGGTCCGGTCGATGATCACGAAGATGCTCTGCTCGGTCACCTTGAACCGCTTCCAGAGCGCGCCCTTGCGGTCGTCGACCTGGGTCGTCCCGGCCAGCTCGAACTCGGTGACGAAGTCCTTCATGGCCCGCTGCTCGCCCAGCCCGGCGACGCCGACGATCGGCACCGTGTCCCGGTACTTCGGCGCGATCTCGGCCACCGTCCACGCCTGACTGGCGCAGGTGGCGCACCACGGCGCCCAGAACCACAGCACCACCGGCCTGCCGGCGAACTGCGCCGCGTCGAACGCGGCGCCGGTGAGGGTGGTCCCGGTGAAGCGCAGGACGTCCGGGACCGCGGCCGGGGTCGCGGGCGGCGCGCTGGTCACCGCGTCCGTCGGTGCACCGGTCACGGTCGGGGCTGCTCCGGTCACGGTCGGGGCCCCTCCGACGACGGTGGGCCCACCCGGCGCGGTGCCGGTGCAGGCAGCAGCGCCGAACAGGGCCACGACGAGCGCTCCGGCAGTGGCCGTGTGGCGCAGTCGCCCGGCCGCTGTCCTCGCCATGCCCATCCGCTTCTCCGTTCTCGTCCGCAAGGGATCTTTCGGTGCCCTACTCCGCCTTGGCCAGGCGCAGAGCCAGCTCCGGGCACACCTTGACCGCCTTCAGCGCTCCCTCCCGCAACCAGGTCGGCACGGGGGTGGCCGGGAAGGCCGGGAATCCGTTCGCGTCCAGCCGGATGAAGTCCGGTACGACGTGCGCGCACAGGCCGTGCCCGTCGCACCGCGACCAGTCCAGGGTGAGCTTCTGCGGGTTCGCGTCCGGCGCGCCCGGCAGCCCCATGACGCCCTTGACCCGTCGGCCGCAGCCGTCGCCGGTGCTGTGCAGCCGCAGGTCCTCGGCGAAGACCTCGATCGCGGAGAGGGCGAACCTTGCGGTGCCGTCCGGGTGGCTGCACGCGCCCCGGCCCCTCACCTCGCCGGCGGCGGCGCGCACCACGTCCGCCGGTTGGCTGCCGGCCACGGCCAGGTCCACCGCGCGGGCGAGGTCCGGCAGGCCCATCTTGCAGGGTCCGCACTGGCCGGCGGACTCCCCGGCCAGGTAACGCACCACCTGCGCGGCCTCACCGAGCGGGCAGGTGTCGACCCCGACCGGGACGATGATGCCCGCGCCGAGGGTGCCGCCGACCGCGGCCAGCCCCTTGCGGGACACCTCGGCCTTCTCCGCCGCCTCCGGGGTGATCCACTTGCCGTGGTAGCCGCCCATCAGGATGCCCTGCACGTCCGGGACCTCGCACAGGTCGAGGACGTCACGCAGCGGCATGCCGGCGGTGCACTCCACCACCGCCGGTCGGCCCGCCGCACCGGTCACGGTGAGCAGCACGGTGCCCGGCTCGTCGTCGGTGCCGAGCGCCGCGTACTCGTACGGGCCGAGTCGGGCGCCGACAGCGAGTTGGGCGTACGTCTCGGCGTTGGACAGCAGGGTGGGCAGGCCGCTGACCCCGGAGTCGCTGGAGCGCTTCTTGGTGCCGGGCGGGATGTGCGGCAGCCCGTTGATTCCGTTGACGAGCGCTCCGCCCTCACCGGAGATGAACCGGTGCGGCACTGTGACGATCGTCGTCATCACCGGCATCCGGCGCTCTTCGAGGGCCTCCATCAGCGAGTCCCGGCCGACACCGTCGTCGGCGACCCCGATGACGATCTCGTCGGCGTCCAGCGCGTACGCGGCCAGCGCCGCGCCGTCCAGGATCAGGTGCGGTGCGCGGGTCAGCAGCACCTTGTCCTTCCAGCTGGCCGGCTCACCCTCGGTGGCGTTGACCACCACGACGGCGGCGAGGTCCTGCCGCTCGCAGGACTCCAGCACCGCGCGCAGTTTGCGGGCGAACGGGAAACCCGCACCTCCCTTGCCCTTGAGCTGCATGCCCTCGGTGAGCCGGAGCAGTTGCGCCGGCTCCATCGGCCCGATCGGTCCGTGTACCTCCTCGTGCGCCGCCAGGTCGAGTCGTCCGTACTCGGCGAAGCCGGCGGTCAGCCGCGGCTCGCCCACGCAGGCGACCGGTGGCACAGCCGTCCGCATCACTTGGCCTCACCCCGCAGCCCAGCCCAGTACGCCCCGTCCACCGCGTCGGCGCTGGCCTTGCGGCGCTTGGCGGAGCGGCCCTCGCCGGCGGCCCGCTTGGCGCGGCGCGAGGCCAGGTCGACCAGGGTCGGCGTGTCGTCGACTGGCGGTGCCTCGTCCGGCACGTACCGGGCCGGCGGGCGCCAGTAGTCCGGCTCCTCCGGCAGGTCGTCCTCCACGCTGTGTCGGCCGCTGCCGCTGCGCGGCGTCGCCGAGATCGGGCTGCTGGAGATCGGTTCGGCGGAGACCGGGCCGGCGGAGATCGGCTCGGCGGCCTGCCAGCGGCGCGGGCTGTCCCACGGCTCCTCGGGCTCGGCCGTCGGCAGCGGCGGGGCCGAGTACCGGCTGTCCTCGTCCTCGCGGCGGGACCGGCGGCTGGGCCGCTCGGCGTCCGACTCCTCGGCGCGTCGCCGGCCGGTCGGAACCTCCTCGTCCCGGGTACGCGAGCCGCGCCGCCGGGCCACCGGCTCCTCCTCGACGCTGCGGCGGGTCGACCGGCGGGTGGTGGACTCCCCCTCGTCGCGCCGGCTGCGGGACGAGCGTTCGGTGTCGCGGCGGGCGGCCGGTTCCTCTTCGCGTCGACGTCGACTGGGCCGGGTGGGCTCCACGAGGGAGCCGGGCTCGGGCACCACCGGAACGGTGAACCGTTCCGGGTCCCGCCGCGCGGCCGGCGCGGCCCAGGTGGCGGTGGTGGTGTCCGCCCAGGCGGGACGCTTGTCGGCGGGCTTGCTGCGGCGCCCCAACCCGGCGAGCAGCGTTCGCGCGGTCTTCGCCTCCTCGGCCCGGCCAGCCATCACCGCGTTGCGCACCGCCGCCTGGTGCTGTTCGCGGCTGCGCCGACCGATGCTGACCGAGAGCCGCACCAGCAGGGCCAGCACCACGAGCAGGATGCAGCCGAGGTAGCTGAACATCACCCAGGGTGCCGCGGCCCGACCGGCGTTGAGGCCGTGCAGCACGGCGAAAGGCCAGGCCAGGTACGCGACGGAGTGCATGGCGCGCCACAGCCACTTCGGACCGACGTCGGCGAAGCGGGCCCGGATGATTCCGGTCCAGATCACGCTGACCATGAGTAGGGCGGCCACCGTGCCGAGGCCGACGTAGAGCCCTCGGCCGCCGACGAACGGCACCAGCGCGTCGGTCGCCGCCGCCCGGCCTGTGGCGATCTTGGTGAGAACGTGGAATCCGAGCCCGGCCACGCCGAGCACGCCGGTGGCGCGGTGCGCCGACTGCATCAGCACCCGGTGCGGGATGCGCAGCACCAGCCGGTCGGTGGCGAGCAGACCGAGCATCACGGTCAGGCTCAACGCCACCAGGGCAATCACCCCGGCGAAGAACTCGGTGAAGAAGAAGCCGTACGCGTACGCCTTCTGTCCGGCGCCGGTCAGCATGATCGCCGCCCAGAGCGCCGCGAGCGCCGACGCGATCAGCATGCCGACCGCCGGCCGCGAGGGGGTTCGCACCCCCCGGCTGCTGGCGCTGGTCCGGACGGTCGCCGCCTTCTTGTCCTGCTGTGCCCGGGCCATCTGCTCCTCGATCGTCTCGCGGCGGCGTACCACCGGCCGACCCCTGCTCCCCCATCCAGTACGGACTGACGGGGCGCGCGGATCACCCGCTGCGAAAAATTTCTGGGTCGGGATCGAACCGAGTGGTGCCGCCGTGCGTTGCGGCCCTCCACAGACCTGGCACCAACAGCGACGACCATCCATGCGTAGACAGCGCCTGCAACGAGCTTGTAACCTTTCAGCAAATTTCAGTGCTGCCTGCAAGATTCGAGCAGGCCGGCGCTACCTTCGCCCCACCACCCCCACCCCGCGCTCGTCAGGAGTCCCGATGCATCGACGTCGACGCCTCTCTGCGGTCCTCGCCCTCGGCCTGGTCGCCACCCTGCTGTTTCCCGCCACCGCACCCCCGGCCGCCGCCGCCCCCTCCGGCGCCAAGAAGGTCATCGTCCAGCTCTTCGAGTGGAACTGGCCCTCGGTGGCCGCCGAGTGCCAGAGCACCCTCGGCCCGAAGGGCTACGGCTTCGTCCAGGTCTCACCCCCGCAGGAACACGTGCGGGGCAACCAGTGGTGGCTGGCGTACCAGCCGGTCAGCTACCGGATCGAGTCCCGCAAGGGCACCCGGGCCCAGTTCCAGTCCATGGTCAACACCTGCCACGCGGCCGGGGTCAAGGTGATCGTCGACGCGGTGATCAACCACATGTCCGGTCAGGCCAACGGGGGCACGGGCTGGGCCGGTTCGTCCTACTCGCACTACGACTACCCGGGCATCTACCAGACCCAGGACTTCCACCACTGTGGGCGCAACAACGGCGACGACATCGTCAACTACAACGACCGGTTCGAGGTGCAGAACTGCGAGTTGGTCAACCTCTCGGACCTGAAGACCGAGTCCGACTACGTCCGTACGAAGATCGCCTCATACCTCAACGACCTGCTCTCGCTCGGTGTGGACGGCTTCCGGCTGGACGCCAGCAAGCACATGCCGGCCGCCGACATCGCCGCGATCAGGGGCAAGCTCTCCCGCTCGGCGTACGTCGTGCAGGAGGTCATCTACGGCGCGGGCGAGCCCGTCCAGCCGACCGAGTACACCGGCAACGGCGATGTGCACGAGTTCCGCTACGGCAAGGACCTGGCCCGGGTGTTCCGCTCGGAGCGGTTGGCCTACCTGCGCAACTTCGGCGAGGGGTGGGGGCACCTGCCGACCGGCTCGGCTTCGGTGTTCGTCGACAACCACGACACCCAGCGCGACGCCGGTGGGGTGCTGACCTACTCCGACCGGGGTATCTACGCGCTGGCGAACGCGTTCATGCTGGCCTGGCCGTACGGGTCGCCGACGGTGATGTCCAGCTACACCTTCAGCAGCCGGGACGCCGGCCCTCCCTCGGACGGCGGTAACAAGACACTCAACACCACCTGCTACTCCGGCTGGGAGTGTGAACACCGCTGGCCGGTGATCGCCAACATGGTGGGCTTCCGCAATGCCACCGAGGGCGCCGGGGTGGCCAACTGGTACGACAACGGCAACAACCACATCGCGTTCAGCCGCAGCGGCAAGGGCTTCGTCACCATCAACGACGAGGATTCCGCCGTCAACGGACGGTCCTACTTCTCGGGGCTGCCCGCCGGGCGGTACTGCGACGTCATCCACGGCACGTACGCCGGCGGCACGTGCAGCGGACCGGTGGTCACGGTGGACGGCAACGGCTGGTTCGCGGCGAACGTGCCGGCACACGACGCGGTAGCCATCCACATCGGCGCCCGCCTCTGACCACCTGCGACGGAAGGCGCCCTTGTAATCGATATTTGTGCAGGAAGGACGCCTTCCTGGTAGACCTTTGTCCGATACAGTCGTTTGGTGTCGTTTGACGGAAAGACTCCGTACCGTCGTCGTGGCGTCTGGGTGACCGCCGCCATCGGCGTCCCCGTGCTGCTGGTGACCGCGTTGCTGGTCGGGCAGGCCCTCACTCCGGACCCGACGACCCCCGAACGGGTCGTCGCGAAAGCCGACCCGACGCCGAGCAGCGTGGAGCAGAACGCGGAGGAGTCGATTCCACCGGCCGCGCCCGCTCCGGCGGGGTTGCCGGTGGTCGACTACGACCCTGCCCCCGGTGGGTTCCCCGCCGACCCGGCCACCATGGACACCACGCCGTTGACCGAGGGCGTGCACCCGACGAAGCGGATCGCCGCCTACGACGCCCCCGGCGGCCGTCCGCGAGCCTTCCTCGAACCGACGATCCGGGGCGTCGAGCTGACCATGCCGATCGCCGATCGGCACGCCGGCTGGACGGCCGTCCTGCTGCCCTCGGCCAACCGGCGGCTCGCCTGGCTGCCCCCCGGCGGGTTCGACACCGTGCCGCTGCGCGACCAGATCGTTGTGGAACGCAAGGTCCACCGGCTCACCTGGTACCGGGCCGGCAAGGCGGTGCGGTCCTGGGAGGTCAGCCTCGGCCAGTCCGGGCAGGACACTCCGCTCGGTCGGACCTTCATCCTGGGTCGCACCCCACCGCCGGAGTCGGTCTACGGCGGGGTGGACATCTACGCGCTCGGGTCGGTGCCCGACGACCCGGAGTCGGTGCCGGCCGGGCTGCGCGGCGCGCACATCGGAGTTCACACCTGGCACAACGACGACGAGTTGGGCGAGAACGTCACCAACGGCTGCATCCGGCTGACCCGCTCCGGTCAGCGGGAGCTGCTCGCCGAGGTCCGCCCCGGCAGCAGCGTGGTGGTGGTCGACCAGTTGCCAGCCCCACCGCCGACCGCCTGAGCGCCGGCACCGTCGTTCAGTCGCCGAGCAGCCAACCGTTCTGCTCGGCGACCCGGATCGCGTCGGCACGGTTACGCGCGCCGGTCTTACCGATCGCCGCCGAGAGGTGGTTGCGTACCGTCCCCTCCGACAGGTGCAGCGCCCCGGCCAGATCGGCGACGGTGCCACCGCCCCGGGCCGTCCGCAACACCTCGGTCTCCCGTTCGGTCAGCGGGCTGACCCCGGTGGCGAGGGTCTCCGCCGCCAGCGTCGGGTCGACGACCCGCAGGCCGGCGTGCACCCGACGGACCGCGTCGGCGAGCTGTCGGGCCGGGGTGTCCTTGACCACGAAGCCGCTCGCGCCGGCCTCCATCGCCCGACGCAGGTAGCCGGGCCGGCCGAAGGTGGTCACCACCAGCACCCGGCAGGTCGGCATCGCGGCCCGCAACGCGGTGGTGGCCGCGATCCCGTCCAGGCCGGGCATCTCCACGTCCAACAGAGCAACGTCGGGGGCGCTGCGCAGGGCCTCGGGCACCACCTCGTCGCCACGGCCGACCTCGGCCACCACTGTCAGGTCCGGCTCCAACGAGAGCAGCGCTGCCAACGCGCCCCGGACCAGCGCCTGGTCGTCGGCCAGCAGCAACCGGATCGGCGCGGGCCCGCCGCTCACCGGGTCTCCCCCGGCGCGTGTACCCGCAGCAGGAACCCGTCGCCGCCCGGTCGGCGGCCGACGGTCACCGCCGCGTCCAGCCGCCCCGCCCTTTCCCGCAGACCGACGAGACCAGAGCCGGTGGCGTCGGGAGTGGACGGGCCACGCCCGTCGTCACTCACCTCGACCCGGTCCGCGTACACCCGGACCGTGCAGCACCGCGCCCCGCTGTGCCGGACCACGTTCGTCACCCCTTCCCGTACCGCCCAACCGAACAACCGGTCCCACTCCTTCGGCAGCTCCGGCACCTCGGCCGGCAGATCCGCCGCGATGCCCGCCGCGGCCAACGCGGAGCGGGCGCCGGCCAGCTCCGCGGCGAGAGTGACATCGCGGTACGCCCCGGCGGTCTGCCGCACGTCGGCGAGCGCCGCCCGGGCCAGCGCCTCCACCTCGGCGATCTCGACGGCGGCCCGGTCGGTGTCCACCTCGATCAGTCGGCCCGCCAACTCGGCCTTGATCGCCACCACCGTCAGCGAGTGCCCGAGGATGTCGTGCAGGTCGCGGGCGGCGCGAGCTCGTTCCTCGGCGATGGCGAGCCGGGCGATCTCCTGTTGGGCGGCCTGGAGCTGGCTGTTGCGCTGGGCCAACTGGGCCACCCCGAACATGGCGAACGACGCGAGCAGCACCGCGAAGACGATGCCGCTCTCCGCCTCCCATCCGGGCACCAGCCACGAGGCCAGCGCGGGGGTCACGGCGCAGACCACCACCACCGCCAACGCCTCCCACGGCGGCAACAGGAACACCCCAGCGGCCGCCACGTAGACCAGGGTGGCCAGCCAGTCCCCGTCGGTGCCCGGAATGCTGGCCAGGCCCACCGAGAGCAGCAGTGCCAACCCGACCCGCGCCCGGCCCGCCGGGATCGGCGCCAACGACTGGCGCAGCCGGCGGGCCCACTGGAACAGCAGCACGTAGCCGACGCTGAAGACGACCAGCGCCGCCACGCCGAGGATCCGCCGCCACAGCTCCGGCTGGTGCAGCGCCGTGGCGAGCGGCACGTTGAGGAAGAACAACCACACGGCGGCCAACAGCCAGCCGGTGAACCGCCAGTGGCGGCTCACCGGCCGGGGCTGCCCGGTCGCGACGTCCATCGGGTTCACGCTAGCCGGCACGGCGGTCAGACCCGCGCGGTGTCCCGGCGGAACAGTCGGGCCGCACCGACGCCGAAGACCAGCGCCCAGACCACCAGGTTGGCCACCGCCGCCAGGCTCACCCCGTCTCCGGTCAGCGGCGCGCGGGCCAGCACCCCCACGCCGTACACCGGGGTGAACGTCGCGACGTGCTGGAGCACCTCCGGCAGCACCTCGACCGGCACGAACAGCCCGCCGAACATGGCCAGTACGGCCAGGATCGGGCCGATGAACTGCATGACGTTCTCGGCCGGCGCCAGGTAGCCGACGAACAGGCCGAACGCGGCGAAGACCAGCGAGCCGATCCAGGCGGCGAGCCCGGACAGCAGCCAGACGTACGCCGGGACCCGGACGCCTGCCGCCGCGCCCACCAGGAACTCGACGACGACAGCGAGCAGACCGAGGGCCATCGCGGTGGCCAGCTTGGTGGCCACGTACGCGCTCGGGCGCAGCGGGGTGAGCCGCAGCTGGCGGCTCCAGCCCAGCGCCCGCTCGGTGGCCACCGCGCCACCGGCGCTGGTGGTCGCCACCATTGCCGCGTACACGGCGAGGCTGATCATGATGTAGGCCGTCACCGGGCGACCGTTGTCCAGGTTCTGCCCGCCCTGCGGCAGACCGAAGATGAGGAAGAAGACCCCCGGCATGATCAGCGTGAACGCGAGGGTACGGCGGTTGCGCAGCACCCGGCGCAACTCGATGCGCAGGACGCCTGGGGAGAACCCGCCCAGGGCGGGCAGCCGACGGTCCGGTTCGGCGGTGCGGTTCGGGGTGGCCGACAGAGTGGTCATCTCAGGCTCCGGTCTGCGCGGTGGTCAGGGCGAGGAAGGCGTCCTCGAGGTTGCGGGAGGTGATCTCCACGTCCCGGGCGGCGGTCCGGGTGAGCAGGTGCCGGGCGACGGCGTCCGAGTCGCCGGTGCGCACCAGCACACTGTCGCCGCGTACCTCCACGGCGTCCACGTCGGGCAGCGCGGCGAGCGCGGCCTGGTCGGCGCCGGGCAGGGTGGCCCGCACCGTACGACCGGCGGCCAGGTTCTTGATCTCCGCGGTGGTGCCGTCGGCGATGACGCGCCCCTGCCGGACCAGCACGATCCGGTCGGCGTACGCGTCCGCCTCGTCCAGGTAGTGGGTGGCGAAGATGACGGTCCGTCCGGCCCGGGCGTCGCGGCGCAGCGCCTGCCAGAAGTCCCGGCGGCCCTCGACGTCCATTCCGGTGGTCGGCTCGTCGAGCACCATCAGGTCCGGGTCGGGCAGCAGGGCCAACGCGAAGCGCAGCCGCTGCTGCTGGCCGCCGGAGCAGCGCCCCACCACCCGCCCCGCGATGTCGGCGATGCCGGCCCGCTCCAGCACCTCGGCCACCGGACGGGTGTGCCGGTAGAAGTGGGCGGTCATCTCGACCGTCTCGCCCACTGTGAGGTCCTTGAGCAACCCTCCGGTCTGGAGGACGGCGGCGACCCGACCCTGGGCCACCGCGTTGTCCGGGGTGCCCCCGAGGATGCGGACGGTGCCCGCGTCCGGGCGGGCCAACCCGAGCAGCATGTCGATGGTGGTGGTCTTGCCCGCGCCGTTCGGGCCGAGGAAGGCCACCACCTCGCCGGGCTGAACCCGCAGGCTCAACCCGTCGACAGCGGTGACCGCGCCGAAAGACTTGGTGAGGCCGTCCAACTCGACAGCCGGATGCGTACTGGTCATGTCAGTCATGCTCCGGTGGCGCGTACCCCGATGCCTGGAGCGGCCGTCACGTCCCGGCCGTGACATTTGTCAGGGGCGGCCGTGCAGGCATTCCAGGCGCGACAGCGGGTAACCACCCGGCCGGACACCGCCACACCGGGAGGACGCGATGGGTGCCACGCCGCAGGGCCAGGTCGACACGATCGTGCTGATCCACGGGCTCTGGATGACGTCGCGAAGCTGGGAGGGGTGGGTCGAGCGGTACACCGAACGTGGCATGCACGTCATCTCCCCCGCCTGGCCCGGGATGGACCGGTCGGTGGAGCAGCTGCGCGACGATCCCAGCCCGATCGCCGAGCAGAGCATGGCCACGATCGTCGCGCACTACGACAAGATCATCCGGGCGCTGCCCCGACCGCCGATCATCATGGGGCACTCGTTCGGCGGTCTGTTCGCCCAGGTCCTCGCCGACCGGGGTCTCGGCGCGGCGGTGGTGGGGGTGCACCCGGCGGCGGTGAAGGGCGTGCTCAAGGTGCCGTTGAGCCAGCTGCGCTCCGGCTTCCCGATCCTCCGCAGCCCCGCCAACCGGGGCAAGGCCGTCCCGTTCACACCGGACGACTTCGCGTACACGTTCGGCAACGCCCTGAGCCGCGAGGACTCCGACCGGGCCTGGCAGCGCTACGCCGTCCCCGGTGCCGGCCGGGTGTTCTTCGAAGGTGCCTTCGCCAACGTCGACCCACGCTCACCCGCCCGGGTTGACGTCGGCCGCGACAACCGACCGCCGCTGCTGCTGATGGCCGGCGACAACGACCACGTGGTGCCGGCGTCGGTGGTCCGCGCCAACGCCGGGCTCTACCAGAAGTCCCGGGCCCTGACCGCGTACCAGGAGTTTCCCGGCCGAACACACTTCACAGTGGGGCAGGACGGCTGGGAGAAGATCGCCGACTACGCGTTGGACTGGGCGCTGCGCGCGGCGGCCCTACCCCGCGAGGCGACGATCGCCAGCGAAACCCCCCGCCGCTGAACGGCCGAGCCCTCTGCCCCGGCCGCCATGATCATGTGATGAGAAATAGCTGCCAGAGACGTTCCTGACCTAGTTTCTCATCACATGATCACTGGAGACCCGGCATGTCGGCGACCGGCGGGGGTATCCCGGCGGGATGAGGGCGAGTTTCCGGATCGGCCGTGTCGCGGGAGTGCCGGTCGGCGTCAACTGGAGCGTTCTGGTCATCTTCGCGTTGATCGCGTGGGGGTTGGCCGCCAACCAGTTCCCGCGTTCGTACCCGGACCGCTCGCCGGTGGCGTACACCCTCGCCGGCCTGGCCGCGGCGGTGGTCTTCTTCGTCGGTCTGCTCGCCCACGAGGTGTCGCACGCGGTGGTGGCCAAGCGCAACGGGCTCACCGTCGACGGCATCACGCTGTGGCTGTTCGGCGGGGTGGCCGAGTTGCGGGGCGAGCCGCGTGACCCGGGCGCGGAGCTGCGGATCGCCGGCGTCGGCCCGCTGGTCAGCCTCCTGATCGGAGCGTTCTTCGGTGCCGTGGCCGCGCTGCTCGCGCTGGCCGGGCAGGGTGGGTTGCTGCTCGGGGCGGTGGCGTGGCTCGCCGGCATCAACGTGCTGCTGGCCGTCTTCAACGTGCTGCCCGCCGCGCCCCTGGACGGCGGTCGGTTGCTCCGTGCCGCGGTCTGGAAGGCCACCGGTGACCGGACCAGAGCGTCAGTGGTCGCCGCCCGCGCGGGCTGGGTGCTGGGTGTCCTCCTGATCGGCCTCGGGTTGTGGCAGTTCCTGTCCGGGATCGGTTTCGGTGGGCTCTGGCTGGCCCTGATCGGTTGGTTCCTGATCGGCGCGGCCGGTGCGGAGGAACGGCAGGCCCGTACCGGAAGCGCACTGCGCGGCATCCGGGTGGGCGACGTGATGACCCCGCAGCCGCAGACCGTCTCGGCGGAGGTGACGGTGGCCGACTTCGTCGACCACTACCTCTTCGCGTACCGGCATTCGGCGTTGCCGCTGACCGAGGACGGCCGACCGATCGGTCTGGTCACCGTCGACCGGGTACGGGGCGTACCGTCCGACCGGCGGGCGTCGACCACCCTCGCGGAGGTGGCGTGCCGGGCCGACGACCTGGTGCTCGCCCGACCGGGTGAACAGCTCAACGACCTGCTCCCCCGGCTCAGCGAGTGCGCCGACGGCAGAGCTTTGGTGGTCGGCGACGACGGCCGCCTGACCGGCATCGTCTCCCCCAGCGACATCGCCCGCGCGGTCCAACGCAACACCCTCGCCGGCGCCCGGTGATCATGAAGTTGTTGCCCCGACACGCCGCGCCGGGTGGCAACAACTTCATGATCACCAAAGGGTCAGGAGTGGGGGCAGGTGTCCCGGTACTCCTGGATGGTGGTGGAGGCTTGAGGGGCGGGGCAGAGGAACTGGTCGTAGCGGGTGTCGTCGTCCACGAAGCGCTTCAGCCAGGAGATGCTGTACTTGGCGACCGTCACGTTCGTCGAGGTGGGGGCGGAGTGACTGGCGTTGTTCAGCTCCAGGTACGCCTTGTCCAGCGTGGACGGCAGGCTGGTGTAGAAGGGCTCGGAGTGCGACGAGACCGGCGCCACCGAGTCGTTCTCCGCGCCGACCACCAGCGTCGGCACCCGTACGCCGGACCAGTTCTTGATGGTGTGCCAGCCGGTCAACGGGATCGCCGCCTGCAACTGCGGCCGTGTGTTCGCCGCCGAGAGACTGCCACCGCCGCCCATCGAGTGCCCCATCACGGCGAGCCGGTTGCGGTCGATCCGGGTACGCACGCTGCTGGTGTTGGTCAGGTAGTCCAGGGCTGCCAGCAGTTGCGTGCCCCGGCTGGCCGGCTGGTCGTAGCGGGACAGCGTGTCGATCGTGATCACCACGAAGCCCTGCGAGGCGAGGCGCGGCCCTAGCCAGGCCACGCTGGACTGGGTGGCGGTGTAGCCGGGTGAGATGGCCACTGCTCCGAAGGTGCCCTCGGCGGTGCTGGTCGGGTAGTAGATCGTTCCGCCTCGGAAGCCGCTGACGCTGGAGGCGGCGACGGTGCTCTGGGCGATGGCGAACGCGCCCCTGCTGGCCTCGATGCTGGCCACGGTGGGGGCCGGGCCGCGCTCGTACGGGCTTGCGGCGGCGTGGGCGGCTGACGCGGGGCCGAGACCGGCGCCGACCAGAACCAGGGCGAGCGCCCAGCGCAGGCCACGACGCGGGCGGCGGGCGGGTAGTGGGTCGGGGGTGATGGCGGGTACGGGCTGCATGTCTCGCTCCGGGGGGTGGAGCCGACGGTCCCGGGACGGGGACCGGACGATGAGACTCATCGACATGCATCAGTGTCTTGCGGGGTCCCGCACCTCACCAATCCCAGCCGCCCCATGCCACCGCGCTATGGCACGGGCCGGGTCACCGGGGGAAGTAGCGGTCCAGGACGTCGGTGCGGAACGTGCCCTTCGGGTCCAGGTCGGTCAGCAGGGTGGTGAAGTCCGCGTAGTGGGGGTAGCGGGACGCCAGCTCCGCCGGGTCGGTGACGAAGACCTTGCCCCAGTGCGGGCGGGGTGCGAACGGCGCCAGGCGCTCCTCCACGGCGGCCACCACGGGCAGGACGGCGGCGGTGTCCTCGATCCACGTGAAGTGCACGACGAAGCTGTCCCGCCGGTGGTTCGGGCTGAGCCACAGCTCGTCGGCCGCGACCGTACGCAGCTCGCACACCAGCAGCACCGGGGCGATCAGGTGCGCCACGTCGTCCAGGGCGGCGAGCGCGTCGACCGCGGCGGAACGCGGCACGTGGTACTCGGACTGCAACTCGTCGCCGCTGCTCGGGGTGAACCCGAGCTTGAAGTGCGGCAGCCGCTCGTGCCACGGGCCCGGCTCGCCGAGTTGCGGGGTACAGTTCTCCGGCGGCATCCCGAGCACCGGGTGTCGCGGCTCGTCGGCGGCGGTGGTGCCGAGCCAGTCCGCCGAGGGCGGCGGTTGGTCGGCTGCCTGCTTGCGCCACACCTCGCGCAGTCGGGGCGTACGCCAGTCGGTGAAGACACTCACGCTGTACGCCGAGCCGAGCGCCTCGTCCAGCGCCTCCCGGTCGAGGTTGAGTCGCACGTACTGGCGCAGCTCGAAGGCCGGCACCACGTCCAGGGTGACCCGGGTGACCAGGCCCAGCGCGCCGAGCCCGACCACCATGCCGGCGAACCTGTCGGTGTCACGGTCGACCCGCAGCAGGTCGCCGTCGGCGGTGACCAACTCCAGGCCGGCGACCGCGCTGGCCAGGTTGCCGTGGGTCTGACCGGAGCCGTGGGTGGCGGTGGCCACCGCCCCGGCGACCGAGATGTGCGGCAGCGAGGCGAGGTTCGCCAGCGCGTACCCCTGGGTGTGCAGCTGTCGGGCGAGGTCGCCGTAGCGCATCGCGCCGCTCACTGTGACCTGCCCGCGCTCGTGGTCCACCTCGACGGTCTGGGGCAGCCCGGCGAGGCTGACCAGGTCACCGTCGGTGTCGCCGAAGCGGTTGAAGGAGTGCCCGCTGCCCACCGCCCGGAGCCGGGTGCTGCCGGCGACCAGTCGGCGCAGTTCGTCGGTGGAGGTCGGTCGGTGGAACGCCCGCGCGGCGTACCGCACGTTGCCGGCCCAGTTGCGGCGCGGCACCTCGGGAGCTGCGGCCTGCGGTGCCTGCTCGGTCATGTAGCGGTCTCCCGATCGGTGGGCTGGTGGTCGGCCAACGCGGTGACGAGGGCGTCCAGAACCGTATCCGTCTGGACGGTGCTGTAACCACGTTGGGCGATCGGCAGACCGGCGGCGGTGGCGCGTTCGATCTCCCCCCGGGCCGCCTGCCGGGCCGACGCGTCCCCGGACATCAGGGCGTCCTGCCCGCGTCGGATCAACCGGTCGACCCGTCCCATCTGGTAGCCGCGCAGCCCGACAGTGAGATCCGGGGTGGCGAAGGCGTCGCGACGCAGCGCGAGCAGGTCGACGAAACGGTCCCCGGCATGGCGGGCGAGAGCGGCGGACACCTGCTCGGGCTGCTCGCGGACCTGGTCGAGGACGAGCAGCTCGATGGCCGGGCGGCCGTCGACCGGGTGCCGGGCGGTGACCAGCTCACGCGGCACACCCTGCACAGGAACCAGCAACAGTCGCGGCGGTCCCGCGTAGCCGTCGCGTCGGGGCGGCTCGTCGAGGACCAGGGTGTCCACCTCGTCCCACCGGATCTCCCGGCGCAGGCCGGGCCGCCGGATGCTCAGCCCGTCCGCGTGGATCCCGAACCGGAACGGCCGCACCGCGCTGACCAGCGCGACCGCGCCGAGCGCGATCGCCCCCACCGCGATGATCGTCCGTAGCAGGTGGCCGTCGCTGGGATAGACCAACAGAAGCACTCCACCGAGTACGCACACCAGGGCGAGCGCACGGGCCCCCCGATTCCGGCGCAATTCCACGCTCGGACCCCCGTTTCATGACCGTGGCGTCGGTCCCGACATCTTCCGCCAGACCGGGCACCAGGGACACCGGTCGATCGGGCACGGTTGTTCTCGTCGTCGTCGGGGAACCCTACGCCCATGAGCAGCTACCGCGATCCGGCCGCACGAGGTGACGTCTTCCCCTCCGAGGAGGAGCTGGACCCGACCGGGACCGGCATCGAGCAGGCCAGCGCGCCACCGGCCGGCGGGTTGCCGAGCCACCCGGCGCCCACTCCCGGTCCCCGACCCACGCCGGCACCCGCGCCGGCCCCCACGCCAGTGCCGGCACCCGGGCCGCCGCCACGCGCGCCCGGTGCCCAGTCGATCGTGACCCACCACCTGGACGGTTCGGTGGAGGTGGTCACCGACCTCGACGGCGACGGCGTCGCCGACGTCGTCCAGATCGACGTGGACGGCGACGGCATCCCGGACATCACCTATGTGGACAGTGACCGGGACGGGCGCCTGGACACCGTGCTGGGCGACCCGAACGCGGTGGGGACGGGCAACCACCGCGCCTGACCGGGCGTCAGAGTTTCGCCATCACCTCGCTGGCGACCAGTTCCAGGTGCTCCAGGTCGCCGAGGTCCAGCACCTGGAGGTAGATCCGCTCACTGCCGATGTCCCCGTACCGGCCGATGGTGTCCAGGACCTCGGCGGGGGTCCCGGCCAGACCGTTGGCCCGCAGCTCGTCGGGCTCGCGACCGATGGCGGCGGCCCGACGGGCCACCTCGGCGTCGTCGCGCCCGCAGCAGAGCACCAGGGCGTTGGACCAGACCATCTGGCCCGGGTCCCGGCCGATCTCGGTGCAGGCCGCGCGGACCCTGTCGAACTGCGCCGCCGTGTCCGGCACCGAGGCGAACGGCAGGTTGAATTCGTCGGCGTAGCGGGCGGCCAACCGAGGGGTGCGCTTCGGGCCCATACCGCCGAGCAGGATCGGTGGGCGCGGCTGCTACACCGGCTTCGGCAACGCGGGCGAGCCACTGACCGGGTAGTACCGGCCCGGGTGGTCGGTGAAGATCCGCAGTTCCATGATCCGAGCATAGGGTTCCCCGGTCGGCCCGGCCGGCAGTCGTACCGACCGGGTCGCCAGGGTCACTCAGACGTACGGCCGCTTGGCGTACGCCTCGCGCAGCGCGGCCAACCCGGTCGCCTTGGGGATCAGGGTGCCCCACCCCGAGTTGAAGTAGTTGGTGCGCACGATCCGTGGCCCCCGCTCGGCGTTGAGCTGGGCGATCGCCGCCGGCACGGTGGCGATCCATGCGGCCTGGTTGGGGATCTCGGCCACCCGCACCCCCCACTCCGCGATGATCACGGGCCGGGACAGCGCCACCGGGCCGAGATCGGCCACCGCCCAGTCCTTGGTACGACGGAACCGGGCCAGCGCGGTGTGGTTGGCGGCGGTGCCGTACACGTTCCACTGCAGGAAGTCGAGGCGGGCCATCAGCGACTCCTGGTGGGTGCGCTGAAAACAGGCCCGGTCGAAGCCCCCCAGCCCGATCGAGAACGTGGTGTTGCCGGGCAGGGACCGCGCCTTGAACCAGGTGATGATGTAGTTGATCGCCTGTACCGCCCGGGCATCCGACTCGGCCCAGGTGTACGCCTTGCCGTCCTCGGTGGTGCCGAACTCGTGGTCGGTGTCCAACTCCGAAGCGAGCTGGATGTTCACCCCGAAGCCGAGCGTCCGGTACTGCGACAGGGCACGGGCGAACAACCCGTCGCACTGCCCCTTGATCACCTGCCCGTAGCCGTACGCCTTCGGGAAGGTCGTGCCGGGTCGCTGCTGGATGGTCATCGACGGCGCCGGGACCGTGTAGCTGACGCCGTCCACCGTGAAGCTCTGCGGCCCCTGGTTGGGCGCGCCGTAGTGCTTCAACTCCAGGACCATGTTCATCTGCACACCAGCCTTGCCCAGGTTGACCAGCCAGGGCCGGTTGTAGCCGGGGAAGATGAAGCCGTCGGCGAAGCTGCGGTACTGGGTGAGCGACCGGAAGTTACCGCCGGCCATGTCGGCGGTCGGGTCCGCGCCCCCGGACAGGTAGTAGCCCCCGAGTACGGGCTGCTGTTGGGCCAGGCTGTAGTCGACGCCGGCCGTCGCGGTGTTCCCACCGGCGTCACGGACCTGGACGGTGACCCGGGGCATCACGCCACCGACCGGTACACGGCCACGGAGCCGTTGTCGGAGACCCGGGTCCAGGTACGCCCGGAGTTGTCGGTGACGGTCACGGTGAGCGGATCGATGACCGCGGTGACCTTGACCGGCGCGCTGCTGTTGCCCTGCGCGTCGGTGACCACGATGGTGACGGTCAGCGGCTTGGTGTCGGCGTCCGAGTAGGTGACGGTCAGCAGCATCTGGTCGCCCGGCGCGAAGACGGTGGCGTTCAGGGCTGCGGTTGCGGTGGGAGCGGCCATGTCGGGCCCTTTCTGGCTCGGTCGCCAGGCTTCGGCGCGCGGTCGAGCGACGCCGGACCCGGCGGGGTCCACAGTGCGAAAGGCCGGCGGGGCACGGGGACGGCAGGCACGACCGGTGGGAGGCGTCGCCTGACGACCGGCGGTGCTGACGTCCCTGTCCCGGTGGGCGGAGGCACCGCTGCGGGCGCCCGCAGGGGTGTCAGTGGCAGCCCGGGCCCGTCGTACGCGTGACCGGCACGGCATCTGTGCCGTGACCGCCGCGGCATCGAGGCCGGGCTGGGTGAGGGCGGCGCCGGTACGGACGATGGTGTCCCCGCCGGGGCCGGAGGATCAGGATGTGGCCCGCCACCCGTCTACCTCCACCTGCTCCAAGGGTGCTCTACCAGGGGCTTTACCGTCTTGTCCGGTTTGTGACAAGGCCGCTGGCAGGACCCGGCACGCGACTAACCGCCTCCCGGGCACCCACACCGGGACAGCTGGGTCGTCCGCGCTGGCGCTCAGTCGAGATGGTCGGCGGGGACGGTCTGGAGCAGCCAGGCCAGTGGCATCCGCGCTTGCGCCTCGTACGCGCCGCTCCCGTTCAACCGGTGCAGGGTGACGGTCTGCGCGCTGTCCCGATCGACGACCCAATACTGCGGAATCCCCGCCGAGGCGTACTCGCGGACCTTGGTCACCGAGTCCATCGCCTCCGAGCCTGGCGAGACGATCTCCACGACGAGCACGACGTCGGCGACCGCGGCCCAGACACTGCGGATCGGCGGCTTACGCCAGACGCTCAGGTCGGGAATGCGCCCGCCGTCACCGTCCGGGCCGGAGATGCGGACGCCGGCCGCTTGGAGCACCTGCTCGGCGGGCCATCCGGCCATGATCAACCAGGCGAACAGGCGACTGGCGATCATGGCATGTTCCGAATCGGGCGGGGGCATGACCGACAGGACCCCCTCGGGGCTGGTCTCGTAGCGGTGACCATTCGAATCGGCAGCGTTCATCGCTGCCACGTCGTCGAGCGTCACAACAGCGGGCATGTGCATGCCGACAGCCTCCGCGCTCATAGGCCTCATCCTAGGCGACCTCCGGCCGCTGATCAGCGCACCCGACGGGCGCACGGCGGTGTCGTCCGATGCCGTGGATGGTGATGACGCATCCCGACGAAACGCCGCTGCGCACGTTGCCGCAACGCTGCGACCGCGCCGGCAGCCCGGTCCGGCTGAACGTGCGCGGTGGACGTGTTCATGCGACGCGCGCCCGTCAACGAGCCTGCGTTGTCAATGTAACGTTGACACGTGGCATCGGAGCTGGCCCGTCTGGCGAACGTTCGGATCACTCGCGCGCGGTTGGACGAGGAGGAGCTGGACCTCATCGACCGGGCGCGCCACGAGGGCGCGACGTGGGGGCAGATCGCCGCGGCCCTGGGCCTCGGCAGTCGTCAGGCCGCCGAACAGCGTCGACAGCGCCTGGTGACCGCTCGGCGGTCCCGAACGCAGCAGCACGACCTCCACGTCTCGCCGCAGATCGTGGCACTGCGTAACGCTGTGGCGGACCTGGGGCGATGGATCGCCGCGGATCGCCGCTGGGACGCGCGGTTCGGCCGAGCGGCGCTCGTCCGCCGCACTGTGGAGGCGGCCCTGGACGCCACTCCCGGCGCGCTGTACGAGCTGGCCCGGCATCTCGCCACGGACCTCGGCGAAGCGGGCGAGTCGCTGCCGGTACCTGCTCGAACCGCCGCAGCGAAGGTCGACGCCGCGTTGTCAACAGCTGGTTGACAACACTCCACTGCATTGCTCGGAAAGGGCTCAAGAACCAGGATGTGAGTCGTCCCGACTCAACCTGGAGGGCCGATGCGGCGCAACGCCGGACTGTTCGTGGGGATCTCGTTGGTGTCCGGCTTCGGCAGCAGCGCCATGTCCCTGGTGGCCGGCATCTGGATCCTCGACCTCACCGGCTCGACGAGCCTCGCGGCCCTCGCCGGGCTCTGCGTGTACGCCCCGGTGCTCGCCGGCCCGTGGCTGGGCGGCCTGCTCGACCGGGCACCCCGGCGGCCGCTGGTCATCGCCGTCAACCTCCTGCTGGCCGCCGCGCTGCTGACGCTCCTCGCGGTACGAGGGCCGGAACAGACCTGGCTGATCTTCGCCGTCTCGTGCGCCTACGGCATCAGCTACGTGCTGATCGACGCGGGTGAGACGGCGCTGCTGCCGTCCGCGCTGTCGCCGACGGAGCTCGGCGACGTCAACGGGTGGCGTTCCAGCGCACAGGAGGGAATGAAGCTCGTCGCTCCCCTGGCCGGAGCGGGCCTCTACGCCTGGCGCGGCGGTCACGCCGTCGTCGTCCTCAGCGCGGTCATGCCCGTCCTGGTCGCCCTCCTGTACGCGGTGCTCCGCCTGCACCGGACACCTCCCGGCCGGCCCGCGCGGCACTGTGGCGGCCCGCGTACCGGACTGGTGGTCCTGTTCGGACAGCGGGCGACGCGTCTGCCGATCGTGCTCGCGGCCGTCTCGATCGCCATGTCCGGCTTCACGACCGCGGCGATCTACGCGATGGTCGTCACGGAACTGCGCCTGCCGGCGACGTTCCTGGGGGTGCTGGCCAGCGCCCAGGGGACCGGCTCCATCGTGGGTGGGCTGTTCGTCGGTCGGATCATCGCCCGGCTCGGTCCGGTCGCCGTCGGCGTCGCCGGGACGGTGCTGTTCGCTGTCGGTTGTCTGGCCCGCTGCCTGCCGTGGTGGCCAGCCACTGTCGCCGGAGCGGTGGTCGCCGGGGTGGGCCTGCCCTGGACCCTGGTCGCGGCGGTGACCGCCGCGCAGACGCACACGCCGCCGGCTCTGCTGGGCCGGGTCTCCGCGACGGCGAACACGGCGATGTTCGGGCCGCTTGTCGCCGCGATCCCCCTCGGCTCGGCGGCCGTGCACCTCGGTGCCCGCCCGCCGCTCGTCACCGCCGTCGTGCTCTGCCTGACGGCCGCGGTCGCCGTGTTCCACAGCCCGCCGACCCCGCGCGGCGCAGCGAGTCGGCGGTCACCGCGGCAAGGGTACGACCGATCCGCCGCACCACCTGGATACTGTCTAGCCATGCCGCTGAGTCCGGACGAGGTCGAGCTGTTCGAGCGCTCCCGGGCTCGTCTGGAGGCGATCGCCTATCGCCTGCTGGGCTCGGCGAGCGACGCCGAGGACGCCGTGCAGGACACCTTCCTGCGCTGGCAGGCCGCCGATCGGGGGCACGTCGAGACGCCCGCAGCGTGGCTGACGAAGGTGCTCACCAACGTGTGCCTCAACCAGCTCACCTCGGCGCGGGCCAGGCGGGAGACCTACGTGGGCAGTTGGCTGCCCGAACCGGTCCTCGCCGGAGACCGGATGCTCGGCCCGCTCGACACCGCCGAGCAGCGTGAATCGGTCTCGATGGCGGTGCTCACCCTGCTGGAGCGACTCTCCCCCAACGAGCGCGCGGTGTACGTGTTGCGCGAGGCCTTCGGCTACTCGCACGGCGAGATCGCCGAGATCATCGGCCGCACCGAGTCGAACTGCCAGCAGACCTACCGGCGGGCCAAACAGCATGTCGCCGCGGAGCGGGCCCGCACGGAGGTCGACCGCGCCACCGCCCAGAAAATCATCGCGGAGTTCCTGACGGCGGCCAACAACGGCGAGATCCAGCGGCTGGTCGAACTGTTGACCGACGACGTACGGAGCACCGCCGACGGCGGGGGCAAGATCCCGGCCCGGTCCTCGATCACCGGGGCGATGGCGGTGGCGAAGTTCCTGCGTGGCCTGTTCAAGCCCGCCGACGTCAAGCGGGACCTGGTCGGGGGGAGTCCCGCCGTGCACATCGCCGCCGCGAACGGCGGTCCGGCAGTGGTCGTGGTGATCGACGACCGGGTCATCGGCGTCATGTCCCTGGACGTGACGCCCGACGGCGTCGCGGCCATCCACAACCAGGTCAACCCCGACAAGCTTGCCCGCGCCACTCGTCAGTGGTCCGCGACCCCGCACGAGGAAGCCCTCTTCCGCGCCTGGTGACCCAGCTCATAGCCAACTCCTGTCAGGAAACGCGTCGCTGCCCGGTTCAGGAAGCGACCACCGCCGAGACAGGAGCGCCACCATGAGACACCGCATCGTCGTCCTCGGAGCCGGCTACACCGGAGCCATCGCCGCGGGACGCCTCGCCAAGCGACTGCACCCCGACGACACCGAGATCACCGTCGTCAACGCCGACGCCGACTTCGTCGAGCGGGTCCGCATGCACCAGCTCGCCACCGGGCAGGACCTCGAACACCTCCCGCTACGCGACGTCTACGCCGGCACCGGCGTCACGCTCCGACAGGCGCGGGTCACCGCCGTCGACGTCGACAGCCGGACCGTCGCGCTGGCCGACGAGCACGGCAACGACGAGATCGCGTACGACACGCTCGTCTACGCCCTCGGCAGCACCGCCGCCGACCACGGCGTCCCCGGCGTCGCGGAGCACGCGTACGACATCGCGGGCAGGTCTGCGGCGTTGCGGTTGCGTGACCGCCTCGCCCACCTCGCGGCCGGCGGGACCGTGCTCGTCGTCGGCGGAGGCCTCACCGGTCTCGAAGCGGTCACCGAGATCGCCGAGGCCCGGCCGGACCTCGACGTCGCGCTCGCGACCCGGGGCGGTCTCGGCGACTGGCTCAACGACAGGGCGCAGCGGCACCTGCGCGGCGTCTGCGACCGGCTCGGCATCACCGTGCACGAGCACGCCGACATCGCCCGGGTCGACGCGACCGGCGTGGTCACCGGCGACGGCCGGGTGATCCCGGCCGAGGTGACGGTGTGGACGACCGGCTTCGCCGTCCACCCGATCGCCGCCGCCACGACCCTGGCGGTCGCGGCGACCGGGCAGATCGTCGTCGACGAAACCATGCGGTCGGTCTCGCACCCCGAGGTGTACGCGGTGGGCGACGCCGCGATTGCCGAGGGACCGGGCGGCAAGCCGCTGCGGATGTCCTGCGCCTCGGGCGTCCCGATGGCCTGGCAGGCCGCCGATGCCATCGCCGCCCGGCTGACCGGCCGGTCGAAGTTCCCGAAGGCTCCGCTGCGCTACTTCAACCAGTGCATCAGCCTCGGCCGCCGCGACGGCATCATCCAGTACGTGACCGCCGACGACCGGGCCAAGCCGTCCCTCCTCACGGGGAAGCTGGCGGCGCGCTACAAGGAGTTCGTCTGCAAGGGCGCGACCTGGGGCATCTCCCATCCGATGCTGTACCCGGTGCGCCGCCACCGCATCACCGCGAACCGGCCGGAGAGCATCACCACCACCTCGTGACACGCCGTCCGGGTGGCGTGGGGCGGGCCGGCGTTCCCCGAGACACCGGCCCGCCCGCAGTCCCCCCGGCGGTGTCAGTCGCCGTACTCCCAACCCTGTGTCGTCACGGTGGGCTCGGCAGTGTTCGAGACACCACCGGCCAACGCTGGCGCGGCCATCCCGCCGATCGCCAGCAGGGCTCCGACCGCCATTGCGGACATGACACGACGAATTCGCATGGACTCTCCTCACTCGAACAGGTGGGCTGTCGGGTGGACAGCGGGACGTGCTCGGGGCCCCCGTAGCAGGCGGAACTCGTCACCCGATCTTGCGTGGCCAGCGCCAGAGGTGACCGGATCTCAGCGTATTGACGCCGGCTCGGCGACCGCCACCGTCGACGCCTGTTCCGAACGGACGGACACCTGTCCGGGCTGCTCAACGGCTTGTTCGGGCTTGTTCGCAGGACCCACCCGTCGTGGCCGAGCCGTCCGAGGACGGCTCGGCCAGTCGCTGTGCGTCAGGGGGTCACCCGGGTGGCTGGGCGGTCCCCGGGCAGGCCCGACATGTCGGCCTCGACCGGCGGCAACGGGGTGACGCCGAGGACGCTGCCGTCCGGGGCGTACGCGGTGAGCGTCGCCGGTTGGTCCGGGGGCACGGAGGCGCTGCCGGCGTTCGATGCGTCGAGGGCGACCGTGGCCGGGGGTGCGCCTTCGACGGTCACCGTGACGCGGGCCGCGCCCGGCGGGGCGATCACCCGCACCTGACCGGTCGGCGTGCGGGTGCCGTCGTCGCCCCGAACCCGCCAGCCGATCGGTCGCCTGTCGACGCCCTCGGCCGGCAGCAGCAGCCGCAGATCGGTCCACCAGCCGGTGCTTTCGTGGCCGTGCATCGCGTACGCGATCACTCCCCCACCGGCCGGCTGCACGGTGAGCAGAGCGGCGGCCCGGCCGTGTTCGTTGCCCGACCACCGCACCCGTACGGTCGTGCCGGCGGCCGGGAGGCGGCTGTCCTGTAGTGCCGTTTCCACGAAGGTGCGCAGGCTGGCGTCGTCGAGCGAAGCACCTCGCCGGGCGGCGGTCAGCAGGGCGTCCATCTCCGGCCCGTTGGGGTCGATCGCGGCGTACGGGCCACCGCCCAGGCCGCCCTGGTAGAACACCCGGTCGCCGCGGCTGACCCGGACCACGGGTTCGCTCGGAAGCGGCGTGGCGGGCAGGACGGCGAACCCGACTCCGGTGTCGTCAGCCGTAGCGAGGTTCTGGTACTCCAGGGTGCCCCTCGCCGTGTACCGAGGTTCGCCGGTGACCAACACGGTGGAGTCGGCCGGTCCGACGACGACAGCGAATCCGCCGGAACCGGCCTGCATCAGCGTCATCACCGGCTCGTCGGCGCCCTCGCTGTGGCCGCCGTAGCGCATCTGATCGGCGCTGCCGCCGGCCGGACCCACGTACCAGACCAGGGCCTCCTTGGTCAGCAGGCCCAGCCGCAGCGGCACCGCGACCAGCGCGACCCGGTGGCCCGGCTGGTCGCTGCCGTAGACCAGGCGGATCCGGTCGCTGTCGATCCTCCACCTGCCCACCCGGGTGTCGGTTCGCACCGGCGGCTCGGCGCTGATCCGAGCCCGCAGCGCGTCCAGCCAGGCGTGGTCACCGACCAGCGCGCCCCGTGGCGGTGCGTCGACGAGCGCGGTCGGGGCGGCGGCGACCGCGATGCCCGGCGCCCACCCGGGCAGCGGCACCACGTTGGCCTGGACCCCGACGAGCGCGACCCCGACCGCGGCGGCCACCGCCGTCCGGATCAGCCGCGTCCGCTGGTGCCGTCGCTCGCGGCGCGCGAACATCGGCCACGGGTCCTCGGGTACGTCGACTCCGTGCGCCGCCTGCCGAAGCGCGGGACCGAGCGTCGAACTCGCGAAGTCCTCGGTCATGCCAGTTCCTCCTCGAGCCGTACCGGGGGCTGTGCCGCGGGCGGGACGAAATCGACCCGCAGTCGGGCCAACCCGCGCGACGCCTGGCTCTTGACTGAGCCGACGGAGCAACCGAGGACCGTGGCGGTGTCGGCCTCGCTGAGGTCCTCGAAGTAGCGCAGCACGAGCACCGCCTGGGTTCTGGGCGGCAACCGTCGCAGCGCGGCCAGGAGCAGGTGGCGCTGCTCCACCTGCGCGTACGCGTCGTGCGCCGGTGTGCTGTCGGTGGTCAGCAGCGGCACCTCCAGCGGCCGCCGCCGACGTCGCCAGGAGATCGCCGTGTTGACCATCACTCGGCGTACGTAGACCTCGGGCGCATCCTTGCGCAGCACCCGCCCCCAGCGCCGGTGGGTCTTCTCCAACGCCGACTGCGTCAGATCCTCGGCTGTCCCCCGGTCGCCGGTGAGCAGGTAGGCCGTTCGGAGCAACGATCCCCACTGCCGTTGGACGAACAGCCGGAACTGATCGTCGTCCTCGTGCCGACTCACGCCACCTCCAGGTCGCATCCGCCCCGCGTACGCGGGGCGGATGCACTGTGAGACGCCGTCGACGACGCCCGAGGTTGAGTCGGCAGGGATGTGTCAGCCCCGGCTGGCCGACTCGCGGAGCATCACGTCGACCTCGGGGTCCGTCATGATCTCGCGGACCTCCTGTGCGCACCGGCACGCGGCGGCCATCTTGGCAGCCCACTCGAGAGCCTCCTCGCGGGTGGCCACGTCGACGATCGTGAGACCGCCGATGACCTCCTTGGTCTCCGGGAAGAGGCCGTCGGTGACAGTGCCGTCGGTGGCCACGATGCTCGCCTGCTGCCGTTCGAGGCCGCCGCCGTACACCCACACGCCGGCGGTCACGGCCTCCTGGCTCACCGCGTGCGCGGCCTTGCCCACGTCGGGAAGATCCTCGGCCGGGATGTGGTCCATCGCGCCGTCGTTGAACGAGATCAGATACCGCGCCATCGCATGACTCCCTCTGTTCCGGCGGCACCCTTCGGCCGCCTCCCGCCTGGTCTACGAACGGCTCGTCGCGGATTCGACGGAGTGCCGGAAGAATTCTTACCCGGATCGTCGTCCCCCGGGTCGGTGCCGACCCGACACCGTCCGGACCCTGCACGGCAGGGCCCGGACGGAGGTGGGCGTCCTACCGCTAGAACCCGTCCCACTGGCGGGCGGAGCACTTCCAGGTCTTCCCGCCATCCTGCGAGATGCAGACCGCGAGGAACTTCCCGAGGAAGGGAAGGGTGAAGGTGAAGATGTGGGCCTTGGTCTTCGCGTACGGCACGCCGGACTTCTCGGCGATGTCGGCCAACGCCCACCCCGGGTCCGGCCGGTCCAGCGTCGCCACCCGGCGCAGCGACGGAATGTCCCCGCCGTCCAGGAGGGTCTGGATCTCGTCCGCCGACGGTTCACCGTCACCGGTCAAGGTCTCCACCGTGGACGGCCCGTCGACTGCCACACCGTTGACCTTCTCGAAGGCCGCCTTCGTGCCACCGACCGTTGTCTCGCCGGCCAGGTCGAGGGTGAAGGTCCGTTCGCCTCCCCGGCTCGCCAGGAGGCATTCCCAGACGGACTTGCCGCTGGCGACGCACATGGTCAGACACCAGTTCCGGCCACCGGGCACCGACGAGGCGAAGATCAGCGACGTCGCCGTCCCGCTCTCACCTCTGCCGTCGTACGTGCCGTCGGCGAGGTCGGCCATGGTCGTGCCGAGGATGTCCCGGCTGCCCGGCATCGTGCCGACGACCTTGACGCCGTCGACCTCCCTACCGGCGACGAGCGCTTCGAGCTGGTCGTCGGTGAGGTTCCGGCCGCCGGTGTCGACGGCCAGCACCGTGTCCAGGTCGCCGACGGGCCGACCGGTCAGGTCCTCGAGCTGGTGGAGCATCGTCCCCGGAGCACCGGGGTGGTCGGTGACCGTCGTCCGGGCCTCGTCCTCGGCGGCCTGTGACGGGGCGTACGAAGCTGTCAGCCCGACGATCAGGGCGGTTGTGACGATGGTGGCGCGCCTGGTGATGGTCCGCAGAGCTGTCATCGTGTCCTCATTCCGCTGTCTCGGTGATCGCTGTCGGCCGGGCTACCAGCGACACGTGACGAGGTCGCCCACTGTGTTCGGGGAACCCCACTCGCAGTGGTCGTCGATCCACTCACCGACATCGCTGATCGTGTCGACGATCCAGGCGAACACCGACTTGATCGCGCCCCAGAGGCTGAAGTAGACGACTGTCGTCTCCGGTGTGCCGCCGACCTCGTCGACGACGTCCTTCGTCGACATGGCGGGATCCGGCTTGTCGAGGGTGCCCAGCACCCGTACACCGGTGTCGTCCTTGCCGGCGAGCAACGCCTCGACCTGCTCCGGGGTCCGCTCCTTGCCGTCGTCGACCGCCACGATCGCGCGGTCGATCAGCACCTCCCGGCTGCCGCTGACGGCTTGGGCGATGGCGGCCATCTCGCCCAGCGTGAGGTCGTTTCCGAGCGCGGGACCGGTGAACCGCCGGACCGAGACGGCACCGGACGGGTCGATCTGGATCTCGGCGGCCGTGATCAGGTCGTCCGGCCCGAACGGGTCCCAGGCGAACGTCCACTGCCCGCCGAGGCAGCGGAACACACCGTGCACCCGACCCTCGGGCTCGGTCTCGGTGCGGTCGATTCCACCGCGTTCGTCGACGTACTGGACCACACAGTCGGTGCCCTTGCGCGGCGGCTTGTCGGTCTGGGCCACGGCAGCGGAGGACACGGTCAGCACCATCGCGCTGACCACCCCGACCACCGCGAGGCAGCGTGCCAAGCGACTCATCGAACACTCCATTCCTGGCGAGGGAAACTGGTGCTCGAAGGGTGCCGGCCCACGCTGAAACGGCCCGGAAAGCCCGCTGAAAGCGGGTGCGTCAGTGGAGCTGGGCGGCGTCGAGCTGTTCGAGGTCGACGCGGATCGCCTCGGCGTCGGCGTCGCCGAGGTCGTCGAGGATGGTCAGGGCCCGACGCCACGCGGCACGGGCGGCGCCGAAGTCGGCGAGGGCCCGGTGGCTGCGACCGAGATTGGCGTACGTGCTGGCTTCGGCGTAGCGGTCCTGAACCTGCGTGAAGAGTTCGAGGGCCTGCTCGTAGCAGGCGACCGCCCGCCGGTCGTCCCCGAGCTGGTGATGGGCGTGGCCGAGGCTGTCCCAGGTGTCGGCCTGCCCCTGGACGTCGTCCACCTCCCGCAACATCCCCAGCGCCGCACCGCACGACTCCAGGGCGCGGTGGTAGTTGCCGAGCAACGCCTCCTGCCAACCGACCGCGTTGAGGGTGTACCCCTGCCCGGCCCGATTGTCGATCCCCCGGAACAGGGTCAGCGCCCGCCGGGAATGGGTGAGCGCCTGCTGGTACCGCCCCTGGCGCTCCGCGAGCTGACCGAGGTTCAAACATGTGTGTGCCCGCCCGGCGTCGTCGCCGACGACGGTGAACAGGTCGAACGCCCGCCGCAGATGGTCGTCGGCCTCGTCGTACCGGCGGAGTCGGGAACAGGCGAGCCCGAGACTGCGGTGCGCGTGGCCCTGCCCGGCCTGGTCCCCGATGCGGGACGCCGCGGCGAGAGCGATCCGCTGCGTGCCGAGCCAGTCCTGCCAGTGCCCCTGCCGGTGCAGGAAGCCGGCCATGGTCCACGCGAGCCGCCAGGCGTGACCCTCGAAGCCGGATCGCGCCGCGAGCGGTACAGCGGCGAGCAGGACGGGAAGTTCGGCGGTGAACCACGCCGTGGCGGCCGCCTTGCTCCGGGGCCGTTCCGGCGTCACGCCCGCCCTCGGCGACGCGAGGCTGATCTCGCTGAAGTGCGGGTGCAGCACGAGGTCGGCGGCGTGGGCGGTGTGCAGGCAGTGGTCGAGCAGCCGGTGGACGGCGGCAGCACGTTCGGCCGGTGGTTCGGCCTCGTCGGCGAGGCCGGCGGCGTACGCGCGCAGCAGGTCGTGGAACGCGTAACGCCCGTAGGTGTGCTCGGTGAAGAGGTTCGCCCGGGTCAGTTCGGTGAGCACCGGACCGCTCGCCTGCGGGGCGACGCCGGCCAGGCTGGCCACCGCCGGGGCGGAGACGTCCGGGCCGGGGTGCAGGCTCAGCAGCCGGAACAGCCGGGCCGCTGGTGGGCTGAGCGTCCTACACGACCAGGAGAACACGGCCCGGACGTCGGTGGCCTCGTCTCCCCCGTCGAAGGCGTCCAGGTTGCCCAGCTCGCCGGCGACGGCGTCCAGGTTGCTCAGCTCGCCGGCGACAGCGGCCAACGAGAAGTGCCGGTTGGTGGCGGCTCTGGCCGCGACGATGGCCAGGGCGATGGGCAGCCGTGCGCACCGGTCGGCGATGTCGTCCGCTGCGGCGGGTTCGGCGGCGACCTGGCGCTCCCCGAGGCGACGGACCAGCAGGTCGCGGGCTTCGTCGGGGCTCAACAGGTCGAGGGGCACCGGTTGGGCGCTCTCGGTGACGACCAGCGGGACGAGCTGGTCGCGGCTGGTGACGATCGCCAGGCAGTCCGGTGAGCCGGGCAGCAGCGGCCGGACCTGTTCCGCGTCGCGCGCGTTGTCGAGCACGACGAGCAGACGTCGCCCCGCGACTGTCGTGCGGTACAGGCTCACCATCGCGTCCGGGTCGCTCGGCATCCGGGCCGCCGCCACGCCGAGCGCCTCCAGGAACCCGTGCAGCGCCCGCGCCGGCTCGGTCGGCGCGGCCCCCGGGTCGAAGCCGCGCAGGTTCACGTAGAGCTGACCGTCCGGGAAACGCTCGGCCGCACGGTGCGCCCAGTGCACGGCGAGGGCGGTCTTGCCCACCCCCGCGGTACCGGAGATCACGACGGCGCCACCCCTGTCGACGAGCGCGTCGAGGGCGGCCAGTTCCGCGTCGCGTCCGGTGAACGTCGGCACGGGAGGAGGCAGCTGCGCCGCCACCGGCACCTGGGCCGACGCGGACGGGGCGGGCGCGGCGATCGCGGTGTCCTGGCGCAGGATGGCGCACTCCAGATCGCGCAGCCGCAGGCTCGGGTCGATGCCGAGGTTCTCCCGGAGCGTGTCGCGCAGCCGCCGGTACGTGGCGACCGCTTCCCCCTGACGGCCGTCGCGGTACAGGGCGAGCATCAACTGCGCGTGCAGGTGCTCGTCGAACGGGTGCTCCCGGACGAGCCGTTCCAACCCGGGGACGAGTCGAGCGTGCTCGCCGACGGACAGCCGGGCCTCGGCGAGCGCCCGCTCGGCCTCCAACCGCAGGCGGGCCAGGTGCTCCGCCTGCTCCTCGAGCCAGGGTGACCCGGCCACGTCGGCCAGCGGCGGTCCACGCCACAGCGCCACCGCTGCGGTCAGGTACTCCACCCGCACGTTGCGGTCCGTCGTCCGCCGGGCCAGGTCGAGGAGACGCTCGGCGGCCTGCACATCAGTGGACTCCGGCCCGGTGTCGAGCACGTAACCGGGCTGGCGCGCCACGATCGATCCAGGCTCGCCGAGCACTCCGCGTAGGTAGGAGACGTGGCGTTGCAACGTGTTCGACGCGGTGGCCGGCAGGTCGTCGCCCCAGACCACGTCGGTCAGCCGGTCCACGCTCACCACCCGGCCCACGTGCAGCGCCAACGTCGCCAGCACCGCCCTGCGGCGCAGGCCGTTGACCGCCTGCGGCCCGTCGGCGACGACCACCTCCACCGGCCCGAGCAGCCGGACCCGTACGCCCGTGCAAGCCATCGAGGTCACCGAATCAGGCTAGTTCCGGAGCCCGGCCCGCTCGATCTGTTCGTCGCGCAATGGACACGATCAACGGCTGACCTGGTTCATCAGCCGGTGTACTTGCCGTTGCGGGTGTCCCCCCACGTCCCGTCGTAGTGCACCTTGCGGTAACGGTGCACCGAACCCTTCTTGACCGCCTGCCAGTGGGCGTACGCCACCTCGTAGTCGTGGTGCTTGTAGTACTCGCCGAACGACTTGTAGTAGATCCGGTGTCGGGCGTACCCGCCGCAGTTGGCGAGGTAGCTGTAGGAGTACATCTTCATCCCGCCGAAGTCGGACGCGTAGTACGTCCTGGCCGGGTGCCACACCGACGACGGATTCGGGTACCCGGGCAACTCGGCCCAGTTGTACGAGTTCCAGTACAGGTCCCAGCAGGTCATCGTCGCCGCTGTGGACATTCCGCTCGACGTAGGCGCCACGAGGTCGTCGGCGACGACCGGGGACGCCACGATGGTCCGGTAGGCCAGCTCCGGTGGGGTCGGCGTGCCGGCCGGCGGTTCCGACAGCAGCACCCGGGGCACCGGCACTGACCTGGGCGTGATGGTCAGGTACGTCTGCAACATGCTCTGCTTGTCGTCGTACGCCAGGGGCGCGTTGCGGCCCATCTCACCGTCCTGACGAAGGCCCCAGTCGCCGGACAGTTCGTCGCGGGAGAACACCACCCGCACACCGTTGCGGTAGCCCAGCCGCGCCAGCTCGACGTCGCGGTCCACGGGCTCCTCGTCGTACACCCCTGGGGCCGCACCGCTGGCGGCGCTGGCCGGCGTGGCGTTCCACGCGGCCAGCGTCGGCAGGACGACCAGCACCGCGAGCAGTGCGCGTCCCGACAGCACTCTTGCCATCACAACTCCTCACCCGATCTATTGCGAGACGCGGACCCGGACGGTGCGCGCCTCGACGTGTCCGGGACATCCTTCGAGGCGAGGTTCAGAGCGTCGTCAAGGTGGCGTCAAAAGCGCTGGGTTTCGGTGTCGTAACGGCGACGCTCCCGTATGCGTGGCCGCCGGAACAGCGCCCAATGAAACGATGAACGCCCCGACGGATCGCGAATGGAGCCGGCGGTGCACCGTCGTGGTCGCCGCAGCCGGCTACGGCAAGACCTTCGCCGTGCGAGGCTGGCTGGGCGACCGCTCGGTGCGGTGGTGCGACGGCCCGGATGTGGCCGCCCTGGCGACGGCGGGACCGGAGTGGCTCACCTCCATCGGCGACCGATCCGCGATCGACCTGCCCGCCGACGAACCGAGCTGGCTCATCCTCGACGACGTTCCGCGACTCTCCCGCCGACGGCTACAGACCCTGCTGGACACCCTCGAACAGCTTCCCCCGCAACTCAGGGTCGTCCTGGTGACCCGCCACCCGCCGACACTGCCCCAGCGGCAGTCGGGGCTGCTCGCCGAGCACGGTCCGACGGATCTCCGGCTCACGCCCGACCAGGTGGTGGCCGTACTCGCCGCCGACCACGGCCTCACCGACCCGGCGCTCGCGACCCGGATCCACGCCGCGACCGGTGGCTGGCCGGCGCTGGTCACCCTGGCTGCGGGGACGGCCGCCACCAGCGGGAACGTGGACGGCCCGGGAACGCCCCTGGAGTCCTACCTGGTGCGGGAGGTGTTCGCGGAGCTGCCGCCCGAAGTCCACCGACTGCTGCGGGACGCGGCGCACCTCGACCCGATCCACCCCGACCTGGCCGGCGTCCTCGGGCACCGGCACGGTGTTCATCGACTCGACCACCTGGCCCGCACCGGCATTCTCGTCCCGGTGACCGCGGGCGGGCACACGTACCGGATGGTGCCGGTCGTCGCCAGCGTCGCCCGCCACCATCTGCCCTTGAGCCCGGCAGCGACGCAACACCTGCACGCGAAAGCCGCAGCGTGGTACGCCGAGCACGGGCACCTCGTCCCGGCCCTCCGGTCGTACGGCAGATCTGGCGTTGCCGAGGCGGCGGCGCTGGTCCTCGACGGCCACGGCGCGGAGCTGATCGCCTCGGGCGGCGCCGAGGCCGTCGTCGACGCCTACCAGGCCCTACCCGAGCACGCCCGGTCCGACGGGCTGCGGCTGCTCTACGGGGAGGCGCTTCAGATGCGTGGCGACTTCGACGCCGCACTCGCCGTGTACGCCGCGTTGGACGATCGGCGGAAGGCCCTCCCGGCCGGGCTCGCCTGGCAGTACGGCCTCGTGCACTACCTGCGCGGCGAACCGCAGACCGCGCTCGAGTTCTTCCAGCGCGGTCAGCTCGACCCCCAGCCGTCCACCGACAACGTGCGGCTGCTCGCCTGGACCGCCTCGGCGCAGTGGACGACCGGGAACGCCGAGGCGTGCCGGCGCAACGCCGAACGCGCCCTCGCGGCAGCGACAGCCGTCGGCGGCGACGCCGCATTCGCCGCCGCGCACACCGCCCTCGCCCTCGACGCCAAACTGCGTGGTGATCGGCCGGCCGCCGACGAGCATCACGAGAGGGCGCTGCGGGCCGCCGAGGCGGCGCGGGACACCATCCAGGTGACCCGCATCCGCGCCAACCGCGCGTCCGCCCTGGTCGGCGAGGGCCGATACCTCGAAGCGCTGGCCGAGGTACGGCCCGCTGTGGAGTTGGCCCACAGCAACGGGCACGCCGCGATGCTCGCGTTGGCGCTCTGCAACGAGGGCTCGGCCTACTTCCGCCTCGGTCAGCTCGCCGAGGCCAACGAGTGCTACGAACGCGCCGTGCCGCTGCTCCAGCGCATGGGCTCCCGCAAGGTGGCGTACCCCCTGGTGGGGATCGGCGACGTGCACGCGCTGCGGGGCCGGACCAACCTGGCGCGCGCGGCGTACGAGGAGGCGCTGCGCGCCAGCGAGCCCGTCGACGACCACCAGATCCAGGTTCCGGCGCTCGCCGGACTGGCCCGGGTGTTGGCCGCCGAGGACGGCGCCACGGCGTTCGCCCTGGCCCAACGCGCCGTCGAACTGGAACGCGGCCCCGACTCGGCGACCGCCCGACTCGCGCTCGGCTGGGTGGCGCTGGAGATCGGCGACCACGAGCGGGCCGCCACGGTGGCGCTGATGGCGTCCACCGCCGCCCGGCTGCACCGGGACCGCGCGGCACTCGCCGAGGCGTTGGAGCTTCGCGGGGCCGCCGCCGTCGACGCCGACGACACCCGCCAGGCCTGGCGGGAGGCGGCGGCGACCCTACGCGACATCAGGTCCGCCGTGGCCGCGGACCGACTCGCGGTGCTGCTCAGCCGGCTGCCCGGCGCCGACCCCCAGGAACGCGTCGACGCCCTACGCGCCGCCGAGCGGCTGACCGCTGCCGGCGTACCGCCTCCGACTCTCAGCCGGCATGGCCCGTGCCGCGTCGCACAGGTCACCGTCCGCACCCTCGGACGCTTCGAGGTGTACGTGGACGGCTCGCAGGTGCTGGCCACCGCATGGCAGTCACGCAAGGCACGGGACCTGCTGCGGATCCTCGCCTCCCGGCGGGGTCGCGCGGTGCCCCGGGAGCAGCTCGGCGAAATACTCTGGCCCGCCCAGGACCCGGAGCGGGTCAGTCACCGGCTGTCCGTGGCCCTGTCCACCCTCCGCGGCGTCCTCGACCCAGAGCGCCGTACGTCGACCGACCACTTCATCATCGCCGCGCACCCCAGCCTCGCGCTCGACGTCGATCACGTCGAGCTGGATGTCGAGGAGTTCCTCACCGAAGCCGCACACGGCTTCCGGCTGGCCGAGCACGGTGAGACCGATGACGCGCGCGCCACGCTTCTCCTCGCCGAGCAGCGCTACCGGGGCGACTTCCTGGAGGACGAGCCGTACGACGACTGGTCCCGTCCGACCCGCGAGGAGGCACGTCGGGTCTACCTGCGCGTCGTACGCAAGCTGGCCTCGCTGGCCCACGGCGTCGACGAGACCGTCCGCCACCTCGGCCGTGCTCTCGAACTGGAGCCCTACGACGAGGGTGTGCACGGCGAGTTCGTCCGGACGTTGACGGCTGCGGGCCGGCACGGCGAGGCCGCCCAGGCGTACCGACGCTACGTGGAGGCGATGTCCGCGATCGGCATACCGGCTCAGGCGCGCGGCGACCTCTTCACGCCGGGCGGCAGTGTCGCATGAGGTAGGTGAGGCACCTCAAGAGACACCTCAGCTTGTATCGTGCCGTCCGTGACACGCCGCTACGACTGGTCAGACGTCCGCGAACGGCTCGCGCGGCTGGCCGCCGCTCCCAGTGCCGATGATGTCTTCGGCTCCTCCAGTCACGGTTGGCAGCTTGAGCCGCCACTGCTGGCCGAGGAACTGGCCGAGGCCGAGACGCAACTCCAGGTGGAGCTACCCGGCGACTACCGGTCCTTCCTGTTGGAGGCGGGGAGGGGAGGCGCGGGGCCGGCCTACGGGCTGTTCCCCATGCGCCGCACGAACGGACGGTGGCAGTGGGAGGGCGACGGCGCCACCCTCACCGACCTGGACGCCCTCGGGCAGCCCTTCCCCCACGTCGAGGCGTTCAACCCTGCCGATGATCTACCCGAGCCACCGGACGAGGCGGACTACGACTCGGTGGACGAGTTCGACGCGGCTGAGGACGAGTACACGGAACAGCACGACGCCATCGTCTTCAAGCCCGAGCACTCGATCGGGTTGTTGTACCTGTGCCACCTCGGTTGCGCGCTGCGGGAGGCTCTCGTCGTCAGCGGCCCGGCGCGGGGGCAGATGTGGGCTGACGACACCGCCGACGATGGCGGCTTCTCGCCGCTCCGCGATGACGACGGGACGCCGCTCGACTTCACCCGGTGGTATAGGCGCTGGCTGAGCGAGTCGGAAACCAAGGTCCACCCTTGATGTCAGCTCCGGCAGCGGAACCCCCGCTGGTAGCTCTCAGTCGCGGATCCGGTTGAATGGATCCCAGCCGCCACACGTGGTCAGATATTCACCGAGAGTAGCTGGGCGGACGCGTCATGGAACCTGACACCCGGAGCGCCCACTCCTCGCTGGACGTGCCGGTAGCATGACTTTGAGGAGTATTACCAGGTAATCCCCTTGATCGCTGATCAAGACACAATAATGTGGACGGTCAGACATCTACATTCGCCCCTCGCCACGGATAGTAATTAGCTAGCCGGGGACGACGAGGGGAAACGATGAACGAAACGTTGGCGACGGCCATCTCCGATCACGGAGCGTTGGCCTTGGTGCTGGCCATCGCCGGGACGACGGCAGGGTTGGTACGCGCATACGTCTCGCACCGAACACGCCTGCACGAGGAGCGTGAGGCGTCGACACGAACCGCCGCCCGGGCCGCCTGGCTGACCAGGCTGGCGGAGGCCGACCACGACGTCGTGCGGATCGTGGAGCGCGACCGGGACGGGCATCGCGAGGTGGAGCTGGGCAGCCTCGACTCGGCGCGACGCGACGCGACCAGGGAGGCCGCGTGACCGGGGTGGAGGGCACCGCGGCCCTGACGCCGGAGCCGGTCGACGGTCAGGCGGCGCGCAGGGCGGAGGCCGCGCGCCTCAAGGCCGAGCACGACAGGGAGTTCGCCACTTTCGCCGAGGGCAGCTACCACACTGTGGAGGGGATTCTCCGCGCGGCGTGCTGGAACCGCGAGGTGGTTCAGGACGCGCTCAACGAGGCGTACCTGCACGGGCGCGTCCAGTGGCCCAAGATCCGCGCCTACGCCGAGCCGATCGGCTGGGTGATCATCACGGCCCGCAACAAGATCCGCAAGGAGCTGCAACGACGCCAGCGCGAAGCTGCCGTGGCGCCGGAGGACCTGCCGCCGGCACCCCACACGGATATCGCCGACGTGTGGGAAGCGCAGGAGATGCTGCGAAGCTGGCTGCACCGCCTGCCGTCGCGGCAGGCCGAGGTGTTCCAGATGTCTCGCAAGGGGTTCTCCAACCAGGACATCGCACGCATCCTCGGACTGGCCGAGAACAGCGTCCGCTCCTACAAGCTCGCTGCCCGGAAACGCCTGCAGGAACTGGCCGAGGAGGCCGGCTACACGGCCTCGGAAGGCCGACGGCGCCAGGGAGGCAGCCGTGGACCTCGATGACATTCTGGCGTTGGCCGAGACCAGCCAACCCAGTCCGCTGGAACTCGCCCGTGCCCGCCGCGTGGCGCGGGCCGCGCAGGGCCAGTACGACCTGGCCGTCGCCGACGGATACGACATCATCGTCGATTCCGACCTTGTCGATCCGCTGACCTCGGCTGTCGACGAGGCGACCAGAGTCGCTCGTGCCGCGCAGCTCGCACAGCTCGGCACGATCACCTGGACGATCGGCGATTCCGGGCGTCTCTCCTGGTCGGACGAGATGGCGATGATATTCGGGCACGCGCCGGGGACCCTGCGCCTCACCCCTGGAACACTTGCCCGCCTCGTTCATACCGCGGACGTGGACCGAGTTCGCGAGGTCGTGCGAACGGCATGGCAACGCCGCCACCCCGACGAGGTCACCTTCAGGGTGATCCAGCCGAGCGGCGCCGTGCGGCACGTGCACTGCCACATCGAAATCCTCACCACCGACGGCGCACCGTCGGGCATCATCGCTACCGGCGCGGACGCCACAGCGCTCGAACTCGCCCGGCAGGAACGTCGCCGGCTCGCCACCCGTACCGACATGCTGTGTGCCGACCTGGGCGCGCTGGACATCGTCAGCGGACTGCCGACCCGCAGCTACCTGACCGACGAGGTCGACCGCGCCCGCCGCACCACTGGCGGGGCACTCATCGTCGTGGCAACCGAACCCGCCACCCGGCTACCCGACGCGCTCACCGACGAGAACTACGACCAACTGACGGCAGATGTCGCACGGCTCCTGCGAACCATCGTGGGCGACGAGGCGACCTGTGGCCTGGTCGGCTCCGGCCTCTGGGGCGTACTCCTCCCTCCGACCGCAGAGCACGCCGAGCCTCCCGAGACCCTGGCGGCCCGGCTCGTCGACACCTTCCGACGCCACCTGTTCAGCGTTCAGCACAGGACAGTGCGGCTGAACACGTGGGCGGGCCTCGTGCTCTTCGGAAGCGACATCGCGGCGACCGGGTTCGACCTGCTCATCGACGGCGAACACGCGGCGCGCGACGCACGCCGCAACGGCTTCCCGACCCGCGTCCTGACCGAACCCGCGGCGACCGACGACCGGACAGACAAGTGCCGTTCGCAGGTACGGCAGGCAGTGTCCACCAACAGGTTCGCCCTCTATGCCCAGCCCATCGTCGACCTGCGACTCAACGAGGTCACCCGCCACGAGATCCTGCTGCGAGTCCGCAGCGACACGGGCGAGTCCGTGGCACCGTGGGCCTTCCTCGACATGGCCGAGCGCGTCGGCGAGATCCTCACCGTGGACAAGTGGGTCATCGACCATGCCCTCGAACTGATCGGCCGAGGGGCGCAGACCTCCCACTATCAGGTCAACATCTCCGGCAAGTCCCTCGCCGACCCGGGCCTGCTCACCTACGTGACCGAGGCGATCCGCCGACACGGGGTGAAGCCGGAATGCCTGACCTTCGAGATCACCGAAACCGCCCTCATCGAGAACCGGAACGAAGCCCTCGCCTTCGCAACGGGGATCAGAGAGATCGGCTGCCACCTCGCCCTTGACGACTTCGGTACGGGCTACAACGCGCTCGCTGACCTGAAGTACCTCCCGGTGGACCTGGTGAAGATCGACGGGGTGTTCATCGTCGATCTTTGCCGGTCGCCGGCCGACCAGGCCGTCGTCTCGATGCTGGTGAAACTGTGCCAGACGCTCGGCATCCGCGTTGCTGCCGAATACGTCCAGGACGAGGAGACGCTGGACTTTCTGAAGAGCTGTGGGGTCGACTTCGCCCAGGGCTACAAGACCGGACGACCCGAACCGCTCGACATAAGCCCCGAGAAGGCGGTGCGGACGATCGAATTCGAACTGCGGCTCCCGCCGCAGCACAGCGCCATGGGCTGACCAACGGACCGCCTACGCCCCCTGGCGGATCGGATGACGCTTCCTCGCTACGTCGTCTCGGCTCAGGGGCGGCATGCGTTCGTCTTGATCGTGTGGACGAACGCGTCCCAGGCGGCCGGCGTGAAGCTCAACAGCCCAGCTTCGGGAGCCTTGGAGTCGCGGACGTCGACTCCAGCGCCTCGATCACGCACCTCCACGCACTGGCCATTGTTGCCAGAACGGCTCGACGTGCGCCAGGCGTTACGTTGCATGCTTGATCAGCTCCCTGATGAACGTGACCGACTCGGCGGGCGACCGCGCCAACGTCTTCAGATTGTCGTACGCCGCCGACAGCCGCGCCAGGTCACGACTCGACTCCAGGAACAGCTCGCCAGCCAGGGTTTCGATGTAGCCCAGTGGCGGCTCGTCCTGCTCGAAGCTGAGCAGGGCGAAACCGCTGCTAATGGCGAGGTGAGCACCGGCTTCGAAGCGCAGCACCTGGATCGTCACGTTCGGCAGCCGACTCTGCGCGACCAGGTGGTCGAGCTGCTGACGCAGAACGTCCGCGCCGCCGACCTCGGTGCGCAGCGACGCCTCGGAGAGGATGGCGTGCATCCGCAGCGGGTTGGGCTGCCGGCGCAACACCTCCTGCCGGGTCATCCGGGCGGCGACTCGCTGGTCGATGGTGTCCGGGTCGGTCTCGCGCCCGATCACGTTGACCTCGCGGGCGTAGCTCTCGGTCTGCAACAGACCGGGCACGAGCATCGGCTCGAAGTTCTTGAGTTCCACCGCCTCGATCTCGTACGCGATATAGGTGGCGTACTTACCGCCGAGGCGCTGCCACCAGCCGTCCTCGCGCAGCGCCCGCGCCTGATCGAGCAGCGAGGTGCCCGGTTCCTCGTCGATCCTGACGCCGTACGCCACCAGCAACTCCATCACGTCGCCGGCACGCGGTCTGATCTCACCCGACTCGATCCGGCTGATCCGCGACGGCGAGCAGTCGACGATCTCTGCCGTCGCCTCACCGGTCAGTCCCTTTGCCTCGCGCAGCTTGCGTAGCTCTCGACCGAGTCTGCGGGAGCGCGGTGTCGCTGGCGTAAATCGAGGCATGTCGTGATTCTGCACTCCAGCTCGCTTTCGCTTTGCCGTGAAGCACATGCTCGGCGTGTCGATCATGCGCACCTTCTTGCCTTGCATCACATGATGCGCGAATCTGACACGTGTCGACTACGAAGCGTCACCACAGCGCGAGCAGCCGGCGAACCGCCGCAGGCGCGACACCTCTCGGCCCGACCTGGCCAGAAAGCGAGCGTGCACATGGCTTCCGAAGCCCTGTCGATCGTGTTCGGCGGCCTGGTGCCGGGCTTCCTGGCCGGGCTCCTCGCCTTCCGGGTCAAGTCCCGCTGGTGCCCCCGCTGCGGCGAGTCCACCGACGCTATGCAGCCATCGGCGGAGCGCGAATGATGACCGGGCCCGGCCGACGCCACGGCAACGAGCCGCCCATCGGGCGACGGATGGCCGAGCTGCGGGCACGCCGCGGCATGAGCCAGCAGGTCTTCGCCGACCGGATCCGCAAGTCGAAGAGTTGGGTGGACAAGGTCGAGCGTGGCGTCCGTACCCTCGATCGGCTCTCGGTGATCGAGACGGTCGCCGGGGCTCTCGGTGTCAGCCCCGACGTCCTGCTTGCCGGCACTGCGCCGCGCGAGCCGGCCCCCGACACCGGCGGCGACGTGGATCGGGTCCGTGCGGCCCTCGCTCGCTACGACATGCCCGGCTCCGGCAACGACGACCGACCGACGCCGTCGTTGGCCAAGCTCGACAACCAGGTGGAGTACGCGTGGACGGCGTACCGCCACGGTCATCATCCGCAGTTGCTACGGCTGCTGCCAGATCTGCTCGTCGACAGCCGCCGGGTCTGTCACCCGCAGCCGCAGGAGGCGGCGGACCTGTTGGTACGGGTGTACCGGCTCGCCGCTCAGGTGTTGGTCAAGCTCGGCGAGGCTGACCTTGCCTGGCTGGCCGCCGATCGGGCGATGGGGGCCGCCCGCAGCGACCCCTGGCGTGGCGCCCTGGCGGCGGTCTCTCTCGCGCAGGCACTGCGGACCCTGCGGCGAGGCCCGTTGGCGACGACCGCCGCCGTTGACGCCGTACACCAGTTGGACCTGACCCCGTCCCACCTCAGTCGACCGGGCGGATCGGGCGTGACGGGGACCCTGTTGATCGAAGCGGCGCTAGCCGCCGCCGTCAGCGGAGACGCCACCGCCGCAGGCGAACTCATCGAGCGCGCGGCTCGCCTCGCCGACGACACCAACTGCTACGACGCTGACGGCATCGCGTTCGGACCCATCCCGGTCGACCTCGCCCGTGCCCTTATCGCGATGTGGTCCGGCGACCACCAACTGGCCGTCACCAGGCACCGAAACGCCACCAGCGGTAACGCCTGGCACCTGCTCCCCGCCGAACATCGGGCAGCCCACCTGATCGACATCGCCCACGCTCACCTCGACCTTGGAGATGCAGGCGCTGCCGGCCGTGCCCTGGTCACCGCCGATCGCATCGCACCTGCGGAGACACGGGTCCGCCCCGCCGCCCGGGAAGCGCTGATCTCCGTGCTCCGTGCCGGACCTGGCCATCACCCGTCACGAATGGGCAGGCCATCAACTCCGCCGCCGCGACGTAGGCCGCGTCGTATGCCGTGACATTGCTCCGCAACTGCCACATCCGGTCAAGCAGCATGGCAACGCCAACCTCATCGATGACCAACGAAGGAAGGGTGTCGATCGCCTCCTGAGCCCGAGGGAGGCCGAGCTTCCCCCGAGGACCTTGCCTCTGATCACGGACATCACCTCGACCAGAAGACGGCTCGGCGCGGCCCAGTGCGGATCTCCGGTCAGTTCCGCCCGCGCCGCGTCGCCAACCGGCCCGTCGTCAACCATGGCATCGGCCAGAACCGCCGCGTCCACGACGATCACGCAGCGCTTCCCCACGGTCCGCGCTGCTCCCGCTGGTCATTCAGCTCGGCGGCGCTCTCCCCCGGCAGGGAGCGAGCACCGTCCGATCGGCCGGCGAAGCGATCAAGGACCGTCCCCGGCCTTCACCCGGCCCTTCCCCAATGACGGCCGCCCAGAGTACGGATACATCCGCTCGATCCGAGTGCTGTCCCTGGTGCCGAACACCGACGCACCGACGCACCGACGCACCGACCACCCTGCTCACCGCGCCGCGCCAGGTTGTCTCCATCGACGTCGCCGACGATGTGATCCGGGCCGGCCGAACGCACGAGGCGGATCCACCGCGCGGGGTGGGAGGCCGATTCTGGGCCTGGACCGTTTTGATCGTGGTGGCCCTCGGCGGGGTGGTGGTGTACCGCTGCCGGCAACCGATCGCCCTGTGGTGGGACGACCGACGCGTCCGGCGGGCGCGACGCGACCTGGTGAGGGCAGGCCGGCGGCGTGGCTGAGGAACGGCAAGACGGCCGAGCGGGCCGATTTCATGTCACCGAGGCTTCCGCAGTGCTGTCGTCCCATTCGCCGCCGGCCGCGCTTCAGTCGTTCGCGGAGATCGCCTCGTAGTAGACCTACGCTGTGGCCGCTTGGAGTTGCACTGCAGGTAGCCGTCGTTGAAATTCTGCATCGCCTGCCAGCGCCGCTGCTCGATGTCGCTGAGGCCATCCATCTCCCCATCCGCGCCGATCGGGCAGGTGACCATGGCGTTGACATGGACGCCGACCACACCGACCGGATCTTGCTTGCCCAACTCGGGGGCCACCCATGAGCCCGTGTCATAGCCCTGGACGCCGTACCGGTCGTACCCGAGTCGGGACATCAGCTGTACGAGCAGCCCAGCCATCCTGGCGGGATCCATGCCCGGCCCGGCCAGGGGCATGGAGAAACCGAAACCCGGCAACGACGGTACGACGAGGTGGAACGCGTCAGCCGGGTCGCCACCGTGCCCGTGCGGGTCGGACAGCGGCCCGATGACGTCGAGGAAGTCGACGATGCCGCCCGGCCAGCCATGCAGCAACAGCAACGGCATCGCGTCCGGCTCGGGAGAGGGCACATGCAGGTAGTGGATGTTCTGCCCGTCGATCGTGGCGAGGTACTGCGGGTGCGCGTTGAGCGCCGCCTCGTGCACCCGCCAGTCGTACCCGGTGCGCCAGTACTCGGCCAGATCCTTCAGTGACACCGCTGTTCACCCTCGTGGCAGCACCAGTGTTGGCCTGCATCGTCGCACTTCTGGGAAACCTTGGGGACCACAACGGCACGCCGGCGCTGTGCGAGAAGGCCGTGGCTGACAACATGTGCGAGGAGACCAGCCTCGGGGTGATCGGCACGCATGGGGCGATCTCGGGCGCCATGTGGTTGCTGCTCTGGATCATCCCGGGGTGGCGAGGTCTTCGCACCGTACGCGTTCTGCTCGCCGTCGCCGCGACCGTCGTTCTGATACTCCTGCCGGTGCGGATGTTCGACTGGTCCATCCGGTACATCTGAAAACCTGCGTCGCGTTCCGCAGAGCTGCTGGTGCCTCTCGTACCGCGCGGATCGCGGGGTTCGAGTCCGGTCGGCCTGTTGATCAAGTCGCGGGGCCGCCCGAGCACCAAGTCTGTCGGCTTGATTCGGAACAGGTCTGTCGTACCCGCTTCCATCTCCCACGCGGCGGCCAGTCTGACCGTGACCGAGGGCGCCAACCTGAAGGCGATCCGGCGGACGCTCGGGCGTCGCCTGGTGAGCCGTGCGCCCCGGTGATCCGTTTTTCAGTTGCGGGAGCGGGCCCGCCGCCCGGTTGACCGGGCGGCGGTAGTCCGCAGGTAGATGGCCGAGTTGGGCGATCGGCGCTGCGTCAGGTCTGGGTGGTTCCATCCCGGCGCGGGCCGGTGTGAGTAGTCGTCGAGCGGAAACCTGATGCCGGGGTCGGTCACGAGGAGCAACGACATCGCCGCGCCTGGGCGGCCCGAGCGCGGGTCGAACTGTCTCCACCCCAACCTACGTCTCCTGGACCAACCCGATCGAGGCCCATTCAGACCGCTGTGCACGTTCGTCAACGCCGGGTTCAACCGCTTCAGCCACCCCGACGTCCTGACCGCGCAACGCCGCGAACGCGCCCGGATCCGCTCCGAACGCCAGCACGGGTGGGGTCAGACCGCCCGCAAGGGCAGCGGCCTGACCAACACCCGCCTACGTTTCTGCACCAGACGCACCAACAGCCGGTCGACGCCGGGCTCGTCGTGGCCCCCTGTCCGATCAACCCGGGACGCCTACCGGGGGTTTCGCAATCGACAAGCGACATCTAGTCCACGTCAAGCACCAGCAGGAGCCAGACAGAGTCGACATTGATGAACCCGGCGACGCCGACCGATCACGCTAAGTTCATAAGACCGTCAGCGGGACCCCTGGACTGCTGGCGATCCCGTAGGATCAACAGCCTCGGTTCGTACGCCACGAGGTGAGTTCGTCGCTGTCGAAAACATTGATGTTGTCATCCTCGGAGCGTGCGTTCATATTGACGCAGGACCCCTTCCCGTCGGCATTGTAGTACCACGCACTCTTAGTGCTGGTCCTGTTCTCCCAGGAGTCCATTCTGTCGTTGTCGCCCGCGTTGACGTTTCGGATTCCCTGCCCAGGATCCCGAGCGACGTCAAGCAGTGCCGAGTAGCCGTTGTCGTCGTAGATGCAGACCTTGTTCGAGGCACACAGGTCCGGGTTGCCCGCAGTAGCCAAGCTGGGTGTCACACTGATTACTGCAGCCACCGTCAGTGCCGCGAGCGCTGATGCTTGCTTCAACCGCATACGTCTACTCCCCATGATCATTGAACGGACCGTCGGACCGTATCAAGAAAAGATAATGAGGGCAAGCCTCTATCTGAGCGCCACGAGCGGGCGATTTTCATTGACGGACAACATTGTCGCGACGGATATGGTAAGGGACACCCGATCAGTAAATCTTCTACCTTGCGGACGACGGCACAGTGTGGCTACGCTCCCTTCACCTAGTTCCCAAACGAGGAGTGAACATGGGCAAAGGCAATGCGCTTGCGGCTGCGGCAACCCTGGGAATAGTTGCACTATTCGTGGTTCCTGGAGTTGCGGCGGCCGGGAACCCCGGTGTATGCAAGTCCAACAAGATGTGCATCTACAACGACAACGACTTCTCTGGGCTCATCGACATCCCCCGGGACCCGGGAGGGGGCATTCGCACGGTGTCCTCGAAGGACAACGACAAGATGGACTCTTGGGAGAACCGAACCAGCTCGCGCGGGTCGTGGTACTACGACGCGAACGGCGGCGGCGACTGCGTCCGCATGACCGAGAACAGCGAGGACAACAACATCAATGTCTTCGACAGCGACGAGCTGACCTCGTGGCGCACTGACCGCGGCTGCAGCTAGGCCAGTTCTCGCTACGACGCCACTACCGCCGCGAAGTGGCCAACCTGATTGAATGGGAGACTTCATGAAGAAGCCCGCAGCACTCACAATCGCCGCGCTGACCCTCATTGGCGCCGCCGTACTAGTGCCGCATCAGGCAAGGTTTGCCTCGTTCCTGTCAGACTGCTGGGGTGATCGTCAGACTTGCGGGAGAGCAAGACTTCCATGGCTTCCTTGGCCTGGCGGCCCAGGTGGAGTGCTGGTTCGGCCCGATGGTCGAGGACCTTGGCTTCCATGACGCTGTGCGCAAGCACGTTCGTCGGTCCACGGCGATCGTCGCTGTTTCCTCGGGGCCGGATCTCCTGGGTGGGCTGTTGTTCGCGGCGAAGGCCCCGACCTACCACGTCCACTGGCTTGTCGTATCTGCGCAGTCACGGGGGAAAGGCGTCGGTCGTGCGCTGATGGCGGAGGCGATGCGCAGGTATGTGCGTGGCCCAGGCGCCGTTGAGGTGGTCACCTTTGGAGCCGATCACCCGGGTGCCTCCGTCAGCGGTGCACGTGTCTTTTACGAGCGCCTTGGTTTCGCACCCGCCGAGGCTGTCGATCCGGGTCCGGAAGGCGGTTCCCGGCAGGTCTTTCGCCTGGCCGTCACCTGATTCAGGCGACGTTGGCCCGGGCGACGACGTTGTGCAGGCGCTCGTCGGCGGTGTGCTTGTTCCGCCAGATGATGTAACGGCGGATCATGCTGCCCTGGGCCTTGTGGCTGGGGTGGTCGGTGCCGTCGAGGGTGAAGTAGCGCAGGGCGGTGAACTGGGCCTCGATGCGGTTCAGCCACGAGGAGTTGGTCGGGGTGTAGGCGATCTCGACGTTGTTGGCTTCGGCCCAGTCCGCCACCCGGCGGCATCGCTTTGTGGTCAGGTGCGGGGAGTAGTTGTCGCACACAATGGCGATGCGGACCGTGGCCGGGTAGAGGGTGCGCAGGTAGCGGCAGAACTCCAGGAACTTCGACCGGTTCTTGGTCTCTTTGATGTGGCCGTAGAGCTTGTCTTTGCCCAGGTCGTAGGCGGCGAACAGGTGACGGACCCCGTGCGGGCGGGTGTAGGTCGCCCGCCGTCGAGGCCGTGGCTCCCGGTCGGGGTCCTTGTCCTTGCCGCCGCGTTCGGCCCACTGCCGGCCGGGGTGCGGCTGGAGATTCAGCGGCCCGAACTCGTCCAGGCAGAACACCGCCTCCGGCTCGCCGTCCTCGGGTATGACCTCGCCGTCGGCGATCGCGTATAGGTGCTCCACCCGCGCCTTCTTGGCCGCGTAATCCGGATCGCGGGAGGTCTTCCAGGTCTTCATGCGTTGAAAGGAGACGCCTTCCTCGCGGAGCAGGATGCGCAGGCCCTCGTGGCTGATGTCGTCGACCACCCCCTCGGCTACCAGGAAGTCCGCCAGTTTGGTAAGGCTCCAGGTCGAAAACGGCAGGCCGTGCTCGACCGGCCTGGACTTGGCAATCTTCTTGATCTCACGCCGTTCGGGCAGGGTGAACGTCTTCGGCCGTCCACCCCTGTACTTCGGGTAGAGGGACTCGAAGCCGTCGGTGTTGAAGTTGTGGATCACGTCTCGGACCCGGTCCGCGCTGGTGAACGTGACCTCGGCGACCTTGGCCACCGGCATGCCCTGCGCGGACAGCAGCACCATCTGGGCCCGCCGCCAGGTCACCACCGACCCCGTACCGCGGCGAACGATCCGCAGCAGGCGTCTTCCCTCGTCATCGTCGATCTCTCGGACGCGTACTCGTTCGGCCACCCGCATAGCCTGACGGCCACCCGTCGCCCAGGACAGGACCCGAGCGGCGCGTCTCCGACAGGGTGAACGTTGCCTGATGCGGCACTAGGGACGTCTGGCGCTGCTGTCGCAGGTAATCCGAACCTCTGCGCCGACTACAACGCGTGCATCTACGCCAGCGACAACTTCATCGGACTGATCGACATTCCTCGGGCGAAGGGCGGGGGCTTGAGGAATGTCAAGAGCGCCGACAACGACAAGATGGACTCCTGGGAAAACAGGACCGTCAACCATGCCGCATGGTATCATGACGCCAATGGCGGTGGTGATTGTGTTCTAATGCACTATCGCTACGAAGATGACGACATCAACGTCTTCGACAGCGACGAACTGACGTCTTGGAGAACCGACCGAGGGTGCTAGAAATGACGAATGATCCTGGTTTGCCCTTGCTGGAAATCAGCGGAGTAAGTCGATGCTTCTCCTCGCCCGCTGAAACCATCTGGGCCGTTCGAGACGCGAACCTTAGGGCATTCCCGGGTGAGTTCGTCTGCATTTTCGGTACGAGCGGTTCGGGTAAGTCAACCTTACTCAACACCATCGCGGGGCTTGACATACCGGACAGGGGCCGGGTCCTCGTCGAGTCGACCGATCTTGCTCGACTCGACGAGGACCAACGCGCGCAGATGCGACTGTCGACCATTGGTGTGGTATTTCAGGATTACAACCTGGTCGAAGAGTTCACTGCTGCCGAGAATGTCGCGCTGCCGCTTGAGGTTCGCGGCATGGCTTCGACAGAGGCTCGTCGACTAGCTGACGAACAACTGGAGAGGGTCGGCCTGGGAGGTTTAGGGAACCGCCTCGCAGTCCAGTTTTCCGGCGGCCAGCGTCAACGGATCGGAATAGCCCGTGCCCTTATTGGTGACCGGCGCATCCTCGTCGCAGACGAGCCAACCGGAGCGCTGGATTCGCAGAACTCGCGCGCATTGTTCAAATTGTTGAGAGAGTTGTGCGACCAGGGGACACTCGTTATTGTCTGTTCGCATGACACGATGACTCAGGAGTTTGCGGACACGGTATACGAAATGGTCGACGGGCAGCTCCTGCGCCGAGAATCATCGATGCGAGAGAATGGCGTAGCATGCAGCCAAGTTTGATTCTCATCCTCGCCAAGAGGTTCGCCAGAAGCCGGTCGCTCGCGCGCTCCGCGATCATCACGTTCATAACCGCCGCAGCCCTGGTGAGCATGTTCATCGCGATGAAAGCTCTCACCCTGTCTGGCGAGCAGGTTGTCGAACGCGACTTGGGCCGATATGCCCACCAGCTCGATCTGAGCAACTTTACCAGCCTCAAACCGGGAGAGGACAAATTCCCTGAGGCAGTACTGCAGGAGATGCAGCGCGGCGGGGCTGAGGACGCCCTACTGTCACTGACGTCATTCGATGTCCGGCCGGACCTGGTCGACCCGCCACTCGTGCTCTACGTCGAGGCGCCCTGGCAGGCGAAACCTTTCCCGGCACGCTACGCGCTGAAGCAGGGACGCTGGCCGGAGCGTGCTGGCGAGATCGTCCTGACCAAGTCACTGCAAGATGCGGTCGGGCAGGCTGGGACGATGTCAGTCTTCTCCGGTAACGAGCGGTTCCAGGTTGTCGGCGTCGCCACCGACAAGTTCGACTCCTTCCCGCGGATTCTTGCTGCGACGGGCACCTGGCGGAGCATGACAGAAAAGACCAGGTCGAACTTTTCTACCGTGTCCGCCACCGCTTCGGTCTACTGGAACGGTAGTGCCGAATCCGGAATGGAAGCGGCTCAAGCGGTACTGGCGAGCAATGGGCTGATCGAGAAAGCCTCGTCCGCAGAACCAGACGCACAGCTTGCCGGCGCTCTCCGTTCCAGGGTCGTGGAATTGGCCCAGACGCGTCGTTCATGGGTCGAGCGCATACCTCTCGCTTACAAGGTCCCCTCACTCGCACTGCCGTTCCTGGCCGTAGCCATGGTCTTCGGTGTGAGCAGCCGCCGTTCGAGAAAGACGTTCGGCGTCCTGACCTCGATCGGGATGAGACGCTCGTCGGCCGCCCTGGGTGTCGCGCTCGGCACGCTCGCTTGGATCATGGCCTCCACACTGGTTGGCGCCGTTGTCGGGATCTTCCTCGGCATGGCCGTCCGGCCGCTGGTTGATCTCGTCCTCGCCGGCCCTATCTCCCCCTTCCCCAGCGTCCTCGATCCGGTTGCCCGGGTGCTGGTAGTGACAGGGGTGTCCAGCGCGCTCGTTGTCGCTGCGCTCGTTGTGGGCACCCGACAACCGTCTACTGCGCGTCCGTCCACTATGGCGACCAACCGAATGAAGGCCGGAACAGCAGCAGATGACTCGGATGCGCCTCGGCCTAGTGGACGATTCGGCGAGCGCGCCGCCCGGGTGACCCAGGGGCGACGAGTGGCGATTCTGCTCGTCGGCTTTGCGGTACTCGCGCAGGTCGCCACGCTGGACACGGTGCCGAAGACGATGATCCTCGCCGGGACCTTCGGACTGATGCTGCTCCTGTGCGCGCCGGAGTTCGTCAAAGCCTTTATCGAGAGGATGCCGGTCCGCGGTCCTCGGTCACGCCTCGGCAAACGACAGCTCATGCACGACAAGGACCGGGCTGTCGTCGGAGTCGCGGTACTCGCGGCAGCGCTGGGCGCACCCCTGGGGATGCTCACACTGCTGGCTACGTTGATCGCGACAGCCCAAGCAGACCGGATCCCGGAGGTGGCACCGGGCCAGGTGGTTCTCTCGAGTCCTGCGGGCGAGTTCCACGCGCCCTCGGCGGAGGTCGTCGATGCCGTGACGAGTCGTGTCAGCTTCGATGCACCGCCGGTCCGGACCGGCTACCTCTGGTCGGACGAGGTGAAAGCCACCGTCGAGGGCGCGGGCCTGGGTACGGTCCTTGTGGTTGAGAGCGCAGGCGACGCAGCTCGCCTGAACAACCATCCGCTGACGAGCTCTCAGGTCAACGTCCTGCAGGAAGGCGGGATGTTGGTTTGGGACGGTGAGGAGCGGGGGCAGCGAAAGTTGCTGCTGCACGAAGGAGAGTCCGAGGACGTCACCTCCACCACCAAGCCGCTACCTACCGTCCGAACCAATTTCCAGACGCCGTGGGACGTCTCGACGGGCGGCCTGATCCTCACCGCTACGGCGAGAGAGCTTGGCCTGAACGTCCAGAACGCTGCTGTGGTCTTCACAGGTGCGTCCGCCCAGCAGTCAGCGGCTGCTGAACGTGCTGTCATCGAAGCTGGCCTCGATCCTTACCAAGTCGGGATCTACGAGGCACCACAGGCGGTGAAGGTGCCGACCGCCTTCTACACCTCAGCGGTCGGGCTGACGCTAATCGTCCTGATCACCACGATCGTTGTCGCTCGCACCCAGGTGGATATCCTCAAGAGCTACCTGGGGCGTTTGATCGCGGTCGGGCTGTCCACGCGTTGGGTTCGTCAGGTGCTCGGCCTGCAGACTTTGGCCTTGATTGCAGCGAGTTCCATCCTCGCCGCACTCGTTGCCATCCCACCGGTCCTGATTGCCGTCCTCCGCATGCCCGACTTCGCCCTGTCCATCCCTTGGCACTGGTTGGGAGCCGTTCTGCTTTCCTTCTATGGAGCGACGGCAGTCGCTACCTATTTGTCCAGTCGTAGGCTCAGGGCTACCGACAGACTGTCGGTCTGATCCTCAGCCCTGACCAATCGATCATCGTGCGTGCGACGTCAGCGTTGTCGGTTCGTCCGGATAATGCCCCGCCCGAAACGGATGGCCAACCAGCAGCGGAAACAGCTCTCAACACCTCTCACCATTCCTCCGCGGTCCCCGGCCGCGTGCGGACCAGATGCGGACCGCAGGCGCCAGGCCCCTCGTGGGAGCATCGTTCGTCCTCACCTCCTTTCAGATCGCCAATGCCCTTTTCCCCTCGGTCGATTACGCCCAGGAACGCCTGCGGGCCCTGATGCAGAAATTGGGGGTAGTGGACCGGTTCCGGCCGCAGAAGCCCGACGGCGGCTCCTACCCCTACCACTACGTGCTGGCGCAACTCGGCATCGAGGTCGTCGCCGCGCAGCGCGGCGACGACCTGCCGCGCAGGGACCAGGCCCGGCGAAAGCGTTGGCACCTGACGAGGCGGGCGAACCTGCCGCATCTGCTCGGGTCAACGGCTTCTTCACCGCCCTGGCCGGTCACGCCCGCACCCATCCCGGCAGCGAGCTAACGCGCTGGTGGCCGGCTGGACGTTGCCAGCAGACGGGGGCCTTCGCCGAGCCCGACGACGACGTCGCGGCCCGCGCTTATACGCCGCGGTCGCGGCCGGATGGGCACGGCATCTGGGTCGAAGGCGACCGCAGGCTGCCGTTCTTCCTGAGTACGACCTCGGCACCGAACGGCCACTTTCCCGACTGGTCGACAAGATCGACGGCTACCGGGAACTCGCGCACGCCACCGGCCGGATCTGGCCGGTCTTGTTCTGGCTGCACTCCCCGGAACGGGAGCGGCACCTACATCAGGAACTCGCCGCCACCGGGACCATCTACCCGGAGGCTACCGCGTGCACGCCGAGGTCACCGGCGTCACCCCGGCCGAGGCGATGTGGTTGCTGCACCGCTACCACGGGGCGTCGATGCGTTTGGCCAACCTCCCGTCGGCCGAGCCACCCCAACCCCGCACGGAGGAACCACCCTCATGTCAGGCAAGCCCACCCCCACCAGCGCACCGAAGTGACGCGGCCGAACGCCATCGACCGTTACCACACCGCGTTCGAGAATAGCACCATGGACGACGCCACCGCCGGCCCACGCATCCGCGAACTCCGCCAACGGCTGGCTCAACTCCAAGCCCGGCACACCGAACTCGATGCCGGCCTGACGTCGCAGCCCGCGCCCCCGTCGCCCGCATCCGCGACCACCTCAGCACCATCATGACCAGCGGCAGCACCACCGAACGCAAAGCCGCCATCGAGACCGTCATCGCCGAAGTCCAACTCACCGACCAGGGAGTCGTACCTGTGTTCAAGATCCCCACCGACACGGCAATGCCCCCGCCCGAAACGGACGGGGGCCATCTCAGGAGTACCACCGGTTCGCACAATGGTGCGGTCGGTGGGGCGGGCGGGACTCGAACCCGCGACCGAGGGATTATGAGTCCCCTGCTCTAACCGGCTGAGCTACCGCCCCTCACACCGCGCCGGATCTTATCCCGACCGGTGGATCACGGGCCAGCAGCGTTCCGGCCCCACCTCATCACCGCCGTCGTCGCATCAGCAGCACGATGGGCAACGCGAGGATAACAGTGAGCACCCACCCGACCACGATGACGCCCCAGAACCACGTGTCGTCCTCCGAGCCTTCCTCGGCGACGAACATGCCGATGGTGAGTAGCAGGAAGACGCCGCCCATGAGCAGGGTGCCGAGCCCGCTGAGCACCATCACCGGAACCTCCCACCAGGAACGCCTGGCGGGTTCGGGCTGGCGCTCGATGGGCTTGGGCTGTGGGATCTGGTCGGCGCTGCGGGCCGGCATGGTGACGTGCCGGTCGGCCGGCACGCCGGCGTCGATGGCCTGGATCGTCCCCGGGGGCAGGCCGAGCATGGTCGGCTCGATGTGCAGCACGATGGCGTCCGCGCCGATGAGTTGGCGCGCGCCGTCGGGCCAGGCGAGCATGGCGGCGCAGTCGGCGTAACGGACGGTCAGGGGCCCGTCCGTCTGCAGGTACGTGACACCGTCGACGCCGAGGCGGATGCCACCGGCGCCTTCCCGGGCGCGGTACGTGGGGCCGTCGACGGTGTCGGCGGAGTGGGTGGGTGCGGCGGTGAAGCCGGCCCAGTCGGCGGTGTGACCGCCGGGCACCATGAGCAGCGCCGAGGCCATCACCTCGCCGGCCACGTCGTGCAGGTCGGCGATGCTGACGGCCTTCAGCTCGGCCCGGTATTCGTCAAGGGTGAGGTTCGGCTGCCCGGTCAGCAGGTTGAGGGCGTACCCGGGTAGTCGTGCGGCGTCCACCTCGGTGGTGGCGAGGAGATCTTCCCTCTTGGCGATGGTGGCGTCGAGGTCCGCCTGTTCGATCCGGCCGACCCGCATCTTGGCGAGTACGTCGATGAAGCCGCCGAGCACGGCGTCCTGCTTCTCCGCCAGCGCGTCGGCGAGTGCCCGCAGTGTGGCGTACCCGTCGCCGCGCGGCTCGTACCCGGTGGTGGTGGTGTAGGACAGGCCGGCGTCCTGGCGCAGCGACCGGTACAGCTCGCGTTCCAGTACGCCGGCGAAGGTGCTGGCGGCGGTGGTGCGGCGTACCACCGAGTCGAGCACCACGGCGCGGGCGCCGCTGACGAAGTACGCGGGGGTGGTCGGCAGTGCCGACGACGCCACCGGCACCGGCTGCCGGACCCCGCTCGGCAGGGCGAGCCGTAGACCGGTGGGCACCCGGTCACCGGCGATCCAGAGCACGGCGTTCTCCCGGGTGAACCAGCGGGCCACCCATTGCCGCAGGTCGTCTGCGGTGAACGCGCTCAGGCCCCATTCCGGATAGCTGCTCAGGCCGAAGTCGCGGGCACCGTAGCGCCACAGCGGGATGTCGTCGACGGCGGCGGAGCCTCGGCTGCTCCACTCGGTGCGCAGGATCTCCTTCTCGACGTCGAGCCGCGCGACCGGCAGGTCGGAGAGGTGCCCGCAGACGGTGGTGAGGAACGCCGCGATGTCCGCCTCGGAGCCCTGGGTGTGAAACGTGGTGAACGCCGGGGCTGTCGCGCCGTTGACGTGGTAGTCGGCCAGGCCGAGCGGGGCGAGCGCGAGGTGCTCGATGAGGTGGGTGATGCCGGAGCGGGCGAGCGTCTCGTCGGCGGTGCCGACCCGGAAGGTCAGCCCGGCGTGCATCGGCCCGCCGGTGGGAGCGAGCAGCGTGGGCACCCCGTCCACGTCCAGATGCTGGATCATGAACGACCACCCTTCGCGTACGCCTTGGCGCGGTACTTGGTGAAGCCCTCGGCTTCGTCGACATAGGCCCAGGGGTATTCGCTGCCCAGGTTGCCGAGGACCGTGAACTGGCTGGCGGCGGCGGACCACTGCTCGGTCAGGCTGAACATCAGCGCGAACGTCGAGCGGACCCAGACCCAGTCAGCCTTGTCGACGTAGTCGGGGTGCAGCACCGACCGTTGGCCGCATCGCATGATCTCGTCCACGACGGGGGTGCTGCGCAGGTACTCCGTGCGCTCCCGTTCGGTGTCGAATTCCAGCCAGCGTTCCAGGTGCGCCTCGGCGACGATCGCGGCGTTGGGTGCCCCGTCGGGCGCGGCCTGGGCGCATTCGCGGGCGAAGCCGAAGGCCCGGTCCCAGTCGCCGCTCCACTTCGGGCAGAGCTGTTGGAGCAGGCTGGCCTGCGCGGGCAGGTGGTGGGGGTGGTGCCGCGCGAGTCTGTCGTAGCGGCGACGCGTCTCGTTCTGGCCGAGTTGCAGGCCCCGGGCGAGGGTGATCCGCTGTGTCCAGGCCGCCGCGTCGTCCTCGTGCCGGGCGGTGACATCGATCAACACCTGCTCAGCTCGCCGCAGGTGGTCGTGGAACTTGTCGAACTGGCTGCGGCTGACGTGCTGAGCCCGGGCGGCACTGCGAATCCGCCAACCGGTGCGGATGAGGCAGTTGCCGAGCAGCGTACCGGCGAGGGCGTCGGTGGGGTCGTTGTCGTACACCCGCCGTAGGAACGGCTCGGTCCCTTCCTGGTCCCCGGCGGCGGAGACCAGCAGCGTCCGGTGGGCGGGGTCGCGGTCGGCGAACAGCGCGCGGACGGCGGGCCAGTCGGCGGCGTCGAGCGCCTTGCGTAGGTCGTTGACCTCGGGGTACGCGGCACCAGCATCGAAGGTGGGGGCTGGCAGAGGGGCGGGCATGGCGGGGATCATAGGTGATCAACAAGGCCCGCGTGGCCCCCGTTTCGAGCCGAGCTCAGCCCGCGCGCAACTCCTCCAACACCGCTCCGGCGGCACGCCAGCCGCTGGCGAGAGCGCCCTGGATGGACGGGCTGTCCCGGTGGTCACCGGCCACGAACAGCCCCTCTCCCATCGACACGGGTTTGCGCAGCCGCCCCTGCGGTGGTGGCGCGGCGGGTAGCGCCTGCGGCACGGCGACCGTGGTGAGGTGTGTCCAGTCGGCGGTGGACTGACCGTACAGCCGGGTCAACTCGGCCCGGATGGTCGGCTCGGGTGGGGCGGTCGGGCCGACCACGGAGGTGGCGATCAGGTGCCGCCCGGCCGGCGCGTAGGTCGGTGCGGCGTTGCTGAGCACCACAGTGTTCGCCACGATCTCGCGCCGGTCGCCGTCGACGAGCAGGATCGGTTCGGTGAGCGGCGGCTCGGGAGCGCTGTGGTAGTAGGTGGTGTAGCTGTGCATGCGTACCGTCGTCACTGCCGGAAGCAGCGCGGGCGCGGCGGGTGGGTCGACGGCGACCACGACGGCCCGGCAGCGGATGTCGCCGGCCTGGGTGCGGACCCGGCCGGGGGCGACCTCGGCGACCGGGGTGTCCAGGTCGAGCAGGTCGGCGGGGAGCGGGGCGGCGATGGCCCGGGGCAGCGCGGCCATCCCCTCGGCGGGCAGGCCGATGCGGCCGCGGGCGAAGGAGCGCACCACCATCGCGAGTACGTGACTGGATGTGGCCAACTCCCGGTCGATGAACACACCGGACAGGAAGGGTCGCAGCAGCTCCTCGATGATCGCGTCGGAGAGGCCCGCCCGCCGTAGTGCCGTCTCGGCGCTGGTCTCCGGTGCGGCGAGGAGCCGGGCCGCGGGCAGTGCGGCGCAGCCGGCGGCGAGCGCGGCGAAACGCAGCCGGTCGCGCAGCGAGCCGACGCCGGCGAGCGCGGTACCCGGGGCGCCGGTCGGTTCGCGCAGCGGGTTGACCAGCCGCAACAGGTCGTCGCCCTTGCGGACCAGCACGCCGGAGGTGAAGTACCGGAGGTCGAGGCGGTCGGTGTCGAGCAGTGTGCCGAGCCGTGGGTACGCGGTGTTGAGCACCTGGAAGCCCCGGTCGATGAGGTAGCCGTCGACCACGTCGGTGGCGACCCGGCCGCCGAGCCGACCGCTAGCCTCCAGCAACCGCCAGGGCACCCCGGCGCGGTGCAGCCGGCGGGCGGCGGCGAGCCCGGCCAGGCCTCCGCCGACGACGACCACGTCGGTCTCAGCCAGCATCGCGTGCCTCCCGCTCACCGTTCGCCCGGGACAACCGGCCCGGCCACCAGATCTTCGGCCCGATGTCGTACGCCAGTGCGGGCACCAGCAACGACCGGACGACGATGGTGTCGATCAGTACCCCGATCGCGACCGCCGTACCCAACTCGACCAACACCACGAGCGGCAGGACGGCGAGGGCGGAGAACGTCGCGGCGAGCACGATGCCGGCGGAGGTGATCACCCCGCCGGTGACGGCGAGGCCGGCGAGCACACCGGCGCGGGTGCCCCGCCGGACCGACTCCTCGCGGACCCGGCTCATCAGGAAGATGTTGTAGTCGATCCCCAGGGCGACCAGGAACACGAACGCGAACAGCGGGAACGACGAGTCCACGCCGGGGAAGTCGAAGACGTGGCGGAACAGCAGCGCGCACAGGCCGAGGGTCGCGGCGAAGCTGAGCAGGACGGTGGCGATCAGCAGCACCGGGGCGAGCAGCGCCCGCAGCAGCAGGGCCAGGATCACCGCGATGACCACCAACACCACCGGGATGATGACGTTCTGGTCGCGCTTCGCGGCGTCCGAGGTGTCCACGTTGATCGCGGTGAAGCCACCGACCACGGCGTCCGACCCCGGCACCTGGTGTACGGCGACGCGCAGCTCGCGGATGGTCCGCTCGGCACCGTCGCTGTCAGGTGGATCGGTGAGGGTGGCCTCCAGTTGCACCCGCCCGTCGACGACCTTCGGTGCGGCGTTCGGATTCGGCGGGCCGGTCTGCGGGCCGGCGGAGAGAGGGCGGACGTCGGCGACGCCGCGTACGCCCTGCGCCACCTGGGCGACCTGCCGAGCGGTCTGTTCGGTGGTGAAGATGGTGGCCGGGCTGCCCGTGCCGGCCGGGTAGTGCCGGGAGATCACCTCCTGGCCGTCGACCGAGTCGACGCGTTGGGTGAACAGGTCGGACTGGCCGAGTGTGGTCGCGCCGAGCTGGGTGAGACCGAGCGTGAGGAGGGCCAGCACCACAGCGGTGCTCAGCCAGATCGGTCGGGCGTGCCGGGCCACGAAGCCGGCGATGCGACTCCAGATGCCGTGCTCCAGGCGCGGGTCGACCTGGTCCTCGCGGGGCCGCCGGGGCCAGAACGCCCACCGGCCGCCGAGCACCAGCAGCGCGGGCAGGAAGGTGAGCATCACCAGCAGGGTGGCGGCGATGCCGATGGCGGCGACCGGGCCGAGCGCCCGGTTGGAGTTGAGGCTGGACAGCAGCAGGCAGAGCAGGCTGACGATGACGGTGCCGCCGGACGCGATGATGGCCGGCGCGGCACCCTTCCAGGCGGCGCGCATGGCGGCCCAGGGGCGGTCGTGGCGGTGCAACTCCTCCCGATAGCGGGCGATGAGCAGCAACGCGTAGTCGGTGCCGGCACCGAAGACCAGCACGGTGAGGATGCCCTGGGCCTGCCCGTTGAGCTTGAGCACGTCCGCGTCGGCCAGCAGGTAGACGAAGACCGAGGCCAGGGCGTACGACATCCCGGCGGCCAGCAGCGGAAAGATCCAGAGCACCGGGCTGCGGTAGACGACCAACAGGATGATCAGCACCACGACCAGGGTGACCAGCAGCAGTGGCCCGTCGATGGCGGAGAACACCTCGATCAGGTCGGCGAGCAGGCCGGCCGGGCCGGAGACGTCCACGGTCAGGCCGTCCCGGTCCCCGCCGGTGATGTCGCGCAACTGTTCGACGACGGTGCCGATCTCATCCCCCTCGGCGTCGTCCACGGGTACGACGACCTGGAGGGCCTGGCCGTCCTCGCTGGGGATGGGTGGTGGCAGCGGCGTGACCACGCCGGGCACCTGGGCGAACCGGGCCGCGTCGGCGCTCACCCGCTGCCGGTCCGCGTCGGTGATCCCGGAGGGGCGCTCGTAGACGACCAGAGCCGGGATGGTCGCCCGGTCGACGAACTGGCCGGCGAGGTCCTGCGCCCGGGTCGCCTCGGCGTCGGTGGGCAGGAAGGCGGCGTTGTCGTTGGTGGCGACCTCGCTGAGGCGTCCGGCGTACGGGCCGGCCACACCACCGATCACCAGCCAGGCCAGCACAACCGCCACCGCGACCAGTGTGGCCCTGCCACCTCGTCCGGACATGCGTACTCACCCCAAGGATCGGCGCGTCGATCGACGCAGCGGAAGCCTGGGTCGACATCGACCATCCTGCCGGTCGGGTGACCGCAAAGCGGCCCAAAACTCACATTCCGCCCCGCGCCCCGCGCCCCGCGCCCCGCGCCCCGCGCCCCGCGCCAAGATCGTGCTCGAACCAGGAAGTAGGGGCCTCACCATCACGCCGACACCACTACAACAACGAACGAGCACGATCTTGGGCCAGGACCCCCGCTGCGGTGCTCCGCACCGGACAGCCCGGCCCAAGATCCACACAATATCGGGGAAAGTGCTGGCTTACCGCGCGTTGAGGCCACAACATCCCCGAAGTTGCTGCCACGAACGCCGGCCCCCGCGAACACGGGTTGCCGGGTCGGCGGGCGGGCTGCCGGGTCGGGCGGCCCTGGGGGGTAGGGCCGGGGGCGCACGAGAACGCCCGCCGGCATCAGGCCGACGGGCGTTGGGTGGAGAAGCTCCCCCGATTGGACTCGAACCAATAACCTGCCGGTTAACAGCCGGCTGCTCTGCCAATTGAGCTACAGGGGATCGTGCACCGCCTGGAATCGGATCTCGCCGACGCCCTGCGACGGGACAAGAGTACAGGACTTTCCCCGGTGGCGGTCCAGTGGGTTCCACCCCGACAACTGATGATCAAGACGCGCAGCTCAGGATCCCTGACGCATCGACAAACAGGGTAAATCGCCATCCCGGCCCAGACATGCTTGAGCGGGGAGCAGGATGGGTAGTTAGCTGCGGACAGAGGACGCAGGCGCGAACAGGTCGCCTTCCGACGGGGCAACTCGCCGGAGGCGACGGCGCGTCAGGTACGGAAGGAGCCGCCATGCGCGGAAAGATCATGTTTCTTGGCGGGCTGGCTGCGGGATTCGTCCTGGGCGCCCGTGCCGGCCGGGAGAAGTACGAAGAGCTCGTGGTTCGGGGCCGCAAGGTGCTCGACCACCCGACCGTCCAGGAGGCGGCCGGGGTCGCGCAGGCCCAGGCGACCAAGCTCTACAGCGAGGGCAAGGACAAGCTCGGCCAGACCAAGCTGGGCGAGAAGCTGGGTAACGGCAACGGCAGCACCGGCAAGCAGGAGCTGACCGCCGCCGACGACGCGTTCGCCGGTACGCCCGCCACGGTGGGTGCCAAGGCGGGCACCAGCACTGTCGGCACGACCTCCGGGTCGCCGTCGTCCACTAACCCCCGCACCAAGCCGTCCGGCTCGGGCACGAACGCCAGCACGCTCTGACCCACCGCACCTCGACGGGCCGGTCGCCGCAGGGCGACCGGCCCGTGGTCTGTCCGAGGTGAGATCAGTCCTTGCTGCTGAACGCCGCGTCGAAGGCGGCGCTCGGCGCGTCGAAGGCGAGCCGGCGGACGAACTGCAACGCCTCCGGGGCACCGACGAGCCGGTCCATCCCGGCGTCCTCCCACTCGACCGAGATCGGGCCGTCGTAGCCGATCGCGTTCAACGCCCGGAAGCAGTCCTCCCAGGGCACGTCGCCGTGACCGGTGGAGACGAAGTCCCACCCGCGGCGCAGATCGGCCCAGGGCAGGTGCGAGGCGAGCCGGCCACGCCGGCCGTCCCCGGTGCGCACCTTGGCGTCCTTGCAGTCCACGTGGTAGATCCGGTCGGCGAAGTCGAAGATGAAGTTCACCGGGTCCAGCTCCTGCCACACGAAGTGCGACGGGTCCCAGTTCAGCCCGAACGCGGGTCGGTTGCCGATGGCCTCCAGCGTCCGCTTCGTCGTCCAGTAGTCGTACGCGATCTCGCTCGGGTGCACCTCGTGCGCGAACCGCACCCCGACCTCGTCGAACACGTCGAGGATCGGGTTCCACCGGTCGGCGAAGTCCTGGTAGCCGCGCTCGATCATCGACGGCGGCACCGGCGGGAACATCGCCAGGGTGTGCCAGATCGACGAGCCGGTGAAGCCGACGACAGTGTTCACCCCGAGCTTCGCGGCCGCCCGCGCGGTGTCCTTGATCTCCTCGGCGGCCCGCTGACGGACCCCCTCGGGTTCGCCGTCGCCCCAGATCCGGGCGGGCAGGATGTCCTGGTGCCGCTCGTCGATCGGGTGGTCACAGACCGCCTGACCGACCAGGTGGTTGGAGATCGTGAAGACCTGAAGGTTGTGCTTCGCCAGGGTCTCCTTCTTGCGCTCGACGTAGGAGTCGTCGGCGAGTGCCTTGTCGACCTCGAAGTGGTCGCCCCAGCAGGCGATCTCCAGACCGTCGTAGCCCCACTCGGAGGCGAGTCGGCAAACCTCCTCGAAAGGAAGGTCGGCCCACTGGCCGGTGAAGAGCGTGATGGGTCGCGCCATTGTTCTTCTCCCCTGTTGTAATGGGGATTCCAGGTGCGGACCGGGGCGAGGTGACCGGACGTACGCGACGCCGGGCGGTCACCGGTGGGTGCGGAACACACCTGAGCCCGGCGGGTTGCGCCTCCCACCGGGTCACCGGCCACCAGCACGGTCGCCGACCCCACCCTATTTCCGTGGCACCCCATCGCGAAAGCCCCGCGGCCCGATCATCACTCGGCGACCTCCTCGGGCGCGGGCAGCGCGACCCGTACGGTGAAGCCGCCACCGGCACGCGGGCCGGCGGAGAACGTGCCGCCGAGCCGCTCGGCGCGTCTGCGTACCCCGAGCAGTCCTTGCCCGGTGTGGTGGGCGCTCGCTCCCGACGGCGCCGCAGCGGCGCCCTCGTCGCGTACCTCGATGGTGATGCCCGTGGCGTCGTAGCGCAGGCGGACCGCGACCGGCGCGCCCGGAGCGTGCCGGCAGGCGTTCGTCAGCGCCTCCTCGATGATCCGGTACGCCACGACGTCGACCGGGCCGGGCAGCGGCCGAGGGTACCCGGCGAGGCTCCAGCGCACCGGCTGGCCTGCGGCGAAACCCTCCACCAGCGCGTCGAGACGGTTCAGGCTGGGCGCCGGCCCGGTCGACGGGTCGGGCGCCTCGGCCCCGTGCAGCAGCCGGTGCCCGTGCTCCTGCACCATCCGGCGCCACTGCGCCATACGCCCCATGCTGGTCAAGGTACGGCAGTGGCCTGTGAGCCCGGCCCCGGGCGGTGCCCGCCGGGCGGCGTCCAACCGGTGTGAGCGTCACACCTGCGCGTCGTGGATGTGACGAGCAGGTGTGACGCTCACCGGGGCACTGCCTCGGGAGAGGCCGCCGCCAGGTCGGCCGTGACTCACTGGCCGGTGACGGCGGCTTCTCCCGGCTCAGTCGGTCAGGGCAGGGTCCACTTCTGGTTGGCCGCGTTCAGGCAGGTCCAGAGGTGCACGACGGTGCTGTCCGCCGAGTTGTTGCCGGAGACGTCCAGGCACTTGCCCGACGACGGGTTGCGCAGGGTGCCGTCGGACGCCGCCGCCCAGTTCTGCGCCCCGCTGCCGTTGCAGGTCCAGAGCTGGATCTTGGTGCCGTTGGCGGTGCCACTGCCGTTGACGTCCAGGCACTTACCGAGCGCCTTGATCGTCGAGTTCGGCGTCACGGTCCAGGTCTGCGCCGCGCTGCCGTTGCAGGTGTAGATCTGGATCTGGGTGCCGTCGGCGGTGCCACCGTTGCGCACGTCCAGACACTTGCCGGCGAGACCCTTGATCGGGCCCACCCCGTTCGTGCCTCCGCTGCCCTTGACCAGTGTGAAGTCGTCCAGGTCGAAGAGCCCCGTGCCGCTACCGGTAAAGGTGAGGTAGAGGTTCTGGGTGCTGGACGGGACGTTCGACAACGCTGTGGTGACGTTGGCGTAGGTGTCCCAGCTACCGGTGTTGGGCACCGCCACCGAGCCGAGCACCGGGCCGGTGGCCGAGCCGGTGCGCACCTGGATGGTGCCGCCCGCGCCGCCGGAGACGACCCGGGCGGTGAACGAGGTGACCCCGGTCAGGTTGACCCCGTTGTACGCGGCCCAGTCGCCCGGCTCGATGTAGCCGAGGGTCTGCCCGCCGTTGGCACCCGCCTTGGTGAACGCGGAGACACCGTTGGCCGAGCTGAACGCCTCGGCCTGGATCGTGGTGTTCCCGGTCGGCGGTGGCGTGGTGCCCAACTCCTTGATCCGGATGTTGCGGAAGGAGGCGTCGTCACCGGTGCCGTGGTTCTGGATGCCGATGTGGCCGGCCAGTGAGCGGACCGGGTTGGTGTTGGTGAAGTCGTTGATCTTCACCCCGTTGAGGAAGATCTGAAGCCGCTCACCCTCGACCAACAGCTCGTAGGTGTTCCACTCCCCCGGCGCGTTGAGCGCCGCGTCACGGGCGGCGATGTCGGCCGACTTGAACGTGTAGACCGCCCCGGTGGTGCGGTCGGTCGCGTCGGTCGCGTCGATCTGGATCTCGTAGCCGTTGTCCACCGCCGACCACGGATCACTGGACGGCGGGAAGCCGATGAAGATGCCGGAGTTGTCATCCCCGGCCAGCTTCCAGTCCAGCTTCAGCGAGTAGTTGGTGAACTGCTTGGCGTTGTACCAGAACAACCCCATGCCGCCGACCGAGGTCAGGGTGGCGTCGGAGTTGGTGAAGTTGCCCGGACCGGCCTGCGACCAACCGGTCGTCGAGCCGTTGAAGATCGGGGTGTAGCCCGTCTCGGGCCGGCAGTCGGCCTTGCTCCGGCCGGAGGCGTACCGGATGCCGCCGAGCAGGTGGTTGCGGAACCCCGACTCGGCGTACGACGCCTGGGTGTGCCCGGCGCCGGTGTAGAAGGAGCGGCCGCCGTTGTAGCTCTTGCACCAGCTCAACGGGTGGTCCGCGCCCATTCCACCGCCCGAGTACGACGACTCGTCGAGCGTGGCGAGCACGTGCGCGGTCGACCGGGGGTTGGTCCGGTAGTTGTACCACTCGTCGGTGCGGGTCCAGGTCTGCGGCAGGTGTCCGGTCGCCGCGTGACCCCGGTCCTCCACCTTGATGTTGGCCTGCTGGATCGCCGGGTGCGAGTTGAACCACGCGCCCACCAGGTTGCCGTAGAACGGCCAGTCGTACTCGGTGTCGGCGGCCGCGTGCACACCCACGTACCCGCGTCCGGAGGCGATGTACGACTCGAAGGCGGTCTGCTGGCTGGCGTTGAGCACGTCGCCGGTGGTGTTGAGGAAGACGACCGCCTCGTACTGGTTCAGGTTGCTGGTGGTGAACGCGGCGGCGTCCTCGGTGGCGGTAACTGTGAAGTTGTTCGCCGCGCCCAGGTCGCGGATGGTCTGGATGCCGACCGGGATCGCGTCGTGCCGGAAACCGGCGGTCTTGGAGAACACCAGGACGTCGTAGGGGGCGTCGGCGGCGCTGGCCGGGGTGGCCGGTGTCGTACAGGCGATGACGGCGAGTGCGGCCATGGCCGCACCGAGGACGGGTCGTAGGCGTCTGCGCATATCGCTCTCCTAATCGCGGTTAGGAGGGGCCCCCTGCCCAAGGCTAGGCGTTGACAGGGGGCCCCTCCCGCCAGCTCAGGGCAGGGTCCACTTTTGGTTGGCGGCACCGCTGACGCAGGTCCACAGGTGGACCGCAGTGCTGTCGGCGGAGTTGTTGCCGGAGACGTCGAGGCACTTGCCGGACGCCGGGCTGCGCAGCGTGCCGTCGGCCTGGGCCGACCAGTTCTGCGCGGCGGTCCCGTTGCAGGTGTAGAGCTGGATCTTGGTGCCGTCCGCGGTGCCGGCACCCGAGACGTCCAGGCACTTACCCAACGACTTGATCGTCGAGTTCGGGGTGACCGCCCAGGTCTGCGCCGCACTGCCGTTGCAGGTGTAGATCTGGATCTGCGTGCCGTCGGCGCTGGCGCCGTTGCGCACGTCCAGACACTTGCCGGCCAGACCCTTGATCGCCCCCGTCCCGCCGGCCGGCGGGGTGCCGGTGACGAAGGTGAAGGCGTCGAGGTCGAAGAGCGCCCCGGTGCCCGACCCGGCGAAGGTCAGGTAGAGCGTGGTCGTGCCGGTCGGCGGGTTGGTGATCGTCCCGGTCACCGTGGTGAAGGTTTCCCAGCCGCCGGTCACCGGGACCGTGGCCGAGCCGAGCACCGTGCCGGTGGCCGAGCCGGCCCGGACCTGGAGGGTGCCACCGGCCCCCGCCGAGGAGACCCGGGCGTTGAACGAGGTCACGTTGCCCAGCCGGTACGGCTGGAACGCGATCCAGTCACCGTTGTTGATGTCGCCGACGGTCTTGCCGCCCTCGGCCGGGGTCTTGCTGAACACGTTGATCCCGGACGAGGTGCCGTAGAACTCGGCCTGTCGGTGCCGTGGCGGCAGCGTGTGCTGGGTGTGCGTGGTCAGCCCACCGGCGTCGGTGTACTCGGCGTCGAAGATCGCGAAGATGTTCGCCGCGTCGTCGTGCTCACCGTCGACCGGGATGGTGATCGTGCCCGAGCAACCGTTCTGCGAGGTGATCTGGTGCCCGTGCTGGTCGTGGCCGAGCACGTAGGTCATCTTGACCTTCGTGCAGTCGATCGTGCCGTCCTCCGGGTCGGTGACGGTGATGCTGAACGGCACCGTGTCGCCGAAGCTGAACAGCTGACCGTTGCCGGGGTTGTTGATCGTCACCGTCGGGGCGGTGTTGCCGACGTTGATCTGCACGCTGCTGCTGCCGGTGGCACCCTGCGGGTCCCGGACCGTGAGCGTGGCCGTGTAGGTGCCGTTGGCGCTGTAGGTCTTCGTCGGGTTGGCGGCGGTCGAGGTGGTGCCGTCACCGAAGGCCCACGAGTAGGTCAGCGCACCGCCCTCGGGGTCGGACGAGCCAGCCGAGGAGAAGGTCACCGCCAGCGGGGCCGCACCGGAGGTGCGGTTGGCGCTGGCTTTCGCGGTGGGCGCCCGGTTGCCGCTGCCGACGTAGTCGAAGCGGTAGAGCGCCGAGTTGGCGTCACCGTTGAAGTAGCCGGTGCCGTAGTCGAGCACGTAGTACGCGCCGTCCGGGCCGAACGCCGAGTCCATCACCTGCTTGCCGACCCAGGGGAAGGTGTCGATGGTGCCCCGGGAGCCGTCGGAGTTGACGTGGATCGGCTTGATCCAGCCGCGGCCGAACTCGGTCGCGAAGAACTGCCCGTCGAAGGACTGCGGGAACTTCGTGGTGGAAGTCGACGACGCGTTGTACCGGTAGACCGGGCCGCCCATCGGCGACTCGGAGCCACCGCCGAACTCGGTCGGGGTGCCGGCGTCGCCGGCGTACCGGATCCAGGCCGGCTGGGCCGGCGGCAGGGTGGTCCGGCCGGTGTTGCGGAACGAGTTGTTGGTCGGCCCGCCGGTGCAGTTGTACTTCGCCCCGCTGGCGTTGGTGGCGAAGTCCCACTCGTTGTACGTCTCGGTGGTGGTGTTGGTGCCGGTGCAGTACGGCCAGCCGTAGTTGCCCGGCGCGGCGACCCGGTTGAACTCCACCTGGCCGGACGGCCCGCGGGTGGAGCTGGTGGAGCCGGCGTCCGGCCCGTAGTCACCGACGTAGACGACACCGGTGGCCTTGTCCACGCTGATCCGGAACGGGTTGCGGAAGCCCATCGCGTAGATCTCCGGGCGCGTCTGGGCCGTGCCGGGTGCGAACAGGTTGCCCGACGGGATGGAGTACGTGCCGTTCGCGTTCACCTTGATCCGCAGGATCTTGCCCCGCAGGTCGTTGGTGTTGCCGGCGCTGCGCTGCGCGTCGTACGCCGGGTTGCGGTTGGTCCGCTCGTCCAGTGGCGAGTAACCGGCGGACTCGAACGGGTTGGTGTCGTCACCGGTCGACAGGTAGAGGTTGCCGGCGGCGTCGAAGTCGATGTCCCCACCGACGTGGCAGCAGACGCCCCGGCTGGCCGGTACGTCGAGCACGTCGACCTTGCTGGACTGGTTGAGCGTGAAGTCGGAGTTGAGCGTGAACCGGGAGAGGCGGTTCACACCGTTCCAGGCGGAGAAGTCGGTGCCGGTGGCGGGCGCGTCGCCGGCGGGGGTGGAGAGCGGCGGGGCGTAGTAGAGGTAGATCTGCCGGTTGCTGGCGAAGCCCGGGTCGACGCCGACGCCCTGCAACCCCTCTTCGTCGTGGGTGTAGACCGACAGCGTGCCGATCACCGAGGTGGTGCCGTTGGCGTCGGTGCGGCGCAGGGTGCCGTTGCGGGCAGTGTGCAGGACGGAACGGTCCGGCAGCACCGCCAGCGACATCGGCTCACCCATGTCGCTCACCCCGCGGGCGAGTTCGACCTGCTGGAAGTCGGTGGCGACGATCGTGTGCGCCTGCGCGGGGGCCGTGCCGACGGCGAGGGAGGCGGCGCCGGTGGTGGCCGCCAGCAGCAGCGCCGATCCGGCGGAGAACCATCGTCGGGACCGTTGTCGTGGAGCGTCCTTCATGGACATGTGTGCTGCCCCTTCCTGACGAATGACTGCCAGGCCGGGCGCGCGCCGTCGCGCCGGATGCCGTAGCGGTGGTGGGGGTCGATGGGTTACCGCGCCGCCGGTTCACCTCGACGAAACATTGTCGTGTTGGTCACGACACTAAGTTGAAGGTGTCGATGTGTCCATACCTTCCGGCGGTTCAGCATCAACTTTTGTCGATCTGATCGAAAGTCGCGGGTCAGGCGCGGCGGTCGATCGCCTGGCCGGCCAGCGCGACGAGCGCCGAGCGAGCCTCGTCGGCCACCGCGGCGGCCTGCAGGGCCACGAGCGCGGCCTCGGTCCGCACCCGGATCATCTGCTCGATCCGCTCCCGAGCACCCGTCGTCTCGATGATGGCGCGAAGCTCCGCAGCGCCGTCGGCGTCCAACGCCGGATTGCCGAACAGCTCCCGCAGCCGGGCGGTCTGTGACCGGTCCGCCGCGCTGCGGGCCAGCGCCATCATCACAGTGGGCTTGCCCTCACGCAGGTCGTCCAGGATGGACTTGCCGGTCACCGCCGGGTCTCCGAAGACGCCCAGCACATCGTCGCGGAGCTGGAACGCGTCGCCCAGCGGGTCACCGAACTCCTCCAGCGCGGCGAGCAACTCCGGGCCCGCGCCGGCCAGGGCCGCGCCGATCTGCAACGGCCGGGTGACCGTGTACCGGGCTGCCTTCATCCGGATCACGGTGAGCGCGCTCGCCACCGAGCCGTCACCCACGCCCGAGACCAGGTCCAGGTATTCGCCCGCGATCACCTCGGTACGCATCAGCGCGAACACGCCGTACCCCCGGTGCACCTGCTCGGTGCTCAACCCGCACTCGTGGAACATCTGGTCCGACCAGGCCGCGCAGAGATCCCCGCAGAGCAGCGCGGTGTTGCGACCGTACGCCTCCGGGTCACCACGCCACGACGACCGGGCGTGCAGGTCGGCGAAGAGGCGGTGGACCGACGGCTCGCCCCGGCGGCGGTCACTGCCGTCCAGGATGTCGTCGTGAATCAGCGCGAACGCGTGGAACAGCTCCAGGGCCGCCGCGGCCACCACGATCGGGGTGCCGTCGGCAGCGCCCGCGCCACGCCAACCCCAGTAGCAGAAGAGTGGGCGCAGGCGCTTCCCGCCGGCGAGCACGAACCGTTGCAGCGCGGTGAACACGCCCCGCGGCGCGCCGTCGGGCCAGTCCGGGCCCTGCCGTTCCAGGAACCCGGCCAGCTCCGCGTCGAACCGGGCCCGCAGTCCGCTCGTGTCCGTCGGCGCGACGGTGACCGTCATGTCCGCGTCCCCGAACCGCTCGTGCCGTCAGCGCCTAATCCGGCCAGCTCCAGTAGCAGCCCCTTGACCTCGGTGGCCGCGATCCGGTCCCGGGCCGCTGTCGGGTCGGAGCAGAGCAGCACCGGGGCGTCCGCGGGGTCGTCCGGCAGCCGCCCGTGCGAGCCGCGCACCGCCCGCGCACCGGCGTCCAGGCCGACAGCGCTCATCAGGTAGCGCATGCCGAGCTTCTTGCGGGCCAGCGCCACGCCGGCGCGGGCCTTCGCGGCACCGGGGTTGGCCGGGTCGAAGAACAGCTCGGCTGGGTCGTACCCCGGCTTGCGGTGGATTTCCACGAGCCGGGCGAAGTCCGGTGCCCGGTCGTCGTCCAGCCAGTAGTAGTACGTGAACCAGGCGTCTGGCTCGGCCACCAGCACCAGCTCACCCGCGCGCGGGTGGTCCAGCCCGTGCGCGGCCTTGCCCTCGGCGTCGAGCACCTCGGCCACCCCGGGCAGGTTGGCGCAGAGCTTCGCCACCGCCGGCACGTCGGCCGGGTCCTTGACGTAGACGTGGGCGATCTGGTGGTCGGCGACCGCGAACGCCTTGGACGTCCACGGGTCGAGGTACTCCATGCCCGCCTGGGTGTGCACCCGCAGCAGTCCCTCGGAGCGCAGTAGCCGGTTGACGTCCACCGGTCGGGACACGTCGGTGATGCCGTACTCCGACAGCACCACCACTGTCGCGTCCCGGGCCCGGGCGGCGTCCAGCAGTGGGCCGAGCACCGCGTCCAGCTCCGCCGCCGCGGCGGCGGCCTGGGCGGACGACGGGCCGAACCGTTGCAGGTCGTAGTCCAGGTGCGGCACGTAGACCAGGGTCAGGTCGGGTGACACGTCGGCGAGGATCTGCTCGGCCGCCTGGCAGATCCACTTCGACGACGGCAGGCCCGCCGTCGGCCCCCAGTAGGTGAACAGCGGGAAGGCGCCCAGCCGACCGGTGAGCGCGTCGTGCAGCTCCGGCGGGTCGGTGTAGCAGTCGGGTTCCTTGCGCCCGTCGGCGTAGTACACGGGACGCGGGGTGACAGTCCAGTCGACGTCGGCGCCCATCGCGTACCACCAGCACACGTTGGCGACGGTGTAGCCGGGCTCGGCCTTGCGGGCCGCCTGCCAGAGCTTCTCGCCGCCGACCAGCGCGTTGTGCTGCCGCCACAGCAGCACCTCACCCAGCTCCCGGAAATACCACCCGTTGCCGACGATCCCGTGCCCGCTGGGTGGTTCGCCGGTGAGGAAGGTGGACTGCACCGAGCAGGTCACCGCGGGCAGCACGGTGCCCAGCTCGGCCCGGAAGCCGCCGTCGGCGACCCCTCGTAGTCGGGGCATGTGCGCCAGCAGTCGGGGGGTCAACCCCACGACGTCGAGCACCACCAGTCGGCGGCTCATCGCGTTCCTCCCATCGTCACGGTTCGCTCCGCGGTCAGACCGAGGCCGACCAGTTCGTCCCGGGCGAAGGCCAGCTCCGCGGCGATGCCGGCGGCCAGCTCCGCATCGGTGCGGGGCCGCCGTGCGGCCGGCAGCACCCCCCAGGTGTACGTCTCGACGTCCAGGTGGTCGCAGCCGGCGGTCGGGCCGTCGAAGAGCGCTCTCAGGGCTGCGCGCAGAACCGGCAGGGTCGAGCCGAGCGGTTCCTCGGGTGGGGCGTGCAGGGGCACGTGGTAGTGCACCCGCCACGGTCCGGGCAGCGCCCGGTCCAACGCCTCGTCGAGGTCGTCCGCCGCGTACGACGGGTCGGCCGGGTCGGGCAGGCCGGCACAGCCGGCGCCCCGGGTCTGGTGCAGGAAGCGCGGCTCCACCCAGCGGCGCAACGCGTCGGCCCCGCCCTGCGGGTCGGCCGCCTCGACGGCGGCGGAGACCTGCACCTTCACCACAGGCAGTCCGGCCGCCCGCAGTCGTCCGAGTGCCTCGGCCGGGTCCTCCCACGCGCACGCCAGGTGGGCCAGGTCGAGGCAGACGCCCATCCGGTCGGTGTCCATCCCGGACAGCAGCGCTGCGGCCTGGCTGCTGCTCTCCACCACGCAGCCCGGCTCCGGCTCGAAGGCGATCCGTACCTCGCGGCCGGTGTCGCGCTGGACCTCGGCCAGGCCGGCGGCGAGCTGGTCCAGCCGGCGTCGAGCCGCGTCGGCCCGTCCGGTGTCCCACGGCTGCCGCCAGGCCAGCGGCAGGGTGGAGATCGACCCCCGGGCGGCGTCGTCGGGCAGCAGGTCGGCGAGCACCCGGGCCAGGTTCAGCGTGTACGTCAGACGTTGCTCGGTGGTCCAGTCCGGGTGGTACACGTCCTGCTTGACCACCGGGGCCTGGAAGGCCGCGTACGGGAAGCCGTTGAGGGTGACGACCTCCAGGCCGCGCGCGTCCAGCTCGGCGCGCAGCCGACGACGCAACCCCGCGTCCGCGGCCAGCTCGGCGGCGACCGGGGCGGCCAGCCACAGGCCCAGCCCGAGCAGGTCACTGCCGAGCGCCGCACGGACCGGCAGGGCGTACGTGTCCAGTTGACCGAGGATGCCGGCGAGATCCTCAGCGGGGTGCACGTTGGTGCAGTACCCGAGGTGGACGGTCTCACCGCCGGCATGTCGCAGCCGCATCAGCTGCCGCCGCGCAGGATCGAGTTGCCGGTCTCCGGGTCCACGGCGGCGGGGTCCTCCACGTCGCTGAGGTCGAGCCGCCCCGACTGCCCGTAGAACTCCACCGGGTTGCGCCACAGCACCTTGTCGACGTCGTCGTCGCTGAACCCGGCCTCCAGCATCGCCTGACCGGTGGCCCGGGTCAGCAGCGGGTCGGAACGCCCCCAGTCGGCGGCCGAGTTGACCAGCATCCGTTCCGTGCCGTACTCGCGCAGCAGCTCGACCATCCGCGACGGCGTCATCTTGGTGTCCGGGTAGATGGAGAAACCCAGCCAGCATCCGCTGTCCCGGACCAGCTTGACGGTCACCTCGTTGAGGTGGTCGACCACCACGCGACCGGCGTCGATGCCGGATTCGGCGACCACTGCCAGGGTGCGTTCGCAGCCGCGCGCCTTGTCCCGGTGCGGGGTGTGCACCAGCGCCGGCAACTCGTACGCCACGGCGAGGGCGAGCTGCGCCGCGAACGCCTCGTCCTCCTCCGGCGTCATCGAGTCGTACCCGATCTCGCCGACCGCCACCACCGCGTCCTTGTCCAGGTAGCGGGGCAGCAGGTCGAGCACTGGGCGGCAACGCGGGTCGTTGGCCTCCTTGGGATTGAGCGCGATCGTGGCGAAGTGGCGCACCCCGAACTGACCGGCCCGGAAGGGCTCCCACCCGATCAGCGAGTCGAAGTAGTCGGTGAACGACGCGGGGCTGGTTCGCGGCTGACCCAACCAGAACGCCGGCTCCACCAGCGCGCGTACCCCGGCGGCGGCCATCCGTTCGTAGTCGTCGGTGGTGCGCGAGGTCATGTGGATGTGTGGGTCGAAGATGCGCATTCACGCCTCCCGGGGCAGTGCGGCGGTGAGCCGGTCGAGCAGGTCGGTGGCGTCGGCGGGCAGGTCCCGGCCGGCGGCATGCCGTTCGGCGGCGAGCGCGGCCAGCATGGCGGCGAGCTCCCCGTCGGCCCGGGCGTCCAGGTCGGCGACCGCGGCGAGGGGTACACCGCTGAACACGCACTTGAGCACCGCCTGCCGCCAAGCGGCCGGATCGAGGTGCCGGGCGTACGGGCCGAGCGCGGCGGCGACCAGGCGGGTGTCGTTGGTGCGGATCGCGTCGTGCAGCAGCGGCACGCCGGCGGCGTCGATCGGCAGCAGCGGCAGCGCCCGCAGCACCGCTCGCCGTTCGGCCGCGTCACCGTGCTGGTAGAGGCTCTCGGCGTACGCGGCGTGGTCGCGCGGCAGCGCGGTGAGCAGCAGCACCCGGGCCGCGTCGTCGGCGGTCCAGTCGGGTGCGTCGGGTAGCGCGCCTCGTCCGCAGCGCCGTCCCGCGGCGGGGAAGAGCCGGGTGATCTCGGTGGGCTCGGCCGCGACCCGGCGCAGCGCCGTGTCCAACCAATCGGGATCGGGTACGCCTCGCAGCGCGGCCCGTAGTGAATCCGGTGTCATCCCGTCTCCTCCCCTTGTAGCTACGCCGGCATCCCGGTGCCCCGCCACCCTTTGCTCTGCACCTACATATGCACCGGGGTGTCGTCGGCGGCTGTCGCGTCGGCGGGTGTCGCCTCGGCGGGTGCAGAGCAAAGGGTGCGAGCACTGTGACCAGCGGCGGCCGCGGCGGCCCGCAGGAACTCGATCGACCGGGCGGCCACGGCGGGCGCGGCGTGCGAGTCGCGGGGCAGCTCCACCGCGACCAGCCCGCGATAGCCGGCCGCCGCCAGGGCCGCCAGCACCGGCGGGAAGTCGATTTCGCCGACGCCGAACTCCAGGTGTTCGTGCACGCCCCGGCGCATGTCGTCGATCTGCACGTTGACCAGGTGCGCGGCCACCTCGGTGACGCACTGCGGCACCGGCCAGGGCTCCAGGCAGCGGCAGTGGCCGATATCGAGGGTGATGCCGAACCGGGCCGGGTCACCGAGCGCGGTACGCAGCCGACGCCAGTCGGCGATGTCCTGCACCAGCATGCCCGGTTCCGGTTCGAAGCCGAGGGTGACGCCCGCGGTGTCGGCCGCGTCGACGACTGTGGCGCAGCCGGCCACCAGCCGGTCCCAGGCACACTGCGGTGACACCGTCTCGGGCCGGACGCCGGCCCAGAACGAGACCGCCTCGGCGCCCAGGTCGGCGCCGATCCGAACGGCCCGGCGCAGGAACTCGATCCGTCGGGTCGGGTCGTCGTGCAGCAACGTCGGCGCGTGTTTGTGCCACGGGTCGAGCAGGTACCGGGCCCCGGTCTCGATCACCACAGCGAGCCCCAACTCGTTCAGCCGTCGGCTGACGGCGGCGACCCGACGGGTGAGGCCGGGCGCGAACGGGTCGAGGTAGTCGTGGTCGAGGGTGAGCGCCACCCCGTCGTAGCCGAGGTCGGCGATGACGGCGAGCGCGTCGTCGAGGCGATGGTTGTTGAAGCCGTTCGTGCCGTACCCGAGCCGCAGCGTCGTGGCGTCACCGGCTGGTGGCGCGGGTCGGGCCTGGGGAACTGTCATGTCGGGGAGACCTTCCGCGCCAACCGTCGACCCAGCGGCGCGGCCGCCGCGACGGCCAACCCCAGCAGGCCGGCTCCACTGCGAGCGGTCAGTGCGCCCTGAAGGGCGGGCAGGCCGGTGATCCCGGCGCCGACGGCGGCGCGGACCCGCCCGGCCGAGGGGTCGCGGACCACCTCGACCTGGGCCGCTCCGTAGCGGGCCGCATACCAACCGGCCAGCGCGGCGGGCAGAACTGCCGCGACGGCGGCCCTCCGGGACCGGTCGGGGCGCGCAACGGTCGGGTCCTCCGGTCGGGCGACGGCGCGTCGGACGCCGGGGACGGCGGCGCTGGCGGCGACCACCGCCGTGCCCGCGAGGGTGCGCATCGGCAGGGTGGCCTCCGCGCCGGTCACCTCCCGGCGGGACAGCGCGGTCACCGTCCAGGTGTGCGCGGCGACGGTCGCCGCCGCCGGCAACGCCCGGGTCAACCGGCCGCCGGACGCGCCGAGCAGCACGTCCAGCCCTCGACAGGCGGCCATCACCGCCGGGCCGGCGGCGGTGTTCTTGGCCAGCAGGTCGTACCCCCAGATGGTGGCGGCCAGCGGCACGGCGAGCGCGGCGGCGCGGCGGCCGCCCACGGCGGCGGCCAGGCCCACGCCGGCGGCCGTGAGGCCCGCCGCCAGACCGACCGCGGCGGCCGGGGTGATCCGCCCGCTGGGGATGGGCCGCTCGGGCCGTTCCTCGGCGTCCAGGCCCCGGTCGGCCCAGTCGTTGGCGGCCATGCCGGCCCAGTAGAGCAGCACCGAGGCGCCGGCCAGCGCAGGGGTACGCGGACCCAGCGCGCCGGCCGCCGCCGCTCCGGCGACCACGTCACCGGGCACCGAGAGCGCGGCCGGCGCCCGGACGAGCTCGGCGAGGTCAGCCAACGTTGTCATGGTCACCGCCCCCGTCGGCGTGCAGGCGCCGGGTGAAGTCGGTCAACCGGGCCCACTGCTCGCCCAGCGAGTGGGTGGGCGAGCCGATCGGGTCCTTGAAGAAGAAGCCCAGCTCGGTCAGCGGCCCCACCAGCCCGGCGGCGTGCGCGGCGGCGGTGAGCCGGGCCAGGTCGAGCACCAGCGGCGCGGCCAACGCGGAGTCGCAGCCGTGCCAGGTGAACTCCATCCGCATGCCGGTGCCGAGGAACCCGGCGAAGGTGATCAGGTCCCAGGCGGTCTTGAAGTCGCCCAACTCCTCGACGTACTCGATGCGCGTGCCGCCCTGCGGGACGTAGCCCAGCGTCTCGCCGAGCACCCGCTGCTTGCTCTGCACCTTCGCCGCGTTCGCGGCCGGGTCGGCCAGGGTGGCACCGTCGCCACCACCGAGCAGGTTGAACCCGGACCAGGAGCGCACGTCCAGGTTGCGCATCGCGAACATCGGCGCGAGCACCGACTTGACCAGGGTCTCCCCGGTCTTCCCGTCGTGCCCGGCGTACGGCAGGCGGGCCTCCTCGGCCAGCGCCGCCAGGGCCGGCAGCCGCAGCCCGGTGGACGGGGTGAAGTCGACGTACGGGCAGCCGGCGAGCACTGCCGCGTACGCGTAGAGGGAGCTGACCGGCAGCACCTCGCCGGGCCCGGCCAGAGCGGCGCTCAGGGCGGCCGGGTCGGCGTGCCCGGGGTGCGGTTGCGGGGCCGGCTCGGTGGCGGAGACGTTGACCACCACCACCCGGTCCAGGTCGTGCCGCTCCCGGAAGGCGGTGAGGTCATGGACCACGGCGGCGGCACGATCGGCCTGGGTCGCACCGACCGGCGCGGGGCGCAGCTCCTGATCGACCACGCCCAGCTCGTCGCGGAGCGCGGCGACCAGCCGCCAGGGGATGACACCGGCGTCGGCGAGCGCCTCGGCGCGCTTGCACAGCGGAGTGGTGGCCACGTCGTGTCCGCCGAAGACCAGGTCGGCGAAGGCTGGTAGAGCCGGGCCGCGCAGTTCGGGAAGCTCGGTGACGCAGCCGGTCGGCCCGGCCAGGCCGGCCCGCAGCGCGAGCCCCCCGACGATGCTGGTGGTCGCGACGGATCCGCGCGCTCCTACCAGCCAGACACCTGTTCGCATGGTGCTCCTTCCCCGTTCACGAGGAACCGTCGGTACCGCTAAATATAGGAATATCAGAATATGTTTCGGAAAGATACGGCCTTGGTCGAGGGGCCCCGTCCGCCCTCCCCGCACCGGATCGGCACCGGTTTCCGACGTCGGCGTCGGCGGCGACGACGCCGGACCGGATCCCGGCCCGGGTACAGGCAGACGGGGCTTGGTAGACAGGGTCGGGTCGGCGTCTCGACCCTGTCTCCCCCGCATCCGACCAGTCGGGGCGTTGGCATGCCCCGGCCGGGCGTCTCAGGCCGCCGCGCCCACCAGGTCACCGAACCGAGCACGACCCGCCGAACGTCGACGAGTGGATGCGGTACGGGTGGGGGCAACGGCGGGCGGTCTAGTCAGGTCCTGCGGTGTCCACCGATGGTGGCGGTCCTCCGGTGCGGCCGGGGAATCCCGGTCCGGTCGCACCGGACGACCGTCCTGCTCGTGCGCCACCGGGCCGTCAGGCCCGGCCGCACGCTCTCCGACGCCGACCTCGTCCCGGCCGCGGGGCGCAATCCGCGGCCGGTCCTCGCCGGTCGGCTTCGGGAAGCCGGTCGGGCGATGGCGATGCGAACACCGTCATCGCGGATGGTCGATGGTCAGACGGTCGCCGCGGTCAGCGCCGGTTCGACCTCGGTCCAGGAGGAGCCGAGTTCCGCCGAACGGGCCACCGCGTCCAGCACCAGCTGGACCTGCAACGCGTCGGCGAACGAAGGAGTCGGGTCGACACCGGTGGCGACCGCCTCGATGAAGTCGCGCATCTCGTGCGTGAACGAGTGCTCGTAGCCGATGATGTGGCCCGGGGGCCACCACGCCGACATGTACGGGTGCTCGCCCTCGGTCACCAGGATGCGGCTGAAACCCTGCTCCGCGGTGGGCCGGGTGGCGTCGTAGAACTCCAGCTCGTTGAGCCGTTCCAGGTCGAAGACCACGCTGCCCAACGAACCGTTGATCTCGACGCGCAGCGCGTTCTTGCGACCGGTGGCGAACCGGCTCGCCTCGTACGTGGCCAGAGCGCCACCGTCGAGCCGGGCCACGAACACCGCGGCGTCGTCGACGGTCACCGGCCCGGTGGGCGCCGTACCGCCGTCCACAGTGGCCGCCAGGCCACTCGACTCGGCCGGCAACGGACGCTCCTTGACGAAGGTCTCGGTGACCGCGCTGACCCCGCTGATCCGCTGACCCGTGACGAACTGGGTCAGGTCGATGATGTGGGCACCGATGTCACCGAGCGCGCCGGAGCCCGCCCTGTCTTTCTGCAACCGCCAGACCAGCGGGAACTGCGGGTCCACGATCCAGTCCTGCAGGTACGTCGCACGGACGTGTCGAATCACCCCGAGCCGTCCGTCGGCGACCAACTGCCGCATCATCGTGACCGCGGGGACCCGGCGGTAGTTGAACCCGCACATCGACCGCACTCCGGCGGCCCGGGCGACCTCCGCCGCAGCGGTCATCGCCCGCGCCTCCTCCACCGTGTTGGCCAGCGGCTTCTCGCACAGAACGTGCTTGCCGGCGGCCAACGCGGCGAGGGCGATCTCGGCGTGACTGTCGCCCGGGGTACACACATCGATCACGTCGATGTCGTCCCGGTTGATCAGATCACGCCAGTCCGTGGTGTACGCCTCCCAGCCGAGTCGGTCGGCGGCGTCCGCCACCTTCCCTGTGTCTCGACCGCAGATCAGCGCCATCCGGGCCCGCGCCGGCAGGTCGAACACGCGGTTCACGGTGCGCCACGCCTGTGAGTGCGCGGCGCCCATGAACGCGTAGCCGACCATGCCGACCCGCAGTTCTTTGTCTGTCGTGGACAAGGTGGGTCTCCCCCCGGTATGTCAGAACCCGAGCTTGTCGTAGCTGCTCGCGTTCTCCTTGGTGATCGTCTCGGAGGCCAGGGTCACTTCCTTGGGCACCTGGAGCTCCGTCAGGTCGCCCAGGCCACGCCCCTGCGCGATGAGCCGCGCCAGCGAGACGGCCGAGGAGGCCATCGACGGGTTGTAGGTGACCGTCGCCTTGAGCACGGTGTTGTCGGCCTTGATCGCGTCGATCGCGAGCTTGGAGCCGGCGCCGCCGACCATGAAGAACTCGGAACGGTTGGCCTGCTTGATGGCGGCCAGCACGCCGATGCCCTGGTCGTCGTCGTGGTTCCAGATCGCGTCGATCTTCGGCAGCGCCTGGAGCAGCTGGGACGCCTCACGCTGGCCGCTGTCGGAGGTGAACTCGGCCGAGCGACGGTTCCGCACCGTGAAGCCGTAGGTCGCCAGGGCGGCCTTGAAGCCTTCGCTGCGCTCGACGGTCAGCGGGATCTCCAGACCGGCGATCTCACCGATGACCGGGTTGGCGACACCCTTGTCCTTGAGCATCTTGCCGATGAAGTGCCCGGCCGAGACGCCCATGCCGTAGTTGTCACCCTTGATGACCAGCCGCGACGCGAGCGCGTCGGGGAAGGCACGGTCGAGGTTGACGATCGGAATGCCGGCCTGCATGGCCTGGAGGGCAACGGCGTTGACCTCCTTGCCGTCGTGCGGCAGCACGACGATGATGTCCGGCTTCTGGGCGATCAGGGTGCCGAGCGTCGAGCGCTGGGCCTCGGAGTTCGACCCACCGTCGACCTCCTTGAACTCCACGTCCGAGTAGGCCGCCGCCTGGGCCTTGGCGTTGGCGTGGATGGCACCCATCCAGCCGTGGTCGGCGGCCGGCGCGGAGAAGCCGATGACGACCTTCTTGCCGGGGGCGTTGTTGCCCTCGCCGCCGCCCGCGGCCTTGGTCTGGGTGCTGGCAGCCGGTGTCTCGTTGCTGGTGCAGGCGGTCAGCAGGGTGGCGGCGCCAACTGCGGCCCCGCCGAAGAGCAACCGGCGGCGCGACAGGTCGCGACTGTGCTGGGTCATGAACGACCTCCTGGAAGCGGTATCTGACTGATTGAGGGTGTGCGAGGCCCCGCCAGCGTCGAAAGTTTCGACGTGGCCAGGGACAACGGTGCGGTGCGTCAGGCGGTGGTGACCCTGTTCCGCGCGAGGAGCCGAGTGACTGACTTGTACTGGAACTGCTGGATCAAGACGGCGGCGACGATGATGCCGCCCTTGACCATGTTCTGCGCCTCGATGGAGAGGCCGTTGATGGCGAAGAGGTTCGTGATCGTGGCGAAGATGATGACGCCGAGCAACGAGCCGACGATCGTGCCGCGACCCCCGCTGAGCAGCGTCCCGCCGATGATCGCCGCGGCGATCGCGTCCAGCTCGTACAGGTTGGCCATCGCCGCCTGCGCCGAGGTGGCCTGCGAGGTGAGCATGATGGCGGCGATGCCGCAGCAGAGACCGGAGAGCGCGTAGAGCAGCATGGTGTGCCGCCGGACGTTGATGCCGGCCAGCCGTGCCGCCTCCGGGTTGCCACCGACGGCGATCGTCCGCCGGCCGAAGGTCGTCCGGTTGAGCAGGACCCACCCGGCCAGGACCACCGCGCCGAGGATGTAGACGAGGATCGGGATCCCGATCACCTTGCGCGCCGCGATGTCGTTGATGAAGGTGCTGCTCGACACCTGGGTCTGCTTGTTGGAGATCGACGCCGCGAGCCCTCGCGCGGCCACCAGCATCGCGAGCGTCGCGATGAAGGGGACCAACCGGCCGTACGAGATGAGCACGCCGTTGACCAGGCCGACACAGATGCCGACCACCAGGGCGGTGAAGATCATGCCGCCGGCGCCGAAGTTCTGGGTGGCGACGGTGGTGCACCAGACGCCGGCCAGCGCGACGATCGCACCTACCGACAGGTCGATGCCGCCGCCGATGATCACGAAGGTCATCCCGACGGTGACCACACCGACGACCGAGGCGAGCTGGAGGATGGCCAGGACGTTGTTCCACACCCAGTTCGGGTCGCCGTACAGGTCCGGCTTCGTGATCGCACCGACCACGATGAGCGCCGCCAGCACCCCGATCAGACCGAGGTTGCGCTTGGCGCCGTCGCCGCCGTCCCCCCGCCACCAGGAGAGCCGGCCCGAAGTTGCTTTATCGCTGGCCACCGCCGTCTCCGCCGGGTCCACCGGCGGCGACTGTGCCGGAAGCTGCGGGCGCTCCGGTGTCGCGGTGGGAGTGGGAGTCGCGTCGCTCATGCCGGTGCGCCTTCCATCAAGGACCCCGCCATCACGAGGTCAAGCACAGTGTTCTCGTCGAGTTCGCCGGCCGCGGCTTCGCGGACGACACGCCCTTCCCGCATCACCAGCACCCGGTCGGCCAGACCCAGCACCTCGGGCACCTCGCTGGAGACCAGCAACACCCCGACGCCCTGCGCGGCCAACGACCGGATGACCTGGTAGAGCTCAGCCCGGGCGCCCACGTCCACGCCCCGGGTGGGCTCATCGAGCAGCAACAGCTTGGTGCCGCCGAGCAACCACCGCCCGACCACCACCTTCTGCTGGTTGCCGCCGGACAGCGTGCGTACCGGCCGGTCGACGTCCCGGGGCCGCAGCTCCAGGGTCTCGGCGATCCGGTCCGCCTCGGCGCGTTCCTTGGCGGCGTCGGTGAAGCCGAGCCGCGCGTACCGGCCGAAGGTGGCCAGCGTGACGTTGCGGTAAATCGGTTCACCTAGCAGCAGAGCCTGGCTCTTGCGTTCCTCCGGCGCCATCCCCATGCCGGCCCGGACCGCCGAGCCGACGCCGGGACGCAGCACCTGCCCGTTCATCCGAACCTGACCGGCCTCCGGGAGACGAGCACCGTAGATCGTCTCCAGCAGCTCGGACCGCCCCGAGCCGACCAGCCCCGCGATGCCGACGATCTCCCCGGCACGCACGTTCAGCGAGACGTCGGCGAACTCACCGGTGCGGGTCAACCCCTCCACCTGGAGCAGGTCGTCGCCGACGCCGTCGTCGACCGGCCGGTCCGGGAAGACGTACTCGATGGTCCGGCCGGTCATCCGGCTGACCAGGTCGCGGGTCGGGGTGTCGCGCGCCGGCAGGTTCGCCGCCGTGGTCCGACCGTCCTTGAGTACGGTGACCCGGTCACCGATCTCACGGATCTCCTCGAGCCGGTGCGAGATGTAGATGACGGCGATGCCCTGCGCGGTCAGCTCCCGGATGATCCGGAACAGGTTGCCGACCTCGTCGTGGGCCAGCACCGCGCTCGGCTCGTCCATGATGATCAGTCGGGCCTCGTGCGACAGTGCCCGGGCCATGCTGACGATCTGCTTGCCCGCCGCCGGCAGCGACCGGACCATCCGTCCGGGCGGAATCTCGGCGTGACCGAGCCGGCCGAGGATCTGCCGGGTGTGCCGAGCCATCCGACCGCGCTGGACGAACCCGAAGTTGCGGTACTCGTGGCCGAGGAAGGCGTTCTCCGCCACCGACAGGTCCTCGACGAGGTCGAGCTCCTGGTAGATGGTGGCGATGCCGGCCTTCATGGCGGCCTGCGGGTTGGCGAAGGTCGCCGGTTCACCGCGCCACTCCACCTGCCCCGAATCCGGTTGGTGCACGCCGGCGAGCACCTTGATCAGGGTGGACTTGCCCGCGCCGTTCTGCCCGAGCAGGCAGTGCACCTCGCCGGCACGCACCTCCAGCTGCACACCGTCCAGTGCGCGTACGCCGGGGAAGGTCTTGACCAGATCGGTGAGGCGCAGGACCACCTCGCCCGCGACGGTGTCGGCGGGAGCCTCGACCAGCGGTGCCTCGGCGACGGCCTCGGCCGACGCGGTGGCGGGGTCATCCTCGGGCAGAGCCACAGTCTCCTCCTCGCTCACGACAGGATCTCGGTCAACTTCATGCGGCTTCCGCGAAGGCGACGTCGCTGGCCAGCACTGCCGCTCCGGCGACGCCGGCTCGGCCACCGAGCTCGGACAGCACGACCGGCAGGTTGCCGGTGGCCAACGGCAGCGAACGGCGGTAGACCACACTGCGGATCTCGGCGAGCAGGATGTGCCCGAGCTGGGCGAGCCCGCCGCCGATCACGATCATCGACGGATTGGTGAAGCTGACCAGGCCGGCGAGCACGCCGCCGACCCGCCGTCCGCCGTCACGGATCAGCTGGATGCAGGTCACGTCCCCCTCGACGGCACCCTCGGCGACGTCGAGGGCGGTCACCACACCGCGTAGGGACATCCGCTCGGCCAGCGCCGGCGACGCCCCACTGCGGGCCGCGGCGGTGGCGTCCTTGGCCAGCGCCGCACCGCTGAACAGCGCTTCGAGGCAGCCGATGTTGCCGCACGAACACATCGGACCGTGCGAGTCGACCTGGATGTGGCCGATGTCGCCGGCGCAGCCGTCGGTGCCCCGGTAAACCTCGCCGGTGAGGTAGATGCCGCACCCGATGCCGGTGCCGATCTTCACGAAGAGGAAGTCGTCCACCGAGTGCGCGACCCCACCGTGCCGCTCACCGATCGCCATGATGTTGACGTCGTTGTCGACCACCGCCGGGCAGCCGTGCTCCCGGCTGAGCAGCTCACGCACCGGGTACCGGTCCCAGCCCGGCATGATCGGCGGCGAGACCGGGACGCCGTCCCGAAAACTGACCGGGCCGGGTACGCCGATGCCTACCGCGTCCAGCCGCTCGTACGCCCCGTCGACCCGGGCCTTGTGCAGCAGTTCGTTGACCCGTTGCAGGGTCACCTTCGGACCGTTACGGATGTCGGCGGCCTCGCCGTAGTGGGCCACCGGTTCGAGGCGGCCGTTGACCACCTCGATGTCCATCGAGCTGGCACCGAGGTCGACGGCGGCGAAGCGCAGCTTCGGGTTCAGCTCGACCAGCGTCGAGCGACGCCCACCCCGGGAGGCGGCGAGCCCGGCCTCGGCGACGTAACCCAGGGCGACCAGACGGTCCAGTTCGGCCAGCATGCGCGGGCGCGGCATCTGGAGTCGGTCGCCCAGCTCGGCCCGCGACACGGCTCCCTCGTCGCGGAGCAACCGCAACAGTCGCACGTGTAAAGGGTCGACCGTTCGCACCGGGAGCCGCCTCTGCATTGGCATCGTTCACATCGACGCAATGCCGATGTGTTGTGTCCGACACAGTAGGAGCGCTCGCATCGCCTGTCCAGAGCTTCGGCTGTTCCGACGCTAACTTTTGCTCAAACGGACAGAAGTTTTGGTCGTGCCTGCGGAGGGTGCACCGGCGGCGGCGTGCACCAGCCCCTCGCGCCCCGCGCCTCGCGCCTCGCGCCTCGCGCCTCGCGCCTCGCGCCTCGCGCCTCGCGCCTCGCGCCTCGCGCCCCGCGCCCCGCGCCCCGCGCCCCGCGCCCCGCGCCCCGCGCCCCGCGCCCCGCGCCCCGCGCCCCGCGCCAAGATCGTGCACGAACCAGGAAATAGGGGCCTCACCGCCGCACCGACACCACTACATCGTGGTTCTTGCACGATCTTGGGAGCCGGGACACCCTTCCGCGCGGGAGCTGACCGCTCCGCACACCCCCGCCCCTCCAAGATCCGCGCAACATCGGGGAAAGTGCTGGCTCGTCGCACGCTGAGGCAGCAACTTCACCGAAGTTGCGCGGATCTTGGCAACCGCACTCGGCGTGGGTGGGGTGCATCCGATGGGGTCAGCTCGGACGGAACCGCAGCGGTGCCGCCAAACCCTGCTCAAGCAGCGAATACGCCAACGGAGAGCACGCTGAACAGCCCGTGTCCAGCACCACAACAATTGCAAAGGACGTTGACAGTCGTCTACGTCACCGATAGCGTCCTTAGACATCGACAGCCACGGGGTCGAATCGCGCACCGCAATTCTCCAATCGCGATGAAACGCCGTTCTGTCGTGCCCGAAAACCCCGACGGGAAGGACCCCAATGAATCGACCGACGCGATTTATCGCGGCCGTGTCCGCAGCGACCTTCTTCGCGTTCCTGGTGCCGTCGGCGGCCCAGGCGGCACCAGCTTCGACGGGCTCCGCCGTCGCGACAACGGTCGCCGCACCCGTCCAGCAGGCTGCTTCCAACCCCGCTGGCTCGGACTTCGTCCCGCTCGGCAACTGCACCGCCGGCATTTTCTGCGGTGAGGTGAAGAACCGGCTGGGCCGATCCGTGAAGCTCTCAGGCAACTGGCCAACCAACAGCAAAACCATGTGGCTGCCGGCCGGCCAGGGCAGCGCATCCGATTCGAGGTACTACTACGAATTCCGGGACACTGACGGTTTCCAGGTGCCCAGCGGATACATTTATTACGACAGCGTGGGTAACAAATATTACCCCGGCTGGCACAAGGTGAACGACCTCCAGGAAGTCACCCTCAACGGTTGGTGCCTCACCTCAGCCTGCAGCTGACGGTCGGCTCCACAATTGCGCGCGTCAGCGGCTACCGGGTCCAAGACTGGCCCGGTAGCCACTGGCGCGTCTCAGTCGACCGAACCCCGCTGGTTGCGCTTCTTGCGGAGTTTGCGGTCGTCGCGCAGCTCGACGTACGGCTCGTCGTCAACGCCGTGACCCGCCGCGATGGCACGGCCGCGCTCCAACTCGGCGTCGAACTCGGCGCCCAGCAGAATCGCGATGTTGCTGAGCCAGAGCCAGACCAAGAAGATGATCACGCCGGCCAGCGTCCCGTACGTCTTGTCGTACGAACCGAAGTTGCTCACGTAGAAGGCGAACAGCCCGGAGATCAGCAGCCAGATCACCACCGCCAGCACACCGCCGGGGCTGACCCAGCGGAAACCACCGTGGCGGGCGTTCGGCGAGGCCCAGTAGAGGATCGCGAACATCAGGCTGACCAGGACCAGCAGCACCGGCCACTTGGCGATGTCCCACACCGCGACCGCCGTCGAGCCGACCCCGATCACGTCGCCGACCGACTCGGCCAAGCGACCGGTGAACACCACGATCACGGCGCTGGCCAGCAGCAGCACCCCGATCACCGCCGTCACGCCCAGCCGGATCGGAAGCGTCTTCCAGATCGGCCGCCCCTCCGGCACGTCGTAGATCGTGTTCGAGGCGCGCATGAACGCGCCGACGTAGCCGGAGGCGGACCAGAACGCCGCTACGAGACCGATGATCGCCGCGACGCTGGCGAGGCCACCGTTGTCAGCGGCACCGATCGCGTCGGTGATGATCTTCCGGATGCTGTCCTCGGGCACCGCCTGGTTGACAGTGTCAGTGACGCCCTGGGTGGCGCTCTCGCCGAGCAGGCCGAGGATCGAGATCAGCACCAGCACGCCGGGGAAGATGGACAGCACCCCGTAGTAGGTGAGTGCCGCCGCCCAGTCGGTCAGGCTGTCGTCCTGGAACTCGCTGAACGTCCGGCGCAGGGCCGGCCGCCTTCCACCCACTGCCGGGCAGGTCGGTGGGGCTGTCCGGCCCCGCGTCGGGACCAACTGGCGCGCTGGCGGGATCACGCTCCTGCTCCCGCTGGGCGGAAGACTCGTTCGAGGCCATCGCCTCTCCTCATCGTCGGCGGTGTCACCTCCGGACATGCCCCGTCAACTGTCGCGCGTAACCCCTACTTGTAGAGCAACCTGCCCATTCGACGCGATGCCACCAGCAGGCCGACCGCCACCACCACCAGCAGGTAGAGCACGTCGAGCAGCCACAGCCACCCGCCGCTGCCCAGCGCGACCCCGCGGATCAGGTGCACCGACCGGTACAGCGGAGTGATCTCGATCAGCCAGTGCAGCACTGTCGGGTAGGCCTGCGCCGGCACGAAGGTGCCGGAGAACAGGAAGAGGGTGAATTGGGCGGAGCCCACCAGGTCGAAATCCTGCCAGCTGCGCATGAAGGTGGAGATCGCCATGCCCAGCGCCCCGAACGCGAACCCGACCAGCACCGCCGCCGGCAGAGCAGTCAGCGCCCGAGTCACGCTGGTCAGGTCCAGAGCGACCATCACCCCGAGGAACGCGGCCGAGTAGGCGCTGCCTCGCAGCATCGCCCAACCCAGTTCACCGACGGCGATCTCGAACGGCCGTACCGGGGTGGCGATCATCCCGTCGTACAGCTTCATGTACTTCATCTTGCCGAAGAAGTTGAAGGTGGTCTCCGCGAGCGCGCCGGTCATCGCCGACGAGGCGAGCATCGCCGGGGCCACGAACGCGGCGTACGAGACCAGTCGTCCGTCCGGCAACGGCAGGTCGCCGACCAGCGCGCCGACGCCCACCCCGATCGACAGCAGGTAGAGCAGCGGCTCCACGAAGCCGGAGAGCAGCAGCAGCCAGTAGACCGACTTCAGCGCCGCGAGGTTGCGCTCGACCACCGAGGCCGACCGCCGGGACGCGGCGGAGACGTCGACAAGCCGGGGCAGGATCAGCGTGACCACGACAAGCCTTCCTAGACGACCAGCTTGCGACGGAACGTGCGCACCGCCAACAGCCAACCGGCGGCGGCCCAGGCACCCAGGTAGAGCACGTGCCCGACGATGGACCACTGCGGGGCGACGCCCAGCGTGGCCGCGCGGCACAGGTCGACGGCATGCCACAGCGGCGTCACGTACGCCAACCACCGCAACGCGTCGGGCAGTGACTCGACCGGGAAGAACACCCCGGCGAAGAGCGTCATCGGGATGACCGCGAACCGGAACAGCATCGCCAGCCAACTGTCGCTGGACACCGACGCCGCGTACGCGAAGGTCGGCGCGGCGACGGCCAGCCCGAGCAACGCGACCACCGGCAGGGTGACCACCGCCCACGGCGAGCGCAACGCCCCGAACAACCCGGTGACCAGCAAGAACGCCGCGATCGTGGTGAGTACCCGAAACAGCACGAAGGCCAGGTGCCCGGCCACGATGTCGCCCACCCGCAACGGTGAGGCAGCCTGCGAGAAGTAGGTCTTGACCCACTGGAAGTTGCTGAACACCGGCCAGGTGGAGTCACCGACTGTCACCTGGAGCGCGGTCGAGGCGATCAGACCGGGCACCAGCCAGTCGAGGTAGCGCACCCCGCCGACGCCCTGGTCGATGTAGGCCCCCACGCCCAGCCCGAAGCCGAGCACGGTCAGCACCGGCAGCAGGAACGAGGAGAACACCCCCGCCCGCCAGGTGCGCCGCAGACCGACCAGGTAGTGCTCGAACACCGCGTACGCCGGCACCCACGGAAACCGCGCCGATCCCGCCACACTCACACGACCACCCCGCCCACTGCGTCGGCACCACGACCTGTCTACCCCGGGGGTACGACAGACCGCCGGTCACCCTACGGCGACGCAGTCGATGTGTCGCCCGGGTTTCGCCGCCTCGACCGGCGCGCCGACCTCGCTCGACGCGACCGCCGCCGGGATCGACTCGGCTTGCAGGAAGTCGGGGTATCAGTCGCCGCGGGATGCCCCGTTCTCCTGAAATCCGAGTCGATCAGGGCTGCGGGCGCGACGTGGCGGTATTGCCGCGAGCGGACACCCCCATATCGCCGACCTGGAGTCGATCACACCCGGCGGACGGGATCAGACCAGACAAACGTGCGCCACGCGCCAGGCGTGAAGACCAGCACCGGCCCGGCCGGATCCTTGGAATCGCGGACGGCCACCAGCCCAGGCAGATTGTCGGCAACCTCCACACAGTTGCCGCCGTCCGGGCCACTACGAGTGCTCTTGCGCCACCGGGCACCGGTCAAATCCATGTCTCCGCCACTTCCGCCATAAGGTCGAGGGACTGCCCGTGCGATAGTGCCTCACCCCGGATTGACTCCCACACCTCGACCATCTGACGCACGTACTCGGATCGGTCGATGACCTGACCGTGACGCTGGCCGGCAAGGTAGACAAGGTCCTCCCCCTGCGTCGAACTAGTGCCGCATCAGGCAACGTTCACCCTGTCGGAGACGCGCCGCTCGGGTCCTGTCCTGGGCGACGGGTGGCCGTCAGGCTATGCGGGTGGCCGAACGAGTACGCGTCCGAGAGATCGACGATGACGAGGGAAGACGCCTGCTGCGGATCGTTCGCCGCGGTACGGGGTCGGTGGTGACCTGGCGGCGGGCCCAGATGGTGCTGCTGTCCGCGCAGGGCATGCCGGTGGCCAAGGTCGCCGAGGTCACGTTCACCAGCGCGGACCGGGTCCGAGACGTGATCCACAACTTCAACACCGACGGCTTCGAGTCCCTCTACCCGAAGTACAGGGGTGGACGGCCGAAGACGTTCACCCTGCCCGAACGGCGTGAGATCAAGAAGATTGCCAAGTCCAGGCCGGTCGAGCACGGCCTGCCGTTTTCGACCTGGAGCCTTACCAAACTGGCGGACTTCCTGGTAGCCGAGGGGGTGGTCGACGACATCAGCCACGAGGGCCTGCGCATCCTGCTCCGCGAGGAAGGCGTCTCCTTTCAACGCATGAAGACCTGGAAGACCTCCCGCGATCCGGATTACGCGGCCAAGAAGGCGCGGGTGGAGCACCTATACGCGATCGCCGACGGCGAGGTCATACCCGAGGACGGCGAGCCGGAGGCGGTGTTCTGCCTGGACGAGTTCGGGCCGCTGAATCTCCAGCCGCACCCCGGCCGGCAGTGGGCCGAACGCGGCGGCAAGGACAAGGACCCCGACCGGGAGCCACGGCCTCGACGGCGGGCGACCTACACCCGCCCGCACGGGGTCCGTCACCTGTTCGCCGCCTACGACCTGGGCAAAGACAAGCTCTACGGCCACATCAAAGAGACCAAGAACCGGTCGAAGTTCCTGGAGTTCTGCCGCTACCTGCGCACCCTCTACCCGGCCACGGTCCGCATCGCCATTGTGTGCGACAACTACTCCCCGCACCTGACCACAAAGCGATGCCGCCGGGTGGCGGACTGGGCCGAAGCCAACAACGTCGAGATCGCCTACACCCCGACCAACTCCTCGTGGCTGAACCGCATCGAGGCCCAGTTCACCGCCCTGCGCTACTTCACCCTCGACGGCACCGACCACCCCAGCCACAAGGCCCAGGGCAGCATGATCCGCCGTTACATCATCTGGCGGAACAAGCACACCGCCGACGAGCGCCTGCACAACGTCGTCGCCCGGGCCAACGTCGCCTGAATCAGGTGACGGCCAGGCGAAAGACCTGCCGGGAACCGCCTTCCGGACCCGGATCGACAGCCTCGGCGGGTGCGAAACCAAGGCGCTCGTAAAAGACACGTGCACCGCTGACGGAGGCACCCGGGTGATCGGCTCCAAAGGTGACCACCTCAACGGCGCCTGGGCCACGCACATACCTGCGCATCGCCTCCGCCATCAGCGCACGACCGACGCCTTTCCCCCGTGACTGCGCAGATACGACAAGCCAGTGGACGTGGTAGGTCGGGGCCTTCGCCGCGAACAACAGCCCACCCAGGAGATCCGGCCCCGAGGAAACAGCGACGATCGCCGTGGACCGACGAACGTGCTTGCGCACAGCGTCATGGAAGCCAAGGTCCTCGACCATCGGGCCGAACCAGCACTCCACCTGGGCCGCCAGGCCAAGGAAGCCATGGAAGTCTTGCTCTCCCGCAAGTCTGACGATCACCCCAGCAGTCTGACAGGAACGAGGCAAACCTTGCCTGATGCGGCACTAGCGATCACGAAGGGCCCTCCGAGCCCAACGTAAGCACCAGCAGAGGTTGGCACCACCTGGATTCGGACCCGGGGGAACGCCGAACCGAGTTTCACGAGGTGCTGAATCTGCTCGCGCATGACTTCCGGCCCGCCAACGGTTCGGCGCAACACGTGCTCGTCGATCAGGGCAGTGAGCAGCGGTGGCCGGTCACGCGCGAGCAGCGCCTGCCGGTCCAGCCTGGTTGACACCTGTTGCTCGATCTCGTCCGGCGCGAACAGCCCGCCGCCGGTCAGTAGTGCGCGCGCGTAGCCCTCGGTCTGCAACAAACCTGGCACGCAGAGCGGCTCGAACCAGCGCAGCGCTGTGGTCTCCTGTTCGATGCCGGCCCAGTCGCGGAACCAGGGCACGACTGTCTCGCGGCTGATCCGCCGTTGGATGCGCTCGAACCTCCCGTCGGCCTGGAACACGGCGTCACACCGCCGCGCGAAGTCCAGACTTGGCCGGCGCTCGGACGTCTCCACCTTGGCGACGAGCGCCCCGGAATAGCTCAACGCCTCGGCCAGCGCCGCCTGTGACATCCCAGCGGTGGCCCGAGCCAGCCGCAGCTCCTCGGCGAAGTGCTCCAGCATGGACGAACCTTCCACGGACAACCCCCGTACATCTTCGTACCGTGCTGGGCCGCTCGCCGTACGCGCTGGTCGTCGGCGTGCGGAACCTCCCACCGTAGTCGGGTCCTCACCAGACTGTCACACAGCGGAACCGCTCACGGGATCGAACGGCGGGCGGAATCAGGCCGGGAGCGCCCCGTGAACCCCCGATCCGGGGCGCTCCCACCCACCCGATGGAGGTTCCTTCGTGCGACTCACCTGGTCGGCTCATGACGGTGGCGGGCACTGATGCCCCGGTACCGCCCGCACGTGGCGGCACGCCCGTCCTGGCGCTGCCGGGTCTGCGGCGCGGCGTGGCCCTGCTCGCCGGCTCGCCTGTCGCTGCTCGGCGAGTACCGCGAGGACCGGATCGGCCTGCTCGTCTACCTCGCTGCACTGCTCGACGAGGCGGCCGGTGACCTGCCCGGACAGGATCTGCTGACCGAACGATTCCTCACCTGGGCCAGCGCCCGTTGAGCGGTGCTCGTCGGCGGTTGGTCAGGCCGGTCGGTACGCGCGGACCAGCGCCTGCACTGCGTAACCGAGCAGCAGCAGTCCCGCGCCGACGCCGACCACCAGGCCGGCGGAGACCGCCGAGGCGAGGCCGGTGACGAGCCCTGCCGCCGCGACCAGGCACAGCGCGACGCCGAGCGGACGAAGCAGTGGGTCCCGCAGGAGCGGGGCGAGCGGGAAGAAGTGCAGACCGACCACCAGGCAGACCAGCACCGGCACGTACTCGGACCGGTCGGCGGCGATCAGCACGGCGGCACCCAGCCCAGCGGCGGCGAACTCGGCGACGACGATGAGCAGGTACGGGCGGTCGGCTGCCCGGTCCCGGGGGCTGCCGACCCCGCGGAGTCGGGCGGACAGCACACCGCCCAGCACTGCGGTGAGCAGTGCGGCGATGCTGCCCACCACGAGCAGGGCCCGCAGCGGTTGCTCGGCCGCCGGCACACTGAACCAGACCATCGCGAAGATGCCCAGGTAGAGAGCGGTCAGCCCGGTCTGACGTCGGTTGGCGGCCAACAGATCGGACATGAAACCTCCTGGGGTGGGACTGACCGGCGGTCCCAGACGTTGATCGACTCGGATTTCAGGGAATCGGGCTGTCCACCCCGCTGTGACACCCCGACTTTCAGGAAGCCGAGTGGATCTTCGCGGGCGCGGGGTCGATAGGCCCAAGATCAGAATGGTCAGTCGACGAGCGTGCGGCCGGTCAGGTGCAGGAAGACGTCCTCCAGGCCGCTGCGCCGGACCAGCACGTTGGCCGGGTTGAGCCCCAACGCCGTGACCTCGGCGACCGCCGCATCGCCGTCCGGCACGTAGAGCAGGACCCGGTCGGGCAGCACCTCGACCCGCTCCCCCAGCCCGGCGAGCTTGCCAGCGAACGGCTCCTGGGACTCGGCGGCGAAGCGCAGCTCGACCACCTCGCGGGTGGAGTGCTGCTCGATCAGGGCGCGCGGCGAGCCCTCCGCGACGATCCGCCCGCCGTCCATCACCACGAGGCGGTCGCAGAGCTGCTCGGCCTCGTCCATGTAGTGCGTGGTGAGCACCAGCGTGACGCCCTGCTGCTTGAGCCGGAACAGGCGCTCCCACACCAGGTGTCGGGCCTGCGGGTCGAGCCCGGTGGTCGGCTCGTCCAGCAGCACGATCTCCGGGTCGTTGACCAGGGCGCGGGCGATTGTCAACCGACGCTTCATGCCGCCGGACAGCGGCTCGACCTTGCTGTCGGCCCGCTCGGTGAGCTGGACGAAGTCGAGCAGCTCGGCCGCGCGCTCCCGGGCAGCCCGGCGGGAGATGCCGAAGTAGCGGGCGTAAACGGTCAGGTTTTCCCGGACTGTCAACTCCGGATCGAGATTGTCCAGCTGCGGGCACACACCGAGACGCGCCCGGATCGCCGGCCCGTCGGCCACCGGGTCGAGGTCGAGAATGCGCAGCTCGCCGGCGCTGGGCGGGGAGATGCAGCCGACCATCCGCATGGTGGAGGACTTGCCGGCGCCGTTGGGCCCGAGGAAACCGAACGCCTCACCCGAGCGGACCTCGACGTCGATGCCGTCCACTGCGGTGAAGTCACCGAACCGCTTCACCAGCCCGCGAGCCTGAATCAGTGGTCGCCCCAAAGTCACCGCCCGACCCTAACCGCCGGGTCCGACAGCCCTCCACGCAAATATCCGCCGCGACCGGCCATCCGCACCACCGACCTCCGCAGAACCGCCGCCGCGCCACGGCCGGCGGGACCTATCCGCCGAAACGCCGATCGATGCCCCACGCGCCGACCGATCGACGTGTATCGTCCCTCCGTGTCGCCCATCAGTACGCCCGATGGTTCGTCGCCCCCTGCCCGACCAGCCAACTCTCCCGCCGGCGAGCCCGCGGGCAGCACCGACCGTGCGGCACCCCGACCGCGCCCGACGCCCGAGCCAGACGGCACCTCCAGGCCTGCCCCGAGCACCAAGGAAGCGACCGGGCCACGCCCGAGCGACGCGACCACGCCACACCCCAGCGCGGTCCACCTGGGCACAGCCGACCGGACGGGTTCCGCCGATGCCGCCGAACGGGCCACCCGCGACCTCGCCGCCCAGTTCGAGGACGAGAAGCCGGGCCGGGTGCTGAACGGGCCAACGGGTCTGCTCCTCACCGGGGTGTCGCTGGCGGTCGGCGCACTCGCTCTCTGGCAGGTGTTCCGCCCACTGTCGCAGGGCAGCAAGTACTACTTGATCATCTTTCTCGCCGGCGTACTCCCTCTTGTTTTTCTTGCCTACCCGGCCGACCTGCGGCTGCCGGCCCGCTTCCGCGCCCGGCGACGGCGCATCGACAGCGACAGCGACAGCACCGACGGCAACAACGCCGACCGTGACAGCGAAAGCACCCGGGCGCGGCCGACCGCCACCGACTGGGTGCTGGTCGCGCTGGCCGCGGCAGCCTGTCTCTACCCCGTCCTGCCGATCCCGATCGGTACGGGTGGCGGCGGCTACAACGCCTTCCTCGACCGGCAGGGCCTGCTGGCGCCGGTGGACCTGGTGCTGGGCACCGTCCTGCTGCTTCTGCTGCTGGAGGCCTGCCGGCGCACCACCGGGTGGATCCTGCCGGCGGTCTGCCTGCTGTTCCTCGGTTACGGCTACTACGGCGGGTTGCTGCCGCAGTCCTGGCCGGTCGCCCACGCCGGCCTCGACTTCAGCCAACTGGTGGACGCGTTCTACAACTCCGACAGCGGTTTCTACGGCACTCCCCTGGACGTGGCCGCCTCGTACATCGTGCTGTTCACCATCTACGGCGCGGTGCTGGAGCTGTCCGGGGCCGGGCGGTTCTTCGTCGAGTTGTCGGCTGCCGCGTTCCGCCGCTCGCGCACCGCCGCCGGTCGCACGGCGGTGGCCTCCGGTTTCCTGCTCGGCACCGTCTCCGGCTCCGGGGCGGCGACGACGGTGAGCATCGGGGCGGTCACCTGGCCGCTGCTGCGCCGCGCCGGCTATCCGCCGGAACGGGCCGGTGGCATGTTGGCGGCGGCCGGGGTGGGCGCCATCCTCTCCCCGCCGACCCTGGGCGCTGCGGCGTTCATCATCGCCGAGTACCTGGGCGTCTCGTACCTCCAGGTGCTGGGCTGGGCGACGGTGCCCACGGTGCTCTACTACCTGGGCATCCTGCTCTCGGTGGAGATCGACGCGCGCCGTTCCGGTGTGCGGCCGGTCGTGATCGACGTCGGCTCGCCGTGGCGTCTGCTGGCCCGTTTCGGCTACCACTTCGCCTCGCTGATCGCCATCATCGTGTTCCTGGCGGTCGGTGTCTCCGCGACGAGAGCTGTCGTCTTCGCCATCGTCCTCGCCGCCGCGTTGTCCTACCTGGATCGCGCGCACCGGCTCACCCCGGCCCGGCTGGTGACCGCGCTCGTCACCGGTGTACGCGGCGTGCTCGCGGTGACGGCGGTCTGCGCCGCCGCCGGCATCATCACGGCGACCACCACGAAGACCGGCCTCGGGCCACAGGCGGCGGCGTTGCTGATCGGCGGGGCGAAGGTGGCCACCTCGGACCCGACAATGGTTCTGGTGCTCACCGCGCTGCTCGCCGCCGTCGCGCTCAGCCTGCTGGGCCTGGCCGTGCCGGTCACCGCCTCGTTCGTGATCGGTTGGGTGATCGTCGGCCCGGCCCTGCTCGACCTGGGCGTGACAGCGCCCGCCGCGGCGATGTTCGTGTTCTACTTCGCGGTCCTGTCCGAGGTGTCGCCGCCGACCGCGCTCGCCGCGGTGGCCGCCGCCGCGGTCACCGGCGGTCGGCTGGTGCCGACCATGTGGCAGACCCTGCGGTACGCGCTGCCGGCGTACCTGACCCCGATCGCGTTCGTCATCACGCCGGCCGGCCTGGGTCTGCTCGGCATCGGCGGCGTCCAGCGGATCGCGTTCGCCGCCGTGGTCACCGCGCTCAGCGTCGCGGTGCTCGCCGTCGCCGCCGGTGGCTGGCTGCCCGGTGTGGGCCCCGCCGGCGTACCGGAGCGGGTGCTGGGCGCGCTCGCCGGCGTCACATTGCTCTGGCTCGAACCCGTGCCGGTCGCCGTCGGCACGGCGCTGGCCGCCGTCGCGGCGGCGGGCGTGTTCATCCGACGGAGATCCACGGGCCGACCGCGAACACCAAAAGAGGAGAAACTGTGAGACGAATCGACGTACGGCTCGCGGCGGGTCTCAGCGTGCTCGCCCTCGTCGCGGGTTGCGGGGGTCAGCAGGGCGGCGCGGACACTGACGACGCGGCCAGCGAGGTCACCTGCGAGGTGACCAAGGAGACCCGCGTCGGCATCGCCACCGGCAACGCGACAGGCGTCTACTACGTGGTCGGCAACGCCCTGGCCGGGCAGTTGTCCGGGGCGACCGGTGGCAAGCTCACCGGCACCGCCGCCGAGACCGGCGCGTCGGTGCAGAACGTCGAACAGCTCGTCGGCGGCCAGTACGACGTGGCGTTCTCCCTGTTCGACACGGCCGTGAACGCGGTCGAGGGCAAGGGCAGCTTCACCGCGCCGCAGCCGGTGCAGGCACTGGCCCGCATCTACGACAACTACACGCAGGTGGTGGTCCGCAACGACTCCGGGATCACCTCGGTGGCCGACATGCGCGGCAAGCGAATCTCCACCGGTTCGCCGAAGTCCGGCACGGAGGTGATCGCCAACCGGCTGCTGGAGGCCGCCGGTCTCGACCCGGCCAAGGACATCCGGGCGCAGCGTCTCGACCTGACCAAGACGGTCGAGGGGATCAAGGACGGCAGTGTCGACGGGTTCTTCTGGTCGGGTGGTCTGCCCACCGGGGGCCTGACCGACCTGTTCACCACGGCCGGCGACACGGTGACGTTCGTCGGGCTCGCGCCGCTGCTGCCGAAGATGGCCGCGCTGAGCCCCGGCTACCAGGAAGGCACGATCGGGCGGGACGTGTACAAGACGGCGGCCGACACCCCGACGATCGTCGTACCCAATGTGTTGTTGGTCCGCAAGGACCTGGACGCCAACGTCACCTGCGCGATCACCCGGACCGTGTTCGAGAAGCGCGACGCCCTGGCCCAGGCCAACCCGGCAGCCAAGGGGATCTCGCTGGAGAGGGCCCGCAGGACCCTGCCGGTGCCTCTGCACCGGGGCGCCGACAAGGCACTGAAGGACCTCGGGGCGAACTGACCCGACCGGTCAGAGGTCGGCGGGCGCGGTCGCGGCGCGCGCCACGCCGACCAGGCGGTCGGTCTCGGCGAGCACTGTCTCGTCGCCTGCCGGTGTGCCGGGGTCGAGTCGGACCGTCCAGGTCAGACCGTCGGCCCCGGCCGTCCGACGGGCCGCGACCCGCGCCGCGCCGCCGGGCACCGGCTGGTGCTCGGTGTACGCGACCGAGCGGGTCACCCGCGCCCGCACCTGGTGTGGCAGCTCACGCGGGTCGAGGAGGAAGTACGTCTCGGCCGGGCCGTCGGCCACCACTGTGTAGCCGTCGCGTTCGATGACGGTCTCGGCGGGTGTGACTGTCAGCTCCCGGCCGGACCAGACGGCCTTGAGGATGTCGTGCCAACCCAGCCGGTGCCCCCGCCCGGGCAGCCACAGCCCGAGGTTGGTGGCGACCACCACGCCGTCGCCCTCGCCGTTGCCGACCGCCGCCCAGGCCAGCACGCGCTCGTCGGCGGCCAGTGGGGGCCGGTCGGCCGGTGGCAGTTTCGGCTTGCGGCTGAACAGTCCCATCTAGAGGCCTCCCGCAGCCTGCTCGCGGAGCGCCCGGGCGTGCTGCTCCAGGGACAGCAGCTCACCGAAGGCCGCGAAGTACTCGTCCTTGTTGTTGACCGGGTTGATCCGCTGGATGCGCGACTTGAGGTCCCGGATCCGGGCGGTCACCGACCCGAACTGCACCCGCGCCATGGTGATCGACACGTAGCGTGGGTCCGGCTCCCCGTCGATGCGCAGCGGCTCCACCGCCAACTCGCCGACCAGCGCCGCCGCCGCCAGGTCGTCGCAGGCGTCGCGGACCGACTCGATCCAGACCGCGCCGCCGGTCGCCGACGCGGCACCACCGGCAGCCGCGATGGCCGTACGCACCGCGATGTGCACGGGGTGGCGGTATTCCGACGCCTCGACCGCGTCGAACATCGGCCCGGCCAGGACCGGCTGTTGGAGAGCGAGCTTCAGCGCCTCCCGCTCGACCATCGACTGAGGGCTGTCCACCGCCGGCTCGGGGCGGGCCTGTGCGGGGCGGCCGGCGGGTGCGGCGTCGCGGGCGCCGGACGGCGGGGTGTTGGCGGCGGCGAGCACCGCCCGCTGCACCGGCTCGATCTCCATGCCGAGGTCCATGGCGAGCTTGCGGACGTACTCCGGGCGCTTCTCCCGGTCCTTGAGGCGCGCGACCAGCGGCGCGGCGTGCCGCATGGCCTCGACCCGGCCGTCGACGGTGTCCAGGTCGAAGCGGCCGATCACGTGTCGCAGCGCGAAGTCGACGAGCGGCTCGCGGCGTGCGACCAGGTCCCGTACCGCCAGGTCACCCTTGGCCAGCCGCAGGTCGCACGGGTCCATGTTGTCCGGGCTGACGGCGATGAACGTGCGGCCGACGAAACGCTGGTCGTCCTCGAAGGCGCGCAGTGCCGCCTTCTGGCCGGCGGCGTCACCGTCGAAGGTGAAGATGATCTCGCCGGCCACCTCGTCGCTGTCGAACAGGAGGCGGCGCAGAACAGCGATGTGGTCCGCGGCGAAGGCGGTGCCACAGGTCGCCACAGCAGTGGTCACCCCGGCCAGGTGGCAGGCCATCACGTCGGTGTAACCCTCGACGATCACCGCCCGCCCCTGCTTGGCGATCTCCCGTTTGGCCTGGTCGACGCCGTAGAGCACCTGCGACTTCTTGTAGATCGGCGTCTCGGGGGTATTCAGGTACTTCGGGCCGTCGTCGTCGTCGAAGAGTTTGCGGGCGCCGAAGCCGATCACGTCGCCGGCGAGGTCGCGGATGGGCCAGAGCAGCCGGCGGCGGAACCTGTCGATCAGGCTGCCGGAACGGGCCTCCCGGGACAGCCCGGCCGTGACCAGCTCCTGGTGGGTGAAACCCTGCTGGCGCAGGTGCTTGGTGAGCAGGTCCCAGCCGTCCGGCGCGAAGCCGCAGCCGTAACGCTCGGCGGCGGCCCGGTCGAACCCGCGCTTGGCCAGGAACTCCCGTGCCGGTCGAGCGCCAGCCGTGCCGAGCTGCGCCCGGTAGAACTCGACCGCCGCGGCGTGCGCGGCGACCAGGCGCTGACGCTGGCCCTGCTGCGGTCGCGGGCGCGGGGTGCCCTTGTCGTCCTCGATGTAGCGCAGTTGGATGCCGGCGCGGCCGGCCAGCCGCTCGACGGACTCCACGAAGCTGAGGTGGTCGGCGTCCATCAGGAACTTGATCGCGTCGCCGCCGGCCCCGCAGCCGAAGCAGTACCAGACGTTGCGGGCCGGCGAGACGTTGAACGACGGGCTCTTCTCGTCGTGGAACGGGCACAGACCCTTGAGGTTGCCGCCGCCGGCGGACTTCAGGGTGACGGTCTCGGAGATCACATCCCCGATCGAGGTGCGTTCCCGGACCAGTGCGATGTCCTCGTCCCGGATCCGCCCAGCCATACGCCACCCCCTCCGCGTACATCCTGCCCTGCCGGACCGACGACACGGCGGCCGGGGGACGCCGGTGTGGCGACCACCGCTGCCGGCTGGGCGGTTCCGGCCCGCAGGCCGTGTCCGCCCGGGGACCATGACCAGATGCGCAGGGTACGCACCGCCGCCCCCCACCTGCCCGGATGGGTGGCCGCGTGGATGGGGTTGGGCGGACAGGCCCCGCAGGCGGACGAGGCCGGTCACCGCCACGCCACCTGGCTGGAACTCTTCCTCGACCTCATCTTCGTGTACGCGCTGGCGGCCGTGGTGCGCCGACTGGGCGACGAGCCGAGCCCGTCGCCGACGGCAGTGCTGGCCGTGATCGGGCTCTTCGTGGTGATCCAGTGGGCCTGGATGGGGCAGGTCTACTACGACACCCGGTTCGATCCGGACGACGCGCTGCACCGGTTGCTGGTGCTCGTCGCCCTGGTCGGGGCGGGCGCGATGACGCTCGGCGTCGACGAGGTTCCGGAGAGCGTGCTCCTGCCGGTCGGGTACCTGATCGTGCGGGGGGTGCTGCTCCTGCTGTACCTGCGGGCCCGGCCGACCAGTCCGATGGCCCGCATGGTGACGAACGTCTACCTGATCGGCTTCGGGTCGGGCTGGCTGATCTGGTTGGCGTCGCTGCCAGCTCCCACCGAGCTGCGCCCGGTCCTGTGGGTCGTCGCGATGGTCATCGAACTGGCCACACCCTGGGTCGGTGTGCGTTGGCTCAACAACTGGCCGGTGGACAACAGGCACCTGCCGGAACGGATCGGGCAGTTCACCATCATCGTGCTGGGTAGCGCGCTGGCCAGCCTGCTCTTCGCCGTGCCGGACCACCCCCCGCCACACATGATCCTCACCGCCGCGACGGCGTTCCTGATCCCGGCAGCAGTCTGGTGGGTCTACACCACGTTCGTCACCACCCGCCTGCTCCAGAGTCGGCTCCGCGGGGGGCAGGCGTACAGCTACCTGCACATCCCGCTCGGTGGCGCGCTGCTGCTGCTCGGTTGGGCACTGGGGCAGGTGGTACGCCTGGTGGACGACAACGCGACCCACCTCCCGCTGGAGTTACGGCTGCTGCTGGGCGCGTCGATGGTGGTCTGGACGGCATGCGGCCTGGCCCTGTACTGGCTGTGGACCCGGCCGAGCGCCGCCCGGTTGGCGATCGCCGCCTACGGGGTGGTGTCGGTCAGCGTGATCACCACGACGGTGCACCAGCCGAGGCTGATGCTGTTGCTGCTCGCGGCCGCGGTCGTCGGGTACGCGGTGCTGCTCAGCCGTCGACTCGCCAGGGCCAGCGAGGCCAATCGCACGCTTGAGGGATGAGCGACCCTCAGGCGGCCCTGGCCCCCTCGACGGGCGTCTCCTCCTCGGCCGCCACCTGCCGGTTCCAGTCCGCCTTGGTGGATCGCCAACCCTCGTCGTCCATGCCACGCCGCCAGTAACCGGAGATGGAGAGCCGGTCGAGCGGCACACCCCGCTCACCGCGCAGCAGCCGGCGCAGGTGCCGGACGAAGGCCGCCTCACCGTGCACGAAGGCGTGCACCTGCCCGGCCGGGAACTCCAACGCCCGCACCGCCTCGACCAGCGCCTCGCCCACCGGGCGCTCGCCGCGGTGCAACCAGGTCAGCTCGACCGCCCCCGGGCTGAGCAGCTTCTGCTCCTCCTCCGGGTCGGCGATCTCCACGAAGACGTGGGCCGGGGCGCCCAGGGGCAGCCGCTCCAGCGCGGCGGCGATCGCCGGCAGGGCGCTCTCGTCGCCGACCAGCAGGTGCCAGTCCGCGTCCGGACTCGGCGCGTACGCCCCGCCGGGTCCGACGAAGTGCACGGGATCACCCGGGCGAAGCGCGGCGGCCCAGGGACCGGCAAGCCCTTCGTCGCCGTGGTGCACCACGTCGACCGTCAACTCCTGCGCCAGCGGATCCCAGCGCCGCACCGTGTAGGCGCGCAGCCGGGGCCACTGCTCGCGGGGAAGGTCCCGGCGGATCGCGGCGAGGTCCAACGGCTGCGGGTATGCGACACCGGCCTGCGGGAACACCACCTTGATGTAGTGGTCGGTGAACTCGCCCACCGGCAGACCGGTCAGCTCGTCCCCACCGAGGACGAGCCGGATCAGGTGCGGGGTGGGCCGCTCGGTGCGCAGCACCCGGGCCGTGGTGACGTTCCTGGGGCGTTCCGTCATGCCAGTTAGGCTAGCCTAAGCTGCCCCGCCATGAGTCGGCGGTGCAGTTCCGCCAACGAGGCGGGTGTGCCAGGTCACCGCCGCCGGGTCGGTGAGCGAGGCGACCTGGTCGACCACCACCCGCAGTCGGGCCGCGTCGTCCGGGGCCGCTCGCCACAGCGCCGCGAAGATCGGGTCGAGCCCGTCCGGCGCGCGCCGGACCAGCGCGGCGACCACCTCGGCCAGCATCGTCCGCTGCCGCTCGTAGCGACCCCGGAAGCCGGACCGGCGCATCACGTACCGCAGCGCGATGCCCTTGAGCAGGGCACACTGCGCCCGGACCAGCCGGGGCACCACCAGGTCGGCGGCGTAACGGCGGTGCGGCCCGGGCCCGAAGCGCTCCTCCGTGGCAGCCACCGCGGCGGACACGAACCTCCCGGTCACCCCGCTGGTGGTCGCCTTCAACGCGACCTGCGCCCGGTGGCTGCCGTCGTACCCCGCCAGCGGGGCGAGCAGCGGGTCGGCCAGCAACTCGACAAGCACCTCGGCCAGGTCGCCGGCGGACTCCCCCGAGTACGCGCCCGCCACGTCGGCGCAGAGCGCGGCCCGCTCGTCGGCGTCGGTCAGCAACGGGCGCAGCGTCACGTACCCGCCGTGGATGCCGTCCTCCACGTCGTGCACCGAGTACGCGACGTCGTCGGCCCAGTCCATCACCTGCGCCTCCAGGCAGCGCCGGTCGCCGGGCGCGCCGTCCCGGATCCAGGCGAAGACCTCCGCGTCGTCGGCGTACACCCCGAACTTGCGCTCGCCGGGACGGCGCGGCCAGGGATACTTGCCGATAGCGTCGAGCGACGCCCTGGTCAGGTTGAGCCCGGCGGACGAGCCGTCCGGGGCGATCACCTTCGCCTCCAGACGGGTCAACACCCGCAGGGTCTGCGCGTTGCCCTCGAACCCGCCGCACGGCGTGGCGAGAAGATCCAGGGCCGCCTCGCCGTTGTGCCCGAAGGGCGGGTGCCCGAGGTCGTGGGCGAGCCCGGCCACGTCCACCACGTCCGGGTCACACCCCAACCGGGCACCCATCTCCCGGGCGATCTGGGCCACCTCGAGCGAGTGGGTCAGCCGCGTACGCAGGAAGTCGTCGGTGCCGGCGGTGTGCACCTGGGTCTTGGTGGCCAACCGCCGGAATGCTGCGGAGTGCAGGACCCGGGCGCGGTCGCGCTCGTACGGTGAGCGGCGGTGCCCGGTGTCCTTGGGCGACTCCTCGACCAGCCGGGCATCCGCCGCAGCGGGCTCACTGCTCACGCAGCCGCCGCTGTTCGCGACCGTGGGGCTCGCAAAACCGGCTCACTTCCCACGCAGGACGCAGAACTCGTTGCCCTCCGGGTCGGCCAGCACCGTCCACTCGACGTCGCCCTGGCCGATGTCGACGTGCCGGGCGCCCATGTCGACCAGCCGCTCGACCTCGGCCTCCTGGTCGGCGGGGCGCAGGTCGAGGTGCAGTCGGTTCTTGCGCTCCTTGCCGTCGGTCACCGGCACGAAGACCAGACCGGGCAGGCGGTCGGGGGACTGGCGGATCTCCACCTCGTCCGGGCTCTCGGTGACGATCTGGTAGCCGAGCGCCTCGGCCCACCAGCGAGCCAGCCGCGCCGGATCGCGGGCATCGACGGTGAGGTTCTCCCAGACGCTGGTCATTCAGTCACCTTTCCCGTTCGACGGCCTCCGCAATCGGCCGTGTGCGAGCGAGCCAAGATTACGCCCGCCACCGCTGCTCGACCCGCCCACGACGCATCGACGATGGGCCCACAACCGCCGATCGGCCTGGAGTTGCCATCCGATCGCGGACGGTTATGGGCTCGCGGGCGGAGATGGCTGCCGGTAGCGTTCCCGGCGCGGAACGTGACCAGCCGATCGACATGCGACTCCCGACCGGTAAGGGGAAAGATCTCGTGGACGCAGACACGGTGGTGGGAACGGAACTACGCGGGCTACGCCGTCGTCGACCCGAGATCACCGGCACGGTCCTGGCCGGCACCGACGGGCTGCTCATCTCCAGCGACCTGCCCAGCACCGACGCCACCCACCTCGCCGCTCTCGCCGCGGCCAGCTTCGGGCTCGGTCACCGGGTGGCCGACACCGTCCGATGTGGTGAGTTTCGGGAGTCGGTCGTCCGCACGACCACCGGGTGCGTGGTGACCTACCCGGCCGGGCGTTCCGCCCTGCTGACCCTGGTCACCGTGTCGCCCGGCGAGGATCTCGAAGCGCTGCACGAGGAGGCCCGCGTCGTGGCACGTCGGGCCGGCACGGTGATGGACCGCCGCGGCGGGGGTGTCGGTGCCACCGCCGTTCCGGAGGCACACGGGCCGCTGGCCGTGCGTACACCGATGGCGACCCTGCCGGCGCAGTTGCGTCGTCCGTCCCGACCCACCTGGCGTCGCCCGCCGATCTGAGGGCCGGTGGCGGACCGATCGTCCGGTCCGCCACCGATCGGCGTCAGCGGCTGTCCGACCCGCCGGTCTCCACCACCGCCCGGCCGGCCTCCAACCGGGCCACCGGCACCCGGAACGGCGAGCAGGACACGTAGTCCAGGCCGACCTCGTGGAAGAAGTGCACCGAGTCCGGGTCGCCGCCGTGCTCACCGCAGACGCCGAGCTTCAGGCCGGGCCGGGCAGCCCGACCCTCCTCGGAGGCGATGCGCACCAGCCGGCCAACGCCGTCGCGGTCGATCGACTCGAACGGCGAGATGCCGAAGATGCCCAACTCCAGGTAGCGCCAGAAGAACGCACCCTCGACGTCGTCGCGGGAGAAGCCCCAGCCCATCTGGGTCAGGTCGTTGGTGCCGAAGGAGAAGAATTCGGCGGCCTCAGCGATCTGGCCGGCGGTCAGCGCCGCCCGGGGCACCTCGATCATGGTGCCGATCAGCACCTCGACCGCCTTCTCCCGGGTCACCTCCTCGATGATCTTCTCGGCCTCGGCGCGTACCGTCTCCAGCTCCTGCACCGCGCCGACAAGCGGAACCATGATTTCCGGCTTGGGGTCGCCGCCGCGTTGGGCGCACTCGACCGCGGCCTCGACGATGGCCCGGACCTGCATCGCGAACAGGCCGGGGATGACCAGGCCGAGGCGGACACCCCGCAGCCCGAGCATCGGGTTCTCCTCGTGCATCCGCCGAACGGCGGCGAGCAGCGCCTCCTCCTTGGCCACGTCCTCGCCACGCTCCTGGGCGACCGCCACGTTCACGGCGAGCTGCTCCAGCGGCGGCAGGAACTCGTGCAGCGGCGGGTCGATCAGCCGGACGGTGACCGGCAGCCCGTCCATCTCGCGGAAGATCTCCACGAAGTCGGCCCGCTGCAACGGCAGCAGTGCCTCCAACGCCGCCTCCCGCTCGTCCGCGGCGCGGGCCAGGATCAGGCGCTCGACCAGCTCCCGCCGATCGCCGAGGAACATGTGCTCGGTGCGGCACAGCCCGATGCCCTCGGCACCGAAGCGCCGGGCCCGGGCGGCGTCCGCGCCGGTGTCGGCGTTCGTGCGGACCGCGAGCCGCCGCCTGCCGTCGGCGTGCGTCATGATCCGGTGTACGGCCCGGACCAGGGCGTTGTCGATGTGCTCGGGGTCGAGGCTGCCCTCGAAGTACTGCACCACCTCCGACGGCATGACCGGCACCTCGCCCAGGTAGACCTTGCCCGTGGTGCCGTCGATGGACACGACGTCGCCCTCGTTGACGGTCTGCCCGGCCACGACGAAGCGCTTCGCCGGGACGTTCACCTCGATCTCGTCGGCACCGGAGACGCAGGTCTTGCCCATGCCCCGGGCCACCACCGCGGCGTGACTGGTCTTGCCGCCTCGCGAGGTGAGGATGCCCTTCGCGGCGATCATGCCGTTCAGGTCGTCGGGGTTGGTCTCCCGGCGGACCAGGATCACCGACTTTCCCTCGGCGGCCAGCTCGACGGCCCGCGCCGAGGTGAAGACGACAGTTCCGGACGCCGCGCCGGGCGAGGCCCCGATGCCCTTGGCGACCGGCTCGAACTCGTGGTCGAGCTGGAAGCGGGGGAACATCAGCTGGGCGAGCTGCGCGCCGTTGACCCGGTGCAGCGCCTCGTCCAGGTCGATCAGACCCTCGTCGACGAGTTGGCCGGCGATGACGAACGCGGCGGCGGCGGTGCGCTTGCCGACCCGGGTCTGCAGCATCCAGAGCTTGCCGCGTTCGATGGTGAACTCGATGTCACAGAGGTCCTTGTAGTGCTCCTCCAGCCGGGCCATGATGCCGAGCAGCTCGTCGTAGGAGGCCTTGTCGAGCTGTTCCAACTCCTGGAGCGGCACTGTGTTGCGGATGCCCGCGACGACGTCCTCGCCCTGGGCGTTGGCCAGGTAGTCGCCGTAGATGCCCTGCGCGCCACTGGCCGGGTCCCGGGTGAACGCCACACCGGTGCCGGAGTCCGGGCCAAGGTTGCCGAAGACCATCGTCACCACGTTGACAGCGGTACCGAGGTCGGCCGGGATCCGCTCCTGGCGACGGTAGAGCACGGCGCGCTCGGCGTTCCACGACTCGAAGACCGCCCGGATGGCGAGGTCGAGCTGTTCGCGCGGCTGCTGCGGGAACTCCCGACCGGTGTGCTTCAAGAAGATCTTCTTGTACGCGTCGACCAGCCCACGCAGGTCGTCGGCGTCCAGGTCCAGGTCGTTGTGGGTGCCCTTGGCGTTCTTGATCTCGTCCAGCGCGTGCTCGAACTCCTCGCCCGGCACCTCGCAGACGGTCTTGCCGAACATCTGGATGAGGCGGCGGTAGGAGTCCCAGGCGAATCTGTCGTTGCCGCCGGCCTGCGCGGAGAGGCCGACCACGCTCTGGTCGTTGAGACCGACGTTGAGGACGGTCTCCATCATGCCGGGCATGGAGAACTTGGCGCCGGAGCGGACCGACACCAGCAGGGGGTCCTGCGGGTCGCCGAGGCGCTTGCCCATCGCGCGCTCCAGCGACTCCAGGTGCGCCTCGATCTGCCCGGCGAGCCCGTCCGGCTCCTGTCCCGTGGCGAGGTACGCCTGGCAGGCCTCGGTGGTGATGGTGAAGCCCGGCGGAACGGGCAGGCCGAGGTTGGTCATCTCGGCGAGGTTGGCGCCCTTGCCCCCGAGCAGGTCCTTGAGATCCTTGTTGCCCTCGGAGAAGTCGTAGACGTACTTGTGATCGACGGTCTCTTGCGCTGCCACCAGAGCCTCCACAACACACGCGCCGGATTGACACTTAACGAAGGTTCAGTTTTCTTCTTCCCCGGGACGGACCGCCGGTAATCCCGGGGTCGACGTCGATCGGTGGGCGAAGGTTAAGCGAACATCGAGCAACCTGGGACCGTTCGGTGACAATTGGCACAGCCATCACGACTATCCGTGTTCGTACCCTTTTCTGGGAACGCTTCCATGCGCACCAACACGCATCCCGACCGAGCGTCGTACGCTGGATGGCACGCCAACCGGTGAACCTCACTTTTGCCATAACCGACGCGAATACACCCCCGGAGTCGCCGCCGTGTCGACCATCCCCTCCCCCGGCCCCGCCACCACCCCCGCGCCGCTGTCGGCGGAGGAGCCGGGCGCGGCAACGCTGGCACGCGCAGCCGAGCAGGCCGCGGGCACCTTGCTCGCCCCGGCGGCCCCGCACCGGTTGGCCGACGTCGTTCCCGCCCCCCAGCAGGTCCAGCCGGACCCGACCGCAGACTGGACGCTGCCGGCCGAAGCGGTCATCGTGGCCAGCTCCGACCCCGCCGCGCTGGCGGTCGCCGAACAGCTCGCCGGGCTGCTGCGCCCGGCCACCGGTTACCCGCTGCCGGTCACCGACGCCGCCGCGCCGGCACCCGTCGACGGCATCGCGCTGGTGCTCGACGAGACCACCGCCGACCTGGGCGCGGAGGGCTACCGACTCGACGTCACCACCAATGGGGTACGCGTCACCGCCGTCACCGCCGCCGGCCTCTTCCACGGCGTACAGACGCTGCGCCAACTGCTGCCGGCGACCATCGAGAGCCCGACCCCGGACACCGAACGGTGGACGCTGCCCGGCGGCACCATCACCGACGTGCCCCGGTTCCCGTACCGGGGGGCGATGCTCGACGTCGCCCGGCACTTCTTCGCCGTCGAGGACGTCCTGCGGGTGGTCGACCACCTGGCCCGTTACAAGCTCAACCACCTGCACCTGCACCTCACCGACGACCAGGGCTGGCGGATCGCCGTCGACTCCTGGCCGAAGCTGACCACCGTCGGCGGGGCGACCGCTGTCGGTGGAGGTCCCGGCGGGTTCTACACGAAGGCCGACTACACGCGGATCGTCTCCTACGCCGCCGCCCGGCACATCACCGTCGTCCCGGAGATCGACCTCCCCGGGCACACCAACTCGGCGCTGGTCGCCTACCCGGAGCTGGCACCGGACAAGATCGCACCGCAGCCGTACACCGGCACCGAGGTGGGTTTCAGCTACGTCGACCCGGCCGACGACCAGACGTACGACTTCATCGCGGACGTGCTGGGCGAACTGGCCGCGATCACACCCGGGCCCTGGCTGCACATCGGCGGCGACGAGGCGTTCAAGGTGAAGGGCGAGGTCTACACCGGTTTCGTCGAGCGGGTCCAACGCATCGTCGCCGGCCTCGGCAAGACCGTCGTCGGCTGGCACCAGCTCGCGCCGGCCGCCCACGTCGACGGGCGGGTCCTGCAGTGGTGGGGCACGAACGGCGAAGACCCCACCACGGTCGAGGCCGTACGCCAGGGCGCCCGACTGATTGTCTCCCCCGGAAACCACGCCTACCTGGACATGAAGTACGCCCCGGACACCCCGATCGGGCACGACTGGGCCGGCCTGATCGACGTGCGGAAGGCGTACGACTGGGATCCGGGCACGCACGTCGCCGAGGTGCCCTCCACGGCGGTCATCGGTGTGGAGGCCCCGCTCTGGACCGAGTCGGTCACCTCACTGGCCGACATCGAGTTCCTGCTCCTCCCCCGACTCCCCGCCATCGCCGAGCTGGGCTGGTCGCCCCGGGAGACCCACGACTGGGCCGGTTTCCGCGACCGCCTGGCCGGCCACGGCCCACGGTGGGACGCCGCCGGGATCGCCTTCCACCGCGCGCCCGAGATCCCCTGGCCGAGCGGACCGACCATCCCCGCACAGCGCGACCCGGCCGTCCCCAACCAGGGCGACGCGACCCGAGAGGGCGTCAACCCGACATAGCGCACCAGGTCACCCCACATCGCCGGCCCGGCGTGGGTCACCCCACGCCGGATGTCCGTTATCGGGCGTAACGCCCCGTGGCCGGGGCCACCCGGGTGGCGGAATCGTCGGCCGGCCGGGGTCGTTATACCTGGCACGCCACCGCGACTGTTGGTCGTCGGTGCGGGGCAGCCGCCGGGAACACCGGCCAGGCCGCCCCGGTTACATCCCCCGCACAGCCGAACAGCACGGGCCGAGGAGCCCGGCGGAATGATCCGCCGCCCCGGACCGTTGTGATCTGTCCCGACGCCGGCCCATGGGCCGCCGGGCACTGCACTTTCCCCGCATGGCCGTCCCCCGTGAGTCGTGCGGTATCCCCCGATGAAGCAGAGGAGCACGCCATTATGCGTACCGATCTGATTCGTAAGACCGCTCTGACCGCCGCTGGCCTCGCGTTCACCGGTGGCGCCATCGCCGGACCCGTCACCACCGCCTTCGCCGCCCCGAACACCAGCAAGCCGGCGTCGCAGGCGCAGACCGACCGCAAGGGCCACGGCGAGCGTCAGCTGGGTGTGCGCTACGAAGCCCAGCCGAACTTCTACTACTGCGGCCCCGCCGCCGCCCGTAACGCCCTGTCCGTGCAGGGCAAGGACATCAGCGTGGACGCCATGGCCAAGGAGATGGGCACCACCGAGGCCGGTACCAACTCCATCAACGACATCACCCCGGTGCTGAACAAGGAGACCGGCAAGAACGACGCCTACCACTCCGTCGAGATCAGCACCCCGAAGGCCGACGACAAGCAGACCGACAAGCTGCGCGCCGACGTCGTCAAGACCGTCGACGACGGCCGGGCAGTGGTCGCCAACATCGCCGGCACCACCACTGACACCGACGGTGGTATCCACTCCTTCGAGGGTGGTCACTACATCAGCGTCGTCGGCTACCGCGACAACGGCAACATCGTCAAGATCGCCGACTCCGCCGACCCGAACACCGCCTCCTACGAGGTCACCGTCGAGCACCTCGCGGACTGGATCGCCACCCGCGGCTACGCCGCCAGCTGAGCACCACCCAACGCCGAAGGGCCGGACCCCACCACGGGGTCCGGCCCTTCGGCATGCCCCGCGCCCCGCGCCCCGCGCCCCGCGCCCCGCGCCCCGCGCCCCGCGCCCCGCGCCCCGCGCCCCGCGCCCCGCGCCCAAGATCCTCACGACATCGGCGATGGTGCTGCCTCCAACACGCAGGAAACACCAACCTCCCCGATGTTGCGCGGATCTCGGCGACGAGCAACCAGCGCGGGTCCGCTGGTTGTGTCACGGGTCCTTTGGAGCTGATGTCGTAGACGAATCAGCGTCGCAACGGCATCCGCGGGGCATCGCGGTGGTGGCGCCGCACGGAGGCAGCGCCGCACGGAGGCAGCGGCGGGCGGAGGCAGCGGCGGGCGGAGGCAGCGGCGGGCGGCGCACTCCGAGCTGAGGTCATGACTCGTTTACGACATCAGCTCGATAGCGTGCCGCACCCGTACATCCGACTCCTGCTTCCGACCGGAACCGGGTCGGCACGCTGCGAAAGAGGCCGACGGCGGCGACCCCCACGAGGGCCCGGGGCTCAGCCGCCGGAGTCATCCATCTCGGCGCCCTCGGGGACGGTGTCGTCGTCCCGGCTGGCCAGCCAACCGTCCGGCAGGGCGACCTTGCCCGGCGAGTTGGTACGCCCGCGCGGCTGGCCCAGGGCGGTCACCGGGAACGGCTCCGTCGGGTCGAGCTTGCCGAGCAGGTCGTCGAGCTGGGCCAGGCTCTCGATCATCGCCAGTGAGCGCCGGAGTTCGCCGCCGACCGGGAAACCCTTGAGGTACCAGGCGACGTGCTTGCGGAAGTCGGTGCAGCCGTCGCGTTCGCCTCTGGCCGGGTTGCGGGCACCGGCCACGAACTGGTCCACCAGCAACTCCGCGTGCCGGCGCATGGTCGCCGCCACCTCGCCGAGGGTGGGCAGTCGCCGTTCCGGCCGGCCGTTGAAGGCGGCCTCCAGGTCGGCGAAGAGCCAGGGCCGACCCAGGCAGCCGCGACCGACGACCACGCCGTCCACACCGGTGTGGGCGACCATCCGCAGCGCGTCGTCGGCCTCCCAGATGTCACCGTTGCCGAGCACCGGCACGTCGAGGGCCTGCTTCAGGGTGGCGATCGCGTCCCAGTCGGCGGTGCCCGAGTAGCGCTGCGACGCGGTCCGCCCGTGCAGGGCCACCGCGGCCACGCCAGCCTCCTGGGCAGCGAGCCCCGCCTCGACGTACGTCAGGTGGTCGTCGTCGATGCCCTTGCGCATCTTGACCGTGACCGGCACGCCGGACGGTGCCGCGGCATCCACAGCGGCCCGCACCAGTCGGGCGAAGAGCCGACGCCGCCACGGCAACGCCGCACCGCCGCCGCGCCGGGTGACCTTCGGGACCGGGCAGCCGAAGTTGAGGTCGATGTGGTCGGCCAGGTTGCGCTCGACCACGATCCGGACGGCGGCTGCGGTGATCTCCGGGTCGGTGCCGTAGAGCTGGAGGCTGCGCGGCTTCTCGTCGTCGCCGAAAGCGATCATGCGCAGCGTCTTCGGGTTGCGCTCGACCAGCGCACGCGTGGTGATCATCTCGCAGACGTAGATGCCGCCGCCCTGCTCCCGGCAGAGCCGGCGGAACCCGACGTTGGTGATCCCGGCCATCGGGGCGAGCACCACCGGCGGCCACACCTGGTACGGCCCGAGAGTCAACGGCCGCAGCACGGGCATGGTCGAGGCAGTCACCGCACAAGTGTACGGGGCCCCGACCGGCGCTCATCGCGTCGGCCGAGGCCCCGTGCGCAGCGTCTCAGCAGCCCGGAAGGCGCTCGATCAGGTAACGCTCGACCTGGTCCAGGGAGACCCGCTCCTGGGCCATGGTGTCCCGGTTGCGCACCGTCACGGCGTTGTCGTCCAGCGTGTCGAAGTCGACGGTCACGCAGAACGGGGTGCCGATCTCGTCCTGCCGACGGTAGCGGCGGCCGATCGCCTGCGAGTCGTCGAACTCCACCACCCAGCGCTTGCGCAGCAGCGTCGCGAGGTCCTTGGCCTTCGGCGACAGCGCCTCGTTGCGGGACAGCGGCAGCACCGCCACCTTGACCGGGGCGAGCCGCGGGTCGAACCGCATCACGGTGCGCTTGTCCACGCCGCCCTTGGTGTTGGGCGCCTCGTCCTCGTCGTACGCCTCCAGCAGGAAGGCCAGCACGGCGCGGGTCAGGCCCGCGGCCGGCTCGATGACGTACGGCATCCAGCGCTCACTCTTGGTCTGGTCGAAGTACGACAGGTCGACGCCCGAGTGCTTGCTGTGCGTGGAGAGGTCGAAGTCGGTGCGGTTGGCGATGCCCTCCAGCTCGGCGAACTCGGTGCCGCCGAACTGGAAGCGGTACTCGATGTCCACCGTCCGCTTCGAGTAGTGCGAGAGCTTCTCCTTGGGGTGCTCGAAGAGGCGCAGGTTGTCCGCCGACAGGCCGAGGTCGAGGTACCAGTTCCAGCGCTCCTGGAGCCAGTACTCGTGCCACTGCTCGTCGGTGCCCGGCTCGACGAAGAACTCCATCTCCATCTGCTCGAACTCGCGCGTACGGAAGATGAAGTTGCCCGGGGTGATCTCGTTGCGGAACGACTTACCGGTCTGCGCGATGCCGAACGGGGGCTTCTTGCGGGCGACCGTCTCGACGTTCTTGTAGTTGACGAAGATGCCCTGCGCGGTCTCCGGGCGCAGGTAGTGCAGACCCTCGTCGCTCTCCACCGGGCCCAGGTAGGTCTTCATCAGGCCGTTGAACATCTTCGGCTCGGTGAAGGTGCCCTTGTTGCCGCAGTTGGGGCAGTTCAGCTCGGACAGCGAGGTCAGCGGCTTGCCGTGCTTCTCGGCGTACGCCTCCTCCAGGTGGTCCGCCCGGAAACGCTTGTGGCAGAACTGGCACTCGGTGAGCGGGTCGACGAACTCGGCGATGTGGCCGGACGCCTCCCACACCTTGCGGGCCAGGATGACGGCGGAGTCGAGGCCGACGACGTCGTCGCGCTGCTGGACCATGGTCTTCCACCACTGCCGGCGGACGTTCTCCTTGAGCTCCACGCCGAGCGGACCGTAGTCCCACGCCGATCGGGTGCCCCCGTAGATCTCGCTGGAGGGGAAGACGAAGCCTCGGCGCTTGGCGAGGCTGACGACGGCGTCGATACGGTCGGCTGGCATGTTTCCTCCTACGCCGGCTGGCGGTCGGCGGGGGCGAGATGTGGATGGAACGGTCAGTTCGGGACCACGGTACGACCACCGGGGCCCTGAGCCCAGCAGAATACCGGGGACGGGTCAGCTGACCCCGCAGACCTCCACGCCCCCGGTCTGCCCGTCCTGGCCGAGGCTGACCTGCTGCTGCTCCCGGTCGCCGCCGGCGAGCGTCACGTCGACCGGAACGGTCAGGTTGGTGGTGTCCACCTCACCGACCCGGAACGCCGCGACCTGCGGTTCGGCGGCAGCACGCCGCTCGAACTCGGGCCGGGACTCACGCCGCTGCGCGTCGTCGCAGAGCTGGTCGTACGCCCGCCCGTAGTTCCGTTCGACAAGCGCCTGGTAGTAGTCGCCGGTCACGGTGCGGGCCTGCTCCCGGATCGCCTGCACGCCGCTGACGGCCAGGCCGACGACGGCGGTGCCGCCCCCGCCACAGCAGAGCACCACGGCGAGCGCGCCGACGCCGAGGCCGAGCCAGAGCCGGGTGCGGCGGCCCTCGGTGGGCGGCGCGGCGAACGGCGGAGCCACCCCGGGTCCGGGTGGCGGGGCGGGTGCGGTCATAGGAGCAGCGTAGTGTCCGCCGGCTCAGCGGTAAGGACCCGCAGCCCGATCACTCTCGGCGACGACCACCGCTCCCCCGGGTGCCGCGATGGCCAGCGCCTCGTACGCGGAGGGCTCGTCGACCGACTCGGCGAGCAGCGGCACGGCGCTGACCTTGACCTCGAAGGCGCCGAGCGCCCGCCGGTAGGTGCCGACGGACTCCCATTCGGTGACCAGCGACCAGTACCGGGGGTCGTCGAGCGCCCGGACCAGTTGACCGCGCAGGTAACCGGGGCGGGCGGCCAGGGCGGTGAGGGCGGCGTGCGCCCGTTCGGTGAAGTCGTCGGCGACATCGACGTCGACCACGAACCGGTTGGTCACCAGCAACGGTGGTCCCTCCTCGTAGAGTCTGTGGGATGCAGCGTACGCAGCGCCCTCTGCTCGCCCGGTTGGCCGGGGCGAACCCGACGTCGGTGTTCCTGCTCACCCTGGTGCTGGTGCTGGTGGCGTTCTTCACGCCCGGGGTGATCGGCGGGCTGCTGACGTTGGCGCTCGCCGCGGTCCTGATCGCCCTGTTGGCGACGACCTGGGCGGTTCAGGCGCCGCAGACCCGCCTGATTCGGCTGCTGATGTTGACCCTGCTCGTGACTGTGGGCCTCGCGAAGCTGCTCTGACATGCAATCATGCGTTCATGCGTTTTTGACAATCATTATCGTTGCCACGGACAGTTGATGACATGAACAACCGCGCCCCGTACCGTGTCCTGGCCGCCGCGACCGCCCTGCTCGCCCTGGGCGCCGGGGCCGGCTGCTCCACCGGCGACTCCGCCGGCGCCGACCCGAAGAAAGTCGACGTGGTGGCCGCGTTCTACCCCCTCCAGTTCCTCTCCGAGCGGATCGGCGGAGACGCGGTCCGGGTGACCAACCTGGCCAAGCCCGGTGCCGAGCCGCACGACCTGGAGCTCAACCCGAGCCAGGTCGGCCAGGTCAGCGACGCGGAGCTGATCGTCTACCTCAAGGGTTTCCAGCCTGCGGTGGACGACGCCGTCGCGCAGAACGGCGGCGACCGAGCCTTCGACGTGACGAGCGTGCAGCCGCTGCTGGATGCCTCCGCCGGCGGGCACAACCACGAGGGCGAGGAGGAGGGGCACGCCGAGGAGGGCGGCGGCAAGGACCCGCACGTCTGGCTCGACCCGACCCGGCTGGCCGGCATCGGCGACCAGCTCGCCCAGCGGCTCGGCGCTGCCGACCCGGACCACGCGGCCGACTACACCACCCGCGCCGCGGCCCTACGCGCCGACCTGACGGCCCTGGACGGCGAGTTCAAGACCGGTCTGGCGACCTGCCAGCGGCGGGAGATCGTGACGAGCCACGCCGCGTTCGGTTACCTCGCCGACAGGTACCAGCTCGACCAGGTCGGCATCACCGGGCTGAGCCCGGACGTCGAGCCCTCGCCGCAGCGGCTCGCGCACGTGATCGAGGAGGCGAAGGAGCACCAGGCCACCACGATCTTCTTCGAGACCCTGGTCAGCCCGAAGGTCGCCGAGACCATCGCCGGCCAGGTCGGCGCGAAGACCGCCGTGCTGGACCCGATCGAAGGGCTCGCCGCCGGCAGCGACGGGGACTACCTTTCGGTGATGCGTACCAACCTGCAGACCCTGAAGACGGCCTTGAGCTGCTCGTGACCGCACCTGTCATCACCGTCGAGCACGGGGTGGTCGGCTACGACGGCCGCCCCGTGCTCCGCGACATCTCGCTCACCGTGACCGCCGGCGAGGTCGTCGCGGTGCTCGGCGCCAACGGCTCCGGCAAGTCCACCCTGATCCGCGCCGTACTCGGGCTGGTGCCGCTCAGCGCCGGCTCGGTCACCCTCTTCGACCGGCCGCTGCGGCGCTTCCGGCAGTGGGCCCGCATCGGGTACGTCCCGCAGCGCCTGGGTGCCGGCGGCGGCGTACCGGCCACCGTCCGCGAGGTGGTGGCCTCCGGCCGGCTGGCCCGGCGGGGGGTGCTCCGCCCACCGGGCCGCGCCGACCGCGCCGCCGTCGACGCCGCGCTGCTCGCGGTCGGGCTCGCCGACCGGGCCGGTGACCCGGTCGCCACGCTCTCCGGCGGGCAGCAGCAGCGCACCCTGATCGCCCGTGCCCTGGCCGGCAAACCGGAGCTGCTGGTCCTCGACGAGCCCACCGCCGGGGTGGACGCGGCCAGCCAGGAGGCCTTCGCCGGCGCGCTGCGCGACTTCGTGGGCAACGGCGGAACGGTGCTGCTGGTAGCGCACGAGCTGGGCCCGCTGCGACCGGTGATCAGCCGGGCGGTCGTCGTTCACGAGGGTCGCATCGCCCACGACGGCGCGGTGCCGGACCCGGCCGGGCACCACGCGGCGCCCGACCACGACCACGTGCACCCGCACTGCTACGACGAGCCCGCCGGGCTGTGGAGCAACTGACCCCATGGAACTCTTCCAGTACCCCTACATGCAGCGCGCCCTGATCGGCGCTCTGGTGATCGGCCTGGCCGCCCCGGCGCTCGGCATCTACCTGGTGCAGCGCCGGCTGGCGTTGATCGGTGACGGTGTCGGGCACGTGGCGTTGACCGGCGTCGGGGCCGGCCTCCTGCTCAACCGCTCACCGGTCCTGGTCGCGGTGATCGCCGCCACCATCGGCGCGGTCGCCATCGAGCTGGTGCGCGCCCGTGGGCGTACCTCCGGTGACCTTGCCCTGGCCCTGCTCTTCTACGGCGGCATCGCGGGCGGCGTCCTGCTGGTCGGCCTCTCGGACGCGACCAGCGCGAACCTCAACGCCTACCTGTTCGGGTCGCTGACCACCATCTCGCCCGGCGACCTGGTCACCATCGGGGTGCTCGGCGCCGCGATCCTGGTCACCATGATCGCGCTGCGGCCGGCGCTCTTCGCGGTCAGCCACGACGAGGAGTACGCCCGGGTCTCCGGCCTCCCGGTACGCACGCTGAACCTGCTGATCGCGGTCGCCACCGCGGTCACCGTGACCATCGCGATGCGGGCCGTCGGGGTGCTCCTGATCAGCGCGCTGATGGTGGTGCCGGTCGCCACCGCCCAGCAGGTCACCCGGGGATTCCGCAGCACGATGGCCGCCGCGATGGCGCTCGGGCTCTTCGCCGCCGGCTCCGGCGTCTGGGTGGCGGCGACGGCGGACACCGCTCCGGGCGCCTCGGTGGTGCTGGTGGCGATCGCGTCCTTCCTGGTCGTGGCCGTGGCCGGCGGCGTCTGGCGGACGCTGCGGCGCCGGGCGACGCCGGCCGCCGCACCAGCACCGGAACCGCACGAGGTCGTGCTGAGCTGAGCCTGATCAGCGGGACGTCGGTGGTATTGGTTACCGTTGCAAGATGACCAGCGCGACGGGTTACGACGGGTTCGACGGGGCCAGCGAGCTGCTCCGCGCCCTGTCCGCGCCGATCCGGCTGGCCATCGTCAGCGAGCTGGCCGGTGGTGAACGATGCGTGCACGAGCTGGTGGAGAAGCTCGGCGCCGCGCAGCCGCTGGTCTCCCAGCACCTACGGGTGCTGCGCGGCGCGGGAGTGGTCCGCGGTTCCCGCCGTGGTCGAGAGATCGCCTACAGCCTCGTGGACGAGCACGTCGCGCACATCGTGGCGGACGCGGTCAGCCACGCCGGGGAGGGATCATGAGCGAGAGCAGCGCCGCGGTGCGCAACACGCGGCAGCGCTCGGCGGTGAGCGCGCTGCTGGGCGAGATGGAGGGCTTCCACAGCGCCCAGGACCTGCACGCCATGCTGCGGCAGCGCGGTGAACGGGTCGGCCTGACCACCGTCTACCGCACCCTGCAAGGGCTCGCCGACGCCGGCGAGATCGACGTGATGCGCCCACCCGGCGGCGAGCACCTCTACCGCCGGTGCAGCGAGGGGCACCACCACCACCTCGTCTGCCGGGCCTGCGGGCGCACCGTCGAGGTGGCCGGCCCGGCGGTGGAGAGCTGGGCCGACCGGGTCGCCGCGCAGCACGGCTACGCCGACGTCAGTCACACCCTGGAGATCTTCGGCACCTGCCCGACCTGCGTCCGCTGACTAACCTGTCCGCGTGACAGATCTTCGATTCGTGCGGGTCCAGGCGGTGGGCAGCGAAGCGGCAGCGCTCGACTGGCAACACATCCACAATCTGATCATCCCCACCGATCCGCTGTCGGCCGACGAGATCGCCGTCCGCGCGCAGCGGAACATCCTGGAGGTCGCGTACGTCGACGGGGTGCCGGTGGGCTGCTCGACGGTGCGACCCCCGACGTCCGAGCCGGCCACCGTGATCGCGCGAGTGCTGCCCGAGAAGCGTCGCCAGGGCTTCGGGGCGCAGATCTACCAGCGCGGGCTGGCCAAGGCCCGGGAGCTGGGCGCGCAGGTCGTCCACACCGTCGTCCTGGCGTCCAACGACGACGGCCTCCGCTTCGCCCGCCACCAGGGCTTCGTCGAGATCGACCGGTACGTCCTGCCCGGCGACACCATCGCGTTCGTGGACCTGCGGCTCGCCTGACGCACGGCTCGTGCGCCACGGCCACCGCCGCGTCGGTCGCCGTGGCGTGGTCCGGCGGTGTCATCCGGGCGCCAATCGACGGGTGCCGGGGCGTCGTCGTTCGTGGCACGCTGTCCGGCGTGAAAATCTATGCCGATCGGTTTCCGACCGCCGCCCGTCAGTTGCTCACCGACCTGCTCGTCGTCGCCTGGGTGTACGCGGCGATCCGGGGCGCACTGTGGCTGCACGACCTGGTGCAGAAGCTCGCCGTACCGGGGCAGAAGCTGGAGGGCGCCGGCAGTGGCCTCGCCGACAACCTCGCCGACGCCGGCAGCAAGGTCCGCCGGGTCCCGTTGGTAGGTGACGAGCTGACCGCGCCCTTCCGGCAGGCCGCCGACGCCGCCCGAGGGCTCGCCGACGCCGGACGGGACCAGCAACACCTGGTCGACCAGCTCGCGCTCGCCCTCACCATCGCTGTGCTGATCTTCCCGCTCGGCCTGGTGCTCTTCGGATGGCTGCCGTTGCGGGTGCGCTGGATGCGCCGGGCCGGGTCGGCCGCGAAACTGGCCGCCGGGCCGGCCGGCCGGGACCTGCTCGCCCTGCGCGCACTGGCCACCCAACCACTAGGCCGGCTGACCAAAATCGCGCCCGACGTGGCCGAGGCGTGGCGGCGCGGCGACGACGCCACAGTCGACGCGCTGGCCGCGTTGGAGCTGCGCCAACTCGGTCTCCGCAACCGGGGCCGCTAAGACCCGTCCGCCCTGAGTCACCACCGCGCCCCGCGCCATGAGTCACCCCCACGCCCCGCGCCATGGGTCACCACCGCGCCCTGCCTTGATCAGGTGATGAAAAGTAGGTCTCCGCGCTGTCTCTGACCTACTTTTCATCACCTGATCAAGGGAAAGCGCGGTGGGCTCGCTGGGCGTGTGCGCTGCGCCGACTCAGGCCAGCGCGACCGGGGCCGCTAAGGTCTTCGGGTGTTCTACTTCCTCGTCGTCATCGCCGTCCTGCTGCTCGGCTACGCCGCCGTCCTGGTTGCCTTCCTCCGGCGGGGCAAGAAGATCCCGCCTGCGGCGTACCTGGCGCTGGCCGGGCTCAACGGTCTGATCCTGGCAGGCGTGCTGGCCTGGGCGGTCTCCCGCTGACCGCCGCTGCCGCGCAGCCCTCTTCAGCGCACGCTGGGTGATCCACTCCAGGTCGGCGATGTAGGCGTATCGGGGCGGCGGGATTCCACCACTTCGCCGATATGCAGTCGATCAAGCCAGACGACCAGGGCAAAAGCGCGCACCTGCACGTGTCAGTCGGCCCATGGAGGTCGGAGCGCGCACGAGGCGGGCGTGCTCGGGGCGGAGTTACGGCTTCGGTGGGATTCGGCGGCGGACGTCCTCGGCGGTGGACGGGCCGGGAGTCCAGCGGGCCACCCAGGGCAGCTCGTCGGACGGGGTGATCACACCCTCCTCCAGGCCCGCGTACCGGCCGGCGAGGATCCGCTTCGCGGCGGCGGTGTCGACCGAGTCGGTGTTGTCCCACAGTGCGGCGAACAGGGCGTCCACCCGCACCCGCGCCTGCCGGCAGAACAGGTCGGCCAGCTCGACGTTCTCCGGCCGGGTGTCCCGTTCGGCGGAGGCCCGGACACAGACCGCGGACATCGCGAACAGCTCGGCGCCGATGTCCACCACACGGCCGAGGAACGCCTGCTTGCGCTCCATCTTCCCCTGCCAGCGCGACATCGCGTAGAACGTCGACCGGGCCAGCTTGCGCGACGACCGCTCCACCTGGCGCAGGTGTGCGGCGAGCGGCCCGAACTCGGCGTACGCCGAAGGGCTCTGCCCCCGGCCGACGGCGAGCGTGGGCAGCCACTTCGCGTAGAAGGCACCGGCGCGGGCGCCGGCTCTGGCTTTGCGGCCCAACCCCGCGTCCGGGTCGATGATGTCGCCGGCCACCGACAGGTGCGCGTCGACCGCCTCACGGGCGATCAGCAGGTGCATGATCTCGGTGGAGCCCTCGAAGATCCGGTTGATCCGCAGGTCGCGCATCATCTGTTCGACGGCGGCCGGGCGTTCGCCCCGGGCGGCCAGCGAGTCGGCCGTCTCGTAGCCGCGCCCGCCCCGGATCTGGATCAGCTCGTCGGCGATCTTCCAGGCCATCTCGCTGGCGTACAGCTTGACCAGCGCCGCCTCGATCCGGATGTCGTTGCGGTCGTCGTCGGCGAGCAGGCAGCAGAGGTCGAGCATGGTCTCCATGCCGTACGTGGTGGCGGCGATGAAGGAGAGCTTCTGCGCGACCGCCTCGTGCTCGCCCACCGGCCGACCCCACTGGACCCGGTCGGCGGCCCAGCCCCGGGCCACGTTCAGCGCCCACTTGCCGGCGCCCACGCACATCGCCGGTAGGGAGAGCCGGCCGGTGTTCAGCGTGGTCAGGGCGATCTTCAACCCCTTGCCCTCGCCGCCGATGACGTTCTCGGCGGGTACGAACACGTCGTGGAACCGGGTGAGGCTGTTTTCCAGGCCGCGCAGGCCGATGAACTCGTTGCGCCGCTCGACGGTGATGCCGTCGCTGTCGCCTTCCACAACGAAGGCGGTGATCCCGCCTCGACGCCCCTCGCTGGCCGGCACCCGGGCCATCACCACCAGCAGGGTGGCCACGATGCCGTTGGTGGCCCACAGCTTCACGCCGTTGAGCCGGTAGCCGGTGCCGTCCTCGGTCGGCTCGGCGGTGGTGGCCAGCCGGGCCGGGTCGGAGCCGACGTCGGGCTCGGTGAGCAGGAAGGCGGACACCTCGCCGGCGGCAAGGCGGGGCAGGAAGCTTTGCTTCTGCTCGGCGGTGCCGAACATCTTGAGCGGCTGCGGCACACCGATCGACTGGTGGGCCGAGAGCAGCGCGCCGATGGCCGGGCTGACTGAACCGGCGAGCATCAGCGCCCGGCAGTAGTGCAGGTTGCTGAGGCCGAGCCCGCCGTACTTCCGGTCGATCTTCATGCCGAACGCGCCGAGGTCGGCCAGGCCGTGGAACACCGAGTCCGGAATGGAGCCGTCGCGTTCGATGGCCGCGCCGTCCACCTCGGTGGTCAGGAAGGTGCGGAACCGGTCGAGGAAGTCCTCGGCGCGCGCCACGTCGCCCGGGTCGGACCGGGGCCACGGGTCGATCAGGTCGAGCCGGAACCGACCGAGGAACAGTTCCTTGCCGAAGCTGGGTCGGTCCCAGGTGGACTCGCGGGCGGCCTCGGCGACCTGCCGGGCTTCCTTCTCGGAGACCTGCCCGGCCTCTGCCGGCAGTGGCGCGGCGGCACCGACGGTGGTTGCGGAGTCGGGATCGTCCGGTCGGCCGTTCTGCGTCGTGGTCACGGCTGCCCCCTCGAAGTTCGATGCGGCTACCGCCACGCTACCCCCGGTTGTTACCCAGGGGTAGCGGCGCGTGTAGATCGGCGCGCTCAGCGACCGATGGTGGTGTCCGGATCGTCGTCATCATCGTCGATGTCGTCCTCACCCCAGTTGCGGCGGACGAACGGCAGGATCACCCAGAACACGAGGAACCAGAATCCGGTCAGGGCACTGAGCAGGAAGGCGATCGGCCGGTCCAGCACGAAGTCGGTGATCAGCAGCACCGCGCTGACCATGGCGATCAGCATGAAGGCGAGGCCACCGGTAGCCATGCGGTGCGCGAACCGCACCAGCTCCGGCTTGCGCCCCTGGCGGAACAACGCCCGGTGGAACGCCACCGGCGAGATGATCAGCGCGGTGGCGGCGGCCGCTGCGAGCAGCGCGACGATGTAGACGTCCCGCTGGAACTCGCTGGTCCGGGTGAACCCGTTACTGAACGGCAGGGTGAGCAGGAAGGCGAAGAGGATCTGCACGCCGGTCTGCGCGACCCGCAACTCCTGGAGCAGGTCGGCGAAGTTGCGCTGCCAGCGCTGCTTCTCGGTCTCCTTGGACACGCGCTACCTCCGGTGAGACGCTACTGCCGGCGGTCCCGGCCGCCGGCAGCAACGCCAATGCCCCACCCGGCCGAGCGCGAAACAGGTTCACGACATCTGCCGTTCATCTCGGCGACGCAAGTCGGCCGCCAGCACTGTGTCAGGACCCCCGCCGGATCCGACCCGCGTACCGGGCCTCCAGCTCGGTGTTGTGCGCGTCGCCGTCCGGGATGTTCGCCGACAGGTAGACCGGGGGCCGCTCCCCCGCCGCCAGCAACCGCGCCACCACCTCCACGGTGACCTGCTGGGCAAGCAGGGCGGCGGTGATCGAGGAGACCGCGCCGACCGCGCCACCGTCGGGAAGGGGCAGGGTCGCGTCGCCGTACGGAGCTCCGTTGTCGAGCACCACGTCGGCGAGGTCGCCCAGCTTGCGTCCGGACGGGTGCCGGGAGGTCATCCGGCCGGAGTGCTGCGCCGAGGTGATCGCCACCAGCCCGTGGCCGCGTTCCTTGACCAGGCTGGCGAACTCCACCATCGCCCCGTTGACACCGGAGTTCGAGGCGAGCACGAACACGTCGGTGGGCCGCACCGGGGCCAACTCGTAGAGGCGGTGCGCCACGCTCGGGTCCCGTTCCAGCATCGGACCGAGCCGGTCGGCGGGTTCACCGCCGAGCAGCACCAGGTCGCGCAGCGCGATCCGGTTGGTCGGCACCAGACCACCCGCCCGACCCGCGATCTCCATGGCGAGGGCCTCCGAGTGCCCCGTGCCGAACGCGTGCACCACACCGTCGGCGCGTACCGCCTCGGCGATCAGGTCCGCGGCCCGGCCCACCGCCTCCCGCTGACTGGCGGCCACCCGACCGATCGTCTCGGTCACCACGGCCAGGTAGTCCTCGGCACTCACCGTCATGCGTCCTCCGTCGTCCGATTGCGGGCCAACCAGTCAACCGTGCCCCCGCCGAGCACGTCGACAAGGGGTGCGGCCGGTCACCACCAGGTCGAGCGCCGGTGGCACGACCTGCCGCCACTCACGCCGTACCGCCGGCCCGGGCCAGGATCGCCTCGGCGAGTGGGCCCGGCGCCGCGTCCGGGATCCAGTGACTGACACCGGCCAACTGCACGAAGCGGTAGTCGCCGGTCACGTTCGCCGCGCACGCCTCGGCGGCGAGCCGGCCGATGGCGACGTCCCGGTCACTCCACACGTACGTGGTGGGCACCGCGACCGGGCCGACCGCGGCCAGGTCGGCGCGGGACATCGCCCGGTACCAGTTCAGCGCTGCGGTGAGCGCCCCCGGCTCGCGCATCGGGTCGGCGTAGCGGTCCACCCGGGTACGGTCGCCGACCCCGCTGAGCAGCTTGCGCAACGCGGTGGCGTGCCACGCCAACAGCACCTTCTCCGCTTTGTCCGGCTTACGGAACAGCGCGATGTACGACGACCGGGCCTTCTGCTGACTGTCGTTGGTCAGGGCGTGCGCCATGGCCGCCGGATGTGGCACGGACACCGCGGTCAGGGTGCGGACCCGCTCGGCGTGCCGGGCGGCGACCGCCCAGGCAATCACCGCGCCCCAGTCGTGCCCGACCAGGTGAACGGCGTCCAGGCCGAGGGCGTCGAGCACCGCCACCACGTCGGCGACCAGCTCGGGGATCCGGTAGTCGGCCACCTCCGTGGGCCGCGCGCCCGGCGAGTAACCCCGCTGGTCCAGCGCGTACGTGCGCAGCCCGGCAGCGTGCAGTGCCGGCACGACGTCGTCCCACTCACCGCTGTGCTGGGGGAAACCATGCAGCAGCAGAACCGGTACGCCGTCCGGCGGACCACCGGCGGTTACCTCGAACGTGAGACCTCGCGCGTCGATCCGCATGATCGGAAGCGTACCCATCCGGCAGTCGGCGGGTCGCTCCCGCAGGTCAGGCGGGTGCCCTGCTGGGCCCACGCCCCCGGTCGGTGTTAGCGTCAGCGAGACAACTTCATATCCGACAGGGGAGCGCACAGCGCTGAGAGTGCGGGTACGCCCGCAGACCCTCGAACCTGATCTGGGTAATGCCAGCGCAGGGAGTTCGGTCGACCTCCAGCCGCGCCGCAGTCCGGTGCCACCGGACGCGGCGTGCGTCTTCTCCTGGTTCGCACTCACGAACTGGGAGCACCACATGAAATCCACCACCGACACCCACCGTTGGCGCACCATCGACATCGTGGTCGCCTCGGTGATCGCTGTCGCCTTCGGCGTCATCTTCTGGGCGTGGGGCCTGGTCTGGAGCGCCACCGAAGGCGCGTTCGCCTTCTTCCCGCCGGCGCAGGCGCTGCTCTACGGCGTCTGGCTGATGCCGGCCGTGATCGGCGGTCTGGTCATCCGCAAGCCCGGTGCCGCGCTCTACTGCGAGACGGTCGCCGCGGTCCTCTCCGCGCTGCTGGGCAGCCAGTGGGCCGGCACGGTGATCCCGCAGGGCATCGTGCAGGGCATCGGCGCGGAGCTGGCGTTCGCCGCCTTCCGGTACCGGTCGTTCCGGCTGCCGACCGCGGTACTGGCCGGCGCGCTGACCGGTCTCAGCGCCGCGCTGTTCGACTTTTTCATCTGGAACGTCGACTACGAGCTGACCGACTACCGCATCCCGTACGCGCTGATCACCATCGTCAGCGCCACGGTGATCGCCGGCGCCGGTGGCTGGCTGCTGACCAAGGCACTGGCCAACACCGGCGTCCTGGACCGGTTCCCGGCAGGCCGGGACCGCGCCCTGGTCTGACCCCCACCAGCTGCGTTGATCAAGAGGTTTGCGTCAACGGGAGGCGGAATCCTGACGCAAACCTCTTGATCAACAACGAGAAACAGTGCGGGAGGGGGTCCGGTGGGTGCTGTCGTTCTGCGGGGGTTCGGCTGGCGGCACGCCGGGCGACGGGCCTGGGCCCTGCGGGGGGTCGACCTGCGGGTCGAGGTCGGGGAACGGGTTCTGCTGCTCGGCCCCTCGGGGGCCGGCAAGAGCACGCTGCTCAGCGCGCTGGCCGGGCTGCTCCCCGAGGACTCCGGTGAGCAGGAGGGCATCGTCGAGATCGACGGGCTCGACCCCCGCAAGGGACGCGAGCGCGTCGGCATCGTCTTCCAGGACCCGGAAACCCAACTGGTGATGGCACGCTGCGGCGACGACGTCGCCTTCGGGCTTGAGAACCGGGGAGTGCCGACCGACGAGATCTGGCCCCGGGTGGACGAGGCGCTGCACCGCGTCGGCTTCCCGTACCCCCGGGACCGCAACACGGCCGCGCTCTCCGGCGGCGAGCAGCAACGCCTCGCCCTGGCCGGCGCGCTCGCCCTCCGCCCCGGCCTGCTGCTGCTCGACGAGCCGACAGCCAACCTCGACCCGGCCGGGGCCGAGCTGATCCGGCAGGCGGTGGCCGGCGCGCTGGACTCCGACACCACACTGATCCTGGTCGAGCACCGGGTCGCCGAGGCGCTGCCGCTGGTCGACCGGGTGGTGGTCCTGGAACCCGGCGGCGGGGTCCGCGCGGACGGCACACCCGAAGCCGTCTTCGCCGCCCACGGCGCCGCCCTGGCCGCCGAGGGGGTGTGGGTGCCGGGTCACCCCATCGCGCCCCGCCCGGCCACCGCCGCGGCCGGGGAGCTGTTGCTCACCGCCGAACGGCTCGGCCTGCCACCCCGGCTGGCCTCCACCGACCTTCGGGTACGCGCCGGCGAGGCGCTCGCCGTCCGCGGACCCAACGGCGTCGGCAAGTCCACTCTGGCGTTGTTACTGGGCGGGCTGCTCCGGCCGGGCACCGGGCGGGTCACCGCGTCCGCCGAGTTGGCCGGCGCGGACCACCGGACTCCCCCGCACCGCTGGCGCGCCCCCGCCCTGGCCCGCCGGATCGGGTCGGTCTTTCAGGACCCGGAGCACCAGTTCGTCACGAGCACTGTCTTCGACGAGCTGGCTCTCGGCCCCCGTCGGACCGGTCAGCCCGAGTCAGCCGTCAAGGAGACAGTGGCCGAGCTGCTGGAACGGCTGCGGCTGGCGCGGCTCGCCGCTGCCAACCCGTACACCCTCTCGGGTGGTGAGGCGCGGCGGCTGAGCGTGGCGACCGCCCTGGCCACCGCGCCCCGCCTGTTGATCTGCGACGAACCCACCTTCGGCCAGGACCGGCGGACCTGGCGGGAGCTGGTCGACCTCTTCGCCGACCTGCGCGACGCCGGACACGGCGTGGTCGCTGTCACCCACGACGCGGACTTCGTCGCCGCGCTCGCCGACCGCAGCGTCACCCTACGAGCAACCCCGGGCGACGACCGATGATCAGCATCGAGCCGGTCGCCGCGCCCGGTGCGCCGCTGGCCCGCCGCAACCCGGTAGCGAAGGTCGCCGCCGCCCTTATCTTCTCGTTCACCCTGCTGGCCACTCTGGACCCGGTGGCCCCGGCGATCGCCATCGCGCTCGAACTCGCCGTGCTGCCGCTGTTCGGCATCCGCTACCGGGTGCTGGCGCGACGGGCCTGGCCACTGCTCCTCAGCGCCGCAGGCATCCTGGTCACCCTGGTGCTCTTCGCCGCCGACCGGTCCGGCCAGGTCCTGCTGGACGCGGGACCGGTGTTCGTGAGTACCGGCGTGCTGCTCACCGCGCTCGGCCTGGTGCTGCGGGTCTTCGCGGTGGCCCTGCCCGGTGTGATCGTCTTCGCGACCACCGACCCCACCGACCTGGCCGACGCGTTGATCCAGAACGCGAAAGCGCCGGCCCGGTTCGCCATCGGGGCGCTCGCCGCGTTCCGGCTGGTGCCGCTGCTCGGTCAGGAGTGGCAAATGATCAGCATGGCGCGGCGGGCACGGGGCGTCGATGCGGGACGCAACCCGCTGGCCAAGCTGCGACTGTTCGCCTCCACCGCGTTCGCGCTGCTGGTCGGGGCGATCCGCCGGGGCACCCGGCTGGCCGTGGCGATGGACGCGCGCGGCTTCGACGCCGGTACGCCCCGAACCGTGGCCCGCCGCCAGCACTTCACCCGCGCCGACGGGCTCCTCGTCGCCGGCGCGGCAGCCCTGGCCGGAGCAGCCCTGACCACGAGCGTCCTCCTCGGCACCTTCCGCCCCCTGATCGGCTGAACCCGCCGTTCCGCCGCCCCGCAGTCCGGCCGCCCGCCGCTGGCCGCCCGCCGTTGGCCGCCCGCCGCTGGCCGCCCGCCGCTGGCCGCCGCCGCCAAGATCCGCACAACAACAGGGATGTAGTGGTCTCCTTGGCGGAGGAGGCCACTACATCCCTGATATTGCTGTCACGACCCGGCCTCCCCGGGGAGCGGGGCGGGGGCGTGTTTGCTCAGCTGCGGCGGAAGGCGTAGCGGCGGGTCTGGCCGGCCTGTTGGCTGCGGCCGCCACCCGAGCGACCGCCGCCACCCTGGGGCGGCCCGGCCGTCGGTGCCGCCGGTCGCCCGGCAGACTTCGGCAGGTCTCCCACCGCCGGGGCGTCGACTGCCGCCGGCACGTCGATCGACGGCGTCAGCTCACCGAGCACCGCCGCCGCCTCGACCCGCACCGCCGGCAACGTCGGCTCCGCCGGCACCGCCGGCTCGACCAGGACTGCCGGCAACATCGGCTCAGCCAGCACTGCCCACTCGGCCTGGCCCGCCGGCTCGACCGCGAGGTCGAGGTCCGGGCGGATTGCTCGGGGACGGCCGTGCTCGGTCGTCGGGTTGGTGCCCAGCGGTGTTCTACGGGACTTCTTCGGGTTGCGCCTGGCAGGCATGCGGGCCTCCTTCAATGCCGACCGGAACGGCCGGTCCCGCGCGCCGGCGGTCGGTCGGATCGGCTGGTGACCGTCGCAACGCGACGGCCGAACGGTGGAGGGACTGCTCGCCGGGATCGGACACAGCCAGCGCCGCCGAACGGCGGAGGGGACATGCGGACGCCCGCGAGCGCACGGACCGCGGCGCGGGGCGGCGGGCCGGCTCGGAAGGTGGGGCGTCAGTAACGCATGCCCGTACCCTAACGGCCGCCCGACGGGACGCGCACCCGATTTACTGGCACGATCGGCACATGCTGATCGCGTTCTCGATCACCCCGCTCGGCGGCGACGACTCCGTTGGTGACCTGGTCGCCGAGGCGGTGCGGGTGGTCCGGGCGTCCGGCCTGCCCAACCGGACCGATGCCATGTTCACCACCGTCGAGGGCGAGTGGGACGAGGTGATGGCGGTGGTGAAGCGCGCGGTCGACGTCGTCGCCGCGCGGGCGCCCCGGGTGAGCGTGGTGCTCAAGGCCGACGTCCGGCCCGGGGTCACCGACGCGCTCACCGGGAAGGTCGCCCGGATCGAAGCCCGTCTCGCCGAAGGTTGACCGGTCGCGCCGCCACCATCGGCAGCCCCGCGACCACCCCGCGTATCAGAGGGTGGATCACTGGCCCCGGATCGGCCCACATCACGATAGGTTCGGAACGCCAATAGTGGTGACGAGAGGTGGCGGCACGGATGGCTGAGCAGGCGAGGGCACAAATCGGTGTGACCGGGCTGGCGGTGATGGGCCGCAACGTGGCCCGCAACCTGGCCCGCAACGGCTTCACGGTGGCAGTGCACAACCGGTCGCCGGAGCGCACCCGCAGCCTGGTCGCGGAGCACGGCGACGAGGGCACCTTCGTGCCGGGCGAGACGATGGCCGACTTCGTGGCGTCACTGGAACGACCTCGCGCGGTCATCGTCATGGTCAAGGCCGGTGCGCCCACCGACGCGGTGATCGACGAGTTGGTGCCGCTGCTGGACGAGGGCGACATCATCGTCGACTGCGGCAACGCCCACTTCGCCGACACCCGCCGCCGGGAGGAGGCGCTGCGCGCGCAGGGGCTGCACTTCAGCGGCACCGGCGTCTCCGGTGGTGAGGAGGGCGCGCTGCTCGGCCCGAGCATCATGCCGGGCGGCTCCACCGAGTCGTACGCCAAGCTCGGGCCGATGTTCGAGAAGATCGCCGCGCAGGTGGACGGTGTGCCGTGCTGCATGCACGTCGGGCCGGACGGCGCCGGGCACTTCGTCAAGATGGTGCACAACGGCATCGAGTACGCCGACATGCAGCTCATCGCCGAGGCGTACGACCTGCTCCGCTCCGGTCTGGACGCCAAGCCGGCGGAGATCGCGGAGATCTTCCGGGACTGGAACGAGGGCGAGCTGGGCTCGTTCCTCATCGAGATCACCGCCGACGTGCTCGCGCACACCGACGCGGAGACCGGCCGACCGTTCGTGGACGTCGTGCAGGACCGGGCCGAGCAGAAGGGCACCGGTCGGTGGACCGTGCAGAGCGCCCTGGACCTGGGCATCCCGATCACCGGGATCGCCGAGGCCACCTTCGCCCGCTCGCTGTCCGGGCACGTCGACCAGCGGGAGGCGGCCCGCCGGGCATTCCCCGACGCGGGTGAGAAGTGGCAGGTCACCGACCGGGAGGCGTTCGTCGAGGACGTCCGTCGGGCGCTGCTCGCTTCCAAGATCGTCGCGTATGCGCAGGGCTTCGACCACATCCGGGCCGGCAGCCAGGAGTACGACTGGGACATCGACCTCGGCGGCACGGCGACGATCTGGCGGGGCGGCTGCATCATCCGGGCACGCTTCCTCGACCGCATCCGCGAGGCGTACGACCAGCAGCCCGACCTGCCGACGCTGCTGGTCGCACCGTACTTCGCCGACGCCGTCGCGGCCGGTGTGCCGAGTTGGCGACGGGTGGTGGGCGACGCGACCCGGGCCGGTGTGCCGACGCCCGCGTTCTCGTCGTCGCTGGCGTACTTCGACGCGCTGCGCGCCGAGCGGCTGCCCGCCGCGCTGATCCAGGGCCTGCGGGACAACTTCGGCGCGCACACCTACCAGCGGGTGGACCGGGACGGCTCGTTCCACACCACCTGGGCCGCCGACCGCACCGAGTCCCCCGCGTAAACAAACCCACGGCCCACGGCAAGATCGTGCTCGATCCCTGATGTAGTGGCCTCCCGATGAAGGGAGGCCACTACATCCATGTTCGAGCACGATCATGGAAGACGGCGCAGCAGGGCGAACGGCGGATGCGCGGCCGCCCGTCAGTTGATCGTCGCGTGCATTTCCCAGACGAGGATCTCGGCCGGTTCGTCGGCGGTGACCCGTCGGCCGCCGGTCATGGTCAGCCGGGCCGCGTCGCCGGTGCCGAGTGGCCCGCTGCCCTCCAGGGTGACGGTGCCGTCGGGCACGTAAAGGTGCACGAAGGGCGCGTCGGGGATGGTGACCTCGTCGCCGGGGGCGAGTCGGGCGGCGTGCAGCGTCGCGTACCGGTTGCGGATCCGGATCGCCGACGCACCGTCGTAGCGGTCCATCCCGGAGGCGATCGGCACCAGGCCGCCGCGGAGCAGCTCGTCCTCGATCTCCAACTGCTCGTAGCCGGGGTCGACGCCCTGCTCGTCGGGGAGCACCCACATCTGCACGAAGTGCACCGGGTCGCTGTGCGGCTCCTGGTTGTTGAGCCGCCAGGCGTCGTTCTTCTCGGAGTGCAGGATGCCGGTGCCGGCGCTCATCCGCTGCGCCAGCCCCGGGTAGATCACCCCGGAGTGCCCGGTGGAGTCCTGGTGCACCAGGGAGCCACGGAGCACCCAGGTGACGATTTCCATGTCCTCGTGCGGGTGGGTCTCGAAGCCGGCGCCCGGTCGGACCACGTCGTCGTTGTTGACCAGCAGCAGACCGTGGTGAGTGTTGGCCGGGTCGTAGTGCCGGGAGAACGAGAACGAGTGCTTCGAGTCCAGCCAGGAGATCCGGGTGGCGAAGCGGTCGTCGGCGCGACGGACGTCTACTGCGGGGGCCGGTGCGGTCACCAGGCACGCTGCCCGGCGTCGGGGGTCGACGGCGCCCAGGTCAGGGCCGGTTCTCCGGTGGCCAGTTCGGCGATCTCGCCGGTCCGGAGTTGCGGTGTGTGGCCGAACTCGGCGCAGTGCTGCTCGGCGATCTCGGCACAGATGTCGGCCACCTGCTCGCAGATGGGGTCACCCAGATCGGCCGCGTTCAACGCCATGATCATCTTGAACCGGAGATCCCTCATGCGCACTCCAACCGCCGTCGGCCCGCCCTCTCCGGACCCTACCCGCCGCCAATCCCCAGCACCCGGCGAAATCCACCCACCCACCGACCCTCCCACCCACGGCCCCCTCCCCCACCCCACGACGATCCTCAACGCCTGGGCGCGCCGATCATGGGGCGGTGGAGCTGGCGTGGCACGGCACCGCCCGCAGGATCGCGGGCGGCGCCGGGGGGATCGGGATCAGAAGAAACGGCGGCGCTTGGCCTTCTCGGGGCGGATCAGGTCGGCGCCCTTGGTCAGGAGCCGGGTCGCTCCGGAGGGACCACGGCGGGCCTCCAGGGTGTGGCTGAGTCGACGGGCACCGGCAGCCGCGAGTGGCACAGCGACCGCCATCACCGCCCACTGGGCAATGCGCTTCTGGATCATGTGGGTTCACCTCCGTCAGTGGCTTCTGACGTCTCTGATACCCAGAGTGACGTGCGGGTAAGCGTCTCAGCTCAGAACGGGGGCGACCGGGTTGGGCAGCGCCCCGCCGAAGCGGCGGTCCCGCTGCGCGAACAGCTCGCACGCGTACCAGAGGTGGCGGCGGTCGAAGTCCGGCCAGAGCGTGTCCAGGAAGACCAACTCGGCGTACGCGGTCTGCCAGAGCAGGAAGTTGGAGATCCGCTCCTCCCCGGAGGGGCGCAGGAACAGGTCCACCTCCGGGATCTCCGGGTGGTAGAGGTACTTCGCGACGGTCTTCTCGGTGACCTTCGCCGGGTCCAGTCGACCGGCCGCCACGTCCCGGGCGATCGCTGCGGCGGCGTCGCCGATCTCGGCCTGCCCGCCGTAGTTCACGCAGAACTGCAGGGTCAGCGTCGAGTTGCCCTGGGACATCTCCTCGGCGGTCTGCAACTCGGAGATGACGCTCTTCCACAACCGTCCGGGTCGACCCGACCAGACCACCCGGACGCCGAGGTCGACCAACTGGTCGCGGCGACGACGGATGACGTCCCGGTTGAACCCCATCAGGAACCGGACCTCGTCCGGCGAGCGCCGCCAGTTCTCGGTGGAGAACGCGTACGCCGACAGGTACGGGATGCCCATCTCGATGGCGCCCTCGATGGTGTCGAAGAGGCTGTGCTCCCCCGCCTCGTGCCCCTTGGTACGGGGCAGCCCGCGGTCCTTGGCCCACCGACCGTTGCCGTCCATCACCACCGCCACGTGCTTCGGCACCGCCCCGGCGGGCAGCGCTGGCGGCCGGGCGCCGGACGGGTGGGGGGTCGGCGGCGTCGGCTCGCGCCGGCTGGCCTTCTTCGATCGGATCACTCGGTCACTCCCTGTTCGCGCCGTCCGCCCCGGCCTCGACGTCGCCACGTGGCCGGAGCACCACGGCCCCGGCGCCTTCCGGCGGCGAGGCCGCGCCGGCCGCCGAGGGACCCCGGTCGACCAGCGGCAGCGAGCGTAGCGCGCGCTCCAGGTGCCACTGCAGGTGAGCCGCGACCAGCCCGCTGCACTCCCGGCGTACCCCGGTGTCGGTGGCGTCGGCGAGCACCCAGTCGCCGGTGGTCAGCGCGGACATCAGGTCGATGGTGGCCGGCGCGGGGTGGGCCGCGCCGGGTGGTCGACAGTCCGGGCAGACCGCGCCGCCGGCCGGCACGGAGAAGGCCCGGTGCCGACCCGGGGTGCCACAGACCGCGCAGGCGATCAGCGCCGGCGCCCAACCGGCGAGGGCCATCCCCCGCAGCAGGTACGCGTCGAGCACCAGAGTGGTGGCGTGCTCGCCCCGGGACAGCGCCTTCAGCGCGCCCAGGGTGAGCTGGAACAGCCGTAGCGACGGCTCCCGCTCCACCGGGGTCAACCGTTCGGCGGTCTCGGCGATCGCGCTGGCCGCCGTGTAGCGCGGATAGTCCCCCAGGAACCGTTTGCCGTACAGGTCGATGCCCTCGACCTGGCTGACGGTGTGCAGCGCGCTGCCGTGGTTGCCCTTCGGATCGCCGGCGAGCTGGAGGTCGACGTGGCCGAACGGTTCCAGCCGGGCGCCGAACTTGCTCATGGTGCGGCGGACCCCTCGGGCCACCGCGCGCAGCCGGCCATGTCGGCGGGTGAGCAGGGTGATGATCCGGTCGGACTCGCCGAGTTTCTGCACACGTAGCACCACCGCGTCGTCGCGGTAGAGCTGTCGGCGATACCCGGCCATCGGGCCATTCTCCCTCGGGGTGTGAAATCAGGGTTGGTTCGGGGTGGATGCGCGGAGTAACCCCGATGCGCGCGGCTCTCCACCGGCCGTAGCGTGCTGGCCATGGCAATGCAACCGACCACTGGCGGTCTCCGTCGTCGCGCCGCCGCCCCCGTCGCCCTGGGGCTGGCAACCACTCTCATCGTGCTTGCCGGGTGTGACAACCTGGCCATGCGTCGGCTCGACTACGACGACACCGAGCCGGTGCAGATCACCAGCATCCGGGTGCTGCCGGGTTCCGGCGACGTGGTCGTCCGAGGCACCGGCACGGCGGCGGAGGCGCGGATCAAGCGGGTGGTGCGCTACCAGGGTGGCGAGCCCCAGGCCCGGTACGAGATCAAGGGCAGCGAACTGGTGCTGGACACCGACTGTGGCGACCGGTGCAGCGTCTCCTACGAGGTGACAGTGCCGGAGGGCGTGGCCCTTCAGGGCGAGTCCGGTTCCGGTGACGTCGAGCTGACCAAGGTCGGCGCGGTGGAGCTTCGGCTGGGCTCGGGTGACGTGCGGGTCGTCGACGCGAGCGGCAAGGTCGAGGTGGAGACCGGTTCCGGCAACATCGACGTGAGCGAGGTCAGCGGGGCCGTCCGCCTGCGCGCCGGGTCCGGTGACATCACCGCACGGCGGCTCGGTGGCACGACGGATGCCGAGGCCGGCTCCGGCAACGTCACAGTCGAGCTGGACAAACCGGCTGCGGCGCGGGCGCACGCGTCCAGCGGCGACGTGATGTTGCTGGTGCCGCCAGGCAGCTACCGGGTGCGCTCCGGCGCGGGCTCCGGTGACGCGCGGGTCACCGTCGCCGACGACCCGGCCGCGTCCCTGGTGCTCGACGGTTCGGCCGGCAGCGGAAACGTGACGATCAGCCAGCGTTGACGTCGACGGCGGCCGGCGTCCCGGGCGACCGCGGAGCCGGCACCACGGCCGGGTCGAGGACCCGGGCGCGCGGCTCCGCACCGGACCGGGCGCGGGGCTCGGCACCGTCGGAGTCGGCCGCCTCGACCGGCCGCCTCGGGCCACCGGGGATCAACTCCGGGCGGCGACGGGCGGCGACGTCCTCGACCCAGCCGACGGCGAGGGTGACCAACCCGACCAGCGCGAAGACCAGCAACACCCGGATGGCCAACCCCAGCGGATCCTGGTGGGACCAACCCACCACGTCGACCAGCGGAGTGAGCGCCACCACGAACGGCATGTGCCAGAGATAGACTGTGAGCGCCCTCCGATTGACCACTGTCACCGCCCGGTCGGCCAGCTGGCTTCGGCTCAGCCACGCCACGCCGGAGGGAGCCCGACCCAGGACGATCAGGATGAACGCGGCCGACCAGAGGGCGTTGCCCAGGTGGTTGTCGTTCAGGTCGTACCCGCGTGGCCCGGGATGCCCGACGATCCAGGCTCCGCCGCCCACCGCGAGGGTGAGCGCCACCGGGTACAGCACCCGGCCGGAGAGCCGGCGCAGCATCCCGGCGTGGTGGGCGAAGCCCAGCATCCACGCCCCGAAGTACAGCCCGAACTCGCGCAGCACCGGTGGCGCCGGGTAGATCCCCGCCTCGATCGCCACCAGGAGGAGGTACGGGGCGAGCAGGGTGGGCAGCGGGGCACGCCGGAAGAGCCAGAACGCGACAGGTGAGGCGAGCACGAACCACAGGTAGTCGCGTAGGTACCAGATGATGCTCAGGGCCAGGGCGCCCCAGTCGTTGGCCGGTGGGTCGGCGATCGGGAACAGCCACAGCAGCACCCGAGGGCTCACCGGCAACCCGCTGAGCAGCATGGCCGGTACGAAGACCGCCGCGAGCACCCACAGCGACGGCAGCAGCCGACGCAGTCGACGCCCGACCGCCGCCGGCCCGGAGCGGGTGAGCGACGCGGCCATCAACGAACCGGCCAGCGCGAACATCACCGACATGGCAGGGAAGACGAGGGTGAGGGTCGCCCACCCTGTGACGTGGTAGACGACCACTCGGACGATGGCCAGGAAACGGAGCAGATCGAGGTACCTGTTGCGCATCAGCCTGCATCTCGGTCGGGGACGCTTGGCGTAGTTCCCCTACCCTGCGCGGTGCCCGCGCGAAACGGACAGCACCCCCGACCAAACGTGAATCTTTCCACCCAGCTGACCGAAGAAGATCATGGGGTACGACGACAGCCGTACCCGCGCCGGCCGGCCCGATCGGCCGGCCGGCCGGTGTGGTGGCTCAGAAACCCAGCTTGCGCAGCTGCTTCGGGTCGCGCTGCCAGTCCTTTGCGACGCGTACGTGCAGGTCGAGATAGACCCGGCTGCCCAGCAGTTCCTCGATCTGCTTGCGGGCGGTCGTGCCGACCTCCTTGAGCCGGCTCGCCTTGTGGCCGAGCACGATGGCCTTCTGGCTGGGCCGCTCCACGTACAGGTCGGCGTAGATCTTCATGACCTGACCCTCGGGGATCATCTCCTCGACGACCACGGCGATGGAGTGCGGCAACTCGTCACGGACCCCCTCCAGGGCGGCCTCCCGGATCAGCTCCGCGACGAGAACCTGCTCGGGGTCGTCGGTCAGCATGTCGTCCGGGTAGAGCTGCGGCGACGGCGGCAGGTATTTGGTCATCACGTCGACCAGAGTGTCCACCTGGTGCCCGGCCACCGCGCTCACCGGCACGATCTCGGCGAACTCCCCCAGCTGGCTCACCGCGAGCAACTGCTCCGCCAGGCGACGCTTGTCGACCAGGTCGGTCTTGGTGACCACCGCCAGGACCGTCGCCTTCAACTCGGCCAGCTCGCCGGTGATGAACCGGTCGCCGCGCCCGACGGGCTCGTCCGCCGGGATGCACAGGCCGATCACGTCGACCTCCGTCCAGGTGGACCGGACCAGGTCGTTGAGGCGCTCGCCGAGCAGCGTCCGAGGGCGGTGCAGGCCCGGGGTGTCGACCAGGACCAGCTGCGACTCCGGGCGGTGCAGCACGGCCCGGATGACGTGCCGGGTGGTCTGCGGCTTGTTCGAGGTGATCGCGATCTTGGTGCCGACGATGGCGTTGGTCAGCGTCGACTTGCCCGCGTTGGGCCGACCGACGAAACAGCCGAAACCGGCCCGGTACGGCCGCGCCTGCGGGTCCTGCACGGGGCTCACTGGGTCACCGTGCCGAGGACCGTGCCGTCGGGAGCGGCAACGTGGATCGGGGCGTCGGCCGCGAGGTCGCGCACCGCCGCGTGACCGGCGCCGTCCAGCGTCGACGCCTCGGTCACCACCACCGCGGCCTCCAGCCGGCTCGCCCCGGCCGCCACCGCCGACGCGACCGCCAACTGCAATGCGGTGAGGGTCAACGAGGGCAGCGCGACACTGGCCGCCGCGTACGTCCGCCCGTCCTGATCCCGGACCGCGGCGCCCTCCACAGCACCGACCCGCGCACGGGCGCCCCGGGCCAGGACGACGAGCTTGCCGTCCTCGGCGCTCAACGCGGCCGCCGCGGTGGGGGTGGGTTGGGCGGTGGGCGCGGCGGGTGTGTCAGGCATCGGCGGATTGCCTCTCGTCGTCTCGGTAGTTGTCCGTGTCGTCCCCGGGGTCGGCGTGCTCGCCGCGCCCCGCGGTGTCCTTCTCGTGCCGCCCCGCGGTGTCGTGTTCGTGGCCCGGCTCCGCCCGGCTGACCAGGACGGTGTCGATCCGGTTTCGCCGGCCGGTGGTGCCCTCGGCGACCAACCGGAGGCCGGCGACCTCGACCTCCGCGCCGGGGATCGGCACCCGCCCCAGCGACTGGGCGAGCAGGCCACCGACCGTCTCCACCTCGTCGGTGGGCAGGTCGGTGTCGAACATCTCGCCCAGGTTCTCCACTGGCAGGCGGGCGGTCACCCGCACCGAGGAGTCCGCCAGACGTTCGACGGGCGGGCGTTCGACATCGTACTCGTCGGTGATCTCACCGACGATCTCCTCCAGGATGTCCTCGATGGTGACCAGACCGCCGGTGCCGCCGTACTCGTCAACGACGATGACCAGGTGGTTGCGGGCCGCCTGCATCTCCGACAGCAGGTCGTCGACCGGCTTGGACTCCGGCACGAAGGTCGCCGGGCGCATCAACTCCGCCACCGGCAACTGCTCGGCCTGCGGGTCGCCGCCCCGGGAGCGACGGATCAGGTCCTTGAGGTAGAGCACACCCAACACGTCGTCGACGCTCTCGCCGATCACCGGAATGCGGGAGAAACCGGAGCGCAGGAAGAGCACCAGCGCCTGCGCGAGCGTCTTGCCCTCCTCGATCCACACCATCTCCGTACGCGGCACCATCACCTCGCGGGCGATGGTGTCGCCGAGTGCGAAGACGGAGTGGATCATCTGACGTTCGCCGTGCTCGACCACGCCGCGCTGCTCGGCCAGGTCGACAAGCTCCCGCAACTCCACCTGGGTGGCGAACGGCCCCTCCCGGAACCCGCGCCCCGGGGTGACCGCGTTGCCGATCAGGATCAGCAGCGACGCGAGCGGGTTGAGTGCCCGGCCCAGCCAGCGGACCATCGGCGCGACCGCTCGACCCACGGCGTACGCGTGCTGCCGGCCGATGGTGCGCGGCGCGACGCCGACCACCACGAAGCTGACCACTGTCATCGCGCCGGCGGTCACCAGTGCGGCCCGCCAACCCGCGCCGAAGCTGTCCACCGCGACCAACGCGACGAGCGTGGTGGCGGTCAACTCGGCGAGCAGTCGCAGGAGCAGGAGCAGGTTGAGGTGCCGGACGACGTCGCCGGCGACGACCTGGAGGGTCTTGGCACCACGCACACCGTCGCGGGCCAACTCGGCGGCTCGGGCCGGCGAGACCGCGGCGAGAGCCGCCTCGGTCATCGCGATCAGGCCGGCCAACACCACCAGGCCGGCCGCGAAGACGATCAGCTGCAGGTCAGGAAGGCCGGCGGTGGCACCGGCCGCGAGTAACGGAGGAGTGGACATCACTGGGTGCGGGTCGACCGCCAGCTGGCCAGCAGTCGGGCCTGGAGCCCGAACATCTCCCGCTCCTCCTCCGGCTCGGCGTGGTCGTAACCGAGCAGGTGCAGCACCCCGTGCACGGTGAGCAGGTGCAGCTCGTCGGCGGGCGTGTGCCCGGCGGTCGCCGCCTGCTTGGCCGCGACCTCGGGGCACAGCACGATGTCGCCGAGCAGGGCCGGCTCGCCGCCGGCCGGCGCGGACTCACCCGGGCCGTGGTCGACGCTGCCCTCGTCCATGGGGAAGGCGAGCACGTCGGTCGGCCCGTCGCCGCCCATCCAGTGGTGGTTCAGCTCGGTCATGTACTCGACGTCGACCAGCAGCACGGACAGCTCGGCGAGGGGGTTGACCCCCATCTCGTCGAGGGCGTGCCGGGCGACGGCGAGCACGGCGTCCGTGTCGACGTCGACACCGGACTCGTTGGCGATCTCGATGGACAACTGCTTTCCTCTGCTTTAGCGGCGGCGGCCGGCCCGGCCGCCCTGGGCGGGTCGCCCGGGCACGGCATGGACGCCCTGCGCCTGCTGGTTCTCCCGCTCGGCGTCCCAGCGGGCGTACGCGTCGACGATCTCCCCGACCAGCCGGTGGCGGACCACGTCGGAGCTGGACAACTGGGCGAAGTGCACGTCCTCGACGTTTTCCAGGATCTCGCGGACCACCCGCAGACCGCTGGTCGTCCCGCCGGGAAGGTCCACCTGGGTGACGTCACCGGTGACGACGATCTTGGAGTTGAAGCCGAGTCGGGTGAGGAACATCTTCATCTGCTCGGGCGTGGTGTTCTGCGCCTCGTCCAGGATGATGAACGCGTCACTCAGCGTCCGACCCCGCATGTACGCCAGTGGCGCGACCTCGATCGTCCCCTGGGCCATCAGCTTCGGGATCGTCTCCGGGTCGAGCATCTCGTGCAGCGCGTCGTAGAGCGGGCGCAGGTACGGGTCGATCTTCTCGTTGAGCGTGCCGGGCAGGAAGCCCAGCCGCTCCCCCGCCTCGACCGCCGGCCGGGTCAGGATGATCCGGTTGACCTGCTTGGCCTGCAACGCCTGGACGGCCTTCGCCATCGCCAGGTAGGTCTTGCCGGTGCCGGCCGGGCCGATGCCGAAGACGATGGTGTTCGAGTCGATGGCGTCGACGTAGCGCTTCTGACCGAGGGTCTTGGGTCGGATGGTGCGCCCGCGACGGGAGAGGATGTTGAGCGTCAGGACCTCGGCGGGCCGCTCGGCGCTGCCCTGCTCGAGCATGCCGACGGTACGCCGGACGGCGTCAGTGGTCAGGGTCTCGCCTTTCTCGATGAGTTCGAGCAGCTCGCTGAAGACCCGCTCGGCGAGGGCGTTGTCCGCGGGGTCACCGGTGATGGTGATCTCGTTGCCGCGGACGTGCACGTCACTGGTGACCGAGCGTTCGACGAGTCGGAGGATCTCGTCGCCTGCGCCGAGCAGATTGACCATGATCTTCGAGTCGGGCACGGTGATCCTGGTCTGCACCCGGGGCGGGCCGGGAGGTGGGGTGCCGGTCATAGGTCGGGCCGAAGGGCCCTGCGCCACCTGCTCTCGATCTCGGCGCCGGCCTGCTGGCTGGCGTGCGGACGTTACACCCATCGTATCCGTTGAACGCGGGCCGCATCGCGCCCATTTCCGCTGGCCGCGATCAACGCCCGGCCCGGAAGTCGTACCTGTCGAAGGTCTCCTGGTGGCGGGTGAACCGGTACGTCGCCCAGTGCATCCGGACCACCGTGCCGGCCTCGTCCCGGCTCAGCCGCAGCAACTCACCGACCTCCCGGCCGGACGCCGTACGGAACACGTCCGGCTGGTCCGGTAGGGGCGCGAAGATAGCCGGGGGACGTCCGGCCGGGTCCCCTACCCCACGCGCCCGCAGGGATCCGTCCTGCCAGGAGAAGACGTACTCGGAACCCTCGCCCCACCAGCGGCCGAGCATGCCCCGCAGGGCCGCCGGCGCGGGTGCCCCCGGTCGCCACGGCGCGATGTCGGCCGGGTCCCGCTCGACCGCCGCGGCGAGCAGCCGGTGCGTCAGGTCGAACAGTTCGGCCGCCGTACCGGACGAGCCGAGCACCGCGGCGCCCATCGCACCGGCCGTCCCGTCGCCTCCCCTGCGGCCGTACACACCGGCGAGGAAACCGGGCATCGCCCCGTCGTGCCCCACGTGCATCACCCGTTCCCCCTGCGGGATCAGGATCAGCCCGAGCCCGAAGCCCGCGCCCCAGAGCGTCTCTTCGGTGGTGGTCACCGGCCAGCGCATCTCGTCCAGCGTCGCGGGGGCGAGCACCGCGCCGGCCGGGTCCAGTGCCACCGGGTCGGCCAGGAACGCCGCCCACCGCGCCATGTCGGTAGCTGTGCTCCAGAGCTGCGCGGCCGGGCCGACAGCACCGAAGTCGGTCGGTGGCTCCGGGTGCGCCTCGTCGGAGTACGCGTCGACCAGGAACCCGGTGGCCGCCGTCGGCCGGGGAGTGACCGTGGTGTCGGTCAGCCCGAGCGGCGTCAGGATCCGCTCGGTCAGCGCCTGCGCCCAGCTCTCGCCGCGCAGCCGAGCGACGAGTTGACCGAGCACGGCCATGCCCAGGTTGGAGTAGTGGAACCGGCGGCCCGTCGGCAGCACCCGCTCGGCCCGGACCAGCTCCGCCACCAACTGGTCGGCGTCCGGTGCGCGCAGGCTGTCCCACACGTCGCCGAACGGCTCGCGTTGCAGGCCGGCGGTGTGCGACAGCAACCGGCGCACGGTCAGCTCGCCGTGTGCGGGCAGGTCCAGGTGCCGACCCACCGGGTCGTCCAGGTCCAGCAGCCCGTCGTCGCGGCACTGGAGGGTGAGCACCGCGGTGAAGGTCTTCGTGACCGAGCCGATCCGGAACTGGGTGTCCGGCGTCAACGGGCTGTCGGTCCCGGTCTCACCGACGGTGCAGGTCCAGAGCGGCCGGTCGGCCCGGTGCAGCGCCACCGACACCGCCGGCACCCGGGCGTCGGCCTGCACCTGCCGGACGAGTCGACCCAGGTGCTCGTGCACGCGACTGTCGGGCTCGCTCACGCCAGGTCCCGGGCCAGCATCGGGCCGAGCGGCGCACCACCGAGCAGGTGCGCGTGCACGTGGAACACCTCCTGCCCGCCGTACACGCCGGTGTTGAACATCAACCGGAAGCCGTCGCCGAGCAGACCCTCGTCCTCGGCCACGGCGGCGGACGTCGCCAGCACGTCGGCGGCCAGCGCCGGGTCACCCTGCGCGAGGGTGGCGATGTCGGCGTAGTGCTCCTTCGGAATGACCAGGACGTGCACCGGCGCCTTCGGGTCGATGTCGCGGAAGGCGAGCGTGGTGTCGGTCTCCCGGACCACGGTGGCCGGGATCTCCCCGGCGACGATGCGGCAGAACAGGCAGTCGGATCCCATCGGGGCAGTGTAAAGACGAGTTCGCGGCTCGGGCAGGATGGCCGGCATGACGGATCGGGCGGTACTCGTGACCGGAGCCTCGCGTGGGATCGGCGCCGCGGTGGCGCAGGCGTTCGCCCAGAGCGGCGACCGGGTGGCGATCCACCACCGCGATTCCGCCGACGCGGCCGAGGAGGTGCGCGCGCGACTCCCCGGCGCCGGGCACGTGGTGGTCCGCGCGGACCTCACCGACCCGGACGCGGTCCGGGCCATGGTGGACCGGGCCGCCGAGGTGCTCGGCGGGTTGGACGTCCTGGTGAACAACGCCGGCACGTACGGCGACCGGGACGACCCGCACCCGATCTTCGGCGGCTCCTACGAGCACTGGCAGAAGCGCTGGCGGCAGGTGCTGGAGACCAACCTGACCGGTGCCGGCAACGTCATCTGGTGCGCTGCCCAACACATGCGCGACAGTGGCGGGCGGATCGTCAACGTCTCGTCCCGGGGCGCGTTCCGGGGTGAGCCGCACCAGCCGGCGTACGGGGCCAGCAAGGCGGGGCTGAACGCGCTGGGCCAGTCCCTCGCCGTGGCGCTCGCGCCGTACGGCATCACTGTCGCCACCGTCGCGCCGGGCTTCGTGGCGACGGACATGGTCACCGAGTACCTGCACGGCGAGCAGGGCGCGGCGATCCGGGCGCAGAGCCCGTTCGACCGGGTGGGCCGACCGGAGGAGATCGCGGCCGCGGTGCACTGGCTGGCCTCGCCGCAGGCCGAGTGGGCGTCCGGCACGATCGTCGATCTCAACGGCGCCTCCTACCTGCGCAGCTGACGTCGGAACGACCGCCACATCACCCGGTCCGGGGGGTGGTTCGTGGCACGTGGATGGGTAAGTCTCGCCGACATGGCCGACTCCGCGCTGCTGGACCTCACTGCCGACTACCGGGTGGCCGACGGCCACGACGACGACCCCGTCCTGCTCCGACCCGACGGCACGCCCGTCGAGACCTGGCGCGAGGACTACCCGTACGACGACCGGATGGACCGAGACGAGTACGACCGGGACAAGCGGCTGCTCCAGATCGAGCTGTTGAAACTCCAGGACTGGATCAAGGAGTCCGGCGAGCGTCTGGTGATCCTCTTCGAGGGCCGGGACGCGGCCGGCAAGGGCGGCACCATCAAACGCTTCATGGAGCACCTCAACCCGCGCGGCGCGTCGGTGGTGGCGCTCGCCAAGCCGGACGAGCGGGAAGCTGCCCAGTGGTACTTCCAGCGGTGGTTGGCGCACCTGCCGGCGGCCGGCGAGATCGTGCTGTTCGACCGTTCCTGGTACAACAGGGCCGGCGTCGAGCGGGTGATGGGCTTCTGCAGCCGCAAGGAGTACCTGGAGTTCCTGCGGCAGGCCCCGGAGCTGGAACGGATGCTGGTGCGCTCGGGCATCCGGTTGGTCAAGTTCTGGTTCTCCGTCTCCCAGAACGAGCAGCGCACCCGGTTCGCGATCCGCCAGGTCGACCCGGTCCGGCAGTGGAAGCTGTCCCCGATGGACATCGCCTCGCTGGACCGGTGGGACGAGTACACGGAGGCCAAGGAGGCGATGTTCTTCTGGACCGACACGGCCGACGCGCCGTGGACGGTGGTGAAGAGCAACGACAAGAAGCGGGCCCGGCTGGAGGCCATGCGACACGTGCTGAACCGCTTCGACTACACCGGCAAGGATCCCGAGGTGGTCGGCACACCGGACCCGCAGATCATCGGAAACGCCGGGCTGGACCTGGGGCCGGAGGAGGAGGTCGTGCCGGTGTTTCCGAGGCCCTGAACGGTCACCAGCGGCCGAGGCGGGTGGCGAGCACGCTGAGCGCCGCCACGCCGGCGGTCGAGGTGCGCAGCACCGCCGGCCCGAGCCGCACCGGCCGACCGCCGGCCTCGCGGAACGCGGTCAGCTCGGCCGGGGCGATGCCGCCCTCCGGGCCGACCACCAGGACGATCTCACCGGCGGTCGGCAGCTCGGCGGTGGTCAGCCGCTCGTCGGCCTCCTCGTGCAGCACGAACGCGGCGGCGGCACCGGCGATCCGACGGGCCACCGTGGCGGTCGACTCGTCGGGCGCGCCGGCCACCACCGGCAACCACGGCCGGCGGGCCTGCTTGGCTGCCTCCCGGGCGGTCGCCACCCACTTCTCCCGTGCGCGTACGCCCCGGTCGCCGCGCCACTGGGTCACCGAGCGCGACGCCGCCCACGGCACGATCTCGTCGACGCCGACCTCGGTCATCGCCTGCACTGCCAACTCGCCCCGGTCGCCCTTCGCGATGCCCTGCACGGTGACGATCCGGGGTACGGGCGCGTCCGCGTACCCCCGGGAGGTGATGGTGACCTCCAGGCTGCCCCGGCCGACGGCGGTGACCACGGCGGCGGCCGTGCCGCCCCGCCCGTCGGCGAGCAGCAGCTCCTCGCCGACGCGCAGCCGCTGCACGGTGGCCGCGTGGTGCCCCTCCGGGCCGTCCAGGGTCAGCGCGTCGCCGGTGGGCAGCGCCTCGACCAGGAACAGCGGTGCGGACACCTCAGGCGTGCCCGTTGAACGCGTCGCGCATCCGGGAGAAGAAGCCGCCCTGCTTGGACAACTCGGCGACCTCCTCACCACGGGTCTTGGCGAAGTCGCGCAGCATCTTCTCCTGGTCCGGGTCGAGCTTGGTCGGGGTCCGCACGTCCAGGTGCACGTAGAGGTCGCCCCGGCCGGTGCCGCGCAGGTGCGGTACGCCCCGGGCGCGCAGTCGCAGCGTGCTGGCCGGCTGGGTGCCGGCCTTGACGTCCACGGTCTCCTCGCTGTCCAGGGTCTTGATGGTCAGCCGGGTGCCCAACGCCGCCGCGGTCATCGGCACGGTGACCCGGCAGTGCAGGTCGTCGCCCTTGCGGGAGTAGACGTCGTGCGGGCGCTCGTGGATCTCCACGTAGAGGTCACCGGCGGTGCCGCCACCGGGGCCTACCTCGCCCTGCTGGGCCAGCCGGATCCGCATGCCGTCCTCGACGCCGGCCGGGATCTTGACGGTCAGCGAGCGGCGGGTCCGCACCCGGCCGTCGCCGGCGCAGGTCGGGCAGGGGTGCGGGATGGTGGTGCCGTAGCCCTGGCACACGGTGCACGGCCGGGCGGAGACGACCTGGCCGAGGAAGGTGCGCTGCACCGACTGCACCTCGCCCCGACCGGCACACGCCTCGCAGGTCGCCAGGTGCGTGCCGGCGGCCGTGCCGGCGCCGGAGCAGGTGGTGCAGAGCACTGCGGTGTCGACGGTGATCGGCGCCTCGACGCCGAACGCCGTCTCGTGCAGGTCGAGTTCGAGTCGCAGGATCGCGTCGGCGCCCGGGCGGGTACGCGGGCGCGGGCCACGGGCGTTGCCCCCGGCACCGCCGAAGAACGCGTCCATGATGTCCTGGAAACCGACGAACGGACCGGCGCCTCCGGGACCCCCGGGGCCGCCGGCACCGCCGCCGCCCGGGGCGAGCGGGTCGCCACCCAGGTCGACGATCTGCCGCTTCCGGTCGTCCGAGAGGACCTCGTACGCGGCGTTGATGTCCTTGAACTTCTCCTGAGCCTCCGGGTCCGGATTGACGTCCGGGTGGAACTGGCGCGCCAGCTTGCGGTAGGCGCGCTTGATCTCGTCATCGGAGGCTTCCCGGCTCACACCGAGAATGCCGTAGTAGTCCCTGGCCACTGCGTTCCGTGTCCTCATGTTCGTCTCGCGTTGCGCCGATCCGGCAGCCGCCGGCCGTCGGCCCTGACTGGTCAGTTCTGGGCCAGCAACTCGCCCACGTAGCGTGCCACGGCGCGCACCGTGGCGATGTTGCCGGGGTAGTCCATCCGGGTGGGCCCCAGCACCCCCAGACCGCCGACGATCGTCGCGCCCGGGCCGTAGCCGGTGCTGACCACCGACGCGGCCCGCAGGTTGTCGAACTCGTTCTCGTCGCCGATCAGCACCCGGGTCGTGCTCGGCTCGGTCTCGCCGATGAGCTTGAGGAGCACGACCTCCTCCTCCAGGGCCTCGAGGATCGGCCGCAGGGAACCCTGGAAGTCGAGCAGGCCACCCCGCGTGAGGTTCGCGGTGCCGGCCAGCGCGATGCGTTCCTCGCTCCGCTCGACGAGCGTCTCCAGCAGCACGGTGGAGAGCATGGTCATCGTCGGCCGCAGCTCGGCGGACGACTCGTCGACCAGTGCCTGCACCAGTGGCGGGGTGTCGGACAGCCGGGCCCCGGCCAACTTCTCGTTGACCAGCCGACGCAGGTCGGTGACGTCGTCGGCGGGCACCGGCCGGGGCAGCTCCACCAGCCGCTGCTCCACCCGCCCGGTGTCGGCGATCATGACGAGCATCAGCCGGGTGGTGGAGATCGGCACCAGCTCCAGGTGCCGCACCGAGGAGCGGGCCAGGCTCGGGTACTGCACGACGGCCACCTGCCGCGTCAACTGGGCGAGCAGCCGCACCGTGCGGTGCACCACGTCGTCGAGGTCCACCGCTCCGACCAGGAAGCGCTCGATGGCCCGGCGCTCGGCCGGACTGAGCGGCTTGACCCGGGACAACCGGTCGACGAAGAGTCGGTAACCGCGGTCGGTGGGCACCCGGCCGGCGCTCGTGTGCGGCTGCCGGATGTAGCCCTCCTCCTCCAGCACGGCCATGTCGTTGCGGACCGTGGCCGGGGAGACCCCGAGCTGGTGCCGCTCGACCAGCGCCTTGCTGCCGACCGGCTCCTGCGTGGAGACGTAGTCCTCGACGATGGCGCGGAGCACGGCGAGTTTTCGGTCGTCGAGACCCATCCTCCGCACCTCCTGTCGCACGTCGGCCGCCGGCTTCCTGGGCCGGCCGGGCCGTCCTGGCACTCGACTGTAGCGAGTGCCAGTCTACGTCGAGGTACCCGTCGACGCGATGATCAACGGCGGCCCGTCGGTGCGGCCCGCGCCACCTCGCCGGACCCGAACGGCCCACACTGCCGGGAGGTGTTGCTCTGGTGCGGCGTTGCCCGGTGCCCCTACCGTGACATCCATGACTGAACCTCCTCGCCCTCCCGGCGCGGGTGACCCCGGCAACTACCCGCCGGAGCCGACCTCCCCGGGTTCGTACCCGTCGGCCGAGCCACCCACCGCACCACTGTCCGGGGCACCCGGCCCGGGCGGCTATCCCCCGCCCGGTGGCTATCCGCCGCCCACCGGTGACCAACCGCCGTCAGGCGGCTACCCTCCGGCGGGCGGCTACCCTCCGCCCGGGGGCTATCCCCCGCCCGGCGGCGGCTACCCGACCGGTGGCGCGTACGGCGGCCCCGGCGGCGGCTACGCCAACAACGAGGACAAGACCTGGGCGCTCGTCGCGCACTTCGGCGGCGCCGCCGGCATGATCATCAGCGGCGGTGTGCTCGGCTGGATCGGCCCGCTGGTGGCCCTGCTGGCCCGTGGCAACCAGTCCCCGACCGTGCGGACGCACGCCGTGGCGGCGCTCAACTTCCAGCTCATCTGGTCGATCGTCGGCCTGATCGGCTGGGTGCTGTCCTGCATCCTGATCGGCTTCATCGGGGTCGGCGCGGCCATCATCCTCGGCGCGGTGTTCGGCATCCTCGCCGGCATCAAGGCCAACGAGGGGCAGCTCTACCGCTACCCGCTCTCCGCGAGCTTCGTCAAGTGAGACCTCGGGCCGGCCGCTCCCCCGGCCGGCCCGCCCCGCTAGGGCCTGTGTCAAAGTCCTCGGTCGAGCCGAGGCGGAGTCCGGGCGGCGGTCCGGTAAGGCGGATGTTCGTTCGGATACCGGTGTTGTATCCGGGCGAACATCCAACGCGGCCGGTCGTCGTCCGGGCCCGCCGCAGGCCGGCCAGGGGCTTTGACAGAGGCCCTAGGGCAGCAGATCGCGCACGACGGCGTCGGCGAGCAGCCGCCCGCGCAGCGTGAGCACGGCCCGGCCGGCCGCGTACTCGTCGGCGGCCAGCAGGCCGTCGGCCAGTGCCCGCTCGGCACCGGCCCGGCCGGCGGCGTCGAGCACTGTCAACGGCAGGCCGCTGGCGAGGCGGAGCCGCAGCATCACGTCCTCCATGTGCGCCTCGTCTGCCGTGAGCACCTCCCGGGCCAGACCCGGAGACGCGCCGGCGGCCAACCGCTGGGCGTACGCGGAGGGGTGCTTGACGTTCCACCACCGCACGCCGCCGACGTGGCTGTGTGCTCCCGGCCCCAGCCCCCACCAGTCCGCGCCGGTCCAGTAGAGCAGGTTGTGCCGGCACCGGGCCTCGTCGGTGGCCGCCCAGTTGGAGACCTCGTACCAGGAGAGTCCGGCCGCGTCGAGCGCGGCCTCCGCGGCCAGGTAGCGGTCCGCGGCCACGTCGTCACTGGGGTACGCCAGTTCGCCGCGCCGCATCCGGGCGGCGAGCCGGGTGCCGTCCTCGACGATCAGGGCGTACGCGCTGACGTGGTCCACCCCGGCGGCGACCACCTGCTCCAACGAGGCGGCGAAGTCCTCGGCCCGTTCTCCCGGCGTTCCGTAGATCAGGTCCAGGTTCACGTGCTCGAACCCGGCGTCGCGGGCTTCCAGCGCGGCGGCGGTGGCCCGGCCGGCGCTGTGTTTGCGGTCCAGGATCGCCAGCACTCCCGGCGACGCGGACTGCATGCCCAGTGAGATCCGGGTGTAGCCGGCAGCCCGCAGCAGCTTCAACGATTCCGGGGTGACCGATTCCGGGTTGGCTTCGGTGGTCACCTCGGCGTCGGCGGCCAACCCCCAGGTGCGGTCGATGCCGTCGAGGATGCGGGCCAGGTCGTCGGCGGGGAGCAGGGTGGGCGTGCCGCCGCCGACGAAGACGGTGTCGACCCGGGGCGGTGGGCTGTCGCCCAGCACCCGGGCGGCGAGCGCCAGCTCGGCCAGGACGGTGTCGGCGTACCCGTCGCGGCTTGCGCCACCGCCCAGCTCGGCTGCCGTGTAGGTGTTGAAGTCGCAGTAGCCGCAGCGACTGGCGCAGAACGGCACGTGGACGTACACGCCGAAGCCGCGCGCGCCGACCGCCGTGGTGGCGGTGGCGGGCAACGATCCGTCGACGGGGACGGTCTCACCATCTGGAAGGACGCCGGGCATGGCCACTAGTGTGCCCGGCATGACCTCTCCCGACGTCCTCGTGCGGGTCGCCACGGCCCGTGGGGTGACCACCCTCACCCTGGACAGCCCACACAACCGCAACGCGCTCTCCACAGCTCTCATGACTCAGCTGCTGGCCGGGCTGGGCGACGCGATCGCCGACGAGACGGTACGGGCGATCGTGCTCGACCACACCGGCCCGGTCTTCTGCTCCGGCGCGGACCTGAAGGAGACGGCCGCCGCGTACGCCAGCGGGACGGTGCCGGCCGGCATGCTGGGTGACGTACTCGCGGCGATCTGGGAGTGCCCGAAGCCGGTGCTGGCCCGGGTGGGTGGGCCGGCGCGGGCGGGCGGGCTGGGCCTGATCGCCGCCGCCGATCTCGCGGTCTGCGCCGACGAGGCGACGTTCGCGTTCACCGAGGTGCGGATCGGGGTGATCCCGGCGGTGATTTCGGCGACCGTGCTGCCCCGGCTGCACCCGCGTGCCGCGGCCGAGCTGTACCTGACCGGGGACACCTTCGACGGGCGGCGGGCCGCCCAGGTCGGCCTGGTCACGGCCTCCGTGCCCGCCGCCGAGCTGGACGCCGCGGTGCGGGGCTACTGCGACTCGCTGGTGCGGGGTGCTCCCGGCGCCTTGGCGGGCGCGAAGGAGTTGCTGCGTCGGCCGGGCACTGCCGAGCTGCGCGCCGACCTGGCCCGGCTGTCCGCCCTGTCGACCAGCTACTTCCTCTCCGACGAGGGGCGCGAGGGAGTCACCGCGTTCCGGGGAAAGAGATTGACTCGATGGGTGGCCGCTCTGGACGGTGGTTCCGCTGATCATGCCGGGTAGGGCCGGGGCTCACCGGTCGGCAGAGCGGGGCCACCGCCCCGCAGTGACCGTCGTGGGCGCCGCCTTCGGTCGGCGGCGCCCACACCTCGGTCACCACGCGGTCGCGCCGCCGTCGACCGGGTAGTTCGCGCCGGTGATGTAGGACGCCCGGTCGGAGGCCAGGAACACCACCAGTTCGGCGACCTCCTCGGGTTGGGCGAACCGCTTCAGCAGCGTCTTGCCGGTGATCGCGTCCCGGGCCGCCTGGTTGTCACCCAGGTCGCGCTCACTCGCCGGGCTGATGATGGGCCCGGGGCTGACCGCGACCGCCCGGATGCCGTGCGGCGCGCCTTCGAGAGCGAGTTGTCGGGTCAGACCGATGACACCGGCGTTCGCCGCGGTGTGGCCGACCATCGGTGGGACGTGACCGGCGATCGTCCCCGCCATGGAGGCGGCGTTGATGATCACGCCACCACCGCGTCGCACCAGGTGCGGCCAGGCGAACTTCGACACGAAGTACGGAATGTCGAGTTCGCCGGTGATGGTGTACCGCCAGTCCTCGACCGAGAAGTCGGGCATCGGGCCGAAGCGCAGCGCCGCCGCGTTGTTGTAGACCACGTCGAGCCCGCCGTAGGCCGCGACGGCGTCCTCGACGAGTGTGCGCACCTGGTCCGGGTCGGTGAGGTCGACCGGCGCGATGCCCGTCATCTCACCGCCCGCGGCGCGAACGAGTTCGACAGTCTCCTTGTTGCCGTCGACCTGGATGTCGGCGCCGACGACCTTGGCGCCTTCCCGCGCGAAGATCTGCGCGGCGACGCGTCCCAGACCGCCGCCGGTGCCGGTGACGAGTACGACCTTGCCGTCGAGCGTTCCCATGGAACTCCTCCTTGCTCCGTGACCGGTCTGGTCGCCTGGATCGGCGGCCGGACGGGCCAGCGATTGACATGTCAACTGAGGTAACCCCTTGACCGGTCAACCACTTCCCGACGAGCCGAAGCCGTGACCGGCGCGACAGGTCGACCAGGCGGCCACGCACAGTACTGATGGCGGACGGACAGGGCGTGTGCCAGATGCCCCGATTATCGGCATTCCGGCAGGTGAGACCGGGGCCAAAGCGGGAATGTCCCGATCGGCACGCCTCGGCAGAGCCGGTCCCGAACCGCTCAGACGACCCGGAGAGGGCCGCGGGGGACGTACGCTTGTCGGACTGTCGATCTGGGGGTGTGGGTGCGAACTCGGGCAGCCGTGGCGGGTGGAGTGGTGCTGATCCTCGTCGCCGTGATCGCGATCTGGCTCGTCGTACGGCAGGTCGGTGACCGCCTCCAGTTGCCGCTGGCGGCCCGGAAGTGCACAGTGCAGGCCGACGGTCGGGTCGCGCTCGACGCCGACCAGATGGCCAACGCGGCGACCATCGCGGCGATCGGCGCCCAACGCCGCATGCCCGAGCGGGCCGTGGTGGTCGCGCTGGCCACCGCCTACCAGGAGTCGGGGCTCCGCAACCTCGCCGACGGCGACCGCGACTCGGTCGGCCTGTTCCAGCAGCGGCCGAGCCAGGGCTGGGGCACCCCGGCGCAGATCCGCGACCCGCGCTACGCGGCCAACCGGTTCTACGCGGCGCTCAAGAAGGTGCGCGGCTGGGAGAAGATGCGCGTCACCGACGCCGCCCAGCGGGTCCAGCGCTCGGCCTTCCCGGAGGCCTACCAGAAGTGGGCCGACGACTCCGAGGTGCTCAGCCGAGCCCTGTTGGGAGACGCCACCGGAGCGGTCGCCTGCACGGTGGGGCGTACCCCGGTGATGCACGGCGCGGCGGCGGCCGCGCAGTTGACCCGCAACCTGGTGCTGGACTGGGGGCTGAAGGGCACCGACCCGGCCGACCCGACCGGGTTGGCGGTCACGCCGGGCGACCAACGCGACGGCTGGCGGTACGCGCACTGGCTGGTGTCCCACGCACAGGATCACGGGGTGAAGCGCGTCCGTTTCGGCGACCTGGAGTGGACCGCCCGAGCGGGCACCTGGGGGCGGGCGAACGGCGGGCAGAGCCCCGCCGGCCAGGTGGTCGCCGAGGTGTTCAACGAGGGCTGACCGGCCCGGATCTCTTAACCGGCAGTCACCGCACAATCGGACAAGTGCCCATCAAAGGCCGTATCGAACACGAAGATCTCACTCTCCGAAGTTCTCCCGCTGCGTGGGGTCCCGCTGCGGCCCACGCATCGAAGACCTCCTCCCCGAGGCCATGTCCGTCGCGTTACGATCGGCGGCCTGTGCCAGAAAATGATTCACCTCATGGGGAGGGGTACGACGCGGTGTTCGATTACGGCGACCGGACCGGTTACGAACCGATCAGCGACACTGACCGCAAGGAGTTCCACGAGCAGGGCTTCCTCCTGCTGCGCAACGTCCTGACGGAGGACCACCGGGCGGCGCTGGAGGCGGCGGTCGACCGCGTCTACGCGGAGGAGCAGGCCAAGGGCACCACCAAGAAGGACGGCACCCTGCACCTGCTGGGCTTCCTGGAGCGCGACGAGCTCTTCGGCGAGCTGCTCACCCACCCGATCGCCTTCCCGTACATGTGGGGGCTGGCCGGCTGGAACATCTACACCCACCACAACCACCTCGACGTCACCCCGCCGGCCGCCGAGCCGGAGAAGCCGTACTGGGGTTGGCACCAGGACGGGTACCGGCAGAACTCCGACCCGGAGACGATGGACCCGAACCTGCCTCGGCCGATGTTCTCGCTGAAGGTCGCGTACGTGCTGTCGGACCTCTCCGAGACCGGCCGCGGCGCCACCAAGGTCATCCCGGGCAGCCACCTGTGGAACTCCCTGGACCGGCCCAAGGACCTCAGCGTGCACAACCCGGACCCGGAGGGCACTGTAGAGATCACCGCCAACCCGGGTGACGCCTTCATCTTCGACCGTCGGCAGTGGCACTCGCGGTCGACGAACCTGTCGACCATCACCCGCAAGATGCTCTTCGTCGGCTACACCTACCGGTGGATCCGTCCGCTGGACGAGCTGCACCCCGACGTGAACGGCGAGTGGTACCGCAACCGCACCCCGGTCCAGCGCCAGCTGATCGGTGAGGGCACCCACACCGCCAACTACTGGGGCATCAACTGGGACGGGTACGTCGACGACGAGATCCCGCTGCGCAAGGAGCTCAAGGAGCGCGGTCTGCTCGACCGCAACATCCCCTGGCTCCGCTGACCCGATCGCGCGAAAGCCCCTGCCGTCTGGTGACGGCAGGGGCTTTCGTGTCTCAGCTGCGGGCGGCGAGGCGGCGGCGGGCCTTCTCCCGGATCGGCTCCGGCAGGTCCTCCGCCTCAAGCAGCCGAGGCAGCAACTCCGGCTCCAGGCTGGTCGCCCGGAACACCTCGCCGATGGTCACACCATGCGCCGGTCGTTCCACCACCTCGACCGGGTCGCCCGGGCCGACCTCCCCCTCGCGCAACACCCGCAGGTAGGCGCCGGGCAGCGCCCGGGCGGTGAACCGCTTGATCAGATCCGGTACGCCCCAGAATCCGGCGAAGGTGGTGCACGGCGTACGCGGCTTGGTGACCTGGAGCAGGGCGGAACCGACCAGCCACTGCTCGCCGATCACCGCGCCGGTCACGTCGACCGCGTAGGTGGACAGGTTCTCCCCGAAGCCACCCGGTCGGACGTCGCGGCCCAGCTCCGCCGACCACCAGGCGGCGTCCTCCTCCGCGTAGGCGTACACCGCCTGGTCGGGGCCGCCGTGATGGGCTCGCTCGCCGATGAAGTCGCCGACCACCCCGTCGACGCGGACCAGCACCGGGCCGTCCACCGGCCGCTTGTCGATGCCGCTGCGACCGCTCGCGTCGCCGGCCCATTCCGCCTCGGTCACCACGCCGAGGTTCACCGCTGCCACCCTGCCCGTCATGGCCGTCAGCATAGGCCCGCCCTTGGGACGTGGGGTCAGCCCTTGACGGCGCCGGCCACCAGGCCGGAGACCATCCGGCGCTGCACCAGCAGGAAGAAAATGATCACCGGCAGGGTGAACAGCGTGGACGCGGCCATCACCGGCCCCCAGTTGGTGTCGTCGCGGCCGAAGAAGAAGGTCATCGCCACCGGCAGCGTGTAGCTCCCCTGGTCGTTGATGAACGTCAACGCGAAGATCAGCTCGTTCCACGCGGTGATGAAGGAGAAGATGCTGGTGGCCACCAGGCCGGGCGCGACCAGCGGAAAGAGGACCCGCCGGAAGGTCTGGGCCCGACTCGCCCCGTCGATGGCCGCCGCCTCCTCCAACTCCTTGGGCACCGCGGCGACGAATCCACGCAGCATCCAGACCGCGAACGGCAGCGAGAAGCCGAGGTACGTGAGGATCAGGCTGGGCAGGGTGTTGTAGAGCCCCAGCCGCTGGATCATCAGGAACAGCGGGATGACCAGTGCCTCCAGCGGGATCATCTGCACCACCAACAGCATGATCAGGAAGCTGGTCCGCAGCTTGAAGCGGAACCGGGCCACCGCGGTCGCGGCCAGCAGGGCCACCAGCCCACTGAGCACCACAGTGGAGACGGCGACCAGCGCGCTGTTGAGGAAGAAGTCGAGGAAGCTCACGCCGGGGATCAGGTTGCCGGTCAGGATCTCCCGGTAGTGCGCCAGCGTCGGGTGGGTCGGCACCGGCTGCGGAGTGGCCGAGAAGATCTCGCTGCTGGGCTTCAGCGACGTGGAGATCATCCAGTAGACCGGGAACGCCGCGAAGAGCGCGACCAACAGGCCGGCTGCGTTGAGGGCGACCTTCTTCATGACTCGTCCTCCTGCCTGAGCACCATCCGAACGTAGAAGCCGGTGACCACGAGCAGGATCAGCGTGAGGATCACCGCGATGGCCGCGCCGAGTCCGTACTTCGGCGGCGGAGAGAAAGCCTCGGCGTACGAGTAGATGGCGAGCATGAACGTCGGCCGGTCCTGGGTGCCGCCGGCCAGCACGAACTGCTGGGTGAAGACCTTGAAGTCCCAGATCGTGGAGAGAATGATCAGGATCCCGAAGACCGGGCGCAGCAACGGGAAGGTGATCTTCCAGAAGACCCGCCACGGGCTCGCGCCGTCCACCCGGGCCGCCTCGTGCAGCTCGCTCGGCACGCTCTTCAGACCGGCCAGCACACTCACCGCGATGAACGGGAACGAGTGCCAGACCACCACCAGGGTGAGGATGGCGAAGAAGAGCAGCGGCGAGTTGAACCAGCCGTAGCCGGTCCAGTCGCTCCGACCGAACAGAGCGTTCGAGAGCCCGTCCGGCAGGGCGTTGAACAGCCACGTGGCGAGGCCGCTCGTGTCGTCGAAGATCCACTTCCAGACGATGGTGCCGGTCAGCGCCGGGGTGGCCCAGGCAAGCATCACGCAACTGGCCACGAAGGTCGCCATCTTGCGACCGAGCCGGTTGAGCAGGAGGCCGACCAGGGTGCCGAGGACCATGGTGAGCAGCACGTTGGCCGCGGCAAACAGGACCGTGTTGCGCAGCACGGTCAGAAAGAACGGGTCGGTGAGGATGTCGGCGTAGTTGCCCAGCCCCACCCAGGGCCACTCGCGGTCGCCGCGCAGCTGCCGGACGTTGTTCAGCCGGTAGAAGGACATCACCACCACCTGGCCGAGCGGCCAGAGCAGCAACACCCCGATGATCACCAGCGCGGGCAGGAGCAGCAGGTAGGGCAGGCGGTCCACCCGGCGACGCCGCCGCGCGGGGGTCTCCCGCGCGGCGGCCGTCTCCGGGTTTTTTGTCTGTGAGCTCACTTGCTGTTCAAAATGCCTTCCATCTCGGCGGCCGCATCGGCGGTGGCCTTCTCGACCGTCTTCTGACCCTTCATGACCGAGCTGTTCATCGCCTGGGTCACCGTCTTGGTCCGGCTGACCTCCACCCACTTCGGGGTGAGCGGCGTGAGCTTGGTGTTCTGCATGGTGGTGGCGAACGCCGCCATGACCTTGTCATTGGCGTAGGTGTCACCCGCGACCAGATCCTGGTAGACCGGGAAGAACCCGAGGCTGCTCGCGAAGCTCTGCGCGTTCTTCTTGTTCAGCAGCACGGTCAGGTAGTCCCAGGCCAGGTCCTGCCGCTCGCTGTCCTTCCAGATCGCCACGTCCGAGCCACCGGCGAAACCGGGTGCCGCCTTGCCGTCCGGGCCGGGGATCGGGAACGTACCCCAGACCTTCTCGATCTCGGGGTTGTCCTTCTTGATGGCGCCCTGCTGCCAGCTTCCGGCGAAGGCCATCGCCGCCTTGCCGGTGGCGAACTGGGTCCGCGCGTCGATCTCGTTCCAGCCGGCCGCTGCGGGCGGGGCGACCTTGTGCACGGTGACCAGGTCGGTCCAGTACTTGACGGCCTTCTGCGCCTCCGGCGTGGTGTAGCCGGACTTCCAGGTGCCGCCCTGGTTGTTGGCGATCTCGCCGCCGGCACCCCAGAGGAAGGAGTAGAAGGGCAGCTCGGAGTTGCCGGGAAGGGCGATGCCGTAGGTGCCCTTCTTCTTCGCCTGCACGGTCTTGGCCACGGTGACCAGGTCGTCCCAGGTCTTCGGGGGCTGCACGCCGGCCTCGGCGAACCAGTCGGTGCGGTAGTAGATCGCGCGCACCCCGGCGTACCAGGGGACGCCGTACTGCTTGCCGTCGAGCTGCGCGTTACGGACCAGGTCGGGCAGCAGGTCCTTGCCGTCGGCCCAGCCGCCCATCCGACCACTCACGTCGGCGAGCGCCTCCTGGGCCGCCCAGCCCTGGGTCTCGGTGTTGCCCAGCTCGGTGATGTCCGGGCCCTCACCGCCGGCGAGCGCCGCCTGGAACTTCTTGGGCGCCTCCAGCCAGGGGATGTACTGCACCACCACGTCGGTGTCGGGGTGCTTCTGGCGGAACTCCGTCTCGACGGAGTCGAGGAAGGTGTTCTGCGCCTCGCCGCCCTCGCCCATCATCCAGACCGTGAGCTTGCTGTCGTCGGCAGCGTCCTCGCCGGAGCCCCCACAGCCGGTCAGCACCATCGCGGCCGAGGCCACCATGGCGGTGACCGGGGCCAGCCGCTTCCACCTGTTCACGCCACTTCTCCCCTCGCGCCGCTTGGAACTAACCTTCTCCGCCGCACCCTAGTACGGAGAATTCCTTTACGACAGTGGGCGGGACTGGCCGAAGCGTGGCGACCGTACCGCAGCGGCCCGACCAACGCCCCTGCGGCACCGGGTCGAAGTCGGGCACATCCGCACGAAAGAGCGCCCGGCCGAGGCCGGGCGCTCTTTCGATTGGTGCTGTCTTGTCAGTGCTGTCCTGCCAGGTGATGCAGGGTCGTTATCGCGTGACGCGGCGACGCCCACCGACACCGGCCACCAGCGCGACCGCGATCGCCGCGACGACCACCTGAACCAGCAGCTCCGTCCAGTCCACACCAGCGGTCTCCGTCGCGATACCCATCGCCCGCGCCAGCACCGTACCCAGCAGCGCCGCACCCACACCGATCAACAGGTGCAGCCAGATCGGCATGTTCTGCCGACCCGGAACCACCAGGCGGCCGAGCGCGCCGACGATGAGACCAACAACGATCGCAGTGATGATGCCCCACACGGTGAGCTCCACGGCCACCCTCCCTCAAAGAATGTCTGACACACGATGTGTGTGCTTTCTGTCGTGACCCCTAAGTTCCCGACCCGCCGAAAATCCAAACCGACTTCGCCCACCAAACGATCACGAGGTGGCCGAGCAGGACACGTTCCACCAAGCTGGCTGGACGGTTAGGACCCCACTGCCACCACGACCAACCCGGCCGGGCCGCGCTGGGCCGGCCGGGCCGCGCTGGGCCGCGCTCCGTGCGCGCGATTGATCGACTCCACCTCGGCGATGTTGCGGTATCCGGTCAGCCAGAGGCCGCCAGATCGGCGATACGGAGTCGATCACCACCTCGGGATCGGCATCGGCACGCATGATCGACACGAGGTCACTGAAACGGGGGTATCCGCAGCACCGGGACAACCCGACTTCACTGAACCCGAGTCGATCACGGCTGCTGTCGGCGGATCGGGCCGACGAACTGGGCCCGAGCGCCACCACGCCCAGGAGGAGAAACGCCGAGGGGCGCCCAGCCTGTCGGCTGGGCGCCCCTCGGAAGTATCGCGGTGTTACAGCAGTGCTGGTGTCATCGGGTGACGCGGCGACGCCCACCGACACCGGCCACCAGCGCGACCGCGATCGCCGCGACGACCACCTGAACCAGCAGCTCCGTCCAGTCCACACCAGCGGTCTCCGTCGCGATACCCATCGCCCGCGCCAGCACCGTACCCAGCAGCGCCGCACCCACACCGATCAACAGGTGCAGCCAGATCGGCATGTTCTGCCGACCCGGAACCACCAGGCGGCCGAGCGCGCCGACGATGAGACCAACAACGATCGCAGTGATGATGCCCCACACGGTGAGCTCCACGGCCACCCTCCCTCAAAGAATGTCTGACACACGATCTGTGTGCTTCCTGTCGTGACGGTTAGATGCCCGAGCCAACGAAAATCCAAACCGACTCAGTCACAAACAAGTTGCCAGCATCGATGCCGAGAGGCTGCGTCGATTGGGTCGGGCTCGCGTCCACACAGGTCAGGCATCATGTTGCCCAGGGCGACTACCGGACACAGAGCAGCAAAAAAACCTGCCCACACCCCCACGCCCGCACCCCGATGATCAAGAGGTTTGCGTCAGAATCCGGGGCTCGGATGACGCAAACCTCTTGATCACCGCGAACAGCGGCGGGCAGCGGCGGGCAGCGGCGGGCAGACAGCGGCCGGGGGTTACTTCTTGGGGGCCTTGTTGTCGCCGGAGTCGGAGGAGAGGGCGGCGATGAAGGCCTCCTGCGGCACCTCGACCCGGCCGACCATCTTCATCCGCTTCTTGCCTTCCTTCTGCTTCTCCAGCAGCTTGCGCTTACGGCTGATATCACCGCCGTAGCACTTGGCGAGCACGTCCTTGCGGATGGCACGGATGGTCTCCCGGGCGATGACCCGGCTGCCGATGGCCGCCTGGATCGGCACCTCGAACTGCTGGCGCGGGATCAGCGTACGAAGCTTGGCGGCGATGGTGACGCCGTAGTTGTACGCCTTGTCCTTGTGCACGATCGCGCTGAACGCGTCCACCGGCTCGCCGTGCAGCAGGATGTCCACCTTCACCAGGTCGGACGCCTGCTCGCCGGAGGGCTCGTAGTCGAGCGACGCGTAGCCCTTAGTGCGGCTCTTCAACTGGTCGAAGAAGTCGTAGATGATCTCCGCGAGGGGCAGCGTGTAGCGCAGCTCCACCCGGTCGGCGGAGAGGTAGTCCATGCCGAGCAGGGTGCCGCGCCGGCCCTGGCAGAGCTCCATCACCGCGCCCACGTAGTCGTTCGGCGTCAGCACGGTGGCCCGGACCACTGGCTCGTACACCTCGGCGATCTTGCCGGTGGGGTACTCGCTCGGGTTGGTCACGACGATCTCCGCGCCATCGTCCGTGATCGCCCGGTAGACGACGTTCGGGGCGGTGGAGATCAGGTCGAGGTTGTACTCGCGCTCCAACCGCTCCCGGATGATCTCCAGGTGGAGCAGGCCGAGGAAGCCGCAGCGGAAGCCGAACCCGAGGGCACCGGACGTCTCCGGCTCGTAGTCCAGGGCGGCGTCGTTGAGCTTGAGCTTGTCCAGGGCCTCGCGCAGGTTCGGGTAGTCGGACCCGTCGATCGGGTAGAGGCCGGAGTAGACCATCGGCTTCGGGTCCTTGTAGCCACCGAGCGGCTCGGCCGCCGGCCGGCTGTTGATGGTGACAGTGTCACCGACCCGGGACTGCCGGACGTCCTTCACGCCGGTGATCAGGTAGCCGACCTCGCCGACGCCGAGCGCCTCGGCCTTGACCATCTCGGGCGAGATGACGCCGATCTCCAGCAGCTCGTGCACGGCGCCGGTGGACATCATCTTGATCCGGTCGCGTGCGCTGATCCGGCCGTCGATGACCCGGACGTACGTGACGACACCGCGGTACACGTCGTACACCGAATCGAAGATCATCGCGCGGGCGGGCGACTCGGCCTCACCGACCGGCGGAACGAACTGCCTGACGATCTCGTCGAGCAGGTGCGGGACGCCCTCGCCGGTCTTGCCGGAGACCCGGATGCAGTCGGCGGGATCACCGCCGATGAGGTGGGCCAACTCCTCGGCGTACTTCTCCGGCTGGGCGGCCGGCAGGTCGATCTTGTTGAGCACCGGGATGATGCGCAGGTCGTTCTCGAGCGCCAGGTAGAGGTTCGCCAGGGTCTGCGCCTCGATGCCCTGCGCGGCGTCGACCAGCAGCACGGCGCCTTCGCAGGCGGCCAGCGACCGGGACACCTCGTAGGTGAAGTCGACGTGCCCCGGGGTGTCGATCATGTTGAGCACCGCGTGCTCGCCGGCCCGCTCACCCTCACGGATGGTCCAGGGCATGCGGACGGCCTGGCTCTTGATGGTGATGCCGCGCTCGCGCTCGATGTCCATCCGGTCCAGGTACTGCGCGCGCATCTGCCGGGGATCGACCACGCCGGTGAGCTGCAGCATCCGGTCGGCCAGGGTCGACTTCCCGTGGTCGATGTGGGCGATGATGCCGAAGTTCCGGATGCGACCGGGGTCGGTGGAACCAGGGGCGTTCGCGCCGGGATCGAGCTTCGGTGGCACAGCGGTCCGTTCTGGTCGGCTGACGTGAACAGGCCGGCGCGCCGCCGACCCCCTCTATGTTCCCACGCCGCCGGGGTGCGCCCACTGCGCGGGCGATGCATCGGTCCGCGGACACCTCACTCCAGGGGCGGCTCGACGAAGAGCGCGGCCAACCGGGGCAACCGCCGACGCGCCTCTTCTTCGTCGTCGAAGTCCCAGAAGTCGTTCAGGTCCGGCGTCCGCACCGGGTCACGGTCCGCGGGTAGTTCGGTGGCGGTGGCCTTGCGGTACGCGTCCCAGGGCACCGACAGCATCCGCTCGGCGGAGAACTCCTCACCACTGAGCGAGGCCGCCCGCACCTGCGGCAGTTCGGCCAGCGAGTCCGGTTCGGTGACCGCGCGGGCGAAGACCGCCCGCCCCTGGGTCATCAGCCAGCCCCGGAAGTGCTCGAAGCCGTCGGCCGAGGCGCCACCGTTGATCAGGTACGCCGCGCCCCACAGGTCCGCCTTGTGCGAGGCCGCCAGCACCCGCGTCTGGTGCCGGGCGTACCCGACGATGTCCTCCGGATCGCGCTCGGCGAGCAGGGCGACGGCCCGCGCGGCGACCGGCCCGGGCTCTCCCCCGCCGCCGGCCCGAGCCTCGTCGATCAGCTGCCAGAAGTCCTCGGTCCTCATGGCTTGGCAGTCTGGCAGTGTCGCCGCGCGTCGCGCACGCACCCCGGGGCAGCATGGTGCGGTGTCCTCTCCCTCGTTGCCGCCGGTGCCCTACCACGCGAGCGCCCAGCGGCCGTCGTGGTCGACGTTGCCGGCGACGCTGCGGGCCGCAGTCGCCGACCGGCTCGGCACGCCGGTGGTCACCGCCCGGGTCGCGGGCGCGGGCTTCACCCGCGGCTTCGCCGCGGTGCTCCACACCGCCGCCGGCGGCCGGGCCTTCGTGAAGGCGGCACCCGCCGCCGAGCAACCGCACCTGGTCGAGTGGTACGCCCGGGAAGCAGCGATCCTGGACCGGCTGCCGGCCGACCTACCGGCGCCCCGGCCCCGGTGGACGCTGTACGAGGCCGGCTGGTTCGTGCTCTGCACCGACGCCGTCGACGGCCACACCCCACGCCTGCCGTGGGTGCCCGCCGAGCTGGACGCCACCCTCGCCGGGTACGCGGAGGTCGCCGCCGCCCTGGCCGAGCCACCGGCCGAGCTGACCGCCCTCGGCCTGCCACACCTGGCCGACCTGGCCCGCTCGGACATCCTCTGGTGGGAGGAGGTCGCCGCCGGTCGGGAACCCCCGCCCCCGCTGCCCTCGTCGACCCTGGATCGGGTGCCCGACCTGGTCGCGTTGGAGTCCCTCCTCCCCCGGTACGCCGCCGAGGCGACCGGGCTGATCCACGGCGACCTGCGAGTCGACAACGTGCTGATCGGCGCGGACGGCCGAGCCTGGTTCTGCGACTGGACCTGGGTATGTTCCGGGCCGGCCTGGTTCGACCTGGCCGGTCTGCTCCTCACCGCGTACGCCAGTGGACTCGACGCCGACCGGCTTTTCGCCACCCACCCGGCGACCGCCGGCGCACCGCCCGACGCGTTGGACGCGACCCTGGCCGCGTTGGCCGGCTATTACCTCACGGGCGCGGCGGCGGCACCGGCGACGGCTTCGCCGCACCTGCCCGCCCACCAGCGGTGGAGCGGGGAACAATCGCTCGACTGGCTGGCCCGCCGTCAGGGCTGGCGCTGACAGCGGCCCGCCTGCGACTCCGGTGGCCCGGCGGCCCCGACACCCGGCGGGCCCGGCGGCCTCGGCACCCCCGGCGGCCCCGGCCCGTGATCGACTCGGGTTCCTTGAAGTCGGTCTGTCAGCCACGGTCGGATGGCGCGGTTTCCAGGAAGCCGAGTGAATCAAGCGTTCGAGCGTTCGGATAGGCTCTCGACCCAGGACGGGCCCCGTTCGGGCCGAGCCGTTTTGGCTCGTCCCGGGCGACCTGGTAACCTGGCTCTTCGCGCGGCGGTGACGCATGTTCGTCATCCAGCGCACAAGCTGACCAACCCGAGCTATCAAGACGAGGCTGTCGCGTGGCGAACATCAAGTCCCAGATCAAGCGCAACCGGCAGAACGAAAAGGCCCGGCTGCGCAACAAGTCGGTCAAGTCGTCGCTGAAGACCGCCGTCCGGAAGTTCCACGAGGCTGCCGAGGCCGGTGACGTCGAGAAGGCGACCGCGCTCATGCTGGACGCCTCGCGCAAGCTGGACAAGGCCGTCAGCAAGGGCGTGATCCACTCCAACCAGGCCGCGAACCGCAAGTCCGCGATCGCGAAGCGCGTGGTGTCGCTCTCCGCCTGACGACTTCACCGTCAGACTGATTCGGAAAGCCCCGGGCCCAGGCCCGGGGCTTCCGTGTGTCCGCAGTCGGGCTAGCCAGGCTGGGCCTGATTGGTCGTTTCCCGGCGGCCGGGCTCAGTCTGACGGGTGGGCGCGGCGAGGGGGTGGCACCGAATCTGCGGTGATCACCACGCCGGTCACACTCTGCGAGATCCACTCCACCTGGGCTCGCCCGACCGCCGGTTCCATCTGGCGGCGGAATCGGTCCCGTTCCTGCTCGGGCACGAGCGCTGCGGAGCGGACCACGATCGCGGCCACCATGTCGTTGAGCTTGACCATCGCCGCCACCACGACGGGCAGCACCAGCACCGCCCACCAGGTGACAAGTTCGGCGAGGGCGAGCAGCACCGCCAGGGCGATGGTGCCCTCGAAGAAGAGGAAGCACAGCACGCCGCCGGGGTTGACGAACCGCAGGCCGAGGATCCGGGCGTAGAGCGGCCGGTACCGCTCCTCGTCCACTCCGATGGTGGCCCACGCCGGGCGGTTCGCCCCCGTCACCTGGTGCTGCCCTGCCGGGCCGCCGCGACGGAGAAGACCGCCCGTTCCAGTGCGTACGCCCGGTCGTCTGAGCCGCCCTTGACGGCCGCGTTGCACTCGGCGGCGACCTGCATGGCCCGGACCAGGCCCTCCGGGGTCCAACCGCGCCCCTGTCGCTGCGCCCGTTCGATCTTCCACGCGGGCATGCCGAGGCTGCTGGCCAGCTGGTACGGGTTGCCCCGCCCGGCCGACGCCACCCTGGCAACCGTGCGCACTCCGTCGGCCAGGGCGTCGGCGATGGGCACCGGGTCGACCCCGACGTGCAGGGCCCAGCGCAGCGCCTCCAACGCCGCCGGCACGTCGCCGACCATGGTGGCGTCCGCCACCGTGAAGCCGGTCACCTCGACCCGACCCCGGTAGTAGCGGGCGACAGTTTCGGCGCTGATCCGCCCGTCGGTGTCGGCGATCAGCTGGGAGCACGCGGCGGCCAGTTCGCGGAGGTCGTTGCCAACGGCCGCGATGAGCGCCTCCGCGGCGTCGTCGGTGCACTTGCCTCCGGCTCGGCGGATCTCGTCCCGGACGAAGGCCACCCGGTCGCGGTGCCCCTTGAGCTTGACCGCCGGCACGACGGTCGCGCCGGCTGCCCGCAGCCCGTCGGCGAACGCCTTGCCCTTGGCGGCACCCAGGTGCAGCACCAGCAGTTGGACGTCCGGGTCGGGATTCTTCGCGTACGCCAGCAGCGCGGCGACCAGGTCCTTGCGCGCGTCCTGACCGGAACGCAGGATCAGCAGCCGCCGCCCACCGAACAGCGACGGGCTGAGCATCTCGGCGATCTCGCCGACGGTGAGCGCTCCGGCCTGGTACTCGCGGACGTCCACCTCGGGGTCGACGCTGCGAACCTTCGCGACAGCTTCGGTGACCGCGCGCGTGGCGAGCAGCTCCTCGTCACCGAGGACGAGCAGAATGGGGGCGAGGCTGGCGGGGGTCACGCCGCCCATATTCGCACGCCCCAGCGTGGGATCGTGCCTGCTCATCAGCTGCTCGGTCGGCGCAGCCCGCACACAACGCAAATCCCGACATCTATCTCAATTGCCAATTAATGCGCAATTCGGGCGCGGTCCGTCCACTCCTAAACCCGCCCGGTCTCAGGGCTGCCGGCCCGGTGGCACCCCTCGGCGGGCCACCGCCAGGCCGTTCCTCGTCCGAACCGCTGCCAGGTCGCCGTCGGTGTCGGTGCGCAGCACCCGGGCACCACCCCTGCCCAACCGACTGAGCAGCCCGGGGCTCGGATGCCCGTAGGTGTTGCCGGTGCCGACCGGCACGAGCGCGACGGCAGGCCGCACCGCGTCGAGGAACCCGAGATCCTGGTACGCCGAACCGTGGTGGGCGACTTTCAGCACGTCCGCCCGCAACTGGCCGGGCGTCGCCCTCGCCAGCATCGCGTGCTGCTCCTCGGTCTCTGCGTCGCCGGGCAGCAGGATCCGCACCCCGGCCACCGTGGCGCGCAGCACCACCGAGTTGTTGTTCGGGTCGGACCTGGTGCCGGCCAGCGGGTACGGCGGGCCGAGCACCAGCAGGTCCACCCCGCCCACGGGGTGTCGAGCGCCCGCCACGGTGGTCAGCAACGCGGCCCGCCCGCCGATCGCCGCCGCCCGGACGAGGTCCCGGCCGCTCTCCGGGTCAGTCGACGAGGGCGTCAGCACGGCACCGACCCGCCGTCCCCGGAACACCCCGGCCACCCCACCCACGTGGTCGGCGTGGAAGTGACTGATCACCAGCAGTGGCACCTCCCGTACGCCGAGCCGTCGCAGGCAGCCGTCCACCGCACCCGGCTCCGGCCCGGCGTCCACCACGACCGCCCGGCCGGGTGCGACCGGCAGCACCACGGCGTCGCCCTGACCCACGGCGCAGACCACCACCACCCAACCCGGCGGCGGCCAGCCGGCGAAGACCAGCCGCACCGGAAGCGCACCCAGCACCGTGGCCACGCCGACGACCGCCACCAGCCGCCGTACGAGTGGTCGGCGCACCGCGACCAGCAGCGCGACGGTCAGTGCGGACAACAGCAGAGCGCCGGGCAGCCCGCCCAGCCACGGCACGGTGCCGCCCGGCAGCCGGGCGCCCTGCCGGGCGATGACCACCAACCACCAGGCCGGCCAGCTCGCCAGCCAGGCGAGGAACTCGGCGCCACCCGGCCAGACCGGCGACACCATGGCCGCCAACACGCCCAGCACTGTCGCCGGCGCGATGGCCGGCACCGCCAGCAGGTTGGCCGGCACGGCCACCAGGCTGACCGTGCCGGAGATTCCGGCGACGACCGGGCCACAGGCCAATTGCGCCGCCGCCGGCACGGCCAGCGCCTCCGCCAGCCCGGGCGGTACTCCCCGCCGTCGTAGCCCGTCCCGCCAGCGTGGCGCGAGCAGCAACAGGCCGCCGGTGGCCAGCACCGAGAGCGCGAACCCGGGATCACCGGCCAACTCGGGGTCGACCAGCACCAGCACGGTGACGGCGGCGGCAAGCGCGGGCAGCGCGGCTCGGGGCCGGCCGGCCGCCAGCGCGGCGAGACCGATCGCTCCCATCGTCGCCGCCCGTACGACGCTCGGTGACGGACGGACCAGGATGACGAAGCCCACCAGTGCGACCCCGCAGAGCCCGACGGCGAGCCACGGCCCGGCCCGTGACCATCGGGCCAGCAGCAACACGGCGCCTACGACAATCGCGACGTTGCTCCCCGAAACAGCGTTGAGGTGTGTCATTCCGGTTGCTTGGAAGTCCGCCTCGACGGCGGGCGGCAGCCGGCTGGTGTCCCCCACCACCAGCCCGGGGAGCAGCCCACCCGGATCGTCGGGCAGCGGGGCGCAGGCTCGTTGCAGGCCGGCTCGCAGCGACCCGGCAGCGCGCTGCGCCCAGGACGACACACCGTGCCGCTCCGGCGGGCCGTCGGCGCTGAGCACGGCTGCGGTGAGGTCGCCACCACGCGGAACGCCGAGCCGGCCGTCGGCGCTGAGGCGCTGCCCAGGCAGCAGGCCCCGCCAGGTGGGGTCGGTCGTCAGGACGAGCAGCCGCACCGACGCGTGGATCCGCCGGCCATCCGGGCCGGTGAGCCGGACCGACTCCGTCGACACCAGCAGCATGCCCGGCCGCCCGGCGCTGCGGATCGGACGCGGATCGTCCCTCACCACCAGATCAACTGTGACCAGAGCACGCTGCTCGGCCAGGGCACGGATCGCCGGTGCGTCGCGAACTGCCAGGCGCGCTCCGGTGGCAGCACCACCGGCAACCACGCCGAGACCGACCGCCACGGCGATCCACCCGTAGCGCCGCGCCACGGCCCGGGGACGGCCGAGGCGGCCGAGCAGATGCAGAGCACCGGCCGCTGTCACACCGGCCGCCGCGCTGGCGCCCAGCAGGACGGCCAGGCCGCCCAGGTGCAGGCCAGCGAGCGCGGTGAGCCAGGCCGCCACGGCGAGCCCAGCCAGTCGCAGATCCGGCGGTTGGGCGGGGGCTTGATCGGCCGGCGGCGATTGCGGCGCGCCACCGGCCACGGGGGTCAGCCGCAGACCAGCGGCGGTGGACTCCCTCACACCGTCACCAGATCCTTGAGCTGCTCGTACCGTGCGTCGCCGATCCCGTCGACCTGACGCAGGTCGCCGACAGCCTTGAACCCGCCGTGCTGGTCCCGGTGGCTGAGGATCCGCTGGGCGAGCACCGGCCCGACCCCGGGCAGCGCGTCGAGTTGGGCCAGGGTGGCTGTGTTGAGGTTCAGCGGGCCGGCGGCCGTTGCCGCCCCACCTCCCGCCGGGCCGACCGGTGCCGGCGGAGGCGTCACACCGACCACGATCAGCTCCCCGTCGGTGACCTTGCGGGCGGGGTTGAGCAGCGCCAGGTCGACACCGGGCAGTGGACCACCGGCCGCCTGGACCGCATCGGCGAGCCGGGAGCCGGCAGGCAGCCGTACCAAACCGGGCTTGCGGACCTTGCCCGCGACCGCCACCACCAGCTCGCCGGGGCCGGGCCCGCTGGGGTCACCCGTCGAGGCGGCCGACGGGGCCTCGCTGACCAGCGGTGCGACCGCCTCCGACTGGGGCCGGGACCGCCAGGCCCAGGCTGCCGCCCCCAACACCACCACCACGGCGACGACAGCCAAGGCCCGCACCCCGCGTCGCCCTGGATCGAACGCCCCCGGACCGGCCAGTCGCGACTCGGGCTCGCTCGCGAGGCCGCCGGGGGCCGGCTCCGCGAGCGGCGCGGCAACCCGGGACGGCAGCACGCCACCCACGGTTACGCCCACGGGCGCCCCCGCTGGCCGGGGTGGCACCGGTGCGGCGACCGCCTCCGTCAGCCGCCGCAGGCGCTGGCGTACCTCTGTCTCCTCGTCGTGCGACACAGGGCGACGCTATGGCGGCGGACGCTGCGGCGGGACTCCTCGGCATCGGCCTGTGGACAGGCGACACCATTGTGGACAACGCCCTGATCATGCCCGCGATCTGCTATGGCCGCACGGGCCAGGCCGTCGTCGAGTGTTCCTCGACAGGCGTCGCCGGAACCGATGCCCGTCCTCGCCCGACGGCCCGACCGCCGTCGAATCGACAGCTACAGGTACGGCCGGGTGATGATCTCGATCATGTGGCCCGACGGGTCCATGAAGTAGAAGCCCCGCCCACCGTGCTCGGTGTTGGTCTCCCCCTCCCGTTCCAGCTTCGGGTCGGCCCAGTACGTGATGCCACGCCCCTCGATGAACCTCAGGCACCTGACGAACAACTCGTCGTCGACGAGGAACGCGTAGTGCTGTATCTGGATGTCCACCGGCGGCTCGGCGAACTGGAGCAGCACGCCCTCGTCCAGCTGGACGTTGGTGAACGGCCCCCACGACGGCGCTTCCGGCAACTCGAACAGCTCCCGGTAGAACGCCGCCGAGGCGTTCCTGTCCTTGCTGACGACGATGGTGTGGTTGAACGTGACTGTCATCGGTACCGTCTTCTTCCCGGTAGATCCGTAGACCCGACCGGAAGCCCACAGCCCCCACCCAGCCACACCGATGACAAAACCCCGAGGGCGCCGACGCCCCGGATCCCGCACGAGAGACGCGTGCATGGCGTCAATCTCGGCGTGGTGGCTGAAGTAGCCAGAACCTCCGGGGGGTAGGCCCATCTGGGGCGCGCACGGAGGCTAACACAGCGGGGCGAGGCGGTCAGTCGGCCGGACGGCGGTGGACGACCACACAGGCCAGACCCGGGCCGGCGTGGGCGGCGACGACCGCGCCGGCCTCGGAGACGTACGTGTCGTGCAGCCGGTCACCGAACCGCCCGGTCAGCGCGACGAGCAACGCCTCGGCTCGCTGCGGCGCGGCCAGGTGGTGCACCCCGAGATCGACGTCGTCGTCCCCGGCCGCCTCGACGGCCAGGTCGACGAGCCGGGCCACTCCGCGGCTGGCGGTGCGGACCTTCTCCCGCAGCACGATCGTCCCGTTCGGCATGTGCATGATCGGCTTGACGGAGAGGGCGGTCCCGAGCAGCGCCTCGGCGGCGTTGATCCGACCGCCTCGGCGGAGGAACTCGAGCGTGTCGACGTAGAACCAGACGGTGGTGCGGGCGACGGCGGCGAGCGCGGCGTCGCGTACACCGGCGAGGTCGACGCCGGCCTCGGCGGCGGTGGCGGCCGCGATGGCCGGAAAGCCGAGACCCATGCCGGTCGAGCGACTGTCCACGACCTCGACGCGCCCGTCGAAGTCGGCGGCGGCCAGGCGGGCGGCCTCGACGGTGCCGGACAGGGCGGCGGAGATGTGCACCGAGACGATCCCGTCGGCGCCGTCGTCCAACAGTCGGCGGTACGTGCGGGCGAACTGTTCCGGTGCCGGCCGGGAGGTGGTCGCGGTGACCCGGCGGGCGCTCAGCGCCAGTGTGGCGTCGGCCGGCTGGGTCTCCACCCCCTCCAACCCCTCCGCGCCGTTGAGGACGACTGTCAACGGCACGACGGTCAGCCGGTGCGCGTGCACCAGCTCGGGCGGGAGGTAGGCGGTGGAGTCGATGACGACCGCGACGGGCATGCCCGGCACGCTAGCCGATCGGGACGCCGAACGACGAAGCGCGATGACGCCCAGCCGGGGCGAGGATCGTGCTCAGACCGCGTCGACGGCGACCGGGGCGGTGATCAGGCCGACGTTGTGCGCCCGCAACTGCCAACCCCGGACGTCGTCATGGCGCAGCTCGGTCCAGTGGCAGTTGGCGAGCGAACCGACGGCGCGCAGCACCGACGCGTCCCAGCCGAGCAGGTGACCGACGCCCTGCCGGGAGGCGCCGCCGTGGGTGGCGATCACCACGGTGCCGCCCGGTGCCGCGTGGGCGGCCTCCAGCAGCGCGGCGGCGACCCGCTCACCGAGGTCGTGCAACGGTTCCACGTCGACCCCGGGAGCGGGGTCGCCGGCCTGCCAGCGGGCGTACTCCTCGGGGAAGCGCTCGGCGACCTCGGTGAGGTGCAGGCCCTGCCACTGGCCGAAGTGCCGCTCGCGCAGCCGTGCGTCGGTGCGGACCGGCAGGCCGGTCAACGCGACCAGTGCGGCGGCGGTCTCCGCGGCGCGGCCCAGGTCACTGGACACGATGGCGTCGGGCCGCAGCGCCGCGAGCAGCGGCGCGGCGGCGCGGGCCTGGTCGCGGCCAAGCTCGTTCAGGGGTACGTCGGTCTGCCCCTGGACCCGGTTGGCGGCGTTCCAGTCGGTGTTGCCGTGCCGCCAGACGATCAGCTTGGTCATTCGGCTGCGGCGGACCCGCTGGCTTCGGCCTCGACCAGGTCGCGGTCGACGAACGGGATGGTGGGGCAGTCCTTCCAGAGCCGGTCGAGGGCGTAGAACTCGCGCTCCTCGGTGTGCTGGACGTGCACCACGATGTCGACGTAGTCGAGCAGCACCCAACGGCCACCGCGCTCGCCCTCGCGCCGCAACGGCTTCGCCTTCTCCGGGAGCTCCAGCAGGCTCTCCTCGATGGCGTCGACGATGGCCAGCACCTGACGCTCGTTGGGAGCGGCGGCGAGTACGAACGCGTCGGTGATGGCGAGCTGGTCGCCGACGTCGATGATCGTGATGTCCTGCGCCTTCTTGTCGGCGGCGGCCTGGGCGGCCGCGATAGCCAGCTCGTGAGCGCGTTCGGAAACTGTCACCGTTCTCCTTCGATCAGGCGTGCGATCCTCCAAGCGTCTCACACCCGCCGACGCACCGACCGGGCAGTTCTGGTCGGTGCAAGGTGGAAACAGGGGCATATCGGGCGGGTTCAGTGCTGATAGAGGCTCCGCTTGGCGATGTACTGCACCACACCGTCGGGGACCAGGTACCAGACCGGTTCACCCCGGGCGACCCGGGCGCGGCAGTCGGTCGACGAAATGGACATCGCCGGCACCTGGATCAGACTGACGGTGTCCGCCGGAAGGTGCTTGTCGGTCAGCGCGAACCCGGGCCGGGTCACACCGACGAAGTGGGCCAGCTCGAAGATCTCGTCCAGGTCCTTCCAGGACAGGATGCGTTGCAGAGCGTCCGCTCCGGTGATGAAGAACAGCTGCACCTTGGGGCCGTACTCGGCCTGAAGGTCGCGCAGGGTGTCGACCGTGTACGTCGGCCCACTGCGATCGATGTCGACCCGGCTGACCTGGAAGCGGGGGTTGGAGGCGGTCGCGATGACGGTCATCAGGTACCGGTCCTCGGCAGGGCTCACCGGTTCGTCGGCCTTCTGCCACGGCTGCCCGGTCGGGACGAAGACCACCTCGTCCAGGCCGAACCGGTCGGCCACCTCGCTGGCCGCGACGAGGTGCCCGTGGTGGATCGGGTCGAAGGTGCCACCCATGATCCCGATCCGCCGGATATCTTCCTCCACCCCGTGATCGTAGGCCGAAGGCGTGAGCGGGCTGTTGCGGCCCGGTACCGGCTCGGCCACCGAAGACCTATACTCGTATGCGAGTAATCGTTGACGAGTGAACGGGGGCGTCGTGGCGAAACGTCGCAAGGTCGGCAACCTGCTGGCGCTGGCCGTGCTGTCCGCGCTCGTTCAGCGGCCGATGCACCCGTACGAGATGGCCACCACACTCCGCGCCTGGGGCAAGGAACAGGACATGGAGATCAAGTGGGGCTCCTTCTACACGGTGATCCGCAACCTCGACAAACATCAGTTGATCGAGGCGGTGGAGAGCCTCCGCGAGGGCCGCCGCCCGGAACGCACCGTCTACCGCATCACCGACTCGGGCCGGGCGGAACTGGTCGACTGGGCCCGTGAGCTGGTCTCCACGCCGATGCCGGAGCATCCCCGGTTCCGGGCCGGCCTGTCCGTCCTCGCCGCCCTGCATCCCGACGAGGCCACCGACCTGCTCCGGCAGCGGCTCGATCGCCTGGACGGCGCGCTGCGTCGGGACCGCGAGACACTCGCCGCCCATCTGCGGGAGATCCCGCGGCTGTTCCTGGTGGAGACCGAGTACGACCTGGCCATGCGGGACGCGGAGGCCGCCTGGCTACGGGCGCTGCTCGTGGAGCTGACCTCGGGGAGCTACCCGGGGCTCGACACCTGGCGCGCCTTCCACGAGACCGGCGAGATGCCGGCCGAGCTGACCGGGCTGGCGGAGAGGACCAGCACCCCGACCACCGGTGCCCAGAGCACCGGCCAGCACCTCGACACGACCGACTGACGGACGGCTCCGGCGGGGTGCGCCAACACCCCGCCGGAGCCCTTACCCCGAACCGACACCTGGGAAGGTGCCCGGCCCGAAGCGGCAAACACGAGGATAACCGGGCTCCCTCCCAGGTCCGTGCGCCTGCGCGGACCACGACACCCCAGGGAGAGAGCATGACCACGGTACGAACCGCGATCGTCATCGGCGGCGGCATCGCCGGCCCGGTGACGGCGCTGGCGCTGCGCCGCGCCGGCATCACCGCCACCGTCCACGAGGCGTACCCGGCCACCGCCAGTGAGGCCGGCGGCATCGGCGGCACCCTCGCCCTCGCGCCGAACGGGGTGGCGGCCCTGCGCGTGGTGGGCGCGGACGAGGCGGTGACGGCGCTCGCCACCCCCATCGAGCGCACCATGATGGCGGTCGGCCGCCGCCGCATCGCTCTGCCCACGCTGGCCGGGGTGCCACCGCTGCGCGTGGTGCACCGGGCCGAGCTGCATCGGGTGCTCCACGATCGGGCTATCGCCGAGGGCGTCACGTTCGCGTACGGCAAGCGGTTGGTCGACGCCGAACAGACCGGTGACGGGGTGACCGCCCACTTCGACGACGGGACCGCCGCGACCGCCGACGTGCTGGTCGGCGCGGACGGCGTCCGGTCCACGGTCCGGGGGCTCATCGACAGGGCGGCGCCCGGCCCCCGGTTCACCGGTCTGCTCGGCTTCGAGGCGGTCGCCCGGCACGAGGTGGACGCAGCGCCGGGCACGATGACGTTCGCCTTCGGACGACGGGGCTACTACCTGTACTGGCCGGAGCCCGGCGGCGGCACTCGGTGGGGCGTCAACCTGCCGCAGCAGCGACCGATGAGCCTCGTCGAGGCCCGCGCGGTGCCTGCCGAACGGTGGCTGGACACGCTGCGCAGCAGCTACGGCGACGACGACCCGGGCCGGGAGTTGATGGCGACCAGCATCGCCGACGAACTCCAGGTGGTCGGCGCTCTCCAGATCATGCCGCCGGTGCCGCACTGGCACCGGGGGCGGATGGTGCTGGTCGGCGACGCCGCCCACGCGCCGTCGAACAGTTCCGGGCAGGGCGCGTCGCTGGCCATCGAGAGCGCTGTGCAGCTCGCCCGCTGCCTGCGGGACCTGCCGGACGTCGCGTCGGCGTTCGACGCGTACGTGCGGCTGCGTCGCTCCCGGGTGGAGAAGGTCGCCGCCCGTGCGGCCCGGATCAACCACGCCAAGGCGCCCGGGCCGGTCGCCCGGACGCTGATGCCGCTGCTGATGCCGCTGCTGGTGCGCACGGCGATGGACCCGGAGAAGACCGTCGCCGACGAGCAGCGCTACGTCATCGACTGGGACGCCCCGGTCACAGCGGAGCCCGCGCTGCGCTGAGTGGTGGGCGTGGGGTGGCTCGTCGGCCACCCCACGCCCGACTGCTCTCATGCCGACGCGGCCGCCACCGCCGTTCGGGCGACGAGTGCGCGGCGCAGGTCGTCGTCGGCGTCGGTCACCACCCGGCGCAGGCCGGGGGTCAGGTCGTCGCGGGCCAGCAACGCCGCGGCCGCCTCCCGGGTCGGCTGCGCCACGGCGTAGCGGGGGAACGCCAGAGCCGCCACCCGGTCGGCCGTCCAGGGGGTACGCCGACTCGCGGCGGCCGGCATCTCCGCGAAGTACCTGTCGACGTACGCGGCGGTCAGCTCGGCCTGTTCGGGTTGCCAAAACCCCTCGGCTGTCGCTTCCAACAGCCGGTTGGACAGGTCGGTGTCCCGCACGATGATCTCCCAGGCGGCCTGCTTCGCCGCCGGGTCGGGCAGGGCGGCCCGGCAGTGGGCGGCCCGTTCCGCGCCCGTGGAGCTGACGTCGGCGGCCGCCTCGATGGCGATCTCCGCCTCGCCGGCGGCGCCCAGCACCACCAGCCGGCGCAGCACCGCCCAGCGCAGCTCCGCGTCGACCTTCAGGCCGGCCGGCACGTCCCGCCCGGCGAGCCAGCCGACGAGCAGGTCGTCATCGGTGGTCGTGGCGATCCAGCCTCGTGCGGCGGCGAGCTGCAACGATTCTCCGGCCGGTGCGCCGTCGAGCAGGCGCTGGCACGCCTCGGTGACCCGGGCCAGCGCCGCCGACCGGGTCAGCGGGTCGAGGTAGCGGTCGACGAGCGACCGGCTGAGCGTCAGCACGTCCTCCGCGATGATCACCTCGGTCTCGGTGGGCAGCGCGGCGACCATCAGGTCGACCAGGCCGGCGACCGGCCGCTCCCCGTCGGTAGCGGCGTCCAGTGCCTCGCCCCACAGCACAGCCCTGGCCAGCGGGTCGGTCAGACCGGGCAGCACCAGCGGAACGGCCTCCGCCGACGCCGGGTCGAGACGCACCTTGGCGAAGGTGAGGTCACCGTCGTTGAGCAGCAGCAGCCGGGCCGCCGGCAGGCCCTCCAGCTGACTGACCACGGTCCGATCACCGTCGACGGCCGGGTCGATGTCCACCTCGTCGCGGAGGACGCTGCCGTCCGCCGAGTAGCGGCCCACGCCGAGCCGGTGCGGGCGCCGCACCGGGTGCGACTCGGGCGCGGTCTGCACCACCGCCACCTCGGTGTAGCGGCCGTCGGCGTCCACGGCGACCTCGGCGCGCAACGTGTTGACCTGCGGCCGACGCAACCACAGCTCGGCCCAGCCGGAGAGGTCCCGCCCGCTGGCGCTGGAGAGGCTGGCCAGCAGGTCGTCGAGGGTGGCGTTGCCGAAGCGGTGAGCGGCGAAGTGCGCGTTGAGGCCGGCCAGGAACGCCTCGTCGCCGAGCCACGCGACCAGCTGCCGCAGCACGCTGGCCCCCTTGGCGTACGAGATGCCGTCGAAGTTGAGCAGGCCCTCGTCGGCGTCGGCGACCTCCTCCGGGGCGATCGGGTGGGTGGAGGGGCGCTGGTCGGCGGCGTAACCCCAGGCCTTGCGGCGCATGGCGAAGGTGGTCCACGCCTGGTCGAAACGGGTCGCCTCGGCGGTGACCCGGGTGCCCAGGTACTCCGCGAAGGACTCGTTCAACCACAGGTCGTCCCACCAGCGCATAGTGACCAGGTCACCGAACCACATGTGGGCCATCTCGTGGGCGATGGTGCTAGCCCGCTGCTCGCGCTGCGTGTCGGTGACCGCCGAGCGGAAGATGTAGTCGTCGCGGAAGGTGACGATGCCCGGATTTTCCATCGCGCCGGCGTTGAACTCGGGCACGAACGCCTGGTCGTACTTGCCGAACGGGTAGCGCTCGGTGAAGAGCTCGTGGAACCGGTCCAGGCACTGCCGGGTGACGGTGAAGATCTCGTCGGCGTCGGCGTCGGCGTCCAGGTGCTCGGCCTGCGACCGGCGGCAGTAAATGCCCAGTGGCACACCGTCGTGCTCGGCCCGCCGGACGTGCCACGGCCCGGCGATGAGCGAGAAGAAGTACGTCGCCAACGGCGCGCTCGGGGCGAACTCCCACCGGCCGGGAGCCGGGTTGGCGACCACCTCGGCATTGCCGGAGACCGTCCACTCCGGTGGCGCGGTCACCGAGAGGGTGAACGGGGCCTTGAGGTCGGGTTGGTCGAAGGCGGCGAAGATGCGCTGCGCGTTGTCGAGGAACGACATCGCGTAGAGGTAGGTCTCGCCGTCGGCCGGGTCGACGAAGCGGTGCATCCCCTCGCCCGCGTTGGAATACGCCATCTCCGCCTCGACGACGAGCGTGTTCTCCGCGTCGAGGTCGTCGAGCGGCAGCCGGTTGTCGGCGAGCAGGCCGGGGTCCAGGTCGCGGTCGTTGAGGCGTACCCCGAGTAGTTTCGCGGGCTTGACCTCGGCGAAGGTCGCGGTGCCGGGGGTCGCCCGGAACCGGATCTCCACGCGGGAGCGGAACAGCTCCGCGCCGCCGGTCAGGTCGAGGTCCACCTGATAGGACTCGACAGTAATCGCCGCGCCACGCGCGGTCGCCTCTACACGGGTCAGGCTCGGCATCCGCTTATCCTGCCCGATGGGGATCGGCACCCGGTCACCACACGACCCTCGGCACTGGAGGAAAGAACCATGGCGCAGCACCCCAAGGGCGACTTCGACCTCTCTCGGGCGGTCTGGCAGCGGGCCGAGGGGGACACCTCCGACAGCGCCGTGGAGGTCGCCTTCGTCGACGATCTGATCGGGATGCGCAACTCGGCCGAGCCGGAGGGACCGGTGCTGGTCTTCACCCAGGCCGAGTGGGACGCGTTCGTGGCCGGCGCGCAGGACGGCGAGTTCGACCTGGACTGAACGCGCTGGCCGGTGTGCGGTTGCCGTGCCGGTGCCCGCAGTCGGGGCGCCGGCACGCAGCCCTCCCCTACCGGAACGACCGGCCCGGGCCGGTGGTCAACCATCGGCCCGGCCGGGGCCGTCGCCGTCGCCCCAGCCGAGGCCGCCCGGACCGGGGGCGTGGTGGAAACCAGGATGGCCGGCGACGTCGACGCAGCGCTCGCCGTCCGGGCCGACAGCACCGCAGAACAGCCGCTCGGCCCGCTGCCAGGCGTCCGCCGGTGACAGGGCCGCCGCACCGAGGGCGACCTCCACGCGGAGCAGGCTCAGCGCCTCCGCGTACGCCACCGCCAGCTCACGGGCCTCGGCCACGTCGGGCGCGGTGAAGCCCAGGTGCACGGTGAAGAACCGGCGCGGCCGGGTGGGCCGCCGGGGCGGCCCGATCAGTGACCGCCCGTCACGGCTCCCGCCCAGCGCCCCGAGCGCCCGCCGCTGCCGCCAGTGCGGTGATGTGTTGTCGCGCATCCGCCCTCCCCGTGGTTGCCCCACCAGCAGCAAACCAGGTTCCGCTGCCCCTGGGAGGGGCCAGCCGGTGTGCCGTCCGCGCAGGGATTCAGCTGCGGCGACCGGGGTAGACAGCCGGCCGGACCCCGCGCGTGAGGAGACCCGATGGCGAGTATGCCGGCCGACCGCAGCCCGGACAGCACCCTCGCGCTGCTCCGCGCCGGCTACCGCTTCATCGGCGAACGCTGTGAGCGCTACGACAGCGACGTGTTCCGGACCCGGATCCTGCTCGCCCCGACCATCTGCCTGCGCGGCCGGCCGGCGACCGAGTTGTTCTACGACACCGAACGCTTCCAACGCGCCACCGCGATGCCGCTGCGGGTGCAGCGGACCCTCACCGGTCGGGGTGGTGTGCAGGGACTCGACGGGACGGAACACGCCGACCGCAAGGCGATGTTCATGTCGATCATGACGCCGGCCGCCATCCGGCAGCTCGGCCAGCTCTTCGACGACGAGTGGCTCGCCCGGATCCCCGCCTGGGAGGCTGCCGGGCCGGTGTCGCTCTACGACGAGCTGGGCCGACTGCTGACCCGGGTGGTGTACGCCTGGGTCGGGGTGCCGCTGCCCGCCTCACAGGTCGCGGACCGCGCCGTCGAGCTGCACGCCATGATCGAGGCGCCGGCGCTGGCCGGACCCCGGCACTGGCGGGGACGGCTCGCCCGTCGCCGCGCCGAACGCCGGCTCGCCGACCTGGTCGAACGGACCCGGACCGGTCTCGCTCCGGCACCGGCCGGCAGCGCCCTGGCAGTGATCGCCGAACACCGGGACGGGCGGGGCAACCTGCTCCCCCGCCGGACCGCGGCGGTGGAGCTCCTGAACCTGCTGCGCCCGGTGGTCGCCGTCGACCAGTACCTGACCTTCGCCGCGCTCGCCCTGCACGACCATCCGGGCTGGCGGGACCGGGTCCGCGACGACGACGAGGCCACCGAGCAGTTCGTCCAGGAGGTACGCCGCTACTACCCGTTCTTCCCGATGGCGGCGGCCCGGGTCCGGCGCTCCTTCGAATGGCAGGGCCACCACTTCCCCGCCGGCCGTCGGGTGCTGCTCGACCTGTACGGCACCAACCACCACCCGACGCTCTGGCCGGAACCGGAGTTGTTCCGTCCGGAACGGTTCGCCGGGCGACGGGTGGACCCGTTCGCGCTGATCCCGCAGGGCGGCGGCGACCACTGGGCCGGACACCGGTGCGCCGGTGAGTGGATCACCATCGACCTGATGAAACGGGCGGTCGCCAACCTGACCACCACCATGCGCTACGACGTACCGGTCCAGGACCTGACCCTGGACCTGCGCCGGATGCCGGCGCTGCCGCCCCTCGGCCTGACCATCACCAACATCCGCCGCACCGACTGATCGGACGACGCCCGTGCGCGATCAACCACGGCGTGCAGAGGTACGACGGGCGCCGGCTCGGCCGGTCCGCCTGCCGATGACGTACGTGCTGCCGCTGCGCTGGCACTCCGACAGCGGCCTCGCCGAGTTGACCGACTACCTGCGCTGGCTGGCCGACCGGGTCGACGTGCTCGTGGTCGACGGCTCAACACCGGACCTCTTCGCCCGGCACGCCGACGCCTGGGCGGGGCTGGTCCGGCACCTCCCACCCGACACCACAGGCGCGGGGCTCAACGGGAAGGTGCTCGGCGTCCGCACCGGCGTACGCGCGGCGGAGCACGAACACGTGGTGATCGCCGACGACGACGTCCGGTACGACGAGGCCGGGCTGACCGCCGTACACCTCCTGCTCGACCAGGTCGACCTGGTCCGCCCGCAGAACTACTTCGACCCGCTGCCCTGGCACGCCTGGTGGGACACCGGCCGGACGCTGCTCAACAGGGCCCTCGGCGCGGACTACCCGGGGACCCTCGCCGTGCGTCGCAGCGCGTTCCTCGCCATCGGCGGGTACGACCCGGACGTGCTCTTCGAGAACCTGGAACTGATCCGCACCATGCGCGCGTACGACCGCTCCGAGGCGACGCCGGCCTGGCTGTACGTACGCCGGTTGCCTCCGGACGCCGCGCACTTCCGGAGCCAACGGGTCCGTCAGGCGTACGACGACCTGGCCCAGCCGGCGCGTCTGCTGACCGCGCTCGCGGTCCTGCCGGCACTGGCCGCGGCGGTCGCGGCCCGGCGGCCCGCGCTGGTGCTCGGCGCGGCGGCCGGCACCGTCGCCCTCGCCGAGGCGGGTCGCCGCCGAGCGGGCGGCACCGCGGTCTTCCCTCCGACGACGGCGCTGGCGGCACCGGTCTGGCTGCTGGAGCGCGGAGTGTGCGGCTGGCTCGCTGTCGCCCAGCGGTTCCTGCTCGGGGGCGTCCGGTACGGCGACGGCCGGATCCGCCTGGCCGCCCACCGGACACGTTCCCTGCGCACCCACCAGGGGCGGCGTCAAAGCCCCTGACAGCGCGACAGCTCGCGGTCACCGGGGTGGCCGCGAGCTGTCGCAACGGTGATCGGCCCGGTTCAGGGGCTGACCTGGTGCCGGGCCTGCTGGGCCTGGTCCTTGACGTCGTGCGCGGCGGACTTCGTGTCGTCCCTGACCGCGTGCACCGCGTCCTGAGCGGTGGACTTCACCGACTCGGCGGCCTGCTGGGCCGGCTCGCGCAGCTCTTCCTTGAGCTCGTTCGCCACCGTGCTCAGCTTCTCCGTCACCGCGCCGCTGTGCTCGCTGACCCGCTCCTTGAGCTGGGTCGCGGCCTGCTGCTCACGGCGGGAGGCCGGGATCAGCGACGAGGCCAGCCAGCCGACGCCGAACGCGATCAGACCGGCGGCGAGAGGGTTGCCCTGGGACTTCTGCCGGATCACCCGCGGCGCGCTGTGGGCGGCGTCGCTGACGGTGGCAGCCGCCGACTGCGCGGCGTCACTGACGCTGGAGGCCGCCGACGAGGCACGGTCGCCCACCGAGTGGGCGGCGTGGCCAGTGCCGTGGCCGAGGTCAGACGCGGTTCCCATGACCTTGTCCCTCACATTCTGCAGAGCGGAGCGGGCCCGCTGCTTGCGGTCGTCGACGATGCGGCTCGGGCTGACCTTGTACGCCAACGCGTCCACATCGGAGCTGAGGCTGTTACGGGTGGCTTCGATCTCCCGGCGGATCTGATCGGGATCGGTGCTCATCGGGTGACTCCCTCCGGGTGCGGCTTGAGCGCGTCGGGGATCCGCTGCACGCTGTCGTTGGTCTTCTTGAGCCCGCGTACGTGCTGGGCGTTCTTCTTGGCCATGGAGTAGAGGACGGCGGCGACCGTGGCCCAGATCACGGCCACGATCAGCGCGGCCAGGCCGGAGTCCATGACGTTGTCGAGGAACTGCCACACGGCGATGGACACGAAGAGCGCCACCATGTAGCCGCCGAAGCCGGCGCCGCCGAAGAGCCCGGCGGCCTTGCCGGCCTTCTTGCCCTCCTGGCGGATCTCCGCCTTGGCCAGTTCGACCTCCTGACGCATCAGCGTCGACAGGTCGGTGGTGACCTGACGCATCAAGTCACCCAACGAGCTGTTCCGCACCTCGTCGGCGGTGTGCGGGGCACCCGCGTCGGGGTGGTAGCCGGAGCCCGGTCCGGGCCCCTGCGTCGGCATGGTCATGCCGTCGCCTCCCTTCGGATAACTCGCGGGCTCACGGACGGGGGCTGCCGGTGGACGGCACGCCGGGCAGCGGGTCGGTCTGGGTCACCGGCGGCAGCGGCTGGCCGGTGCCGGAGTGCTGCGGGTAGTCGCCCCGGGTGGGCTCGGCGTAGCTGCCCGGCGTCGGGTCGGTGTAGCCACCCGGAGTCGGGTCGGCGTAGCTGCCCGGAGTCGGGTCGGCGTATCCGCTCTGCGGGACAGCGTCCGGCGTGGTGCGCGGCGCCGGGGGCGGCGTCGGGATCACGGCGGTCTGCTCCGGGTCGTACGCCCCGGCGCCCCGGTAGGTCGAGGATCCGTTGCCGGAGTCGTCGCCAGCGGCGGAGATGCTGCGGGTCAGCCGACCGGCGAGCACACCAAGGACCGCCGCGCCGACCAGGAAGGTGCCCGGGTTGCGCCGTGCGTAGTCGCGGACCTCGGTGATCAGGTCACCGGGCTCGCGCTCCTCCAGCCAGCCGGCCACACCGTGCACCCGGTCCGCGGCCTGGCGGGCCAGCTCGGTCACCGGGCCGGCCTGGCCACCCTGCTCGGCCATCGAGCGCATCTCGTCGGCCAGCGAACGCAGCCCGCCGGCAGCCTTGCGCTGCTGCTCACCGGTCTGGCTGGCGAGCTGGGTGCGGGCCTCGCCGTACAGGTTGCGGGCCTGCCGGGCCGCCTCACGGCCGACCTCGGCGCCCTGCTCCTTGGCGGTCTGTGCGACAGCGCCGCCGGCGTGCGCGGCCTCGGAACCAACCTGGCGCGCCTGTTCGCGGACGCCACCGCCGTTGGCCGACTGCTGCCCGTACGTGGAAGACGTAGGTGAAACTTCGTAAGTCATGATGTCCCTTCCGCTCGGAAAGTCGTCGCGGTTGTGCTGGGGGGATGCGGTCGCGTCGCCACGACCGCTGACCATTCACCTACCCTGCGTTTCGGCTTCCATACCTCTTCGTGCATTCCTCTGCGCGGCCGGCCGGATCAACTTCAAAATGGAGGATCGTCGGGCTGCGTCACCACGCCGCTGCGGACAGCGAGGTTCGCGAGGGCTGGCAGATCCACGGAGGGGGCAGCGATGGCACGAGACGCGCGAGGTGGCCGACCGGCCGCCCCCCGGCCCCGGGTCCAGGTGGCCGCGCTGGCCGTCGCCGGCGTCTTCCTGCTGATCGGCGTCCTCGGCTTCATCCCCGGCATCACCACCGACTACGGCGACCTGCGGTTCGGCGGACACCACTCGGAGGCCAAGCTCCTCGGGCTGTTCCAGGTGTCGATCCTGCACAACGCGGTGCACCTGATCTTCGGGCTGGCCGGCCTGGCGCTGGCCCGCAGCGTCGCCGGCGCCCGCGTCTTCCTGGCCGCCGGCGGTGCGATCTACCTGGCACTCTGGCTCTACGGGCTGGTGATCGAGGCCATCAACCCGGAGGGCGGGGCGAACATCCTGCCGGTCAACGACGCCGACAACTGGCTGCACCTCGCGCTCGGCTTCGGGATGCTCGCGCTCGGGCTGCTGCTGTCGAACCAGGCCGGCACCGGCGGACGCCTCGACAGCCCCGCCGACCGCCACTGACCTGGCGCTACGGGTTTCGCAGTCACGCTCGCGGTCGCGAAGGTAGTCGACCGGCGAAGGAGTCCCTCGTCAGGCCGCGACCGGCAGCCGCTTGGCGAAACAGACGCTGTACGGGTTGTCCACGTACTCGCCGTACACCGGGATCGGGTCGTAGCCGCACGAGGTGTACAACCCGATCGCGGCCGGCAGGTAGGTGCCGGTCTCCAGGCAGACCACCGAATGCCCCTGCCGGAACGCACACTCCTCCAGCGCGGCCAGCAACTGGCGGGCGACGCCCCGCCCCCGGTACGCGGGCCGGACGTACATCCGCTTGACCTCGCCGGTCTCGGCGTCGAGCGCCTGGAGCCCTCCGCAGGCGACCGCCCGACCGTTGACCACCACCGCCAGGTAGCGGACGTCGTCGTGCGGCATGAAGATTTGCCCGTCCAACCCGCCGTCGGCCTCGCGCAGCTCACGCTGCTGTGCGACGACGAGGGCGGCGATCTCCGGATCGGTGGCAGGCCGGGACTCGATCAGCATCACCCCACGCTAGGACCGGTGGATTTCGCGGAGGTTTCCGGAAATCAACCCGATCACGGAGCGCAACGGACTACTCGGCGTCGTCCTCGTCGATGTCGTCGGACGCGTCCGCGCCCACCTCGTCCTCGGACCGCACCCGGCGGGCCTTCCGAGCGGCGAGCCGGTCCGCCGCGGAGGCCCGGTTCGACTTTTCCTCCAGGCGGACGTCGGTGCCCCGGTTACCGGGTACGAACTCCACACCGGCGAAGAGCGTCGGCTGCCAGTCGAACTCGCGCTCACCGATCCGGACCAGGTCACCGGGCTGCGCGCCGGCCTTGGCCAGCTTGTCCTCCACCCCGAGCCGGGCCAGCCGGTCGGCCAGGTAGCCGACCGCCTCGTCGTTGTCGAAGTTGGTCTGCTTGACCCAGCGCTCCGGCCGGACGCCGTGAACGGTGAACGAGCCGTCCGCCTCGGCGGTGATGGTGAACCCGGCGTCGTCCACTGCCATCGGGCGGATCACGACCCGGGTCGGCTCGGCGGGCGGCGCGGCCTTGCGCTCCGCCTCGACCAGCTCGGCCATCGCGTAGGTCAGCTCCTTGAGCCCTTCCCGGGTGGCCGCGGAGACCTCGAACACCCGGTAACCGCGCTCCTCCAGGTCCGGGCGCACGATCTCGGCGAGATCCCGCCCGTCCGGCACGTCGACCTTGTTCACGGCCACCAGTCGGGGGCGCTCGGTCAGGCCGCCGTACTGGCTCAGCTCGGCCTCGATGGCGTCGATGTCGGCGACCGGGTCGCGTCCGGGCTCCAGGGTCGCCGAGTCGATGACGTGCACCAGCACCGCGCAGCGCTCGATGTGCCGGAGGAACTCCAGACCCAGCCCCTTGCCGGTGGCCGCGCCGGGGATCAGACCCGGCACGTCGGCGACGGTGAAGGTGTGGTTGTCCAGCCGGACCACGCCGAGGTTCGGCACGAGGGTGGTGAACGGGTAGTCGGCAATCTTCGGCTTGGCCGCGGAGATCACCGAGATCAGCGACGACTTGCCGGCTGACGGGAAGCCCACCAGACCGACGTCGGCGACGCTCTTGAGCTCCAGCACGATGTCCAACTGGTCGCCGGGCTCGCCCAGCTCGGCGAAGCCGGGAGCCTTGCGCTTGGCGTTGGCCAGCGAGGCGTTGCCCCGCCCGCCGCGCCCACCGCGCGCGATCTCGAAGGTGGTGCCGGCACCCACCATGTCGGCGAGCACGGTGCCGTCCGTGCTCTGCACGACAGTGCCGTTGGGCACCTTCAGCACCAGGTTGTGGCCGTTGGCCCCGTCCCGGTTCGAGCCGGCACCGCCCTTGCCGTTGTCGGCCTTGACGTGCGGGTGGAAGTGGAAGTCGAGCAGCGTGGTCACCTGCGGGTCGACCACCAGCGAGACGCTGCCGCCGTGCCCGCCGTTGCCGCCGTCCGGCCCACCGAAGGGCTTGAACTTCTCGCGGTGGATCGAGACACAACCGTGCCCACCATCGCCGGCCTGCAGATGCAGAACGACCCGGTCAACGAACGTTGCCACGGTGTCAATCCTTCCAGCGAGGTCCGACCCCGCACTTCGAAAAAAGCTAAGCGGGCCGGGACCCGTAGGTCCGCGGCCCGCTTAGCCCGAGAACTACTGCTGCGGAACGATGCTGACGGTCTTGCGACCGCGCTTGGTGCCGAACAGGACCGCACCGGCGGACAGCGCGAACAGCGTGTCGTCGCCGCCACGGCCGACCAGGTCACCGGGGTGGAACTTGGTGCCACGCTGCCGGATGATGATCTCACCGGCGCTGACGACCTGACCACCGAAGCGCTTCACGCCGAGTCGCTGGGCCGCGGAGTCACGACCGTTACGCGAGCTGGACGCACCCTTTTTGTGAGCCATTGGAGGACGACCTACTTCCCGCTGGAGATGCCGGTCACCTTGACCTGGGTCAACGGCTGACGGTGACCCTGGCGCTTGTGGTAGCCAGTCTTGTTCTTGAACTTGTGGATCCGAATCTTCGGGCCCTTGGTGTGCGCGGCAATTTCGCCGGACACCGCGACCTCGGCAAGCTTTGCCGCGTCGGTCACCAGGTCGTCACCGTCGACGAGGAGCACCGCGGTGAGCTTCACCGCGTCACCGGGAGCACCGGTGAGCTTCTCGACCTCGATCACGTCGCCCTCGGCGACCTTGTACTGCTTGCCGCCGGTCTTGACGATCGCGTACATCGGAGGCGGACTCCCTGTCGTTGAGGCTGCTGGCGGTCGTCCCCGCGGCGGCTCGCCGGGTAGCAGTGCACGGCGGCGCGGGCACACGGGAACTCGGCACACCAAAAGTGCGCCGCAGGCAAGAGTACGCCATTGCCGGCCCGGACCCCAAACCGGCCCGCCCTGGTCAGCGCGCGCAGAGCTGGTCGAGACGCTGCTGGAGCCGGTCCAGCTCGGTCTCGTCGATCGACTCCACGTCGGCGCGGAGCGCGGCCACCTCGGTGCCGAGGTCGGTGAGCATGGTCTTGAGCTGCGGATCGGTGGCCCGCTCCGACTGCTCCCGTAGCTCGGTCCGCCAGCCGTCCAGAGCCGCCTCGGCCCGCCCCCGGGCAACCTCGGCCGCGGTGCTGTCGCCGGCGCCCACCGCCGCGACCATCCGACCCAGCTCCGCCACGTACGTCCGGACGGCGGTGGTGCTGGCCCGTTGGGCGGCGGCGCAGACCTGTTCGGCGTCGCCCGCCGCCGCGCTACTGGCCGGTCCGGAAGCCGGGCTCTGGGTGGCCACCCTGGTCACATCCGGCCCAACGTTCCCAGACCGGTCGGTGGAGCACCCCACCGCGCCGGAGAGCACGGTGACCACCGCGGTGACGGCGAGCAGACGACGCATCTTCTTCTCCTGACGCGGGTCGACCGATCCTGGGCCGGGGTGGCCGGAACGGCGAGGTCCCTCCCCCGTCACTTTGCCGGGGAAGGGACCTCGTCAAACACTTGGCCGGTCAGGCGGTCAGGGGCGCGTCCGGCGACGGGTGCCACCCCGGCGTGAACGACGTCGTCCGCCGGCACCCTCGCTGGTCTCCTCGTCGCCATCACCGTCGGCGAGCGCGTCCGGGTCGTCCGCCGCGGCCAGCCGAGCCGACTCACCCTGCTGGCTGTCGGAGACCGCCGGAGCGGCAGCGGCGTCCGACTCGTACCGGGACAGGTCGTAGCCCATGGTGTCCTGGTAGTCGGCGTCCGCTTCGGCGCTGGTGTCGGTGTCGACGACCTCGACGACGGTCCGCTCGGCCGGGGCGTTCTTGCGCGCCCGACGGCGGGACGAGGTCGTGCCCTTCTCGGCGGCCGGAGCGGCCGGCGCCGACGAGGCGACAGCCTTGACCTTCTCCCCCGCACCAGCGGCGCGCGGCTTCTCCGGCACCGGCTCGGTGTGAATGATCACGCCCCGGCCCTTGCAGCACTCGCAGGTCTCGCTGAACGCCTCCAGCAGGCCCGCCCCGATCCGCTTACGGGTCATCTGCACCAGGCCGAGCGAGGTGATCTCGGTGACCTGGTGCTTGGTGCGGTCCCGGCCGAGGCACTCGGTGAGTCGGCGCAACACCAGCTCCCGATTCGACTCCAACACCATGTCGATGAAGTCGATCACCACGATGCCGCCGATGTCGCGGAGCCGGAGCTGACGGACGATCTCCTCCGCCGCCTCCAGGTTGTTACGGGTGACGGTCTCCTCCAGGTTGCCCCCGGAGCCGGTGTACTTACCGGTGTTGACGTCGACGACAGTCATCGCCTCGGTGCGGTCGATCACCAACGAGCCACCGGAGGGCAGGAAGACCTTGCGGTCCAGACCCTTGATGATCTGCTCGTCGATCCGGTACTCGGCGAAGACGTCGCTCGTACCGACGTGTCGACGCACCCGGTCCACCAGGTCCGGAGAGACGTGCGACAGGTACGACTCGACCATCTCGTACGACTGCTCGCCCTCGATGACCAGCTCGCGGAAGTCCTCGTTGAACAGGTCGCGGACCACCCGGATGACCAGGTCGGGCTCTCCGTAGAGCAGCACCGGAGCGCCACCCTCGGCGGCCTTGGCCTGGATGTCCTCCCACTGCGCCTGCAGACGCTTGACGTCACGGGCCAGCTCATCCTCGGTGGCGCCCTCGGCGGCCGTACGGACGATCACGCCCGCGCCGTCCGGGACCAACTTCTTGAGCACGTCCCGCAGCCGCTTGCGCTCGTTGTCCGGCAGCTTGCGGCTGATCCCCGACGCGTTGCCGTTGGGCACGTAGACCAGGTGTCGGCCGGAGAGCGCGATGTGGCTGGTCAACCGGGCACCCTTGTGCCCGATCGGGTCCTTGGTGACCTGGACCAGCACCGAGTCGCCGGAGCGCAGCGCCTGCTCGATCGAGCGGGCCCGCCCTTCCAGGCCGGACGTGTCCCAGTTGACCTCGCCGGCGTACAGCACCGCGTTGCGGCCCCGGCCGACGTCGACGAACGCCGCCTCCATGCTCGGCAGCACGTTCTGCACCTTGCCCAGGTACACGTTGCCGGCCATCGTGCCGGAGGAGTTCCGGGTGACGTAGTGCTCGACCAGGACGCCGTCCTCCAGGACCGCGATCTGGGTACGGTCACCGCGCTGGCGGACCGCCATCACCCGGTCGACGGCCTCCCGGCGCGCCAGGAACTCCGACTCGCTCAGGATCGGCGGCCGGGTACGCCGCTGCTCGCGGCCGTCCCGGCGGCGCTGACGCTTGGCCTCCAGGCGGGTCGAGCCGGAGACGCCCTGCACCTCGTCGACCGTACGACGCGGCTCGCGGATCTTCACCACGGTCGGGACACCGTCGTCGGCGGTGCCCTCCGTGTCGCCCGCGCCCCGACGACGACGACGCCGGCGGCGACGGGTCAGGCCATCGCCGCCCTCAGCCTCCTCATCCTCGTCGCCCTCGCCCTCGGCCTCGGCCTCGGCGGTCTCTTCCTCGTCGGCCTGCGCCGCCTCCTCGGACTCCTCGTCCTCGGCGTCGTCGGCCCCGCCCTTGCCCCGGCCACGGCCGCGGCGACCACGCCGGCGGCGACGGCGCGCGGCGGCGCTGTCCTCGTCGTCCTCATCCGCCTCGGTGGCCTCCTCGGCCTCCTCGACCGGCGCCTCCTCGGCCTCGACCGCCTCAATCGGCTCAACCGGCTCGGCGTCCCGACGACCGCGTCGGCGGCGGCGGGACGGCTCTGCGGCCTCCTCGACGGCCGGCTCCTCGGCCACCGGGGCGGGCTCCACCGGCCGGGTCACCGGCACGGCATCCGGCTGGGGCGCCATGAACAGTACGGTGGGCGCGGAGAGGGCAGCCCTCCGACGACGGGTACGCGGCTGCTCCGGCTCGACCTCGGCGGGCTCGTTCGGCTCGTCGCCGACACCGGGAACCGCCACACCCGGCGGCACCTCGCCCGAACGGTCCTGAGCGCCGCTGGTCCAGGCCAGCTCGGCGGCGGTCGCACTCGGCAGGGTTTCCGTGTCGTCCAGTTCCGCCTCGGCCTCGCGCAGGTCGGACTCGGCGGGCTCCTCGGCGACGACCGGCTCCTCGGTCGCCAGCGGCTCCTCGGCCGCGGGCGGCTGCTCGGTCGCCGGCGGCTCCTCGACGGCGGCCGGTGTGGCCTTCTTACGCCGGGTCCGGGTCACCTTGACCGGCGGAACCACCTCGGCCGACGCCGCCTCCGCCGAGGCGGCGACCAGCGGCTCGTCGGCGGTGGTCTCGACGGGAGTGGCCTTGCGGCGGCGTCGGGGAGTCTTCGGGGCGACATCCAGGTCACCGGAGACCGGGGCGAAGACCTCCGCCTGCGGGGACTCGACACTGCCGGCCCCACCGGTGGTCGCCTCGACCGGCGCGTCGGTCTGCTCCGGCTGGTTGAGCGGGGCGGCCCGCCGGCGGGTCGTCCGTGTGCGCCGCACGGGGGCGGCGGGCTCGACGCTCTCCGCGCCGGCAGCGTCCTGCGGCCCCACCGGAGCCGAACCGACTGCCGTGGTGCTGTCATCGGCGGTCTCGCCGGCCGGCTGTGAACCGGTCCGTTCGCCGCCCTCGGGCTCGTTCTCGAGCATGGACGTTCTCCAGTTCTGGCTACCCCGGGCGCGGGTGAGCGCTGCCACGCAGGGTCGCCGCAAAAGTGTTTCCGCCGGGCGCGCGAGGTGCGCGACCGCCGAAGTCTGCCTGCCAGAGCACCGACCGTCGGTCAGTGCCCAACGATGGCTGCCCCGTCGCGGTCCGCATCCAACGGATCCACGATCGCACCCTGCGCGGTCAACGTGCCCTGAGCCAGCCGGGTCACCCTCGGCGAAACCGGCGGCTCCAGGTCGGCCACCACGCGGAGGCCGGAAAGGACGTCATCGGGCCGTACGGACGGGGTGACCTGCCGCACGACCAGTTCGAGTATCGCACACGGGACGTCCGGTGCCCCGGAAGGCGTCGGCGTCGGTGCTGAGGCATTGATCGATATCACAGCCGCGCGGGCGTCGAACGTCCGTCTGCCCTGCTTGGTCATCCGCTCCACCAACACCTCGTCGGCGGCGACGAAGGCATCCACAGCGGCGCGCAGCACCGCCGGGTCCACCTCGGGCATCTCGATGTGCCAGAGCGACGCCTCGATCCGGTCGGGGAGATTGCCGCCCTCGGCGATCACGGCGTCCAGGACGTCCAGCCCCGGCGAGAGGGCGGCGTCCAGCGCGGCCCGCAACGCCTCCGGGTCGACCGGCGCCTGGAGGCCGATCTCCAGGTACTCCGCCTCGCTCGCCACCCCGGTGGGCGCGGCGCTGGCGTAGGAGATCTTCGGGTGCGGAGTGAAACCCTGGGAGAAGGCAATCGGCACGGCGGCCCGACGGAGCGCGCGCTCGAACGCCCGGGCGAAGTCCCGGTGCGACGTGAACCGCAGCGGCCCGCGCTTGGCGTAGCGGATGCGGACGCGCTGGACGACCGGCGCCTGGCCGCCCTCGGGTTGAGGCTTTCTGGCGATCGTGTGCTCCTCGGGGGTACCTGCGTGTCCACCCATCCTGGCGCAGGCGTCGTGACGGTACGCGACCGGGGCGGTCGGTTGGCGTCGACAGACGGCGGCAAACCGGTCGCCAGGGATGTTACCGCCACCACGAAGGCCGGTGGCCGGCCAGTGACCCGGTGGTCACCAGCCGGCCATCACGATCGACATCGGTTACCGCTGTATCGGCGGTGGGGGCGGCGGACCGCCCGGCGGGCCGTAGTTCGAGGGCGGGGCGTACCCCGGCGGAGGGGCGTAACCGGAGGGCGGAGGGGCGTAACCGGGCGGCGGGGCGTAACCCGCCTCGGGCGACGGGTACGCGCCGGGACCCGCCTGGTCGAGAAGGTGGTCCGGGATGTCGGCAGCCTGTGCGGCCTCCCGGCGGTAGCGACGGCGGTTCCAGATCAGGAAGACCGCCAGCCCCAGCAACAACACCAGCACCACGGCGATGCCGATGCCCACCACCATGACCTGCTGGTCGGTGGGGCCACCGCGGTCGCCGTGCTGGGTGACGTCGAACTCCTCGTCCGCGCCCCCGGTGCGGGCCGGACCCGGGTCGGTCGCGGCGGCCGAGCCCAGCAGTGGGTTGGCGGTGACCGGCGGCACGTTCGCGGTCAGCGCCTTCACCGGGTCGATCACCCCGAAGCCGTACTGCGGGTCCCGTCCGGACGGGCCGACGTCCCGCGCGGTCCGGATGATCCGGTTGATCACGCTCGGAGCGTTCAGGTCCGGGTACTTCGCCCGGATCAACGCGGCCAGACCGGAGACGATGGCGGCCGAGTCGGACGTCCCGTCGCCCCAGCCGTACCCGCCCTCGTTGGCGGCGTTGTAGATGCCGTCACCTGGCGCGGCGACCACCGCCTCCGGCCCCTGAACCGAGCCGGACCAGAATCTGCCGCCCCGGGTCGTTCCGGTCACCGCGATCACACCGGGAGTGTTGGCCGGGTTGATGACCGAGGTGTCGCCCTCGGACGTGTTGCCGGCGGAGGCGATCACGACGACATCGCGGTCCAGCGCGTACTTGATCGCGCTCACCTCGTCGGGGCTGGCGAAGCCCGGGCCACCGAAGGACATGTTGATCACTTTGGCGCCGCCATCGACAGCCATCCGGATGCCGAGGGTCACCGAGGCGGCGGTGTTGGTCTCGCCGTCCTTGCGGAGTTTGATGGGCAGGATCTTCGCACCGGGGGCGATGCCGTCCACCCCATCACGGCCACCGCTGTTCGCCGCGATGATGCCGGCCATGTGCGTGCCGTGCCCCTCCTCGTCGGTCCGGCCGTCGCCGGAGCCGCCGTAGCTGCGACCGCCGGCCAGCACCTGACCGCGCAGGTCCGGGTGGTTGGCCTCGACGCCGGTGTCGAGCACGGCCACGACCACGCCCCGCCCGGTCGAGATCTTCTGCGCCTGGTCGATGCGGAGCTCGTCCAGATACCACTGCTCGGCCCGCCGGGGTGCGGCGGCCGCCGGTTGGGCGGCCCCTACCACCAGGAGACCGACCAGCAGGCTGGCGATCACCGGCCGGAGCGCTCCGACGTTCACAGTCATCCGTCCGTCCTCATCGAAGGACACCGGGGGACGCCCCGTCACCAGGGCCCCACGGATCGTCGTCCTCAGTCAACCACGACGAGTGCTCCGAGCCGCTGCCGCCGCCGTGCCCGGCCCCGCCCGCGCCGCCCATCATGCCGCCGCCCATCATCCCGGCTCCGGCGATCCCGGCACCGCCGCGCGCGCCGCCCGCCAGCCCGGCGCCGCCCGCGCCGGCGGCGGTACGCAGCGCGTTCGCCGCGCTGGTCATCGGCGGCAGCTTGCCGTTGCCGCCACCCACCATGCCGGGGATGCCGCCGACGCCGATCCCGCCCGCACCCAGCCCGCCGCCGGCGCCGATCCCGCCGGCCGAGCCCACGCCGGGCCCGCCCCCGAAACCACCGCCGGCGCCACCGAGACCGGCGCTACCGACCCCGGAGCCACCGAGGCCGCCGCCGAGGCCGCCGATGCTGCTCGGGCTCGCTCCGGCCAGGCCGCTGCTGTAGCCGTCGTCGCCATCCGGATAGCCGGAGCCGGTCGACGGGGGCGTGAACTGACCGGTGCCGGAGGGCGAGCCGTCCCCGATCCCACCCGGCCCGGTCGGCGAGAACGGGCCGACGCCGGACGTCGGACCGCCTACCTCACCGATGCCCGGTGGCCTGCTGCCGATGGTGGGCCCGCCACCACCGACGTCCGGCTTTCCGCCGAACTCGCCACCACCGACGTCGGGCCGGCCCGTCGGCGGAACCCGGGTGTCGCGACGGAGGTCGTCTTCCCTCATGTCCGTGTTGGGCGCGACCACGGTGAGCTTCGGACGCTCCGCGTACACGGCTGCGGGCAGCGGCGACATGGCCGCGTGGGCCGCCTGCTGATTGTCCCGGTACCAGTTGTCCAGGTGGGACTTGGTGTCCCACCAGCCGCCCCGCTTCTGGTCGCCGGCCTGCCCGTCGACCTTCATCGTCGCTTCCAGGTCGTCGGCCTTGTCGCGGAACGCGCCGTCGGCGTACGACGCCGGGTTGTTCTGGTAGTCCTGCCGCAGGGCGGCGAGGAACCCCGACGAACTCTCGCCGTCGCGGGCGTCGTCGAGTTCGGTGCCGTTGGGCAGGCTCCACTCGTTGAAGCCGAAGTCGTCCATCAGCGGGATCGGGATCGTGGAGACCGACTTGCGGATGTCGCTCTCGATCCGGATCAAGGCGCCACTGACGTTCGTCGCGTCGGTGATCAGATCCTCGATCTGCTTGCCGATCGTGCCCAGGTGCTCGCGGTACGCGTCACCGCCGCTGCCCTTCCAACCGGCGAGCATCCCGGGCAGGCCGCCGACGTGCGGGCGTTCCTGACCGGTGGCGATCGGCCCGACGAACGATCGGCCGACCAGCGCGTCGCGCAGGTGTTGCAGGCCGGTGGAGAGGTTGTTCCACCCCGCTCCGACCGAACCGACGGTTTCCGGGTCCGCGGACAGCGTCACCTCACGGACGCACCGCTCCCAGGTTCCTCCAGCCATGACCGTCCCCCTCAGGCCGTGTACGGGTAGGTGGGCGTGCCGCCGGCAGTGGGCGGCGGCGCGGCGGACTCCAGCAGTCGCTCGATCTCCTTGCCGTTGGCGGCGTTACGCGCCTCGGTGTCGCGGAAGGCCTTGGCGATCTCCTCGGTGCCCTGCTTCAACGCGGCGAGCTTCTGGGCGAGCGTCGTGAGGTGCGCCTCCATGTTGCCGGTGGAGGTGGTCAGGGCCGCCCACTGCATGCGGGCGTCCTCGTACGCGCCGAACGGGGTGCCGTTCGGAACGGTCTGGGCGTTGTTGCTGTCGCCCTTCATCCGTTCCTTGATGCGCTCCATCTCGTATTTGAGGGTGTCCTCGACGTACTGCTTCAGCCGTTCGACGTACTCGGCCGCGGCGTCCAGGTCCTCCACGCTGACGTGCAGATCGCCGGTGCTCGGCGGCGGGATGCTCCCCATGCGATTCCTCCCCCGTTCCCGACCCGCCGGGTCGGTCCATGTCAGACGCAGCGTATCGAAGTCTGACCACGTCGGGGCAGCCCCCGTTCGCCGTCGGCGCACAACGATAGACGTCGATGCAGCGGAACGGCGACGTGGCGTGGAACCCGACCAACGCCAACGGGCCCGCGAGACGCGGACCCGTTGGATGACATCGGAAGTGGAGAGTAGTGGGCAGCGCCACCCGGCGCTGCCCCGATGGCGAGGTCAGGCGGAGTGGTCGCTCGCCGGCACCTTCATGCCGTTGCCACCCAGCGGGGTGAGCGGCAGCAGCTTCTTACCGGTGGGGCCGATCTGGATCTCGGTGTCCATCGACGGGCAGACGCCGCAGTCGAAGCAGGGCGTCCACCGGCAGTCGTCCTGCTCGAACTCGCTGACCGAGTCCTGCCAGTCCTGCCAGAGCCAGTCCTTGTCCAGCCCGGAGTCGAGGTGGTCCCAGGGCAGGACCTCCAGCTCCTCGCGCTGCCGGGTGGTGTACCAGTCGAGGTCCACCCCGAACGCGGGCAGCGTCTCGGCCGCCGCGTCCACCCAGCGCTGGTAGGAGAAGTGCTCGCTCCACCCGTCGAACCGGCCGCCGTTCTCCCACACCTTGCGGATGACCGAGCCGACCCGTCGGTCACCCCGGGACAGCAGTCCCTCGATCAGCGACGGCTCGCCGTCGTGGTAGCGGTAGCCGATGGCGCGGCCCAACGAACGATCCGAGTTGATCGCCTGCTTGAGGATCTTGAGCCGGTGGTCGATGACCTCCGGACGCTCCATGGCGGCCCACTGGAACGGGGTGTGCGGCTTCGGTACGAACCCGCCGATCGAGACGGTGCAGCGGATGTCCTTGGAACCGGTGGCGGCCCGACCGGCCCTGATCACCTCGTGCGCCATCTCCGCGATCTCGAGGACGTCCTCGTCGGTCTCGGTGGGCAGGCCGCACATGAAGTAGAGCTTCACCTGCCGCCAGCCGTTGCTGTAGGCGGTGACGACGGTGCGGATCAGGTCTTCCTTCGACACCATCTTGTTGATGACCTTGCGGATCCGCTCGGACCCGCCCTCCGGGGCGAAGGTCAGACCGGTACGCCGCCCGTTGCGGGACAGCTCCTGCGCGAGGTCGATGTTGAAGGCGTCCACCCGGGTCGACGGCAGCGACAGCGAGACGTTGGTGCCCTCGTACTGCTGGGCGAGGCCCGAGCACATGTCGCCGATCTCCGAGTGGTCCGCCGAGGAGAGCGACAGCAGGCCCACCTCGGAGAAGCCGGAAAACTCCAGACCCTCGCGGACCATCTGCCCGACCGTGGTGATCGACCGCTCCCGCACCGGACGGGTGATCATGCCCGCCTGGCAGAACCGGCAGCCCCGGGTGCAGCCCCGGAAGATCTCCACCGCGTACCGCTCGTGCACCGTCTCGGCCAGCGGCACGAGGGGCTTCTTCGGGTACGGCCAGGCGTCCAGGTCCATCGTCGTGCGCTTGTGCACCCGGAACGGCACGTCCGCCCGGTTCGGCACGACCCGCTGGATTCGCCCGTCCGGCAGGTAGTCGACGTCGTAGAAGCGCGGCACGTAGACGCTCTCGGTGCGGGCGAGCCGCAGCAACAGTTCGTCACGCCCACCCGGGGAGCCCTCGGCCTTCCACTCCCGGACGATAGCGGTGATCTCCAGAACCGCTTCCTCGCCGTCACCGAGCACCGCGGCGTCGATGAAGTCGGCGATCGGCTCCGGGTTGAACGCCGCGTGCCCACCGGCCACGATCACCGGGTCGGCGTCGGTGCGGTCGGCGGCCAGCAGCGGAATGCCGGCCAGGTCGATCGCGGTGAGCATGTTGGTGTAGCCCAGCTCGGTCGAGAAGGAGAGACCGAACACGTCGAAGTTCCGTACCGACCGGTGCGCGTCGACGGTGAACTGGGGGACCCCGTGCGTACGCATCAGGTTCTCCAGGTCCGGCCAGACCGCGTACGTCCGCTCGGCAAGGGTGTCGGGCAGTTCGTTGAGCACCTCGTAGAGGATCTGCACGCCCTGGTTGGGCAGGCCCACCTCGTACGCGTCGGGATACATCAACGCCCAGCGCACGGCTGCCGCATCCCAGTCCTTGGTGACCGCGCCCAACTCGCCCCCCACGTACTGGATGGGCTTGGAGACCTGGGGCAGCAGCGGCTCGAGCTGGGGCCAGACCGAGTTGGTCGCGGCCGCGCGCGGCGTCAAGGACGGGGCACTCATGATGCCCAAGGGTACGCGCCCGTCCGGCGGTGGCGACGCGGTACTAACCTCGGACCGGCGCGAGAGGAGATTGCCGCGATGCCCGAGCCTCAGCCGGGAGCACGGCCGGCCGACGGGAGCACCCCGGGCACACCGCCGGACCGCGATCCGGCGGCCGCCGACAAGCCGACCTCCCCACCCGTACCGTCGGACCAGCCTGAACCCTCGACGCAGCCCACCGCTGCCGACCAACCGGAGCCGTCGGACCAGCCCGAGGCCACCGCCACCGAGGACGTCCCCGCGCCCAGGTGGAGCGGCTCGGCCTCGGTGCCGCCCCCGTTGCCGCGTCGACCCGCCTGGGGTGAGTCGGCCGAGCCGACGCCGCCGCAAGCAGTGCCCGTCGGGCTGCCGGAGCACCAGACCCCGGTCGACCCGTGGGCCGGCGTGGACACCGGGGGCTGGGACCTGCCCTCCGCCGAGTTGCCTCCGCTGCCCCCGACGACGCCCTACCCGGTGCCGCCGGCGACTCGGCAGTGGTCCGGTCCGCCGGCTCCCCCGGTCGGGTCGCACCCGGTGCCGCCGCCGGTCGCCCCGTTGCCGCCACCGGTCACCCCGGTGTCGCCGCCGGCCGTCAGGCCCACGATGCCGAGCCGGCCGATGTCACCGCCCCCACCGCCGCCCGCACCGGTCAGACCCCCGAAGCAGCGCCGCGGCGGCCGGCCCAGCGCCCCGCCGGCGGCACCCCCGCCGGGGCTGCAGACCCCCAAGGGGTACGTGCCGGCCCGTCGGCGCCGCCGCTGGCCGTGGCTGCTGCTGCTCACGCTGGCGTGCTGCTGTGGTTGCCCCGCCTACTACGGCTTCCCGATCTCGGCCCAGTACCCGGCCCGCGCCGCGCTGCCGGAGCAGATCGAGGACCTCACCCTGCGTCAGGACAACCGGAGCGCGGAGACCGCGAAGCAACTGGAGAACGAGGTACGCAACGAGCACCTGCTGGCCGAGGACACGTTCGCCGGCGTCTACTCAACGACGAACGGCAAGCGGGTGACCGTCTTCGGCGGCACCGGTTTCCGCCTGACCCCGGAGGCGGACGCGGAGGCCGAGATCAGCCGACTCGCCGACCGTTACGCGCTGGCGACGGCCGAGACCGTCGACACCGGTGTCCGTGGCCGGCACGAACGCTGCGCCGTCGGCCGGGCCGATGGCAGCGACGTGGTGGTCTGCACCTCAGTCGACCACGGCAGCATCGCCACCGGGGTGTTCACCCGGCTCTCCGTCACCGACAGCGCCACGCTGCTGAACACTCTGCGTATCCAGATCGTCCAACCCGAGCGAGGCTGAGCCACACCACGGCGGCCGACGAGTCACGCGTCGCGGGTCGGGTCCGGGTGGGCGCGGGGCGGGGCGTAGCGGGGCACGTACTCCTGGCCGGTGAGCTTCTGGATCTCGCTCATCATCTCGTCGGTCATCTGCCGCAGCGAGGTGCGGTCGTCCGGCCGGCCCGTGAAGTCCAACGGCTTGCCGAACCGCACGGTGATCTTGGCAATGCCGGGCCGGGGCACCCGGGCGCCGATCGGCTGCGCCTTGTCCGTGCCGATCATGCCGACCGGGATGATCGGCACACCGGCGGCGATCGCCAGCCGGGCCGCGCCGGTGCGTCCCCGATAGAGCTTGCCGTCCGGTGAACGGGTGCCCTCCGGGTAGACCACCACCAGGTCGCCGCCCTTGAGCGCCGGGATCGCCGCGTCGAACGCGGACAGCGCGGCCCGGCCGCCGGCCCGCTCGACGGGAATGGCACCCAGGCCGGTGAGGACGAACTTGGAGATGGCGCCCTTCACCCCGGTGCCCTTGAAATACTCCGACTTGGCCCAGAACGCCAGGTGTCGGGGCACGACCGTGCCGAGGAACAGCTCGTCGGCCACCGAGAGGTGGTTGCCGGCGAAGATCGCGCCGCCGGTCTCCGGCACGTGTTCCAGACCCTCCACGGTCGGGCGGAACGCCACCCGCAGCGTGGGCGCCACGGTCAGCTTGCCGATGGTGTAGAGCAGGGGCACTGGTCCTCCGGCAGATGAGGTGCGAGCAGGCGGTGTCACGGTAGCGGACGCCTCCACACCCCGCAGACGGAGGTGTGGAGGCGTCCGCGTCCGCGCGCTACGACCGGCGGACGGTGACCGTGATCTGCTCGCCCTCGCCGACCTCACCGGCGAAGCCGTCGAGGCCCTCGGCGAAGTCCACCGAGTCGGCCAGCACCTCGCCGGAGACGAAGTCGACGTACGCCGACACCGCCGCGCGCACCTCCTCGGAGGCCGACACCGACACCACGATCCGGTCCGACACGTCCAGGTCGGCGTCCCGACGGGCCTGCTGCACCACCCGCACCACGTCGCGAGCCAACCCCTCGGCGGCCAGCTCCGGCGTCACCTCGGTGTCCAGCACCACCACACCCTCGCCGCCCGGCAGGGGCGCGGAGTGCTCGGCGTCGGCGGCGACCAGCCGCAGCTCGTACTCGCCCTCGGCGAGGGTGACGCCGGCGGCCACCGGGGTGCCGTCGACCAGCTCCCAGTCGCCCGCCTTGACCGCCTTGATCACCTGCTGCACCTGCTTGCCGACCCGCGGGCCGAGCGCCCGGGGCACCACAGTCAGCACCTGCTCGCAGTACGCGGACAGCTCCGCGCTGAACTCCACCGCCTTCACGTTGACCTCGTCGGCGACCAGGTCGGCGAACGGTCGCAGCTGCTCCGCCGCCGGCGAGGCCACTGTCAACGTCGACAGCGGCAGCCGCACCCGCAGCCCCTTGGCCTTGCGCAACGACAGCGCCGCCGACGCGACCGCCCGTACGTTGTCCATCGCTGCCACGAGATCGTGGTCGGCGGGGAACTCCTCCGCCGAAGGCCAGTCGGTCAGGTGCACCGACCGCTCTCCGGTCAGCCCGCGCCAGATCTCCTCCGCGGTCAGCGGCGCGAGCGGCGCCACCACCCGGCAGAGCGTCTCCAGCACGGTCCAGAGCGTGTCGAACGCGTTGACGTCACCGGACCAGAACCGGTCCCGGGAGCGGCGCACGTACCAGTTGGTCAGCGCGTCCAGGTAGGACCGGATGGTCGCGCAGGCGCCGGAGATGTCGTACGCGTCCATCTGCGCGCTGACGGTCGACACCAGCTCGTTCGTCTTGGCCAGCACGTACCTGTCGAGCAGGTGCGTCGAGTCCGTCCGACGCAGCGCCTGGTGCCCGTCGGCGTTGGCGTAGAGCGTGAAGAAGTACCAGACGTTCCACAGCGGCAGCAGCACCTGCCGGACCGCGTCGCGGATGAGCGTCTCGGTCACCGCCATGTCGCCGCCGCGCAGCACCGGTGAGGACATCAGCATCCACCGCATCGCGTCCGACCCGTACGAGTCGAAGACGTGGTAGACGTCCGGGTAGTTGCGCAGGCTCTTGGACATCTTGCGCCCGTCCGAGCCGAGCAGGATGCCGTGGCTCAGGCAGTTGCGGAACGCCGGCCTGTCGAACAGCGCGGTGGCCAGCACGTGCATCGTGTAGAACCAGCCACGGGTCTGCCCGATGTACTCGACGATGAAGTCACCCGGGTAGTGGTGCTCGAACCAGTCCGCGTTCTCGAACGGGTAGTGCACCTGGGCGAACGGCATCGACCCGGACTCGAACCAGCAGTCCAGCACCTCCGGCACCCGACGCATCATCGACTGACCGGTGGGGTCGTCCGGGTTGGGGCGGACCAGGTCGTCCACCGCCGGCCGGTGCAGGTCGCTCAGGCGTACCCCGAAGTCCCGCTCGATGTCGGCGAGCGAGCCGTAGACGTCCAGGCGCGGGTAGTTCGGGTCGTCGGACTTCCACACCGGGATGGGCGAGCCCCAGAACCGGTTGCGGCTGATCGACCAGTCCCGGGCGTTGGCCAGCCACTTGCCGAACGAGCCGTCCTTGATGTGCCCGGGCGTCCAGTTGATCTCCTTGTTCAACTCGACCATCCGGTCGCGGAACTGGGTCACCGCGACGAACCACGACGACACCGCCTTGTAGACCAGCGGGGTGTCGCAGCGCCAGCAGTGCGGGTACGAGTGGGTGTAGGTGTCCTGCTTGAGCACCACCCCCCGCTCCTTCAGCTCCCGGATCACCGGCTTGTTGACGTCGAAGACCTGCTCACCCTGGTACGGCGGCACCAGCGCGGTGAACCGGGTGTGGTCGTCGACGGTGACGATGGTGGGGATGCCGGCGGCGTTGCAGACGTTCTGGTCGTCCTCGCCGAACGCCGGGGCCAGGTGCACGATCCCGGTGCCGTCCTCGGTGGTGACGAACTCCGCGCCGAGCACCTGGTAGGCGTTGTCGCCGGCCTGCTCGACGAGGAAGTCGAACAGCGGCGTGTAGCGGCGTCCGACCAGGTCCCGGCCGTACACCGTGCCGACCTGCTCGTAGCCCTCCAGTTCCTTGGCGTACGCGGTCAGCCGCGCCGCGCCGACGACGAAGCGGTCCCCGTCGCGTTCCAGCACCGCGTACTCGATGTCGGGCCCGACGGCGAGCGCCAGGTTCGACGGCAGGGTCCACGGCGTGGTGGTCCAGACACCCAGCTTGACCGGCCCACGCACCAGCTCCGGGGCGGACTCGTCGGCGGTCAGCCCGAACCACACCGACAGGGTGGGGTCGTGCCGGTCCCGGTAGACGTCGTCCATCCGGGTCTCGGTGTTCGACAGCGGCGTCTCGCACCGCCAGCAGTACGCCAGCACCCGGAAGCCCTCGTAGATCAGACCCTTGTCGTGCAGGGTCTTGAAGGCCCACATGACGCTTTCCATGTAGTCCAGGTCGAGGGTCTTGTAGTCGTTGGCGAAGTCGACCCAGCGGGCCTGCCGGTTGATGTACCGCTCCCAGTCCTGGGTGAACTCCAGCACCGAGGTGCGGCAGGCCTCGTTGAACCGGGCCACGCCCAGGTCGATGATCTCCGCCTTGCTGGTGATGCCGAGCTGCTTCTCCGCCACCACCTCGGCGGGCAGGCCGTGGCAGTCCCAGCCGAAGCGCCGCTCGACGTGCCGCCCACGCATGGTCTGGTATCGCGGCACCACGTCCTTGACGTACCCGGTGAAGAGGTGCCCGTAGTGCGGCAGGCCGTTGGCGAACGGCGGGCCGTCGTAGAAGACGTACTCGTTCTTGCCGTCGTCGCCGGCCGGGCGGGCCTCCACCGACGCTTCGAAGGTCTTGTCGGCCGTCCAGTGCTCCAGCACCCGGCGCTCGACCGCGGGCAGGTCCGGGCTCGCCGGGACACCGGCGGCGGTCGGGTCGTGCAACGGATAGGCCATCGGGGGTCGCTCTCCTCGCAGCTCACTCTTCGTGGGTCTGCGAGGACGAACCTTCCGGGGTACGCCTCGAACGACGCTCCCCGGGTGGCCCGCGGTACCACCCCGCTTGGCGGTCAGGATCGACCGCCCGCTCATTGCCGGCTGTGACGGGCCGCACCCGTCCGGTTCTACTGAGCCGGTCGCCCGGCCGTTCTTCCGGAGGCTCACCGGTGATGGCCGGGTCATCGCCTTACGGTGCTCAACGATACAAGACCCACCCGCCGGCCCGCCGCCGACTAATCCCCCCACCGGCCCGGGTCCGCTGGCTTGACCCGAATGGCGCGCTCGCGCAAACTTCGCCGGTGCGTTCGCTTCGGTACGACGAATTCCAGGCCATGCGTCGATTCCCCGCCCTGGACGGGCTGCGGGCGCTGGCCGCTGTCATGGTCATCGCCTTCCACTACGGTGGCCCGTCCTGGAAATGGCTGACCGGCTGGATCGGCGTACACCTGTTCTTCGTGCTCTCCGGCTTCCTGATCACGACGCTGCTGCTGCGCGAGGAGCACCGCTACGGCAGGGTCTCGCTGCGCGCCTTCTATCTGCGGCGGTTCTTCCGGATTCTGCCGGTCTACTTCCTGGTGCTGTTCCTGTACTGGGGGCTGGCCCGGATCAACGGCACCGCCGAGTCGATCGAGCGGGGCATGAAGTACTACCTGCTGTTCCTCAACGAGCTGCTGGAGCCGAGCGCGCCGTTCCTGCACTCCTGGACGATCGGCATCGAGCAGAAGTTCTACCTGTTCTGGCCGGCCATCGCCTTCGTGGCGGTCGCCGGCGTGTTCCGTCGCCGCCTGCTGGCGACGCTCTGCCTGCTGGTGCTCTTCATCGCGATGATCCCGCCGGACATCGCCTGGTTGAGTTGGCCGATCCACTACGTGGCGATCCTGCTCGGCTGCCTGACCGCGATCGTCATGCACAACCCCCGGGGCTTCGCCCTGGTCCGGCCACTGACCCACCCGGTGGTCGCCACCGGCGTCATCCTGGCGTTCGTCGTGGTCCAGGTGTGTGTGCAGTTCTGGCCCACCCGCTTCGGCCAGGAGGCGCTGATCGGCAGCTACGCCGCCGCGACCGCGGTGCTGCTGCCGGCCCTGCTCTCCCGCAGCCCGCTCGCCCGCGGCCTGGGAGTACGACCGCTGGTCTTCGTCGGCGAACGCTCGTACTCGCTGTATCTCGTCCAGGCCATCGCGGCGCGGGCGGCGGCCGGGCTGGTGCCCGCGATCGCGGGCAAAAGCACCGCGTTCTTCCTGGCGGTGACGGTGGTGGGGCTGGTCATCGCGGACGTGCTCTACCGCTGGGTCGAGCTGCCCATGATCGAGGTCGGCCGCCGGCTGGCCGCCCGGGTGAGCCGCCCCGGCCCGCGCGACGGCGACGGAACGGCACCGGCCCCGGCGCAGGCGCCCGTCGAGACCGTCCAGATCCCCCGCCCTCGCGAGGTGCTGCCCGACACCGTGCCGGCCGCCCGCGGCTGACCCTCCCCCGCTCCGCCCAGCATGAGCGGGGTCACACCCGCGACTGTCACGGCGCGCCCCGGCCGAACCGTCGTGATGGTGTCGGACCGATCAGGGAGGTAGTCATGCAGCGGATGAACGCGGCCGAGGTCGCGCCACAGGGATACCAGGCCGTCCTGGGGCTGGAGAAGTACGTCCGGGCGAACGTCGACCACACCGTGCTGGAGCTGGTCAAGCTGCGGGCGTCGATGATCAACGGGTGTGCGTTCTGCGTCGACATGCACAGCCGGGACGCGCTCGCCGCCGGCGAGTCGAGCCGACGGCTCTTCGCGGTGGCCGCCTGGCGGGAGGCGCCGTTCTTCGACGAGCGGGAGCGGGCCGCGTTGGCGCTCACCGACGCGGTCACCAAGCTCGGTGAGCACGGCGTGCCGGACGACGTGTGGGACACCGCCGCGAAGGTCTGGTCGGAGAAGGAACTTGCCGACCTGATCCTGGCCATTGCCACAATCAACGTGTGGAACCGAATCGCCGTGACGACGCGCTCGGAGCCTCCGGCACAGGTGTGACGACCGAAGCGGGGCAGGCGGCCGGTGCGCTCCAGGCGCACCGGCCGATGCTGCTCGGGCTCGCGTACCGCCTCCTCGGCAGCCGTCACGACGCCGAGGACGTGCTCCAGGAGGCGTACCTGCGCTGGTTGGGCGTGGACCGCTCGACGGTGGCCGAGCCACGCCGATACCTGTCCCGGGTCGTCACCCGGCTGGCCCTGGACCGACTGCGGGCGCGGCAGGCGAGCCGCGAGACGTACGTCGGGCCGTGGCTGCCCGAGCCGGTGCCGACCGAACCCTCGCCGTTCGGGCCGCTGGACCGCGCCGAGCTGCGCGACTCGCTCTCCACCGCGCTGCTGCACGTCCTGGAACGGCTCACCCCGCCGGAGCGTGCCGTGTACGTCCTGCACACCGCCTTCGACCTGCCGTATGCGGAGATCGCGGAGATCCTGGACCGAACCCCGGAGGACTGCCGGCAGCTGCACCACCGGGCGGTTTCCCGGGTACGCCAGGAGCAGCGTCGGTTCACCGCCAGCCGCTCCGAACGGGAGCGCCTGCTGGACGCGTTCCTCGCCGCCGCCCGCGACGGTGACCTGGCGACGTTGACCAGCCTGGTCGCCGCGGACGCCACCGCGTGGAACGACGGCGGTGGCCGGGCACGGGCCGCCCGCAACCCGGTCAACGGGGCGGACCGGGTCGCCCGCTTCTTCGCCGGGATCTACGGCCCCGCCCGGGAATGGTCGTTCCAGCGGCTGGAGCTGAACGGCGAACCCGCCGCCCTGCTCACCCGCGCCGACGGCAGCCGTTACGCGCTGACCGTCGCCGCGGCCGACGGCCGGATCACCGGTATCTACGTGATGGGCAACCCGGCGAAGCTGCCGCCGACCGGCTGAACCCCGCCGCCGTCAGCCCGCGTTGACAGCCCGGGTCAGCCCAGCTCGGGGAACCAGAGCGCGATCTCACGCTTGGCGCTGTCCGTCGAGTCGGAGGCGTGCACGAGGTTCTCCCGGTTGGACAGGGACAGGTCACCCCGGATGGTGCCGGCGGCGGCCTTCCGGCCGTCGGTCGCACCGACCAGCCCGCGAACCACGTCGATGACCTGGTCGCCGGAGAGCACCAGGGCGACCAGCGGGCCGCCGGTCATGAAGTCCTTCAACGGCGGGTAGAACGCCTTGTCGACGTGCTCGGCGTAGTGCTCGTCGGCGAGCGCCGCGTCCATCGTCCGGTGCGCCATCGCGTCGATCCGCAGCCCCTTGCGCTCGAAGCGGGAGAGGACCTCGCCGACCAGGCCGCGGCGTACCGCGTCGGGCTTGATCAGAACGAGGCTGCGCTCATCCGGGCTGTTGCTGGACACGCTGGGTTCCTCCTGTACGCGTTGAACGCTCGAGATCGGTACGGTCAGCCTAGCGACCCGGCCCCGGCGCCGGCGCGGCGGCCGGTCTTTCCCCCGGTGGCCGATCCGGCCTAGCCTGGCCCTGACCCCCGGGAGGTCCACTGTGGCGAATGGCGGGAACCGGCCCATCGCGCCGGTACGCAAACTGATCGGCACGGTGCTGGGCACCGTGGCCACCTTCGTCGTCCTCTTCGGGCTGGGCATGACCAGCTGGGCCATCGTGGCTCTCGGGGTCGCCCTGCTGGTGCTGGCCATCGCCCTGGCGACCGTACGCGGCGGCGGGCGCACCTGGGTGGTCGGCGTCGGGCACGTGCACAGCGCCTCCGAACCGCCAACCCAGTACGCGTTCGGCCGCTGTGAACTCCAACTGGTCATCGACGCGCCCGGCCTGCCACCGCGATCCAAGAAGATCATCGAGCCTCGGGTGCCGGTCTCCAAGTGGCCGTCGCTGGGCCAGACCCTGCCGATCCGGGTCGCGTTGGACGACCAGCGGCACGTCAAGGTCCTCTGGGACGAGGTGCCGACCCACGCCGAGACCGCCGCCGCCGTCGCCGACCTCCCGCCGGAGTTCGCCGACATCGACGCGGTGGACGAGGTGTTGATCCAGCAGGATGCCCCGCCGTGGGCCGACCGCGCTCCGGACGACGACTTCCGGGACGACTTCCGCGACCCGCACGGCGACCCTTTCCGAGACCCGCACGGCGATCCGGTACGCACCGATCCCCTGCGCACCGATCCCCTGCGCTCCGATCCCCTGCGCACCGATCCCCTGCGCTCCGATCCCCTGCGGGACGACCCGGGTGTCGCGTCCGAGGAGCGCGAGCCGGTGGTGGTGCACCAGACCCCGGGCGGCCCGGTGTTGGAGGGCGTCCTCGTCGAACCCCAGGCCAGCGGTCTACCCCGGAGGGCCACCCCGGCGCCACGCACCGCCCCCGAGGAGCGCTTCGACAAGCCCGACGCCGACCGTTACGACCCCCCGCGGGACGACCTGTCGACCGCAGATCCCGTGGACCCGCCGCCCGCGCAGCGGTCCGGAACGGGCGCGACCGACCCGCTGGATCCACTCGATCTACCGCTGGACGACCCGTCCCCGGGCCGGGCGGGCCGCGAAACCGTGAGCGACGAGGACCTGGATCGGGCGATCTTCGGGTTCGACACGGCGTCGGCCACGGATCCGACCGCGCCGATCAGCGGGGTCGGGCTCACCCTGCTGGTGACCGACCTGTCCCGGTCGCTCGGCTTCTACCGCGACGTGCTCGGCTTCAGTGAGGTCGACCAGGGCGCCCACAACGCCGTACTCGCCTCCGGCACGACCCGGCTCGTCCTCCGCGAGGTGACCGGGGCGGCGCCGATCAGCCGCCGCCTGGTGCACGTCAACCTTGAGGTGAACGACATCGAAGCGGCGTACGAGCGACTCCGTGAATCGGGCGTCCGCTTCACCTACGCGCCCCGGGTGGTCAACCGGGGCACCAAACTGGAGGTGTGGGCGGCGGCGTTCCGTGACCCCGACGGCCACGGCATCGCCCTCACCCAGTGGCGCGAACGCGCCGACGCCTGCCCCTGCCGACCTCACCTCGGCTGACGCGGCCGCGTCAGCCGAGGATGACCCGACGAACGTGCAGCGCGTACGCCCAGACCAGGGCGAAGATGATGCCCAGCCCGAACAGCGACCAGTGCAGCAGACCTCCCAGGATCAGCAGACCCTGGAGCACGGTGCCGGCGTTCCAGGCCCACGGTCGCCGCATCATGCCGGCGAGCACGACGGCGGCCACCGCCAGTGCCACCACCACACCGATCGCGGCGCCGCTCAGGTCACCGCCGACCACTCGTACCGGCTGGATCGCCAGCAACAGCACCAGCGCCTCCAGGGCGAGGGTCCCCGCGCCCAGACCGCGTACCGCCGCCTCCGGGTTGCGCAACCCGGAGCGGCGCGGCTGCCCCGCGACGGGCTCCTCCACCGGCTGGTCAGCCGGCGCGCCTGCCCCGGCCTGCCCGGTCGGGTCGTCGGTGGCGTGCGGGTCCCGCTCCGGACCGCTCATCGCTTCAGCAGCCGGCGGGCGTCCGCGACCGTGACCACCGACCCGGTGACGAGGACCCCGACCCCGCTGAGTTCACCAGGGACGTCCTCCTCGGCCAGCGCCACCGCGAGCTCGATCGCGTCCGGTATCTCCTCGGCCGACTCCACCCGCTCCTCGCCGAACACCTCGGCCGCCAGCGCGGCGAGTTCCGCCACCGGCATCGCCCGTGGCGAGCTGTTGCGGGTGACCACCACCAGGTCGGCCACCGGCTCCAGCAGCTCGAGCAGGGCCTCCGCGTCCTTGTCGGCGAGGACGCCGACCACCGCCACCAGCTTGCTGAACGCGAACTCCTCCTGCAGGGCGTTGACGGTCGCGGCCATGCCGTGCGGGTTGTGCGCGCCGTCCAGCAGGACGGTCGGGGCGCTACGAACCCGCTCCAGCCGCCCCGGGGAGCTGGCCGAGGCGAAGCCCTCCCGGACCGCCTCGATGTCGAGCTGCCGGCGAGCCCCGGCACCCAGGAACGCCTCCACCGCCGCGAGCGCCACCGCTGCGTTCTGCGCCTGGTGGGCGCCGTGCAGCGGAATGAACACGTCGTCGTACACACCGCCGAGGCCCTGGATGCTGAGCACCTGGCCGCCGACCGCGACCGCCCGACGCATTACGCCGAACTCGCCGCCCTCCCGAGCGATGGTGGCCCCGACCTCGGCGCAGCGATCCAGAAGTGGCCGCGCCGCCTCCTCCTCCTGGGCGGCCGCGATCACGGTGGCGCCCGGGTGGATGATGCCGGCCTTGGCCAACGCGATGTCCTGGAGTGTGTCGCCGAGCCACTCGGTGTGGTCCAGCCCGATCGGGGTGATCACGCAGACGCCGGCCTGGATCACGTTGGTGGCGTCCTCGGCGCCGCCGAGCCCCACCTCGACCACGGCGATGTCGACAGGCGCGTCGGCGAAGGTGGCGAACGCCAGCGCGGTGGTCATGTCGAAGTACGTCAGCGGCTCGTCCGACCGCGCGTCGACCAACTCGGCCAGCGGCTTGATCTCCCGGTAGATCGACGCGAATCGTTCCTCGCTGACCGGCTCCCCGTCCAGGCTGATCCGCTCCCGCACGGTCTCCAGGTGCGGGCTGGTGTAGCGGCCGGTGTGCAGCCCGAACGCCCGCAGCAGCGAGTCGATCATCCGCGCGGTGGAGGTCTTGCCGTTGGTGCCGGTCAGGTGGATCGCCGGGTACGCCCGCTGTGGGCTGCCGAGCAGGTCCAGCAGCGACTCGATCCGGTCCAGCTCGAAGACCATGCGGGTGAAACCACGGGCGTTCAGCTCCGCCTCGACGGCGGCGAAATCGGTACGGTCGGTCACGAGGACAGTGTCTCCAGAGCAGCGTCGATCCGGACCAGGTCGGCCTCGGCGGTGGCGAGCCGGTCGCGGATCTTCGCGACCACCGGCTCGGGGGCCTTGCCGATGAAGGCAGGGTTGTCGAGCTTCGCGCGGGCCTGCGCGACCTCCTTCTCGGCAGCCGCACGGTCCTTCGTGAGCCGGGCCCGCTCGGCGGCCAGGTCGATCGACCCCCGGGTGTCCAACGCGACACCGACCGCGCCGGGCATGGCCAGGGTGGCGCTGGCCTGGAAGTCGTCCCCGGCCGGGTCCAACCGGACCAGTGAACGGATCAGGGGCTCGTGGGCGGCGATGCCCGCTCCGGTCAACCCGTCGAGGCGGGCAGCTACCCGCTGCGTCGGGCGCAGCCCCTGGTCCGAGCGGAACCGACGGATCTCGGTGACCACCCGCTGCACGCTCGCCAGCTCGGCCTCCGCGGCGTCGTCGACCAGCGCGCGGTCGGCCACCGGCCAGGCGGCGGTCTGCACCGTCTCGCCGCCCGTCAACGCGAGCCACAGCTCCTCGGTGACGAACGGGATGATCGGGTGCAGCAGCCGCAGCAGCTGGTCGAGCACGTGCCCGAGCACACGACGGCTGACCTCCGCCCGCTCACCGCCCTCGGCGAGCACCGGCTTGCTCAGCTCCACGTACCAGTCGCAGACGTCGTCCCAGGCGAAGTGGTAGAGCAGGTCGCACACCTTGGCGAACTCGTACGCCTCGAACTGCTCGTCGACCTCGGCGGTGACGTGCGACAGCCGGGACAGGATCCACCGGTCGACGGTGGAGAGCTGCTCGACGGGCGGCAGGTCCCCCGTGGTGTGCGCGCCGTTCATCAGCGCGAACCGGGTGGCGTTCCAGAGCTTGTTGCAGAAGTTGCGCGAGCCCTGGCACCACTCCTCACTGACCGGGACGTCCTGACCGGGGTTGCCGCCCCGAGCGAGGGTGAATCGGGTGGCGTCGGCGCCGTACCTGTCGATCCAGTCCAGCGGGTCAACCACGTTGCCGAACGACTTCGACATCTTCTTGCCGTACTGGTCGCGCACCATGCCGTGCAACGCGACCACGTCGAACGGCGGTCGGCCGTCCATCGCGTACAGGCCGAACATCATCATCCGGGCGACCCAGAAGAACAGGATGTCGTACCCGGTGACCAGCACGCTGGTCGGGTAGAACTTCGCCAGTTCCGGGGTCTGCTCGGGCCAGCCGAGGGTGGAGAACGGCCACAGGCCGCTGGAGAACCAGGTGTCCAGGACGTCCTCGTCCTGGTGCCATCCGTCGCCGGTCGGCGGCTCCTCGTCGGGGCCGACGCAGATGACCTCGCCGGCCGGGCCGTACCAGACCGGGATGCGGTGCCCCCACCACAGCTGACGGGAGATGCACCAGTCGTGCATGTTGTCGACCCAGGCGAAGTAGCGCTTCGCCAACTCGGCCGGCTCGATGCGGACCCGACCGTCGCGCACCGCGTCACCGGCCGCCTGGGCCAGCGGCGTGGTGTTGACGAACCACTGCAACGACAGCCGGGGCTCGACAGTCGTCTTGCAGCGGGAACAGTGCCCGACCGCGTGCACGTACGGACGCTTCTCGGCGACGATCAGGCCCTGCTCGCGCAACGCCGCGACGATCGCGGGCCGCGCCTCGAACCGGTCCAGCCCTTCGAACGGGCCGGGAACGGTGATCACACCGCGCTCGTCCATCACTGTCAGCGCGGGCAGGTCGTGGCGCTGGCCGATCTCGAAGTCGTTCGGGTCGTGCGCGGGCGTCACCTTGACCATGCCGGTGCCGAAGGACGGGTCGACGTGCGCGTCGGCGACGATCGGGATCCGGCGGCCGGTGAGGGGCACCTCGACCTCGGTGCCGATCAGGTGCTGGTAGCGCTCGTCGTCCGGGTGCACCGCCACCGCGGTGTCACCCAGCATCGTCTCGGCCCGGGTGGTGGCCACCACGACCTCGTCGCTGTACCTGATCGAGATCAACTCACCGTCGTCGTCGGTGTGCTCGACCTCGATGTCGGAGAGCGCGGTGAGGCAGCGCGGGCACCAGTTGATGATCCGGTTGGCCCGGTAGATCAGGCCGTCGTCGTACAGCTTCTTAAAGATCGTCTGGACGGCCCGGGACAGGCCCTCGTCCATGGTGAAGCGCTCGCGGTCCCAGTCGACGGAGTCGCCGAGGCGACGCATCTGACCCAGGATGGCGCCGCCGGACTCGGCCTTCCACTGCCAGACCCGCTCGACGAACTTCTCCCGACCCAGGTCGTGTCGGGACAACCCCTGAGCGGCGAGCTGCCGCTCAACGACGTTCTGGGTGGCGATGCCGGCGTGGTCCATGCCCGGCAGCCACAGCGCCTCGAAGCCCTGCATGCGCTTCCGTCGCACCAGGGCGTCCTGCACCGTGTGGTCCAGGGCGTGGCCCATGTGCAGCGAGCCCGTGACGTTCGGCGGCGGGATGACGATGGTGAAGGGGGGCTTCTCGCTGTCCGCGGACGCCCGGAAGTGCCCGGCGGCTACCCACTGCTCGTACCGTCGCTGCTCTACCTCGCCCGGCTGGTACTGGCCGGCAAGGGTCGGGGCGTCGGGGCGGTGGGCATCCAGTCTCTCGGTCACCTGACAAGTCTACGGAGGGCTTCTCCGGACCTGACGTGCGCCACCTCTCGTTCGCGTACGGTGTCGGCTATGTCCGACGCACATCTCACCGACCGTTCGCTCGACGGCAGTCACGAGCCGGTCGAGCTGAGCGAGGAGCCGATCCAGCTCAGCACCCGGGACTCCGGGGGCGACCCCGACGAGCGGTCCGGCGGCTGGTCCCGACGCCGCAAGATCGGTTGGGCGATCGCGTTGGTGGTCGGCCTCGCGGGCGCCGGTGTGCTGGGCGTCGGCGGATGGCGGGTGGCGCAGCAGAAGGACACCCAACTGACTTCACCCGATCGGGTGGCGGGTCTGACCCGCGACGACAGCGAGCGGGCGAAGAGCACCGCCGACTACCTGCGCAGTGGCCTGGCCGCGAACATCGAGCTGGACCGCAGTTTCGGCACTGTCTACCGCGACCCGGCCGACGACAAGCGCTCGGTGCTCATCTTCGGGGGCACCACACTGCTGTGGCAGCCGGAACGGGACCTGGACAGCCTCTTCCGCCTCATGTCGGACGAGACCGGCTCGGTGAACGACCTGCGCGAGTCACCCGCCGGCGATCTGGGTGGCGTGATGAAGTGCGGCAGCACCAGTGGCGAGGGTGGCGACTTCGCGGTGTGCGGTTGGGCGGACCACGGCAGCGTCGTGATGGCCATGTTCCCGGGTCGGTCGGTCACCGACGCCGGCGGCCTGATGCGCAACCTCCGTAGCGAGATGCAGACCCGGGGCTGATCCGAGCCCAGTGCCCGTCAGTGTCACCGCCCTGGCCCGGGGCGCTTCCTGGCACCCTGCGGTGGCATTGGCACCGTACGCGCCTCCTGCACACGGATTTCGGCCCGGAACCGGTGCGCGGCGGGATGCCACATCTCCTCGAACGGACCCATGACCTCACCACCGATGCCACGACGACGTACCCGCGCTCCCAGCCACGTGAGGATCCCCAGGATCGCCGCCACGCAGGCTGCGACCACCAGGGGGATCAGGACGTCATCCACGCGTCCAGCCTAGAGGCGCCGCGCCGCGCACGCGTTGATCGACTCCGTTTCGCCGATGTGGCGGTATGGAGGGGATCAACCCGTGACACGGGAACGCAGAAAGGGCCACCCCCATCGGGGGTGGCCCTTTCTGAAAGATTGTCCGGCGGCGTCCTACTCTCCCACACCCTCACGAGTGCAGTACCATCGGCGCTGGAGGGCTTAGCTTCCGGGTTCGGAATGTAACCGGGCGTTTCCCCTCCGCCATGACCGCCGTAACTCTATGAACATATCAAACAACCCCGGGCAAAAGTTCACGGGTGTTCGCTTGTTCAGAGTTGCACAGTGGACGCGTAGCAGCTTAGTAGTCAAGTCCTCGGCCTATTAGTACCGGTCAACTGAACCCGTTACCGGGCTTACATTTCCGGCCTATCAACCCAGTCGTCTAGCTGGGGGCCTTACCCCACAAAGTGGGTGGGATACCTCATCTTGAAGCAGGCTTCCCGCTTAGATGCTTTCAGCGGTTATCCCTTCCGAACGTAGCTAACCAGCCGTGCCCTTGGCAGGACAACTGGCACACCAGAGGTTCGTCCGTCCCGGTCCTCTCGTACTAGGGACAGCCCTTCTCAAGTATCCTACGCGCACGGCGGATAGGGACCGAACTGTCTCACGACGTTCTAAACCCAGCTCGCGTACCGCTTTAATGGGCGAACAGCCCAACCCTTGGGACCTGCTACAGCCCCAGGATGCGACGAGCCGACATCGAGGTGCCAAACCATCCCGTCGATATGGACTCTTGGGGAAGATCAGCCTGTTATCCCCGGGGTACCTTTTATCCGTTGAGCGACACCGCTTCCACTCGCAAGTGCCGGATCACTAGTCCCGACTTTCGTCCCTGCTCGACCTGTCAGTCTCACAGTCAAGCTCCCTTGTGTACTTGCACTCAACACCTGATTGCCAACCAGGCTGAGGGAACCTTTGGGCGCCTCCGTTACCTTTTAGGAGGCAACCGCCCCAGTTAAACTACCCACCAGACACTGTCCCTGAACCGGATAACGGTCCGAAGTTAGATACCCAAATCAACCAGAGTGGTATTTCAAGATTGCCTCCACCCATACTGGCGTATGGACTTCACCGGCTCCCACCTATCCTACACAAGCTAATTCGAGTACCAATGTCAAGCTATAGTAAAGGTCCCGGGGTCTTTCCGTCCTGCCGCGCGTAACGAGCATCTTTACTCGTACTGCAATTTCGCCGGGCCTGTGGTTGAGACAGTGGGGAAGTCGTTACGCCATTCGTGCAGGTCGGAACTTACCCGACAAGGAATTTCGCTACCTTAGGATGGTTATAGTTACCACCGCCGTTTACTGGCGCTTAAGTTCTCCGCTTCGCCCCGAAGAGCTAACAGGTCCCCTTAACGTTCCAGCACCGGGCAGGCGTCAGTCCATATACATCGAATTACTTCTTCGCATGGACCTGTGTTTTTAGTAAACAGTCGCTTCCCCCTGCTCTCTGCGGCCATACAACGCTCCACCCGCGCGGGGCTTCACGTCTCCGGCCCCCCTTCTCCCTAAGTTACGGGGGCAATTTGCCGAGTTCCTTAACCACAGTTCGCCCGATCGCCTCGGTATTCTCTACCTGACCACCTGTGTCGGTTTGGGGTACGGGCCGCTAAGAACTCGCTAGAGGCTTTTCTCGGCAGCATAGGATCACTGACTTCACCTGAATCGGCTCGGCATCACGTCTCAGCCTTCATGTGGTGCGGATTTGCCTACACCACGGCCTACACGCTTACCCCGGCACAACCACCGGCCGGGCTCAGCTACCTTCCTGCGTCACCCCATCGCTTGACTACTACCCGTCAGGTTCCCACGCTCCCCAACATCAACCCGAAGGTCTCCGTCAGTTTGGGTGGTTAGCACAACGAGGTTCATCAGGGACGCTCTTTCGCGGGTACGGGAATATCAACCCGTTGTCCATCGACTACGCCTCTCGGCCTCGCCTTAGGTCCCGACTCACCCAGGGCGGATTAGCCTGGCCCTGGAACCCTTGGTCATCCGGCGGAAGGGTTTCTCACCCTTCTTTCGCTACTCATGCCTGCATTCTCACTCGTGCCGCGTCCACAACTGGGTCACCCCGCTGCTTCACTCGCGGCACGACGCTCCCCTACCCATCCACACACCTGCACAAGGAATCACGTCCAAGCGAGGATAAAATGTGAATGCCACAGCTTCGGCGGTGTGCTTGAGCCCCGCTACATTGTCGGCGCGGAACCACTTGACCAGTGAGCTATTACGCACTCTTTAAAGGGTGGCTGCTTCTAAGCCAACCTCCTGGTTGTCTATGCGACCCCACATCCTTTTCCACTTAGCACACGCTTAGGGGCCTTAGCTGGTGATCTGGGCTGTTTCCCTCTCGACTACGAAGCTTATCCCCCGCAGTCTCACTGCCGCGCTCTCACTTACCGGCATTCGGAGTTTGGCTGATTTCGGTAAGCTTGTGGGCCCCCTAGACCATCCAGTGCTCTACCTCCGGCAAGAAACACGCGACGCTGCACCTAAATGCATTTCGGGGAGAACCAGCTATCACGGAGTTTGATTGGCCTTTCACCCCTAACCACAGGTCATCCCCCAATTTTTCAACATTGGTGGGTTCGGCCCTCCACGCGGTCTTACCCGCGCTTCAGCCTGCCCATGGCTAGATCACTCCGCTTCGGGTCTAGGACACGCGACTGAATCGCCCTATTCAGACTCGCTTTCGCTACGGCTCCCCCACACGGGTTAACCTCGCCACATGCCACTAACTCGCAGGCTCATTCTTCAAAAGGCACGCCGTCACCCCGCAAGGCTCCGACGGATTGTAGGCGAACGGTTTCAGGTACTATTTCACTCCCCTCCCGGGGTACTTTTCACCATTCCCTCACGGTACTTGTCCGCTATCGGTCACCAGGAAGTATTTAGGCTTACCAGGTGGTCCTGGCAGATTCACGGCAGATTTCAGGGGTCCGCCGCTACTCGGGAACACCCACAGAAGGTCAGCAACTTTCACCTACCGGACTTTCACCGTCTACGGTCAGCCATTCCAGACTGTTCGACTAGCCACTAACTTTGTAACTCCTCGAGCGCATGTCAGTACACTCAGCGGGGTCCCACAACCCCGACCACGCAACCCCTGACAGGTATCACACGCAGCCGGTTTAGCCTCGATCCGCTTTCGCTCGCCACTACTCACGGAATCACTAAATTGTTTTCTCTTCCTACGGGTACTGAGATGTTTCACTTCCCCGCGTTCCCTCCACACACCCTATGTGTTCAGGTGTGGGTGACACCACATGACTGGTGCCAGGTTTCCCCATTCGGACACCCTGGGATCACAGCTTGGTTGACAGCTCCCCCAGGCCTATCGCGGCCTCCCACGTCCTTCATCGGCTCCTGGTGCCAAGGCATTCACCGTTCGCCCTTGACAACTTGACCACAAAGATGCTCGCGTCCACTGTGCAATTCTCAACAAACGACCAACCCACAACCCGATCCGCCCCACACCAAACCCAGTCCTCAGACCAGCGGTATGTGAGGCCAGGCCATGCCTGGCAACCTCGCGAACCCACAGGCTCGCTACGGTTCCGAAAGAAACAACACGATGGTTGTTCTTTCAGGACCCAACAGGGTGCTCACATTCTCCCCCAGCCGCACCAGAAGCCACCGTTCCCACCACCCAGCGGTGGCTGTACTAGGCGCCGCCGGCCGTTGCCAGGGCAAAACTTGCCAGTGTCTCCGCCATTCGAGCACCCCACCACCACATTCGGGTGATGCGGGCTCCTTACCGACTTTCGTCGGAAGGTGCTCCTTAGAAAGGAGGTGATCCAGCCGCACCTTCCGGTACGGCTACCTTGTTACGACTTCGTCCCAATCGCCAGCCCCACCTTCGACGGCTCCCTCCACAAGGGTTGGGCCACCGGCTTCGGGTGTTGCCGACTTTCGTGACGTGACGGGCGGTGTGTACAAGGCCCGGGAACGTATTCACCGCAGCGTTGCTGATCTGCGATTACTAGCGACTCCGACTTCACGGGGTCGAGTTGCAGACCCCGATCCGAACTGAGACCGGCTTTTTGGGATTCGCTCCACCTCACGGTATCGCAGCCCATTGTACCGGCCATTGTAGCATGCGTGAAGCCCTGGACATAAGGGGCATGATGACTTGACGTCATCCCCACCTTCCTCCGAGTTGACCCCGGCAGTCTTCGATGAGTCCCCGCCATAACGCGCTGGCAACATCGAACGAGGGTTGCGCTCGTTGCGGGACTTAACCCAACATCTCACGACACGAGCTGACGACAGCCATGCACCACCTGTGACCGCCCCCGAAGGACCCCCCATCTCTGGAGGTTTTGCGGCCATGTCAAACCCAGGTAAGGTTCTTCGCGTTGCATCGAATTAATCCGCATGCTCCGCCGCTTGTGCGGGCCCCCGTCAATTCCTTTGAGTTTTAGCCTTGCGGCCGTACTCCCCAGGCGGGGCGCTTAATGCGTTAGCTGCGGCACAGGGAACCGGAGAGGCCCCCCACACCTAGCGCCCAACGTTTACAGCGTGGACTACCAGGGTATCTAATCCTGTTCGCTCCCCACGCTTTCGCTCCTCAGCGTCAGTATCGGCCCAGAGACCCGCCTTCGCCACCGGTGTTCCTCCTGATATCTGCGCATTTCACCGCTACACCAGGAATTCCAGTCTCCCCTACCGAACTCTAGCCTGCCCGTATCGACCGCAGGCTTGGGGTTGAGCCCCAAGTTTTCACGGTCGACGCGACAAGCCGCCTACGAGCTCTTTACGCCCAATAAATCCGGACAACGCTCGCACCCTACGTCTTACCGCGGCTGCTGGCACGTAGTTGGCCGGTGCTTCTTCTGCAGGTACCGTCACTCTCGCTTCGTCCCTGCTGAAAGAGGTTTACAACCCGAAGGCCGTCATCCCTCACGCGGCGTCGCTGCATCAGGCTTCCGCCCATTGTGCAATATTCCCCACTGCTGCCTCCCGTAGGAGTCTGGGCCGTGTCTCAGTCCCAGTGTGGCCGGTCGCCCTCTCAGGCCGGCTACCCGTCGTCGCCTTGGTAGGCCATCACCCCACCAACAAGCTGATAGGCCGCGAGCCCATCCCAAGCCGAAAAACTTTCCACCACCAGCCATGCGGCCAGCAGTAATATTCGGTATTAGCCCCCGTTTCCGAGGGTTATCCCAAAGCTTGGGGCAGGTTGCTCACGTGTTACTCACCCGTTCGCCGCTCGAGTACCCCGAAGGGCCTTTCCGCTCGACTTGCATGTGTTAAGCACGCCGCCAGCGTTCGTCCTGAGCCAGGATCAAACTCTCCAACAAAAAACTATGTTGAACAGCATCCTGACAACAAACAAATGTTGCCAAAGGAATCCCAACCAGCCAGCAAAAACTGACCAGTCCGGGGTATAAATCATAATTGGCACTGGCTTTACAAGCACCCTGTTGAGTTCTCAAAGAACAACCACACACCGACCAGAAGCCCCACCTCAGTGGAACCCCGTATCGGGGCAACCGCTCAAACTTACTTGGTCGAACTTTCATTGTCAACCTCATGTTCGAGGCGATCAATGTGGCTCGTCCGATTCCACGATGACGCACGCCGTACCCGGCGGTCGCTACTGTCGTGGGAAGCCGCAGACCGGCCGATCGCCGCTTCGCGGCTCTCCGCCCGGCTCCTGCCGGCTTCGAAACTCTACCCGGTCGGCTTCGCGTTCGCAACTCCGTATCCGGAGTGTTCCGCACCGCCCGATCCTCGGTCTCGCTCGGCGTTACCGCCACGAGCCCGGTGCCCGTTCTCAGCCGGTTTGTCCGGCCTCCCCCGTGCAGAGAGAAAGTTACGCGGACGGCCCGGAGAAGGCAAATCAGGGTTCATCACTGGTTTGGCCGAGCGGCTCGCGCGGCCTCCGACGCAGCTCAGGCGACAGTCCCTCGCCGAGCTGGGGGACGCGAGCTGTGCCGACGTGCCAGAGTGTCAGGCATGGATGAGTCCGGGCGCGGGGCGAGGGTGTTCGCCGAGGAGGCTCTGCTCGGCCTCCTCCTGCCGTTCTGGCAGGTGGTAATCGGCGCGGTCGTGCTCGTCGTCCTGGTGCTGTCGGTCGGACGGCTCGCTCGGCGGGGCAGGTCCCGGATGACCACGGCGCTGTTGGTCACCGCTGCGGCGATCGCCGGCTTCGCGGTGATCGGCGTCCTGCTGGAGGGCTGAGGCTCTACAGCCGACGGTTCGCCAGGCTGGGCAGCTCGGCCCGGATCGTGGCGAGGCGATCGAGGTCCAGGTCGACGACCGACACACCAGGGCCGTCCGGTAGCTGGGTGAGGACCGTCCCCCACGGGTCGACCACCATGCTGCGACCGAAGCAGGTACGGCCCGGCTCGTGGTCGCCGGTCTGGCCGGCCGCCGCCACGAAGCACTGGTTCTCGATCGCCCGGGCCCGCAGCAGGACCTCCCAGTGGTCCCGCCCGGTGTGCATCATGAATGCCGCCGGCACTACCAGCAGGTGTGCTCCCCCATCGGTGGCGAGCAGCCGGTACAGCTCCGGGAAGCGCAGGTCGTAGCAGATCGACAGACCGACGCGCAGACCCTCGACGTCCACCACCACCGGTTGGTCCCCGGGCGCGACGGTCGCGGACTCCAGATAGGAGACCCGACCGGGGATCTCGACGTCGTACAGATGGATCTTGCGGTAGCTCGCGGCCAGGCTGCCGGTGCGGTCGAAGACCAGCGACGTGTTCCAGGTGTGCTCCGGGTCCGGACCGGCCTCGTGGAACGAGCCGGCGACCAACCAGATCCCGAGCCGCCGGGCGATTCCGGCGAAGAAGCTGCCGACCTCTCCGTCCACCGGCTCCGGGTCGGGCAACCCGGCGGCCGGGCCGAGGTAGTCGACGTACTCAGGTAGGACGGCCAGGTCCGCGCCACCCGCCGCCGCACGTTCCAGCAGGACCTCCGCGGCGGCCAGGTTGGCCTTGTGGTCGTCCCGGGCGTTCAGCTGGCAGACGGCGACACGCATGAGCACAGGGTACGACCGGAGGAGCCGGCGTGGACAGCGTCAGAGGCTGGCCAACACCAGAGCCCCGGCGGCGAACCCGAGCCCGGCGACCTGGACCGGGCGCAGCCGCTCCCGGTCGACGGCCAACGCCAGCAGGACGGTGCTGGCCGGGTAGAGCGCGGCGATGGCCGCGATGATGCTCAGGTGGCCACGGGCAGCGGCGGCCAGGAAGAGCCCGTTGGCGGCACTGTCCAGCAGACCGGCGACCGCTGCCCAGCCCAGCACCCGTCGTTCCAGTCGCAGGCGCACGCCGGTGCCGGCGGCCAGCGCGAGGCCGACAGCGATCGAGCTGGCCCGTACCGCCGCCACCGGCCACATCCCGGCGCTCTCGTCGGCCTGGCCGAGGAGGGTGAAGAAGACACCGAAGAGCGCTCCGGCGGCGAGGGCGAGCCCGACGAGCCGTGCCGGGACACCCTTCCGTCCGCCACTCTCCCCCAGGCTGACCAGGGCGATCGCCAGCACCGCGAGACCCGCGCCGGTGAGCGCCAGTGCACCGGGGAAGGACGCGGTGAACAGGCCAGCGATGATCGGCACCACTGCGGCGGTGATGGCGGTGACCGGCGCCACGACGGCCATCATCCCGCCGGCGAGGGCCCGGTAGAGCAGCATGACCCCGCCGGCGCCAGCCACCCCGGCGAGCAGGCCCCAGGCGATGTCACCGACGGTCGGGGTGCCGGGCACCGCCAACACGAGTACGACCAGCAGTGGAACGCTCAGGAGTTGGGAGACGACGGTCACGGCGATCGGGTTGGCGCGACGGGACGCCTTGCCGCCGGAGAAGTCGGCGATGCCGAACGCGACGGCGGCCACCGTTGCCAGGACAATGGGGAGCATGCCACTGTCGTACCATAATAGTGACCGTGAAGGATAGTTTAATGACCGAGGCGGGAGCGGATCGGGTGGGTGCGGTGACCGCCGCGGTGGCCCGACAGGTACGCGACCTACGGGCCGCCCGAGGCTGGTCCTTCGAGGAGTTGGCCGGTCGGTCCGGGGTGAGCAAGGGGATGCTCGTGCAGATCGAGGGCGCGCGCACCAACCCGAGCGTCGGCACGCTGTGCCGGGTCGCGGACGCCTTCGGCGTCAACATCGCCCAACTCCTGGAGCCGGCCGAGGAACAGGCCGTGAAGATCACCTCAGCGGCTCAGGCGCCGGTGCTCTGGCAGGGTGAGCACGGCGGCACGGCCCGTCTGCTGAGCGGCCTTGGCGAGCCCGACCTCGTCGAACTGTGGGACTGGCAGCTCGTGCCGGGCGAGGATCACCGGTCCGCCGACCACCCGCGCGGCACGCGGGAGGTGCTGCACGTCCTCACCGGCTCTGTGGTCGTCCGCGTCGACGGGCAGGACCACGGGGTACGGGCCGGGGAGACCATCGAATTCCACGCCGACCGGGAACACGGCTATCGCAACGACACCACCGAACCGGCTCGGCTGATGATGGTGACCGTCACCCCGTCGGGCGAGTGGGACCGCCGAACGCGATCACGCCGGCCGCGTCAGGAGTGAGCGGCCGGCGTGGCGTGGGGAGGATCAGGCCGACTTCTCCTCGCGGTCCCGCCGGGCCCGACGCCCGGTGAACTCGCGCGGAACGATCGTCGGGTTGACGTTCTCCAGGACCACCTCGCGGGTGATCAGCACCCGGGCGGCGTCGGGGTTGCTCGGCACCTCGTACATCGCGGAGAGCAGGACTTCCTCGATGATGGCGCGCAGGCCACGGGCACCGGTGCCTCGCAGCATCGCCTGGTCGGCGATCGCCTCCAGCGCCGGCTCGTCGAACTCCAGCTCGACGCCGTCCAGCTCGAACAGGCGCTGGTACTGCCGGACGAGCGCGTTGCGCGGCTCGGTGAGGATGCGCACCAAAGCGCTGCGGTCCAGACTGCGCACGTTGGTGATCACCGGCAGCCGGCCCACGAACTCCGGGATGAGCCCGAACTTGAGCATGTCTTCCGGCATGACCTGGCTGAAGATGTCGTCGGTCGACCGCTCGGACACCGACCGCAGCCGGGCACCGAAGCCGGTGCCGCCCTGGCCGGTACGGGACTCGATGATCTGGTCGAGACCCGCGAACGCACCGCCGCAGATGAACAGCACGTTCGTGGTGTCGATCTGGATGAACTCCTGGTGGGGGTGCTTGCGACCGCCCTGCGGCGGCACGTTGGCCACCGTGCCTTCCAGCATCTTGAGCAGGGCCTGCTGCACGCCCTCGCCGGAGACGTCGCGCGTGATCGACGGGTTCTCCGACTTACGGGCGATCTTGTCGACCTCGTCGATGTAGATGATGCCGGTCTCGGCGCGCTTGATGTCGTAGTCCGCGGCCTGGATCAGCTTGAGGAGGATGTTCTCGACGTCCTCACCCACGTAGCCCGCCTCGGTCAGCGCCGTGGCGTCGGCGATGGCGAACGGGACGTTCAACATCCGGGCGAGGGTCTGCGCCAGGTGGGTCTTGCCGCACCCGGTCGGGCCGAGCAGCAGGATGTTGGACTTGGCCAGCTCGACGGCATCACTGCCGGAGCCGGGAGCATTCGCCGCCTCGGCCTGGATTCGCTTGTAGTGGTTGTAGACCGCGACGGCGAGGGCCTTCTTGGCCTGGTCCTGCCCCACGACGTAGTTGTCGAGGAACTGGCAGATCTCCATCGGCTTGGGAAGCTCTTCCCACTTCACCTCGCCGGACTCGGCCAGCTCCTCTTCGATGATCTCGTTGCAGAGATCGATGCACTCGTCGCAGATGTAGACCCCTGGGCCCGCGATGAGCTTCTTGACCTGCTTCTGCGACTTGCCGCAGAAGGAGCATTTCAGTAGGTCGCCGCCGTCACCGATCCGTGCCACCTACGTTCTCCCTGCACTCATCGGCCGGAACCCCGGCCCTGACCTGCTGACGCTGCGCGCCGCCCGGTGTGGTTCGCTTCGTCGACCCGACCGGCGAAGCGGTACGGACCCGACGTTACCCGCTGCCGGGGCAATCTCCGACCCCCAAAACGGGTGTGTCAGAGGTCGGCCGGGAACTTCACGCCCCGGCCAACCTCTGACCCGGTACAGCTCAGCTGGCGGAGTGGGTCGCCAGCAGACCCTTCTTGCGGCTGGTCAGGATCGTGTCGACCAGCCCGTACTCCTTGGATTCCTCGGCCGTCATGATCTTGTCACGGTCGATGTCCTTGCGAACCTGCTCGATCGGCCGGTTGCAGTGGCGGGACAGCATGTCCTCCAACTGCGTCCGCATCCGCAGGATCTCCCGAGCCTGGATCTCGATGTCCGAGCCCTGCCCGTAGCCGCCCTCGGTGGCCGGCTGGTGGATGATGATCCGCGAGTTCGGAAGCGCCATCCGCTTACCCGCGGTGCCCGCCGACAGCAGCACCGCCGCCGCGCTGGCGGCCTGCCCGAGGCAGACCGTCTGGATGTCCGGACGGACGTACTGCATGGTGTCGTAGATCGCCGTCATCGCGGTGAACGAGCCACCCGGCGAGTTGATGTACATGATGATGTCGCGGTCCGGGTCGGTGCCCTCGAGCGTCAGCAGCTGGGCCATCACGTCATTGGCCGACGCGTCGTCCACCTGCACGCCGAGGAAGATGATCCGGTCCTCGAAGAGCTTGTTGTACGGGTTGGACTCCTTGACCCCGTACGACGTGCGCTCCACGAACGACGGCAACACGTAACGGTTGTGCACGGCCGCGAACTGGGGCGGCAGGCTCAGATCAGTCATCGTCAGCTCCTCAGCTCAGGGTCCCGGCGCCATCCGGAACCTGAGCGGCCCCGATGATCACCTTGTCGATGAAGCCGTAGTCCATGGCCTCCTGGGCGGTGAACCAACGGTCCCGGTCCGAGTCCGCCTCGATCTGCGACTGGTCTTGGCCGGTGTGGTGCGCGACCCGCTCCTGGAACATCCGCTTCGTGTAGAGCATCTGCTCCGCCTGGATGGCGATGTCGGACGCCGTGCCGCCCAGGCCGCCGGACGGCTGGTGCATCATGATCCGGGCGTGCGGCAGGGCGTAACGCTTGCCCTTGGTGCCCGCGCAGAGCAGCAGCTGGCCCATCGAGGCCGCCATGCCCATCGCCACGGTCGACACGTCGTTGTCGATGAACTGCATGGTGTCGTAGATCGCCATGCCGGAGTAGACCGAGCCACCCGGCGAGTTGATCCACAGGTTGATGTCGCGGTCCGGGTCCTCCGCGGCGAGCAGCAGCAGCTGCGCGCAGATGCGGTTGGCGACCTGGTCGGTCACCTCACTGCCCAGGAAGATGATGCGTTCCTTGAGCAACCGGTTGTAGACCGAGTCGTCGAGGTTGCCAATGGAGTCGCCACCGCGCGCGTCAATCGCCCGGAGCGACTTCTTGGGGATGTGCATGTCGGTCATGGCAGCCCTTCGCTCTCCGTACCGTCTTTCCCGACACTAACCGGTGTGCGGGGCGGCAGAGTCCCGGTCGGGGCACTGTTCGCTCTCAGCGCAGCTGTGTCGGGCACACCCGCGGCGCGGGCTCCCGGCGTACCCGGGGAAAGGATTCGGCCGCCGTCCACCGCACAGCGGCGGACGGCGGCCGCACCCGACGATCAGTGCTGGTGGTTGTGCTCGGCCTCGTTGGCGGCGCGCAGCGCGTCAAGGGTGATGCCGTTGCCGGCCGCGTCCTTGATCGTGATCCGCTCCATGACGGCCGCGAGCGCCTTGCCCCGCCGCACGTCGCCGAAGACGGCGGCGGCCGCGCCGGAGCGCACCAGCTGGTCGTAGTACTGCTGCGGGGCCATACCGGCGCGCTGCGCCCGGTGCACGATCTCGTGACCGAACTCGTCGTCGGAGACCTGCACGTCCTCGGCGTCGGCCAGCGTGTCCAGCAGGAGCTGGACCTTGACGCCCTCGGTCGCCGCCTCGGTCAGCTCGGCGTCGATCTGCTCCTCGGTCTTGTCCTCGGCCGCGAGGTACTCCTCCATGGAGGCGCCGATCCGCTCCAGCTGGTCGACCATCGCCTGCTTGCGGCTCTCGACCTCCTCGCGGACGACACCCTCCGGGGCCGGGATCTCGGCGGCCTCGACCAGCTGCGCCAGGGCCTTGTCCCGAGCGGCGTAGATCTGCTCGACCTGCTTGCCCTGGGTGACCCGCGAACGCAGGTCGCCGCGCAGCTCCTCGATCGTGTCGAACTCGCTCGCCATCTGGGCGAACTCGTCGTTCAGCTCGGGCAGCTCCTTCTCCTTGACCGTGCGCACGGTCACCGCCACCTCGGCGTCGCGACCGGCGAAGTCGCCGCCGACCAGCTGGGTGGTGAAGGTGGTGTCGTCGCCGGCGGCGAGGCCGACCACGGCCTCGTCGAGGCCCGGGAGGAGCTGCTTGCTGCCCACCTCGTGGGAGATGTTGCTGGCCTGGCCGCCCGGCACGTCCTCGCCGTCGACGGTGGCGTTGAGGTCGATCTGGACGTAGTCACCCTCGGCGGCGGCCCGCTCGACCGTCTTGAGGGTCGCGAAACGCTCCCGCAGGTTCTTCACCTGCTCGTCGATCTCGCTCTCGTCGATCTGCAGCTCGTCGACGACCACCTCGATGGTCGACGCGTCCGGGATGGTGATCTCCGGGCGGACGTCGACCTCGGCGGTGAAGTTCAGCGAGTCACCGTCGTTGAACTCGGTGATCTCGACCTCGGGGCGCCCCAGCGTCTTGAGGTCGTGCTCACGCACCGCGGCGAGGATGTTCTCCGGGATGGCCTCCTGGACCGCCTCGTTGAGGACGGTGCCCCGGCCGACCCGCTGGTCGATCACGGCGGTCGGCACCTTGCCCCGGCGGAAGCCCGGAACCTGGACCTGCGAACCGATCTCCCGGTACGCCTTCTTGAGGCTCGGCTCGAGCTCGACGAACGGCACCTCGATGGCGAGCCGCACGCGCGTCGGGCTCAGAGTCTCGACGGTGCTCTTCACAGGCGTACTCCTTGACGGATCTCAGTTGAGTCTGGGCGTGATTCAGCCCATCGAGTGTAGGCGAGCCGGCCTGACGCTCCGGCATCGCCCGGGGACCGCACTGGGCGGCACCCGGGTCGGCCCGGCCGCGGACGACAGTCGGGGTGGCGGGATTTGAACCCACGGCCCCTCGCTCCCAAAGCGAGTGCGCTACCAAGCTGCGCCACACCCCGTGGCGACGAGCAGTCTATGCCGTCGTCGCGTCCCAGGCGGTGCCGGGGCATCCCCCACCCGGACACATCTCCCGAAAGCGCCCACATCGCCACCTCTGGGCGTCGCGCGGGGCCGCACGGGCCGCAAGATCCACACAACTTCCTGGATATAGGGGCCTCACGACGCGCAGATACCACTACATCCCTGATGTTGTGCGGATCTTGGGGAGGCACGACGCGGTCTTGGGGAGGGGCGACGCGGCGTCGGGACGACGCGGGTACCGCGGGGCGGTGGCGCGGTTACGCGTCGGGCGTCGACATTGGGTACGCTGTCGGTGCACCTCGTTCCGACGGGGCGCACGCGGGCGTAGCTCAATGGTAGAGCTTCAGTCTTCCAAACTGACTACGCGAGTTCGATTCTCGTCGCCCGCTCCAACGGCCACCGGCCCAGGTCAGAGGCTCCATCGCTCGATCCGGGCCGGTCGGTCACTCCCCTAGTCAGCGGTGCTGGCAACTGTCGGCTCGGCGGCGTCCGTCCGGTTACGTCTCCGCAGATAAATGATCAACACGGCCAGCACAGTCGCGAGCGACAGCGGCCACAGCAGCGGCGCGAGTGACCGCCAGAGGGGCCAGACCGGGTTGGCGAGCCCGTGCGAGGCGACGCCCCGCCAGGTGAGCAGAGTGCCGGGCAGCAGGGCGACGGTCAGCAGCGTGCGAGCCACCCGGGGTACGGGCGGCCGTCGCCGCGCCACCCACCAGAACAGCGCCGCGCCGGCGGCTCCGCCGAGCAGGGCGCCGACGAGGGTGGTGGCGAGGAAACCGTCCGGCGCGGCCGGGGCGATGGTCAGCGTCGAGACGGTGTCGCGGTGGTTGAGCGTGACGTCCAGTCCGTCCGCCTCGGTGCGCCAGCCGTCGCACGGGCCGCCCGAGACCCGGTGCAGGGTCGGCCACCCCTTCGACGCGGCATTCTGGCGCAGCTGATCGGAGAGCGCGCAGTCGGCGCGGGGGATGCCGTACTGGAATGTCGCGCGGGACGAACCGAAGTCGTCCGAAGCGAGGAAAGTGCCGTACCCGAAGCCGCGTTCGAGCCGCATGCCGGCCGACTCGGCCTGCGGGAGAAGCTCCGCCGCGATACCCGTCGCACGTTCGAAGCTGAGCGGTACGGTGCCCCGGCCGCCGTACCAGGAGCCGAGAGCGAGACCCGGCGTGCCCAGCAGCACCGCGCCGAGCAACACCATTGCAATGCCCCGCAGCCGATGCCGCACTGGCCCTCCTCTGGCTCGGTGCGGCTGAGGGTAGTCCCCGTGGTCCACGAACGGGTGCCCGTCAACGGGGACGAAGAAGGCCCAGGTGGACCGCATGGTCGCGGCACCTGGGCCCACCCGGGGCGCCCGGGTCACCATGTCACTTCAGGTGGAACCGCTCGTCGATCGCGAGGGCCGCCAGTTGCGGCACGGAGAACGGCAGCTTCGTCAGCTCCGGCCGAAGCTCGTCGAGCTTCTTGCCCTGCGCCACGTACACCACCACGCCATCCGGGTGGCGGTACGCCGACCACTGGTCCAGCCGGTCGTCCCTGCCGGGTCGAACCACCACGCCGACCTGCGCCGTTCCCACGGTCTCGACCTGACATTCGCCCTCCATGCCCCAGAACGTCTGGGCCAGGGCACACGGTTCGGTGGGCAGTTCGTGGGTGCCCGCCTCGTGCACCTCGACGATGACGCGCCCGGTGCCCTCGCCCTGCGCCACGGCCACGGAGGTCGAGTAACTCCACCTGTCGACCCCGTCCACTGTGGCCTCGAACTGCGCCTGGTGGGTCCGTAGGGTCAGTTGGCCGTCCGGCGGGTTCGGCGGGTCGTCGGGGGTGCTGTAGCCGGTGGGCACGATCGCGACGACATCTCGGAGCAGTTTGGCCCCTTCGTCGTACTTGGTGCCGGCCCGCGCCGTCCGGTCCTCCTGCGGTCGACCGTCGGGGCCGGTCGGCCACGGCTTCGCGGTGTCGCCCGACGCATCCGGCGCGACCGGCGGACCCCCAGGTTGGTAGACACGGCCGTCCGGAGTGGCGACGGCCGCGAAGCCCGTGACCGCCAATACGACAGCCGCGGTCCCGACCGACGCCCACACCGCACGGTGGCGGACGTTCGCCCGCCGGGCCACGCCGAGCGTGGCCGCCGTACTCAATGGTGGTGGCGGGGTGAGGCTCGCCATCTCGCCGCGCAACCTCGCACGCAACTCGTCTTCGTTCATCGCTCCCCCATACCGATCTCGCTGTAGGTGGGTGCCAGGAGGCCACGCAACGTGTCGAGCCCGCGTGCCGCCTGGCTCTTCACCGTCCCTGGAGAACACTCCAGCAGCGCCGCGACGTCCTCGACCGACAGGTCCTCCCAGTAGCGGAGAACCAGCACGGCGCGTTGGCGCGGTGCCACGCACGCCAGCGCCTGGAGCAGCAGCAGCCGGCTCTCCGGCGAGTCCGGCGGGGCCACCTGCTCGGCGTCCTCGCCTACCACCCGTTCGCGCCGCCACCAGCCACGCCGTCGCTCGTCGAGGAATGTGCGGATCAGGATCTGGCGTACGTAGCTGTCGAGCACCTCGTGCCGGGAGATCCGATTCCAGACCCGGTAGAGCTTGACGAACGCGGTCTGGACCAGGTCCTCGGCACGGTGCCAGTCGCCGCACAGCAGGTACGCGGTGCCGCGCATGGCACCGGACCGAGCCGCGAAGTACTCGGCGAACGCCGTGTCGCGATCGCTCATTCAGGCCTCCGATCCCCGTTTCGAGGTAGTCACGCGGGGTCGGGCGCAGAGGGTTGCTCCTGAACTCGCACTCGTTTCACGGCAGTCAACGACCAACTGGCGCGTTCAGCAGCTCGGGGCGGGGTCAAGGGTGGCGGTCGGCCCGCACAACCTTGACAGGTGTCGATCTATGGACTGGTGTAAGGACCAGTGACATCGACATCCGTCAGGAGGGCACATGATCGTCCGACGACGGTGGACAGCTGCCGCCAGCACAGTAATCCTGTTCAGCGCAGTGCTGTCCCACCCCGCACCGGGAACCGCGGCGCCAGCCGACCCCGCCCCACCGATCACAGTGAGCGCCACCGAAACCGCAGTGGTCCGGGTGCAGCTACGCGATCAGGCGCAGCTCGACCGGCTGGTCGCCACCGGCGCGGACCTGGCCAACCGGCCCCGCACGCGGGACGGACGGATCCTCGCCGACCTCGTGCTGAGCGGCACACAACTCGCCGACCTGACCGCGCAGGGCGCCACGGCGATACAGATCGTGCAGCGTGCCGGGGACGGCAGCCGAAACTACGCCGAGAGCGTCCGCGCGGCGCAGGCCCGCACCGCCACCGGACTACGCGCTCCGGCCGGCCAGCGCACCGCCACCAACACCGACACCCTCCACGTCCAGCAGGCGTACTGGTGGACCACGACCGGCCAGACGTTCCTCCAGGCGCAGGTGGCCACCACCGCCACCGACGACCCGGACGTGGAGATCACCGTCAACTGGCGGACGGCGGACGGGGCGACCGGCTCGTTCCCGCTCTACCGCTTCGAGGACTCCGGCGAGTACCAGTACCACTACGCGCTCCCCCAGCCGGTGCCCGGTCGACCAGTCCAGCTGACGGCCACCTCCAGCCTCGGCGGGGTCAGTCGGGCGATCACGCCGACGCTCTGGCCCAACGCCACCCCGCCGCCGGTGCCTGTCGGCTACCAGAAGGACTTCATCGACGCGTACCTGACGCCGGTGGACATCCAGTCACGGATCAAGCGACTGGCCCGCCAGTACCGGGACCTGGTCGACGTGATCGACCTGCCGAACAAGACCCAGGGGTACCGACGTACCGCCGCCGCGTACCTCGGTGACCCGGCGGTCGCCGCCGTGGTCGTGGACTCGGTGCGCTTCGGCGACCAGGGTATGAACGGTGTGCAGGTGCGCACCGTCGACCCGGGTCGTCCGAACCGGCCGCTGACCGTCGGCTACCGCGACCGCGTCCTGACCGTGTCGCTGGCCACCGACACCGGGGGCAAGACGGTGAGCACCACCGACGAGGTCGCCGCAGCGATCAACGCGCGCCAACCGGACCGGTTCCGGGCCACTGTCGAGGACGGCTCGACCGGGCTGCCGATGCCCGTCGCCGGTCCGGTCCGACTCGACGACGGTCTGCAGGGCACCGAGGTGCCGGCCCGGCCGTGGACGGTGCAGGCGCTGCGCCTCGGCGTCCACCGGGACGGCTCCCGGGTGGGTGTGCTCGCGTACTCCCAGGAGCATGCCCGGGAGTGGGCCACTCCGCTTGTGACGTTGGAGTTCGCCGAGCGGATGCTGGCCAACGCGCGGACCGACCCGGCCACCCGTGAGCTGCTGGAGCAGGTCGACATCTTCGTCATCCCGACGGTCAACCCCGACGGCGCGAACTACTCGTTCAACGACTTCAACTTCCAGCGCAAGAACCTGGTCAACCACTGCACCGGGCCGGCCCGCGACCCGAAGAACCGCACCTCGTGGGGCGTCGACATCAACCGCAACTACACAGTCGGTTCGTACTTCGACGGCTACGTCGGCGCCAGCGCCAACTGCCTTTCCGGCAACTACGCGGGCACGGCCGAGCTGTCCGAGGCGGAGAGCCGCAACGTGATCGCGCTCGCCCAGGACCACCCGAACATCAAGTTCGCGATGAACGTGCACTCCTACGGCGGGTACTTCATGTGGCCGCCGGGGGCGTACCGGGCCGACGGCAGGGTCACCCTGCCCCGGCCGTCGATCGACGAGTCGACGCTGTTCCTCGACAGCGCCCGGCGGATCGTCGGTGCCATCGCGCAGGAGCGTGGCACCGTCACCTGGCCGTCGCAGACCGGGCCGGTGGCCGACGTGCTCTACTCCGCCGCCGGCAACTCGGCCGACCAGCTCTACTACGAGCTGGGCATCTTCGCCTGGGACTTCGAGGTCGGCAACGACCGGTGGAACCCGGCCACCGGCCAGTGGGAGGGAGTCGGCTTCCAGCCGCCGTTCGACGAGGCGCACGGCGAGTCGCAGGAGTACGCGGGCGGGCTGGTCGAGCTGGTGCGGGTGGCCCGCGACTACGCCGTCGCCCAACCCGCCGGCTGATCCCTCAGCGGCGCCAGGCCGCCACGAACGGGGTACCAGACGCACCGGCCGGCCACGGATGAACCGTGGCCGGCCGGGTAAGCAGCGACAGTGCCTGGTGGGGAGACGACCGGTGTCGCGGCGTGCCGCGACCGGGCGTACGGGCGGGTCGGCTCCGAGTCGACCCGCCCGTACGCGCTCCGGATCAGTTCGAGGAGATCCAGTTCCAGGCGGAGACGACCCACGCGGTCTGCTGGAGCCAGGCCACACCGAGGCCGGCGAGGAACACCGCCGTCGCCAGGTGCGCGCCTCGGGCGCTGCGCCGGACCCGACCCATCTGCCGTTCCAGCACCACCCGGCCGACCAGCCGGGACAGGGAGAACAGGCCGACCGCCACCAACAGGCTGAGCACCAGCACCAGCACCGGGCCGCTGAGGTCACCCTGACCGGAGAGCGCCCAGATCCCCCAGCAGACGAACGCGAAGAGCCCGGCCGCCGCACTCCACTCACCGCCGCGACGCAGCTGCGCCATCCGTGAGCTCAGCGACTGGCGAGGAACCGGCCCACCGGGCCAGCCGGTGCCGGTCGGCTCCTGCTCGACCACCGGGAACGGCTCGGTCCGCGGGGTGCGCGGCTGACCGACCGGCGCCACGCCCCGGCGGAACCCGTCCCGCTGCGGCGGCACCCCGACGCCGGCCTGCGGCGGCACCTCCACGGTCCGCTCGGCCCACGGCTGCGTCTGGTCTGCCATCTTGTCCTCCCCCTGACCGACGGCATCACCACCGCCTGATTCCGAGGGTAGCCACCCGGCAAATCGGTCGCCGACCCCGCCCGAGACACAGGACGACCCGACGGTGCCCGATCCCACAGCGGGCAGGGTACGGTCGGCTGATGGGTGACCCGGACCGACGGCGGCGACGGCTACGCCACCACCCCGACTCCGACACGGCCGGACGTGGCGCCGACACCCCGACGGCCAGCACCGCCGGGGTACACGACGGGGACGACCCGCCGCCGCGCCGCAGGGGCCCGGGCGGCGACGACCGCGACGGCGAGCGAGGGCTACGCGGGCTGGTCGGTTCGGGCTCGTCCCAGGTGGGGCTGAGCGCCGCCCTGCGAGCCCGGGACGCGGCCCGACCGACCGAGGACGACCTGGCCGAGGCGGAGGCCCGGGTGGTGGTCGTCCGACGTAACTGGGTACCCCGCGAGGAGCTGCCCCGCTCGCCGCGCTGACCGCCCCGGCTCAGGGCAGGTCGGGCAGCTGTCGGGTCTGCTCGTACTCGGCCACCTGGGCGATCCGACGGGCGTGCCGCTCGTTGCCGGAGAACGGCGTGTTCAGGAACGCCTCGACGATGCCGGTGGCCTCGTCCAGCGTGTGCTGCCGGGCGCCGACCGCTACCACGTTGGCGTCGTTGTGCTGGCGGGCCAGCTGAGCGGTCTCCACGCTCCAGGCCAGCGCGGCCCGGACCCCGGCGACCTTGTTCGCGGCGATCTGCTCACCGTTGCCGGACCCGCCGATGACCACGCCGAGGCCCGTCTCGTCGGCCACCACCTGGGTGCCCGTGTGCAGGCAGAACGTCGGGTAGTCGTCGTCCGGGTCGTAGGCGTGCGGGCCGACGTCGATCACCTCGTACCCCTGCTTGGCCAGGTGATTGGCGAGGTGCACCTTCAACTCGAAACCGGCGTGATCGGATCCCAGGTAGACGCGCATACCGGGCAGTCTGTCAGGCCGCGCTCTCCGACGTCGCAGCGGCGGCGTCGGAGAGCCGGGTTCGTCACACGGTCGTGCGGTGGGCCACTCAGCGCGGCAGCTCGGCGACGACCAGACCGCCGCGCGCCTTCGGGGTGAACCAGGTGCTCTTGCGGGGCATCTTCTCCCGGGCCAGGTTCACCGCGACGAAGTCCGCCACGGTCACCGGCGCGATCAGGATGGCCAGCTCGGCCCGGCCGGCGTCGACCTCACCGGTGAGCCAGCTCGCCGGGTAGTCACCGCCGACGTAGGTGATCCGCTTGTCGCCCGGGTCCAGACCGAGCGCGTCGCGCAGCAGCAACCGCTCGACCAGGGCGTGGTCCAGGTTCTCCAGACGGGCGGAGGCCGTGGCCGGCAGGCGCACCGCGTACCCCTGGCCGTCGAGGCGGAGGTGCACGGTGCCGCCGTCCGTCGGGACCTCGACCGGGCCGTCGATCGGCTCGACAGCGGCGCCCGCGGCCCGCAGCCGGTCGAGCAGCTCGGCCGGCGTCGTGGTCAGCTCGCTGACCAGCCGGTTGTAGGGCTGGATGGCCACCGACGCGGGGGTGGTGACCACGGCCAGGAAGCGGGTCAGCCCGCCGGTCTGGGCGGCCAGGCTGCGATGGTTGCCGTCGGCCACGACCAGCTCTCCGCCACCGGCGAGGTCGGTCAGCGCGGTCTGCTCGGGGCCGGGGCCGAGCAACCAGATGGCGTGCGTGCGGCCGGCCTGGTCGGTGTCCGTCGCGGCGGGCGCGCCGGCCGTCTCGGTCGCCGTCGCGAGCGCGGCGTGCAGCTCGTCGCCACGCCCGGTCTGCAGCAGGAGTACGGGTGAGAGCAGGTGACCCAGCGCCTCGGCCAGTGCCACCCGCTCGCGCACCTTGGCGATGAACACGTCCTCGTTGCGGATGACCAGGCCCGGCTCGTCGGCCCGGGTGGAGATCTGGTCGGTGTCCACCATCGCGAACAGCCCGTACGCGGGCTCCTCTCCGGCTGCGGTGATCCGGTAGAGCACCACCACCTGCTCGGCGGGGGTGTAGCTGCCGTCCGCCTTGGCCTCGGCGAGGCGGGAGACCGCGTCCGGCAGCGCGTCGAGGAACGACCTGCCCAGGCTCTGCGGAGCGCGGTGCGGCATCTCGATGCCGAGGGCACTGTGCGGGTTCGACTCGATGATCGCGGTGATCTCCGCGTCGTCGGCGAACTCGTCGTAGTTCTGCGCGCCGGTGCCACCAGTGGTGACCCACGCCCGGGTGATCGGATGCACGACCGTCATACCCGTGACGCTACCGGCGACGATGTCGCCGCCGACGGGGACCCGCAGGGCGTCCACCAGATGAAAGCAGCAGGCTCGGCGCGGCGGTCAGCCGGCGCGGTCGGACACGCCCCGACGGTGTCGACCCGCGCTCACCGGCCCGTTGTTGCCCCGTCGAACGGTTCCGACGGGTCCGCTGTTCACGCTGCGGCGAGGCGAGGCGGGCGGCCCCGGCACGGGACGGTCCGGGGGCGGTGACGGGACGGGCCGCGGGTTCAGCGGCGGCGTCGGCACCGGGCGCGGCGCGGCCGGCGCCGGGGGTGGGGGCGCGGGTTCCGCCGGCGCCGCCAGTGCCGGCAGATCCGGCAGGGCCGGCAGATCCAGCAGATCCGGCACCGAGTCGGCGGCTGCCGGCAGCGGGTCGGCCGGGGCGGGCGGTGTGAGGCGGGAGGTCACCGGCACCCGGGCCACGCCCACCACGATGGGCGGTGCGAGGAGATCGACCAGGTGGGCGGGCAGGTCCGGACGGACCGCCGGCCAGCGGGAGTCGTCGACCGACCAGTAGGCCGGTCCGGAATTGTCGATCACCCCCGGGCGGGTCAACTGATCGTCACCGGACGCACGGTGCTTGGCCATCGGGATTGCCTCCACGGACTGCGGCTTGCGACCCTGCGGGTCGCTGCGGCGGACATGCAGGCCAACGAGCGCAGCGGTCTCCCGGTGACGGGACGGGCGAGGCGGCGACCCGACACGCCCGGGAGCGTACGGGAAAGGGCCCCGGTCAGCGCCGAGCGCCGACCGGGGCCCTTCCGCACCGCTCAGTCGAAGATCGGGCCCTGCTCGCGGGTGCGCTTCAGCTCGTAGAAGCCGGGCGTGCCGGCGACCAGCAGGACGCCGTCCCAGAGCCGACCGGCGGCCTCCCCCTTCGGCGCCGGGGTGATCACCGGACCGAAGAACGCGACAGGGCTGCCGTCCGGGCCGGGCGCGTGCACGACCGGCGTGCCGACGTCCTGGCCGACCGGGCGCATTCCCGCCTCGTGGCTGGCCCGCAACGCCTCGTCGAAGTCGGTGCTGTCGGCGGCGTCGGCCAGGGCCGGGTCCAGGCCGGCGTCGGTCAGCGCGGCGACGTAGAGCTCACGCTGCCGCTCCTCCTTGCCGAGGTGGATCCGGGTGCCGAGCGCGGTGTAGAGCGGGCGCAGGACGTCGTTGCCGTACCGCTGCTCGGCGGCGATGCAGACCCGGACCGGGCCCCAGGCGGTGCGAAGGAAGGACTTGTACTCCTCGGGCAGCTCGTCCCGGCCGTCGTTGAGCACAGCGAGGCTCATCACGTGGAAACGGATGTCCACGTCCCGGACCTGCTCGACCTCGAGCAGCCAGCGGGACGTGATCCACGCCCACGGGCAGGCCGGGTCGAACCACATGTCTGCGGTGACGCGATCGGTCACGGTGAGGTCCCTTCTCAACAGGGGCGCCGGCGCTCCGGCGTCTCACCGGAATCTTCACCCCACGGCACGTCGAGCGGCACCCGAATGAGAGCGTGACCTCGGCCACCGCCGGCTGCCCGTACGTGGAAGACTCGAATCGGGCCAGCTGTCACGAGTGGCTGGGAGACGGACGCCGCCGGGCGTCGGCGTGAAGTGGGATGGAGACGAACAGTGCCGGGAGTGCGCAACCTGACGCAGGTGGAGGCGACCGAGCGGGCCCGCCTGCTCAACGTGACGGGGTACGACATCAGGCTGGACCTGTCGAGCGCCGTGCTGGCGGCGGACGGCCGTACGTTCCGGTCCGTCACCGAGGTTCGCTTCCGCTGTTCAGAACCAGGTGCGAGCACGTTCATCGAGTTGGCCGCCGACTCGGTGCGGTCCGCGACGCTGAACGGCACCCCGGTCGACCTCTCCGAGTGGTCGGCCGAGAAGGGCCTGGTGCTGTCCGGATTGGACAGCGACAACACGTTGGTGGTCGACGCCGACTTCGCCTACTCCAACAGCGGTCAGGGGCTGCACCGCACTGTCGACCCGGTGGACGGCGAGACGTACCTCTACAGCCAGTTCGAGACCGCCGACGCGCAGCGGGTGTTCGCCTGCTTCGACCAGCCTGACCTGAAGAGCGTCTACACCTGGCATGCCACGGTGCCGGCGCACTGGCGGGCGGTGTCCAACATGCCGGTGCAGCGGGAGGAGCCGGCGGGTGAGGCGCTCAAGACGCTCCACTTCGCCGAGTCGCCGCGGATGAGCACCTACATCACGGCGATGTGCGCCGGGCCGTACCACGAGGTGCGGGACAGCCACGACGGCATCGACCTGGGCGTGTTCTGCCGCGCGTCGATGGCGCGTTACCTCGACTCCGACGACCTGTTCCTGGTCACCAAGCAGGGCTTCGACTTCTTCCACGAGAAGTTCGGTGTGCGCTACCCGCTGCCGAAGTACGACCAGCTCTGGGTGCCCGACTTCAACGCCGGCGCGATGGAGAACTTCGGCTGCGTCACCCACGCCGAGTCGCACTACCTGTTCCGCTCGCAGGTCACCGACTTCGAGTACGAGCAGCGGGCCAACACGATCCTGCACGAGCTGGCCCACATGTGGTTCGGTGACCTGGTCACCATGCGCTGGTGGAACGACCTGTGGCTCAACGAGTCGTTCGCCGAGTGGGCCAGCCACTGGTGCAACACCAACGCCACCCGGTTCACCGAGGCGTGGACGACGTTCCTGTCCATTCGGAAGAACTGGGGCTACCGGCAGGACCAGCTCTCCTCCACGCACCCGGTCTACACCGAGATGCCGGACATGGAGGCCGTCGAGGTCAACTTCGACGGCATCACCTACGCCAAGGGCGCGAGCGTGCTCAAGCAGCTTGTCGCGTACGTGGGTGAGGAGCCGTTCGTCGCCGGGTTGCGGGCCTACTTCGGCAAGCACGCCTGGGGCAACGCCACCTTCGACGACCTGCTCACCGAGTTGGAGGCGGCCTCCGGCCGGGAGCTGCGCAAGTTCGCGGCGCAGTGGCTGGAGACCGCGCAGGTCAACACGTTGCGCCCCGAGGTGACCATCGGCGCGGACGGCACATACGAGCAGGTGGCGGTCCTGCAGGAGGCGCCGACCGCCTACCCGACGCTGCGGACGCACCGGATCGGCGTGGGTCTCTACGACCTGACCGACGGGCGACTGGTCCGCCGTGAGCGGTACGAGGTGGACGTGACCGGCGAGCGGACCGACCTCGCCGAGCTGCGCGGTGTGCGCGCCGCCGACGTGCTGCTGCTCAACGACGACGACCTGAGCTACACCAAGCTGCGCCTCGACGAGCGTTCGATGGCGACTGTGGTGCAGCACATCGGTGGCTTCGAGTCGTCGCTGGCCCGGGCGCTGTGCTGGACCGCCGCGTGGGACATGACCCGCGACGCGGAGCTGTCCGCCCGCGACTACGTGGCGCTGACGCTGAGCGGGCTGCCCGCCGAGACCGACATCAACCTGGTCACCGCCACCCTGCGGCAGGCGACCACCACGCTCACCGTGTACGCCGACCCGGCCTGGGCTCCGACCGGCTGGGCCGACCTGGCCCGGACCGCCCGGGACGCGCTCGCCAACGCCGAGCCGGGCAGCGGTTTCCAGATCGCCTGGGCTCGCGCGTTCACCTCGGCGGCACGCTCCGACGAGGATCTGGCCACGTTGCGGGGTTGGCTGGACGGCACCGGAATCCCGGCCGGGCTGACCGTGGACACCGAGTTGCGGTGGTCGGTCCTCGCCGCCCTGGTGGCGAACGGCGCGGCGGGTGCCGCCGAGATCGAGGCGGAGCTGGCCGGCGACCGCACCGCCAGCGGTGAGCGGGAGGCCGCGTACGCCCAGGCTCTGGTGCCGACGGCGGAGAACAAGGCCGCCCTGTGGGCGCTGCTGACCGGCCCCGACGCGTTGCCGAACTGGCGGCACCGGGCGCTGTTGCAGGGCTTCGCGCACCCGACGCAGGTGGAGCTGATCGCCCCGTACCGGGAGCGGTACTTCGCGACCGTCGCACAGGTGTGGGCCACTCGGGACAGCGAGCCGGCGCAGGAGTTCGCGCAGTTGGCGTACCCGACCTACCTGGTGGAGGACGACACTGTGGCGGCCACCGACGCGTGGCTGGCCGGCGACGGGCACCCCGGCCCGCTGCGCCGGTTGGTCGCCGAGGGTCGCGATGGTGTGGTGCGGGCGTTGAAGGCCCGCGCGAAGGACGCCCAGCAGAGCTGACCAGCGAGTACACGGCCCGGGCCGGTGTGGGCTGAGAGCTCACGCCGGCCCGGGCCGTTATGGTTGCGGAAGGAGGTGGACGCGATGGCACAGCCGACCTACCAATGGCAACCCCCGGAGCGGGGCTGGCGCGAGCAGGACCTGTCCGACCTGCCTGAGGACGGTAACCGCTACGAGATCATCGACGGGAGCCTGCACGTGACACCACCAGCCGGTCCAGAGCACCATGAGCTGGCCGACGAGATCCGGATGGCGATCCGTCAGGCGGCTCCGGCTGGTTGGCGCGTGATCCGAGAGATCGGGGTGCAGGTCCCCGGCGGGAATCTCATCCCCGATCTGACCGTGTTGCGACCAAGCGCAGCGCGCGGGCGGATGTGGGCAGAACCGTCGAACATCGAGCTCGTCCTGGAAGTCGAGTCCACCGGGAGCCGTCGCCACGACCGCTTCACCAAACCTGCTCTCTACGCCGAGGCAGGCATTTCGCACTACTGGCGGGTGGAGCGGGGCGACTTCGGTCCGGTGATTTACCGCTACCGGCTCGGCAAGGGCGACCATTACGAGTTGCTGGGCACCGTCGGGCCGGACGACGCGGTAACCGTGGATGAGCCGTGGACGATGAGGTTGGAGCCGAGCGTCTGGCCCCGCTGAACGCGAGAAGCCCGGCCCGCTTTCCAGCGGGCCGGGCTTCGTCGTAGGAGGAGGGGCTCAGCCCTTGCCGGCGTGGCTGGCGAGCTGGTCGAGGCCGTTGATGATGCCGCCGGCCAGGTCGCCGCCGCTGAACGCGCCGGCCATGGAGAGCGCGGCGAGCTTCGCGTACGTGTCCGGGATGCGCTTGCGGGCGTACCGCCCGGTGATGATCTCCAGCTGACGCTGGTTGGGCGACACCGCGATCAGCACCGACTTGTCGGGGTCGGCGAGCTGGCGGTGCAGCCGCTGGGCGTGCTCCCGTACGGGCTCGTCGAGACCACCGACGAAGACCGAGAAGACCAGGCCGGTGCCCTGGTCGGCGAGGCGCAACGCCTCGTCGATGCGCAGCAACTGGCGGGTCGAGAAGGGCCCGTCCAGCACCTCGGGCGGATTCTCCGACCCGGTCTGCTTCTCACCAACGGTCACTTGCGCCTCCGGTTCCACCGGCCGGCGCCTCGACGCTGGCCTGCTCAAGCTTGCGGCTGGTCAGCGCGGGCGCCTGCGCCCCCGCCGTCAGCGCGGTGCCGGCCGAGTCGGCCAGCTGCTCCGGGCGGCCCAGGAACCAGACCGGAGTGAAGTCGAAGGGCCGGCCCGGGCGGTAGCGCTTGGCGCCACCCCCGCCGGTGGTGGCACCACCACGGCTGCCGGCGTAGGTGAGACCAGTGATGACCAGCACCGCGGCCAGCGGGATGCCGACGAAGACCAGCAACGTCTCGGTAACAGACAATCCCAACGCCCCCAGGCGGAAGAAGGACGACCTCGAACAGCCGGGTCGAATGGACGATCATGATGCCGGCCACCCGACGCCGTCACCATTCACGTTAGCGGAGTCGGCGGCCCGCCAGATTGCGGGGTGCCGATCCCATCCGTCACTTGAGTTCTCCAGTTGCGCAGCGGTCGCGATCAGCCGCGCGTCGTCACCGTACCGGCCCGTGAGCAGCACCCCGACGGGCAGTCCGTCGGTCGTGCTGCCCACCGGCAGGGAGACGGAGGGATCGCCGGTGACGTTGAAGACGGCGCAGTAGGGCGAGAAGCGGCGTTGCCTGTCGAAGTCGGCCGCCGGGTCACCATCGGCGGTGAACCAGCCCACAGGCGCCTGCGGGGCGGCCAGGGTGGGACAGAGCAGCAGATCGACCCCGGCCGTGCGGCGGGCGCCGAGGCGGACCTGCGCCTGCAACTCCCCCAGGGTGGCGGCGAGCGTGCCGGCGCTGATCTCGGCACCCCGGGCGCGCATCAGCCGCGTCAACGGCAGCAGCTCCGCCTCCCGTTGCGGCGGCACCGGGGAGAGCGCCAACACGTACCAGAGGATCTCGAAGAGCGGCCACACCGCCGGCGTGAGCGGCGGCGGGACCTCGACCACCTCGTGCCCGGCCGCGGCGAGCAGCGCGGCGGCGGAGTCCACGGCGGCCACGCAGTCGGGGTGCACCGGCTCGTCGGCGAGCATCGGCGTGGTGAACCGGCCGATCCGCAGCGGGCCGGGCTCGGCCCGGCGGGCCACACCCAGATAGCCCTCCGGTGGCGCGGGCGGCGACAGGTAGGGCTCGCCGGGCACCGGCACGGCCATCACGTCGAGCAGCGCGGCGACGTCGGTGACGGTCCGTCCGAGCGGGCCACCGGTGGGCAGGCCGAACGCGCCGGAGCCGACCGGCCCGCCGGAGACCAGGCCACGACTGGGCTTGTAGCCGACCAGGCCGCAGAGCGACGCCGGGATGCGCAGCGAACCACCACCATCGGAGCCCTGGGCGACCGGGACCAGCCCGGCAGCCACCGCCGCCGCCGCGCCGCCGCTGGACCCACCAGCGGTGTACGCCAGCTGCCACGGGTTGCGGGCGGGCGGAGCGACCCGGCCCTCGGAGTAGAGCGAACAACCCAGCTCGGAGGTTGTCGTCTTGCCCAGACTGACCAGGCCGGCGGCCTTGATGAACCGGACCACGTCGGCGTCGACCGGCGGGACGAAGTCGAGGAAGGCCGCCGAACCGAAGGTGGTGCGCACGCCGGCGGTGAGGGTCAGGTCCTTGATGGCGGTCGGCACACCGTGCAGCGGACCGCGTGCGTCGGTGGGAGCGGCGTCGGCGGCACGGGCGGCTTCCCGGGCCAGGTCCGGTGTGACGGTGACGAAGGCGCCCACTGTGTCACCGAGGGCGGTCACCCGCCGCAGGTGGTGCTCGACCAGCTCGACGCTGGACAGCTCGCCACGCGCGACGGCGGCTGCCTGCTCCAACGCGGTCAGGTCGTGCGGCTCGGCCATCAGGCCATCCTGCCGGTCGCCGGCCCTCGGCGCAGCCGACACGCGCTGCGTGCCGAAAACGGACCAACCGGACCTCGGCGTAGCTCTACGCCACGCGGTCCACGGATGCGGCGCGTGCGCGAAGCAGATCCACCGCATCCTCTCGCGTAATCGAGGGACAGCCGCCGCGTTCGTCGACAACTACGCTCCGCCCGAACGGCGAACGCAGAGTCAGGACGGGGATGTCGTGAAGAACAGGTGGCAACGGTGGCGAGCCGCACTCGCCGGGATGGTCACGATATTCATCGTCACGGCGGCACTCTCAGGTGGTGTTTCGGCGGCGCGGGCCGATGTGGTCGATCCGTCAACTGCGCCATCGGTGCGCAGCATCAGCTACAACGTCTGCGGCGCTGACGATTGTCAGAGCCCGCTTGACACGGCCGATTGGGTTGCGGCCCTTCGCCAACAGGTGACGGACTGGAATGCCGACGCCGTGATGCTCCAGGAACTGTGCATCGGGCAGTGGATCGGCCTGCGGAGCGCCCTGCGCGACCTCGGCTACCAGGCTGTCTGGACCAGCACCCTGGCCGCCTCGGGATGCGCTAAATGGGACGCTTCAGGGGACAACCGCTACGGTCTCGGCGTCTTCGTCAAGGCTGCGACGGCCGATCGGTACGTGGCTAACCTGACCGTCCCCACCGGGCAGGAGCCACGCGCGGTGCTGTGCGCACGCGCCGTTCTGGACGGTCGAGCCACTCTCGCCTGCAGCACCCACCTCGCCCAGTACATCAAGCCGGACAACGGCTCGTCGGAGATGATGGGACACGTCGACCAGTGGGCCGCTGGACTACCGGTGATCATCGGGGCCGACGTGAACGGGGTGCCCACCTCACCAGCGACAGACCCGATCCGCGTCGGCCTCCCCGGCACGGGTTCCTTCGCCGAGGTCGACGAGAACGACCGCCAGTACTTCACGCAGGATTGTCTGGACGCCGCGGTGGCAGCTTGTCGCAGTGGTGAACCGACCAGCATCGTGGGCGGCATCCCAAAGAAGTTCGACCACATCTTCCTCTCCGCGCAGGACTTCCACACCGTGCGCGGCGACGCGGTGGAGCCCGGCCTCTCCGATCATCTGCTCCTTCGAGGCGCTGCCTGGTTCGAGACCCGCCCGGGCTCCGCGGTGGCCGGCGACCTCAGCGACGACGGCCGGGCGGATCTGGTCGCCGTGGACACCAGCGGGGCCTTGCGGCTCTACCCGGGAATCGGGAATGGGCGGCTGCTGAACCCGTATCGCGCAGTCGGTACCAGTGGCTGGACAGACGCGCTGGTCGGACACCGCGGCGACTGGACCGGGGACGGCCACGAGGACGTGGTGGCCAAGATTGGTGACAATCTTTGGGTCTACCCGAACAGCGGCAGCGGCGCGCTCGGCAGCCGGGTGGCGATGGGCGGCCGGCCGAACGCTTGGAGCACCACCAGACAGCTCGCGTTGCCTGGTGACTTCACCGGCGACGGCTACCCGGACCTTCTGGCCCAGTCGAGCACCGGGCTCTGGCTGCATGCCGGCGCCCCCGCGACCAAGCCCGGCGTCTCCACTTCCGCCCCGCTGCACATCGGTGGCGTCGAGTGGGCCGACCTGGACGTCCTCGCGCCGGGTGACGTCGACGGTGACGGGCGGGTCGACCTCTGGGCGCGGGAGCGGAGCACCGGCCAACTGTGGCTCTACCGGAACGCGGGCGGGACCGGCCTGTTGCCACGGCAGCAGGCGAGCACGGGAACCTGGTCGTCAGGGGACCGACCGCTCGTCGTGTCACCCGGCGACGCGAACGGCGACGGCCTCGCGGACCTGTGGGCGACAACCGACTCGGGAGACCTTCTCCTTCACCTCGGCACGGCTGGAGGATTCGGCCCGGCGGGCACGATCGGCACCGGCGGCTGGTCAGGGATCCTGCGCATGAGTTGACCGGACCGGCGTTGGTAGGCCTCGCGCCTCAGGGGCGAGGCCTACCGAGGAAACGCAGGGCGTTGGCGGATCGGAGCTTGTCGCGTTGGGCGTCGGTGAGGAATTCGGCGTCGCGGACCACCGCGCCGGCCGGCCGTTCGCCCAGCGGGTACGGGTAGTCGCTGCCCACCAGCACCCGGTCCTCCCCCATCGTGTCGACCAGCAGCCGCAGCGCGGGCGCCGCGAAGACCACCGAGTCGACGAGGAACCGGTCGACGTAGCTGCTGGGCGGGGCGACGGACGCGCCACGCACCAGGTCGCCCCGGCGGTGCCAGGCGTTGTCGGCGCGGCCGAGCCAGAACGGGAAGCTGCCACCACCGTGCGCGAAGCAGATCCGCAGCGTCTCGGGCACCCGGTCGAAGACACCGCCCAGGATCATCGCCAGCACCGACAGGTGCGTCTCGGCGGGCATCCCGGTGAGCCAACGGGCCATCCAGCGGCCCAGCCGCGGACCGTCCGGCATGTCCCACGGGTGGACGAAGACAGGCGCCCCCACGTCGGCGCAGTGCTGGAGGAAGGTAACCACACCGGCGTCGTCCAGATCCCGGTCGCCGACGTGGTTGCCGATCTCCACACCAACATGACCGGCGGCGAGGCTGCGATCCAGCTCGGCGCAGGCGGCGTCCGGGTCCTGGAGCGGCACCTGACAGAACGGCACCAGCCGGTCGCCGCCGGCGGCGGTGACCTCCAGGGTCAGGTCGTTGAAGATCCGGGCGACCTTCACCGCCTGGTCGGCCGGGCGGTCGTAGCTGAAGAAGACCGGCGTCGGCGAGACCACCTGCACGTCCACGCCGTCGGCGTCCATGTCGGCCAGCCGCCGGGACGCGTCCCAGCACTCGGCGCCGACCGGGCGGAACTCCGTCTCCCCCACCATGATCATGGCGGCGCGCTCGGAGTCGACCCGCAGCCACGGCCAGCCGGACCCACCGCACGCCGCGCCGAGGTCCGGCCACCCCTTCGGTACGACGTGCGTGTGCACGTCGACCACACCTGCGGGCATCAGCCCTTGCCCGGGTGCAGGGTGCCGCAGTTGGCGCAGGTACGCGCCGCCTCGTCGGCGTAGAACGCCTGGAACACCGGCGGGAGGTCGGCGGCGATGTCGCGGACCTGCAACTCCACCTCGTGCACCTTGTTGCCGCACTCGGGGCAGTACCACTGGAAGGTCTCCAGCGTGCCCTCCTCACGGACCCGCTCGACGACCACACCGATCGAGCCGGCCTCCGGCCGCTGCGGGGAGTGCGGAGTGTTGCGCGGCAACATCCACATCTGACCCTCGCGCACGTGCACCGTACGCGGCCCCTCCGGGGTCATCAGGTTGATGTGCATGTTGCCCTTGACCTGGTAGAAGAACTCCTCGTACGGGTCCACGTGGAAATCGGTGCGCTGGTTGGGCCCGCCCACCACCATCACGATGAAGTCGTCGCCGCCGGGGAACATCTCCTTGTTGCCCACCGGCGGCTTCAACAGGTGCTGGTTGTCAGCGATCCAGCCCGGAAAGCTGAACGGTTCGGCGATCTCACTCACGACTGACCTCCTGAGGGAAGAAGGGCCACGGCCTGGATCTCGATGAGCAGGTGCGGGTGCGGCAACTGGTGCACCGCGACTGTCGTACGGGTCGGCCCGGACGCGTCGAAGAACTCCGCCCAGACCTCGTTGTAACCACCGAAGTCGTTCATGTTGACCAGGTACGACGTCACCTGGACAAGGTCGGTGAGGTCCGCGCCGACGGAACGCAGCAGGTCCCGCACATTTTCGATGACCGTGCGCGTCTGGACCCGGATGTCCAGGTTGGTAGTGCCGAGTTCGTCAACCTCGACACCGGCGAAACTGTTGTCCGGCCGCCGCGACGACGTACCCGAGACGAAGACGAACCCGCCCGCCACCTTGACGTGCGGGAAGGCCCCGCGAGGGACGGCCTTCCCCGCGACGACCCGCGCGGTCACGACGAAGCCCGCAGCGACGCGGTGCCGAGCTTCTCGACGACGGCGCGGACGTGTGCGCCGGGACGCAGCGGAACGGCCGCTGTCGCGGCGCCGGCCAGGAAGACCCAGCCGGACTCCAACCGCACCCCGTGCCGCCCGGCCAGCCGGATGCCCTCGTCGAGCGCCCGGCGCGGGTCACCGAGGATCGCGGCCGTCGAGCCGACCTGGGCCACGCGGCCGTCGACCTCCAGCAGCACGCCGAGGTTGTCCAGGCCCGCCGGCACCGGCGACCACGCCCCGATCACGAACGCGGCGGCGGAGGTGTTGTCGGCGATCACGTCCGGCAGCGAGAAGCGGAAGTCCGCGTACCGGGAGTCGATCAGCTCGATGGCCGGGGCGACCGCGCGGACCGCGTCGGCGAAGTCGCCGACCGGCTCGCCCGGTTCGGGCAGTCGGTCCAGCAGGAACGCCACCTCCGGCTCGACCCGGGGGTGGATGAACGCGGCCGGGTCCACCACGCCACCGTCGGGCACCCGCATCGCGTCGGTGAGCCGCCCCCAGATCACCTCGTCCACGCCGACCTGGGCCATCTTCGCCCTGCTGGTCAGGCCCATCTTCAGGCCGACCAGCCGCTGACCGGCGTCGACACGGCGCTGGAGCAGCGCGGCCTGCACGGCGTACGCGGCGTCCACGTCCAGGCCGGTCTCGGCGGCGAGCTGCGGGATCGCGGTGGCCGTGTCGGCCGCCGTGCCCAGCTTGTCGGCGATCCCCACGATGTCCGGTCCGATCATGCTGCGTCATCCTCCGTCCGCGACCGCGGGTCACGCGAACGCTCCGTACCGGCCAGGTCGAGTGCGACGTCCACGATCATGTCCTCCTGGCCGCCGACCATCCGACGCCGGCCCAGCTCGACCAGGATCGACCGGACGTCCACGCCGTACTTCGCGGAGGCCCGCTCGGCGTGCCGCAGGAAGCTGGAGTAGACACCCGCGTACCCCAGGGAGAGCGTCTCCCGGTCCACCTGGACCGGGCGGTCCTGCAACGGGCGGACGATGTCGTCGGCCGCGTCCATCAGCGCGAACACGTCACAGCCGTGCTTCCAACCGTGCAGCTCGGCGACCGCGACGAAGACCTCCAGCGGCGCGTTGCCGGCGCCCGCGCCCATGCCGGCGAGGGAGGCGTCGACGCGGACGGTCCGACCCGACGGCGACCCGAGTGGACCGTCGCCGAGGATCCGGCCGTGTTCAACGGCGAGCACGCTGTTGGCGACCCCGAGCGACAGGTTGTGGTGCGCGTGGATGCCGATCTGCGTCTCCGGTGCGAGGACCTGCCGGTACGCGTCGACCCGCTGCGCCACGTCGGACATCAGCAGCCGACCGCCGGAATCGGTGACGTAGACGCAGTGCGCCCCGTACGACTCCATCAGCTTGGCCTGTTCGGCCAACCCGGCCGGATCGTTCATGTGCGACATCATCAGGAACCCGGCGACGTCCATGCCGTTCTCCCGGGCCCACGAGATGTGCTGGGCGGAGATGTCCGCCTCGGTGCAGTGCGTGGCGATGCGCACGCTGGTCACCCCGAGCGCCTTCGCCGCCTTCAGGTCGGCGATGGTGCCGATCCCGGGCAGCAGCAGCGTGGTCAGCTTCGCCGTGGTCAGCACCTCGGCGGCGGCGGAGATCCACTCGGCGTCGCTGGCCGCTCCGTGGCCGTAGTTGACGCTGGAACCGGCGAGCCCGTCACCGTGCGCCACCTCGATGGCGGCCACACCGGCGGCGTCCAGCGCGGCGGCGATCGTCCGCACCTGGTCGACGGTGTACCGGTGGGCGATGGCGTGCATGCCGTCGCGCAGCGTCACGTCCTGGATGTACAGGTCGGTCATGCCACCGCTCCCGTCGACCGCAGGGCGACCAGCCGCTCCGCGGTACGCAGCGCGGCGGAGGTCATGATGTCCAGGTTGCCGGCGTACGCGGGCAGGTAGTGCCCGGCGCCGGAGACCTCCAGGAAGACCGACACCTGCAGGGCGGTGAGCTGACGCCCGAGCGTCGGCAGGTACGCCTCGACCCGGTCGAACTGCACGTCCTGCTTGAGCCGGTAACCGGGGACGTACTCCTGCACCGTCGCCACCATGTCCGCCACCGAGGCCGCGATGGCGTCGGTGTCGGCGTCGGCGTCCGGGCAGAGGCAGTAGACGGTGTCCCGCATGAGCAGCGGCGGGTCCGCCGGGTTCAGCACGATGATCGCCTTGCCCCGTTCGGCTCCGCCGACCACCTCGATGGCCCGGGCCGTGGTCTCGGTGAACTCGTCGATGTTGGCCCGGGTGCCCGGGCCGGCCGAGCGGGACGCGATCGAGGCGACGATCTCCCCGTACGCCACCGGGGTGACCCGGCGGACGGCGGCGACGATCGGCACTGTGGCCTGTCCGCCGCAGGTCACCATGTTGACGTTCGGCTCGTGCAGGTGCTCGTCGAGGTTGACCGGCGGCACCACGTACGGGCCGAGCGCGGCCGGGGTCAGGTCGACCACGGTGCGGCCGTGCGCCCGCAGCACCTCGTCGTGGCGTCGGTGCGCGCCGGCCGAGGTGGCGTCGAAGACCAGCTCGACGTCGGCGAACTCGGGCATCGCGACGAGCCCGTCCACGCCGTCGGCGGTGGTGGCGACGCCGAGGCGGCGGGCCCGCGCCAGGCCGTCGGAGGCGGGGTCGATGCCGGCCATCGCCACCATCCGCAGGCTGTCACTCAGCCGCAACACCTTGATCATCAGGTCGGTGCCGATGTTTCCGGAACCGAGCACCGCCACCCCAGTGGTCACGCGGAAACCTCCTTGCTGAAGCAGGTGCGCACCGAGCCGAGCCCGGAGATCCGGGCCTCGTACGCGGCACCGGGGGTGACCGGCACCATCGGGCCGAGCGCCCCGGAGAGCACCACGTCCCCGGCCCGCAGCGGGTCACCGGCGCGGGCGAGGGTGTCGGCCAGCCAGAGCAGGGCGTGCAGCGGGTTGCCCAGGCAGGCCGCGCCCGCGCCGACCGAGACCGGCTCACCGGCGTGCTCCAGCACCATGCCGCACAGCCGCAGGTCCACGTCGGCGAGCCGACGCGGGGTGGTGCCGAGCACGAAGAGCCCGCTGGAGGCGTTGTCGGCGACGGTGTCCACGATGGAGATGTCCCAGGCGGCGATCCGCGAGTCGACGATCTCGATCGCCGGCAGCACGTGGTCGACAGCGCGGATCAGGTCGACTGTCGTGATCTGCGGATCTGGGAGGTCCTTGTCGAGCACGAACGCGATCTCCGCCTCGACCCGAGGCTGGAGCAGCCGGTCGATGGGCACCTCGACCCCGTCGCCGACCGCCATGGCGTCGGTCAGCATGCCGAAGTCCGGTTGGAACACCCCGAAGGTCTCCTGCACCGCCCGGGAGGTCAGCCCAATCTTCGCGCCGACCCGGCGTTCGCCCCGGCCCTGCCAGGCCCGCGCCTGGAGTTGCTGCACGCGGTACGCGGACTCGACGTCGCCCTCCGGCAGCAGCCGCCCACGCAGTGGTGGGCACGGCTTGCCGGTGCTGCGGGCGTCGGCCAACTCCCGGTTGGCGGCCTCGATGTCAGCTTCCATGCCCGCTCCCTCGCTACGGCTCACGACAGGTCCACGCAGACGTTCGTCAGTTCGGAGTAGAAGTTCAGCGAGTGCACGCCGCCCTCGCGGCCGATGCCGGACGCCTTCACCCCGCCGAACGGGGTACGCAGGTCACGAAGGAACCACGTGTTGACCCAGACGATGCCGGCGTCCAGCCGGGCACCGGCCCGGTGCGCGACACCCACGTCCCGGGTCCACACGGTAGCCGCAAGGCCGTACTCGGTGCCGTTCGCGAGGGCGTACGCCTCGTCCTCGGTGTCGAACGGCGCGACGTGCACCACCGGGCCGAAGATCTCCTCGCGGTTGGTGCGGGCGTCCGGGCCGAGCCCGGTGAGCACCGTCGGCTGCACGTACGACCCGCCGTCGCGGGTGTCGCCGAAGGTGGGCGAGCCGCCGCCGGTCAGCACCTCGGCGCCCTCGGCCCGGGCCAGGTCGTACGCGCCGAGCACCTTCGCCCGGTGCTGGTGGGAGATCAGCGGCATGGTGGCGGTCGCCTCGTCGGTCGGCCAGCCGTACGCCAGCTCGCCGGCCCGCTTCGCCAGTCGGGCGGTGAACTCCTCGAAGACCGGACGCTGCACGTAGATGCGCTCGGTGCAGAGGCACACCTGCCCGCCGTTGGTGAAGCTGGACCGCACCGAGCCGGCCACCGCGGCGTCCAGGTCGGCGTCGGCGAAGACCAGGCCGGCGTTCTTGCCGCCCAGCTCGAAGCTCACCGCCTTCACGCCGTCGGCGGCGGCCCGCATGATCGCGCCGCCGGTGGCCGACTCGCCGGTGAAGGTGATCGCGTCCACACCCGGGTGGCGGGTGAGGAACTCCCCCGCCGAGTCCGGCCCGAACCCGTGCACCAGGTTGAACACGCCCTCCGGCACGCCTGCGGCGGCCATCACCTCGGCGAGCAGCGTCGCCGAGGCGGGCGTCTCCTCGCTGGGCTTGACCACCACGGCGTTGCCGCAGGCCAACGCCGGGGCCACCTTCCAGGTGAGCAGCAGCAGCGGCAGGTTCCACGGCACGATGACAGCGACCACGCCGACCGGCTTCCGCACCGCGTAGTTGAGCGCCCGGCCGCCGGTCGGGGTGACAGTCGTGAACGACTCGGTGGGCGCGGTCGCCACGATCTCCGCGAACGCCCGGAAGTTCGCCGCCCCACGAGGGATGTCCAGCGTGCGGGCCTGCGCGATGGACTTGCCGGTGTCGGCGACCTCGGCGGTGACCAGGTCGTCGAAGCGGCGCTCCAGCTCGTCGGCGACCCGGCGCAGCACCTCGGCCCGTTCCCGCTCGCCCATCCGGCCCCACGGCCCGCGTAGCGCCGCCCGGGCGGCGGCCACCGCATCGTCCACCGTGGACTTCGACGCCTCGACGACCTCGAAGACCTGCTCGCCGGTCACCGGGCTGGCCTTCGTGAACGTCGACCCTCCGTCGACGAACTCACCGGCGACGAAGTTGCGCAGCCGCTGCGGTTCGCCGTGCCCGTGGCCGGCCATCAATTGTGGATCCCAGGTGCCGGTCATGCTCGCCTCCCTCGACTGAGTGCCGCGCCGATCGCGCCGACCAGCAGCACCGCAGCTCCGCCGACGACCGCGCCGAGCACCCGGTGCTGCCGGCGCACCCGGCGGCGCACCTCCGCGTACGGGGTGGTGGAGAACGACACCAGTTCGTACTGCGAAACGTACCGGCCGGGCAGGGCCCGTTCCAGAGCGTGCTCCACCCGCCGCCGGGCCTGGAAGACCGGCGAGGCGACCTTGTCCCGCATCTCCACGAAGTTGGTCAGCGCCATCGTCGCGATGGCCTCGGCGTTCTCCTGCCGGCGTCGCTGGAACAGCGGCAACGCCGCCGCCCAGTCGTCGGCGCACTCGTCCAGGCAGCGGTCCAACTCGACCACGTCCTCGAACGCGCAGTTGGCACCCTGACCGTAGAAGGGCACGATCGCGTGCGCCGCGTCTCCCAGCAGACCGACGTTCCCGTTGACCTGCCAGGGCGTGCAGCGGACCGTGCCGAGCACGCCCACCGGGTTCTGCTGGTAGTCGTCGACCAGGTCCGGGGCCAGCGGAACGACGTCCGGGTAGTGCTCGGCGAAGTGCCGTTCGATCTCCGCCGGGCCGGTCAGCGAGGCGAAGCTGCCGGCACCGTCGTTGGGCCAGAACAGCGTGCAGGTGAAGGAGCGGTCCGGGTTCGGCAGCGCGATCATCATCGAGGTGCCCCGCGGCCAGATGTGCAGGGCGTCCGGGTCCAGGGCGAAGTCACCGCCCAGCGGCGGGATCGTCAACTCCTTGTAGCCGTAGTCGAGGAAGTCCACGCTCTCGTCCAGCAGCCCGTACGCGAGCAACTGCCCCCGCACCGCGGAGCCGGCCCCGTCGGCGCCCAGCACCACCGACGCCTTGGCCGCGACAGTGCCCTGCGGGGTGTCGAAGCTCAGCGAGCCGTCGGTCGGGTCGAGCCCGACGAGCCGGTGGTCGAAGACGACCCGCACCCCGGGCAGCGCGGCGGCCTCGTCCAGCAGGGCGTTGTTCAACGCGCCCCTACTGATCGAGTTGATCGCCCGGTCACCGGCGGCGCTGTACGACTGGAACTGCTGCTCCCCCTCGACCGGGTGGATCATCCGGCCCCGCATCGGCAGCGCGTCGGTCATGACCTGCTCGGCGAGCCCGATGCGGCGCAACGCGTCCAGGCCGCGCTCGGAGAGCGCCAGGTTGATCGAGCGGCCCCGCTCGGCCGTGCCGTTGCGTGGGTCGGAGCGGCGCTCGTAGAGGGCCACCGGATAGCCCCGTCGGGCCAGGAAGCACGCGGCCAGACAGCCGGCCAGCCCGGCACCGATGATCGCGACCTCGTCGCGCTGCTTCGTCATGAGGTCACCCGGCCCACCGTAGCCGCCAACGCGGCAGCGGCACGCCAGCAGTCGAGGTACGTGGAGTAGAGCGGCACCGGGGCGAACCGGACGATGTCCGGTTCACGGGCATCGGCGATGACGCCGTGCTCGTACCGCAGGCGTTTGGTCAGCTCGGCGGCGCTGCCGGCGCCGATGCGCACCGAGAGTTGGCAGCCACGCCGGGCGGGGTCGCGCGGGGTGACCACGCGCAGCGGCCGGTCGACGACGACCTCGTCGAGCAGCGACTCCAACCAGCCGGTGAGTCGCAGGCTGCGGGCCCGCAGCGCCGGCATGCCGACAGTGTCGAACAGCTCCAGTGAGGTACGCACCGGGCCCATCGCGAAGATCGGCGGGTTGGAGATCTGCCAGGCCTCCACAGTGGCCGGTGGCCGGGATACCGGCGTCATCTCGAACCGGGTGGCCGCCGCGGTGCTCCACCAACCCTCGAAACGGGGCAGGTCCGGATCGCCGAGGTGCCGCTCGTGCACGAAGACACCCGCCAGGGCACCCGGGCCGGAGTTCAGGTACTTGTAGGAGCACCAGGCGGCGAAGTCGACGTCCCAGTCGTGCAGGGCCAGCGGCACGTTGCCGACCGCGTGGGCCAGATCCCAACCGACCACCGCGCCGGCAGCCCGCCCGGCAGCCGTGATCGCCGGGATGTCCAGCAGCTCACCGGTGAGGTAGTTGACCCCGCCGAGCAGCACCAGGGCAACCCGGTCGCCCTCGGCGGCAAGGTAGTCGGTCACGTCCTCGGTGCGCAGCGAGGTCTCGCCGTCGCGCGGGCGCAGCCGGACCACGGTGTCGTCCGGGTCCAGGCCGTGGAACCGGGCCTGGCTGCGCACCGCGTAGCTGTCCGAGGGGAACGCGGCGTCCTCGATGACGATGCGGGTGCGGGCGCCGGCCGGGCGGTAGAAACTGACCATCAGCAGGTGCAGGTTGACAGTGAGCGAGTTCATCACCACGGTCTCCGCGGGCCGGCCGCCGACCAGTCGCGCGGCCGGCGCGGTCAACAGCTCGTGGTACGGCAACCAGGCGCGCTCCGCCTCGACGTGCCCCTCGACGCCGAGCCGCCCCCAGGCGTCCAGGTCGGCGAGGAGTTCGTCGCGGGTGGCCCGGGGTTGCAGGCCGAGCGAGTTGCCGGCGAGATACGCCGACTCGCTGTGGTCGCCGCCGTCTGCCGGCGGCACGTGGAACAGGTGCCGGTGGCCCGGGTCGGACTCGTCCAGGCGGTGTGCTTCTTGAACAGGGGTGTGCATGTCTCGCTCTCCGGTCACATCGCGGTGCGGGCCGACCACAGCTCCGGGAAGACCACCCGGGCCATGCTGCGTTGCAGCCACGCCAGGCCGGCGGAGCCTCCGCTGCCGACCTTCGCACCCATCGTCCGCTGCACCGCCTTGACGTGGTTCCAGCGCCAGTCGCCGAACTCCTCGGCCACCGCGCTCAGCGCCTCGCCGAGCATCCGCAGGTGGTTGTCCGGGGAAGCGTCGTCGTAGATCCGCACCCAGGCCGCCTCCACCGACGGCTGGGGATCGTGTTCGACGGCCACGTCCCGGTCGAGCAGGTCGGCGGGGAGGTCGAAGCCACGCCGGGCGAGCAGCGCGACCACGTCGTCCCAGAGGCTCGGGGCGGCCAGCGCGGTGGTCAACGCGGCGTACACCTCGGTCTGCCGACGGAACGGTCGGATCAGCGTCGGGTCGCGCAGCCCGAGGAGAAACTCCAACTGCCGGTACATGGCCGACTGGAAGCCGGAGGCCTCGCCGAGCAGGTTGCGGAACCGGTTGAAGTCGGCCGGGCTCATCCAGCGCAGACCCTGCCAGGCGGCATTGAGCCCTTCCAGGTGCAGCTTGGCCCGGCGCAACGGGGCCAACGACTCCCAGACCTGGTCGGCGCGGATCAACCGTTGGGTCTCCCGCAGCTCGTGGCAGGTCAACCCGAAGTACAGCTCCATGATCTGACTGACCATGAGGAAGGACATCTCGCCCGGGTCGCTGCTGAGCGGGTGCTGCATCTGGTGCAGGGCGCTGGCCTGCACGTACGCGTCGTACGGCACCATGTCGGCGAACTCCAGCGTCGGCTCGCCGCCGGTACGTTCCGCCTGCTGCGCACGCTGCACAGGGGTCACCGGTCGCACCGTGGCGCGGCGGTTCGGCGCCCGCCGCTCCGTCTGATCCACCATCTCGTCTCCCTCCCCCGGACTGGCCGACGTCATGATCCCGCGGTCGGAACGGCCTGTGGAATGCCAAATCAACGGCTCTCGCCGCCATCTCCTGGCGAACCAAAGGCAACTAGGCGAAGTCGGTTCACGAAAGTAAGGTCTGAGCGTGGACGACATGGACTGGGCGCTGCTGCGCGAGTTGCAGGCCGACGCGCGGCTCTCCTTCAGCGAGCTGTCCCGGCGGGTGCACCTGTCGCCACCGTCCGTCGCGGAGCGGGTCCGCAGGCTGGAGGAGTCGGGCGTCATCACCGGCTACCACGCCCACGTCGACCTCAGCCGGGCCGGTCGCACGGTGGTCGCCCTGATCCGGATGTCCTGCTACGGCGCGCGGTGCATCCTGCACGACTCGTCCGTCGCGGGCTGGCCGGAGATCCTGGAGATCCACCGGATCACCGGGGACGCGTGCAGCGTGCTGAAGGTGGCCGCCGGGTCGATCGGCGCGTTCGAGGGAGTGATCGACCGGCTCGCCCCGTACGGCCAACCGTCCAGCACGATGGTCCTCTCCTCCCCGCTGGGCTGGCAGCCGATCACCCCGCTCCCCTCGGCCCCTGCCACCCCGCGCCAACGCTGACCCACCCCACCCCTGCCCGCCTGCGGGTTTGCCCCCGCGCCAGCGGGAAAGCAGCGCGCGTGCCCAGGGGAGGGTTCCGGCGGTCGTCGCCGGTTGGGGGGTAATCATGCAGGGAATCCGCACTGTCAACCGCGCGCTCTCGTCCGTATTGACACTGGTGGGGCTGATCGGGGCGTTCGTCCTGATGTCGGCCGCCCCGGCGCGTGCCGGTGAGAACACCTTCGTCGAGGTGACACCGAACAGCGCCCAAGCCGGCAGTCGGGTCACCATCCGGGCGAACTGCGACAACGACAACAACAGCCGGCAGTCCAGCGTCCACTCCGACGCGTTCGGGCACGTGACGCTCAGGCCGGACAAGGGCTTCCTGACCGCGCAGGCCTCCATCCCGAGGGACAAGCAGGCCGGTGACTACCCGGTCGACCTGCGCTGCGAGAACGGGCAGACGGCCTCGACCACGCTGACCGTGCTGAACATGGCCTCACCCAGCAAGGGACCGGCGACCGGGGGCGGTGGGACGGCCGGCGGTCGCGGCACCGGCTCGCTGCTGGTGCTCGGCGGCGTGGCACTGGTAGGCACCGCCATCGCGCTCGGCATGGCCGGCGGTCGGCGTCGGAGCGGAGCCGGCTCCTGAGCCGGACGACCCATGACCCGCAGATCCGCGCGTGCGCGGCCGGACCGCCGCGCCCGCCTCCGGGCCGGGCCGGCGCTGCGCGCGTCCGGCCGGCTGGTGGCCCGTGCCTCCCGCCGGTTGCGTCGGGTCGCCGGGCAGGCCGGGTTGGCCAGCGTCACCACCACCGATCCGGCCGCCCAGCCACTGTCACCGAGGCGTCCGGCCGGAGCACCGTCGCCGTCGACCCGACGCCGCTTCGGTACGAGCCCGGGACTGCCGGTGCTGGCCGTCGCCACGCTGATGGTGCTGATCGTGGCGATGCTCGGCGTCGAGCAGGTGACCGGCATGAGTTTGTTGCCGGACCGGATCAGCGCCGGCCTGCGGCAGCCGCCGAAGAAGTTCCCGGTGCTGTCGTCGAGCCGACCGACCAGCCTCGCCATCGAGAAGATCGACCTGCGGGCACCGGTGCACGACGTGGGCATCGCCCCGGACGGCACCATCGCCGTACCGGACGCGACCCGCGCCCAGGAGGCCGGCTGGTACGACCAGGGGCCCACCCCCGGCCAGTACGGCCCGGCGGTGATCGTCGGGCACGTCGACACCACCAGCGGGCCGGCCGTCTTCCACCAGCTCCGCGAACTGCGCTCCGGTGACCAGATCGAGGTCACCCGCACCGACCAGAGCGTGGCGGTCTTCGAGGTGGATTCGGTGGAACGGTTCGACAAGGGGCGACTGCCGGTGGACGAGGTGTACGGCGACTTCAGCCGCCCGAGCCTGCGGCTGATCACCTGCGGCGGCCAGTGGGTCGGCGGTGAGACCGGCTACTCGGACAACGTGGTGGTCTTCGCGTCGCTGGTCAAGGCACGTCATGGCTGAGGTCGGCTGTCGAGGTACTCGGCGAGCCGTCCGGCCCCGGTGAGCATGGCCTGACCGCGCTCGGTGAGCCGTTTCCGCCACTGGCTCAGTGATCCGGCGAGTGCTTCGGCGCCGCCGGCGTCGCGTACCCGACGCAGCACGGTGGCGATGTGGTCGAGCCGGTAGCCACCCCTGCGGAGCAGGTGGGCGAGTTCCGCGTCCCGGACGTCGTCAGGTGCGTAGACGCGGTGCCGGGTGCCGGGGTCGCGCTGCGGGCGCAGAACGCCGGCCAGCTCCCACTTGCGCAGGGTCGCGGGTCGCAGACCGAGCCGGTGTGCCACCACGCTGATCGGTACGGCAGCTCGAGTCTGCGGTGCGGGCTCTGCCCCGACGAGCGTCGCGACCGCCGTCTCGACCGCGTCCAGGGTTTCCCGGTCGCGGTGCAGCAGGCCGTGACTCTGGTCGATCGTGCGCAGAGCCGTGTCGATCTCGCCCCGGTTGACGGCGCGCATGATGTCGCCGCTCGCCGCATGACCGTGGCCCACGATCAGCGCCAGGTAGGCGCTCAACGCCTTGGCGTGCACCTCGGTGAACCGACGGTAGCCGTTCAAGGTGCGTTCGGCGGGCGGCAGGACGCCCTCCCGCTCGTAGTTGCGGACAGCCTGCGCGGAGAGCCCGTGCCGGCGCGCCAGATCGACCGGCCGGTACTTACCGCCGTTTGAGGGTTTGACAGCCTCCACCGCGCTCCTTCGCTCGGAAGCTTAAACGGGTGGTTCAACGATACGGTTGATGCAATGACCACCCTTCTCGACCTGCTCGTCGGATCACCGTCCCTGCTGGCGCTCGGCGAGCCGACGCACGGCGAGTCCGCCTTCCTCCAGCTCCGCAACGAGGCCTTCCTGACGCTGGCCGAGCATGGCTACCGGTCGATCGCCCTGGAGAGCGACCGGGCCGCAGGACTGATCGCGGACGAGTTCGTCCACGGCGCGGCCGTGCCGCTCGACCGCGCGCTCACCGAGGGGTTCAGCCACGGGTTCGGCAGCGCACCGGCCAACCGTGACCTGCTCCTGCGCATGCGCGAGTGGAACGCCGGTCGGCCGGACCGCGAGCGCCTGAGGTTCCACGGCTTCGACGCCCCGCTGGAGATCGAGGGCGCCCCGAGTCCGCGGCGCCACCTCACCCGGGTGTGCCACTTCCTCTGCGACGACCGGGAGGCGGAGATCGATGCCCTGGTCGGGGACGAGGAGCGGTGGAGCGACACCGCCGCGATCTGGGAGCCGGGCAGGTCAGTCGGGCGCTCGACCGACGCCCAGCGTCTGCGGGTGCTCGCCGACGACCTGCTGACCGAGCTGTACCTCCAGGCCCCTCGGCGACCCGAGGGCTGGCAGGCGGCATTCGTCCACGCCACGTCCGCGGTCGCCCTGCTGCGCTACCACGCCGCGGCCGCCGCGCCACTGCCGCCGGAGGAGCGCTTCGCCCGTTTGGCCGGGGTGCGGGACGCGCTGATGGCCGAGAACCTGCTCGCGATCCGGGCGGCCGAGGCAGACCGTGGGCCGACGCTGGTCTTCGCGCACAACACGCACCTCCAGCGTCACGGGAGCACGATGACGATGGGCGGAACGGAGATGTCGTGGGCGGGTGCCGGCGCGATCGTCGCATCGCTGCTGGGTGACCGGTACGCGGTGATCGTCGGCAGCCTCGGCGTGAGCCCGGCGCTCGACATCGCGGCACCCGCCGCGTCGACCTACGAGGGCAGACTCCAGCAGACGGTCAGCCTTCCCGGCTATGTCCGAGCCTCCGACATCGGCCCAGCGGAACGGCGGGAGCACGACTACCGGTACTTCCCACTGGATCAGGCCGCCGTCGAGAACGCCGACGCCGTCCTGCACATCCCGACCGGCGTCGACCCGAATGTGCTCGCCGCTCGCATCCTCGCGCTTCCCGGCGTCGAGCAGGTGGTGGCGAGCGAGGAGAACGGCTCGCCGGAGGGCGCCTGGGGCGACCGGTTCTTCTCTGTCGGTCCGGACCGACGTCAGCCGTTCGCCACCATCGTCGAGCACGACGTGCCCGGCTTCGACGAGGCCTCCCAGCTGGACCGACCCGGGGTCTTCCGCCTCAACCTGGACCTGGGCCGAGCCGAGTTCGAGCGGCTGTTCGGCTTTCCGCCCAAGGCGTTCGAGGACCACCGGGACGCATTCGACTTCGCCCGGCTGGACACCCTCCTGCCGCACCCGTGCTACGCCCTGTACGCCTTCGGCAGCGTCGTCATGCCCGGCCCGCAGATGCTGCCCGAGATCGACCGGCTACTCGCCATCGCGCACGCCCGCGCGACAGAGCGGCACGAGCGCGCGGCACGCCGGACAGCCGACCAGCAGGAGTGAGCCGGTCATCATGCGCCTCGGTCCCGACCGCGACGGGGAATCAGGCCGCGGCTTCGGGCTCGCGCAGGTCGAGCCAGTCGGCCCAGCGGGGGTCGGGCGCGCGGTGCCCGAGGACCCGCCAGGCGGTGCCCTTCGGCGCGGCCGGTAACGCGTGCAACCGCCAGCCCATCTCGGCCGGGGTCTTGTCACCCTTGGTGTGGTTGCAGCGGGCGCACGCGGCGACCACGTTCTCCCAGGCGTGCCGGCCACCCCGGCTGCGCGGAAAGACATGGTCGATGGTCTCGGCCGGACCTCGGCAGTAGGCGCACCGCCACCCGTCCCGGGCGAAGATCGCACGTCGCGACAGCCCGACGTGCGTTCGGTAGGGCACCCGGACGAAGCGCGTCAACCGGACCACTGACGGCACCGGCAGCGCGTCGCGGGCGCTGTGCAGGATGCCGTCGCCGTCGGCGACGCAGACTGCCTTGGCGGAGAGGACGAGGATCGCGGCTCGGCGCACCGACACGACACACAGCGGCTCGTAGGTGGCGTTGAGGACCAACGCGCCGGAGCCCACCGTGGGTCGTATGTCAGGCATCGCGATCACCCTCCCGGTTCAGCGGCTGCTGGGAACCGCCGCCGACCGGGGCAGGGCACGACGGCCCAACCGATCGACGTCGGGCCGATCACCGACGTCCGTTGCGCCAATAGTCCCTGATCGGAACCCGGATTGCACGTACTAATCCCTCATGGGGTATGAGGATCATCCGCGTCGGGCCCGATCGCCATGCCGACCTGGGAGAAGTCCGGCGTTGCCGGGCACTGGTCGAGACCGCTGGTCAGCTCCGGAGCGCTTGACCTACGCTCCGACGGCCGTCGCCGACCAGAAGGCATGACACCGGGCCCTATCGTCACGGGCATGATCGGCAAGCCCGCCGCACTGGCAGCGGCATGCCGACCACGGCGACAGGTCACCCGGCCGGTGGGTCGGCGACGGACCCTCCGGCCCCTTGCGGTACGAAGACAAGGTGAGTGCCGCCAGCGTGACGCCCCTTGCCCTGTCCGATGCCGTTTCGGTGAACTGCCAGGGCAGTTCCTCCTGCGAGTTCCTGTACGAGTTGACCAGGTCGGCCTGGTTCGCCGAGGGCAGTTACTGGATCCTGCTCAAGCCGCTACGGGTGCTGCTGATCCTGGCACTGGCGATGGTGGCCCGCTGGGCGGTGCACCGGACGATCAACCGGCTGGTCCGGACGACCACCGACGGTGCGGTGCCGACGATGCTGCGCCCCCTGCGCGAACGGGTGCCCAGCGCGGCGGTCGACCCCGCCGAGTTCGTGCCCGAGCGGCGACGGCAGCGCGCCGAGGCGATCGGATCCGTGCTGCGAAGCCTGACCACCGCGTTCGTCTTCGGCATCGCCCTGCTGATGATCCTGCGCGAGTTCAACTTCGACCTGGCTCCGTTGCTGGCCAGCGCGGGGATCGCCGGCGTGGCACTGGGCTTCGGCGCGCAGAGCCTGGTCAAGGACCTGATCGCCGGCCTCTTCATGCTGATCGAGGACCAGTACGGCGTGGGCGACAACGTCGACCTGGGTGAGGCGATGGGCGTGGTCGAGGCGGTCGGTCTGCGCGTCACCACAGTGCGCGACGGTCGCGGGGTGCTCTGGTACATCCGCAACGGCGAGATCATCCGGGTGGGCAACAAGAGCCAGGGCTGGGCCCTGGTGGTGGTGGACCTGCCGATCGGGTTCAACAGCACCGAGGAGGCCACCGCCGTCCTGCGGACCGCAGCGGCCTCGGTCGCTGTGGACCCGGAGCTCTCGCCGGAGATCGTCGAGGCGCCGGAGGTGCTGGGTGTCGAGCAGGTGACTGTCGACGGGGCGGTCATCCGGACGGTGGTGAAGACGACAGCGGACGGGCAGTTCGCGGTGGGCCGGGAGCTGCGTCGGCGGCTCGCGGAGGCGCTGGAGAACTCGGGGATCACCGCGCAGATCGCTGCCGCCCGTATCTTTCCCGGGCTGCCGACCCGGCCGTTGTCCGACAACGAGACCGGTCAGGGCGGCGCCACCTGACCCACGCGAAACTGGCCGCCGATGCAGGGGTCGCGAGCCGCCTGGCCCCTCAGGTATCGTCCGTTCGTTCAGTCGGGGAAGCGACGATCGATCCGTTCGCCCTAGCTAGTTGTCAGACGATCGGGCAGAATCCGGGGCACGCGTTCCCGCCGGAGCGTGATCACATCCTCGCTGATCCGCAGATCTGACGAGTGCTTCCGGCCGGGCTGCCACGAGCGGCCAAACCGGGGCCGATGGAGGCGACGGTGCCCGACGAACGACCTTCCGCGGAAGGCCCAGCCACATTTCGCGAGGTGTTCGCCCAGCACGAGTTTCGGGCCGTCTTCGTTGCTGGCGCGCTCTCCTGGGTCGGCGACTACGTCGCGAAGGCAGCCGTCACCCTTCTGGTCTACCAGCAGACCCGCTCCGTCGCACTCTCCGCAACCGCCTTCGCCGTCAGTTTCCTGCCCTGGTTGCTCGGTGGTCCCGTGCTCGCCGCGCTCGCGGAGCGGTATCCGTACCGACGGGTGATGGTGGCGTGTGACGTCATCCGGATGGCGTTGATGCTGCTGATCGCCATCCCCACCCTGCCGTATCAGGCGGTGCTGGCGCTGATCTTCGCGGCCACGCTGGCCAATCCGCCGAGCCAGGCGGCGAAGTCCGCGCTGATGCCGCAGATGCTCAGCGGGGACCGGCTGGTGCTCGGGCTGTCCCTCAACAGCAGCATCGGGCAGGCCGCCCAGGTCGTCGGGTACGTGTTCGGCGCCGCCGTCGCCTCGATCGACCCGGAGGTCGCGTTGCTGTTCAACGCGGCGACGTTCGGCCTGTCGGCGCTGCTGGTGCGACTCGGCGTACGGGACCGGCCGGCGTCCATGACTCCCGCACACCGCAGCCATCTGCTGCGGGAGACCCGCCAGGGTTTCAGCATTGTGTTCGGCACTCCGGTGCTGCGGTCGATCGCGGTGCTGGTGTTCAGCGCCATGCTCTTCTCGATCGTCCCCGAGGGCCTCGCCGCGGCCTGGGCCAACGAGGGCGCCAAGGGTGGTCTGAGCACGGGTGCGGCCCAAGCGGTGATCATGGTGGCCAACCCGGTCGGTTTCATCCTCGGCGGGTTGCTGGTGAGCCGGCTCTTCGGGCCGGCACGCCGGATGAAGCTGATGCGGCCGCTCGCGGTCTTCGCCCCGCTGGCGCTGGTGCCGGCGCTGTTGAACCCGCCACCGCTGGTGGTGGCGTTGCTGGCCGCCCTCTGCGGTTTCGCGGTCGCCGGCATGCTGCCGATGGCCAACGGGCTGTTCGTCCAGGCACTGCCCAATGGCTTCCGCGCCCGCGCCTTCGGTGTGATGGCCTCCGGCGTGCAGGTCATCCAGGGTCTCGCGGTGCTGGCCACCGGGCTGCTCGCCGATCGGTTCCCCATCCCGGTGGTGGTCGGGCTCTGGAGTGCGGCTGGCGTCGTGCTCATGGCGGTGGCCACGCTGAGCTGGCCGGACCGGCAGACTGTGGACGACGCGATCGCCGAGGCGTCGGCGGCCAACACCGAAGCACCTCACAGCACGGGGCGCCCCGGCAACGGTGGCACGGCCGGCGCTCCCGAGCCGCGTTCCGGCGACGGACACCGCCGCCACGCGGTCACCTGATTCGCCGGGCCGACGCCGACGCGAGCCGGCCGGGTCGGCGATCTCGGGCATCCGGGCCCGTCGACCCGGCGTGATCCGACGCACGCCGTGCGGGTCGGGTCGGCGCGGAGCACACCTGGCAGGATGGAACGGTGAACCCCGCAGGTGAATCCGACCGTCCTGGTGCGTCGATGACCCTCTTCGAAGCGGTCGGCGGCGAGCCCACCTTCCGCAGGCTGGTCGACGAGTTCTACGCCGGTATCGCCACCGATCCCCTGCTGCGGCCCATGTATCCGGAGGAAGACCTGGGGCCGGCCGCGGAGCGGATGACCCTGTTCCTGATGCAGTACTGGGGCGGCCCCAACACGTACTCCGCCCAGCGCGGCCACCCGCGGTTGCGGATGCGGCACGCGCCCTTCCGGATCGGCGCGGCCGAGCGGGACGCCTGGTTGCGGAACATGCGCCGCGCGGTGGACCGGCTCGACCTGGAGCCGGAGATCGACGCCACGCTCTGGGACTACCTGGAGCGGGCCGCGTACTTCATGGTCAACGTCGAGGACGACCCGGCCAACGGCGTCTGACCCAGCCGGGGCGCGCGCGGCGTCAGAGCAGCGCGCCCTCGTCGTGCAGCCAGTCCACGAAGCTGGTGGCCACCGCCGCGCCGCAGTCGAGCATCTCGACCAGCAGCGCGTCGTGGGTGCCGGCACCGAGCGGCACCTGGAGCTCGGCGTAGATCGGCAGCTGCCCTCGCTCGGTCGGGTCGCCGATGTACGCCTTGCAGAACCGGCGGGTGTGGTTCCACTCGTTCACCACCCGGTACGCCCGGTCAGCCCAGTCCGGCGGGACCGTGGCGTGCGGGCGTGCCCGCATGACCAGGATCTCGTCCTCTGGCCCTTCGAGGGTGACCAGCACGGCGTGCCGCTCCCACATGGCCAGCAGGTTGCCGTCGCCGTCGGCCAGATAGCGCACGTCGAGCAGGTCGAGTGCGTCGCAGACCCGGCGCAGACTCACCGCCTCGACGGTGGCGGGCATCTCGGTCAGCACGGGCCGCTCGTTGGACGGGCAGTCGTCGCCCGGCTGGCGAGGGCTGGGCGGCCCGATTCGGACCGCGCTTTCCATCGTGATCCCGCTTCGGGTTTCCGGATCGCCGCCGTCGGCGGGACCGGGGCGCCATGACCACCACGGCATTGCTCGCGCACCTCACTCCCCAGCGGATCCAGCCGCCTACGGTGCGTTGGATCCGAGGATGGACGGTACCCGGACAGCCGAGTTGAGGCACCCCCCCAACGACCGCCCCAGCCCAGAAGAATGACCAGGGGTCATCCGTTCGGACGAGTACTCAGGGGTGTTACGGCAAGATCCGTGGCCTTCTGCGACCATGCGGCTCCGTATGGTCCCACCAGGCCGACCCAGCGACCCGCCACCCGCACCTGAACGTTGGGGTCGCCGGGGCCGGCGGACGGGCCGTCAGCGGCCCCGAGGAAGCCCATCCGGACCACCGCCTGCACCAGCCGCTGCGGCACCTCCACCGGGACGGCGGGCGCCTCTTCCGGAGTGACCAGCACCGCCACGTGGTCGAGCAACGCGTCGCGTAGAGCACGCTGGCCCACCGCGCGGCCGGCCACTCCCTGCTCGCTGGCCGTCCGCAGGGTGCCCGCCGCTGCCTGCGCGATCCGGCGCAGCTCAACGACGGGCAGCACCTCCACCTGCCTGCTCCGCGCCGGGGGCAGTGGCCACCGCCACTGCGCGTCCCGACGCGTCGGCAGGGCCACGCCACCGCGCTCCAACTCGGCCAGCAACTCGGCGGCGGCCACCGTGACGTCCTCGGCCGGCCCGCCGGCCACCGTGCGGACCACCAGGACCTGCCAGGGCAGCCGGGCCCAGAGGGCGACCCGGTCAGGGCCGCCGGCCGGACGCAGCCGGACCGGTGCGAGCGGATCCAGCCGGACCAGACGGGCCAGGAAGGCACCGGCGTCCGCCACCCCGGCGACCCCGTGTGTCGGGGTCGCTGCCGCCCGGCCCGGCTCCGTCGTACCCGGTCGGGTCACACCACACCTCCGCCCTGCGGGGCGTACGTGAGCAGGAAGTCCCGCTCCTCCGGAGTGATCCGCCGGGGCACCTGGCGGGTCAGGTCGAACGGCACCAGCACCGAGCGGGCACGGCTGGCCAGCACCTCACCGTCGTACAACTCGTAGGCGACGGTGAACCGGGAGGCCCGGATCTCCTCCACCCACAGCTCGATCCGGACGGTCGGCGCGGCCTCCGCGGTGGCCCGACCCAACGCGTAGTCGACCGGGCGCAGGTAGTCGACCTCGTGTCGGCGGATCACCACCCCGTCGGCGAACGAGCCGACCCCCCAGGCCCGGCCGCCGGCGAACATCAACGCCACCCGCGCCTCCTCGTACAGGGTGAGGAAGCGCGAGTTGTTGACGTGGCCGTACGCGTCCAGGTCGGACCAGCGCAGCGTGCAGTGGTAGACGAACCGGTCGGACACCGTTTCCGCCGGTCAGTCGCGGGTCAGCTTGCGGTAGGTCACCCGGTGCGGCCGGGCAGCCTCCGCACCGAGGCGGTCGATCTTGTTCTTCTCGTACGCCTCGAAGTTGCCCTCGAACCAGAACCACCTGGACGGGTCCTGGTCGTCGCCCTCCCAGGCCAGGATGTGCGTGGCGACGCGGTCCAGGAACATCCGGTCGTGCGAGATGACCACGGCGCAGCCGGGGAACTCCAGCAGGGCGTTCTCCAGGCTGGACAGCGTCTCCACGTCCAGGTCGTTCGTCGGCTCGTCGAGCAGGATGACGTTGCCGCCGATCTTCAGGGTCAGCGCCAGGTTGAGCCGGTTGCGCTCACCACCGGAGAGCACCTTCGTCGGCTTCTGCTGGTCCGGTCCCTTGAAGCCGAACGCGGCGATGTACGCCCGCGACGGCATCTCGACCTTGCCCACCATCAGGTAGTCCAGGCCGTCGGAGACGACCTCCCAGACGGTCTTGTCGCCGTTGAGGCCCTCGCGGTTCTGGTCGACGTACGACAGCGAGACGGTGGGGCCGACCCGGACCTCGCCGCCGGTCGGCTCCTCGAGCCCGACGATGGTCTTGAACAGCGTGGTCTTGCCGACGCCGTTGGGGCCGATGATGCCGACGATGCCGTTGCGCGGCAGCGAGAACGACAGGTTGTCGATCAGCAGCCGGTCGCCGAAGCCCTTGCTGAGGTTGTTCGCCTCGATCACCGTGCTGCCCAGGCGCGGGCCCGGCGGGATCTGGATCTCCTCGAAGTCCAGCTTGCGGGTCTTCTCCGCCTCGGTGGCCATCTCGTCGTACCGGTCGAGGCGGGCCTTCGACTTGGTCTGCCGGGCCTTGGCGTTGGAGCGGACCCACTCCAGCTCCTCGGTGAGGCGCTTCTTCATCTTGGCGTCGCGGCGGCCCTCGACGGCCAGGCGGGCGGCCTTCTTCTCCAGGTAGGTGGAGTAGTTGCCCTCGTACGGGTAGGTCCGGCCACGGTCCAGCTCGAGGATCCAGTTGGCCACGTTGTCGAGGAAGTACCGGTCGTGGGTGATCGCCATGACGGTGCCCGCGTACTTCGCCAGGTGCTGCTCCAGCCAGGAGACGCTCTCCGCGTCCAGGTGGTTGGTGGGCTCGTCGAGCAGCAGCAGGTCGGGCGCCTCCAGCAGCAGCTTGCAGAGGGCGACCCGGCGACGCTCACCACCGGAGAGCTGGGTCACGTCGGCGTCCGGCGGCGGGCAGCGCAGCGCGTCCATGGCCAGTTCGAGCTTGGAGTCGACGTCCCAGGCGTCGAGGTGGTCGAGCTCCTCCTGGAGCTTGCCCATCTCCTCCATCAGCTCGTCGGAGTAGTCGGTCGCCATCTGCTCGGCGATCTTGTTGAACCGCTCCAGCTTGGCCTTGGTCTCGGCGACCGCCTCCTCGACGTTGCCGAGCACGGTCTTGGCCTCGTTGAGCGGGGGCTCCTGGGCGAGCATGCCGACGGTGTAGCCGGGCATGAGCCGGGCCTCGCCGTTGCTCGGCTTGTCCAACCCTGCCATGATCTTGAGAAGGCTGGACTTGCCGGCGCCGTTCGGACCGAGCACACCGATCTTGGCCCCCGGCAGGAAGCTCAACGTCACGTTGTCGAGCACGACCTTGTCGCCGTGCGCCTTGCGCGCCTTTTCCAGGACGTAGATGTACTGGGCCACGGTGCGGGCTACCTCCGTCGGTTGCTGTCGCTGATCGGCGGCGCGGCGCGGGCTGCGAGGACCGCCCGCCGCCGCCGGCCAGGAGCCGGCCGCGCGCACGCCATCGTCAATCCTGACAGGTACGGCGCGCTTCGCCCACATCACCCCGCCCCAGGAGTACGCGGGGCGCGTCTCCTTGCCCAACCCGGTAAGGCAAATTACGGTTTAGGTATGACCAAAAAGATCACCATCAGCCTGCCGGACGAGCTCGCCGACAGGCTGGCCGAGGAGCCGAATGCCTCCGCCTACGTCGCGGAGTCTCTGCGACGGCGGGTGGCCGGGGAGAAGACCCGGGAGATCCTCCGTCGTGTTGGTTTCGAAATCACCGACGAGGGTGTGGCGCGGGTCCACGCCGAGATGGAGCAGTTGCGGGCGAGCATCACCCCCGAACTGCGCGAACAGGCGGCCCAGCTCCAGGCGGAGGTCTTGGCGGCCCGCGCGCGAGCCAGCCGGTGACGGCCTACGGCCTGGCGCTGGATGCGACTGCGCTGCTGGCCTATTCGTCGTCGGAACGGGATGTCGGTCACCGCATCGCGGAGGCCGCTGACTATGGAGTGAACGTGCTGGTGCCGGCACTCTGCCTCGTCCGAGCGCACCAGGAGGCCACTCCCGGTCAGTGGGAGATGCTCGAAGTGCTCGCCGCGTTGCCGCACATCCGGGTAACCCCGGTCGAGCCGAACATGTGCTCCTTCCTCGGCGGATGGTCACGCCGCATGGCCGGGCACACGGACCTGGCCCAGTTGGCGATGGACGCCGCCGCCCACCCCCTCGTGCCGATCATGACGGATCGGCGGGAGCTGCTCGGCGAGGTACTGCCGAAGGAATGGCCGATCATCGACCTCTGACCGGCGGCTGTCGACAAGATCACCCCCAGGATTCGGCACGTCCGGGGCGGGTAGGAGACTCCGGCACTAGGCACAAGACGCCGCAGCTACGCTCAGTACGCTCATCGCGGTGGACCCGTCAGTACCTGGAGGTGGCCGATCGTGACCGTCCGTAGCTCCTTTGTCGTAGTGGCGAACCGTCTGCCGGTCGACGAGGTGAGCACACCCGAGGGACGGCAGTGGCGGCGTAGCCCTGGTGGGCTGGTCACCGCCCTGCATCCCGTACTCGCCGAGCACCAGGGCACCTGGGTCGGCTGGGCCGGCGGCACCGGCCCGGCTCCCGACCCGTTCGACCTGGAGGGGATCCGGCTGCACCCGGTCCCGCTGAGCGCCGAGGAGCTGGAGCGCTACTACGAGGGCCAGTCCAACGCGACGATCTGGCCGCTCTACCACGACGCGGTGGAGACACCTGCCTACAAGCGCCGGTGGCGGGAGGCGTACCGCCTGGTCAACGCCCGGTTCGCGGAGGCCGCGGCGGACGTCGCGGCCGAGGGCGCCACGGTCTGGGTGCAGGACTACCAACTGCAACTGGTGCCGGCGATGCTCCGTGAGCTGCGCCCGGACCTGCGGATCGGGTTCTTCCTGCACATCCCGTTCCCGCCGATCGAGCTGTTCATGCAGATGCCGTTCCGCACCGAGATCCTGCGCGGCCTGCTCGGCGCCGACCTGGTCGGCTTCCAGCAGCGGTTGGCCGCGCAGAACTTCGTCCGGCTGGCCCGGCACCTGCTCGGGCTGCGCTACGAGGGGCAGATGATCCAGGTCGACGGTCGGCAGGTGAAGGCCGGCGCCTTCCCCATCTCGATCGACACCCAGGAGATGGAGCGGATGGCTGCCGACCCGGCCATCCAGGCGCGGGCCAAGCAGATCCGCGCCGAGCTGGGCGACCCGAAGACGATCATCCTCGGGGTGGACCGGCTGGACTACACCAAGGGCATCGAGTTGCGACTCAAGGCCTTCCGCGAGCTGCTGGCTGACGGAAAGTTGACAGTCCCCGACGCGGTCATGGTCCAGGTGGCCACACCCAGCCGCGAGCGCGTGGAGCACTACCAGGCACTTCGCGTCAAGGTGGAGCGCGAAGTCGGTCGGATTAATGGTGAATTCGGCAGGGTCGGCGTGCCGGCCGTGCATTACCTGCATCAGTCGTACAGTCGCAGTGAACTGGCCGCGATGTACGTTGCCGCCGACGTCATGATGGTGACCCCGCTGCGAGACGGAATGAACCTGGTGGCGAAGGAATACGTAGCATCACGTGCCGACCAGGGTGGCGCGCTCGTGCTCAGTGAGTTCGCCGGCGCCGCCACCGAGCTTCGCCAGGCATTTTTGTGTAACCCGCACGACCCGGACGCGGTCAAAGACGCCCTGCTCCGGGCAGTGCACGTGGAGAAAACCGAGGCGCGCCGCCGGATGCGGACAATGCAACGTCACCTGCGTACCCACGACGTGGGCCACTGGGCCAAGTCCTTCCTCTCCGAGCTTGGGGTTTCGGAGGCGGAGGCCGAGTGAACACGTCCGTCAACGATGGGGCGGCGATCGCCACCGGGGTGATGGACCCCGAGCTGCGCGCCGCCATCGGCCGGATCGCCCGGGTCCCCCAACTCCTGGTCGCCTGCGACTACGACGGCACGCTCGCGCCGATCGTGGAGGACCCGAGCACCGCCGTCCCGCTCCCCGAGTCGGTGGCCGCCGTCCGCGCGCTGGCCGCGCTGCCGCAGACCACAGTGGCGGTGGTCTCCGGCCGGGCACTGCGCGACCTGGCCGCACTCTCCCGGCTGCCCAGCGAGGTGCACCTCGTCGGCAGCCATGGCTCCGAGTTCGACATCGGCTTCGTCGAGCGGCTCTCCCCCGAGCTGGTCGCGGTGCGTACCCGCGTCCGCAACGCGCTCCGCGACATCGCCGCCGACCACCCGGGCATCCGGCTGGAACGCAAACCGGCGAGCGTCGCGATGCACACCCGCGGCATCGACCCGGAGGTGGCCGCCGCCGCCATCGAGGCGGTCCGCAACGGCCCCGCCACGTTCGACGGCGTCACGGTGACCCAGGGCAAGGAGGTCATCGAGCTCTCCGTCGTGGCCACCCACAAGGGCACCGCCGTCGACCAGCTACGGACCCAACTCGCCGCCAGCGCGGTGCTCTTCATCGGTGACGACATCACCGACGAGAACGCGTTCGGCCACCTGCACGGCCCCGACCTCGGCATCAAGATCGGCCCCGGGGACACCCAGGCCGGTTACCGGGTCGCCGACCCGCTGGAGGCCGCGCGGGCGTTGGCGCTGCTGCTGGAGACCCGACGGCACTGGCTGTTCGGCGAACGGGCGGTGCCGATCGAACGGCACTCGATGCTGTCCAACGGTCGTACCGTCGCCCTGCTCACCCCCGAGGCCAAGGTGAGCTGGCTCTGCCACCCCAAGCCGGACTCGGCGGCGATCTTCGCCGACCTGGTCGGTGGCAGCCCGGCCGGCCACTTCAGCATCACCCCGGAACGCGGCGGCATCCCGCTGGGCCAGCGCTACCGCTCCGGCACGATGACGGTGGAGACCCGGTGGTCCGGGCTCACCGTCACCGACTGGCTGGACAAGCCGGCCCGGGAGACCACCCCGGACGACAGCCCGGCGGTCATCACCGGCGACTCAACCCTGGTCCGGGTGCTCACCGGCAGCGGCAAGGCCCGGGTCGAGTTCGCGCCCCGGCCCGAGTTCGGCCAGGTCGCCGTGCAGTTGCAGCCGCTCGGCGACGGCCTGTTGGTGCTCGGCTCCAACGAACCGGTCGCGCTCTACGCTCCCGGCCTGCAGTGGGAGGTCGGCAACGACGGTGGGTACGAGACCGCCAAGGCGGTCGTCGACCTCTCCGCCGCCGGCGGGCAGGTCGTGCTGGAGCTGCGCTTCGGCACGCACAGCCTGGAACACCACCGGGTGCCGATCCACGAGCGGCAGGCCGCCGCCGAGCAGCCGTGGAAGGACTGGGTGGCCTCGCTGCGGCTGCCGTCCACCTCCCGCGACCTGGTCGTGCGCAGCGCCCTCACCCTGCGCGGGCTCTGCCACGAAGCCACCGGCTCGATCCTGGCCGCCGCGACCACCTCGCTCCCCGAGGAGCTGGGTGGCGTCCGCAACTGGGACTACCGCTACTGCTGGCTGCGCGACGCCGCGCTGACCGCCCGCTCGCTCGTCGACCTGGGCTCCATCCAGGAGGCCGAGGCATTCCTGCGCTGGGTGGACGGCTGCATCGAGCGCACCGGCGGTCACCCCGAGCGGCTGCACCCGCTCTACACCATCGACGGGTACGAGCTGGGCGCCGAGGCGGTCATCGACACGCTGCCCGGGTACGCCGGCTCCCGGCCGGTCCGGGTCGGCAACCTCGCCAACCACCAGCTCCAACTGGACGTCTTCGGCCCGATCGCCGACCTGATCGCGGCCGTCGCCGACGCTCGCGGCTCGGTCCGCGACGACGAGTGGCGCGTCCTGGAGAACATGGTCGAGGCGGTCCGTCGGCGCTGGCACGAGCCCGACCACGGCATCTGGGAGGCACGGCTGCCACCACGGCACCACGTCTTCTCCAAGGTGATGTGCTGGATGACAGTCGACCGCGCGCTGCACGTGATGCGCGAGCACGGTGGCGAGGACCGACCCGAGTGGAAGGACCTGCGCGACCGGATCGGCGCCAACGTGCTGGAGCACGGCTGGCACTCCGACGTCGAGGCGTACAGCGTCGCGTACGGGGACGAGGACATGGACGCCTCGTCGCTCTGGATCGGGCTCTCCGGCCTGCTCCCGGGTGACGACCCGCGCTTCCTGTCCACGGTCCTGCGGATCGAGGCGGACCTGCGCAGCGGCCCGGTCGTCTACCGCTACCACTGGGACGACGGCCTGCCCGGCCGCGAGGGCGGCTTCCACATCTGCACGGCGTGGCTGATCGAGGCGTACCTGCGCACCGGCCGCCGCACCGACGCCGAGGAACTGTTCGCGCAGATGGTGCTCACCGCCGGCCCGACCGGCCTGCTCCCTGAGCAGTACGACCCGCTCGCCGAGCGCGGCCTGGGCAACCACCCGCAGGCGTACAGCCACCTCGGGCTCATCCGCTGCGCCCTGCTGCTGGACAACATGCTCAAGCAGTAGTCGACGTGACAGAGGGGCTGGAGCGCGAGCGCTCCAGCCCCTCATCACTTTCCATGATCAAGTGATGAGAAGTAGCTCAGAATCTGCCCGGGTAACTACTTTTCATCACTTGATCATGAGGGGCGCGGGCCCTCGTCGAGGGCGTTCACCACGTCGCCCAGGACCACGACGGCGGGTGGGCGTAGGTCGGCCGTGAGTACGGCGGCGGCTACCTCGCCCAGCGTGGAGCGTAGGACCCGCTGGGTGCCTGTCGTGGCCTCCTGCACCACCGCGGCCGGCGTCTCCGGCGACCGGCCGTGGGCGATCAGGGTGGCCGTGATCGCGGCCAGGTTCTTCAGCCCCATCAGGATCACCAGGGTGCCGTGCAGACCGGCGAGGGCGTCCCACCGCACCAGCGACGCCGGCGCGTCGGGTGCCAGGTGCCCGGAGACCACAGTGAACTCGTGCGCCACCCCCCGGTGAGTGACCGGGATCCCGGCCGCCGCCGGGGCGGCGATCGAGCTGGTCACGCCGGGCACCACTGTCACCGGTACGCCGGCCGCCGCGCAGGCCAACAGCTCCTCACCGCCGCGACCGAAGACGTACGGGTCGCCGCCCTTGAGCCGCACCACGAAGGCACCTGCCAGGGCGCGGTCGACCAGGATCTGGTTGATCTCCTCCTGGGCCCGGGACGGTCCATAGGGGATCTTCGAGGCGTCCACCAACTCGACGTCGGGGCGCAACTCGTCGAGGAGCAGGCCGGGCACCAGCCTGTCGGCGACCACCACGTCGGCCTCGGTGAGCAGCCGCCAGCCCTTAACGGTGATCAGCTCCGGGTCCCCCGGCCCCGCCCCGACCAGCGCCACCCGACCTGCCTGCCGCCCACCGGTAGCGGCGTCGGGCCGGCTCTGCGTCGGAGCGCTTGATTCCGGTGCCAGGCGGACCGCCAGCAGGTCGCGGATCGCGTCGCGGACTGTCATCGCCCGTCGGGGGTCACCGCCGCCGAGCACCGCCACCGTGACCGGGCCGTGGCGGGTCACCGCCGGGGTCCAGGCGGTGGCGGCCGACCGGTCGTCGGCCCGGACGCAGAAGATCCGTCGCTCGGCGGCGAGGGCGCTCACCGAGGCCGCCGCGATCGGGTCGTCGATGGCGACCTGGACCAGCCAGGCGCCGTCCAGGTCCTCGGGCGCGAAGCGGCGCGGCACCCAGTGCAGTCGACCCGCGTCGGCCCGGGCGCGCAGCGCCGGGGTCAGCTCCGGGGCCACCAGCAGGACGTCCGCACCGGCGTCCAGCAACGCGGGTACCCGCCGGGTGGCGACCGCGCCACCACCCACCACTACCACCCGCCGCCCGTCGAGCCGCAAACCGAGGGGGTACGGGTTGGACGTCACGCCGCACCACCGAGGCGGGCGGCTCGTTCGCTGAACGTCGTCACTTCTCGGCCACACCGGCGGAGTCGAAGGTGGCGACCTCGTGCAGCACCCGGACGGCACCGGTGACCACTGGCAACGCCAACAGCGCGCCGGTGCCCTCGCCGAGGCGCAGCCCCAGGTCGACGAGCGGTTCGAGACCCAGGTGCCGCAGTGCGACTGTCGCACCCGGTTCGGCCGAACGGTGGCCGGCGACCATGGCGCCGACCGCGTCCGGGGCGAACGCGGCGGCGGCCAGCGCGGCGGACACCGCGATCACGCCGTCCAGCAGCACCGGGGTACGGCGGGCCGCCGCGCCCAGGATCAGCCCGGCCAGGGCGGCGTGCTCCAGGCCACCGACGGCGGCCAGCACACCGAGCGGGTCGGTCGGGTCGGGTGCGTGTCGGGCCAACGCCGCGCGCACCACTCCCACCTTGTGCGCGTACGTCGGGTCGTCGACCCCGGTGCCCCGACCGGTGGCGTCCAGTGCGTCGACACCTGTGAACGCGGCGATCAGGGCGGCGGCCGGGGTGGTGTTGCCGATACCCATGTCACCGGTGAGCAGGATCCGGGCACCCGCGTCGATCAGCTCGTCCGCGATCCGGATGCCGGTCTGCACCGCCGCCAGCGCCTCGTCCCGGGTCAGCGCGGCGGTCACCGCGAGGTCGCGGGTGCCCCGGCGGACCGACGCGACGACCAACCGGGGCACAGCCGGGTCCAGCACGGCCGGAGCGGGCGCGGCTGCGTCCAGCACGGTCGGGTGGGGCACCGGTCCGGCGGACAGTGGGGTGGCCACCCCGACGTCGACCACTGTGACCGACGCGCCGGCCTGCCGGGCGAACGCGTTGACCACCGCGCCGCCGGCCAGGAAGTTGCCGATCATCTGCGCGGTGACCTCCTGCGGCCACGGGCTGACCCCCTGGGCGTGCACCCCGTGGTCACCGGCGAAGATCGCCACCGCGGCCGGCTCGGGCAACGGCGGTGGGCAGGCCCCGGCCAGGCCGGCGAGGCGTACCGAAAGGTCCTCCAACGCCCCCAGCGAGCCCGCCGGTTTGGTGAGCCGGCCGTGCAGCTCACGGGCGGCGGCCATGGCCGTCTCGTCAGCCGGGCGGATCGCCGCGATCGTGGTCTCCAACATCATGCCTCCATGATTTCGCGCAGCACCTCGGTGAAAGCGTCGGTGGTGTTTCGGTCACGTACCGCCACCCGCAGCCAGTCCGGCCCGAGGCCGGGGAACGTGTCGCCCCGGCGCACCGCCCAGCCGCGCTCACGCAGGGCGGCTCGGATCGCGCTCGCGCCCGGCAGGTGCAGCAGGACGAACGCGCTGGCGGGACGCCCGACGACGCGTACACCGGGCAGGTCTTCCAGGCGGGCGACCAGGTGGTCGCGGTCGGCGGCGAGGTCGGCGGCGATCGCGCGTTCGGCCTGGACCGCGACGGTGGTGGCGCAGGCCGACGCGGCGGCCAACGCCGGTGTGGAGACGGCCCAGAGCGGCTGGACGGCGGCCAGCCGGGACAGCAGCTCCGGGTCGCCGAGCAGATAGCCGATCCGGAGGCCGGCCAGGCCCCAGGTCTTGGTGAGGCTGCGCAGAACGAGCAGCCCCGGCAGGTCGCGCCGCTCGGCCAACGACTCCGGTTCGCCCGGTTGCCCGGGGGCGATGGTGGTGTCGGCGAACGCCTCGTCGACCACCAGCACCCGGCCGGGGCGGGCCAGCGCGGCGAGCGTCTGCGCGGGGTGCAGCACCGAGGTCGGGTTCGTCGGGTTGCCGATCATCACCAGGTCCGCGTCGGCGGGCACCCGGGACGGGTCGAGCCGGAAGTCGTCGGCGGCGTCCAGCAGAACGCGCTCAACCGGGTGGCCGGCGGCCCGTAGTGCCGCCTCCGGCTCGGTGAACTGGGGGTGCACCACCACCGGCCGGCGTACGCCGCGAAGTGCCTGCGCGATCAGTACGAAGCCCTCGGCGGCACCGGCGGTGAGCAGCACCTCGTTCGGGTGACGGCGGTGTCGGGCGGCGACCGCGGCCCGGGCCGGCGCCGGGTCCGGGTAGTGGGCCAGGTCGGACAGGGTGGCGGCGATCGGGTCGGCCAGCCAGGCGGGCGGCCGTGCCTGACGGACGTTGACGGCGAGGTCGATCAGGCCGTCGCCGACCTCGACGTCACCATGGTGCGCCAGGTCGGGCTCGGAAGCGGCGATCGGCTCGGGCATGTCCGCGATCCTTCCGGGAAGGCGGCCGGTGGGACAGACGATCTCGGCGTAAGCCACGTCACCACTCGTCGGTTTATGAGTTCTTCTCAGGTACGAATCGGAAATGTCATAACTTGGCCATGTGAGTAACCGACCCCTTACTGCCGCAGGTCGACTCGTCCCTCTCCTCCGCGCCGGGCTGATCGCCGGAATCGTGATCGCCGCCGTCGCGTACCCGCTGGTCGCCCTCACCGGGCTCGGCGCGAAGGCCACCGCGCACGCCGTGGAGCAGAAGACCCGGGTGCTGAAGACCGCCATGCCCGCCGAGACCTCGTACGTCTACGCGCCGGACGGCAAAACCGTGCTGACCATGTTCTACGAGGAGTACCGGCAGTACACCAAGCTGTCGGACATGTCGCCGAACATCCTCCAGGCGATCGTCGCCGCCGAGGACAACCGCTTCTACCAGCACCACGGCGTCGACCCGAAGGGCGTGGCCCGGGCCTTCGTCTCGAACGCCCGCTCCGGCGGCTCCCAGGGCGCCTCGACGCTGACCATGCAGTACGTCCGGATGGCCCTGCGCGACAGCGCGACCACCCCCAAGGAGGTCCAGGAGGCCACCCAGCAGACCAGCCTCCGCAAGGTCAAGGAAATGCGGATGGCGCTGGACCTGGAGAAGGAGATCAGCAAGGACCAGATCCTGGAGCGCTACCTGAACTCGGCGTACTTCGGGCACCGGGCGTACGGCATCTACGCCGCCAGCGAGATCTTCTTCTCCAAGACCCCGAAGAACCTCACCCCGGTCGAGGCCGCCACCCTCGCCGGCCTGGTCAAGTCCCCGTCCGAGTACGACCCGGCAGACTCCGACCAGAAGGAGGCCACCGGGCGACGCAACTACGTGCTGGACCGGATGAGCCAACTCGGGTACCTCTCCCCCGACTCGGCCACCGCCGCCAAGTCCGAGCCCATCCGGCTGAAGCTGACGACCCCGCCACACGACTGCGCCGCCGTGCCGGAGAAGTACAACAGTTGGGGCTTCGCCTGCGACTACCTGAAGAACTGGTGGAGCGCGCAGCCCGCGTTCGGGGCGAACCGGCTGGAACGGATGGACAAGCTGCGCCGGGGTGGCTACCGGATCGTGCTCAGTCTCGACCCGAAGATCCAGGCCGCGGCGGAGAAGAACGTCGGCGCCAAGGAGGCCACCGGCAGCCCGTTCGCCAACGGGATCGTGGTCTCCGAGCCGGGCACCGGGCGGGTCAAGGCCATGGCGGTGAACCGGACGTACTCACTGGACCTGGCCGAGAACCCACCAAGCTCCAACCCCGAGGCCGGGCCGAAGGTGAAGGCCAACTACCCGAACACGGTGGCCCCGCTGCTGGGCGGCGGTGACCTGGCGGGCTACCAGGCGGGATCGACGTTCAAGATGTTCCCGATGCTGGCTGCGTTGGACTCCGGCATGACCCTCTCCACCTCGTTCAACGCCCCGCACCGCTACCGGTCCGAGGTCTACGACGGCTGGGCGCCCTCCAACGCCAGCGGCGCGATGAGCGGCCAGCAGACCATGTGGTCCGGCTTCGGCAAGTCGGTCAACACGTACTTCGTGTGGCTGGAGGAGAAGGTCGGCGCGGACCGGGCGGTCCGGTTGGCCGAGCAGCTCGGGCTGCGCTGGCGTACCGACGTCGACCGGGACCACGCGTCCCCGGACAAGGCGAAGAAGTGGGGTGCCTTCACCCTGGGCGTCTCCGACGCCACGCCGCTGGAGATGGCGAACGCCTACGCCGCCATCGCGGCCGACGGCCGCTACTGCGAGGCGATACCGGTGCAGGCGATCATGAACCGGGACGGCACACCGGCCACGTACGCCACCCCGGGCGGCATCCACCGTGAGGTGGCCAAGCCACGGTGCCGGCAAGTGGTCAGCGCGGACGCCGCCCGGGCGGCCACCGACGCGGCCCGCTGTCCGACCGGGGACACCCCGGCGCGCGGAAGCTGCGGCGGCTGGTCCACCGCCGACAGCGTGCGAGGCACTGTCGGACGCCCGGTGGCCGGCAAGACCGGTACCACGGACAGCACCCGGTCCGCCTGGTTCGTCGGCTACACCCCGGAGTTGGCCGCGGCGAGCTTCATCTCCGACCCGGACAATCCGTTCAACGCGGTGGGCGACGGTCAGTCCCAGATCCCCATCGCGGCGGTCGCCGAGACCCTGCGCGACGGTTTGAAGGGCACACCGACCCGCCAGTTCACCCCACCGTCGGACGCGATCGTCGGCTGACCCGGCGCAGGTCCCGCACGCGGGTCAGATCGAGTCAGCGCAGGTCGGCGGCGACGAACGACCAGAGTTCGAGGTCCACGCGGCTGCCGCCGACCAGCCCGGCGTTACGCAGCAGACCCTCGTAACTGAACCCGGCCTTCTCGGCGACCCGACGCGAGGCCAGGTTGCCGGGCGCCACCCGCAGCTCGACCCGCTGGAACCCGTGCTCCAGGATCAGGGCGATGGCCACCGCGTCGACGGCCTCGGCGGCGAAGCCGAAGCCTCGCGCGTGCGGTGCCATCGCGTAGGAGATCTCGGTGAGACGGGCACCCCAGTCGGTACGCCGAGTCCAGAGCGAGCCCACCATCTGGTCGTCCTCGCGGCGGAGCACCGCGTAGTGGTCACCTTCGCCGCTGTCCCGCCGCTGCCGGGCCAGCTCCGTGCACCAGGCGTGCCCGTCGATGGGGCCGGAGTCGTCCGGAAGTGGCAGCCAGCGCCGGGTCAGCTTGTCGGCGAAGATCTCCCCGGCCGCCTCCGCGTCCGCGGCGGTGAGCCCACGCACCTCCGTGCGCGGGGTGGAGACGGTCAACGCCGGGAAGCGGCGTACCGCCACCTGACCGATCACACCGGCACCCCGCCGGACTGCGCGGGCATCGCCTCGCTCGTCGGGTCGGTCGCCGCGGCGGCGACCAACCGGGTCGCCGTCGCCGGATGACCGGCCCAGTGCAGGGTGAGCTGTGAGGCGTGCACGTTTCGCCAGACGAACCCCTCCGGCGTGCCCCCGTCCCAACTCCACGCCGGGCGCTGGCCGGAACGTGGGGTCAGGACCGCCCGGTGCGCCTTGTGGCCGACCAGCACCGTGCCCTGGGCCGCGACCACGCTGTCGGTCTGGGCGGTGGCCTCCCGGTAGCCGGCCACCAGGCCGTCCCGGCTGACGCCCACCGCGTCCAGGACACCGCACATCGGCAACCCGTCCAGCTCCCGGGCCAGCCACAGCAGCCCGGCGCCCTCGGCGACCACCGGACGCCCGGTCCGCGCCAACTCGGCCACCGCGATGCAGAGCCGCCGGTTGGCCGACAACTGCTCGGCGTACGCCTCGGGAAGCGCGCCACCAACGACCAGCGCGCGGGTGCCGACCGGCAGCGCCTCGTCGCGCAGCGGATCGACGACGACGATCTCGGCGCCGGCAGCCCTCAGCAACTCGGCGGTCTCCGGGTGGCTGAAGCTGCCGCCCGGCCCACCGGCCAGCGCCACCAGCGGGCGGTCCACCGGCGCGGTGAACGCACCGAGGACCTCCTCGGGAGACCAGGCCGGGCCGGGCAGCGGCGGGGCGGAACGGGCCAGCCCGAGCAGACGTTCCAGGTCGACAGTGGCGGCGACCGCCTCGCCCAGCCGACGGACCGCACGAGCGGCATCGGCGGACCCGTCCACCACCGGCGCCACACCGTGCCGACGCGACGGCAACACCGCCGGCAGGTCCTGACGGCGCAACGCCCCGTAGACGGGCACTCCCACGTCGTCCAACGCCTCGCGCAACATCGCCTCGTGCCGCGACGACGCCACCCGGTTGAGGATCACCCCACCGAGCCACAACTGCTCGTCGTACGAGCGGAAACCGTGCACCAGGGCCGCCACCGACTGACCCATGGCGGCCACGTCGACGACGAGCACCACCGGGCTGCGCAGCGCGGCGGCGGCAGCGGCGGTGGACTCCTGCTCGGGGCGACCGCCGACCGCGTCGTACAGCCCCATGCTGCCCTGGACCACAGCGAGCCCGGCACCGGCGGCGCCGTGCGCCACCAGCGGCGCGAGGCGGTCCACGCCGACCAGCCGGGGGTCGATCACCCGACCCGGGCGACCGGCGGCGAGACCGAGGTACGCGGCGTCGACGGGGTCCGGCCCGAGCTTGAACCCGGCGACGTCGACCCCCCGCTCGGCCAGGGCGGCGAGCAGCCCGATCGCCAGCGCGTTCTTACCGTGCCCGGAGGACGGCGCGCTGAGCACCAGGCGCGGCACGACGGTCATCATCGACTCCTCGCGAGCGGCGGCGGGTACGCGACGGGACGACCGGGGCCGATCCGTCGGCGTGACGATACCCGCCCGGCCGCGGACGCGAGCACCGCCAACCGGGGCCGGCGACCCGACCGTGCCGCCGAGCCGGCCCGGTCCAGGTCAGTGGCGCCCGTCATACGGGTAGCCTCGGTGCCGTGTACCGGTTCCTGCTGAGCCCACGCTGGCTGGGCGCTCTCGCGCTGACCCTGGTCGCGGCCGCCGTCATGGTGTTCCTCGGCAACTGGCAGCTGGACCGCTACCGGGGGCGTACCGAGGTCAACGAGCGGATCGACGCGGGCCAGCGGATGGCTCCGGCGCCGCTCGCCGACGCCCTGTCCGCCCCCACCGGCGGGGCGGGGTCGGTCGGCCCGGCCCCCGCCAAGGAGAAGGTCTGGACCCGGGTCACCGCCACCGGCAGGTACGACCCGGCGAACACCGTGCTGGTCCGTGGTCGGACGGTGGACAGCCGGGTCGGCTTCGAGGTGCTCACCCCGTTGGTGCTCGCGGACGGCACGGCGCTGCTGGTGGACCAGGGTTGGATCCCCCCGGCGCCGGGTGGGGCGGCCACCGCCCAGCCGACGGTGCCGGCGGTGCCGACCGGCGACGTGACGGTGGTCGGCCGGGTGCACGAGACCGAGAGCGGAGCCCGCGCCGCCGAGCGGCGTGACGGCCGGCTGGAGATCCGACGGATCGGGGTGTCCCGGCTGGCCGACGAGCTGCCCTACCCGGTCTACGGCGCGTACCTGCTGTTGGACGAGCAGACCCCGGCGGCCGACCCGGTGTTCAAGGCGGTGCCGGTCGGGCACGCCAACAACTGGCAGAACTTCGGCTACGTCGTGCAGTGGTGGCTCTTCGCGGTGATGGCCCTGTTCGGCTACGGCTGGGTGGCCCGCCGCGAGGCACGTCGAGCCGCCGGTCTCGGCGCTCCCGAGGCACCGCTGGACCGGGCGGCCGAGCCCGCGCCGAGCGCGTCCGTCTGACCGGGCCCGTGCCGGCGTCTCGACCGGACACTCGGGGGCACCCGGGACACCAGGGCAGCCGGTAGTCTCCGCCGGGTGATCACGTCACGTTGGGGGTGCCGATGAGCGTGGATCCCACGGCACCACTGCCCGAGCCGGTTCCGGGTCACCAGACGCAGCCGCCTACCGACCCGTGGGCCGCCGAGCAGCCGACCGCGCCGTTCTCCACGCCACCGCCCACCGCGCCGTTCCCCGCCACGCCGCTCTCCGGGCCGCCCGCGCCATTCTCGGGGCCACCAGCGCCGTTCTCCGGCCCACCCGCGCCGTTCTCCGGGCCGCCCGCGCAGCCGGCCGGGGCGTGGCCGGCGGTCGGGCCGTACCCACCGACCCCGATGGCCCCGAACCCGGCCGTGGCCGGCTACCCGGGCGGGCCGGAGGTGGTAGCGGTGCAGATCGCCGAGATCGCCGTGTGCCCACCGATCATCCGTACGCCGACCGGGGTGCTGCCGCTGGCCGGTGCCACCTGGCACGTGGCCGACTACTGGCAGCGCGAGGAGAAGGTGGCGACCTGGGCACTGGTCTGCGCCATCGTCGGTTTCTTCTGCCTGGCCTTCTTCAGCCTCCTGTTCCTGTTGGTCAAGGAGACCCGGCACCACGGCACGGTGCAGGTGACGGTCACCAACGGCGCGCAGCAGTACGTGGCGCGGATCCCGGTCAGCGACCAGATCCAGGTGCAGCACCTGAACAACCAGGTGAACTACGCGAGGTCGCTGTCCGTCCGGTGAAGCGGGCCGGGACCGCTGGTCAACCGGTGGGACGGCCGGCGTGGATGGCCCGGACGGCGTCGATGGTGTCCGCCTCGGCGGCGGACTTGTCGTCGCGATACCGCACCACGCGGGCGAAACGCAGCGCCATCCCACCCGGATAGCGGGAACTGGTCTGCACCCCGTCGAAGGCGATCTCCACGACCTGCTCGGGTCGGACCCGGACCACCCAGTCGCCGCGCTCCACGGCGAGGTCGAGAAAGCGCTCGGTCTGCCACCGCAGCACCTCGTCGGTGAGCCCCTTGAACGTCTTGCCGAGCATGACGAAGCCGCCGGTGTGCGGGTCGCGTGCGCCCAGGTGCAGGTTGGACAGCCAACCCTTGCGCCGGCCACTGCCCCACTCGACGGCGAGCACCACCAGGTCGAGGGTGTGCCGGGGCTTGACCTTGACCCAGGCGGCACCACGCCGACCGGCGTCGTAGGGGGCGTCCGGGGCCTTGACCACCACGCCCTCCTGCCCAGCGTCGAGTGCGGCGGCGAACGCGGCGGCAGCCTGCTCAGGGCCGTCGACCTCCATCCGACCGACCAGCAGCGACGAGTCCACCGCCCCCGCGAGGGCGGCCCACCGCTCCCGGCCGGGCAGGTCGATCAGATCCTCGCCGTCGAGGTGCAGCAGGTCGAAGAAGTACGGCGTGAGCACTGCCGTGCCGGTGGTGGCGGCTGCCGCGAGCACCGCCGGGGCGACAGGTGTGCGCCCGGTGGTGCTGGGGGTGGTGCGTCGGGCGGCCCGGCTCGACGTCTGCTGGAACGGCAGTGGCCGGCCCGTCTCGTCCAGGCCGATCGCCTCGCCGTCGAGCACCAACTCACGGCCCGGCAGCGCACGGACCGCGGCGACCACCTCGGGCACCCGGGCGGTGATCTCGTCGAGGCTGCGGGTGAAGACGGCGATGTCGGCGCCGGAGCGGTGCACCTGGATGCGGATGCCGTCGAGCTTCACGTCGACCACCGCCGGCGTGCCGGTCGCGGCGAGCGCCTCGTCGACCGAGGAGGCGCTCTGCGCGAGCATCGGTGCCAGCGGACGGCCGACCTGGAGGCCGAACCCGGCCAACTCGGCGGCTCCTCCGGTCAGCGCGGCCACCGCGACGACGCGCAGGTCACCGGCGAGCAGGAGGGCCCGCCGGACGGTTGCCACCGGCACCTCGGCGGCCCGGGCCACCGCGTCGGCGAGCAGCCCCGCCTGGGCGCCCTGGCGCAGCTCACCGCTGAACAGACCGGTGAGCAGTCGCTGTTCGTCGGCGGTCGCCGCCGCGTAGAGGGCCCCGAGCAGCGCCCGCCGCCGGGACTGCGAACCCGCGCCCCGCGCGGCCGAGATCTGCTCGATGGCCGCGTCCACGCCCGCCACTGTCAACGTCGGCTCGGCGGCCGGCGCTGGCAGGTCACGCAGGCTCGCGTAGCCCACCCCGGTCTGCCGTTGGCGCAGCTCACCGGCGAGATAGCCGGCGCCGGGCTCGACCTCACCCGGGTCCAGCCGGCGCAGCGCATCAGCGAGCAGCTCCACCTTGGCGCGCCGGCCGCTGGTGGCGGCGACGGCGGCGGAGGTGGCTGCCAGGTCAAGGAACCGCACGCAGCTCATCCTGCCAGTCACCTCCGACACCGCCCGGGCATTGCCGTGCCCGGGCGGTGTCGGGAGGGTGCCGCCCGCCCATGCGGACGACGATCACTGCCTGTTTCATGAGGGCGGTCGAGCCGGGTCCACCGCAGGCCGGCCAGTGCTCATGGAACAGGCCCTACGCGGAGACAGGCTCCTCGATGCGCAACCCCCGGGCGCGAACCTCGCCGGCCACGCGGGAGAGCACCGAGTCGAGGGCGACCAGTGCGGCGGAGAGCTCACCGAGCTGCTCGTTGAGCGTGTCCTCGGACCACGCGGAGACGTCGACGTCCCCCAGCGCGCTGACAGCGGCCCCCAACCGGGCCATCACCTCGTTCGTACTCATGTTCGAAAGGCTATAACAGCTGACCATGCGACACGCCGTAAAGCGCCAGATCAGGCGCAAAGTTGCCGTGTCGCTACCCAACTGCCCGCGCGGGGTGACCCGCCCCGCTCCGCCGCCAAGATCCGCGCAACTTCCCGGTTGTTGCTGCCTCCGACAAGCGGGAGGCAGCAACAACAGTGCTGTTGCGCGGATCTCAGGTGTGGGGTGGGGGTGCGGGCTTAACGGCCCGCGCCTCCCGCAGCGGCGACGTTGCCCAGCAGCAGGGCCTCGGCGAGGCAGACCCGGGCGAACTCCCCCAGGTGCAGGCTCTCGTTCGGACCGTGCGCGCGGGCGTGCGGGTCCTCCACACCGGTCACCAGGATCGCCGCCTTCGGGAACATCTCCTGGAAGGTGGCGATGAACGGGATCGAACCACCGATGCCGATGTCCACCGGGTCGGTGCCGTCCCAGGCGGTCCGGAAGGCCGAACGGGCGGCGTCGAACATCGGCCCGGACGCGTCGATCACGCACGGGTTGCCGTCGTGTTCGAAGCTGACCGTCACCTGGGCGCCCCACGGCGCGTGCTTCTCCAGGTGCGCGCGCACCGCCGCGTACGCCCGCTTGGGGTCGTCACCCGGGGCCAGGCGGATGCTGAGCTTCGCCTTCGCGGCCGGCACCAGGGCGTTCGGCGCCTCGCCGGTGGAGGGCGCGTCGATGCCGAGCACCGCCAGCGCGGGCTTGGTCCAGATCCGGTCGGTGATCCGGCCGGTGCCGATGAACTGCACGCCGTCGGCCAGCCCGGCCTCGGCCCGCACCCGGTCCTCGGGGTAGTCGACGGTGGCGCCCACCTTGGCGACCAGCCCCTCCACGGCCACGTCACCGGCGTCGTCGTGCAGGGTCGCCAGGAGCCGGACCAGCGCGGTGAGCGCGTCCGGTACCGCACCGCCGAACATGCCGCTGTGCACGGCGTGGTCCAGCGTGCGCACCTCGACGAAGCAGTTGACGATGCCGCGCAGGGAGGTGGTCAACGCCGGTACGCCGATGTCCCAGTTGCCGGAGTCGGCGATCACGATGACGTCCGACGCGATCTCGTCGCGGTGATCGATCAGCAGTTGCTCCAGCGAGTCGGAGCCGTACTCCTCCTCACCCTCGATGAAGAGCACCACGCCGACCGGTAGCGCGTCCCCGTACGCCCGCAGTGCCGCGACGTGCGCCATGATGCCGGCCTTGTCGTCGGCCGCGCCCCGGCCGTAGAGCCGGCCGTCGCGCTCCACCGGCTCGAACGGGTCGGACTCCCACAGCGACCGGTCGCCGACCGGCTGCACGTCGTGGTGGGCGTAGAGCAGGACGGTGGGCGCACCGGGCGGGGCGGCCCGACGGCCGATCACCGCGGGCTGGCCGCCGGAACGCACGATCTCGACGTCCAGGCCGCAGCCGCGCAGCAACTCGGCGACCGCCTCGGCGGAACGTTCCACGTGCGAGTGGTCGAAACCCTCGAAGGCGATGCCGGGAATGCGGACGAGGCGTTCCAGGTCGGCGCGTACGCCGGGCATCTCCCGCTCGACGGCGGCCCGCACCTCGGACTCGGACATGATCGGTGAGGTCATGACCGGCATCGTATGCCGGCCTTACCTGGGTGTGCCGCCGGAGCCCGTACCGTCACCGCCGCCCGCCGTCCCGGTGCCCGCCCGCGCGCCGGGGGCGGCTCGGCCAGCGCGGTGTGCGCGGCCGGCGGCCTCGGTGGCGGCATCCACCCACGAGCGAGCCCGCCCGGCGGTGCCGCCCACCCACTCCCCGACGTCGCTGGCACCGTCGCCGAGCCGGCGCAGCAACCCGACCAGCGGGTCGGTGGATCGGCTGAACTCCTCCCGGTACGACTCGGCAGCCGCCTTGATCTCCTCGGTGAGGCTTGTCGAGTCGTCGTCGTCGCGGCGCGGATAGTCCCCGGCCAGCACCTGCCCGTACGCCCCGGAGTCGATCCACTGCCGCAGCTGCGCCGCCCGGGCCACCGGAACCGGGTGGGTGCTCCACGCCGTCATCCGGATCTTGTGCAGGCTGTCGCGCAGGTCGCCGCCGCCGGCGTACTCGGCGGCCTGCTCCAGGAACGCGGTCGTGTCGACCTGGGACAGGTCACCGCCGCCGGCGAGCTTCATCAGCAGCCGCAGCGCGGCGGCCGGGTCCTGCCCGGCGAGCAGACCGGCCCGGTCGGCGGAGAGTTCCGCCTTGCGCCACCACTCCAGCATCGCCGCGATGATCGCCCGCAACGCGATCGCGCCCACCGGCAACCAGCTCAGGTTGGCCGCCCACCGGGTGAGGATCATGAGCATGGTCTTGTAGACAGCGTGCCCGCTGCCCACGTGCCCCAGCTCGTGGCCGAGCAGGCAGCGCAGCTCGTCCTCGTCGAGTTGCTGCACGCACGCGGAGTTGAGCACGATGAACGGCCGTTCCAGGCCGACCGCCTCGGCACCCAACCAGGGCGACTGGGTCACGTACAGCTCGGGCAGTTCGGCCACGTCCAACGCCGCCGCGGCCTCGGTGTAGCGCTGCCACACCGCCGGGTACTGCCGGTGGTCGACCCGGATCCCCGAGGCCAGCACGGACAGTCGGAAGCCCCGCTCGTTCCACATGCCGAAGAACGACCGCAGCACGTCGTCGAAGCCGCGCAACTCCCGCAGCGCGACCAGGGCGCCCCGGTCGGCGGGATGCTCCCAGGCCCGCGAGCTGATGCCGGTGAGAGTGATCCGGCGCCGCGCGGGCGTGTCCGTTGCCGACATGATGAGTCCCCCGATCGCCGTGCTCCTGGTCTTCCCGCGCCGTGCTCTGGGTCTTCCCGCGCCGTGCCCGCCGGGCCGTGCCGATGGCGGCCATCTCGCATCGTGCCGTAGCCGGTGGCGGACGTCCATGCCCCGCTCAGCGAATACGCACGTAGTACCGGTCCGCGTCGTGCGGCAGCGCCGGCGCGCCGTCGACCAGCAGGTCCGCCCGGGAAGCCGTGTCGTCGGCGGCGAAGTGCGCCCGCTCCCCGGCGTGCCATCGACGTAGCTCGGGCAGGATCTCCGGCCCGTCCCGGGCGACCGCGCGAGCCAGCCGCAGCGGCGCGGGCGCGGTGACGAAGACGGCCAGGGTCAGCTCCGGCCCGATCACCGCCCGCGCGGCGCTGACCCCCTCCAGCACCAGCACCGACGCCACCGGAACCGGAACCGGCCGGGGCAGGAAGCGCTGCCGCACCCAGCTGTACCGCTGGTACACCCCCGGCCTCCCCGCCCGCAGCGGGGACAGCACCCAGTCGTCGAGCCGGGGCCAGAAGGTGACCTGGTCGTCCCACCCGTCAAGCAGGTCGTCCGTGTGCACCACCGGCGGCCGGCCGCCGGGCAGCACCGCCAGGGCATCCGCGAGGCGCGCGGCGAACCGGCTCTTGCCCGCGCCGCTCGGCCCGTCGACCGCTACCAGCCGGGTCCGCCCCAACCGCGCCGGGCCCGCGAGCACCCGACGAGCCAATTCGGCGTACGCCTCGACAACTGCGACGGCCGGCCGGCCAGTTTCCGGGTTCAGCGCGGCCTCGCCTGGCACAGCCTCGGGTAGTGCGGCGTCGCGTGGTGCATGAGCGCAGTATGCCGCCACGGCCGTTGGGCAGGGTGATCGACTCCGAATCATTGATGTCGCGGCATCCCTCTCGCTGGGACACCGCGATACCCGTGCACCCGAGTGGATCATGCGGTGTCCGAGGCCCCGCGGGACGGACTGACACGTCCGGCTGACCGCCCCTGGCCAGCCACCGTCACGTCCGGGGGAATTGGTGCGGCGACGGGTGACGGGCGGCCCGTTCGCCGCCGTGGCTGCTACCGAATCGGCATCATCGGGTGGTGCTCCGAGACGTGATGAGCCCCGGTATCGACGCCCTGCTCGAACAGGCCCGAGCCGGGCTGCACCGACTGACTCCGCAGCAGACCGTCGAGGCGGTCCGCGGCGGTGCGCTGCTGGTCGACACCCGCACCGAACTGCAGCGCCGCGAACAGGGCGACCTGCCGGGCGCGGTCGTCATCGACCGGACCGTACTGGAATGGCGACTCGATCCGGCCAGCGCCTGGCGGATCCCGGAAGCCACCGGATACGACCGGGAGATCGTGCTGGTGTGCCGGCAGGGCTACAGCTCCAGCCTGGCCGCCGCCAGCCTGCAGACCCTCGGGCTGCGCCGGGCCACCGACATGATCGGCGGTGTCGACGCCTGGCTCGCCGCCGGCCTCCCGACGACCGACCGCCCCGCCGACATCCGCCCCTGATTCCGCTACCCGCACAGGGGCCCGCGCGTCCCCCGTCGCCCATCTACTTCACCCTCATCCGCCGAGGCGGGTTCATGATCGTGCTCGATCCAGGAACGAGGCCCCTCCCGCCGCCCACGAGACCACTACAACAACGATCGAGCACGATCACGCCTCGCCGCCCCGCCCCACACTCCCCAAGGGACAGCGCGCGGTCAGGACGGTGGCGGGCCTGGTGGGATGAACGGGAGACCTGCGGGTGGGCCGGTCTCGATGAGGTGCCAGAGCGCGTCGGTGTCCAGGTGTTCCTCGACCAGGTCACCGAGCAGGTCGAGTGAGCGTTCCCGGGCAGCGGCGAAGCTGGTGGCCGGTGCGACCTGGAATCCGGTGCGGCCGGCCAGGCGGGCCGCCTCGGTGAGGAACCACCGGCGGAACCCGTCGGACTCGAACGCCCCGTGCCAGTGTGTGCCGTGCACCGTGCCGAGCACGGCACCTTCGCCGACACCGTCGTCACCGGTCAGCAGCGGGGTGAGAGTGGGATCGGTCTGCGAGACGTACCCGTGGTGGATCTCGTAGCCGCGCACCGGGAGGCCGCCGTGCGCGGTACCCACGGACTGGCGGACGGTCTTGCGCGGATCAAAGGTGATCTCGATGGGCAGCAGGCCGAGGCCCGGCACGCTGCCCCGCCGGCTCTCCACCTGGTCGTGGATGGCCCGGCCGAGCATCTGGAAGCCGCCGCAGAGGCCGAGCACCGGCTTGCCGGCCGCCACATGCGCGGTCACCGCGTCGGCGAGGCCGGTCTCACGCAGCCAGGCGAGGTCGGCGACAGTGGACTTGGAGCCGGGCAGGACGACCAGGTCGGCGGCGGCGAGTTCGGCTGGTTCGATGGTGAGGCGTACGCGGACACCCGGCTCGGTGGCCAGCGCCTCCACGTCGGTGGCGTTGCTGATCCGGGGCAGTCGGACGACGGCCACGTCCAGCCAGTCGGTGCCGTGGGGGGCGGCGGGACGGCCGAGCACCCGGCCGTAGGCGAGGGAGTCCTCCGCGTCGAGCCACAGGTCCAGTGCCCAGGGCACCACCCCGTACGTGGGTCGGCCGGTGACGCGCCGCAGCATGTCCAGCCCGGGTTGGAGCAGCCCGAGGTCACCCCGGAACTTGTTGATCACGAATCCGGCGATCAGCGCCTGGTCGGCGGGGTCGAGCAGTGCCACGGTGCCGAACATCGAGGCGAAGACGCCGCCGCGATCGATGTCGCCGACCACGATGGTGGGCAGGTTGGCGTGCCGGGCCAGCCCCATGTTGACGTAGTCACCGGCCCGCAGGTTGATCTCGGCGGGGCTGCCGGCGCCCTCGCAGATCACCACGTCGTACGTGTCCCGTAGCTCGGCCAGCGCCTCGTACGCGGTCTCGGCGAGGCGGGGACGCAGGTGCCGGAACGTACCGGCGGTGATGGTGTCGACCGCCTCGCCGAGGAGCACCACCTGACTGGCCAGGTCGCTGCCCGGCTTGAGCAGCACCGGGTTGAACCGCAGGTCGGGTGCGAGCCCGCAGGCTGCGGCCTGCATGGCCTGGGCGCGGCCGATCTCGCCGCCGCGTCCGTCCGGCCCGACGACCACTGCCGAGTTGTTCGACATGTTCTGCGCCTTGTACGGGGCGACCTTCACGCCTTGCCGGTGCAGCCAGCGGCAGATCCCGGCGGTGAGCACGCTCTTACCGGCGTCGGAGGTCGTGCCGGCGACCAGCAGGCCGCCGCTCACCGCCCGCTCCCGCGATCGGCCACGGCAGCCGGCCCGCGTCGACCCGCGACACCGGAACCGTGCCGGCGCACGGCCCGAAGCCCGTGCCGGCCCAGCGCTGCGGCCAGGCGGCCGACTGTCACCGGGTACGCGGCGGCCAGCCCGACCGCCGCCAGCCCGACCGCGCCGGAGACCCGGGCAGCGCGCTTCAGGTGTCGCGCCTCCGGGCGGGGGCCGTCACCGAGGAACGGCCGTACCTCGGAGCGCCCGAAGTAGACGTTGCGGCCACCAAGGCGGACACCGAGAGCTCCGGCCATCGCCGCCTCGCACTGACCGGCGTTGGGGCTCGGGTGGTCGTTGCGGTCACGCCGCCACACCCGCCAGGCCCGCTGCCGATCCCCGTGCACGACAGGCGCGACGGCGATGGTGAGCAGCCCGGTCAGCCGGGACGGCACCAGATTGAGCGCGTCGTCCAGGCGGGCGGCCGGGGTGCCGAACCGCGCGTAGCGCGCCGACCGGTGCCCGACCATCGCGTCGAGGGTGTTCGCCGCGCGGTAGCCCAGCAGCCCGGGTAGGCCGGCGACCGCACCCCAGACCAGCGGGGCGACGACCGCGTCGGACGTGTTCTCGGCGACCGACTCGACAGTGGCGCGGGCCAGCTCGGACTCGTCCAGCGTCGACGGGTCACGCCCGCAGAGGTGACCGAGACGTCGACGCGCGGCGGGCAGGTCACCGGCGCGCAGCGTCCGGCCCATGACGGTGGCTTCGTGGCGCAGCGTGCGCCCGCCCAACACACTCCACGTGCCGGCGGCCACGAGCACCGCTCGGGTCACTGGCCGATGCCGGGTGGCCGCCACAGCAGCGGCCCCGAGCAGAACCGGAGCACCGACGGCCAGCGCGGTGAACGCCGTACCCGCCGTCGGGTCTGGTCGGTAGAGGCGACGCTCAAGCGCGCCAGCAGCCTGACCGAAGCCGGCCACCGGGTGCCACCGGCGCGGATCACCGAGCAGCCGGTCCAGCGCGTAACCGGCCAACAGCCCCACTGCGTTCGCCACCGGCGCTGTCCGTCGCACCCGCACCACCTCCGGCCGGCCAGCCTAGACGAGCACCCCGTGAGCCAGCCCGGCCCGCGGTGCTTCACCACCCTGAGCGGCTCGTGCAGGGCCCGGCCGGAACAGCCTCGCGGCTGCCGCCACGCGGGGTGACGACGCTGCTCGCGCCGCCACCCCGCCCCCGTCGTGCCGCGCGCCGCCAGCCGGTCAGGCCGGCTGCGGCACCCGACCCCGGCCACGCCGCCCCCGACCGGTTGGCGCCGGCTCCGGCTGGCCCTCGTCGGGGGCCGAGCCCAACTCGTCGTCCGAGTCGTCGTCGGTGTGGTCGTCGTCCTCTCCCGGTGGAGGGGCGAACTCGTCGTCGAGATCCGGCGGGATGCTGGCCTGCCCGATCTGGCTGCCGGTCACGGCGGCATCGGCGTCGAGGAACGGGCTGGTGCGAACCGCGACGTAGTCGGGCAGCTCGAACTCGTCGTCCAGCGCACTGTCGTCGGGCAGCACGGGTGCCTGCTCAGCCGGCACCGGCTCGGTCGGTTCGCCGTGCACCCGGCTCTCGGCCTCCGCGTCCTCCACGGTGCTGGTCGTGACGCTGGGCCGGTTGCGCAGGAACCGGGCCCGCCCACGGGACAGGTCATGGCCGACGGCGACCGCCTCCAACTCGTACAGGGTGCGGTGGTTGCCCGCGTCGTCGGTCCAGTCGCGGGTGTAGAGCCGGCCGCAGACCACCACCGGATCGCCGACCATGACCGAGGCGGCCACCCCTTCGGCGAGTTTGCGCCAGCAGTTGACGCGGACGCGCAGCGAATTGCCGTCGACCCACCGGCCGGTGTCGCGGTCGAGCCGCCGGGCGGTCGAGGCGACCTTGAAGTTGGCGACCAGGGTGTTGCTCTGGGTCGTGCGCCGCCATTCGGGCACGGTCAGCACATTACCGACGATAGTTACATAAGTGTCGAACATCGTCCCTCCAGGGGATCGGGGCCTGCCAGCGCGAGTCGACTCGACACCGAGCCTGTGCGCTCGTGACGACCACCGCCAGCGCGCATCCGCGACCTGTGGACGACGAACCCACCTGTGGACAAAGCCCTGATCATGGCCGGATGTGGTACGGCCGACCCGCCCGAATGACCGTCGGCGGTTTCCGGGGCTGCCCGAACTGGGTATGGATTTGATCAACGCACCACCGACAGCTCCACGTCGACGAGAGGTCAGCGCCATGATGATCACTACCATCGGCTCCGCGAACGCTTCCGAGGCGCGGCGATGAGCGCCGTGGCCAACCCCGCCACCGTGGCCGAGTGCCTGCGGGTCGGTGCCGGGTTCTCGCAGGGCGACCGCAACTGGATCGCCGAGCAGTTCGCCACCCTCGACGCCCGGCTGGCCAGCTTCCACGCTGACGCCACCGAGCTGGAGGTGTCGGTCAAGGACCGGGAGGCCCGTGGCCAGAAGGTCACCCTGGAGTGCTGGATCGCCGGCCGGCAGAAGATCGTCACCACCTCCGCCGAGGAGGACCTGCACGCCGCGCTCAACGACGTCCGCGACGACCTGCGCCGCCGGCTCAACGACGCAAAGACCCGGCAGGAGCCCCGGCACAACAAGCACCTGCGCGACATCCCGCAGCCGCAGAGCGAGCTCAACCCGGCCGACGACGAGGAGCAGATTCCCGCCGCCGACCCGAGCCGCGCCGACGCGGAAACGGCCTGACCCCACCCCTTCGAGTCGATCATGGACTTGTAGTGGACGCTAAACCCGCAATAATCCCTTTTGCGGGCCACCACAACTCCATGATCGACCGAGGAGGGGGCGAGGGGCGCGAGGACGCGGGCCGCGGGCTACCGCTGGGTAGGTTGGCGGCGTAGCGTCGCGTTCGTGGAACCGGACGTGTTGGGGCCGCCGTACGAGCGGCAGACGATCGACCTGGGCACCGACGACGAGGGCCCGGTGGTCGCGACAGTGGTCCGGCGGCACGCCGAGCGCCCCACCGGGCGGGCCGTGCTCTACGTGCACGGGTTCGTCGACTACTTCTTCCAGACCCACCTGGCTGACTTCTTCGCCGAGCGCGGTTGGGATTTCTACGCGCTCGACCTGCGCAAATACGGCCGCAGTCTGCTCCCCGGCCAGACCCCGAACTTCTGCCGCGACATCAGCGACTACTTCCCCGAACTGGACGCCGCCGCCGAGATCATCCGCAAGGACGACGGCCACGACACCCTGTTGGCGATGGGCCACTCCACCGGCGGCCTGATCCTCTCGCTCTGGGCGGACGCCCGCCGCGACTCCGGCACCGTCGACGGCCTGGTGCTCAACAGCCCCTTCTTCGACCTGAACGCACCCTGGGCGGTCCGTCGACCCCTCGCGGCCGCCGTCTCCCGGCTGGGCCGCAGGGCGCCGCACCGCATCCTGCCGTTCGGGCTCGGCACCGTGTACGGCGAGAGCATCCACTCCGACCACCGCGGCGAGTGGACCTATGACCTGGCGTGGAAGCCCCTGGCGGGGTTCCCGGTCCGGGCCGGCTGGTTGAACGCGATCCGCACCGGGCAACGTCGGCTCCGCGCCGGTCTGGACATCCAGGTGCCGGTGCTGCTGGCCTGCTCGACCCGCTCCTTCCGGGGCACCCGGTGGCACGACAACGCGACACTGGCCGACGCCGTGCTGGACGTCGAACACATGGTCCGGTACGCGCCCCGTCTCGGCCGCCACGTCACCCTCGCCCGCTTCGACGGCGGGCTGCACGACCTCACCCTCTCCGGCCCCGCCGTACGGAAGAAGGTCTTCGACGAGGTGGGCCGCTGGGCCGAGGCGTTCCTCGCCGCCGGCCCCACCGCCCCGGCCGGTCCTGCGCCGACCGGCCCGGGACTGACCGCCCAAAGCCCGACCGACGTCGAGTCGACCGTCGGTACAGCCGCACCGCCCGAGAGCCGACGGTCCAGCGCCGACGCGGCCGATGCGGCGACGTCCGGCGGCTGACCCTGCCTGGAGGCGACGCGGCTCAGACGTCACCGGGTGTCACCGGGAGGACCGCGCGGATCCGGTCGAAGGTCGCCACCGGGTGACCGTCGACGCCGGGTAGCACCAGCCCGAGGCAGTACAGCGAGACCTCCCCCGTCGCGTCGGGCTGGACGATGAAGACCGGCGCGCCGACGTACCCAGGTGGCAGTTCGGTCGTGATCCGCACGGCGTCGGCGTCGCGGACCACGCGCTCGATCGCGACCTCGAGCGGCCGGGAGCCGTCTTCGCGTACCCCAAGGGCCAGCACGAAAGCGGAACCGGCGTCGGCGCCGAGGCGGGCGACCACCTCGGGCCCGGCGGCGATCCCCGCCGGCACCGGCTGGACGCGCCAGCGCCAGCCGCCATCGCCGGCGTAGCGGTGGAGGCCGCCGGTCGGCAGCACCGCGACCCCGTCGCCCGGGAAACGGGCCCAACCGGGCACGATCTCGGCCTCGGACACGACCGCCGGGGCGACCCCCGCCGGCTCGGTGACGCTCGCCCGCAACCCCAGCTCACCACCCGACGCGCCCACCAGGTCGGCCGCCGTCAGCAGGGACTCCCCCACCGGGTCGTCGCCGTCCTGGAAGAAGAAGGCGGTACCGAAGGCGTCGCCCGACCGGTACGGCAGGATGGCGCGACCGACGACCTGGCACAGCTCGTAGGCGACGTCGCTCTCGGAGTCGGAATCCAGCAACACCAGGCAACGGTACGGTCCAAGGTCACGTTGGTTCCGGGTAACCCGGATGCCCGCCGCACGGCCGACGTGAGACCCTGCTCGGCAACGTGGACGCGGGCACCCTTTACGCCGCCGGGCAGCCGGACGGCGGTACCCTCTGGGCGCGACACCCACGCCACACGCGCCCGTAGCTCAGCGGATAGAGCAGGGGACTTCTAATCCCAAGGCCGCAGGTTCGAATCCTGCCGGGCGCACCTTCTTCACCGCAGGTCAGCGGCTTCCCACGCCCGGTCGAGACGATCACCACGGCCTCGTACAGCCATTCCTCAGCCGAGGAGAGCCCATGTCTGCACAGGAGCCACCCGAGGCAGCGACCCAAGACGCGGTGGCGATGCTGCTGCACCTCGCGTTCATGGAGATTCGTCTCCAGACATCGCCCTTGACCGACGAGCAGTCGCCAGAGGCACTGGCCAGGCGAGTTGTTCGGATCAATGAACTCGCCGACCTTTGCCACAGTCTGCCCGGTTACCTCGCTCCCGAACGGCGGGATCGGGCTGCGGAGGGGTTGCGGTACGTGTGGCGGGTCTCGGCAGGGCGTAGACGCAACTGGCTCCGGAGTCGCTTGGACCACCTCGGCTACGACTACGGCTGGCTGGATGCCCTCGACGTGGAGGAACCCGCCATAGGCCACGACGGGCCGTCCGTGGGTCAGTAACCGTGGTGCGCGGCGATCACGAGACGAGATCGGAGCGTCCGCGAGGCGCAGACGTCTTGGCGTCACGGCGGTCGGCGCGGTCTTCCGAACTACGACTACGACCCGGCGGTGGGCCAGAACTCGTCGTCCTCCTCGTCTGGCGACGACGGGGTGTACTGCCGCGGGGCGCCGTTGCGAATCATCCAGAGGCGGAAGAAGCCATCCTCCTGGTCCATCAGGAAGAGCTGCACCGCATTGGGGTTGCGCCAGGCTACAGAACCGAAATGTTCCACAACAGCGGCGAGGTCGGCGTGGTTGAGCGCCCCAGCGAACACCTCACATTCGGGGTTCTTACGTCCGCCCCACTGGTTGTCCGCAGCGGTGATCAGGCGCAGGTGGCCGCAGCCGCCCGGCCTCATACCTGGCTCGCGACGGGGGCACTCGTTGTCGAGCCATCCGCTGAACGCCTCCGCGTTGAGGCCGTCCTCCGGACCTACCGACAGCATCACGTTGGCAACCCAACTCACCCCATCCCCCACTCCACTTGTACGGCCAAAACCCTCCGACAACGCTGGCCTTCCCGGCGCACCCACATCGCCGCAGGTCAGCAGCTTTCGGCTCCCGACCCTCCGCAGAGATCTGCTTTCACACCGTAGGCTGATCCGGTGGATGCCGTGTCGCCCGGTGAGCTTCTAGAGCTGGACATCGTGGACGAGGCAGGCAGCACGGCGAAGTCGACCGTTGCCATCTACGACGCTGCACCAGCACGTGTCGTCCTCACCAGCGGCGATTTCGTTCTGGAGGAAGAGGGTTTCGATCTACTGGTCTGTCTCGTTGGCATCAGGCGACGGTTGGAAGTCCACGGGTTCAATCTCTGCTGCCAAGGAGCGCGACCGAATGTGTGGCCTTCAGGCCTGCTGAGGCAGTTCAGCAACGGCCGCTTCGGGTACGTCCTGGCGTCGGGGCCGACCGATGGCGCGCTGGAGGAGGTCGATCTGTTCGCTCCGGCCGACGCCGAGGAAATCGGCACGGTCGAGCAGCAGTGCGAAACGGCTTTCCGGTTCTGGGGACTGCCCCGGCAACGCATCGCCGGGCCGCACGTTGATGCGAATCCGGCTACGGGCTCTGGTCCTCATCACCGAAACCCAGCATGAACGGCGATCCCGGATGATCCGGCTGCCAGCCCAAGTCAAGCGCTTGTCGTATGGCGCTGGCTACCGCCGAGGGCAGCACCAGCGATGCCGAAGCATTCATCCAGTTGCCGGGATGAGGGGACGCCAGCCGGACGATGAGGGTGGCACAGCCAGGCGGGTCCGCCCGTTCAACGGCGAAACTCAGCGGCGACCACGTCAAGCCCTGGCTGTACGTCGGCTTCGGGCGAACGAACCAGCGGTAGCCGATCCCGTCGACAACGATCGGCCTACTGCCCCGCTTCTTGAGCGCCACCCGTTCTCCCGCCGTACTGGGGCCGGCGTCCCGCCGCGCCATACAGCCATTCGTAGAGACAAGACCGCCGGTCAGGGCCGACAGGTTACCGTGACCGGTTCTGGTCTTGCGCTCAGCGTTACCAGCATCGGGTGTGTTCAGCCCTGCTGGTAGCGCTCGTTGCGTCGAAGGGCCTCTTCGAGTTGGTCCTCGAGAATGATGATCCGGCAGGCCGAGGCGATGTCGGTGCCTTGGTCACACATCTCCCGAGCCCGCGCGGCAAGGCGCAGTTGGTAGCGGGAGTAGCGGCGGTGTCCGCCGCTGGAGCGCTGCGGGTCGATCAGTTTCGCCTCGCCGAGCCGACGGAGGAAGTCCTGCGAGCAGCCGAGGATCTCGGCGGCGCGGCCCATGGTGTAGGCGGGGTAGTCCTCGTCGTCGAGCATGTCGTCGGATTGGGTCATGGAACCTCCATCACGAGGGCCCCGGTGCTCAAAAGCACCGGGGCCCAAGGGTTGTGGGTCAGGAACACCATCTGCCGACAGAGCGTCGGCTTGTCTTGTCCGCACCAGCCGTCAACGACGGCATCGGGTGCGAGGATCGCATAAGCGTGACCGGAGACCACCTCTCGTTCGATGGAAACTGCGGTGTCCGCGCCCAGCCCACGATTGATTGCGGCTGACAGCGGGCGATCCAACGGTGTAATGCCCTCCCTTGCCTCTGATTTCCTCTGCCGTTCCTTGTGCTGTCCGTCGGTGTCCGAGCCCCACGCGACTTCATGGCTCTGACACGTACGACGAACCCTGCTCACCTCGGGTGAAGCCCTGAACGAACGTCGACCTCACCCGCAACTTCTCGTGCACAAACCAACTGCGATCGAACCGAGTGGGCCACGAGTTTCCTGGCCCGACCCCTTCGCCCTCGTGCGGGGCGGTCACGTCAGCGTCTTTACTTGCTCCGTCTTCGACCTCAGAAACGCTAGCTCAGGCCGGAAAGAATATCTAGCTTTTCGAGCAGAGATTTTCTCCGCCGACGTGGGCAGACCCGTCGGCCGTGCAGCCCGCCGACGGGCAGGGCAGACGCTGCGCAGCCGACAGAAACACCGGCGGGTGTCTACGGGCCGGTCGACCTACGGCGTTAATAGGGCGTGACGTTCGAGGAGTACGCGTTCGCTCGCACTTCGGCGCTGGTGCGGCTCGCCCGACTGCTGACCGATGACGAGCATCGAGCCGAGGACCTGGTTCAGGAGGTCCTCGCAAAGGCGTACGCCCGCTGGGGGCGGATCTCCCGGACGGACCGGCCGGACGCGTACGTCCGTCGGATGCTCGTCAACGCCCACCACTCGTGGTGGCGGCGGCGCAGCAGCCGGGAGGTCTCGGTCGCGGCGGTGACCGACTGGGCGGGCGCCGCGGACGAGGCGGCGGTGGTGGCCGAGCGCGACGCGTTGTGGCGGCTGGTCCGTGAGCTGCCGAGGAGTCAGCGCACCGTGATCGTGCTGCGCTACTACGAGGACCTCGACGACACGTCGATCGCCGAGATCCTCGCCTGTTCGGCCGGCACCGTTCGCACGCACGCGAAGCGTGCCCTGGCGACGCTGCGAAAGCGGCAGGAAGCACCGACCCCCGCACGGACAGGAGAGTTCTGATGTTCAGCGATCTCGATCAGCAGCTCACCGCGACTCTCCAGCAGCGCGCGGGTGGCGACGTCGACCCGACGCCGATCGTGGAGCACGCACGTCATCGCGGTCGCCGGCTCAGGCTGCGTCGTCGTGGGCTGATCGCCGGGGGCGTGGCGGCGGCGTGTGTCGCCGTCACCTCGGTCGTCCTGGCGTTCCCTACCGGTCGGGGCAGCGACGACCCGATCATGCCGGCGGCGGCGCTCATGCTGCCGGAGGCGTCGGGGCAGAGCGGTGCCATCGCACGCCCCGAGGAGGTCGGCGCCGATCCCGCAACTGTGCACTTCTCGACCGAGGCTCTGGTCGACGGTGCCGAGTGGGCAACGTGGAGCGCCGGGCGCGGCACCGAGAGCGTCGAGTTCCGGGGCCCGAAGGGGCAGGCGCGTTTCGCGTTGGCGCGCAGCACGACGGCGTTGGACGGGTTGCAACAGACACTGTCCTCGGCCGGGCGACCGCAGCCACGTGCCGAGGCGCGGGTCGGCGACCGCCCGGGGGTCGCCTGGTTCGACCCGTCGGGTGACCGCAAACTGTGGTTCGTGCGGTGGCAACCCGTCGGCGGGCTGTGGGCCCAGTTGGACACGTACGCGACCACCCAGGACGAGGCGACCGGCACCGCTGCCCGGGTCAGGTTCGACACTGCCCGCCGCTGCGTCGTGCCGTTCCGCCTGGAGTCGGTGCCGCCCGGTGGACGGTTGCTCGGATGCTCGGTCACGCTCGGCCGCGAGCGGGACAGTCGTTTCGTGGAAGCCTCGCTCGTGGTCGGCGACGACACCGGTCGCTGGTTGACAGTGCGGGCGCAGCCCGCGCCGGACGGCAACGACGCCAGATCCGGTGACCTCGTCGCGGGCCCCTACCGGGCTCGCCGGCAGGGCAGCGACGTGCTGGAGATGACCGTCAGACCCTGCGTCGTGGAGGCGTTCCGCACGGGCTGGGGCAGCGGCTACACCGAGGCGGAGGGCCTGACGATCCTCGGCGGTTACCGGCCAGCGGGAGACCTCGACCGCCCGGACACCTGGTGACACCGCAATCAGGCTGAGGCTGCCGCTACGCAGAACTCGTTGCCCTCCGGGTCGGCCATCACCACATGCTGGTGGTCGACCTCGACCAGGACGGTCCCGCCGGCCCGCACCAGACGATCGGCCTCGGCCCGGATCCGAGCCCACCGCTCGTCGGGGCTGCCGTGGCCCGGCACCCGGATGTCGATGTGCAGCCGGTTCTTCGCGGTCTTGGGCTCCGGGACGTTGAGGATGGAGAGGTACGGGCCGACCCCGTCCGGGTCGCACAGCCACGCGCCGTCCTCGGGTACGTCGTCCTCCGGTAGGTCGTACTGCGCCAGCCACTCCTCGCGCGTGGCGAAGGGCGGTGGTGGTGGCTCGTCGATGTAGCCCAGAGCGGTCTTCCAGAACGCGGCGAGCACCTGGGCGTCGGTGGAGTCGAGGGTCAAAGAGATTCGAGCTGCCATGGACGGACGGTAGCGCGACCCCCCGACGGTCAGACCGGCCCCAGCAGTTTGGCTAACGCGTCGTCACCTTGACCGAGCTGCGCCCCACCGGTCGGGAGCGCGACCAGGAAACGCCGGCAGCCGTCGAGTTCCACGTACCGGTCGGGTCCGGCCGTGGTCCCATCGAGCGGGCGCAGCACCGCGAACCGGGTCGCCGGAGTGGCGCAGTCGGCCACCGCTCGACGGTTGGACAGGCCCCGGAGCACGCCCGCCTGACGCTCGGCAGGTAGCGGCCCGCCGTACACGAAATCTCCCGCCGGTTTGTCGCCGCCCTGTTCGGACGCGGGCACCTCGTAAACGCAGAGGCGCAGCGGCCCGGCGGCCGGCGACACGGCCGAGGCCGGCGGCTTGGGACCTCCGCTGCGGGTCTCGACCCACACCATGTCCGACCACCGCTGCGCGCATCCGGCGGCCTCGGCCGCCGGGGATTCGATCTGCCCGACGGTACGGGTGGCCACCGTCTTCCACTGCAGCCCGGCCAGCGCGGCGGTCACCTCGGTACGCGGCTTGCGGCAGGAGTCCGTCGGCAGGTACGGCCGCAGCCAGCGGCCCTGCCCGTCGACGAGGGCCAACCAGGGTGGGATGACCAAGTCGAGGGTGCAGGCGTTCTCCCCGTCGGCCTGTTGGTCGGGCAGCCGCAGCGCGGCGAGTAGCGCTGTGGTCTCCTCGGCGCGCCGCTCGGTGGCGGTCTGTTCCTGCCCCCCGTTGGCACCCGGCCGGATCTCCCGCCCGCAGAGCACCACGGCGACCGGAGTGAACGAAGGGTCGATGCGTCCGATCTTCGGCTCGGGCACGGCCGGCGCCGGCGTCGCCGTGTTCGGCACGGTGATCACCTCGCCGGCCTGCGGTGCCGCCTTGGCGCAGGAGGTCCACTCATCGACGATCTCGGCCGGGCCGGGCTCCTGGTCCCCGCCCGGTGCCGTTGTCGTGCCACCGCAGCCACCCAGCGCCACGCCGAGCAGCGCGACCGCCAGTGCCGTCCGGGACGAGCGCATCCGGCTCACCACCTCTCCACCCGAGGATGGGACGGACGACGGGCACGCTCGGTTCCGCCGACCACCAACGGAACCGACAGCAACCCTCGGGCGTCACAGCGGAATGGACCGACTGCGCGCCGCGACCCTCAGCGTGACGGTGGTCCTCGCCGCGGCGGGGTGCACCAAGGAAGACGACGTGCCGAACCCACCACCGCCAAGCCCAGCCGTGTCACAGAGCCCGGACGCCCCGGCCGTGCGCCTCGTGGAGACCGACCAGGCGGACCTGCACCTCTGGGTGAGCAACCAGTCGTTCAAGGACGACCCGGTCGCCCTCGCGGTCAGCATCGACGGGTCCGAGATCGTCGATCGACTCTTCGCGGTCGAGCATCAGCACAACTGGGTCCTGTTCCCGGTGCGGGTCGCTCCGGGTCACCATGTGGTGCGCATCGTGGCGGGCACCGGGGTCGAGAAGCAGGAGCGCTTCACGATGCCCGAGACCGGACGTCGGTACGCGGCCATCGACTACGGCAACGCCATGGACGAGCGTCAGCGGCACGTCAACTGGTTCATCCAGTCCACCCCGATCGGGTTCGCCTGACGAGCGGCGGGGTGACGCGGGCGACCGGTGGGCAGGCTGCCGGTCGGGCCCGCGACGCCCGCCGTCATGATGGCCGAATGGCACATCTGGGACTTGTCGCGCTGCTGGTCAGGGAGTACGACGAGGCGATCGACTTCTACGTCGGCGGCCTCGGTTTCGAGTTGGTGGAGGACACCCCCCGACCGGACGGTTCGCGGTGGGTGGTGGTCCGGCCGGCAGGTGCCCGGGAGACGGCGTTGCTGCTGGCCCGGGCGAGCACCGTCGAGCAGCAGGCTCGGGTCGGCGACCAGACCGGCGGCCGGGTCGGGCTGTTCCTGTACACCGAGAACTTCGCCCGGGACCACGCCCGGATGGTGGCCGCCGGGGTGCGTTTCGTGGAGGAGCCGCGCCACGAGGCGTACGGATCCGTAGCGGTATTCATCGATCTCTACGGCAACCGTTGGGACCTGCTTCAACCCCGCAGCACAGAGTGACACATTAGCGACACTATGCACTCAAGTGGTCGGCGCTCGCAGTAAAGCATGCTATTGTCCGATGTCGATCTCCGCCCGCGCGGACCCGGACCGGGTCGTTGCCGGAAGGACACTTCCCGATGCCGGGCACTGCCACTTCTTCCGTGCCGCCGACCACGCTGGACAACCCGGCCGGCGGGGCGCTCGGCCTCATCTTCACCACGTTGCCGGCGATCCTGCGGCTAACCTGCGGGCTGGTCGGCGCGGCTGTGGCCCTGTCGGTGCAAACCCCGCCGGTCGAGCCGGCCCTGTTGCTGCCCGGTGTGGCAGCGCTGACCGGCTGGTCGATCTGGTACGCCCACCGCGCGCTACGCCACGGCATCGGCCCGAACCTGGTCGCCGGTGACGTCGCCGTCACCGCGCTGACCTGCCTCTTCATCCCCGTCCTGGTGGCGCCCGGCGTCCTGCCCGGCGAGGGCAGTTGGATCGCCGTGCTGGCCAGCACCACGGTGATCAACACACAGGCCACCGCCCCGGCGCGCTGGTCCATCCCGGCCGGGCTGCTCGTCGTCGCCACGTACGTGACGGGAGCGCAGGCGGCCGGCAATCCGACCGAAGCCCGGGCGCACGCCGCCACCCTGCTGATGCAGACCCTCTGCACCGCCATGATGGCGGGGGTGATGCGCCGACGGATCGGCCGTGCGGACCGCGCTTTCGTCGAGCACCAACTGTTGACCCGGGAGTCGTTGGTCGCGCGGGCCGCCCGCGATGCCGAACGCCAGCAGAACCGCGACCTGCACGACACAGTGCTCGGCACGTTGACCATGGTGGGGCTGGGCGCGGTGCCCGGGCCTTCGGCCGCCTTCCGTGAACGGTGCGCCGCCGACCTGCGTACCCTCGTCGCACTCACCGACGTCAGCCCGGTGGCCGGCGACGGCCCGGTGCCGCTGGACGGGCGGTTACGGACGGTGGTCAACCGTCTGCCCGAGCTTCCGGTGCACCTGGCCCTGGAGTCGTACGCGGTTCCGGCGGGGGTTGCCGACGCGATCAGCGAGAGCGCCTACGCCGCGCTGTCCAACGTGGTCCGTCACGCGCCGGGAGCGCAGGTCACGCTGGGGATGAGCCGGGACGCGGTGGGCGTCGTGGTGGAGGTCGCCGACGACGGTCCCGGCTTCGACCCGGCCACCGTCCCACCTCACCGGTACGGGTTACGCGAGTCGATCCGCGGCCGGATGGCGGCGATCGGCGGGCGGGCCGACGTGCACTCGGCGCCCGGTGCGGGCACACGGATCCGACTGGAGTGGCCCGGTGTCGGCTGACCTCGGCACGCCGACGCAGACCACCGGCGAACCGGAGGCACCGGACCGGACCAGCGTGCCGGCACCCCGGGAGCCGGTCGCCGCCGGCGGGCTCGCCGCGCCGGCGGCCGTCGCGCACGCGTCCGACCGGGGTGCCCGGATCGCCGCCGTCGCCATCGCGCTGGTGTGGCACGTCGCGATCGGGCTGCCGGCGGTGTTGGCCGCCCGCTCGGAGTTCGCCGCGCCGGCCGTGGTGGTCGGCGCGTGGGTGCTGGTCGCGGTCGTCGGCGCGGTGGCCGGGCTGCGCCTGTTGCGCGGCTCGCCGCTGCCGCCCTGGCCGTTGGCCTGCTTCCTCCTCGTCGTCGACGCGGCTGTCTTCGCCGCCGCCGGCGAGGGGCAGTTGTTCACCGCCGCCAACTGGGTGTGGGGCACGCTCGGCTGGTTCTTCGTGCTGGCGGTGTGGGGGCGGCGCGTCGTCGGCCTGATCGCGTTGCTGAGCACACATGCGGTGATCGCGCTGGTCGCCGTACTCGGGCACGGGGCCGACCCGACCGACGTGGCCCGCTACGTGATGTACGTCTACGGCACGTTCTCCCTGCCGGTGGCGGTGTTCGTGGGCAGCACCGCGATCGTCGCCCTGGCTCGGGAACGGGCCGCCGTCTCGGCTGCCGACCATGCGCTGGCGGCGGAGCGCGACGCCGCGGAACGTGGCCGCCGGGACCGCCGGGACCGGCTCGCGCTGGTCAGCTCGGCAGCCGGGCGGGTGCTCGGGGAGTTGGCCGACGGTAAGGCCGATCCGAACGACCCGGAGGTGCAACGCCGCAGCGTGCTGGCCGCCGCCCGGCTACGCCGTCTGATCGCCGAGTCCGACGACGTGCCCGACCCGCTGCTGCATGAGTTGCGGGCTGCCGCCGACCTGGCCGAACGTAACGGCCTACCGATCGACCTGGTCACCATCGGGAACCCGCCACCGCTGCCGGTGGAGATCCGACGTCGGCTGGCCGACCCGCTCACCGCCACCCTCGCCGACGCCCACGGCTGGGCCCGGCTGACAGTGGTCTCCGGCCCGAACGAGGTGGTGGTCAGCCTGGTCACCCCGGACCGGGAGGGGCCGGAGGCGACCGGGCCACCGCTCGCGGAACACGACGGCGGGCAGGTGGAGCACCTCTACGAACGGGACGGGGACATCAGATGGGCGCAGACCCGGTGGCGGCGATGACCGACGGACGGCCGATCGGGGTGGCGATCGTCGACGACCACCCGGTCGTGGTCGAGGGTGTCCGGGCCTGGCTCGCCACCGAGCCGCGGCTGACCGTGCTGGCCACCGGCGACGACCCGGACGAGGTGCTGCGGGCCGCTCCGGACGCCGACGTCGTCCTGCTCGACCTGCGACTGCACGGGCGGATGGCGCTGGACAAGTTGGCCGAGCTGAGCGCCGCCGGGCGGCGGGTGGTGGTCTACTCCGAGCACACCGACCCGCAGACCATGCTCGCCGCGCTGGACGCCGGGGCGGCGGCGTTCCTGGCCAAGCACGAGGGACGGGAGCACTGCGTGGCGACCGTGCTGGCCGCGGCGAGCGACCGGCCGTACGTGCCACCGGCGTTGGCCGGGGCAATGGTCGGCGACCCACGGCCGGATCGGCCGATGCTGTCCGACAAGGAACGTGAGGCGCTGCTGCTCTGGTTCCAGTCGATGTCCAAGGCGTCGGTGGCCCGCCGGATGCAGATCAGCGAGCACACGGTGAAGCAGTACGTCGACCGTGCGCGGATCAAGTACACCCGGGCGGGGCGGCCAGCCGCCACAAAGGCGGCACTACTCGCCCGCGCGATCGAGGACGGCCTCGTCCGCCCGGAGGAGATCGGCATCTACCGGTCACAGGCGACGCACGACCGGCCGACCCCCTAACAGGCGTCATGACAGCGGGCCTCCGATCCGACAGGCTTCTCATCACAGCCAGCCGAACGGGAGGTCGTGACGATGCACGCCGACGCGTCCCCCTTTTTCATCGGTCCCCACCGGTTCGACGCGCCCGACGACGATGTGGGGCCGATCCTGGATCGCCGTTACAGCCTGCGCCCGGTCCCCGGCGAGCGGGTCCTCGGCCACCACCGCCTGCTGGTGGCGGGGTACCTGCTCGGGCCGAGCGAGGTGCGGCGCCGGTGGCAGCTACCCGAGCCGGTCGCGGTGACCATCACCGACCAGCGAATCTGCTGGGTGGGCAGCGGGTCGCACCTGTCGCTGGTCGTGGCCGAGACGGCCCGGGCACGGCCACCCGCCCGACTCAACGGCCTGATGAGCGGCCAGATCCGCTGGCAGTGGCCGTCCCGGTTGGAGCTGCCGGCGGCCGAGCAGGACACACCCTCGCAGTTGCTGATCGTCTGCGACGCGTTGCGCACCATCCAACAGCCGGCGTTGGCTCTCGGTGGGCCGCCGGCCGAGGTCGCGGCGCTGGCTCAGCAGATCCGCCGGGCGGTGGCCATGTTCCGGCTCACCCACCCCCAGCTGGTCGACCTCTCGGCGCAGGAGCGCGACGTGCTGCTGCTGCGGGCCGGCCCCGCCCTCCTCGCCGGGGAAACCCGGGTCACGCTGCCCGGCTCGCTGCCGGTGGAGTTCCACTCCCGGGACGACTACTACCGTTCGGGGCCGGAGCCGACCTCGTGGGGCGGGCTCGCAGGCGGCGCAGCATCCGGGCATCGCTGAAGCCGACGGTCCGCGCAGCGGCCTCCACCGTCGCGCCGTGCCCGATCAGGTGCTCGGCACGTTCCACCCGCAGCAGTTGCTGGTAGCCGAGCGGAGTGAGCCCGGTGGCCGCCCGGAACAGCCGGGTCAGCGTCCGCTCCGCGAGACCTCCGGCGGCGGCCAGGTCAGCCAGTGGCAGTGTCTCGTCATACCGGCTGTCGATCAGATCCTGCACCCGGTGCACCGAATCGGACAGGTGGGAGCGGTGCCGCATCATCGCGCTGGCCTGCTGCTCGTGCCCGTGACGGCGGGCGTACACGACGAGCGTGCGGGCGATCTTCGCGGCGGCCCCGGGCCCGTGCCGGGTGGCGACCAGGTGCAGCGCCACGTCGATGCCACTGGCGATGCCAGCCGAGGTGACCACCCGGTCGTCGACCACGTACAGCACGTCGCGGACCACCCGGGCCGCCGGGTGACGGCGGGCCAGGTCGTCCTGCACCTCGTGGTGGGTGGTGCACCGTCGGCCGTCGAGCAGCCCGGCGCGTCCGAGGGCGTACGCCCCGGCGCAGACGCTGGCGACAGTGCCGCCGGCCGCGTGGTGGTCGGCCAGCCGCCGCAGGTCAGCGGGCGACACCGGTCCCTCCGGCCCGTGCGCCGACGGCCGCCAACCCGGCACGATCACCAGGTCGTCCGGGGTCAGCTCGGGCCACCGGGTCTCGGCGACCAGGGGTACGCCCTGCACGGTGGGCACCTGCTCCCGCTCGGCGACGTAGTGCAGGCGGTAGTCGAACCCGAGGTCGGCGGCGCTGGAGAAGACCTGGGCCGGCCCGGCGAGGTCCAGCAGATGCACCTGCGGGACCAGCAGGAAGACGACCCGGGTCATCGCGTCAGCCCCGGGTACCGGCGAGGGTCGCGCCGGTCACCTCGTCCACGGTACGGATGGTCGCGAAGCGGCCAGCCAGCGCGTACTCGGTGCGGGTGACGATCTCCTCGTTGGTCAGGGTGCGCGGGTCGGCGAGGATCTCCGCGACCGTGGCGGTTTCCGGGAGGTCCCGGTGTGGGATGGGGAAGGTCAACGTGGCGTCGGTGACGAATGTCATCCGGTAGCCGAGGTCCGCGCCGACCCGGGTGGTGGTCTCCACGCACTGCTCGGTGCGGATGCCGCAGACGGTGAGGTCGTGGATGCCGGCCTGGGTGAGCACCTGCTGAAGGTTCGTCGTGGTGAACGCGTTGTGCGCCGTCTTGACCAGCGTCGGCTCACCGTCGACCGGGACGAGCCCGTCGATCAGCCGCACGTGCCCGAGGTCGGGGTCGAACAGCCCACCCGTGCCGGGCTCGGAATGCAGGACCCAGACCACCAGGTCGCCGCGCTCCCGGGCCGCGGCGACCAGCCGTTCGACCTGGCGGACCAGGTCGGGGTTCGAGCCGTACGCCCAGATCGGGCGCTGACGGAAGGACTCCTGGACGTCGATCACGACGAGTGCTGCTCTGCTCATGACTGAAGATCCTGACCGGATGACGACCGGACCGGGAGACACCATCATGCCCAGGTGCGGAACGATCCGGCCACGTCGACGTCAGGCGCTGGGAGTGCTGTGCTCGGCGGCGTCGTCCAGAGCTGCGGCCTCCTCCGGTGTCGGCGCGGTGCCGCCCAGGTGTGCCGGCTGCCACCAGGAGTCCTCCGGACCGGCCGGCTTTTCCGGATAGTCCCGCTGGGCCCGGTCGACAAGAGCGCTGAGCCGGGTGGTCAGCTCGGCGGCCAGCACGTTCGGGTCCGGGAAGTCCGCCGGGTTGATCGGCTCGCCGATCAGGATGGTGATCGGCGTGTGCCGTCGGGTCAGCGTGCGGGGCCGACCCTTGGTCCAGAGCCGCTGGGTGCCCCAGAGCGCAACCGGCAACACCGGCACCTTCGCCGAGCGGGCCATCCGGACCGTGCCGCTCTTGAGTTCCTTGACGGTGAACGACCGGCTGATCGTCGCCTCCGGGAAGACGCCGACGACCTCCCCCTGCTTGAGCGCGTTCACGGCGGCACGGAACGAGGCAGCGCCGGCCTGCCGGTCCACCGGGATGTGCCGCATGCCCCGCATCAGCGGACCGGAGATCCGGTGTGTGAAGACCGAGTCCTTGGCCATGAACCGGACCAGCCGACCCGACGCGTTGGCGCCCAGACCGGCGAAGATGAAGTCGAGGTAGCTGACGTGGTTGCTGGCCAACACCGCCCCGCCCGTGCGGGGTACGTGGTGGGCGCCCTCGATGGTGATCTTCAGGTCGAGGAGACGGAACATCGTCTTGGCGGTGGCGATAACGGGCGGGTACACGAGCTCCGGCATCCGCAGAATCTACCCTGCCGGGCTGGGGTTCGGCTCGGTGGCGAACCGGCGGCGACACGACCCGCGTGCCACCGCCGGTTCGTCGGTCGGTTCCTCAGCCGTCGAGGTTGTCCAGGTCCAGTCGGCCCCGGGCGAAAGCGTCCACCCGACCCCACCGACCCGGAATGTCCAACACCTCGATCCGCCCCATGCCCACCGGCAGTCGTGGCTCGACCGCCAGGTGCCCCTCGTGCGGCTCCAGACCGAGCATGGTGCGCAACAGCAGCAGCGGCGTGCCGGTGGACCAGGCCTGCGGGCTGCACGCCGTCGGATACTCCACCGGGAACTTCGTCAGCTCCCTCGGGTAGCCGCCGAACGCCTCCGGCAACCGGCCGTCGAAGTACGTGGCCGCGTCCAGGATGCCGTTCGCGATGGTGGCGGCCTCCTCGGCGAAGCCGTACCGGCGCAGACCCCAGGCGATGAAGGAGTTGTCGAACGGCCAGATCGTGCCGTTGTGGTAGCCGATCGGGTTGTACCTGGTCTCCCCCTCGGCCAGGGTGCGTACGCCCCAACCGGAAAACAGTCGCGGCCCGACGAGGTGCTCGGCGAGCTTCTCCGCCCGCTCGGAGTCCACGATCCCGCTCCACAGCAGGTGACCGATGTTGGAGCTGAGGATGTCGCACTGGCGGCCGTCCGGATCCAGGGCCAGGGCGAAGTACCCGCCGTCGTCCACCCACCAGTCCCGGTTGAACCGCACCTTCAGCTCTGCCGCCTCCCGCTCCAACTGGTCGGCGAACTCCGGGTCATCCCAGAACTCGCGGGCCAACCGTGCCCCGCGGACCTTCGCGTCGTACGCGTACCCCTGCACCTCGCAGGTGGCGCGCGGGAACGGCGGAAGGGTGCCGTCGGAGTAGGAGATCGAGTCCCAGGAGTCTTTCCAGCACTGGTTCTCCAGACCGGTGTCGGTGTTGCGCCGCTCGTACCAGATGTAGCCGTTGCCCACCAGGTCGGCGTAGTTGTCGATCCACTTCAGCGCCGCCCGGGACTCCTGCTCCAACTCCTTGACCAGCGCGACGTCCCCGCTCCACCGCTCGTACTCGTCGAGCAGAATGACGAACAGCGGCGTCGCGTCCACCGAGCCGTAGTACGGCGAGTGCGGCTGCTCCTCGAAGGCCGCGGTCTCGCCGTAGCGCATCTCGTGCAGGATGCGACCCGGGTCCTCGTCCCGGAAGTCGTCGAACCGGCTGCCCTGGAGCGAGGCCAGGATGCGCAGCGTCGTCTTCGACAGCTGTGGGGTGAACGGCAGCGTCTGTAGGCAGGTCAGGATGCTGTCCCGACCGAACATGGTCATGAACCAGGGCAGACCGGCGGCCGGCAGGGTGGCCCCACCCAGCGACAGCGGTGAGAAGCGCAGCGCGGCCAGGTCGATCAGGCTGCGCCGGTACGTGCTGGCCACGCGACCGTGCTCACTGTTGACCTTCGGGGCGTCGGCGATCCACTGCTCCAGGTCGTGCTGGAGGGCGAGCCGCTCGGTGTCGCGCATGCGCAGACCCAGACGCAGATCCCGGCCACCGGGCCCGACCGCGTGCGTCTCGACGTGGATCGAGGCCTCCCACTGCTCGTTGGGCTCCAGGTGCACGGTGTACGCGAACCCCTTGCTGTCGTACCGAGGCGACATCGACGAGGAGATGATGGTCTCCCGCCGGAAGTTGCCCCGCCGGTACCCCAGCCGCAGCCGGTCCGACTCGACCTCGGTGTAGATCTCGCCCTTCTTGTTCAGAATCTCGTCCTTGACCTGGAACAGGTCGGCGAAGTCCGACGCCGCGTCCATCCGTACTTCCAGGTCGACCGGCTTCTCGTCGTGGTTGAGGATGGTGAGCTGCTCCCGGAAGCTGCTCCCCACCGCGCGCTCCCGGATGATCGACAGCTTCGCGTCCACGTAGTGCGTGGCCATGCCCGGCACCAGGAAGAACCGCGACTCGAAGTACTGCAGGTCGTCGAAGGAGAGCGAGTTGAGGCGCTCACCGTTGACGGTCAGCACCCACGTCGACAGGAACCGGGTGTCGATGGAGAAGAGCCCGGTCGGCTCGCTCGGCGTCGCCTCGATGTCACCGGTGTCCTCGCAGACGACGAACGTGTTGCCGTCCAGGATCCGGATCGTGTTGCTCTGCCCCATCAGTGCACCTCCCCGACGAAGCGGCGACGGGGCCCACGGGCGTCCGGGGAACCCGGGAAGATCCGCTCGACCTGCACGACCAGACGAGCGTCACCCGACACCGTCATGTCCCCCCGCAACAACGCGGCCAAGCCGTGCTCACGCCCGGAGGCGATGTCGTCGAACAGGACCGGATCGGCGCCGATGACGGTGTCGGCCTCCCGATCCTCCTGGCTCACGTTCAGCCGGCCGTGGTCGATCCTCAGCAGCCAGTGCCGGGTCTGCGCCCCCTCGTGCAGGTCGATACGCAGTGTCCCGGAGGTCTTCGCCAGCAGGGGTTCGTACCCCCGCCGGTCCAGGTCCTCGAAGAACCTCGTGGTCGCGTCCACCATCGGGTCCACTCCTCCCAGTTGCCGGGCCCGGGATCCCACCCACCGCGCTCACCTCGCGCGGACGGCCGGCGTCGAACGTCCCCGCACGGGTCCCCGCACGACCCCCATCCCAACCTCGCCCGAATGGGGTGACCGCCTCCCACCCTCACGCTGCGCAGCGCAGCGCCGGCCCTTCCCCGACGGGGAAGGGCCGGCGCGCCCGCGGCGGACGGTCAGTTGTTCGGGTCGTCGGCGCTGATGTCCGCGAGCACCGACTGCGGTTCGCGTTCGACCGCGAGGTCACCCATCGAGACCAGGCCGACCAGACGCCCGTCGTCGATGACCGGCAGCCGGCGTACGGCGTACGTACGCATCAGGTCCGCGGCGGCCACCGCGTCGTCGTACTGGCTCACCGTGATCACGTCACGGGTGGTGATCTGGTTCAGCCGGGTCGAGCCCGCGTCCATGTTCTCCGCGACACCCCGGACCGTGATGTCCCGGTCCGTGACGATGCCGACCACACTGTCTCCGTCGGTCACCACCACGTCACCGATCGCGCTGTCGCGCATCTCCTGCGCGGCCGCGATGAGCGTGTCGTTGCCGTCCATCGTCACCAACCGGGTCGTCATGAACTCTCCGACCGTTGTCATGGTGCTCCCCTCTCGGTGTCGGCACGGCACGTCTACCCGCCGCCTGGGAGGGGGTAACGCGCACTGCTCGCCGGGCTGTCCGTGCGGGAGTCGCAGCTCGCAGAACTCGCTGCTGGCCGGGGCCGGGCGCGTCAGCCCCGGGGCGGCATCCCGTAGACGCGCTCCACGTGCAGACGCAGCACCAACCGCCCCTCGTCGACCATGGCCTGCCGGTATTCGGCCCAGTCGGGGTGTTCGCCGCGCAGTGCCCGGTAGAGACCCACCAGTTCCTCGACAGTGGCATCGCCGGGTTCGGTGGAGGGCGGGGTCAGCTCGGCGCGTCCCTCGACCACCGCGTACGCCCAGCCGTCCTCGCTGCTCACGTGGAAGCTGGCCCGCGGGTCTCGGCGCAGGTTGGCGGTCTTGGCCCGCCCCTCGGTGACGGAGACCCGGATCAGCCCGGCGTCCCGGTCGAACGAGTAGACCACTGTGGACATCTGTGGCCGCCCGTCCCGCTTGATTGTCGCCAGCACGCCCATCGAGCGGCCGGCGATCAGGTCGGTCAACGCCTGCTGGGTGCGGTCGTCCGGCACGGTTTCCTCCAGGTGGACGTCGGCTCCGTCCATCCAAGCATGCCCGGTCGGCCGCCGCCCGGAACGCGACCGAGCCCCCGCCGGCGACCGGCGAGGGCTCGGGGTGACGCGACGGTCAGCGGCGCTCGGCGGCGACCAGCTCGGCGAGCTGCACCGCGTTCAGCGCGGCGCCCTTGCGCAGGTTGTCGTTGGAGCAGAACAGCGCCAGCCCGTACTCCACGGTCTCGTCGGCGCGAATCCGCCCGACGTAGGTCGGGTCCTGTCCGGCGGCCTGCAACGGCGTCGGAACGTCGGTCAGTGCCACGCCGGGCGCGTCGGCCAGCAGCTCGTGCGCGCGTTGCGGGGTGAGCGGCCGGGCGAACCGGGCGTTGATCTGCAGTGAGTGGCCGGTGAAGACCGGCACCCGGACGCAGGTCCCGGACACCTTCAGGTCGGGGATCTCCAGGATCTTGCGGCTCTCGTTGCGGAGCTTCTGCTCCTCGTCGGTCTCGAACGAGCCGTCGTCGACGATCGAACCGGCCAGCGGGAGGACGTTGAAGGCGATCGGCTCGGCGAACGACCGCGGCGCGGGGAACTCCACCGCCGACCCGTCGAACGCCAGCCCAGCGGCGTGCTCGGCGACCTTGCGGACCTGCTCGTCCAGCTCGGCGACGCCGGCCAGCCCGGCGCCGGACACCGCCTGGTAGGTGGAGACGACGAGGCCGACCAGGCCCGCCTCGGCGTGCAGCGGACGCAACACCGGCATCGCTGCCATCGTGGTGCAGTTCGGGTTGGCGATGATGCCCTTCGGGCGGTCGAGGGCCGCGTGCGGGTTGACCTCGGCGACCACGAGCGGCACCTGCGGGTCCATCCGGAACGCCGAAGAGTTGTCGATCACCACGGCGCCGGCCTCGGCGACCCGGGGAGCCAACTCCCGTGCCGTGCCCTTACCGGCCGAGAAGAGCACGATGTCCAGCCCGGAGTAGTCCGCTGTCGCGGCGTCCTCCACGGTCACCTCGCCGTCGCGCCACGGCAGCGTACGCCCGGCGGACCGCGCCGAGGCGAACAACCGCACCTGCTCCGCCGGGAACTCCCGCTCCGCCAGCACCTGCCGCATCACGCCACCGACCTGGCCGGTGGACCCCACAATGCCGATCCTCATGCCCGGAGGCTACCCAGCCCACCCCGGAAACCGGGAGCCCTTTCCCACCCCCCGGGTCCCGCATCACACCCCCTGAGTCGCCCTCCCCCGTTGATCATGAAGTTGTGACCGCGACACGCCGGGTGACCACAACTTCATGATCGACGGAGGAGGGAACAGCGGGGTCAGGCGATCAGATCGCCCAGGTTCGCTGCCGTCAGGTCGTCGCGGATGACGGCGGCGTCACCTTCGATGACCAGGGTCAACGCTTCCGGGTGCAGGTGGGTGGCCGCCGCTGCGGAGACCTGGTCGACGTCCGCCGCCAGCAGCGACTCCCGCAGTCGGGCGTGGTAGTCGTCCGGCAGGTCGTGCACGACGAGCGTGGTCAACGCGGAGGCGATCGCCCGAGGGCTCTGCAACTCGACCGAGAGCTGCCCCGCCCGCCAGGACCGGGCCACCTCCAACTCGTCCTCGGTGACCCCGGTGGCCTGGGTACGGGTGATCTCACCCACCGCCTCCACCAGGGCCGGCGCGGTGACGGCCGTCTGCACGCCGGAGCTGACGGCGAACCGCCCGAACCGCCGGGACGACGCGAATTCACCCCGGATGCCGTACGTGTAGCCGTGCACCTCGCGGAGCAGATGGTTGAGCCGGGACGTGAACGCCCCGCCGAGCACCGTGCCGGCGAGCGTCATCGGCACGTGGTCGGGGTGCGCCCGGTACGGCGACGGATGGCCGAGCCGCAGCGTGGACTGCACCGAACCGGGCCTGTCCACCAGGATGATCCGCCGGCCGGTGTGCAGCGGCACCTCGATCGGGCCGCCCCGCTCGGCCGGCCCGCCTCCCGTGCCGGCGAACGCCGCACCGGCCAGCGCGTCCAGGTCGATCCGGTCCAGGTCCCCGGCGACGACCAGGGTGCCGGGGCGCAGGAACCACTCGGAGTGGAAGACCGTGACGTCCTCCACGTCCAACCCGGCGACCGATTCCGGGTCGCCGTGCATGGGACGTCCCCAGCGGTTCTCCGCGCCGAACAGGTCGGCGCGCAACGCCGCGTCGGCGCGCGGACCCGGGTTGGCCCAGTCCATCCGCAACGCGGTCGCCTCGTCGTCGCGGACCCGACGCACGTCGGCGGGGTCCAGTCGGGGCGTCCGGACCGCCTCGGCGAGCAGCTCCACGGCCGCGCTGAGCCGGTCCACCGGGATCACCACGCTGGCCTGGAACGAGTCCCAGTCCAGTCCGGTCGTCAACGCGGTGCCGAGCCCTTCGACGGCGAGCGCGTACGCGGCGGCGTCCCGCTGCGCGGTCCCCTCTTCGAGGGCCTTGGCCAGCACGCCGGACAGGCCCTCCTTGCCGACCGGCTCCCGGCCCGCGCCCACGTCGAGCAGCAGCAGGGCCACGGCGAGATTCTGCCCGGGCAGGTGCGCGGCGACGACCTGACCACCGGCCACGGAGCGGCGGACCACCGCCGGAAACCGGTACGGGCGGGCGGCACCCGGGCCGGGACGGTCGGCGATCAACGTCATGAGGTCTCCTCGGGCAGGTAGGTCAGGATCACCCGGTCGGTGGCGAGCACCTCGGCGGCGGCCTCGGCGATCTGCTCGGCGGTCACCGCGAGCAGGCCCGGCAACTGGTCGGCGATGCGGGCGGGGTCACCGAACTGGGTGGCGTACCGGCCGAGCAGGTCCGCCCGGCCGTCCACGGTGGACAGCTGACGCCACCACCCGGTGCTCAGCAGCGCCTTGGCCCGATCGAGTTCGGCGGCGGTGACCGGCACCGTGGCCAACTCGTCGACGACCTCGGCCAGCCCTTCGGCCAGCCGCTCGCCGCTCACCCCGGGGCGGGCGGTGGCGGTGGCGATCAGCGGTGCCGGGGCGTGCGCGAGGTCCACCCCATACGCCCCGACCAGGTCCGGCTGGGCGAGCCGCTCACCGTCGGCGAGCCGCTGGTAGAGCCGGCTGCCCCGGCCGCTGCCGAGGACGGTGGCGAGCACGGTGATCACGTTGTATCCCGGGCTGCCGAACGGGTAGCTGCGGTGGGCGATGTACACCCGGGGCGCCGGCACGTCCGCGCTCACCGATTCGACTGCCGTCTGCCCGGAGACCGGGACACTGCGGCCGTCCGGGGCCGGCGGGATGTCGTCGCGCGGGGGCAGCGCCCCGAAGTACTTGTCGGCCAACGCGAACACGTCGGAGGCGGTGGCGTCGCCGACCACGGTGAGCACCGCGTTGTTGGGCGCGTAATAGGTCTGGTGGAACGCCTGGAAGGTGGCGAGGTCGGCGGCGTTCAGGTCGGCCATCGAGCCGATCGTCGCGTGATGGTAGGGGTGCCCCGGCGGGTAGAGCAGCGGCAGCAACCGCAGCCAGGCGTCCCCGTACGGAACGTTCTCGTAGCGTTGCCGGCGCTCGTTCTTGACCACGTCGCGCTGGTTGTCCAGCGTCTCCTGAGTGAGCGCCGGGACCAGGCCGCCCATCCGGTCGGCCTCCAACCAGAGCGCCAACTCCAGGTGCTCGGCCGGGACCGTCTCGAAGTAGTTCGTCCGGTCCGGGTTGGTGGTGGCGTTGAGCGAGCCGCCGGAGCCCTGGATCAACTTCATGTGCTCGGTCTTCGCCACGTTGACCGAGCCCTCGAACATCAGGTGCTCGAAGAGGTGGGCGAAGCCGGTCTGCCCGGCCGGCTCGTGCCGGGAGCCGACGTCGTACCAGAGGTTGACGGCCACGGCCGGCGCGGTGCGGTCCTCACTCACCACCACGCGCAGGCCGTTGTCCAGTCGGGACGTCTCGATGGGCCAGGGATAACCGCTGTCGGGCATGCCCCCGACGCTATCCGATCTCCCGGGCGGAAAGGTGACGTGCGGTCCGTCGGCGAGCCGACCCGCCGCATCAGGGAGGCCGCCCGGGGTATCGGAGGGCAATGACCGTCACCCCGCCCTCGTCCCGGCTCGCCACCGCCGTCGAACGCGCCAGCGCCGCGCTCAGCCGGCGCCGCGGCCGGTTGCTGCATCCGGCCGGTCGCTCCTTCACCGGCGAACTGATGATCTGGGGTACGCCCGGACCACCCACCGGGTCCGGTCTGCTGGACGACCCCGCCCGGTACCGGGCGACCGTCCGGCTCTCGAAGGGCACACCCACGCCCGGCAGTTGGCCGGACGTGCTCGGCCTCGCGGTACGCCTGCACCGCGACGACGGCCATCCGTTCGACCTGCTGGTCAGTTCCAGTGGCGCGGCCCCGCTGCTGCGCAATCTGCCGCTGCCCCGGCGCGACTTCACCGGGACGTACACCTCGATCATGTGTTACCGCGTGGGTCCCCGCCGGATCTGGCTGGCCGCGCTGGCCGACCCCGACTCGGTCGGCCTCGGACGCAGCCTGAGCGCGGCGGCCGCCGCGACCCGGACGGACACGCCGCGAATGGTGCTCGCTGTCGCGTCCGCCGTGGGGCCGTGGCGGCCGGTGGGGCAGATCAGTATCGACGCCCAACTCGACGCCGAGGAGGACGCCGCGCTCGCGTTCGACCCGGTGCGCAACCTGCCACCCGACCTGCGGGTGGCAGGCCCTTTGGCCTGGCTGCGGGAGCAGACCTATCGGGGGTCGCGCCGGGCTCGCGGGGCGGACGCTCAGTCCGGGGGTTCGACCGCGACCACCGTCTGATCCGAGGTACGACGTTCCAGCACCGTGTCCGGTGCCGCGTTCTGGTCCTCCTCGCGGATGTCCGACTCGGCGAGAATGGCCTCCGCCTGGGCCTCCGGGTCGTCGCTGCCCACGGCCTCCTCCTCGGGCAGGAGGTGGTGGGCTCGGGATTCCACCCGGTCCTGATCGCTCTGCTCGTCAGTCATGGCACCCCTGTTACCCCGCCGTGGACCGTGACACGCGATGTTCACTCCGCATCTTGGGACGACGCGGTGGGCTTCCGCATCGGGTCGGGTACGCTGGGCGACGTGACGCGTTCGTATCGATGGTTTAGGCAGCCGGCTCGCACGCCGGTGACTTCACCATGATCTGACGTCACCGCAGACCGAGCCGGCTGGGCAGGAGCTTTCGTTCCTGCCCTTTTGTGTACGAGCAGCCGGCTCGTCCCGGGCACCGGCCCCGGGCGCGGTCGGCGGAAGGATTCCCCACCGTGACGACCCCGGAGACCGATCGGGTCAGCGATCAGCGGATCGACCGCGTCGTGCCGCTGACCACGCCCGCCCTGTTGCATCACGAGTTACCCCTGGACGCATCGCTCGCCTCGGCCGTGCTGAACGGCCGCCGCGCTGTGGGTCGGGTGCTCGACCGCGAGGACGACCGCCTGCTGGTGGTGGTCGGCCCCTGCTCGGTGCACGACCCGGCCGCCGCCCTCGAATACGCCGAGCGTCTACGCGGCACCGCCGACCGGCTGGCCGACGACCTCCTGATCGTCATGCGGGTCTACTTCGAGAAGCCCCGCTCCACGGTCGGCTGGAAGGGCCTGATCAACGACCCGGGCCTGGACGGCAGCGGGGACGTCAACACCGGCCTGCGGCTGGCCCGGGCGCTGCTTCTCGACGTGCTGCGCCTCGGTCTACCGGTGGGTTGCGAGTTCCTCGACCCGATCACCCCGCAGTACATCGCGGACACGGTGGCCTGGGGCGCGATCGGTGCCCGCACCGTGGAGAGCCAGGTGCACCGGCAGCTCGCCTCCGGCCTGTCCATGCCGATCGGCATGAAGAACCGCCCCGACGGCAGCATCGGCACCGCCGTGGACGCGATCCGCGCCGCCGGCGTACCGCATGTCTTCCCCGGCATCGACTTCTCCGGCACCCCGGCGATCATGCACACCCGCGGCAACACGGACGGGCACCTGGTGCTGCGCGGCGGGGGCGGGCGGCCCAACTACGACGCGGAGTCCGTCGCCGGCGCTATCGACCTGCTCCGTGCGGCAGGGCTGCCGGAGCGCCTGGTGATCGACGCCAGTCACGCCAACAGCGGCAAGGACCACCGCAACCAGCCGCTCGTCGCCGCGGACGTGGCCGCCCAGATGGCCGCCGGGCAGCGTGGGATCACCGGCGTGATGTTGGAGTCGTTCCTGCTCCCCGGCCGGCAGGATCTCGACCCGACCCGGGAGCTGGAGTACGGCCGTTCGGTCACCGACGCCTGTCTCGGGTGGGACGACACCGCCGAGGTGCTCGATCACCTGGCCTCGGCCGTGCGGGCGCGACGGGCCACCCTGCCGACGACGGTCTGACGGTGTGACGGCTGACACCAGAAGGCGCGGAACACGAGTGGGGGTCGGCTCGTTGACTGAGGTGTCGGTGTGCCCAGTGTCCCCGGGCCTCACCTAAATAGCCTTCGCGGAATACCGTCCGGCTGGAGCCGCGTAGCGCCACTCGCCGAGAGGCGACCTGCACACCGACACAAGCCCGCCCCCGGCCCACAAGGCCGGGGGCGGCGCTGTCTGTATCCGCCGAACCGCACCAGGCCAGGCCGAGACCTGCGCGATGCCGCAGGCAGACGCAGCGGCCGCCAGTGACCGCGGCGGGCCGGCCACCGCCGCGACGAGCGCGACGACGAGCGCGACGAGCGCCGCAGTACCCGCCGCCGCCTTTGCTCTGCACCCACCGATGCGACGCACACGGTCCGTAACTGGTGCGCGGGTGGGTGCAGAGCAAAGGCGGCGCATGAGGTCATCGGCCGACGGCGCAGGCGGCCCGCTGGCGTGACGTTTGACCGATTCCGGCCCGGGTAGCTGATCGAGGTGACCGACGACGCATCAGTGGCCGGGGAGCCGGACACCCGGGCCCTCGACGACCTGCTCGACGACGTCTTCCGGGCGCAGGAGCGGGTCGACCAGGGCGAGATCTACCGCCGGGCGGTAGCTGCCGAGCTTCCAGCGGACCTGCTCGCCCGAGTCGACGCGCTGCCCGAGGGCGAGTACTCGGTGGACGAGGCCAGCGACCTGCTCGGCGGCTCCGTCGCGTGAGCGACCTGCCAGCTCCGTCGCGAGAGCGACCGTAGAAGGGACACCGACATGACCCACCACGAGGACCACGACGAGAAGGTTCCGGCGCTCGGTCAACCGCCGAAGGGCAGGGACACCACCCCCGAGCCGGACTTCGCCAACGAGCACGACAGGACGGCGGTGGACCGGGACATCATCACCGGCGCGGACGAGGACGAGCGGGAGCCGGAGTCGCCGCACGGCTGGTCCGGCATGCAGCGCTGAGACTCAGGAACGACGGAAGGGGCCGGCGGCAGCGCCGGCCCCTTCCGTCTCTGCTCGTCAGTCGTCGTCGTGCCCGCCCTCGGCGGCCTGCTGCGCCGTCGCGTACGCCATCTGGAGGAAGTCGGACGCGGCGACCGCGGTCAGCGCGGTGGCCACCAGCCGGGTCAGCCGGGGCGCGAGCACCAGGCCGCCGGTCAGCCCCGTGGCCACCCAGACCGCCAGGCAGAACGGGCAGCTCAACAACTCGCCGATGGCGTGCCGGGTGGGGCTGCCCGAGTCGCGAACCTGCTCCATCACCTCGCCGCTACCGATCGGGCGGTCATAACGGGTGAACGGCGCCCGCAGAGGGCTCGTCACCGCGTCCTTGGACAGCAGCCGACTCAGCTTGTGGGTGGCGATGGAGAGCAGCACCACGTCGGACGGCGCGGGACGTTCCGGCACCGGCCGACCGGTCACCTTGACCAGACCGGCGAGCGCGCCGGTCACCCCGGCGTAGGCGCCCATCGCCGCCAGGTAGCCGCCGAGCGGCCGGTGTTCGTGCGGCGCGTACGCCCGCCGCAACCGCGCCGCCTTGTCTCGCAGGCCGGTGTCGCTCACCCGTTCTCCTCCCATGTCGTGGTGGTGCGGGACCGGGCGTCCCGCGTGGCCCGCTCAGCCGGCCTGGAGATTGTCGGCAACCTCGCGTGCCAGGTTGGTGAGTGCCTCGTCGGCCAACTGGTCCGGACCGGGCTCGCCCGACCCGTCGGCCAGATCGAGCTGGATCCGGGCGCCGCCGGCATCGGCCGGCTCCACCCGGATCTCGGCGGACCAGTCGTCGCCGTCGCCCCAGCGGGCGCGCAGTTCCTCGCCGTCGATCTCAGCGGCAGGGCTTCCGTCGCCGCGCAGCGGCTCCGGCAGCCAGGCCGAGGCGCGATCCGGGTCGGTGGCCGTGTTGAAGACCACCTCAGGTGGCGCGGACATGCCGCGCACGGCGCGCGCCGGCATCAGGCGTCCCGCAGACGGCTGGGGTCGACCTCCCGGCCCGGGTGGCGGGCCAGGTATTCGGTCTCGAGTTCCGCAGTGCGCCGCAGGTGGTTGGCGAGTGCGGAGTCCGCCGCGTGCCGCAGGGTGTCGAGGCGGGTGCGGTGCAGGCTGTGCATCTCGCGGATCAGATCCTCGTCGGTCAACTCCGTCGGGTCGACGCCGGGCAGATCGCCGTCGAGGCCCGCGGTGCCGGCCGGGTCGGCCAGGTCGTCGCCGCCCCACTCGGGCACCCGCTGCTCCGGGCTCATCTCGGTGTTGCCGCTGGACGCGAAGCCGTCCTCACGTACCGATCCGGTCATGATCGCCCCCCTTGATCTCGTTTGGGCTGGCGTCTAGACGATTGCCCAGGCGTCGTGCGGCCAAACCCTGGCGGCGACGCGACAACTACGACACGGTGTCGGAGACCGGAGCGGCCCCCGGTACCCTCGATGCCATGAGGCGGCTCTGGACCCCGGCGTGGATCGCGCGCCACGTGGCCATGGTCGTGCTGACCCTGGGCTTCCTGGGGCTGGGCTGGTGGCAGGTCAGCCGGGCCGCGGCCGGCAACAGCCTGAGCTGGGGGTACGCGGTCGAGTGGCCGATCTTCGCCGGCTTCGTGGTCTACGTCTGGTGGCGCGAGGTGAAGCTCGCCCGCCGCCGGGGGGCGGAGGCCGAAGCGCCGTCGCCGGACCCGGCCGTCGAGCCCGCGCCGACGGTCGACGCCGGCTCCCGACCGGCGGTACGCCGACCGGTGCGGGTGTCCCGGGCACCGGCCGTCGGCGACGCCGTCGAGGACACTGACCTGGCCGCTTACAACCGCTACCTGTCATGGTTGAACGCCAATCCGGGCGCCCGGCCCGGTGACTATCCCGGCTGAGCCGGGCTCGGAAGGACGGACGAAGGTGGGCGCTGCCCTTACCCGGTACCGCGTGATCGCCTGGATCGTGGGCGTGGTGCTGATCCTGCTGGTCGTGATCGGCATGCCGCTGAAGTACGCGTTCGACAACCCGGTCGTGGTCGAGACAATCGGGCCGGCGCACGGCTTCCTCTACATGATCTACCTGGTGGCCGCGTTCGACCTGAGCCGCCGTGCCGACTGGCCGCTGAAGCGGATGCTGCTGGTGATGCTGGCCGGCACCGTGCCGTTCGTCTCCTTCTACGCCGAGCGCCGGGTCAGCGCCTGGGTGGCCGCGCCGCGGCAGGAACGGACTCCGGAGCCTGTCGCCAGTTGAGCGGCCGGTGGGCCGACGCCGATTCGACGTCGGCCCACCGCCGTCGGGTCAACGGTTCGGCCGCCACGGTTCGGCCGAGGCGAGGGGGTCAACCCACCCGCCGTACCGGTTGACCTCCCGGGCCCGCAGCAGGGCCCGTGTGACCTGGCCGAACTGCCGCTCGTCGTCGGCGCTGAACAGCAGCACCTCGGCTCCCCTGTACCACCCCCACAGTTCGTAGGGCGGTGGACGCCAGCGATCACCGACCATGGCCAGCGCGGCCGGTAGCAGGAACACCGCGCCGAGAATGAGGTACGCCCCGGCGGTCAGGCGGTGCAGACCCCCGGTGAAGCCGAGGAGCAGCCCGACACCGCCGAGCATGCTGGTGGTGACGACGACGGCCCGGACGGCGATCCGGTCGTGCGGGCCTCGGGTGGTACGCAGGTGGGTCAGGTCGGTCACCTGGTAGCTGGTTCGACCGGCGGTGAACCGGTCGACGGTCACGATGATGCCGGGCCGCGCGTACAGCAGTGTCGACCGGGTGCCCGGCGCCGTTCGCGGCGGCCGCGTTCCTGCGCCTTCACGTTCCACGGTTCCTCCCGCGGGGGACGGTTGGCCGAGGTGGCCCCGGGCAGGCATTGCTACCTGTCGACGGGATTCCCGGCTCCGTTCATTGTGTTGCGGTGCCGCCAGCTGACCTGTGTATTTGTCGACTCTCGACCGTTGCCCCAACCGGTGACATCGCCGAGAAACAGCATCCATTTCAGGTTTTATCGGTTATGGCGACCAGATATCCGGCGGCATACGCCCGGAACGACGAAAGTCGTGTATCCGTCAATACCTCGCCGAACGGACGGTTCACCCCTCTTTTCACGCGTCATCAGTCACGATGACGCCACCCGCCGCACTGATACGCCCGGCCACTTCGCCAACATTCGCCCCTGCTTCAACTGCGAGCGACAGCCGTCCCGGGTTAGGTTGGGCGAGCCGGTCCGGCCCAGTGCCGTCCGCCCGGGTGGCCCCGGCCGGTGTCGCCGAGGGCGTCAGCAGCCCCGGCGGCCGTGGGAGAGGGGCCTTCCGCTCTTGTCATCCCTGAGAAACCTGCTGCGCACCATGGCGCTGGCCGGCATGTCGGCCGCGCTGCTCGCCCCGACGGCGGTGGCCCACGCCGAGCCGTCCCCCGCCGACCTGACCCGCCGGATCGAGGCGTCCTCGACCGAGCTGGAGCGGGTCGTCGAGTCGTACAACAAGCTGCGTGAGGAGATCAAGACAAACGAAGCTGCGGTGGCCCGATTACAGGCCCGCATCGGCCCGCTGGAACAGCAGGCCAAGCAGAGCCAGGCTGATGTGGCCGAGTTGGCCAGCACCGCGTACAAGAGCGGCAGTCTGCGGACCGCCGACGCCCTGCTGGGTTCCGAGGGCGCCACGGCGCTGCTGGACCGCCTCGGCACACTCGACCAGCTGACCCGCCAGCGGCAGGAGCGCATCTCCGGCTATACGGCCGACCAGCGACGGCTGCTGGACGAGAAGGCCCGGCTGGACACCACGCTGACCAAACAGGCCGCGCAGGCCCGGCAGCTCTCGACGGCCAAGAAGCAGATCGAGCAGGATCTGACCAGGCTGTACGAGATGCGTCGGCAGGCGTACGGGGCGGCCACCGAGCGACCCGAACCCAAGGCCGCGGCTGCCGAGGCCAAGAACGTGCCGGCGGTGGCAGGTGACGCGGGTGCCGCGGTGCGTTACGCGTTCGGGGCGCTGGGCAAGCCGTACGTGTGGGCCAGCGACGGGCCGAACGGCTACGACTGTTCCGGGCTCACCTCAGCGGCCTGGCGGGCGGCCGGTCGGTCGCTGCCGCACAACACGCGGATGCAGTGGAGCGCGGTCGCCCACATCGGTCGGAGTGACCTACGGCCGGGTGACCTGGTGTTCTACAGCGGGCTCGGGCACGTCGCCCTCTACGTCGGCGACGGTCAGGTGATCGACGCGCCGAGCGCCGGCCGCAACGTGCTCAAGCGGGGCATGAACATGATGCCCATCCAGGGCTACGGCCGGGTCCGCTAGACGTCAGAAGACGGTGAACGGCCGGCGTCCCCCTATCGGACGCCGGCCGTTCGCCGTCATTACTACCAGGTCAGGCTGCCTGCAGCCCCTCTGCCCGGGCCAGCTCACGCAGCCGGCCGAGCGCCTGGATCTCCAGCTGTCGAATCCGCTCGCGGGACAGCGAGAACCGGGAGGCGACCTCGGTGAGCGAGTGCTCCCGGCCGTCTTCCAGCCCGTAGCGGGCCCGCATGATGCCGGCGGACCGGTCGTCGAGGTGGTTGAGCAGCCCCTCGATGCGCTGCCGCTCCAGACCGCTGAGGACGATGTCCTCCGGCGACGGGGCGTCACTGTCGGCGACCAGGTCACCGAGGTTGGTGTCGCCGTCGTCGCCCACCGGGGTGTCCAGCGAGACGGTGTCCTGCGACCAGCGCCGCAACTCGTTGACCCGCTCGACGGTGACGCCGAGCGCTGCCGCAATCTGCTCCGGCTCCGGGTCGCTGCCCAACTCACGGGTCAACTGCCGAGCCACGTTGCGCATCCGGTTGACGTCCTCCACCAGGTGCACCGGCAGACGGACGGTGCGCTCCTGCTGGGCGATCGCCCGGCTGATCGCCTGGCGGATCCACCACGTCGCGTAGGTGGAGAACTTGTAGCCGCGCTCGTAGTCGAACTTCTCGACCGCCCGGACCAGGCCGGTGTTGCCCTCCTGGATCAGGTCCAGCATGGGCATGCCCGAACGCACGTAACGGCGGGCGATCGACACGACCAGCCGGAGGTTGGCGCGGATGAAGAGGTCCTTCGCGCGCTCCCCCTCGACGACCAGCCACTCCAGGTCGGCCCGGTCGACACCGGCGGGAACGGCATCCTCACCGAGCAGGTGCTCGGCGTAGAGGCCGGCCTCGATCGCCTTGGAGAGATCGACCTCCTTGGCGGCGTCCAGCAGTGGCGTCCGGGAGATCTCGTGCAGGTAGACGCCGACCAGGTCGCGCTCCTCGGCAACCTCGTCGGTTCGCATGCCGATGTTCTTGTCCACGTTGCCCACGGTCCCCTCGCTCGCGCCGGTTGCCCGGTTCCTTGCCATTCCCCACGTCCGTCAACCCCTGGTAACTTCTGCTGTGCCCAGCGGTGCTGACACCTACACAACAGATGAGACGTGTCGGGGATTCCGTCTCGTGAGTCGAAAGTGTCACGAATGCCTGAGTACTAGCTGAGAGCACGGTCCATGTTTGCTGTCAGCACCCCGTCGGGCGGCTCTCCGTTGGGCACCACGCACGGGTCACCGCACCATGGCAACACCGCCAGCCGTGGGGGCACAGCGACCCGGGTCACCACCACGCTGCGATCCTGGTCACTGGCAGATACGCAGCGGCGGACCGGTCGGTTCATCCATCGGGAGTGTTATTACCCCCCGGCCAGATGAACAATCCGAGGGGCCTTTCGCTTCCCGCTCCCCCGGAGCGGGCGTCAGCGGGCGAGCAGGGCGAGGGCGCCGCGTACCTGGTGGGCGGAACGGGCCAGCGCGGCCCGGGCGGCGTCGACCTCGGCCCCGGAGACCAGGGAGACGAGCGCCGTCTTCAGGTCACCGCCGGCCTCCGCGAGGGCTTTCTGGGAGACCTGCTCGGAGCAGCCGGTGGCCTCGACCAGAATCGAGATCAATCGTCCGCGGAGCTTCGCGTTGGTGGCGACCATATCGATCATGAGGTTCGAGTAGACCCGACCCAGTCGCACCATCACGGCTGTCGAGAACGCGTTGAGCACCAACTTCTGCGCCGTGCCCGCCTTCATCCGGGTCGACCCGGTGACCACCTCGGGTCCGGTGTCCACCCCGATGAACACGTCGACCGACCGGGCGGCCTCCGCCTCCGGATTGGCGCAGAGCAGCACCGTCGAAGCACCCTTGGCGTGGGCCGCGGCGAGCGCCCCGAGGACGTACGGGGTGCGTCCGCTGGCCGCCAGGCCGACCGCGACGTCACCGGCACGCACGCAACTGGCCGCCTCGACCGCTCCGCCCCGGTCGTCGTCCTCGGCGTCCTCGACGGCCCGCCACATGGCGTCCGGGCCACCGGCGAGGTGGGCGCAGAACCAGTGCCGGGGCGAGTTGAAGGTGGGGGCCAGCTCGGCAGCGTCGAGCACACCGAGGCGGCCGGAGGTGCCGGCCCCGAAGTAGTGCACCCGGTGACCGCCGCGCAGGGCCGCGACTGCCAGGTCGACGGTGGCGGCGATCTCGTCGAGCACCGCGGCGACCGCCGCCGGCACCCGCCGGTCCGCCTCGTTGATCACGGTGAGGACGTCGCGGGTCGACATCAGGTCGAGGTCGACGCTGAGGGGGTTGCGCCGTTCGGTGGGGGCGCCCACCCGGACGGTGGGGCGGGCGGGTGACGCTGGCATGTCCTTGTCCGGTTCCACCGCCCCGGCCGTCATGCCCGCCTCCGGTTGGCACCCACCCGGTGCGACTGGACCGCCTCGGCGGTCGCCTCGAGTGCCTTACGGGCCCGGGCCCGGTTGCGGGCCGCCACGCCGACGAAGAGGCAGTCGACCACTGTGAGCTGGGCCAGCCGGCTGGCTGTCGCGCCGGAGCGGTAGGTGGTCTCGCGGGCCGCCGTGGTCAACACGAAGTCCGCCACGTCGGTGATCGGTGACCGGGGGAAGTTGGTCAGCGCCACTGTGACGGCACCCCGCGTTCGGGCCTGCTCCAGCACCTCGATCACGTCGGAGGTGGTGCCGGTGTGCGAGATGCCGATCGCCACGTCTCCCCGGCCGAGGAGGGCCGCGGAGGTCAGCGCGGTGTGCACGTCCGGGAAGTAGAAGGCGATCCGGCCGATGCGGTGCAGTTTCTGCTGGAAGTCCGAGGCGACGAACCCGCTGGCGCCGGCGCCGTAGATGTCGATCCGACCGGCGCCACTGATCGCCTCGACCACCTGCTCGCAGACGGCGGGGTCGAGTTGCTCGGCGGTCTCCTCGACCGCTCGGGCGTCGTTGAACGCGATGGTGGCGATGATCTGTGCGAGGTCGGCACCGGGCGGGATGTCACCGCCGACCACCCGGGCGTCCGGCGGTTCGATCCGGCGGGCGGCCTCGGCGGCGAGGCGGATGCGCAGTTGGGGGTAACCGTCCATGCCCACCGAACGGCAGAATCGGATGACGGTCGCCTCGGATGTCTCCGCTGCGGTGGCGAGGTCGGTGATGGTCCGCCGCGCGGCGGCAGCCGGGTCGGACACGACCAGCCGGGCAACCCGCTGCTCGGCGGGCGACAGCGATGGCAACAGCCCGCTGATGTGGACGATGAGCCCACCGGGCTCCTGACTCGCAGAAATCTTCGGACTCTTCGCCACGGATGAAACTTACTTTCACCAGGCGTGAGCGTCAACTATGACTGTCCGGGTGGGGGAAGTGTCGGCAGCCGGGATCACCGGTCCCGCACAGCCTGCCACTCCCGCAGCACCGCCGCCTCATCCGCCGGGTCGAGACCACCCTGCCGTACGGCGTCCGGCTGTGCTGCCATCCAGGACGCGGTCGCCCGAACGGTGTCGGACAACGGACGGACCGCCAACCCGGCTGCCAGAGCCGGTCGAGCGTCGCGGTCCATCAGGCCACCGGACTCCGGCAGTCGCACCCAGAGCGGCAGTGCCCGCTCCCCCGACCACTCGCGCACATCGTGCGAGGTCAGGAAGTCCTGATCGACCCAGGTCACGGCGGGGTCGGCCACGTCCAGCCCGGCGGCCACCCCGGCCAGGAAGTCGGCCCGGGTCATCGCCGGCCCGATGCCGTCGTACGTGCCGCCGAGGCGGGTCCCGGCGGCGTGCAGCAGCCAGCTCGCCAGATCGGCGACGTCCACGAACTGCACACGGTCGGTCGGGCGTCCGGGCGCGAGGATCTCGCCACCGGCCCCCAGCCGCCGCACCCAGTACGGGAAGCGGTCGCTCGGGTCCTCGACGCCGACGATCAGCCCCGCCCGGCAGATGAACGACCGGCCGACGCCCACCCGCTGCCGAACCGCCTGCTCGATGCTCACCTTGCACTCGCCGTACCAGGTGTGGTCCGGGCCGACCGGTCCGTCCACGTCCGGCGGGGCCGCTGCCAGCACCGGCGCGTCGACAGCGGTCTGGCCCGGGGTGGTGTTGTCGGCGTACACCGAGATCGTCGAGACGAAAGACCAGTGGCCGACGTGGTCGGCGAGCGCGGCGAGCGCGTGCCGGGCGTGGCTGACCTGGCGGGTCACGTCGATCACGGCGTCGAAGCCGTCGCTGGCGAGCGGCACCAGCGCGTCCGGGTCGTCCCGGTCGACCGGCACCAACGTGGCCCCGGCCGGAACGGCGCCGGACACACCACGAGCGGCGCACGTGACGTCGTGTCCCTGCGCGACGGCGAGCCGGGCCAGTGCCCGCCCAAGGAACCGGGTGCCACCGAGAATCAGAATCCGCATCCGCCGATCCTGCGCCCCCGACCGCCCCACGACCCAACCACTCTGCCGACGGCAGACCTCGATCATGACGTTGTCGCCACCCGGCTCGGCGTGTCGCGGCGAAAACTTCATGATCGACGGAGGGGGCGCGCGGGGAGGGGGTGGGGGTTAGCGTGGGGGGATGGTGGTGGGCAGTGTGTTGGTTACCGGCGGGAGCGGCGGGCTGGGCGGGGCGGTCGTCGCCTCATTCGTCGAGGCGGGCTGGCGGGTGGTCGTACCGAAGCGGGATGCCCGGCCCGGGTCGGAGCCGGCGGCTGGTGTGGTTCGACTGGTCGCGGACCTGAGCGATCCGGTAGACGTGACGCGGGCGGTCGATGTCGCCGCCGGCGAACCCACGGCGCCGCTGCGGGCCGTGGTCAACCTGGTCGGCGGGTACGCCAGCGGTGGCCTGGTGCACGAGACGCCGGTCGAGGTCTTCGAGCGGATGCTCGCCGTCAACCTGCGGCCGACCTACCTGGTCACCCAGGCCGCGCTGCCGCACCTGATGTCGACCGGTCAGGGCGCGGTGGTCTGCGTCTCGGCCCGCGCGGCGGTCGCCCCGTTCCCGGGCGCGGCCGGCTACGTGACGGCCAAGGCGGCGGTGCTGGCCTTCGCCAACGCGGTAGCGGTGGAGTACCGGCACCGTGGGGTGCGCTGCAACACAGTGCTGCCCAGCGTCATCGACACCCCGGCGAACCGGGCCGCCCAGCCCGACGCCGACCACTCGCGTTGGGTGACCCCGGCGGAGATAGCCCCGGTGATCCGTTTCCTCTCGTCGGCGGAGTCCGCGCCGACCAGCGGCGCCACAGTGCCGGTCTACGGGCGGGCCTGAGTCGCCAACGGGCCCGCGTCCCGCGGCTGGTCCGAGGAGGGCGGCAGCCAGGTCTCCAGGTGCGCCTGGATCTGCTCGCTGACCTCCTCGGCCGGGCGACCCGCGTCCACGAGCACGAAACTCGGGTATTCGGGGAGGGCCCGGTAGGCGGTGTCGGCGGCGGTCAGCCAGCCCATCGTCTCGTGGTCGGTGCCGCGCTCTTCGATCCGCCGGTACGCCTCCGCCGGGTCCACGGAGAGCAGGAAGGTCACCTGCGGCGTCGGGAAGAGCCGGTAACCGGCCCGCGCCAGCCGCTCCCAGCGTTGCCCGCCGTGTGCGCGGATGCTCGCGTACTGGCAGGCCGAGTAGCGGTCCATCACCGCTGTCCGGCCGGTGAGCAGGCAACTGATTAGAGCGACGGCGATCGCGAGCCAGCGCAGCACGGACTCCACCGCCAGTACGCCGTCCCGCCCGACGAGCCGCTGCGCGTCGGGTCGGCCGAGCCGATGGGCGAGCCGACCGAGCCATCGCCGTCCGCTGGCGTTGCGCCGGTACGTCGCCGGGCGGCCGGCCGCGGTCAGCGCGTCGGCCAGTCGGTGCGCCTGGGTGGTCTTGCCGGAGCCGTCGATCCCGATCAGGGCGACGGTGCGCAACCGGGCCCTGCGTCGACGCATCCCCGATGATCTGGCCACCTTCCACAGGCTATCCGACCCACGCACCTACGCCGCGAGGTTTGTAGTGGTTCATCCCTGTTGACACCTGACCGCGACGCCAGCAGGTGTGGCCGACCGGAATGCCGGGTACCGGAGTTCGAAATCCAACCGCCGGTCCACCTATACGACGACGGGAGAACCAGATGGCTGAGCGCGGGGACGAGAGTCTGGTGCACACCCTGAAAAAGGTCGCCGCCGTGCTCAAGCAGTCCGAGATTCCGTTCGCCCTGGGCGGCAGCTTCGCCGTCTACGCCCACGGAGGCCACTCCAGCGACCACGACGTCGACTTCCTGATCCGGGAGACCGACGTGGAGCAGGCGCTGGAAGCACTGGTGGCCGCCGGGTTCGTGGCCGAGCGCCCACCGGAGGACTGGTTGGTCAAGGTCTTCGACGACGGCCGGATGGTGGACCTGATCCACCGGCCGATCGAGACGCCGGTGACCGAGGAGACGTTCGCCGACACAGTCATCCGGCCGGTGGACGCGATCCACATGCCGGTCCTGTCGGCCACCCAATTGATGGTGCACAAGCTGCTGAGCTTCTCGCAGCACTACTGCGACTTCGCCCGTGGCCTGCCGCTGGCCCGATCGCTACGGGAACAGATCGACTGGGAGCGGGTACGCAAGGAGACGCAGCACTCGCCGTACGCCGAGGCGTTCCTCGTGCTGCTGGACCGGCTGGAGGTGGTGCCGGGCACCGGCACCCCGACCGGAGAGGGGACATCGTGACCCACCATCGCGACATCGACGCCGGGCCACCGGACGAGTACGTCGAAGCGGAGATCCAACGGCTCCTCGCCGAGGACCCCGCCGTCGCCGAACAAGGGATCACCGTGGTCCGCCGGGAACGCGCCATCGTGCTCAACGGCGAGGTGGAGAGCCCGCACCGGCGCGAGGAGATCCTGCGCCGGGTGTCCGAGCGTTTCCCGGACGTGCCGATCACCAGCGACATCGGGGTGATCCGCACGCACGCGCCCACGGAGATCGAGCAACTGCCCTGAGGGAGGTTCCATGGTGATCCGGATCGCCGCCGTGGGCGACGTACATCTGGACGAGGACGTGGTCGGACGGTTCCGCCCCGCGCTGGAGGAGCTGCCGGACTGCGCCGACGTGCTGCTGCTGGCCGGTGACCTGACCCGGCACGGCACCGAGGCCGAGGCGCGCTGCGTGGCGGAGGAGTTCGGCGGCCTGGCCGTGCCGGTGGTGACCGTGCTCGGCAACCACGACCACCAGTGCGACCAGGTGCCGCAGGTGGTCAAGGTGCTGGAGGACGCGGGCATCACAGTGCTGGAGGGCAACGGCGTCGTGCTGGACTGCGCCGGCGGCCGGCTCGGCATCGCCGGCGTGAAGGGCTTCGGCGGCGGGTTCGCCGGGCGGTGCGCGAGCGACTTCGGTGAGCCGGAGATGAAGGCGTTCGTCCGGACCACCAACGAGAGCGCCGAGAGCCTCGGCACTGCGCTCCGTTCGCTGGACTGCGACATGCTCGTCGCGCTCACCCACTACTCACCGGTGCCGGACACGTTGGTCGGCGAACCGCTGGAGATCTACCCGTTCCTGGGGTCGTACCAGTTGGGGCAGGCGATCGACTCGGCCCCCACGGCGCTGGCCCTGCACGGGCACGCGCACGCCGGCACCGAGCGCGGCACCACCCCCGGTGGGGTACGCGTCCGCAACGTCGCGCACCCGGTGATCAAGCAGGCGTACAGCGTCTTCCACGTCGGCGATCAACTTGACACCGACCAGGTTTCCGCGATCGGCCAGTCGGGTAGTCAGAGGTCATGGAGCTGATTCTCTGGATTCTCGCAGTCGTACTCGTGGTCGCCGGCATCCTCGCGCTGTTCCGCCGGCAGATCCTGTGGGGCATCGTCCTCATCGTTGTCGGGCTGTTGGTCGGCCCGGGTGGTGTCAGCATCTTCAATTGACGCGCTCACTTCCTAACACCGGGACCCGCCGGGGTCGCCGTGACCGGAACTCCGTCCTCCCGACAGGAGCACCGGTGGCGGCGATCCCGGCGCTTTCTTGTCTGGGCGGTTTGACCCGGCGCGATCCGGAAACATCTTGATTATGGAGACATCTCGGGACGCTCCGACGGCCTTGGGCCGGCGACAGTGGTGGGCCCTCGCCGGTTTCGCGGCGGCCGTCTTCGTCGCGGCCGCCATCGGCGGGCTGGGCGTGCAGGGCACCACCGACGAGTACGCGAGCCTGCGGCAGCCCGGCTGGGCGCCGCCCTCGTGGCTGTTCGGCCCGGTCTGGTCGCTGTTGTACGCCCTGATCGCGGTTGCCGGTTGGCTGGTGTGGCGGCGGGTGGGCTTCTCCCTCGCCCTCTGGGCGTGGACCGCCCAACTGGTGCTCAACGCCATCTGGACGCCGCTGTTCTTCGGCGCGGGCCGCTACGGGCTGGCGTTCGCCGAGATCGTGCTGATGTGGTTGGCGATCGGCCTCACCGTGGTGCTGTTCGCCCGGGTGACCCGGGTCGCGGCCGCCCTGCTGCTGCCCTACTGGGCCTGGGTCACCTTCGCCGCCGCGTTGAACCTGTCGATCTGGCAGCTGAACTCCTGATCCGGAGGGTCTCCGACGGGCGGTGCGCCCGCCGGAGACCGTCGTCCCGTCGCACTCAGCAGCGGGGAACGCCCGGGATGTAGCCGTCGTGCCCGGTGTACACGTACGCGTCGGCGATGAACCTGCCGGAGCCGATCCGGTCCCAGATCGAGCTGGTGCCGTACGTGCCGGTGACAGTGGTGCCACTGGTCTGGCAGGCGATGGTCACCCGGGTGCCGTCGGCGACGGTGCCCACCGAGGCGTACCCGGTGCCGGGGCCGGACCGGACGGTCAACGCGGTGCCGCTGGTGTCGACAGTGCCGTTGCCACTGCCCGAGGAGCACCCGTTGTCGCTGGTGTAGGTCTTGGTGCCCCAGTACAGGGCGAGGGCGCCGTTGAAGCGCGCCTGGATGTCGCCGCCGTTGAGGCGCTGCTCGTAGTGCAGGTGCGGGCCGGTCGAGCCACCGGTGCTGCCGACCCAGCCGAGCACCTTGCCGTAGCCGACAGTCTGGCCGACGGAAACGTTGAAGCCGTTGAGGTGGGCGTAGTAGGTGCTGTAACCGCCCCCGTGGTTGATTCGGACATATTTGCCGTAGCTGGTGCCGCCGAGGTCGGTCACCCGGTCGACGGTGCCGGGGGCGCTGGCCACGACCGGGTCGCCGAGGTCGTCGGTGCGGTTGAAGTCGATGGCGTTCGCCGGGCTGTGACCCGTCCGGGTCTGCCCGGACCAGGACTGGCCGCACGGGAACGGCACCTTGAAGGTCGGTGCGGCCAGCGCCGGGCTCGCCGGCGTCAACACGCCTCCGACGAGCAGACCCGTCACCAGCAGGCTGATCCACCGCTTTCGCATACAGCTCCTCCTATGTCGAAAACCTTCGATGAGGTGGCCCTAGCCTGACAGATATCGTCAATCTTCGAAAGAGCCCATGATCCTTGCCGGGAGCGCGCCCACCAGGCAGCCCGCAGGTTTCCGGATTGTTACTCGCTCGTGTCTGACAGGGGGTGGACCGGGCCGGATGCAAGCGCTTACATGTGTGCACGCCCAATCGGACCGGCGACGGGTCACCAGCACGACCGCGCCGGCTAGGAAGGAGGACGGCATGGCGGTCTTTACCAGACCACGCCAGGCCTTCGTGATCGCCGGCGTACTCGGGCTGGCGTTCAGCGCCACCGCCTGCGGCACCGGCGGCGACAAGAAGAGCAGCAACGCGGGCTCCGCGGAGTGCGCGGCATACGACAAGTACGAGGGTCACGACGGCAAGAAGGTCTCGATCTACGCGTCCATCCGTGACGCCGAGGCCGACCTGCTGGAGCGCTCCTGGTCGCAGTTCACCGACTGCACCGGCATCGAGATCGCGTACGAGGGCAGCGGCGAGTTCGAGGCGCAGCTCCCCGTCCGGGTCGACGGTGGCAACGCCCCCGACATCGCCTTCGTGCCGCAGCCCGGCCTCGTGAAGCGGTTCGCGGACGCCGGCAAGCTGAAGTCCCTGAGCGCCGACACCAAGGCCCTCGCCGAGCAGAACATGCCGGCCGACTGGCTGAAGTACGGCACCGTCAACGGGACGCTCTACGGCGTGCCGCTCGGCGCCAACGTGAAGTCCTTCGTGTGGTACTCGCCGAAGACGTTCAAGGAGAAGGGCTGGGAGGTTCCGACCACCTGGGACCAGCTCATCGCCCTGAGCGACAAGATCGCCGCCAGCGGCACGAAGCCGTGGTGCGTGGGCGTCGAGTCCGGTGACGCCACCGGCTGGCCGGCCACCGACTGGATCGAGGACGTGATCCTGCGGACGCAGGGTCCCGAGGTCTACGACCAGTGGACCACCCACGGGATCCCGTTCAACGACCCGAAGATCGTCGACGCGGTCGACCGCGCCGGCAGCATCCTCAAGAACGAGAAGTACGTCAACGGCGGCTTCGGCGGCGTCAAGAGCATCACCACCACCTCCTTCCAGGAGGCGGGCGTGCCGGTGACCACCGGCAAGTGCGCGATGCACCGGCAGGCGTCGTTCTACGCCAACCAGTTCCCCGAGGGCACCAAGGTGGCCGAGGACGGCGACGCGTTCGCCTTCTACTTCCCGGCCATCGACCCGGCCAAGGGCAAGCCGGTGCTGGGCGCGGGCGAGTTCGTCGTCGCCTACGCCGACCGTCCCGAGGTCCAGGCGGTGCAGACCTACCTCGCCTCGGCGGAGTACGTCAACAGCCGCGCGAAGCTCGGCAACTGGGTGACGGCGAACAACAAGCTGGACATCGCCAACGTGGCCAGCCCGATCGACAAGCTCTCCGTCCAGATCCTGCAGGACAAGACCGGTACCTTCCGCTTCGACGGATCCGACCTGATGCCGGCCGCCGTCGGCGCGGGAACGTTCTGGAAGGGCATGGTCGAGTGGCTGAACGGCAAGCAGACCGGCCCGGTGCTCCAGGGCATCGAGAGCAGCTGGCCTAAGTGATCCCGGCGGTGGCCCGGCCTGCGTTCGCGGGCCGGGCCACCGGCCGAGGTGGACCCGAGAGGGAGGGTTGATGGGGTTCGACTTCGCCGATGAGCAGCCGAAGCTCCTCATGCTGATGTACGGGCTGGTCGCCTTCGTGGTGGTGGTGGGCGGTCTGCTCCTGCTGCTCGACGTCGTGCCGGCCTGGTTCGCCCGGAGACGGGAGGCGCAACTCGTCGCCGCCTCGGCGGGTGGGGCCCCGCTCCCCCGCCGGACCAAGCCGCGGGAGGGCCTCTTCGCGCTCTTCTTCCTGCTGCCGACGCTGTTGCTGCTCCTCATCGGCCTGGTCGTGCCGGCCATCCGCACCATGCTGCTCTCCCTGATGGACGGGAGCAGCACCAACTGGGTGGGGCTGCGCAACTACGGCTGGATGTTCTCCGACGACTCGATCGTCCGAGTTCTAATCAACACCCTGGTCTGGGTGCTCCTCGTCCCCCTGGTCGCGACCGGCTTCGGCCTGCTCTACGCCGTGATGGTGGACAAGGCCCGGTTCGAGGCGGTGGCCAAGTCACTGATCTTCCTGCCGATGGCCATCTCCTTCGTCGGCGCCAGCATCATCTGGAAGTTCGTCTACGCCTACCGGGGCGAGGGTGACCAGATCGGTCTGCTCAACCAGATCGTGGTCAGCCTCGGTGGTGAGCCGAAGCAGTGGCTGCTCGAATCACCGCTGAACACGCTCCTGCTCATCGTCATCATGGTCTGGATCCAGGCCGGTTTCGCCATGGTGGTGCTCTCCGCCGCGATCAAGGCGATCCCCGGCGACATCGTGGAGGCCGCCCGCCTCGACGGGGTCAGCCCGTGGCAGATGTTCTGGCAGATCACCATGCCGAGCATCCGGCCGGCCCTGATCGTCGTGGTGGTGACCCTCACGATCGCCACGCTCAAGGTCTTCGACATCGTCCGGACCTCGACCAACGGCAACTACGACACCAGCGTGATCGCCAGCGAGATGTACAACCAGGCGTTCCGGTACGGCCAGAACGGGCAGGGTTCCGCGTTGGCGGTCTTCCTGTTCATCCTGGTCATCCCGGTCGTGATCTACCAGATCCGCAACCTCCGTCAGCAGCGGGAGGGCTGAGATGACCACCGCAACGCCCACCGTCGCCGCCGGCACACAGAAGACCGCCGGCACCCCGTCCAGCACGGCCGGCAGGGTCCGCAAGCGGCTCAACAGCCGCACCGCGACGCTCGTCTCGATCGTCATCGCGGTGGTCTGGACCGTCCCGACCTTCGGCCTGTTCATCTCCTCCATCCGGCCCGAGGACGAGATCAAGACGACCGGCTGGTGGACCGCGTTCACCAACCCGCAGTTCACGTTGGAGAACTACGAGCAGGTCCTGTTCGGACGGTCGTCGTCCTCCGGGCAGCTCGCCAGCTACTTCATCAACTCGCTGGCCATCACCATCCCGTCGGTGCTCTTCCCGCTCGCGTTCGCGGCCCTCGCCGCGTACGCGCTGGCATGGATCAACTTCCGCGGCCGGGACTGGCTCTACATCGCGATCTTCGCCTTGCAGATCGTCCCGTTGCAGATGGCCCTGGTGCCGCTGCTGAAGTTCTTCTCCACCGGTGTCACCCTCGGCGGCGTCACACTGATGCCGGCCTGGGACCTGGTCGACGAACAGAAGTTCGCCCAGGTGTGGTTCGCGCACACCTGCTTCGCGCTCCCGTTCGCCGTCTTCCTGCTGCACAACTTCGTCTCGCAACTGCCCTCGGACCTGATGGAGGCGGCCCGCGTCGACGGCGCCACCCACCCGAAGATCTTCCGGACCATCGTGCTGCCGCTGATCACCCCGGCGCTGGCGGCGTTCGGCATCTTCCAGTTCCTCTGGGTCTGGAACGACCTGCTGGTGGCGCTGATCTTCGCCGGTGGCGGCAACGAGACCGCCCCGCTCACCGTCCGGCTGGCCGAGATGGCCGGCACCCGGGGCAACGAGTGGCAGCGACTCACCGCCGGCGCGTTCGTCTCCATCGTCGTACCGCTCATCGTTTTCCTGTCCCTGCAGCGTTTCTTCGTGCGAGGTCTGCTCGCCGGCAGCGTCAAGGGCTGACCCGCTTGCCCGCCGCCGCCTGGCCCCTCGGGCGGCGGCGGGCGCGCCGGGCACCGAGCGGGGGAAACCGTGACGAAGATTGATGATGTGGCCCGGCTGGCCGGCGTGTCCACGGCCACCGTCTCGCGGGCCCTGCGCGGGTTGCCGACGGTCTCGGCCGCCACCCGACGCCGAGTGCTCGCCGCCGCCGAGCAGCTCGACTACGAGGTGTCGCCGAGCGCGTCCAGGCTCGCCGGTGGCCGGACCGGCACCGTCGCCGTGGTGGTTCCCCGGATCACCCGCTGGTTCTTCAGCACCATCGTGGAGGCGGTCGAGGAATACCTCCACCAGTCCGGCTACGACCTGCTGCTCTACAACCTGGGTGGTCGGGAGCAGGTCCGCCAGCGGGTCCTGCGGACCGCCAACCTGCACAAGCGGGTGGACGCCATCATGCTGGTCGCCACCCCACTGCGGCCAGCCGACCTGACCGCGCTGGCCGCCCTGGAACTGCCCGGGGTGACCATCAGCTCGGGAAGCAGGGTGCCCAACTGGCCGTGCGTACGCATCGACGACGTGGCCGCCGCCCGGGCCGCCACCCGACACCTGATCAACCTCGGCCACCACCGGATCGCGCACATCTCCGGTGACCCGGACGACGAGTTGGCGTTCACCACCCACCTCGACCGCCGCCGGGGCTACCAGGCGGAGTTGCGGGCCGCGGGCCTGCGGCCCGATCCGAGCCTCGACGTCGAGTCCACCTTCACCATCGACGGCGGCACCCGGGCCACCGCCGAGTTGCTGGCCCGCGGTGACCCACCGACCGCCATCGTCGCCGCCTGCGACGAGATGGCGATGGGCGCGATGACAGCGCTGCGCGACGCCGGACTGCGGGTGCCACAGGACGTCAGCGTCATCGGCATCGACGACCACGACCTTGCCGGCATGCTCGGGCTCAGCACCATCGCCCAGCCCGCCGCCGAGCAGGGCCGACTGGCCGCCCGGATGCTGCTCGACCCACTCGAAGCCCGACCCCCGGGGCCCATCCCGGGTCAGCAGAGCGCCGACTGCGAGACATCGGTGATCCTGCCCACTCGGCTGGTGGTCCGGGAGTCGACAGCACCACCACGGGCACACTGAAAACCTAACCACAGCGCGACACGGGAGAAGACCCTGAACACCGATCCGACGCAGCAGACCCCCTCCGGTCACCCGGTCACCGGCTGGTGGACCGAGGCGACCATCTACCAGATCTATCCCCGCTCGTTCGCCGACTCGGACGGCGACGGCATCGGTGACCTTCCCGGCATCACCGCCCGCCTCGACCACCTGGTCGAGCTGGGCGTGGACGCGGTGTGGCTCTCCCCGTTCTACCCGTCGCCGCAGGCCGACGCCGGTTACGACGTGGCCGACTACCGCGACGTCGACCCGCTGTTCGGGAGCCTCGCCGACGCGGACAAGCTGATCGCCGAAGCCCGGTCCCGCGGCCTGCGGGTGATCGTGGACCTGGTGCCGAACCACACCTCCTCGGCACACCGCTGGTTCCAGGAGGCCCTGCCCACCCCGCCCGGCAGCCCGGAACGGTCCCGGTACATCTTCCGTGACGGTCTCGGCCCCGACGGCGAGCAGCCGCCGAACGACTGGCAGAGCGTCTTCGGCGGCCCCGCCTGGACCCGCACGGTGGACCCGGACGGGCAGCCCGGCCAGTGGTACCTGCACCTCTTCGACACCGGCCAGCCGGACCTCAACTGGGACAACCCGGAGGTCCACGCGGAGTTCCTGGACGTGCTGCGGTTCTGGTTGGACCGTGGGGTGGACGGCTTCCGGGTCGACGTGGCGCACGGCCTGGTCAAGCAGGCCGACCTGGCCGACTGGCAGGAACCGCAGGAGATCCTCTCCGGCAACGAGATCGACAAACCGCGCCCACCAATGTGGGACCAGGAGGGCGTGCACGAGATCTACCGGCAGTGGCGGCAGGTCCTGGACAGCTACCCGGGCGAGCGGGTGCTGGTCGCCGAGGCATGGGTGGAACCGGCCGAGCGGCTGGCCCGGTACGTGCGGTCGGACGAGATGCACCAGGCGTTCAACTTCGAGTACCTGCTCGCCGCGTGGACCGCACCGGCGCAGTACGCGGTGATCACCCGCTCGTTGGAGGCGACCGACTCGGTCGGCGCGCCGACCACCTGGGTGCTGTCCAACCACGACGTGGTGCGGCACGCGTCCCGCCTCGGCCTGGCGATCGGCGGTGGCCGCCCCAACGGCATCGGCATCGGCGACCCGCAGCCGGACGCGGCACTCGGCCTGCGCCGGGCCCGGGCAGCCACGCTGCTGATGCTCGCCCTGCCCGGCTCCGCGTACCTCTACCAGGGCGAGGAGCTGGGTCTCCCCGAGCACACCACGCTGCCGGACGAGGCCCGGCAGGACCCGACCTGGGCACGCACCGGGCACACCCAGCGCGGCCGGGACGGCTGCCGGGTACCGATCCCGTGGGAGGCCGACGCGCCGTCGTACGGCTTCGGGCCCACCGACGCGAGCTGGCTGCCGCAGCCGTCGCTCTGGGCGGAGTACGCGCTGGACCGCCAGCGCGACGTGCCCGGCTCGACGTACGAGCTGTACCGCACGGCGCTGCGGCTGCGTCGCGCCCACGGGCTGGGTCGCGGCACCCTTGAATGGTTGTCCTCCGGCGACGAGGTGCTGACCTTCCGCAACGGCGAGCTGACCGTGCTGACCAACTTCGGCGAGACCCCGGTGCCGGTACCGACCGATGCCGAGGTGCTAGCGAGCAGCGCTCCCCTGGAAGACGACGGCGCCGTCCCCACCGACGTGACCGTCTGGCTGCGCACCGCCTGACCCGAGCCGCTGAGGGGCCAAGATCCGCGCAACATCAGGGATGTTGGCCCCTCCTGCTCGCCCGAGGCAGCACTTTCCCTGATGTTGCGCGGATCTTGAGGCGTGGGACGCGCGGGCGCGGCGCGTGGGAGTCAGAGGCGGTCGGCTCGGGTGTGCAGCAGGTCGTGCACGTTCTCGATGTCCGCCGGTGAGGTTCGCGAGGCCAGCCAGTACATGACACCCGTGGGAATGAAGAAGAGCTGGAACGCGGCCAGCCCGACGGCGAAGTTCAACGGCGGCGGGAATGCCGCGCGCAGCCCCTGGAACGCCACCCCGACCAGCCCGTTGCCGGCCGCCCGACCGACCCCGTTGACCAGGTTGCCCAGGCTGTAGACAGTGCCCCGGTGCTCCGGCGGGTTGACGTCGGCGATCAGCGCGAACCAGTTCGGCGAGTTGGCCGACGTCAGCGCGAGCGCCACGATCGCGGTGAGCAGGCTCAGCCCCACCGACGGCTCGGTGAAGACGCTGGACAGCACCGCGCCGACCACCGCGCCGCCGCTCGCGCCGTCCGGCACGTCGATGGTCACCGGGACGAAGAACAACACCAGGTAGAACGGCAACGCGGCGAGGATGCCGACCGCGGCGACCAGGGCGCGGCCTCTCGGCGTACGCCGTTGCAGCGCGTCGCCGACCAGCCCACCGACGATGGAGAGCACCCCGCCGAGTTGGAACAGCGTGGCGAAGACGCTGCCCACCACCACCGCCGTGGACGACGAGTAGCCCTGGGCCTCGGCTCGTTCGGCGAAGAGCACCGGCAACCACACCAGGGACCCGAAGGCGGCCTGTGCGGTGAGGCCCTGCAGGATCAGCCACCGGTTGGTGCGTCGGGCCAGGATGCGCGGCAGGTCGGCACGGCTGATCCGGTAGTCGTACTCGGCGCCGGCGTCCAGCCGGTCGGCCAACTCCGGTTCGCTCTGGCCGCGCCGGATGTCGTAGGTGAACAGGTAGGCCACTGTGGCGACCAGGCCGACGCCGGTCAGGATCAGGAACGGCCGCCGCCAGTCCGTCGCGCCGAGCAGCCCTCCGAGGAGGGTGCCCGCCAGGGTGCCGATCCCCTGGGAAAGCCCCCAGAAGCTCATCACCAGCCCGCGCCGGGTCGGTGAGATCAGGTCGGTGACCACCGAGAAACCGACCGAGCCGACCGCACCGAGGCCGACCGCGGCGACCAGTTGCCCAGTGAAGAACGTCAGGTAACCGCCGGCGAGCGCGCTACCGCCGGTACCCGCCGCCCACAACAGAGTGCCCACCATGAGCAGCGGCTTACGGTTGGTCCGGTCGCCGACGTACGCCCAGCCGACGGCTGCCACCGCGCTGACCAGGAAGCTGAGGGCGGTGACCAGACCGAGCAGCCGCCCCGACACGTCGAACGCGTCGGAGATCGGGCCGTACAGCGGCGGGACCAGCCCGATGGCCACGTTGTCCAGTGAGGCGAGCAGCACGAACACCACGACGCTGTACAGCCGGTGCGCCGGGCCGCCGCCCCAGCCGTGCGGGCGTCGGCCGGGCTGTTGCCCGCCCCGGCCGGGCCCGCCACTGGTCACCGTCATGACCGGCAGCCAACCAGACGCGGCTGAGGAGGTCGTCACGCGGGTGGGTGCCGGTCAGCTTTCCCGGGCACCCACCCGCGTCGATCCCGACGGTCAGCGGCGGTCGAGCACCAGTCCACGGGCCGCCGCGTACTGCTCACGGACGGCGAGGACGGGCTCGGCCGCGTACTCCTCGGTGCCCTCGACTGCCCAGACCGGCGGCGTCGGACCACCCAGGGCGACCCAGGCGGCCTGCCGGGCGGCGCCGTCGGCGACGTACTCCCCCGCCGGCGGGACGACGACCGGGCAGCCGAATACCTGCGGAGCGATCCGACGCACCGCGGCGGACCTGGCCCCGCCGCCGACCAGGATGACCCGGCGGGCCGTGGCGCCCTGTGCGGTCAGCGCGTCCAGACCGTCGGCGAGCGCGCAGAGCATGCCCTCCACGGCGGCACGGGCCAGGTGCGCGGGCGTCGACGTACGCAGGGTCAGACCGTGCACCGCCCCGGTGGCGAGCGGCCGGTTGGGTGTCCGCTCACCCTCCAGATAGGGCACCATGACCAGCCCGTCCGCACCCGCCGGCGCGGAGAGCGCCAACTCGGCCAACTCGTCCAGGCTGACGCCGAGCATCGTGGCGGCCGCGTCCAGCACCCGGGCCGCGTTGAGCGTGGCGACCAGCGGAAGGAAGCGACCGGACGCGTCGGCGAAGCCCGCCACCGCGCCGCTCTCGTCGCCGGCCGGCACGTCGGCGACACTGAACACCGTGCCGGAGGTGCCGATGGAGACGATCACGTCACCCGGGCCGGCCCCGACGCCGAGCGCGGCGGCGGCGTTGTCGCCGGTGCCCGCGCCGAGCAACGCGCCGCCCGACCCACCCAACTCGTCGGCGAGCTTCCCCGCCGAGTCCGCCGGGCCGAGCACCTCCGGGACGATCAGTCGCCGCCCGAAGCCCTGCTCCAACAGGTCCAGCCGATATTCGCCGCTGGCCGGCGACCAGTAGCTGGTGCCGCTCGCATCCCCCCGGTCGGTGCGCAGCGCGTCCAACCCCGGCGCGCCGGCCAACCGCCAGGTCAGCCAGTCGTGTGGCAGGCACACGGCGGCCACCCGGGCGGCCTGCTCCGGCTCGTGCCGGGCCAGCCAGCGCAGCTTCGTGAGGGTGAAGCTGGCCACCGGCACGCTACCGGTGGCCTCGGCCCAGAACCGACGCCCGGCCGCACCGCCGCCGGCCTCTTCGATGAGGTCGGCGGCGGCGTCGGCGGACCGGGTGTCGTTCCACAGCAGCGCCGGGCGGACCACCCGGCCGTCCTCGTCGAGGCACACCATGCCGTGTTGCTGGCCGGCGACGGAGATCGCGGCCACGTCGGCCAACCCGCCGGCCTGGTCGGCAGCGCTACGCAGCGCCTGCCACCAGGCCTCCGGGTCGACCTCGGTGCCATCCGGATGTGCGGCCCGACCCTGCCGGAGCAGGGCACCGGTCTCCGCGTCCCGGATGACCACCTTGCAGGACTGGGTGGACGAGTCGACGCCCGCGACCAACGGCATGGCGGGGCCTCAGCGGGCGCCGAGCAGGTGCTCGACGGCGAGCTGGTTGAGCCGGACGAAGGCGAAGCCCCGCGCGGCCACCGCGTCCACGTCGACGTCCTCGAACGCGGACCGGTCGGCCAGGAACTCCTCGTAGCCCTCGCCGTCGCCCAGCGTCGGCGTGCTCAGCTCGCCGACCTTGCTGGCGGCGAGCGCCTCGACGACCTCGGGGTCGGCGCGGAACGCCGCGGCGCGCTCCTTGAGCAGCAGGTAGGTGCTCATGTTGGCCGCCGCCGACGCCCACACCCCGTCCATGTCCTCGGTGCGCGAGGGCTTGTAGTCGAAGTGCCGGGGGCCGTCGTAGGTCGGCCCGCCGTTGGGGCCGCCGTTCTCCAGGAGGTCCACCAGGGCGAACGCGTTCATCAGGTCACCGTGGCCGAAGACCAGGTCCTGGTCGTACTTGATGCCACGCTGGCCGTTGAGGTCCAGGTGGAACAGCTTGCCCTGCCAGAGCGCCTGGGCGATGCCGTGGGCGTAGTTGAGCCCTGCCATCTGCTCGTGCCCGACCTCCGGGTTGAGGCCGACCAGCTCCGGGTGCTCCAGCTGGGAGATGAAGCCGAGCGCGTGCCCGATGGTCGGCAGCAGGATGTCGCCGCGCGGCTCGTTGGGCTTGGGCTCCAGGGCGAACCGCACGTTGTAGCCCTTGTCGATGGAGTACTGGGTGAGCAGGTTGACGGCCTCGCGGTAGCGGTCCAGGGCGGCCTGGACGTCCTTGGCGAGGTCGTACTCGGAGCCCTCCCGGCCACCCCACATCACGAAGGTGCTCGCGCCCAGCTCGGCGGCCAGGTCGAGCTGGCGCAGCACCTTGCGCAGCGCGTAGCGGCGGACGTCGCGGTCGTTGCTGGTGAAGCCGCCGTCCTTGAAGATCGGGTGGGTGAACAGGTTGGTGGTCACCATCGGCACCACCAGGCCGGTCTCGTCGAGGGCCTTGCGGAACCGCGCGATGTGCTGGTCGCGGGTTGCGGCGTCGGCGCCGAACGGGATCAGGTCGTCGTCGTGGAAGGTGATGCCGTACGCGCCCAGCTCGGCGAGCCGGTGCACTGCCTCGACCGCGTCGAGCTCGGGGCGCGTGGCGTCACCGAACGGGTCGCGGGCCTGCCAACCCACGGTCCAGAGCCCGAAGGAGAACTTGTCGGCGGGAGTGGGACGGGGTGCCATGAGCAACCTCCGGGGTGGTGTTGTCGGCTATTTGTTCAGCCATTGAATTATTTGCCCGCCCTATGGCACTGTCAAGGGGTGAGCCTCACCCACGCCCCGGCCGGCGCAGTCCGTCAGGGCAGTCTGCGCGAGCTCAACCTCGCCCTGGTGCTCGGCCGCATCGCCGCGGCCGAACGCCCCCCGTCCCGAGCCGACCTGGCGACCGCGACCGGCCTCACCAGAGCAACAGTGTCCGCGGTGGTCGAGGACCTGCTCGCCGGCCACCTGGTCAGCGAATCCGACCCGGCTCCCCGCTCCGGCGCCGGCCGTCCGGCCCGCGGGCTGGTCCTGGCCGACCAGGGGCCGGCCGGGCTCGGCCTGGAGGTCAACGTCGACTACCTGGCGGTCTGCGTGGTGGACCTCGCGGGTGAGGTCCGGCACCGCACCGTGCACCGGGCCGACCTGCGTCCGGTGGTCCCCGCCGACGCGCTGGCACAGCTGGTCGAGATGGCCGGGGCCGCCCGCGACGACGCCGCCGACCAGGGCCTCACACTGGTCGGGGCCGCGCTCGCGGTGCCCGGCCTGGTGGACGACGCCGGTCTGGTCCGGCTCGCGCCGAACCTCGGCTGGCACGACGTGCCGGTGCCCGCCCTGCTCGCCGAGCACCCTCCGCTGGTCGAGCAGGTGCCCGGCGTGCCCGGCCTGGTGGTCGACAACGAGGCCAACCTCGCCGCGCTCGGCGAGCTGCACTCCCGACCACCCGGCCCGTCGAGCTTCCTGCACATCTCCGGAGAGGTGGGCATCGGCGCGGGCATCGTGCTGGACGGCGCGCTGTTCCGCGGCGTCCGCGGCTGGAGCGGCGAGATCGGGCACCTCCCGGTGCACCCCGAGGGTCGTCCGTGCCGCTGCGGCGGGCAGGGCTGCCTGGAGCAGTACGCCGGCCAGGAGGCGATCGTGACCGCTGCCGGGCTGGCGCGGGCGGAGCTTCCGGCGGACACCGCGACGGCACGGCTCGCCGAGCTGGCGGAGGCCGGCGACGCCGACGCGCTGCGGGCGTTGCACGACGCCGGAACGGCGCTCGGCGTGGCGGTGGCCGGCGTCGTCAACCTGCTCGACCTGGACACCGTGGTGCTCGGCGGCGGTTACGCGGCCCTGGCGCCCTGGCTGTGCCCTCCGGTGCTCGCCGAGATCGCCGACCGGGTGCTGACCGCCGCCTGGTCGCCGGTCACGGTCCGGCCGTCCACGCTCGGCGCGGAGGCCGCGGCGGTGGGCGCCGCCGGCTCGGTCGTCCGGCGGATCGTCGCCCAGCCCGCCGGTTGGCTGGCCCGCTAGGGCCTGTGTCAAAGTCCTCGGTCGAGCCGAGGCGGAGTCCGGGCGGCGGTCCGGCAAGGCGGATGTTCGCCCGGATACAACACCGGTATCCGGGCGAACATCCAACGCGGCCGGTCGTCGTCCGGGCCCGCCGCAGGCCGGCCAGGGGCTTTGACACAGGCCCTTTGGCTGACCGTGGCCACGCTGTGGGTGTCTGTCGGAGGCAATCGCTATCCTTGCCCCACAGCAACGATGCCGGGTGAGGAGTCGAGAAGCAGCATGCGCAGGAGTCGTCAGTCGCGAGCCGGCGTCCGGCGGTGACCACGACCCGGCAACCCAGCGACAACCCGCTGCCCGCCGACGCACCGTTGGCCCGCGAGCTGCTCGACGGGCTCGCCGAAGCGGTCCTGACCACCGACGAGACCGGCCGGGTCACCCTGCTCAACGCCATGGCGGCGCAGCTGCTCCCGGAGATCACCGTCGGCACCGAGCTGTCCCGGTGCCCGGTGGCGGCAGTGGCCCACGCGGTCACCACGGACGCCGACCGCTTCGACGCCGACCATCACGGCCGACGGCTGCGCGGTGCCCGGCGGCAGCTCGCCGGTCCCCGTTTCGCGTGGTACGTCCGCGACGTCACCGAGGAGCACGACCGCGCCGACGCGCTACGTGCCGAACGATCCCGCACCGCGTTCCTCGCCGAGGCGGGCAGCCAGCTCGGGATGTCCCTGCACCGGGACCAGGTCCTCCTGTCCACCACCACACTGGCCGTGCCGCACCTGGCCGATGCCGCCGTGGTGCTGCCCCGACCGGTCGCGCCGGCCGAGCCGCACGCCCGTTGGACCCGGTACGCCGACGGCGAGCCCGCCCCGACCGACGGGCTGGCCCCGCTGACGCTGACCAGCACCGTGCCTGTGCTGGCCGAGGCGCTGGCTGGCGACCTCGCCGACCCGATCCCCTGCCGGGCCACCGAGCTCACCGACCTGGCCGCCATGCTGCCGCCCGGGTTCGGCTCGCCGGGCACCGTGCTCGTCTGCCCGATGCCCGGCACCGACGGCTCGGCCGGTGTCCTGCTGCTCATCCGGCGCACCGGGCGGCCCGGCTTCGAGAGGCGCGAGATCGAGCTTGCCCGGGAGTTCGTCGCCCGGGCGGGCGCCGCCCTGGCGACCGCGGATCTCCACGACGAGCAGGCCCACCTGGCCCGGGTGCTACAGGCCAGCCTGCTCCCGCCCGAGTTGCCCACCGTGCCTGGCGTGACAGTGGCCGGTGGCTACCGGGCCGCCGGGGACACCCTGCGCATCGGTGGCGACTTCTACGAGGTGTTCCCGCACTCGCGCGGGGCCCTGTTCGCGCTCGGTGACGTGTGCGGCCGGGGCGTGAGCGCGGCGGTGCTGACCGGCCGGGTCCGCCAGTGCCTGCAGACGCTGCGGCTCGTCGAGCAACGCCCACTGGAGCTGATCCGCCTGCTCAACCGGGCGTTGTTCGATGCCCCGGACGCGGCGCGGCGCAGCCAGTTCACCACGCTGCTGCTCGGCTCCCTGGACCGCGGCCCCGACGGGGTGGACGTCCGGATCGCCGGCGGAGGTCACCCGTCGCCCCTGCTGGTCACCACCGACGGCTCGGTCACCCCCGTTCCGGTGGGTGGCACGGCGGTCGGGGCGCTGACCACCGCACGGTTCGCCGAGACCCGGGTCCACCTCGACCCCGGCGACGTGCTGCTCGCGTACACCGATGGGGTCACCGAGGCGCACGGGCCGCGCGACGCGGAGATGTTCGGCGAGGCCCGACTGCACGCCGCGCTGGCGTCGGCGGCCGGGCAGCCGCCCGCGGCGCTGATCGACCGCGTGCTCCGGGCGGTCGACGAGTGGCTGGACGGCCAGGCCCACGACGACATCGCCATGCTGGCCATCCGCGCGTCGGTGCCGGCGTGATCGGCGGTCACGGCGCAGCGGCGGCACCGCAGACAGTGACGACGAGCCGGTGCCGCTCGATCAGGCGGTCCGCGCCACCGGCCCTCCGGTCGGCCACTCCCGGGTGGTGCCAACCGACCGCTCCGAGGCGCCCGACGAATCAGTCCACCGCGTGCGGGTCTGGCCGCTCCGGTCCGCCGGCCCGCCTGGCCCACCCGGCCCGTCCGGGTCGCCCGGCCAGTCCCCTTCCTGCTCCGCCGACTCGCCCGCCAGTGTGGTGTCCGCCTGCTGCCGGCGAGCGACCTCGTCGAAGTCCCGCATTCCGCGCAGCAGCGCGTCGCGACTCTCCGGGGTCATCCCGGCCAGCACGGCGGCGAGCTGTGCCTGACGGTCGGCCCGCAGCTCGGCGAGGAGCCGGCGGGCCTCCGGGGTGAGGTGCAGCGAGATCTCCCGCCGGTCGAAGCGGCCCGGTTCACGCTCCAGCATGCCGGCGGCGACCAGCCGGTCGCAGAGGCGGCTGGCGGAGCTGAGCAGCATGTCGAGCTGGGTGGCGAGCCGACGCAGGTTGATGCCGTCGGCCTGCTCCACCACCATCACCGCCCGTAGCTGCGCACCGGAGACGCGGTTGGCGGTCCCCTCTCGGGCGGATTCCCAGATGCCCAGCAGGGAAGCGGCCGCCGTGTCCAGCGCGGCAGCCATACTCGTCTCGGGGTCCGTCGGACCGTTCAGTTCGGCCATGGTGGCCCGAGACTACTCCGAACCCACAGGTGGTCGAGCTTTAGCGAGGGAGCCAGCATGAGCGAACCGGTCGATCGGGCACGACGCGCCCTGAACGAGACACCAGCTGACGGGCTCGTCGGTGGAATCGGGGACGTGCTCGCCCAGTCGTACGGGATCACCGACGTCGAGCTCTACCAGGTCGACTACCGACTCGCGGAGCTACTGCCACTAACCGAGGGTGAGTCGATCACGAGCCCCGGGCATCCGGCCTGGCGCGCCTTCGACCACCAGTCGCCGATTGTCACCGACGGCACCGCCTGGTTCCCGGTCACGATGCGTGGCGAGCGTCGAGGGGTGCTGCGCCTGTCGCCCGTTCCGGACGACCCGGAGTTCCTCGCCGACCTGACCGTCATCGCCACCGCGCTCGCCCACGAGGTGGCGGCGGTCTCCGCCGGCACCGACGTCTATCGGGCGGCCCGGCGCAGCCAGCGCCTCACCCTGGCCGCCGAGATGCAGTGGGACCTGCTCCCCGGACGCAGCCGGATCCGACCCTCGTTCAGCCTGGCCGGGCAGTTGGAGCCGGCGTACGCGGTGCGCGGCGACAGCTTCGACTGGTCCGACGACGGGGAACGGCTCTGGTTGTCGACGATCAACGGCACCGGTGAGGGCGTGGCCGCCTCCCTGCTCACCTCGCTGGCCACCCACGCGCTGCGCAACGCGCGTCGGGCCGGGCTGAGCCTGGCCGACCAGGCCGCCCTCGCCGACCAGGCCATCTACGACCTGTACCGGGGCGAGCAGCACATCTCCGCGTTGCTGATGGAGCTGGATCTGCGGTCCGGGATGATGACAGTGGTGGACGCCGGGTCGCCCCGACTGGTCCTGCTCCGCGACGGGAACGTCACCGAGCAGCCGCTGGAGGCGCAGTTCCCGCTGGGCATGTTCGAGGCGACCGACTACCACGAGCAGAAGTTCCCGCTGGAGCGCGGCGACCGGATCTTCGTGGTCAGCGACGGGGTGGTGGAGGCCACCGGGCAGCACATGCGCTACGGCGAGACGGCACTGGACCGGTTCCTGCGCCGGACGGGGCCGATGGCGCCACTGGACGCCGTCCGGTCGCTGATCGGCGACCTGCGCGCGTTCGTGGCCGGTGACCTGGTCGACGACGCTGTGGTCGTCTGCCTGGACTGGACCGGCCCGCAACCGTGACCGGCGGGGTCAGTACGCGCCGCGGCCGTTCAGGACCGCGCCGAAGGTCTTCCAGAGGATGGTGAGGTCGGCGGCGAGCGACCAGTTCTCCACGTAGTAGAGATCGAGTCGGATGCCGTCCTCCCAGCTCAGGTCGGAACGGCCACTGACCTGCCAGAGGCCGGTCATGCCGGGTTTGACCAACAGCCGCCGGGCCACGTCGCCGTCGTAGCGGGCCACCTCCGAGGGCAGCGGTGGGCGGGGCCCGACCAGGCTCATCTGACCCAACAGGACGTTGACCAGTTGCGGCAGCTCGTCCAGCGACCACTTGCGCAGCAACCGACCGACGCGGGTGACCCGGGGGTCCTGGCGCATCTTGAACATGAGTCCGTCGGTCTCGTTGCGGGCGGTCAACTCGGCGAGCATCGCGTCGGCGTTCACCACCATGGTGCGGAACTTGAACACGTCGAACTCCTGCCCGCCCCGACCGACGCGGACCTGTCGGAACAGCACCGGACCTCGACTGTCCAGTTTGATGGCCAGGGCGACGAACGCGATCAGCGGCAGCAGCAGCGCCAGCGCCAACGACGAGGCGGACCGGTCGACGAGGCCCTTCACCAGCTTGCGCGAGCCGCGGAACTCGGGGGCCTCGACGTGGATCAGCGGCAGCCCGGCAACCGGGCGGGTGTGGATTCGCGGGCCGGCGACGTCGGTCAGCGCGGGCGCCACGACCAGGTCGACACCGGTGCCCTCCAGCTGCCAGCCGAGGCGACGCAGCCGGGTCGCGGTCAGCTCACCGGACGCGGTCACCGCGACGGTGTCCGCGCCGATCGCGGTGGCGGCCTCCGGAATGCCCCGGAAGGACCCCACCACCGGCACGTCACCCAGGCGCTGCGCCACCGGCGCGAGCAGGGCGTCCGGGATGCACGCGCCCACCACCTGGTATCCGGCGTACGGCTCGCGGCGCAGCGTGTGCACCAACTCCAGCACGTGCGCGGTGTCGCCGACCACCAGCACCTTCCGCGACCAGCCGGCGCCCACCGAACGGGCCCGGTGCAGGCGCTTACGGGCGGCGAACCGCGCCATTTCCAACCCGACGATGCCCACCGCGAAGGTGAGGCCGAGGAAGCCCCGGGAGACGCCGACGTCGGCGATGTAGCCGACGATGGCGATCGCGCCAGCCAGCCGCAGACTGGCGGAGCTGACCCGCCGGTACTCGTCCGCCCCGTAGCCGATCACCCGGTCGTTGTAGCAGCCAAGGGCCTTGAGCGAGATCAGCCAGGCCAGCACCAACCCGGGGGCGACCAACACGTACGGGACCTCCGAGCCGGTCGGCTCGTCGTCACCGAAGCGGGTGACGTACCCGATGAGCAGCGCGATGATGATGATGGTGGTGTCCAGGACAACCAGAACCCGGACGTAGGACCGTTCGTCGGCCCGGGCCACCAGCCCGGCAGGACGGCCGTCCGACTCCGCCGACGTGGCGGGGGTCAACAGTGTCGCCGCGCTCACCGGCCCTCCCACTCTGTTCAGGATGGCCCCGGCTGACAGGTCGGACCGGAGGCGGACCGACCAAGCCGGAACAGTCGACATCCTGCCTTGACAACTAGGACTGCCGATTGCTTCCGACGTATTGCCGTCACTTTTCTTCGACCCGGCGACCCAAAAGGGCCTGCCACACCGATTGCCGGTGTGGCAGGCCCTTTGGCGTCTGAGCGTCGGATCAGCGCGGTGCCGGTGGACGCCGTGCGATGGCGCTGAGGAAGATGCTGCCGATCTCGCTCGGGTCCTTGGTGACGAAGACGTCGCCACCGGTCACCTTCGTGATCGACTCCAGCTCGGCCTTGCTGACGCCCTCGCCGATACCGATCATGATGACCTGGACCGGCCGCTCCGGGTCGGCGAGCTGCTTGAGCTTGGCGAGCAACTGCTGCTGGTTGACGCCCTCGTCGTCCTCGTTCTTGCCGTCGGTGAACAGCACGATCGAGTTGACCCGGCCGGGCTGCCAGTCCTCCTGCACGGCCTGGTACGCGGCGAGCATCGTGTCGTAGAGGCCGGTGTCACCACTGGACGGCTTGACGGTGGCGAGCGCGCCCTCCAACTGGGCCCGCTGGGCGGAGAGCGGCCCGATGGGCACCAGCTGCCGGTAGTCCCGGCTGCCGACCAGCTTCGTGGAGAAGGTCCACAGGCCGATCGACCACGAGTCGTCGAAGAGGCCGAGGCCACGGCGTGCCGCGTCCACGGTGACCTCCTCCCGGCTCCGGTTGTTGGCGCTGGGCACCGGGTCCTTCATCGAGCCGGACACGTCGATGACGGCCAGCATCCGACCGGACTGGGTGGCGATCGACCAGCTGGACACGACCCGCTGGATAGCGGCCGGGTCCAGGCCGCCCGCCGCGCTACCGCCGTTCGCCGGTGCGGTGGGCGCACCGCCGGACGGGCTCGGGGCACCCTGCGGCGCCTTGAAGCCGTCCCCCCAGTTGCCGTCCGGCCCGCGCAGCGACTGCGCCGCGAGCCGGTCGCGGAACGAGGGGCTGGTGAGCAGCTCGAACAGCACCCGGGCGGCCGACGCCTTGCTCGGCTCGATGCCGGGCAGCACCGCGTACGGGTAGTCCAGCGGCATCGGCGCCGGCTCCATGTAGAGCGCGGCGAGCGGCACCGGCGGCTTCTTGCTGTTGTACGCGATCACGTCTTCTTCGGACAGGGCCGCCGCGCCGAGACCGCTGGCGATGGACGTCGCGTCGTTGGCAGTCGGGAAACGGGCCAGCAGGTCGTTGCGCAGCGACGAGCGCCCGGTGGCCAGCGCCCGTAGCGCGCCGACGGTGTTGCGCTGGGCGTCCCCGCCAGCGCCGTTGGCCGCCGCGGTCAGCGAGAGCAGACCGGACAGCCCCGCCGCGTCGCGGGTCGGTTCGACGATCCCGGTCCGCAGGGGCGCGCTGGAGTTGTTGACCTGCTTGAGCAGGTCGGTCCAGTTGAACTTCTTGTCCGGCCAGCCCAGTCGCATGGCGATCGGCTCGGGCATCGCGACGACGATGGGGCTGCGCGCGATGGACGCGCCGTTGGTCGGGGCGAACGCCGTGGCGTCCTTCTTCAACCGGAGCAGCCAGGTCGAGGAGTCGGGGACCCACACGTCGGGGCTGACGGCGGTGCCGCTGGCCTGCCCCACACCAGCCAGGACCGCTCCGTGCTTCGCCGCCACCACGGCGGCCACGTCGACGGGGTCGGACGCCGAGACGTCGACCCGAATGCAGGTCGGGCCCACCGCCGCGCCGTCCTTGACCCACTGGGAGGCGGCGGCGTCCACCGCTGGCGCGAGCTCGGAGGCGACGGCCACGGCAAGGCGAATCTCCCCCGAGCAGCTCGGTTTGATCAACTCCTGGTAGCCGAACCACGCGCCCGTCGTTACGACGAGCACACCCGCCGTCGCGGCGGCGGCTGCTAGGTGGAGTTTCGAACGCATGCGATGGCGGCCTGCTGACACGGTGACCATCTTGCGTACAAGGTGCCGTCTCTGCCACATCCGTTCGGACTAAAGTTACGGAGGAGAAACAGTTGACCACTTTTTAGCAACACAGAGTGACGCAGCAGCCCCGTGGCGTTGCCGAACCGGCGCCGCCCTCACATCTCGGCTCTGTCGCTCACGGCAGCACACAGGTCGGGCTCGGCACCGGCACCGGCTCGCCGACCGCCTCCGGAACACCGGTGTCGGCGTCGCGCCGGAAGACCCGCACCATGTCCGCCCGCTCGTCGGCGACGTAGAGATGCGCCCCGATCAGCGCGAAGTGCCGGGGCCACTCACCACCGGTGTCCACCTCGGCCACCAACTCGGGCAGGTCCCCGGCCAGGGCGAAGACCGCCACCGTCCCCACCCCGCGATTGCCGACATAGAGGAAGCGCCCGTCCGGCGAGACCGCCACCTCCGACGGCTGGACATGACCGGACCGCTCACTCGCCTCGACGCGACCGTGCTGGTGCAACGCACCGTCGTCGGTGAGCTCGTACGCGGTGACCGAGGCGTCCAGCTCACCAACGAGGAAGCAACGCCGTCCGTCCGGGTGGCGGGCGAGGTGTCGGGGCCCGGTGCCAGCCGTCGTGCGGATCCGCGGCGCGCGGGGCACCAGCCGTCCGGTCGCGTCGTCCAGGTCGTAGCGGTAGACCGAGTCGGTGCCGAGGTCGACCGCGAAGATCGGCCCACGACCGGAACCCGGGGAGACCATGTGGGCGTGGGCGTGGTCCTGACGATCCGGGTCGGGGCCGTGCCCCTCGTGCACCACCAGGTCGGTGCGCTCGCCGGGCACGCCCTGCGCGTCCAGCGGGAAGACCGCGACGCTGCCGCTGCCGTAGTTGGCCGCCAGCAGGTGGCCGCCGTCGGGAAGCACCGCCAGATGGCACGGCTCGGCGCCACCGGTGGATCGGCTGCCGAGCGGAGCCAGCGCGCCCTCCGACCCGACCCGCCAGGCGCTGATCTCGCCGTCCGTCAACTCGTTGACCGCGTAGAGCACCGGTTGGGTGGGGTGCCGCGCCAGGAAGGAGGGCGACGCGGTGACCGCCACCGTGCCGAGCGGGGTCAGCGCCCCGCTCGTCGGGTCGCGGCGCGCCGCGACGATGCCGCTGCCCCGACCACCACTCTGGGCGGTGTATCCCCCGATGTGGACAACCTCATCCTGACCACTCACGTCCGACTCCTCCGCTGGCGTCCTCCGCTGATCCAACCAGAGGCTGCCCGCGAAGCCCTGCCGTTAACCGGCTTTCCGGCCCGGATCTCAGGCCGTCGGCACCGGCTCCCCGCGTTGTCGGGCCACATGCTCCACCAGTGAGATCAACACCATTTTCCCGGACTGCCGGTCCCGAGCGTCGCAGAGCACCATCGGCACGTCCGGGTCCAGGTCGAGGGCTCGGCGTACGGTTCCAGGTTGAAGCGGCGGGAGTCGTCGAAGCAGTTCACGCCCACCACGAACGGGATGCCCCGCTGCTCGAAGTAGTCGATGGAGGGGAAGCAGTCGGCGAGCCGACGGGTGTCGGCGAGCACCACCGCGCCGAGGGCGCCGAAGGCCAACTCGTCCCAGAGGAACCAGAACCGGTCCTGCCCCGGGGTGCCGAACAGGTAGACCTGAAGGTCGTCGTTGATGGTGATCCGGCCGAAGTCCATCGCCACCGTGGTGGTCGACTTGCCCTCCACCCCCGAGGTGTCGTCGGTGCCGATCCCGGCACCGGTCAACACCTCCTCGGTCTGCAACGGACGGACCTCGCTCAGGGCGCTCACCAACGTCGTCTTGCCGGCCCCGAAGCCTCCCGCGATCAGGATCTTCAGAGCCAGCGGGATGGTGGTGCTGGTGCCCACATGGTCATAGCGCACGGAGTCCACTGACCACCGCCTTGAGAATGTCGTCGTTGGGAAGGATGCCGGCGGCCGGGGGCTCGTGCACCGCGACCAGGCCCTCGGCCAGGAGATCACCGAGCAGGACCCGGACCACGCCGACCGCGAGGTCCAGCTCGGCTGCCAGTTCGGCCACCGACACGGGCCGGCGGGACAGCGCGACCAGCCTTCGATGCTCCGGGAGCAGGTGCGGATGGTTCGCCGCGTCGACGTCGGATCCGGCCAGCACGAACGCGACCAGGTTGAAACCGTCGACGGCGGAGCGTACCCGTCCCCCGGTGAGGGTGTACGGGCGCACTACCGGCCCGGCGTCGCCGTCCAGCCACTCGTGCTGCGGCCCGGGCGGCTCAGTCCGCATCACCGGCTCCGGTCGACGATCGGGCCGGCGCGGAGAGGCTCTCCCCCACCCGGATGACAAGCATCGCCATCTCGTACGCGACCAGCCCGATGTCCGCGTCGGCGTCGCTGACCACCGCCAGGCAGGCACCCTGACCGGCGGCGGTGACGAAGAGGTACGCGGACTCCATCTCCACCACGGTCTGTCGGACCGGACCGCCGTCCACGTGCCGGCTGGCGCCCCGGGCCAGGCTGGAGAAACCAGCGGCGAGTGCACACAGGTGCTCGGCGTCGGAACGCTCCAACTCGGCCGAACAGCCGAGGAGCAGGCCGTCGGCGGAGAGCACCACGGCCTCCCGGGCGGCCGGAACCCGCTGCACCAGCTCGTCGAGCAGCCAGTCGAGGCCGGCGCTCCGCTTCGTCGATTGCTGCACTAGGCGTCCCTCTCAGTCGCGGTCGGGTGTTCGGGGGTGGGCTGCGGATCAGCGGGCGCAGCCGGGCTCGCGGGACCTGTTGGTGCCGCTGGCGCCGTCGTTGCCGTCGCCTTCGCCGTCGGCGTGGGTGCCGTCGACGCCGTCGGCGTGGGTGCCGTCGGGGTGATCACGGTGGCGCGTCCGCGCGCGGTGCCGGCCTGGAGGGCGGCCATCACCCGGCGGACCTCCTCCGGAGACCGGGGCGACGGCGTGTCCGTGACGGTCGACCGGGGTTGCGCGGTGGGAGCGCGGCGTCGCACCCGGCGCGGAAGGCCGTCCAGCTCGTCGTCGACCGTCTCGCCGGGGGTCGTCGACCCGGCTTCGCCGCGCCCGTTCGCGGGCGACGTGTCCGAGGTCGACACTCCGGTCCCGGACGCGGGCCGCGCGGCGACAGCGGCTGAGGCAGACCGGGCCGCGACAGCGGCTGAAGCAGACGGAGCCGCGACAGCAGACGGAGCCGGCGGAGCCCCGACAGCGGACAGGGCCGCTGGTGGGCGGGTGCGGGCGCGGGGCACGGTGTCCCGGCGTGCCGGGCGAGCCAGCCGTCGGCCAGCGTCGGCCGAGGCGGCATCCAGCGTGGCAGGGTCGGGGCCGGCGGGGGGTTCGGTGGTGACGAGGTCCGTGGGGACCAGCACCACGGCGGTCACCCCGCCGTCACCGGAGGGGCGCAGCCGCACCCGTACGTTGTGCCGGGCTGCGAGCCGGGCCACCACGAACAGGCCGAGGCGCGCGCTCTGCGCCGGGTCGAACTCCGGTGAGGTGGTCAGCCGGGTGTTGGCGGTCTCCAGCGCCGCGACGGACATCCCCAGCCCCTGGTCGGTGATCTCCAGGGCGTACCCGTTGGCCACCTGTTCCCCGACGACTGTGACGCGGGTGTCCGGCGGGGAGAAGGCGGTGGCGTTCTCGACCAGCTCGGCGAGCAGGTGGATGATGTCGCCGACCGCCCGGCCCAGCACTCCGGCCGGCTGCACGGCGGCGATGTCCACCCGGTCGTACGCCTCGACCTCGGAGATCGCGCCGCGGATCAGGTCGACCATGGCGACGGGGTTTCGCCAACCGCGGCCCGGCGCGGAGCCGGCGAGGATGACCAGGTCCTCGGCGTGCCGACGGAGCCGGGTCGCCAGGTGGTCGACCTGGAACAGCTGGGCCAACTCGTCCGGGTCCTCCGCGCGGCGCTCCATCCGGTCCAGCAGGTGCAGCTGGCGATGGACCAGGCTCTGGCTGCGTCGGGCGATGTTGAGGAAGACCTCGTTGAGCCCGCGACGCAGGGTGACCTCGTCGACCGCGGCCTGGACGGCGGTGCGCTGCACCTCGGTGAAGGCGCGCCCGACCTCGCCGATCTCGTCGTGGCCGTACTCCAGGGGTGGCGCCTCCCGGGCGACGTCTACCTGCTCACCTCGGCGCAACCGGGTCACCACATCCGGCAGACGGTGCTCGGCCAGGTCGAGCGCGGCGGTGCGGACGCCGCTGAGCCGCCGGACCAGTGTGCGACCGACCCGCAACGCCACCAGCACCGAGACCACCACGGCGACGAGCCCGAGCACCCCGGCCGCGGCCAGCCGGGCCAGGATCCCGACGGCCATCGGCACCGAACGGTCGGCTAGGTTGTCGGCCTCATCCAGCTCGAAGTCGCGGAGCTGCTGTTGGACGGCGTCGTGGCCGGCCTGCCAGCTCGCCGCGTCCACCGGCGGTCGGCCCGACCTGTTGGCCCCGATCAACGCGTCCTGCATGGCGCGCACGCTGGTGAAGTCCGGACTCTCGCTCAGCCGCTGGTACGCGGCGCGTCCCGCCTCGGGCAGGTCGGCCACCGCGCTCTCGGTGAGCCACCGCTGGTTGCCGATCATCTGTACGAGCTGGGCGTGCTCACCCGCGGCGAACCGGCCGGTGGTCAGCACCCCGGCCAGCATGGCGTCGGTCTGGCCGAGCAACTCTCGGGATCGACCCAACGCGGTGAGCGCCAGAGCCTGCCGGTTGATGGCGGGATCGGTCAGGTTCGCCATCGCGGAGAACGCCTGGAAGGCCGCGGAGACCATCCCGCTGTAGAGGCCGACCACGCCGGTGCGGTCCATCAGGCGGCCGTCGATGAAGCCGCGACCGGTCGGCAGCGCCGACAGGGCGGTGACCAGGCGGTCGACGCGGTCCTCCAACAGGTCGTCGGCGGCGTCGCGCAACGCCTCCCCGTCGACCCGGCGGCGCAGCTCGGCGATCGCCCGATCGGTGCGCTGACGCTGCTCGGTCAGCGCCGGCAGTTCGGTGGTCCCGGCGAGCTGCACCACCGACAGCCGGCGTTCGCGTTGCAGCTCGGTGACCACTGCCTCGCCGGGACGACCCAGGTCGTACAGCAGCGTGCGCGCGGAGAGCAGGTTCAGCGCGGGACCGAAGGTCAGCGTCGTAGCGAAGATCCACAGGGCCAGCAGCGCGGTCACCGGCGCGACGACCAGTGCGGTCAGCTTGGAGCGGATCGGCCAGTCGCGGGTTCTCATCAGACCTCGCCCGTGCAGGGGTGGCAGGAGGGGCGCCGGCACCGCCGGGCAACGCGCCGGCCGGGTGCGTTGCCCGGCGTCGAAGCCGGGCACCGGCGCGGGCGCCTTGGGCAGGATACGTAATCGAGGGCCTTTGCACTACCGCCAGTCGCGCCAACATCGACGCTCCGAAATGCGGTCGACCGGGCAACGGCGAACGCCCCGCTGCGGACCGGCGGGGCGTCGTCGTGCTGCGGATCGGATCAGGCGTTGTCGGCGATGCCGAGCCCTTCGGCGACCCGCCGGCCGTAGGCGTCGTCGCACTGGCTGAGGTGCCAGACCATCTTCTCCTGGACCTGCTTGTCGCACTGACCCAACAGATTGGTCAGGTTCTTCACCAGGTCGTCGCGTTCCCACTGCGGCATGGTCCGGAAGCGCTCACCGGCCTGGCCGTAGTTGTTCTGCCGCTCGATCGGTGCCCGCATGACCCGGCCCGAGACGAACGGGCGGTACTCCCGGTACGACTCGTCGGCCTGTTGGAGACCGGCCACCGAGGACGGCTCGAAGTTGATGTGCGGGTTGGCGCCCCGACCGTCCACTGCGTACGCCATCTGGCCGCCGTCCTGGTTGGTGTTGACCTGGACGTCCTCCCGGGGAGCGTTGATCGGCAACTGGAGGTAGTTCGGGCCGACCCGGTAGCGCTGCGTGTCCGAGTAGGAGAACGTGCGCCCGACCAGCATCTTGTCGTCGGAGAAGTCCAGCCCGTCGACCAGAACGCCGGTGCCGAAGGCGATCTGCTCGTTCTCGTTGTGGAAGTTGCTGATGTTGCGATGCAGCGTCATCATGCCGACCGGGCGCAGCGGGAAGGCGTCCTCCGGCCAGGTCTTGGTGTCGTCCAGGGGGTCAAAGGCCAGCTCCGGGTGCTCCTCGTCGCTCATGATCTGGACGTTCAGCTCCCACTGGGGGTGCTCACCGCGCTCGATCGCCTCGTAGAGGTCCTTGGAGGCGTGCCCCAGCTCGTACGCCTGGATGGCGGCGGCCTGCTCCTCGGTCAGCGACTCGATGCCCTGCTGCGACTTCCAGTGGTACTTGACCAGCACGCCCTCGCCGGCGGCGTTGACCATCCGGTACGTGTTGACACCGAAGCCGTCCTGGGTCCGGTAGTTGGCGGGGATGCCACGCGGGCTGAACAGCCAGGTCAGCATGTGCATCGACTCTGGGGTGTTGGACATGAGGTCGAAGATGCGGTTCGGTTCCTGGCGGAAGGTCACCGGGTCCGGCTTCAGCGCGTGGATGACGTCGGGGAACTTGATCGCGTCCCGGATGAAGAAGACCGGCAGGTTGTTGCCGACCAGGTCCCAGTTGCCGTCCTCGGTGCGGAACTTGACGGCGAAGCCGCGCGGGTCGCGGGTGGCCTCGGAGGAGTCCCGGCCGCCGATGACTGTGGAGAAGCGGAGGGTCACCGGGGTCTTCTTGCCCCTGGTCTGGAACAGCTTGGCCCGTGTGTAGGTCGCTGCCGGCTCGTCACCGATGGTCCCGTACGCCTCGAACTCGCCGTGCGCGACGAAACCGCGCGCGTGCACGACCCGCTCGGGGATCCGCTCCCGGTCGAAGTGGCTGATCTTCTCCAGGAAGTGGTAGTTCTCCAGCGTCGCGGGCCCTCGGGAGCCGACCGTCCGCTGCTGCTGGTTGTTGTGCACGGGGTGGCCCTGCCGGGTGGTCAGGGTCGGCTTGCTGGCCGGTGGGTGCATCACCCCACCAAAGCGCCTCTTCTGGAACCAGTCAAGTTTCAGCGGCGCGGCGAGCTGCGTCCATCCTCGGGAGGGGCGAGCTGCGTCCCTCCTCGCGGGCGAGCTGCGTCCCTCGTCAGGAAAGTGTCCCGGATCGGGATTGGCGATCAGTGTGCGGAGGGAATACCAGATGACGAAGGAGGAGCCCATGTCGCCCACTCAGGTAATCGTCATCGTGCTCGTCGTGCTGGTGGTCGTCGCGGCGCTGGCCGTGGCCGTCCGGTCGCTGGGCCGCCGTCGTGCGCTGCGCGACCGTTTCGGGCCGGAGTACGACCGGGTGGTGGCCGAGCAGGACAGCCGGTCCGCCGCGGAGCGCGAGCTGCGCGATCGGGAACGCCGGCACGCCGAACTCTCGCTCACCCCGCTCAGCCCGGAGTCCCGGGCCCGCTACAGCGCCGCCTGGGAGGAACTCCAGGTCCGCTTCATCGACTCGCCCGGCGAGACGGTGGGCGACGCCGACGAACTGGTCACCCGGCTCATCGAGGAGCAGGGCTACCCGACCGGGGACTTCTCCGACCAGATCGCGCACCTCTCCGTCGAGCACGCCCGCACGCTGACCAACTACCGGGACGCGCACGACATCCACCTGCGCAACGCCCGGGGCGAGGCGAGCACCGAAGAGCTTCGGCAGGCGGTCGTGCACTACCGGGCGCTCTTCGCCGACCTGCTCGGCGAGGAGCCGCTCGGCAACCGTATGCCCGAACAGCGCCACCACCCGGACCACGACGCCACGAGCCGCTGAGGAGGCCACCGATGCGCCAGGAAGAGCAGCAGGTGAGCAACGACCACCCGGAGGCGGTTCGCTCCGCGCCCGTGCCGGTACCCCCGGCCGGCGATCGGGCCGGCCGCTCCGACGTCCCGGAGGACGCCCTCGACGAGCGGGGCACCTTCGACGACCAGGGCACCGACCACGACCGGACCACCGACGCGGAGCGGACGAACGGCGCCGTACGGGACGCCGCTGACGATCCGGCCGGTGACGAGCGGGACCCGCGCCACCGGCGCGACGACCGGTCCACCGACGCGGAAGAGTTCCACGAGCCGGGTCCGCTGCCGACGACGTTCGGCGCGACCACGGTGGCCGACGCGGTGGCCGCGTCCGCGCTGGCCAGCCCGCGCCCGCAGGACCAGCCGGATCCCCGCGCGGAGCGGACGGCCCAGCCCGGCGACGGCGCCGAGGACGGCGAGCGCGAGGGTCTGCGCGCCGACCCGACCGCTGAGCTGCACCGCCGCGACACCGACGTCGACGACGCGCGGCCCGACGCGGACGCGGCTGGCTACGGCAGTGCGACACCGGAGATGGTCGACCCCGACGCGGACGGCGAAACGGTCCACTCCGAGGACACCGGCAGCTCGCTGGAGTCCGCCGGGACGTCACGGCCCGCCGGTTCGACAGTCGCGACGGCGGCGGCCACGCTGCTGGACGCGGACACCGCGCAGGGCTTCCGGGACCGCTGGCGCGACGTGCAGTTGCGTTTCGTCGACGATCCGCACGCGGCGGCCGGCGAGGCGCAGTCGCTGGTGGAGGAGGCCATCCAGGCCCTCTCCTCGGCGCTGGCCGCGCAGAAGAACACGCTGGGTGGGTGGCAGGACGCCGGCTCGGCCGACACCGAACAACTGCGGATGGCGGTGCGCAACTACCGGGACTTCCTGGACCGCGTACTGGGCCGCTGATCCACACGACCAACGGGGGCGCCTCGGCCGATCGGCCGAGGCGCCCCCGTGTTGTCAGAGCGCCCGATCAGGCCGTAACTCGCCGGATTAGTCCAACGGGTGTGAAACCGCGCGCCCGGGGTAATAGGCCGCGCGGTAAATCGCGCGGAGGTCGGGACGAGGGGTGACGGCATGGACGGCGACGGTCTTCGGCTGAACATGAACGGGCTGGACTACCTGATCCTCGCCCTGTACTTCGTGACCGTCCTCGGCGTCGGCTTCGCCGCCCGCCGGGCGATCAGGACCAGCGTCGACTTCTTCCTCTCCGGCCGGTCCCTCCCGGCCTGGGTGACCGGTCTCGCCTTCGTCTCGGCGAACCTGGGCGCGCTGGAGATCATCGGCATGGCGGCGAACGGCGCCCAGTACGGCGTGATGACGGTCCACTACTACTGGATCGGCGCGGTGCCGGCGATGGTCTTCCTGGGCATCGTGATGATGCCCTTCTACTACGGCTCGAAGGTCCGCAGCGTCCCGGAGTATCTGCGGTTGCGGTTCAACCGCCCCACCCACCTGCTGAACGCGCTCAGCTTCGCCGTCGCCCAGGTGTTGATCGCCGGGGTGAACCTCTACGCGCTGGCTCTGGTCATGCAGGCGCTGCTCGGCTGGCCGCTCTGGACGGCGATCGTGGTCGGCGCGGCGATCGTGCTGGCGTACATCACCATCGGCGGTCTGTCCGGGGCGATCTACAACGAGGTACTCCAGTTCTTCGTCATCCTCGCCGGTCTCATCCCGGTCACCGTGATCGGCCTGGTCAAGGTCGGCGGTTGGAACGGCCTGATGGACGCGGTCGGCGACACCAAGCTCGGTGAGGCGGGCCTGCACGCGTGGCAGGACACCGGCAGCACGGCCAACCCCCTGGGCGCACACTGGATCGGCATCGTCTTCGGCCTCGGCTTCGTGCTGTCGTTCGGCTACTGGACGACGAACTTCGCCGAGGTGCAACGGGCCCTCTCGGCGAAGAACATGAGCGCCGCCCGGCGTACGCCGATCATCGCCGCGTACCCGAAGCTGTTCATCCCCCTGGTCACGGTGATCCCCGGGCTGGTGGCCCTGGTCACGGTGAAGGGGCTCGGCGCGGAGAGCGGCGACCTGCAGTACAACAACGCCATCCCGCTGCTGATGCGCGACCTGCTCCCCAACGGCGTGCTCGGGGTCGCGGTCACCGGCCTGCTCGCCTCGTTCATGGCCGGCATGGCGGCCAACGTGAGTGGTTTCAACACCGTCTTCACCTACGACATCTGGCAGGCGTACGTCCGTCGGGACCGCTCGGACGAGTACTACCTGCGCGTCGGGCGGTGGGCGACGGTCGCCGCAGTGGTGATCGGCATCGGCACCGCGTTCATCGCGGCCGGGTTCAGCAACATCATGAATTACATCCAGGCGCTCTTCTCCGTCTTCAACGCGCCACTGTTCGCCACCTTCATCATCGGCATGTTCTGGAAGCGGATGACCGCGCTGGCCGGCTTCTGGTCGCTGCTGCTGGGCACTCTGGTGTCGCTCAGCCTCTACCTGCTCTACAAGGGTGGAGTGATCCACTTCAACTCGGACCTGGAGGAGAGCTTCTGGGGCGCCGGTCTCGCGTTCGTCACGGCGGTGGTGGTCGCGGCGATCATCACCCCGCTCACCGCCCCGAAGCGCGACGAGGAACTGCGCGGGCTGGTGTACGGCATCGGCGGCGTCGACCTGAAGGGTGACGTGCTCGCCGGGGACGCTGTCTGGTACCGCTCCCCGGTGCTGCTCGGCGTGATCGCGGTCGCGCTGGCCGCCCTCTTCTACATCCCGGTCTTCTAGGAAAGGGGTTGGGCTGATGAGCAACGACGGCCAGCCGGCGAAGGACCCGCTGATCGACGAGACGCAGGCGGAACAGCGGCGCTCCGCAGCCGCCCGACTGTTCGACATCCGCCGGGTGATCGGTGGCCTCTTCGTCGCGTACGGGGTGATCGTGACGCTGATCGGCGTCTTCGACAGTGGGGCCGAGATCGACAAGGCCGAAGGTGTCCGGATCAACCTGTGGGCCGGGCTGACGATGCTCGCCTTCGGCCTGCTCATGCTGCTCTGGCAGTGGCTGCGCCCGGCGGAGCCGCCGGCCCCCAACGAGCAGCAGCCCGGCAGCTGACCGCCGGGTCGGGCGGCATGAGGGCGGCCCGAGAGGGTACGCGAGGGAATCAGGCACCGTGTCGGACACAGGAGGCAGCACCATGACCGATCGCGATCGCCAACCGCCGTTGGAGGAGAGCCCGGAGGTGGCCTCGGCGGTGGACGACGACATCACCGTCACGCAGCTGCGGACCGGAGGCGGCCCGGACCAGGACAACCCGGCCTTCGCCGAACCCCACAGCCTGCCGGACGACCTCGCGCCGGACACCGACGACCTGATCGGCGACCCGTACGCTGCCGGCACCGGGGCGACCGGGACGGGCACCGGCGCCGGCGGGGACAACATCCGCACCGGGGCGGAGCAACAGTGGGAGCCGGAGGACCTGGTGCTGGCCCGTGGACAGGACCTCACCCCGGCGAACCTGGACAAGGCGCGCCGCGACCTGGCCGAGCAGGGCCAGGCGGCGATCGAGCGCACCGTGCCCTGACCTGAGCACAAAAGGGGGGTCCCCGACCCGACCAGAGCGGTCGGGCCGGGGACCCGGGGGGAACCAGCCGCCGGCAGTGCCTCACCTACTGCCGGCGGCGGGTTGGTGTGGAAGCGTTCCGGTCAGAGAGCCGGGTACGCGTTGCGCATGAGCTCCTGGAACTGGGCGGAGAACCACGCACCGGAGATCGGCGCGTCCGCCAGGGCACCCGACGGGTTGTTGCCGTTGCGGGCGTTGCCGCCGTACGTCGGGTCGCACATCCGGTCGAAGCCCTTGCCCTCGTTGTTCGGGATCTCCTTGCTGGAGCCGTCCGACTCGCCCGGAGGCTTCACCCAGACGTAGGCGTCGATACCCGTGGCCGGGGCCACCCGAGGCCGCTCACCGAGACCGGCACCGGCCTGGTTGCACCAGTTGCCGAGGTGCAGCCGTCGGTCGATACGGCCACCGTTGACGTACGTGTCGACGCTGGTCGTCGCGCCCGGGCCGGTGGGCCGGGCGGAGCCGCCCCAACCGTTGCGGGAGGTGTCGATCAGCATGCCGATGTTGGAGTTGAAGCCCAACGAGACCAGCTTGCTCCGGAACGCCTGGGCGAACGACAGCTCGTCGACGTAGTAGTTCCAGTCGACCCACTTGGACTGCCGCACCGTCTGGCCGTTCACGTTGTCGGTGACCTTGAAGTACGGCTCCTGCAGCGCCGAGTAGTTCGCGGTGTTGGTGATGAAGCCGTGCACGTTGTTGACAGTGCTGCCGGAGGCCACAGCGGCGGTCTTCAGGATCTCGGCGGACGGGTTGAAGTTGCTGTCCCAACCGAGCCAACCGTGGTGCCCGGAGTCGATGTAGTTGTAGACGTTGCCGATCGCGCCCAGCTTGGCGAGGGCGTAGCCGACGCCGTTGACGTAGGCGCCGTTGGCCTTGACCGTGTCGCACATGACCGTGCCGCCGGGCTGGCCGGAGGTGTTGGTCACCAGGTTCGGCAGCGAGTCGATCTCGATGATGTTGATGATCCGGATGCTGCTGTACTTCGACTGGCCCTGGATCGCGGCGATCGGGTCGATGTACTGGGCCTTGTACTTCGGCAGCTCGTCCGGGCCCAGCTCACCGTTGGAGGCGAGCGCCGAGCAGTCCCGGCCGGGCAGGTTGTAGATGACGAACTGGATGTAGCCGGCGCCCTGGCGCAGCGCCTCGTCCAGGTGGTCCTTCACCCCGAAGGCGCCGTTGGAGCTGCTGTCCGGCGTGCCGTTGATCGCGGCGATCCGATCCAGCCAGACGGCGGTGGGGTTGTTGGAGACCCGGCTTCCACCGGGCTCGGCGTCCGCCTTCGCCTTCCACTCCGGGTTCACGTAGCCGCGCACCCCGGCGTACGGGTTGTCGACCTTGGTGCCGGGCGGCGGGTTGGTCGTGGGCGGCGGGTCGGTGGGGGGTGGGGTGGTGGTGGGCGGCGGGTCGGTCGGCGGCGGCGTCGTGGTCGGCGGGGTGGTGGTGCCACCGTTGCAGACCACGCCGTTCAGGGTGAACGAGGTCGGCTTCGGGTTGCTGCCGCTCCACGCGCCGTTGAAGCCCAGGGTCGTCGACGCGCCCGTGCCGAGGTTGCCGTTGTAGGACATGCTCCGGGCGGTGACCTGGCTGCCGGACTGGGTGTACGTGGCCGACCAGCCCTGCTGGACCCGCTGGCTGGAGTTGGGGAAGGTCCAGCCCAGAGTCCAGCCGTTCACCGGGTCGCCGAGGTTCTTGATGGTGATGTTGGCGGTGAAGCCGCCCTGCCAGTCATTGGTCGTGTACGCGATGTCGCACTGCGTCGCGGCCTGCGCCGCGGTAACCGGAATCGTCACCAGCCCACCGGCGACCAGGGCGCCCGCGCCGGCGAGCGCAAGGGCCCGGCGTGGGCCGGTCAGCCTTCTCCACACATTCATGCCACTGATCTCCTTGGGCGAGACCGGGCTCTGGTACGGCCCGGCGAGACGGCCCGGTGAGCGTCCTGTGACGGACGGCCGCCGGCGCCAACGGGATTTCGGGGGTGCCCGGCCCGGACGGGCGAGGGTGGTGGTGGTGCGTGACCGACCGGTGCAGCGGCCGATCCTTCGGCGGGATGTCGCCCGGTGAACCGGTGCCCTCGACTCCCTGCCTGCGCGGTATGGCTCTCCGAACCGCGTTCGCCGATTCTTGCATGGGAGCGCTTCCATGGCAATGCCTCGATGCGTCGCGGCGGAGATCAGCGCTGTTCCCGTTTCGGACGATACCCCCGGATCCGCCCGGTCGGCACGCGACGGGCGACGTCCACTGCTACCGGACGGCCTGCGAGGGCTGACCACACGCATCCCAGACGGCCGCGCATCGCCCGCGACAGACGTCTGAAGCCTGAGGCGGCACTCAGAGCGCCGAAAGCCGCTTAGCTCCTCTTCAGCACCTACCCGGAGCAAGTGTCAAAACGCGAATCTTTCACTTCATAAGTCATGAAACGGTCTAACGTCGGTCTTAGCTCGGTTGTTGCCGGGCTCAGGACAACAGGGATGGAGTGACGCAGGTCATGGCTAAGAAGATGCTCGGGAAGGTCGTAGCGGGCGCCGCGCTCGGCGGCGCGTCGCTCCTGGTGTTCGCGCCGGGGATCGCGTTCGCCGACGGTCACCACGACGGCGGCAAGGACCGCGACGGCAAGGTCTACGCCAAGCCGCACGTGGTCAAGGCTGGCGAAGAGGTCAAGCTCCTCGAGATCTGCCCGGATCGGCAGGAGCACGCGTACGTGTGGTCCAAGGTCACCGGCAAGGTCAAGCTCAAGCCGGTGCGTGACGACCGGGGTGAGGACCGCAAGTGGGGCGAGGAGGAGGACTCCCGCGACCACGAGAACGGCAAGGACGAGCACGGCAAGGACGACAAGGGCAAGGACCACGAGGGCAAGGACGAGAACGGCAAGGACGAGCACGGCAAGGACGACAAGGGCAAGGACCACGAGGGCAAGGACGACAAGGGCAAGGACGACAAGGGCAAGGACGAGCACGGCAAGGACGAGAACGGCAAGGACAAGCCGCAGCCCGGCGGCCAGGGTGGCGGCGCTGCCGCCGACGCTGCCGCCGACGAGGGTGGTAAGGACTGGAAGGGCGAGGAGCACGGCCAGGACGCGGACGACAGCCGCGACAAGAAGGACTGGGACTCCAAGGACGAAGGCAAGAAGGACTGGGAGTCCAACGGCCACGGCTCGGACGAGCGCGGCTCGGACAAGGGCTGGGAGAACAAGGGCCACGGCTCCGACGAGTACGGCTCGGACGAGCGCGGCAGCTACGGCTCCGACGAGCGCGGCTCCGACGAGTACGGCTCCGACGAGTACGGCTCGGACAAGGGCTGGGAGAACAAGGGCCACGGCTCCGACGAGTACGGCTCGGACGAGCGCGGCAGCTACGGCTCCGACGAGCGCGGCTCCGACGAGTACGGCTCGGACAAGGGCTGGGAGAACAAGGGCCACGGCTCCGACGAGTACGGCTCGGACGAGCGCGGCAGCTACGGCTCCGACGAGCGCGGCTCCGACGAGTACGGCTCGGACAAGGGCTGGGAGTCCGAGGACCGTGGCTCGGACGAGCGCAGCTGGGACAAGGAGCGCGAGTTCGTCTACTACGGCGAGGCCAAGGTCGACAAGGACGCCAAGCCGGGTCGTTACGAGCTCAAGGGCTCGTGCGGCGAGGGCGAGCTCGTCGTGCTGCCGCACGGCGGTGTCGACGGTGGTGACGGTGGCGCCAGCACCGGCACCGACCGTGGCCTGGCTACCGGCGGGGCGGGCCTGCTCGGCGCTGCCGCGCTGGGCGGGATCGTGCTGATGCGTCGTCGGCGGACCGATGGTTCGCTCGTCTGACGTGTCGACGACACGGGCCGGCGGCCGTCACGGGAAACCGTGGCGTGCCGCCGGCGCGGCCGTCGTCGTCACCATGGCCATGATCGGTGCCGGCATGATCGGCGCTTCCCTGAAGACCACGCCCGCTCCCCGACCGCCGCAGCCGTTGGCCCAGGCCGGCCCCGAGGCCACCCGACCGGCGAGCACACCAGACAACGCAGCGCCCGACGGGCAGCCGGTCGGGGACGCCCCGGCCGGGCTGGCGCGTTCCGCGCCGACCACCATCGAGATTCCCCGGATCGGTGTCGCCGCGACGATCATGTCGTTGGGCACCAACCCGGACGGCACCGTCCAGGTCCCCCCGCTGGACCAGGCCGACAAGGCCGGTTGGTACGAGCCGGGCGCCAGCCCGGGCGAGACGGGTAACGCGGTGATCGTCGGGCACGTGGACTCGGCGGTGCTCGGCCCGGCCGTCTTCTTCGACCTGGGCGCTCTCGTCCCGGGCGACACCATCACGGTGCGACGGACCGACGGCGTGCCCGCCACCTTCACCGTCGACTCGGTGACGTCGTACCCGAAGACAGCATTCCCCACCGAGTTGGTGTACGGACCCAGCGACCGGCCCAGCCTGCGGGTGGTCACCTGCGGCGGTCAGTTCGACGAGGTCGCCAAGAGCTACCCGGACAACATCGTCGTCTTCGCCACCCTGGCGGCGTGACCCGCGACGAAACGAGAGCGGTCCGGCCGATCGGGGCGACCCGATCGGCCGGACCGCGTCCGGCGTACCTGACTCAGGCGGCTGCGGAGGTCCGCACCAGGGTGCGGATCTGGCGCAGCAGCACCGAGAGGGCGGCGAGATCCGCCCGCGACTCGTCGAACTCCCCCATCGCGCGGCGGGCGCGGTGGATCGAGGTCGCGTTCGACTGCTCCCACTGCTGCACCCGCTCATGCGGCGGCAGGTCGTCCGGGGTGGAGTCGAGCACCTCGGCGGTGAGCGCGGCCAGCGCGGCGTACAGGTCGTAGCGCAGCGCCATCCGAGCGAGCGTCTGCCAGCGGTCCTCCCGAGGCAGCAGGGAGATCTTCGACAGCAGGGAGTCCACCCGGAAGAGGTCGGACAGCACGAAGTAGACCGAGGCCACCTCGCTGACGTCCCGTCCGCTGGAGTTGGCGGTCTCCACCACGTCCATCAGACCGAAGCTGTACATCAGCCGGGTCGCCCGCTCGGCCAGCTCGCGGGGCAGCCCACGCTCGGTCATCGAGTCCATGTGCGCGGCGATGCCCTGCCGCTCGTTGCCGTAGAACAGCTCCTCGAGCCCTGGCAACAGCCGCGTGACACCGTCGCGCAGCCGGGAGATCTCGGCCGGCACGTCGATCGGCGAGCGCCGGTTGGAGACCAGCCACCGCACCGCGCGGTCGAGCAGCCGACGGGTGTCCAGGTAGACGCTCGTCTGCAACTCGGGCGCCACCTTGTTGTCCAGCGCCTCGACCGCGTCCCACAGGTCGCGCAGGCCGAACACCTCGCTGACCACCACGTAGGCCCGGATCACGTCAGCGGCGCTGGCCGCGGTCTCCTCGACCACCCGGAAGATGAACGAGATGCCGCCCCGGTTGATCGCCTCGTTGACGAGCACCGTGGTGACGATGTCCCGGCGCAGGCGGTGCCGGCCCATCCGTTCGGCGAACCGCTCACGCATCGGCGTCGGGAAGTAGTTGACCAGGACCTCGGTCGTCCACTCCTCGTCCGCCAACCCCTCGGTGAGGATCTCCCGCTCCAGGACGATCTTCACGTACGCGAGCAGCACCGCGAACTCCGGTGCGGTCAGCCCGGACTCGCTGCGCACCGCCAGTTCCTCGTCCGGCGGCAGTGCCTCCAGCGCCCGGTCCAACCCACCCGAACGCTCCAACTCGTTGATCATCCGGCGGTGCACCGGGAGCAGCGAGGCGGCCTGGGCCTGGGCGTTGTTGATCGCCCGAGCCTGGTCGTAGTTGTCCCGCAGCACCAGCTCCGCGACCTCGTCGGTCATCCCGGCGAGCAGCTCGTCCCGGTCGGCCATGGTCAACTCGCCGTCGGCCACAGCGGTGTTCAGCAGGATCTTGATGTTCACCTCGTGGTCGGAGGTGTCCACCCCGGCCGCGTTGTCGATGAAGTCCGTGTAGATCCGGCCACCGGTCAACGCGTACTCGATCCGGCCGAGCTGGGTCCAGCCCAGGTTTCCGCCCTCGCCCGCAACCCGGCAGCGCAGGTCGCGCCCGTCCACCCGGATCGCGTCGTTGGACTTGTCGCCCACCTCCGCGTTGGTCTGGCTGGACGCCTTGACGTAGGTGCCGATGCCGCCGTTCCAGAAGAGATCCACCGGAGCGGTGACGATCGCCTTCATCAGGTCCTGCGGCGACATCTGCGTGACGTCGTCGCCCAGGCCGATCGCCGCACGGACCTGCGGCGTGATCGGGATCGACTTCGCGGTACGCGGGAAGATGCCGCCACCGGCCGAGATCAGCTCCGGGTTGTAGTCCTCCCAGGAGGAACGGGGCAGGTCGAACAGCCGCCGCCGCTCCGCGTACGAGGTGGCCGCGTCCGGCTCCGGGTCGAGGAAGATGTGCCGGTGGTCGAAGGCGGCCACCAGCCGGATGTGCTCGGACAGCAGCATCCCGTTGCCGAACACGTCGCCGGACATGTCGCCGACGCCGACCACAGTGAAGTCCTGGGTCTGGGTGTCCAGGCCCAACTCCCGGAAGTGCCGCTTGACCGACTCCCAGGCGCCGCGGGCGGTGATGCCCATCTTCTTGTGGTCGTAGCCGGCCGAACCGCCAGAGGCGAACGCGTCGCCCATCCAGAAGTTGTGGGCCTTGGAGATCTCGTTGGCGATGTCGGAGAACGTCGCGGTGCCCTTGTCGGCAGCCACCACCAGGTACGGGTCGTCGCCGTCGTGCCGGACCACGTCCTCGGGCGGCACGATCTGCCCGCTGGCGATGTTGTCGGTGACGTCCAGCATCGCGCCGACGAACTCCTGGTAGCAGGCGACGGCCTCGTCCCGGTCGCCCGGCTTCTGCTTCAACACGAAGCCGCCCTTGGCACCCACCGGCACGATCACGGTGTTCTTCACCATCTGTGCCTTGACCAGGCCGAGCACCTCGGTCCGGAAGTCCTCCCGACGGTCCGACCAGCGCAAACCACCCCGGGCCACCGGCCCGAACCGCAGGTGCACACCCTCGAAGCGCGGCGAGTAGACGAAGATCTCGAACTTCGGTCGCGGCGCCGGCAGGTCCGGAATGGCCTGCGGGTCCAGCTTGAACGCCACGTACGCCTTGGGCCGCCCGTCGGCGCGCTTCTGGTAGAAGCTGGTCCGCAGGGTGGCCTCGATCAGCGTCAGGTACGAGCGCAGGATCCGGTCCTGGTCGAGGCTGGCCACGTCGTCCAGCGCGCCCCGGATCGTCTCCACCAGCTCACCGCTGCGCTGCTGCCGCTGCTCGTTGGTCTGCTCGCCCGGCGCGAACCGGGTCTCGAACAGCTCCACCAGCAGGGCGGCCAGCTTCGGGTACGCGATGAAGGTCTGCTCCATGTAGTCCTGCGAGAAGACCGTGCCGGCCTGCCGCAGGTACTTCGCGTACGCCCGCAGCACCACCACCTGCCGCCAGGTCAGACCGCCGCGCAGCACCAGTTCGTTGAACCGGTCCACCTCGGCCTCACCGCGCCAGGCCGCCGCGAAGGCGTTCTCCACGTGCGGGCGGACCTCGGACAGCTCGTGGTGCCCCTCGGGCAGCATGAGGCCGAAGTCGTACAGGTAGACCCGACCGTCGATCCGGTCCACCTCGTACGGGTGCTCGTCGACGACCCGTACGCCGAGCGAGTGCAGCACCGGCAGCACGGCGGAGAGCATCATCGGCTCCCCGTACCGGTAGACCTTGAACCGGACGTCCATCGCCTCGACGAGGTCCGAGCCGGGCACCCGCGTGCCCGGCCGGGGCGCGAGCTGCTTGCGGAACAGGTGCATCTCCAGCTGGCCGGGCTCCTCCAGCAGCTCCAGCTTCGCCAGGTCCTTCATCGCCTCGTACGGCGTGTGCCCGTCCTTGTAACCCTCCGGGAACGCGTCGGCGTACCGGGTGAACAGGTGCTTGGCCTGCTCGTCACCGAGCTTGCGCTCCAGCACCAACCGGTAGTCGTCGTCCCAGAGCCGCGTCGCGTCGGCCAGCTCCTCGGCCAGCAGGTCGGCGTCGATGTCGCCCGGCGGCCGGGTCGGGTCGGTGCGGACGATGAAGTGCACCCGAGCGAGCATCGACTCGGTGACCCGGGTGGTGTAGTCCACCCCGACACCGTTCAGCTCGCGCAGCAGGATGTCCTGCATGCGCAGCCGGTTCTGCGTGGTGAACCGGTCCCGGGGCAGGTAGATCAGGCAGGAGATGAACCGCCCGTACGCGTCCCGACGCAGGAAGACCCGCAACTGCCGACGCCCGGCCATGCGCAACACGCCGACCACCGCGTGGTACAGGTCGTCGGTCTTGATCTGGAACAGCTCGTCACGCGGGTACGTCTCCAGGATCTGGATCAGATCCTTACCGGAGTGGCTGCGCTGGCTCAGGCCGGAGCGGTCCAGCACCTCGGCCACCTTGCGGCGTACCACCGGCAGTTCCCGGACACTGGTCCGGTACGCGGCCGTGGAGAACAGGCCCAGGAAACGCCGCTCGCCGATCACCTCGCCGGCCGCGTTGAAGATTTTGAAGCCGATGTAGTCGAGGTAGGCCGAGCGGTGCACGGTCGCCCGCGAGTTGGCCTTGGTGATGATGAGCAGGCGCTTCTCCAGCACCTTCTCGTGCGCCTCGGGCGTCATCGACGACAGCGACCGCGCGTCCGGCGAATCGGAGCGCAGAATGCCCAGGCCGGTGCCGAGCACCGCTTCGAGGGCCTTGCCGTCGACCGGGTCGGTCGTGTCACCCCCGGGGGCGTCCACCAGCCGGTACTCGCGGTAGCCGAGGAAGGTGAAGTGGTCCTGGGCGAGCCACCGCAGCAGCTCCACCGAGTCGGTGATGTCCTTCTCCGGCACCGGCGGACGGTTGTCGGAGGTGCGGGTCGACGCCAGCTCGTCCGCGAGCGCGAGGGCACGCTGACGCATCTTCGGCCAGTCCTCGACCGCCTCCCGCACGTCGGTGAGCACCCGCTGCAGCTCACGGCGCAGCCGCTCCCGTTCGGAGACGTCCCGGACCGGATCGATCTCGATCCGCATCCAGCTCTCGATGATGTCGCCGCTGATCGCGTCATCCGGCTCCACGTCCGCGGAGACCTCGGTGAGTCGGCCCAGCGGCTCACGCCGGACCACCACGAGCGGGTGCACCAGCAGGTGCACGTCGAGGTGGTAGGAGTTGAGCAGCGCGGTCACCGAGTCGACCAGGAACGGCATGTCGTCAGTGACGATCTCGACGACGGTGTGGTGCTGGTCGGCGTGCGGTTCGTGGATCCGCAGCTTCAACTCGCCAGGAACCCGTTGCTGGGCGAGGTCCCGGTGTGCCCGGGCCGCGTCGAGCATCTCCTCGGCCGTGAAACCGACCAACTCCTCATCTGGCGCGAACCGCCAGAAACGGCCGACAAGTGTCGCCGCGTCGTGGTCGTCCCCCGCGAGCGCGACAGCCTGGGCCACCAGGCGCTCCGCGTTGGGAACGGGCTCGTCGAGCTCGGCGTCCTCCACGTCGTCGGCCAACACCTCAGTCGGCAGGCCCAGATCGTAGATGGTGTCGATGCTCGACCCGGTCAGCCCGGTGACTCCCACGTCGAGCCGGCCGTAGCCGTCCCCGTCGGTCGCCGAATCGAAGTCGTCGTCGTCCCGGCCGGAGTCATCCTGCCGGAGGTCGGGTTCCGGTTTGATCGCCGGACGCCGGTCCATCGGTGCCACTCCCCTCGACCCACCGCGTTGTGGGTCACTCTGCCGCCCAGCCTAGGCCCTGCCGTTGTGCGCCTTCGTCGGCGGACCACTAGCCAGACGTCCGGATCGGGACTTTGTCCTTTCACCCGTTGCGGGTCCGAGGTTGGCCGGCTGCGGGATACCCCGCCACGCGATGTTCATCACACGGGCTCGGCCCGTCTTTGGCCGCGCTCGCGCTCCTGGGGGACGTTGGGGACGGCGCTCGCGTATTACCGTGCGAGGGCACTCTGAGATCGGAAGGACCAGCTCCATGCCGTTGTCGTACCCCCGGCCCCACCGGCCGAACCACGCCCGCCGTCTGATTGCCGCCCTCACCACCGCGGCGCTCACGGCCGGTGTACTGGCCGGCTGCTCGGGTGACGACGGGCCGGAGCGCACCGTCGACGCGTTCCTCTCCGGCTGGCGCAGCGGTGACCTCCAGGCGGTCGGCCTGATCGACCCGACCGGCAGCAAGCTGCCGTCGGCCGACGTGACACGCGACATCAAGGAGCTCTCCGGTGAGCTGTCGGCCACCCCGCCGAAACTGACGCGTCGCGGCGAGCCGAAGGTCACGGCGGACATCGCGACCGCAACCGTCCAGGTGGAGTGGACCCTGCCGGGTGAGACCCGCTGGACGTACGACCGGGAGGTACGCCTCGCCCAGGGCGACGGCGACCAGTGGCAGGTGATCTGGGAGCCACGGGTGGTGCACGAGCAGCTCACCAAGGGTGACCGGATGGCGTTGCGCCGCGACGCCAGTGCCCGGGCCGGTGTGCTGGACGGCGCCGGGAACCCGATCGTGACTCCCCGCCCGGTGGTGCGGGTCGGCGTGCAGCCCAACGGAGTCGCCGACATCAAGGACCTCGTCAAGGAGCTCGACGCCGCGTTCAGGGCGATCCGTCCGGCGCTGGTCCCCGCCGTCGACCTGAGCGACCTGCCCAAGCGCGTGGCCGACGCCGAGCCGGGGGCCTTCGTCGAGGTGGTGTCGCTGCGCGAGGAGGCGTACCTGCAGATCAAGCCCCGGATCTACGACCTGCCCGGCACCAAGTTCATCTCCGGCAAGGTCGACCTGGCACCGACCCGGGAGTTCGCCCGGGCGGTGCTCGGCACTGTCGACCCGGCGCAGGCGGACGACCTCGCCGCGCACCCGGACCGGTACGTCGCCGGTGACCTGGTCGGGCACGGCGGGTTGCAGGGTCGCTACGACGAACGGCTACGCGGCGGCCCGGGGCTCACCGTGGTGGTCGAGCGCCCCATCGAGGGCGGCAAGCTGGAGCCGACCGGCGCGGAGCTGTTCCGTCGGGAGCCGCAGCCCGGCCAGGCGCTGAAGACCACGCTGGACACCGCCGTCCAGAACGCCGCCGACGGGTCCTTGCGTGCCGAGTCCCGCCGTTCCGCCCTGGTGGCGGTCCGAATCAGCGACGGCGCGGTGCTCGCCGCGGCGAACGGCCCCGGGCCGGCCGGTGAGAACCTCGCCTTCAACGCCCAGGTGCCGCCCGGCTCCACGTTCAAGATGGTCAGCACACTGGGCCTGCTGGATCGGGGCGCGATCACACTGGACGGGCCGGTGGCCTGCCCGAAGACCTTCACCGTGGACGGTCGGTCCTTCAAGAACTCCGACAACTTCGAGCTCGGCTCGGTGCCGTTCCGCACCGACTTCGCCAAGTCCTGCAACACCGCGTTCGCCTCGCTCGCCCCGAAGCTCGGCGGCGACGGGCTGGCCGCCGCCGGCCGCTCGTTGGGCCTGGAGGGTCAGTGGGACCTCGGCGTGGACGCCTTCACCGGCAAGGTGTCGACGGGCGGCAGCCTCGCCGAGCAGGCCGCTGCCTCGTTCGGGCAGGGCACCACGCTGGTCAGCCCGCTGGCCATGGCCGGTGCCACCGCTGCCGTCGCCCGAGGCCGCTTCGAACAGCCGAAGCTGGTGCTCGACCCGGCGCCGGCCAAGCCCGCCCCGGCCGGCGAGCAGCTCAAGCCAGAATCGGTCACCGCGCTGAAGTCGATGATGCGCGAGGTGGTCACCTCCGGCACGGGCAGCGCCCTCAAGGATGTGCCGGGCGAGGTCTACGGCAAGACCGGCACCGCCGAGTACGACGACAACCCGGCCCACACCCACGCGTGGTTCGTCGGCTGGCGGGGCGATGTCGCCTTCGCCGTGTTCGTGGAGAAGGGCGGCGCCAGCACGGCCTCGGCCGTCCCGATCGCCGAGCGCTTCCTCCGCGCCCTCCCGGCCGCCTGACCTCAACCGCGGCCCCGCCGCGGCATCCAGGCGCGATGATCGACTCCACATCGGCGATGTGGCGGTTTCCGACCAACCGGACACCCCCACATCGCCGATGTCGTGTCGATCAAGGCGGGCGGGGCGGGGCGGGACGGGACAGGTCAGGCGGTGTCGGCGTTCGTGTGATCGCTGGGATCAGACACGCTCGGCGATGATCGCCGCAACAGGCCCGGCCCCGCCGAAGCGGGTGGGCCGACCGGCTCCCGCTCCACAGCGGCCGGAACGCCATCCGACGCCGAGTGGCCCGGAACGCCGCCCTCCTCCGGGTGACGAGGAAGGCCACCGGAGTCCGAATGGTCCAGAACGCCACCCGGCCCCGAGCCGACCGGGTCCGCGACCCCGCCCGCCTCAGAGCGAGCCGGGCCAGGGACGACAGTCAAAGGCGAGTGGATCGGACCCAGGATGCCGAGCCGGTCCGATGTTGCCGGGGCCAGGCCGCCGTGGGGCAGCCGGCCCGCCGCGTCGGTTCCGGCCTGCTCTGCTGCCGTACGCGCGCCGGATGGCTCCGCGACCCGCACACCAGACGGCTCCCGATCGGTGGAGGGACCGGACGCGGCGTAGGGCGACTCGTCCTGGGCCGCGTTCCGCAGGCTGTTGAGCCGGTCGGTGGGGGCGGCACGCCGTGGGCTGGGCGTCGGTCGGGCCGACAGCAGTCGGGGCGGCACCGCCTCCGGGGCGGTGACCGGGGCCAGGCCGGCGACCACCGTGTTGACGATCTCGGCGGCGTACGAGCCGTCCGGGTCGTAGTCGGGGTCGAAGACGGTCAGCTCGACGCCGAGGCAGTGCGGGGTGTCGACCAGGCCGGCGAGGAGGATCTCCAGCTCGGCGAAGGCGATGCCGCCCGGGTCGGGGGCGTCCACGGCGGGCATCACGGCGGGGTCGAGCACGTCCACGTCGATGTGCACCCAGTAGCCCGCGCAGTCGGCGAGCTGCTCGTGCGCCCACTGGGCCGTGCGGGCGGCGCCTTCGGCCCGCAGCGCGGGCACCGGGCGGGTGGTGATTCCGGCGGCCTGGAGGTCGAGCCGGTACTCGTCCTGGGCGCGGATGCCGAGCACCACCACGTCGATGTCGCGGAAGTAGGGCCGGCGTCCCTCCAGTGCGGCCAGGTCGGCCTGCCCCCGCCCGGTGACGAGGGCGAGGTCCTCGCCGGCGGCGGCACCGACGTAGGAGGCGTTGCCGGGATGCCGGAAGTCGGAGTGCCCGTCGACGAAGACCAGCCCGATCCGCCCGCCGACAGCCTCACCGAGGCGGTGCATGGCCAGCGCCGAGCCGAGCAGCACCGAGCAGTCGCCACCCAACACCACCGGGAACTCTCCCCGGTCGATGATCGAGCCGATCCGTTCGGCGAGCGCGAGCGAGTAGTCGGCGATCTCCCGGGCGTGGCAGACCCCGTCGCCGGGCCGCCAGTCGCCCGGGTCGTAGCGGGGTGGGGTGACGCAGCCGGCGTCGCGGGCCCGCAGCCGGGGCAGCAGGTCGTGGTCGCGCAGCGCGCCGGGTGCCTTGGCGCAGCCGGGGACGGACGTGGACGTCGGCGGCCGCAGGCCAAGGTTTGTCGGCGCGTCGAGGACGGCGATCCGGCGCATCATGAGCTCCCGTCCTCGGTGGTCGGGCGGGCCGGCCGGAGCGCCGGCCCGCGCTGGCGTGCTACGAACTCAGAACAGGGCGCTGGCCAGAGCCCGGCGCGCCGAGGCGACCGCCGGGTCGTCCGGGCCGGCGATGGAGAAGAGCGAGACCAGGTGCTGGCGCACTGTCTCGCGGTCCTCGCCGGCGGTGCGTCGGACCAGACCGACGAGCCGGGAGTATGCCTGCTCGGCCAGGCCGCTGAGCACCTCGATGTCAGCGGCCAGCAGTTGGGCGGCCACGTCGTCGGGGGCGCTCTCGGCGGCGGCCAGGGCGGCGGCCGGGTCCGCGCCGGCCACCCGGCGGGCCACCCCGACCTGGGCCAGACCGGCCGTCGCCGCCGCGTCCGCCGGCGCGTCCGCGAGGATCTTGCGGTACGCCTGTTCGGCGGCGTCGAGGTCACCACTCATCAGCGCGTCGTCCGCCTCGTCGAGGCGGGGGTCCTCCGGTTCGGCAACCGTGACGCCGCCGGCCTTGAGCACGGCCTGGAGCCACTGCCGCAGTTGCGCCTCGGGAACGACCCCGGAGAAGGCGTCGACCGGTTGGCCGCCGACGACCGCGTAGACCATGGGGATGCCCTGGACCCGGAACATCTGGGCGATGCGCGGATTTTCCTGCACGTCGACCCGTGCCAGCACCCAGCTGCCGCCGCCCTCGGCGTTCAGTCGTTCCAACACCGGGGCGAACTCGTCGCTCTCCGGGAAGCCGGCGGCGCCGAAAAACACGACGACGGGCATGGCCATCGACCGTTCGAGCACGTCGGACTGGATGGTCGCCTCGGTGACGTCGACGATGGCGGTGTTACCGCCGGCGGCGGGTGCGCCGTTGGACGGGCCGCCCTGCGGGGGCGTGCCGGGGCGGGAACTGGCTGGTGCGGGGCCGCGCAGTGTGCTGAGGTCGACCGCGCCGCGCGTGAAGATCGACGAGGTGATCCGTGGGTCGCTCATGGTTACCTAGTCTCGCACGTGAGCCCGAATTCTCAGCTCACCCGCAACCCCGACGTTGCAACTCTCACGCCCCGCCGCACACCCCCGCGATCGTGCACTTCAGGAGGGGGAATACGCGCCGTTCGCCGTATTCATCCCACCGGAAACGCACGATCGACGGAGGGGTGTCGGTCAGAAGCGTGCCGGCTCGCGGTAGGTGCCCCACTCGGCGCGGAGCGCGTCGCAGATCTCGCCCAGGGTCGCCTCGGCGCGAACCGCGTCCAGCATCGCGGGGATCATGTTCCCGTCGGTGCGGCTCACGTCGACCATCCGGGTCACCGCCGCGCGGACCGCCGACTCGTCCCGGGCACTCTTGCGCTCGGCGAGCACCCGGCGCTGCTCCAGCTCCACCTCGTGCGAGATGCGCAGGATCTCCAGCTCCTTGGCGACAGTGCCGGTGTGGCAGTTGACCCCGACGATCTTCTTGTCGCCCTTCTCCAGTGCCTGCTGGTAGACGAAGGCCGACTCGGCAATGTGACCGGTGAACCAGCCGTCCTCGATGCCGCGCAGGATGCCCGAGGTCATCGGGCCGATCTGGTGCGGCCCCTCCCCTCCGAGCTGCCGGATCCGGGCGAAGATCTCCTCCGCCTCGGCCTCGATCTTGTCGGTCAGCGCCTCGACGTACCAGGAGCCGCCCAGCGGGTCGGCAACGTTGACCACACCGGTCTCCTCCATCAGCACCTGCTGGGTACGCAGGGCGATCTCGGCGGACTCGTCGGTGGGCAGCGCCAGCGTCTCGTCCAGCGCGTTGGTGTGCAGCGAGTTGGTGCCGCCGAGCACCGCCGCGAGAGCCTCGACGGCGGTCCGTACGACGTTGTTGACCGGCTGCTGCGCGGTCAGCGACACGCCGGCGGTCTGCGTGTGGAACCGCAGCCAGAGCGCCTTCTCACTGGTCGCGCCGTAGACCTCGCGCAGCCAGCGGGCCCAGATCCGGCGGGCGGCGCGGAACTTGGCGATCTCCTCGAAGAAGTCGACGTGCGAGTCGAAGAAGAAGCTCAGCCCCGGCGCGAACACGTTGACGTCCAGCCCGCGCGATAGACCCAGCTCCACGTAGCCGAAACCGTCGGCCAGGGTGTACGCCAACTCCTGCGCGGCGGTCGAGCCGGCCTCGCGGATGTGGTAACCGGAGACCGACAGCGGCTTGTAGCGCGGGATCTCGGCGGCGCAGTATTCCATCAGGTCGCCGATCAGGCGCAGGTGCGGCTCGGGGTCGAAGAGCCACTCCTTCTGCGCGATGTACTCCTTGAAGATGTCGGTCTGGAGCGTGCCGTCCAGCGCGGACAGGTCGGCGCCCTGCCGCTCGGCGGCGACCAGGTACATGCAGAACACCGGCACGGCCGGGCCGGAGATCGTCATCGAGGTGGTGACACCGGCCAGGTCGATGCCGTCGAAGAGCGCCTCCATGTCGGTGGCGGTGTCGATGGCGACGCCGCAGTGCCCGACCTCGCCGAGCGCCTGCGGGTCGTCCGAGTCGCGGCCCATCAGCGTGGGCATGTCGAAAGCGACCGAGAGGCCGCCGCCGCCCGCGCCGAGGATCATCTTGTAACGCTCGTTGGTCTGCTGGGCGTTGCCGAAGCCGGCGAACTGCCGGATCGTCCAGGTCCGTCCGCGGTAGCCGGTCGGATACAGACCCCGGGTGTACGGGTACTCGCCCGGCCAGCCGATCCGCTCGAAGCCCGGGTAGGTGGCACCTTCCGGCGGGCCGTAGACCGGGTCCACCGGCATCCCGGAGAGCGTGGTGAAGTCGGCGTCCCGCTTGCGCGCGGCGTCGTAACGGGCCTGCCAGCGCGCCCGTCCGGCGTCGATCTCGTCGGCGTCCATGAGCAGGGCTCCTCCTCGGGTCCTCGACTGCACGTCGAGTGTAGAGCCCTCACCTGAACGATCGCTAAGTCACGTCGTACCGGCCGGTAACGTAAGCTGCGGGCACACCCGTCTCAGACGGCGGCCGGCCCCGGCTGGTTCAGCTCGATGTCATCCACTGTGACGTTGACCTGGGTGACCGTCAGGCCGTACTTCTCCACGGCCTCGATCACCGCGACCCGTACCGCCTCGGTCACGTCGACCACGACGTGCCCGGCGTCGATCACCAGGACCACGTTGATGACCGCCGCGTTGCCCTTCACGTCGGCCGAGACGCCCCGGCGGGCGTCGCCCACCTCGTCCAGACCGACCTTGTCCAGGATGTTGTTGAAGAACCGGGCCACGTCACCACCGAGATCGGCGACGCCGGGCACCGCACGGGCGGCAGCCCCGGCGATCTTCTCCACGACCTCGTCCGAGACCGACGTGACGCCCCGGGCCGTGCCCGTCGCGGGCTGCACTCCACCGGCGTTCTCGACCGCGTCCGTCATGATCACATCTCCCCTGGTCATGGCCCATTGTGGACTGACTGTCCCGTCAGCCGCCGCGTGACAGCATCGCTTCCGATCACGCGCCGCGAGCCTACTAAAACCGGAGCGGCCCTCGCGTGCCGGCAAGCGACGCGCCGGAGCGACGAGGGGTGGCCACTGAGGACACCGAAGCGGGACGGCCCCGCGATGCTTCCGGCTCAGCGAGCGAGCTGGGCGAGCAGGTCGTCCGCCGCCGTATACGGGTCGGTCGCGCCCTCGGCGACCTTGGTGGCGAGCGTGGCCAACTCCGTACCGTCGCGGAGTGAGCCGATCCGGGCGCGGAGGATGCCGAGCGCGATGGCCTCGATCTCGGCGGCGGCCCGCGCCTCCTGGCGGCGGCGCAGCTCGCCGTGCTCGACCAGCCAGCCGCGGTGCTTGTCGATCGCGGCGGCGATGTCGTCGATGCCCTCGCCGCGGGCGGCGATCGAGCGGACCACCTGCGGTCGCCACTGCCCGGGACCGCGCTCACCGAGGGCGATCATGCCCTGGATGTCGCGGACGGTGGCGTCGACGCCGTCCCGGTCGGCCTTGTTGACCACGAAGACGTCGGCGATCTCCAGGATGCCGGCCTTGACCGCCTGGATCGCGTCGCCCATCCCGGGTGCGAGCAGCACCAGCGTGGTGTCGGCCAGCGAGGCGACCTCGACCTCGGCCTGCCCGACGCCGACGGTCTCCACCAGCACCACGTCACAGCCGGCGCCCTCCAGCACCCGGACCGCCTGCGGCGTCGCCGCGGCCAACCCACCGAGATGACCTCGGCTGGACATGGACCGGATATAGACGCCCGGATCGGTGGCGTGGTCCTGCATACGCACCCGGTCGCCGAGGATCGCGCCGCCGGTGAACGGGCTGGACGGGTCGACCGCCAGCACACCGACCCGATGCCCGCGCGCCCGCAGCGCCCGGACCAGCTCGTTCGTGGTGGTCGACTTGCCCACCCCGGGCGAGCCGGTCAACCCGACCACCTGGGCCTGCCCGGCGTACGGTGCCAGCGTCGCGGCGATCTCCGGCAGCAGCGTGTCGCCGTTCTCCACCAACGTGATCAGCCGGGCCACCGCGCGGGGGTCACCCGCGCGGGCCCGTTCCACCAGCAGCGGTACGTCCCGACTGCGGCGCACCGACGTGGTGCCCGCCGCCGGCGCGTGCTCGGCCGCTCCGCTCACTGGCCCGGCACGTGGATGATCAGCGCGTCGCCCTGGCCACCGCCGCCGCAGAGGGCCGCCGCGCCGGTGCCACCGCCGCGCCGCTTGAGCTCCAGGGCGAGCGTGAGGACGAGACGAGCGCCGGACATGCCGATCGGGTGCCCGAGCGCGATCGCGCCGCCGTTGACGTTGACCTTGTCCGGGCTGATGCCCAGGTCACGGGTGGACTGGATGCCGACCTGGGCGAACGCCTCGTTGATCTCGATGAGGTCCAGGTCCGCGACGCTCAGGCCACCCTTCTTCAGGGCGTGGTTGATCGCGTTCGACGGCTGCGAGTGCAGGGAGTTGTCCGGGCCCGCCACGTTGCCGTGCGCGCCGATCTCGGCCAGCCAGGTCAGCCCCAGCTCGGTGGCCTTGGCCTTGCTCATCACGAGCACTGCGGCCGCGCCGTCGGAGATCGGCGACGAGCTGCCGGCGGTGATGGTGCCGTCCTTGGCGAAGGCCGGACGCAGCTTGGCCAGCGACTCGACGGTGGTGTCCGGGCGGATGCCCTCGTCCTCGCTGATCACCAGCGGGTCACCCTTGCGCTGCGGGATCACCACTGGGGTGATCTCGTCGGCGAAGTGGCCGTTCTTCTGCGCGGCAGCGGCCCGCTGGTGGCTGGCGGCCGCGAAGGCGTCCTGCTCGGTACGGGAGATGCCGTGCCTGCCGCCGAGCCGCTCGGTGGACTCGCCCATGGAGCAGCAGTCCCAGGCGTCGCTGAGCCCGTCGTGCGCCATGTGGTCCTTGACCACCACGTCGCCGTACTTGTAGCCGGTGCGCTGGCCCATCAGCAGATGCGGGGCGTTGGTCATCGACTCCATGCCGCCGGCCACCACGATGTCGAACTCGCCGGCGCGGATCAGCTGGTCGGCCAGGGCGATGGCGTCCAGGCCGGAGAGGCAGACCTTGTTGATGGTCAGCGCCGGCACCGACATCGGCACACCGGCCTCCACCGCCGCCTGCCGCGCCGGGATCTGACCGGCGCCGGCCTGCAACACCTGCCCCATGATCACGTACTGGACCTGGTCCGGGCTGACGCCGGCCCGCTCCAACGCCGCCTTGATGGCGATACCGCCGAGCTTCGTGGCCGGGAGGTCCTTGAGGTTGCCCAGCAGGCGCCCCATCGGGGTCCGCGCGCCGCTGACGATCACCGAAGCCATGCCTGCCTCCGAAGGGGGTGCCGAACTGTTCAAGGGGGGTGCCTAGCTGTACGCCTTAACGATTATTCGGTCAGACTAACGCCATGGCTGAGAACTCCCCCGCCGAGCCCGGTGCGGACTACGTCACAGACATCGGGCTTCGCAAGATTGACCACGTCGGGATCGCCGTGGCCGACCTGGACGCCGCGATCGACTTCTACCAGCGGACGTTCGGGATGCGCTGCGTACACGTCGAGACGAACGAGGAGCAGGGCGTTCGCGAGGCGATGCTGTCCGTCGGCCCGACCACCGACGGCGGCTGCGTACAGCTGCTCGCACCGCTGACCCCGGAGTCGACGATCGCCAAGTTCCTGGACCGGAGCGGGCCGGGCGTGCAGCAGGTCGCGTACACCGTGGTGGACGTCGACGCGGCCTGCGCGGCACTGCGCGAGCGGGGAATGCGACTTCTCTTCGAGACCCCGCGACGCGGCACCGCGGACAGCCGGATCAACTTCGTCCACCCGAAGGACGCCGGCGGCGTCCTCGTCGAACTGGTGGAGCCCGCCCCCACCGCCCACTGACCCCGCACCGCTCCCACGATCCACACGACGTCGGGGATGTTGCCGCCTCCCGCGCGACCGAGGCAGCGACATCCCCGACGTTGCTTCTTGCGCGCGGGGCATGGGTGGCGTTTGCGCGCACGTCAGTGCGCGGTTGACGGGCTGGTCGGACACCTTCACGCATCGGCGGATGCAGTTTTTCACAGATGACTTCCGAGCCTAGCTACCGTTCAGTAACGTCCGGCTCCACCGGAGCGCGACTGGTGCTGGATGTGTCGAATGCCGACATGGCGGTCGTGTCCACCGGCGCCGACGATGGCAGCACCCGGGCCCGTGCGGGTGCGGATGAACCGGAGGTCACCGTGCAGGACATCCTCGAAGCGATCATGGCGGCGGAGGAATCGAACGATCCGGACCGCGAGCTCGCCGGCGTCGCCGGGCTGCCCGTACCGGAGAGCTACCGGGGCGTGGTGGTCCGCGCCGAGGAGTCCCGGATGTTCGACGGCATGGCCACCCGCGACAAAGACCCGCGCAAGGCGCTGCACGTGCAGGAGGTGCCGACGCCGGAGCTGGCGCCTGGCGAGGCGCTGGTCGCGGTGATGGCCAGCGCGATCAACTACAACACCGTGTGGACCAGCATCTTCGAGCCGCTGCCCACCTTCAAGTTCCTCCAGCGCTACGGTCGGGTCTCCGAGCTGACCCGTCGGCACGACCTGCCGTACCACGTGGTCGGCTCGGACGCCGCGGGCGTGGTGCTGCGCGTCGGCCCCGGGGTGACCCGCTGGGCTCCCGGCGACGAGGTGGTCGCGCACTGCCTCTCCGTCGAGCTGGAGGACGCGGCCGGGCACGACGACACCATGCTCGACCCGCAGCAGCGGATCTGGGGCTTCGAGACCAACTTCGGTGGGCTGGCCGAGATGGCGGTGGTCAAGGCCAACCAGCTGATGCCGAAGCCCCGGCACCTGAGCTGGGAGGAGGCGGCCAGCCCCGGGCTGGTCAACTCCACCGCGTACCGGCAGCTCGTCTCGCACCACGGGGCCAACATGAAGCAGGGTGACGTGGTGCTGATCTGGGGCGCATCCGGCGGCCTCGGCGGGTACGCCACCCAGATGGCGCTGAACGGCGGCGCGATCCCGGTCTGCGTCGTCTCCTCGCCGGAGAAGGCCGAGCTGTGCCGCCGGATGGGCGCGGATCTGGTCATCGACCGGGCCGCCGAGGGTTTCCGCTTCTGGAAGGACGAGGAGACCCAGGACCCGGACGAGTGGCGGCGCTTCGGCGAGCGGATCCGCGAGCTGACCGGCGGCGAGGACCCGGACATCGTCTTCGAGCACCCGGGTCGGGAGACGTTCGGCGCGAGCGTCTTCGTGGCCCGGCGCGGCGGGACCATCGTCACCTGCGCGTCCACAAGCGGCTTCCAGCACCAGTACGACAACCGCTACCTGTGGATGCACCTCAAGCGGATCGTCGGCAGTCACTTCGCCAACTACCACGAGGCGTGGCAGGCCAACCGTCTGGTCGCGCTCGGCAAGGTGCACCCGACGGTCTCCCGCACCTATCCGCTGGAGCGGACCGGCCAGGCCGCGTACGAGGTGCACCGCAACGCCCACCAGGGCAAGGTCGGGGTGCGGTGCCTCGCGCCCACCGACGGGCTGGGCGTACGCGACGGGGAGCTGCGCGCGCAGCACGAGGACGCGATCAACCGGTTCCGGGGGCACTGAGCCGACGCCGTCGGCTGGAGGGCACTGACCTGGTCACCGGCCGGACGGATGAGCACCGGGTGGCCATTGTGGTGCTCGGCATTGTTCTTCCATCTCATTAGCGCAAGGCCGGCCTGGGATCGAACAAAGGGCCTCGGGGTTACCTCGGGGCCCTTTTCCGGATCACACCGCATGGCGTCCGTCCCGCCCGGGACCTGCCAAGATCGCCGGTTGGTCCGGCCCTGCCGAACGCGGAAGTTGACCATGTAAAGAGGGCATGAAAGCTCCGCACCGCTCTTGCGAACCACCCTGGGGCGTCTGCCAGTATGTCCCAATGCCCCAGCAGCAGTCCTCCCCTCTCGCGTTCTTCGATAACGCGAACTCGCAGCCAGATTTCACCGTGGGCCTGCGCGGATACAACACTCACCAGGTCGATGACTTCCTCGGCCGGATGACCGCCGCGCTCACCCAGTCCGAGCAGGCCCGTGCCGAGGCCGAGCAGCGGATGAACGACGCCCAGCGTCGACTCCGCCAGGCAGAGCAGCGCATGAGCGCGCTGGAGCAGAAGCTCACCGACACGAACAAGCAGCTCGAAGAGAACAACCGGCCCACCCTCTCCGGGCTCGGCACCCGCGTCGAGCAGATCCTCCGGCTCGCCGAGGAGCAGGCCAACGACCACCGCAACGAGGCCAAGCGCGAGTCCGAGGGCATCCTCTCCGCCGCTCGCCTCGAGGCTCGCGAGATCACCGACAAGGCACGCGCCGAGGCCGCCGCCATGAAGGCGAGCGCCGAGCGTGAGGCGGGCAACCTGCGGACGGCCGCAGAGCGCGAGGCCGCCGAGGTTCGGGTGCAGGCCCGCCGCGAGGCTGACACGCTGCGCGCGGACGCCGACCGCGAGACCAAGCAGCTGCGCACCGTCACCGCCCACGAGGTGGCCGAGCTGAAGTCGACTGTCGAGCGGGAGGTGGCCACCCTCCGGGCCACCGCCGAGCGCGAGATCACCCAGCAGCGGGCGAAGGCCGCCCGCGAGGCTGAGGAGAAGCGTGCTGAGGCGACCAAGCTGCTGACCGACGCACGGGACAAGCGCGACAAGGACCTCCAGGCTCTGGAGCTCCAGCTCGCCGAGCGGCGCGAGAAGGCCGAGCGCGAGGAGTCCGAGCGCCACGCCGCCCAGGTCGCGCAGACCCAGAAGCTGGTCAGCGAGGCCGAGCAGCGTGCCCGGGCCGCACAGGAGCGCGCCAAGGAGATCGAGCAGCGCGCCGAGGCTCGCCGGATCGAGTCGGAGCGCAACGCCGCCGAGACGGTGGACAAGGCCAAGGCGCACTCGGAGAAGACGCTCAACGAGGCCAAGGCCGAGTCGCAGCGCCTGCTCACCGAGGCCCGCACGGAGGCGGAGCTGACCACGCAGGCCGCCCGCCGCGAGGTCGAGGACCTCACCCGGCAGAAGGATGCGGTCACCTCGCAGCTGGGCCAGATGCTCTCCGGGCTCGCCGGCATCGTTCCGGGAGTGCCGGCTGCGGCGGCTCCGGCGGCCAAGCCGGAGGCCAAGAAGACCGACGGCGGTCAGGACCGGGTTCCCGCGGAGACCGCTGGCTGACGGGTGGCGTAGGTCGGGGCATCGACGGCGCGAGGTGACACCGGGTGACCGGTTGCACCTCGCGCCGTATGCGTTTCCCAGTTCATGGAATGCCCCGCTCGAAACGGAGTGAAGTAGCTCGCACAAGGCCCGTCCGTATCGCCCCAGCAGGGCCCGATGCGTGTGAGGATGGGGGCATGTCGCACGGCGAGGAACTGTTCGCCCTCGGCGGGGACGTGACGACGGAGCCCAGCTTCGAGTCCGCCCTGCGGGGGTATGAGAGAAAACAGGTTGATCGGTATGTCGCACGTGCCGAGCACGAGATTGCGACCCTCGCCGCCGAACGGGAACAGGCGTACACACAGATCCACAAGCTCGCCGGCCAGGTCGAGGTGCTCCAACGTGACCTGACCCAGATCCGCAAGCAGATGAACGTGGTGGACAAGGCCTCGTTCAAGCACCTCGGGCCGCTTGTCGACTCGATCCTCAGCCAGGCCGAGGAGTTGGCCGAGCAGATCGTCTCCGACGCCAACGTGGAGATCGAGGCACGTCGCGCCGCCGCCGAGCACATCATCGATGAGGCCCGCGAGCAGGCCGACCGGGCACTGAAGGACTTCGAGATCGCCCTCGCCGCTCGGCGCGCGGAGGAGGAGCGGCACAGCGCCGCCCAGCGGGCGGAGGCGGAGAAGACCCTGCGGTCGGCCCGGGACGAGTCTGCGCAGCTGCGCAAGACGGCGCAGGACGCGCTGGCCAAGGCCCAGCAGGAGGCCACCCAGCTCCGGGACACCGCCAAGGAGATCCACACCCGGGCTCAGCAGGAGTCGACCAAGCTGCGCGAGACGGCTCGCGAGACGTTGGCCAACGCCCGGCAGGAGGCCAACGACCTGCGCGAGGCGGCCAAGGAGGTGCACGCGAAGGCCCTACAGGAGGCCAAGCGGCTCACCGACACCGCCACCGAGGCGGGCCGGGCCACGCACGCCAAGGCGCAGCAGGAGGCCAAGCAGATCATCGACGACGCGTCGATGGCGGGCCGGGCCACCCGTGCCAAGGCGCAGCAGGAGGCGGAGCGGCTGATCACGCAGGCGTCCGAGTCGGCCAAGCGCAACCGCGCCGAGACCGAGGCGTACGTGCAGCGGATGCGCACCGAGACCGAGGCGTACGTCAAGCACACCCGGGAGCAGACCCAGCAGGAACTGGGCGCGTGGCGGGCCGGGGTGGAGCAGGAGGTCAACTCCCGGCGGGAGACCGCCGACCGGGAGTTGGAGCAGCGGCGGACCGCGGCCGAGCAGGAGTACGCCAAGCACCGCGACGAGCTGGACAAGCAGCACACGTCCCGCCAGCAGGAGCTGGAGACCGGGTTCACCAGCCGTCAGCAGGAGCTGGACGCGGGCTTCACCGGCCGCCGCGACGAGCTGGAGACCGAGTACACCGGCCGTAAGAACGAGCTGGAGACCGCGTACACCGCTCGTCGGGACGAGCTGGAGACCGAATACACGGCCCGCAAGAACGAGATCGAGCAGGGCGCGGCCGGGGTCCTCCAGGCGGCCGAACAGGACGCGGCGGCTCTGCGTGAGCGGGCCGAGGCGGAGGCCACCGAGCTGCTGAGCCGGGCCAGGACCGAGGCCAGCGACAAGCGCCGCGAGGCCGACGAGCATGTCGCGTCCTCACGTCGGCAGTTCGAGGAATACGCGGCCACCACCCAGCAGCACCTGGCCACCACGCAGCAGCACCTGGCAGCCACCCAGCAGGAGGCGGCGGCGGGTCGGCAGCAGCTCGCCCAGGTGATGTTGGATATCGCCCAGGCCCAGCAGCAACTCGCGGACCTGCGGCAGGAGACCTGGAAGGCTCGGCAGGAGTCCGACGACCTCCAGCGGCAGATGGCCGAGCTGCGGTTGCAGAATGTCGCCGGCCCGATCGACGGTCCGACCGCGCCGACGGTCGAGGACGCCGCGAGCAGCAGCGCAACCGGCGGTGGCGACGACGGCGTGACCGTCTCCGGTTCCGCGACCGTCGACTCCGGCACGCCGGCCGGGTCGGGTGCGGCCACCGGCCTCAAGGCCGAGCCCGCCGACACCAGGCAGCCGGTGAACGCCAACGCGGAGGACGCCGGCCAGCCGGCGACTCGTCCGGTGGCCGAACCGGTGACCACCGTCGACGGTGGCACGGCCAGCGCCGGGGTGGACGGTGAGCCGACCGTCGCCGCTGTCCCGGGAGTGGGCGGCCGGGACGCCAAACCGACCAAGATCACGAGCACCGGTGAGAACGGCAAGCGGCCCACCAAGCCGACCACCGACGAGCGCAGCGCCAAGCCCAGCAAGGTCACCATCGAAAAGGACTGAGCCTGGGCGCGAGCTTCGAGATCTTGGACCGTTTCCGTTACGTGCTAACGGAAACGGTCCAAGGTTCATTTGTGGGTCGGCTTGCGCAGCTCTGGGGTGGGGGTCCAGCCGGCTGCGACGAGCGCGCGCCGCACCGTGTCGGCGACCTCGTCGGGGCGGGCACGGACCAGCCAGGCCGGAAAGCGCAGGATCCGGTCACCACTGGTCCACACGTCGTTCTGCCAACGCATGTCGTCCGCCCACTGCCCGGCGTCCATGTGGTGCGCGCCGTCGATCTCGACCTGCACGTGCCACTGTCGCCAGTACGCGTCCAGCCAGCGGTTGCGGCCCGCCGCGTCGAGCCGCCGCTCCTGCAGGTCAGGTAGGGGCAGGCGATGCCGCCGGCAGAGACGCAGGAAGTCGATCTCGGGGAGCGCCTCCGCACCGCCAGCGATGTCACGGACCGTCTGTTGGATCAGGTGTCGGCGGGGTGCTCGGGGCAGGACGTCGAGCGCCGCCTGCAACTCCTCGGGGAGGACCCGCCGCTGCTGACAACCGGCCGCCAGCACCCCCTGCGCCTCGTCCACGCTGACCGCCCATCCCGCCGCGTCGATGAGCGCCCTGGCCGTCGTAGTGCGCGGCGGACGGGCGAGTTGGCGGTGCGAGTCCGGCAGCACCGACGTGCGATGCACGAGCACTGCGGGCATGTCGATCGGGAGCCGGCGCAGGGAGGTCCGCGCGGCACGGCGGACGGCCGGCACCAGCACGTGCAGCGGCTCGCGGCGCAGCCCTCGGACCCCGGCTTCGGTGGCGGCGGTTGCCCCGGCCAGCATCGCCCCTGGTCCGGCTGCCAGCACCGCGACCCAGAGCTGTTGGTCGCGGCTCAGTCGACCGTTGCCGGTCGACACGATGCCGCGGCAGATCGACCGCCACCGACCGGAGCGGATCCGCCCGCGCACCGTCCCCTCACTGACCAGGTCGGAGACCTGTGCGGTGGTCAGGACGCCCGCCTGTTCGAAGGCGAGCCAGTCGAGTGCGTCGGCGTCGTCGGCAGGCAGCATCCGAACAGCTTTCACCGCCACGAAGCCAACACTCCACCAGATCTTGGACAGTTTCCGTCCACGCGTAACGGAAACTGTCCAAGATCTGTGCGTGGTCAGGGTCTGGACGGTCCCGGGGCGCCGACGGTGATTGGGTGGGCACATGAAGCACCGCGTTGACGGTCTCGTGGTCGGTGGCCACCATGAGGTGGCTAGGCTGCTGGCGCGTTGGACAGCGGGGACCCGAGCGGCCCGGGGCTGGTCTGCGCGCCGACCGCGTGACGGGCGTCGGTAACTCCGAGCCCGCCGACCCATCGCCTGACCCCGGGAGGTTTTGGTGCCGCAGCACAACCCGCCGGCCGACGACCCGGACGAGACGGCCGGTAGTCAGCCGACCGGTAACGCGCTGGAAGGCGCACCGCCGACCGGCGACCCGGACGTCACGGCCGATCCCCCGCCGACCGCGCCGGCCGAGGTGCCGCCTCCGGTGCCGGTCCCCGCACCCGGGATCGACCCGGACGAGCCGCCGGCTGTCCCGTCCGGGAAGTTCGGCACCCCGGGGCGCCCGTTGCGCCGCAGCAGCTTCCTGATCGGCTTCACGGGTGCGCTGGGCGTGCTGCTGGCGTACACCCTCTATCTGGGGATTCGCAATGCCGGCGGCATCCTGGTGCTGGTGGTTATCGCGCTCTTCCTCGCGGTCGGCCTCAACCCGGCGGTGGTCCGACTACGCCGCTGGGGTGTGCCGCACGGCCTGGCGGTGGCGTTCGTGGCGTTGACGGTGGTGCTGCTGCTCTGCGGCGGAGTTGTCGCGCTGGTCCCGCCGATCGTCACCCAGTCGGGGCAGTTCATCGACCAGATCCCGAGCCTGCTCGACGAGCTGCGCCGCAATCCGACGGTGAACGACCTGGTGGAGCGGTACGACGTGGTGGAGCGCGTGCAGGGCGCGGCCAACGCGGAGACTGTCGGCCGGGCGTTGGGCGGCGTGCTCGGAGGAGCCCAACTGATCTTCGGCACGGTGTTCCGGACGTTGACCGTGCTGGTGCTGACCATCTACTTCCTGGCCTACTTCAACAAGCTCCGCTCCCTGGGCTACTCGCTGGTGCCCCGTTCGCGACGGGAGCGGGTGCAGCTGATCGGCGATGAGATCCTGGCCAAGGTGGGCGCCTACATGGTCGGCGCGTTGAGCATCGCGGTGCTGGCCGGGGCGACCACCTTCGTGTTCGCGCTGATCGTCGGGCTGCCGTACCCGTTCGCGTTGGCGGTGGTGGTCGCGGTGACCGACCTGATCCCGCAGATCGGCGCGACCCTTGGCGCGGTGATCGTGAGCCTGGTCGGCTTCGCCGCCGACCTGCCCACCGGCATCGCCTGCGCGGTGTTCTTCCTCATCTACCAGCAGGTGGAAAACTACCTGATCTACCCGAAGGTGATGCGGCGCTCGGTCGAGGTCAACGAGGTGGCGGCCCTTCTCGCCGCGCTGCTCGGAGTGGCGCTGCTGGGCGTGGTGGGCGCGCTGATCGCCATCCCGACGGTGGCCGCGCTGCAACTTATCCTGCGCGAGGTGGTGCTGCCCCGCCAGGAGAGAGGGTGACCGGTCAGTCGCCCGGCTGCGGGACGGGCGTGTCCGCGAACGAGGCCACCGTCCGGTCGGCGTACGCGCTGACGTCGCCGGCCTCCATCGGGCCGTCCCAGGTCGTCGGCAGTGGCACCTCGACGGCGGGGTTGACCCGCCGGACGATCTCGTCGAGCACCGTCTCCGCGTCACCCACCCAGAGGTGCTTGGCACCGGGCACCCCGACCACCTCGGCCTGCGGCACCGCGCCGAACCGCTCCCGCGCCTCGGTCGGCCGCAGGTAGTCGTCGAACTCCGGCACGAGCGCCGTCAACGGCCGACCTGAGGCGGCCCAGGTGGCCAGGTCCGCAGGTGTCGAGAAGCGCAGCGGCGGGGAGAGCAGGATCGCCCCGGCGATCGCCGGGTCGCAACCGTACTTCAGGGCCAGGTCGGTGCCGAACGACCAGCCGACGAGCCAGATGTTGGGCAGCTCGGCGAACTCGGCGTACTCGATGGCGGCGGCCACGTCGTACCGCTCGCCCACCGCACCGTCGAACTCGCCCTCGCTGGTGCCGCGCAGGCTGCTGGTGCCCCTGGTGTTGAACCGCAGCACCGCCAGGTCGGCCAGCGCGGGCAACCGCCAGGCCGCCTTGCGGAAGACGTGGCTGTCCATCATCCCGCCGTGGGTGGGCAGCGGGTGCAGGCAGACCAGGGTGGCCACCGGCGGCCGGTCGGCCGGCAGCGCCAACTCGCCGACCAGTCGCAGACCGTCGGCGGTGTGCAGCTCGATGTTTTCCCGGCGACCGGGCAGGATCGACGACGCGCGGATCGCTGTGCTCACCGCCCAAGTCTGTCGCGAAACCGCCGCCGCCGCCCACCCAGGCACGAACAGGGTGATCCAGGTCGCTCAGTAGCGCGGGGTGCCCCGGCCGCGCTGCACCGCCGGGCCGCGTCGGTCCCGGGCGCGCCAGCAACCGCTGTGCCAGTGCCGCCGGTCGGTCAGGTCACCCAGACCGTCCGCCGGCCAGGCCACCAGGTGCGCCACCCCGGGTCGGATCTCCTGGTCACAGCCGGGGCAACGGTACGTCTTGACCGACGCGCCGGCGCCGATCCCGCGTACCTGCCAGGCGCCGTCGGTCCACTGCTGCACCGAGGCGACGCCCTGCCGGACCCGGTCGGCGTCCAGGTTGGCGTTCTCGTCCCGGCGAGGGCGATTGCGACGGGGGCTCACAGTCACCAAGCGTACGGTCCGTTCCGCGGAACGGACCGGGGCGGTCACCAGGTGTCGGGCCGGTCCAGGTGTTCGGCGACCTGCGCCCCGAGGAGCACTGTCGTCGCCTCCGCCTCGCTGAAGCTCCGCTCGTGGTTGAACGCCGCGAACAGTTGGGCCTGCGGGATGTCCAGGAGTTCCAGCCGTGCGCCGATGGGGTTGTAGGAGGGGTCGTAGTAGGCGGGTCTGCCGCCGATGGTCCGGTTCGCCGGTGGCGTGGCCATCAGGGCGGTCCTCGCGTACTGGAACTCGACGGACACCCCTCTGCCCTGGTCGTCGCGCACGCTCAACACCACGGCGTACGCCGCCGGGAAGGTGCCCACGACACTCGCACAGGTGGCCACCTCGGCACCGGCCGGCAGGTCGGTCAACCGCAGTGGCCCGCTGCACCGGTACGCCCGATCGAGCCGCAACGCGGCGGCGGCCTCGTGTAGTGGGCCCTCGTCCGTGCCGGGCACGCTGGCGCCGGCGTACACCCCGGGGGCCGGCTGCCAGTAGCGTCGCCAGATCGGCACATCGTCCGGCCCGACGGCGCGGACCACTGTGCCGTCGTAGAGGTTGGCGGTGGGGCCCTCCAACGGCGGCATGTTCCAGGCACCGGGGAATCGCAGCACGTCGGCCGAGGTCAGCTCGACGGTGACCGTCCGGCCGCCCACGTCGATCTTCGCGGTCTCCTTGCCACCGCCGACGTTCCATTCCAGGAACCGGGGGCCGCCCGGGGCGAGGCCGATGTGCAGCAGGGCGGGGTCCTTGCCGATCTGGTCGGGGCGGGCCGCCGCGCTCGGAGCGCCGTCGACCAGCGGCGGCAGGAAGGCGACAGTGGTCTCGGCCAGGCCGGGAGTGACAGTGTGACCGAGGCCGGGCAGGCGACCCATCGGCCCGACGGCCACGCCGGCGCCGATCAGCGCGACGACGCTCAGGGTGGCACCAGCGGCGACCCGCCGCCGACGTACCCGGGTACGCCCCCGGCGCACCGCGCCGACCAGCAACCGGCCGCCGTCCACCGGCCCCTCGGCGTGTTCCCGCAGCGTCAGGACGATCCGCTCGTCGAGGTCTGTCATGGTCGGCTCCCGTTCGTGGTCGGGGCACCGCAGCGCTCCCGCAGGTTGGCGAGCGCCCGCATCGCGTGGGTGCGGACGGTGACCGGCGAGCAGTCCAGGATCTGGGCGATCGTCGTGTCGTCGAGGTCCTCGTAGTAGCGCAGCACCAGCACCGCGCGCTGGCGGTCGGGCAGGTCGAGGATCAGCCGCCACATCTCGTCCCGGTCCGCCGCCTCGCCGCCGAGGTCGCCACGGTGCGGCCGGTCAGCGAAGGTGTCGACGACCAGCTCACGGCTCGACCGCCGACGCCACCAGGAGATATTGGCGTTGACCAGCATGCGGCGCACGTACACGTCGGGCCGGTCGGCGCGGGCGATCCGGCGCCACTGCACGTACGCCTGGGACAGCACCTCCTGGGTGAGGTCCTCGGCCCGGTGTGCGTCACCGGTCAGCAACCGGGCGAGCCGGACCAGCGCCGGACCCCGGCTGCTGACGTACTCCTCGAAGGTCACACCTTGCAGACGCCGTCGGCACCCTCCGGCGTTGACCGGTCAGCGGTGCGAGTGGTCGCGGAAGCCGCGGCGGGTCTTGCGGCCCAGGTAGCCGGCGGTGACCAGGTGTTCCAGCAGCGGCGCGGGCGCGAAGCCGGGCTCGCGCAACTCCAGGTACAGCTCGCGCTGGATGGCCAGCGAGACGTCCAGCCCGACCACGTCGAGCAGCTCGAACGGGCCCATCGGGTAGCCGCAGCCCAGCTTCATCGCGTGGTCGATGTCGTCGGCCGTCGAGTAGCTGGCCTCCAACATCTTCACCGCGTCGTTCAGGTACGGGAAGAGCAGCGCGTTGACGATGAATCCGGACCGGTCGCCGCAGACCACGCCGGTTTTGCCGAGGGCGGCGCAGACCGCGCGGGCGGTCGCGGTGGTCTCCGGTGAGGTGCGGATGGTGCGGACCACCTCGACCAGCGGCATGACCGGCGCCGGGTTGAAGAAGTGCAGCCCCACCACGTCGGCCGGTCGCTGGGTGGCCATCGCCACGTCGATCACCGGCAGCGAGGAGGTGGTGGTCGCCAGCACGACGCCCGGCTTGCAGATCTCGTCGAGGCTCGCGAAGAGGGCCTTCTTGACGCTCAGCTCCTCGATCACCGCCTCGACCACCAGGTCGACGTCGGCGAGGTGGTCCAGCGTGGCCGACCAGGTGATCCGGCCGAGAGCCGCGTCCCGGTCGTCCTCGGCGAGCTTGCCCCGCACCACGCCCTTGTTCAGCGAGGTCTTCACGGCTTCGCAGACCGTCGCGGACTTCTCCACGCCACGGGTCACCGACACGACCTCGTAGCCGGCCTTCGCGAAGACCTCGATGATCCCGGTGGCCATCGTCCCGGAGCCCACAATGCCGACCTTGGTCACGACTGCGGGGCTCGCAAGCTCACTCCTCGCGCTCCCGAAGCCCACCTCCGTGTAGATGGCGCGCGCGCCGTCGGCGAGCGCGGTGTCCGTGGCCAGCGGCGTCGTCTCATCGGGTACGACCTTCGGCGAACCGGGCCGCTCGTAGGTGTAGAAGCCCCGACCCGACTTCCGGCCGAGCAGCCCCGCCGTCACCATCTGCTTGAGCAGTGGCACCGGGGCGTGTCGGCGGTCCCGACCGCCGCGCCGGTACATGGTGTCCAGGATCTCGTACGCGGTGTCCAGACCGATCAGGTCCATCAGCGCCAGCGGGCCCATCGGCAGGCCGCAGCCGAGCTTCATGGCGGCGTCGATGTCCTCCCGCGTCGCGTAGTGCGACTCGAACATGCCGACCGCGTGGTTGAGGTAGCCGAAGAGCAGCGCGTTCGCGATGAAGCCGGCCCGGTCGTTGATGGTGACGTCGACCTTGCCGAGCCGGGCGCAGAGCGCCTCGACGTCGGCGACCACCTCGGGCGAGGTGACGACGGTGCGGACCACCTCGACCAGCTTCATCACCGGTGCCGGGTTGAAGAAGTGGATGCCGATCACCTGGTTGGGCCGGCTGGTGGCCACCGAGATCTCGGTGACGCTCAGCGACGAGGTGTTGGTGGCGAGGATGGTCTCCGGACGGCAGACCCGGTCCAGCTCCGCGAAGATCCGCTGCTTGAGGTCCAGGTGCTCGGGCACCGCCTCGATGACCAGGTCGACGGAGTGCAGGGCGTCCAGCCCGACCGCGAAGTGCACCCGCTCGTGCAGGGCGTCGCGGTCCGCCGCGGCGAGCTTGCCCTTGGCCACCGCACGGTCGGTGGAGCCGGTGAGGGTGACCCGGCCGCGCTCCAGCGCCGGCTCGGAGATCTCGACGGCCACCACGTCGATGCCGTTGCGGGCGAAGACCTCGACGATGCCGGCACCCATGGTGCCCAGCCCCACCACGCCCACGGTGCTGAAATCGCGCGCCACGACCGGCCTCCCCAGAGACTCCGCACGGCCACTGAACGGCCGCTAAGGTTATGCGCGCGAGTCTGCCACGTGACGATGTGTTGTCGAGACGCCGTGGCATATTTCACCCACGGCACCACCGCCGCTGCCTCTAGGTGGCGGGCACCGTGGCCAGGGCCAGCAGCTCCGCGACGAACTCCGCCGGACGTTCCAGGTGCGGGCTGTGACCACAGCCGGGCAGCACCACCTCGTGGTACGCCCCGCCTCCCGCCGCGTACCGCTCCAGCACCGCGCGGGTCTGTCCGACCATCGGCTGCGGCGGACAGACCTCCTCGCCCGGCCAGCCGGGCACCACACCCAGCGAACCCAGGTACGCCAGGTCGAACAGCGAGGTGTCCGAGACGATGACGTCGGCGTCTCCGCGTACCCAGGCGATCGGGGGCTTCTCGGCGACGGCCACCAGGTCGTCGGCGACCCGGAACCAGGTCGGCGCGAGCGCGTTGAGCACGCCACGCTCCCCCGGCGCGGTGCCGGGCCAGTTGTCCGAGGGCACCGCCGTGCCCGGGTAGTTGTCGTCCCCGGTCGCGGTGGAGAGCACGGTGTCCAGCAGCAGGTCCTCGTCGGTGCCGAGCGAGGCGGGATCGGCCACATAGGTGGCTCGCAGCACGGCACGGGGGCTGGCCGGCGCGTCCACGCCCCGGTCGCCGGCCGCGAGCCGGGCGACGAAGTCCGGGTTCGCGGTGCCGGCGCCGGTGCCGGCGAAGTCCGGGGTGGTCGGCGTGCCGATCACGTCACGGGTGCCGCCGAAGCCGTACGGGGAGACCGGCGCCGCGAGCAGCAGTGCGCTCACCCGGTGCGGATGGTCGACCAGCAGGCGCATCGCCACTCCACCACCGAGGGAGTGCCCGACCACGACCGGGCGGGCGTCGGCGCCGAAGAGCGTCGGGTCGTCCAGCAGGGCGGCCACGTCGTCGGCGAAGTCACCAAGCCCTCGGGTGGCGTCCACCGGGGCCGTCTCGGAGTCGCCGTACCCGCGAAGGTCGGGGGCGACCACCCGCAGCGTCGGTGGCAGCCGTCGGACCAGCGGCTCCCAGAACAGCGCGGACGAGCAGTTGCCGTGGATCAGCAGCACCGGCGTGCCGTCGGTCGGGCCGGCCACGCGTACCGCCTGGGTGATGCCGTTCGCCGTCACGGTCCGCTGCTCGGTCTCCATCCGCGGCATGCTGCCACGAGGGCCCCCGCCGGTCCAGGTGTCCGGTCGCCATCCGGGGCGCGGCCCGAGTGTGGGCCGTGCTTATCGTCGCGTGCCCGGCGGCGTCGCCAACGGCAGCGGCAGTGTCGGTCGGACGTCCCGCCGGGACGGGCCGAAGCTGAGACCCACCGGGTCGGTGAGCGCCACTCCGGGGTCGAACAGGCGCAGCTCGGTACGGCCGAGCCGGATCACGTCGCCGTCGGAGAGCAACTCCACCTGGGTGATCCGGCGGTCGTTGAGCCAGGTGCCGTTGGTGGAGCCCAGATCCCGCAGGGACAGGCCCTCCGGGGCCAGCCACACCTCGGCGTGGCGGCGACTCAGGTGCGGGTCGCTGATGACCACGTGACCGGTCGGCGCGCGGCCGATCACCTGCGGTTCGACTCGCACTCGAAAGCTCGCTCCGCGCATCGGCCCACCCGCGACCGTCAACAGCGGCATCAGTTCCGGATGTTCCTCCATGGACAGTCAGCCCTCCACCCCACACCGTTACTCCGCGCGTCAGCCTGCCATCAGACGGTAATCGCCAATACCGACCGGCCGGTCAGCCTCTCATCACCTCCCGGCCACCGACCGCTCGACGATTCGGGCGGAAGGTTTTCGCTACCACTGTCCTGACCTGCACTGATCAACGATCGGTCGGGGCTGCGCGACTCCCGTCGAGGCGCCTGGGATCAGTGAGCTACCAGTGAGTAATTTTCGGGTCTAGACTTCCGCCATGACGGCTGTGCATGTCCCGGGCATCCCGGTCATCGAGGCGGGCCAACTGGTTTCGACCAGCCCGGCCACCGGCGTCGAGGCCGGTCGCCTCCCCGTCGCCACCGACGTCGACGTGCGCCAGGCCGTCGACCGCGCCCGCGTCGCCGGCGAGTGGTGGGCCGGGCTCGGCTTCACCGGCCGCCGCGACCGGCTGCTGCGGTGGCGCGCACTGCTCGCCAAACGGATCGAGCAGCTGGCCGAGGTGGTCCACGCCGAGGGCGGCAAGCCGGTCCCCGACGCGATCGTCGAGATCGTCACCGCGATCGAGCACATCGACTGGGCCGCCCGCAACGCCGGCCGCGTGCTCGGCCCACGGCGGGTGCGGTCCCGGCTCATCCTCGCCGAGTTCTCCGGGCACCTCGAATACCAGCCGTACGGTGTCGTCGGCGTGATTGGGCCGTGGAACTATCCGGTCTTCACGCCGATCGGCTCCGCCGCGTACGCCCTCGCGGCCGGCAACGCCGTGGTGCTCAAGCCGAGCGAGTACACGCCCGCCGTCGGCCAGTGGCTGGTGGACAGCTTCGCCGAGGTGGTGCCCGAGCAGCAGGTGTTCACCGCCGTACACGGCCTGGGCGACGTCGGTGCCGCGCTGTGCCGCTCCGGGGTCGACAAGCTGGCCTTCACCGGGTCCACCGCGACCGCCCGGAAGGTCATGGCCGCCTGCGCCGAGACGCTGACCCCGGTGCTGATCGAGGGCGGCGGCAAGGACGCCATGATCGTCGACAGCGACGCCGACCTGGACGCCGCCGCCGAGGCGTGCGTCTGGGGCGGCATGACCAACGCGGGGCAGACCTGCATCGGCATCGAGCGGGTGTACGCGGTCGACTCCGTCTTCGACACCTTCGTCGACAAGGTGGTGACCCGCGCCGGTCGGCTGACCGTCGGGCCGGAGGGCGCCGACATCGGCCCGATCACCATGCCGAAGCAGATCGACGTGATCCGCCAGCACATCGACGCCGCGATCGCCTCCGGCGGGCGTGCCGCACTCGGTGGCCCGACCGCCGTGCAGCCGCCGTACGTCCACCCGACAGTGCTCGTGGACGTCCCGGAGGATTCCGCCGCCGTCCAGGAGGAGACCTTCGGCCCCACGTTGACCATCAACCGGGTCCGGGACGCCGACGAGGCCGTCACACGCGCCAACGCCCTGCCGTACGGCCTCGGTGGTTCGGTCTTCGGTCGACGGCGCGCGGTGGCGATCGCGCGGCGGCTGCGCTCCGGAATGGCCTCGGTCAACTCCACCCTGACCTTCGCGGGCATGTCCACCCTGCCGTTCGGCGGGGTGGGTGACTCCGGCTTCGGGCGGATCCACGGCGAGGACGGGTTGCGCGAGTTCGGCCGGGCCAAGGCGATCACCCGGCGTCGCGCCCGGTCGCTGCTGCCGTCGATGACCTTCGAACGGACGCCGACCGACATGGCCCGACTCGTCAAGGCGATCAAGGTGATGTACGGCAGGTGAGTGTCGGATGACCGATCTTCGGCAAAGATCGGGACCGCTCGCAGATGCGCCACTACTTCCCCGACTCGACGATGCTCGTCGAGCGGGTCTTCGGCCTGCCCAAGTCGCTGATCGCGGTGCGTACCGGAAGCTGAGCAGCCGATCAGAACAGCGTCAGCTCGTCCTTCTCGATGCCCCGCAGCTTGTCGTAGTTCACGACCACGCACCGGATGCCCCGGTCGGTGGCGAGCACCCGGGCCTGCGGCTTGATCTCCTGAGCGGCGAAGACCCCGACAACCGGGCTGAGCAGCGGGTCACGGTTCATCAACTCGAGATAGCGGGTCAACTGCTCCACGCCGTCGATGTCGCCACGCCGCTTGACCTCCACGGCGACGGCACGAGAGTTGGCATCCCGGCACAGCAGGTCGACCGGGCCGATCGCCGTCATGTACTCGCGGCGGACCAGCGTGAACCCCTCCCCCAGCGTCTCGGGGTTGGCGGCCAACAACTCCTGCAGGTGCGCCTCCACCCCGTCCTTGCGCAGGCCCGGGTCCACACCCAGCTCGTACGAGGTGTCCTGGAAGATCTCCTCCAGGGTGATCCGCAACTCCTCGCCGGCCTTGTTGACGACCCGCCACACACCGGGGGCCTCCTCCAACCGGCACGGAGGGCTCATCCAGTTCAACGGCTTGTACGCCCGGTCGTCGGCATGGATCGACACCGACCCGTCCGCCTTCACCATCAGCAACCGAGTGGCCGGCGGCAGGTGAGCCGAGAGCCGTCCGACGTAGTCCACCGAGCACTTCGCAATGACCAACCGCACCCGACGAGGGTAGCCGAGCACCCGCCGGTCGCCAGCGAGCGGCACTGGCGCGTCGATGCGATGCTGAGACCGTGTTCGAAGTTCTCACCGGCACCGGTCTCGCCGCCTCGGCAGGCCTGAACGCCTACATACCCCTGCTCATCCTCGGTCTCCTCGGCCGCTACACCGACCTGATCGACCTGCCCAGCGGCTGGACCTGGCTCGGCAACGGCTGGGTCATCCTCATCATGGCCGTGCTGCTGGCCGTGGAGATGGTGGCGGACAAGGTGCCCGTCGTCGACCACATCAACGACGTGGTGCAGACGGTGGTCCGACCGACAGCCGGCGGCCTGGCCTTCGGCGCCGGCTCCTCGTCCGAGACGGTGACGGTCAGCGACCCGGGAAGCTTCTTCTCGACCCACCAGTGGGTGCCGGTCGTCACCGGCGTACTGCTGGCACTGGGGGTGCACCTGCTCAAGTCCGCCGCCCGCCCAGTGATCAACGCGACCACCGCCGGCTTCGGCGCCCCGGTCGCGAGCACCGCCGAGGACGCGACGAGCGTGGTGATGTCCCTGGTAGCGGTCCTCCTGCCGGTGTTGGTGCTCGTCTTCATGGTCGGCCTGGCATTCTTCGTCTACTGGTTCTTCCGTCGGCGATCCGAACGCCGACGGGAACGTGACGCGGCCCGCGCCGCCGGGTTCCGCGTCTGACACCCAGGGCGCGTCTGGTCAGGGCAGGTCGTTGGCACGACGGATGACAGTCACCAGGTCGTCGATGATGTCGGTGAGGGCGAAGTCCTTCGGAGTGAACACCCGGGCCACCCCGGCGGCCCGGAGGGTGTCCGCGTCGCCGGCCGGGATGATGCCGCCCACGACCACCGGCAGGTCCGCCCGGCCTGCGGCGCGCAGCCCGTCGAGCACCGCGGGCACGGCAGCCAGGTGCGACCCGGAGAGCACCGACAGCCCGACCAGGTCGACGTCCTCCTCGACGGCGGCGGCGACGATCTGCGCGGCGGTCAGCCGGATGCCCTGGTAGACGACCTCGAAACCGGCGTCGCGGGCGCGTACCGCGATCTGCTCCGCGCCGTTCGAGTGCCCGTCCAGGCCGGGTTTGCCGACCAGCAGCCGCAGCCGGCCGCTGCCCAACTCACGGGCGGTGGCGGTGACCCGCTCCCGGACGGCCGCGAGTCCCGGCTCCCCGCCGCCGCCGGTGGCACCGGCCAGGCCGGTCGGCGCCCGGTACTCGCCGAAGACCTGGCGCAGCGCGCCGGCCCACTCGCCGGTGGTCACCCCGGCCCGCACGCACTCCACTGTGGCCGGCATCAGGTTGGTGCTGGTCGCGGCGTCCGCGCGCAGCCGGGCCAGCGCCGCGTCGACGACGGCCGCGTCCCGGTCGGCCCGCCACCGGCGTACGCCGTCCACGGCGGCCGCCTCGACGGCGGGATCGACCTGCTCGACGGCGTCCGCCCCGGCGGCGGTCAGCGGGGAGGGTTCGGTCTCGGTGTACCGGTTGACCCCGACCACCACGTCGGCACCGGACTCCATCCGCCGACGGCGCTCGGCCAGCGACGCGACAAGCGCGCTCTTGAGGTAGCCGGTTTCCACAGCGGCGACGACGCCGCCCAACTCCAGCACCTTGTCCAGCTCGACCCGCGCCCCGGTGACTACCTCGTCCACCAGCGCGGTCATCACGTGCGAGCCGGCGAACAGGTCGGGGTATTCGAGCAGGTCCGACTCGTAGGCCAGGACCTGCTGCATCCGCAGCGACCACTGCTGGTCCCAGGGGCGGGGCAGGCCGAGCGCCTCGTTCCAGGCGGGCAGTTGGACCGCGCGGGCCCGGGCGTCGCGGGACATCGTCACGCCGAGCATCTCCAGCACGATGCGCTGGATGTTGTTCTCCGGCTGCGCCTCGGTGAGGCCGAGAGAGTTGACCTGCACGCCGTAGCGGAACCGCCGTTGTCTGGCGTCGGTCACCCCGTACCGGTCCCGGGTGATGTCGTCCCAGAGCACGCCGAACGCGCGCATCTTGGCGATCTCCTCGACGAAGCGCACCCCGGCGTTGACGAAGAACGAGATCCGCTGGACCACGTCGCCCATCCGTTCGGCGGGCACCTGCCCGGAGTCGCGGACCGCGTCGAGCACGGCGACCGCGGTGGCCAAGGCGAAGCCGACCTCCTGCACTGGCGTGGCGCCGGCCTCCTGGAGGTGGTACGAGCAGATGTTCACCGGGTTCCACCGGGGCATCTCACGCAACGTGTACGCCACCACGTCGGCGGTGAGCCGCAGCGAGGCCGCCGGCGGGAAGATGTAGGTGCCCCGGGACAGGTACTCCTTGATGATGTCGTTCTGGGTGGTGCCGGCGCAGCGGGTCAGGTCGGCGCCCTGCTCCAGCCCGACGGTGCCGTACAGGGCGAGCAGCCACATCGCCGGGGCGTTGATGGTCATCGAGGTGTTCGTGTCGGCGAGGGGGAGACCGTCGAAGAGCGCCCGCATGTCGCCGAGGTGGGTCACCGGCACGCCGACCCGTCCGACCTCACCGGCGGCGAGTTCGTGGTCCGGGTCGTACCCGGTCTGGGTGGGCAGGTCGAAGGCGACCGAGAGGCCGGTCTGCCCCTTCGCCAGGTTGCGGCGGAAGAGGGCGTTGGTCGCGGTCGCCGACGAGTGGCCGGCGTAGGTGCGCATCACCCACGGGCGGTCCCGCTCGGGCAGCCGCCCCGGAAATGCCGTCTCGTCCATGGCCGGAGTTTAAGTTACCGCCCAGTAAAAAGGGCTGTGGAAAACCACACAGGTCCATGTCGAGGACGTCCGGGCGGGAAGCACCCGCAGTGGCGCGCATCGCCACACCCCGGGCACGACCTCGGCCGGGTCAGGACGCACACTGGACGGCATGGATGACGAGCTGGCCATCTCCGTCCGAGGGCTGCGTAAGGCGTACGGCGACAACGTGGCGGTGGCGGGCGTGGATCTCGACGTCCACCGCGGTGAGGTGTTCGCGTTGCTCGGCCCGAACGGCGCCGGCAAGACCACAACTGTGGAGATCCTGGAGGGTTACCGACGGCGTGACGCCGGCGAGGTCTCCGTGCTCGGCGCGGACCCGGCGAACCCCGGCGCCGGTTGGCGCTCCCGCGTCGGCATCGTGCTGCAGGGCACCGGCGAGTTCGACGAGCTGACAGTGGCCGAGGTGGTCCGGCACTTCTCGGGCTTCTACCCCGGCGCCGACGACCCGGACAAGGTGATCGAGCGGGTCGGGCTGGCCGGCAAGGCCAAGGCCCGTACGCACACCCTCTCCGGCGGGCAGAAGCGCCGCCTGGACGTGGCCCTCGGCATCATCGGTCGCCCCGAGCTGCTCTTCCTCGACGAGCCGACCACGGGCTTCGACCCGGAGGCCCGGCGCGAGTTCTGGGACCTGATCCGCGACCTCGCCGCCGCCGGCACCACCATCGTGCTCACCACCCACTACCTGGACGAGGCGGAGGCACTCGCCGACCGGGTCGGTGTGATCGCCAGCGGGCGGGTGGTCGAGGTGGCCGCCCCGAACCAGCTCGGCAACCGGCAGGAGGCCCTCGCGACGGTCTCCTGGCGTACCCCGGACGGGGCACTGGAGAGCGTGCAGAGCGCGACGCCGACGGCCCTGGTCGCCGACCTGGCCGCGCGTCACGGCGGCGAGGTCCCCGGGCTCACCGTGACCCGGCCGACCCTGGAGGACGTCTACCTCACCATGATCGGACACGGACGATGACGACCACGACCAAGCCGGCGACGCCGGTCGCCGCGACCTCCAGCCGACGGCCGAGCGCCGGCGCGCTCGCAGTGCGCCAGGGCCGGCTGGAGATCACCCAGTTCCTGCGCAGCCGGGAGTCCGTGGTCTTCACGATGGGCTTCCCCATCATCATGATCCTGATCTTCGCGTCGATCTTCGACGGGACGATCGGCGGCGGGGTCAAGTTCACCCAGTACTTCATCACCGGCATGATCGCGACCGGCCTGATGACGGTGAGCTTCCAGAACCTCGGCATCTGGATCCCGATCGAGCGGGACCGGGGGGTGCTCAAGCGGTACCGGGGCACGCCGATGCCGAAGTGGGTCTGGTTCGCCGGCAAGGTGATCATGGTGGTGGCGATCGGCATCGCCGAGACCGTGCTGCTGCTGGCCGTCGCGGTGGCGCTGTTCGACCTCGACCTGCCGGGCACCGCCGGCAAGTGGTTCACCTTCGGCTGGGTCGCCGTGCTCGGCGTGACCGCGTGCACCCTGTGCGGCATCGCAATCTCGTCGCTGGCCCGCACCGCCCGCAGCGGCTCAGCGGTGGTCACCCCGGTCGCCCTGGTGCTCCAGTTCATCTCCGGGGTGTTCTTCGTCTTCACCGACCTGCCCACCTGGATGCAGCAGGTCGCGGCGCTGTTCCCGCTCAAGTGGATGTGCCAGGGGCTGCGCGCGGTCTTCCTGCCGGAGAGCTTCGGCGCGCAGGAGCCGGGCGGCTCGTTCGAGCTGGGACGCGTCGCGCTGGTGCTGGTCCTGTGGTGCGTGATCGGCGTGGTGCTCTGCCTGACCACCTTCCGCTGGACCACCAAGCGCGACGGCTGAGCGGCCGACCGGGGCGGATCACCCGCCCCGGTCGCCACCTCTCAGTACGTGTAGAAACCCTTGCCGGTCTTGCGGCCCAGATCGCCGGCCGTGACCATCCGCTGGAGCAGCTCCGGCGGGAAGAACTTCTCGTCGGCCGTGTCGGTGTAGATGTTCTTCGAGGCGTGCAGCAGCACGTCCACGCCGGTCAGGTCGGTGGTGGCGAGCGGGCCCATCGCGTGCCCGAAGCCCAGACGGCAGGCCGTGTCCAGGTCCTCCGCCGACACCACGCCGGACTCGACCAGCTTCACCGCCTCCATCACCAGGGCGGAGATCAGCCGGGTGGTGACGAAACCGGCGATGTCCCGGTTGACCACCACTACCGTCTTGCCGATCTCCTCGGCGAAGGCCCGCGCGGTGTCCAGCGTGGCGTCGCTGGTCTTGTAGCCGCGAACCAGCTCGCAGAGCTGCATCATCGGCACCGGGGAGAAGAAGTGGGTGCCGACGACCGCCTCGGGCCGCTCGGTCACCGCGGCGATCTGGGTGACCGGAATGGCCGACGTGTTGGTGGCGAGCACCGCGTCCGACTTGCAGATCTTGTCCAGGGCGCGGAACACCTCGTGCTTGATCTCCAGCCGCTCGAAGACGGCCTCGACCACGATGTCCGCGTCCGCCGCCGCCTCCAGGTCGGTGGTCGGGGTGATCCGGGCCAGCGTCGCCTCGACCTCGGACGCCTCGATCTTGCCCTTCTCGGCGAACTTCTCCAGCGACTTCCGGATGCCGCCGAGCCCTCGGTTGGTGGCCGCGTCGTCCAGGTCGCGCAGCGTCACCTGCCAGCCCGCCTGCGCCGCCACCTGGGCGATGCCGGAGCCCATCAGCCCAGCCCCGACGACCGCGAGTCGACCCGCCATCTACTTCTCCCTCGCTGCGATTGAGTGCCTGACTGCACCCTAGTCCGCGAGCCTGAACGATGGCTAAGTGGCGTCGTGGGGCGGCCTCAGATCTCCAGGGACGGCTCCTCCGGCGTGGTGCCCCGCTCGACAGCTACCCCGAGCGCGCGCAGGTCGGCCACGAAGTCCGGGTAGCCCCGGTCGACGTGGTGGACGTGGGAGACCTCGGTGACCCCCTCCGCACAGAGGCCGGCGATGATCAGCCCGGCGCCGGCGCGGATGTCGGTGGCCCGTACCGGTGCGCCCGACAGACGGTCCCGTCCACGGACCACCGCGTGGTGTCCGTCGGTCTTGATGTCCGCACCGAGCCGCATCATCTCGTTGGCGAACATGAACCGGCCGTCGAAGATGTTCTCGGTGATCAGGGAGGCGCCGTCGCTGACCGCCGCCAGCCCGATCGCCATCGGCAGCAGGTCGGTGGCGAAGCCGGGGTACGGCAGCGTCACCACGTCCACCGCCCGGGGCCGGTCGTCCATCCGTACCCGGAAGCCGTCCCCGCGGGTCTCCACCAGGCCGCCGGCCGCGACCACCTTGTCCAGCGCGACCTCCAGGTACGCCGGGTCCAGCCCGGTCACCGTCACGTCCCCCCGGGTCATCGCCGCCCCGAACGCCCAGGTGCCCGCGACGATCCGATCCCCCACCGTGGCGTGTCGGACCGGACGCAGACCGGGAACCCCGGTGATCCGCAACGTGGACGTGCCCGCACCGGCGATCCGCGCGCCCATCTGGTTGAGCATCGTGCAGATGTCGACGATCTCCGGCTCCCGGGCCGCGTTGTCGATCATCGTGGTGCCCTGGGCCAGCACGGCCGCCATCACCAGGTTCTCGGTCGCGCCGACGCTGGGGAAGTCCAACACGATGTCCGCGCCGCGCAACCCGTGCGGGGCGGACGCGATCACGAATCCGTGCTCGCCGGAGATTTCCGCGCCCATCCGGGTCAGACCGGAGATGTGCATGTCCAGCCCACGGGAACCGATGGCGTCCCCGCCGGGGTGCGCCACCCGCACGTAGCCCCGGCGGGCCAGCAGCGGGCCGAGCACGCAGATCGACGCGCGCAACCGCCGGACCAGGTCGTAGTCGGCGTCGGCACCCGGCTGCTCGGGCACGTCGATGGTCACCGAACGGGACCGGGCGATCCCGCCCTGCGCGACCATCGGATCGACCGGATCGTCCGCGTCGAACTGGACGTCACAGCCCAGCCGACGCAGCACCTCCCCCATGATCGCGATGTCGGTGATCCGCGGGACGTTCGTGATCACACTGCGGCCGGGCGCGAGCAGCGCGGCGGCCATCAGCTTCAACGCCGAGTTCTTGGCACCGACCACGTGCACGGTGCCGGCCAGCCGGGCGTCACCGTGCACCCGGATGACGTCGACGTCGTTGACCGCCGGGTCGCCCGCGTCGCCGGGGCCCACCACCACCGGCCAACTGGGAGTGCTGTCCGGCCGCGCCGGGATCGTCAGGTCGGGAATCCGTAGGCTGTGCGTCATGGCCGTCCACCTCACGCGCATCTACACCAAGGCCGGCGACGCCGGCATGACCAGGCTGAGCAACAACGAGCAGGTGCCGAAGACCGATCCGCGCATCGCCGCGTACGCGGATGTCGACGAGTGCAACGCGGCGATCGGCGTCGCGATCGCGCTGGGCCACCTCGACGAGGAACTGCGGGGCGTGCTGGCGTCGGTGCAGAACGACCTGTTCGACGTCGGCGCCGACCTGTCCACCCCGGTCGAGCCGGAGCCGAAGTACCCACCGCTGCGGGTGACCGAGGAGTACGTCGAGCGCCTGGAGGGCTGGTGCGACGAGTACAACGCACGCCTGAGCAAGCTCGACTCCTTCATCCTCCCGGGCGGCACCGCCGGCGCGGCACTGCTGCACGTGGCACGGACCATCGCCCGGCGAGCCGAACGGGCGGCCTGGGCGCTGGTCAGCCACGATCCGGAACGAACCAGCACGCTCCCGGCAAAGTATCTCAACCGGCTCTCCGATCTGCTCTTTATCCTGTCAAGAACGGCAAATCCGGCTGGAGACGTGCTATGGGTGCCGGGCGGCAAGCGCTGAACGTCGGCGCTGAACACCACGTCGAGGCGGGCTCCCGCCCCTGGCGGGATGGGTTCTCATCTCGGGCAGGGGTGGGTTCCCCGTCCCGCCACGGCCACGCCTGAAAAACACAGGCTTCTCGCCGGGCGCTCTAGCGCTCTACGCGGATGATGATCGACACCAGTTCGGCGATGTCGGGGCAACCTGCTGGCTCCGACACCGCCACATCGGCGATACGGTGTCGATCAAGCCGGCCGTACGTTGGGCAGGCTGCCGTCAGGCGGCCGGCCAGTCCTGGGAGGCCATACGCGGCGAGACCGCCCCCGGAGGGGCGGCCTCGAGCCAGGAGAGAAAGCCGGTAACTGTCGATCGCGCCATGGCGATCTCCACCGGTGCGTGGTGACTGGTACAGCGGAGGATCACCCAGTCGGCCGGCATGGAGAGCCGTTCCTGACCTTCGGGCAACCGTCGACGCTCCACCGCCAGCCCTTTGCGCGACAGCACCCGCTTGGGCCGGATCGCGAAGCTGAACATCCTGTACCACCGCAGCTCGTCACCGACGAAGCGGCCGAAACCGGGTGACCAGCCGCGGCCGTCCAGTACGGTGGTGACCCGGACACTGAGCCGGATAATGCCACCGCTACGGGTGACCAGAGCTCGCCGGACGAAGAGGATCAGAAGCGCGACGAGGATGACGACAACGCCGATCCCGAATCCCTCGACGATCTCCATCCCCGGTCTGACTCAGCGGCTCTGCGCGGAAACCGGGGTTGCGCTCTCGGCCAGCACGGTGACACCGTCGGCGCTCACCGAGAGGAAGCCGCCGGCGACCTCGTAGGAGACCTGCTCGCCGCCAGCGAGCTTGATGCGCACCTGGCCGGGCTCGGCGAGCTGGCCGAGCAGCGGCGCGTGGCCCGGCAGGACACCGAGCTCGCCCTCGGTCGTCCGGGCGACGACCATCTCGGCCTCACCCGACCAGACCTTCTCCTCGACGGCGACGAGCTCGACGTGAAGCTGCTGTGCCACGCTGTCTCCTTGCTGCGGCTACGGATTGCCGAAAGTCTAGCCTGACGCCGGGGCGCGCCCCACGCGGGTGGGGACATCGGCTTCACGGCTACTTCGTCTTGTTCACGAATTCGGGGTGCTCCAGCAGGAACGGATCGAGCTGCTCGTTGTGCAGTGCGGTGAAGAAGTCCGGGACCCCCTCCTGGAACTGCTCACCCAGGTACCTCTTGCCGTCGTACACCCCGCCACCCGGAAGCTTGATCATCTCGATGGTGTTCGGGCGGATGTCCTTCAGGGCGAGCCCGAAGTCGACCACGCTGTTGCCCCGACCGTTGAAGATCAGCGACTGACCGGCGGCGCGGAGCACCTTGTCCAGCTTGACCGGGTTGGACACCACGTCGGCGCTGAACGCCTGGCCGACCATCGCCTTGACGAACTGCTGCTGGTGACGCTGCCGGCCGTAGTCCGAATCCGGAACGCCGTTCTTCGGGTAACGCTGCCGCACGTAGTCCAGCGCCTGCCACCCACTCAGGTGCTGGTTGCCCTTCTTGTACACCGCCTGCGGGCCGACGTAGCCCTCACCGCGAGTGTTGCCCGGGCGCGCCTTACCGTCCGGCTGCTTGTGCTCGGACCGCACCTCCCGCTCGATGTACATGTTGACGCCACCCATGGCGTCGACGATCTTCTGGAAACCGCTGAAGTTGATGATCGCGCCAGCGTCGAAGCGCTTGATGCCCGTCACGTTCTGCACAGTTGTCGCCAGCAGCTCGAAGCCGCGGGCCGCGTCGGGGTTCGCCCCCGGGACCTTGCTGCCGTGCGACATGGCAGCGTTGATCTTCGTGGTCTCGCCCAGGAACTCGGCCTTCTTGAACGGCGGGATGCGCACGTAGAGGTCCCGAGGCATCGAGAACAGGTAGGCGCGGTCCATCGATGCCGGCACGTGCAGCACCATGATCGAGTCTGCCAGTGGCGCCGCCGTCGGCGTACGCGGGTCGATGCCGACCAGCAGGATGTTGAGCGGACCCTTGATCTCGCTCTTCTTCGCCTGGGCACCCGCCGCCTGGTCACCGAACAGGTCCGCCTTGCCGACGGCACCCTCGTAGCGCGCCATGAGCACCTCGGAGCCGACCAGCACGGCCCCACTGAGCACTGTCAGCACGGTGCCGAACACCGTGCAGATCTTGGCCCAACGCGGCACACCCCGCCAGACGGACGACCTGCGGCCACTCTTGCCGGCCTTACCCACGAGCATCTCCGTTCGTTACGCCCACGGGTTAAAGACGGGCGCACGTCGCCGAAAGGTTGCAAGGATCAACGCTCGTTCGGGTGAGCGCGGAACGACCGTATCTCGGGTGCCGTGGAAGCGACGACCACCGGTAACGGACCGCGACGATGATAGGACGCGAAGATGAACAAAAGACTGCCCCGGCATTGCCGGGGCAGTCTTTTTGTTGCGGATCTGATCGGGCTGGTCAGCCCTTCATCAGCTCCTCAGCCTTCTTCTCCAGGTCGTCGAGACCGCCGCACATGAAGAACGCCTGCTCGGGGAAGTGATCGTACTCACCCTCGCTGATCTTACGGAACGCCTCGATGGTCTCCTTGATCGGAACCGTCGAGCCCGGCACACCGGTGAACTGCTCCGCGGCGTACGTGTTCTGCGACAGGAAGCGCTCGATCCGCCGGGCCCGGGCCACGGTGATCTTGTCTTCCTCGGAGAGCTCCTCGATACCGAGGATGGCGATGATGTCCTGCAGGTCCTTGTAGCGCTGCAGGATCCGCTTCACCTCGGTGGCGACCTGGAAGTGCTCCTGGCCGACGAACTCCGGGGCGAGGATCCGGGACGAGGACGCCAGCGGGTCCACGGCCGGGTAGATGCCCTTGTCGGAGATCGACCGCTCCAGGTTGGTGGTCGCGTCCAGGTGGGCGAACGTGGTGGCCGGGGCGGGGTCGGTGTAGTCGTCCGCCGGCACGTAGATCGCCTGCATCGAGGTGATGGCCTGGCCCCGGACGGAGGTGATCCGCTCCTGGAGCTCGCCCATCTCGTCGGCCAGGGTCGGCTGGTAACCCACGGCGCTCGGCATACGGCCGAGCAGGGTGGAGACCTCCGAACCGGCCTGGGTGAAGCGGAAGATGTTGTCGATGAAGAGCAGCACCTCCTGCTTCTTCACGTCCCGGAAGTACTCCGCCATGGTCAGCGCGGAGAGCGCCACCCGCAGACGGGTGCCCGGCGGCTCGTCCATCTGGCCGTAGACCAGCGCGGTCTTGTCGATGACGCCGGACTCGGTCATCTCGGCGATGAGGTCGTTGCCCTCACGGGTGCGCTCACCCACGCCGGCGAAGACCGAGGTACCACCGAAGTTACGGGCAACACGGGTGATCATCTCCTGGATGAGCACCGTCTTGCCCACGCCCGCGCCGCCGAACAGGCCGATCTTGCCGCCCTTGACGTACGGGGCGAGCAGGTCGATGACCTTGATGCCGGTCTCCAGCATCTCGGTCTTCGGCTCCAGGTCCGCGAAGGCCGGGGCCTTGCGGTGGATACCCCAGTGGTCGTCCGGGGTGAGGGTCTCGCCCTCCTTGAGGTTGAGCACCTCGCCGATCGCGTTGAACACGTGGCCCTTGACCGCGTCGCCCACCGGAACGGTGATCGGCTCGCCGCGGTCACGAACCTCCGCGCCGCGAACCAGACCATCCGTCGGCTGCATCGAGATCGCGCGGACCAGGTTGTCACCCAGGTGCTGGGCGACCTCCAGGGTCAGCGTCTTCTCACCGCCGGACAGGTTCACGGTGACGTTCAGGGCGTTGAACAGGGCAGGCATGGCGTCGCGCGGGAACTCGGCGTCGACGACCGGGCCGATGACCCGGACCACGCGACCCGTGGCCGTCTTGGTCTCTACTGGTGCAGTCATCACACTTCACTTCCCGACGCGGCCAGCGCGTTCGCGCCGCCGACGATCTCGCTGATCTCCTGGGTGATCCCGGCCTGGCGGGCCGAATTCATCTCACGCGTGTACTTGTCGATCATGTCTTCGGCGTTGTCGGTGGCGCTCTTCATCGCCCGCCGCCGTGCCGCCGACTCGCTCGCCGCCGACTCGAGCAACGCCGCGTAGATCCGCGTGTTGATGTATCTCGGCAGGAGCGCGTCGAGCAGCGCCTCCGCCTCCGGCTCGAACTCGTAGGCCGGCAGCAGCCCCTCGGAGCGCGGCCGGTCCTCGACCTGCATCGGCCCGAGGATCTTGGCGACCGGGGTCTGCGTCATCAGCGAGTGGAACTCGGTGTAGACGATGTGCAACTCGTCGACGCCGAGCACCCCGTCCGCCCCGGCGCTGCCGTCGGCGTCGTCCGCACCGGCCGTGAACGCCTTGATCAGCGTCTCACCCACGGCACGGGCGTCCTCGAACGACGGCTGCTCGCTGAACCCGGTCCAGTTCGCCTCGATCGGCCGGTCACGGAACCGGTAGAACCCGACGCCCTTACGCCCGATGACGTAGAGCACCGGCTCCTTGCCGTCCGCCCGGAGCCGCGCGATGAGCGACTCCGCCGTCTTGATCGCGTTGGAGCTGTAGCCGCCGGCCAGGCCACGGTCGCTGGTGACCAACAGGACGCCGGCCCGCCGCACCCGCTCACGCGGGGTGAGCAGCGGGTGGTCGATCCGCGCGTTGGACGCCAGCGCCGTGAGCACACCGGTGATGGCCTGGGCGTACGGCAGGGACGCCTGCACCCGGGCCTGGGCCTTGGCGATCCGGCTCGTCGCCACGAGCTCCATCGCCTTGGTGATCTTCTTCATCGACTTCGCCGAGCGGATCCGTTGACGAAGAACGCGTACCTGGGCCGCCATGGGATCAGCTCTCGGCCGGGCGGTCGGTCGCGCCGTCGCGGAAGCGGGTCACCGTCTCGCGGTTCTCGTCGCCCTCCAGCGGAGCGGCCGGCGCGTCGTTGACCCGACGCTCGTCGCCCTTGCCGAGGAAGACCTGCTTGAACTCGGTGATCGCGTTGTCCAAAGAGCCGACGATGTCGTCGTTCCACTGGTTGTCGGCGATCCCGGCCAGCACACCCGCGTGCTTGTGCCGCAGGTACTGGAGGAACTCCGACTCGAAGCGCCGGATATCACCCACCGGGATGTCGTCCAGCTTGCCCTCGGTGCCGGCCCAGACCGTGACGACCTCTTCCTGCACCGGGAACGGCGAGTAGTTCGGCTGCTTGAGCAGCTCGACCAGCCGTACACCGCGGTCCAGCTGGGCCCGGGAGGCCTTGTCCAGGTCGGAGGCGAAGGCGGCGAACGCCTCCAGCTCGCGGTACTGGGCCAGGTTGAGGCGCAGCGAACCGGCGACCTTGCGCATCGGCTTCACCTGCGCGGCGCCACCGACCCGGGAGACCGAGGTGCCGACGTTGATCGCCGGACGGACGCCCTGGTTGAACAGGTCGGTCTCCAGGAAGATCTGACCGTCGGTGATCGAGATGACGTTGGTCGGGATGAAGGCCGAGATGTCGTTGGCCTTCGTCTCGATGATCGGGAGACCGGTCATCGAGCCGCCACCCAGCTCGTCGGAGAGCTTCGCGCAGCGCTCCAGCAGGCGGGAGTGCAGGTAGAAGACGTCACCCGGGTACGCCTCGCGGCCCGGCGGGCGACGCAGCAGCAGCGACACGGCCCGGTACGCCTCGGCCTGCTTGCTCAGGTCGTCGAAGACGATCAGGACGTGCTTGCCGCCGTACATCCAGTGCTGCCCGATGGACGAGCCGGTGTACGGGGCGATGTACTTGAAGCCGGCCGGGTCGGACGCCGGGGAGGCCACGATGGTGGTGTACTCCAGCGCGCCCGCCTCCTCCAACTGACCCTTGATGGAGGCGATCGTGGAGGCCTTCTGGCCGATGGCGACGTAGATGCAGCGAACCTGCTTCTTCGGGTCGCCGGTGCGCCAGTTGTCCCGCTGGTTGAGGATGGCGTCCAGGGCGACCGTGGTCTTGCCGGTCTTCCGGTCACCGATGATCAGCTGCCGCTGGCCCCGACCAATCGGCGTCATCGCGTCGATCGCCTTGATGCCGGTCTGCAGCGGCTCGAACACCGACTGCCGGGACATCACGTTCGGAGCCTGCAGCTCCAGCTCGCGGTAGCCCTCGTCGGCGATGTCGCCGAGACCGTCGATCGGCTGGCCGAGCGCGTTGACCACGCGGCCGAGGAAGGCGTCGCCGACCGGCACGGAGAGCACCCGGTCGGTGCGCTTGACGCGCTGCCCCTCCTCCAGCTTCGCGGCGTCACCGAGAACGACGACACCGATCTCCCGGACGTCGAGGTTCAACGCCACGCCGAGCGTGCCGTCCTCGAACTCCAGCAGCTCGTTGGTCTTGGTCGAGGGCAGGCCCTCGACGTGGGCGATGCCGTCACCGGTGTCGGCGACGGTGCCGACCTCCTCGCGGGAGACGTCGGACGAGTAGGAGGAGACGTAGCGCTCCAGGGCGCCGCGGATCTCCTCCGTCGAGATGGTCAGCTCGGCCATCCTCTGCTTCCTTAAAATTCAGGGGCCCGGGATACCTAGTACCAACCGGTCCGAATGGCGTCTGTCAATCCGGGCGCTGGGCGGCGGAGCCGCCCCGACTGGGCGGCGGAGCCACACAGCCGCTGGGCGGCAAAGCCGTCAGCGCTTCGCGAGCGCGTTGCGGGTCTCGTTGAGGCGGCGCAGGATGGTGCCGTCGTACAGGTCGGAGCCGACCCGGACGCTCACGCCACCCAGGACGGCGGGGTCGACCGTCTGCTTGACGGAGACCTCTCGACCGTATATCGCGGTGAGGCTCGCACCCAGCCGACGCTCGTCCTCGTCACTCAACGGGGCCGCGACGGTCACGTACGCCACCTGCCGGTCACGCCGGTCGGCGGCAAGCTCCACCAGCCGGGTGAGCGCGCCATTGAAGGAGCGCCCCCCGAACCCGCCGAGTGCGACCTCGACGAGGCGGACGGTGACCGGACGGGCCTTGTCGGCGAGCAGCTCGCGGGCCAGGGTGGCCCGCTGCTCGACCGGGGCGGCCGTGTCGGCGAGCATGTTGCTCAGCGCCGACTGACCGGCCACGACCTGGCCGAAGCGGAACAGCTCGTCCTCGACCTCGCCCAGTTCGCCGGCCTTGTCGGCGCTGGCGAGTAGCGCCTCCACCCCCAGCCGCTCGGCGCCGTCGAGCAACTCCGACGGTGCCGACCAGCGGCCGGAGACCAGCGCCACGAGCAGGTCGAGCGCGTCCGCGCCGATCCGCCCGCCCAGCATGTCGCCGAGCAGAGCGCCGCGATCCGCACCAGACCGGGCCGGGTCGGAGAGCGCCCGGCGCAGCCGCGGCTCGCGCCGCAGCAGGGTCGCCACGGAGAGGATGGCGTCGGCGGTGGAGGCCACCGCCGACGGCTCCGCGCCGCGGACGTACGCGTCGAGGCGCTCGGCCGCGACCTTGTACGACTCCCGGCTGGCGGCCTGCATCAGCGGGCCCCCGTGCTCTCGAGACCGCTCAGGAACCGGTCGACGGTGCCCTTGCGCCGGGCCTCGTCGGCCAGCGACTCGCCGACGATCTTGCTGGCCAGGTCCACCGCGATCGTGCCGACCTCCGCGCGCAGCTCGCGCACGATGGTGGCCCGCTCGGCGGCGAGCGCGTCCTTGCCGGCCTGGATGACCCGGTCGGACTCCTCCCGCGCCTTGGCGAGGATGTCCTGCCGGATGCCCTCGGCGTCGGCCCGCGCGTCGTCACGGATCTTGGCGGCGTCGGTCCGGGCCTCAGCGAGCTGGGCACGGTACTGCTCGAGCAGCTGGTTCGCCTCGGCCTGGGCGGCCTCGGCGCGCTTGATGCCGCCCTCGATGGCGTCGACCCGAGCTTGGAACGTCTGCTCCATGCGCGGGAAGACGAACTTCATCAACACGAAGCAGAGCACGGCGAAGGCCACCGACCCGACCACGACCTCCTGCCAGAGCGGGATGATCGGGTTGTGGGTGGACTCACCACCCTCAGCGGCGAGGAAGTACATGGTTACCTCCCGGTCTAGGGGCGGGATCAGCCGGCCCAGATGAAGCCGAAGGCGATGCCGAGCAGCGCCAGCGCCTCGATGACGGCGAAGCCGATCCAGACGTAGGGCAGGGTCATCCGGGACGACTCCGGCTGGCGGGCCGTCGACTGGATGTAGGCAGCGAAGACCAGGCCGACGCCGATGCCGGGGCCGATGGCGGCGAGGCCGTAGCCGATGGCAGCGGTGCTACCGGTGACCTCGGCGAGAACGCTAGCGTCCATTGGTGTGGTTCCTCCTGGTTATCACGCGTGACTCTCACGCGGGACGACAACGGTTGGTGCGGTGGATCAGTGCTCGTCGGCGAGCGCGCCCTGTACGTAGCTGGCGGTGAGGACGGTGAAGACGTACGCCTGCAGGCAGATCACCAGGAACTCGAGGAAGGTGAGCGCGATGGTCATCACCCAGGAGAGCACCGAGACCGGGGCCAGCCAGGCGTTTGCACTCAGCATGGCGAAGCCGCCGAGCGTGAAGACCAGCAGGAGCATGTGACCGGCGAACATGTTCGCGAAGAGACGAACCGCGAGCGAGAACGGCCGGACGATGAAGGTCGAGAAGAGCTCGATCGGGATCAGCAGCGGCAGGATGTACCACGGTGCCGGCGGGATCAGCGAGTTCTTGAAGTACTTGACGAAGCCGTGCTTCTTGATGCCGATGTAGTTGAACAGCACGTAGCTGATGATCGCGAGGATCGCCGGGAAGGCGATGTGCGAGTTCGGCGAGATCTGGAAGAACGGAATGATCGCGAACGCGTTCGTCAGCAGCACGAAGCAGAACAGCGTCGTGAAGTAGGGCGCGAAGCGAACACCCGCGTGGCCGATCATGTCGACGGCGATGTTGTTGCGCACGAAGCCGTAGATCGACTCGGCGAACCACTGCTTCTTCGTCGGCACCAGCTGCGGGTTCCGGTAGGTCGCCAGGAAGAAGATGATCAGGACGCCGACCGCGATCCAGACCATCGCCGTGATCTTGGTGAACCAGTAGGAGTCTTCCACCCCCCACGGCAGGATGCTGGGCAGGTAGAAGTCGTCCACCGTAGGTGGGAATCCCGCCTGGCCCGCTGCCAGAACGTTCGCCTGTCCGAACACCGCGTCCCTTCCTAAGTTGGCGTGCCGAGCCGGCGAACGACCAGGATGATCCCCCCGGCCATACCGAGCACGACTCCGATGCCGGTGGCGACGCCACCGGTGTCGAGCCACTGGTCAACCAGCCAGCCGATGAAGCCCCACACGAGCATCCCTCCGATGAGGTAGCTGAGCGCGGTCCAACCCTGACCGGCGCCGGACGGATAATCGTCCGGTTCACCGGCGGGACGGGGGGTTTGGTCACCAGCCATGACGGGGCGAACGATATCAGCCGGGAAGACGAGGCTGTGCCTCACCCCCCGCACAACCGTCGTTGTGTGGGCTTCTCGTGGGCGCCGTCGTCTGTGGGCACGCTACTCCCCTTCCGCCCGTCGGAAAATGACCGGAGGCCGACACATTGCCGCGCGTCCAAAAAGTGGGACGACCCGCCGGGTCAGCGGTGCGCCCGGCGAGCGTGCACGGTGGTCAGCCACCAGATGTGCACCGCCGTCCACACTGCCACCCCGGCGACGATGCCGAGGCAGAGCGGGATCAACCCCGCCCAACCGGTCGACGCCACCGCCACCAGCACCCCACCCAGCAGGCTGAACTTCAGCACGTACAGGCCCACGCCGAGCGGCAGCAGCAGCTGCGGGTTGACCTGGTCGGCCCGGGCCAGCACCACCGTGGTCAGCGTGTAGCTGAGGACCGTGACGCCCACCCCGGCCGCCGCGCCGACCGCCGCCGTCGCGCCGCCGGTCACCGCGCCGACGACCGCGGCGACCATGGCGAGCGCCGCCGATACGGTCAACAGCACCGGCAGGTGCCGCAGCCGCCACCGCCGGTCGCTGTCGGGCTCGACCACCCCGGGCTCAGCCACGGGGGTACGCCGGAAACGCCGCGACCAGCTCGGCAACCTCGGCACCCAGCCGGGTCAGTTGGTCGGTGCCGCCCGGCGCCCCGGGATCGGTGCGTACCGCTCGGGCGATCAACGTGGCCACCTGCCGCAGCTCCCCCTCGCGCATCCCCTGGGTGGTGACGCTCGGCGTGCCCACCCGGATGCCGGAGGCCACCATCGGCGGCTGCGGATCGTACGGGATGGCGTTCTTGTTCAGGGTGATCGACGCGGCGTCGCAGCGTCGCTCGGCGTCCGCGCCGGTCACCCCCAGCTCCCGCAGGTCGATCAGCGCGAGATGGGTGTCGGTGCCACCGGACACCGGGCGCATCCCCTCGTCGGCAAGCCCGGCGGCGAGCGCCTGGGCGTTGCGGACGACCTGGCTGGCGTACGTCTGGAACTCCGGCTGGGCGGCCTCGCGCAGCGCGACCGCCTTCGCCGCGACGGCGTGCATCAGCGGGCCGCCCTGGGTGAACGGGAAGACCGCCTTGTCGATCCGCTGGGCCAGAGCCTCGCGGCACAGGATCATGCCGCCGCGCGGGCCGCGCAGCACCTTGTGGGTGGTGGCGCAGACGACGTCGGCGTACGGCACCGGGGACGGGATCGCCCGGCCGGCGACCAGGCCGATGAAGTGCGCGGCGTCCACCATCAGGTACGCGCCGACCTCGTCGGCGATCTCCCGGAACCGGGCGAAGTCGATCAGCCGGGGGTACGCGGTGGCACCACAGATGATCAGCTTGGGTCGGTGGGTCCGAGCCAGGTCCCGGACCTCGTCGTAGTCGATCAGCTCGGTGTCCGGCCGGACCGGGTAGCCGACCGGGTGGAACCACTTGCCGGAGAAGTTCACCCGGCTGCCGTGGGTGAGGTGCCCGCCGTGCGGCAGATCCATCGCCAGCACCGTGTCACCCGGCTGCACCAGCGCGGCGTACGCGGCCAGGTTGGCGCTCGCACCGGAGTGCGGCTGGAGGTTGGCGTGTTCGGCACCGAAGAGCTCCTTGGCGCGGGCGATGCCGATCTCCTCGGCCCGGTCCACCTCGGCACAGCCGCCGTAGTAGCGCCGGCCCGGGTAGCCCTCGGCGTACTTGTTGGTGAGCGTCGAACCGAGCGCGGCCAGCACCGCCGGCGAGGTCAGGTTCTCGCTGGCGATCAGCTGCAGGCCGCCCCGCAACCGCTCCAGCTCGCCGAGGACCACCCCGGCGATCTCCGGATCGGTGGCCCTGAGCTGCGCGAAATCCGGCCCCCAGAAGGTGCTCGTTTCGGTCTCCACAGCGAACGAGTCTAGGGGGCCGCACACTGGGACCTGTGAGATGCCTCGTCACCGGAGCGACCGGCTACATCGGCGGGCGGCTGACCCCGCTGCTGCTCGCCGACGGGCACACCGTGCGCTGCCTCGCCCGCAAGGCGGTCCGGCTGCGCGACGTGCCCTGGGCCTCGGCGGCCGAGATCGTCGAGGGAGACCTCAGCAAACCGGAGACGCTGGCCGCCGCGTTCGCCGACGTGGACGTCGCGTACTTCCTGGTGCACTCGCTGGGCCGATCCGACTTCGAGGCGGCCGACCGGGCGGCGGCGACCAACTTCGCGGCGGCGGCCCACGCGGCCGGCGTACGCCGCATCGTCTACCTGGGCGGTCCGCTACCGGCAACCGACGCCGTCCCCTCGCCGCACCTGCGCTCCCGGGCCGAGGTGGGCCGGATCCTGCTGGCCAGCGGGGTGCCCACGGCGGTGCTCAGGGCCGCGGTGATCATCGGCTCCGGTTCGGCGTCGTTCGAGATGCTGCGGTACCTGACCGAACGTCTGCCCGCCATGATCACGCCGCGTTGGGTGCGCAACCGAATCCAGCCGATCGCCGTCCGCGACGTGCTGAACTACCTGGTCGGCTGCACCGAGCTGCCGGCGGAGGTCAACCGGGGCTTCGACATCGGCGGGCCGGACGTGCTGACCTTCCGCGAGATGATGCAGCGCTACGCCCGGGTGGCCGGGCTGCGCCGGCGGATCATCGTGCCGGTCCGGGCGCTCACCCCGTCGCTCTCCTCGCACTGGGTCGGCCTGATCACCCCGGTGCCGAACGCCATCGCCCGCCCGCTGGTGGAGAGCCTGATCCAGGAGGCGGTCGCGGACGAACACGACATCGCCCGCTACGTACCCGACCCGCCGGGCGGGCTGACCGGCTTCGACGACGCGGTGGCGCTGGCGCTGGCCAAGGTGCGCGACGCCCAGGTGGAAACCCGTTGGTCGAACGCCAGCGGCCCGGACGCGCCCGCCGAGCCGTTGCCCACCGACCCGAAGTGGTCCGGCGGCACCGCCTACACCGACGTGCGCGAGAGGGTGGTGGACGCCTCACCGGCGGCACTCTGGCGGGTCGTCGAGGGCGTCGGCGGGGAGCACGGCTGGTACTCGTTCCCGCTGGCCTGGTCGATCCGGGGCTGGCTGGACCGGCTGGTCGGCGGGGTCGGGCTGCGTCGGGGCCGACGCGACCCGCACCGCCTCCAGGTCGGCGAGGCGCTGGACTTCTGGCGGGTCGAGGAGATCGTCCCCGGTGAGTTGCTGCGGCTGCGCGCCGAGATGCGGCTGCCCGGCCGAGCCTGGCTGGAGATGCGGGTGCTGCCAACCAACGACGGCCGCAGCCGCTACCAGCAACGCGCCGTCTTCCTGCCGCGCGGCCTGCCGGGGCACGCCTACTGGAAATCGGTGGCCCCGTTCCACACGGTGGTCTTCGGCGGGATGGCCCGCAACATCGCGCGCAACGCCGAACAGACCCGCTGATCCACCCCGCTCTCAGTTGCCGGTGCGGGCTCCGGTGACCTGGAAGGCGGTTCGTTCGCTGGGCGGGACGAAGTCGCGTACCGGTTGGTCGCGCAGGCCGACGACGAGCACCTTGCCGACCGCGTCCACCATCCGGGCCTGCACTGCCTGACCGACAGCGTCCCGGGGATCGTCCGGGTTCGCCGCCATCGAGGCGACCGCCAACTGCGGCGTGAACGCCACCACCGTCTCCGTCTCGTACCGCTCCGAGCTTCCGGTCTTGCCCGCCACCGGGCGGCCGACCTGCGCGCGCAGTCTGGGCGCTGTCGCGCCGTCACATCGCCCGTACATCGACTGGTCGCCGACCGGGCAGCGCGAGGCGTCGGTGGCCGCCCTGGCCACATCGGCGTCGAGCACCTGCCGGCAGTCCGGCTTGGCGGCGTCGACCGGACGACCGCCCGAGTCGGTGATCGAGACCACCGGCAACGGGGCGCACCAGGTCCCCTCGGCCGCCACCGTGGCGTACGCGGTGGCCAGGTCGAGCGGGGTGGTGGCGGCCACGCCCAGGGTGAACGGACCCCAGTTCTTCGCGCCGTACCGGGCCAGGTTGGCGTCGGAGTCGGCCCGCAGCACGATGCCGAGCCGCTCGGCCATCTCCACCACCCGGTCGGCGCCGACCTTCTCCGTCAGCCAGGCGAAGTACGTGTTCACCGAGCGGCCGAACGCGCTCCACATGGTGCGGGGGCCGTCCATCGACGACGGACTCGCGTTCGCCGGACACCAGCGACCGTCGCAGCTCGCCTGCCCGGTGACCGGGAATCGGGTGAGCAGTTGGGTGGGCGCCACGAACTCGGTCGACAGCGGCAGGCCGGACTCCAACGCGGCCAGCATGGTGAAGAGCTTGAACGTCGAGCCGCCCTGGTACCCCTCGATCGCCCCACCACCGGCGACCAACTGGTTGACAGTGTTCGGGCGGTTCTTCTGCCCGACCGGGTTGTCCTGCACGCTGTAGGCGCGGTTCACCGACATGGCCAGCACCCGCCCGGTGCCCGGCTGCACCACGGCGGTCGGCACGGCCTCCGCATCCGTCGGTCGGTAGATCTTCAGCACCTGCTCGGTGGTGGCCTTCTGCACCGCCGGGTCCAGCGACGACACGATGGAGAACCCGCCCCGGCGCAGCGTGCGCTGGCGCTCGTCGGCACTCGCCCCGAACGCGGCCTGGCTGCTCCACCAGCGGGTGAACCAGTCGCAGAAGAAGCCCCAGTCGTTGTGCGTCTCGGGCACCCCCGTGCAGTCGTTCGGGGTCTCGCTGGGTTGCAGCTGCAACGGTTCGGCCCGAGCCGCCGCCGCCACGTCCACCGGCACCTGTCCCGACTCCACCAGCCGCTCCAACACGTACGTCCGCCGCTCCAACGCGCTGTCGGCGTCGCCGTTGATCGGGTCGTCGCTGTCCGGTGACCGGACCAGGCCGGCCAGCAGCGCCGCCTGGGCCAGGGTCAGGTCGGCCGGAGACCGGGAGAAGTAGCGCTTGCTGGCCGCCGCGATGCCGTACGCCCCGGCGCCGAAGTACGCGATGTTGAGGTAGCGGGTGAGGATTTCCTCCTTGTCGAGTTCTCGTTCCAGCGCGAGCGCGTATCGCATCTCCTGGAGTTTCCGCACCGTGGTGACCTCGGTGGCGGCCACCCGCTGCGCCTCGGTCAGCCGCGGGTCACTGCTGAGCACGTTGCGGACGTACTGCATGGTGAGCGTGCTCGCGCCCTGCCGGGTCCGGCCGTCGCGCTTGTTGACGGTGAACGCGCGTACCACGCCCCGCAGGTCGACGCCGCTGTGCTGGTAGAACCGGACGTCCTCGGCGGCGATGATCGCCTGGCGCATCACCGGGGCCACCTCGTGCAGCGGCACGTCCACCCGGTCCTCCTGGTAGAAGGAGGTGATCAGGGTGGTGCCGTCGTTGGCGTAGAGGTTGGAGCGCTGCGCCGTCGGCGGCGTGCGGAGCGTGTTCGGCAGCTCCGAGTACGGCGTGGACAGGTTGCTGAAGCCGATCCCGAAGACCAGGGCCGCCGGCAGGGCGGCTGCGGCCAGTACCAACCCGGCCAGCACTCCGGCGATCACCACGGTCAGCAGTTTGTCGAGATGGGCCCGGATCATCAGCTCTCCCCGCAGGAGCCGGTCACGCTAGGACCCGTTCAGAATGACCCGGAATGCCCCTTTAGCCCCTGGTTTTCCCCAAACCCGGAGGAAACTCGCACCGCGCTCAGGGCAGCAGCGCGCCGGCCAGCGGGTGGACCGTCTCCTCGATCTCGTCGGCGACCCGGCTGAAGCACTGGTCGCCGCGACCCCACGGGTCGTCCAGATCGTCGGTGGGCAACGCCGACGCCCCCAACCGGGCATCGTGAGCGGCCGCCACCAACGCCACACCCCGGGCGTACACCGCCTCCGGGGTCGCCTCGGCCGACGGCAACGCGGTGGCGTCCACAGCTGCCAACAGCCGGCCGAACTCACCCAGCACGAACGTGCGGGCCGCCGCGTCCGGCCGCAACGCCACCACGTACTCCTGCTGGTCGGCGGTCGCAGTCAGGACCAGGTCGGCGGCGTCGATGTGGTCGGAGCGCAACTTGCGGGCCGCGAACCCCTCGACGTCACCACCACGGCCGGTCACCTGTCGTGCCGCCGGCGGGTTCATCTCCTCGCCCGCGTGCCAACCACCCGTCCCCGCGCTGTGGCTGTGCACCATCTCCTCGGCCTGAGCCGGGTCCTCCGCACGCCGCGTCAGACGCTCCCGCACCGCCAGAGCGAGCAGCCGCTCCGCCATCGGCGAGCGGCAGATGTTGCCCATGCAGACGTGCAGAACCGTGAACGGGGGCACTCAGACCCCCCGACCGTCGACGAGATCCGGCACGACGTCCCGCAGCTTCTCCAACGGGATCGCCCCCGCCCGCAGCAACTGCGGCACCTCACCGGTCAGGTCCACGATCGTGCTGGGCACCGGGTCCGGGCAGGGCCCGGCCTCCAGGTAGGCCCGCACCGAGTAGCTGAGCTGGTCACGCGCCTCCTCGGCGGTCACCGCGGCGGGCTGCCCGGTCTTGTTGGCCGACGACACCGCCATCGGACCGGTCTCGCGCAGCACCTCCAGCGCCACCGGGTGCAGCGGCATCCGCACCGCCACAGTGCCCGTCTTGTCGCCCAGGTCCCACTGCAGGCTCGGCGAGTGCTCGATCACGATCGTCAGAGCACCCGGCCAGAACGCCTCAACGAGATCACGAGCGGCCGTGGGCAGCGAGAAGACCAACCCGTCCAGGGTGTGCCGCGAGCCGATCAGCACCGGCGGCGGCATCTGCCGACCCCGGCCCTTGGCATCGAGCAGCGCCTTGACCGCATACGGGGTGAACGCGTCCGCGCCGATCCCGTACACGGTGTCGGTCGGGAGGACGACCAGCTCGCCGTTCTTGACCGCCTCGATCGCCGCAGCGATGCCGCGGTCCCGGTCGGCGGGCGACCGGCAGTCGTAGAGCATCACGAGGAGTCAGTCTGCCACGCCGCCCCGATCGGGGCGTCCTGGCCGTCCGCCCGTCGGGACGCGGTGGCGAAACGAGGGCGCCCGGCGAGGTCCCGGTGCTCCGTGACGGCACCGAACCCGCCGTCCTCGGCGAGCAGCCCGGGCACCGCCGAACCGTGCGTGTCGTCGTGTTCGACACCGAACGCGCCCCCGGGGCGCAGCAGCGCCGCCGCCCGTGTGACGACCGGCCGGATCACCGCCAGACCGTCCGCGCCCCCGAAGACCGCCTCCGCTGGATCGTGTCCGGCCACCTCCGGCGGGACCACCACGGCGTCCGGCACGTACGGCGGGTTGCAGAGCAGCACGTCCACCCGGCCCACCAGGTCCGCCAACAGATCCGGAGCGGTCACGTCGGCCTCGACCACCTCGATCGGCCGGTCTCCCGCCCTCGCCCGCTCCGCCGCGTTGCGCCGCAACCAGGCCAACGCCGCCGGAGACCGCTCCACCGCGATCACCCGCGCCTCCGGCAGTTCCTGGGCCACCGCCAGCGCGATCGCGCCCGAGCCGCTGCACAGGTCGACCACCACCGCGTCGGCCCGCCCCCGAGCCTGCTCGACACCCCACCCGGCCAGCAACTCGGTCTCCGGCCGGGGCACGAACACACCCGGACCGACCGACAGTTCGAGATGCCGGAACCCGGCCCGGCCGGTCAGATGCTGCAACGGCTCCCGCCCGGCCCGACGACGCGTCAATTCGTCGAGCCGCGCCACCTGGTCGACGTCGAGATCGTCGGCGAGCGCCAGCCGACCCCGGGGCACCCCGAGCACGTACGCGGCAAGCAACTCCGCCTCCACCCGCGCCGAGCCGATCCCGGCGGCGGCGAGCACCCGGGCCGCCCGGGCCACCGCGGCGGACGGCCGGACGGGACCTGTCCCTTCGGGGGGGTGTTGCGGCAAAGTACTCACGACATAATCATGAAGCGTCGCGGGCGACGTGACGAACGGGTGCGCCAAGGGCGCACGGCAGGAGGTTGGCGGGTGGGCTGGCTCGACCGGGTCGATGACCAGGTTGATGCGCTCACGCGCGCCCGGGCGTTGCAGGAGGCAAGCCGTTCCGCGGAGGCGTACGTCCTCCTGGAGCGTGTGATCCGCACCACCTCCGACCCGGCGGCACGAGCGGACGCGATGGTGCAGCGCCTCTCCGCGCTGATCAATCTCGGTCGGACCGCGGAGTTCACCCGGGCCATCGAGGAGGCGTCCTCGGCGGTCCGCGACCTCGCCGAGCCGTACCTGCACGGGCACCTCAACGCGCTGGCCGCTCTCGCCGCCCACCACCAGGGCGCACTGGACCGCTGCGTCATGCACCTCGTCAGAGCCGCCCGCGCCCTCGGCGCGGTGGATGACCCGGACCGGGACACCGCGTGGGGCTGGCACGACCTGGCGATGGCCTACAGCTACCTCAGCTTCCACGGGTACGCCCTGGGGGCCATCGAGCGGGCCCGGCAGCTCGGGGTGACCGCGGGAATTCCGGAGGAGACGTTCGCCGCGCCGGGCATCCGGTTGCGCAACGCGGTGGCACTGGACCACAACGGCGACAGCGACGGCTGCCTACGGGTGCTCCGGGACGTGGCCTCCGACCTGGCCCGATTCGTCCGCACCGGGCGGGCCGGCCAACTCCGCCCCAGCAGCCTCGCCGCGTACGGCTACGCGGCGGCTCGGCAGGCGGCGCTCGGCGACCACGTGGAGACCAGCGGGGACGCCCAGCCGGCCCGGTTGATCAGCCACGGTGGGGACAGCGCCCGCGCGCGCGACATGCGACAACTCGGCCAGGTGTGCCTCGCGGTGGCCGACGGGCGGCCGATCGAGGCCGTCACCCGGTTGGACACCGTCCAGGTGTCCAACGAGACGCTCGGGGCAGCCGAGCCGGCCCGGCTGCGCAGCATCGCGCTGACCCGTGCCGGCGACCACCTGGCGGCACACCGGGCCGACCGCCTGGCGTTCCGGCTCGCCGCCCAGCGCAACGACCGGCTGCGGGACGTCTACATCGACGGCATCGCCGCTCGGATCGACCACGAGGAGATGCGCCGCGAGGCGGCCCGCTTCGAGGGCGAGGCACTGACCGACCCGCTGACCGGGCTGCCCAACCGGCGTCGGTTGGAGCGGTACATCACCGCCGTCGTCACCCGGGGCGAGCGGGTGGTCATCGGCGTCTGCGACCTGGACGGTTTCAAGGCGGTCAATACCCGGCACGGCCACCACTCCGGCGATCTGGTGCTCCAACGCATCGCCGGCGTCATCAACAGGGTGATGCGCCGGGGCGACTTCGTCGCCCGTTACGGCGGTGACGAGTTCGTGGTGGTGCTGCCGGACACCAACATGGCCGAGGCCGCCGAGGTGGCCCGCCGCATCGAGGCCGCGGTCCGACTGGAGGACTGGGAGTCGCTGGTGCCGGGGACCCCGGTCGGGGTGAGCATCGGCTTCGCGGAGGTCTCCGGCGGCAGCGGGTTACGCGACGCGCTCAGCGTCGCCTTCGAACTGGCCGACCGGGAGATGCTCCGCGCCAAGTCCCGCCCCCGCGCGAGCTGACCACCCGCGCGGTCAGCGACGGGTCAGCTCGGTGTCGCGGTCAGCGACGGGTCAGCTCGGTGTCGCCGGCGAGCCGGGCGGCGCGGTCGGCCTCGGTGAGGGCGTCCAGCACCCCGTCCAGTTCGCCGGCGAGCGCCAGGTCCAGGTTGTACGCCGTGTAGCCGATCCGGTGGTCGGTGATCCGGTTCTGCGGGAAGTTGTAGGTGCGGATCCGCTCCGAGCGGTCCACCGTCCGCACCTGCGCCTTGCGGGCGTCCGAGGCTGCGGCGTCGGCCTGCTCCTGCGCGTTGGCGAGAAGTCGGGCCCGCAGGATCCGCATCGCCTGCTCCCGGTTCTGCAACTGGGACTTCTCGTTCTGGCAGGAGACGACGATGCCGGTCGGCAGGTGGGTGATCCGCACCGCCGAGTCGGTGGTGTTCACCGACTGGCCGCCCGGGCCGGACGAACGGAACACGTCGATGCGCAGGTCGTTCTGGTCGATCGTGACGTCAACGTCCTCGGCCTCGGGCAGCACCAGCACCCCGGCGGCGCTGGTGTGGATGCGGCCCTGTGACTCGGTCACCGGGACGCGCTGCACCCGGTGCACGCCGCCCTCCCACTTGAGTCGCGACCACACGCCGTTGCCGCCGTCCGGCACACCCTTGGTCTTGATCGCCAGGGAGACGTCCTTGACCCCGCCGAGGTCGGAGTCCTGTGCGTCGATCACCTCGGTGACCCAGCCGTGCCGCTCGGCGTACCGGGTGTACATCCGGAGCAGGTCACCGGCGAACAGCGCCGACTCCTCACCGCCCTCGCCGGCCTTGATCTCGACGATCACGTCCTTGGCGTCGTGCGGGTCGCGGGGAATGAGCAGCTCGGCGAGGCGTTCCTCCAGCACCGGAAGGGACGCGGCGATGGACTCCGCCTCACCCGCGAAGGAGGCGTCCTCAGCGGCCAGTTCGCGAGCCGCCACAAGGTCGGCGCGAGCCTGTTCCAGCTCAGCGGCAGCCTTGTGCAGCGGCACCAACTCGGCGTACCGGCGGCCGACCCTGCGGGCGGTGGCCTGGTCGGCGTGGATGGCCGGATCGGCCAGCCGCTTCTCCAGCTCCGCGTACTCGTCGAGGAGGCCGGCCAGACGCTCGCTGCTCATGCTGCGGATGCTCCTTCGAAGGCGCGCGGCGGGCCGGACTGGCCGGCGGCCGGGCGGAAACTGGGTGAAACACGGACGGCGCCCGTGTCCGGTGGAAAACCGGACACGGGCGCCGAACGAGGAGCTACTTGGCCTTCTTGGCCTGAACCTTGGCGTACTTCTGCTGGAACTTCGCGACCCGGCCGGCGGTGTCGAGAACGCGCTGCTTACCGGTGTAGAACGGGTGGCAGGCGCTGCAGGTCTCGACGTGGATCGCCCCGCCCTTGGCGGTGCTGCGGGTCGTGAACGTGTTGCCACAGGAGCAGCTGACCTCGGTGGTCGTGTACTCCGGGTGGATGTTTGCCTTCATCTCGCCTCGGTCCTCTCGTTGGTGGTCGCCGGGTCGCCGTCATCACTCGTCGCGCCGTACGCGACGGGCTCGGGCGTGAACCGGAACCGGTGGCCGATTGACCAGTGTGCCATGGGCCTGAGCCGACCCGGTAATCGGGCCGCACACCTCGTCCGGCATCGTCAACACGTGCCTCCCCATCCGCATTCCCGCCGCCCGACGGGGCATTCGCCCACCCGGCGGATCGCCGCCGGGTACCCCGAACGGGGTACGCCCGCCGAGCCGGAGGTGCGCCGATGACCCGCCTGATCGCCACCCGAGGACTGCCCGCCTCGGGCAAGACGACGTTCGCCCGTACCCTCCAGCCGTCCGTTCTCCGGGTCAACCGCGACGACCTGCGCCGGATGCTGCACGGCGAGAGGCTCTTCACCCAGTGGGCCGAGGCCCAGGTGACAGTCGTACAGCGGGCTCAGGTCGAGGCGCTGCTGCGGACCCGCGCGGACGTCTGCGTGGACGACACCAACCTGCGCGCGCGGACGCTGCGGGGCTGGGCCGATCTGGCCGCCCGCTACGGCGCCGACTTCGAGGTGCACGACTTCACCGACGTGCCGCTGGCCGAGTGCCTGCGGCGGGACGCCGCTCGTCCGGCAGCCGACCAGGTCGGCACGGAGGCGATTCGCCGGCTGCACGAGCGCTACCTGGAAGGGCGGGCGCTGCCGTTGCCGGTGCCGCAGGCCCGCACCGGACGACCCGCCGTGGTCCATCCGCCGTCGACCGAACCAGCGGAGATCGTCTTGGTGGACATCGACGGCACCGTCGCGCTGGCTGTGTCCCGCAGCCCGTACGACATGACCAGGGTCGGCGAGGACGAGCCGAACACGGCGGTAATCGCGGCGGTCCGGGCGATGCACGCCGCCGGCTACGGGGTGGTCTTCTGCTCGGGGAGGGACGACTCCGCCCGCGCGGCCACCGAGGCGTGGCTGGCCCGGCACGTCCGGGTCCCCCACCTCGGCCTGCACATGCGGGCAGTCGGCGACACCCGTAAGGACTCGATCGTCAAGCGGGAGATCTACGACCGGGAGATCCGGGACCGTTACCGGGTTGCCGGCGTCTTCGACGACCGCGTCCAGGTGGTCCAGATGTGGCGAGCTCTCGGCCTCACCGTCTTCCAGGTGGCAGACGGCGACTTCTGAGGTGTCCGGACGGGCCCCGCGCGTGGGGCCCGCCCGGACATTTCACCTGGTGACAGTGATGGTGGCCTCGGCGCGGGCGCCGTTGACCTCGACCGTCAGGCGTACCGGCGCGCCGGGGCGCAGTGCCGTCAGGGTGCCGGTGGCCGGGTCGAATCGGACCGTGTGCCAGGGGCGTACCCCGGCCGCCGAACCGATGTGCACCCCCGGCGAGGCCGACCAGTCGGCGCTGACCGGTGCGGCCACCGGGACCGTACGCCCACCGGGCTGGGTCAGCGTGGCGGCGACCGTCGCAGGGGCACCGACCGCGACACTGGCCGGTGCGGCCACCGTGAGCCGGTCGGCGTGCGCGTGGAACTCCGCGTCCACCCAGCGCGGGCCCTCGGCGAGCGGGTCACGGCGGGCCCGGTCCGCCTCGGCCGGGGTCACCGGGTCCACGCCGAACTCGGTCCAGCCAGTGAATCCGCCCTGGTCGGCGGGGGTGGACGGCGTCTTGCCGGCATTGCCGTTGATCACGTACGGCACCCCGTCCACCCGGTCGGCGTGGAAGGTGCCGACGTGCCCGCCCACGAACAGCGCGCCCTTGCCGGTGCGGTGCTGGAAGTCGGCCAGCCACTGCTCCAGCAGCGCCGCCTCCTTGCGGTCGCCGAGCTGGCTGGCCTGCGCCGGGCTGGGGTCGCGCGGCGGGTGGTGGTGCAGGACCACCACCGAACCCACGCGCCGGTCGGTTGCCGCCGCGTCCAGCGTCTCGCGGAGCATCCGTACCTGGTCGAAGCCGCCGCCGCGCAGCGTCCCGGTGGACGAGTTCAGCGTGACGAACCGGGTGCCGTTGTGGTCGAACACTCGGGAGGTGGCTCCGAACGCGGCAGCGAAGTTGCTGATCGGGGCGCCCATGATCTCGTGGTTGCCGGGCACGTAGTACCAGGGCAGCGCGTCGCCCAACTCCTCGTCGAGGATCCGCCGGGCCAGCGCGAAGTCGGCCGGGTAGGCAGTGTCCACGAAGTCGCCGTTGATCAGGAGGAAGTCCGGCCGGGCCGCCTTCACCTCGCGCAGCGTCCGCCGGGCCTGGGCGACCAGGTCGCTGTCCGGGTCGGCGGCGACGAACTGGGCGTCGGAGAGCACCGCGAACCGCCACGGCGCGCCGTCCACAGTGCCGTCGCGAACCACCACCCGGTCGGTACGCGGGGCCGCCGCCGGGACATCGACAGTCGGGGGCACCTTCGCCACCAGGTCGTCGATGATCACCTCGCTGGTGTACTGGGCGGCGGCGTTGGCCTCGGCCACGTAGAAGCGGCGTACCCGCACCGGGTACTGCACACCGGCGGGCACCGCGAACTCCACGTATTGCCAACCGGTCCAGGTGATCAGCGGGCCACGTAGCACGTGCTGGGTGTCCTGGGCGTCGTGCAGGTGCAGGCTGGGCCACTCCCCGGTGCCGTTGCCGTGGATCCACATGCCGAACGCCTGCGGCTGACCGGGCACCTCGATCCACGCGGGCGGGTCGGCGTACGCGGCCCGCGTGCCGGTGGACTGGCTGAAGTCGTACGACATCCGCAGGCCGGTGCCGGTGTGCCCCGGCGCCGGGGCGACCGACCCGCTGGCGCGGGCCTGGCTGAAGCGCCAGGACGCGGCGTCGTCGAAGCCAGCGACCGGCACGTCGGTCAGCCCGACGGTGACCGGCAGGACCGTGCTCGTGCGTCCGACGCGAACGGTGACCAGGCCCGAGCCGGTGTCCCGCAACGCGGCGATGGACAGGTTGCCGTCCCCGGTGGGGGTGATCCGCAGCAGGTCCCGGTCGTAGTCGAGGGTGAGATCGGCCGGCTCGATCGGCGCGGTGTTGCCCTCGGCGTCGTACCCGACCACGCCGACCACTGCGTCACCGTCCCGGCCGGTCAACCCGACCCGCGGCGTGGTGCTGCCGATCCGGGCCAGCGGGCCGAGCACTGTGAGGTTCAGCGAGCCGGTGACCCGCCCCCGTGCGGCGGTGACAGCGGTGGCACCCGGGGCAGCAGCGTGGAACACACCGTCCCGGTCGACCCGACCGCGTACCGCCGGGGTCGCCCGCCAGGTGGGAGCGCCGGCCGCCGGGCCGTACGTCTCGTCGTAGCCGGACGCGGTGAGGGTGCGGGTCAGCCCCGGGAAGACCCGGTCGGGCCGCCCACCTCGCACCGGTGAGACGCCCGGAGCGGCGGTGGGGTCGCTGGCGGTCTCGACCCAGTAGCCGGTGAGTCGCCCGCTGCCCTTCGGCGCGTAGATGGCAAGGCCGTTGGGCACGGCCCGTTCGCTGCCGTCGGAGGGGCCGTTCTCCACCTGCACCGTCGACGAGCCGGGCTCGCGGGCCAGCAGCGTGGACGATCCGCCACCGTCCAGGTTGAGCGCGTGGTGGGCACCCAGCTCGGCCATCATCCGGCCCATCTCGGTCTGCGTCACGCCGCGGCTGTCGACCTGACGGCCGTCCACCGTCAACATGATCATCTTTCGACCGTCGGCGCTGAAACCGACAGCGGTGCGGGGCGCGAGGGTCGGGTCCGCGACGCTCTGCACGACGCCGTCGCGGACCAGGACGTTGCCGCCCCCGACCGCCGCGTGCAGGCTGCTGCCGTCGGAGGGCTTCGGCCGCCAGGCCACCGTCACCGGATCGCCGGGGCGCAGACCGGCCAGCGCGTCGGCGCCGAGGTCGCGGCCGAGCAGCACGGTGCCGCCCGCGACGATCGGGCCGCTACCTGCCACGCTTCCCACAGCAGCTACCCGACCGCCGGTCACGGTGACCTCGACCACCCGGGCCGCCCCCTCGACGGCCCGCTGCCGGGAGTACGTCCCCCACAGCTCGGTGAAGGCACCGATGCCGTCGGCCTGCACCATGTTGTTGAACTGGGTCAGCGGGACCGGCCCGGTGGGCAGGGTGGCACTGCCGTCGAAGTTCACCTCGACCACCCGTCCGAGCCCGTTCGTGGTGACCGCCACCGCATTGCGGTGACCGCTGACCGCCGACTGGATCAGCTCGCCGTCGCGCACGCCGACACCCTGGGCGGCACCGGAGTTGTTGATGTCGAAGAAGTCGCCGTTGACCGCGGCGACCGCGTGCAACTGGTCCACCGCCTTCCGCAGCGGCTCAGCCCGGCTGACCGCGCCGGAGTTGACGTAGTCGACGGTGGAACCACCGGCGAGGTCGGTGGTGAGCGCGTCGGCACGCAGCCAGCCCTCGGCGTCGTACCGGTCGAAGGACGTCAACTGCACTCCCGGCGCGACCGGCCGGGTGGCCCTGGTGGTCTCCAGCCCGCCGGCCGGCTCCACACCGTCGACGGCGGCGGTCGGGGCGGTCGCGACTGTCGGGGCGGCGGCCAGGCTGACCGAGTCGGCCGGGCGGGAGGACGCGGGCGGCACGTCCTCCGCAACGGTGGGCGAGGCGGCCGACGGTGGGGTGACAGTGGGCGGGGCGATGGTGGGCGCGGCGGTGGCCGGCGGTGACAGGGCCAGGGCGAGCAGCGGCGTCAGCAGCAGGACGCCGGTGCGGCGGGCGGATCGTCTGCGGGTACGCATGGACGACAGTCAACCCGGCAGTGAATAGAAGTTTCAATACCTGTCGACTGAACCGAAGGAAAATTCCACCAACTCGGATGGATCCCGTCGTGCCTCCCGACACGACGAAGGGACACGACCGGTGTGGCCGTGCCCCTTCGTCTCACCCGGGGATGGTTACTCCCCCGGCGTCGACTTCGCGATCTGCATCAGGAACTCGATGTTGGTGCGGGACTGCTTGAGCCGGTCCAGCAGCAGGTCCATGGCGGCCTGCGAGTCCAGCGAGTGCAGCACCTTCCGAAGCTTGTGGATGATGGCCAGCTCTTCGGGTGCGAGCAGGACCTCTTCCTTACGCGTACCGGACGGGTTGATGTCGATGGCCGGGAAGGTCCGCTTGTCGGCGATCTTCCGGTCCAGCTTCAGCTCCGCGTTACCGGTGCCCTTGAACTCCTCGAAGATGACCGTGTCCGCCATGGACCCGGTCTCCACCAGCGCCGTGGCGATGATGGTCAACGACCCGCCGTTCTCGATGTTGCGGGCCGCGCCGAGGAAGCGCTTCGGCGGGTAGAGCGCTGTGGAGTCGATACCACCCGACATGATCCGGCCACTGGCCGGAGCCGCCAGGTTGTACGACCGACCGAGCCGGGTCACCGAGTCGAGCAGCACGACCACGTCGTGCCCGAGCTCGACCAGGCGCTTGGCCCGCTCGATGGCCAGCTCGGCCACCGTGGTGTGGTCCTGCGGCGGACGGTCGAACGTGGCCGCGATGACCTCGCCCTTGATCGACCGCTGCATGTCGGTGACCTCTTCGGGCCGCTCGTCCACCAGCACCACCATCAGGTGGCACTCCGGGTTGTTGCGGGTGATCGCGTTGGCGATCGCCTGCAGCACCATCGTCTTACCCGCCTTCGGCGGCGACTGGATGAGTGCCCGCTGGCCCTTGCCGATCGGCATGACCAGGTCGATGACCCGGGTGGTCAGGATGTGCGGCTCGGTCTCCAGGCGCAGGCGCTCCTGCGGGTAGAGCGGAGTGAGCTTGTAGAACTCCGGCCGGCGCCGGGCCTCATCCGGCTCCATCCCGTTGATCGTGTCCAGCCGCATCAGCGGGTTGTACTTGTCCCGCCGCTGGTCGCCGCTGTTGCCGCCCTCGCGGGCCGCCCGCACCGCACCGGTGATCGCGTCACCGCGGCGCAGACCGTACTTCTTGATCTGGGACATCGAGACGTACACGTCGTTCGGGCCGGCGAGGTAACCGGTCGTCCGCACGAAGGCGTAGTTGTCGAGCACGTCGATGATGCCGGCCACCGGGACGAGCACGTCGTCCTCGCTGACCTGCGGCTCACGCCCACCGGTGTCAGCACCGGTCTCGGCGCGGTCGCCGCGCCCCCGGCGACGGTCCCGGAAACGGCTGCGCCGGCCGCGCCGACCACCGCCCTCGCCGTCGTCGTCGTCGCTGTCCCGCTCGGCACGCTGGCCGCGGTCGTTACGGTCGCCCCGGTCGTTGCGGTCCGAACGCTCGTTGCGGTCCGAACGGTCGTTGCGGTCGCCCCGATCGGCACGCTCACCACGCTCGGCACGCTCGCCCCGGTCGTTGCGCTCGGCCCGCTCACCACGGTCGGCGCGCTCGCCCCGCTCGTTGCGCTCGGCCCGCTCACCACGGTCCGCACGCTCACCACGGTCGGCACGCTCACCACGGTCGGCACGCTCGCCCCGCTCGCCCCGCTCGGCACGGTCGCCCCGCTCGGCACGCTCCGGACGCTCGCGGCGGGTCTCGCCACGGTCGGTCCGCTCGCCGGCTTCCGCCTCGTCGGTACGCGACTCGGCCGGACGCGACTCAGCCGGACGCGACTCAGCCGGACGCGACTCGGCCGCTGCGGTCCGGGTCCGCCGGGTGCGACCACGCCCCTCGGTCTCGGCTGCCGGCTCGGCCGACGCCTGCTCGGCGCCACGCCCTTCGGCTGCCGGCCGGTCAGCGGTCTCCCGCACCTCGGCGCGGACACCCTCACGGGTAGGAGCGGCCGCGGCCGCGACCTCGGCCCGCGGTCGAGGGGTCCCGGCGGCGTTGCCGCCCTGCCGCTCGGAGATCGCGGCGATCAGCTCGCCTTTGCGCATGCGAGCCGTGCCGGAGATGCCGAGCGACGCAGCCAGGCTCTGCAGCTCTGGCAGCAGCATCGCCGACAGACCGGTGCCGCTACGCCGACGACGGGCGGGAGCGGCTGCGGTGGCATCGCCAGCGACGTTGGAAACATCCGACGTCACGTCGGTGGTGTCGCTCAATGGATTCCTTCCCTCGATAAGGCCGGGACTGCCCGGAGTCGGAACTCAGGTGGCCGGGCGGCCTCGGTGCACCCGCCTCGCAAGGACGCGTCGCGGGAGTCTGTGACACAGCAGCCGGTGGTTTCCCGACTCACCAACGTCGGTGAGCAGGTCTCGCCGTCTGCGGCGACCTGTGGAAACTGCGGCGCGGCGTGGGCCTTGGCAGGGGTTGACGGGCTGACCGCCGAGAGCTTCGGGGGTGCGCCGCCCCGCAGGAGATCGCGTGCTTCGCGGCTGTGCTAGGTCTAGAGCGTAATCAACTCTTCCGACCTGCGGCAACAGGGTCCCGCTCGGCGTGTCCCAGTCTACCCCGAGCAACCCGAGCGCCGCTGACGTCTATCGGTAACTTCCAGATCTCCCAGTCTGTTCCCGCCTGAACGCTTGCCGGAGGCTCGCTGAGCGCCAGCACAGTCGGGCCGGCCCCACTGACCACAGCCGCCACACCTGCCGCTCGCAACGCGCTGACCAGGGAAGACGTGGCCGGCATCCCGGCTGCGCGGTAATCCTGGTGGAGCCGGTCGACGGTGGCGGGCAGCAGCAGGGTCGGGTCGGTGGTGAGCGCGTGCACCAGTAACGCGGCTCGTCCGGCGGTCAACGCGGCGTCGGCGTGCGGGACGGAGACCGGCAACGCGGCCCGTGCGGTGGCGGTCAATCCGCGTTCCGCCGGCACGAAGACGACCGGCCGCACCCCGTCGGCGACCGGCAGGGACACCGCCCGGGCACCTGTCGGCTCGGACCAGGCCACGGTGAAGCCCCCGAGCAGGCAGGGCGCGACGTTGTCGGGGTGGCCCTCGATCTCGGCGGCCAGCCGGAGCACGCCGGCCTCGTCCAGCCGGTGGTCCCCGTCGGTGACGAGTGCGCGCGCCAGCAACACCCCGGCAACGATCGCGGCGGACGAGGAGCCGAGCCCGCGCGCCTGGGGGATCCGGTTGACGCACTCCACGCTCAACCCTCCGGGCTGGACGCCGAGCGCGTCGAAGCCGGCGCGCATGGCCCGCACCACCAGGTGCCGGTCGTCGTCGGGCAGCTCGCCGGCGCCCTGCCCGGTCACCGTCACCCGAACCCCACCCGACGTGACCTCGGCGGCCAGGTCGTCGTAGAGCCCGAGGGCGAGACCCAACGCGTCGAAGCCCGGACCCAGGTTGGCGCTGGTCGCGGGGACCCGGACACGGACCGGCCCGGCGGTGAAGTTCGTCGGCACGCGCTCATGCTAGGGCCCGGCACCGACGATCCGGTCGCGCGTCCGCAGCCTGGGAACCGCCGCAGCCGTGCACACCTCGTTCGGCGCCTGTAGAGCTGCCCCGTAGATGGGGCATGCCACGGTCAGCCGGCGGCGCCCGCGACCGGTTCGGTGGCCGGGTCGGTGAGCGAGAGTCGACGGGTGGCGATCCGCCAGCCGACGGCGTAGACGACGGTGATCAGCCCGCAGCCGGCGAGGACGACCCGCTCGTCGACCACGTCGACCACCATGGCCACCGCCAGTTGGCTCACCGAGATCGCCAGCGTCGCGAGCATCATGTCGGTGGCGAAGACGCGCCCACGCAGGTGGTCCGGCACCTCGCCCTGGAGGGCGAAGTTGGAGATCACCCAGTTGCTGCCGCCCGCGAAGTGCGCCACGAAGACCAGCAGCAACACCAACGGGAACCACCGGACCACGGATGCGCCCAGGTAGGACAGGCCGTAGAACGACATGGACAGCGCGAGCCCGGGCAGCAGCCAGGCTCGCCTGGTCAACACCCGACGCATCAGGATCGGGCCCACCAACGCCCCCGCTCCGCGCACGGCGAAGAGCAGACCGGCGCCGAGTGGGCCCACGCCGTACACGCCGGCCAGCAACGGGAACACGGTCAGCACGCCGTTGCCCAGGCCGACGGCCGACTTCACGGTGACCAGCGCGAGCACCCGAGGCCGGTGCCCGATGTAGCCGAGCGCCTCGCGGACCGCCGCCCAGGTCCGCTGGGCCGGTCGGTTGGCGTCCCGGGGTGCCTGGAGGGGCCGGCGGATCCGGGTGGCGAGGCCCGCGGCCATTGCCAGGCCCACCGCCGCCACCCAGAAGCAGGCGTACGGGCCGGCGACGGTGCTGAGCACCCCGCCGAGTGAGGCACCGACAACTGTCATGGTGCCCCAGGCGGAACCGGCCACGGCGTTACCGGCGGCCAGCTCGTGCGGCTCCAGCACGTTGGGCAGCGCGGCCTGGGCGGCCGGCGAGTAGAACGCCTTGGCGACCGCCACCACGCCGATCGCGACCAGCGCCAGCCACGCGGTACCCGCGCCCCGGACGCCGAGCAGCAGCAGTACGCCCGCGAGCGCTGCCACATTCGCCGCGATCATGATTTTCCGCCGGTCGAAGCGGTCGGCGATCGTGCCGGTGTACGGCAGCAGCAGCGCCACGATGCCGGTGTCCACCGCCAACACCAGTGCGCCCCAGACTCCGCTGCCGGTCAGGTGCGGCAGCAGGACCAGCAGCGGCACCATGACGAACCAGTCGGCGCCGAAGACCACCAACTCGGCGAGGAAGAGATTTCGGAAGCTCCGATTGCCGGTCAGGACCGAGAGGGTGGACGCCACGGAGCGGCACCCTACCTGGTCGGGGTGGGCGGCACGCCTGCTCCCAGCAGGGCAGAGACGGTGACGAAGGTGTAGCCACGCGCCCGCAGCCCGTTGATCATCTCGGCCAGGCCACGCAGCGCGACCAGCCGTCGGGACGCGCCGACATCGTGACCGAGCACGATCGTTCCCGGTCGGACATCGGCCACGATGCGTCGGGCGTGGCCGGCGGGATCGTGGGGGAACTCACGCTCCACCATCTGCAGTGTCCAGAGCACCAGCCGGTAGTCCAGCCGGGCAGCCGCGTGCAGCACCGCCCCGCCCAGGTGGCCGTACGGAGGGCGGAGCAGACGGGGTGGCATGCCCGTCACGTCGGCGATGGCGTCGTGGCTGCGGCGCAGGTCGTCGTACGCCTCGGTGGCGTCCAGTGCGGCCAGGTCCCGGTGGTCCCAGCTGTGGTTGCCCACCTCGTGCCCGGCGAGCCGGTCACTGATGACGTCGGCATGCCGCCGGACCTGCGACCCCACCAGGAAGAAGGTGGCCGGAACCCGGTGTTGGGCCAGGGTGTCGAGCACCATCGGTGTCCATTGTGGGGCAGGGCCGTCGTCGAACGTGAGGGCCACCAGTCGCTCCTGGGTCGGCCCCGACCAGACGACCTCCAACCTGCCGGTGCCGACGTCCTGGTACCGGTTGCCGGAGGTCGCGCTGGCGGGGCCTCCGGCGAGTGGCGCCCGTCGGTGGGTGCTCCACCACAGCTCGGAGGCCCCCGCGCCGACCGCCACACCGCCGGCGACCAGGAGGCCACGGCGCAGCAGGTCGCGCCGCCCCCACCCGCGCGCACCCTCGGCCGTCCGCCCGTCCTGCGCCACCCGCACCCTCCATGTATTCACCTGGAGTATGCAAGACGTAACACGCTGTGCAGGCCCGGTCGGTTCGGAGTGTCGTGGCCGGTGAAGCCGGAAACGCCCCCGGCAGGTCCCTGCCGGGGGCGTTCCGTGATGCGGTCGGACCTACTCGGTCGGCTCCGACGGAGGCAGCGGAGAGGTACGACTACGGGGCAGCCGCAGCACCTCGAACTGATCCGTACCCTCCACCAACGCGCCCGACGGGGCGGGACGCGGGGCTGGCCGCGTACCCTCGGTCGCCGCCGGGGCGGGCGCGCCGCTGGGCACCGCTACCTGGTTCGGGGCGGCCGCCTCGTCGGCCTCCGCTCCGTCCACCACCGGCTCGCCGGAACGCCGCCGACCGCGCCGGTCCCGCAGCGACTCCTTGGTGTGCTCCACCATCGAGTACAGCGTCGGCACCAGGATCAGCGTGAGCAACGTCGAGCTGAGCAGACCACCGATCACCACGACCGCCAGCGGCTGCGAGATGAAGCCGCCCTCGCCGGTCAACCCGAGCGCCATCGGCAGCAACGCGAAGATGGTCGCCACCGCGGTCATCAGGATGGGACGCAGCCGGCGTCGGCCACCCTCGACCACCGCCTCCCGGACCCCCATGCCCTGCGCACGGTACTGGTTGATCAGGTCGAGCAGGACGATCGCGTTCGTCACCACGATGCCGACCAGCATCAGCACACCGATCAACGCCGGTACGCCGAGCGGCGTCCCGGTGATCAGCAGCAGGCCGATCGCGCCGGTCGACGCGAACGGAATGGAGATCAGCAGGATCAGCGACTGGGTGAGGCTACGGAACGTGGCCACCATGATCAGGAAGACGATCGCGATGGCGGCCAGCACCGCCAGGCCCAGGTCACCGAACGCGTCGGCCTGATCCGCGCTGACGCCACCGATGGTGAAGCTGGCACCCGGGACGTCGATGCCGTCCAGGCGCTTCTGCAACTCCGTGCTCGTCGCGCCCAGGTTCGACCCGGTCGCCGTGCCGGTCACCGACACGCTGCGCTCGCCGTCGATCCGGGTGACCTGCTGCGGCCCCTCGCCCTGCGTGACGTCCGCGATGTCGTCCAGCTTGACCGGACCCACCGGTAGTGCCCGCAGTTCCTCCACCGTCACCGGCGGCTTCGTGCCCAGCCGCAGCACCACGTTCTGCTGCTGGCCGTCGAGCGCGACCTGCCCGAGCGGCGCACCCCGGAACGCCTGCGACACCAGCTGCCCGACAGCGGCCTCGGTGAGCCCGACCCGACCGGCGGCGACCCGGTCGACAGTCACGTCGACCCTCGGCACCCGCTCGGCCAGGCTGGTGGAGACGTCCTCGACATCCGGCACACCGGCCATCGCCGCCCGTGCCTCCTCGGCTGCCCGGGTCAGCACCTCCGGGTCGCTGGCCTGGACGATGACCTCAAGTTGGCTGGTCGACGCCTCCTGCCCACCACCGAAGCTGATCTCACCCACGCTCGTGCCGAGCTTGTCGAACTCCTTACGCAGCACCTCGCGCATCTGCTTGGCGTCGGTGTCACCCTCGAGCGCCAGCGACCAGTTCGCGACGTTGTTGCCGCCGCCGCCCGCCCAGGGGTTGTCCCCAGCGCCTGCGGTCACCTGGTACGTCTCGACGCCCTTCGTGCGGGACAGCACCGACTCGACCTGCTTGGCCGCCACGTCGGTGGCCGCCAGCCCACTGCCGGCCGGAAGCTCCTGGCTGATGTTCAGGGTGTCCTGGCCGGAGTCGTCCAGGAAGTTGGTCTCCAGCTTCTGCGCCAGACCGAAGGTGCCGAAGAGCACCAGCAAACCGAGCCCGACGGTGATCCAGCGGGTCGACCGCTTGCGGGTGGCGAAGCCGATCACCGGCAGGTACGCCCGCTGCAACGGGCTGCGCAGCTCCTTCTCCTCCGCGCCGCGCCGCACCGCCTCGTCGTCCGCGGTGCCGCCGCGCGGCTTGAGGAACCAGTACGCGAGCACCGGGATCACGGTCAGCGACACCAGCAGCGACGCGAGCAGGGCCACCGTCACGGTGATCGCGAACGGCGCGAAGAGCTGACCCACGAACCCGCCGACCAGAGCGATCGGCGCGAACACCGCCACCGTGGTGAGGGTGGACGCGGTGACCGCGCCGGCCACCTCGCGGACGCCGGTGATGATGGCGTGCCGCTTCTCCTCGCCGTACTCCAGATGGCGTTTGATGTTCTCCAACACCACGATCGAGTCGTCCACCACCCGGCCCACCGCGATGGTCAACGCGCCGAGGGTGAGCAGGTTGAGCGAGTAGTCACCGATCCACAGGACGATCAGCGCCACCAACACGGAGAGCGGGATGGAGACGGCGGTGACCACCGTCGAACGCACCGACAGCAGGAAGACCAGGATGACGATGACCGCCATCACCAGGCCCAGCAGGCCCTCGGTGGTCAGCGACTCGATCGACTTCTCGACGAACGGCGCCTGGTCGAAGACGACGGTCAACTCCGCACCGGAGGCGTCCTTCAGGTCGGCGAGCCGGTCGCGGATCTCGTGCGAGATCTGCACGGCGTTGCCGTCCGGCGAGGCGGTGACCGCGATGCCGAGGCTGTCCTTGCCGTTGGTACGGGTGATCGCGGTGGCCGGGGCGAGCTGCTGCTCGACCGTCGCCACGTCGCCGAGACGGACGGGTGCCGCGCCCGGGGCGACCACGATGCCGCGCAGGTCCTCGATGGTGCCGATCGGCGAGCCGACCTGGACCGGGAGGGCCAACGCCCCACTGGTCACCGCGCCGGCCGGAACCGCCACGCCGTTGGTCTTCAACGCCGCGCCGATCGCCGTCGGCTGGATCTTCGCGGCGGCCAGCTTCGCCGGGTCCGGGGTGACCACCACGACGTCGTCACGGGTGCCGGTCACCTCGACGGTGCGTACCCCCTCGATGCCCTCCAGCTCGGGCACGACCGTCGCGCGCAGTTTCTCGGCGAGCGCCCGCCCGTCGGCCGTCCCGGCCGCGGCCAGCACCACCGCCGGGAGGTCGTCGGTGCTACCCGCGATGACCTGCGGGTCGACGCTCTCCGGCAGCTGGGCGTCGATTCGGCTCAACGCGGTCTGCATCTTGTTGACCACGTCGTCCAGGTCGGTACCGAACTCGTACGTCACCTGGACGGTGGCCGACCCCTCGCGGGACGTGGAGGTGATCTTGTCGAGCCCCGGGATGCCCTGGAGGGCGTTCTCGATCGGCTCGGTCACCTGCGACTCGACGATCTCGGGACCGGCACCGGGGTAGGCGGCCACGATGAACGCGGCCGGGAACTCGAGCGACGGCAGCAGTTGCTGCTTCAGCGACGGTACGGCGAACGCTCCGAACACCGTGGTCACCACCGCGATGAGGGCGATCAGCCCTCGGTTGGCGAGGCTGAATCTGGCGAGCAGCGACATCGGCCTGGTTCACTCCTGAACGAGAATGCGGGCGGGGATACGTGAAAGTGTGCCGGACTCGATCACCGGAACCCCCGCCGCCCCCAGGGGCGGCCCACCGTCGGCGGTGGCGCGCTCAGGCCAGGTCGAGAGCCCGGGCCGCGGCCATCGGGTCGTTCGCGATGGTCAGCGGGGCCGGCGCGGTGGAGATCGCCCACTCCGGGTCCTTCAGACCGTGGCCGGTCACGGTGCAGACGACAGTCGAACCGGGCGGCACCGCGCCCGCCGCAGCCTGTTGGAGCAGGCCGGCGACGCTCGCCGCGCTGCCCAGCTCGACGAAGACCCCGACCTCCCGGGCGAGCAGCCGGTACGCGGAGAGGATCTCCCGGTCGGTCACGGCGGCGATCAGCCCACCGGAGGTGTCCCGGGCGTCCAAGGCCTTGGTCCAGCTCGCCGGGTTGCCGATCCGGATCGCCGTGGCGATGGTCGACGGCTCCGGCACCACCTTGCCGGTCACGATCGGGGCCGCCCCGGCGGCCTGGAAGCCGTACATCTTCGGCGTGCGGGTGGTGGTGCCGGCGTCCCGCTCCTCCGAATACCCCATCCAGTAGGCGGAGATGTTGCCGGCGTTGCCGACCGGCAGGCAGTGGATGTCGGGCGCGTCACCGAGCGCCTCGACGATCTCGAAGGCGGCGGTCTTCTGGCCGTGCAGTCGGTCGATGTTGACCGAGTTGACCAAGGCGACCGGGTGGTCCTGGGCCAGCTTCGCGGCGAGCGAGAGGCAGTCGTCGAAGTTGCCGCTCACCTGGAGGAGCTTCGCGCCGTGCACCAGCGCCTGGGCGAGCTTGCCCAGTGCGATCTTGCCCTGCGGCACCAGCACCGCGCAGGTCAGCCCGGCCCGCGCCGCGTACGCCGCTGCGGAGGCGCTGGTGTTGCCGGTGGAGGCGCAGATGATCGCCTTGTTGCCGGCCTCGACCGCCTTGGACACCGCAACGGTCATGCCCCGGTCCTTGAACGAGCCGGTCGGGTTGGCGCCCTCCACCTTCAGGTGCACGTCGCAGCCGATCCGGGCGGACAGCACCGGCGCGGGCAACAGCGGGGTGTTCCCCTCGTGCAGCGTGACGACCGGCGTGGCCTCGGTGACCGGCAGCCGATCCCGGTACGCCTCGATCAGACCCCGCCACATGTCGCTCTCCTCGCCTCTGGCACCGTGCGCCGACCTCGTCGGGGCCACCTTGGACCACGTTGCCCCAGCTGTCGAGGGCAGACCCGGGCTTACCCACCTGGCGGGACGCGCGAGCAGCCCCGTCGATGGTCCAACGACTCAGGCGCCGCCCTCGACCCGCAGCACACTCGTCACCGACCGGACGATGTCCAGACCGCGCAGCTCACCCACTGTCGCGGCGAGCGCGGCGTCCGGTGCCACGTGGGTGACGATGACCAGCTCCGCGTCGCCGTCCCGGCCGGGAGCCCCACCCGCGGAACCCTGCCGCACTGTCGCGATCGACACGTCGTGCCGGGCGAACACGCCCGCCACCGCGGCCAGCACACCCGGACGGTCGGCCACGTCGAGGCTGACGTGGTAGCGGGTCAACGCCTCGCCCATCGGCCGCACCGACAGGTCCGCGTACGCGCTCTCGCTGGCCGCGCGCACCCCGGCGAGGCGGTTGCGGGAAACCGCGACCACGTCACCGAGCACCGCGCTCGCGGTCGGCGCGCCCCCGGCCCCCCGGCCGTAGAACATCAACTGCCCGGCGGCGTCCGCCTCGACGAAGACCGCGTTGAACGCGTCACCCACGCTGGCCAGTGGGTGGCTGCGCGGGATCATCGCCGGGTGCACCCGGACGCTGACGGTCTCCCGGCCGGTGGAGTCGACACCCCGGGCCGCGATGCAGAGCAGCTTGATGGTGCAGCCCATCGCCTGGGCGCTGGCCATGTCCGCGGCGGTCACCTCGGTGATGCCCTCACGGTGTACGTCCGCCGCGCCGACCCGGGTGTGGAACGCCAGCGAGGCGAGGATCGCCGCCTTCGCCGCCGCGTCGAAGCCCTCGACGTCGGCTGTCGGGTCGGCCTCCGCGTACCCCAGTGCGGTTGCCTCTTCCAGTGCCTCGGCGAAGCCGGCGCCGGTCGCGTCCATCGCGGAGAGGATGAAGTTGGTGGTGCCGTTGACGATGCCGGTGACCCGGTTGATCCGGTCACCGTGCAGCGACTCGCGCAGCGGGCGCAGCAGTGGGATGGCCCCAGCCACTGACGCCTCGTAGTAGAGGTCGCCGCCGCCCTCGGCCGCCGCCTCGTGCAGTGCAACGCCGTCCTCGGCGAGCAGCGCCTTGTTGGCGGTGACCACGCTCTTGCCGGCGCGCAGCGCCTCGACCAGCCAGCCTCGGGCCGGCTCGATGCCGCCGACCACCTCGACCACCACGTCCACGTCGTCGCGCTTGATCAGCCCGAGCGCGTCGGTGGTGAACAGGCTCTCGTCGACCGGCAGGTCACCCCGGTCGCGACCGAGCCGACGGACGGCGATGCCGGCGATCTCCAGCGGTGCGCCGACCCGCGCGGCCAGGTCGGCCGACTGCTCGTGCAGCAGCCGGACCACCTCCTGGCCGACAGTGCCGCAGCCGAGCAGCGCCAAGCGCACAGGTGACGTCATCCAACATCCAATGCGAGCAGGTCCTCTTCGGTTTCCCGCCGGACGATCAGGCGTGCCTGGCCGTCGCGTACCGCGACCACCGGTGGACGCGGCACATGGTTGTAGTTGCTGGCCATGCTGCGGCAGTACGCACCGGTGCCGGGCACCGCGACAAGATCTCCGGGCTGCACGTCGGCGGGCAGGAATTCATCCTTCACCACGATGTCCCCGGACTCACAGTGCTTTCCCACCACGCGGGCGAGCAACGGCTGCGCGTCGGAGGCCCGCGAGGCCAGCGTCGCCGAGTACGACGCGTCGTACAGGGCGGTACGGATGTTGTCGCTCATCCCGCCGTCGACGCTGACGTACGTCCTGATGCCGTCGAGGGTCTTGACAGTGCCGACCTCGTAGAGGGTGAACACGGCCGGCCCGACGATGGCCCGGCCCGGCTCGATCGACAGGTGTGGCACGGCCAGGTTCTCCGCCGCGCACTCCGAGTCGACGATCTTGCGCAGCCGCTTGGCCAGGTCCTGCGGAGTGGCCGGGTCGTCCTGGGTGGTGTACGCGATGCCGAAGCCACCGCCCAGGTCCAGCTCGGGCAGCTCCACCCCGCGCGCGTCGCGGATCTGCGCCTGTAGGGCGAGCACCCGGCGGGCGGAGACCTCGAAGCCGCTGGCGTCGAAGATCTGCGAACCGATGTGCGAGTGCAGGCCACGCAGCTCCAGCACACCCTCGTCGAGGATCTTGAAGGCGGCGTTCGCGGCGGCGCCGCCAGCCAGCGAGAAGCCGAACTTCTGGTCCTCGTGGGCGGTGGCGATGAACTCGTGGGTGTGCGCCTCGACGCCCACCGTGACCCGGACCAGCACCCGGGGCCGCACCCCGCGCTCGCGGGCCAACGCGGTGAGCCGGTCGATCTCGGTGAACGAGTCCACGATGATCCGGCCCACCCCGGCGTCCAACGCCCTGCCCAACTCGGCGACCGACTTGTTGTTGCCGTGGAAGCCGATCCGCTCCGGCGGCATCCCGGCCGAGAGCGCGGTGGCCAGCTCACCTCCTGTGCAGACGTCCAGGTGCAGGCCCTCCTCGGCGATCATCCGGACCACCGCCCGGCAGAGGAACGCCTTGCCCGCGTAGAAAACGTCCTCGGTCGGGAAGGCCGCCCGGAAGTCACGGCAGCGCGACCGCAGGTCGGCCTCGTCCAGGACGTACACCGGGGTGCCGAACTCGGCCGCGATGTCGCGGACGCTCAGGCCCGCGACGGCGACCGCGCCGTCCGCGCCGCGCGTCACGCTGCGCGGCCACAGCGTGGGCAGCAGGGCGTTCACGTCCTCCGGGGTACGCAGCCACGCCGGCCCCCGGTTGCTGATGTCCGCGTGCAGCGCACCTGCCTCGTGAGCCCGCATCGTGCTACATCCTCTCCGGGGCGGTGACGCCGAGCAGGTACAGGCCGTTGGCGATCACCGTGCGGGTGGCGTTGTTCAACCAGAGCCGGGCCCGGTGCAGGTCGGTGACCTCCTCGTCACCCAACGGCAGCACCCGGCAGTTGTCGTAGAAGCGGTGATAGGAGGCGGCGACGCTCTCCTCCAGGTAGCGGGCCACCCGGTGCGGCTCGCGCAGCTCGGCTGCGGTCGCCACCACCGCCGGGAACTCGGCGAGCGCCTTGAGCAGCTCGTTCTCCTTCTCGTGGTCGAGCAGCTCGGGGCGGAACGCATCGGCGTCACCCGGGACCAGCCCCACCTCGGCGGCGTTACGGGCCACGCCAGCCGTCCGGGCGGCCACGTACTGCACGTAGTAGACCGGGTTGTCGCGGGTCGCCCGCGTCCACAGCTCGATGTCGATGTCGATCGGGGAGTCGCTCGAGTAGCGGGCCAGCGCGTACCGGGAGGCGTCCACGCCGATCGCGTCGACCAGGTCCTCCAGGGTGATCACGGTGCCGGCCCGCTTGCTCATCCGCATCGGAGCGCCGTCGCGCAGCAGGTTGACCAGCTGCCCGATGAGGATCTCCAGGTTGCGCTCCGGGTCGTCGCCGAAGCACGCGGCCATGGCCTTCATCCGGCCGATGTAGCCGTGGTGGTCGGCGCCCAGCATGATCACTACCCGCTCGAAGCCGCGCTCCCGCTTGTCCAGGTAGTAGGCGCAGTCCGCGGCGAAGTACGTCCACTCGCCGTTGGACTTGCGCAGCACCCGGTCTTTGTCGTCACCGAAGTCGGTGGTGCGCAACCAGGTCGCGCCCTCGGACTCGTAGAGGTGCCCCTGCGCGCGCAGCCGGTTCAGTGCCAGGTCGAGCTCACCCCGGTCGTGCAGGTCCTTCTCGTTGAAGTAGGTGTCGAACTCCACCCCGAAGTCCCGCAGCGAGGAGCGGATCTCGTCGAACATCAGCGCGACGCCCTCGACCCGGAAGACCTCCTGGGCGGCGTCGTCGTCGAGCGAGCGCACCTCCGGCCGGCGGGCCTGCACCTCGGTGGCGATCTCGGCGATGTACGCCCCGCCGTAGCCGTCCTCCGGCGCCGGCTCACCCTTGGCGGCGGCCAGCAGCGACCGGGCGAACCTGTCGATCTGCGAACCGGCGTCGTTGAAGTAGTACTCCGTGCCGACGTCGGCCCCGGTGGCCCGCAGCAGCCGGCTCAGCGCGTCACCGACGGCCGCCCAACGGACCCCGCCGATGTGCACCGGCCCGGTCGGGTTGGCCGAGACGAACTCCAGGTTGATCTTTTCGCCGGCCAGGCGGTCGCTGCGGCCGTACTCCGCGCCGGCCTCGACGATCACCCGGGCGAGCTGACCGGCGGCGGCCGCGTCGAGCCGGATGTTCAGGAAGCCCGGCCCGGCGATTTCCACCGATTTGACACCTGCTGCCCGGCCCAGCTCGTCGGCCAGGGCCGTCGCCAGCTCCCGGGGCGGAACGCCCACCTTCTTGCTCAACTGCAGAGCGAGCGTCGAGGCGTAGTCGCCGTGCTCGGGGTTGCGCGGTCGCTCCACCACAGTGCTCGCCGGCAGCGCGGCGCGGTCGAGCCCACGCTGCTCGAAGACGGCGTGGGCGGCGGCAAGGACGACCGAGGCTAGTTCTGCAGGAGTCACCCAACCATGTTATCGGGGGTAGACTCGGGCACTCGGCGGCTCCCCTGCGCGTCATCCGGCCCGCCACTCCCCTGACCGACCGACTTGACGAGGCACGATGAGCATCAGCACCCCGGGTGGCCCTGAGCGCCGCCCGACCGTGGTCAGCACCGGCAAGAAGCCGGCAGCGGGCCGGCCGGCGTCCGGCGCCAAGGCCGGTTCCGGCAAGCCGGCGGGCTCCCCCCGGGCCGGTGGCAAGGGCCCGCGCAAGCCGGTCACCCCGGTCAAGGTGACCCAGGGCCGCGCCTGGGGTCCGATCGCGCTCTTCGTCGCGGTCGGCGTGCTGGCGGCCGGCATCATCGGGTACGGCGCCTGGGCGTCGTTCCAGGGCTCGAAGCCGTGGGACAAGCGCGCCAACGCCATCGACGGCATCGCCAACATCCGCAAGTCCGACCCCGACAGCCTCAAGTACGAGTCGCACAAGTCGGGCCCGCTGACCTGGAACTACTCGCCGCCCGTGGGCGGGGTGCACAACGCCGCCTGGCAGAACTGCATGGGCGACGTCTACGACGCCCCGATCGCCAACGAGCACGCGGTGCACAGCCTGGAGCACGGCGCCGTCTGGATCACCTACCGGCCCGACCTCCCCAAGGACCAGGTCGACAAGCTCGCCGGCAAGGTGCGCGGCGTCGAGAAGACCTTCATGAGCCCGTACGAGGGCCTGGACAAGCCGATCTCCCTCCAGGCGTGGGGCTACCAGCTCAAGGTCGACAACGCCGACGACTCGCGGATCGACGAGTTCATCAAGGACCTGCGGGTGAACGCCTCCGTCGAGGGCCCCACGGCGCTCTGCAACACCGGCATCACGGCCACCGGCACCACGCCGCGTGAGCTCCAGCAGCAGCCCACCCAGTAAGGACCCCGATGACCGCCCCCACCACCACCGACAGCGAGTACGACGACATCCCGGCCGCCCCCGACGAGGGCGGCCGGGCCCAGCCGGCGCGTTACGGCGTGTTGGCGCTCGCCATCATGGTGGTGGTGGGGCTGCTCCTCGGGTACGCGGGCGGCCTGCTCACCCCCCGGCTCACCCGGCCCGGTGACTCGTCGGTCGAGGCGGGCTTCGCCCGGGACATGACGACCCACCACGCGCAGGCGGTGGAGATGAGCCTGATCGCGTACCGGTCGGCCACCCTCCCCGAGGTTCGGCAGATCGCCGTCGACATCGCCACCGGGCAGCAGGGCGAGATCGGTGCCATGCAGACCTGGCTCCGCGAGTGGGGCCTGAGCCCGACCGGCTCGCAGCCGCCGATGTCGTGGATGTCCGACGGCGCCACCGTCAAGGACGGCCTGATGCCGGGCATGGCCACGCCGCAACAGATGGCCTCCCTGCGGGACGCCCGGGGCATCGAGGTCGACAGGCAGTTCCTCACCCTGATGTACGCCCACCACCTGGGCGGCATCCACATGATCGACGCGGCGCTCGGCGAGACCGACAACGACGAGGTGCTGCGGGTCGCGAAGACCATGAAGGCCACCCAGCAGACCGAGCTGAACAACCTCCGGCAACTCCAGGCGCAGGCAGCCAAGGGCTGATCCGACCGGCCGCGTCACCACCGGCCTGCGTCATGGCGAGGCCGATCTCGTCGAGGTCCGCAAGATCCACGCAAGGTCGCCGATGTGGCGGTGTTCCGGACATCCGGACACCGCCACATCGCCGATCTGCCACGAGCCACGACGAGGCGAGGCGCGGGGGTCCCCGGCAGGCCGGCGCGGTCCGGCAGGCCAGCGCGCCTCTTGATCCACTCCAGATCGGCGAACTGGGGGTGTCCCGAGGGGTTGATACCCCGATATCGCCGACATGGAGTGGATCAAGAGCGGAGCCACGCGCTCCGGGGCTTGATCACTCGAGACACCAGGCCGTACTTGTAACTGCTTGTCCACTTATGTCCGCGCGTTGGACGATTCGAGCGGTCCAGGCGATTACGTTGCTTAGAGAGTTTTCTCCCCACATATCGTGACCAGTTGCGATTCGGGCTCGTTGCCCAAGACGTGGGGGTTGCACTCAGAGACGCACGGCGTTCGGTCACCAGTTGGTGCCGGCGCCACACCATCGGCGGTGACGGGGCGGTGGCAGCCGTCCGTCGCGGACAGCGGCAGGGCGAGCCGGGAATGCTCAGCCGCGAACAGGAACTCGAACTGATCGACGTACTGCGGGGCGTCCACCCGGACGAGTTCGGCCTGGACGAGGAGCTGTGGACGCGGCAGAGCCTCACCACTCTCATCCAGCGGCGCTTCGACCTGCCGCTGGACGCTGGCGCCGTCGGGGCGTACCTGCGGGCCTGGGGGTTGGGTCCGCGGGAGCCGCGCGAGCGGGCCTGCGGTCTCTGCGTCAGCGCTGTCGAACGCTGGGTCCGCAGCGAGTACCCGGCGATCACCCGGGCCGCCCAGGAGCACCTCGCCGAGGTCTACTGGATCGGCCGGGTCCGGCTGCGCGGCACCATGCCGGCCGCCGACGTGATCTCCGCTGTCTCGTCCCGTGGGCGGGTCCGTTTCATGATCACCACGCCGACGGTGGACCCGCCGCTCCCCCGCGACTTCGTGCTGCGGCTCAGCGGCGAGGAGCAGCGCACCGTCCACCTGATCGTGGACGGCTCCTGGCCGCGCAACGAGTGGCCGCGCCGGCTCCCGCGCCGGATCGTCCTGCACCCGCTGCCCAGTTGCGGCCGAGCGGTAGCAGCCTGACCGCCGAGCGGTAGCAGCCTGACCGCCGAGCGGTAGCGGCCTGACCGCCGGGTGGGCCGGTCGTCGACACGATCGGCTCACCCGATACCGATTCGGCGTACGGAGGGGAGGTTTGCTAGTCTTCTCCAGTCGCTGAGCCCCCGTAGCTCAGGGGATAGAGCACCGCCCTCCGGAGGCGGGGGCGCAGGTTCGAATCCTGCCGGGGGCACCAGGAAGACCTTGACCGGGCGCAGGAGCATGACGGCTCCCCGCGCCCGGTTTCTTGCATCTGCGACCCGGCAAGATCAAGATGTCGTCATGCTGTTTCTCGGACTGATCCTCGCCGCACTGGCCGGAGCCGTCGCCGCGACGATCCTCGCCGTTCGTGGGCTCACAGCGGTGCTCCGCAGGCAGCCGGGGCGACTGCGGGCCGCAGCGCTCCTCGTCGGCGCGGGAACCGTCGCCGTGTACGCATGGGGCCTGCTCCACCTCGGCTACGCGGTGATGCGCGCGGAGGACGGCGGAACCGGCGCCTCCCCGATCGAGCCCTGCCGGGAGGTCGGGCCGCAGGTGGCGAGCATGGTCGACGGGTACGGCGTCAGCCTTTTCCCGCTGCACTTCGAGTGCCACCTCACCGGCGGCGGGTCTTACGTCACCTCGTCGGTGCCCGGGTATGTCACCCCGGCCACTGTCGCCCTCGGACTGATTGCCGTCATCTGCGCGGCCCTGGCGATCAGGACGGCAGAGAAGACCCGACCGCCCGTCGCCTGAACCAGAGACCCGTCAGCCGCCGAGCCGGAACGGGAGACGAGCCGGACCAGACCGTCAGCCGCCGACGTACGCCGCCAGGTGCTCGCCGGTGAGGGTGGAGCGGTCGGCGACGAGGTCGGCGGGGGTGCCCTCGAAGACGATCTGGCCACCGTCGTGGCCGGCGCCGGGACCGAGGTCGATGATCCAGTCGGCGTGCGCCATGACGGCCTGGTGGTGCTCGATGACGATCACCGACTTGCCGGAGTCGACGAGGCGGTCCAGCAGGCCGAGCAGTTGCTCGACGTCGGCCAGGTGCAGGCCGGTGGTCGGCTCGTCGAGGACGTAGACGCCGCCCTTCTCGGCCATGTGGGTGGCCAGCTTGAGTCGTTGCCGCTCGCCGCCGGACAGGGTGGTGAGCGGTTGACCCAGGCTGAGGTAGCCGAGCCCGACGTCGGCGAGCCGGTCGAGGATGGCGTGCGCGGCCGGCGTACGGGCGTCACCGGCACCGAAGAACTTCTCCGCCTCCGTCACGGACATCGCGAGCACCTCGCTGATGTCGCGACCGCCGAGGCGGTATTCCAGCACCGACGCCTGGAACCGCTTGCCCTCGCAGTCCTCGCAGGGTGCGGCGACGCCGGCCATCATCCCCAGGTCGGTGTAGATGACACCGGCGCCGTTGCAGCTCGGGCAGGCGCCCTCGGAGTTGGCGCTGAACAGCGCCGGCTTCACGCCGTTGGCCTTCGCGAACGCCTTGCGGATCGGGTCCAACAGACCGGTGTACGTGGCCGGGTTGCTCCGCCGCGACCCACGGATCGCGCCCTGGTCGATCGACACCACACCCGCGCCGGGAGGGATGGAGCCGTGGACCAGGGAACTCTTGCCGGAGCCGGCGACACCTGTCACGACGACGAGCACCCCGAGTGGCACGTCGACGTCGACGTTTCGGAGGTTGTTGGCAGTGGCGCCACGGATCTCCAGCTTGCCGGTGGGCGTGCGTACCTGGTCCTTGAGGGCTGCCCGGTCGTCGAGGTGGCGGCCGGTGATGGTGCCGCTGGCGCGTAGGCCCTCCAGGCTGCCCTCGTAGCAGACGGTGCCGCCGTCGGTGCCGGCGCCGGGCCCGAGGTCGACGACGTGGTCGGCGATGGCGATGGCTTCCGGCTTGTGCTCCACGACCAGCACGGTGTTGCCCTTGTCGCGCAGTTGGAGCAGCAGCTCGTTCATGCGCTGGATGTCGTGCGGGTGCAGCCCGATCGTCGGCTCGTCGAAGACGTAGGTGACGTCGGTGAGCGACGAGCCGAGGTGGCGGATCATCTTGGTGCGCTGCGCCTCGCCGCCGGAGAGGGTGCCCGAGGGCCGGTCCAGCGAGAGGTAACCCAACCCGATCTCCTCGAACGAGTCGAGGAGGTGTTGCAGCCCGGCCAGCAGCGGGGCCACCGACGGCTCGTCGATGCCGCGTACCCAGGCGGCCAGGTCACTGATCTGCATCGCGCACGCGTCGGCGATGTTCTTGCCCTGGATCTTCGACGACCTGGCCTCCTGGCTGAGCCGGGTGCCGGCGCACTCGGGGCAGGTCGTGAAGGTCACCGCTCGCTCCACGAAGGCGCGGATGTGCGGCTGCAACGCGTCGATGTCCTTGGAGAGGAAGGACTTCTGGATCGACGGGATGAGGCCGGCGTACGTCAGGTTGATGCCGTCGATCTTGATTTTGGTGGGCTCGCGGTGGAGGAGGTCGTGCTGCTCCCGCTTGGTGAACTTGCCGATCGGCTTGTCCGGGTCGAAGTAGCCGCAGCCGCGGAAGATCCGGCCGTACCAGCCCTCCATGCTGTAGCCCGGGATCGTGATCGCGCCCTCGTTGAGCGAGAGACTGTCGTCGTACAGCGCGGACAGGTCGATGTCGGTGACCGCGCCCATGCCCTCACACCGTGGGCACATGCCGCCGAGCCGGGTGAAGGTCGCCTTCTCGGTCTTCGTCTTGCCGGCACCGCGCTCGACGGTGATCGCGCCGGTGGCCTTCACCGAGGGGACGTTGAAGGAGTACGCGTTGGGCGAGCCGATGTGTGGCTGCCCGAGCCGGCTGAACAGGATGCGCAGCATCGCGTTGGCGTCGGTGGCGGTGCCCACTGTGGACCGGGAGTTGGCCCCCATCCGCTCCTGGTCCACGATGATCGCCGTCGTCAGACCGTCCAGCAGGTCGACCTCGGGGCGCGCCAGCGTCGGCATGAAGCCCTGCACGAACGCGCTGTACGTCTCGTTGATCATCCGCTGCGACTCGGCGGCGATGGTGCCGAACACCAACGAGCTCTTGCCGGAGCCGGAGACACCTGTGAACACCGTCAGCCGCCGCTTCGGGATCTCGACGCTGACGTCCCTGAGGTTGTTGACCCGCGCGCCCTGCACACGGATCAGGTCGTGGCTGTCGGCGACGTGCGGCGCGGACGGCTGGGAGGCCGTGCTCATCGTGTCTCCATCTGTCGGGCCGGACGGCTCAGCGCACTTCCTGGATGCGGATCATATTGCCCGCCGGGTCCCGGAAAGCGCAGTCGCGTACGCCGTACGGCTGCTCGGTCGGCTCCTGGACGACCTCGGCGTCGCTGCCCTCCAGCTTCGCGAAGGTGGCGTCCAGGTCGGAGGTGGCCAGGTTGACCCCGAAGTAGCTGCCCTTGGCCATCAGTTCGAGGATGGTCTGCCGCTCGTCGTCGGTGATGCCGGGGTTGGCGGCCGGTGGGTGCAGGACGATGGCGGTGCTGGGCTGGCCGACCGGCCCGACCGTGATCCAGCGCATGCCCTCGTACCCGACGTCGAGGCGGACCTCGAAGCCGAGGATGTCGCGGTAGAAGGCCAGCGAGGCCTCCGGATCGGTGTGCGGAAGGAAGCTCGAGTGAATGGTGATGTCCATGGCGATCACGCTAGTTGCGGGGCCGTGACCCGCGCTTCTCGATTCCTGACCGGTCTGGTCACCTGTTTCGCCACGCACGACGGCATCCCCGCCGTCGCCTGCGCCGCCTGCCGCCGGTAGACGCTCGGCGGCACGCCCACCAGCTCGGCGAAGCGGGTGCTGAAGGTGCCCAGCGACGAACAACCGACAGCGAAACAGACCTCGGTGACGCTCAGGTCGCCCCGGCGCAGCAGGGCCATCGCCCGCTCTATGCGGCGGGTCATGAGATAGCTGTAGGGGGATTCGCCGTAGGCGAGCCGGAACTCGCGGCTGAGGTGCCCCGCCGACATGTGCGCGCCCCGGGCGAGCGCCTCGACGTCCAGGGGAGACGCGTACTCCCTGTCGATCCGGTCGCGAACCCGGCGCAGCCGTGCCAGGTCGGCGAGGCGCTGCGTCGCGTCGGGTTTGCTGCTCACCTGGGAAATCGTGCCACAACCCACCGACAATCAGCCGCCAGCCGGGCGCGAGCGTGGCCAGCGAGGCCGCTCAACCGGCCTCGCGCCGGGCGCGGGCGCGGCGCTTCCCCTCGTGCATGGCCTGCACCCGGGCCACCGGGATGGTCCGCCCCTCGGCGACGAGGTCGGCGGGGAGTGACTGCGGTGCCGGCATCAGCGCCGTCCAGGGGTCGCCGTCGGCGAGCAGCGTCGGCGCGGTCCGGATGGTGAAGTCGGCGGGGGTCACCTCGGTCAGGTCGGCCCAGTCGACCGGGAACGAGACCGGCATCCCGGGCCGCAGCCGAGGGCTGTACGCGGCGGCCACCGTCGCACCACCCGCGCGAGTGGCGTCGACGAAGACCCGGCCGCCCCGGTCCTCCTTGATGTACGCGGTGGTGGCCAGCGCCGGGTCGAGCCGCTCGGCGCGGACGGCGAGCGCCCGGGTGGCGGCGGCCAACTCCTCCGCCGTGGGTTCGTCGACCACCGGGACGAAGACGTGCACGCCCTTGGCCCCGCTGGTCTTGACCGCGCCGGCCAGGCCGGCGTCGGCGAGCGCCTGACGGACCAGCAGGGCCGCGCCGACGGCCGCACGGAACCCGTCGCCCTCCGGCGGGTCCAGGTCGAGCACCAGGTGGGTCGGGCGGTGCAGGTCGGCCGTGGTCGCCAGCGTCGGGTGGTACTCCACCGCCCGCTGGTTGGCGAACCAGAGCAGGGTGCGCCGGTCGTCGCAGAGGGCGTAGGAGATCTCGCGGTGTGACGCCTCCGCCCACACCGGTGCCCGACGCACCCAGTCGGGGGTGTAGCGGGGCAGGTTCTTCTGCATGAACGGTGGCTGCCCGGGGCGGACCCGGATCACCGACAGCGGCCTGCCCCGCAGGTGCGGGAGGATGCGGTCGTGGACCGCGTCCAGGTAGTCGACCAGGTCACGCTTCGTCGCGTCGTCACGGTCGGACAGCGGCTGGTCCAGGTTGGTCAGGGCCACGCCGTCCCGGGTCTCGTCAGCCTTGGTCACCCGACCACCCTCCCGGCCCCGGTGCCGCCGGTCAACCGGACCTGCCGATCGTTGTCGGTGCGCGTCGTGGCCGGGCCCGACGGTTCGGCGTCCGGCGGCGACCCGGCCGAGCGTCGGGGCAGTGTCGTCGACGCCACCAGCAGCGCGGCGACCACCAGACCGGCGGCCACGGCGAACGCGGTCCGGTAGCCGCCGGCGAGCGCGGCGGTCTCGGCCCAGCCGGCGGCCCGTAGGCCGTCGCTGCGACTGGCCGCCAGGGTGGCCAGCACGGCCAGGCCGACCGCGCCGCCGACCTGCTGGGTGGTGTTGGCGAGGCCGGAGGCGAGCCCGGCGTCCGCGTCGGTCGCGCCGGCCATGGCCACTGTCGTGACCGCCGGCAGGGTCAGGCCACCGGCCAAACCGAAGATCAACATCGCGGGGAGTACGTCCACCGCGTAGGCGCCGTCGGCGGGGAGCCGGGCGAGCAGCAGGAAACCGACTGTCGCCAGGCCGAGCCCGGTCAGGAGCACGGCCCGGGCGCCCCAGCGGGCGATCAGCCGACCGGCCACGCCGAGCGACACCACCGCGATCATCACCGGGGTGGGCAGGAAGGCCCAGCCGGTGGCCGACGCGTCCAGTCCGAGCACCACCTGCAACTCCACGGCGAGCAGGAACTGGAAGCCGAAGTACGCGCAGACCATGAGGAACTGCACCGCGTTCGCCGCCACCAGACCCGGTACGCGCAACACCCGGGGCGGCAGCAGCGGGGTGGCCGCCATCCGCTGACGTACGGCGAACCCGCCGAGCAGCAGCGCCGCGAGCACTGCCGTGGCGAGGGTGCGGGCGCTGGTCCAGCCGTGCTCGGCGGTGCCCACGATGCCCAGCACGGCTGCCATCAGACCGGCGGTGGCGAGCAGCGCGCCGGGCACGTCCAGGCCGGCGCGCAGGCCGATCCCCCGTTCGGCGGGGAGCCGGCGGACGGCGGCGAGCAGGATGACCGCGCCGATCGGCAGGTTGACCAGGAAGATCGACCGCCAGCCGGCCACGTCCGTGAGCACCCCTCCGGCGACAGTGCCGACCGACGCGCCGGCCGCGCCGGTGAAGCTGAACACGGCGATGGCACGGGCCCGCTCGGCCGACTCGGGATACAGCCGCACGATCATGCCGAGGCTGACCGCCATGGCCAGGGCGCCACCGACGCCCTGCCCGAAGCGTGCGCCGACCAGCACCGCCGGTCCGGTGGCGACCGCGCACGCGAGCGAGGACAGTGTGAACAGCGCGACGCCGGCCAGGAAGACCGTCCGCCGGCCGAGCAGGTCGCCGAGGCGTCCGGCGAGCAGCAGCAGCCCACCGAACGCGACCAGGTAGGCGTTGACCACCCAGGCCAGGCCGGCGGCGGTGAAACCCAGGTCCCGTTGTACGGCGGGCAGCGCCACCGCGACGACTGTGCCATCCAGAATGATCATCAGGCTGCCGGCGCAAAGAATTAGCAGGGCCGGCCAGCGGGATGGGACGACTCGGTCCACGACACTCCTCCTTGGTGCACGGTTTGTTACCGAGGTCATCGTCTGTGACCATGAGCCGGAGCGGAAGGAGGCACTGTTGTGTCCCAGAGGAACAGCGATGTGTCCGCGCAGGTCGCAGCCGAGGTGACCTGCACGGCCGACAACGTGCCGTTCACCCCGGGCCAGGCTCGGGCGTGCACCGTCCGCGAGGTGCTCGACCGGGTCGGCGGCAAATGGAGCATCAGCATCCTGGTGTCCGCCTCGCACGGCCCGGTGCGCTTCACCGAGTTGGAGCGGAACGTCGAGGGGATCAGTCGGCGGATGCTCACGCTGACGCTGCGCAACCTGGAACGGGACGGCCTGCTGCACCGCACCGTCTATCCGACCGTCCCGCCCAAGGTCGAGTACACGGCCACCCCGATGGCGTTGGAGCTCTACGAGTCGCTGGTGGCGCTCACGAGCTGGGCCGAGCGGCACCGCCGGGCCATCGCCGAGGCGCGGACCAGGTACGACGCCGAGCACGAGAGATAAACGCGCCCGAGGTGTGGTGAACGCCACCGCTTCCGTCTGACCGATCGGTCAGGGTCTGACCGATCGGTCAGGCATGCTGGTTTGCGGAGGTGGACCAGTGATGGCACGAGCGGTGTCCGAGACGCACGGCGAGATTCTCGCCGCGGCGGCGCGGCGGTTCGCGGTGACCGGCTACCGGGGCACCTCGCTGCAGGACATCGCCCGCGAGGTGGGCTGCTCCAAGGCCACTGTGCTCTACCACTTCGCCAACAAGGAAGCCCTGCTCGCCGAGCTGATGGCGCCGGCGATCGGGGTGCTGCAGGACCTCGACGACCGACTCGGCGGCCTCACCGGAGCGGCAGCACAGGAGGTCGCCGCACAGGGCTTCGTCGACCTCGCGGTCCGTTTCCGGCGGGAGATCGCGGTGCTCCGCGGCGAGTTCCCGGAACTGCTCTGCCAGCCGGCCTTCGCGCACATCCAGGAGATCTCCGACCGGCTACGCGACGCGTTGGCCGGTCACTCCGACCGGCCGGGTGCCCGGATCGCCGCGCTCGTACTACTCGCCGGCATCTCCGAGGCGTGCGCCGAGTTCGTGGACATCCCCGACGACGAACTGCGCCCCGCCCTGCTCACCCTCGTCCGACGGGCCGTCGAGCCCGTCGCCGTTTCCCTGCCCCAACCACCCACGACCGAGGACAAGGACTCCTGATGGCCACCCTGCTCTACCGGCTCGGCCGGGGCGCGTTGCGCCGGCGACGGCTCGTCGTCGCGCTCTGGCTCGTCGTACTCGTCGTCGCCGGCCTGGCCGCGGCGACCCTGCGCGGCCCGACGGCGAGCAACTTCACGATGCCCGGCACCGAGAGCCAACGCGCTCTCGATCTGCTCGCCGAGCAGTTCCCCGCCGCCAGCGGCGCCACCGGCACCATCACGGTCAAGGCCCCGGCCGACGGCCAACTGGCCACACCGCAGGGCCAGGCCGTGGTGCGGGAGTTGGTCCAGCAGGCCTCCACACTGCCCGGCGTGGTCGGCGCCGTCGACCCGTTCCAGGTCGGCGCGGTCACGCCCAACGGCCGGTACGCGCTGGTCCAGGTCCAGTTCGCGACCGGCGGGGACGAGGTGACCGACGACCAGCGCACCGCGTACGAGGAGGTGGGCGCGGCGGCGAAGGCACAGGGTTGGCAGGTCGCCCCGGGCGGCGAGGTACTCGGCGGTGAGCCCGAGATCGGCTCCACCGAGGCGCTCGGCGTACTGGTCGCCGCGATCGTCCTGATCATCACGTTCGGTTCCCTGGTCGCCGCCGGAATGACCATGCTCAACGCGTTGATCGGTGTGGGCGTCGGCATGGCCGGCCTGTTCGCGCTCAGCGGCGTCATCGAGTTGACCAGCACCGCCCCGATCCTGGCGCTGATGCTCGGCCTGGCGGTCGGCATCGACTACTCGCTGTTCATCACCTCCCGGCACCGACAGAACCTGCTCGAAGGCCTGTCCCCGGAGGAGGCGGTCGGCCGGGCGGTGGGCACCGCCGGTTCCGCCGTCGTCTTCGCCGGCGCCACAGTCGTCATCGCGCTCGCCGGGCTCGCCGTGGTGAACATCCCGTTCCTCACCGTGATGGGTCTCGCCGCCGCCGGCACGGTCACCGTCGCGGTGCTCGTCGCGATCACCCTCCAGCCGGCACTGCTCGGCTTCGCCGGTCGTCGGGTACTCCCCCGCCGGCTGCGCTCCACTGTCAACGCCGCCGCACCGGGAGAGCCCTCGGACGAGGAGACGCTGCCGGTCGAGGACCGCTCCGGGTTCGGCTTCCGCTGGGCGCGGTTCGTCATCCGCTTCCGGGTGCCGGTCATCCTGGTCTCGCTGCTCGGCCTGGGGCTGCTCGCGCTGCCCACGCCGGACATGCGGCTGGCCCTGCCGGACGCCAGCACGGCGACGGTGGGCTCACCGGCCCGGGTGGCGAGCGACCTGACCACCGAGGGCTTCGGTCCCGGTTTCACCGGCCGGCTCGCGGTGGTCGTGGCGGGCGACGACGCGCAGGCGACCGCGGCTGCGGTGCCGCAGGTGGCCGCGATGATCCAACGCACCGAGAACGTCCTCGCGGTGGCGCCGCCGCAGCTGAGCCCGGACGGTCGGACCGCGCTGCTCGGCGTGGTGCCGAAGACCGGCCCGACCGACGAGGCCACCGAGACCCTTGTGCACGACGTCCGCGACGCGGTCAGCGGGGTCAAGGGCGCCGAGGTGCTGCTCACCGGTGCCACGGCGATCGGTATCGACGTCTCGGAGAAGCTCTCGGACGCGCTGCCGATCTACCTGCTGCTGGTCGTCGGGCTCTCAGTGCTGCTGCTGATGCTGGTGTTCCGCTCGCTGCTGGTGCCGCTCAAGGCGGCGCTGGGCTTCCTGCTCACCGTGGCCGCCACGTTCGGCATCACGGTGGCGATCTTCCAGCAGGGTCATCTCGCCGACCTGGTCGGCCTGGACAGCCCGGCCCCGCTGGTCAGCTTCCTGCCCATCCTGCTGATCGGCATCCTGTTCGGGTTGGCCATGGACTACGAGGTGTTCCTGGTCTCCCGGATGCGGGAGGACTTCGTGCACGGCGACACCGCGCGTGAGGCCACGATCAGCGGCATGGGCCACGGGGCCCGGGTGGTCACCGCCGCCGCGCTGATCATGATGTCCGTCTTCGGCGGCTTCGTGTTCCTCGAAGACCCGATCATCAAGTCGATGGGCTTCGCTCTCGCCATCGGCGTGGCCATCGACGCGTTCGTGGTCCGGATGACCATCGTTCCGGCGGTGATGTCCCTGCTCGGCGACCATGCCTGGTGGCTCCCCCGCTGGCTGAACCGGGCCCTGCCCAACGTGGACATCGAGGGCGAGGGCCTACGCGAGCACCTGGAGGAGGACCGGGTCCCCGCGAGGGTCTAGCCCTCACTCGGTCGATCATGGAGTTGTGGTGCCCGTCGTGCCCCGATCAGAGGCCTTCGTCCAGCACCACAACTCCATGATCGACGCGACCGAGCCCTGGTCAGACACCTGCGGGGTACGTCTCCATCTCGCCGGGGGCCGCTGACACCGGTAGCGGGTGCAGGGCCGTGGTGTCGTCGCACCAGATGAAGGCGTCATAGCGGTCGCCGAGCCGGGTGGGCACGTAGTTGCCCCAGGACTCGAACGACGGGTCGTAGACGACCCCGATCGCCCGGTGGTCCGCGGTGTCGGTGACCCAGCCCGGCTGGTCGTCACCACCGAAGATCAGTACCGCCCGCTCCGGCATCAGCTCGTGCAACCGCCGCTCGATCGACCCCTCCCGGGCCGGCGGCACCACCAACGCCTCGGGCGGCGAACCCCAGCGCGGAGCGGCGATCACCGTGCCCCGGTAGCTACCGAAGCCGATCAGCGCCACGTCGTCGTCGCCGTGCCGTTCCCGGGCCAACTGGCCGATGTTGACCATCCCGTCGGCGGCCATGTCGGTGGCCCGGGCGTCCCCGACGTGCGTGTTGTGCGCCCAGACGATCCCCCGGGCGTCCGGCCCGTACCGGTCCAGCAGCCGGTCCAGGGTGTCCTGCATGTGGGTGTCGCGGATGTTCCACGAGTCCGGCCCACCGGCCACCATCGCCCGGTAGTAACGCTCCGCGCCGGCCACGACCTCCGCGTTCTGCCAGGCCGAGAAGCTGTCCGGGCCGTCGGAGAGGGCGTGCTCGCGGGTCCGGGCGAGGAGCCGGACAACCTCTTCCTCGCACCGGGCGGAGACGAACCTGGAGGCCGCGCCGTACTCCTCGACCCTCTTGCCGTACGGCTCGAAGCAGCGGTAGGCGTCCTGCGCCGCCTCCAACGACTTCGGGTCCTCCTCCCCCAGGTAGTCGAAGATCGCCTGCATCGACTCCCAGAGGCTGTACACGTCGAGCCCGTGGAACCCGGCCCGTTCATCCTCCGGCCGCTCCATGTTCCAGGCCCGCAACCAACGGGTGAACCGGGCAACCTCGGCGTTGGCCCACATCCAGGTCGGCCACCGCTCAAACTGGTCGAGAGCGAGCTGCGGTTCGAGTGCGCCACCCGGCGCGGCGGTCACCGAGCGGTGCACCCGGTCACAGTCCGGCCAGTCACCCTCGACCGCGACGAAGGAGAAGCCGCACTCGGCTATCAACCGACGGGTGAGCTGCTCACGCAACCGGTAGTAGTCGTAACTGCCGTGGGTGGACTCGCCGATCATCACCACCCGGGCGTCCCGGACGCGCTCCAGCAACGGGTCGAAATCGCTCGGCGCGCCGAGCCGCTGAACCAGCATGCCAGCGGCTACCCGGCCGTCACTACAACAAACCGCAACCCCGCCGGCCCCCCTTTGCCCGGTGATCAAGAGGTTTGCGTCACGACACGCCGTGCCGCATGACGCAAACCTCTTGATCACCGCAGCGTCAGGCGGAGAGGGGGACCGTGCGGGATTCGGCGCGGGCGGTTTCGGCGGCGGCGATGATCTCGACGACCTCGCGGCCGAAGCGGACGTCGCAGCGGTGGTCCCGCGTACCGGCCCGCACCTGCTCGACCAGTTGGTCGATGGCGACGCCGAACGCCGTGGCGGCGTCGTTCTCGCCGAACGGGACGTTCTCGATGCCGTTCTCGCCGTAGAACACGAACTCCCGGGTCATCGACTCGGTCGGGGCGTCCAGGGAGAGCGAGGCGCTGCTCGTGGCACCGCCCTCGTGGGTGAGCAACAGGTGCACCATGCCGCTCGGCCCGTCCATCGCCGCCACCTGGGTCACCCGACCCAGCACGGGCAGGAGGATGGAGAGCGCGTGCGGGGCGATGTCCCAGAGCGCGCCGTGCTCCCGGCGCCACAACGAACCGCCGTACGGGCTGCCATCCTGGAAGATCGAGGCGAACGCGGTGGTGCGGCCGTGCTGCCAACCCCCGGCGGCGGCGGTGGCGGCGAGGAACGCGGTCACGTTCGGCTGGAAGCGCTGGGTGAAGAAGACGACCGAGGCGACACCGGACTCCTCGGCGGCGGCCACCACCCGGTCGGCGTCGGCCACGCTGAGCGCCAGCGGCTTGTCCAGCAACAGGTGCCGCCCGGCGGAGGCGGCCCGGACCGCGATGTCGGCCTGGACGTCCGGCGGCAGGGCGACAGCGACCGCCTCGCACTGCTCGATGAGCGCGTCGACGTCGGCGTAGGCGGGCACCCCGTACCGCTCGGCCAGCGCGGCGGCGCGCTCCGGGTTGCGACCCCACACCCCGACCAACTCCGCGTCCGGGTGGGCGTGCAACGCCTTCCCGTGCGTCTCGATCGCCCAGTGACCGGTGCCGAACAACCCGAACCGCAGCACGTGTGCCTCCGCTTTTCCCCCGCCGCGGCGACGCCACGGACGTGATCCACGCTAGTCGCCCCACCAGCCACGACGGCGGCGGGTTCGACCAATCGAAGCGGCCCACTCCCCGTTTCCTCGGCCCCCGCTCCGGCAACGCCAGGTCCGTTTGCCGCCAGACACACCGGGTTCGGCGCGACAGCCTCGACGGCATGCCGAACACGAACTCACCATCGACCAGCGGCCCGGTCGCCTTCGCCCACTGGTACGACTTCGCCGAGGGCGGGCCCGTGCACCAGGGCCTGCTGCCGTTCCCGGCGAGCGCGCCCGCACCGTTCGAGGTTGCTCGCTGGTCGGTGGCCCCGAACACCTGCAACGACCTCGATGTCCATCGCTCCCGCGAAGTGTGGATCATCGTGTCCGGCACCGGAACCCTGACCTTCGGCGACCAGACGAGCGTGCTGCGGGCCGGGGACGTCGCGGCGTTCGACAGCAGGGTGCCGCACCAGATCCGGAACGACGGACCGGACCAACTCCTCGCCGTCTCGGTGTACTGGTTGCAGGGCAGCGACTGAAGAATCCGTCCGAGGCACCGCTCGACGGACGCGAGCCGAGGCGGGTTCAGCCGTTTACTACGACGGTTAGTAGGCTGTGCCGGTGACCGAGGCAACGACCGGGTGGGGCCGGTGACCAGCGTGAGCACCGACTCGCCGGTGGACGGGATCGTCGCGACGGTGTCGATCGTGCTGTCGCTGCTCGTCGCGGCGTGGGCGCTGGTCGTGGCGGTGCGCCAACGACCGCCGGACCGGGTCCAGTTCGTCGGTCTGGCCGTACTCGAGGTGTCGTTGCTCGTGCTGGGCGTGCTGGCGCTCGTCGCGGTGGGCGGCGGCGATCGGCCCGGCGAGCCCGGCGCCTTCTTCGGTTACCTGGTCACGCTGGTCTGCCTGCCGCCGCTGGCCTGGGTGCTGGCCCGGATGGAGCCGACCCGTTGGGGTTCGGCCATCGTGTGCGCGGTCTGTCTGGTGACCCCGGTGGTGGTGGTCCGCTTGCAGCAGACCTGGGAGGTGCTCGGTGGTTGAGACCGAACCGGCTCGGCGCCGCACGAACTCCGGCCCCGGTCGGCTGCTGATCGCGGTCTACCTGCTCTTCGCCATCGCGGCGACGAGCCGGGCGGGTCTGCAGATCGCTACCAAGTTCGACGAGGCACCGGTGGCGTACCTGCTGTCCGCGCTGGCCGCGCTCATCTACATCGTGGCGGCGGTGGGGCTGGCCCGGGCCGGGCACACCGGCCGACGGGTGGCGTTGGCCTGCTGCTCCGTGGAGCTGGTCGGTGTGGTCGCGGTCGGCATCCTGAGCCTGGTCGACAAGGACCTCTTCCCGGACGAGACGGTCTGGTCGCAGTTCGGCAGCGGGTACGGCTACATCCCGCTGGTGCTGCCGGTGCTCGGCCTGATCTGGCTCTGGCGCACTCGCCGCGACCCCGCCTGACCCGACGACGGGGCGCGCCCTGCACGAGGGAACGCCCCGCCGGGGTACGGGTCAGTCCCGTGGGCCGCCGGCCACGTAGATGACCTGGCCGGAGACGAAGCCGGCACCCTCGCTGGTCAGGAACGAGATGGTGTGCGCGACGTCCTCCGGGAACCCTGGGCGGCGCACCGGGATCTCGGCCGACGCGTGCTTCTTGAAGTCCTCGAAGTCGACCTTCATCCGCGCGGCGGTGGCCGCTGTCATGTCGGTGACGATGAACCCGGGCGCCACAGCGTTGACCGTCACCCCGAACGGCCCCAGCTCGATGGCGAGCGTCTTGGTGAAGCCCTGGAGGCCGGCCTTCGCGGCGGCGTAGTTCGCCTGACCCCGGTTACCCAGCGCGGAGGTGCTGGAGAGGTTGACGATCCGGCCCCACTTGCGGTCCACCATGTGCTTCTGCGCGGCCTGGCTGAACAGGAACGCGCCACGCAGGTGCACGCCCATCACGGTGTCCCAGTCGGCGTTGGTCATCTTGAAGAGCAGGTTGTCGCGCAGCACGCCGGCGTTGTTGACCAGGACGGTGGGTGCGCCCAACTCGGTGGCGATCCGTTCCACGGCCGCCTCCACCTGGTCCCGGTCGGACACGTCGGCGCCCACGCCGAGCGCCCGCCCGCCGTCGGCCGCGATGGCGTCGACCGTCTCCTTGGTGGCCGATTCCTCGATGTCGACCACGGCGACGGCCATCCCGTCAGCGGCCAACCGCCGGGCGGTGGCCGCGCCGATACCGCGCGCGGCTCCGGTGACGATGGCGACGCGGGGCTCCTCCGACATGACTACCTCCGAGTAACTTGGGGTGATCGGAGGAGCTTAGCGTCAGAACCCCCGACCCCGGCATAGGCGAATCCACCGGTATCCGTGCCCGGACACCTTCACCGCACCGAGCTTGCCCAGCTCGCCGTAGCCACGGTCGGCGAGCACGTCGATCGGCTGGTCGGCCTCCGGCTCAAGACTGCTGAGGTCCACCTCGACGTCCTCGGTGCCCAGGTTGTGCACGAACACCATGGTCCCGGTCGGCCCGTCCGCCCGGTGCGCGAGCACGCCGGCCGGCATCGCCACGTCGATGTGGGTGGTCGAGCCGGAGCCGATCTCGGGGGCCTCGCGCAGCGTACGGATCATGCGCTCGAACCAGGCGAGCAGCGACTTCGAGTCGTTGCGCTGGGCGGTGACGTTGACGTTCTGGTAGCCGAACTCACCCTTGTCGATCACCGGACGGACCAGCTTCTCCGGGTCCGCGGTGGAGAAGCCGGCGTTCGGCTGGTACGACCACTGCATCGGGGTACGGATCGCCTCCCGACCGGGCAGCGACAGGTCCTCGCCCATCCCGATCTCCTCGCCGTAGCGCAGCACCGGCGTGCCGCGCATCGAGAACTGCAGGGCGTACGCCAACTCCAGGTGCCGCCGGTCGTTGCCGAGCATCGGGGCGAACCGGCGACGGATGCCCCGGTCGTAGATGCGCATGTTCTCGTCCGGGCCGAACTGCGCGTACACCTGGTTGCGTTGTTCGGTGGTGAGCCGGGACAGGTCGATCTCATCGTGGTTGCGCAGGAAAGTGGCCCACTGCCCGCCGACCGGCAGCTTCGGGGTGTCGCGCAGCGCCTCGATCAGCGACTCCGGGTCCTGGCGGGCCAGGGCGAGCATGAGCCGACCGTTGAGCATGAAGTCGAACAGCATGTGGATCCGGTTGCCGGAGCCACTGGCGTCGCCGAAGAACGTCGGCAGCTGGTCCGGCTCGACATTCGCCTCGGCCAGCAGGACGGCGTCGCCGCGACGCCACTGAACGTGCTGGCGCATCTCGGTGAGGAACTCGAAGTCCTTCGGCGAGTTCGGGTTGCCCGGTTCGGTCAGCTCGATGATGAACGGCACCGCGTCCATCCGGAAGCCGGAGACGCCGAGCTGGAGCCAGAACGACATGATCTTCTTGACCTCGGCCCGGACCTCCGGGTTGGCGAAGTTGAGGTCCGGCTGGAACTTGTAGAACCGGTGGTAGAACCAGGCCTTGGCGGTCCGGTCGTAACTCCAGGTCTCGTTCTGCTCGCCGGGGAAGACCATGCCCTGGTGCCGGTCGTCCGGCTCGGTGTCGGACCAGACGTACCAGTCCCGGTACGGCGAGTCCGGCGAGGAGCGGGCGGACTGGAACCACGGGTGCTCGTCGGAGGTGTGGTTGACCACCAGGTCGATGATCACGCGGATGCCCCGGTTCTGCGCCTGGTGCAGCAGCTCGGCGAAGTCGCCCAGGGTGCCGAAGCGCGGGTCCACGTTGTAGAAGTCGGTGACGTCGTATCCGTCGTCACGGTTGGGCGACGGGTGGATGGGGTGCAGCCACAGGCAGGTCACCCCGAGACGGGCCAGATAGTCCAGTCTCCCGATCAGCCCGCGGATGTCACCGACCCCGTCGCCGTCGGAGTCGGCGTACGTGTCGATGTCGAGGCAGTAGACGACGGCTTCGGAATACCAACGGTCACCCATGCCGGAGGAACATCTCCGAACGATCAGCGCGGCAAACCCTTGGTTATCGTGCCGGTCATGGGAAACGACCTCGTGCCGCCGAGCGCACCGATGGACTGGTCCGAGGGCAGGTGGCTGCACCCGCCGGTACGCGTCGAGGCGGGTCCGACCGGTGAGCTGGTCGTCGAACCGGCCGCCGGCAGCGACCTGTGGCGGCGGACCAGCTACGGATTCGTCCACGACGACGCTCCGGCGCTGCTGGCGCCTCTTCCGGTGGGCGCGGCCACGGAGGTGAGTTTCCGGCTCGACTTCTCGGCGCAGTTCGACCAGGCCGGCGTGCTCGTCCGGGTCGACGAACGGACCTGGACCAAGGCCGGCGTCGAGATGAGTGACGGCGAGTCGCAACTCGGCGCGGTGGTGACCCGGGAGTTCTCCGACTGGTCGGTGGCCCCGGTGCCGCAGTGGTCGGGCCGGGAGGTGACAGTGCGGGTCAGCCGCGCCGGCGACGCGCTGACCGTCCGGGCCCGGGCCGACGACGAGCCGTGGCGACTGGTCCGACTCACCCCGCTGGACCCGACGGTGGAGGCGGTCGCCGGTCCGTTCTGCTGCGCGCCGTCCCGCGCCGGCCTGACAGTGGTGTTCACTGGTTGGCGGCGGGGGCCGGCGGACACCGCGCTACACCCGGAGCACTGACCGCAGGTGTAGCAACGGCTGGACTGGGTATGACCACCCGATCCCCTGGAGCCGACGCGGAAGGACGACCATGGCGTACGCCCAGAGTGGCGACCCGTCCGAGTTCACCGGGCTGACCGGGTGGGTGGCCACCGTGATCGAGGCGATGGGCCCGGTCGGCGTGGCGCTGCTGGTGGCGTTGGAGAGCATCGTCCCGCCCATCCCCAGCGAGATCGTGTTGGCGATGGCCGGCTTCCTGGCTCACGAGGGCCAGTTCAACGTGGTGGTCGTGGTCGTGGCCGCGACTGTCGGTTCGCTCATCGGTGCGCTGGTGCTCTACTGGCTCGGCGCGGCGCTCGGCGAGGAGCGGCTCAAGCGTTGGCTGGACCGCATCCCGCTGGTGGACAGCGACGACCTGGAGAGGGCCGACCGCTGGTTCGAGCGGCACGGCCGGTGGGCCGTGCTGATCGGCCGGGTGGTGCCGGTGGTCCGCAGTCTGGTCTCCGTGCCGGCCGGTGCCAACCGGATGCCGCTGGGCGAGTTCATCCTGTTCACCACGATCGGCAGCGGGGTGTGGAACGGTCTCGTCGTCGGGGCGGGCTACGCGCTCGGCAGCCGGTGGCAGGACGTGGCCCGCTACAGCGACTGGTTCAACTACGCGATCGTCGCGATCTTCGTGGTCATGGCGACCATGTGGGTGATCCGTAAGGTCCGCCGGCGCCGGGAGCGCGACGACCGGCGGTCGGTGACCGCCGGTCGCTGATCCGCGCTACCGGTTACCGCCGGCACCCTGGACGGACGCCAGCCAGGACTGTCAGGGCAGGGTGTCCAGGTGCGGGGCCACCGTGCGGGCGAAGGTGTTGCCGTTGCTGACGTCCCAGTTCACCGACCAGGTCATCGCGCCGCGGATGCCGGGGTAGGTGCGCGGCGGGCGGAAGCTGCCGCAGTTGGTGCCCCGGGCCAGGCAGTCCAGTGCCGCGTTGACCACGCTGGGCGCGACGATGCCACCACCGGCCGCCCCCGGCCCGGCGGGCAGGCCGAGGCCGACCTGGTCGGGGCGGAGCCCGGCTTCCAGTTGGATGCAGGCCAGCGCGACGATGAAGTTCACGGTGCCCTGGCCGTACGCGGCGTTCTGGTCGCAGCCGAGCATCGCCCCGGAGTTGTAGAACTGGGTGTTGACGACGGTAAGGATGTCCTTGATGTCGAGCGCCAGCTTGAAGTAGCCGCCGGCCGGGTTCTGCATGTCGATCGTCTGCGGCGCCATCGCGATGATCAGGCTCGACCCGACCTTGGCCCGCAACGCGCGTAGCGCCTGCGCCATGTAGGTCGGGTTGAGGCCGTTCTCCAGGTCGATGTCGATGCCGTCGAAGCCGTAGCGGGCGATCAGCGCGGCGGCCGTGTCGGCGAACACCGTGGCCGACGCGGCGTCGTTCACGGTGACCCGGCCGGTCTCGCCGCCGACCGAGAGGATCACCCGCTTGCCCCGGCTGTGCAGGGTGCGTACGTCGTTGGTGAAGTCCGCGTCGGTGTAGCCGCCGAGCGACGCGGCGAGCCCGGGGTCGATGCCGAAGGTGAGCGCGCCGGGTGTCGAGGTGGCCTCGGCGAAGGCGACGGCCACCAGGTCGTACTCGGCGGGGACGTCGCGCAGCCGTAGCTCGACGGCCGGGTTGTCGAAGTTGTGCCAGTAACCGGTGAGCAGGTGCTTGGGCAGGTCACCGGTGGGCGGGTTCGTCGGCGGCGGCGTGGTGGGTGGCGGCGTGGTCGGCGGCGGAGTCGTGGGCGGTGGCGTGGTGGGCGGGGTGCCGCCGCCGCACGACGCGCCGTTGAGCTGGCAGCCGCTGGGCGAGCCGGAGCCGCTGGCCAGGAAGCCGAAGGAGACCGAGGCGCCCGGGGCGATGGCGCCGTTCCAGGACCGGTTGGTGAAGGTGTGCCGCTGACCGGCGGAGGTGAGCAGCGCGTCCCAGTAGCTGCCGAGGGTGGTGCCCGACGGCAGGTCGAAGGCGAGGCTCCAGCCGTTGATGGTCGAGGTGCCACCGTTGGTGATGGTGTACTTCCCCTCCCAACCGGAACCCCAGTCGGCGGTCTTGACGAAGCTGGCGGTCGCTCCGGCGGCGTACGCGGGCAGCGCCACCCAGGCCGCGCCGAGCGTGGCGGCGAGCACGGTGACCAGGGACAGGACAAGTGATCTGGAGCGTTTCATGCGGCCCTCCGCGCCCAGCTCGGGCATCCATGGACGTCGACGTTCCGCTTATTATTAAGACAGTTAACTGTTTCTGTCCAGGGGTCGCCGCGGAGGGACCGGGCCGCCCGTCGCGTGATCGTGCGACAGGCGGCCCGGTCGGGTCGGATCAGCGACGGAAGGTGAACCAGTTGACGTTGACGAAGTCGTTCGGCTGACCGCTGGCGAAGGTCAGGTACACGGAGTGCCGGCCGGTCACCGCGCCCACGTTGCCGGGCACCGAACGCCAGCTCTGCCACCCACCGGTGTTGCCGATCGCGAAGCTACCGATCGGTGCCGCTGTCGGACTGTCCACCCGCACCTCGACGAGGCCGCTCGCACCGCCACCCGCGCCGGAGGCGACCCGGGCCAGGAAGTCCCGGGGCCCGGTGGAACCGAAGTCGACATTGTCGTAGCGCACCCAGTCACCGTTGCGCAGCGCCGCGATGTTCTGCCCGCCCTCCGAGCACGCCTCGACGAGCACGCCGTTCTGCCCGTTGAACGACTCGGCCTGGATCTGGGCGTACGCGTCCCTCGTGCCGCTGGGCGGCGGCGTGGTGGGCGGCGGGGTGGTGCCACTTCCGCGTTGGTACACCGCCACGTAGTCGACGAGCATCGGTCGACCGGAGACGGTGGCCGCGGTCGGCGTGCCGCTGCCGGCCACGCCGTTCGGGAAGGCTCCACCCATCGCGACGTTGAGCAGCAGGAAGTAGCCCTGGTGCGAGGTCATCTGCGACCAGGCGGACGCACCGACCTGACTAGATGTGACGGTGTGGTACAGCTGCCCGTCGACGTACCAGCGCAGTTGTTGCGGGCTGATCGAGGCGTCCCACTCGAACCGGTACGTATGGAACGCGGACTGGCAGCTCGAACCCGGACAGGCCCGGGACGCGCCGAGGCCGTTGGACTCGTTGCACGGCCCGCCCGGCGCGACGCCGCAGTGCAGCACGCCCCAGACCGAGTTGATGCCGTTGACGTTCTCCATCACGTCGAACTCACCGATGCCCGGCCAGTTCTGGTAGTTGCCCCGGTAGGGCGCCCCGAGGGCCCAGAACGCCGGCCAATAGCCGGCGGCCGCGGCGCCGGTGACGTTCGGCATCTGGATCCGGCCCTCGATGGCGAGCACGCCGCCGGACGGGGCCTTGAAGTTGCTGCGCACGGTCTCGATCCGGGCGGAGGTCCAGCCGCCACCGCTGTCGCGCAGTGGTGTGATCCGCAGGTTGCCGCCACCGTCGTGGCTGACGTTGGCGGTGCTGGCGGTGTAGTTCTGGATCTCGCCGGTGCCCCAGTTGCCCGGACCACCGGGATAGCTGTGACCGGTGTCGATGATCCAGTTGGCGGACGACGGCAGAGTTCCGGCGGCGCCGGTGAAGTCGTCGCTCCAGACCGTGCTCCAGCCGGTCGGAGGTGGCGGCACGGCCGCCTGCGCGGTGACGGTGACGCCGGCCAGGACGGTGGCGGTGGCGACGAGCAGGACGGAGGCCAGCCGCAGCCGGCGTCGGACGAGCGGGGCGGCGGGGGCCGCCGAAGGAGGTGTCATGGACGTGCCTCTCTGCGGAGACGGGTCGAGAGAGCGCTCTCTCAGGGTTGTACGCCTTCGCCATGACATCTGTCAACGTCGATTTGCATCGGCGTTCGCCGCCACCGCCTGCGGCCGACGGAGCACCGCCTGCTCGGCCGCCGACCACACACTCGTGGCCACCAGGTAGATCACCGCGGCGAGCGGCAGCACCAGCGCCACCAGCACAGTCGTGAACGGCAGCAGGGGCAGCAGCCGCCCGAGCACGGCCGCCCCCGGTCCCTCGGTGGGCGTACCGGCCACCGTGCCGACCGCCGCCGACGCCCGACGGGCCCGCAGCGACGACCACCAGGCCACCGCCAACAACACCGCCAGCAACACGGCGAAGAGCGGACCCGCCGCCCCGGTCAGCCCGTCGGTGAGGTGGTGGCCCAGGGGCACCCCCGCGAGGCGCTCCTCCAGCAGCCCGGTGCCACCCTCGCTGGTGGTGAACAGCCGGTACAGGACCAGCAGGAACGGTGCCTGGAGCAGCAACGGCAGGCAGCCGGCGATCGGGTTCGCCCCAGCCTCCCGGTATAAGGCGAACACCTCGCGCTGAAGCGTGGCCGGGTCGTCGGCGTACCGTCGCTGGAGATCACGCACCTGCGGGGCGAGGGCCGCGCGGCGTCGCTCGCCGCGGACCTGCACCACGGTGAGGGGCGAGATCAGCAGGCGGATGGCGATGGTGAAGAGCACGATGGCGGCGGCGGTCGCCATGCCGCCGGCCAGCGGTTCGAGCAGATCGGTGAGCCAGGACAGTGCGGTGCCGGCAGCGCCGACAACGTCGTGCAGTGGTGCGAAGGCAAGCATGGGAAACCCCTCGGTCCGATTCCGGTGAGGTCCTCTCCTCCGGCGGCGTCCGCTCAGCAGGGGGACCGGTGACGGCGGGATCGGCCGCGCGGCGGCGTGGCGCTACGCGGCCGAGGGGTGCCCGGGAGCGCGGGGACGGGGTCGACCGGCGGCGTCCGGGTCGATCTGCCGGGGCATCCGACGACCACGGGAACGGGCCCGCAGGCCGGCCCAACGGGGTCCGACGCCAGGTGCGCCCGAGCGGTCGCGTACCCGTGCCGCCAGCATCACGGCGAGCAGCACCAACGCGGTCAACGCGGCGCCCGCGAGCAGGTCGACCGGCCGGTCCGCGAGAAGGGTGAGCTGGGCGAACGCGTACACCCACACGAACCCGAGGAATCCCAGCGGCACCGGCACGGGCTCAGCATAGGACGCCGTGTCACGTCGTCCGGCCGGATCGCCGGCACGCGGTAAGAGGTACCGCCGCCACGTTTCCCGGTATCGCCACGTTGGGTAACCAAGCGACGGACCGACGCGGACGGACCGCGAACGGTAGGAACGGACGGTGGTGTCGATGACCGGCCAGGTGGCGGAGGCGCCCAGCGGAGCGGCTGCGGCGACCGGATTGCTCACCGTGGGCGTCGAGGAGGAGTTCCTGCTCGTCGACCCGCACACCGGGGCTGCGGTCCCGGCCGTCGACCTGGTCATGGAGCAGGTGCCGGCGGAGTTGCGCGGGCAGGTCGAGCGGGAGTTCCAGACCAGTCAGATCGAGATCGGCAGCCCACCCGGTGTGGAGCTCTCGTCGATCCGGCACTCCCTCGGCGTGCTGCGTCGGGCGCTCGCCGACGCCGCCGAGCGGGCCGGCGTACGCCTGCTCGCCATCGGCACCGGTCCGGTGGACGGCCCGGTGCCGCCGGTGGTGGACAAGCCCCGGTTCGACCGGATGATCGAGCGGTTCCAGCTGCTCGTCCCCGGTCCCGGCAACAACGGCATGCACGTGCACGTGGGCGTGCCCGACCCGGAGACCGGCGTACAGGTGCTCAACCACGTCCGGCCGTGGCTGCCGCTGCTGCACGCGGTGACCACCAACTCGCCGTTCGCCCGTGGGGCGGACACCGGCTACGCCAGTTGGCGGTCGGTGGAGTGGGAGCGGTGGCCCTCGGTGGCCCCGACGCCGTGGCTGGAGTCGCACGAGCACTACCAGCGGCTGATCCGCCAGTTGATCTCGAGCGGGGTGATGCTCGACGAGGGGATGCTCTACTGGTACGCCCGCCTGTCGGCGAAGTACCCGACGGTGGAGCTGCGGATCGGTGACGTCTGCCCGTCGGTGGACGACGCGGTGCTGGTCGCCGCGCTGGTCCGAGCCCTGGTGTCCACCGCGATGACGGATGTCGAGGCCGGCCGACCGGCGTTGCGGACCGACCATCACCTGCTGGTCGGGGCACACTGGCGGGCCGCCCACGACGGCCTGGAGGGCGAGGCCGTCGACGTCACCACAGGTGATTTGAGCTCCGCCTGGGAGCTGTTGGACCGGTTCGTGGAGCGGATGCGGCCGGCGCTGGAGCAGCACGGCGACTGGGCCGAGGTGACCGACCTGCTGGGTGGGTTGCGCCGGCACGGCAGCGGGGCGGCGCGGCAACGCGCGGTGTACGCGCGCACCGGCCGACTCACCGACGTGGTGCAGGACGTCGCGCGACAGACCCGCGGCTGAACACCTCGTGACAGGATGATCCCGTGGCGCAACGGTTGATCGTCATTGGCGGGGACGCCGCCGGCATGTCGGCGGCGTCCCAGGCTCGTCGCCGCCGTGGCCGTGACGACCTGGAGATCATGGTCTTCGAACGCGGCCACTTCACGTCCTACTCGGCGTGCGGCATCCCGTACTGGATCAGTGGTCTGGTGTCCGGCCCGGAGGCGCTGATCGCCCGGGATCCGGAGACGTTCCGCACCGAGTACGCGATGGACGTGCGGATGCGGCACGAGGTCACGACCATCGACCTGGAACGCCGGGAGGTGGTGGCCCAGGACCTGGAAGGCGGCGGCGAGGTCCGCGAGCGCTTCGACGAGCTGATGTACGCCACCGGCGCGGTGCCGGTGAAGCCACCGTGGGCGTCCACCGACGCGGGTGGCGTGTTCGGCATGCAGACCCTCGACGACGGGGCGGCGCTGCGCGAGTGGCTGGACGCCGAGCCGCGACCGCGCCGGGCCGTGGTGGTCGGTGGCGGCTACATCGGCGTCGAGATCGCCGAGGCCCTGATCCAGCGCGGTCTCTCGGTGACCCTGGTCGAGGCGGGCACGCAGCCCATGTCGACGGTGGACCCGGACATGGGCGAGCTGGTGGCCGAGGCCATGCGCGGCCTCGGCATCACGATCCGCGCCGGCCTGCCGGTGACCGGCCTGGAGGAGCGGGACGGCCGGGTGACCGCGGTGGTCACGGCCGAGGGGCCGATGCCCACCGACGTCGTGGTCCTGGGCCTGGGTGTACGCCCCAACTCCGCGCTCGCCGCGGCTGCCGGGCTGCCGATCGGCACGACCGGCGGGGTCCGGGTGGACCGCCGGATGCGGGTGCCGGGGATGCCCGGCATCTGGGCGGCCGGCGACTGTGTGGAGACGCTGCACCGGGTCAGCGGCATGCCCGTGCACGTGCCGCTGGGCACGCACGCCAACAAGCAGGGCCGGGTGGCGGGGATCAACATCGGCGGCGGGTACGCCACGTTCGCCGGCGTGATCGGCACGGCGGTGACCAAGGTCTGTGACCTGGAGGTGGGCCGGACGGGCCTGCGCGAGGGCGAGGCCGAGGCGGCCGGCTTCGACTTCGTCTCGGTGATCGCCGAGTCGACCAACCGGGCCGGCTACTACCCGGGTGCCCGCCCGATGACAGTGAAGCTGATCGCCGAGCGTCCCAACGGTCGGCTGCTCGGCGCGCAGATCGTCGGCTGGTCGGAGGCGGCGAAACGGATCGACGCACTTGCCGTGGCACTGTGGAACGGCATGACGGTGGACGATATGACGGCACTGGACCTGGGCTACGCTCCGCCGTACGCGCCGGTGTGGGATCCGGTGCTCATCGCCGCCCGAAAAGCGGTCGATGCGCTCTCCGCGCTCGACCGCTGACCCGCGTTCGCCGTGGAGGACCACCCCGTGACCCAGACCCCGACCCGGCCGACCGTGCGCCGACGCCCGACGATGGTCGACGTGGCCCGACGTGCCGACGTCAGCCTGAAGACGGTCTCCCGTGTGGTCAACGACGAGCCGGTGGGGCAGGAACTGGTCAGCCGGGTGCTGGCCGCCATCGCCGAGCTGGGCTTCCGGCGCAACGACATCGCGCGCAACCTGCGCTCCCGGCAGCTCAACGCCACTGTCGGGTTGCTCATCGAGGAGATCGCCAACCCGTTCTACGCGACCATCGCCAGCGTCGCCGCCGAGATCGCCGCCGCCCACGGCACCATGCTGATCACCGCCTCCTCGGAGGAGGACCCGGAGCGGGAACGCGCCCTGCTCCAGGACTTCACCCAACGCCGGGTGGACGGGCTCCTGGTGGTGCCGGCGGGCCTGGACCATTCGTTCCTGCGTCGCGAGGTCGAGCTGGGGATGCCTGTCGTGTTCCTGGACCGGCCTCCGCAGGGCCTACAGGCCGACGCGGTGCTCCTGGACAACCGGGGCGGCAGCCACGCCGGAGTGGGCGCTCTGCTCGACGAGGGGCACCGCCGGGTGGGCCTCCTGCTGGGCGCGCCGAGCGTGCCCACGATGCGCGAGCGGTTGGCCGGGGCGCGGGCGGCGTTGGACGCCGCCGGGGTCCAGCCGGACGAGTCGCTGGTCCGAGAGAGGCTGATCGCGCCGGAGGAGGCGGGACGGGCGGTCGGCGAACTGCTCGACCTGGCGGATCCGCCCACCGCGTTCTTCTGCGCCAACAACCGGCTCACAGTGGGTGCGCTCCAGGAGCTGCACCGGCGTGGCAACGACGCGGCGCTGGTCGGCTTCGACGACTTCGAGCTGGCCCACCTGATGCCCCGGCCGTTGACCGTCGTCGCGTACGACACCCGGGAGCTGGCCCGGGTCGCCACCGAGCGGCTGTTCGGCCGGATAGCCGGCGACGATTCACCGCCCGCCACCACAGTCCTCCCCACCCACCTGAGACCCCGAGGCCTGGCCTAACCCCCGCTCCGGTCGATCATGGAGTTGTGGTGCCCCGCAAACGCCGCGGAACACCGTCAAACGACCACCACAACTCCATGATCGACGCGGTTCCTCAGGTCTGCGGGGTCAGTAGGGCTTCGACCTCGTCGCGGCGGGGCGGGTCGGCACCTCGGCGACCACAGGTCAGCGCGGCCACCGTGGCAGCCTGCCGGAGCACCGCGTCCCACTGCTGCTCGGTCACCGCGGCGAGGCGGTCGGCAGGCCGGTCGCCGAGCGCGTCGAGGTCGGCCAGCGCGGCGAGCAGGCCACCGGTGAACGAGTCGCCGGCGCCGACGGTGTCGACAACTGTGGTCCGTACCGCCGTCGCCTCGTGCAGGGTGCCGTTCGGGGCCAGCAGCCAGGCGCCCTCACCACCCCGGGTCACCACCGCGCAGGACACCCCGACCTCACGCCACTCGGCCATGACGTCGGCCACCGACCGGTCCGGATACAGCCAGGCCAGGTCCTCGTCACTGGCCTTGACCAGGTGCGCGAGGGGCACCTGCCGGCGTACCCGGGCCTGCTCCGCCTCCCGGTCGGTGACGATGCTCGGCCGCAGGTTGAGGTCGATCGAGAGGGTGAGCCCGTCCCGGTGGCGTTCGCGGGCGAGCAGGTCCTCCAACACCTGCGCGCCGGGGGCCAGCGCGAGCGCGAGCGACCCGGTGTGGAACGCGATCGCCGAGGACCCGGCCAGCTCGGGCAGCTCCTGCGGCGTCCACTGCCAGTCCGCCGCGCCGGCCAGCCGGAACTCGTAGCTCGCCTGCCCGGTGGCGTTCAACGTGGCCACCGCCACCGAGGTGGGCTCCTCGGCGCGGACCGCCCACTCCAGGTCAACCTGGTTGGCCCTCAGGTGCTCGGCGACCTGCCGACCGTAGTCGTCGGTGCCGAGCCGGGCCAGCAGTCGTACCGGCTGGTCGAGCCGCGCCAGGGTGACCGCCACGTTCGCCGGGGAGCCTCCCGGCACGGCCCGTTCTCCGTCGGGGGTGACCACCAGGTCGATCAACGCCTCGCCCGCGACCACGATCACGCGGTCACCTCGCCCGGTGCGAGCGGGCCGGCGCCGCCGAGCCCTTCCGCCGAACGGGACAGCAGCACCGCCTGGTACGCGTGGTAGACGTCCGGCCGGCCGTGCCAGACCGTGTCGGAGGGCAGGTTCTGCGCGTCCAGCTCGTGCCGCCATCCGGTGCCGTCGATGAGGTTGCGACGGGCGTACGCCCAGAAGACCCGGTACCAGTCGGCGTAGACCTCGTCACCGGTGCGTCGATGCAGGGTGATGGCCGCACCGACCGCCTCGGCGAGCACCCAGTGCATCCGGGAGCGGACCACGGGCCGGTCGTCCCAGTCGATCGTGTAGACGAAGCCGTCGGCCCCGTCGACCGCCCATCCACGCCGTACGGAGGCGGCGAACAGGGCGCGGGCGTCGCTGAGCAGCCAGCGCGGTGGCTGCGGAAGGACAGCCTCCAGCTCCAGCAGCAGGCGGGCCCACTCGAGCCAGTGACCGATGGTCGAGCCGTACGGGCGGAACGGGTCGGCGGGCTGGTCCCGGTTGTAGTCGGGCAGCGGCGTCCAGTCGGCGGTGAAGTGCTCGGGGAGCCGCCAGTCGTGCCGTGCGGCCTCGCCGTGCACCAGGTGGGTGGCGATCCGCAGGGCCCGGTCGGCCCAGGTCGCGTCGCCGGTCGCGGCGGTGGCCGCGAGGAACGCCTCGACCATGTGCATGCTGCTGTTGGCGCCCCGGTAGTCCTCGGTGACGGTCCAGTCCCGGTTCCACGACTCGCGGACCGCGCCGACCTCGTCGTCCCAGAACCGGTCCCGCACCACTGCCAACACGTCGGCGAGCAGCTGCTCCGCGCCCGGCCGGCCGGCGCGCGCGGCGCTGGACGCGGCGAGCAGCACGAACGCGTGGTCGTAGCCGGCCTTCCGGTCGTCGACGGGTGTGCCCTGCTGGTCGACCGCGCTGAACCAGCCGCCGTACCGGTCGTCGCGCAGCAGTGTGCTGAGCGCGGCGACGCCGTGGTCGACGAGGGCGGCGGCGTCCGGGTCGCCGCCGAGGTGGGCGAGAGCGGCCACGTGGGTCATCCGGCAGGTGATCCAGGTGAACACCGGTTCGCCCCGGTCCGGGGTGCGGTCGTCGGTGAGCCACCAGAAGCCGCCCTCGGGCCGGACCGACCGGCCGGCGGTGTCGAGCAGTGTGCGGGTCTGGTCGGCGAGGAACTCGTCCAGATCGGGCAGTTCTGGTGACCCGGCAGGAGCGGGGGTCGGGGCGGCGTCGGATCGGGGCAGGTCGGTCATCTCAGCTGGTCACCGTCGGGTAGGGAAGGGACATACGGCCAGGATCGGCGGGCGGACCGGGTCCGCGCCGGAAAACCGTCAACAGGACACCACGAACCGGCTGGCCGTACCGGTTGCGCAGGCGGAAGGATCATCTGCGCGATTCCTCCCTCTCTGTCCGTTGACATCGTTGTCACTCTGCAACCCTGCTCCGGTGGCAGGTCAACTGTCAATTCCGGTTGCGTCACACCGCGCCGGGCAGTCACGGACGAGTCGAGCGTGTCGCAGGCGTCCTCGACGGCGACGAGACGGCGAGCCGCCCCGACCGCCTGCCCTCCGGTCAGGATCGCGTCCGGAACGGGGCGAGCGTGGCACGGATCTGGTCAGCCGCACCCCAGTCGTCGTCGAACTGGGCCAGCACGGCGAGGTGTTGTCGCAGTTGGACGATCGGCATCCGGGCCTGCCAGTCGCCATCGAGGGAGGTCAGCTCCGCGTAGACCGTGAAGAACCGTTGCGCCTCGGGCGGGGGCGCTGTCGACCACACGTGGGCGAGGTCCACCTCGGCCCACAGGTAGGACACCGCCGGGTCGATCAACGCGGGCTGGCCGTCCGCAGTGGCGAGGACGTTCTGCGCCCACAGGTCACCGTGCGTCAGGCATGCCGGCCGGTCCGGCAGCAGGTCGGGCAGCCGGTCGCAGAGTCGCTCCAGCGCAAGACGATCGTCCCGGTCGAGCGCCGCCTCGACGCGGGGCTCCCCCAGCCACCGGAGCAGCCGGTGCTGGGCGAAAAACGCGAAGCCGTCGTCATGCCAGCCATTGGTCTGCCGGCGGCGGCCCAGCCAGTTGTCCCGGTGCCAACCAAAGCGCGGATGCGTCGTGCTCAGGTGCAGGTGGGCGAGCATGTGCGCGAACCGCTCCCAGAAGGCCTCGGTGCGCGGCCTCGGTCGCAGCACCGACAACACGAGCAGCTCCCGGTCCGCCAGGATCACCTCGGGTGTCACCACGCCGCCCACCTCACGCAGCGCGGCCAACCCTTCGGCCTCCGCGACGAAGACGTCGTCGTCGGGCGCTTCGGCGAAGGCCTTCACGAACACCGACGGCGCCTCCCGGCGGGTGGCTATTCCCGCGAGCGCCGCGAGCCCACCCGTGGCGGGCTCGACCGTGACGACATCGCTGATCCCGGCACGGCCCAGGCGGTCCAGGAGGAACGGTGCCGATTGCATCAGCACAGGATCCTTCATGTCCGGGCGCGTGTTCAAGGTCGAACCCGCCAGGCAGGATGTCGGCATGGATCTGCCCGAAGGGCTCGACTGGGTACGCGGGTCGCGGCCCGGACGGGCCTGGCTGACCACTCTGCCGACGTGGCTGGCGGAGTGCGCCGAACGGTGGTCGCTCCGACTCGGCCCTCCCTTCCGGCAGGCGTACGCGTCACTGGCGCTCCCCGCCGACCTGCCCGACGGCACGTCGGCGGTGCTCAAGCTCCAGTACCCCGACGAGGACAGCCGCCACGAGCCCGACGCGCTGACCCACTGGGACGGTGACGGGGCGGTCCGCCTGCTCGCACACGACCCGCGACGACGCGCCCTGCTGGTGGAGCGCTGCCACCCCGGCACTGCCTTGCACGAGTTGCCGGCGGACCGGGCGCTGGACGTGATGACCGGGCTGCTGCCCCGGCTCTGGCGACCGGCCAGCGCGCCATTCACCCCACTGGCCGAGGAGGCCGCCGGCTGGATCGACCGGATGCCCCACGGGTGGGAAGCGGCTGGCCGCCCGTACGAGCAGCGGCTGCTGGACGCCGCTCTCACCCTGCTCACCGATCTGGTGCCGAGCCAGGGTGAGCAGGTGCTGGTCAACCAGGACCTGCACGCCGGCAACGTGCTCGCCGCCGACCGCGAACCCTGGCTGGTGATCGACCCGAAGCCGCTGACCGGTGAGCGCGAGTTTTCGGTCGTACCGATGGTGCGTGGTAGGGAACTCGGCCACTCGCCGGTGGCCGTCCGGCACCGGTTGGACCGCCTCACCGCGGAACTGGGGCTGGACCGGGACCGGGTCCGGGCCTGGACGATCGGGCACACGCTGGCCTGGAGCATCGCCGAGGACGTCGTCTTCCCACACCAGATCGAGGTGGTCCGTTGGCTGCTCGACGGGTAGCGACGCCGTATGCGGACCCGAAGCAGGGTCAGCCCGGCTGGCAGGTACGACACCAGTAGAGGTTGCGGCCGGCCAGCTCGCCGCGGCTGACCTCGGTGCCGCAGACGTGGCAGGGCGCGCCGGGGCGGCGGTAGACGTACACCTCACCGCCGTGCCGGTCCACCCGCGCCGGACGGCCCATCGCCTCCGGCAGGTGCACGTCGCGCACGGTGTCGATCCGGCCGTGCTCGACCGCGAGCCGCATCAGCCCGACCAGGTCTGCCCAGAGCGTGTCCCAGCCGGCGCGGTTCAGTGCTCGGCCGGGCATCCTCGGTGGCAGCCCGGCCCGGAACAGCGCCTCGGTCACGAAGATGAGCCCGGTGCCGGCCACCACCGACTGGTCCAGCAGCAGCGCGGCCAGAGGCGTCGGGCTGCGCGAGATCCGGGCGTACGCCCGCTCGGGGTCGGCGTCGGCGCGCAGCGGGTCGGGCCCGAGGCGGTCCCGCAGGGCGGCCACCTCGGGTGGGGTGAGCAGTTCGCAGGCGGTGGGCCCGCGCAGGTCCAGCCAGTGCTGGTCGCTGGCCAGCCGCAGCCGCACCTGACCGACCGGCTCGGGCGGCTCTCCCGGCCCGTCGGTGAACTTGCCGTACAACCCGAGGTGTACGTGCAGCGTCAGCTCGTCGGCGTAGTGGTGCAGCAGGTGCTTGCCGTACGCCTCGGTGCTCTCCAGGACGGTCCCAGAGAGCCGGGCTGCGCCCTCGGCGAAGCGGCCCTGCGGGCTGGCGGCGTGCAGCTTGTCCCCGGCGAACAGGTCGGCGTGCCGGGCCGCCAGGCGGTGGATCGTGTGTCCCTCTGGCACGGGTACCAAGGATAGCCAGCCGCCCCGAGGCGCAGAGGGCGGCGCGGTCAGCGGTGGCGCTGCTCCTTCACGCCGTCGACGAACGCGGCCCAGGCGGCGGTGGCGAAGACCAGGGCCGCACCGGTCGGGTCCTTGCTGTCCCGTACGCCCACGACGCCGGGCAGGTTGTCGGCCACCTCGACGCAGTCACCGCCACTCCCGCCGCTGCGGGTGCTCTTCCGCCAGGTGGCACCGGCAAGGTCAGTCATGATGCTCCTCGATGATCGAAGTGATCATTTTCTCTGATTCTGCCTCACCTGATGCGAGCGCCTCCAGGTCCGACCAGACATGTTCGAAGGCGGCGACCTCGGTTGGCTTGTCCAGGTACAACGCGCCGGTGATGTTCTCCAGGTAGACGGTGGTCGGCTCGGTCGACGCCCGGCCGAACGCCTGCGGGAAATCCAACAGGACGAAGGTGCCGGTCTCGCTGGCCAGCGGCGGACCGGCGGCGAGCGGCAACACCCGCAGGCTCACTGTCGGCAGCGCGGCCACGTCGAGCAGGTGTCGTAATTGCTGAGTCATCGCCCGATGGTCGGGGATCGTGCGCCGCAGGACGGCCTCGCTCAGGACGACCCGCAGGGTGGGCGCGGTGGGCAGCCGACGGACGAGGATGCCCTGCCGCTGCAACCGCACCTGCACCAACTTCTCCCGCTCGTCAGCGGTCATCGTCGGATTCTTCCGGCGGAACAGTTCGGCGGCGTACTCGCGGGTCTGCAGAAGTCCGGGGATCAACTCCGAATCGTATCGGCGAATCAGCGTGGCGGACGATTCCAGGCCGACATAGAGCGAGAACCACGACGGAACCACATCGCCGTACGAGTGCCACCAACCTCTGGCGCGGGTCTCCTTCGCGAGGCCGGCGACAATGTCCCCCATCGCGGCCGGCACGCGATATAGAGCACACATCGCACGGGCGTCCACCACCCGCACCGGAACCAGCCCTTTCTCGATGCGCCACACCTTCTGCCGCGAGCAGTCCAGCGCTTCCGCTGCGGCGTCCAGCGTCACCGAGGCTTCCTCACGGAGCTGCGTGAGCAGCCTACCGAGCTGTCGTCGAGGGACTGTCGACCCGCTTGTTTCATCCGTCATGCAACATCACCGCTCTCCTCGTGCAACACGGAATGTTTCGCCACGCGCGCATTTCCATTTCATTCCTCGTGCGTCATTTCGGACTGAGGTTAGGACGGGTCAGGACATTGCGCAAGGTGGCCAGCATGGAACAAGCTGTCACGCATCAGGGGAGCCCGGAAGTGACGTCGGAAATGGCGTCGGCAATAGCGCGCCTGCAGCACGGCACGCGCTATTCCTCGGAAGGAACGCCACCATGCGCGTGTCGTACAACGAATACCTCTTGGTCACCGCACTGACCCTCGCCCGTCGACACCGCCCGGTCTGGAGTTGGGCGCGCTGGCGCACGGTGTGCCGGTGCGGTGCTGAACTGCCCTGCCAGGCCCGCCACCGCCTTCCGATCACGCGTGGGCACTGGCCCACATGACCGACCTGAAGCCCGGCGACCTGCTGCTGATCGGCGAGGCGTGCTCGGTGCAGTTCGCCGACGACCGGGAGCTGCGCCTCCGCCTGGTGAGTGTCGATCCGCGCCCGACGTACCAGGGGTGGGTCTGGCTGACGGGCTACGTCCTGAACGACAAGGGACTGGCCATCGACAAGCGCGAGGTGTTCGTGCAACAGGCCGGGCTGCGGGTGCTGCACGCCGCGCCAGCGCTCACGCGGAGGCGGTAGGTCGCGCTCCACCGCCTGATCAAGGCGGGTTCGAGAAAGCGAGCCGACGCCCCGATCTCCCCGCAAGCCGAGTCGATCAAGGCGGTCCCGGCGGCCGTACCCGGAAATGGTGTCAGGAAACGTGCAGCGGGGTACTTCAGGGGTCGTACCGCGTGGGTGTCCCTTCTTCCGACGGCCACCACGCATTCAACAGGAGGTGTGTAGTGGTCAGGATTCCTTCGCTGTCCCGCCGGTCCGAGCCGGCGCCGACGCGGGACGAGAACCTCGACGGCCGCATCGACGGCCGCGACACCCAGGTCACCGACCGGGACGACTCGACGGTGACCGAGGGCCGGACCAACGGCGACACCGGCCGTCCAGCGGTCGCGGACCGGGACGCCGACCAGACGACGTCCCCCAGCGCCGCCGCGACCGACGACCAGCCCGGCGAGGCCGAGCGGCGCGCCGCCGCACGAGCCGCGGTCGCTCGCGCGGCCACCGCCCGGCCGGTGGAGAGCGGGGCGCCCCCCGCCCGGCCGGTCGAGACCGAGTCCCGGAGCGACACCGCCCGCCCGGTCGAGACCACGCCCCGAACCGGCACCGACGCGACCGCGACGCGCACCGCCGAGCGGGACGCGGACCTCGACGGCACGACCCGGCGACCCGACACGACCGGCCGCGTCGTGACCGACCGCCCGGCCGACCCGACCGCGAGCCCGACCGCGCCCGAGGCGCCGGTGACGCGTGGCCCGAAGCCGCGGGCCAGCCTGCTGGCCACCCTCGGCCTGATCGTCTCCGTCGCCGGTGCGCTGTTCGTGCTGACCGGGACCCTGGCCGGCTACGGCATCGGGCTCGGCGCGTTCGGAGCGGTGCTCGCGGTGCTCGGCCTGATGGCCACCCGCCGTCGGCACGTCGCCGGCACCACCGACGCGCTGTTCGGCGTGCTCATCGGACTGGCCGCGGTGGTGGTCGGGGTGCTCGCGATGACCGGCCAGTTCGACTGGCCGACCACCGACGGCGACTGGGTGCAGCGCTTCCGCGAGTGGCTTGACTCACAGTTTGTCGATCGTTTCTAGCGGGCACTGTTCCGCTCGCCGGTGATGCACCGGCAAACGCCGGCGGTTCGCCGGCAGCCCGAACAATCCGGTGGTTCACCGGCCGGGCAGACACCCTTTCAGGGGCGGCGGTTCGCCGCCCCTGAAGTGTTTTCTGGGCGTGATCGACTCGGCTTCGGCGACGTCGGGGTGTCCCGGTCGCTCCGATACCGCACTTTCCCGGAACGCGAGTCGATCACAGGCACGCGCTGACACAACGAATCACTCCCGGCTGCCTCCTAGACGCAACGAATCTTCGGTCTGCGCAACTCTCAGTGGTGGATCCTGCCGCTGACGCCGCATAACGTTGAGCAACGGCGCCAGCCCGTGGGCCACGGTGGCCGGGCGCGCCCGACCCCTGGGAGCAGGACAATGACGATGGACGCCACCAGCCAGCGCCTGTTGATGTGCCGGCCGACGTACTTCGCCGTCGATTACGCGATCAACCCCTGGATGGACCCGAGCGCGCCGGTGGACCCCGCGCTGGCCATCCGGCAGTGGGAGCAGCTGCGCCAGACGTACCGCGACCTGGGCCACACCGTCGAGGAGATCACTCCGGTGCCCGGCCTGCCCGACATGGTCTTCGCCGCCAACGGCGGCACGGTGATCGACGGCAAGGCGATGGCCGTGCAGTTCCGCGACCCGCAGCGCGCCGACGAGGCACCGGCCTACCGGGCCTGGTTCGAGGACGCCGGCTTCGAGATGTACGACCCGAAGCACGTCAACGAGGGCGAAGGCGACGTCCTGCTGGCCGGCGACCACCTGCTGGCCGGCACCGGGTTCCGCACGGCGCACGCCTCGCACGCCCAGTTGCAGGAGGTCTTCGGCTACCCGGTGATCACCATGCAGCTCGTCGACCCGCGCTTCTACCACCTGGACACCGCGCTGACAGTGCTCGACGAGCAGACTGTGGCGTACCTGCCGGAGGCGTTCTCCCCCGGCAGCCAGGCGGTGCTGCGCCGGCTCTTCCCCGACGCCGTGCACGCCACCATGGCCGACGCCGAGGTGCTGGGCCTGAACGCGGTGAGCGACGGCCGGCACGTGGTGCTGCCGGCCCAGGCCACCGACCTGGCCGCCAAGCTGCGCGACCGGGGCTACGAGACCATCGGTGTCGACCTGTCCGAACTCCGTAAGGCCGGCGGCGGACCGAAGTGCTGCACGCTGCGACTCCGTCAGGGAAAGGCAAGCAAGTGATCGTGGATGACATCCTGCGTACGCCGGGAGCGGTCCGGGACGCCGAGCGCTGGACGGCGCACAACTACCACCCGCTGCCGGTGGTGATCTCGTCCGCCGAGGGCGCCTGGCTCACCGACGTGGACGGCAAGCGCTACCTGGACTGCCTGGCCGGCTACTCCGCGCTGAACTTCGGCCACCGGCACCCGCAACTGATCGCCGCCGCGCACGCGCAACTGGACCGGCTCACGCTGACCAGCCGCGCGTTCATCCACGACCAGTTCGCCGACTTCTGCCGGGAGCTGGCCGAGCTGTGCGGCAAGGACCTGGTGCTGCCGATGAACACCGGCGCCGAGGCGGTCGAGACCGGGATCAAGGTGGCCCGTAAGTGGGGCTACCAGGTCAAGGGCGTGCCCGCCGGGCAGGCCAACATCGTGGTCGCCGAGGGCAACTTCCACGGCCGCACCACCACCATCGTGAGCTTCTCCACCGACGAGGACGCCCGCGCCGACTTCGGGCCGTACACCCCGGGTTTCACTGTCGTGCCGTACGGCGACCTGGACGCGCTGACCGCCGCGATCGACGAGAACACCGTTGCCGTTCTGCTGGAGCCGATCCAGGGCGAGCAGGGCGTGGTGGTGCCGCCGGAGGGCTACCTGCCGGGCGTACGACAGGTCTGCACCGAGCGCAACGTGCTGTTCATCGCCGACGAGATCCAGTCGGGTCTGGGGCGTACCGGCGCGACCTTCGCCTGTGACCACGAGGGCGTCGTGCCGGACATGTACCTGCTCGGCAAGGCCCTCGGCGGCGGCATCGTGCCGGTGTCCGCGGTGGCCGCGAACGCCGACGTGCTCGGCGTGCTCAAGCCCGGCCAGCACGGCTCGACCTTCGGCGGCAACCCGCTCGCCTGCGCGGTGGCCGTCGAGGTGGTGCGGCTGCTGGCGACCGGCGAGTTCCAGCGCCGCTCCGCGGAGCTGGGTGAGCGGTTGCGGGCCGGCCTGGAAGGGCTGGTCGGCAAGGGTCTGGTCGGGGTACGCGTACGCGGCCTGTGGGCCGGCCTGGACATCGACCCGACGCTGATGAGCGGGCGGGAGGCCTGTGAGCGGCTCGCCGCGCGCGGCGTGCTCGCCAAGGACACCCACGGGTCCACGATCCGGCTCGCCCCGCCGCTGGTGATCACCGAGGAGGAGATCGACCTGGCGGTGGCCGCGCTCGCCGAGGTGCTGGCCGGCTGACCCACCTCGGTCAAGATCTGCGCAACTACAGGGAAAGTGCTGCCTCGACACCATCTGAGGCAGCACTTTCCCTGTTCTTGTGCGGATCTTGCCGCGCCGCACCGCGCCGTGCGGGCGGGGCGCGCGTCAGGGACGGGGTAGGCGCATCGCCATCGTCGGAGCCTCGGCCATCACCGAGGTGGGCGTGAACGGGGCACCGGCGGGCAGCTCCTCCGCCCGGCCGATCTGGACCCCCGGGTACAGCTCCACCATGTCGTTCTCACCGAGCACCCGGGACTGCTGCGGCGCGAGCGGGATCCGGTCCGACTCGGCCATCGAACCGGCCGGGCGGATGCCGGAGCCGTTGGTGCTGACGTCAGTCACGATGACCTCGCCGACCCGCAACTCGAAGCGGACGTGCCCACGGCTGATCCACCGCCGCGCCTCGTCGTTGAGCCACTGCCCGAGCATGATCCCGCCGTCCTGCTCGGGGGCCCGACCAGCCACCAACGGCTGCTCCTCACTCAGCACGAACCGCCGCCGGACCAGGCCGCCGACGCGCACCGCGAGCACCTCCGTACGCGGACGCGGGCCGGCGTCACCGAGCCGGGCACCGTGCCGCGGGCAGGTCGGTACGCCGTTGCGCAGCGCGGGCGGCGGCTGCGCGGCCGGGCTGCGGTCGGCACCCCCGGCCAGGTCGGCGAACGCGCCACCCCCACCACCGCCGCCGAACAACGCGCACCCCGACTCCGGGCAGCGCCACTGGCGGGCCAGCAGCTTCACACCTGTCGGCGACCGCTTGCCGGCCACCGGCGAGTGACCGCCGCCGACGTGCGCGATGAACACCGGCCCGCCGGCGCCCGGCACGGGCGCGACCACTCGACCGGGCTGCTCGACGAGCCAGGGGAACCGACCGCGCAGCCCGTCGAAGCGGACCCGGCTGAGCACCGGCAACCCCAGCAGGTCGGCGACCTCCAACATCCGGTCACCCGGGTTGTCGAGCACCTCGACCAGCCCGTCGTCGGCCCAGCGGCGAACGACCATCCGCTCGTTGGAGGTCAGGTCGGCGTCGGAGAGCAACGCCCGGTGCACCACCGCGTAGACCTGGACCCTGTCCTCCTCCAGGTCGCGGGAGAGCGCGTCGATGACCATGCCGAGCCGCAGCAGGCTGGCCGGCCGGCCACCGTCGATGTCCTGGTAGCGGATCACCTCGGCCAGGTCGACCACGGCCCGGGCCAGCGACGGGTCGGTGCAGACCCGTCCCTCGATGGCGTCCAGCACCTTGCTGATCTCGAATCTCATGCCGCACTCCGGATGATCTCGTCGATCCGCCGGGCCAGCGCGATGTCGCGGTGGGTGACCCCACCGTCCGAGTACGTGACGCAGCGGAAGGTCAGGGTCCGCCATCGAATGTCGATGTCGGGATGGTGGTCGACCTCCTCGGCCACCGTCGCCACCCGGTTCACAACGGCGATGACGTCCGGGAAACTGCCGAGCTGGACCGTACGACCGATCCCGGTCGGGTCACCCGACCAGTCGGTCAACCCGCTCAGCTCTTCTCGCACCGCGTCCGCGGTGAGCAGGTCTGCCATGCCCAGACCCTACCGGTGGCGCGTCCGACGAGGCGGACACGCCACCGGTCAGCCGCTCAGCCGCGCAGCGGCCGGCCCACCTCGTGCAGGTGACCGAGCGCCTGCCGGTACGACTCGACCAGCCCGGTCTCCGCGTACGGGACGCCCTGCTCAGCGCAGTAGGCGCGGACGATCGGCTGGGCCCGGCGCAGGTTGGCGCGGGGCATGTTCGGGAAGAGGTGGTGCTCGATCTGGTAGTTGAGCCCGCCCAGCGCGGTGTCCACGAACCGGCTGCCCCGCACGTTGCGGGAGGTCAGCACCTGCTTACGCAGGAAGTCCAACTCGTCCTCGGCGGTCGGCATCGGCATGCCCTTGTGGTTCGGCGCGAACGCGCAACCCATGTAGAGGCCCCACAGCGCCTGGTGCACGACGGCGAACAGCAGCGCCTTGACCGGCGACATGACCGCCAACAGCAACGCCACGTACGCGGCGGTGTGCACGACGAGCAACGCCGCCTCGACCGCCCGGTGTCGCATCGGGGTGCTGTACCGACCGTCCGGCTCGCGCCCGACGATCGCCCGGATGCTCGCCACGTGCAGGTTCAGGCCCTCCAGCAGGAGCATCGGGAAGAAGAAGAACGCCTGCCGCTGCGCCACCCACCGGCCAAACCCACGGGTCTCCAGCGCCTGCTCAGGCGTCCACACCAGGGCGCCCGCGCCGACGTCCGGGTCCTCGTCCTCGTGGTTCGGGTTGGCGTGGTGCCGGTTGTGCTTGTCGACCCACCAGCCGTAGCTGAGCCCCACCGCCAGGTTGCCGGCGAGCAGTCCGACCAGCTCGCTGGGCCCGCGCCGACGGAACATCTGCCGGTGCCCGGCGTCGTGACCGAGGAACGCGACCTGGGTGGTGGCCACCGCCATCAGAGCCGCGAGCGGCAACTGCCACCAGGAGTCGCCGAGCAGGAACACACCCACCCAGCCGGCCACGAACGCGCCGAGGGTGAGCACGATGCGGGCGACGTACCAGCCGGGGCGGCGCTCCAGCAGGCCAGCCTGACTGATCCGTCGCGACAACTGTGCGTAGTCACTGCCTCGCCGCCGTACCGGCGGTTCCGCCACCGCTCCGAGCGCCATCGCTGCTCCCGTTCCACTTGCGCCCGGACCAGGGTGGTTCGGGCTTATTGTCAAGTCTCCCGAAAGCGGTAGCGCTGAGTAACCCCGACAGCCCCCGAATGAGGGGTAGGGCAGGCCCTACCCCCCATTGATTCGGCTCAGCTCAGTCGGCCCACCGCAGCGCGCAGTCGCGCCAGGTCACGTCGCCGCCGCTCGTAGGTGGCGGCCAACGCGACCAGGGCGAGCCCGCCGACACCCAGGTAGATCCACCGGGGCAGCAGATCCCAGCCTCGGGCCAACTCGTGCAGCGCCAACAGGGCCAGCACCCCGCCGCCGAGCAGCACCGGTGCCTGCCAGCGCCGGGTCGCGCCGGCCAGCACCGCGCCGAGCGCCGCCGCGCCGAGGAGCAGTCGCCGCCACGGCTGCGGGTCCGGCCCGACCAACACCGACACGAGGCTCGGCGCGAGCGCCGCGACCAGCCCAGGGCCGAGGGCCGGCCAGCTGGTCAGCCCGGGTCGGGTCCGCAGCGCCAGCAGGCCTGCGCCGAGGGCGAGCCCCGCAGCCGGCAGCGTGTACGCCTCCAGCACCGTCACCCCGCCGGCGGCCAACAGCACCCACGCGCCCAGCAACTCGCTGCCGGCGGCGATGCCGGCGAACGCCCACCGTCGGCCCGCCGACTCGCCCCGGCGCAGCAGCCGTACCGCGACGGCGACACCCCAGAGCACGCAGATCGTGGCGAGGTGTCGCGCCACCTCGACCGCGAGCACCGCCGCCACCAGCGCCACCGCCTGCGCGGCAGCGTCCAGCACCCGGCCGACCAGCGCCCGCGTCGGTGTCGCCGCGGCGGCGACGGCCAGCACCAGCGCGGCCACCGCCAACAATGGGTACGCGGCCTCCCGCAACGGCAGCCCGGCGACCAGCGAGCCGGTCACCGCCAGCGCGGACGCCGCACCCACCGCCGCGAGGCAACCGGCGACACGCACCACGACAGTGCGTCCGCCGGCAGCGACGACCACCGCCGCGACCAGCAGCGCTCCCTCGGCGGCGAGCGACCCGGCCCGGGTGGCCAGCAGTCCCGCCACCCCGGAGGCGGCCAGCACCACACCCAGGGGTACGACGACCGGTGCGAGCGTCGGGCGAGGCCCGGCCAGAGCGGCGAGGAGCAACGCGGCCAACCCGGCGAGCAGGACCGCAGCCGGCAGCACCGGCCACGGCGTGCCGACCGCCACCAGCAGCACCGGCAGCGCCGCAGCGGCGAACGGCAGCGCGGGCAGCGCCGCAGCTCCGAGCGGCAGCGCCGACGGGCGGACCCCCCGACCACTGGCGAGCACCGCGGCCACCGCCAGCACCACCAACGCCAGCCCGACGGGCAACGACGCCGGATCGGCGACGACGGCGGGCACCCCCGACCAGACCTGTGCCGGACCGCCGTACGGCAGCACGAGTGCGGTGAACACCCTCGGCAGGGCCGCCAGGACAGCGACCAGCCCGAGTGCGCCACCCACCACCAGCACCGGGCCCGACCGGGTGATCGCCGGCGGCCCCCCGACCGCCGACGACCCCCCGATCGCCGGCCCCCCGACCGGCAGCCCCACAACCGCCGGCCCCCCGACCGGCAGCTCTCCGACCGCCGGCTCGCCCGTCTGGGCCGGCTGGTCGGCGGCCGACTCCGGCCGATCCCAACGGGCGACGAGCGCCACGCCCAGCGCCGCCAGGGCCGCGTACAGCGCGATCGGCTCGTCGCCCGCCACAAACAGCGGCGCCAGACCGGGCACGATGACGGCGACCACGGCGCCGGTCACCGCGTACCCCATCAGCTCCACCCGGTGGCGACGCGCCGCGAGCACCGCGACCACCGCGAGCCCGGCGGCCACCAGCGCGAGCCTCGCCTGCCACCACGTCGGCGCGCCCCCGGCGAACAGCGCCACCACGGCGATGCCGGGCAGTGCGAGCTGCGCGACCAGCAGACCCACCCCGGCCACCCGCCGGTACGCCCCGATGCCCCGCCGGACGACGAGCGCCAGCCCGACCACGACGATCACGCCGAGTGCCACCAGGACACCGACCGGGGCGGCCAGAGCGACCAGCAGCCCGTGCCCGAGCAGGACGGCGCCGCCCAGCGCGCAGGTGAGCAGGACGGCCGGACGGGTCGCCGGGCGGACCAGCACGGCGATCAGCAGCGCAACCCCTCCGACCAGATCGACGGCCACCACCGTCGGCCAGGAGGCCGTCCAGCCGGCGGGCAGGGCGAGCAGCACCGCCACCGCGCCGGCCGTGGCGAGCACCGTTCGCGCCTTTTGGGGCAGCAGCAGCGCCGTCGCGGCGACCGCCAACGCCACGGCCGGTGCCAACTGCCAGCCCCAGTCCAGGTCCGGTCCCCACCCCGCCCCGCCCCACGGTGGCAGCGAGCGGCCCACGGCGGCGACCGCCAACACGGCGTTGGCCAGTACGGCCACCTGTGCAGTGCCGCCCGCGACCAGCAACGCCCCCGCGCGCGGGCCGGTCCGCCAACCGCCGGCACCGGCCGCCTCCCCGTCGGTCGGGACCGGCAGCCTCCACACCGCGACAGCCAGCCCGAGCGCCACCATCGCCGCCGCGAGCAGCAGCATCGACGGCCGCAGCTCGGCCACCGGGCGCAGCAGGGCGAGGGCGAGCACCGGCACCAGCAGCCCGCCGGCCACCCCCCGCAGCGCCCGCCCGCCGACCAGCCAGGCCGCGCCGAGACCCGTCAACGCGACCAGCAGCAGCGGCACCCCGGCCAGCAGTGACGAACCGCCCGCCCGCCCGACGGCCAGCGGCACCAGCGCGGATGCGGCGGCGGCGACGAGCGCGCCGACGTGTCCGATCCCCGCCAGCACCCGGCCGACGACAGGCGCCGCCCCGTCCCGGCCGCGCAGCCCGACCAGCACCACCAGATTCCCCAGCGCCACCCCGAGCAGGACCAGCGTCCAACCGGCCGGACCCGGTTCGACCCCGACGGCGAGCAACGGCAACACCGGCTGCGCGGCCACCAGCCCGGCGAACCACGGCCCGGTCAACCCGCTCCACCGGCCGTACGCCGCGGCGACCGCCGCGCTGGCCCCCCCGACCAGCGCGGCGTACCGGCTACCCGGCCAGCCGGCCACCCCGGCCAGGTCAACCGACCAGGCCGCGTAACCGTCCAGGACCACCAGCAGCAACCCCACCGCGGCGAAGGTCTCCGCCGTGCCGCGCAACCCCCGGCGAACCGCCAGCAGCGGCACGGCCAGCGCGAGCGCGGTGAACGCGGCCAGGATCAACGCACGCCCGGCAACCCCCACCGCCGCCCAAGCCACCGCCGTGAACACGACCGCCGCCGTGCCCAGCAGAAGTCCACCGAGGACGAAGAGCACCCCCTGGACCGTCCGGGTCGACGTCTCGGCCGCCCCCGGCGCCGCACTCCCCGCGGCGACCGGAGCCGGGCCACGAGCAGGAACCGAAGGCGCCACGGCGGGCACCGCCAACCCCGCCCGGACGACAGCCGCCAACTCGGCCCGCCGCCGCGACAGGGCCGACAGGCGACCGGCCAGCTCGGTGTACGTGTGGCGGGCCCGCTCCACCTCCGGCTCCAACTGGGCGATCTGCCGACCCAGACTGACCACCTCGGCGGCGACTGGATCGGGCGCACGCCGACAGCCGGGGCACCCGGCGCTCAGATCGGCCGGTGCGCCGCACGCGGGGCAGGGATAGCGGGTGTCGTCCACCCGGCCATCATTCAAAAGCGACAGGGGCGCGGCCCAGAGTGCGCGTACTCAGAGCCGGGTGTGCTCGTGCACCCAGGTGGCGTACGCCGGGTCACCGCTCTCCACTGTGGACACCAGGATCTCCGGCACCTCGTACGGGTGACTGACCCGGATCTGGTCCACCAACGCGGTCAGCCGGTCCGGTGCGGTCTTGAACTGCACCGACCACTCGGTGCTGGTCTCCACTCCGGACCTCCACCAGTAGGTGCTGTCCACCTGACCACCTACCTGGGCGCAGGCGGCGAGCCTGCCGGCGACGGCCGCAGCCGCCAGCACGTCGGCGACCGAACGCGCATCCACCACCGTCGTCACGACGCAGATCTGGTCCACGACCGCACCCTACGCGGACAACTAGCGGTTGGCGGCGATCCAGGTGTCGATCTGCGCCCACCAGTCGAAGAGCCAGTCGATGCGTTGCTGCCGCCCGACCGGGATGTCCTCCGGCGGCACGGACCAGAACCGCATCACGATCCGCTTGTCCATCGGAAGTTCCCGCCAGACGTCGGCCACCGTGAGCATCCGGTCCAACCCGGTGTGGGCGACGAAGATGACCCCGGCGTCCGGGGCGGCGTCCAGCGCGGCCAACATTCCGCCGGGCTGCGGGGCGAGTACGTGACGCATCCGCTCGGCGCGCAGTGCCATCCGTTCCAGCCCGAGGGAGCGCAGCCGGGCGATGGCACGCAGCCGTCGCTTGGGGGTGAAGTTGCCGCCCTCCGGGAAGATCACGAACGCGTCGTTGTCGTCCAGGCCGGTGGCCAGGTGTCCGACCTGGCGTACCGTCTCCTCGCCGCGCTCCGGCGTCGGCGCGATGAACCGGTTGGGCAGCCTGTTGAGCAGCACGTCGATCGCCGGGTCCCACTGGAGGCTGTCCTTGAGGACGATGCGTGGCTCCCGCTTGAACCAGTTGACCAGCCCGTGGATCAGGATGAACGAGTCGCCCGGCCCGGCGTGCCGGCACAGCACCAGCTCGGGTCGGCCGGGCAGCGCGGTGTCCGGGTCGGTGCCCACCACGTCGATGCGCAGCCGCAGTGTCCAACGTGCCTGCCAGAACAGCACCCGCAGGAACCAGCCGGCCAGCACGTAGTGCGCGCGTTGGAAGGTCGGTGACCGGGTCCGCCAGCCGAAGCCGGAGACGACCCAGAGCAGGAACAGCGCGATCAGCGCCGCGGCGTCCCAGACCAGGTAGACGCAGCCGATCCAGAGCAGTCGAAGCGGCCGCAACCGGCCCGGGACCAGCGGAGACGCGGCGGCGGCGAGCAGCGCCCAGATCGGCAGGGTGGTGACCACGACGAACGCCAGCGCCACCACGGCGGGGGCGAACAGCAACCGACGCAGCCACCTGGGGGGCAGCGGCATCATCGCTCCTGGTGGGTGGCGAGGTAGCGGCGGGAGGCGGTGTACGCCCGGCTGATCCGCCGCCCCACGGCCGCCATGTCCCGGTACGCCCACGGCGTGTCGTCGCGGGGGTTGAGCCCTCCGGTCGGCAGGACGTGCACCTCGACCCCCTCGGGTAGCGCGGCCAACTCGCGGAAGAACCGGTGTCGGCGGGAGATCTCGAACGCGACCTGGGCGATCTCCCACGGCCGTCGGGGTGGCGTCAGCTCCCGTTCGATGCGGCCCACCTGGAGGACGTAGATCCGGCGCGCGCCGACGGCAACGGCCTCGCCGATCGGGATGGAGTTGACGATGCCCCCGTCCACGTAGTGCGCGCCGTTGATCTCCATGGGCGGGAGCAGGCCGGGCACCGAGGCCGACGCCAGCACCGCCGGCACCACCGGACCGCTGTCGAACCAGTGCTCGGCCGCCCGCTCGATGTGCGCGGCGCAGCAGCGGAACGGCACCCGCAGGTCGGCGAAGGTGGTGTCCACCCCCAGTTCGGTCTCCAGCAACCGGCGCAGTGGGCGAGGTGAGTGCAGATGGGTACGGGCGGCGAAGCGGCGCAACTGCCGGGCGACCGAGTCCCCGTACACCTCGCTCGCCTCCGGCGAGGCCCAGAGCCGGACCAGCCGGTCGGTCACCGCCTCCGTCGGGTCGGCGGCGACCAGCGCGCCGTTCACCGCGCCGATCGAGGTGCCGAGCACCATGTCGGGTTTGATGCCGGCGCGGAACAACGCGCGCAGCATGCCCACCTCGACCGCGCCGAGCACGCCCCCGCCGCCGAGCACGAATGCCACAGGTCCCCCCGCCATGCCCCTCATCCTGGCACGGGCGCGCAGCCGACCGGCCGGCCACCGTCGCCGGGCGGTCGGCGCACACCGGGCGCCGCCCGCCGACCGGGGTGGCGACGGCGTTGACAGGCAGGACACATTCGCGCAACCTGATACCGCTCCCACCCCTGAGGCAGGTGCGATCTGTGAAGGCAGCACTGCATCCGGGCCGGTTGCTGGCTCGCAGATACCGACTTCTCGACCAGATCGGCGCCGGCGGCATGTCGGTCATCTGGCGTGCCCGGGACGAGGTGCTGGACCGGCTGGTCGCACTCAAGGTCCTCGCTCCTTCGCTGGCCGCCGACGCGCGTTTCCGGGGCATGGTGCGCGAGGAGGCCCGGGCCGCCGCCCAGTTGGTGCACCCTCATCTGACCTCGGTGCACGACTACGGCGAGACTGTCGATCCGGACGGCTCGATCACCTCGTTCGTGGTGATGGAGCTGCTCGACGGCGAGGAGTTGGAGCTGCGCCTCACCGAGGGGCCGTTGCCGTGGGCCGAGGCGGTCCAGGTGGGCGCGCAGGTCGCGGAGGCACTGGCCGCGGCGCACCGGCTCGGCATCGTGCACCGGGACATCACCCCGGCCAACGTGATGATGACCGGGACGGGCGTCAAGGTGCTCGACTTCGGCATCGCCACCCGGATCGGCGCACCGGACGAGGACGAGGACGGCGAGACCTTCGGCACCCCCGCGTACGTCGCACCGGAACGCCTCGACGGCGCGCCGGCCCAGCCGTCCACCGACGTGTACTCACTCGGCGTGCTGCTGTACGAGGCGCTCACCGGTCGGGTTCCGTACCCGGCCGACACCTGGGAGCAGCTCAGCGCCGCACTGGTCGACGGCCCGCCACCGACGCTCGCCGAGCTGCCGGAGCTGCCTCCGCCGGTGGCCCGGATCTGCCTGCGCAGCCTCGCCCGAGATCCGGCCGACAGGCCGACCGCCCGGCAGGTCGCCACCGTGTTGCGCGGCCACCTGCTGCCGCCCGATCCCCCGGCCGCGACCGTCCGGGTGCCCACCCGACCCCTGCCCCCGCAGCCGGTCGACCTCCCGCCGACGTCCGCTGGCGAGGCGGTCGACTCGGGTTGGTCCCGACGCCGGCTGGCGCTGCTGCTCGTCCTGGCCGTGGGTGTGGCACTGGCCGGTGTGGCCCTGCTGCCCGAGCAGCGGCCGACGCCCCGCACGCAGCCCTCGGTGGGCCCGACGACGACCTCGCCGAGCGACCCGCCGGCCCCGGCGTCGCCGGAGCCGACCACGCCCTCGCCGACGACGCCGAGCACCGGCACGCCCACGTCGCGTCCGGGGAGCCTGGTCGAGGCCGCCAGCCGGGTCGACGGGCTGATCACCGCCGGCCTGAGCGCCGGGGAGATCCGTGACGACGTGGGTCTCGACCTGCGCAACGAGCTGCGCAACCTGACCGCCGCGGTCAGCTCCGGCCGAGACGAGCTGGCGCCACCGGTGGCCCGACTGCGGGAGAAGGTCGCGGTGCGCCTCGGCGAGGGTGGCATCAGTCCGGGGTACGCGTCCCAACTCGACGCCGCCATCGCCGACCTGGGGGCAGCCCGGGTCTGATCGGGGCAGGTCAGCGGGCCGACACCCGGGCCGATTCGCGGATGTCGTACCGGTCGGCGGCGAACCGTCGATAGACCTCGACGTAGTCGTTCGCCATCCGCTCGACCGAGAAGTTCTCCGCGACGTGCGCCACGCAGTCCTCCGGGTCGAGCCGCTCGACCGCGAGCACCGCCGCCGGCAGCTCCTCCGGCCGTTCGCACACCAGCCCGGTCAACCCGGGGCGCACCAGCTCCGGCACCGCGCCCCGGTTGAGCGCCACCACAGGTGTGCCGGTCGCCATCGCTTCCAGCATCACCATGCCGAACGGCTCGTCCCACTGGATCGGCATGATCAGACAGCGGGCGTCGACGAGCATCCGTAGCGTCTCCGCGCGGTCGGCGTTGAGCACGACAGTCACGTTCTCGTCCACCAGCGGCGCGACGACCTGCTCGTAGTAGCGACGCTCGGCCGGCTCGTTGCACTTGCCGGCCAGCAGCAGGGGCAACCCGGCCTCCCGGCAGGCGCGGATGGCGACCTCCGGGCCCTTGTCCGGGCTGAACCGGGCCAGCCACAGCACCGGCCCCCGGCCGAGCTCGTTCTTGCGCGGGAAACCACGGATGTCCAGTGCGTTGTGCACGGTGCCGGCCCAGGGCAGGTCGGTGTTCAACCGACGTTGGGCGTGCGAGATCGCCACCAGGGCGACGCCCTGGTCGACGTCGCTCAGCACGTCGCCGTACTCCCCCACGGGGTTGCCGTGCACTGTCGCGACCGTCGGCACCGCCCGGCGGCCGGCGACCAGCGGGCCGATCGTGGTGTGGTCGTGGATCACGTCGAAGTCGGCCGCCGTGATCAGCCGGTTCACCCGGGCCAGGTGGGCCAGTTCCGGCAGTGACTCACCGAGCCGCTCGTACTGGACCTCGGGAACTGTGGAGACGAAGCCGTCAGCCGCCGTGCCGTGGTCGCTACCGGCACCGAACAGCGTGACCGCGTGGCCCTGCACGCTGAGGGCGTCCACCAGGGCGGCGACGACCTGTTCGAGGCCGCCGTAGCCGGGAGGCGGCACTGACAACCATGGCGGGACCACCATCGCGATGCGCAACGACCGCCCTGTCGGCCGGTCCGCGGGCGGGTGGATCAGGGCCACGAGTCCTCCCCGTTGGTCCCGGTGCGGCGCCACCGGCGGTCGGAACGGTCGGCGGCGAGTTCCCAGGGATCCCCCGGGTAAACCGGACAAGCCGGACGCTCACCCGCCGACCAGGAGTTGGTCGTGCACCACCCGTACGCCCGGCGCGGACCAGGCCACCCGCTCGACCTGGTCGCGTTCCCACCAGGACCGGACCACACCGGCCAGGACGAGCGTGTCGCCGTCCACCTCGACGGTCACCCGCTCGGCCCCGATGGTGCGCGCCAGCGCCCGCTGCACGTCCCGACGCAGCAGCTCAGCCGGTGGCGCCGGCGGTCGCACCTCGATCAGGTTGGTGATCCCCCGTACGCCGTCGAGCCGGCGCACCTCCCCCTCGGCGGCCCGCCGCTGCCACCCGAACTCGACCTCACCGCGGAGCATCAGCCACCCGTTGGCCACCGTCACGTCCAGCCGCTCGGCGGGCACGAAACTGTCCCACTCCAGCGCGCGGGCGGCGGCGATGGCGACCTCGCCGTCGGTACGCCCCGGCGTGCCCGGCAGCCGTACCTCGATCTCGTCGGCCACCGCCCGGACACCGCGAACCCGCTGCGCGCACCGGGCCGCTGCCCAACTGCGGGCGGCACCGTCCACGAATCCGGTCAGCGTGACAACACCCTGGTCGACGCTCACACCGATCTCGTTCGGTTGCAGCTGGGCGTCCCAGGCGAGCTGCGCCAGGACGTCGCGCTGGATCCGCTGGTCGTCGCGGACATCCGCCACGTCGGTCACGACACCCACCCCCGGTTCCGGTCGCCGAGACTCGTCGCCCCGAACGTGCCGGAGAACCGGGTGACGGCGGTTCACCCGATCCGGGTGAACCGCCGTCCGGGCGGAAAAAGCGGCGGGTGGCGGAGCCGACCCCCTCGGCTCCGCCACCCGCCGCCGGAGGGAGGCAGGTTCAGATGTGTGTCACGACGTCTCGGCGAGCGTCACGGTCACCGTCTTCTCGTCGCCGTTGCGCTTGAACTGCACCTCGACCCGGTCGCCGACCTTGCCGGCCTGCACCGCGCCGACCAGGTCGTCGGAGTCGTTGACCGGCTTGTCGCCGAACCGGGTGACGACGTCGCCGCGCTGCAGGCCGGCCTTCTCGGCCGGGCTGCCCGGGGTGACCGACGCGACGAGCGCGCCGCCGCCCTCGGCCTGGTTGACGCCGACCCCGAGCGAAGGGTGGCTGACCTTCTCGCCGCGCTGGAGCTTGCCGGCGACGTCCTTGGCCTTGTTGCTGGGGATGGCGAAGCCGACGCCGATGTTGCCGGTGCTCTGGCCGGAGGTCGCGATGGCGGTGTTCACGCCGATCACCTCGCCCCGGGTGTTGACCAGCGCGCCGCCGGAGTTGCCGGGGTTGATCGGCGCGTCGGTCTGGAGCAGGCCGGAGATCGAGCTGACGGTCTGGCTCTGCTGCTGGGTCGGGTCCTGCGGCTGGCCCTCACCGGCCCGGATGGTGCGGTCGCGGGCGCTGAGGATGCCCGAGGTCACCGAACCTTGCAGGCCGAGCGGGCTGCCCAGGGCCAGCACCTGGTCACCGACCTGCATGGCGTCGCTGTCACCGAACTTGGCCGCCTTGAGGTCGCTCACGCCGTTGGCCTTGACCACGGCCAGGTCGGTCTTCGGGTCGGTGCCGATGACCTTCGCCTCGGCCTTCTTGCCGTCGGCGAAGATCACCAGCACGTTGCCACCGGCGGCGGAGGCGACCACGTGGTTGTTGGTCAGCACGTACCCGTCGGCGCTGAGCACCACTCCGGAACCCTCACCGCTGTCGGTGGTGATCGAGACGACGCTGTCCTGCACGGACGCGGCGATCTTCGGCAGGTCCGCGCCGTTGATCACCGGTGCCGCCGAGTAGGTGCGGGTGATGCCGCCGCCGTCACCGTCGAGGGCCAGGGCGAGCGCGCCGCCGGCGACGCCCGACCCGAGCATCAGGGCGAACACCGCGACGCCGGCCCCGGCGAACTTGGCGATCCGACCCGGCCGCGGGCCGCTGCCGGGCGGCGCGACCTGCGGGCCCCACGGCGGAACCGGCTGGCCCGGGTGCTGGGGGTGCTGCCCGGGGTGCTGGGCGTGCTGCTGGTGCTGACCCGGGTACGCCATGCCCGGCTGGCCCCCGCCGGCCCAGCCGGACTGCTGACCCGGGTACCAGGGAGCGCCGGGGTACTGACCGGCGGTCTGCTGCGGGTAGCCGGACTGGCCGTGCGCCGGGTAGCCGGAGACCGGGTACGGCGGCGCGGACGGGGTGGCGGCCGAGGGCTGGTAGGCGGTCGGCGGCTCGTACCCGGTCGGCTGGTGGGTGGGCGCGGAGGGGCCGGCGGGCGCGGGCGACGCGGCCGGGGTCACGGCGCTCGTCGGCGTGTCGTCACCGGTGGTGGAGACGACCTCGATGGGAGTGGTCGGGGAGTCGGACTGCGCGCGCTCGTCGCGCGGCAGCTCGGCGGTGGGGTGCGACGGCTCGGCGTCGGTGGGGGCCGGCCGGCGCTGCGGGTCGGACTCGAACTCGGTCATGGCACTACCTTCTCCCCCAGCACTGCGATCAAGCTGGAACCGTCCTGGAAGTTGGCTGAAAGTCACTCGCCGGCGTCGTCGAGGTGTGGCAGCAGCGGGAGCCGGACCCGGAAGGTCGCCCCGCCACCGGGCGTCTCGGCCACCTCGACCGAACCGTGGTGAGCCGCGACCAACGCCGCCACGATGGCCAGGCCGAGGCCGGTGCCGGTGTTGCCGTCAGCCCGCCTGGTCCGTGCCGCGTCCGCCCGGTAGAACCGCTCGAAGACCCGTTCGGCCTGCTCAGAGGTGAGGCCCGGGCCGGTGTCGGCCACCTCCACCACGGCGAAGCCGCCCGCTTCGCTGTGCAACAGCACGCGGATCTCGGCGTCGGTCGGGGTGTGGGTCAACGCGTTGGTGACCAGGTTGCCGATCACCTGGCGCAGCCGCGCGTCGTCGGCGGAGACCACGAGCGGGCCCGCGTCGGGCGCGATCTCCAGCTCGATCCGCCGATCCGGGGCGATCGCCCGGGCCGCGTGCACCGCGTCGGAGGCGAGCACCGGCAGCTCCACCGGAGTCAGCGAGAGCGGCCGTTCCCGGTCCAGCCGGGCGAGCAGCAGGAGGTCCTCCACCAGCAGTCCCATCCGCGCCGCCTCGTCCTCGATCCGGCGCAACAGGCCAGCGGTCTGCTCCGGCGCGCGGGAAGCGCCCTGCCGGTACAGCTCGGCGAAACCACGGATGGTGGTCAGCGGGGTCCGCAGCTCGTGCGAGGCGTCCGCGACGAACTGCCGCATCCGCTCCTCCGAGCGCCGGGCCCGCGCCTCGGACGCCTGAGCGGAGGCCGCCGCGTCCCGGGCGGCGCTCTCCGCCCACCTCGCCGCGGTCTCCGAGGCGGCGCGGGCGGTGAACGCCACCTCGATCTGGGTGAGCATCGCGTTGAGCGCACGGGAGAGCCGCCCCAGCTCGGAGGTGGGATGCTCCTGCCCCTGCTCCGGATCGGGCACCCGGCGGGTCAGGTCACCCCTGGCGATGGCGGCGGCGGTGCGTTCGATCTCCACCAGCGGTTTGAGGCTGGTGCGGACGATCGCCGCGCCGACCGAGGCCAGCATGATCAGCACTGCGCCGCCGACCAGCAGATCGATCCAGGCGAGTCGTTTGACGGCCTGGTCGACGTCGGTCAGGTGCTGGCCGATCACGGCCATCTGGCCGTTGGGCAGCTCGGTGTAGAGCATCCGCCAGCGCACCGAGCTGTCCCGGGCCCGAACGGTGAACGGATTACCCCCGCGGGCCTCGTCCTGCGCCTGGAAACCGCTTGCGTCACTCGGCCACGGCGGCAGATCGTCCACCCCGAAGCGGGACGAGTCGTACAGGGGCAGCTGCACCCTGCCGGTCCGCACGTCGGTCAGCACGACCACGTAGTCGCTGGGCAGCGAAACGGTGTTCGTCGACGGCGTGATCGACTGGATTCCCTTGGCCGTGATGGACTGGATGCCCTTGGCGGAGCTACGCAGCTCCAGGTCGATCTGGTCGACCAGGTAGTTGTGCAGGAAGTACGCGGTCGAGACGCTGATCACCAGCAGCGCGACGGCGACCAGCGCCAGCACCGAGGTGACCAGCTTGATCCGCAGTGGAACGCCGCGTACCCGTCCCTTCGCGTGCTGGACCGGGTTCACGCCGCCGGCTTGCGAAGGACGTACCCGACGCCACGGAGGGTGTGGATCAGCCGAGGCTGGGTGGTGTCGACCTTGCGCCGCAGGTACGAGATGTAGGACTCGACGATGTTGTCGTCACCACGGAAGTCGTAGTTCCAGACGTGGTCGAGGATCTGCGCCTTGGACAGCACCCGGTTGGCGTTGAGCATCAGGTACCGCAGCAGCTTGAACTCCGTCGGCGAGAGCTGCACGCGTTGCCCGGCCCGGTGCACCTCGTGGGTCTCCTCGTCCAACTCCAGGTCGGCGAAGGTGAGCCGGGAGGGTGCCTGCTCGCCGGTCGTGGTGCGACGCAGCACGGCGCGGATCCGGGCGGTCAACTCCTCCAGGCTGAACGGCTTGGTGACGTAGTCGTCGCCGCCCAGGGTGAGGCCACGGATCTTGTCGTCGGTGGCGTCCCGGGCGGTCAGGAAGACCACCGGGGTACGCGTGCCGCCCTCGCGGAGCATCCGGATGACCTCGAACCCGTCCAGGTCCGGCAGCATCACGTCGAGCACCACCAGGTCGGGCCGGTGGTCCTTGGCGGCGTTGAGCGCCGCGCTCCCACTGGTCGCGGTGGCCACGTCGAAGCCCGCGAACCGCAGGCTCGCGGAGAGCAGTTCGAGGATGTTGGGGTCGTCCTCGACCACGAGGAGTCGCGCCTCGGTCTGGGTAGCGGGCATGGGCCCATCATCGGTGACGTCACTGCGTCGGCGCTGGACGGTTCCTGGAAAAATCCTGTGAGTCGCGGCCGACTGATTTTCCGACTCAGCGCAACAGGCGGCGCAGCCCGTCCAGGGCGCCGTCGAGCAACCTGATCGCGGTGCGGAGTTGCGTTTCGCTGAACCGTCGGGCGCGCACGAGTTGACCCACCTCGGAAGTGAACGCGGCCAGCCGCGTGTCGAACTCATCGAGCAGCGCGGTGTGCGGCCCGGCGGCCGACGCCGGCCGGGGCGGCGGTGCGGGCGTCTCCCACCGGGTACGCCGAGTTTGCCGGGTGGCCTCGCTCAGCTCCCGTTTGAGGTCGCGCACTGACCCGCGTACCTCGCTGCGGATCTCGCCGGCCAGGCTGGAGAGGTCGGCCACCGAGGCCGCGATGTCCGCTTCCAGCTCGGTCAACTCGCCGGCCCGCTGGTGCAGCTCGGCACGACCGGCGTCGGTGATGTCGTACGTCTTACGGCCGCCGGCTGCGGTGTGGCTGACCAGGCCCTCGACCTCCAACCGTTGGAGGCGGGGATAGATGGTGCCGGCGCTGGGCGCGTAGAGCCCGAGGAACCGGTCCTCCAGCAGGCGGATCAGCTCGTACCCGTGCTTCGGGCCGTCGTCGAGGAGCTTGAGCAGGTAGAGCCGGAGCCGACCGTGGCTGAACACGGCGGTCACGGCAGCTCCTCGGAATCGTCGTCGACGGCTCGGGCGAGCAGGGCGATGCTCCCCGAGGTCGCGGAAGCCCAGAGCTTACCTTCGCCCGCGCCGAGCACTCCCTCGCTGCTGCGCAGCGGGAACGTCGAGGTACGGATCTGCGGGAACCCGCTGGTGATCCGGCCCGAGGCGGTCTGCAGCTGGACGGCGAGGTCGCTGTCCTCGCGGACCCGGACGGTGATGCCGCCCGAGATGGTGGTCAGCCGGATCTCGCTTCGTCGAGGGTTCTCCACGAGGTCGCAGGTGATCGCGCCGGAGACGGTCTGCGCCCGCACCCGGTCGGCGGCGCTGTCGGCGAGGATCACCTCGCCGGAGACCGTCTCCATCGAGAGGTCGCCACGGATGCCGAGCGCCTCCACCGGCCCGGACGTGATCGTCGCGGAGGTGTTGCCCCGCAGGCCCATCAGGGTGATCTGGCCGGAGACGACGTGCACTGTTGTCTGCCGACGCAGGCCGGAGGCGACCAGCGAGCCCGCGACCAGGCCCAGATCGGCGAGGACGTCGGCGGGCACGGCGACGGAGACGTCCACCCGCGGGTAGCGGTGGATCATCCGAAACCACCGCAGGACGTCCGACCAGCTCCGACCGCGCTCCTGGCGGATGCTGAGCCGACCGTCGGAGTGGTCGATCAGGACCGGCCGGCGACCGACCTGGGTGACGTCGATCCGGGTGGGGCCGTCGGTGGCGACCACGTTGAGCCGTCCGCTCACCAGCCGGACGTCCAGCCGGGTGACCGGACCGTCCACGGTGAGCCGCTGCGGGCTCTCGACCGTCCATCCGGTCATTGCGTCCCCCTCTCGACGATGCGGCGCGCCGACACGCGCCGCACACTGAGACACTAACGCGATACATCGCGACACACAAGATAGGTCGCGAGCTGGTGGGCCGCCGACGAACCCCAAGATCCGCGCAACTTCCCGGATGGTGCTGCCTCAGGCGCGCGGGAGGCAGCAGCTTCCCCGATGTTGCGCGGATCTTGGCCCTCAGGCCGCCAGGTCCAGCTCGCGACCTGCGACCGGCGTCGGAACGGGGACCGCCGGGGTCGATGTGGGAACCGCACGCAACCGGGTCCGCGTCGTCGCTTCCGATGCGGGCAACAGGTGTACGGCCGACTCGGCGGCCCGGGCCAGCAACCGCCGGTCGGCGTCACGGGCGGGGTGCAGCGCGGCGGCGATCGTCACCGAGACCACGATCTCCCGCGCCGCGACAACCCGGGCCACCGACCGCAGCAGGGTGTCCGCGCCGAGGAAGGCGGTCGCCGTGGTCCCGGAGCCGGTGGCGTCACAGCGGTAGGCGAGCCGCAGCGGCACCACCGGGCTGCCCGCGTCGATGGCGGCCTGGAACGTCGCGGGCCGGAAACCCCCACCAGGGCGGCAGTCGGCGGCACCGTCACCAGCACACCAGGTCGTACCCTCCGGGAAGACCGCCACCGATCGGCCGGCGCGCAACGCGTCAGCGACCCGGCCGACGGTGTTCGGCAGCGCCATCGGGCGGGACCGGTCCACGAAGACCGTGCCCGCCGCCGCTGCCAGCAGGCCGACCACCGGCCAGGAGCGGATCTCCCGTTTCGCGACCATCCGGGTGGGCGCGACGGCCAGCACCGCGAGGATGTCCAGCCACGAGACATGGTTGGCGACCAGCAGCGCCCGCCGTCGGGGCAGCCGGCCCCGGATCACCAGCCGGACGCCGAAGGCGCGAGTGGTGGCCCGGGCCCAGCCGCGTACCGCCGCCTGCCGTTCCCGGGTCGGAAGCACCGGCAGTAGCAGCACCAGGCCGACCCCGGCCACCAGCATGCCGGCCGCCGCGACCAACCGCAGCACCCGACGGGCCACCGGCACCGTGGGCACCTCGCCGGCCGCCGGCAGGCAGGCGTCGTCGCAGCCCGAGGAGGGCCGCCACAGGTCGTGCGCCACGGCGGTCACCGCTGCTCCCCGCCCAGGAAGTGTCGCAGGTACCGCGGGTTCATCCGGTCCAGCGAGAAGAGCACGTAGAAGTCCGCGCACCCGAAGTCGCTGTCGTACGCGGGCTCGCCGCAGATCCACGCGCCGAGCCGGAGGTAGCCCCGCAGCAGCGGCGGCACCACGACGCGCCCGGCCGGCTCGGCGGTGGTCACCGGCGCAGCGGCGGCCGGCTCGGCGAACCAGGGTCGCAGTGGGCGGACCCGCAGCGGCGGCGGCGACAGGTGCCGCGCCTGAGCCTGGGCCCAGACCTCGGTGACCGTCCGCCCACCGTCGTCCACCGGCACCGAGGCGCAGCCGCCGAGCCAGCGGGAACCGCGCAGGTGCAGGTAGCGCGTGAGGCCGGCCCACATCAGGTTGATCACCGCGCCGGAGCGGTGGTCCGGATGCACACAGGACCGGCCCGTCTCCACCAGGTCGTCGCGGAGGGAGTCGAGCGCGGTGAGGTCGAACTCGTCCTCGGCGTACCGGCGGGAGGTCCGGCCGGGCGGCAGCAGCCGGTAGGTGCCGACCACCGCGCCGGTGCTGTCCTCACGGACGATCAGATGGTCGCAGTACGCGTCGAAGGGATCCACGTCCAACCCGGCCTGGCCAGGCAGGAGGGTGGCGCCGAGCTCGGTGGCGAACACCTCGTGGCGCAGGCGTTGCGCGGCCGCGACCTGGGTGGGGTCGTCGGCGATCAGCAGGGTGTATCCGCTGGTCTTCAGGGGTGCGCCAGCGGCATGCAGAACGGCCATGGGATCTGTGTAGGTGCCCGGGTTGCCATTCACGGGGACCACTGGTGTCGATCGGATGAACGCCGGCAGGCGAGACCGCGAGCACCACCAGGTTCCGCCCGTGCGAGGCTGCCGGGACGGCCGGCAAGGACGCTGGTACGCCACCTGGAGGTCGACGATGCGCATCGAGTCCCGCTACAACGGGCCCACCGGCTCCGGTAACGGCGGATGGAGCGCGGGGATGTTCGCCGCCGAGGCGGGCGGCACCGGGCCGGTCGAGGTGACACTGCGCCGGCCACCGCCACTGGAGACCGAGCTGAGCCTGGTCGACGGCGAGGTCCGGGACCCGGCCGGGGAACTGGTGGCCGAGGTACGCCCGGTCGACGCGGTCGATGCCGTCGTACCCCCGGTCGACCTGGAGACCGCGGTGGCCGCCGCGACCCGCTACCCGGGGCTGGTCGAGCATCCGTTCCCCGGCTGTTACGTCTGCGGACCGCAGCGGGCCGACGGGCTGCGGATCTTCCCCGGCCGGTTGCCGGACGGACGGACCGCCGCGCCGTTCCGGGCCCCCGAGCAGGTCAGCGAGGCCACGGTCTGGGCGGCGTTGGACTGTCCCGGCGGGTGGACGGTGCTCGCGCCGGGACGCCCGTACCTGCTGGGCCGGATCGCCGCCGTGGTCGGGGCACTGCCGGCGCCGGGCGACGAGTGCGTGGTGACCGGGGCGCTGCTCGGCGTCGACGGACGCAAGGCAGCCGTGCACACCAGCCTGTACGGCCCGGACGGCGCGCTGCTGGGCGCGGCACGGGCGACCTGGATCGCCCGCTGATCCCGGTCGTCAACCGCAGGGAGGACCCGCCTCCACCCTGAGACGGATCAGGACATACGGACCGCGCCTGATTGACCTTGTTGCATTGGGCCGTCACGCTGTGCCACGGCGTACCTCGACGCCACGCACGGGAGGAGAACGATGACTGACGGGCAGAGAAGCCCCACCAGCGACGGTCAGATCGTGGTGTCCGGTCTGACAAAGCAGTACAAGAACGTCCGGGCGGTGAACAACCTGTCCTTCACCGTGGCGCCGGGGCGGGTGACCGGCTTCCTCGGCCCGAACGGCGCTGGTAAGACCACCACGCTGCGCATGTTGCTGAACCTGGTCACGCCCACCGCCGGCACGGCCACCATCAGCGGCAGCCGGTACGCGGACCTCGCCGACCCGCTGCGGCACGTCGGCGCGATCCTGGAGGCGTCCAGCGCGCACAAGGGCCGCACCGGCATCAACCACCTGCGGGTGATCTGCGCGGCGGCCGGGCTGCCCAAGCAGCGGGCCGCCGAGGTGTTGGAACTGGTCGGGTTGACCCCGGCGGCGAAGCGCAAGTTCAAGGGTTACTCGCTGGGCATGAAGCAGCGGCTCGGTATCGCCGCCGCGATGCTCGGCGACCCCCGGGTGCTGATCCTGGACGAGCCGGCCAACGGGCTCGACCCGGAGGGCATCCGGTGGATGCGTGGGTTCCTCAAGAACCTCGCCCACGAGGGTCGTACGGTGCTGGTCTCCAGCCACCTGCTGTCCGAGATGCAGCTGCTCGCCGACGACGTGGTGATCATCGCCGCCGGCCAGTTGATCCGGCAGGGCCCGGTCGACCAGGTGCTCGGGTCGATGGCACAGGGCGCGCAGGTCCGGGTGCGTACGCCGCAGGCCGAGGCGCTGACCACAGCGCTCAAGGCGCAGTCGGCGACGGTGAACGTCGACGAGCAGGGCGTGCTGCTGGTCAGCGGGGTGGACGCGCCGACCATCGGCCGCGCCGCCCTCGCCGCCGGCGTGGAACTGCACGAACTGACCACCGAACGGCCCGACCTGGAACGGGTCTTCCTGGAGCTGACGGCCGGAAAGGCGGGCATCCGATGAACCTGGTCCGATCCGAGCTGCTCAAGATCCGCACCACCAACACCTGGTGGATCTTCGCGCTCATCTCGCTGCCGCTCTGGGCGCTCACCCTGCTGATCAACTGGTTGCAGGCCGACACCCTGACCAACGGCAACCTCGGCGAGGTGCCGGCCGACCAGGCCGACACCCTGGCGGCGGCGGCCAGCGCGGACGCGCTCTCCTCGAACCTGTTCACCACCGGGCAGTTCTTCGGCCTGCTGATTGTGATGCTGCTCGGCATCATCGTGGTGACCAGCGAGTTCTTCCACCAGACGGTCACCACCACGTTCCTCACCAACCCGCACCGCACCGCCGTGATGAGCGCCAAGCTGGTCGCGGCGGGCGTGCTGGCGCTGCTGTTCTGGTTGGTGACCACCGCGTTCAACCTGGTTGCCGGTTCGGCGGTGCTGAACGCCATCGGGCTCGACTCACAACTGGGCAACGAGGCCGCGTGGCGGGCGATCGGGTTGAACCTGCTCGCGTACCTGCTCTGGGCGGTGTTCGGAGTCGGCATCGGCGTGCTGCTGCGCAGCCAGATCGGTGCCACAGTGACCGGCATCCTGCTCTACCTGGGCGGCTCGATCGGCGCCATCTTCGTGATCGCCATCCTGGCCGACCGGTGGGGTGACTGGATCAACAACCTCCAGTTGCTGGTGCCGTCGTTGGCCTCGTCGCTGATGGTCACCGGGGCCGACATTCCGGGCAACCCGCCGCGCTGGGCCGGGGCCGCCGTCCTGATCGGGTACGCGGTGGTGACCGGCGTGGTCGGCACCCTGCTGATGCGTCGACGCGACATCTCCTGACCGGTGCCGGGGTGGCGGCAGCGCCGCCGTCACCCCGGAACGCCGGCCCGGCTCACCCGCCAGGGCAGCCCCGCCCGCCGCTGCGCGGTATGCACTGGGTGACCGCCGGGGCGGGCTCGTCATCGGCGGGCGTGTGGCCGATCAGGACCCCGGTGGCCATCCGGCCGACCAGAACGACCATCAGATACACCATCACCATCCCGCCGACCGCCCAGCGGAAGTGCCGGCTCCAGTCCGCATCGCCGGCCAGCCACAGCCCGACAATCGGCAGCGCGTTGAGCAGGAGAGCGGCGATCAGCACGGCGTCGGTGCCGGCGCCGAACGCCTGTGCCGCCTCGCGGGTCGGCGCGTACGGCTTCGAGGTGCGCCGGATCAGGCCCACCACAAGCAGGAACGGCACCCCGTACAACCAGACGAAGAAGAGCCCTCCGAGGCCGAGCCGCTTCACGAGCGCCCCGCGTACACGGCCGCGCAGATCGTGACGGTCACCAGTGCGGACAGGGTGCCGGCGAGCACCGCCGAGGGCACCAGCCGGACGAGCAGCGCGGTCACCAGCGCCGTCACGACGAGCAACCCGGCGAGCACCGGCCCGCCCCACACCAGCATGACCAGCGCCAGGGACTCCCCCGGCGACAGGCAACTGAACCAGGCCGAACAGTCCGTCGCCGGCGGACTCGGCACACTCGCCAGACCCACCGCCACGGCCGCACCGACCGTCACGTACCAACCGGACGCCACCGCCACACTCCGGCCGTAGCGCCCCCGTACCCCGTTGTGATCCATGCGAAGGATCCTCACCGGACTTGCGACGCGAAGACATCGGCATCCGTACTCAGTTGCCTGCCGTTACGCTCCCGACGGCCCACCTAGGGCCTGTTTCATAAGGGCGGTCGAGCCGAGGCGGAGTCCGGGCGGCGATCCGGCAAGGCGCGGTTTCGTCCGGATACCGGTGTTGTATCCGGACGAAACCGCAACGCCGCCGGGCGTCGTCCGGGCCCGCCGCAGGCCGGCCAGGTCTTATGAAACAGGCCCTAGCAGTTGGCGGCCGACCACGCAGCGGTTGGTGAACTTCTGGCATCTTCTGTGAAACCGGCCACGGGACCGAGGCGGAAATGCCTGCGGGATCCGCACGGCGTAGCCTGGGAACCGTCCAGTTCGCGCTCCCTAACCGGGCGCGAGGGACGCACCGCGTGCCACACAAACCCGCGTGAAAGAGGCGATTACCGGCCGTGTCGACCCAGCAGACTTCGCAGGAGAACCCACTAGCGGGTTTCGGCCCGAATGAGTGGATCGTCGAGGAGATGTACCAGCGCTACCTCGCCGACCCAACGAGCGTCGATTCGGCCTGGCACGACTTCTTCGCCGACTACCGACCGGCGCCCGGAGCGGCCACCCCGCGTGGGGCCGAGTCGTCGGACAAGCCAGCCGCCGCTCCCGAGCCGGACGGCCAGCCCGAGGCTGCCGCCAAGGTGACTCAGTCGAGCACCACGGCGAAGCCGGCGAGCGCGCCGGCCGACGCGAAGCCGGCCGCCGCCCAGTCGGCACCGGCCAAGCCCGCCGCGACCAAGGCCGCGCCGGAGAAGGCCGCACCGGCCAAGCCGGCCGCCAAGGCCGCCGCGCCGACCGCTGACGGTCCGCAGACCACGCCGCTGCGTGGCGTCGCCGCGAAGATCGTCCAGAACATGGACGCCTCGCTGAGCGTGCCCACCGCGACCAGCGTCCGCGCGGTCCCGGCGAAGCTGCTGGTCGACAACCGCATCGTGATCAACAACCACCTCGCCCGGGGGCGCGGTGGCAAGGTCAGCTTCACCCACCTGGTCGGCTACGCGATGGTCCGGGCGCTGGTCCAGCACCCGGAGATGAACAACTCCTTCGCCGAGGCCAACGGCAAGCCGGCGGTGGTCCGCCCGGCACACGTCAACCTCGGCATCGCGATCGACCTGGCCAAGCCGGACGGCAGCCGAAACCTGGTGGTCCCCTCCATCAAGGGCTGCGAGCAGATGGACTTCCGGCAGTTCTGGCAGGCGTACGAGGACGTGGTCCGACGGGCGCGGCGCAACGAGCTGACCATGGAGGACTACTCCGGCACCACGATCTCGCTGACCAACCCGGGCGGCATCGGCACCGTGCACTCGATGCCACGGCTCATGCAGGGGCAGAGCGCGATCATCGGCGTCGGCGCGATGGAGTACCCGGCCCCCTACCAGGGCATGTCCGAGGCCACCCTGGCCGAACTGGCCGTCAGCAAGATCATCACGCTGACCAGCACGTACGACCACCGGATCATCCAGGGCGCGCAGTCCGGCGAGTTCCTCAAGGTCATGCACGAGCTGATCCTGGGTGAGCACGGCTTCTACGACCAGATCTTCACCGCGCTGCGCATCCCGTACGAGCCGGTGCGCTGGATGCGCGACGTGGCGGTCAGCTCCGAGGGGCAGATCAACAAGACCGCCCGGGTGCACGAGCTGATCCACGCGTACCGGGTGCGCGGTCACCTGATGGCCGACACCGACCCACTCGAGTTCAAGATCCGCAAGCACCCCGACCTGGACGTCCTCCAGCACGGGCTGACCCTGTGGGACCTGGACCGGGAGTTCCCGGTCAACGGCTTCGCCGGCCGCCAGCGGATGAAGCTGCGCGAGATTCTCGGGGTGCTGCGCGACTCGTACTGCCGCCGGGTCGGCATCGAGTACATGCACATCCAGGACCCGGAGGAGCGGCGCTGGGTCCAAGAGCGCATCGAGCGCAAGTACGAGAAGCCGTCGGCAGACGAGCAGAAGCACGTGCTCAACCGGCTCAACGCCGCCGAGGCGTTCGAGACCTTCCTGCAGACCAAGTACGTGGGCCAGAAGCGCTTCTCGCTGGAGGGTGGCGAGTCGCTGATCCCACTGCTCGGTGAGGTCCTGGAGTCCTCCGCCGAGAACGGCCTGGACGAGGTCGTCATCGGCATGGCCCACCGGGGTCGGCTCAACGTGCTGGCCAACATCGTCGGCAAGCCGTACGAGAAGATCTTCTCGGAGTTCGAGGGTCACCTGGACCCGCGCTCGACGCAAGGCTCCGGCGACGTGAAGTACCACCTGGGCCAGAACGGCAAGTTCACCACCCCCGACGGCGAGCACGCGGTCAAGGTGTCGGTGGTGGCCAACCCGTCGCACCTGGAGGCCGTCGACCCGGTGCTGGAGGGCATCGTCCGGGCCAAGCAGGACCGGATCGACCTCAAGCTGGAGGGCTACACGGTGCTGCCGCTGGCGGTGCACGGAGACGCCGCGTTCGCCGGGCAGGGTGTGGTCGCCGAGACCCTCAACCTGTCGCAGCTGCGCGGTTACCGCACCGGTGGCACCGTGCACGTGGTGGTCAACAACCAGGTCGGCTTCACCACCGCCCCGGAATACAGCCGGTCCAGCCTCTACAGCACCGACGTGGCCCGGATGATCCAGGCGCCGATCTTCCACGTCAACGGCGACGACCCCGAGGCCGTGGTCCGGGTTGCCCGGCTGGCCTTCGAATACCGGCAGACGTTCAACAAGGACGTCGTGATCGACATGGTCTGCTACCGCCGGCGCGGGCACAACGAGGGCGACGACCCGTCGATGTCCAACCCGCAGATGTACAAGATCATCGACTCGAAGCGTTCGGTCCGCAAGCTCTACACCGAGGAGCTGATCGGTCGCGGCGACATCACCGTGGAGGACGCGGAGGAGCTGCTCCGCGACTACCAGGCGCAGCTGGAGAAGGTCTTCAAGGCCACCCGGGACGCCGCCTCGGCACCACGCCAGCTCAACCGGCCGCGCCGCGAGGAGGAGCCGGAGCCGCAGGTCGACACGGCCACCGACGCGTCGGTGGTGAAGGCCATCGGCGAGGCGCACATCAACCTGCCGGAGGGCTTCACCCCGCACAAGCGGATCCAGCAGCTGCTCGACCGGCGGGCCAAGATGTCCGTCGAGGGCAACATCGACTGGGGCTACGGCGAGATCATCGCGTTCGGGTCGCTGCTGCACGACGGGATCACCGTCCGGCTCGCCGGTCAGGACTCACGTCGCGGCACGTTCGTCCAGCGGCACGCCTCGGTGGTCGACTCCCGCACCGGGGACGACTACCTGCCGCTGAAGTCGCTCACCGGCGACGGTGAGCGCTCCCGGTTCTTCGTGCACGACTCGCTGCTCAGCGAGTACGCGGCGATGGGCTTCGAGTACGGCTACTCGGTGGAGAACATCAACGCCCTCGTCGCCTGGGAGGCCCAGTTCGGCGACTTCGTCAACGGCGCCCAGTCGGTGATCGACGAGTTCATCTCCTCGGGTGAGGTGAAGTGGGGCCAGCGCTCCGCCGTCACCCTGCTGCTGCCGCACGGCCACGAGGGCCAGGGCCCGGACCACACCTCCGGGCGGCCGGAGCGGTTCCTGCAGATGTGCGCCGAGGACAACATGCGGGTGGCCATCCCGACCACCCCGGCGAACTACTTCCACCTGCTGCGCCGCCAGGCCCTGTCACCCAAGCGCAAGCCGCTGGTGGTGTTCACGCCGAAGTCGCTGCTGCGGCACAAGCTCTGCGTCTCCTCGGTGGAGGACTTCACCACCGGCACCTTCCAGCCGGTGCTGCGGGACACCGCCGCTCCGGCACCGGAGGCGGTGAAGCGGGTGCTGCTCTGCTCGGGCAAGGTCTACTACGACCTGTTCCAGGCCCGGCAGGAGCGCGGCGTCACCGACACGGCGATCCTCCGGATCGAGCAGCTGTACCCGCTGCCGGTGGAGGAGATCCGGGCTGCGCTGGCGCAGTACCCGAACGCGGAGGACTTCGCCTGGGTGCAGGAGGAGCCGGCCAACCAGGGTGCCTGGTCGTTCGTCGCGCTCAACCTGCTGGAGCACCTGACCGACGTGCGCCTGCGGCGGATCTCCCGCCCGGCCGCGGCCGCCCCGGCGGTCGGCTCGGCCAAGACCCACGAGGTCGAGCAGACCGCGCTGATCGAGGCGGCTCTCCCCCGCCCGTGACCTGACCGCACCACGCGAGCCGGGGCAGGGCCGTTTCCACGGTCCTGCCCCGGCTCGCGTCGGTCCACCCGCCCGGCCAATGCCGGGCCGAGCACGAGGACGCACGCATGTACTTCACCGACCGTGGCATCGAGGAACTGGTCGAGCGCCGAGGCGACGAGCAGGTGACCCTGGAGTGGCTCGGCGAACGCCTGCGCGATTTCGTCGACCTCAACCCCGACTTCGAAACCCCCATCGAGCGGCTGGCCACGTACCTGGCCCGCCTGGACGATCCCGACGACGACGACGCATGATTCCGTTCCGCCCCCGGTGATCAAGAGCTTTCGGTCACCATGGGGGCCGGAACTGACGCGAACGTCTTGATCACCGAGTGTGGGGTGGGGGTGGGGTTGTGGCTCGGAGTGTTTACCTGACCAGCGTCGGTTCTGGTGGGGGGAAGTCGACTGTCGCCCTCGGGCTGGCAGAGCTGTTGTCGCGGCAGGTGGGGCGGATCGGCGTCTTTCGGCCACTGGTGGCCTCCAGCGGCGCGGACCCGATCCTCGCCCTGCTCAGCGAGCGGTACCGGGTCGAGGTGCCCCTCGCCGAACTGGCCGGGGCCACGTACGCCGAGGCGGCGACGCTGGTCGCCGACGGCCGGCGTGAGGAACTGATCTCCGCCGTCGTCGAGCGGTACCGGGCGGTGGAGCGGCAGTGCCCGGCGGTCGTCGTGGTGGGCAGCGACTTCGACGACCCGGGCGACCCGGCCCACCCTCGGGAGCTGGCCTTCAACGCCCGGCTGGCCATCGAGTTCGGCAGTGTCGTGGTGCCGGTGGTGGACGGCTTCGGACAGGAGCCGGCCGCCGTGGCGGCGGCGGTGCGGGGGGCGTACCACGACCTGGCCGACCTGGGCGCGACGGTGCTCGCGGTGATCGCCAACCGGGTGACCGAGCCGATGACGTTGCCGGACCTGCCGGTCCCCGCGTACGCCATCCCGGAGGTGCCGAGCGTGTCGGCGCCGACGGTGGCCGAGGTGGCGGCGGCGCTCGGCGCCACACTGCTGGCCGGGGACGACGCCGCCCTCGGCCGGGACGTGCTGGACTTCGTGGTCGGTGCCGCGCACGTACCGACCCTGCTGGACCACCTCACCGAAGGCGCCCTGGTAATCACCCCCGGGGACCGGGCCGACCTGCTTGTCGCCGCGAGCGCCGCGCACGTGGCCGGGCAGGTGTCGGTTGCCGGGCTGGTACTCACCCTCGGCGAGCAGCCCGATCCCCGGGTCATGCGCTTGGTGGAGGGCCTGAACACCGGGTTGGCGGTGCTCTCCGTGGGCAGCGACAGCTACGACACGGTGGCCGCGTCCAGCCGGATCGAGGGTCGGCCCAGCGCGGCCAACCCGCGCAAGGTGGAGGCGGCGCTGGGCGCGTTCGAGCGCTGCGTCGACACCGACGACCTGGCCCGCCGACTGCGGGTCAGCCGCTCGGCGCGGGTCACCCCCCTGATGTTCGAGAACGAGCTGATCGACCGGGCCCGTTCGCACCGTCGGCACCTGGTGCTGCCGGAGGGCGCCGAGGACCGGATCCTGCGGGCGGCGGAGATCCTGCTGCGGCGTGGCGTGGCCGAGCTGACCCTGCTGGGCCGGCCGGACGACATCGCCCGCCGGACCCGTGAGCTGGGCATCGACCTCGGCGACGCGAACGTGGTCGACCCCGTCACCAGCGGCTGGCGGGACGAATTCGCTGTCGAGTACGCGCGGCTGCGCGCGCACCGGGGCGTGACCGCCGAGCTGGCGCACGACATCGTGGCGCAACCCAACTACTTCGGCACGCTGATGGTGGCGACCGGACGAGCCGACGGAATGGTCTCCGGCGCCACGCACACCACCGCCGCGACCATCCGACCGGCGTTCGAGATCATCCGTACCGTGCCAGAGGTCTCGGTGGCCTCCAGCGTCTTCTTCATGCTGCTCGCGGACCGGGTGCTGGTCTACGGCGACTGTGCCGTCAACCGCGACCCGGACGCCGCGCAGCTCGCCGACATCGCGATCTCGTCGGCCGACACCGCCGCCCGGTTCGGCATCGAACCCCGCGTGGCCATGCTGTCGTACTCCACCGGCAGCTCCGGCGCCGGTGAGGACGTGGAGAAGGTCGCCGCGGCGACCGCCCTGGTCCGGGAACGTCGGCCCGACCTGCTGGTCGAGGGGCCGATCCAGTACGACGCGGCGATCGACCCGGCGGTGGCGGCGACGAAGCTGCCGGGAAGCCCGGTCGCCGGTCACGCCACGGTCTTCATCTTCCCGGACCTGAACACCGGCAACAACACGTACAAGGCCGTCCAGCGCTCCGCGGGGGCGGTCGCCGTGGGCCCGGTGATGCAGGGCCTACGGCGGCCGGTGAACGACCTGTCCCGGGGCGCGGGAGTGCCGGACATCGTCAACACGGTGGCGATCACGGCCATCCAGGCGGCCAGCGAGGAGGCGTCGTGAGTCAGGTGCTGGTGCTCAACTGCGGGTCGTCGTCGGTCAAGTGGCGACGCTACGACGGTGACCGGGCCCTCGACCACGGCACCGTCGAGCGGGTCGGTGAACCCGGTGGCGGCCCGGCGGACCACGCCACCGCCGTCCGGCAGATCCTCGACGGCCTCGACCTCAACGGGCTGGCCGCGGTCGGGCACCGGGTGGTGCACGGCGGCCGGAAGTTCAGCGACCCGGTGCTGGTCGACGACGCGGTCCTGGCGGCGATCAGGGACCTGGTGCCGCTCGCCCCGCTGCACAACCCGGCGAACCTGGCGGGCGTCGAGGTGGCCCGGGCGGCATTGCCGGACATCCCGCAGGTCGCCGTCTTCGACACCGCGTTCCACCACACCCTGCCGGAGGCCGTCGCGACGTACGCGATCGACCGGGACGTCGCCGAGCGGTACGACATCCGCCGGTACGGCTTCCACGGCACCTCGCACGCGTACGTGTCCCGCCGCACCGCCGAACTGCTGGGCCGCCCTTACGACGAACTGAACACGATCACCCTGCACCTGGGCAACGGGGCCAGCGCCTGCGCGGTGGCGAACGGTCGCAGCGTCGCCACCTCGATGGGCATGTCGCCCCTCCAGGGGCTGGTGATGGGCACCCGCAGCGGCGACCTGGACCCGACCGTGATCTTCCACCTGCGCCGGGAGGGTGGGTTGTCGGTCGACGAGATCGACGACCTGCTCAACCACCGCAGCGGCCTGCTCGGGCTGACCGGCGTCAACGACATGCGCGAGGTGCTCCAACGCCGGGCGGCCGGCGACCCGGCGGCGACATTGGCGTTCGACGTGTACTGCCGGCGCATCACCGGCTACGTCGGGGCGTACTACGCCCTGCTCGGCCGCGTCGACGCGATCGCCTTCACCGCTGGGGTGGGCGAGCACGCCGCGCCGGTGCGGGCCGCCGCGCTGGCCGGCCTGGAACGGCTCGGCATCAGCGTCGACGACACCCGCAACGACGGCGAGGGCGACCGGGTGATCTCACCCGACGAGGCCGAGGTGAGCGTCTGCGTCATCCGCACCGACGAGGAGCGGGAGATCGCCCGGCAGACCCGGGATGTGGTGGAGGGCAACTGACCAGGTCAGTTGCGCTTCGATCAGCTCAGCGCGAACCAGGCGACGACAGCCACCACCAGCACGACGACCACCGCGCCCACGATCAGGGGAAGGCGGGACGGGGCGTCCGTCGGCGCTGCGGCCTCCGGCGTCTGGGAGAAGGCACGGAACGCCTCGGTGTTGCCGCTGGGGTCGGTGTAGTTCTCAGCCATGCCGGTGACCCTAGCGAAGCTGGTCACGCCGCACCGTCCCCGGTCCGCGTCGTCCCAAGCTGGACCCGGCCGGCCGACGTGACCCGACCGGGTGGCGGGTACAGCCGGGCCGGACGGTGGGGTGGCTACGCCCGCCCAGGCACCTACCGTGGAACGATGGGGGCGGGGCGGCTGATCGCCGTGCTGATGACGGCGTTGTTGGCGGGTTGCGCGTCGGCGACACCCGAGGCCGACCAGGGCGACGCGCCAGCGTCAGCGCGTCGAGCGCCCGAGGGGTCGTACACGGTCGGCGTGCGTACGCTCACCCTCGATCCGCGCTCGGCACGCCCACTACCGGTGACCATCTGGTATCCGGTGTCGACCGACGGGGTGGCGGCCGGACGGTTCCCGGTGGTGATCTACAGCCACGGGCTGCACAGCCGACCCGATCTGCACGCCGGGCTGACCACCCGCTGGGCGGCGGCCGGGTTCGTGGTCGCCGCGCCCGCGTACCCGCACACCCGGCAGGGTGCCGCCCAGTTCAGCAGGGCCGACGTCCGCAACCAGCCCGCCGACGCCTGGCGGTTGGTCCGGCACCTGGGCCGTCTCGACCGGCGTCGCGACGACCCGCTCGCCGGGCACCTGGACCTGACGGCGGTGGCCGCCGCCGGGCACTCGGCAGGTGGCTTCACCACCTCCGGGATGTTCAGCGAGGGGCATCCGGCCCGGTTACGCGCGGGGATCGTCATCGCCGGCGGTGGGCTGCCCGGCAGCTTCGCGGGGCTGGCCGCGCCGGTGCTCTTCGTGCACGGCACCGCCGACGCGGTGGTGCCCCTGACGGTCGGCCGGGCAGCGTACGGGCGCACCCGAGGGCCGGCCGCGTTCCTCAGCCTGCTGGGGCAGGACCACGGCGCGTACCTGACGCCGGGCCACCCAGGGTTCGCCACTGTCGTCGCCACCACCACCGACTTCCTCCGCTGGACCCTCTACGGCGACCGGGCCGCCGGTGCGCGGCTGCCCGCCGTCGCCCGCTCCCCCCTGACCCGCTACGAGGCCCGCCCCGCCCCGTGAGACCGCCGACGCCGGACGCCCGATGCGTGGACGGACCTACCAGCTACGGTGGCCCGGTGCACGGGCTGACGCGCCGCCAGTTGGCGAGCATCGCCGAGGTGGTCGGCGTGGCCGGGGCAGCCGGCATCCCGGTGTGGCTGCGGGGCGGCTGGGCGATGGACTTCCAGCTCGGCGCGGTGACCCGTCCGCATGTCGACGTCGACTGGTACTGCTGGCACGAGGACGCGAACCGACTGGCGACTCTGCTGCTGGCCCGTGACTGGCGGCTCGACCCGCGAATGCCGGTGACGACGCAACTCGACCTGTTCACTGCCGACGTGGAAGCCAGCTTCGCGTATCTGGGTCGGGACAGCGACGGTCGACCGACAGTGGGTGGCGGACCGTGGGTCGGCACGCCACTTCCGGCCGGAATGCTGGACGCGCCACCCGGTCGGATCGGCGCGCTCACCGTGCCGACGATCTCGGTGGCAGCTCAGATCGAGTTCAAGCAGATGTACCCGGTCTGGATGCCGGAACGTCCCCGCCGATCGAAGGACGCGGACGATCTGGCCCTGCTGCGTGCCGTTTCTGGTCGATCAGGTCCTCGTACACCCCGACCTTGAAGGTGATCAGGTCCAGGCACTGGGCGAGCCGGCCGAGCTGGGCGGTGACGCGTCCGTGGTGCTCCTGAAGGAGCGCGAGACGTTCCTCCTCGTTGCCCGCGCCCTCACGAACAAGGTCGGCATAGCGGCGGAGCGCGGGCAGAGGCATGCCGGAGGCGCGAAGAATGATGCAGACGGTCAGCCAGTCGACGTCGTCCTGGCTGTAGCTACGACGCCCACCAGCACCACGACGGATCGGGCTGACGAAGACACCCTGCTGCTCGTAGAAGCGGAGCGCGTGCACGCTCAGACCGGTGCGCTCGGCGACCTGCCCGATGCTCAGACTCGCGGTGACGTCAGCCATGCCGAGCAGGGTAACGAGGGTTGACCTAGAGCCGACTCTAGCTCCTAGGGTGCCACGTGATCGTCACTGAAGCGCCAAAGGAGCATCGACATGCGTTATCGCACTCTCGGCGGCACCGGCATCGACGTGAGCACCCACTGCCTCGGGACCATGATGTTCGGTGCCGTCGGCAACCCCGACCACGACGACTGTGTCCGCATCATCCACACCGCGCTCGACCAGGGCATCAACGTCGTCGACACCGCCGACATGTACGGCCGGGGAGAGTCCGAGGAGATCGTGGGCAAGGCGCTGCGCGGGCGCCGGGACGACGTCGTGCTCGCCACCAAGGTGCATTTTCCGATGGGAGAGGGCCCCAACCAGGGTGGCAACTCCCGGCGTTGGATCCTCAAGGCGGTCGAGGGGAGCCTCCGGCGGTTGGACACCGACTGGATCGACCTGTACCAGGTCCACCGTCCCGACCCCTCGACCGACATCGAGGAGACGCTCTCGGTGCTCACCGACCTCGTACGCGAGGGAAAGATCCGCGCTTTCGGTTGCTCGACCTTCCCGGCCGAGGAGATCGTCGAGGCACACCAGGTCTCCGAGCGTCGCGGTCTCGGGCGCCTGCGCAGCGAGCAGCCCCCGTACTCGATCCTGGCCCGGGGGGTCGAGGCCTCGACCCTGCCGGTCTGCCAGCGTTACGGCATGGGAGTGCTGGTCTGGAGCCCCCTCGCCTTCGGGTTTCTCAGCGGCAGGTACCGCAAGAACCAGCCCGTCGACCTCTCGACCGGGCGTGCCGTGCTCCGGCCGGCACAGTTCGATCCCACGATCGCCGAGAACGCCGCCAAGCTCGACATCGTCGAGCAGCTCGTCGACCTGGCGGCGAGCATCGGCTGCACGCTCCCCCAGCTCGCCATCGCCTTCACCGTGGCTCACCCGGCCGTCACGTCGGCGATCATCGGGCCGCGCACCCTGCCGCAGCTGGAGGACCTGCTCAAGGGCGCCACGCTCACCCTGGACGACGCGACCCTGGACCGGATCGACGAGATCGTGCCGCCGGGGACGAACCGGTACAACCCCAACGCCGCCTTCCCCCCACGCGCGCTGACCGATACGGCCATGAGACGGCGTCCCCTCACCGAACGGGCGGCAGCCTGACGCGCGGTGATCGGGCGGGCACACCCTGCCCAAGCCCTCCGGGCGGCACCGCCGGACAGGGCACAATTGAGTTCATGCCCCGTCGCGTGACTCCCGCACTGATGGCCAGCGCCGTGCTCATCGCCGGCCTGATCGGCTGCTCAGCGGACACCCGCCCGAGTGCCGGCGGGCAGACGCCGCCGGCCGAGCCGAAACCCGTCGCCACGCCGACGCCGCAGGTAGCCGCCGGGACCGCCCCGAAGAACACCTTCGCGGTCGGCGTACGCCAACTGAAGCTGAACCGGGACGGCCGGGCGCTGCCGACGACGCTGTGGTACCCGGCGGCCGGGCAGTCCGGCGGCGCGGCCAAGCGGTCCGCCACGGCGGCGGAGGGCCGGTTCCCGGTGGTGATGTTCAGTCACGGGCTGGGTGGGCGGCCGGACGACTACGCCAAGCTGCTGACCCGGTGGGCGGCGGCCGGTTTCGTGGTGGCCGCGCCGACGTTCCCGCACACCTCCAAGGGCGCCGACAACAACGTCCTCGACGTGCTCAACCAGCCGGCCGACGTGTCCTACGCCCTCGACCAGGTGTTGGCGCTGGACGGCACTGCCGGCGACGCGTTGCGCGGCCGGTTGGACGGCGAGCGGGTGGCCGCGGCCGGGCACTCGGCGGGCGGGGTGACCACCATCGGTCTCTTCACCGCCGGTCGGGACGAGCGGCTGGACGCGGGTGTGGTGTTCGCCGGCACGGCGCTCGGGGTGGGTACGGCGTTCGCCGGTGCGGCGGCACCGCAGCTGTTCGTGCACGGCGAGTTGGACGAGGTGGTCGAGTACGCGGCGGGCAAGGCCGCCTACGACAAGGTGCCCTGGCCGAAGGCGATGCTCAGCCTGCCCAAGGGCGACCACGGGCGGGCGTTGCTCGGCGACAGCGCGACGCTGCGGCTGGTCTCGGACACGTCCGTCGAGTTCCTCCGCTGGTCGCTCTACGGCGACCCGGAGGCCAAGAAGCGCATCTCCACGGACGCCACGCGCGGCGACCTGGCCACCTTCGACGACCACCTCTGACCGCCGCGCCGCGCCGCGCGCCCTCAAGATCCGCGCAACATCCGGGATGTTGCTGCCTCGGGACGCCGGGAGGCAGCAGTTTCCCCGATGTTGCGCGGATCTTGACGGGAACGTCGCAGGGCCGGGTGTCAGGCCTCGTGGTCGATGACGACCTTGCCGAAGGCGTCGCCGGAGTGCAGTCGGGCGAAGGCGTCCTCGACCCGGCTGAACGGGATGACGCTGTCCACCACCGGGCGCACCTCGTTCTCGGAGCAGAACGCCAACAGCTCGTACAGCTCGCCGGGCGTGCCCATCGAGGTGCCCAGGATCTCCAACTGCATCGCGAAGACCCGGCGCAGGTTGACCGACGGCTCGTGCCCGGCGGTCGCCCCGGAGACCACGATCCGGGCCATCGGCGCGGCCGACTTGAGTGAGTGGTCGAAGGTGGCCGCGCCGACCGTCTCGATCACCACGTCGACCCGTTCCGGCAGCCGGGCGCCGGGCTCCACGGCGGTGGCGCCGAGGGCAGAGATCCGGTCGCGCTTGGCGGCGTCGCGGCTGGTCGCGTACACCCGCTTGCCCATCGCGACGGCGAGCGCGACGGCCGCGGTGGCCACGCCACCGCCCGCGCCCTGGACCAGCACGCTGTCGGCGTCCGCGATGCGGCCCTTGGTGGTCAGCATCCGCCATGCGGTCAGCCAGGCCGTGGGCAGGCACGCCGCGTCGGTCGCCGCCATGCCGTCGGGCAGCGGGATCAGGTTCGATCGGGGTACGGCCACCCGCTCGGCGAGCGTCCCGGAGAAGTGCTCGGAGAGGATGGAAACCCCACGCGGGTCACCCGGAGTGACGACCACGGGGTACACGACCACCGGGCGGCCCTCCGGGTCCAACCCGACCGCGTCGCAGCCGAGGATCATCGGCAGCTGAGCCTCGGTGAGACCCACCCCGCGCAACGACCAGAGGTCGTGGTGGTTGAGCGAGGTGGCCCGCAACTGCACGGTCACCCAGTCGTCGGCCGGAGGGGTCGGCTCGGGCCGCTCGCCGACGGTGAGCGCGGCGAGCGGATCGGCGTCGTCGAAACGGGAGGCAAAGGCAGCACGCATGATCGGCACGGTAACAAGCTGAGCGCTCGTTAAGAAGCCGCCCGCACCGGCTTGTGCGCCGCGCTAGCGGCGGGCCACGCCGTCGCGGCGGGCGGCTTCGGCGACCGCCTCGGCCACGGCCGGCGCGACGCGCGGATCGAGCGGGGAGGGAACGATCGCCTCGACGGTCAGTGACTCGGCGACCACTCCGGCGATGGCGTCTGCGGCGGCGACCTTCATCGCCTCGGTGATCCGGGTGGCGCCGGCGTCCAGCGCACCCCGGAACACCCCGGGGAAGGCCAGCACGTTGTTGATCTGGTTCGGGTAGTCGCTACGACCGGTGGCCACCACCGCCACGTGCCGGGCGGCCACCTCCGGGTGCACCTCCGGCGTCGGGTTGGCCAGTGCGAACACGATCCCGTCGGGGGCCATCCCGGCCACCGCGGTCTCCGGGATCTGGCCGCCGGAGACCCCGATCAGCACGTCCGCGCCGCGCAGCGCCTCGGTGATGTCGCCGTGGCGACCGTCGGCGTTGGTGCTCGCCGCCAACTCGGCCTTGCTGCCGGTCAGGTCGGTGCGGTGCCGACCGATGATCCCCTTGGAGTCGCAGACCACCACCTGGTCGGGGTTGACGCCTCCGGCGATCAGCATCTTTGTCACGGCCACTCCGGCCGCGCCCGCGCCACTCACCGCCACCCGCAGGTCACCGAGCTTGCGGTTGAGCAGACTGGCGGCGTTGCGCAGCGCGGCCAGCACCACGATCGCGGTGCCGTGCTGGTCGTCGTGGAAGACCGGGATGTCCAGCGCCTCGTCGAGGCGACGTTCCACCTCGAAGCAGCGCGGCGCGCTGATGTCCTCCAGGTTGATGCCGCCGAACGAGGGCGCCAGCGCCCGCACCGCCGCGACGATCTCGTCGACGTCCTGCGTGTCCAGGCAGATCGGCACCGCGTCCACCCCGGCGAACTGCTTGAACAGCACCGCCTTGCCCTCCATCACCGGCAACGCGGCGCGCGGGCCGATGTTGCCGAGCCCGAGCACCGCCGAGCCGTCGGTGACCACCGCGACGGCATGGGCCGCCCAGGTGTAGTCGTCGGCCAGGTCGGGGTCGGCGGCGATCGCCTCACACACCCGAGCCACCCCCGGGGTGTACGCCAGGGAGAGGTCCTCCCGGCTGGTGAGCGGCACGGTCGAGGCGACGGCCATCTTGCCGCCCCGGTGCAGCAGGAAGACGGGATCAGCGGGGTCCACGATGGACGAAGACATGGCGGTGACTCCAGGATCTGTCGAGCAGATGTGAGGCGGCGGGCCCGGCCGCGAGGTGGGCGGCGAGCGGTGGCACGCGGCGCGGGGGGTCACCCGGGCACTTTCCGAGCATAGTGTCGGCACTGCCCCTCGGATGTGAGCAGGGTCATATCGGCCGGCGAGGCACCCGCCCGGGACGCGGCCAGTAGCGGGCCACGACCCTTCCCCGCACGTCGGCCACACCGTACGCCCGGGAGTCGTCGGTGATCAGGTCGTTGTCCCCGCGTAGCCACCAGCCGCCGTCCTGCGGCCGGACCGCCCGCTTCACCACCAGCAGTTCGGGACGGGTCCGGAAGACCGCGACCACGACGTCCCCGGGTCGGATCGGACGGCCGCCGGGGCGCACCAGCACCGCGTCGCCGTGCCGCAGCGTCGGCGCCATGGACGGACCGGTCACCAGGACGGCGGTCAGCGGCCTGCGCAACCGGGCCGCCTCAGCCGGGTGATCGGCCTGCACTGGTTTCACCTCCACCCGGTTCGGGGAGCATTCCCAGGAGTAATGTCGCCTTTGATCATCGCAAACTTCCCATGGAGGATCCCGATGCGACTTCCGCGCATCCTTGCGCCCCGCGTCACCGCGAGCGCTCACTGCGACCTGCCGTGCGGTGTCTACGACCCGGCTCAGGCCCGGATCGAGGCCGAGTCGGTCAAAATGATCTGCGAGAAGTACCAGGCGAACACCGACCCGGAGTTCCGCACCCGGGCCGTCATCATCAAGGAGCAGCGCGCTGAGCTGGTCAAGCACCACCTGTGGGTGCTGTGGACCGACTACTTCAAGCCGCCGCACTTCGAGAAGTACCCGAACCTGCACAGCCTGTTCAACGAGGCCACCAAGCTCGCCGGCGCCGGTGGCGTCAAGGGCAGCCTGGACCCGGCCACCGCCGACAAGCTGCTCTCGAAGATCGACGAGATCTCGAAGATCTTCTGGGAGACCAAGAAGGCATGACCTTGTCGGTCATCCCGACGATCCGGCCGGCACGTCCCGAGGACGTGCCGGCCGTCGTCGCCATGGTGCACGAGCTGGCGGAGTACGAACGCGCCCCCGAGCAGTGTCACCTCACCACCGAGCAGTTGACCTCGGCCCTTTTCGGTGCCGGCGCGGCGTCGGAGGAGCCGAGCGCTCCGGCGCTCTTCGGTCACGTCGCGGTGGACGAGCGCGACGAGCCGGTGGGCTTCGCGCTGTGGTTCCTCAACTTCTCCACCTGGGCCGGCGTGCACGGCATCTACCTGGAGGACCTGTACGTGCGGCCGTCCGCGCGAGGCACCGGAGCGGGTCGAATGCTGCTCGCCACCCTGGCTGACATCTGCGTCCGACGCGGCTACCGGCGGCTGGAGTGGTGGATGATCGACTGGAATCCGGCGGCCGGCTTCTACGCCTCGATCGGCGCGGAGCAGATGAGCGAGTGGGTCCCCTACCGGCTCAGCGGCGACGCCCTGCGCGAGTTGGCCACCCAGGCCACCACCGTCGGCACGCGTAAGGGCGACTGACCGGGTAGAGTCCCCGACCGGGGGGATGAGGCGTGACTCAACTGACTGGCCAACCAGCGACCGACGACGACGTGGTGCACCTCACGGTGCCTGCCGACGGCGGTTACCTCGGCGTGCTCCGCACCGCCACCGCCGGTCTGGCGGCCCGGTTGCAGTTCGCACTCGACGAGATCGAGGATCTGCGGATCGCCGTCGACGAGGCGTGCGCCATGCTGCTCGCCATCGCCACCCGCGACGCCGAGTTGGAGTGCCGCTTCGCCGTCACCGAGGACGCGCTGACCGTCGAGGTGACAGTGCCGACCGTGCGGGGCGCCACGTTGCCCGCCGAGTCGTCGTTCGCCTGGAAGGTGCTCACCGCGCTGACCACGTCGGCGTCCGCCACGGCCGCCGACGGCCGGGCCACTATCGCGCTGCTCACCCGCCGCTCCGGCGGTTACTGACCGGCTGCTCTGCCACTGACCGGCCCGGCACCCGCCGGAGCCGGCACGGTCACTGGAACCCGCACCGTCACTCGAAGCCGAGGGCCCGGGTCGTCGGAGGGCTGACCAGCAGCCAGCCCACGCCCAGGCCGAGCGCCATCAACGGCACGCCCAGCCAACCCAGCCCACCCTGGATCATGAACCACCCGATCGGCAGCAGCATCAGCTGGAGCACGATCGCGGGGGCCCGTGCGCCCGCCTGACGGCGCAGCAGCGCCCGACCGAGCGCCCAGAGCACCACCGCCGCCCCGACGGCGAACACGGTCACCAGCAACGCCGACAGGAGGTCGGTGGTGGTGGCCGTGAGGTCGGCCCAGATGAGCCAGAGCGCGATCAGCCCGACGACGGCCGCTTCCGCCCACAGCAGCCGGACCGCCCAGCGGAGCGTGACGGGAATCGGGGCCGAGTCGATGGTCACGCGCGCCACGATACCCGGGCGGCCGGGAGGTACAGTGCCGCCCATGCGGGCCGTCCTGGTGGTCAATCCAAAGGCCACCACCACCAGCGAACGCAGCCGGGACGTGCTTGTCCGGGCGCTGCGCAGCGAAGTCGACCTCAGCGTGCGCTACACCCGTCGGCGCGGGCACGCCGTGGCGCTGGCCCGGGAGGCCGCCGCGGAGGGGGTCGACCTCGTCGTCACCCTGGGTGGCGACGGCACGGTGAACGAGGTGGTGAACGGTCTGATGACGGCCGACCCGCCGAAACTCGGCGACGACACCTCGATGGCCGAGCGGCTGCCCGCGCTGGCGACCGTTCCGGGCGGTAGCACCAATGTGTTCGCCCGCGCGGTGGGCCTGCCCCGGGAGTGGCCGGAGGCGACCAGCATGATCCTCGAAGGGCTGCGGCTGGGCCGGAGCCGGACGGTGGGGCTGGGCCGCGCTGACGACCGCTACTTCACGTTCTGCGCCGGGTTCGGCCTGGATGCGGCAGTGATCCACCGGGTGGAGCAGGCTCGGCGCAAGGGACGGGTGTCCACGCCGACGCTGTACCTGCGCTCGATCATGAACCAGTACTTCCTCGCCTCGGACCGCCGGCACCCCGCCATCAGTCTGGAGCGTCCGGGCGAGCAGGCGGAGGGCGAGTTGGCCACCGTCATCATCCAGAACACCGCGCCCTGGACGTACCTGGGCGACCGGGAGGTCAACCCGAACCCGGCTGCGTCGTTCGACCTCGGGCTGGATGTGCTGGCACTGCGTCAGCTCCGGGTGGCTAGCACAACACGGACAGTGACGCAGTTCCTGTCCCGGCGGCCGGATCCGCGAGGTCGTCAGGTGTTACGACTCCATGACACGCCGGAGTTCACCCTGGTCTCCAGCCGTCCGCAGGCGTTCCAGCTGGACGGGGACTATCTCGGCGAGCGGGAGAAAGTCAGATTCACCTCCGTTCCGGCCGCACTGAGAGTAATCTGCTAGGTCTCGGGGTACTGCCCTTGGTCGACACGGTGGCCACAGCCGGATCGGCCGGTCGCCGCCACACCGAGGGCAGGTGCCGGAAATGTCAGCAATGTCACGCGGACTGTACTATATTGATCCTCGACTGTGGCACGGCGGGTAACCAGGAAAGCACTGGAATCCGGACAAACAGGTTGTGGGCTTGCTCACCGCCCGGAGTTTTTCCGAGCGTCACCCTTGACATCACGACTGTTCGTGAAAGTATTCACAAGCGAACTTGAGTTACCGGGACATTGGCTGGATATGCTCGTCAGGTTGAGCTGTTCCAGCAGGTCCCCGGGCGCTAACAGCCTGCTCACGCACTGCCGAATGGACAGACGCTAACCGTCACCACCGGCACTGCGGATGCATATAGGAAAAGCACGACCAAGCAATTGTTGCCACCCATCCAGAATGAGGAGTGTTGCCGCCATGGACTGGCGTCACCATAGTGTCTGCCGCGACGAGGACCCAGAGCTGTTCTTCCCGATCGGGACGTCTGGACCGGCTCTGCTGCAGGTCGAGCAGGCCAAGGCCGTCTGCAGGCGCTGCTCCGTGACCGACCAGTGCCTGCAGTGGGCACTCGAGTCCGGTCAGGACGCCGGCGTCTGGGGCGGAATGAGCGAGGAGGAGCGGCGCGCTGTCAAGCGGCGCGGCGGTCTCCGGGTGCTGCGCGCTCACTCCGCCTGATCCCCCACGACACGCTGTACGCCCCGGTGGGTTCACCCACCGGGGCGTTCCGCTGTCCGGCACCTGCGACGTCGTGCCGGCACGGGTCACTTCGTCGACGCAGGCACCGGCCGATCGTCGACCCGCCGCAACACCAACTCGACCAACTCCGGCGCGTCGGTCAGCGGCGCGGCGACCGAGACCGCGCCAGCCGCACGGGCCGCCTCGGCCACCGCATCGTGAAACAGGCCGGGCGCCAGGAAGTACGCGCACACCGCGACCCGCCGCGCGCCGGCCGCCCGGAGTCGGGACACCGCCACGCCGGCTGACGGCGGAGCCGCCGAGGCGTACGCCACCCGGCAGGGCACCCGGAACTCCTCGGCGAGCGCGTCCGCGACCCGGCCCACCGAACAGCGCGCCCGCGCGTCGCGGGTGCCCGCCGCCGCCAGCACCAGCGCGTCGAAGCGGCCCGGACGCGCCTCGTCGAGCCGGCGACGCAACCCGCCCAGCAGGTCCGCGTCGACCGTCCCGTCCGCCGGGCCGAGCACGTCGGTCACCCGCACCGCCAGCGGTGGCCCGGTCTGCCCCGCCGCGGCGACCGCCGCCGGGATGTCCACCCGATGGTGGTACGCGGCAGTCAGCAGCAGCGGCACCAGCACCGCCCGACGGTGACCGGCTGCGGCCAGGTCACGCAACACCGCTGTCGGCCCCGGCTCGGTGTGGTCCAGCCAGCTCGCCCACACCGGTGTGCCCGGACGTGCCGCCGACACCGCCCGGGCCAGCGCCTCGGTGGCTTCGGCCGCTCGCGGATCGCGGCTGCCGTGTGCGACCAGCACCACCGGGTCGGCCCCGCCGGCCGCACCGGGGCCGGTCGGGGTCGTCGCCGGTGAGGTCAGACGTGCAGGCCGCACTCGGTCTTCTCGAACATGGCCCACCGGCCGGCCCGCGCGTCCTCGCCGGCCTTCGTACGGCGGGTGCACGGCCAGCAGCCGATCGACCCGTAACCCTGCTTGAACAGTTCGTTGACCGGCACGTTGAAGCGGGCGATGTAGGCGTCCACATCCCGCTGCGACCATGCCGCGATCGGGTTGACCTTGACCCTGCCGCGCCGCGCGTCGAAGGTCACCACGGGCGTGTTGGCCCGGGTCGGTGACTCGTCCCGGCGCAGGCCCGCAGCCCAGGCGTCGTACCCGGTCAGCGCCCGCTCCAGCGGCTCCACCTTGCGCAGCTGGCAGCAGTCGTCCGGCGACTTGTTGAACAGCCGGGGGCCGTACTGGCCGTCCTGCTGGCCGACGGTGAGCCGCGGCCGGATCGACCGCACGTTCACCGGGAGCGTCCGGGCCACCTCGTCGCGCACCCGCAGCGTCTCGGGGAAGTGCAGGCCGGTGTCGAGGAACACCACGTCCACGCCCGGTGCCACCCGGGACACCAGGTGGGCCAGCACCGCGTCGGCCATCGAGCTGGTGACGCAGAACCGGTCGCCGAAGGTCTGCGCCGCCCAGCGGGCGATCTCCAGGGCCGGTGCGCCCTCCAGGTCCCGGGCGGCCTGCTCGGCCAGGGCCCGCAGCTCGTCCGGGTCGCGCCGGGCCGGATCGGTCGGCGTCGGGCCACCCGGCCCGACCAGGCGCAGACTCGCGGCGGAGACGAGACTCATCGGGTCACCGCCCGCGAGAGCAGGCCGGTGAACTTCACCGAGAACACGCGGGTGCAGGCGTGGCACTCCCACGCGCCGTGCCCCGCCTCGTGCGGCCGCAGGTCCTCCTCGCCGCAGTACGGGCAGTACAGGGGTGCCGCTCGGTTCTCGCTGCTCACCGCAGGTCCTCCTCGTCGACTCTGATCACCCAGTTGGCGAACGTCTCGCCCTCGCTCCGGCCGGCCAGGTAACGACGGGCCAGCCGTTCCACGTACTCCGGAAGCTCCTCCGCGGTGGTCTTCAGGCCGCGCAGCTTGCGCCCGAACCCGGCCGTCTGCCCCTGGGCCATGCCCAGCCCACCGCCCAGGTGCACCTGAAAGCCCTCCACCTGCCGACCGTCCGGGCCGACCACCAGCTGGCCCTTGAGCCCGATGTCGGCGACCTGGGTGCGCGCGCAGGCGTTCGGGCAGCCGTTGATGTGGATCGAGATGTCCGCGTCGAAGTCGCGCAGCCGCTGCTCCAGCCGGGCCACCAACTCCTCACCGCGGGCCTTCGTCTCGACGATCGCGAGCTTGCAGTACTCGATGCCGGTGCACGCCATCGTGCCGCGCCGCCAGGCCGAGGGCCGGGCCTCCAGGCCGATCCCGCGCAGCGCGTCGACGAGCGACTCCGTCCGCTCCGACGGCACGTCGAGCACCAGCAGCTTCTGGTACGGGGTGAGCCGCACGCGGTCGCTGCCATGCGCCTCGACCACGTCGGCCAGTTGGCTGAGCTGCGCGCCGGAGACCCGCCCGACCACCGGGGCGGCACCCACGTAGTGCCGCCCGTCGGCCTGCTCGTGCACGCCCACGTGGTCGATCGGCTTCGAGGGCAGGGTCGGCGCCGGGCCGTCGAGCAACGTGCGGCCGAGGTAGTCCTTCTCCAGGACCTCCCGGAAGCGCTCCACACCCCAGTCGGCCACCAGGAACTTCAGCCGGGCCCGATTGCGCAGCCGGCGGTAGCCGTAGTCGCGGAAGATGCCGACGACACCTGCCCACACGTCCGGCACCTCGGCCAGCGGCACCCAGACGCCGAGCCGCTTGGCGAGCATCGGGTTGGTGGAGAGGCCACCGCCGACCCAGACGTCGAAGCCGGGGCCGTGCTCGGGGTGGTCGACACCGAGGAAGGCGATGTCGTTCGACTCGTACGGGGTGTCCACCAGCCAGGAGATCGACGTCTTGAACTTGCGGGGCAGGTTGGAGAACTGCTTGTCGCCGACGTACCGGGAGACGATCTCGTCGATCGCCGGCGTCGGGTCGAGCAGCTCGTCACGGGCCACCCCGGCTACCGGGCTGCCCAGCACGATCCGCGGGCAGTCGCCGCACGCCTCGGTGGTCTGGAGGCCGACCGACTCCAGCCGGCGCCAGATCTCCGGCATGTCCTCGACCCGGATCCAGTGGTACTGGATGTTCTGCCGGTCGGTGATGTCGGCGGTGTCCCGCGCGAACTCCCGGGAGATGTCCGCGATCACCCGCAGCTGGGCCAGGCTGAGCTGGCCGCCGTCGATGCGGACGCGGAGCATGAAGAACTCGTCCTCCAGCTCGTGCGGCTCCAGCACGGCGGTGCGCCCGCCGTCGATGCCCGCCTTGCGCTGGGTGTAGAGGCCCCACCAGCGGAACCGGCCCCGCAGGTCCTGCGGGTCGATGGAGGCGAAGCCGCGGTGGGCGTAGATGTTCTCGATGCGGGCCCGGACGTTGAGCGGGTCGTCGTCCTTCTTGATCCGCTCGTTGGGGTTGAGCGGCTCGCGGTGGCCGAGCGCCCACTGACCCTCACCCCGTGGCCGGCGCGGCGCTCGGGTCGGGCGAGCCGTCGGGTCCTCGGAACGGGCCGGGATGCTGCTGACCGCCATCGCGGCGTCCTCCGTTGTCTGCTGTGCCTCGGGATACGCGGGGCGCGGCGGCCGGCCCGGCGAAGCGGGCGGGACAACGGTGTCTGAGACAGCCGGCGCGGAGCGCGCCCGAGACAGATTGGTCGGGCGTCGTCAGTAGGCCGGACAGATCGCGCTGCGCACGCGGCCGTAATCGACGTGGCGACGTGCCACGAAGCGGCGGACGACTGCGGCGGTCATGCGCCCATGCTGCCACACCCCAAGGGGGCCGGCCAATGTCCGCGTGCTGGATCCCACATCACGGGCCGGCGGTCAGCCGACCAGCTGGTCACCGAGGACAGCGGCGGCGAGCAGCGGCCAAGTGCCTGCCGCCAGCTGACACCCACGGGCGGCAGGGCCGTGGCAGGCTCGAACCGTGGGCGGATTGTCCGAGAAGTCGAGCGGGGCGGCGTGGGACCATCTGCGCCGCCCACCGGTCTGGCTCCCCCCGGCGCTGCTGACCCTGGCGGTGACAGTGACCGGCCTGGGCTCCGCCCAGCTCTGGCGCGACGAGCTGGCCACGTGGAGCGCGGCCACCCGGTCGCCCACCGACCTGGCCCGACTGGCCGACACCATCGACGCCGCCACCGGCCCGTACTACCTGCTGATGCACATCTGGACCAGGATCGTCGGCGACTCCACCGTCGCTCTGCGCGTGCCGGCCGTGCTGGCGATGACAGTGGCCGCCGGGCTGCTCGCCGTGCTCGGCACACGGCTCGTCGACCGGCGCACCGGTCTCTTCGCCGGCCTGCTGTTCGCGGTGCTCCCCGGCACGTCGCGCTACGGCCAGGAGGCCCGCCCGTACGCGCTGGCCACCATGCTCGCGGTGCTCGCCACAGTGCTCCTGGTGACCGCGCTGCGACGGCCGAGCTGGGCCCGTTGGGCCGGGTACGCCGTCGCGGTCACCGCTCTCGGACTCATCCACCTGATCGCGCTGACGCTGCTCGCCGCGCACGCGCTGGTCGTCGTACTCGCCTGGTGGCGCGGGCCCGCCGATGCCGGTGTCGGCACTCGGGACCACACCACCGTCGAGCGGGACCGGCGGGTGTGGCGGTGGGTCGTCGCCGTGGTGCCGGTCGTGCTGTTGGCCGGTCCGTTGCTGGTCAAGGCCCGGACCCAGCAGTCCCGGCAGTTGAACTGGGTGGGTCTGGCTCGGCTGGACGACCTGACCGCGCTGCCCGGCGGCGTGGCCCAGAGCAGTGTGGTGGGCGGCCTGCTGCTCGGGGTGGCCGCGCTGGGCGCGGCCCGGCTCGGACGCCGGGCACTGCTGCCGGTGAGCGCGGTGCTGCTGCCGGTGCTGCTGCTCTTCGCCGCCGGCGCTGTCGTACCCCTGTGGGTGCCTCGGTACCTGGTCTTCGTGGTGCCCTTCGCCTGCCTGCTGGCGGGCGCGGCCCTGGCCGCGGTGGCCGCGCCGGCCGCGCTCGTCGTGGTGGTCCTGGCCGGGCTGCTCGGCCTCCCCGACCAGGCCGCGCTGCGGCGGACCCACGAGTGGCCACGCAGCGCGCCGGTGGACTACGCGGGCGCGGCACGGGTGATCGGTGACGGTCAGCGGCCCGGCGACGCAGTGGTCTACTCGCCCCGACACAGTTGGCTCTTTCTCGACCTCGGCATCGAATACCACAGCGACGACCCGCCGCGCGACGTGCTGGTCACCGAGGATGAGGCCCGCCGGGGTGACCTGTGGGCCGCCGAGTGCCAGCAACCGGCGCAGTGCCTGGCCGGCACGCCACGCGTCTGGCTTGTCGTCACCGGCCGGCACACCGATCCGCTGGCTGCCGTGCCCGGTGCCAAGGGCGACGCGCTCCGCGCGCAGTTCACCGTCACCCAGGTCTGGCCGCGCCCCGGACTGACCGTCGCCCTGCTGACCGGACGGTCCGGCAGCTGACCGGGCGACCGTGCGCCCCGGCAACGGTCGGGACAGCGCGGCTCAGGCCTGTGAGCGTCCGTCCGGGGCGTTACGCGCCAGCGGGACGACCAGCACCGCCTCGGTGCCGCCGTTGGCTCCGGCGCGCAACTCGATGGTGCCGCGCAGTTCCCCGGTGACCAGGGCCCGCACGATCTGGAGGCCGAGTCGGCTGGCACGTTCGGCATCGAAGTCCGGTGGCAGGCCGCGCCCGTTGTCGGCCACCGAGACGTGCAGCATCTTGCGGAACCGATGCGCCGAGACCACCACCTCGGGTCGCAGCTCCGGGTCGACCTCGGGCACGGCGACCGGCACCATTCCGGAGGCAGCGGCGGTCAGGGGCTCGTCCTCCTCGTCGCTCGGCGGGAAGCCGTGCTCGACGGCGTTGAGCAGCAACTCGTTGAGGACCATCACCAGCGAGGTGGCGATCTCCGCCGGCAGCACGCCGAAACTGCCCCGCCGTCGCATGCCGACGCTCACCTCGGTCGCCGCGACCTCGGTCGCCGCGCTGGCGACCCGGTCGACGATGCCGTCGAACTCGACCGCCTCGTCACTGGACATGGAGAGCGTCTCGTGCACCAGGGCGATGGACGCGACACGGCGTACCGACTCCTCCAGCGCGACCCGCGCCTCCGGCATGGCCACCCGGCGGGCCTGCAACCGCAGCAGCGCGGCCACGGTCTGGAGGTTGTTCTTCACCCGGTGGTGGATCTCCCGGATGGTGGCGTCCTTGGTGATCAGCGCCCGATCGCGACGCCGGACCTCGGTGATGTCCCGGACCAATACCAGCGCGCCGATCGGCACCCCGGCGGGCATCAACGGCAGCGCCCGGGTGAGCATCGTGGCGCCGCGTGCATCGATCTCCCGTCGGGGCGGCGCCTCACCGCGCAGGGCGGCCAGGATGCCGTTCGACGCCTCGGTGCCGTCCAGCGGGTCACCGGCCAGCCGGCGGTGCAGTGCGGCCAGGTCTTCGCCCACCAGATGGGAGGCGTAGCCCAGTCGGCGGTACGCGGACTGGGCGTTCGGGCTGGCGTAGGTGACCTTCCCCCCGGCGTCGAGCCGGACGAGGCCGTCGCCGACCCGGGGCGCGGAGGTGGTCTCACCTGGATGCCGGGGCGGCGGGAAGGTGCCGTCCGCGATCATCTGCGCCAGGTCGTCCGCCGTGGTCAGGTAGTTGAGCTCCAACTGGCTCGGCGTACGCGCGGTGGAGAGGTTGGTGTCCCGTCCCACCACGGCGATCACCTCACCGGCCTCACCCTCGGCGGTGCGCAGCCGGACCGGAATCGCCTCGTGCCGGGCCGGCACGTCGCCGTACCAGACCGGGTCACCCTCCCGCCAGATCCGGCCCTGGGAGTACGCGACGCCCAGGTGTGCCACCTCCGGCCCGCCGACGATGCGCCCCACCTGGTCGTCCTGGTACGCGGTGGGGGCGGTCGTCGGGCGGACCTGGGCGACGCAGAGGAACGTGCCGTCGGCGTCGACCGGCACCCAGAGCAGCAGGTCGGCGAAGGACAGATCGGAGAGCAGTTGCCAGTCGCCGGCGATGCGGTGCAGGTGGTCGATGTCGGCCGGACGGAGATGGGTGTGCTCCTCGGCGAGGTCGCGCAGCGTGGACACGGTGACCAGGGTGCCACGCCGCGCCTCACATCGTCGCGGTGACCTTCTTCAACCCGCGTGGCGCGTCCGGGTCCTCACCCCGGGTGAGGGCCAGAGCCAGCGCCAACCGCTGCAACGGCAGGATGTCCAGCAGTGGGGCGTACCGCTCGTCGACCTCGGGAACGGCCAGCCGGGTGGCCCCCGGCACCTCGGCGGAGCCGACCACCACCACGTCGGCGCGGCGTTCGCCGAGGCGGGGCAGCACCTCACCCATCGACCGTCCACCCGGGCCGGAACCGACCACGGCGAGCACCGGGACCTCCGGGTCGGTCATCGCGAGCGGACCGTGCAGCAGGTCGGCGCCGGAGAAGGCGAGCGCCGGCAGGTACGACGTCTCCATCAGCTTCAGCGCGGCCTCCCGGGCGGTCGGGTACGCGTACCCCCGCCCGGTGGTGACCAGTTGCCGGGCGAACCGGTAGCGCGGCGCAAGTCGGGCCGGAGTGTCGTCGGCGAGGGTGCGCGCGGCCAGTTCGGGCAGCGCGTCGAGCGCCTCCCGTTCGGCCGCCGGGAGCACGCCGTCGCCGGCCCGGACCCCCTCGACCAGCATCAGCAAGGCGAGCAGCTCGGCGGTGTACGTCTTGGTGGCGGCCACCGCCCGCTCGTGCCCGGCGGCGATGTCGACGCTCAGCTCGGCCACGTCGACCAGCGGCGATTCGGGGGCGTTGGTCACCGCGAGGGTCAGCGCACCGGAGGCGCGGGCGGCGCGCAGCACCTCGGCCAGGTCGGGGGAACCGCCGCTCTGGCTGACCCCGACGACCAACGCGTCGGACAGGTCGGGTCGGGCCCCGAACAGGGTGACCACGCTGGGCGAGGCGAGCCCGGCGGGCAGGCCGAGCCGGATCTCGGTCAGGTACGCCCCGTAGAGGGCCGCGTGGTCGGAGGTGCCCCGGGCGGTGAAGACCACGTGCCGCGGGCGGCGTTCGGCGATGACCGCCGCCACCCGGGCGATCTCGGCGGCGTTGGCGGCGGAGAGCAGCCGCGCGTAGCCAGCCGGCTGCTCGTCGATGTCGGCGGCCATGCCAGCCCCTGCGCGTGTCACGGACACTCCTCCCCTGCGCGGTTCCCGCGCGTTTCCTGCTCAGTCTTGCACCTTTCCCCATCTTCGAGCAATCGAACGAGCAGGAGTGCGCAGATGATCACCGGATGATCTCAATATCAACTACGCTTGGCCCGCTGCACACGGTCGAGTCTGCGACGAGAGGACGACGTGCCCGAGGGAACGGACGATGCCGCGCTCTCCGCTACGGAGGAGCTGGCGCTGGCCCGGCTGGCACTGGACGAGGGCGACCTGCACCACGCCGCCGGTCACCTCGCCGGTGCGTTGGCGCGGGCGCCCACCCTGCCCGAGGTGCACGAGACGCTGGCCCGACTCGCCGCGGTGAGCGACGGCGGCCTCGACCTCTTCCCGATCAACCACCACACGTTCGTGGGAGCCGTCGTCGCCCGCGCCCACCTGCTCGCCACCGCCGGGCGCCCCGCCGAAGGGCTGGAACTGCTGGCCGCGGCGACCACGTACGCGCCCGGCTCCCCGTGGGCCGAGGTGCCCTGGGTCACCGCACCCGAGCTGGCCGAACGACTGGGCCCGGAACACATCGCCCGCGTCCTCATGCAGGTGTGCGCCGCCCTGCCCGACCCGGTGCCACGGCTCGCCCGGGGCGCCCTCACGCCGTACCTGACGCTGGCCCGCAACGCGGTCACCGTGCACCCCGAGCACAGCCTGCTGCTGGGTGCGGCGTCCGCGCTGGCCCGGCGCGTCGGCGAAGCCGCCCTGGCGGTCCGCTGGGCCGCTCGAGGGGTACGCGCACAGCAGTCGAAGATGGGCGAGGTCTGGCTCGGGTACGCGTACCGCAGCGCGGGCCGGACCCGCGACGGCCTCGCGGCCCTCGGTCGGGCCGTCGAGCTGGACCCCGACGACCTGGCGATCTACGCGGACATCGCCGGCACCCTGGCCGACATCGGCCGGCTCGACGAGGCGCTGGAGTGGACCGAGCGGGCGCTGGCACGCGACCCGTCGTTCGACTGCGCGGTGCACACCGCACACCGTCTGCGGCACCTGCGCGACGGCGACCTGGCCCACCTGGTCGCGCTCGCCGACTTCGTCCGGGACCATCCCGACGACACCCACGAGCACGGCGACCTGGCCCAGTGCTGCCGGGCCCGGCCCTGGTTGGGTCAACTGACGCCGGCCGACGGCCCGCTGCTCGACGCGATGCGCCAGGCGGTGGCCGACGACGACAACGGCCTCGGCAGCGTCGTACACCTGACTGCCCCGGCCCCGCCGAGCGCCGTCCGGACGGCGACGTCGACAGCCCCCGGACTGCGGATCGACGTCGTCGGGAGCACGCTGGAACCGGACCCGCGCGAGCCGCGACGGGCGTCCGCACAACAGCTGTGGCGGTACGCGGACGACGTACCCACGCCTGCCCTGCCGGCGCCCTCGGCGACGGCTGTCGAACGGATCGGGCAGATCGCGCACCCGGCGTGGCCACACCCGCCCGCGGCGTACGACACGGCGGTGAGCCTGGCCGGTCTCGACGTGGCCGATCTGCTCGGTCTGCTGGTGCACCCGCCCGCGGCGCCGGCCAACGCGGTGGGTCGACTGCTGGCCGCCCACGACCCGTCGGTCTGGGTCCGCGGTGTGCAGGTGTGGGCCTGCCTGGGTCTGCTGCACCACCGCACCGACGAGCCGTGGGAGGGGTCGACCCGCCGCCGGGTGCTGCTCGACCTGATCTGGGGGGTCGAGGACTGGGTCACCGAGGCGGCGCTGTTCGCGCTGGTCACCGCAGCCTGGGTGGATCCCTCGGTGCGCTCGGACGTGGCGCGGGTGGTGGCGGAGCGGCTCGCCGACGCGGCCGCCGTGGCGCGGACCCGGCCGGTCCCGATCGCCGGTTCGCTGGCCCATCTTGCGCTCGCCGCTCCGGAGTTGGACCCGGCCACCGCGGCGCTCGCCACCGACCTGCTCGGCACGCGTTCCGCCCGGGTCCCCCGTCCCCGCAATCCGCTACGCCGTCTCTGGCAACGCCTGCGCCGGCGGTAGCCGCGCTCTCGTGGAAGACACACGCCGCGCCGCCCCGGACGGGACGACGCGGCGTGCGATGCGGGTGTCGGATCAGGCGACGGGGGCCTTGCCGAGAGCGACCTCGGCCTCCTCCTCCGGGGTGGCCTGCGGCGGCGCCTCGTTGGCGGTCCGCAGCGGGATCTCCTTGATGAACCAGGCGAGCACCGGGATCACGATGGTGAACAGCACCGCCCACAGGAACACGTGCGAGATCGCGTCGGAGAGACCGCCGAGCACCACCTCGCGCGCCTGGGCGGGCAGTTCCTTGAGCTTCGCCAGGTCCATCCCAGCGCCGGCCTCGCCGCCACCGAAGGCCCGACCGCCCTCGGAGCTGGCCAGCCGGTTGGCGAAGATCGCGCCGAACAGCGAGATGCCGAACGAACCGCCGATCGACCGGAAGAACGTCGCCGCGCCGCTGGCCGCGCCGAGGTCCTTCTGCTCCACGCTGTTCTGCGCGATCAGCATCGACGTCTGCATGAGGAAGCCCATGCCGACGCCGAGCACGACCATGTAGAGCGAGGACGTCAACTTGCTGGTGTTGGTGTCCAGCATGGACAGCAGCGCCATGCCTGCGGTCATCACCACGCCACCGACGATCGGGTACGCCCGGTACCTGCCGTTCTTGGTGATCGCCCGGCCGATGACCAGCGAGACGACGAGCATCCCGAACATCAGGGGCAGCAGCAGCAGACCGCTGTTGGTCGCCGACGCGCCCTGCACGGTCTGCTGGTAGAGCGGTAGGAAGTTCATCGCGCCGAACATTGCGAAGCCGAGCAGGAAGCCGATCACCGAGATCAGCGCGAAGTTGCGGTTGGCGAAGAGCGCCAGCGGCAGGATCGGCTCCTGGACCCGGCGTTCCACCAGGCCGAACGCCACCAACGCGACGACGGCCAGCACGGCCAGGCCGAGGATCTGCGGCGAGGTCCAGTCGTACTCGTTGCCGCCCCAGGTGGTGATGAGCACGATCGCGGTGATGCCGACCGAGAGCAGCCCGGCGCCGAGCCAGTCGATCCGGTGCTCGGTGCGGTACTTCGGCAGGTGCATGGTGGTGATCAGCACGAGCAGCGCGATTCCGCCCAGCGGCAGGTTCACGTAGAACGCCCAGCGCCAGGAGAGGTGGTCGGTAATGAATCCGCCGGCCAGCGGGCCGGCGACCATGGCGATGGCCATGATGCCGGCGATCATGCCCTGGTAGCGCCCGCGCTCGCGGGGCGGGACCAGATCACCGATGATCGCCATCACGCCGACCATGAGGCCGCCGGCGCCGAGGCCCTGCACGGCCCGGAAGGCGATGAGCTGGACCATGCCGTCCTGCGGGCCGCCGAGCATCCCGGAGCCGGCCATGCCACAGAGGGCGGAGCCGACCAGGAAGACGACGACCGAGGTCAGGAAGACCGACTTGCGGCCGTAGAGGTCACCGAGCTTGCCCCAGATCGGGGTGGAGACGGTGGTGCCCAGGACGTACGCGGTGACCACCCAGGTGAAGTGGTTGAGGCCGCCGAACTCGCCGACGATCCGCGGTAACGCGGTGCTGACGATCATATTGTCGAGCATCGCGAGCATCATCGCGATCATCAGCCCGAACAGCACGACCCGGATGTTGTTGGGTCGTGCGCCGGCCTGGGTTGCCTGTGTCATGGGTAAGCTCCCCCCGAGGATTGCCACACTTACTTGCCGCCCGGCTAGTCACCTTACTAGCCGCACGGTAAGTTGGGGACCAACTAACGGTCAAGCCAATTGGGGGGCGTGGGTGAGGGAGAGCACAGGCGGCACGCGGGAGCGGATCAAGGCCGTCGCGCTCGAGCTCTTCACCGAGCAGGGGTACGAGAAGACCTCGCTTCGGGAGATCGCCGAGCGCCTCAACGTCACCAAGGCCGCGCTCTACTACCACTTCAAGAGCAAGGACGACATCGTCGCCAGCTTCGTCGAGGACCGGTTGGTGCAAATCGACGCGCTGACCGCGTGGGCCGAGTCGCAGCCCGCGACCCTGGACACCCGGCGCGAGCTCGTCTCCCGCTACGCCGACACGATGTTCAGCGGCGAGATGCCGTCGGTCATGCGCTTCTTCGAGCAGAACCAGACCGTGCTGAAGAGTCTCACCGCCGGCCAGCAGATGCGCGGCCGGATGATGAAGCTCGCCGACGCGCTGTGCCGGGGCGACGACTCCCCCGCCGCCCAACTGCGCGCGACCCTGTCCCTGTTCGCGGTGCACGGCAGCTGGTTCGCGCTCCGCGCGCCGCACATCAGCGACGACGAACGCCGCAAGATCGCCTTGGAGGTGGCCGACGAGTTGTTGGCCGCCCTCGGCCCCGACCCCGCTCCGCCCGCTCCGCCCGCTCCGCCGGACGTGGGCGCGACCGGCCGCAGCTGATCGGCCGGGCGGTCAGCCGCGCGTCAGATCCAACCGCAGACCGAGCAGGTCCACCCCCGGCGCCGGCGACCAGTCCTTCTCCGGCGCGCGGACGAACCCGAGCCGTGAATAGAGCCGGTGGGCCGAGAGGGCCATCCCGGCCCGGACACAGATCACCACCGCCACGCAACCCAACTCGGTCGCGCGGGCGACGCACGCCTGCGCCAGCGCGGCACCCACGCCCCGCCCCTGGGCACCCGGGTCGACCGCGAGCATCCGGAACTCCGCCTCACCCGGCCCGGACAGCTCGGCGAAACGGGTGCCCGGCAACACGAAGGTCACCGAGCCGAGCACCGCGTCGGTCGCCTCGTCCACAGCGACCAGCACCTCGCCACTGGCGGCCCGGGTCGACACGTCGGCCAGCACCGCGCCGTACCCGTGCTCGCCCTTGAGCTGACCGTCCGCCTCGTACGCGGCCACTGTCAGCCGGGCCACCGCCGGGAAGTCGGCCTGCTCGGCAGGACGGACCCGCAGCCCGGTCAAGCAATCACCGCGATCAGGTCGCCGTCCTGCACGACGTCGCCCTCGTGCACGGCAAGCTGCTGGATCACACCCTCGGACTCGGCGATGACCGGAATCTCCATCTTCATCGACTCGAGGATCACCAGGGTGTCGCCCTCGGCCACCGTGTCACCAGCCGTGGCGACGACCTTCCAGACGTTCGCCACCATCTCGGCGCGGATCTCCTCGGCCATGTCCGGGCCCTCCCTCTTCGCGATGTGTCTGCCGTCGTATCCAATCATGCGCCGGACGGCGGTGAGCGCACAGCGGCACAGCCGAGATGCCACATCCGCCCTGGGGAAGGTGGCGGGTGTCGACAGCACTACCATCAGCGGGTCGGACCCGACGCCGGACGGCCGGTGGGTGCACCCGCGCCGAGGTCGTGCGCAGGACGGATCCGACCCATCACGAGGAGGTCAGCATGGCGAAGAAGTCCCGGAAGAAGAAGGCCCGTAAGAAGAGCGCCGCGAACCACGGCAAGCGTCCCAACTCCTGACCGAGTCGACGGGCCGGCGGCCCGTCACCGATCAGCCCGCCCCGGCGGACGCCGGGCACACCGGTGGCCCGGGTCCACGTCGACCCGGGCCACCGGTGTTGGTCCGTCAGATGTGCTGACGCTCAGTCGGCCAACTCGCGGGAATCACTGGTCTCGAAGACCACCAACTCGGTGAGCTTGACCCGAAGCCGTTCGCGCAGCTCGTCCGGCGCGGTCTCGTTGCCGCAGCAACGCGCCACCAGCGCCCGCACCTCCTGCTCCAGCCCGTACTCGCGAAGGCAGGGCCCGCACTCGTCGAGGTGGTGTCGGATCAGCGAGCGCCGCTCGTCGGCGCACTCCAGATCCAGGTAGAGGTAGACCTCCGCGAGCACCTCGCGGCAGTCTGTCTCGTGCGGCTCCCCACAGCTCACGTCACACCTCCTGGCCGGCAGCGGCGGTGCTGGAGCCCTTGGACGAGCGGGCGGCACTGAAGCCCCGCTCCCCGGCGTAGCGCTCAAGCAGCTTGCGCAGATTACGACGGCCCCGGTGCAGACGCGACATCACGGTGCCGATCGGCGTGCCCATGATGTCCGCGACCTCCTTGTACGAGAAGCCCTCGACATCGGTCAGGTAGACGGCCAGGCGGAACTCCTCCGGCAACTGCTGGAGGGCCTCCTTGACGTCGCTGTCCGGCAGCCGGTCCAGTGCCTCGGTCTCCGCCGAACGCAACCCGCTGGAGGTGTGCGACTCGGCCTCGGCGAGCTGCCAGTCGGTGATCTCCTCGGTCGGCGCCTGGATCGGTTGGCGCTGCCGCTTGCGGTAGGAGTTGATGTAGGTGTTGGTCAGGATCCGGTAGAGCCAGGCCTTCAGGTTCGTGCCCTGCTCGAACTGGTGGAAGGCCGCGTACGCCTTCAGGTACGTCTCCTGGACCAGGTCCTCGGCATCCGCCGGGTTGCGTGTCATCCGCAGCCCAGCAGCGTAGAGCTGATCGACGAATGGCATCGCGTCCCGCTCGAATCGGGCCCTGCGCTCGTCCGTCTTCTCGGTGGTCAACCGCACATCCCCTCGCGTCGGATGCTTTCCCGCCGAGGATACGCGTACGGACCTGCCCGCAGATTCACTTCCGGCTGGTGTGCCCGTGCTCACCACACCAGCCCCGCCCGGTCCCGCCGTCGCAGGCCACTCCGGACCATCCAGCAGCCGCTTCAGCTGCCGGGCGTCCCGCTCGTCCCGTTTCAGGCTCCGTGTCTCGGTCGGCACCGGTCACCCCCCTCGCAGAAAAGTCGTCCGGGGTTTGTAACGCGAGATGACCACTGGGGCATTCCGTCCGGGCCTCCCCGTTCCTGGTCCCGGCCCCGACGGCGGCCGGCGCTGGGACCAGGAAGGGCCTGGGAGGACTGGCGCCTTCGGCTCGAACCGGCCCGGTGGCACCATCCGATGCAACGACCCTTGCCCGGCACCGGAAACGGTCGCCCGGGCACAGCCGTGCAGCCCGGCACCGGAAACGGTCGCCCGGGCACAGCCGCTCAATCGGCCGCCCAGCCCTGGGCTCGCAGCCAGTCCCGCACCACAGTCGCCGTGCCCGCCGGATCGCGCCGCAGGTCGTGCGTCTCCCCCGGACGGCTCACCACCTGTACGCCCTGCGCCGGCTCCGGCGTACCGAACGGGTCCCGGTCGCCGTTGACGACGAGCGTCGGTAGACCGGTGCCCAGTTCGGCGGCGCGCGAACGCTCCGGCCGTCCGGGCGGGTGCAGCGGGAAGGCCAACGCGACCACACCGGCCGCGCCCACCGCACGCGCCGTCCGACAGGCCACCCGGGCACCGCTGGAACGGCCTCCGACCAGCACCGTCGGTGTGTCGACGTGCCGGTCCCGCAGCACGGCGAGCACCGCCGTCCAGGCCTCGTCGAGATGACCCGCGGGTGCGGGCGCACGTCGACCGGCGACCCGGTAGGGCTGGGTCACCCGGACCACCACCAGGCCGGCAGCGACCGAAGCGTCCCGGACCGCGAGCAGGTCGGGTGCGTCGACGCTGCCGCCCGCCCCGTGACCGAGCACGAGCAGCGCGGTCGCCGGGCGGGCCGGCAGGTCGGTGGTGATCCCCGCCGGACCGCGCGGGGTGTCTATCTGGTCGCTGGTTGGCACCGGCCCATTCTGCGCCGCGTGCCGGACGCCCGGTGGTGGACCGGGCCACTGGTCAGCTGAGCGGCACCAGGGTGAGTAGTCGGTCCCGCACCGGCGGGCCGGCGTCGTCGACGGCGTCCGGGTCAGGTTCGACCTCGCCCCGCCAGGCCACCAGCATCGCCCGCCGCTCGCGAGGCGTGGTCGCCCCCCAGACGCCATGGCAGTCACCGACGTCCAGGGCCCAGGCCAGGCAGGACCCCTGCACATCGCAACTACGGCACAGCGCTACGGCAGCATCCGCCGGCTCGTTCGGCGCCGGAAAGAATGTCTCCGGATCGACGCTCTGACAGGTGCCTCTGGTGCGCCACGCGTCGTCTTGTCGCCGTTCCCGTACTGCCCGCAGCAGTCGCGGATCTCGCCGCGCCGCTGCCACCTCGTGCGGCCGGGGCATACGCGCCCGTGTCATCCACCCACCTCCCCCGTGGGACCGGCAAGATCGGTGGACGTCGTCCGCCCCGTGCGAATCGACAGCCACTACCGGCGCTGTGTTCTATCGCACTTCGCAACACCGGGACAAGGGTCTGCCGGGAACATGACTGAACAGTCAGGAGACGAATCGCGCGCAATCCTGTCAAATCGGTGCCCGACGATGCGCCGTCGCCTCAGAACAGTGTCAACTCCTGCGGTGCCATCGTCGGCGCGACCGTCACCCGTTCGGTCAAGTGCGGGCCGTCGTTACGGACGTCGCCCACCGCCGGCCCCACCGGTCGGATCTCCAACCCCGCCAACTGCTCGGGCGACGCCGGGACGAGCAACCGCTCCGGCTCGTCGGTCGACGTCAGCCACGACGACCAGGACTCGGGTGGCAGCAGCAGCGGCATCCGGTCGTGCACCTCGGCCAGGTCGCCGAGCGCCGCGGTGGTCAGCACGCTGAAGGTGAGCCGGGAGTCGGCGCCGGACTCCCAGACCGACCAGATGCCGGCCAGGGCGAGCACAGATCCGTCGGTGGGCGTCATGTAGTACGGCTGCCGCCCGCCGTCGGGCCGACGGACCCACTCGTACCAGCCGTCGGCCGGAACAAGGCAGCGGCGGCGGGAGAACGACCCGGCGTACGCCCGGCTGGTGGCCACCGTCTCCGCCCGCGCGTTGATCATGCGGGCCGCGCCGGCGGCGGACCGGGACCAGTGCGGCAGCAGACCCCAGCGGCCCACGCAGAGGCTGCGATGACCCTCCGGGCTCACCCGGACCAGCGGCACCCGATCGGTCGGCGCGACGTTGTGGTCCGGTCGGAGCAGGCCGTCGGTGTCGTCGGACGACTCGAACAGCGCGCTGAGCTCGCCGGAGCTCCGGGTCGTCGCGTACCTGCCGCACATATGCACACGCTAACGCGTCGGAGGCCCTGTCGGCTGTCCCGCCAACCGGGAGTACGACCGCCGGCCCCCGCCGCCCAGCAGCCGACACGGCAGAATGTAACCGTGGGGAATCTAACCGCGACCCGGCCGTCGCAGCCGTGGACCGCACCGACCGCGTCCGACCCGGTGACGGCGACACTGCGTCTGCCCGGTTCCAAGTCGATGACCGCGCGCGCCCTGGTGCTCAGCGCGCTGGCCGCCGGCCCGTCGACGCTGGCCCGGCCGCTGCGCGCCCGCGACACCGAGTTGATGGCCGCCGGCCTGCGCGGAATGGGCGCGCACGTGTCGATCAGCGACGACGAGCGCTGGCTGGTCCGGCCGCACCCGCTGGTCGGCCCCGCCCACGTCGACGTGGGGCTGGCCGGCACCGTGATGCGGTTCGTGCCGCCCGTGGCGGGCCTGGCCGACGGGCAGGTCACCTTCGACGGCGACCCGTACGTCCGCACCCGCCCCCTCGGCCCGCTGGTCGGCGCGCTGCGCTCGCTGGGCGTCCGGATCGACGTCACCGGCACCGGCAGTCTGCCGCTGACAGTGCTCGGCACCGGCCGGATCACCGGCGGCGAGGTGGTGATCGATGCGTCCGCCTCCAGCCAGCTGGTCTCCGGGTTGCTGCTGGCCGCCCCGCGTTTCGACAGGGGTGTCGTGGTGCGTCACGTCGGCCCGCCGGTGCCGTCCGCGCCGCACCTGCGGATGACAGTGCAGATGCTGCGGGCCGCCGGCGCGGCGGTCGACGACAGCTCCCCCGACGTCTGGGCCGTCGAGCCCGGTCCGCTCACCGGGCGCGCCTGGGAGATCGAGCCGGACCTCTCCGGCGCGGTGCCGTTCTTCGCCGCCGCGCTGGTCACCGGCGGCGAGGTGACCCTCCAGGGCTGGCCGCACAGCAGCGCGCAACCAGTCGAGCAGCTCCGCTCGCTGCTGCAACGGATGGGCGGCGAGGTCACCCTCTCCACCGACGGGCTGACCGTGCGGGGCACCGGCGTGGTGCACGGGCTGACCGCCGACCTGTCCGACGTCGGTGAGCTGACCCTGGTGCTGACCGCGCTGGCCATGCTGGCCGACTCGCCGTCGGTCTTCACCGGCGTCGGGCACATCCGCGGCCACGAAACCGACCGGCTCGCCGCGCTGGCGCGGGAGTTCAGCGGGCTCGGGGCGGACATCACCGAGACCCCGGACGGGTTGGAGGTCCGGCCCCGCCCCCTGCGCGGTGGGACCTTCCGCACCTACCAGGACCACCGGATGGCGCACGCCGCCGCGGTCACCGGGCTCGCCGTTCCCGGCATCGAGCTGGACGACGTGGGGTGTACCTCCAAGACGATGCCCGAGTTCCCGGCACTATGGTCAGCGATGGTGACCGGCAAGAGCTGACGCGAGAAGAGGACAGGTCCTGGCGACCAAACGGCGGGAGTACGACGAGGACGACGTACGGGTTCGGCCCGGAAAGTCGTCGCGTCCACGTACGCGCACCCGACCCCGGCACGCCGACGCCGTTGACGGCTTCGTCATCGCCGTCGACCGGGGTCGCTACACCTGCGTGCTGTCCGGTGCCGAACGCGGCGTGGTCGGGGCCGAGCTGCCCACCGTGACCGCGATGCGCGCCCGCGAGCTGGGCCGCAAGTCGGTGGTGGTGGGCGACCGGGTCAGCCTGGTCGGGGACACGTCCGGCGCGGAGGGCGCCCTGGCCCGCATCGTCCGGATCGCCGACCGCCGCTCGGTGCTGCGCCGCACCGCCGACGACGACGACACCACCGCCGAGGGCCGGTTGGAACGGGTCGTGGTGGCCAACGCCGACCAGTTGGTGATCGTCAGCGCGTTGGCCGACCCGCCGCCGCGTACCGGGTTCATCGACCGCTGCCTGGTGGCCGCGTACGACGCGGACGTCGAGCCGCTGCTCTGCCTCACCAAGGCCGACCTGGCCGGTCCGGAGGAGGTGCTCGGCTACTACACCGAGCTGGAGCTGCCGTACGTGCTGAACCGCCCGGACGCCGACCTAGGGGCGCTACGCGCGCTGCTCAGTGGTCGGGTGTCGGTGCTGGTCGGGCACTCCGGCGTGGGCAAGTCGACGCTCGTCAACCGCCTCGTCCCGGACGCCGCCCGCGCGGTCGGCGTGGTGAGTGCGATCGGCCGCGGTCGGCACACCTCCACCAGCGCGGTGGCGCTGCGACTGCCACCGGTGCCCGGGGTGGACACCGACCCGGGCTGGATCATCGACACCCCGGGCATCCGCAGCTTCGGGTTGGCCCACGTGTCCGCCGACAGCCTGCTGCACGGCTTCCCCGACCTGGTCGAGGGCACCGTCGACTGTCCGCCCAACTGCCAGCACACGGCGGACGAGACCGACTGCGCCCTCGATGCCTGGGTGGCCTCCGGCAAGGCCGACCCACGCCGGCTGGCGTCGTACCGCCGGCTGCTGGCCTCCCGCGCCGGCGAGGGCGACGCGCGCGGTGAGAGCGACCAGCGCGGGCCGGGCGAGGGTGACCGGCGCGGGCCCGACGAGTGAGCCGGCGGGCGTCGGCTAGGTTGCCGGAATGACCGGGTACGCCGACGACCTCGCCCTCGCCCACCAGCTCGCCGACCGGGCCGACGCCATCTCCACGGCCCGGTTCCGGGCACTCGACCTGCGCGTCGAGGCGAAGCCCGACCTGACACCGGTCTCCGACGCGGACACCGCCGTGGAGCGGGAGATCCGCGCCCTGCTGACCGAGCACCGGCCGACGGACGGGTTGCTGGGTGAGGAGTACGGCGCCGGGCCGTCCACCGACCCGGCCGGCCGCCGGTGGATCATCGACCCGATCGACGGCACCAAGAACTTCGTCCGCCGTGTGCCGGTCTGGGCCACCCTGATCGCGCTCTACGACGGGGACCGTCCGGCGGTCGGCGTGGTGTCCGCGCCGGCGCTGGGGCGGCGCTGGTGGGCGAGTGCTGGCGCGGGCGCGTACGCCGGATCGGGCTCGGCCGACGGCGAGCGGATCGGGGTGTCAGCGGTACGGGCGGTGGCCGACGCCAGCGTCTGCTACTCCTCGCTGACCGGGTGGGAACGCGCCGGGCTGCTCGACGCGATGCTCGACCTGATGCGCGACGGTTGGCGCAGCCGGGCGTACGGCGACTTCTACGGCTACATGCTGCTGGCCGAGGGGGCACTGGACGTGATGGTCGAGCCGGAGTTGTCGCTGTGGGACGTGGCGGCGTTGGTGCCGATCATCACCGAGGCGGGTGGCACGGTCACGGATCTGGACGGTCGACCGGCCCCGGCCGGCGACCCCGGCACGGACAGCAGTGTGGTGGCCACCAACGGTGTGCTGCACGCCGACATCCTCACCCGGCTCGATCGGCCAGCCGAGCGCTGACCCCCGGCAACCTCTATCCTCGCCAGGTGGTCTCCTCCGGCTGGTGCTTCCTCGCGACGATGATCGTCGCGTACGGCTTCGCCAACCTCCTCCAGTCGGTGGCCGCAGCCCGCACCACGGTCCATCACACCTTCGATCCGGGCCTGCTGCTGCGCCTCGCCGGGCACCGGACCTACCTGGTCGGCCTGGGCTGCCAGATCGCCGGCTTCGTGTTCGCCTTCCTGGCCCGGCGGGATCTCCCGCTGTTCCTCGTGCAGGCCAGCGTGGCGGCCGGGCTCGGGGTGACCGCGATCCTCGGCGTGCTGGTGCTGAAGTGGCGACTGCCGGCGGCGGAGGTGGTGCTGCTCGCGCTGCTCTTCGCCGGGATCACCGCGTTGGTGCTGTCCGCCCGCCCGGCACCGTCGCGGCAGCTCGGCACGGCCGGCTCGATCGCCCTGCTGGTGGCACTCGGCGTCATCGCGGTGCTCGGTGTCTTCGCCGTCCGACTGCACGGGGCACCGGGTTCGGTGGCCCTCGGCTCGCTGGCCGGGTTGGCGTTCAGCTCGGCCGCGGTCGCCGCCCGGCCGCTGGCATCCGCGTCGTCGGCCGAGGCGTTCCTCACCGACCCGCTGTTCTACCTGCTGATCGTCCACTCGATCGTCGGTCAACTGCTGCTCGGCCTGGCCATGCAGCGCGGCTCGACGACCGCGGCGGTCGCCGCGATGGACGCCGCCGGCGCGGTGCCGGCCGCGATCGTCGGCCTGCTGCTGCTCAACGACAAGATCTGGCCGGGCCGGGAGTGGCTGGCGGCGGCCGGCTTCCTGGTCACCCTGACCGCGGTGATCGGGCTGACCCGGTACGCGGAGCCGCAGCAGCACCGCTCGGTGACCCGCGGCCGGGACCGGGCCATGGCCGTCGCCACCCGCTCCGGCTGACCGGAACCGGCCTAGGCTTCGACCGGCTTGCGGCGGCTCACCACCCGCTCGTAGAGGCGCTCCAACGCCCCGGCGGTCCGCTCCCACGTGTAGCTGCTGCGGACCCGGTCCACCGCGGCGTGTCCGTACGCGAACCGGCCGGCGTTGTCGGCGAGCAGCCGACGCAGCGAGATACCGAGTGCCCGCACGTCGCCGGGGGGCACCAGCCGGCCGGTGACCTCGTCGACGACGGCGTCCGCCAAGCCGCCCATGGCGTAGCCGATCACCGGTACGCCGCAGGCCATCGCCTCCAACGAGACCCGCCCGGCCGAGGAGTAGTGCGGCGTGCAGGCGACCACGTCCGCCGACCTGTACCAGGTGGCCATCTGATCGTGCGGAACCGCACCGACGAGCCGCACCTGGTCGGCGACGCCCACCTGCTCGGCGAGCTCCCGCAGCCGTCGCGCCTCGGCGTGGTTGGCGAGTTGGTCGGTCGGCGGCCCACCGGCGATCACCAGTTCGGCGTCGCCGACCAGCCGCATCGCCCGGATCAGGTCCTCCTGGCCGTGCCCGGCCGAGAGTGAGCCCACCGAGAGGATTCGGGCCCGCTGTTCGCGGGGCGCCGCCTCGCCGTCGGGGTGGAACTGCTCGATGTCGACCCCGGCCGGCACCAACGCGACGGAGCTGCGTTGCAGACCCATCCGGGTCAACTCGTCGACCTCGTCGTTCGACTGGGCGACGGCGATGTCGACAGCCCTGGTCAGCGCCCGTTCCAGGGTGATCCGCTCCCCCGGCCCGTCGTAGTGGCCGCCCAGGTGCCGCAGTTGTTCGACGCCGAGCGAGTGGAACGTCTGCACCACCGGGATGTCGGTCTCCCGGACGGCGTGCGCGGCGGCCAGGCCACCGACCCAGTAGTGCCCGTGCACCACCTCGGGTCGCCAGGCGCCGGACCACTCGTCGGTCAACCAGCGGCCGAACTCCGTCACGTGGGGAATCAGCTCGGCGGTGGAGAGGGGGGTGGGCGGGCCCGCGGGCACCCGGTGTACCTGGTAGCCGTCGACGTCGATCGTCGCCGGCAGTCCTGGATCGTCAGTGCGGTCGTAGAGCCGGACGTCGTGGCCCCGTTCGGCCAACTCGGCGGCGACCCGCGCTATGTGCTGGCGGGTGCCGACCGGTGGGCCGTCGGCGTGGCGGTACGAACTGGCGTGCGCGCAGACGAGGCCGACGCGCATGGGTCACCTCCCTGCGATCTTTTCCCTCGGCGGTGGTCCTCCCGGTCAGAGCGTCCCATTAACCCCCGCACCCGGAGCCGAAACCTGGCAGATCAGGAAGAGTCGCGACGAGTGCCGCCGACACTTGCGCCACAGCAAGCACAGGTGGCACCCAGGTGACAGTTCGACGATGATCGACAACTGCTTGGTGGTATGACCAGGCCCGGGCGGGGGTACCGCCCAGGAATGCCGATGACCCGCACCCTCGACGATTCGACCGTGGTGATCACCGGCGCGTCCAGCGGGATCGGCACGGCGACCGCGTACGCGTTGGCCCGCCGGGGCGCCGCCGTCGTGCTGGCCGCCCGCAGCGAGCCGGCCCTGCGACAGGTCGCGCACCAGTGCTGGGAGTTGGGCGGCCGGGCGCTGGTCGTACCGACCGACGTGACCGATCTGGAGTCGGTGCGACGGTTGGCCGATCGGGCGGCGGCCGAGTTCGGCCGGATCGACGCCTGGGTGAACAACGCCGCGGTGGGCGCTGTCGGCCTGTTCGACGAGATCCCGGTCGCCGAGTTCCGCCGGGTGCTGGAGGTCAACCTGCTCGGGACGGTGCACGGCATCAAGGCCGCGCTGCCCTACCTGGAAGCGGCCGGCGGCGGCGTGCTGGTCAACAACGCCTCGGTGCTGGCCGAGGTGGCGATGCCGTACCAGTCGGCGTACAACGCCACGAAGCACGGGGTCCGGGGGTTGGCCGACACGGTCCGGCAGGAACTGCGGGTCACCGGCCGCGGTCAGATCTCGGTCTGCACCGTGCTGCCGGCCACCATCGACACCCCGTTCTTCCGGCACGCGGCCAACCACACCGGCCGCGAACTGGTGCCACCTCCTCCGATCTACCCGCCGGAGGTGGTCGCCGAGACCATCGTCCGGCTGCTCCGTCGACCGCGCCGGGAGGCGTACGCCGGTGGCGCGGCCCGGCTGCTCGGCCTCCAGTGGCGGCTGGCGCCGGCGCTGGTGGAGCGCACCCTCGGCTGGTACGCCCACCGCACCCAGTTCGGTCCGGGGGCTCGGGTGGACAGCACCGGCAACGTGTTCCACGCCGACGCCGACGCCGACGCCGACGCCGGTGCCCGCCGGGACGGTGGCTGGCAGGGCCGACGGCGTCAGTTGGTGCGGATGACCGCGGCGTTCGGCCTGGCCGCGGCCGGAACGGCGGTCGGCACGATGGCGGCGATCAACCGCCGATCGCGGTCGGTGCGCTGATGACCGCGACCGAGCGTCCGAACGCGCGAGCGGTGGCCGGCGAGCCCCGTGAGGCGATCATGGCGAGCTGCCGCGTGGAGGCCGACGAGTCGTCGGCGGTGGTCCGGTTGACAGGTGTGCTCGACGCCGCCGGAGCCGAGGCGGTACGCCTCGCGCTGCTCACCAGGCTCGCCGACCGGCCCGGTCCGGTGGTGGCCGACGTGACCGGGCTGCGGGTGGTCGATCCGACCGGGCGGGGCGTCTTCGCCGAGGTTCGCCGGGAGGTCGCCGACTGGCCGGCAGCGGATCTGCTGCTGTGTGACCCGGCGGTCGACCGGCCCGACCACACGGACGCGGCGCTGCCGGCCGAGCCGACCACGGTGGCCGGGGAACCGGCCGTGACGGGCATGGTGGCCGGGGAACCGGCCGTGACGGGCATGGTGGCCGGGGAACCGGCCGTGCCGACAACAGTGGCCGGGTCCGCGACGGTGGCCGGGGTGCCGGCCTGGCCGACGGTGGACGGCGCGCTGGCAGCGGTCGCTGCGACGCCACTGGCGGCGGTGCTCACCGCCGACCTGGCCCCCGCTGTGGGAGCTGCCCGGCAGGCCCGCGAGCTGGTCACCGCCGGTTGCCGACGCTGGGGCGTGCCGACGTTGATCGACCCGGCGTGCATCGCGATCACCGAAATGGTCAACAACGTGGTGGCACACGCCCGGACCCCGATGACGGTACGGCTCGCGCCCCGAGACAGCAGCCTGCACCTGGCCGTCCGCGACCACTCGTCGCACCTGCCGACGTTCGCCGGCCTGTCCCCGCCGGACCGGGCCGGTGGCCGGGGCCTGCTGCTGATCGACACGGTCGCCCGCCGCTGGGGCAGCAGCCCCGTAGGGGACGGCAAGGTCGTCTGGTGCGTTCTGCACCCGGAGGACGAGGTCGCCCACCGCGACTGACGGGGTGTTCCGTCCCGGGTGCCGGTTTCGCCACCGCACGGCCTGCCGTGCTCCGGTTATGGCGGGAGGGCAGCGGGTAGTGATCAGACATGCGCGACAACGAGTACCCGACCCCCGTGTCCGACACCGAGGCGCAAGGCCTGCCCGACACCGCCGATGACGACTCGACCGCCAACGACGACGTGCTCACCGGGCGCGAGGCGGACGGCCCGGACCCGGCCCAGTTGCCCGGCGACCGGACGCCGGTCGCGGTGGACCGGTTCGGGACGACCGCCGAGGAGCAGCTCGACGGGGAGTCGCTGGACTACAAGCTCGAACGAGAGGTCTACGAGCGTCCGGCGGACGACCCGCTGGCCGGGACGATCGACCCGAAGATCGCCTTCGAGGCGGACAACCTGGAGGCCGCAGCGGAGGCCCAGTTGGACGCCGACGTGATGGATCCCGGGCCGACCTCGGACCCGAACTCACCGGTCTCCCTCTACGACCACGGTCAGCTCGGCACGGTCGCCGACGCCACAGTGGGCCGGCTGGTGGAGCCGGACGAGGGGTCGCACACCGACCAGGAGACCGACTCGGTGGCGTACGACGCGGGCTCGGCCGGTGGCGGGGCGACCGCCGAGGAGTTGGCCATCCATGAGACGGAGCCGCCGCGCTCGGTCTGACGCCGTCCGTCGGGAGCGGTCAGCTCGGCACGCTCGCCCCGGTCAGTCGTCCAGGCCGCGTTCGATGGCGTAGCGGGTCAACTCGACCCGGTTGTGCAGTTGCAGCTTGCCCAGGGTGTTCTGCACGTGGTTCTGCACGGTGCGGTGCGACAACCCGAGCCGCTGTGCGATCTGCTTGTACGACAACCCCTTCGCCACCAACCGCAGCACCTCCGTCTCCCGGTCGGTGAGCCGGGGCGTGGCGGGCTCCGCGCCGCCGCTCGGGTCGGCCGCCTGACCCGGGCTGGCGGCCAGCCGGCGGTACTCGCCGAGGACGAGCCCGGCCAGGCCGGGGGTGAAGACAGTGTCGCCAGCCGCGGTGCGGCGGACCGCTTCGAGGAATTCGGCGGGCGCTGTCGACTTCACCAGGTAGCCGGTGGCCCCCGCCTTGACGGCGTCCAGCACGCTCTGCTGTTCGCCGCTGGCGCTGAGCATCAGCACCCGCACCCCGGGCACTGCCGCGCGCAGACCCAGGATCACCTCGACGCCGGAGATGTCCGGTAGTTGCAGGTCGAGGACGACCACGTCGGGCCGGGCGGCGGCGGCCACCCGGACAGCTTGTCGCCCCTCGCCGCTTGTCGCCACCACCAGGAAGCCCGCCTCGGTGAGGTCTCGGGCGACGCCTTCCCGCCACATCGGATGGTCGTCGACCACCATCACCCTGGTCGGGGTCACCGCTGCGCCCTCGGCACTGTCAACTCGATCTCGGTGCCGGCATCGGGAACGGACATGATCCGTACCGTCCCGCCCACGTCGGCCACCCGACCCTGGATCGACTGGGTCACGCCGAGGCGGCCCTGCGCGGCAGCCTCGGCCAGTCGGCCGGCCGGGATGCCCGGCCCCTCGTCGCGGATCGACACGGTCACCGTCGCCCCCTCGTCCTCGATCAACACCCAGGCTCTCCCGCCGGCGTGCCGCCCCACGTTGTCCAGGGCCGCGCCGGTCGCGGCGGCCAGCTCACCGGCCACCCGCCGGGGCAGCGGCACCGGGGTGGCCGGTGCGGAGAGCGCCACCGCCGTCGAGGCGTACCGGCCGAGCAGGGTCCGCAGGTCCACCGCCGCCGCCTCGGCGCCGTCCGGGAGCGCGGCGGCGGTCGGGTCGGTGCCGGCGATCAGCGCCCGCAACGCGGCCTCCTGCTCACCCGCCAGCCGGGCCAGCTCGCCGGCCTCGCCGGGCAGGTCGGCACCCCGCCGCTGCACCAGCGCCAACACCTGGAGCACCGAGTCGTGGATGCCCCGGGCCAGCCTCTCCCGCTCCCGGGTGGCAGCCTCCAACTCCACAGCGCGTTGCAGCCGCTCCTCGGCGCCCACCGCGAGCCGGGCCACGTGCCCCACGACCACTCCGGCGAGCAGCATCAGGATCACCCCGGTGAACGAGGACTGGCTGATCCGCTCCCGGGTGGCCAGGTCCGCGCCGGCCACCAGCAGCGCGGCGATCGTGCCCCGCCGCCTCCCGCCGGAGACGGCCCAGGCCAGCACCGGGCCGGCCATCCAGGCGACCCCCATGGTGGGTACGCCGCCGGCGAGCGCCGCCCGACCGACCACCCACGGGGTGGCCAGCACGACGGCCAGCACCACTGCGAGGTCGGCCAGCAACAGTGGCCAGCGCCGCCAGGCCGGCCGGGCGTACCCGATCGCGGTCGCCGCGGTCCACGCCGCCATCGCCAGGACCAGGGCGCCGACGGCGTACGGGTGGTCGTACCGGTCGACGTCGCGCACCGCGAGCACGCAGACGTACGCCAGGGACGCCACCCGGAACACCGTGAGCGCACGCCACAGCGGCACCTCGAATTCACCTGGCGGCGACGGCATGGCGGTCAGGATGCCACACCCCGGCCGGCCGCATGGCGAGCAGCGAGTGCGGTTCGGGAAACCCTGACGTACGGTGGAAAAGCCGCGAAGTACTCCGAGATCCGCCGCCGGGACGGGCCCATGACCAACGCAGATCCACACGCACCGCGTACGGTTGTGCCCATCGAACCTGCCCTCCTGATCGCCGACGCCTTCAACCAGGCCCAGGTGACCGAGATTCGACACTCGGTCACCTCCTGCGCGCATGCCTCCGGCCTCACCGGTCAACGGCTGGACGACTTCGTGCTCGCGATCAACGAGTTGATCACGAACGCGGTCCGGCACGGTGGCGGACGCGGATGGTTGCGGCTCTGGCACGAGGCCGACGCCCTGGTCTGCGAGGTGGCCGACCACGGGCACGGGATCAGCCCGCAGCGGCTGGGCGACCGCAGTCGGCCGGCCCCGGACACCGCCGGCGGCTGGGGTCTCTGGCTGGCCCGCGAGCTGACCGACGCCATGGAGGTGGTCACCAGCACCGCCGGCACCACCGTCCGCGTCACCACTGGTCTCGTCAGCCCCGACCGCACCACGTACTGATCCGCGCAACGGTGCGGCGTGGGGCGGCTCAGCCGAAGAGCGCGGAGACGGACTCCCCGTTGTGGATCCGACGCATGGCCTCGGCCAGGGCGGGCGCCACCGACAGGACCTGCAACTCCGGCACCCGCTTGGCGGCCGGGATGGGCACCGTGTTGGTGCAGACGATCTCCAGGACGCCGTCCTGCTGACTGAGTCGCCGCAGGGCGTCGTCGGAGAAGAGGCCGTGCGTGCAGGCGAGCCGGATCGACCGGACCTTCAGGCCACGCAGGTGCTCCATCAGCTCGACCACAGTACTGCCCTTGGCGATCTCGTCGTCCAGCACGATGACGTCCCGGTCGGTCACCTCGCCGATCACCGCACTGATCTTGACCAGGTCGTCGCTGAACCGCTGCTTCGCCCCGGCCGCGACCGGAGTGCCGAGCAGTCGGGCGAAGGCCGCTGCCTCCTTGGCGTTGCCCAGGTCGGGTGAGACCACCACGGTGTTGCTCAGGTCGTAGCGCTGGAAGTGGGTGGCCAGCTCACGCAGCGCGTGCAGGTGATCCACGGGGACACTGAAGAAGCCGTGCACCTGCGGCGAGTGCAGCGTCATCGCGAGCACCCGGTCCGCCCCGGCCGACGTGAGCAGGTCGGCGACCAGCCGCGCGCCGATCGAGATCCGCGGCGCGTCCTTCTTGTCCGAGCGGGCGTACGCGTAGTGCGGCAGTACCACGGTGATCCGGCCGGCGGAGGCGCCCCGCGCCGCGTCGATCATCAGCAGCAACTCGACCAGGTTCTCCTGCACCGGCGGCACCAGCGGCTGGATCAGGAAGACGTCCCGCTCGCGGCAGTTGGCCTGCAACTGCACTTCCAGGCAGTCGTTCGCGAACCGGGAGACCCGCACCGGATGCAGCGGCACCCCCAGGTGGGCGCAGATCTCGGCAGCCAGGTCGGGATGGGCAGTTCCACTGAAAACGGCGATGTCGCGCACGTTCGCACATCGTAGGGGACGCGGAGGGCGGCGGACGGCAGCGGGCCACAACCGGGAGTGACGCAGCTCGCACCACGCCGTCGGTCCGGGTACGGTGCTGCGGTGACCCCCCAGTACGTCGCCGCCATCGACCAGGGCACCACCTCCTCGCGGTGCATCGTCTTCGACCACGCGGGGGAGATCGTCGCCGTCGCGCAGCGCGAACACCGGCAGATCTTTCCCCGGCCCGGCTGGGTGGAGCACGACGCCGAGGAGATCTGGGACAACGTCCAGCAGGTCGTCTCCGAGGCGCTGCGGGCCGCCGGCACCGACGCGGCCGGCCTGGCGGCCATCGGCATCACCAACCAGCGGGAGACCACCGTCGTCTGGGACCGGTCCACCGGCCGCCCGGTGGCCAACGCCATCGTCTGGCAGGACACCCGCACCGGGCCGCTGCTGCGCGACCTGGCCTCGGCGTACGGCGAGGAGCGGTTCCGAGCCCGCACCGGCCTGCCGCTGGCGACCTACTTCGCCGGGCCGAAGCTGCGGTGGCTGCTGGACGAGGTCGACGGTCTGCGCGAACGCGCCGAGCGCGGCGAGGTCCTCTTCGGCACCATGGACAGCTGGCTGATCTGGAAGCTGACCGGCGAACACGTCACCGACGTGACGAACGCCAGCCGGACGATGCTGATGGACCTCACCACCCTCGACTGGGCCCCGGACCTCCTGGACGCGATGGGTGTCCCGGCAGCGATGCTGCCCGAGATCCGCTGCTCCGCCGAGGTGTACGGCCACGCCACCGGCGTTCTCGCCGGGGTGCCGGTGGCCAGCGCGCTCGGCGACCAGCAGGCCGCCCTGTTCGGGCAGACCTGCTTCCAGCCGGGCGAGGCGAAGTGCACCTACGGCACCGGCAGCTTCCTGCTGCTCAACACCGGTGCCACTCCGGTCCCGTCGACGCACGGCCTGCTCACCACGGTCGCCTACCGGATCAAGGACCAACCCCCGGCGTACGCCCTGGAGGGCGCGATCGCCGTCACCGGTTCGCTGGTGCAGTGGCTGCGGGACAACCTCGGGCTGATCTCCAGCGCCGCCGAGGTGGAGGAGTTGGCGCGCACCGTTGACGACAACGGCGGCTGCTACGTGGTGCCCGCGTTCTCCGGGCTGTTCGCCCCGCACTGGCGCAGCGACGCCCGTGGCGTGATCGCCGGCCTCACCGGATACATCACCAAGGGGCACCTGGCGCGGGCCGCGCTGGAGGCATCGGCCTGGCAGACCCGCGAGGTGGTCGACGCGATGGACTCCGACTCCGACGTGGCGTTGCGCCGGCTGCGGGTGGACGGTGGCATGACCGCCAACGGGCTGCTCATGCAGTTCCTCGCCGACGTCCTCGACGTGCCGGTGGTCCGGTCCCGGATCACCGAGACCACCTGCCTGGGCGCCGCGTACGCGGCTGGTCTGGCGGTCGGCTTCTGGCCCGACCTGGCCACCCTGCGGGCACAGTGGCGCTCCGACGCGCAGTGGGAGTCGACGATGACGCCGGAGCTGCGGGACCGGGAGCTGGGCCAGTGGCGGAAGGCCGTGCAGCGCACCCTGGACTGGGTGGAGTGATCCCCGGCCCGGGGGTCACTCCCAGCGGTTGCCGGTGAGCTTCTCGTAGACGTCGACGTAGCGGGCCCGGGTCGCCTCGACCACCTCGTCCGGCACGTCCGGGGCCGGGGCCTGCTTGTCCCAGCCGCTGCCGGTGGCCCAGTCCCGCACGTACTGCTTGTCGTAGGAGAACTGCACCCGGCCCGGCTGGTACGACTCGGCCGGCCAGAACCGCGACGAGTCGGAGGTGAGCAGCTCGTCGGCGAGGACCAGGGTGCCGTCCGGCGCCCAGCCCAACTCGATCTTGGTGTCGGCGATCAGGACGCCCCGGTCGGCGGCCAGTTCGGCGCCGCGCCGGTAGATGTCGAGGGTGATCTGCCGCAGTCGCTCGGCGGTGGCCTCGCCCACCTTCGCCACCACGTCGTCGTACGTGATCGGCTCGTCGTGCTCCCCCGCCGGCGCCTTGCTCGACGGCGTGAAGATCGGCTCGGGCAGGATCGACGCCTCGGCGAGCCCGCGCGGCAGACGTACGCCGGAGACCGCACCGGTCTGCTCGTACTCCCGCAGCCCGCCGCCGGTGAGGTAGCCGCGGGCGACGCACTCGACCGGGACCATGTCCAACCGCTGGCAGCGGATCGCCCGCCCGGCGAACTCGGCGGGCACGTCGGTGGCCGAGATGACGTGGTTCGGCACCAGGTCGGCGAGCTGCTCGAACCACCAGAGCGAAAGGGCGGTGAGCAGGCGACCCTTGTCCGGGATCGGCGTCGGCAGCGCCACGTCGTAGATCGAGATGCGGTCCGAGGCCACCAGGATCAGGTCGTCGCCGTCGGCGTAGACGTCCCGGACCTTGCCCGAGTGCAGAAGTTCCACGCGCCCTAGTACACCATGCGGCGTCGGTCAGCCCGATTCGACCACCAGCGCGAGGGGGTGACCGGACGGACGTTGACACCCTCGTGCGCTGCCTGCGTGAATGGTCCGACCGCTGCCCTCGCAGGTCCAGGAGACCCCCGTGCCCGTTGTACGACCCCCGATCGACCGCCTCGGCGCCGACCCGGGCCGACGCCGACTGCTCGGCGCGCTGCTCGGCGCTCCCCTGCTCGCGTCAAGTGGGCTCGCCGGATGCAGCGACGGCGCCACCACCTCGACCCAGGACGGGCCGGTCGAGCTGTCGGTCTTCTGGTGGGGCACCGCCAAGCGGGCCGAGATCACCGAGAAGGTGCTGCGGCTCTACTCGGATCGCAACCCCCGGGTCACCTTCCGGGTCACCTGGCAGGGCGCCGACGGCTACTACGACCGCCTGGCCACCCAGGCGGCGGGTGGGAACGTACCCGACCTGATCCAGATCGACGACGCGATGCTGACCGAGTACGCCCAACGCCGGATCATCCTCGATCTCAGCGACCGGGTGGCCGATCACCACCTCGACCTGCGGGGCCTGCCGGAGGGGCTGATCCGCTACGGCACCGTCGAGGGGCGCACGATGGCGGTGGCCAGCGGGCAGACCCACGTGGGCGTGGTCTTCAACCGGGACCTGCTGCGGGACTTGAAGGTGCCGGAGCCACGCGGCGGGATGACCTGGGCCGAGTACTTCTCCTGGGCGGAGCAGGTCACCGACGCCAGCGACGGCCAGGTGGCCGGCACGATGGACGCGTCCGGCGACTACCGGGCGCTCTGGCTCTGGCTGCGATCGCAGGGCGGTGAGTTCTACCGGGGCAACCAGATCGGTTTCGGCGCGGACGAACTGATCGCGTGGTTCGAGCTGTGGCAGCGGGCCCGCGCCGCGCGGGCCACACCGGGCGGGGCGTTGGTCGAGCAGGCGGACAGCGCGGAGCCGGGTCGGCAACCGGTGGTCACCGGGCTGACCGCCGCGTCCTTCGCCTGGTCCCATCAGCTGCCGGAGCTTCAACGACTCACCGACGCCGAGCTGGGCCTGACCGGCCTGCCGGGGGCACCCGGCGCGCAGTGGGCGCGGGCGTCGATGTACTGGGCCGCGTTCCGCGGCACCCGCCACCCGGACGCCGTCGTCGACGTGATCAATTTCCTCACCACGAACGGCGAGGCCGGCACCGTCCTGGGCCACGAGCGTGGGCTGAGCGCCAGCCTCGCCGTCCGCAGCTACGCCGAGGGCAGCATCACCGACCCGGCCCAGCGACGCGCCGCGGCGTTCGGCGCCAGCATCGCCGACCTGCTCGGGCCGGCGCCGGCGCCACCGCCCCAGGGGCACGCCAAGGTGCGTACCCTGCTGGTCACCGCCGCCGAGCGCATCCGCGTCAGGCGGGACGGCACCCGGGAGGCCACAGCGCGTTTCCTGTCCGGGGCCATCGCGGCCCTCGCGGTGTGAGCACCGGCGGCCGGCCTGCGGTGTGAGCACCGGCGGCCGGCCCTGAGGCCGGCCGCCCGGAACCTGGCGTCGCCCGAGGCGGGTGGGTCAGCGGGGCGGACCGCCCCGGCGGTTGCGCATGAGACGCAGCACCAGGAACACGACGATCGCCACCACCACCAGGCAGCAGAGCAGCGGGAGGATCCCGAAGCCGCTGCGGCCCCGCCGCCGGGCGGCCTCCACCACCAGCTCGCCGGTGCCCGTGGACGCCCAGGCCGCGACGGGCACGAAGACCGCCAGCACGGCCCCACCGAGGACCGCGCTGAGCCGGCCCCACCACTTACCGAATGAAGACATGTGCCCATCCTCGCCGAAGGGCGCAACCTCGGCACGTCGGTCCACGCCGAATCACGGGACCGAGATCGCGGGCAACGTTTCCGCAACGCCCCGGCAACGATGATGATCTTTACATGAATCTCCGGAGGTGATCGGATCTCATCCATGGTCAACTCTGTGAACAGTGCGCGGATCTCTCGCACCCGAAGATCCGCGGCGGCAGCGGTAGGCGTCACCCTCGTCGCCGCTCTCCTCACTCCGACGGCGGCACACGGCGCCCCACCGCCACCGGCGACACCCGCTGCCACCGGCACCGCACACCGCGCACCTGTCACGGTCACGCTGATCACCGGCGACCGGGTGACGGTGACCCCGGGCGTCAACGGCGCGACCCCCTCGGTGGACGTCACACGCCCGCCCGGCGCCACCGGCGCCGTGCGGGTCGCCACCGAAGGCGGGGACACCTATGTGTACCCCGACGAGGCGATGCCCTACCTCGCGACCGGCCGACTCGACAAGCAACTCTTCGACGTCACCCAACTGATCGCGCAGGGCTTCGACGACGCGCGGACCAGCGAACTTCCCCTGATCGTCACCCGCGCCGCGGACTCGGCCACCCGCCGGACCAGCGCCACGCTGCCGGGCGCGCAGACCACGCTGGAGCTTCCCTCGGTCCGCGGCGAGGCGATCCGCACCCGCCGGTCGCAGGCGGCGGACTTCTGGTCGGCGCTCACCGGCGGTGGACAGTCAACGGCCGCCCGCCGCGCCGCCACCTCGGTCCCCTCCTTCTCGGCGGGCGTCGACAAGGTGTGGCTCGACGGCAAGGCGAAGGCCGCCCTCGCCGACACCACAGCGCAGGTCGGCGCCCCGGCGGCCTGGGCGGCCGGAGGCACCGGCAGCGGTGTGCGGGTCGCCGTCCTGGACAGCGGCGTGGACACCACCCACCCGGACCTCGTGGACCAGGTGGTGGCGTCCCGGAGCTTCATTCCGGGCCAGGACGTCATCGACCACAACGGGCACGGCACCCACACCGCCTCCACCGTCGCCGGAACCGGCGCCGCCTCGGACGGCAAGGAACGGGGCGTCGCTCCCGACGCCGACCTGGTGGTCGGCAAGGTCCTCGACGAGAACGGAAGCGGCTCGATCTCGGGGATCATCGCGGGCATGGAGTGGGCAGCGCGGACCGAGCGCGCCAAGGTGATCAACATGAGCCTCGGCGTCAGCGCGTGGCACACGCAGGACGACCCACTGAGCCAGGCCGTGAACCAGCTGACCGCCGAGACGGGCGCACTCTTCGTCGTCTCCGCCGGCAACAGCGGCCCCGACCCGTACACCCTCGGCGCCCCGGGCACCGCCGACGCCGCGCTCACCATCGGCGCGGTGGACACCTCCGACCACCTGGCCGACTTCTCCAGCGTCGGGCCGCGCGCCAACGACGAGGCACTCAAGCCCGACATGACCGCTCCCGGTGTGGACGTGCTGGCAGCGCGCTCGCAGCACATCCCGTGGGGCGAGGGCTACTACCGCCTGGACAGTGGCACCTCGATGGCCGCGCCGCACGTCGCCGGGGCGGCTGCCCTGCTGGTGCAGAAGCACCCGACCTGGAGCGCGCGGCAGATCAAGGACGCGCTGATGAGCACCAGCGTCCGCACCCCCGACTACACCGCGTACCAGGCCGGCAGTGGTCGACTGAACGTGGCCGCCGCCTACCACCAGGACCAGGTCGTCGCGACCGGCTCGGTGGACGCCGGCCTCGTCCGGTGGGCCCCCGGCACCTCACCACAGCCGATCACCAGGAAGATCACCTACACCAACACCACCGCCGCTCCGGTCACCCTGGCTCTCGCCGTCGAGCACGGGGCCTCCTCCGCACGGACGTTCACGGCGGCGGCCGACAGCGTCACCGTGCCCGCTCACGGCACCTCCACCGTCGACGTCGTGGTGGACCCGGAAGGTCTTGCGCCGGGGCGGTACTCCGCCCAGGTCACGGCCCGCTCCCCGACCGGGGAGGTACACACGGCCGTCGGGGTCGCCGTCGAGTCCAAGAAGTACGACCTCACCATCCACCTGAAGGACCGCGCCGGTCGACCCGTGAGCGGTGAGGTCGAGGTCGTCAACGCCGAGACGGGCCGTACGTTCATGTGGGTTCCGGACGGAAAGCTCACCAGCCGCATGGCCCCCGGCTCCTACACCGTCGTCGCCACGCCCGACGTGGAGGGTGTGAACGGGCCCGACTCCCTCGGCCTCGCGATGCTGACCGCCCCCGAGGTCGACCTGACGGCCGACCGGGTCGTGGAACTCGACGCGGCACGGGCCCGTCAGGTGAAGGTGGCGACACCGCAGCCGACTGCCGTCGTCAACACGAGGATCGACATCTACCGGTCCTTCACCTCCGCCGAGCCGACCCCCACGGACTGGAGTGCCCTGAAGGAGAGTTTCTGGCCCGGCGCCACCTATGACAGCCTGTGGGCGCTCCCGACCAAGGGCAAGGTCAAGAAGGGCAGCTTCGTCCTGACCACCCGGTTCCGCGCCGCGCAGACGCCGCTGGCCATCAGCTACGACGGCCGCCGCCTCGGTGACCCCCTCGTGCAGCCTGGCTCGCCGGCACTGCCCGACGGCACGTCGCGCCTGGACGCCGTCTTCGCGGGCGTCGGCGCGACTGCCGACTACGCCGGTGTGCCCGCCCGGGGCAGGGCCGTGGTCGTACGCGGCACCGACTCGGTGCCCCCCACCGACCAGGCAGCGGCGGCGTACGCCGCCGGCGCGGCGATGCTCCTCGTGGTCAACGACCGCGCCGGCCGCAAGAGTGACTGGTACGGCAACCCCGACGGCGTGACGACCGGTCAGATCCCGGTCGCCTCGGTGACCATGGACCAGGGCGAGGCGTTGATCCAGAAGATCACCGCCGGCCGCAAACCGGTACGGCTGGCCGTCGTGGCCCACCCCTCCGCGAAGTACCTGTACGACCTGGTCGACTACCACCGTGGCGGGGTGCCCGCGGATCCCTCCGCCAAGACCGATCCCCGCGACCTCGCACGGATCGATCTCACCTTCTCCCCTCCCCCGGGGAAGCAGTCCAGCGAGGGCCGGGTGGACTTCCCGCCGTACGAGTACGGGGCGGCGCGCTCGTTCCCGTTCCAGCCGGTGGCGCCGGGTCCGCGTACCGACTGGGTCTCCGCGGGCGACGGCGTGAAGTGGATGCAGTACGCCGACGTCGCCGACTGGGCGCGGTCCAACACGGAGGCGATCGCCTACCGGCCGGGCAGCGTGCAGAAGGACCGCTGGTTCGGGCCCATCACCCGGCCACGGATGCTGAGCACCGAGATCCCGTTCCGCGGTGAGACCGCCATGAGCGCCTACATCCAGGGGTTCGGCGATGCGGGGGCCGCGCACAGCGGCGGGGCCAGCATGTCCCAGGTCGCCACGTTCTACCAGGGCGACAAGCAGCTGACCCGGTTCGACGGCTGGCCGGAGATCGGCGCGGGTGACCTGCCGCTGGAGAAACTGCCGTACCGGCTGGTCGTCGAGACCACCGGCAAGCCGGAGTTCAGCCCGTACTCCACGGCCACGCACACCGAGTGGCGCTTCATCTCCGGCGGCAGCGAAGAGGTGCAGGCCATCCCGCTGGTCCAACTGGACTACGGAACGGACGTGGACGTTGCGGGTCGGGCGAAGCGCGGCAGCGACTTCTCGATCACGCCAGTCGTGGTGGGCAGCACCGCGGCCCGGGACGGGGTGTCCTCGCTCCTACTGGAGGTCTCCTACGACGACGGGAAGACCTGGCAGCGGCAGGGCATGAAGGAGAAGAAGGGCACCTGGCAGGTGTCGCTGAACGCGCCGCCCCGGGCCGACTTCGTGTCGATCCGGGTCACCGCCGACCAGCGCAACGGTGGCGGCGTCACCCAGACCGTCACGCGGGCCTTCGGCCTTCGGTAGGACGCGGGGGGCCGGTGCCAGCGCTGGCACCGGCCCCTTCGCGGTCCTGCCTGCAGGCGGCACCAAAAAGCCCGACCCCCAGGTGGGGGTCGGGCTTTTATCAGTTGTAGCGGGGACAGGATTTGAACCTGCGACCTCTGGGTTATGAGCCCAGCGAGCTACCGAGCTGCTCCACCCCGCGTCGGCCTGTTAAGACTAGCCCATCCGCGCAGTCGATGATCAGCGGGGGTCGCCGACCGCCGCTTCGCGATGCCCGAAACGGTGAAAGCCCGTCTCCGGTGAACCGGAGACGGGCTTTCGTTCGTAGCGGGGACAGGATTTGAACCTGCGACCTCTGGGTTATGAGCCCAGCGAGCTACCGAGCTGCTCCACCCCGCGTCGGCTCGATAACCGTAGCGCACCACCCCCGGGCCCCGCAAAACGACATCCGAATCCGCCGAGGGAGCTTCCCGGCCGGCCGCACCGACGTCAGTCGAGCCAGGCTCGGATGGCGGCGACCGCGCGGCGACTGTCCGCGTCGACCTGGGCCCGCTGGCTGGAGGTGTTCTCCCAACCCTGCTCCCAGAGAATTGTCACCACGTCGCCGATCCGGATCGCCCGGACCAGCCGCACGTCCTCCACACCGGTCGGATCGCCGTTGATGTCCTGACCTGGGCTGCGCACCTCGAACAGCACCGACTCGTCGCCGTACCCCCTGTCGGCGAGCAGCCGCTGCGTGCTCCGCGACGGCGCTTCGCTGCCCGGCCACTTCTGCTCGGGGCAGTTCCGCACCGCCTCCCGCAGCTCGTCCAGCACGTCATCGGCGCGCCCGGCCCGATAGATGGTGATGGAGTGCGCGTAGGTGCCGTCCGGGACGTACCCCTCACCGGGGTTCTGCGGCAGCTTGTAGATCAGGAGCCGGGTTCGGCGCTGCACCACCGCCTCGCTCGAAACACGTGCACCACACAGGCCCGGCAGGGCGGCCAGGTCCCGGAATTCGGGCGCGATGCCGGTCTGGTTGGCCGGCGCGAGCGCGAAGAACGCCCGATCCGGGATGCTGGTCGGTGTACGAGGTGGCGCCGCGCTGGTGACCCGCGGCGACGCCGACGTCGTACCCGAGGGGCGGCTCGGCGCCGCCGGCGGGACCGACGGTGACGGCGGAGCGGCTGTCACGTCCGGCGTCGGCGAGATCGGGGGCGATGGAACCGTCGGCGTGCCGGCCGGCGGGGGTACGGTCCTCGTCGCCGGGACGGCAACCACCTGGCTGCCGACGACCACGCCGCCCGCCACCAACGCCACGGCCAGGGCGCCACCTGTCGCACGGAGACGGGCCCGACGGTCGGCCTGGTGCCGGAGCACGTCCGGGACGACCAGCGCACGGGTGTCCGCGTCGGCGGCGAGGGACCGATACATCTCTGACAGTTCACGCGACATCGCTGGCCTCCAGTTCCACGTCGGCGAGATCGGGCAGCAGGGCGGCGAGTCGGGACCGGCCGCGGGAGAGCCAGGACTTCACAGTGCCGACGGGTACGCCCACCTCGCGGGCGATCTCGTCGACCGGCATGTCGAACAGGTAGTGCAGAGCCAACGCCTGCCGGTGGGTCGCCGGCACCTGACGCAGCGCCTGGACCAGCAACACGCTGTCCTCGTTGGGCGGCGCTACCGGCTGCGGGGGCCCGGCGATCCGCAGCGCGCCGCGCAGGGTGCGCAGACGCCGCCAACGATCGGTCGCCAACCGGGCCACCACCAACCGCAGCCAGGCCTCCGGCGCGGGATGCTCGGACAACCGCCCCCACTGTCGCCAGGCCCGGGTGTACGCCTCCTGCACCAGATCCTGCGCCTCGTTGTGGTCACCGGCGACCGCGTAGCCGTACCGCACCATCCGCCGCGCGGTGCTGCGGTAGAAGTCGTCGAAGCTCTGCGCATCCCTCACGGCTGCTCCCCCTCATCCCCACCCCGTTGCAAATGAGGACGGTGGAACGTTGTCCCAGGTTGCGGGCTTGCGGCAGCTGTCGGCGAGGCGACAGGTGGGGCGCGTCTCCGGACACGACGGAGCCCCCGCCGTCCGGACCGTTGCGGTCCGACGACGAGGGCTCCGAGACGTACTCCCGTAGGCGGTGGATCAGCCGCCGGCGCTCGGCGAGGGGCCACCACTGGCAGTGCCGGCGGCCTGCTGCGCCTGCTGGAACGCGGTGAGCGCCTCGTCCAGGGCCTTCAGCGCACGCCCGTACCGCTCGAAGTCACCGGACGTCTGTGCCGCCCGTACCTCGCTGATCGCGCTCTGCACCCGGTCCGCCGCGGCGGCCAGGTCACCGGTCGGCGGCGGGGTGCCGGCGCTCGGCGTGGGCGTCGGAGTCGGCGTCGCGGTCCCGCTGGGCGTGGGCGTCGGCGTCGGGCTCGTCGGGTTGCCCCCGGGCGGCGGAGTCGGCGGGGCGCCCTGCCCGGCCTTCTTACCCTGCTCGACCAACTGCTTGATGCCGTCGTTGATGTTGTCGGCGAGCGCCACGAAGGAGCCACCGTCACCGTACGAGAGCAGCACCTTCTGCAACAGCGGGTACGCGTCCTGCTGGTTGCTCTTCACGTAGACCGGCTCGACGTAGAGCATGCCGTCGGCGAAGGGCAACGAGAGCAGGTTGCCGTACTGCACCTGCGCCTGGTTGCTGGACAGCAGGTTGAGCTGCTGGCGAATGTTCGCGTTGTTGGTCATCTGCTGGTGCACCTGGACCGGGCCGGAGATCCGGGTCTGGTCCGGCAACTCCAGCACCTCCAGTCGAGGCTTCCCGTCGACGTACGACCCGGAGATCAGCGCGGCGAGGTTCTGCCGGCCGTTCGGGGTGACCGCCGAGGTGAGCTGGAACCGGGGGCTCTCCTGCCCCGGGAACTGGGTGAACAGGTAGTACGGCGGCTGCTTCTGGCCGCTGTCCGGAGCGTCCGGCACATTGGGCACCTGCCAGAAGTCCTGTGCCGAGTAGAAGTCACCCGGGTTGGTCACGTGGAACTTGGTGAGCAGGTTGCGCTGGACCTTGAACATGTCCGCCGGGTAGCGGAAATGCTCGTTCAGCTCCACCGGGATGTCCGCCTTCGGCTGGATCAGGTCACCGCCGAACGCCTTGTTCCAGGCCTTGAGCACCGGGTCGGTGTCGTCGTACTCGTAGAGCTTGACGGTGCCGTCGTACGCGTCGACCGTCGCCTTCACCGAGTTACGCATGTAGTTCACGTTCTCCCGGGCCAGCTGGAACGTGCCCCGGTTGGTCAACTCGTCGGTCGTCTCGGTCTGCAGGTTGACCCGCTCGGCGTACGGGTAGCTGGCCGCCGTGGTGTAACCGTCGACGATCCACTGCACCCGACCGTCCACCACCGCCGGGTACGGGTCGCCGTCCAGGGTGAGGAACGGCGCGACCTTCTCCACCCGGTCCCGGGGGTTGCGCACGTAGAGCAGCTTGGAGTCCTTGTTGACCGCCTCGGAGAGCAGGAAGTTCGACTCCTGCTCCTTGATGGCGTACAGCAGGCGCCGGGTGAAGGAGCCGATCTCGACACCGCCCTCGCCGGTGTAGGTGTAGGACTCGCCGCCGCCCTCACCGACCGGCCTGTCGAACTCGGCCTTCTTGTTCGGGTCGGACTGCCCGACGATCGCGTAGTCGTCCGGCGCCATCCGCTCGCCGTAGTAGATCCGCGGCTGCTTGGCCGTGATCTGCTCGGTCTGCGAGGAGCACGCCTCCTGGGTCTTCTCGCCGAGGAAGCCGGAGACGAAGAACGGCTGCCCGCCGCAGACCACCTGGTTGGCCGGTGCGGCCACCAGCCCGTACCCGTGGGTGTAGACGGTGTGCCGGTTGATCCAGGTGTTCTGCTGATCGGTCAGCTCGCCGTAGTTGATCTCCCGGACGCCGACGACGTAGTCGGAGACCTTGCCGTTCACCCCGTACCTGTCGATGTCCAGCTTGGGGCCGAAGTCGTAGAAGCCGCGCACCTGCTGGAGCTGGGTGTACGTCTCGCTGACCAGCTGCGGGTCGAGCAGCCGCACGTTCGGCACCACCGATGTGTCGGTGACCAGGCTCGCCGGTGGGGTGAGGTTGTTCGCCGCGTACGGGGTCGTCTCGGTGACCCCCAGCCCGAACGCCGCCCGCGTCGCGTCGATGCTGCGCTGGATGTACGGCGCTTCCTTGTCCTTCGCGCTCGGCTTGACCTCGAAGGTCTGCACCGCCCAGGGGTAGATGCCGCCGATGGCCACCGCGGAGACGCCGAGCAGCGCCAGCGAGATGCCCGGCCAGACCAGGTTCCGCATCCAGGCGTTGGAGAAGACGATGATCGCGATCGCCACCACGATCGAGATGTAGGCCAGGATCTCCTTCGCCGGCAGCAGCGCGTTGACGTCGGCGTAGCCGGCGCCGTACAGCTTGACGCCCTCGTTGTACTCCAGCAGCATCGCCCGCCGGTCCAGCACGTACGCGATGGCCTTCAACAACACGAAGACCGCGACCAGGCTGCTCAGGTGCGCGCGGGCGGCGTTGCTCATCCGGTCCCCGACGCCCTGGAGGCGAACCCCGCCGAACAGGTAGTGCACCGCCAGCGCGCCGATCACCGCCAGCACGACAGCGGTGAAGGCGACGCCGAGCAGGTAACGCCAGAACGGCAACTGGAAGACGTAGAAGCCGATGTCCACCCCGAACTCCGGGTCCTTGATCCCGAAGTCACCGCCGTTGCGGAAGAGCATCCACTGGTTCCACCGGTTCTGCGCGGAGAGGCCGGCGAAGAGCCCGACCACCGCGGCGGTCAACGCGATCCAGGTGCCGAGCCGCGGGCTGAGCACCATCCGGTAACGCTCCAGGGTGGCCTGCTCCACCGAGTGCGGGCGCAGCCGCGGACGCAACCGGTGGGCCAGCCACAGGTTGCCGCCGACGATCACCGCCATGCCGAGCCCGACGGCGAGGAACAGCACCAGCCGGGTGAGCAGGACTCCGGTGAAGACCTCGGTGTAGCGGACCTCGTCGAACCACAGCCAGTCGGTCCACGCCTGGACACCCCACCCGAGCAGGGTGAAGAGCACGAACACCCCGACCAGGACGGCGATGGTGACGCGCCCGCGCCGGCTCATCCTCGGAAGGGGGCTGCTGCTACGCATGACCACTGTTGGCTCCGCACGCTCGATGTGATCGGCTCCGACCAGGCACCCAGAGTACGGGGTGATCCTGAACGTGTCGGGGCACGGTCACGTCGGTCAGCAACGGGTCGGCTGGCCGCCCCCACGCAATGTCTTTAGAGCGGTCAATGCCTCGTCCAGCGAGCCCACCCGCAACAGCGGCAGATCTGGCTGGGGATTGCGGACCGCCTCGGCGCAGTTGTCCGCCGGCACCAGGAACACCTTCGCCCCGGCCCGCTTCGCGCCGACCAGCTTCTGGGCGATCCCACCGATCGGGCCGACCGCGCCCTCGTCGTCGATGGTGCCGGTGCCGGCGATGACCTGGCCACCGGTGAGATCCGCCGGGGTCAACTTGTCCACGATCCCCAGGGCGAACATCAGACCGGCGCTCGGGCCGCCGATGTCCCCCAGGTCGATGCCGAGCGTGAACGGGTGCGGCTGCTGCTGGTCGATCTCGACACCGATGCGCGGTCGGCCGTCCTGCTCCCGGCTCGTCACCGAGACGGTGGCCGGTACGCCGTCGCGGGTGTAGCCGATGGTCAACGCCGTGCCGACGGGCTTGGCCCGGACCAGCTCGGTGACCTTCGCGGCCACCGGCACCGGCTGACCGTCGACCGAGGTGATCACGTCGCCGGCCTTCAGCGCCCCGGCGGCCGGACCGTCCCCGGACACCGTCTTGATGACCACCTGCACCGGGAAGCCCAACTCCCGCAGCGCGGCGGTCTCCGCGCTGGTCTGCGACGCCTTGAAGTCCTCGGCGTTACGCTGCTCGACCTGCTCCGTCGACTCCCCGGGCGGATAGACCAGCTCCCGCGGCACCACCGCCTCGTCGTCCGAGAACCAACCCGCGATCGCTCCCCGCAGCCGCACCGTGGGCTGCACACCCACCGTGGTCAGCCGCAGCTGCCCGGCCGAGGTCGAGGTCTCCCGCCCGGAGACCTGGATGACCTCCTTGCCGTCGGCCGTGCCCAGGGTGTTGACCGTCGGACCGGGCCCGAGCACCACGTACGGGATCGGCACCCGGAGCACCCCGATGCTCAGCAGGGCGGTGAACAGGGCACCGAGCAGGACCGTCAGGCCACGACGTCTCATGCCGCAGAGCGTACCGACCGGTCGGGCGCCGCCCGCCGGATGCGCCACGCGACTTCGCCCTCAGCGCAACGCCAGCGGCGGCTACCAGGGGCGCGGCCCGCGTACCGTAGACGTCGTGCCTGATATTCCGTTCGGCTTCGCGCTCCCGGGTGGGCAACCACCAGACCCCAACGATCCCGCGCAGATGCAGCAGTTCATGTCGCAGATGCAGCACCTGCTCTCCTCGCCGGGCAGCGGACCGGTCAACTGGGACCTGGCCCGGCAGGTAGCGGCCAGCCAGCTCGCGGCCGCCGGCGACCCGGCGGTGTCACCATATGAGCGCAACGCGGTCGAGGAGGCGTTGCGCCTGGCCGACCTGTGGTTGGAGCCGGCCTCGGCGTGGCCGTCGGGCATCCAGTCGCCGGTCGCCTGGAACCGCAATGAGTGGATCTTCAAGACGCTGGACGTGTGGCGCAAGCTCTGCGACCCGGTCGCCAGCCGGATGGTCGGCGCGATGGGCGACCTGGTGCCGCCCGAGGCCCGCGCGCAGCTCGGCCCGATGCAGTCGATGGTGGCCACCCTCGGTGGCGCGCTCTTCGGCGGCCAGCTCGGGCAGGCCCTCGGTTCGCTCGCCGCGGAGGTCCTCTCCGCAGGCGACATCGGGCTGCCGCTCGGCCCGGCCGGCACGGCCGCGCTGATCCCGGCCAACATCCGGGCGTACGGCGAGGGCCTGGAGCTTCCCGAGGACGAGGTCCGCCTCTACGTGGCGTTGCGTGAGGCCGCCCACCAGCGGCTCTTCCAGCACGTCCCGTGGCTGCGCGGCCACGTGCTCAGCGCGGTCGAGATGTACGCCTCGGGCATCCGGGTCAACCGGGAGGCGATCGAGGAGGCGATGGGCCGGGTCGACCCGACCGACCCGGAGTCGATGCAGGCGATCGCCCTGGAGGGGATCTTCACTCCGGAGGACAGCCCCGCTCAGAAGGCCTCGCTGGCCCGACTGGAGACCGCGCTCGCCCTGGTCGAGGGCTGGGTGTGCCACGTCGTGGACAGCGCCGCCAGCGACCGGCTGCCCAACGTCGTCCGGCTGGGCGAGGCCTTCCGCCGTCGCCGGGCTGCCGGCGGGCCCGCCGAGCAGACCTTCGCGGCGCTCGTCGGCCTGGAGTTGCGCCCGCGCCGGCTCCGCGAGGCCGCCGCGCTGTGGGCCGCGCTCACCCAGCACCGCGGCATCGAGGGTCGCGACGCCGTCTGGGGGCACCCGGACCTGCTCCCCTCGGACGACGACTTCGCCGACCCGGTCGCCTTCGCCATGAACGACATGGATCTGAGCGAGCTGGACAGCTTCGACTTCACCGCACCCGGTGGGGTCGAGGAGAAGGCCCCCGGCAAGCCCGACGAGACCAACGGCGACAGCGACGGCGACACCAAGGCGTGAGCCTGAGCCCTGACGCCTGAGCGTCGACCCGGGCGTCCGCGCGTTCTGGCGGGCACCCGGGTCGCACGTCGCCTTCTAGGTCTGAACGCAGCCACGGCCGGCGGTGACCGTCGGTCACCTCCGTCGGGGGCGGACGGGGTGATGACAGGTATACCTGAGAGTCATATTCATGCCTCTGAGGTATCGCGCTCACCAGCACATCGACATGGCGGGCCAGCTTCGTCCAGGCTTGCCGAGGGTTGGCTGGCTGGTGAGTGTCAGGCGGGGCGGCCTGAGCCGGAGAGCAAAGCGCGGGTCGCCTCCCACCCTTCGAAGGCCGGGTCCAGCGTGGCCAGGTCGGCCGGGCCGCGCAGCCGTCGCCAACCGGCGGTGACCGCGACGTCCCCAGGTCGGGGGGCACCGGATCGCACGTCCGCCGGCGTCGCCGTGTCCAGGTCCAGCGTGGGCACCCAGCCCGGCACGGGCAGCCGCACTGCCACACCGAGCAGACCCGGGCCACCGCCGTCGACCGGGGCCACCGCCACGGGTCGGGTGGTGAGCGGCCGCAGCAGCTTGCCGACGGTCAGTGCGGGCAGGTCCGGCACATCGCCGACCAGCACCGCCGCCTGGTCGTAGCCCTCCAGCGCGGCGAACACCGCGTTCGGCGTCGGCTCGGCCACCTCGTACACGGTCGTCCCGGGCCAGACCAACGCGTCGGCCAGGGCCCGGTCGGCCGGGGTGACCGCGACCGCGATCTCCACCTCGTTGAGCGTGGCGAGCAGGTCGATGACGTCTTCCGCGAGAGCCGCCCGCCACTCCGCCAAGTCGACGCCCGGCGGCGACCACTGGACCGGCCCGAGCAACGCCACTACCACCCGTCGTGCCACCTGCCGACCCTAGCGCGTACTCCGACCGCAACCCGAGCCCGCCGACCCGCTCCAGATTGGCGACCTGGGGGTGTCCGCGACGCCGGATGCCCCCATGTCGGCGATCTGGAGTCGATCAAAAGGGATCAGGCGTCAGCGGGCCGCACGGGGACGGGGCCTGCGGGACGGGTCAGGTGGAGACGGGAGCGCAGGAGGCGGCGGCCACACCTTCGAGGTAGCCCCGCGCGCGCTCCGCCCTGGGGTAGCGGCCGACCAGCGCCCAGAAGCGGGCGTTGTGGCTGGGCACGATGAGGTGCGTCAACTCGTGCAGCAGCACGTAGTCGATCACCCAGTCGGGCATCTCCTGGACACGGTGCGAAATCCGGATGCTGCGGTCGGCGGGCGTGCAGGACCCCCACCGACCGTTCTGGTTGGTGACCCAGCGGACGCTGGCCGGCACCGCCTTCGAGGCGTACTCGGCGAGGTGGAGGTCGATGAGCCGGGTGGCCCGCGCCAGCAGCTCGGCGTCCGAGCGGGCCAGGCGCCCCTCCCGGGCGGCGAGCCGGGCGAGCATCCGGTCGACCCATTCGCTCTCCTCGGCGCGGGAGAACTGGTCCGGGATGAGGACGACCACGCGCTCACCGTCACGGTACGCGGACACCGTGCGTCGTCGGCGCTGGCTGCGCCGCACTTCGACGACCGGCTTGCGCGTCCCCGCCATCACTGGCCCGCGCAGCCTCGGCTACGTGTCACGAAGGAAAGCTAATGCGTACTGACCAGGGGTCCGCAAGAGTCAACCGCGCGACACGCGCCCAGAAAGTGGTGATTGGTCGCCAGGAGTCCGGAAAATTTCTTGACAGCGACGTCATCGAGCCATCTCGTCACCCTTCGTGAACGCCGATAGCGGCCGTACGCGACGCCTTCTCACCGTAGGTGATCACCGTCCTCGATTCGGCCTTGGGGGGCACCCGCACGGGTGGCTGTGAGGGTTTGGTCGGCGTGTCCCCGCCAAACTGACTTATCCGACCTATTTCGCCATGCACACTCTCGACGTCGACTTGCTCACAGTGTCGATGCACAGCTGACATGGAACTGCCCAGACCTGGGTAGGGTCCGCGAACCAGCGGTCACGAAGGTGGCCGCGGAGTGAGACCCAGCGCCGGCGCCCCGTGTGGCCCGCCGCCGGGCACCCCCGCCGGGACGGCATCGACCGGCGGACGAGACGAGGAGGGCACCGTGGCCGACCAGGCCCAGACGACCTACAACGGTTACTGCGTGAAGTGCAAGGAGAAGCGGGACTTCGAGGGGCACGTCGAGGTCTCGAAGACCGGAATGAACATGGCCAAGGGCAAGTGTCCGGTGTGCGGGACAACAGTGAACCGCATCCTGGGTAAGGCCAAGGTCTGACCCGCACGGCTGACGGGGGCGGGGTGGCTGACGGCCGCCCCGCCCCCGTTGCCGTCCGGGGGTGCCCACATTCGTGTGTCGGGTGACTGACAGCCGTCCCGGCGGGCTGTGGAAAACCCGGCGGAGCCTGTGGATAACCCTGGACAGAGGGCCGGGCACCTGTGGACAACGATCGACCGAACGCGAAGATGCGGTCACGATCAGCGACCATGAGCCGCACCCCACTGCCCCGCCCCACACTGCTGCCCGGCCTCAACCGACTCTGGCGGGACCGGCACACCCTCCAGCTCGGCGTCGGGCCGGGGCTTGCCGTGCTGCTCGAGCTGGCCAACCCCCGAGCCGCCCACCTGCTCGACCTGATCGACGGCACCCGCAGCGAGCGCACCGTGCTGGCGCAGGCGGCCACCGTCCAGGTCACCGCCCACGAGGCGCGTACGCTGCTCGACGCCCTGCGTACGGCCGGCCTGCTGGTGCCCGCGCACAGCCTGCTCCCCCGTGACCTCGCCGGCCCGGTTCGTGCCCGGCTGACGGCGGAGGCCGGTGCCCTGGCCCTGACCGCTGCCCGGCTGCCCGGCACCCCCGCACAGGTTTTGCGTCGGCGGCGGACCGCCCGGGTGGCGCTCACCGGTGCCGGGGCGCTCGGTGCGCCGTTGGCGGTGGCGCTGGCCCAGGCCGGCGTCGGACAGGTGATCCCCCAGCTCACCGGCCCGGTACGCCCCGTCGACCTGGTCGGCACCGGCATCCCTACCGTCGAGCTGGGCCACCCGCTGGCACCGGCGGTGCGCGCCGCTGTCGACCGCGTCGCGCCGGGCACCGGCACCCGTCCGGTCCGGGGCGGCCGGGTGGACCTGGTGATCCAACTCGGCACGGACCGGCCACCCGCGCTGCTCGCCGCCGGCCACGCCCAGCGGCGGCAGGCACATCTGCTGGTCACCCTTCGCGAGGGCGTACCGGTCATCGGGCCGCTGGTCCGCCCACCCGCCGGGCCCTGCCTGCACTGCGTGGAGCTGCACCGGGCCGACCGCGACCCGGACTGGCCGCGGCTCGCCGCTCAGCTCGCCGGCACCGATCCGGTCGCCGCCGGCGCAACCAGCACGTTGTTCGCCGCCGTCGGGTACGCGCTGGCCGAGGCGCTGACGCAGCTCGACGGCGGTCAGCCCGAGACGCTGGGTGCCGCCATGGAGATCACCGGTGCGGGTGGTTTCCGCCGTCGAGGGTGGCCGCCACATCCGGCGTGTGGGTGCTCGCGGGGCCGGGTGTCCGCACCAGCCCGGCCGCAGACCAGCAGCGGAGCCCTCCAGTCGGTAACAATGACCGTGTGACCGACATCCCGCGCCGCGCCGTGTCCCGCACCGCCAAGCTCGCCGCCCTACCGCTCGGCTTCGCCGGCCGGACGGTCCTCGGCATGGGAAAGCGCGTCACCGGGCTCGCCTCCGACGTGATCTCCGCGGAGATCCAGCAGCGCACCGCCGAGCAGCTGTTCAGCGTGTTGGGCCAGCTCAAGGGCGGGGCGATGAAGTTCGGCCAGGCGCTGTCGGTCTTCGAGGCGGCGCTGCCGGAGGAGATCGCCGCGCCCTACCGCCAGGCACTCACGAAGCTCCAGGAGGCAGCGCCACCGCTGCCGGCGGCCAGCGTGCACAAGGTGCTCGCCGAGCAGCTCGGCCCCGACTGGCGGGACCTGTTCGTCGAGTTCAACGACACCCCGGCCGCCGCCGCCAGCATCGGCCAGGTGCACCGGGCGCGGTGGCGGGAGCCGGGGTTCGACGAGTCGGGGGTGCCGAACAGCCGCGACGTCGCCGTCAAGATCCAATATCCGGGTGCCGGCGAGGCGTTGCTCAGCGACCTCAAGCAGCTCTCCCGCCTGGGCGGGATGTTCCGGGCCATCCAACCCGGCCTGGACGTCAAGCCGCTCCTGGTGGAGCTGCGCGAGCGGATCACCGAGGAACTGGACTACGAGCTGGAGGCCGAGTCGCAGCGCGCCTTCGCGGCCGCGTACGCCGACGACCCGGAGATCTACATCCCGAAGGTGGTCAACGCGGCACCCCGGGTGCTGGTCACCGAGTGGGTGACGGGCACCCCGCTGGCCGACATCATCCGTGAGGGCACCGAGGAGGAGCGGGACGAGGCGGGCCGGTTGATGGCCACCCTGCATCTCTCCGCGCCGCAGCGTGCCGGGCTCCTGCACGCCGACCCGCACCCGGGCAACTTCCGGCTGCTGCCCGACGGCCGACTCGGGGTGATCGACTTCGGTGCGGTGGCCCGCATGCCGGAGGGCACGCCGGAGCCGATCGGCCGCATCGCCGCGACCGCCCTGCGCGGAGACGCCGACGAGGTGGTTGCGGGGCTTCGTTCGGAGGGCTTCATCGGCTCCGCCGAGGAGATCGACGCCGAGGGCGTGCTCGACTTCATCCGTCCGATGCTGGAGCCCATCGCGGCGGACGGGTTCCGGTTCACCCGGGCGTGGCTGCGGGCCGAAGCAGGCCGGCTGGCCAGCCCTCGCTCCCCCACGTACCAGCTGAGCAGGCAGCTCAACCTGCCGCCGTCATACCTACTGATCCACCGGGTGACGCTCGGATCGATCGGTGTGCTGTGCCAGTTGGAGGCGAGGGCCCCGTACCGCAGCATCCTGGAACGCTGGCTGCCCGGCTTCGCGCCGGTCGCCTGACGACGTGACGAAGGGCGGGTGCCGGTCGGCACCCGCCCTTCTGCGTGGGGTGGTACTAGAGAACGCCCAGGTCGCGCGCCGTCTGGTTGCGGCTGTTCATGGCGACGGTACGGGCGGATCGGGTTGCCTCAGTGCTCGTGGTGGTACGACCGGCCTGAGGCCGGCGCATTCGAGCCCGGGACAACGCTTCGTTGAGTAGTTGCATCTCGAAGGCTCCACTCGGGACGTTGAACATCGTCTTCTCTCTCACTGCCGGTGTGACACCGGCGTAGTTGGTACGGATCGGGAACATGTCAGGCTGCCAGCCGGACCGCGCCACGCACTTCGGACAGCCCACTGGCCGCCAGTCGCGCCTCGGCCTCGACCCGAAGCTCGGCGTCACGGGCGACGTCCTCCTTACGCGGACGGCCACGGGGCCGCTTGCGCGGGACGACCGCGCCACGCTCGAAGATCTCGCCGCCCCAGACGCCCCACGGCTCCGCTCGCTCAACGGCTCCAGCCAGGCACTCGACGCGCAGCGGGCAGTCCCCGCAGAGCGACTTGGCCAGCTCGAGCTCGGTGGGCGAGTCCGAGAACCACAGGTCGGGGTCGAACTTCCGGCAGGGCAGGTTCGCCTCCAGCTCGACGCTCATGTCGAGGGGGGCCAACGCCAGACTCATCTCCCGGTCACCTCTCTCTCACTTCGATCTCGTGGATCGCATTCCGACGTACTTACGGCGGGCAAAAAATTGAGGCCGCGGATCCCGGTTACGGGTTCCGCGGCCTCGAGGTGAGCCGGTGTCTGATGGTCAGACCGGTTTACCTCGAGGTGGAACGCCGCGGACATCCATGCGCTTCTTGGCGACCCGGATGCCATTGCCCGTGAAGCCACTGGTCCCCTCGACTCCGACGGGCGCGACGGTCAGGGTCAGCTCGGCCTGAACCTGGTGCACCTGCGGAACCGACGGTCGTGCGGTGGCCGTGAGGGCCACCCGGACAGCCGACAGCGGAGCGTGGACAGACGGCATCGCCGCCAGACGCTCATAGGTGAAGATCTTCACGGGTGCCACCTCCCTCACGTTCCTCGACTCGACTGAACCAACCCCCGTGAGCAGCCGGAATGGCGCCGCTCGCGTGGTGTGTCCTGAGGCTATTCCTCGCGCCGGGGCGAGGGCAAACGAATTTACGACGAGATTTCGAAAGTTTTCTCCGGGCAGACGTCGTCCACCCCCGCGCCCCCCACCAGCGCCAGCACCGAATCCCCGTAAAGGCCCAGTTTGCGGGGGCCGATGCCGGCGATGGCGATCAGCTCCTCGGAGCGTCCGGGCCGCCGCTCGGCCAGCGCGATCAGCGTCGCGTCGGTGAAGACCACGTACGCGGGCACCTTCTGCGCCGCGGCCACCCGCTGCCGCCACTCGCGCAGCCGTTCGTGCAGCTCGTCGTCGATGTCGGACGGGCAGGTGGGGCAGCGACCCAGCTTGCGGTCCGGGCCGGCGAGCAGGGTGGCGCCACAGATCCGGCAGGAGACGATCTGGGTCCGCCGCCGTTCGGCGCGGGCCGGACCGGTGCCGCCCACCGCCCGCTCGGTGCCGCCGGAGCGGTCCAACTGGGGCAGGAAACGCGACGGCCGCCGGGCCCGTCCGCCCGGCGAACGTGCGGCGGCGTACGACAGCCAGAGCCACTCCCGCGCACGGGTGATCCCGACGTAGAGCAGCCGACGCTCCTCCTCGACCTGTTCGACAGTCTTGGCGTACGTGGTGGGCAGGGTGCCCTCGGCGAGGCCGATCAGGAACACGGCGTCCCACTCCAGCCCCTTGGCCGAGTGCAGCGACGCGAGGGTCACCCCGTCCACCGTCGGTACGTGCTGCTGGGCGGCGCGGCGGGCCAACTCCTCGGTGAAGTCGGAGAGGGTGACCTGACGCTCCACCGACGCGGCCTCGCCGATCGGCACCACCTCGGGGCTGGCCGCGTACTCCTCGGAGAGCTGGACCAGCGCGGACAGCGCCTCCCAGCGTTCGCGGGCGGCGCCGCCGGCCGGAGGCGCGTCCGGGGACCAGCCGACCGCGGTGAGCGCCTCGACGACGGCTGTCGGCAGCGGCGTCTCGCCGGGGATGGACCGGGTGGCGGCGCGCAACGCGACCATCGCCTGGCGCACCTCGGCCCGCTCGAAGAACCGCTCCGCGCCCTGTACGACGTACGGCACCGAGGCCTCGGTGAGCGCCTTCTCGTACGCCTCGGACTGCGCGTTGACCCGGAACAGCACGGCGATCTCCTTCGCCGGGGTGCCCGCGTCGATCAGCGCCCGGCAGCGGGCGGCAACGGCGTTCGCCTCGGCCGGCTCGTCGGTGAAGATCCGCAGGTCCGGTTCGGGGCCGGGTGGGCGCTGCCCGCTCAACTCCAGGCGCAGACGCGCCTCGGTGCCTCGGGCCTGGGAGATCACCGCGTTGGCGAGCCCGACCACCTGCGGGGTGGAGCGGTAGTCACGGACCAGCCGCACGACTGTGGCGTTGCGGTGCCGGCGCGGGAAGTCGACCAGGTACGCCGAGGTCGCCCCGGTGAACGAGTAGATCGTCTGGCTGGCGTCGCCGACCACTGTCAGGTCGTCGCGACCGCCGAGCCAGGCGTCGAGCAGCCGCTGCTGGAGTGGGTTGACGTCCTGGTACTCGTCGACCACGAAGTGCCGGTACTGGCCACGTACCTGCTCGCCGACGTCCGGGTGCTCCTCGATGCCCCACACCGCGGCACGCAGCATGTCCTCGAAGTCGATCACGCCGTTCGAACGCTTGAGCTGCTCGTACGCGGTGAACACGTCGGCCACCTTCGCCGGCTCGTGCGGGGTGTCGCGCAACGCCCGGGCGGCGGACACCACGTAGTCCGCCGGCTCGACCAGCGACGACTTCGCCCACTCGATCTCGCCGGCCAGGTCGCGGGCGGCGGCACGGTCGGCGCGCAGGCCGACCCGGGCCGCGGCGAGGGTGACGAGTCGCACCTTGCTGTCCAGCAGCTCGGGCATGGCGCGGCCGGCCAGTAGTCGGGGCGCGAAGTACCGCACCTGCCGCAACGCGGCCGCGTGGAACGTCCGCGCCTGGACACCCTGCGCACCGAGCAGAGTGAGACGGTGTCGCATCTCGGCGGCGGCGCGGGCGGTGAACGTGACCGCGAGGACGTGCCGGGGGGATATCTCACCGCTGAGTGCCCGGTGGGCGATCCGGGAGGTGATCGCCCGGGTCTTGCCGGTGCCCGCGCCGGCCAGGATGCAGACCGGGCCGGCGGGAGCGGTCACGGCGGAGCGTTGCTCCGGGTCCAGCCCGGCGAGCACCTGTTCCGACGCTGAGTGAACCACCACAACCAGGAATCATCTCAGCTACCCGCAGCGTTGCAGCGAACAGCCTCGGCTTGATCGGCAGGCCGGGGCCGGAGGAGTTGGAGGATCCGACGATGTTGACGATGTATTCCACCCCCTGGTGCGGCTACTGCCACCGGCTGAAGTCGCAGCTCGACCGGGAGGGCATCGGTTACGAGGTGGTCGACATCGAGCAGGACCCGAAGGCCGCGGAGTTCGTGATGAGCGTCAACGGCGGCAACCAGACGGTGCCGACCCTGCGCTTCGACGACGGCAGCGCCCTGACGAATCCCTCGATCAACCAGGTCAAGCAGCACCTCGAGTCCCTCACCGCCTGACTGGTCAGCCCACGTCGGCGAGCGGCCGCCCCCAATCGGGGCGGCCGCTCGCCGTGTCTTCGGACGGGTCAGCGCGGTCTTCGGACGGGTCAGCGTGGCGAGGACCGGTGGGCACCGGATCGGCTTGCGGCGTCCTCAGCCGGTCGGCGGGGCGCCGGGAGCACCGGGCGGGTCGGCTTCGGTCGGCGGGTGCCGGTCGGGGTGCTCAGGTGCCGGCCCCGCCAGAGGTAGGTGCCGGCGACCAGGGTGGCCAGCCCGACCAGCGCGAACAGCACCCGGTAGTCCAGGAACCCGACCAGCAGGGCACCCACGCCGATGGAGAACGCCTGCGGCCCGCTGACCACCGCCTGGGTGGCCGCGGCGACCCGGCCGACAAGCGCGGGCGGGGTCCGACGCTGGATCAGCGTGTGCAGCCCGACCATCGTCAGCGGGATCGAGACGCCGGCCAGCAGCACGGCCGCGAACCCGAGCCGGATATCGGGGTACGCGAGCGCCAGCGCGGCCGGGGAGAAGAAGGCGACACCGGCGGCAAGCGTGCCGACCTCGCCGAGCCTGCGGATCAGCGCCGGTGAGCAGAGCCCGCCGAGCAGCCCGCCCACGCCCTGCACGGTGACCAGCACGCCGACGAACGCGGCATCCCGGTTCAGCCCCTGGTCGACGTAGGCGAAGATGAGCGACTCGCTGAAGCCCATCACCAGTGAGCCCAGCCCGTATCCGAGCAGGGCCCGACGCAGGGCCGGCTCGCCGGCCAGGTGCCGCAGACCGGCGCCCAGCTCGGCCGGCCAGCGCAGCCGCACGGTCGGCGGCATCTGCCGTGGAGTGGGCAGGGCGGTGACCACCGCCGCGGCGGTCAGAAATCCGACGGTCCCGATCCCGGCCAACGCCCACCCGCCGAGCGCCGCGTAGAGCGCCGCGCCGGCCAGCGGGCCGATCAACCGCATCCCCTGGCGTACGGTCTGCAACAGGCCGTTCGCCTCGGCCAGCAGCTCGACCGGCACCAACTCCCGAATGAGGCCACTGAGCGCCGCGCCGAGCGTGATGGACGACAGTCCGTACAGGGCGGCCACCAGGTAGACGACCCAGACGTCCCCCGCGTCCCGGACGGTGAACAGAGGGGTGAGCAGGGCGGCGGTGACCACGTTCGCGGCCACGAAGAACGGCCGGCGCGGGTACCTGTCGACGAACCAGCCGACCAGCGGCGCCAGCATCATCGGCGCGATGACGGCGAAGATGGTCGCGCCGGCCAGCCCGCTCGAACCGGTCAGATCCTTGACCCAGATGGCGAGCGCGAGCAGCAGGATCGACTCGGCGGTCATGCTGGCCAGCAGGCCGCCGAAGAGCAGGCGGAAGTCGGGTCGGCGCAGGACGGTGCGCATGGGGTCCCTCCGGCGGGATGGCGTGCCCAGGGCGGGCGAGGTCGACGGGCCGCGACCGCGGGTCCGTCGTCGTCTGGCATTCCCGTGGTCCGATTTTTGTAAGACACGCCCCCGCCGGGAACCTCCGACGTCGGCCGCGCCGTCCATACTGACCGTGGGGGGCGAATTTCATACAGTTACCGTCGCGTCTGCGGCGGTCGACGGGAAAGAGGACACTGTGCCTCCTGCCGCACCCAGCCCGATCCTGCGTCGTCGCCGGTTGGGCGTCGAGTTGCGTCGCCTGCGGGAAGCCGCAGGCCTCACCGGTGACCAGGTAATCGAGCGTATCGGTTGGGCCTCCGCGTCCAAATTGTCGCGACTGGAGAATGGCCGCAGCCGACCGGACCCGCAGGACGTCGGCGACCTGCTTGATCTCTACGGCGCCGACCAGGCGGTGCACGACGAGTTGCTCGGCATCACCAGCGAGGCCGGCGACATGCGCGGATGGCTGAAGAACTTCCCGGTGATGACGCAGCAGCAGCGCAGCTGGGCCGAGTTGGAGGCGGGCTGCGCGGAGATCTCCGAGTACAACCCGACGCTGGTGCCCGGTCTGCTGCAGACCCCGGGCTATGCGCAGGTCCGGATCGTCTCGGCCCGGCAGGTGGGCGAGGGTGCGGGCGAGCCGGAGCCCGACGACGAGCCGGAGACCGAGGTGCAGGCGCGGCTGGCCCGCCAGTCGCTGCTGACCCGTGAGCCGTACGCGCCCCGTTACACAGCCGTGCTGGAGGAGGCGGCTCTCGGCCGCCGCGCCGGGCCACCCGAGGTGCTGCACGAGCAGTTGCTCCAGCTCTGCGAGTTGGCCCTGCTGCCCAACGTCACGCTGCACGTGCTGCTGCGGGACACCCAGATCGGCAACTGGTTCATTCCGCCGACCGCGTTCTCGGTCTACCGGTTCGCCGATCCCCTCGATCCGGAGACGCTCGCGATCGAAGGTGGCTTCACTGATGTCATGTCGACCGAGGCAATCACGCTAAATCGCTATAAAGTGGTGTTCGAGTGGCTATGCACGGCGGCACTAAACGCCTCGGACACCCTCTCCTGGCTGATCGAGGCGACGGGACGGCTGACCGAGGCGGTGCCCCCATCCACAGTGGCGTTCGGGCCGGCAACGGCGCCGACCCAACGCCGCCGGGATTCGGGGCGGCTGACGGACCGGTGATCCACGGGGGACCCTCCGTCGGGACGTGCGGCACCACTCGTCCCATCGGATCGCTTCACATCAGGAGCAGAACCATGAACGACATCCACAACACGCCGTCCGTCTCCGCTCGCTCGTTGGCGGATGCCCCGTGGCGTACCAGCACGCGCAGCCAGACCTCCAACTGCGTGGAGGTCGCCCCGCTCGGCACCGGCCCGTCGGCCGTCGCCCTGCGGGACAGCAAGGACCGAGGCGGTCCGGTGCTGCTGTTCAACCGTGCGGGATGGCTCGGTTTCATCAGCGGTGCAAAGAAGGGACAGTTCGACCTGAACTGATCCGGTGACTGGTACGGGGCCGTCGGCGTGCTGCCGGCGGCCCCGTCGTCGTACCGGCCCACCGACCCCGCTGAGCAGCATCCGCCGATCGGACGACGCTCGGAACTGATAGGCGCGTTTCAGTTGCTGGGACGAACACGGGGCGTAACATGGCCCTCGGGTACGTGGAACTTCCACACAAGCTCATTCGTCGCGGTTCATCCGGAGACCCTCATGCGGTTCCTGATCGTTCGCACCGACATCCGCGCCGTCGCCGACGGGGACATCGCCGCCGCCTGGGCGGACGGCCACCGGCTTCGCGACGAGACGACCACACCCGAGCCGCGACGGCAGATCGTGCACGCCGAGGACCGGGACGCCGCGCTCCTGCTGGCCCGGGCCCTCGCCACGGTCGGCGCGGTCCGCGCCGGCAAGCAACGGGTCAAGGTTCTGCCGCTGGCCGAACCCCGAGCCGCCTTCCGACACAGACCGGGGCCCACCGGCACCTGATTCGACAAGACGTCCGTCGTGGTCGGACCGGCTCCCCCGCCGCGTTTCTCGCACCCACCGACCACGACGGCACGTGTTCCCGGCCCGTGACCGCCGCGGCAACGGCGGCCACGGGTCGGGACCGCGCCTCACCTGTCGGCGTCCACCCAACCGTCAAGCCAGCGGTGGATGAGGAACAACGCGATCGACGACGGTGGCGGCAGGATCAACTGCGCTCCGTCGCCCACGTCCACCGTCTCCCCGGCCAGCGCCGCCCCGATCTGGCGACGCGAGAACCACCTGGCGTACGCGATCTCGGACGGGTCGACCTGCACCGGATCATCCGGGTTGGCGGTGGCCAGGAAACCCAGCATCAGCGAGCCCGGGAACGGCCATGCCTGGCTGCCCACGTACCCGATGCGCTCGACCCCGATGCCCACCTCCTCGCGGACCTCGCGCAGGACGGCGGCCTCCGCCGACTCGCCCGGCTCGACATAACCGGCCAGGCAGGAGTAGCGCCGGCCGCCGGGAGTGCCCGGCCAGCTGGCGTTGTTGCCGAGCAGACATCGCCCGTCCGGGCCGGTCACGCCGTCGTGCACCAGGACGATCATCGCCGGGTCGGTACGCGGCCAGATCCGCCCACCGTTGCGGTCCACCCGCGACCAACCGGCCTCGTCCATCGCGGTCGGTGCCCCGGTGCTCGTCGAGTAGCCGTGCCGGGTGTGCCAGTTGAGCAGCGCTAACGCAGTGGTGAAGATGCCCGCCTCGCGGTCGGCCAGCAGGTGACCCACCTCGCGCAGGTTGACCGGCCGGGTCCCCGGTATCGCCGGCAGCGGCGCGTCGACAGCGAAGACCGGCACCCCGTCCGGCTCGACACCGAGGAACATCGCCGTCGACTCGGACCCGGCCGGCACGTCGGCCGCACCGAACAACACCAGCGCCGGGGGCGACGCGTCGGTGCGGGCCAACGTCCGACCGTCGTCGGTCGAGTCGAGCAGCAACACCCGCGCGCGCAGCCACGCCTCGGTCAGCCACTGCCTGTCACCCCGCCGGTGCGCCGCCCGATCCAAGGTGGACCGCGCCAACGGCGGCGCCGCCTCCCCGCTCACGCCAGCGCTCCGCTGCCGGGCCCGGTCGCGCGCTCGCTCACGCTGCCGGCTCGGTGTGGACCGTGGTCAGCGCGGCCAGCGCCGGGGTCACCCGCTCCGCGTCACCGAGCACCACGACCGCCGCCCGAGCCGGTGCCAGGTACCGGGCACCCACCCGCGCGACATCGTCGATGCTCGCCTTCGCCAACCTCGCCGCGTACTCGGCGAGGAAGTCCAGGCGCAGCCCGTTGCCCGCGTACGCGCTGGTCAGCGCCGCCAGACCGGCCTGGGTGGACATGCCGAGCTGAAGGGTGCCCAGGGCGTACTGACGGGCCTGCTCCAACTCCTCGGGCTTTGGCGGCAGTGACGCCAGCCGACCCAACTCGTACGTCGTCTCCAGCAGGGCCGGGCCGGTGACCTCGGTGGCCACCTCGGCGGAGGCGACCAGCACCGACCCCGCGACAGAGTGCTCGATGCCCGAGTGCGGGCCGTACGTGTATCCCTTGTCCTCGCGAATGTTCTCCACCCAGCGGGAGGAGAAGTAGCCGCCGAAGATCAGGTTGGCCAGTTGCAGCGCGGCGTGGTCGGGGTCGGTGCGGGGCACCGCCGGGAGCGCGATCCGCAGTGAGGACTGCACCGAGCCGGGCCGGTCGACCAGCAGCAGAGGCCCCGGCTCCAACGGTGGGGTGGCCGGCAGCTCGGCGATCCGCCCGGCGCCGGCCCAGCCGCCGAGCGCCCGCTCGGCCGCGTCCAGCGCCTTCTCCGGCTGCACGTCGCCGACCAGCACCAACTGCGCGCCGGCCGGATGGACCCGCTCCTCGTGCAGGGTGCGCAGCGCCGCCGGTCGGACGGCTCGGATCTGCCCCGGTTCCGGGGTCTGCGTCGCGTACGGGTGCCGGCCGTAGACCCGCTTCAGCAGCGCCTCCCGGGCCAGGTGCGCCGGCTGGCTCTGCGCCACCTGGATCCGGTCGACAAGTCGGTCCCGTTCGGTGGCGACCTCGTCGCTCGGGTAGTTGGCGCTGGTCAGCACGTCGGCCAGCAGCTCCAGCATCCGGTCCAGGCCGGTGACCAGCCCGGCGCCGGAGAGCATCAGCCGGTCCGGGTCGACGCCCGCGGAGAGCCCGCCGCCCACCTTCTGCAACTCGGCGGCGAGCTGCACGCTCGTCATCGACTCGGTGCCGGAGAGCATCGTCTGCGAGAGCATCGCGCCCCGGGCCAGGTGGACCCGGCCGAACGGCACCCAGAGCCGCAGCTCGACCAGGGGCACGGCGGGCCGGCGTACGGCGATCACGGTGAGGCCGTTGCGCAGCGTGCGCTCGGCCTGCTTGGGCACCTTGAGCTTGCGGGTCGGCCCCAGCGGGGGCAACGTGCGCGGCGCGGCAGCGACAGTCCCGGTCATCGGGCACCCCCGGCGATGACCTCGATCGCGGCCCGACGCTCCGGCCGCAGGGTGGCCGCGGCGGCCCGGACCTGCTCCTCGGTGACCTCGCCGACCAACCTTGGCAACTCGTTGAGCAGGCCCGGTTCGCCGCGCTGCTGTTCCAGCACGGCCATCCGCAGCGCGCGGCCGAGCACCGCGTCGGTGTCGCGCAACAGGTGCGTCGCCATGCGGGCCTGGGTGCGGTCCAGCTCACCGTCGGTCAGCCCGTCGGTGGCCAGCCGGTCCAGTTCCTCGTCGATGGTGCGCAGCACCTTGTCCACGTCGCCTCCGGGCGGCAGGTGCGCCTGCAACAGCAGGGCGGTGGGGTCACGGACGTCGAACGGGTCGCCCATGAAGCCGAGGTATCCGCCGAGGCTGGTCACCGTGCGGTCGCGCTGCACGAGTCGTTCGACCAGCCGCGAGGCGTCGCCGTCGGTGAGCACCTCGGCCAGCACCACGTACGGCAGGTAGCCGGCGAAGTCGCTGATCGGGTCGGGCACACGCCAGGCGCCGGCCACCGCCGGCAGCGGGGCGAGGGCATCGGTGTACGAGGTGCGCCGCTCCGCGGTCAGGTCGGGCTCGGTGAAGTCGGGTCGTTTCGGCGCCAGCCGGGCCGGTACGTCCCCGAAGTGCCGGGTGACCAGCTCGGTCGCCTCGGCCACGTCGATGTCACCGCTGACGGCCAGGACGGCGTTGCCGCTGGCGTAGTAGCGGCGGAAGAAGTCCGCGGCGTCGGCGACGGTCGCCGACTCCAGGTCGTCGAAGGAGCCGTAGCCGTCATGCGCGTTCGGGAACGTGTCGAACATGACCGGCGGGAGGGTCAGCCAGGGGAAGCCGCCGTACGGCCGGTTGAGGACGTTGACCCGGATCTCCTCCTTGACCACGTCGACCTGGTTGCGCAGGTTCTCCTCGGTCAGCCGGGGGCCACGCATCCGGTCGGCCTCCAGGAACAGCGCGCGTTCCAGCGCGTTGCTCGGCAGCGTCTCGAAGTAGTCGGTGTAGTCCAGGTGGGTGGACCCGTTGAAGGTGCCGCCCGCTCCCTGCACGTGCCGGAAGTGGGCCAGCTTCTCCAGGTTCTCCGAGCCCTGGAACATCAGGTGCTCGAAGAGGTGGGCGAAGCCGGTGCGGCCCTCCGGCTCGGAGCGGATGCCGACGTCGTAGACCACCGCCACCCCGATCACCGGGGCACTGCGATCAGGGGTGAGCACCACCCGCAGGCCGTTGTCGAGGGTGAACCGCTCGACCGGATATTTCGTCGCTGGAATTCTGGATCTCCGCGCCACGGGATCGACCCTAGCGCGTCGGCACGCCCACCACCTGCGACCTACCCGGAGCCGCCGCGACCGGGGCGGTGACCAGAGGCAGGACCTCGGCGCCGACCCGCTCGGCCTCCTCGCGGTGCGGCCAGCCGGAGAGGACGAACTCGTCGACGCCGAGCGACGCGTACTCGTCGATCCGGGCCGCCACCTCGGCGTAGCTGCCGACCAGCGCGGTGCCGGCGCCCTCGCGGACCAGGCCGACGCCGGCCCAGAGGTTGGGTGCGACGGTGAGCCCGTCGGTACGGCCGGCGTTGAGCGCGGCCATCCGGGCCTGGCCCACCGAGTCCATCCGGCGGAACCGGGCCTGGGCCGCGGCGATCCGCTCCGGGCTCATCCCGGCCAGCAGCCGGTCGGCCTCGGCCCACGCGTCGGCGCTGGTGGGCCGGGCGATGACGTGCAGCCGCAGGCCGGTGCGCAGGGTCCGGCCGTGTTCGGCGGCGAGCGCCCTGATCCGGGCGGTCCGGGCCGCGATGGCGGCCGGCGGCTCGCCCCACATCAGGTACACGTCGGCCTGTCGGGCGGCCACCGTCTCGGCCGCCGGGGACGCGCCACCGAAGTAGACCGGGGGCGTCTCGGCGAGCGGGGTGGCCAGGCCACCGCCGTCGACACGGTAGTGGCTTCCGGCGTAGTCGAAGGGCCGGCCGGCCCAGGCGCGGCGGAGCACCTCGATGAACTCGCCGGTGCGGGCGTAGCGGTCGTCGTGTCCGAGGAAGTCGCCGTACGCCCGCTGCTCGGCCGGGTCGCCGCCGGTCACGATGTTGAGCGACAGCCGGCCTCCGGAGACGGCCTGGAACGCCTCGGCCTGCTGGGCGATCAGGGTGGGCAGCGCGAAGCCGGCGCGGACGGCGACCAGCATGCCGAGCCGCTCGGTGTGCTGGGCGACCGCCGCGCAGACGATCCACGGGTCGGGGCAGCCGGCGCCGACGGGCGTGAGCACGGCGGTGAATCCGTGCGTCTCGGCGGCCCGGCCGACCTCGGCCAGGTAGGCCACTGTGGCGGCCCGGTCGTGGCGGGCGGCGCCAGCGGTGACGGTGGCGGCGCCAACCTGATCGCCGTCGCCGGAGGTGGGCAGGAACCAGTGGAAGGTCATCGCGGAGTTGCCTCTCTGGTCGATCACCGAGTGCCGGACACCCTAGCAACCTGGTAGGAAATACCGACATAACTGAGACGCGAAATCTCGCCATGTGGATGGGTCTTGACGCTGACCGCAGCCTGGCCCAGTCTTCCTACCAACTAAGTAGGAATACTGCGGATTGGACGGACGATGAGACGGTCCCCCCTGCGCCGGATGGTCACTCTGGCCACCCTCGCCGTGGTCGGCGCGGCGACCCTGGGCAGCACCGCCGCGTGCGGCGACGACGACAGCAAGGGCGCGAGCGGAAGCTCCGGCCCGGTGACGCTGCGCCTCGGCTACTTCCCCAACATCACCCACGCGCCGGCGGTCGTCGGCGTGGAGAAGGGCATCTTCGCCGAGAAGCTCGGCGCGAACGTCAAGCTGGACCCGAAGACCTTCAACGCCGGGCCGGCCGCCATCGAGGCCGTCTTCTCCGGCGCGCTGGACGCCACCTACATCGGTCCGAACCCGACGGTGAACGCCTTCTCCAAGTCCAAGGGTGAGGCCGTCCGGGTCGTCTCCGGCGCGGCCTCCGGCGGCGTGGCCCTGGTGGTGAAACCCGCCATCAGCGGCGTACAGGACCTGAAGGGCAAGAAGATCGCCACCCCGCAGCTGGGCAACACCCAGGACGTGGCGATCCGCTACTGGCTCAAGCAACAGGGGCTGACCACCACGAAGGAGGGTGGCGGCGACGTCAAGATCGTGCCGCAGGAGAACGCCCAGACGGTCGAGACGTTCAACAGCGGCGCGATCGACGGCGCCTGGGTGCCCGAGCCGTTCGTCTCCCGCCTGGTCAACGCCGGCGGCAAGGTGCTCGTCGACGAGCGCGACCTGTGGCCGGACAAGAAGTTCGTCATCACCAACCTGCTGGTCAGCACCAAGTTCCTCAAGGCGCACCCGGACGTCGTGCAGAAGCTGGTCGACGGCCAGGTCGCCGCGAACGAGTTCGTCAACAGCAAGCCCGAGGAGGCCCAGCAGGCCATCTCCGACGCGATCGGGAAGATCACCGGAAAGCCGCTGGACCTGAAGCTCATCAAGCAGGCGTGGCCGACGTTGGAGTTCACCAACGACCCGATCGCGACCTCGCTCAAGGCCGGCCTCGACCACGCCGTCGACGTCAAGCTGACCGAACCGGTCGACCTCGACGGCCTGTACGACCTGAAGTACCTGAACAACGCGCTCAAGGCCGCCGGCAAGCCCGAGGTCGTCCAGCCATGACGTCGACCACGACGACGCCGCAGAGCGCGACCACAGCGGTCGCGCTCTCCGGCGTGACCAAGGTGTACGGGCGCGGGGCGAACGCCGTCCTAGCCCTCGACGGTGTGTCGCTGGACGTCGCGCCCGGCGAGTTCGTCTGCCTGGTCGGTGCCTCCGGCTGCGGCAAGAGCACCCTGCTGAACCTGGTCGCCGGACTGGACCGGCCCAGTGGCGGGCAGATCACGCTCGACGGCGACACCAACCCGGGGCTGATGTTCCAGGAGCCGGCGCTGTTTCCCTGGCTGACCGTCGACGGCAACGTGGAGGTGCCGCTGAAGCTGCGCCGGCTGCCCCGAGCCGAGCGGCGCGAGCGGGTCGCCGAGCTGCTGCGTACGGTGCACCTGGCCGACTTCGGCCGCAAGCGCCCCCACGAGCTCTCCGGCGGAATGCGGCAACGTGTCGCGCTGGCCCGCACGTTGGCCCTGGACACCCCGGTGCTGCTGATGGACGAGCCGTTCGGCGCGTTGGACGCGATGACCCGGGACATCCTGCACGACGAGCTGGAACGCATCTGGTCCGAACGCAAACTCTCGGTGCTCTTCGTGACGCACAACGTCCGCGAGGCCGCCCGACTGGCCGACCGGATCATCCTGCTCTCCAGCCGCCCCGGGCGGATCATCTACTCCACCGAGGTGGACATCCCGCGCCCCCGACGGATCGACTCCCCCGAGGTCGCCGCCATCGCCGCCGAGGTCACCGAGCGGCTCCGTACGGAGGTGGGCCGCCATGGCCAATGACACGCTGACCAGCGCCGCGCGTACCGACGCGCAGATCTCCGGCCTGGACGCGCTGGAGATCGCCGGGCGGGACGCGGAGGTCACCCGGGGTGCCCGGATCTGGGCGGCCACATGGCCGAAGTTGGCGGCGCTGGCCATCGCCATCGCGGCCTGGCAGGTGGTGGTCTGGTCGGGCTGGAAGCCGCCGTACTCCCTGCCCGGGCCGCTGGAGGTCGGCCGTGAGCTGGCCGCCCAGGCCCAGGGCCCGCAGCTCTGGGAGGGCCTGCTCACCACCCTGCGGCGGGCTGCCGTCGGCTACGTCTTCTCGGTCGCGGTCGGCCTGCTGCTGGGTCTGGCGGTGGCCCGGTCGAAGGTGCTCCGCGCCGCCATCGGCTCGATGATCACCGCCTTGCAGACCATGCCGTCGATCGCCTGGTTCCCGCTGGCCATCCTGCTGTTCGAGCTGAGCGAGAAGGCGATCTTCTTCGTGGTGGTGCTCGGCGCCGCGCCGTCCATCGCCAACGGGGTCATCTCCGGTGTGGACTACGTGCCGCCGCTGCTGCTGCGCGCCGGCCGCAACCTGGGCGCCCGGGGGCTCAACCTCTACCGGTACGTCATCGCGCCGGCCGCCCTGCCAGCGATCGTCGCCGGGCTCAAGCAGGGGTGGGCGTTCTCCTGGCGCAGTCTGATGGCCGGTGAACTGATCGTGGTCGGCATCTCGCAGACCTCGCTCGGCGCACAGCTGACCTACTCCAGAGAGCTGTCCGACGCACCCTGGCTGCTCTCCACGATGATCGTCATCCTGGTGCTCGGCCTCGGCGTGGACGCCGCCTTCGGCGCGGCCGACAAGGCGATCCGGCGGCGCTGGGGCGTGCTCGACCAGGCGGGCAACTGACCCGTGTACGTCTCCGCGCGCAGCGACTACGCGCTCCGGGCGATGCTCGCCGTCGCCGCCAGTGGTGGCGGCGACGGCGAGAGCGGTGAGCTGGTGAAGGCCGCCAGCCTGGCCGAGGCGCAGGACATCCCGCTCAGCTTCCTCCAGGGCATCCTGCTCGACCTGCGCCGGGCCGGTCTGCTGCACAGCCATCGCGGCGCCGACGGCGGGTACGCGTTGACCCGTCCGCCGGACGAGATCACGGTCGGGGACGTGTTACGGGCGGTCGGCGGCTCGCTCACCACGGTGCGCGGCCTGCCGGCCGAGCGCGCCGGCTACCACGGGGTGGCCGCCGGCCTGACCGACGTCTGGTTGGCGGTGCACGGCGCGATCGCCACTGTGGTCGACAGCACCAGCCTGGCCGACCTGCTCACCCACGCTCCCACGACCTCGTGAGCCAGGGAGGCGGTGTGGTCGGGTCGGTGCCCCGCCGACCCGACCACACCTCGTACCGATCCTGACCGGGCCTGCCCCTCCGCCGGCGCCGGTCGGCCGGTCGCTGCTCAACCCACGCGTGCGACAGCGGGGCCGGAGCCCTGGTCACCGGGACCGCGCAGCTCCACCAGACCCGCGGGAGCGTTACCCGCCGAAGTGGCATGCCAGGGCGCGAAGGCCGCAACCATGGCGAGCAGCAGCCCGGCGAGCGCGACCGCGACCACCAGGATCAGTTCCCGCAGTGCACCCGAGCCGGCTTCGCCCGCCATGGTCACCCCTCCCGTGCCGGGCCCCCCGCCCGACATCCCCCGGTGGTCAGCCTCGACCACCCTCAGCCGGGACACAGTCGGCCAGCCGACCAAGGCGAGGCTGATTACCGACTCAGACGAGCGGTCGGACAGCGCGGCCGATCGGCCACCGCATCGTCCCCACTGACCGGGCCGCGACGGACCGGGACCAGAGCGCCGCGCGTCGACCGCCGGCCCGTCCCCACAAACGGAACCGACCCGCCCCGCGGAAGCGGGGCGGGTCGGTCGAGGCGCAGGAGATCAGACGGTACGGGGACGGCGCGGGCGGCGGGACCGGCCCGACGCCCGGTGCGCCGGGCGGGCGCCACCGTCGGCGGTGGAGCCGCCCGAGGTGCGGGCCCGGGCGGTCTGCGCCGGCGGCGGGGCGACGATGGTCACCGGTACGCCGGACGGCTCGCGGGCACCGGTCACCCGGGCCAACGCCTCGCCGTCGGCGCGCACCTGGACCGACTCGGGCCGGATACCGGCGGTGGCCATCAACCGGGACACGTCTCGGCGCTGCTCGGGCAGGACCAGGGTGACGACCGTGCCGGACTCGCCGGCCCGGGCGGTACGACCGCCCCGGTGCAGGTAGTCCTTCGCCTCGGTCGGCGGGTCCACGTTGACCACCATGTCCAAGCCGTCCACGTGGATGCCCCGGGCCGCCACGTCGGTGGCGACCAGTGCGGTCACCTGGCCGTTGCGGAACTGCTCCAGGATCCGGGTGCGCTGCGGCTGCGACTTGCCGCCGTGCAGCGCGGCCGCGCGTACCCCCTTGGACAGCAACTGGCGTGCCAGGCGGTCGGCGCGGTGCTTGGTGCCCATGAACAGGATGGTGCGGCCCTCGCGGGCGGCGATCCGGGTCAACGCGTCGGGCTTGTCCAGCGCGTCGACGTGCAGCACGTGGTGGGTCATCGCGGTGACGGTGGCGGTGCCCGGGTCGACCGAGTGGGTGACCGGGTTGCTCAGGAAGCGACGGACCAGCCGGTCGACGCCACCGTCCAGGGTGGCCGAGAAGAGCATCCGCTGCCCCTGCGGCGCGACCTGCTCCAACAGTTTGGTGACCTGCGGCAGGAAGCCCATGTCGGCCATCTGGTCTGCCTCGTCCAGCACGGTGATCTCGACCTGGTCGAGCCGGGCGTCACCGCGGTTGATCAGGTCGTGCAGGCGGCCGGGGGTGGCGACTACCACCTCGGCGCCAGCACGCAGGGCGTCCGCCTGCCGCTGCAACGACAGCCCGCCGACGACGGTGGCGCAACGCAGGCCGACGGCACGCGCGTACGGGGCGAGTGCGGTGGTGACCTGCTGGGCCAGTTCGCGGGTCGGCACCAGCACCAGGGCGAGCGGGCGGCCCGGACGGGCCTTACGGCCGGCGGTGCGGGACAGCAGCGGGAGCCCGAAGGCGAGGGTCTTGCCGGAGCCGGTACGACCCCGGCCCAGCACGTCCCGGCCGGCGAGCGAGTCGGGCAGCGTCGCCGACTGGATCGGGAACGGCTCGGTGATGCCCTGCGCGGTCAACGCGGTGAGCAACGCCGGAGCCAGGCCGGTATGTGCGAAAGAAGGAATAACTGTGGTCATGCGGAAGCCTTCCTCGACGCGGCACGTGTCGAGGGAGGGCGCCGAAAGTCGGCGCTGTCACCGGCGGCAGGAAGGCAGCCAGGACTCACAAGCACGAACCGATTGGAGTACGGGCCGGCCCGCCACCGGGCCGCCGCCTGCGTTGGCAGGCGGCGGCGAGGCGGGCCGGTCCCGTCACCGTCACACCCGGAGGGCGCGACAGGTAATGCTGACCGATCCGAAGATCAGAGCGGGCGGATGTTCTCCGCCTGCGGGCCCTTCTGGCCCTGGGTCACCTCGAACTCGACCCGCTGGTTCTCGTCCAGGCTCCGGTAGCCGGAGGACTGGATCGCCGAGAAGTGGGCGAAGACGTCAGCGCCGCCGCCGTCCGGGGTGATGAAGCCGAAGCCCTTGTCAGCGTTGAACCACTTCACGGTGCCAATAGCCATGTGTTTCGTCTCCTTGACGGAACGTCGGACCCGCACTTGTTGCGTGCCCGAAGAGGAGCGCTCCGCGCGGGGATGCGCGAATCGCCTGTCGCTTCTGGTCGCCCCGCCCGGAGAACTCCGGACACAACAAAGAGCGCCTGGGGCCACAATCCCGCCAGGCGCACACAGAGTCTCTGGTAACCAAAACTGCAACCCGGTCAACCTACCACGGATTTCCCCGCCATGGTCAATGTTGGGCGGAATCTTCGGGCAACTGCGTGATCATGGCCGTGAGCCCCGCCACGTCCAGCAGATCGGCAGGCCGGACGGTCACCCCGTGCCGGACGTAGTGGAACGCGGCGCCCACCCGGTCGACCGGCACACCGGCCAACTCCGCCCAGGCCAACCGGTACACGGCCAACTGCACGGCGGCCACGTCCGCCGCCGGCCCGGTCGGCTGCGCGCCGGTCTTCCAATCCACCACGTCGAACCGCCCACCCGGCCGGGCGAAGACCGCGTCCATCCGCCCCCGCACCACGACCCCGGCGATCACTGTGGCGAACGGCACCTCCACCTCCACCGGCGACCGGTCGGCCCACTCGCTGGCCAGGAACCGCTCCTGGAGCTCGACCAGTGCCTCGTCGGGCGCGGCGTCCGCGTCGGCCGCACCCGGCAACTCGTCCAGGTCCAGCAGGCGGTCAGCGCCGAAGCGCTGCTCCAACCAGGCGTGGAAGGCGGTGCCTCGACGCGCGTACGGGTTGGGTTCGGTCGGAACCGGACGACGCAGCGTACGGGCCAGCGCCGCCGGGTCACGCCGCAACGCCACCAGCTGGGTGACGCTCAACTGCCCGGGCAGTGCCACCTCGACCGCACCGGAGAGCCTGGTCAGCTCGGCCCGTTCGGCCAGCAGCAGATCCGCCTCGCGCTGCCAGCGCGCCACCTCCGGGTCCGGCTCCGGCTCCGTTCCCTGCTCGACCGACGCCAGTGGCCCGGCGGGCACCGCCCCGACCGGTCCGACCACCACCGCGCTCGGGCCGTCGGTCATCAGGCGGCGCACCAGCCCAGCCGCCTCCGCCAGCGCCGGCCGGCGGCCACCCAGCGGGTCGGCGGGCCACTCCGCGCGGAGCACCACCTCGGCCGTGGGGTTCGTCGCATCCGGAGTCGGCTCCGGCGCCCACACGTCGATCAGGTGCCCCGGCCCGCCGTCGAGGCACGCGTCGTACACCTCGCGGAGGAAGACCGACGGACCTCGCGGTCGCTTGATGCCCTCCCCCCACCAGTAGCCGGAGCAGAGCAGCAGCCGGCGCGGCCGGGTGACCGCCACGTACGTCAGCCGGCGCTCCTCCCGCTCGTCGTGGGCCCGCCACGCGTCGGTGAAGTCGGTCACCGCCCGAGCGATAGCCCGCTGGTCGGCCGCCTCGTCGAGCGCCAGCTCGGGCAACCCGTCCGCGTCACCGCGCAGCGGGAACGGCAGCACGCCCAGCCCGCCCAGCCAGTGGTCGGAGTTGCGGACCGGACCCGGCCACAGCCCTCGGCTCAGCCCGGCCACCGCCACCACGTCCCACTCCAGGCCCTTGGCGGCGTGTGCGGTGACCACCTGCACCGCGCCCTCCACCACCTCGACCTCGCCCGGTGCCAGGCCGCGCTCCTCGTCCTCGGCAGCGGCCAGGTACGACAGGAAGCCGGAGAGCGTCGCGCCCGGCGTCTCCCCACTGAAGCGGGCCGCCACGTCCCCCAACGCGTCCAGGTGCCCCCGGGCCAGACCCGCGTCGCCAGCGCCGTCGCGGCCGGCCCGCACCGCGACCTCCACGTCCAGGCCGATGGTCCGCTCGATGTCCGCGATCAGATCCGGCAGGGCCTGGTCCAGTCGGTAGCGCAGCAGGGCCAGCTCCAGCCCGTACGCGCGCAACCGAGCGAACCCCTCCGCCGAGTACGCCTGCGCCGGGCCGAGATCGGCCAGTGCCTCCACCAGGGTCGCCTCGTCCAGGAGGTCCGGGCTGATGTCCGAGGCGTCGTCGGCGGCGACCTGCCGACGGGAGTGGGCGATGGCCCGAGCCCGCCGGTGCAGCGCCACCAGGTCCCGTGGCCCGATCCGCCAACGGGCGCCGGTGAGCAACCGCAACAGCGCGGCACCGTCGGTCGGATCGGCCAGCACCCGCAGCGTGCAGACCACGTCACGGACCTCGGGAGTGTCCAGCAGGCCGCCCAGGCCGACCACCTCCACCGGAAGGCCGCGCTCGCGCAACGCCGACTCGATCGCCGGGATCTGGCTGCGTACCCGGACCAGCACGGCCGTCGTCGGACGCTGCGCCACCGGGATGTGCTCGGGAGCCGCGCCCGGCATCCGGGCCGCACCGCGCCAGGCGGCGAGCACGCTGTCCGCGATCCAGTCCGCCTCGTCGGCGTACGTCGACAGCATCGCGCAGTGCACAGTGCCCCCGGCCGCACCACCGGGGCTGCGGTGCGGGATCGGCTCCCGGACGGTCAACGCCGAGCGCAGCTCCGGCACCTGGGCGCCGGCCGCGCGCAGTGGGGTGGACAGCGCGTTCGCCACCCGCAGGATCTCCGGGCGGTTACGCCAGCTGGTGGTAAGGCCGAGCGCCGGTGCGGGCCGACCGTCGACGCGGGCGAACTCGGCGGGGAACCGGTCCAGGGTGCCGGCGCTGGCCCCCCGCCAGCCGTAGATGGACTGACACGGGTCGCCCACGGCGGTCACCGGGTGGCCGCCGCCGAACAGCGCGTTGAGCAGCACCACCTGGGCGTGGCTGGTGTCCTGGTACTCGTCGAGCAACACCACCCGGAAACGATCCCGCTCGATCTGGCCGACCGCCGGGTGGTCCCGGGCCACCCGTGCCGCACGGGCGAGCTGGTCGGCGAAGTCCATCGCCTCGAAGTCCTCCTTGCGCCGGGCGTACGCCCGCACCAGCGGCAGCAGGCGCAGCCGGGTCTGTTGCAGGGTGAGCGCCTTGCGCACGTCGGCGTACACGCGGCCCGGCCGGGACTGCACCTCGGCAAAGAATCGTCCCGTCCAGGCCGCCAGCTGGTCCGGTGCGACCAGGTGCTCGTCCAGCTCGCCGGCGAGCGCCAGCACCGCGTCGGTGATGGTGCTCGGCATCCGGTCCACCTCGGACATGTCACCGTCGTAGTTGCGCACCAGCAGGTCGACCAACTGCCACCGGGAGGCCTCGGTGAGCAGCCGCGTGGACGGCTCGTAACCGGCCCGCAGCCCGTGCTCGGTGACGATCCGTCCGGCGTACGAGTGGTAGGTGGAGATGGTCGGCTCACCGGCGAGCGGGTCGTCCAGTGGGTCCCGCCCCTGCCGGCCGACTCTGCGGATCAGTTGATCGAGCCGGGCACGGACCCGGTGGGCCAGCTCGCCGGCCGCCTTTCGGGTGAAGGTCAGCCCGAGGATCTGCTCCGGGCGCACGTACGAGTTGGCCACCAACCAGACCACCCGCGCGGCCATCGTCTCGGTCTTGCCCGACCCGGCGCCCGCGACCACCAGCAGCGGCTCCACCGGGGCGGCGATGATCGCGGCCTGCTCCCGGGTGGGCGCCGGCAACCGCAGCAGCTTGGCCAGCTCCGTCGGCGTGTACCGGGGGCCGGAGTCCGCCCGCCGGGGCGTCGGCGCGGGGCCCCCTCCGAACAGGGTGGGCTGGGTCATCAGTTCTCCGGGGGACGGACGGTCGGCGGCTCGACCACCTGGCGTCCCTGCCCGGAGACCGGGCAGCTGGTCCGCACCGGGCAGACCCGGCACTTCGAGTTGGCCACCGCGGCGAACGTGGCGGCTGCCATCGTATCGGCGGTGCGCCGGACCAGCGCCGTCGCCCAGCCGGCCGCCGGACCTTCGCCGGCCGCCGGCTGGTTCTGCTCCCGGGCGTCCTTGGCGGAGGTGCCGAGCTGCACCAGCGCGGCGCCCCCCGACTCGTCCCCGAACTCGGCGAACGCTCCCGCCTCCACCGCCGCCTGGTACGCGCCGAGCTGCGGATGTTCGGCCAGCTCGGCACCGGTGACGGCGGTGGACTTGCCGGTCTTCAGGTCGATCACCACGAGCCGCCCGGCCTCGTCGACTTCCAACCGGTCGACCCGCCCGGCCAGATCCACGGGCCGGTTCGGATCGTCCAGGCGGACGGCGAACTCGTGCTCGATGGCGAGCAGCCGCCGCGGGTTGGTGGCCAACCAGCGCAGCAGCTTGTCGACCATCGCCTCGGCGCGCTCGCGCTCCGGCCCGGCCATCCACCGGGCGGCCAACTCGATCGCGTCGAACCGGGCGGCCACGTAGTCGAGCAGAGCTCCCCGGTCGGCGCTGGCGTCCTCGGCGAGCATCGCGGCGGCGTGGACCAGGTTGCCCACGCCCTGCGCCGTGCTGGTCGGGCCGCTACCGCCGTGCCGTTCCAGCAACCACCGCAGGCTGCACCGCAGTGCGCTCTCCATCGCCGACGGGGTGACCCGTACCGGCTTACCCTCGTCGACCAGCGGCCGGTCGTCGGAGAGCGCGCGCAACCCCCACCAGTCGTCGGGGTGGGCGCCGGGCACCCCGGCGGCGGCGAGCCGCGCCAGCTCGGCCGCCGCGGCGCGCCGCCGGCCCGCCGGAGCGGCCGGGTCGGTGATGGCGGTACGCAGCTCCGCGACAAGCGCCGGCAGGGTGAGCGCCCGGGGTGGACGGGTCACCGGCAGCGCCCCGGGACGGTCCGCCTCCGCGTCGCCGTCATTCACGTCGCCGCCGGTCCCACTGCCGGTCCCGCCGTCGGCGAGGGGCCTGCGGTCGTCGGAGGGCGTACCGCTGGGCACACCGCCGGCAGCGCCTCCGCGCTGCGGACCGTTGCGCGGGCCGGGCGGTGCGGTCGGGTCGGCCGGTCCGGCGCCGTCCGGCGGTCGGGGCGGCGTGCTGGGGACCAGCTCGTGCAGGAACCGGCTCGGCTGTTCCTCGTGGTCGTCACCGCCGACGGCGGCCGATGCGACGGCGCTGACCAGCAACCGGTGCCGGGCCCGGCTGATGGCGACGTGGAAGAGCCGGCGCTCCTCGTCCAGCAACGCGGAGGTCTGACCCACCACGTTCGCCGCGGTCGCCCCGTCGACGGACCGACCGGCCAACACGTCGACCAGCCGCTCGGAACCGAGCAGGCTGCCGCGCAGTCGAAGGTCCGGCCAGATGCCCTCCTGTACGCCGGCCACCGCGACCAGGTCCCACTCCAGGCCCTTCGCGGCGTGCGCGGTGAGCAGGCGTACCGCCGCGCCCCGGTCGGCGGTCGGCGCGATGGTGTCGGCCGGCAGGTCCTGGGCGAGCACGTGGTCGAGGAAGACCTCGGTGCGCGCACCGGGCAGTCGGTCGGTGAACCGGGCCGCCGCGTCGAAGAGCACCAGCACGGCGTCCAGGTCGCGGTCGGCCGCCTCGGCCCGCCGCCGCCGGGCCAGGTCACCCTCACCGGCCGCCGGCCGGCCCTGGATGATCGCGCCCGCCCAGCGCTCGGCGAGGTTGCTGGCGTGCCAGACCGCCCAGAGCACGTCCTCGGCGGTCGACCCGGGTCGGGCGGCGGCGTCCCGCGCGCAGGCCAGCAGCCCGGCCACCGCCTGCGCCGGCTCGGCCCAGTGCCGGTCGATGTCGGCCAGCTCCGCGGGATCGCGCAGCGCCTCCACGATCAGCTCCCCGGACGGGCGTCGGTCACCGCCGGCCAGCGCGAGCGCGCGGAGGCCCTGCCGCAGCCGCCGCTCGGCCAGTGGGTCGGCGCCGCCCAGAGGCGAGTGCAGCAGCGCGACCGCCGCCTCCTCGTCCAGACGGTCCGGTTCCAGCGCGCAACGCAGCAGGAGGAGCAACGGCGCGACCGCCGGTTGCAGGTGCAGGGGCAGGTCCTCGCCGTGCACCACTGTGGGTACGCCGGCCGCGTGCAACGCCCGTCGCAGGGTGGGCAACTGCAACGCGGTGGACCGCACCAGCACCGCCATCCGCGACCAGGGCACGCCGTCGAGCAGATGGGCCGAGCGCAGTGCGTGGGCCAGCCACGAAGCCTCGCTGGTCGCGGAGCGGAACGTGTGGACCTCGACCGTCCCGGGCGGCGCGTCCGGCAGCGGGTGCAGCCGACGGTGCGCCGCCGGACCGCGCAGCCGACGGCCCAGCCGAGCGACAGCCGCGAGCAGATCCGGCCCGGCCCGGTACGACGTGGACAGCAGCACCTGTGCGGCCGGCGCCCCGGACGCGGTGCGGAAGCGGTGCGGGAACGTGGCCACCCCGGCCGGGTCGGCACCCCGGAAGGCGTACGTGGAGGAGTCCGGGTCGGCGAACGCGACGAGTGACGTGCCTCCGGCGGCGATGACCGAGAGCAGCTCCATCTGGGCGGGGTCGGTGTCGGCCAGCTCGTCGAGGTAGACGTGGGCGAGGCGGCGGCGTTCGGCGGCCAGCAACTCCTCGTCGTCGCGCAGCAGCCCGGTGGCCGCCCGGACCAGCTCGGCCGGGTCGTACGCGATGGAGCCCCGGTTGCTGACGTCGCGCAGCGCGAGCACGCTGACGTACTCCCGGAGGAAGCGGGCGGCAGCCGGCCAGTCGTCGCGGCCGAGCTTCTCGCCCAGCCGGGCCAGGTCGACCGGGCCCACGCCCCGCTCGGCGGCGCGCATGAGCAGGTCGCGTAGTTGACCGGCGAACGCCCGGGTACGCAGGGCGGGGCGCAGGTCGGTCGGCCAGCCGACGGGGTCGTCCTCGGGCTCCTCGCCCACCACGTCCAGCAGCTCGCGGATGATCAGATCCTGTTCGGGGCCGGTGAGCAGCCGGGGCGAGGGCTCACCCCGCTCGGCGGCGGCCCGGCGGAGCAACCCGAAGGCGTACGCCGGGAAGGTGCGCACCAGCGGCTCGCGCAACACCCGGTGGCCGTCCTGCGCGATCCGGGCCTCGATGCGCTGCCGCAGCGCGGTGGCTCCTCGACGGCCGAAGGTCAGCACCAGGATCCGTTCCGGATCGACCCCCTCGGCCACCCGGGCGGCGACCGCCTCGACCAGGGTGCTGGTCTTGCCGGTGCCCGGGCCGCCGAGCACGAGCATCGGGCCGTCGGTGTGCCCGACCACCTCGGCCTGCACGGGGTCGACCCGTCGGCCAGACGCCCCGCCGTCCCGGTCGGCCAGCCCGCTGCCGACGACGCCACCAGCGGCCGGGGCGCTCTGGTCGGTGAGCACGGTGCCGTCGGCGCTGCCGCCAGGCACGCCGTCGTCCTCCCGCGCCGGCCCACCAGACCGCCGCACCAACCGGTACGCCTGCATCAGCTCATCCCATCAAACCCGTACGACACCCACCCGCCCCCACCCCATCCAGGCCCCACCCCACCCCATCCAGCTCCGTCGATCATGAAGTTAGCGGCGCGACACGCCGACAGCGGCACCGCTAACTTCATGATCAACCGGAGGGAGCGGAGGGGACGGGGGACGGGGATCAGGTCAGGCGGGACTCCAGCGCGTCCAGGGCTTCCGGGACGGTGGTGGCCACCGTGAGGAGGTCGCGGCCTGCGGTCTTCAGGAAGTTCTGCTCGGCCAGGCTGTCGAGCCAGTCCAGCAGGGGGCGGAAGAACCCGTCGGTGTCGATCAGCACCATGGGCTTGGCGTGCAGGGCGAGGGTCGCGGTGGTCCAGACCTCGAACAGCTCGTCCAGGGTGCCCAGCCCGCCGGGCAGGGTGAGGAAGGCGTCCGACTTCTCGATCATCAGGGTCTTGCGGCTGGCCATCGAGTCGGTGACCAGCAGTTCGTCCGAGGCCAGGTCGGCGACCTCCAGATCGACGAGCGACTGGGGGATCACCCCGAGGGTGCGCCCACCGGCGGACCGCGCGCCGTCCGCCAGCGCTCCCATCATGCCGACGCAGCCTCCGCCGCTGACCAGCGTGTGCCCACGCCGGGCCAGCTCGGCGCCGGTCTCGGTGGCCAGGTCCAACCAGCGTTGGTCCAGGGTGCGGGACGAGGCGCAGAAGACGCAGATCGCCGCCATCAGTTGTCCCGCGGCTGCTCGGCGGCCTGAACGGCTGCGGCCTGCTGGTCAGCGCCGGTACGGGCGACGACCTCGTCGCGGACCGCCTCCTGCTCGGCGGACAGTGCGGCCTCGGCCTCGACGATGTGCCGGACCGCCGCGTTGACGTCGTCGGTGAGACAGATCAGCTCCAGGTCGACCGGGCCGATCTTGCCGTCGGCGGCCATCGTGTCGCGCAGCCAGTCCAGCAGCCCTTGCCAGTACGCGACTCCCATCAGCACCACCGGGAACCGGGTGACCTTGCCGGTCTGCACCAGGGTGAGCGCCTCGAACAGCTCGTCCATGGTGCCGAAACCGCCGGGCAGCACGACGAACGCCTGGGCGTACTTGACGAACATGGTCTTGCGGGCGAAGAAGTAGCGGAAGTCGATGGCCAGGTCGACCCACTCGTTGATGCCCTGCTCGAACGGGAGCTCGATGCCGAGCCCGACGGAGAGCCCGCCCGCCTCGCTGGCACCACGGTTGGCGGCCTCCATCACACCGGGCCCACCCCCGGTGATCACCGCGTAGCCGGCCCGGGCGAGCGCGCCGCCCAACTGCTCGGCCAGCTGACACTCGGCGCTGTCCGGTCCGCTGCGCGCGGAGCCGAAGACGCTGACGGCCGGCGGCAGGTCGGCGAGGGTGTCGAAGCCCTCGACGAACTCGGAGAGGATGCGCAGCGCGCGCCAGGCGTCCTTGGTCTTCCAGTCGCCCCGGCCCCGCGAATCCAGCAACCGCTGGTCGGCCGTGCTGCTCGGGATCGCACCTCTGCGCAGTGTGACCGCTCCCCGGTGTCGCTCCTGCCCGGGACCGCGACCGGCCTCCCGCCCGTTGCTCTGGCTCATGGAGCAACCGTAGTGGAGCAGCACCCGCCGGGTGCGCGGGGCGGGGACGCCGAGAAATAGTTCGCGATCAAGGGCAACTATTCGGCTCTCCCGTACGTCTTACTATTCACATACCGGGTATGCCCCGGCGCGCGCCTTCGGGGGAGGAGACAGCGTGATCAGTAACAGCGAGATGGTCCGCATCCGTCGCCAGATGCAGCGACGAATCCGAGACGTCGTGGCCGAACGCCGCCGCACCCGGGACCTGAACCTCTCCCCCGCCTCCCCCGCACCAACCGGATCCGATCAAGAGGTTTGCGTCGCCGACAACGGGCCAGGCTGACGCAAACCTCTTGATCACCGGGGCCGAGAGCCCCGCGACCGGTCAGGCCGGGGCCAGCCAGCGGTGCAGGGTCGCCGCGCCGTCACGGATCTTGCTGATCTCGACGTGCTCGTCAGGGTGGTGGGCGAGGTTCGGGTCACCGGGGCCGAAGTTCAGCGCGGGGATGCCCATGGCCGCGAACCGGGCCACGTCCGTCCAGCCCAGCTTGCCGATCGGCGCAGCGCCCACCGCCGCCAGGAACTCCTTCGCCGGAGCCGCCTCCAGCCCGGGAGCGGCGCCGGGCGCGATGTCGGTCACCACCACCTCGAAGCCAGCGAACACCTCCCGCAGGTGCGCCTCGGCCTCGGCGGGACTGCGATCCGGGGCGAACCGGTAGTTGACCTCGATCTCACAGTGGTCGGGGACCACGTTGCCCGCCACTCCACCGCCGATCCGCACCGCGTTCATGCCCTCGCGGTAGTCGCAGCCGTCGATCGTGACCCGACGGGCCTCGTACGTCTGAAGGCGTCGCAGCACCTCACCAGCGGCGTGGATGGCGTTCACCCCGTGCCAGGAGCGCGCCGAGTGGGCGCGCACCCCGGTAGTGGTGACCACCGAGCGCATGGTGCCCTGGCAGCCCGCCTCGACGATGCCGTACGTCGGCTCCAGCAGCACCGCGAAGTCCGCCTCCAGCCACTCCGGGTACGCCTGGGCGACCAGGTTCAGCCCGTTGTACCGGGACTCGATCTCCTCGGCCTCGTAGAAGAAGTACGTCACGTCGTAGCGCGGGTCGGGCAGCGTCACCGCGAGGTGCAGCGCGTACGCGGTGCCGGACTTCATGTCGGAGGTGCCACAGCCGTACATCAGGTCGCCACGCATGGTCGACGGGAAGTTGTTGTTGAGCGGCACGGTGTCCAGGTGCCCGGCCAGCACGACGCGCTGCGACCGACCGAGGTCGGTGCGCGCCATCACGGTGTTGCCGTGCCGGTGGGTGCTCAGGTGCGGTACGCCTCGCAGGACCTCTTCGACGCAGTCGGCGATCGCCTTCTCGTTGAGGGACACGGACTCGATGTCGACCAGAGCGCGGGTCAGCTGTACCGGATCGGCGAGGACCTCGGGGGTCAGCGGGTTCTCCATGATTCGCACGGTACCTTCAGGTCTGTCAGCGTGAGCAGTGAGCTGAGGCCAGCCGGCCGCTACCGAGAGGTGTAACAGTGACGTCCGCAGATTCGGCCTGGGGCATCGGCCTGGCCACGGTCACCGCAGACGAGCAGGTGCTCGACACCTGGTACCCGACCGGCAAGCTGGGCCTGGGTGAGCTGCCGCTGGTTGCCGGCGAGGACAAGGCGGACGTGCTCGACCTGCCGCCGGCCGCGCTCGGCGACCGGGCGCTACCTGGTCTGCGTACCGTCCAGGTGGTCACGGTGATCTCGCTGGACGACCCGATCAAGGACGCGTCCGACGCGTACCTTCGTCTGCACCTGCTCTCGCACCGCCTGGTGCGACCCAACCAGCTCAACCTGGACGGCATCTTCGGCAAGCTGGCCAACGTGGCCTGGACGTCCGCCGGGCCGTGCCCTCCGGAGCGGGTGGACGAGCTGCGGGTCATCGAGCGGGCGGCGGGCCGGCACCTGTCGGTGTACGGGGTGGACAAGTTCCCCCGGATGACCGACTACGTGGTGCCCTCCGGTGTGCGGATCGCCGACGCCGACCGGGTCCGCCTCGGCGCCCACCTGGCCGCCGGCACGACGGTGATGCACGAGGGCTTCGTCAACTTCAACGCCGGCACCGTCGGCACCTCAATGGTCGAGGGACGGATCGTGCAGGGCGTGCTCGTCGGCGACGGCTCCGACATCGGCGGTGGCGCCTCGATCATGGGCACCCTGTCCGGCGGCGGCACCGAGAAGATCAGCATCGGCGAGCGGAGCCTGGTCGGCGCGAACGCCGGGGTCGGCATCACCCTCGGCGACGACTGCGTGGTCGAGGCCGGCTGCTACATCACGGCCGCGTCGAAGGTCACCCTCCCCGACGGCCGGGTGGTCAAGGCCCGCGAGCTGTCCGGCGTCGACGGGCTGCTGTTCTGGCGCAACTCGGTGACCGGCGCGCTGGAGGCGAAGCCGCGCACCGGCCGGGGCATCGAGCTGAACGCCGCCCTGCACGCCAACGACTGACGTCCCCGCCGGGTCCGCGGCACTCGGCCGCGGACCCGGCGGGGGTACGCCTCAGCGCAACCGGTACGCCTGGATGATCTTCTCGGTCACCGTGTTGCCGGCGGCGTCCTTGGCGGTGGCCCGCAGGGACGCGTAGCCGGGCCCGGCGGGATGCCGGACAGTTGCCGTCCAACCGTGCCCGCCGTGCCGCACCCGGGCGGACTGCCACGTCTTGCCTCCGTCGTAGGAGACGTCCACGGTCAGCTTGGTCACCCGGGACCCGGCAGCACCGGGCTGACGCTGCACCTGCACCGGGATGACCAGACTCCGTCCGGCGGGAGCCGCGTTGTCCACGCTCAGCGGTGGCGTGAACCGGATGGCCGACACCGGCAGTTGCCGGTAGTCGTCCCCGCCGACGTGCCGGGAACGGAACGTCCACGCCGTGCTGACCTCGGTGCTGAGGTCGGTGAAGCTCCGCTTGGCCGACACCTCCAACCGGTACGCCGCCGCGCCGGGTGGCACTGCGAACGCGCCGAAGCCGGTGTCCGACGACTCACCGACCAGCACACCGTTGCGGTAGAGGGCGGTCCGGGCGGTGTCGACGACCGAACCACCGGCGTGCCCCTCGGCATCGCTGTGCAGGGGAACGTCCACCTGGATCTCGTCACCGATCCGGGTGACGCCCTGGCCGGGCCAACGCGGGGCCGGGAAGGTCGGACCGTAGGGCGCGCCACCCCAACTCTCCCGGGTGTGTCGGCCGGGCCGGTACGTGCGCGACTCGCTCATCAGCGCTGCCTTGAAATCGGTCCACCATTCTTCGATGTCGCCCCAGAACGACAGCTCCGAGGACCAGCTCACATCTCGGGTGCTGTAGTGCTCGACCCGCTGCCCGGGCACCACTGTGGGCACTCCGGCCGCCCAACCACCCAGACCCGGGCCGAACTGCGGGAAGACCACCCGATCCGCCTTCAGACCCACATAGCCGCCCTTGAACTGCTGAGTGACGGTCGCCAACTCCGAGCTGCGGTAGGTCTTGTCGAAGCCGGTCGGCAACCGGCCGGGGAAGGTCTCGCTGAGCGCGTACAGGTAGGGGCTGTGCGCCACCTCCAGATCCGCCCACTGGCTGGCGATGTTTCCGACGAACTTCTTGCCGGAGACAGCCCGACCAAGCTGTCCGGTCGCCAGCCCGGTGAAGTCGAACGCGAGAAGGCCGAAGCCGTAGCCGCCGCCGTCCGTGCCGAGGAACGTCGCTCCGATGTCCACCAGTGCCGGCTTGGCCGACCGATCGGGGACCGCCGTACGCACCGGCCGGGCCTTCCGGTTGTCGACGGTCACCGCGGTGTCGGCGTCCACGACCAGCTCCGGTTGGGCGAACTGGGTGGCCCCGTCCTCGAAGAAGAGGATGCTGACGAGCCCGTAACGACCCTTGGGCAAACGGACGTCGGCGGTGCCGTCCGGGTCGTACAGGTCGTAGGACCTGAAGGTGTCCAGGTCGACCAACGTGGTGATGTGGTCGGTCGCGGGCGCTCCGGTGGAATTCAGGTGGCGCACCGTGACCTGGTAGCTCTCCACCTCCCGGTTGACAGCGATCGGGGTGACCGCGACGGTCTCCCCGGAGCGGGCCACGATCCGCCCGGTCCAGTAGCCGTCGGTGCCGATCCGGGTGTCCGCGGTGACAGTGGTGCCGGCGCTGCCACCCGCGGGCACGGTGACCTGGGCCGCCGCCAGGGTGAACAGGCCGGCCGGTGCCGGCTGGCCCTCCGGCCCGGTCACCTCGAGGGTGAGGTCCAGGGTGATCGGGTTCGGCCCGTCGTTGCGCCAGTCGACAGTCCGGGTGACCGGGGTGTCGTCGTCGTGCGGCCAGGCCGGTTGCCCGAAGCCGACGCTGACCGGGTCGCTGACCACCCGCTGGGTGATCGCCCGGGCCACGTCGACCCGTCCGGCACCCTGCTGGAAGGAGGTCTGCTCCGGGTGCGGCTTCGCCGACGCCATCAGGGTCGCCTTGAGCTGGGCCGCCGCCCAGCCGCTGTGCTGCTGGGCGATCAGCGCCACCGCGCCGGTGACGTGCGGGGCGGCCATCGAGGTGCCGGAGATGGTGACGTAGGAGTCGCCCACCGGATCGCCGAGCAGCGTTCCCTCACCCCGGGCGGCGACGATGTCGACGCCGGGAGCCGTCAGGTCCGGCTTCAGCCCGCCGTCGCCCACCCGGGGGCCTCGGCTGGAGAAGTCGGCCAGGGCGTCGTCCCGGTCCACCGCGCCCACCGACAGCGCGGCGTCAGCCGTGCTCGGCGAGCTGACCGAGCCGTCGGTGCCGTCGTTGCCGGAGGAGATCACGAAGAGCGCACCGGTCTGCGCGGTCAACGACTCGACGGCCGCCTCCAGCGGGTCGACGTCGGGCGTGTCCGTACCGCCCAGACTCATGTTGATCACGTCGGCGTTCTGGTCGACGGCGGCCCACTGCATGCCGGCCAGGATCGCCGAGTCCGGGCAGCCGAAGTCCTCGCAGACCTTGCCGTTGAGCAGCGTGGCGTCCGGTGCGACGCCCCGGTACTTGCCGCCCGAGGCAGCGCCACTGCCGGCGATGATCGAGGCGACGTGGGTGCCGTGGCCCACTGTGTCACCGGCATCGGTGGCCTCGGTGAAGTTGTGCGACTCGGCGACCCGGCCCGCCAGGTCGGGGTGGTCGGCGTCGATGCCGGTGTCCAGCACCGCGACGCGTACCCCCTGACCGGTGAAGCCTGCCTGGTGCGCGGCCGGCGCGCCGATCTGCGGCACGCTGTGGTCCAGCGTGACGTGTCGACGGCCGTCGAGCCAGATTCGGTCGGCACCCCCCGCCGTGCCGACCCGGGCGTTCGCGCCGGTGAGCGCTGCCCAGACCGTCGCTACCCGCTTCTTGTCCGCTGTCGCGGCGACCCCGCCGATTGCGGGCAGCTGCGCGGTGACGGTCAGCCCGGTGGGTGCGGCGGCCCGCTGCCGAGCGCCCGCGCCGCCTGCGACGAGCACCGGAAGGTTGTCCCGCCGGGCGTCGTCGTAACCGGCGGCGATCAGCCCGGTCACATTGAACAGTCGCCGGTCGACCCGACCGGACCGGACCAGCGGCACTGCGTCCTGCGGCAGCACGGTGACCTGACCGCGGTCACGGGTGGTGACGAAGCGCAGATGAGCCCGGCCCGGGCCGGGCCGGACGGCAGCCGACCCGGACGCGGTGACGGTGACCTGGTCACCCGTGAGCAGGGTGACGGTCTTCGTGGTGGAGACGCCGGCCGCGGCACGCGGGGCGGCGTCGGGTGCGGTGCTGGTGGGTGGGCTGGCCACGGCGAGCGCTGGAGCGCCCAGGACGAGGGCTGCTACCGCGGTGACGGCTGTGGTCATTTTTCTGCGTCGATGCAACGGATCCTCCTCGGTGGAGCGTCGATACCGATGACGGGGTTCCATAGACCGAAGCCAGTATTACATACCCGGTATGCAGAAAAGGGGTCGAAAATATGACGGACCTGCCAACCCACGAGCGGGATGGCAGGCATCATCGACCGGATGACCTCCATGAAGGACCGCATGCTCGCCGGCGAGCCGTACCTCGCTGACGATCCCGAGATCATCGCCGACCTGGACCGCGCCGCCCTGCTGATGGAACGCTTCAACACCAGCGCCGCAACCGATCCGCAGGCCCGCCTCAAGGCGCTCCGCGACCTCCTCGGCGAACTCGGCGAGGGCACGTGGATCCGCCCACCGTTCTACTGCGACTACGGCTGGCAGATCCGGATCGGGCCGCGTAGTTTCGTCAACTACCACGCCGTCTTCCTCGACGTCGCGCCGATCGTCATCGGCGCCGACGTCCAGATCGGACCGAACGTCCAGCTCCTGACCCCGACACATCCGGTCGAGCCCGGTCCCCGCCGCGACAAGTGGGAGGCCGCCAAGCCGATCACCATTGAGGACAACGTGTGGCTCGGCGGCGGTGCCATCGTGCTCGCCGGCGCGACGATCGGTGCGAACACAGTCGTCGGCGCGGGCGCTGTGGTCACCCGGGACCTGCCGCCCAACGTGGTCGCCGTCGGCAACCCCGCCCGACCGGTCCGAGAGCTGGACTGACGCTCGCCGCCCTCGACGAGCCGGTCAGGCCGCCGGTGGATCGGGGAGGCGGACGACCAGGTCGGCCCGCTCGGCAGTGGGGGTGATCAGAGCCGCGTTGGCCTCGTCACTGCCCAACGCCCACTCGCGGGCCTGCTCCGGCGACCGCCCGAACGCCTCGTGCCGGGCGGTCAGCCGCCGGTGGCGGATCTCCGCATCCAGGTCCAGGAACCACGTCTCGTGCAGCAGCGGCGGAATCTCCCACCACGGGTCGTCGTGCAGCAGCAGGTAATTGCCCTCGGTCACCACCAGTCGCACCGACGGCTGCACCTCGATCGCCCCGGCGACCGGCTCCTCCAGCTCCCGCCGGAACTCCGGTGCGTAGACCGAGGCCGGCTCAAGACGGCGCAACCGGCGCAGCATCGAGACGTACCCGTTGGCGTCGAAGGTGTCCGCCGCGCCCTTGCGTTCGGCGCGGCCCAGCCGGACCAACTGTGACTGGGCCAGGTGGAAGCCGTCCATCGGAACCAGCCGCGCCGTCGGCCCCACCTCGGCGACGATCAACTCGGCCAGCGTGGACTTCCCGGCACCCGGCGCGCCGGCGATGCCGAGCAGTTGTCGCGGCCCGGCCTCGGCCAGCACCAGCGCCCGTTCGACCAGCTCGTCGACGGACAGCACCTGGGCCGGTGGCATCAGTCGAGGACCGGGGCGCTGATCGTGAATCGCGCCTGCACCGCCGCCTGCACCGTCTGCGGCTGCGGATCCAGCTCGAGCTCCGGCGCGCCACCACCCGCGCCACCCCCGGCGAACGCCGCGCGGGCGAACATCGGTCGGTCGGCCGGGCCGGCGTCGGCCAACTCGATCAGTGCCGTGACCCGGGCACCGAGCGCCTCCGCGTACTCCCGGGCCCGCAGCAACGCGTCGCCGATCGCGGCGTGTCGGGCCTCCCGGTGTGCGGGGCTGTCCGGGCGAAGCTCCCACCAGGGCCCGGCCACCTCGACCTGGTCCTGGTCGGCCAACCGGAGCATCAGCTCACCGAGGGCGGTGAAGTCGGTGACGGTGACGGTGGTCGTCACGCTGCCGTGCCACGCGACCACCCGCTCGCCCGAACGCCGGGTTTCCGGCCGCACCCGCAGGTCGCCGGTCTCCCGCCGAGCCACAGTGGGCCCGGAACCGTCGAGCAGCACCCGGACGGCGGCAGCCCGCTCGGCCAACCGGGTCAGCGTCGCCTCCCGGTCCCGGTCACGCGCTGTCGCGGTGACCGCGAACCGGGCCAGCTCGGGCGGCACTTCCCGGTACGCCTCGCCGCGCACCTGCACCACCGGACCGTCCGTCGCCATGCCCTCAGCCTAGTCAGCCACCGGGAGCCGTGCAGTGTAGGAAACCGCCTCGGAGTCGACCTGACACCCGGTCAGGTGCCCACCGACGTCGCCCAGCCCGCGCAACCAGGCCACCTCGGCGGCACCGTCGCCGTCGACCGGGAACTCCCGGTTCGCACCGGTGAAACGCCGGTCCGACAACGCGCAACGGGCAGCCCTGGCCTCCGCGTACCGGGCGACGAGCGCCGCTGCGTCGTCGGCCCGCAGGGCGGCGGCCAGCCCGTCCAGGAAGGCGCGGACCTCGTCCAGTTCGTGCAGGACCCGGTCGCGGTTGCCGAGCAACATGTTCGCGGTCCGCTCGGCCGGTGTGCCGGCCACCCGAGTGCCGTCGGAGAAACTGCCCGCGGCCAGCGTCAGCACGGCGTCGCGCAGCGGCGCCCGCTGCGTCGCACCGGCCAGCGCCCCGGCCAGCAGGTGTGGCACATGTGAGGCGAGCGCCGCCGCCGAGTCGTGTGCCGGCGCCGCCATCGGTACGACGCGGGCAGCGAACACCTCCACCAGCAGCCCGGTCAGCCAGCGGAAGGCCGCCGTCGCGGTGCCCGGCGCCGGGCAGAGCACCCAGGCTGCACCGGTCAGCAGGGTCGGCGAGGCGGCGGTCAGGCCGGCGGACTCCGCGCCGGCCATCGGGTGCCCGGGAACGAACCGGTCGGCGAGCCCGAGTCGATCGGCCGCTTCCGCCACCTCGACCTTGGTGCTGCCCACGTCGGTGAGCACGCAGCCGGGCGCGGTCAGCTCGGCGACCCGGGCCAGGGTGTGCGCAAGAGTGGGCAGCGGACCGCAGAGGAAGACCACGTCCCGACCGGCCACGGCCTGCTCGACAGTGGCCGGGGCGACCACGCCCCGGAGTTGGGCCCGCTCGCGGGTGGCCGGGTCCGGATCCCATCCGACGACGTCCAGGCCGACCTCGGCCAGGCGCAGCAGCACGGAGCCGCCGATCAGGCCGGTGCCGATCACGGCCGCACGCACTCCGGCGTACCGCCCGGTCGTGCCGTCGGTCATCGCCGGCCGCCCGGGGTCAGGCCCGCAGCCGGCCGGCGACCGCCGCGACGTGCTCGTCGGACTCGGTCAGCGCGACCCGGACGTGCTGCCCGGCGGTGGGGCCGTAGAAGACTCCGGCAGCGACCAGGATGCCCCGACGAGCCAGCCAGTCGACGGTCTCCCAGCAGTCCTCACCGCGGGTGAGCCACAGGTAGAGACCCGCCTCGGAGTGCTCGACGGTGAACCCGGCCTCGGTGAACGCGGCCCGGAGCACCTCACGCCGGGCGCGGTAGCGCTCCCGCTGCTCCTCGGCGTGTCGCTCGTCGTCCAGCGCGGCCACCATCGCCGCCTGCACGGGGGCGGGCACGATCATGCCCGCGTGCTTGCGCACCTTGAGCAGCTCGGCGACGAGCGCCGGGTCACCGGCGACGAACCCGGCCCGGTAGCCGGCCAGGTTGGACCGCTTGGACAGCGAGTGCAGGGCGAGCACCCCGGCGTAACTGCCTCCGCTGACCTGCGGGGACAGCACGGAGACCGGCTCCGCCGACCAGCCCAGAGGCAGGTAGCACTCGTCGCTGGCGACCACCGCGCCGCGCTCCCGGGCCCAGTCGACCACCTTGCGCAGATGCGCTGCGGGCAGCACCCGCCCGGTCGGGTTGCCGGGCGAGTTGACCCAGACCAACCGGACCCGCGAGGTCGGCCCGACCGAGGTGAGCGAGTCGGTGCGCACGACTGTGGCGCCGGCCAGCCGGGCACCGTCCTCGTACGTGGGGTACGCGATCGACGGCACCACCACCACGTCACCCGGACCGATGCCGAGCAGGGTGGGCAGCCACGCGACCAGCTCCTTCGAGCCGATCGTCGGCAGCACTCCGAGACCGTCGACACCTGCGCCGCAGGCCCTTGACACCCACGCCGCGATCGCGGCCCGCAGCGCCGGCGTGCCGGCGGTCAGCGGGTAACCGGGAGCGTCGGACGCGTCAGCCAGGGCTCGACGGATCACCTCGGGCACCGGGTCGACCGGCGTACCCATGGAGAGGTTGATCAGGCCCTCCGGATGCGCCGCGGCCAGGGTGGCCGCGGCGTCCAGGGTGTCCCAGGTGAACTCGGGCAGCCGCGACGAGACCGGCGCGGGCCGGTTCAGTGGCCCTCGCCGCGCGGCGGCTGCGCGGCGACGAAGGTGGCGTCCTTCTCCACCTTGCCGACCTTCGAGGCGCCACCGGGCGAGCCCAGGTCCTCGAAGAACTCGTAGTTGGCGCCGGTGTAGTCCTTCCACTGCTCCGGGACGTCGTCCTCGTAGAAGATCGCCTCCACCGGGCAGACGGGCTCACAGGCACCACAGTCGACGCACTCGTCGGGGTGGATGTAGAGCATCCGGTTGCCCTCGTAAATGCAGTCGACCGGGCACTCCTCGATGCATGCCTTGTCGAGCACATCCACGCACGGCTCGGCGATGATGTAGGTCACCGGTCTTCTCCTCCGCAGACACGTCGCGATCTCCCGCGACGGTTAGAGCCTAGTATCTCGCCGGGGAGGGGGTCGATCGTGCTCCGACAGCAGGATGTGGGACACCGAATCGTGGTCCGCCGGATTGTGGGGATTCGCGAAGGCCGCCCGCTCTTCTCCGATGCCCTCGGCGAGCTGGTGGAGCTGAGCGAGACTCATCTCACGCTGGCCACCGCGAAGGGGCCGCTGCGGGTTCCGGTGGCACAGGTGCACCGTGCCAAGCGCGTGCCGGCGACCCGTCGACCGACCGCGGCGGCCGTCGTGGCGCTGGAGCGGGCCGCCGACGAGGCCTGGCCGGCACCGACGCGTGGCCGGCTCGGCGACTGGCTGCTCCGGTCGGCGGACGGCTGGACCGGGCGGGCCAACTCGGCGCTGCCGATCGGCGACCCGGACCGCCCGCTGCCCGCCGCCGTGGACGCTGTCGAGCGCTGGTACGCCGAGCAGGGCCAGCCCGCGATGATCAACACGCCGCTGCCGCTCGCCGCGCCGGTCGGCACGGAACTGGACGCCCGCGGCTGGACCGCCCGACCGCCGACACTGGTGCAGACCGCCCCACTTCCCCTGCCGCCCGAGGGCCGACCAGCCCCGCCTCAGGGGGACGCGGCGAGCGCCCCGACCGCTGCCGCCAGCGGGTCGAGCAACACGGAGGTCGAGCTGGCCGCCGACGCCGCCGGCGAGCTGCCCACCGGTGCCGCCGGTGCGTGGCGCGGCGCGGTCGTCGAGCTGGCCACCGCGCCGAGCGCGGACTGGCTCGCAGTCGCCGCCGGACGCAAGGGCGGCCTACCGGAGGCCGCCCGGCACGTGCTCACCGCCGTGGACCAGGTCCGCTTCGCCCACGTGTACGTCGGCGACACGCTGGTGGCTGTCGGCCGGGGCACGGTGACCGGCCAGGGGCGCTGGTTGGGCCTCAGCCTGATCGAGGTGGTGCCGGCGGCACGCCGACAGGGCCTGGCCCGTCGGGTGATCCACGAGCTGACCACCTGGGGCATGTCGGCCGGCGCGACACACGCATTCCTCCAGGTCGAGCAGCACAACACGGCGGCGGTCACGCTCTACCGGCAGCTCGGCTTCACCACCCACCACACCTACCTGACCCGGGTCGCCCCGCACTGACCCCGGTCGCCGCGCACTGACCCCGACTGCTCGGCCTCGGCCCGCCCGGCCGCGCCCGGCACCCGCTCTCGGCGGTGATCCACTCGCGTTCAAGGAAACCGGGCCATCCGATGCGGCCTGACCCCGCGACTTCCTGAAACCCGAGTCGATCACCGCCAGCACGCCGGCCGAGGCACGCCGGCCGGGAGCACGCGGGCCGAGGGCGACGCTGCCGGGTCAGCGGCGGACGACCCGGCGGGGCTTGGCGGCCTTCACCTCGGCGTACCGCTTGAGCTGCTGCGAGCGGTAGTCGCGCCCGAGCGCGGTGAGCACCAGGTAGCCGACCAGCAACCCTGCGCCGGTGGCGAGCAGGTAGAGCCAGATCTGGGCGAAGAACGTCGGCGCGCCGCCAGCGAAGGGGTTGTGACCGATCAGCAGGGGCCCGACCAGCACGGTCAACACCATCGCCACCGGCACCACGAGGGCCATGTCGGCGGCCCAGCCCGCCAGCGGCCGACGACCACCCCAGCGGAAGGCGACCACCGCCAGGATCAGCCCGATCACCGCGAACATCGCCAACGACACCCGGTCGGCGGCGGTGTCGTCGCCCTCGAAGCCGAACCGGATGATCAGCCGGGCGATCACGTTCACCGCGAACAGGGCCGCAACGAGCACCCCGATGTCACGCCACCGCTTGTCCATCGCCGGACCTCCCGCCGTACGCCCCGTCGCGGGGCCCCCATCTCTGGCAGGAATATCTACCACTCCTACCTGGGTGACGTCATCAGCCGCCGAGCGTGTGTGTCGGGGCGAGGATCTGCCGGAAGCCCATCACCGCGAAGGTCATCGCGCCGGCCACGATCATGGCCAGGCCGACCCAGTTGTCTCCGGCCAGCAGCAGGTCGCCCTCGCTGGTCCGGACAGCGGCCACGGCCATGAGCGCGAACCAGGGCACCGCCGGCAACGCCACCGCCCACCTGCGGCCGACCGCTTCGTACGCGAACCAGCTCAGCACGATGTTGGCGCCGACGGCGATGAGTGCCGAGACGCCGATCAGGTAACCACCTACGCGGACCGTGGCGAGCAGCAACTCCAGCACCCCGGTCAGCACCCCGGCGACCACCACGATGATCGCGCCGGCCACCCGCACGCCGAGGTCCAGCAGGCGCGGTGGTGGCCCCGCCGGAGGCGGGGCGGTCTGGTCGTCCACGACCGTCATCGACGCGGCGGGCGAGGTCACCGGAGACCGGCCGCCGCGACCGGAGACCGGTCCGGGGCGGTCTCCTCGGGCAGCCCGGCGAAGAGGTCGTCCTCCCAGCCGTACGGCCCGGCGCCCGGGCCCTTCTCGCCCACGGCGAGGGTGAAGTACTCCACGCCCATGAACTCGCCACCGAAGTTGCCGGCGATCGAGTAGAGCCAGGAGTTGGCCGGAATCTGGGTGGCGTGCGCCCGCATCGCGGCTTCCTTGGCCAAGTGCTGGTCGGTGCCGTCGATCTGGGCGGCGATCTCGGCGTCCGGGGTGCCGAAGGGCAGGTCGGCGATGTCCTCGATGCCGCCGAACGGGTTGTCGGAGGATTCCGCGAACTGCGTCATCCCGGCCTCCAGCACGCTGAGCGGCATCGCCGTCCAGTAGACCTTGAGCGGGGCGCAGCCCTCGGCGGCGGCCAACTCGACGGCGCGCATCGCCACCCGGTGCGCCTGGATGTGGTCGGGGTGGCCGTAGAAGCCGTTCGGGTCGTACGTGACGAGCACCTGCGGGCGTACCTCCCGCATGATCTCGACCAGGTGCCCCGCGGCCTCGTCGAGGTCGGCCTGCCAGAAGGCGCGGGGGTGCTCGTTGGTCGCGAGCCCCATCATCCCCGAGTCGCGGTAGCGGCCGGCGCCGCCGAGGAAGCGGTGGTCACTGACGCCGAGGGCGGCGCACGCGGCGGTCAGCTCGGCGATCCGGTACCCGCCGAGCTGGTCGGCCTCGGCGGCGACGAGCTGGGACAGCGCGGGGACGTGCACCTCGCCCTCCTCGCCGAGGGTGCAGGTCACCAGCGTGACGTGCGCGCCCTGCGCGGCGTAGTGGGCCATCGTCGAGCCGGTGCCGATCGACTCGTCGTCGGGGTGCGCGTGGACCAGCAGCAGGCGGCGGTCGGGCAGCATCGTCACGACGGTCACTCTAACCGGCAGTTCCTCCCGGCCGACGTCGACGCGTCCGCCCAGGTCGGCCACATCACCTCCGGTCCGGCTCTACGATTTGGCGTGTGGACTTTCCGGAGCTGGCCGCCCGCACCCACCGGTTCAGCCACGGCGCGCCACGCGCTGTCTCCGTGGCGGAGGACGGCTCCCGGGTGATCTTCCTGCGCTCCGCCGGCCCGGAGGACCCGGCGGACGCGCTCTGGATGCTGGACGTGGCCACCGCCGAGGAGCGCCTGGTCGCCGATCCGGCAACCCTGCTCGGCGAGGACGGTGACGTCAGGTCCCTCTCCCCCGGTGAGCGCGCGCTGCGGGAGCGGCTGCGGCTCAGTGCCGACGGCATCGGCTCGTACGCGTTGGACGCCGCCGGCCGGGTTGCGGTGTTCGCGCTGGCCGGGCGGCTGTTCCGGGCCGATCTGGTGCACGGCGACGTGGTGGAGGTGGCGGCCGTCGGTCCGGTGCTGGACCCGCGTCCGGACCCGACCGGGCAGCGGCTGGCGTACGTGACCGACGCGGCCGAGGGGGTGCGCCGGGGCGAGCTGCGGGTGATCGAGCCGGACGGCACGGACACCCTGCTGGCCGGCGAGGACGCCGGTGTGAGCTGGGGCCTGGCCGAACACATCGCGGCTGAGGAGTTCGGTCGGTACCGGGGCTACTGGTGGGCTCCGGACGGCCGGATGGTGCTCGCCGCCCGGGTCGACGAGAGCCGCCTGGAACGCTGGCACCTGCACGACCCCGCCCAGCCGGCCAGCCCGCCGACCGCCATCGCGTACCCCCGGGCGGGTGGGCCGAACGCCGAGGTCAGCCTGCACCTGCTCGATCTGGACGACGGCTGGGTGGACGTGCACTGGGATCGGGAGACCTACCCGTACCTGACCGGGGTCAGCTGGGTCGAGGGCAGCCCGTTGATCACCGTGCTGCGCCGGTCGCAGCAGCACGGGCTGGTGCTGGCGGTGGACCCCCGCACCGGTGAGACGCAGGTGCACGCGGAGCTGGCCGACCCGCGTTGGGTAGAGCCGATCGCCGGCACCCCGGCGCACCTCCCGGACGGCCGCGTGCTGGTCGGCGGGGAACTGGCCCACGACGGGTACGACGCGAGGTGCCTGTTCGCCGACGGCACCCTGCTCACCCCGCCGTCGCTGTACGTACGCCGGGTGGTGGGTCGGCTGCCGGCCGCCTCCGGTCCGGCCGATCTGCTGGTCGAGGCGAGCGACGGCGAGCCGAGCGAGCGGCACCTCTTTCGGATCCGCACCACGATCGGCGGTGGGGTGGACGCGCGGCGACTCACCACCGACTCCGGTTGGTACACCGCCGCGGTGGGCGGGGACGTGCTGGCGGTGGGTGTCGCGTCGCTGGATCACGCCGGGGTGCGGTGGACCGTGCGCCGCGGCGACCAGGAGCTGGCCGAGCTGCGATCGTTCGCCGCCAATCCGCCGTATTCGCCGCTGCCGCTACTGGAACGGGTGACCGACCGGCGGTTGCCGGCGGCGGTGCTCTACCCGGACAACCACGTGACGGGTCGACGGTTGCCGGTACTGCTGGACATCTACGGCGGGCCGGGGCACCAGGAGGTCGTGGCGGCGCGGGCCGCGTGGTTGGAGCGGCAGTGGTGGGCCGACGCCGGGTTCGCGGTGGTCACCATCGACAACCGGGGTACGCCGGGAGTGGCACCCTCGTTCGAGAAGGCGATCCACCGCCGGGTGGCCGACGTGATCCTCACCGACCAGATCGACGCGTTGACGGCACTGGCCGGCAAGCATCCCGACCTGGATCTGAGCCGGGTGGGGGTGCGCGGCTGGTCGTTCGGGGGGTGGCTGGCCGGGTTGGCGGTGCTGCGTCACCCGGAGCTGTTCCGGTGCGGCATCGCCGGTGCGCCGGTGACCGACTGGGCGCTGTACGACACCGCGTACACCGAGCGTTATCTGGGGTTGCCGGAGGATGGCACGGACGTCTACGCGCACCACTCGCTCGTCGAGTTGGCCGCCGAACCGGTCACCGGCCCGGACCAGGCCCGCCCGTTGCTGCTGGTGCACGGCCTGGCCGACGACAACGTGGTGGCCGCGCACACGCTCCGGCTCTCGGCGGCACTGCTGAGCACCGGCCGCCCGCACGCCGTGCTGCCGCTGACCGGCGCCACGCACATGGCCGCGAACGGCACCGCCGAGCGCCTGCTCCCCCTGGAGCTGGAGTTCCTCCGTACCCACCTGTTGTGAGCAGCATCGGATTTCACGAAACCGCTCGGCTACCGCCTCATCACCGGGCCCGATGACGCTGAATTCTGCGCCCGCGTCAGTGCTCTTCTCGATCAGGGCTATCGGCTGCACGGATCACCGGCGCTGACCTTCGACGGCGAACGCGTCATCGCCGCTCAGGCGTTGGTGCTGCCGCACCCGCCCGTGGACGGCGCCAGGTAGAGACGTTGCCTGCCGCACCTGGGCCGCTGCTGCGGGAGGCTGACGATCACCAACGTTCCACGAGGTGTTCCCGGCCCGGCGGCGGATCGTACGGCTCGGGCCAGTAGTCGATGACCTTGCTGATCAGCCCCTGCTCGGACATCTCCAGCCACACACACGCCTCCGTCTGCTCGGCGCCGACGCGGACGTCGAGCAACAGGGCAGCGAGGCGACCATCGGCGATCACCCGTCGCGGCCGGAGGTGCCAGTCGCCGGGATAGTCGGTGTTGAACCGCAGGAACGCGTCCCTGCCGCGAATGCGCTCCCGAGTCTGCGGCATCTCGTAGACCACATCGTCGCTGAGCAGGGCAGCCAACCCGGACCAGTCGCGGCGCTCCAGAAGATCGACGTAGGCGTGGGCGGTCTGCCGGGCCATCGAGGTGTCGTCCACGACGCGGACCCTAACCTCCACCAGCGACAATCTGGCGGGCTCGGACTCCGACGTTGATCGGCGTCGTCGACTCTCAGGGACGTGCGTCGAACTGGGTCCGCGCTTCGAAGACGCGATCCATGTGCGTCTCCGCCCAGTTCTTGATGGCGAAGATGACCGGGAACAGTTCATGGCCGAGCGGGGTGAGCTCGTAGTCGACGCGGACCGGCACCGAAGCAGTGACAGTGCGGGTGACCAGGCCGTCACGCTCCAGCGTGCGGAGGGTCTGGGTGAGCATCTTCTGGCTGACGCCGGCGATGCGGCGGGCGAGCTCGCCGTGCCGCTGCGGGCCCCCGGCGAGCGCGGGGATCACCAGCGCGACCCACTTGTCGGTGAGCCTGCTCAGCAGCTCACGGGTCGGGCACTGCTCCAGGAACGCGTCGTAGTCGCGTTTGGCCTGTTCGCGGCGTTGCGCCGCGGTCGTCGTCGACATGCTGTCCTCCCCTGGTGCCCTAGGCACTCCAAGGTACCTACTTTCTCCCAGTGCCGAGCATTCGTACGGTCGTGGTGATCACGAAATCCCACGAAGGAGACGACGATGCGCGCAGTCAGGTATGTGGAGTTCGGAGGGCCGGAGGTCCTGCACGTGGCTGAGGTGCCAATGCCTGAGCCCGGGCCGGGTCAGGTACGGGTGCGGGTCGCGGCATCGGTTGTCCATCCGGTTGACCTGATGGTCCGCTCCGGTCGGTTCCCGGCCCCGTTGCCGGCCGGTCTGCCGTACACCCCCGGCTGGGACGTTGCCGGCAGCGTCGACGCGGTCGGCCCGTCGGTCGACGAGTTCACGGTCGGCGACGAGGTCATCGGCTTCTCGCCGTGGCTGCAAACCACTGTCGGTGCCCACGCGGAGTACGTGGTCCTCGACGCCGCCTGGCTCACCTCCGCGCCCGCCGGCGTCCCCGCCACCGAGGCGGCGACCCTGCCGACCAATGGCCTCGCCGCCGCCCAGGCACTCGACCTGCTCGCGCTCCCGGCGGGTTCGACAGTGCTCGTCACCGGCGCCGCCGGGCAGGTCGGAGGGTTCGTTCTGGCGCTGGCCCGGGCGGCTGGTCTGCACACCACGGGACTCGCCGGAGCCGATGACCGCGAGTTCGTCGAGTCGCAGGGCGCGGCGTTCCTGTCGCGCACCGACGATCCGACGGGCACGTTCGACGCGGTCATCGACCTGGCGGTGATCGGCTCCGCACTGCTGGACCTCATCCGGGACGGCGGCGGCTACGTGGCCGCGTCGCCCCCACTTCGCCCGGAGCCGGTGCGCGGAATCCGGACCTTCGCGCTGGAGGTGCTACCGGACGGATCCCGGCTGGGCGAACTGGTCACACTGGTCAGCAGCGGCACCATTCCGCTCCGGGTCGCTGACGTGTACCCCTTCGCCGACGCGGCAGCCGCCCACGACCGTCTGGCCCGAGGTGGCGTACGCGGCGGCGTGGTGATCGTCCCCTGATGTGCGGCGAAGCTCCCGCAGGCGGGGGAAGAACGCCGAAAGCAGGAGGATCGCGAAAAGCGCCGACGAATGGACGGAAGGTCAGTTCTTGTAGATCCGCCGATGCCACCACGGCAGCGGTTGACCACTCCAACTTCTCCTGGGACTGGAGTCGGGAAGGGTGCGGCGTCGAAACTCGCCGTCCAGGCGGTTCAGCAGTCGGCGCATCTCCACACGTGCCGACGACGGTAGGAGACGGGTCACAGCCTCCAACGCGTCTCGCACGAGCGCCAGATCCAGGTATTGGCAGCCGGGGCAGGCGGGGCAGGGCGACGCTTCGAGGCGGAGCTTCCGCCCGGGCTGGCGCAGAAATTGTCGATATTCAAGAAGGAAATAGGCAGTATGCCCGGGTCGGACATGCTGATTGAATGGGTCGGGGTCGTAGCATTCCCCGCCGCGCGAGGACCGACCGGAATTCCGGCAGTGTTCGACAGCTCGAACGGCGGCGGTTGCGGCAGGAGAGAGACAGTCGATCAGATCGCCGCCTTCGCGGGCCCATTGGCGCAGGGCAGGACCGGCGGCTTGATGTGCGGCGCGAATCGCGCCCGGCCGCTTACGCGGCATGACCCTTTCGGTTGATCGTCATGGTGCGATGCTTGCATCAAGGTGCCGGCCGCGCAACGTGTCAACGTCAGTTGGTCGCGAGAGTGCGATGGCGGTCGCCGGTGTCAGGAGACCGCGGGCGGCCAGCGGTGCGTACGCCACTCGTTCCAGCTCGCGAATCCAGTCGGCGGCGCGTCAATGGGTTCGGTGCCGTCGAGTTCGCCCGGCGTCGGGACCTCGAAGCTCGCCGCCCACTCGGCGAGTTCGTCGTCGGACATCGGCCACGTCGTGTGTGGCGCTTCGGCTTGGCGCTGATCGAGTCGTCGGCGCTGCTCGGCTGGGGTGAGTGCGAAGTAGTGCAACTCCACCGTCGCGCCGAGGTCTGCTGCTGCCTGCCGCAGCGCAGTGCGCTCGTCCCGGCTCCAGAGGCCGTAGTCGATCACGACGTTGGTGCCGAGTTCCAGGGTCCGCAACCCGATCTCGATGAGCCGTCCTTCGATCACGTCCTGAGCCGACGGCGGATTCTCCTGCCCGTAGAGAGCCTTCACCCACTCGTCCTTCGTCAGACGAAGAGCTTTGCGCTCAACCTCGATACGTCGAGCAGCAGTGGTCTTCCCGGTGCACGGAAGCCCCACCGTCAGGAACAGCGTCGTCATCCCCCGCCTCCGAACGAACGTGCGTTCAACGTGTGTGGTTCTCCCAGACCGGCTGCTGGGGCTCGTCGTTGTGCACGACGACGTCGGCGTGATCGGTCGGGCGCACCCTGTCGAAGTAGAGCTGTTGGGAGGGGAGGTAACGCTCGCGCCAACGCCGCTCGACGTCGGTGCGGGATGACACCTGCCGCTCTCGGACCACGGCACGATCCACTGTCTTCTCGGGCGCGCTCGACACGAAGACGCGCAGGTCCCACCGGTCTCGAAGTTCCGGGCGCATCAGGAAAACGCCGTCGAACACCAGCACGGCGTCGGCGGGAGCGGTCAAGATCGGCGGGGACAGCACAGCGTCCGCGGTGCTGTCGTAGACCGCGGGTTGGAAGCGCCGATCTCCGCCGGGGCCGAGTGGATCCAGCAGAACCCGGTTCAACGCGCCGTAGTCGTGTGCGTCGTAGTAGCAGCCTTCGGCCGAGTACTCGCCGCGCGGATACCGCTGCGCCCGAGGGAAGAGGAAGTCGTCGATCGTCGCGCGAATGACGTCGCGGCCGTGCTCGCGCAGGACGACGGCCAACTCGTCGGCGAGGGTCGTCTTGCCAGCGGCGGGCGGGCCGTCGACGGCAACCCGTACCGGGTGGGCATGAGTGACCGACTCGACCGCCTCGGCCAGACGAGCGAGCATCTCGTTCCGGGTGCCGTGGCGCATGTCCTGCCCCGTCCTGGTCTCGCGAAGGTCACCGTGTCGGGACGACTCTATGCGCGCGGCCGACCGCATGGATCCACAAGCCCCGCCTCTCGCACGGCCGCACATGGTCGCGGTTCTCGTTTGACTCACTGACCGCCCGACACGGAGCTGAAGAAGGTGAGGAGAAATCCGGTCGTCTGCGTAGGGTCTTCGAGCATGGGTGAGTGACCGACACCGGGCATCAACTCGACGTTCGCACCAGCAACGCGGCGGTACGCGGCCGCCGATGAGGATCGCCACCTCTGGTCGAGCTCACCGAAGATGACCAGCAGTGGCTTGCCGAGGCTCGTGAGCCGATCCGGAAGTTGTCGCTGGGTCAGGTAGTCGTCGGACGCCCGCGATGTCGCCGTGAGCGCGTGGTAGGTCATGCTGCGCGTGTCGTCGACGAGCTGCTGCGGGACGTGGAAGCCGGGCGCGAACGCGGTGCTCAAGCCCCGACGCAGAATCCCATCGGTCCGAAGTCGCCACAGGAGTTGACCCAGCACAGGGACGAAGACGAGCTTGCCCACCGGCCCGTCCGAGATGAAGGCGTCCAGGCGCGGTCCCGTGTTGATGAGCGCGAGGCCGATCACCAGGTCGCCGCGGTGTTCGGCGAGCGCGGTGGCGACGTAGCCGCCGGTCGAGTGGCCAATCACGATGGCCTGTTCGATGCCGAGCTGGTCCAGTGCCTGCCCGACGCGGCGTCCCTGCTGCGGGACGGCATAGCCGCCGCCGGCCGGTTTGGCGGATCGGCCATGTCCGAGCAGGTCGATTCGGATGACACGGTGGGACGTTGCCAGCGTCGGGACTATCGACTTCCACCACTCGGTCGAGGCACCGAGCCCGTGGATCAGCACGAGTGCCGGGGCGTCGCGGGGCCCGTCCTGGCTGACGTTGATGTCGCCGCCGTCGAGATGCAGGATCGAGTCTCCGGTGGCACGGGCGGACTGCCAGTTCACCGATGCCGCGTTGGCCAGGAGCAGTCCGACGACCGTGAGCAGCGTCGTCGAGGCGATGACGCGCCGTCGCCGGCGGGCGCGGCTTCGACGCGGTTGCTGGTCGGACGCGCGCGGGTCGACCTCGTCGAACTGTTTGCCGAGGGCTGGCGATGCCGTCATGAATGCACTGTCGTCGCCCTGCGGTGCCGCTGGCTTGGACGAATGTTCCGGTCAACCGGCGCGTTTCAACTGGCGGACTCAGCCGGTAGGTCGACACTGGGCTCTTCGCTGCCGTCAGGCTCGTCTGGCCTCGGGTTGTCCGTGCACAGGTCGCTGAGGACGAAGGCCAGTCGGGCAGCAAGAGCTGCATCGGCGAGCGCGAGTTCCCCTGTCAGCGCATCCGTCGCTGCGGAGAGAGCACGGGTCAGTTCGGCCTCGTTCAGCGCACGGACCAGGGTCGTGTCCAGCGGTGAGGTCACCTCCGGCGGAAGCAGGTGGGCACCTTTCGCGTAGCTGGTGGGGTGACCGAGGCGCAAGCAGGCCAAGGCGAGAACCTGACCGCGTAGAGCGCTGATCCACTGCTCGGCCTGCCACCAACGGTGGCGTTGGATGGAGATCCACGCATGCAGGGCGTGGTGCCATCCCAACCCGACCAGAGCCCGCCATTCCGGACGCAGGTCTTCCTTGGCCTGTCCGGGATGGCCGAAGACCGTACGCCAGGTCGGACCGTGCGGCCCGAACTCCGCAGCCGGTGTGAACCCGATGTCCACTTCAAGCATGTCGGCAAGCAGGAACACCCGGTACACGGCAGAGCCGGACGGCAGGTCCCAGTGATGAACGGCGGCGAAGTCCCGGTAGAGCATGTCGGTCCAGCGGTGCATCACCGCGTCCAGCGAACCTTCGATGCCGAACGCCAGGTCGATGTCCGACCACCGGTCGCCGCCGTCGACCGCGTGAGATCCGGTGATGGCGGCCCCGACGACGGCGGGGTCACGTTCGGCTAGACCGAGCAACTGCTCCCGGATCGAGTCACGCTTGCCGGCGGTGAACACCGCGCCACGATATCGCCCCGATTTCGGTGCCACCTGCGTCTGCTGACGGCCGCAAGGCATACCCCTCTGCCACGGTCAGCGCCCATTCGGCCGACTACAGGATCCCCAGAGTCCGACCCAGCCCCACGTGCTCCGGGCGGTCCCGGCCACACGGCAAGCTCCAGACGCGCTGGACCGTGACTGTCGGCACGCCGAGTCGAGGATGCTCCAACGGTTGAATCGTCTACGACATCAGCTCCAAAGGAAGCGTGCGGGGGCACCCATCCCGGGCTGGCCGAACAGCGCTCGCGCTCAGAGGACGGACGGCGAGGGCCCCCTCCCGACGACGCTGTCGGGAGAGGGCCCTGCCTGCCTGCGGTATGACTACGGCTTGACGTGCGCGTTCACGAACGACGGGTAGCCGAAGACGCTGGAGATGAAGATCCCGCCGGCCTTGGACCCGTGCACGTTGTAGGCCACGTCGACGTAGAGCGGCACCACCGGGGCGAACTCCTTCATGATCCGCTCGTCGAGCTTGGCCCACTCCGGGCCCTGGTCGGCCGGGGCGAGCGCCAGGATGCGGTCCATCTCGGCGTTGATGGCCGGGTCGTTGAAGTAGGACTGGTTGCTGTTGCCCTCGGCCTTGATGGTGCGGCCGTCGTAGAGCACCGGCAGAATCGACGCCCCGCTGGGCCAGTCCGCCGCCCAGTTACCGATGTACAGGTCCCAGGGGTTGTTCTTCTTCTTGATCTCGTCGAGCTTGGCGTCGTCGGAGATGTTCCGCAGCGTGATCTTGAAGCCGGCCCGCTCCAGGTTGGCCTTCAGCTGAGCGCCCTGCTGCTGCTCGGTGGAGTTGTCGGCGACGCCGAGGACCAGCTCCGGCGTCTTTCCGCCGAGCAGTTCCTTGGCCTTGTCGACGTTGCCGTTCGGCCCGGCCGGGTACGCCTCGTACGCCTTGTAGCCGATCGTGGCGGACGGCATCAGCGTGGTCAGCGGTGCGGCGACGTTCTGGCCGCCGAGCACCTTGATCATGCCTTCGCGGTCGATGGCGTAGTTGAGCGCCTGCCGGACCTTGAGGTCGGTGACCCGCTGGTTGTTGATGACGAGCTGGTTGGCGCTCGGGGTCGGCGAGAGGATCGTCCGCGACTTGAGCGCGGCGTCCCCGGCCACCTTGGCGACCAGCGAGGCGGGCACGGTGTTGAAGGCGAGTGCGCTCTGGTCGGCGCCGTTGTCGGCGATCACCCGGTTGTTGGCGGCGTCGGCGGTCGGCCCGAAGGTCCACACGAACTGGTCCGGGTACTGATGGCGCACCGGGTCGGTGTTGGCGTCCCAGTTGGGGTTGCGGTCCAGGGTGAGCTGGACGCCGACCTGGTTCTTGGCGACCTTGTACGGGCCGGAGGAGAACGGCTGCTTGTCCACCTCGATGCCGGTGTCCTTGTCGGCGGGCAGCGGCGCGGTGGTCGGCAGCGAGGCGGCGAACGGCAGGTCGCAGCGGGGCTTGGCGAACTCGAAGCGCAGCGTCTTGGCGTCCGGCGTGCTCAGGCCCGGCGGCAGCGACGTCTTGTTCTTCTTGAAGTCCCACTTGGTGTCGAACTGCGCGGTGTCGGCCAGCCACTCCTGGATGTAGGTCGGGCCGCCGGACAGGTCGGGGTCGAAGGAGCGTGCGATGCCGTACGCGATCTCCTTGGAGGTGATCGGCCGGCCGTCCTCGAACTTCACCCCGTCCTTGACGGTGAACTCCCAGACCTTGCAGTCGTTGTTGACGTTCTTGCCCGGCGTCTCGGCCAGGTCACCGACCAGGACCAGGCCGCCCTTGCCATCGTCCTTCCAGGTGGTCAGGTAGCGGGACCAGAGCGGGTTGGCCATCAGACCGGCGAACGAGTACGTCCGCTGCGGGTCGAGGTGGGAGATCGGCGACTCCCGGATGACGGTGAAGGTGCCGCCCTTCGCGGCGCCGCTCACCTCTGCCGCCGGCCCCTGCGAGTCCTTGGGGTCGGTCGCGATGACCCCGGTCTGCTTCCGGTCGGTGTCCACAGTGGTGCCCTCGCCCGTGTTCTTCGAGCACGCACCCAATGCCACAACCAGAGCGATCGCGCCGCCTGCGGCAACCGCCACGCGTGGTCGCATGAAGTACCTCCTTCAGCCATGTGCCGTGCGGTTTCGTCGGGGCGAGAACCGCCGACGTCCCGAGGATCGTAAGGAAGAAAAACTACGAGTTGTGTAACAGTTGTCGATAAATTTCGCCATCGGACACCGTGGCGGCCGAGCAGCCGGTCAGCGCAGCCGCACCCGGGGGTCGATGGTCGCGTAGAGCAGGTCCACCAGCACGTTCGCCAGGACGACGAAGACGGCCGCGATCAACACGGTGGCCATGATGGTGGGCAGGTCACCCGAGCGCACCGCGTCCACCGCCGTACGCCCCAACCCCTGGATGCCGAACGTCGTCTCGGTGATGACCGTGCCACCGAGCGCTCCGCCCACGTCCAGCCCCGCGATGGTCACCACCGGGGTGATCGCCGCGCGCAGCGCGTGCCGCCCGTACACGGTGGGTTTGGCCAGGCCCTTGGCCCGCGCGGTCCGGACGAAGTCCTCGGAGAGCGTCTCCAACATCTGCGCCCGCGACAACCGGGCGTAGATCGCCGAGAAGAGAAAGGCCAGCGACACCCAGGCGAGCGCCAGCCCACTGGCCCACTTCGCCGGGTTCTCGAACAGGGAGGTGTAGCTGGGCACCGGCAGCCACCGCAGGTTGTAGACGAAGATCATCAGCAGCACCGCGCCCACGAAGTACAGCTGCAACGACGCGCCGGTCAGCGAGAAGCCGATGGCGGCCCGGTCCAGCCAGGTGCCCCGACGCAACGCGGAGACCATGCCGAGACCGACGCCGAGCAGCAACCAGAGGATCGCCGCCGGGATCACGATGCTCAGCGTCACCGGCAGCACCCGGGCGATGGTGTCCGAGACCGCCTCGTTGGTGACGTACGACCAGCCCAGACAGGGCGCGTCGCAGCGGCCACCCTGGGCGCTACCGAGGTCCCGGCCGGTCACGATGCCCTTCATGTAACCGGCGTACTGGCTGATCAGCGGGTCGTTCAGGCCCAGGTCGTCGCGGACCCGCTCCAACCGCTCCGGGTTGCAGTTCTTCGAGCAGATGCTGCTCACCGGGTCACGCGGCAGGGCGAAGAACATCAGGAAGGTCAGCACACTCACCGCGAACAGGGTCAGCGTGGCGGAGAAGAGTCGCTTGAGCAGAAATCGCGCCATGGGGTACCCCCTACCGGGACGACTTCGGGTCGAGCGCGTCCCGCAGCGCGTCGCCGAAGAGGTTGAAGGCGAACACCAGCGCGAAGATCGTGATGCCCGGGAAGAACACGTACGCCGGGTCGGTCTGGAGGTAGTCCAGACTGTCGTAGATCATCCGGCCGAAGCTCGGCGTTTCGTCACTGAGCCCGACGCCGATGAACGAGAGCGCCGCCTCGCTGGTGATGAACTGCGGCACCGCCAGCGAGAACGAGACCAGGATCGGCGCCCAGATGTTCGGCAGCAGTTGCCGGAAGAGCATGTGCCCCAACCCGGCGCCGCTGGCCTTGGCCGCCTCCACGAACTCCCGCTCACGCAGCGCGATCACCTGACCGCGGACCAGCCGCGCGGTGCTGGTCCAGCCGAAGATGGCGAAGACGGCGATCAGCACACCCACCCCGAAGGCGGACGACACCTGCCCCCGCTCGCCGTAGAAGCGCAGCGTGATGGCGGGGGTGAGCGCCAACGCGATGATCAGGAAGGGCATCGCCAGGGTCAGGTCGGTGATCCAGTTGATCACCGCGTCGAGCCAGCCACCGAGGTAGCCGGCGAGCGTGCCGAGCGCGACGCCAATCGTCGCGGTGATCAGGGCGGCGGCGAGGGCGATGAACAGCGACGTGCGCAACCCGTAGATCAGCCGGACGAAGATGTCCCGGCCCAGCCCCGGCTCCAGCCCGAACCAGTGGTCACCGGTGACCCCGCCGGCGTACCCCAGTGGCATGCCGTTGCCGTCCAGCAGATTCTGGAACTGCTCCCGCGGCCCGACCCCGTAGACCATCTCGATCAGCGGGGCGGACAACCCCAACACCATGAAGAACACCAGGAGTACGCCGCTGACCACTGCCGTACGGTCACGGCGCAGCCGCAGCCAGGCGAGCTGACCGGGCGAGCGACCGACGACGCCCTTCGCGGCGGGCCCGCCCGCGTCGGTGCCGGACTCGATCTCGGCCAGCGCCACACCCTCCACCGGGGAGAGGCTCACGACGACACCTCCTCGTCGACCTGGGCAGCCGACTCGGCTGACTCCGGGCTCGTGCTGGCCGCTTCCCTCTCAGGGAAGTGACACGCTGTGGCCTGCCGGCCGCCATTGCGCTTGACCAGCGCCGGCTGCTCGGTGGCGCAGACGTCCTGTGCCTTCCAGCACCGGGTACGGAACCGGCAGCCCGACGGCGGGTCGAGCGGGGTGGGCACGTCACCGGTCAGACGGATGCGGCCCGCAGGGCCAAGCTGGGTGACGTCCGGGATCGCCGAGAGCAACGCCCTGGTGTACGGGTGCTGCGGGCGCTCGTAGATGTCCTCCCGATCGCCGATCTCCACGATCCGGCCCAGGTACATGACCGCGACCCGCTGGCAGAAGTGCCGGACCACAGCCAGGTCGTGCGCGATGAACACGAACGCCAGACCGAGCTCCCGTTGCAGGTCACGCAGCAGGTTGACGACCTGCGCCTGGATCGAGACGTCCAGCGCGCTCACCGGCTCGTCCGCGACGATCAGCTTGGGCCGCAGGGCCAACGCCCGGGCGATGCCGATGCGCTGACGCTGACCGCCGGAGAACTCGTGCGGGTACCGGTTGTAGTGCTCCGGGTTCAACCCGACCAGCTCCAGCAACTCCTGCACCCGGGCCTTGATCCCACCCGGCGGTTTGATCCCGTTGACCTGCAGCGGCATCGCCACGATCCGGCCGACGGTGTGCCGGGGGTTCAGCGACGCGTACGGGTCCTGGAAGATGATCTGGAGTTCCTGACGCAGCGGGCGCAACTCCCGGCGGCCGGCGTGCGTGATGTCCCGCCCGGCGAACTCGATGCTGCCGCTGGTCGGCTCCAGCAGCCGCACCAGCATCCGACCGGTGGTGGTCTTGCCGCAGCCCGACTCCCCCACCAGCCCGAGCGTCTCGCCGGGGCGCACGTCGAAGTCGAGCCCGTCCACCGCCCGCACCAGGCCGGTGGAGCGCAGCCCCTCGCGTACCGGGAAATGCTTGGTCAGGCCCCGTACCCGCAACAGCGGTTCGTCGGTCACCTCCACGGTCCTCCGTTCGGGGCTGCGGTACTCCGCTGCGCTGCGTTCCTCGCCCTCACACAGCCACCCCCACTCGTGCGACGTCCTCGGCATAGAACGCGGCGCGCTCCTCGGCGCTCAGATGACAGGCGACGAGGTGACCCTCGGCCCCGGCCGCCCGTAGCTCGGGCACGTCCGTACGGGAGCGGCTGCCGGCGCGGTCCGCGTACCGGCAGCGCGGGTGGAACGCGCAGCCGGACGGCAGGTTGATCAGGCTCGGCGGGTTGCCGGGAATCGGCAGCAGGTCCGCGTCCGCGTCGCCGTGCAGCGACGGCACGCTGGAGAGCAACCCCCAGGTGTACGGATGTTGTGGCGAACGGAGCACCTGCTCGACGCTGCCCCGCTCGACGGCGCGACCGCCGTACATGACCAGCACGTCGTCGGCGACCTGGCCGACCACGCCGAGGTCGTGGGTGATCAGGATGATCGCGGAGTGGAACTCGGCCTGGAGGTCGGCCAACAGGTCCAGGATCTGCGCCTGCACTGTGACGTCCAGGGCGGTGGTCGGCTCGTCGGCGATCAGCAGCGCCGGGTCGTTGACCAGCGACATCGCGATCATCGCCCGTTGCCGCATGCCGCCGGAGAACTCGTGCGGGTACTGATCGAAGCGGCGGGCCGGCTGTGGGATGCCGACCCGGTCCAGCATGTCGACGGCCCGCTGCCGGGCCTCGCGACGGTTGGCCTTCGGGTGGTGCACCCGGTACGCCTCGGCGATCTGTCGGCCCACCGTGTAGTACGGGTGCAGCGCGGACAGCGGATCCTGGAAGATCATCGCCATGTCCCGGCCACGCAGCCGGCGTACCTCCTCGTCAGGCAGGCCGACCACCTGCCGGCCGCCGACGGAGATCTCGCCGGTGATGGTTGCGCGTTTGGGATCGTGCAGGCCGAGGATGGCCAGCGAGGTGACGCTCTTGCCGGAGCCGGACTCACCGACGATGCCCAGGGTGCGGCCCCGCTCGACGGCGAACGACACCCCGTCGACCGCGCGCACCACGCCGTCCTCGGTGTCGAACCGGACCCGCAGATCACGCACCCGCAGGTAGGCGTCGTCGTTGCCGCGCTGCGTCGGCACGGCGGGATGGTCGTCCGGCTTCCCGGACGGCGCCGGATCCGAGCTGTCCACGGCAACCTCCCTCAGTGACGAAGAGAACTTACAACAAAGTCCCGAGGGTGAAAATAAGCTACAAAGTCGGCACGTGTCAGCGGGCCCGAGCGTAACGAGTCAGCATCGGCCCCGCACCCCCGTCACCTCGCCATCCACGCCCGTTCATGGCCCCGCCCTGGCCCTTGCGCGCCCCGCGCCCCGCGCCCCCGCGCCCCCGCGCCCCCGCGCCCAAGATCCGCGCAACTTCCCCGATGTTGCTGCCTCCGGCACGCGAGAAACAGCAACATCCCCGATCCTGCGCGGATCTTGACGACGAACAGCGCCTCAAAAACCAGCAGCGGGGTTTGGGGCACCCACCGCCGTCAAGGTCACGCTCGAAGCAGGAAGTAGTGGCCACGAAGCGCTCGGAAACCACTACATCTACGATCGGGCGCGATCTTGGTGACTCAATCTTGAAGATCACAACGTCTAGCGAGGCCTTCATCGTGCTCGCACGCCGGGTGCGACCTCAGCGATCCACAACGAGTTGCACTGGCCGGGTGGATCCTGCCGACGTTCCTGACCACTCGCTGCCCTGGACCGAGTCGGACTACCTCGCCCTCGGTGAGACAGCCCAGCGGATCGAACTCCTCGACGGCGGACTGCTCATTGGACCATCGCCGTCCGTCCGACACCAGGCGATCGTCTGTGGCTTGGCAGCCGCGTTGGAGCCAGGCTGCGCAGCGGCGACCCGCACCCTGCTCCCGGTCATTAACCTGCGCCTCAACGCCACGCGCATCCTCAATCCCGACCTCGTGGTGACGGCGGAGTTGGATCTGACGGCGGACTGCGTGCCGGCGGGCGTGGTCCTGCTGGTTGGCGAGATCCCAGCGCCGCACACCGCCGTCACCGATCGGGTGTTGAAGCCGCACCTGTACGCCGCGGCCAGCATCCCGTGGTATCTGCTCGTCGAGCAGGAGTCCCTGAGCCTGTACCTGTATCAGCGGCAGGGTTTCCACTACGTCGAGCGGTCGGCGACCAGGGCCGGCGAGGTTCTGGAACTGACCGAGCCGGTGAAGGCGACGATCCGGCCAGAAGAACTTCTTCCCTGACGGGTGTTGGTCGGCTGCCCTAGGGTCGTCGCATGACCGAGTTCGACGCGGCCACCGCCGCCGTCCAGGCCGCCCTCGACGCGGGAGCGCGGTACGCCGACGCACGGGTGATGCATCGCCGCTACGAGTCGATGACCGCGCGCAACGGCGACGTGGAGGAGCTGACCCAGGACGAGAGCATCGGGCTCGGTGTCCGGGCGCTCGTCGGTGCGAGTTGGGGCTTCTACGCCGTACCCGATCTCTCCGACGCCGCCGCCCGCGACGCCGGTCGGCGCGCTACGCGTACCGCGATGGCGAGCGCGCGGGTGCCCGGCCCGCCGGTCGACCTGGTGCCCGCCGAGGCCGTCACCGCGAGCTGGGCCTCCGGTTGCGAGATCGACCCGCTCGGGGTGCCTCTGTCGGACAAGGGTGACCTGCTGGTCGACGCGACCCGCGCGATGGTCGAGCACGGCGCGGATCTGGCCGAGGGCCTCTACCAGATCTGGGACACCGCCAAGTGGTTCGTCTCCAGCGAGGGCCACCGGATCGACCAGCGGATCCGCGAGTGCGGTGGGGGCATCTCCGCCACCTCCATCGGTGACGGCGAGACGCAGCGCCGGTCCTGGCCGAGCTACCGGGGGCAGTACGGCACCACCGGGTGGGAGCTGGTCGAGTCGCTCGACCTGGCCGCGCACGCCGCGCAGATCGCCGACGAGTCCCGGGCGCTGCTCACCGCGCCGCAGTGCCCGGCGGGCGAGACGGATCTGATCCTCGGCGGCGAACAGTTGGCCCTGCAGATCCACGAGTCGGTCGGGCACGCCATCGAACTGGACCGGATCCTCGGCTGGGAGGCGGCGTTCGCCGGCACGTCCTGGCTGGACCTGGCCCAGCTCGGTTCGCTGCGCTACGGCTCGGAGCTGATGAACATCACCATCGACCCGACGATCCCCGGCGCCCTGGGCAGCTTCGGGTTCGACGACGAGGGCTCCCCGGCGGTCCGGCGGGACGCGGTCCGCGACGGCCGCTGGGTCGGTGTGCTCGCCGGTCGGGACTCGGCCGCCATGGCCAGCCTCGACTACGGCGGCAGCGTACGGGCCGACGGGTGGGCCCGGCTGCCGATGGTGCGGATGACGAACGTCGGCCTGGAACCCGGCCCGCACACCCTGGAGGAGATCATCGCGGCCACCGACGACGGCGTTCTGATGGACCTCAACCGGTCCTGGTCGATCGACGACAAGCGGCTCAACTTCCAGTTCGGCTGCGAGGTCGGCTGGGAGATCAAGAAGGGGCGGCGGGGGCGGATGCTGCGCAACCCCACGTACACGGGGATCGGCCCGCTCTTCTGGCGCTCGATGGACATGCTCTCCAACGAGACGATCTCCTGGGGCACGCCCAACTGCGGCAAGGGCCAGCCCGGCCAGATCGGCCACACCGGCCACCCGGCGGCACCGGCCCGGTTCCGCAACGTCCGCGTGGGGGTTTCCGCGTGAGCGCGAGGAGTGAGCCGGTCCTGCGAGCCCCGCAGTCGCGAACGAAAGGGAGCTCAGTGAGCGCGAGGAGTGAGCCGGTCCTGCGAGCCCCGCAGTCGCGAACGAAAGGCGGCACCGCGTGAGCGCGAGGAGTGAGTTGGAGCTGGCGGGGCAGGTTGTCGAGCTGGTCCGCCAGCTCGGCGGTCCGGCCGCGCAGGCCGACGCGGTGGTGACGCGGGCGGATCTGGCGCTGACGCGGTTCGCCAACTCGGCCATCCACCAGAACGTCGCGGAGTCGACGGTCGGGGTCCGGTTGCGGCTGCACGTGGACGGTCGGACCGCCGCCGGCAGTGGCAGCGTGGTCACCACCGACGGGCTGCGGGCGCTGGTGGAGCGGACCCTGGCCGCGGCGCGTCTCTGCCCACCTGACCCGGGCTGGCCGGGGCTGACCGCGCCGACGCCCGTGCCGGACGCGCCGCCCGTGGACGAGGCGACCGCGTACGCGGAGCCGGACCAGCGGGCCGACCGGGTGGGGGCGTTCGTGGCCGCCGCCGGGGGCTTGAGCACAGCGGGTTACTGCCGCACCGCGCATCGCTCGTCGGCGTTCGCGAACTCGGCCGGGCACACCGCGTCCGGCCGCTCGGCGGAGGCGGCGATGGACGGCATCGCCCGCCGTGACGGCGCGGACGGGGTGGCCCGGCGCTGCGCGGACCGGCTCTCCGACCTCGACGGTGCCGAGCTGGGGGCGCACGCGGCGGCGAAGGCGCAGGCCGCGGCGGACCCGGTCGAGTTGCCGCCGGGGCACTACGAGGTGGTGTTCGAGCCGGCCGCCGTGGCGGACCTGTTGCAGAACCTGTCCTGGTTCGGTTTCAACGGCAAGCGGTACGCCGAACGGCAGTCGTTCGCCGAGCCGGGGGTCGCCCAGTTCGACAGGGCGGTGACCCTGGTGGACGACCCGTTGGGCGCGTCGGGCCTGCCGTTCGACGCGGAGGGCACCGCGCGTCGGGCGTTGACACTGGTCGAGGCGGGCACCACCCGCGCGGTGGCGCATGACCGGCGGACCGCCGCCGAGGCGGGTGCCCAGTCCACCGGGCACGCGGTCGCGGGTGGCGCCACCTGGGGTCCGATGGCCCGCACCATGCGGCTGTCCGGCGCGGCCGCGGGGCCGGCCAGCGCCAGCGGCCGGAGCACCACCGGCGCGGCGGCCGGGGCGGTCGTCGACGCGGACACGGCCGCGCTGGTCAGCGGTGTGGAACGGGGGCTGCTGGTCAGCGACCTGTGGTACACGCGGGTGCTCGACCCGAAGAGCCTCGTCGTCACCGGGTTGACCCGCAACGGTGTCTGGTTGATCGAGGACGGCACTGTCGTGCGGGCGGTACGCGACCTGCGGTTCACCGAGTCGTACCCCCGGGCGCTCGGGCCGGGGGCGGTGCTCGGGTTGGGTGCGCGGCCGGTGCGTCAACCGGATCGGGTGGACGGTGCGTGGTGGACGGCGCCCTCGGTGCGGCTGGCGTCCTGGCACTTCACCGGAGGCGCCTCCGGCTGAGGTATCCAGAAGGCGGCTTTTCCGCAGGCCAGACACACGGGACGGTCCCTTGCGCGGACGGCTCGCAGAGATCGGCGTAACGTGTGTCACTTAGCTGCGTCGGTCGATCCGGCGTGGTCGTTGTGTGCGCAGGACGTGGCAGCGGGTGCGGTTCTCCGGTCCGCGTGCCGACCGGTGAAAGCTCAGCCCGCCCGTACGGGCCCGTCGAGGAGACGACTCGAATGACTTCAACGGCAACGAGGCCGCGGGGAGCGCGGGCGCGCGCCGCCATCGCGGCGAAGACGTTGCGTACCGACCGCTGGTGGTTCGCCCCGCTGATCACCGTGATCGGGCTCAGCGCCTGGGTCGTGTACGCGACGGTCCGGGTCTTCCAGCACGACAACTACTGGGTCAACGACTACCACTACCTGACCCCGTTCTACTCCCCGTGCGTGACCGACAGGTGTGTTGAGGCAGCCTCGCACTTCGGGCGTTTCCTGCCCGGCTGGTGGATCATCCCGGACGCCGCGCTGACCCTGCCGTTCCTGTTGCTGTTCCGGCTCACCTGCTACTACTACCGCAAGGCGTACTACCGGTCGTTCTGGCTGTCGCCGCCGGCCTGCGCCGTGCCGGACGGCCACAAGGAGTACGGCGGTGAGACCCGTTTCCCGCTGCTCGGTCAGAACCTGCACCGCTACTTCTTCTACGCCGCCGCGATCATCTCGCTGATCAACACCTGGGATGCGATCCTCGCCTTCCACTCCCCCAAGGGCTTCGGCTTCGGGCTGGGCAACATCATCCTGGTGCTGAACGTGGTGATGCTCTGGGCGTACACCATCTCCTGCCACTCCTGCCGGCACATCATCGGCGGCCGGTTGAAGCACTTCTCCAAGCACCCGGTGCGGTACAAGGCCTGGACGTTCGTCTCGGCGTTGAACGTCCGGCACATGCAGCTCGCCTGGATCACCCTCGGCACCCTGGCGCTGGCGGACTTCTACATCATGGCGCTCGCTGCCGGCTGGTTCTCCGACCTGCGGTTCATCAACTAAAGGGCCCCTGACATGACCACTACCACTCGCATCGAACGACACCACTACGACGTCGTCGTCATCGGGGCCGGCGGCGCCGGTCTGCGTGCCGCCATCGAGGCAAGGCTCGCCGGCAAGAAGACCGCGATCATCTCCAAGTCGCTGTTCGGCAAGGCGCACACGGTGATGGCCGAGGGCGGCGCGGCAGCCGCGATGGGCAACGTGAACAGCAAGGACAACTGGCAGGTGCACTTCCGCGACACCATGCGCGGTGGCAAGTTCCTGAACAACTTCCGGATGGCCGAGCTGCACGCGAAGGAGTCGCCGCAGCGGATCTGGGAGCTGGAGACGTACGGTGCGCTCTTCGACCGCACCAAGGACGGCAAGATCTCGCAGCGCAACTTCGGTGGCCACGAGTACCCGCGCCTGGCGCACGTGGGCGACCGGACCGGCCTGGAGCTGATCCGCACCCTCCAGCAGAAGATCGTCTCGCTTCAGCAGGACGACCACCGGGAGTTCGGCTCGTACGACGCCCGGATCAAGGTCTTCTCCGAGACCACCATCACGGAGCTGCTGCTCGACGGTGACCGGGTCGCCGGCGCGTTCGGCTACTACCGCGAGTCGGGCGAGTTCATCCTCTTCGAGGCGCCGGCCGTGGTGCTGGCGACCGGCGGTGTCGGGCGCTCCTACAAGGTCACCTCGAACTCCTGGGAGTACACCGGGGACGGGCACGCGTTGGCGCTGCGCGCCGGGGCGACGCTGATCAACATGGAGTTCCTCCAGTTCCACCCGACCGGCATGGTCTGGCCGCCCTCGGTGAAGGGCATCCTGGTCACCGAGTCGGTCCGTGGTGACGGTGGTGTCCTGAAGAACTCCGAGGGCAAGCGGTTCATGTTCGACTACGTCCCCGACGTCTTCCGCAAGCAGTACGCGGAGACTGAGGAGGAGGCGGACCGCTGGTACACCGACCCGGACAACAACCGGCGTCCGCCGGAGCTGCTGCCCCGTGACGAGGTGGCCCGTGCGATCAACAGCGAGGTCAAGGCCGGTCGGGGCTCCCCCGCCGGCGGCGTCTTCCTGGACATCGCGAGCCGGCGTTCGGCCGACGAGATCCGTCGGCGGCTGCCGTCGATGTACCACCAGTTCAAGGAGCTGGCCGACGTCGACATCACCTCCGAGGCGATGGAGGTCGGGCCGACCTGTCACTACGTGATGGGCGGCGTCGAGGTCGACCCTGACTCGGGTGCGGCCTTCGGCCACGTACGCGGCCTGTTCGCCGCCGGTGAGGTCTCCGGTGGCATGCACGGCTCCAACCGGCTGGGCGGCAACTCCCTGTCCGATCTGCTGGTCTTCGGCAAGCGGGCGGGCGGGCACGCGGCCAGCTACGCCGACGGGCTGACCGCCCGGCCGAAGGTGGCCGTGGACGCCGTCGAGGCCGCCGTGGAGACCGCGCTCGCTCCGCTGCAGCGCGACACCGGCGAGAGCCCGTACACCCTCCAGCAGGACCTTCAGGCGGTGATGGGCGACCTGGTCGGCATCATCCGTAGGGAGGGTGAGCTGGCCGACGCCCTGGTGCGGCTGGCCGAGCTGCGCGAGCGGGTCGCCAAGGTGAGCGCGGCCGGTGGCCGGCGGTACAACCCGGGCTGGCACCTGGCCCTGGACCTGCGCAACATGCTGGTGGTCTCGGAGTGCACCGCGAAGGCGGCGCTGGAGCGGCAGGAGTCGCGCGGCGGGCACACCCGGGAGGACTACCCGGCGATGGAGCCGAAGTGGCGGCAGGTGAACCTGGTCTGCTCGCTGGACGGCGACACCGTACGGCTGACCCGTAAGCCGCTGCCGAAGATGCGGCCGGAGCTGATCGGCCTCTTCGACCGTGCGGAGCTGGCCAAGTACCTCACCGACGAGGAGCTGACCGACTTCGACGCCCTCGTTGCCGACGCTGGAGAGGCGGACAACCGATGAGCGCGAAGCGTCAGTTCCGGATCTGGCGGGGCGACGAGACCGGCGGGGACCTGCAGGACTACATGGTGGAGGTGAATGAGGGCGAGGTCGTCCTCGACGTCATCCACCGCCTCCAGGCCACCGACGCACCCGACCTGGCCTGCCGGTGGAACTGCAAGGCCGGCAAGTGTGGCTCCTGCTCCATGGAGATCAACGGCAAGCCGCGGCTGGGCTGCATGACCCGGATGTCGACCTTCGGCGACGACGAGACGGTCACTGTCACCCCGCTGCGTACCTTCCCGGTCATCCGGGACCTGGTCACCGACGTCTCGTTCAACTACGAGAAGGCACGGGAGACGCCGGCGTTCGCCCCGCCGGCCGACGTCGCACCCGGTGACTACCGGATGCAGCAGGTCGACGTGGAGCGCTCGCAGGAGTTCCGCAAGTGCATCGAGTGCTTCCTGTGCCAGACGGTCTGCCACGTCATCCGTGACCACGACGAGAACAAGCAGGCGTTCTCCGGGCCCCGGTACTTCATCCGGGCGGCCGAGCTGGACATGCACCCGCTGGACACCCGGACGGACCGCAAGGAGTACGCGCAGGCCGAACAGGGCCTCGGTTTCTGCAACATCACCAAGTGCTGCACCGAGGTCTGCCCCGAGCACATCAAGATCACTGACAACGGGATCATCCCCATGAAGGAACGGGTCGTCGACCGCAGGTACGATCCCCTTGTGTGGCTTGGTAGCAAGATCTTCCGCCGGGGCGAGACGCCCCAGACCAGCGTGACCACCGCCCGTCAGGGCTCGGCGACGCCGGGTTCAGCCCACGGTGGGCTGCACTCGCACGCGGGTGGTTCCCACGACTCCCGGGCCGAGGCGCAGGCTCAGAGCGGCGTCAACTGGGACCGGGAGGTGCCCCACCCGACCGCTCCGGCGGTGGACGACCGGGGCAAGCTGCCGCTGACCGAGCTCACCTTCGACCGGCCGGCCGCACCGTCGCCGTTCGGTGACGACGTGACCTTCCCGCTGCCTCCGGAGCACCTCAACTTCGCGCACCCGGACCAGGACAAGCACTGACCACCCGAACCAGACGGGGGCCGCGGCTGTTGCCGCGGCCCCCGTCCCGTTCCCACCCCACCCCACCCCACCCCGGTGATCAAAGACCCGGCACCGCCCCGGCATGTCCGTGATGAGCGTGATTCCGCTGTGGCATCTAGATGCCACAGCGGAATCAACGTCGTTCCAATCCTGACCCGCGGATACCGGATGTTTCGGCCACCGAATTAACAGGAAGCAGGGTGGGCCGGGGCGGGGGTCAGGGGCAGGGCGGGGGTCAGGGGTTTTTCAGGACGGGACGGAGGGCTGCGACGATGGGGGCGTCGGCGGGAAGCCAGGTGACCGAGTCCAGTTCGTCGGCGGTCAGCCACCGCAGCGCCTCGTGTTCCAGTGCCTGCGGCTCGTCGCCGTCGAGCAGACGGGCGGCGTACACCTTGAGCACCGAACGGCCGTGTGCCATCCGGACGTCGCGACCGACCCGATCACCGATCTCGACGCGTACGGCCAACTCCTCGACGCACTCCCGGACCAACGCGTCGACCTCGGCCTCTCCCGGCTCGACCTTCCCGCCGGGGAACTCCCACATCCCGGCCACCTCGGGCGGGGCGGAGCGCGCGCAGGCGAGCACCCGCCCGTCCCGGATTATCGCCGCGCCGACGATCACCTTCGGGTCCCGTCGTTCGACCTGCCCGCCATCATTCGCCCGTTCGGTCCGCACGGGCGTCCAGGGTGCCAGATCAATCGGCGGTTTGGGTACCGGAACCGTCCGCTAGGTCAATAGAACACGGAAGTGTGGGCGTGGACACCCCTCCCGCGTGGGGAGAGACTAGGGGACACCGACAAGACACGGGATGGCGACGATTTGGCCACAAGCCGGCAACGGCGCTTGGGGGGTGCGGTGATGCGCGTGCTGTTCAACAGCAGGTCGAAGCACGACTACCTTGCCGACGCGTTGACCTTGCTATCTGGTTGGACACGCGAAGGGGAGCAGATCCGACGGACGCTCGTGATCGACGATACCCAACACGCGGCGCTAACTGAACGGGTCAAGGTCGTCGCGGACGCGCTGCACCTGCGCCCGGAGATCAGCCGACGGTCCGACAGCACCCAGATCCGGGTCGGGCACGGCCACGGCGAGCCCCTGACCGAGGGCGAGGTCCTGCTGGCCGCCCGCATCGAGGACGCCTACCGGGCGGTCACGGAGTCCTGACGTCCGCCTCGGCAGCCACCTCCACGTCCTGCGGGTACCAGCGCAACTCCACCACGTTGCCGTCCGGGTCGCTGACGTAGATCGAGGTCGCCGAGCCGCGGGCACCGAACCTGTCGACCGGCCCGGTCAGCACCGTGAAGACTCCCGACTCGACCACCCGCTCCCAGTCCAGCGGTGCCACCACCAGGCAGAAGTGGTCGACGTTGGTGCCCTGCCGATCACCATGGGGAAGGTCGCCACGGTCGAGGTCACCACGGACGAGGTCGATGATGCACCCGGCGCTGACCCGCACCGACGGGAACGGCACCCGTCCGGCCCGCCACTCGTCCACCCGGACCGGCGGCAGCCCGAGCTGGCCGCGGTAGAAGGCCAGCGAGCGCTCCACGTCGGCGACGGTCAACACCAGGTGGTCGAAACCGGTCACCCGTACCGCGCTCGCCTGGTAGTCGTCGATGCTCATGTCGCTGCCCTTCGTTAGGTGTTCCCGGCCGCGTTCACGATCCCCGCACGGAGGACGCCGACCAAGACCTCATGCCGCTACGATCGTTGCCCACAGGTCAACGGTGGGAGCGACGTGCTGGAGCGGTACGAGGTCGAGGCGTTCCTGACGCTCGCCGAGGAGTTGCACTTCGGCCGGACCGCCGAGCGGCTGGCCGTCAGCACTGGTCGGGTCAGCCACATCGTGAAGAGGCTGGAGCGCCGGATCGGCGCGCCGCTCTTCGCCCGCACCAGTCGGGTCGTCCGGCTCACCCCGATCGGGCGGCAGCTCGCCGACGAGCTGGCCCCGTTGGTGGCCGGCATGGACGAGGCCGTCCGCCGGGCGGTCGACGCTGGCCGGGGCGTCACCGGGACGCTACGGGTGGCGTTCCTCGGCGAGTGGACAGCGCCCGTGCTGCTGCGGGCCGTGGCCCTGTTCGGCGAACGGCATCCCGACTGCCGGGTGGAAGTGCACGAGGCACAGCTGTCCAACACCCGGTCCGGGCTGCTCGACGGCTCGACGGACGTGCTGATCGCCTCGTTCCCGTTCGACGGCATGGCCACCGGTCCGGCGCTGCTCGCCGAAGATCGGGCGCTGGCGGTGGCGGCGGGTCACCCGCTCACCCGGGAACCGTCGGTGTCGCTGGAGGTGCTCGCCGATCACCCGGTGGTGCAGTACCCGGCGGTGACCTCGGCGGAGTTCAAGCGGGACCGCACCCCGGAACGCACCCCGACCGGCCGGCCCATTCCGAAGGGACCCGCTGGGAACACCTTCTCCGAGATGCTGTCGTTGGTCGCGCTGGGCCGAGGCGTACTGCCGGTGGGTGAGCACACGCGCCGCTACTACCCCCGCCCCGACGTGGCGTACGTGCCCATCCACGACGCACCACCGATCGAACGTGGGCCGGTGTGGCTGCCCAGCAACACCACCACCCGGGTACGCGAGTTCGTCCGCGCCGCGACCGACGCGAACGCGCCGTGAGGCACGGCGAGTTCCAGCATCCCCGCCTGGTCGAGGTTTACGACGCGGAGTGCCGGTGGGGGCCGGACGACGACTTCTTCCAGGCGGTGGTGGGCGAGACTCCGGCGGCCCGGGTGCTCGACCTCGGCTGCGGCACCGGCCGTTTGACTGTTGCCCTCGCCGCCTCGGGTCACACCGTCACCGGCGTCGACCCCGCCGGCGCGTCCCTGGCCGCCGCCCGCGCCCGGCCCGGTGGCGAGCGGGTGACCTGGGTCGAGGGCACCTCGGCCGTGCTTCCGAGCGAGGTGTTCGACGTGGCGGTGTTGACCAGCCACGTGGCGCAGTTCTTCGTGGACGACGCGGAGTGGGCGCGTACCCTCGCCGACCTGCGCCGTGCGCTCGTGCCCGGCGGTCGGCTGGTGTTCGACGCCCGCGACCCGGCGGACCGCCGATGGGAGCTGTGGAACCCGGTGGATTCGCAGCGGCGGATCACAGTGCCGGGCGGTGGCGAGGTCCGCGCGTGGACAGCTGTCACCGGGGTACGCGACGGAGTGGTCGACTTCACCCACCACTACCACTTCGCCGACGGCGAGCGGTTGGCCAGCTCGGCGACCCTGCGCTTCCGCACCGAGGCGGAGCTGCGCGCGTCTCTGACCAGTGCGGGTTTCCTGGTGGACCGCGTCTACGGCGGTTGGCGCCAGGAGCCCGTCGGCCACGGCGACGGCGAATTCGTGGTCCTCGCCCGGGCTGGCACTGTGGCACCGGTTTTCTAGCCTGGGACGCATGGCGAACATCGCGTACGACCGCAAAGAGCAGGTCCAGCAGATCGAGAGCGGCCTCCTCGAGGGTGAGCAGATCATCGCCGTCTACGACGCCGTCGGCACGGGCACCGGCTTCATCGGGCTGACCGACCGCCGCGTGATCATCCAGGACCGCTCGTTCGTCGGGAAGCGGTTCGCGATCACCAGCATCCCGTACTCGAAGATCACCAGCGTGAGCGTGGTCAGCAACAAGTCCTGGGGAGGGTCGTTCTTCTCCACCGGCGCGATCGCGATCCACGTCGGCACGCACACCTACGAGGTGGAGTTCCGTGGTGCGCAGAAGAGCCACCACGTGCACAACGTGATCCTGCACCACATCTCCTGACCTGAAGTCCCGCTACGGGCCCGGCTGGCGTAATTGCCTTGCCGGGCCCGAGCCGTCTCTGGTGTCCTCGGTCGACAGTCACGCGAAGGGAGCAGCGCCATGCCCGCTACGACGAAGTGCCTCCGACCCGACGTCAATCGCACCGAGGAATCGAGACTTCGTGAGCAGATCTGTTCCCCCGACCACGGCGCCGCTGCGCGCCACTGACACCGACCGCGGAGGCCGCTGATGTCGGTCTTCGACGATCCCGGCCTCTTCGGCCGGCTGTGGGCCGCCGACTACGACGGCCCGGGCAACCCCGACCCGATGCCGGCGGTGGACTTCCTGGCCGACCTGGCCGACGGTGGTCCGGTTCTCGAACTGGCGATCGGCACCGGCCGGGTCGCGCTCCCCCTGGCCGAGCGCGGTCTGACAGTGCACGGCGTCGAGGCGTCCGAGGAGATGCTGGCGCATCTGCGGGCCAAGCCCGGGGGCGACCAGATCCCGGTGGTCGTCGCCGACATGGCCGACGTGCCGGTGCCGGGTGAGTTCCGGCTCGCGTACCTGGTCTTCAACACGCTGTTCAACCTGGTCGACGCCGAGCGGCAGGCGGACTGCTTCCGCAACGTCGCCCGGGTCCTGTCGCCCGGTGGCGCGTTCGTCATCGAGACGTTCGTGCCCGACCCGCGTAGCTTCGACGCGGACGAGCAGGTGCAGGTACGGGAGGTCACCGAGGACTCCGCGACGATCCGGCTGCACAGGTACGACCGGCCGGCGCAGCGGTTCATCAGGCAGACCATCACCTTCGACAGTGATGGTGTGCACCTGAAGCCGTTCGCCATGCGGTACGCCTGGCCGCACCAGATCGACGCGATGGCGCAGCAGGCGGGGCTCCGGCTCACCGAACGGTACGCCGACTGGCAACGGCGACCGTTCCAGGCCGACAGCCCGTCGCACATCTCCGTCTACCGAGCGGAGTAGCGGCGGTTGGTCGACTCCGGTTCCCGACGGAGCCGGAGTCGGCCTTCCGCGCTCGGCTGATTCTGCTGACGGCAGTTTCAGTTGATCCGCCGGCCCGCGCCGGGGTGAGCTGAGACCATGCCATCGAAAGCCGCCGGTTTCCCGCGCTCCTCGCCGTACTGGCCGGTGGTCAGTCACCCCCAGCTCCGGCGGGTCCTGCCCGGGCTTGCCGTGTCCGCGTTGGGTGACGGCATGGCGGTGGTCGCGGTGACCTGGCTCGCCATCCAACTCGCACCGCCGGATCAGCATGGCACCTGGATCGCTGCCGCCGTGGCGGCGTACACCCTGCCCAGCGCTGCCGGGACGATCGTCTTCGGTCGGTTGCTACGCGGGCGCAGCGGTGCCCAGCTCGCCGGTTGGGACGCGATCCTGCGGGCCGGCGCGCTCGCGGCGATTCCCCTCGCCCACCTCGCGGGCGTACTCACCGTGGGGTTGTACGTCCTCCTGCTCGCCGTGTCGGCGTTGCTGCACTCGTGGGGTACCGCCGGGCGTTTCACACTGATCGCCGAGCTGCTGCCGCAACGACACCACCTGCCGGCGAACGCGCTGCTCACCACCATCGCCGGTTTCGCCACAGTCGTCGGCCCACCGCTGGCGGGACTCCTGATCGAATGGGTGAGCCCGGTGTGGGTCCTCGCCGCCGACGCCGCGACCTTCGCCGTGCTGGCCCTCACGTACCGCTTCGCCCTTCCCGCCACCGACCGGGCCGCACCGCACGACCGCGAGGTGTCACGGACTGCTGGTTTCGCTGTCATCCGCCACCAGCCCGCCCTGCTGGGCCTCCTGGTCCTGAGCCTCGGGTTCTTCTTCCTCTTCGGACCGGTGTACGTGGCGATGCCGATGCACATCACCGACGACCTGCACGCGTCGGCGACGCTGCTCGGCATCTACTACACCGCCTTCGGTGTCGGTGGCCTCGTCGGAGGTGTGGTCGCGGGTCACCTGCACCGCTGGCCGTTGGGGGCCACCACCATCGGCATCGTCGTCGGGTTCGGGGCGGCCATGCTGCCGCTCGGCCTGGGCGCACCGGTCAGCCTGTCCCTGCCGGCGTTCGCTCTCGCGGGTGTGATCTGGGCGCCGTACCGCTCCACGTCGATGGCGCTGTTCCAGCGCAGCACGTCGACCGAGCAACTGCCGGCGGTGCTCGCCGCGAACGGTGCCATCCTCGTGCTGGCCGTACCTCTGGGCACCATGCTGGGCGGGCCGTTGGTGGGCGCCATCGGCGCACGCCCGACGCTGCTGCTCTGCGCGGTCGCGATCGTGGCCCTCGGGCTGGTCGCCGCGGGGTTCGCGATCTCGCGGCGGAGCGCGCGAACCCCCGGCGGTCCAGCCGTCACCGAGATCAGTGCCCGTCGCTGATCTGGACGTCGTCCGGTGCCGGCCTGCCGCGCCCCGTCTCCACCAGCGCCTTGAGACTCATCAGGAAGGTCGCCCACTTGGTGCTGCACTGGTGCATCAGTTCGGTCGGCTCGCGCCAGCCCTCGTGCGTGAACTGGACGATCGTGTACCTGCCACGCTGTTCGAGACGCCAGTTGATCTGAGTGCCGATCCATTCCGCGGGGCCGTCGGTGACCCGCCACCGCACCCGGCCGGCCGGGTCCGACTCCAGGATGTCCAGGTCGAAACCATCGTCGTCGCCGAACCGGACGGCCAACCGTCCTCCGACCTCGCTCTTGCCGGCCGTGTCGACCGACCACCATCCGGCGACGCCCTCGGGAGTGGCCACCGCTCGGTGGACGTCGGCGAGCGGAGCGACGACGCCGACCTGGTGCAGAATGTTGACCATTGTCATGCTCCTTCGTCGTGGTGGCGATCGCGTTCGATCGCCTCGGCGATCCGCTTGATCCGGCGCAGACGGGCATCCCAGGTCGCACCGACCGCCGACAGTTGGGCGACCGCACGGGCGAGCTGCGCCTCGTCGACCTGGTAGTGACGCTCACGGCCCGCCGGCTCGCCGTGGATCAGCCCCACCCGGTCCAGGACGGCCAGGTGCTTCGCGACGGCCTGGCGGGTGACGGGCAGCCGCCTGCTCAGCGACGTGGCCGTGCCCGGTCCGTCGGCGAGAAGAAGATCGATCATGGTACGACGGGTGGGGTCGCCGATCGCGGACCACAGTTCGTCGTCGACTTCCGTTCTCACGGGGTGGCGACCAGCCGCGCGACGTACGTGCCCAGCCTGGGCATGTAGTGGTCCCAGCCGTTCTCGTGGTCGCGGTACTGCTCTTCCAGGACGGCGACCTCCCAGCCCATCTCGCGGAACCCCGTCTCGGTCATGCGGACCCGGGTGCCCGCACCGCTGGGCGCCAGGTCGAAGGTGACGAGCAGCGCCTGCCCGTTCCGACCCTCGTCACTGAAGCACCACCGGAAGGAGAATCGCTTCGGCGGGTCGACCTCGACCACGGCGAGGGCGACGGTCGTCGTCTCGCCGGTGTCATCGTTGCGCCAGACCAGCTCGCCCGGTGCGCCCGCGACCGACTCGAACCGTGCGTCGTCCGGCCACCACTCCCGCATGTGCTCCGGTCGGCTGACCACCTCGAAGACGACCTCGGGTGACGCGTCGACGTGGATGTCGCGCTCGATCGTTCCCTGTTCCATGCCCTCACCCTTTCGCAACCTTTGGTTGCACCTAACCTACGTCGGCAACTCCCCCTCGCGCAACCTTTTGTTGCATGTCTCGGGATCGTCGTACCCGCGTCGGACAATGCCGGGCATGTCTGAGACGACTCCGCACCAGCACCACGCCATCGACTACGTCGAGTTCACGGTGACCGACCTCGCCGAGGCCAAGCGCTTCTACACCGAGGCGTTCGGCTGGCAGTTCAACGACTACGGCCCGGGGTACGCGGGCATCCGCAGCCCTCAGGGCGACTCGGAGGTGGGCGGTCTGCGCCTGGATGAGACTGTGCGGGCCGGCGGGCCACTGGTGCTGCTCTTCTCGGCCGACCTCGACACGTCGGTGCAGGCGGTCAAGGACGCCGGCGGTCAGGTGGTCGACGGGCCGTACGAGTTCCCCGGCGGCCGACGGTTCCACTTCACCGACCCCAGCGGCAACGAGCTGGGCGTCTGGGCCGAGCAGTAGGCAGCTGTCGCGGTGGCCGGCCGGCTTGACCGACCGCCATACGATCCGCGCATGCGGCGTGCGGAGATAGACGGAGTCACGGTCTTCCAACGCGACCTGCCGGGTGTGCTGAGCGCATCGTTGACGTTCGGCTGTGGCACCCGCGACGAAGAGGTCGACTCCATCGGCCTGAACCATCTGGTGCATCATCTGCTGGAACGGGCCGACCCGTATATCGCGGAGCAGTACGACAACGACACCTGGGTGAACGAGACCTCGTTCGTCGCCGCCGGCACGCCCGAGCAGGTCGCGGAGCACTTCACCGCTGTCTGCTCGGCCATCGGCGACCTTCCGCCGACGGACCTACCCGACGCCGTCGCCGACGTCGACGCGGACGACCGGTACGTGTCCGACATCGACGAGGGCGTGCTCGACCCCTGGGGATCACTGCTCGCCCGGCGGTTCGGGCCGCGCGGGCACGGCCTGGCGCGTTGGCCCGCCGTGGATTACCGCCTCTTCACGGCCGACGAGACCAGACAGCATGTGGGCAGGTTCTTCACCAGCGACAATGCCGTCCTCGCCACGACCGCCGAAGCACCTCCGTCGCTGCGACTGCGACTACCCGCCGGACCCCGCCCAGACCACGACACACGCCTCGTGCACCACCAGTCGGGCCCGGTCTGGTACGCCGATGAGGTGCACGGTGTCGCGCTGGTCGTCGGCTCCGTACCCAGCGTGGAAGCCCTCCTGCTGATGTCCGCGCTGAGATCGCGCGTCTTCCAGGCGGTGCAGCGGGCCGGGATCGCCCGGTTCGCCGAGCTCATGACCGAGGTCGTCGACGGCACGCGGCACGAACTTGGCATCAGGATCAGCCCGACGGGAGCCAGGCGGTTCGACGCTGCGTCGGCGGCGGATCTGCTCTGGGCCGAGCTACGGAGATTGGTGCACGACGGGCTCGACCAGGCCGACATGGCCACCCTGGAGGCGACTCGGACCGCGGTCATACCCGAGGACCTCGCGCCCACGTACGAGGCGTTGGCCTGGAGGCAACCGATCCGAGATGTCGAATCCGCTGTCCACCTGGAGTTGTTCGGCACCACCGAGCACTACCTCACGGATCCGCTCACCGAACCGGACGGGCTCTCTCCGGCCGCGGCGCGGGACATCATGTCGGGCTGGCTCTCCTCCGCCATGATCGTCGTGCCGTACGGATCTCGACCGGACCTCCCCGGTGTCACCGACGCCTCCTGCCCCAGCACCCGCTTCGTGCCGGCAGGTGACGTGGTCCGGCCGGCCTTCAGGAAGCGGTTCGGCAACAAGGGCTCGCTGGTGATCGGCACCGATGCCATTTCCACGGTGGACGGCGAGGGCAACGTGCACACTGTCCCGCTGTCCCAGGCGCTCGTGGTCGAGCGGGACGACGCGCTCTGGCTCGCCCACGTTGGCCACGGCTGCGTCACCACCATCTCCGACTTCGCCCACGCAGCCGACAAGCTCCGGTCCGCGCTACCCGCGCGGCGGTTCCGCAGAGCGTCACAGACCTGAGCCCGCAGGCGGTTTCCCAGCTGCCGTCACTGCCGCCGGGCGCGCAGCACGCCGGTCAGCATCGGCAGGGTGAACTCGCCCTCGGCGGTCTCCGGCCTGCTCCCCAGGAAGGCGCGAACCCGGCCGAGCACAGCCTCCCGGTCCGGATCTGGCATCACCAGCATCCCCGCCCGGGTCGCGAGCGTCGCGACGAGGGAGTCGGCAGTACGGCGCTGCCCGTGCGGAAACTCGGCCTGCTCCGACGCCCGGAAGTGGGCGACCGGACCGAGCATGTCCGCTGTCGCCGTCCGCCAGGCGCTCAACGTGTCACGGGGTCCGATGGCCGCACTCCCGCTGACCCGTTCGAGGTCGGCAACCCAGTCGATCCGGTCGTCCATGACGTTCCACAGACCAGCCAGGACGCCTCCGGGTGCGAGGACCCGGGTGATTTCCGGCCCCGCGACGGCCATGTCGAACCAGTGCAGGGCGTTGCCGGCCAACACGGCGTCGACGGACGCGTCCGGCAACGGGATGGCCTCGGCGCTACCCGGCAGGGCACGAACGGCCGGCAACGCACGACGCAGCTCGGTGAGCATGGCCGGGTCGGGCTCGACCGCGACGACGTCCACGCCCACCGCGAGCAGTGTGGCGGACAGCTTGCCGGTGCCGGCGCCAAGGTCGAGCACGCGCTGGCCGGGCGCGACGTCAAGCGCCCATCGAACGGCGTCCTGCGCGTAGTCCGGGCGGTGCTCGGCGTACGCGGCGGCCGCCGCGCCGAACGACGATCGGAGCAGTTGTTCCGTCATGCGGTCAACCTACCCCGGTCGATGGACGTCGACTGCGACCATGACCACCGTGAAGATCGTGCGGATCTGGTGGCGGATGCGCTACCCCGCCTACGTGCTCGGCATCGTGGCCGGGGTGGTCATGATGTGGCTGCCCGTGAAGACGTTCGACGACAACGAAGCATGGGGAGCCCGGCTGCGGGACGACGGCCTACCGGTCCAGGCAGTCGTCTACGAAACGGTGCACAAGGGACGCAACAGCAACACCATGCATGTGCGATACCAGGTCGGAGGCGCCCAGCGTCAGGCCGAGATTGGCTGTTGGGAGGTCTGCCTCCCGGCCGACAGTGCCGTGCAGATCTGGGTCAACCCCGATGATCCAGACGACTTCGTGACCGAGTTCGGGACGTTGAGTGGGCATCGCGGCCGACCGCAGGGCGTGGTCGGGGCTGCGGGTCTGATCCTGTCCGGCACGATGCTGGCCGCCGTGGTCGGCCGCTTCCTCGGACGACGACGAGACCGCCGACGGCGCGACTGGCAGTCACAACAACGAGATCAGCGCCGACGACAGTTCCTGAACGCCAGGGGCGGAACCAAGCGCAAGCCGAGCCGCCGCTGACCAGGCCGCCGCGATCGACCCACCAACAGAAGGCGCTCCGGCGGCTAGCGGCGGTCGCGCTCAGTCGAGTGCTTACGCCGGAGCAGCAGCACGGCTGTCACCAGGTAACCAACACCGAGCAGTGCTGCCAACACAGCGACGATCACGGACCAACTGATCGGCTCTCCGACGGCGAACACCCCGTACGCCACGGCGAGGAGGAGCCAGAACCCTCCCAGGACAAAGCCCTGCTTCGGGGTCTTCGCTGTCTGCCACCACGGGCTACCCGCCGGTCCCACGTATGCGATCCTGCCACCTGTCCTGTGGCACGGCTGTGCATGGGAGACAGCATGGAGATCACTTCTGGCGGTACGCCGGGGCCCCGTCTTGCCGACCGTCTGGCCGTTCTCGACAACAACGTCTATGGCCGCCTCCACCACGCGCCGAGGACGAAGGATCTGGTCGAGATGTTCGTGCGCGCGGGTTGGCGTGCTCGCGCGAGCTCGTGGACGGAGTACGAGGTTGGCCATGAATGGGTCCGCATCGGACTGGTCGAGGCGTCGCCGGACGAACACCTCTTCAGCGGCATCGTTGATCCGTCCCGCCTCGACGAACTCGCTGCCTTCTTCGCGGGACTGAGCCTGCGCTACTCGATCGAACTGTGGAGCGACGACCAGACAAACCTTCTGCGAGAACTCGCCGGATGACCGGCTCGGTGTGAGGCTCTGCGAAAGACGTTGAGACGGACCTAGTGGCCTTCAGCGATCTGGTGCCCCGAGTACGACGGTGAGGCCCTCTTCGGCCGCCAGAACGACCCCGTCGAACTCCATCTGAGCGGCGGCCACCGAAGCAGCCCGGTCGTTGCCTGGCCAGAAGTGGGTGAGCAGCAGTCGGCGAGCCCTCGCCTGGCGAGCCCAGTGGCCTGCCTCGATAGAGGTCATGAGATGACGTGTGGGGCGGGTGGTTTCGCCGTCGCGGTCGGTGGCCTCGACGATGAAGAGGTCGGCGTCGCGGCCGAGTTCGGCCAGTACCGGGGTCGGGCCAGTGTCCCCCGAGTAGGCCACGGCGATCCCGTCGGCCTCTAGACGAATGCCTGTGTTGGGCACGTAGTGCGGAAGTGACAGTCCGGTCAGCTCGAACGGTCCCACTCGATAGATGCCGGGCAGCAGATGCACGTCGAAGACTGCGTGCAGGTCGACATCGGGCTCCAGGCCGCTGAGCCGTTCGAGCACACCTGGCGGGCAGTACAACCGCAGCTGTGGTCCACCGGAGTCACCGTAGAGCCGCATCCGGAACAGTCCGTGCAGGTCGATGCAGTGATCAGGGTGCTCGTGGGTGATGACGACAGCATGCAGCGCACCATCCGGCCAGTGCGCGAGCAGCCGCGGCAGCGTGGCGTAGCCGAGGTCGAGCACAAGGCGGTAGCCGTCCCAGTCCACTGCGAAGCCGCTACAGGCACGGCCCGGTTCGGGAAAGGCACCACAACTGCCGAGCACGGTGACCTGGCGCATCCGGACAGAATGCCAGCCCGCCAGCTATCTACCCGCCGAGGCCATGGCCCCGCCGATCACGTTCAATATCGCCTCCCATGTGTGTGCCGGTCGTCGCCCAGCTAGTCACTCATCCACGTCAGCACTCTTCACGGGGGCCTCGAAGTCATCGGGCCTCGTCCGCCGTAGAAGCTCGCACCGCTCGGCGAAGACGTCGATCGCTCGTTGGAGGCTGCATACCTCGGCCTGGCGGATCGCCTTGATCGCCACGATGTGCCGCCCTTGCACGATGAGGTCGTCGATCGACTGCCAAGCGGTCACGCGGCCATCATGCAGGACGACTGTCAGTTCGGGAATCGGATTGATCGTGCTGGCGGTTGGACCTGCCACCCGGCTGCCGAGCACGGCGGGGTCCGTTCGATGTCGTGCGCCGGACCCCTGTTGACTGTCAGGGCTCAGCCCGACGGGCACCCTCGTCCAGCCCCGCTCGCCTCGCTCGGTATGGTCGCGAGCTTGTTGTCACTGCAGGGAGCCCATGAGATCCACGTCGGCCGCCCCGGCAGTTCCCATGCTGAGAGTAGGTCTTGTCAATGGCATGCCGTATCGGTGAGCTCGTGCTCAAGTGCCGCGACCCCGAGGTGCTGGCGCGGTTCTGGTGCGAGGTCCTGGACTTCGTAGAGCTCGATCGCGAAGAGGGGGTCTACATCGAGATAGGCCCGCGCGAAGGGTTCGGCGGCCCGCAGCCGACGATCTTCCTCATCCGCGACGACGCGCCCAGGAACGGGCATGCCCGGCTGCACATCGACGTCAACCCCACCGACCGCGATCAGGACGCCGAGCTTGAGCGCCTCCTGACCGCCGGGGCCAAACTCGTCGACATCGGTCAGCCCGCGGACGCGTCCTGGCACGTCCTCGCCGATCCAGAAGGCAACGAGTTCTGCCTGCTCAAGCGCCGCCTCGACCCACTCTGACGGCCCTCGCCCAAACGATCGACGCAGCCGCCACCCCGCAGCCAACGACAAGATCTGGCGACCCCATCAACAGCTGCGGGGGCGGGTGGATGCGGAGGAGCCAGCCGTCTGACCTGCGGGGACGGGCCGGGGTCAGACGTTGAAGCGGAACTCCACGACGTCGCCGTCCTGCATGACGTACTCCTTGCCCTCGATGCGGACCTTGCCCGCCGCCTTGGCCGACGCCATCGAGCCGTGCTCGACCAGGTCGTGGTACGAGACCACCTCGGCCTTGATGAAGCCGCGCTGGAAGTCGCTGTGGATGACGCCCGCGGCCTCCGGCGCGGTGGCGCCGACCGGGACGGTCCAGGCGCGCGCCTCCTTGGGGCCGGCCGTGAGGTACGTCTGGAGGCCGAGGGTGCGGAAGCCGACCCGGACGAGCTGGTTGAGGCCCGGCTCGTTCTGGCCGATCGACTCCAGCAGCTCGCGAGCCTCCTCCTCGGGCAGGTCCACCAGCTCAGATTCGATCTTGGCGTCCATGAAGACGGCCTCGGCGGGGGCGACCAGGGCGCGCAGTTCGTCGAGGAACGCCTCGTTGGCCAGCTCGGCCTCGTCGACGTTGAAGACGTACAGGAAGGGCTTGGTGGTGAGCAGGTGCAGCTCGCGCAGGTGCTCAAGCTCGATCTTGGCGGCGGCGGCCCCGGAGTAGAGGGTGGTGCCGCCGTCGAGCACCTCGATGGCGGCCTTCGCGGCGGCCACGGCGACGGCCCGGTCCTTGCGGAGCTTGGCCTCCTTCTCCAACCGGGGCAGCGCCTTGTCCAGGGTCTGCAGGTCGGCGAGGATCAGCTCGGTGTTGATCGTCTCGATGTCGTCGGCCGGGGAGATCTTGCCGTCGACGTGCACCACGTTCGGGTCGGAGAAGGCCCGGACCACCTGGCAGATCGCCGACGCGTCCCGGATGTTCGCCAGGAAGGCGTTGCCCCGGCCCTGCCCCTTGGACGCGCCGCGAACCAGGCCGGCGATGTCGACGAACGACACCGGGGCCGGCAGCACCTTCTGCGAGGAGAAGATCTCGGCCAGCTTGCCCAGCCGTTCGTCGGGAAGCCCGACCACGCCGACGTTGGGCTCGATGGTGGCGAACGGGTAGTTCGCCGCCAGCACGTCGTTCTTGGTCAACGCGTTGAAAAGCGTGCTCTTGCCGACGTTGGGCAGGCCGACGATGCCGATGGAGAGACTCACGACCAGCCAGCTTACGCGGGTGCCGACCGGGCCGACCGAGGCGGCTCCGATCCACCCTGAAACGACGGCCCGGCAGAGCCTTCGACGCTCAGCCGAGCAGGCGTGGGGCGATGACCGCCTCCCGGACACTGCCGTCCACGCCGCGGCTGACCTCGTACGCCGAGACGCCCTCACGGTCCGCGACTGCCTCGACCAGTCGGGTGCCCCGGTAGACCAGCCCGACCCCGTCGTCGGTGCAGTGGCTGGTCGGCAGCGTCTCGTCACCGACCAGCTCGTGCATGAGCGGGCGGCGTTGGCCCTCGCTGTCGTAGTGCACCCCGTTGCCGTACGGCAGCCAGCCCAGGCCGTCGGTGAAGCCGCGCAGCCGGGGGCCGAAGCTGTCGGTGGCACCACCGACGTGCCAGCAGATCGAGCCGGCGGAGACACCGGCCAGCACCACGCCCGCCTGCCAGCACTCGTGCAGGATCTCGTCGAGCCCGTGCACCCGCCAGACGGCGACCAGGTTGGCCACGCTGCCGCCGCCGACCCAGATGACGTCCTGGTCGAGCAGGTGGGCGCGGACGTCGTCGACGTTCGGCATGGGGAACAGGGCGAGGTGCGACAGCCGGAACCGGGTGGCGGCGAACGCGCTGTAGACAGCGGTCAGCGAGGTGGGCTGGTCGCCGACGGCCTGCCCGAGGTAGCAGACCCGCGGGTGCGGACCAGCCTCGGCCAGCTCGGCCGCCAGGTCGAAGACCGGGCTGGGCCGCATGTCGTAGGGCCCTCGGTCACCCCGGGAGAACCCCATGCTGGTGGCGATGATGGTCGGCTCGCTGGCAGGCATCGGGGCGTCCTTCCGTCGGGGCGTTGCCGTGCCCATCCTGCCTCAGCCGACACACCCCGCAGGCTCGACGGTCACCGGGACCCCTCCGGTCGCCGTTGGCGAGGCACCTCGACCTCGGGCCAGCAGGCGAGGGCCGGCCGGTCCGCCGGGGGCAGTTGCCCTGCGGCGGCACGGGGCAGGGTGAACCGGTCGGCGGCGGCCGGCCCCGCCGAGAACGACTCGCGCAGCATCCACCGCACCTCGTCGGCCGTCCAGCCCAACCCCGGCCGGGCGGCGATCTCGCGAACCAGCCGGCGGCCGACCCGGGTGTCGTCGTCGTAGAAGCGCATGCACCAGTGGTGCGTCCACATCCCGAGCGCCCGCAGGCCCGCATCGTCGAGGGAACCGGCCAGTCGGCCGCAGGCGGTGTCGGAGAAGGCCCGCTCGGGGTCGGTCGCCCGGTCCCGTTCGATGGCGCCCACGGCGGCCGGCGCGACCGCCCGCATCCGTCGGTAGAAGGCCTGCACCACAGCGCGGGGCAACGGCGGGAAAGCACCCGATGTCGACGCCGCCGCCCAACCCGCCACGCTCGCCATCCGCCGCACCCCTTCTTGAGTTGGTGGCCGGACGGTACCCGCCACGACCGACACTTCCGGGCCGGAAATAGCCCGCGGATCGCGGATAGCGACGATGACCTGGGGCGTCTGTTTGGGTGACAACGAAACGGGGGTGATGAGTGGACGAGGACGAGCGCGCGCGGCTGGCCGAGTTCGTCGCCAGCCGGACCCCAGCGCTGATGCGGGTCGCGTACCTCCTGACCGGGGACCGCAGCGCCGCCGAGGACCTGTTCCAGACCGCGTTGGCGCGGACCATCCCGAAGTGGGGAACCATCCGGCACGCCGACCCGGAGGGATATCTGCGCGTGGTGATGTACCGCGTGCAGATCAGCTGGTGGCGGCGACTGCGCCGATGGCGGGAGACGCCCCTCAACCCGGCCGACGAACCGGTCGGCGCCGACCCGAGCGGCGGCTCCGACGTGCGGTTGGCGATGCGGGCCGCGCTACGTCACCTGCCACCGGCGCAGCGGGCGGTGGTGGTCCTGCGCTACTACGAGGATCTGCCCGAAGCCCGGGTGGCCGAGCTTCTGGGCTGCTCGGTGGGCACCGTACGCAGCCGAACTCACCGGGCCGTCAAGCGGCTGCGCGACCTGCTGCCGGAGATCGAAATGCTGGAGGTACGGCAGTGACCGATCCCTTCGAGCACCTCATCCGCTCCACCCTCACCGACCTGGCCGAGGAGGCACCGATCGTGCATGACCAGTTGAATCGAGCGGAGCGGCGGGTTCGCAACCGACGCCGTGCCACGGTGACGATGGGGGCGGTGGGCACTCTCGCGGCGATTCTGATCGCGGCGCCGATCGCCCTGGCCGCGAGCGGCTCGGACGGGCCTCCCCCCGCCGTGCCGAGCCCAGCGGGCCCGGCGCCCGTGCCCAGCCCGCCCGTGCCCAGCCCGTCCACTCCGCCCACCCCGACCGTCGTGCCGAGTCCCGACGGTGCGACTCCAACCCCGTTGGCCCCGCCCGGAGTGCCGGGCCTCCCGACGATGACGCCGGTCCCGTCGACTCCGCCGGCCGTGCCAGGTCGGCCCGGCCGCCCCACTGTCATGCCGAGTCTGCCCGGCCTACCGGGCCCAGTGACCGCGTCGCCGAGCCCTTCGCGTTGAGCAGGACCGGTCCGGCCGAGGGTCTCCCCGCCCCGGCCTGACCGGCTCACCGCCGTCGTCCTCGGCGGCGGCCGACAGGAATTCCCGGGTCGCCGAAACGGGCATCCCCGAGATTCCGGTCACCTTCGGGCGGGCACTCCCCGTACGGGGAGCCACGAACAGGACGTACCGGTCCACGGGATTTGTCGGGGCCCGGCGTGGCCGCTCATCCTTGGGCCATGACCGATCCCGGCCACCCGAGGTGCGCGCTGCGGGGGCACCGATGACCGCCGCGATGGCCCGGGTGCCCGACTCGCTGCGGGGACAGATCGTCACACCCGGCGACCGCCGCTACGCGCAGCTGCGCTCGACGTACACCACCTCGGCGTCGCCGGCCGCCGTCCTGCTGCCGAAGACCACCGCGCAGGTGGTCGACGCCCTCCGTTACGCGCGGGAGCAGCGGCTGCCCATCGCCGTCCGCAGCGGCGGGCACGGCTTCTCCGGTGCCTCCTCCAACAACGGCGGCGTGGTCATCGACCTGTCCATGCTCAACCGGGTGCAGGTGCTCGACGAGCGGGCCGGGCTGGTCCGGGTCGAGGCGGGCGCCCGTTGGGCCAACGTGGCGAAGACACTGGCCCCGTACGGCCTGGTGATCAGTTCGGGCGACCACGGCGGTGTCGGCGTCGGTGGCCTGGCCACCGGCGGAGGTATCGGCTGGCTGGTCCGCGCTCACGGCCTCACCATCGACCGCGTCCGCGCGGTCGAGGTGCTCCTCGCCGACGGGACGCTGGTACGCGCGGACGCCGACCACGAGCCGGAACTGTTCTGGCTGGTCCGGGGCGCGGGAGCGGGCGCGGGGATCGTGGTGGCCTTCGAGATCGAGGCCGCCGAGCAGCGCAACGTCGGCGTGGCGCAGGTGGTCGTCGAGGCGCGGCCGGACGGGCGCACGATCAGGGAGTGGACCAGCTACCTCGCCCAGGCTCCGCGGGAGCTGTCCGCAGCCGCCGTGGTGTACGCCGAGGGCCGCTCGGCACTCATGTCCATCACCGCCGTGGTGGCCGCCGAGAGCCTGCGCCGGGCCCGGCCAGCGGTGGAGCCGCTGCTCGCCATCGGCAGGGTTCTCGAACACCGGACCGACCTGCTGCCCTACCCGGCCCTGGTCCCGACCGCGCACCTGCACCCGAACGTCGGGCAGCAGCGCGGTACGACCACGAACGGTCTGTTCCGCGACCTGGACGACGCCGGCGCTCGGGCCGTGATGCGAGCGGTGACCGGGCCGGGGCGGGCGGTGGTCCAGCTCCGCTCGCTGGGCGGGGCGATCAACGACGTCGCTTCCGACGCCAGCGCGTACCCCCATCGCCACCAGGACACGATGGTGGTCGCCTCGGTGTTCCCTCCGCAGGGCGCGGGGGCGTTGGACGCCGCCTGGCGGGCGATCGGCGCGCGGGCCGACGGGGCGTACGTCAACTTCGAGAGCCGGCCCGGCCCGGACGCGTTCGCCCGGATCTACCCGGGCGAGACCGGAGCCCGGGTGCGGCGGCTGTGGAAGCGGTACGACCCGGACGGCGTGTTCCGCCCGGCCCTGCTGACCGGCCAACCGCAACGCGCCACGCAGCCGACCCGGTCCGCCCAGCCCACCGGATCTGGCCAGCCGCATCGGCGCCGTCGTCGCCCCCGTTGACGGCGGCCCTGCACACCAGCACTCCCAGGTCCGAATCCCGCCAGCCGTCGGCCCGCCGGGCGGTGCATCATCGGGGACATGGAGATGGACTTCGAGCGGTGTTACCGGGCCGTGGATAGCCGTGACCAGCGGTTCGACGGCTGGTTCTACACCGGCGTGACGTCCACCGGCATCTACTGCCGACCGTCCTGCCCCGCGATCACACCCAAGCGGCAGAACGTCCGGTTCTTCCCGTCGGCCGCGGCCGCGCAGGGCGCCGGGTTGCGCGCCTGCCGCCGCTGCCGGCCGGACGCCGCACCCGGCTCACCGCAGTGGGACATCCGCGCGGACGTGGTCGGCCGGGCGATGCGGCTGATCGCCGACGGGGTGGTCGACCGCGCCGGCGTACCGGGGCTGGCCTCGCGCCTCGGCTACACCGAGCGGCACCTGCACCGGATGCTGAGCGCCGAGATGGGCGCCGGCCCGCTCGCGCTGGCCCGGGCCCAGCGGGCGCAGACCGCCCGGATCCTGATCGAGACGACCGACCTCGGGATGGCCGAGATCGCGTTCGCCGCGGGCTTCGGCAGCGTGCGGCAGTTCAACGACACGCTCCGCGAGGTGTACGCGAGCGCGCCGTCGGACCTGCGGACGGCCCGTGGTCGCCAGCAGGCGGCGACCGGGGCGGGGACCATCACCCTGCGGTTGGCGTACCGCCCGCCGTTGCACGCCCAGGCGCTGCTGGACTTCCTCGCGGTGCGGGCGTTGCCCGGGGTGGACGAGGTCCGCGACGGGACGTACCGCAGGGGTCTGCGGTTGCCGCACGGCATCGGCGAGGTGGCGCTGACCCCGGCGGACGGGCACGTGGCGGCGACGCTGCGGCTGACCGACCTGCGCGACCTGGCACCCGCCGTGGCCCGGTGCCGTCGACTGCTCGACCTGGACGCGGACCCGACGGCGATCGACGCCACCCTCGCGGCGGACCCGGCGCTGGCGCGGGCGGTCGCCGCCGAACCCGGGGTCCGGCTCCCCCGTGCGGTGGACGGCTTCGAGATGGCCGTGCGCGCCGTCGTCGGCCAACAGGTCTCGGTAACGGCGGCCCAGAAGACCCTCACCCGCCTCCTGACCCACCAGGTCGATCATGAGGTTGACGAGGCCGATGGAGATCGAATGCGGGGGTTCTTGAGCGCGGAGGAACTGTTGGGCCTGCCGGACAGCGGGTTCGGGATGCCTTCGGCGCGGCGGGAGACCCTGCGGGGGTTGGCTCGGGTCGTGGCGGACGGGGCTCTGGACCTCGCGCCGGGCGTGGATCGCGAGGAGGCCGTGCGGCAACTGGTCGCGCTGCCCGGCATCGGCCCGTGGACCGCCAACTACCTGGCCATGCGCGCCCTCGGCGACCCGGACATCCTGCTCAGCACCGACCTCGCGGTCCGGCGCGGCGCCGCCGCGCTCGGCCTGCCCGACACCCAAAAGACCCTCGACGGGTACGCCGAGCGGTGGCGTCCCTGGCGGTCCTACGCCACGATCAGACTCTGGAGAGCCGCATGAGCATCGACAGCACCGTCCTGACCACACCGACCGGCCCGTTGAGCATCCTCGCCGGCCCGGACGGCGACGTACGGGCCGCCGGCTTCACCCATGACCCGGCGGCACTGCTGCCCCTGGTCCACCCGACCCTGCGAGCGCCGCTGCGACAGCGGGGCGACCTCGGCCCGGTGAGCGTCGCCGTGACGTCCTACCTGGACGGTGACCTCGCCGCAATCGACGCGGTGCCGGTCCGTCAGGTCACCGGCGGCGAGTTCATGGCACACGCCTGGCAGGTGCTGCGCGAGGTGCCGCCGGGCACCCCGGTCACCTACACCGGGTACGCGGCGCTGGCCGGCCGACCACCGGCGGTGCGAGCCGCCGCGGCGGCCTGTGCCCGCAACGCGGTCGCGCTGTTCGTGCCCTGCCACCGGGTGCTCCGCACCGACGGATCGCTCGGTGGCTACCGCTGGGGGCTGGACGTGAAGATGTGGCTTCTCGGTCATGAGCGGCGCTTGACAGCAAGCTGACAGAGGCACCGACACCTGTTAGACGCTACCGTCTGGTAGTGCCTGTGGAGAGCGACGGCGACCCGGCCGCGCGGGTCGCTGCGGGCACCAACCCCGTGCACAACCTCTGGCGGCTGCGCCCCTACCTGCGTCCGTACGCGGCCGAGTTCGCCTGGTTGCTCCTCGCCGGGCTCGCCGGCACGGCGGCCGGGATCGCCGTACCGCTGGTCGTGCAGCGGGTGGTGGACGGCCCGGTGGCCCGGCACGAACCTGGCGGGTTGCTCCAGCTCGGCGGTCTGGCACTGCTGCTCGGCGTGGTCGAGGCGGTGCTCATCTTCATCCGCCGGTGGGTGCAGTCCTCCTCGGCCGTCGGCATGGAGGCGGCTCTGCGCGCCGACGTCTACGCCCACCTGCAACGGTTGCCGACGAGCTTCCACGACCGCTGGCAGTCCGGTCAGCTGCTCTCCCGGATCACCAGCGACCTCTCGGTGATCCGCCGGTTCCTCTCCTTCGGCGTGTTCTTCCTGGTGCTCAACCTGACCACCTACGTGGTCGTGGTGGTGCTGCTGGTCAGGCTGCACCCGGTGCTGGGGGCGCTGGTGGCGGCCAGCGCGGTGCCGCTGCTGCTGATCAGCCGACGGTTCGGGCGGCACTACCACGCCGCGTCCCGACGGATGCAGGACCAGCAGGGCGACGTGGCGACCCTGGTCGAGGAGACCGCGCAGGGTCTGCGCACCATGAAGGCGTACGGCCGGGGGCCTGAACTGGCCGCCAGCTTCGCCGGTGCCGCCCGACGGCTGCACGACACCGGCGTCGGCAAGGGGCGGCTGCTGGCCAACACCTCGGCGCTGCTCGACCTGGTGCCCAACGTGACCCTGGGTGTGGTGCTGGTGGCCGGGGCGGCCGCCGCCGCGGAGGGTGTGCTCACCATCGGCGAGCTGGTCGCGTTCGTCAGCCTCCAACTGATGCTCATCTGGCCGGTGCAGTCCCTGGGATGGATCATCGCCAACGGCCAGGAGGCCGCCACGGCCGCCGACCGGATCCAGGAGGTGCTGGACACCCCACCCCGGATCGTGGACCGGCCCGGCGCGCTCGCGCTGCCCCGCGACGCGGTCCACGGTCAGCTCCGCTTCGAACGGGTCGCGTTCAGCTATCCGGGCGCCACCGCGCCGGTGCTGTGCGAGATCGACCTGACCATCGAGCCGGGCGAGACGCTGGCCCTCGTCGGTGCCACCGGCTCCGGCAAGAGCACCCTGCTGTCGCTGGTCCCCCGGCTGCACGACGTCACCGCGGGCCGGATCACCCTGGACGGGCACGACCTGCGCGAGCTTCGGCTGGCGTCGCTACGCCGGCTCGTCGGGGTCGCGTTCGAGGAGCCCACGCTGTTCTCCATGTCGGTCCGGGAGAACCTCACACTGGGTCACCCGGACGCCGGCGACCACGACGTCCGGGCGGCCCTGGCGCTGGCCCAGGCCGACTTCGCGTACGACCTGCCGTGGGGGTTGGCGACCCGCGTGGGCGAGCAGGGGTTGTCCCTCTCCGGCGGGCAACGGCAACGGCTCGCGTTGGCGCGGGCGGTGCTCGGCCGGCCGGCGTTGCTGGTGTTGGACGACCCGTTGTCCGCGCTCGACGTGCACACCGAAGCGCTGGTCGAGGCGGCGCTGCGCCGGGTCCTGCGGGACAGCACCGCGCTGCTGGTGGTGCACCGGCCGTCGACGATCGCGCTGGCCGACCGGGTCGCCCTGCTCGAAGACGGGCGGATCACGGCGACCGGGCGGCACTCCGAGTTGCTCGCCAGTGTGCCGGCGTACCGGGCGCTGCTCGCCGCCGAGCCGGCCGCCGGGCACCCACCGTCGTCCGGCGCCGCCGGGTCCAGCCCGTCCGCTTCGGACGGCTGGGGGCTGGTGCACTCGTGATAGTGCCGACGCAGGCCGACCCCCCGCCGGAGGAGGAGCCGGAGCTGACCCGCTGGCGCGGCACCGCCACCGACCCGGAGGCCGACCGGAGTCGAGCCGAGGACACGGCGCCCGAGGCGGTGGCCCGACTGCGCGGGCTGAGCCGGGCCCTGCTGGCCGACCTGATCCGCCCGCACCGGAGGCGGCTCACCGCCGCTGTCGGCCTCCTGCTGGCCCAGAACGCCGCCGCGATGGCCGGCCCGTACCTGGTCATGATCGGCATCGACCGGGCCATCACGCCGCTGCGCGCCGGCGACCCCGGCCCACTGATCGCCGTCGCCGGGGCGTTCGCGGTGGCCTCGCTGACGGAGTACGCGGCTCGCCGCGGGTTCCTCACCCTCTCCTCGCGGATCGGTCAGGCCGTCCTGCTGGACCTGCGGCAGCGGGTGTTCGGGCACTTCCTGCGACTGTCGGTGGGCTTCCACGAGCGCTACACCTCCGGCCGGATGGTCTCCCGGCTCACCAGCGACCTGGACTCCATCGCCGAGCTGGTCGACGGTGGCATCGACAGCCTCGTGCTGGCCGGGCTGTCGATCCTGTCGGTGGCCGCCATCCTGCTCTGGCTGGACCTGCCACTGGCCGCCGTGACGCTCTTCGCCTTCCCGTTCCTGTTCTGGCTCTCCCGCTGGTTCGCCCGGTCGTCGGCCAGCGCGTACCGGCGGACCCGGGACGCTGTCGCGCTGGTCATCGTGCACTTCGTGGAGTCGATGCGGGGCATCCGGGCGGTGCAGGCGTTCCGCCGGGAACCCCGCAACCAACGGATCTTCGTGGCGCTGGGTGACGACTACCGGCGCACCAGCCTGCACGCGTTCCGACTGATCGCCACGTACTCGCCCGCGATCAAACTGATCGGCAACGTCACCGTCGCTGTGGTGCTCTGTTACGGCGGTTGGCGGGTGCTCGGCGGGCAGACCGAGATTGGTGTGCTCGCCGCGTTCCTGCTCTACCTGCGCCGCTTCTTCGAGCCGATGCAGGAGCTCAGCCAGTTCTACAACTCCCTCCAGTCGGCCACCGCCGCGCTGGAGAAACTGGCCGGGGTGCTCGACGAACGGCCGGCCGTTGCCGAACCGGCCCGGCCCACACCGTTGCCGACCGGGCCCGGCTGCGGCGAGGTGACCTTCCGGGCGGTCTCCTTCGGCTACCGGGCGGACACCCCGATCCTCGGCGGGCTGGAACTGACCGTGGCGGCCGGGCAGACCGTGGCGCTGATCGGACCGACCGGCGCGGGAAAGTCGACGATCGCCAAGCTGGTGGCCCGGTTCCACGACCCGGACACCGGCGCGGTCCGGCTCGACGGGGTCGACCTGCGCGACGTGACCGACGCCGACCTGCGCCGGGCGGTGGTGTTGGTGACACAGGAGAACCACCTGTTCAGCGGGACCGTCGCGGAGAACATCCGGTTCGGCCGCCCGGGCGCCGACGACGCCGAGGTCCAGGCCGCCGCGCGGGCGATCGGCGCGCACGACTTCATCGCCGCCCTACCCGAGGGGTACGCCACCCAGGTGCACCGACGCGGCGGTCGGCTCTCCGCCGGGCAGCGGCAGCTCGTCGCGTTCGCGCGGGCCTTCCTGGCCGACCCGACAGTGCTGATCCTGGACGAGGCGACGTCGTCGCTGGACGTGCCGACCGAGCGGTTGGTGCAGCGGGCACTCGGCACCATCCTGCGCGACCGCACCGCCCTGGTGATCGCGCACCGACTCTCCACGGTGGAGACCGCCGACCGGGTGCTCGTCCTCGACGACGGCACTGTCGTCGAGGACGGCCCACCCGCCGTGCTGGCCGAGGCCGACGGCAGGTACGCGGCCCTGCACCGGCAGTGGCGCGACTCGCTGATCTGAACCAGCGATGCGTAACTGCGTGGTCCGACCCCCGGGAGGTGCCTACGATCGCTAGATGACCGATACGGCGAGGACGGCCCGCGCCGGCGTTCCCGAGCGTCCGACCCTGGACGGGCTCGAGGAGAGCTGGGCACGCCGCTGGCAGGAGGAGGGCACGTACGCGTTCGACCGCTCGAAGGAGCGCAAGGACGTGTACTCCATCGACACCCCTCCGCCGACCGTATCCGGCGAGTTGCACATGGGGCACGTCTTCTCGTACACGCACACCGACACCGTGGCGCGCTACCAGCGGATGCGCGGCAAGGCCGTCTTCTACCCGATGGGCTGGGACGACAACGGCCTGCCCACCGAGCGTCGCGTGCAGAACGTGTACGGGGTGCGCTGCGATCCGGCGTTGGCGTACGACCCGGTGTGGCGGCCGCCGGCGGCCCCGGTCGACGACGCGGCCCGCCGCGACCCCACCCCGATCTCCCGGCGCAACTTCATCGAGCTGTGCGAACGGCTGACGGTCACCGACGAGCAGGCCTTCGAGGCGCTGTGGCGGCGGTTGGGGCTCTCCGTGGACTGGTCGTTGACGTACACGACGATCGGCCGGATCGCCCGGGCCACCAGCCAGCGGGCGTTCGTGCGCAACGTGCTCCGCGGTGAGGCGTACCAGGCGGACGCGCCGACGCTGTGGGACGTCGGCTTCGCCACCGCTGTCGCCCAGGCCGAGTTGGAGGACCGGGAGCGCCCCGGGGCCTACCACCGGCTGCGGTTCACCGCGCCCGGCGGGCGTGAGGTGCTCATCGACACCACCCGTCCCGAGCTGCTGCCGGCCTGCGTGGCGCTGGTCTGCCATCCCGACGACGAGCGGTACGCCGACCTGGTGGGCGGCACCGCCCGCAGTCCGTTGTTCGACGTCGAGGTGCCGGTGTACGCCCACCCGCTCGCCGACCCCGCAAAGGGCACCGGTGTGGCGATGGTCTGCACGTTCGGTGACCTGACCGACGTGACCTGGTGGCGTGAGCTGGGGTTGGCCACGCGGGTGGTGATCGGGCGGGACGGGCGGCTGCTCCCCGAGCCGCCGGCCGGGGTGCCGGCACAGCCGTACGCGGCGCTGGCCGGGCAGACGGTCAACGGCGCCCGCCGGGAGATCGTCGGCCTGCTGGCCGACGCGGGTGACCTGATCGGTGAGCCGCGCCAGATCACGCATCCGGTGAAGTTCTACGAGCGCGGCGACCGGCCACTGGAGATCGTCTCGACTCGACAGTGGTATCTGCGCAACGGTGGCCGGGATGCCGAACTGCGGGCGACGCTGCTGGCCCGGGGCGGTGAGCTGCACTGGGTGCCGGCGCACATGAAGCACCGCTACGACAACTGGGTGGGCGGCCTGACCGGTGACTGGCTGGTCAGCAGGCAGCGCTTCTTCGGCGTGCCGGTGCCGGTCTGGTACCGGCTCGACGACGCTGGCGAGCCGGACTGGTCCCACCCTCTCACGCCGGACGAGTCAGCGTTGCCGGTTGACCCGTCCAGCGATCCGGCGCCCGGCTACGACGAGTCGCAGCGCGGTCATCCGGGCGGCTTCATCGGTGACCCGGACGTGCTGGACACCTGGGCCACCTCGTCGTTGACCCCGCAGATCGTCGGTGGTTGGGAGACCGATCCGGACCTGTTCGCCCAGATCTTCCCGATGGACCTCCGGCCGCAGGGGCAGGAGATCATCCGGACCTGGCTCTTCGACAGCGTGGTCCGCTCGCACTTCGAGCACGGGGTGCTGCCCTGGCGGGACACCGTGCTCTCGGGTTGGATCCTCGACCCGGACCGGAAGAAGATGGCCAAGTCCAAGGGCAACGTGGTCACCCCGTTGGCGCTGTTGGAGCAGCACGGCTCGGACGCGGTGCGCTACTGGGCGGCCAGCGGCAAACCCGGCATGGACCTGGCCTTCGACCCGGCGCAGATCAAGATCGGTCGGCGGCTGGCCACCAAGCTGCTCAACGCCTCCAAGTTCGCGCTCGGGCTGGGCGCGGCGGACGCGCTGCGTACCCCAGCCACCGCTCCCCTGGACCGGGCCATGCTCGCCGAACTGGCCACCGTGGTCAGCGCCGCGAGCACCGCCTTCGACTCGTACGACCACACTGCCGCGTTGCAGGCGACCGAGGCGTTCTTCTGGAGGTTCTGCGACGACTACATCGAGCTGGTCAAGGAACGCGCGTACGGCGCCGACGCCGCGGCCGACTCGGCACGAGCGGCGCTGGCATCAGCGCTCTCGGTGCAGCTCCGACTGTTCGCCCCGGTGCTCCCGTACGTGACCGAGGAGATCTGGTCGTGGTGGCGGTACGGCTCGGTGCACCGCGCGCCGTGGCCGACCACCTACGAGGTGGCCCGGACGATCGAGGGGTCGGGTGAGCCGGCGCTGCTGCGGCTCGCCGGCGACGCGTTGAGCCAGGTCCGGCGGGCCAAGTCGGAGCGGAAGCTGTCGATGAAGGCGGAGGTGCCGCTGGCCGAGGCGCTGGGCCCCGCGGCGCTCCTGGAGCAACTCACACTGGTCGCCGACGACCTGCGGTCGGCCGGCCGGATCGCCAAGCTCGACCTGCTCCCCGACCGCACCCCGGAGCTCGTCATCGCCTGCGCCTTCTGACCCGCGTCCGCCGCCGCCCCCCTCGCGCGGCGGCGGACGTGTGGTCACCAACCGCGCAGGAAGCGCAGCCCGAGCAGGAACGCGACCACTGAGGGCCCGACCAGCAGGGTGATCGCCTGGAGGCGGTACGGCATCCGGTGCCGGGTCAGCTCGCCTGCGTTGCCGAGGACGATGGCCCCGGCCAGCATCAGGAACGCACCCCACCAGCCGTTCCTGAGGTGGATCAGGTCCACCCGGATCAGTTGCAGGGTCAGGCCGAGCAACGCGCCGGTCAGCGCGAGCAGGGCCACCGCCCGGTGCAGACCACGGACCAGGGGGTGGGCCGCCCGCCACCCGTAGGTGCCGGCAACCGCCAGGCAGGGCAGCACCACCATCAGCGGCCAACCCCGGCCCATCACGCCGAACATCAGCAGCGCGCCGACCGCGAAGACGATCGTGCCGACGCAGGCGAGCATGTAACCGGCGAAGGCCCGGCCGCCGCCCCGGGCCAGCAACGGCCCGCCGCTGGCCGCGATCAACGCGGCCGGGATCAGGATGAACACGGCCCACCAGTGGAACTGGCCACTGCCCTGGGCGGCCGTGGCGACCGTGGCACAGGCCAGCCCGGCGACGGCCAGACTGGTCAGCCACGGACGGCTGCTCCGGGAGTACGGCTCAGCCAACGACGTCTGCTCCGTTTCGACGCTCACACCAGACAGCCTGGCCCGAGGGTGCCCGCCCGGTCCATCCGGCCAGCCCTACCGCCGGGCGGGGGCTGGCCGGAACGGCGTTTCGCACCGGTGTCAGCTCGTCTCGCCGGCCACGCTGAACGAGCGCAGACGGTCGATGGCCAGCACCGTGAAGCCGACGCTCACCAGCGCGGTCATCACCGACGCCACGGGCACCGACACGGTGGTCTCCAGCAGCCCGGTGGGGGCGATCCGGTCGGCGAGCGCGATCACGTACTGCTGGATGGAGAGCACCTTGGTGCCGCTGACGAAGTTGCCCAGCAGGCCCTCCCAGATCAACACGTAGACCAGGCCGAGCAGCACCGGCCGCCGGGTGACCAGGCTGAGCGCGAGGAAGAACGCCGAGTACGCCAGCGCGCCGAGCGCTGCCGCGACCGCCAACGCCAGTCCGAGGCGTACCGAAGCGGCCAGCACGCCCGCGACGTAGAGCGGCACCGCAACGGTGACGGCGGTGATCCCGGCCGCCACCGCGAGCTTCGGCAGTACGATCTGCCACCGCGGAATCGGTTTGGTCAGGATGTGCACCACAGTGCCGTCGTCGATCTCGGCGCCCAGCACGCCGGTGCCGATGATCAGCGCGACCACCGGCAGCACCACGGCCAGCCCGAGGCCGACCAGCACCGGAGGACCCCACTGACGGGGGTCCACGCCCAGGGACCGGCACAGCACGGCCAGCCCGAGCAGGACCAACGGCAGCGGGAGCAGCAGCAGGAACCGGCGGCGGCCGAACAGCCCACGGGCGGTGATCCAGGTAATCGTGGACATGTCATCTTCCTTCGTTCGTGACTGCGGGGCTCACTCGCTGCGCTCGTTCACTCCTCGCACTCACCGGTCAGGCCTCCACGAGGTAGGAGAAGACGCTCTCCAGGGACTCGTCGGACGGCACCAGTTGGCGCACCCGGATGCCTTGGTTGAGCGCGATCCGGGGTAGCGCCCGGGTGAAGGCGCCGTAGTCACCGGCGCGCACGGTCAGACCGGTGGGTTCCAGCTCGACCCCGGTGACCGACGACTCGGCGATCAGCGCGACGGCCAGTGCCCGGTCGTCGGTGGAGCGCACCGCGAAGACGTGCGGACGGTTGGTCATCAGCCGTCGGATGGTCCGGAAGTCACCGGAGGCGGCGAGCCGGCCGGCCACCATCACCTGCACCGTCCCGGAGACCTGCTCGACCTCCTCCAGGATGTGCGAACTGAACAGGATCGTCCGGCCGGAGTCGCCCAGTTTGTGCAGCAGGTCCATCATGTGCAGCCGCTGACGCGGGTCCATCCCGTTGAACGGCTCGTCGAGCAGCAGCACCTGCGGTTCGTGCACCAGCGCGGCGGCCACCCGGGCCCGCTGCCGCATGCCCTTGGAGTACGTGCCGATCCGCCGGTCCTGCGCCGACTCCAACTCGACCAGCTCGATCGCCCGCCGGGCGGCCGCCGCGGGATCGGCCAGCCGGTGCAGCTTCGCGCTGGCCAGCACGAACTCGTGCGCGGTGAGGTAGCTCTGCACCGCCTCCCGTTCGCTGACCAGCCCCAACCGCCGGTAGACGTCGGGGTTGCGCCAGGTCGGCTCGTCGTCCAGGGTGACAGTGCCGCGCGACGGGGCGAGGAACCCGGCCATCATGTGCAGCAGCGTGGTCTTGCCGGCGCCGTTCGGGCCGAGCAGCCCGGTCACGCCCGGCCCCAGGGCCATGCTGATGTCGTTGACCGCGACCACGTTGCCGTACCACCGGGACACCCCGGTCAGGCTCAGCGTGCTCATCAGGAGGCAACCTTCCGGTAGCGGGCCAGCAGGAGGGCGGTGGCGCCGGCGACCAGCAGCACAGCGGCCAGGGCGTAGACCGGACCGAACCGGCCGACCCCGATGCCTTCCTGACCGTCCTCCACCAGCAGGTCGCCGAGCGACCAGATGCCCACTCCCTGCACCAGGGTGGAGGGCGAGGCGAGACCGGCCAGCTCGTTGGCGCTACGCGACGGCAGGATGCTCAGCACCCCCACGATCGGCGTGGTCATCAGGAAGACGGCGACCACCCCACCGGCGGCGAAGGCGCGCTTGCCGGTCAGCGACGCGATCAGCAGACCGACCGAGGCGAAGACCACCGCCCACAGCCCCGCGTAGAGCAGGCCGGGCAGCAGGTCGAGCAGCTCGTTCCAGACCCCGCGAAGGCCCTGCTTCGTGGTGAACGCGGCACCCAGGAACATCAGCACCTGCGGGCCGCCTAGCAGCAGCCAGAGCCCCGTGACCAGGGCCAGCAGCTTGGCCAGCGCGTAGTCACCGCGCGGCAACGGCCGGGAGAAGTAGAGCGGCAGGACGCCGCTGCGCAGGTCCCGCGAGACCAACTCCGGCGCGGCCACCGCGACGAAGAAGAGGACCAGCCAGCTCATCGAGTCGGCGAACTGGGCGTACGTGGCGACCGGCTCGCCGATCTGGCTGCGGATCGCGGTCAGCGCCGCCGCGACCAGGGTGACGATGCCGATCACCAACCACGGGAAGATCTTGGCTTTGGCGCTGCGTCCGAAGCCGAAGGTGGTGCGCAGCCCGTGCACGTAGAGCGCGCCGAAGACGTGCCGCCGGCCCAGCCTCGGGCCTGCGTACCGTTGGTAGCCGATGTCGTGGATGACGCCGGTCGGCGTGGACCGCAGCGCGGCGGAAGACGACTCAGGCATGGGTGAGCTCCCTCGTGGCGAAGAGTTCGGCCACCCGGTGCCGGCGCTGGTCCAGTCGGTGCAGTGGCAGGTCCAGTTCGGCGACCGCGCCGAGGATCAGGTCGTAGGTGCCGTCGTCGGCGAGTGGTACGAGCAGCAGTCGCCCGTCCCGCGCGACCGGCAGCTGCAACTCGGCCAGCCGGGCGGCGAGTTCCTCGGTGCCCTCGCTCACCTCCACGGCGAGCACGTCCGTCGCCGAGGTCATCGCGGAGATGTTGTCGGCGCGCAGCAACCGGCCGCCGTCGATGGCGATCAGGGTGTCGCAGATCCGCTCCACCTCACCGAGCAGGTGCGAGCAGACCAGCACGGAGATGCCGAACTCGGTGCCGATCCGGTGCACCAGGGCCAACATGGCGTCGCGGCCGGCCGGGTCAAGGCCGTTCGTCGGCTCGTCGAGCAGCAGCAGGTCGGGGTCGTGCACCAGCGCCTGGGCGAGCTTGACGCGTTGCTTCATGCCGGTGGAGTAGCCACCGACCGGGCGGTAACGCTCCTCGTAGAGGCCGACGTGCCGCAGCGCCTCCGACGCCCGCTCGCGGGCGGCGGTGCGGGGCAGGCCACTCATCCGGCCGAGGTGGGTGACCAGCTCGGCGGCGGACAGGTCCGGTGGAAGGCAGTCGTGCTCGGGCATGTAGCCGACCCGGGCGCGGACCTGCGCCGGGTCGGCGGTCGGGTCGATGCCGAGCACCGACACCTGACCGCTGGTCGGTGGGATCAGGCCGAGCAGAATCTTGATCAGCGTGGATTTGCCGGCGCCGTTCGCGCCCACCAGGCCGATGATCCCGGGCTCGACGGCGACGGTGAGGTCGGCGAGCGCGGTGACCCGACCTCCGTACGTCTTGGTGAGCGACTGGGTCGCGATCAGTGTCACGTTGCCCAGGGTAGGGAGTGGATGCCCGGCGCAGACACCGGCGCGCCCCCGGCGCTTCCCTGATCCTTGGCATGGCGGACCCTTAAGGTCCCGCTGTCCGGCCGGTCGGAAGTACTCCCCGGTCCACGACCCCGTTGCGGAAAAGCCCGTCGGGGGTGGGACGATTCATCTTCTGTTCAGTGGGCAGCAATCCGTCGGGTGCCGACGACGGCGCGCGGCCCGGAGAGGCGGACGGCCGAGGGTGCGCACGGGTGGGGCGGATCCGGCGTCGATCCTGTCCGCCGGGCTCGTGGAGTGGCGCTCTCGACCGATCGGCGGTCGGCTGCGAAACTGTGTGCCGGTCAGCGAGTGGGGGGTGTGGATGAGCAACGGTGGGGTGCTGCCCGACGAGGTGCTGCGGGACGCACCGGCATACACGCCGCGTCCGGGTGAGCTCGCGGATCTTGAGCTGCTGCTGACCGGCGCGTACGCCCCTCTGAACGGTTTCATGACCCGCGCCGACCTGGTCTCGGTCAGTCGCCGCGGCCGGCTGGCCGACGGCGCGCCGTGGCAGGTCGCGGTGACGCTGCAGGTCCCGGCCTCCCTGGCGCAGAGCTTCGATCCGCGTGACCCGGCCCGTCGGGCGCTGGTGCTCACCGACGGCGAGGGCGCCCCGGCGGCTGCCCTGGACGTGACGGACGTCTGGCAGGTGCGCGACGGCATCGCCGGGGTCGGTGGCCCGGTCCGGCGGTTGGGCGACGGTGGCCATGGCCCGTTCCAGCGCCTGCGCCGCAACCCGGAGGAGGTTCGCGCGCTGCTGCCTCCCGGTCGGGTGCTCGGGGTCATCGCCGATCGGCCGCTGCACCGTCCGCAGCTTGCCCAGATCGCCCATGCCGCCCGCACCCTGGCCGCGCACCTGCTGGTGATGATCCCGGTCGGTGAGGGCGGCGTCGGTGGGCTCCCGCCGGAGGCGCTGGTCCGCACCATCTTCGCCGCCCGGGACCGGATGCCACCGGCGACAGTGGTCGCGGTGCCCCTGTCGCACCGCCGTGAGGAGATAAGCGACGCGCTGCTGCGCGCCCGGGTCTCCGCCTCGTACGGGGTGACCCACCTGCTCTCCACCGGGGAGATGCTCTCCGGTGCCGGGCTGCGGGTGCTGGTGCCACGCGAACTCGCGTACGACAACAGGGACGGGCAGTGGCGCTGGCGGGAGGACATCCCACCGCGTAACCGCCGGCTCGCCCTGACCCAGCAGGAGATCGACGACCTGCTCGACCGGGGATTCCCGCTGCCGGAGTGGCACACTCCTCCGGCCGTGGCGAGGGAGCTGGCCCGGGCCCGACCGCCGCGTCGGCACCGAGGGCTGGTGGTCTTCCTGACCGGCCTCTCCGGTTCGGGCAAGTCGACGATCGCCCGAGGGTTGGCGGACGCGCTGCGGGAGAGCGGCGACCGCACGGTGACCCTGCTCGACGGGGACGTGGTGCGCCGGGAACTCTCTGCCGGGTTGGGCTTCAGCAAGGCCGACCGGGATCTCAACGTCCGACGGATCGGTTGGGTGGCCGCCGAGATCGCCCGGCACCAGGGGGTGGGCATCTGCTGCCCGATCGCCCCGTACGCGGCCGCCCGCGCCACGGCCCGGGAGATGGCCCTGGCCGCCGGGGCGGGTTTCGTGCTGGTGCACGTGGCCACCCCGCTCGAGGTGTGCGAGCGCCGGGACCGCAAGGGCCTGTACGCGCGGGCACGCGCGGGCCTGCTCACCGGGATGACCGGCATCGACGACCCGTACGAGGAGCCGACCGACGCCGACCTGGTGCTCGACACCACCGACCTGACTGTGGCGGACGCGGTGCAGGCGGTGCTTCATCACCTGACCGAGACCGGCTGGGTGGAGTTGAAGATCGCGTCTGCCTGAGGCGTCCGTCGTACCCCGTTCCTTCCACCGCTGCCCGCTACGCGCTAGTGTTCATTCTTGTTGGAACACGTTTGACCGCGTGAGAGTACGGGGACCCCTGGGAGGCACGGCGATGCTCGCTCAGCAGCGGCAGACGGCCATCCTGGAGCGGGTCCGGGCGACCGGCGGCGTTCGGGTCAGCGAACTGGCCGGCGAGTTCGGCGTCTCCGACATGACCATCCGCCGCGACCTGGAGGCGCTGCACGAGCGCGGCCTGCTGGCCAAGGTGCACGGCGGCGCCACGACAGCCGAACCGAGTTCGACCGACGAGCCGGGCTTCCACGCCAAGTCGGTCCGTCAGTTGCCGGAGAAGGCCGCCATCGCGGACCACGCCGCCCAACTGGTCCGTCCGGGCGCGGCGGTCGCCCTCTCCGCCGGCACCACCACCGCCGAGTTGGCCCGCAGGCTGGTGGACGTGCCCGGCCTGACCGTGGTCACCAACTCGCTGCCGGTGGCCGAGATCCTGCACGCCGGAGGTCGACCGGACCAGACTGTGGTGCTCACCGGGGGCGTACGCACTCCGTCGGACGCGTTGGTCGGCCCCCTCGCGGTCGGGGCGGTCCGCTCGCTGCACCTGGACCTGCTCTTCCTGGGCGTCCATGGCATCACCGAGCGGGCCGGCTTCACCACCCCGAACCTCATGGAGGCGGAGACCGACCGGGCACTCGTGGCCGCGGCGGACCGACTGGTGGTGCTCGCCGACCACACCAAGTGGGGCACTGTGGGCATCTCCTCGATCGTCGAGCTGGCCGCAGCACACGTACTGGTCAGCGACGACCGGTTGCCACCACCCGCTCGACGGGTACTCGGCGAACAGGTGGGCGAATTGATCATGGTGAAGGCGACAGGGGCGGGCCGCGCGACGCGCACGCCGACGAGTGAGGGGACGGCGTAGTGAAGCGCACCGCCATCGACCTGGCCGACGGCCGGGAGCTGATCTACTTCGACGAGGGCGACGACGCCGTCCGTGACCAGCCGGACCGCCGTGACCTGCCACCACCGCCTCCCGCGTCCCAGCTGCGCTACGACCCGCTGACCGACGAGTGGGTGGCCGTCGCCGTACACCGGCAGACCCGCATCTTCCTGCCGCCGGCGAACGAGTGCCCGCTCGACCCGTCGGTGGGCGACCGCCTGACCGAGATCCCCGCCCCCGACTACGACGTGGTGGTCTTCGAGAACCGGTTCCCGTCGCTCAGCGGCCGGGTCGCCGACGAACCCGGGGCCATCACCCCGTTCACGTCCGTCCGACCGGGCCTCGGGCGGTGCGAGGTCGTGTGCTTCACCTCGGACCACAACGCCTCCTTCGCCAGCCTGCCGCCGCGTCGGGTGCGCACCGTGCTGGACGCGCTCGCCGACCGCACCGAGGTGCTCGGGGAGCTGCCCGGCGTGGAGCAGGTCTTCTGCTTCGAGAACCGCGGTGTCGAAATCGGCGTCACCCTGCACCACCCGCACGGGCAGATCTACGCGTACCCCTTCGTGACGCCGCGCACCCGCGCGTTGCTGGCCGCCGCCCGCCGGCACGCCGAGCAGACCGGCGGGGGCAACCTGTACGCGGACGTGCTGGCCGCCGAACGAGCCGCCGGTGAGCGGGTGGTCGCCGAGAACGAACACTGGACGGCGTTCGTCCCGGCGGCTGCCCGCTGGCCGTTCGAGGTGCACGTCGCCCCGCGTCGCGTGGTGCCGGACATCCCGGCGCTCAGCGACAGCGAGCGGGACGCCTTCGGGCCGCTCTACCTGGATCTGCTGCGCCGCTTCGACGGCCTGTTCGACATGCCGATGCCGTACATCTCGGCGTGGCACCAGGCGCCGGTGCGGATCGACCGGGAGTTGGGCCACCTGCACCTGCAGCTGTTCAGCATCCGGCGCGCCAAGGACAAGCTGAAGTACCTGGCGGGCTCCGAGTCCGGGATGGGTGTCTTCATCAACGACATCGCTCCGGAGCGTGCCGCCGAGTTGCTCCGCGCCGCCTGAGCCGCCCGGCTTCCCCGCTGTGCGGTGAGCGCCGTGCGGTGAGCGGCGGGGAACAGGGCGCGGGGGGCCCGGGACAGGGCCCCCCGCAGGGAAGGGACGGCTGGCTGTGCACGGCACAGCCGGGAAGGCTGGCTGATCGGCGCACGGGTGCCGCGGGTCGACCGTGGTCAACCTTCCTGGACGCGACTGGCATCTCGTCCATCCTGGTCAACGAGGCGCGCCGACGGCGGTGACGCCGCTCGGCGCGGCACCGCCGGACACGCCGAAGCCCGCCGGCGAGTGGCCGGCGGGCTCCGATGACGCGGTACGCCTGGATCAGGCGGCGAGCTTACGGGCCAGGTTCTCGTCGAGCGCGTTCATGAACTCGTCGGTGGTCAGCCACGGGGCGTCGCGCGAGATGAGCAGCGCCAGGTCCTTGGTCATCTGGCCACCCTCGACGGTGTCGATGATGACCTGCTCCAGGGTGTTGGCGAACTCGGTGACCGCCGGGGTGCCGTCCAGCTTGCCCCGGTGGGCCAGGCCACGGGTCCAGGCGTAGATCGACGCGATCGGGTTGGTCGAGGTCTTCTCGCCCTTCTGGTACTGCCGGTAGTGCCGGGTGACAGTGCCGTGCGCGGCCTCGGCCTCGACAGTCCGGCCGTCCGGGGAGAGCAGCACCGAGGTCATCAGACCCAGCGAGCCGAAGCCCTGCGCGACGGTGTCGGACTGCACGTCACCGTCGTAGTTCTTGCAGGCCCAGACGTAGCCGCCCTCCCACTTGAGCGCGGCGGCGACCATGTCGTCGATGAGCCGGTGCTCGTAGGTGAGGCCGGCGGCGTCGAACTCGGCCTTGAACTCGGCCTCGAACACCTCGGCGAAGATGTCCTTGAACCGGCCGTCGTACGCCTTGAGGATGGTGTTCTTGGTCGACATGTAGACCGGGTAGTTGCGGTCCAGGCCGTACCGGAACGACGCCCGGGCGAAGTCCCGGATCGACTCGTCGTAGTTGTACATGCCCATGGCGATGCCGCCGCCGGGGAAGTTGGCGACCTCCATCTCCATCGGCGTGCCGCCGTCGGCCGGCGTGTAGGTGATGGTCACCGTGCCCGGACCGGGGACGACGAAGTCGGTGGCCTTGTACTGGTCACCGTGGGCGTGCCGGCCGATGATGATCGGCTTGGTCCAGCCGGGCACCAGGCGCGGCACGTTGGACATGATGATCGGCTCGCGGAAGACGACGCCGCCGAGGATGTTGCGGATGGTGCCGTTGGGCGACCGCCACATCTTCTTCAGGCCGAACTCCTCGACCCGGGCCTCGTCCGGGGTGATGGTCGCGCACTTGACGCCGACGCCGTGCTCCTTGATGGCGTTGGCGGCGTCGATGGTGACCTGGTCGTCGGTCTCGTCGCGGTACTGGATCGACAGGTCGTAGTAGTGCAGGTCGACGTCGAGGTAGGGCAGGATCAGCTGCTCCCGGATCTGCTTCCAGATGATCCGGGTCATCTCGTCGCCGTCGAGCTCCACGACCGGGTTGTTTACCTTGATCTTCGCCATCGGCCGGCGCTCCTCTCGGGGGACACGTGCTCAAGCAGTACGAGCGTACTGCAATTGGGCCGGCGGCCCCCAGCCGGCCTCGACCGACCGGTGGAAACCGGGCTGCGCAGTGCGGGAACTCCCTGGATCATGACGCGATGCCACTGAGCCGCACCCTCGGGTCTATCACGGTCACCGCCCTCACCGACGGTGAGGGTGCCTTCTTCCAACCCCGCGCGGAGGCGTTTCCGCACGCCACGGCGGTCCACTGGGCGGAGGCCGACCGGCGCGACCCCACCTCGGTCACCGCCGACGGGCAGTGGTGGCTACCGTTCCGCAGCTTCGCGATCCGCTCCGGCGACGGGCCGGTCACACTGGTCGACGCGGGAATCGGCCCGGCCGACGCGCCGGCCGCGAGCTGGGCGCCGGTGCCCGGCCGGATGCCCGCCGAGCTGGCCGCCACCGGCATCGACCCGGCCGACGTCGAGACGGTGGTGCTGACCCACCTGCACAGCGACCACATCGGGTGGGCCGTCACCGGCACGCCCGGCCGACCGTACTTCCCCAACGCGAGCTACCTGGTGCAGCGCGCCGAGGTGGACGCGGCGCAGACGCTCAACCCGGGGCTGCCGGCCGGCCTGATCGCGCCGTTGCGCGCCGCCGGCCAACTCCGGGTGGTCGACGGCGAGACGACCCTCACCCCGGCGGTACGTCTGCTGCCCACTCCCGGCCACACCCCGGGCCACCAGTCGGTGCTGCTGACCTGGGCCGACGAACGGATGCTGCTCACCGGCGACCTGCTGGTGCACGCCGTGCAACTCGTCGACCCCGACCTGGCGTACGCCCACGAGGAGGACCCGGACGAGGCCCGCCGCTCCCGCCTGACCATCCTCCGGACCCACTCCCCCACCATCCTGGCCACCCCCCACCTGGGCACCCCCTTCACCCCGCCGCCTGACCTCCGTTGATCATGAAGTTATTGCCCTGACACGCCGAGCTGGAGGGCAATAACTTCATGATCAACGGGGCCTACGCAAGGGGGCGCGCCGGCTTGCCGGCGCGCCCCCTTGCGTACTGCTGGGTCGATCACATGCTGGAGATGTCGCCCTGCTTCGCGCGGACGGCCTCGGCCGCCTCCAGGAGGCTGGCACGCTCGTCGGCGTCCAGGTCGGTCTCGACGACCCGCTTGACGCCCTCGGCGCCGATCTCGGCCTCGACACCGAGGTAGACACCGGAGATGCCGTACTCGCCGTCGACCCAGGCGCAGACCGGCATGACCTCGCCGGAGTCCTCCGCGACAGCCTTCGCCATCCGGGCCGCGGCGGCCGACGGGGCGTAGTACGCCGAGCCGGTCTTGAGCAGCGCGACCACCTCGGCGCCACCGTTGCGGGTCTTGACGACCAGCTCCTCGATCTGCTCGGCCGGCATCGCGTCGCGCAGCGGCTTGCCGTTGACGGTGCTCTTCGACGGCACCGGGACCATGGTGTCGCCGTGCGAGCCCAGGGTCAGGGTGCGTACCGACGCCACCGGCACGTTCAGCGCCTCGGCGACGAAGTTGCTGAACCGGGCGGTGTCGAGCATGCCGGCCTGCCCGAGCACCCGGTTCTTCGGGAACTGGGTGGCGAGCTGCGCGAGCGCGGTCATCTCGTCCAGCGGGTTCGAGACGACGATGACGACAGCGTTCGGGGCGTACTTGGCGACGTTCTCGGCGACCTGACGAACGATCTTGGCGTTGGTCTCCAGCAGGTCCATGCGGCTCATGCCGGGCTTGCGCGGCAGACCAGCGGTGATCACGACGACGTCGGAGCCCTCGATGCTCTCGTAGCCCTCACCGTTGGGGCCGGTGGTCACGCCGACGACCTTGGTCTCGAAGCCCTCGATGGCCCGCGACTGGTTGAGGTCGAGCGCGAGACCCGCGGGCTTGCCCTCCACGATGTCGGTGATCACTACGGTGTCGAAGACGTCGTACTCGGCCAGGCGCTGTGCGGTGGTAGAGCCGTAGAAGCCAGCCCCGACGACAGTGACCTTCTTACCCATGGTCGTCCCACTCCCTGATACCAGTCGGTTTTCCGGACCGTATCAGTCATCCTGACACCGATCAGGCCAGGGGCGGCGGGCATCGCCGGGATGGGGCGAACGTCACCGGTGTCGCCGGCGCACGGTTCAGCCGCGCTCCGCGCGCTCCACCACGTTGCTGAGCAGCATGGCCCGGGTCATCGGCCCGACACCGCCGGGCATCGGCACCAGCGCGCCGGCCGTCTCGGCCACCTCCGGGTCCACGTCGCCGGTGTAGCGACCCTTGCCGTCCGCGCCGATCACCCGCGTGATGCCGACGTCCACAACGACCGCGCCTGGGTTGATCATGTCGGCGGTGAGCAGCCCCGGTACGCCGGCCGCGACGATGACGATGTCGGCGGCCCGGGTGTGCGAGGCGAGGTCGAGGGTGCCGGTGTGGCACAGCGTGACGGTGGCGTTCTCGGAGCGCCTGGTGAGCAGCAGGCCGAGCGGGCGGCCGACGGTGTTGCCCCGGCCGACGACGGCGACGGTGGCGCCGCGCAGGGCCACGTCGTGGCGGCGGAGCAGTTCGACGATGCCGCGCGGGGTGCAGGGCAGCGGGCCGTCGTAGCCGAGGACGAGCCGACCCAGGTTGACCGGGTGCAGGCCGTCGGCGTCCTTGTCCGGGTCGATCAGCTCCAGCACGCGCTGAGTGTCGAGGTGGGCGGGCAGCGGCAGCTGGACGATGTAGCCGTGGCACGCCGGGTCGGCGTTCAGCTCGGCGATCACGTCGTCGACCTGCTGCTGGGTGGCGTCGGCCGGCAACTCCCGGCGGATCGAGGCGATGCCCACCTCGGCGCAGTCACGGTGCTTGCCGTTGACGTACGCCTGACTGCCCGGGTCCGACCCGACCAGGACCGTGCCCAGCCCGGGAGTGATGCCGCGTTCCGCGAGTGCCTTCACCCGAATTCGCAGCTCGTCCTTGATCTCCGCCGCGGTTGCCTTGCCGTCCAGAAGCGTCGCCGTCACGACCAGATCGTCTCACGACCTCCGCCCGGGGTTCCGACGACCTCGATCGGGCGGCCCATCGACTCCTTGATCACCATCAGCAAATGTGACCATCCGTGACGTGTTGCTAGTCACTCTGAGTGAACATCTGTTCATTCGGTCACCATCGAACCAGACAGGCGGACCGTGGCGGACCGACACCGGACGGACACTCACGCAGGCGGCAACGCGATCTATATCGCCACGACAGGGCACGAAGGCAGCGATGTCTTTCCAGCAAGATGGCGTTTCGCATGGTTTGACGTAGCAGTCCGGCAGCCGTTCGACAAGGGACTCGACCTCATACCGTTACCCACCCGCAACCGCGTCGTTGTCGAAGCCTCGCCGCCGACCTACCGTTACCGCTTGTTGCGCAGCGTAAACCCAGCGTCGGGCCTGACTGCGCAGCGTGAGGAGATGAGGAGGCTCAATGCGAGTTCGTAGACTCGCCGCCTGGACCGCCCTCCCGCTCGCGGTGACGCTGGGCCTCGCGGCCTGCGGCAGCGGCGGCGACGGTGGTTCCGGTGGCAGCGACAGTTCGGTGGTCAGCATCCAGATCGCCGAGCCGAAGCACCTGGTTCCGACCAACACCACCGAGACGTCCGGCTCTCAGGTCATCGCCGGCCTGTTCAGCCCGCTCGTCGACTACGACGCCCAGAACAAGCCGTACGAGGTCGCCGCCCAGTCGGTCACCTCGTCCGACAACAAGGTCTGGACGATCAAGCTCAAGGACGGCTTCACCTTCCACAACGGCGAGAAGGTCACGGCCGAGGACTACATCAACGCCTGGAACTACGGCGCGTACGCCCCCAACGGCCAGGACACCAACCCGTTCTTCGAGAAGATCGCTGGTTACGCGGACCTGCAGGGCAAGGAGCCGAAGGCCAAGGAGATGTCCGGCCTGAAGAAGGTCGACGACCTCACCTTCACCGTGACGCTCAACGAGCCGTACATCGACTTCAAGACCACGTTGGGCTACAACGCGTTCTTCCCGATGCCGGACGCCGCGTTCTCGGCTCCGGGCGTGCTCAAGGACTCCTACGAGCAGGCGCCGATCGGGCAGGGCCCCTTCAAGATGAAGGGCACCTGGCAGCACGACAGCAAGATCGAGGTCGAGCGTTACGACGCCTTCCCGGGCGAGAAGCCCAAGGTGAAGAACGTCGAGTTCCGGATCTACCAGCAGCTCACCGCGGCGTACGCGGACGTCCTGGCGGACAACCTGGACGTGCTGCCCACGATCCCGACCGAGAGCCTGAGCACCGCGCCGAGCGACCTGGGCGACCGGTACAAGACCAGCCCGATGTCGTCGTTCCAGTTCCTGGCGTTCCCGACGTTCGACAAGGACTACAGCAACCCGGACGTCCGCAAGGCCATCTCGATGGCGATCGACCGTGACGAGATCACCAAGTCGGTCTTCAAGGGCTCGCAGACGCCGGCGCGCTCCTTCGTCTCGCCGGTCCTGCCGGGCTTCCGGGACGACACCACCGGCAAGTCGGGCGAGTTCAACCCGACCGAGGCCAAGAAGCTCTACCAGGCCGCCGGTGGTCCTTCGAAGATCGTCATCTCGTACAACGGCGACGGCGGTCACAAGGACTGGGTCGACGCCACGGTCAACCAGCTCAAGGCCAACCTGGGCGTGGACGCCGTGGGCTCGGCCGAGCCGAAGTTCGCCGACCTGCTCACCAAGGTCGAGAAGAAGACGCCGGTGGGTGCGTTCCGGATGGGTTGGGTCATGGACTACCCGACCATGGAGGACTACCTCGGCCCGCTGTACAGCACGAACGGCTCGTCGAACTACTACGGCTACAGCAACCCGGAGTTCGACAAGCTGGTCAAGGAGGGTTCCGCCGCCAAGACGCAGGACGAGGCGATCGCCAAGTACCAGCAGGCGGAGGACATCCTGGCCAAGGACATGCCGGTGATCCCGCTCCGCTTCGGCGAGAACGTGTTCGGCCACTCGTCCAAGGTCAAGAACGTGGAGATGGACCTGTTCCAGCGGGTCAACCTCGTCAAGATCGAAGCGGCCAGCTGAGCTGACCATGGTGCGGGCCACCCGGGCGACGATGCCCGGGTGGCCCGGACCGCACCGGGGGCCGGACCGCAGCAGCGGGTCCGGCCCGGTGGTGCCGGCTCCCCCGGGCCGGACGGCACGTCTCCGATATTTCGGGTACGACCAGAGATGCCGTCCTGCGACCCTTTCGCACATTTCCGGAGAGACTGCTAAGCATGTTCCGCTACATCTTGCGGCGCCTACTGCAGATGGTCCTGGCGTTCTTCGGGACCACCCTGATCGTCTACGCGCTGACATTCGCCGGGCAGGGCGACCCGATCCAGGCGCTCGCCGGTGAGCGGCCGGTGACGCCAGCCCAACGGGCCTACCTGACCGAGAAGTACCACCTGGACGCCACCGGCGTCGGCGGCTTCTTCTACCGCTACTTCGACTACGTGAAGAACCTGCTCCAGGGCAACCTGGGCGAATCGCTCACCGGTCGGAACATCGGCGACATCCTCGAACAGGCCTGGCCGGTCACCGTACGGCTCGCGCTCATCGCGCTCGCCGTGGCGATCATCTTCGGGGTCAGCGCCGGGGTGATCGCCGGCATCCGCCGGGCCAGCATCTTCGACAACTCGACGCTCGTGCTGACCCTCCTGGTGCTGGGTATCCCGACCATCGTGCTGGCCCCGCTGGCGCAGTACTTCCTGGGCGTCAAGTTCCAGCTCTTCCCGCCCACCGCCGGCTCGGACCCGTCGTTCTACGCGCTCCTGCTGCCGGGCATCGTGCTCGGCTCACTGTCGCTGGCCACCGCGTTGCGCCTCACCCGCGCCTCGGTGGCGGAGAACCTGCGCGCGGACTACGTCCGGACCGCCCGGTCGAAGGGCCTGGTCAAGCGCCGCATCGTCATCGTCCACGTGCTGCGCAACTCGCTCATCCCGGTCATCACCTTCCTCGGTGTGGAGCTGGGCAACCTGATGAGCGGCGCGATCATCACCGAGGGCGTCTTCAACATCCCCGGCGTGGGCTTCAACCTCTTCCGCGGCATCCGCACCGAGGACGGCCCGCTGGTGGTGGGCATCGTCAGCGTGCTCGTCGTGGTCTACCTGATCTCGAACCTGGTGGTTGACGTCCTGTACGCCGTACTCGACCCGAGGATCCGCTATGAGTGACTTTGAAACTGTGGCGGCCAGCGAGAACCAGGCCGCACGACGTGGCCCCTCGGGCGAGCCGGGCACACCCAACCAGGTCGGCGCTCCGAACAAGCCGCGCAGCCTGGCCGGAGACGCCTGGCGCGACCTCCGCCGCAACCCGATCTTCTGGATCTCGCTGGCGCTGGTCGTCATCTTCACGCTGATGGCGCTGCTCCCCGGCGTGTTCACCGCCAACAACCCGAACGACTGCCTGCTGTCCCGGCAGCACGCCGGGCCGTCCGGCGGGGCCATCTTCGGGTACGACTTCCAGGGGTGCGACACGTACTCCCGGGCGGTCTACGGCACCCGTGCCTCGTTGCTGGTCGGCGCGCTCGCCGCGCTCGGCACCGGGATCATCGCCCTGGTCATCGGCATGCTGGCCGGTTACTTCGGCCGGTGGGTCGACGCGGTGCTCTCCCGGGTGATCGACGTGGTGCTCGGCATTCCGCTGCTGCTGGCCGCGATCGTGCTGCTCAAGCGGGTGTCCAGCGACAGCCAGTGGGCTCGGATCGGCGCTGTCGTCTTCGTGCTGGCCCTCCTCGGCTGGACCACCGCCGCCCGGGTGGTCCGCTCCTCGGTGATCACCGCCAAGGAGCAGGACTACGTCGCGGCGGCCCGGATGCTCGGCGCCGGCAACAGCCGGATCATGTGGCGGCACATCCTGCCGAACTCGCTGGCCCCGGTCATCGTCGTGCTGACCATCGCGCTCGGCTCGTTCATCGCGGCCGAGGCGACGCTCTCCTTCCTCGGCATCGGCCTGAAGGCGCCGACCATCTCCTGGGGTCAGGACATCGACACCGGCCGGATCCACATGCGGGAGGCGGCCACCCCGTTGATCGTCCCGTCGGCGTTCCTCGCGCTGACCGTTCTGGCGTTCATCATGCTCGGCGACGCGATCCGTGACGCCTTCGACCCGAAGCTGCGGTGATTCTCATGCGAGCGCGAGGAGTGAGCGAAGCGAGCCCCGCAGTCGCGAGCGAAAGGCAGGCACAGTCATGACCTTCGAACCTACGCCGGCCTCCGCCACTCCCGAGGGCGGCCACCTGCTCGAATTGCGAGACCTGCACGTCGAGTTCCGCACCAACGAGGGTGTGGCCCGGGTGATCAACGGCGTGTCGTACCACCTGGACGCCGGCGAGACACTTGCCGTGCTCGGCGAGTCCGGCTCGGGCAAGTCGGTCACCGCCCAGGCGATCATGGGCATTCTGGACACCCCGCCCGCGTTCGTCCGCTCCGGCCAGATCCTCTATCAGGGTCAGGACCTGCTCACCCGCACCGAGGAGCAACGTCGGCAGGTACGCGGCAAGGAGATCGCGATGATCTTCCAGGACGCGCTCTCCGCCCTGAACCCGGTGTTCCCGGTCGGCTGGCAGATCGGCGAGACGCTGCGCCAACGCGCCGGCATGTCCCGGGCCGACGCCCGGCGGCGCGCCATCGAGTTGATGGACCTGGTCAAGATCCCGGGTGCTGCCAAGCGCATCGGCGACTACCCGCACCAGTTCTCCGGGGGCATGCGGCAGCGCGTCATGATCGCCATGGCACTGGCGCTGGACCCGAAGGTGTTGATCGCCGACGAGCCCACCACGGCGCTCGACGTGACCGTCCAGGCCCAGATCATGGACCTGCTGGCCGACCTGCGCCGCGAACTCAACATGGCGATGATCCTGATCACCCACGACCTGGGTGTGGTCGCCGGTGTCGCGGACCGGATCGCCGTCATGTACGCCGGTCGCATCGTCGAGCACGCCGACGTCCACTCGCTCTACAAGGCCCCCGCCCACCCGTACACCAAGGGGTTGTTGGAGTCGATCCCGCGCCTGGACGTCCGTGGCGAGGAACTGTCGACGATCAAGGGGTTGCCGCCGAACCTGATGCGCATCCCGTCCGGCTGCCCGTTCCACCCCCGGTGCCCGTACGTCCAGCAGGTCTGCGTGGACGTCGTACCGCACGACCTGGTCCTCGGCGACGGCCGGACCAGCGCTTGCCACTTCGCGCAGGAGGTCCGTGATGACAGCGTCGCCCGCTAACCCCACCAAGGTCCGCGGCGAGGCCATCCTCTCCGTCGACAACCTGGTCAAGCACTTCCCGATCACCCAGGGCGTGCTGTTCCAGCGGCAGGTCGGCGCGGTCAAGGCGGTCGACGGGGTGAGCTTCGAGCTGCGGCGCGGCGAGACACTGGGTGTCGTCGGCGAGTCCGGCTGCGGCAAGTCCACCCTCGCCCGGCTGCTGATGCGGCTGGAGACGCCCACCTCGGGAAGTGCCACCCTGGAGGGCAGGGACCTGTTCAAGGCCTCCGGTGGCGAGCTGCGCCGGGTGCGCCGCAACATGCAGATGGTGATGCAGGACCCGTACACCTCGCTGAACCCGCGGATGACCGTCGGTGACATCATCGGCGAGCCGTTCGAGATCCACCCGGATGCCGCCCCAAAGGGCAGCAAGCAGCGGCGTGTCCAGGAGCTGTTGGACCTGGTCGGGCTCAACCCGGAGCACATCAACCGGTACCCGCACCAGTTCTCCGGCGGCCAGCGTCAGCGCATCGGCATCGCCCGGGCGCTCGCGCTGCGGCCCGACGTGATCGTCTGCGACGAGCCGGTGTCCGCGCTGGACGTCTCCATCCAGGCCCAGGTGATCAACCTGCTCAAGCAGTTGCAGGACGAGCTGGGGCTGTCGTACATCTTCATCGCCCACGACCTGTCCGTGGTGCGGCACATCGCCGACCGGGTAGCGGTGATGTACCTCGGTCGGATCGTGGAGATCGGCACCGAGGACGAGATCTACGAGCGGGCCACCCACCCGTACACCCAGGCTCTGCTCTCCGCCGTGCCGGTGCCGGACCCGGCCGCCCGCGAGCAGCGCACCATGATCCGGCTGGTCGGGGACGTGCCCAGCCCGGCCGACCCGCCGAGCGGGTGCCACTTCCGGACCCGCTGCTGGAAGGCCCAGGAGATCTGCGCGGTAGAGGACCCCGCAACGGTCCCAAGGGCAGCGGACCCCCACCCGTCCGCCTGCCACTTCGCCGAACTCCGCCCCACCCTCCCCACAGCCTGACCCACCCCGCCCGCTGGGGTCGATCATGGAGTTGTGGTGGCCGCTTTGTCGGCCTATGCCCCTTCTACGGGGCACCACAACTCCATGATCGACCGCGACAGGGGCTGGGTCAGTGGAAGAAGTGGCGGGTTCCGGTCAGGTACATCGTCACGTTGGCCTTCTTTGCCGCTTCGATGACCTCTTCGTCGCGGATCGAGCCACCGGGCTGGACGATGGCGCGCACGCCGGCGTCGATGAGGATCTGCGGGCCGTCGGCGAACGGGAAGAACGCGTCCGACGCGGCCACCGAACCCCGGGCCCGGTCGGCGCCGGCCCGGCTCACCGCGAGCTGCGCCGAGTCCACCCGGTTGACCTGACCCATGCCCACGCCGACGGTGGCACCGTCCTTGGCGAGCAGGATCGCGTTGCTCTTCACCGCGCGCACCGCACGCCAGGCGAACGCCAGGTCACGCAGCAGCTCCTCGTCAGCGGCCTCCCCGGTCGCCAACTGCCAGTTCGAAGGGTCGTCACCAGGGGCGTCCACCCGGTCCGCGACCTGGGTCAGCACGCCACCGGTCACCGGCCGCCACTCGACAGTCGCCGGAGTCCAGGCCGGCGCGCGCAGCAGCCGGATGTTCTTCTTGCCCTGCAACACCTCGACCGCACCCTCGTCGAAGCCGGGGGCGACGACCACCTCGGTGAAGATGTCCGCGACCTGCCGGGCCAGCTCCACCGAGACCGGGCGGTTGACCGCGATGACACCGCCGAACGCCGACACCGGGTCGCAGGCGTGCGCCCGCCGGTGCGCCTCGGCGACGTCCACGCCGACCGCGATGCCGCACGGGTTCGCGTGCTTGATGATCGCCACCGCCGGCTGGTCGGCGAAGTCGTTCGCCGCACGCCAGGCGGCGTCCGCGTCGACGTAGTTGTTGTACGACATCTCCTTGCCGTGCAGCTGCTCGGCCTGGGCCAACCCCGCCGGGGCGTCCGGGTCGGTGTAGAGCGCGGCCGGCTGGTGCGGGTTCTCCCCGTAGCGCAGCACCGTCGACTTGCGCAGCGCCGACCCGGCGAACGCCGGCCAGGTGTCGTCGGCCGGGGCCAGCTCCCGGGCGCACCACTGCGCGACGGCCACGTCGTACTCGGCGATGTCGGCAAACGCCCGGGCGGCCAGCGCACGGCGCTGGGCCAGAGTGAAACCGCCCTCGTCGAGCGCGCCGAGCAGCGCCGGGTAACCGGCCGGGTCGGTGAGCACCGCGACCGAAGCGTGGTTCTTGGCGGCGGCCCGCACCATGGCCGGGCCACCGATGTCGATCTGCTCCACGCACTCCTCGACCCCGGCGCCGGAGGCGACGGTCGCCTGGAACGGGTAGAGGTTGGAGACCAGCAGGTCGAACGCCGCCACCCCCAGCTCGTCGAGCTGCGTGACGTGCGTGTCCTTCCGCAGGTCGGCCAGGAGGCCGGCGTGCACCTTCGGGTGCAGGGTCTTCACCCGGCCGTCGAGCACCTCGGGGAACCCGGTCACCGTCTCCACAGGCGTCACCGGCACACCGGCGGCGGCGATGGTGCCCGCCGTGCTGCCCGTGGACACGATCTCCACACCGGCAGCGTGCAGGGCCTGGGCCAACTCGACCAGCCCGGTCTTGTCGTAGACGCTGACCAGCGCCCGCCTGATCGGGCGGCGCCCGTCCTGAGTGGGACTCACGGAACCGTGACCTTCCTTCCGGTGATGGTCCAACCTTCGCGGACCAGACGGCCGACCTGCTCGACGAGCTGGCGCCGCTCGGCTTCCTTGATGCGCTCGGTGAGCGTGTCCACGTCGTCGTCGTCGAGCACCGGCACCGCCACCTGCGCGACGATCGGCCCGGTGTCCATACCGGCGTCGACGAAGAAGAGGGTGGCACCGGTGAGCTTCACGCCGTAGGCGAGCGCATCACGCGGGCCGTGGATGCCGGGAAACGCCGGCAGCAGGGTGTTGTGGGTGTTCAGGTAGCGGTCGCCGAAGGCGGCCAGGAAATGCGGCCCGACCAGCTTGAGGAAACCGGCGGAGATGACCAGATCGGGTTGGTGCTTCGCGACGTGCGCGGTGAGCGCCCGGTCCCAGTCCTCCCGCGTGTCGTGGTCACGGACCCGCTCCACGAAGGTCGGCACCCCGGCGGCTTCGGCCCGGTCCAGGCCCGCGATGCCGTCGCGGTCCGCGCCGACCGCGACGACCTGTGCGCCGTACGCGGGGTCGGCGGCGGCGTCCAGCAGCGACTGGAGGTTGCTCCCGGAGCCGGAGACGAGGACGACGATGCGGGCGACAGGCGCGGGCTCGGTCACCGGGCCACCCTATCGGGCAGGTCAGGACGCCCTTCGGCTGGGCGGCGCGCCGATCTTTGACAGCGTCGACGTGCATCGACCCGGTACGCTGCCGCTCGCTCGGCCGAAAGCCGCGCCGATCCGGGCCAGCACCGATCGGCCAACGGCAGTCGTCGATCGACAGCACAGTGGTGATGTCGTCGTGATCCTGCGCTGTGCATTCCGAGGAGTGACAGCGATCATGGGTGGAAACAACAGTGGTAACTGACGGAACCATTTCAAGGAGCTTGTGAATGCAACCCGGTAACCCCGGCCAGGACCCGTACGGCCAGCAGCCCAACGACCCGACCGCGCCCCAGCCGCCGCAGAACCCGTACGGCCAGCCGCCGGCCGCCCCGTACGGCCAGCAGCAGCCGTACCAGGACCCGTACGGCCAGCAGCAGCCGCAGTACGGGGGCGGTCCGACGTACCCGAACGCCGGCTACCCGCAGGGTCAGGGACAGAACAACACCCTCGGCCTGGTGGCGCTGATCCTCGGTATCGCATCGATCCCGCTGGCCTGCTGCCCGCTGCTGGGCATCCCGGTCGGCATCGGTGGTGCGGTGACCGGCTACCTGGGCCGGCAGAAGGCGGCGCAGGGTCAGGCCAGCAACGCCGGTCAGGCCAAGGCCGGCCTGATCTGTGGCGCCGTCGGTGTCGCGCTCGGCATCATCTCGGTCATCCTGAGCGTCGCGCTGAACGTCGGCCTGCCGACCAACCCCTGACGGATCCCGCAGCTACGGGGCGTTCCGGATTCCGTCCGGGGCGCCCCGGGCTCGTCTACTGGGCGGGTGAGCGAGTGAGCGCTCGGGTGGCCGCAGCGCCGAGCAGCGCGCCGACCGCGATGACGGCTGTCGCCACCGCACCCACCTGCCAGCCCACCGGCCCGACCTCCGCCAGCCGCCCGGCGCCCAGCGGCCCGCCGGAAACCGCGGCGACCAGCCCGAGCAGCACACCGGCCACCGGCCCGGCCAACGCCGCCGGCGCCAGCACCTCAGCCCACCGTTGCGGGGCCCGCTCCGGCCCGGCGAGTCGAGCCACCCGGCGGGCGAGCAGACAACCGCCGACCATCCCGGCCAGCACCGGCACCGCGAGTAGGAGCGCGCCGAAGCCGTCCACCGGACCGCGCGGCAGGCCGGCGAGCAGAGGCACAGCTGGCAACGCGCCGACCGACACCTCACTGGTACGAACCGCGGTGTCGGTGCCGACCGCGAAGCCCGGCCCGAGCAGATAGCTGGTCGACCAGATCGCCGCGTTCGGCGCGTACGCGACGCTGACCAGGGTGATCCCCGCCTGGCCGGCGACCCCCGTCCGGTACGCCCCGATCATGTCCGCCGCGTCGCCGCCACCGGTGGCCACCGCCAGGCCGGCCGCACCGGCGCCCGCGCCGAGCAGCAGCAGCCCCGCTACCAGGCCGGCGCGAACGCCGTCCCGGACCGGGCCCGGCATCCGGGCGACGAGCACCCGGGTCACAGCGGTGATCCGGGTGGCACCGATCAGGGCGGCGAGTGTGCCGACCACCGCGAACATGGCACCCGCCCGGATCACTGACACATCCGGCCCACCGGCGCTGACCAGCACCGCCGCGAGCGCGCCGAGCAGCGCGTACGCGATGCCGACCGCGCCCGCGGCGAGCAGCGCGCGGCGCGGTGAGCGGGTGTCCCGGGCGCCGATCGCGCGACTGACGTGCACACCGGCCCGGCTGAGCCGCCAGAGCGCGAGCACCGTCAGCGCCAGCGGGGCAAGCCCGAGCGGACCGGAGTCGGTGTGCAGCGGCACCCCGTGGCCGAGCAGCCAACCGGCCAGCGCCGTGCGCAGGGTGCCGGCCAGGGTGGTCGAGTCGGTGCCGAGCTGGACCAGACCGAGCACGATGGCGACCGGCAGGTAGGAGGTGAGGGCGGCCCAGCCGGCCGCCACCCCGGCGGCGACCGGCAACGGCGCACGTCCGCGCGGCGACCCGCCCGCGCGCGGCGAGGGCACCCGCCGGGACGGCGTGGCACGGTTGACCGGCCGGTCGTCGGCGCTCACACCGCCGGGACGGCTGGGACGGTCAGGGGTGACGGGGGACATCCGCTCTACTCTGGCACGTCGCGCGGGCGGTGGCAGTCCGTTAACGCCTCCTAGGGCGCGTTTCATAAGGGCGATCGGGTCGAGGCGGCGTCTGGGCCGCCCTCCGGGAAGGCCCCCGCGCCCCGCGCCCCGCGCTCCGCGCCCCGGATCCTCACAACATCGGGGATGTTGCTGCCTCCGACGACGCGGGAAACAGCAACATCCCCGATGTTGCGCGGATCTTGGCGGCCAGCGTTGGGCGCAGGCGGGCGGCTGCGTTCACTGCCGTTGCGGTACCGAGGGTGGCGAGTTCACCGAACCGCCGTCCAGATCATCCGGTCCGGTCTAGCCTCGGCCCAGAGGGGGCGCGAGTCGCCGCCGCCCGGTCGGGCCCGCCGGTCGCGGCCCGGGTCGGTACGCCGCCCACGACCGCCCGGAGGAAGCTGTGACGACCGCATACCCGCCGCCCCCGCCCCCACCGGCGCGGGGACGGGACCGGACGACCCTCTGGGGCGTGCTCGGCATCGTGCTGGGTCTGATCTGCTGCGGCATCCTCGGCATCATCTTCGGCTACCTGTCCATCCGCGACGCGCGGCGCAACGGGCAGTCGCCGGTGCTCGGCTACCTCGCCATCGTGTTCGGGGTGATCAACATCATTGGTGGCTCGATCCTGCGGCTCACCGGCAACTACCCGTTCTGGAACAACGACTGACTCTCCGCACGACGAAGGGGGCCGACCGTTTCCGGTCGACCCCCTTCCGTGTTGCCCTTCCGGCTCAGCTGCCGGACATGATCTCCCGCATCAGCTTCGCGGTCTCGGTCGGCGTCTTGCCGACCTTGACGCCGACAGCCTCCAGCGCCGCCTGCTTCGCCTCGGCGGTGCCGGCCGAACCGGAGATGATCGCCCCGGCGTGGCCCATGGTCTTGCCGGGCGGAGCGGTGAAGCCGGCGATGTAGCCGACCACCGGCTTGGTGACGTTGGTCTTGATGAACTCGGCGGCCCGCTCCTCGGCGTCGCCGCCGATCTCACCGATCATCACGATGGCGTCGGTCTCCGGGTCGGCCTCGAACGCCGCCAGGGCGTCGATGTGCGTGGTCCCGATGATCGGGTCACCGCCGATGCCGACGCAGGTGGAGAAGCCGATGTCGCGCAGCTCGTACATCATCTGGTAGGTCAGCGTGCCGCTCTTGCTGACCAGGCCGATCCGGCCGGAGCCGGTGATGTCGGCCGGGATGATGCCGGCGTTGGACGCGCCGGGCGAGGCGATGCCCGGGCAGTTCGGCCCGATGATCCGGGTCTGCTCGCCCTGCGCCACGTTGTACGCCCAGAACGCCGCGGTGTCGTGCACCGGCACGCCCTCGGTGATCACCACAGCCAGCGGGATCGCGGCGTCGATCGCCTCGACCACGGCGGCCTTGGTGAACTGCGGCGGCACGAAGATGACAGTGACGTCGGCCCCGGTCTCGGCCATCGCGTCCGCGACGGACGCGAAGACCGGCAGCTCGGTGCCGTCGAAGTCGACCTTCTGACCCGCCTTGCGCGGGTTGACGCCGCCCACCACGTTGGTGCCGGCGGCGAGCATCCGCCGGGTGTGCTTGGAACCCTCGGAGCCGGTCATCCCCTGGACGATGACCTTCGAGTCCTTGGTCAGCCAGATAGCCATGATCAGACCCCCGCAGCTGCCAGCTCGGCGGCCCGCTCGGCCGCACCGTCCATGGTGTCCACCCGCTGCACGAGCGGGTTGTTCGCGCTGTCCAGGATCGCCCGGCCAGCCTCCGCGTTGTTGCCGTCCAGACGGACGACGAGCGGCTTGCTGACCTGCTCGCCGCGCTGCTCCAGCAGGGCCAGCGCCTGGATGATGCCGTTCGCCACCTCGTCGCAGGCGGTGATGCCGCCGAAGACGTTGACGAAGACGCTCTTCACGGCCGGGTCGGAGAGCACGATCTCCAGCCCGTTCGCCATCACCGCGGCGCTCGCGCCACCGCCGATGTCGAGGAAGTTGGCCGGCTTGACGTTGCCGTGCCGCTCACCGGCGTACGCGACCACGTCGAGGGTCGACATGACCAGACCCGCGCCGTTGCCGATGATGCCGACCTCGCCGTCGAGCTTGACGTAGTTGAGGTCCTTGGCCTTGGCGGCCTGCTCCAGCGGGTCCACCGCGGCCTGGTCGACGAGCGCCTCGTGGTCCGGGTGCCGGAACGCGGCGTTCTCGTCCAGGCTGATCTTGGCGTCGAGCAGCAGCATCCGGCCGTCGCCGTTCTTGGCGAGCGGGTTGACCTCGACCAGCGTGGCGTCCTCGGCGACGAACGCCTGCCACAGGCCGACGGCGATCTCGACCACCTGGTCGGCGACCTCGGCCGGGAAGCCGGCAGCGGTCACGATCTCACGGGCCTTGGCCTCGTCCACGCCCTTCACGGCGTCGATCGGGGCCTTCACGACCTTGTCGGGGGTCTCGGCGGCGACCTGCTCGATGTCCATGCCGCCGGCGACGCTGGCGATGCAGAGGAAGGTGCGGTTCGCCCGGTCGAGCAGGTACGAGAAGTAGTACTCCTCGGCCACGTCCGCGGTCACCGTGATCATGACCTTGTGGACGGTGTGACCCTTGATGTCCATGCCGAGGATGTCGGTGGCGCGGGCCACCGTCTCCTCGGCGCCCTCGGCCAGCTTCACGCCGCCGGCCTTACCTCGGCCGCCGACCTTCACCTGCGCCTTGACGACCACGCGACCGCCGAGGCGTTCGGCGATCGCACGGGCCTCTTCCGGGGTAGTGGCGACGCCGCCGGCCAGCACGGGCAAGCCGTGCCGCTCGAACAGGTCCCGCCCCTGGTACTCGTACAGGTCCACGATTGCGCGTCCCGTCCCGTCTCCGCGGCGCGCCGTCGCGCCGCCACCAGCGTTCAGAAAACAGTTTGACGCCTGTCATCAGTTCAAACAGGCCATTGGCCGCAGCCTAGCGAGGTCGGCACCACCGGCAACCGAGCGGGTGCACGGTGTGCGGTAATGCACAACCGGCCATCAGGTGTGGCCGGTTTCCGGCCAGAACTCCGGTGGCATCCACCGTCCGGGCGATGTTGTCCGGCTTGCGTAACCCTGCCGTGGGGGCGTCGTTGAGTCAGATGTCGGAGCGCTGAACAGCGCAAAGACGGGATACGGCCGATGCCCTGTCGGTCGAGGGGTGGCGGCGGGGCATCGTGCATAGAGGGGCCGGACGTGTGAGGGGTGCGTCCGGCCCCTCCCCCGTGCCCAAAATCGGTGGGGCAGCAGTTCGGCGTTCCTCAGGAAACCGGCTGGGCCACGTTCTCGCGGACCCACTCGACAATCGCCTGGGTGGTGGCGCCCGGTGTGAAGATCTTCGCGACGCCCAGCTTCTCCAACTCGGGGATGTCGCCGTTCGGAATGATGCCGCCACCGAACACGACGATGTCGCGGGCGTCCCGCTCACCGAGCAGTTCCAGCACCCGCCGGAAGAGCGTCATGTGCGCGCCGGAGAGCACGGACAGGCCGACCGCGTCGGCGTCCTCCTGGATGGCGGTCTCCACGATCTGCTCGGGAGTCTGGTGCAGGCCGGTGTAGACGACCTCCATCCCGGCGTCCCGCAGGGCGCGCGCGACGACCTTCGCGCCCCGATCGTGGCCGTCCAGGCCAGGCTTCGCGACGACGACCCGAATCCGAGAGCTCATCAGCGCACACCTTTCACCGGCTTGACCGCCTTCACCTTAACGAACGGTAACCCGGCGGGCCCGGCCCGGGAAATCCGGGCCGGAAAGCGGGCTCGGTCACCGGTCACCGCCTGCGCAGCGACCCACCGTGAAGGTCCACGACCGGGAGAGAGTCGCCGACCGGTGACGGGACCGGCAGCCGGGGGCGACCCGGCACTACCGGCAGTGGCGATCCGGCACCGCCCGTAGTCAAGTCGGACGAGTCCGCCGGATCGGTCACGCTCGGCGACGAACGGGCAGCATCAAGGGCACCGTTTGGCGTCGCGATGCGTGACAATAATGGACGCAAACGGACAGAACGACACGCCAATTTGGCGCTCTAGCTTGTGACTCGCCTGGTGGTTGGCTAACGTGTCCACGGTTGTCATCAGGTCCATGGACGGGTGACGACGCGGTCAGCGGACGTTCAGTGGAGCTTCACGAACGCCCACCGGCCGCCTCGGAACCCCGACAACGGAGGGTGTGCGTGCGCCAGCGCCTGTCGTCTGAGCCCGATCGATATCGCGGTCGTCGCCGTGTGCCCACCCCACCGCGCAGCCGTTACGCCGCAGTCGTCACCACAGCGTTCGTCGGGGCCGGCATCGTCGCCCTCGGCGCGAGCGCCCTGCCGGATGCCAAGGACGTCAGCCCGACGGTCCTCGACGAGCTCAAGCAGGCGTCGGTCACCAGCCAGGACGCCGCGGCCCGTGCGGACAACGCCGACCGCGCCTCCCGGGACAGCCGCAGCAAGGACAGCGCCGAGCCCGAGGTCTGGCTGCTGCCGCTGCAGGGCTACGACTTCAACTCGCCCTACGGGGTGCGCTGGGGCAAGATGCACACCGGCGTCGACCTGGTCGCGGGCGAGGGCACTCCCTACGTCGCGATCCACGACGGGCTGGTCACCAAGGCCGGCTGGTTCGGCGGGTACGGCAACGCGGTGATCGTGCAGCACGCCGACGGCAGTGAGGCCATCTACGGTCACTCCTCCGCGGTGAGCGTGAAGGAAGGCCAGCAGGTCAAGGCCGGCGACCAGCTGGGCCTGGTGGGCCAGACCGGCCACGCGTACGGCACCCACCTGCACCTGGAGATCCATGTCAAGGGCCAGCCGATCGACCCGGTGCCCTACCTCCAGGAGCGCGGAGTGGACATCAAGCTGCAAGTCGAGGCAATTTACAGCGAGGTAGCCGCGTCCTGACGCTGCGTACCGACCGATGGCCGCCCAGATCGATCGATCTGGGCGGTTTTTCGTTGTGCCCGTCGAGCGGATGTGTGCCGGGTCACCACCACGACTGTGACTGGCGACACGCCAACGCATGATCACTTATCCGGATTCAGCACCCCAGAACGGGCCATACGTGGGCACTCGCCACGTTGTCCATCGCGGGTGATCCGGTCCCCGCGCCTGCCCCAACTCGGCCCGACACCAGTATTTCGAGGTCAAGTGCCCCCTCGACTGTGAAGGTCCGCCGTGCAGGAAGACAGCCCCGTCCAGAACGAGACCACCCCGGACACCGCCCAGACCGAGCGGCCGCAGCGCGCCGGCCGGCGGAACCGCCTCATCGTGCTCAGCGCGGCCGCCCTGGTGGCCCTCGGCCTCGGCGGCATCGCCGTCGCCACCACCGGCAACGACCGCCCGGCACCGACCGCCGTCTCCCTCGACGCGCAGTCCCGGGCCGAGGCCGCCAGCCGGGCGGACCGCTCCGCCCGCGAGTCGAGCACGCCGGTCGCCCCCTCGGTCAGCCCCACGGCGAGCCCGTCGGCGGTCAGCGCCAGCCCGACACCCGCGAAGACGGCCACCGCCAAGGCCAAGCCGAAGCCGAAGAAGACCACCAAGCCCACGCCCGCCTGGGTCGACCCGATGCCGGGCGCAGCCGTCACGTCCTGCTACGGGCAGCGCTGGGGCACTCTGCACGCCGGTATCGACCTGGCGCTGCCCTCCGGTACGCCGATCCACGCCGCAGCCGCCGGGACCGTGACGCAGGCCGGCGACGCCTCCGACGGTTACGGCAACTCCGTCTTCATCGACCACGGCAACGGCTACCTGACCCACTACGCCCACCAGAGCCGCATCGCGGTCACCGTCGGGCAGGCGGTCAAGGCCGGCCAGGTCATCGGCTACGAGGGCGCCACCGGCGATGCCACCGGCCCGCACCTGCACTTCGAGGTGCACCAGGGCATGTGGAACCAGATCGACCCGGCCCCGTTCATGCGGGCCCACGGCGTGGACCTGGGCTGCTGAACGACCGCCGCAGCCGGAAGGCGTGACTTCCGCCGAAGCGGAGGTCACGCCTTCCGTCACCTGCGCCTGGGTCAGAGCTTGTCGACCGGAGCGTGCCTTAGCACCAGCCACATGGTCTGGTCGCCGAAGTCGATCTGTGCGCGGGCGCCCGGGCCGTGCCCCTCGACGGCGAGCACCCGCCCCAGCCCGTACCGCTGATGGTTGACCCGGTCCCCCGCGGACACCTTCGGCCCCTGCGGCAACTCGCTGGCCGTGGTCAGCCGGCTGGCGTCCACGCCGAGCCGCTGGGCCAGCTGCGCCGCCTTCGGCGTACCCCCCGTGAAGTTGCCACGCGCGCCGGGCGCGCGGTCCGCGCGGCCACCGACGCCGCCGCCACCCCCGGCCCACGAGGTGTACGACCCCTCGGTGCGCTCCCAGTGGACCAACTCCGTCGGCAACTCCTCCAGGAACCGCGACGGCGGGTTGTAGGACGGCTGCCCCCAGGCCGAGCGGGTCACCGCCCGGGAGAGGTAGAGCCGCTGTCGGGCACGGGTGATGCCGACGTACGCCAGCCGGCGCTCCTCCTCCAACTCGCGGGTGTCGCCCAGCGAGCGCAGGTGGGGGAAGACGCCGTCCTCCAGCCCGGTCAGGAAGACCACCGGGAATTCCAGCCCCTTGGCGGTGTGCAGGGTCATCAGGGTGACCACGCCCTGGTGGTCGGGGTCGTCGGAGGGGATCTGGTCGGCGTCGGCGACCAGCGCCACCTGCTCCAGGAACCCGGCGAGGGTGGCGCGTTCCCCCTCTTCGCCCAGCGCCTCGATCCGCTCGGTGTACTCCCGGGCGACGCTGACCAACTCCTGGAGGTTGTCCACCCGACCGGCGTCCTGCGGGTCCAGGCTCTCCTCCAGCTCGGTGAGGTAGCCCGAGCGGGTCAAGAGGGCCTCCAGCACCTCCTCCGGGGTGCCGGTCTCGGCCAACTCCCGGGCGCCGTCGAGCAACGCGACGAAGTCGGCGATGCCGTTGGCAGCTCGGGTGGAGATGCCCGGCGCCTCCCGGGCCCGCCGCAGCGCCGCGCCGAATGAGATCCGGTCTCGGCTGGAGAGCGCCTCGACGCACGCCTCTGCGCGGTCGCCGATCCCCCGGCGGGGGGTGTTGAGCACCCGCCGCAGGCTCACCGTGTCGTCGTCGTTGACCACCGAACGCAGGTACGCGAGCGCGTCGCGGACCTCCTTGCGCTCGTAGAAGCGCACCCCGCCGACGACCTTGTAGGGCAGGCCGACGCGGATGAACACTTCTTCGAAGACGCGGGACTGGGCGTTGGTGCGGTAGAAGACCGCTACGTCACCGGGGCGGGTCTCGTCGGCGTCGACCAGTCGGTCGATCTCCCGGGCCACCCAGTCGGCCTCGGCGTGTTCGGTGTCGGCAACGTAGCCGACGATCTGCTCGCCGGCGCCGGACTCGCTCCACAGCCGCTTGGGTTTGCGGGACGTGTTGCGGTCGATCACCGCGTTGGCCGCGTTGAGGATGGTCTGGGTGGAGCGGTAGTTCTGCTCCAACAGGATCGTGCGCGCGTCGGTGAAGTCCCGTTCGAACTCCAGGATGTTGCGGATCGTCGCGCCCCGGAACGCGTAGATCGACTGGTCGGCGTCGCCGACCACGCACAACTCGGCCGGCGCCAGCCCGTCGGTGCCGGAGACCAGCTCCTTGATCAGGACGTACTGGGCGTGGTTGGTGTCCTGGTATTCGTCCACCAGCACGTGCCGGAACCGCCGACGGTAGCTCTCCGCGACGTGCGGGTGGGACTGGAGCAGATGCACCGTGGTCATGATCAGGTCGTCGAAGTCCAGTGCGTGCGCCTCGCGCAGCCGCCGCTGGTAGAGCGTGTACGCCTCCGCGAGGGCCCGCTCGTTGGGCCCGGTGGCCCGTGCGGCGAACTGCTCCGGGTCGACCAGCTCGTTCTTGAGGTTGGAGACCTGCGCGGCCAACCCGCGCGCCGGGTAGCGCTTCGGGTCCAGATCGAGCTCGCGGGCGACCAACTGCATCAGTCGGCGGGAGTCGTCCGCGTCGTAGATCGAGAACGTCGACTTGAGACCGGCGTGCTCGTGCTCGGCGCGCAGGATCCGGACACACGCGGAGTGGAACGTCGACACCCACATCAGGCGGGCCCGGGGGCCCACCAACGCGGCGACGCGCTCCTTCATCTCGCCGGCGGCCTTGTTGGTGAAGGTGATCGCGATGATCTCGCCGGGGTGCACGTCCCGGGCGGCGAGCAGGTACGCGATCCGGTGTGTGAGCACCCGGGTCTTGCCGGAACCGGCGCCGGCCACGATCAACAGTGGTGAGCCGGCATGGCTGACCGCGTCGCGCTGTGGCCCGTTCAGCCCGTCGAGCAGCTCCTGCGGATCGAGGCGGACGGCGGCGTGCCGGGGCCGGTCCGGGCGGGCCGGCGCGGACTCCGGCGCAGGCGGGGACGCGGGGATGTCGAAGAGAGGATGCATCGCCCGACAAGTCTATGCCGCCGGTCGGACACTGCGCCGCTGGCGCTCAGCAGCTCGTGGCTGACCGCGTGCTGCCACCGCGCGGCGCGCCCTGGTCGAAGAAAGATCCCCGGTGCACCGTCGAATGCTTGCGCACCCGCCGCCGACGTGGGCATACTCGACGGCGTGATCGCTGCGCGCTACTACTTTTACTACGGCACCGGGAGTCCGGCTGCCGTAGGTCGCGCCTGATCGATTCAGACCTACGAAAGCCCCGGGCTCCTGGAGTCCGGGGCTTTTTCCGTCCCGGGTTCCGGGCACAGGGCACCACCGTGCGAGAGGTACCCGATGATGACAGACGTGATGGAGCAGAGCGGCGGCCCGACCCGACCGGAGGCTGGGCAGCCCGCGGTCAACGGACGCGAGACGATGGCACCCGTGTCGCCGTCGGCGGAGAACACCGAGCAGGCCGAGGCGCAGACCGGCACCGAAGAGCCGTCCGCCGCCGCCCGAATCGTGGAGATCAGGGAACGGATCGACGAGATCGACAACGCGCTGATCGCACTCTGGCAGGAGCGGGCCGCGTTGTCGCAGGAGGTCGGGGCCACCCGGATGGCGTCCGGCGGAACCCGCCTGGTGCTCTCCCGCGAACGGGCGATCCTGGAACGGTTCCGGGTCGCACTCGGCGCGGACGGCACCCAGTTGGCCCTGCTGCTGCTCCGCGCGGGCCGCGGCCCGCTGTAACCCTCCCCGCGGGCCGCCGTAACCCTCCGCGGGCCGCTGCGGCCCCGGAGTGCCCGGCCGACGCCCGCCCGGTCACCCGGACAGACGAAACCGCCTGCCGTCGTCCTCAAGACGTCGGCAGGCGGTTTCGGTGACTCACGCCTCGTGGGTGGCGACGATCTCGCGTCGCTCCGCGAAGTGGCAGGCGCTCGGGTGGTCCGAGCCTCGCCGAATCTCCAGCAGCGGGACCTGCTCGGCGCAGACGTCCTGCGCCTTCCAGCAGCGGGTCCGGAACCGGCAGCCCGAGGGCGGGCTGATCGGCGACGGCACGTCACCCGTCAAACGGATGATCGTCTTGTTGTTCCGCTGGGTCGGGTCCGGCACCGGCACCGCGGAGAGCAGAGCCTGGGTGTACGGGTGGGTCGGCCGCTCGTAGATCTCGTCCTCGGTGCCGATCTCCACGATCTTGCCGAGGTACATCACCGCGACCCGGTCCGAGAGGTGGCGGACCACCGACAGGTCGTGCGCGATGAAGACGTACGACAGCCCGAACTCGCCCTGGAGCTGCTCCAGCAGGTTCATCACCTGAGCCTGGATGGAGACGTCCAGCGCCGACACCGGCTCGTCGCAGACGATGATCTCGGGCCGCAGCGCGAGCGCCCGGGCGATGCCGATGCGCTGACGCTGGCCGCCGGAGAACTGGTGCGGGTACCGGTTGATGTGCTCCGGGTTGAGCCCGACCAGGTCGAGCAGTTCGCGGACCTTGGCCCGGCGGCTGCCCTTCGGTGCGACCTCCGGGTGGATCTCGAACGGCTCACCGAGCAGGTCACCGACGGTCATCCGCGGGTTCAGCGAGGTGTACGGGTCCTGCATGACCAGCTGGATCTGCCGGCGGAGGCGTCGCAGCGCCCCACCGGACAGCTTGGAGATGTCCTGGCCCTTGTAGACCACGCTGCCGGCGGTCGGCTTCTCCAGGTTCATCAGGACCCGGGCGAGCGTCGACTTGCCGCAGCCGGACTCGCCGACGACGCCGAGCGTCTCACCGGCGCGCAGACCGAACGAGACCCCGTCGACCGCCTTGACCTGACCGACGGTCTTCTTGAACACCACGCCCTGGGTGACGGGGTAGTGCTTGACCAGGTCATTGACCTCGAGGATGTTCTCAGACACGGTTCACCAGCTCCTCGGCGAAGTGGCAGGCGCTGGCCCGGCCGGTGCCCACCTGCAGCAGCGGCGGGACCTTCTCCCGGCACACCGGCTGAGCCATCGGGCAGCGCGGGTTGAAGGGGCAGCCCGGCGGAATATTCATCAGGTTCGGCGGGAGGCCCTTGATCGTCCGGAGCTGCTGCCCCTTCTCGTCGAGGCGCGGGATCGAGTCGATCAGACCTATCGTGTACGGGTGCGCCGGCTTGGCGTACAGGTCGTACACGTCCGCTTCCTCGACGATCCGGCCTGCGTACATGACCGCGATCCGGTCCGCGACGTCGGCGACCACGCCGAGGTCGTGGGTGATCAGGATCATGCCCATCTGCCGCTCACGCTGAAGCTCCGCGAGCAGGTCCATGATCTGGGCCTGCACGGTCACGTCGAGCGCCGTGGTGGGCTCGTCCGCGATCAGCACCTCCGGGTCGAGCGCCAGCGACATCGCGATCATCGCGCGCTGCCGCATACCGCCGGAGAACTGGTGTGGGTAGTTGTTGAACCGACCCTTGGCGTTCGGGATCTTGACCTGGTCGAGCATGTCGATCGCGCGCTTCTTGGCCTCCGCGCGACCCATGCCACGCCGGACCCGGAACTGCTCGGCGATCTGGAACCCGACGGTGAAGACGGGGTTCAGGGCGGAGAGCGCGTCCTGGAAGATCATCGCGATGCCCTCGCCGCGGATGCGGCGGCGCTCCTCGGCGGACATGCGGAGCATGTCCTTGCCGTGGAAGCGGACCTGCCCACCGGTCACGAAGCCGGGCGGCGTGTCGAGGATGCCCATGATGGTCTGCGCCGTGACGCTCTTACCGGAGCCGGACTCGCCGAGCACGGCGAGGGTCTCTCCCGCGTTGACGTGGTACGTGACTCCGTTGATGACCTTTGCGACGCCGTCCCGGGTGCGGAACTCCACCCGCAGGTCGTCGACCTCGAGCAGCCGGCCGGAGGGACGCCCGGACCCGCCGGATCCCGGTGCGGACTGCTCAGAAACGAGAATGTCGGACACTGGATATCCCCTAGCGGAGTTTCGGATCGAGGGCCTCGCGGACCGACTCACCGAGCATCACGAAGCTCAGCACTGCGGTGACGAGGAACGCGGCGGGGAAGAAGACCAGTCCCGGCGCGACCCGGACGAAATTCTGCCCATCACTGATCATGATGCCCCAGGACACCACCGGCGACTTCAGACCGACGCCCAGGAACGACAGGGTGGCCTCGGCACCGATGAACGAACCGACCATGATCGTGCCGTAGACCAGCAGCGGGGCCAGGCAGTTCGGCAGCAGGTGCTTGAGGATGATCCGGCCGGTGCCGGCACCCAGTGCGCGGGCCGCCACGATGTAGTCGGCCTCCCTGGTGGCGAGCACCGAGGAGCGCATCAGTCGCATCACGACCGGCCAGCTCAGCACGATCAGGGACGCGGTCACCAGGCCCATGATCTTGTTCTTGCTGTTGCCGGCACCCGAACCGTTGAAGGTGGTCAGGATGACGATCGCGCCGAGCACGAACGGCAGACCGAAGAAGACGTCGGCGATCCGGCTGAGCAGGGCGTCCAACCAGCCACCGCGATAACCGGAGATGATGCCCATCGTTCCGCCGATGAGCAGGGTGCCCAGCACGGAGAGCACGGCGACCTGGATGGACGCACGCGCGCCGTAGATGACCCGGGCGTAGACGTCACGGCCCTGGACGTCGTAGCCGAACCAGCCGTCGGCACCCGGCTTGTTGAGGCTGCGAGACAACGCGCCGTTCGCCGGGTCGCCGCCCGGAGCGAACAGCGACGGGAAGGCGGCCATCAGCAGGAAGATCAGGATCAGCGTGGCCGAGATCCAGAACAGCGGCTTGCGTCGCAGGTCGCGCCAGGCGTCACCGAGCAGGCCACGCGGCTTGTCGTTGCTCTGCGGCTGGCCCGCGGTGGCGGGGGCGGCGGAGTCGATGGGGTGTGCGCCAGGGGTACTGACGATCGATGCGGTACTCGGGTCACTCATAACGGATCCTCGGGTCCAGGGCGGCGTAGAGCAGGTCAACCAGCAGGTTCATCACGAGATAGACCAGCACCAGGACGACCACGATTCCTACCACCGTGGCGCTTTCCTTGGTGATGATCGCCCGGAAGACCTGGCGGCCGATTCCGTTGATGCCGAAGATCCCCTCGGTGACGATCGCGCCACCCATCAGGGCACCGAGGTCGGTGCCGAGCAGGGTCACCACCGGGATGAGCGAGTTGCGCAGCAGGTGCACGCCCACCACCCGGCGCATCGGCAGGCCCTTGGCGATAGCCGTACGCACGTAGTCCGCGCGGCGATTCTCCGCGATGCTCGTTCTCGCCACCCGGGCGATGTACGCCACTGACGCGCTGCCGAGCACGAAGCCCGGCACGATCAGCTCGGACCACCGCATCTCGGAGGAGACGGTCGGCTTGATGATGCCCCACTGCACGCCCAGCAGCCACTGCAGCACGAAGCCGACCACGAAGACCGGCAGCGCGATCAGGAAGAGGGTGGAGACCAGGACGAGGTTGTCCAGGAAACCGTTGCGCCGCAGACCGCTCAGCACGCCGGCGCCGAGGCCGATGATCGCCTCGATGGCGAGCGCCACGACGGCGAGCTTCAGGGTGTTCGGGTAGGCAGTCGCGATGATGTCGCTGATCTCGCGTTGCTGGAACGTCTGACCGAAGTCGCCCTGGAGCAGGTTCTTCATGTAGTTCGCGTACTGCACGAAGACGTTCTGGTCGAGGTGGTACTTCTCGGTCATGAAGGCGATGTACTGGTCCGGGCAGCGACGCTCACCGCACTTGCCGGCGAACGGATCGCCCGGAACGGCCCAGACGAGCCAGTAGATCAGGAACGTCGTACCGATGAAGACAGGCACGAGTTGGAGCAGCCGTCTCAACAGATAACGGCCCATGGGGTGGTCCTCCAGACAGGGGGCGCGTCGGACGGCCGACACGGTGGTGACAACGTGCGAGTGGAGTGTTGTAACACCCACTCGCGGAACGGCCCCGGGTCGGGCTCACCGGATGTGGCGAGCCCGACCCGGGGTCAGACCGTTCGGATCAGAGCTCGACCGAGGTGATGTCGATCTCGCCGACGTTGTTCAGCTCGAGCTTCTTGATCTTCTCCGAGTGGCCGGACTGCTGGCCGTAGAAGTAGACCGGGATGCTCGGGACGTCCTGGTCGACCTTCTCGACGGCCTTGGCGAACGCCTCGTGCGAGGCCTCCAGGCTCGGCGCGCCGCTGGCCTGCTTGGCCAGCGCGTCGACCTCGGGGTTGCTGTACAGACCGTCGTTGGAGGAACCGCCGGTGATGAAGAGCGGGTTGACCCAGTTCTCCACGTCCGGGTAGTCCTGCTGCCAGGCAGCACGGTACGGGCCGGTCATCTTGTGGGCGTTGATGTTCTGGCGGAAGACCGCGAAGGTCGGCACGCCCTCGGCCCGAGCGTTGATGTTGAGGTTGGTCTTGATCTGCTGCGCGACGGCGTCCATCCAGTCCTTGTGGGCGGAGTCCGCGTTGTAGTAGAAGACCATCTCGCCGCTGAAGCCACCGGCCTCGGCGAGCAGCGTCTTGGCCGTCTCCGGGTCGAACTTGCAGGCGGTGCAGTTGCCCGGCTTAGCGCCCGGGGTCAGCGGGTTCGCCCAGCTGTCGGCCGGCTTGCGGGTGCCGAAGAAGATCTTGTCCGAGATCTCCTGCCGGTTGACGGCGAGGGACACGGCACGACGGAGCTTCGCGTTCTGGAAGCGCTTGTCGTAGATCGGGAACGCGATGAACGCGGTCGACGGCGTGACGGTCGAGCGGCCCCGGTCACCGAGGTCGGTCTTCCACTTGTCACCGGCGAGCGCCGAGGTGGGGACAACCTCCATGAAGTCGAGGTTGTTGGCCAGCAGGTCGGCGTAGGCGGCGTTGTCGTCCTGGTACAGCTTGACGTCGACGTCCTTGATCTTCATCTTGTCGCGAAGGTTGTAGTCGTCGAAGCGCGTCAGCTTGATGAGGGCGTTGTCGTCCCACGACACGAACTTCACCGGGCCGTTGCCGATCGGCTTGCGGCCGAACTCCTCGGGCTTCTGGGTGAAGAACACGTCCGGCAGCGGCATGAAGGCGCTGTAGCCGAGCTTGGTCGGGAAGACCGCGGTCGGCGCCGCCAGGGTGACCTCGAAGGTCTGCTCGTCGATGACCTTCAGGCCGGACAGCTTGTCGGTCGTCGGCGTCGGGGCCTTCTTCGGGCCGTCCGCGCCGTCCGGGTCCGAGGTGTAGGTCTGGTCGAAGCCCGCGATGTCCGCGAAGAAGGTGCCGTTCTGCGCACCGTTCGGCGAGTAGGCGGCCCAGTTCCAGGCGTCGACGAAGTTCTTCGCCTTCACCTCGGTGCCGTCGTGGAACTTGGTACCGGCCTTGATCTTGATCGTGAAGACCTTGGAGTCCGTGGTGTTGATGGACTCCGCCAGCGCGTTACGCGGGGCCCCACCGTCGTTCGGGTACTCGACCAGGCCGGTGAACAGCCAGTCGACGATCTTACCGCCGCCGGTCTCCGTGGTGTTCGACGGAACCAGCGGGTTCTCCGGCTGGACACCGTGGACAACGATCGAGCCGTCCTTGCTGGCGGCAGCGTCGCCGTCGCCGTCACCGCTCGAGCAACCGCTCGCGACAAGCGCGGCAGCCGCGCTGAGCGCGATCGCGCTCGTCGCCCGCTTCGAGACTCTCATTCCGAGGGGCCTCCTCTTTCTAACCAGGTTCCGTCGTGGGTTTCACGCACGTTTGGGGGTGACACCGCCCGACCACCCCGGGGCGCGGGTCGCCGGGATCACAGGGAAGTTGGGGACACCCCTGATGTACCGATCCGCCGGGCTCCCCCGCCAACGAGGCGCGACACGACGCAGGAGACACAGCCACGAACCGCCGCGAGCGGCGAGGACATGGTCGTGGGCCGTACGGAGTGCCACACACCGATGGTGAGGTGCTGCCACTGTGACACCCACTGGCCGCTTCCGTGAAGGTGCCGTTATCAAGCCGTTAGTTGCCCGCCACGTTGCCGATACTTGAAAAATGATCATAAAACGGTCGGCTCGGGCAGCACTGAGCAGGAAATACGTTGCGCCACCCGCGCAACGGGTCTCGGCACGCGTGCAAGCCTCGGGTCACCTGTGTCCGATAGGACGTCGGTCACCACTCACATTTCGACCCGTCCGGACTAGGTCGACTTCGGCTGCACGGCCACGATCAGCGACTGGGTGGATGAGGGTGCCGAGATCGTTTCTCTGATCTTCGGCGCCGGGCGAGGGCCGATCAGACGAGGCGGCGGTCCGCCGCCCAGCGGGACAACTCGTAACGGTTGGACATCTGCAGCTTGCGGAGCACGTTCGACACGTGCGTCTCCACCGTCTTGATGGAGATGAACAGCTCCTTGGCGATCTCCTTGTACGCGTACCCCCGGGCCAGGAGCCGCAGCACCTCGCGCTCGCGGTTGGTCAGCTGATCGAGCTCGGGGTCGGCCACCGGGGCGTCCGGTCGGGCCGCGAAGGCGTCCAGCACGAAGCCGGCCAACCGCGGACTGAACACCGCGTCCCCGTCGGCCACCCGGCGGATCGCCGCGGCCAGCTCGTCCGGAGAGATGGTCTTGGTGACGTACCCCCGAGCGCCGGCACGGATCAACCCGATCACGTCCTCCGCAGCGTCGGAGACGCTCAACGCGAGGAACTTGACCTGCGGGTGGGTACGCCGCATCGCCTCCAGCACCGCCCGGCCACCACCGTCGGGCATGTGCACGTCGAGCAGCACCACGTCCGGCCCGACGGCGGCGATCCGGGTGACCGCCTCGGCCACCGTGCTCGCCTCGCCCACCACCTCGACGTGGGCGCCCAACTCCGCGCGCACCCCCGCCCGGAACATGGCGTGATCGTCCACCAGGAACACCCGCAGCCGCTCGGGGCGGGCATCCGCCGGGTCGAGGTGCTCGGTCGACTGCTCGGCCATGGTCATCTGTTCCTCTCCGCTGCGGACGAGTCCCGGGAGATCGGCAGGATCAACCGAACCTCGGTCCCCTCCCCCGGGCCGGACCGGATTTCGGCCCGTCCGCCGTGCCGCTTCATCCGCCCGATGATCGAGCCGCTCACGCCGTGCCGGTGGTCCTCCACGGTATCCGGATCGAAGCCCTTGCCCCGGTCCCGGACGAAGACGCTGACCTGATCGGGCTCCACCTCCGCGTAGAGGGAAACAGTCTGCACACCGGCGTGGCGTGCCGCGTTCACCAGCGCCTCCCGGGCGGCCGCGACCAGCGCCCCGACCTTCTCGTCGGTCTCCCGGTCACCGACCACCACCGCCTCCACCGTGATCGCGAAGGTGTCCTCGACCTCGGCGGCGGCCTGCTCCAGCGCGGCGGCGAAGCGCTCGCTCGGCGAGGCGGTGGGTTTGTAGAGCCAGTTGCGCAGGGAACGCTCCTGCCCCCGGGCCAGCCGCTGCACCATCTTGACGTCGCCGGCGTTGCGCTGGATCAGGGCCAACGTGTGCAGCACCTGGTCGTGCACCATCGCGGCCAACTCGGCTCGCTCCTGCTCACGGATGCGGCCCTCGCGTTCCGAGCGGAGCTGACTGTACGTCCGCCAGAGCACCGGCGCGGCGACCACTCCGACCCCGGCCAACCCGACCAGCGCGAAGATCACGCCATTGATCACCGCGTCGAAGTTCTGCGCCGGCGAGTAGACCGCCGCGACGCCGATGATGCCGACCGCGACCAGCACTCCGCCGCCGATGAACCGGAGCACGAAGGCCCGTCGGTCACTCTCCTCGACGACCGCGCCGAGCCAGGGCACTGGCATCGTCTCGCCCCACTGCCGCCGCCGCTCGGGCGCGGACTGGTGCCAGATGACCCCGGCGCCGACCGCGATGATGGCCACCAGCCAGCCGGCGGTGCCCGCCGCGCCGACCGAGTCGAAGACCATCACCTGGATCAACAGGACACCGAGCCCGATCCCCACGAACGGCAGGAGTTGCGCCACGTCGCGCCGGGGCGGCACCGCTGTGTCACCGGGCCGCAGCGGGACCACGGCCCAGAAGGCCGCATAGAGCAGCAGGCCGAGCCCGCTCAGCCCGAGCAGCACCATGAACGCGACGCGCACCCGCAGCACCGAGATGCCGAGATGGTCGGCGATACCGGCGGCGACACCGGCGGCCATCCGGTGCTCCGGGGCGCGGTAGAGGCGCGGGGGCGTGGTGACGGTGCTGATCGGAGGCTCCCTGGTAGCGGTGGTGAGCTGGTCGAGGTCGGTGACTCGATCGTCACACGCTGCGGCGTCCACGACCACGGGGACGCCCCCGACATTCCGGCCGCCGGATCTCAGGGTGGGGTCAGGGTCGGGTCCTGAGGCCGTTCGGGTGCACCGGGCAGCAGGATCGAAGCATGACCGAGGAAGCTGCCCCGCCACCCCGCCCGGGGTCGGCACCGCCGGAGGGCTCGTCACCGCCCTCACCGGCCGCGACGCCCGGCGCCTGGACCCAACCCAGCACGCCCGGCCCGCACCCGGGCGCCGCGCCTACCGATCCGTACGGCCACCAGTCGACCACCGGCGGGGGCCACGGCCCACAGTTCGCGGGCGGCACCGGTTACGGGCCTCCCGGCGCACCGCCCGGTCCGGGCGGCGGCCACGGCCCGTCCGCGTCGCCACCGCCACTGGGCGGCACCGGCTTCACCTCCCGGTACGGGTTGGTCCGGCCGCGCGAGGGGCGGTATCTCGCCGGTGTCTGCGCGGCGATCGGACGGGCCACCAACACCGACCCGGTGCTGTGGCGGGTGTTGCTCGCGGTGCTCGGCTTCTTCGGGGGCATCGGCATCCTGGTGTACGTCGCTGCCTGGCTGATCATCCCGAACGAGGGCGACACCGCGTCCCCGATCGAGTCGATGCTCGGGCGCGGCCGTTCCAGCATGTCGCCGGTGACCGTGATCATCCTCGGCATCCTGGTCGCGGCCAGCTTCGGTTACATCGTCACCGACGCCTTCCGGGCGGTGCTGCTCGGCGCGGCCATCCTGGTCGCCGGCGCGCTACTGCTCAACCGGGACAGCCGCAACCCACCGGCCGGCACCCCCGGCGGGCCGATGCCAGCCGCACCGACCGGCACCCCACCGGGTCCGGTCCCACCGGTGACCTGGCCGGCACCGTCGACCGGCGCGGTCCCGTCGACCGGCCCGATCACCACGACAGCAGCGCCGGGGGCGAGCGGCGACCCCGCCTACGCCACCGCGACGACCGGAGGGACACCCACCGTGGCGTACGACGTACCGCCGACCGGTGGTCCGCAGCCGCCCACCACCGGGCAGCCGGTGTCCGGCGTGGGCCCGGTGTCCGGGCAGCCGGGCGGCACGACGGCTGTCCAGCCCGGCTGGCCGGCACCGACAACGGGTTGGCCGAGCACCGCCGCACCCAGCGTCGGCTGGCCGTCGGCACCGGTGACCGGGGCACCCACTGCTCCGTCCGGCTACCCGACCGCCACACCGCCGTCGGCCTACCGCCAGCCGTTCGCGCCGCACGGCCCGTACGCGTCGCCGAGCCCGACGCCGGCTCCGCCACCCAAGCCATCGAAGCCGCCGAAGCGCCCGAAGGAGCGTTCGCCACTGGGCGCGGTGACCTTCTCTCTGATCTTCCTGGTCCTCGGTATGGTCGCCCTGCTCGATCTGCTGGACGTCTTCGCCATCAGCGCCTCGGCGTACTTCGCGGCGGCGTTGGCCACCATCGCGCTGGGGCTGCTCGTCGGCACCTGGTTCGGGCGGGCCCGTTGGCTCATCGCGCTCGGCCTGGTGACCGCCGCGGCGCTGGGCACGGCGACGGTCGCCGAGTCCTACGACCGGATCCGCGGGGTCGACGGTGCGGTGACCTGGGCGCCCACCGACTATCGCGACCTCGCCGACCGGTACGAGAACAGCTTCGGTGACGCGGTGCTCGACCTGCGCGGTATCGACTTCGCGAAGCGGGACAGCCAGGTCACCGTCGCCATCAACTTCGGCAAGGCCACGGTCGTCGTACCGCCGAACGTCGACGTCACCACGGTGGCCGACGTCAACGCGGGCGATGCCAACATCTTCGGCAACCGGTCCGGTGGGTTGGACGGCCGTCTGCGGGAGTTCACCGATGTCGGCGCTGACGGGCCCGGCGGCGGGACCCTGCGCCTCTACGTCCACGTCAATGCCGGCAACCTGGAGGTGACCCGGTGAAGGCTCACCGTACGGATCTAGTGTCGTTCGCCTTCGGGCTCGTGTTCCTGGCGCTGTCCGGCTGGTGGCTGCTCGCTCAACTGCTCGGGCTCGCCCTGCCGGCGGTGGGCTGGTTCCTGGCCAGCGCACTCATTCTGATTGGCGTCTTCGGGCTGGTGGGCGCGCTGCGCTCGGGTCGGTCGCCGCAAGCGGAGGCGACCGCCGAGGCCGCCGAGGCCGCCGCACCGGTCTCCGGCGCGACCGCACCGGTCTCCGGCGCCGAAGCACCCGTTTCCGGAGCCGCAGTGCCGACCTCCGGCGCGGCTCTGCCGGTCTGGGAAGCCGAACGGTCCACCTCGGACGCTCCCCCTTCGGCAACGACACCGGAGGCGCCGACAGCCGAGGTGATCCACCCGGCCTGGTTGGCTCATCCGCCGTCGGAGCCGCAGACGTCCCCGATTCCCGGCCAGCCTGACGACCGACACGAGGAGCCGACCGTCGGCCTCGGCAACGGACCGGCCCCCGTCGAGGGAGACGAGCCGACCCGATTGGATCACCCGATCGAGGCCGTCGGCGACCCGGCGGGCGACGAACGGGAGGGCCGAAGCGGGAAGGCCTGAGCCCGGCCTCGGCTGGCGGAGGCCCACTCCACCGCTACGGCGGTGCGGTTGGCGCGAACGGGCGCATATGCTGGCCGGTGGAGATCTCGCCCTCCGCCGGCCGGCCCGTCCCGCCATGGCGGCCCCGCCGCGATTCCCGTCTCTACCCCCGTCAGGAGCCCGCCCGACATGACCCAGTCCCCCGCCGTGCGTATCACCGGCCGGTCCGGTCCGATCCGCATCGGCGAGCGAGCCGCCCGTACGCTCGTCACCGAGCTGGCCCGGATCAACGACCCCAAGACCGCCCTGCTGGTCGGGGCGGGCCCGGAGTCCGCGGTGCTGGCCGCGGCGATCGAGGCGCTGCTCCCCGGTGACCGGCTCACCGTGGTGCCCGTCGAACCGCTCGGCGCTGCCGCGCTCCGCGAGCACGTCACCGCCCAGGGCCGCTGGGTTGCCGACCGGGTGAGTGTCGTCGACTCGCTGGCCGAGGCCGAGCCCGCCGGGGTCGTCATCGCCGGGGCGGTGTTCGCCGGCTCTGCCGAGGAGACCCGCGGCGGCATCGAAGGGCTGGCCAAGTACCTCTCCGACGGTGCGGTACTCAGCGTGGCGACCGTCGCCACGCCCGGCCGGACCACCGGGGCGGCAGCCGAGTTGGCTCGACAGGACGCGCTCTACGGTGTCGGCGCTGACCTGGTGTTGCGCAACTCGCCGCCGGTGCGGGTCTACCGACTGCGGTTCACCCCGGCCAGCCCGGCCTCGGCCGACCGGCTGGCCCCCGCGCACCGCCCGTCGAGTGTGCCGCTGACCCGCGGCATGCACATCGACTCCAACGGCGTGGCCGCGGCGGGCATCGCGCTGGGCCTCGCAGCGCTGGCCCGGGTGGCGCGTCCGTCGTCCAAGGTGTGGCTGCTGCCGGCGCTGGCCGCCGGGCCGGTCGCCGCGTTCTTCCGCGACCCCGAACGGGACGTGCCGGAGGACCCGTCCGCAGTGGTCGCCAGCGCCGACGGCAAGGTCCTGTCGGTGCAGCGACTGCACGACGAGCGTTTCGGCGACGGCGAGTGGCTCCGGGTCGCAGTCTTCCTGTCGGTGCTGGACGTGCACGTCAACCGGTCCCCGGTCGCCGGCAAGGTGGTGGACTACTTCGTCGCCGACGGCGGGTTCGTCAACGCGATGAAGCCGGACGCCGAACACAACGTGGCGGCGTACACCGTGCTGGACACCGCTCGTGGCACGGTGGTGGTCGCGCAGCGGACCGGGCTGATCGCCCGCCGGATCGTGCAGCGCGCGCCGATCGGCGCGCTGCTGGCCAAGGGCGAGCGCTTCGGTCTGATCAGGTTCGGCTCACGGACGGACGTCTACCTCCCGGCCGAGGCTGCGGACCCGCTGGTGGGTCCGGGCGACAAGGTCGTCGGCGGGTCTACGGTCATCGCCCGCTGGCGCTGACAGACGAACGCGAAACGGGGCGCCGCTGGCCAGCGGCGCCCCGTTTCGTTTGCTGTGGTCAGGCGGTGCGGCGCTGCCGCAGCCAGAGCACCGGCCCGCTGACCAGGTAACCCACCACGATCAGGGCGAACGTGATCCGGATGTCGATCAGCGCGCCGATCACCGGGGCCAGCCAGAGCCACGGGGGTAGCTTCACCAGGCGGGCGAGCTTGGCGTACGGGAAGCTCGACACCATCGCGAAGGCCAGCAGCGCCACGCCGGCGACAAGCACGGCGCCGGGCACCGGCAGGCCGATCGCCACTGTCACGGCGAGCACCGCCGCCGCCATTGTGGTGGGTACGCCGCAGAAGAACCTGCCGTCCTTCGGTGAGACGTTGAAGCGGGCCAGTCGAATCGCGGCACACGCCGCGACGAGCGCGCAGGCCACCGCCGCCGCCGCGGTGGAGACGGAGCCGGCGAGCGAGGCGTAGACCACGACCGGTGCGGCGAGACCGAACGAGCACATGTCGGCCAGGGAGTCCATCTGCGCCCCGAACGGGCTGGCCACGCCGAGTCGGCGGGCCAGTGCGCCGTCCAGACCGTCGAAGGCGACGCAGGCGATCAGGCAGAGCGCGGCGACGCGGACCTCACCCTGCATTGCCAGGAAGATGGCCAGCATGCCGAGCATCAGGCTGGCCAGGGTGCAGGCGTTGACCAGGCCGAACTTCATCCGCCGGGCGATGGTGCGCTCGCCCGGTAGCAGCGGGATCGAGCTGGCCGAGGCCTCGTCGGCGTGCGCCATCGGCGGCATGGCCGGGCTGACCGGCATGACCGCTTCGATCTCCGCCCGACCGATGCTCCCGGCCGGCCGGCTGAGCCGGTCCAGGCCGTAGCGGCGACGCTGCCGGTCGGCGTACCGGTGCTCGGGCGACGTCACGTCGGTCGGGAGCAGGTCGCTGTCCCGGCGACCGACCCGGACCAGCAGCACCTGGCGGGCGAACGTGCTGCTGCGGCGCAACGGGCCCGCCCAGCGACGCCCAGCGGGGCGCGGACTGTCAGTAGTACGACGCCGGCGCCATGGGGCTCTCGGCACGTTTCCTCCATCACCGGATCGGCTGACCGCCGTGTGGCGGGTGTCCGGCTGTCTCGTGCCGGACCTTGCGTGGCCCGGCAGCCGTTTTGCGGAGTACACCATCGCATAGGGGAACATGGCTTGGCGATAGCTGCCGGCGGTACTTATATCTGGCTTAAACCGCTCGAACCGCCCGCTTGTTCCCATCCCGGGCTTCATCGCCCGTTTCCTCCACCATTCCCGCCTTTGACTGTACCGGAGGGTCACCATCTCGGCTCAGTGAGCGGCGTGCTATCGGCCACTCTGTCCGATTGCCGAGGCAGCGATGTCGCTCAACGGCAGGTCAGCGGCTTGGGCGCGGGTGAACCAGCCAGCCCTCGCTGTCGAACCTCCGGCGGATTCGGTGACCACCGCATCGGTGGGTACGTCCACCAGCACCCGATAGATCACCCGTACGCCGTGCCAGTCCAACGGACGGCCCTCGGGGCCGAGCGCGGCCGGGTTGTGCAGGTTGTCCACCCCGAGGAGTTCCACCACCCGGCCGACCTGGCCACCCTCCTCGACCAACTCCCGGAGCAGGCCGGTCGTCGGCTGCTCACCGTGATCGGTGCCCCCACCGGGCAGGTGCCACAGGCCGGCACCCGGATAGCCGTCCGCGATCTGGGTGAGCAGGATCCGTCCGGCCGGGTCGGTGACCAGCCCGTACGCGCCGAAACGCAGTCGCCGGTCGGGGTGCGGCGGCGGGAGGTGTTCCTGCGGCCGGTGCGTTCCGGGCGGCAGTGGAGTGACCGGCAGGCCGAGCACCTCGGAGGTGAATGGTGTCAGCGTCAACCGCGTCAACTCGCCCGGGGTGAGCCAGCGAACCTGGTCGACCGAGCCGTCCCGGCCGTCGCGTGCCGCACCGTCGCGCCCCGTGAGATCGAACGTCAACCGGTCGGTGTGTGTTGCGACACCATCCGGACAGTCGGTCACATCCGCGGTCACCCTACGTAGCTGACCCGCAGTGACGGTCAGCCCGGTCTGCTCGCCGACGGTCCGGACGACAGCGCGCTCGGGGTGCTCGGCGTGCGCGACAGCACCACCCGGCAGCCGCCAAGCCCCGGGAAACTCACCATCCGGCCCGTCCCGAACCACCAAAACCCGGTCCGAATCCCACAAGACCCCGTAAACCCCGACCCGCCGCACAACCCCGCCCCCACCCGCTCCGTCGTCCAAGCCCGTCGATCATGAAGTTATCGCCGTCCATCTCGGCGTGTCCTGACAATAACTTCATGATCAACGGGGAAGGCGGGATGGGCGGGGGCCGGGGGGGGTCAGGTTAGTTGGGCTGCTTGGACCGCCTCGGCGGTTACCTCGGTTAAGCGGTCGGTGGGGAGGGCGCCCAACTCCTCGCGGCCGAACCAGCGGGCTTCGCAGGTGGAACCGCCGACGTCGGCCACCGTCAACGGGTTGGGCTTGTCGACGACGACGCGGTAGAAGGCGCGTACGCCGTGCCAGTCGATCGGGTAGCCCTCGGGGCCGAGCGAGGCGGCGTCGCGGTGGCTGGCCACTCCGAGCAGCTCGACCAGGCGGCCGGTCTGCCCGGTCTCCTCGACCAACTCCCGGATGAGGGCCGCGCCGGGCTGCTCGCCGTAGTCGGTGCCGCCGCCGGGCAGATGCCAGCAGCCCGCACCGGGGTAACCGTCGGAGACCCGGGTGAGCAGCACCCGCCCGGCCGGGTCGGTGCAGACCGCGTACGCGGCGAAGCGTTGCGCCCGGTGCAGCCCGTCCGGGCCGGGGACCGCGTAGAAGGAGGGGAACTCGGGCGCCTCGTCCGGCACCACGTCGGCCGAGGAGGCGGGCAGCCCGAGGGCACGTGCGGTGAACGAGCGCAGCGGCAGCTTGCGCGCCTCGTCGAGGGTGTACCAGCGGGCCAGGTCGGTGGGTCGCTCGCCGACCCGGTCGGCCAGGGTGCCGCCGCGTACCGCCACCCGGTAGATCAGCCGGTCGGTGTGGATCGTGATGCCCCGATCGGGCAGCGCCCGCATGTCGGCGAGCACGTCGGCCAGGCCGGAGACGGCGACCGACAGGCCGGTCTCGGCGGCGGTTTCGCGGACGACTGTGTGGTTCGGGTCCTCGCCGTGGTCGACCGCCCCGCCGGGCAGCGACCATGTGCCGGGGGTGCCGGAGCGCTCCGATGCGCGGACCAGCAGAACTCGGCCTCTTGAATCAGCACAAACTGCGTATGCCGCGATCCTGCGGAGCGGCTCGAGCATGGTGGTCACGGGAGCAAATTCTCCCCGGGCCGGGTTACCGGAACGGAAAAGAGTCAGATTCCTGACTGTCGGACCCCGCTCAGGGATCGGTCAGGGTAAGGATCCGGGCGGTCACCGAGGGCGAGCCGGGCGGCAACGCGGACCGTGGGGGTATGACATCCACCGCCGCTCCCCACGCCCCGTACAAGCAGCTCCGGCGCCCCACCACCGACCGCATGGTCGCGGGGGTCGCCAGTGGCGTCGGCCGCTACTTTGCCGTCGACCCCACACTCGTCCGGGTGGCCTTCGCGGTCACCGGCCTGCTCACCGGCGGGCTCGCGCTGTTCGCGTACCCGATCATGTGGTTCCTGATGCCGGAGGAGCCCACCGGCGCGCCGGCCTGGCCGCACCCGGCGGGCGTCGCGCCGCAGACAGGCCCACCGCCCACCGCCGGGCCCGCGCCCGGCGGACCACAGCCGGGGTACGCCCCGACGCCGCCCTACCCGCCGACGACCCCGTCGGACCCGCCGCCGGCCGCCTGACCGGCGCTCACTCCCACTCGATGGTGCCCGGCGGCTTGCTGGTCACGTCCAGGACCACCCGGTTCACCTCGGCGACCTCGTTGGTGATCCGGGTGGAGATCCGGGCCACCACCTCGTAGGGCAGTCGGGACCAGTCGGCAGTCATCGCGTCCTCGCTGGAGACCGGGCGCAGCACCACGGGATGCCCGTAGCTGCGCCCGTCTCCCTGGACACCGACGCTGCGAACGTCGGCGAGCAGCACCACCGGGAACTGCCAGACGCCCCGGTCCAGGCCGGCGGCGGTCAGCTCCTCGCGGGCGATCAGGTCGGCCTCGCGGAGCAGGTCGAGGCGCTGCTGGTCGACCGCGCCGATGATCCGGATGGCCAGGCCGGGGCCCGGGAACGGGTGCCGCCAGACCATCGCCTCGGGCAGGCCCAGTTGCAGGCCGAGCGCCCGGACCTCGTCCTTGAAGAGCGTGCGCAGCGGCTCGACCAGGGCGAACTTCAGGTCCTCCGGCAGACCGCCGACGTTGTGGTGGCTCTTGATGTTGGCGGTGCCGGTGCCGCCGCCGGACTCCACGACGTCGGGGTAGAGCGTGCCCTGGACGAGGAACTCCACGTCGCCGTGCGAGGCGATCTCGCGGGCGGCGGCCTCGAAGACCCGGATGAACTCCCGACCGATGATCTTGCGCTTCTGCTCCGGGTCGGTCACCCCGGCCAGCGCGCCGAGGAACCGGTCGGCGGCGTCGACCACCTTCAGCTTGATGCCGGTGGCGGCCACGTAGTCCTTCTCCACCTGCTCGGCCTCGCCGGCGCGCAGCAGACCGTGGTCGACGAAGACGCAGGTGAGCTGGTCACCGACCGCCTCGTGCACGAGCGCCGCGGCGACCGCCGAGTCCACCCCACCGGACAGGCCGCAGATGACCTCCTTGTCGCCGACCTGGGCGCGGATCCGGGCAACCTGCTCGTCGATGATGTTCTCGGGCGTCCAGGTCGGCTCGATGCCGGCGATGTCGTAGAGGAAACGGGTCAACATCTCCTGGCCGTGCGCGGTGTGCCCGACCTCCGGGTGGAACTGCACGCCGGCACGCCGCCCGGCCAGGTCCTCGAACGCGGCCACCGGCGCGCCCGCCGACTCGGCGGTGACGGTGAAGCCCTCGGGGGCCTCGGTGACGGCGTCGCCGTGGCTCATCCACACCGGCAGGTCGGCGGGCAGGTCGCGCAGCAGCACACCGGGATCGAGGAGTCGGGGGCGCAGCGGCGTACCGCCGTACTCGCGGTTACCGGTCTTCGCCACGGTGCCGCCGAGCGCCTGGGCCATCGCCTGGAAGCCGTAGCAGATGCCGAAGACCGGCACGTCGGCGCTGAACACGCCCGCGTCGATCTGCGGCGCGTCCGGCGCGTAGACGCTGGACGGGCCACCGGAGAGGATGATCGCGGCGGGGTTCTTCGCCAGCATCTCGGCGATCGGCATCGAGTGCGGCACGATCTCGGAGTAGACCTTCGCCTCACGGACCCGGCGGGCGATGAGCTGGGCGTACTGGGCTCCGAAGTCCACCACGAGGACAGGGCGAGGCAGGCTCATGTGCACAAAGCCTACCGACAGTCACGGCCGTGCCCGGCACCGGCTCGCCCTGCGGCGTCGGCCTGACTTACTGACGGAGCGCGCCCGGGGCGTCCGCCGGCACCGCCGGCTGGTCGGGGGGTACGGGTGCCAGCCGGCGGTACGCGGACCCGAGCGGCGGGCGGGGGTCCTCCTCGCCCTTGTTGGGCCAGAAGGACATCGCCCGTTCCGCCTGGGCGGTGATCGTCAGGGACGGGTTCACGCCGAGGTTGGCCGAGACCGCCGCGCCGTCGACGACGTGCAGCCCGGGGTGCCCGTACACCCGGTGCCAGGGGTCGATCACCCCGTCGGCCGGTGTCGCTCCGATGACCGCCCCGCCCAGGATGTGCGCGGTGATCGGGATGTCGAACGGCTCGGTGAGCGAGCCGCCCGGAGTGCCACCGATCTCCTCGGCGAGCAGTCGGGTGGCGGCGTTGCCGGCCGGGATCCAGGTGGGGTTGGGGGTGCCGTGCCCCGGGCCGGTGACCAGTCGACGGCCGAAAACGCCGCGCCGCCACCGAGTGGTCAGCGAGTTGTCCACCGACTGCATCACCAGGGCGATCACCGTCCGTTCCGACCAACCACGGACCGACAGCATCCGGGCGGCCAGCCTGGGTTGCCGCACGATGCTGCCCAGCCACCGCCGCACCCGGTGTGGACCCCCGTCGACCAGCAGCGACTGGAGCAGGCCCATCGCGTTGGAGCCACGCCCGTAACGGACCGGCTCGACGTGGGTCTGCGGGTCCGGGTGGAAGGAACTGGTGATGGCCACCCCCTCGGTGTAGTCCGTTTGCTCGGACCGGGCCCGTCGGCGGGGCACCGAGGCGCCCAGGATCGCCTCCGAGTTGGTCCGGGTCAGTTCGCCGAGGCGGGGTGAGAGCCGAGGCAGCACGTCGTCGGCCCTCATCGCGTGCAGCAGTCGTTGGGTGCCGAGCGCACCGGCCGCGAACACCACCTGGTCAGCGTGGATGACCTGCCGCCGCTTGCGCAGCCACGCGCCGGTGCGTTCGGCGTGTACGTCGTACCCGCCGTCGGCGGTCGGACGGACGGCGGTCACAGTGGTCAGCGGCAGCACCGTGACCCCGAGCCGTTCGGCGAGCCACAGGTAGTTCTTGACCAGCGTGTTCTTCGCGCCGTGCCGGCACCCGGTCATGCACGAGCCGCAGTGCAGGCAGCCGGTGCGCTCCGGGCCGGCACCACCGAAGTACGGGTCGGCGACCCGCTGGCCGGGGCGGCCGATGTGCACGCCGACCGGGGTGGCGTGGAAGGTGTGCCCCACCCCCATCCGCTCGGCCACCGCCCGCATGGCGCGGTCCGCGCCGGTGTCCAGCGGGTACGTGGTGACACCGAGCATGCGTTTGGCCTGGTCGTAGTGGCGGGCCAACTCGTCCCGCCAGTCGGTGATGTCGCGCCACTGCCTGTCGACGTAGAAGGCGGGCAACGGTTCGTAGAGGGTGTTCGCGTAGACCAGCGAACCACCGCCCACCCCGGCGCCGGAGAGGACCAGCACCCCGCTGCCGGCACCTCGACGGGCCGGGCGGAGCAGGGTGAGCCGCTGGATGCCGTAGCAGCCCAACTTCGGCGCCCAGAGGAACCGGCGGGCCCGCCAGGACGTCTGCGGGAACTCGTCGTCGGTGAAGCGACGGCCGGCTTCCAGCACGGCGACCGAGTAACCCTTCTCGGCCAGTCGGAGCGCGGTGACGGCGCCGCCGAAGCCGGACCCGATGACGAGCACGTCGTACCGCATGGACGCATCATTACTCGCGAGTAGCGCTCGCGCCAGCGGCAGTTTTCGCGCGATCATGCTCCGGCCGACCGACCCGGCGCCTCCCGGCCGCAACCCGGAGCACCCGTCGGAGCGTTGTTCACCAGACGGGTGGAAGGAATCCAAGATGATCCTCGGGTCGATGGCGCCGCGCCGACGGTGGCTGCTGCTGGGCTTGACGGCCCTCGCCGCCGTCGCGCTGATCGCGGCCGGCGCGGTGGTGATCACCCGGCTGACCGGTGACAGCAAGCCGGGCGGCGGCCCGGTTGCCGGCTCGCCGACCCCGTCGCCGATCGGCACGCCCACCCCGAGCCCCAGCGGCCCACCGCCGGGCGCGGACATCACCGGCCCGCTCAACCTGCTGCTGGTCGGTGTGGACACCCGGGTCAGCGTGCCCGGGTGGGAACCGCACTCGGACGCCGTGCTGGTGCTGCACGTGCCGAAGGGGTTGGGTCAGGCGTACCTCTTCTCGCTCCCCCGCGACCTGCTGGTGGACATCCCGGCGTTCCCGAAGGCCGGCTACAAGGGCGGCAAGACCAAGCTCACCCACGCGATGAGCTTCGGCAGCCGGGTGCCGGGCAAACCCAAGCAGCCGAGCACGGCCCAGGGGTACGAGCTGCTGCGCAGCACTGTCAGCGGGTACACGGGGCTGCGCATTGACGCCGGCGCGGTGCTCACCTTCAACGGGTTCGACCGGCTGGTCAACGCACTCGGCGGAGTCGACATCTACGTCGACCAGCGGGTCGAGTCGCTGCACCGCCGACCGGACGGCAAGTACCGAGAGAGCGCGCCGGGCGGCTACACCGGGCCGCAGCAGGTCTACGAGAAGGGCGAGCAGCACCTCAACGGCTGGCAGGCGCTCGACTACGCGCGGCAGCGCTACATCACCGGCGGCGACTACGCCCGGCAGCGCCACCAGCAGCAACTGATCAAGGCACTCACCCGCAAGATCCTGGACGAGAACCTGGCCCGCCAACCGGAGCGGGTCGACCAGGTGGTCGCCGCACTGGGAGACACGCTGATCTACGTGGGTGGGCGGCGGATCGTCGACATCGCGTACGCCCTCAGCGGGGTGCCGGAGAACAAGTTCGTGCTGGTGGGCCTGCCCGGTGCCGGTGTCGGCAAGGGCAGCGCCTACCGTGGCGAGCAGCTCACCAAGGTCGGCCGTGACTTCATCACCGAACTCCGTGCCGGTCGCGCCGACGCCTACCTGGCAGCCCACCCCACCCTGGTCGTCAAGAACTGACGTCTAAGGCCTGTTTCATAAGGGCGGTCGAGCCGAGGCGGAGTCCGGGCGGCGATCCGGCAAGGCGCGGTTTCGTCCGGATACCGGTGTTGTATCCGGACGAAACCGCAACGCCGCCGGGCGTCGTCCGGGCCCGCCGCAGGCCGGCCAGTTCTTATGAAACAGGCCTTAGAGGCGCTTGGGCTGGGCCGGCTTCTTCGTGCCGTAGAGCCAGGCGTCGAAGACCGGGCCCAGTTTCTTGCCGGAGACGCGTTCGGCCAAGGCGACGAACTCGGCGGTGGTGGCGGTGCCGTTGCGCTTCTCCGCCGCCCAGGTCTTGACGATCTCGAAGAACGCCTTGTCGCCCACTGCCACCCGCAGGGCGTGCAGGGTCATGCCACCACGCTGGTAGACCGACTCGCTGAACAACTGCTTCACACCCGGCTTGCCCGGCGGGGTCTTCCACACCTGAGCGGGCACCTCGGTGTACCGGATGTCGAACGCCTGCTTGGCTGTGTATTCCTTGGTGTGCTCGGCCCAGAGCCACTCCGCGTACGTCGCGAAGCCCTCGTTGAGCCAGATGTCCTCCCACTTGCCGATCGCGACGCTGTCACCGAACCACTGGTGCGCCAACTCGTGGGCGACCACCTCGGTGTTCTCGCCCTGCCGGAAGAACCCGGCGGAGTAGACCGGCCGGCTCTGCGTCTCCAGGGCGTACGAGATCCGGCTGTCCGAGACCACCACACCGCCGTACGCGTCGAACGGGTACGGCCCGAACACACTCTCCAGGTAGTCGGCCACCTTGACGGTCTGCGCGATCGACGTGTCCGCTGCGCCCTTCGCCACGTTGGTGGCGACCGCGTTGTACACCGGACGGCCCTTGTGCTCGCCGGTGGTGATCCGGAACTTGCCGATCACCAACGTGCTGAGGTAACTCGCCATCGGCGACTTCTCCGACCACTTCCAGGTGGTCCACCCGTCCGCGCTGGTCTTGCCACCGGGGACACCGTTGCTGACGGCGGTCAGGCCGTCCGGGACGGTGACCTCGAAGTCGTACGCCGCCTTGTCCGAGGGGTGGTCGTTGACCGGGAACCAGGTGCTGGCCGACTCGGGCTGGCCCAGCGCGATCGCACCCTCGGCGGTGTGCAGGAAACCGCCCTCACCGAGGATCTCGTTCTTCAGCGGCTTCGGCACACCCTCGTAGGTGACCTCGGCGACGAACCCGTTGCCGTTGATCAGACCGGAGGCCGGTGTGATCACCAGCTCGTTCCGCTTGCGCGTGTGGGTCGCCGCCGCGCCGTCCACGGTGACCGCGGTGACGGTCAGGCCGGCCAGGTCGAGGTTGAACGAGGACAGGTCGGCGGTGGCGGTGCCCTGCACCGTGGTCGTACCGGTCAGCCGGTCCTTCGCCGGGTCGTAGCGCACCTTGACCGTGTACCGCCCGACGTCGTACCCGCCGTTGCCGTAGCTCGGGAAGTAGGCGTCGCCGACCCCCTCCGCGCCGGCAGTGAACGTCCGCGACGGGGTGGGGGACGCGCTCGGCGACGACACCGCCTCCGGCGCCGACGAATCGCATCCGGACAGTGCGAGTGCCCCGGTCACCAGCAGACCGACGCTCATCCGCAGTCTGTGCCGCGTCACCCGCATTCCACCCTCCCCCGTGTGGCGGCGGCGGCCGACGCCGCTCCGCGCGAGACCACGGCTTTCCGCTGCTCGCAGGCGGCGAGCATATCGACCGGTGATCACGGCTCCGTCACGGCAGTGTGGGGGCGGACCCACCCACCAGCCAGGCGTCGAAGAGCGGTCGCAACTGCCGGCCCGCCACCCGCTCGGCCAGCGTCACGAGATCCGCTGTGGTCGCGTTGCCCGTCGCCCCCTCGGTGGTCCAGGTCCGCAGGATGCGGAAGAACGTGTCGTCACCAACGGTCCGGCGCAACGCGTGCACGGCGAGCGCCCCGCGTTTGTAGACGGCCGTGCCGAACATCAGCTCCCGGCCCGGCTCGACCGACGGCTGCGACCAGTCGGTCTTCGCGTACTGGAGTTCAAAGTTGCGCTGGGCGGTCCGGCCGCCGTCGTGCTCCTCCCACAGCCACTCGGCGTAGCTGGCGAAGCCCTCGTTGAGCCAGATGTCGCCCCATCTGGTCAGCGACACGCTGTCACCGAACCACTGGTGGGCCAGCTCGTGCGCGACGACGCCCGGGTTGGGCCGGTCGTCGGCGAAGAAGGCGGGCCCGTAGACGGGGCGCGACTGGGTCTCCAGCGCGTACCCGATGCGCTCGTCGGCGATCACGATCCCGCCGTAGGACTCGAACGGGTACGGCCCGAAGCGGCTGGCCAGGAAGTCGACGATCTCCCCGGTGCGGGCCAGTGAGCTGGCCGCGGCACCGGTCGCCGGCAGGCTCGCCGCCACCGCCGTGACCATCGGCCGGCCGGCGTGGGTGCCGGTCACCACCCGGTAGTCGCCGATCACGAGCGTGCTGAGGTAGCTCGCCATCGGCGTGCGCTCCGACCATCGCCAGGTGGTCCAGCCGTCGGCGCTGCTCTTTGGACCTGGCACCCCGTTGCTCAGTGCGGCCAAACCGTCCGGGACGGTCACCGCGAGGTCGAAGCTGGCCTTGTCCGACGGGTGGTCGTTGACCGGGAACCAGGTGGCCGCCGAGTCGGGTTGCCCGAGCGCGACAGCCCCGTCGGCGGTGTGCAGGAAGCCGCCGCTGCCCAACGACCCGTCCTCGACGGCGGTGGGCACGCCCGCGTAGTCGACGGTCACTGTGAACTGCCGGCCACGTGGGAGCCCGTCGCGTGGGGTCACCACGAGTTCACCGTCGCTGCGGCGGTGGTCGGCCGGCGCGTCGCCCACCCGCACCGTGGCGACGTCCAGGCCGACCAGGTCCAGATTGAAGCGGGACAGGTCCTGTGTGGCCGTGGCGGTGATGACGGCCCGCCCGGTCAGCCGGTCGGTCGGCGGGTCGTAGCGGACGTCGAGGCCGTAGTGCGTGACGTCGTAGCCGCCGTTGCCGTGCCCCGGCACGTACGGATCGCCGGCGTCGGCGGCACCGGGCCGGAAACCGTCGCTGTCGCCCGTACAGCCGGCGGTGAGCAGCGCGACCACGCAGGTCAGAGCGGTGGCCGTGGTGGTCAGCCGACCGGCGGCCGGTGTCCGTCGGGTCCGGGCCATGCACACTCCTCCTGCCGCATCGCGGTCAGGACGAGCGTAGTCAGCGCCACCGGTCGCGCGGTCAATATCGACGATCATCAGTCACTTTCGTTGGAACAAACAAAAGTAGTGATCGATCTTCACTTTCTTTCGACTTAGACCGACGTTAGTGTCTGGTCCCGACCACCGTCGCGAAAGGTGGAACCATGCCCGACCACACCGCACCCGACGCCACCCCCACCCCCCGGTTGAGCCGCCGGTCCCTGCTCGCCGCCTCCGCCGGAGCCGCCGCCGCGATCGGCGCGGCCGGCCTGCCGGTCCTCGCCACCGGCACCCCCGCACTCGCCAACCCCAACGCGAGCAAGCTGCGGGTCGAGCCGCTGATCCCGGCCCGCAACCGCGGCATCATCCTCTACAGCGTCCGCGACCGGATCACCGCCGCGCCGGACGACAGCGGGGTGCCCTACGGCTTCGAGCGCGTCCTCGCCCGGCTCGCCGAGATCGGCTACAAGGAGATCGAGTTCGCCGGCTACACGCAAAGCACCGAGATCCTCGGCCGGCAGATCACCCCGGCCGAGATCCGCAAGATCCTCGACGACAACGGCCTGGTCGCCAACGGGACCCACGCCACGATCCAGCCGGCCACCTTCCAGCAACAGCTGGACATCGCCGAGGAACTCGGCATGAAGAACATCGGCACCGGCAGCGACCCGACCAACAGCGCGTACAAGGCCGAGTGGGACGCCGCCGCGGACATCTGGAACGAGTTGGGCAGGCAGGCCAAGGCCCGGGGCATGCGGCTCTACACGCACAACCACGACGCCGCGTACAGCTTCCTGATCGACCGTGGCCCGCGCGACGCGCAGGGCCGGCAGACCCGGTCGTCCGGCATCCGCCGACTCGAATACTTCTTCGAGATCACCGACCCGCGGTACGTCTTCTTCGAGCTCGACATCTACTGGGCCTACGTGGCCCGCTATCGGCACCAGAAGTACGTCAACGGGGCCGGCCAGGAGGTCACCGACCTGTTCGACCCGATCCTCACCGTCGCCGACCGGACCACAAGGTTCCCGCTCTTCCACGCCAAGGACGGCGACCGGGACACCAGCGTCCCCAACGGTCACCAGATGGTCCCGCTCGGCGACGGCGACATCAACTTCCAGCAGTTCTTCCAGACCATCGGCGAGCGCAACTTCCACCACGCCAACTGGGAGATGGACACCGCCCCCGGCGGCGTCGACAACAAGGGCCAGTCGCTCGACTTCGCGGCGAGCAGCTACCGCAACATGTCCGACCTGACCATCTACGTCGAGAAGTGACGGCAGGCTGAACACGACGAAGGCCGGCCCGTACGGGCCGGCCTTCGCACGTTGGTCGGAAGGGTCAGCGGTCGAGGACCAGGCCGACCTTCTGGAACTCCTTCAGGTCGCGGTAGCCGCACTTGGCCATCGCCCGACGCAGCCCACCGAACAGGTTGAGCTGACCGTCGGCCTCGTCCGCCGGCCCGAAGAGCAGCTCCTCCATCGACCCGAGCGGCTCACCGGCAACCTCGAACGCGCCCCGCGGCAACGACGGGTGGCTCGCCGCCGAGTGCCACCAGGCACCACCGGCGGGGGCCTCGTCGCAAAGCGACAGCGGCTCACCGAGCATCACCGCGTCCGCGCCGCACCCCAGCGCCTTGGCGATGTCGCCCGAGGTCTGCATGTCACCGTCGGCGATCAGGTGCACGTACCGGCCACCGGTCTCGTCGAGGTAGTCGCGACGGGCCGCCGCCGCGTCGGCGATCGCGGTGGCCATCGGCACCCGGATGCCCAGCACCGACTCGGTGGTCGACCACTCGTCGCCGCCGATGCCCACGATCACACCGGCCGCGCCGGTACGCATCAGGTGCAGCGCCGTCTTGTAGTCCGTGCAGCCGCCGACGATCACCGGCAGATCCAGGTCGGCGATGAACTCCTTGAGGTTCAACGGCTCGTCGGTGGTCGACACGTGCTCGGCCGAGACGATGGTGCCCTGGATGACCAGGATGTCCACCCCGGCGTCCAGGATCACCGGCGCCAGCGCCAGCGTGTGCTGCGGGGAGACCCGCACCGCCACAGTGCCGCCGCCGGCCCGCAGCTCACGAACCCGCTCGGCGATCAGGTCCGGACGGATCGGCTCGGCGTACACCTCCTGGAGCCGCTTGGTGGCGCGGGCGTCCTCGTCGAGGCCGGCCAGATCCTCCAGCACCTTCGTCGGGTTCTCGTAGCGGGTCCAGAGCCCCTCGACGTTGAGCACGCCGAGGCCGCCGAGCTGACCGAGCCGCACCGCCGAGGCCGGGCTCATGGTGGCATCGGAGGGGTGGCCGACGCACGGAATGCCGAACGGGTACGCGTCGAGCTGCCAGGAGGTGGAGACGTCATCGACGTCCCGGGTGCGGCGGCTCGGCACGATGGCGATGTCGTCCAGGTGGTAACCGCGCTGCGCGGTCTTGCCCAGCCCGATCTCGACCACGTCACGCATGGGGGACTCCAGGTGGTTGGGGGTGGTGGGTCAGCGGGTGTGGTAGTTGGGCGCCTCGACGGTCATCTGGATGTCGTGCGGGTGGCTCTCCTTCAGACCCGCCGCGGTGATCCGGATGAGCTGGCCCCGGCGGTGCAGATCGGGGATGTTCTCCGCACCGGCGTACCCCATGGCCAGCCGCAGCCCACCGACCAGCTGGTGGGCCACCCGGGACAGCGGCCCCCGGTAGGGAACCTGGCCCTCGACGCCCTCCGGGACGAGCTTGTCGTCGCTGAGCACGTCCTGCTGGAAGTAACGGTCCTTGCTGTACGACTTGGCCTGGCCCCGGGACTGCATCGCGCCCAGCGACCCCATCCCGCGGTAGGTCTTGAACTGCTTGCCGTTGACGAAGATCAGCTCGCCGGGGCTCTCCTCGCAGCCGGCCAGCAGGCTGCCGAGCATCACCGTGTCGGCGCCAGCCACCAGGGCCTTGGCGATGTCGCCGGAGTATTGGATGCCGCCGTCGCCGATCACCGGCACGCCGGCCGGACGGGCGGCCCTGGCCGCCTCCATGATCGCGGTCACCTGCGGCACGCCGACCCCGGCGACGATCCGGGTGGTGCAGATCGCGCCCGGCCCCACGCCCACCTTGACGCCGTCGGCGCCGGCGTCGACAAGCGCCTTCGCGCCGGCGTACGTGGCCACGTTGCCGCCCATGATGTCGACGGTGACGTCGGCCTTGAGCCTGCGGACCATGTCCAGCACGGCCCGCTGGTGGCCGTGCGCGGTGTCCACGATCAGCACGTCGACGCCCGCGTCGACAAGGGCACGGGCCCGCTTGTACGCGTCCTCGCCGACGCCGATGGCGGCGGCCACCCGGAGGCGACCGGCGTCGTCCTTGCTGGCGTCCGGGTACTGCTCGCTCTTGGTGAAGTCCTTGACGGTGATCAGGCCACGCAGCCGACCCGAGTCGTCGACGATCGGCAGCTTCTCGACCTTGTGCTGACGCAGCAGCGCCAGCGCGTCGTCCTTGCTGACCCCCACCCGGGCGGTGATCAGCGGGGTGTGAGTCATGATCTCGCGGACCGGGGTGTTCGGCTCGGAGACGAAACGCATGTCCCGGTTGGTGACGATGCCGACCAACTGGCCGTCGCCGTCCACCACCGGAACCCCGGAGATGCGGTAACGCCCGCACAGCTCGTCGACCTCGCGCAGCGTGTCGTCCGGGCTGGCGGTCACCGGGTTGGTGATCATGCCGGACTCGGAGCGCTTGACCAGGTCGACCTGGAGCGCCTGGTCCTCCAGGGACAGGTTGCGGTGCAACACGCCGATGCCGCCCTGGCGGGCCATGGCGATCGCCATCCGGGCCTCGGTCACCGTGTCCATCGCGCTGGAGAGCAGCGGAATCGACAACTCGACGTTGCGGGTGAGCTTCGTCCGGGTGTTGACCCGGCTGGGCACCACGTCCGACTCGCCCGGCTGCAACAGCACGTCGTCGAAGGTGAGGCCGAGCGGAACCACCCGGGCGGAGCCGGCCGGCAGCTCGGGCAGGTGGCCGCCCAGGTCGGCGTGCTCGGCGCCGGCCGGAAGATCGGTGCTGGGCGAATTTTCCACGATTGCTCCCCTGAGCTGCTCGGATGGGCTTCAGCGAGGTGGCGCGGGCGGGCACCGGAGCGCGCCACGGTGCCGGCACGTCGCCTCATCGTACCCAGTGAGCTGGGCGACCCGTCCGTGGCGGCCCGGCCCGGCGCGCGGCCGGGGGGCGGACGTCCGCGCCGCGTTGGGTCTACGGTGAAGGGGTGCACGACGAGCCCATCGACCCGTTCAATGGCGACCCGGCCGATCCCACAGCGGATCTGGACGACCCGGGCGATGACGCGACGCCTGATCCACTGACCGACGTCGAGCGGCAGGATGTGCTGGAAGACCTCGCCGACCTGGAGATCTACCAGGCCCTGCTGGCCCCGATCGGGGTTCGCGGGCTGGTGATCGAATGCGAGGACTGTCGAGAGCCGCACTACTTCGACTGGGACCTGCTCCGGGGCAACCTGCGCCACCTGCTCAACTCGGGTCGCCCCCGGGTGCACGAGCCCGCCTACGACCCCGACCCGGACCACTACGTGACCTGGGACTACGCCCGGGGGTACGCCGACGGCGTGCACGACACCCTCTCCGAGGGCACCGAGGACGAGCCGGGCACCCCGACCGCCGCCGGGTGACGCCGCCGTTCGGTCAGGCGACCAGGCCGGCGCGGAAGCCCGCCGCCACCGCGTGCGCCCGGTCCCGCGCGCCGAGCTTGCGGAACAACCGCCGGGCGTGGGTCTTGACGGTGTCCTCCGAGACGAACAGCTCCCGGCCGATCTCCGCGTTGCTCTTGCCCTCGGCCATGCCCAGCAGCACCTGAAGCTCACGCTCGGTGAGGCCGATCGACGCACGGCTCGGGCGGGCGTTCGGGGCGGGGCGGGGCGGATCGGTCTGGTCCGTCGACGACTCGCCGGTGGCCGACTCGGCCTCGTCGTCCCCCCGCTGCACCGGTACCGACGGCACTCCCGCCGCCCCCTCGCCGGGCGTGGCCGCCCAGCCGGGCTCACCGGAGCCACGCGGCGACGGCCCGGAGCGACCGGACCCGCCCACCGCCGCGGCGTTGCGGGCCGGGTCGGTGATCCGCTGCCGGGAGGCCCGACCGGGCGCGGTGAGCAGCAGCAGGGCCTTGGCCACCGCGCTGGTCAGGTCGTGGTCGACGTTCTGGATGAGGCCCCGGGCACCGGCGCTGATGGTCGCCGCCGCCGCCTCGGGCTCCTCGGTACCGAGCAACAGCACCGCGGCCTGCGGCGCCCGGGCCAGGACCCGACGAACGAAGCCGGCACTGTCCGGCCGCGTGAGGGCCGTGTCGGCCAACACCACGTCCGCCGGCCGCTCGGCCAACCGCAGCATCACCTCAGGATCGGAGACGGCGGTACGAACGATTGCTGACAACCCCAGCCGCGCGGCAGCAGAAGTAAGGTGCTGGGCCGCGAGTGGTGTCCGAACGCACACAAGGACGCTACGCACTGTGGTCTCCTCTCCGCCAACGAGCAGACCATGACGGGGTCGGCTGGGGAGGGGGTTCCCGGCAATCCTTCGAACTTTTCCGACAGATGGGGCAAAAGCCGCAATTTGCGGGACGTTTTCGATCACACACGTGTGAGGTGACGACAGCCCGGGTACCGGGAGGTCCAGGCCGGGAACGGTGCGCCTGCGCGGCCCGCCGCCCGGACACCGGCCACAAGGATTTCTCGCGGAGCCGCGCGGGAGGAGGGGTGCTGATGTCGAACGTACGTAGACTGCCCGGACCCATCGTCGATCTCTGGGACTGGCAGCGGCTCGGTGCCTGCCGAGGGCGGGACAGCGCCCAGTTCTTCCACCCCGACGGCGAGCGGGGCTCCTCCCGACTGCGTCGCGAATCCGCCGCCAAGTCGGTGTGTCGCGCCTGCCCGGTCCGGGCCGAATGCGCCGCGCACGCACTGTCGGTTCGCGAACCGTACGGCGTGTGGGGCGGCTTCAGCGAGTCGGAGCGCCTGCGACTGCTCGCCGTCGGCTGGGAGGACCTGGCAGACCGCCGACACGCCCGGGTCGACGTCGCGCGGCTGGAGGCCCGACTGGGCCACCCGCACAAGTCGACCATTCCGATCCAACGCAACGTGGCCTGACCGACACACACCCGACACACGGAACGCGCCCCCGGTTCGGGGGCGCGTTCCGGCGTTTCCGGGTGCATCGTGCGGCGGGGTTTCGCCGGCACCGGCGCCTCGGGCTGACCTGGATCGCGGCACTCGTGATCGCTGTCCGTTATGTCCGGTCTGACGCGCTCCGTTCTGTCTGATGCGCTCGGGCGTGGGTCCCGCGCATTCACGTCCGGCCGCCGGTCGCGTTTGCGGGGTTCCGGCAACCTCGTCCTGTGACCGGTCGCACCCGTGGGCCGGAATCATGGCCGGGCCGGAGTCGTTACATAACCTGACGATCGCAGTACCAGGGCCCGCCGGCCGAACCCCAGGGTTGGAATGGCGGCCACCGGGCGGTCGTTACAGTCCCCACGAGCGATCCCCACGGAGGCGCCTCAGCGCCCCACCCGGCCCCAGGCACCACCTCCCGATGGTGCCGACGGATCGGCCCGGGAATGGGCCCCGGCCCCCGGTCGTTACACACGGACCCGGCACCCACCGCCTGGTAGGTCGCCGATCCCGGCACCACGGGCCCCGCCCGCAGGTAGCCGAACGAGCGCCGCGAGCAACCCCCGCCCGCAGGCGCGACCCCCTGAAGACTTCCCCCTTTAGCAGCGCCGGACGAGGTGCTCACACCCGCGGCATCACTGCGGGTGTCCTTACCCCCGAAGGAGCTACCCCCATGAACACGATCATGCGTAAGAGCGTGCTGTCCGTTGCTGGTCTCGCGTTCGCCGGTGGTGTGTTCGCCGGCCCGATCGCCGCGCACAACATCCACGACGCCAAGCCTGTCGCGGTAGCGGTGCAGGCCGACAAGCCGGACACCGCCAAGCTGATCCCGCACGGCACCCAGGGCAACCAGTCCCACATCGACCTGAACGACGAGCAGACGGCCAACGTCAAGGCGATCATCGCCGCGACGAAGAAGGCCGGTCTCCCGGAGCGCGCCGCGGTGATCTCGATCGCGACGAGCTTGCAGGAGTCGAAGCTGGAGAACCTGGGCCACCTCGGCGACATGAACGACCACGACTCGCTGGGCCTGTTCCAGCAGCGCCCGTCCAGTGGTTGGGGTACGCCGGAGCAGATCACCGACCCCGAGTACTCCACGACCGCGTTCCTCAAGGGCCTGCGTCAGGTCGACGGGTGGCAGGACATGCCCCTGACCGAGGCCGCGCAGACCGTGCAGGTCTCCGCCTACCCGGACGCGTACGCCCAGTGGGAGCAGCAGGCTGCCGACCTGGTCGGCCAGTACTGGAACAGCTGACCCCACCGAACAACCCGACCGATGGCCGGCACCCCACCCGGGGTGCCGGCCATCGTTGGTGGTCGGCTCGTAGATCTTGGACAGTTTCCGTTCAGGCAGGACGGAAACTGTCCAAGATCTCCACGATCGGACCCGCACAGGTCAGGCGGACGGCCGTGCGCTGGCCAACCGAGGCCGTCAGCGGACGGTGACGGTCACCGTGTGCCAGCCGGTCGCGCCGTCCGGGACGACGCCCTGCGTACGCTCGGTCTGGGTCTCGCCGGTCGCGTCCGTCGCCCGGACCTGGAGGCGATGCTCGCCCGGCGTGGCGTCCCAACTCCACGACCACTGCACCCAGGTGTCCACCGACACCGTCGGAGCCAGTGTCGCCTCCTGCCAGGGCCCGCCGTCGACGCGTACCTCGACGCGGCGGATGCCCCGGTGCTGCGCCCACGCCACCCCCGCGACGGTGATCGGGCCGGGGGTCAACCGGTTGCGTCGGCGGGGCGCGTCGATCCGGGACTGGGTCTTGATCGGGCCCTGGGCGGACCAGCCGCGCGGCACCCAGTACGCGTCGAAGTCGGCGAACCGGGTCAGCTCCAGCTCGGTCACCCACTTGCACGCCGACACGTAGCCGTAGAGGCCGGGCACCACCATCCGGACCGGGAAGCCGTGCTCGACCGGCAGCGGCTCGCCGTTCATGCCGACCGCCAGGAGGGCGTCCCGCCCGTCGCGCAGCGCGGCGGTGGGGGTGCCGCAGGTCCAGCCGTCGACCGACCGGCCAACCACCTGGTCGGCGTCCTCGTCCGGGTCCACCTCGTCGAGCAGTTCCCGCAGGGGTACGCCGAGCCAGCGGGCATTGCCGATCAGGTCCCCACCCACCTCGTTGGAGACGCACGCCAGCGTGACGTACCGCTCCACCAGCGGCCGGGCCAGCAGGTCGGCGTACGTGTAGGTGCGCTCGGTGCCGACCCGACCGTGGATCCGCAGCCGCCAGGTGTCCGGATCGACCTGCGGTACGACCAGCGCGGTGTCGATCCGGTAGAAGCCGAGGTTCGGAGTGACGTACGGCGCGAGTTGCGCCAGCGAGAGGTCCGCGCCGGCCGGCACGGCCGGCGCGGGGGCGACCGGTGCGGGTAGTCGGATCGCGTCCCGGGCGGCGGAGACGCCGCGTCGTCCCGCCAACCAGCGCCCACCGAGACCGGCCACCACTGCGGTGCCGAGCAGCACCCCACTGCCGGTGAGGAACCGTCGCCGGGACTCGGGGTCGACCTCGGCAGGGCCGTCCGCCCCGACGGGGGCCACCGGCACGGGCGCGGCGGGCGGCACGGTCGGGGTGGGTGGCGACCAGGGCCACGGGTCCAGTTCGAACGGCCCGTCGATGAACAGCCAGAGCACCAGGGCGCCGAGGCCGGCGCCGACCAGCGACGGCAACGCGTCGAAGGCGTCCGCACCGGAGCGGGTCACCGCGGCGGCCACGCCGATGACACCGAACGCGGCGATGCCGGCCAGGCCGAACGCCAACCGACGGACCGCCAGCACACCGAACAGCGCGGCGAACCCTGCCAGCAACAGGCCCGTGCCGACCAGCAGCGCAATCTTGTCGGCGGTGCCGAAGATGTCGATGGCCAGTTGCTTCAGCGACTCGGGGACGGCGTCCACGACCGCCCCGCCGACCGCTACCAGAGGCGCCGACCGGGGACCGGTCAGCACCGCCACCGGTTCGGCGATCCCGATCGCGACGGCGGCGGCGGTCACTCCGGCCAGCGCGGCGTAACGCCGCGACGTGGTGCTCATCGGCCCAGTGTGCGCGATCATCTCGCCCCGTCGCCAACAACGTCAGCGTTCGGTAATGACCTGGAAAGCGCGAGAACGGACCGGGGCACACCGCCGTACGACGGTGTGCCCCGGAACAGGTGTCGCTACCGGGTCAGAAGCCCGGGCCGTGCTGGTGGCCGTGACCGTGGCCGTGCCCACCGGCGGCGGCCGGCTCGGCCTGCTCCGGCTTGTCCACCACGAGGCTCTCCGTGGTGAGCAGCAGACCGGCGATCGAGGCGGCGTTGGTGACCGCGTTGCGGGTCACCTTCACCGGGTCGATGATGCCGGCCTTGACCAGGTCGACGTACTCGCCCTTGGCGGCGTCGAGGCCGTTGCCCCAGTCGAGGTCGGCGACCTTCTGCGTCACGACGTAGCCGTCGTGACCGGCGTTCTGGGCGATCCAGCGCAGCGGCTCGACGAGCGCCTTGCGGACGACCGAGACACCGACCTTCTCGTCACCGGTGAAGCCCAGGTCGTCGTCGAGCACCGAGAGGATCTGCACCAGAGCGGCACCGCCGCCGGGGACAGTGCCCTCCTCGACCGCTGCCTTGGTCGCCGCGATGGCGTCCTCGATGCGGTGCTTGCGCTCCTTCATCTCGACCTCGGTGGCCGCACCAGCCTTGATGACGGCGATGCCACCGGAGAGCTTCGCCAGCCGCTCGGCCAGCTTCTCCCGGTCCCAGTCGGAGTCGGAGGCCTCGATCTCCTTGCGGATCTGGGACACCCGGTCGGCGACGTCGGCCTTCTGGCCGCCGCCGTCGACGATCGTGGTGTTCTCCTTGTCGACCACGACGCGCCGAGCGGTGCCGAGCACCTCCAGGCCGACCTGGTCGAGCTTGTAGCCCAGCTCCGGGGCGACCAGCTCGGCACCCGTGGAGATCGCGATGTCCTGGAGCATCGCCTTGCGCCGGTCACCGAAGCCGGGGGCCTTGACCGCGCAGACCTTGAGGGTCTTGCGCAGCGAGTTGACCACCAGGGTGGAGAGCGCCTGGCCGTCCACGTCCTCGGCGATGATCAGCAGGGGCTTGCTGTTCTGCAGGACCTTCTCCAGCAGCGGCAGCAGCTCCTCGATCGCCGAGATCTTCTGGGTGGTGACCAGGATGTAAGCGTCCTCGAGGACGGACTCCTGGCTCTCCAGGTCGGTGACGAAGTTCGGCGAGATGAAGCCCTTGTCGAACTGGAGACCCTCGGTCACGTCCAGCTCGGTGGTCAGCATGGAGCCTTCCTCGACGGTGATGACACCGTCGCGGCCGACCCGCTCCATCGCCTCGGCGATCAGGTCGCCGATCGTGGCGTCCTGCGCGGAGATCGTCGCCACGTTCGCGATCGACTCCTTGCTGGTGACCTCGGCGGCACGGCCGAGCAGCGCCTCGGAGACCTTGACGGCCGCCGCGTCGATGCCCCGCTTGAGGCCGGCCGGGTTGGTCCCGGCGGTCACGTTGCGCAGACCCTCGCGAACCATCGCCTGGGCCAGCACGGTCGCGGTGGTGGTCCCGTCGCCGGCGACGTCGTTGGTCTTGGTCGCCACCTCCTTGACCAGCTGCGCGCCAAGGTTCTCGTACGGGTTGGTGAGCTCGATCTCCTTGGCGATGGTCACACCATCGTTGGTGATCGTCGGCGCACCGAATTTCTTGTCCAGGACGACGTTGCGCCCGCGCGGGCCGAGGGTGACCTTGACCGCGTCCGCGAGGGCGTTGACACCGTGCTCCAGCAGGTGCCGGGCGTCGTCCGAGAAGCTCAGGATCTTCGCCATTAATGTCCCTTCGAAGCGCCATTGCCCCGGCCCGGCGAGCCGGACCGGGGCAATGGAACTGATCGGTTGCTTACTTCTCGATGACCGCGAGGACGTCGCGGGCGGAGAGCACCAGGTACTCCTCGCCGGCGTACTTGACCTCGGTGCCGCCGTACTTCGAGTAGAGGACGGTGTCGCCGACCTGCACGTCAACCGGAACCCGGTTGCCGTTGTCGTCGACGCGCCCCGGGCCCACAGCGAGGACGGTGCCCTCCTGCGGCTTCTCCTTGGCGGTGTCGGGGATCACGATGCCCGACGCCGTGGTGGTCTCAGCCTCGTTCGCCTGGACCACGATGCGGTCCTCGAGCGGCTTGATCGCAACCTTGGTCGCGGTAGTCACGGGCATACCCTCCTGGGGTACTGGTTTCGTTGCTGGCCGGCGGGGCCGACCAGCGTCAATCTGCCTCATGCCACCGGGCGGGGCCGTCGTCGCGGGTGCCGGTCCGCCTGGCGTTGCGCACCCGGGTCGTGAGACCCGGAAGCTGGCACCCTCAGGGTGAGAGTGCTAATCGCAGGTTATTCCGTGGCTAGCACTCCGTCAAGGAGAGTGCCAGCGCGTCGCGCCCCGCCAGCCAGGATTCTTGGTTCGACCGGGAGAATGACCGGGTGGATCTCGATCAACTGGCGGCGCTGCGTACCCCCGAGGGGTCGGCCGCGCTCACGGCGGCGGCCGGTCTTGCCGGCGGTGATCCACTGGCCGCGGCCTCGGCGTTGCGCGCCGCCGGAGTGCCGCCGACGCTGGCCGCTGCGGCGCTCACCCAGGCCGAGCTGCGTCACCGGGCGGTCGGCAAGTTCGGCCCGGCCGCCGCCGGGATGTTCCTCACCCGCCCCGGCCTGGAACAGGCCACCCGCCGGGTCGTCGCCGACCGTCGGGCCGCCCGGCTGCACGCCGCCGGTGTGCGCACCCTGGCCGACCTCGGGTGCGGCCTCGGCGCCGACGCACTGGCCGCCGCCCGCGCCGGCATCCGGGTGTACGGGGTGGAGGCGGACCCGGTGACCGCCGCGATGGCCGCCGCCAACGCCGCGGCGGCCGGCCTGGCCGACCTGTTCACCGTCGAGTGCGGAGATGCCACAGCGTTCGACGTCTCCCAGGTCGACGGGGTCTTCTGCGACCCGGCCCGCCGCACGACCGGCACCGGCCGACGGATCTTCGACCCGCGCGCCTACTCGCCGCCGTGGGATTTCGTGACGGGGTTGGCCGAGCGGGTGCCGCACACCGTCGTGAAGGTGGCACCGGGCCTGGACCACGGGCTCATTCCAGCTGGCGCGGAGGCGGAGTGGGTAGGTGTGGACGGCGACCTGGTCGAGGCCGCGCTCTGGTGCGGTGAGCTAGCCGAGGTGCCCCGCCGCGCCACCCTCTACCGGCAGCAGGGCGGCGAGACCCGCCGCTACCAGCTCACCGGCTCGGGCACCGACGAGGCACCTGTCGGGCCGACGCGTCGCTACCTGTACGACCCGGACCCGGCGGTGGTCCGGGCGCACCTCGTCGCCGAACTCGCCGCCGAGCTGGACGCCACCCTCGGCGACCCGAGCATCGCCTACCTCTATGCCGACCGCCCCACCCGCACCCCGTACGCGCGCTGCCTGGAGATCACCGACGTGCTGCCGTTCTCGCTCAAGCGTCTGCGGGCGCTGTTGCGCGATCGCGGGGTGGGTCGGGTGGAGATCCTCAAGCGGGGTTCCGCGCTTACCCCGGAGCAGCTTCGGCGGGACCTGCGGCTGACCGGCGACGCCTCGGCCAGCCTGGTGCTCACCCGGGTCGCGAACGCACCGACAGTGCTGATCGGGCAGCCGGTGGTCTAGCGTCGTCGGTGTGGCGGGACAAGGCACTCCGGCAACGGCACTGTTGGTCAAGCGCGGGATCGCGCATCGCACCCATCCGTACCGGGTGTCGCCGGACGCCCCGAACTACGGCGCGTTGGTGGCGGTGGCGCTCGGCGTGGCACCGGAGCGCGTCTTCAAGTCGCTGGTGACCGAGGTCGACGGTGGGCTCACCGTCGCGGTCGTCCCGGTCACGGGTGAGGTGGACCTCAAGGCGCTCGCGGCGGCGGTCGGCGGCAAGCGGGCGACGCTCGCCGAGCGGGCGGTCGCCGAGCGGGCCACCGGCTACGTACGCGGGGGGATCAGCCCGCTCGGGCAACGCCGCCGGTTGCCGACCGTGCTGGACGAGTCCGCGCTGGACCTCCCGACGATCTACGTCTCGGCTGGTCGGCGTGGCCTGCAGCTCGAACTGGCCGCGGCCGATCTGGTGGCGCTGACGGACGCGCGCACCGCGCCGCTGCAGACCCGCTGACGACATCCATGACGGCCGACCCGTTCCGGGATGGCCGGGGAGTAACAGTCGCGTTGCTGAATTGTTATCGCTCCCAACAAACTTGGCACCTGCGCGGTCTTGTGGAGCCGGTGTGACGCGAAATACGTTGCCGGACACAACAAAACGACACCTCCCCCACCCGAAAGGACCCTGCACATGCGTAAGGGGCTCCTCACCATCGCCGCCGTGGGCCTGCTCACGACCGGTGGATTGACCGCCTGCGGCGACGACGCCGGCTCTGGTTCGACCGACTCCAAGAAGACCCCCAAGATCGGCGTGATCCTCCCGGACAGCAAGTCCTCCGCCCGGTGGGAGACCGCGGACCGTCGCTTCCTGGAAGAGGCGTTCAAGGCCGCCGGCGTCCAGTACGACATCCAGAACGCCCAGAACGACAAGACCGCCTTCCAGACCATCGCCGACCAGATGATCACCAGCGGCGTCACCGCCCTGATGATCGTCAACCTGGACTCCGGTACCGGCAAGGCCGTGCTCGACAAGGCCAAGTCGCAGGGCGTCGCCACCATCGACTACGACCGGCTCACCCTCGGCGGCTCCGCCCAGTACTACGTCAGCTTCGACAACGAGACCGTCGGCAAGCTCCAGGGCGAGGGTCTGTCGAAGTGCCTGACCGAAAAGGGCGTCAAGAACCCTGTCGTGTCGTACCTGAACGGCTCCCCCACCGACAACAACGCCACCCTGTTCAAGGCCGGCTACGACTCGGTGCTCAAGCCGAAGTTCGACTCCAAGGAATACGTCAAGGGCCCTGAGGACGCGGTGCCGGCGTGGGACAACGCGCAGGCCGCGACGATCTTCGAGCAGCAGCTGACCAAGGCCAACGGCAAGATCGACGGCGTGCTCGCCGCCAACGACGGTCTCGGCAACGCGGCCATCTCGATCCTGAAGAAGAACAAGCTCAACGGCAAGGTGCCGGTGACCGGGCAGGACGCCAGCACCGAGGGCCTGCAGAACATCCTCGCCGGTGACCAGTGCATGACCGTCTACAAGGCCGTCCGGGAAGAGGCCAAGGCCGCGTCCGACCTGGCCATCGCGCTCGCCAAGGGCGAGAAGAAGGACACCGGCCAGTCGGTGAAGGACGGTGACCGGGACGTCCCCTCGGTCCTGCTCACCCCGAAGGCCATCTACAAGGACACCGTCAAGGACGTCATCGCCGACGGCTACGTGACCAAGGAAGAGGTCTGCGCCGGGGCGTACGCCAAGCTCTGCGCCGACGCCGGCATCAGCTGACCGACGCCGCAGTACCCGCCGGGACGACAATCGCCGCCCGGCACGGGAGCACCTCTCCCGTGCCGGGCGGCGCCCGCCGGACGGGCCCCGACACTCCCTTAAGAAGGAGACCCCCGTGTCCGCGACCCCCCTGCTGGAACTCCGCGGGATCGACAAGAGCTTCGGTCCCGTCCAGGTGCTCCGCGACGTCGCCCTGACCGTCCACCCGGGCGAAGTCACCGCACTGGTCGGTGACAACGGCGCCGGCAAGTCGACCCTGGTGAAGTGCATCAGTGGCATCCACCCCACCGATGCCGGTGAGTTCCTGTTCAACGGTGAACCAGTGCACATCGGCAGCCCCCGCGACGCCGCCGCGCTCGGCATCGAGGTCGTCTACCAGGACCTCGCGCTCTGCGACAACCTGGACATCGTGCAGAACATGTTCCTCGGCCGGGAGAAGCGCAGCGGCATCGTCCTCGACGAGCCGACCATGGAACAGCTCGCCGCCGAGACGCTCGCCGGGCTATCCATCCGCACCGTCACCTCGCTGCGCCAGCACGTGTCCAGCCTCTCCGGTGGTCAGCGTCAGACCGTGGCCATCGCCAAGGCCGTGCTGTGGAACAGCAAGCTGGTCATCCTGGACGAGCCGACCGCGGCACTCGGCGTGGCACAGACCGCCCAGGTGCTCGAACTGGTCCGCCGTCTCGCCGACAACGGCCTGGCCGTGGTGCTCATCTCGCACAACATGAACGACGTCTTCGCCGTCTCCGACCGGATCGCCGCGCTGTACCTCGGCCAGATGGTCGCCCAGGTGAAGACCACCGACATCACCCACGCGCAGGTGGTCGAGCTGATCACCGCCGGGCGCTCGGGCGGGCTCGGCATCGCCGCCGACCCGGGCAGCAACGGCGACGGCCCGCAGCCGGCCGACTCGATCTCAGGAGGCGCCCGATGACCACCACCGCCGTGCGGAAGGACGGCCCCGCGGCCGTCACACCGCCGCCGACCGTCGGGGGCCACGCCCGCAACTACCTGAGCCGGGTACGCGGCGGCGACGTCGGCGCGCTACCGGCCGTGCTCGGCCTGATCGTGCTCTGCACCGTCTTCGCGATCATGCGGCCGTCGTCGTTCCTGTCGGCCGGCAACTTCGCCAACCTCTTCACCCAGGGCGCGGCGGTCACGCTGATCGCGATGGGTCTGGTCTTCGTGCTGCTGCTGGGCGAGATCGACCTCTCCGCGGGCTTCGCCAGCGGCGTCTGCGCGGCGGTACTGGCCAATGTGGTCACCGTCCTCGGCTACCCCTGGTGGGTCGCCGTGCTCGCCGGGATCGCCACCGGCCTGGTCATCGGCACCAGCCTCGGCCTGCTCGTCGCGAAGATCGGCATTCCGTCCTTCGTGGTCACCCTCGCCGGCTTCCTCGCCTTCCAGGGCATCGTGTTGCTGCTGGTGAAGGAGGGCACCAACATCTCCGTCCGCGACGAGGTGCTGGTCGCCATCGCCAACCGCAACCTCACCCCCACCCTGGGCTGGGCGCTGGCAGTGCTCGCGATCGTCGGCTACGCGGCGGTGCAACTGCTGCGCCACCGCAACCGGGTGGCCCGCGGTCTGATCACCGACCCGATCGCGGTGGTGGCGCTGCGGATCGGCGGGCTCGCCGTCATCCTCGCCACCGCGGTGTACGTGCTCAACCTCGAACGCAGCCGCAACGTCCTGATCAGCTCACTCAAGGGCGTGCCGATCGTGGTGCCGATCATCGCGGTGCTGCTGATCGTGTGGACCTTCGTGCTCCAACGCACCAGCTACGGTCGGCACATCTACGCCGTCGGCGGCAACCGGGAAGCGGCCCGCCGGGCCGGCATCGACGTCGACCGGATCCGGATCTCGGTCTTCATGATCTGCTCGTCCATGGCGGCTGTCGGCGGCATCGTGGCGGCCAGCCGGGCCAACTCGGTCGACCCGAACACGGGGGGCAGTAACGTACTGCTCTACGCGGTCGGCGCGGCGGTGATCGGCGGCACCAGCCTCTTCGGCGGCAAGGGCCGGGTCCTCGACGCAGTGCTCGGCGGCGCGGTCGTCGCGGTCATCGAAAACGGAATGGGCCTGATGGGGTACAGCGCAGGAGTCAAGTACGTGGTCACCGGCGTCGTCCTGCTGCTCGCTGCCAGCGTCGATGCTCTCTCCCGCCGCCGCGCGGCAGCCACCGGCACCCGCTGACCCCGCGCGGGAGGTAGCACCACGATGCGCCCAGGACCTAGCCAGGACGACGTCAGACGGCAGAACCTCGGGGCCCTGCTGAGACACGTGCACGTCCACGGGGCGACCACGCGGGCCGAACTGACCACCACACTGGGCCTCAACCGCAGCACCATCGGCGCGCTCACCGCCGACCTGTCCGCGGTGGGGCTGGTCAGTGAGGGGGCACCGAAGGAGACCGGCCGGGCCGGACGACCGTCACTCGTCGTCCGGCCCGAGTCGGCCCGGGTCTACGCGTACGCGTACTCGGTGGAGGTGGACCGGTTACGCGCCGCCCGGGTCGGTCTGGGCGGCGCGGTCCTGGACCGCCGTGAACTGGACCGACCGCGCGGGTTACTGGCCGCCGAGGCCGCGCCGCTGTTGGCCGGCGCGGTCAAGGAGATGCAGCAACTGGTCCCGGCCGACGCGATCTGCGTCGGCGCCGGTGTCGCCGTCTGCGGCATGGTCCGTCGAGACGACGGCCTGGTGCGGCTCGGTCCGACCACCGGCTGGGTGGACGAGCCGATCGGCGCGGCAGTCGCCGACGAGTTGGGCATCGACGTACCGGTCACGGTGGGCAACGTGGCCGACGTCGCCGCGTTCGCCGAGCACGCCCGGGGTGTGGCGGCCGGCTGCGACAACGTCCTCTACCTGTACGGGGACGTCGGCGTGGGTGCCGGCATCATCGCCGGTGGACGGCGGCTGACCGGGCACGGCGGGTACGGCGGCGAGGTCGGACACATGAAGGTGGTCCGCGACGGCAGGCCCTGCGAGTGCGGTGCCCGGGGCTGCTGGGAGACCGAGATCGGCGAGCACGGTCTGCTGCGCGCCGCCGGACGGTCCGACGCGCGGGGCCGCGACGCGTTGCTGGAGGTCTTCGACGCCGCCGACCGGGGTGACGCGCGGGCACAGACGGCGGTCCGCCAGGCCGGCGACTGGCTCGGCTTCGGAGTCGCCAACCTGGTGAACGTCTTCAACCCTGAAATGGTGATCTTCGGCGGCACCATGCGCGACCTCTACCTCGCCGCCGCCGCCCAGATCCGTAGCCGGCTCAACTCCAACGCGCTGGGCGCCTGCCTGGAACACGTCCGGCTGCGTACGCCCAAACTGGGCGAGGACGCCCCGCTGATCGGGGCCGCCGAACTGGCCTTCGAACGGCTCCTCGCCGACCCCCTCGACGTGGGCTGACCCGCGTACGCTGTCCGGCGTGGATGTCGAGTTGCGCGCCTCGGACGACGACCGTAACCGGGTGGTCGCCGAGCTGCACCGGCACACTGCGGCGGGGCGGCTGACCCTCGACGAGTTCTCCGACCGGGCCGGTGCAGTGTGGACGGCACGCACCCTCGGCGACCTGGCCGCGCTGACCCGCGACCTTCCCGCTCTGTCCGACCCGGTTGTCGGCAGCGACACCGTCGGGCACGGGCGTCGCGAGCTGCTGATGCTCTTCGCCGCCGCAGCTATCACTCTGCTGCTGCTCGGCGGCTTCCTCGCCATCACGCGCTGATCCACGTCGCCAACCGGTGAACTGATCACGCGATCGGTCCGTACCAGTGGGCGGACGGGCAGCCGGGAGCGTACGGCTGGCCGGTCCAGACGCGATCCGGTCCGGACCGAGGAGGCACCACAGACATGGCACCGCTCAGATCCGCCCATCGCCGACTGGGCAACCGGACCCACCGAGCGGCGATGCTGCTCATCGCGATCATCGCGGGGGTCGGTGTCCTACCCGGCGCTGCCATCGCCGCCCCCGCCGGCGGGCGACAGCTCAACGCCGCCGACATGACACTGCTCAACGGCGTGCGGTTGGCCGGGCTGTGGGAGATGCCGGCCGGCCAGATGGCCGCCGAGAAGGGACAGTCGGCAAAAGTACGGGAGATCGGCGCCGGCATCGCCGGTGAGCATCAGCGGCTCGACGAACTCGTCGTGGAGGCGGCCAACAAGCTGGGCGCGACCATCCCGAGCGAGCCGACGGCCCAACAAAAGGGCTGGCTGACGGAGATGAAGGACGCCTCCGGCGCTCGGTTCGACCAGATCTTCGTGACCCGCCTCCGGGTCGCCCACGGCAGCATTCTCCCGGTGATCAGCGCAGTACGGGCCAGCACCCGGGACGCCACCGTCCGCAAGCTCTGCGAGGACGCCACCGGCTTCGTCACGCATCACATGCAGATGCTGGAGTCCACCGGCCTGGTTCGGTGGCCGGAACTGCCGCCGGCCGCGCTGCCCGCCCCCGGTGAGGACGGGCTGCTGGCCGCCGCCTCGGCCAACTCCGGTCCTCAGGTCGGCGTCAGCAGCACAGTCGTCTGGCTGGTCTTCCTCGCCGCGCTGGGCACCGGCGGCATCGCCACCTACCGGATGCTGCGCCGCAGCTGACCTTGCTCCCGTTTGGTGGCCCGCGTCAGCGGTCGACCTGGGTGAAGTCCCAGGAGTGCGGGGCGCGGGCCACCAACAGGGCGGGCGGATCCGGCAACGGACGCGGGTTGCTGCGCCACTTCGAGATGACCACCACCCGATGGTCGGTGGAGGAGAAGACCTCGCTGGAGACGTGCAGCGGGTCGTGCTCCAACTCGGGCAGGGCGGTGTCGCACACCCAGGTGATCAGATCCGCGACGCCGTACGCCTCGGCGCGCGCCTCCCACATCCGCACGATCATGTCCGCCGCCCCCGTCACACGCTGACCGTGGTCAACGGCAGCGCCGAGTCGGCCGGCAGGTCGAGTCGGCTCGGTGCGACCCCCGCGGCGACCAGGTGCGAACCAAGTGCGGCCACCATCGCGCCGTTGTCGGTGCACAGCTTGGGCCGGGGCACCCGGACCTGGATGCCGTACTTCTCGGCCCGCTGCTCGGCCATCGCCCGCAGCCGCGAGTTCGCCGCCACTCCCCCGCCGATCACCAGGGTCTCGATGCCCTGGGCACGGCAGGCGGCGAGTGCCTTGTTGGTCAGGACGTCACAGACCGCCTCCTGGAAAGACGCGGCCACGTCGGCCACCGGCACCGGCTCGCCGGCACGCTGACGGGCCTCGACCCACCGGGCCACCGCCGTCTTCAGCCCGGAGAACGAGAAGTCGTACCGGTGGGCGGCGAGATCCTTCGCGGCGGTCAGACCACGCGGGAACGCGATCGAGGCGGCGTCACCGGCGCGGGCCTCCCGGTCGATGGGCGGGCCACCCGGGAACGGCAGCCCGAGCAGCCGGGCGACCTTGTCGAACGCCTCGCCGGCCGCGTCGTCGATGGTGGCGCCCAGTGGGGTGACGCCCCGGGCCAGGTCGTCGACGAGCAGCAGGGACGAGTGGCCACCGGATACCAGCAGCGCGATGGCGGGCTCGGGCAGGGGGCCGTGTTCGAGGGTGTCCACCGCGACGTGCGCGGCAAGGTGGTTCACGCCGTACACGGGCTTCTCGGCGGCGAGCGCGTACCCCTTGGCGGCGGCGACACCGACCAGCAGCGCGCCGGCCAGACCGGGCCCGGAGGTGACAGCGATCGCGTCGATGTCGGCCAGGGTGACGCCGGCCTCGGTCAGGGCACGGTCCATGGTCGGCACGATGGCCTCCAGGTGTGCCCGGCTGGCCACCTCGGGGACCACACCCCCGAACCGGGCGTGTTCCTCGACGCTGGAGGCGAGCGCGTCGGCCAGCAGGGTGTGCCCCCGCACGATGCCGACGCCGGTCTCGTCGCAGGAGGTCTCGATACCCAGGATCAGCGGTTCGTCAGCCATGGTCGTGTGGTCCGTCCCCGGTCGGCTCGGCGTCGCGCCGCATGACCAGCGCGTCGGTGTTGCTCGGTTGGTAGTAGCCGCGCCGCACGCCGATCGGCTCGAACCCGTACGTCGCGTAGAGCCGCTGGGCGGCGGCGTTGTCCACGGCGACCTCCAGCAGGGTGCTGCGGGTTTCGCGCCGGGCCGCCTCGGCGAGCAGGTCCTCCAGGAGGGCACGGCCCACACCGCGCCGCTGGGCGTCCCGGCGGACGGCGATGTTCTGCACCCACACCTCGTCCGGGGGAACTCCGGCGAGCCCGGCGTAACCGAGTACGGCACCGTCCTCGTCGACGGCGACCCGGTAGTGGTGCCCGTTCGCCAACTCGCTCCAGAACATGCCGGGCGACCACTGCTCGGCCCCGAAGAGGTCCGCCTCGATCGGCAGCACGTCGTCGATGTGCCACCAGCGGAACGGGACGAGCCGTACCGCCGTCATGGCAGGACCGGTTTACGGCCGGTCGCGGCCACCGCGTCGGGGCGGCGCAGGTAGAGCGGGGTGAGCCGCTCGCCGGGCGCACCCGCCCGGATCCGCTCGGCGGCGAGCAGCGCCAGCACCGTGGCGTCCGGGTACCGGGGCTCGACCCGAACGGGCAGGTCCAGGGTCTCGGCGTACCGGTGCGCTCCGTCGCCGACCGCGATCGTCGCACCCAACTCCCGGGCGCGCACAGCGGCCACCGCCGGGGTCGACACCTCGGGCCCGACGATCCGCTGGCCGGCGCCGTCGTAGACGGCCCAGTAGAGCTCCTTACGCCGGGCGTCGCTGGCGGCCAACACCGGCTCACCGGACGCCGCCGGGTAGCCGATGGCGTCCAGCGAGCAGACGCCGTACGTGGGGATGCCGAGCACCTGCCCCATCGTCGCGGCGGTGACCAGGCCGACCCGCAGCCCGGTGAACGGCCCTGGGCCGAGCCCGGCGACGATGGCGGTCAGGTCACGTGGGCGCGCGTCGGCGTCGGCGAGGACGGCGTCCACCTGGGGGGCGAGCAGTTCGCCGTGCGCGCGGGCATCGACCGTGCACCGGTGCGCCCGGGACACCACACCGTCCGCCGAGACATCCACCAGCGCTGCGGTCACCGCAGGGGTCGAGCTGTCCACCACGAGTACGAGCACGGTAAGCCAGCCTAGCCGCCCCCGCCGCAGCCCTCCGTCACGCCCCGCCCTCACCCGCCGCCCGGGAGCGGCTGGCGGGCGGGCGGCGCACGCTGATCCCCCGGGGGGCAGGACTCGCTGTTGAGCGTGATTCCGCTGTGGCATCTAGATGCCACAGCGGAATCACGCTCAACAGAACAGGGCACCCCCACCCGAGACGCCGACACAGTCAGCAATCCGGCTCAGCGATGTCGCTGCTGGTTCGGCTGGTTCACCATGCCAGGATGCCGTCCACTCGCCTCGTCACCCTGCTCGGCGCCACGGTGCGACGCGAGCGGCAGCTGCGCGAACTGACCCAACGTCAACTCGCCGAACTCGCCAAGGTCAGTCAGACAGCGATCGCCCGGATCGAGCGCGGCGACCGTGCGCCAAACATCCCGGTGCTGGAACGACTGCTCGCCGCGATGGACGTGCAGTTGGTGGTCGGGGTCGAACCGCTGGACGCGCACCTCGATGCCCGCATCGACGACCTGGCGGTGCGTCCCATCGCGGAGCGGATCGAGGAGCTCGGCCTGGACGAGCTGTTGGACCGGCTTCCCGACTTCCCGCAGGTGCTCACCGGAAGCACCGCCGCGTTGCTGCAGGGCGCGCCGGTGCCGGTCGACGCGCCGGAGATCGCCCTGCGCTGGCAGGACTCCAAGCTGTTCACCCGCTGGCTGGAGACGAACTACGGCCAGCGGTGGAACGCCCGCTGGAGTGAGTTCGGCGGAGTGTGGTTGGAGCCGGAGGAGCCGGGCGAGCACCGGTGGTCGACCACGTACGGCGAAATCAGGGCCACCATGTGCGACGAGCTGCCCGAGACGATCGAGGTGCGCCACGGTCGGCGGAGTTACCAGGTGGTGCCGCTGGTCGAGCTGGAGCTGACCGACGCCCGGGCCGCCGAGTTGCTGCGCCGCTATCGGGACCGCCAGCTGACCAGCGGCGGCTGAGTTCAGCCGGCGGTGCGCTCCCAGTCGATGGTGGGCAGGCCGGCATCGGCGAGAGCCTTGTTGGCCGCGCTGAACGGTCGGCTGCCGAGGAAGCCGCGCGGGTTCATCGGGCTGGGATGGCCGGCCTCCAGCACCACGTGCTGCGGGTTGGTGACCAGGGCGGCCTTCTTGCGGGCGTAGCCACCCCAGAGCAGGAAGACAACCCGGTCCGGTGACGCGTCCAACGCCCGGATGGTCGCGTCGGTGAACTCCTCCCAGCCGGCGTTGGCGTGCGAGCCCGGGGTGGCCTGACGGACGGTCAGCACCGCGTTGAGCAGCAACACACCCTGGGCGGCCCAACCGTCGAGGTTGCCGCTGCGCGGCTTGGGAACGCCGACGTCCTCGCCCAACTCCTTGAAGACGTTGCGCAACGACGGTGGCACCGTCACACCGTCGCGGACGCTGAAGCTCAACCCGTGTGCCTGCCCGGCCCGGTGGTAGGGGTCCTGACCGAGGATCAGCACCCGGGTGGCCTGCGGCGGGCACAGTCGATAGGCCGAGAACAGGTCCTCCACCGGCGGGAAGACGGTCTGCGTCGCGTATTCGCGGGCGACGAACTCGCCCAGCGCGGCAGTGCGCGCCGCGTCCAGGTGCGGGGTGAGCACGGCACGCCACTGCTCCGGCAGCAGGGCCAACAGATCCAGGGCGGGGGCGTCGTCGGGCATCAGGAACCTCTCACAGCGCGGGTCGGTCCCCCGCACTCTAGGCATCGGGTACGACAGCGGCCGCCCTAGCCCAGGTCGGCGAGCCGCCGAGCCCAGTCACCACCGACCGGGTCCAGCTCGATGACGCGGGTGTCGTCGTCGCGGCGGTCGATCCGAACCCGCAGGTGCGCGTCGACCAACTGCTCGACCAGGCCCTCGCCCCACTCCACAACTGTCACCGAGTCGTCCACCGAAGCGTCGAGGTCCAGGTCGTCGATCTCGGCACGCGGATCGGTGGCAGCCCCCAACCGGTACGCGTCGGCGTGCACCAGCGCCACCCGACCGTCCCGGGCCGGGTCGGGCCGGTGCACCCGGGCGATCACGAACGTCGGCGAGGTGACGTCTCCGAGCACACCGAGCCCGGCGCCGATGCCCTGCGTGAGCGCTGTCTTGCCGGCGCCCAGCGGGCCGGTCAACAGCACCAGGTCGCCGGCGCGCAGCAGCCCGGCCAGGCGGCGGCCGAACTCCCGGGTGTCCTCGACGGTCGGCAGCTTGACGACGTGACTCACCGTTCCTCCGGCTCTGCGATCGACTCGAGGAACCGCGCGAGCGCGGCGTTGACCTCGTCGGCGTGCTCCAGCATCACCACGTGACCACTGTCTTTGATCTTCACGAACTCGGCGTGCGGCAGCCGCCGGACGATCTCCTCGGAGTGGGTCACCGGGGTGATCATGTCCTTGTCGCCAACCACCACCAGGACCGGGGTCGCCGCCAGTGCCGCCAGCGCCGGGAAGCGCGAGTGGGTGGCCAGGGTACGCAGATAGCGGGTGACAGTGTCGGCCGACGTCCGGGAGTTCATCGTCTCCACGTACGACACCAGCGCCGGGCTGGGCTTGCGGGTGCCGAAGCCGTACTTGCGGGTCAGCAGCCAGGCCACGTTCGACGTCGACTTGCGGGCCTTGTCGATGACCGGCCCGCCGTACCGGGTGGCGTTGCTGACCATGTACAGCACCGGGCCGCCGACCCGGCCGAGCAGCGCGGGTGCGACCAGCTTGGTCTCCGCGATGAGCCCGCCCGACGTGGCCATCAGGACCGTGCCCACCACCCGGTCACCGAACAGCTCCGGGAACAACTCGGCGAACGCCATGATGGTCATGCCGCCCATCGAGTGACCGACCAGGATCAGCGGCCCGTCCGGCGCGGTCCGGTCGATCACCTGGCGCAGCGTCCGGCCAAGCACCGCGAGGTCGTACTCCCCGGTCTCCAACCGGCCGGATCGGCCGTGACCAGGCTGGTCGTACGCCACGATCCGGTAGTCACCGCGCTCGGCGAGCATCTGACGTTGGAAGTGGAACGTCCCCATGTCCAGGCAGAAGCCGTGCACCAGCACCACGGTCGGGTGCCCCGACACCGGCCGGGTCGGCTCGACCACCTCGACGTGGATGTCCGTGCCGTCCGGCAGCTCCAGACGAAACGCGTCGTCGTACCGCTGCTCGCCGAACGTCTCATGCGCGTAGCGGTCGGTCGGGTCGGCCTTGAAGCGGCGGACCAGTGTGCGTTCGGTCGCGACGCCGGCCGCCAGGCCTGCCGCGGCCACCCCCACCGCGGCGCCGACGATGCCGGCGACCCGACCCGCCGCCGTGCGCGGACGCGGGATGCGGTAGCTCATGGCCGTTCGCCGTCATAGATCCGAGGCACGCGCGTGCTGCCGAAGCGGGTGACGATCTCGTAGTTGATCGTGCCGACCGCCTCGGCCCAGTCGTCGGCCGTCGGTTCGCCGTCGACGCCGCTGCCGAACAGGGTCGCCACGTCGCCGTCGGCCACCGGGTCGTCACCGCAGTCGATCACGAACTGGTCCATGCAGACCCGCCCCGAGATGGTCCTTCGCGCTCCGGCGAGCTGCACCGGCCCGGTGTTGGACGCATGCCGGGGAACCCCGTCGGCGTACCCCAGTGGGACCACTGCCAGGTTCGCGTCGGCCTCGGTGGTGTAGGTGTGCCCGTAGGAGACACCGGTGCCGGCGGGCACCCGTTTGGTGAGCATCACCCGGGCACGGGCGGTCATCGCCGGCCGCAGCCCGTACGTCTCACCGGCGACCGGGGAGAGGCCGTAGATGGCAATGCCGGGGCGGACCAGGTCGAAGTGGGTGTCCGGGCGGGTCAGGGTGGCCGCCGAGTTGGCGAGGTGCCGCCAGCGCGGCCGTAAACCGGCCCGCTCGACCATGGCCAACCCCTCGTGGAAGACGGCCAGCTGACGGTCGGTGGTGGGGTGGCCGGGCGAGTCCGCGTACACGAAGTGGCTCCACACACCGACCACCTCGACCAGGCCGTCGGCCTGCGCCTTCGTGGCGGCGTCCAGCAGCGCCGGCCAGTCGGCGACGGTCGCGCCGCCCCGGGACAGCCCGGTGTCGATCTTCAGGTGTAGGCGGGCGGGACGCCCGGCGAGCCGGCTCGCCTCGATCATCTCGTCCAGTTGCGGCAGGCTGGCGGCGCCCAGGTCCACCCCGGCGCTGATCCCCTCGTGCAACGGCAGCCCCGGCGCGAGCAGCCAGGCCAGCACCGGCGCAGTCACCCCTCCCCGCCGCAGGGTGAGCGCTTCGTCGAGGGTGCAGACACCGAGCCAGTCCGCGCCGGCGTCAAGCGCAGCGCGGGCGGCCGGGAGCATGCCGTGGCCGTACCCGTCGCCCTTCACCACAGCCATCAGCTCGGCGGTGGTGCCGGAGCGGAGTCGGCTCACGTTCTCGCGGATGGCGTCAAGATCGACGCGTACCTCGGCCTGCCACATGCACCCAGCCTACTTTCCGCCGTGATCACCGGGGGCGGCGACGCACGCCCCCGGGTGCCGACCCGACCGGGACGGCACGATCAGCCCAGCCGGGCGACAACCGGGCGAAGCGCGGTGACCACGTCGGGCGCGGTCACCGGCCCGCCCCGGGCCGCCTCCCGGCCGGCGAGCCCATGCAGGTACGCGGCCGAGGCCGCAGCCCGGTCGGCGGGCACTCCGGCGGCCAGCAGCGAGCCGAGCAGCCCGGCCAGCACGTCGCCGGTGCCGCCGGTGGCCAGCGCCGGGGTGCCGGTCGGGTTGACGTACGCCCGACCGTCTGGGGTGCCGATCACCGTGCGATCCCCCTTGAGCAGCACCACGGCGTTCATCCAGGCGGCCAGCCGCAGCGCGGAGCCGACCCGGTCGGTGCCAGGCTCCTCCCCGCAGAGTCGGGTGAACTCCCGGTCGTGCGGGGTGACCACGATCGGCGCGTCCCGGCCCCGCAGCCGGTCGGCGAGCGAGCCGTCCACCAGCAGGGTCAGCGCGTCGGCGTCGAGCACCACCGGCACCGGGGCGGCCAGTACGGCGCGCAACTCGGCTGCCGCGTCCGCGCCGGTGCCCAACCCGGAGCCGCAGACCCAGGCCTGCACCCGGCCCGCGTCGGCGACCCGCCCGCTGGCGATCACCGAGGGGTGCTGGTGCAGCACCTCGGCGCGGGCGCTGCCGGCGTAGCGGACCAGGCCGGTCGGCCCGGCCAGAGCCCCGCCGACGGAGAGCACCGCCGCGCCGGGGTAGGTCTCCGAGCCGGTGGCGACCCCCACCACACCCCGGGTGTACTTCTCCGACGCCGGTCCCAGCTCCGGCCACCATTCGACCAGGTCGGACCACTCGGTGACCCGTAGCGCGGGGGTGCCTCGCAGCCACGGCCGCAGCCCGATGTCGACCAACTCCACCTGCCCGGCCAGGGCGGCGGCCGGCCCGACCACCAGTGCGGGCTTCAGCGCGCCGAACGCCACCGTCACGTCGGCCCGCACGGCGGTCGGTCGCCCGGACGCGGACAGCGGAACGTGGCCGGTGTCCACCGCGACCCCGCTCGGCACGTCGACCGCCACGACAGTCGCCCGCTCACCGTCCCGCCCCCGCAGCTCGCCGAGACGTTGGACCACCTCGTCCGCGTTAGCCCGCAGGCCACCGGTGCCACCGATGCCGACGATCCCGTCGAGGACCAGGTCGACCGGGCCGGTGGGCTGCGGCACCAGCCGACCGCCGGCCGCTCGCAGCGCGGCCAACCCGGCGGGGTGCGCGCGCCCGGGGGTGAGCAGCAGGGCGGACACGTGGACACCCCGGCGGGCCAGCCGCTCCCCCGCGTACAGGGCGTCGCCGCCGTTGTCACCGGAGCCGACCAGCAGCAGCACCCGGCCGCCGTAGACCCCGCCGCGCTCGTCGAGCAGGAGAGCGGCCCGACGGGCCAGCCCGGCGGCGGCGCGCTGCATCAGCGTCCCCTCCGGCAGTGTGCCCATCAGCCCTGCTTCTGCCGCCCGTACGTCGGCAACCCGCCACACCGATCTCATGCCACCGTGTCCCATCCCGTTCGCGGGTGGACCGGATCGGCCCGCCCAGCCGACGTCACCGTTCCGCGACCACCATCGCCGACGCGATCCCCCCGTCGTGCGACAACGACAGATGCCAGTGGTTGACTCCACGCGCCTCGGCCGCCGCGGCGACAGTGCCGGAGACGGCGAGCCGGGGGCGGCCGTCCGGGTCGGACACGATCTCGCAGTCGTGCCAGTTGAGCCCGGCCGGCGCACCGAGCGCCTTGGCCACCGCCTCCTTGGCGGCGAAGCGGGCGGCGAGCGACTCCGACGAGCGTGGGGCACCGGCGCGGGTGTGTCGCTCGGCCGTGGTGAAGAGCCGATCGGCGAGCAGCGGCGTCCGGGCCAGCGCCCGCGCGAACCGGTCGACCAGGACCACGTCGATGCCGACGGCGACGATCACCACACCACCCTACCGGCGGTCGCGGCCGCAGATTAGCCGTCGGGTCCGCGCCGGGCAACGCCTGTGGACAGGCCGGGGTACGCCTCACCGCGGGCTGTCCACAGGGCACCTGACGGCCACCGGTACGGGCCTAGCGTCAGCGCGTCGAAGCCGATCGTCCACGGGGGTGGGGTCATGACCGATGAGTTGTTCGTTGTCCGGCCAAAGGAGTTGCGGGCGCTCGCCGGCACGCTCGACGGCGAGGCGCACCGGCTAGCGCTGGGCCTCGCGGGGAGGCCCGGGTTGCTGGTCGCGGCGCCGGAGTGGCGAGCCGGCACGGCGCTGGCCGGTCTGGAGGCGGCCGCGCACACCTGGCTGTGCCGGCTGGGCGCCCGGGTCGCGGTGACCTCGCAGGGGGTGCGGGCGGCAGCCGAGGCGTACGAGACGGTGGACGATCGGGCGGCCGACCGCTTCGCCGCCCTGCCCCGGTGAGCGGCGTCGGTTACCGGCAACTGTGGGCGGCCGACCCGAGCGGGTGGCGGGCCGCCGGGGTGGCCTGGGCCGGGTTGACCGAGCAGGTCGACCGTCGCGCCGGTGAGCTGCGGGCGGCGGGCGGCCGGTTGCGGGATGGTTGGTCCGGCGCGGCGGCCACTGCGGCGGGCTCCCGGCTCGTCGCTCTGCGGGACGAGCTGACGTCGGTCGCGCCCGCACTGATCGAGGCCGATCAGGTGCTTGCCGAGCTGGCCGGACGACTGACGGTGGCGAAGGCGCGGCTCGCCGACGCGGTCGCCCAGGCGGGCGCGGCCGGCCTTCTGGTGGACCGCTCGGGCGGGGTGCACGTCGATCCCGCCCGGTCCCTGTCCACCGAGCGGGATGGCGCGGCGGCGGCGCGGGTGACGGCCGCCCTGCGGGACGCGCTCGACGGGGCGGGCGTCGCCGATCGGCTCGCCGCCGACCGGTTGGACGAGCTGGCCCGGGCCGCCGGCACCGGGTGGGCGTCCCCGCCACCGCCGGGCCGACCGGCCCTGGATGCCACGCCGACTCTTGTCCACGCCTGGTGGTCAGGCTTGACACCGGCGCAGCGACGGTGGCTGATCGGGCACGAGCCGGCACTGGTCGGCAGGTGGGACGGCGTGCCGGCGACCGACCGCGACCAGGCCAACCGGCTGCACCTCGGGGTGTGGCGGGAGGAACTGCTGGCCGAGCGGCGCGAACTGCTGTCCCGGGTGCCGCCCCTGCCACTCACGTCGCTCCGGCTGCGTGGCGTCGCCGGTCGGTTGGCCGGCCTGGACGCGCTGGCCGGACGGCTGGCGGCCGGCGGGGAGCCCCGGGCGTACCTGCTCGGGTTGGATCCGGCCGGTGAGGGCCGGGTGGTGATGGCGCTCGGCGACCCGGACCGGGCTGACCGGGTGCTGACCTACGTGCCGGGGATGACCGCCGGCCTGGACGACGCCCCCGGTGAGCTGGGCAGGGCGGCGCGGGTGCTGGACCGGTGCGCGGCGCTCGCCCCGGGTGAGCGCAGCGCGGCGGTGCTCTGGTTGGACTACGACGCTCCGGACTCCCTGACCGAGGCTGCCTCGGCGGGTCAGGCGCGTGACGCCGGTCCGGCGCTGCACCGCTTTCAGGAAGGGTTGCGGGCCACCCACGAGGGGCCACCGGCCCGGCAGACCGTGCTCGGGCACAGTTACGGGTCGCTGGTGGTGGGTGTGGCCGCCCGGGAGCACGGGCTGGCCGCCGACGCGCTGGTCTTCGTCGGCTCGCCCGGGGTCGGCGCGGCGCACGCCACCGAGTTGGGCGTGCCGCCCGGGGAGGTCTGGGCGAGCAGCGCTTCCGGCGACGTGATCCGCGCGGCCCGGTCGGCGGACGAGCTGGGACACCGGGCCCTGCTGGGTGCGGCGCCGCTGGCCGCAGTGCTCGGCTGGCCCGACCGCACCGGGCATGAGCTGTGGTTCGGTCACGACCCGTCGGACCCGGGGTTCGGCGGCCGGGTCTTCGACGGCGGGCGGGGCGGCCACACCGGTTACTGGGACCCGGGCAATCCCGCGCTGGACGGGATGGCCCGGGTCGTGTTGGGTCGCTGAGCGGCTACTCGACGGTGACCGACTTGGCCAGGTTGCGGGGCTGGTCCACGTCGTGCCCGCGAGCGGCGGCGATCTCGGCGGCGAGCACCTGCAACGGCACAGTGGTGACGAGCGGGGCCAGCAGGGTCGGCGTACGCGGCACGTAGATCAGGTGGTCGGCGTACCGCACGACGGCCTCGTCGCCCTCCTCGGCGATCACGATGGTCCGCGCACCGCGCGCCCGAACCTCCTGGATGTTGGAGACGACCTTGTCGTGGAGCATGCCCCGGCCGACCGGCGACGGCACCACGCAGATCACCGGGGTGCCCTTGTCGATCAGAGCGATCGGGCCGTGCTTCAGCTCGCCGGCAGCGAAGCCCTCGGCGTGCATGTACGCCAACTCCTTGAGCTTCAGCGCACCCTCCAGCGCCACCGGGTAGCCGACGTGCCGGCCGATGAACAACACTGTCGGCTCGGACTTCAGGTCCCGGGCCAGCTCGCGAACGGGCTCGATCCGGTCGAGCAGCTCACGCAGCTTGCTCGGGATCTCCTGCAACTGGGCGACGACCGCGCCCACCTCGTCGGCGAACTTGATGCCGCGCACCTGGGCCAGGTGCAGGCCGATCAGGTAGCAGGCGACGACCTGGGTGAGGAACGCCTTGGTGGAGGCGACGGCGATCTCCGGCCCACCGTGGGTGTAGAGCACGGCGTCCGACTCGCGCGGAATGGTCGAGCCGTTGGTGTTGCAGATCGCCAACACCCGGGCCTTCTGATCCTTGGCGTGGCGCAGCGCCATCAGGGTGTCCATCGTCTCGCCGGACTGCGAGATCACCACGATCAGCGTGGACCGGTCGAGCACCGGGTCGCGGTAGCGGAACTCGCTGGCCAGCTCCACCTCGCACGGGATCCGGGTCCAGTGCTCGATGGCGTACTTGGCGACCATCCCGGCGTGGTACGCCGTGCCGCACGCCACGATGAAGATCTTGTCGACGTCGCGAAGGTCCTGGTCGCTGAGGCGGACCTCGTCGAGGGCGATCTCACCGGTCTCGGTGAGCCGGCCGAGCAGCGTGTCGGCGATGGCCTGCGGCTGCTCCTCGATCTCCTTGAGCATGAACCAGTCGTAGCCGCCCTTCTCCGCGGCCGAGGAGTCCCAGTCGATGTGGAAGTCCTTGCCGGCGGCAGGCTGGCCCTCGAAGTCGGTGATCTCGATGCTGTCACCGGTGATCAGGACGATCTGGTCCTGACCCAGCTCGACCGCTTCCCGGGTGTGCTCGATGAACGCCGCCACGTCACTGGCCAGGTAGTTCTCCCCGTTGCCCCGACCGACGACCAGCGGGGAGTTACGCCGGGCGCCGACGACCGCGCCGGGCACTGCGGCATCCACAGCGAGCAGGGTGAACGCACCCTCCAGTCGCTGGCAGACCACCCGCATACCGGCGGCGAGCAGCTGCGGGCCGTCCGGCTGACCGGCGGCGCGCAGGTCAGCCAGCGCGGCGGAGAGCAGGTGGGCGGCGCACTCGGTGTCGGTGTCGCTGGCGAACTGGACCCCGTCGGCCTCCAGCTCGGCACGCAGCTTGGCGAAGTTCTCGATGATGCCGTTGTGGATGACCGCGACCCGGCCGTCCGGTGCGACGTGCGGGTGGGCGTTGCGGTCGGTCGGGCCGCCGTGGGTGGCCCAGCGGGTGTGGCCGATGCCGGTGGTGCCGTCACCGATGCCGATCGGGCTGGCCGCGCAGGAGGTCGGGTCGTCGGCGGCCCGCTCGGAGAGCACCTTCTCCAGGTTGGCCAGCTTGCCGGCCTTCTTCTCGGTCAGCAGTTGGTCGTCGCAGACGATCGCGACGCCCGCCGAGTCGTAGCCGCGGTATTCCAGCCGCCGCAGTCCGTCGAGCACGATGCTCAGTGCGGGGCGCGCGCCCGCATATCCCACGATTCCACACATGGCCCGCAGCCTAACCCAGTTTCACTCACGTTGGGTGCTCGAAAGTCGGGTTATCGATCACCGAATTTGAGCGATAGGTGGTTGGCGGGTCGCAACGGGACGAGCGTCACAGCCCGCTCGGGGGACAGCGCGGGACAGACGGGGTTGCGGCACGCCTGGAGGTACGAAAGTCTCTCGGCGGGTTACGCGCGCCTGCCCTCGGCCCGTTCGTCCCATACCCGATCCCGTCCGGAGCAGCCATGTCCGACGCGCCGCCGCCCGATCCGTCCCCCTCCTCGCCGCCGGACCCGTTTCCCAGCCCGCCACCGTCGGATCCGACGGCGTCCCCGTCCTCGGCTTCGCTGCCGGCACCCGACCCGCTCGCCCCGGGCCAGCCGTGGGCGCCACCGGCCCCCTGGACGCCCGCGCCGTGGACGCCGCAACCGCCCACGACCGAGTGGACGCCGCAGCCGCCCACCACCGGGTGGACGCCCGGATCACCCACGTCCCCGTGGACGCCCGGGTCACCAGCGTCCCCGTGGACGCCGCCCCAGCCCGACACCTCGGACCCGACGTACGCGGCGGATCCGACGCACGCCGGTTCGCCCCCGTACGCCGGATCGCCCCCGCCCGCCGGCTGGCCGCCCCACGCCGGCTGGCCCCCGCCTCCCGGGGAGCCGCCGCAAGCTGGATGGCCACCGCAGGTAGCGTGGCCGCCCCACGGTTATCCGCCGCCGTACGCCTACCCGGGTTATCCGCAGTTCAGCGGCGGCCGGAGCACGAGCGCCGGTCGGATCGTGGGGATCGTCGTCGCGGCCTTCGTGGTGCTGGTCGTGCTCGTCTGTGGCTGCCTCTGCGCGGGTGGTTTCCTGCTCGACGAGCCCGGCTCGGACCCGGTCGCCGGGGAGCCGTGGGTCGTTCCTGACGACGGTTGGACCGCACCCACCACACGTGCGCCCATTCCGGAGCGGTCCGGCCCCGCGGCCTCGACCCCGAGCAAGCAGCCGATCACCCGGCCGACGTCGGGGCCGGCCCCGGTGACTGTGGTCTACGAGGTCACCGGCTCGGGTACCGCGGACATCGCGTACTACGACGCCGAGAGCGATCTCATGCATGTCGACGGCGCGACGCTGCCGTGGCGCACCACCATTCGGACCAACGGCCAGACCAGGGTGATGGTCGAGGCCACCGGGCCCGACATCAACAACGCCACGCCAATCGACTGCACCGTCACGATCACCGGCGTCGGCAGGCCGGTGGTCATCAAGGAACAGGGGTACTACGGCATCTCCTGCGCACCCGAATGAGGCTGGGCGTGGCCGATCCCGCTTGATCGACACCGGTTCGCCGAGGTGGGGGTATCCGGATGCCGTCGATACCCCGATATCGGCGATCTCGTGTCGATCAAGCGGGCGCGAGGGCGGGCGTGGGCGTGAGGCGGGCGTGGGCGTGGGCGAACGCGAATGAGCCCGACGGGTCTGGGGTTCGACCCGTCGGTGGCCTTAGGCTGGCGCAGGTGACGAGCACCGATGTCGACCCGCTGGTGGCCCGGATGCGGCCGTTCGGCACGACGATCTTCGCCGAGATGTCCGCCCTCGCCGTGCGCACCGGAGCGGTCAACCTCGGCCAGGGGTTTCCCGACACCGACGGACCACCGGAGATGTTGGCCGCCGCCGCCGAGGCGCTGCGCGGCGGGCACAACCAGTACCCGCCCGGCCCGGGTATCCCCGCCCTGCGCGCGGCGGTCGCCGCCCACCAGCAACGATTCCAGAACCTGACGTACGACCCGGACGGCGAGATCGTCATCACCGCGGGGGCGACCGAGGCTGTCGCGGCGAGCATTCTCGCGCTCTGCGAACCGGGCGACGAGGTGGTCTGCTTCGAGCCGTACTACGACTCGTACGCCGCCTCGATCGCACTGGCCGGGGCGGTCCGGCGACCGGTGACCCTGCGCCCGACGGCCGACGGCAGGTACGCCTTCGACCCGGCGGCGCTTCGCGCGGCGTTCGGCCCGCGCACCCGGTTGGTGCTACTCAACTCACCACACAACCCGACCGGCAAGGTCTTCACCCCGGCCGAGTTGGCCATGGTGGCCGACCTGTGCCAGGAGTTCGACGCGTACGCGGTCACCGACGAGGTGTACGAGCACCTCGTCTTCACCGACGCGGCGAGCCCGCACGTGTCGCTGGCCACCCTGCCGGGGATGCGGGAGCGGACGCTGCGCATCTCGTCGGCCGGCAAGACGTTCTCCTGCACGGGCTGGAAGGTCGGTTGGGCGAGCGGTCCGGCGGCGCTGGTCTCGGCGGTGGTGCGGGTGAAGCAGTTCCTCACGTACGTGAACGCCGCGCCGCTGCAACCGGCGGTGGCCGTGGCGCTGGCCCTGCCGGACGACTACTACACCGGCTTCCGGGACGGGCTTCAGCAGCAACGTGACCAACTCGTCGACGGTCTCACCGACGCCGGGTTCGACGTGCTCGGCTCGGAGGGGACGTACTTCGTCACCGCCGACATCACCGCCCTCGGCGGCCGGGACGGAGTGGAGTTCTGCCGTTCCCTGCCGGAGCGTTGCGGTGTGGTGGCGGTGCCCACGCAGGTCTTCTACGACGACATCGACGCCGGCCGGCGGCTGGTCCGCTTCGCCTTCTGCAAGCGCCCCGAGGTGCTGACCGAGGCGGTCACCCGGCTGCGCACGCTGCGCCGCTGAGCTGGACGGGCCGGGGCTGTGGAGCTGACGCTTCAGCTCCACAGCGCCCATCCGACCTACGACGTGGCAGGGCTGGCGGTGCGAACCTGCTCGGCGATCCGTTCGGCGACCTCGCGGGCGGTCGCCTCGGTGGCGGCCTCGACCATCACCCGCACCAGCGGTTCGGTGCCCGACGGGCGCAGCAGCACCCGGCCGGTCTCACCCAGCTCCGCCTCGGCGCGCTCAGCCTCGGCGCGGACGGCGGGCGCGTTGGCGCCGACGGTCCGGTCGCCGACCGGCACGTTGATCAGCACCTGGGGCAGCTTGGTGACCACCGAGGCCAGCTCGGCGAGGGACTGGCCGGTGGCCGCCATCCGGGCCATCAGGTGCAGGCCGGTGAGCACACCGTCGCCGGTGGTGGCGTGTGCGGGCATCACGATGTGACCGCTCTGCTCACCGCCGAGCGCCAGACCGGAGGCGCGCAGCTCCTCCAGCACGTACCGGTCGCCGACCTTGGTCTCGATCAGGCGGATGCCCTGCGCGGACATCGCGAGCCGTAGTCCGAGGTTGCTCATCACGGTGGCGACGAGGGTGTCCTGCGTGAGCGTGCCGGCCTCGCGCATGGCCAGCGCCAGGATCGCCATGACCTGGTCGCCGTCCACCTCGTCGCCGTCGGCGCTGACCGCGACGATGCGGTCGGCGTCGCCGTCGTGGGCGATGCCCAGGTGGGCGCCGTGTTCGACAACGGCCTCGCGCAGCGCCTCGATGTGGTTGGAGCCGCATTCGTCGTTGATGTTCAGGCCGTCGGGCTCGGCGTTGATCGCGACGACCTCCGCGCCGGCCTCCCGGTAGGCGACGGGAGCTACCTCGCTCGCCGCGCCGTTGGCGCAGTCGACCACGACCTTGATGCCCTCCAGCCGGTGCGGCAGGGCGCCGACCAGGTGCTGGACGTAGTGGTCCGCACCGTCGAGCAGGTCGTGCACGCGGCCGACGCCGGCACCGACCGGGCGCTCCCAGGCGGTGGTGCTGTTCGTCTCAACGGCCGCCTCGATCTGCATCTCGATCTCGTCGGGCAACTTGTGCCCGCCGGCGGCGAAGAGCTTGATCCCGTTGTCCGGCATCGGGTTGTGCGACGCGGAGAGCACCACGCCGAGGTCAGCCTTGGCCTCGGCGGTGAGGAACGCCACCGCGGGGGTGGGCAGCACGCCGACCCGCACCACGTTGGCACCGGCGCTGGTCAGGCCGGCCACCACGGCGGCCTCCAGCATCTCGCCGCTGGCCCGGGTGTCCCGACCGACGACGGCGAGCGGCGGGTGGCTGCGGTCTGTCTCGGCGAGTGTGTGCGCGGCGGCCACGGCGAGCGCCAACGCCAACTCGGGGGTGAGATCCGCGTTCGCTCGCCCGCGTACGCCGTCCGTGCCGAACAACCGACCCATACCCGCCAACCTCCGAATGAGCACGACCAATGAGGAGAAAGCGGAACGGCCGACCCACCTCCCCGAGCGGGGAGGCGGACCGGCCGTCCGTCAGAAGTACAACGCGCTGGGAAAGATCAGCGCTTCGAGTACTGGGGAGCCTTACGGGCCTTCTTGAGGCCGTACTTCTTGCTCTCCTTGACCCGGGCGTCCCGGGTGAGGAAGCCGGCCTTCTTCAGGGCCGGGCGGTCGTCCGGCTCGTTGACGATCAGCGCACGCGCGATGGCCAGCCGCAGCGCACCGGCCTGGCCGGTGGTGCCGCCGCCACGCAGGTTGGCGATGACGTCGAACGCCTCGGGCTTCTCGGCGGTGACCAGCGGGTCCTTGATGAGCTGCTGGTGCACCTTGCTCGGGAAGTAGGCCTCGAGGTCGCGACCGTTGCAGGTGATCTTGCCGGTGCCCGGGACGATACGGACCCGGACGATGGCCTCCTTGCGCCGACCCACGGTCTGGATCGGGCGGTCACCACGCGGCGCGCGGGCGACGGGCGCCGGTGCCTCGGTGACCTCGGGGGCGACCTCGGTCTCGGTGATGTCGGTCATGCTGCTTCCTTCGCCCGCGCTCACTGCGCGATCTGCTTGATCTCGAACGGCACCGGCTGCTGCGCGAGGTGCGGGTGCTCGGCACCGGCGTAGACCTTCAGCTTCTTGATCAGCTGACGGCCGAGCTTGTTGTGCGGGAGCATCCCCTTCACCGCGAGCTCGATGGCCCGCTCGGGGCGCTTGGTCAGCAGCTCGTCGTAGCCGACCTGCTTAAGACCACCCGGGTAACCGGAGTGGCGGTAAGCGACCTTGGTGTGGCGCTTGTTGCCGGTCAGCGCAACCTTGCCCGCGTTCACGATGACGACGAAGTCGCCCGTGTCGACGTGCGGCGCGAAAGTCGGCTTGTGCTTACCACGCAGCAACGTGGCGGCGTGGGTGGCCAGGCGGCCCAGCACGACATCAGAGGCGTCGATGACGTGCCACTGACGCTCGATCTCACCCGGCTTCGGGCTGTACGTACGCACAGGTCTACCTTGTCTCGTCGTCGGTCTGGGGTCGCGCGCCGAGGTGACCAGATCTTGCAGGCCGGACCAGCGCGCACGAACGACCAAGCGTACCTGATGGGGCACGCCTCTGGATGTCGTACAACAGCAGGCAACGATACCCGGCGCCCCGTCCGCAGGTCAAAACGGGGGTACGGTCCGCCGCACCGACACGCCGTACGTGGCCCAGCTCACACGTTGGCCAGCCGATTGGCCCGGGGCCGCAGGTAGACCACCCAGGTGACAGCGAAGCACAACGCGTACCAGCCGATGAAGGCCAGATAGGCGGCGTCGGCGTTGCCGGAGCCGAGGAACGACTGACGGAACGAGATGTTGACCAGCACCCCGCCGGACGCGCCGACGGCACCCGCGATGCCGATCAACGAGCCGGTCATCCGCCGCGCCCACCGGGCGGCCGCCTCCGGATCGCGGCGACCGGTGGCCACGGCGTCCGCCGCCCGGGCCCGGAAGATCGCCGGGATCATCTTGTAGGTGGAGCCGTTGCCGATGCCGGAGAAGACGAAGAGGGCGATGAACCCGGCGAGGTAGAGCCCGAACGAGCGCTCCCGGGCCGCGTACAGCACGGTGCCCGCGCCGGCCGCCATTGCGACGAAGTTCCAGAAGGTCACCCGGGCCCCGCCCAACCGGTCGGCCAGGTGCCCGCCGAGCGGGCGGATCAGCGAGCCGACGAGCGGACCGAGGAAGGTCAGCCAGGCGGCGTCGACCGGGGTGGGGAACCGCTCGGCGAACTGGAGCTGGAGCACCTGGCCGAAGGCGAAGCCGAAGCCGATGAACGAGCCGAAGGTGCCGATGTAGAGCAGTGACATGACCCAGGTGTGCGGGTCGCGGGCCGCCTCGCGCAGCGCGCCGGGCTCGTTGCGCGCGCCGGGCACGGTGTCCAACCAGCGGGCCGCCGCCAGCGCCGCCAGCACGATCAACGGCAGGTAGACCGCCGGGACCAGCCGGGGGTACGCGGCACCGGCGGTGGCGAGGACGGCCAGCCCGACCAGTTGCACAGCGGGTACGCCGAGGTTGCCACCGCCCGCGTTGAGCCCGAGGGCCCGGCCCTTGAGCCGCTCCGGGTAGAACAGGTTGATGTTCGCCATCGAGGAGGCGAAGTTGCCCCCGCCCACGCCGGTCAGGCAGGCGAGCACCATCAGGGTGGAGTAGGACACCCCGGGTTCCAGCAGCACCGTCATCGGCACCGTGGGCACCAGCAGCATGAGTGCGCTGATGATCGTCCAGCGCCGTCCGCCGAAGCGGGCCACCGCCAGCGTGTACGGCAGCCGCAGCACCGCGCCCAGCGCGGCGGGTACGGCGGTGAGCAGGAACTTCCCGGCCGGGTCGATGCCGTAGGCCGGGCCGAGGAAGAGCACTGTGACCGACCAGAGGCTCCAGACCGAGAAGCCGACGTGCTCGGCGAAGATCGAGACCCAGAGGTTGCGCCGGGCGATCGGCGCGCCCGTCGTCCGCCAGAAGTCGGGGTCCTCGGGGCGCCAGTCGTCGAGCCGGCGCGCACGGCCGGTGGTGGCCGGCGGCCCGGGGGCGACTGCGGTGCTGGTGAGCGTGCTCACGGCGGCTCCTCCTCGTCGGTGTGACGAGGAGGAACGCTAGGAACGCCGGGTTACCTGACAGTGCCCGTCGCGGGTCGGCCCGGAAACGTGGACCGCACCACGGGTCGGCGGCGGTGGTGAGGTGCCGCTCAGAGTTGCTGGAGGATGCGCAGCGCGCGGCCGACCCGGAGCATGGTGTCGGTGTCGGCGACGTCCACGCATTCGGTGAACCACTTCTTCATCGGCGAGGAGATGCGGTCGGGCATCACGACGTACCGACCCATCGACACGGCGAGCGGCGAGTCACGCAGCAGCGATTCCTCGACGACCTCGACCACGATCACGATGGGTACGTCGGTGGAGTTGTAGACGTCCGAGCTGACCACGAGCCCGAGGCGTTCCCGGGCGCCCTCGATGCGCCAGACCTCTCCCCTACGCAGCACGCGGCCGTCCGCCGGAGAGCAGGTCGTTGACCATGCCCACCTCGCGGGCGTCGGCGAGAGCGGCGGACTCCAGGTCCAGACCGGCTCGGCCCACGGCGGCGGCGTGCTGGGTGAAAACCTCGCGCAGCGCCTTCTCGCGGGCGGCCTGGTCCATCCACGCGGAGAGCGACAGGCCCTCGCGCTTGGCGAACCGCCGGGCCTCCTCGATCGTCTCGTCCGTGAACGAGAGAGTCACCTTGGCAGTCATGCCGAGCAGATTACCCAGAGGTATGACCGACAGTCATCCCTGCCCTCACCTGCTCGCCCTCGGGCGGCGAAACGCACAAAACGGTTGTCTTCACGCGGCACGACCGCCGAACACCGCGAAACGCCACTCCTTGAAGTAGCAGTCGACGTCAACCAGGCCGGCCTCGGCGAGCCACCGGCACTGGTCGGCCACGGTCGCCGGCCGATCGTGGCGCATCCGGCCCCGGGAGCTGGCGATCTCCTCGGGGGACGCGCCCAGTTCGGTGATCTGCTCCATCCACACCTCGTCGTAGCGCCGGTCCAGCTCCGGGGTCGGGCCGGCGACCTGCTCGGCGTTGACGAACACCCCACCCGGCGCCAGCGCGGCAGCGGCCCGCCGGTAGAGCGCACGCTTGCCGGCGTCGTCCAGGTGGTGGATCGCCAGCGCGCTGACCACCGCGTCGTACCGGCCCGGCGGCAGCTCGTCGGCCAGGTCGGCGTGGACCGTCAGGTATGGCACGGACCGCGCGTCCAACTGGTCGGCGGCGCGGGCGAGCATCGCCGGCGCTCCGTCCACCAGGGTCAGCCGGACTCCGGGCACCGCCGCAGCGAGCAGCAACGAGAGCAGGCCGGTGCCCGCGCCCAGATCCAGAACCTCCGGGGTACGCCCCGCGGCGAGCGCGGCCCGCAACGGCGGCGCGGCGACCTGGACGGCGGTGCCGTAGAAGCTGTCGAAGCAGGGCACCAACCGCCGGCGCGCCTCGTCGTAGGTGCCGGCCACCGCGTCGAAAACGTCCGTCACGCTCATCGCCATCTCCCAAACTTTGAGACAGTTTTCCCACATTATAAGCGCTGCACGGTGAGCGGACCTCATCCTGGACACACGAAAAGCCCCCGGGTTTCCGTGGAACCTCCAGGACACCGGGGGCGGTTTGTGCTGCACTGGTCAGCCGACGGGGCCGATCACCTTCGCCAGGTCGACGAAGCCGGCCCATGCTGCCGGCTCGAAGGTCAGCGTCCCGCCGTCGCGGTCTTTGGTGTCGCGGACGAGGACGACGCCGGGGAGATTGTCAGCGACCTCGACGCACGAGCCTCCGTTGTTTCCGCTCTTTGTGCTCTTACGCCACTGCGCGCCGGTCAGGTCCATGATCCCGCTGCTTTCCTGATCAGGTCGAGGGACTGTTGACGGGAAAGAGCCTCACTTCTGATGCGTTCCCACCTGTGATTGAGCGTAGCAACGTCCGCAGCTCCATTAAGGATCTGCGCCCGCACCTGGCTGTCGATATGTGCGACCTGCCCGCCGTCGGGCAGCTCGGCCACGATGAACCCCCCGCCGAGGCCCGGATACATCCCGACGTCCTGCGGCACTACGAGCACCTGAACAGCGGGCAGTGCCGCGCATTGCGCAAGGTGGGCGACCTGCTCACGCATCAATGACCGGTCGCCATACGCCGATTGGTACAGGACCAGTTCGTGGACGACTGTGACCAGAAGGGGTGGACGTTCGCGGCGAAGGATGGCCTGGCGGTCGATGCGGGAGGCGACCACATCGTCAACTTCGTCAAGCGTCAACGCTTCGCCCGTCAACGTCGCCCGCGCATACGCGTCCGTCTGCAGAAGGCCGGGCACCCAGGTGTGCTCGAACCACCGGATCGCAACGGCTTCACGTTCCCAGTCGACCCACTCGCGCAGCCATTGCGGCTCGCGCCGCTTAAGGACATCCGGCCAGAGGTCCCCAACGTCCCTCCCGAGGAGCGCAGCCAGCTTTGCGCGCCGACGGGGCTGCGGCACGCGTCCCGGGCTTATCCACCGCGCTGCCGTTTTCGGATCCACCCCCGTCTGAGCTGCAAGACTCTCGGCTGTCTCACCAGCTTCGGCCATGGCTAATTGAAGTGCATGGTTCATCCCGCCTCCACGAAGAACGTCCCGAACGTCCCCGGGAATAGAGCTACGTCGTGTACTGATCCCATCGCTCTCGGCAATGTAACCGGCAGACGGCGCGGCCGGTAGGGACCCGAGACCCGGCGGACGCGTTCGTGTCGGGGCCGCCCTTGGCCTGCCGCAGATCTTGGACAGTTTCCGTTCTCGCGTAACGGAAACTGTCCAAGATCTCCACGGGTGCACCACGGGCGGCCCTTCCCACAGTGACGACCAGGGGAGAGCGCGCCGTGCCGGATGAGCCGCACGATCGGAGACCCGAGCCGAAGCCCACGCCACGGCGACCGCACACGGGTGAAGTCCTACACCTGACCCGCGCGGCGAGTGTGCAGTTCATGCGCCCGATCTTCGTCCGGGTGATTCGCGTACTCGACTGGCCGACGTACGACGGGTGGCTGTGGATCGACGGTTACCAGCTGGCCGCGAAGGGTGCTGCGGTCGCGCGCCGGAGCCTGTTCGTGATGTCGGCGGGCCTGATCTGGCCGGACCCGCCCGCCCCAGCAGCCCGTCGCCCGACCACCGGCGCGCCAATCAAGCGCGGTCCGGTGAGGGTCGGATGAGCCGCCGACCTCGCCCGCACCAGCCGATGCGCCCGGCGTGGCTCTGCCGTAACTGCGCGGCGCCCTGGCCGTGTGCACCGGCTCAGCTTCACCTGGCGACCGAGTTCTACGGCCATTCGGTCGCCCTGGCGTTCTACCTGGCAGCGAACATGCAGGATGCGGTTCACGACCTGTACTCCCTGGGCGTTCATCCTGACCCGCGGGCACTCCACGCCCGGTTCCTCGGCTGGCTGTCACTGACCCGCCGACCACACCGCTACGACGTGCGCTGACCGACCGTGGGGTGACGTGCGCTGCCGCTGTGGAGCTGATGTCGCAAACGAATCAACAGTCGATGTCGTAAACGATTCAGCTCCACAGGCTCGAACCCGCACCCTCCAACGGGCTCGCTGCCCCGGTGCGGTGTGAGCCCCACTTGACAGGACCGAAACAGAAGGGACCCGGACCGGAAACCGCTCGGCGGCACGCTTTCCCGACATGACAGACGGTGCACAGTCGGCAACTCGACCGGGGTTCACGCCCCGGGAGGTGGCGACGCACTGCCCGTACTGCGCCTTGCAGTGCGGCATGACGCTGCGCGAGGACGACACCGGTGTGACGGTCCACCCCCGCCAGTTCCCCACCAACCGGGGCGGGCTCTGCCAGAAGGGTTGGACCGCCGCCGAACTGCTCGACCACCCGGAGCGGCTGACCAACCCGCTACTGCGCGACCCGGCCACCGGCGAGCTGCGCCCGGCGAGCTGGGACGCCGCGCTCGACCGGATCGTCACCGGCATCCGCGCGATCCAGGACGACGCCGGCCCGGACGCGGTGGCCGTCTTCGGTGGCGGTGGCCTGACCAACGAGAAGGCGTACGCGTTGGGCAAGTTCGCCCGGATCGGGCTACGCACCCGGCACATCGACTACAACGGACGGTTCTGCATGTCCTCGGCCGCGGCCGCCGGGATGCGGGCCTTCGGCATCGACCGGGGGCTGCCGTTCCCACTCGCCGACCTGGGCCGGGCTGACACGCTGCTGCTGGTCGGTGCCAACCCGGCGGAGACCATGCCACCGCTGGTGCGCTGGCTCACCGAGCAGCGCCGCAACGGCGGACAGCTGATCGTCGTCGACCCCCGCGTCACCGCGACCGCCCGTCAGGCCGACCTGCACCTGCAACCGCTGCCCGGCACCGACCTCGCGGTGGCCAACGCGCTGCTGCACATCGCGCTCACCGAGGGGTGGGTCGACCGCACCTACGTGGCCGAGCGCACCAGTGGTTTCGAGGCGGTACGCCGGACCGTCGCCGCCTGGTGGCCGGCCCGCGCGGAACAGCTCTCCGGGGTGCCGGTGGCCGACCTGGAGGCGACCGCCCGCGCGTTGGGCACCGGCGGACGCGTGATCATCCTGACCGCGCGCGGCGCCGAGCAGCACGCGAAGGGCGTCGACACGGTCACCGCGTACGTCAATCTGGCTCTCGCTCTCGGCCTGCCCGGCCGGGACGGTTCGGGGTACGGCTGCCTCACCGGTCAGGGCAACGGCCAGGGCGGGCGGGAGCACGGGCAGAAGGCCGACCAGCTCCCCGGCTACCGGAAGATCGACGATCCGGCGGCCCGGGAGCACGTCGCCGAGGTCTGGGGGGTGACAGCCGACGAGCTGCCCGGCCCGGGTGTGCCGGCCTACCAGTTGCTCGACTCGCTCGGCACTCCGGACGGCCCCCGGGCGTTGCTGGTCTTCGGCTCCAACCCGGTGGTCTCCGCGCCCCGGGCGACCCGGATCGAGCGGCGATTGCGTGACCTCGACCTGCTGGTCGTCGCCGACCTGCTGCTCTCCGAGACGGCCGCGCTGGCCGACGTAGTGCTGCCCACCGCGCAGTGGGCCGAGGAGGACGGCACGATGACCAACCTGGAAGGTCGGGTGCTGCGTCGTCGCGCGCTGCGCAACCCCCCGCCGGGCGTACGCACCGACCTGGCCATCATCTCCGACCTCGCCGCCCGACTGGCGACCGCCGAAACGGCCGTCATCGGAACGGCCGGCACCGGGTCACCCGGCGCGCGGCCGGAAGCCGTTGCGGCAGCACGGTTCCCGGCCGACCCGGCCACCGTCTTCGCCGAGCTGCGTCGGGCCTCCGCCGGTGGGGCGGCCGACTACGCCGGAATCAGTTGGGCCCGGATCGACGACCAAGACGGCGTCTACTGGCCCTGCCGCACCGAGGACGGGCCGGACACACCACGGCTCTTCGCCGACCGGTTCGCGACCCCGGACGGAAGGGCCCGGTTCCACAGCGTCGACCATCGGCCCGCCGCCGAGGAAGTCTGCGCGACGTACCCGCTGCACTTCACCACCGGCCGGGTGCTGACGCAGTACCAGTCGGGCACCCAGACCCGCCGGGTACCCGCGCTGCGGCGGGCCGCCCCGGAGGCGTTCGTCGAGTTGCACCCCGATCTGGCCGCCCGACTGGGCGTCGACGACGGCGACCCGGTGCGGGTCACCTCGCGTCGGGGCGAGTTGTGCGCCCCGGCCCGGCTCAGCGCCGGGATCCGACCGGACACGGTGTTCGCCCCGTTCCACTACCCGGGGGCGGGACGGGCCAACTCGGTGACCAACGACGCGGTCGACCCGATCTCCGGGATGCCCGAGTTCAAGATCTGCGCGGTCCGGGTGGAGAAGGCATGACCGCCCGGGTGGTGATCGTCGGCAACGGCATGGCGGGCGCCCGCCTCGCGGGCGAACTGCACGCCCGGGAGGGGGACCGGAAGGTCACAGTGCTCGGGGCGGAGCCGCACCGCGCGTACAACCGGATCCTGCTCTCCACACTGCTGGCCGGACGCATCGACGAGCCGGACGTGGAGCTGACCGAGGCCGCCGGGCACGGCATCGACCTGCGCACCGGCGTACCGGTGACCGCGATCGACAGGTCCGCGCGGGAGGTCCACACCGACGGCGAACGCATCGGGTACGACCACCTGGTGCTGGCCACTGGCGCACGAGCCGTGGTGCCGCCACTGCCCGGCCTCGATCCGGCGGACCTCCCGGAGCGGGTGGTTCCCTTCCGGACCCTGGACGACTGCCGGCGGATCCTCGCCGCAGCGGACGGCGCACGCAGCGCCCTGGTGCTGGGCGGCGGTCTGCTCGGCCTGGAGGCCGCCCGGGGCCTGGCCAGCCGGGGGTTGACCACCACAGTGGTGCACCCGAGAGAGCACCTGATGGAACGGCAGCTCGACCCGGCGGCCGGTGCGGTGCTCGCCGGCACGCTCGCCGGATTCGGCGTCACCGTGCAACTCGCGGTGCCGGCGACCGGCGTGGCCGCCGACGCCGACGGTGTTCGCCTCGACCTCGCCGACGGCCGGACGTTGCACGCCGACCTGCTGGTGCTCTCCTGCGGCGTACGCCCGGACACCGCCCTGGCGCAGGCCGCCGGGCTGACCGTCCGGCGCGGGGTGGTGGTGGACGACCGGCTCCGCACCGACGACCGCTCCATCTCGGCGATCGGCGACTGCGCCGAGCACGACGGTGTGCTCAGTGGGCTGGTCGCGCCCGCCTGGGCCCAGGCGCGGGTGCTCGCGGACGTGCTGACCGGGACGGACCCGTTGGCGCGGTACCGCCCCCAGCCGGTGGTGACCCGGCTCAAGGCCGCCGGGATCGACCTGGCCTCGATGGGTGACCCGGTCAGCGGCGGGCCGGGCGAGGAGCTGACCTTCACCGACCCGGCCCGGGGCACGTACGCCCGGCTGCGGATCCGCGACGAGCGGCTGATCGGCGCGATCCTGCTCGGCGACAACCCGGCCGTCGGGACGGTGATCCAGCTCTTCGACCGTGGTCACCCGGTCCCGGCCGACCGGCGGGCACTCCTGTTGGGCCGGGCCCTGGGCACGACCGGCGCGACCCCGGCCGCGTCACCGGCGCTGATGCCGGACGCGGCCACTGTCTGCCAATGCAACACGGTGAGCAAGGGCGCACTCGTACGCAGTTGGCGCTCCGGAGCCCGGACTGTCGACGCGGTCGTGGCGGCGACCCGGGCCGGCACCGGCTGCGGCGGGTGCCGGGACGCGGTGGGCGGCATCGTCGACTGGCTGAGCCAGGCGGAATCGGTGGAGGTGACGCGATGAACGGCGGCGATCTGGTCGTCATCGGCAACGGCATGGTCGGGCAGCGCTTCGTCGACGCGCTGCGCGCACGCGACCCGGAGGGCCGCTGGCGGGTGACAGTGCTGGCCGAGGAGCGACGCCCGGCGTACGACAGGGTGCGGCTCTCGGCGTACTTCGATGGCGTCAGCGAAAGCGAACTCAACCTGTACACACCGCACGACGGGGTGCTGCTGCGTCTGGGCGAACCGGCCACCGCCATCGACCGGGCGCGGCGGGTGGTGACCACCGACGTCGGCGAGTACCAGTACGACGCGCTGGTGCTGGCCACCGGGTCGTACGCGTTCGTGCCGCCGGTGCCCGGCGCGGAGCTGCCCGGGGTCTTCGTCTACCGGACGCTTGACGACCTGGCGGCGATCCGGTCGTACGCGGAGGGCCGGCGGGTCGGCGCGGTCATCGGTGGCGGGTTGCTCGGGTTGGAGGCGGCGAACGCGCTGCGGCTGCTCGGCCTGAGCACCGACGTGGTCGAGTTCGCGCCCCGGCTGATGCCGGTGCAGGTGGACCAGGCCGGCGGCGCGATGCTGCGGCGCTACGTCGACGAGTTGGGCGTACGGACCCATCTCGGGGTCGCGACCAGCGCGATCCGACCAGGCCCGGACGGCGCGGTGGCCGCGCTGGAGCTGTCCGACGGCGGCGCGCTCGACGCCGAGCTGGTGGTGGTGGCCGCCGGTATCCGGCCCCGGGACCAACTGGCCCGGGACGCCGACCTGCCACTGGGTCCGCGCGGCGGGGTGCTGGTCGACGAGACCTGCCAAAGCGCCGACGAGCGGATCTGGGCGATCGGTGAGTGCGCGGCGGTCGACGGCACCTGTCACGGGCTGGTGGCGCCGGGGTACGCGACGGCTGAGGTGGTGGCCGACCGGCTGGTCGGCGGCGCGGCGACGTTCCCGGGCGCGGACACCGCCACCAAGCTCAAGCTGCTCGGGGTCGACGTGGCCTCGTTCGGGGACGCCCACGGTGTGACCCCCGGTTGCCTGGACGTCACCTTCACCGACCCGGCCACGCGGGTCTACGCGAAGCTGGTCCTCTCCGACGACGCGCACACCCTGCTCGGCGGAGTGCTGGTCGGTGACGCCAGCGCGTACCCGACGTTGCGGGCCAGCGTGGGGGGCCCGCTGCCGGCGGCCCCGCTGGCGCTGCTCGCCCCGGACGGTGGCGGGGCGGACGCCGGGGCCCTGCCCGCCGAGGCTCAGGTGTGCTCCTGCAACGCGGTGACCCGGGGCGACGTGGACGCCGCCATCGCCGGCGGCTGCGCGGACGTGCCGGCGTTGAAGGCGTGCACCCGGGCCGGCACGAGCTGCGGTTCCTGCGTGCCGATGCTGAAGCAGCTCCTGGACGCGGCCGGCGTGGCGCAGTCCAGCGCGCTCTGCGAGCACTTCGACGTCAGTCGCCGGGAGTTGTTCGAGATCGTCCGCGTACGCGGCATCCGCACGTTCTCCCGGCTGGTCGCCGAACACGGTCGGGGGCGCGGCTGCGACATCTGCAAGCCGGTGGTGGCGTCGATCCTCGCGTCGCTGGGCAGCGGGCACGTGCTCGACGGTGAGCAGGCGTCGTTGCAGGACACCAACGACCACTTCCTCGCCAACCTGCAACGCGACGGCAGCTACTCGGTGGTGCCGCGTATCCCGGGCGGCGAGATCACCCCGGAGAAGCTCATCGTGATCGGCGAGGTGGCCCGAGACTTCCAGCTCTACACGAAGATCACCGGCGGGCAGCGCATCGACCTGTTCGGGGCGCGGGTGGAGCAGTTGCCGCAGATCTGGCGACGACTGGTGGACGCCGGCTTCGAGTCCGGTCACGCGTACGGCAAGGCGCTGCGGACGGTGAAGTCCTGTGTGGGCGAGACCTGGTGCCGGTACGGCGTACAGGACTCGGTGGGGTTGGCCGTCGCCCTGGAGCTGCGCTACCGGGGGCTACGTGCCCCGCACAAGCTCAAGTCGGCGGTCTCCGGCTGCGCCCGCGAGTGCGCGGAGGCCCGCAGCAAGGACTTCGGCATCATCGCCACCGAGACCGGCTGGAATCTCTACGTCGGTGGCAACGGCGGCTTCCGGCCCCGGCACGCCGACCTGTTCGCCACCGACCTGTCCACGGAAACGCTGATCACGCTGATCGACAGATTCCTCATCTACTACATCCGCACTGCCGACCGGCTGCAACGCACCGCCGGCTGGATCGAGGCGATGGACGGCGGCCTGGACCACCTGCGCTCGGTGATCGTGGACGACTCGCTCGGGCTCTGCGCCGAACTCGACGCGGCGATGGCCCAGCACGTGTCGTCGTACTCCGACGAGTGGCGCGACGTGCTCGACGACCCGGACCGGCTGCGCCGCTACACCTCCTTCGTCAACGCCCCCGACGTACCCGACCCGTCGATCACCTTTGCCCTGGAGCGCGGCCAACCGGTGCCGGCACGGGGCGACACCCCCGCCGACGGTCACCGCCGTCGGCCGGTCACCCTCGGCCTACCGGAGGTACGGCGATGAACCAGACCATCACGCTGAGCTGGACAGCTGTCTGCACCCTCGACCGCCTCGAACCGGACCGGGGGGTCGCCGCCCTGGTCGACGGCGCACAGATCGCACTGTTCCGGACGGCGGACGGGCTGTTCGCGATCGACAACCGCGATCCGGTCTCCGGGGCGTACGTGCTGTCCCGGGGCATCGTCGGCAGCCGCGGCGGTGTGCCGACGGTCGCCTCGCCGCTGCACAAGCAGGTGTACGACCTGCGCAGCGGGCACTGCCTCGACCTGCCCGGGGTGGCCGTGGCCCGGCACGACGCACGGTGCCGCGACGGTCTGGTCGAGGTGCGGCTGCGACAGGAGGGTTGATGCGGGAGGAACTGGCGGGCTTCACCATCGGGGTGACCGCCGACCGGCGGCGCGACGAATTGGCCGCGTTGCTCGAACGGCGGGGCGCCCGGGTCGTGCTCGCCCCGGCGCTGCGGATCGTGCCGCTGTCTGACGACACCGAGCTGCGCGAGGCGACCCGCGCCTGCCTCGACCAACCGCCGGACATCCTGATGGCGAACACCGGCATCGGCATGCGGGGGTGGTTGGAGGCGGCCGAGGGCTGGGGGCTGGGCGAGCCACTGCGCTCGGTGCTGGCCAGCTCGTACGTGGTGGCCCGCGGCCCGAAGGCGCGCGGCGCGATCCGTGCGGCCGGGCTGCACGACCAGTGGTCGCCGGCCTCGGAGAGCTGCGACGAGGTGGTGGACCACCTGCGTCGGCGGGGCGTGGCCGGGCAGGTGATCGCCATGCAGTTGCACGGTGAGCGGCAGCCCGACTGCACGATGGCACTGGAGGCGGCCGGCGCGACGGTGATCGAGGTGCCGGTCTACCGCTGGGCTCCGCCGACCGACCCGGCGCCGCTGCACCGGTTGATCGACCTGATCGCCGGCCGGCTGGTGGACGCTGTCACCTTCACCTCGGCGCCGGCGGCCGAGGCGCTGCTGCGGGCAGCCGGGGACCGCACCGACGCGCTGCTCTCCGCGTTCCGCAGCGACGTGCTCGCCAGCTGTGTCGGCGCGGTGACCGCCGAGCCGCTGCTCCGACGCGGGGTGCCGGTGAGCGCGCCGGGTCGGGCCCGACTGGGGGCCCTGGTGCGGACCATCGTCGACGAGCTGCCCCGCCGGACCGTGACGTTCAAGGCCGGCGGGCACCTGCTGACGCTGCGCGGGCACGCCGCCGTGATCGACGGCGAGTTGCGGCCACTCGCCCCCGCGCCGATGGCGGTGCTACGGGCCCTGGCCCAGTCCCCCGGCCGGGTGCTGTCCCGCACGGCGTTGCTGCGCACGCTGCCCCGAGGGGCGGACGAGCACGCGGTGGAGATGGCCGTCGCCCGCCTGCGGGCCGGCCTGCGCGCGCCCCGGGTGGTGCAGACCGTCGTGAAGCGCGGCTACCGCCTCCGGGTGGACTGACGCGTCGCGGCCAGCCGGTGGACACCGGCCGGCCGGGACACGACAGGTCAGCCGACCGGTGCGGCGAAGCCCCGGCCGTGCTCTGCCTCGAGGCGGAGCATGGCGTGCTCGACCACCGTCACCAGCACCTGCTTGACCGACTCCCGGTGCCGGGCGTCCGTCATCACCAGCGGCACCTGCGGCGAGATGGCCAGCGCCTCGCGGACCTCCTCCAGCTCGTACTGGGGAGCGCCGTCGAACCGGTTCAGAGCCACCACGTACGGCAGGTTGCGGTTCTCGAAGTAGTCCAGCGGGGCGAACGCGTCGGTGATCCGGCGCGTGTCCACCAGCACGGCGGCACCCACCGCACCTCGGATGATCTCGTCCCACATGAACCAGAACCGGGTCTGACCGGGTGTACCGAAGAGGTACAGGATCAGGTCCTGGGCCATGGTGATACGGCCGAAGTCCATGGCGACCGTGGTGGTCTCCTTGCCCGGCACCTTGGACGGGTCGTCGATACCGACGCCCGCCGCGGTCATCAACGCCTCGGTGGTCAGCGGTGTGATCTCGGAGATCGCCCCGACCAGTGTCGTCTTACCAACGCCGAAGCCGCCCGCGACGACGATCTTCGCGGAGACGATTCCCCGGCCCGGCCGCCCCCCAGCGGGGTCATAGCCTGCGAAGTCCACTTAGCACCCTTCCAAGCAGTTCCATCCGCTCCTCGAACCCCTCGGCGGGAGCAGCAGTGTGTAACGTCAGCAGGCTCTCGGCCACCATGTCGGCGACCAACACCCGGGCGACGCCCAGCGGCATCCGGGTGTACGCGGCGATCTCCGCCAGCGACTGTGCTCGGCCCTCACAGACCGTGGCGATGCGGTGCTTGTCATGCCCGGCGAAGCGGGACTCGGCGACCTGGGTGAGAGACGCGGTGAGGACGGCCTCGAGGGCGATGTCCTGCCGGGGCTCGGTACGACCGCGGGTGACCGCGTACGGACGCACCAGCGCCCCGCGTGGGTCAACGCGCCGTTGGTCCATCCCCGATCACCTCCTCGTCCCCCGTGGAGTCGGCGGATGCCGGCTCCGGTCTCAGGCTCGGCGCACCGATCGCGCGCCGATTCACCGGTGCTAGGACCGCACCGCGTCCCGCGGCAGCGGCACCAGCGCGGCGCCCACCCGCTCGACCAGCAGCGCCATCTCGTAGCCCACCTGGCCCACGTCGCAGCTCCGCGCGGCCAGCACGGCCATCGACGAGCCGTCGCTGATCGACATCAGGAAGAGGTACCCGCTGTCCATCTCGATGACTGTCTGCAACACCCCGCCCGCGCTGAACATCCGGGCCGCGCCCTCGGTCAGGCTCACCACGCCAGAGGTGATCGCGGCGAGCTGGTCGGCCCGGTCCCCCGGAAGATCCCGGGAGGACGCGAGCAGCAGCCCGTCGGCGGACACCGCCACCACGTGGGCGATACCCGCCACGCTGTCGGCGAAGTTGGTGAGCAGCCAACCCATGTCCTGCATGGCAGCTGGCCTGTTCATCGGCTCTCCTTGGTCGAGGTGCTGTTCAGGTCCGTTCCGGCCGTCCGACCGCGCTGTACGCCGCGGTGGTAGGCCGACAGCAGACCACGTACTTCATCCGGGGTCCGCCGGCTGCGGTCCCGGCCGCTCTTCGGTTCGATGCCGCCCGGCACGAGCTGTGCCTGTGGCACCCGCTTGGGCAACCCGGATCGGGTGGTCCCGGCCGGGGCCGGCTCGGCGGCCCGGCTGGCCCGCGACCAGCCCTCGTCCGCGGCCGTCCGCCAGGCCTGCGGGTCCGCCGACGGCGCGCTGGGCGCCGCGGTCGGCCGGGCAGCCGGAGGCGGAGTGTACGACGGGGGTGCCGAGGGGGGTGTGCCGAGCCCGCCCGCTGTCGCGCCGCCGAGACCCCCGCCGCCCGAAGCGGCGGCACCATCGGTGTTGGAGGTGCCCGGGGTACGGGTCGGCAGCTTCGGCCGGGCCGGCGCGGCGGCCGGCACGGGAGCGGCAGTCGGCCGGGAGTCGCCGCGCGTACGCGGACCGGCGTCGGCCGAAGCTGCGGTGGTCGGCGGCGGCTCGTCGAAGTTCGGCCTGGTGAAGATCGCGGTGGCGTCGTCGCCGTGCGACCGGAACCAGACCGCCTCCATCTCCCGGAAGATCGGCGCTTCGGCGGGGAAGTCCGGACGGGTGCTGACCGGCGCGGCGGGCACCGACGGGGCGGCGGGCGGTGCCACCGCGCCGAGTCCGGCGACGGGCCCGACCGGCAGGCCCGGGTTGGCGGCGCGCCCGTCCTCTGCGTCCGAGGTCGAGCCACGCCGGGGCAGCGGGTCGATGGTCGGGTAGGCCACCGTGGGACTGCCCGTCGAGGCGCCCAGTCCGTTGCCGTACGAGGGCCGCGCCGGCGGGAGCGGTGCCACGGGTGCCGGGGCTGCGGGTGCCGGCGGCACCGTCGAGCGCGTGCCGGCGTACCCACCCGCCTGCACGGCCGGAGTGGTGTCCCGCGAATCCAGTGGGGACTGCCACTGCGTGGTTGCCGGTGTGTTGGTCCGCCACTGGTCCGGCAGCGTCGCCGCCGAGGTCGCGGCGCCGGCGAACTGCTCGGCGTGCCCGGCCGGCGTGAGCGGCGTCTGCTCAACGGCCATCGGCTGACGCGGGCGGGTGAGCGCCTGGTCGCGTCCCCGGCTGCTGGGCAGCACCACGGTGGCGGCGGGCAACGTCACCTGGGCGACGGTGCCGCCCTCCACGTTGCGACGCAGCTCCACCCGGATGCCGTAGCGGGAGGCGAGCCGGCTGACCACGGCCAGACCCATCAACCGGAACGCGGCGACGTCGACGCTCGGCGGTGCGGCCAACCGGCGGTTGAGCGAGTCGAGCTGCTCGTCGGTGAGGCCGAGCCCACGGTCCTCGATCTGGATGAGGACGTAGTCGCGGATCCGGCGACCATCGGCGACCACAGTGGTGTTCGGCGGCGAGAACCGGGTGGCGTTGTCGAGAAGCTCGGCGACGAGGCGTACCACGTCGTTGACCGCGTGCGCGGCCACCGAGATGTCGGTGTCCACCGTCCCGAACTCGATGCGGTTGTACAGCTCCACCTCGGACTGGGCGGCACGCAGAACGTCGACCACCAGCGCGTCGTCGCGACGCGGTACTGCCGAGTCGGCACCGGCCAGGACCAGCAGGTTCTCGTCGTTGCGGCGCATTCGGGTGGCCAGGTGGTCCAGCTCGAAGAGCTGCGCGAGCCGCTTCGGGTCCTCCTCGCCACGCTCGATCGCGTCCAGCTCACCGATCATCCGGTCGACCAGGGTCTGACTACGGCGGGCCAGGTTGAGGAACATCGCCGAGACGCTGGTACGCAGCGCCGCCTGCTCGGCCGCGACCCGTACCGCCTCGCGGTGGACGACGTTGAAGGCCACCGCGACCTGACCGACCTCGTCGCGGCTGTTGAGCTGGATGGGGTCCCGGACCTGGCGGACGATCTCGTCCACCCCGCCGTCGCCCACGCTGCCCATGGTCTGCAACCGCTGCACGGCGTCCGGCAGGTCGTGGTTCGCCACCGAGAGGGCGCCCTCACGCAGCCGGCGCAGCGAGTGGTTGAGCGAGCGGGCCAGCACCACGGCCAGCGTCACGGCGATGATCAGCGTCAGCAGCACCAGTACCGACTCGACGACGGCCTGCCGGATGACGTCCGAGCGCGCCTCGTCGGCCTGCTGAAGCAGTCGGTCCTGAAGTTGGATCTCGGCCCAGCGCATCAGGTCGTTCACCGCGCCGATGGCGGCGGTGGCGTCCTGCGCGGTGACCAGCGGGCGCTGCCCGACCGAGCGGGTGATGTCGGTGGCCACCCGGTCGGCCAGACCGACCGCGTCACCCGAGACGGTGCTGTCGACGAGTGCGCGCTGTACCGGGTCGGCGGCCAGGGAGAAGGCGACCAGGGACTCCTGCTGACTGGTCAGGGTCGCCACGAAGGAGGAGAACTGCTCCGAGTCGAGCTGACCCGCCGTCAGCGCGGTGAAGGCGACCGCCTGCTCCTCGGCCACGGAGGCCTTTGCGCGGGCGAAGGCGGCAACCGCGCGGCGGCTGTCCGCCAGGCTTTCGGAGCCGGGCAGCTGGGCCAGACCGTCGCCGTACGCGACCAGGTCGGTGAGGATGACGCCGTAGCGGAGCACCGCCTCGGCGACCGCCATCTGCCGGCGGTCCAGAACCTCCTGGCGGGTGCCGTCCAGAGTGGCCAGGTGCTCGTCGATGACGGCGAGTCGCTCGCGCAGGGCCGCCGGCACCTCGCCGACCCGGCCCCGCTCGGCGCGGTACTCGTCCACCTGCTGCTGCGTCTGACGGACCCGCAGGTTGTACGCGTCCGCCGGCTGCTGCGGCGTGGCCAGGTAGGCCGCCGCGGCCATCCGCTCGCTCTGGAGATCCTGCGTGAGGGCGCTGACGTCGACGGCGAGCGCCGTCAACGAACGGGCCCGGGTGGCGTCGAGGGCACCCTCACCAACGGTGATCAACCGGACCGTGGCCAGCGCGATCACCGCCGCCACCGGAACGACCAGGATCAGCGCCAGCTTGGACCGGATTCGTGCGTCCCGCAGTCTGGGCAACCGTCGGCTCGGACGCCGAGTGTTGTCGCCGAGCGCGGGCAGGGCCGTCGGTCCGGTGCTCACGACATCGCCTCCGTCGTTTCTTCCCCGCCTGACCCGCCGAGCCATGCCGTAAGCGGAGGGGACCACGCGCGGCACGGCCGCGATTTCATCAGAGAAGATCGGATTTGGGAAGCCGCAGTGAGGTAGGAAACGGTCGGACGGAGCGCATCCCGTGTTCCGGGCAACTGATACCTTCATTTCCGCAAGCCCCTGAACAGGGCATGTGACTCCAGAGTGGTCACGCGTGTGTGCAAAGTGAGGTTTTGCAAACATTGCGTTACCCCAGCATGTGGGATGACCGTCCCGAAAGCGATGCCGGGGTCCGCGCTTGACCACAGCGCCGGCCATTGGCAAGGTTTTGCAGGCTTCGCGCACACCGTACGGCAGAGAAGATCCCGCCCTCCACTGAGGACGGTTTAGCGGCGATGACCGGGCAGCGCCCGCGCCCGCACCTGGAGGACTGAGTTGAGCCCCATCCGCTCCGCGACCATCGCGGCGCTCGCATCGGCCGTAGTGGCCACCACGCTCACCGGCTGCCAGTTCGGTGAAGCGGACACGGACACGAGTCCGATCGTGATCGCCGTCGACCTCGAACTGTCCGGCGCCGCGGCACCCGTCGGCCGGACATACCAGCGAGCCCTCGAACTCAAGCGCGATCAGTTGAACTCCTCCGGAGCACTGAACGGCCGGAAGATTGAACTGAAGTTCAAGGACAACCGTTCCGACGCCGCCGAGTCGCTTCGCAACATCGCGGACTTCAGCAGCGATTCTCAGGTCACCGCCATCATCATGGGCGGCTGCAACGAATGCGCGCTCGGCGCCGTGGGGACCATCAACGAGAAGCGGATTCCCACCATTGCGCTCGCCGCTTCCGGCGGGGTCGCCAGCCCGGTCGCCGACCGGCGCTACGTGTTCAAGCTGGGCCCCAACGCCGCCGACAGTGCCGCCGCACTCACCACCGAACTGCGACGCAACAACGTCCGCAAGGTGGGGGCGCTCGTCAGCGACGACGACTACGGCCGGGAGGGCATGGCCGCGCTCAAGAGCGAGTTGGACAAGGCCAACATCACGCTTCGCGAGCAGAAGGCCAAGATCACCGACACCGACGTGAACCAGCAGGTCCGGCAGCTCACGTCGAACAAGCCGGACGCACTCGTCTTCTGGACCCCGCCGGAGCAGGCGACGCTGGCCGCGACCAGCGCCCAGCAGACCACCTTCCGTGGGTCGCTCTTCTTCGACGCCGGCGCGGCCGGAAACCTCTTCCTCGGCGGCGCGGCCAAGGCCACCGAGCGTGCGACGCTGATCTTCACCCAGACGATGGTGATCGACGACGTGATCGCGACCACGCCGGCCAAGGCAGCGCGGCGGCAGTGGTTCCAGGACTACACGGCACGCTTCGGCGGCTACAACGGGGCGTCGTCCTTCGCCGCGGACGCCGTCCAGCTCATCGCCGACGCGGAACTGCGGGCCGGCGGTGAGATCGGCAAGGTCGACCGCGACGGCCTCCGGGACGTGCTCGAAACCTCCCAGATGGACGGCCTGTCCGGGCCGATCCGGATGACGCCGGACAACCACAGCGGCCTGATGCCGCAGGCGCTCACCACGCTGGTCGCCCGCAACGGCCGCTGGCGGTTGGCGGGGTAACGTTCGGGCCTTGTGCTTCCTTCCGACCGGCGGTCTTCGTCGTGCGCCAGGCGGGGGGTGTGGCCGACCGTCCCCGGCTCCGGGCGGTCAGGCTTGATCCCTCCGCCGGGCACGGTCGGCCACACCCGACTCGCCTGCGGCTTCGACGAAAGGGCCGGCCTCCAAGTGGGGGGCCGGCCCTTCGCGTTTCTGGGGATGGTCTTGATCTTGCTTGCTTCTCTGTGTCAGCGGCTGCTGGTGGTTTCGCGGACCCAGGGCAGGGCCAGCCGCTCGGTCAGCAGGAGCGCCGAGTAGAGCAGGATGCTCACCAGCGCCACCAGCATGATCGCCGCCCACGCGGTGGCGGTGTCGCCGACGCCGGCGTACTGCGTGATGACGTAGCCGAGGCCACTCTCGCCGGCCTGGAACTCACCGATCACCGCGCCGATCGCGGCCAACGGCATGGCCACCTTGAGCCCGACGAAGATCTGCGGCAGCGCGGCCGGGAAGCGCACCTTGCGGAACGCCTGCCAGCGGGACGCGTTCCAGGACCGCACCAGTTCGGCCAGGTCCGCCGGAGTGGTGGTGAGGCCGGTGGCGGTCGACAGCACGATCGGGAAGAAGCAGAGCAGGAACACCATGGTGAGGATCGGCGTCTGGCCCCAGCCGAACGCCACCACCAGCAGCGGGCCCAGCGTGATCTTCGGCACCGCGTTCACCGCGACCAGGAGCGGGGTGAACATCCGCTCGACCGTGCGGGAGCTGGCCAGGGAGAGTCCGAGCAGGACACCGGCGGCGACCGAGAGGGCGAAGCCGTACAGGATCTCCAGCATCGTGTCCCAGGTGTGCCCCAGCATCTGGACGGGCTTATCGACGAACGCGGTGAGCACCTCGCCGGGCGGCGGCAGCGCCGCGGGGTGGATCAGTTCCAGCCGGGCGGTCAACCACCACACCGCCAGAGCAATCAGGAGGCCGACCGCGGGCAGCGCCGCCCCGGCTCCGGCCCGGAGACCGGCACCTCGACCCGCACGCCCCGACTCGGGGCCGGCACCCGGGGCCGGGGTCGCCGCCACCGCCGGGTCCGCTGACCGGACGTCGGTCATCTTGTCCTCCTCGAAATCTCACGGCCCCGGTGGGGGCCGACGAGCGACGGGGGTACGCCCCACCGGATCGGCGGAACGTACCCCCTGGTGACGACCGGACGATCAGGCCTTCGGCGCGAGGCTGAAGTCGATGATCTGCTCGGGGGTGATGTTCTGCTTCAGCGCGCCGGCGCCCTGCAGGATCGCGATGCTCTTGGCGACCCGGCCGCTGTCCAGGGTGCCGATCGCGGTGCCGGTGTTGCCGGAACGGACGTACGCAGCCATCAGCTCGAGCTCGGCGGCGGCGGCGACCGGGTTGGAGGCGTCGACGTTCTTCTTCAGGATCTCGCCGGCCTCCTTGGAGTTGGCCAGGCTGTACTCCAGGCCCTTGAGCAGCGCCGCGGTGAACCGCTTCACCATCTCGGGCTTCTCCTTGGCGATCTTCGAGGAGGTGATCAGCACGTTGCCGTAGAGGTCCTGCATCACGTTGCTGTACGGCAGCATGATGGCCTTCTTCTTGGCCACCGCCTCGATGGTCGGCTGACCGACGACGAACTGGCCGATGCCGTCCACCGAGCCGGAGCCCAGCATGCCGATCAGGCCCTGCGCCTCACCGTTGACCCAGGTCACCTTGTTGACGTCCACACCGGCGAGCCGGGCGTACGTCGGGAACAGGTTGCGGACCACGGACCCGGGGGTGTCGGCGAGCTTCTTGCCCTCCAGGTCCTTCGGGGAGGCGATGTTCTTGCCCTCGACCGAGGCGATGCCGGCCATGGTGCGCTGCTGGATCGCGGCCACCACAGTGAAGTCCTTCGCCTGGCCGTTGCCGACCTGCAGCAGACTGCCGGTGAGGTCGACCGGGCCGAACTGGGCCTGGCCACCGACGATGGTCTGGATCACGCCGCCGGTGCCCTGACCGGGCTTGATCTCGACGTCGAAGCCGGCCTCCTTGAAGAAGCCCTTCTCCTTCGCCACCCAGGCGTAGGAGTCACGGCCGAAGTTGCCGAAGGAGGTGAGGTAGATCACCTTCTCCAGGTTCTTGCTGTCGCCGCCCTTGGCGTCGTCGGCCGAGTCCGACCCGCTGCTGCAGGCGGAGACAAAGGCGAGGGCGGTGGCCAGCGCGGCCGTAGCGACCGTACGGGTCAGCCTTCTCATCAAAGCACCATGTCCTTTCCGACCGGGCCTGACAGGCACCGGAGGGGTTGTCATGACGGGCCAGCGTGAGGGGTGGAAGCCGGCACCGCCGTCGTGGGGGGACTCTTCGCGGGCACAGCGTACGAGAAACCCACACTTGCGACGCCAGGTGCATCGGGTTGCGGAACGGAAACAACCTGACGACCACCCCGGACGGTGCGTTACGTCCACGCGCCAGCTAGCCTTTGTCGGATTCCTGACCGTCCACTCAGCGGAGGCCGCCGGAGATGATCCGACTGTCCGGAGTGTCCCGTACCTTCGAAGGCCGTTCCGGCCGGGTGGAGGCGCTGCGCGGCATCGACCTCGACGTCGCCGAGGGCGAGTTCGTCGCGGTGGTCGGCCGGTCCGGTTGCGGAAAGTCCACGCTGCTGCGGCTGATCGCCGGGCTGCTCCCGCTGACCGCCGGCGAGATCACCGTGGCCGGCACACCGATCGCCCGCCCGCGCCAGGACATCGCCATGCTGTTCCAGAAGCCGGCGCTGCTGCCCTGGCGCACAGTGCTGGACAACGTCCTGCTGCCCGTGGAGATCTTCGGCTGGAGCCGCGCCAAGCACCGCGAGCGAGCCCGACAACTGCTCGACGTCGCCGGCCTGGCCGGCTTCGAGAAGCGCCTGCCGCACGAACTCTCCGGCGGCATGCAGCAGCGGGTCTCGCTGTGCCGGTCGTTGATCGGCGAGCCCCGGGTGATGCTGATGGACGAGCCGTTCTCCGCGCTCGACGCGCTCACCCGCGAGGAGCTGTCCGGCGAACTCCAGCGGGTGCACATGGAGAACAAGCCGACGATCGTCTTCGTCACCCACTCGATCGACGAGGCGGTGCTGCTCGCCGACCGGGTGGTCGTGCTGAGCCCTCGCCCCGGCCGGATCCGCAAGGTGCTCGACGTCGACATCCCCCGACCTCGCACCCTGGGCCGCAACGCCCACCTGGCCGACGTCGCGCGGGTCAGCGCCGACCTCCACGAGCTGTTGATGGAACGTGACGAGCCGGCGGCGGCCGGCGCGGAAGGACGATGAACATGCGGGTGTCGGTCTTCACCGAACCCAACCGGGGCGCCACCTACGACACCCAACTCCGGTTCGCCCGACTGGTCGAGGCCTGCGGTTACGAGGGTTTCCTCCGCGCCGACCACTACCAGTCGATGGGCGCCGACCCGGGCCTGCCCGGGCCGACGGACGCCTGGCTGACCCTCGCCGCGCTGGCCCGGGAGACCGAACGGATCCGGCTCGGCACCCTGGTGACGTCGGCCACCTTCCGCCTGCCCGGCCCGCTCGCGGTGATGGTCGCGCAGGTCGACCAGATGAGCGGCGGCCGCGTCGACCTGGGCATCGGCGCCGGCTGGTACGAGCGCGAGCACACGTCGTACGGCATTCCGTTCCCGGCGGTCGGCGAACGCTTCGACCGGCTGGCCGAGCAGCTCGAGGTGATCACCGGGCTGTGGGGAACCCCGTCCGGCGAGACCTACAGCTTCACCGGCGACCACTACCGGTTGGTGGACGCGCCCGCCCTGCCCAAGCCGGTGCAGGTGCCCGGGCCGCCGATCATCGTCGGCGGTCGCGGCCCCAAACGCACCCCGGAGCTGGCCGCCCGGTACGCCGACGAGTTCAACATGCCGTTCAAGTCCGTCGCGGAGACCGCCGAGGCCTACGACCGGGTACGGGAGGCGTGCGAGCGCACCGGGCGGACGGAGTCCGGACGGGCACCGCTGGTGCTCTCCGCCGGAATCGTCGTTGCCATCGGCCGAACCGACGAGGAGGCCCGGCGGCGGGCCGCACCCCTGCACGAGAAGAGCGCACTGCCGCCGGAGGACCCGGTGGTCGGCTCACCCGCGCAGCTCGCACAGCGGATCGGCGAGTTCGCCGCCATCGGCGCCACCCGCGTACACCTCCGCCTGATCGACTTCGACGACCTCGACCACCTCGAACTGATCGCCGCCGAGGTGCTTCCCCAACTGGACGGAGAACGATGACCGACGTGATCGACGGGACCGAACTCGGTCCGGTGGGCCAGGAGATCGTGTTCGAGAACGACCGGGTCCGGGTCTGGCACATCCGCCTCGAGCCCGGCGAGCGGCAGCCGCTGCACCGGCATGACCACCCGTACCTGGTGGTGGCGATCGAGGGCGCGAAGAACGTCGTACAGACCATCGACGGCACCCGGATCGACGCCGACGAGCCCACCGGCGGTGTGGTCTACCGCGACCCGGGCGCAGTACATATGCTCACCAATGTCGGAGACACGACTTACCTGGCCCGGCTGGTCGAACTCAAGTAGACCCGCCGAGCGCGGGCCGGCGCGCCGCGCGGCGCGCCGGTGGCGATCGGGTGTACCAGGTGCGTAACGTGCCCGACATGGCCTTTCGGACCTGGGGCAGACTGCTGCTCACGGCGCTCGGCGTGAGCGTGCTGGCCGGGGCCGGCCAGCTCGGCGTCGCGTACGGTTTCGGCATCGTCCGGCTGACCGGCGCCTTCACCGGTACGACCGTCAACCAGTGGCCGACCCAGCTCGTCTGGGTCGGCTGGTTCGCCGCGAACGCCGCCGTCGTCGGCGCCGTCCTGACCGGACGCCTCGCTCGCCGCGACGCACCGCCGCCCAGCACGGGCCGCCAGTTGGCGATCGGTGGTGCGGCGGCGCTCGGCGCGACAGTCATCGCTCCGCTCTGCATGCAGCCCGCCCGTGCCGCCGAGTTGATCTCGGTGGACCCGGTGTGGGCGGTGGGCATCTGCGCCGTCCTCGGCGCGGTGATCGGAGCGGGCGCGGCGATCGCTGTCCTGCTCCGGCCCGAGCTGGGCTGGAACATGGCGGCCGTCGCCGGCGCGGTCTGGCTGCTGGCGCTGATCTCGGTACTGCCGTCGCTCGGCACGACCGGCCCACTGCCGACGGTTCGGCTCGGCGTCCTCGAGCCGAGCTGGCTGGACGACGCCGCCGCGCAACGGCTGGCGCTGCTCCTGCTGCCCATCGTGGCGCTGCTGGCCGGCGGGGCGACCGCCGGGCTGGCCCGCTGGCGGGGCCAGGCGCCACTGGTCAGCGGAGCCACCGGGGTGGCCGGGCCGGTGCTGGTGGCATTCGCGTACCTGACCGCGGGCCCGGGTGACGCGGTGGACCGCTACCAGGCCACCCCCTACTACGCCTCGTTGATCGCGATCCTCGCCGGCGCGCTCGGCGCGGCGGCAGCCGCGCTGCTTCGGTGGCCGGCCGGTGCTCCTACCACGGACCCGGAGGCGATCGAGCCCTCCGACATCCTGCGTCCGCTGCCCCCGGGCCCGGAGCTGCCGGGCGCGGCGTCGACGGACTCGCCGAACGAACCGGCCGCCGCCGAACGCACCGCCGTGGAGCCGCCCGCCGACACGAAGCCGGGCACCGTCGTCCCCGGTCCGTGGGCCGCCGAAGGCTCCGATGGTGTACGCACCGTCCCGGCCCACTGGGACTGGCCGACGACCACCGCGAGCGGCCAGCACGGTCCGGCCCCCGCCACTGCGGCAACCCCTGACGCGCTGTCCAGGCCCGCATCCTGGCTGACCGATCCGACCGGCGAGTTCACCGCCGACACGCGGACCCACAGGCTGGTCCCGGAGGCGGTCACCTCCTCGGCCGACACCGAGCACCCGGCCACCACCGAGATCAGCAGCCCGACCAACGCCGCCTCAACCAGCACCGCGTCGACCAGCACCGCCCCGACCGGTGCAGCGGCGACCGGTGCAGCGGCGACCGGTGGTGCAGCGGCGACCAGCGCCAAGGGCGGGCGCGCGGGTGCCACCGCCGCGGTGGCCGGCCCTGCCGACGGCGAGCCGACCGACAGCTCGACACCACGCACGAAAGGTCGACCGACCGACGACCGGGGCACCGGCACGACCAGCGTCGGTACGACCAGCTCGGGCACGACCGGTGCGGCCAGCGCAGTCAACACGGGCATGGCCAGCACTGCCAGCACGGGCATGGCGAGCGCGGCCAGCACGGGCATGGCGAGCGCGGCCAGCACGGGCGCGGCCAGCACGGGCACCGGTGAGGTGGCGGCACCGCTCAAGCCGCGCCGGACGCGTAAGCCTAAGGTCGGTTCGGATGCCACCCCTGACTCTCCTGGCGACCTGTCCCCGACCGAGTCGAGGAGCACCGACGAGACGACCACCGGGCGCACCAGGAAGGCCACCATGCCCGGTAAGTCCGCCGACCGCACCGGTTCCGACACCTCGGCCGACACTCCGGTGCTGAGCGACGCGAACCAGGGCACAGCTTCCGACCTGGGAGCCAAGGCCTCCCCGACCCGCGCGACGGCAGCGGCCCCGACCACCGCAACCGGCACCACCGAGGCACCGGCCGCACCTGACTCGAAGGCCGCAGCAGCCAACCCGCCACACACCCCGGCCGCCACCACCAAGAAGGACGCGGCCAACGTCAGGACAGCAGCAGCCGACCCGAAGGCAACGGCAGCGAAGCCCCAGCCCGCAGCCAGCCCAACGTCGGAGGTGGCCGACCCGAAGGCGGGCTCGCCGCGTACCCCGGTCGGCGCAACCCCCGACCCCACCGCGCCGCCGCCCGCCGCAGCCACCGCCACACCGGCCACCACAACGGCCAGTTCCGCCGCGTCACCAGCGGGCCCGGCCACTGCGTCGACAGCCGACCGGGCCGGCGACGCCGACAAGGCGCGGAAGGCCACCGAGGACGGTTCCACCGCTGGGCTGTTCGGGATCCCGGCCGCCGGCAACTCGGACACCGACCGGTGGACGCCTGCGCGATCGCCCTGGCCGGTCACCTCGGCCTGGAAGGTGCCGCCGCAGGCGCCTGGGCAGGAGTCGACGGCTTCGGATGCGCCGACCGGGCCGGAGGAGTCGACCGATCAGACGCCGAGGCCACGGCACCGAGCGCCGTTGCCGGACCTGAGCCGGGCCAGCACCTGGAACGCCTTCGACACCACCCGCCGTACCAGGCCGGCCGAGTCACCGGACCGTTCGAGCCCGGCCGCGAGCAGCCAAGCACCAGCTCCGCCCGAGAAGCCGAGCGCCCCGGTCGTGCCGGTCAGGGCTGGTACGACCGCCGACACCGACGACCCGGCTGACGTCGACGCCACGCCGACGGCCGGCAAGGTGGCGGAACAGCCTTCCCGGCGCGGACGGCTCGGTGGCCTCTTCCGCCGCAACCGGTCCCGGAGCGAGGAGCACCAGGATCCGGAAGGCACGACGGAACCGCTGCCGGCTCAGGACGAGGAGTTCGTCGACTGGGTCGCGGGGCTGAGCAAGCCGGTGTCGGACAACGAGCCGGAGCAGGGGAACGCCCGCCGTTCGCTGCGCTCCACCGGCCGGCACCACCGCGAGTAAGACCTGCCTGATCCACTCGGGTTCACTGAAGTCGGGCCATCCCGAACGCCTGGATACCGCGACACCAGTGAACCCGAGTCGATCATCAAACCGACCGCACGAGCCGGCCGGTCAGGCCAGCGGGAGGTAGACCCGGCCACCGCCGGAGACGAACTCTCCCGACTTGTCCTTCATGCCGCGTGCCGCGTACTCCTTGAGCTCCTGGGTGATCTTCATCGAGCAGAACTTCGGGCCGCACATCGAGCAGAAGTGCGCCGTCTTCGCCGGCTCGGCGGGCAGCGTCGCATCGTGGTACGACCGCGCGGTCTCCGGGTCCAGTGAGAGGTTGAACTGGTCCTCCCAGCGGAACTCGAACCGCGCCTTGGACAGCGCGTCGTCCCACGCCTGCGCCCCCGGGTGGCCCTTGGCCAGGTCCGCAGCGTGGGCGGCGATCTTGTACGCGATCACGCCCGCCTTCACGTCGTCGCGGTCCGGGAGACCGAGGTGCTCCTTCGGGGTGACGTAGCAGAGCATCGCGGTGCCGAACATGCCGATCATCGCGGCGCCGATCGCCGAGGTGATGTGGTCGTAGGCCGGCGCGATGTCGGTGGTCAGCGGACCGAGCGTGTAGAAGGGCGCCTCGTGGCACCACTCCTGCTGGAGGTCCACGTTCTCCTTGATCTTGTGCATCGGCACGTGGCCCGGGCCCTCGATCATCACCTGGACGTCGTACTCCCAGGCGACCTTCGTGAGCTCGCCCAGGGTGCGCAGCTCGGCGAACTGCGCCTCGTCGTTGGCGTCCGCGATCGAGCCGGGGCGTAGCCCGTCACCGAGGGAGAACGTCACGTCGTACTTCGCGAGGATCGCGCACAGCTCCGCGAAGTTGGTGTAGAGGAAGTTCTCCTCGTGGTGCGCCAGGCACCAGGCCGCCATGATCGAGCCGCCGCGCGAGACGATCCCGGTGACCCGGTCCACGGCCAGCGGCACGTACGGCAGCAGCACCCCGGCGTGCACCGTCATGTAGTCCACGCCCTGCTCGGCCTGCTCGATGACGGTGTCCCGGAACACCTCCCAGCTCAGCTTCACCGGGTCGCCGCCGACCTTCTCCAGGGCCTGGTAGATCGGCACGGTCCCGATCGGCACCGGCGAGTTCCGCACGATCGCCTCCCGGGTCTCGTGGATCCGCTTACCCGTGGACAGGTCCATCACGGTGTCCGCGCCCCACCGGGTGGCCCAGGTGAGCTTCTCCACCTCCTCGGCGACCGACGAGCTGACCGCCGAGGTGCCGATGTTGGCGTTCACCTTGACCAGGAACGCCTTACCGATGATCGCCGGCTCACACTCCGGGTGGTTGACGTTCAGTGGCAGCACCGCCCGGCCGGCGGCGATCTCGGCGCGCACGAGTTCCGGGTCGACGTTCTCGCGGATCGCCACAAACTCCATCTCCGGCGTCACCACACCGGCCCGCGCGTACGCGAGCTGCGTGGGTCGACGACCGTCCACACCGGCCAGTGGAGTGCCCGCACCCCGTACCGGTGCCACATCGCCCCGCTCGGCGATCCACGGGCCTCGCAACGCGGGCAACCCCACCGACGGGTCCGACCCCGGACCGGACGTGTCGTAGAGCCGTACCGGCGGATGGTCCCCGGTCAGCTCCACCTCCGCGAACGGCACCCGGACGTCCGGCCGTGAACCCTCGACGTACACCTTGCCTCGTGCCTGCATGACAGCCTCCCTGGTGATCAAGCGGACCAGCCGAAGTGGTTCAGCGGTCCGCGCCCCGCGCCCAGCTCCCAACTCCGCGCGCCATCCAGCGCACGGAGCACGTACTCCTTGGCGGCCCCCACCGCCGCCGGCACCGGATCGCCCAGCGCGAGCCGCACCGCGATCGCCGCCGAGAACGAACACCCGGTGCCGTGGGTGTGCCGTGTGTCCACCCGTGGGGCGCGCAGCAGAGTGGTGACGCCGTCGCCGTGCAGCACGTCGACCGCCTCGCCGCCGTCCAGGTCGCCGCCGGTGACCACCACGTACTCGGGTCCGCCGGCCGCGAGCGCCTCGGCGGCGACGACCATCGCGGCCACGTCGTCGACCGGGCGTCCGGTGATGGCCGCGGCCTCCGCGCAGTTCGGCGTCGCCACGGTGGCGTACGGCAGCAGCCGCTCCACCGCGCTCACCACGCCTAGCCGGTGACCACTGGTGGCGACCAGCACCGGGTCGACGACGAGGTGGGGCAGTCGACCGGCCCGTGCGGCCTCGGCCACCACGTCGGCGACCGCGGGGGTGCCGAGCATTCCCGTCTTCACGGCGGCGACGGTGAAGTCGGCGAGCACGCTGTCCAACTGCTCGGTGACAGTGCGCGGAGGCATCGGCAGGACGGCGTCGACACCCCGGGTGTTCTGCGCGGTGACCGCCGTGAGGACGCTGGTGCCGTACGCGCCCAGCGCCGCGAAGACCTTGAGGTCCGCCTGGATTCCTGCGCCGCCGCCGGAGTCGGAGCCGGCGATCGTCAGCAGTGTTCTCGGGGTCATGGTTCTTCCCTGGTTGCGGTTGAGGGCTGCGGCCGACCGTGCCCACTCCGGGCGGTCAGGCTTGATCCCTGCGTGGGCACGGTCGGCCGCAGCCCCCGTCGTGGAGACCTGGTGCCTCCGTGCCGGGTTTGGGTCAGCTCAGGGGTGGCCGCCTCGGCATAGGCGCTGGTCAGGGTGGCGGCTGTTTCGGCGGGGTCTTGGGCTCGCATGATCGCGCCCAGGACGGCTACTCCTGCTGCTCCCGCCTTGACGCAGGTGGTTACCTGGTCTGGGGTTTCTACTCCGCCGAGGGCCAGGACGGGGACGGGGCTGATGTCGATCAGCCGCCGCAGGCCGTCTGGCCCTAGGGGTGGGCCGTAGCCCGGTTTTGTCTTTGTGGGGTGGACCGGGGAGACGGTGGCGTAGTGCTCGGTGGTCAGGCGGTCCAGCTCAGCTTGGTTGTGGCAGGAGCGGCCGACCACTGTGTGGGTCGGTGGTGGGTACGGGCCGGCGGCCGGCAGGTGGACCGCATCGCCGCCGAGCGGGTCGGGGCCGGCCACGACGAGGGTCCCGCCGACGTCGGCGAGGATCGCGCGGAGGTCGGCGGCGAGGGCGGCGCGTTCGGCGCGGGGCAGGTCCTTCTCCCGCAGCACCACCCAGCGCACTCCCCCGGCCACGGCTCCCGCCACGACCCGGTCGAGCCGGTCCCGCGCGACGAGCCGGTCGGTCAACACGACGACACCGTCCGGCCCGGTCACAGGTCCGGTCTTCCCTCGTCGGGAGTGGAGGCGAGCGCGTGGAAACGTCGGGCGATCCGGCCGGCCCCGGCGGCCAGGTGTCCTGCCTCGACCGCGTACCGCATCGCGGTCGCCATCGCCACCGGGTCGGCCGCCCGGGTGACAGCGCTGGCGAGCAGCACCCCGTCGCAGCCCAACTCCATAGCCAGGGCGGCGTCGGAGGCGGTGCCGATGCCCGCGTCGAGGATCACCGGCACGTCCACGCCCTGCCGGATGAGCCGGATGTGGTGCGGGTTGCCGATGCCGAGCCCCGAGCCGATCGGTGAGCCGGCCGGCATCACCGCCGCACAGCCCACGTCGGCGAGGCGACGGGCCAGCACCGGGTCGTCGCTGGTGTACGGCAGCACTGTGAAGCCGTCGGCGACCAGCTCCTCGGCGGCGCGGAGCAGCTCCACCCCGTCGGGCAGCAGCGTCCGCTCGTCGCCGATCACCTCCAGTTTGACCCAGTCGGTGTCGAACGCGTCCCGGGCCAGCCGGGCCACCTTGACCGCCTCGGTCGCCGTGTGGCAGCCGGCGGTGTTCGGCAGCAGTCGTACCCCGCACCGGTCCAGCAGGTCCAACAGCCCGCCGGTGGAGCCGGGCGCGGTACCCACCCGACGCAACGCCAGCGTGACCAGCTCGGTGCCGGACGCACGGATCGCCTGCTCCAGGACATGCAGGTTCGCGGCGCCGCCGGTCCCGAGGATCAACCGCGAGGTGAACGTCTCCCCGCCCAGCTCGAACGACATGCCGCTCACCCGCCCTGCGCCGCGGTGAGCACCTCGACCCGGTCGCCGTCGCGCAGCGCCGTGGCCGGCCAACCCGCACGGGGTACGACCTCCCCGTTGACAGCGACCGCCACCCCACGCTGTTCGGGCACGATGTCGCGCACCAGGTCGGCCACCGACGAGCCGCCGGGCACGTTGCGCCCGGCCCCGTTCACCGTCAACTCCATTGGTCCCCCTCCGTGCTGCGATCAGGGCTGCCACCCGGCGTCAGGCCGAGAAACCGGTCGGCCCGAAACGGCGCGAGCAACGGGTCGCTTACGCCGTCGAGCACCAGGTCCGCGATCAGGTCGGCGGTGATCGGGGCGAGCACGATGCCGTGCCGGTGATGCCCGGTGGCGACCAGGACGTCCGGCCGGCCGGGCAGCGGCCCGAGGATCGGCGCGTTGTCCGGCGTACCCGGGCGCAGCCCGGCAACCGCCTCGACCAGGTCGTACTCGGCCAGTTCCGGCAGCAGGTCGACTCCGGCGCGGAGCAGGCGCTGCACAGCGCCGGCCGTGACGGTGGTGTCCGCCCGTTCCTCGACAGTCGCGCCGAGCACGACCTCCCCGTCGACACGGGGCACCAGGTAGACGGGTTCGCCGTCGGCGTACCCCCGGATCACGTGCCGGAAGCCCGGCGCGACGCCGTCGGGCGCGCGGAGCCGGAGGATCTGGCCCTTGACCGGCCGCACCGGTAGACCGGTGAGTGCCGCGGCCCCGCAGCCGGCGGCGACCACCGTCACCCGCGCGTCCACATCGGACAGACGCCGAACCGCGTGCGACACCAGCACCGCGCCGGCCTGCTGCGCCGCCGCGCGCAGCGCCGGCACCAGCAGCCGTGGGTCCACCTGGTGGTCGGTGGGCGCGAGCGCGCCGCCGCGCACCCTCGGAGCGAGCGCCGGCTCGCGTTCGCGCAGCTCGCTGGGACGCAGCGGGGTCACCGGCAGACCCAACCCCTGTTGGTACGCCCACAGCCTGCGCGCCTCGGCCAGGTCGTCGCCGGTCAGGCCGACCATCAGGGTGCCCTCGGTCCGGTAACCGATGTCGACGCCGGTCACCTCGTTCAACTCGGCGGCGAACCCCGGCCAGCGCTCGGCGGACGCCAGGAGCAGTTCGGTCAACTGCCGCTCACCGAAGTACGCCTCGGCGACCGGGGAGAGCATGCCGGCGGCCACCGCGGAGGCTCCCGAACCGGGCGCCGGATCGTGCACCACCACCCGCAGCCCTCGGGCGGCGCAGCGCCAGGCGATGGACAGCCCGATCGGTCCCGCCCCCACCACCGCCACATCCGGCCGGACCCGGTCGCGCGACGGCGGTGACGGGAACCGGCCGGTCAGCACGTCAGTGCCTCGATGAGCTGGGCCGTCGCCCGCGCCGGGTCGGCGGCAGCGGAGAGGGCGCCGACGACCGCCACCCCGTACGCCCCGGCTGCCCGCAGCGCCGGCACCCGTGCGGCGGTCACTCCGCCGATCGCGATGACCGGCACGTCGACGGCGTCGACGACGGCGCGTACCCCGGTGGGCCCGATGGGATCGGGTAGGCCGGACTTGGTGCTGGTGGTGTGGCACGGCCCGACGCCCAGGTAGCTGGCTCCGGCCGCGACCGCCTCGGTGGCCGTGCCCGGCGCGCGGGCGGTGGCGCCGAGCACTCCGGCGGGGCCGAGCACCCGGCGGGCGGCGGCGACCGGCAGGTCGTCGGCGCCGACGTGCCCGCCGGCGGCACCGACCGCGAGCGCCACGTGCAACCGGTCGTTGACCAGGCAGGTCGCCTCGTACGACGCGCAGAGCGCCAGCACCCGCCGGGCCAGGTCGTACGCCTCGCGGTCGGTGGCGGAATCCTCGACCCGGACCTGCACCACCAGTTCGGCACGGGCCGCCGTGAGGGCGGCCCGGACCACGGTGAGCGGGTCACGCCCGGGTCGGGTGTCGGTGATCAGATGCAGTCGCCCCAGGGACGGCACGGCAACACTCCTCCCTGCGCCGGCATTACCCGGATCAGGTTCGACGGTCGGGGGCTGTCAGCCCCCCTCTCAGCCCGGTACACCGGGCTCCCGTGGGTTACTTGCGTGTCACCGTACGACAGTTCCGCCGGTCTGCCAAGGCGGCGTCGACGGCGTCCGGCCCGGCCGCGACGAGCGAGATCGATGGGGCACTTCATACGGTCCTGTTCGGAATGTCGCCCGCCGTTGCAGAACCGTTACCCGTCTGCATCTTGCCCGACATCGAACCAGCCGAATTAATTTGTTCAGCGATTCGACAAAATGTCGGTGGGGCACCCTGGCACGGCGTCACCACCGGCTCCATGAGGGAGGGCGTTCGGCGAGCCGACTCCCGCGAACTCTCTGTCACTACGACACAGGAGGCGGCGTGTCCCGTTCTCGTCGTGCCCGCGTACCCATCACCGCAACACTGATCTCCCTGGCCATGGCCTCGACCACCCTGTTCGGCACGCCTGCCCAGGCAGCCGCCCAGGTTCCCCCACGGGAGGCGCCAGCCGCCGCCCCGGTCAGCCAGGTGGTGCCCAAGGCACCAAAGGCAGCGGCCGATCCCTTCTCCGTCTTGATCTTCTCCAAGACCGCCGGCTTCCGGCACGACTCCATCCCCACCGGCATCGCCGCCATCCAGCAACTCGGCGCCGCCAACGGATTCACCGTTGACAACTCCGAGGACGGTGCCGCATTCAACGACGCCAACCTGGCGAAGTACAAGGCGGTGATCTGGCTCTCCACCACCGGTGACGTGCTCAACGCCGAGCAGCAGGCGGCGTTCGAGCGCTACGTGAAGGCCGGCGGCGGCTACGTCGGCATCCACGCCGCGTCGGACACCGAGTACAGCTGGGCCTGGTACGGCGACCTGGTCGGTGCGTACTTCGCCAACCACCCGCAGAACCAGACGGCCACGGTCAAGGTGGAGGATCACGCCCACCCGTCCACGGCCGGTCTTCCGGACCGCTGGTCCCGGTTCGACGAGTGGTACAACTACCAGTCCAACCCTCGGCCGGACGTACACGTGCTGGCCAGCCTGGACGAGAAGAGCTACACCCCCGGCGCCGGCGCGATGGGTGCGGACCACCCGGTCGCCTGGTGTCAGGACTACGACGGTGGCCGGTCCTGGTACACGGGCCTGGGGCACACCCGGGAGTCGTACGCCGAGCCCCAGTTCCTCTCCCACCTGCTCGGCGGCATCCGGACCGCGGCCGGCGTCGAGAACGCCGACTGTGGCGCCTCGAAGACCTCGAACTTCGAGAAGGTCACGCTGGACAGCAACACCAGCAACCCGATGGAGCTGGACATCGCCCCCGACGGGCGGGTCTTCTACATCGAGCGCGACGGTCGCGTGCAGATCGTGAAGCCGGACACCGGCAACACGGTCACCGCCGTCGACCTGGACGTCTTCACCGGCAACGAGGACGGCCTGATCGGCATCCGGCTCGACCCGGACTTCGCCACCAACAACTGGGTGTACCTCTACTACGCCCCGAACGACGGGGTCACCCGCAACCTGCTGTCCCGCTTCACGGTGACCGGCGACACCATCAACCTGGCCAGCGAGAAGCAGGTGCTACGGGTCGACACCCAGCGCAACACCTGCTGCCACGCCGGCGGGAGCATGGCCTTCGACGGCGACGGCAACCTCTACCTGGCCACCGGTGACAACACCAACCCGTTCGAGTCGAACTCGTACTCGCCGATCGACGAGCGGTCGGGCCGCCAGGACTACGACGCGCAGCGCACCTCCGCCAACACCAACGACCTGCGCGGCAAGGTGATCCGGATCCACCCGGAGGACGACGGAACGTACACCGTTCCGTCGGGCAACCTCTTCGCGCCGGGCACCGAGAAGACCCGTCCCGAGATCTACGCGATGGGCTTCCGCAACCCGTTCCGGATCGGCACCGACCCGAAGACCAACACGTTGTACGTGGCGGACTACGGACCGGACGCCAACTCGGACAACCCGAACCGGGGCCCGCGTGGTCTGGTCGAGTGGAACATCGTCACCCCGGGCAACTACGGCTGGCCGTACTGCACGGGCACGAACGAGGCGTACAACGACTACACGTTCCCGTCCGGTCCGAGCGGCCCGAAGTTCGACTGCGCCGCACCGGTCAACAACTCGCCCAACAACACCGGCCTGACCAACCTCCCGCCGGTCGTCCCGGCGACCGTCGACTACGGGTACGCCGGTGACGCGCGCTACCCGGAGATCGGCGGCGGTGGCGCCCCGATGGGTGGCCCGGTCTACCGCTACGACGCCGACCTCAACTCCAACCGGAAGTGGCCGGCGTACTACGACGGTAAGGCTCTGCTCGGCGAGTGGAACCAGAACAAGATGTACACCATGCAGGTGACCCCCGACGGTAAGTCGCTTGTGGACATCAACCAGCTGCTCACCGGCATGAGCATGATCCGGCCGATGGACTTCGAGTTCGGTCCGGACGGCGCGCTGTACCTGATCGAGTGGGGCAGCGGCTTCGGCGGCAACAACGACAACTCCGGCGTCTACCGGATCGACTACACCGCCGGTGACCGTGCCCCGATCGCGGCGGCGTCCGCCAACCCGACCTCGGGTCCGGCGCCGTTGACCGTCACGTTCTCCAGCGCCGGTTCCCGGGACCCGGACGGCGGCGCGCTCACCTACGCCTGGACGTTCGGCGACGGGCAGACCTCCACCGAGGCCAACCCGACGCACACGTACGCCACGGCGGGCAACTACACCGCCCAGCTCACCGTCACCAACCCCAAGGGCCGGACCGCGGTGGCCAACGTGCCGGTCACCGTGGGCAACACCGCTCCGACGGTCTCCATCGAGTTCCCACCGGACGGCGGGTTCTTCAACTGGGGTGACCAGGTCCGCTACTCGATCAAGGTGACCGACCCCGAGGACGGGGAGATCGACTGCGCCAAGGTCGGGCTGCAGGTGCTGCTCGGTCACGACGAGCACGCCCACCCGCTGGAGCAGCACACCGGCTGCACCGGCACCGTCCAGACGTCGCTCGCCTCCGGGCACGGCGCCGAGGCGAACGTCTTCGCGGTCTTCGAGGCCACCTACACCGACAAGGGTGGTGCCGGCGGGTCCGGTGCCCTGACCGGCCGGCAGATCGAGGTCCTGCAGCCGAAGCAGAAGCAGGCCGAGTACTTCACCGCCACCGGGCGCGCTCCGGTGAGCACCGGCGGCGGCGACGCCGGCGTGCAGCGGGAAGCTGCCACCGACACCGCCGGCGGCGGTCAGAGCATCGCGTTCATCGAGGACGGTGACTGGTGGTCGGTCGCTCCGGCGGACCTGACCAACATCACCGAGATCCGCTTCCGGGCTGCCTCGGCCGCCGCAGGCGGTCGGATCGAGGTCCGCGCGGGTGCTGTCGACGGACCGGTGGTCGCCACGGCCACCGTGCCGGCGACCGGCGGGTGGCAGACGTACACGGACGTGAGCGCGCCGGTCACCGGTGCCGCGAGCGGCTCGCTGTACTTCCTGGCCCGTGACCCGAACGGCGGCTCCGGTTCGCTGTTCAACGTCAACTGGATGGACTTCGTCGGTCGCGGTGTCACCGAGAACGCGCCGCCGGTGGTCAGCGCCACGGCCACCCCGGCCACCGGCACCGCACCGGTCACCGTCGCCTTCGACGGCACGGCCACCGACGCCGAGGGCGACACCCCGTTGACGTACGCCTGGGACTTTGGCGACGGAGGCACGGCGACCACTCTGGACGCCAGCCACACCTACGCCACCCCGGGCACCTTCACGGCCACCCTCACGGTGACCGACAGCAAGGGCGCCAAGGCGTACGCCACGGTGCCGGTGCGGGTGGACGCTCCGGACACGTCCTGCTTCGGGGCGCGTTCGGACGACTTCAACGGCAACAGCCTCGACAAGGAGCGCTGGACCAGCGTCATCCGGGAGAACCAGCTCTACTCGCTCAGTGGCGGCGCGCTCCAGCTGCCCACTGCTGTGGGTGACCTCTACGGCGCTCGCAACGACGCCACGAACCTGGTGCTCCAGGCGGCTCCGACCGGCGCCTGGGAGATGACCACCAAGGTCACGCTCCCGGTGACGGCCAACTACCAGCAGGCAGGTCTGCTGGTGTACGGCGACGACGACAACTACGCCAAGGTGGACCTGCTGTACAACGGCAGCCGTCGGGTGGAGTTCATCCGGGAGACGGCCGGCACGCCTCGCAACGAGGCCGCCGACGCCACCAACGCACCTGCCGGTGACACCGTGTACCTGCGGGTCACCAGCGACGGGACGAACCTGACCGCGGCCGTCTCGGGCGACGGGCAGACCTTCACTCCGGTCGGCCGTTCGGCCGCGCTCGCCGGCATCACCAACCCGCGCATCGGGGTCTTCGCCCTCAACGGCGGCACCGAGGCACCGGTCGTCAACGCGGCCTTCGATTCGTTCCAGGTCACGCCGGACGCTCCGGCCGGCCCGGTCGACCCGTCGGACGAGTTCAACGGTGACACGCTGGACAAGTGCCGGTGGGACGCGATCCTTCGGGAGGACCCGACCGGTTACCGGGTCACCGGTGGCGCGCTGCGCATCGACGTGCCCAACGGTGACATCTACGGCACCGACAACACCGGGCCGAAGAACTTCATCCTCCAGACCGCGCCGTCGGGCGACTGGACCCTGGAGACGAAGGTCGACGGCAGTCTGCTGAACGAGCAGTACCAGCAGGCCGGTCTGCTCGTGCAGGCCGACGACGACAACTACCTGAAGTTCGACTTCATCGCGGACAACCAGGCCGGCCAGACGGTGACGCGGCGGATCGAGTTCCGCAGCGAGATCGGCGGGGCGGTCCAGAACCCACAGCCGGAGGTGACCAGCCTGACCAGTGCCGTGTGGCACCTCCGGTTGGCCCGCACCGGTGACACGTTCACCGCGTCGTACTCGGCCGACGGGACGACCTGGACCGCGTTGGAGGCGCTGACCAACACCGCTGTGGGTGCCACCCCGAAGGTCGGGTTGTTCACCCTCGGCGCCAACCAGACGGCCTCGAAGACCGCCGCGTTCGACTACTTCCGGTTGAGCACGAAGGTGGCCGACGAGACCGCGCCGGTGACCACGGCCGCCGTGTCCGGCACCCCGACCGAGGGGTGGTACACCGGGCCGGTGACGGTGACCCTCACCGCCGCCGACGAGGCCGGCGGTAGCGGGCTCGCCAGCACCGAGTACCAGCTGGACGGGGCCACCACCTGGACGGCGTACACCGCCCCGGTGGAGGTCACCGGTGACGGCGAGCACGAGCTGCGGTTCCGCTCGACCGACAAGGCCGGCAACGTGGAGGCGACAAAGACCGTCTCTGCCAAGATCGACGCCACTGCGCCGGTGACCACTGCGACGTTCGCTCCGGCGAACAACGCCGGCTGGCACAACGGCACGATCCCGGTCGTGCTGGCCTCCACCGACGCCGGTTCGGGTGTCAAGACCGTGGAGTGGTCGCTGGACGGTGGCGCGTGGACGCCGTACACGGCGCCGGTCGAGGTGACCGGTGACGGGCAGCACGAGCTGCTGTACCGCTCGACCGACAAGGCAGGCAACGCCGAGACGCTCAAGTCGGCGGTTTTGAAGATCGACGGCACCAAGCCGACGCTGCTGGTCTCCGGTATCGCCGACGGCCAGCTCTACGGTGACAGCCAGGACGTCAGGGTGTCCTGGCAGGCTGTCGACCCGACCTCGGGCATCGCGACTGTGGTCGGCACGTTGGACGGCCAGGCGTACGCCAGCGGCACCCTGCAGGCCATGTACGAGCTCTCGCTCGGCCTGCACGAGCTGACCGTGACCGCGACCGACAAGGCGGGCAACGAGACCACCTCGACGGTCCGGTTCTTCGTCACCACCTCGTTCCGGGACATGCAGGGTCTGCTGGACCGGTTCAAGGCGACGGGTCGGCTCTCGACCAAGGCGCACAAGCAGCTGACCAACAAGCTCGACGCCGTCCGCAAGTCCGAGGCGGCCGGCGACGACAAGGCGGCGGTGCGGCAGCTGACCGCGTTCCGGACGCTCGCCTCCGACACCGCTCTGGTGGGCGAGGCGGAGGTCCGGGATGCCCTGATCCGGGACGCCGATGCCATGATCGTCCGGCTCGGCGGCGCGGCCAGCAAGGCCGGGGTCAAGGCGAACGACGGCGAATCGGTCAAGGGCACCGGACGGCTCGGTGGCGATGCCACCCGGCTCGCACCCGGTCGCCAGCTCTGATCCGACGAGGCCCCTCTCCGACGCTCCGGCGTCGGGGAGGGGCCTCCCTCATCAGTAGTGAGGAGATGTCCGTGACGGGTATCCGCAAGGCGTTGGCCGCCGTGTTCGTCGGACTGGCTCTGATCCTGTTCGCCGCTGCCCCGGCGGCCGCTCAGGCTGACAAGCTCAAACTCGTGGTGGCCGGCGACGGCGCCGAGGGGGTCACCATCCAGGCCACCTACCCCGACGGGCGTCGGCTGGACCGGGTGGTGCGACTGGTCCTCACCGCCACCGGCCCGGACGGGCAGAAGGTCGGGCCGGTGCAGTTGGAGCCGCAGCCCGAGGGGCAGGGGTTCTACAGCAGCGGTCCGGTGCTCACCGCCGGCACCTGGAAGGTCAAGGTGAACTCCCCCGCTCCGCTCCCGGGTGAGGCCTCCGCAACGGTGCAGGCCCGTGCCGCGCAGTCTCCGCCCCCGCCGGAGCCGGTCTCGGTGACCAAAACGGCTGACGGCGCGGGCGGTGCGGGCTGGTGGCCGTACGCGGCGGCCGGCCTGGTCGTCGTCGCCCTGGCGATGGGGGTGGCCATGCTGTTCGGCCGCCGCCGCACCACCACCTGACCCATCGGCAATAGACGACAGGGCCGGGCCGCGACAGCGGCCCGGCCCTGTTCCGTCTCGGCTTCCCTGAAGTCGGGGTGTCCCGCGCAACAGGTCACCCCGACTTCAAGGAACGCGAGTGGATCAAGCGCGGCACGCGCCGTCGAGCAACGGAACCGGCACGGCACCGCGCTCAGAGGATGGCGCGCAGCGCTGCCAGGTCCTCGTCGCTGGGCTCCCAGGTGCCGGCGGCGGCGTTGGCGAGGACCTGCTCCGGCGTGGTGGCACCGGCGATCACCGAGGTCACCGCCGGCTGGGCGGCCAACCCACCGATCGCCACCTGGAGCATGCTCAGACCCCGCTCGGCCGCGTACGCCTCGATCGCCTCGATGGTGTCCCAGTCGGCCGCGGCGAGCCGCTCCGCGTACCGGCCGCCGCCGGAGAGCCGGCTGCCGGTTGGGGGCTGCTCACTGCGCTTGTACTTGCCGGTGAGCAGACCGTTGGCGAGCGGGAAGAACGGCAGCATGCCGAGACCGAACCGCTCACACGCCGGGATCACCTCGGCCTCCACGGACCGCTCCACCAGGCTGTAGTGATTCTGAGCGCTGATGAAGCGGGCCCGGCCGTTGGACGAGGCGACCCAGTCCGCGTCGGCGATCTGCCACCCGGCGAAGTTGGAGTTGCCCAGGTAGCGCACCTTGCCGTCGCGCACCAGGTCGTCCAGGGCGGCGAGGGTCTCGTCGATCGGGGTGCCCGGGTCGGGCTCGTGCATCTGGTACAGGTCGATGTGGTCGGTGCCGAGCCGGCGCAGCGACGCCTCCACCGCGCGGGCGATGTAGCGGCGCGCACCGCGTGCCCCGTAGTCCGGCCCGTTGAGGCCGTTCATGTCCATGCCGAACTTGGTGGCCACCACCACGTCGTCCCGGCGGCCCTTGAGCGCCTGCCCGAGCAGCTCCTCGGAGCCGCCCTGCGGTTCGCCGTAGATGTCGGCGGTGTCGAACAGGTTGATCCCGGCGTCCAGGGCCGCGTCCACCACCGCACGAGTGCCGTCGAGGTCCAGCTTGCGGCCGAAGTTGTTGCAGCCGATGCCGACCACGGAAACCACGAGCCCGGAGTCGCCCAGCCGGCGATAGGTCATCTCAGTCACGAGATCCACCCTATGCCGGCTGGACGCGCCCCACCCCGGAGGCAGCTCAACCGACTACCTCGGTGACCAGCTCACGGGCGGCACCGATGGTGTCGGTGAGCTCAGCGGAGCCATGGCCGACGGACCGGCCCCCCAGGGGCCGCCGAGACGATCAACGCCCAGCGGCCCCTGGCAATACCTAGAGATCAGCAGGAACGGCTGTTGTAGGTGGCCCAGTAGGGGCCACCGCCCTGCGGCGGGTAGAACCTGAAGTTTCCGTCGGGCGACCGCTGCAGGACGAACTCGTGCGCGCTGTACGGGCTGCGGGAACCCCTTGCCCCGTGATACACCACGTACCGCCACCCGTTCTGGTCGTCGTCCTGCACGAGCTTGTCGCCGGCCTTCGTCCAGCTGTTGCGGCCAGCTGAGCCGTCCGCGCCGAGGCTCTTGTCGCGCTGGAAGTTCCTCGTCGCGGCATCGGTCTGGTCGCCGAAGACCCCATCGATCCCGGACGAGGGCAGGTAGCCATTTGCCCAGAGGATGGTCTGCCACAGGCAGGTGACGTTCGAGCTGCGGTGCGTGCTGACGTTGACGACGCCCTCGTCATCGAAGTCGTCAGATACCCCACCGGTGCCGTGGACGTACGCCCGGCCGGTGTAGGAGCCGCTGGCCGCAGCCGGCGTGGCGACTGTGACGTTGATGCCGATGGCCAATGCCGCGCCGACTGCGGGCACCGCAGCCTTACGGAGTACGCGGCGGACGGAGTGGAACGAAGACATGCATCTCCTTGCCTGGGTGGTGTCTACTTCGGATGGGCGATGGGATGGTTGAAAGGTAAAGTGGGGCAGGTACATTCGCCGCACAACTGGCGTACAGGTCACCCGCCCGCCCCGTGATCCCGGGTGCGGCGCGCCTCCGGATTGCAACGCCCACCTGCGAGGTGCTTGGTTGCGTTTCGACATCCTTGGTCCGTTCCGGGTGTACCGCGAAGGCCGGCCGGTTCCGCTGGGCTCGGTGAAGCAGCGCCTCCTGTTGGCCACTCTGTTGCTGCGTCCCAATGAGGTCGTCGGCACCAACGAGTTGACCTCGATGCTGTGGGGCGACGAAGAGCCGGCGTCGGCCGCTGCGAACCTGCGCACCTACGTGCGCGGGTTGCGGCAGTCGCTGGGGGACGGGGGGTCCTGGGACGGGATAACAGCTGTGGCGGGCGGATACGTGCTCCGGGTGGGCCCCGACGAGCGGGACCTGGACCTCTTCGACGCCGCGGCGGCTCGGGGGCGCGACGCTCTCGTCACCTCCGACGCAGAGCGTGCCGAGGCCGAACTCTCCGCCGCGCTGGGCCTGTGGCGTGGGGCGCCACTGTCGGACCTGCCCCTGCGTTCGGCTCTCGCCAGGCGGGTGGCGCAGTTCGAGGAGCGCCGGCTGCTCGTCGAGGAGGACTACGCCGAGGCGGTGCTGGCGCTCGGCGCACCGGCCGACGTGGTGCGCCGACTGCGGGCCCTGCTCGACCTGCACCCGCTGCGGCAGCGGGCCTGGGGCCAGCTGATGGTGGGCCTGTACCGCATCGGAGACGTGGCCGGCGCCTTGGACGCCTTCCAGCAAGCTCGGCAGGCGCTGGCGGAGGAGACCGGCCTCGATCCCGCACCGGAACTCGTCAAGGTGTATGACGACATCCTGCATCACCGACCGGAATTGGCAGCGCAACCGCCATCGGGGTCGGACAGGCCGGTGCCGGGGCCGCACATCCTGCGCCCCGAACAGTTGCCACGAGCGGTACCGGAGTTCGTCGGCCGCAGCACCGAGCTGGCCAACCTCGACGCGCTACTGGACGGCGATTCACAGAGGTCGAGCACCGTGGTCATCTCCGCGGTGTCTGGCATGGCCGGCGTTGGCAAGACCGCCCTGGCGCTGCACTGGGCGCACCGGGTCGCCGGCCGCTTCCCCGACGGCCAGCTCTACGTCAACCTCCGGGGTTACGACGAGGCCGGAGTGGTGTCCCCGCTCGACGCCCTGTCCGAATTCCTCGAAGCGCTCGGCGTGCCCCACGCCCGGATACCCGCCGGCATGGAGGCCCGGACTGGTCTCTACCGCAGCCTGCTGGCCTCCCGCCGGATGCTCGTGGTGCTCGACAACGCCCGCGACTCCGCCCAGGTTCGCGCCCTGTTGCCCGGTTCCGGCGGCTGCATGGTCGTGGTCACCAGCCGTGACCGGCTCGGTGGTCTGATCGCCGCCGAGTGCGCGGTGCCGTTGACACTGGGCGTGCTCACGGCGGAGGAGTCGACGAGCCTGCTCGCCGGCCGGCTCGGGGCCGGCCGCCTTTCCTCCGAGCCGGCCGCGGTGGCCGACATCGTCGAGGCCGCTGGCCGGCTTCCGCTGGCGCTGGCGATAGTGGCGGCACGCGTCGCCACCCATCCCACGTTCCCGCTCGGCGCCATCGCCGCCGAGTTGCACTCCACCGAGACACGGCTCGACGTGTTGGCCGACGGCGACGTGCGGCGCGTCTTCTCCTGGTCGTACCTGGCCCTGGGGCAGGAAGCGGCCCGATTGTTCACTCTGCTGGGGCTGCATCCGGGCCCGGATCTGACCGCCGCCGCGGCTGCGGCACTCGCGGGCATTCCTACCGCAGCCGTCACGCCGCGACTGCGGGAGTTGACCCGGCTCAATCTGCTGGCCGAGCACACGCCTGGCCGCTACGCCTTCCACGATCTTCTACGCGCCTACGCGGCCGAGCTCGCTGAGTCGTCGGAGCGCGCCGACGAACGGGCCGCCGCCCGACAGCGCCTGTACGACCACTACCTGCACGCCGCCTATCCGGCCGCGCTACTGCTCCAGCCGCAGTGGCCCCCGATCGAGCCGGTGCCGCCGCTGCCCGTACCCGCCAGGCATTCGGTGACCGATCACGGCGGCGCGCTCGCCTGGTTCACAGCTGAGCACCGGGTGCTGATTCGGGTCGTTCGGCAGGCCGCCCAGAACGGGTTCGAAGCGTACGCCTGGCAGGTCGCCTGGGCGTTGAACACCTTCGTTGCACCGCGTGGCCTGTGGCAGGACCAGCTCGACATCCAGCAGGTCGCGCTGACCGCCGCAGAGAAGATCGACGACCTCGCCGGTCAGGCTGCCGCCAACCGGCTGCTCTCCCGTGCACTGACCCGACTCGGCGACCGCGATGCCGCCGAGCACCGGTTGAAGCGCGCACTCGAGCTGCACGAACGCCTCGGCGATCCGACTGGTCAGGCGCAAACGCTGCACAACTACTGCGAACTCTGCTATCTGGACGGCCGTTTCGACGAGGCCCTCGCACACGGTCGCGAGGCGCTACGGCTCTACCGGCTGGCCGGTAACCGCTCGGGTGAAGCTCGGACACTCAACGCGATCGGTTGGCTGCTGGCCACCACCGGCGACTACGCCCAGGCCATCGAGAGCTGCACCGAAGCACTCCACCAGCAACGACAGAGCGACGACCGCAACGGCCAGGCCGCGACGCTCGACAGCCTTGGCTTCGCCTACGACAACCTCGGTGAACGCGACCGCGCGGCCGACTGCTACGAGCAGGCGATCCAACTTTTTCGCGACTCCGCCGACCGCTACCACGAGGCAGAGACCCTCATCCGACTCGGGGACACCCGGGAAGGGATGGGCGACCTGACCGCTGCCGCCTTCGCCTGGCGCCAGGCCGTGCGGATCTACGAGGACGTGGGCGACCCCGCCGCCGCGCAGGCCCGCCGCCGCCTCGAACGCCTGGTTCCGTAGTAGTCGGTGCCAGAGCCTGAGTCGCCCGGCGGCGGGGATCAGCCGACGTCCCAGACCGGTTCCGGGGTCTCCACCACCTCGTTGTCGCCCCGGAACAGCACGAACCGGTCGAAGGAGCGGGTGAACCATCGGTCGTGGGTCACCGCGATCACCGTCCCCTCGAAGGCGTTCAGGCCCGCTTCGAGGGCTTCCGCGCTGGCCAGGTCGAGGTTGTCGGTGGGTTCGTCGAGCAGCAGCAGGGTCGCCCCGGACAGCTCCAGCAGCAGCACCAGGAAACGGGCCTGCTGCCCGCCGGAGAGCGTCCCGAAGCGCTGGTCGCCCTGCGCGGCCAACTCGTACCGACTCAGCACCCCCATTGCGGCGTGCCGGTCCATCCCGGTGCGGTGCTCGTCGCCCCGCCAGAGGATCTCGACAAGGGTCTTCGACATCAGCTCCGGGCGGTCGTGGGTCTGCGAGAAGTGCCCGGGGCGGACCCGGGCACCGAGCCGGGCCACACCGTCGTGCACCACCGGGGCAAGCGCTCCCGCGCCGTCGACCGGCCCGTTCGCCGGGTCGGGGTCAGTGCCGCCCCGGGCCAGCAACCGCAGGAAGTGCGACTTGCCGCTGCCGTTGGCACCGAGCACCGCCACCCGGTCGCCGTACCAGATCTCCAGGTCGAAGGGGAATGTCAGGCCGTCGAGCTCAAGCTGCTCGCAGACGACAGCACGTTTGCCGGTCCGCCCGCCGGACAGCCGCATCCGGATGTCCTGGTCCTTCGGGGGTACGGGCGGCGGCCCGGCCTCCTCGAACTTGCGCAACCGGGTCTGCGCGGCCTGGTAGCGCGAGGCCAACCCGTCGTTGTACGCGGCCTTCTGCTTGTACATCAGCATCAGCTCGCGCAGCTTCTGGTGTTCCTCGTCCCAGCGCCGCCGCAGCTCGTCGAGGCGGGCGTGCCGGGCGACGCGGGCGTCGTGCCAGCTGGCGAAGCCGCCCGGGTGCACCCAGGCGCTGCCACCTTCGACGGCGACCACCCGGTCGGCACTCTGGGCCAGCAGCTCACGGTCGTGCGAGACGTAGAGCACGGACTTGGTCGACTCGCGCAGTCGTGCCTCCAGCCAACGCTTGCCGGGCACGTCGAGGAAGTTGTCCGGCTCGTCCAGCAGCAGCACCTCGTCCGGGCCGCGCAGCAGCAACTCCAGGGCGAAGCGCTTCTGCTGACCCCCGGACAGGGTGCGCACCGGCCGGTCCCGAACCGCGTCCCACTGTTGGCCCAGCACGATCGTCGCGACGGTGTCGAAGAGCACCTCGGCGTCGTACCCGCCGGCCTCGCCCCAGGCGCCGAGCGCATCCGCGTACGCCAACTGGGCCTTGCCCGCGGTGTTGCTGAACTTGCCGCGGGCCTCGGCCGCCCGCATGGCGGTCTCGGTCTCGCCCAGCCGGCGGCCGGCGTCGCGCAGTGCGGGCGGGGCCAGCGACAACGCCAGGTCGGCGAGCGTCGACTCGTCGCCGATCATGCCGATGAACTGACGCATCACGCCCAGCCCACCGGCGCGTGCGACGACGCCGGTACGCACCGGCAGGTCGCCGGCGACCATCCTCAGCAGCGTCGTCTTCCCCGCGCCGTTCGGCCCGACGAGGGCGATCTTGGCGCCCTCCCCGACCCGGAACGACACGTCGGCGAAGAGTTCCCGACCGTCCGGCAGAATGTGCCCGACTCCTGCCACGTCCACGTATCCCACGCGGGGATCCTGCCCCAGTGAGGGCCGGAGGGGACATCCAATTACCGGGTGACTCGTAGCACCCGGAAGCCTTTCTGGCTGGCGTGCCGCTCCACCTGCCAGTTTTGCTCGGTGAGCCAGCGTTGCAACGAGTCACCGCCGAGGTGCCGGGCGACGACCAGCCAGCCGACGCCGTCCGGCGCGAGCCGCGGCAGCCAACGCAGCAGCAGCTCGTGCAGCCCGTCCTTTCCGATTCGGATGGGAGGGTTGGACCAGATCTCGGCGAACTGGATGTCCACCGGCACGTCGTCCGGCGCGCTGACCCGGACCCGGTCACCGGCACCGACGCGGACGGCGTTGGCGGCGGTCAGTTCACGGGCGCGGGCGTTGACGTCGACCGCCCAGATGGTGCTGTTCGGCGCGAAGTCGGCCAGTACGCAGCTGATCGGTCCGAATCCGCAGCCCAGGTCGAGCAGGTCACCGCTGGTGTCGGCGGCGGGCAGCTCGGCCTTGCGCAGGAGCACGGCGGTCCCCGGGTCGAGCCGGGTCGCGGAGAAGACCCCGCCGGCAGAGGCGAGCCGGTAGTCGCGGTCGACGACGGAGAACTCGACCTCGCGCGCCGGGGCGTCGCTGGCGGGTTGAGCAGTGAAGTAGTGGTCGCCGGTCACGTCGGCAATTCTCGCACCGGCCTGGGCGGGCCATGACGCGGCCTGCGCGCACAATTCTCCGAAATTATCACCAAAAGGGACAATGGCTCCTACTCTGGGCCACATGGTGTATCGGTACGAGTCCGATGAGGACGCTTTCGAGGAGTACCCGGAGCCCGGGTCCGATCTGTCGGTGCTCGGCGCCGGTCCGCCCCCGCCGGCCGGGCCATCTCCGTCACGCTTCCCCACGCCGTCGCTGCCTCGGCCGAATCAGCTCTCGCTGCCGTCATCCCCGCAGCGGTCGTCCTCGCTGCCGTCATCCCCGCAGCTGCCGTCGTCGCCACAGCTGCCGTCGTCGCCACCGCCGGCGGCCCGTGCCGAGATCCCGCCCGCCGAGCCAGTGGGCCAGGTCTACACCTCGGCGACGCCGATGGAGCCGCCAGCCCGGCGCGGCGGCGGCCGACTGTGGCAGGTACTGATCGGCGGGGCAGCCGTCCTCGTACTGCTCGCCCTCTGCGGCCTGGGTGCCGCCGCGCTGCTCACCGAACGCGAACCGCAACCGCAGTCGACCCCGACGCTCCAACCGAACGCCGCACCGCCGTCCGCTCCGGCGGAGCGGCTGACCCTGGACTCCCGGGACACCGACCAGGCCCCGCTCACCGCCAAGGAACTCTTCCCCGGCAAGGAGGTGAAGCTCGGCGACGGCCAGTCGAACTACCAGGTCGTCAAGACCCAGTCCAGCGGCAGTTGCGCCGTCGCCGCCACCGGCGAGGTCGCCGACCTGCTGGTCCGACTCGGCTGCAACCAGGTCGTCCGGGCGACCCTGCGCACTCCCGACGGCAACCACCTGGTCACCGCAGGCCTGTTCAACCTCACCGACAAGGTCAGCGCCGAACGGGCCCGGGACCGGGTTCGACAGCTGCTCGACGAGAGGCAGGGACGGTTCCGCGGGCTCACCGGCACCGAGGGCGACGGCACCGGCGTGCTGACCAGCGCCCCGGCACGGGTCGGCTGGCAAGTACGCGGGCACTACCTGGCGTACGCCCTGGTGGTCCGCGAGGACGGTACGGCGATCAAGGCGGGTGACGCCAAGGTCGGCGAGATCCTGTTCGACATGATCGAGCTGCACCTCAGCCGTGGAGTGCTGCAACAACGCGCCGACGGTGGCACCGCCGCACAGCCGACGGCAGCACCGACGGAGACCAACGGCACTCAGGGCGGCAGCACCGGGGACGACGACCTGCCGGGTGACTGACCCGCAGGTCAGCCCTCGATGGGGACCCGCAGCCGGCGGGTGAGGTCGGCGCGGCGGGCGTAGTCCGCCGGATCGGCCGGGTAGCCGACCGCGACCAGCGTCAAGCCACGCGCCGGTGCCACTGTCACCTCGCTGGAGCGAACCTGCTGGGTGAGCAGGCTGCCCGGCCACTCGACCGGGCGCCGGCCGTCGCCCGCCACCAGCATCGCCCCCACCAGGCTGCGCACCATCGCCTGGCAGAACGCGTCGGCCTGGACGGTGGCGACCAGGATGCCGTCGGGGTCGCGCCGCCAGTCCAGCCGGGTGACCTCGCGCAGGGTGGTCGCGTTCTCCTTGCGCCGGCAGTACGCGGCGAAGTCGTGTTCCCCGACCAGGCCGCCGGCAGCAGCGTTCAGCGCGGCCAGGTCCAGCGGCTTCGGCCAGGCCAACACCTCGTGCCGGCGCAGCGGCTCCGCGCCGAAGGGCGCGTCGGTGACCCGGTACTCGTAGCGCCGGAAGGTCGCCGAGAACCGGGCGTCGAAGTCCGCCGGCACCTCGGTCATCGCGCGTACGCGCACGTCGGTGGGGAGCAGCCGGGCCAGGCGTCGCAGCAGCCGCCCCTCGTGCTCCCGCCACACGTCGGCGGGCAGGTCCAGGTGGCACACCTGCCCGGTGGCGTGAACGCCCGCGTCGGTGCGTCCGGCCACCGTCAGCCCGGTGGCAGTACCGGCGCCGAGGACCAGGTCCAGGGTCTCGACAAGCACGCCCGCGACGGTGCGCCGGGTCGGCTGGGCGGCCCACCCGGAGAAGTCAGTGCCGTTGTACGAGACGTCCAGCCGCAGCCGGATCAGCTCGTCCACCTCGTACCTCCTGTAACGGGTCGGGCCCGACACCCCGATGGGGTGCCGGGCCCGACAATGCCCTTGATCAGGCCTTGTTCTCGGTGGCCTCGTCGCTGTCCTCGCGGGCGGCGTCGGTGTCACCGGACGCCGACACCGGCGCCTCGGAGTCCTGGTCGGTCTCGGCCGACTTCGGGGCCTCCTCGGCCGGGGCGAGCGCCTCGACCTTGTCCTGCTGCGCGGCCTTGCGGGCGGCGGTCTTCTTGTTCACCTTCGGCTCGGCGACCTGAAGCTCTTCCACCAGCTCGATGATCGCCATCGGAGCGTTGTCACCCTTGCGCGGACCGGTCTTCACGATCCGGGTGTAACCGCCGGGGCGGTTGGAGTACCGGGGCGCGATCTGGTCGAACAGGGCGTAGACGACGTCCTTGTCCTTGACGACACCCAGCACCCGCCGACGCGAGGCGAGGTCACCGCGCTTGGCCTTGGTGATGAGCTGCTCGGCCAGCGGACGCAGCCGCCGAGCCTTCGTCTCGGTGGTCTGGATCTTGCCGTGCTGGAACAGCGCAGTGGCCAGGTTGGCCAGCATCAGCCGCTCGTGCGAGGGGCTGCCGCCGAGGCGGGGGCCCTTGGTGGGCGTGGGCATTTTTGGTGCTCCTCAGTTGTGGCGGCAGCGCGGACTAGAGCTGCTCGGTCTCGCGGTAGTCGTCGGTGTCGTAGTCGGCCTCGCCGAAGGTGTCCACGACGTGCGCCGGGTCGAAGTTCGGAGCCGAGTCCTTCAGCCCGAGACCCATCCCGGCGAGCTTCATCTTGACCTCGTCGATCGACTTCTGACCGAAGTTGCGAATGTCGAGGAGGTCGGCCTCGGTACGCCCGATGAGCTCACCAACGGAGTTGATGCCCTCGCGCTTGAGGCAGTTGTAGGAGCGGACGGTGAGGTCCAGCTCCTCGATCGGCAGAGCGAGGTCCGCCGCCAGCTGGGCGTCCTGCGGGGACGGCCCGATGTCGATGCCCTCGGCGGTCTCGTCCAGCTCCCGGGCCAGCCCGAAGAGCTCCACCAGCGTCGAACCGGCGGAGGCCAGCGCGGTACGCGGGCCCATCGACGGCTTGGTCTCGACGTCGATGATCAGCCGGTCGAAGTCGGTGCGCTGCTCCACACGGGTCGCCTCGACGCGGTAGGTCACCTTCAGCACCGGCGAGTAGATCGAGTCGACCGGGATCCGGCCGATCTCCGCACCGGACTGCTTGTTCTGCGCGGCCGTGACGTAACCCCGGCCCCGCTCGACGGTCAGCTCCATGTCGAGCCGGCCCTTGCCGTTGAGGGTGGCGAGCTTGAGATCCGGGTTGTGCACCGAGACGCCGGCCGGCGGCTGGATGTCGCCCGCGGTCACGTCGCCCGGGCCCTGCTTGCGCAGGTACATGCTGACCGGCTCGTCGTGCTCGGAGCTGACGCACAGCTCCTTGATGTTCATGACGAGCTCGACCACGTCCTCCTTGACACCGGGGATCGTGGTGAACTCGTGCAGCACGCCGTCGATCTTGATCGAGGTGACGGCCGCGCCCGGGATCGACGACAGCAGCGTACGCCGCAGCGAGTTACCCAGGGTGTAGCCGAAGCCCGGCTCCAGCGGCTCGATGGCGAACCGCGACCGGGTCTCGTTGATCGACTCCTCGGACAGGGAGGGTCGCTGGCTGATGAGCATCTTTTCTCTTCTCTTCCGGGACGCCCGCTATTTGACGTCCACGACACAAACTGTTCCGGTGGCCCGCCCTTCCGGACGGGCCACCGCAACGAGCCCGACTACTTGGAGTAGAGCTCGACGATCAGCTGCTCCTGGACCTGCGTGTCAATGACCTGCCGGGCCGGGAGGGAGTGCACGAGCACCTTCATCTGGCTCGGGATGGCCTCAAGCCACGCCGGGACCGTCTTCGAGCCGGCCTGGGCCTGCGCGACGACGAACGGGGTGAGCTCCTTGCTCTTGCCCCGAACCTCGATGATGTCGTGCTCCTTGACGCGGTACGACGGGATGTCGACCTTCTTGCCGTTCACCGTGAAGTGACCGTGCTTGACCAGCTGGCGGGCCATGTCCCGCGAGTGGGCGTAGCCGGCCCGGTAAACGACGTTGTCGAGCCGCGACTCGAGGATCTGCAGGAGGACCTCACCGGTCTTGGCCTGCTTGCCAACGGCTTCCTCGTAGTAACCGCGGAACTGCTTCTCCAGCACGCCGTAGACGCGGCGGGCCTTCTGCTTCTCGCGGAGCTGGAGCAGGTACTCCGTCTCCTTGGTGCGGCCGCGGCCGTGCTGCCCGGGCGGGAACGGCCGGGACTCGAACGGGCACTTCGGACCATCGCACTTGCTGCCCTTGAGGAACAGCTTCATCTTCTCCCGCCGGCAACGGCGGCAGTCTGCACCGGTGTAACGAGCCATCTCTCTCTACCTCTCAGACCCGGCGACGCTTCGGCGGACGGCACCCGTTGTGCGGCTGCGGGGTGACGTCGGCGATCTGCCCGACCTCGAGGCCCACTGCCTGCAGCGAACGGATGGCGGTTTCCCGGCCGGAGCCGGGGCCCTTGACGAACACGTCGACCTTGCGCATGCCGTGCTCCATGGCGCGACGCGCGGCAGCCTCGGCGGCCAGCTGCGCGGCGAACGGAGTCGACTTGCGGGAGCCCTTGAAGCCCACCTGGCCAGCGGAGGCCCAGGAGATGACCGCACCGGTCGGGTCCGTGATGGACACGATGGTGTTGTTGAACGTGCTCTTGATGTGCGCCTGCCCGTGGGCGACGTTCTTGCGTTCCTTGCGCCGGACCTTCTTTACAGCGGCTCCGGCACGAGCCTTCGGTGGCATAAGTCTGTGCGCTCCTAGTTGACTTTCCGGACTGGGTTGCGGCCTGGCCCGCCTCGGCGGCGACCGACCCCGTCATCCGGTTAAGAACTACTTCTTGCCGGGCTTCTTCTTGCCGGCGACGGTCCGCTTCGGGCCCTTGCGGGTCCGGGCGTTGGTCTTGGTCCGCTGGCCACGCACGGGCAGGCCCCGGCGGTGCCGGATGCCGGCGTAGCAGCCGATCTCAACCTTGCGGCGGATGTCAGCGGCGACCTCGCGGCGCAGGTCGCCTTCAACCTTGTAGTTGCCCTCGATGTGGTCGCGGAGCTGCACGAGCTCCTCGTCCGTGAGGTCCCGAGCGCGCTTGTCCGGCGAAATGCCGGTGGCGGCGAGCGTCTCCAGGGCGCGGGTGCGACCGACCCCGAAGATGTAGGTGAGCGCGATCTCCAACCGCTTTTCGCGGGGGAGATCCACGCCGACTAGACGTGCCATGTGCGGGCGTACTCCTCGTTATGTGTGGCGGAGGTGTGGACCCGTCCCACCCCGCTACCGGCCGTCCCGTCTTTCCGACGCGATAAGCGCCGGCGACCGGGATCGGTCGCTGCCCAAGCGGGCCCCGGCCTCCGACCGGGGGTCAGCCACGAAGGAGTACGTCTCGCGTACCGCTCGCGGCTGGGACGAGCATGTGTGATGTGTGGGGCTGACTCAGCCCTGGCGCTGCTTGTGGCGCGGGTCACTGCAGATGACCATGACCCGGCCGTGCCGGCGGATAACCCGGCACTTCTGGCAGATCCTCTTGACGCTCGGCTTGACCTTCACGGTTGCCTTACTTCCCATCTGGCCCGGGGACGCGCGCTGCGCGACGCCGGACGTCGAAGACGGACACGGGACTTCCCGGCCGCCGTCAGGACTACTTGTAGCGGTAGACGATGCGCCCGCGGGTCAGGTCGTACGGCGAGAGTTCGACGACGACCCGGTCTTCCGGCAGGATGCGGATGTAGTGCTGCCGCATCTTCCCGCTGATGTGAGCCAACACCTTGTGGCCGTTCGCGAGCTCCACCCGGAACATGGCGTTCGGCAGGGGCTCGATGACCCGACCCTCGATCTCAATGGCTCCGTCTTTTTTCGGCATGTCCTCCGCTGTCCTGACGTCGATTGCTCCGGGCGGCCCACAACGCCTTACACGGAAATCTGATCTTGATCAGAAGACCGCGCCAGCCGCGGCTCCAGCTCCCACCGAAGCGCAGGGTGGGCATGCGGGAGTGGACGCTGTGCGCCGATCTGAAAGTGTACGCCCGCCAGCAGTCGCCCGCCAAACCGGCCACCCACCCCGACCCGCAGACTCTCGTCGATCATGAAGTTGACGTCACGACACGCCGTGGCCGGTGGCAACAACTTCATGATCGACCGGTTGCCCCCTGGGGGCTTTAGGCGGTGGGCGGTTCGTCGTCCCGTTCGCCGGCGCGCAACTCGCGCTTACGCTCCCGCTTCGACCGCTTACGCTGCCGACGGCGCTCCCGCTCGATCGACTGGCGCTGGGGCTCTCCCCCGGTCAGCCCCGTGATCGTGCGGACCAGCAGCACCGCGCCCCACGGCCCGGCCACCCAGACCGGCCAGAAGTAGAGCAGGTCCCGGCTGAGCAGCGAGGTCACCGCCCAGATCGTCACCACGATGGCTACCACGTTGAGGTACGGCAGCCACACCTCGGCCAGCCAGCGGGCGGTGACGCCACGGGTGGCGACCGGGCCGGGCTGGCCGTCCAGAGAGCCCACCGCCGGTGCCGTGGCCGAAGCCGGCGCCAGAGCGGACCGCTGCGGGGGCGTCACCGGCGGCAGATCGGTCAGCAGCGCTTCGAGATCGGCGTACGTGCGCGCTGCATAGGCCCGCTGCAACCGCTCGTCGTACTCGTGGAGGTCCAACCGGCCCTCGTCGAGGGCGACCCGCAACCGTTCGGCCACCGCTTCACGGTCCGCGTCCGCCGCTCGCATCCCGTCGCGCCCGTCCATGCCGGCAAGCATGCCACCGCCCCGCCAGTCCGGCCCGCCCGCGTCCCGGTCCCGCGCGCCCATGATCCACTCCAGATCGCCGACGTGGCGGTGTCCGAGCGACCTGCCACCGCCGGATCGGCGATACCGAGTCGATCATCAGGGTGGAGCGGTGTCGGGTGCGCTGGCCGGTCACCACACGGTCCGGGCGGTCACGTGGCCCGCCGGTCGGGGGTGACCGCCCGGCGAGGGGTGCCCCGACGGGATTCGGCCGGTCAGGAGGTCGTGGAGACCGCGGGCTGGCGGGCGGTGACCAGATCACCCAGTCGTGCCCGGCCCCCGTCGAAGGCGGTGAGCACCCACACCCCGTCCGGCAGCAGAGCCATCGAGTGCTCGACGTGCGCCGCCACCGAGCCGTCCCGGGTGACCACCGTCCACCCGTCGGACAACTCGACGGTACGCGGGGACGCCATCGTGATCATCGGCTCGATCGCCAACGCCATGCCGGCGACCAGGCGTGGACCCTTGCCCGGCCGACCGTGGTTGAGCACGTGCGGGTCCTGGTGCATCTCCGTACCGATGCCGTGCCCGCCGTAGCCGTCGACGATGCCGTATCGGCCACCCTTGCGGACGGCGGTCTCCACCGCGTGCGAAATGTCAGTGAGCCGGCCCTTGCCGCTCGCCGCACCACGGGCGGCGGCGGCGATACCGGCCCACATGGCGTCCTCGGCGACCTCGGCCATCTTCAGCAGCGCCGGGTCGACGTCGCCGACCCCGACGGTGATCGCGGAGTCGCCGTGCCACCCGTCCAGCACCGCGCCGCAGTCGATGGAGATGAGGTCTCCCTCGGAGAGCACCTGCTTCGGCGAGGGGATGGCGTGCACGATCTGCTCGTTGACCGAGGAGCAGATGGACGCCGGAAAGCCGTGGTAGCCCTTGAACGACGGGACGCCACCCGCCTCGCGGATCGTCGACTCGGCGATGGCGTCCAGATCGGCGGTGCTCACGCCGGGGGCGACAGCCTCCCGCATCCGGCGAAGCGCCTCGGCCACCACCAGCCCGGCGGCCCGCATCTTCTCGATCTGGTCAGGGGTCTTCAGCTGGATGTCCAGCTGGGGACGACGCATGGAGCGATTACCTTTCGTTGCCGAACAGCGGGGCACGTCTCGCGTACCCCGCTGTTCGCACTCTATCCGCCGTGACTCGGCCGGACCTCAGCCGCCGTACGACCGCAGGGCGTCGATGGCCCGGGTGGTGACGTCCTCCACCGGGCCGGTGGCGTCGATCCCGACCAGCTTGCCCTGGGCGCCGTAGTAGTCGACCAGGGGCGCGGTCTTCTCGCTGTATTCCCGGAGCCGAGTCGCGATCGTCTCCGGCTTGTCGTCGTCGCGCTGGAACAGCTCGGCGCCGCACCGGTCACAGATGCCCGGTCGGGTGGTGGCGTCGAACTCGACGTGCCAGATCTTGCCGCAACCCCGGCAGGTACGCCGGCCGGACAGCCGCCGGATCACCTCGTCGTCGTCGACCACCAACTCCAGGACCAGATCGAGCGCCGTCCCCAGGTCGGCGAGGAGCTTGTCCAGAGCGGCAGCCTGCGGAGTGGTCCGCGGGAAACCGTCGAGCAGGAACCCCTCGCTGGCGTCGGGCTCGGCCAGCCGGTCCCGGACCATGTTGATGGTGACCTCGTCCGGAACCAGCTCGCCCGCGTCCATGTACCGCTTCGCCTCGACACCGAGCGGAGTGCCCTGGGTGACGTTCGACCGGAAGATGTCCCCGGTCGAGATCTTCGGCACCGAGAGGTGCGCGGCGATGAACTCGGCCTGAGTGCCCTTGCCCGCGCCCGGCGGGCCAACCAGAACGAGTCTCATCTACCGCAGGAACCCTTCGTAGTTCCGCTGCATGAGTTGGCTCTCGATCTGCTTCACGGTCTCCAGACCGACGCCGACCATGATGAGCACAGCGGTGCCGCCGAACGGGAAGTTCTGGTACTGCTGGTTGTCCAGCCAGATGAAGAAGAAGTTCGGCAGGATCGAGATGACGCCCAGGTAGAGCGCGCCCGGCAGGGTGATCCGGCTGAGGATGAAGTCCAGGTAGTCGGCCGTCGGCTTGCCCGGGCGGATGCCCGGCACGAACCCGCCGTACTTCTTCATGTTGTCCGCGACCTCGGTCGGGTTGAACGTGATCGAGACGTAGAAGTACGTGAAGAAGATGATCAGCAGGAAGTAGACCGCGATGTAGATCGGGCTGCTCGGGTTGACCAGGTTGTTCTGGATCCACGCCTGGGTCTTGCCCGGGTCGTTCTGGTCGAAGAACTGCAGGGCCAGCTGCGGCAGGTAGAGCAGCGACGAGCCGAAGATGACCGGGATGACACCCGCCTGGTTGACCTTGAGCGGGATGTAGGTCGAGGTGCCGCCGTACATCCGCCGGCCGATCATCCGCTTGGCGTACTGCACGGGGATCCGGCGCTGCGCCTGCTCGATGAAGGTGACCGCGGTGATGACCACCAGGACCAGCGCGATGACCAGGGCGAACATGTCCCAGCCCTTGCTGGTCTTGATCTGCCAACCCTCGCTGGGCAGGCGGGCCGCGATCGAGGTGAAGATCAGGACGGACATACCGTTGCCGACGCCGCGGTCGGTGATCAGCTCACCGAGCCACATGACCATGCCCGTGCCGGCGGTCATCGTCATCACCAGGATGGTCAGGGTCAGCCAGTCCGGGATGCCGGTGCCGGTGGGGATGATCGGGAACTGGTCGCACTTGTTCTGGAACAGCTGCCCGGAGCGGGCCAGGGCCACGAACGCCGAGGCCTGCAGCACACCGAGGCCGAGGGTCAGGTAGCGCGTGTACTGCGTGATCTTCGCCTGACCGGCCTGGCCCTCCTTGCGGAGCTGCTCCAGACGCGGGATCACGACGGTCAGCAGCTGCAGGATGATCGACGCGGTGATGTAGGGCATGATGCCCAGCGCGAAGACCGAGAGCTGCAGCAGCGCTCCGCCGGAGAAGAGGTTGAGCAGGTTCACCACCCCGGTGGTGTCACCCTGAATGGTGTCGAGGCACTTCTGCACGTTGCCGTACGAGACGCCCGGGCTGGGGAGCGTCGCACCCAGCCGGTAGACCGCGATGATGCCTACTGTGAACAGCAGCTTCTTGCGCAGGTCAGGCGTACGGAACGCACTGAGAAAGGCGGACAGCAACTTCTTCCTCCTGCGCGAGGCGGGCCGCCGGTGATCCCTGGCGGGTCGGGGTGGATCACGGGCGAGCGCCCGCAATCCATGACTGGGATGGGACTCTAACAGCCCTACCCCGCTACGGGCAGATGCGCCCGACTACATAAATCGATTCCGATATTACCGGGCGCTAGGACCCCAGGCAGACCATGGCGCCCGCCAGTTGCTCACACAACCGGACGGGCGCCATGGGTCTTACGCCTTACAGCTCGGTGACGGAGCCACCGGCGGCAGCGATCTTCTCCTTGGCCGACGCACTGAACGCGTGCGCCGACACCTGGAGCGCCACACCGCCGAGGTCCCCGGTGCCGAGGACCTTGACCGGGTGACCCTTGCGGACCGCGCCGGCCTCGACCAGCTCCAGCGGGCCGACCTGGCCACCGTTCGGGAACAGCTCAGCGAGTCGGTCCAGGTTGACCACCTGGAAGACCACCTTGAACTTGTTCTTGAAGCCCTTCATCTTGGGCAGACGCATGTGGATGGGCATCTGCCCACCCTCGAACGCCGCCGAGATGTTCTTGCGGGCCTTGGAACCCTTGGTACCGCGACCGGCGGTCTTGCCCTTGGAACCCTCACCGCGACCCACACGGGTCTTCGCGGTCTTGGAACCGGGCGCCGGGCGCAGGTGATGCACCTTGATCGTCATTACTCGACCTCCTCGACCTTCACGAGGTGGTTGACCGTGAAGATCATGCCGCGGATCTCGGGCCGGTCCTCTTTGACCACCACGTCGTTGATCCGCTTGAGACCGAGCGAACGCAGCGAGTCACGCTGGTTCTGCTTGGTCCCGATACCGGACCGGAGCTGGGTGACCTTCAGGCGTGCCATCAGGACGCCACCCCCGCCCGCGACGCCAGCATGGCGGCCGGCGCGACGTCCTCCACCGGCAGACCACGACGCGCTGCGACCTGCTCGGGGGACTCAAGCCCCTTCAGGGCCGCCACGGTGGCGTGCACGATGTTGATCGGGTTCGACGAGCCGAGGCTCTTGGAGAGCACGTCGTGGATACCGGCGCACTCCAGCACGGCACGCACCGGACCACCGGCGATGACACCCGTACCGGCCGAGGCCGGCTTGAGCAGCACCACACCAGCGGCGTCCTCACCCGTCACCGGGTGCGGGATCGACTGGCCGATACGCGGAACCTTGAAGAAGTGCTTCTTGGCCTCCTCGACACCCTTGGCGATGGCCGCGGGCACCTCCTTGGCCTTTCCGTAGCCCACGCCGACCGTGCCGTCGCCGTCGCCCACGATCACCAGGGCGGTGAAGCTGAAGCGACGACCACCCTTCACGACCTTGGCGACGCGGTTGATCGCGACGACCCGCTCAAGGTGCGGGGTCTTCTCGACGGGCGCGTTTCCGCGGCCGCCCTCACGGCGGTTGTCGCGGCGACCACCCTCGTTGCCACCGGACCCGCCGCCACGGCGCTGTTGACCTGGCATCAGCAGCCTTCCTTATCTCTCGTGACGGGGTTGTTAGAACTCGAGCCCGGCTTCGCGGGCGGCGTCGGCAAGCGCGGCGACACGCCCCGCGTACCGGTTGCCACCGCGGTCGAAGACGACCTTGGAGACGCCAGCGGCCTTGGCCCGCTCGGCGAGCAGAGCGCCCACCTTGCCGGCGAGGGCGCTCTTGTCGCCCTCCGCACCGCGCAGCGAGGCGTCCAGGGTCGACGCCGACGCCAGGGTGTGACCCTTGGAGTCGTCGACGACCTGGGCGACCATGTGCCGCAGCGAACGGGTGACGACCAGGCGCGGACGCTCGGCCGTACCGGTGACGTTCTTGCGGACGCGGAAGTGTCGACGCGCACGCCCGACGGCGCGCTTGGCGGCGACACCGCGGCGGCGCTTGAGCAGCGTGGCGCTCACTTCTTACCTGCCTTTCCGGCCTTGCGGCGGATGACCTCGCCCTGGTACTTCACGCCCTTGCCCTTGTAGGGCTCCGGCGGGCGGATCTTCCGGATGTTGGCGGCGACCTCACCGACCTGCTGCTTGTCGATGCCAGCAACGTGGAACAGAGTCGGCCGCTCCACCGTGAAGGTGATGCCCGCCGGGGCGGCGACGACCACCGGGTGCGAGAACCCGAGCGCGAACTCGAGGTCCGAACCCTTGGCGGTGACCCGGTAACCGGTGCCGGCGATCTCCAGGCTCTTGCGGTAGCCCTCGGTGACCCCGACGATCATGTTGGCAACCAGCGTACGGCTCAGGCCGTGGAGTTCCTTGGCCTTGCGCTCGTCGTTCGGCCGGTTGACGCTCAGCTGCCCATCCTCGGCCCGCTCGATCGTGATCGGCTCGGCGAGGGTGTGCTCAAGCTGGCCCTTGGGCCCCTTGACCTTGACGGTCTGCCCGTCGATCGTGATGTCGACGCCGGTCGGTACCGGGATCGACTTACGTCCAATTCGCGACATTTCTACCTGTCTCCCGTTACCAGACGAAGGCGAGGACTTCCCCGCCAACACTCCGCTTGCGGGCCTGCCGGTCGGTCAGCAGCCCCTGGGACGTCGAAATGATCGCCACGCCCAGCCCACCGAGCACCCGCGGGAGCCCGTCCGACTTGGCGTACACCCGGAGACCGGGCTTGGACACGCGCTTGATGCCGGCCAGGCTCCGCTCGCGGTTCTGGCCGTACTTCAGCTCGACGACCAGTCGCTTGCCGACGGCGCCCTCCTCGGGCTCCTCGACCGACCAGGTGGCGATGTAACCCTCGGCCTTCAAGACCTCGGCGATGTTCGCCTTGATCTTGGAGTAGGGCATCTTCACCTGATCGTGGTACGCCTGGTTGGCGTTACGCAGACGCGTGAGCATGTCTGCGATCGGGTCGGTCATCGTCATGGATTTCGTCAGCCTTTCTCGCCGGGGTTCCCGGGGCATCAGCCCCGGGCCTACGGCGAAGAGCAATACCTAATCGGTGCAGGAGTTCCCGGCCGACGGCCGGGACGCGGTCGCCCTTACCAGGAAGCCTTGGACACGCCCGGCAGCTCACCGCGGTGAGCCATCTCCCGGATGCAGACCCGGCAGAGCCCGAACTTGCGGTAGACCGCCTTCGGACGCCCGCACCGCTGGCAGCGGGTGTACGCGCGAACCGAGAACTTCGGCTTCGCGGCCGCCTTGATGATCAGCGCCTTCTTGGCCATCTCAGTTCTCCTTGAACGGGAAGCCCAGGAGCTTGAGCAGCGCCCGGCCCTCGTCGTCGGTCGTGGCGGTCGTGACCACCGTGATGTCCATGCCCCGCTGGCGATCGATCCTGTCCTGATCGATCTCGTGGAACACCGACTGCTCGGTCAGACCGAACGTGTAGTTGCCGTGCCCGTCCAGCTTGCGCCCGTCCAGACCGCGGAAGTCGCGGATACGCGGCAGCGCGATGGAGAGCAGCCGGTCCAGGAACTCCCACATCCGGTCACCGCGAAGGGTGACCTTCGCGCCGATCGGCATGCCCTCACGCAGCTTGAACTGCGCGATGGACTTGGTCGCCCGCCGCACCTGCGGCTTCTGGCCGGTGATCGTGGCGAGGTCACGGACCGCGCCGTCGATCAGCTTGGCGTCGCGAGCAGCCTCGCCGACACCCATGTTGACGACGATCTTGACCAGCCGCGGCACCTGCATGGGGTTGCCGTAGCTGTGCTGCTCACGCAGCTGGGCCACGATCTCGTTGCGGTACCGCTCCTTGAGGCGCGGCATGGTCTTTTCGGTAGCCGTGGTCATCACAGGTCCTTACCGGTGCTACGCGCGATGCGGACCTTCTGGCCGTTGTCGTCGATCCGGTAACCGACGCGGGTCGGCTTGCCGTCGGAGTCCAGGACCTGCACGTTCGAGACGTGGATCGGGGCCTCCTGGGTGACGATGCCGCCGGTCTTGGCGCCACGCTGGGTGGTGCTGATGCGGGTGTGCTTCTTGACCCGGTTCACGCCCTCGACCAGGACCTTGTCCTGCCGCGGGTAGGCCGCAATGACCTTGCCCTTGGCACCCTTGTCCTTGCCGGCGATGACGACGACCGTGTCGCCCTTCTTGACCTTCACGGTCACAACACCTCCGGCGCGAGGGAAATAATCTTCATGAACCGCTTGTCCCGCAGCTCCCGGCCCACCGGGCCGAAGATGCGGGTACCACGCGGGTCCCCGCCGTCCTTGATGATGACGGCGGCGTTCTCGTCGAAGCGGATGTACGAGCCGTCCGGCCGCCGCTTCTCCTTGGCCGTGCGAACGACGACAGCCTTGACGACGTCGCCCTTCTTCACACCGGCACCCGGGATGGCGTCCTTGACCGTGGCCACGATGACGTCGCCGATGCTCGCGTAGCGCCGACCCGAGCCACCGAGAACCCGGATGCACAGGATCTCCCGAGCACCCGTGTTGTCGGCGACGCGCAGTCGCGACTCCTGCTGAATCACGTCTATCTCCTATGTCTGCCGGTTCTCCGGCCGCCGTGGCGGCCGGAGCCTGGCGGAACCAACGCCCGACGCAACGCCGGGCGAGCTCGAGCCTTCGCTACTTGGCCTTTTCCAGGATCTCCACGATCCGCCAACGCTTGGTGGCGCTCAGCGGCCGGGTCTCCATGATGAGAACCCGGTCACCGGTGCCAGCGGCGTTCTGCTCGTCGTGCACCTTCAGCTTGCTCGTACGGCGCATGATCTTGCCGTACAGCGCGTGCCGAACCCGGTCCTCGACCTCGACCACGACGGTCTTGTCCATCTTGTCGCTGACCACCAGGCCCTCACGGACCTTGCGGCGGGACCGCGCGGTGGCGGTGGCGGTGTCTTCGGTCATGATGCAGTCACCTCAGTCGGCGCGGCCGAGAGCCCCAGCTCGCGCTCGCGCATGATCGTGTAGATCCGGGCGATCTCCCGACGGATGACCTGCAACCGCCGGTTGTTGTCCAGCTGCCCGGTTGCGGCCTGCACGCGGAGGTTGAACAGCTCCGCCTTGGCCTCCCGCAGCTTCGTGACCAGCTCCTCCTCGGAGAGCTCACGCAGCTCGGTCGCCTTAACGCCCGCTGCCATCAGGATTCACCCACTTCGCGCGTAACAATGCGGCACTTCATCGGGAGCTTGTGGATCGCGCGACGCATGGCCTCTCGCGCGGTCTGCTCGTTGGGGAAGGACATCTCGAAGAGAACCCGCCCCGGCTTGACGTTGGCGACCCACCACTCGGGCGAACCCTTACCGGAACCCATCCGGGTCTCAGCAGGCTTCTTGGTGAGGGCCTGGTCCGGGAAGATCGTGATCCAGACCTTGCCACCACGCTTGATGTGGCGAGTCATCGCGATACGTGCCGACTCGATCTGCCGGTTCGTCACGTACGCCGGCTCGAGAGCCTGGATCCCGAACTCGCCGAACACCACCCGGTTACCACCCTTGGACGCGCCACTGCGGTCCGGGTGGTGCGGCTTGCGGAAGCCCTTCGGGGGCTTGCGCGGCATCAGCATCTGTCAGCCCTCCTGCTGCGTTTCTGCCGGAGCAGCCGCGGCGGCGACAGCGGAGCTGTCGACCGGCTCGCCGCTCGGCGTCTCGGCCTGCTGCGCGATGGTGGTCGCAGCAGCCCGGCCGGCCTCGGTGCCACCAGCCGTGGTGCCGGACGAACCCGACCGGCCACGGCGCGGACGCTCGGGACGGTCGCCGCGCTCACCACGACGCGGACGGGACGGACCGGCCTCGGCCGGAGCCTCCCGGCCCGGAACGGCGTCGCCCTTGTAGATCCAGACCTTCACACCGATCCGACCGAACGTGGTACGGGCCTCGAAGAAGCCGTACTCGATGTTGGCCCGCAGCGTGTGCAGCGGAACCCGGCCCTCACGGTAGAACTCGGTCCGGCTCATCTCGGCGCCGCCGAGGCGACCCGAGACCTGAACCCGGATGCCCTTGCAGACCGGGTTCTTCATCGCCGACTGCATGGCCTTGCGCATCGCCCGACGGAAGCTGACCCGGCTGGACAGCTGCTCGGCCACGCCCTGCGCGACCAGCTGAGCGTCCGACTCGGGGTTCTTCACCTCGATGATGTTCAGCTGAACCTGCTTGCCGGTGAGCTTCTCCAGCTCGCCGCGGATCCGGTCGGCCTCCGCACCCTTACGGCCGATGACGATGCCCGGCCGGGCGGTGTGGATGTCGACCCGAACCCGGTCGCGGGTGCGCTCGATGTCGACCTTGGAGATCCCGGCACGCTCGAGGCCCTTGGACATCATGCGGCGGATCTTGACATCCTCGCCGATGTAGTCCTTGTAGAGCTTGTCCGCGAACCAGCGGGACTTCCAGTCGGTCGAGATGCCGAGCCGGAACCCAGTGGGGTGAACCTTCTGACCCATTACTCGGCGTCCTCCGTCTTGCTCTGCGCTTCGGCCGGTGCGGCCTCCGTGGCCGGGGCGGCCTTCTTGGCCGCGGCCTTCCTCGGCGTTGCCGGCGCGACCGCTTCGACCGCCACGGTGATGTGGCACGTGCGCTTGCGGATGCGGTAGGCCCGACCCTGGGCCCGCGGCTGGAACCGCTTCATCGTCGGACCCTCGTCCACGAAGGCCTCGCTGACGAGCAGCGCGTCGGGGTCCAGCCGCTCGTTGTTCTCCGCGTTGGCGATCGCGCTAGCGAGCACCTTGTACACCTGCTCGCTCGCAGCCTGCGGCGCGAACTGCAGCACCGTGAGCGCCTCCTTCGCGGGCAGGCCGCGGACGAGGTTGACCACCCGGCGCGCCTTCATCGGCGAGATGCGCACGTGCCGCGCAACCGCCCGCGCGCCCGGAAGCACCGGAGCGTCGCCCTTTCCTGGCATCGCTGTAACCCCTTGTTCCCTCTATCCGTATGCCTGGCGGCGTCAGCGCCGACGGCTCTTCCGGTCGTCCTTCTCGTGACCCTTGAACGTGCGGGTCAGCGCGAACTCGCCGAGCTTGTGCCCGACCATCGCCTCGGTCACGAACACCGGGACGTGCTTGCGTCCGTCGTGCACGGCGATCGTGTGCCCCAGCATCTCGGGGATGATCGTCGAGCGCCGCGACCAGGTCTTGATCACGTTCTTGGAGCCCTTGTCGTTCTGAACTTCCACCTTCTTGAGCAGGTGGTCGTCTACGAACGGGCCCTTCTTCAGGCTGCGAGGCATGTCTTATCTCCCTCAGCCGCGCTTACGCGTGGCGTAGCGACGGCGGACGATCAGCCGGTCACTCGGCTGGCCCTTACGGCGGGTGCGGCCCTCGGGCTTACCCTGCGGGTTGACCGGGTGGCGACCACCGGAGGTCTTACCCTCACCACCACCGTGCGGGTGGTCGACCGGGTTCATGGCGACACCACGGACGGTCGGGCGCTTGCCCTTCCACCGCATACGGCCGGCCTTGCCCCAGTTGATGTTCGACTGATCGGCGTTGCCGATCTCGCCGATGCTGGCGCGGCAGCGCACGTCCACACGCCGGATCTCGCCGGACGGCATACGCAGGGTCGCGTACGCGCCCTCACGGCCGAGCAGCTGGATGCCGACGCCGGCGGAACGAGCCAGCTTGGCACCGCCACCCGGACGCAGCTCCACGTTGTGGATCGTGGTACCGACCGGGATGTTGCGCAGCGGCAGGTTGTTGCCGGGCTTGATGTCGGCGCCCGGACCGGACTCGACGCGGTCGCCCTGCTTCATGTCCTTCGGCGCGATGATGTACCGCTTCTCGCCGTCGGCGTAGTGCAGCAGCGCGATGCGCGCCGTGCGGTTCGGGTCGTACTCGATGTGAGCGACCTTCGCCGGCACGCCGTCCTTGTCGACCCGCTTGAAGTCGATCAGACGGTACTGGCGCTTGTGACCGCCGCCGTGGTGCCGCGTCGTGATCCGGCCGTGGGCGTTACGCCCGCCCTTCTTCGGCAGCGGAGCCAGCAGCGACTTCTCCGGCGTGGACCGGGTGATCTCGGCGAAGTCAGCGACACTCGAGCCACGTCGGCCCGGCGTCGTCGGCTTGTACTTACGGATAGCCATTGTCTACACCCCTCAGCTGACCGGGCCGCCGAAGGCCTCGATGCGGTCACCGTCAGCCAGCTTCACGATCGCCCGCTTGGTCGCCTTGCGCTGACCGAAGCCGGTCTTGGTGCGCTTGCGCTTACCCTGGCGGTTGAGCGTGTTGACCGTCAGGACGCGGACGTTGAAGATCTGCTGGATAGCGATCTTGATCTCGGTCTTGTTCGCGTCCGGGTGCACCAGGAAGGTGTACCAGTTCCGGTTCAGCTCGCTGTAGCTCTTCTCCGAGACGACCGGCGCCACGATGATGTCGCGCGGGTCGGCGATCGTGCTCACTTGCCACCCTCCTCGGTGGTCTCGGCGGGCACGCCCAGGAACTCGTCCAGGGCGTCCTTGGTGAAGACCACGTCGTCGGCCACGAGCACGTCGTACGTGTTCAGCTGGCCGGACTCGATCAGGTGCACGCGCGGCTCGTTGCGCAGCGACACCCAGTTCAGCTCGTCGGTGCTGCTCAGCACGACCAGGACCCGACGGGCCTCGGTGAGCTTCGCCAGCGTGGCCAGGGCCGCCTTGGTCGACGGCTTCTCGCCCGAGACGAACGCCTCGACGACGTGCACCTGCCCGGCGCGGGCCCGGTCGGAGAGGGCACCCCGCAGAGCGGCGGCCTTCATCTTCTTCGGGGTCCGCTGGCTGTAGTCGCGCGGCACGGGACCGTGCACGACGCCACCGCCGGCGAACTGCGGCGCGCGGATCGAGCCCTGACGGGCGCGACCGGTGCCCTTCTGCTTGTACGGCTTCTTGCCGCCACCGGCGACCTCGCCGCGGGTCTTGGCCTTGTGCGTGCCCTGTCGGGCCGCCGCGAGCTGGGCCACCACGACCTGGTGCATCAGCGCGACGTTGGCCTGCACGTCGAAGATGTCCGCCGGCAGCTCGACCGAGCTGCTGGTGGTGCCTTCGACGGTGCGCACGTCAACGGTGGTCACTTGGCCGCACCGCCCTTCTTCACCTTGCTCTTCGCCGCGGTACGGACCAGAACGAGCGCGCCCTTCGGACCGGGGATGGCACCCCGGACGAGCAGCAGGTTGTTCTCGGTGTCGACCGCCTGGACGGTGAGGTTCTGCACGGTGTACCGCACGCCACCCATCCGGCCGGCCATCCGGGTGCCCTTGAAGACACGACCCGGAGTGGCGCACGCGCCGATGGAGCCGGGCGAGCGGTGCTTGCGCTCGACACCGTGACCGGCGCCCAGACCGTGGAAGCCGTGCCGCTTCATCGGGCCGGCGTAGCCCTTGCCCTTGGTCTTGCCGGTGACGTCGATGGTGACGCCGGCCGGGAACTCCTCGACAGTGACTTCCTGGCCGAGCGAGTATTCCCCCGCGTCCGTGGTGCGCAGCTCGACGATGTGCCGGCGCGGCGCCACGTCCGCCTTGGCGTAGTGCCCGCTGATCGGCTTCTTGACCTTGCGCGGGTCGATGGTGCCGTAGGCCAGCTGGACCGCGGAGTAACCGTCCTTCTCGGCGCTACGAACCTGGCTGATGACGCACGGGCCGGCCTCGACCACGGTCACGGGAACAACGCGGTTGTTGTCCCAGACCTGGGTCATGCCGAGCTTGGCGCCCAGGATCCCCTTGACTTGCCTGTCCATTTGTCCGGTCCCTACAGCTTGATCTCGATGTCGACGCCAGCCGGCAGGTCGAGGCGCATGAGCGAGTCGACCGTCTTCGGGGTCGGGTCGATGATGTCGATCAGCCGCTTGTGCGTGCGCATCTCGAAGTGCTCGCGCGAGTCCTTGTACTTGTGCGGCGAGCGGATAACGCAGAAACGGTTGATCTCCGTGGGCAGCGGCACCGGGCCCGCGACCTGCGCCCCGGTGCGCGTCACCGTCTCGACGATCTTCCGAGCCGAGGAGTCGACGACCTCGTGGTCATAGGCCTTGAGCCGGATGCGGATCTTCTGTCCCGCCATGGTGGCTTCTGTTCCTTCTCTCGATGCCGCTGTGTTGCGGGCGCCTGTACCGGCTGGTACAGGCCCACTTCGCCGACCCCCGCGGTCGGGCGTGTCGCGCCCTCGGGCCGAGCTCCGCCCCATGGTTCCGGAGTGGTGCTGACCGCGCGGTGGGTCAAGGCGCCGATCGCATTACCGCGACCTGAACGCCGTGCGAGGGTGGTTGGCGACTGGGCCGCCAACCACCCTACGCTCGACTGACTCGCCACCCGGAGGTTCAGCGAAAGCCGAACACAGGCGACGAACTGTCGTTACGCAACCTGACTAGTATGCCGCACGACCGGCGGCGGGTCTAATCGGGGTTACCTAGTTCACTTGACGATCTTGGTGACGAACCCGGCGCCGACGGTGCGGCCACCCTCGCGGATCGCGAACTTGAGGTTCTCCTCCATGGCGATGGGCTGGATCAGCTTCACCGACATGGTGGTGTTGTCACCCGGCATGACCATCTCGGTGCCCTCGGGGAGGGTGACGACACCGGTGACGTCCGTGGTCCGGAAGTAGAACTGCGGACGGTAGTTCTGGAAGAACGGGGTGTGGCGGCCACCCTCCTCCTTGGAGAGGATGTAGACCGTCGCCTCGAACTCCGTGTGCGGGGTGGTGGTGCCCGGCTTCACGACGACCATGCCGCGCTCGACGTCCTCGCGCTTGGTACCACGCAGCAGCAGGCCGACGTTCTCACCTGCGCGGGCGTCGTCCAGGGTCTTCCGGAACATCTCGATCGCGGTGACCTTGGTCTTGAAGCCCTTCTCGCGGATGCCGACGACCTCGACGTCCTCGTTCGGCAGCAGCACGCCGCGCTCCACACGACCGGTGACGACGGTGCCACGACCGGTGATCGTGAACACGTCCTCGACGGGCATGAGGAACGGCTTCTCGGTCTCGCGCTCCGGCTGCGGGATCGCGGTGTCGACCGCGCTCATCAGCTCGAGGAGCTTCGCGGTCCAGACCGGGTCACCCTCGAGCGCCTTCAGCGCGGAGACCTGGACGACCGGCAGGTCGTCACCCGGGTACTCCTGCGAGGAGAGCAGCTCGCGGACCTCGAGCTCGACGAGCTCCAGGAGCTCCTCGTCGTCGACCATGTCGCTCTTGTTGAGCGCCACGACGATGTACGGCACGCCCACCTGACGAGCCAGCAGCACGTGCTCGCGGGTCTGCGGCATCGGGCCGTCGGTCGCCGCGACCACCAGGATCGCGCCGTCCATCTGCGCGGCACCGGTGATCATGTTCTTGATGTAGTCCGCGTGACCGGGGCAGTCAACGTGCGCGTAGTGCCGCGCCTCGGTCTGGTACTCGACGTGCGCGATCGAGATCGTGATGCCGCGGGCCTTCTCCTCCGGCGCCTTGTCGATCTCGTCGAACGGCGTGTAGGGGTTCAGGTCCGGGTACTGGTCGTGCAGGACCTTGGTGATGGCCGCCGTCAGCGTCGTCTTACCGTGGTCGATGTGACCAATGGTGCCGATGTTGACGTGCGGCTTAGTCCGCTCGAACTTAGCCTTCGCCACTGGTGTCCTCCTGTGGACTTCTTGGTTCGTACGCCCGGCGCGCCGGTCGGCGCTTAGGACTCTGTCGACAGCCTTTCCGGCCAGACGGCCGGAGAGCCTTTGTGGGTTCTGCGGCGATGAAGCCTACAGGCCCGGTCTCACGCGATCCGATCGTGGTGGCCGCGGGCGGGTGAAACCTCCCGCGACCAACCACGAATCACCTGCTCAGGGCGTTACTCGCCCGTTGCCTTGGCGATGATCTCCTTCGCGACGCTCTGCGGAACCTCGGCGTAGGAGTCGAACTGCATGCTGTAGCTAGCCCGGCCCTGGGTCTTCGACCGCAGGTCGCCGACGTAGCCGAACATCTCCGACAACGGCACCAGAGCCCGGACGATGCGGGCGCCGCTGCGCTCCTCCATCGCCTGGATGATGCCGCGGCGGGAGTTGAGGTCACCGATGACGTCACCCATGTTCTCCTCAGGAGTGGTGACTTCAACGGCCATCATCGGCTCGAGCAGTGCGGGATCGGCCTTGCGGGCCGCGTCCTTCATCACCATCGAGCCGGCGATCTTGAATGCCATTTCCGACGAGTCGACCTCGTGGTACTGGCCGTCCAGCAGCGTCAGCTTCACACCGACCAGCGGGAAGCCCGCCAGGATGCCGTACTGCATGGCGTCCTGGGCACCGGCGTCCACCGAGGGGATGAACTCCCGGGGGATGCGGCCGCCGCTGACGGCGTTGGCGAACTCGTAGGTCGGCGAGTCGTTGTCCAGCGGCAGCGGCTCGACGCTCACGATCACGCGGGCGTACTGGCCGGAACCACCGGTCTGCTTCTTGTGCGTGTACTCGACCTTCTCCACCTTGCGGCGGATGGTCTCGCGGTACGCCACCTGCGGCTTGCCGACGTTGGCCTCGACGTTGAACTCGCGGCGCATCCGGTCGACCAGGATGTCCAGGTGCAGCTCACCCATGCCGGAGATGACCGTCTGACCGGTCTCCTCGTCCAGCTGGACGCGGAAGGTCGGGTCCTCCTCGGCCAGGCGCTGGATCGCGGTGCCCAGCTTCTCCTGGTCGGACTTGGTCTTCGGCTCGATCGCCACCGAGATGACCGGCTCCGGGAAGGTCATCGACTCCAGGATCACCGGGTTCGCCGGGTCGGAGAGCGTGTCGCCGGTGGTGGTCTGCTTGAGACCCTGCACGGCGATGATGTCACCGGCCTGCGCCGACGGACGCTCTTCCCGCTTGTTGGCGTGCATCTGGTAGATCTTGCCGATCCGCTCCTTGCGGTCCTTGGTGGAGTTGACCACCTGCGAACCGGAATCGAGCGTGCCGGAGTAGACCCGCACGTAGGTGAGCTTGCCGAGGTGCTTGTCCGTCTGGATCTTGAAGGCCAGACCGGAGAACGGCTCCGAGTTCGACGGCTTCCGCAGCAGCGGGGTCTCACCGTCGGTGGCCGTACCCTCGATCGCGGGGACGTCCAGCGGCGACGGCAGGAAGTCGACCACGGCGTCGAGCATGGGCTGGACGCCCTTGTTCTTGAACGCCGAGCCGCAGAGCACCGGGTTGGCCTTGCCGGCGATGGTGGCACGCCGGATGGCGGCCTTGATCTCCTCGACGGAGACCTCCTCGCCTTCCAGGTACTTCTCCATCACCGAGTCGTCGACGTCGGCGAGGGTCTCCATCAGCTTCTCGCGCCACTCGGCTGCGGAGTCGGCCAGCTCGGCCGGGATCTCCTCGACCGCGTAGTCCTCACCCTTCTGGGTCTCCCCGCGCCAGGTGAGGGCGCGCATGCCGATCAGGTCGACGACACCGATGTGGTCGCCCTCGAGCCCGATCGGGATCTGGAGCACCAGCGGGGTGGCGTTCAGCCGGTCGATCATCATCTGCACGCAGCGGAAGAAGTCGGCACCGGTCCGGTCGAGCTTGTTGACGAAGCACATACGCGGGACGTTGTACTTGTCGGCCTGCCGCCAGACGTTCTCCGTCTGCGGCTCGACGCCGGCGACACCGTCGTAAACCGCGACCGCACCATCCAGGACCCGCAGCGACCGCTCGACCTCAACCGTGAAGTCGACGTGGCCCGGCGTGTCGATGATCTGGATCGTGTGGCCCTTCCACTCACACTTGGTAGCAGCGGAGGTGATGGTGATACCACGCTCCTGCTCCTGCTCCATCCAGTCCATGACGGCAGCGCCCTCGTGGACCTCACCGATCTTGTACGTGATACCGGTGTAGAACAGGATTCGCTCGGTGGTCGTGGTCTTACCGGCATCGATGTGCGCCATGATGCCGATGTTGCGTACGTTGGCGAGCGCGTCTGCGGCGGCCACTTCAATCCCTACTTATCGTCGTCTCGACTCAACTGGTGGCGGTTCCGGCGCCCGTGGGCGCCGGAACCAGGGTGTTACCAGCGGTAGTGCGCGAAGGCCTTGTTCGACTCGGCCATCTTGTGCGTGTCCTCGCGCCGCTTGACGGCGGCACCGAGGCCGTTGCTCGCGTCCAACAGCTCGTTCATCAGCCGCTCGACCATGGTCTTCTCGCGCCGGGCGCGGGAGTAGGTGACCAGCCAGCGCAGGCCCAGGGTGGTCGCCCGGGTCGGGCGGACCTCGACCGGAACCTGGTAGGTGGCGCCACCGACACGACGGCTGCGCACCTCGAGGGTCGGCTTGACGTTGTCCATCGCCCGCTTCAGGGTGACGACCGGGTCGGTGCCGGACTTCTCGCGGCAGCCCTCGAGGGCCGCGTACACGATGGACTCGGCGAGCTGACGCTTGCCGCGGAGCAGGATCTTGTTCACCAGCTGGGTGACCAGCGGCGAGTTGTACACCGGGTCAGCGACCAGTGGCCGCCGCGGAGCGGGTCCCTTACGCGGCATGTCAGCTCTTCTCCTTCTTCGCGCCGTAACGGCTGCGCGCCTGCTTGCGGTTGCGGACACCCTGGGTGTCCAGCGAGCCGCGAACGATCTTGTAACGCACGCCGGGGAGGTCCTTCACCCGGCCACCGCGGACGAGCACGATCGAGTGCTCCTGCAGGTTGTGACCGACGCCCGGGATGTAGGCGGTCACCTCGATCTGGCTGCTGAGCTTCACGCGAGCGACCTTGCGCAGCGCCGAGTTCGGCTTCTTCGGGGTGGTGGTGTACACGCGGGTGCACACGCCGCGCCGCTGAGGAGAACCCTTCAGCGCCGGGGTCTTGGTCTTGGTCGTCTTCGCCTGGCGGCCCTTTCGGACCAGCTGCTGGATCGTGGGCACCGGGTTTCTCCGCTCCCTTCGGCCGCATCCGCGGCCGCGCCGTCTGCTCGTTAACCGGCCTGATGACCGGCTCTCCTACATTCCGACCAGGGTCGCCTTGCGGAGACCCCGGCACCCGCGGTCGGGCGTGTCGCCCTCGTCACGGCTCCGTTGCGACGCTTTCGCGTGCGAACCGGAGTTTGTCACCGGTGCGCGGGTTACCCCGCCCCGGATCTTTGGCTTGTCGTGCCGCCGCCCGAACTCCGGAAACAGCGCACGCACGAGTTGCCCGGGCAGGCCCGGGCACAAGGGGAAAGAGTACCTACCACAACCGCCCAGGTCAAAACGGAATGGCCCGGCGACTGTCTCACATCCGCCGGCCGGATCTCGTCCTGCCCTGTCGCCCGCGATGGGCACCTACGAGCACAAGTGTACCGGCTTCCCCGCAGGACCACCCGTCGGCCCCGGGGCAGCACCGGAAAGCGCCACTGGTGCCATGACGGCACCGAAACGGACGGGAGTGGCCTAGGCCAGAGCGAGGAGCAACGCCAGGCCCAGGCCCAGGAGGCTGAGCACAGCTCCCACCACGCCGCAGCTGATCCCGGCCACCGCCAGACCACGGCCGGTGAAGCGGACGGCCGGAGGCGCTACCGGCCGGCGGATCTGCCGCTGACCGAGCAGCCCGATGACCACGGCTGCCACACCCGTCAGCACCCCGAGCACCGCGAACGCCCCGGAGGCCCAGGCCCCACCCTCGTCCACGAACGCCACCCCGAAGCAGATCACCAGCAGCGAGACCAGGGCCGACGCGATTCCGGCCACCAGCGCCCCGATGGCCAGCCCGGACGTGACCGGCGCCACGTCCAGGTGCACGACACCGAACGGCGTACCCGGAACGGTCTCGACCCGCTTCGGCGGTCGGCGCTGATCGTCGGTCGGAGGCGGCGGAGGCCCAGCCACGCCGTTCCATCCGGGCGCGTGACCCGGCGGCGGCGGACCCCACCCCTGGGGCACACCAGGCCCGGACGACGGCGCACCCCACCCGGGCGGCACGCCGGGCCCGGACGACGGCGGGCCCCACCCCTGGGGTGCGTAGGTCGGCCCACCGGAGACCGGGTACGGCTGGTGGAAGCCGGTCGGCACGGTCGGGCCCCAGCCGGGGTGCGGCGCACCCCAACCCGGCGCGGAGACCGGGGGGTGCGGTGGGCCGCTCGGACCCGGTCGCTCCCAGCCACTCGGCGCGGGCGAGGCCGGCGCGGGCGGCGTCGATGCAGGAGGGGTCGGCTCGGGCGGGGTCTGCGCGTCCGGAGGGCCGGCCGGTTCGTCCGCAGGGGGCCGCGCCGGTTCCGTCACGAGGTCCTCCTGTCGAAAGGGCACCACCGCCGCACGGTGGACACCGGCCAGGCTACCGCCGAGGACACCGCCGCCGGGGCGCGGCCACCGGCGGGCTCAGTCCATGTTCGTCGGGTAGTCGTGGCCGAACGGCGCGCCGGCCAACCGGACCACACCGATCACGACCGCGATCACCACGGTGACCGCGACCAGCACCAGGCCGGTCCAGGCCATCCGCTCCCCCCGCCGCAGCCAGGCGCCTCCGGTCAGGAAACCCCCCGAGGTGTACGCCTCACGGCGCGCCTGCCGCGCCAGTTGCAGTGCGACGGTCGCCGGCACCACCCCGCCGATGAAGAGCCCGGTCAACATGCCGAGCAGCCCCAGTGCGAAGACCGCCCGTGCCTTCGTGGCACGGGCCGGATCCGGGTCCAGCGGGTGACGCGGGTCCTGCTGCGCGACGGGCACCTGCCCGGGTGCGGTCGTCATCCCCCCATCATGCCGAACTCACCGCCGGGGTGGGTGGGTCCGGACACGACGAGGCCCCCGGCGGACACCGGGGGCCTCGTCGTGTGATTGGTGCTTAGCGGTACGACCCGAAGTCGAAGTCGTCCAGCGGCACAGCCTGCCCGCCGGCCGGCCCGAACCCGTAGTCGGTCTCCGGGTACCCGGTCATCGAGTAGACCTTGGCCTTGGCCTCCTCGGTCGGCTCCACCCGGACGTTGCGGTACTTGCTGATGCCCGTACCGGCCGGGATGAGCTTTCCGATGATCACGTTCTCCTTGAGGCCGACCAGCGAGTCGCTGCGCGAGTTGATCGCAGCGTCGGTCAGCACCCGGGTGGTCTCCTGGAAGGAGGCCGCCGAGAGCCAGGAGTCGGTGGCCAGCGAGGCCTTGGTGATACCCATCAGCACCGGACGACCGGCGGCGGGCTCGCCGCCCTCCGAGACGAGTCGGCGGTTCTCCGACTCGAACAGCGCCCGGTCGACCAGCACACCCGGCAGGAACTCAGTCGAGCCGGAGTCGATGACCGTCACCCGCTTGAGCATCTGGCGGATGATGATCTCGATGTGCTTGTCGTGGATGAGCACACCCTGCGAGCGGTAGACCTCCTGGACCTCACTGGTCAGGTGGACCTGGACCGCCCGCGGACCCATGATCCGCAGAAGCTCGTGCGGGTCGATGGTGCCCTCGGTCAGCTTCTCGCCGACCGCGACGTGACCGCCGTCGTGGGTACGGAGCTTGACCCGCTTCGAGATCTTGTCGTAGACGATCTCGTCGCTGCCGTCGTCCGGCACCACGATGATCTTGCGCGAACGCTCGCCGTCCTCGATCCGGATCCGGCCGGGGGTGTCGGCGATGGGCGCCTTACCCTTCGGGACCCGAGCCTCGAAGATTTCCTGAACACGTGGCAGACCCTGGGTGATGTCCTCACCCGCGACACCACCGGTGTGGAAGGTACGCATCGTCAGCTGCGTACCGGGCTCACCGATGGACTGGGCGGCGATGATGCCGACCGCCTCGCCGATGTCGACCGACTTACCGGTCGGCAGCGACCGGCCGTAGCAGGCCGCGCAGACACCCAGCTTCGACTCGCAGGTGAGCACGCTGCGGACCCGGACCGTCTCCACGCCGGCGGCGACGATCTTGTCGACCCCGATGGAGTTGATGTCCTGGCCGCGCTCGGCCACCACGGTGCCGTCCGGACCCTTGATGTCGTCGGCCAGCGTCCGGGCGTGCACGCTGGTCTCGGCGTGGGTGTGGACGACGAGCTTGCCGTCCAGCTTCTCGCCGATCTGCATCGGGATCGCCCGGTCGGTGCCGCAGTCCTCTTCGCGGATGATGACGTCCTGCGAGACGTCCACCAGACGACGGGTCAGGTAACCCGAGTCGGCGGTCCGCAGCGCGGTGTCGGCGAGACCCTTACGGGCACCGTGCGTGGAGATGAAGTACTCCAGCACGGACAGACCCTCCCGGTAGCTGGCCTTGATCGGCCGCGGGATGATCTCGCCCTTCGGGTTGGCCACCAGACCACGGATCGCCGCGATCTGCCGGAGCTGGAGCAGGTTACCGCGGGCACCCGAGTTGATCATCTTCCACAGCGGGTTCTCCTGCGGCAGCGCGGTGTCCATCTCCTTGGCGACCTCGTTGGTCGCCTTGGTCCAGATCTCGATGAGTTCGCCGCGACGCTCCTCGGCGGTCATCAGACCACGCTGGTACTGCTTGTCGATCCGGTCGGCTTCCTTCTCGTACTTCGCCAGGATCTCCGCCTTGCGCGGCGGAGCGATGACGTCCTCCATGCCGATCGTCACGCCGGACCAGGTGGCCCAGTGGAAACCGGCCTCCTTGAGCCCGTCCAGGGTGGCGGCCAGGGCCACCTTGGGGAAGCGCTCGGCGAGGTCGTTGACGATCGCCGAGAGCTGACCCTTGCGGATCTCGTAGTTCACGAAGCGGTAGCCCTGCGGCAGCGTCTCGTTGAACAGCACCCGACCCAGGGTCGTCTCGACGGTCAGCGGGTCACCCTCGACCCAGCCCTCCGGGGCGGTCCACGCCTCGGCGCCAGCGCCGTTGTCGACACCGATAACGCCACGCAGGCGGATCCGCACCGGCGCCTGCAGGTGCAGCTCGCTGTTGTCGAAGGCCATCCGCGCCTCGGCGTCCGAGCTGAACGCCCGGCCCTCGCCCTTCTCACCGGCGGTGAGGTGGGTGAGGTGGTACAGACCGATGACCATGTCCTGGGTAGGCATGGTGACCGGCTTACCGTCGGCCGGCTTGAGGATGTTGTTCGACGACAGCATCAGGATCCGCGCCTCGGCCTGAGCCTCGGCGGACAGCGGCACGTGCACCGCCATCTGGTCACCGTCGAAGTCGGCGTTGAACGCGGTGCAGACCAGCGGGTGGATCTGGATCGCCTTGCCCTCGACCAGCTGCGGCTCGAAGGCCTGGATGCCCAGGCGGTGCAGGGTCGGTGCACGGTTGAGCAGCACCGGGTGCTCGCCGATGACCTCTTCCAGCACGTCCCACACGACCGGGCGCTGACGCTCGACCATCCGCTTGGCGGACTTGATGTTCTGTGCGTGGTTGAGGTCGACCAGCCGCTTCATCACGAACGGCTTGAACAGCTCCAGCGCCATCTGCTTGGGCAGACCGCACTGGTGCAGCTTGAGCTTCGGGCCGACCACGATGACCGAACGGCCGGAGTAGTCGACGCGCTTGCCCAGCAGGTTCTGGCGGAACCGGCCCTGCTTGCCCTTCAGCATGTCGGACAGCGACTTGAGCGGGCGGTTACCCGGGCCGGTGACCGGCCGGCCGCGACGGCCGTTGTCGAACAGCGCGTCGACGGCCTCCTGGAGCATCCGCTTCTCGTTGTTGACGATGATCTCGGGAGCACCGAGGTCGATCAGCCGCTTGAGGCGGTTGTTCCGGTTGATCACGCGGCGGTACAGGTCGTTCAGGTCGGAGGTCGCGAAGCGGCCACCGTCGAGCTGCACCATCGGGCGCAGGTCCGGCGGGATGACCGGGACGCAGTCCAGCACCATGCCGAGCGGCGAGTTGCGGGTGTTCAGGAACGCCGCGACGACCTTGAGCCGCTTGAGCGCCCGGATCTTCCGCTGGCCCTTGCCGGACCGGATGGTCTCCCGCAGGCTCTCGGCCTCGGCGTCGAGGTCCATGTTCTGGACCAACGCCTTGATCGCCTCGGCGCCCATGGAACCGGTGAAGTACTCACCGAACCGGTCGCGCAGCTCGCGGTAGAGCAGCTCGTCGGTGACCAGCTGCTTCGGCTCCAGCTTGCGGAAGGTGTCCAGCACCTCGTCCAGGCGGTCGATCTCGCGCTGGGCCCGGTCGCGGATCTGGCGCATCTCGCGCTCTCCGCCCTCCTTGACCTTGCGCCGGACGTCCGCCTTGGCACCCTCGGCCTCCAGCTCGGCCAGGTCGGCCTCGAGCTTGGCGGCCCGCTTCTCGATCTCCGAGTCGCGGCTGTTCTCGGACTGCCGCTTCTCGGCCAGGATCTCGTTCTCGATCGTCGAGAGGTCACGGTGACGCGACTCCGCGTCCACGCTCGTCACGACGTACGAGGCGAAGTAGATGATCTTCTCGAGGTCCTTGGGGGCGAGGTCCAGCAGGTAGCCCAGCCGGCTCGGAACGCCCTTGAAGTACCAGATGTGGGTCACCGGAGCGGCGAGCTCGATGTGCCCCATCCGCTCACGACGGACCTTGGAGCGAGTCACCTCGACGCCGCAGCGCTCACAGATGATGCCCTTGAACCGGACCCGCTTGTACTTACCGCAGTAGCACTCCCAGTCCCGCTGCGGACCGAAGATCTTCTCGCAGAAGAGCCCGTCCTTTTCCGGCTTCAGGGTGCGGTAGTTGATCGTCTCAGGCTTCTTGACCTCGCCGTGCGACCACTGACGGATGTCGTCGGCGGTGGCGAGGCCAATGCGCAGCTCGTCGAAGAAGTTGACGTCGAGCACTATGTCCCCTATGTCGTCGTCTGTACTGCTAATTCTCGGGTGAGGTCGGGGGCCGGCGAACCGGCCCCCGACCGCTCACCTCAGACCTCTTCGACCGAGCTCGGCTCGCGCCGGGACAGGTCGATGCCCAGCTCCTCAGCGGCCCGGAACACCTCGTCGTCGGTCTCGCGCATTTCCAGGGCCACACCGTCGCTGGACAGCACCTCAACGTTGAGGCACAGCGACTGCAGCTCCTTGAGCAGCACCTTGAACGACTCCGGGATGCCCGGCTCCGGGATGTTCTCGCCCTTGACGATGGCCTCGTAGACCTTCACCCGGCCGAGCACGTCGTCGGACTTGATCGTGAGCAGCTCCTGCAGGGCGTAGGCAGCGCCGTACGCCTGCATCGCCCAGCACTCCATCTCACCGAAACGCTGACCACCGAACTGCGCCTTACCACCCAGCGGCTGCTGCGTGATCATCGAGTACGGGCCGGTCGACCGAGCGTGGATCTTGTCGTCGACCAGGTGGTTGAGCTTCAGGATGTAGACGTAACCGACCGCGATCGGGTCCGGCAGAGGCTCGCCGGAACGACCATCGAAGAGCTGCGCCTTGCCGGTACGACCGATCAGCTGCTTGCCGTCCCGGTTGGGCAGGGTCGACTCGAGCAGACCGGAGATCTCCTCCTCGCGGGCACCGTCGAAGACCGGGGTGGCCACGTTGGTGTCGCCCTCGGACTCGTGCGCGTCGATCGAGCGGAGCTGGCGCTTCCACTCGGCGTCGTCGCCCTCGACCTTCCAACCGGTCTTGGCGACCCAACCGAGGTGGGTCTCCAGCACCTGGCCGATGTTCATCCGGCTCGGCACACCGAGCGGGTTGAGCACGATGTCGACCGGGGTGCCGTCCTCGAGGAACGGCATGTCCTCGACCGGCAGGATCTTCGAGATGACGCCCTTGTTGCCGTGCCGGCCGGCGAGCTTGTCGCCGTCCTGGATCTTGCGCTTCTGGGCGACGTAGACCCGGACCAGCTCGTTGACACCCGGCGGCAACTCGTCGCCGTCCTCGCGGGAGAACGTGCGCACACCGATGACCGTGCCGGTCTCGCCGTGCGGCACCTTCAGCGAGGTGTCCCGAACCTCACGCGCCTTCTCACCGAAGATCGCGCGGAGCAGGCGCTCCTCCGGGGTCAGCTCGGTCTCACCCTTGGGCGTGACCTTGCCGACCAGGATGTCACCGGGGACGACCTCGGCGCCGATCCGGATGATGCCGCGCTCGTCGAGGTCGGCGAGCATTTCCTCGCTGACGTTCGGGATGTCGCGGGTGATCTCCTCCGGGCCGAGCTTGGTGTCCCGAGCGTCGACCTCGTGCTCCTCGATGTGGATCGAGGTGAGCACGTCCTGCTGCACGAGGCGCTGCGACAGGATGATCGCGTCCTCGTAGTTGTGGCCCTCCCAGCACATGAACGCCACCAGCAGGTTGCGTCCGAGTGCCATCTCGCCCTCGTCGGTGCACGGACCGTCGGCGATGACCTGACCGGCCTCGACGCGGTCGCCCTCGAAGACGACCGGCTTCTGGTTGACGCAGGAGCCGGCGTTGGAGCGGCGGAACTTGTGCAGCAGGTACGTCCGGCGGTGGCCGTCATCCTGGTGGATGGTGACGTAGTCGGCGCAGAGGTCCTCGATCACACCGCCGACCTCGGCGACCACCACGTCGCCAGCGTCGACCGCGGCACGGTACTCCATGCCCGTACCCACGAGCGGCGCCTCGGCCTTGACCAGCGGCACCGCCTGGCGCTGCATGTTCGCGCCCATCAGTGCCCGGTTGGCGTCGTCGTGCTCGAGGAACGGGATCATGGCGGTCGCGACCGAGGTCATCTGCCGGGGCGAGACGTCCATGTAGTCGACGGCACCGGGGACGACGTCCTCGGTCTCGCCGCCCTTACGACGGCAGAGCACCCGGTCCTCGGCGAACGTGCCGTCAGCCTTCAGGCGCGCGTTGGCCTGGGCCTTGACGAACCGGTCCTCCTCGTCCGCAGTCAGGTAGTCGATCTGGTCGGTGACCCGACCCTCGACGACCTTCCGGTACGGCGTCTCGATGAAGCCGAACGGGTTGACCCGGGCGAAGGTGGACAGCGCGCCGATCAGGCCGATGTTCGGGCCTTCCGGCGTCTCGATCGGGCACATCCGGCCGTAGTGGGACGGGTGCACGTCGCGGACCTCGAAGCCGGCCCGCTCCCGGGACAGACCACCCGGGCCGAGCGCGCTCAGCCGACGCCGGTGGGTCAGGCCCGCCAGCGGGTTGGTCTGGTCCATGAACTGGGACAGCTGCGACGTCCCGAAGAACTCCTTGATCGCCGCCACCACCGGGCGGATGTTGATCAGGGTCTGCGGGGTGATCGCCTCGACGTCCTGCGTGGTCATCCGCTCGCGGACGACCCGCTCCATGCGGGACAGGCCGACCCGAACCTGGTTCTGGATCAGCTCACCCACGGTGCGCAGGCGACGGTTGCCGAAGTGGTCGATGTCGTCGGCCTCGTAGCCCTCCTCACCGGCGTGCAGCCGGCAGAGGTATTCCACGGTGGCGACGATGTCGTCCTCGGTCAGCGTGCCCGTGGTGATCGGCACGTCGACTTCGAGCTTCTTGTTGAACTTGTAGCGCCCGACCTTGGCGACGTCGTACCTCTTCGGGTTGAAGAAGAGGTTGTCGAGCAGGGTCTGGGCGTTCTCGCGCGTCGGCGGCTCGCCAGGGCGCAGCTTGCGGTAGATGTCGAGCAGAGCCTCGTCGGCGCCGGCGATGTGGTCCTTCTCGAGCGTGGTCATCATCAGCTCGGACCAGCCGAACTTCTCACGAATGCGCTCGGCCGACCATCCGATGGCCTTGAGCAGGACCGTGACGGCCTGCCGACGCTTACGGTCGATGCGTACGCCGACCGTGTCGCGCTTGTCGATGTCGAACTCCAGCCAGGCACCCCGACTCGGGATGACCTTGACGCTGGAGAGGTCGCGGTCGGAGGTCTTGTCCGGCTGCTTGTCGAAATACACGCCCGGAGACCGGACGAGCTGGCTGACCACGACGCGCTCGGTGCCGTTGATGACGAAGGTGCCCTTGGGCGTCATCATCGGGAAGTCACCCATGAACACCGTCTGGCTCTTGATCTCGCCAGTGGTGTTGTTGGTGAACTCCGCGGTCACGAAGAGCGGAGCGCAGTAGGTCAGGTCCTTCTCCTTGCACTCCTCGATCGAGGCCTTGACCTCGTCGAAGCGCGGCGCCGAGAAGGAAAGTGACATGGTGCCGGAGAAGTCCTCAATGGGACTGATCTCTTCAAGGATCTCCGCGAGACCCGAGCGTGCGTGCGGGTCGTCCGCCGACCGGCCCTGCCAAGCCTCGTTGCCGACGAGCCAGTCGAAGGACTCGTTCTGAATGGCAAGGAGGTTGGGGACCTCGAGGTGTTCGGTGATCCTGCCGAATGAAACTCGGCGGGGAGCGAATGCGCTCGACGTACGACTGGTCTTCGCAGGGCGGGAAGCTGCCAAGATGCGTCCTTCCGAGGACCGGTGCTGCAGAACGGCTGGTACGCGTGCACTCCAATGACCCCACCAGAATTATCCGTAAACGGACATTTCCGAGCAGGGGTCGAGTCGGAAGGCAGCGCAAACTAGCAGTGTAGCCGAGAGGCTAACCGCTGTCCAGCCCACCCCGCAGGTCGTTTGCGGAACGCGCCTCGGCCCCCGTCAACCGGGGTCTGCCGGGCCGCTCAGAACGCAACTCCCCACTGGGCCGCTCGGGTGACCGCGACCGATGGTGCCGTCGCTGTCATACCCACATCGTGGCCGTCGCAAGCGCGGTGTCTTGCTGGTGTCAGCGTGCCTGGCAGGCCGGTGCCGCGTCAAGGGCCGGTATCCGGGTCGCTACTTCTTTCCTCCTGGAGGGCGACCCGCCGCGCCCGTCGGGATCCAGGACGCCGGTCGTCGGAGCCCAGCTCAGAGCCGGTCCGCGCCGGATCCACCAACACGGCGGGCGGCGATCCGTGTCGGATCACCGCCCGCCGTGACGCGATTCGTGTCCCGGCTCACGAGCCGGGTACGCGCTGGTGGAGCTCAGGTCACTTGAGGGTGACCTTGGCGCCCTCACCCTCGAGCTTGGCCTTCGCCTTCTCGGCGGTCTCCTTGTTGACCTTCTCCAGGATGGCCTTCGGCGCGGACTCGACCGCGTCCTTGGCCTCCTTGAGGCCCAGGCCGGTCAGCTCACGCACGACCTTGATGACCTGGATCTTCTTGCCACCGTCGGCGTCGAGGATGACGTCGAACTCGTCCTTCTCCTCCTCGGCCGGGGCAGCAGCGCCACCGGCGGCACCGCCGGCCGCGGCAACCGCGACCGGAGCGGCAGCGGTGACCTCGAAGGTGGTCTCGAACTGCTTCACGAACTCAGAGAGCTCGATCAGCGTCATCTCCTTGAACGCGTCGAGCAGCTCGTCGGTGCTGAGCTTCGCCATGTCTGGCGTCCTTTCCTAATGCTGATAAGTAAGAACTGGTGCGCCGTGGAAGCCCTCAGGCCGCCTCGGCGCCCTCCTTCTCGCGCTTGTCCTGCAGGGCAGCCGCCAGACGGGCGGTCTTCGACAGCGGGGCCTGGAACAGGGCCGCGGCCTTGCTCAGGTTGCCCTTCATCGCGCCGGCCAGCTTGGCCAGCAGCACCTCGCGGGACTCCAGGTCGGCGAGCTTCGTGACCTCGGCCGCGGAAATGGCCTTGCCCTCGAAGACACCGCCCTTGATGACGAGCTTCGGGTTGGCCTTCGCGAAGTCGCGAAGACCCTTCGCCGCCTCGACGACGTCGCCCGAAACGAAAGTCAGCGCGGTAGGACCGGTGAACAGCTCGTCGAGGCCGGTGATGCCCGCGTCCGTCGCAGCACGCTTCGCCAGCGTGTTCTTAGCGACCATGTAGCTGGTCTCGGCGCCGAGCGAGCGCCGAAGCTGGGTGAGCTGGGAAACCGTCAGACCGCGGTACTCGGTCAGCACGGTGGCGCCCGAGCTGCGGAAGCTCTCGGTCAGCTCAGCGACGGCCGTGGCCTTGTCGGCACGAATCGGCTTGTCCGCCATGTCCCTCCTCTCTCGTTACTCGAGGCTGGTCCCGTCACGGCCGAAGCCGGAACGGGAGCGGAGGCGACGCGACAACGAAAAAGCCCCGGCGCAGGGCGCACGGGGCGAGGGCCGGCGGATCGTCACGGTCGGCGGACCATGCTCACTGCCGAGTTACGCTTGCCGCCCTGCGCGGGTCGCCCGGTGTCGCGGGACCTTCGACCGTGCCGAAGCACGGTGACCAGCGGTCTCTGGGTGGTTCGACATCCATGAGAACACGGATGACTGTTGAAGACTACGCGCCCAGGTCACCAGCACCAAATCGCGCCAGGTGAGCCACGTCACCGACACCGACGCGGGGTCAGCCCTGGGCCCGCCGCCGCCACAGGTAGCCGCCGACGACCGCGGCGCTCCAGGCCAACGCCCACATGGTCAGCCCCAGCAGGCTGAGCGCGGCGGCGTCGCCTCCGGTGGCCCTGGCGGCGGCCATGATCGGCGGTGCCAGCCAGGGAGCCACCGAGCCGCTCAGGCCGAGCACCACCGCGCCGACACCGCCGAGGGCGAGCACCGCGACGCCGTACCCGGCACCGCCCACCGACGCCCGGCTGGCCAGAGCACCGAGGGCAACCGCAGCGGGTACGGCGACCAGGTGCGCCCACAGCCCCAGCGCGAGCCCGACCGGGATCGACCGGTCCCCCGGCTCGACCGGGCCGGAGACCCCGCCGACCAACCACGGGAACAGCAGCCCGACGCCCACCGTCACCAGCGCTGCCACGCTGGCCGCGAGGAGACCGGCCAACCGCTCGCGGGACACCCCGACCGCCACCTGTGCCAGCCGGCGCTGCACGTCCGGCTCCACGTCCAGGAGGATCTTGGTCTGCCAGGCGATGACAGGGAAGAGGACCACGGCCGAGACGCCGTACGCCTCCGCCGGCTGGGCACGACCGCCGCCGTAGAGGATGCCGAGCGTGACGAGGCCGGCGAGCAGCGGCGCGATCGCGCGGCCGGTCCGCAGGAAACCCGCCAGCCGCATCCGGATCAGGGCGTTCACCGGGCCTCCCCCGCCGCCGGCTCGACCACCGCGTCGGTCGCGTCCGGTTGCTCCGCTGTCGATTCCCCGACCACCTGCGACGGCGGCTCGGCGGGTCGGGCGGCACCAGCCTCCGGAAGAGGCTCGGTGGGTCGCGCCGGTGGCGCGGCGGTGGGGGCGTCGACGCGTACCCGCAGAATGTGATGCCCCTCGGCGCGCAACCGGGCGACGGTGCCGGCGGCCCGCGCGGCCGGCACCGCGACCTCGACCACCGCGAGCGTCTCGTCCGCCGCGGACGTCTCCTCGGTCAGCGAGCCGTCGGCCACCAGCCAGCGGCGCGCGGACGGCAACCGGACCGTTTCGCCCCGGTGGTCACTGACCAGAACGGACCCCTCGGCGGCGAGCACCTCGTCGATCAGCTCGGGCACCAGCTCGCGGGTGGCGGCGTCCAGCCCCTCCCACGGTTCGTCGAGCACCAGCAGGCCGGGAGGGCACAACATCGCCTGGGCCAGGCCCACCTTCTGCGCGGTGCCCTTCGACAGCTCCGGCAGACGGACCGAGCGGAAGGCGGACAGCCCGAGCCGGTCGATCCAGGAGGCCACCGCCTCGTCGGCCGCCGCCCTGCCCAACCCGGCCACCCGGGCCATCCCGGTCAGGTAGCGGGCCACTGTGAACGGCTGGTCGGCCGGAAAACGCTCCGGCACCCAGCCCACCCGGGCGGGTCGGTCGGTGACCCGGCCGCGGCCCGGCCGGAGCACCCCGGCCGCCACCTGAAGCAGCGTGGACTTGCCTACCCCGTTGCGGCCCAGCACGACCGCCACCTCGCCCGGACCGATCCGCACGTCGACGCCCCGCAGCACCCACGGCCCCCGCCGGTGGTACCGCAACCAGACGTTCTCCAGTCGCATGGCGTCGAGCCTGCCACACCATGAACGCGCCGGGGCGCCGCCACAGTCGTGACGGCGCCCCGGCGGAGCGAACTGTCGGCTCAGGCCTCGGCCGAGTCCTCACGGAGGTTCTTCACCAGGTTCGGGTCGACCGGGACACCCGGGCCCATCGTGGTGGTGAGGATGACCTTGCGGAGGTACTTGCCCTTGGCCGCGGACGGCTTGGCACGCAGCACCTCGTCGAGCACCGCGGCGTAGTTGTCCACCAGCTGGTTCTCCGTGAAGGAGGCCTTGCCGATGATCAGGTGCAGGTTGGAGTGCTTGTCCACCCGGAAGGTGATCTTGCCGCCCTTGATGTCCTGCACCGCCTTGGTGACGTCCATGGTCACCGTGCCGGTCTTCGGGTTCGGCATGAGGCCGCGCGGGCCCAGGATCCGCGCGATCCGGCCGATCTTGGCCATCTGGTCCGGCGTGGCGATCGCCGCGTCGAAGTCGAGCCAACCGCCCTGGATCCGGGCGACCAGCTCGTCGGTGCCCACCTCGTCGGCACCCGCCGCGGCGGCCTCTTCGGCCTTCGCGCCACTGGCGAACACGATCACGCGGGCGGTCTTACCGGTGCCGTGCGGCAGGTTGACCGTGCCGCGGACCATCTGGTCCGCCTTGCGGGGGTCGACGCCGAGGCGCATGGCGACCTCGACCGTGGCGTCGAACTTGACGTTGGTGGTCTCCTTGGCCAGCTTCACGGCCTCAGAGGGGGTGTAGAGCTTCGACCGGTCGATGACGTCGGCGGCCTTGCGGTAGCTCTTGCTGCGCTGCATTGCTGATTACTCCTGTGGTCTCTGGCGGGCCGCTCGGCGCGGGCCCTCCCACGGTCGGGTCGACGGCCTGGGCCGACGTCAGTCGTTGACGGTGATGCCCATCGACCGGGCGGTGCCGGCGATGATCTTCTCGGCCTGCTCGATGTCGTTGGCGTTGAGGTCGGCCATCTTCTTCTCGGCGATCTCACGCAGCTGGGCGCGGCTGACCGAGCCGACCTTCTCGGACTGCGGAACACCCGAGCCCTTCTGCACACCGGCGGCCTTGATCAGCAGCCGGGCGGCGGGCGGGGTCTTCAGCACGAACGTGAAGGACCGGTCCTCGTAGACGCTGATCTCGGCGGGGACGATGTCGCCCCGCTGGGACTCGGTCTGCGAGTTGTAGGACTTGCAGAACTCCATGATGTTCACGCCGTGCTGGCCGAGCGCGGGGCCGACCGGCGGGGCCGGCGTGGCCTGGCCCGCCGGCAGCTGAAGCGTGAACGTCTTGACGAGCTTCTTCTTCGGAGGCATGTCACTTCCTGGGGCTTGGAGCTGGGAAAATGCGGCTGTCGCCGCCCTCGGAGCGCGCACGGTCAGCGCGGTGCGACAGCGGCGACATTCAAGAGTAGCGCAGGCCGCAGCCCACTCGTCCGCCGAGGTCGAGCGGGAGGACTACGCCGACGTCGGCGGCGGGCCGAGCCCGCCGCCGACGACCAGTCAGATCTTGGCGACCTGGTTGAAGTTGAGCTCCACCGGGGTCTCGCGACCGAAGATCGAAACCAGCACCTTGAGCTTCTGCTGGTCTGCGTTGATCTCGCTGATCGTGGCCGGCAGCGACGCGAAGGCGCCGTCGGTGACGGTGACGGAGTCGCCGACCTCGAAGTCGAGGACCTTGATCTCCGGCTTCGCCTTCTTCTGCTCGGTCTCGACGGCCGGTGCCAGCCACTTCAGCACCTCGTCGAGGGAGAGCGGGGCGGGCCGGTCGGCCCGGTCGGTCGCGCCGACGAAGCCGGTCACACCCGGGGTGTTCCGGACACACGAGTAGGACTCGGCGGTCAGCTCCATCCGGACCAGGATGTAGCCCGGGAAGACCTTGGCCTGGATCTGGGAACGCTTACCGTTCTTGACCTCGACCTCTTCCCGGGTCGGCACCTCGACCTGGTAGATGAAGTCCTCCATGTCGAGGCTCGTGATCCGGGTCTCGAGGTTGGTCTTCACCTTGTTCTCGTAGCCGGCGTACGAATGCACCACGTACCAGTCACCAGGCGCGTAACGCAGCTTCTGCCTCAGCTCGGCGACAGCGTCGTAATCCTCGTCCGGTGCGGGCTCGGTCGTTGGGAACTCCGGCTCGCTGGCGGCCTCAACCGACTCGTCACCAGCCGCCGTCGCGACCGTGGACTGCTCGTCCACCGGTCCGGCGGTCTCGTCGTACTCAGGCACGCTCGCTCACTTCCGTCACTATCGGCTGGAGGCAGCCGGTCAGTCCGAGTTGCCGAAGACAAACAGCACGACCTTGGCGAAGCCGTAGTCCAGCACGCCGACGATCGTCAGCATCACCGCGACGAACGTCACCACCACGGCGGTGTAGGTCAGCAACTCCTTGCGGGTCGGCCAGATGACCTTACGCAGTTCGGCTACGACCTCGCGGAAGAACCGGGCGATGCGGCCGAACACGCCCACCCGACCCGTTTCCGACCGGGTGGCCGGCCGGCTGTCCGCCGACTCCGCCCGTGCGCGCGACCGCGTGGCGGTGCCGCCCCGGGAAACCGGCTCGTCCGCGCCGGTGGCGTCGTCGTCGGCTACGTCGTCGACGATCTCGTCATCCAGACGATCGTCGCCGGCGTCCTCGCCGTGCCGCTTATTGTCGGCCACTTCGCCCTCCGTCGCGGAATCTCGGGTCGCACGCCGAGCGGCGTACGCGGCGCTGGTCACGCCGGCCGGGCCCAACCGTCCCGCGACGGGCCGCGGCCGGTGGATCATCCGGAGGGCCCCGATTGCCTCGGAACCACCCCGCCGATGCCACCACCACGGGCCGGACGCCGCCATGGTGGCGGCGCGACCCACGGGAACGGTCAGGCCTGAGGCGCAGGGGTGACAGGACTTGAACCTGCAGCCTGCGGTTTTGGAGACCGCTGCTCTGCCAATTGAGCTACACCCCTATGTGGCAACACTCGCCCCACGCGGTCACAGACGACCGAGCAGGGGTCACTTGCCCCACGGCGGACCAGTGTACGGGTAGCCCCCCGACTTTCCCAACCGGTCTCCTCGCCACGCGTGGCGAGGAGGGTTCAGCGTGCCGTACGGATGGTTGCCCGGGCCTGCGAGAGCACCTTCTCGCCCAGGCAGGTCGCAGTCACGTCGAGGCGGGTCAGGCCTTCCTCGGTGACCTCACGGACCCGTGCGGTCACCTCGATCTCGGTGCCCTGGTCGTCGTCGGGCACCGCCACCGGTCGGGTGAAACGGACGCCGTACTCGACCACCGCGTCCGGTGCCCCCGCCCACTCGGTGACCGCCCGGCCGACCAGCGCCATGGTGAACATGCCATGGGCGATCACCCCGGGCAGACCAACCTTGGTGGCGACCCGGTCACTCCAGTGGATCGGGTTGAAGTCACCCGAGGCGCCGGCGTACTGCACCAGGTCGGCGCGGGTCACCCGGAACGTCTTGGCTGGAAACTCCATCTCAGGCCTCCCCGCGAATGACGTACCTGGCCCAAACGGCGACCACCGGTTCCCCGCCGACGGTGCTCACGTCGGTGCGCGTGGTCAGGAAGCCGTGCCCACCCCGGGTGCTGACGTCCTCGATCGTGTTGGTGCAGACCAGCTCGTCGCCCGCGACCACCGGCCGGGTGTACGCGAACCGCTGGTCGCCGTGCACCAGGCGGCTGTAGTCGACGCCCAGGTCCGGGTCCTCGATGATCTGACGGCTCGCGGCCATCGTGACGATCACCGGAAAGGTCGGCGGGGCCACCACGTCGCCGTGCCCCAGCGCCCGCGCGGCCTCCGGGTCGTGATGAGCCGGGTCCGTGGCACCGATGGCGCTGGCGAACTCACGGATCTTTTCTCGGCCCACCTGGTAGGGGGCGGTCGGCGGATAGGTCCGGCCGACGAAGGAAGGGTCCAGAGGCATGCCGCGAACCTACACGGAAAGCACAATCGCCGATCTGATCGGCAGGCGGCAGCGGAGCCGCGCCAGACCGGTCAGATCGGCGATTGGAAAGCTTCGACAGCGGCCGGCGCGAAGCCGGCAGCTATCAGCGGGTCTCGCGGTGGACCGTGTGCCGACCGTCACGCGGGCAGAACTTCTTCAGCTCGATGCGGTCGGGGTCGTTACGCCGGTTCTTGCGCGTGATGTAGTTGCGCTCCTTGCACTCCACACACGCCAAAGTGATCTTCGGCCGGACATCGGTAGCCTTCGCCACGGCGGAGTGCCTTCCTCGCTAACGGAAACAACTACGACGCGCCAGCCTAGACGCTGACAGCGCGGACATGCAAAGTGGGCGCCAGAAGCGCCCATTCTTACGACCACCGGCAACGAGCCCGGAAGACGAGAGTAGCGGTGGCCGGACTTGAACCGGCGACACAGCGATTATGAGCCGCTTGCTCTACCATCTGAGCTACACCGCTGCGATGGGTCCAGCTGAACCCTCGAGCCCCCTTACGGAATCGAACCGTAGACCTTCTCCTTACCATGGAGACGCTCTGCCGACTGAGCTAAGGGGGCCTGCGCGATCTCCCCGTGGGGCGCGCAGGAGTAAGAGTACACGGCCCGGCTCGACAGGTGAAATCGGATCCCCGGTGATCGTCCGCGCCCTGGTCAGGGCACGACTCGGAGGCGCGGAAGCTCCCCGTCGGCGGTCGTCTCCGGCTCGACCTGAGCACCGAACCAGGCGGCCAATCGCTCGTACGGCAGGGGCCTGCTGAACAGGAAGCCCTGCCCGATCTCACAGCCGATGTCCTGGAGAAGCTCCAGCGTCAGCTCACTCTCCACACCCTCGGCGACCACGGCCAGGCCGAACTGCTGCGAGAGGGTCACCACGGCGTTGACGATGGCCAGGTCCCCCGGGTCGGTGGCCATGCCCTGCACGAAGGAACGGTCCACCTTCACCTCGTGCACCGGCAGTCGGCGCAGGTGCGCCAGAGACGAGTCACCAGTGCCGAAGTCGTCCACCGACAACCGGACGCCGAGATCGCGCAGCCGTTGCAGGGTCGGGATGGGTCGGTCCGTGCCGTCCAGCACCCCCGCCTCGGTGATCTCCAGGGTGAGACGCTGCGCCGGCACCCGATATTCGCTCAGCAGCTCCTGCACGCGGTCCGGGAAGTGCTGGTCGGTGAGCGTACGGGCCGCGAGGTTGACCGCGATGGGCAGCGGCTGATCGGCCAGCGCCCAGTCCCGGCTGCGACGCAGCCCCTCGCGGAGAACCACCTCCGTGAGCCGGCTCAACTGGCCGGTGTGCTCGGCAACCGCCACGAAGTCCTCGGGAGCCACAGTGCCGTGCGTCGGGTGTTCCCACCGCGCCAGGCACTCGACACCCACCAGGCGCCGGTCCCGCAGTGTCACCTTGGGCTGGAAGTAGACCTTCAGCTCGTTGTCGTCCAACGCACGGCGCAGATCGCCGGCCAGGCCGAGCCGGCGCAGCGATCGGGACTCCAGCGCCGGGTTGAAGAGCTGCACACTGCCCGGCACCGACTTGGCGGCCGTGGCCGCCAGGTCGACACGCAGGAGCAGGGTCGCCGCGTCGCTGCCATGATCAGGGTGTACGGCCACCCCGACGGCGGTGTTCACGTCCAGGGTGAGCGCGTCGAAGACCATTTCGTCGCGGATCTGGTCGCGCAGTTGGGCGGCCAGCTCCAGCGCGGCCTCGGCGCTCTCCAACCGCAGCGTCACCAGGAACTCGTCTCCGCCCGCCCGGCCGACCAGCGCCGACGACGGCGCGCTGGCCCGCAACCGGCTGGCGACCTCGGCGAGGACCTTGTCCCCGGCGGCGTGACCGAGGGACTCGTTGACCTGGCGCAACCCGTCGACGTCGAAGAGCAGCAGCGCCACCACCTCACCGGGCAGGCGGATCTTGACCGACTCGTCCAGCGCGCCGATGATCCGCCGCCGATTGGGCAGCCCTGTCAACGTGTCGTGGTACGCGTCATGCCGCAACCGGTCGACCAGCCGCGAATTCTCCAACGCGACGGCGACGTGGGCGGCCACGGTTTCGAAGACCGGGATGTCAGCGGCCGTGAAATGGCCGACGTCACTGAGTCGGTTGACCACCTCGAGCGTGCCGATCACCGCCTGGCCGGACCGCAGTGGAACCACGATGACGTCTTTGACCTGGTGCTTACCCAGCGCCCTACGGACGTCATCGTCGTCGTCGAAGGCTCGCCCGGACGCCAGTGGGCGGCCGGACTGCCGAACCCGTTCGCGGACGATCGAGGGAGTAAGCGCGACGTCGAGCAGGCCACGGTCGTCGAGCCGGGCGCTCAGCAGGACCTCAGGGTGGCGACCCTGGGCCGGCAGCCAGAGCGTGGCGTACTCGGCCTGCATCAGCGCGCGGACCCGGTCCAGCAGCGCGTCGACCAGGCCGCCCTCCTGACCACTCTCGCTGATCGCCCGGGTCAGCTCGTACATGTTTCCGAGCGTGCGGTGCTGGCGAAGGAACTGAGCGTACGAGCGGTAGACCAGAACGACCGCGATCGCCAGTACCGCGATCAGGAGCACGGACCACAGGTTGGACTCGATCGCCATCAGGATCACCAGCCCGATGACGGCATTGATCGCGCAGATCACCTGCGGGGCAGGGGCGTTGCGGATCAACTCCCACCCCGCCTGCCACCCGTGCAGCAGGGTGATGACAGCGCTGATCGCAGCCAACGAGATCAAGCTGTTGACACTGACCACGGCGAAGAGGACAGCCCACGCCTTCGGGCCCACCCCCTCGACAGGAGGAAGCGCCAGCAGGACAACCCCCGCGGCCGAGGCGGCGCCGGCCGTTCTGGCGAGATTGAACCAGACCTTCGGAGCGCTGAGACGCCGACGAAGCTGGCCGACCAGCGCAGCCAGGACGGCGATCAGGACGACCGTCAGCGGCGGCAGGTAGAAGAAGGCAAGGACCAGCGGGATCTCAGTGACGATGACTTCGAGCGCCTGCCGACGTACGACGACCTGCAGCACCTGGGTGCTGGTCGCCACCATCACGCCGAAAATCGCCACCGCTCCGAAGAGATTGCCCGGAGGCGGCGGCCCAGCCAACGCGAGGACGAACGAGCAGACGATGGCCAGCACAGCCAGAGGTCCAGTGATCAGCCAGGCCTGCTCATTGGATCTACGGGCTGAGGGCGTTCCAGCCTTCATTCCGCTCCCTCGCTGGGTGTTGCGGAACCGGGCCTATCGGGCGACGGTGGCACCCTTGTCGAGGACCGGTGCGCCCCACGAGTAGTCGAACAGCTGAAGATCGCTGGCTTGACCAGAGAAGGCGCCCGCAAACGCGACCACGGCCGCGAACGCGAGGGCGGCGCGAAGGCGGCGCGGCGACCGTCCAAACATCAGCGTGCTCCTGTCGGGGGTCAGAACAAGAATCAGTGCCCCTGATCGTGCCACAGTCGAAACGACCCGCAAAGCCCACGTACGGCCGATCGGCATGACCGACCGGGCGAGCTGCGACGCTAGTTGACCGCCGCGTAATAACGCGCAGACAGAGCGTCTACGCAACGCGATCGCCAACTTCCCTTCGGCAGATAGTGCGGCTTCCAGCCAAGGCGGCGAATCGGAACTTTGCCCTTGCGGGCCCAGAGGCGACAAATCGCTCGATCCCCAGCTCTTCAGGACCAAGGCGAGAGCCCGTCCTGGCGGTGGAGAGCTGAGCCTCCGGTCCGGACCGCGCACGCCGTGTGGTTCGACCCCAGACCCCCTACGCACCCCCGGTGGTGAGACTAGCCGCTATCTCCCAGCCGGTGGAGACCGGGACGCAGAGAATTTGTTCGATCCGCTGATTGGGTGGCCTACCGAGAGGACGGGGCGGGAGGGGATGACCAGGCCCGCTCGGCACCCGGCCCGCACCCTCGGCCCGACAGCCTCTCTCGGGCAGAGCCCATTGTCGTCCGCGCCGACCCGATGACGTTCCGTCCCGACGTCGCGCCGTCGCCGCTGGTCGACATCGGCCTTGCCAGGGAAGGGGGCGTTCCGGCCACCGGCCAGGTTGCTTCTGTTTTGACGACGGCCGGCATCCGGCGGAAGGCAGGCCCGAAAGCCCTCGTCTGGCCACTGGCTGGTGCGACGTTCCGTAAGAATGCCGCTGCTCAGGGAACTTCTTACGATTGTGGTGGGGCGAGCGGCCCCAATCGCCACGATTCGCAGAACGAATTCATCGAAATGCCTGACGCTTTCAAACGCGCCATCGAAGTCCCTCGACAAGCGGTACGAAGTCCGGGTTATCGCAGCGGCCGGAATGCCGCCCGCACCTCGGCGGAGAAGAGCTCCGGCTCCTCCCAGGCCGCGAAGTGACCGCCGCTGGCCGCTTCGTTGAAGTACGCGACGCCGGGGTAGACGGCCTCGACCCAGCTGCGTGGGGCGGCCCAGATCTCCCCCGGGAACGTCGTGAAGCCAACCGGGACCGTGACCGGCGGAGGAGCCTGACCAGAGGCCTGGGCTGCGGCCAGGAAACGGCCGAACTCCCAGTACCAGCGGGCCGACGAAGCACCGGTACCGGTCAACCAGTACAACGTGATGTTGTCGACGATGGTGTCTCGGGTGAGCCCTCCGGCCGGCTCGCCGTCGACGAACGCGCGGGAAATCTTGTAGTAGCTGTCCGTGTCGTGGTCGAGCATCCAGGCGGCCAGCCCGACGGGTGAGTCCAGCAGTGAGTAGCCGATCGTCTGCGGCCGGGTGGACTGCTCAAGGAAATAGCCGAAACCGTCCATCGTGAACAGGTTGAGCGCGTCATGCGCCGCACGTTCCTGCTCAGAACCGGACGGCAACTGATCCTTGATACCGATCGCCCCGGCGAGCAGGTTGACGTGGATGCCGAGTAGCCCCTCGGGCCCCTGCCGGCCCATCGCATCCGTGACCGCAGCGCCCACGTCGCCACCCTGGGCGACGTAGCCCGCGTAGCCGAGGCGGTCCATCAACGTCGCCCACGCCTGCGCCATGCGGGCGGAGTCCCAGCCCGGGTCGGTTGGCTCCCCCGAGAACCCGTACCCCGGTAGGGACGGCAACACCAGGTGGAACGCGTCCTCGGGAGAACCGCCGTGCGCGGTCGGGTCGGTGAGTGGACCGATGACCCCCAGCAGCTCGGCGACCGAACCCGGCCATCCGTGCGTCATGATCAGTGGCAGGGCGTCCTCGTGCTGAGAACGGACGTGGATGAAGTGGATCTCAACCCCGTCGATGGTGGTCGTGTACTGCGGCAGCGCGTTCAGCTTGGCCTCGAACGCACGCCAGTCGTAATCGGTCGACCAGTAACGGGCCAACTCCTGGATCGTCTCCAACTGCACGCCCTGAGAGCGGTCGGTGACGAGCTCGCGGCTGGGCCAACGCGTGGCCGCGATCCGGCGGCGCAGGTCAGCGAGAGCCTCCTCCGGCGTGTCGAGCCGGAAGGGACGGATTTCGTTGTCGGCGGACATCTTCGCCACCTAACGGGTCGAGTCAGCCGGCGCGCCGAGCGCCGGTGGTGCTGGCACCCGCTAAGTTTCGCAGCGGCCGACGACCGGGCGGGCCGATTTCCGATCACCCACCCCACCGGAGTAGGGCGTCAGTCGGTCCGCCCCGCTTGGCCGACCGGGTCAGGTCACCGTGATGAGGGTCAGCGCCTCGATGATCGAGCGCCGGGTCTTGGCGGCCACTTCATCTCGGGGTACGGGCGCTGTGTGCGTACCACGTGGTGGGTTCTTGGTCCTCCCTCTCGCCGCCCGCGCGGGCGGCAGACCGCCCGTAAGCTTCCGCCCCCGCGCCGAGTTGGGGGCAGTCGATCCGCCGGCTACGGGCCTGAAGCGACTTCCCTGTCCTGACCAACCGCGAAGCAGGCGACGACGCGGGAGCCGTCAGGTGCAAGGAAGAGTTGGTGGAACCAGGCCGTCCCGTCGCCGCCAACCTGACCGATCAGCAACTCTCCCAAGTCCTCGGCCGAGACCAGCCGATCTAAGGCCTGGACGAATCCGAGCGTCCGGAAGCCACGCGAACGTGTGTGACGCTCTCGACGCCGGTAGATGGTGACCAGGGCCCCAATAGGTGCCGCCCCGTCGAAGACCGTGAAGTCGTCACCCGCTCGTAAAGCGCCACGGCATGACTCGTAGACGTCGCCGTCCTCAACGCCGAGCAGGACGATCAGGGTGTCTCGCTTCACCAGGCCATCCTGCTCGTCCGTGGACGTTCCGGGCCCGGAGCCGACGAGCCCGACCACAACAAGGGGGTACGGAAGCCGGTCGTCGGAGGTGCCCAGGACCGATCTGCTTGAGTCCAGGAACCCGCGCTCGGCCGCTTGACGTCGACCGGCAGGAACAAGATCGGCCCGCCCACAACCAGTCGTCAACGCCTGGACTCAGCCAGACGAACGACAACGGCCCCTGATCAGCATCTCTGCTGGTCAGGGGCCGTGTCTGCACCTGGTGGCGGGTAGAGGATTCGAACCTCTGAAGCTTTCGCGACGGATTTACAGGGCGTTCGCGATCTTGGCTCGATCGGCGCTCCCAGCCTGCCATTTTTCTCTACCAGGGCAGTGCCGGACCACCCACTGCCCACCATCTGCCCACGCTCAAGGATGCTCACCATTCCTGGGGGAGGACACCATCAGGAGGACGCCTACCGGGCCAATCGTCGAACGTGGGTGGCACTTCGAACGTCGCGCTGCTGAAGGACACCTCCCCACCGCTGAACGTCGCCTCGGTGAAGGACGCACCCTCACTGAACGTCGCCCCGGCGGAGGACACTCTTCCGCCGCTGAACGTCGCTCCGTTGAAAGACGCCCACCGGTCGATCTTCACAGCGTCGAGGAACACCTGTCCGCCACTGAACGTTGCGTCAACGAAGGACGCACCCTCACTGAACGTCGCCCCACTGAAAGACACCCGCCCACCACTGAACGCCACCCGGATGAAGAACACCGGACCACCGCTGAACGTTGCACCGTCGAAGAAGGTCCACCCACCACTGAACGTCGCGTCATCGAAGTACACCGCCCCACCGCTGAACGTCGCATCGTCGAAGAACACCCGCCCACCACTGAACGTCGCGCCGACGAAGGACACCTCCCCACCGCTGAACGTCGTACCCGAGAAGTTCCCGCCGTCGAAGACTGCGCCCGTGAAGTCAAAGTCGTAGCTACACCATGAGGTCGCATCGTCTTCGGCAAGACGTAGGTGCCTGCCGATGAGGCGCATGACCGTATGTCGCACCTCCCGTTCCTCGCGAGCCGCCCGCACCGTCTCCGCATCCACGATCGGCGCCTCACCGTCGCCCGGTACCGGAATCTCGTCAGAGGTATCCGAGGGCGGGGTGTAGGGCATGCGGAGGTAGGCGCAGAGGACGTCGATGCAGGTCTGCCGCCCTCCACGCCAATCATCGGCAAGTCCGGCCATGGCGTAGACGCCCGCGAGGCGTACGGCCGCTTTCTCCGACCCGAGTTGCTCGGATGCCTTGGCGAAGCGTTCGTTGAACAGCCGGACACCGTTGCGGTCAGTCTCGATCTTGGCGCGTCCGTCGGCTGCCTCAGCGAGAGCCTTGGTGACTTCGGCACGCAGGTCAGCAGCATGCGCCAGTTGGTGAGCGAATTCCGCCAGCGCGTTCGTGTGCTCCGCTACTCGCTGCCGGCGGTAGGCGACCACCAAGGCGGCAACACCACCGATGCCCGCCACAACGGCAAAGACGAGCTTCAAGAGGTCGAACAGCGTCGCCGCGGTGACGGTTGCACCCCGCTCAAGGCCAGGCCAACCGGCGAAGCCGAGAGCCGCAGCAATCAGGCCCCCGACTAGCAGCAACGCAGTTGCGACAGCCAAAGCGATTGATCGACGGATACCCCAGAGGCGTAGCTCTGGCACGCGACTATCAATGGCTGGAATCGAACTAACCGTGACACGAACCTCGGACGGGGTTGAGTTTTGCGACGCGGGCAAATCCACCCCCTCCTTCTAGCGCACCTCGTCCACATCAGCGCTCATTAGGACGTCCGCGAACATCGCCCAAGCCGGCAGCAACGTCACCCGAGGGCATCGCCGATCTTGTCGTTCATGGTGTCGTCTCCCCCGTCGATGCAGTTGGCGTAGACCCGGAGCAGGACGGCGACGCCGTGGCCCAGACGCCGGGCGACCTCGGTCGGCGGGACGCCGGCATTCAGCCAGAGCGAGGCCGCCGCGTGACGCAGGTCGTAGGGCCGGCGGACGAGCGGCGACGCGACCTGAGCATCGGTCATGACACGCTCACGGGCAAGCTTCCACCACCGGTCATAGACCGACTCGGAGAGCGGTCCACCGTGCAAGCCACGAAAGAATCGGCCGTCCGAGCCGACCCCGTGATTATCGACGTGCGCGCACAGCAGCTTGACGAGCCGAGGCGGGATCGGGACCGTACGAGTCTCAGCCCTTCCCCGGTGCTTGAGTCCGCGTCGCTCGTGCGAACCGCCGTCATCGGTCCAGTGCGACCCGGCGCGCGGCGAGGTGCCGGCGAGCACTAGGCGACCCCAGCGGTATTCGATCTTCTCGTGCTCGCAGGACCGGGAGGGCTTCACCGCCGCCAGGTCGTCGAAGTCGGCCCCGCAGTCGGTGCACCGGCCGGCGAGGTCGCAGTCTTCCCGCCGTAGGTCCGCGGCTTCCGAAGGGCGCATCCCCGCGTAGTAGAGGCAGCCGAAGAACGCGGTGACCTTGTCAGCCCGTTTGCCGAGAGATTTCACCGCCTCCAACAGCGTGGCCACCTGGGCCGGGTTCGCCACCACCCGCCGGTCGATGGACTGGGCGACCTCGGGGGCGGTCCACTGGACCCGGTCGACCGGGTTGGAGGCGATCAGCTCCAGCTCGACGGCGTACCCGAGCACGTTGTAGAAGGTGGCCCGCTTCCGCTGGACGGTGGAGGCAGCCGCGGGCTTGCCGTCGAGGCGTACGCACAGGCTGTCGAGGACGCGGCGGACCATCGCGGGCGAGTCCAGCTCGACGACCGGGAGGGACGCGGTTTCCAGCCAGGCCAGCGCCGCCGAGTGTTCGGGCGGAATCTCGTCGGACCAGCGGCGCGGGTTGAGGCCGTAGAGGTACAGCGCCTCCCGGAGTAGAGCGTCAGTCGGTCGGCCCCGCTTGGTCGGCCGGGTCAGAGTCACCGTGATGGAGGTCAGCGCTTCGACGATCGAGCGCCGGGTCTTGGCCGCCGCCCGCGGCCACTTCATCTCGACGTACGCGCGGCTGTGCGCGTACCAGGTGGTGGGGTTCTTGGTTCTGGCCTCGGAGACCGGGCGGCCGGTGGCCGGGTCGAAGGGCTCCCCCGCGTTGGCCGCCTGGACCAGCTCGGCGCGGAACGAGTGCGCCAGGGCTTTGGTACGGAACATGTCCTCGAAGCGTTGGCCGCTCACCGCCCAGCGAACCCGCCACGGCCGAGCCTTCCGGTCGGCGCGCTTGGCGATCTCCCAGATCTGGACCTCGTAGCTCTTCATGCGGCGTCCTGCTCCAGGTCGCCGAGCCACCGACCGAGCGCCGACCGGCGGACCCGCAGCTGCCCGTTCGGGAGCTTGATCACCCGTGGTCCCTTGCCGGTCTGCCGCCAGTAGAACCAGGTCGAGCGCGGTACGCGCAGCTCGGCGAGCACTTCCGGCACGGTCAACAACTCCTCGTTCACTGCGTTTCCTCCCCGTCGTGCTGTGCGCTGTGCTGAGTTGCCGAAAGATCTGGGGACTCCTGTGCGGCCCGGTCCTTGGCGGCGAGCAGTTCGGAGCGCCAGCGCGCCCGTTCGCTGATCGAACGCATGAGCCGGTGGGTCATCGGGCCGACGTCCGGGTCATCGGGTCGGGCAAGCTCCCAGGCGTGCCGGACCCGTTCGGTGGTGTCGCCCTGGTCGTCGACGAGCTGCGTGCCGTCGGTGGTGACGCCGAGCAGTGCCCGGACCCAGGCGCGCACGTCGTGCTTGTGGTCGGCGAGGGTCTTGCCGGACCAGTCGCGGGAGATGAGGATGCGCCGGCCGCCGATGCCGAGGGTGTCGCGCTGGTGGACCTTGCCCTTGCAGCGGCCGGGCTTGAGTTTGGCGTGCGCCTTCTTGGGCTGGACGCCGTAGAGCAGCCAGTTGGCGCACCGGTCGGTGCAGGGGGTCAGCTGGAGTTGCTGCCAGAGCCGGTCGAGGTGCTTGCGTTGCCGGTCGGTCGTCGCCTTGTGGCAGTCGCCGGTGTGCTTGGTGATGTATTTCGTGACGTACCGGATGGTCCGCTCGGCGTCCTCGGTGCCGGGCATGACGCCGCGGGCGTCGACCTGGGCGCCGAAGCGCACGACGTGCACAGGCTCGGCGTCCGGGTCGTCGTCGATGGCGTCGAGGGCTTCCGTCCAGGTGGTCAGTGGCTCGCGGGTGTCCGGGTCGACCCATGCCGCTGCCTGCTCGGCCCAGATCGGGAGCCGGTCGAGGGTGTAGCGCTGGACGTCGACCGAGGGCCACCACACCTGGTGGTAGGTCGCCGCCGCCACGGTTCGGAGCACGTCGCGAGGGATGGTGCCCCGGATGGCGAAGTGCGCGTGTGGGGCGAGGCGGCGTTGCGGTTCGACGCAGCCGGCGTACTGGACGTTCCAGCCCTCGCACCGTCGGAGGTTCTGCCAGAACCGGTCGAGGAGCCGGGGGAAGTGCACGGCGTCCCAGGCTGCGCGGCGGTAGTCGTAGCGGGCGGGGTTGACGGGGGTGCCGTCGGGGCGGACCGGGCCGTAGGAGTCGAGGGTGAGCGTGAGCCACATGGACGGTTGGTAGGTGGAGCCGTCCGGGGCGGTATAGGTCTTGCCGACGGTGCGGCGCTCGACCTTGCGCCGGGGCAGTTCGGGGGCATCTTGGCGCCGCTTGGTGGAGCGCTTGCGCCGTGGGCCGGGTTCGTCGTCCTGGTCCTCGTCGTCGGTGGTGTGTGGTGGCCCGACGCGCCCGCGCAGGCCCTCAACGGCGATGGCTTCCTCTACCTCGCGGATCGCCTCGTCGAGGTCGTTCACCTGGTCCCACTGGGCCGCCCTGACCGCCTCGTCGCGGGAGAACTCCAGGTGTGCGCGGAAGAGGATCAGGGACTTCTGCGCCTCGGTTGCGGGTTCCGGGCCGGGTAGCGGCTCGTCGTCGCGGTGCCAACCCTCGCGGATCTGGGCTTGCCGTAGCCGGCGGTTCTTCTTGGCGCACGGCGGGCACTTGTCCTCACGGGTCGCGCCGCAGGGCAGGTCGATGACTTCAGTCAGGCCGGTGTCGAGGTCGGTGCGGCGCATGGCGAGCGGGCGAATGCAGACGCCGTACTCGATAGCGATGTCCTTAAGGACGTCGATCGAGCGGGGCAGCGCCATGCGGGCCGCCCGCGACCCCGGCCGAGGAACAGGCGGGGTCGGGGCGGGTTCGAGACCGGGCAGGGTGGGAGCCGTCATCGGATGATCCCGACGACCTGGGGCCGGTTGTGCTGGACGACGCCGACCGGAGGCAGCACCGCGGCTGATGCCGGCGGCATCACCGGAGCCGGCGGCGCGGGTTCAACATGCTGCGGCTCGTCGTACCAATCGCCCTGCGGCTGATCGGGCTCGGATGCCGGCGGAGTAGCGGGTTCGCTGGAGAGGACGACCTTCACCAGGGCGAGGAAGGCCAGCGACGGCACTGCCGCGACGATCCAGCCCCAGACGGACGGTTCGGCTTCGGCGACCTGGGCGGCGAGGGAGAGCAGCGCGAACGCGACCAGGAGGACGCCGACCAGGCCGACGGAGCGACCGGCACGACGGCGGGCGCGGATCTCAAGGCCCAGGTAGATGGCCATCAGCTCGACCGCTACGGCGTTGGCCCAGCCGATCCAGTCGGGTTGGCCGTGGGCGACGGTCAGGTCGTGGACGTGGGTGAAGGCGGCGGCGCCGGCCATGGTGCCGATGGCGAGCAGGATCAGCACCCGTACACCGGATTCGGCGCGTTCCCGGATCATCGGCCGCCCCTGGTGTCGCGGACGGTCAGGATGATGCAGATCTGTTGGCCGTTGAGGTCTCGGCGGCGGTTGACCATGTGCGCCAGGCCGTGCAGGGCACCGGCGAGTCGGTCTGGGGAGCCGTTGAGTTCGATGTGCAGGGGCTTGAGGCGGTGGGTGCCGAGGAAGAAGCTCTTGAGGGACATCGGTTACCTCCGGGCCGGGGCGACGCGGGTACGGATGTGGTCGGGTGGCTCGCCGAGGGAGGCCACCGCTTCGGAGAGGCAGCGCCACAGCGCCCATGCCTCGTCGGGGGTCAGGTACATGCGGCGTCGGCCGCCACCAACGGCGAGATAGACCGGGTACGCGTCAGGCCGGGCGGGGTCGACGCGCACGGAGACGGCCGTGCTGGTGGCACCGTCGGCGCCGGGTGCCCGGAGCCGGTAGAAGGTCCGGCCGGTCACCGCGGCTCACCCCCGTCGGTCTCCCGGTCGAGGATGTTCAACAGCGAGTCGGGCAGCAGTGGTCCGCGACGCTGCCGGGGCAGAGGCGGCCGGGACGGTTCGGTGGCAGTTTCCCGGCCGACCTGGGCGAGGATGTCCGCCGCGTCGGCCGGCGCCGGGTACTCCGCGGCCAGCTCCCGGATGTGGTCGTCGGAGATGTAGGAGAAGCGGACCCGGGCCGGCTCGGGGGTGCCGTCGAGGATCACGTAGCCGACGCCCTTGGCCCAGCGCGGCATCTGGTCGGCGAGGGCACCCCGGTTGCGGGCACCATCACCCAACACGAGGTCGACCTGAGCGGCCTCGGTCAGGCCGAGAGCGATCCGGGTCGGAAACAGGTCCCGGAACGGCAGCACCTCCTTGCGGGGGTCCTGCAACGCCGCCACCACCAGGACGCCAACGCCGGCACCCTGCGACAGCAGCAACCCGAGCGACCCGGCGATGCGCTTGCGCAGGTCAACGTCCTGGAGGTACGCGGTCAGTGCCGCCATCTCGTCGATGACGACCACGACCAGGGGGTCATCCAGAGTTGGCGTGTGCACCCGCACCGCGCCGGCAAGCCGGGTCTGCCGCTCCCGCATCACCGTCACGGCCTCGTCGAGCAGATCGGCCATGGCCTCGAACGACTTGCAGGCGAACCGGGCGAACAACGGCCGGCCCATCGCGAACTCCATGCCGCCCTTGGGGTCGATCACCCAGAGCCGTACCAGGCCGGAGGAGATACCGCCGGCCAGGACTCGAACCAGCGACCACAGCACCGAGCCCTTACCGGAGCGAGTGGCGCCGCCGATGAGTACGTGCGTGGCGAGCAGGTGAAGGCACCAGTGCCGCAGGTCTTCCCGGCGCGCCAGGGGCAGAGCGGTGAAGTCGGGCACCGACGGGACGTCGAACGGATCGACCAGGGTGCGCAGCGCATCCGTGCGGACCACCACCAGATAGACCACCGACGGACGATCCCGGAACCGCAGCCGGTCCACCGCGCCCAGGACCAACGCCCAGTAGCCCGACCGGATCGGCGGATCATCGGGGCGCTCGGAGTAGACCCGGGCGTGTCGCCGGCCGAAGGCGTACGCGAGGTTTGCCGTTGCCTTTTGGAATTCCTCCGGTGTCTGGCCGCGGACCATGCGGATGGTCAGCACGTCGAGCGCCTGATCCGAGCGGACCCGCAGCAGCTCCGGCAGGACCGTGCGGTGGTCGTACACCTTGGCCAGGCCGCACAGCGTCATCGCCTCACGCCAGGCCCGCCGGTAAACGAAGAGCTGACGGAATCGACCGAGGATCGGGCCGGCGCACCAGGTCCACCAAGACGACTCGCGCCGCCACCGCCACAGCGCCGACACGGCGGCGGCCAGGACCACGGGCATGATCACGCCGGCCCGGCCGAACTCGCGGTAGAGGCTCACCCCGGCCACGACCAGGCCGACAGCGACCGGGTGGCGAAGGCACCACCACAGGCCCCGCCACAGCCACCGCAGCGCCAGGCCGATCGCGATCAGCCAGACAGGCAGCTCCAGCCGGCGCGGCCGGATCACCATCAGGTCCCCGGCGGTGGTCATCACGACCTCGCCACGAGGCCGGCGCATCATCGGGCACCCGCCACTGTGGGTCGCCGCAGGACGGCAGGCATACGCTTGGACATGTCACTACCTCTCTCGACAGAGCAGGGGAAAGAGACAGAGGGCGGGGCTGCCGTCCGCCAAGACCTGACAGCCCCGCCCACACCAAATGCGGCTACTGCGCCGCCTTCGTCGCCACGCCCGCCGGGGCTCGCATCCCGGTCGCCCGCAGCGAGTACGCCATCCGGCCGTTGTTGCCCACGTACGGCGTGACCGTCATGCCGTCGAACTCGACCGCCTCGAACAGGCCACCCGTCGGCGGCACCGGCTGGTAGTCCGCCGAGATCTTCACCGTCGTCTCCCGCGACCGCTTCCCCAGCTCCGGATCCAGGTCCATGACCCGGACCTGCCACACCCGCTGGCCGGTCAGCTTGTCCTTTGCCGGGCTACGCCGGCCGGTCTTCTCGTCGTAGTCCTCGACCTCGCCCAGAGACTCGGGCACCAACGCGCACCCCGCCGGAAACACGTCCTCACACCGCACCGCGAATCTCGTGCCGCCTCGCAGAGCCATCGCTCAACCTCCAACTTGTTAACTTGTCTGCCAAGTTGCGATCCAAGGTAGATGGCACTTGGCAGACAAGTCAACAACCAACCCCGCCTGAGCCCACATGGGCGCTCCACCGATTTGGGCTTTTAGTCCATCTTCGACCCGCAGCAAACTCGCGCTATTCAATTCAATTACAAATGCGGCTCAGCGAAACTCTGGCATGCAAAAGAAGGAGGCAAATTCCATCCATGATTACACTTTAAACAATTAGCAAAGCGGCCACACCCTTGACAGGAATGGATAGAAGGGTGCTACGATCTGAGCTATTGGCGCAATCGCGCAAACAGAAGGTTAACCGAAATGAGGTTGAAGGGATTTATATGACAGAACACCTGGCAGACTTTATCGATTGGATGCGCGCAGGCAGCGACAACCTGCTAATCATTCTAATTCAAATAATTGGCGGAGCTGTAGTGAAGATAATCGCCGCTGGCCGTGACCCGAGCAGGTCAAACCACAAGTGCGACGCGCCAGCTATCGTCACGGTCGACATGCAGACGAGAGTCACGATTCAGCAGCGACCGGCCACCCTCGACCGTAAGAGCGACAGGGACATCCGGAGGAATTGCATCTAAGCCGGACAGGCAACTCGCGGTACTCGGACCTGGTTCGGGGTACTTATGATGCATGGCAAACGAACGACAAAGCCCAGCAGTCGATGGGGTTCATTCTCGACCAAGCGGCTTGGACGATATGACGGTCGAAGCGCTAGGAGAGTTGAGCAAGGCTCTGGAGACTGTTCACCGGGTACGGGGTCACCTGTACTCGGTGCACCAGCTCGTCGGCGGCGCGGATCTCACCCTTGACCGGGTGGTGGAGCTGCTCCACGAGGCCGGGCACGACGAAATGGCCGACCGGGTCGAGCACGAGCTGTTGGGCCGCAACGTGCTACCCGGCCGGTGGACGTTCCAGATCGTGGAGGAGTTCGACGACGGCTACTACGCCGCGTTCCGGGAGATTGAGCGGGACGCGCGGGAGAAGTTGGCCGGCGGTCGGCGGCACATCTTCGAGGCGGAGATGAAGGAGCGGCGGCGTACCCACGGGATGCCGGGGCACGAGGCTACGCCGTAGCGCTGCCGCCGAAGCCGTTCGGGATCATCGAGGCCAGAGCCAACGCCCTGGCCTCGATGATTCTCATTCGTGCCTGGTACTCGGCCGGTTCCCGGTGGGCGGCCTGGCTGGTGACCTGGCCGGGCCACTTGCGGTAGAGCAAGCCGTACTCCCGGGTGAAGTACCCGGCGGTGACCGCGTTGGCGGCGAGCAGAAGGCCGGTGTCCTCGGAGGCGGGCAGGGCCATCCAGCCGCCCAGGGCGAAGACGAGATCCCGGCGCAGACACAGGGTCGCTGGGTGCACCGATGCGCGGTATTCGTTGGCCTGCCAGAACGACAGGACCGAACCGCGGTCGATGACCCCGCCAGCTGGGTCCTTGTCCCATCCGGCGGTCGACCCGTCGGGCAGCAGGTCGAGTACCCGCGAGGTGGTCCAGCCGATCTGCGGGTGCGCGTCGAACGCGGCGATGTCCCGGGCGAGCGCGCCGGGGGTCAACTGGTCGTCGGCGTCCAGGACCTTGATGAGTTCCCCGGAGACTCGGGAAAGAGCGAGGGTACGGGCAACACCAGGCCCACCTGGACGGCCGGTGCCGAGACTGATCCGGGGATCATCGGGCAGCGCGTCGACCAGGGCACCGGTCTGCCCGTCCTCCTGGACGAGCCATTCCCAGTCCCACCCGGCCGGCATCTCCTGCTTGGCCAACGACTCGTAGGCGCCAGGCACGTGCTCGATGCTGGGCGCGTGGACCGGGGTGATGACCGAGACGAGCTGCGTCAAGTTTTCCACCGCTGGAGTTTGTGGGAGTAGACAAGCTCGGTGCGGTCGCCCGGCATCACCACGTCGGCGACCTCGACGACACGACCCGTGGTGTCGATCGAGGTCTTCCGAACGGTGAGCACGGAGACGCCCGGGTCGATGTCCAGCAACTCGGCCTCGTCGGGCGACGGCGGGCGAGCGCGAATCTCGTCGTCGATCCGGTCCAACTCGATGCCGAGCGTGTAGAGCTGATGCTGCGTGCCGCCCGGCCACGGTTCCCTGCCCGCGTCGAGCAGATCCGGGTTCGCGGCCACCAGGTCGTACGGCAGGTAGGAGTACGACACGGTCAGCGGCGCGTTCTCGTGCCGCGACGACGTCCAGTAGACCCGGCGCAGCAACGGCGTACCCGGCTCGACCTGCAAGGCCGCGGCCATCTCCGCATCCGCCTCCACCCGGGAGTACTCGGCGTGGAACTTCAGGTCGTCGACGGTCAGGCCGGTGTCGTGCTCGGTGGCGCCAGTCTTCAGCCGCTCGTCCTCGTCGAGTAGGACGCGATCCTTCTCCCACTGGTACCGCTCGGTGTTACGGCGGCGTACCCGCTGGCGGGGTGCCCGCACGTAAGTGCCGCGGCCCTGCTCCGCGCGGACCAGGCCCCATTCGCGAAGCTGTCGGATGGCGTTGCGGACGCTGGTGCGCGAGAGGCCCGAGGTGTCGGCCAACTCGGTTTCGCTGGGCATGAGAGTGCCGGGGGCTAGTTCGCCGCTCACGATCTTCGCCCGCAACTCCTCCGCGAGTTGCAGGTAGCGAGGGCGCCAGTCCCGGCCTTGCACACCGGTCACCGTACCCCCTAGACGTTCCAACGTCTGCCAGGTGGTCCCGCCCGCGGGCCGTTCAGGAACCAGCGGTACGGCTACGGGGGCGCGCGGTGGCCGCGCAGGGCGCAGGCCAGGAGTACGAGGATCGACTGAGCCCCGACGGGTGTTGGCGTTCACTGCGTCTCTCCGGCCGGCTCGCCACCATCTGCCGGTGGCAGCATTTCCAGGTGGGCGTATACCAGCTCGTCAATGAGCCGGTCCACCTGCGCAGGCGACAGGAGTACGGTCTGCGTCGCGCCGTACCGGGTCGCGTCAAGCTTCACGGCTAGGTCCCGACGGGCAAATCTGTCAACGACCAGTTGGACGGTGACCCAGCCGGTCCGCTCCCGTCCGATGGTGGAGAGAAACCCGCGGTGCATCGGGTCGTTCGGTCCACAGCCTCGACACCAGACCGGGCACACGACCGGCGCGATCGACGACGGCGACCGACTCTCTGGAACGGCAGCGCCCTCACTCATCGCCGGCCCCCTGCTGCCCGGTGACCTGTGCCAGCGACCCGCGAAGTTGCTCGACCAGTTGGGCTGCCTGCGGCAAGGACAGCTCCGCCCAGGCGTTCCCGGCCCGGCACGTCACGTGAACGCCGACCATGGGAACACCCAGAGCCTCACTGCTGATGAGGTACGTGACGACGAGCCCGCCCGCCCGGCTCTCGCCGACCCGCTGCATGGGGCCGCGATGACGGCGGGCCATGTGCGTCATCACCGGCGGCACCAGATAGCCGCAGCGATCCGGGGCGCACCAGTCCGGATGGCTCGTGACGGCAGCCGGATTGTTCGTATGACTCATCGCGGCCACCGCCCGCCGTTGCCTCGGAAGAGCTGGGCTCGCGTCATCAAGGGCGCGTACCGGAGCGCTGGCAATTCGCGGGTGACACCCGTCGACCACTGCGGCGAGGAGGTAGTAGATCCCGCGCGTGGACTCGACTGAACGTTGCTGGTGGCACGCCGGGCAGATGGGCGCCTCCGAGACCACCGGGACGAGAGCCAATGGTGTCGACGATGGGAGCCGGACATCGCACCTCCACAGGTAGGCGGGGACCGGTGGCCAGCTACGGGGGAATGCGGCCGGCCACCGGCCCGGATGAAGGCACGGCGCACCGTCCGACGCCGGACGGGTCGGGTATCGCCGAGCCGACTTGTACGCGCGGCTACCGCAACCGGTCCGACAGGACGCCGCGCATCAGGTGCGACCAGGACCGGCGCGGGACCACCCCTGACACGAGCCGTCACCCCAGCCGCACACCTAGAAACGTATCTACAAGTGAACGAGTTGTCCAGTCATCGAATTAGGCCTCTTGGTTGACACTTGGTAAGACAAGTGCCAGGTACGGTGAACGCGTGCCCACCCCGCACTACGGCCAGCCTCGGTACCGCCTCATTGCTGAGGCGCTGAGAAGACGCATCGAGAGCGGAGCCATTCCACCTGGAGCCCTTCTGCCGGCCGAGAGCGCACTCGTAGCGGAGTTCCAAGTAAGCCGTGGCACCATCCGGCAGGCAATAGCTGCTCTACGAGAACTTGGTGTAGCCAACACCGAACACGGCAGGGGAACTTACGCCATGGCCAACGCGCAACCCTTGGCCCAGCATTGCGCTTCAGCAACACACCAACGCGAGATTCCGGCCGATACAGAGTTAGCGGCGCTTCTCGGTGTCGCGGCCGGAACAATCCTGATCGAACAGGAGAGCGTTATGCACCAAAACGGGGGAGCCAGGACAGTCGTCAGAAGTTATCGACTGCCCGAGACAGCAGAAGGCATCCAGCATTAGCAACCTGAGAAAGGAAATAAAGTTGAGCAACAATGCCCTTGCACAGCGCAAGGAGTTGAGTAAGCAGCGCCGCCAGGTCGACTTCGATACTTACGACGTTACCGTGGACGAGCTACTTAGAAGAGTGGAGAGGGGCCGCATCGATGTCGCTCCCGCCTACCAGCGCAAGTTCCGCTGGGACGCGGCCAGGCAGTCGGCACTAGTTGAATCAATCTTCCTCGGGATTCCTGTGCCTCCACTGTTCATGGCTACGAATGCCGAAGCGGGGCAGGCTAACAGCTGGGAGGTCGTCGATGGGCTACAGCGGGTCACCACTCTGGTCCGCTTTGCAGGCAGCGAGAAGGCCAAGAATAGAATCGGGATTTCTGAACGATCCCTTCGCCTCGCAGAGCTGGACAAATTGCCAACCTTTGAGGGCGCGGAGTTCTCGACCCTTCCGGGCGATCTGCAATCCTTGTTCGAAGACAGGCCGCTAAAGGTGGTAGTACTAAATGATAAGAGTGATGTCCGCGTTCGCTTCGACCTGTTTGAGCGAATCAACACGGGCGGAATACGACTAACCCATCAAGAGGTTAGAGAGTGCGTGTTCCGCGGACCTTTTATCGACATGCTCGAGACGCTTGCGGCCCACGAGAGCTTCAATTCGGCAATTCGGCTTGCAGAGAGCAACCAGATGGACGGCACTCGCGAGGAGTTCGTGCTGCGATTCTTTGCATACCTCGAGAACTACCTGAACTTTGAACACGCAGTGAAGGGTTTCTTGGATGACTTCACCATTGCTGCGCAGGGGAAACCAGATGTACCTCGGCGGACCAAAGTTTTTGAAAACACCTTCAGATTCCTGGCCAAATGCTTTCCCGAGGGTATCCGGAGTCGAAAGGGATTAACTCCCGTAAACCTGTTCGAAGGTGTCGCTGTTGGCGCGGCGTTGGCCCTTCAAGAGCGCCCGAGACTTGCCGCGCCGGTTGACGTGAGCTGGATTAACGGACCCGAACTTCGACCATTCGTCTCTGGTGCCACAAACACGCGTGCAAGAGTCAGGGGCCGGATCGAGTACTGCAGGGATAAGTTCCTTGAGTCCTAAGCTTGACTGCGAATCCCACCGCCAAGCCCTCCACGAGCGAGTGGAAGTAGCGAGGCGCTTGGTCGAGGCTACTCAGCCAAGACTGCTTCCCCTAGCTGAGGATGACGACCAAAGCTTCACCCCTCCCGCGGATGTCTCCCGTGAGGCTCGAGGGTTAGCGATCCTGCTCCTGTTTGCGGCCTACGAAAACCTACTGACCAGCCTCTGCAGAAGTCTTCTTGAAGCTGCGGCGCGGTCTCGGGCTCGAGCCAGAAGACTAAAGCCAGGAATTCAGCTGTTCCTGGTACATGGCGAGTTAATGAGCTTGGCTGACGGGGGGCGCAAGAAGCTTTGGAAGGCAGCAGGCCCCCAACTAGTAGGGGCCCTGTCCGACCGTCCAGCACGCGAGCTGAACAAGGAACTCTTTCCAGATGACGGCAGCTTCATGAAGTCCTCTCAGGTGAAGCTGCTGTGCGACGTATTCGATTTCGGTAATCCAGCGCCTATCTTACGAGAGGTTTGGGAGCAGATAAACGCCGTGGTCGAGCAACGAAACGGGATTGCCCACGGTCGACTGACACCGGAAGAGGTCGGTCGCCGGTACAGCCATGACGAGATCATGGCCCTAATTCAGGTTTGGGAAGATCGCTGGTCTGACTTCCTATCATGGATCGAAGGAGAGTGCCAAGGTCCGGGGTTCTACCTGGCAAGTCGATAGGGCATCGTTCCGGCCGATCATGTTACACACGTTTCAGCGTAAGCACGGTCTCCGACACTTTCCCCTTCGGATACAGTTTTGCGGCCTTGTTTAGAGAAGTGAGGGTTCGACTTACCTCGAAGGGCCGCTTCTCTGTGGTCGTCCAACCCCGCAAATTGGCCTCCTCTTCGCAAATATCAGCTAGTCGAATAGGTGCGTCCTTGTAGTACGAGTCTTGCACGACGAAAATCGCCACTGCACCTTTTTTGCACACGCGACTAATTTCATCTAAGCTGTCGACCAAGTCGTTAAGATACTGACAGGCCTGCTTCAGGTAGTACCCGCGCGAGGCTTTACTCTGATGTTCGGAGATAGCTTTCACCAATTGATTCGCTGTGGGTCCGTAGATGGCTCCCAACCGCGCATCCACAGGGCGGATCAGAGTGGTTCCCATCAGATGCTCGCGGAGACTCCTGTTTGCCAGGATGTCAGTCCCGAGAACAGCGAGCTCACGCGCGTACGCCACGGCGTAATCGATTCTAGTGAGGTACGGCGGCGACGTGAGGACGAGGTCAATCGAATCGCTGGCAATCGGAAGCGCCTTCGCTGATGAATTCACTAAGATGGGCCTCACACCAACCCTCATGTGAGATTCAAGCCGCTTACTTATATCTCGCTGTTCCTTAAGTAGCAGCGCGTCTAACTCTTCCGACTCAATCGCTACCTGCGGCCTATCCGGAGAGGTCCGTCTTACCCATGTCGGATTGCTTCCCTGGAAGCTTCTTGTCAGCTCTCGAACAACGCGGAACAGGGCGACCAGCGCCAACGCCCTGACGCCTTGGGGGGAGGAAGTCGCGAGAGAAGACCAACTCCGAAGACGCGAAGCCGTGGGTGGACTGAACCAGGCGAGCAACGGATCATCTTCAGCACAAATGTCTGCATTCGGCGGACTAGTCAATAGGCTGGCGGGCGCAATATTGGCGCGGAGATGCGCCACAATATTCGCGACGGGATTCAAGTCAACACCAACAGACGGCATGCCGGCCATCTGAGCAGCCAGAGTGGTGGTGCCGCTTCCATTCCAGGGATCCAACACCACCCCTGCCAGTCCCCCGCTGGCACTGAGGAGGGTCTCACGGGCCCACTCGAACGAGAAGCCTGCATAGTAGGGGAAGAGGTCAGCAAGGCCGGCTAACTCTGTCGGAGGACGCTTCGGTGAAAGAGGCCGATTACGTGGCTCAACGGAGGACCGGAGGTTGGCTAGGAGGCTAGCCTGAGCGAAAGTCTCACCACCGACGTGCGCCTTCACGAGCTCTCCCGGCCCCTTGTGACTCCAGACGGCGGTAGCCTAGTCCATCGACCATGCGGCGGACAGACGCCGGGGCTCGTGTTGATCATGCTCGCGCGAAGTGGTCTGCTCTCCTATCCCGTGGAGGGGGTCTGAGCTCTCCAACGTACGGGAGGTTGGAGCCCTCATGCCGCAGCCGGCCGGAACCTGTCAATCAGGTCGAACTTCCCACGCAGTGGCGACCAGACGCAGGTCGGCATGGCGTTCGGGACACGCGAAACTCAGTCCACAGCATGTATTGCCGATTCACTCTGTTCTGGATCAAGGCGCCGCGCTCCGCGCGGCGCGGGCGGTGAGCCGGCCGGCGGCAAGCCGCCCCGGCCGCCTCCGGCGCCGGGGCGGAGAGCCACCGACTGCCGCCGGACCGCCGCCCGGAGATGGCGACCGATGAGCAGCACGACCATGGCCAGGTGCCACGGAAGCCGGCGAACCGATCTGATCGAGGGCCAGGGCTTCCGACTGCCGCGCCAGTCCAACCCCAGGACTGGCTTGCCCCCGGGCTACCTACGCAGCCAGCTAAGCCCGCAGCAGCCTCAGCCGGGGCTCCAGGTGCGATCGTGCCGGGCCGGCAACTCCCGGAGCACGGACGTTCGCAGCCCCCAGAGGAGCCCTGAGAGGCAAGATCGACCCGCCCACCATCTGCCCACAACCAGTCGTCATCGGCTGGACTCAGCCGGACTTGGCCAGACAAACGACAACGGCCCCCGATCAGCATCTCTGCTGGTCAGGGGCCGTGTCTGCACCTGGTGGCGGGTAGAGGATTCGAACCTCTGAAGCTTTCGCGACGGATTTACAGTCCGCTCCCATTGGCCGCTCGGGCAACCCGCCAGGGCACCCCACCGCGTCGTAACGCGGCGGCGGAAGCAAGGATAGCGGCTCCACCCGGCACCCACGCAACCGGGTACGGTCAGGGGGTCGTGCCGCTGGTCGGCGGCCGACGGCAGGCCCAGACCGCCGGACAGCAGGAGCAGAAACATGGCAGCGAACCCGTCGTTCGACATCGTGAGCAAGGTTGACCGCCAGGAGGTCGACAACGCCCTTCGGCAGGCGGAGAAGGAGCTTGCGACGCGGTTCGACTTCCGCGGCACCGGCGCCGAGATCTCCTGGTCCGGCGAGGAGGCCATCGGTCTTCAGGCGGAGACCGAGGAGCGTGTTCGTGCCGCGCTGGACGTGTTCAAGGAGAAGTTGGTCAAGCGGAACATTTCGCTGAAGTCGCTGGACGCCGGTGAGCCGCGTCCGTCCGGCAAGATCTTCAAGATCGACTGCAAGGTGATCCAGGGCATCGAGACGGACAAGGCCAAGGCGATCAGCAAGAAGATCCGCGACGAGGGCCCCAAGGGCGTGCAGGCCCAGATCCAGGGCGACCAGCTGCGAGTCACCGGCAAGAAGCGGGACGACCTCCAGGCGGTCATCGCACTGCTCAAGGGCGAGGACTTCGGCGTCGCCCTCCAGTTCAACAACTACAGGTAGGGCGGGGACCATCAGCCCGGCAAGGGCGGCGCTGCCTGGGCACGCCGTCACTCCTGGTCGTCGTTGGTCGGCCGCGATCGGCCTCCGACGGCCTGATGGCGGCCAGGACGGCCTCGGTGTGAGCTTCGGCCTGGCAACGTTGCCCGGATGAGCGCCCCGACATACTGGCAGGCGTGGCATGAGCCCTATGCCGATGAAACGTCCCCGCTGTCGCGTCGACTGCGCCTGGTTCAGCAGCACATTGCGTCGTGGCTTGAGCAGCGTTCCGACGAGCGGCTGACTGCGGTGAGCGTGTGCGCCGGGCAGGGCCGTGACCTCATCGGCGTCCTCGCCTCAAGGTCTGATGCTCAGCGCGTACACGCGACCCTTCTTGAGTACGACGCGGGCAATGTGGCGGCCGCTCAGGCCGCCGCATCTCAGGCCGGGCTCTCCAACATCGTGATCAGGCAGGCGGACGCGGGCCGGCTGTCGTCGTACGCGGGGATGGTTCCGGCCGACCTGCTGCTCATGGTCGGGGTCTTCGGCAACATCTCGGACGCCGACGTAGAGCGAACCGTTGCCGCCCTACCTCAGATCTGCGCTGAGGGCGCCACCGTGATCTGGACCAGGACGCGGCGCGCACCGGACCTGACCCCAACGGTACGGGAGTGGTTTCGGGATGCCGGCTTCGTGGAGCAGGCGTTCCACGCTCCGGACGGCGTCCGATTCTCTGTCGGCGTTCACCGTTTCGAAAGCGCTCCGCGGCCCCTGGAACCTCAGGGAACCCTCTTCACCTTCCTGGGTTGACGCCAGAAGGTCGCTGCCCGAGATCTGCCGACCGGCTATGTGGCAGATCGAGTCACTGACCGCCAAGCGTCGTAGGCCCACCTGAGGTCCCCCGAGTGCGTGTCTGTGAAGACCGTCTCCAGGTACGTCTCATCGATGAAGGTGTAGCCGTGAAGGGTGGACCCGACATCGCCGTCGTGGTGGTAAACCCAGGCGGCACGATGACCGATCCCGCCTCGGCCCCCCTCACCCAGCTTGAGGGTGGGGCCTGGCGGCAGGTGGGCATCGAGCGAGGCGATGATGTCCGCCCCATCGGCACACCGCCATGGAGCGCCGGGCACGACCAGGATCGTGCGGCCGGGCGCACACCAGGTTGTGCCGCCGCCTTTGGCGCGCTCAGCCGTCCAGTCACCGTAGAGATCGATCGACCAACCATCGCCCAGAACCCGCCGCACGCCCCAATACTGCAACGGCAGCGCCCGGGACGCCTCCGAGCCCCGCCCGCGCCGGATGCTCGTCACCAAGATCCGCGCAACTTCAGGGATGTTGGTGTCTCCCGCACGCCGGAGGCAGCAACATCCCTGAAGTTGCGCGGATCTTGGGCGTAAGGCGTGGGCGAGGGGCGAGAGGCCGAAGGCGAGCGGCCTCAGTAGGCGACGCGGTACCAGTGTTCGGTCTCGCCGGGCAGGCGCACCATCCGCACCTTGGTGCCGCCCGGGTGGTCGAACATGCGTACCCCGTCTCCGAGCAGCACCGGGGCGAAGAACATGAGGACCTCGTCGAGCAGCCCGGCCTCGATGCACTGCTTGGCCACGTTCGCGCCGAGGACGTTGACGTACTTGTCCCCGGCGGCCTCCTTGGCCTGGGCGACGGCGGTGTGCAGGTCACCGACGAACGTGACGTCCGCGGGTGGCTCGGCCGGGGGCCGGTGGGTGAGGACGAACACCGGCCCGTGGTACTGGCCGCCGAACGCGCCTTCGCTGTCGGTGCCGCGGTTCGGGTCGTCGCCGCCGAACGTGCCGTTTCCGGCCAGGATCGCGCCGACACTGTGCAGCAGGCGCTCCGCCGTCGGATTCTCACCCCCGAGGTGGTCCGTCAGCCACGACATGTCACCGCCTGGGCCGGCGATGTAGCCGTCGAGTGATGCCGTCGCCGAATACAGAACCTTGGCCATCAGCCGAGGGTACGGCGCACTGCCCCACAGCGCCGCGTGGATCAAGCGGCGAAGAAGACGAGCCAGAAGACAGCGGGTCAGGCGGGGACGGGCTGTTCGGCGCGTACCGCAGTGGTTTCCGCGCGGGCGATGGGCCCGGCGGGGAGCGCGGCGACCCCGGCCGCGACGGCGACCGCCGCTCCGGCGAAGAGGAACGCCCAGCGGACGCCGCCGGCGTGGTCGACGATCAGGCCGGCGACCGAGCCGCCGGCCGCGCTCGCCGCGACGGCCACGGTGACGACCCAGGTGTACGCCTCGTTCAGCATGCCGGCGGGGGCGATCCGGCCGACCAGGGTGTTCTCCAGGGTCAGCGCGGGCGCGATGGTGGCTCCGCCGACGACCAGCGCGACTCCCAAAGCCAGCGGGGTGGGCATCACCGAGAACACCGCGAAGGTGCCGGCGAGGGCGGCGAGGAGCAGGGCGAACTGGCGGGTCATGTTCGGTGCCGGCTTGCGGACGCCGAACCACACGCCGCCGGCGGCGCTGCCGAGCCCCCAGACAGCGAGGAGAAGACCGGCCAGGCTCTCCGGGTCGTCGGTGGTGTGGCCGCTCGCGTACGCCGGAACGATCACGCCGGCGGCGCCGAACGCGATGCCCAACCCGGCCACGCAGACCAGCAGGGCCGGGAATCCGGCGACCCGCAGCGGCCCGAGCCCTCTGGCGTGGTGTTCCTTGGGGTGCGGCTGCCAGCCGCGCATGACCTGGCCGAGGGCCACGGCGGTGGTGCCGGCCAGGGTGACGACGGCCGCGCCGATCAGCGCGGCTGCCGCGTCGGCGACCAGGACGAAGCCGGCGACCAGCAGCGGGCCGAGCACGAAGACGATCTCGAAGAGCGTGGTCTCGGCGGCCAGTGCGGTGTTGCGCAGGGCGTACCGGCCGGAGTTGGGACCGGTCAGGTCGTTCCAGGCGCCTCGGATGGCGGCGGTAAGCGGCGGGTACGTGGCACCCGCCACGCCGCTGGCGAGGTAGATGGCGGCCAGGGCGTCGTCGCCCGAGCGGCTGGCGAGCAGCAGCCCGGTGAGCGCCAGGGGGTGGGCCACGGCGGTGACCAGGAGGACGGGGCTGGGGCCGACCCGGTCGGCGATCCGCCCTGCTATCGGGCTGAGCGCGGCGCCGGCGACGGCGTAGATCCCGCCTGCCACGGCGGCCAGCGAGTATCGCCCGGTCACCTGCTCGACCACCAGGAGCAGCGCCAGCGGGGTCATGCCGATCCCGAGCCGCCCGATGATGCCGGTGACCAGCAGCATCGGCGCGCCCGGGATTCGCCAGACTCCCAGGTACTGACGCAGCGCGACCACGGTGGACCTCCCGAGGATGTAATGAGTGTGAGCCGTTTACGACCCTAACGGCACGGTGCGACGGCAGACAGCGGTTATCGGCTCCGACACAGCACTCCGCCCGTACCCGGGGCGACCGGGTACGGGCGGAGGCGTCGATCAGCGGGGTCAGCGCTGGAACTGCACCGGCCCCGAGTTGCGGGCCATCTGCTCCAGCCGGGCGACCCGGTCCTCCATCTTCGGGTGCGTGGCGAACAGCGCCGCCATGCCGCCGCCCCGGAACGGGTTGGCGATCATGAGGTGCGCGGTGCTGGTGAGCTGACCCTGGGCCGGCAACGGCCGACGTCGGGCCACCGCATCGATCTTGCGGAGTGCGCTGGCCAGGGCGAGCGGGTCGCGGCTCAGCTCGGCGCCCGAGGCGTCCGCCTGGAACTCACGGCTCCGGCTGATCGCCAACTGGATCACGGTCGCCGCGATCGGGCCCAGGATCAGGGTCAGCAGCAGGACGGCCGGGTTCGGCCGGTCCTCGTCGTCCCCGCCGCCGATCGGGATGAAGAAGGCGAGGTTCGCCAGCAGGGTGATGATGCTGGCCAGGCCCGCCGCCACGCTGGAGATCAGGATGTCCCGGTTGTAGACGTGGGACAGCTCGTGCCCGATCACGCCGCGCAGCTCGCGGTAGTCGAGGATCTCGGTGATGCCCTGGGTCACGCAGACCGCCGCGTGCTGCGGGTTACGACCCGTGGCGAACGCGTTGGGCTGTGCGGTGGGGCTCACGTAGAGCCGGGGCATCGGCTGCCGGGCGTCGGCCGCCAACTCCCGCACCATCCGGTACAGCTCGGGGAACTGTGCCTCGGTGACCGGTTGCGCCCCCATCGAGCGCAGTGCGAGCTTGTCGGAGTAGAAGTAGGAAACGCCGTTCATGACCAGCGAGATGACGACAGCGATGACCAGGCCACCACTGCCACCGAACCAGTAGCCCACCGCCAGGATCAGGGCGCTGAGCAGGCCAAGCAGCGCTGCGGTCTTCAGACGGTTGTGGTGCACGATCTCTCCTTCGGTGCACGGATCGCCGGGATCCGCTGACCGGTGCAACAACCCGGTACCCGCCAACCATCCGTTACAACGCTGAGAGTTGACTGAGACTGCGCCGCAGGTCAGGCCAGGTCGGGTCAGCGGCCGGCGACGTCGAGCACCAACTGCGGGGCGACGCCGAGCACCACGGCGGCCACCGTCGTCACCGCCAGCACCACGGCCACCACACCCACCAGGGGTACGGCCGCAACGCCGCCGCCACCCGGGGTGGCGGGAGACGTGGGCGCCCAGAGGGCGGCGGTCACCCGCAGGTAGTAGGCGAGCCCGATCACCGCGTTCAGTGCCACCACGAGCGCCAGCCAGGCGGCACCGCCGTCCAGCAGCGCCCGGACCACTGTCACCTTCGCGAACAGGCCGGCGAGCCCTGGTGGCAGGCCGGCCAGGCCTACCAGCGCGAGGCCGAGCGCCGCCGCCCGCCACGGGTGCCGGCGGGCCGCCCCGCGCAGGTCGTCCAGCGTGCCGCCGTCGGCACCGGTCGGGCGCAGCGCGGTCACCCCGGCGAACGCGGCCAGCTCCAACACCACGAAGAAGACGGCGTACGCCACAGCGGCGGCGTACGCGGCGGAGCGGGCGTCGTCAGTGCGACCGGCGGCCAGCGCCAACGCCCCCAGCGGGGCGAGGATGTAGCCGGCCTGGGCGACGGACGACCACGCGAGCAGCCGGACGGTACGCCGCTGGCGCAGCGCGACCAGGTTGCCGACGGTCATCGTGAGCACCGCGAGGACGGCGAGCACCGGGCCGGTCTGGTCCGCCGGTAGTGCCCGCTGCACCACGGCGAGCAGGGCGACCAGGCCACCCAGTTTCGACGCGGTGGACAGGTACGCGGCCACCGGCAGCGGCGCGCCGTCGTAGGTGGCCGGCGCCCACGCGTGGAACGGCACCGCCGCCACCTTGAAGGCCAACCCGACCAGCAGTACCGCCACCGCCGCGGTGGTCAGTGGCAGGTCCCGCAGCTCCGGCCGGTCGGCGAGCAACGTACTGAGTCGGTCCAGGTGCAGCCCACCGGTCACCGCGTACAGCAGGGCAGCGCCGAGCAGCGTCAGCGTGGTGGCGACCACGCTGACCACGAAGAACGTCACCGCCGCCTCGGCGCTGGCGAGACTGCCCCGACGCAGGCCGACCAGCACGTACAGCGGCAGGGTCAGCGTCTCCAGGGCGACGATCAGGGTGATCAGGTCACCGGCCGCACCGAGCACCACGCCGCCGGTCATCGAGCAGGCCAGCAGGAAGCAGTATTCCCCCACCGGTGACCGCCCGGCCCGTAGCGCGGGCACCGACAGCCCGAGCACCCCCACTGTGAGCAGCGCGACCACCACGCCGACCAGGGCGGCGCGACCGCCGAAGATCCAGGAGCAGTCGGCTCCGACACAGAAGGTCCGCCGCTCACCACCCACGCCGACCACTGCCGAGCCGACGGCGGTGCCGAGCGCACCCAACGCCGCCGCCACGATCGTGGCCCGTGGCCGGGCCAGGATCAGGTCGGTGAGGAGCACGAGTACGGCGGTGCCGGCGGCCAGGTAGGCCGGGAGCAGCGCGACGCTGTCCACGCTCTGCACACCAGTCATGGGAGGACCACCCCGATCAGGGCGTCGACGGGAGTCTCGGCGACGCCGAGGACCAGCGCCGGGGCCAGCCCGATGGCCAACGCGAGCAGCACCAGCGGGACCCAGGCGGTCAACTCCGCACCGGCCAGGCCGGGACCGACCTGCCCGACGGCGGGGCTCGGACGGTTGTGGGTGACCTGGCGCAGCAACCGCAGGAAGTACGCGGCGGTGAGCGCACCGCCGACCGCCGCCAGCACCCCGAGGGTGGTCCAGAGCGGTCCGCCCACCTGGACGGCAGCGATCACCGCGAAGGCCTCACCCCAGAAGCCGGCCAGCCCGGGCAGGCCGAGCGACGCGATGGCCGCGAACGCGAGCAGACCTGCCAACCGGGGTGCGGTCTCCCGCAGCCCGGACAACTCGGCGAGCGCACCGGTGCCGGTACGGTCCTTCACCGCACCGGCCAGGAAGAACAGCAGACCGGTGATCACACCGTGCGCGACGTTGCCGATCAGCGCGGCCTGGATACCGGTGGTGGTCAGCGTGGCGACTCCCAGCAGCACGAAGCCCATGTGTCCCACGCTGGAGTACGCGATGAGCCGCTTCACGTCCGACTGGGCCAGGCAGACCAGCGAACCGACCAGGATCGCGGCCACGGCCAGCACGCCGAGCGCCGGCGCCGCCCAGCGGGCACCCTCCGGCGCAACCCCCACCGCCACCCGGATCAGACCGTAGGTGCCCATCTTGAGCAGCACGCCGGCCAGCACGACACTGCCCACGGTGGGTGCCTGGGTGTGCGCGTCGGGCAGCCAGGAGTGCAACGGCCACAGCGGGCTCTTCACCGCGAACGCCACCGCGAGCAGTGTGAACGCGGCCAACTGGGTGCCCCGGGACATCCCCGCGCCACCGGTCAGCGTCATCAGGTCGGCGGTGCCGGCGGCGGCGACCACGACGTAGACGCCGACCAGCAGCAGCACCGAGCCGAACAGCGTGTAGAGGGCGAACTTGCGGGCCGCCCGACGCCGGTCCGTGCCGCCCCAGCCGGCGATGATCGCGTACATCGGGAGGAGGACGACTTCGAAGAACAGGAAGAAGAGCACCAGGTCCAGGGCGAGGAACGTGCCCAGGATGCCCACCTCGACCACCAGCAGCAACGCGACAAGCGCCCGGCCGCTGCCGCCGTCGGGGACCCGCCACATCGTGTACGCGCAGCACAGCAGCGTGAGCAGCGCGGTCAACACCACCAGCGGCCACGAGATGCCGTCCACGCCGAGGTGGAAGCGCAACTCCAGACCGGGCACCCACTGCAGGTCCAGTTGGTGCCACGGACGCACCGCCGGGGCGTCGGCCGACCAGGTGACCCAGCCTCGACCGCCGAACACCAGCGGCACCGCGGCCAGCAGTGTCAGCGCCGCAGCGACAGTGCCGACCAGTCGGGCCGCCCGATCCCGGGGGATCGCGGCCACCGCGACCGCGCCGAGCGCCGGCACCGCCAGGACAGCGACGAGCAACACCTGCCCGAACGTCATTGAGTTACTCCGATCAGGGCGGCGGCCAACCCGATCAGCAGCGCGCCGGCCAGCACGCCGGCGGCGGCCCGGGGCAGCGCCGCCCGGTGCAGCACGGCCAACCCCGCCCCCAGCGCGGACGCGGCCCGACCGCTGCCCTCGACAGCGCCGTCCACCACCACCTCGTCGGTCGTGCGCGCGACGCGGGCCAGCGCCCGGACAGGGCGTACCACGACTGTGTGCTGGACGTCGTCGAGCCGGAACGCGCTGGCGAAGACCGGCCGCAGCGGACCCAGCGCGACCGCCGGATCGGCGGTCGGATCCCGTCGCCAACGCAGCCACACCAGCCCGGCGCCGACCAGCAGCAACGCGAGCGGCAACAGCAGCCCCGGACCGAGGTGGACCAGGCCGTCCTCGGAGCCAGCCACCGGAACTGTGGGGAAGCGCAGGCGGTCGGCGAACGCCCCGACGAACCCGAGAAGACCGAGCAGCGCGGCCGGCACGGCCAGCAGCAGTACCGGCCAGCGCAGCACCGCCGGCGGGTCGTGCGGCTGGACCAGCGGCAGGCGGGGTGCGCCGAAGAAGGCGCGAAGCAGCAGGCGACCGGCGTACCAGGCGGTGATCGCCACGCCGAGCAACCCGGCCATCCACACCAGCCAGCCCACCCACGACGGGGCCGGGCCGGTGCCCTCCAGCGCGGCGGCTTCGGCCACCGTCAACACACCGTCCTTGCTCCAGAAGCCGGCGAACGGCGGCACCCCGGCCAGTGCGCCCAGGCCCACCACGGTGCACCAGAACGTGACAGGCATGCTGCGGCGCAGCCCGCCCATCTCCGACATCAGCGTGGTGCCGACCGCGTGGATCACCGCGCCCGCAGCGAGGAACAACAGCGCCTTGAACGCGGCGTGGGTCAACAGGTGGAACAGCGCCGCCGACGGGGAGCCGACGGCCAGTGCACCCGTCATATAACCCAGTTGGGACACCGTCGACCAGGCCAGCACGCGTTTGATGTCGTCCTGCGCGGTCGCGGCGAGCGCGCCGAGCAGCAGGGTGATCGCGCCGACCACCCCGAGCACCGTCAGCGTCACCGGAGCGGCAGTGAACAGCGGGTAGAGGCGGGCCACCGCGTACACCCCGGCGGCGACCATCGTCGCGGCGTGGATCAGCGCCGAGATCGGCGTCGGGCCGGCCATCGCGTCCGGCAACCAGGTGTGCAGGGGGAACTGCGCGCTCTTACCGGCGACCCCGGCGAGCAGCAGCAGACCGGCGGCGGTCAACGTCGCGCCGGAGTGGTCGTGGGCGAGCACGTCGGCGATCCGGAAGCTGCCTGTCGACACGCCCAGCAACGCGATGCCGAGCAGGAACCCGACGTCACCGACCCGGGTCACCAGGAACGCCTTCATCGCCGCGGCGGGAGCGCCGGGCAGTCGGCGGTCATGGGCGATCAGCAGGTACGAGCAGAGGCCCATCACCTCCCAACCGACCAGCAGCATGATCAGGTCCCCGGCGACCACCACCAGCAGCATGGCGCCCGTGAAGAGGCTGATCTGGGCGGCGTACGGGGGGTAGCGGTGGTCGACGTCGATGTCGTCGTGCGGACCGCGACGCAGGTACCCGATCGAGTAGACCTGCACGGCCAGGGCGACAGCCGTGACCGCCACCGCGACCAGCGCGGCGGCGCCGTCCAGCCGTACGCCGAGGGTCACCGCCAGCCCGCCGACGTCGACCCAGGTGGTCGACGTCTCCGTCGGCCCGTCGACGGTCAACAGCAGCGCGACGGCCAACGCCAACGCGCCGGCCGCACCGGTCACGCCGAGCGCGACGGCAGCCTGCCGGGCCCGGCCACCGCCGGTCGTGTCGTCAGGACGCGGGGCCGCCGGCAGCAGCAGGCCGGCCAGGCCGGCGGTGAGCGGTACGGCAGGCAGCAACGCCCCGAGCAGCCCGGTCACCGGCTCGCCTCCGTGTCCAGAACAGCCGTCTCGCGACCGTCGACTGTCTGCGTCGGCTCGGTCAGCGGCACGTCGTCGACAGCAACGGTGGCCCGCAACCGGTAGAGCTGCAGGACGATGGCCAACCCCACGCCGATCTCGGCGGCGGCGAGGACGATGACGAACAGCGCGAAGACCTGCCCCGAGTGCGGGAGTACGGCGCGGGCGGTGCTGTCCGCGGTGACCAGGATCAGGTTGACCGCGTTGAGCATCAACTCGACCGACATCAACACCAGCACCGCGTTGCGTCGACGCAGTACGCCGTAGACGCCGAGCCCGAACAGCAGCGCGGCGGTGACGTACGGGATGACCGGCCTCACCGGCGCCCCCCGGGCTCCGCGTCGGCCAGCTCGGTGGGTGCCGCCGTCGCGCGGCTGGGCGGACGGCCGATGTCCGGTCGGGACAGCACGATCGCGCCCACCAGGGCGGACAACAGCAGCACCGAGAGCACCTCGAACGGCAACACCCAGGACTGGAAGATCTGCTCCCCCAGCCGCTCAGCGGTGCCCGTGTCGGGCAACGCGACGGTGCTCCAGCGGTACGCGTCGACGAGCAGCGCGGTCAACCCCAGCCCGGCGCCGCCACCGATCAGGGCGGCCGGCCAGCCCGGCCGGTCCAGGTCGTCGGAGGCACCGATCGGTGCCCGGGTCAGCATCACCGCGAACAACAGCAGGACCACCACAGCGCCCACGTAGATCAGCACCTGCACCCAGGCCACCAACTCGGCGCTGAGCACCAGGAAGTCACCGGCCAACGCGCCCAGGCACACCACCAGGTAGAGGCCGGCACGGACCAGGTGTCTGGTGGTCACCACCAGCACACCGGCACCGACCGCCACCGCGCCGAGGGCGAGCAGCAGCACATCCGCCCCGGTCACCGGAACACCTCCCCGGCTCGGGCGGTCACGACGCGGGGTCCTGGTCGGCTTCGGGGCGTACCGATGGAGAAGCCGGACGGGCGGCGGCGGCCTTGCGCGCGGCGGCCGTCTCCTCCTTGGCCGGCTCGCCGTTGGGGTCGTGCGCGGGCGGTGGCGGCACGGTGGCCATCCACTGACCGAGGTGGTCCTTGTCGTGCAGCAGGTCCTTGATGTCGTACTCGGCGTACTCGAACTCCGGCGACCAGTAGAGCGCGTCGAACGGGCAGACCTCGATGCAGATACCGCAGTACATGCAGAGCGAGAAGTCGATGTCGAACTTGTCGAGCACGTTGCGCTGCCGGGGGCGGGCGGCGCCGGGCACCGCCACCTCCTCCTTGTGGGAGTCGATGTAGATGCACCAGTCCGGACACTCGCGCGCGCAGAGCATGCAGACCGTGCAGTTCTCCTCCGACAGCGCGATCACGCCCCGCGAGCGGGGCGGCAGGTCGGGGGCGACGTCCGGGTACTGCTGGGTGGTCGACCGGCTGGTCATCGTCTTGAGGGTGACCGCCAACCCCTTCACCAGGCCCGCGCCGGGAAGGCCCCCGCGTTCGCTGGCGCCACCGTGCTCGCTGGGGTCGCTCATGTCGACCATCCTGCCCTGTGGCCCCGGCGCGCGCGACCACCACCCGCGGGTCGACGGCCCTACGGGGTACGCGAGGAGCGCGGTGGCCTGCCGATCAGTCGGACCCGTTGACGACGGTCGGGGGCAGCATCTCGACGCCGAGTTGTTGCAGCAACTGGAACAACTCGGTGCTGCTCCACACCTCGACGATCCGGCCCGCCGGGTCGAAGCGCAGGAACGTCGCGCCCGAGTAGCTCACGACCTGACCAGTCGGCGGCACCGGCCCGAACTGCCCTACGTGGGTGCCGGCCGCCCGCCAGTGCACCGCCACGCGCTCGCCGGCCGCCACCACGTCCACGATCTTGTAGCGCAGGTCGGGGAAGGCCGCCCGGCGCTCGCGATGCCAGGCCAACGTCGCCTCCGGCCCGGTGCCGCCCAGCCCCGGGCACTCCTCGGCGACCAACTCGTACGCCGATTCCTCCCGACGCGCGTTCCACACGTCGGCGATGAACCGCCGGGCCGCCGCCTCCACATCCGTCATGCCGGCGAGGGTATCCGGGCTCACCGCGTCGATCGGTCGGAGATCGGTAAGGATGGGGAGCAGGGCAGCAACACGACCGGGAGGCTGACGTGGGCGAGGAAACAGGCGGCAAGTACGTCGAGCCGGGTGGCGAGTTCACCCGCGACCAGCGGTACATCGCCACTCGGATCACCAAGGACGGACGCGACGGGTACCCGGTGGAGCCGGGCCGGTACCGGCTGGTGGTCAGTCGGGCCTGCCCGTGGGCCAACCGCCTGATCATCGTGCGACGGCTGCTCGGCCTGGAGGACGCCCTCTCGATGGGGGTGGCCGGCCCCACCCACGATGCTCGGAGCTGGACGTTCGACCTCGACCCGGACGGCCGGGACCCGGTGCTCGGCATCGAGCGCATCCAGGAGGCGTACTTCAAGCGCTTCCCCGGCTACGAGCGCGGCATCACCGTGCCGGCGATCGTGGACGTGCCGACCGGGCAGGTGGTGACCAACGACTACGCGCAAATGAGCCTCGACCTGTCGACGCAGTGGGTCGCGTACCACCGCGACGGCGCGCCGCAGCTCTACCCCGAGCACCTCCGCGCGCAGATCGACGAGGTCAACGACGTGGTGTTCCGGGACGTCAACAACGGCGTCTACAGGTGTGGTTTCGCGGGCAGCCAGGAGGCGTACGACAAGGCGTACCACCGGCTCTTCGACCGGCTGGACTGGCTCACCGAGCGGTTGACCGACCAGCGTTACCTGGTTGGCGACACCATCACCGAGGCGGACGTGCGGCTGTTCACCACGCTGGTCCGCTTCGACCCGGTCTACCACGGTCACTTCAAGTGCAACCGGCAGAAGTTGAGCGAGATGCCGGTGCTGTGGGCGTACGCCCGGGACCTGTTCCAGACCCCCGGTCTCGGCGACACCATCGACTTCGACCACATCAAGCGGCACTACTACGAGGTGCACCGCGACATCAACCCGACCGGGATCGTGCCGCTCGGGCCCGACCTGTCCAACTGGCTCATTCCGCACGGCCGGGACGCGCTGGGTGGCCGCCCCTTCGGTGACGGCACCCCGCCCCCGCCGCCGGTCGAGCCGGTCGACCCCGCGCACACCCCGCTGCGCTGAGCCGATCCGACCCACCTGACGCCGGTTCGTCGCCAAGATCCGCGCAACATCAGGGTTGTTGGTGTCTCCCGCGTGTCGGAGGCAGCAATATCCGGGACGTTGCTCGGATCTTGGGGCGTGGGCGTCGGGGGTGGGGCGTGGGGTGCCGGACGTGGGGCGTGGGTGCGGCCCATCGGGCTCGCCAGCGGCGGACCTGGCGCTGGAGGTGATCGTGAGGCGCTTTCGAGCTGAATCGTTTGTGACATCAGGCGGTATCTCGGCCGCCGCGGTGGTGCCGGGCAGCCACCGATTCGTTTACGACATCAGCTCGAAAGCGTCTCTCGGGCCCGGTCCGGAGCGCCGCGCGACATCAACCGAAGCGCCGCGGGCGGACCCTCCGTCGGCCCGAGACGATCGCGAGGGGAGCTGCCTACAGGGCGATGCGGACGGCGGCGGTGAGGACCAGTTGCCCGAGGGACGCGGGGACCAGCACCAGCCAGCAGAGCCGTTGCAGCTGGTCCTCGCGCAGCCGGGGGTAGGACACCCGGAGCCAGATGATCACGAACGACACGGCGAAGATCTTGAGTAGCGTCCAGAGCCAGCCGAGCTGGTCGTCGGCGAACGGGCCCTGCCAACCGCCGAGGAACAGCACAGTGGTCAGCGCGGCGATCACCACGATCCCGACGTACTCGGCGAGCAGGAAGAACGCGAAGCGCAGCCCGGTGTACTCGGTCATGTAGCCGAAGACCAGCTCCGAGTCGGCCACCGGCATGTCGAACGGCGGTCGGCGGATCTCGGCCAGCCCGGCGACGAAGAAGATGATCATCGCGGGCGCCTGCCAGAGCAGCCACCACGGCTGCCACGCCTCGACGATGCCGGAGAGGCTGAGCGTGCCCGCCGCCATCGCCACCGAGGCGGCGGCCAGCACCAACGGCAGCTCGTAACCGAGCAGTTGGGCGGCCCCGCGCAGCCCACCGAGCAGGCTGTACTTGTTGGCCGACGCCCACGCCGACATCAGCACCGCCACGACCCCGACACCGACCACGGCCAGCACGAAGAACAGGCCGATGTCCAGAGGTTGCCCGACCAGGTCGTTCGGGCCGAGCGGGATGACCAGCAGCACCAGCAGGTAGGGCACCAGCGCCACCGCCGGGGCCAACCGGAACACCGCCCGGTCCGCCTCCCGCGGGGTCACGTCCTCCTTCTGCACGAACTTGACCCCGTCGGCGACCAACTGGGCCCAGCCGTGGAAGCCGCCCGCGTACATCGGGCCGAGGCGCCCCTGCATGTGCGCCATCACCTTGTGCTCGGCCTGACCCACCAGCAGCGGCAGGGTGAGGAATGCGACCACCACCCCACCGATCCGGAGCACCAGCTCCACCCAGAGCGGCATCAGGTCGTACCCCCGTCGTGGTCGGGCCGGTCGTCGCCCGCCGCCGGCCCCGGCGCGGCCCGGTCGGTCGGTGCCGGGCCGTCGTTGTCGGCGGCAGGCCGGGGAGTACGCGCCGGACGGGCCCCCGGGGCGGGCCGCGCCGGACGCTCACCGGCCGGCCTGGCCGGGGTGCCGCCGCGCGGGCCCTCCCCCACACCACCCGCGCCGGCCGGGGTGGGCGTGGTGCCCCACTCGCCCGGAGCGGGAACGCCCGGGGGGCGGATCGGCCGACGCCCGCCGCCGGCCTCCGACTCGCCCGGTTCCTTCGCGCCCGGCCAGGGCTTGGCCACCCGGGACGCGAGCACGAACTCCTTGCGCAGCGGGTGACCCTCGAACTCCGGGGGCAGCAGCAGCGGCCGCAGCTCCCCGTGGCCGGCGAAGTCGATGCCGAACATCTCGTGGGTCTCCCGCTCGTGCCAGGCGGCACCCGGGTAGACGTCGACGACCGAGGCGACAGTGGCCGCACCGCGCGGCAACCGGGTACGCAGCAGCACACCGTGGCGCAGCCGCGTCGACCAGAGGTGCGCCACCACGTCGAAGCCGTCCGCCAGCTCGTCCACGGCGGAGAGCCAGTCGAAGAAGTCGCAGGCCAGCTCGGTGTCGTCGCGGGCCGCGCGGACAGCGGCCAGCCAACTCGCCGGTGGCACGTCGACTGTGGCGCGGGCGAACCGTTGCCCGCCGGAGACCGACGGGGTCACCTCGACGGGCGCGAGCAGCGCGACCAGCCGAGCGCCGACCTCTTCGGGAGTCATGCCGCTGATCCTAGTGCCGCCCGCACCCGCACCCGGTCGCCGCCGATGCCCAGCGATCTACCGGCTTTGGGCGCGGCGCAGCCCTCGGCGGGGAAGGATGAGGGCGTGCGCGCTGTGACTGTGAGACCCGGGGTGGCCAACTCGCTGAGCCTCGAGGACCAACCGGAGCCGGATGCCGAGGAGGGCTCGGTCCTGGTCGAGGCGTTGGCGGTCGGCATCTGCGGCACGGACCACGAAATCATCGCCGGGGACTACGGCGAGGCGCCGCCGGGCGCGGACCGCCTGATCATCGGGCACGAGTCGCTGGGCCGGGTGATCGAGGACGTGAGCGGCACCCTGCAACCCGGCGACCTGGTGGCCGGGATCGTCCGGCACCCCGACCCGGTCCCCTGCCCGAACTGCGCGGTCGGCGAGTGGGACATGTGCCGCAACGGTCAGTACACCGAGCACGGCATCAAGGCGCTACCCGGGTTCGCCCGCGACCGCTGGCGGATCGAGCACCAGTACGCGGTCAAGCTCGACCCGGCGCTGGCCCAGGTCGGCGTGCTGTTGGAGCCGACCAGCGTGGTGGCGAAGGCCTGGGACCACATCGAGCGGATCGGGCACCGGGCCGAGTGGCAGCCGCAGACCGTCCTGGTGACCGGGGCCGGCCCGATCGGGTTGCTGGCCGCGTTGCTCGGCGCCCAGCGCGGGCTCACCGTGCACGTGTTGGACCGCAACACCGAAGGGCCGAAGCCGGAGCTGGTCGCCGGGCTCGGCGCCACCTACCACACGGTGCCGGTCAACGAGCTGCCGTTCGAACCGGACGTGGTCATCGAGTGCACCGGCGCGCCCACCGTGGTCCTCGACGTCATGTGCAAGGCGGCACCGAACGGGATCGTCTGCCTCGCCGGGGTGTCCAGCGGGGGCCGGACCATCGACTTCGACGCCGGGGCGCTCAACCGGGCGCTGGTGCTGGAGAACAACGTGGTGTTCGGCTCGGTGAACGCCAACCGGCGGCACTGGAGCATGGCCGCGCAGGCGCTCGCCCGCGCCGACCAGGTCTGGCTCGAATCCCTCGTCACCCGTCGGGTACCCGTGAACCGGTACGCCGACGCGTACACCCCCGGGCCGGACGACATCAAGGTGGTGCTGGAGTTCGCGTCCTGAGTGACGCCTCGCCCGCTCAGATCCCCGGCAGCCGACCGTTGCGGAACAGGTCGACGAAGAGTTGGTGGTCCTGTCGGGCGCGCACCCCGTACGCGTGCGCGAAGTCCACCAGGTGAGCGACGAAGCCCTGCTCGTCGGTGTCCACCGCAGCGACGATCGCCTCCTCGGTGGAGTAGTCCACCAGGTCGTGACTGGACTCGTCGTCGGCGACCGAGTGCATCCGGGCCACCGCCCGACCGAGGTCGACGAGCACCCCGGTCAGCTCCTCCGGCTCGTTCACGTCGGACCAGTCCAGGTCGGCGGCGTACGGGGACACCTCGGCGACGAGCTGACCGGCGCCGTGCAACTCGGTGAAGCCCAACCACGGGTCGGCGTGCGCCTGCAACGCCCGCTGCGACTCGGCGGTCCGGTGCCCCTGGTGCTGGAAGTAGCCCCGGACCGTCTCGTCGGTGACGTACCGCGCCACGGCCGGCACCTGCGCCTGCTTCATGTAGATGACGACGTCGTTCTCCAGGGCCTGGGTGTGCCCCTCCAGCAGCAGGTTGTACGACGGCAGGCCGGCCGAGCCGATGCCCACGCCCTTGCGCAGCACCACGTCCTTGATCCGCGCCGCCACCGGCCGTAGCTGCGTCGAGCCGGTCGGCAGGGTGCCCAGATAATCCTGGAAGGCGGCGCTCACCAGATCCCGGGTGGCGTCGTCGATCTCGAAGACACCGTCGCCGATGGAGAAGCGCCGCTCGTAGTTGTCGATGGTGGTCTGCGCGGCGAGCAGGTCGACGCGGGTGTTGAGCCGTGCCTGCTGGAGCACCCGGCGCAGCACGCCGTCGGCGTTGTCCAGGGTGATCGAGCCGATCGCGTCGTCACCGCCGGCGGCGATCGCCCGCAACTCGGTCAGGTACGACCGCGCGAAGCCGGCCACCAGGTCCCCGATCGCCGTGTCGGAGAGGGCCTTGCCGTAGCCGAGCAGCGCCACGCTGGCCGCGAGCCGCCGTAGGTCCCAGGTGAACGGCCCGACGTACGCCTCGTCGAAGTCGTTGACGTTGAACACCAGTTGCCCGGACGCGTTCATGTAGGTGCCGAAGTTCTCCGCGTGCAGGTCACCGTGGATCCACACCCGGCTGGTCCGCTCGTCGGAGAACCGGTCGTCGGCGAAGTCGCCGCGCTGGTCGGCGTAGAACAGCGCGGCGCTGCCCCGGTAGAAGGCGAACGGCGACGCGGCCATCTTGCGGAACTTGCGGCGGAAGGCGGCCGGGTCGATCGCCATCGACGCACCGAACTCCTCGGTGAGTACGTCGACGATGTGGGCGGACCGCCGATCCACTGAACTGCTCATGAACCGCAGGCTAGTCCGGCTCGGCCACCCCGGACGCCGGACAACCGACTTGCCCCATTCAACCGAAAGGTCAGCACGGGGCAGCTCTGGGCGGTCTCGTCACCGATGCTGTACCGGACGCGGATCGATGGTTGTGCAACGGCAACCACACCATGGGTTCGCTGACGTCTATCTAGGCAGCCGACGTGATCGGCGCCGGCTGCCGTCACGGGAGGACAGATAGTCATGTTCCAAAAAACGGGGACTACTCACCGCCGCGCCGCTCGGCCTGACCGCGACGGTCGCCACGACCGGGTCGGCGGTCGCCGCGCCCGTCGGCGCCGGTGACCACACGCTCTCGGTGAGCAGGCTGATCCTGAGCCCGACCGGCCGGGGATACCAGGGCAGCGGCTCGGCCGCCGTCAGTTGGTGGTGGGCGGGCGCACCGGTGGCGCGGTGAGGGAGTCGACAGAACGCGGGGCAGCGGCTTCGCGGGGCGGCGCGTCCAACGGCGCGGCCAACACGTCACGCTGCGGCACGCCACCGATGCCGGACTGCTCGGCGGCGATCTTCTCCTGTAGGCGCAGGATGCCGTGCAGCAGCGCCTCCGGCCGGGGCGGGCAGCCAGGCACGTAGACGTCGACGGGGATGAGCTGGTCCACACCCTTGGTCACCGAGTACGAATCCCAGTAGGGGCCACCGCAGTTGGAGCAGGCGCCGAACGAGATGACGTACTTCGGCTCGGGCATCTGGTCGTAGAGCCGCTTGATCGCCGGAGCCATCTTGTCGGTCACCGTGCCGGAGACCACCATCAGGTCTGCCTGCCGGGGGCCGTGGGCGAACGGGATCACGCCGAGCCGGATGAAGTCGTGGCGACCCATGCTGGTGGCGATGAACTCGATGGCGCAGCAGGCCAGGCCGAAGTTGAACACCCAGAGCGAGTAGCGACGCCCCCAGTTCAACACGAACCGGATCGGCTCACCGAGCACTGCCGGTAGCTGCACGACCGCCCCCTTCTGTCCCCCACCGGACAGTCAACCACAGCGACTCCGAGCCTCGTTCCTGGCTTCGGGCGCGCCACTCAGAGCCACCGACGACGAGGCGCAGGAATCACCATCGAAGCTGACACGGGAAGACGGTTGAGCTGCCGAAAGGGCCCGGCCGACAATCTCGGCCGGGCCCGATCGGGCGTCGTCGTCCCGACGGCACGTCACACTCAGGCCGTCGTCACCGTCGAGCTGGGTCCGGTCAGCTCCCCGCGACACCCGGGCCGGGGCCGATCTCGCCGGGAGCGCCCGGGCCGGGGCCGATCTTCGCGGCCACACCCGGGCCGGGGCCGATCTCGCCCGGAGCACCCGGGCCGGGGCCGATCGCCAGGACCACACCCGGACCGGGGCCGATCTCGCCCGGAGCGCCCGGGCCGGGGCCGATCGCCGTGACGGCTGCCGCCGCGCCGCCCAGGCCGAGGGCCAAGCCGGCTGCCGCGGTCACTCCGGTGATCAGGATCTTTCGCATCGTCATGGTCTCTCCCCGTGCCGTTTGGTTGATGACATGACTGTACGGAACCGACGAATAACACAAAACCTACTTATAGCGGTACTTAACTATACTGATGCCCGTTGATGGACCACCTGATCTGTGCCACGCGGGCGCGATGTCCCGCAGACGACAGGGAACGCCTACCGGTTTTCCCGCAACCTGCCGGCGTACCCGAATGTGTGACCGGTGCTGGCGAACACGCCGCCCGCGGCCACCACGGGGAGGACGAGTGCTTGTGACGAGAGAAGTACAGGTGGGCGGACGGCCGCCGGACCCGCTGGGCAACTCCACCTCGGCCGCCAACGAACTGGTCTTCGACGACTTCTACCACGCCCATTTCCGTTCGCTGGTCGTGCAGCTCACCGCGTACACGGGTGACCGCGGGCAGGCGCAGGACCTGGTCCAGGAGGCGTTCTGCCGGGCGTACGCCCGCTGGGACCGGCTCGCCCGGTACGAGGACCCGTTGGCCTGGGTACGCAAGGTCGCCTGGAACCTCGGACACAACCGCTGGCGGCGGTTGCGGACCGCCCAGTCGTGGCTGGTGCGGCAACGGGAGACCCACGTCGCAGGGCCGAGCCCCGACCGGGTCGCCCTCGACGTCGCGCTGGCGAAGTTGCCGCCGAAGCAGCGACGGGCTGTCGTTCTGCACTACCTCGCCGACCTGTCGGTCGCCGAGATCGCCGCGCAGGAGCGGGTCGCCGAGGGCACCGTCAAATCGTGGCTGCACCGGGGCCGCACGGCCCTCGCGACGCATCTGCGGGACACCAACGAGGAGGTGCGGGATGTCTGAGCAGGAGACCCTCGGCCTCGCCGAGGAATTTGCCCACTACCGCCGTACCGTGCTGGACAAGGTCGAGGTGCCCGGTCCCGCCGCCGTCCGCCGGACGGTGCGAGGCCGCAACCGACGCCGGTGGGGAGCCACCGCCACGACGGCGCTCGCGCTGTTCGGCGGGTCCGCCATCGGGTACGCGGCGATGAACGGCCCGGACCACCAGCCGGGTCCGGTCGACCCGACGCCGAGCATCTCGGTGTCGCCCACCCCGGACAGCTCGACCAGCCCGACTCCCGGCCCCTCCGTGACCACTGGCGGCCCCACCTCGGTAGTGCCGGACGGCCGGATCAGCCGCGCCCAGTTGCTCGACGCGTCGGTGACCCTGCCGGCCTGGCGGGCCGGGCGGGACTGCCCGACCTCGGGGGTGCGGCTCAGCGGCGACAACGTCCGCGAGGGGGTCAACTGGCTGCTGACGCTCGACCACGGCGACGTCGACGGGGACGGGGCGGTGGAGACGGTGGCGCTCGTGCAGTGCGTGTTCGGCACCGGCGGCTCGATGCAGGTGGTGGCATTCGACCGGGACGAGCAGGGGAAGGTGGTCACGCTCGGCCGCGTGGTGATGACCACCATCGACAAGCCGCAGTGGTTGTTCGCCCTCGACGTGGTGGCCGACGGCACGGTCCGCGTGCAGGTGGGTGACATCGCTCCCGGGGGCGGCTGGTCCGCCGACTGGTCACAGCGGCAGTGGCGGAGCTACCGCTGGAAGGGCGACGCCTTCGCCCAGGTCTCCGGGCCGACGAGCTTCGGTCCGAACCCCAACCTGGCGGATGTCTCGGTCACCACCGGCGACCTCGTGTTGAGAACTGCGGACGACGGCTCCCGAACGGGTACGGCCACGGTGCGGATCCGCAACCGGGGCACGGGGCCGGTCGCCCGCGTGGGGGTGCGGTTGGCTGTGCCTGAAACGGTGCGCGCGGACGTCGACGGGTGGGAACTGTGCCCCGGCGCCCACGGCGACGTCGGAACGATCACCTGCAGCGTGCGTCAGCTCGCCGCCGGCGAAGAGATACGGCTGGATCTGGACTTCCGGGTGCTCGAAGGAATCACGCTCAGCACGGACAAGGCGGACGTGGAGGTCCAGCCGTGGGACGGCAAAGGTGACGTCCTGCCGGACGTCAAGAGAACCGACAACCTGGTGCAGATGAAGTTGATCTACGGCTGACGATCGCCGGCCGCGCCGCACGCCACGATGGCGTACGACGCGGCCGGCTCCGGTCACCAGGTGGGACGTTGCAGCAGGCCGACGAACTCGACCAGCAACCGTTCGCGCAACGCCGGCGGGGCGGCGTCGAGCAGCGTGTTCACCACGGCCAGGCGATCCGGCGTCGAGGCTCCCCCGCCACCGAGTCCGAGCCCGGCGGCCAGCCCGGCCACGAGTTCGGGCGTGAGGGCGTCCGGGGTCAGCGACGTCGCCAGTGCGATCAGCTCGGGCGGGAGGGCGACCGGACCGGCCGTCCGGGCGGCGGCCACCGCCTCGACCAGGTCGGGCCCGAACTCGGCGACCCGGGGCGCGACCGAGGCGGTCACCGTGAGGTGCACACTCGCTGGCAGCCCCGCGTACGACAGTTGGGGCTGGGTGTGCCAACCCCGCGCGGTCAGCTCGTCGACCAGGACGAACAGGTCCGGGCCGCCCTCGGTGGCCGTGAAGCACACCACCGTCGACTCCGGCTCGGCCATCAGCCGCAATCCGTCGACGGCGCGTACCGCGTCGGCCAGGCCGGCGACCGCGTCCCGGGTGACGGTGGCGAGCCGCAGGTAACCGTCGTCGCCGAGGTGCCGCACCGTGGCGTACGCGGCGGCGATCGGCCCGCCCGAGCGGGTGGACGCGATCACCGGGTTGATCATCGTGTAGCCGGGCCAGTCGGCGTACGCGAAGTACTGCGGGGCGCGGAGCGCGGCATCCCGGTGCAGCAGCACCGACACCCCCTTCGGCGCGTACGCGTACTTGTGCAGGTCCACCGAGATGGACGTGACCCCGGGTACCGCGAAGTCGAACGGCGGCACCGGCTCACCGAGGCGACGCAGGTACGGCAGGGTCCAGCCGCCGAAGCAGGCGTCCACGTGGCAGCGCACCCCGGCGGCGGCGGCCGCCGCCGCGATCTCCGCGACCGGGTCCACCACCCCGTGCGCGTACGACGGCGCGGAGCAGGCGACGAGCACCGTCTCCGGACGGATCGCGGCGGCCATCGCGGCCGGATCGGGACGCAGGGTGTCCGGGGAGACCGGCACGACGTCCATCGCCACCCGCAGGTAGTGCGCCGCCTTGGCGAACGCGGCGTGGGCGCTCGACGGCACCACGATCCGGGGCTCGGCGATCTCCGGGTGCGCGTCCCGGGCCGTCTTGACCGCGAGGATCAGCGACTCGGTACCGCCGCTGGTGACACTGCCGACGACGTCCGGGGCGGTCGTGCCCGGGCCGGCGCCGAGCACCCGGCCGGCAGCGCCCACCAGGGCGTTCTCCATCGCCAGCAGGGACGGGAACGCGGTCGGGTCCAGCCCGTTGACGTGCGCGCTCTCCCGGTGCGCGGCGGCGGTCAGCTCGTCCAGGCCCGGCACCGCGGGGTCGTAGACGTACGCGAACAGCTGCCCACCGTGGGTCGGCCGGTCACCGGCGCGCAGGCTCCGCACCTCGGCCAACGCGACATCCGCTGGCACCCCGAGAGGCAACGCGGCCCGGACCTCGACCCTGCTCTCGTCGATCATGGAGTCATGGTGCCCTTCTCGTGACGGTCAACGGCTTTCGTCCCCCAGCACAACTCCATGATCGACGCGGTCGGCACGGATCGGGTCAGCCAGGGCGGTGGGGGTGAGGGTGTACTGGCGGAGCAGGAGGATCGGTGGGGCGATCAACAGAGCCGGGATCAGCGTGAAGCCGAGCAGGACGCCCAGGCGGGCACCATCGGACTGGGCGGCGGCTGTTCCGGTGTCGGAGGAGACGTAGCCGGAGACCTGGAGCACCAGGCCGTAGATGCCCGGACCCAGTGCCAGCCCGAGGGTCTCCCCGGCCGTCCACAGGCCCGTGAACACACCCGCCTGTCGGCGACCGGTGCGCCTGGTGTCGTACGCGATGCAGTCCGGCAGCATCGACAGCGCGAAGACCTGCTGCCCGGCGTACCCGACGCCGATCACCGCGACCACCAGGTAGACGGCGACAGTCGGCAGCACCGACGCGGCGACCAGGGTGAGCGCCCCGACGGCGAGGATCAGCGAGGCGGCGACCAGCGCGGTCCGCTTGCCCAGCCGGGCACCGACCCGGGACCAGATCGGCATCACCAGCAGCGCCGGCCCGACGAAACAGACGAAGAGCAGGGTCGGCCCGCTCTCGTCGTCGCGCAGGATCTGCCCGGCGAAGTAGTTGACCCCGGCCAGGATCGTCGCCACCCCGGCGGACTGCACGACGAAACAGATCAGCAGCGCCCGGAACGGGCGGTTGGCGGCGGCAACGGCGAGTTGGGCGCGCAGGGTCGGCTCGCTCCCGCTCACCGTGCCGGTCGGCGCGGACCGGGTGCCGAGGAACGCCCCGACGGCGCCGAGGGCGATCAGCGCCGCCACGAACAGCCCCATCCACCGGTGCCCGGCAACACCGTCTCCGCCGGCGCTGACCACCAGTGGGGCGACCGCGCCGGAGACCAGGATGGCCAACGCCAGCACCGCGATCCGCCAGGTCATCAGCCGGGTGCGCTCGGTGTAGTCGTCGGTCAACTCCGCCGGCATTGCCACGTACGGCACCTGAAAGAAGGCGAACGCGGTGGCGGTGGCGAGGAAGGCGAACGCCACGTACGCGGCGGCGGCCGGGCCGTTGCCGAACGGCGCCGCGAAGATCGACGCGAAGAGGACGGCGAGCGCGAGGCCGGCGACGAGCAGGTACGGGCGACGAGCGCCCCAGCGTGAACGGGTGCGGTCGGAGATCCGCCCGGCGACCGGGTTGACCAGCACGTCCCAGGCCTTGGGCAGCAGCACCAGCAGGGCCGCGAGTCCGGCGGCCACGCCCAGCGTGTCGGTCAGGTACGGCAGGAGCAGCAGACCGGGCACGGTGCCGAACGCGCCGGTCGCCAGCGAGCCGAGCGCGTAGCCGGCGTGCACCGGGCGAGGCAGCGAGCCGGCGGCTGACGAGCCGGTGCCCAGCGGCGTTTTCATGGGGCCGAATGTTACTCACGTTATGCCGGAGGTCACATCCCTCATCCGCCCGCCCGATACCGACATCCGAACAGTCGGGTAGCCGGCAGCCGGGCACGCAACCGCCTCCGCAGCCTCGGAGTGTTACCAGCGCCGACGGCAAACCAGCCCGGCGGTGACGGGGGAGGGGCAGTGACAGCAACGATGGGAGCCCGCGCCAACGAGCCACCAGCCGCACGGACGGCCGGCGTGTCGGTCGAGGTGACGATCACTTTCGACGACTTCTACCACGCGCACTTCGGCAGCGTGACCGCCCAACTGTGCGCGTACACCGGGGATCTGGGGCACGCACAGGACCTGGCCCAGGAGGCGTTCTACCGGGCGCTGGCCCGCTGGGACCGCCTGGTCCGGTACGACGACCCGGTGGCTTGGGTCCGCCGGGTCGCCTGGAACCTGGCCCGCAGCCGCTGGCGACGCCTGCGTACCGCCCGCAACCACCTGCTGCGGCAGCGGCCCGCCGATGCGGAGGTGGCCGGGCCGAACCCCGACCGGGTGGCGATCGACGCGGCGTTGGCGCAACTGCCCGCCACCCACCGTCGAGCGGTCATCCTGCACTACCTGGCCGACCTGTCGGTGAGTGAGATCGCCGCTCAGGAAGGGGTGGCCGAGGGCACCGTCAAGTCCTGGTTGCACCGCGGTCGGACGGCACTGGCCGGACTGCTCGACGAGAACACCGAGGGGGTGTGCGATGTCTGACTTTGACCCGCTACTGCGCGAGCGCCTCATCGCGTACCGCAACGACGTGGTCACCCAGGTCGCTGGCCCAGGACCGGACCACGCCCGGCACCTCCTCCGCCGACGCCGTCGGATGACGGCGGTCGCCGTGGCCGCAGTGGCGGTCGTCCTGGTGGTGGCCCCCGTCGTCGCCAACGCCGCGCTGCGCGACGACCGGAACCCGCCGGTGCCGGCGGAGTCCGTCGAGCCAACGACCCCACCGACGTCGGCCCCGCCGACCCCCACACCGACCGGGTCGCCGTCGACGACCACCAGCACCCCGAATGCCCCGGACGGACGGATCAGCCGGGCCCAACTGCTCGCCACCCGGGTCGACCTGCCGAACTGGCCGTCGAACCTGGCGGAGCAGGGCTGCACCACCTCGAACGTTCGACTCAAGACCAACGCGACCGACCTGTTCGTGTCGGAGTTGGCGAACGACGCGTTCCGGTACGGCGACGTGGATGACGACGGTGCCGTCGAGACCCTCGCCGTCGTCTCCTGCCGGTACGCCGAGGCGTCAGCGAAGCAGGTGGTGGCCTTCGACCGGAACCCGGACGGTCGGATCGTGACACTGGGCAGGGTGGTCCGGACCGGCGACGGGTTCGACGACGTTCTCGCGGTGGAGATCAATCGGAACGGATCTGTCGAGGTGCGGGTGGCCGACATCGTGCCGTGCTGTGGCATACCGACCTATCTGGTGCGCGAACAGGTACGGACGTACCGGTGGGACGGGGAGCGGTTCGGTCAGACCGACGGCCCCACCGCGTTCGGCAAGGACCCCCGACTCACCGACCTGAGGCTGAGCATGAGCCACGAACTGGTCGACGTCCCCGGTGCCGACACCCGACGCAAACTCACCACCGTCTTCACCGTCACCAACGCGGGGCCCCTCGACGCGCCCCAGATGGCATTCCAGTCCATCGACGTCGGCGAACGGGCCGGCGGGGACTGGTCGAAGTGCGACCCGAACCCCGCGCCGCAGCAGTACGTGCCGTCGTGCCTGCTACCCGGGGTGCCCGCCGGTGAGTCGCGCCGCTACACGTTCGTCCAGTTGGTGCCGGGCAAGCCGGGGGCGGACGCGCACATCAGGACCTTCGAAGTCGAACACTACGACGCCCAGGATCGCCCTTGGCCCGACCTCAAGCCCGCCGACAACAGGGTCCGGTCCCCCATTCCGCTCTGAAGCACCCCGCGGTGCCCCGTTCCCTTCCCGGAACGGGGCACCGCGTGCACGCCGGTTCGGCCCTGGTCACCGATCCTCGTCCGGCGACCATCCGGCCGCCGCCATGTCCACCCCGGTCGGGCGGAGCGGCGTCCCCTCGGCGCGCAGGCGGGCCCGCGCCTCCCGCTCGTGGCCCGGTGGCAGCCGGCCAGCCGCCGTCACCACCCGGTGCCAGGGCACCGAGCCGCCATGGCGGGCCATGATGGCGCCCACCAGTCGCGCCGAGGCGCGACCTGATCGCTCGGCGAGCGCGTCGGCGACCGCGCCGTACGACATGACCCGACCCTCCGGGATCCGCTCGACCAGGTCGAGCACCGCCTCGACGTACTCGTCAGGTGTCACAATCCGCCACCATATGGGAAGGCCGCCGGGCGGTGCGGCCGTGACCACGCAGAATGGGCGGGTGCGCGACGCAGTCACGGCGGCCCGGCGGGTCGTCGTCAAGATCGGATCCTCCTCGTTGACCACCGCCACCGGCGGTCTGGCCGAGAAGCGCGTCGACGCGCTCGTCGACATCCTCGGTCGGCTCGCCGCCGAGGGGCGCGAGGTGGTCCTGGTGTCCTCCGGCGCGATCGCCGCCGGCCTCGCCCCACTCGGGCTCCCCCGACGCCCGCGCGACCTGGCCACCCAGCAGGCCGCCGCCAGCGTCGGGCAGGGCCTCCTGATCGGCCGGTACGCGGCCAGCTTCGCCCGGCACGGCCGCACTGTGGGGCAGGTGCTGCTCACCGTCGACGACGTGACCCGGCGGGCGCACTACCGCAACGCGTACCGCACGCTGCGCAAACTGCTCGACCTGCGGGCTGTGCCGATCGTCAACGAGAACGACACGGTGGCCACCCAGGAGATCCGGTTCGGCGACAACGACCGGTTGGCCGCGCTGGTGGCCGCGCTGGTGCACGCCGACCTGCTGGTTCTCCTCTCCGACGTGGACGCGCTCTGGACCGGCGACCCCACCAAGCCGCAGTCGACGCGGATCTCCGAGGTTCACGGCGACGCGGATCTCGCCGGGATCACCATCGGCGGGGCGGGCCGGTCCGGCGTCGGCACCGGCGGCATGGTGACCAAGGTCGAGGCCGCCCGGATCGCCACCGGCTTCGGCATCCCGGTGGTGCTCACCGCCGCCGACCTGGCCGGTCCGGCGTTGGCCGGCGAACCCGTCGGCACGCTGTTCCACCCGCAGCGGCAACGCCCGACGGCCCGGCTGTTCTGGCTGGCCCACGCCACGTCACCCCGGGGCCGGTTGCACCTCGACCCGGGCGCGGTCGCCGCCGTCGTCGGGCGGCGCAAGTCGCTGCTCCCGGCCGGCATCACCGCCGTGGACGGCACGTTCACCGCGGGCGACCCGGTGGACCTGGTGGACACCGCCGGCGCGTCGGTCGCCCGGGGTCTGGTCAACTACGACGCGGTGGAGCTGCCCGGGCTGCTCGGCCGCTCCACGTCCGAACTCGCCGCGGCGCTCGGTCCGGCGTACGAACGAGAGGTCGTCCACCGCGACGACCTCGTGCTGCTGTGAGGAGTGCTGGCATGACCGTCGTCGAGCAGGCGAAGCGGGCGCGGAACGCCGCCGCTGACCTGGCCACTGCCACCCGTACGGTCAAGGACGCCGCGCTGGTGGCGATGGCCGATGCGCTGGTGGCGCGTACCCCGGAGATCCTGACCGCCAACGAGGCGGACCTGGCGGCCGGGGGCGAGGCCGGGCTGAGCGCGGCCGTGCTGGACCGGCTCGCCCTCGACGCGGGCCGGGTGGCCGGCATCGCCGACGCGCTGCGCCAGATGGCCGCGCTGCCCGACCCGGTCGGCGAGGTGGTCCGCGGTTCCACCCTGCCCAACGGGCTGGAGCTGCGTCAGATCCGGGTGCCGTTCGGGGTCGTCGGCATCATCTACGAGGCGCGGCCGAACGTGACTGTGGACGCCGCCGGGATCTGCCTCAAGTCCGGCAACGCGGCGCTGCTGCGCGGGTCGTCGTCGGCCGCGCACTCCAACGCCGCGCTGGTCGAGGTGCTGCGCGACGCGGTGGCCGGGGCCGGGCTGCCGGCTGACGCGGTGCAGTTGCTCGACGCCAGCTCCCGCGACTCGGTCAAGGAGCTGATGCGCGCCCGAGGGCTCGTCGACGTGCTCATTCCACGTGGCGGCGCGTCGTTGATCCGCACCGTGGTCGAGGAGTCGACAGTGCCGGTGATCGAGACCGGGGTGGGCAACTGCCACGTCTACGTGGACGCCGCCGCCGACGTGGCGAAGGCGGTCGCGGTGACGCTGAACGCCAAGACGCAGCGCCTGTCCACCTGCAACACGGCCGAGTCGCTGCTGGTGCACGCGGACGTCGCCGACGCGTTCCTGCCGCCGATGCTGGCCGCGCTCGCGGAGGCGGGGGTGACAGTGCATGGCTCCCCCGAGGTGGCCGCGTACTCCGCAGCCGTCGTCCCGGCCACCGAGGAGGACTTCGCCACCGAGTACCTGTCCGCCGACATCTCGGTCGCGGTGGTCGACTCACTGGACGCGGCGGTCGCGCACATCCGCCGCTTCGGCACCGGACACACCGAGGCGATCCTCACCGACTCAGCGAGCGCGGCCCGCGACTTCGTCGCGCGGGTGGACGCGGCGGCGGTGATGGTCAACGCCTCGACCCGGTTCACCGACGGCGGTGAGTTCGGGTTCGGCGCGGAGATCGGCATCTCCACCCAGAAACTGCACGCCCGTGGCCCGATGGGTCTGCCCGAGCTGACCAGCACCAAGTACGTGGTCACCGGCGACGGTCACCTGCGCTAGGCACTCAGCGGGCAGTCACGCCCGCCGCGGCCGGCGTGGGCCGGGCGGCCCGGATCGCGGAGAGCGTGGCGTGCACGTCGAACTGGTGGCCGTCGTCGCTCTCCCAGCCGCCGTCGCTGCGCTGGGTCTCGGCCAGCCGGCGCAGGGCCCGCACCATGATCCAGTCCTGCGGGTCGATGCCGGCCCGGCGCAGGGTGGCCGCCAACCACGTCACATCACCCGGGGACATCTTCGGCATCCGTTCGGCGAGCACCACCTGGATCCGCGCCGACTCCTGGAACATCTCCTGGCGGTGCAGCACCGCCGCGCTCAACCACCCGGCGGCGAGGTACGACGGCCAACTGCCGTCCGGACGCAGCCGCGCGGCCAGGGATTGGGCCGCCGCCTGCACCACCCCGGCGTACGCCCCACCGACCCGATGGTCGAGCGGGCCCGAGGCGCGGGCGTCCCGGCCGGCGACGGTGAGCCAGAAACCGGCATTGGCCGACACGAGGAACCCGGCTTCCGGGTCGCCGGGTCGGGCCCACTCCGGGGCCGAGTCGGCCAGCGACGCGTCCTCGTCCCAACCACCGTCGGCCTGCTGCCGCGACGCCAGCCAGTCGAGTGCCCGACGCGCGGCGGGACGACCGAGCGCTCCCAGGTCGTCCAACTCGGCGAGCCGGAAGCAGGTGGCGTCGATCGAAGCCACCTCACCGCCCCAGGTGGCCGGCCAGCCACCGTCTGACGACTGGCCGACCTCCGCCGTCGCCAACAGTTCGGCGGGCACCGCGGTGCCGTTGCGCAGCCAGGAGAGGCGGGCGCGTTCCACCGCATCACCGTGCGCCACGACGAACCCGATCGCGGCTTCCAAGTCGACCACGGCGGGAACGCTACCTGCGCAGACGCGATCGCGCCTCGGGGAATCGGTTGGCCCGGCATGGCTGCGTCGCTCCGACCGCAGGGCCACCCAGCGTGACTTGCGTCGATTTGCCGCGACGAGCCGGCGGTTGCCGGGGCGGCCGTTGCGGGCCGGGTGCGGCCCGCTCGGCCGCCCCGGCCCGGTCGATCAGTACGCCGGCAGCGACGGGTCGATCTGCTTGATCCAGGAGAGCACGCCGCCCTGCACGTGTACGGCGTCGCGGAAACCGGCCGCCTTGAGCGCCGCGAGCGCCTCCGCCGAGCGGACGCCGGACTTGCAGTGCAGCACGATCTGCCGGTCCTGCGGCAGCTTCGCGAGGGCCTCGCCGGAGATGATGTCGCCCTTGGGGATCAGGGTGGCGCCGGGGATCCGGACGATTTCGTACTCGGCCGGCTCCCGCACGTCGACCAGGAAGATGTCCTTGCCGGCGTCCTGCCACTCCTTGAGTTCCAGGGCGGTGATGGTCGAGTCGAGCGTCGCCTCCTGGGCCTCCTCGGAGACCGCGCCGCAGAAGTCCTCGTAGTCTTCCAGCAGGTCGGTGACCGTCGGGTTCTCGCCGCAGAGCGCGCAGTTCGGGTCCTTGCGAACCTTGATCTTGCGGTATTCCATCTCCAGGGCGTCGTAGACCATCAGACGGCCGACCAGGGGCTCGCCGATGCCGGTGAGCAGCTTGATCGCCTCGTTCACCTGGATCGAGCCGATCGACGCGCAGAGCACACCCAGCACGCCACCCTCGGCGCAGGAGGGAACCATGCCGGGCGGCGGCGGCTCCGGGTAGAGGCAGCGGTAGCAGGGGCCGTGTTCGGCCCAGAACACCGACGCCTGGCCGTCGAAGCGGTAGATCGAGCCCCACACGTACGGCTTGCCGAGCAGCACCGCAGCGTCGTTGACCATGTAGCGGGTGGCGAAGTTGTCGGTGCCGTCGACGATCAGGTCGTACTGGGCGAAGATCTCGCGGACGTTCTCCCGGTCCAGCGCGGTGTTGTGGATCTCCACGTTGACCAGCGGGTTGATCTCGCGGATCGACGCCGCGGCGGACTCGGCCTTGGACCGACCGACGTCGGACACACCGTGGATGACCTGGCGCTGGAGGTTCGACTCGTCGACGGTGTCGAAGTCGATGATGCCGAGCGTGCCGACCCCGGCCGCGGCGAGGTATAGCAGGGCGGGCGACCCGAGGCCACCTGCGCCGACACAGAGCACCCGGGCGTTCTTGAGCCGCTTCTGCCCGGCTACCCCGACATCCGGGATGATCAGGTGGCGTGAGTAGCGGCGGATCTCGTCAACGGTCAGCTCGGCGGCGGGCTCGACGAGCGGGGGCAACGACACGGTGGACTCCCCGGGATCGGCGGTGTGAACCGCGCCATTGTTGCTCGCGGGGGCCCTGCTCGGCCATGAGGGAGGACACGTGGTCCGCGATGCGGGAGCGGGAATAACCGACGATGCCGTCGATCAGGGGACGATGTCACCCGCGTAGCGACGGCCGTCGAGGTAGGGCCAGGCGTTGGCGACGCACCCATCCAGGCCGTACGTCTGCTGCTGCATCACCGGGGCGGGCTCACCCGGCGCGGGGCAGGCCTCGTGCTGTTCGCCGAACTCGTGGCCGACCTCGTGGTTGATCACGTAGGTGCGGTAGGTGTCCAGCGAGGCGCCGTAGTCGGGGACCGCCTCCATCCAGCGGGCCAGGTTGATGATGACCTGGCCGGGCAGGCGGCAGGAGGTGTAGCGCTCGGTGGTCAGCCCACCCTCGGCGCACATCCGTTCGGACGTGACAGGGGTGGCCAGGTAGATGGTGAAGTCGGCGGCACCGGCGTCGGCCACCCGCTGCACCCGCAGCTCGCCGGAGGCGATCCAGCTCCGTGGGTCGGCCAGTACCTCGTCCACTCGGGTGGCGAAGGCCTCGGCGTCCTGGCCGGTGCCTCGTTCGACGACGACCCGGTACCGGCGCAGCGGGCCGTCCGTGCCGTGCACTGATGTCTCGCCGTCGGCAGCGGTGAACCGTCCGGCACCGACCGACGGATAGCTGGTGGGCACCGGATGCGCAGCCCCACCGCCGCGCCCCGTGCCGCCCTGGGTGGTGACGGCAGGAGTGACGGCCGCCGGCTCACCGTCGCCCCTGGCCAGCGGCACGCCGATGGCGGCGGTCAACACGAGCAGGCCGAACAGCAGGGTGCGGCGACGCCGCCGGTGCATCCGGGCCAGCGTGGGACGCACGTACACCGACCCGCCCGACGGGTCGGGCGGCTGGGGCGGGCCGTATCGGGACGACGGCGTCATGACGACGAGCCTGCCAGATTATTCGGGCATTTCTCCATTTTTGGAGCTATTGCCGCAAGACGCCTGATGGAGGGGTAGCAGGTCGGCGTGTCGACCCGTCACTCAGAGGGCGGGGCCGCTGTAGCGACGCCCTTCGAGGTACGGCCACGGGTTGACCCGGCACCCGTTCCAGAAGAGCGTCTGCTGCATCATCACCGGCGCCGGTCGGCCCGCGCCCGGGCAGCGCTCGTGCCGGTGCCCGAGCTGGTGACCCACCTCGTGGTTGACCACGTACGTCCGGTAGACCGACAACGGCACCCCGGCCGAGACGAAGTGCGGCACGGACAGCCGCCACCGATCCAGGTTGATGATCACCTGGCCGGGCGCACGACAGGACGTGTACGGCCGACCCCCGACCCGGATGTCCACTCCCCCGTCGGCACACATGCGACCCGCCGTGCGGGCCGTCGCCAGGTAGACGGTGAAGTCGCGAGGCGCGCCCCCCGGCACCTGTTGCAGCCGCAGCCTGCCACTGTCCACCCAACTGCCCGGACCGGCGAGCGCCGTCTGGACCGCCAGCGCGAACTCCCCCGCATCCTCGTTGCTGCCCGACTCCACAGCGACCCGGAAACGACGCACCTCACCCGCTCGCCCCAGCACCGGACCGGAGCGGGCGTCGTACCCGAAATCGCCGCTGCCGGCGCTCGGGACCGCACCGGGCATCCGCAGCACCGGAGGCGGGCTGGACGGCACCGCCGCGGAGGGCGACGGGCTGACCGACGGCGGCAGTGGCGCGGCCACCAGTGGCGGCACCGTGGAGATCTCGTCGGCGGCCAACCGTTCGGCGCCGGGGTGCCCACCCGGCCCCTCCGCGATCACGGTCACCGCCGCGCTCACCGCCAGCACCACCGCCACCAGTTGGGCGAACAGAGCGAAGCGTCGCTGACGACGGGCCGGGAGGCGGGCTGAGCTGGGCATCGGGCTCAGCCTGCCAGATCGGACCGCCCAACGGAGTCCCCCGTTTCGGCGAGCAGCCCGATCACCGCTCGGGCCACCAGTCGGGGCACCTCCAACTGCGCCACATGACCGACGCCGTCGAGCATCATCAACCGGCTGTCACGAATGACCCGCGCGGTCTGCGGCGCGACCCGCACGTCGACCAGACGATCCTGACGGCCACCCACCACCAGCGTCGGTGCGCGTACCGCCTCGGCGAGCCGCCACAACGAACCCGGCCCCGGCAGGTACGCCCGCAGGAAGCTGGAGACCAGACCACGGAACGTCCGGACGTACGCGGCCGCGTAGTGCTCCGCCTCGTAGCGGACCCGGATCTCCTCCAGCGCCTCGGCCCGACGTTGGTCGCAGATCCGGGTGAGATCGGCGACGCAGGCCTCCAACACCTGCTGGGCCATCACCTCGGGCGGAAGCTGGGTGAGGCGCCGGGCGACCAACCGTTCGCCGCGCGGAATGGCGAGCACCGGCAGCATCCGCCCCTGCAACGAGCGACGGAAGTCCAGGAACGGCAGAGCCGGGGAGATCAGGGTGAGCGTACGGACCAGGTCGGGCCGGAGCCCGGCCACCTGGACCGCCACCGCTCCGCCCAGCGAGTTGCCGAACAGGTGCACCGGACCACGGTCGGAGTGCTCGATCCAGCGGACGACGAGGTCCGCGAACGCCGGGATCGTGTAGCGGGGCCCCGGCTCGCTACGACCGAAGCCGGGCAGGTCGATCGCCTGACCGTCCAGCCGGTCGGCGAGCAGCCCGGCCAGGTCGGTCCAGTTCTGCGACGACCCGCCCAGCCCGTGCACGTACAGCGCCGGCTCCGCGCCAGCGGCTGTGGCCGGAGTGTCCCGCACGTACGTGACCAGGCCGTCGAGGCGGACCTCCCGGCCCGGCCACGGCGGGGGAACATGGTCGTCGGGAAGCAGGTGGTCCGGCCAGAGGGTGGCGCTTCTCATCGTTCCAGTCTGCCCCGGACCACTCAGGACAGCAGCGCCTCCAGCCGACGGTTCACCGCTGCCAGCGTCGCCCGGACCACCGCCTGCCGGGGATCACCGGCGACCAGAGCCGAGCCGGCGAGCTGCTCGACCCAGCCCTCACAGACGAGCAGTGCCACCACAGTGGCCACTTCACAGTTGCCGAACGGCACCACCGCGGCGTGCTCGACGAAGCAGCGCCCCCGCTCGGCGTTGTCGGCGCCGCGCAGCAACTCGTCGACCGCTGCCGCCGCCGCCACCGCGCAGAGCCGCAGCACGTAGCCGTCCACCGCCGGGCCGGTGGCGTACCCGGAGGCGGTCTCGCCCCCGGCCAGCAGCCGGACCTCCACGTTCGCGTCCAGGCCGAAGGTGCTGACCTGTACGTGGTCGATCACCACCCGTGGCCCCGGCGCGCCGCCCGTCTCCAACGGCCGGGACGGCGCCGACTCCGTCGTGGTCACCTGACCACCGGAGTACGACGTACCGAGCGTCGCCGGGCTGCCGGTGGCGGCACCAGCCGGCGCGGCCGAAACCGACCCCGGCTCCTCGACGGTGGCGCGACCCCGGTGCGGCGCGTTCGACCGGCGGCGGCGCGAGACGTCAGTGCCCGGCCTCTGCTCCGGGCCTGTCGGCACGGCCTCCACGCGACCGCCGGACGGTCGGATGGGCCCCGTCGAATCGGCCGCCCGAGCCTCACCGCCACGCGGGTCGGCGCCGGCATCGCGCAGAGCCGGGGTCGGGGAATCCGGGGTACGTCGTTCGGCGACCCGTGGCTCGGCCACGCGCCGGCGGACCGGCGGGGGCGGCGTGCTGGGCATGCCGGGCACGTTCTGCGGCGCGGCGGCCAGCCCCATGCGGTCCTGGAGCAGGCGGGCCACCTGTCGGCTCACCTCGGCCGGGTCGGCACCGTCGGCCAGGTCGAGTCGCAGGCTGTGCGCTCCGGCCGGGGTACGGCGCAGCGCGGCGTCGCGGACACCTGCCACCTCACGGACGGCGTCCAGGATCGCGTTGACGTCGAACCCCTCGGGGCGCTCCCGCAACGGTGCCGGCTCGTCGTCGCGGCGGAGGTGAGTGGCGATGCGGGCGAGTTCCGGGGTTTCGGCGGGTGGGTCCACAGCTGGCGGCTCCGGCACGACGGGCACGTCCGGCTCCGCGGGAACGCGCTGCGGCAGCACCACCGCTTTCGGGTCCGACTGCCGGTCGTCGGCGGCGGACGACGCCGGGTCGGGTGCGGATCGGCGAGCCGCATAGGGGGAGGCGGGCGCGGGGGCGGGGCGGTCGCGGGGTTCGGGCCCGTTCGCGGCGGGGGGTGGCACCGCCCCCGTCGAGGACGACGTGACATCGGTGGGTGACGGGGCGTTCGGCGGCGCGATCGGGCGGTGTGACTCGACCGGGCCGGGCGACTCCGGCGTCGCTGGACGGAGCCGGAATGGCCCGGTCGGCCGAACCTCGGGCCGGGTCGGGCCCGGGGTCTCGTCGTCACCCCCACGGGGGCGTTTGGCGGACTGGATCGCCGCCCAGGAAGGACGTTCGACCGGGGTGGCGGGAATGCGCCCCTCGGACCAGTCCGGCCGCTCGTCCCTGCTCGGGGTTGCCGAACCGGTCGGCGAACCACCGGCCCAGGAGGGGCGTTCCGCCACCAACGGCGGGCCCGCCGGAGCCGGTGGCGGGTCGGCCAGCGTGGGAGGTGCCCCCGCAGGCGCCGGAGGCGGTGTGGCGGGCGACGCCGGGCTGGTGGCCCAGGACGGGCGTGACGGCGGAGCGCTGGTCGGCTCGGCATCGGCTCCGCCAGCCCAGGACGGCCGGGACGGCGGAGCGCTGGTCGGCGCCGGGTCGGCTCCCCCGGCCCAGGACGGCCGGGTGGGTGCGGCGCTGCTCGGTTCGGCATCGCCTCCGCCGGCCCAGGACGGGCGGTCGCCCCGGGAGGCACTGGTAGCCCCGGACCCGGCCCAGGACGGGCGCTCGGCCGGCGGCCCACTGGTCGGCGTCGGACCATCGGCCCAGGACGGGCGCTCGGCCGGCGGCCCACTGGTCGGGGCCGGGCCACCGGCCCAGGACGGGCGTCCCACGGCGGGCGGCGGTGCCGGCGACGACACCGGCGGGCCGCTGGTCGGGGACGGGTCCGAGTCGACGGACCGGAGGGAACGATCGGCAGGTGGCGCAGCGGACGGAGCAGCCCAGGACGGGCGGGCGGTCGGCGGCACGCTGGCCGGTTCGACAGGATTGTCCGGCGCGGATTCGGACGCGGCCTCACCTCGCGCGGGCTCGTACCCACGCGGTGAATCGGCGCGGACCGGTTCGTACGGGCGGGGTGACTCGGCCCGTACCGGCTCGTATGGCTGGACCGGATCGGCGACCCAGCCGGACGCGGAATCGTCCCGCGTCGGCGGGCCGTCCGGCTCGTCGTTCTGCCGGGACCAGGGCGGTGCCCAACCACGGTCCCAGCTCGGACGGTTCCAGCTCGGCCCCGACCAGTCCGGCTCGACGGCCGGCGGCTCCCCGGCGCGGCGCGTCTCTCCCGAGCGGGGGCCTTCGGCGCCGCGACCCGGCTCAGCACCGCGACCCGGATCGGCCGCTTCGGCGTGCGCGTCCGGCCCCGGGGTGCGCCCCGGCGCTGCCGGAGGCTCCGGCGTCAGCGGGTCCCGCCAGTCGCGTGACGCGGCCGACGGGTCGTCGGCCGCGAGCCGTTCCGCGATCGGCGCATGGAAGCCGGGCGGCACCTCGAAGCCCGACGCGGCGGTGCCGACGGGCGGCACCTGGACGGCCGGCGGCGCCGAGGTGGGCAGCCCGGGCTCGGCCCAACGGGCGCGATGCGCGGCGGCGGGATCGGCTGTGGAACGTGGACCGGCGCCCGTGTCCGGCTCGCCGCCGCCCTGCTCCGCCGGCGGCACGGGACGTTGCGCGGGAACCACCAACCGGTCGCTGGCCGCCTCGGGTCGCCCCTCGCCGGGCAGCCCGGGCGGTGCGCTCACCGGCGTGGGACGTCCCCCGGTCGGTTCGAGACCGGGGCGACGGACGCCGTTGGTGTCGTCCGGGTGGCGGACACCGTTGGCGTGGTGGCCGTTGGCCCGAGCCGGTGGCTCCGGGTCGCCGGGCGACCCGGCCAGGGGCGACGGAAGGTCGCCGTGTCGGGTGGAGGAGGCACGCCAGCCGGAAGCCGGGTCGGGCTGCCAGCGCGGCGCCTGCTCCCGGGCATCCTCGCGGTCGGCGGCTCGGGGCCACCCACCTGCCTGAGGCGCCCACCCACTGACGGGACGACTCGGGTCGTCGTGCTGACCCGCTCCGTCACCGTGTTCTCCCGGGGTGGCGGCTCCGGGTTGCCCTGTTTCACTCACCGCGCGCTCCTTGGTCGCCCCCGCTGAGGCTACCGTGTGCCGAGAGTGGCGATAAGTTACAGCGGCGGGCCATTTCCACGACGGTGGTCAGTGACCTCGCCGGTCTGGGGGGAAAATGCCGGCTCGTACGGAGAACTCGGAGGATCCCATGACCGCTGCGGGGAATGGTGCACAGACCGCTGGCCGGCCCACCCGCCTGCCCCGCTCCGCGCGTCGTAAGCAGCTTCTCGCTGCGGCGCAGGAGGTGTTCGTCGCCCAGGGCTACCACGCCGCCGCGATGGACGACATCGCCGAGCGGGCCGGGGTGTCGAAGCCGGTGCTCTACCAACACTTCCCCGGGAAGATGGACCTTTACCTGGCGCTGCTCGACACGCACTGTGACGCCATCGTCGCTCAGGTGCAGGACGCGATGCGCGGCACCAGTGACAACAAGGAACGGGTCAGCGCCTCGGTGCGCGCGTACTTCGACTTCGTCGACCACGAGAGCGAGGCGTTCCGGCTCGTCTTCGAGTCGGATCTGCGCAACGACCCGGCGGTGCGGCAGCGGGTGGAGCGGGTCGAGCAGGGCTGCATCGCGGCGATCACCGACACCATCATCTCGGACACCGGGGTGAGCCGGGCGCACGCCGAACTGCTCGCCTCCGGGCTGGTCGGCGCCGCCGAGACGGCCGCGCAGTTCTGGCTGGCCGGTGGCCGGCAGGTGCCGAAGGCCGAGGCCGAGGCGTTGGTGGCCGCACTGTCGTGGCGGGGCATCGCGAGCTTCCCGCTGCAAGGTGAGTCAGCCTGACCGTCGACCCCGTGATCGGATAGCCTTCGCAGGGCGGTTCTTTCGCCCCAGTTGAGGAGGCACAGTGGAGGTCAAGATCGGCGTGCAGTACGCGCCGCGCGAGCTGGTACTGGACAGCGCGCAGTCGCCGGCCGAGATCGAGCAGATCGTGACCGACGCCTTCGCCGGTAACGGCGGCACGCTCTCCCTGACCGACGAGAAGGGCCGGCGGGTCATCGTTCCGGTCGAGAAGGTCGCCTACGTCGAGATCGCCGAGGCGTCGCCCCGGGCGGTTGGTTTCACCGTCCGCTGACCGGTCCGGCCATCGCGGCAGGTCGGCGTTCGGCCCACCTGCCGCAGGCCGGCCCCGGTCCCGGCCGCCGCAGACCGGTCCCGACCGGCTGGGCGGTCAGTTGTTCAGCCCGGCGGCGGCCATTCGCGCGGTGTGCGCGGCGGTGAGCCTGCCGAACAGCCCGGGCACGTCGACCCGGTCGTCCCGCGCGATGAGCGTGGTGAGTGCGGCCCGCTCGGTGGCGACACGGCTCGCCTGGGACAGCGCCTCGCCGACCAGCCGCCGCCCCCACATGGAGAGCCGGCCGGCCACCCGGGGGTCGTCGGCGACCGCGGCCCGGATCTCGGCCGCGGCGAATTCGGCGTAACGGGAGTCGTGCAGGACGTCGAGCACCAGTGCCCGGTCCGGTTCCTCCAGTGCGTCGGCGATCTCCCGGATGAAGTCGTCGGTGATGGCGTCGCCGACGTACGCCTTGGCGACCACCTCCGCCCAGTCCCGAGGCTCGGTCGAGTCGTGGTACGCCTGCAGCGGCTCGACGTACGGCGCCATCGCGGCCTCCGGCGGCACACCTAGCGCGGCGAGCCGGTCGGCGAGACGCTGGTAGTTGACGATCTCGGCGGCGGCCATCTCGTTCAGCGCGGCTCGCCGGCGCAGGTCAGGGGCGAGCCGTGCATCACCGGCCATTCGTTCGAAGGCGAGCAGTTCGCCGAAGGCGACCAGGCCCAGCAGATCGGCGACGGCGGGACCGGGGGTGGTCGGCGTGGACACGAGCGCAGGCTACCCCGTATCCGAACGCTCGGGCGGACGTGACGTAGGTCACATTTGCTTGCCCCGCGTGGCGAGTGGCCGGATGGGAATCGGGACGGGGGCATGCCTGTTCAGGTAGCATGGAGCAGTTGCCGTGGGCGCCGATCTGATCGAAGCTCAGCCCGCGGCGCGCGTGCGGCCCGGTCCGGCTCGGCAGTCTGCCGCCGACCGTGTGGCCCGCGTCATACCGAACGCGCCCTGAGGACATGACGGGCGCACCCACGAGAGGGCACCCCCACATCCAGATGAGCGAGTTGACTCAAGATCTGATGGACGGCCAGGAACTGGCCCCCACCGCCCCGGTTCGACCGGAGGCCCCCACGTTCGCCGCACTCGGCGCCCGCGCCGAGACCGTCGAGGCTCTGGCCGCGGCCGGCATCACCCGCGCCTTCGCCATCCAGGAGTACGCGATCCCGATCGCGCTGCGCGGCGTCGACCTGATCGGCCAGGCGCCCACCGGCACCGGCAAGACCCTCGGCTTCGGCGTACCCCTGTTGGATCGGGTGTTCGCGCCGGGCGAGGGAAGCGACGGTGTCCCGCAGGCGCTGGTCGTCGTCCCCACCCGTGAGCTGGGCATCCAGGTCGCCAAGGACCTGGCCGCCGCCGGCCGCACGCGCGGCGTCCGGGTGCTGCCGATCTACGGCGGCGTGGCGTACGAGCCGCAGATCGACGCGCTGCGCAAGGGCGTCGAGATCCTGGTCGGCACCCCCGGCCGGTTGATGGACCTGCAGAAGCAGAAGCACCTCCGTCTGGACCGGGTGCACGCCCTCGTCCTCGACGAGGCCGACCGGATGCTCGACCTGGGCTTCCTCGACGACGTCGAGAAGATCCTCGCGATGCTTCCGGAAGACCGGCAGACGATGCTCTTCTCGGCCACCATGCCGGACCCGATCGTCACCCTGTCCCGGCGCTTCCTGCGCCAGCCGATGACGATCCACGCCGGGCACACCGCCGAGACCGGTCCGTCGCCGCAGACCCAGCAGTTGGTCTACCGCACCCACTCGATGAACAAGGTCGAGGTGGTGGCACGCATCCTCCAGGCGGAGGGGCGTGGACTGACCATGATCTTCACCCGCACCAAGCGGGCCGCCGACCGGGTCGCCGAGGACCTCGACTTCCGCGGGTTCGCGGTCGCCGCGGTGCACGGTGATCTCGGCCAGGGCGCTCGCGAGCGGGCACTGCGCGCCTTCCGCGCCGGCAAGATCGACATTCTGGTCGCCACCGACGTGGCGGCCCGAGGGCTGGACGTCACCGGCGTCACCCACGTGATCAACTACGACTGCCCGGAAGACCAGGACACCTACACCCACCGGATCGGTCGTACCGGCCGGGCCGGCGCGACGGGCGTGGCCGTGACCTTCGTCGACTGGGACGACATGCCGCGCTGGCGGATCATCGACAAGACCCTCGGTCTGGAGATGCCGGAGCCGCCGGAGACGTACCACACGTCGCCGCACCTCTACACCGACCTGCACATCTCCACCGAGGTCAGCGGCACGCTGCCCACTGCCGAGCGCACCCGGGCCGGGCTGTCCGCCGAGATCGAGGAGGACCTGGGCGGGACGACACGCTCCCGCCGGGGCGACGGCGGTGGTCGGGGTTCCCGACGCGGTGAGAGCCGCAGTGAGGGGCGGGGCGAGCGCCGTGGTCGGGGCGACGGTCGCCGTGACCGCTCCGACTCCGGCACGCCGGCCGTCGCCGAGGCACCCGCGGTCGACGCCACCGAGGAAGGCACCCGTACCCCCCGCCGTCGGCGGCGTCGCCGGGCCGGCGAGGTGGTCGCGGGCGAGGCGACCGCGGTGATCGCCGCCGAGACCGCCGCCACCGAGCCGGCCGCCGCATCCGACGGCGAGCCGTCGAAGCCGCGTCGCCGCCGGCGTCGCCGTGGTGGCGGCTCCGGTGCGGGTACGCCGGCCGAGGCGACCGCCGACTGACCAGCAGCCACACCTGACATCCCCCGCACCGCCCCGCGCGGTACGGGGGATGTTCCCTTCCCACCCCACCTGCCGAAGATGGAACGATGCCGGAACCACTGGACGCTGCCCTGACCGAGGTCCGGGCGCTGCTACTCGACCCCGCGCTGACCCGGGCGGTCGCCGCCGGACGACGCCGTGGGCACCGCCCCTCGATGGTTCGGGCCGAGCTGCGGCCGGTGACGCTCAAGGCCGGGCCCCGCATCCAGATCTCCACGTCGGACGGCGCTCGCCCGTACACCCGTAACGTCGCTCCCGGCGCGGAGGCCGCCGTTGCGGTCGACGAACTGTTGGCCGAGCCCTTCGGCAACTGGCACGTGGAGACGGCCGACGCGACGCTCCAACTGCGGGTGACCAAGTCCGGCGAGGCTCAGGTGCACCGGGCCGCGACCACCCGTGCGGCGGCGACGCCGGGCGGGAACGACCGGGCCAAGGAATACCTCCTCGATCCCGGTGACCCGATCTTCACCGAGATCGGCGGCTCGGCGGCCAAACGACGCCAGGTGGACGCGTTCCTGCGGGCCCTCGCCGCGACCCTGCCCGACGACCTGACCGGCCCGCTCCGGGTCGTCGACCTGGGCTGCGGCAACGCCTACCTGACGTTCGCCGCGTACCGCTACCTGACGGGTCGCGGGCTGGACGTCCACCTGATCGGTGTGGACGTCCGGGAGGACCAGCGGCAGCGCAACACCGAGCTGGCGCAGCGGTTGGGCTGGGCCGACCAGGTCAGCTTCGTGGCCGGCACCATCGCCGACGCCGTCGTCGACCCCGCGCCCGACCTGGTGCTGGCGCTGCACGCCTGCGACACCGCCACCGACGAGGCGTTGGCTCGCGCGGTGCGCTGGGAAGCCCGCTGGGTGCTGGCCGCCCCCTGCTGCCACCACGACCTGGCGAAGCAGCTCCGCGCCCACCCGGCCCCGTCCCCGTACGAGCTGCTGACCCGGCAGGGCATCCTGCGCGAGCGCTTCGCCGACGTGCTCACCGATGCGCTGCGCGCCGGGTTGCTGCGGGTGCACGGGTACCGGGCCGAGGTGGTGGAGTTCGTGGACTCCCAGCACACGCCGCGCAACCTGCTGATCCGTGCGCGCCGCACCGGCGGCGGGCCGACCGAACCGCAGCGTGCGGAGTACCGCGAGCTGGTCGACCAGTGGCAGGTCACGCCTCGGCTGGAGACCCTGCTCTCCGCCGACGACGAAAAGCTCGCCTAGGGCGTGTGTCAAAGTCCTCGGTCGTGCCGAGGCGGAGTCCAGGCGGCGGTCCGGCAAGGCGGAGATGGGCTTGGATACCGGTGTTGTATCCGAGCCCATCTCCAACGCCGCCGGCCGTCGTCTGGGCCCGCCGCAGGCCGGCCAGGGGCTTTGACACACGCCCTAACGGCGGCGGTCGCTGCGGTCGCGGGCGCCGGCACCGCCGTCGAGGACGGACACCCGGTCGGCACCGAGCCGGTGGCCGGCCCGATCGCCGTCTCCCGGAGCGGTCGGGAACGGGACGACCTTGCCCGCGCTCTCGGCGTTGCCGGCCGCGGCGAAGGCGTTCCAGGAGATGTCCACCAGCAGCTTCTTGACCTCGGCGTGCCGGACGGCCGCACTGTGCTGCAACGCCATCCGGGCACCGAGCACGACACCGACCAGCGTCGTGGTGATCGCGCCGGTGGCGGCCAACACGTGCAGACCGGTCGCGGAACTGGTGCGGAGCGCCAGGACCAGCAGCCAGATCCAGAAAGCGGCAGCGAAGACGCCGGCCTTGGCGACGAAGAAGAGGCTCACCGCACCGGGCTGGTACGGCTGGGGGCGGCTCGGTTCGGCCATGGTGCTCCTCGGCGATGGTGCGGTCGGAGGCGGCAGGCGCGATACGCCAGGCCGGGACGGGCACCGAGCTTAGTGGAACAACGATGATGATCGCTCGGTGCAAATTTCGGACCGCACCATGCTGCCGGAGAAAAAGTCTCATTCACGGGACAGTTTGTGCGGTCAGTCAATTGTTTCCGCCCTTGGGCGTACTACCCTCGGAAGGCGCATCGTCCCGGTGCTCCGGCAGGGGGGAAAGACACACAGGGATGGCATCAGCCGACGTATCACCACAGATGGCCTTCGCCCGCTTCGTCCGGCGCGCCATCGATGACGCTCGCGACGAACGTGGCTGGACCGTGACCGATCTTGCCTCACACACGGGCGTTGGTCGCTCCACCGTGTTCCGCTGGCTCGCTGGTGACTGGCAGGACTATCCCGAACTGGCGAAGGTACGCGGCTTCTGCGCCGCGCTGGATCTGCCGGTCGCCGCGGCCTTCCGTGCGCTCGGGTTGCCCGACGCCGGCCCCACGCCCCGCCGACGCCACGACGACGGCCCCGTCGAGGCGGACGTCCGCGCCATCCTGGACCGGCTGGCCGATCCCACGGTCCCCGCCGAGGAGAAGCACCACATCCGCGACCTGCTCCGCTACCTGGCCCGCCGCCCCATCCGCCGCGCCGGCTAACCCCACGCCCCACGCCCGAGATCGTCACAACATCGGGGATGTTGCTGCCTCAAACGCAGCGGAAGCAGCAACATCCCCGATGTTGCGCGGATCTGCCGGCTCAGCCCGGAACGGGTCGATCCGCCACAGCCGACCCAGCCCGAGCATCGATCATGAAGTTATTGCCACGACGCGCCGTGGAAAGTGGCGATAACTTCATGATCAACGGAACGAGAGGGGGCGGGCAGGGGCGGGTGGGGCTTTAGGGGACGGTGAGGGTGAACTCCGCCGTGTGGACCGTGGGGCCTACCTGGAAGTCGAGGTAGAGGCGGTAGCGGCCCGGCCCCGGGGTGGTCAGCCAGAACTTGATCTGGCCGTCCAGCAGTTCCGGCTCCGGGTGCACGTGCAGGTAGCCGAGGTCGCCCTCGCGCAGTGCCACCAGGTGCCCGTACGCCCCGAGGTAACGCTCCAGCGGGGCGGCTCCGCCCTCGCCGTCGACCCGGAAGGTCAGTGGCACTGTCGTCCCGGCCTGCGGGGTGCCCTGGTAGCCGACCGTGAACCCGTCCACCGTCGTCGAGGTGGCCGGTCCCGGCAGCGGGCGAGGCTGGTAGTCACCGGGCACCACCAGGTCCGCGCCGAGGGTCACCGCGGTCTGCGCGCCGGTGTCCGCGACGACGGTGAAGTCGGTGTACGCGCGCCAGACGCCGGACTGCGCGAGGGTCAACGGCACCGACCAGGTGCCGTCGGCCGCCATGGTCGGGTGCAGGTGCTGGTAGCCGGTCAGGTCCCGGCGTACGACGATGAGGTGCATCGGCTTGTCGTGCACGACGGCGAAGCGGGTGACCGGCCGACGCTGCACGTCGCGTACCTGGAAGCGGAGCTGACCGGGGCGACCGGCCGTGAAGTCGGTGGACAGCGGCACCAGGGTGAGCCCGGCCGAGCTGACCGCCAGGCCACCCGGCTCGGTGGGCGCGCCCTGGTCGGTGCCCGTGGCGGTGCCGTGGTTGTGCGGGCCGATGCCCGGTGGGTCGGTGTGTTCGGCGGCCAGGGAAGGGACGCCGGCGGTGGTGCCACCCTCGTTCAGCCGGCCGAGGCCGAAACCGAGCAGGACCGCCAGCACCAACCCGCCGACCACCAGGGCCAGCCGGAGTGTGGCCCGGTCCGGCGCGGCGGAGACCTGGTCAGGCACCGCCGACACCCAGCACGTGAACCCCCTGGTCGAAGGCGGCGCGGGTGTCGGGCTGCTGGTCGGTCATGCCGCCCACGGTACCGTCGCGCCCGGCCGACCCGGACCGACGCCCGGACGGCGTGGCGACGATCGCATTCGACGCCGCCCGGGAACTTCTCCACCGACCGGCACCGAAGCGGGCGTCACCCGGCGACGGCGAGGGCGAGCGGGAGCACGTCGGGTGCGCCGGCCCGGCGCAGTGCCCGAGCCACGAGCGTCATCGTCCAACCCGAGTCGATCAGGTCGTCGACGAGGAGCACCGGGCCGTCCAGGCCAGCCAGGGCGTCGGCCAGCTCGGTCGGCACGGTGAAGGTGTCGTGCAGCGCGCGTACCCGTTGGGCGCTGTTGCCGCGCGGCCCACCGGTGCCGCCCGCACCAGCTGGCGTGACCTGGCCGAGGAGCGGCAGCCGGCCCACGGCGGCGATCCGCTCGGCGAGCGACCCGACCAGCCGGGGCCGCCGCCGGGAGCCGACCGCGACCACGGCCACCGGCCGGCGGGGCCACGGGTCGTCGCCGTGCGCCCACGCCTTCAGCACCTCCACCACGGCGCCGGCCACGTCGTCGGGCACCGGCCCGTCGGGCGCCTCCGGGCCGACAAGATCCCGCAGCCGGCCACCCCAACCCAGGTCGGAGAGACGCCCGACCGCACGGCCCGGCAGGGCCTGCTCCGCGGGGGCGATCCGGCCTTTGAGGGGTACGCCCACCGCGTCGAGCCCGGTCGGCCAGAGCTTCTTCGGGGCGATCTCCACACCGGGCCGGCCCAGGAAGGTCTGCGCGGCGGCGAGAGCGGCCGTCGACACGTCGGCGACGAAGAGGGGCTCGGCGCACCTGTCGCACCGACCGCAGTCGGTCGCCCCGGTGTCGTCCAGGCGTTCCCGTAGATACCGCATCCGGCAGTCGGACGTGGTCGCGTACTCCCGCATGGCCTGTTGCTCGACGGTGCGCGCCTCGGCGACGCGGCGCAACCGGGCCTCGTCATAGGTCCAGGGCTCGCCGGTGGCGAGCCAACCACCGCGCACCCGGCGGACCGCGCCGTCCACGTCGAGAACCTTGAGCATCAGCTCCAACCGGGCCCGGCGCAGGTCGACGAGGGGTTCGAGGGCCTGGGTGGAGAGCGGGCGGTCGGTGTGCAGGGCGGCCAGCACGGCCCGGACCTGCTGCTCCGGCGGGAACGCCAGCGAGGCGAAGTATCGCCAGATCGCGGCGTCCTCCGCACCGGGCAGCAGCAGGACCTCGGCGTGCTCCACGGCGCGACCGGCGCGGCCGACCTGCTGGTAGTACGCGATCGGCGACGGTGGCGCGCCGAGGTGGACGACGAAGCCCAGGTCGGGCTTGTCGAAGCCCATGCCGAGCGCGCTGGTGGCGACCAGCGCCTTGATCTTGTTGTCGAGCAGGTCCTGCTCGGCGGCCCGCCGGTCGGCGTCCTCGACCTGCCCGGTGTACGAGGACACCGGGTAGCCCCGGGAGCGCAGGAACTCGGCGGTCTCCCCCGCCGCCGCAACGGTCAGCGTGTAGACGATCCCCGAGCCGGGCAGCTGATCCAGGTGGTCGGCGAGCCAGGCCAGCCGGTGCGCCGGGCTGGGCAGGTCGAGCACCCCGAGGCGCAGCGACTCGCGGTCCAGGGTGCCGCGCAGGACGAGTGCGTCGCCCAACTGCTCGGCCACGTCCTCGGTGACCCGGGAGTTGGCGGTGGCGGTGGTGGCCAGCACCGGGGTGCGCTCGGGCAGCTCGGCGAGGAACGTGCGCAGCCGCCGGTAGTCGGGGCGGAAGTCGTGCCCCCAGTCGGAGACGCAGTGCGCCTCGTCGACCACCAGCAGCCCGGTCGTCGCGGCCAGCTTGGGCAGTACGCCGTCACGGAAGTCCGGGTTGTTGAGCCGTTCCGGGCTGATCAGCAGCACGTCCACGGCCCCGGTCTGGATCTCGGCGGTGATCTCGTCCCACTCGTCCAGGTTCGCCGAGTTGATCGTGCGGGCCCGGATGCCGGCCCGGGCCGCCGCCTCGACCTGGTTACGCATCAGCGCCAGCAGCGGCGAGACGATCACCGTGGGGCCGTGCTCCCCGCCGTCTCGCAGCAGGGCGGTGGCCACGAAGTAGACAGCCGACTTGCCCCAACCGGTGCGCTGCACACAGAGCACCCGCCGCCGGTCGACGACCAGCGCCTCGATGGCCCGCCACTGGTCCTCGCGCAGCCGAGCGTGGTCACCGGCCAGCCGGCGCAGCACCGCCTCGGCCCGCTCCCGTACCGCTGCTCGATCGTGGCTCATCCGGCATTTCTACCAGCCATCGCCGGGGAACCCCCACGGTCAACGGGGCCCGAAACGCTCCGACCGCGTCGTCACGGGAGTGTGCACCGGCAGGAAGAGCAGGACGTCGCGGAGCGCCTCGGTGGCCGCGACCGGAAGCGGGCAACGCGCCGCCAACTCCTCCATCGACCCGTACGGGCCGCGTACCCACCGGTCCATCGCCACCTGCCGGCGTTGCGCATCGGTGAGCCCGGGCAGCGTGGCGAGCACCTGATCGGGTACGGCGTTGACGTCGACGAGCCCGCCGTCGTCGAAGGCGCGGGGCAGGTCCGGTCGGCCGATCGCGAACTCCAGACGTGCCGAGGGGTAGCGGTGCAGCAGGTTGCGCGCCTGCTGGCGGCGAATCCGGCGCTCCTCCTCGAGGGCCTGCGCCACGCGCGGCCGTCCGGTAATCCGTCCCCAGACCCAACTGTTGAGCAGGACTATGTGCGCGGAGCCCACCAGCCAGCAGAGAAAGATCACGCCGAGCCCGGAGAACACCTCCGCCGGCGAGTCCTCCGTCTCCAGGTCATCGGTGGCGATCATGACGACCAGCAGCGTCGCGGTGAGAAAGTAGCCGAGGGCCGCGAGGCCGAGCCGTCGACTGCGCCGTCGCACCGCGTACGCCAGCACCACCAGCCAGGTCCCGGTGCCGAACGACACGAGTGCCAGGAGGGTCCCGAGGACTGTGGTGGTGGTGCTCACCCACGTTGGTAGCGGGTGCCGCTCCCGGCGTGGCTGTTCGACAGCGAACGGCGAAGGCGAGCCGGCGGGCAGACCGTCACGTGCGGGTTGGAGCGGCGAGGGCAGATCCGCGTAGTGAGGAACGGGCGCCGGGGCCGGCGGGACGGGCGCCGGGGCCGGGACTGTCGCCTGGACCGGGACTGCCGGAGCGGGTCGCCCTGCGTTCGGGACACCGGCGGTGAGGGTCGGGTCGGCCCGCAGGATCCGCGCGTGCAGCTCCCGGAGCGCCTCGCCGGGCCCGATGCCGTGCTCCTCGCGGAGCAGGCTGTCGATGTCCCGGTACGCAGCGAGTGCCTCGGCCTGCCGACCGCTTCGGTACAGCGCGAGCATGTACTGGTGGCGCAGCCGCTCCCGGACCGGGAACTCGGCCACCAACTCGACCAGCTCACCGACCGTCTCGCGGTGCCGCCCGCTGTCCAGTTCCAGCTCCGCGCGGGTCTCCAGGGCGACGGCCCGTAGCTCCACCAGGCGGTGCCTGGCGGCCTCGAACACACCACCGGAGAAGCCGGTGAACGGCTCCCCGTGCCACCGGGCCAGAGCATCCGTCAGCTCGGCCAGCGCCTCCTCCGGGCTTTCCGACGCGTGCCGCCGGGCGGCCTGGACGCCCCGCTCGAAGCGGATCGCGTCCACCGCCTCCGGGTCGACCCGGAGCAGATAGCCGGCATCGGTCAGGCTCAACACCTGCCCGGGCGTACGCGGCGAACGGTCCGGCTCCAGCACCCGGCGCAGCCCGGCGACGTACTTCTGCACGACGTTGGGGCCGTTCGCGGGCGGATCCTCCGGCCAGACCGCCTCGATGATCTGCCCGGTGGACACCGGACGGCCCGGGGCGAGCAGCAGCACGGCGAGCACCGCGCGCTGTTTGCCCGGACCGAGGTCGATCTCCCGGTCGGCGTACCAGGCCCGCTGAGGCCCGAGGATCTCGAAACGCAGCTGTCCTGACATGCGAGTTTCCGCTCCTGACACCCCCGTGAGCACCGGACGGCAGTGCCCGGCAGCCGGACGGCAGCATATCGGCAGCCGGACCGCCGTGATGGTCCGCAACATCGTCGTCGGCAGAAGCCACGCAGCGAGAAAGAGACATGCGATGACACAGGCAACGGGCACCGCCGGCACCTTCGGGCGGACGGTCGGCACGATCGCCGCCGCACTGGCAGCGACCACCTTCCTCGGGGGTTGCGGGACGAAGGACGAGCCCGCCGCGGCACCGCAGAACAGCCCGGCCGCCAGCCCCAGCGTCAACCCGAAGGACGCGCTCCTGGACGCCGTACCGGACGGCTCCGAGGGGGCGTTCCGGTTCAGCGGCAAGGATTCGACGAGCACCATTAACGGCCGGATCGATCCGACGGCCAAGGCGTTCGAGCTCAACATGAACATGCCGCCCGACTCGGACGGCATCGTGGTGAAGATGTCGTTCCTGGTGATCGAGGACCAGAACTGGGTGAAGGCGAAGTTCAGCGGCCGCTCCGGCCTGCCGAAGTTCCCCGACAAGTGGATGAAGCTGGACCGGGCGAAGTTGACCGACGCCGCGAGCATCCCGACCTACGACGGCGTGGACCAGGGCAACGCCGGCCCGCTCATCCAGGCGGCGACGTCAGTTGAGGAGAAGAGCCCCGGGCAGTACGTCGGGTTCATCGACGTGAGCGAGGCGGAGGCGGCGAAGGCGCTGGACGACGGCGAGGCGGCGGCGCTCGGCGAGGCGGCGAAGAAGGTGCCGTTCACGGCGGTGGTCGGTGCGGACAAGCACCTGGCGTCGCTGACGCTGAAGATTCCGGCCGCCGGCAAGGCGAAGGCGTACGACTACGTCATCAACTACGCCGACTACGGCAATGCCCCGAAGATCACCGTCCCCACCGGCAACGCCGCCACCAAGGCCCCGACGATGGCGTACGAAATGCTCAACGGCTGACCCACACCACCGGAGGGCGGCGGCCACACGGGGGGCCGCCGCCCAATCCCTGTTGATCAAGAGGTTTGCGTCATCGTTCGGCCGAATCCTGACGCAAACCTCTTGATCAACACGGTCGGGGTCAGCGGGGGCGGGGTCAGGGGCGGGGGCGGGGGCGGAGGGAGCGGGTCAGGTGGGCGACGCGGGGGGCCAGGCCCGCCAGGCCGCCGGGGAAGAAGTAGACGGCCAGGATGAAGACCGTCCCCAGGACGAACAGCGGCTGGCTCAACGGGTGACTGAGGACAGCCGGCAGGCTGTCGACGGCGTCGCTGGTGCCGAAGGCGGTGAGCCGGTGGTCCAGGTACATGTAGAGGACACCTCCGAGCACCGGCCCCCACCGGGTGCCCGGCCCACCGAGCACCACCATGACCAGCAGCGACAGGGTCAGCTCGGAGGACGTGATGTGCGGCGACGCGCCGCCGACGATCAGGACGTAGACCACCCCGCCCGCCGACGCCAACCCACCGGCCAGCGTGAACGCGACCAGCTTGTAGCGGTACGGGTCCAACCCGAGTACACCGATCCGCCGTTCGTCGTCACGCAGACCGGCGAGCACCCGACCGGTCGGCGACCCGCTGACGCGGTGCACCACGAAGACCACGAGCGTCAGGTACGCCAGTGCCAGCCAGTACAGGTTGACGGTGTTCGTCACCCCGACCAGGCCGGCGGGCAACCCGGACACGTCCAGCGGCAGGCCCTCCTCGCCTCCGGTGAGCCCGCCGAAGTCCCGGGCCACCAGGATCGCCCCGACCTGCGCGAAGGCCAGCGTGACCATGGCGAACGCGATGCCCACGGTCCGCAGGGCCACCGCTCCGAGCAGCGCGGCGAGGATCGTGCCGCCGGTGACGGTCAGCAGGGCTGCCTGCCACAGCGGCAGCCCGGCCCGGGTGACGAGGATGTCGGTGCCGTAGACGCCGGCGGCGAAGTACAGCGCGTGCCCGAAGGAGAGCATCCCGGTCCGGCCGAAGAGCAGGTCGTATCCGGCCGCCAGCCCGCCGAAGATCAGGCAGATGGCGAGGATCTGCAGGGTGCCGGGCGAGTTGACCGGCCCCTCGAAGATCCCCGGCAGGGAGATCGTCGAGTACGGCAGGATCGCCAGCACGACGAGCGCGACGAGCGGCAGGAACGGGCGGACCCGGTGCCACCGCCCCCGCTGCGGGGTCAGTTCGTCCGGCACCTGCGCGGGAGGCGCGTCGATCACCGTCATGCCGTTGCCACCTTTCCGGCGATGCCCTGCGGGCGCAGCAGCAGCACCACGGCCAGCAGCCCGACCACGCAGATGTCGCCCAGCCCGGACGTGCCGTAGTAGTTGACGAACTGCTGCACCAGCCCGACCACGACCGCCGCGTACGCGGAGCCGACCACCGAGCCCATCCCGCCGATCACCACCACGATGAACGCGAAGATCAGCAGTGAGCTGCCCTGGCCGGGCGAGACGGTGCCGAAGTAGACACCGCCCAGCGCCCCGGCGAGCGCCGCTGCCGCCCCGCCGATCGCGAAGACGAGCGTGAACGCCTTGCGCACGTCGATGCCGAGCGCGGTCACCATCTCCCGGTTCTCCACCCCGGCCCGGATCACCAGGCCGTACCGGGTCCAGCGCAGGAACGCCAGGATCGCGCCGAGCACCAGCACCGCCGCGATGATCAGCAGCAGGCCGCCGTTCGGCACCTGCGCGCCGAGGATCCCGGTCACCTGCCGGGTCCAGTCGGGGCGCGGGAACGGACGGGCGTCCGCACCCCAGGTGGCCTGCAACAGCGCCACCCCGGCCAGCGACAGGCCGACGGTGACCAGCACCTGCTCGATGGTGCGGGAGTAGAGCGGACGGATCAGCACCAGCTCGACCAGGATCGCCACCAGCGTGCCGGCGGCCACTCCGAACGCGACAGCCAACACGAAGCCGAACCCGTCGGGGCCCGCGCCCGGCAGGTTGCCCGCCGCCCACCAGGTGCCGTACGCGCCGACGCCGAGGAACAGCCCGTGCGCGAAGTTGAGCACGTCGGCCAGGCCGAAGACCAGGGACAGGCCGGAGGCGACGAGGAAGTACAGCGCCGCCAGGCCGAGCCCGGTCAACGCCAACAGGATCACGGTGCCCATCAGTGTTTCACCTCCGCCGAGCCGACACCCAGCAGCGACTTGGTCAACGCCGTCTCCAACAGCAGCTCGTGGGCGTCGCCGGTCCAGGCCACCTTGCCGGCGGCTAGCACCACCGCATCACGGGCCAGCCGGCGTACGACAGCCAGGTTCTGCTCGACGAGCAGCACCGGCACCGACTCCGCCACCCGTTCCAGCACCTCCGCCACCTCGGTCACCACCTTCGGCGCCAGCCCCTTGGTCGGCTCGTCGACCAGCAGCAGCCGGTTGTCGTTGAGCAGCACCCGACCGATCGCGAGCATCTGCTGTTGGCCGCCGGAGAGCGAGCCGGCCCGTTGCCGTCCGCGCCGGTCCAGCTCCGGGAAGAGCGCGAAGACCTTGTCGTACGCCGGGCTGGTGCCGCGCCGTTCGGCGAGCCGGAGGTTCTCGGCGACGGTGAGGCCGGCGAACACGTCCCGGTCCTCCGGCACGTAGCCGAGCCCACCGCGGACCAGCCGGTGGGTGGGCTGGCTCAGCAGACTCTGCGCGCCCATCCGGATGGTGCCGCGGACCTCCCCGGCGGGCGGGGTGAGCCCGAGGATGGCGCGCAGCGTGGTGGTCTTGCCGACGCCGTTGCGGCCCAGCAGGACCGTCACGCCGGTCGGGGCGACAGTGAAGGACACGCCTTGGAGGATGTGCAGTCCGGAGATCCGGACCGACAGGTCCTCCACACTGAGAACGGGTTCCATTAGAGCGACTCCCCCAGGTAGGCCTCTTGCACTGTGGGGTTGGCCATCACCGTCTCCGGGGTGTCGCAGGCCAGCAGCGCGCCGTGGTGCATGACGGCGATCCGGTCGGCCAGCTCCAGGATGACGTCCATGTGGTGCTCGACCATCAGCACCGCCCGACCGCTGTCGCCGGTCAGGGACTTGATGACGGCGACCAGTTCCGGGATGTCCTCGGCGCTGACCCCGGCCATCGGTTCGTCCAGCAGCATCACCCGGGGTTCACCGGCGAGCAGCAGGGCGATCTCCAACTTGCGCTTCTCGCCGTGGGCCAGGGTGCCGGCGAGTGCCGTACCCCGGTGGGCGAGGCCGACCCGGTCCAGCGCCGCGTCGGCGGCGGCGGCCACCTCCCGGTCGGCCGCCGCCCGCCGCCACAGTGCCATCGAGCCCCCGCGGTGCGCCTGCACGGCGAGCCGGACGTTCTCCCGCACGCTGAGCGAGCCGAAGACCGAGGACGCCTGGAAGGTACGGCCCAGCCCCAGGCGGGCACGCCGGTGCGGCGGAAGCGCCCCGATGTCCTGCCCGTCCAGGGTGATCCGGCCCTCCGTGGCCCGACGCAGGCCGGTGATCAGGTTGAACAGTGAGGTCTTGCCGGCGCCGTTCGGCCCGATCACGCCCAGGAACTCCCCGGGCTCGAGGTCGAGGTAGACGCTGTCGACGATGGCGACCTCACCGATCCGCCAGGTCAGACCGCGGGTGGCGAGCATGGGTCAGCCCTTCATGGCCACGGCCGGTGGCGCGGTCTCGTCACCGGTGAGGCTCTTCTGCGCGGTGGCCGTGAACGCGGTGCCGCTGCCGGCAAGCTTGGCCTGGAACATCGGCTGGAGCAGCGCGTGGTCGGCGGCCCGGATGGTCATCTTGCCCTTGACCCCGTCGAAGCTCCAGCCCTCCAGAGCGGTGACCATCTTGTCGACGTCGTCCCCGCCCTCCTGCGCCGCCCGGACCACCATCTGAGCGGCGGCGAAGCCGTCCGGGTGGAACAGGTCGATGGTGTTGACAGTCGCCTTCAGCGCCTTGCTGGCCTCGGTGTCGCTGGCACCGTCGAAGTAGTGCGACAGGAAGGAGATCTTGGTGCCGGCAGCACCGAAGGTCGGCCACGAGGCGCGGATGTCCAGACCCGTGACCACAGTGGTGGACGCGAGCACACCCTGCTGGTCGAGGGTCTGCCACATGGCCGGGGCGGTGGTGCCGGCCCAGGCCACGAAGAGCAAGTCCGGCTTGGCGGTCTTGATCTGGCTGGCGAACGGGGTGAATTCGGTGGCGCTGGCCGGGGCCCGGACACTGCTCACGGTGGCGCCCGCCCCACCGATGACGGCCTTGACGGCCGCCTCGTTGGCGTCGCCGAACGCGCCGTCCTGAGCGAAGACCACTACCTTCTTGCCGGCCGGGTCGCCGATGAACGACTTGGCGGTCACCACGTCCTGGTAGGACTGCCGGCCGGAACGGAACGTGTACTTGTTCGCGCCGGTCACCGCGTCGGTGGCGGCCGGTCCACTGATGAACAGGACCTTGTTCTGCGCCGCGATCGGCGCGACCTGCAACGCCACGCCGGAGGCGGTGGAACCGGCGATGATCTTCGTGCCCTTGCCGATCAGGTCCTTCGCTGCGGAGACCGCCTTTGCCGGGTCACCCGCGTCGTCGACCTCGGTCAACTCGATCTTCCGGTCACCGACCTTGCCGGTGCCCTTCGTGGCGAAGTCGAGCCCGGCCTTGAACCCCTCGATGTACTGCTTCCCATAACTGGCCAGGGCACCCGACTGGGAGTACACCAAGCCGACCTTGACCGGCGCGGCGCTGTCGCCGCCGCCGGTGGCGGTGTCCTGCGGGCTACCACAGGCCGTGGCGGCCAGCGCCGCGGCCATCATCGTGGCGGCGGACAGGAACGCCCGCCGCGTGTGCCGGACCGTCATCGCGACTCCAGGTGAGGACAGGATGCTGTGTTGTCGGCTCACGCTAGAAGTGACGTCACCCACGAGCTATGTGGCAGAAACACACAAGTAACAGGAATGAGGTGGCCCGGGGTTACAACGGCCCGCACGACCACCGGAGCGTCGTCGTTCCCGGTGGCCCGAACCCCCACGGACCACCCGAGGTCTGTGTCGCCTCGCCCCATCTGCCCCGATCGGTCAACCACAGGGACCGTCATGGGCCGCCGGGCGCGGGCAGCGCCGACGACCGTCGAGCAGGCTGTCGCAGAAGAAGCCGGGCGACAAACTGCCCTCCATCCGGAAACTCGCCGAGACCTATGCCGTGCACATGAACACAGCCTCGCGGGCGCTCTCGCTACTTCACGACCGCGAGCTGATCACCGGCCAGCCCGGCCGCGGCACACCTATGTGACCGATCAGCCCGGGAGGTAACTCCTCCACCCCCGCGAGCAGGCGAAGATTGCGTCAACATCCCTGTTGTTGCTGTCTCAACCCGCCTCAAGGCAGCAACATCAGTGAAGTTGCTGCCGCGTCCGAGTCGATTCCTCGAAGATCGTGCTCGATCGTGGTTGTAGGGGCCTCGAACTCGCGGCGATGCCACTACATCCTGGATCCAGCGTGATCTTGCGGGGGCCGGACCGCGGCGGGCGCTTGACCGGCGCGAGGCTGCGTGGGGCGGGCGCGGCGTACCCCGGATGTGCCGCTGGCCCGCAGTCCGGGTGGCGGACGACGGGCCAGCGTCTGGGCCGGGCGTGATCGGCCCAGCGATCGACCGTAGCGGATCAGCTCCGGCCGAGGTCGGTTCCCGGCGAGGCCGGCGGGGTCAGTTGTCGGCGAGGCCGGCGCGGGCGGCGACGGCGGTGTCCGGGTGGTCGCTGAAGACGCCGTCCAGGCCCAGACCCAGGAAGAGCTCGTACTCGGCCGTGATGTCGCCGCGAGCGTTGGGATCGGTGCCGATCCGGAAGTCCACGGGGAGGAACTGGTTCTCCGCGCGGAACGTCCAGGAGTGCACGAGCAGCCGCTCGCGGTGCGCGTCGCGTACCACGTTGGTGGGGGCGAGCAGGTTGCCGGCCGCGTCCCGGGGCACCAGCAGGTTCTTGTTCGCGCCGATGCCGTCGGCGTACCCGGCGATCCACTTCAACCCCGCCGGCGTGACGAGGTCCTGGTAGCTGCGGGTGTCACCGGCGACGGTGAAGTCGTACGGGCGGCCGGTGGCGTCGAGCAACTGCACCAGCTTCACGTCGGTGAGTCGGCTCAGGCGACGCAGGTTCGCCGTCTCGAACGACTGGATGAAGACCGGCGAGTTCCTGCGGTCCAGCTTGTTCTGCCGCAGCACCTTCAGCAGCGGCTCCTCCAACGGCTTGCCGATCGACGTGAAGTAGGTCGGGTGCTTGGTCTCCGGGTAGATACCGATGGTGCGGCCCCGTGCCCGCCCCTCGGTACGGGCCAGGTCGATGACCTCCTGGAGGGTGGGCACCTCGAAACGGCCGTCGAAGGCGGTGTTCGCCACCCGGACCTGCGGCAGTCGTTCCTTGGCTCGCAGCGTCTTCAGCTCGGCCAGTGTGAAGTCCTCGGTGAACCAGCCGGTCACGGCGACACCGTCGATGGCCTTGGTCGCCTTGCGGGCCGCGAACTCCGGGTGGGCCGACACGTCGGTGGTTCCGGAGATCTCGTTCTCGTGCCGGGCGACGAGCACGCCGTCGGACGTCGACACCAGGTCCGGTTCGATGTAGTCGGCGCCCATCCGGATCGCCAGCCGGTACGCCTCCAGGGTGTGTTCCGGCCGGTAGCCGCTGGCACCTCGGTGACCGATCACGATCGGACGGTCGTTCGCCCGGGTGCGGTCCGCGCCGGTCGAGGGCTCGGCGGCGGCCATCGTGGGCACGGCCACGGCGGCGGCGGCGAGCAGCGCGCCGGCCACGCCGAGGGTCGAGAGGGTACGTCGCAACGCCGTCTCCTGTCATCGAAGGGTGTCGCGGACAGCAGACCGCCCGCGGTTGGCCGGGAGTTGGTCGACGACTGACCGGCAGGTGAATCTCCGGAATGGGCGTTCCCGCTCCGACATCGGTCCGGAAAAGGAAGATTGTCTGGTGCGCTGGTTCCTTCGCAATCCCGTGCGGCTGGTGCCGCTGGGGTTCCTGGTGCCGATCCTGCTGGGCACCGGGCTGCTGATGGCGCGCTGGGCAACAGTCGATCACCAACGTCCGCCACTGGTCACCGCGTTGTTCACCGCCACCTCGGCGGTCTCGGTGACGGGAATGGCGATCAACGACACCCCCAACTACTGGTCCGGCCCCGGCCTGGTGGTGATCACCCTGCTCACCCAGCTCGGCGGACTCGGCATCCTCACCGCCGCGGCGCTGGTCATCCTGGTGGTCTCGCGCCAACTGGGCCTGCGCAACCGGCTGCTGGTGCAGGCCGAGACGGCGGAGTTCGGGATCGGCGACGTGGCCCGGCTGCTGCGTCGGATTGCGGTGACCGTCTTCGCCTGCGAGGCGGTGATGACCGCCGTGGTAGCCGGCCGGCTCTGGTGGGCGTACGACTACGGGCCGGGACGGGCCCTCTGGTCAGGGGGGTTCCACGCTGTCCAGGCGTTCAACAACTGCGGATTCGCGCTCTACAGCGACGGACTGTTGGGCTTCGCCCGCGATCCGTGGGTGTCCCTGCCGCTGGCGTTGGGTGCCATCGTCGGCGGTCTCGGGTTTCCGGCCCTGTTCGAGGCGGTTCGTGAGTGGCGCAAGCCGGCGAGGTGGGTGGTGGCCACGAAGCTGACCATCTGGGGCAGCCTCGCCCTACTGCTGCTGGGCTTCGCCGGCCTGCTCGCCGCCGAGTGGACCAACGCCAGCACCATCGGCTCGTACGACGCCGCCGGCAAGACTCTCGCGTCGTTCACCCAGATCGCGTTGAGCCGCACCGGCGGTTACGACGTGCTCAACATCGCCGACCTCCAGGAGGAGAGCTATCCGCTGCTGATCGTGCTGATGTTCATCGGCGGCGGCAGCGCCAGCACGGCCGGGGGGATCAAGGTGTCCACGTTCTTCCTGCTCGGGTTCACCATCTGGGCGGAGCTGCGCGGCGAGCCGGACGTGACGGTCGGGCACCGCCGGGTGGCCACCGCCAGCCAGCGACAGGCCGTCACGGTGGCTCTGCTGAGCGTCGCGCTGGTCACGGCCGGGACGATGCTCCTGCTGCTGCTCACCGAGGGTGTGCGGTTCGTCGCTGCCCTGTTCGAGGTCACCTCCGCGTTCAGCACCACCGGGCTCACCGTCGGTCTCGCGGCTGAACTGCCGGCCAGCGGCCAACTCGTGCTGACCGTGCTGATGTTCATCGGCCGGGTCGGGCCGCTCACCCTGGGGTCGGCGATCGCCCTGAACACCCGACGCAGGCTCTACCGCTACCCCCAGGAACAACCAATTGTCGGTTAGGGCATGTTTCATAAGGGCGGCCGAGCCGAGGCGGAGTCCGGGCGGCGATCCGGCAAGGCGCGGTCGCGTCCGGATACCGGTGTTGTATCCGGACGCGACCGCAACGCCGCCGGGCGTCGTCCGGGCCCGCCGCAGGCCGGCCAGCTCTTATGAAACATGCCCGAGAGACGAGGAGGGTCGAGGTGTCCGCGAGACGATCTGACGGCGGCGGGATCGTGGTGATCGGGTTGGGTCGCTTCGGCTGCCACCTGGCCGCGTCGCTCACCCGGATGGACCGCGAGGTGCTGGCCGTCGACCGCAACCCGGCCCAGGTCCAGCGCTTCTCCGACAAGATCGACCGGGTGGTCCAGGCCGACTCCACCGAGGAGGGGGCGCTCCGTCAGCTCGGCGTCGCCAGTTTCGCCCGGGCGGTGGTGGCCATCGGGGCGTCGGTGGAGGCGAGCGTCCTCACCGTGCTGGCGTTGGTCGAGTTGGGTGTGCCGCAGATCTGGGCGCGGGCCACCTCGCAGAAACACGCCAAGATCCTGTCGTCGGTGGGCGCGCACCACGTGATCTTCCCGGAGGCGGAGACCGGTGACCGGGTGGCGCACCTGATCGTCAGCCGGCTGCTGGACTTCGTCGAGTTCGACGACGACTTCGCGATCGCCACCGTCCGGGTTCCGGAGTCGTTCGTCGGGCGCACCCTGCTCGACCTGCGCCCGGACGAGCGTTCCGGGGTCCGGGTGATCGGCGCGAAGGTGCCCGGCGAGCGTTTCCGGTACGCCTCGGACGACACGACCCTCACGCAGGGCGGGGTGCTGATCGTGGAGGGCGGGATCGACCAGGTCCAGCGGTTCGCGGGGCGACGCTGACCATCACTTCTTCTTCGGCCCACCGTGCCCCTCAGGGGCCTTCACCCTTTTCCCGGACCACCCTGCCCCTTGGCCTCGCCGGCCTTCCCGGGCCCCTTTCCGGGCTTCGGCGGCTTCGCCTTCTGGGCGGTGCCACCGCCGGCGCCGCTGGGAGTCGTCGCCTTCTTCGGCGGTGCCTTCGTGGTGGCCGCCGTCGTCGCCGGTGCGGTGGACGGGACGCTGCCGGCCACCCCGGAGACGCGTACCCCGCAGGTCACGTCACCGAGTCGGAACTCCACCGGCAGCGGGTTGGCCCCGCTGTACGTGCCGGACAGGGTGAGCTTCTCGGCGGCGCCGGGCGCCAAAGTGGTGCGCTGGGCCGCGGGTCGGATCAGCACCGTGCTCCCCTGCTGCTGCACCGACGTCGGCTCGGCCTTCGTCACGGTCTGCTGGCCGGGGAACGTGAAGTTCATCGTCCAGTCCCGGAGTTCCTGCTTGCCGGTGTTGGTCACTGTCAGCTCGGCGGCGAAGTCCTTGCCGGTGTCGGCCCGCAGCGCGTACGTGACGTCGCAGGTCGCCGCCTGCGGCAGGCCCATCCGCGCCTCGGTGGTCGGCCGGTCGTCGCCGCTGGCCGGGCTGCGCGAGGTGAAGCCCCACATGGCGCCGGTGACAGCGATCAGGCCGACGGCTGCCACCCCGGCCTCCACCCGCCGGCGACGCCGGTCCATCCGCCGGCTCCGGTTGCGGGTGCGGGACAGCGGCAACGCGTCGGTCGCCGCGGACCACGGCAGGATCGTCGTGCCCGCGTTGGCCAGCGCAGCCGGGTCCAGTTGCCCGGCGGCCGGCGAGACCGGCACCGCGGCAAGCATCCCGGCCGCCTCGGCGAGGGTCCGGGCCAGTTCCGCGGTCGCCGGGCGGTCACCGGGCCGCTTGGCCAGGCACCGCCGCACCAGGTCGGTCACCTCGTCCGGCAGACCGGGCACCGGCGGCATCGGGTCCGGGTCGTTGTACATGTGCGCGCGCAGCATCTGCGTGGTCGTGTTGGCCTGCCAGGGCAGTCGACCGGTGAGCATCCGGTAGAGCAGCAGACCGACGGCGTACACGTCGGTGGCCGGGGAGACCTGGCCGTTGTCCAACCTCTCCGGAGCGAGGTACGCGGGGGTGCCGAGCAGCGCGCCGTCCGGGCCCTTCTCGCTCTCCCCCACCAGCGCGGAGATGCCGAAGTCGACGACCTTCACACCGGTCGGCGTGAGCATCACGTTGCCCGGGGTGACGTCACGGTGCACCACACCACGCGCGTGCGCGGTGGCCAGCGCCGAGCTGACCTCGGCGCCGATGGTCACCGCCTCCCGCCACGGCAGACTGACCTCCCGGCCCAACCGGTTGGCGAGTGAGGCTCCGTCGACCAACTCCATCACCACGTACGGCACGGTCAGGCCGACCTGCTCGGACTCGCCGTAGTCGTACACATTGGTGATGTTGGGGTGGCAGAGCCGCGCCGCGGCCTGCGCCTCCACCCGGATCCGGTGCCGGAAGGCCCGGTCGCTGGCCAGCCGCGAGGCCAGCACCTTCACCGCGACCTGGCGTCCCAACACCTCGTCGTAGCCACGCCAGACCACCGACATGCCGCCCGCGCCGAGTTGCTCGACGAGCCGGTACCGCTCATCGAGGAGTTGCGCGTTGTTCCGGTCCCCACCGCCCATGGTGGCCGTTGTTGCCCAGGCTGGACACACCTACACCTGTTGGATCGGAATCGGTCAGGAAAGTCACCCGATCAGGCGGTCGCCAAGAGTTGGTCCACCGGGGCGTAGTCGTCGGTCAACACCAGCGCCGAGCCGACGAACTCCGTGAGCTCCGCGCCGGAGAGCAGGCTGACCTTGGGGTCCACCTCGCTCAGCCGAGCGCGAACGGCCTCCAGCGGCAGCGGCGCGTCCGAGCCGACGATGAGGAAGTTGGCGCCCTGCTGTTCGGCGAGTGCCTCCGGCGGCGCGATCAACGCGACGTGCCGGAACTCCGCCGCAACGGTGGCCAGCTCGGCGCGGATGAACCGCAGTGGCGGGTAGTCGATGACGTTCTGCACGTACACCCCGCCGGGGCGGGTCACCCGCCGAATCTCGGCCGCCATCTCCCGGGTGGCCAGGTGCCACGGCACCACCAGGTGGCCGAACGCGTCACCGACGACCAGGTCCCGGCTGTCCGTCGGTTCGCCGGCCACCAGCATCCGGGCGTCACCCACCACCGCCCGCAGCTCCGGCCCCGTGCGTACGCCCAGTTCCTGCTTGCCCAGCTCGACAAGGCCGCCGTCGATCTCGAACACCACGTTCTCGGTGCCCGGCCGGGTGGCGGTGAGGTAGCCCGGGACGGTGAACCCGCCGCCGCCCAGGTGCAGCGCGTCCAGTCGCTGCCCGGCCGGCGCGGCGACGTCGGCGACCGCACCGATCCACTTCGTGTACGCGTACTCCAGGTGCTTCGGGTCGGCGAGGTCCACGTACGAGTGCTGGGCCGAGTTGAGCAGGAGCGTCCGACCGGTGGGCCGGTCCGGGTCCGACGCGACCCGGGCGCAGTGGTACGCCGTCTCGATGTCGCACGGGTTCGGCGCGATCGTGGTCAGCCCCGCCCCGACCAGGCCGAGGACCGCCAACGCGGCCCTGGTCCGGGCGGGGCCGGGCAGTTCGGTGGGCTCCTGCCGGCGCAGGTACCAGCCGAGACCGATACCGACCAGCCCGAGCGCGATCGCGAGGGTCAGCAGGATGACAGTGCTGCGCAGCGCGGCGACCAGCACGAATCCGGTGAGCAGGGTGGCGGTGATGCCGCCCAGGGTGCCGATCCCGGAGAGTCGACCGACCACCTGGCCGGTGCGGCGTAGGTCGGCGAGTTGGAGCTTCACGACCAGCGGGGTGACGGCGGCCAGGAGCGCGGCCGGCACGAACACGGCCAGCGCCACCAGCAGCAGGATGCCGCTGGCCGCCCCGCCGCGCAGCACCTCACCGGCGTAGCGGACCACCGGCAGGGTGATCGCGGTGGCGATGCCAGCCAGCACCAGCGCCGGCGCCAGCAGGCCACGCGGGTTGCGCCGGTCGGCCAGCCAACCACCGGACCACGCCCCGTACGCGATGGCGGCCAGCGCGATGCCGATCACCGAGCTGGTCACCTGGAGGGTCACCCCGACGTACGGGCCGACCAGGCGCAGCGCGACGGTTTCCAGCACCAGCACGGCCCCGCTGGAGAAGAAGACCAGGAAGGCAGCCAGACCATTGGGCAACGCCCGGCCGGTGACCGGAGCGGGCGAGGCCGGGGACGCTGGTGGGGCCGTTACGTCGGACGGTGGGGAGCTCATCGTCGCGATGGTACGCAGCGAAGCTGGTGCTTCGGGTCAGTACATCGAGAGATGAACATGGTTCGTGTGGGATGCGGCGGGGCTGCCGCTGCCGCTGTACGAGCGCCACCCCGTGCCGGGATGCCAGATCTGCCGGTACCAGATCACGTAGAGCACCCCGAGGCGGTCGGCGTTGCGCACGTGCCAGGCGGCCAGGCTGTCCCCGTACGACTTGTCGCCGCCGGTCGCGTTCTTGTCCTCGAAGCCGTTCGTGGCGGCCGAGAAGTCGCAGGCCCGACCCTTCGGGTGCTCGCCACCACCGCCGCTGCGCTTGCAGGAGACGTGCCGCTTGTAGCCGGCCGCCTGGGTCTGCTTGAGCGCGTTCAGGGTGCGCGGGGTGATGCAGCCGGACGTGGTCGGGTCCTTCACCGAACACGACTCCGACGGCCAGGACCCGTCCGAGTTACGCGGGGCCGGGGTCGCCGAGACGGAGCTGCCGCCGCTGAAACCGCTGCTGCTGCCCGAGCTGACCTCGGCGAGCGCGGCCTCGGCCTCCTTCTTCTTCTTCGCCATCACGGCGAGTTGCTTCTGCTGCTCGCGGACCTCGGCGTCGATGGCGACCTTGGCCTGCTGCGCCTGCTCTTTGGCCTCGACGAGGTCACGCAGCCGCTTGGCGTCGCGCTGGGCCATCAGGTCGAGGTCGCTCACTCGTTCCAGGAACGCCTGCGGCGTGCTGGTGTTGAGCAACATCGTCGCCGGGGTGAGCCGGCCGACCCGGTACGACTGTGCGGCTACCTCGCCCACCTGGGCGGTCAGCCCGACCATCCGACCCTCGACAGTCGTCAGCTCGCCGGCCAGCGCCGTCTGGCGGCGCTTGGAGTTGTCCAGTTTGGCCTTCGCCTCGATGTGGCCCTTGGCGGTCAACTCGAGAGCGTCCTGGAGCTTCTTGCTGCCGCCCTCGCCGGGCTCCGCGTACGCGGGCACGGCGGCACCGCCGAGCACCAACGCGACGGTGGCGAGCAGAGCGAACAGGGCGCGGCGGCCGAGCCGCGGGCGAAGCCTGGTCCTGGGCACGAAAGCGTCCTTCCGTCGACCGCCGGTGAACCAACTGCGGCGGCGTCCCCGCCGGCGCCTGTCGGCGGCCTGCTGGCGGAGACCGCCGGTCACGATACCGGACGACGGCCTGGTGACCAGCCCCTCGACCGCCGGGCCGCCCAGATGTCGACAGAGCGTTTCGGCGTCGTCGCGCAGGGCGCGGATCAGCTGTCGAGGAGGGCGTCGCGGACCTCGGCCCAGACCTGTTCGTTGGCGGCGACGAGCAGGCCGCGGTCGTCGTCGGCCGGGTGGTAGTCGGCGCCGTCGAAACGGCGGGCGACGCCACCGGCGGCGCGGACCAGCAGGGTGCCCGGCGCATGGTCCCACGGCAGGGTGCGCCAGAAGAGGACGAACTGCTGCTCTCCGGTGAGGATGTCCAGGTACTCCCGGCCGGCGCAGTGTTGGCCGGGCAGCAGCTCACCGAGCTGCCGACCGCCGGCGCGGACCCGGTCCCGGGTCTCCGGCGGCAGGAACCGGGTCATCGCCGCCCCGCGCAGCTCGCCCAGTGGTGGGGTCGAGGTGGTGCGGTCCACCGGTCGGCCGTTGAGCAGGGTGCCGTCGTCCGCCGAGCCGACGGCGAGGGTGTCGGCGAGCGGGTCGAGGATCCAGCCGGCGGCCGGTCGCCCGTCGGTCAGCAGCGACACCATCAGGGCGAACGGTCGGCGTCCCGCAGCGAAGTTGGCGGTGCCGTCGACGGGGTCGACCAACCAGACGTCCCCGCCGTCGCGCAGGTGCCGCAGCAGCCCCGGGTCGTCGGCGACGCCTTCCTCGCCGACCACCATCGAGCCCGGCCGGAGCCGACGCAGCCCCGCCGAGAGCAGTTCCTCGGCGCGACGGTCGGCGACGGTGACCACCTCACCGGGTGCCTTCTCCGACACGTCGTCGTCGTCGAGCTTGCGGAACAGCGGCAGCACGACCTGGTCGGCGGCCTCCCGGAGGAGGTCACCGACGTCGTCGAGCAGGGTGTCAGCCACGCGGCGGCAGCTTGACCACGCTGACGAAGAACTCGTCGATCTGGCGGACCACCGAGATGAAGCGCTCGAAGTCCACCGGCTTGGTCACGTAGGCGTTGGCGTGCAGCTGGTAGCTGCGCAGGATGTCCTCGTCGGCCTGGGAGGTGGTGAGCACCACGACCGGGATCCGACGCAGCTCCTCGTCCTTCTTGATTTCTTCGAGCACCTCCCGGCCGTCGCGGCGGGGCAGGTTGAGGTCGAGCAGGATCAGGTCGGGCGGGACCGCGTCGGCGTACTGACCCTCCCGCCGCAGGTAGGCGAGCGCCTCGGCACCGTCGGAGACGACGGTCAGCCGGTTGCGCAGCTTGTGCTCCTCGAACGCCTCCTGGGTCATCAGCACGTCACCCGGGTCGTCCTCGACGAGCAGGACCTCGATCGGGCTCTTGCCATCCGCCGGCGCGGTCATCCCACCGTCTCCCTCATGTCACCCGTTCTACCGCTTCCCGACGGCTCGTCGGCCCGGTCCGGCCGGTCCGTCCCGTCGGACTGCTCGGCCAGCGCTGCCGGAGCCTTGTTCGGGGGCGTCGTGTCGCCCTCCGGCAGAGCGGGTGGCTGGTCCGGCGACTCGACGGCGGCAGCCGCCTCCACGTCCGCCGGCAGCGCCGGCAGGGTGAAGCGGATCGCGGTGCCCTCCGGCACGTCGGTGTCCACCCAGACCCGGCCGCCGTGGTACTCGACGATCTTCTTGACGATGGCCAGCCCGATGCCGGTGCCCGGGTACGCGTCCTTCGAGTGCAGCCGCTGGAAGATCACGAAGATCTTGTCGGCGAACTCCGGCTCGATCCCGATGCCGTTGTCCTCGCAGCTGATCTCCCACTCGGCGCCCACCAGACGGGCCGAGACGTGCACCTTGGGCAGCACGTCGGCCCGGCGGAACTTGATCGAGTTGCTGACCAGGTTGGCCAACAGGTTGGTGAGCAGCGGTTCCTCACCCGAGATCACCGGCAGGTCGGTCCAGGTCAGCTCAGCGTCGGCGTACTGCCGGGCGGCCTCGGTCTGCCCGGCCACGTCGCCCATCACCTTGTTCAGGTCGACCTCGACGAAGCCGGTGGTGAGCCGGCCGATCCGGGAGAACGCGAGCAGGTCGTTGATCAGACGCTGCATGCGCTGGGCGCCGTCCACCGCGAACGCGATGTACTGGTCGGCCCGCTCGTCCAGCTGCCCGGCGTAGCGGCGCTGGAGCAGCTGGCAGAAGCTGGCCACCTTGCGCAGCGGCTCCTGCAGGTCGTGCGAGGCCACGTACGCGAACTGCTCCAGGTCACGGTTGGACCGGGTCAGCTCCTCGGCCTGCTTCTGGAGTTGGCTGTTGACCCACTCGATGCGCTCGCGCGCGCCCCGCACCTCGGCCAGGTCGGCGGCGATCTTCTGGCGCATCGCGTCCACGTCGTCGCCGAGCCGGATGAACTCCGGCGGGCCGACGGTGGAGATGCGGTGCTGGTAGTCGCCCTCGGCGACCTCGCGGACCTGGTTGGCCAGGCCGGTCAGTGGCCGGATCACCATCCGGTCCAGCGAGAGCAGCAGCACGGCGCCGGCCACGACCACCACGAGGGCGGCGACGATCAGCAGGACGACCAGGACGTTACTGCTGGTCCGCACATCGGTCGCGGCCTGCTCACGAGCGGTCAGAATCTCCGCCTGGAGGTCGTTCACCGCAGCGCGCACCTGGTCGAACTGCTGTCGGGCCGCTTCGGTAATCAACGCCTGCCCGGCTCTGGTGCCGCTCTGCTCGGTGGTGCTGATCACCGGTTCCGCGACCGACTGCCGCCACTGCGAGCTGCGCTGCTCGACGGTCCGCAACTCCTGACCGATCTGCGGATAGTCGTCGAGCAGCGCCCGCATCGAGGTGACGACGCTCGTCTCCTGCGCGAGCCCTTCCCGGTAGGGATTCAGGTCGGCCGGGTCACCGCTGACCGCGTACCCGCGGATCCCGGTCTCCTGATCGAGCAACGCGTTGAGCAGTTCCTGCGACTGCACCCGCAACGGGCCGGTCTGATTCAGAACGGCGTCGATCTGGGTGCGGTTGCGGGCCGCCACCGCCGCCTCCGCGGCGGCCAGACCGATCAGCAACACACCCACGACGGTGAGCAGGGTGACGACCCGGCGGCGCAGACTCCAGCCGCCGACCACCGGCTTCACCGGCCACCTCCCCGGCTGACCAGCAGCATGGCCACGTCGTCGGCGAGCGGGCCACCGTTGAGCCGCTCGGCCCGACCGACCAGCCAGGCCGGCAGCTCGGTCAGCGACACCTCGCGGTTGGCCGGTTCGCCGAGCAGACCGCTCAGACCCGGCACGTCGAGGCGTTCGTTGCCCTCGCCCACCCGCCCCTCGATGAGGCCGTCGGTGTACATCAGCAGGGACCAGTCATCGGTGTCGAACTCCAGGTCGTAGGCGATCGGCCGGCGGGGTCGTACGCCCAGCAGCCGGCCACCGGGCGCGGGCACCGGGGCGACCCGGCCACCGGAGAGCAGCAGCGGCGGCGGGTGCCCGGCGAGTCGGACGGTGGCCCGGTTGGCGTCCAGGTCCAGTCTGGCGGTGGCCACGGTCGCGAAGATCTCCTGAAGGCGGCGTTCGCTCATCAGCACCTGCTCCAGCGCGGGCAGCACCTCGTCGTCCGGCACTCCGGCGAGCACCAGGGCCCGCCAGGCCACCCGCAGCTCGACGCCGAGCGCGGCCTCGTCCACCCCGTGCCCGCAGACGTCGCCGACGATCAGGTCGAGGCGGTCCGGGCGGGTCTGCACCACGTCGAAGAAGTCCCCGCCGATCAGCGCGGCGTGCCGGCCCGGCCGGTAGAAGGTGTGCACCGCCACCTGGTCGGTCGTCATCAGCGGCTGTGGCAGCAGGCCGCGTTCGAGGCGGGCCGACTCGGCCTGGCGCAGCTCGACCTCGCGCAGCCGGCGGGCGTTCACGTCGGCGCGCTTGCGCTCCACGGCGTAGCGCAGTGCCCGGGTCAGCAACACCCCATCGACCTGACCCTTGACCAGGTAGTCCTGCGCGCCCTCGGCGACCGCGACGACACCCAGGTGCTCGTCCGAACGGCCGGTCAGCACACAGACCGCGGCACCGCTGGACATCTCCAGCACCTGGCGCAGCCCGTCCAACCCCTGCGCGTCGGGCAGGCCCAGGTCGAGCAGGACGCAGTCCACGTCCGTGATCCGCTGCCGCGCCTCGCTGAGACTGGTGGCGACCACCAGGTCGATCATCGAGTTGGTCTCGGCGAGTAACTCGCCGACCAGGAAGGCGTCACCCTCGTCGTCCTCCACCAGCAGCACCCGCAACCGCTCTCCCGGTGGCAGGTTGGCGTGCCGCGCCAGGCCGCCATGCGGGTACGACACGACAGGGGAACCGGTCAGACCGGGTCCCCGGGTCGGCCGGGTCACCGCCGCGAGGCGCGGGAGTTCGCTGGTGATGTCGGGCTCCTTCCGAGTGCCCTGCTGATCCTGTATTAGACAACGGTCGCACACAACACGACGCCTCCGGCGCGGGCGGGGAGGGGGATGGACCGCGTCACTGCCCATCGGATGACAAACCAGGCGGCGGTCGAGGTACGGCGTACCGGCCATCCCATCTGGCGGCACCGAGGGGCAGGATGGTGCCACCCCAGGCCCCACCACCCCCCGAGGAGTTTCCGTGGGCGCACCCACCACCCCGGCCACGACGGGCACGCCGTCCCGCCCGACTCGGGGCGTACCCCCGGCCGACCGGGCGCTGACGCGACCTCGCCGGCGGCTCCTGGCCGCCGCGGCGGCTCTGGTCGCGCTGGCCGCCGTCGGCGCCGGCAGCCTGCTCGACCTGCGTACCCCGGCGCCGAAGCCGGCGGACGCGCCGGCTGGTGAGTTCAGCGCGGGCCGGGCGTACGAGGACGTCCAGGTGATCGCGGCCCGGACGCACGTCGCCGGCAGCCCGGCCAACGACCAGGTACGCGCGCACATCGAGCAGCAGTTGCGCGGGCTGGGCCTGGAGACCGAGGTGCAGGACACTGTGGCACCGGAGGCCGGACAGCTCAGCGGGGCTGCGGGCGGGGCGACGATGGCCCGCGTCCGCAACGTGGTGGCGCGGCTGCCCGGCACCGCGTCGACGGGCCGGATCTTCCTGGTCGCCCACTACGACTCGGTACAGACCGGGCCGGGCGGCAACGACGACGCCGCCGGCACCTCGGCCATCCTGGAGGTGGCCCGCGCGCTCACCACCGGCCCCCGGCCGCGCAACGACATCGTCTTCGTGTTGACCGACGCCGAGGAGGCGTGCCTGTGCGGCGCGTCGGCGTTCGCCGCCAGTCACCCGCTGGCCGCCGACGGCGGCGTGGTGTTGAACCTGGAGGCCCGGGGGTCCACCGGGCCGGTGATCATGTTCGAGACGTCGAAGAACAACGCGAAGCTGGTGGACGTCTTCGGCCGGGCCGCCCCGCACCCGGTCGGCACCTCGTTCGCCGTGGAGATCTACCGCGCGCTGCCCAACGACACCGACTTCACCGCGTTCCTCGACCAGAAGTTCGTCGGGCTGAACTCGGCGTACATCGACGGCGGCGCGATCTACCACACCCCGTTGGACACCCCCGCGGCCATGGACCGGGGCAGCCTCCAGCAGCACGGCGACAACGCGCTGGGAGTGGCCCGGGAGTTCGGCGCTGTCGACCTGACCGACCTGCGCTCCGGGCACGACGCCACCTACTTCCCGGTCCCCGGTGGTCTGGTCCGCTACCCGGGCTGGCTCACAGTGCCACTGGCCCTGCTCGCGGTGGCAGCGGTGGTCGCGCTGGGCTGGCTGACCCGTCGGCAGGGTCGGGCCAGCACCGGCCGGCTGGCCGCCGGCTTCGGGCTGGCCCTGGTGCCGATCGTGGCCGCTCCGGTCGCCGCCCAACTGCTCTGGCTCGCGATCACCACGATCCGACCGGGGTACGCCGAACTGCTCGACCCGTACCGACCTGTCTGGTACCGGTTGGCCGTCCTGGCGCTGGCCGCCGCCATCCTGTTCACCTGGTACGCGCTGACCCGCCGCCGGATCGGCCCGGCCGCCCTGGCCGTCGGCGGGCTGGCCTGGCTGGCGCTGCTCGGCGTGCTGCTCGCCGTGGCGGTGCCCGGCGGGGCGTACCTCACCACTCTGCCGGCGCTGGCCGGCGCGCTCGGCGGGCTGGTCGCGCTGCGTACCCGGCAGACCGGGCCGTGGCCGGTGGTGGCGGTGACCGCCGCCGCGGCCGTCGGCGTGCTCATCCTGCTGCCCACAGTGGTGCTGCTCTTCCCGGCGCTGGGGATGGGCATGGGCGGGGTGGCCGCGCTGTTCGCGGTGCTGCTCGGCCTGACCGCCCTGCCGGTGGTCGACCTCCTGCACCCGCAGGCCGGTGGCCAGCGCGGGCTGCTGGCGCTGCGGGCCCGGCGGCTCGGTGTGCTGCCGGCCGGGGCAGCCGCCGTGGCGGCGGTGGTGCTCGCCGGGGTCGGGCTGGCCGTCGACCGCTTCGACGCCGCGCACCCCGCGCCCACCCATCTGATGTACGCGATGGACGCCGGCACCGGTCAGGCCCGTTGGCTCAGCCACGAGAGCGATCCGCAGCCGTGGACGGACGGCTACGTGGACGGGATGGCCGACGTCGGCGACGACTTCCCCGGACTCGGCGACGGTGAGCTGCGGGCCGGGCCGGCGCAGACGGCGAACCTGCCGGCGCCGAAGCTGGACGTGCTGGGCGACGCCACCGCCGGCGGCGAACGCACGCTGCGGCTGCGACTGACCCCGCAGCGGGCGGCCCGGCTCGCGACCCTGCACGTCGACACGTCGACCGCGACCGTGCTGCGGGCCGAGGTGGCCGGACGGTCGGTGCCGGTGGAGCCCCGCGAGGGGAAGTGGGGCTTCGGGTTGGTCTTCCACGCCCCGCCGACGGAGGGCATCGAGGTCACGCTGACAGTGCGGCCCACCGCCGCGCAGGTCGCACTGCGGGCGATGGACGCCAGTGACGGGTTGGAAGCTCTGCCCGGTTTCCAGACCCGGCCGCCGGCCGTCGGCGTCGTAGGGTCGCACAGCTCGGAGATGTTGGCGGTCGCCCGCACCTATCCCATCTGACGGACACGGCGGTGGTCCGGCGTGGCGAATCGCCCACCGGACCACCGACTATTCGTCGTCACCGAAACGCCGGTCACCCTTTCCGGAATCGTTCAGTCGGAATGTGGTCAGTCCACTGGCTCGGGCTGACCGGCACCGATACGGTGCCACCGATTTCCGTCGTGATCGGTGAAGGTGAGATCCACCAGAACGGTGTCGGTCGGGCGTAACCGGTGTTCGGCCGTAACGGTGACGAAGATGTCCTGCTTGTCGCGGCCAGGAATCCGGCGGACGTGTTTCGCGGCGGCCAGCTCGACGGATGTGCCGTCCGGGTCGTCCGGCGCGACGACCCGGGCCAGCACCGCCACGTCCAGCACCGGGGCGTCACTCTCGTTGGCCACCGTGACCCGCAGAACCGACGTGCCCCGGATCTCGACCACCGCCGACACCAACCGGGCCTGACTGGCCCGGATCCGCAGGTCGTCGCTGCGTCGGGCGCGAATCTCCCGCCGCAGTCCAAGGTAGACGAACAGCACACTGGCGATGGAGCCGACCGCGCCGAACCAGTCCGGTACGGAACCCCAGTCGACCACGTCCTGGATTGGCGACCAGTTCATCAGTCCATCGTGGATGCCCCTGTCGAGCGCTACACACGGCGGATCGGCCGGATTCGACTGCGAAATGGGAATCGGGACACCGATTACGGTCATCCGCGTGGCCTGAACGGTGAGTGTGCAACACAGCACGACGGTGGATAGGCTTGCTGTCGACGTGGTGTGGGCGACAATCCCTCCGACTGTCCATCAGATGGACAGGATCTTCCGCCGCCGACCCCACTGCAATATCGCCACCGAAGGGGGACCGCATTGACTGCGGACGTTCCACCCGAGGATGTCACAGTGCCCCGGCCTGCGTACGACCGGCCGAGTCGCGTCTCCGTGGACCCACCGCTCGGGCGACTGGACAGCCCCCTGCACGGCCGCGACGCCCTGATCGACGAGATCGTGCGGCCCGCGGAAGGCACCGAGGGGCCCTCGGTGCACATCCTGTGCGGCATGGGCGGCTCCGGCAAGAGCCACGTCGCCCTGGAGATCGCCCGTCGCGCGCGGGCCGACGGCCGGACGGTCTGGTGGGTGCAGGCCGGGCGGCTCAACTCCGGCATGCGGGAGGTGGTCAGCCAACTCGGCGCCTCGGAGACCCAGGTCGACCAGGCCTGGGCTGGGATGATCAGCGCCACCGACCTGGTGTGGCGCTACCTCAACCAGGCCGCACAGCCCTGGTTGCTGATCTTCGACAGCGCGGACGAGCCCGCCACCCTGGGCCCCACCGACGGGGTGCTTGCCGACGGCACCGGGTGGTTGCGCCGCCCGGAGGCCGAGGACGGCGTGGTCATCGTGACCACCCGGGACGGCAACCGGGCCACCTGGGGCACCTGGTCGACGCTGCACCAGGTGCGCCCACTGGCCGCCGACGCCGGCGCGCAGGTGCTGATCGACCGGGCCGGTCAGCAGGCCGGTGACCTGGCCGACGCCCGTGAGCTGTCCCGTGAGCTGGGCGGTCTGCCCCTCGCCCTGCGCGCCGCCGGCAACTACCTGAAGTCGGTCAACGCCAGCCCGGTCTGGCGTGGCTCGTCCACCATCACCACCTTCGCGGACTACCGCGCCGCCGTGCAGCGCCGGTTCCGTTCACCGCTCGACGCCCCCGACGTCGACCTCGACGAGTCGCTCGGTCTGGAGATCGTCCGCGAGGTCGACGACCTGTCCCTGGACCTGCTGTCCCGCCGCAAGCTCCAGCAGAGCCGGCCGCTGCTCAACGTGCTGGCCTGCCTGAGCGTCTCCCCGGTGCCCTACGAGGTGGTGCTCAAGCCGGCCATCCTGGCCGAGTCGCCACTGTTCAAGGGGCTCACCGGTCAGCAACGGGTGAAGGTGCTGGAGGGCATCGCCGACCTCGCCCTGGTCGACTTCGACGTCCAGGACGAGGTCACCGACCCGGCGTTCGCGCACGTGCTGTCACTGCACCCGCTGGTGCACGCGATGTTCCGCGACCGCGACGAGGTCCGTGAGCAGATCGCCGAATACCACGGGCTGGTCATGAAGCTGCTGCTCGCCGCCACCGAGGGGCAGAGCCCGGACGACTCGGCGGCCTGGACCAACTGGGACGTCCTGGTGCCGCACCTGGTCGAGGCCGTGCGGGGTTACCTCGTGCCGCAGAAACACAAGCACGACCCCGAGACGGTACGCCGAGCGCTGGAGCTGACCCGGCTCACCGCCCGCTACCTCATCGCGGTCGGCCTACCCGGCTCGGCCTTCGACATCCTGGACCCGATCATCCGTGGCTGCGCCGCGTACGACCACGACCTGGACCGGCCGCAGGTGCTGGCGCTGCGCCACGAGCTGGGCCGCACCTGGTTGGAGCGCAACCAACCGGAGATGGCCGACCGGGTGCTCCGCGAGGTGATCCGTGACCGCACCAGGGTGCTGGGCAGCGACGACGCCGACACCCTCGCCAGCCGGCACAAGCTCACCAGAGCGATCATGGCGCAGCGCCAGTGGCCGGAGGCCGAGTCGGAGCTGCGGCAGATCGTCGCCGCCGAGGACCAGGTCCGCGGCCCCGAACACTGGGACACCATGATCATGCGGCACAGCCTGGCGCTGGCGGTGCTCGCCCAGCAACGGGCACCCGAGGCAGAGGAGATGCTGCACGCCATCCTGGAGGTCCGCTACCGGCTGTGGCCGCTCAACCAACCGGAGACCTGGCAGGCCCGACACACGCTGGCCCGCTGCATGCAGGCGCAGGGCCGGCTCGCCGAGGCGGAGGCCGAACTGCGGGCCACACTGGCCACCGTGGAGCCCCGGCACGCCGACCGCAGTGAGGTGCTGGCCATCCGGGCCACCCTGGCCGCGGTGCTCCTGCTCGACGGGCGACTGGAACCAGCCATCGAGGAGTACGAGCGGCTGCTGGCCGACCGTCGGCGCCTACTCGGGGACACCCACCTGGACACTCTCCAGATCGAACACGCGCTGCGCCGTCTGCGAAACGGCGACTGACCGGGTCGGTGCTTCGCCCGGTCAGTGCGGCGCGGCCGGGCCCAGGTCGCTCGGGTCGGTGTTGCCACCGCAGATGACCACTGCCACGCGCTCCCCCGGCTGTGGCACGTACGCCCCGCCGACCAGCGCGGCCAGCGCGGCGGCGCCACCCAACTCGGCGGCGACCCGCAGCTCCGACCAGAGCAGCCGGCGCGCACGCACCAGGTCCTCGTCGCGGACCAGCACGGACACCACACCGGTGCGGCGGGCGGTGTCGTAGGCGATCTCGCCGATGCGGCGGGCGCCCAGCGAATCCGTGGCGATGCCACCGACCTCGATGTCGACAGGTCGACCCGCCTTGAGCGCCGAGTGCAGGGTGGGGATCTGCTCGGGCTCGACGGCGACGACACGCACCGACCCGTCGAACCAACTGGCGATGCCGGACACCAACCCACCGCCGCCGACCGCCACCAGCACGGTGTCGATCCCGTCGACCTGCCGTTCCAACTCCCGGCCGACGGTCCCCTGACCGGCCACCACCTCCGGCTGGTCGTACGCGTGCACCACCAACGCGCCGGACTCCGCAGCCCGCTGCGTGCTCGCGGCCAGCGCCTCGGCGTAGTGCTGGCCCACCTGGCGCACCTGGGCACCGAGCCCGGCCAACCGCTGCACCTTGACTGGCGAAGCGGTGACCGGCACGAAGACCTCCGCCGGAACGCCCAGCGACCGGGCCGCGTACGCGACGGCGAGGCCGTGGTTGCCGCCCGACGCGGCGATCACCCCGGCCGCCGGCAACGAGCCCTGGAGCATCCGGTTGAACGCCCCGCGCGGCTTGAACGAGCCGGTGTGCTGATGCAACTCCAGTTTGAGACTGAGCTGCCCCGGCACCCCCAGGTCGGCACCGTCGACGGCGATGACCGGGGTTTCCCGGACCCGCCCCTCGACCAGTGCCGCAGCCGCCTCGACGTCGCTTCTGTCCACCATGGGAAACGCCCTTCGCTACGACCAGAGGGCCAGTCGGCCGTCGTCGGTGAGCCCGACAAAACATCCTATGGAGATCCGGCGGCCATCGGTCGCGGGACGCACCGTGTGATAGTGCCGGGGATCGAACAGGAAACCCTCCCCGAGCGTGGGCCGCAGCGTCAACGACTGCGTGTCGGCCGTCACCGACTCGTCAAAGCCGTACCCGCCGGGGATCCGCTGCTCCTCGTCGCCCGGCTGCCACCGCCGCCGCCACAGCACCGTCTCGCCACCTGCGGGCGGAACCCGGACGTAGATGTTGAACGCCAACTGCGCCACCACGTCACCGTCGAGCAGCCGGCCCGCGTACTCCCGGACCGCGTCGTCGAAGTGCACCTGGAGGCCGGCGTTGATCTCGCGGACGATGCCGACGTGCATCTCCCGACCCTGCCGACGGCCGGGTGCGACATCCGGCCAGGCGGTCCGGAACGCCGCCAGGCACAACTCCCGTGGCGAATCCGGCAGGCCCAACGTGGACCAGCTCTTGTCGGCCGCGCGGGCCGCGTCCCAGTAGTCGTCCCGAAGCTCACCGGCGGCCCGGTGGTCGTTGATGGCCGGGCCGAACTTGGCGACGACCGGAAAGACCCGACTCTCGTCGTAGCGGTCCATCGGCGCGTCGGCGAGCGCAGCCGTGATCGCGTGACACCGGGCGGCGGACAGCAGCCCCGGCACCCGGATGGCGGCCAGCCGCCCCGCGATGAGCCCGGCGACGTCCGCACGGGTGATCGATTCTGATTCGACGGCGACGAACAATGGATCGGTACTGCTCGAATGCTGCACGGCGGTCCTCCCGTAACGAAGATCCCTCACCGGACATGTCGCGCCCCCCGACCCGCGCACCGTGCAATGTACAAACCGTCGGCAAGACCGGCTTTACGCAGTTCCGGGCTGGCTGGCGAGGCCGCCGCTACCATCGGCGCAACCGGGGTACGCGACACCGAGCCGTACGGCGGTAGCTTTCCACCGATCGGAGAATGGTGACGATTCCCGACGTGCCGCATGATGCGAATAGCTCGAACGCTGACGAGGAGTTCGATATGGCTGGCGCCGGTCCGACGGATCTTGACTTGCACGTCGACCGCCTGGAAATGGCACGTCGAATAGCCCGGGAGATGATCGAGTCCGATCACCTGGCGTTGGAGCTGGCCGTCCGGCAGCGCCCCCAGTGCTGGTCCCGCCGCCCGGTCGGCCACAGCGCCCGCGCCGACGCAACGGGTCACTGACCTAAGCCTCTGTTTCCAGTTCACCGCCCCAGGCCTCCACCGTACCGGTGCTGATCTTGGCTTTGCCGATCCTGTGTGCGACGCTTCGGCGGTGACTGACCTCGGCATCCGTGCGGCTACCTCGGCTGATTCCGAATTCCTGGTCGACATGCTCGTGGAGGCCGTGAACTGGCTGCCCGAGCGCAACTGGTCCCGCGAAGAGATCCTGGCGAACCCTGCGCTGGCCCACTATGTCGCCGGCTGGATGCGGCCAGACGACTTCGGCCTGGTTGCGGTGGACCCGACTGATCGGCCGGTCGGCGCGGCCTGGTTCCGATTCCTGACCGCCGCCGATCCGGGCTACGGGTACGTGAGTGACGACGTTCCAGAGCTGACCATCGGCGTGGTGGAATCCTGGAGGGGTCGGGGTGTGGGCCGGGTGCTTCTGCGCGCTGTTCTGGACGCCGCACGAGCACGCGGCATCCGCACCGTGTCGCTGAGCGTGGAGCGGGCGAACTTCGCCGCGAGGCTGTACGCCGCCGAAGGGTTCCGCACTGTCGAGTCGTTCGAGGACGCGGACACGATGGTCGCTGAGATCGAGGGCTGACCCCGCTCGCTCAGCAGCGGATACTTCGCTCATGACTCTGGCACCGTCACGCACCCACCTCGTTGACGCGCGCTCATCCTTCCTGGTGCTGGCCGGCTGGTACGTGGCCGTCGTCGTGTCGTTCGGCCTGTTCCTCAGCACGCTTTCCGGGTCGGTCCCCGCAGGCTGCGGCGAGGTATGCGACTCCGAACGGTCGCGGGCGCTGCTCTTCGGGCTCTACGTGGCCACGCCCGCGCTGTTCCTCGCGTTGCTGGTCAGCCTGGCGATGCTCGCGGTGCTCGTCTCCCGCGCCCGGATCCGCTCGTCGGCAGTGGTGGGCACGCTGTCCGCGGTGCTTCCGCTGGTCGTCTGCGGCCTCCTCGCCGTCAGCCTCTGAGCGCCACCGCTCGCATCAGATCAGCCGCTGGATGCGGATCTTCGGACGTTCGTTCCGCAGGTGGCCGTGTTTGTGCTGGCGAATCTGCTCGTCCCAGACTTCCTGGTCGTAATCGGGCTCTGGCGGGATCCACCTGTGGGAGCCGTCGCTGTAGTGGAACTTCTCGTCACCCGCACGAAGGATGCTCATCGGGTCCAACCGAGGAAGCGGTAGTGCAGACGGCCGGCGGGAACGTGGGCCAGGTCCTGGGCGGCATCAACCAACTGGGCGGCCAGGTAAAGGGCAAGTGACACCGGCGCCCTGTCGTACTCCGCTTGCAACTCTCGGCGGCGGGTGTCGCATGGCCAGTCCGCACCGCAACCAGCGCAGATCCAAGCCGGGGTGATCGCGAGGTGGCTCGTCATTGAGTTCCGTCCTGACTCGGCCAGTGACGGCTACTAATCGGGATGCGGTGGCGACTTCTGCATGGCAGGTCTGCACCGCAGCGACAGATGCGTCGCCAGTGCCGCCAGGACCAGATGGGTCGGTGGCGGCGCGTCAGGGTGAGCGCCACTGCGATGACGTACTCGTCGTACGACACGCGCCGCTGGGCGCTATTCAATCCCGGCTGCCCAGCACCGGAATTCCTGGCAGCGCCCGCAGTTGCGGCAGTTGCACCGTTCGGTCTTGTCACGATGCCTCCCGCCGACGACTGGGGTTCCGTGGGCACCCGGTCAGCCGTGTCCGGAGACAGGGCACCCACGGCAGGACGACCCGGCCGCCAAGCTGGGTAGCCCCACAAGCAACTTAGGACGCAATGTGCGCAGGGTCAACAGCTACGACACATAGCGTTGTAAGTTGAGCCAGAGATGTGGTCTGCTTGCACCAGCCGCCAAGCTGGGAGCACCACCTATGTCTGAAGCCGCGTACCTACAGGTCGCCCGAGATATCCGCGAGCAGATCAGCTCCGGCCAGTTGAAGCCGGGCGACAAGCTGCCGTCCTTCGCCGCACTGTGCGAGCACTACGACGTCAGCAACACGGTGATCCGCGCGTCCATGCTTCTACTCAAAGCCGAGGGCTTGATCGACGGCCGGCAGGGCAAGGGCGTCTACGTCGCCAACCCGCTCCCCCGATAGGCCCCGAAGGCCGCCGTTGGCCCAACTGGGTCGTCAGCGTCAGGCCGACCATGCCTGGACGACATCGCCAGGTCCCCAGACCAGGTCCACGGCTCCAGCCGGGAGGTCGACTCCGGAGCGGCTGACCACGACCAGGCCACTGACCCCGGGCTGGAAACCCGGAATGAGCGGGGCGTCACGCCGTAGCTCGTCGAGATGGTGCCGGTCGAACGGTCCGTCCTGCCATTTGATGGAGCCGGCGAAGGCGATGCGGGAAGCGATCGGGGCTCGATCGGCTCCGACAAGATCGATCTCAGGGTTGGACTGCCGGTTCCACCAGCCGCCGACTTCCCACGTGTCGGTCCAGGGCAAACCGCCGTCGCCGGCGGAGATGGCGAGCGCATCGCGGATGATCGGCTCGACGGCGTTGCCCCGCCAGGAAGACCACCGACTGTCGAGGATCGCGCGAGCAGCCGCTGACCGGTCGCGCAGAACCAGTTGATGTACGTCGCGCAGAATGGCCAGATACAGGCGCAGGTTGCTGTCGGCGATCCGGTACTGCGCCAGTTTGCTGGGCTTCGTGGACAGCGGCTTGTCGACAGCGAGGACCTGTTTCTCCTCGACGAGCCGGTGAAGCAGCGGGGAAAGGGTGCCGGAGCTGACCGGGCCGCCGCGGTCGCCCGCGGCAGCGGCGATGTTGCTGAATGTGCGGCTGCCTGCCCCGCCGACCGCTTCCAAGATGCGCCGGGCAGTGTCGGGGGCGGGAAATTCCGAAGCCAGGGACTGTTCGGGGACGGTGAACAAGGCTGACGTCTTGTTGGCAATCTCCTCACTCAGGAACTCGGCGGGAGGCGTTCCCGGGATCCACTCCAGGGCGACACCGGGCAGCCCGCCGGTGATCAGATGCGCATCGATCGCGTCCGCACCGCTCAAACCGGTCACGGCAGCGGTTTCGGCAGGATTGAACGGGCCGAGGACCATGTTCGTGGCCCTGCCGTAGAACGGGCGGTCGTACTCGGTGAACCGCTGCATCATGTGCAGATCACTGCCGAGCAGGAGCAACAGCACTGGCTTGCTGGAGATGAGCCGGTCCCAGGCCACCTGAAGGTGCCCGTCGAACGTGGTGTCCTGCTCGGAGATCCAGGGCAACTCATCGAGGACGACCACACTGGGCGTGTCGGGCAGAACACCCGCCAGGACCCGCAGCATGTCTCCCCAGCCACCGGCCGGTGGCTGGGACGGCAGAAGGTTACGACCACCAGAGTCGAGCAGAGACGAGTCGCGCAGGGCACCGAGGAAGTAGTCGACGGCTTCGATACTCGATGCGCCTTTGACCGCGGTGTAGAAGCAGTACGGCAGATCGACCCGGTCACACAACTCCTGCACCAGCCGCGACTTGCCCACCTGCCGGCGACCGCGGATGGCGACAGCGCGGCCCCCTCCGGTGCGCTTCACATGATCGAGCTGCTTGGTGAGCAGGTCGAGTTCGGTGCGCCGACCGACGAACATCGACCCTCCCGAAGCTAGATTGAATCTTACTTCGAAGCAGTCTACCTAGAAGTTGGCCCGACATCCCGGAGGCATCGAGACGTTAGCGCCATCTCGCCCAACACCCGATCCTCGAACCGGGCCAGCCCGCCCAGCGGCACGGCGCTAGAGGTCCACGTCCACTGCATCTGGACGGTGATGGACAGGAGGTTCCGTTGCACGGCACTGCTTCAATTGCGTCATGAGCATTGATCCAACGGTTGCTGTTGCCGTAATCGCAGCGACTACGGCCTTAGTCGGATACCTTCTCAGCAACGCCGCGACAAGGCGCACGGAGAGAGCTCAGAGATATGCAGAGGCGCTGGAGATGGTGGAGCGTTACCGGCAGCTCCCTTACACATTTCTGCGACTGCACGATGAGACACCCGAGACTCGGGCCAACCTCGCCGAGATCCTCGGAGACACGCAGAAGTCCCTGTCTTTCTATCGTCGCTGGCTCACGTTGGAGTCCACCGAGATCGGCGCGGCATACGACAATCTGGTAGACAAGGTGAGAGAAAGGAACAGCGAGTTCAGAAAAGATGCCTTATCAAGGCCAGCTCCCGCTGCGGACGTCGACATAGAGGCCGGGTACCTGTACACGTTCGACGACAGGGCGGAGCGGCTGGCATGCATCAAGCTAATGCGGAAGAACCTGGGACTCCTCAGGAACTTGCTTTAGGAGGAGGAAATCCAGCACTCGTACATCCAGCTGCCAGCCCAGCAGTTGGTGCTGCCCAGCCAGCTTGTTCACCCCTTCGGCAGGGCTACCAACCCAGGCGGCACCGGCCGCGACGAATATGGCTAGATTTGAGCATCAGACTGCGAGTCCCACCAGCGCGGCCCGTAATCTGGCGTGTCCGGATTGGCGAAGTAGAACGGCACCCCGATGCTGCTCGCTGCCGCCTGGCCCTTCTCGACAGCTTCAGCGGCTTCCGGCCATGGCGGAACCTCGCCTCTGAACAAGCGGATATCACTGCCGTGGCGGAACCCCGCTAGTGGCAACTCGTCGAAGCAGGGGTGGTGGCAGCTTGGCCGTCGCACAATTGCGTACAGCCTGACAAACCAGCCTTGGGTGTCTCCATCCCACAGAGCCTCCAAGGCAACGACCGGCTCCGTAACCGCCGTGACCGCCTCGACCAACTGCGGTACCTCGATGGCCGGCTCCTCGGGCTCAACCAAGCCCGCTGCGCGAAGCTGCGCCGAACGCGCAAGCATCATGTCCTGGGCTTCGTACAGACCCGGCTGAGGCTCAAGGCCGCCGTCCGAGCGCAACAGCTTCACGGCATGTATCAGTTGCCGCTGCCGAAGGTGCTCGTCGATCCGATCGCGCACCGGCGAGGACAGCGAAGCCCACCACGAACCCTGTTCCTTCATGACCCCAGTCTCGAAGAAGGCCATACAGCTACTTCCAGCGGAAGTGGACGAAGAGGCGGCCGAAGTTCTTCGAGTCCTTCTCCACCCGGTGGTAGAGCTGCTTGACGTCCTTCTGGTCGAGGAACCGCAGCACGCGCTTCTTGAGCTGGCCGGACCCCTTGCCGGGAATGATCTCGACGAGGGTGGCCTTCTTCGCCACCGCCTCGTCCATGATCCCGCGCAGCGCGCGGTCGATGTCCTGGCCCTTGTTGAAGATGTCGTGCAGGTCCAGCTTGAGCTTCATGCCGCAGCCCCCGGCCGGTCAGGTCCCATGTCCGCCATCCTAGGCACGCCGGACGGCAGGCCCACCAGACGACCGGGGCCGCCCACCGAACGACCAGGGACAGCCGCCGGACAACGAAGGGGCGGCCCCGGAGGACCGCCCCTGCCACGTCACCGGTTCACGCCTTAGCGTGTGCCGCCCACTCGGGTCTCCACCCGCTCCAGCGCGGTCCGGTAGTCGTCGTTCGTCGCGTACATCGCGGCGGCGATCCGCAGGTGCCGCAGCGCGTCGTTGTGCCGGTTCAGCCGCTCCAGCGTCCGACCGAGCACGTGGTGCGCGTAGTGGTCGCTGGGGTCCCGGTCGATCAGTTCCCGAAGGTGCTCCTCGGCCCGGTTGAGCTGGGCCGACTGGAAGTACGCCCGGGCCAGCAGTTGCCGAACGGCCGCGTTGCCGGGTTCGGCGTCGACGATCGGCTCCAGCAGTCGGGCTGCTCCGTTCGGGTCACCGGTTTCGAAGAACATGGTCGCCCGCCGGTAGTCCGCCAGAAGATCCATCTGCCCCACCCCCTCGGTCGCACCGTCACCTGTTCCGACGCTGGCACAACACCGGACGTTTGGCGACTGTTCCCGGGAGTCGAGAAGGGGTCAGGTGCGGGCGTCCCGACGTCCGGCGGAAAGCTCCCAAGCACGGACACCGCCGACGATTCCGGCGGTGTTCGGCACCACTACCACGTCGTCGCCCATCCGGGCGAGCTGCTCGGGCCGGATCAGTCGGGAGTTGCCCCCGCCCAGGTAGAGCCGGTCCCACCGGAACACCGGGCGCAGCCCGTCCACCACCTGCCGGATCCGGCGGGACCAGAAGGCGTCGCCGAGTCGCCGGCGTTCCGGCTCACCCACGTACGTGTCGTAGGTGGTGCCCCACCGCACCGGCGCGTGCGACAGCTCCAGGTGCGGAGCGAGCACCCCGCCGTCGAAGAGCGCGCTGCCCAGCCCGGTCCCCAGGGTCAGCACCAGTTCGCAGCCGGTGCCGGCGACCACCCCGGCGCCGTGCACCTCGGCGTCGTTGAGCACCAGCGCCGGCACCCCGAAGGCGTCCGCGAGGGCGCCCCGCGCGTCCCAGCCGGACCACTCGGCGAGCAGGTCCGGGTCGACGCGACTGCGGGGGCCGCTGCGGGTCACGTAGTGCGGCGTGGCGACCACCACCCCGTGCCGGATCATCCCGGGTACGCCGACGGTGAGCCGGTCCGCCGTCGGCAGGCGTCCGCCCAGATCCAGCAGGGTCGAGACGAAGAGCGCAGGCGGCAAGGGGTACGGGGTGGGCACCCGCAACGGTCGGGCCCGCATCGTGCCCGCCTCGTCCAGCACGGAGGCCTTGATGCCTCCGCCGCCGCAGTCGATCGCCAGTGTGGTCACCACGCCGTTGAGTCTGCCCGCTGCCGTCGGATCGTATGCCGGCAGCCGGATAGGCTGCCGTCCTGATGAGCGCCACGATGATCGTCAAGGACCTGGCCGCCGGGCACGGCGACCGCTCACTCTTCGCCGGTTTGGACCTGGTTGTCGCCCCCGGCGACGTGATCGGCCTGGTCGGGCCGAACGGGGCCGGCAAGTCGACGCTGCTGCGTACCCTCGCCGGGTTGTTGCCGGTCGAGGCCGGCAGCGTCCGGATCAGCCCGCCCACCGCGACTGTCGGGCACCTGCCGCAGGAGCCGGAACGGCGACCGGGTGAGACGGTGCGTGACTTCCTGGCCCGACGGACCGGGGTGACCGCCGCGCAGGCGGCGTTGGACGCGGCGACCGAGGCGTTGACCGCCGGGACGGCGGGCGCCGACGACGCGTACGGCGACGCCCTGGAGCGCTGGCTCGCCCTCGGCGGCGCGGACCTGGACGAGCGCGCGGAGCAGGTGAGCGCCGACCTGGGTCTGGCGGTCGACCTGGACCACGCCATGACCGGGTTGTCCGGCGGTCAGGCGGCCCGGGCGGGGCTGGCGTCGCTGCTGCTCAGCCGGTACGACGTGTTCCTGCTCGACGAGCCGACCAACGACCTGGACCTGGCCGGGTTGGAGCGGCTGGAGGAGTTCGTCACCGGGCTGCGTGCCGGCACGGTACTGGTCAGCCACGACCGAGAGTTCCTGACCCGCACGGTGACTCGGGTGTTGGAGCTGGACCTGCCGCAGCAGCAGGTCAACCACTACGGCGGTGGCTACGCGGCCTACCTGGAGGAGCGCGAGGTGGCGCGTCGGCACGCCCGCGCGGACTTCGAGGAGTACGCGGACACGAAGGCCGGCCTGGAGGCGCGGGCGCGCACCCAGCGTGGCTGGATGGAGAAGGGCGTGAAGAACGCCCGTCGCAAGGCCACCGACAACGACAAGATCGGTCGTAAGTTCCGCAGCGAGGCGAGTGAGAAGCAGGCCGCCAAGGCCAAGCAGACCGAGCGGTTGATCGAACGGCTCGACGTGGTCGAGGAGCCCCGCAAGGAGTGGGAGCTCCGAATGGAGATCGCCGCCGCGCCCCGCGCCGGCGCCGTCGTGGCCACGCTGCGAGGTGCCGTGGTACGCCGAGGCGGGTTCACCCTCGGCCCGGTCGACCTCCAGATCGACTGGGCGGACCGGGTCGCGGTCACCGGGGCGAACGGCTCCGGCAAGTCCACCCTGCTGGCCGCGCTGCTCGGCCGGCTTGCGCTGGACGCCGGCACCGCCTCACTCGGGCCCGGCGTCGTTGTCGGTGAGGTGGACCAGGCCCGCGGGTTGTTCCTCGGCGACGCGCCGCTGATCGACGCGTTCCACGCTGCCGTACCCCACATGTCGCCCGCCGACGCGCGGACCCTGCTGGCGAAGTTCGGGCTGCGGGCGGCGCACGTGCCCCGCCCGGCGGCCACCCTCTCCCCCGGTGAGCGGACCCGGGCGGCGTTGGCCCTGCTCCAGGGCCGTGGAGTCAACCTGCTGGTGCTCGACGAGCCCACCAACCACCTGGACCTGCCCGCCATCGAACAGCTCGAATCGGCACTGGCCACCTACCCCGGAACGCTGCTGCTGGTCACCCACGACCGGCGGATGCTGGCCGCCATCGAGACCAACCGGCGACTGCGGGTCGACGGCGGGCGGATCGCCGAGGATTGATCCGGGTCCGCGGGCCGCTGCGGGGTGAGAATGACGCCATGCTCAAGTGGGAGTACGCCCTGCTGGTCCGCCGCCGCCAGGCGGCGACCAACGACCTCGGCTGGGAGGTCGTGTTCGTCTGGTATGGCCCGGACGGCTCGATGGTCGACGTGACGCCCTACGGCGACACCTCGCTGGCCCACCTGAACCGGGCCGGCGACCAGGGCTGGGAGCTGGTCGCGATGAGCGAGGACCCGTCCCTGCCCGGCAACCATGAGTTGCACCGCTATCACCTCAAGCGGCCGAAGCCGGCCGACCCGCCGCCCCGCCAGCGCATGCGCGGGGGCCGCCGCACCCTCTCCGGCTGACGTGCCGCCGCCGGGCCCGGCATGCCCTGTGCGCGGGCCCGCCGCACGCCCTCCGGCTGACCCGCTGCCGCCGGGCCGGCATGCCCTGATGAGCGTGATTCCGCTGTGGCATCTAGATGCCACAGCGGAATCAGCCTCGTTCCGGTCCCGGCCCCGCCGGGACCGGCTGGTGCACGGCGGCGCGACGGATCGATCCGGAGATCGGGGCATACCGGGCGCGATTGCGGGTATCGCGCGGCGGGAGGTGGCCCGAATGGTCGCTTTGGCACAGACTCCGCCCTCGGCCGACCGGCTACGGGCGATCGACGATTTCCTCGCTCAGGCGTGGGCGGACCAGGTCCGGCACGACGACCGGCTGCGGGACCTGGCGGTGGAGGTGCGGTTCGACCGGGGGGTGGCCCACCTCAGCGGGGACGTTGCCGAACCCGGCGAGTTACGGCTGGTACGCGACCTGGTGGGGCGACTGGCCGGCGTCTACGGCGTCTGGTGCCGGGTCGGCATCGGCGGACGGGCGCCGGTGGTGGTGGACCTCGGTTGCGGGCCGACCAAGCAGTGGTCGAGCAACCTGGGTCTGGACATCTATCCCGCGCCGGGGGTGAACGCGGTAGCGGACCTGTCCGGCTCCCTGCCGCTGGCGGACAACTCGGTGGACGTCCTCTTCGCGGTGCACATCCTGGAGCACCTGATCGACTTCCTGCCGCTGGTGGACGAGTGCCACCGGGTGTTGCGGCCGGGTGGCGTCCTGCACGTGATGAGCCCCTGGTGGGGGCACGTGAACGCGGTGGCCGACCCGACCCACGTCCGGTTGATGGACGTGCAGACGTTCAAGGGGATCTGCCAGGGCCGGCCGCCGGGCACCCCGCGGTGGTACCCGCTGCACGCGGGCTGCGACGGCGCCTCGATCTTCGCCGACCTGACCCCACTCCCCCCGGACGGCGACCTGGCATCCAAACCGCACCTGGCCCGCTTCTTCGACTAGGGAGTCCTCGTGGACTCGCGCAGTTCCAGGCGGTAGGGAGCGGAGAGCGCTTTTGCGGGGGCGGCCCGGTCGCCGTCCAGGCGGTTGGCCAGGAGTTCGACAGCCAGGTGGGCGATCCGCTCCTTGTCCGGCGCGACGGTGCTCAGGGTGGGGATGGAGAACCTGCCGTCCTCGATGTCGTCGAAGCCGACCACTGCCACGTCCTCGGGCACGCGCAGACCAGCCTCGTGGAGTGCGCGCAGGGCACCGAGGGCCAGCGTGTCGTTGAAGCAGAAGACGGCGTCGGGGCGTACCCCCGAGGTGAGCAGGCCCCGCATCGCGGCCGCACCGTCGGCGCGGTGCCAGGCCGACGCGGGCGCCACCAGGGCCTCGTCGTAGTCGAGCCCAGCGGCGCGCAGCGCGTCGGCGTAGCCGGCCAGGCGCAGTCGGGCGCTGGCGCCCTCGTCGGTGCGCTGGGAGCCGATGGCCGCGATCCGGCGGTGGCCGAGCTTGATCAGGTGGTCGGTGATCTCCCGGGCCGCGGTCACGTTGTCGATCACCACGCGGTCGGCAGGGCCATGCTCGACCCGCTCGCCGAGCAGCACCATCGGCGTGCCGTCCAGGCCGGCCAGGTCCTCGGCGGTGAGCGCCAACGGGCTGAAGATGAGCCCGTCGATCAGGTGGTCGGTGATGCCGGAGGCGACCACCCGTTCCTGCTCACGCCGGCCGCCGGTCTGGTCGATGAGCACCGTCCATCCGTACGCGGCGGCGGCGGTGACCACGTGGCGGGCCAGCTCGGCGAAGTACGGGATGTCCAGTTCCGGTACGGCCAACGCGATCACGCCGGTGCGGCCCTTGCGCAGGTGCCGGGCGGAGAGGTTGGGCCGGTAGTTGAGCTCGGCGATCGCCTCTTCGACGCGGGCCCGGGTGTCCGGCCGGACGTGCACGTAGCCGTTGACGACGTTGGAGACGGTCTTGACCGACACCCCGGCGCGCTCGGCCACGTCCTTGAGCCTGTGCCGCACTTCGCAACCTCCCCGATGTAACCCAGCGCACCATACCTCGCCGCCAGCTCTTTACAACGTTGACTACAACGTTGTAGAAACGATGGACACCGGGTGAACGGTGACTGCGCTCACCCGGGCATCGGCAATGAGGAAAGGTGGCACCCCCTTGCGGACCGCGCAGCTGACGATCGACCCGGCCTTCTCCATCGGCCCGGCCGACCGACGCCTCTTCGGCTCCTTCGTGGAGCACATGGGGCGGTGCGTCTACGGCGGCATCTACGAGCCCGGCCACCCCAGCGCCGACTCCCGCGGCCTGCGCCGCGACGTGCTCGACCTGACCCGTGAGCTGGGCGTCTCGGTGGTCCGCTACCCGGGTGGCAACTTCGTCTCCGGCTACCGCTGGGAGGACGGGGTGGGCCCGGTCGGCGACCGGCCGCGCCGGCTCGACCTGGCCTGGAAGACGATCGAGACCAACGCGTTCGGGCTGGACGAGTTCATGACCTGGGCCGCCGAGGCGGGCGTCGAACCGATGATGGCGGTCAACCTCGGCACACGCGGCGTCCAGGAGGCCCTGGACCTGCTGGAGTACGCCAACCACCCGGGCGGCACGGAACTCTCCGACCTGCGACGCAAGCACGGCGCCGAGGACCCGTACGGGGTGCGGCTGTGGTGCCTGGGCAACGAGATGGACGGCCCCTGGCAGGTGGGCCACAAGACCGCCGACGAATACGGCCGCCTCGCCGCCGAGGCCGCCCGCGCGATGAAGATGATCGACCCGTCGGTCAGCCTGATCGCCTGCGGCAGCTCCAACCGGCGGATGCCCACCTTCGCCGCCTGGGAGGCGACGGTGCTGGAGCACACCTACGAGCACGTCGACTACATCTCGGCGCACACCTACTACGACCCGTCCGACGGTGACCAGGCGAGCATCCTGGCCTCGGCCGTCGACATGGACAACTTCATCACCGAGGTCGTCGCCACCGCCGACCACGTGGCCGCCAAGCAGCGGCAGAAGCGCAAGCTGAAGATCTCCTTCGACGAGTGGAACGTCTGGTACGAGTCCCGCCTCCAGGCCGACCTGGACCGGCGCGGCTGGGTCGAGGCCCCGGCGCTGATCGAGGACGACTTCACGGCTGTCGACGCGGTGGTCGTCGGCGACCTGCTGATCACCCTGCTGCGCCACGCGGACCGGGTCGGGGTGGCCGCGCAGGCCCAGTTGGCCAACGTGATCGCGCCGATCCGCACCCGCAACGGCGGCCCGGCCTGGCGGCAGAGCATCTTCCACCCGTTCGCGCTGACCGCCCGGTACGCCCGGGGCACCGTGCTGCGCACCGACCCGGTGTCGCCGCGCTACGACACGAAGAGGTACGGGGACGTGCCGGTGCTCGACACCGTCGCCGTGCACGACGAGGAGACCGGCGAGCTGACCGTCTTCGCGGTCAACCGCGACACCACGGACCTCCCGCTGGAGATCGACCTGCGCGGTCTGCCAGGACTATCCGGTTACTCCTTCCAGAGCATCGCTGCCGGGTCTGACCCGTCGGCGACCAACACCGAGGCGGAGCCCGACCGGGTGACGCCCCGGGAGCTGCCCACCCCCACCCCCGACGGCGGCCGGTGCACAGTGCGCCTGCCCGCCGTGTCCTGGAGCGTGCTGCGCTTCGGCCCGGCCAACGCCTAGGTGCCGCACCGGTTCTGAGCAGGCACAATTCATCCCGTCCCCCTTCAAGGAGAGATAAAGCATGATCCAGAACGACATGAGCCGGCGTCGCCTGCTCGGCCTCGGTCTCGGACTCGGCGCTGCCGCCTCGCTGACCCTCGCGGGCTGCGGCGGAGGCGACGACAGCGCCTCCGGCCCGGCCGCCGGCAACGGCGGCAAGGAGTACACCGGCCCGAAGGTGGACCTGAAGCTGTGGAACGGCTTCACCGGCGGCGACGGCGACATCTTCAAGGCGCTGGTGAACCAGTTCAACACCGAGCACCAGAACATCGCCGTCTCGATCGCCACGTACCAGTGGGAGGACTACTACAACAAGCTCCCCGGTGCGGCCTCCAGCGGCAACGGTCCGGACATCGCGGTCATGCACATGGACCAGCTCGCCACCTTCGCCGCCCGCGGCGTGATCACCGAGCTGGACGACGTGGCCAAGACCCTGGAGCTCTCCGAGGGTGACTTCGCCCCCACGGTGTGGAAGGGCGGGCTCTACAACAACAAGCGGTACGGCATCCCGCTGGACATGCACCCGCTGGGCTTCTACTACAACAAGGCCGTCATGCAGAAGGCCGGTCTGGACCCGAACAAGCCGCCGACCACCAAGGACGACTACACGGCGGCCCTGGTCGAGCTGAAGAAGGCCGGCGTGCAGGGCTTCTGGGTCAGCCCGTTCCAGTTCACCGGCGGTATGACCTTCTACTCCCTGCTCAACCAGTGGGGCGGCACCCTCTTCGACGCCGAGGTCTCCAAGGCGACCTTCAACTCGGACCCGGCCGTCGAGGCCTGCACCTGGCTGGTCGACATGATCAAGCAGGGTTACTCGCCGGCCAACGTCGGTCAGGACGCCGACTACCTGTCGTTCAAGAGCAACAAGAACGCCTTCACCTGGAACGGCATCTGGCAGATCAACGACCTCAAGAAGAGCCCCGAGGTCCAGTGGGGTGTCGCGCCGCTCCCGCAGATCGGCAGCAAGCCGGCGGCGTGGGCCAACTCGCACAACTTCACCATCGTGAAGCAGCGGGCCAACAACGCCAACAAGGTCGCCGGGGCGAAGGTCTTCATCAACTGGCTGAGCGAGCACTCGCTGGACTGGGCCAAGGGCGGGCAGATCCCGGCCCGTAAGGCCGTCCGTGAGGGTGCCGAGTTCAAGGCGCTGCCGGAGATCTCGGCGCTCGCCCCGGAGCTGGAGTACGCGGCCTTCCCGCCGGCGGCGCCGGGTCTGGGCGAGGTCATGACGACCTTCTACAACTCGTTCAACGAGGCCGCGCTGGGCAAGAAGTCGCCCAAGCAGGCGCTGGACGACGGCGTGGCGAAGGCCAACAAGCAGCTTGAGGACAACCGCAAGAAGTACGGGAGCTGATAACCCGTGGCGGACGTGATCGAGGTCGGGGCGGCGCGCGGTGACGCGCCGCCCCCGGCGGCCACAGCAGCCCGCCGGGCCGCCTCGGCGGGTCGGACCAGACGGGCGACGCCATACCTGTTCCTCGCCCCGTACCTGGTCCTGTTCGGGGTCTTCGGCCTGCTGCCGATCATCCTGGGTCTCTGGCTGAGCGTGCACCAGTGGGACTTCCAGCTGCCCAACCGGCCGTTTGTCGGGTTGGACAACTACAAGCAGTTGTTCTCCAGCGACTCCGCCGTCTACGGCGACTGGTGGCAGAGCGTCCGGGCCACCGCGATCTTCACGGTGCTGTCGGTGCCGCTGCTGGTGGTCGTACCCCTCGGGTTGGCTCTGCTGTTGAACCGCTCCTTCCCGGGCCGGACCTTCTTCCGGGCGATCTACTTCGCACCGTATGTCCTGGGTGTGGCGGTGATCGGCCTGCTCTGGCGGTTCCTGCTCGACGCCAACCTGGGTCTGGTCAACCGGCTCCTGGGCGTGGTCGGGTTGCCGTCGGACACCCCCTGGGTGACCAACATGCCCTGGGCGTGGATCTCACTGGTCGGGGTGACCGTCTGGTGGACGTCTGGCTTCAACGCGGTGATCTACCTGGCCGGTCTGCAGGACATCTCGCCGGAGCTGTACGAGGCGGCCCGGATGGACGGCGCGAACGCGTGGCAGCGGTTCCGCAACGTGACACTGCCCGGCCTGCGTCCGGTGCTGCTCTTCGTGATCACCACGACCGTGCTCGCCTCGGCGAACATGTTCGGCCAGTCGTTCCTGATCACCCAGGGGACGCCCGGCACGGAGACCCGCACCGTGGTGTGGTTCATCGTCGAGGAGGGCCTACGGAACAACAACGCCGGTCGTGCCGCCGCGATGAGCATCGTGTTCGCCCTGATGCTGGCGGTCGTGAGCATCGCCAACTTCCGCCTCTTCCGCTACCGGGAAGACTGAGGGGACCGCCATGACGACGCCCACGCCGACCACCGGCGGCTCCGCATCGGGTCTGCGCCGGGTCGGGCTCTACGCCACCCTTGTCGCGCTGGCCCTGATCTTCCTGGTTCCGCTGGTGTGGATGGTCATCACCTCACTGAAGACCTACAGCGCCGCCCAGCAGATCCCGCCGAGCTGGCTACCGGACCCGCTCGCCGGCTACGGCTACGAGCAGATCCTCAACAACTCGGCGAACCCGGTGCTGCGCTGGTTCCTCAACAGCATGGTGGCCGCCACGCTGCACGCGCTGCTGGTGCTGGTGACCGCCTCGATGGCCGCGTACGCCCTGGCCCGGCTGAAGTTCCGGGGGCGCGGGGTGAGTTTCGCGCTGATCGTCGGGACGTTGTTCATCCCGCCGACCTCGCTGATCATCCCGAACTTCCTGATCGTGGACCAGCTCAACTGGATCGACACCCTGGCCGTGGTGGTGGTGCCCGGCGCGGCCAGCGCGTTCGGGGTGTTCTTCCTGCGGCAGTTCTTCCTCTCCCTGCCGAACGAGCTGGAGGAGGCTGCCACGCTCGACGGGGCGAACCAGTGGCAGATCTTCGTCAAGGTGGTGCTGCCGCTGTCCAGGCCGGCGTTGGCCACCCTGGCGGTGCTGTCGTTCCTCACCAACTGGAACGACTTCCTGTGGCCGATCTTCGTGTTGTTCAGCCCGGAGAAGCTCACCCTGCCTCCGGGCCTGGGTCTGCTCCAGGGCTCGTACGTCACCGACTATCCGGTGATCATGGCGGGTGCGGTGTTGGCCAGCCTGCCGGTGCTGATCCTCTTCGTGCTCGCGCAGCGGCACATCATCCAGGGCGTCTCCCGCAGCGGTCTGAAGGGATGACGCGCTCGACCGCCCGGCGACGCGGCGCGGCGGCGATCACCCTCGCCGCCGCGCTGCTCGTCACGGGCTGTTCCGACGGCGACGAGACCACCTACACGAGCAACGGGAGTGGCCCGAGGATGTTCACCAACCCGGTCGTCAGCACCGACGCCCCGGACCCGCAGGCGATCCAGGTGGGCGACACCTGGTACCTGTTCCACACCAACTCGCAGGGCCACAACGTCCCGGTGCGCACCTCGTCGGACCTGGTCGACTGGACCGAGGCGGAGGACGCCCTGCCGACGCTGCCGGACTGGGCGGACCCCGGAAAGACCTGGGCGCCGGAGGCGATCGAGCTGGCCCCGGACCGGTTCCTGCTCTACTACACGGTCGCGGGGCGGGAGTCCGGTCGGCAGTGTGTCGGGCGGGCGGTGGCCAGCGCGCCGCAGGGGCCGTACTCCGACGACGCGACCGGCCCGCTGATCTGCCAGGCCGAGTTGGGCGGGGCGATCGACGCCAGCCCGTACCGGGACGCCGACGGCAGCCTGTGGCTGCTGTGGAAGAACGACGGCAACGCGATCGGGGTGGACACCTGGCTCTGGTCGCAGCGCCTCGCCGACGACGGCCTGACGCTCGTCGGCGAGCCGACGAAGTTGCTCAAGCAGACCGAGCCGTGGGAGGGCACCCTGATCGAGGGGCCGTTCTTCCACCGCCAGGACGGTCGGCTGCTGCTTTTCTTCGCGGCGAACGCGTACGACCGGGCGGAGTACGCCGAGGGGTACGCGGTCTGCGAGAGCCCGACCGGCCCGTGTGTGAAGGCCACCGAGAACCCGATCCTGAAGAGCACCGACGTCGCCTCCGGCCCCGGCCACGCGTCGATGGTGGTCAAGGACGGCCGGACCTGGCTGCTGTACCACGCCTGGCCTCCCGGTCAGGAGGGCAGCACCGATCCGGGTCGGCAGGTCTGGCTGGACGAGGTGACCTGGGTCGACGGCAAGCCGGTCGTCAAGGGTCCGACCGGCACGCCGCAGCCCCGTCCCTGAGCTGATCGATCGTGCGGAGGGGCGCTCGGCCCCTCCGCACGTCGGTCAGTTGGTCGGCTCGCGGGGCGACGGGGCGACGGCCGGCTCGTGGCGGGCCAGCCGGTTGCGGCGATAGCCGTAGCCGAAGTAGATGAGCGCGCCGAGCAGCATCCAGGCGAGGAACCGCAGCCAGGTCTCCACCGACAGGTTCAGCATCAGGTAGAGGCAGGCCAGCGCGGAGACGATCGGCAGCACCGGGGAGAACGGCACCCGGAACGGCCGCTCCAGGTCAGGGCGCTTGCGGCGCAGGATCGGCACCGCTACCGACACCAGCACGAACGCGCAGAGCGCGCCGATGCTGACCAGATCGGCCAGGGCGGACAGCGGCAGGAACCCGGCCAGCAGCGCGACCCCCACCGTCATGATCGCCGAGATCCGGTACGGGGTGCCCCAGCGCGGGTGCACCTTCGCGATCGAGGGCGGGATCAGGCCGTCCCGGGCGATGGCGAAGCCGATCCGGCCCATGGCCACCAGGTCGACCAGGATGACGCTGGTCAGGCCGGCGACAGCGGCGATGGAGACCAGCACGGCGGCCCAGCCCGCGCCGACCGACTCGAAGGCCGACGCGATCGGGGCACCACGGTCGATCTCGGTGTACGGCACCATGCCCACCACGACCAGCGAGACGCCGATGTACAGCACTGTGGAGATCAACAGCGTGCCGAGCAGACCCAGGGTGAGGTCCCGCTTGGGCTTGCGCGTCTCCTCACCCAGGTTGGCCACGGCCTCGAAGCCGGTGTACGCGAAGAAGACCACAGCGGCGGCGCTGAGCACTCCGACGAAGCCGAAGACCGACGGTTCCAGCCCGAAGAGCGCCTGGGTGACCGGCTGCTTGATGCCGTCGTCGCCGCTGCCCGCAGGCTCGGCCGGCGGAATGAACGGGGTGAGGTTGGCGGCCCTGACGAAGAACAGGCCGGCCACCACCACGAAGACGCAGATGGCCACCTTGACCAGCACCAGCAGGTTGGTGATCCGGGCGGACTCGCGGATGCCGACGATCGCGACGACGCCGAGGATCAGCACGATGGCGATGGCGCCGAGGTTGACGGTGCTGCCCTCCTCGCCGAACCAGCGGGTCGGCAGGTCGAGCAGTTCGGCGAGATAGCCGGACCAGCCTCGGGCGACCACCGCGGCACCGAGCGCGAACTCCAGCAGCAGGTCCCAGCCGATGATCCAGGCGACGATCTCGCCCATCGTGGCGTACGCGTAGGTGTAGGCGCTGCCCGCGGTCGGCACGCTGGAGGCCAGCTCGGCGTAGCAGAGCGCGGCGAGCAGGGCCACCACGCCGGCGATGGCGAAGGAGATCACCACGCCCGGCCCGGCGCTGTCCCGGGCCTCGATCCCGGTGAGCGTGAAGATCCCGGTGCCGATCACGATGCCGATGCCGAAGCCGGTGAGGTCGACCGCCCCGAGCCGCCTCTTCAGCCCGAGCCCACCTTCGGAGCCGTCCGCCTCACTCTGGGCTATCACGTCCTTGATCGGTTTTGTTCGTAGCACGGACACGCGGTCACCCCTCCCACCGTGCGACCACCTGGTGGCGGCCGGTGACCGGCGTTGCTACCCAGCGGCGGGAATGGTCAACCACGAACCCTTGCGGTTCTCATCCGATTGTGAAAATTTCCTACCAGCGGTAGATAGCCATCGGCGAATCTTGCCGAACCGCCGCGTTGATCACACGGGAGCCCCAACGAAGGGACACACCGCATGAAGGCAACTCGACTCGGAGCCGCCGGGCTCGTCACCGCCCTGCTCGGCACCCTCGTCGCCGCCACCCCCGCGAACGCGACACCCCGCACCACCAGCACCGACACCACCACCTGCACCACCGACGCGGCCACGCCGAAGCGGCAGTTCCGCGCCATGTGGATCTCGTCGGTGGTCAACATCGACTGGCCCAGCAAGGCGTCCCAGACCAGCCCCGACCGGGTCGCCGCCCAGCAGGCCGAATATCGCGGACTGCTCGACCTCGCCGAGCGACTGCACCACAACGCCGTCGTGGTGCAGGTCCGGCCCACCGCCGACGCCCTCTGGCCCTCTCCGTACGAGCCCTGGTCGGAGTACCTGACCGGCACCCGTGGGCAGGACCCGGGCTGGGACCCGCTGGCCTTCCTGGTCGACGAGTCGCACAAGCGCAACCTGGAATTCCACGCCTGGTTCAACCCGTACCGCGTCTCCATGCCGGCCCCCGGCGGCGCCGGCGCGGACCTCAACCTGCTCGCCCCCGGACACCCGGCCCGGCAGCACCCGGACTGGACCTTCGCCTACCCGCCGGCCGGCGTCGCCGGCAGCCGGCTCTACTACAACCCCGGAATTCCCGAGGTACGCGAGTTCGTGCAGACCGCGATGATGGACGCGGTCCGCCGCTACGACGTCGACGGCGTGCACTTCGACGACTACTTCTACCCGTACCCCAGCGGCACCCACCAGGTGCCCGACGACGCCACCTTCGCCGCACACAACCGGGGCTTCACCGACCGGGCGGACTGGCGACGGGACAACATCAACCTGCTGATCCAGGAGATGAACGGCAAGATCAAGGCGGCGAAGCCGTGGGTGAAGTTCGGGGTCAGCCCGTTCGGCATCTGGCGCAACAAGACCGCCGACCCGCTCGGCTCGGACACCACCGGCAGCCAGTCGTACGACATCATCTCCGCCGACACCCGAAAGTGGATCAAGCAGGAGTGGATCGACTACGTGGTGCCGCAGCTCTACTGGTACATCGGTCAGTACCCGGCCGCCGACTACGCCCGGCTGGTGCCGTGGTGGGCCGAGACGGTGCGCGGCACTCGAGTGCAGCTCTACATCGGCCAGGCCGACTACAAGAGCGGCGATCCGGCGTACGGGCCGTACTGGCAGAACCCGCGTGAGCTGTCCGACCATCTGACGCTCAACAGGTCGTACCCGGAGGTGCAGGGCAACGTGCACTTCTCGGCCGTCCAGGTGCGGGCCAACCGGCTCGGCGCGACCGACATCTACGCCGCCGAGCACTACTCCCGCCCGGCGCTCGTACCGGCGATGCCACACCTGCCGGCCAAGCCGTTGCTCTTCCCGGTGGTCACCAAGGCCGCACGGCAGGCCGACGGAGTCCGGCTGACCTGGCGTCAACCGGCTGACGGGGCCGGGCCCCTCGGCACCGCCACCTCGTACGCGATCTACCGGTTCGACGGCACCACACTGCCCGGTCGGTGCGACACGGCGGACGCCGCACACCTGGTCGACACCGTGCGAGCCACGCCGGGTGGCACCCAGTCCTGGGTGGACACCACCGCCGCGCCCGGCCAGCGCTACACCTACCAGGTGACCGCGCTGGACCGGTCGGCCAACGAGAGCCCTGCCAGCCCGCCGGCGTTCAGCCTGCGCTGACGCGCCTCTCCGAATGCCCCGGACGCCCAAACGTCCGGGGCATTCGTCTGTTTCAACGCATGTCACCAATAGTTGGCGACACGCATACCGCCTAGTTGATCAGTTGATCGACACTGATCGACATCCGGTGACCCGCCGGTAACTTCCGTCCCACCCGCCCACCCCGCGGAGGTAACCCGTGCCCCGACGTCTCGCCACCCTGTTCGCCTCGGGCGCTCTCGCGCTGCTCGCCACCCTCGTCGCCGCCTCCCCCGCCGCCGCCGTCACCCCCGCCCAGAAGCTGTCGGTGCTGTCCAGCTGGACGCAGACCAGCGCGTCCAGCTACAACTCCTGGAACAGCGCCCGGGTCAACCGGGCCCCCTGGGCCGAGTACGACTTCAACTGGTCCACCGACTACTGCTCGTCCAGCCCGGACAACCCGCTCGGGTTCACCTTCAACCTGGGCTGCTACCGGCACGACTTCGGCTACCGCAACTACAAGGCGGTCGGCCAGTTCCCGGCCAACAAGTCCCGCCTGGACAGCGCCTTCTACGAGGACCTCAAGCGCGTCTGCACCACGTACAACACTGTCGTCCGTCCGGCCTGCTACAGCCTGGCCTGGACCTACTACCAGGCGGTCAGCATCTTCGGCTCGGTAGCGGCCGTCCAGCAGGCCGACATCGACCGCGCCGCCCGCATGAAGGCCCAAGCCGAAGCCGCCGCCCGCGCCTAACCCCACTGCCCCCTCCCACCCCAACCCCACCCCGCCCTCCCGCGGTGATCAAGAGGTTTGCGTCAGAATTCGGGCTCCCGATGACGCAAACCTCTTGATCACCAGGAACTGGTGGGGTCAGGCGCGTTCGGTTCGGGATGCGGGGTGGCGGTCGGGGTCGGGGTCGGCGGGGAGGCGAGGGGTCGGCTGGGACAGGCTCGTGCTGAAGCGGGTCGAATCCGCGGCCAGGTCCGGGTGTTCCACGTCGAGTGCCAGCGCTGCCGCCTCGTCCAGCCCCAACTCGGCACCCTCGCCGTACGCGTCGTCGAAGGCCGTATCGCCCAGCACCGTACGCAGCTCCGCCTGCTGGTCCGCCCAGTAGCCGCCGTAGATGCCCGGGGTCGCCCGCATACTCGCCCGGGTGGCCTGCGCCGCCCCGAAGAGACGGGCAGCGGTCACCCGCTCCCCGCCGATCGCACAGCGCACCGCGATCGCGTTCAACGTGTCGCACGCGCGGCCGTGGTAGCCGTGGCCCATCCGGGAACGCAACGCCACCAGCAGATGCTCATGTGCGGCGACGACATCGCCGCGGGCCAGGGCGACCATCCCGAGCAGCATGTCCACCGATCGCCGTCCCCGCTCCACCGGCCGGGCGGCCTCCACCGGGCGGACCGCGGCCAGCAGCTCCGCCGCCTCCTCCAGCGCGCCCCGCCGCCACAGCAGCTCGGCCAGGCTGAACACCGCGAACAACGCCTCGCCGACCACGTCCTGCCCGTGCGCCCAGTCGATGACCTCCCGGCACACCCGCTCGGCCTCGACGAACTGCCCCATGTCCACCAGCGGCGCGGCCCTACCGGCGAGCACCCGCGCCAGCAACCCCGCGTCACCGGCCTGCCGGGCGGCCGCCTCGGCCCGCTGCGAGTAGCGCAGCTCCTCAGCGAACTCGCCGTCGGCGCCGGCGTGCAACGAGTGCATGTGGTAGGCCGCTGCCAGCTCCGACTCCGGGATCCGCTCCCCCGTCTCGGCGATCCGCCCGTACAACCGGAACAGCCACAGCCGCCCCTCCCGGGCCAGGCCCCGCTCAAGCCACCACTGGTCCAGGCCACCGGCCAGCCCGAGACCGGCGCGTGCGCTGCCACCGGTGGCGCACCACCGCAGCGCGGCACGCAGCTCCCCGGCCAGCGGGTCCAGTGCGTACAACGACAGCGTGACCGGTCGGCCGTCCTGGCCCAGGTGTGCCCGGTCCAACGCATGCGCCGACCACGCCACGTGCCGGTTCCGGGCGGCCTGCTCCTCGCCCGCCTCGACCAACCGTCGCGCCGCGTACGCCCGGATGGGGTCGAGCATGCGGTAGGTGCTCCCGGACGCACGCGGCTCGGCCAGGACCATCGACTTGTCCACCAGCACCGAGAGCGGGTCCAGCGGGTCGTCACCGAGCAACCACTCCACAGTCGCCAGGTCCACCGGCCCGGCGAAAACCGCCAGCCACCGCAGCAGACGGGCGGCCCGGGGCCCCAGCGTCCGGTACGACCAGGTGACGGTGGCCTGCATGGTCAGGTGCCGCTCGGTGGCGGAACGCTGCACGGCTCTGCTCGCCGGAGTGGGCGGTGACGCCCCGGCCGCAGCGGCGACCAGGTCCACCGTGTCCTGCTGGTTGCCGGACCAACCCCGCTCGACCGGCGGCGGCTCCGGATCGTCCCGCCCGGCGTCCAATGTGCCGAGCACATCGTCGAGCCGCTCGGCGAGCTGACCGACGGAGAGCACCCGCAGCCGGGCGGCCGCCAACTCGATGGCGAGCGGCAACCCGTCCAGCCGCTGCACCACCCGGCGCAGGTCGGCCGACTCGGTCGGGTCCGGCTGCCGGCCGCCGCGTGCCGCCGCCGTCCGGTCCAGCAGCAGCGCCACCGCGTCGCTCTCCGCGCCCTCCGTCTGCGGGTCGACAGCGAGCGGCGGGATCCGCCACACCACCTCACCCGGCAGGCTGAACGACTCACGACTGGTGGCCAGCACCCGCACGCCGCCCCCGCCGGACAGCAACCGCGCAATCACCTCCGCGCAGGCGGCCGGTTGGGTGTCACAGGTGTCCAGCACGACCAACATGCGGCGGTTGGCCGCGTACTCGACCAGGGTGTCCAGCATCGGACGACCCGGCTCGGGTCGCAGGCCGAGCACCGCGGCGATCGCGAACGCCACCAGCCCCGGGTCGGTCACCGCGGCGATGTCGACGAACCAGACCCCGTCCGGGTACGACTCGACCACGCCGCTGGCGAGCTCCACCGCGAGGCGGGTCTTGCCCGCGCCGCCCGCGCCCAGCACCGTGACCAGGCGGTGTTGCCGCACCAGCAGGCCCAACTCGACGCGCTCGGTCTGCCGGCCGACGAACGAGGTCACCTGGGTCGGCAGGTTGTGCGCCACAGTGTCGGCGGTACGGGGGCGGGGGAACTGCCGTTCCAGACCCGGCGCGACCAGTTGGAACAGTCGTTCCCGATCGTCGAAGCCGCGCAACCGGTGCAGGCCCAGGTCGAGCAGGGTCGCACCGGGCGGCAAGGGCTCGGCCCGACGTGCCGTGGACGCCGAGCAGAGCACCTGCCCGCCGTGCGCGGCGGCGGCCACCCGGGCGGCTCGGTGCACCTCGGGGCTGGCGTATTCACCGTCGCGCGGCTCGGCGTAGCCGGTGTGCAGGCCCATTCGTACCCGTGGGGCCGCTTCCCGGGTGGGCCAGTCGTGGCTGGACAACGCCCGCTGGGCGGTCAGGCACGCGGTCAGCGCCGCAGCGGCGTCCTCGAAGGCCAGGAAGAACGAGTCGCCCTCGGTCAGCAGCTCCGCGCCACCCGTGCTGGCCAGTGTCCGGCGCAGCAGCCGCCGGTGCTCGGCGAGCACCGGACGGTAGTCCGGGCCGAGCAGCTGGGCCAACCGGGTCGAGCCCTCGATATCGGTGAACACGAAGGTCACCCAACCGCTCGGGAGCTGGATCCGTGGCGACATGCGTGGAACCTCCGCCCGTGACGTCGGATTCATGCTGCCTGAGTCCGAGCGGTCACACATCGTGAGAACGGCCGGGCAGGTGCCGCCTCAAAGTGCCACTCGGCCCTGCTCCCGGCAAGGCCAGCCCACCATGCGGCAGAAAATCGGCCCGATCAGCAGCCGCAGGCGCCGCCGCAGCACCCCCCGCCGGTGGGTGCCGGGGCACCACCGGTGGCACCACCCCGGCCGGTGACCGCGATCGCGGACAGCAGCTTGACCGTGTCGGTGTGTCCGTGCGGGCAGTTCGCCGGGTCACCGGCCGCCGCCATCGAACGGTTGACCTCGAAGGTGTCGCCGCAGGCGCGGCAGCGGAACTCGTACCGGGGCATGCACCCAGGGTACGTGGATCTGACGTTCGGCGGGGTATGGGTGATACTCGACGTGTGGTGGACGGCGAGGACGACACGCGTGTGCAACGGTTACGACCGGCCGCTCCTCTGGACGGGCCACTGGAGGGTTCGGGGGCGGCGCCTGATCCGGTGTCTGCGGTACCTCGCCCCCGCCGACCCTGGCTGAGCGGACGTTCCGGGGGTGCGACGAGCACACCAGCGGTCACGCCGACCGACGCCGCTGATTCCAAGCCGGACGTGGACGGCACGCCGGCCCCGGGCACGCCCGGCTCGACCACCGACGGCGGGAACGCGCCGGCCGACACCCCGAAGACCGAGGCCGCAGCGGTCGCGGAACCGAAGATCGAAGACCCGAAGGCCGCAGGTCCGACGACCACGGAGGCCAAGCCCACAGAGGCCAAGGCCGCAGAGGCAGAGGGCACCGACGCGCAACCCACGACGGTGGCCGTCGTCAAGGATCCGGCGAAGACCACCGTGGACGAACTGCCGGTGGTGCCGGCGTCCGGACCGGCCCGGCGACGCCGGGTGCCCTTCGCGCACGCGGTACGGCTGGAGCCGCGCCGGGCGGCAACCACCGCCGCCTACGCGACCCGCGCCTGGGCTCGCCGCCCGAGCGGTCGACTCACCCTGCCGGGTGTGTTCCTGCTGGCGCTGGTGGCCGCTACCGCCGCGGCGGGTGCGCTGCTCGTGCCGGCCACGATTCGCGCACCCCGCCCGGTCGCGGCCGACGCCACCGCGACGGCGACGCAGGGCGCGCCGCCCGCTGTGCCGCCCGGCCTCCCCGTCGAACCGCTTCCCACCGGCCCACTCCCGACCGGCCCGTTCCCGACCGGTTCGGTCCCCGGCGGCGGGCTACCCAGCGGCGGACTGCCGACCGGGCAGCCGACCGTCGGGCCGGTGATCGGAGGCCGACCGTCCGACGCCCTGGCCGGCTGGGCTCAGCAGGTGGGCGCCAAGGTGGGCGTCCCGGCTGTCGCCATGCAGGCGTACGGCTACGCCGAGCTGGTCCTCGCCCAGACCAACCGCAGCTGCGCGCTGAGCTGGACCACGTTGGCCGCGATCGGCCAGGTCGAATCGGGGCACGGCTCGGCGAACGGTGCCCGGTTGGGCCAGGACGGCAAAGCCCTGCCGAAGATCATCGGCCTTCCGTTGGACGGAAAGGGTGGCCGGATGCGGATCATCGACACCGACCGTGGGGACCTCGACGGCGACCGGGTTCTCGACCGCGCGATCGGGCCGATGCAGTTCATCCCGAGCACCTGGAAAGAGATCGGCGCGGACGCCGACAACGACGGAATCAAGGACCCGCACGACCTGGACGACGCCGCCCTGGCGGCGGGCAACTACCTCTGCAAGGGCGGGCGCAACCTGAGCATCGCCGGCGACTGGTGGAACGCGATCCTGTCCTACAACGATGTGCAGCGGTACGCCCAGGACGTCTACGACACCGCGAACCGGTACGGACGGGCCAGTCGCTGATGAAGTGATCGTCTCGATACGTTGGAGAACTGGACACTTCCCCCGGGCAGCTGTTAGCGGCAAGCTAGACGGGTGATGGTGCGCGAGTGGGACCCCAGGACCGCGTCGTCTGCCGAGATCGCGTCGCTGCTGGCCACGCTGAACGCGGTTCTGGCGGCCGATCTGCCGCAGGACCCGCCGTGGCGGGAGACCTCGCTGCGGGAATACCTCACCGAGGTGATGCCGGGTGAGCGGCGGATCTCCTGGATCGCCCAGGCTGAGCCGACCGGCCCGGACGACCCGGGCGCGGTACTCGGCCAGGTGCACGTGCTGCTCCTCGGTGACATCGGCGTGCTCGAGGTGCTGGTGCACCCGTCCGCGCGGCGCAGCGGTCTGGGCCGTGACCTGGTGTTGCTTGCCGCCCGCCGGGTCTACCAGGAGGGCTTCCAGTCGATCGGGGTGGAGGTCGTCGGCGACACGCCCGCGGTGGCCTTCTACGAGTCGCTCGGCTTCACCAGGGAGTACGTGGAGACCCGCAGCGTGCTCGACCTGACAGCTGTCGACTGGGCCGAGCTGGCCGAGATGGCGACCGGCATCGGCGCGGGTTACCACCTGGAGTTCTTCCCGGGCGGGCCGCCGGACGACCTGCTTGAGGCGTACGCGCGGGCGAAGGCCGAGGTGCGCGACGTCGACGAGGTTGAGCTGCGCCCCAGCTCCTACGACCCGGAGCGGCTGCGCGACAGCCTCGACACCCTGCACCGGCGGGGCATGAAGCCGTACATCGTGCTCGCCCGGCACGAGCAGAGCGGCGAGGTGGCCGGCCTGACCGAGGTGGTCGTCCCGGCGCAGCACCCGACCCGCGCCGACCAGTACGACACGATCGTCGCGCAGGACCACCGGGGTTACGGCATCGACCGGGCGATCAAGGCTCGGATGCTGTTGGAGTTGCGCTCCGCCGAGCCGGAGCTGATCGAGGTGCAGACGTGGAACGCACAGGCCAACGAGGCGATGCTGAAGGTCAACGCCGAGTTGGGTTACCGGTCCGACCGGGACTGGTGCGAATACAGCGTCGACGTCGCTGAGCTGGTGCACCGCCTCGACCCGCCGCACTGAGGGAATTCACGAAACTGTCCATTAGGGGATGGACGGTGGACAGTCGCGCACCTTAACGTGCGTTGACCCCCATCCACCCATCGTGGAGGCCCTATGCGCCCGCGCCGCTCACTCGCCGCGCTCGCGACCGCCACCGCCGCCGTGACAGTCACGGCGCTCGGCGTCGCACCCACCGCGGCCAGCGCCGCGCCCACCGACCTGTTCATCTCGGAGTACGTCGAGGGTTCGTCGAACAACAAGGCGATCGAGCTGTTCAACGGCACGGGTGCCGCCGTCGACCTGACGGCCGGCGGCTACCAGTTGCAGCTCTACTTCAACGGCTCCACCACGGCCACCACTGTCGCGTTGACCGGCACCGTGGCAGCCGGCGACGCGTTCGTGTTCGCCAGCGCCTCGGCCGGGGCCGCCATCCTCGCCCAGGCCGACCAGACCACCGGGGCGAGCCTGTTCAACGGTGACGACGCGATCGTGCTGCGCCGGGGGACCACTGTGCTCGACTCGATCGGGCAGGTGGGCGTCGACCCGGGCACCGAGTGGGGCGCCGGCACGACCAGCACCGCGGACAACACCCTGCGTCGGCTGCCGACCGTAGCCGCCGGTGACACGGACCCGTCGGACGCGTTCGACCCGGCCACGCAGTGGGCCGGCTTCCCGGTCGACACCTTCGACGGCCTCGGCACGCACACGGTCGACGGCGGGGGCCCGGTCGACGCGCCGGCCACGCTGACCTGCGGCAGCGCACTGGTCACCGCGGCCGGCACGGCCGCGACCCGCGAGGTCACCGCCACCGACCCCGACGACACGATCGTCGAGCTGGCGGTGACCACGGTCAGCCCGACCCCGTCCAGCGGTTCGATCACCCGTACCGCGTTCACCCCCGCAGAGGGTGTGGGCGGCACCGCCCGCGCCACCGTCAGCGCGAGCGCCGACCTCGCCGCCGGGGCGTACACCGTGACCCTGACCGCTACCGACGCGGGCGGTGGCACCGCGACCTGCGCGCTGGCTGTGCAGGTGACCCGGGAGCTGACCGTCGGCGAGGTGCAGGGTCCGACGACCGACGCCGAGGCGGGTCCGACCGACAGGTCGCCGCTCGCGCCGGCGAGCGGCAACGGCACGAGCAGCACGCTGTACGACGTACGCGGTGTGATCACCCAGTTGACCCTGGCGCGCACCTCGGCCGGGGCGGAACAGCACGGCTTCTTCCTGCAGAGCCGTACCGGCGACACCGACGGCGACCCGACCAGTTCCGACGGCATCTTCGTGTTCATGGGCGCGTTCACCTCGCTGGTCGGCGGCTACGTGCCGACCGTCGGGGACGAGGTCGTGCTGCGGGCCCGGGTGTCGGAGTACTACAACTTCACCCAGCTCTCCGGTGCCTCCCTGGTCCGCCGGATCGCCGGTGGCCTGGCCGTGGACACCTCGGTCGCGGTCACCGACGCGGTGCCACCGGTCGAGCTGACCGACGCGCAGCGTTTCTGGGAGCGGCACGAGGGCGCCCGGATGCGGGTACGGGCGGGCAGTGGCGCGGTCAGCGGACGGGACGTGTTCTCGTCCACTGCCGACGCCGAGCTGTGGGTGGTCGACCGGGACGACCCGCTGCTGGACCGCGCCGGCCCGTACACCAGGCGGGTCTTCCGTGATTCGCACCCGCTGGACAACGACCCGACCCGCCGCTTCGACGACGGCAACGGCCAGCGGACGTTGCTCGGCAGCATGGGTGTGAAGGCCACCGCCCGGGACAGCACCGCGCTGCTCCCGCCGGCGCACACCTTCGACACGCTGCGGGCGGACGCGGTGGGCGGCGTCTACTACTCGTTCGAGAAGTACGGCGTCCAGGTCGAGAGTGCCGAGTTCGACGCCGGTGCCGACCCGTCCAGGAACAACCCGCCGAAGCCTGCTGACCGGTCGCAGGAGGTGGCGGTCGCCACCTACAACGTGGAGAACCTGTACGACTACCGCGACGACCCGTTCGACGGCTGTGACTTCGCGGGCAACGCCGGCTGCACCGGGGTCAGCCCACCGTTCGACTACGTGCCAAGCAGCGAGGCGGACTACCGGCAGCAGTTGGCCGCGCTCGCCGATCAGATCGTCAAGGACCTGCACGCCCCGGACCTGATCCTGGTGCAGGAAGCCGAGGACCAGGACATCTGCACGGTCTCCGGCACTGCGCTGAGCTGCGGCGACACCAACGACGCGGACGGTGCGCCGGACAGCATCCAGGAGCTGGCGCTCACCGTCGCGGCCGCTGGCGGGCCGGCGTACGCCGCCGCCTATGACCGGACCGGCGCGGACGCCCGCGGCATCACCGCCGCCTTCCTCTACCGCACGGACCGGTTGTCGCTGGCCGCTGCGACGGCGAACGACCCGCTGCTGGGCTCGACACCAACCGTGCAGTACCGCTCGGCGGGGTTGCCGACCAACGCCGACGTGCAGAACCCGAAGGCCCTCAACGCGGTGCTGCCGTCGGACGTGGACACCTCGACCGGCAAGGACGGGAACAACGTCTTCACCCGTGCTCCCCAGTTGGGCAAGTTCACGGTGGCCGCCGCGCCCGGCTCGTCGGAGCGGTTCACCCTGTACGCGCTCAGCAACCACTACTCCTCCGGCCCGGACAGTCGGGTCGGGCAGCGGCGGGAGCAGGCTCGCTACGGGGCGGCGATCGTCACCGCGATCGAGGCGGCCGACCAGACGGCCCGCGTGGTGTACGGCGGGGACCTCAACGTCTTCCCCCGACCGGACGATCCCATCGCCACCGGCGACCAGCCCACCCCGTCGGACCAGCTTGCCCCGCTCTACGAGGCCGGCCTGCACAACCTGTGGGACAACCTGGTGGCGGAGGTGCCGTCGTCGGCCTACTCGTACAGCTTCGAGGGGCAGGCGCAGACGCTCGACCACCTGTTCGTCAACGACGCGCTCCACGACGACCTGGTGCAGGTGCGGGCGGCACACGTCAACGCCGACTGGCCGGCGGAGTTCACCGGCGACGGGTCGCGGGGTTCCAGCGACCACGACCCGCAGGTGGCCCGGTTCCGCTCCCGGGCGTCGTTGACCGTCGCCGACACGGCGGTGGTCGAGGGCAACCAGGGCACCCGGCAGCTCACCTTCACCGCCACGGTGTCCCGGCCGCTGTCCCAGCCGGTGCTGCTCTGCGCCGCCACCGTCGGCGTCACCGCGCAGGTCGGCTCGGACTTCGACGCGTACGCCGGCTGCAAGGTGTTGGCGGCCGGGCAGACGTCGGTGGTGTTCCCGGTGACAGTGCGCGGTGACCGCAAGCGGGAGTCGGACGAGAAGCTGACGTTGCTGGTGGCCGGCGTACCCGGTCTCCGGCTGGCTGATCCGCTCGCGGTCGGCACGATCACCAACGACGACTGACGTCGCGCGTTCCGGCGAGGCCCGTCGACCCGTACCGGGTCGGCGGGCCTCTCTCGTGCCTGGTTCACACCAGCCCACGTGGGGGCCAGGGCGGCCGGGGCAGGTGCCGGTTCTGGGCCACACGCACCTCCCACTGGCTGCGCCGACGCATAGCGTCCCGGACCTCCCGATTGCGGTAGAACGTCTCCGGCGGACGGGCGAGCCCGTAGATGTCCGCCCACCACTCGCCCGGCTCAGGGTCGAGGATGGTGTCCAGGTGCGACGGGTAGCGACGCTCGGCGCCGTTGAGAGTGTCCTGCCAGTCACGCATCGGTTTCAGCACCCGGCCGAACTCGTCCACCACGGCCAGCCGGCAGCCCACCACTCCGATGATGCGCCGGAGCAGGACGATGCTCGGCACCATGCGACCGGCCTCGATCCTGCCGATGGTGGCGTGGTGCACACCGGCCCACCGGGCCAGCTCGCGTTGGCTCAGGTCGGCGCGGCGCCGAACCGCTCGGACGATGCCGGCGGCCGGCCAGGGTGCGTCGGACGGTTCGGTGATCAGGACCGGCTCGGCTGAGGAATCACTCACGCCGTCACCGTCCCGCCTGGTGCGGCTGGCCGCAATCCCGAACGCCTCAGCTGTGGACAACGAGCTGGCCTGTGGATAACTCCCACGGCTGGCAGATGACTGTCCGTGTTTTGAGCGCTGGAATGTGTCGCCGTCACGTTGAGTAAAGGATTTCACGCTGGTCGGCCGAGTCGGCAGCATCCGACCGCGCCCGACCCTCGCTCGACCAGGGAGAATCCGTTCCCGGCGGCCGGGCACCCGACACCCTGGCCGACCCCTTTGCTCTGCAGTTCGATATGCGCCAGTGACCGAGGGTAGGCGTCGCCGTCGTGGGTGCAAAGCAAAGGGCGAAAGGAGGGTGGTGGGGGCTGGGCGGATGGTTACGCTGCGCAAGTGGGCATGACCTACGCTCCGCAAGCCGGTGTGGCCAGTGGGTCGTCAGTTGGCCGCCGATCGGGCTACGAGTCGGCGGTCCCAGGGACGACGCGGTCAGGACGCGGCAGGACGTGCGCGAGCCGGCGCGGCCCCGCACGTTGCGAGACGGCGCAACCAGCAGGGGCAGGCAGGCCCAGGGGGGCAGGCAGGCCTTGGGTCAGTAGCGCTCGCGCAGCAACTGGGCGGCTTCGACGGCCCAGTAGGTGAGGATGACCTGCGCACCGGCCCGCTTGATCGAGGTGAGCGTTTCCAGCATCACCCGCTCCCGGTCGATCCAGCCGTTCGCGGCGGCGGCTTCGACCATCGCGTACTCACCGGAGACCTGGTAGGCGGCGACCGGGACGTCCACGGCGGCCCGTACCGCCGACACCACGTCGAGGTACGGCAGCGCCGGCTTGACCATCACCAGGTCGGCACCCTCGGCCACGTCGAGCGCAACCTCGCGCAGCGACTCCCGCAGGTTGGCCGGGTCCTGCTGGTAGGTGCGTCGGTCGCCCTCCAGCGCCGACTCCACCGCCTCCCGGAACGGGCCGTAGAAGGCGGAAGCGTACTTGGCGGCGTACGCCAGCACCGCCACATCCTGGTGCCCGGCGGCGTCGAGGGCCCGGCGCACCACGCCGACCTGGCCGTCCATCATCCCGGACGGCCCGACCATGCCGACCCCGGCGGCGGCCTGGGCCACCGCCATCTCGGCGTACGCGGCGAGGGTGGCGTCGTTGTCGACCTCGCCGTCGGGGGTGAGCAGCCCGCAGTGCCCGTGGGAGGTGAACTCGTCCAGGCACAGGTCGCTCATCACCACGGTGGCGTCACCCACCTCGGCCACCACATCGCGGATCGCGACGTTGAGGATGCCGTTCGGGTCGATGCCGCCGGAACCGGTCGGGTCCCGCTGCTCCGGCACGCCGAAGAGCATGATCCCGCCGACCCCGGCCTGGACGGCCTCGACCGCCGCCTTGCGCAGCGAGTCCCGGGAGTGCTGGAGCACTCCCGGGAGCGACCCGATTGCCCGGGGCTCGCTCAGCCCTTCCTTGACGAACATCGGCACGACCAGCTCGGCCGGGTCGACCCGGGTCTCGGAGACCAACCGGCGGATCGCCGGGGTGCGGCGCAGCCGGCGGGGCCGGATCTCGGGGTACGACATGGAAGGGCCTCCTCGAACGACTACCGGAAGCGCAGGGCGGTCGGGCCCTGCACCTTCGAGCCGCGGCGCTGCTTGGCCGGCATGGCGGCCAGCTTCTCGCGCAGCTCGACGGCGTAGGCGGCGAGCGCCTCCACCAGGTCGGGCACCGAGGCGTGCGGCGGCTGGACGTCGACCCGAAGGCCGAACTCCGTCGCGGTCTCCGCCGTCTTGGGCCCGATGACGGCAACAACGGTGCGGGCGTGCGGCTTCCCGGCGATGCCGACCAGGTTGCGCACGGTGGAGGACGAGGTGAAGAGCACCGCGTCGAAGCCGCCCGACTTGATCGCGTCGCGGATCTCGGCGGGCGGCGGCGCGGCCCGCACCGTCCGGTACGCGGTCACGTCGTCGACCTCCCAGCCGCGCTCGGTGAGCCCGGCGGCGAGCGTCTCGGTGGCGATGTCGGCGCGCGGCAGCAGCACGCGGCCCACCGGGTCGAGGATCTCGTCGTGCGGGGAGAACTCGGCCAGCAGCCCTTCGGAGGACTGCTCCCCGGCGGGGATCAGCTCCGGCTGGATGCCGAACGCGCGGACCGCGTCCGCCGTGGCCTCACCGATGCAGGCGATCTTGACGCCGCCGAAGTGCCGGGCGTCCAGGCCGTGCTCGGCGAACTTCTCCCAGACCGCGCGGACCGCGTTGACCGACGTGAAGATCACCCAGGCGTACCGGCCGTCGACCAGGCCCTTGACGGCCCGCTCCATCTGCGCCGGAGTACGCGGCGGCTCGACAGCAATGGTCGGCACCTCGCACGGGATCGCCCCGTACGCGCGCAGTCGGGCGCTCATCGCGCCGGCCTGCTCCTTGGTGCGGGGTACGAGCACCTTCCAGCCGTACAGCGGGCGGTTCTCCCACCAGCTCAGCTTGTCGCGCTGGCCCACCCCGACACCGACGGTGAGCACCACCCGGCCGGTGAAGCCGAGCGCGGCGGCCACGAAGCTGTCCACTGTCGACGTGGTCGTGTACTGGGTCTCGCCGGTGCCGTCGCCGGTCACGCCGACGCCGGTGGTGCCGTCGACCCCGGCGGCGAGCAGCCCGTCCCGGACGGCGGCGAGGTCACCGGCGTCCACGGCGAGCGCGAGGGAACCCCGGCCGACGGCAGTGGCCAGCGCCTCGAAGTCCAGTGCGCTGACGTCCTCGACGTCGGCGGCCGTACGCACACCCGGCAGCGGAACACCGGCGTAGGTGGCCACACCCTCGGCCTGGCCGACGCCGGGCACCACCTCGAAGTGGGCGGCGGTGCGGGCCACCGCCTGCACCTCCTTGACCACCGAGTCGTGGCCGAACGGGTCACCAGCGACCAGGTGCACCGCGTTCAACCCGGAACGGGCCGCGGAGATCAGCACCTTCGCCACGTCCCCCGGCGCGCCTTCGGCGGGGGTGAACTCGGCGTCGTCCCTGGCTTCGGCGCGTACGACGGCGAGCAACGACTCCGGGACACCCCGGTCGTAGATCACCTGGTCGGCGTCGACCAGGGCGTCGTGCGCCCGGCGGGTCAGCAGGCCCGGGTCACCGGGGCCAGCCCCGACGAACGCGATACGGCCGACGGGCTTACGGGTGCGGGTCATTCTGTGCTCCCAAATTGCTGGGTCCCCGGGCCGGTGTGTCCTTCGTGGCCGAGGATCGAGTCGGCGCCGAGGTCGAGGAGTTCGGCGGCGAGTGCCTTACCGATCTCCGCCGCGTCGGCGGGCGTTCCGGTGCGGGACAGCCGGAGGTCACGAGTGCCGTCCGGGCTGATCACCGCCCCGCGCAGGTAGATCTCATCGCCGGTCTCGCCTTCGGCGAGTTCGGCAAAGGCGGCGACGGGTGCGCTGCACCCGGCCTCCAGGGTTGCCAGAAACGCGCGTTCCGCGGTGACCGCGGCACGCGACGGTGCGTGGTCGAGCACCGCGAGCAGCTCGACCAGGTCCTGGTCGTCGGCCCGGCACTCCACAGCGAGCGCCCCCTGGGCGGGGGCGGGCAGCATGAGCATCGGGTCCAGCGATTCGGTGATCACGTCGAGCCGCCCGAGTCGGGCCAGCCCGGCTCGGGCCAGCACGACAGCGTCGAGATCGGCGTCGGGGCCGAGCACCCGCGCCAGACGGGTGTCCACGTTGCCGCGGATCGGGGTGACCTCCAGTTGCAGGCCGAGGGCGTGCAACTGGGCGATCCGGCGCAGCGCGCCGGTGCCGATGGTGGCCCCGGGCGGCAACTCGGCGAGCGTCCGACCGCCGCGGGCGACCAGCGCGTCACGCGGGTCCTGCCGGGCCGGCACCGCCGCGATGTGCAGCCCGCCGTCGGCAGCCGTGGGCAGATCCTTGTAGGAGTGCACGGCGAAGTCGATCGTCCTGGCGGCCAGGGCGTCGCGCAGCGCGGAGACGAACACCCCGACGCCGAGCCGGTGCACCGGCGCGTTGGAGCGGTCGCCCGCCGTGACGACCTCGACCAGCTCGACGGGGCGGCCGGTGGCGGCGGTCAACGCTTCGGCGATCTGGCCGGACTGGGCCATCGCCAGGGCGCTGCCCCGGGTGCCGAGGCGCAGGGGGGCGGTCATCGCGCACCTCCGGTGGGCGGGGTCGGCTCGGCGGTGTCGACCCGGGGCATCGGGTCGGTGCCGGGCAACGGCAGGCCGAGGTCGGGCGTGAGCACGTCCGGAACGGTGTCCACCGGCGAGGTCTGCGGGACCTCGAGGTCGAACAGTTCGCGCAGCAGGGCCGCGTACTGGTCGCCGCCGGGCTCGGCGGCCAACTGCCGGACCTTGACGGTGGGTTGGTGCAGCAGTCGCTGCACGACCCGGTGCACCGTGCGGGCCACCTCGGCTCGCAGGTCGTCGCCGAGGTCGGGGCGGCGCTGGGCGAGCCGGCGCAGCTCGGCGGTGACGACGTCGTCGGCGCGACCGCGCAGCGCGGCCACTGTGGGTGCCACGTCGGCTCCGCGCAGCCAGGTGAGGAAACCCTCCACCTCGCTCAGCACGATCCGTTCGACGGCTGCGGCGTCGGCGGCGGCCGGACCGTCGGCGAGCAGCGCCGCCATCCGGTCGATGTCGATCACCTCGACGCCGGGCAGCTCGGCAACGCCCTCTTCGACGTCGCGCGGGACGGCCAGGTCAAGCAGGACGAGCGGACCTCGGGCCGGGTCCCGTTCGGCCAGGGCGGCGCTGACCAACGTACGGGTGAGGACCGGTTCGGTGGACGCGGTGGCGGCCACTACGATGTCCACTGTGGAGAGGGTGTCGGCCAGCTCGGTCATCGGCGCGGCACTCGCCCCGTACGACTCGGCGAGCCGGACGGCCCGGTCGGCGCCCCGGTTGCTGACGGTGAGCGGGCCGGCTCCCAGTCGGGACAGCGTGGCCACTCCGAGCGAGCCCATCGCGCCGGCGCCGACCACCAGGGCCGGGCGGCCCACCAGGTCGCCGTCGAGGTGCCCGGCGGCCAACTCCAGCGCGGCGGTGACGACGCTCTGGCCGGCCCGGTCGATGCCGGTCTCGGCGTGGGCCCGCTTGCCGACCCGCAGGGCCTGCTGCATCAGCTCGTGCAGCAGGCGGCCGGCCGAGTCGGCGCCGGTGGCCCAGTGGTACGCGTCACGCAACTGCCCGAGGATCTGCGCCTCGCCGACGACCATCGAGTCCAGGCCGGTGGCGACCCGGAAGACGTGGTCCACGGCGGCGGTGTCGTAGTGCACGTACAGGTGGCTGGCGAGCGCCGCGGGTGGGCTGCCGGCCTGTTCGGCCAGGACGGCGCAGACGTCGCCGAGCCCGCCGTGGAAACCGGACACGGCGGCGTACACCTCCACCCGGTTGCAGGTGGAGACGATCACCGCCTCGGAGACGTACGGCTGGGCGATCAGGCGGTCCAGGGTTCGGGTCAGGTCGGCGGGGGGCACGGCCAGCTGCTCCAGCGTGGCGACCGGGGCGGTCCGGTAGGACGCGCCGACGACGAGCAGTTTCACGTGCCGATCGCCTCCTGGGTGTCGGTGGCCGCGAACCCGCCGGGCAGGGCGGTGAGAGCGGACCCGCCGGTGGCGGGCAGCGCGGTCAGCGATGCCTTGCGGTGCTCGTGGAAGGACAGAATCTGCAGCTCGATGGCGAGGTCGACCTTGCGCACGTCGACCCCCTCCGGAACCGAGAGTACGCACGGCGCGAAGTTGAGGATGCTCGTCACGCCGACGGCGACCAGTTGGTCGGCGACCTGCTGGGCGGCGGCGGCCGGGGTGGCGATCACGCCGATCGCGAGGGATTCCTCGGCGGCGACTGTGGGTAGGTCGTCGACATGCCGGACGACCAGGCCGTTGATCACCTCGCCGACGCGGGAGGGATCGGCGTCGAGCAGTGCGGCGATCCGGAAGCCTCGGCTGGCGAAGCCGTCGTAGCCGGCCAGGGCGTGACCGAGATTACCCACGCCGACCAGGGCGACAGCCCGTCGTTGGGTGAGCCCGAGCACATACTCGATCTGCTCGATCAGGAGCGCGACGTCGTAGCCGACTCCCCTGGTGCCGTACGAGCCAAGGTGTGAGAGGTCCTTGCGGAGCTTCGCGGAGTTGACTCCGGCAGCGGCGGAGAGGCCCTCGCTGGAGACCGTCTCGTGCCCGCTGTCGGCGAGGTTGTGCAGCGCGCGCAGGTATTCCGGGAGCCGAGCGACGGTCGCCTCGGGCAGGTCCGGGAGCGCTGGTACGGCACCGGCGCGGCCGGGCGCGCCTGGGTGACGGTGCTGACTCATGAGACTCCGTGCGGTGCGATCCTCGGCCAACTCCGCTGGTCGGCCGCTTATGGACTCCCGCTGGCGACCGAGGTTGCCGGCTGTGCTAGCAGGGCGCGTCGGAGTCACAGCGTAGGCGCTTGTGAAGACGTGCACAAATCGCGATCTTGCCGCTGCGTCACGCAACCTCACCAGCACCTCCATTCCGCAAGATCGATCCGGCGGGTCTGCCCGCGCGCCGCCCGGGCGATTATTGCTCAATCCCGACTTCTCTGACCAATCCCGCGCCGAGCCTTCCGGAGGTCGTCCCGCAGGTGGTAGGGGCAGCACTACGGAGGAGAGGCGGGGCTTCGGGATGGGGGCGGGAGGTCCGGATGCCTAGCCTTTTGGCATGACCGCCGTTGCCGCCACCAGCGAGCCACCGACTCTGGCGCCGAGCATCCCCCGCCAACTCTTCCTCGACTCCGGGTACGTGCTGCTCGGCCTGCCCCTGGCGCTGGCCAGCTTCATCGTCCTGATCGTCGGCCTCTCGGTCGGCGTCGGCCTGGTGGTCACCGTGATCGGCCTGCCGATCCTCAGCGGCACCCTGTACGCGGCCCGCGCGCTGGCCGACGTCGAGCGGCTGCGGCTGCCCTCGGTGCTCCGTCAGCCGCGGATCCGCCCGCACTACCGACTCCCCGAGGCGGGGGCGAACGCCTGGCGGCGGATCTTCGTGCCGATGCGGGACGCCCAGTCCTGGCTCGACCTGGCACACGGCATCCTGCGGCTGATCGCGGCGGTCGGCACCTTCGTGGTGACGGTGGCGTGGTGGGCCGCCGCGATCGCCGGCTCGCTCTACTGGGCGTACGACTGGGCCCTGCCCCACCCCTCCGGGGAGGGCGACCAGGATCTGGCCCAACTGCTCGGCCTGGGGGACTCGACCACCGCCCGGATCGGCCTGAACACCGCGCTCGGGGTGTTCTTCCTGATCACCCTGCCGATCGTGGTCCGGGGCTGCGCGCTGCTCCAGGCCAGCTTCGCCAAGGCCATGCTCACCGGGGTGGCCGAGATGCGGGACCGGATCACGGTGCTGGAGGAGCAGAAGCGGGCCGCCGTGTCCGCCGAGGCGTCCGCGCTGCGCCGGTTGGAACGCGACATCCACGACGGCCCCCAGCAGCGGCTGGTCCGGCTGGCGATGGACCTCAGCCGTGCCCGGATGCAGCTCGCCTCCGACCCGGAGGCGGCCGGCCGGACCATCGACGAGGCGGTCACCCAGACCCGGGACACGCTGGCCGAGTTGCGGGCGCTGTCCCGGGGCATCGCCCCACCGATCCTGGTCGACAGGGGCCTGCCCAGCGCCCTGGCCGCCATTGCCGCCCGCGGGCTGGTCCCGATCGAGCTACAGGTGGATCCGCAGCTCGGCACCCCGGCCGGGCGGCTCGACCCGGCGGTGGAGAACACCGCGTACTTCGTGGTGGCCGAGGCGTTGACCAACGTCGCCAAGCACGCCCGGGCCACCGAGGCCACGGTGGCCGTCGCCCGGCACGGCGCCCACCTCCAGGTGCGGGTGGGTGACGACGGACAGGGCGGCGCACACCTCGCCAAGGGTCACGGTCTGGCCGGAATCGCCGACCGGGTACGGGCCGCCGGCGGTGAGCTGACCGTGGTCAGCCCGAGCGGCGGCCCCACCGAGGTCCGCGCCGACCTGCCGCTGTGAACCACCGAAAGGCAGCCCCGACGTGGTAGACAACACAGCCATGCGCATCGTGATCGCCGACGACGCCGTCCTGCTCCGCGAAGGGCTGGTCCGGCTGCTGACCGAGAGTGGGCACCAGGTGGTGGCCGCCGTCGGGGACGGCGACGCGCTGGTCGAGGCGGTGGTGGAGCACCAGCCCGACGTGTCGATCGTCGACGTCCGGATGCCGCCGTCACACACCGACGAGGGGCTGCGGGCGGCGGTGGAGGCCCGTCGGCTGGTGCCGCGTACCCCGATCCTGGTGCTCTCCCAGTACGTCGAGGTCTCGTACGCCGATGATCTGCTCGCCACCACCGGCGGCTCCGGTGGTGGGATCGGTTACCTGCTCAAGGACCGGGTCGCGGCGATCGACGAGTTCCTGGACGCCCTACGCCGGGTCGCCGGCGGCGGCACGGTGCTCGACCCGGAGGTGGTCGGTCAGCTCTTCGCCCGCCGCCGCCGCGACGACCCGCTGAGCGAACTGACCCCACGCGAGCGTGAGGTGCTCGCGTTGATGGCGGAGGGGCGTTCGAACACCGCCATCGCCCGCGCCCTCGTGGTCAGCGACGGGGCGGTGGAGAAGCACGTACGCAACATCTTCACCAAGCTCACCCTGCCGCCGGACACCGAGCAGCACCGTCGGGTGCTGGCCGTCCTCACCTATCTGCGGAACTGACCTGCCGGGCCAGGGTCACCGCGTCGGTGAGGGTGTCGGCCACCGGGTGACCGGAGGCGCGCAGCCGGGCCGGGTCGGTGAACCCGCCGGTGTAGAGGACCGCCCGGCCGCCCACTGCGTTCGCCGCGTCCGCGTCGTCGATGGAGTCACCGATCAGCACCACCGAGGTGCCGTCCACGCCCAGCTCGGCCAGGTGCAGTTGGAGCGACTCGGCCTTACGGCCGCCGCCGACAGTGGCCCGCAGCCCGTCGACCCGGGCGAAGTGGCCGGTCAGCCCGTACGTGTGCACGGTCGGCACCAGCTCCTCGTGGAACCACATGGAGAGCAGGCTCTGGCCGCCCGGCCAGGCGGCCATCGCGGTGCGCGCGTCGGCGGCCAGCTCACAGGTGGTCAACCCGGTGCGGTACGCGTCGTGGAAGATCCGGTCCAGTCGGCCGAACTCGTCGTCGTCGACGGCCTGGCCGAGCACCTCGGCGTAGTACTCGGCGATCGGTCGGCGGAACCGCACCCGGTGCTCGTCCAGGGTGACCGTCGGCCCGCCGAGGCTGGCGAAGACGACGTTGGTGGCGGACACCACCAGGCTGAGGTCGTTGAGCAGGGTGCCGTTCCAGTCCCAGACGAGGTGCGGGTGCGCAGTGGTCATCAGAGCACCCTAGGCCCCGTTTCAGAGCTGCGGCGTGGTCAGGTCCCGCAGCAGCCGGTCCTCCTCGACCCGCCAGTAACCGTGCTCCTTGCCGTCCAGCATCACCACCGGCAGCCGGTCCCCGTACTCCCGCTCCAGGCCCTCGTCGCCGGTGACGTCCCACTCGACCCACTTGTCGCCGGTGACCGCCACCACCCGGTCGAGCGCCGCCTTGGCGTCGTCGCACAGGTGGCAGCCGGGTCGGGTGATCAGGGCGAGCCGGGCGTCAGTGGCCATCGGTTACCTCCGTGCGGGTGTCGGCGGGTGCGGACGCTCCGGCCGGGGCCGCCGACCGGAGCTGGGTCTTGCGTACCTTGCCGATCGCCGAGTGGGGCAGGGCGTCGACGATCTCGACGGCGGTCGGGCACTTGAACCGGGCGAGGTTCCGTGCGCAGTGGGCGAGCAGGTCGTCGCTGGTCACCGGTCGCCCCGGCTTCGGCACCACGTACGCCCGCACAGTCTCGCCGGTCCGCGGGTGCGGCACACCCAGTACCGCCGACTCGGCCACCTCGGGGTGCCCGGCCAGCACCAACTCGACCTCGTGCGGATAGACGTTGAATCCGTTGACCAGGATCAGCTCGCCGAGCCGGTCGACCAGGAAGAGGTCCCCGTCCTCGTCGGCGTAGGCGATGTCCCCGGTGCCCCACCAGCCGTCGGCGTCGGGCCCACCCCGACCGTCGGGCCAGTAGCCGTCGAAGAGGTTGGGGCCGCGCACGACGATCTGCCCCGGGTCGGTGCCCGGCGTCATATCGGAGATGTCCAGCTCGTCCGGGTCGTCGTCGGGGACGGCAAGCCCGTCGCGCCAGAGGTCCACCCCGTCGGCGCCGACCAGGCGTAACCCCACCCCGGGCAGTGGACGGCCGATCGAGCCGGCCTTGGCCACACCACCCACCAGGGTGGAGGTCAGCACCGGGGCGGTCTCGGTGAGGCCGTACCCGATGTGCACCTGATGCCCGGTGGCCTCGGTGAAGCGCGCCGCGACCGGGGGTTCCAGCGGCGCCGCGCCACAGACCGCCACCCGCACCGACGCGGTCGCCGCGCGGGCCGTGGGGGCATCGGCCCAGGTCAGGAACATCGACGGTACGCCGACCAGCACGGTGACCCGGTGCCGGGCGATCTCGTCCAGCCCTGCGGTCGGGCCCAGCTCGTCGAGCAGCACCCCGGTTGCGCCGTTGTCGATGACGGCACCGAGCCCCGAGTTGAGCCCGTACGCGTGGAACAGCGGCAACGCGAGCAGCACAGTATCCGCCGGCCCGACCACCGGCGGTTCGATCCCGTCGACCTGCTGGAGGTTGGCGAGCAGCGCCCGGTGCGAGAGCATCGCCCCCTTGGGTCGCCCCTCGGTGCCGGAGGTATAGAGCAGTACCGCCAGGTCGGTGCCGCCTCGGCGCGGGCGGGCCGGGCCGGGTGAGTCGGCTGTCGGCGGCGTGCTGTGCACGGCGACGAGCGCGGGCAGTTCGGCGGTCAGGTCGGCGACGAGGTTTCGGATCTGGTCGGTGGCGACGAGCACCGACGCGCCGGAGTCGGACAACACGTGCCGCAGTTCCGGTGCGGTGAGGCCGGGGTTGACCGGCACGGCGACCAGTCCCGCCCGCAGAGCGCCGAGCCAGGTGACCACGAAGTCGATGGTGTTCGGCAGCGCGATCGCGACGCGTGGCGGCGTACCGCCGGGGTCGGTGTGCGGGGCGGCGGCGGACAGACCGCGCGCGGCGGCGTCCACGGCGGCGTCCAGGTCGGACCAGCTGACCGTCTGGTCGCGCCAGTGCAGCGCGGCCCGGTCGTTGCGGTCGTGAGCCGCCCGGCGGACCCGGTCGGCGAGGTTCGGCGCGGGGTTTACCGAGGCGTCCTGCACGGTGATCGAGTCTGGCACAGCGGGCGACGACAGGCCACGCCCGACGGGTGGGTCCGCGCCTGGGCGGCGACCCCGCGAGAGTCCCACTGACGGGACTGCACCGTGTGCCATGGGCGACCCGATCGGGTCCTGCCGATGGGACGGGCGACGCCGTCCACAAGCGCTTCGGCGCGCCCGTTCGACCACCCGACGCGACGGGCCGACCGAACGTCCAACAAGCCCCCGATCAGGTAATCCATCGTGGAACAGCGTGCGAACGGAAAGTCAAACGCACACGACGGACAACCGGTCCGGCATTGGTGCGACGGAGCGGGAAATACTTCCGCCTTGTGTAACGGACTTGCCACGCGCGGGTGACGTTGGCCCTATCATCACTCGGGTCGGGTCACCCCATTTGCCGTGAGTCGACACCCCTCAGCCCGAGGAGGCCCCCGTGCCTGTGAGCGCATTGGACCAGCACCTCCAGGGGAATTGCCGCCCGTCGGCAATCCCCGCGACCGTTCTGCCCGACCGGGAGCCCGGTCGGCCCGTCCCGACGACCCACAGACCGACCCGTCCGACCGACAACGGGGCGGGGGCAGCACGGTGACCACCTTCGGTTACGCGGAACGCCCGCTCGGCCTGACCGGTCAGCCGGCTCGCTCCCACGTCAACGAGCGACCCACGGCCCGTTCCCCGCTGGACGATCCACACGGCACCGCCGTGCGGGGCGACGGCGCGGCGCAGCGGATCCGCAGTCGGCCACACACCAACGAACCCACACCGCGCCCGTCGGTGCCCGGCGGCAACGCGAAGACGCCCGGGGGCCGGGTCGGTGCACCCCCCCGGCCGTTGCCCGCGCAGGGCCGACGGGGAAGCGACACACCCGCGGTGACTACCGACCCGGCGGCGGGCGAGACGGCGGTGATTCCGGCGGTGCCGGCGGAGACGGCGGTGATTCCGGCGGTGCCGGCCGAACCCGCCACCACCCCGACCGGGTTCCCGAGCCGCCCGGACCCGTCCGACCCGGCCACCGAGGTCTGGACGCTGATCGAGCGGGCCCAGGCCGGCGATTCCGAGGCGTTCGGCCTGATCTACGACCGGTATGTGGACACTGTCTTCCGGTTCGTCTACTTCCGGGTCGGCAACCGCCAACTCGCCGAGGACCTCACCTCGGACACCTTCCTGCGCGCGCTCAAGCGGATCGGCAGCTTCACCTGGCAGGGTCGCGACCTCGGCGCCTGGCTGGTGACGATCGCCCGCAACCTGGTGGCGGACCACTTCAAGTCGGGCCGGTACCGGCTGGAGGTCACCACCGGCGACGTGCTCGACGCCGACCGGGAGGACCGGGGCCCCGAGGGCAGCCCGGAGGCCGCGGTGGTGGAGCACATCACCAACGTCGCGCTGCTCACCGCCGTGAAGCAACTCAACCCGGAGCAGCAGGAGTGCATCGTTCTCCGCTTTCTCCAGGGTTTCTCGGTCGCCGAAACGGCCCGCGCCATGGGCAAGAACGAGGGCGCCATCAAGGCCCTCCAGTACCGGGCGGTTCGCGCCCTGGCCCGACTCCTCCCGGACGGCTTCCAACCGTAGATTGTTTCGAGAGACCGATGGATGTCGATCAACGTCTGCCCAGCTCAGAGCCGGTGCGGCACGGTGACAACCATCACTTTGTGTAATTTCCGCCCCGCCTGGCCCGTAACCCGTGCCCGGTCCGCCGCGTTTCTCCGGGTGCGACCGGTGGAGGTCCCGGCAGGCCCGGGCACCGAGGTCCCACCGGTACGCCGGCGGCACCTCACCTCCGTGGTGTCACACTGCCGCCCGGTCGCTGGCAACGACGGCGGCCGACCGGCCGTGACCAGCGAGAGGAGGTGCCTGCGGTGGACGACATCCTCTTCTCCCGCCGGCGCGCCGAGCGCTTCGCGCAGCTTCTCGACGAGGCCAACGGGGCTCGGCGGCACCACGTGCGATCGCGGGTGGACGCCCAACTCGCGCCACTCGTAGCGGTGGGCCAGCGACTCAGCGTCGATCCCCCGGCTGTCGAGGTGAACCCGGAATTCCGGACCGGCCTGCGGGCGATGCTGCTCGCGACGGCCGAACGGGAAGGGCTGGGCACCGCCCCGGCAGCCAGCGAAGCGGCCACCACGACGACCCGCGGGCGGCTGCTACCGGCGGTCACCGCGCGGCGGGCCCGAGCCCGGGGCGCGATCCTGGTCGGCATCGCCGCCGGCGCCATCGCTGTCTCCGGCATCTCCGCCGCCAGCGAGAACGCGGTGCCCGGCGACGCGCTCTACGGCATGAAGCGCTCGACCGAACGCGCCCAGCTCGCCCTGGCCAGCTCGGACATCAGCCGCGGCCAGCTCTTCCTGGACTTCGCCCGGACCAGGCTCGGCGAAGCCGCCAAAATGCGCGGCGACCGGATCGGCTACAGCGCGGTCCTCGACGACATGGACGCCGACACCCGGCAGGGCGTCCGCCTGCTCACCTCCGCCGCGGTGCAGCGGGCCGAGCCGGGCAGCCTGGACACCCTCAACACCTTCGTCGCAAGCCAACGTCGCGCGGTGAGCGGCCTGCTCGACGGGAGCACCCGCGCCGACCGGGAACGCACCCAGCGGTCGCTGCTCCTCCTGGACGACATCCGGGAACGTTCGGACTCGCTGCGCGCGGCAATCGCCTGCGGCCTCCCGGCCCCGACCACCAGCGACACCCTCGGGCCCGATCCGAAGGCCTGCCCCGGGTCCCGCTGATCCCTATACCGCACGTCCGACCGGCCGCGCCACAGTTCGTTGTGTGCTCGGCCGGTCGACCGTCTGCGGCGGATACCCTCGCTGGGAGGCATCCGTCGTACCGGTGAGGAAGGGAGTCGCGTGGCGCGCAGCCGTAAGGTGACGGTCAGCACCGACGCCGAGGGGCACACTGCGGGCTGGGCGGAGACCGACCTGGCTCCGGCCACCGCACCGGACACGGCGGCCGCGGCGTTCTTCGACGTGGACAACACGATGATGCAGGGCGCGTCGATCTACTGGTTCGCCCGTGGGCTCGCCTCCCGCAACTACCTCACCACCGGTGATCTGGCCCGATTCGCCTGGCAGCAGCTCCGGTTCCGGCTGCTCGCCCGGGAACACGCGGGTGACATGTCACTGGCCAAGGAGGCCGCGCTGGCCTTCGTGCAGGGCTGGCGGGTCGACGAGGTGGAGCACCTCGCGGAGGAGATCTTCGACGAGATGATGGCTCCCCGGATCTGGGCCGGCACCCACCAACTCGCACAACGCCACCTGGACGCCGGCCAGCGGGTGTGGCTGGTCAGCGCCGCCCCGGTGGAGATCGGCCGGGTGATCGCCGCCAGGCTCGGTCTCACCGGTGCTATCGGCACTGTGGCCGAGGTGCTGGACGGGGCGTACACCGGGCGGTTGGTGGGTGACCTGATGCACGGGCCGGCGAAGGCCGAGGCGGTCACCCAGCTCGCCGCGGTGGAAGGGCTCGACCTGACCCGCTGCGCCGCCTACAGCGACTCCGCCAACGACCTGCCGCTGCTCTCCGCGGTGGGCAGGGCGGTGGCCGTCAACCCGGACGGCAGCCTGCTGCGTCAGGCCCGCCGGCACGGTTGGGAGGTCCGGGACTTCCGCACCGGCCGGCGGGCGGTGAAGATCGCGGTGCCGTCGACAGCGGCAGCCGGGTTGGTCGCCGGCGCGGTCACCGCCGGCCTGACCCTACAGCGACGCCGTCGCGCCGGCTGACCTCACGCGTCACGCTGTCGCGTTGGCCGGCTGTCGTGTTGGCCGGCTCAGGGGCCGAACGGGTCGGGCCGTCGCTCCAGCAGCGTGTGCACGGTCTGCTGGATGGTCTCCCGCACCTGGTCGGCGAGGTTGAACACCACCAGCGGGTCGTCCGCCGAGTCGGTCAGGTGGGCGGTGGGGATCGGCGGGCAGAACTCGATCAGCCACTTGCTCGGCAGCGGCACCATGCCCAACGGCCCGAGCCACGGAAAGGTCGGCGTGACCGGGAAGTACGGCAGCTTGAGCAGCCGCGCCAGCGGCTTGATGTCGGCGAGCATCGGGTAGATCTCCTCGCCACCCACGATGGCGACCGGCACGATCGGCGTGCCGGTGCGCAGCGCCGCCGAGACGAAACCGCCCCGCCCGAACCGTTGCAGTTTGTACCGGTCGGCGTAGAGCTTGCCGATCCCCTTGAAGCCCTCGGGGAACACGCCGACCAGGTCACCCGCGCCGAGCAGCCGCTCCGCGTCCGGGTTGCAGGCCACAGTGCCGCCGGTCTTGCGGGCGATCTCGGAGACCACCGGCATCCGGAAGACCAGGTCGGCGCCGAGCAGACGCAGGTAGCGGTGCGCGGGGTGCTTGTCGTGCAGCGCCGCCGAGAGGATCAACGCGTCCAGCGCCACAGTCCCCGAGTGGTTGCCGACCACCAGGGCAGGCCCGTCGACCGGCACATGCTCGACACCACTGACCTCGGTGCGGAACCAGTCGCGGTAGAGCAGCCGCAGCAGCGGGTGGAAGACCGCGTCGGTCAACTCCGAGTCGAAGCCGAACTCGTCGACCTCGTAGTCACCAGAGAGCCGCCGGCGCAGGAACGCCAGACCGTTCGCGACCTTGCTGTCCCAGTGGTCCCCCGGCCGGTCCGCCACGGCCGGCTCGGTGCCACCCGACATCCCAGCGTCCGCGGGGTCGCCCGCGTTCGCGACGGGCTCGTCGGTGGCAGCGGTGTCGACCTCGTCGGCAGGCGGCGTCGGGGGCGGGGTCGGCGCGACCCGCGCGACCGGCCGGTGCCCGTTACGCCGCGCCGGCTCCGCGTCCGGCGCGGGCGACTGCTGCGGTACGTCGAAACGCCCGACCCCCTGCGGGTCACGTCCCTCCGCGGGCCCGTTCATGACGACCGTTCCCGTACTGCCGCGCGGACCTGTCGGATGCCGTCCCGGACGAGCTGTTCGGCAACTGCCAACTGGTCCCGGGTGACCACCACCCCACCGTGGTGGGCGCGGATGAAGTCCTCGAACGCTTCGGCGGTGGAGCGCGGCGTGAAGCCGTACTCCTGCTCCAGCCGGCTGGTGTCGACCACGCGGCCGTGCACGAAGAGGTCGACCTGGTCCAGGCCGTAACGGCCGAAGCCCATGGTGCGGGCCAGTGCCGCGGCACCGGAGAGACCCGGTTCCAGCACCGGCACAGCCACCCGGCCGGCCCGCCGGATCGCCTGCGACAGCGACAGCACCCCCGGACCGGCGACGTTGTAGGTGCCGGGATGGTCCTCGACGATCGACCGGTGCAGCACCTCCAACGCGTCGTCGAAGTGCAGGAACTGCAGACGGGGGTCACGGCCGAAGACGGTCGGCACGAACGGCTGCGCGAAGTAGCGGGTCAACGTGGTGTCGGCGGTCGAACCGATGAACGGCGCGAAGCGCAGCACCGTCGCGGTGACGTCGGGCCGGCGGCGGCGGAAGCCGCGAACGTACCCCTCGAGGTCGAGAATGTCGCGGCCGAACCCGCCGCGTGGCACCTCGCGCGGTTCGGTCTCCTCGGTGAAGACCGCCGGGTCCCGGAACGAGACCCCGTACGCGGCGGTCGACGAGCGGACCACGAGCTTGCGCAGCCGGGGTGCCCGTTGGCAGGCGGCCAGCAGGTGCATGGTGCCGATGACGTTCTGGTCCTTCATGGCCGACCGACCACCGTGCTGCTGGTCGGGGGCGCTGACCAGCGCGAGGTGCACCACCGCGTCGACGTCCAGATCGGCGAGGAGGCCGCCGAGCGAGTCGCTGTCGAGGCGGATCCTTTCGACCCGGTCCAGCAGGTCGGTGAACTCGGTGCCCGAGTCCGGGGCGTCCACCCCGATGACCCGTTCGATCCGAGGATCGGCGGCCAGTCGGGCCGCCACGTGGGCGCCCAGGTAGCGGCCCACCCCGGTGACGACGACGACCCCCGGAGCACCTGAGGTGCCACCGGGGGTCATCTGACGCACCTACCCCGGCAGGAAGGACCGAGCCGGGACGACCACGGCCTGATCACCTGAGCCTCCGGGGATCGACAGTTAGGCAAGTGACGCCGAACGCCGGGCGTAAGCCCGGCGGCGATCACTTGCCGAGACGGCGACGCTGGACGCGGGTCTTGCGCAGCAGCTTGCGGTGCTTCTTCTTAGCCATGCGCTTACGGCGCTTCTTGACCACCGAGCCCATACGACAGCCTTTCGATACAACGTGCGGGGCGGACCGGATGACACCACGCAGGTGGCGACGGCGACCGCTTGCGGACAACGGACCGGACCAGTCTGGGCGGCGGGGCGCACCTGTGGGGTCTCGGTCGGGCTCCAGGGTAGCCGGAGAGCGTAAGCCGGACCAACGCGCCCCCGTCGATGCCGGTTAGGTGGCACTCGGAGGGCGGGGCGGTGGCTCAGGCGGTCTCCTGAAAAGCACCCCGGAGATATTCGTGCACCGCATGCTCTGGCACCCGGAATGAGCGGCCGACCCGGACGGCGGTGAGCTCACCGCTGTGCACCAGGCGATAGACCGTCATCTTCGACACCCGCATGACCGTCGCCACCTCAGCAACGGTCAGGAACTTGACCTCCGACAGCCGTCCGTCGGACTGCGACCCGGCCATGGCTCACCGACCCATCCCATGCCCGGCGCGTGCCAACCCGACGGATGCTCCGGGCCGGGCCGACGACGCGCGTGTTACCAGTACGGTAGCGGGGCGGTTGTGACCGGCGCGATCCCTTCGTACAACTGATCATGTTTCTCCTCACCGGTTCACCCGATCCGTGCTCCCGGTTTCCGCCCACCTGAGGCCGCCGTCCCGTCTGTTCCGCCGTTGCTCACTCGGCGCGCAGCGCCACCACCGGGTCGAGGCGGCCGGCGCGCTGCGCGGGGACGACCCCGAAGACGATGCCGACCACGGCTGACACGCCGAACGCGAGCGCCAGCGACCACCAGGTGATCGCGGCCGGGATCGGCGACAGGGCGTCGACCAGCAGGGCGGTCCCCACGCCCAACGCCATTCCGGTCAACCCACCGATCGTGGTGAGCAGCACCGCTTCCAACAGGAACTGCACCCCGATGTCGCGGGGACGCGCGCCGACCGCCTTGCGCAGACCGATCTCCCGGGTCCGTTCCCGGACGCTGACCAGCATGATGTTGGAGACACCGACGCCGCCGACGAGCAAGGAGATGCCGGCGATGGCGGCCAGTACGCCGGTGAGGACGCCGAGGATGTCGCCGAGCACACCGAGGATCTGCTGCTGGGTGACAGCGCTGAACTCGGTGTCGGGGTGGCGGCGGTTCAGCTCGGCGACGATCCGCTCGCCCAGCTCGTCGATCCGCTCCCGGTCGGGTGCCTTGACCGCGATGCCGTCGACCCGCTGGGTGCCCCAGAGCCGCTGCGCGGCGGTCACCGGCACGTGCACCTCGTCGTCCCGGTCGACGCCGAGGCTCTGCCCCAGCGGCGCGAAGACGCCGATCACCCGGAACCGCACCCCGGCCAGCGCCACCTGCTGGCCGAGCGGGTCCCGGTCGGGGAAGAGCGCGCGGGCGACCGAGTCGCCGAGCACCGCCACGCGTCGGCTGGTGTCCACGTCGGTGCCGGTGAGGTAGCGACCACGGGCCAGGGAGCGGGTGAACACCGCGGGGGTGGTCTCCAGCACCCCCTGCACTGTGGTGAAGTCGGAGCGGTTGCCGGCCCGGGCGGTCGCCCCGGAGGCGACGGTTACCGCCACCCGGTCCGGGTCGCCGACCACCCGGGTGACGGCGTCCACGTCGCGAAGGGTCAGCGGCGACACCACCGGAGCGTTGCCCACCTCGATCCGGCCGGGGACGACCAGCAGCAGGTTGGAGCCGAGGCCCTCGACCTGTTGCTCGACCTTCTGTTTGGTGCCGGTGCCGATGGCCACCAGCAGGACGACCGAGGCCACCCCGATGATCACCCCGAGCATGGTGAGGGCGCTGCGCAGTCGGTTGGCGCGGAGGGCGTCCAGCGCGACCCGCCACGCCTCGGCGACCCTCACGTCGCGCCGCCGGGCGGCTCGATGTCGGGCTGATCAGCAGCGGCCTCGCGCTGCTCGACCTCGCGCGGAAGGCACCCGGTGGCTCCGGCGGCGCCACCGGAGCCACCGGGTGGGTGCCCCGGGCCGCTTCCGGACGCGGACCGGGGCTCCGCGCTGGGAGCGGGGACCAGTGTCGCAGGTCGACCGTGATCGACGGACGGCGGTCGATCATGGGCGGACAGCGGGTCGTCGCTGTCCGCCACGACCACCCCGTCGCGCATGGTGATCCGCCGGCGGGCACGCGCCGCCACCTCCTGGTCGTGGGTGACCATCACCAGCGCCACGCCGGACTCTGCGTTCAACCGCTCCAGCAGCTCCAGCACGGCCGCGCCGGTGACGCTGTCCAGGTTGCCGGTGGGCTCGTCGGCCAGGAGCACTGTCGGCTCGGTGACCAACGCGCGGGCGATCGCCACCCGTTGCTGCTCGCCGCCGGACATCTGGTTGGGCCGGTGGTCCAGCCGGTGCCCGAGGCCGACCCGGCCGAGCACCGCCGCCGCCCGCTCCCGCCGTCGCCGGGCGGACACACCCCGGTAGACCAGCGGCAGCGCCACGTTCTCCACGGCCGACGTACGCGGTAGCAGGTGGAACGCCTGGAAGACGAAACCGATCGTCTCGTTGCGCAGGGTGGCCATCTCCGGTGGGGCCAGGGTGTTGACGTCCCGCCCACCGATCACCAGGCGGCCACCGGTGGGGCGGTCCAACCCGCCGAGGAGGTGCATGAGGGTGGACTTGCCCGAGCCGGACGGGCCGACCAGGGCCACGTAGTCCCCCGGTTGCACGACCAGCGACACCCCGCGTAGCGCCTCGACGGACACCCCGTCGAGTTGGTAGGTCCGGGACACGTCCACCGCCTCGATCGCCGGCGGGGCGCCGGTCACCGCACCTCCTGGCCGTCGCGGACCTGGTCGGTGCCGCGCACCACGATCCGGTCACCCGGTTGGACACCGTTGAGGATCTGCACGAGATCGGACCCCTGGACGCCCACTGTCACCGCCGCCCGCCCGGCCTTGCCGTCGCGGACCACCCAGACCGCGTCGCGGCCGTCGGCGGAGAACACCGCCGAGGCGGGGACGGTCACCGCGTCGGCGGCCTCGCGTACCCGCAGGTGGACTATCGCGTTCATGCCGGGGCGGGGCGTCGGCGCCGGCTCGTTTTCGGCCAGCTTCCCGGCGCCCAGGGCGAGGCGCACCCGGTAGGTGACCCCGCCCTGGGCGGAGTTGGTGGGCAGCACGTCGACCGAGCGGACGGTGGCGTCGTAGCTGGCCCCGGTGACGGCGTCCAACTCGACGGCGGCGGTCACGCCGGCCTTGACCAGCAGCACGTCGGTCTCGTCCACCTCGGCGAGCAGCCCCAACTGCCCGGTGTCCACCACGGTCAGGACCGGTGTCCCGGCGGTGACCCGGCCGCCGACCGCTACCGCGTCGTCGACCCCGGCCGGTGGCCCGCCCTGGCCGGGGGCCAGCACGGACGGGTCGAGGCCGGCGGCCTGGGCACCACCGGCCTGCTCCAACAGCCCGGCGAGACCACCGGTCGGGCTGCCACCGGCCCGAGTGCCACCCGGCTGCACCACGCCGGCGATCGGAGCGCGCAGGGTCAACGCGTCCACTGTCGACTTCGCCAGGTCGTACCCCTGCTGGGCCTGGAGCCGCTGCGCCGCGGAGAGCGCGCCGACGGCGGAGCTCAACCCGTTGATCCCCCGCTGGACGGAGCGCACGGCCTGGTCGGCGCTGCGGGCGGCGGCGGTGTACTGCCGCTTGGCGGCCGTCACCTGGGTCAGCAGCGCGCCGCGCACCTTTGGGTCGGCGATCTTCTCCGCGGCCTCGCGGGCGGCGTCGAACGCCTCGTTCGCGGCCTTGTCCGTGCCGCGTCGGCTGCTGGTCAGGTCACCAGTGGAGACACCCCGGCCGGCGCGCTTCGCCGCGTCCAGGGCCTCCTTCGCCTGCCGGAGCCGCTGCTGGGCGGAGGGCGAGTCGACCACGGCGAGGACCTGACCGCGCTTCACCGACTGGCCGGGCTGGACGGGGAGGCTCGCCAGCGTGCCGTCGGCGGGAGCGGTGAGGGTGGCGGCGGCCCGGGCGGTCACCGTCGCCGGCGCGTCGATCACCTCGCTGACCGGGTTGCGGGCCGCGGACGCCAACGCGAGGTCCGGGGCGTCGTCGCCACAGGAGGCGGCGGTGGTGGCGGTGAGGACGGCGACGGCGGTCAGGGCGACGAGCAGGCGGGGCCGCGTGGTGCCGGCCGGCCGCGGCAACTGGGGGCGGCGCACCCATCGATGGTACGACCGACCGTCACACCGCCGACCAGCCCGTCAGGCGGTGGCGGCGCGGATGTACGCGACGCACTCGTCGTGCAGCGTCGTCCACTTCTCACCGAACGCCTGCTCGGCGGCCACGTCGAGGGTGTCGCGCTCGTGCACCACGGCCTTGAAGAAGGCGAGCAGCCGCTGCGGCCCGTACCTGTCGACGAGGTGTCGGACGGCGAGGTAGCCGACGCCGTAACTGCCGGCGACCCGCTCGGCGGAGGCGTCGGCGGCGGGGTTGACGCCCGCCAACTGACCGTCCCAACCGCCCCGGACCAGTTTGCGCACCTCGGCGATGCCCTCGTACCGGTCGACCGCCTGGCCGCCGGCACCTGCCAATTCGGCCAGCCCCTCCACCAGCCACCAGGTCGTCTTGCCCGGGTAGCCGCGCTCGGGCAACGAAGCGGCGTGCGTCAGCTCGTGCCGGAGCAGGTCGTCGGTGCCGCTGCTGGAGAGCCCTTCGGCGTTGAGCACCACCTCGTGGTGGCCGCCGCCGACTGTCACCGCGTACCCGCCGGTCCACTCCGGGCGGTCGCCGCCGTACCACCGCTGCCACTCGGTGGGACCGGCGTAGAAGATCCGGTAGCGGTCCGGCGGCGACCCGGTCAGCGCGTACCCGTCGGCGACCTTGGCCGCCGCCTCGGCCTGGGTGAGCAGGCCGGGCAGTTTGCCGCGCAAGGCGGGGGTGGTGGCGACGATGGTCCGCGCGCCGACCGCCACGGCCAGATCGCTGATCTCCCACGGTCGGGTGCCGGTCTCCACCGACTTGGATTCCTCAAGCGCGACCAGGCGGGGCTGGTCGCCGTTCTCCCGCCAACGGGTGCCGATCAGCACCGGGCTGGGCCGGCAGTTCGGTGCGACGAAGCAGTACTGGAAACGCACCAGGAGCCGCCACTCCCCCGGCTTGCCGATGACCGGTGCGGGCAGACCGCTCGGTTCGGCCCGCCAGACGGTCACCTTGAGCTCGCGGAGCGCGGCGAAGCGTCGACGCAGGTCACCGTGTGCCGCGGGGTCGGCGACGGCGAGGAACCCGGCGCGGTCCCCACCGAGCAGCGCGGTGGACTGCCGGTTGAGCTGAGTGGTCATCCGGTCGGCGAGCGCTCGGGCCGCCACTGTGGCGGGATCGTCGGCCGTCGAGACGCCGGCTCGGCTGAACGTGGACCGGGCGCCGTTCTCCCGGATCACTCCGACGACGAGCACCGCCGGCACGCCGCAGCCCAGCAGCACGACGACCACCAGGAACACCGTCCACAGCGGCCAGAGCCGCCGTGGTGCCGGCCGTTGCTGCACCCCGTCAGTCACCCGCCGAAGGGTACGACCATTCCCTGAGCGGGGTGAGGCCGCCCCGGGCCGGTCCGTTCAGGCGTCCGTGACCGGCCAGGAGCGGAACGAGATGTCCATGCTGGCAACCAGTTGGTGGTACGAGCGGTCGAGTTCGCGGGGCAGGCCGAAGCCGCCCGCGGCCTCCAGGGCGACGAAGCCGTGCAGGGCGCTGCGCAGGGCACGGGTCGCGTCCACGGCGTCGTCGCCGGTGAGCCCGTACCCGCGCAGCACCGCGAAAATGGCGCCGACCGCCCGCTCGCCCGCCTCGACGTGCTCGGGATCGGTCGGGTCGGGCACCTGCTGGGTCGCCGGGTAGCGGCCCGGGTGCCGGCGGGCGTAGTCGCGGTAGGCGTCGGCCATCGCCCGCAAAGCGTCCCCACCGGAGCGGCCGACGGCGGCGCTGGTCAGCTCGGTGGCCAGCTCGGCGGTGGCCAGCGCGGACAACTTCTGGGCCAGCGCGTCCGCACCCCGCACGTGTTTGTAGAGGCTGGGCAGCGCCACCCCGAGCCGGCTGGCGAGCGCGGCCAGGGTGAGCTGGTGGTAGCCGACCTCGTCGGCCAGCCGGGCTGCCTCCCGCACCACTGTTTGCTGGTTGAGACCGACCCTAGGCACCGGTGCACACCGCCAGGAAGCCGAGCAGCTCGTCGGCCGTGCGCTGCGGCCGGTCGGCGTGCGGGTAGTGGCCGGACTCCTCGATCATCCGGGCCTCGGCGGTGCGGAACAGCCGCCGGGCTGCTCGTGCCTCGGCCCCCGGGTCGGGGAAGTCCGGGTCCTTGGTGCCCATCAGCACCAGCACCGGCTGCCGCACCTGCGGGGCGCGGGCCGTCCAGTGCGGCTCGACCGGCACGATCACACCGCGCATCGCTGCCATCCGGCCGGGCTCGCGCAGGTTGGCCACCATCGACCTGCGGTACGCGGCGTCGTCGGCGGGGCGGTGCACCGGGAACAGCGTCTTGTGGAACATCCCGAACAGTCGAGGGCTGTGCAGCACCGACCACATCGCCATCCGCACCAGCGGGTTGAGCCTGGGCTGACCGACGAACGCGCCGACCTGCACGATGCCGCTGACCAACTCGGGCGCGTCGGTCGCGGCGAAGACCACCGCCGCCGCGCTGGACGAGCTGCCCACCAGCACGGCTGGACCGGCGTCGATGTCACGGACCACGGCCAGCAGGTCCGCGCCGACCTCCGCCGGTGCGTACGTGGGCCAGCCGACGCTGGACTCTCCGTGGCCCCGGACGTCGACCGAGGCGACCCGGTGGCCGGCCGCGACCAGCAGCGGCACCAGGTGCCGGTAGCTCGCCCGGTTCTCTCCCATGCCGTGCGAGAGGACGACCAGAGGGCCCTCGCCGTGCACCTCGTACGCGATGTGGCCGCCGTCGTGGCGAACCTGGCTAGTTGTCATAGCCGTAAAGCTAACCTACTTAGCCAACCTGGTCAAGTCGCACACGCGAACGGGCCGGCGGGACCACAGGGGTCACCGCCGGCCCGTCGACCGAATCCCGGTTACTTCTTGGAGATCAACGCCCGGCCGAAGAAGACCAGGTTGGCCGGGCGCTCGGCGAGCCGGCGCATCAGGTAGCCGTACCACTCGTCGCCGTACGGGACGTAGGTACGAACCGTGTAACCCTCGCCGGCCAGGCGCGCCTGCTCCTCCGGGCGGATGCCGTAGAGCATCTGGAACTCGAAGCGCTCCGGCCCCCGGTCGAACCACCGAGCCCGGTCCTCACCGATGGCGATCATCCGAGGGTCGTGGGTCGCCAGCATCGGGTAACCGTCGCCGGACATCAGGATGTTCATGCACCGCACGTACGACTTGTCCACCTCACGGGCCGACTGGTACGCCACCGACTCCGGCTCCTTGTAGGCGCCCTTGCACAGCCGCACCCGCGACCCGGCGGAGGAGAGCTCCCGGCAGTCCGACTCGGTCCGGCGCAGGTACGCCTGGAGCACCGCGCCCGTCGACGGGAAGTCCTTGCGCAGCCGGCTCAGCACCTCCAGCGTCGAGTCCGTGGTGGTGTGGTCCTCCATGTCCAGGGTGACAGTGGTGCCCGCCGCGTCGGCCGCCGCGCAGATCGCCCGCGCGTTGTCGTACGCCAACTGCTCGTCGAACATCTGGCCGAGCGCGGACAGCTTCACGCTGACCTCGGCCGCCGGGGTGAGCCCGGCGGCGGCGAGCAACTTCAGCAACTTCAGGTACTCGTCACGGGTGGCGGTGGCCTGTTCAGGGGTGACGGTGTCCTCACCGAGGTGGTCGAGGGTGACCGCGAGACCGTCGTCGACGAGCCCGCGGGTCGCGCGCAACGCGTCGTCGGTGGCAGCGCCGGCGACGAACCGGCGAACGACGTCCCGGGTGTACGGGGCGGTCGCGACGAGCCGCTCGACCTGGGATGACCGGGAGGCGGCGAGGATGACGGAACGGAGCATGAGCCGAGCGTAACGCCCCTGCCAGGCCCCCCGCCGAGGGGCGGCCGGGGCTGCGGTGCTGGCGCGCATCGGCTACAACGATGCCGTGGACCAACGCCCCCGCCGCCGGCTCCGGTCGGCCTCCGTGCAGCTCGGCGCGCTCACCGCTCTCGCGCTCGCCCTCTCCGGCTGCAACATGACCTCGGACGACGACGATGACGACGACTGCGCCCTCGGGCCGGTCGGCGGCGGTGACACCGTCGCGCTGGCGATGCGGGTCCCCGACCCGGCCGCCGGTCGCGCCGCGCCGGAGCCGACCACCGCCGCCCTGCCCGACCGCGGCGGGTTCGGCACCCACCTCGCCGCCTGCGGCGGCTGAGATGCGCCGCGAGACCGTCACCCCGCGACCCGACTGGAACACCAGCATCCGGGAGCAGGGCCTGATCTACGTCGACACCGAACTGCCCGACGGCGGGATCATGTCGTACTGGGACGAGACCGCCGCGTACGCCTTCGACCTGGACGAGGTGCTGCGGCTGGAGGAGGCCACCGAGGAGCTGCACCGGATGTCGGTGGCCGCCGCCGAGCACGTGGTGGCCCACCGCCGGTACGCCGAGTTCGGCATCCCGGCCTGGGCGGCCGACGCGGTGGCCCGGTCGCTGCGCGAGGCGCCACCCACCCTCTACGGGCGCTTCGACCTGGCGTACGACGGCACCTGGCCGCCGAAGATGCTGGAGTACAACGCGGACACCCCGACCGCGCTGGTCGAGGCGAGCATCATCCAGTGGTACTGGCTGGAGCAGAGCCGGCCGGAACTGGACCAGTGGAACAGCCTGCACGAGCGGCTGGTCGGCACCTGGGCGAAGATCGGGGCCGGCTTGCACGAGCCCCGGGTGCACGTGCTCTGGTCGAACGAGGAGGAGTCCGGCGAGGACCACATGACCGCCGGTTACCTCGCCGAGACCGCCCGACAGGCCGGCCTTGACGTCACGTTGCAGCCCATCCAGGAGATCGGCTGGGACGGCCGGCGCTTCGTCGACGCCGACGACCAACCGGTCACCACGTGCTTCAAGCTCTACCCGTGGGAGTGGATGCTGGCCGAGCCGTACGGGCCCGCGGCGCTGGCCCCGGGCACCCCGACCACCTGGATCGAGCCGGCCTGGAAACTGCTGCTGTCCAACAAGGCGTTGCTCGCGGTCCTGTGGGAGCTGTACCCCGACCATGAGTACCTGCTCCCGGCCTACCTCGACTCGCCGCGCGGCATGCCGGAGTACGTGGCCAAGCCGCTGCTCGGCCGGGAGGGCGGCTCGGTACGCATCGTCACCGCCGACGAGGAGATCCACAATCCGGGGATCTACGGCGACGAGGGCTGGTGCTACCAGGAGTTCCGGGCGTTGCCGCAGTTCGCCGGCAACCGGGTGGTGCTGGGCAGCTGGATCGTCGACGGCGAGTCGGCAGGGGTCGGGGTGCGGGAGAGCGCCAGCCTGATCACCGACGGCTACGCGCGGTTCCTGCCGCACTACATCGACGCGCCACGCACCCCGTGAGTCGTCTACCGTTGGGGGCGTGAACTTCGACGCGTACGCCCGGACCGGTGTTGACCTGGTCAACGCCCGCCTGGACGACCTCGACGACCTGCGTGCCCTCTTCACCGAGGACCACTCCTGGATGAGCGACGAGGTCGTGGAACGTGATGTGGCGATTTTCCGGCGGGCGCAGAAGCGGCTGCGGGACGTCTTCGAGTACGGCACCTCGGGGCGCGACGCCCAGGCGGTGACCGAGCTGAACGCGCTGCTGGAGGCGTTCCCGGTGCAGCCGCGCATCTCCGGGCACGACTCCAGCGACTGGCACATGCACGTAACCAGCCGGGGCGCGTCGGTCAGCGCGGAATACCTGGCCGGTGCGGCCTGGGGGTTGTCGGTCTGGCTGTGCGAGTACGGCAGCGCCCGCTTCGGGGTCTGCGCCGACGAGCGCTGCGGCAACGTCTACCTGGACACGTCGTCCAACTGCTGCCGGCGGTTCTGCTCCGAGCGCTGCGCCACCCGCTCGCACGTGGCCGCGCACCGGGCCCGCAAGCGGGCGGCAGTCGGTGAGCAGGTGACTGTCGCGCCGCAGCCGACCGGCGGCGTCGACTCGCTCTCGCCGGTCAGCTGACGCCGTAGCCGCCCCCTTCGCGGGCGGACGGGTCAGGCGTCGACCGGGGACGACGCGGTCAGGTGTTGGCGGGCGAACTCCAACGCGGCACGCAGGTCCGCCTCGCGCACCGCGCGGCTCTTCGCGCCCCGGGTGGCGACCTCCACCGCCACCGCCCCGGTGAAGCCCCGTCCGGCCAGTGAGGAGAGCAGCTCACCGCAGGGCTGGGTGCCGCGACCGGGCACCAGGTGCTCGTCGCGTCCCCCGCCGGTGCCGTCACCGAGATGTACGTGCGCCAGCCCGGCGCCCATCCGGTCGGCCATCTCCAGGGGGTCGCTGTGCGAGGCCGCGCAGTGCGAAAGATCCAGGGTGTACGCCGGGTAGCCGGTGTCGGTGGGATCCCATCCGGGGACGTACGGGACGAACTGCCGCCCCGCCATCCGCACCGGGTACATGTTCTCCACGGCGAACCGCAGCCCGGGGAACCGGTCCCCGACGGTGGCCAACCCCTCGGCGAAGTTGCGGGCGTAGTCCCGCTGCCAGGTGAACGGAGGGTGCACCACGACGGTCGGCGCTTCCAACGTCTCGGCCAGCTCTGCGGCCTTGCGCAGCCGCTCCCACGGGTCCGGACTCCACACCCGCTGGGTGACCAGCAGGCAGGGCGCGTGCACCGAGAGCACCGGCACGCCGTAGTGCTCCGACAGGCCGCGCAACGCGCCCGCGTCCTGGCTGACCACGTCGGTCCAGACCATCACCTCGACGCCGTCGTACCCGAGTGCCGCAGCCAGTTGGAACGCCGCCGCGGTCGGCTCGGGAAAGACCGACGAGCTGGACAGGAGCACGGGAACGCGGGAAGTCACATCAGCCAGCGTAGCCCGGTGGTGCTCAGGACATCGTGACGAGAGCCGGCAAACCACCCGAAACCGGATCTCCGATCAGATCGGTTCGAGTTGATCGAGCCGGCGGAGGATGACCCCCTCACGCAGGGCCCACGGGCAGATGTCCAGCGAGTCCATGTCCAGCCGGCGCATCACCGCCTCGGCGACCACCGCGCCGGCCAGCAACTGATGGGCCCGACCGGCGCTGACCCCCTCCAACTCCATGAGCTGAGCCGGTGGGATGTGCCGGATGAACCCGATCACCTGCCGCAACCCGGCGCGGGTCAGGCTGCGCCGCACCCACAGTCCGGCACCGGACGGCGCCGCCCCGGCCAGCCGGGCCAGGGTGCGGAACGTCTTCGAGGTGGCCACCGCCCGGTCCCAGCCGACCTGGGTGATCTGGTCGGCCACCTTGTCCAGCCGACCCTCGACGTACTCCCGGAGCTTCTCGACGGCCTCCGCCGACGGCGGCGCCGCGCTGGCCGGGTCGACCCGCAGCCGCTCCCGGGTCAGCCGGCCGGCACCGAGCGGCAGCGAGATCGCGACGTCCGGGTCCTCGTCGATCCCGGCCGCGATCTCCAGGGAGCCACCGCCGATGTCCAGCACCAGCAGCCGCCCCGCCGACCAGCCGAACCATCGCCGGACAGCCAGGAACGTCATGCGCGCCTCGTCCGCCCCGGAGAGCACCGCCAGGCGTACGCCGGTCTCGTCGCGGACCCGGGCCAGCACGTCGGCCGCGTTCGTGGCGTCACGCACCGCGGACGTGGCGAACGCGATCAGGTCGTCGGCCTCCAACCCGGCGGACGCCGCCTTGGCCATGCCGACGGCCTTGACCAGGCTGTCCGCGCCCGCCTCGGTCAGCGCGCCGTCGGGGCCGATCTGCTCGGCCAGCCGGAGCACCACCTTCTCCGAGTGCGCAGGCCACGGGTGCGCGCCGTGGTGTGCGTCCACCACGAGGAGGTGCACCGTGTTGGATCCGACGTCGAGGACACCCAGTCGCATGATGAAGACCCTAGGCGCAACACGTTTGCGCGGCTCGCCGGCCTGCCGACCGCACCCCGCGTACGCTGGGCCGGGTGACGATGGAGCTCCGTGTGCTGGTGGACGACCCGGGCGATCCCCGTAGCCGCGAGGTGCCACTGGACTTCCCCCGGGAGTGGATCGAGTTCGCCGACCCGGCTGACGAGACGCACCTGATCCGGGCCGACCTGACCTGGCTGCTGTCCCGCTGGACCTGCATCTTCGGCAAGGGCTGCCACGGCATCATCGCCGGCCGCGCCGCCGACGGCTGCTGCTCGCACGGGGCGTTCTTCACCGACTCCGACGACGAGAAGCGCGTCCGCAACGCCGTCAAGCGGCTCACCCCGTCGACCTGGCAGCACTTTCAGCGCGGGTTCAAGAACTGGACCGACGAGGACACCATCGACGGCAAGACCCCGGCCCGCCGCACCGCCACCCAGGGCACCGAGGGTCCGTGCGTGTTCCTCAACGACGCCGACTTCGTCGGTGGCGGTGGCTGCGCCCTGCACGCTCAGGCGTTGCGCGACGGGGTCCACCCGCTGGAATACAAGCCGGACGTCTGCTGGCAACTGCCCATCCGCCGAGATCAGGACTGGGTCAAGCGGCCGGACAACTCCAAGGTCCTGGTCTCGACCCTGTCCGAGTTCGACCGGCGTGGTTGGGGAGCCGGCGGGCACGACCTGGACTGGTGGTGCACCTCCTCGACGGACGCGCACGTCGGCGCCGAGCCGATGTACCTGTCGTACGGGCCGGAACTGACCGCGCTGATCGGCGCTGCCGCGTACGAGCGGCTGGCCGAGCTGTGCGCGGCCCGGACGCGGCAGGGCATGGTCGCCCCGCACCCCGCCGACGAGATCTAGCGGGCCCGGTAGCAACCATGGTGGCTGCGACACTGCCACCTGCCTGGTGAGCGACGCCAGAACAGCCACGGAGGAGCCGGGCACGTCTGACGGGACGCCTTTGGAGCTGAATCGTTTATGACATCGGAAGATGGATGGTCCCGCGGGCCGGGTTGGGGTGGCATCGAGTCGAGGCATGGGCGCTCAAATTCAGCGGGACCAATCGGGGCGAACCGCACACGTGGCGCGGCGCTCTGGGGCGTGTGAACCGCGCCCTGCCGCGCTTGCGGGTTGATCCACTCCGTTTCGCCGATATCGGGGTATCCCGAGCGCTCGGATACCGCGATATCGGCGAACCGGTGTGGATCAAGGCGGTGCTGGTCGTTGGCTGGGGGATTTCGGCAGGTTGGGTGTGCGGCAGCGGGTGCTGGCCGGAGCGGTGGGCTTGTATCCCCCACTACGAACTTGGCTCGATGACGTCGGCTCCACGGACGCCGGCTCCACCGGCGTCGGCTCTCCGACGTCCGCCGGTGATTCGTCTGTGACATCAGCTCCAAAGGAGCACCGACAGACGCCCGTCCCCCACCCCACAGCCCTTCAGCTCTCGAAACCGGCCCGCTGAGTAAGCGCGCACACGCCGAAGGGGGCCTGCGCCGAGCGCAGACCCCCTTCGCGTACGCCGATCACGGCTCGAACTTGTAGCCCAGACCCCGGACGGTAACGATGAAACGAGGCGCGGACGGCTCCGGCTCGATCTTGGAGCGCAGGCGCTTGACGTGCACGTCCAACGTCTTGGTGTCACCGACGTAGTCGGCACCCCAGACCCGGTCGATGAGCTGGCCTCGGGTGAGCACCCGGCCCGCGTTGCGCAGCAGCAACTCCAGCAGCTCGAACTCCTTCAGCGGGAGCTGCACGGCCCCGCCGTCGACGGTCACCACGTGCCGCTCGATGTCCATCCGCACCGGGCCGGCGGCCAGGGTGGGAGCACCCGTCTCGGCCACCTCCGGGCTCTGCCGGCGCAGCACCGCCCGGATCCGGGCGACCAGCTCGCGCGGCGAGTACGGCTTGGTGACGTAGTCGTCGGCGCCGATCTCCAGCCCGACCACCTTGTCGATCTCGCTGTCCCGGGCGGTGACCATGATGATCGGCACGGCCGACCGCTGCCGCAGTTGCCGGCAGACCTCGGTGCCCGACATCTCGGGCAACATCAAGTCGAGCAGCACGATGTCGGCGCCGGTCCGGTCGAACTCGGTGAGGGCGTCGGTCCCGGTCGCGGCGACCGAAACCTCGAAACCCTCCTTACGGAGCATGTACGACAAGGCGTCGGAGAACGACTCCTCGTCCTCGACCACCAGAACGCGGCTCAACGGGGATTTCCTTTCCATTGCTGTCAGACCTGCCGTAGCCCAGCCGGACCGGAGTCGATCCCAACCGGCGGCAGTGTCGCCAGAAGGTCGTCCGGTGGGCTGGCGGGCAGCCGGAGGGTGAACGTCGACCCACCACCAAGAGTGCTCGACACCTCGACCCGTCCGCCATGGTTGCTCGCGATGTGTTTCACGATCGCCAGTCCGAGCCCGGTGCCGCCGGTGGCACGCGAGCGGGCCTGGTCGGCTCGGTAGAACCGCTCGAAGATCCGGTCCACGTCCGTCGGGGCGATGCCGATGCCCTGGTCAGCGACGGCGACCTCGACGTGCTCGTCGTCGCCGCGGAGGGTGACCCGGACCGTGGTGTCCTCGCCCGAGTAGTTGATGGCGTTCTCCACCAGGTTCGCGACCGCCGTGGCGAGTTGGGAGTCGCTGCCGTACGCGGTGAGGCCACGATCACCGTCGACGGTCACCTCGACCCCCCGCGCGGAGGCCGTGGTGCGGGTCCGATCGACCACCTCGGCGATCACCCAGTCCAGCGCGACCGGCTCCGGTGGCGGCTGCGGTTCGGCGCCCTGCAACCGGGTCAGCTCCAGCAACTCCTGCACCAGCCGACCCAGCCGGGTCGACTCGTGCTGGATCCGTTCGGCGAACCGCCGGGCGGCGACCAGGTCCTCGGAGAGGTCGGGTGCTGCGGCGTCGGCTGGCTCGGTCGCGTCCAGCAACGCCTCGGCGAGTAGTTGGAGCGCCCCGATCGGGGTCTTGAGCTCGTGGCTGACGTTGGCCACGAAGTCGCGGCGTACGCGGGTCAGCCGGTGCGACTCGGTCACGTCGACCGCCTCGACGGCGATGAAGCTGTTGCCGATGCCCATCGCCCGTAGGTGCACGCCGAGCGGGTTCTCCCCGGCGCCGTCGCGACCTCGGGGCAGGTCGAGCTCGATCTCGCGCCGCACTCCGGTGCGCCGCACCTGGCCGGCGAGGGTACGGATCAGCGGGTGCGCGGCGATCGAGCCGGGGGTGCTGCCGGTCCGCAGGAGCCCCATCGCGCGGGCAGCCGGATTGATCAGCACGGGGACGTCGTCGTTGTCGAGTACCACGACACCGGCGCGGAGCGAGTCGATCGTCCGGCGGCCGAGCCCGGTCTGCTGCTCGTCGGCTATCGCGGGCCTCCCCCTGCTCCAGCGGGAGCTCACGCTGCCCGTCGACGTGGAGCGACGGTCCCGCGCGGGCAGGAACCGGGGCAGCAGGAAACCGGCGGCCATCCCGGCCACCAACGCCACGGCCACCACGACCGCCACCGCCCACTCCACCCGGCGATCGTAGGGGCATTGTTAACCTGGCTACCACACAGATCGGGACGAACTACCCTCGCTTCCGAAACTGTTCACCCCTGCGTCTGGCGTCGTTCACCGTGGTTCATCCCGGATCCGTCCGCGCGCCCTACCGTTGGCGTCGCACCTGCTCAACCCCCTGCGCCGGCACCCGTCGGCGGGCGACCGACCACAGGACGTGATGATGCGCGACGAGTTCCGGGCCGACCTCCAGATCGTCAGCCAACTGCTGGTGGACATGGCGGAGGGCGTCCGCGCCGCCATGCGCCAGGCCACCCGGGCCCTGCTCACCGCCGACCGGCAGTCCGCCGAGACGGTCATCGAGCGGGACGCCGAGATCGACGACCTCTACCGGCACGTCGAGGAGCGGGTCTGCGACCTGCTCGCCCGACAGGCGCCGGTCGCCTCCGACCTCCGCGCGATGATCACCGCGCTGCACGTGGCCGCTGACCTGGAGCGGATGGGCGACCTGGCCGAGCACGTGGCGAAGACGGCGCTGCGCCGGCACCCCTCGCCCGCCGTCCCGGCCGAGCTGCGGGCGGTCTTCACCGAGATGTCCGAGATCGCCGACCGGATGGCCGTGAAGATCGGCTCAGTGCTGGCGAAGCCCGACGCCGACCTCGCCAGCGAGCTGGACGGTGACGACGACGCCATGGACGAGCTGCACAAGAACCTGTTCGCGGTGCTGCTCGGCGACGACTGGCCGTACGGGGTGGAGACCGCGATCGACGCCACCCTGCTGGGCCGCTTCTACGAGCGCTTCGCCGACCACGCGGTCAACGCCGGCGAGCACGTGGTCTACCTGATCACCGGAGAGAGCAGCCCCACCAGCACCAACTGACGCGAAAAGGAAGGGCCCCCGCGATGCGGGGGCCCTTCCTTCGTGTTCAGCGGCCCTGGTTGGCGACCGCGGCGGCGGCTTCCTTCGCCGCCGTCGGGTCGAGGTACGTGCCGCCCAGGCTGAGCGGACGCAGCTGCGGGTCGAGGTCGTAGCGCAGCGGGATGCCGGTCGGGATGTTCAGTTTGGCGATCGCCTCGTCGGAGATCTGGTCGAGGTGCTTGACCAGAGCACGCAACGAGTTGCCGTGCGCGGCCACCAGCACCGTCCGGCCGGCCAGGATGTCCGGCACGATCGAGTCGTACCAGTAGGGCAGCATCCGGTCGACGACGTCCTTGAGGCACTCCGTCCGCGGCATCAGCTCGGTCGGCAGCAGCGCGTAACGGGGGTCGCCCACCTGCGACCACTCGTCGTTGTCGTCGATCGGCGGCGGCGGCGTGTCGTACGACCGGCGCCAGAGCATGAACTGCTCCTCGCCGTACTCGTCGAGGGTCTGCTTCTTGTTCTTGCCCTGCAGGGCGCCGTAGTGCCGCTCGTTGAGCCGCCACGACCGGCGCACGGCGATCCAGTGCCGGTCGGCGGCGTTGAGCGCCAGCTCGGCGGTGCGGATCGCCCGGCGCATCACGCTGGTGTGCACGACGTCCGGCAGCAGGCTGTGCTCGCGCAGCAGCTCGCCGCCACGCCTCGCCTCGCCCTCGCCCTTCTCGGTCAGGTCGACGTCCACCCAGCCGGTGAAGAGGTTCTTGGCATTCCAGTCGCTCTCACCGTGCCGCAGCAGGACCAGCGTCCCGACGGTGGGCCCTTCGCTCGCAGTCATGCGGATCATCCTGCCTCAACCGCCGAGTGGACACGCGGGCACCCGTCGTGACGACCACCACGTGAAAATGCGGATGACCAGCGGCTCCGCCCGCCGCTAGGGTTGTAAGGCACGGCAGTCACATCGGTCATTACTTGCAAGCGGGGCGCCATATGCGGACGATGCGGAGTTGGTTCCGGGACACCACCGGCGGCCTACCGACCACCTTCTGGTACCTGTGGTCAGGGACCCTGATCAACCGACTCGGCTCGTTCGTCCTCGTCTTCCTCGCCATCTACCTGACCCAGGAACGCGGCTTCTCCGCCTCCCAGGCGGGCCTGGTGATCGGCCTCTGGGGCGTCGGTGGGGCGTTCGGCACGACCGCCGGCGGCACCCTCGCCGACCGGTGGGGCCGGCGACCGACGCTGCTCACCGCACACGTGGGCGCCGCCGCCATGATGCTCGCGCTCGGGCTGGCCCGGGACCTCTGGGCTGTGGCGCTGGGCGCTCTGCTGCTTGGCATGTTCGCCGAGGCGGCCCGGCCCGCGTTCGGCGCGATGATGATCGACGTGGTGCCGGCGAAGGACCGACTGCGCGCGTTCTCGCTCAACTACTGGGCCATTAACCTGGGCTTCGCCTGCGCCGCCATCCTCGCCGGTCTCGCCGCGCAGGCGGACTACCTGCTGCTGTTCGTGGTCGACGCCGGCACCATGCTGGTCACCGCGCTGATCATCTTCGTCAAGGTGCCGGAGACCCGGCAGTCCGGCGCGTCCACCGCCACCGCTTCAAAGGTCTCGCGCGGCGCCCTGCGCACGATCCTCACCGACCGGGTCTACCTCGGCTTCGTGGCACTCAACCTGTTCGCCGCGCTGGTCTTCCTCCAGCACATCTCGATGCTGCCGATCGCGATGGGCGACGACGGGCTGAGCCCCGCCACCTACGGCTCGGTCATCGCGCTCAACGGCATCCTCATCGTGGTCGGCCAACTCTTCGTACCCCGTCTGATCCGGGGTCGGAGCCGCTCACACGTGCTCGCGCTGGCCTCCGTGGTGATGGGCGTCGGGTTCGGGCTGACCGCGTTCGCCGGCACCGCCTGGCTCTACGGGTTGACAGTGCTGATCTGGACGGTGGGCGAGATGCTGAACTCGCCGTCCAACTCCACGCTGATCGCCGAGCTGTCCCCGGCCGAGCTGCGCGGTCGCTACCAGGGCGTGTTCTCCCTCTCCTGGCAGATCGCCGGAGCCAGCGCGCCGATCCTCGGTGGCCTGGTGCGCGAGCACGTCGGCAACGACGCGCTCTGGTACGGCTGCGCCGCGCTGGGCGCCCTGACCGCTGTGGCCCACCTGGTGTCCGGGCCGGCCCGGGAGCGGCGCGCCACCGAGCTACGTCGCTCCGGCGAAGCGTTGGCGCCGGTCACCGCCGACCGGGGAACCCAGCCCGCCGAGGCCGTCGCCTGACGACACGCCCGAAGATCAGACCTGGACTGGCGCGACGCGGCTCGAGTTTTCTACCGTGCAGAGGAAACGGTTAAGAAACTGAACTGTCGGGAGGACGGTTGCACGCCGTGCGGCGCTGGTGGCACGACACCGCGGGCGGGCTCCCCGCCACCTTCTGGTACCTCTGGGTCGGCCTACTGATCAACCGGGCCGGCGCCTTCGCCATGCTGTTCCTCTCGCTCTACCTCACCGACGTACGCGAGGCGAGTGTCGGGCTCGCCGGCACCGTCGTCGGCCTGTACGGGGCCGGCGGCGCGGCAGGTGTGCTGCTCGGCGGGGTGCTGGCCGACCGATGGGGCCGACGGGCGACTCTGCTCGCCGCGCACCTGACGACTGCCGCACTGATGGTGGCGCTCGCCTTCAGCCAGTCCCTCCTCCTCATCGCGGTGCTCGCCGCGCTGGTCGGCGTGGTCCACTCGATGCCCAGTCCGGCATTCGTCGCGGCGATCGTCGACGTGGTGCCCGCCGAACGCCGCTCGCGCGCGTTCAACCTCCAGTTCTGGGCGTTCAACCTGGGCATGGCTGTCGCCTCGTTGCTCGCCGGGGTGCTGGCCGAGGCGAGCTTCACCGCCCTGTTCCTGGTCGACGCCGCCGCCACGCTGACAGCCGCCGTCGTCATCGGCTGGAAGGTGCCGGAGACCCTGCGCCTGGCCACGTCGCCAGCCGACCAGGCACCCGCCGCCGGTCCGGCACCGAGGTCCCTCCGGACCCGCCGACCAGGACTGCACACCGCCCTCACCGACCGAACCTTCCTGGTCTTCGTCGGGCTCACCTTCGTCCTGGCCGTGCTCACCATGCAGACGTCGACGATCATGCCGCTGGCCATGCGCGCGGACGGCCTGGGCCCATCGGCGTACGGGCTGGTGGTGGCGCTCGGCGGCGCGCTGATCGTGATCGGGCAACTGTTCGTACCCCGGCTGATCGACCGACACCGCAAGGACGTCGTGCTGGCCACCTCCACCGCACTGCTCGCGCTCGGTTTCGGGGTGCTCGCCGTCGCCGACGAGCTGGCCGTCTACCTGGGTGCCGCGGTGGTCTGGACGGTGGGCTCGATGATCGCCGCACCGCCCAACGCACAGATCAACGCCGACCTGGCACCGCCCCAACTACGGGCGCGCTACCAGTCGGTCTTCTACCTGACGTTCCCGGCCGCCGCATTCGTCGCCCCCACCCTCGGCGGGGTGAGCCTCCAACACCTCGGCGACCGGCACTGGCTGATCGTGGGTGGGCTGGGCCTGCTGGCCGCACTCGGGCACCTGCTGGCCGGACCGCCCCGGGAACGGCACGTCACCGCACTGCAGAAAGCCGCGGAGCCACTCACACCCGCAGACCGGATATCGGCGTCGTAATTGCCGCAACAACGCAAAGCGCCCACCACTACCCGAAGGTTGTGGTGGGCACCCGCCGGTGGGGCCGGCGGCGGCGGGCAACACTCACCCCCGTAAGCATCGCCCGCTCACGCCGCCGGTCCAAACAGGTGGTCACCGTCCCCCAACGGCTAATCCACCCGTCCCCTCGCGTCTCGCCTGGTGCACGGATCTGATCGATCCGCCGCTCCCCCGAACGTTTCCAAGCGTGACGCGGCGCAATAAAGCTAGTTCGCCCGGATTCTGGATTCAACCCAGAACGGCTGTCTCGCCCGTCACAACTGACGAGTATCCGCTGCTCCGGCCTCGGTCATTGGCAACAGCCGCGTACCCGCCGGCCATTCCCGCAAACACCTCAACCGTCTTCCCGATCGGGTGACTCGGTCCGGAAGAAGTTGCTCGGCCGACCGTCCCGCAACTGTTCCTGATAAATCAGGTTCAGCCGCCGCAGGTCGAAGGTGTAGAACCACTCATCCCAGGTGATCTCACGGATTCGGCCGCTTTCCCGGTATCCGGGGATGTTGAAGGTCAACACACCCGCCCGACCATCCCGCTCGGTGCCGGCGATGGTCGCCGGCTTGGCGCCCCGATCCCGGGCCCACCGCTGGATCACCTCGTGATTCGCGGTGATCAGGCTCCGCCCGGGCCGCTCCGGCCGATCCATCGTCGACGAGATCACCTGCGAGCTTCGGACCGACCGCCCGGTTCCCCGTCCGGTCCGGATCCCGCCGGCCGCCGCCGAAGGAGGCGCGGTGCGCTTGGCAGGTGCCGCACGCTTCGCCGCCGGCCGCGCCGACGCCTTCTTGGCTGGTGCCTTCTTGGCCGGTGCCTTCTTGGCCGCCACCTTCCGCGCGGAGGCCGCCTTCCGCGCCGACGCGGTACGGGCCGTCGCTGTCTTGCGCGCGGCGGTCGACTTGCTCGCCGCTGTCGTCTTCTTCGCGGGAGCCGCCTTGCGCGCGCCCGTGGTCGCCCGCACCGACGTCGTCCTCGTCGCGGCGGTGGTCCTCTTCGCCGCGGTGGTCTTCTTCGCAGCGGTGGTCTTCTTCGCAGCGGTCGTTCTCTTCGCGGCGGTCGTCTTCTTCGCGGCGGTCGTCTTCTTCGCGGCGGCCCGCTTCGCGGGAGCGCTCTTGTTCGCCGGCGCGGCCTTCGCGCGACCAGGTGCCGCCCTCGCCGCCGACTTCTTCGTCGCGGCGGCCCGACCGGCCGACGCCCTGGTGCCGGTGGCCCGACCAGCCGGTCCGGTGCTACGCCGACCCGCGCCAGAGGCACCGGACCGCAGCGAGCGGACCAACTGTTTCACCAGCTCGGGCTTGCGCAGCGCGGAGATCCCGGAGACCCCTCGTTTGCGCAGTTGCCCGCGGATGTCGTCCACCCGCATCCGGGAGATCTCCGACTCGGAGACTCCCGGGGTACCCGGCGTCTGGTTGCCGGCCTGCCGTTTGGTAGTGGTCGCAGTCCCGCCGCGACCTGAGCTGTTCCGCTGAGCCATGGGACGCTCCGCTCCTCGACACTCCGTCCTCGGCGCGCGGGGGTCCCTTGCCGCACCGCGCGGTGCGGCATACCCGTCAGGAGCAGTCCGAACCTCTGCCGGGTCAGGCCGGGTCTGGGCCGGCGCCGGAGGGCTCGAAGAGATGCGCGAACGCGGCCAGGTTGGCGGTCGACTCGCCGCGCTTGACCCGCCACTCGTACTCGCGCCGGATCGAGCTGCCGAAGCCGATTTCCAGCATCGTGTCGAACGACTCGTCGGCGTACGTGAGCACCGACCCGAGCAGCCGGTCCAACTCGTCGGCGTCCACGCCGGCCGGGTTGACCCGCCCGGTCAGGTAGACGTCGCCGACGGCGTCGGTGGAGAAGGAGACGCCGTACATCCGCGCGTTGCGCTGCAACAGCCAGGCCCACAACTCCTCGCGCCGCTCGTCGGGCTGGCGCATCACGAACGCCTCGATCCGCAGCGCGTGCTCGCCGACGATCAGGTTGCAGACCGTCTTTAGCTTGTGGGTGCCCGGCAGGGTCACCGCGTACGAGTCGGGGCCGGTCGACTCCCAGGCCAGGTCCCGCTCGGCGCAGACCGACTCGATCAGGGTCGCAAGATCGCTCTTCGGGCTCACCGGACCCACTCTACGACCGACCTGGCCGGCGCACCTGTCGACGACCGACGCCCCGGGTCACCAGGAGCAGGAGAGCGCGGGATCACACGCCAGGTCAGCCGCGAGCCGAGCGCGGTGCGCGGCGATGGCCTCGCCGTACACACCGAGCAGACCTGCGACCGTGCGGTCCCAGGAGAAGTGGCGGGCGTGCTGCGCGGCGCCGTGGGCCAGCGTCGCCCGGCGGGCCCGGTCCGGCAGCAGGTGGCCCAGCGCGCGGGCCCAGTCGACCGGGTCGTGGCCGTCGATGAGTACGCCGCTGACCTGATCCCGCACGGCGGTGACCAGTCCTCCGACGGCGGCGGCCAGCACCGGCGTACCGCAGGCCTGCGCCTCCAGGGCGACCAGCCCGAACGATTCGTTGTGCGACGGCACCGCGACCAGGTCGGCCGCCCGGTACAGCGCCGGCAGGTCGTCCCCGGTGAGCGGTGGCAGGAACCGCACCCCGTCGGTGACCCCGAGCGTGGCGGCCAGCTCGATCAGCGCTGTCGGCCGGTCCAGCCCACTGCCGCTGGGACCACCGCAGATGACCACCGTCACCTGCTCGGCGAGTGCCGGGTCGCGCTCACGCAGGGCGGCAACCGCACGGATCAACACGTCGGGGGCCTTGAGCGGCTGGATCCGACCGACGAAGGCGACGACGTACCCGTCGGTCGGCAGCCCGAGCCGGCGGCGAGCCTCGCGGGCAGCCGCGGACCGGTCGCCCGGCGCGGGGCGGAACCGGTCCAGGTCGACTCCCGGTTGTACGACGGACACCCGGGTCGGGTCGGCGTCGTAGCGGGCGATGAGGTCGCTGGCCTCGACCCGGGTGTTGGCGACCAGCCGGTCGGCCTCGGCGACGACCTGCTCCTCGCCGATGACGCGGGCCTTCGGCTCCGGCCGGTCACCGGCCGCGAGCTGAGCGTTCTTGACCTTCGCGAGGGTGTGCGCGGTGTGCACCAGCGGCACCCCCCACCGCTCCTTGGCCAGCCAGCCGACCTGGCCGGAGAGCCAGTAGTGGGAGTGGATCAGGTCGTAGTGCCCGGGCGGGCGCGACGCCTCGGCGCGCAGCACCCCGGCGGTGAAGGCGCAGAGCTGCCCGGGTAGTTCCTCCTTGGTGAGGCCCTCCAGGGGGCCGGAGGTGATGTGCCGGACCTGCACGCCGGGTGCCATCTCGACCACCGGGGGAAGGTCACCGGAGGTGGCCCGGGTGAAGATCTCCACCTCGACGTTGGCCTCGGCGAGTCGCCGGGCGACTTCGAGGATGTAGACGTTCATCCCACCGGCGTCGCCCGTGCCGGGCTGGTGCAGGGGGGAGGTGTGCACCGAGAGGGTGGCGATGCGGTGGGGCCGGGGCCACGGTCGGGCACCTCGTTGCCGCCCGACGCCGGTGTGCATTTCCGCCACATCCGCTCCTTCTTCACGGTTGATGCCGTCTCGCACGACCGGCGCTTCTCGGTCAACCTTTACGCCGGATGTCATCTTCCCCATCGGGCATCGGAAATTCCCCAGCGCGGCCCCCACGCGTGACGGACCTCATCACCGGACGCCGTCGATGGCTGCCCCGCGCCCGGTCGGGGCGGGTCGTGTAGCCGGGGGGACAATGCCGCTATGACCTCTGTCGCCATCGTCACCGGAGCGTCCAGCGGAATCGGCGCGGCCACCGCCCGCCGGCTCGCCGCCGAGGGCTTCCACGTGCTCGCCGCCGCCCGCCGAGCCGATCGGCTCGCCGACCTCGTCGCCGAGATCACCGCCTCCGGCGGGCAGGCCACCGCCGTGACCTGCGACATCACCTCGGACGAGTCGGTGGCCGCACTGGCCGAGACCGCCGCCCAGGCACCCGGGCCGGTCACCCTGCTGGTCAACAACGCTGGCGGGGCGCGCGGACTGGACCCGGTGGAGTCCGGCTCGGTCGCCGACTGGCAGTGGATGTACGACGTCAACGTGCTCGGCACGCTGCGGGTCACCCAGGCGTTGCTGCCGGCGCTGGAGGCGTCCGGCTCGGGCACCATCGTGGTGGTCTCCTCCACCGCCGGCCTGACCGTCTACGAGGGCGGGGGTGGCTACACGGCGGCGAAGCACGCGCAGACCGCCATCGCCGGCACGCTCCGCCTGGAGTTGTGCGGCCGGCCGCTGCGGGTGATCGAAATCGACCCGGGCATGGTGAAGACCGAAGAGTTCGGGTTGGTTCGCTTCGAGGGCGACGCGGAACGGGCAGCTGCGGTCTACGCCGGGGTGCCGGGGCCGCTGGTCGCCGAGGACGTCGCCGACTGCATCGCCTGGTGCGCGACCCGCCCGGAGCACGTGAACATCGACCGGCTGGTGGTCCGGCCGCGGGCGCAGGCCGCCCAGCACAAGGTGCACCGGGTCTCCTGACTCGGGACCCGGGCGCATGAGCGGGGCTCCACGACGCCGACCCCTGGGGGTGGTCACCCGGGGCACGACCAACCCGAACCGGCTGCGTCGGGTGGACAACTGGATCGTCGCCACCTGCGCCGACCGACTGCGGGAGGCGAACGATCCGCTGGTGGTCGACCTCGGCTACGGCGCCACTCCGGTCACCGCCGTGGAACTGCGCGCCCGGTTGGCGGCCGGGGTCCGTCCGGACGTACGGCTGGTCGGGTTGGAGATCGATCCGGCCCGGGTGGCCGCGGCGGCCCCGGCCGCCGACCCACCTGGCCTGACGTTCGCCCGGGGTGGGTTCGAGTTGGCCGGGCTCCGGCCCGTGCTGGTCCGCGCGTTCAACGTGCTGCGGCAGTACGACGAGAGCGAGGTGCCGCACGCCTGGCGGACGATGACCGGCGCGCTCGCCCCGGGGGGCGCGCTCGTCGAAGGCACGTGCGACGAGTTGGGCCGGCTCGCCAGTTGGCTGCTGATCGACGCCGACGGCCCTCGGACGCTGACCCTCGCCGCGAAGCTCACCACGCTGGGCAGCCCGGCGGAGCTGGCCGAGCGGCTACCGAAGGCGCTGATCCACCGCAACGTGCCCGGCGAGCCGGTGCACGATCTGATCCGTGCCCTGGACGACGCCTGGCAGGCTGCCGCCCCGTACGTCACCTTCGGCCCCCGGCAACGCTGGCTGAGAGCTGTGGGCCGCCTCCGGGAGATTGGCTGGCCGGTCCTGGACGGCCCCGCCCGCTGGCGTCAGGGCGAGCTGACCCTCCCCTGGGCGTCGGTGGCACCCAAGGACGGCTAGGGCGCTCTAGAGGGTGCAGTTGACCAGGACGGGCTCGGGGTGGAGGGTCACGCCGAAGCGGGCGTGCACCTCGTCGCGGATGTCGCGAGCCAGGGCCAGCAGGTCGGCGGTCCGGGCGGTGCCGCTGCGGTTGGTGAGGGCGAGGGTGTGCTTGCTGGAGATGGCCGTGCCACCCGGCCCGGGGTGCCCCTTGGTGAAGCCGGCCTTGTCGATCAGCCAGGCCGCGCTGACCTTGACCATGCCGTCGGCTCCGGGCCAGGCGGGCGGGTCGCCCAGGTCGGCGGCGCGTTCCCGGAGCAGCTCGTACGTCGCGCCGTCGAGCACCGGGTTGGTGAAGAAGGAGCCGACCGAGCGGGTGTCCGGGTCGTTGGCGTCGAGCACCATCCCCTTGCCGGCCCGCAGTCGCAGCACCGCCGCTCGGGCGTCCGCCAGCGGCACCTGGTCGCCGACCTCGACACCGAGGGCCCTGGCCAGCTCGGCGTAGCGCACCGGCCCGGAGAGCGGAGACCGGGTGAGCTGGAAGTCGACGGAGAGCACCACCCAGCGGTCCCCGTACTTGAAGATGCTGCCCCGGTAGGCGAACCCGCACTCGGCGGCGGGGATGATCCGGCGGGTGCCGTCGACCCGGTCGTACACCTCGACGCCGGTGATCGTCTCGGCGACCTCCTGGCCGTACGCGCCGACGTTCTGGATCGGGGTCGCGCCGGTCGAGCCGGGGATGCCGGAGAGGCATTCCAGGCCAGCCCAGCCGTTGGCGACGGTGGCGGCCACCAGGTCGTCCCACGGTTCGCCGGCGTCGACGCGTACGGTGACCGATTCGACGTCCTCCGCGACGACCTGGAGGCCTCGGGAGCGCACCAGGACGACGGTGCCGGGGAAGCCGGCGTCGCCGATGACCACGTTGCTGCCACCGGCCAGGATCAGGACCGGCTCGTCCGCGGCGCGGACCGCCCGGATGATCTCGTCGGCGCTGCCGGCGGCCACGATCCGCGCGGGTGTCCCACCCGTCCCTAGGGTCGTGTAGCTGGCCAGTGGACCAGGGATGGCACGATCGGCTGCGGTTGTCGGCTGGGCGGAGGCGTCTGGCACGCCCTTCACCTTAGGCTGACTGATAGCCGTGGCACCCACTGGTCGCCCGGCACCCCCGGGAGGATGGCGATGAGCAGACTGCAGGGCAGCAAGGATTTTTGGATCGGGGCGCTCCGGGCGGAGGGTCCGGCTTTCGCGGCGGCGGTCGCCGAGGCGCCGCCGGAGACACCGGTGCTGTCCTGTCCGGGCTGGACGGTCAACGACGTCACACTGCACCTCGCCGGCATCTACCAGTGGGTTTCGTCGTTCGTCGGCTCCGGCTCGACCACCCAGCCGGCCCGCCGGGTCCCCCTTGAGGCGGAGCCGGGCGTGAGCCCTCTCCAGGTGTGGCAGCAGGGGTACGACCGGCTGCTGACCGTGTTCGATGGCCTGGACCCGGAGGCGCCGGCGTGGAACTGGGCGCCGCAGCCGAAGAAGGCCGGCTTCTGGCCGCGTCGGATGGCGCACGAGACCGCTGTGCACCGGTGGGACGCCCAGCTCGCGATCGGGGCGGGTGACCCGGTCGAGGCGAAGCTCGCGGCCGACGGGGTGAGCGAGGTGCTGGACACCTGGCTGCCGGCCGGCCGGCGGCAGGTGCCGGGTGACTGGCACGGCGTGGTGCAGCTCTCCGCGACCGACGCCGCTCAGGACTGGTATCTGCGGCTCCGTGGCGAGGGGGTGGCGCTGCTCGACACGGCGACCATCTTCGACCACGACGACCATCACGCCCGCGCGCAGGTCAGCGGCACCGCCAGCGACCTGTTGCTGGCTCTTTGGGGTCGGGTGAGCTTCGAGACGCTGGACGTGGCCGGCGATCCCAACCTGCTGAACGGTCTGCGTACCGGCTGATTGGTTCCACCGCTCCGCGAGGGCGTCACCCATCGACGGGTGACGCCCTCGCGTACGTCGTGGGTCACGTCGGGATATCAAAGAGAGCGCTCTCTTGACAGCGGGTTGAGTGCCCACCACCCTGTCGTGAGAGCGCTCTCTTGCCTATCGATCACCACCGACCACCTTGAGAGAGGTCGAAACCCATGGCTGTCTTCCCGCGCCGCCGCCTCGCCGCGGTGGCCCTCGCCGCGACCACCGCCCTGCTCGTCACCGCCGGCTGCGGCGGCGGCGACGAAGAGGGCGGGGACGGTCCGGTCACCCTCACCGTCGACGTCTTCGGCCAGTTCGGCTACGAGCAGCTCTACAAGGACTACATGGCCGCGAACCCCGACGTGAAGATCGTCGAGCGCGGCACCGGCACCAACCTCGACGAGTACTCCCCGAAGCTGACCCAGTGGCTCGCCGCCGGCCGGGGCGCCGGCGACGTCGTGGCCATCGAGGAAGGGCTGATGGTCGAGTACAAGGCGAACCCCGGCAACTTCGTCAACCTGCTGGACCACGGCGCCGCCGACCTCAAGGGCAACTTCCTCGAATGGAAGTGGAACGCCGGGCTGACCGCCGACGGCAAGCAGCTCATCGGCCTCGGCACCGACGTCGGTGGCATCGCCATCTGCTACCGCAAGGACCTCTTCTCCAAGGCCGGCCTGCCCACCGAGCGGGACGCCGTCTCCCAGCTCTGGCCGACCTGGCAGGACTACATCGCCACCGGCGAGAAGTTCGTCGCGGCCAAGACCGGCGCGTCCTTCCTCGACGCGGCCACCAACACCTTCAACACCATCCTGCTCCAGACCGCCGGCAACACCACCGGCTACAGCTACTACGACACGAGCGGCAACCTCGTTGTCGACAGCAACCCGGCGGTACGGCAGGCGTGGGACACCACTATGGACATCGTCGACTCGGGCCTCTCCGGCAAGTACGGCTCGTGGTCCGAGGAGTGGGTCTCCGCGTTCAAGCAGTCGAAGTTCGCCACCATCGCCTGCCCCGCCTGGATGACCGGGGTGATCGAGGGCAACGCCGGCCCGGCCGCCCAGGGCAAGTGGGACATCGCCCGGGTGCCCGGCAACGGCGGCAACTGGGGTGGGTCACACCTCGCCGTACCCAAGCAGAGCAAGCACCAGGCCGAGGCGATCGAGCTGGCGAAGTTCCTGACCAGCGCCAAGGGCCAGATCGGGGCGTTCAAGGAGAAGGGCCCGCTGCCCTCCTCGCCGCAGGCGCTGGACGACCCGGCGATCGCCGGCGCGACCAACGCGTACTTCTCCGGGGCACCGGTCGGCACCATCTTCGGCACCGGCGCGAAGAGCCTCAAGCCGGTCTACATGGGCCCGAAGAACCAGGCCGTCCGCACCGAGGTGGAGAACGCCGTACGGACCGTGGAACTGGGCCAGCGCAACCCGGGGCAGGGCTGGACCGACGCGGTGACCAACGCGAAGAAGGCCGCCGCCAAGTAGCCCAACCCAGCGTGCGGGCGGGCTCCGGTGACCGGAGTCCCGCCCGCACGGCGGAAAGGAGTTCCCGGGCATGACCGTCCAGCTCGACGCCCGTCCGCCGGTCGTACCGGCACCCAAGCGTTCGACGGGTCGCCTCAGCCGGCTCGACACCCGGCTCTCGCCGTACCTCTACATCGCCCCGTTCTTCCTGCTCTTCGCCGTCTTCGGGGCCTACCCGCTGGCGTACACCTTCTGGGTCTCGCTGCACGACTGGGACCTGCTGGGCAGCGAGCACCCCTTCGTCGGGGCGGAGAACTACACCCGCCTGCTGGCCGACGTCGACTTCTGGCACGCGCTGGTCAACACGCTCGGGATCTTCGTCATCTCGACGGTGCCGCAGTTGCTCGCCGCTCTCTGGCTGGCCAACCTGCTCAACCGGGGCCTGCGGGCGCGTACCGCCTGGCGGATGGCCGTGCTCGTCCCCAACGTCACGTCCACCGCCGCGGTGGCGATCGTGTTCGGGGTGATCTTCGGCCGCGAGTTCGGCATGGTCAACTGGCTGCTCGACATGGTCGGTGTGGACGCCATCGGCTGGAAGTCCAACCGGTTCGCCTCCTGGGTGGCCATCTCCGCCATGGTCGACTGGCGGTGGACCGGCTACAACGCGCTGATCCTGCTGGCCGCCATGCAGGCCATTCCCCGCGACCTGTACGAGTCGGCGTCCATCGACGGCGCGAACCGGGCCCGGCAGTTCTGGTCCATCACCGTGCCACTGCTCAAGCCGACGATCATCTTCTGCGCCATCATCGCCACCATCGGCGGGTTGCAGCTCTTCACCGAACCGCGCCTGTTCCACTCCGGCACCAACCCGATCCGCGGTGGGCCGATGCGCGAGTCGCAGACGCTGACCATGTACATGTTCGAGAACGCCTTCGCGCCGCACTACAACTTCGGGTACGGCTCGGCCGTGGCCTGGCTGCTCTTCGCGCTCATCGCGATCGTCGCGGCGATCAACGTACTGGTCCTCCGCCGTCTCGGCGGCGACTCGGGCCCCACAACCCGGAAGGGAGCGGCCCGATGAGCCGGCTCTGGCGGGCCAGCCCGCTCACCTACCTGGCCCTGATCGTCGCCGGCGGCCTGTCGGTCTTCCCGATCTGGTGGATGTTCGTGGTCGCCAGCCGGTCCAGCGACGCGATGGGGCAACTGCCGCCGCCGATGACGCCCGGCGGCAACCTCGGCGCCAACATCGCCCGACTGTTCGACAACACCGACGCGTACTTCCTGACCGGGCTGATCAACTCGACGATCGTGGCCACCACGGTCACCATCTCCGTGGTCCTGTTCTCCAGCCTGGCCGGGTTCGCCTTCGCCAAACTGCGGTTCCGGGGGCGCAACGCGCTGCTGCTGGTCATCATCGCGACCATGATGGTGCCGACCCAGCTCGGCGTGATCCCGCTGTACCTGCTGATGACCAAGCTGGAGTGGAACGACCGACTCCCCGCGGTCATCGTGCCGGCGCTGGTCACCGGCTTCGGGGTGTTCATGATGCGGCAGTACGCCGGCCAGGCGGTCAGCGACGAGCTGATCGAGGCCGCCCGGATGGACGGCTGCGGCACCGCCCGGATCTGGTGGCACGTCGTCCTGCCCGCGCTGCGTCCCGCTGCCGCCGTCCTCGGCCTACTCACGTTCATGACTACCTGGAACGACTTCCTGTGGCCGTACGCTGTGCTGAACGACCCGGCGAATCCGACAGTGCAACTCTCCCTGCGGGCACTGTCGGACGGGTACTACCAGGACATGTCGCAGGTGTTCACCGGGACAGCCATCGCGACGCTGCCCCTGCTGTTGGTGTTCGTGTTGTTCGGCCGGCAGATCATCGGCGGGATCATGGAAGGTGCGGTCAAGGCGTGAGCGAGATCCGATTTCCCGAACACTTCCTCTGGGGTGCGGCCACCGCCGCGTACCAGATCGAGGGCGCGGCCCGCGACGACGGCCGCGGACCGTCCATCTGGGACACCTTCAGCCGTACGCCGGGCCGGGTCTACCAGGGCCACACCGGCGACGTCGCCTGCGACCACTACCATCGGTACGCCGACGACGTGGCGCTGATGTCCGAGTTGGGCCTGCGGGCGTACCGCTTCTCGGTCGCCTGGCCCCGGATCCAGCCGGACGGCACCGGCCCGGCCAACCCGCGCGGGCTGGACTTCTACGACCGGCTCACCGACGCGCTGCTCGCTCGGGGAATCGACCCGATCGTCACCCTCTACCACTGGGACCTGCCCCAGGCCCTCGGCGACCGAGGCGGCTGGACCAACCGGGACACGGCCGAGCACTTCGCCACGTACGCCACGGCCGTGTACGCCCGCCTCGGCGACCGGATCGACACGTGGACCACCCTCAACGAGCCGTGGTGCTCGGCCTACCTCGGCTACGCCAACGGAATACACGCCCCCGGCGAGCAGGACCCGGGGGCGGCCTTCAGCGCCGTACACCATCTGCTGCTCGGGCACGGCCTCGCGGCGCGGGCGCTGCGGACGGCCGGCGCGCGCAGCGTCGGCATCACCCTCAACCCGGCCGATGTACGCCCGGCCGACCCGGAGAGCGCGGCGGACGCCGCAGCGGTCCGCCTGGTCGACGGCCTGCACAACCGGATCTTCCTCGACCCGCTGCTGGCCGGCGGCTACCCGGACGACGTTCGCGAGCACGTGGCACGGATCGTCGAACCGACATTCATCCGCGACGGTGACGAGAAGCTGATCGCCGCCCCGATCGACCTGCTCGGGATCAACTACTACGCGCCCGGCTACGTGGCAGGTCGACCCGACGGCGCTGGCAACAGCGCGTACCCGGGCACCGAGGGCACTGTGCACTTCGTGCCGCCGACCGGGCCACTGACCGACATGGGCTGGATGATCGAGCCGGCCGGGCTGACCCGGCTGCTGGAACGGATCGCCACCGACTACCCCGGCGTGCCGCTGCTCATCACCGAGAACGGTGGGGCTTTCCCTGACAAGCCCGGCGCCGACTCGCCCGACGGGCCGACCCAGGTGATCGACACCGATCGCATCGCCTACCTCGACGGGCACCTGCGCGCGGCGCACGAGGCGATCTCCCGGGGCGTGGACCTGCGCGGTTATCTCGTATGGTCATTACTGGACAACTTCGAGTGGGCGGAGGGTTACCGCAAGCGGTTCGGGATCGTGCACGTCGACTACCTGACCCAGCGGCGCACACCGAAGGCCAGCGCCCGGTGGTACCAGGAGGTGATCTCCCGGAACGGGCTGTGACGAGCGGGGGGGGGAAGGCGCGATGACGACGGCGCAGCGGCCGACGCTCGAAGCGGTGGCGGCGCGGGCCGGGGTGTCCCGTGCCACCGTGTCCCGGGTGGTCAACGGCTCCACCACGGTGGCCGAGCCGATCCGGGAGGCGGTCACCCGGGCCGTCGCCGAGTTGGGGTACGTGCCCAACCTCGCCGCCCGCAGCCTGGTCACCCAACGCACCGACTCGATCGCCCTGGTCATGCCGGAGGCCGCCACCCGGGTCTTCTCCGACGACCAGGTGTTCCCCGGCATCATCAGGGGCGTCAGCCAGGAACTGGAAGCCGCCGACAAGCAACTGGTGCTGATGCTCGCCGGCTCCCCCGCCGGGCATCAACGGGTCGAGCGCTACACCACCGGCCGGCACGTCGACGGGGTGCTGTTCGCCTCGCTGCACGGCGCCGACCCGCTGCCCGGCACGCTGGCCCGCCTCGGCATTCCGGTGGTGGTCAGCGGCCGGCCGCTCGGCGACGTGCCCGTGCCGTACGTCGACGTCGATCACGTGGCCGGAGTGACCGCAGCCGTCCGACACCTGATCGACAGTGGTCGCCGACGGATCGCCACCATCGCCGGGCCACAGGACATGGTCGCCGGCATCGAACGGCTCAGCGGTTACCGCAGCACGGTCGCCGACGCCGGGTTGCCCGAGCTGATCGCCGTCGGCGACTTCACCCGGGAGTCCGGGTCGGCGGCGATGCGGCACCTGCTCAGCGAACACCCCGACCTGGACGGCGTCTTCGCCGCCTCCGACCTGATGGCACACGCCGCCCTACGAACGCTGCGCGAGGCCGGCCGGCGGGTGCCGGAGGACGTCGCGGTGATCGGCTTCGACGACATCGAGACCGCCGCGTACACCGAACCGCCGCTGACCACGGTCCGGCAGCCGATCGTGGAACTCGGCCGCGCCATGACCCGCCAACTGCTCCGGCTCGCCGCCGGGGAGACCATCGAGCAGAGGGTCATGCTCCCCACCGAGTTGATCCGCCGAGCCTCCGCCTGACCCGAGGCCCGCCGTCCCGCCCCAAGATCCGCACAACATCAGGGATGTAGGTGCCTCTCGGCGCTCCGAGGCCCCTATATCCCTGATGTTGCTGCCTCGTTCCCCCGGACACGGGGCGGGGCGGTTAATCCGTCGCTCCGGCGGGAGATGGTCGCTAGCCTCGCCGGCATGTCGGACCCTGTCGCACTGCTGCACGTCCCCGCCCTCTCCGACGTCGCCGAGTACGCGTACGCGGCTGTCGTCGAGCCGCCCGCCCGGCTCGTGTTCACCGCCGGCGCGTGCCCGCTGGACGCCGAGGGCCGCACCGTCGCGCCGGGCGACCACGCCGCGCAGGCCCGGCAGGCGATGGCGAACCTGGAGACCGCCCTCGCGGCGGCCGGTGCCACCCCCACCGACGTCGTAAAGACCACCGTCTACGTGGCGTCGTCGCAGCACAAGGACCTGGTGACCGCATGGGAGGTCGTGCGGGACTTCTTCGGCGACCACGATCCGCCCAGCACCCTGCTGGGGGTGGCCGTGCTCGGCTACACGGACCAGCTCGTCGAGGTCGAGGCCGTCGCGGCCGTACGGACGGGGGCCTGACATGCGGATCCGTGTGGCACAGCCGGACGACGCGCCGGGCGTGGTGGCCCTGCGGACGTTGGTCTTTCCGTACCTGGTTCGCGGTGTCGAGTCGACCCGAAAGATGATCGCCGAACCGCCGCCCGAGGAGGAGTGGACCGCGTTCGTGGCCGAGGTCGACGAGCAGGTGGTCGGTTGGGTGTCCGCCGAACGCATCGGCACGACATCGGCGGCGAACGTCGGTGGCATCAACCTGTTGCACGTGCACCCGGAACACCGGCGACGTGGCACCGGCACCGCCCTGCTGACCGCCGCGACCGACTTCCTCCGCCCGTTGGGAATCCGCCGGGTTCGCGCCATGGCACTGCCCGACGGGCTGCCGTTCGCGCGCCGGCACGGCTACGAGCCCAGCCGGGAGGTGCGCTACTCGGCGCTCGACCTGAATCCAGCACCCGCGCTGCCCGACCCGCCACCGGGCGTGCGGCTGCTCCCGATCGCCGACCTGGACCCGCACCTCCTGTACACGGCGGACGTGGCCTCGGCGGCAGACGAACCGGGCGACGTGCCGGTCGACGCGAAGAGCTACGAGAGCTGGCAGTACGACGTATGGGACAACCTGGGGCTGGACAAGGCCGCCAGCGTCGCGGCCGAGATCGATGGTGAGGTGGTCGCGTTCAGCCTGGTCAAGCGGGACGGGGACCGGATGTGGTCGGACTACACCGGCACCGTTCCGGCGTATCGGGGCCGAGGGCTGGCGCGGCTGGCCAAGACGGCGGCGCTGCACCGGGCCGCTGCGAACGGCGTGCGCGTCGCGTACACCTCGAACGACGAGGCGAACGCGCCGATGCTCGCGATCAACGCCCGACTCGGCTACCGACCGGTGGCATCCCAGTGGTCCTGCCTGGCCGAACTGACCTGATCCGTAACCGGCTGAGCCGCGCGATCAGCACCTGATCTTCGGTGATCAAGTGATGAAAAGTAGGTCCGCGTGGCCCCTGGAACCTACTTTTCATCACTTGATCGAGGCAGAAGCGGAGAACCGGGCCGGTCAGCCGGCCTCGAAGACCTGGCGGGCGACGGCGTGGGTGTCGGCCCCGAACAGCACCAGGCGCGTCTCGGTGACGGCGGTCGGGGTGGCCGAGCGCAGCACGCCGAGGGCCTGGCGGACCGCGTCGTCGATCGGCCAGCCGTAGATGCCGGCAGAGATCAAAGGAAAGGCCACTGTGGTCGCGCCCAGTTCGTCGGCCACCTGGAGGCTGTTGGCGTAGCAGTCGCGCAGCAGCGCGGAACGGTCCTCGTTGCCCGACCAGACCGGCCCGACGGTGTGGATCACCCAACGGGCCGGCAGCTCACCGGCAGTGGTCGCCACCGCCTGCCCGGTCGGCAGTCCTCGGCCGTAGTGGGATGCGCGCAGCGCCCGGCAGTCGGCCAGGATGGCCGGCCCGCCCCGCCGGTGGATGGCCCCGTCGACCCCGCCGCCGCCGAGCAGGGACGAGTTCGCGGCGTTCACGATCGCGTCCACCTGCTGGGTGGTGATGTCGCCCTCGACCAGGATGATCTCCACGGCTAGCTCTCCTCGATCGGCTGGCCGAGCGAGCGCCGGGCCAGCAGGGTGGCACCGGCGACCGCCGCCGGCATGATCAGCACGGCGCCGAGTGGAATGAGGAAGCAGAGGAAGACCGCAACCCCGAAGCCCAGCGAGGTGGGTCGGTCGGCCTTCAGGATCGTCCGGCGCTGGGGCAGCCGCATCCCGCGCCGGTAGAACGGTGCCCCGACCAGCTCCACGGCGAGGAACCAACCACCGACCGCCGCCCCGACAACCGGGACGACCGTCTGACCGACCACCGGGATGAACCCGGCGAGGAAGAGCGGAATCCCGACCAGCGCCGCGAGCGCCACCAGGCGTACTGAGTCCGCGGAGCTGCGGCGCAACGACGACCAGAAGGGCACGTCCACCGCGCCGGGCGTGCCGCCGTACCGCTGCTCGACCTGCTCGGAGATCTTCTCGTAGAACGGGTCGCCGATGACCAGGGTGACGGCGGTGAAGCTGACCACCGCGAGCAGGCCGCCGAGCCCCAGGAAGGCCAGCCCGGCGACCACCCGGACCAGGCTGCGGCCAGTCTTCGACCAGTCGTCGGCGAACGGGGTGACCAGCGCGGCGAGATCGTCCACGAAGTACACCAGGGTGGCGAACGCACCCACGAAGAGCGCGCCGGAGATCAGCGCCGGCACGATGCCGAGCAGCATCAACCCCGGGCTGCGCACATAGAGACCGAGCCCCCGCAGGAGCAGCCCCGCCCCGGCGAGGAAGCGGCCGACGGCCCCGGTCACCGGGCTGGCGATTCTGCTGGCGTCCACGATCGAGCAGCCTAACGACCGGTGATCGAATCCGCCGGGCGGCGAGCGGTACGAGGCAGGATGGGCTGGTGCGCGCCTCCCGACTGATCTCACTGCTGCTGCTGTTGCAGGCACGCGGCTCGATGACGGCGGGCGAGCTGGCACGGGAGCTGGAGGTCTCCGAGCGGACCGTCTACCGGGACGTGCTGGCGCTCTCCGCCGCCGGGGTGCCGGTCTACGCCGACCGGGGTCGGGACGGCGGATACCGGCTGCTCGGCGGTTACCGCACCCGACTGACCGGGCTCACCCGGGACGAGGCGGAAGCGCTCTTCCTCTCCGGGCTGCCCGGACCGGCCGGCGACATGGGGCTCGCCGACGCGGTCGCCGCCGCCGAGTTGAAGGTGCTCGCCGCCCTGCCGCCGGCCCTGCGGGACGCCCCGGCACGTGCGGGGCAGCGGTTCCACCTTGACGTGCCGGGCTGGTTCCGGGAGACCCCGCCCCCACCGTGGCTGACCGACCTGGCCCGCGCGGTCTGGCGCGACCGGGTCGTGGAGTTGCGCTACCGGCGTGGCGACCGGGAGGTGACCAGGCGGGTCCAGCCGTACGGGCTGGTGCTCAAGAGTGGGGCCTGGTATCTGGTCGGCCGGGTCGACGACGACACCCGCACCTACCGGGTGGACCGGGTGACCGGGGTCGAGGTGACCGAGGAGAGCTTCGCGCGGGACGAGGGCTTCGACCTGGCCGGGCACTGGCGCGAGCAGGCCGGGTCGTTCCTGAGGACCATGCTGCGGGCCGAGGCCACCGTCCGGCTCAGCCCGGCGGGTCTGCGCCGGCTCCGGCACCTGGTCGATGCCCCCTTCGTGTACGACGAGGTGGTGGCCGCCGCCGGAGAACCCGACGGGCAGGGCTGGGTGGTGGCCCGGCTGCCCGTCGAGTCCGTCGGGGTGGCGTACCACCAGCTGCTGGGTCTCGGCCCCGAGGTGGAGGTCCTCGACCCACCCGAGTTGCGGCGGTTGTTCACCGACGCGGCCGACCGGTTCCGGGCGCTCTACCGGTAGCCGGTCACGTCCGACGGTTTGCCCGCGTCGACCACCTCGGTGATGTAGCGGAAACCCTCGGGTTGGCTGCCGTCGACGTCGGTGAAGCCGTACACCTTGGACAGCGTGCCCGCGTCGACGGACTGGCCGTTCCAGCGGGCCTTGTCGTCGTCGGCGGCGAGCGCGGCCACCGCCCGGCCGACGAAGGCCGGCGTCTCGGAGATGAGGAAGTTCGGGTCGGTGGCGGCCCCGTCGCGCCAGTTGTCCTCGGTCACGCCGAAGTGCTCCAGCATCGCCTCGGAACGGATCCAGCCGGGGGTGAGCGCGACGGCAGTGCAGCCGTGCGGCTTCAGCTCGTGCGCCTGGCTGAAGGCGAGCCGGTTGACCGACACCTTGGCCAGGTCGTAGAAGAGCGACAGCCGGTAGTTGTCGTCGTTGTACGCCTTGGTGCCGTCGCCCATCTCCACCACCAGGCCGCCGGGCCTGCGGATCAGCAGCGGCAGAGCGAAGTGGCTGGTGATGATGTGCGTGTCGATGGCCAGTCGAAGGGTGCGGAAGCCGGCGTCCAACGGCTGCTCCCACACCGGCTTCTCCCAGGTGACCAGCGGGTCCCCACCCCAGATGTCGTTGACCAGCACGTCGAGTCGGCCCTGTTCGGCGTCGATCCGGGCGACGAGGTCGAGGACCTGCTCGGGCACCAGGTGGTCGACCTGGACGGCGATGCCAGTGCCTCCGGCCCCGGTGACCATCTCGGCGGTCTCCTCGATGGTCTCCGGCCGTTCCATCTCCGATCGGCCAGCCCGGGTGCTGCGGCCGGTGGCGTACACGGTGGCGCCGGCCGCCCCGAGTTGCACGGCGATCTGCCGTCCGGCGCCTCGCGTGGCACCGGCGACGAGCGCGATCTTTCCAGCGAGCGGTTGTGTCATACCCGCGAGGTTGTCAGCGATACCTGACAACCGCCGTCCGAATTACCGAACTGTCAGTCCACCAGGCGGACGCGGACCCGACGGTTGGCCCGGCCCTTGCTCTCCACCTTCACCACCTGCACCTTGCCGATCTGCGCTGTCGACGCGACGTGGGTGCCACCGTCGGCCTGCACATCCAGGCCGACGATGTCGACGATCCGGACCTCCTGCTCGTCCGGCGGGATCAGGTTGGACTGGGTGCGGATGATGTCCGGCAGGGCCAGTGCCTCGGTGCGCGGCAACACCCGCACGGCGACCGAACGGTCCGCGGCCACCTCGGCGTTGACGAGTTCCTCGATGCGGCTCTTGAAATCCGGGGGCACCTCGGGGAGGTTGAAGTCCATCCGGGCCTCACCGGGTTCCATCGAGTTACCCGTCACCAGCGCGCCGAAGTCGCGGAACACCACGCCGCAGAGCACGTGCAACCCGGAGTGTGTACGCATCAACCGGGTCCGACGCTCGTCCTCCAGCGCACCGACGACCTCGGTGCCGACCGGCGGAAGCGGGTCACCCTCGGCGGGGATCAGATAGAGGTCGTCGCCCTTACGGGTGCCGACGATCCGGGTCTGCACGCCCTGCCACAGCAGAACGCCGTGGTCCGGCGGCTGACCACCGCCGCCCGGGTAGAAGGCGGAGCGGTCCAGCACGATGCCCTGCTCGGCGTCCGCGTGCAGGACCGTGCACGTCCACTCGCGCAGTGTCGGGTCGGCGAGGTCGAGGCGATGTGTGCGGCCATGCTGTGTGACGCCCATGACAGGGCAGGTTACTCGTTGAGGAAGCCGGCGATGCGGTCCCGCAGGTCGGCGCGTTCCGACCAGAGGACGCCGGGCCGGTCGTACACGTGGAGGGTGGCCTGCGGCAGTGCGGCGGCGAGCCGCTCGGCGACCTCGACCGGGTGCAGGTCGTCGCCCGCGTTGGCGATGACCAACGCCGGCGCGGTGACCGCCGCGAGGTCGCTGGTGGTGCGCAGCGGCGTCTGGTCCGCGAGGCTGGCCAGGCTGCCGGCGAGTCCGTCACGGAGCAGCTGGTCGAGTCGCTGCCGCAGGTACGCCCAGCCGGCGGGGGTGTTGCGGACCGCTGCGGGCAGCTCCAGGGTGACGACGTCGGCGACCACCGAGGCGTCTCCGCTCTCCACGGCCTCCAGCAGGTCCGTGATGCGGTCCCCGGCCACCGGGCCGCGCGGCTGGTCGAGCACCGCGGGCAGGAAGAAGACCAGCTTCTCGAAACGGTCCGGGCTCTCCGCGAGCAACCGGCAGAGGGCACCGGCGCCGAGGCTCGCGCCGAAGGCGCGGCTGGCACCGCCCAGATCGGCGATCGCCCGAAGGTCGCGGGCCAGGTCGGAGTACGTCCACGGCCCGTCCGGCGCCTCGGATCGGCCGTGCCCGCGGAACTGGAAGAACACCTTGCGGCCGGTCACCCCACTGCCGAACGGACGGGTGGTGGCGATGCCGTTGCCCAGCCCGTGCGCGAACACGGTCACCGGATCACCGGTGCCGGTGATCAGCCGTTCCAGCTGTACGCCGTGCGGGGTGGCGACCAGGTCGGTGTCCGGTTCCGGGAGCGCCGGGCGGCCGGTACGCGGCCCACCCGGGCCGGGCCCCCAGGTGCGGGGCCCGCTGTCCGGTGGAGGGGGCCAGCGAAAACCTCTCACCAGAAACCTTTGCCGTCACCGAGCTCGCGGAGGCCGATTCGGACATCGAGCAGGTAGATCAGGCCGGCGGCGATGCCGATCAGTCCGAAGAGGCTGATCGGCCCGAAGCCGAGCAGGGTCAGCACGAGGCAGACCGCCAGGATGGCGATCCAGCCACCCTTGGGAAGTGTCCCGATGGCGGGGAAGGCGTCGGAGCGCTGCGTGATCGCGTGCACCAGGGCGACGCCCTGAACGATCAGCGCGAAGACGAGCAGGATCAGCTCGATCACGTAGCGGACTTCGAACGCGAAGATCGGCGCGGCGTTGGCCATGCCGGCAAGCTTATGTCGAGGACCCCGGCTTCGTCCGACAAGGACGCCGCCGGGGTCGTCGACAGGGTTACTACTCGGCCGCCGGGCGGGTCCGCTTGGTGGCCCGGGGCAGCTTCGCCGACGGGGTGGCGGCGGGCTTCGCGGCCTTCGGAGCGCGCGCGACCTTCTTGACGGCGGCCGGCTTGGCCTCGGCGATCTCGGCCACGTCGGCCGGGGTCGGCACCGCGGCCGGGGCGGTGGCGGTGGGGGTGGTCTCAGGCGGGGTCACGGCCTGGGTGGCCTCGATGTCGGCGTTGACCGTGTCGGCAGCTTCCAGCACACCAGCGCCGACAACCCGCTCACCACGGGCGACCAGGGCGCCGTACGCGGCGAAGGCCCGCTCCTGGGCGGCCTGGGCCCCGGCGACCACCATGGCGGCGTTGCGGGTCGCGGCGGCCCGCAGCTTGTCCAGGTCGGCCGACTCGCGGAGCTTGGCCAGGTCGGCCGACTCGCGAAGCTTGGCCAGGTCCAACTCGTTGGCCTTCTGACGCAGCTCGTAGCCGGTCAGCACGGCCCGACCACCCAGGTCGGCGACGACGCGGGTGCTGAGGACGCCGACCACGGCGGGCAGCTTGCGCAACTGCTCGATGGCCAACTCACCGGCGCCTGCGGCGGCGTAGATCGGGGCGGGGATGCGGTTGGTCTTCGGCTCGCTCATGACGTCTCCTCTTCGGCCGCCTCGGCGGCCTTGCGTGCCGCCGGACCGGCGGCCTTCTTCTCGGGGGTGTTGGTGCTGCCCGGGGCGGGTGCGGTGCCCGCCTCGGTGACGGCGACCGACTCGATCACGGCCTCGGTCGGGGTGCCGCCTGCGGTGGTGGGACCGGTGGCGGCCAGGTTCGCCAGGTCGGCGGGCTCGTCGCCGACGTCGGTCGGGGTGGTCGCCCCGGGCGTGCCGCCGGTGGGCCCGGTGCCGCCGCCCTCGGCGGCCGCCTGGGCCTCGGCCAGCCGGGTGTTCTCCCGGCGGAACGTCTCGTAGATCTGGGTGAGGGACTGCTTCTGGGCCATCGTCAGGTCGGTGTCCACGGCGATGGCGGCGAGCACACCGTGGCCCTCCTTGTCGTCGAGCAGGCCGGCGCGCAGGTACATCGCCGGGGTGGAGACCCGCAGCGCGCTCGCCAGTTGCTGGAGCACCTCAGCGCTGGGCTTGCGCAGGCCGCGCTCGATCTGACTGAGGTACGGGTTGCTGACCCCCGCCTGCTCGGCGAGCTGCCGGAGCGAGATCTTGGCGTTGCGCCGTAGATCGCGGATGAACCCGCCGACGTCGGGAAGGTCCTTCGGTGTGGCCATGACTGCGACGTTAACCGGCTCCGCTAGCTCTTGCAAGCAAAACGCTAGCCACAGTTAGCAACGTCTCAGCACCGTGGTTGCGCCCCGCTCCACGGGTCCGTACGGTCCGTCCGTGCACAAGATCACAGTCAATGGAGCAAGCATCGCGTACGACGAGGAAGGCACCGGCTCGCCCGTCGTACTCCTGCACGCTGGCATCGCCGACCGGCGGATGTGGCGGGGGCAGATCTCCGCGCTCGCCGCCCGCCACCGGGTGATCGTCCCGGACCTCCGTGGCTACGGAGACTCGGAGCTGCCTCCGACCCCGTTCACACACCACGACGACGTGGCGGGGCTGCTGGACGCACTCGACCTGCCCCGGGCCGCCCTGGTCGGCTGCTCCTTCGGCGGGGCCGTCGCCATCGACACCGCGCTCGCCCACCCCGACCGGGTCAGCGCGCTCGCGCTGTTCGACACCGCGGTCTCCGGCAACGAGTGGTCCGACGAGGCGAACGACCTCTGGGACGACCTGGTCGGCGAGGTCGACCCCGACGACTTCGTCGCGGGCGCGGCCGGCGAGGTGCGGTTCTGGGTGGTCGGCCCGGGTCGACAGCCGGAGGACGTCGACCCCGCGCTGATCACGTTCACGCAGGAGATGGACCAGCGCGCGCTCGCCGCCGAACTGGCGCTCGGCGCGGTCGAGGTGGGAGAACTGACGCCTCCGGCCATCGATCGCCTCGGCGAGCTGACGGTGCCCGTCCTGGTCACCGCCGGGGCTGCGGACGTACCGGACATCCGCCGGCTCGCCGACCGGATCGCCGCCGAGGTCCCCGGCGCGGTACGGCTGCCGGACATCCCGGACGCCGCGCACCTGTTGCCGCTGGAGCGCCCGGAGCCCGTCAACGCCGCCCTGCTCGACTTCCTGAGCTGACCACCCGGTCACCAGAGCGGGCGGACCGCCCCCACTGGAACTCCGCCACCGAAGAGCGGAACCTCGGCGTACTCGGTCAGCACAGGTGCGTCCACGCCGAGCCGGCGCAGCGCGGAGACCAGCACCGGCATCCGCGCCCGGTCGGCGCCGTCGTCGATCTTCAGCGCGACGGCGCCGACGCCCGGCACTGCCACCGCGATCACACCCTCGGCGCCGACCTTGGCCAGCAGGCCCGGAACGCCACGCATCAGCCGGGTGTCATCGGCCTGGGTGCCACCGACGATCTCCGGGTACGCGCGCATGGCGTCGGCCACCGTCCGCGGCACCGAGCCCGGCTCGGCGTCGACCAACCGGAGGAACGCCCCGGCCAACCCGGTCAGCGACACCGCGAGCACCGGAGCGCCGCAACCGTCCACGCCCACCGCCGCAGCCTGCTCGCCGGTGAACTCCTCGATGGCCGCCCGCAGGCGCTGCTGGAGCGGGTGCTCCGGCCGCCAGTACCCTTCCAGCGGCCAACCGGCAGCCTCGCAGGTCAGCAGCATTCCGCTGTGCTTGCCGGAACAGTTCATCTGCACCCTGGTCGGGCCGCCCCCGGCCCGCAGCACGCCCTCCCGGGCCGCCGCGCCCACCGGCAGGTCGGGTGGACAGTGCAGGGCCGAGGCGTCCAGTCCGGCCCGGTCCAGCAGCGCGCCGACCCGGGCCAGGTGGAAGTCCTCACCTGCGTGACTCGCCGCGACCAGTGCCACGTCCGCCGGGTCGGTCAACGGCAGGCCGGCGCGGAGCATCCCGATCGCCTGCATCGGCTTGCTGGCCGAGCGGGGGAAGATCGGCGAGGTCACGTCCCCGGCGGACGCCAGCACCGCGCCGGCGGCGTCGAGCACCACCACCGAACCGCGGTGCGCACCCTCCACGAACCCGGAACGGACCACCTCGGCGAGCGGGTCGCCACCCTCGTACGTCTTCGTCACGGGCTGGACGGTACCGACGGCACTGGGGTGCCCGTCGGCGGGGTGACCTGGTGGTCCACCGGCCGGGTGACAGGAGCGCGGGGCAGACCCGGCCTTACAGCCCGAGCAGCTCGCGAGCCTCGGTGGTGGTCAATGGAGGGCGCTGCGCGAGCTGGGCGAAACCCACAGCGCGGGCGACCAGTTGCATGTTCGACTCCACCGGGCGGCCCTTGGCGTACGTCACGGTGTCCTCCATGCCGACCCGCAGGTGCCCGCCGGTCGACAGCGAGGCCAGCATGACCGGAATCGTGCTGCGGCCGATGCCGGTGGCCGAGAAGGTGGTGCCCTCGGGCAGGTCCCGCAGCATCCGGTGGGCCGCGACCAGCGTCTCGGTGGTGCCCGGCATGCCTCCCGGCACACCCATCACGAAGTCGACGTGCACGTGCCCGCCGGCCGGCAGCCCGTACTTGCCGAGGAGGCGCTGCAACGCGGACAGGTGGCCAAGGTCGAAGATCTCGTACTCCGGCACGATCCCGCGTTCCTGCATCCGGGTGTGCAGGTCGACGATGAACTCCCACCGGTTGAGGAAGACGTCGTCGCCGAAGTTGACGGTGCCCATCGTGCAGGAGGCCATGTCCGGCCGGGCGTCGAGGACGGCCAGCCGAGCGGCCTCCGGGTCGGTCACCGCGCCGCCGGAGGAGAGCTGCACGATCAGGTCGGTGCTGTCCCGCAGTGCCGCCACGGTGTCGGCCAGACGCACCGGGTCGAGGGTCGGCTTTGCCTCGTCGTCACGGATGTGGACGTGGATCACGGCGGCGCCGAGCGCCTCGCACTCCTTCGCGGTGAGCAGCAGCTCATCGAGGGTCACCGGCAGCGCCGGCACCTCCGCCTTGGCCGACTCAGCGCCGGTCGGGGCCACCGTGATCAACGTCCCTGTCGTCATGCCGGCGATCCTAGACGCCCGGGTCAGGACGGGTCGATCGCCGCCGCCGTCTCGCCGATCAGCAGCGCCGCGTCGTCCGGAACGTTCCGCTTGACCACCGCGAGCGCCACCTGACCCAGCTCGTGGTGCAGCACGGCGGTGCCGACGAAGCCGACCGCCCGGCCGTCGAGCATCACCGGCGTACCGGCAGTGGGCGGCTGGTCGGTGGTCACCCCGTCCAGGTGCAGCAGTACGAGGCGACGCGGCGGCCGGCCCATGTTGTGCACCCGGGCCACCGTCTCCTGCCCCCGGTAGCAACCCTTGTCCAGGTGCACGGCGGGACCGATCAGGTCGACCTCCGCCGGAATCGTCCGGTGGTCGGTGTCCACCCCGACCCGGGGCTGACGGGCGGCCACCCGGATCGCCTCGTACGCCCACAGCCCCGCGACCGGCACCCCGGCGCCGCGCAACTCCGCCACCACCTGGTCCATCGCCGAGCGGGGCACCAGCAGGTCCACCCCGAGCGGGACCCGTCGGGCCCAGCCGCCGATGGGCAACGGCTTCACGTCGTACCGAACGCTGGCCCGCTGTGGCACGGCACCGTGGGGGAACTTCGGACCCGGCACCGCGACCAGGTCCGGCGCGGCGAGTCCGCTTACGCCGAGCGTGCTCAGCGCCTCCGTCGCCGCCGGCCCGACCAGCGACAACAACGCCCGCTCGGCGGTCGCGTCACGCGGCTCGACCTTGCTGAAGAACCGCATCTTCTCCAGGTAGGTCAGCAGACCCTCGGTCGCACCCGGATCGGTGTCCAGCCAGGCGGTCTCACCGTCCTCGGCGACCAGAGCGTGCTGCTCGATGTGGCCGTGCGGGGACAACACCAGCAACTCGGTGCCCTCACCGGCCGCCAGCGCGGTCAGGTGCTGCGAGGTGACGGTGTGCAGCCAACTCGCCCGCTCTTCCCCGGGCACCGCGATGACCCCCCGGTGCGACCTGTCGACCAGGCCGACAGCGGTGTCGAGGGTGCGTTGCTCACGCAACGGGTCACCGTAGTGGGCGGCCACCCCGCGCACCCCGGCTGCGACGTGCGCCGCGTCCGGCTGATCACGGCTGGCCTCGTCGATGCTCTCGACGGCTACCGCACCCGCGATGTCGATCATTTGTCGTCCCCGTTCTCGCAGCGTACGCAGACGCCGAAGAGTGACACGTGCCCGATGTCCACCCGGAACCCCCGCTGCGTGGCCAACTGGTCGGCGAGCGGGCGCAGCATCTCCGGCTCGATCTCGTCGATCGCGCCACACTCCCGACAGACCAGGTGGACGTGTTGGTGCTCACCCGCCGCGTGGTACGTCGGTGAACCGTGCGACAGGTGCGTGTGGGTGACCAGGCCGAGCCGTTCCAGCAGCTCAAGCGTGCGATAGATGGTGGTGATATTGACGCCGGCGGCGACCTCCCGCACGGCGGTGTGCACCTGCTCCGGGCTGGCGTGCCCCAGATCGAGCACCGCCTGAAGGACGAGCTGCCGTTGGGGCGTCAGCCGCAGCCCACGGGCCCGCAGCATTTCCGCGAGGGAGGATTCGGACACGGTCCGATCATAGTTCGGCAATCGCCGCGACCCCCTGCGAGCGGCAGGCCGCCGCTACGCTCGGCTGTCATGGTGACGTCGCCGGTCGGAAAAGCCCCGGTCTCTCCGAGCCCCCGGATCGCCGTGCTCGGCCGGGGCCTCATCGCGACCGACGAGCCGGTGCTCCGCGGCGACGACCTGGGCGTCCTGCGCGGCGACGGGCTCTTCGAGTCCATGCATCTGCGCGAGGGCCGGCCGTGGCTGCGCGACGAGCACCTGGCCCGGATGACCACGGCCGCGGCAGCCGTCGACCTGGACCTCCCCCCCACCGACGTGCTCGTCGACCTGCTCGACACGGTGTGCGCCGGCTGGCCCGTCCAGGTGGAGGCCGCGCTGCGGCTGGTCTGCACCCGAGGCTCCGAGGCCGGTGGCCCGCCGACCGTCTACGCCACGGTGACCGAGGTGCCGGCGTCCTCCCGGGCTGCCCGCCGCACCGGGATCACAGTGGCGATCCTGCCTCTGGGGGTGCCCGCCGACGCGCGTACCGGGCTCGACTGGTTGCCGGCCGGCATAAAGTCCACCTCGTACGCGGTCAACAGCGCCGCCCGCCGCTGGGCGCACCGGGCCGGGGTGGACGACGTGCTCTGGGTCTCCTCGGACGGGTACGCCCTGGAGGGGCCGATCGCGAACGTGGTGTGGCTCACCGGAGACACACTCTGCACGGTGCCGGCCGCCACCACCGGCATCCTGCCCGGCACGACAGTGGCCTGGCTGCTCGCCCACGCCCCCGAACTGGGCCTGAGCGCCGCCGAACGGATGGTCACACCGGCCGAGCTGCACGACGCCGACGGCGTGTGGTTCAGCTCCTCTGTACGCGGGCTCGTCGAGGTCCGGACACTGGACGGGGTGCGCCGGGACCACTGCCCGCGCACCCCCGCCCTGCAAGCCCTGCTGGGTTTCCCCGTCTAGTCAGCCGCCGACCCGGACGAGCCGGGCGGAGAGGTGCGGGCTGAGCCCGTGCCCCATGGCCGCCATCTCCTGCGCGTAGAGCAGCGCACCCTCGACGATGCCGAAGAGCCGGTGCCCGCCGGTGACCTCCTTGGCGGTCGGGGTCCGGACCACCGCGTCGGTGGCGAACTCCAACTGCGTGCCGGTGCGCTTGCCCAGGTGCAGCTCCATCACCCCGGTCGGTGTGGTGAGCACCGCCTCCAGCTCGTCGGTAGCCCGCCCGTCCACCACCACCGGTCGCCACCAACCGACCTCCCGGCCAGCCGGGCGGACCGGCTTGCTCTGCTCGTCCAGGATCCAGGCACGGGACTCGTAGTGCAGGAACGGCCGCCCGTCGTGGCTGATCCGGATCTCCTGGGCGTAGTCGAAGTCCTCGATAGTGGGGAATCCGCCCTTGCCCCGGCCACGCCACAGCCCGATGTAGGGCAGCAGGCCGTCCAGGGTGGGGTGCAGCTTCGGCCCGACCCGCAGGTCGTGACTCTCCTCGAACGGGTACTCCTCGACCGGCGGCGCGTTCAGCCACGGCGGCTGCAGCGGATTCTCGCTCACCAGCGTCCTCTCGAAATGCGTACGGCAAGGTAGACCAGGCCACCGGCGAGCCCGCCCAGGCCAGCGACCAACAGGCTGACAAACCCGATCTCGGTAACCATCCCGACCATCCTATGCTGGGCCACATGGCCCGCACTCTCGTCGTCAAGGCCACCGCGGGGGCGGACGCCCCGGAGCGGTGCGCGCAGGCATTCACGGTCGCCGCGACGGCCGTCGCGGCCGGGGTGGACGTGTCGCTCTGGCTGACCGGTGAGTCGACCTGGTTCGCGGTGCCCGGGCGCGCCCAACAGTTCGAGCTGCCGCACTCCGCACCTCTGGCCGAGCTGCTGCACGTCATCCTGACCAGTGGTCGGGTGACCGCCTGCACCCAGTGCGCGGCCCGACGGGAGATCGGCCCGGACGACGTGCTGCCCGGGGTCCGGATAGCGGGTGCCGCCGTCTTCGTCGAGGAGGCGTTGGCCGAGGGCGCGCAGGCACTGGTCTACTGAGCGCCGGGGCGGAGTGCCGATACCGACCCGACAACTCGGGCGGCTGCCTACGATTCGGATGTGACCGAGGCGGCGGAGAGGTTCTTCGAATCACTGCCGGCGCGTGCCCCTGACGTCCTCGGCGGCCTGACCGACGGGACCCTCCAGATCGACCTCGGCACCGACCATCAGACCGAACACTGGCTGGTACGCATGCGGCCCGGGTCGGTGCAGGTGAGTCGAGAACGCGGCCCTGCCGACGCCATCTGGTACAGCAGCGCGGCCCTCTTCGACCGGCTGATCAGCGGTGAGGCCCAGAGTGTCGCGGCGGTGCTGCGCAACGAGAGCACGTTCAGCGGGAACGTGGTGCTCTTCCTCGCCTTCCGCCGGTTCTTCCCCAACCCGCCCGGCACCCGCGACCCCCGTGAGACGGCCCGCAGAACAGCCGGGCGATCGGTGTGAGGGACCTCGTCAGCATCCTGGACGGCAACACCTTCCTGGTCAGCGACCGTCGGGGAGACATCGAGCCGTCCCAGGACTTCCCCACCGGGCTGTTCTCCTTCGACACCCGGTTCCTGTCCAAGTGGGTGCTCACCCTGGACGGCCAACGGCTGCACGCCCTCTCCATGGACGACGCCGAGTCGTACCGCACCAAGTTCTTCCTCGCCCCAGGCGAGCCCACGCACTACCTGGACGCGAAGGCGTCGGTGATCCGCAGCCGGGCGATAGTGGGCAGCTTCGAGGAGGAGCTGACAGTGCTGAACCACGGCGGCACGGACGTCGAGTTCACCGTCCGGATCGACGTCGAGGCCGACTTCGCCGACCTGTTCGAGATCAAGGACTCCCGCCAGAAGCGGGGGACGACCACCGTCACGGTCTCGGACGGCCAACTCCGACTCACCTACCGACGGGAGGCGTTCCACCGGGAGACGACCGTCACGACCACCGCGCCGGCGCAGGTCGACGCCGACGGGTTGACCTTCCGCATCCGGATCGCCCGCAACAGCAAGTGGACCACCCGGCTGCACGTGTCCAGCGTCGTCTACGGGGCGCGCGGCGAGGACATCCGGACAACCCTGCCGTACGGGGGCAGCCGCAGCGCGAACGCGATCCGGGCCGAGCAGCAGGAGCTTATCGACCGGGCACCGAAGCTCGGCTGCGACTGCGAGCCACTGGCCGGGGCGTACCGGCGCAGCCTCAACGACCTGGCCGCACTGCGCTACGAGTCGATCGCCCTGGGCGTACGGCTGATCGCCGCCGGGCTGCCCTGGTTCATGACCCTGTTCGGCCGGGACAGCATCATCACGTCGTTGCAGGTGCTGCCGTTCCTGCCGGAGTTGGTCCCGCCGACCATCCTGATGCTGGCCGGCCTGCAGGGGCACCGGGTGGACGACTTCCGGGACGAGGAGCCCGGCAAGATCCTGCACGAGCTGCGGTACGGGGAGACCGCCGGCTTCGAGGAGCAGCCGCACTCGCCGTACTACGGGTCGGCCGACTCGACACCACTGTTCGTCATCCTGATCGACGAGTACGAGCGGTGGACCGGCGACGCCGCGCTGGTCCGCCGGCTGGAGCCGCAGGTCCGCGCCGCGCTGGAGTGGATCGACACGTACGGCGACCTGCTCGGCACTGGGTACCTCTGGTATCAGACCCGCAACCCGGAGACCGGTCTGCAGAACCAGTGCTGGAAGGACTCCTGGGACGGCATCTCGTACGCCAACGGTCAGTTACCCGGCTTCCCCCGGGCAACGTGCGAGTTGCAGGGGTACGCGTACGACGCGAAGATCCGGGGCGCCCGGCTGGCCCGGACCTTCTGGAACGACAGGGCGTACGCCGACCGGCTGGAGCGGGAGGCCGCCGATCTCAAGCGGCGGTTCGATCGCGACTTCTGGATCGCCGACCGCGGGTACTACGCGCTCGCGTTGGACGCCGACGGGCGGCAGGTGGACGCGCTGACCTCGAACATCGGGCACCTGCTGTGGAGCGGCATCGTGGACGAGTCCCGTGCCGGCAAGGTGGTCGAGCACCTGCTCGGGCCGCGCCTGTTCTCCGGGTGGGGAGTGCGGACGCTCGCCGAGGACGAGGGTCGGTACAACCCGATCGGGTACCACGTGGGCACCGTGTGGCCGTTCGACAACTCGATCATCGCCTGGGGCCTGTGGCGGTACGGCTACCGCGAGGAGGCCGGCCTGATCTGCGACACGATGCTGGCGGCGTCCCGGTACTTCGAGGGGCGGCTGCCGGAGGCGTTCGCCGGCTACACCCGTGATCTCACCGACTACCCGGTGGAGTACCCGACCGCGTGCAGCCCGCAGGCCTGGTCGAGCGGAACCCCGCTGCTGCTGCTCCGGGTGATGCTGGGGTTGGACCCGCAGGGCGAGCACCTGATCATCGACCCGGCCGTGCCTCCGGGGATGGGTCGCGTCGAACTACTGGACATCCCCGGCCGGTGGGGCAAGGTGGACGCGTTGGGCCGCAGTCGGGGCCCGACGGATCAGCCGGACGGCAGCTGATCCGAGCTGGCCGCTCGGCTCAACCCGGGCAGCCGACGGTGGCGGCCACTCGGACGGCGTCGTCCGGGCCGAGCTCGGCCAGCACTGTGACCGGGCCGGTGCGATACGCGTACACCGGCGGCTCGTCCACCAGAGGGGCGTTGCCGGCCAGCGCGGCGAGCGCGGCCGTCGAGGCGGCCGGGCCGGGACCGCCCGCGGACCGCACGGTCTGGGCCAGCCCGCCACCCGGGCAGGGCGCGGTGACCAGCTCCGGCGCCGCGTCGCTCGGCCGGCCGAGCGCCCCCAGCGCCGCAGTCAACGCGGCGGCCTCCGGGCCAGTCGCGGTGGCCGTGGCCGGCGCGTAGCCCGAGCCGGTCGGACGGCAACCGGTGTCGACGACCAGTCGGACCTGGCCGTCCACCGTCGGCCGCCCTTCGACGGCAACGAACTCCCCGGCGTCGGCGTACAGCTCCGGGCCGTTCAGCCCCGACCCGACCCGGGCCCGCCAGCTTGTCGGCAGCCGCTCGGCGATCCCGGTCAACACGGTCCGCTCGGTGCCGGTGGGCGCGAGCACGCCCACGTCCCGTCGCAACCTCGCCCCGTCGGCGAACGGGGTGACCCGGCAGCCCTCCGCGACCCTCGCCGCGCCCAGCTCCAGCAGATTGGTCGCCCCCGCCGCACGGACCAGCTCACCGACCGCCCGGTCGACCACCGGGCCGGCCTGGTCAAGGGTGCGCTGCTCGCGCACGGTCGGCGGATCGTCGCGGACCGACGTCCAGGTGAGTACGGCCAGCAACACGGCCCAGGCCGCCGTCGCGGCCAGCAGCCACCGCCGCCACGGCCGGGCAGGCACCGGCGCGGCGGGACCAGCCGAAGGGGCCCAACCCGTCTGCACAGCACCGCTCACCCGGCCATGGTGTCACGCCTCCGCCGCCGAGCCAGCAGCGGAGGCGTGGGCCCGGAGTCGGGGCAGGGCGGCGGGGTCAGGTGGGCTGCGGTGGCTCCGGCGGGGTGCCCGGCCGGAGGGTCGACGTCGGGCCACCAGACGACGGGAACAGCATCGCCCGCAACTCAGCCAGGTCCGGGCAGCTCACCACCTGCCCGGTCCCGTCGAGTCGTCGGAGCACCCGCTCGACCACGGCGGCATCCGCGCTCACGCAGACCACGAGCGGAACCTCGTCACCGGACGCACCGCCGTCACTCGCGCCAACCTCGATATCCACCTCTAGATAGTGACGCATACCGATTGATGTGATTGGTCCGCCGAGCCCAGGGTGACACTGAAATTACTTCTCGTCACCGACGTCCCCGGAAGATCGACCGGGGCCGGTCACCCATGACGGGTGACCGGCCCCGGTCGATCAGAGCGGTGGGTCAGGCGACGGTGACGGCAACCTCGTTGACGCCCCGACCGGCGGTGACGGCGGTGTCGCCGTTGCCGTGCCGGGACAGCGCCCGCAGCGTCCAGGAGCCCGGCGCGGCGAAGAACCGGAACTGGCCGGCGGTCGAGGTCACCACCTCGGCGGTGAACTCACCGGTCGAGTCGAGCAGTCGGACGTACGCGCCCGGCACCGGCTCGTCCTCGGCCGAGCGGACGATCCCGGTGATGACGGTTTCCTTCTCCAGGTCCAGGCTGGCCGGCAGCGGCGCGGCCTGGTCGGGTGCCGCGCAACCCGCAGCGGTGGGAAGCGTCATGATCAGGCCTCCCCGGGTTCGTCACCGAGGGCAACCGGCACGCCGACCAGCGAGCCGTACTCGGTCCAGGAACCGTCGTAGTTCTTGACGTTGCGGTGGCCGAGCAACTCCTGCAGCACGAACCAGGTGTGCGAGGAGCGCTCGCCGATGCGGCAGTAGGCGATCGTCTCCTTGCCGTCGTCGAGCCCCGCGTCGCCGTAGATCTTGCGCAGCTCGTCGTCGGACCGGAAGGTGCCGTCCTCGTTGGCCGCCTTGGACCACGGGACGCTTATCGCGGTGGGGATGTGACCGGCCCGCTGCGCCTGCTCCTGCGGCAGGTGTGCGGGGGCGAGCAGCCGGCCGGCGAACTCGTCGGGGCTGCGCACGTCGACCAGGTTCTTGGTGCCGATCGCGGCCACGACCTCGTCGCGGAAGGCCCGGATGGAGGTGTCCGGCTCGCTCGCGACGTACTGCGTCGCCGGGCGGGTCACCGAGTCGGTGACCAGCGGGCGGGCGTCCAGCTCCCACTTCTTGCGGCCGCCGTCGAGCAGCTTCACGTCGCCGTGGCCGTAGAGCTTGAAGTACCAGTAGGCGTACGCGGCGAACCAGTTGTTGTTGCCGCCGTAGAGGATCACGGTGTCGTCGTTGCTGATGCCCCGCTCGGAGAGCAGCGCCTCGAACTGGGACTTGTTGACGAAGTCCCGGCGGACCTGGTCCTGCAGGTCGGTCTTCCAGTCAATCTTGATGGCGCCGGCGATGTGGCCGGTCTCGTAGGCCGAGGTGTCCTCGTCGACCTCGACGAAGACGACGCCCGGGGCGTCGAGGTTCTTCTCGGCCCACTCGGCCGAAACGAGTGCGGTGTCGCGACTCATCGAATCACTCCCTGGTGAGGATGGATGGTGAGCCAACGCGCGAGTATCGATGGTTTCAACTGTCGCACCACGCGCGGGACCCAGCGGAAGGACGGATCACGGGTTCGTGCGACGGCGCCGCTGCCGGGCGTTCGGTGGGAAACCGGAGGGTGCGAGAACCCTGTGCCGGTGGCCGCCGTCAGGCGGCCGGAGACAGCCCCGCCGTCAGATGACGGGGCGACACAGGCAGGTGGCCACGCGGCACAGGTCGACCGCGCGCCGTTTGGTGAGGTGGGTCCCCATGGGCAGGGAGCCTACCAGCCAGTGACCGTGCTGCCACTCAGCCGACCACCATCCGGGATCGACCGAATGGTGGACGACACCGCTGACCGGGGAGTCAGCCAACGGAATTGATCGGCACGTTCTTCGCGTCGACGGTGACCGCCAAGCCTTCCGGCAGTGGTCGAACCTCGCGCACGGTGAGCTGGAACGGCAGGTCAGGCAGGGGTACGTCGACCGAGATGCCCTTGGCGTAGTTGTTCAGCAGAGCGCGGGCCAGCGGCAGGTTCGGCAGACCGGCAGCGTCCAGGTCGTTGAAGCGCAGGGCGACAGCGCCGTTGTCGGCGACGGTGACGTCGGCGGTGCCGGCGACGGTCAGCTTCTGACCGAGGATGTCCACGGGCGCGGTGACGGCGAGCTTGCCGTTCTGCTCGCCGAGCTTGAGCCCCGGGCGCTTCAGCAGGGCGGCGAGGCTGTCGTAGCTGATCGTGCCGGCGCCGTTGACGGTGTCCGCGACGATGTCCCCCTGACCGGAGCGCAGGGTGTCCAGCGAGGCCCGTACGTTGCGGGCGGTCACATCCAGCACCGGCAGCTGCACGGCGTCACCTTCGACCGAGGCCCGCACGTCCCGCAGATTGATGGTGATCCGCTGATAGCGGCCGTCGAGCACCTGGGTAAGGAACGGAGTGCCGGCCACCTCCACGTCGGGCCTGGCGGCCTGGGCACCCTGCTTGGCGATCTCCTGACCGACCCGGTCGGCGATGGTGCGCTCGGCCACCCCGACCGCCACCCGGTCGGCAACCACCAGCAGCCCGCCCACCACCAGGAGCAGGACGATCAGGCCGACGAGCAGTTTGCGGCCGCGCCGTCGGGGACGTGCTCCGTCCGCCGGATAGTCCTCCGCCACGCCGCCTCCCGTCTTCGTCCGCCGCGTCGCGACGGATCGTCCACACCGGTGCCGCAGCGCGGCGCACCCGTAGGTACCCGACCGGCGCCGGGCTCAACCGTGACTCAGAGGAAGAGCATGCACATGGCGTACGCGGCCGGCGCCGCCAGGGCGAAGCCACCGAGCGGACCCTGCATGTGCCGGGCCACCCACATCGTGGGCGGCTCTCCGGCCATCAGCCGGCCCGCTTCCGCGTACCCCACCGCGAGGTCGGCGAGCACGGCGGTGACCGCCGCGACCAGGCCGATCACGGCGGCCCGGGTCGGCGTGAAGGGAGCCACCAGGTAGCTGCCCAGAAGCGCGCTGGTCAGCGTGCCGACCATCGCGCCGGCCACCACACCGGCGGCGCCGCGGGGCACCTGCGGGGCCAGCCGGGGCCACGGCAGTACGGCGTCGGTGAGCCGGGCGACAGTCAGCGCGACGCCACTCGCCGTCAGGCAGACGGTGATCGCCTGGGTGCCGGCCGGGATCCGGCTGAGCACGATCAGGGTGCCGAAGGCCACCACCCCGACCACGATCAGCAGCGTCGCGCCGAGGGAGTCGGTGACGCGGACCCGGTCGACCCGACGGACCAACTGGCCGAGCACCGCGGCGACGAACCCGCCGACGGCCAGGTAGCCCAGTGGGGCCAGCCCGGCGATGTCGCTCTGCACCGCGGCGACGTCGGCGAGTGCCGCGACTCCGGCGCTGATCCCGGCGACCACCAGCAGCGCGGGCGGCCGCATGGCCATCGTCCAGGCGAGCACGAAGAGCAACTGGACGCCGAAGATGATGAAGGCGAACGGCAGCCGGTGGCCGGGGCCGGACGTCTGCGCGCCGAGCACCAGGCCGACGCCGAGCAGCGCGGCGAAGCCGGCGATGGTCAACGCGAGCTGGCGGTGCACCTCGACCGGGGGTACGACCTCCTCCTCCGGCTCGTCGACCTCGTCTTCGGATTTGCGGGCCGGCTCCCCGGAGCGACGGGCCCGGCGAGGCCCACCCCGTTCGCGGCGATCGCCATCGGTGGTGGCCGGACCGGTACGCGGCGCGCGGGTCGCCGCGGCGGCCGGGCCCGCATGGGGCTCGGCGGGCCACGATTCGCGGCCGGCCTCGGGCGAGGTGGAGGGAAACACGACCCGATCGTGCCAGACCGACCGCCGGAGGCGGTGGTCCCGGGTTTCGGCAACGTTAAAAACTGCGCCACGATCAGGGGCAAGGTAGACAAACAGGAAATGGCCTGGGGGCGCGGCCGGAGCGATCCGCTACGCTCAACCTCGTTACCCGCCCGTCAGCGACGCCGGGGCCACGCAATTTCTCAGCACACTCCGCCATGGGTGTGACTGGTCGCGTGCGGCCGAGCGCCGCCGGGACGGAGGTGATCGTGGAGATCCTGTTGCTGGTGACCGCGCGCGCAGGCGAACCGTCGGCTGTGCTGCCGGCACTCGACCTGCTGCCGCACTCGGTCCGCACCGCGCCACGCGACGTACGCACCCTGGTCGCGGGCCCCAGCCCGGACGCGGTGCTGGTGGACGCCCGGTCGGAGTTGAGCGAGGCCCGAGCGACGTGCCGGATGCTGCACGCCACCGGGCTCGGCGTGCCGCTGGTCGCTGTGGTGACCGAGGCCGGTCTGATCGCACTCAACGCCGACTGGGGCGTCGACGACGTCATCCTCGCCTCGGCCGGGCCGGCCGAGGTCGAGGCACGGCTGCGGCTGGCGGTGGGCCGGCTCAGCAACACGACCGCTGGTGCGGGTGGCTCGATCCGGGCCGGCGAGCTGAACATCGACCCGGACACCTACGCGGCCAAGCTCAAGGGCCGCCCACTCGACCTCACCTACAAGGAGTTCGAGCTGCTGAAGTTCCTGGCCCAGCACCCGGGCCGGGTGTTCACCCGGGACCAGCTCCTGCGGGAGGTCTGGGGCTACGACTACTTCGGTGGCACCCGCACTGTCGACGTGCACGTCCGGCGACTGCGCGCCAAGCTCGGCTCGGAGTACGAGTCGATGATCGGCACGGTCCGCCAGGTCGGCTACAAGTTCGTCGTGCCGCCGTCGCGTTCGCTGCCCGAGGCGGAGCACGCGCCCCTGCCCGTCTGACCCGCGCCCCTGCCCGTCCGACCCGAAAGTCGCGCCACCAAATTCCCGTATGCCCTTTTTGCGCAGCTTGGCGGTTTTATTCTGACTGCCGGGTTTGCCGGAGAAGGGGGCGACGGTGCGCGCAGTCAGCACGGGGGCGACGGGTCGGCCTGGCCGGCAAGCGGGGCGGAAGCCGTGATGCGGGGCGGTTCGACAGCGAGAGCGACGGGGATCGTGACGCTGGTGCTGGCGGCGCTGCTCGGTTCGGCGTATGCGCTGGGCCGCAGTCTCGTCCTTGATCCGGCCCCTCGGCACCCCACCAACGTCACCACCAACGCCGACGGGCCGCACTACGCCGACCAGCCCAGCGACGGCGACCCGGACAGCGCGCCGCACCCCGGCGGCAGCACGGGCCCGGCCGAGGCCGGCCAGGACGGTTCCGGCCGCGACGCCGGCGGTGACAAGCTGTTCGGCGCGCACGAGACCACCGGGTCCCCCCGGCTCGCGCTGACCTTCGACGACGGGCCGGACCCCCGGTACACCCCGCAGGTCCTCGCCACGCTGCGCGAGTTCGACGTGCGAGCCACGTTCTGCGTCGTCGGGGAGAACGCCCAGAACCATCCCGACCTGATCCAGGCAATCGTCGACGAGGGTCACACCCTGTGCAACCACTCGTGGCACCACGACGTCGGCCTGGGCGCCCGCTCGGCCGACGCGATCCGCGCCGACCTGCTGCGCACCAACGACGCGATCCGGGCGGCAGTGCCGAACGCACCCATCGTCTGGTACCGCCAACCCGGCGGCGCCTGGACGTACCCGGTGGTGTCGGTGGCGCGGCAACTCGGCATGACCCCGCTGCACTGGTCGGTCGACCCGTCGGACTGGGACCTGCCCGGTGCCAGCAAGATCACCGCAACGGTGGTGACCCAGGCCGCGCCGGGCTCGGTGGTGCTGCTGCACGACGCCGGTGGCGACCGGCAGGGCACGGTGGACGCCCTGCGCCGGATCCTGCCCGACCTGACCGCGCGTTTCGAACTGGAGGCACTACCCACCGATCCGACCTGAACCGCAGCCTTTGCGCGGCGACGGTCCGGGCGGCACGACACGCAACGGATACGGTGACGGGATGAGCAGCGCGGAGCCGACCAGCGACCAGGTGACCCGGACCGACCGACTGGCACCTGGGGAGATCGCCGACGTGCTGGCCCTGGCCAGCACCGCGGCCGACACCGACGGCGCGAACCCGCTCGACGAGCACGTCCTGCTCCGACTGCGCGACCCGGACGCCCCGGCGCTGCACCTGATCGCCCGTGCCGACGACGGCACCCTGACCGGGTACGCGCACCTGGACACCACCGATCCGGTCGGCGGAATCGGCGTCGAACTGGTGGTGCACCCCGCGTACCGGCGGCGGGGCACCGGGCGCGCGTTGGCCCGGGGCGTACTCGCGTCGGCCACCGGGCCGTTGCGGGCGTGGGCGCACGGCGACCACCCCTCGGCTGCGGCGCTCGGCGTCGACCTCGGCTTCACCCGGGCACGGGTGCTGTGGCAACTGCGCCGTTCCCTGGCCGCCCCGCTCGGCGAGCCGCGTCTGCCCGACGGGGTGGCGCTGCGCGCGTTCCGGCCCGGGGCGGACGACGCGGCGTGGCTGACTCTCAACGCGCGTGCCTTCGCCGAGCACCCCGAGCAGGGCCGCTGGACCTCGGACGACCTGCGGGTCCGGCTGGCCGAACCGTGGTTCGACCCGGACGGCTTCCTGCTCGCCGAGGAGACCGGGACCGGTCGGCTGCTCGGTTTCCACTGGACCAAGGTGCACGAGCGGCCGGGCACGGCCCGGATCGGCGAGGTGTACGTGCTGGGGGTGGAGCCGACCGCGCACGGTGGCGGGTTGGGCCGGGCGCTGACCACCGCCGGGCTGGCGTACCTGCGGGACAGGCGTGGCCTGGACCGGGTGATGCTCTACGTGGACGAGTCGAACACCGGAGCCGTCGCGCTCTACGAGCGGATGGGCTTCGCCCGCTGGTCCGCGCACATCAACTACCACCTGGGCTGACTGTCGAGCTGGGTCACCGGCGAGTAACGGCCGGGCGTCGGCGACATAACAGCGAACCGGAAATATGACCATACTTCCGACAGGTGTACCCGGGTTCACTTAGCGGACAACTCACCCTCAGCGAGCGGTCACCTCGACGGCCGTACGTGTTCACCTTGCGTTCACTTGCGACCGGCGAACCGGCTACCTGGCACTTCTAACTTTCGTGTCAGCCGGTCACTGCCGGTCCTCGGGCCCCGGGATCGGGGTGCCAAGTCAGACGCGAAGGGAAACCCCTCAGGTGAAGCTCCAGCGGTACGGCGCTATTGCCGGCCTCGCTCTTGCCGCGACGCTCGGTCTCAGCGCATGCGGCTCGGACAACAACGAGCCCGCCTCCGGCGCGAGCGCTTCGGGCTCGGCCGCCGCGGTCGACTGCGCTACCGGCACGCTGAACGCCCAGGGCTCGTCGGCGCAGAAGAACGCCATGGCCGAATGGATCAAGGCGTACCAGCAGAAGTGCCAGGGCACGACGATCAACTACGAGCCGACCGGCTCGGGCGCGGGCATCCAGGCGTTCATCGCCGGGACCGCCGACTTCGCCGGCTCCGACTCCGCCCTCAAGCCGGAGGAGCAGCCGCAGGCCGACGCCAAGTGCGTCGGTGGCAAGGCCATCCACCTGCCGATGGTGATCGGCCCGGTGGCTGTCGCCTACAACGTCAGCGGCGTGGACAACCTCCAGCTCAAGCCGGCCACCCTGGCGAAGATCTTCGCCGGCAAGGTGACCAAGTGGGACGACGCGGCGATCAAGGCCGACAACCCGAGCGCCACGCTCCCGTCGACCACCATCCAGACCGTCCACCGCTCGGACGAGTCGGGCACCACCGACAACTTCACCAACTACCTCTCCAAGACCGCCGAGGCGGACTGGACCCTCGGCAAGGCCAAGGCGTGGAAGGCCCCGGGCGGCACCGGCGCCAAGGGCTCCGACGGCGTGGCCAGCTCGGTCAAGGGCGCCGACGGCTCCATCGGTTACATGGAGTGGTCGTTCGCCGAGAACGCCGGCCTGAAGATGGCCAAGATCGGTAACGGTGCCGGCGAGTTCGCCGCGCTGACCGCCGAGGCGGCTGGTAAGACCATCGCCGGTGCCGCGATCGAGGGCCAGGGCGACGACCTCAAGCTGAAGATCGACTACAACACCAAGGAGGCCGGGGCCTACCCGATCGTCCTGGCGACGTACGAGATCGTCTGCAGCAAGGGCCTCGCGGCCGACAAGCTCGCGCTGGTCAAGGGTCTGCTGGGCTACGCCGCCAGCGCCGAGGGCCAGAACTCGCTGACCGACCTGGGCTACGCCCCGCTGCCGGAGACGGTCCGCACCAAGGTCGAGACCGCGGTCAAGAACCTCTCCTGACCCGAACCCACCACCTCCGCAACCGAATCGAGCGAGCAGATGGGTGAAACCCCTCACCGCTCGGCCGACGCCGGCACCGGCGGGACGCGCGTGACCCAGAGTCACGAGTGGCCCGCCGGTGCCTCGGCGCGTGTGGCCGAGGCACCAGTCAGCACCCGTTCCCCGGGCGGCGCCGGGCTGGGCGGCGGCGGCGCGCTGCCGCGCAGCCGTAAGTTCGGCGCCGAGCGGGCCTTCCGCGGTCTCACAATGGCCGCCGGCACCGCGGTTCTGGTCATCATCGCCGCCATCGCGATCTTCCTGATCGCCAAGGCGGTGCCGGCCCTGCGCGCCAACACCGAGAACTTCTGGACTTACGAGGGCTGGTCCCCCAACGAGACAGAGCCGAAGTTCGGCATCGGCACCCTTGCCTTCGGCACCGTGCTCAGCGCGGCGCTGGCGCTGCTGATGGCGGTGCCGGTGGCGCTGGGCATCGCGCTCTACCTCTCGCACTACGCACCCCGCCGGTTGGGCACCGCGCTCGGCTTCCTGATCGACCTGCTCGCCGCCGTACCGAGTGTGGTCTTCGGCCTCTGGGGGCGGGACATCTTCATCAACCCGGTCCGCGACTTCTCGGTCTGGCTGAACGAGTACTTCGGCTGGATCCCGATCTTCGGCGGTGACGGGCCTTTCGGTAAGTCGATCATGCTGGGTGCCCTGGTGCTCGCCATCATGGTGCTGCCGATCATCACCTCGCTCTCCCGCGAGGTGTTCCTCCAGACGCCGACCGCCAACGAGGAGGCCGCCCTCGCCCTGGGCGCCACCCGGTGGGAGATGCTCCGCACCGCGGTCCTCCCCTACGGCCGCCCCGGCATCATCGCCGCGGTGATGCTCGGCCTCGGTCGGGCCCTGGGCGAGACCATCGCCCTGGCCCTGACCCTCGGCATCACCTTCGGCATCTCGTTCAACCTGATCCAGAACGGCGGCAACACCATCGCCGCCAACATTGCCAACGCGTTCGGCGAGGCGAACGAGACCGGCCGGGGCGCGCTCATCGCCTCCGGCCTGGTGCTGTTCACCATCACGCTGATCGTCAACATCACGGCGCGGGCGATCATCTACCGCCGCCGGGAGTTCACGGAGTCGGCCGCATGACCACAACCGTCACCTCCCACCGCACCCGCCCGCCGGCCCAGCCCGAGTCGCTGCGGGCGAAGCGGCTGCCCGCGTACGCCGCTCCGGTCATCGCCGTGGCGGCCCTGGCGCTCTCCGCCGCGATCGTCTACGGCACCGACATCGGCGGCCCGGTCCTCGTGGTCGCCCTCGCCGCGATCCTCTACCTGGTCGGACTCTTCGCCGCGGCCAACGCGGTCGAGGGGCGCCGGTCGGCTCGTAACCGCACCTGGAGCGCGCTGATCCACTCCGCGTTCGTGCTAGCGGTGCTGCCGCTGGTGTCCGTGGTCTGGACGCTGGTCAGCAAGGGTGCCGACCGGCTGGACGTCAACTTCTTCCAGACCTCGATGAACAACATCGGGGCCCGCGACGCCAACGGTGGCGCGTACCACGCCATCGTCGGCACGCTGGAGCAGGTCGGCATCGCCACCCTGATCACCGTGCCGCTCGGCGTCCTCTGCGCGATCTACATCGTCGAGTACGGCCGCGGTAAGTTCGCCTTCGCGATCCGGTTCTTCGTGGACGTGATGACGGGCATCCCGTCGATCGTCTCCGGCCTGTTCGTGTTGGCGTTCTGGGTGTTGGTCGTGTCCCCGTGGTTCAACGACGGCCGACCGAGCTTCTCCGGCTTCGCCGCCGCGCTCGCGCTCAGCGTGCTCATGCTGCCGACCATCGTCCGGTCCACCGAGGAGATGCTCCGCCTCGTCCCGGCGCCACTGCGCGAGGGCGCCTACGCGCTCGGCGTTCCCAAGTGGAAGACCATCCTGCGGGTGGTGGTGCCGACGGCGCTGCCCGGCATCATCACCGGCGTCATGCTGGCCATCGCCCGCGCGGCCGGCGAGACCGCGCCGGTCCTGCTGGTCGCCGGGGGCGGCGCCGCGATCAACACCAACCCATTCGAGAACAACCAGTCGTCGCTGTCCCTCTTCGTCTACCAGCAGGCCGGTGACGCGTCGAAGTACGCACCGGCACGGGCGTGGACCGCGGCACTCACCCTGGTCGCCCTCGTGCTCATCCTGACGATCGCGGCGAAGCTGCTGGCCCGTCGCAACAGGCTCAGCCGATGAACCCCGGAGGTACCACCATGGCCAAGCGCGTCTCCGCCTCGAACGTCACCGCGTACTACGGGGGCTTCAAGGCGATCGAGAACATCAACCTGACGGTCGAGCCGAAGACGGTCACCGCCCTCATCGGGCCGTCCGGTTGCGGCAAGTCGACGTTCCTGCGGTCCATCAACCGGATGCACGAGGTGCTGCCGGGGGCCCGCGTCGAGGGCAGCCTGACCATCGACGACCAGGACATCTACCACCGGGACGTCGACGTCACAGCGGTCCGCCGCACGATCGGCATGGTCTTCCAGCGGCCGAACCCGTTCCCCACCATGAGCATCTTCGAGAACGTGGTGGCCGGGCTGAAGCTCAACGGGGTACGCAAGAAGTCGATCCTGGACGAGGCCGCCGAGAAGGCGCTGCGCTCGGCGAACCTCTGGGACGAGGTCAAGGACCGGCTGGGCAAGCCCGGCGCGGGTCTCTCCGGCGGTCAGCAGCAGCGACTGTGCATCGCCCGGACCATCGCGGTCGAGCCGCAGGTCGTTCTGATGGATGAGCCGTGCTCGGCGCTGGACCCGATCTCCACGCTGGCGATCGAGGACCTGATGTTCCAGCTCAAGGACAAGTTCACGATCATCATCGTGACGCACAACATGCAGCAGGCCGCGCGGGTCTCGGACCGGACCGCCTTCTTCTCCATCGAGAAGACCGGCGACCCGGGCCGCCTGATCGAGTACGACAACACCCAGAAGATCTTCAGCAACCCGAGCGTGAAGAAGACCGAGGACTACATCACCGGCCGCTTCGGCTGAGCCGACCCGACGGCACTCGTCGATCATGGAGTTGTGGTGCCCGACCAGAGCGCGAAGGGCGCTTTTGCCCCCACCACAACTCCATGATCGACGGGATGGGGCGGGGCCGCTCAGCTGAGGACGAAGCGGGGTTCGCCGTTCGGGGGTAGGTCCAGGCGTGGGGTGACCGGGGTGGCGGCATCCCGATCGGCCGCCGCCCGGGCCACTCCGGCCAGGTCGCCGGCCGCCGCCACCTGGGCCAGCGTGACCAGGGTCGGTGGCAGCATGGTCAGCTCGCCGGCCTTCGCGCGGGCCAACGCGTCCGCCGGCCGGATCCACAGGGTGTGGTCGGCCTCGCCGGAGACGTCGCGGGTCCGTTGGCCGGCCGGCAGCAGGGCGACGAAGAAGTACGTGTCGAAGCGGCGCGGCTCGAACTCCGGGGTGATCCACCGGCTCCACGGCAGCAGCAGGTCCGACCGGAGGGTGAGCTGACGGTCGGCGAGCAGGGCGGCAAAGCCCAGCCGGCGAGCCTCCAGGTCCTGGCGGGCCGCCTCCCAGTCGTCGCCACTGACGTCGCCCACCACTGTCGCCGGGTCCGGGCCGGCGAGCAGCACGCCCGCCTCCTCGAAGACCTCCCGCGCGGCGGCGCAGACGACCGCCTGGGCCGCGCCCGGGGCCACCCCGAGCCGCCCGGCCCACTCGTCTGGCGTGGGCCCGGCCCAGTCCAGGTGTGTCTCGGAATCGGAGCGGTCCACCCCGCCACCGGGGAAGGCGTACATGCCCCCGAAGGTCATGGCGGCGACCCGGCGGATGACGTACACCTCGAAGTCGGCGTCGGTCGGACGCAGCAGCAGCACGGTGGCCGCGACCCGGGGCACCGCCGGGGTGCCGCCCTCGGCCTGGAACCGGCGGGCGTGCTCGACCAGGGCGGCCGGGGCGGCGAAGCCGTCACTGTCGATCGTCATGCCGCGAGCCTAGTTCCCCCGGTCGGGCTCCCTGGCCCGGCCGATGCGCCGGTCCAGGGAGCCGCACCGGTCCAGACGTCCTTTGCTCTGCATATGCGGGCGCACCACCTCCGGCCGTGACGTGGTGCATCGGCATAAGCAGAGCAAAGGACGTAGGTGAGGTGGGCGGGGGCGGGCGGGACGGCGAGGCGACCGGGCCTCACCGCGATGTCCGACAGCTGAGCCGGCGGCGAACAGTTCACCCAGCTCGGTTAGCGTTCCGGCATGACTCGTTGGGGCATCCTGGCCACCGGCCACATCGCCAGCCGTTTCGCCGAAGACCTCCGGCTGGTGCCGGACGCCGAGCTGGTCGCGGTTGGTTCCCGTTCCGTGGAGAGCGCGCGGCGTTTCGCCGACACGTACGGCGCGAAGCGCGCGCACGGCTCCTGGGTGGAGCTGGCCGCCGACCCGGAGGTGGACGCGATCTACGTGGCGACCCCGCACTCCGCGCACTACGAGGCGGCGATGACCTGCCTGACCGCCGGGCGGGCGGTGCTGTTGGAGAAGCCGTTCACCCTCGACCTGGCGACCAGCACCGAGTTGGTGGACACCGCCCGCGCCGCCGGGGTCTTCCTGATGGAAGCCATGTGGATGCGGACGAACCCGCTGATCCTGCGGATGGTCGAGCTGGTCGCGGACGGGGCGATCGGCACGGTGAGCGGTGTCCGCGCCGACTTCGGGGTGGCCGGGCCGTTCCCGCCGGACCACCGGATGCGCAACGCGGCACTCGGCGGGGGCGCCCTGCTGGACCTGGGCATCTACCCGATCAGTCTGGCCCACCTGCTGCTCGGGGTGCCGCAGCACATCCGGTCCTGGGCGCAGATCGGCCCGGAGGGCACTGACGAGAACACCGGCATGCTGTTCGGCTACGACACCGGCGCGCTGGCGACGCTGAGCTGCGGCATGGTCGGGGCGACCAACCTGTCCGCCTCGATCACCGGCAGCGCGGGCCGGATCGACCTGCCGGAGCCGTTCTTCCGGCCGGGTTCCCTCACTGTGCACCGGGACGGCGCCGAGCCGGAGACGATCACCGCGGACACGGCGGGCAACGGCTACCAGTACGAGGCGATCGAGGTGCAGCGCTGCCTGGCCGCCGGTCTGACCGAGAGCCCGCTGGTGCCGCACACCACCACCCTGGAGGTGATGGCACTGCTCGACGCGGTGCGCGAGCAGATCGGCGTGCGCTACGAGTGAGGAAAGGAGGCCCCCGGCCGGAGCCGGGGGCCTCCTTCTCGACGGGAACGGTCAGCCGAAGAGCGGCCGGACCAGCAGGTAGGTGACGCAGGCGATCAGCGCGGCGGCCGGGAACGTGATGATCCAGGCGATCACGATGTTGCCGGCGACGTTCCAGCGGACCGCTGACAGCCGCTTGGTCGCGCCCACACCCATGATCGCCGAGGTGATCGTGTGGGTGGTGGAGATGGGCGCCTTGAGCACCAGAGCGTTGAAGTAGAGCACCGCGCTGGCCACCGTCTCGGCCGCGAAGCCCTCCGGCGGCCCGAGGTCGATGATCTTCCGGCCCAGCGTGCGGATGATCCGCCAACCACCGGCGTACGTGCCCAGGGCCAGCATCGTCGCCGATGTCCAGAACACCCAGCCCGGGATGTGCGTCTTGCTCTCCTGGAAACCACCGGTGTACAGCGCCAGCACCACGATGCCCATGGTCTTGGCGGCGTCCTGCATGCCGTGGCCGACGGACATGGCGGCCGCCGAGGCGGTCTGCGCCCACCGGAAGCCCCGGTTGAGCTTGCCCGGCTGCCCCTTCCGGAACAGCCACAGGATGGCGAGCATCAGGAGGTAACCGAGGGTGAGACCGACGATCGGCGAGAGCACCATCGGCAGCAGCACCTTCTCGCCGATGTTGACCCACTGCACGATGCCGCCGGTGGACAGCAGGGTCGCGCCGACCAGACCGCCGAAGAGCGCGTGCGAGGACGACGAGGGCAGACCGAAGTACCAGGTGATCAGGTTCCAGGCGATGGCGCCGAGCACCCCGGCGAAGACCACCCCCAGGCTGCTCACCCCGGTGGGCAGGGTGACCAGGCCGTCGCCGACGGTCTTGGCGACTCCGGCGCCGAAGTGGGCGCCGATGAAGTTGCCGACCGCGGCGAGCCCGAGGGCGATCCGAGGTGTCAGCGCCCGCGTGGAGACGCTTGTCGCGATCGCGTTGGCGGCGTCGTGGAAGCCGTTGGTGTAGTCGAACGCCAGGGCTACCCCGATCACCGCCAGCACGGCGATGAGTTCGGGTGTCACGGTCACAGGATCAGGACTCCTTGACCGCGATGGTCTCGACGGTGTTGGCCACGTGCTCGAAGGCGTCGCAGGCGGCCTCCAACTCGTCGGCGACCTCCTTCATCTTCAGCACCGTCAGCGCGTCGTACTCACCAGAGAAGAGTCGGACGAGCAACTGCCGGTTGATCCGGTCGCCCTCGTTCTCCAGGCGGTTGCACTCGATCCAGTAGTCCTCGAGGTCCTTCATCGACTTCAGCCGGGGCATCGCCTCGGCGGTCAACTTGGCCTGCTGGTCGAGCACGTTGACCATCTCGTGCAGTTCGCGGGGCAGCGCCGGCAGCTCGGTCAGCCCATACAGGTAGAGCAGGTCGCCGACCGCTTCCAGGTGGTCCATCACGTCGTCCAGCAGCGAGCCGAGCCGGTAGATGTCCTCCCGGTCGAACGGGGTGATGAAGGTCGAGTTGATCTTCTTGTACAGGTCGTGGGTGATCTGGTCGCTGTCGTGCTCGACCTCGGTCAGCCGCTCGCTGACCGACTGCACGTCCACGCCGGGCAGGGCCAGCTCGTTGAGCAGCGCGGTGCCCCGGACCAGGTTCTGCGCGGCCCTGGTGAAGAGCTCGTAGAAGGCGCCCTCGGTGGGGCGGAAGGAAAACTTCACAGCACAGACCTCGTCGCGTCGGTGGAAGGGTGGCGGCGCCCGAAGAGCGACCGCTCGGTGAATGCTAGGAAACGGCTGAACCGCGAATTCGCCGGCCCACCCCTGGCCAGGCCTCATTCACCGCTCGTTTACCTACTGTTCATCTCGGCTGTCCCACGCGTACCCGGTCCCCCAGCACACAGCCGTTCCCGCTCCTCGTCCACGTCGAAATCGGCAGCCGGATACCCCAGGTCGAGAGTGTCGAACGTCTCACGGAGCAGGTGGGCCACCGCCCAGTCCCTGTACCACTTGCGGTCCGCCGGCACCACGAACCAGGGCGCGGCGTCCGTCCCACACCGACTGAGGGCCTCGGCGTACGCGGCCTGGTAGTCGTCCCAGTGCCCTCGGGAGTCGATGTCGGACGGGTTGTACTTCCAGTGCTTACGCGGGTCGGTGAGGCGTTCCAGCAGGCGCTTGCCCTGCTCCTCGTACGAGATGTGCAACATGACCTTCACCAGGGTCATTCCACCCTCGGCAAGCTCCCGTTCGAACGAGTTGATCGCGTCGTAGCGGGCCCGCCAGGTCGCCTCCGGCACCAGCGACCCGACCCGGGCGATCAACACGTCCTCGTAGTGCGAACGGTTGAACATCCCCACGTACCCCGGCGGAGGCAGCTCGCGACGGATCCGCCAGAGGAAGTCGTGCCGCAACTCCTGGCGGGTCGGCGGCCCGAACGAGCGGATGTGCAGACCCAGCGGGTTCATCGCACCGGCCACCCGCTTGATCGTGCCGTCCTTGCCACCGCAGTCCATCGCCTGGAGCACCAGCAGCACCCGATGCGCCGGCCGCTCCGACCCGGTCTTGGCCATCGCGAAGAGCATCTCCTGCTGCTGGGCCAGCTCACCGCCGACCAGCTCCACCTGCTCTCGCGCCCAGGCCTTGCGGCGCTCGCCGCGCCCCGCCGTCTCCGGAAGGCCGGGCGTGGAACGGGGGTCGATGGCACCGAGGTCCACCGGCGCGGTGACCCGCAGCAACTCCCGCACGGAGCCGCCAGAGGGTGCCACGATCTGCCGTTGCTGGGGTGCGCTCATCCACGGATCATCGCCCACCCGCAGGCCATCCGCCCGCCAAGGGACCCTCCCCGGGACGGCCGCCCGACCGTCCGGGGCTGCCGGTACCTGCGGTTGCCGCGAGGATGTACGCCAGGACGGTGCCGACCGGGAGGATGGTGGGTCGTGCGGGACCTGGCGACGGAGTTCGAGGCCGAACGGGGTCGGCTGCTCGCGGTGGCCCACCGGATGCTGGGCAGCCGCGCCGAGGCGGAGGACGCGGTGCAGGAGACCTGGCTGCGCTGCGCCGCTGCGCTCGCCGACCCGAGCGCCCGCGCCGAGATCCGTGAACTGTCCGCGTGGCTGACCACCACCTGCGCCCGGATCTGTCTGGACGTGCTCCGCTCGGCCCGGGTCCGTCGGGAGGCGTACCCCGGTCAGTGGCTTCCGGAGCCGGTGGTGAGCCCGTTGGGCGGCGGACCGTCCTCGGACGGGTACGCACCCGACCCGGCGGACCGGGCGGTCCGCACCGAGCAGGTCGGTGCGGCGTTGCTGGTGGTGCTGGAGCGACTCGCACCGGAGCAGCGGGTCGCTCTCGTGCTGCACGACGTGTTCGCGGTGCCGTTCGCCCGGGTCGCCGAGGTGCTCGGCACCACCGAGGTGTCGGCCCGACAGCTCGCCTCCCGGGCACGCCGGGCGGTCACCGCGCCGGACGTCCCCCGGCACACCGCCGGCCTGGCCGAGCAGCGTCGGGTGCTCCAAGCGTTCGTCGTCGCGACCGAGTCCGGCGAGTTGGACCAGTTGCTCAGGGTGCTCGCCCCGGACGTGGTGTTCGTCGGCGACTCCGGCGGGCACTTCCCGGCGGCACGGCGGCCGGTGCTCGGCGCGGACGCCGTCGGCCGTCTCACGCTCGGTCTGTTCGGCCGGACCGGCCGGTACGCCCAACGCGTCCGGTCCCGGCCGGTGCTGGTCGACGGCGTACTCGGCCTCCAGATGGAGACGACGCACAGCGACGGCCGGCCCATCCGCCTGGTCACCGCGTTCGCGGTGCACGAGGGGCGGATCACCGCCATCTACAACCAGCTCAATCCGGAGAAGCTCGCCGCTCTGGTGCCGTTGGGCGACGACGACACCTGGCCGCCGCGCTGGTGAACCGACCCCGCCGTGGGCGGTGTCAGACCACGAGAGCCAACCACTTGCGGTACGCGCCGGCGAACGGCTCGGTGCCGTCGCCGAGGGCCCCGAACAGCCGCTGGGCGGCTGCCTCGGCCTCGGCCACCACGTCGTCCGGGTAACCGAACCGGGCCCGGTGCTCGGCGAACTCGTCCTCGTCGAGCAACTCCACCAGACCGGTGGCCCGACGCCGCACCACGTCCAGGTCCAGGTCGATGAGGTTCACGGTGTCGTCGGATTCCCAGCGGGCCGGGGTGGTGATGTCGCAGTAGACCTCGCTGGTGCGCGGTGGGGGGTTGAACATGGCCGTCCACCAGGCGCGATGGGGCACCAGCAACACGAACGGGATCTTCTCCACCGAAGGCCGGCCGTGGTAGACCGACTCGGTGCCCTCGGGCACGCCGAGCCAGACGCCGAGATCGTCCTCGGTGAGCCGGCGGGCCGGGTAGTCGCGGTGGGCGCTGCCGTCGTACTTGCGGTAGATCACTCGGACCATGTCGCTCGGCATGATTCGCACCCTAACCGATACTGCCCACGCGTCGTAGCGCGGCGGTAACCGGACGGCGCGGACCGACGTGGACCCGGCCGGCCGGCTCCGCGCCACGCGGCGGATGGGCGCAGCCGGTGTCGGCGGCGACGGGTACCGTCGCACGGTGACTCCGCCCCGCACCGCCACCGGTTCCGCCACCCCGTCGGCCCGTGCCAAGGGCCGGCGGCGGGGTGCCCGACCCAGCGGCACGGAGCTGCTGGCGGCGGCGGTCGGCGCGGTGCCCGGCGGCGCGGAACGTCCCGGGCAGCTGCAGATGACCACGGCGATCGAGGAGTGCGTGGCCGGCGGCGAGCACCTTCTCGTGCAGGCGGGCACCGGCACCGGCAAGTCGCTGGCCTACCTCGCACCGGCGCTGACCGTGGACGGCCCGGTGGTGGTCTCCACCGCCACTCTGGCGTTGCAGTCCCAGCTCGTCGACCACGACCTGCCCCGACTGGCCGACGCGGTCGAGCCGGTGCTCGGGCGTCGCCCCACCTTCGCGGTGCTCAAGGGCCGGCACCACTACCTGTGCCTCGCCCGACTCGACAACTCCACCGAGGAGGAGCCGGAGGACACCCTCTTCGACGCCCCTGCGGCTCGCCCCGGCGGCGGGACGAAGTGGCTCGGCGAGGCGGGCCGGCTGGGCAAGCAGATCGAGCGGCTACGCGACTGGGCCGAGAAGACCGCCACCGGCGACCGCGACGAGCTGGACCCGGGCGTGGACGACCAGGCCTGGCGGCTGGTGTCGATGCCCGCCCGGGAGTGCGTCGGTGCGAGCCGCTGCCCGTTCGGGCAGGAGTGCTTCGCCGAGGCGTCACGGGCCCGGGCCCGTGAGGCGGACATCGTGGTGACCAACCACAGCCTGCTCGCTGTCGACATGCTCGCCGACCGGCACATCGTTCCGCCGCACAAGCTGCTCATCGTCGACGAGGCGCACGAGCTGGCCGACCGGGTCTCCTCCGCGGCCCAGGCGGAGCTGGTGCCGGAGCTGATCGACCGCACCACCCGCCGGGCTCGCACACTGCTGCGGCCGGAGACCGCCGAAGCGCTCACCGCGGCCGGCGACGCCCTCGCGGTGGGGCTGGCCGAGGCACCGGCCGGGCGCATCACCGCCGGGCTGCCCACACCCTTGCGGGAGGCGTGCACGCTGCTCGACGCGGCGACCCGCTCCGCCCTGGACGCCATCGGCGACATCAAGTCCGACGACCCCGACCCGGTCCGCAAGCAGCAGGCCAAGGCCGCGCTGGACGAACTCTCCACCACCGCGCAGCGGCTGCTGGAGGAGGGCGACCACGATGTGGCCTGGGTCGAGAAGAACGACAGCGGCAGCCGCCGGGCCCTGGTGGTCGCGCCGCTGTCGGTGGCCGGCACCCTCGCCACCCACCTGTACGACGAGCGCACCGTCGTCGCCACCTCGGCGACCCTGGCGCTGGGCGGCCGGTTCGACACGGTGGCCCGCGCCCTCGGGCTGGACGCTCCCCCACCCGCGCCGCCGTCCCCCGCGTCGGCCGCGCTGGCTGCCCGCACCGGCCCGGGTCGTCCGGTGGCCGAGACACCGGGCCGTCGACTGGCCGGAGACGTGCCCCCCAGTGCCGTCGTACCGGCCACCGAGGGCCCCGGATGGCGGTCACTCGACGTCGGCTCGCCGTTCGACTACGCCCGGCAGGGCATCCTGTACGTCGCCGCGCACCTGCCCCGCCCCAGCGTCTCCGGGCTGCCCGAGGCTGCCGGAGAGGAGTTGCTCGGGCTGGTCGGAGCACTCGGTGGTCGTACCCTCGGGCTCTTCTCCTCCCGGCGGGCCGCGCAGCAGGCCGCGGAGCTGCTGCGGGCGCGGACCGACCTGCCTGTGCTGTTGCAGGGCGAGGAGGCCCTGCCGTTGCTGGTCCGCCGGTTCCGTGAGGAGCGCGCCAGCTGCCTGTTCGGTGTGATGTCGCTGTGGCAGGGCGTGGACGTGCCGGGTGATGCGTGTCAGCTCGTCGTCATCGACCGGCTGCCCTTCCCGCGCCCGGACGAGCCGCTGGCGGCGGCCCGCGCAGCTGCCGTGGACGCGGGCGGCGGCTCCGGCTTCGCCGCGGTCAGCGTGCCGATCGCTGCGGTGCGGCTGGCTCAGGGTGTGGGCCGGCTGATCCGCGCGACCGGCGACAAGGGCGTGGTCGCGGTGCTCGACTCCCGGTTGGAGACGGCTCGCGGTTACGGGCCGTTCCTGCGGCGGTCGCTGCCCCCGTTCTGGTATACGACGCGCCCTGAGGTGGCTCGCGGCGCCCTGGAACGCCTCGCCGGCACGCCCTAGGGGGCCTGGGCGGCGACGACCACGGCGTCTGGTGGGGTGTCCGGGACCCTTCGGGCGGCGAGCCGACGGACGGCGGTGTTCAGCACTGCGATGAGCGGCACGGAGACCAGCGCGCCGGTGATGCCGGCGAGTACGACACCCGCGGCGATACCGATGATCACCGCGAGCGGGTGGAGGGCGACCGCCCGTCCCATGATCAGCGGCTGGAGCACGTGCCCCTCGATCTGCTGCACACCGATCACCGCACCCAGGATGATCAACGCGGTGACCGGGCCGCTGTCGACGAGTGCGACGAGCACCGCGACGCCGCCGGACAGCGCCGCACCGACGATCGGGATGAACGCGCCGAGGAAGACCAGCGCGGCCAGCGGGAAGGCGAACGGGATGTCGAAGATGACCAGGAAGATGCCGATGCCGACCGCGTCGATGAAAGCGACCAGGACGGTCGCGCGGACGTAGGCGACAAGCGTCTGCCAGGAGGCCCGGCCCGCGTCGTCGACCTTCCACCGGGCGGCCACCGGCAGCAGCCGGACCAGGAAGCGCCAGATCCGGTTGCCGTCGCGCAGGAAGAAGAACGTCGCGAAGAGCACGAGCAGCGTGCCGGTCAGCACCTCGGCCAGCGTCGCCGCGGTGCTCAGGGCGCCGCTGGTGAACTTCGAGGTGTTGTTGTTGATCCAGCCCTGCGCCTCGTCGATGTAGCGGTCGAGCTGGGTGTCGGAGAGGTGCAACGGGCCCGTCTTCAGCCAGTTCTGGATCTGCCGGACGCCCTCCGAGGACTTCTCGCTCAGCTCCGGTACGCCGCGAATGAACTCGTTGACCACGAGGGTCAGCGTGCCGATCACCGCGGCCAGGCCGCCGACCAGCACCACCGCCGTCGCCAGCGACCGGGGGAACCGGGCCCGCAGCAGCCAGCCCACCGCCGGCGCGAGCAGCGCGGAGAGCAGCAGCGCGATGGCCAACGGAATGATCACGATCTTGATCGTGCCGACGATCCGGAGCAGGGCCCAGGCCACCACACCGATCACGATCAGGCGCCAGCACCACGCGGCAGCGATCCGTAGCCCGTGCGGGACGTCCGCGTCATCCCGGCTGGAGGTCGAACTGTGCAGGTCCACAGGAGGTTCAGCCCCGTAGACCGAGGCATTCGGCGGCGCGGTCGGCCCCGGTACGGCCGGGGACGCCACCCGGGCGCCCGCCGACACCTCGCTCAACTCGTCGCTCGATGTGCCCTCGTCGGCGCGCGCCGACTCCTGTCGTGACTGGTAGGCGCGGCGAAGCCGCCCGCGTACCCGCTCGAAGCGGCTCAAGCGCACCTCCTGGCAGAAGAGACCGGTCCACCCACGGCGACAGGTCGGACAGCATACGTCCGTTGCCGACACCGTAGGGCAGTTCCGCCACACAGTGCCCCCGCCGCCACCGGCGTAACCACCGGCGGCGCGCCGTCGGCCACACGGTAGCGTCTGCGGCGTGACCGCCGACAACGATCTCGACGCCGGCCTGCCGATCCGTCTGCTGCACGACCGGGTGCTGGTGCGGATGGAGGGCAGCGAAGGCGAACGTCGCTCCACCGCCGGCATCGTCATCCCGGCGACCGCCGCGGTCGGCAAACGCCTCGCCTGGGCCACCGCCGTGGGAGTGGGCCCGAACGTGCGGGCCATCGTCTCCGGCGACCGGGTGCTCTTCGACCCGGACGACCGTTCCGAGGTCGAGCTGCACGGCCGCGGGTACGTGCTGCTGCGCGAGCGCGACGTGCACGCCGTGGCCGCCGAGCGGATCGAGAACGACCCGACCGGCCTCTACCTCTGACCCACCCTCCCCCTGCCGCGCACCGTTTGCCCGGCCGCACGACGGGAAGCCATCCGGCGACCGTGGCCCTGGGGAGGGACGATGCCGGTATTCGTGAAGAAGCTGCTGACCTGGGGCAGCGTCGCGTTCCTGATCTACTTCATGGCCTTCCGGCCGGACGGTGCCGCCCAGATGTTCCGGGCGATCGGAGCCGCGTTGATCGCGATGTTCCAGGGGTTCGGTGACTTCCTCACCTCGCTGATGACCTGAGCCGCCAGCGGAGGCCAGCGGCCGTCAGTGGTGGCCCGGGTGCCACGGCGCGGGCGGGCGCAGGCCGGGCCAGCCGGGTGGGGCGTACCCGACCGGGGGCGGTGCGGGGGCCAACACCACCGGAATCGGCACCACCGGCTCGTCCGGCGCGTCCACCGGGCGCTGGGTGCCGTCCGGGAAGCGCAGGTGGTAGCGGCTGCCGTCCCAGAGCCCGGCCGGGGCCTGCGGATCCCGACCGACGAAGACCGACCGGTACGCGCTGATCGCGTCCAGCAGCTCCCGCTCCTCCCGTGCGGTCCGTTCCTGGTCGGCGGCCTTCCGGTCCAGGCCGCGCAGGGTGCCGTCGCGCAGCAGGGCCAGGCGGGTGGCGGCGGACTGGTAACCGCGCATCGCCCGGACCCCGGCGTCACCGGCCACCCGCCGCGCCCAACTGCGGGCCGCGTGCCGTCGCCCCAGGCTGCTCAGCGCGGCCACCTCGGGCGGGCTCAGCCAGCCGGCGCGTACGTAGTCCGGCAGGACGCGCTCGGTGAGCCGCCCCTCCCAGGCGCGCAGCCACACCGCCAGTCCCACAGTGCCGAAGAAGACGGGCACCATCAGGCCCAGGAAGCCGTACAGCATGATCACGGCCTCGCCGGTGGCCTGGGTCAGCGTGGGCAGCAGGTTCCACGTGCCGTGCAACATCATCGCCAGCAGCAGGCCGGCGATCGGGGCGAGCACCCGCACCCGCCGGTCCGCCGTCCGTGCGGCGATGCCCAGGCCGAAACCCGTCATCGAGGTGAAGAGCGGATGGGCGAACCCGAACAGCAGGATCCGCAGGATGAAGATCGCGATGACCTGCTGGATGCCGGTGGCGGGGCCATACCTGTCGACACCGGACGCGTAGCCCAACCCGCCCAGGTAGAGGATGTTCTCCACCATGGCGAAACCGACCGCCGACAGCCCGCAGTAGACCAGGCCGTCGGTGATCCCGGACCACTCGCGGCGGCGGAACACCAGCAGCAGGATCGGGCCGAGCGCCTTCGTCGACTCCTCGATGAACGGCGCCACCAGCACTCCGGTGAGCGCGGACGGCAGACCCCAGTCGGCGAAGCGGTTGGCGGCGAAGTCGTTCACCGTCAGCGAGGCGGCGGTGGAGACGAACGCGCCCCAGGCGAAGCAGAAGATCAGGTATTTCAGCGGCTCGGGTTCGTACCGGTCCAGCCAGAGGAAACAGGCGACCAGCACCGGCACCGGCAGGATGGCGGCGGCCACCCCGATGAGCAGGGCCTGCGCGCCGAGCGACTGGCCGAGCGTGAAGACCATGAACACCGCGCAGGCGGCGATGAGCAGCACCACGCCGGCCAGCGCCAGGAACCGCCGCCAGCCCAGTCGGCGCCTCGGCATCCGGGGGGCCTCGCCGACGGACGGGGCCGTGGATGCGGGCGGCGACGGCAGGGGTGAACCGGGCGGGGTGTCGGCCATGCGGTCAGCGTAGCCATCCGCCGCCGGCTGGTCCGGTCGCATCGGTAGCCGCTATGCTGCCGGCAGGTCACGAGTGCCAGCGCGAAGCCCCGGCTTGCTGGCCGGCAACCCTCGTCGAGTTCGCGGTGGGGTGCCCCGGGTGATGACCGGGCCCAGCCCGATCGGTGTGCTGGGCAAGCGCGGACCCCGTCCCGACAGTGCACCCGGGGTCCCTGACCCCGGAGGTTCCGGCGTGCCCGTCACCCTTCTCCCCTCGCTGCCCACCCGCTTCGACGCCGCACCCGAGCCGATCGCGCCCGAGCCGGCCTCGTCGGGGCCGCTCGACGTCCTCGGCGTACCGGGCGAGATCAACCTGGACTACGCCGCCAGCGCGCCGTGCGCGCGGGCCGCCGCCGACGCGGTGGCCGAGCTGCTGCCCTGGTACGCGAGCGTGCACCGTGGGGCGGGAGCGTTGTCCCGACGCTGCACCCTCGCGTACGAGCAGGCCCGACAGACGGTCGGGGACTTCTTCGGCGCCCGAGCCGACGATCACGTGATCTTCACCCGCAACACGACCGATGCGCTCAACCTGCTGGCACGGGCCCTGCCGGCCGGCACGACGGTGGTCACCTTCGCCGGTGAACACCACGCCAACCTGCTGCCCTGGCCGCGCGGCTCGGTGCGGCTGCCGGTGCCCACCGACCCGGACGCTGCGGTACGCGACCTCGCCGCCGCCCTGACCGAACTGCGCCGGGGCAGCAACCCGGCGCTGCCGGTGCTGGTCGCGGTGACCGGTGCGAGCAACGTGACCGGGGAACTGTGGCCGGTCACCGAGCTGGCCCGGGTGGCCCACCGGCATGGCGCCCGGATCGTGCTGGACGCCGCGCAACTCGCCCCGCACGCCCCGGTCGACCTGCTCGCGTTGGACGTCGACTACCTGGCGGTGTCCGGCCACAAGCTGTACGCGCCGTTCGGTGCGGGTGTGCTGATCGGCCGGGCGGACTGGCTGGACGCCGCACCGCCGTACCTGGCCGGCGGCGGTGCCACCAGCCACGTCGGACCGGCGACCCACGACGTGAACTGGGCGACCGGGCCGGCACGGCACGAGGGCGGCACCCCGAACCTGCTCGGCGCGGTGGCGCTGGCGGCCGTGTGTACGGCGCTCGACGACGCCGACCGTGCCGCGCTGGCCGCCCACGAGCAGGCGCTGCTGACCCGACTGCGGACCGGCATCGCCGCTCTGCCGCACGTCGTGGAGCTGCGCACCTTCGGCCCGGACGCGCCCCGCGTCGGGATCGTCTCGTTCGTGGTCGTCGGCTGGGACTCCAGCGACGTGGCCGCTCGGTTGGCCGCCGAACACCACATCGGCGTACGGGACGGGTTGTTCTGCGCCCACCCGCTGGCGCGACGTCTGCTCAGCGAGGCGGCGGGGCGTACCGGCCGACGGGACCTGCCGCCCACGGCGCTGCGGGCCAGCATCGGCCTGGGCACCACCGAGGCGCAGCTGGACAAGCTGCTCGCCGCGCTCGCCGACCTGGGGTGAGGGCTCAGCCGACGGGTGGGGCGGTGGGCGGTTTCGGCGTCTCGTCGGGTTTGGCCGGCTCGGCGACCGGCCGCTCCTGCTCACCGAAGGCGGTGCGGATCCACCGGTTCGCCTCCTCCTGCTCGATCCCGGAGGCCACCAGCAGGTCGCTCGCTGTGGTGCGGATCTGGGCGACCACCACGCTGCCGGAGAAGCCGACGCCGGCCCCGTACGCCCGGCCGGCCTCGCTGACCGCCCGCAGGGACCGCTCCCGGGCCTTCTCCGGCTCCTCCCCGGCAGCGAACTCGTGCTTGAGCAGCCGGACCGACTCGGCGAGGTGACCGACCGCGTCCGGCATCGATTCGGGCACCGGCTCCTCGTCCTCGATGAGGGTCACCGATCGGCGGATCAGGGTGCCGCTGTTGCGCATCGCCCGGTCGATCGGGTCGGCCGCCTCCGCGTAGTGGGTCAGTTCATCGCGGCGGTGCCAGCGGGCCGGGGAGAGGGTGGCGGTCTCCTTCGCGCCCTCGATCGCCTCGCCCAACGTGGCCAACTCCTCCTTGTTGTCGCGCAGCCGCTCCAGTGCGCCCTGGATGGTGGCCCGATCCCGACTGCGCAGCCCGTCGGCGGTGGCGTCGAGTTGGGTGGCGAGCAGGTCCAGGGCGGGTCGGGCGGCGCGGTTGATCACTCGAAGCGGGTTCAGCGGTAGCAGCACCGCCGTGACCAGCAGCGCGATCCCACCGCCGAGGAACGCGTCGACGAAGCGGGGGATCTCCAGGTTCTGGGTCGACGGGCTCAGTGTCACGATCAGCACCGCCGTGGCCGCCGCCTGGATGACGATGGCCACGCTCGCCCCGGCGAAAATGGTGAGCAGGATCGCGACAGTGACCACCAGGCCGAGTTGCCAGGCCCCGGTGCCGAGCAGGTAGATCAAGAGGTCGCCGACGGCCACCCCGACCCCCACCCCGACGATCAACTCGATGGTCCGGCGGAACCGCTGGCCCACCGACGCGGCGAGGGTGCCGACGGCAGAGATCGGCGCGAAGACCGGTTGCGGGTTGCCGAGCACCTTGTGCGAGATCAGGTACGCGAGCCCGGCAGCCAGCCCGGCCTGCACGGCGAGCCCGCCGGCCATCCTCACCCGGTGCAGACGGTCGTGCAGGGTGGCCCGGCTGCGATGGCGCAGTTGCTCGGTCGCCTCGGCGATCCGGGCACCGTCGATGTCCACCAGCCCGTCACGCAGCGCGGTACGTCGCACCATCGGCTGTCGCTTGTCCCGGGCCACGGCCATGGGCGCGACTACCCGTGGTGGGCGCGCTGAATCCTCCCTTCCCGCGCCTGGCGGGCGGATGCGGCAGACTCGGGCGGTGGTTGATCTGCTGCATCGGTGGCGAATCGCGGTCCGGGGTGTCGGCGCGGGCCCGGACGCGACGTCGGCGAGGGCTGGGGAGCAGTTGCTCGACCGGTGGCGGGAGCGGCACCGGCACTATCACACAGTGGCCCACCTGACGGCGGTGCTCGACGTGGTGGACGAGCACGCCGACCTCGCCGGCCAGGTCGACCTGGTGCGGCTGGCGGCCTGGTTCCACGACGCCGTCTACGACCCGCGAGCCGCCGGTCACGACAACGAGCACGACAGTGCCGCGGTGGCCGACGAGGTGCTCACCGGGCTCGGGGTGCCGGCGTCCTCCGTCGCCGAGGTTCGCCGGCTGGTGCTGCTCACCGCCGGGCACACTGTGACACCGGGCGACCGGGACGGCGCGCTGCTCTGCGACGCGGACCTCGCCGTGCTGGCCGCGCCGGCGGCCACGTACGAGCGGTACGCGGCGGCGATCCGACGGGAGTACGCCCACGTGCCGGAGCCGGCCTTCCGGGCCGGGCGGGCGGCGGTGTTGACCGGCCTGCTGGCGCTGCCCGCGCTGTTCAAGCTGCCGTCGCTGGCCAGCCGGTGGGAGGAGCCCGCCCGGGACAACGTGCGCCGCGAGCTGGCCGCGCTCAGCGAGGAGTCGGAGGGCGCGGACTGACCAGGTGCTTCGGGCGACGCAGTCCGGCCGTGCGGAGCAGCCGGACCAGTTCCCGGCTCGGCACCACCTGGGCGCCGAGCCACACCGCCGCCGCGAACCGGTCGGCCGGAATGTCGTAGTGGTCCCGGTCGAAGCCGCGCCGGGGCGCGCCGAGCGTCTCGGCGAAGGCGTGCAGCTCGGCGTACGAGACGTCGCTGATCAGATGCGACCAGAGCCGACCGCGCCACGGCCAGGCAGGCCGGTCCAGGTAGAGCATGATGCCCAAGCTATCCCGTGCAGTCGATCATGTTGATGATCGCGGGCCGGCGACCTAGCCTCGGCTGCATGGCCCCCACCGATCTCCTCGACGACCTGCGCGACGCGCTCGGCGACGACGCCGTGCTCACCGACCCGGACCTGCTGCGGATGCACCAGCGGGACGAGGCCGACCTGTGCGCCGCCGGCACCCCGCTCGTGGTGACCCGCCCGCGCAGCACCGAACAGGTGGTCGCCGTGGTGCGGGCGGCGGCGCGACACGGCGTACCGGTGGTGCCGCAGGGCGCGCGGACCGGGCTGGCCGGCGCGGCCAACGCTGTGGACGGCGCGGTGGTCATCAGCACCGTCGCGATGGACGAGATCCGGGAGATCGACCCGGTGAGCCGGATCGCTGTGGTCCAACCCGGAGTGGTCAACGCGGCGCTCGCCGGGGCGGTCGCCAAGCAGGGGCTCTGGTACCCGCCGGACCCCGGTTCCTGGGAGTCGTCGACGATCGGCGGCAACGTGGCCACCAACGCCGGTGGCATGTGCTGCGTGAAGTACGGCGTGACCACCGAGTACGTCCTCGGCCTGGAGGTGGTGCTCGCCTCCGGTGAGGTGCTGCGCACCGGCCGGCGTACGGCCAAGGGGGTGGCCGGTTACGACCTGACCCGGCTCTTCGTCGGCTCGGAGGGAACCCTTGGCGTGATCACCGAAGTGACCGTGGCGCTGCGACCCGCACCGGCCGACTCGCTGACCCTGGTGGCGGTCTTCCCGTCCACCGCGGCAGCCGGCGCCGCGGTGGCCGAGATCGCGGCTCGTGGCCTCACCCCGAGCCTGTTGGAGCTGCTCGACCAGACCCACCTACGGGCGATCGAGGCTTTCCAGCCGATGGGGTTGCGCACCGACGCGCAGGCGCTGCTGCTGGCCGCGGCGGACACCGGCCCCCGGGCCGCCGACGACCTGGCCGGCCTGGCCGCTGTGTGCGAATCGGCTGGCGCCGACGAGGTCTACGCGGCCACCGACGCGGTGGAGGCGGCGGCGCTCCTGCAGGCCCGTCGGCTGGCGCACCCGGCGATGGAGAAGTTCGCCGCCGACGCGTACCCGGGCGGCAACGGCGGTCTGGTGATCGACGACGTGGCGGTGCCACGTGGCTCGCTCGCGGCGCTGCTGGACGGGGTGGCCCGGATCGCGGCGGAGTGCGAGGTGCCGATCGGCGTGGTGGGGCATGCCGGGGACGGCAACATGCACCCGAACATCGTGGTCGACCGGGCCGACCCGGCGAGCGTGGAGCGGGGCCGGCGGGCGTTCGACGAGATCATGCGGCTCGGCCTCGACCTGGGCGGCACGTGCACCGGCGAGCACGGGGTGGGGCTGCTCAAGCGGGACTGGCTGGCCCGGGAGATCGGGCCGGTCGGCGTCCGGGTGCACCAGGCGATCAAGTCGGCGCTCGACCCGGCCGGTCTGCTCAACCCGGGCAAGGTGCTCTGAGCGGCTGCGGTCAGCCCTTGACCTCAGCCGGGGTCGCCTGGGTGAGCAGCAGCAGGATCTCGCCGGCGACAGGTGTGCGCTCCTCACCCGGGCAGTCCTGCGAGGTGATCAGCCCGGCCGAGGTGATGAGGCTGGACGTCAGCGCGTCGATGCAGGTGGTCCGGTAGCGCCGGGCCTGGTCGGTCTCGTCGGCCAGCGCCGGGTTGGCGAGCAGCACCTGGAGCCGTTCGGTCAACTCCGGGGCGAGGGTGCCCCGGGAGGTCACCCCGTCGCCGGCGCAGTCGAGGCACTGCCACGCGCCGTTGCGCTCGACGCTCAGGGTGCGCAGTGGGCCGTCCTCGCCGAGCCGTTGGACCAGGGTGACCTGACCGGCAGCGACGGTGGCGGGTATCTCCAGTTGCGACCCACCTCCCGCCACGGCTGCGGTCGGTTGCGCGACGGTTTTACCCGGCTCGCCGCCGTCGAACAGCGAGCACCCGGTCAGGGCGCCGGCGAGCGCGACGGCGAGGAGGGGTGGGAGCAGACGGGGGCGCGCGCGGGGTAGCACGCGCGGAAACCTACCCCACCGTAGGTAGCGTTCGAAACCACCATCCGGGTCGGTATCGATGGTTACCCATTGGTAACGTCGCAATTCGTCATCGAGCGGACGATCGCAGCTCCGCCTGGTCGTCGTCGCCACCCCGGTCGGCCGCGTAACCACGAACGTCCGGAGCACCGAGCCGGGCCGCGTCCGCCGCCGCGTCGTCCGGCATCAGCTGAGACTGCCGCTCCGCCTCCACCCGGGCGCGGTAGTGCTCCACCTCGCGGGCCCGGGTCGCCGCGTCCCAACCCAGCACCGCGCCCATCAACTCGGCGGCGTGCTCCGCCGACTCCAACCCCCGATGACTGGTCTCGAACGAGATCCGCGTCCGTCGGGTCAGCACGTCCTCCAGGTGCAGCGCGCCCTCGGCCCGCGCCGCGTACGCGACCTCGGCCGCCAGATACTCCGGAGCACCCGCCAGCGGAGACGCGAGCAGCGGATCGGCGTCGACAAGCGTCAGCAGGTCCAGGGCGAGGCTGCCGTACCGCTCCAGCAGATGCTCCACCACACCCACCGGTACGCCGTGCCGGCGAGCCAGGTCGGCCCGGTCCCGCCACATCGCCGGATATCCGTCGGCGCCCAGCAGCGGCAGGTCGGCGGTACGCGACGGGCGGGTCCCACCGAGCCTGCGGGCCGCACGGTCGACCACGTCGGAGGCCATCACCCGGTACGTCGTGTACTTGCCACCGGCGACCAGCAGCAACCCGAGCATCGGCTCGAAGACCGCGTGCTCGCGGGAGAGCTTCGAGGTCGAGTCGGCCTCGCCGGCCAGCAGCGGCCGCAGCCCCGCGTAGACGCCCTCGATGTCGGCGGTGGTCAACGGCCGGTCCAGCACGGTGTTGACCTGTTCGAGGAGGTAGTCGATGTCGCTCGCGGAGGCCGCCGGGTGGGACCGGTCCAGCCGCCAGTCGGTGTCCGTGGTGCCGATGATCCAGTGCCCGCCCCACGGGATGACGAAGAGCACCGACTTCGCCGTACGCAGGATGAGCCCGGTCTCACCGGTGATCGCCGAGCGGGGCACCACCAGGTGCACCCCCTTGGACGCGCGTACCCGGATGCCGGGCCGCAGGCCCACGTCGTTCAGCATCCGGGACATGTCGTCGCTCCACACACCCGTGGCGGCGATGACGGTACGGGCGTGCACCTCGAACTCCGCGTCCGGTGAGCCCGCCGGCGCCTCCAGGTCGCGTACGCGGACACCTGTCACCTCACGCGCCTGCCGGATCAGCCCGACGGCACGGGCGCTGCTCACCACTGTCGCGCCGAGGCTGGCGGCGGTGCGGGCCAGGGTGACCACCAGGCGGGCGTCGTCGACCTGCCCGTCGTAGTAGCGGATCGCCCCGGCCAGCGCGTCGGCCCGCAGACTCGGGAAGATCCGGCGGGCGCCCTCCCGGGTCAGGTGCCGGTGCAGCGGCATCCCCCGGCCACCGCCGAAGAGCCCGGCGAAGGCGTCGTAGGTGGCCACGCCCGCGCCGTAGTACGAGCGGCGGAAGATCCGGGCGGGCAGGTCGCGCAGGCCCCGCCCGGCCGGCAGCGGCACCAGGAACGGCACCGGACGGACCAGGTGCGGCGCGAGCCGGGTGGCGAGCAGGCCGCGCTCGGTGAGCGCCTCGTGCACCAGGTGGAACTCCAACTGCTCCAGGTAGCGCAGGCCGCCGTGGATGAGTTTGCTGGACCGGCTGGAGGTGCCGGCGGCGAGGTCGCGCGCCTCGACGAGGGCCACCTTGAGGCCCCGGGACGCCGCGTCCAGGGCCGCGCCGGCACCTGTCACCCCGCCCCCGATGACCAGCACGTCGAAGCGCTCGGCGCGCAGTCGGCGCAGGTCGGACACGCGGCGGACCGGCGACAGCTGGCCGGCGACGGATCGGGAGACATTCGGATCACGCACCCGTCCACGGTAACCCCGTGCCCGCCTGTCGACATTCGTCGCCCGCCCGTGCCGTGCTCGCCTGTACCCCGCTCGGACCGGCGTAGCCGCCCCTCCTGCCTTGATCAGGGCCTCCATCCGACCGCGACGCGATGTCCGGGTCTGAACCGTTCGACATTGGTCGTAAGGTTCTCGGATGCACGGTGAGCCTGCGCACCACGACCTCAACGATCGCGGTTCCCCCTGGCCGGTGGTCGCGGCCGTGCTGGTCGGCTGCTGGACGGTCGCGGTCACCGTGGCCATCCAGTCCGGCGGCTGGGTCACCGATCAGGTGCTGCTCGGGTTCGGACGGGACCGGGTCGGCTGGCTCTGGCCGGTGCTCGGCCTGGCCGCTGTCGTGCTGGTGGGCACGCCCGCCCTGCTGCTCGCCGTCGTGCCCCGGTCGACAACGGTCCGGGCCACCGGGCGGGTCTGGTTCGTCGGGGCCGTCGCGCTCGCGGTGCTCACCGCGCTGCGGGTCGTGCCGCCGGTGCACCACGAGGCGTACCTCGCCGCGCTGGCCGCCATAGCCACGCTCACCGCACTTGTCGTGCGCCGGTCAGCCCGCCGGCAGGCGTACCCGGGAGCAGCCGCAGCGGTCAGTGGCGCGGCACCCACCGAGAACAGCGACACCGCGCGGATCGAAGCCGACGACGCCGCACCGACCGAAGCCGGCGACGCCGCACGGACCGGGGCAGAGCCGGCCGGACGTGCACACCGGCCGGGGGCGGTGCCGCTGCTCGCGGTCGCCGCCGGGTTGGCGATGCTGCTGCCGTGGGCCTGGCTGGGCGCGCTCGGCGGGCTCCTGGAGACGATGCTCGCGCTGCTGGCGTCCGCCGCGCTCGGATTGTTGGCCGCGACCCTGCTGGACGCCACGTTCTGGTCCCGGTTCGCGGTCGGCCGGCCACCCCGGCCGGGCCGGCTGGTGCTGGTCGGAGGCCTGGTCGCCGGGGTTGCGCTGCTGCTGCTCGCGGCCGGCACCGGCCAGTCCGGCGCGCAGTTGCCCGCGCTGTGGACCCTGCCGCCGGTGGGCTTCGCACTGGCCGCCCTGTGGGCTGCGGCCTGGCGGCCCACCGTCGACCCGGCCGACGCCGCACGCGCCGGCCGGACGGCGACCGGTTGGCTCGTGGGCCTGACCGCGCTCGGCCCGCTCGCCTTCACCGACCCGGAAGAGATCAGCCTGCTGCTGATCGGCACCCGGGACGTTCCGTTCTGGGTGGCGGCTGCGACCGGCGCCGGGCTCGCCGTCGCCGTCCTGGTCGCCATCGGGTACGCGGTGCTGCTCGCCCGGCCGTCGGCGCGTACCCCGAACCGTCGGCTCGCCGCGGTGACCGCCATGGTGCTGTTGGTGGCGTTCGGCGTGGTCGACCTCGGCCCCGGCCAACCCGGCCTCTACGGCGAGCGGCTGCTGGTGGTGCTGCGCGCGCAGGCGGACCTGACCGGTCTGCCGACCGGCGCGGCGGGTCGGGCCGGTCGGGACGCCCGGGCGACGGAGGTCTACCGGCGGCTGGTGGCGACCGCCGAGCAGAGCCAGGCCGACCTGCTCCGGGAGCTGAACCGACTCCGACTCGACCCGGTGTCGTACTACCTCGTGAACGCCGTCGAGGTGGACGGCGGCCCGGCGGTGCGCGCGTGGCTCGCCCGCCGGCCGGAGGTGGACCGGGTGCTGATCAGCCAACGCCTCCGCCCGCTGCCGGCCCCGGCCGGGCAGAGCCGGGGCACCGCGCCCAAGCCCACCGGTCCGGAGTGGAACATCAGCCAGATCGGTGCCGACAAGGTCTGGTCCCAGCTCGGGGTGACCGGATCGGGCATCGTGGTCGGCAGCTCGGACTCGGGGGTGGACGGCACCCACCCGGCGCTGCGAGCGCAGTTCCGCGGTGGCGACGACTCCTGGTACGACCCGTGGGACGGCACCCGCAGCCCCACCGACCAGGGCGGACACGGCACCCACACGGTCGGCAGCGCGGTCGGGCGGGACGGCATCGGGGTGGCCCCGGACGCGCAGTGGGTGGGCTGCGTCAACCTGGACCGCAACCTCGGCAGCCCCGGGCACTACCTGGACTGCCTCCAGTTCATGCTGGCCCCGTTCCCGACCGGTGGTGACCCGTTCACGGACGGCCGCCCGGAGCGCGCACCGCAGGTGTTGACCAATTCGTGGGGCTGCCCGTCCATCGAGGGGTGCGACCGGCGTGTGCTGCGGCCGGCCACCGCAGCGCTGGATGCCGCCGGGATCTTCGTGGTCGCCGCGGCCGGCAACACCGGCCCGTGGTGCGCGTCGATCGACGACCCGCCGGCCCCGTTCCCCGACGTGCTGACCGTGGGCGCTGTGGACTCGCAGGGACGGGTCGCCGAGTTCTCCTCGCGGGGGCCGGTTCCGGGCGTGGGTAAGCCGGACGTGCTGGCGCCGGGTGTGGCTGTGGTGTCGGCCATGCCGGGTGGCACGTACGCGGCGCTGGACGGCACTTCGATGGCGACCCCGCAGGTGGCGGGGGTGGTCGCACTGATGTGGTCGGCGAACCCCGCGCTGGTCGGCGACCTGACCCGGACCCGGCAGATCCTGCGGGACACCGCCACGGCGGCCACCCCGACGTACCGCTCCCGCAACCCGTCCGACGACTGCGGCACTCCGTCGAACGTCACCGGCGCCGGCCAGGTCGACGCGTACGCCGCTGTCAGCGCTGCCGCGGGGGTGCGACCCGGTACCCGGTGATCTAGGGTCGGCGACCATGGACGCCGAGATCACCGTCACCGAGCTGAGCGCCGACCTGGTCCCCGCCGTGGTGCGGCTCTGCGAGCAGGCTCTGGACCTGCCCGAGGACGCCGCCGAGGCGGCACCCATCGTGGACGTGCTCTGGCCTCGGGCCGCCGGCGACCGGCGGGTGGTGGGGCTGGGCGCGTACCGGGACGCGGACCTGGTCGGGGTGTTGATCTGCTCGGAGTCGTCGACCGAGCCGGGCATCGGGCACGTCGACCTGGTCGCGGTTCTCCCGCAGCAGCGCCGTCGAGGTGTCGGCCGTTCGCTGCTGCGCCGGGCCGAGCAGGTGCTCGCCGAGCGCGGCGTGACCGAGGTGCTGTTGGCCGGGAACCCGCCGTACTACGCGTGGCCGGGCATCGACGTCCGCTACACGCCGGCGGTGTGCGCCGCCCTGGCGCTGGGCTACCAGCAGGACCGGACCGCCTGGAACATGACCGCCGACCTGTCGTACGACGGGTCGCCGGCACTGCGGTCCACGGAGGCGGCCGAGCGTCGGCTGGCCGACCAGGGCGTGACCGTACGCCGGGCGGAGCCGAGGGACCTGCCGGCGCTCACCGCGTTCGCCCGGGCCACCTTCGGCGGCACGTGGGACGGCGAGTTGAGCGGGTCGGTGGGTCGTGACGGCGCTGGCTGCCACCTGGCGGAGCGGGGCGGCGAGGTGCTCGGCTTCGCCGCGTACGGGTCGTCGCGGCCGAGCTGGTTCGGGCCGATGGGCACCGCGCCGGCAGCCGAGGGCTCGGGCATCGGTGGGGTGCTGCTGCGGCGCTGCCTCCGGGATCAGCAGGCAGCCGGGCTGGACCGGGCGCAGATCGGCTGGGTGGGGCCGGTGCCGTTCTACTCGGGCAGCGCGGGCGCCTGGATCGAGCGGGTCTTCTTCCTGTACCGACGGACGTTGACGGAATAAACACGTCAAACGGGACATGGATCCATTCGCCCGCATCGGGCCATCGATGCCCCCTACCGTTTCGGTAGAGGAGGCAGCCATGACCACGGATGACGACCAGACCGAGGACGGCCCGCCGATCACCTGGAAACCGGTCGGCGAGCTCCCCGGCCAACTGCCGTTCGACCGGCTCGACTACGGCGATGCCGAGCAACTCGCCGAGATGACCACCGACGGGGAGCCGCCGGTGGTCGAGGAGCCGCGCGAGATGGTGGACGCCCCGATCCAACTGCTTCCGCCGTACGACCGGGCGCAGAAACGGCGCAACCAGCGCCCCCTACCGACCTGACGACGAACGGGGCGGACCGCGTCAGCGGCCCGCCCCGTTCGGTGTGTCGGAACTGGACTCAGAAGTCCATGTCCCCGCCACCCGGGCCAGCCGGGGCAGCCGGGGTCTTCTCCGGCTTGTCCGCGACAACGGCCTCGGTGGTGAGGAACAGCGCCGCGATGGAAGCGGCGTTCTGCAGCGCGGAGCGCGTCACCTTGGCCGGGTCGATGATGCCCGCGGCCAGCAGGTCGACGTACTCGCCGTTGGCGGCGTTGAGGCCGTGACCCGACTCGAGGTTACGGACCTTCTCCACCACGACGCCGCCCTCGAGGCCGGCGTTGACGGCGATCTGCCGCAGCGGGGCGTCCAGCGCGACCTTGACGATGTTCGCACCGGTCGCCTCGTCGCCGACCAGGTCGAGCTTGTCGAAGGCGGTCTTGCCGGCCTGGACCAGCGCGACGCCACCACCCGGGACGATGCCCTCCTCGACGGCGGCCTTCGCGTTGCGAACGGCGTCCTCGATGCGGTGCTTGCGCTCCTTGAGCTCGACCTCGGTGGCCGCGCCGACCTTGATGACCGCAACGCCGCCGGCCAGCTTGGCCAGCCGCTCCTGCAGCTTCTCCCGGTCGTAGTCGGAGTCGCTCTTGTCGATCTCGGCCCGGATCTGGTTGACCCGACCCTGGATCTGCTCGGCGTCACCGGCACCGTCGACGATGGTGGTCTCGTCCTTGGTCACCACGACCTTGCGGGCGCGGCCCAGCATGTCGAGGCTGGCGGCGTCGAGCTTGAGGCCGACCTCCTCGCTGATGACCTGGCCACCGGCGAGGATGGCGATGTCGGTCAGCATGGCCTTGCGGCGGTCACCGAAGCCCGGCGCCTTGACGGCGACCGACTTGAAGGTGCCACGGACCTTGTTGACCACCAGGGTGGCGAGGGCCTCGCCCTCCAGGTCCTCGGCGATGATCAGCAGCGGCTTGCCCGACTGCATGACCTTCTCCAGGATCGGGAGCAGGTCCTTCACCGACGAGATCTTGCTGTTGGCGATCAGGATGTACGGGTCGTCGAAGACGGCCTCCATACGCTCCGGGTCGGTCATGAAGTAGGCCGAGATGTAGCCCTTGTCGAAGCGCATACCCTCGGTGAGCTCCAGCTCCAGCCCGAAGGTGTTGCTCTCCTCGACGGTGATGACGCCTTCCTTGCCGACCTTGTCCATCGCCTCGGCGATGATCTCGCCGACGGTGCTGTCGCCAGCGGAGATGGAGGCGGTGGAGGCGATCTGCTCCTTGGTCTCGACGTCCTTGGCGAGCTTGGACAGCTCCTCCGAGACGCTCGCGACCGCGGCCTCGATGCCCCGCTTCAGGGCCATCGGGTTGGCACCGGCGGCCACGTTGCGCAGGCCCTCGCGAACCAGGGCCTGGGCCAGGACGGTCGCCGTCGTCGTGCCGTCACCGGCAACGTCGTCGGTCTTCTTGGCGACCTCCTTGACCAGCTCAGCGCCGATCTTCTCGTACGGGTCCTCGAGCTCGATCTCCTTGGCGATGCTCACACCATCGTTGGTGATGGTGGGGGCACCCCACTTCTTCTCGAGCACGACGTTGCGGCCCTTGGGGCCGAGGGTCACCTTTACGGCGTCGGCGAGCTGGTTCATGCCCCGCTCGAGGCCGCGGCGCGCCTCTTCGTCGAACGCGATCATCTTGGCCATACGGCGTTGTCCTCCTGGACACTCACGGGCCACCCGAGATGTGTGCCTCGGATGGGCCGCCTGGTGTACGCACCTTGGGACGTCGCCACCTGGCGACGACGACGTCCTTCGGCCGGGCCGGATAGCCCGCGACGACCGGCCATGTGCCGCCCCGGCGTCTCCACGCCGGTGCAACCTGGCCCCACCGTCCCGACCATTGGCACTCACGGTATGCGAGTGCCAATGACTTGTTTAGCACTCTCCCCTGCCGAGTGCAAGCACGATGAGGCCGCTCAGCCGAGTTCGGCGGCCAGTCCGGCAGCGTTCACCGGCGCCTCATGGGCGCGCTGCTCGGTGTACGTCAGCAGCAGACCGATCATCTGGGCGAGGTGGGCCGGCAGGGCCAGGACCGCGGTGACTCCGATCACCACCACCGCACCGACCGCGGTGCCCGCCGAGGCGAAGGGATCCGTACCGAACGCGGCGGTGCCGAAGCCTTCGATGGCGCTGGCGACGAAGCTGACGACGATCACCGCGAGGGCCACCAGCGCCACCCGGCCGAGCAGCAGGCCGAGCCGGTCGTGGAACATCCGGAACGATCGGCCGATCGGGTTGTGGCGCTCGAAGAGGTAGACCGGGCCGGCCATGCTCAGCGCGAACGCCAGGTAGATGCCCGGGAGTACGCAGAAGCAGACTCCGATGCCGATGAGCAGACTGACCAGCAGGGTCCAGCCCCACAGTCCGAGCGCCCGACGAAGGCCGTAGCGGAGCGCGGAGTCGAGGCTGGCCGGCTGACCCACGGCCTGCCGGGTGATCACCCAACTACCGGCGGCCCACCCGATGGCCTGCACCAGGCCGATCACCAGACTCCCGCCGACCAGCACGGCCAAAAGACCCGCCAGTTCCGCGACGAAGTTGTCCGGCAGCGCGGCTGTCGAACTCGTCTCGACCTCGGCAGCCCACGTGGCCGACGGGTCCAACCCGAGAGAGATCACCGACAGCACCGCCGCGGGCAACACCTGGGTGAGCAGCATGATGGGCACCAACTGCCGCCAGCCCCGGCGCAGCGCCTCCCCGCACCTGGTGAACCAGCCGCCGATGCCGGCGCCGGGTGGGGTGACCAGGGGATCGTTCGGGTCGAAGCCGTAACCGGGCGGGTACCACCCGATCGGCGGCCCCGGATGCCACTGTTGCCCGCCGTAGGGACCCGCGCCGGGCGGGTAGCCCCCGGTGGGCGGAAACACCCAGCCCTGCGGCGGCGGACCCCAGGCGCCCTGCGCCGGATCCGCACCCGGCGGAGGACCGCCCGCACCCCAGGCACCCTGCGCGGGGTCCCACCCCGGTGGAGGACCGGCCGGCGGTACGCCTGGTTCCCCACCCGGCGGCGGACCGGCAGGGCCGGGTTGGCTCTGGGTCGGGTCGGACGGGCCCGGCTCACCCGGCCCGGACGGTGGGGTGGACGAGGGTGGCTGGTCGGTCATGAACGCTCCTCAGCATCGGCTGGAACGGTTCACGATCTTCCCGGTTGCGCGCCCGTGCCGCTGCCCCGACGCGCGGGGCTGTCGGTGCACGAAATTCAGCCGATGACGCGTACGTGTTCCGCCTGCGGACCCTTCTGGCCCTGCGCGATCTCGAACTCCACCCGCTGGCCGTCCTCCAACGCCTTGTAGCCGTCCATCTCGATCGCGGAGAAGTGGACGAACACGTCCTGACCGCCGTCGACGGCGATGAAGCCGTAACCCTTTTCGGCGTTGAACCACTTCACGGAACCCTGTGCCACGGTGCCACTTCCCTCACTCTGCGCGGCGTTGCCTGCCCGGCGCACGACACAGCCGGACGCCATCGGAGCACCGCTCAGCAATCGATGACGGCCATTGAAAGCGGTGACCGAAATCGCACGCTACACGAGGAGTGACAGCCGTGCACGACCACAAATCGGGCATATTTCAGTGCGGCTGGATCATGTCGGCGGACCGGTTTTCCGATCCACCGGGATCCAGGGTGGTGGATGGCGGTGAGGGCCCATGGGCTACCGGCGGCTGAGAGGCGCGGCCGGAAACCGGTTCCGCCCTGTGGTAGGCATGCGGACATGACCATCGACACCGGTTCGCCCGGCCTGCGGCAGGCGGAGATCCGCCGGGTTCGGCCGATGGATGCCGCCCGGATGCGGGCGCTGCGCCTGGAGATGCTCGCCGACGCGCCGTTGGCCTTCCTGGAGACGATCGCGGACGCGGCGGCCCGGTCCCACGCCGAGTACGCCGCGCGGGTCGCCTACACCTCCGCCGGCCCGAACAACGCGCAGTTCGTCGCGGACCCGGGCCGTGGGCGGCTGGTCGGGCACGCCGGCGGCACCATCGCTCCGACCGAGGCGGGGCTGACCGTGATCTACGCCGTGTACGTCACGCCGACCTGGCGGGGCAGCGGCCTGCTCGGCGAGCTGATCGACGGTGTGGCCGCCTGGTCGCGGTCCTGCGGCCGACCGGAGTTGCTGCTGGAGGTCGTGGTGGGCAACGACCGCGCCTACCGCGCCTACCAACGGCTCGGTTTCGAGGACACCGGCGTACGGGTCCCCCACCCGAACATCCCCGCGATGACGGAGCTGCAGATGCGCCGCCCAGCCTGACCCCCCCACCCTCCCCTCCCGCCAGCGACCGGTGATCAAGAGGTTTGCGTCAGGAACCGCTCTCGCGCTGACGCAAACCTCTTGATCACTTCGGCCGTCGAGTGTCAGGCCGGTCGTCGGGACTGGACGATCCGGAAGCGGTTCGCCACGTACGCGCCGTCGGTCAGGGCCGCGTTGGCCGCCGCGTTGGCGCCACTGCCGTGGAAGTCGGAGAACGCCGCCGACTGGTTCACGAAGACCCCGCCGGTGAGGTTGCAGGACAGGTGCACCCCCACCTCGACCGCGACCGCCTCGGTGGCGTCCAGCACCGACTCGTCGGTGGAGTAGACCCCAGCGGTGAGCGCGCCCTTCTCGCCGACCGTGCGACGCAGCAGCTCCAGGCTGTGCGCCGTCGAGTCGGTCGCGATGGCGAACGAGATGGGCCCGAACCACTCCCGGCCGTACGTCTCCGCGTCGTCAGCGGCCAGCTTCACGATCGTCGGGGTACGCACCACCGCGTCGGCGTACGCCGGGTGGTCCACGGTCCGCGACTCCAACACCGGCTCGCCGACCTTGGTGACCTCGGCCAACCGCTCCAACACCCCGTCGTTGACGATGGCGCCGGTCAGCTCCACACCCCGGGCCGGGTCGGCGGTGAGCTTGCCGACCGCTGCGGCGATCCCGCCGGCCACCTCGTCGAAGCTCTTGTGCCCCTGGTCGGTGTCGATGCCGCCGGCCGGGATGAGGATGTTCTGCGAGGTGGTGCACATCTGACCGCTGTAGAGGGTCAGCGTGAAACCGAGGTTGCGGCACATGCCGGCGAAGTCGTCGGTGGAGTCGATGACGACGGTGTTCAGACCGGCCTTCTCGGTGTAGACCGACGCCTGCCGGGCGTGCGTCTCCAGCCAGTCGCCGTACTCGGTGGAACCGGTGAAGTCGACGATCTTGACGGCCTGGTGCAGGGCCAGGTCGCTGGCGAGCTTCTCACCGGGGGCCTCGGCCGCCAGCATGACCAGGTTCGGGTCGAAGCCCGCCTCGGCGAGCACCTCCCGGGCGTACTTCACAGTGATGGCCAACGGCAGCACCGCGCGCGGGTGCGGCTTGACGATCACCGGGTTGCCGGTGACCAGCGAGGCGAACAGCCCGGGGTACGAGTTCCAGGTCGGGAAGGTGTTGCAGCCGATCACCAGCGCCACCCCACGCGGCACCACGTGGAACGTCTTGGTCATCCGCAGCGGGTCGCCCTTGCCGGCGGCCTTCTCCCAACCGGCGGTGCCCGGGTGACGGGTCATCTCGGCGTACGCGTACGCCAGCGCCTCCAGGGCACGATCCAGCGCGTGCGCGCCGCCGGCCTGGAAGGCCATCACGAACGCCTGCCCGCTGGTGAACTGCACCGCGTTGGCCAGCTCGAAGATGTGCTTGTGCAGCCGGTCGAGGATCTCCAGGCAGACACCCACCCGGGCCTGCGGGCCGGCGTCGCGCCACGCGGGCAGCGCGGCGGAGGCGGCGCTCACCAGCTCGCCGGGACCGGCGTGCGGGTACCGCACCGCCAACTCCACCCCGAACGGGCTCGTCTCGGTGGCGACCCGCACGCCGGCGCCCGGCTGGTCGAGCGGAAAATCACCACCGAGGTACGCCTCGAAGGCGGCCTTGCCGTCGGCGGCGGCGGTCTCGCCGTACACCCGGGGGCTGGGAGATTCGGGATAGGCGGACCAGTAGCCCCGCTCCGTGATCGCGGTCAGCGCACGGTTGAGGGTGTCGGCGTGCCTCTCGTACAGGGGATGCGGGGTCTCCGTCATGCCCGCCATCATGCCTGAGGCAGGTACGCGAGCAGTAGCGCCGATACCCGTCAGAGGGTGAGCTGCCAGTCGGTCCAGGCGTCCACCGGGCGGAAGCCGAGCTGCTCGTTGATCGCCACCATGTAGCTGTTGCTGGCCGCGTTCCAGGTGTCGATCACCTGTACCGCCGGCTCGTGGGTGAGCAGGTGGTGCAGGTTCTCCGCCTTGGCGATCAGGCCGAGCCGGTGCCCACGGTGGGCCGGGTCGACGATGGTGATCTGCTGGAACGCGTGCCAGTCGGCGGAGGCGCCCACGTCCAGCAGGGTCCAGGCGACCAGCCGGCCGGACTCCTCGTGTCGCATCCCCAGGTGGTAGCGCCTCCGACCCCTGGCGTCCAGGGCGCGCTCGTTGCCGCGGATGCGTTCGGCGTCCACCTGCTCCGGTTCCCACTGCACGTCGCCCATGGGCGCGTCCATGAGCAGCCGGCCGTCCAGGTAGGCGATGTCCGCGACGTACTCCTGCGGGGTTGTTCCCTGCCAGCAGACCGAGTGGTAACCCTCGGCCCGCGGCCGGGCCTCGGCCAACGCCGCGCGCAACGCGACCCGGTCGATCCCTCCGACGTCGAGCCGGCGACGCACCTCCGCCAACGCGGACCGGGCGCCGGTGGCTGCGGCGAAGGCGTCACCAGCGGCCGACCGCGCCGGGCCGTCGGGCAGCGCGGAGACGGCCATCGCGACGACCCTCTTGCGCCCGTGCTCGCGGAGCAGACGCACCGCGTGCTCGTGCAGCGCCCGGCCGACGCCCCGCCGCCGCAGCTCGGGGTGCACCACCAGCTCGACAGTGGCGTTGTCGGTGTTGTCCAACTGGGGCAGGTCCAGTTGGAGGTAGCCGGCTGGCACACCATCGAGTCGGGCCAGCGCCCAGAGCGACCGGGTGCCGGGCATGGGCGTATGGAACAGCGCGTCGAAGCGTCGCCGGCAGAAGGGCGGGAAGTCCGGCAGGTCGACGTCGTTGGCCGCCGACCCGATCCGGTACGCCTCGTCGACAGCGGCCCGCTCGGCACCGTCGAACGACGTGATGGTGATGCTCATGCCGCTGAGCGTGCGCCCCGGAAAAGCGATCGGGCCAGCGAATTACTCGCTGGCCCGATCGAACGTGGTCGGGAGGGACACTCGCACAACGCCTCCGGCGTTGGGTCGCAAGAACTTCAAAAGTCTTCGGCGAAATGCCCTCCCGCACGGAGCATCTTGCGCCGTCCGGTTCCTGCCGTCAAGTCCGTAGCGGCGGGTTTTCCACACTCACAGCGAAAACCCAGTTACCCGGCGGATCGCCCCGCCTCCGTCTGGACGATGAGGGATCAGCCGAGGAGGCCGGCGTCGCGGGCGGCCCGCAGCGAGGGCTTGATGTGGTGGGTCGGCCCGACCTGACCGGCCACCGCGTCGATGGTCTTGAGGCCCTCGCCGGTGTTGAACACCACGGTCTCCGCGGTCGGGTCGAGCCGACCGGACTCGACCAGCTTGCGCAACACCGCCACTGTCACACCGCCAGCGGTCTCCGCGAAGACACCTGTGGTGCGGGCCAGATCGCGGATGCCCGCGCGGATCTCGTCGTCGTCGGCGTACTCCATCCAGCCGCCGGTGCGGCGGACCGCCTCCAGGGCGTAGACACCGGCGGCCGGGTCGCCGATGTTGAGCGACTTGGCGATGCCGGTGGGCTTGACCGGGGTGATCGAGTCGGCGTCGTCGTGCAGGGCGACGGCGATCGGGTTGCAACCGGCGGACTGGGCGCCGAAGACCTTCCACCCGCCGGCCGGCGCCTCGACCAGGCCGATCTCCACCAGCTCGGTGAACGCCTTGTCAATCTTGGTGAGCAGTTCGCCGCTGGCCATCGGGATGACCACCTGCGCCGGGATCCGCCAGCCAAGCTGCTCGGCAACCTCGTAGCCGAGCGTCTTGGAGCCCTCCGCGTAGTACGGCCGGACGTTGACGTTGACGAACGCGGTGTCCTCGAACTCGTCGGTCTCCACCAGTTCGCCGCAGAGCCGGTTGACGTCGTCGTACGAGCCGTCGATGGCGACCAGCTCGCCGCCGTAGACGGCGGTGGTGATGACCTTGCCCTGTTCCAGGTCACTGGGGATGAAGACGACCGAGGGCACTCCGGCACGGGCGCCGTGCGCGGCCACCGAGTTGGCCAGGTTGCCGGTCGACGCGCAGGCGAACCGGGTGAAGCCGAGCGCCCTCGCTGCGGTGAGCGCCACCGAGACGACCCGGTCCTTGAAGGAGTGCGTGGGGTTGGCGCTGTCGTCCTTGACCCAGAGCGGGGCGGTGATGCCCAGCTCGGCGGCGAGGTGCGGGGCCGCCACCAACGGGGTCAGCCCCGGGTCGAGGGTGACCCGGGTGGTCGGGTCCTGACCGGCGGGGAGGAGTGCGGCGTACCGCCAGATGTTCTTCGGCCCGGCCTCGATCTGCTCCCGGGTGACCGTCGCCAGGGCGGCGGTGTCGTAGTCGACCTCCAGCGGGCCGAAACACTCGTAACAGGCGTGCTGGGCGACGAGCGGGTAGCGCGCCGAACAGGCACGGCAGACCAGGGCGCGGGCGGGGCTGGCGGAGGTGTCGATGCCGGAGGCGGCGAGCGTCGACGTCATGTCGAGAGTCCTCTCATCTTTCCCCGCATCGCACGGTGCGGCGGGGACGGAATTGGCACCTGCCCCGCCTGTCGCTCAGCGGTGAGCGCGCGGGGTGGTTGCCGGGGCGTCGTCGGGCCGTATCCCTCAGCCCCTCTGGATGAGGTATGCAGTTGTGCCGTCGAGTCTAGGACAACGCTGTCGGCAGTAGCTACCGCTGATCCCAGGTAGTGGGTCAGCGGGCGCTCACCGCCGCGCGGTCGGTCACCGCGATCGGATCCGTGACCGCGCTCGCACCGGGCAGCGACGAGGCCCGGGTCCGGGGGCGGTTGGCCAGGTTCGCGGCGACCAGCGCGGCGATGGTGACGGCGGCACCGACCAACTCGACCGGCTCCGGACGGTAGCCGCGGGCGATCTGCACCGCGAACGTGGTCACCGGGACCAGATTCATGAACAGCGCGGCGTTGGCGGCACCGAGCCGCTGCACTCCGGTGTTCCAGGCCAGCACCGCGATGACAGCTCCCACAATCACGGCGTACGCCAACTGTGGGGTGACCGCCACGAGGTCGGCGGCGGCCGGCGCGTGCTGCCAGCCGACGGCGTCCGCGCCGATGCTCGCGGCCAGCATCGCGGCGGTGCCGGCGAGCGCGGTCAGCGTGGTGAAGCGCAGTGGCGACCACCCGCCGAAGCGGCTGGCACCGTGCGTGTAGATGCCCCAACCGAGCACCGCGCCGATCATCATCAGACCGCCGACACCGAACTGACCGAGCCCGGCCAGGCTGCCGCGGGTGATCACCAGGCCGACGCCGAGGAGCGCCACCAGGGAGAGGCCTAGCAGGAGCGGCTTCGGGCGTACGCCGTCACGGGCCCAACGGACCAGTTGGGTGATCACCGGGGTGGTGGCCACGAAGAGCGACACCTGCTGCGGGGCGGCGTGTTCGAGCGCCAGGTTGGTGAGCACGTTGAAGCCGGCGAAGCCGACCACGCCGAGTACCGCCACCTCGACCATCCGGGCACCGGGCCGCAGCGCGTCGACACCCTCGCGGAGCAGCAGGATGGCGACCAGGACGACGGCGGCGAGGAGGTAACGGGCGGTGGTCAGGTTGAGCGGGTCGACCCGGTTCAACGCGCTGGCCAGGACCGGGAACATCACCCCCCAGCCGAGGACGGCGATCAGCGGGTAAGCGGCGGCGCGGGATCGCATCGGCAGCTCCAATGTTCGAGTATCGTCGAACTAACGACACCGACCCTAGGAGCTTGTTCGAGAATTGTCGAACAACGGTTACACTGGTCACATGGAGCCGCACGAGCCCGACCTGACCGCCGTACCGGTCACTGCTGTGCTGGCCGCACTCGCTGACGACGTGCGGCTACAGATCGTCCGGGCGCTCGCCGAGGGCGGTGAGGCCGCCTGCGGAAGCTTCGACTTCGGCGTCTCCAAGGCGACCCGCAGCCACCACCTGAAGGTGCTGCGCGAGGCGGGCCTGACCCGCACCCGCGCCGCCGGCACCAGCCGCCTGGTGCGGCTCCGCCGCGACGAGGTGGACAAGCTCTACCCCGGCCTCCTGGACGCGGTCCTCACCTCCCGCCCGCAGGCCTGACCACCCCGGCTCCCTGGTCCCGAACCTGTCCCGCGCAGCCTTTGGAGCTGAATCGTTCACGGCATCACCGGACGGACCACTTCCCCAGACCACTCCCCCGGCGCGCGTCGCCGGAACCACCTCGTCGGGGCTCCGGCGACGCGCGGAACGGGTGCGGTCAGACGGACACCGGGCTGGGTTCGGCCACCGAGGACGGCGGAGCATCGGTGCGGCGTCGGAAGAGCAGTGCGTCGAGCGCCCACGGGCCGGAGCCGAGCGCGGCGACCAGCAGGAACGACCAGCAGAAGAGGGCCGACAGTTCACCCCCGTTCTGCAGCGGCAGCAGGTGGTCCGGCTGGTGCACGACGAAGTAGGCGTACGCCATCGAGCCGGACGCGAGGAGGGCGGCTGGTCGGGTGAACAGCCCGACCAGCACCAGGGCGCCGCAGACCAACTGGATCAGGGCGGCCCACCAGCCTGGCCAGGTGCCGACCGGTACCGCCTGGCCGGTCATCGGGTTGCCGCCGAACAACCCGAAGACCGAAGTCAGACCATGCAACGCGAACAACAGACCGATCACGATGCGGAACAGGGACAGGGTCGGCCCGCCGAGCCGAGAGACGTTCATGGGTACCTCCATCGAAGGAAACAGATCTCTTCAATGTGAGGCATGAAAGTATCGAAGCTTATAAATTCCTTGCTAGTGGGAAAGTCCCCGGTCGGAATGTACCGCCGTCGAGCGCGCCGCGTCGAGCGCTCCTCGCCGCCCGAGGAGGCTGCCAAGCCACAGACCTGCACCAATGCGCGAACAACACAGGCAAAGACCTCGTGGGCACGCTCCCATAGTATGGATGGCACCTGTCCAGCTGCCCGGCACCCGGGGCAGGAGGGCCGCTAGTCAAGGTCACGCTCGATCTTGCCGCGGCGCGACCGGGCAGCGACGCAATGGCGGAAGCGCCGGACTGGAACGGCCCGGCCTGCGGCGCGAGGGTCGGGCAGCGGTGGGACACCTCGATGGGTGAGGATCGACAGATGATCTCCAGCCATACGGCAGCACGGCGACGGGCCGGCGCAGCGATCGCGGCGGCTCTTCTGCTCACCGCCTGCACCCCCGGCGACCATCGCGGCCAGGGCGGAGACCCGACGGGCCCGCCGCCGACCCTGTCGAGCCCCACCCCGTCGGCAAGCATCGAGCCGCTGGCGGCGTGTCCGGCCTCCGGCGTGCAGATCCGGTCCACCGGGTCGGACGCCGCGATGGGCCTACGCGCCCTCGGCCTTGAGCTGGTCAACTGCGGCGACCGCCCCTACCAGCTCAACGGGTACCCGATCCTGCACGTGTTCGACGAACAGCGCGAGCCGGTCATGCTGCGCGTGGTCAACGGCGCCAAGGAGATCACCTCGGGCTTCGACCAGCCGGCCGGGCCGGTCACCCTCGCCCCCGCCGAGCGGGCCACCGCCGTGGTGCTCTGGCGCAACCTCGTCACCGATTCGACAGTGGTCGCGACGAACGGGAAGTACCTGACTGTCGCACCGGCTGCCGGGCAGCCGGCCGCCGAGGTCGACCCGGACGGGCCGGTCGACCTCGGCAACACCGGCCGGATCGGCGTCAGCGCCTGGAAGAAGGCCGCCCCGGCCACGCCGGTGCCGACGCGTCCAGCCCGGCCGCCGGCGCCGAGCGCGGTGCCGTCGTCGGTGAGCCCGCCTGAGGGTCGGCTGTGAGCGCAGCCCCTAGGACGTGATGTCCTTGCGGGTGAAGCGCCAGAACGCCAACCCCCAGAACAGCGTCGCGTAGCCGATCGCCGAGACGCAGCCGCGTACCACGTCGTCGGTCTGCACCGGGGTCGACAGCAGCCCCAGCCAGGCGGTGCTGAAGTGGGTGGGCAGGAAGTCGCGTACCGCGCCCAGGGCGGTGATCTGGTCCAGGATGCTGGACAGGATCCACAGCAGCACCGCGCCACCCACCGCGCCCAACGCGGCGTCAGTGGTCACCGACAGCAGGAACGCCAGCCCGGCCACCACCAGGAGTACGACAGCCAGGTAGCCGAGCACCGCCAGCAACCGGAGCAGCCCCTCGGTGGGTTCCAGCTCGGCGGCGACCGTGCTGCGCAGCGGCGACCAGCCGTACCGCAGGGTCCCGACCAGCAGCGCGGTCCCGGCCAACAACAGCAGGGCCAGCCCCGAGTACGCGAGCGCGACCACCAGCTTCACCGTCAGCAACCGGGCCCGTGGCACCGGGATCGCCAGCAGGTAACGCAGGCTCCCCCAGCTCGCCTCGCTCGCCACCGTGTCCCCGCAGAACAGCGCGACGACGACCACCAGCAGGAACGACGCCGACACGAAGATCGAGAACAGGGTGAAGTTGAGGCCGCCCGAGGTGGCCAACTCGACCAGGCTGGAGAACTCGTTGCGGCCGTTGTCGTCGTCGCCCGAGTCGAACTGGAAGGCGATCAGGATGATCAGCGGCAGCAGCACCATGAAGCCGAGCGCCAACTGGGTACGCCGCCGGGACGCCTGCCGCCGGAACTCCGCCGCGAAGGGCATGGTGGCCGACGCCCGGTAACCGCGGGCCTCGCCCGCTTCGGAAACAACCATCACCGGTCACCGCTTCCCCGAGAGTTCTCGCCCACCAGGGCGAGGAACGCGTCCTCCAGGCGGCGCCGGGGCACCACCCGGTCCACCCCGATGCCGGCGCGCACCAGCTCGGCCACCACCTCGCTGCGGGCCGTTCCGTTGGTGTCCACCACCAACTGGCCGTCGCTCTCCGGCAGCACCCGGACGCCGTGCAGCCGGTCCAGCACCGCCCGCGCCGCGACCCGGTCGCTGACGTCGAACAGCACACTCGGCGACTCGCCCACGATTTCCTCCACCGGCCCGGACGCCACGATCCGGCCCTTGTTCACCACCACCGCGTGCGTGCAGGTCTGCTCGACCTCGGCCAACAGGTGGCTGGAGACGAGCACCGCCCGACCGTCCGTGGCGTAGCGCTGGAGCACCCGGCGCATCTCGGCGATCTGCGGCGGGTCGAGCCCGTCGGTGGGCTCGTCCAGCACCAGCAACTCGGGGAGGCCGAGCATGGCCTGGGCGATGGCCAGGCGCTGACGCATGCCGTGGCTGTAGTTCTTGATCTTCCGGTGCACCGAGTCGCCCAGGCCGGCGATCTCCAACGCCGCGTCGAACTGCGCGTCCTCCCACGGCCGCCCGGTGGCTCGCCAGTACGCCTTCAGGTTCTCCAGACCCGACAGGTGCGGCAGGAAACCAGGCCCCTCGACCAGTGCGCCGATCCTCGACAGCACCGGCGAGCCGGGCACCAGCCGGCGACCGAAGACGTAGATCTCCCCGGCGGTCGGCTGGGTCAACCCCATCAACACCCGCAGGGTGGTCGTCTTGCCGGCGCCGTTGGGCCCGAGCAGACCCACCACCTGACCCGGGTGCACCTCGAAGTCCACGTTCGACACGGCGACGAAGCCGTCCGCGTACTCCTTGCGTAGTGCGCGCACGGCCAGCGGGGTGTCCGCGTACTCCGGATGCACCGAGCGGTCCTGGCGACGGTGTCGGCGGCGGACCACTGCGACGACCACGACGAGCCCGACCGCGATGGCGGCGAGCAGGCCGGCGAGCACCCAGCGCCAGAGCGTCGCGGCGGTGGGGATCGGCTCGCCGCTGACAGTGGGCACTGTGACCGCGCCGTCCGCCGCGACCGTGTAGACGGTCGGTTGCGCGGGTGTGGTGTACGCCTGGTCGGAGGTGGCCACCACGAGGCGCAGCCGGTGGCCGGCCTCCACCCGCCGGACGATCGCGGGCAGCGTCACGGTGACCGGGCGGGCGTCCTGCACCTGCTGCGGCAGGCCGGTGAGCCGGATCGGGGCGACCAGCCCGTTCGGCAGGGTGGCCGCGCCGTCCGGGTCGACGTCGTAGAGCTTGACGAAGAGCACCGCCTCGCCGGTCGGCGACGCGGCCCGCACGGTGACGGTGGGCGCCCCGGCGACGTCCACCGCCTCGGTCAGCGGCGCCGACTCGAACCGGGCGTGCTGGCCGGGCACGTCGCCGGCGACGCCGTCCAGCAGCGAGGCGAGGCCACCCGCGAACGGGATCGAGGAGATGGCGGCCGGGTTGCCGTTGGGCGGGTTCGCGACCGGCTGGGCCGGACCGGCGACCGGGATCTCCCGGCGCGCGTTGCCGGTCAGACCCGGGTAGTCGGCGCGGCGGAAGGCGGTGGCGACGAGACCCCTGTCGAGCGCGTCGAACCCGGCGATCCGGGACCAGGTGAAGTCGTCACCGGGCGCGCCGCCCTCACCCTTGACGTAGTGGTCGAGCCACTGGACGGTCAGGAACTTCACCCGGTCCTCGTCCGAGCGGGGTCCACTGCCCCCGTCGTGCCCCCCGGTGAACCAGGCGACGCGGACCGGGGTGCCGGTGGCGGCGATGCCGCGCGCGTTCGCGTCGGCCTCGCCGAGGGGAAAGAGCGTGTCCGCCTCGCCCTGCACCAGCAGGGTGGGCGCCTTGATCCGGTCCAGTACGCCCGCCGGGCTGGACCGACGCAGCAGGTCCACGGCAGCCTGGTCGGCGCGACCGGTGGTGGCGATCCGCAGGTACGCGGCGCACACGTCGGCGGCGAAGCGACCACAGGACGGGTCGGCGGCACCGGTCGGGGCGCCGCCAGGACCGTTGCCCGGGCCCGCGCCCGGCCCGGGGCTGGGTGGACCGGCCGACTCCGGTGCGCCCTGCGGCGCGGCGGCGGTCGCGCCGGAGAGCCCGGCCGGACCGGAGCCCACGTTGCCCCCACCACCGAAGAAGAGGCCGGCCCAGCCCTTCTTGAACACGCCCTCGGTCGGCGCCCCGCCGGTGCTCTCCGGCAGGAACGCCCGGGACAGGTCGTTCCAAGTAATCATCGGGACGATCGCGTCGACCCGGGTGTCCTGGGCGGCCAGCAGCAGCGCCAACCCGCCGCCGTACGAGCCGCCGACCACACCCACCTGCGGGTCACCGGCGGCGTTGGTACGCACCTCCGGCCGAGCTGCCAACCAGTCCAGCAGCCGCTGGGCGTCCCGCACCTCGTAGTCCGGGTTGTCCAGGTGGATCTCGCCGCCGCTGCGGCCGAAGCCCCGCGCGGTCCAGGTCAGCACCGCGTAGCCGCGCCCGGCGAACTCCTCCGCGTCGGAGCGCACCGACTCCTTCGTGCCACCGAACCCGTGCGCCAAAAGCACCGCCGGCACCTTCCGACCCGACGACGCGTCGTCGGGCAGGTAGAAGGTCGTGTCCAGGTCCACCGGTTGGTCGCCGGCAGGTCCGGAGCGGACGGTGAGCATCGCGCTCTCGGTGCGTACGCCCGGCCCCTGCGGCCACACCGCCCAGGTCACGGCGGCGGCCAGGAGCACGACGACCGCCGCTGCGGCGATCGCGCGACGGCGGGTGGGCAGGGCACGCCGGAACCACGCGGCCGGCGACGGCGGTGTCATGCGGCACACGGTACGGCCCACAGCCTGAGCGTTGGCTGAGATCCGCCGTACGTCCGTCCGGTTGCCCCGATCGGTGGCGGACAAGGGTGCGAGCGCGCAACGTCCGACGCGGCCCAGTGAGTTGACTTCGGATTCCGTGAATTCCGATCTTTTCGCGGATATCCCTATCGATCCCTCCATGTCACACCCATCGCCGCAACAGAGCGTGCCCAGGACGCGGACAAATGGTGACATCGCTCGAAGTGACGCGAACCTGACTCGGCGACCAAGGCCTGACGAGTGGGGCGTTCGATTAGTTTTCCGGTCCGGTGCACGGGACTGTTCGGCTACCCGAGACCGCGCCAATCCGCGCCCACGCCGGAGGAGACAACACATGACAGTCCCCGCGCCGCGGGCCCGCCGACGGCCGTCCACCATGGGCCGTCTGCTGCCGCTGCTGCTCATCGGGGCACTACTCGCGCCGGTGGGGCTGCTCGTCACGTTCGCCTGGCAACAGACCAGTGACGACCGGTCCCTGGCCGCCCGCGAACGGCTCGGCGTGCAGTACCTCACCGCTCTGGCCGGAGTCACCGACGCCCTGGTGGAGGCCCAGTCCGCCACCGTCAACGGCCGCCCGGTCGCCCAGGAGGCGTTGGACCGGGCGGTCGAGGAGGCCGCCGCGGTGGACGCCCGCATCGGCGTCGAACTGCTCAGCCAGGAACGCTGGGCCGGCGTACGGGCCAAGCTGGAGGCGCTGCGCGGACGCAGCGCCTCCGACCCGGAGTCCGCGTACACGGCGTACGGGGAGGTCTCCGATCTTCTGCTGGCCCTGCACCGCAAGGTCCGGGAGAGCTCCGGGCTGGTCCGCGACCCCGTGGCCGACTCCTTCTTCCTTCAGGACAGCGCCGGCCAGGAACTGCCCGAGGCGGTGGTGGCCGCCGGTCGACTCGCCGACCTGGGTTCGCTGATCTCCCGTCGACCCGCCGCCGAGCAGGCCCGAGGCCTGATGGAGCTGAGCGGCCTGCGGGTGGCCGCGCTGGCACCCGCCGGCGACCTCGTCGACAACCTGCGCTCCGCCGTGGACGGTTCGGAGAGCACCGACCTCGGTGCCAACGTGCTGACCCCGCTCGACACCTACCAGCGCTCGGTGGAGGCGCTGGCCGCCTACTCCACGCCGGCTAAGGGCACGGGTCTCGTGGACCAGGCCCAGTTGGCCGCTGCCGCGCTCAACACGCACCGCTCGGCGCGTCAGCTTCAGCCGGTCATCCTCGCCGAACTCGACGCCCAACTGGTGGAGCGCATCGACGAGCTGGACCGGGACCGCTGGTTGATCATCGCAGCGGGGGTGGTGGCAGTGCTGTTGCTGGGCTGGCTCGCCGCGCTGCTGCTCAACGCCGCTGCCCGGGCCCGACGCCGGGCCGCCCTCGCCGCCAGCCACACCGACAGCCCGGACACTCCGGTGCGCAACGACTCGTGGCAACCAACGGTCAGCGAGCCCCGAGGGCTGCAACCCGCCGGCGTCGTCCGGGAACCGGAGACCGCACAGTGGGGGGCGTTCGATGCTGCTCGGTAGGCTCCGCATCCGCGGCAAGCTCGCCCTGCTCGTGGTGATCCCGCTGCTCAGCATGGTCGGACTCGCCGTGCCGGTCATGCTCGACCGGGTGGCCGCAGCGCAGCGGGCCGGCGACACCGCCGAGCGGGTACGTCTCGCCAGCCGGGTCGGCAGCCTGGTCCAGGAGCTGCAGCAGGAACGCATCCTCTCCATCGGTTACCTGCTCGGCCGGGTGGAACGGAGCGAACTGGTCCGCAAGTCCGCCGACGTGGACGACCGGGTGGCCGACCTGAGAGCCGGTCGCAACGAAGCGTTGACCGACCGGGTGGACAACGCCCTGGACCGGGTGGACAGCCTCGTCGACCTGCGGGCCGCCGTGCTGGCCCGGGCCGCGAACCCCGGTCAGGTGATGGAGAGGTTCCGCCCGATCAACACGGGGATCATCGAGTCCCTGCGGCTGGTGTTCGGTGTGGACACGGACACGTTGCCGGGTCGTCAGGTGCTCGCTCTCGACGGGCTGCTCCGGTCCGACGAGGGCCTGGCCTCCTGCGCCACGTTGAGTCTGCTCGTCAAGGCGGCCGGCACCCCGGACACCGTCGCCGGTTACGTGGCGTGCATCGCCGCGCTCCAGGTCGACAACGCACGCTTCCGCAGCCTGATCACGCCCGAACAGCTCGCTGTGGCCCAGCTCAACGACGCGGCTGTGGCCGCTCGTACCAGCCCGGACTTCCTGGTCACCAGCGCCCGGGACCCGGCCGCCGCAGTCCGCCCCGTGCCGATGGAGGCGCTCTTCCCGGCCGTCCGCACGATGATCCGGCTCGGCCAGTTCGTCGAGAAGAAGCTGATCGCCGACGTCCTCGCCGAGGCGACCGCCGAGCAGCGGCGGGCGCTCACCGCCGCGTACCTGGTCGGTGCCGCGGCGGCGTTGATCCTGACGCTGGTGGTGCTGCTCAGTGTGGCGGTCGCGCGGACGGTGGCTCGACCGTTGACCCGCCTCACCAGCTCCGCCGACCGGGTCGCCCGGGTCGCCGAGGCCGAGCTGGTCCGGGTGACCGACGACGAGGCGGAGAGCCCACAACCGGTCCGTTTGGAACCGGTGGACATCCGGGCCAACGACGAGATCGGCGACCTGGCGCGGGCCTTCGACCGGGTGCAGAACACCGCGGCGCGGCTGGTCGAGCGGCAGGTCGCCGGCCGACGCAACGTGGCGCAGATGTTCGGTCACGTCGGGCGGCGCACCCAGAACCTGGTGGGCCGGCAGATCGCACTGATCGACAGGTTGGAGCAGCAGGAGGCCGACCCGGGTCGGCTGGAGCACCTGTACCGCCTCGACCACATCTCCAGCCGGCTGCGCCGAAACGCCGGCAGCCTGGTGGTGCTCTCCGGCGCGGCCGGGGCCGACGGCCACACCGCGCCGGTGCCGCTGGCCGACCTGGTCCGGTTGGCGCTGGGCGAGATCGAGGACTACACCCGGGTCGAGGTGCGGGTGCCGGCGGGCATCTCGGCCGCGCCGGCGGTGGTCGGCGACCTCATCCTGGCGTTGGCCGAGCTGATGGAGAACGCCACGGTCTTCTCGCCGCCGCACACCCGGGTGCTGGTGGCCGCCGAGGCGGCCGGCCTCGGCGCGCGGATCACAGTGGTCGACCACGGAATCGGCATGAGCGAACAGCGGCTGGCCGAGGAGAACGCTCGGTTCACCCGCCGGGAACGGCTCGACCTGGCCCCCACCGAGGTGCTCGGTCTCTTCGTGGTCGGTCGGCTGGCACGTCGGCACGGCTGGGAGGTGGGTCTGGCCGCCACCGGAGGCGGTGGGGTGACCGCACACCTGGAGATCCCGTCGACGTCACTGGTGCTGCGCCGCGCCGACCGGGCCGGAGCTGCCGTGGCCCGGGCCACCGTGCCGGAACGAGACCGGCGTACGCCGGCGGCAGCGGAGACCGAGCAGGACGCCCGCGCTCTCGCGGCAGCCGTCGCCTCGCCGGCCCGATTCGACTCGGATCTCCTCAGCCGGGCCACCCGCAGCCTGGAGGCTGGCCCGTCCTGGAACGCGTTCGGCCACAGCCAGCCCGAGCAGGCCGATCCCCCCACGCCCCCGGCGCCGGAACCGTCGGCCGCGCCGGCCGGGCCGCGGATCCGGCAGCGGGTGCCCGGGGCCAGCCTGGGCGCCTCCACCGCGCCGACCCGGCCGGTCGACGCCACCGGGGCGGACCCCGCCGCGGCCCGCGCGTTGGTCGAGGCGTTCCAAGCCGGTGTACGCCGAGCCGAGGCGACAGGCGTCAGGTCCAGCGTGGCCGACCCGGGCGCGACAGTCGACCTGCCGAGCACACCGGGAGGCGCCGGTCCGACGGTGGCAGACAACGCTGGCCCGTCGGACGGCGCTCCGGGTCGACCCCGGCTGAGCCGACGGGTGCCGGGGGCGAACCTCACCGTCGTCCCGGCGTGCCAACCGCCCAGTACGCACCTCGGTGACCCGGCCGAGGTCCGGAACCTCATCAGCGAGTTCGAGGCGGGCGTTGCCCGCGCTCTGCGCGAAGTCAGCCCAGACCACCGGAACGAAGAAGGATCATCACGGTGACCAGCCCCTTCCTGCACGACAATGTCGAGCACCAGAGCCAGCCCGCCGCCAGTGGGGACCTCAGCCCGGAGGCCCGCACGTTCAACTGGCTGCTTGATTCCTTCACTTCCAGCACAGCCGGGGTCCTGGAGGCGATCGCGGTCTCCTCGGACGGCCTGCTGATGGCCATGTCGGCGATCAAGGACCGGTCCAACGCGGAACGGTTGGCGGCTGTCGTGTCCGGGATGACCAGCCTGGCCGGTGGGGCAGCCAGCTGGTACGCGCTCGGCGGTCTGAACCGGGTGATCGTCGACATGGCCGACGGTTACCTGCTGATCAGCGCGATCAGCAGCGGTTCCGTGCTCGGGGTGGTCGCCGACCGGTCGGCGAACCTGGGCACCGTCGCATACGAGATGACGCTCTTCGCCGGGCGGGCCGGCGGTGCCCTGACCCCGCGTCTGATCGTCGAGTTGAAGAACGCCGTCCAGCAGTGACCCCGGAGGTCGCCGGCGAGGACGCGGACCCGGACCCCAGGGTCCGGATCCGCCCGTACCTGCGCACGCCGCCTCCTGCGGGGGACGGCGCGGCGGCACCGGCGCTGCCCGAGCCGGAGCTGGGCGGTGGCGGGCCGGCAGGTCCGCGTCCGTTCGTGCTCACCTCCGGGCGGGTGGCCGGTGCCGACCCGGCGATCGGGCTGGAGACCCAGGTGACCGTCCGGATGGACAGCGGCTGGTGGTCCGGCCCGCCGGACGCGGTGATGGCACCGGAGATCCAGGCGATCATCGCGCTCTGCGCCGAGCCGATCTCGGTGGCCGAGATCTCGGCCCGGACCCGGTTGCACTTCGGTGTGACGCGGGTCCTGGTCGGTGACCTACGGGCGTCCGGGCACCTGGACGTGCACGTCTCCGACACCGACGACGCCCTCGATCCCAATCTCATCCTGCGAGTGATTGATGGACTCCGTGCGATCTCCTGAATGGCCGGTCGCCCCGCTGGGCGGGGCCTCCGCGAACAGCGCCGCCGCCCGGTACGGCATGTCACCGGGAACCGGGCCGATAGTCGGGCGCGCCGGTCCGCCTCCGAGCGCCCCACCGCCGCCGTACCAGCCCTCGTCGGGTGCGCTGCCGACGCCGCCGGTCGGTAAGCCGGCCGCGCCGCCGATCCCGGTCAAGATCCTGGTCGCCGGGGGCTTCGGGGTGGGCAAGACCACCACGGTCGGCGCGATCTCCGAGATCGCACCCCTCACCACCGAGGCTGAGATGACCACCGCCGGGATCGGCGTGGACGACCCGGGTGCCCGGTCGACCAAGACGACCACCACCGTGGCGATGGATTTCGGTTGTGTGACCATCGACCGCAGTCTCAAGCTCTACCTGTTCGGCACGCCGGGGCAGTCCCGGTTCGGCTTCATGTGGGACGACCTCGCGCGGGGGGCGCTGGGCGCGCTGGTGGTGGTGGACAGCTCCCGGCTGGACGACTGCTTCCCGGCGATCGACTTCTTCGAGCGGGCCGGGCTGCCGTTCGTGGTCGGGGTCAACGCCTTCGACGGGCGCCTGGCCTTGGAGCTCGGCGAGATCCGTTGGGCGCTGGCCATCGGCGACCATGTGCCGCTGGTGCAGTTCGACGCCCGGGACCGGCTGTCGGTGCGGGACGCTCTGCTGGTCGTCCTGGACCGTGCGCTGGACCGGGCAACGCGGGACCGGAGGGCCTGAGCCGACCGGCTCCGGCCGTGGCGGGAAGGAGTGATGTGGTGAGGGGTGACCTCGACGAGACGCTGGCGCGACTGGCCCGGCGCGAGGAGGCGCAACGCCGACGGGTCAACGACCAGGACGACACCACACCGCCGTCGGGTCAGCCGGTTCTCGGGCGCGGCAACGCCCGGCCGGGCCGGCACGACCCCCGCCACGCGGGGGCCGACCCCTCGGGCGACACGGCCGGGTGGGGTCCGGTCGAGGAGGTGGCCGAGGCGGTACGCCAGGTCGTCGGTGCCCACCCGGGGCTGGCGGTCACCGTGCACGTGGAGCACGACGGGCGGACGTACCCGTTGCGGGTGTCCTGGGACGGGTCGGACGTCACTGTCGGTCCGGTGCCCGCGGCGGCCCCGATGGAACCTCCACCGACGTGGCCGCTGTCCGGCCGGACGGTGCCCGCCTGGGCTCCCGGACCGGTCGGCTTGACCCCGGACCCGGCGGCCCGGTTGGCCGAGTTGATCCGGCGGGACCCGTCGTTGTTGGACGAGTTGGATCCGCGGCGCTGACCGGCGGAGGTGGCTGACGACAGCTACGGTCGGGCGGTGGCGCAACCCGACCTGACCTTGACGGCGAGCCTACGGCCGGCCGCGCTGGACGCCCGACGGGGCATCGTACGGCTGCACCCGGAGGCGATGACCGCGCTGGGCCTACGTCCCGGTGACCCGGTCCGTCTCGCCGGCCGCCGGGAGACGGCCGGGATCGTGGCGGCGGCTGCTCCGGGCGCGAGCAGCGCCCTCCTGTACGCCGACGACCTGGTCCTGGGCAACCTGGGCCTGCGCGACGGCGGTCAGGTGCGGGTCAGCCCGGTGCCGCTGACCCCGGCGGGTCGGGTCGTCCTGGCCGGTCCGGTGGGGGTGGTGGCGGCGGTGAGCCCGGAGATGCTCCGGCTCGCCCTGCTGGGCAAGGTGCTCACCGCCGGTGACGACGTGTCGCTGTTGCCGCAGGACGTGCTGCCGGACGCGTCGGTGCGCGGCCTGGTCGAGGCGGCTCGTCGCAGCCTCGCCAACACCGTCGGTTTCGCCTGGACCAGCACCCTGCTCACAGTGGTCGCGGTCGAGCCGGCCGCCGGCGCTCTGGTCACCATGAACACGGCGGTCGCCTGGGAGCATGGCGCGGCCACGCACGGGCCCGGCCCGGTCGACACCGCGCCGCCCGAGCCGCGCGGCACGACCGACACGGCCCCGGCCGACGACGCCCCGGACGTGGACGAGCTACCCGGGCTGCGGGCCCAGGCCGAGGAGCTGACCGAACTGCTCGACCTCGGTTTCCACCACCGGGAGGTACTGGGCCGGCTGGGCACCACCATCTCCCTGGGTGTGCTGCTCGTCGGCCCGGCGGGCTCCGGGAAGTCGGCGCTGGTCCGGGCTGTCGCCGCCCGGGTCGGTGCCCGCGTCCACGCGATCTGGGCACCGGAGGTGGCCGCGCTGGCCAACCAGGCCGCCGCCGACCGACTGCGCGCCGCGGCGACAGCGGCCCGCGCGGGCGGTCCTGCTGTGCTGCTGGTCAGCGACGTCGAGGCGCTCGCACCGGCGGACGAGCCCGGCCCGGTGGCGACGGTGTTCCGCCAGGTGCTCGCGGAAAGCGTCCGGGCCGGCGTCGCAGTGGTCTGCGCCACCAGCCGACCGGAGGCGGTCGACAGCGCGCTGCGCGCGCCGGACCTGTTGTCGCTGCGGATCAACGTCCCGCTCCCCGACCAGGCGCTACGCCGCGAACAGCTCACCGTGCTGACCCGGCAGGTGCCACTGGCCGACGACGTCCGGCTGGACGAGGTGGCCGGGCGGACCCCCGGGTTCGTCGCAGCGGACCTGGCCGCGCTGGTCCGGGAGGCCGGCGTACGCGCGGCACTGCGGCAGAAGTCCGCCGAGACGCCGACGGTGTCGATGGCCGACTTCACCGCCGCCCTGGAGGTGGTCCGGCCGACCACGATGGCGGCGTCCACCCTGGACCTGGCGTCGGTGACCCTCGACGACGTGGGTGGCCTGGACGAGGTCAAGCAGACACTCACCGAGTCGGTGTTGTGGCCGTTGACCTACCCGGACACCTTCGCCCGGCTCGGGGTCCAACCGCCGCGTGGCGTGCTGCTCTACGGGCCACCTGGCTGCGGCAAGACGTACCTGGTCACGGCCCTGGCCGGGTCGGGGCGGGCCAACGTGCTGTCGGTGAAGGGCGCGGAACTGCTCTCCAAGTGGGTCGGCGAGAGCGAGCGCGCGGTCCGGGAACTGTTCCGCCGGGCCCGGGAGGCGGCCCCCACCCTGATCTTCCTGGACGAGGTGGATGCGCTGGCCCCGGTTCGCGGTCAGGCCACCGACGGGGGCACCACAGACCGGGTGGTCGCCGCGCTGCTCACCGAACTGGACGGGGTGGAGACGCTACGCAACGTGGTGGTGGTCGGCGCGACGAACCGGCCGGACCTGGTCGACCCGGCGCTGCTGCGACCGGGCCGGTTGGAGCGGCTGGTCTACGTGCCGCCGCCGGACGGGCCGGCCCGCGCGGAGATCCTGCGGGCCGCGTCCCGCCAGGTGCCGCTGGCCCCGGACGTGGACCTGTCGACCCTCGGCGACGAGTTGACCGGCTTCTCCGCCGCCGACTGCGCCGCGCTGGTGCGGGAGGCGGCGCTGGCCGCCATGCGTGAGTCGCTCGCCGCCGCAACGGTCACCGCCGCGCACGTGGCGACCGCGCGAGCACGGGTACGCCCGTCGCTGGACCCGGCCCAGGTGGCCTGGCTGGCCGCGTACGCCGCTGACCGGGAGTGAGCAGACCAGCACAACCTTTCGTCGCGCCCCAGACGTCCGTAGAACGACATGCTCCTGAGTGGAGTCGTCCACTCCGACGTCAGGCGGTGCTCCTTGCACAGGCTCTTCTCCCTTCTCGTCGTCCCGCTGCTGGCGGCGGCGACAGTGTCCACGGTCGGCGCACCGGCGGCCGCCCACCCGTCGAAGCCGTTCCCGGCCCGGATCGCCCTGCCCGACGGGTTCACCCCCGAGGGGTTGACCATCGGCCACGGCACGACCGTCTACGTGGGATCCGTTCTCGACGGCGCGGTGTGGCGGGGTGACCTCCGCACCGGGCGCGGCTCGGTGCTGATCCCCGGCACACCGGGTAAGCCCAAGGCGGGCCTCGAACTCGACCGGCGGGGCCGGCTCTGGACCGCCGACTTCTACACCGGCGGGGCCAGCGTGTACGACCCGCGCACTGGTACCCGGCTGGCCCACTACCAGTTCAACGACGGGTCGAGCACCCTGGTCAACGACCTGGTGATCACCGAACGGGCGGTCTACTTCACCGACTCCGTACGCCCGGTGCTGTACGTGGTGCCGCTGGGCCCGGGCGGTCGGCTGCCGGCTCCCACCGCCTTCCAGGTGCTGCCACTCACCGGTCCCGGGGCGACGCCGGACGCGTTCAACAACGGGATCGTGGCGCTGCCGAACGGAGATCTGCTGGTCGCACAGATGCTGACCGGGCAACTGGTACGCGTCGACCCCCGTACCGGCGGCAGCGGTCTCTTCGACCTCGGCGGCTACTCGGTGGACCGGGCCGACGGGCTGGTGCTGCGGGGGCGCACCCTGCACGTGATCCGCAACCTGTCCAACGTCATCGCCGTGGTCCGGCTGAACGGCGCGTACACCGCCGGGGTGGTGCAGCGGGAGATCACCGGGCCGCAGCTGCGGTCACCGGCCACCGGTGACCTGCTCGGCTCGGCGTTGTACGTGGTGAACGGCCGCTTCGACGTGGAGTCGACGCCGAGCACCGACTACGACATCGTCCGCGTACCTGCCTGACCCGGGACGGTCGGCGGTGGCCTGCCCGGTCGCCGCCGACCGGACGGCGTCAGAGCGCGGGTGGCGTCGAATCCAGGCAGATCTCGGCGCGCACCTTCCCGCCCTGCTCATGCAGTTTCGCGCCACATTTTTCGAGGACGGCGACAGCGCCTACGTTGTCCGGAGTCGTCTCCGCTACCACGATCCGCATGCCCGCTCGGGCGGCGGCGTTCAACAGCTCCCGCAGGGCGGCCGCGCCGATCCCCTGTCCGCGCGCCGAGCGACCGAGCCACATCCCCGTCTCGACCGTGTCGGGCTCGTCACAGTGCGTCATCCGCACCATGCCCACCACCTCGCCGCCGGCGAGGATCGCGTACATCTGCGAGCGGGTCGGGCCGTCCAGACCTCCGAAGCTCGCCCGATGGAACTCCCGAAACGCCTCGCGGCGGGCGAGCGACCAACCGGCGGGGGCTTCGACCGGCGGCATGACATCGCCGGGCTCCGCCTCGGCAGCCGCTACGGAGAGCAACGGCTCCAGGTTCCCCTCGTCCACCGGCTCCAGCCGGACCGCACCCGCCACGTGCCGCAGTCTGCCGCCCCCATCGGCCGAAGTCCACCCCAATGGCGATGCACTGGCGGTCCGGCTACCGGTCCCGGCCGGTCGGGCGGCCTGGGTGTTGCTCATCACGCTCTGTCGTCACCCGTTGGTGGTCAGGCGGTCGGCTCGAACTCGCAGAACACCACCGAGGCGTCGTCGGTCGCCTTGTGCCGGCGCAACCGATCACTGTGGTCGCGCTCGGCGGCCCGGACCCGGTCGATCAACCCGCCCGGCCCGTCCACGCTCAGCAGGTCCAGCAGACCGGGCCAGTCGGTCAACCCGAACTGCTCCACGGCGCTGGACGCGCCGTCGCTGAGCAGAGCCGCCCGGCGGAGCGCCGTCGGACCGTGCCGGGGCAGGGTCCCGGTCACCGCGTGGAAGGCCGCGTCGGGGTCGGCCGCCGCGACCCAGTAGCCGTGGGTGCGGTTCATCCGCTCCCGCTGGACGCTCACCGCGTGCCGGAACCGGGTGGCCGGGTCCGCCGCCCCGCCCGGCAGCACGGCGACCGTCTCCCGCAACTCCGCCATCGCCGCGTCCAGCCGGTTGTCGGTCACCACGCTCACCTGACCGCCGCAGTCCAGGACCAGTGGGCTGTCGCAGAGCACCAGGTAGTCGACCTGGTCACCGCAGTCGCGCAGGAGGCAGACCGTGCTGGACGGGGTGCCGGGATGGTCGAGGTCGCACTGCTCGCCGTGGTCGGCGCGTACCGCGAGGATGGCGGCGGCCAGGTTACTGGTCAGACGGGCCGCCGGGCGGACCGCCTCCGCCACGGCGATCCGGGCGGCCAGGTGCCGCACGTACCACTCCGGCCCGTGCACGCAGCCGGTGTCGAAGCCCTCCGGCACTGTCGCGCCGTCGAGGACACCGACCAGCGGGCCGATCCGGAAGACCAGATCCTCGTTGACCGGTCGGCCCGGGGCCGGCGCGGACGCGGATCGCACCCGCATCGTCGACGCCGGCCCCGGCACGCCGATCGGGTCAGCGCTGCCGGAGGTCGTCGGCGGCCGCATGCGCCTCTCCCTGCACCTGGCCGGCGGCCGAACGGCCCTGGTCGCGTACCGCGGACATGCCCTGCTGGGCGCTGGAGCGCACCGACTGTGCCGCCTGCTGCGCCGGCTCGCGCATGTTGTCCTGCATCTGGCGCCCGACCTGGCTCGCCTGCTGGCGAAGCTCGTCGGAGTGCTCACTGACCAGGCCGCGGGCCCGTCCGGCGAGTTGCCGCTCCCGCCCGCTCGGCGGAATCAGCGAGGCAGCCAGCAGACCGACGCCGAAGGCGACCATACCCGCGGCAAGCGGGTTGCCCTGTGCCTGCTCACGGGACTGCTGCCCGAGCGACCGGGTCTCGTCGCGTACCGCTCCGGCCGCGTGCGACATCCGTTGGTTGGCTTCCTGACCCAGATGGTTGGAGTTGCCCATCATCTTCTCCTTCGCTCGGGTGAGCGCGCCACGAGCCTGCCCGACGCTGTCACCGGCGATCCGACGCGGGTTGACCTTGTCGGCCAGGGCGTCGACGTCACTGCTCAACTCGTTGCGGGTGGTCTCGATCTCCCGCCGGATCCGATCCGGATCACTGGACATGATCTGTTCCCTCCCGACTGGTTCAGCGGCCCCGCAGAGCGTCCGGCAACTCCCGGGCGGTCTGCTTCGTCCGGGGCAGAACGGCACGTGCCCGCTTCAGCTGGGTCCGGGCGTTGAGGAAGAGGCCACCGGCGACGGCGGCCCAGATGATCGCGACGATCAGCGCCGCCCATCCCTGGTCCATCACGTTGGACAGCCCCCACCACACGGCGTACGAGACGAACAGCACGGCCAGGAACCCGGCCACCCCCGCACCGCCGAACATCCCGCCGGCCTTGCCCGCCTGGCTGACCTCCTCGCGCAGCTCGGCCTTGGCCAGCTCGACCTCCTTGCGCACCAGAGTGGACACGTCCCGCGTCACGTCACCGAGGAGTTCACCGACCGACGCCTGGGTGCGTTCCTTCTCCGGGGCGCTCACGGTGCGACCCCGCCGGGCAGGTCCGACTCGGGACGACCGGCCGGCGAGACGTTCCGCGCCCGCGCCGTCCCGACGTACGGCTGCTGACCGGTATCCGCCGGTGCGCCCTGCGGTGCCGGCTGCGCGCCGCCCGAACTCCCGTTTCCACCGTCGTCGGAGGCGGGCGCGGTCAGACCACGGGTGAGCCGCCCGACGAGTAGTCCGGCGACAGCCGCGCCCGCCAGGAACGTCCCCGGGTGGCGACGTGCGTACGTGCGTACCTCGTCGAGGACCTCGCCGGGTTCGCGTTCGTCGAGCCACCCGGCGGCCTGCTGGGCGGCGTCGGCCGCCTTGCGTACCACCTGACCGGCCAGCCCGGAGTCGCCGTCCCGCTCGGCCATCGAACCGAGGTTCTGGCCCAGGTCGCGAAGTCCTTCGGCGGCCCGTCGCTGTTGCGTCTGCGCCTGATCTCGAAGCTGCCCACCGGCCTGGCCGGTCAACTGCTGGGCCTGTCGTCGCGCCTCAGCGGCCACCTGCCCGCCCTGTTCGGCGGCGCTGTGGGCGACCTGACCGCCCGCCTGGGTAGCCTGGTGGCCTACTCGGGAAGCCTCCTGCCGGGCCTGCTGCGCACGCCCGCTCTGATTCGTTGCCGTCATGCTCCGCTCCCCCCTGGGTGCTCGGTCGCCTGGCGACCCCGGAACGTCTGCCGCCTACCCGCCTGGCCAGCCGGCATGCGAGGTGCCGACTGGCCGGGACGGGAAGGCCGGCAGTGGGGGCCGCACCGGGAGGAACCGCCTAACCCGACCGGCAGGGACACAGCGGGAGGTAGTGCGCCGGTCAGCGGCGGCGGTTGCGGGCCCGGGACGAACGCAGCCGACGGAGTCGACCGACCAGCACCGGGTCGGCGGCGAGCGCGGCAGGGTTGTCCAGCAGCCCGTTGAGCAGTTGGTAGTAGCGGGTCGAGGAAACTCCGAACGTGTCCCGGACGGCCTGCTCCTTGGCCCCGGCGTGCCGCCACCACTGCTGCTCGAAGGCGAGGATGGCCCGCTCCCGCTCGGTCAACAGGGCCGCCGGGTCGACAGGCTGGACGGGCGCTGGTTCGTCGGTCGGCTCGGCCGGCTGCGCCGGCTCGTCGGCGGTCTCGATGGGCGGCGCCGGCCGGGGAGTCGGAACGGTCGGCCCGACGCCACCCGGACGAGCGTCGGCGGACGACTCTGGGGTGGTGGCGTCGGCGGACATTCGCTCAGCCTAGCCAGCGAGCACCCCTGTCGCAGCAGCCGGCGCGGCGGTGCCCGAACGCACGGAGGCCCCCGGCGTGTGCCGGGGGCCTCCGTAGCCGGTATCTCAGGAAATGTCGCGGCGACGCATCGCCCAGAGCGCAGCCCCGAGGATCACCACCAAGCCGACCGAGAACATGACTGACGACTGCTGCCAGGTGATGTCCATCGTCTCCGGCTTGCACTCCCCGTAGAAGGTCGCGTTGCAGGAGTTCCAGTTCTGCAGGGTGACCGTCTTGGTCATCCAGGCCAGCGCGTACGTGGGCAGCAGCCAGGCCTCGGCGAACTTCACGTTCGCCATCGACAGCAGGATGCCCAGGCCGAACTGGCCGACCACCATCAGCGCCACCACGCCGCCGAGGGCCATCGCGGTGTGCCGACCCAGCGAGGCGAGGGCGAAGCCGATGGTGGTCAGCACCAGCACCAGCGCCACACCGCGTACCCCGGTCAGGATGGCCGACTGCATGACGCCGGACGTCACCTTCTCGGTGCTGCCCCGGAAGGTGGCCACCGCCCAGAAACCAGCGAACCACAGCACCGCGGCGGGCAGCGTCACCGCCAGGATGCCGGTGAGCAGCGCGGCCAGCTTGGTGAGGAGTACGGTGAGCCGCTTCGGCCGCCAGAGCAGCAGGTTCATCATGCCGCCGGTGCTCCACTCGGCACCGACGAAGGACGCGCCGATCACGAACCCGACGAGCGCGAGGATCGCCGCGAACGGGATCAGCGTCTCGTCGAACGTCTTCCGGAAGTTGAACGTCGACGGCAGGAACCACTCCGCCTTGATCTCCTCCCGGGGCGGCGGCGTGATCACCGAACAGTCGTCCGGGTAGCGGCCGTCGCTCGGCGTGCCGGCCGTCTTGGCCTTCTCACACTCCGCGCGCTCCCTCTCGCTCCAGCGCACCTGCTCCTGGTACTGCTGGTCCGCCTGACGCTCGGCCCGGGCAAGCTGCCCAGCGTCGATCTTCTGGTTGGTGAAGAACACACCGACCACCACCGCCGCCAGCACCACCAGACCGAGCAGCGTCATGTAGCGGGTGAAACGCCGCTTGGCGAGCCGGCGCAGCTCCGTACGATAGAGGCTCACGCGCCCCACCCTCCTCCGGCGGGGCCGGGCTGACCCGTCCCGCCGACCTTCATGGACTCGTCGACCTGCCGGTGCTGACCGGGTACCGGCGCGGTGGCGGTCAGTTCGAGGAAGACGCTCTCCAGATCGACGGCGATCGGCGCCAACTCGCTGACGTAGAGGTTCTGCTCGGCGAGCAGCCGCGTCACCGAGGCCGGCTTGTCGACGCCGGCCAGCATCAGGTGGTCGGGGTGCCCGGTGACCCGGATCCCGGCCTTGGTGAGCGCCTCGGTGGCCACCGGCAGGTCGCTGACCGCCTCCAACCGGATCCGGACCGCACCTGACGAGTGCTGTGCGAGCACCTCGTCGACCGGGCCGAACGCGACCCGCCGACCCAGCGAGATGATGGTGACCGAGTCACAGATCAGCTGGATCTCACCGAGGATGTGGCTGGACAGCACCACTGTCATCCCCGATTCGGCGAGGTTGCGCATCAACGTGCGCATCTCCCGGATGCCGCCCGGGTCGAGGCCGTTGGCGGGCTCGTCGAGGATGAGCAGCTTCGGGTTCTTCAGGAGGGCCGAGGCGACGGCGAGCCGCTGCTTCATGCCCAGCGAGTACGTCTTGACTCGCTCCCCCGCCCGGTCGCGCAGCCCGACGAGTTCCAACACCTCGTCGACGCGGGTGGCCGGCACCTCGCCCGCCCCGGCCAGTAGGGACAGCGTGTCCCGCGCCGTGAAGTGCGGGAAGAACTGCGGGCTCTCCACAATCGCACCGACCTGGCCGGCGACAGCGGGCAGCGCGTCGGGAACCTCGTGCCCGAGCAGCGCCATCCGGCCGCCGTCGGGTCGGATCAGGCCGAGCAGGGTACGCAGCGTGGTGGTCTTGCCGGACCCGTTGGGGCCCAGGAAGCCGTGCACCTGCCCCGCGTCGACCCGCATGTCGAAGCCGTCGAGCGCGTTGCGGGTGCCGCGTCGACGACTCTTGTACGTCTTACGTAGACCTTCGATCTCCAGGACAGCTGGCAAGCTGCACCTCCCCCGATGGGTGGGCGTGACAGCCGACACCATACGCGGTATGCAGACGCACGCAATACGCGGTATGCATCGACGCGCCGAATGGGCTACTTCATCGACGGAACGTGACGGCTCAGGCGCAGACGACCTGGACGCCGGCGGCGCGGAACGCCTCCACCACCTCCGGTGCGGCACCGGAGTCGGTCACCAACGTCTCCACCCGCTCGACGGGGCAGATCCGGGCGAAGGCGTGGCCGCCCAACTTGGACGAATCGGCGATGATCACCACGCGCTTGGCCCGGGCCACCATCAGGTTGTTCATCGCCGCCTCGCCCTCGTGATGGGCGGCCGCGCCGAGCTGCGGGTCGATCGCGTCCACACCTAGCAACGCGACGTCCAGGGTGACCTCACGCAGCAGCGCCCCGCCCAGCGGGCCGACGAGTTCGAACGACTTCGGGCGCACCACCCCGCCGGCCACCACGACCTTCATCCGGGACCGCACCAGCAGCTCGTTGGCGATGTTCAGGGCGTTGGTGACCACTGTGAGCTGGGCGCCCTCGGCGCTGGTGTTCAGGTCCGGCCGGACGGCGAGGGCCCTCGCCACCTCGGTGCTGGTGGTGCCGCCGTTCAGGCCGACCACGGTGCCCGGCGTGACCAGCGCGGCGGCGGCCGCGCCGATCCGCTGCTTCTCCGCCGAGTGCTTCGCCGTCTTGTAGCGCAGCGGCAGGTCGTACGAGACGCCGTTGGCGACCGCGCCACCCCGCGTCCTCGTGATCATCTGCTGCTGGGCGAGCTGGTCGAAGTCACGCCGGATGGTGGCCTGGGAGACGTCCAACCGCTCGGCTGCCGCCTCGACGCTGACCCGGCCGTTGTCGGTCAGCATCTCGAGAAGGGCGTTCCATCTGGCGTACCGGTCCACCGCGGAGGCCCTCCCAGCAACTGCACGGACGGTGATTGATTGCGTGCACACTAGTGCGCGAAACTAGGTGGGCGCAAAAGACTGACCTGCGCGATCGGCTAGCCGGTTGCCACGACCACCCGCATTCGCGCAGAATAACGCGCGAAATGCGGGTCTAACGAGCCGTATTGCGCACCGGTCGCCCCTGCGAGGAGTTTGCCATGGCGTACGTGGACGCGGAGATCGCGAGCCAACCCGACTGCTGGCGGGAGGCGGCCGAGCTGGCCGGCGTCGTCCACGGCGACCTCCCGCGCCCCGGTGAACGAGTCGCGGTGGTCGGTTGCGGCACGTCGTGGTTCATGGCCATGGCGTACGCGGCCCGCCGCGAGCAGGCCGGCCAGGGTGAGACCGACGCGTTCCAGGCGTCCGAGTTCCCCACCGGCCGCCACTACGACCGGCTGATCGCCATCAGCCGCTCCGGCTGCACGACCGAGGTGCTCGAACTGCTCGCCGCACTGCGCGGGCGGACACCCACCACTGTCATCGTCGGCGACCCGGCGTCCCCGGCCGTCGACCTCGCCGCCGCCGCGGTGACCATGCCCTTCGCCGACGAGCGGTCGGTGGTGCAGACCCGCTTCGCGACCACCGCGCTGGCCCTGCTCCGCGCCCACCTCGGCGACCCGGTCACCGCCCTTGCCGCCGACGCCGAGGTGGCGGTGCGCTCCCCGCTGCCGATCGACCCGGCCACCATCGGGCAGGTCACGTTCCTCGGTCGGGGGTGGACGATCGGGTTGGCCCAGGAGGCCGCCCTGAAGTGCCGCGAAACGGCGATCTTCTGGGCCGAGGCGTACCCGGCGATGGACTACCGACACGGGCCCATCTCGGTCGCCGCACCCGGCCGGCTGGTCTGGGCGTTCGGCGAACTGCCCGACGGGCTACCCGAGGACGTGGCCGCGACCGGCGCGGCTTTCGTACACAGTCGCACCCACGGTTGGCGCACGGTGCTCGGTAGCTGGTCCGCTGGTCGTACCCCGGTCGACCCCATGGCCGACCTGATCCTGGCGCAACGCTTCGCAGTCGCGCTGGCCACCAGCCGGGGCCTCGACCCGGACGCGCCCCGGCACCTGTCCCGGGCCGTGGTGCTGGCGTGAGCCGCGGCGACGCCGCGCCTACCGACCCGGTGGTCGTCGCGCTGGACGTCGGCGGCACCGGCATGAAGTGCGCCCTGGTGCGGCCGGACGGCGTCGCGGTACGCACCGAGCGGCACCCCACCGACGCCGCGCGCGGCCCGGCGGCAGTGGTCGCCACCATCCTGGACGTCGCCGAAGGGCTCGCCGACAAGGCCCGCGCCGACGGCCTCACCCCGATCGCGGTCGGCATCGCCGTCCCCGGTGTGGTGGACGAGGCGCGCGGGGTCGCGGTCTGGTCGGCGAACGTGGGCTTCCGGGACGTACCCCTGCGGGACCTGGCGGTGCGGCGGCTCGGCCTGCCGACGGCGCTCGGTCACGACGTGCGTGTCGGTGGTCTCGCCGAGGCCCGGCTCGGTGCCGGTCGCGGCACCGGGCACGTGCTGTTCGTGGCGATCGGCACCGGCATCGCCGCAGCGCACGTCGTGAACGGCCACGCCGCAGTGGGCGCGCACGGCGCTGCCGGGGAGATCGGCCACATCCTGGTCCGGCCGGACGGGCCGCGCTGCGGCTGCGGCCGACCCGGCTGCCTGGAGGCGGTCGCCTCGGCAGCGGCGGTCGGACGCCGGTACGCCGAACTGGCCGGCGAGGCCGCCGACGCTCCGGTGTCAGCCGCCGAGGTGGCCGAACGGGCCGCAACCGGCGAACCACTCGCCAGCCAGGTCTGGCAGGAGACGGTCGAGGCGCTCGCCGACGGCCTGGCCAGCGGGCAGGCGCTGTTCGACGTGGCGACGATCGTGCTCGGCGGCGGCCTCGCCCAGGCCGGTGATCTGCTGCTGACCCCGCTGCGGGCGGCGCTGCACGAACGGATGACCTTCCACCGGGAGCCGCAACTGGTCGCGGCAGCCCTCGGCGACGAGGCCGGTTGCCTCGGTGCTGCCCTGCTCGCAATGGACGCCGTGCGCGGCCACGACCACCAGGAGAAACGATGACGGTACGGGTGAACGGCCGCGTGGTGACCCCGACCGGTGTCATCCGACAGGGCTGCGTCGAGTGGGACGGGGATCGGATCACCGCGGTCGCCGAGTACCCGACGGTCCGTGACGGGCACTGGATCGTACCGGGCTTCGTCGACATGCACACGCATGGCGGCGGCGGGCACACCTTCACCACCGGGGACACCGACGAGGCCCGGGCGGCTGCCGACTTCCACCTCGCGCACGGCACGACCACAGTGCTGGCGAGCCTGGTCAGCGCACCCTTCGAGTTGATGCGCTCGGCCACCGAGGCGTTCACCCCGCTGGTTGAGGAGGGCGTGCTGGCGGGTGTCCACTTCGAAGGGCCGTACCTCTCCGCGTCGCGTTGCGGCGCCCAGAACCCGGAGTACCTCCGCGACCCGTCGACCGACGAGCTGACCGAATTGATCAAGCTGGGCCGGGGCGCGGTCCGGATGGTCACCCTCGCCCCGGAACGCGACGGCGCGTTGGAGGCGATCAGGCTGCTCGCCTCGCAGCGGGTGGTGGCGGCGGTCGGCCACACCGACGCCACATACGAGCAGACCCAGGCCGCCGTCGCCGCCGGTGCCAGCGTCGGCACCCACCTGTTCAACGGCATGCGACCGGTGCACCACCGCGAGCCGGGCCCGGTGGTGGCCCTGCTCGACGCGCCCACCGTGATCTGTGAGCTGATCGCCGACGGGGTGCACCTGCACGACGGCATGCTGACCTACGTCGCCGCGACCGCCGGTCCGGACCGGGCCGCGCTGATCACCGACGCGATGGCCGCCGCCGGAATGGCCGACGGGGAGTACGAGCTGGGCGGTCAGGCCGTCACAGTGACCGACGGGGTGGCCCGGCTCGCCCGCGACGGCGCGATCGCCGGAAGCACCCTGACCATGGACGCCGCACTGCGGCACGCCGTGAGTGCCGGAATCCCGATCGCCGACGCGGCTCGGATGGTGGCCACCACCCCGGCCCGGGCCATCGGCCTGGGCGACCGGGTCGGCGCCCTCCAGGTCGGACTCCGCGCCGACCTGGTGGTGCTGGACGACGACCTGAACGTGGTGCGGGTGCTGCGCGGAGGCTCCTGGGTGGACTGACAGTTACCGCCCCCGCTGAGAGCCAGGCCGCTACCGACCGCGCCTGGTGCGCCGCCTGTCGAGCTGCCCCACATCCGGGGCAGACCAGGCGCGCGAGCACCCCGACGCGGGATCGCCTCCACGGTGCCGGTCACGTCGCGCTGCCCCACATCCGGGGCAGCTCGACAGGGCACCTGGAGAGCCTTTGGAGCTGAATCGTCTACGACATCAGCTCCAAAGGCAGCCACCAGATAGTCCGGTCGCCGAACCGGCGGGGTCTCAGCTCAGGCTGGGGACTTCCACGCCGAGGATGGCCTGCTCGTCGGGGCGGTGCACCAGCACGTCGGTCAGGTACGACTGGACCGCGTGGCGCATTCCGACGTCCCGGCCAGCCTGCTCGGAGAGCAGCCACTTGTGCTCGATGATCTGCGCGAACAGCTCCTGCGGCTCCAACTTTCGACGCAGGTGCGCGGGAACCGCCCGGACGACCGGCTCGAAGACCTCGGTCAGCCAACGGTGCGCGGCCTGCTGCTCGTCGATCAGGTCGCTCTCCGCCCGGTAGGCGTCCAGGTCGTTGAGCAGCTTGCGCGCCTGGTTCTCCTCGGCGTCCAGACCGGTCAGCCGCAGCAGCCGCCGGGTGTGGTAGCCGGCGTCCACCACCTTCGGCCGGACCAGGAAACGTCCGTCCTCGCCACCCGACATGGCCACCTCGGCCACGTCGAAGCCCAGTTCGTTGAGGCGGCGGATCCGGCCCTCGATGTCGCGCCGGGCCTCCCGCTCGATCGCCTGCTCGTAGGTGATCTCGTGCCACAGCCGCTCGTAGCGTTGCACGACCTCCTCGCAGACCACCTCCGGGTCGATGGACTCGTGCAGCAGGCCGGCGGCCTGCAGGTCCAACGCCTCGCCGAAGATGTTCACCCGGGCGATCTCCAGGTCCTCACCGCGCTGACCGTTGGAGAGCGAGTTGTGCAACGCGCCGGTCTCCGCGTCCACCAGGTAGGCGGCGAACGCACCCGCGTCCCGGCGGAACAGCGTGTTCGACAGCGAACAGTCGCCCCAGAAGAAGCCGGTCAGGTGCATCCGCACGATCAGGGCGGCGAGCGCGTCGAGCAGCCGGCTCATCGTCTCCGGTCGCAGCGTGTGCGAGAAGAGCGCACGGTACGGCAGCGAGAACTGGAGGTGCCGGGTGATCAGCACCGATTCGAGGGGCTCCCCGTCCTCGGTCTGCCGGTCGGCGACGACAGCCACCGCCTCGACCGAGGGGAAGTCGATCCGCTCCAGGGCCCGGAGCAGGTCGTACTCCCGCTCGGCGATCCGCTCGCGGGTCTCCTTGAACGCGTAGACGTAGTCACCGAGCCGGACGAACCGGACGATGTGTCGGGAGATGCCCTGCGGCAGGGCCACCAGATGTTGGGCAGGCCACTCCTCCAGCGGAGTCGACCAGGGCAGGTCGAGCAGCGCCGGGTCGACGAGGGCAGACGTGATCCGCACGGGCACAAGCATGACGCCTCGCCCCCCGCATCCGCCTCACTTCGTGGTTGGGCCCACAGCGCCGAACACCCCGGCCTCGCATCGGGCCGGTAGCGTGGTCGCGTGCTCAAACCCACGGCGGTACGACGTGACCTGCGGCTACGGCCCGTCCGCCCGGCCGGCTGGTGGTTCGACGCCCTCCTGCTCGTCGGTCTGGTCGGGTTGACGGCGGCGCTCGCCGCCAATCACCTCTTCGGGTTGGACCGGGCGGTCGCCGACTGGGCCGACGCGCATCGACCGACGGCGGCCTACTGGGTCGCCCGGGTGCTGAACTTCCTCGGCCAGGGCACCCCGCTCACCCTGATCGGCGTCGGGCTGGGCGTGCTGCTGGCCGTCCGGCTGCGGTCGGTGCGGCCGATCCTGCTGCCGGTGGTCGGGTTCGTGATCACGACCTTCACTATCGGTCCGCTGAAGGTCTGGACCGCGCGGGCGGCACCGAGCGCCAGCGTCAAGGAGCCATACCTGTCGCCCGACCAGACCCTTCCGCTCTTCCACGACGACCTGCCGGTGCGATTCGCCCAGTCCTACCCTTCGGGGCACGTCGCCAACGCCATCGTCTGGTACGGCGTCATCGCGCTGCTGCTCGCCCCGCTGGCCCGCAGCTTCGGCCGGCAACTCCCAAGCCGGCTGGTCACCGTGATCCGCATCGTTCCGCCGCTGGTGGTCCTCACCACCACCACCTACCTGGGTTGGCACTGGCTGACCGACTCGGTGGCCGGGCTGCTGCTGGGGCTCTTCCTGGACCGGCTGCTGCACCGGGTGCCCTGGGACGACCTGCCCCTCCCCGGTCGGTTACGCGAATGGGACCGGCCGTTCACGTCGTACCCCTAGGGTTTCGGTCCGTGGATCAACTGGCGCGGCGGCTCGGCGTACCCGATGCGGTTGTCATCGGTCTGGGCTCGATGCTCGGCGCGGGCGTCTTCGTGGTCTTCGGTCCGGCCGCGGCGGCGGCCGGCGGCGCCGGTCTGCTGCCCGCGCTGGTGCTCGCCGGTTTCATCGCCTTCTGTAACGCGACCAGCTCGGCGCGGCTGGCGGCCCGTTACCCGGAGTCCGGCGGCACCTACGTCTACGGGCGGGAACGTCTCGGGCCGTTCGCCGGGTTCGTGGCCGGTTGGGGGTTCGTGGTCGGCAAGACGGCGAGCTGCGCGGCGATGGCGTTGACCATCGGGGCGTACCTGTGGCCGGGGCAGGCCCGGCTGGTCGCGGTCGGCGCGGTGCTCGCGGTGACCGCCGTGAACCTGCGAGGCATCGCCAAGACGGCCACCGCCACGAAACTGCTGGTGGCGCTCGTGCTCGCGGTGCTGACAGTGGTCGCTGTGGTCGGCGTGGTGGGCGGTCCGGTGCGCCTGGACCGGTTGGGCGAGGCGGGCGGCTCCGCGCGGGGCGTGCTCACCGCGGCAGGGCTGCTGTTCTTCGCCTTCGCCGGGTACGCACGGATCGCCACCCTCGGCGAGGAGGTCCGCGACCCGCGGCGGACGATCCCCCGCGCGGTGCCGCTGGCCCTCGGGCTGGTGTTCGCGATCTACCTGGTGCTGGCGGTGGTCACGCTCGGCGTGCTCGGCGCCGACCGGCTGGCCGATTCCGCCGCGCCCCTGGTCGACGTGGTGACCGCCGCCGGGCTGCCCGGCCTGGCGTGGGTAGTCCGCGCCGGTGCCACCATCGCCGTCGTCGGGGTGCTGCTGTCCCTGGTCGCCGGGGTCGGCCGGACCACCCTCGCCATGGCCCGCCGCCGTGACCTGCCCGGCGTGCTGGCCGCCGTGCACCAGGTACGCCAGGTGCCCCACCGGGCCGAGGTGGCGGTGGCCGCCGTGGTGATCGTTGTGGTGCTGCTCGGCGACGTACGGCAGGCGATCGGCTTCTCCAGCTGCACGGTGCTGGTCTACTACGCGATCACCAACGCGGCGGCGCTCACGTTGGGCCGGGACCCGGACCGGCGGTCGCCGGTCCGGGTCGTTGCCGCTCTGGGGCTGGTCGGCTGTCTGCTGCTCGCTGTCAACCTGCCGCTCGGCAGCGTCCTCGCCGGGTTCGGCGTGCTCGCCGTCGGAGCCGCCTGGTACGCGCTACGGGCGGGCCACCGGTGGCCTGGTCAGCGGCTCAACCGCCGGTAGCGGCGCACCGCCAACGGGGCGAAGATCGCGATCAGGAGCGCCGGCCACAGCACCGCCAACAGCATGGCGTGCTCCGCCGGCCAGGAGTCGCCACCCAGGCCCGGGTTGCCGAACAGTTCGCGGATCGCCGCGACGGTGGCCGACAGCGGGTTCCACTCCGAGATCGTCCCGATGACCGACGGCATCAGCTCGGGCGACACGAAGACGTTGGAGATCGCGGTGAGCGGAAACGCGGCCGGGAAGACGATCACGCCGACGGTGTCCGGGTTACGGACGAGCAGCGCCAGGTAGATCCCGATCCAGGTGATCGCGACGCGGAGCAGCAGGAGCAGCCCGACGGCGAGCAACGCCTTGCCCACACCCTGCCGCCACTGCCACCCGACGAGCAGACCACAGATGAGCAGGGTGGACATCTCCAGCAGCGCGCGGAGCAGGTCGGCCGCACTGCGACCGGTCATCAGGGCGGACCGGGCCATCGGCATCGACCGGAACCGGTCGACGACACCTCGACTGAGGTCCAACGCCACGCCGGTCGCGGTGGCGCCCAGGCCGTACAGCATCGTCATCACGAACACGCCGGGCAGCAGGAACTCGCGATAGTTGCCACCGCCGGCCACCTGCATGCCGCTGCCGAACACGTACCCGAAGACCAGCACGAACATGATCGGCAGCGAGAAGTAGAGGATCAACTCCTCCGGCGAGCGGATCACGTGGATCATGTTCCGCCTGGTCATCGTCCAACCGTCGGCCACCGCTGCCGTCATGCCAGGTCCGCCTTTCGTCCTACCCCGACGGGCTCGCGAGCCTCGTCGGGCCGGTGCCCGGTCAGGTACAGGAACGCCTCGTCCAGCGTCGCGCGCCGCAGACCGATGTCCTCGACAGCGATCCCCGCGTCGTCCAAGGCCCGCACCACGTCGACCAGCCCGGCGACCCGGTCGGCCACCGGAACGCTGAGTCGCCGGACCTCCGGATCGACCTCGGGTTCAGCGCCGCAGATCGGCCCGACGATGCGGGCGGCCCGGGTCAGGGCGGCGACGTCGCGTACCACCACCTCGACGCGGTCACCGCCGGTCATCGCCTTCAGCTCGTCCGGTGAGCCCTCGGCCACCACCCGCCCGGCGTCGATCACCGAGATGCGGTGGGCGAGCTGATCGGCCTCCTCCAGGTACTGCGTGGTGAGCAGCACAGTGGTCCCGTCCGCGACCAGCGCGCGAACCAGGTCCCACACCTGGTTGCGGCTGCGCGGGTCCAGGCCGGTAGTGGGTTCGTCGAGGAAGAGCACACGCGGGGTACGGATCAGACTGGCAGCGAGGTCCAGCCGTCGGCGCATCCCGCCCGAGTACTCACCGGCGGAGCGACTCGCCGCGTCCTCCAGCCCGAACCGTTCCAGCAGCTCGTCGGCGCGTTGACGGGCCGCCCGGCGGCCGAGCCGGAACAGCCGGCCGAACAGCTCCAGGTTCTGCCGGCCGCTGAGGGTCTCGTCGACCGCCGCGTACTGCCCGGTCAGCCCGATCCGGGCACGCACCTCGTCCGGCTGGCGCAGCACGTCGTACCCGGCCACGCTGGCCCGGCCCGCGTCGAAACGCAGCAGCGTGGCAAGGATCCGTACCGCCGTCGTCTTACCCGCGCCGTTGGGGCCGAGCAGCCCGTACACCGTGCCGGTCGGGACGGCCAGGTCGAACGAGTCCAGCGCGCGGGTCGGGCCGTACCGCTTGCCCAGGCCCTCGGCGACCACTTCGAATGTCGTCATGCCCCCACGGTGCGGTGGTCTGCTGACGGGTCACGCACCGTCCGCTGACGGTGGCGCACCAGGCCCGACCTTCTCCGCCTCGGCGATCTGCTCGAGAACGAACACGACCTCCGTCCTCGTTGCCTCGCCGACGTACCAGCCGGTGAGTCCCCCGATCAACGCCGCTTCGCAGAACCGCCTCGCCTCGGCCAGGTCGCCGCTCAGTCGTGCCACCTGGGCGAGGCCGAGCCGGGCGGCGGAGACGAATTCCGGTGCGCCGCTACGCTGCGCGAGGAGCAGGGCGGCGGCGAAGTCGTCGCGCGCCGCGGCGAGGTCACCGGCGCGCAGCCTGATCTCGCCCCGGGTACGCAGCATGTCGGCCTGGTCGACCACCGATTCGAGTTCTTCGGCCAGCCTCATGGCCTGGTCCATGTGGGCGCCCGCCGCTTCCGGATCGTCGCGCCAGGCCGCGAGTTCGCCGAGCACCCCCAATGTGATCATGCATCCCCAGCGGTCCCCGGCCTGCCGGAACCCGTCGAGCGCAGTCTCCAGTTCCGTTCCGGCCTGGTCCCACCTACCACTCCACATCAGCGCCGAGCCGCTCCCCATCGCGCCCAACGCGTTGATCCACACGTCCGAGCCGACCAGCCGTCGCAGCTCCCGCATCAGCTCGTTGACGTGCTCGGACCCGCCCGACGGCGGGCCGGCCGAGATCCCCGACAGATACAGCAGAAAGGGTTGCCGGGGCGGTCGGTCGAGACTGCGGATGACGGAACGCTGCGTACCCAGCGAGTCCAGAGGCCCGGATCCGCCAAGCGAGGCGTTGTAGACGCAGAGCGCGTACTCCTCGCGCAGCTCCGGAGGCGCTTCGGCGCCGAGCAGACCGAGGACGTCGGCGGCCAGCCGGGCACCTTCGCCGCGCATGCCGCGCAGCCACCAGTAGAACGACAGGGCCGCGACCATGCCGGCCGCGTCGGCGGCGTCACCTGCTGCGGTGGCACGGCGCAGCGCGGCGTGGAGGTTGTCCCGTTCGGCGTCGAGCCGTCGCAGCCAGTGCAACTGCTCCGGGCGTCGAAGGTGGTCGCTGGCGTTCCGGGCGAACTCCAAGAAGTACGCGGTGTGCGCACGACGCTGGTCGTCGGCCTCGCCCGCGTCGGCGAGACGCTCGGCGCAGAACGCACGGACCGTCTCCAACATCCGGTAACGACCATCTGCCATCTCCACGAAGGACTTGTCGACGAGACCGGTCAGCGCCTCCACGAAGTCACCGCGGGGCAGGCCGCAGACCTGCCCCGCCGCTTCCAGCGTCGCGCCACCGGCGAAGACGGTGAGACGACGGGCCAGTCTGCGTTCCGCGTCGTCGAGCAGATCCCAGCTCCACTCGACCACCGCCCGGAGTGTGCGGTGTCGCGGCGACGCGGCACGGCTGCCCATCGACAGCAGTCGGACCCGGTCGTCGAGGCGGACGGCCACCTCGGCGACGGGCAGCGCACGCAGCCGGGCGGCGGCCAACTCGATCGCCAACGGCAGGCCGTCGAGGGTGCGGCAGATCCGCAGCACCGTGTCGACGTTGGCCGGCGTGATGGTGAAGTCGGGTACGACGTCGGCGGCCCGCTGGGCGAAGAGTCGGACGGCGGCAGAGTCGTCGGCGTGCCGCGCGGACGCGCCCGGTGGTGGCACTGTGAGCCCGGACAGCGGGCACAACGCCTCGCCGGCCAACCCGAGCGGTTCGCGGCTCGTGGCCAGGACACGCAATGCCGGGCACGCGCCCAGCAACCGGGCGGCCAGCCGGGCGGCGTCGGCGATGACGTGTTCGCAGTTGTCGAGCACGAGCAGCAGCCGACGCTCGGCGAGCGCCTCGACGAGCCGGTCGGTGGGGTGCCGACCCGGCTCGGCCGGGGCGCGCAGGCCCGCGTCGCGCAGGCCGAGCGCGGTCAACACCGCCTGCGGTACGTCGGAACCGTCGGCCAACCCGGCCAACTCGACGAAGCGGACCTCCCCGTCCTGGCGGCCGGCTGCCTCGATCGCCAACCGGGTCTTGCCCGCTCCTCCGGGACCGATGAGGGTGACCAGCCTCCGTTCGCCGAGCAGATCGCCGACGCGCTTGAGCTCCTCGTCTCTCCCGACGAACGTGGTGAGCTGGCTCGGCAACGCCCGTTGGGTCGCCCCGCGTTCCTCACCGCGAAGCACCGCGAGGTGGATCGCGGCCAGCTCCGCCGACGGGTCGGCACCGAGCTGCTCTGCGAGGGTGCTCCGGGCGTCCTCGAACTCGGCCAGCGCCTCCGCCGGCCGGCCCAGTGCGGCCAGGGCACGCATGAGCTGGCCCCGTGACCGCTCCCGCAGCGGATGCGCGACGACGAACTCCCGCAGCTCCGCGACCAGTGCGGCCGACGCACCCATCGCCAGGTCCGCGTCGACCCGGTCTTCGATCGCGGCCAGCCGTAGTTCGTCCAGCCGGGCCGCCTGGGCGGGCGCGCCCGGCACATCGGCCAGGGCGGGGCCACGCCACAGCTCCAGCGCCTCGCGCAACACGGTCGCCGCTCGGGGCCAGTCACCACCGGCGAGCGCGCGCCGCCCGGCCTCGGCACGTCGCTCGAACCGGTACGCGTCGACATCCTCGGGGTCCACGGCGAGGCGGTAGCCGGCCGGGTGGAACTCGATCGGGTTCTGCTCGGCGGGCAGAGTCTGGCGCAGCCGTGACACCTGGGACTGGAGCGCGTTGACCGCACCTCGGGGCGGGTGTTCGCCGTACAGGCCGTCGATCAGTCGGTCGGCGGAGACGACGCGTCCCGCGTCGAGCAGGAGGAGCGCCAGCAGCGCGCGCAGCCGAGGGCCGCCCACGGGAATCTCGCGCCCGTCGGCCAGCAGCACCTGGGTCGGCCCCAGGATGCGGAAACGCATGCCATGGATTGTCGCTCAGCGCCGGTCTGTACCTACGGCCCGATCTGCCGACTGCACGGTTCGGCGAAATCGCGGTATCACAGCGCCGGGGATACCCCCACATCGGCGAAACGGAGTGGATCAACCCGCAAGCGCTGGGATGCGGTTCACGCGCCCCGGGGCGCCCTGGGGGGTTCGTGAATGCTTGCGCGGTGTGCTCGAGAGTCAGGTTCGTCCCGTAGGCGAGCGTCGTCAGCCAGCTGGCCCGACCACTCGTCAACGCCCGCACCCTGGGCCGGCGGCACGGCCCCGACGGTTGGCAAGCGGGACGGTGACACCGGGTGGGCCGCGCCCGGGGCGGAGGCCGCTACCTCCTGATCGCTCGGTCCGGCCGGCGAGGCGTGCTCGGCAGGGACGGGCAGCGACCCCGCGGATCGGGCGGCGCCGGGTGACGCCGGCACGGGCCGGGGCACCGATCCGACGTGACCGGGCGGCGTCAGCGTCCTGCCCGGCACGGGTGGGGCGCACTGCCGGGTCAGCCAGTCCAACCCGCGCCGGCGGGCGACGACTGTCAACCGGTCGCCCGCGAAGATCACCTGTCGGGGGTCGAGGTCCTTCCACCAGATCGTCTTGCCACCGCCGGCCGGAGTCCGGGCGATCAGTCGGACCTGCCCGTCCCGGTTGACCACGTCCAGCGGTCGTCCGTCCAGCTCGGATCCCGCGGCGACCGGCACCTCGGCCACCGGCAGCGCGTGCCTGTCGACCGGGATTGTGGTGATCACCGCGCGTTCGGTGAGCGCACCGATGAAGGCCGGGGCGGCCAGGTAGGAGACCGACCGGGACACCCCGAGGGCGAAGGTCTCCTCCACCCGCTCGGCGAAGTCACCGTCGAAGAACCGCAGCACCACCCGCAGGTCGTTACGCAGGTCGCGGGCGGTGAGCGCCGCCTCCAGGTTGGCGACATCGTCGGTGGAGGCCACCACCAGCGCCTGGCATTCCGCCACCGACGCGGCGACGAGCGTCTCCGGCAGTGCGGCGTCGCCAACGATCAGCGGCACCTCCAGTTGACGGGCCAGGGCGGCGCCGCGCGGTTCCGGGTCCTTGTCGATCGCCACCACCTCGACGTCGTACTCGCGCAGTTGCGCCATGACCCGGGTGCCGACGTTGCCCAGACCGATCACCACGACGTGCCCGGCCCGCGCCGGCTGCAACCGGCCGGTGTGCAGAGCCAGCCGGGCGTTGACGATGCCGTCCACCACCACCGCGGTGATCAGCGGGATCAGCGCCAACCCGGCCAGGTTGAGCACCACCTGCATGATCTGCGCGTCCGGCGGCTTGCCGGTGTCCGGGTCGGCGCCGCTGAGCGTGGTGACGAGCGTCAGGTACAACGCTTCCAACGGAGAGACGTTCTCGGCGCGGGAGATCAGCGCCCCCAGCACCGCGATCAGCGCGAGCACCAGCATCACCGCGATGCCGATCTTGCGGGTGGCGAACCCACGGACGGCCCGCATCAGTACGGCGACCGGGCGACGCCGCCGGCGGGCCCGGACCAACCGACGGGCGGCGACCTCGGTGCCCGGTGGCTGCCCGGTCGCCTCAGCGAGCACCAGGTCCGCGCCGGCCTGCTCGGCCGGCAGCAACTCCACACCCTGCGCCTCGGTGAGGTGGGCCAACGCGCACACCACGTCCTGCGGTCGGACGTCGGCCCGCCGCGCCACCCGTAGCGTCTTGTCCCGATGTTGAAAGGAGCTGGGGTCGACCTCGTTGAGGGCGGCGGCCACGAAGGCCGGCGCGGCCATCTCGGCGTCGGAGAGCACCTCGACCGGCGCCTTCAGCAGTTTGCGCACGCCGTCGGCGAGGGTGCCGTTGAACATCCGCAGCACCTGGCGGACCCGCTGGTCGACGGCCTGCGCGCAGAGCGCGGCGTGCAGGTTGCCGACGTCGTCCTGGTTCAGCAGGGCCAACCCGGCCGCCCCGGCCAGACCGGCGGCTTCGAAGGTGTCCACGTCCAGCCGATCCGAGCGGACCACCCGGACTCCTCGTAGTGCCGCCACGTCCGGGCCGTTGCTGCGGTAGCGCTCCGGCACCACGACTGTCACCCGGGCCCCACCCACCGGCAGTTCGGATTCGAGCATCGCCCGGGCCACGTAGTAGGCGAGTGCGTCCTTGCCGCAGACCACGTAGTGCGGGCGCGGATCGCCGGCGGAGCGCAGCCGCCAGTTCCACTCGACCGCCCGTCGCGCCCGGTCCCGCCACGGCTCTGCCATGCCCGGATCGTAATCAGCGCTGCCCTGCTGGGCGACCCTGTCCGGATCATCCCCGGTCAGGAATGCCCGCTTCGGCGACGGGTAGAGCAGCGGCATGCAGACGTTCCTCCCGTACCCGGACTTCCTGGCCAGCGCCCGCACGCTGGACCAGAAGCGGCTGGGCAAGCAGCGGGTGGAGGCCATCCAGGTGCTACGCGGGCTCACCCGACCCGATTACGGCTGGCGCAACCATCCGGCCGTGAAGATGTGGGCCGGGTACGAGGAGGCGCTCACCCGCTACGGGCTGGACATGTGCGCGGTGTGGACCGAGCCGGGGCGGGCGGACACCTGCGCCACCACGATGACCGTCGACCTCGCCGCCGCCTGCGGGGCCGGTGTCGTACGCACCCAGGAGGAGCTCGATCAGGCCGGTGAGCTGCCCCCGTGGCTGGGTCGCGACGACCTGCACCTGAGCCACCGCTCGTCGTTGCTGCGGAAGGACCCGTCGCACTACCGCCCCCTGTTCGGCAACGACGTCCCGGAGGATCTGGAGTACGTCTGGCCCGCCTCCGACCGCGAGCGCCGCTGCCTTCCGTAGGGGAGACTGGCCGACGGAGGTGTGCCATGGCGTTGTCGCAAATGGTGGGTCGGCTCATCGGCGTACGGCAACACGTGGTGGACCCGGGCGGCGGTGGCGCGGACCGTGTGCCGCGACCCACCACGGCGGTGGTGGTCGGTGGCGGCATCGCCGGCATGTCGGCGGCGGTGGTGCTGGCCGAGCGGGGTGTGGCGGTGACCGTGCTGGAGGCCGCAGCGACGCTCGGCGGTCGACTGGGTGCCTGGCCGGAGGCGCTCCCCGACGGCAGTCAGCAGAACGAGCACGGTTTCCACGCGTTCTTCCGGCAGTACTACAACTGGCGCTCGATCCTCCGCCGGGTCGACGCTGATCTGGGCTTCCTCAAGCCCATTCCGGGCTACCCGATCCTCAGTGAGCAGTGGCCGACCGAGGAGTTCGGCAAGCTGCCACCGGCGCCGCCGGCGAACCTGCTCGCGCTGCTGCTGCGCAGCCCCAGCCTACGCCTGGCCGACCTACGACTGATGGATCGGGACGCCGCGTTGCCGCTGCTCACCTACGATCCGGTACGCACCTACGCCGAGTTGGACGACACCACCGCCGATGAGTTGCTGGCCTCGCTGCGGCTGCCGGACCGGGCCCGAGCGATGCTGTTCGAGGTCTTCTCGCACTCGTTCTTCAACCACGAGGCCGAGATGTCGGCCGCGGAGATGGTCGCCCAGTTCCACTTCTACCTGCTCGGCAACCCGGAGGGGCTGGCGTTCGACTGCCCCGACGAGGACTACGCCACGGCGATCTGGGAGCCGCTGACCCGGCACGTCGAGAAGCACGGCGGGCGGGTTCTCACCAGCTCCGCCGCGACCGGTGTGCACCGCGACGCCGACGGCTGGCGGGTGACCACCACCGACGGCGGCAGTCACCCGGCCGGGCACGTCGTGCTCGCTGTCGACCCGCCGGCGCTCGCCGCGCTGGTCGCGGCGTCTCCCGATCTGGTCGCGCAGGCACCGGAGCTGGCGGCACGGATGCCCGCGTTCGGCCGGCCCGGTCCGCCGTACGCGGTGGCGCGCTACTGGTGCGACGGGGACGTGGCCGCCGAGCGGGCGGTGTTCAGCGGGGTGTCCCGGCAGCCGACTCTGGACTCGGTGACGCTCTACCACCGGCTGGAGGACGAGCCGAGGCGCTGGGCGCGGCAGACCGGCGGGTCGGTCATCGAGCTGCACGCGTACGCCTGCGAGCCCGGCGTTCCGGCCGACGAGCTGGCCGAGCGGATGCGCCGCGAGCTGGTCGCGCTCTGGCCGGAGGTCGGCGAGCTGCGGGTCCGCGAGTTGCGGGCGCGGGTCGAGGCGCAGGCGCCGGCGTTCACGCCGGGCAGCCACGCCTGGCGTCCGGGGGTACGCACCGACGCGGCCGGCGTCTACCTGGCCGGCGACGGTATCGCCACGGACTTCCCGAGCGCGTTGATGGAACGCTCCGCGGCGACCGGGATCATCGCCGCGAACCACATCCTGCGGGCAGAGGGCGCCTCGGCCGAGCCGGTGCGTTCGATCCGACCGCGAGGGCTGCTGGCCGGACGAGGCAAGCCGAATCGACAAAACCCGACATAAGCCACATAAACTGCCGTACGCTCGAATGATCAACCGTCGATCGCTGGACGGGAGGGCAGCGGCAGATGTCACCACTGCACCGCGCCGGCGGGGAAAGCGGCCCACCGGTCGACGAGATCGGCCGCGACGACGCGTACCCCCTGATCCGCGACGAACGCTCCTGCATCGTCACCGCGTTACGACTGGGCTGGTGGATGGCCGACGCCTACCACCACGGTCAGCACGCGGACCTGGGCGCAGCCTCCGCCGAGGCGCGTCCGGCCGTACCACCGGCCAAACTCTCCAACCTCACCGAGATGTCCCCGCACCGACGGATGCGGATGTACCTCGACGGCGTGGACGTCGCCCTGGCCCAGATCGCCGAACTCACCCGACACAACGGGCCGGTGCCCGACACCGTCGCCGCCCGGGCCCTCCTGCCCGACCTGGACCGGCCCGACAACGCCGACCCGGTGCCCCTGCTGCTCGCCCTCGACGACCTCAACGTGGACGTGCTCCGCTGGGCGATGGCCACCAACCACCGGGTCGGCCTGGCCTACCGGCTGGGCCGGTCGGTGGCCGACACCGTCCGGGCCGGCGACGCCACCCAGTTGCTGAGGCAGTTCGGCGGTCGGCAGATCCAGATCAGCAGGTGGTTGGACGAGCTGGCCACCGTCCTGCCGCCGTACTCGGCAGCCGTGGTGCGTCGGTCCCTGGCCGCCTGGTCGAGCGCCGTCGACAGGGCAGGCCACGGCGACCCGGCCGTGCCGACGCCCGTCGAGCTGAGCCGGGCGCTCCGCGGTCAGGGTGACCTCTGGCGCGACGTGCTCACCGGCGGCCTGCACCCGCGCGACCTGCTCGACGAGGAGGACTACGCGGTGATCGCCAGGAACCTGATGATCCGGGACCGGCGACTGGTGGCGCAGGCGGCACGGGGCATCTTCTGGCCGGTGCTCGTACCCGTGCTGGTGGTGCTCTTCGCGGTGGTCGGCGTGAGTGCCGCCGCAGCCGCCGGCTCACCCGCCACCCGGGCCACCGTCGCCCTGGTGGGCCTCGGCGCCGGACTGGCCGCGATCTGGCGGTCGGTGTCCGGGCCGGCGCTGGCGGTCGCGGGCGAGGTCAACCGCCCGCTGCTGGACAGCGAACTCACCGCGCGGATGGCCGTGCGGTTGAACCGACCACTGACCACCGCCCAGGCCCCGCCGCGAGCGACGTCCCGCCGCCAGCGGCGTCCCGAGAACGCGGGCCGATCGAAATACGTTGCCGGTGTCTCCCCCGCCGACCTACCGTGATCGCGCAAGGTCAACCGCCACCGCAGGAGCAGCTATGACGATGTCGCACGTCACCACCGTGCCGTCGTTGCTGCCCAGCGATGGTTGCCGAGCGGAACGTCCCCGGGCGGGCCGGCCCGACTGACGCGTACCCGTACGCATCGAGCCGCCCGTCCGACAGCCGGACCGGGCGGCTCTTCGCTGTCCGGTCACCGTGTGGAAAGGAGTCCCGGTGGACGCCGTCCTCGTCGTCAACGCCGACCTCGGCCCGCTGCACCGGGTCACCGTCCAACACGCCGTCCGGATGCTCTGCCGTCGGGTGGCCGAGATCCACGAGGCCGAGCCGGACCAGGTGATCGGGGTCTTCCCGATGCCCCGGGTGGTACGGCTCGTCCGCTACGTGGTCACCAGGTGGCGTTTCAGCTCCGGACCGGCCTGGTCCCGCTCCGGTGTGCTGCGCCGCGACGACAGGTGCTGCGCGTACTGCGGCGGAGCGGCGTCCACCATCGACCACATCCTGCCCCGCTCTCGCGGCGGCCGGAACACCTGGCGGAACACCACCGCCGCCTGCTACGCCTGCAACCAGCGCAAGGGCGACCGGACGCCGGCGGAGGCAGGCATGCCACTGCGCCGGGAACCGGTGAACCCGGGCTGGGGGGCGCTGGCCGGGCGGTGACGGACCGGCCGGCGGGAACGGGGGGTCGTGTCCGGGTACGTCCCGGGCACGGCACCCGCCGGCCCCCGATCAGACGGTGCGCTCCTTGACCTTGGAGTTCGGGTGACCGTTGGGGCAGTTCAACCGAATCTCACTGCGATGTTCCAAAGAGGCCAGGTCGACCTGGATCTGCTTCGCCGGGCCCGGGTCGTACGCCTCGGCCCGGAAGCCGGGGGCGGGCGTCACCGCGAGCACCTCGACCGACTTCCCGACGCACCGAAAGGTGACAGTCCCGCCGCGCGCGTCCACCGACGTGCCCACGCCAGGGGTAGGCGTCGGCGCGGCAGCGGTCGGGCTCACGGTCGGGCTCGGCGCTGGACTGCTGGCGGACGGGCTCGGGCCAGTCGGAGGGCCCGACCGGGTAGCAGGCGCGCCGGTGCGAGCGGGCGGGACGACGGCCGGTCCCGTGTCGTCCACGACGAGTGGCTCCTCGCTGCTCGGCATCCCCACAGTGGTGGTGCCCGGGCCGCTACCCGTCGAGGGCCCCTTCGGCCCGTGCCGGCGGTTGTTCGAGTCGCCGAGTGACCCGGCCATCGCCACCGCGACCAGCACCGCACCGCTGACCGCCACCATGGCCCGTCGCCGCCGCCATGATCCCCGCTGGGAAGCCGGGACGGCGCTCCCTGGTGCGGCCGGAGCGGCGCGCGACGCGCGGTCCTCTTCGGTGCTGGCAGCCCCCGTGCTGGCGGCCGTCCCGTCCGCGTCAACGCCCGGCTCGGCGGCCGTCCCTCCCGGGCCAGCGGCCGGCTCGGCGGCCATCCCTCCGGTGTCAGCGGCCGGCTTGGCGGCCTCGGGGGCCGGACTGGCAGCCGTCCCGCCGACCTCGGCGGCCGGGCTCGCAGCGGCGGCGTCGAGCAGGATGCGGGCCGCCTCGACGGCCGGCGGCCGGTCAGCGGGATCGCGGGCCAGGCACCAGCGGTAGAGCCGGTGGACCTCGGACGGCACACCGTCGATCGGGGGCAGCGGGGCCGGCTCGACGTGCGTGTGGGCGCGGAGCATCCCGCTCTGCGCCTCGGCAGGCCACGGCAGCCGACCGGTGAGCACCCGGTGCAGCAGCAGGCCGAGGGCGTACACGTCGCAGGCCGGCAGAACCTCGCCGGCCTCCAGCCGCTCCGGGGCCAGGTAGGCAGGCGTGCCCAGCAACCGCCCCTCGAAGTCGATTTCCGAGTCTCCGGCCGCCGCGGCGATGCCGAAGTCGAGCACCTTCGCGCCCTTGGGTGTGAGCATCACGTTGCCCGGCTTGATGTCGCGGTGCACCAACCCCCGCGCATGCGCGTCGGCGAGCGCGGAGGCCACCTCGGCACACACCCGCAGACCAGCGCGGGGCGGCAACGGCCCGACCGCCAGCCGCTGTTCGAGGGTGTGACCGCCGAGCAACTCCATCACCACGAACGGAACCTGGACGCCGTCGACCGACGACTCGCCGTAGTCGTAGACGCTTGTGACGTGCGGATGCGACAGCCGGGCCGCCGCCCTGGCCTCGCCCTGGATCCGCTGCCGCGCGCCTGCGTCCGAGGCGACCAGCACCTTCACCGCGACATCCCGTTCGAGCACTTCGTCGTACGCCCGGTGCACCGCCGACATGCCACCACTGCCGAGGCGCTCCAGGAGCCGGTAGCGGCCCGCAAGCAACTGATCACGCTGCACGACCGACAGCCTGCCGTACCGACCCGACGTCGGGCCACCCGGGATTGAGATCCTGCGATGAGTGGGACGGAGCCTCGGCTACGCAGTCAGTCGCCGGTCGGTGGTTGCCAGGCGAAGCGGGGCGTACGACGCTCGGCTATCGCCGCGACACCCTCCCTGGCCTCGCCGGTGGTCACCACCTTCCGGTGCCACCAGGCCACCCGCGCCGGCCCGGCCCGATCGTCGATGATCTCCTTCGCGGCGGCGACGCTCACCGGCGACCGTTGGGCGATCGTCGCCGTCAACTCGTCCACCCGTCCGGCGAGCCGGTCAGCCGGCAGCACCTCGTCGACCAGGCCGACCCGCAGGGCGCGTTCGGCGTCGATCAGCTCGGCGGTGAACAGCAGGTGCTTGGCGGCGGACGGGCCCACCAGCCGGGCCAGTCGGCGCGTGGTCGGTGCCGGATAGACCAGACCGAGCCGGGCCGGCGGTACGCCGAAACGGGCGTCGTCCGCGGCGATCCGCAGGTCACAGGCGACCGCGAGCTGGGCGCCACCGCCGACGCAGGCACCCCGAATGGCCGCCACTGTCGGCTTGGCGAAACGGGCCAGCCGTTCCTCGGCATCCACGGCGATGCTGGCGTCACCGGCGTCCAGCAGCTCGGCCAGATCGCCGAGGTCGGCACCCGCGCAGAAGGCGTCGCCGGAGCCGGTGAGCACCAACGCCCGTAGGTCGGGGTCGGGCTCCAGCCGGTCGAGCAGTTCGGGGAGCTGACGCCACATGGCGGCCGTCATCGCGTTACGCCGAGCCGGATTGTGGATCACCACCGTCGCGACCGGCCCGGTCACCTCGACTGTCAACTCCGCGTCCGACACGCCCACCTCCCCATCCGCGCCACAGTGCGCAACGACGCCGACCGACCCGCGACGCACCCGACCCGCGACGCGACGCCGACCGACCCGCGTCGCCGCGCGCCGGGCCCGGCGACCATAACCGCGCCGGCCCGTGACCGATCGACCAGGCCCGCCGCAGGCGTTGTGCTGGGCAATCTTGGACAGTTTCCGTTAGCGCGTAACGGAAACTGTCCAAGATTGCCATAACCGAGCGAGGCACGGGATCGATGACGCCGTCCGGAGGATGCCCTTGACGGGGAACCGATGCTGCGGGCCGCGCGTCCGACGAGGGTGAGAGCCACCTCGACAACCGGCGTCACCGTCGCGCTACTGGTCGCCCTGCTGACCGGATGCACCAGCACCGACCGGGCCGGCACCGCCGGAGATCCTCCTCCGGAGACCCCCGCCCCGACGGCCACCGTCCCGCCCACCGGCATCCCAACGCCCGGCGTCACCCCGACAGTCGCCCCGACTGTCGATGCCGCCGCCGCCCAGGTGACGCTACGAATCTTTGGTGGCTTCGCCGGGCGCGGTGACGCCATCACCGTCGAGCCGGACGGCCGGTGGACCATGGTGGACCGGGCCGGCAGTCGACGCAGCGGCAAACTCACTCCTGCCGACCTGGGTAGCCTGACCAGCCTGGCCACCGACCCCCGGCTGGCTGCCGAAGCGGGGCCGCCACCCACCTCGACCAGCTGCTCAGACGTGTTCCACTACCGGCTGACGGTCGGCGGCAACGAGAGCGGGTACGCCGACTGCCCGGCCGACGCCAGTCCGCCGCCGGCCACCCAGGCGGTGGTCAAGCTGCTGCTGCGAGCCACCGGCACCTACAGCAGGTAGTCCGGCGGCAGGCCGGTGGCCCGCAACTCCGGCGGAAGATGAGCCACGTCGTTGACGGCGAGCAGGTTCGGCGGGCCGGAGGGGCTGTACCGGATCACGGTCAACCCCGCGTTGTGCGAGTTCAAGCCCAGCCAGCGCCGCTCCGGCGCGTCGAGGGCGTGCCGCACCAGCCAGCCGATCAGGAAGGTGTGCGTCACGACCAGCTCGCGGACCGGCTCGTCACCGGCTGTCGCCTCGACGGCCGGCCCGGCGAACCGCCGCACGGCCGCCGCCGTCACCCGCGGCCCGTCGACCCGCTGGGCCGCCGTGAACTGGGCCAGAAATGTCGCGTACGCGGGCGGCAGGCCGGTCGGGTCCGTGTCGTGTGGAAGGTGGTCACCGGCCAGCTCCGTCTCGTACACCGGAACCTCGGGCAGCGACTTGGCGATCAGCTCGGCGGTCTGCGCGGCCCGGCGCAGCGGCCCGTGGTGGACGGCGGCGAACCGCCGGCCCCGCAGCCGTTCGCCGAGCAGGGTGGCCTGCTGCCGGCCCCTCTCCGACAGGCCGGAGTCGGGCTCCTCGATAGCGCTGCTCAGAGCGGTCAGGTCCTGTTCGGCGTGCCGGGCGAGGTACAGCAGTCGGGTCACCATGTCGAACACCCCAACACACCGGGAGGCGCGGTTGCGACCCCGCGCCCCCCGGTCCCGGGCACCCTTACGCCCGCGGGAACATCTGGCCGATGCGGATCTTGTTGCCGAACGGGTCCCGGATGCCGAAGTCGATCCCGTACGGGCGCTCGGTCGGCTCGTCAGTGATCTCGACGCCCTTCGCCACCAGGTCCTCGTGCGTCTTGTGGGCGTCGTCGGTGGTCATGAAGAGGTACCCGCCCAGGGCGCCCTTCGTGAGCAGCTCGCGGACCTGCTCGGCGGTGGCCGGGTCCATCGCCGGTGGGCCCGGCTTCTCCAGCAGGATCTCCCGCTCCGGGTCGCCGGGAAGGTTGACAGTCAGCCACCGCATGAAGCCGAGATCCTGATCGGTGTTGACCTCCATGCCGAGCTTGTTCACGTAGAAATCGAGCGCCTCGTCCTGGTCGAGGACGTAGATCTGGGAGCGGCTGATCGCGTTCATCGTCATGCCCATGACGCTAGAGGTCGACCGTGACCTGCTGCTTATCCAAAACTGCTGGGTCGCGTCCAGGCTTTGGTGAAGCACGACGGGACGTTGGCCGAAGCAACGCGATGACGCCGGAAATCGGAGGGCGACTCGCCGACGATCTGCCGGAACGTCCGGCTGAACGTGCCCAGGCTGCCGAAGCCGACGGCGTAGCAGATGTCCGTCACATCCCGGTTGGTCTCCACCAGCAACGTCATCGCCCGCTCGACCCTGCGACGTTGCAGGTAGCGGTGCGGGGTCTCACCGAACGTGGCCCGGAAGGTACGGATGAAGTGCGCCTCGGAGACGTGCGCGATCCGGGCCAGGGCGGGGATGTCCAGAGGCTCGGCGTACGCCCGGTCCATCGCGTCCCGGGCGCGCAGCATCGCCCGGTTCGACTCCTCCACCGCCCGACTCATCGGCCTCGTCTCGCCCGGTCGACCGTTACGCCCCCCCGATGCGGGATCGGAGGGTATAGATGGAGCCCCCGGCCGGGATCGAACCGGCGACATCTCGCTTACAAGGCGAGTGCTCTGGCCAGCTGAGCTACAGGGGCGCGTGTGTCGAGGTCAGCATAGCGAGTGACTTCCGGATATCCCGCTCGCGAGGCCTCCCGAGCACGGGAAACGTCAACAACCCGACGCCGGTACGCCTTCACGGCGCTCGGCGGTGTGTCGATTGATGTCCGACCGTGCCGGAGTGACCGGAATGCGTAGCCCGGCCACCGTCGTTCGATGCTCCCTCACCTTGGCAGCACGGGGAAACACGTTTACGGTTCATGACACGGACGACGACCCGGCGCCCTCGCGACCGAGCCGCCGTCCGTTGACCGGCGCGGACACGTGCCGGTCGCTCCTTCACTCGGATCGTCCGGCACGTTCCTGCCGGTGAAAGGAAGCGCTTCACCATGGCTACGGTCACCTATTCCAAGGCGTCCCGGGTCTACCCGGGCCAAGAGCGTCCCGCCGTCAACGAGCTGGACCTCGAGATCGGCGACGGCGAGTTCCTCGTCCTGGTCGGCCCCTCCGGTTGCGGTAAGTCCACGAGCCTGCGGATGCTCGCCGGCCTGGAGGACGTGGACGCCGGCTCGATCTACATCGACCAGCGTGACGTCACCCACCTCCCCCCGAAGGCCCGCGACATCGCGATGGTCTTCCAGAACTACGCGCTCTACCCGCACATGACGGTGTACGAGAACATGGCGTTCGCCCTCAAGCTGCGCAAGACCTCCAAGTCGGAGATCGACCGGCGGGTCAAGGAGGCGGCCGGGCTGCTCCAGTTGGAGGAGTACCTCAGCCGTAAGCCGAAGGCGCTCTCCGGTGGTCAGCGTCAGCGTGTCGCGATGGGCCGGGCGATCGTCCGCGAGCCGCAGGTCTTCCTCATGGACGAGCCGCTGTCGAACCTCGACGCCAAGCTGCGTGTGCAGACCCGTACCCAGATCGCGTCCCTGCAGGCCAAGCTGGGTGTCACCACGGTCTACGTCACCCACGACCAGGTCGAGGCCATGACCATGGGTCACCGGGTCGCGGTGCTGCTCGACGGTGTCCTGCAGCAGGTGGACACCCCGCGGGCGCTCTACGACACCCCGGCCAACGTGTTCGTCGCCGGCTTCATGGGCTCGCCCGCCATGAACATCAAGACCGTTCCGCTGAACGAGAAGGGCGCCGAGTTCGCCGAGATGTACATCCCGCTGACCCGGGAGCAGGTCGAGGCGGCCCGCGCCGAGGGTGGCGACGGCAAGGTCACCGTGGGCTTCCGCCCGGAGGACTGCGAGCTGGTCAGCCCGACCGAGGGCGGCATGCCGGTCGTGGTCGAGCTGGTCGAGGACCTCGGCTCGGACGCCAACGTCTACGGTCACGCCGCGCTCGGTGGCAACTCGGAGCGCTTCGTCGTCCGCACCGACCGGCGCAACATGCCGAACATGGGTGACACCGTGTTCGTCAAGCCGACCGCCGGTCGCAGCCACGTCTTCCACGCCACCACCGGCACCCGGATCTGACGTAACGCCGTACCGACAGGGGGCGGTCCGCTTCGGCGGGCCGCCCCCTTCGTCGTACCGGCGAGGGGGTGTCAACCCCTGGAGCCAGCACGGAGATGGCTCTGTGGGGTGACCCAGTGCGGGCGGACATGGTCGTACCGTCACGGCATTCCGACGCCGAGGAGACGCCGTGCCCACGATCGCCACCGTCCACCCGACCATCCGTGGTCGGCAGTACCGGACCGCCCACCTGGCCGGCCGCAGCCTCGCCTACTGCGCGGCGTTGATCCCGGTCGCCGTGTTCACGCTGGTGACCGCCCCGCTGGGGCGCTCCGGTGCCGCTGTCGCACGGTGGCGGACTCTACGTACCTGGCTGCTTCGACTGCCGTCGACGGCCGGGCCCGGCCGACGGCCCGGGATGGTCGCGGTGCTCGGCCACGCGGGGCTCAGCCTGCTCGTCGGTGCGGTGGCCCTGCTGCCGATCGGCGTCGAGGTGCTCATGGTGCTGCGCGGCGTGCTGTACGGCGTGGTGGACCCCGGCCCGTACGACAGTTCCTGGGGTGGCCCGAGCCGGGGCGGCGCCTGGCTGGCGCACTTCCTCGTCGGCCTGCCGCTGGCCGCCGCCGGGCTGGCCGCACTGATCGGCATCGCCGCCGTGCACCAACGGCTCACCGGCCGCCTGGACGGGGAGCGGAGCCCGCTCTGGTTGCTGCCGACCGTGCTGCTGATGGCGGTCGCCGGGGCGCTGCTCTTCGTCGCGTGGACCCACCAGATCTGACGACGAAGCCCTCTCCCACGCATGGGCGAGGGAGAGGGCTTCGACCTGGTCTACAGCTCGACGGACCGCCGGCGAGCAACCTCGGCCAGGGCGACCGCCGCCGCCACGCTGGCGTTGAGCGACTCGACCTCGGAGATCATCGGGATGCTGACGGTGAGGTCGCAGGTCTCTCCGACCAGGCGGGAAAGCCCTCGGCCCTCGGAACCGACCACCACCACCAGCGGGCCGACAGCGGCCTCCAGGTCGTACAGGTCGGTGTCGCCGTCGGCGTCCAGGCCGACGACCATGAAGCCGGCGTCCCGACACGCCTTCAACGACCGGGTCAGGTTGGTCACCTGCGCCACGGGCACCCGCGCGGCCGCGCCGGCACTGGTCCGCCAAGCGGTCGCGGTGATTCCGGCGGCACGACGCTCGGGTACGAAGACACCCTGCGCGCCGAACGCCGCAGCCGACCGGATCACCGCACCCAGGTTGCGGGGGTCGGTGACACCGTCCAGCGCGACCAGCAGCGGGGCCTGCTGCTCCAGGGAAGCGGCGACCATGTCCTCGAAGGGCTGGTACGCGAACGGCGGCACCTGCAACCCGACGCCCTGGTGCAGCACCCCACCGGTCATCCGGTCCAACTCGGCCCGGCTGATCTCCAGGTTGGCGATGCCCCGGTCGGCGGCGGTCCGGATGATCTCCTTGGTCCGCTCGTCCACGTCGATGCCCTGGGCCGTGTAGAGCGCCGTCGCCGGCACCTGGGCGCGCAGCGCCTCCAGCACCGGGTTACGCCCGACCAACAGCTCCGGGGTGTCCTTGGACGGGTTGGACTTGCGCCCCGGGGAGACCCGAGGACCGGACCGCGTGGTGGGCTTGCCACCCCGACCGCCGGTCGCGCCCCGGCCGACCGGTACGCCCCGACCGCCACCCTTGCCCCAGGTGGTGTCCTTGCTGCCCGGCTGACCGATCTTCGGGGCGCGCCCCTCCTCGGCCGCCACCCGGCGCTCCTTGTCCTGCTTCCAGGCGGTGCGCTGCGGCAGCTTCTCGGTGCCCGAGTAGCCCTTGTGCCACGGCCGCTCGTCGGCGGGCAGGGTGCGACCCCGCCCGGCCAACGAGTCCTTGTTCTTGCCGCCGGAGCCCTTGGGGGCGCTTGCCTTCGACGTCAGTCGCCGGCCACGGCGCTGCGAGTTGCCGGCCATCAGTCCTGCTCTCCAATAGTCCAACGGGGGCCCTGGGGGGTGTCCTCGACCACCACGCCGGCCAGCTTGAGCTGGTCACGTACCGCGTCGGCGGCGGTCCAGTCCTTGCGGCCCCGGGCCTGCGCGCGCTGCTCCAGGGCCAACGCGATCAGGGAGTCCACCACGGCACGGAGATCATCTGGTCGGCCGCCACCGGTCCAGGCCGGGTCGAGGGGGTCGATCCCGAGGATATCCAGCATTGCCCGTACCACGGCCAGGGTGGTGCGGACAGTCACATCGTCGCCGGCGCTCAGCGCGGTGTTGCCGTCCCGCAGGTGTTGTTGCAGCACGGCCAGCGCGGCGGACGTGTTGAGGTCGTCGTCCATCGCCGCCACGAACCCGGCCGGCAGGTCGCCCAGCTGCCCGGCACCGACCCGCTCGGCCGCCCGCTGCACGAAACCCTCGATCCGGCGGTACGCGGTGGCCGCGTCGCGCAGCGAATCCTCCGAGTAGTCGATCAGCGAGCGGTAGTGCGCGGCGGCGTAGTAGTAGCGCAGCTCCACCGGCCGGACCCCGAGCGAGTCCACGTACGCCAGGCCCAACGCATTGCCGGCGGACTTGCCCATCTTGGCCCCACCGATGCTGAGCAGCCCGTGGTGCACCCAGTAGCGGGCGAACGGCAGCCCGGCGGCCTGGGACTGGGCGATCTCGTTCTCGTGGTGCGGGAACGTCAGGTCCAGCCCGCCACCGTGGATGTCGAACTCCGGGCCGAGATACCGCCAGCACATCGCCGAGCACTCGATGTGCCAGCCCGGACGGCCCAACCCCCACGGCGACGGCCAGTACGCGTCCGCCGGCTCGTCCGGTTTGGCACCCTTCCAGAGCGCGAAGTCACGCGGGTCCCGCTTGCCCCGGTCGGGCGCGTCCCCGGCCGACTGCATCGCGTCCGGCGACTGACCCGACAGCGACCCGTACGCCGGCCAGGACGCCACGTCGAAGTAGACGTCGCCGGAACCGTCGGTGGCCGGGTACGCGTGCCCGTCCGCGATCAACTTCGTGATCAGCTCGTGCATTTCCGGGATGTGCCCGGTGGCGCGCGGCTCGTAGGTGGGCGGCAACACGTTCAACGACCGGTACGACTCGGCGAGGAGCAACTCGTTGGCGTATGCGATCGACCAGAACGGTCGCCCCTGGTCGCCCGCCTTGACGAGGATCTTGTCGTCGATGTCGGTCAGGTTGCGGATGAAGGTGACCTCGTAGTCGGCGGCCAGCAGCCAGCGACGCAGCACGTCATAGTTGACGCCGGAGCGAAGGTGACCGATGTGCGGCGGAGCCTGAAGAGTGAGACCACACAGGTAGACCCCCACCTTGCCGGCTTCCCGCGGGACGAAGTCCCGCACCGATCGGGTGGCGGTGTCATACAGGCGTAGCGTCACCGTACAAGGGTAGCTGTCCGTGCCTGTCCGGGTCCGCCGGTGCCGGGTCGTACGCTGCCAGGCGTGGATGCGACCGCACGCTCCGGTGAGACTCCGGCCGACCCCAGCGCCCCCGCCGCCGGGCTCCCGAGCCAGGCTGACGGCGTCGCGGTGCAGGCCGACGCCCGTGCGGGGCGGGTCGGGGAGGCGTCGCAGACCCTTGACCGGGGGTTGCGGTTGCTGCACCTGGTCGCGGACGCCCCGGGCGGTCTGACCGTCACCGAGGCCGCGCACCAACTCACCATCGGCCGCGCGGCCGTCTATCGACTGGTCAGTCCGCTGATCGGGCACGGCATGCTCCGCCGGGACAGCGACGGCCGACTACGCCTCGGCGCCGGACTGCTGCACCTGGCCCGACGCGCTCAGCCGCTGCTCGCCGAGGGCGCGCTGCCCGCGCTACGACGCCTCGCCGAGCAGGCCGGCGCGACCGCGCACCTGACAGTGGTCGAGGCCGGCGACGGCGTTGCGCTGGCCGTGGTCGAGCCGAGCTGGACGTCGTTCCACGTCGCGTACCGGGCCGGGGCACGGCATCCGCTGGACCGGGGGGCGGCGGGCCGGGCCATCCTGGCCGGTCGAATCGGGCTGGCGGAGCCGGTGAGCAGCAGCGGGGAGTTGCAGTCCGGGGCGTACGGGGTGGCCGCACCGGTGCTGGGCGTGCCTGGCCTGGAGGCCAGCGTCGGGGTGGTCGCGCTCGCCCCGCTGGACGTCGACACGATCGGCCCCCAGGTGCTGGCCGCCGCGAAGGCCATCGCCAACGCCTTGAGCTGACCGATTCGCCGTCCGCCCGCCCTCGTTTGACCGCTCGCCGCCCCAACAAGCGCCCGATCAACTCCAGATCGCCGACGTGGCGGCATCGCCAGCGTTCGATTGCGCCACATCGCCGAGATGGTGATGATCTCGCTGCATAACACGTCCCGCAGGGCTTCTGGCGGTTGTCCACAGGCAGGCGCGGGGCGACAAGACGGTGCTGTCCACAGGGGTATCGACCACCATCTCGAACGTCGGAGGCTGGCTTCATGCCTCCGCGCCCTCACCTCCCTTCCGCCCTCGCCTGGCAGGTCTTTCGCGGCTCCACCGCCATCGGGCAAGGCTTGATCACCAGACACCAGTTGCGCGGTTCGTCCTGGGTCCGGCTTCGCCATGACGTGTACGCGGACGCCCGCCTCGACCGCAACCACGAACTGGCCTGCCGTGCCGCAGCTCTGCGGCTACCGCCGCAGGCGATGATCGCCGGCCCTTCGTCGGCCTACCTGCACGGCATCGAGCACGCCGCCGGATTCGTCGACGACATCCACGTGCTGGTGCCGAGGATCGTCCGCGTCGACTCTCAACGCCGCCTTCACGTGCACGTGTTCGACGCAGAAGCCGCCGAAGCCGCCGACGCCCTGACCCCCGCCCTGACCGCCGGCAGGCAGTCGCCCGTGGCTATGCGCGCTGTGCCCCACGCACCGCCACCCACGCCGATCAGCATCCCGCCCGACCTACGGCCAGCGACACCGATCAGGCCTCCGCCCGGTGCGCTCGGCGGTGCCACTCTCCGCCGAACCAATCCGGCATCTGCGGCGTGGGAGACAGCCGTCTGGTTGGAACCGCTGCGGGCAGTCGGAATTGTCGACTCATTGCTCGCTACCGGCTTGACCACCCGGGCCGAGTTGGCAGCTGTCGCCACCGCCAATGCTGACCGGCCCGGCGGCCGACGGGCGCGTTGGATTTTCGACCTTGCCGATCCAGGAGCGCAATCGCCACCCGAGTCCCAACTGCGGGTGCGTCTGGTACTCGGCGGACTCCCCCGGCCGGTCACCCAACACCCGATCCGGCTGCCTACTGGGCTCGTTCTCCACCCCGACCTGGCCTGGCCCGATTTCCGGGTGGCGGTGGAGTACGACGGCCGATGGCACGCCGATCCCGAGCAACTGCACCGCGACCGTCGGCGGCTCAATCTCCTCGTCGGTGCGGGCTGGCTGGTCCTTCACGTGACCAGCCGGCGTCTCCAGAAGGAGTTCCCCGCCGTGCTCAGCGAGATCCGGTCCGCCCTGATCACCCGCGGCTGGCGCCGTTGACCGGCCCACGCCGTGATCCACTCCAGCTCGCCGAAGTGGCGGTTACCCGTTCACCTGACACAGCCATATCGGCGATCTGGAGTCGATCAAGCCCCGCGGAACGCGTCGAAGGGGCCCACGTCCAACCCGGCGAGCCCGCAGGACGGGCCGGGAACGCCAGCGGGCCCGGTCGACAGTGGTCGACCGGGCCCGCTGGGTGGTGCCTTACGGGCGGGCGTTCGGCTTGAGCGGGGTCTTCACCGCCGCGTAGGCGTCGACGATCCCGTAGCCGTAGAAGCCGTTGAAGTTGACCCCACCGGCGCAGTACGCGTCGTAGGTCTCGTCCCGGCCCTCGTTGCGGTACTGCTGCAACCGCGGCTCCGGGCAGGCGTGCTCGGCGGCCGTGCGGTAAAGGTGCTGCTCAACCAGGTCCGGCGACATGCCGAAGCCAGACCGGCCCTGCGTCTTGCCGTACCGGCTGACGATCAGCGCGGCGACACCGGCGGCGTGCGGGGACGCCATCGAGGTGCCCTGCAGGTAGGTGTAGTAGCCGCACTCACCGTTGGCCTTGCACTGCTTGAAGACCGACTCCTCGAAACCGGCGACGATGTTGCCGTCGGCGTCGACCGAGCCCTCCTCCTGAAGCACGTGCTTCGGGTACGTGGACAGGATCATGTTGGCGTCGGTACGGAACGTGTCGGTGCCGAAGCCGTCCCGGAACCAACCGCCCGGGGCTGCCACCGAGATCTGCTCGGTGCCGTAGTTGGAGAAGTCCGACTTCTTGCCGGACGGGCCGACCGACGACACACCGATCACGTGCGGGCCTTCGGTGGGCAGGTCCCAGCAGCTCTCGTTGTCGATCGGCCGCGGGTGCGGGTCGGCGCCGTAGTCCGGGCTCGTGGTGTCGGTGCGCGGCGCGCCCAGGTCTTCGTTGTTGTTGCCGAGCGCACCGACCAGGGTGACGCCCTTGTTGTGGGCGAAGACCAACGCCCGCTTCATCGCCTTGATGATGGCGCGCTGTTCGGCCTGATCCTCGGGCGAGTCGGCGGGGTTGGCGGTGCAGTTGTAGAGCCACGGGTCGACGTAGAACGACATGTTGACCACGTCGATGCCGGACCGACCGGCGTGCAGGAGGGCGTTGACCACCGGCTCGAGGAAGAAGTAGCCGGAGTCCTGGCCACCCTTGAGTTCGACGAGCGAGACGTTGGGGGCGACACCGGAGAGGCCGAAGCCGTTGGCGGCGGCACCGATGGTGCCGGCGACGTGGGTGCCGTGCCCACCGTCGTCGGTGCCCACCGGGTCGAGGCAGCTCGGCACCTCGCAGGGGCCGTCCACATCGGTCAGGTCGGGTGCGAAGTTGCGCGACAGCGCCCAGTTGAAGTTGGGCGCGATGTCCGGGTTGCTGGCGTCGACGCCGGTGTCGAGCACGCCGACGGTCACCCGACGGTCACCCGGCTCGATCTTGCGGGCCTTGTCGGCCTGGAGCATCGCCAGGCCCCAGAGCTTGTCGTCGAGCGGGTCGAGCTTGGCGCCCTTCCGGGCGGCGGCACCAGCGGCAGCAGCACGGGTGGCTGCGGTCAGGTGCTCCTGCTCGACGCGGTCCAGCTTGGGCTTGCGGCCGATGGCCTTCTGCTCGGCGGCGCCGATCAGCGTCGGAGCGGCGGTCGCCTTGGCCGCGAAGTCGGCCCGGTCGCTGGTGACCTGGTACATGCCGACCTCGTCGGACCGGGACACCACAGTGCCGCCGGCCGCCCGGATCGCGGCTACCGCCGTCTCGGCGGCGACACCGTCCTCGGCGACGACGGTGAAGGTGCGGGAGGTGCTCGGCGCGGCGCTGGCCGGCACGCCCAGCCCCGCAGCCGTCAGTGCCAACACTGCCGCGGTCGCGACAGCACCGGCGGTGAAGCGCTTGCTCACCACATCGGATCCTCTCGTTGAGGGACGTGGCAGCCATCACACAGCACCCAGCAGGTTTACGCCACCTGAACGTCCGTTATGGCGGCGAATCTCTGCTTCAGCAAACAACGCCAGCGCCGCCGACAGGTCCGCCACGGTGGACACCTCGGCATCGGGCGTGTGACCGAGCGGGCGGGGCAGGCCGGCACGGTTCAACCACACCGAGCGCAGGCCGGCGCGGCGGGGTGCCACCACGTCGTGCTCCCACGAGTCACCGACGTACACGATCTGCTCGGCCGGCACCCCCGCCGCACTGACGACCGCGGCGTAGAACTCCGGGGCGGGCTTCTTGGGCAGGCCGTTCTCGTGCGCGTACACCTCGAAGGCGAACTCGCCGACGAGCCCGCACCGTTCGGCGCGACTGTTGCCGTTGGTAGCGAAACCCAGCGTGTAGCTCTCGCGGAGCGTGGCCAGCGCCGCCGGCACGTCGGGGAACGGTCGGGTGAGGGCGAACCGGCGGGCGAAGAAGAGGGCCGCGAACTCGTCCAGGTGGTCGCCCAGCTCGGCGCGGGCCAGCGACCTGGCCAGGGCGGCGCGTCGGATCTCCATGACCGGGGCGGCCGCCAGCTCGCCGAAGACCGCACCCCAGTCCGACTCCAGCTCGTCGAGCGTCACCTCGGCCGCCGCCGGGGTGCGCCGTCGCATCTCGTCGAGGACGGCGATCAACCCGCCCGTCACCGCCGGCCGCAGATCGAGCAGGGTTTCGTCGGCGTCGAACACCACGGTGGTCAGCACGACGCCCACTGTCTCACCGACAGAGAGCGCCAGCACGCGCACCAGCGCCGGACGGCAGGCACCGGACACCGGGCCGCCAGGGAGCCGGCACGCCTACCGGCCGTCGAGCGCCAACGCCGGCTCGGGCGTGACCGGCGTGGGCTCCGAGGGCGACCCACGCAGCTCGTCGAGGCGTACCAGCGCGACGCCGGCGACGATCAACGCTCCGCCGAAGAGCTGCCAGCCGGTGGGCAGCTCGTTCAGGAAGAGCCAGGCGATCAGCACCGCGAACAGCACCTCGGTCAGCCCGACGAATGACGACAGCCGGGGGCCGAGGATGCGGGTGCCGGCGATCCCGGCCAGGTACGCGATGACGGCGGCCACCAGCGACAGCCCGGCGATGGGCAGCATCCAACTGGTGGTCTGTCCGGCGAAGGTGACGTCGCCGAAGGTGGCGTGCAGGGGCAGCAGACCGGTCAGCCCGACGAGGAGCAGCACGCCGGCGCCCACTGCCATCCCGCCGCTGGCCATGGCGACCGAGGGTAGGCGGGGGTCAACCCGACCGGCGAGCACGAAGTAGCCGGCCAGGCCGAACGCCGCGCCCAGACCCCAGAGCACGCCCACCGGGTGGAAGTCGGCGGTGCCGGCGAGGTCGAGGACGAACGCCAACCCGACCAGGGCGGCCACCGATCCGGCCACGGTGAGCCGGCGGGGTCGCTGCCCGTGTCGCAGCCACATCCAGCCCACGACGAGGATGATGCCCAGGTATTCGAGCAGCAGCGCGACACCGACGGGCAGGTAGCGCACGGCGTTGAAGAAGCAGACCTGGGCCAGGGCCACCCCGAGGAGCCCGAACATCCCGATCGCCGTGGCGTTGCCGCGCAGCACGGACCACCTGCCCCGCAGTGACAACAGGGCGGGGATCGCCAGCACGAGGGCGGCCACGCCGACCCGGGCGATCACCGCCGACTCGGCCGACCAGCCGGCCTCGATGAGTGATCGCGCGAAGGTGCCGGAGGTGGCGAAGGTGACTGCGGAGAGCAGCGCCAACGCGGCGCCGGCAGCAGGTCGTGAGTGCATGTCGCGCTCCTCGGGGACGGCACCGTGTCATGAGCAAACTATCCTTGTACTGATGACGCTAGGCGTCCGCCCTGACAGGAGTCAAGATGCTATTTGCTCATGACACCGAATGTTCGCTGATCGCCACCGCCGCGCTGGTCAACACCGCGGGTCGGGACGGTGAGCTGTTGCCCGACGTCGCCGCGCTCGACGCGTTCTTCGTCCGCCACTCCTACAGCGGCCGGCACGAGCACACCGACGCCGAGTTGCGCGCCGTGAAGGAGCTGCGACCTCAACTGCGCCGCATCTGGCACGCCGAGCCGCCCGAGATCGTCGCGCTGGTCAACGGCCTGCTGCTGGAACACAAGGCGTTGCCCCAGCTCATCGAGCACGACGACGAGCCGTACCACCTGCACGCCGTTCCCCGCGACGCTCCGCTGGCCACCCGTATCGCGGTGGAGGCGGCGATGGCCATGGCCGACCTGGTCCGCGCGCGCGAGCTGAGCCGGCTTCGCATCTGCGAGTACCCGGACTGCGACAACGTCGTCGTCGACCTGTCCCGCAACCGGTCGCGGCGGTTCTGCGAGGCCGGCTGCGGCAACCGCGCCGCCGTGACCGCCTACCGTGCGCGCCGAGCCGCCGGCCGCTCCTGAACCACCTCGTACTCCACCTCGCCGTGCTCGGTGCCCAGGATCGGCTCGTCCCACTGAAGGTGGAAGGTGCGCACGTAGTGCAGCCCCGCCTTCGCCATCACCCGCCGGGAGCGCTCGTTGACCGTCATCGTCTCGGCCCAGACCCGACGCACCCCGACGGTGTCGAAGGCGTAACGGACCAGCGCCCGCGACCCCTCGGTGGCCAGCCCTCGCCCCCACGCCGAGCGGCGCAGCCGGTAGCCCAACTCGGCCTCGCTGCCGTCCGCCGACGGGTCGAGCGCGAACCAACCCAGGAATTCGCCCGACTCCCGATCGTGCGCCGCCCAGCGACCCAACCCGGGATGCCGCCCGTACTGGGCCAACAACCTCGGCAACTGCTCGTCCCGGACCGTCGCCAGCGACGTGGGCACCCCACCGCTGAGGAACCGCATCACCTCGGGGTCGCTGTCCAACTCGACCAACGCGTCCACGTCGTCCATGGTCAGCCGCCGGAACCGCAGCCGCTCGGTCTCCGCTGGAACCACCAGGTCACCGCCATCCACGACCGGATCATCCCGCCGCGCCAACCCCACCGTCGAGCCGTTTACCCGCCGCGCGCCAGGCAGTCGCGTCAGCGCGGGGGCGCGACCACGAAGAGCCGCCAGGAGTACGCGTCGACAACGAGCACGGGCCCGTCCGGGTCCTTGCTGTCTCGCACCCCGACCACGCCCCCAAGGTCCGTAGCCACCTCGACACACTGGTCGTTGGAACCACTCCGGCTGCTCTTGCGCCACCGGACTTCGGTCAACTCCACGTCTCCGCCACCTCCCTCAGCAACTCGATCGACTCCTGCGGAGGCAACGCCTGTCCGAGAGTCGCTTCCCATGTCCACTGTAGGCGCAGCAGATCCGCGGGCTGATCCAGCTCTTGGCCGCCGATCTGGCCACCGAGGTAGGCGAGATCACTGTGATCGGCCACCGTGGCGAGGATGAACGGTCCGTTCAGGCCCGGGTACTCCTCGGCAGAGCGCGGCACGACGTGCAGCTGAACTCGTGGATGCTCGGTCGCCAGGCGCGCCAGGTGCACGGCCTGCTCGCACATCACCTTCCGACCGCCGACGCGGCGTCTCAGCACCGACTCGTCCATCACCGCGACCAGGTGCGGCGGTCGGTCACCGTAGAGAACCCGCTGGCTGTCCATCCGGTCGGTCAGCCGACGCTCCACCTCGTCGGCATCGAGCAGCCGGTCCGACTCGAAGACAGCGCGGGCATAGCCCTCGGTTTGCAGCAGCCCAGGCACGTGCAGCGGGTCGAACCAGCGCAGCGCACGCGCCTCCGCGAGGATCGCTCGCCAGCCGCGCAGCCAGACCTGGGCCTTGTCCAAGCTCACCAGTTCAGTGGACATGCGGCCGAAGAGGCCGCCGGTGTCCAGGGCCCGGTCGACAAGTTCCAGGTACTTCGCGGTGGGCGGCTGCTGACCCAACTCGACGGCGCTGACCATCGACGCCGAGTAGTTGACCGCCTTCGCCAACTCGTCCTGACTCCAGCCCTGCCGGACCCGAGCCCGGCGCAGCTCCGCGACCAGGAACGCCGCCGCCGTCATCTGCCCATCGGCCATGCCAGCCGCCCTCCACCCCGCCGACGATCGATTCCAGCCGGTCGCCAACGGTGTCACCACCGAACACAAGGCGGCTGTGACGACGCGACCAAACCCTTCCGAACGTAGTCGCCCGATCACCAGACTGTGAAGCGCGACGCCGCTCCCCGTCCCCCGGGTCCAGCGGCATCGCACGGGACCGCCCGCTCCCCCGTGCCGGGCGGTCCCACCCCACCGACCACGCGGCCTTCTTCGAGATCTTGGACAGTTTCCGTCAACTGCTGACGGAAACTGTCCAAGATCTCGGCAGTTTGGGCGGTGGGGCGGACGGCGGGGGTGATGCCACAAACGAGTCAGCTCGAAAGGACGGCAACACCATGTCCCGGACCACCCTGGACGACCGAGCGCCGACTCCACGCCGCACGCACCTGCCACTGCGCCCGCTCTGGCTCTGCCGGGTCTGCGCCGCGCCGTGGCCGTGCCCGGTGGCCCGGCTCACCCTCTGCCAGGAGTACGCCCACGACCGGATCGCGTTGAGCGTCTACCTGTGCACGGTCCTCCACGACGCGGCGGCCGACCTGTACCGGCTCAACCCGCACGACGGCCCGGACCCGGCAGCGCTCTTCACCCGCTTCCTCGGCTGGACGGCACCACGCGGTGTCCGCGCCGAGCAGGTCAGGGGTGGGTCATCCGGAGCAGGTCCAGCGTCTCGTCCAACTGGGTCTCGGTGAGCTTGCCCGAGTCGACGTGGCCCCGGGAGATCACCACCTCACGGATCGAGGTCTGCTTGGCCAACGCCTCCTTGGCGATCGACGCGGCCTCGTCGTACCCCAGGTAGCGGTTGAGCGGGGTGACGATCGACGGCGAACCCTCGGCGTACGCCAGGCAGACCTCGGCGTCCGCGACGAGGCCGACCACCAGCCGGTCGGCGAAGAGCCGGCTCACCGCGGACAGCAGCCGGATCGACTCCAGTAGGTTGCGGCCCATCACGGGGAGCATCACGTTCAGCTCGAAGTCGCCCTGCGAGCCGGCGAAGCCCACCGTCGCGTCGTTGCCGATCACCTGGGCGCAGACCTGCCGCATCGCCTCCGCGACGACCGGGTTGACCTTGCCGGGCATGATCGACGAGCCCGGCTGGAGGTCGGGGATGCGCAACTCACGGAGGCCGGCGCGCGGGCCGGAACCCATCCACCGGATGTCATTAGCGATCTTGTAGAGGCCTACCGCAAGAGTCCGCAGCTGCCCCGAAGTCTCCACCAGCGCGTCGCGGGCGCCCTGCGCCTCGAAGTGGTTGCGCGCCTCGGACAACGGCAACCCGGTCGACTCGCGCAGCTTGTCGATCACCGCGGCGGCGAAGCCGAGCGGGGTGTTGATCCCGGTGCCCACGGCGGTGCCGCCCAACGGCAGCTCGGCCAGTCGGGGCAGCGCGCCCTCCAGCCGTTCGATCCCGTAGCGGACCTGGGCGGCGTACCCGCCGAACTCCTGGCCGAGGGTGACCGGTGTGGCGTCCATCAGGTGCGTACGCCCCGCCTTGACCACCGTCTCGAACTCCGCGGCCTTGGCCTCGAGCGCGGCGGCAAGGTGCGCCAACGACGGCAGCAGGTCCTCCACGATGAACTGGGTGGCCGCCAGGTGGATCGAGGACGGAAAGACGTCGTTGCTCGACTGGGAGGCGTTGACGTGATCGTTCGGGTGCACCGGTGAGCCCAGCTCACGGCTCGCCAGGGTGGCGATCACCTCGTTGGTGTTCATGTTCGACGACGTGCCCGAGCCGGTCTGGAAGACGTCCACCGGGAACTGGTCGTCGTAACCACCGTCGGCCACGTGGGCGGCGGCGGCGGTGATGGCGGCGGCCACGTTCGCGTCGATCACGCCAAGCTCGCCGTTGACCTCGGCCGCCGCACCCTTGATCTGGGCGAGGGCTTTGATCTGGGCCGGTTCGATGCCCCGGCCGGAGATCGGGAAGTTCTGCACCGCACGCTGGGTCTGCGCCCGCCACAGCGCCTCGGCGGGCACCTCCACCTCGCCCATCGAGTCGCGTTCGATGCGGTAACCGGTCGCCTCTGGAGTCGTCACGCGTACCATCCTGCCGCGCCCGTGGCCGACCCGCAGATGATCCGTCAGCCCAACTCGGTGAGCAGCCTCTCCACCTCGTGCCGGTCCGGCGACTCGATCTGCCGGAACAGCGTCAGCGCCTGCTCCAGGTGCGCGCGGGCCGCCGTCGGATCCGTGGCCCGTACGCAGCGGGCGACGCCCTCCAACGCCCAGGCCTTCTCGTAGCGGGCGCCGAGCCGGCTGGCGTCGGCGAGCACCCGGCGGTGCAGGTCGAGCGCGCTGGCGGCGTCCCCCTGCTCCAGGATCGCCCGGGCCAGCAGATTGCGGGACGCACATTCCCCCATCCGGTCGCCGGCCTCCATCATCGCTACCAGCGCGTCCCGGTGCAGGGCGGCGGCACGTTCCGGGTCGCCGGCGACGCGTTCCATCATGCCGATCTCGTTGAGCACCTCTCCCTCGCCGAAACGGTCGCCTAGCCGGCGTTTGAGGGACAGCGCGACCCGCAGCAGGCGGCGGGCAGGACCCAGGTCGCCCATCCGGTGCCGGATTATCGCGAGGTGCCCCAGCGCATTGTGGGTCTGCCGGAGGTCCTTCGCCTGGCGAGCCAGCAGGAGATGCAGTCGGGCGTGGCGCAGGGCCTCGTCGTACCGCCCCCACCGGATCAACGCGTAGCACAGGTTGTGCAACAGATTGGTCAGCTCATGCACGTCGGCCAGGCTGCGGATCATGCTGAGTGCCTCGTCGAACTTCGCCTTGCCCTGCCGGAAGTCACCGTTCGCGGCATACGAGATGCCGAGATTCCAGAGCGTGCTGAGCACGTCGCCGCGCAGCCCGAGCTGGCGGCGCAACCTGAGCGCCACCTCCATCGACCGGATCGCCTCCGGGAAGCGGGCCAGCCGGAAGTACGCCGAGGAGAGGTAGTTCAGCATCACGGCGATGGCCGCCTCGTCGCCCAGCCGCTCGGCTACGCGAAGCCCGATCGTGTGGGTCTCGATCAGCTCGTCGAGGTGCCCGCCCTCGAAGTTGAGCCGCCAGCAGGCCCGGGCCAGCTTCCAGCAATGAACCGGGAAGCTTTCCTCCTCGGCTACCCGAACGAGGGCGGTGAGCCCGGTGTGGTTCTCCTCGAACCACCCCCACCCCTCGGCCACCGGCACAGCCATCAGATCCGGACGCCGGGGCGTGTCCGCGGGAATGTTGCGGCGACTGCCCGCCGCCTCGATCCTCCGGGCGATCGCCAACGTGATGGACAGATGGTGGTCCAGCAGCCGCTCCACTGCGGCCCGGCGCTCGATGTGCCGCTCCGGGCCGGCGAGCAGCAGCCGGGCGTACTCACGGAGCAGGTCGTGTAGCCGGTACCAGCCCGGCTGCACCTCGTCCACCAGGTGCGCGTCGACCAACTCGTCAAGCAGGTCCTGGGTGTCGGTCAGGGGCAGCTCGGCGAGGGCGGCGGCAACTCGGCTGTCCAGGCGTCCCCCCGGATACAGGCTGAGCAGCGGAAACAGCCGCTGCGCCGTCGGTGAGACCTGCTCGTACGACAGGGCGAACGCCTGCCCCACCGAGCGCTGCCCGGCGGTCAGCTCGGCCAGCGGACCCGCTCCGGTGACCAGCCGCTCGGCGAGGTCCGCGACCCTCCAGCGAGGCCGATGCGCGAGGCGTGCGCCGGCCAACCGGATGGCGAGCGGCAGGTGGCCGCAGCGACGCGCCACCTCGGCCGCCGCCTCCGGTTCGGCGGCGATCCGATCCAGGCCAGCAACCCGGCCGAGCAGTTCGATCGCCTCATCGGCGTCGAGGACCGGCAGTGACGACGGCCGACCCTCGTCGAGCCCGACCAGTCGACGACGACTGGTGATGAGGACCAGGCAGTGCGGGCCGTTGGGCAGCAGCGGGGCCACCTGGTCGGCGGTGCCGGCGTTGTCCAGCACCACCAACGCTCGCCGACCGGCCAACTCGATCCGCCACAGCGCCAACCTGTCGTCAAGGTTCTCCGGCACCCGCTCCGCCGGCACGCCGAGCTGGCGCAGCAGGGCCGCCACGGCCGTGGCCGGCGTCAACGGTCGGCGTTCGCTGTGCCCGTGCAGATCGATGAAGAGCTGGGCGTCGGGATAACGGTCGGCGAGCGCGGTCGCGACGTGTACGGCGAGCGTGGTCTTGCCGCTGCCGGCCATCCCGTCGACCACCTGGATCCGGGTGCCGTCCTCCTCAATCTCCTTGACCAGGCGGGCCACCGTCTCCTGCCGACCGATGAAATCCCCGATCGCCCGGGGCAGTGAGCGGACCGGGCCGACGGGTTGAGCCGGTCGACCGGCCAGGGCGAGGTCGCCGGCGAGCACCCGCTGGTGCAGCTCCTGCAATTCGGCGCCCGGTTCGATGCCCAACTCGTCGGCGTATGTCTGTCGGCCCTCCCGATAGACGGCGAGGGCGTCCGCCTGTCTCCCGACCGACGACAGGGCCAGCATCAGTTGACCACGCAAGCGCTCCCGCAGGGGATGCCGATCGACGCTCTCCGCCAGTTCCTCGATCAGCTCCGCGGCCCGGCCGAGCCGCAGCTCGACCTCGACGCACTCCTCCAGCGCGGTGAGGCGTTGCTCGTCGAGCGCCTGCGCCCGACGACGGACGCTGACGCTGGGGATGCCAGCGAGTGCCGGCCCTCGCCACAGCGCCAGGGCGGCGCGGAAACCTGTACGCGCCTCGGCCAACCGGCCGGCCACAACGGCGGCCCGGGCCGTCTCCACGCCTCTAACGAAGACGTCGGCATCCAGGTCGTTCGGGGTGGTCCGGACGCCGTATCCGACCGGGTCGGTGACGATGAGCTCGGGTGCGAGGTCGAGTTCGGTGAACCGGCGGCGCAACCGGGACACGCAGGTCTGCAACTGGGCCCGGGCGGTGGCTGGGGGGCTGTCCTCCCACACGGCGTCCACCAACTCGTCGACGGGCACGAGCCGACCGGCCCGCAACAGCAGCGTGGCGAGCACGATTCGATCCCGACCCGCGGTGACAGTGGCCTCACCACCACCAACCCGCAGAGGCCCCAGGATCCCGAACCGCATCTACTCCTCCACCCCCGTGGCGCACCAACCAGCAGCGTAGTCCCGTCATCACCGCCCGACACAGCACGGTGATAGCGATGTGAGAGCGGATCGAGTGCGGCACACCGGAAACTTGTTCCAGGTTGGCGGTGACGACATCCGACGGGGGCGGTGCGCCCGTCCCACCCCAGCGGGGCGGGCGTACCGATGTCGGTGCAGAACTACCGACGCCGGAAGCGCCAGGCGAAAGCCTGGCGCTTCCACGCGTGTCGGACCGCTCGGTGCTGGCCGACGGTGAGCTGCCCCGCCGCCGGCAGACCGCTGATGGCCCATCAGCCCAACTCGGTGAGCAGTCGGCTCACCTCGTGCTGGTCCGGCGACTCGATCTGCCGGAACAGGTCCAGCGCGCGGATCCAGTGTGACCGGGCCGCGGCCGGGTCGGTGTCCCGCAGACAGCGGGCGATCCCGTCCAGCGCGTGGGCCTGCTCGTGCCGGGCACCCATTCGGACGGCTTCGGCGAGCACACGCCGGTACAGGTCGGCAGCGCTGGTGACGTCCCCCTGGTCGAGAAGCGCACGGGCCAGGAAGTTGCGCGACACGCAGGCGCCGGTGCGGTCTCCGGATTTCGTCACCGCGCCGAGCGCCTCGCGGTGCAGCGTCGCGGCGGCCTCGGGCCGGCCCAGGATCCGCTCGATCGCGCCCAGTTCGTTGAGGACCTCACCCTCGCCGAAGCGGTTGACCTGGCGGCGTTTGAACTGCAACGTCAACCGCAGGAACCGGCGTGCACCCGCGTAGTCGCCGAGTCGCGCCCGCACCGCGCCCAGGTGCCCCAGCGCGTTCCACAGGGCGCTCATGTCCCCGATCTCGCGGGCCAGGCTCAGCTGACGCCGCGAGACCCGCCGCGACTCCGGGTAACGGCCCCAGGCCATCAGCAGGATCGCCTGGTTGTTGAGCATCGCGACGACCTCCGCCGGCTGGTCCCTGGCGGAGACGAGCGCCAGCGCCGCGGCGGAGTGGACCAACGCGGGAGCAAGTTGCCAGTTCGCCCCGTACGCGACGGCCAGGTTCCGGCGGACAGTCGCCTCACCACGCCGGTCGCCGAGCTGCTGACGCAGTCGAAGCGCGACCTCCATCAACTTGATGGCCTCCGCGAACCGCCCGAGCCGGAAGTAGCCCGAGGAGAGATAGTTCTGCACGGTGGCGATGGCCCCCGCGTCACCGAGCTGCTCGGCGGCGCGCAACGCGACTGTGTGGACGTCCACCAGCTCGTCCAGGTGGCCGCTCATGAACAGGTGGAACCAGGACGTGCGGGCCAGCTGCCAGCAACGTTCCAGTTGCCCCTCTGCGGCGGCCAGCCGCACCAGCGCCGGCAGCGCGGCCCGGTTGGCGTCGAACCAGGCGGCCCCATCCGCAGCCGACTTCTGCACCAGATCGGCTCGCGGGGGTTCCGGCAGCACCAGGGCGGAACGGCTGGCCACCGGCTCCATCTGATTGGCGAGAGCGTGCGCCACGTGCAGGTAGTGATCAAGAAGCCGGACGGTGGCGGACCTTCGGCTCGCTGCCGTCTCGCTGGTCTCCAGCAGTTGCTGGGCGTACTCGCGCATGAGGTCGTGGAAGCGGAATCGGCCGAGTGCCGGTTCGTCGACGAGGTGCGAGTCGGCGAGATTGTCCAGGAGACTCTGGGCTTCCGGCAGGGGCAGGTCGACGACCGCCGCCGCCACCCGATCGTCGAACGACCCCTCCGGGTGCAGCGCCAACAGCCGGAACATCCGCTGCTGGTCGGGTTCGAGCTGCGCGTACGACAGGGAGAACGCCTGCCCGACGGAACGCTCGCCGGCCGACAGCTTGGTCAGGGTGTCCCGTCCCGGGGCGAGCCGGTCCGCCAGGTCGTGGATCTGCCACCGGGGCCGGTGGACGAGCCGGGCCCCCGCCAGCCGGATCGCCAGGGGCAGGTACCCGCAACGGCTGGCCACCTCGGCAGCCGCCTCCGGCTCGGCGGCGACCCGGTCGGGACCCAGCACCCGCCCGAGCAGCTCCACTGCCTCCTCGGGGTCCAGCACAGCCAGCGACGTCGGCTTGCCACCGTCCAGCCCGACGAGCCGGCGGCGGCTGGTGATCAGGGTGAGGGTGTCCCGGCCGCTGGGCAGCAGCGGTGCAACCTGAGCGGCGCTGGCGGCGTTGTCGAGCACCACGATCGCCCGCCGTCCGGACAGTTGGCTGCGCCACAGGGCAGCGCGTTCGTCGGTGTCGGCGGGCATCCGGTCGCCGGGGACGCCGAGCTGGCGGAGCAGCGCGGCAAGGGCGGTGGTGGCCGGCAGCGGTGCTCGTTCGCTGTGCCCGTGCAGGTCGATGAAGAGGTGCGCGTCGGGGTAGCGGTCCCCGAGCGCCGTGGCGATGTGCACGGCCAGCGTGGTTTTTCCGCTGCCCGCCATGCCGTCGAGGAGTTGAATTCGGGCGTCGTCTTCCTCGATCTCCTTCACCAGCCGACCGAGCGTCTCCTGCCGTCCGGTGAAGTCGCTGATCGACCGGGGCAGCGCCCGGACCTGGGTGAAGGACCGCTCCTCCGGGCGGGTCACGGCCAGATCGCCGGCGAGTACGCGTTGGTGCAGCTCCTGCAACGCGGCACCCGGCTCAATGCCCAACTCGTCGGCGTAGAACCGCCGGCCCTCCCGGTACACCGTGAGCGCGTCGGCCTGCCGGCCCACCGACGACAGCGCCAACATCAGCTGGCCTCGCAGACGCTCCCGCAGCGGATGCCGATCGACGCCCTCGGCCAGTTCCCCAATCAACTCCGCGGCCCGCCCGAGGCGCAACTCGACCTCGACGCACTCCTCCAGCACAGTCAGGCGCTGCTCGTCGAGCGTCTGCGCCCGACGGCGGACGCTGCGGTTGGGGATGCCGCCGAGCGCCGGCCCGCGCCAGAGCGCCAGGGCCGCGCGGAACCGCTCACCCGCCTCAGCCGGACGACCGGTCACGGCGGCGGCCCGGGCCGCTTCGACCGTACGGGCGAAGACCTCGGCATCCAGGTCGTCCGGGGCGGTGCGGATGCCGTACCCGACCGGGTCGGTGACGATGACATCCCCGGGCAGCTGCAACTCGGCGAAACGACGACGCAACCGCGACACACACGTCTGCAACTGGGCACGGGCGGTGGCCGGAGGATTCTCCTCCCAGACCGCGTCGATCAGCTCCTCCACCGGCACCAACCGGCCGGCCCGGAGCAACAACATCGCGAGTACGACCCGATCCCGACCCGCGGTGACAGTGGACTCGCCACCGCCGACCCGCAGGGGCCCCAGGATCCCGAACCGCATCTGCTCCCCCGCCTCACCGCCGCACCTTTCAGCAGAGTAGTCCGGCGATCACAAATCGCCGCAGCCAGGCGATAGGGATCTGAGAGCGGATCGACAGTGGTCCTGAGCAGACTCGCTGTGCGTTGTCGGTGACGACATCCGACGGGGGCGGTGCGCCCGTCCCACCCCAGCGGGGCGGGCGTACCGATGTCGGTGGTGCACGGGCGACAGAAGGGGCGCCGGGCGAGTTCGCCCGGCGCCCCTTCGCGTACGTGTCGGTCAGTGGCGGCCGATGGTGAGCACCGGCTTGGTGACCTCGGCGAAGAAGTCGTTGCCCTTGTCGTCGACCACGATGAAGGCCGGGAAGTCCTCCACCTCGATCTTCCAGACCGCCTCCATGCCCAGCTCCGCGTATTCGAGGACCTCGACGTGCTTGATGCAGTCCTGAGCGAGGCGGGCGGCGGGGCCGCCGATCGAGCCGAGGTAGAAGCCGCCGTGCTGCTGGCAGGAGCGGGTCACCTGACCGGAGCGGTTGCCCTTGGCCAGCATCACCTGGGAGCCACCGGCGGCCTGGAACTTCTCCACGTAGGCGTCCATCCGCCCGGCGGTGGTCGGGCCGAAGGAGCCCGACGCGTACCCCTCGGGGGTCTTCGCCGGGCCGGCGTAGTAGACCGCGTGGTCGCGCAGGTACTGCGGCATCGGCTCGCCGGCGTCCAACCGCTCCGCGATCTTGGCGTGCGCGATGTCCCGGGCCACCACGAGCGGGCCGGACAGTGACAGCCGGGTCTTCACCGGGTACTTGGACAGCTCGGCGCGGATCTCGTCCATCGGTCGGTTGAGGTCGACCCGTACGACCAGCTCTGCGTCCAGCGAGTCGTCGGTGACGTCGGGCAGGAAACGCGCCGGGTCGGTTTCGAGGCGCTCCAGCCACACGCCCGACGGGGTGATCTTGGCGACCGCCTGCCGATCCGCCGAACAGGAGACGGCGATCGCCACCGGGCAGGACGCGCCGTGCCGGGGCAACCTGACCACCCGCACGTCGTGGCAGAAGTACCGGCCGCCGAACTGCGCGCCGATGCCGAAGTTGCGGGTCAGCTCCAGCACCTCCGCCTCAAGCTCCAGGTCACGGAAGCCGTGTGCGCTCATCGAGCCCTGCGTTGGCAGCGCGTCGAGGTACTTGGCGCTGGCGTACTTCGCGGTCTTCAGCGCGTACTCGGCGGAGGTGCCGCCGATGACGATGGCCAGGTGGTACGGCGGGCAGGCGGCGGTGCCGATCAGCCGCAGCTTCTCCTCCAGGAACTGCATCATCCTCGTCGGGTTGAGCAGTGCCTTGGTCTCCTGGTAGAGGTACGACTTGTTGGCCGACCCGCCGCCCTTGGCCATGAACAGGAACTTGTACGCGTCCGGGTGCCCGTCCGGGTCCTCCGCGTACAGCTCCACCTGGGCCGGCAGGTTGCTGCCGGTGTTCCGCTCGTCCCACATGGTGAGCGGGGCGAGCTGGGAGTAGCGCAGGTTGAGCTTGGTGTACGCCTGGTAGACGCCCCGGGAGATGGCCTCGGCGTCAGCTCCGTCGGTCAGCACGTGCCGGCCACGCTTACCCATCACGATCGCGGTGCCGGTGTCCTGGCACATCGGCAACACGCCACCGGCGGCGATGTTGGCGTTGCGGAGCAGGTCCAACGCGACGAACCGGTCGTTCGGCGAGGCCGCCGGGTCGTCGATGATCGCCCGGAGCTGGGCCAGGTGCGCAGGGCGCAGGAAGTGCGCGATGTCGTGCATCGCCTCGGCGGTCAGCGCGGTGAGCGCGGCCGGCTCCACGGTCAGGAACCGGCGGCCTCCCGGGCCGTGTACGACGTCCACACCCTCGTCGGTGACCAGGCGATAGTCCGTCTGGTCCGGGCCGGTCGGCAGCAGAGGGGCGTACGAGAATGCGGCGGCACTGCTCATGAGCGGCAAGCCTAGGGCAGACCGGTCGATCACTCCCACCCGCCGGGCGCGTCCTGGGACGCCGCTCTCATCTGCCGCGCGTCAGCCGCCCAGCCGTCGCGCCGAGGAGCAGGTGAATCCCCGCTCAGCCGTCCTTGCCACCCTCCGGCTCCGGGCACAGCTCACCCTTCGGCCCGCAGTCGCCGTTGTTGGGCCCACCGGGCCCGGAGCCGGGTCCGGTGCCACCCGGGCGGGGATTCCCACCGTCGCCGGGCGGTCGGGCAGGCGAGCCTCCGGCCGCGCCGAACCGGACGTACCCGATCTCCCGGCCCTCCCCGACGATCATGCCCTGCGAGCCGACCGCGAGGGCGTTCGCCGAGGTGCGCAGGGCGGCCAACTCCTTGCCGCTGCGCGGGTCCACAGCGACCAGCCGGGACGGCTTCTCGTCGGCGACCACCGCCGCGTACGGGGTGAGCGCGGCACCGGCCTTGCCACTGGCGGGGCGCGTCCAGAGCACCTTGTCGGTGCCCAGCTCACGGGCGATCACCGAGCGCTTGTCGGCAGCCCGGAACACCGCCACACGGTCGTCCACAGCGATCAACTTGGTGCCCGACTCACCGACCCAGAGCAGCCGTCCGTCGTACCCGTCGATGACCGCTTCGCGGCCGTCCGGGCCCACGCCGATCAGCACGTTCCGCGCGCCCTGCGGGTCCTCCCGCTGTACGCAGCCGGCGGAGTCGGCGGTGCGCAGGTTGACCCCGGCCCGCTGCCAGGCCTCCTGGCCGGTCGCCGGGTCCCGGGCGGAAATGGCGAAGTAGCAGGCGCCGTCCTGCGAGCGGGCCGCGATCCGCAACATCCGGCCGCCCACCACCGACAGCCGCTCGTCGCGGGCGGGCTCGACGTTCTGCAACACCCGGCCGGTGGCGGTGTCGACCACGTGCACCCGTCCGTCCACCGGGAAGCCGAGCAGGGGCGGCGCGGTCTCCGCCCCGGCCACCCCGTCGTCGATCCGGGTGGAGGTGAGCCGGCGGGTGCCGCGCAGGCCGGGGTTGTCGGCGAGCAGGCCGCTGTGCACCCCGGGTAGGAAGGCCGTCCAGAGTGGCGCGGTGCCGCGCGGGTCCCAGGCGCTCAGGGTGCAGTCGGTCGCGTCGGTGCAGCGGGCGTCGAGAAGCAGGTTGCGGTACGTCCACACGGCCACCGCGTCGTCGTCGCGTCGCCGGGTCGCGCCGGTGGACGGGTCGAGCAGCTCGTACCCCTTGACCAGCAGCTTGCCCACGGCGACGACCGGGTCCCGGTCACCGCCGGCCACCGCCGACCAGTCCGCCTTGCGTTCCCAGAGCTGGGTGCCGGTGGCCAGGCTGCGGGCCTCGACCCGGGTGCGCTGCTCGACCACGACGGCGTCGCCGGCGATGGTCACGCTGCGCGGAGTGCCGCCGACCCGTTGCTGCCACACCACGTCGGGCTCGGAGATGGGTTCGCTGCGGTCCACCCACTCCCACAGGCCGGGGAAGGGGTTCCACACGCCGGTCGCGGCGAGGGCGACGACCACGGCGAGGCCGAGCAGCAGCCCACCGCGCACGCTCCCCTTCGCCACCCGCACACCGTAGCCACGATCGCGGATCTTCCGTACGCCCGCGCCGCCGTGTCGCCGCGCTTTCTGCGACCGAAGGTGTTAGAGCGCCCGCACGGCGCTGCGCACCAGCGGCAGCGTGCGATAGGGGATCTGCTCGGCCAGCGCGATGATTGTCGACGCGCGGGTGATGCCGGCGGACGAGACGATCTGGTCGATGACCCGTTGCAGGTCGGTGTTGGAGCGGGCCACGATCCGGCAGAGCAGGTCGCTGGAGCCGGTGATGGTGTGCGCCTCCAGCACCTCGGGGATCGCGGCGAGGTGGGCGGTGACCGGGTCGTGGCCGTGCCGCTGGCTGATTTCGAGGGTGACGAAGCTGGTCACCCCGAACCCGATCGCGGCCGGTGCGATCTCGGGGCCGAAGCCCTCGATGACCCGCCGCTCCACCAGTTTGTCCAGCCGGGCCTGCACGGTGCCGCGGGCCACCCCGAGCCGCCGGGAACACTCCAACACCCCGATCCGCGGCTCCTCGGCGAGCAGTTCGATCAAGCGCACGTCGAGCGCGTCGAGCTGTACATTCTGCTCACCATTCATGGGTGAAGACCATACCGAATGCGCAACCTGACCAGCACTTCCGTCGACAGTTGCCCAGCCGGTGCCGGGCCAGCGATCCTCGCCACAAGAACCGACAACGGCGGCCCACGAGGCCGGCCGGTACGCGAGGGAGCCCACCATGACCCAGGCGATCGACCGACCCCAGTCGACCGAGGACGTCGACGTCGACCGGCTCGTCGGCGCTGTCGACCACGACATCAGCCACGACCCGTTCCCGGTCCGGGGTCTCGACCACGTGCACTTCCTGGTCGGCAACGCCAAGCAGGCCGCCCACTACTACTCCACCGCGTTCGGCATGACCTGCGTGGCGTACCGCGGCCCCGAGCAGGGCTACCGCGACCACGCCCAGTACGTGCTGACCAGCGGCTCGGCCCGCTTCGTGCTGACCGGCGCGGTGCGCCCGGACGCCGACGGCACCGAGCACGTGGCGAAGCACAGCGACGGGGTCAGCGACATCGCGCTGGAGGTCCCGGACGTGGACGCCGCGTACGCGCACGCCATCGCGCAGGGCGCCGCCAGCGTCGTCGAGCCGCACGAGGTGACCGACGAGCACGGCACGGTCCGGATGGCCGCCATCGCCGCGTACGGCGACACCCGGCACACCCTGGTCGACAGGTCCCGCTACACCGGGCCGTTCCTGCCCGGCTTCGTGGCCCGCGGCCCGATCGTGGACCGCCAGCCGATGATCGCCGCAGGCATCCAGCCGAAGCGCTTCTTCCAGGCCGTCGACCACGTGGTCGGCAACGTGGAGCTGGGCCGGATGGACGAGTGGGTCGAGTTCTACAAGCGGGTGATGGGCTTCTCCAACATGGCGGAGTTCGTCGGCGACGACATCGCCACCGACTACTCGGCGCTGATGAGCAAGGTCGTCGCGAACGGCACCCGCAAGGTGAAGTTCCCGCTCAACGAGCCGGCGATCGCCCGCAAGAAGTCGCAGATCGACGAGTACCTGGAGTTCTACCAGGGCCCGGGCGCGCAGCACATCGCCGTCGCCACCAACGACATCCTGGCCAGCGTCGACGCGATGCGCGCCGCCGGCGTGGAGTTCCTGGAGACCCCGGACTCGTACTACGACGACCCGGAGCTGCGCGAGCGCATCGGCAAGGTCCGTGTGCCGATCGAGGAGCTGAAGGCCCGCAAGATCCTGGTCGACCGGGACGAGGACGGCTACCTGCTCCAGATCTTCACCAAGCCGGTGCAGGACCGCCCCACTGTCTTCTTCGAGCTGATTGAGCGGCACGGCTCGCTGGGCTTCGGCAAGGGCAACTTCAAGGCGCTGTTCCAGGCGATCGAGCGCGAGCAGGAAGCCCGCGGCAACCTGTAACACTTGCGAGCGTGACGCAGCCTCCGTCGTACCCGACGCCGCCGGCCGGTGGGCCTCAGCCCGCCGCCGGCGGCTTCGTGCCGCCGCCCGGACCACACCCCCAGGGGTACGCCGCGCCGCCGCAGTACGCCCCACCCGGGTACGCCCCGCCGCAGTGGTACGCCGGGCCGCCCGGCCCGCCACCGCCTCCGCTGAGCCCGAGCGGTCAGCCGCTGGCCGGCTTCGGCGACCGGTTCCTGGCCTGGCTGATCGACACGGCGTTGGCGACTGCCGTCCTGTTGACCCTGTTCCTGCCGGTCTTCTTCGTCCTCTGGTGGCGGATGCTCAGCGAGTTGAACCAGACCAACCCGGACGGCACCCTGGTGGAGCCCGACCCGGGCACCTTCTTCCTCGAGTTCTTCCTGCCGATCCTGCTGCTCCAGCTCGCGCTCTTCGTGCTGATGCTCGGGCTCTACTGGCTCTACTACGTGGAGTACCTCAAGCGCGACGGTCAGACGCTCGGCAAGAAGATCATGAAACTGCGCGTGGTGCCGCTCGACCCGTCCCGGACGCTGGACCGGGGGATGGCTGGCCGGCGGTGGCTGGTGCAGCACCTGGCCGCTCCACTGGTCCCAGGGCTCAGCTACGCCGACGGTTTGTGGCAGCTCTGGGACAAGCCGTGGCAGCAGTGCCTCCACGACAAGTTCGCCGGAACCGTCGTCGTTAAGGTGTCCACGTGAGCGAGCGCAGCGAGCGAACCAGCAGGCCCATTGGCGTGGCGCCTCGCGCCGTCGCGCAGCGAAGCGGAGTGACGGCGTGAGCGTGCAACCCGGCTGGTACGTCGACCCCGCCGACACCGAGACCCGACGCTACTGGGACGGCGAGGGTTGGCTCGGCGCGCCCATTCCCGTTGACGCCACCCCGCCGGACGGTCCTCCGCCGGTCGAGCCGGTCACCCCGGCCGCGGCCCCGACCTCCGGCCCGGCCGCCCCCGGCACCGAAGCCGTCGCACCGGGCGGGCCGCCGCACCAGGGCCCACCTCCCGGGTACGGCCCACAGCCGGGCTACGGCCCACCACCGGGGCAGGGCCCCGGGTACGGCCCGCCACCAGCACAGGGTCCGGGCTGGGGACCACAGTCCGGCCCGCCCGGTTGGGTTCCGCAGGGCGGGCCGCCTGGTTGGGCACCTCCGGGCGGTCAACCCGGCTGGGTGCCGCCGGCTGGTCACCCCGGCTGGCCCGGACGGCCGCCCGAGCCGAGGCCGCACGGGCACAGGCTGGCCGGTTACGGTCGCCGACTCACCGCCCGGCTGATCGACTTCGGTCTCATTCTCGCGCTGAACGTGCTGGTCAACGGTTGGTTCATCTGGCGCCTGGCGCAGGAGTGGGCGCCGTTCTGGCAGGAGTTTCTCCGGCGCGCCGAGCGTAACGACACGTCCGCCGAGGGCATGCCGATGCCCGGCGAGCAGGCCGAAATGCTCCTCGTGGTGATCCTGCTGATCGCCACCGCGCTGTGGCTGGCGTACGAGGTGCCCTCCATGGCCTCCGGTGGGCAGACGTTCGGCAAGCGGTTGATGCGGATCCGGGCGGTGCCGACGGCTGCCGACCAACCGCTGGGCTTCGGCCGGGCACTGAGCCGGTGGAGCACGCTGGGCCTACCGACGCTGCTCTGGTACTGCGCCGGGATCGGCCTGGTGCTGCAACTGGTCGATTCCCTCTCTCCTCTCTTCGACCACCCCCTGCGTCAGGCGCTGCACGACAAGCGCGCGCAGACCGTGGTCGTCGAGGTCCCCTACCGCCCCGGTCCCGCCCCCTCGGACGACCGCAACCAGCCCTCGGGAGACACCCCATGACCGACTCCGGACGTCACCAGCCGGCCCTGCGGCTGACCCGCGCCGACCTGGACGCGTTGCCCAACTACGTGCCTGGGCGCAGCCCCGCCGACCTGGCTCGCGAGTTGGGCCTTCCGGAGGCCATCAAACTGGCCAGCAACGAGGTTCCGTACGGGCCGCTGCCGGGTGTGGTGGAGGCGGTCACCGAGGCGATCACGGCCTCTCACCGCTACCCGGACATGGGCGTGGTCGCGCTGCGGGACGCGCTGGCCGAGCGGTACGGCGTGGACGCCGACCGGATCGCCACCGGCTGCGGGTCGGTGGCGCTCGCCGAGCACCTGGTCCGGGCCACCTGCCTGCCCGGGGACGAGGTGCTCTACTCCTGGCGGTCCTTCGAGGCGTACCCGATCATCGCGGCGACCAGCGGCGCGACCAGCGTGCGGGTGCCCAACGACGCCGGGCACGGGCACGACCTGGCGGCGATGGCCGCGGCCGTGACCGACCGGACCCGGGTGATCCTGGTCTGCAACCCGAACAACCCCACCGGCACCGCGGTACGCCGGGCGGAGCTGGACGCGTTCCTCGACGCGGTGCCGGACGACGTGCTGGTGGTGATCGACGAGGCGTACCGGGAGTTCGTCACCGACGCGGAGGTGCCGGACGGGCTCGACTACCTGGACCGGCCGAACGTGGCGGTGCTGCGCACCCTGTCGAAGGCGTGGGGGCTGGCGGGGTTGCGGATCGGCTGGTTGGTCGCCCAGCCGGTGGTGGCTGCCGCGATCCGCAAGGTGGCTACCCCGTTCTCCACCAGTACGGCCGCACAGGCCGGGGCGCTCGCCGCGTTGACCCAGGTTGCCGAGATGGAGCGTCGGTGCGCCCTGGTCATCGCCGAGCGGGACCGGGTCACCGAGGCGCTGCGCAAGTTCCTGCCCGATGTGCCGACGAGCCAGGCCAACTTCGTCTGGCTGCCGCTGGCCGACCGTTCGGTGGCGTTCGGTAAGGCGTGCGAGGCGCGCGGCGTGATCGTGCGGCCGTTCGCCGGCGACGGCGTCCGGGTCACCATCGGCACCCCGGCGGAGAACGACGCTTTCCTGGCGGCTGCGGAGGCGGCGTTGGCCTGAGCGCAGGTCTGTCATCTATGACCAGACGATGACGGGCGAGACATTTGTCCGCTTTTGAGTGCTTTAAGCCCTATCTTCCGAAGTAGTCGGACGTGCCGAGGACCACGCCGACCCACTTCGAGAAAACGGGGTAACACAGTGCGCAAAGCCAAGATCTGTCTTGCCGGGGCAGCCGCCGCGGCGATGGTGGGATTCCTCGCCGCGCCGGCTGTCGCCGCGCCCACCGACACCACCGACACCACGTTCGAGGTTCTCGCCGGCACGCTCGACATCGTCGCGCCGGCCGCCGCCGACCTCGGCACCGGCGCACCCGGTGGCACCATCACCGGCCAACTCGGCACGGTGACCGTCACCGACTCCCGGGCCTCCGACGACGCGTCCTGGGTGGCCACCGTGACGGCAACGGTCTTCCAGACAGGCACCAGCTCCCCGCCCGAGACGGTGCTCCCCGAGGAGATCGACTACTGGTCCGGCCCGGCGACAGCCACCACCGGCACCGGCACCTTCACACCGGGGCAGCTCACCGCCGGCGACGCCGCACCGCTGTCCAGCGTCACCCCGCTCGTCGCCTTCACCCACAGCGGTGGCACCGGCGGCAACACCGCGAGCTGGAACCCCACCCTGGTGGTCAACGTCCCGCTGGACAGCATCGCGGGCGTCTACACCGGGACGGTGACGCATTCGGTGGCGTAGCCCCCGGGGGCGGTCGACCATCACGGTTGCGCTCGCCCTGTTCTGCCTCGCCGGTCCGGGTCTGTCGACCCGGGCCGGCGCGGTCGAACCGGGTACGGGGGCGGACGACAGGATCGGGATCCGGTTGCTGGAAGCACCTACCGATCGCCGGTCCGACCCTCGCGCACTGCGCTACATCGTCGACCACCTGCCGCCGGGCACCACCATCAAGCGGCAACTGCTGATCGTCAACCGCACCGACGAGTCCCGTCGCGTCGACGTGTACCCGGCGGCCGCCACACTGGACGCCTCGGCGTTCCGCTTCGGCGAGGGCCGCGCCGAGAACGAGCTGACCTCCTGGGTCACCGTCGACCACCGCACCGTCGAGCTGGCACCGCGGGCCGAGGCACGGGTCCGCGCGACCATCACCGTGCCGCCTGCCGCCTCCCGGGGCGAACGGTACGGGGTGCTCTGGGCGTCCACCACCAGCACGCCCCGCGCCTCCAGCGAGATCGCCCAGGTGCACCGCGTCGGAGTACGGATGTATCTCGACATCGGGCCTGGCGGCGAACCCGCCTCCGACTTCTCGATCGGTGCGATAAGCCCGGCCCGCAGCGAGGCAGGTGAGCCGTCGGTGACCGTCCAGGTCCGCAACACCGGGGGTCGCGCACTGGACCTGACCGGCACGGTGACCCTGACCGACGGTCCGGCCGGCAGCCGGGCGGGACCGTTCGCGGTCGGGCAGGGCGTCACGCTGGCACCAGGCGCCTCCGGACAGGTCGTCGCACGGTTCCCTGTCGAGCTGCCCAACGGGCCCTGGAAGGCGGAGGTGAGCTTGGAGAGCGGCATGGTGAAGGGGAGCGCCACCGCGCAGATCCGGTTCCCCGACGCGGGTCAGATCGGCACGAAGGGCAGTGTCGTGTCCCGGCTCACGTCCGCCTGGGCGGTGGGGGCCGCCGTCGCGGGCCTGCTGCTGGTCACCGGCCTCGCGGTGCTGGCCCGCAGATCCCGTCGGTCCGGTCGGCCTCCAGCCGGTCGACCGCGAGAGCGGATCTCGGCCGGCAGCTGACACTCTGGCCGGAGTGCACGTCAACGGCCGGCGCCGACGGCTACGTCAGTCCGTCTGACGTCGACCCCGCTGCTGGCAGCGGGCGGGCTTGCGTCACGCCGGCCGCCGTCGGCGGGCAGCGAGCCAGCCGACGACCAGCAGGGTTCCGCCCAGCCCGACGAGCAACAGGGTCGACCCGCCCGAACCGGTGACCGGCAGGTGCCCGCCGTGGCTCGGGCTGGGTTGCGGCGTGGTGGGTGTGGGAGTGGGCGGCGACCAGGTCGGCGTCGGGGTCGGGGTCGCCGGCAGGATCTCGAAGGTGACGCCTTTGTTGGCCGACGGTTCGGCCCGGACGGCGCTGCCGAGGCGCGCCGAGGCGGGTTCGGCGGTCAGCACCGGCGGGACCGCCAGCGCGAGGCTCGCGGAGGCGGCTAGCGCGCCTCCCACGAGGTAGCTGGCTGCTGTCCTACCCATGCGCCGACCCCTTCCCACGGAAACGTGAACCATGAGAAACATACCCCTTCTGGACAAAGGGTACGAACGGGTCGAGCGCCCCGGTCGGAAGACGCCCCGATCAGGTGGCGGCCAGGATCAACGCCTCGCCGGTGTAGTAGTAGCGCTGATCGTCACCGTCCGGATCGACCGGCTTGCGGAGTCGTTCGACAGCGACGTAACCGTCCGCCACCGCCACCGCCCCGGGGGCCCAGCCGGTGCCGTCCGAACCCACGTTGAGCGGGAAGCGGGACAGCTGGGCACCCGTCACCGGGTCCAGCGTCACCAGGTCGTTCACCTCCGTCAGCAGGTGCACCCGGCCAGGCTGTGCGGCCAGCACCCGGGCAGCGCCCAGGTCCGCGGACCGCCACAGTTCGGCGCCCGTCCGCGCAGATCGCCCCACCGCCACCCCGTCGAGGACGACGACGGCCTGCTCACCCACCAGCACGACACCGGCCGGATCCAGCGCGGGGGCAGCGACCGGCGCGCCGGCACCCAGCAGCCAACCCCGGCCGCCCGCGTCGCCCGGACCTGCGGTCCGCAGCGCCAGGCAGTCCGACTGTCCGGTACGACAGCCGAGCGGCGTCACCACCAACTCGTCGGAGGAACCACCCGGCGGTCGCCAACGCTCGCGCACCACGCCGGTCAGCGCGTCCCGGAACTCGATCGTGGCCGGCCCTGCACACCTGTCCAGACCGATCAGCTGGCCGGCGGCGGTGGTCCCGACATCGCTGCGACAACTGCCAGGCAGGTCTACCCGCCACAGCTCCCGACCGTCGCGCACCTCGACCCCGCGCGCCTGGGCGTCCCCGCTGACCACCAGCACCGTCCGGCCGTCCGGAAGGTCGGCGAGTCGGAGCCCGCGCGGCTCCCAGACCGTGGCCGCCCCGGTACGGCGTACCACAGCGGAAGTCGGGGCGGGCTTCGGACCGTCGGCTCTCCAGAGCACCCCGCCGGTCCGGGCGTCGAGCGCGACCAGTTGGCCGTCGGACCAGCGGCTGACCACAGTGCTGCCGCTGGCCACGATCCCGGTCAGTTCCGCCGGCCAGCGCCGGTACGACCAGTACGGGCTGGTCCGGTACCGCCCGTCGACCGGCCGGTCGGCGTAGACCTGACGGTGCGCGGCGTACACCCGCAGCCTCGCGTCCACGATCAACGGGGCGACCGGAAGCCGGCCGATCACTCCGGCGGGCGGCCGGGCCGGGGCCGGGTAGTCACCCCTCGCCACGGTGCTCACCTCCGCCGGCGCGAGCACCCGGTGGACGACGACCGCGACGGCCGCGGTCGCGAGCAGCGCCGCGACCACCGTCACGAGCCGTCGCCGGCCTCTCGGGAACCCCATGCCGCACCTCCGCCCGGCACCCTACCCAGCGGAACCGGCCGCACCCCGCTCAGGTCGCAGCGACAGTGGTCACGCCCGGTGCGGTCCGGTACCGCTTCAGCGGTCAGAACGGGCCCTGGGCTGAGCTCCGCGCTGCCTCGGCCCGGTCGGCTCTCAGGCGGCTTCGAGCGAGCCGATGACGCCGGCCGCCGCCGCCAGGTCGGCGAGATCACGCCGGAGCGCCACCTCGACCGCACGCGCGGCAAGGCCACCGAGCAACAGAGCCACCACCCGGCCGTACGGGGCGATCGGCACCGCTTCCTGGGTGACGGTGATCGCTGTGCCACCCCGGCGGCGACGCCGGACGGGGCGCAGGCTCCAGGTGATCCGGTAGTCGACGCCGGCACCGGAGGAACACAGCACCAGCCGCTGCGGAGCGAACGCCTCCACCACCAGGAATTCTTCGCTCGACGTGCCGCCGCCCGGCTGGGCGCGCTCCTCACGCCAGGCGGTGCCGGGGCCGAACGGCCCCGGGGTGAGCACCTCGATCGGGCCGGCCGCGGTCAGCCGGGCCGTGCGGCCGGGCAGGTCGGTCAGCAGACGCCAGACATCGACAGCGTGTGCCTCGATGATTCTGGTAACCGCCACCGTCGACATGCCACCCTCCCGTGTCCCCGACGGTACGCGGAGTGAGGGCCGGACGGGGCCCCCGGGACGGAATTTCCACCACCCGGAGGCCACTCTGTCCGATTGGACTGTTGCTCGGCACCGGGCGTCGTCGACCGGTGCCGAGGCTGTCGGTCAGCGTTCGAAGCGACCGGCTCGAATCGCGCCGATGAAGGCTGTCCACCCCGGCGGGCTGACCGCGAGCGTGGGGCCAGCCTGGTCCTTGGAGTCGCGGACCGCGACCAGACCGTGGACATCGACCAGGTTGTCCGCCACTTCCACGCAGAGCCCCTGGTCGTTGGAACGGCTACTGGTACGCCAGATCGCGCCCGCAAGATCGTGCATCGTCGTTACCTCCGTGTGCGATGGACGCCCCACCGCTCACAGCCGGGCAGCGCCCGGCCCGGATTGCGCGGCGAGGCAACGGGATCCGGACGATCAACGGCTCAACGAGGGCCGGTTATCGCACGGGCTGTGCGATAACCGGTCCCGTGCACGAGACGGATGGATCGCGCCCGCTCAGACGGCCGGACGAACAGTGCCGGTGACCTCGCCGAGGGCGATGGTGGTGCCGTCCGGACCGGGCGCGGTGGCGGTGATGGTCACCGTGTCGCCGTCGGCCAGGAACGTGCGGGTCTCGTCGCCCACCTTGACCGGCTCCGCCCCGCCCCAGGTCAGCTCCAGGAACGATCCGACCTGCGACCGGTCCGGGCCCGAGACGGTGCCGGAGGCGTACAGGTCGCCGGTGCGCAGTGACGCGCCGTTGACGGTGAGGTGCGCCAGCTGTTGCGCCGGGGTCCAGTACATGGTGGCGAACGGCGGCTCGCTGACCTGTTCGCCGTTCCACTCGACCACCAGTCGAAGGTCCAGGCCGAGGTGCGGCACGTCCCGCAGGTAGTCGACCACAGGCGGGTCCTGGTCGGGGGCGGGGACGAAGGCGTCGCCGAGCGCGTCCAGCGGCGTCACCCAGGCCGAGACCGAGGTGGCGAACGACTTGCCGAGGAACGGCCCGAGCGGCTGATACTCCCAGGCCTGGATGTCGCGGGCGGACCAGTCGTTGACCAGCACCACGCCGAACACGTGGTCGGCGAAGTCGTCGACGGCGACCCGCTGACCCATCGGGCTGGGTACGCCCACCACGAAACCCACCTCGGCCTCGATGTCGAGGCGTACCGAGGGGCCCGTGACCGGGCCGTCGGCGGAGGGGCGCTGCCCGGTCGGTCGGACCACCGGTGTGCCGGACACGACCACGGTGCCGGCCCGCCCGTGGTAGCCGATCGGCAGGTGCTTCCAGTTCGGCAGCAGCGGCGGCTGACCGGGGCGGAAGATCTGACCGACGTTCGAGGCGTGGTGCTCGGACGAGTAGAAGTCGACGTAGTCGGCGACCTCGATCGGGAGCAGCAGCTCCACGCCCTCCAGGGGCACCAGCAGCGGCTCCACCGCGGCCCGGTGCGCCGGGTCGGTCAGCAGCTCGGTGATCCGCTGCCGTACCGCCGTCCACTGCGGACGGCCCAGCGCCATGAAGTCGTTGAGGGTGGGCCGGCACAACGTACCGGCGGCCAGCACCAGGTCGGCGGCCTCCGCCGCGGCCAGGTCGAGCACCCACGACCCGATCCGTACGCCGATCCGTGGCTGCCCCCCGTCGGTCCGGAACACCCCGTACGGCAGGTTCGTCACCCCGTACGGCGAACCGTCGGCACCGGTCACCCACGTCATGCGTCGTAGCCCCCGTTCACCAGCCCAAGCCGGATCAGATCGGTAAGTGGTTCCAGGATGCTGCACGAGCCGAAGCCGACCCACAGCGGGCGCGGCGCGTCCAGCCGTGCGCTCGCGCGCTCCAGCAGGGGCCGCGGGTCGACAACTGTCAGCAGCTCGGCGACCGTCTCCATTCGCTCCCCGTCGGCGGCGGCCAGGGCGGCGGCCAGCACGTTGGCGTAGCCGTGGTGGGTGAAGCCGGTCTCCGGGTCCAGGTGCCGGATCGCCTGGTGCAGCCCGGCGGTGAGCTTGAACGGCAGGCCCCGGTCGCGGCAGGCGCAGATCACGGCGGCCAGCTCGGCCGGTGTGGGGAAGAGTTCGGCGGCCAGGCCGCCGGTGCGGAACTTGGCGGCGATCGGCACCCCGTCGGCGCGGGCGGCGGCGAGCGCGTCCAGTGCGCCCATCAGCCCGAAGGTCAACGGCAGCTCGGCGTATACGGCCTCGACACCCGGCATCGCGTCGGTGAGCCGCAGCAGTTCGGCGATGCCGGGCAGCGGGTCCTCGCCGCGCTTGGCGACCGCCACCTCGACCTGTCGGGCCGTGACGCCGTCGGGCGCCAGGAACGACAGCGCGAACGGCAGGCGGGCGATACCTGTGTCACCGATCAACCCGATCACCAGACCCTCGCCCGGGTCGACGAGACCGGTCAGCTCGCCCGCCGCGACGGTCGAGGCGGGAAGGAGCAGCGGGCCGACCAGGTCCGCGTACCAGGCGGCGCGGTGTCGACGGTGAGCGGCGAGCGCGTCGGGGAGCGTGGCGCTGCCCGGCGGGAAGACGGCGGCGTCGTCCACCAGGCCGTCGAGGAGTGCGGGCACCTGCGTTGACACGGAACAAGAATGTACGGGACGCTACGAGGAACGGACAACAGCGTCCGATTATCGGACGCTGTTGATCGGTGAACGGAACAAATCGGGAGGCGAGATGCCGTACTACCGCAGCGTCGGCGACGTGCCGCGCAAGCGCCACACCCAGTTCCGTCAGCCCGACGGGACGCTCTACGCCGAGGAACTGATGGGCCAGGAGGGCTTCTCCTCCGACTCGTCGCTGCTCTACCACCGGCACGCGCCCACCGCGATCCTGGCCGCCGACGAGTTCACCCCGCCCACGTTCACCCGAGCGCCGAACCTGCCACTCAAACCCCGCCACCTGCGCACCCACAAGCTGGACACCGGCGGCTCCGACCCCGTCCTCGGCCGGCAGTACCTGCTCGCCAACGACGACGTCCGCATCGGGTACGTGCTCGCCGACCGGCCCTCACCGCTGTTCCGCGACGCCACCGGCGACCACTGCCTGTACGTCGAGTCGGGCACCCTGCGGGTCGAGTCCCCCTTCGGGGTGCTGGACGCGGTCGCCGGCGACTACGTCATCATCCCCACCTCGACCATCCACCGGCTGGTGCCCACCGGCGACCAGCCCGTCCGCCTGCTCACCGTCGAGGCGTCCGGGCACATCGGCCCGCCCAAGCGCTACCTCTCCGTACGCGGCCAGTTCCTGGAGCACTCGCCCTACTGCGAGCGCGACGTGCGCGGCCCGGCCACGCCCCTGCTCGTCGACGGGGAGGAGGTGGAGGTGTTGGTCCGCCACCGGCGTGGTTGGACCCGCTACGTCTACGCCCAGCACCCGTTCGACGTCGTGGGCTGGGACGGTCACCTCTACCCGTGGGCGTTCTCCATCCACGACTTCGAGCCGATCACCGGCCGCATCCACCAGCCCCCGCCGGTGCACCAGACCTTCCAGGGCCCCAACTTCGTCATCTGCTCGTTCGTGCCCCGCAAGGTCGACTACCACCCGGACGCGATCCCGGTGCCGTACAACCACCACAACGTCGACTCCGACGAGATGCTCTTCTACACCGGCGGCAACTACGAGGCCCGACGCGGCTCCGGCATCGAACAGGGCTCGATCTCCCTGCATCCGTCCGGCTTCACCCACGGCCCCCAGCCGGGCGCGGCGGAGCGTTCCATCGGTGCTGACTACTTCGACGAGTTGGCCGTCATGGTCGACACCTTCCGCCCCCTGGACCTCTGCGACGCCGCCAGCGCCTGCGAAGACGAGGGGTACGCCTGGACCTGGGCGCGTCGCGGCTAGCGGATCGCCGTCCTGGTGAAGACTGCGAACTCGGCCACCGCCGTGGCGGCGATCGCCAGCACCAGCGGCCACGGGGAGCCGATCACCGCGTACACCAGCAGCAGCAGCGGCGCGGCAGCCACTGTGTAGACCGCCAGGGCCATCGCCCGGTCCGAGTGCAGCATGGCGGGCAGGACGGTCCGGGTCAGCCCCGGGAGCCGGGCCGCGAGCTGCCAGACCACGATCCCACCGGTGAGCGCGGCGAGCACCGCCAGGACGCGGGAGAGCCCGTCGCTCGCCGCAGCCGCGACAGCGACCACCACCGCTGCCGCCAGTGACCAACCCGCGCCGTAGAGCACCAGGCGGTGCAGGCCGTACGCGAGCGTCCGCGGCGAGTCGATCCGGCTCGGGCTGATCGTCACCGCCTCGGCCACGTGTTCCAGTGCCTCCGACCAGCGACGCTGCTCCAGCCGCATGACACCGACGTCGTGCCCGGCCTCGGCGATGCGCGGATCGAGCCGCAGCGCCTCCCGGTAGGCCCGCTCGGCCAGGTCGAACAGATCCAGCCGGGCGGCGACCAGACTGAGCACCAGATGCGCCTGCGGCTCCTCGGGGGCCAGCTCGACCCCGCGCCAGGCCGCGTTGAGCGCCGGCTGCCCGTTGCGGGAGTCGGCCAGGATCGCGGCGGCGCTGCGTTGGGCGTACGCGTCGGCCGGGCCGAGGGCGAGAATCCGGTCGGCGGTGGCTGCCGACTCGGAGTAGCGCTCCAGGTCGGCCAGTGCCATGGCTCGGACGACGAGTGGCGGCAGGGCCTCCGGTGCGGCGGCCACGGCCGTATCGGCAGCGGTGAGCGCCTCGGCCGGGCGGTGGGCGGCCAGGTGCACCCGGGCCAGCATGGTGAGGGCTTCCATGTCGTCCGGCTGGAGCGCCAGCCCGTAGGTCAACTCGCCGGCTGCCTCGTCGTGGCGGCCGAGTTCGGCGAGGAGTTGGGCGCGCTGGACGTAGCCGTCGGCGGCGGACCGGTCGGGGGCGGGGTCGGTGGACATCGCGGCGAGCTTAGGCGGCCGGCGCGTCGTACACCAGGGCCACCGCGATGCCGGCCAGCCCTTCCTCGCGCCCGGGGAAGCCGAGCCCGTCGGTGGTCGCGCCGGACAGCGTGACCGGGGCGCCGACGGCGGAGGAGAGCACCTGCTGCGCCTCCGCACGACGTCGGCCGATCTTGGGGCGGTTGCCGACGACCTGCACGGACACGTTGCCGATCTCCAGGCCGGCGGCCCGCACCCGGCGGGCCGTCTCGGTCAGCAGCGCTACGCCGGACGCGCCGGCCCACTCCGGCTCACCCACCCCGAAGACGGCACCGAGATCACCGAGGCCGGCGGCGGAGAGCAGCGCGTTGCAGGCCGCGTGTGCGACGACGTCGGCGTCCGAGTGCCCGGCGAGGCCGTCCTGGTCGGGCCAGAACAGCCCGGCCACCCAGCAGGGTCGACCGGGCTCGAACGCGTGCACGTCGGTGCCGATGGCCACCCTGGGGACGATCATGATCAGAGCGTACGCGTCAACCACCGGTGGCGAGCAGATGCTCCGCCAGAGCCAGGTCGAACGGTCGGGTGATTTTCAGTGCGTATTCCGAGCCCGGCACGCAGCTCACCGCGACGCCCTGCTTCTCGACCAGCCCAGCGTCGTCGGTGAGGGGATCACCGGCTGCGGCGTGCGCGGCGCTGAGCACGGCACGGCGGAAACCCTGCGGCGTCTGCACCGCGCGCAGGGCGGAACGGTCGACGGTGCCGAGCACGACCTCGCCGGCACCGACCTCCTTGATCGTGTCCACGACCGGTAGGACCGGGATCACCGCGTCCCGCCCGTCACGGACCGCCGCCGCGACCGATTCGACCAGCTCGGACGGGGTCAGTGCCCGAGCGGCGTCGTGCACCAGGATGATCGACGGGCCGGCGGGCACCGCGGCCAGCGCGGCGGCGACCGACGCCTGCCGTTCCGCACCGCCGGGGACGACGATCACCGGCGCGACCGGGGTCAGCAGTTCACGGACGGCCGTCACCTCGGCGACCGGCGCGGCCACCACGATCGTGTGCACCGACGGTGCGGCGGCCAGCCGACGCACGGCGTGCACCAGGAGCGGCTCTCCGGCGAGCAGCCGCAGCGCCTTGGGTCGGCCCGGACCCAGACGTACACCGGCACCCGCCGCAGGCACGAGGACCGCGACGTCACCGCGCGGATTGAGCTGCGCGGTCACGTCGCGGTCCTCGGTGGTTTCTTCACTACGAAGTGGGACGACGATGCTGTGCGGACTAGGCCTCGGTGAGGACCTTGTCGAGCAGCGTCTCCGCCTCGTCCTTGGTGCTCTTCTCCGCCAGCGCGACCTCGCCGACGAGAATGTCGCGGGCCTTGGCCAGCATCCGCTTCTCGCCTGCGGACAGGCCCCGCTCCCGCTCCCGGCGCCACAGGTCACGCACGACCTCGGCGACCTTCAGCGGGTTGCCGGAGGCCAGCTTTTCCAGGTTTGCCTTGTAACGCCGCGACCAGTTGGTCGGCTCCTCGGTGTGCGGAGCCCGCAGAACGTCGAAGACCTTACCGAGGCCTTCTTCGCCGACCACCTCTCGAACGCCCACGATCTCGGCGTTCTCAGCCGGCACCCGGACCGTCAGGTCACCCTGCGCGACCCTCAGGACGAGGTATTGCTTAGGCTCGCCCTTGATGACCCGAGTCTCGATTGCCTCGATGAGTGCGGCCCCGTGGTGGGGGTAGACAACGGTCTCGCCGACACTGAAAACCATAGGTTCGAAACCCCTTTCGCTGTGTCTAGGGTAACACGGTCAGGCACCGATGTCTCACCGATGTCCTGACCGTTGGCGCAGCTCAGGGGCCCTGTGAGAGGTCTTGCTTCAGCTTGACAGGCGGTCAAACCAATGGTTCGAACACGCTCCGTAACGTGCGGATGACTGCCCGGCACGGGTGAACAGAACGTCGAGATCAAGGGCTATGCGCTCCTCCCATGGTAGCCCGGCCGGCAGGACTGCGCCCAGGTGTAGCGAGAGGAGCCCCTGGTGCGCGACCCTGGAGACCGAGCCGCACTCCGCTCTCGAGACCCTTCCAGGAGGTCCGATGGGCAAGCCGGATGCTGAGGGCCACGGGCCGGCCGACGGCCTGCCCGGCCTGCCACCCGAGTGGGGCCGGGTCGTGGTCCCCGACGACGCCTCCGCGCTCGCCGCCGAGGCCGCCCAGATCCGCCGCGAACTGCGCAGGGCCACCGGCCTACCCGGCGACCACCGGGCTCTGGGACTGCCGCTGCTGGTCCTCCTGGTCGCGGTCCTCACCACGCTTGCCGGCCTGCTCGTGGTCACCTGGCCGCGAGCGGGCCGCACCGACCGTCCGACCCCGGCGCCCTACTCACCGCCCGCGACCCTCGCCGGACGGGCCCTGCCCGCACTCGACCTGGTCGACACGGGTCAGGCACCCGTACCGCTGCGCGGCCTGCTCCCCGCCATGATCATCCTTCTGGACGGCTGCCCCTGCCCCGACCGCGTCGGCGATGCCCTGGCCGCCGCGCCCGCCGGGGTCTCCGTGGTGACGGTCACCGGCGGCCGGACGGTCCCCAGCCCACCGCCCGACCAGCGGCAGGCCCGAGCGCTGGCCGACCCCGCCGGAGGGCTGCGCTCGTTCCTCGGTCAGCCCGCCCGTCCCGGTGTCGCGACCGCTCTGCTGGTCGACCGCACCGGCACGGTGACCCGGGTGCTGCCCGACCTGGGGCCGGTCGACGCATACCGAGGTGACCTGAGCGCCCTAGCGGGGTAGCTCGACGAGCTGGGCCTCGACGTCGACCTCCCGCTCCCCCGTCGCCGACAGCGCCACCCGGAACGGCCGGCCGTGCGACAGCACCCGGGCATTGGCGACGGTGCCGTCGCAGTCGATCTCCGACGGCCCGGCCAGACCGGCCCCGACGACCGTCACCGTCAGGCTGCCCGGCCTGGTGCACCGGTACTGCAACAGGAGACGGGCGGCGCCCTCAGCCGACTGCCGGACCATGCGCTCCCCCGGGGCGAGCGCCGCCCGCTCTCGCCAGACCGTCTCCCGGAACGCGGGCAGGCCGTCCCGGAAGAAGATCCGGCCGGGATCTCCCCGCACACCGGTGACCTCGCCCGTCTCCGAGTCGATCTCCGCCCAGAAGCCTTGCGGCCCGCTGACAATCTCACCCGACTCGTCGAACCGGATGGTGAACCGCTCACCGGGCTCGACCGAGGTGACCAGGGGGCGATCCAACGGCACGGGCTCACTCGGCGCGGCCGTTGAAGGGCCGGCCGTCGGGGCGGGCGCGGCGGCATGCCACCACCCGCCACCGGCGGCCAGCACGGCCACCGCCGCACCCCACAGCACCGCCGAGCGCAGCCGATCGTCCGTCGTCGCCCGCATTCACCGAGCCTACCGGGCGGGACGCAGAGACGTTCAGTCCTGTCGATCGAGGAGGGCGGCGTACAGGGTGAGGCCGGGGCCGAAGGCCAGCATGACGACACGTCGAGCGGCGGGCGTCGTACGGCTCAGCCGGTCCAGGATCAGCAGCACCGTCGGCGACGAGCAGTTGCCGTGCTCGTCCAGCGTCGCCCGGGACGCCGCCAGCCCTTCCGGAGGCAACGCCAACTCGCGCTCGACCACGTTGAGGATCCGCGGCCCTCCCGGGTGCACCGCCCAACCGTCCACCTCGGAGCCGGTGACACCGTGCCGCGCCAACAGGTCGTCGACCAGCTTGCGGACGTGCCTCGACAACACCTGCGGCACCTTCGGTGACAACCCCATCCGGAAACCCGCGTCGGTGACATCCCAGGTCATGTGGTCGGCCGTCGAGGTGTCGGTGACGGACGTGACCTCGCGCAACGCGTACCCGGGGCCGCCCGGCGTGACCACGGCGGCGACCGCGGCGTCCGAGAAGAGCGCGTGCGAGACGATCTGCTGGGTGTCCACCCTGGCGCTGGACGGTTGGATGTGCAGGCTGGTCAGCTCCGCGCAGAGCAGCAGCGCCGGCCGCCCCCGCGCGGTGACGAAGTCACTCGCCGCGCCGAGCCCGGGCAGCGCCGCGTAACAGCCCATGTGGCCAACGAACATCCGCTGGGTGTCCGCCGCCATGCCGAGGTCCCTGGCGAGCAGGATGTCCAGCCCGGGGGTGGCGTACCCCGTGCAGGAACACACGATGAACAGGCCGATGTCACCGGCACCCAGCCCGGCCGCGGTCAACGCACGGCCCACCGCCTCCTTGCCGAGCGGAAGGGCCTCGACCTGGTAGCGACGCATCCGGCGTTCGGTCGGCCAGTCCGACACGTCCTCCAGCAGCGGGTTGACGGCGGCCTGCCGCCGGGTCACCCCGGAGTTCGCGAAGATGCGCTGGGCCAACGACCGGGTGGTGCCGGAGAAGTGCCGGGAGAAGAAGCCCTCCCACAACTCGTCTTGGAGAGCGGACGGCGGCTGTGCAGTCCCGAGCCCCGCGATCACTGGTACGGACACGATCCCCACCTCTCGTCAGATGCTGTCCTCCCCCTGGTCGTCCCACCAGCCACCTCGACTGGCCTTTCCTCCTCCGCACGGGTCACACCCGGCCGGCTCACCAACGTGGTGCCGATCCGTCGCGATCCGGGTCGCCGCCCAACGCGGCGATGCCCAACCAGTCGGCGCAGACGTCCGACGTGGCCGGGTGCAGTGAGCCGCACCGTGCGTCCCGGTAGAGCCGCTCCAACGGATGGCCACGGCGGGTCGCCGAGGTGCCCGCCGCCTCCAACACCGACGCCGCCACCTCGGCGGCCGTGGTGCCGGCGAGCAGCTTCGCGCGCCACACCCAGCGGTTGGTCTCCTCGTCGCCCGGCGCCTCGTCCACCCGGCGGGCCGCCTCGGCGACCACCAACTGGGCGGCTGCCGTCGCCGCGTCCGCCCGACCCAGTCGCGCCCGCACCGCCGGCAGACCACCCAGGTTGCGAGCGTTGAGATGCTCGGCCGCCGCGTCGATGGCCGCCCGGGCCACCCCCACGTAGACGGCCGCGTAACTGGCCACCAACCAGTGCGGCATCAACTGGGCGACCACCAACGCCAGCCCTTCGACACCGCCGAGCAACCGGTCGCTCGGCACCGTGACGTCCAGGTGCAAGTCGTGCGACGAGGTCGCGCGCATGCCCAGCGAGTCCCAGGTCGGCTCCACGGTCAGCCCGTCACCGGCCGGCACCAAAAACTGCGACACCACCGACTGGTCGGCCGCGCTGCGCGCCGCCACCAGGTAGCCGTCGGCATGCCCGGCCCCGGAACAGAAGGTCTTGCTGCCCTTGAGGTGCCAACCTCCGTCGGTCGCCTCGTAGGCAGTGGTGAGCTGGGACAACCGGGCGCCCGCGCCACGCTCGCTCATCGCCACCGCGTACCAGGAACCCTCCGCCGCGGCGGTCAACAGCCGGTCCCGGGCGGCCAACGCCTCGTCCGGCACACCGAGCGCCTCGGCCAACTCCTCGGTCACCGCCCCCAGGGCACCGGTCACCGAGGCGTGCATGTTGAACACCAACGCGGTCGCGCCGTTGCCCCGGGCAAGCTCGGTGGCCACCGCCGCGTACTCGGCGAAGCTCGCCCCCAGACCGCCCAACGCCTGGGGCACCATCAACCCGAAGAGCCCAGACTCCCGCAGATCACGGAAGTCCTCGGTGGGGAAGGAACCGTCCCGGTCGTGCTCCGCCGCCCGCGCGGCGAACCGCGGCGCCAACCGGCGGGCTGCCTCAAGCGCCTGAACCGTCATATCGTCTCCTCCTCGGCGTCCCATACCCCGCCACGGCCCGACTATCCTTTGCGGACCCCCCGGCCCTGGTAGAGAACGGCGGTGGACCGGGTCGGCACGATGCGCGGCGGTCGGCCGGCGGGCGCCGCACCGGTAGCGCGGGCGCGGCGCAGCAGCCAGGCGAGCAGGCCCCCGACCTGCGGACGGATGCCCCGGAGCCGCAGGTCGACACCGTGCCGGGCACACTCGGCCACCAGAGCCTGAGCGTCCACGAACAACCGAGGGTCGTGGATGCCGCGCGGCACCGTCGGCAGTCGCTCGGCGATCCGCACCGCGACGAGCCGGGCCAACGCCGTGTCGTTCAGGGTGTCCAGCACCAGCAGGCCGCCCGGACGCAGCAACCGGCACGCCTCGGCCACCGCGCGCGGCCACGCCGGCACATGCTCCAGCAACTCACCCGCGGAGACCACGTCGGCGCAACCGCTCGGCAGCGGGACCGCGGTGGCGTCGCCCTGGACCACCCGTACCCCGTGCTCGGCTGCCTGGACCAACGCCGAACGAGTCAGGTCGACTCCGATGTGGTGGTAGCCCTTGCCGGTCAGGTGCGGCGCGAGCAGACCCGCACCGCAACCCAGATCCACCAGCACAGCGCCCGGACGGGTGGCCGGCGGCACCAGTGCCGCGCGGGCCTCGGCCAGCCAGTGCAGCATCGCGAACGCACCGTCGGGCCGCCACCACTCACCGGCCAGGTCGTCGTACTGGCGCGGATCGTTGCGCGGCAGCACCCTGGGATCGGTGGACGCCGCAGCCGCAGCCACGTCTCGCATGGAACCGAGCGTGGCACGACTGCTCGGTAACGACCAGACTTCCCTTATGTCGTCGAGGGTGTTAGGGCTGGTCAGAGCGAGCCATCCGGAACCGGCCGCAGCCGTGACCGCGGTCTCCGGTCTGCTGGCGTGGGGGGTGGGTCACCGGCCGGCCGGAATCGTCTCCGTCGTGCTCGCCGTGCTGGCCAGCCAGCTCGCTGTCGGCTGGACCAACGACGCGCTGGACGCCGAGCGGGACGCCACTGTGGGGCGTACCGACAAACCGGTGGCCGCCGGCGCGGTCGGCCGGCGCACCACGGCCTGGGCCGCCGCGGTGGCCGCGGTGGCCTGCCCGTTGCTCGCGCTGACCACGAACCCGACGGCGGCGTTCTGGCTCACCGTCGCCCTGGTCTCCGCGCTGCTCTACGACTGGCCGCTGAAGGCGACGGTGTTCTCGGTGCTGCCCTACGCCGTCTCCTTCGGCGCGCTGCCCGCCTTCGTGGTGCTGGCGCTGCCCGGCCAGCCGACCCCGCCCGCCTGGCTGGTGGTCGCGGCGGCGTGCCTGGGTGCCGGCGCGCACTTCGCCAACGTGCTCCCCGACCTGGCCGACGACGCTCGGACCGGGGTGCGCGGCCTGCCCCACCGGTTGGGCGCCGCCGGCAGCCGGACCGCGGCGGCCGGGCTGCTCCTCGCGGCGACCGCGGCGCTGGTCCTCGGACCACCCGGGCCGCCGTCGGCGATCGGCCTGGCGGCGGTCGGCACGGCCGCTGTGGTGCCACCACTGAGCTGGTACGCCGGCCGCTCGGCGGTCCGGGCCGGCCGGCGACCGGTGTCGGCCTTCCGAGCGATGCTGTTGGTGGCCCTGATCGACGTGGTGCTGCTGGTGGCGAGCGGTCGGGTGGTGTGAGGGGCACCCGAGCAGGTGGCAATGCCGGGTCCGCGTGCGGGCCTCGATCAGCTCCAACTACCCTGGAGCGCGGTCTGCGCGGGTATGGCCACCGTGCCCGGCGTGCGGCCGGGTGGGGATTGTGACGAGGAGGACCGACGTGACGCGCTCGATCAGGGGATCCCGGCGGGCGGCCCTGTTGCTGTCCGGGATTGCGGCGGCCAGCCTGCTGGCGTCCGGATGCGGCACCGGTCAGATCGCCGAGACCGCGTTGAAGGAGCCGTCGGTCCAGGGCGTCAGCCTCACCACCAACAACGGCTCCTTCTCGGTACGCGGGCTGCTGGTGGACTACCCGGGCGCCGAGGGCTACCGGGCCGGCCAGGACGCGACGCTCGGTGCCGTGATCTACAACGACTCGAAGGAGACGGTGACTGTCACCGTCACCACCGAGAGCGCACGCGAGGTGGTGATCAGCGGCGGCTCGGCGAGCCCGTCGCCGTCGACCTCGGAGTCCGCCTCGATGAGCCCGTCCCCGTCCGGTTCGGCCACCCCGTCGTCTCCGACGTCCCGCTCGGCCAGCCCGTCGGCGACGCCCTCCGAGACCGGCTCGTCCTCAGCCACCCCGTCCGCCCCGGAGTCCGCGCGGGCGTCGGGTTCGGCCAGCCCGTCCGCGCCGGGTCAGCCGGCCCGGATCGAGCTGGCGCCGCTGAGCTACGTCCAGTTCAACTCCGAGGCGACCACGCAGCTCCGGCTGATCGGCCTGACCGAGGCGCTGCGCTCCGGCCAGAACGTCGTCGTGACCTTCGACTTCGGTAACGGCAACACGGTCACCGGGCAGGCACCGATCGCGGTGCCGCTCACCCCGGCCGCACCCCCCTCGCCGATCATCGAGCGCGAGGGCGGCTACGAGGGCAACGAGGGCGGCACGACCCACGAGTGACCCGACCGTCACATCGACGAACACCCCGGCGTGGTGACCACCACGCCGGGGTGTTTTCGTCGTACGCGAGGGCTAGCGTCCTGATGTGACCACCTCCCGATCAACCCCTCCGCGTGGCGGCGCGGCCGGTGCCGCCCGTGGCCGGTCCAGCGCCCGCGAGCCGCGCCCGGCCTACGAGTGCGACGCCTGCGGCCACCAGCCGCCCAAGTGGGTGGGGCGTTGCCCGGAGTGCGGCGAGTGGGGTTCGGTGGTCGAGAGCACGATCACCGGCCCGACCGTCTCCGGCCGGGTGGTCAGTTCCCGGATGCCGTCCGAGCCGGCCCGGCCGATCGCGACCATCAGCGCCGCTCCGGCCCGCGCCCGCCCCACCGGGGTGAGCGAACTGGACCGGGTGCTCGGCGGCGGCCTGGTCCCCGGCGCCGTGGTGCTGCTCGCCGGTGAGCCCGGCGTGGGCAAGTCGACCCTGCTGCTGGACGTTGCCCAGCAGTGGGCGGTCGGCTCCGGCAGCCCTTCGCTGGTGGTCAGCGGCGAAGAGTCGGTCAGCCAGGTGCGCCTGCGCGCCGAGCGGATGGGCACCCTGCACGACCAGCTCTACCTCGCCGCCGAGAGCGACCTGGCCTCGGTGCTCGGTCACCTCGACGCGGTCAAGCCGGGCCTGCTGGTGCTCGACTCGGTGCAGACCATCTCGACCACCGGCACCGAAGGGGTGCCCGGCGGGGTGACCCAGGTCCGCGCGGTCACCGCCGCGCTGGTCTCGGTCGCCAAGGAGCGGGGCATCGCCACCGTGCTGGTCGGGCACGTCACCAAGGATGGCCAGGTGGCCGGGCCCCGGGTGCTGGAGCACCTGGTCGACGTGGTGCTGCACTTCGAGGGCGACAAGCACTCCTCGCTGCGCCTGGTGCGCGGCGTGAAGAACCGGTTCGGCGCGGCCGACGAGGTCGGTTGCTTCGAGATGCACGAGGGCGGCATCAGCAGTCTGGCCGACCCGTCCGGGTTGTTCCTGACCCGCTACGCGGAGCCGGTCCCGGGCACCTGCGTGACAGTGGCCATGGAGGGGCGACGAGCGCTGGTCACCGAGGTGCAGGCCCTGATCGGCGCAACGGTGGCCGGGTCACCCCGACGCACCGTCTCCGGCCTCGACTCGGCACGACTGGCGATGGTGCTCGCGGTGCTGCAACGGCGCACCGAGCGGCTGACGCTGCACGACCGAGAGGTCTTCGCCGCCACGGTGGGCGGCATCCGGGTGGTGGAGCCGGCCGCCGACCTGGCTGTCGCGTTGGCGGTCGCCTCCGGCGGGCTCAACCTGGCGATCGCTCCACACCTGGTGGCGATCGGTGAGGTGGGGTTGACCGGTGAGGTGCGCCGGGTCGGGGCGGTGCCGCGGCGGCTGGCCGAGGCGGCCCGGCTGGGGTTCAAGGTGGCCCTGGTTCCGCCCGGTTGCGGCCCGGCCAGCACCGGCGCCGGCCCCGAGCAGATGCAGGTGACCGAGGTCACGGATGTCCGTTCGGCGCTGCAACATGCGGCCCGCGCGTCCGCCGAGTGACCCACCGTGCCGACGCGGGCGGCCATACCGGACAGCACGTCGCAAGAGGGAAACCGGTTGGAAGGGCCGCATCGTGACACATCACAGTAACCACGACAGCACCCACCGCACGGCAGTCCGTAGACTGTGCCCGTGCCGATCGACCGCGATACCACCAAGCCAGCCGGCGCGCCGCCCCAGGCCCGCACCGGCGCCGTGGGCTCGCCCGCCCGCCCGATCAGCGTGAGCGTGACCGCAGGCGCCGCCGGGAGTGCTGGGGACCCGTTGCGGGCCAACCTTGCCCTGATGGCCCCGGGCACGGCGTTGCGCGACGGTTTGGAGCGCATCCTGCGGGGTCGCACCGGTGCGCTGATCGTGCTCGGCTACGACAAGGTCGTCGAGGGTCTGTGCACCGGCGGCTTCCCGCTGGACGTGGAGTTCTCCGCGACCCGGGTCCGCGAGCTGTGCAAGATGGACGGCGCCGTCGTGCTCTCCAGCGACGGCACCCGGATCGTCCGGGCAGCCGTCCACCTGATGCCCGACCCGTCCATCCCGACGGAAGAGTCCGGCACCCGGCACCGCACCGCTGAGCGGGTGGCCCGGCAGACCGGTTACCCGGTCATCTCGGTCAGCCAGTCCATGCGGATCATCAGCCTCTACGTCAACGGCCAGCGGCATGTGCTGGACGACTCGGCGGCCATCCTCTCCCGCGCCAACCAGGCGCTCGCCACCCTGGAGCGTTACAAGCTCCGCCTGGACGAGGTCTCCGGCACGCTCTCCGCACTGGAGATCGAGGATCTGGTCACCGTCCGGGACGCCGTGGCCGTGGTGCAGCGCCTGGAGATGGTTCGCCGGATCGCCGACGAGATCGCCGGTTACGTGGTCGAGCTGGGCACCGACGGCCGTCTACTCGCCCTCCAACTCGACGAGCTGATGGCCGGCGTGGACGCCGACCGGACGCTTGTCATCCGGGACTACCTCCCGGTCGGCCGCAAGTCGCGCACGCTGGACGAGGCACTGGTCGAGCTGGACCTGCTCGGCGCCACCGAGTTGATCGACCTGGTGTCGGTGGCGAAGGCGATCGGCTACCCGGCCGCCTCCGACGCGCTCGACGCAGCGGTCAGCCCGCGCGGCTTCCGACTGCTGGCCAAGGTGCCCCGACTGCCGGTGGCGGTGGTCGACCGCCTGGTGGTGCACTTTGGCAGCCTCCAGCGGCTCCTGGGCGCGACGGTGGAGGACCTGCAGGCCGTCGAGGGGGTTGGCGACGCCCGGGCCCGAGGCGTCCGTGAGGGGCTGTCGCGGCTCGCCGAGGCATCCATCCTGGAACGCTACGTCTGACCCGGTAACGCCACCTGTGGCCCGGCGACGCTGCGTCTGACCCGGGTCAGCCGGTGACGGTGAGCTTCGCGGGTGAGCTGAGTTTCGTGCCCACCCGGGCGAACACCTGGTACGACCCGGCGGGCGGGAACGGCCCGGCTGCCAGCCCGCTGCCGTCGCACCGGCTGGTGTCCCGGCCGTTCCAGGCCACCTGGTAGGAGCGCTCGAAGTTCGGTGTGAAGGACTGCACGTCCGCACCCTGCGCCTTGCCGCAGGTGTCCGACGACCAGATCTTCTCCGCACCGGACTTGACGAAGATCTCCTGCGCCTCGGCACCGACGTTCCGGCTGCACGTCCGGTCCGACGTGTTCTTGATCTTGAGTTGCAGGTCGACCAGCGCCCCCCGCTGGACGGAGGTCGGGCTCGCCACCGAGACGACGCTGATCTCGTCGTTGGTGCAGGTGCCGTCGTCTTCCGAGCCGGCCGCCGCGCCCAGCGCAGGGTCGTTGCTGGTGATCGCCGGGCTCGGGCTCGTCGGACCCGAATCAGCGGATGTGGACGGCGACGGAGCCCCGGTCTGCGGTGTCAACACCGGCCCGTTGGGATCAGACGTCGCGGAGGACGTCGCCGACGGCGAACCCCCCGCCTTCGGATCCTGACCGCCGGAACGACCCGACTGGGTGCACGAATAAAGCAGGACAATCAGGAAGAGAAGCCCCGCTCCGAGTACGACGACGCGACGCCGCCAGTACACGGCGGGTGGCAGGGGGCCGACCGTCAGACGCATGATGCCCCCCACCGTAGTCGCGCTCCACCCACCAGCACTGTGCGACGCGCCGGAGCCGCCCCCGAGCGCACGTACGAACCTCCACTGAGGACGGATGGGCGGACCGTCCGGCAGCCGATCAGAGGTAGACCTTCCGCTGGTAGACGGCGTGCGCACCCGCAACCCGATCAAGGAAGAGCAGGCCCGCACAGTGGTCGATCTCGTGCTGCAACGCCCGGGCCTCGAACCCGTCGGTCACCAACCGGACCTGCTCACCCGTGCCCGGTAGATCGCCCTCCACCACCAGCCGACTGGCCCGCTTCACGTCCCCGGTCAGGTCCGGCACCGACATGCATCCCTCCCGGCCCGGCTTCCAACGAGTCGCCTCGACCACGCGGGCATTGCAGAGCACGAACGTGCCATGCACCGTGACCGCCTTCGGGTGCCCCGTCACGTCGACAGCGAACACGCGAGCACCCACACCGATCTGCGGAGCGGCCAACCCGACGCAGCCCGGCGACACCCGCATCGTCGCCACCAGGTCGGCCGCGAGCTGAACCGTCTCCTTCGCTGTCGGATCGACCTCCTCGGCGGCCCGACTCAGCACCGGGTGTGGGGCCGACACCACCGGCCGCACCTCACCCGGCACGACCAACGACTCGGGTGTCCACCCGCCCAGACCGTCATCCGGGACGCTCTCGCCGCCGGTCACAACAGATCCGGGTCCGCCGGCCGGAGCGTGACCTCCACGCCCAACTCACCAGCCGTCCGGTGCAGCCGGTCGACGAGCGTGTCGGCCACACCGGCCGGCAACTCCACCTCGGCCAGCACCACGTAGAGCGAACCAGCCAACCGCGTACTCAGGTCCGTGACGTTTCCACCGGCGTCGACGAGCACCCGCGTCATCGCCGCGACGATGCCCATCCGGTCCGAACCGTGCACCGCCATCACGTACGGCTCACCCGCCGGAGGCACGTCGCCGTCCGGCGTGACCGCGCGTACCGTCGCCAACAGCTGACCCTCGGCGGCCAGCGGCGCCAACGCGACCTCGACCTCGTCCGCGCCCGGCCCGGTGCAGATGAGGGTCATCGCGAAATGCCCCCGCAGCCGCGTCATCGTGCTGTCGGTGAGGTTGGCGCCCAGTCCGGCCAGCACCTCGGCGACGTCGGCCACGATGCCCGGCCGGTCCCGACCGATGACGGTGATCGCGAGCTCGTTCATCCGCGCATTCTCTCCGATCCGACGAGCGCCGTCGTGGCACCCCGCCCGAGCCGCCCATCCAGCGGGATCGCGGAGCGTGACATCATCGACGACGCCATGACTCAACCCGATTTCGCCACAGTGGTCAGCCGATGGTTCCAGCAGCACGCCCGCAAGCTGCCGTGGCGTGAACCCGACGTCACCCCGTGGGCCATCCTGGTCAGCGAGGTCATGCTCCAGCAGACGCCCGTCGTCCGAGTCGTACCAGCCTGGCAGGCGTGGCTGGCCCGCTGGCCGGACCCGGCAGCGCTGGCGGCCGACACCCAGGCCGAGGCGATCCGGATGTGGGGACGCCTCGGCTACCCCCGTCGGGCGGTCCGGCTGCGGGACTGCGCCGTCGCCATCGTGGACCGGCACGGCGGCCAGGTACCGGACCGGTTGGAGCAACTGCTGGCACTGCCCGGCATCGGCACGTACACGGCGCGGGCGGTGGCCGCATTCGCGTACGGGCAGCGGCACCCGGTGGTCGACACCAACGTGCGCCGTGTGGTCAGCCGAGCGGTGGCCGGCGAGCCGGACGCCGGACCCGTCACCCGACCCGCCGACCTGGTCGCCACCGAAGAACTCCTACCGGAGGAACCGGCCGCGGCGGCACTCGCCAGCGCCGCTTTCATGGAGCTGGGCGCGGTCATCTGCACGGCCCGGTCACCGCGCTGCACGGCCTGCCCGGTCGAATCGATCTGCGCGTGGCGGGCCTCCGGCCAGGAGGCACCGGCCGGGCCAACCCGCCGACCCCAGCGGTACGCGGGCACCGACCGACAGGTACGTGGCCTGCTCCTGGGGGTGCTGCGGGAGTCCACCGGGCCCGTCCCGCACCAACGGTTGGACCAGGTCTGGACCGACGATGTCCAGCGCGCCCGCGCCCTCGCCGGCCTGGTTCAGGACGGACTCGTCGAAGCAGCAGGCAGCGACAGCTTCCGCCTCGTCGGCGACGGTCCGTCCCACCCCACCGCCGACCTCACCACCTGAGACGCCGCACCCCGCGCCGCCCAGGCTGGCCCGCCACCCCTGCCACCTGCCGGGCCCGGCTCTGCGCAGCCCTGCGCGGCGCGGCGCCGGGCCCAAGATCGTGCTCGATCCTGGATGTAGTGGTCTCGCCCGCGCCGAAGGCCACTACATCCAGGTTGTTGCGTGATCTTGCGGTCGCAAGCGTCCACAGGACACCAAAGCCACCCGCGACCTCGCCCCCCGCCCCTCCATCGCCACCACTCCGCCCGCAACATCAGGGAAGTTGCTGCCTCCGGACGCCGTGAGCCAGCACTATCCCTAATGTTGCGGAGATCTTGCGGGCGCGGCAGGGCGGCGCAGCAGGCCACAGTGTGCCCGGCGGTTCGGGGCGGTCGGGCCAGACCGAGCGAGCCGAGGCGAGCGCGGAGGGCGGGCGGGCCGAGGGGACGGGGCGGGCGTGAGCTGCGCGAACAGCGAAAAAGGCGGGGCCCCGGTGGCTCATGCCACCGGGGCCCCGCCCCTTGCTGCTGGTCGTGCTACTCGTCGGCGCCCGCTGCTGCGGTGCCGGCGGCGGTGCCACCGAGGTCGGCCGGAACAGCGTCCGGAACCTCGACCGGCTTCTCCGCACCCCGGAAGACGAGCTTGGACTTGTCGATGTCGTTCGGGTCGCCCTCGCAGTCCACCACGACGATCTGACCCGGGGTCAGCTCGTTGAACAGGATCCGCTCGGAGAGGTTGTCCTCGATGTCGCGCTGGATCGTGCGACGAAGCGGACGGGCACCGAGCACCGGGTCGAAGCCCTTCGCCGCCAGGTACTTCTTGGCGTTGTCGGTCAGCTCCAGACCCATGTCCTTGTTGCGCAGCTGGCCCTCGATCCGCTGGATCATGATGTCCACGATCGAGAGGATCTCGGTCTGGCGCAGCTGGTGGAAGACGATGGTGTCGTCGATCCGGTTGAGGAACTCAGGCCGGAAGTGCTGCTTGAGCTCGTCGTTGACCTTCTGCTTCATCCGGTCGTAGTTCGACTCGGAGTCCTCCGAGGCCTGGAAGCCCAGCGACACCGCCTTGGCGACGTCACGGGTGCCCAGGTTGGTGGTCAGGATGATGACCGTGTTCTTGAAGTCCACGATCCGACCCTGACCGTCGGTGAGCCGACCGTCTTCGAGGATCTGCAGGAGCGTGTTGAACACGTCCGGGTGGGCCTTCTCGATCTCGTCGAAGAGGACCACCGAGAACGGCCGACGCCGCACCTTCTCGGTCAGCTGCCCGCCCTCGTCGTAGCCGACGTAGCCGGGAGGGGCACCCACGAGCCGGGAGACCGTGTAGCGGTCGTGGAACTCGGACATGTCCAGCTGGATGAGGGCATCCTCGCTGCCGAAGAGGAACTCGGCGAGCGCCTTGGACAGCTCGGTCTTACCGACACCGGACGGGCCGGCGAAGATGAACGAGCCCGACGGGCGCTTCGGGTCCTTCAGGCCGGCCCGGGTACGCCGGATCGCCTTCGAGACCGCCTTGACCGCGTCCTCCTGGCCGATGACGCGCTTGTGCAGCTCGTCCTCCATGCGCAGCAGGCGCGAGGTCTCCTCCTCGGTCAGCTTGTAGACCGGGATGCCGGTCCAGTTGCCGAGCACCTCGGCGATCTGCTCGTCGTCGACCTCGCTGACGACGTCCAGGTCACCGGCCTTCCACTCCTTCTCCCGCTGAGCCTTCTGACCGAGGAGCTGCTTCTCCTTGTCACGCAGCTGGGCGGCGCGCTCGAAGTCCTGAGCGTCGATCGCGGACTCCTTGTCGCGACGCACCTGGGCGATGCGCTCGTCGAAGTCACGCAGGTCTGGCGGCGCGGTCATCCGACGGATCCGCATCCGGGCGCCGGCCTCGTCGATCAGGTCGATCGCCTTGTCCGGCAGGAAGCGGTCGGAGATGTACCGGTCGGCCAGAGTTGCGGCAGCCACCAGGGCTGCGTCCGTGATCGAGACGCGGTGGTGCGCCTCGTAGCGGTCGCGCAGGCCCTTGAGGATCTCGATGGTGTGCGCCAGCGAGGGCTCACCCACCTGGATCGGCTGGAAGCGGCGCTCGAGAGCGGCGTCCTTCTCCAGGTGCTTGCGGTATTCGTCGAGGGTGGTGGCACCGATGGTCTGCAGCTCACCACGAGCCAGCATCGGCTTGAGGATGCTGGCGGCGTCGATCGCGCCCTCGGCGGCACCCGCACCCACCAGGGTGTGGATCTCGTCGATGAACAGGATGATGTCGCCGCGGGTGCGGATCTCCTTGAGCACCTTCTTGAGGCGCTCCTCGAAGTCACCGCGGTAGCGGGAGCCGGCGACCAGCGCACCCAGGTCGAGCGTGTAGAGCTGCTTGTCCTTCAGAGTCTCGGGCACCTCGCCCTTGATGATCTTCTGGGACAGCCCCTCCACCACTGCCGTCTTACCGACGCCGGGCTCACCGATCAGGACCGGGTTGTTCTTGGTACGGCGGGAGAGCACCTGCATGACCCGCTCGATTTCCTTCTCGCGCCCGATGACCGGGTCGAGCTTGCCCTCGCGGGCGGCCTGGGTCAGGTTGCGGCCGAACTGGTCCAGCACCAGGCTGGTCGACGGCGCGGCCTCACCCGGCGCGGCACCCGCGGCAGCAGGCTCCTTGCCCTGGTAGCCGGAGAGCAGCTGGATCACCTGCTGGCGGACCCGGTTGAGGTCGGCGCCGAGCTTGACCAGCACCTGGGCGGCGACGCCCTCGCCCTCACGGATCAGCCCGAGCAGGATGTGCTCGGTGCCGATGTAGTTGTGGCCGAGCTGCAGCGCCTCGCGCAGCGACAGCTCCAGCACCTTCTTGGCCCGCGGCGTGAACGGGATGTGCCCGCTCGGCGCCTGCTGGCCCTGGCCGATGATCTCCTCGACCTGCTGGCGGACGCCCTCCAGGGAGATGCCGAGGCTCTCCAGGGCCTTTGCCGCGACGCCTTCACCTTCGTGGATCAGGCCCAGCAGGATGTGTTCCGTACCGATGTAGTTGTGGTTGAGCATCCGGGCCTCTTCTTGGGCCAGGACGACAACCCGTCGCGCTCGGTCGGTGAACCGCTCGAACATGCCCTCGTGCTCCTCACGTGCCGTGCGCCTTGATGGTCAAGATCTTGGCGGGGCCGGTGCACGAACGTCCGGGACGGGCGTCCGTGCCTCCTTACTCTATCGTCGCCGACCGACTCAGCTGAGGTCGTGTGTCTCTGCTCTGGGTCGGTTCCACGTCGTTTTGGACAACCGTCCGCGCTCAGGAGGTGTTCCGGTAGTCCTGTCGCTACGCGCAGAGCGAAATCCGACTGGCGTGACAGGAGCCCGATCCGGCCTCCGAAGGCGCTGTGGAAGCGCTCCGAGGGGGCTCGGAGGGGCGGCCAGGGGTCGCGACAAACGCCGCGCCCGGCCCCGAGGAAGGTTGTCCACAGGTTGTGGATAGCTGCTCCACTGGTTGTGGACAACGCCGCCGGGTGGCGAATGCTTCCCGGGTTCCGGCCGGACCTCGGTCGGATACGGCGACGCCGGCCCGGAGAGGTGCTCCGGCCCGGCGTCGGTGTCGCCTGCGGTGGCTGCTCGCCACCTGGTTGCTGACTGATCAGCGCTTGGCGTGGTACTCGTCGACGATCTCCTGGGGGATACGACCCCGGTCCGAGATGTCCTTGCCGGACTTCTTGGCCCACTCCCGGATCGCCTTGTTCTGCTCCCGATCGGCGGTCGCGCCACCCCGACCGCGGGCGGCACGCCCACCGATCACGACGCCACCACGGCCGACCTTGGTGCCGGCACCCACGTACGAGGCAAAAGCGTCGCGCAATTTAGCGGCGTTGGCCTTCGACAGGTCGATCTCGTACTGAACGCCGTCGAGGGCGAACTTGACGGTCTCGTCAGCGTCCCCGCCGTCCAGGTCATCGACCAGCTTGTGAATGATCTGCTTGGCCACGTCCCACATTCCTTTCGAGCAGGGTGCTCCTGCTTAACGAGAGCACAATAACCCGTAAGCCGCTTCCGGCGTCAATAGGATGCCGTTACGGCTCGGCGCGAGCCGGGCGAGACTACTCGGGGCGGACCAACGGGAAGAGGATCGTTTCCCGAATTCCCAGCCCGGTCAGGGCCATCAACAGGCGGTCGATTCCCATTCCCATACCGCCGGCCGGCGGCATTCCATACTCCATCGCCCGAAGAAAGTCCTCGTCGAGACGCATCGCCTCGTCGTCGCCGCGGGCCGCCAGCTGCGCCTGGGCCACCAGCCGCTCGCGCTGCACGACCGGGTCGACCAGCTCTGAGTACCCGGTGCCCAGCTCGAAACCGAGCACATAGAGGTCCCACTTCTCGGCCAGACCCGGCTCGCTGCGGTGCGCTCGGGTGAGCGGGCTGGTCTCCTCCGGGTAGTCCCGCACGAAGGTGGGCGCCTCAAGGCTGGGCACGACCAGTTCCTCGAACAGTTCCTCGGCCAGCTTGCCCGGCCCCCACTTCGGGTCGACGGCCAATCCCACCTTGTCCGCGTACTCGACCAGACGGGTCCGGTCGGTGCGGACCGTGACCTCCTCGCCGAGCGCTTCGGAAAGCACACCGAACAGCGTCACGGATCGCCACTCGCCGCCCAGGTCGAACTCCCGCCCGTCGGCGTGGGTCACCACCATCGAACCGCTCACCGCGATCGCCGCCTGTTGCACGAGATTACGGGTCAGCTCGCCGATCGTGTCGTAGTCCCCGTACGCCTGGTACGTCTCCAGCATCGCGAACTCCGGCGAGTGCGAAGAGTCGACACCCTCATTACGGAAGTTGCGGTTGATCTCGAAGACGCGGTCGACGCCACCAACGACGGCGCGCTTGAGAAACAGTTCCGGCGCGATTCGAAGATACAGATCGGTGTTCAACGCATTGCTGTGGGTCACGAACGGGCGGGCCGTCGCGCCACCATGAAGCAGTTGCAACATCGGCGTTTCCACCTCGATGAAGCCCTGCCCGTGCAGTGAATCGCGCAGACTGCGTACGGCGGCCGCCCGGGTACGGACCATCTCCCGTGCCTGCGGCCGGACGATCAGGTCGACGTAACGCTGCCGGACGCGGGCCTCCTCGGAGAGCGGCTTGTGGGCCACTGGCAGCGGGCGCAGCGCCTTGGCGGTCATCTCCCACTGTTGGGCCAGCACCGACAGCTCACCGCGGCGGCTGGTGATCACCTCACCGGTGACGCCGACGTGGTCACCGAGGTCGACCAGGCGCTTCCACGCCTCCAGCCGCTCCGGCCCGACCCGGTCCAGGGAAAGCATCGCCTGCAGCTCGGTGCCGTCGCCGTCCCGAAGGGTCGCGAAGCAGAGCTTGCCGGTGTTGCGCACGAAGATCACCCGACCGGTGACAGCGACCTGGTCACCGGTCGCGGTGTCGGTCGGCAGGTCGGCGTAGCGCTCCCGGACCTGCGCCAGGGTGGTCGTGCGGGAGAAACCGACCGGGTAGGGCTCGATGCCGTCGGCGAGCATCCGGTCCCGCTTCTCCCGGCGGACCTTCATCTGCTCGGGAAGGTCGTCGGCGGGGTCCACTGGCACGGCGTTCTGCTCGCTCACGGCACGCTTCCTCAACGAAGGATTGTCGGCGGGGTCAGGCCCGAGCGTACTCAAGCCCTCATCGGGTCGTTAACGGATAACCTGCGCGGCATGGCGGATCACACTCAGGCCCTCTCGTTCGGCGCGGCGGCAGCCGAGTACGACCGGTTCCGCCCCCGTTACCCGGATCGGGCCGTGCGGTGGGCGCTGGATGGGTTGGGCAGTGCCGCGCGTGTCGTCGACCTGGGCGCGGGCACCGGCATCCTCACCCGCGGGGTGCTCGCCCTGGGCCACGAGGTGACCCCCGTGGAACCGGACCCCGACATGCGTGCCCAGCTGGCGACCGCCACCCCGGGGCTCACGGCACTGGCCGGCGGCGCGGAGTCGCTGCCGCTGCCCGACGGAGGCGCGGACGCGGTGGTGGTGGGGCAGGCGTACCACTGGTTCGACCGGGAGTTGGCGCACGCCGAGATCGCCCGGGTGCTGCGGCCCGGTGGGACGTTCGCCCCGATCTGGAACATTCGGGACGAGCGGGTCAGCTGGGTCGCCGAGCTGGGCCGGATCGCGCACCTGGGGGACAACGCGGGCAACGTGATCGAGAAGTACCCCGACTTCGGCCCGGCGTTCGAGCCGATCGAGCTGGGCGAGTTTTCCCACCACACCACGCTCACGCCGGACGACATCGTGGCGATGCTGCACACCCGCTCGTACTGGCTCACCGCCGCGACGGAACGGCGGGCGACGGTCGACCGGGAGCTGCGGGAGCTGCTGGCCACCCACCCCGACCTGGCCGGCAGGGAGACCGTCGAGCTGCCGTACCGCACGATCGTCCTGCGGGCCCGGCGGCACTGACCGGGCCCGGCGGCACTGACCGGGCCTCGCGACGCGGACAGCCCGCGCGGCCACCGACGCCGGCTACGGCCGGGTCACCTGTTGCGTTCGTAGACCATCCGCAGGCCGATCAACGTGATCATCGGTTCGTGGTGGGTGATGCTGCGGCATTCGTTGATCACCAGGGAGGCGAGGCCGCCGGTGGCGATCACCGCCCGCACCTCGCCCAACTCCTCGGTCATCCGCTCGACGATCCGGTCCACCTGGCCGGCGAAGCCGAAGTACAGGCCGGCCTGGAGGCATTCCACGGTGTTCTTGCCGATCACCGACCGGGGCTTGGTGGCCTCGACCTTGCGCAGCTGCGCGGCCCGGGCGGCCAACGCGTCGAACGAGATCTCGATGCCCGGGGCGAACGCGCCACCGAGGAACTCACCGCGCTCGCTGATCACGTCGAAGTTGGTGGTGGTGCCGAAGTCCACAACGATCGACGGCCCGCCGTAGAGGGTGTACGCGGCCAGGGTGTTCACCACCCGGTCGGCGCCCACCTCCTTCGGGTTGTCGATCGCCAACTGCACACCGGTGCGCACACCGGGCTCGACCACGACGCTCGGCAGGTCGGCGTAGTAGCGGCTCAGCATGGTGCGCAGCGACCGCAGCGCCGCCGGCACCGTGGAGCAGGCAGCCACCCCGGTGATCTCGACGTTGTCCCCGGCGAGGAGGCCCCGGAACATCAGGCCCAGCTCGTCCGCCGTCGAGCGGGCATCGGTCTTGATCCGCCAGGAGTGCACCAGCTTGTCGCCGTCGAAGGTCGCCAGCACGGTGTTGGTGTTTCCGATGTCGATGCAGAGCAGCACCCACGCAGCCTAGACAACTACTCGATACGCAGGTCCAGCGCGATGTCCAGGATCGGCGACGAGTGGGTCAGGGCGCCCACCGAGAGGAAGTCGACGCCGGTCGCGGCGTACCGACCCGCCACCTCCAGGGTCAGCCCGCCGGTCGCCTCCAACTCAGCCCGGTCACCCACCGCCGTGACCGTCTCGGCCAACACCTCGGGCGTCATGTTGTCGCAGAGCAGGAAGTCCGCACCGGCCTCCACGGCCTCCACCGCCTCGTCGACAGTGGTCACCTCGACCTGCACCGGCACCTCCGGGAACGCCTCCCGGACGCGCCGGAAGGCAGCCGTGATGCTCCCTGCCGCCAGCTTGTGGTTGTCCTTGATCATGGCGACGTCGTAGAGGCCCATCCGCTTGTTGGTGCCCCCACCGGCCCGTACCGCGTACTTCTCCAACGCCCGCAGACCCGGCGTCGTCTTACGGGTGTCCAGGACCATCGCCTTCGTGCCGGCCAGGGCGTCCGCCCAGGCGCGGGTGTGCGTCGCCACCCCGGACATCCGGCAGAGCAGGTTGAGCGCCGTCCGCTCGGCGGTCAGCAGCAACCGGGTCGGGCCGGTCACCGTCGCCAGCACCGCGCCGCGGGCCACCCGCTCGCCGTCCCGGGCCAGCACCGACACCTCGACGGTACGACCGAAGCCTGTCACCTCGCCCACCAGCTCGAACACGGCTGCGGCCACGGCCATCCCGGCCAGCACCCCGTCCGCGCGGGCCACCAGATCGGCGGTGTCGGTCTGTTCCGCCCCGATGGTGGCCACGCTGGTGACGTCGAGGAAGTCCGGACCCAGATCCTCGACCAGCGCGGTCTCGATCACCTGCCGCACCTGGGCCGGGTCCAGACCGGCCGCACGCAACGCCACCCGAGTCGACTCGATCATGACTTCCCCTCCCATTGCTGCGTTACCCGGCCCTGCGCCCCGACCGACCCGACCAGGTGGCCCAGCCACCGCTCGTCGGCCGTCGGGAAGTCCTCCCGCCAGTGGCAACCCCGCGTCTCACCGCGTGCGTACGCGGCACCCACGAGCGTCGACGCCACGGTGAGCAGGTTCGTCGCCTCCCAGTCGGCGGTCCGCGGCCGGCCCCGGGCGGCGCCCAGCTCGGTGAGCGTTCCGGCCGTCCCGGCCAGCGTCGTCGCGGACCGGAGCACCCCGGCACCCCGGGTCATCGACCGTTGCAGGGTCGGCGTCACCTCGGCGGGCAGCACCCAACCCGCGCCGCCACGCCAGGCACCGGTGTCGGCCGGCTGCACCTGCTCGGGCAGGCCGGCCGCGATGTCCTCGGCGATCCGTCGGGAGAAGACCAGGCCCTCCAGCAGGGAGTTGCTGGCCAGCCGGTTCGCGCCGTGCACGCCCGTGCAGGCCACCTCGCCGCACGCGTACAGGCCGGGGATGGAGGTGCGACCCCGCAGGTCGGTGCGGACACCGCCGGAGGCGTAGTGGGCGGCGGGTGCCACCGGGATCAGGTCGGTCGCCGGGTCCACGCCGATCGCCAGGCACGACGCCACGATCGTGGGGAACCGTCCGGCCAGGAAGTCCCCGCCCAGGTGCCGCGCGTCGAGGAAGACGTGGTCCGCGCCGGACGCCAGCAGCACCCGGTGGATGCCCTTGGCCACCACGTCCCGGGGTGCCAGTTCGGCCAACTCGTGCTGACCGACCATGAACCGCTTGCCGTCGGAGTCCACCAGGTACGCGCCCTCGCCCCGCAGCGCCTCCGAGACCAACGGTTGCTGCGCGTGCCCGGCACCGGGTACCCCCTCGCCGGACGGGGTGATCAGGGCTGTCGGGTGGAACTGGACGAACTCCAGGTCGGTCACCGCCGCGCCGGCCCGCAGCGCCAGCGCCACCCCGTCCCCGGTGGAGACCGCCGGGTTGGTGGTGGCCGAGAAGATCTGCCCCATCCCCCCGGTGGCGAGCACCACCGCCCGGGCCAGCAACGCCCCGACGCCGTCCTCGCTGCCCTCGCCGAGCACGTGCACTGTGATCCCGCAGGCCGGGCCGAGCCCGTCCGGGCCGTCCCCGGGCGCGCGCAGCAGGTCCAGCACCAGGGCGTGCTCGAACAACCGGATCCACGGGTCGCGCTGCACCGCGGCGTGCAGAGCCCGCTGCACCTCCGCGCCCGTCGCGTCCCCGCCCGCGTGCACGATCCGGTCCGCCCGGTGCCCGCCCTCACGGGTCAGCATCAGGGAGCCGTCCGGATGACGATCGAACTCGGCGCCGATGCGGATCAACTCGCGCAGCCGGGTGGGGCCCTCCTCGACCAGCACCCGGACCGCCGCCGGGTCGCAGAGCCCGACCCCGGCGATCTCGGTGTCCCGGGCATGCGCCTCCGGAGTGTCCGTCGGGTCCAGCACGGCGGCGATGCCGCCCTGCGCCCACCTGGTCGAACCGTCGTCGATGTTGACCTTGGTGACCACCGTGACGTGCAGGCCCGCCTCGCGCAGGTGCAGCGCCGCTGTCAGCCCGGCAACCCCGGAACCCACCACGATCACGTCGGTGGTCTCCACCCAGCCGGGAGCAGGCGCGGCCAGCAACGTGGGCAGGGCCGGCAGGTCGACGGTCGGAACGTCCATCCTCCCAGTCAACCCGAACGATCCTCGCCCGGGGCGGCGGGGGCGGGACGAGTGTTTTCGGCTACCCCGTCCGCCGCCGTCCGCGTCGCGCCGGCCGGGGGCTCACTGTCACTTCGTCCGGACCGGAAGGCCGGCCGGGCCCGCGCCCTTCAGCGAGGCGGTCACCGTACGGTTGCTGAGCCACAGGTAGCAGCGCACGCCCCGGTCACCGACCTTCCATCGCCCCGCACCCGGTGGACGGACCACCACACCACTGCGAAAGCGCAGGTCGGCGTCGTCCGGCACGCCCACGTACCGACTGAGGGCGCTGCGGCACCCGGTGTAGAGGGGCGCCCAGTCGGAGTCCCGGGTCGGGTATGGCACGTCCGGCGCACGCCACACCCCGACGAACTCGGCGTCGTGCTGTCGGGCGCACTCCACCGGCACCAGCGTCTGCACACTCCGGCCGGCCGCCACCCGGGTCTGCTGGCAACCGAGCCGCAGCCCGGAGGGCCCCTTCAACGCGTCGCGCAGGCTGCCGGACCGGACCACCACTGTGGCCCCCGCCTCGGTGGTGGTCAACTCGGTCAGGTCGCACCGGAACCAGCGGGAACCCGCACCCCAGCCCGGGCCGGACGGCAGCGCCACGGACAGCCGCAGCCGACCCGCCCGCCAGTCGTCGCCCACGTAGCCGGTCGCCCGGGTGTCGCACTCGGCGAACGCGCCCCGCAACTCGGCCGACCCGCTTGCCGGGGCGCTCGCCCGCTCGACGGGAAACGCCCCCACGTGCACGGTCTCCAGTCGGTGCGGACCGGCGCAGTCCACCGGCTCGTAGCTGGCCAGGGTGACCACCTCGGTGAAGTCGGCGGCCTGGCACACACCGGCGGACGGGGTGAACGCCGACGGTGGCGGCAGCGCCGCCCAGTCGTCGGTCAGGTCACCGTCCAGGCCACCGGAGCCGGCGCAGCCAACCAGCAACAACGCTGCCCCGGCAGCGACGATCACTGTCGTCATGGCACGGCGCATCGCGGCCTCCCCCAGCCACCGACCGGCTTACGCCAGTACCCCAGGGTAACCGCTAATGACCTTCTGGTGACAGACCGGAATCGCCTCGCAGGGGATCAGACAGCGGACACGGCCAGTGGGCTCGGCACCGGGTCACCGACCATGCCGGGTGCCACCACAGCCGCGTCCGCGCCCAACTCGATCACCCGGTTGTCGGCGTCCACGTGCACCACCCGTGGGCGGTACGACCGGGCCTCGGCATCGTCCATCTGCCCGTACGAGATGAGGATGACCAGGTCACCGGGGTGCACGAGATGCGCGGCGGCACCGTTGATGCCGATCACGCCGCTGCCCCGCTCGCCCGGGATCACGTACGTCTCCAGCCGGGCGCCGTTGGTGATGTCCACGATCGCCACCTGCTCGCCGGGGAGCAGGTCGGCGGCGTCGAGCAGATCCTCGTCCACTGTCACGGAACCGACGTAGTGCAGGTCGGCCTGGGTCACCGTGGCGCGGTGGATCTTCGACTTGAGCATGGTCCGCAACATCGGGGTGGCCTTTCACAAAGTTGGTGGAGGTCGGTGCGGCCGCGTCAGGGGCGCGGGGCGAGGTGGACGGCCGCGTTGTCGATCAACCGGGTGGCACCCACCCAGGCGGCGATCACCAGCCGGGCCGGCCCGGACACCGGCCCCGGCTCCAGCTCGGGGTCGGTGAGCACCAGGTAGTCGAGGCGGGCGCAGGGCGTACCGGCACCGAACGCGGCGTGCGCGGCGGTCAGCACCGCGCCCGCGTCACAGCCGTCGTCGGCGGCCCGCGCACCAGCCCGCAACGCGGCGGACAGGCTCAGCGCGGCGGCCCGCTCCGGCTCGCTCAGGTAGCGGTTACGGCTCGACAACGCCAGCCCGTCCGGCTCCCGGACGGTCGGCACGCCGACCACCTCCACCGGCACGTCCAGGTCCCGGGTCATCCGCCGGACCAGGGTCAGCTGCTGGTAGTCCTTCTCGCCGAAGAACGCCAGGTCCGGCCGGGTGAGCTGGAGCAGCTTCAACACCACTGTGAGTACGCCGTGGAAGAAGCCGGGGCGACTCGCGCCCTCCAACTCCGCGCCGAGCGGGCCCGGATCGAGGCGTACGCGGGGCTGGCCGTCCGGATACATGTCGGCTACCGCCGGGGCGAAGACCAGGTCGGCCCCCGCCCGGCGGCACACCTCCAGATCAGCGTCGAGGGTGCGCGGGTACCTGTCGAAGTCCTCGTTCGGCCCGAACTGCAACGGGTTCACGAAGATCGTCACCAGCACGTGGTCGGCCTGTTCCCGGGCCGCGCGCAGCAACGTCTCGTGCCCGGAGTGCAGCGCGCCCATGGTCATCACCACCCCGACCGTGCCCTTCAGGGCGGCCCGGGCCTCGGCCAACTCGGCGCGCGTGTGCACGACGTGCGTCATGCGGTCACCTCCCGACTCCGGTCGGCCAGGACGCCGAGCAGCGACTGCGCGTCGACCGGCCGCAGCCGTCCGGCAGCGATCGCCCGGTCGGCGGTACGCCGGGCCAACGCCAGGTACGCGGGAACGGACTCCGGGGCGGTGGCGGCCAGCCGGGCCAGGTGCCGCTCGACGGTGCCGGCGTCGCCCCGGGAGACCGGCCCGGTCAGGGCGTCGTCGCCCAGTCGCAGGGCGTTCTCCAGGGCGGCCCGCAGCAGCGGGGCGAGCACCTTCTCCGGCCGGTCCACCCCGGCGTCGCGCAGCCGGTCGGTCGCCTCGTTCACCAGGGTCACCAGGTGGTTCGCGCCGTGGGCCAGCGCGGCGTGGTACAGCGGGCGGTCCGACTCGGCCACCCACTCGGGCACGCCGCCCAGGTCGGCCACCAGTCGGGCGGCCAGTGGGCGCAGCTGGGCATGGGCGGTCACCCCGTACGAGATGCCGGCCAGCCGGGCCAGGTCGTCCGGCGTACCGGTGAAGGTCATCGCGGGGTGCAGGGCGAGCGGTTGGGCGCCCACCTCGGTGGCCGGCGCCAGCACGGCGAGGCCGTGCGCGCCGGAGGTGTGCGCGACCACCTGGCCGGGGCGCAACGCACCTCGCTCGGCGAGGTCGGCCACCACGGCGGCCAACGCGTCGTCCGGCACCGCGATCAGCAGCAGGTCGGCGGCAGCGTGCGCCACGGCGGCGACCGGGCGGCGTGGCACCTCGGGCAGTAGCAGTGCCAGCCGGGCACGGCTCGCTCCGGAGCCGCCCGCGACGGCGACCACCCGGTGCCCGGCGGCGGCGAGTGCGGCACCCAGGACGGCTCCGACCCGACCGGCTCCGATGACACCGACGGTCAGCAGGCGGGGGGCGACGGGGGCGCCGAGAACGGCGCGATCCCGCGATGCGGCGGGCCCGTGCGGGGCGGCCGGACGCGGGCGCAACGGTGCGCTCATGACGACGATCCAGTCCTCGAGAAGGGGTACCGGTCGATCGCAAGTATGCGCCCGGCCCGCCGAACCAGGACAAGCATGTGTGAAAACCTTCACCACCGAAATAAGGGTCCCCTGCGCCATCTTGATCAGGTGATGAAAAATAGGGGCCGGGATCCGTTTCGACCTGCTTTTCATCACCTGATCACCGCGCACCCCTCTGCACCCTGGACTCGGAGTTGACGATGCCGCTCGCCTGGCGGGACGCGATGAGCCGGGCCCTCTACGGGCCAGACGGTTTCTTCGTCACCGGCACCGGGCCGGCCGACCACTTCCGAACCAGCGTGCACGCCTCCCCAGCCTTCGCCAGCGCGCTGCTTCGCCTGATTGTCGAGGTGGACACCGCCCTCGGACACCCCTACCGACTCGACGTGGTCGACGTGGGCGCTGGGCGTGGAGAGCTGCTCCGTGCTCTCGTCGGGCTCGCGGTGGGGGTTTCCGGGGAGCCCGCCCACTCCGGGCGGTCAGGCTTGATCCCTCCGTGGTCGGGCTCCCCGGAAACCCTGACTCCCACGGCCGCCGCACGTCCGTCACTCGCCGAACGTGTGCACTTCACAGCCGTCGAGTACGCACCCCGCCCCGAAAACCTGCCAGCAGAGATCAACTGGACCGATGAGATCCCCGAGGGCATCACCGGACTGTTGATCGCCACCGAGTGGCTGGACAACGTCCCCCTCGACGTGGCCGTCCACACCGAAGACGGCTGGCGGTACGTGCTGGTCGACCCCACCAGTGGCACGGAGACGGTAGGCGATCTGGTCAGCCCCGCCGACCATCACTGGCTGACCACTTGGTGGCCCCACCCCACGAGCCAGCCTGACACGGACCCTGATCCGACCTCGCCTGACGCGACAAGCGCAAGCGCAAGCGAGTCAGGTTTCGGGGCAGCCCGGCCGGCGCAGGGATCAAGCCTGACCGCCCGGAGCCGGCCGGGCTGCCCCGAAACCCCCCACAGCAACCGCGCCGAAATAGGGAGGACCCGGGACGAGGCCTGGGCCACCGCGGTCCAGAAGATCGAGCGGGGCCTGGCGGTGGCCGTCGACTACGGGCACCTGCGGGAGAGCCGGCCGGTCGACGGGACGTTGACCGGGTACCGGGCTGGGCGGCAGGTGCCTCCGGTTCCGGACGGGTCGGCTGACGTGACAGCGCACGTGGCCGTGGACTCGGTCGCCTCCGCCGGCGCGGAGGTCGCCCGGTGTGCGTACTCCCTGGTCTCGCAGTCCGAGGCGCTGCGGGCGCTCGGGGCCGACGGCGGCCGACCGCCGCTCAGCCTGGCCGGCAGTGACCCGGCGGGGTACGTGCGGGCGCTGGCCGCGGCGTCGGCGGTGGCCGAGCTGACCGATCCGGCCGGGCTCGGCGGGCACTGGTGGCTGCGCCAACCGGTCGGCATCCCGCTCGGCCCGGCCGTGGCACGATGACGGGCATGACCACCGACGCCGGGGACCTTCGCGAACTGACCGTCGGCACCGGGGCCGGCCTGGTCGCCGGCACCGGCGACCAGCAGCTCGGCACCGACATGGTGCTGAACATCGGCCCGCAGCACCCCTCGACGCACGGTGTGCTGCGGCTGAAGCTGGTGCTCGACGGCGAGCGGGTGGTCGCCTGCGAACCAATCGTCGGCTACATGCACCGGGGCGCGGAGAAGCTGTTCGAGGTACGCGACTACCGGCAGATCATCGTCTTGGCCAACCGGCACGACTGGCTCTCGGCGTTCTCCAACGAGCTGGGTGTGGTGCTCGCTGTGGAACGCCTGATGGGCATGGAGGTGCCGGAGCGGGCCACCTGGCTGCGGATGGCCCTCGCGGAGCTGAACCGGGTGCTCAACCACCTGATGTTCCTCGGTTCGTACCCGTTGGAGATCGGGGCGATCACGCCGATCTTCTACGCCTTCCGGGAGCGGGAGACCATCCAGGCGGTGATGGAGGAGGTCTCCGGCGGCCGGATCCACTACATGTTCAACCGGGTGGGGGGCCTCAAGGAGGAGGTGCCCTACGGCTGGACCGGTCGGGCCCGCGCGGCGATCGGTGAGGTACGACGGCGGCTGCCCGACCTGGACCACCTGATCCGCCGCAACGAGATCTTCCTGGCCCGGACCGTGGGCGTGGGCGTGCTGTCCGCCGCGGACGCCGCCGCGTTCGGGGCGTCCGGGCCGGTGGCCCGCGCCTCCGGGCTCGACCTGGACCTGCGCCGCGACGACCCCTACCTGGCGTACGACGAGCTGGACGTGCCGGTGGTCACCCGCACCGCCGGGGACTGCCACGCCCGCTTCGAGGTGCTGCTCGACCAGGTGTACGCGTCACTGGACCTCGCCGAGCAGTGTCTCGACCGGGTGGACCAGCTGACCGGGCCGATCAACACCCGACTGCCGAAGGTGCTCAAGGCGCCGGAGGGGCACACGTACGCCTGGACGGAGAACCCGCTCGGCATCAACGGCTACTACCTGGTGTCCCGGGGTGAGAAGACACCGTGGCGGTTGAAGCTGCGCACCGCCTCGTACGCGAACGTGCAGGCGTTGGCCACCCTGCTCCCCGGCTGCCTGGTCCCGGATCTGATCGCGATTCTCGGCTCGATGTTCTTCGTCGTCGGGGACATCGACAAGTGACCCGGAGGGTCTGACCGGTCAGCGCCAGCGGTCGGGCGGGGTGCCGCCGGCACGCGGTACGTCGTCCTGCGGCGGGTAGCCGTAGCGCTCGTCGACCCGGCGGCGACCGGGCCGCTCCGGGACGGGTTCCGCCTGGTGGCCGCGCTGGCGCGGTGGGCGCCATTCGTCCGGCACCGGGACGCCGCCCTCCGGCAGCGCCGGCCGGCCCGCCGGCTCACCCCGCCAGCCACCGTCGCGATCGTGCCGGCGCGCCGGCTCGTCCCGGTGGTACGCCTCGGGTTCCCCACGACGGCGCGGTTCGTCGTAACCGCGCGGCTCCTCGTAACCGCGCGGCTCCTCGTAACGGCGCGGCTCCTCGTAACGGCGCGATTCGTCGTGCCGGCGCGGCTCCTCGTGCCGGACGGCCGCCCAGCGGTCGGCCATCCGGTATTCGGTACCGCTGGCGTCGGCGTGCACCTCGGCCCTGCGCTCGCCGACCCGCAGCTCACGGCCGTTCTCGTCGTCGCGGACGGCGGCCCACCGGTCACCGGCCCGCAACTGCGACCAGTACTCACCGGTGTCGTCTGCCCGCAGCGGTGGCCCGGACTGCGGCGCGGCGGCGTTCGCCCGGTCACGCTGCTCCGACCAGCCGCGATCGTCGGGGCTGTCCCAGGAGCGTGAGGCGGGCCCCTCCGGCGTGCGATGCGACCGGGCCACAGCAGACTCGTCGGCGTGGGCGTACGCGTCGCGCGGATCGGTCCACTCCGGCTCGTCAGGGCGGCCCGTCCAGCCCGACTCGCTCTCCTCGAAGTCCGGAGTGCGCCGCTCGGCGCCCCGGCTCCACTCCTGCGCCGGCGGGGTCCACTGCCCGGCGTACCCGCCGCCGCCGTAGCGCCCTGCGGGCTCCGGGTGCCCGCCGTCCACCACCGTGTGCCGGGTGGTGACGTGCACGGTCTCGGTGTGCCGGACGACGCCGGCCGGCCGGTGTCCGGGTTCGGGGCGGTCGTGCTCCCGGGGGCGGGCTGAGCCGTACGCGGTGCCGGCCGACCGTTCCGCGCCGTACATCCCGGCGGCGGCCGGCGGTTCGACGGCCTCCCTCGGGTACGCCGACTCGTCGTGGGCCACCCGCTCGGGGCGAGCCCGTCGGGGTGCGTCGTCCGCGGCGGAGACCCGGGCACGGCCCGCTGGCGCGTCACCCGGCGCCTGGACCCGGCTGCGGGCCACCGGCACCTCGTCCACGGGCGGCTCACCGGCCGGCACCCGCGCCCGCCCGGCACCCGCCGGATCGCCAGCGGGAACGGCACCGGCGAGGGCGGCACCGCTGGCGTCGAGACGGCGGCGGATCGCGCCGATCCCCTCCTGAGCCCGTTGCGCCTGGTCAAGCGCCTGGTTACCGCGCTGGGCTGCGGCCACGATCTCGGCGCGCAATTCCCGGCGGAGTTCCTCGACTTCTTCCAGCAACTCGTCGGCCCGCGCCCAGGCGCCCTCCGCGTCGGGGCGCAGCGCGATGGAGAGACCGATCAGCACCACAGCGACGATGGCGAGCACCGCGGCGAAGCGCAGCGGGCCGTTGCCGTCGGCGACCAGCAGGATCAGTGCCGCCACCGGCGCCAGGGCGACGCCCGCCCAGAAGAGCATGGTCAGCAGCGGTGGTTGACGCCGGGTGTCAGGGGTGGCCGGGGCTGGCATGGCTGTGCAGCCTACCGAGGAGATCCGCCGGAGGGAACGGGGTCCCGGACGCGAGGACGCCCCCGCACGGTCGGGGCGGGGGCGTCCTCAGCACCTCAGGAAATGCTCAACTCGTCGCGAACGCGCCGTCCGACGAGAAGATCAGACCCACGCTGATGGAGCCGTCGCGCAGACCGCTCTTGGTCAGCGGCCCGCCCTGGTCCAGAGAGGAGAACTTGCCCACCGACAGCCCGTACGTCTTCTCCAGGCCGGGCTTGCAGAACGGGCGCTGCTCGCACTCCGGCGGGCCACCCAGCACCGTCGCGCTGCCGGAGCACTTCGCGGCCAGCTCGGACAGGGTGCGCACGCCGTACTTGTCGGCGAAGGCCTGGGTCACCGCGAAGGCGTTCTGGTCCTGCGCGGCGGCCGGGGCACCGAAGGTGATGCCCACCTTGTCGCCCTCGGCCTTGAGCGCGGTCACCGTCGTGTTGATGTCCGGCGAGGAGATCGGCGGAGGAGTGCCACCCTTGGCCTTCGTGTTGAGGAACTCGGCCATCGTCGCCGCGTACTCCGGGACGACCTGGATCTCGCCCTTCTCCAGCGCCGGCTCGTAGAGCTCCCGGTTGCCGATCTGCTGCACCTTGACCTGGTAGCCGGCGGCGGTGAGCGCGATCCGGTACAGCTCGCCCAGGATCTGGCTCTCGGCGAAGTTGCCGGCCCCCACCGTAATGTCGCCGCCCGGGCCCTTGGCGATGCCCGCGGTGAGGTTGTTGGCCGTCGCGAACTCCTCGGCCGCCACCTTCGGGGTCTTACGCTCGTCGTTCACGGCCTTGTTGAGCTGGATCAGCTTCGGGGTGTCCAGCGCCGCGGAGACCTTGTCCAGTGCGGCGATCAGCTGCGGGTTGGCGGCCTTGCTGTTGACCGCCGGGATGACGTTGTCGGAGTTCTGGAGCTTCTTGTCGTCCTGCAGGGCGATGAGCTGCTGACCGGCGACCGGGGCGCAGCCGGCGCCGGAGGCGCTGGTTGCGGGTGCGTCGGTGCCGGACGAGCCGGCACCACCGCAGCCGGTGAGGAGTGCCGCCCCGGCGACGGCGCTGACCGCGCCGATGGCCAGACGTGTGCGTGCGCGCATGTGCCCGCCTTCCGTGTCCCGGCGCGACCCGTCTCGGGCCGGCCGCGTGTCCGACGGGCGATCCTGACTGTCGGCCGCCCGCGAATATCCACCCAACATGGTCCGGAAGCGACCGACAACCTGAGGTGGACTTCGTCACCGCATCGTCACCGATCGGCCCACCCTCGGCCGCCCGCTCGACGCGGGGCTCACCCGGACGAGTCAGCGGGTCAGGCGCGTCCGGTGGCGTCGGCCGGCCGGGGCCGGGCCGCGCCCTGCCGCCCGCGCCGCAGTGGACGAGGGGTGACCAGCCGTTCGACGCCACCCAGAACGACCTCGGCCAGCAGCGCCAGGCCGGCCACCAGCACACCGCCGGCGACGATCTGCCCGCCGCCGGCCGCGATACCGATGCCGAAGCCGGTCCGGATGATCTGGCCGAGGCCACCACCGTTGACGAAGGACGCCAGCGCCGCCGTCGCGATCACCTGGACCGCTGCGGTCCGGAAACCGGCCGCCAGGTAGGGCACCGCGAGCGGCAGCTCGACGCGACGCAGCAGCTGCCCGCCGGACAGGCCCATCCCCCGGGCCGCGTCGCGGGTCTCCGGGTCCACCTGCCGCACCCCGGTGTACGCGTTGGCGAGCAGCGGTGGCACGGCGAAGACGGCCAGCGCCACCACGACCGGCGTACGCCCGAAGCCGCTGGCGAAGACCACCGGCAGGATGGTCAGCAGCGCCAGGGTGGGGATCGCCAGTGTGGCGTTCGACACCAGCACCACCAGGCCGCCACCCCGACCGACGTGCCCGAGCCAGAGGCCGAGCGGCCAGGCCACCAGGCAGCCGAGCGCCACCGCCAGGGCGGAGATGGTCAGGTGCTCGCCGAGGCGGTCCAGCATGCCCCCGGGGTTGGTCCAGTTCAGCGGGTCGTTGATCCAGACGATGGCCTGGCTGATCGGGTTCTCCGCGACGCTCACCGTGCCCTCCGGGTGGACCAGGGGGTCACCAGTCGGGCGACCAGGACGAGCAGCAGGTCGAGCACTACCGCGAGCGCCACACAGAGCAGCGCGGCGGTCATGATCTCGGCCTTGTAGAGGTTGTTCTGGAAGCCCGCGAAGATCAACTGCCCGAGACCGCCGTGCCCGACCAGCACCCCGACCGTGACCAACGCCACCGTCGAGACGGTCGCCAGCCGGACGCCGGTCACGATGCCCGGCAGGGCCAGTGGCAGGTCGATCCGGAACAGCCGGCCCCACCGCCCGTAGCCCATGCCCTCGGCGGCCTCGCCGACCTCCGGAGGCACCTGGTTGAGCCCGGCCACCATGTTGCGCACGATCAGCAGCAGCGCGTAGAGGACGAGCCCGACCAGCACCGTCGTCGTACCGGTGCCCAGGTAGGGGGCGATGAACGCGAAGAGCGCCAACGACGGGATGGTGTAGACGACCCCGCTGACGGCGAGGATCGGCCCCGCGAGCGGACGGAACCAGTACGCCAAAACGGACAGCGGCAGGGCGATTAGCACCGCGATCAACACCGCGCGCCCGGTGAGGGAGGCGTGTTCGCGCACCGCGGCGAGGATCGTGTCAGAGTTGTCCCGCACGTACTGCCAGGAGAACCAGGGGTTACCCGGGTCGGCCCGGTAGCTCAGGCGGAAGGACATACGTGGACGTTACCCCGGAGGCTGCCGACGTGGCCGAATCCCCTCGTGCGGCGTCAATCTCCCTGCAGGGCATCCAGAAGCGCTACCCGAACGGCACCGAGGCCGTCCGGGACCTCAGCCTGGACGTCCGGGCCGGCGAGCTGGTGGTGCTGATCGGCCCGTCCGGCTGCGGCAAGTCGACAGTGCTGCGCATGATCAATCGTCTGATCGAGCCGACCGACGGCCGGATCATGCTCGGCGACGAGGACGTCACCGACGTCGACCCGGTGCGGCTACGCCGCCGAATCGGGTACGTGATCCAGAACGTCGGCCTCTTTCCACACCAGACGGTCCGGGCCAACGTGGCCACCGTGCCGGGGCTGCTCCGATGGCCCAAGAGCCGGACGAAGGCGCGGGTCGACGAACTGCTCGACCTGGTCGGGCTGGACCCGACCCAGTTCGGCGGTCGCTACCCGAACGAACTGTCCGGCGGCCAGCGGCAGCGGGTCGGGGTGGCGCGTGCCCTCGCCGCCGACCCGGTGGTCCTGCTGATGGACGAGCCGTTCTCAGCCGTCGACCCGATCGTGCGGGCCCGCCTCCAGGAGGAGTTCCTCCGCCTCCAGGCAGAGGTCCGCAAGACGATCGTGCTGGTCACCCACGACCTCGACGAGGCCGTCCGGCTCGGCGACCGGATCGCTGTGCTCTCCGGGGGCGGGCACCTGGAGCAGTACGACACGCCGGCCGCGTTGCTCGGCGCGCCCGCCACCCCATTCGTACGCGAGTTCGTCGGCGCCGACCGGGGCATCCGCCGGCTGGCGGTCACCCCACTCGACCTGGAGTCACTGGAGCCGGTGTCCGGCGACGCTGCGGCCGACCTGCCCACCGTCGCACTGGACGGCTCCGCGTACGACGCGTTGGCGGTGCTGCTCACCTCGGGGCGGGACCAGCTCGTGGTGACCGACGCCGGGCGGCCGGTGGGCACGCTCACCCGACAGCGCCTGCTCGACCTCGGCCGCACGACGAACTGACGCGACGCCGACCGGGCCTCCGGGCCGACCAGTCCCGGGCTGGCCGGCGTCGGGTCAGGCGCGGCCGCCGAGGCTGGCGGTGCCGATGATCCAGCCGGTGAGGAAGCCGTAGCCGGCACCCGTGCTGGCGTCCTGCATGGCGCCCAGCAGGGACGGGGTGGGGCCGAGCAGCGCCGCGAGCACGGCCGCGAGCCCGGCGGCCAGCACGTACGCGGCCCAGCCGGAGAAGAACTGGCTGACCGAGCCGGGCACCCGGGCCACCTGGGCGGCGGGCAGCAGGTAGAGCAGACCCACAGCGAGGACCACCACCAGCACGGCTCGCAGGTCGGCGGCGAACAACCCGCCGGCCTGCCCGTCCGCGTCGAGCCGCCACGCCGGCCACGCGAGCAGGCGCACGTAGAACGCAGCGGCGGACTGCGGGTCGGTCTGCGTGGCGGCCCAGCCGGTGAAAGCCGGGCTGCCAGCGATGCCGACCAGCAGCAACACGGCGAGCGCGCCGGTGCCGGCCGCCGTGCCGTAACGACCGACCGGACCAGAACGGTGCAGGAGCGACGCGAAACGCCCAGACCCCGAACCGGTAGCTCGGGCCGACCTGGGCTGCCCCGAGCGGCTCAGTGCTTCATCAGGTAGTCGATGAAGGCGGCCCGCAGCAACGGCGCCGACTCCTCGTACCCGTGACCGGTCAGCTCCCGCCACAGCGCGTTGGCCTCGTCGATCGTCGGGCCGATCGAGTTCGGCGCGCCGTCCAGGACCGTGGCCTCGTCCGCGTTCGGCAGGTGTCGTATCACCGACCAGTAGAACCCGACGTCGCGACGCTCCCGGGCCAGGGCGAACGCCCGCTCCCGCAGCTCCTCGGTGGGCAACGCGTCAAGCTCCTCGAAGGAGGTTCCGCCGGGGGTGGCGGCAGGTGTGTCGGTCATGCCGCCGAGCCTAACCGTCGAGATCAGCCCCGGCTCGGCGGACGCGACGCGACGCCTGTCACCGCTCGTCGGTGTCCCAGCGGCGCGGGCCGTCCTCCCAACGCGGATCCCGCCACGGGTCGACCGGTTGGGGCGCGGCGGGAGTCGGCAGCGTCGGGGGCCAGTTGTCGACCGGTTGGGACTGCGGCATGGTCCAGCCCGTGCTGATCGTGCCGTCGTTGACCGGCTCGGGCTTGTCGATGCTGCCCGGCCGGGGTCGTCCGAACGTCTCGACCAGCCGGGTGACCAGCAGTCCGACGCCGAGCACCGCCCCACCGACCGCCCAGTTGCTCAGCGTCCAACCGCGCTCCGGCGCGTACGTCTGGAAGAGGGTGACCACACCGACCGCCAGCAGCGTGCCGAACACGCCGCCCCGTCGGCCGTAGGCGCTGGTGCCCGCGAGCAGGGTCACCCCCACCGCCAGCACCGTCCAGTCGAGGCCCGAGGTGGGCGCGACGAGTTCGGGGCCGTTCGCCGCGAGCAGCACACCGGCGAGGGCCGCCAGCACGCTGGACCCGACCAACGCGACAGCGGTGACCACGGCGGCCAGCGTGCCCCGCCGTCGGGCCGGGTCGGATATCGGCCGGTACCTGCCGACCAGCCGCCGGATGGCCCGGATGGCACCGAACAACCCGCCGAGGACGGCCACCGCGGCGAAGCCGGCGAAGAGGTATCCGGCGCTGCGCCCCGGGTCGTAGTCGCCCTGCACCAGCACGGGCGCCGAACGCCGTTCGATGTACACCACCACGCCGGCCGCGCCGGCCAGGCTGGCAGCCCAGCCAGGCACGTGCAGCACCACCACGACCAGCGCCAGCGCGAGCCCGCCGAGCGCGGCGACCGCCACGGCCGGGCCGACCGACGCCAGCAGACCCCGATCGCCCTGCTCGGCGTAGTGCAGGGCAGCGGCGACGGCGATCGGCCCCACGGCCAGGTTCGGTGCCGCCGTACGCAGGCTCAGCCCGGCGGCCAGCGCGAGCAGTCCCAATCCGACCGCGGCCACCAGCAACGTCCGCAGGTTGCCGCCGCGCAGAGCGGCCGGATCGTCCTGCCAGAGCAGCCAGCCCAGGGCAGCCAGCCCGGCCAACAGCAGGAGCTCCCACCCCAGATGTACGCCGATCCGGTCCCGGCCGGGTTCACCATGGGTGGGGTCGTCGAAGACGTTCTCCAAAACGGCGGCGGGCACCCCGGACGAGGGTTCCGCCGACCGTTCCCGGCCCACTTCTTCGTACCCCATGACGCCGCCTCCCAGTGGCCGGCCGTCCCCGGTCCGGCGCGTGGACGAACCGTGGGTGGCCCTTGCTCCCCGATCGCAGGCACCGTACCCGCGCCCGCAGCCGGGCGTAACCCCCTGCTCAGCGCTGGCCGGGGCGGCTGTCCCGTGGGTCCTGCTCGCGGTCGTCGTCCGGACGCTCCGGCACCCGGCAGGAGCGCTCCAGCCACAGCGCGGCACCGACCAGAGCCAGCGAAGCGAGCAGTCCTCCGCCCGCCGCCGGACGATCGTCCATGGCGGCACGGGTGGTCTCCACGAAGAGCCACCCGGTGAGGCCCGCGTAGAAACCGGCGAAGATGGCCGCCGCCAGTGCCGACGCCTTGGCCAGCACCACGAAACGGGCGACCAGCAGCGGGTTGACCGGCTCCCGGCCGGGCTTGCGCTCGATCCGGCCCCGGGTGTTGATCGCGGCGTACGCCTCGAGCACCGCCAGCCCGGCCAACGTCACCACCGGCAGCCAGGGCAGCCGGGGAATGCCGCTGTAGTAGAGGGTGCTGATCAGCAGCCAGGCAACCGCCGCCGCGGCCAGGGCGGCCACGACGAGAGTCGAGATCCGGGTGGGGCCCATCCGGGACCGATCCGGGCCCGACCCGCCCGGTGGTGGGGACTTCGCCTGCGTCATGCCGGCCGGCTCCGCTCGGTCATGCCGTCGACTCTAACGCCAACTCCGGTCGGGGACGCAGTTCCAGCGCCTCGTCCGCCGCGGGACCGGTGGTCAGCAGGTCGGTCAGCCAGCCGTGACCGGGCAGCCGACCGTACGGCTGGATATCGATCCACGGTCGCAACACGAACGCGCGCAGGTGCGCTCGCGGATGCGGCAGGGTCAGCTCCGGGTCGTCGCTGAGCACCGGCTCGTCGTCGTCACCCCAGACGGCGATCACGTCCACGTCGAGGGTGCGCGGGCCGAACCGCCGCTGCGGGTCACGCACGCGCCCGGCCGCGCGCTCCGCGTCCCGGGCCCGCTCCAGCCAGTCGCGCGGGGTCGCGCTCCCGTCCTGGACCAGCACCACCGCGTTGAGGTACGCGGGCTGGTCGGCGTCGCCCCACGGTGGAGTCTCGTACACCCCGGAGAGCACGAGTACGGCGTCGCCGAGCGTGGCGACGGCCGTGCGCAGGTGCTCCAGACGGTCGCCCAGGTTGCTGCCCAGCGACAAGACGGCCCTGGTCATCGGGCCCGCGTCCGGGTCATGGATACGGCCACGTCGGTGAAGGTGTGCGGCACCGGCGCCTCCGGTTTGTGGACGGTGATCGTGGCGGTGGCGACCCGCTCGTCGGCCAGGCAGACGGCGAGGAGCCGGTCCGCGAGAGTCTCGATCAGGTTGACCGGCTCACCGGTCACCACGGCGACCAGGCGTTCGGCCAACTCCCCGTAATGGACGGTGTCGGTGACGTCGTCGCTGGCGGCGGCCGGTGCGAGGTCCATCTCCAGGACGGCGTCGACGACGAAGTCCTGCCCCTGTGCCCGCTCGAAGTCGTACACCCCGTGCCGGCCACGAGCCCGCAGGCCGGTCAGCTGGATCCGGTCCGTGCTCATCGCCGTGCCTCCTGCTGCTGGGTCTCTCGGGCCTGGACCACCTGTTCCTGGCCGGGCGTGGCGGTCAGGCGCGGGCTGCCGGTCGCGACCCAGACGGCGAGCGCGTCGGTGGTGGCCTGCACGTCGTGCACGCGTACGCCCCAGGCGCCGGCGGCGACCGCCAGCACACTGGTGGCCACTGTCGCCGCCTCCCGCTGGGCGGTCGGCCGTGGCGTGCCGTCCGGGGCGGCGAGCAGTCCGCCGAGGTACGACTTGCGGCTGGCGCCGAAGAGCAGCGGGTAGCCGAGGTCCAGCAGCTCCGGCAGTCGGGCGCTGAGCTCCCAGTTGTGCGCGGCCGTCTTGGCGAAGCCGAGGCCGGGGTCGACGACGAGACGCTCGGCGGCCACCCCGGCGGCCAGCGCCGCGTCGACGCGTTGGGTCAGCTCGGCCCGCACATCGGCCACCACGTCGGTGTAGGTGGCCAGCTCACGCATCTGACGGGAGTGGCCCCGCCAGTGCATCAACACCCAGGGACAGTCCGCGTCACGGACCACGCGGGCCATGTCGGGGTCGGCGAGCCCGCCGGAGACGTCGTTGACCACCGCCGCGCCGGCGGCCAGGGCGGCCTCCGCCACCCGCGCTCGGCTGGTGTCGATGCTGACCATGACGCCGGCGGCAGTCAGCTCCCGGATGACCGGCAACACCCGATCGACCTCGGTGGCGGCGTCGATCCGCTCGGCACCCGGGCGGGTCGACTCGCCGCCGATGTCCACCAGGTGCGCGCCAGCGTCGCGCAGACGGACGCCGTGTCCGACGGCGGCGTCGAGGTCGGCGTACCGTCCGCCGTCGGAGAAGGAGTCCGGTGTGACGTTGAGGACGCCCATCACCACCGGGCCCGGAGCCCGCACCAGATCGGTCACGACTAGACGGTACCGGTCGCGGCAGCGGTGCCCGCCGACCCGGGTCGGCCTCGCACCACCACCCCTGACGTGCTCGTTAGAACAGGTGTACGATCGGTCATTCGGGCAGCATCGGGCAGGCCCTTCGCGGCTTGTCGCAATCCGGGGCGGCCCGTACGCTTTGGAATTGGCCAGCATCGAGATGGCGAAGCTTGGAGGGAGGGCCGAAGCGGGGGAAAACCGCCCAAACCTCGCCACGCTCTGTGGTGAGTAACGAACACAGGGTCAAGAACGCTGCGCCCTGTGGAGCACTTTTCCCGCCAGGTTCGCCTATTGCACCGCAGCGGCACCGCCGGCCGCGCTATGGGGAGGTTCCAGTGATCGCCTTCGAGCTCATGGAGACGGCGTCGTCCGGCGTCGCCCACGCGCTCTCCACCCTGGCGTCGGCTCCGCTCGCCGAGCCGGCACCGAAGGGGATCGACACCAACAGTGTCGTCACCTTCTTCGCCAGCAAGATCGCGCCGATCCTGCTCGCCGTCCTCGGCGTCATCTTCATCGGTCGTGCCAGCCGGGGCGAGATCTCCAAGGTGCTGACCAGCTCCGCGATCGCCATCGTCGGCCTCGCCTTCATCGCTGGCGCGGCAACGCTCTTCTTCGTCGGCGATTACCTGATCGACCTGATCTTCGAATAGGCGCGTTCACCAGATGCGGCTGCGCACCGACGACGACATCTACCGGGCCCGCCTGGTCTACCTCGGGCCGCCCGGTTACACCCTTCCGGTCCACCTGCCCTACGCCCAGTACGGGCTCTTCATGCTGCTGGTCCCCCTCTACATGTTCATCCACTGGCTGTTCACGTTGACGGTCGAGCTCTTCCCAGCCTGGGAGATCGCGCTCGCCATCGTGACCACGTCGTTCATCTTCCGGCACGTCGACCCCGATCGGCCGGCGCGGGTGGTCATCCGCACCGCGCTGACCGACTGGCGACGCACCCGGGAGCCGGCGGTCGAGCAGCGCGATCCGCGTCTGGTCGGCAGCCGGATCAGGATCCGGGAGGAGCTGGCATGACCGGGCGTACGCCGATTGGTCCACCGCAGCAGGCGGGCAGCAGGGTGTCGACAGTCGGTAGGGCGGTCGCATGAGTCGCTCGTCCACGCCGGGTCCCCCGGCCGGCCGCCCGGCCGTGCCGGCAGGTCACCGTGCGCAGTCATTCGACTACACCGACGACGAGGACGAGGTCGCGCTCGATCCCGCGTTGGTGACGTCGCCCGGCCACGGCGCGGTCGGTGTGTTCCAGGCGCCCCGCCCGGTCCCTCGTCGGACGCCCCCCGCCGAGCCGAGCGCGGTCTCCGCCGGCGAGAACGCCGACATCGACTCGCCCTTCCTGGACCTGTTCGGTGGCTCCCGGCCCGGCCAACGAGCCGTCTCGGCCGGCCCGAGCACACGGGAGCAGGTGGCGATCCCGCAGCAGCAACCGCCTGCGGCCGGTCCGACACCAGCTCGACCGGTTCCCGAACTGGAACCACCGTGGACCCCCGACGACCAGCCCGGCAACGGCGGCCGGCGCGTCGAGCCTCGGCACGGCGGCTACCCGGGCAACGAGTCGCGGGTGCCGCACCAGGCCGGCGATCGACTGCCGATGCTCCGGCCGACCGACGAGCCCCACCCGGTCGCCGAGGGCGCACCGGTGTCGAGGCCCCTCGGTCCGGCGACCCGCCCACCCGAGAGCACGCCACCCGCCCGGCCGACGGCGACGTCGGGTCGACCGACGGCACCTGTGGAACGACCTCCGGCCCCCACCCCACCGGCAGATCGGCCAACCGCCCCCGTCGAGCATCCGGCCAGCGCCACTCCGATGGACCGGCCAGCTCTGGAGCGGCCCCAACGCCGCACCAATGGCGCGGATCGGCCCAAGGGAGTCGGCAAGGAGGTCGCCACGCCCCGGGGACGCGCCGCCAGCCGCCAGGACCGTCCGACGAAGCCGACCCGGATCCGCGCGCCGAAGATCAAGTTCGGCGATCGGGACCCCTCGGTCGAACTGGCCATCACCGAGATCGCCGGTCACCTCACCTTCACCCCCAACACGGTCACCGCCTGGTACTGGCTGCCCGAGGTCCGCTGGGCATTCCGGCCGGACGCCGAACGCGAGGCGCTCCTGTCGGCGATCTCCGAGCAGTACGCCGGCCTCGCCGGCTTCCGGCTGCACCTCCGCCGCACCACCCGGCCGTTCCCCGCCGACGAGTGGGCACGCACCATCGACGCCCATACCGCCGCACCGCTCGCCGACGTTCCCGGCACCACCGGCTGGGCCGATCACCTGGTCGCCGCCCAACGGCACCTGATGGCGGTCAACCACGCCGAGGGCCAGACCTACCTGGGCGTCACCTTCGCCCGCCGGTCCCTCGGCGACTCCCTCACCGAACGGATGCTGCGCACCTTCGGTCGCGGCACCGCCGAGGGCGAACGCCGCAAGCTAGGCCGCACCGTCGAACAGTTCGACGAGGTGCTCGGTGCCTTCGGCATGCGGGGCCGACGGGTCACCGCACAGGAGTTGGAATGGTTGCTCTACCGCTCGGTGGCACTGTGCATGGCACCCCCCGGCACCCTCTCGCCGGTCACCGACGGGCGCTGGGAACGCGGTGACCTGCTCGCCCTGACCGAGCAGGTGGAGCGCTACCGCACCCCGTACGGCTCGACCGTCAAGCTGGTCAACCGGATGACCGGCGAGGAACGGCACGTGGCCGTGCTCGCGGTCGGCCGGATGGAGCCGCTGGAGATCCCGGAACGGCACGAGCCCTGGCTGCACTTCCACGAGCGGCTGCCCTGGCCGATGGAGATCTCCACCCGCGTCGACATCCTCGGCTCCGGCGACTCCTTCCGTAACCTCGAACACCGGCTGCGGATGATCCGCTCGCAACAGCTCGACTACGCCGAGCACGGCATCGACGCACCCCCGGAGCTGGAGCGGCTCGCCAAGCGCGCGCTGGTCATCGGCGACGAGATGACCACCGGCCTGCCGGTCGACTCGGCCCGTGCACACGGCTGGCACCGGATCGCTGTCGGCGGCCGGACCAGGGAGGAATGCCTGGAGCGGGCCCGCCGGCTCATCCAGCTCTACTCCCGGGAACTGCGCATCTCGCTGCAACACCCGAAGAACCAGGACTGGCTGGCCCGCGAGTTCATCCCCGGCGAGCCGATCGCCAACACCGGGTACGTCCGGCGTATGCCGGTGCCGTTGCTCGCAGCCGCGCTCCCCCAGGCTGCATCGAACGTGGGCGACCGGCGCGGCGACCTGATCGGTCGGACCGCCGGCACCTGCCGCCGCCCGGTCTTCCTCGACCTGCACTTCCCCATGGAGGTCCGGGAACGCTCCGGCCTCGCGGTCTTCGTCGCCGAACCGGGTGGTGGCAAGTCGACACTGCTCGGCGCACTGGGCTATCTGGCCGCCCGCAGGGGCGTCCAGGTGACCCTGCTCGACCCGTCCGGGCCGCTGGCCCGCCTCTGCTCGATGCCCGAGCTGCGGCCGTACTCCCGGGTGTTGAACCTGACCGGCTCGGAGCACGGCACCCTGGCGCCCTACTCGCTCATCCCGACGCCGCTGCGCACCGAGTTCGGCACCGGGGCCGCCGGTGACCGCGAGTTCGAGATCGCGGTCTCCAACGCGCGGGCCGAGCGGCGGATGCTGGTCCAGGACATCTGCATGATGCTCGTTCCGCCGCAGGTGGCCAGGGAGGCGTCCACCGCCACCCTGTTCCGGCACGCCGTCCGCCAGGTTCCCGCCGAGGAGACGTCCACCCTCGACGACGTCGTGAGCTGCCTCGGGCGCCTCGACGACGACGCCGGCAAGGAACTGGCCAACCTCCTGCTGGACACGGCCGAGATGCCCCTGGCCATGCTCTTCTTCGGCCGTCCCCCGGAAGGGCTACTCGGCGCCGACGCCGCACTCACCGTGATCACCATGGCCGGGCTACGGTTGCCCGACCTCAAGATCGAACGTGAGTACTGGTCAGCCGAGGAGGCGCTGGCCCTGCCGATGCTGCACACCGCGCACCGGCTCGCCGTCCGGCGCTGCTACGGCGGCTCGATGTCGTCCCGCAAGCTGGTCGGCCTGGACGAGGCGCACTTCATGGAGGGTTGGCGGTCCGGGCGCTCGTTCCTGGTCCGACTCGCCCGCGACTCCCGTAAGTGGAACCTCGCCGCGCTGGTCGCCTCGCAGAACCCCCGCGACATCCTCGGCCTCGACGTGCAGAACCTCGTCTCCACCGTCTTCGTCGGCCGCATCGCCGAGGACGCCGAGATCGCCTCCGAAGCGCTGCGACTGCTGCGAGTGCCGGTGAACGACGGCTACGAGGCCACTCTCGCTTCGCTCTCCGCCGCCGACACCAACTCGGCCTCCCGCCTCGGCTTCCGCGAGTTCGTGATGCGCGACGTCGACGGCCGGGTGCAGAAGGTCCGCGTCGACGTCTCGTACGTCGAAGGGCTGCTGGACCACCTCGACACGACGCCGGCCGCGATCGCCGCGGCGGCCGGAGTCCTACCGAGCATCCCCCTGCCGGATCTGGAGGCGTGACATGGCTAGGGCCTGGGTCAAGGTCCTCGGTCGAGCCGAGGCGGAGGGCCGGGCCGCTGGCCCTGGGGCCCGGGCAAGGATCGCGTCGTTTCTGCTCGCCCTCGGCGTCCTGGCCGGGGCCACCCTCACCTGGCCGCTGATCGGTGCGGAGGCCGCAGCCGCCGCACCGCCCGTCGCCCAAGCCCGCGCCGACCTCTGCACGACAGCCGAATGGCAGGCCGACTTCCGCGCCTGCGTACAGAAGCTTCAGACAGTAAGCGAAGACGAGGTCAAGTGCCGTAACGCGCCGACCCCGGGCACGCCGGACTCGGGCCTCGCCGGCTGGTTCGCCGGCCGGCCAGACTCCGCCAAGGAACTCGGGCCGAAGGGGCTCTACAGCGACTACGGCTACGCCGGCTACAGCTACCCGACCTACGACATCCCGGGCGGCTGCGCATCGTCTGTCCTGCACCCGGACTACAAGTTCACCACCACCGTCGCGAACGGGGAGTTCATGATCGCCACGGCGATCGTGGGAGCCTCAAACGCACTGCGGGAGCGGGCCTGGGACCCGCGCTCAATGTGGGGCTGGGCGGACCCGCTGGTCGAGCAGGCCACCAAGGCCGTGTACGAGAAAGTGTTCAGCGTCTTCGGCATCATCACCCTGTGCGTGGTGGGGCTCTATCTGCTCTGGCGGTCCCGTCAGTCAGACATGAGCAACGCGATGACTACCGCGGGCTGGGCACTGCTGGTGATGGTCGCGGTCACGGCACTCGCCGCCTGGCCGGTCAAGTCGGCGAACATCGCGGACGGCACCCTGGTCACCACATTGGGTGTCGTACACGACGCCGTGGGCCCCGCAGCCCGGGACACACCACCGGATCGTTGCGCCGTCCCTAACCCGGACGCTTGTGTAGACAAACGACTGCCCGCTGTACGCGCCAGTGACACCGCGACCGAGGCGATGCTCTACCGGAACTGGCTACGAGGTGTGCTGGGTTCGGCGGACAGCGAGACCGCTCGGAAGTATGGCCCCGCCTTGTACGACGCCAAGGCGCTCTCCTGGGACGAGGCCGAGAAGCTGCGCGCCAACCCGGCAACTCGGGAGGCGACGATCAAGGCCAAGCAGCAGCAGTGGGCACGGGTTGCCCAGCAGATCCAGACCGAGGACCCGGAGGCGTACGAGTACCTCCAGGGCGTGCGAGACATGGACCGGGTCGGCGCGGGGTTCATCGCGGTGCTGGCCGCGTTGCTCTTCGCGATGTTCGACCTGACGGCGTCGTTGCTGGTCCTGCTGGGTTTCCTCATCTTCCGATGGGCGGTGATCGCGGCACCGATCCTGGGTACCGTGGGTCTGCTCCGGCCCGCCAGCGCCGGCCTACGACGGTTGGCGAACGCCGTGGTCGCCGCGGTGTTCAACATCGCCATCTTCGGCACCGGGGCCGCGATCTACCTTTTCGCGGTGGATCTGATCATGAGCACACCAACCCTGGCAGGTTGGCTTCAGGTAGTGCTCGTCTGGCTCTGCGGGGTGGTCGGCTGGCTGTTGCTGCGGCCGTACCGACGGATCACCCAACTCGGCGGCAAGGACAGCAGCGAGGCGGTCAGTTCGGCCGGCTCCTGGCACCGCCGGTTCTTCCGCGACATGCGGACGGCCGCCCGACTGGACGTGGCAGAGCCGGGAGGCACGGCCGAGCCGGTGGGCGGACGTCGACGATCACCCGACGCGGAGCAGACCCGACTGCGCCCGGAGGCCCGCCGGGAGGATCCGGTTTCGACGCCGTCGGCCGCCGGCGACGGTCAGCGTGAGAGGGGACGCCCCGACGGCCGGGAACGCCCCGACGAGGCACCGGCGGCCGAGACCGGAGGCCGGGGCCGTCCTGTCGCACCTCAGCCACGTCGCCGGCAGCCGGCAACGTGGACCGAGCCGGACGTGCCGGCCGAGAACCCGTCGTTCGTCGTCTACCGGCCGGGGTCGACGGAGCGCACGCCGGACCGTTCCGGACCGCGGGTGCGCTCAGAGGCGCGGTGACGGTGATGCGACGGGCGCTGGAGTTTCTCTTCACCCGGGCGTTGCGGTCCCGGCTGGGCGTGGCGCTGGTCATCGCGGTACTCGTCTTCGGTGTGCTCGGCGCAGCCCGGTTGGTCTCCGGGCCCCTCGATCCGACGGACGGCTTGAGCAGCCGCCCGAACAAGCCGATCACCACAGTGGACCCGACGACCGGTGACGACGGGGTGCTCTCCAGCGAGGCTCCGCCGTCACCGGTGACGTCGCCCGGTGCCCGGACGCCCGAACAGACCGCAGACCGTTTCGCCAAGGCATGGCTGGGCCGCCCCGGGATGACCACGGAGGAGTGGCAGGCCGGACTCCGGCCGCTCTCCACGCCGGCCTTGAGCGAGAAGTTGGCCGGCGCCGAACCCGAGACTGTGCCCGCCGAGCAGGTCGCCGGCCCGCCGACCATGCGGGAGCGCACCGAGACCTTCGTCGAATTGCTACTTCCGCTGGACAACGGTCGGCTGCGGCTGGAACTCGTCACCTCCGACAAGGGGTGGATGGTCGACGTGGTGGATTGGGAGCGGCCATGACTGCCAGCAGGGGTCCCGCCCTCCGCAGGCCGGTGCGGGTCGGCGTGATCGCCACGATGCTCACCGGTGTGTTGCTTCTGCTCTGCTGCACCGGCGGGACCGCGGCGTTCTTCCTGAGTGGGCTCGGCGGCGACGCGGAGGACGGGGACAACCTGGCTGGCTGGGGTTGCGGACCGGTCCGTCCGGTGGACATCGTGGGCGAGTTGCCGCGGTTCGCCGAGTACGGCGACGCGCAGGTTCGCAACGCCGCGATCATCATCAAGGTCGGTCAGGACATGGGCGTCCCCTCGCGGGGTTGGGTGATCGCCCTGGCAACCGCGATGCAGGAGTCAGCCCTGCGCAACCTGGCGAACAGAGCCGAGCCCGAGTCCCTCAGCCTGCCGAACGAGGGCGTCGGGGCCGACCACGACTCGCTGGGGCTGTTCCAGCAACGGCCCGGTTGGGGGTCGGTCGCCGAGCGGCTGACTCCCTCGTATGCAGCTCGAAAGTTCTACGAGAAGTTGGTCAAGGTCCGCAGTTGGCAGCGCCGACCGCTGACGGTGGTGGCGCAGCAGGTCCAGGTCAGCGCCTATCCGGACGCGTACGCCAAGCACGAGGAGTTGGCCAGCAAGCTCGTGAACGCGCTGGCCGGCGGCGCGGCCCGCACCGTCGAGATCAACGGCAAGGCGGTGTGCGACGCGGCCGAGCGCGGCGAGATTGCTGCCTCCGGTTGGACCGCACCGATGCCCGGCGACGTCGGATCCGGCTTCCGCACCGCCAGCCGACCCAGTCACCACGGGGTGGACATCGGCGCGGCGAAGGGCACCGAGATACGCGCTGCGGCGGCCGGTCGAGTACTGGTCGCTGATTGCGACCCCGACAACAGGAATCGCCGGGACTGCAACGTCGACGGGTACCCGGACAAGGGCGGCTGCGGCTGGTACGTCGACCTGCTGCACGCCGGTGGCTACATCACCCGCTACTGCCACATGGTGGTCCAGCCGCGCGTCACGGTGCATCAGATCGTTGCGGCAGGCGACGTGATCGGGCAGGTGGGCAGCAGCGGCAACTCCTCCGGCCCGCATCTGCACTTCGAGGTGCACGAGCGCAACAACCGGAAGAGCTCCGGCGCCGTCGATCCGGTTCCGTTCATGCGCGAGCGGGGCGCCCCGCTGCGTGCCGCCGAGTGAGGCCACCGCAAGCATGACCGGACCGTTGCCGGACCCGTTCGCCGATCAGCCAGACTGGGCGCCCCGGCCGCCCCGGCCGCTGACCGTCGTGCCCGCCACCGAGCGGGTGGAGCTACGTGGGCGACGGGTGCTGGTAGGGCTGCCGGGGTTGGGTTGGCGAGGAGACCTGCGCGCGGACGACCGGGTGGTGCAGAACGCCCGGACCTACGTGCCGGTGATCCCCGAGCACGAGTGGTACCGGGCCGAAGCCGATCAGGTGGAGGTGTTCGCTCCGCTGGTGCCGGTCGAGCGGGTCTGGGTGGAGACGGTTGGCAGCCGCCCAGTGGCGGAGGGTGAGCGGGAGACCGGCATCCGGTTGGTCTCGCTGGACGGACCAGCACACCGGCCACCCACACCCGTCTTCGAGGCCGACGCGGTGACCGGTCGGCGGGTGGTGCACGTCGAGGGCGGCCTTGAACATCGCGACCTGCGGGCAGTCACCGAGACCTACTCGGGTGCGGAGGGAGACATCTGCGTCCGGATCACGCCGGAGGTGGAGTGGTACCGCTGGGCCTGGCGCGGCCAGTCACCCACCACCTTGGAGGTGCCGGTCCATCTGTTGTGGGTCGAATGACGTCAGCTGACCTTTGTTCCGCTGCAAACTCGCCAACCGTCGTCATCCCGCGTTCCAAACTGCCAGGGTTGGCGGTCGCTCTGATTAATCCCGTCCACACGAGCCGAGATGATCAACGTGACCTCGACAGCGGCGGACCGCCCCTGCTTCTTAACGCTGAGGCTCCCCCAACTGAGGGATATCGCTACATTGAAACGCTTCTCACGCTCAAGGAGGTCGCTCCGCAGGGTCCGGATAGCCTCCAACTGCGCCCCACCCTCGCAGGTGTAAAGGTCTGCTCTCGCGTCGTTGCGGTCCACGAGGAATGCGCGTAGGTAGTTGTCCACGGCCACGTCGGGTGCGCTGCGATCGGGGGCTGCCGCCCGGTTGTACAGCACGTAGCCCGTGACGGCTCCGGCCATGCAGAGCACAGCGAGGACCCCGGCGACGACCGTGAACACGGTCCGCATTCGACGGCGCGGCGGCTGAGGCGCCGGTGGTGCCGCAGCCGGCGGCAGCTGCTCGGACGGTGCCCGTTGGGCCGGTACGCGGGAGACCTGGGAACCGGCGGGGGGCTGCACTGATTCCACCTCCTGAAGTTATCGGCTGGACGCCTCGGAGCCAATGCCTCAGATCCAGCGGATCGTGACGGACCCCTCCCCACCGGTGAGATCCACGACATCCCCGGCGCACCGCCGAGGCACCTCCCGGAGGAGCGGACCCGGCTGGGATACCGTCTCTGCTGGGGAGGGGTTGCCAACCTCGGGCAGAGGGGGTGGACGCGGTGGCCGGTCCGAAGGCACGTACGAACCGCGCCGCAGCTCTGCACCGTCGGGCGGCGGCAGTCGCGACCGCCGCTGCCGGGATCCTGGACGAGACGCGACCGGCCCCGGCCGATCAACGCCGCCAGTACGAGGTGGCCGACCGTCTGCGCGAGGTTGCGGCACGACTGGCTCCGGGTTGGTCGGGTGCGGCACTGGACTCACTGACCGTGGACACTTCGGCGGGTGATGGTCCGCCGCTGTTCGTGCGGGTCGGCACGGCGGCGCCGTTGGATGACGCCCGATTTCCCGCGTTGGTGCCGTTGGTGGGCACCGGTCATCTGAGCGTGGACGCGGACGCCCGGGAGCCGCGGGTGGCGGGTCTGCTCCGGGCCGTACTCCTGCGGTTGTTGGGTGCGACACCGGCGGGTGCCCTGTTGGTTCGTGCGGTGGATGCCACTGGTTCGGTGCTGACGTCGTTCGGTCCGCTCGCCGATGCTGGCCTGTTGCCGCCGCCTGCGGTGGACGTGACGGGTCTGCGTGCGGTGCTGACCGAGGCGGAGCAATGGGTCACGCCGGGTGCGAGTGGGCGGCGTCGCCACGACCGCACGTTGTTGTTGGTGGTCGCGGCGTTGCCGGAGTCGACTGGCCCGAGCGACCTGGCACGGCTTGAGGCGCTGGCCGAGCAGGGCCCGGTGGCGGGGTTGCATCTGGTGGTGGCCGGTTGGCCCCCGGCCGGCCCGTACGCGGTCCGGGCGCCGCTCCCGCGTACCACCGCTGTGGCCTTGCGCAACGCGTACGCGTTGGTCGGCGATCCGCCGGGGGCGTCCTTCGCCGGGCCGGGCGCGGATCCCCCGGGTGGGTTGAACTCGCCGGTGTTCGTGGAGTCGGATCCGCCGGCCGAGTTGGTGGACGCGGTTTGTCGACGGCTGGCCGAGCAGGTGGAGGCGGGTTCACGGTTGGCGTTGGCGGCTCTGCTGCCGCCGACGGGTGAGCGTCTGTGGGAGTCGGACTCCGTGGACGGAATGACGACAACTGTCGGCGATGCCGGAGGCCGGTCGGTGCCGCTGGGCTTCACCGAGTTGACGCCGCACTGGCTGGTGAGTGGCCGTTCCGCAGGGGGCCGTGCGGCGTTCCTGACCACGGCGTTGCTGGGCCTGGCCGCCCGGTACGGCCCGGACGAGCTGTCGCTCTACCTGGCGGATCTCGGCGAGGGTGAGTCCTTCGTGGAGTTCCTGCAGACTGAGCGGGACCGGTCGTGGATTCCGCAGGTGCGGGCTGCCGCGATGGCCGCGGACCGGGAGTACGTGCGGGACCTGCTCGACGAGCTGACGGCCGAGGTGCGGAGGCGGGCGGAGGCGGCGGCGCGGGCCGGCGGGCAACGGTTCGCGGAGCTGCGTCAGCATCAGTCGCTGCCCCGAATCGTCTGTGTGGTGGAGAACGTGCCGTTGCTCTTCGCCGAGCGGGACCGGCTGGCCGCCGAGGTGGCGGCCCAGGTGGACGGGCTGGCCCGGTCCGGTCGGGCGTTCGGCGTACACCTGGTGTTGGCCGGCGCGGGTGAGCTGGGGTTGAGTGTCCGCGCGGACGCCGGTCACCGGGATTCGGTGCTCGGGCAGTTTCCGGTGCGGGTGGCGTTGCCGGGCGGCAGCCCGGTGCTGGAGCCGACGAACGACTCGGCGGCCGGCCTGCCGGTGGGCAGCGCGGTGGTCAACACCGCCGGAGGGCTCGGCGGTCCTCGGGGTGCGATCCGGGGTCACGAACGCCTGATCCGCTATCCGGACCCGCAGGACCACCCGGAGGTGGTGGAGGAGCTTCGGCACGAGTTGTGGGCGGCCCGCCCTGCCGGGTCGGTGCCGCCGGTGGTTTTCGCCGGTTACGCCCGACCTCTGCTGAGCAACGATCCGCGGCACCGGGCGGCGTTGGCCGGGCAGGCGCACGGGCCGGCCGCGCTGCTGGGCCGTGCGGTGGACCTGGCCCGCTCGACGGTCGCCGTGCCGTTGGGGCCGGCGGCCGGGCGTAACCTCGCGGTGCTGGGTTCGGGTGCCGCGGCGGGCGGGCTGTTGGCGACGGCCGCCCGGAGCACCGCCGACCATCATCCGCCGGGCACCGCTCGTTTTCTGGTGGCGGCACCGGATCCGAGCTCGCGGGCGCTGGCGGAGGCGTTGACCGCCGAGCTGGCCACCCGGCATTCGGCCGAGGTGGTGGACCTGCCGACGCTGCTGGCGGATTCGGCCGATGACCTGCCGACGTACCTGGTGGTCTTCGGTCTGGACCGGCCGGGCCCCCGGGAGTTGCCGGTGGACCGGCTGCGGGCGTTGCTGCGGGACGGGCCTCCGACCGGGAGGCACCTGCTGGGCTGGTGGCGTGCGGTGCCGCCGTTCGCGGCGTTGTTCGAGCCGGCGGGCGAGGTCGACAAGCTGGCCGCCGTGGTCGTGCTGGACGTGCCGGTCCCGCAGCTCACCGCCGTCTTCGGGCGACCGGTGGAGTGGCAGGTTCGCCCCGACCGGGCGGTGCTGTGGGACGGTCCCGACGAGCGGGGCCGGGTCCTGGTGCCGTTCGCTGACGAGACCGGCTGATCCGGTGGCGCGAGCGGGAGGTGTCGAGGTGGGTCCGAACGCGACGGTGACCGGGCCGGGACGGCAGCGGTCTGCTTCGGCGAACGGCGAGGTCACGCCGACGGCGGTCGAGCCCAGCGCGGTCTGGGCGGAGTACCTGGCCGCGGCGCGTCAGCTGGATGGGGTACGCCGCAGCGCGGCTGCCGCAGCCGGTGAGCAGGCCCGGTCGGCGGAGGCCGCCCGGGAGGAGCTGACGGCTGTCCGAACCGGGCTGGCGAGTCAGCAGGAGAGGCTGCGGGAGCTGGGCGTACCGGCGATCTCCCTGGTGCCGTCGCCGCCGGAGCTGACCGAGGCGGCCCGGTCGATGGCGGGCGGCCCGGCGGCGGTGCTGGCGGCGCTGCGGGCCGCGCGGGGTCGGGCCGAGGCGGCGGACGCGGCGTTGGGCACGCGCCGCCGGTTCCGGCCGGGGTCGTGGTCGGTCTGGGCGCGCAACCTCCTGGTGTACGGGCCGTTGGCGCTGGTGGTGCCGTTGATCCAGGTCGCGGTGTACGCGGCCACGGGCATCGGGCCGGCCACCGTGGCGGCGCTGATCTGTGGGCTGCCGATGCCGGCGGTCGCGTTCGTCGCCGGCTGGGTGGGCATCGGGCGGTTGTTCCGCGTCGGCCCGGCTGAGCGGCTGGACCGCACGGTGCGCTTCGGCGCGCTGGTGTGTCTGGTGCCGGCGGTGCTGGTCACGGCCGGTCTGCTGCTGGCCCTGCTCCCCGGCTGACCAGCGAGGGCTCGCGGGGCGCGGTTGGGGCAGGAACGGAACCGGCCGGCCGTCCCGGGAGGGGTCGGCCGGCCGTGGTGTGTCGGTGGGTCAGCGGGGGATGATCAGCGCCATCGCCTCGGCCCGCGACTTCGAGTCCGTCTGCAGGATGCCGCGCACCGCTGACGTGATGGTCTTGGCACCGGACTTCTGGATGCCGCGCATCGCCATGCACATGTGCTCGCACTCGAGCACGACGACGACCCCGCGTGGTTCGAGTTTGCTCATCAGCAGGTCGGCGACCTGGGAGGTGAGCCGCTCCTGCACCTGGGGTCGACGGGCGAAGACCTCGACCAGCCGGGCCAGCTTGGACAGGCCGGTGATCCGCCCGTCCGGGCCGGGGATGTAGCCGATGTGCGCGCTGCCCCGGAACGGCAGCAGGTGATGCTCGCAGAGGCTCATCACGTCGATGTCCCGGACGATCACCAGTTCTTCGTGGTTGGCCTCGAAGGTGGTGCTGAGGACCTGCGCCGGGTCGACCCGCAGCCCGGCGAAGAGCTCGGCGTACGCGCGGGCGACCCGGGCCGGGGTCTGTTGGAGCCCGTCGCGGTCCGGGTCCTCACCGACCGCGATCAGGATCTCGCGGACGGCCTTCTCGATCCGGCCCAGGTCGACGGCGTCCTCGACCGGGCGGCCGGTCAGCTTGCCGCTGATCAGCCGCGCGGCCACGTAGTCCAGCTCGTCGTCGCCGTCGGGTTCGGTCGCAGAGACGGCCAGCTCCCGGTGGGGGGAGCTGGCCGTCGGGTCGTTGCTCAGTGCGTGCCGTCCGAGTTGTTGGACGGCGCCCCACCGCCGACCGACGCCTGCGCGCCGTCAGCCTGGGCCTGCGCCTTGAGCTTGTCCTTCTCCGCAGGGGTGAGCACGGGCGGCTCGGTGGAGGGCTGGCGCTTGCCGAAGCCGTTGTACGGTGCCAGCGGCGGGCGCTTGACCACCCGGGAGCAGATCCGCGCCATGTCGGCGGTGGAGAGAGTCTCCTTCTCCATCAGCTCGAGCACGATGTTGTCCAGGACGTCCCGGTATTCCACCAGGATCTCCCAGGCCTCGTCGTGCGCCAGCTCGACCAGTGCCCGCATCTCGCCGTCGATCTCGGCGGCCACCGAGTCCGAGTAGTCCCGCTCGTGGCCCATGTTGCGGCCGAGGAACGGCTCGTCTCCGCTGGTGCCGTACTTGATCGCGCCGAGCTTGGAGCTCATGCCGTACTGGGTGATCATCGCGCGGGCCAGTTGGGTGGCCTTCTCGATGTCGTTGCCGGCACCGGTGGTCGGCTCGTGGAAGACCAGCTCCTCGGCGGCCCGACCGCCCAGCGCGTACGCCAGGGTGTCGATCATTTCGGCGCGCGTCTGGGTGTACTTGTCCTCGGTGGGGAGCACCAGGGTGTGGCCCAGCGAGCGGCCACGCGACAGGATCGTCACCTTGTGCACCGGCGCGGCGTGCGGCAGCGCCCAGGCGACCAGCGCGTGCCCACCCTCGTGGTACGCGGTGATCTTCTTTTCCTGGTCGCTCATCACGCGGGTCCGTCGCTGCGGACCCGCGATCACCCGGTCGATCGACTCTTCCAGCGAGTCGTTGGTGATCGCCCGCTGGTCCTTGCGGGCGGTGAGCAGGGCCGACTCGTTGATCACGTTGGCCAGGTCGGCGCCGCTGAAGCCCGGGGTACGCCGTGCCACCGAGTCGAGGTCGACGTCGGGGGTGAACGGCTTGCCCTTGGCGTGCACCCGCAGGATGGCCTTGCGACCCTCCATGTCGGGGGCGTCCACCGGGATCTGCCGGTCGAACCGGCCTGGGCGCAGCAGCGCCGGGTCGAGGATGTCCGGCCGGTTGGTGGCGGCGATCAGGATGACCCCGCCCTTGGTGTCGAAGCCGTCCATCTCGACGAGCAGCTGGTTGAGCGTCTGCTCCCGCTCGTCGTGACCGCCGCCCATGCCGGCGCCACGGTGCCGGCCGACGGCGTCGATCTCGTCGACGAAGACGATCGCCGGGGCGTTCGCCTTGGCCTGCTCGAAGAGGTCGCGGACCCGGCTCGCGCCGACACCGACGAACATCTCCACGAAGTCGGAGCCGGAGATGGAGTAGAAGGGCACCCCGGCCTCCCCGGCGACCGCGCGGGCCAGCAGGGTCTTACCGGTGCCGGGCGGGCCGAACAGCAGCACGCCCTTCGGGATCTTGGCGCCCAGAGCCTGGTACTTCGCGGGGTTCTGCAGGAAGTCCTTGATCTCGTGCAGTTCCTCGACGGCCTCCTCGGCACCCGCGACGTCCGCGAAGGTCGTCTTCGGAGTGTCCTTGGTGATCATCTTCGCCTTGGACTTGCCGAAGTTGAGCACCCGGGAGCCGCCGCCCTGCATCTGCGACATGAAGAACAGCAGCAGAAGGACGAGCAGCGCGATCGGCAGCAGGTTGACCAGCAGGCTCACCCAGATGCTGTCCGAGGAGACCTTGACGTCGGCCGGGCCGGTGACCCGGTTGGCCGCCTTGGCGTCCAGCACCTCGTTCCAGATCTGGTCGCCAGCCTGGTACGGGAACTGAGCCTCGATCTTGTCGGTCTCGGTCTTGCCGAACTTCGTCTTCTGAGCGAGGTCCAGTTGGACCGTCTGCTCCTTGTCCTGGAAGACGACCTTTTTGATTTTGGCGGTGTGCAGCTGATCGAGCGCAACGGAAGTGTCCACGCGGTGGTAGCTGGGACCAGCGGTGAACAGTTGACTGAGCACAACGGCGCCGAGGATGACCAGGATGATCCAGACCACCGGTCGGCGGAAGAAACGCGTACGTTCCATACTGTTGTCGAGCGCCGGGGCGCCCGCATCCTCCTGATCGACGTCCTGACCGTCTGATGGTGTCGCCGCGTGTGCGGCGGCCGGAGCCGCCGTGCGGGCCGGCCTCGACCCCGAGGCGCGAAAACTGCCGCGCCGCGGTCATTCGACGGTACACCGTGTACGCGAGGAGTGAGCTTGCGAGCCCCGCAGTCGTGCACCATCAAACGCCCCGGGTCGGAACCGGCGTGGCGGGGAGTCCGGCCCGGCCACCCGAACGCCCGGTCACGCGGTCGAGGGGGTCGGGCGCGGAGTAACCTCCGGGCCACCGTGGTCCACGGTAACCGCAACACCTGAGAGCGCGCTGAACGTCGGCTTGATGGATGCCGATGCGAATGGGCCTCATACCGCCGTCGAGCCGCCGCTACGGCTCGCAGCCGGGACGTCAGGAGCGGGCGTAGACCTCGGGCTTGAGCACGCCGACGTACGGCAGCTCTCGGTAGCGCTCACCGAAGTCCAGGCCGTACCCGACCACGAACTCGGTGGGGATGTCGAAGCCGACGTACTTCACCGGGACCGGCACCTTGACCGCGTCCGGCTTGCGGAACAGCGCGACCACCTCGACGCTCGCCGCCGAGCGTGACTCCAGGTAGCGCAGCAGCCAGGAGAGGGTGAGCCCGGAGTCGACGATGTCCTCGACGACCACCACGTGCCGACCGGCGATGTCCCGGTCCAGATCCTTGAGGATGCGGACCACGCCGGACGAGGTGGTGCCCTGGCCGTAGGAGGAGATGGCCATGAAGTCCAGCTCGGCCGGCGGGCCGTTGCGGCCCAACGCCCGGGCGAAGTCCGCCATGAACATCACCGCACCCTTGAGTACGCACACCAGCAGCAGTCCGTCGCCCACGTGGGCGTAGTCGGCGGAGACCTGCTTGGCCAGCTCCGCCGTCTTCTCGCGGATCTGCGCCTCAGAAATGATCACGTGGTCGATGTCGGCGTCGTACCAGGAGCCGTCAGCCATGACTCCTAGCCTGCCGTACGTCGGATGGCCTCCGTCGGCGGGGCCGCACCTTTTGGCGCGGTCCCGCCAAGGATTTTCTACGCAAATCGAGCTAATCACATCAGTTGGTACGGGAACGCCATCGGCGACCGTCATCGCTCGGCTTCCAGTCGGCCGAATCGTGGCTGTCCGCGGTGAGCCCGGCCGCCGAGGCGGCGGCGAGCAGGACGAGGAACAGGAGAAGGAACAGGAACTCCATGGCGGCGCTCGCTTTCGCATGGTTGCTGTCGGTTTCGCCGCCGGTGCGCACCGGACTGAGACCAGTCTGCGCCCACCCGAACCGCCCGGACAGTGGCAGGAATGCCAGTGACCATCGATTTACTGCCACCTGTCGGGTTACCCTCGTCACATGCTCCGATCCGTTGCCGTCCTCGCCCTCGACCAGGTCGCTCCGTTCGAGCTCGGCGTGCTCGCCGAGGTGTTCGGCACCGACCGCACCGCCGACGGATTCCCCGGCTACCGCTTCCAGGTGTGCAGCCCCGACGGCGCTCCGGTGCGAACGTCGTCCGGCTTCCACCTCACGCCACACGCCGACCTCGGGCCGGTCGACGAGGCCGACCTGGTCGCCGTACCCGCGCACAGCCAGGGCACCACCGTCCCCGGCCCGGTGCTCGACGCGCTCCGCCGTGCCGACGCGCGCGGGGCGTACCTGTTCAGCGTCTGCTCCGGGGCCTTCCTGCTCGGCGCGGCCGGGCTGCTCGACGACCGGGAGTGCACGACCCACTGGCGGCACGTGGACGAGCTGCAACACCGGCACCCCCGCGCCCGCGTGCGGTGCAACTCGCTCTACGTCCAGGACGGTCGGCTGCTCACCAGCGCCGGCACGGCGGCCGGCATCGACGCCTGCCTGCACCTGATCCGCCAGGAGCACGGCTCGGCCACGGCGACCCGGCTGGCCCGGCGGATGGTGGTCCCGCCGCACCGCGACGGCGGCCAGTCCCAGTACGTCGAGGCGCCCATCCCGAAGGCACCCGAGGCACCCACCCTGGAGCCGGTGCTGGAGTGGCTGATGGGCCACCTGGACCGGACGATCACCGTGGAGGAGTTGGCCGCGCGCGCTGGCATGGCACCCAGGACGTTCGCCCGCCGCTTCCGCGCCGAGACCGGCACCACCCCGCACGACTGGCTCACCAACCAGCGGGTGTTACTGGCCCGCCGGCTGCTGGAGGAGACCCCGTTGAGCGTGGAGGCAGTCGCCGACCAGGCCGGCTTCGGCGACGCGGCGGCGCTGCGCCACCACTTCAGCCGCCGGGTCGGCGCCACCCCACACAGCTACCGGACCACCTTCCGGGACCGGGCACACAGCGGCTGACAGCGGCTCCGCCGACCGCGACCCGGCCCGGCAGGCGGCGTTTCAGCCGACGGCTACGGGGGCCAGCCGGTCGGCGCGGCGGAGGACCCGGACGCCGCCGGGCAGGTCCGTCGGGCCCTGACCGTGCCAGGCGGTGACCAGAGCGTCCAGCGCGCCGACGTGCCGGTGCGACAACGCACCCGGCTGGGCGCCCAGCTCCCGCGCCCAGGCGTGCAGCACCCGGCCGCGTACCGCAGGGGTCAGGGCGAGCAACGCCGGCGCGGAGAGCCCTCCGTCGGGGTGCCGAGCCGCCGTCAGCGCCGTCCCCGCCAACTCGTCGAGCGCGGCGTTGTCGGCCGCCACCAACCGGGCGGTACGCGCGAGGTTGTCCACCACCCCGGGCCCGAGCGCCCGCACCAACGCCGGGAGCAGGTCGGCCCGTACCCGGGACCGGGCGTACGACGGGTCGGTGTTGTGCGGGTCCTGCCACGGGTTCAACCCGAGCACGGCGCACGCGGCGCGCGTCTCGTCCCGGCCGATCTCCAACAGCGGACGCAGCAGCGGCACACCGTCCAGCTCACGCCGGGCCGGCATCCCCGCGAGCCCGCGTGGACCGGCACCCCTGGCGAGCGCGAGCAGCACGGTCTCCGCCTGGTCGTCACGTGTGTGCCCGGTGAGCACAGCTACCGCGTCGTGCTGCCGGGCGGCCTCGGCCAGTGCCTCGTACCGAGCGTCCCGAGCAGCCGCCTCCGGCCCACCCGGACGCCCCGCCACCTCCACCCGGGCCACCGACGCGGCCGTGAAACCGGCTTCACGGGCCCACGCGGCCACCGCCTCGGCGCGCTCCGCGGAGCCGCTCTGCAGGCCGTGGTCGACGCTGACGAGCACCGTGCCGCGACCCAGACGGGGTGCCACGAACACGGTGGCCGCCGCGAGAGCAAGCGAGTCGGCGCCGCCCGAGCACGCGACCAGCACCGGCCCCTCCGAAGGCAGACCGGTCAGAGCACGGCGGACCGCCACCCGGATCGCGGCCACCGGCGGAGCGAGCACGGCCACCGTCGGGTGGTCAGCCAGCGGCCGGGATGGTGCCGGCCGGACCGTGCACCCGGGCGACCCAGGCGTCCGGGTCGCCGAGCTCCGACAGCCGGGGCAGCGTGAGCGGCGAGTTGAAGATGGAGTTGAAACCCTCCATGCCGACCCGCTCCACCACACCGTGCACGAACTTGCGCCCCTCGGCGTACTGGCGCATCTTGACGTCCACCCCGAGCAGCCGACGGATCGCCTTCTCCAGCGGGTTGCCAGCCTCACGGCGGCGGTTGAACGACGCCCGGATCCGCTCCACGCTCGGGATCACCTGGGGCCCGACGCCGTCCATGACGAACTCGGCGTGCCCCTCCAGCAGGGTCATCAACGCGGTGAGCCGGTCCAGCACGGCCCGCTGCGCCGGGGTCTGCACGATGTCCAGCACGCTGGTGCGGCTGTCCTGGTCGCGGACCGCCTCGGACAGGGTGGCCACCCCGCGCCGCAAGCGCTCGACCAGGTGCTCGCTCCCGCTGGACGAGGCGTCGACGAACGCCTGCACCTCGCTCAGGAAGTAGGCCCGCATCCACGGGACTGCCGTGAACTGGGTCCGGTGGGTCACCTCGTGCAGACAGACCCAGAGGCGGAAGTCCCGTGGGTCGGCGCCGAGCTTGCGCTCCACCTCGACGATGTTCGGCGCGACGAGCAGCAGTTGGCCCGGGTCGGCTGAGAAGACCTCGTACTGGCCGAGCACCCGGCCGGAGAGGTAGGCCAGCACCGTCCCGGCCTGCACCCCGGTCAACCTGGACCCGATCGCCTCGGTCAACGCGCCCGGCTGCTTGTCACCGGAGAGCCGGCTCACCAGCGGGGTGATCACCTCACGGAGGCCGGCGATGTTGGTCGCCGCCCAGTCGCGGCGGTCGACCACCCGCACCGGCGGGTGTGACACCTGCGCCGTCAACCCCGTGTAGTCGGCCACGTGCCCGGCCGCCTCGTCGGTCAGCCGCCGCAGGTCGCCGACCACGTCGGTGGCCTCGGCGTACGACACCCGGGGGCCCGACTTGCTCAACGCCCCCGCGGTGGCGGCGGCCAGATCCCAGTCCACGAACTGCGCCATGAACCCACCGTACCCGCGCCGCGACACCCCGGCCCGGCCTCGCGTCCTCGATCGACGCCGATGGCCGGTCCGGCAGGGGGCCGGACGACCCCGGCTCGGCGACCGTCAGCCGCAGCCGCAGCCGGCCAACGCGGCGGTGATCCGGTCCAGCGCCGGTTGGGCGGTCTCCTTCCCGCCCGGCACCTGGTCGGTGAGCACGGCGAAGGTGAGCAGCCGACCGTCGGCGGTGGTGACCAGGCCCGCGATGGAGTGCACGGCGGTCAGCGTGCCGGTCTTGGCCCGGACGCTGCCCGCACCGGCGGCGGTGCCGGGGGTGTTCCGGTAGCGCTCGTCCAGGGTCCCGGACCAGCCGCCCACCGGCAGACCGCCGAACACGCCGGCCAACTCCGGATGGTCCGGACTGGCCGCCAGCCGGATCAGGTCGGTCAGCAGCGACGGGCTGATCCGGTTGCGGCGGGACAACCCGCTGCCGTCGGAGAGCGTGATCTCGTCGGCCGGCAGACCCAGCTCGGCCACCTGCGCGTCCATCGCGGCGGCGCCACCGTCGAACGAGGCCGGTTGGTTACGGGCCAACGCGACCTGGCGGGCCAACGCCTCGGCCACCAGGTTGTCGCTCTCGCTGATCATGATGTCGACCATCCGGATCATCGGCGGGGACTGCACCACGCCCAGCTCGGCACCGGGCGCCGGGGTGCCACCGGCTGCGGCCTGGGCCGGAGCCGGTGCCGTGCCACGCTTCACGGTGTCGGTCGGCACGCCGAGCAGCCGGGCGAACGCCTTGCCGGCGGCCAGGTCCGGTTCGGCGAACCGCGCGGCCGCCCCGTGGTCGACGCTCGGGTCCCTGCGCGCGCCGTCGGTCATCAACGCCGTCACCGCGCCGCCGGACCCGCCGGTGGGGATGTCGTCGTCCCAGCCCGGGCCGTAGACCGGGCCGGAGTAGACCGACCCGTCGACGGTCACACTGGTCGGGGTGGCCCCGCCGAGCGCGGTGCGCACCTGGGCAGCCAGGTCGTCCAGGCGTGCCGCCCCCGGGTAGTAGCCCTTCTTGTCGATCGCCAGGGTGGGATCGCCGCCCCCGATGATCACCACTTCGCCGGCCTTCGCACCGGCGACGGCGCGGGTGGGTATCCGGTAACCGGGTCCACGGGCGGCCAGCGCGGTCACCCCGGTCGCCAGCTTGGTCACCGAGGCGGGGACCGTGCCGTCGTCCGCGCCCTTGGCGAACAGTGTCTGGCCGGAGATCACGTCGGCCACCGAGACGTTCACCCGGCTGCCGAGTGCGGCGACGCCGACCAGCGGGTCGAGCACGGCACGAACCCCGTCGGCGGTGGGCAACGGCGCGTTCGCGTCCGGGCCGGCCAGCACGTCCGACGGATCGGGATCCGGGGTCACAGCGGCAGCCTTCGGGCCGGACCCGGCGTCGTCGCCCAGCCAGCCGGCGACAGGGCCGGGTCGGGTGACGACGACTCCGACGCCGGCGAGCACCAGCAACAGCACGACGGCCAGCACCACCGGCAGCCGCCGACGGCGGCCCGGCGTGACGGGCGCGGGCGCGGCATCGGCGGACGCGGGCAGCGCGGAGATCGGCGGGCCCAGCGGCGGGACGCCGCCGGGAGTGTTCGGGGCGTGGCCGGACGCCGGGCTGAGCGGCGCGGTGCTCACCGGGACCGAGGCACTGCCGCGCGACGAACCGCCCGGCGCGGGACTGACCGGCACCGACGCACTGCCCCTCGGCGAACCGCCCGAAACGGGACTGACCGGAACCGACGCACTGCCCCGCGGCGAACCGCCCGACGCCGGGCTGACCGGCACCGAGGCGTTTCCCTGCGGCCTGCCGCTCGCCGGTCGGTCACCGCCGAGCACCGGGAAGCGACCGTTGTTCGGGCCGGGAGGGGGTGACCCGCCCGGCGGGCGCCAGGGCAGCGGCGGAGGCCTCTCGGGCGACGCCTCCGGCGGCTGGTTCGCCGGCTCGGGAGTCCGTGGAAGGTGAGCCTCAGGCACCGGGACGCGACCCGTCGCACCGCCGGAACCGGATCGTCCGGTACCGTGCCCGGAGCCCCCGTCCGGGCGGTAGTGTGAATCTTCCCTCCCCACGACCCCCTCCTCCCCCAGCGAAAATCGGCTTGGGTGACACTACTTCGGTCCGAAGACTATGCGGCGGCCGGAGTCGGCGGGTGGGCATTCACCTGTCCGGAGGGCGCCAGTGGTTCCGTTAGCCAGCGTGGGCAGACGAGGGAGCGTGCAGATGGATTTCGACGTTACGGTTGAGATCCCGAAGGGTCACCGGAACAAGTACGAGGTGGACCACAAGACCGGCCGGATCCGGTTGGACCGCACCCTCTTCACCTCCACCCAGTACCCGGCCGACTACGGGTTCATCGAGGGCACTCTGGGTGAGGACGGCGATCCGCTGGACGCCCTGGTGCTGGTCCCCGAGCCGACCTTCCCGGGTTGCCTGATCCGCTGCCGCACCATCGGCATGTTCCGGATGACCGACGAGAAGGGCGGGGACGACAAGGTCCTCTGCGTGCCCTACGAGGACCCTCGCCAGGAGCACCTGCGCGACATCCACCACCTCGGCGAGTTCGACCGGCTGGAGATCCAGCACTTCTTCGAGGTCTACAAGGACTTGGAGCCCGGCAAGTCGGTGGAGGGCGCGACCTGGGTCGGCCGCACCGAGGCCGAGGCCGAGATCCACGCCTCCTACCAGCGGGCCAGGGACGCCGAGGCGCGCGGCGAATCCCTGCACTGACGACCGTTGACGCACCGGGCCCGGTGGCCGCTCAACCGAGCAGCCCCCGGGCCCTGTCGTACAGGTCGAGCACCGCGCAGGCGATCGGCACCACGGCGACCACCAGCGCCGTGTCGGTGAGGTCGGCAGCCCGTCCGACGTACGGGGAGACTGGCCGGCGGGCGTACCCGGTGCCGGCGGCGATCGTCACCAGGGCCAGCACCGCGCCACCCAGGACCAGCGCGAGCCGCGCCGGCTCGTCGACCCGGCCGACCAGTACGGTGCCGAGCATCGCGTAGCCGGCGAGGCCGGCGAGCACCGTCGGAACCCGGTGCCGCAGCGCCACGAACAGTCGAGAGCGCAGCAGCAGCACGGCCGAGGTGACCGCCACGAGCACCCGGCCGGCCGTTCCACCGACGACCCCTAGTACGACCGCTGCGGCCACCGCCAGCACGGCGTGCCCGATCAACATGCCGGTGAGCATCTCCTCGGTACGGATCACCGCGGCGTGCACCCGGCCGCGGTCCGGGAGATCGCGGGCCCGCGCGGGCTCGTCCACGGGGGCCGAGGTCGGCAGGGTGATGGGCGGCAGGGGCAGCTTGCCCAGCCGGATGGCCAGCAGCGGGATCACGCCGACGGCGAAGACCAGCGCGCTGAGCAGCACCGCCGCCGTGCCGGCCGGGGTCAGCAGCAGCCCGCCGAGCGCAGCACCGGCACCGGTCAGGCCGACCGTGACGCCGGCGACGAAGACCCGTAGCCGGCTGGCCACCCCGAGTAGGCCGATCAGCGCCACCAGCAGCAGTGCCACCGAGCCGGCCAGCAGTTCGGGGGCGCCCACCCAGCGGGCCGGGCCGAACGGCGCGACCGGGTCGCCGGAGCCGACCGCGAGGGCGCCGGCCGTGAACGCGTACGGCAGCGCGTAGCCGCCCAGCGTCGCCCCGGTCGTTCCGTCGCCGTTGGCGCGGGAGGCCACCGCGCCGGCCACGGTGAGCACCAGCGCCACCGCGGCGGCCGCCAACCAGCCGGGCCGGTGCGTCGGGCCGCTGACGAACAGGGCCAGCAGTCCGACGGCGAGCGGGACGGCGGCACCGGCCAGGCTGGCGACGCGGGTGGCGGTGGGCGACCAGGCACCGCCTCGGCGGCGGGCGCCGTCGGCGATCGCCTCGACCACGTCGTCGTACTCCAACTCGGGCCAGTGCGCACGGGCCGGCACCAGGTGCAGCACCTCGCCGTCGCGGACACCCTGCGGCAACAGCGCCTGGGCGGTCGCGAGCACCCCGCCGTCGGTGCGGCGCAGGACCCAACCGCCGTGCTGCTCGCCGTCGTCGGCCAACCCGACGCCGGCGTGTCGGAGCACGTCAGGCAGCAGTTCGGCCAGGGGCACCTGCTCCGGCAGGGCGACGTCCAGCCGTCGTTGCGGCGCGCTGATGGTGACGCGGGCCAGCCCGGTAGTCATCGACTGGTCTCCATATCGACGGGGGTCGGAGGCTGCGCGGACGACAGGACTTTACCTACCATGAGTCCAGCTCGGGTTACCCAGCGCTGTCAGGAGGCCGAGTGTCCACCGTCGTCATCAAGCGTCCGCCGCGCCGACCAGCGCCGGAAATCCCCGCCGGCGAACTGCCGGTGGAGGCGCCGCCGGAGATTCCGGTGGTGACCGGCGGGCGATGGCAGCAGATGCTCATGCTGCTGCCGATGCTCGGCGGCACTGTCGCGATGGCGATGATGTTCGGCCGGGGCGGCGGCGCCTACTCGTACGTGGTGGGCGGGATGTTCGGGCTCTCCTCGCTGGCGATGTTGGTGACGTCCTGGGGCAGCGCCTCCGGCACACCGAAGAAGTCCGAGATGATGGCCGCCCGGCGGGAGTACCTGCGGCACCTGGCCACGCTGCGGCGGCGGGTGCGGCGGACCGCCGGCCAGCAGCGGGCGGGGCTCTTCTACCGGCATCCCGACCCGGGTCGGCTCTGGTCGACGGTCGACAGCCACCGGGTCTGGGAGCGGCGACCGGGCGACCCGGATTTCGCGGTGGTCCGCGTCGCCGTCGGGCCGCAGACCCTGGCCACCCCGCTCGTCGCACCGGTGACCCGGCCACTGGAGGAGCTGGAACCGATGACCGCCGGCGCGCTGCGTCGCTTCCTGGACGCGTACTCGGTGGTGCCGGACCTGCCGGTGGCCCTCTCGCTGCGCAGCTTCGCCCGGGTGCACGTCCGATCCGCCGGCCGGGCCGCGGGTGGCGCCCCCACGACCGGCGGCCCACCCACCGGTGACCCGGTGGCGCAGGCGTTGGTCCGGGCCGTGCTGACCCAGCTGGCGGTCTTCCACGCTCCCGACGAGCTCCTCGTCGCGGTCTGCGCCGGACCGGAACGCCGCGCCTGCTGGGAATGGGTGAAGTGGCTGCCACACGCACATCACCCCAGCCGCACCGACGCGCTCGGCCCGCTGCGACTGGTGACCAGCTCCGCCGCCGAGCTCGAAGGGCTGCTGGCGGACGTGCTGGCCAGCCGCTCCCGATTCAGCCCGGCCGGGCCGGCCACCGACGGCCCGCACGTGGTGGTCGTCCTCGACGGCGGCGAGTTGACCGGCGCCAGTGATCTGACCGGTGACGGCGGCATCGACGCGGTCACCGTGCTGGACCTGGACACTCCCCCGCCTCGGCTGCTCGACCGGTACGCGCTGCTGCTGGAGTTGCACGGCCGACGACTGCACTCGCGGTCGACCGACGGGCATGCCGACGTCGGCACCGCCGACCAGCTCGACCTCGCCGACGCCGAGGCGGTCGCCCGACGGTTGGCCCCACTCCGGCTCGCCGGCGCGGCCCGTGGGCCCGATTCCCCACTCCAGGCCGACCTGGGCCTTCCCGAGCTGCTCGGCCTCGGCGACCCGGAGAGCTTCACGGCCGAGCAGGGCTGGCTGCCGCGCTCGGCACGGGAGCGGCTGCGGGTGCCGATCGGGGTGGGCACCGACGGCGGTGCCATCGAACTGGACCTCAAGGAGTCCGCCCAGGACGGAATGGGCCCGCACGGCCTTCTCATCGGGGCGACCGGTTCCGGTAAGTCCGAGCTGCTCCGCACGCTGGTGCTGGGGTTGGCCGCCACGCACAGCTCCGAGCAGCTCAACTTCGTGCTGGTCGACTTCAAGGGCGGCGCCACCTTCGCCTCGTTCGACAGGTTGCCGCACACGGCGGCCGTGATCACCAACCTGGCCGACGCGCTGCCGCTGGTCGACCGGATGGTCGACGCGATCAACGGGGAACTGGTCCGCCGGCAGGAACTGCTCCGCCGCGCCGGCAACTTCGCCAGCGTGCGCGACTACGAGCGGGCCCGCGCAGCCGGCAGCCCGCTGGCCCCGCTGCCGTCGCTGCTGCTGATCTGCGACGAGTTCTCCGAACTGCTCTCCGCCAAGCCCGACTTCATCGACCTGTTCGTGCAGATCGGCCGGCTGGGCCGCTCACTCGGTGTGCACCTGCTGCTCGCCAGTCAGCGCCTCGAGGAGGGACGGCTTCGCGGGCTGGACACCCATCTCTCGTACCGGATCGGTCTGCGGACCTTCTCCGCGCTGGAGTCCCGCACCGTGCTGGGGGTGCCGGACGCCCACGAGTTGCCCCGCTCGCCAGGTCACGGTTATCTGCGCGCCGGCACCGACCCGTTGGCCCGGTTCAAGGCCGCGTACGTGTCCGGTGCCGTCCGCCGGCGGACGGTGGCGGCCGGCGCCACCGTCGAGGGTGGCGCCCGGCTGCTCACCTTCACCACGCACGCCGTACCCGTGCCCGAGCCGGCGACCCCGGTCGTGCCCGTCGTGGCCGAGGAGGAGGGCCGGGAGACCCTGCTCGACCTCCTGGTGGACCGGCTTGTCGGGCAGGGTCCGCCGGCGCACCAGGTCTGGCTCCCCCCGCTCGGTCAACCGCCGACAGTGGACGAGCTGCTCGGCCCGGTGGGGGTCGACCCGGTACGCGGCCTGACCGTGGACAACCCGGAGCTGCACGGCGCGCTCAGCGTGCCTATGGCCGTGGTGGACAAACCGTTGGAACAGCGTCGGGACCTGCTCTGGCTGGCGCTGGACGGCGCTGCCGGGCACGTGGCGGTGGTCGGCGCGCCGCAGAGCGGCAAGTCGACGGCGCTGCGCACGCTGATCTGTGCGCTGGCGCTCACCCACACGCCGGCCGAGGTGCAGGTCTACTGCCTGGACTTCGGTGGTGGTGGGTTGGCCGCGCTACGCGACCTCCCGCACGTGGGCGGGGTCGCCGGTCGGGCCGACCCGACCGCCGTACGGCGCACCGTCGGCGAGATGACCACTCTGCTGGCGGATCGGGAGCGCCGCTTCGCGGAGTTGGGTGTGGAGTCGATGGCCGTGTACCGGCAGCGCCGAGCCGCGGCGGGGACGACCAACCAACCGGGTATCGATCCGTTCGGTGACGTGTTCCTGCTGGTCGACGGTTGGAGCACCGTCCGAGGTGAGTACGACGACCTGGAGCCCCTGGTCACCGACCTGGCCACCCGGGGCCTGTCGTACGGGGTGCACGTGGTCGCCACCGCGCTGCGCTGGCTGGACTTCCGTCCGGCGATCCGGGACCTGTTCGGCTCACGGCTGGAGTTGCGCCTCGGTGACCCGTCCGACTCGCTGGTGGCGAGGCGTGCGGCCGCGAACGTGCCGGAGCGCGCCGGCCGGGGGGTGACGGCGGAGGGCCTGCACTTCCTCACCGCGTCACCGCAGCTCGGTGCCGCCGCCGGGGACACCGCGGATCTGGTGAAGCGGGCCGCCGACGGGTGGGCGGGTCCTCCGGCGCCCCGCGTGCGGCTACTCCCGCCCGTGCTGCCGTACGCCGATCTGGGCCTCGCCGCGACGACCGGCCTGCGGTTGCCGATCGGGATCGCGGAGGCGGACCTGCGCCCGGTGTCGCTCGACTTCGCCACCGAGCCGCATTTTGTGGTCTTCGGGGACTCGGAGTGCGGCAAGTCGTCGTTCCTGCGGGCGCTGGCCACGTCGATCATCACGCGGTTCACGCCCGAGCAGGCTCGGGTGATCCTTGTCGACTACCGGCGCAGTCTGCTCGGCGCGATCGAGACGCCGCACCTGATCGGGTACGGCACCGCCGCGGCACACACCGCCGACCTGATCGAGTCGGCTGCCGGTTACCTGGAGCGGCGGGCCCCGGGGCCGGAGGTCACCCCGCAGCAACTTCGGGACCGCTCCTGGTGGTCCGGCCCGGAGCTGTTCGTGCTGGTGGACGACTACGACCTGGTGGCGGCCGGGCCCGCGAACCCTCTGCGGGCGTTGGAGGAGCACCTGCCGCACGCCCGCGACGTCGGGCTGCACCTTGTGCTGGCCCGCCGGTCGGGTGGCGCGGGCCGCGCCCAGTACGAGCCGATCGTGCAGCGGCTGCGGGAGTTGTCCACCGCCGGTCTGGTGATGGCGGGCAGTCCGGACGAGGGCGCGCTCGTCGGGCCGGTACGCCCCGGCCCGCTGCCGCCGGGGCGTGGTCGACTGGTCACCCGGCGGGAGGGCGTACGCCTCGTCCAGCTGGCACAACTTCCGCCACCATGACCTGACTCGCCGGTTCCTCCCGTGACAGGTGAGGAAACCGGTAATCTCCGATCGTCATGGTTCCGTCGGGATGAATGGCTGGGGATGTGACTGGGGTTCGGCACAGCGGTCCGTCAGCGGCCCGCCGAGCGGCCAGCCGGGCGCTGCTCGGTGTCGCCGCGGCGCTCGCTGTCGTGGCCCCGACCGCGGCGGCCGTGCCCGTCGCCACGCCCACCAACGGCGGACAGCTCGCCGGCGCGTCGATGGCCCTCGCCCCTGGCGACGCGGTCGCCCGCACCGACCAGGTTCGCGACGAACAGTGGCAGCTCGACGAGTTGCGCGCCGAGACGGCCTGGCGCAGCTCGACCGGTCGAGGCGTGACCGTCGCCGTGGTGGACTCCGGAGTGGACGGCAACCATCCCGACCTGGTCGGCCAGGTGCTGCCCGGCAAGGATCTGGTCGGCCCCGGGGGCGGGGCGGGCCCGGATCCGGTGGGGCACGGCACGACCGTCGCCGGTCTGATCGCCGGGCGCAAGGACGACAAACGGGGCGTCGTCGGCCTGGCGCCGGACGCCCGGATCCTGCCGGTCCGGGTGCTCGACGAGCAGAACCGCTACGACGACGCGTTGATCGTCGCCCAGGGGGTCCGCTGGGCCGTCGACAACGGCGCCCGCGTGATCAACCTGTCCCTGGGTGGCAGCGGCGACAGCCCAGCCCTGGCCGCGGCTCTGGACTACGCGTTCGTCCGGGACGTGGTCGTCATCGCCTGCACCGGCAACCTGGCGACGTCCACCAGCACCAAGGTCTGGTACCCGGCCCGTGAGCCGGGAGTGGTCGCGGTCGCCGGCCTCGAACGCGGTAGCGACAACCTGTGGTCCGGGTCGATCACCGGGCGGGCGACGGTGCTCACCGCTCCCGCCAGCGGGCTGGTCGGCGCGAAGTCCCCCGACGGGTACTGGCGGGTGCAGGGCACGAGCTTCGCCGCGCCACTGGTGACGGCCACCGCCGCGCTGGTCCGGTCCCGCTATCCGCAGATGCCCGCCGGTGAGGTGGTCAACCGGTTGCTGGCCACCGCCCGGGACATCGGCCCGACCGGGCGGGACGACCGCTTCGGGTACGGGGTGGTGGACCCGGTGGCCGCGCTGACCGCCGACGTGCCGCCGGTGACCGTCAACCCGCTCGACGACCAGACGTCGCCGGGTGTGACTGGTTTCGGCCCGGCGCCCGGCTCGGCCGACGACGAACCGGTGGCCGGCGCCGGCAGCGACCCGCTCGGGCTCACCGCACCCCACCAGCAGACCCGGTGGACGGCCCGTGCTGCCGGCGGCCAGGACCCGTCCGCTCCGGAACAACTGTGGATCGGTCTCGTGCTGGTCGTCGCCCTGGTCGGCAGCGCAGCGCTGATGATCCGCCGGTTCCGGCACCGAGCCCGCTGACCGCGAACGACCGGGAGGTCTGACCGGGCGCCCGGTCGGGTAGAACCGACGAATGAGTACGCAGCAGCCGCCCACCCTCGCCTCCGTCCAGCAGTCGTCCTGGCGGCACCGCCGACTCGACCCCGACCATTCACTGGGGCTGCGGCTGACCCTCGCCGCGGCGGCCGCGTTCCTGGTACTGGTGCCCTTCGCGCTGCTCACGCTGCTGGTGCTCGGTGCGTGGGCGCCGCTGCACCGGCTGGACACGGCGGTCACCGACGCCCTGCACGGCTACGCGCAGGACCACAGGGGGTGGGTCGTGCTGATGCGGATCTGGACCGAGGTGTTCGCGCCGATGCCGCTGCGTGCCGTGGCCCTGCTCCTGGTGGTCTGGTTGCTGCGCCGGGGGGCTCGCCGGCTGGCTCTCTGGGCGGCCACCACCATGGTCGTCGGTGGCCTGGTCGGTCCGCTGCTCAAACTGCTCGTCGGCCGCGACCGGCCGGAGTTGCTGGACCCGGTGGCACGGGCCGCCGGCTACTCCTTCCCCTCGGGGCACGCGCTGAACGCGACACTGGCCGCCGGGGTGCTGCTACTGGTGCTCCTGCCGTACGTCGGGCGCGGGGCGGCGCGGGTCGTGCTCTGGGTCGCCGCGGTGCTGCTCACCGTGCTCACCGGGCTGAGCAGGGTGGCGCTCGGCGTGCACTTCACCAGCGATGTGCTGGGCGGCTGGCTGCTCGGAGTGGCGGTGGTCGCGGCGACCACCGCCGCGTTCACCAGTTGGCGGGCGCACAACGGTCTCCGGCCGGTCCGGCCCACCCGCGACGGTGTCGCCCCCGAGGTCGAGCGGCAGCCCGGAGCGGCCTGAGGCATGCCGCCGACGTCGGGCGGGTACTGGCCGACCCATGTCCGACACCGTGGTCCTGATCGTCCGGCGGGTGCTGCTGCCGGTGTCCCTCCTGTTCGGTCTCATGGTGCTGCTCGGGATGCTGGTCACCCGGGTGTTCGCCCGGACCTGGCCGTTCACCGTCGAGGACGCGGTGAACCGGGAGTTGGCCGCCGACCGTACCGGCGGCTGGAACGACGTCTCGCTGGTGTTCAGCACGCTGGCCAGCACCCAGATGATCGTCGTGGTCACCGTGCTGGTGGCGTTGGCGCTGCGGCTCTGGCTGAAGCGCTGGCGGGAGCCGCTGTTCCTGTGTGCGGCGGTGACGGCCCAGGCCCTCGTGTTCCTGCTGACCACCCTGGCGATCGACCGACAGCGGCCGGCCGTGGAGCACATGGACGTCTCGCCACCCACGTCGAGCTTCCCGTCCGGGCACACCTCCGCGGCGGTGGCGCTCTACGTCGGCATCGCCGTGTTGATGGCCCTGCGGGCGCATAGCACCGGGGCGAAGGTCGCCTGGTGGACGCTGCTGCTGATGGTGCCGCTGGGGGTTGCGCTGACCCGGATGTACCGGGGAATGCACCACCCCAGCGACGTGGTGGCGTCCTTCCTCAACGGCGGCACCTGCGTGGCGATCATGGCTCGTGCGGTGCTGGACCGAGGGCTGCGGTGGGGCCGGGCGACGCTGCCGACCGGGCGTCGACCGGTGGTGTCGGCCGGGAGTTGATCCGCGCGGCGCTCAGGTGCACTCGCCGGTGGCCACCTGCCGGTTTCGTTCGGCGCCGGCCAACGCCACCGGGCGAGCCTCGGCCGCGGTCACCGCGAATCCGGTGTTCGGGTCGTCGGCCGCCGCCGCGAAGATCACGCCGAGCACGAGGCCGTTGGCGGACAGCAGCGGACCGCCGGAGTTGCCACTGCGCACCAGCGCCCGGATGGTGTAGATCTCCCGCGTGACGTCACCGGAGGAGTAGATGTCCGGCCCCTTGATCTTGTCGACGTCGCGGATCCGCGCCGACTGTGCGTTGTAGGGGCCGTCCAGCGGAAAGCCCAACACGATCGCGTCCGAGCCGCTGCCGGCGTTGCCGGCGGCGAACCGCATGGACGGGCCGGGCAGCCCGGGCACCAGCAGCACGGCCAGGTCCCGGTCCGGGTCGTAGACCACCACCTTGCCGTCGTACCGCTCGCCGCCCAACTCCACGGCGACCGAGCGGGTGCCGGCCACGACGTGCGCGTTCGTCATCACCCGGTCGTCGGCGTACACGAAGCCGGAGCCCTCGATGCGACGCGAGCAGCCCGGCGCGGAACCGAGCACCTTCACGACCGACCGCTGACCGTTGACCACCACCTGCGAGCCGGCCAGCGCCGGGTCGGGCGGGTCGACCTGGCGGGCCCGGGTGGGCGCGAGGTCACCGAAGACGTCCGGGAAGCCGTCCGTGTCGACGGTGTCCTCCAACGCGGTGGACAACCGGTGGGCCTGGTCCGGCACGACCTGGTTGACCACCGAGATCAACGCGCTGTTACGCACCGACGCGGCGAGCCAGGGCACCGAGGACGAGCCGAGCGGCACCGCTACCAGCCAGGCGAGCAGCAGCACCGCGAGCAGCGACACCAGCGCGCCACCCACGTCGTCGACCCGTTTGCCCACGTCGCTGGTGATCGTCTTGCGCAGGTGTGAGCCCAGCCAGCCGGCGAGCGCCTGCCCGACCACGGCCAGCCCGAAGATCGCCACGAGCGAGATCAGCACACGGGTGCCGGCGTCCACGAACTGTCTGGCGAACAGCGGCCCGAGTTGGAGACCCAGCAGCAGACCGAGGAAGAAGCCGGACAGCGAGGTGATGCCGATGACGAAACCCTGGCGGTATCCGCTGATCGCGAACACGAGCATGAGCAGCAGCAGGACGAGATCCACGACGGACACGGGTCAAGCGTACGGGCAGTGCGCCCGCCAGATGACCATCGCTTGCCGAAGGTGACCGTGCGGTCAGCGTAGGGCTGTCTCGTCAGCATCGTCGGTGCCCGCCGACGGTGCCGGGGTAGCCCCGCTCGGCGGCAGCTCGACCACCCGGTCCCGCGGCCACGGACGGGCCCAGCCGCCCATCTCCAACAGGGTGGCCAGCACCCCGGCGGTGAAGCCCCAGACGAGCATCCCGCGTGCCGAGAACGCCGGACCGATCCAGCCGCTGGGGTGGCGGACCCGCAGCCGGTTGGCCGGGTCGACCAGCTCGCTGACCGGCAGGCGGGCGACGTGGGCGACCTCGGCCGGCTCGCAGGGGTACACCGGGTGCGGGTCGTGCCACCAGGCCAGCACCGGCGTGACCACGAAGTCACTGACCGGGATCCACAGTTTCGGCAGCTCGGCGAGCACTGTCACGCTGGCCGGGTCGAGGCCGACCTCCTCGTTCGCCTCGCGCAGCGCGGTGGCGCGGACGTCGGCGTCCTCGGGGTCGGCCGCACCTCCCGGGAAGGCCGGCTGGCCGGCGTGGGTACGCAGGGTGGCGGCCCGTTGCAGGACCAGCACGTCGGGGCCGGTGTCGGGCTGCTCGCCGAGCAGCACCAGCACAGCGCTCTCCCGGCCACCTTCGGCAGGGGTGGTCAACCGGGTGAAGTCCTCGGCGCGGGCGGTGCCCAGCCGGGTCAGCAGCGGGTCGATCCATTCGGGTGGTCGACGGGTCACGCGGGCACCGTCAGGCCGAGGTGCTGGCGGACCAGCTTGGCGAGTTGGGCGTCGTCGAGCGCGCCGCTGGCGTCGATGTGCCGGATCCGACCGTCGGCGTCGACGAAGAGGGTCAGGGGGATGGCGTTGCGCTTCAGCTCGCGTTGCAGCGCCTCGCCCTGGTCCACCAGGATCGGGAACCGGACGCCGAAGTCCTCACCGATGGACTGGGCGCCGCTGCGGCTGTCCCGGCTGTTGACCCCGACCACCTGGAGCTGACCGGTGGTCCGCTGACTCAGTCGTTGGAAGGCGGGCAACTCCTTCCGGCACGGTGGGCACCAGGACGCCCAGACGTTGATCACTGCCGGCCCGGCGACGGACCGGAGCGCGACCGGCGCCCCGCCGGTGAAGCAGGACAGCGTCAGCTCCGGCAGCGCCTGACCACCAGCGGCGGGGGCGGTCGTGCCGGGGGTCTTCGTGCCGGAACCCGGCGTGGTGGCGGCCGTGGGCGCCGTGCCCAGCGTGGCGCAGTCCCGAAACGGCGACGGTCGTTCGGCGGCGGCCGGTCGGGGAGCCGGCTCGTCGCTGGCCTTGTCCGCGGTGCAGCCGGCGACGGCCAGGAGCAGCGGCAGGACGAGCAGCGCGAGGCGGCGGTTCACGGCACCTCCGCGGCGACCGCCTGGGCGGGCACCAGATCCGGGTCGACTCCGGCGGCCACCGCGAGGTCGCGTGCCCGGGGGCCCTTGAGCAGCTTCGCGGCGGCTGCCGGCTCGGTCGGCCCGGTGCCGTACGAGGGGCAGAGCTTCGCGAGGGTGCACGCCCCGCAGGCCGGCTTGCGGGCGTGGCAGACCCGGCGCCCGTGGAAGATGATCCGGTGCGACAGCATGGTCCAGTCGCGCTTGGGGTAGAGCGCACCGACCGCGTGCTCGATCTTCACCGGGTCGGTCTCGGTGGTCAGCCGCCACCTGTGGACCAGCCGCTGGAAGTGCGTGTCGACGGTGATGCCCGGGACGTCGAAGGCGTTGCCGAGGATCACGTTGGCGGTCTTGCGGCCGATGCCGGGCAGCGTCACCAGGTCGACGAGGCGGCCGGGGATCTGCCCGTCGTACCGCTCGACGAGGGCCTGCCCGAGCTTGAGCAGCGAGTCGGTCTTGTTGCGGTAGAAGCCGGTGGGCCGGATCAGCTCCTCCATCTCGCCCCGGTCGGCCCCGGCGTACGCGGCGGCGCTCGGGTAGCGGGCGAAGAGCTTGGGGGTGACCTCGTTGACCTTCTTGTCCGTGCACTGCGCGGAGAGGATGGTGGCGACGGCCAACTCCAGAGCGTTGGAGTGGTCCAGCTCACAATGGGCGTCGGGGTGCGTCTCGGTCAGCACCCGGCCGATCTTGCGGGCGCGGCGTGTGCGCCCGAGGTCGGTCTCGCTGGCGGCGGGAGGACTACTGGTCACGACGGTCAGCCTACGTCGGACCCCGGACGTTCCCGACGGGTCAACCGGCGGTCGGCGGCGAGATCTTGCCCTGTCCGTCGAGCCGGGCACCACCCTTCGGGAAGTCGGTACTGCTCAACTCGGTGACCAGACCGAGGCCCCGCTTGTTCGGGTCCATCGTCGGCTTGCCGGCGTCGTTCATGTACGTCGAGGTGAACGAGCCGCCGGCCCAGCTGCCGTCCGGCTTGAGCGACACCTTCAGCACGCCGCCCCAGCCGAGACGCCCGTCGTTGTTCAGGGAGTTGCCGCCGCCGGCGAAGTTGCCCAGGCTGTACGCGATCAGGCGCCCCTGGTAGAACTCCATCCCGCGCAGCACGTGCGGCCCGTGTCCGACGATCAGATCGGCACCGGCGTCGATCATGGCGTGGGAGAACTTGACCGGGTCGCCCCGGTTCTCGCCAAGGAACATCTCGGTGCCCGGCTTCACCCGGGTCTTCTCCGCTCCCTCGCCGCCCATGTGCACCTGCACCACGACCAGGTCGGCCATGGTGGCGGCCTTGGCGACCACCGTCTTCGCCTTGGCGATGTCGACAAGGCTGTTCGACCAGACGTACGACGAGAAGCCGGCAACGGCGACCTTCACCCCCTTGACGTCGACAATTGTGATCTGGTCCGGCGCGCCGGTGTGCTTCAGGTCGTACTTCTCCAACGCCTTCTGGGTGTTCTCGTAGCCCTTCGGCCCGTAGTCGTACCCGTGGTTGTTGGCCTGGTTGAGCACGTCGAACCCGGCGTCGCGCAGGTGTGCCGCGTACTCCGGCGGGGCACGGAACTGGAAGCAGCGGGTGGAGTTGGCCCCGCACTTGCCGGTGCCGGTGTCCACCGTCAACGGCTCTTCCAGGTTGCCCATCACCAGGTCTGCCTTCAGCGCCTCGGTGACCGAGGTGAAGAAGCCCTTCCCGCCGCCGGCGGGCAGCCGGCTCGGCGCGTTGCCCATGATGATGTCGCCGGTGGCGGAGAGCGAGATCGCGCCGGAGGCTGCGGGCGCGGTGGCGCCCGGTTCGGCAGTGGCCACCGGTGCGCCGGTGCCACCGCCGCCGGCACCGGGCTGCCAGACGGGAGCCTCGCCACCCGCATCGGAGCAGCTGGCGACGAGCAGGGCGGCCAGCAGTGCGGCGAGGCCTAGGGCGACACGGCGACGCGGGCGGGACGCGAGGGGGGCGGGAGCATACATCGCCCGCGACCATACCGGGCCGTAAACGCGCCGACGACAGCCGATCGGTCGAATCTTCAGTCGTTGACCTGCTCTGACCAGGGCACGACCGTCTGGGAGCCCCCGGCGAGCACCGCCGCGTGCACCGCTCGGGCCAGCGGGGCGCCCCAACTGGAGCGCGGCCCCCCGTACGCGGCCTCCGGCCCGTCGACCGGGCACAGCACGGTGACCGCGTCGGTCGGGGTGCCGGTCCCGGGTAGCCCGAGTTCGCTGATCGCCTGGGTCTTCGCCTCGGTCGCCGTGGCCACCGCGTTGACGAGTGCCGAGTCGGCGAGCCGGGCCGGCACGTACACCACGATGTTGACAGTGCCGACCCGTTGGACGAGCCCGGCCGGCGTCGGCGCGGCCGCGAGCACCGGCGTGCCGAGCCCGACCGTCGCCCAGACCCGCACCCCGGTGTCGGTCCGGGCCACCACCTCGCCGACGTGCACCCCGGTCAGCAGGCCGACCCCGGGCCCGTCGAGGGCCAGGTCGACGGCGAGCGCCGCCAGGTGCGCGGCGGGGTCATCACTGTCGTACGACATGGGCACGGTCGCGTTCAGCACCCACCGCCGGACCCCGATGCCACCGCCCAGCGGGCCGCTGCTGACGGTCCGCAGGGGCGCGGTCGCGCGCCAGAAGAGCAGTGGAATGTCCCGCCCGTCCTCGGCACGGCTGGTCAGAGTCGGCTCGCTCAGCACGTCGGGCAGGTTACGCCCACCGATCAAGATTCCAGGGGCGACCTCTGATTCATGCTCATGTGCGCCTAGACTTGGCGGCGCGCGAGGGGATCAGCGGACGGCGACCCCGGCCGACGGACGGCCCGCGTAACCGGAGGTGCGCGATGGACGAGGTACTGGCCCGCAGCGGGATCTTCCAGGGTGTCGACCCGGAAGCTGCCGAGGCGCTTGCCAAGGAGATGGAGACGATCGAGGTCCGCAAGGGCGAGATCGTCTTCAATGAGGGCGAGCCCGGCGACAGCCTCTATATCCTGCTGTCTGGGAAGATCAAGGTTGGTCGCCGCGCAGCGGACGGCCGACAGAACCTGATCGCGGTGATGGGGCCGTCGGACATGGTGGGTGAGCTGTCGCTCTTCGACCCTGGTCCGCGTACGGCGACCGCTACCGCGGTGACCGACACCCGGTTGGTGCGACTGCGCAAGCAGGCGCTGCGACCGTGGTTGAACAACCGCCCGGAGATCGCCGAGCAGTTGCTCCGGGTGCTCGCCCGGAGGCTGCGTCGGACGAACGACTCGCTCGCCGACCTGATCTTCACGGACGTGCCGGGTCGGGTCGCCAAGAACCTGCTCCAGATGGCTGGGCGGTTCGGTACCCGCGACGGCGGCGTCCTGCGGGTGACCCACGACCTCACCCAGGAGGAGATCGCCCAGCTCGTCGGCGCCTCCCGGGAGACGGTCAACAAGGCGCTGGCCGACTTCGCCTCGCGCGGCTGGCTTCGGCTGGACGGCAAGAGCATCATCATCCTGGACCCGGAGCGCCTGGCCCGCCGCGCCCGCGTCTGAGCCGCACGTCAGGTCCCCGCCTCCCGTCATCGACGGTGGGCGGGGACGTTTCGTCTGCCGGGCGCAGAAAGACTGGTTCGGCGCGGCCGAAGCGGTGAGGGTGGGGCCATGGTGAACAGAGTTGCCGTGCTCTCCGACATCCATGGCGTACTTCCCGCGTTGGAGGCCGTGCTGGCCGAGCCGGACGTCGCCGCCGCCGACCTGATCGTGCTGACCGGCGACATCGCGGCCGGTCCGCAGCCGGTCGAGGTGCTGGACGTGCTCGCCGACCTGGGTGACCGGGTCTGCTGGGTGGGCGGCAACGCCGACCGCGAACTGGTCGAGGCACGAGCCGGGAAGGCCGCGTCGATCGAGGTGTCGAACTGGGCCGCCGGGCAGCTCCGCGACGACCAGGTGGCTCGTCTCGTGACCCTGCCGGCGACGGCGACGTTCGCGATCGACGGGCTCGGGCCGACACTGTTCTGTCACGCCACTCCTCGGGACGACGAGGAGGTGGTGCTCGTCGACTCCCGGATGCCGCGCTGGGCCGAGGTGTTCGCCGGCCTCCCGGCCGAGGTCACGACTGTGGTCTGCGGCCACACGCACATGCCCTTCACCCGACTGGTGGACCGACGCCTCGTGGTCAACCCCGGGAGCATCGGCATGCCGTACGGGGGCGCGGGCGCGTGGTGGGCACTGCTCGGGCCGGGCGTCCAGCTCCGTCGCACCGCCTTCGACGTGGACGTGGCGTGCGCCCGGGTGGCTGCGGAGTCGACCTTCCCCGACGCGGCGGCCTGGGCCGACGAGTACCTGCGCTCCCAGCACAGCGACGCCGACGCACTGGCCGTCTTCGGCCCCCGGGACGGCCGCTGACGCTCCGGCTGCCGTCGGTGCTTGAGACGCCGGCTCAGCGGTTGGTGGCAACCTGAGGCAACGCGCCTATGGAGCTGAATCGTTTGCGACATCAGCGCAAGCGACCGGCAAATGCGACCGCCGAATGCGACCAACCGGCCCAACCGACCGGCTCGCCAGCAATTCGGCTGGTGGCTGACTCGTCTGCGTTATCAGCTCCATAGCGAGCCAACACACCGCGACCCACCCGCCTTGAGCCCCACTGCCGCACCCACCGCCAGCTTGACTGATCGGCAGCAGGACTAGAAAAAAAATCAGGCTTGACTGTTTGTTTCGTTGGCAGCAGGCTGTTCGCGTGCCTTCCACACCGACGCGAGTCCCGCAGCAGGAACGCAGCCGCGCCACCCAGGCCCGGCTGCTGGAGGCGACCGTCGACTGCCTGATCGAGCACGGCTGGTCCGGCACCACGACCACTGTCGTCGCCGCCCGGGCCGGTGTCTCGCGGGGGGCCCAGCTGCACCACTACCCGACGAAGGCAGCGCTGGTGACGGCCGCCGTGGCCCACCTCGCCGAGCGGCGGGCCGCCGAGTTGCGCACCGAGGCCGAGGCCTTGCCGGCCGGGCCGCAGCGCCTCGACCGGGTGATCGACCTGCTCGGCGTGGCGTTCACCGGGCCGCTGTTCGTGGCAGCTCTCGAACTCTGGGTCGCCGCCCGCACCGACCGGGAGCTCCGGGACGCCCTGGTGCCGCTGGAGGCGACAGTCGGCCGGGAGATGCACCGACTGACAGTTGCCCTGCTCGGCGTCGACGAGCGTCGACCCGGCGTCCGCGAAGCGGTGCAGGCCACCCTCGACCTGCTCCGCGGGCTCGGGGTGGCCAACCTGCTCAACGACGACTCCGCCCGTCGTACCGCCCTGTTGGCCACCTGGAAGCGCCAGCTCGCCACCCTGCTCACGCCCTGACCGCCGGCCGCACCGGCCACCACCGACCGGAGGCACCATGGTCGACCTCACCGACCTGCTCGCGGATCTGGCCGCCGAGTCCGCCCAACTGGACGCCCTGGTGGCGCCGCTGCCGGCCGCCGACTGGGCCCGGCCCACCCCGGCACCCGGCTGGAGCATCGGGCACCAGATCGCGCACCTCGCCTGGACCGACCACGTGGCGCTGCTGGCCGCCACCGACGCCGAGGCGTTCTACGCAACGGTGACCAGCGCGCCGGACGCGACCCGGCTCGTCGACGCGGGCGCTGAGGAATTCCTCGCCCCGCCGCAGGAACTGCTCCACCGCTGGCGGACCGGCCGGTCGGCGCTGGCCGACGCACTGGGTGCCGTCCCGGCCGGAGAGAAGCTCCCCTGGTACGGCACCCGGATGTCGGCCACCTCGATGGCCACCGCCCGGATCATGGAGACCTGGGCACACGGTCAGGACGTGGCCGACACACTCGGCGTCGTCCGCCCCGACAGCGAGCGGTTGCGGCACGTCGCGCACCTCGGTGTGCGTACCCTCGGGCACGGCTTCGCCGCCCACGGCCGGACGGCACCGACGACGCCGGTCCGGGTCGAGCTGGTCGGGCCCGGCGACGACACGTGGAGTTGGGGGCCGGCGGACGCCGCCGACCGGCTGACCGGCCCGGCTCGAGACTTCTGCCTGCTGGTCACCCAGCGCCGACACCGCGCGGACCTCGCCCTGGTCGCCACCGGCCCGGTCGCCGACGAGTGGCTCGACGTGGCGCAGGCGTTCGCCGGGCCGCCGGGCGTCGGCCGTGAGCCGGCCGGCGGAGACGGGGTACGAGCGTGATCCGCATCGGTAACGCCTCCGGCTTCTACGGGGACCGGTTCACCGCGTGGCGGGAGATGCTCGACGGCGGTGAGTTGGATGTGCTGACCGGTGACTACCTGGCCGAGTTGACCATGCTGATCCTCGCCCGGGACCGGCTGCGCGACCCCGACCTGGGCTACGCGAAGACATTCCTGCGTCAACTGGAGACCTGCCTCGGCACCGCCCTGGACCGTGGGGTGCGGATCGTGACCAACGCCGGCGGGTTGAACCCGGCCGGCCTGGCCGCCGCCATCGAGTCCCTCACGATCCGGCTGGGCCTGGCCGCGAAGGTGGGGTACGTCGAGGGCGACACGATCCAACGGCCGGACGCGTTGAGCGCCAACGCCTATCTGGGCGCGTTCGGGATCGCCGCGTGCCTCGACGGCGGCGCGGACGTGGTGGTCACCGGCCGGGTCACCGACGCGTCGCTGGTGGTCGGCCCGGCCATCGCCCGATACAAGTGGAGTCGCGACGACCTCGACCAGCTGGCCGGGGCGACCGTCGCGGGCCACCTCGTCGAATGCGGCGCGCAGGTCACCGGAGGCAACTTCAGCTTCTTCACCGAGCTGCCCGACGGCGGGCACCGGCCCGGTTTCCCGATCGCCGAGGTGCACGCCGACGGCTCGACGGTGCTCACCAAACATCCCGGCACCGGTGGCGCGGTCACCGTGGAGACGGTCACCGCACAACTGCTGTACGAGATCGGCGGGCCGGCGTACCTGGGGCCGGACGTGGTCACCCGACTGGACACGGTGGCGCTGAGCCCGGACGGTCCTGACCGGGTCCGGGTGTCCGGCGTCCGGGGCACCCCGCCGCCGGCCACGCTGAAGGTGGGCGTCAACAACCTCGGCGGCTTCCGCAACTCGATGACGTTCGTCCTCTGCGGACTGGACGTCGAGGCGAAGGCGGCGCTGGTGCGCGGGCAGGTCGAGGAGGCGGTCGGCACGGACGGGCTGGAGTTCACGCTGGCCCGGACCGACCACCCGGACGCCGCCGACACCGAGGCGGCCAGCGCGCTGCTGCACGTACACCTGCGGCACGGCGACAAGGCACGGGCCGGGCGGGCGTTCTCGGCCGCCGCGGTGGAGCTGGCGCTGGCCTCGTACCCGGGCTGCACGCTGACCACACTGCCCGGCGACGCGACACCGTACGGTGTCTTCACCGCTGACGAGGTGCCGCAGGACGCCGTGGCTCACGTCGCGGTGCTGCCCGGCGGTGAGCGGGTGTCGATCGCCCCGCCGATCCGTACCGCACCCACGTCGGAGGACGAGACGACAGCTGGCGGGGGCGCGACGGCCGACGGCCCGACCCGCCGTGGCGCGCTCGGCGAGCTGGTCGGCGCGCGATCCGGGGACAAGGGCGGGGATGCCAACCTGGGCGTCTGGGCGCGCCACGACGCCGTGTACGAGTGGCTGCGCGACTGGTTGACAGTGGCGCGCCTGGCCGAGCTGTTGCCGGAGACCGCGCCACTGTCGGTGAGGCGTTACGAGCTACCGAACCTGCGGGCGGTCAACTTCGTCATCGAGGGTCTGCTCGGGGAGGGGGTCGCCGCGTCCACCCGGTTCGATCCGCAGGCCAAGGCGCTCGGTGAGCTGCTGCGGGCGAGGATCGTCGACCTGCCGGCCGACGTGCCGACTGGGCCGACCGCAGCGGACGGAGTGACCCGATGAGCATCGTGGACACGCCGGAGCGGCGGCAACTACGGGAGCTGACCCGGGCCTTCGTGACCCGCGAGGTGTTGCCGCACCTGGACGACTGGGAGCGGGCCGGTGAGGTGCCCCGGGCGCTGCACGCCACCGCCGCGAAGATCGGCCTTCTCGGCATCGGCTTCCCCGAGTCGGTCGGCGGCAGCGGCGGTGAACTGCTCGACTCGATCATCGTGACCGAGGAACTGATCCGCTCGGGTGGCTCGTCCGGGCTGGTGGCAGCCCTGTTCACGCACGGCATCGCGTTGCCGCACATGGTCGCGGCGGCCGGCGCCCACACCGGAGGTTCGCTGGGCGGTCGGCTCGGCGGCACCGCGTCCCCGGGTGAGGACGGCCTGATCGAGCGGTACGTCAGACCCACCCTGGCCGGCACGATGATCGGCGCCTTGGCGATCACCGAACCGGACGGCGGCTCCGACGTGGCCGGCATCCGCACCACGGCCCGCCGGGACGGCGACCACTACGTGGTGAACGGGTCGAAGACGTACATCACCAGCGGGCACCGGGCCGACTTCGTGACCACCGCCGTCTGCACCGACTTCCCGGGTAGCGGCGAGCTGACCCTGTTGGTCATCGACAAGGGGCTGCCCGGGTTCACGGTGGGGCGCCGGTTGGAGAAGCTGGGCTGGCACTGCTCGGACACCGCCGAGCTGTCGTTCGTCGACGTGCGGGTGCCGGTGACGAACCGGATCGGCGCGGAGGACACCGGCTTCCTGGCGATCATGCAGAACTTCGCCGCGGAGCGGCTGTCGCTGGCCACCCAGGCGTACGCGACAGCGCAGCGCTGCGTCGAACTGGCCGTGCGCTGGTGCCGGGACCGGGAGACCTTCGGGCGTCCGCTGGCCAGCCGGCAGTTGATCCGGCACCGGCTGGCGGAGATGCACACGCGGGCCGAGGCGGCCCGGTCGTACGTGCACGAGGTGGCCAACCGGGTCGCGGCCGGCGAGCCGGTGGTGACCGAGGTGGCGATGGCGAAGAACGTGGCGGTGGCCGCCTGCGACCACGTCGTCGACCAGGCGCTGCAACTGCACGGCGGCTTCGGCTACCTGCGCGACGCGGAGGTGGAGCGCCACTACCGCGACGCGCGGATCCTCGGCATCGGCGGCGGTACCACCGAGATCATGAACGAGATCATCGCGAAGGGCATAGGGCTGTGAGCGCGAGGAGTGAGCCGATTTTGCGAGCCCCGCAGTCGCGAACGAAGGAGGCACCGTGAGCACTCTGGACAGCGCGATCGACCCGACGGCGCCCGGGTACGCGGCGAACCGGGCTGCCCTGCTGGAGCGGCTGGCCGAGCTGGATGCCGCTCTGGACCAGGCTCGGGCGGGCGGCGGCGAGAAGTACGTGTCCCGGCACCACGCGCGCGGCAAGTTGCTGCCTCGGGAACGCATCGAGCTGTTGGTGGACGCGGACAGCCCGTTCCTGGAGTTGTCGCCGGTCGCCGCGTTCGGTACGGACTTCCCGGTCGGGGCCAGCGTGGTGACCGGGATCGGGGTGGTCGAGGGCGTGGAGTGCCTGATCGTCGCGAACGACCCGACGGTACGAGGCGGCGCGGTCAACCCGTGGTCCCTCGCCAAGACCCGGCGGGCCGGTGAGATCGCGCTGGCCAACCGGCTGCCGATGGTCAACCTGGTCGAGTCGGCCGGGGCGGACCTGCCCACCCAGGCGGAGATCTTCATCCCGGGTGGCCGGGTGTTCCGTGACCTGACCCGGCTCTCGGCGGCGGGTATCCCCACGGTCAGCGTGGTCTTCGGCAACGCCACGGCCGGTGGCGCGTACGTGCCGGGGATGTCCGACCACGTGATCATGATTCGGGACCGGTCTCAGGTCTACCTGGCCGGGCCGCCGCTGGTGAAGATGGCGACCGGTGAGGTCACCGACGACGAGTCGTTGGGTGGCGCGGAGATGCACGCCGGCACCTCCGGGCTCGCCGACTACCTGGCCGAGGACGAGCGGGACGGGATCCGGCTGGCCCGGCAGTGCGTACGCCGGCTGAACTGGCGCAAGCAGGGCCCGCCGCCGCGTTCGGCGGTGCCGCAGCCACCGAAGTACGACCCGGAGGAGCTGCTCGGCATCACCAGCGCCGATCTGAAGGTGCCGTTCGACCCGCGTGAGGTGCTGGCCCGGATCCTCGACGGCAGCGAGTTCGACGAGTTCAAGCCGGCGTACGGGGGTGCGTTGGTCACCGGCTGGGGCGAGCTGCACGGCTACCCGGTGGGCGTGCTGGCGAACGCCCGTGGGGTGCTGTTCAGCGAGGAGGCGCAGAAGGCGGCCCAGTTCATCCAGCTCGCGAACGCCGCCGACACCCCGCTGATCTTCCTGCAGAACACCACCGGCTACATGGTCGGCACCGAGTACGAGCAGCGGGGCATCATCAAGCACGGCGCGCTGATGATCAATGCGGTGTCCAACTCGACGGTGCCGCACCTGACGGTGAACCTGGGCGCCTCGTACGGGGCTGGCAACTACGGCATGTGCGGCCGCGCGTACGAGCCGAGGTTCCTGTTCACCTGGCCGAACGCGAAGTCGGCGGTGATGGGCCCGGCCCAGCTCGCCGGCGTGCTCTCCATCGTGGCCCGCCAGGCGGCGGCAGCGCGGGGGCGTGACTACGACGAGGAGTCCGACGCGGCGATGCGGATGATGGTCGAGCAGCAGATCGAGTCGCAGTCCGGCGCGTTGTTCCTGTCCGGCCGGCTCTACGACGACGGGGTGATCGACCCACGGGACACCCGGACCGTCCTCGGGCTCTGCCTCTCGGCGATCCACAGCGGACCCGTCAAGGGTGCCGACGGCTACGGCATCTTCCGGATGTGAGGGGTCAACCGATGATCGAACGTTTGCTCGTTGCCAACCGGGGTGAGATCGCGCGTCGGGTCTTCGCGACCTGCCGGGCGCTGGGCGTGGAGACGGTAGCCGTGCACTCGGACGCTGACGCGTCGGCGCCGTTCGTGCGGGAGGCCGACCAGGCGGTTCGGCTGCCCGGGAACACTCCGTCCGAGACGTACCTGCGGATCGACCTGATCCTGGACGCCGCCCGGCGCACCGGCGCGGACGCGGTCCACCCCGGTTACGGATTCCTCGCCGAGAACGCCGAGTTCGCGGCTGCGGTGACCGACGCCGGGCTGACCTGGGTCGGCCCACCCGCCAAGGTGATCGCCGCGATGGGCGACAAGCTGGCGGCGAAGGCGCTGCTCGCCGACGCCGGCGTGCCGATGCTGCCGAGCTGGACCGACGCCGACGAGGTCACCGACTTCCCGGTGCTGGTGAAGGCGTCCGCCGGTGGCGGCGGGCGTGGCATGCGGATCGTCCGGGACGCCGGGGAACTGGCCGAGGCCGTGGCGTCCGCGCGCCGCGAGGCGGCTGCGGCGTTCGGTGACGGCACTGTCTTCATCGAGCGGTACGTCGAACGCGGCCGGCACGTCGAGGTGCAGATCTTCGGCGACACCCACGGTACGGTCGCCGCTCTCGGTGTCCGGGAGTGCTCGATCCAGCGCCGGCACCAGAAGATCATCGAGGAGGCGCCCGGGGTCGTCGGGGCGGAGTTGCGGGAGCGGCTGCACGAGGCGGCGGTGGCGGCCGGGCGCGCGGTGGACTACGTGAGCGCCGGGACTGTGGAGTTCCTGCTGGCACCGACCGGGGAGTTCTTCTTCCTGGAGATGAACACCCGCCTCCAGGTGGAGCACCCGGTCACCGAGCTGACCACGCCGGTCGGGCTGGACCTCGTCCGGCTGCAACTGCTGGTGGCCGAGGGCGACCCGCTGCCCGAGCACGGCTACTACCCCGCCGCGCGTGGCTACGCGATCGAGGCGCGGCTGTGCGCCGAGGATCCGGCGCAGGGCTGGCGGCCGGCAACAGGCACGCTGCACCGCTTCGACGTGCCGGGGGTGGACCGCGAGTTCGGCTGGCTCCAACGGGCCGGCCTGCGGCTGGACTCCGGCGTCGTGGCGGGCTCCGAGGTGGGGGTGCACTACGACTCGCTGGTCGCCAAGGTGATCGCCGTGGCGCCGACCCGGTCCGAGGCGGCCCGCGCACTCGCGGGCGCGTTGGCCCGGGCCGAGGTGCACGGGGTGGCCACCAACCGCGACCTGCTGGTCCGGGTGCTCCGCAGCCCGGAGTTCGCGGCGGCCGAGATCGACACCGGTTTCCTGGACCGGCACCCCGAGGTCTTCGCCCCGCTGCTCCCCGCCGAACAGGTTCCGGTCACCGCCCTCGCCGCCGCGCTCGCCTCGGCTGCCGGCCGTCGCGCCTCGTCCCCCGTGCTCGGCGGGCTGCCGTCAGGGTGGCGCAACGTGCCGGCGGTCCCGCAGGTCACCCGCTTCGCCGGCCCCGACGGCGAGATCGAGGTCCGCTACCGGCTGGACCGTACTGGCGGCCTCGCCGAATGGTCCACCGACCCGTCGGCCGATGACGCCACAGTGGCGCTGGTCGAGGCGACCCCGGATCGGGTGGTGCTCGACGTCGACGGGGTCCGGCGCGCGTTCCGCGTACACCGGGTGCTGTCGACGGTCTTCGTGGACGGCCCGGACGGGGCGGCGAGCCTGACCGAGCTGCCGCGCCTTCCGCTGCCCACCGCGGAGGTGGCCGCCGGGTCGCTGCTCGCGCCGCTGCCCGGCGCGGTGACCCGGGTGCACGTCCAGGTCGGCCAGCGGGTCGCGGCCGGCGAACCACTGCTCACGCTGGAAGCGATGAAGTTGGAACATCCCGTGCTCGCCCCCACCGATGGTGTGGTCGCCGAGCTGCCGGTGCCGGCCGGCGGCCAGGTCCGGACGGGTGCCGTGCTGGCTGTGGTCACTACCGAGGAGGACCCCCGATGACCTTCGACCTCACCCCCGAGCAGGATCAGCTACGCGACGCCGTGCGGGCGCTCGGCCGTCGCTACGGCCACGGTTACTTCGTCGAGAAGGCGAAGGCCGGCGAACACACCACCGAACTCTGGGCCGAGGCCGGCCGGCTGGGCTACCTGGGCGTCAACATCCCCACCGAGTACGGCGGCGGGGGCGGCGGCATCACCGACCTGGCGATCGTCTGCGAGGAGTTGGCGGCGGCCGGCTGCCCGTTGCTGCTGCTGGTGGTCTCCCCCGCGATCGCGGCGACGGTGTTGACCCGCCACGGCACCGAGGAGCAGCGCAAACGGCACCTGCCCGGTCTCGCCGACGGCTCCCAGAAGATCGTGTTCGCGATCACCGAGCCGGAGGCCGGCTCCAACTTTCACCGGCTCGGTACCGTGGCCCGCCGGGACGGTGACGGTTGGCTGCTCAACGGCCGTAAGTGCTACATCTCCGGTGTCGACGAGGCGGGTCACGTCCTGGTGGTGGCCCGGGTCGCCGTCGATGACGGCCCAGCCGGCTCAGAGGACACGTCTCCGCAGAAACTCAAGCCGGCGCTCTTCCTGGTGCCTACCGACGCGGCCGGGCTGACCAGGTCCAAGCTGGACATGGAGATCGTCTCCCCGGAGAACCAGTTCCTGCTCTACCTGGACGACGTGCGGGTGCCCGCCGACGCGCTGCTCGGTGAGTCGCTGGACGCCGGACTGCCGGCGCTCTTCGCGGGGCTCAACCCGGAGCGGATCACGGTGGCGGCGATGGGTGCCGGCACCGGCCGGTACGCCATCGAGCGGGCCAGCGAGTACACCGCCACCAGGAAGGTCTGGGGTGGTCGGAGCATCGGCTCCCACCAGGGCGTTTCGCACCCGCTGGCACACGCGGCCGTGCAGGTGGAACTGGCCCGCCTCATGATCCAGAAGGCGGCCACCCTCTACGACGCGGGCCGCGACCTGGAGGCCGGGGTGTCCGGCAACATGGCCAAGTACGCGGCCGGGGAGGCCGCCGCGCTCGCCGTGGACACCGCCGTCCAGGTGCTCGGTGGGGCCGGCATGACCACCGAGTACGGGGTGGCCACGTTGCTCGGCGCGGTGCGGGCCGGACGGATCGCCCCGGTCAGCCGGGAGATGATCCTCAACTTCGTCGCCCAGCACGTCCTCGGCCAGGACAAGTCGTACTGAGCCGTCGACCAGTGCGGTCAGAGTGCGGTGCGGCAGGCGGCGTCGATGCGGTGGACCGGGCGGACCCGTCGGCCCATCCCCTCCAACAGGGAGTCCTCGACGTGGAAGTCGTGGATGCGCAACTGGTGCCGGGGCAGCTCCTCCTCGCTCGGGCAGAGCACCTGCGCGCGGACCAGGTCGACCGGGACGTACCGGACCCCGCCCTGCTCCTGAAGGATCACCATGTTGACGTCGTCGGTGGTGACCACGTGCCCGCGTACGTCCTCGGTCGGTCCGCTCTCCGGGCCCACTGTGGTGACGGTCAACGGCAACACCGGGGTGCTGATCACCGGCACCGCGGCCCAGACCAGCGTGGCCAGCACCGCCACCTCGGTCACCGACGCCAGGGGCCGGATCACCAGGCCCGGCAGGGGTCCGGCGATGAACAGGGCGAGCAGCGGAGGCACCACGAGGAGCGCCAGCACCAGCCCCTCACCGCCCTGCTTCACCGCCTCACGCAGCGTGGGCAGCATCAGCCAGCCGTACCCGGCGAGCAGCGCGACGATGATCAGCAGCCGTGGCAGCACCCGTTCGTGCAGGCGGGCGGGGCGGAGTTGGAACGCGGCCACGAAAGCCGGCAACAGCAACGGAAGGTAGAGCAGCGGCCAGGTGATCAGGGCGAGCAGGAAACTGGCCAGGACCACCCAGGCCGGGGTGATGTCGGCCCAGCGGGCGAAGAGCGGACGGCGACGCGTGCCCGGCGGCAGCTGGTCGGCGCTGACGGCCAACACCGCGCCGAGCGCGAAGACGGCGACCATTCCGGTCGAGAGCAGCCGGGCAGCCGTGGTCAGGAAGCCGGCGAGCAGGTTGACCGGCCCGACGTTCGCGACCAGCAACAGCGTGGTCTGGAGTTCCCCGCCGGCCTCCACCCCGAGGCGGAGCACCGAGAAGATCGCCGGTACGCCCACCACAGCGGTCCAGAACGACTGGCTGGCTCGGGCACGCCGCTCGGCCGGGTCCCATCGGACCCGCCCGTGCTCCACCTCGGCGACGACCGGCTCGGCGGGCTCGGCGACCGGAACTCCGGCCGGCCAGTCGATGGTGTCCACCCCACCGGCCACGGGCACCGTACCGCCGGTGGCCGGCGCGGTGGCGTCGTCACCCGGCACGGATCGGCGGGGCGGCGGGACCGGGCCGTCGCCGTCGGCGGCGGTGCTCGCCGCGCTCACTTCGCGGGTGCCTTGTCGTCGAAGTCGACGAGCTTCGGCACCTCCAGCGGTTGCGGCTGGCGCTTCTCGGCCGTCAGCCATGGACCGAGGGTCTGGTTGTACGCGGTCTGCCACGGGCTCGCCTGTTCGTCGCGGCCCTGCTGGTAGCTCTTCTGCAGGAAGAACGCGACCAGATCGCGGAGTGCCGGGTCGCCGATCGGCACGCCGATGCCCAGCAACTCGCTGGTGCCGAAGGGCAGGTCGACGATCTCGAACTCCTTCGGGTGTCGGGCCAGGAAGCCGGCGAGGATCGTCTCGTCGGAGCTGACCGCGTCGTAGCGGCCGGCACGGATGCCGTTGACGCAGTCACCCACGGTCTTCACGACCAACGCCTTGACCTGGTGACTTCCCAGCTCGGCCTCGGTGGTGGAGCCGCCGCTGGTGCAGATCTTGTAGTCCGGGTTACGGAGGTCCTCGATGGTGCTGATCTTGCCTTTCAACCGGGTCGGCACCATCACCTCCTGGGTGGTGACGAAGTACGGCCCGGCGAAGCTCACCACCTTCTTGCGCTCCTCAGTGATGGAGAAGCTGGAGACCACGAGGTCCACAGTGCCGCCCTGGAGCGCGGGGATCCGCTCCTCCGTGGCCACCGGCACGAACTCCAGCCGCTGGTCCCCCTCGTAGCCCAGGGAGGCGGCGATGTACTTGGCGATCTCGACGTCGAAACCGGCGTGCTTGCCGTTCCGCAACTCGCCCATCAACGGCTCGTTCGTGGCGACACCGATCCGCAGCTTCGACTGGCCGTAGATGTGCGTGTCGCGCATCTTTTCCTGCACCGAGGGCAGCTCGGGCTCCTGCCGACTGTCGCAGCCCGCGGCGGCGGCCAGGGCGAGGGTGAGGGCGACGGCCAGCGTCGACGCGACCGAGCGGAGCCGGGACTGCGACCTGCCTGAGTTCATGGGCGACCTCGCTGCCGGAAGAGCCTGCGGGACACCGAGAGTAGCGGCTCTCGTCCACTGAGTGTGGACGCCGAGCAGCCATGTTGGACCGCCCAGCCGATCGATGCCGATCGGCGCGCCGGTCGGCTCTGCGGTTGACAGCCGGGCTCGTCACGACATGCTGGACGGGTGAGCCAATTGCCCAGACCCGATGCGCGGACGGTGGCGGTGCTCGCGGCGCTGGGAGCCCTCGCGCCGCTGGCCATGCTGGTCATCTGGCGTCGACAGGATCTTCTCGGCGTGGTCCTGGCACTCCTCTGCGTCCTGCTGACCATGGTCGCCGGAGTCGCCGTCTCGGCCGCCCGGCAGGGCGACGCACCGGAGCCGGTGGACCGCGCGCCGGCCGTCGGGCCGCCCGAGTTCATGCCGTACGGGATCGACGCCGACACCCTCGACGCCCTCGACAGTCGGGACGCGTTGCGTGCGGTGCGTGACCGGCGACGCGGAACGAACGGGCTCAGCGGCGGCCGGTGAGGGTGGGCGCGGCGAGCGCGTCCACGCCCCGCCCGGCCAGACACCGGTACGCCCGGTCGATGCTGCCGTCGACCGGCGGTAGCACCTCCAGGTGCCAGCCGCTCGGCTCGGCGATCCCGGTCGTCAACCGGAACGTCGTGGTGCTGCACACCTGTCGCACCTGGGCGGCGGCGATCACCTCGTCATAGGCGGCACCGACCAGCGACACCGGCAGGATGCCCTCGGCGTACGTCTCCCAGGTGTGCCGGCCGGCGCAGGGCAGCCGGGCCGCCTCCGCGCGGTCGCCCCGGATCCGCACCGGGCCGAAGCACTCCAGCTCGGGCAGGCAGCGGGCGCCCTCGGGCAGGGCGGTCGGCGCACCGGAGCCGGTGGCGCAGCCGGGCAGCGGGCCGGTCGCCGGTGCGGCGACCTGGGTGACCGACGGGTTCGGGGTGGGCACCGCCGCCCGGTCGGCGACCCAGGCCCCGGCGGTGGCGGAGGCGGCGAGAGCGAGCACACCCGCGCCGCCGAGGAACCAGCGCCGCCAGCGCCGACCGCTGGGCACCGCCTGCTGGGTGTCCTCGATGGCCGGGCGCGGCATGGGCCGGCTGACCGGGTAGGCGCCGGAGAGGGTCGCGCCACCGCTGACCGGGGCACCGCTGACGGGTGCCGACGGCGGCCCGAGGGGCAGGTTGGCGAGCAGGTCGTGCAGCTCCAGGGCGGAGGGACGCTCGGCGGGTTCGTTGGCCATGCCCAGACGCAGGACATCGATCAGCTCGTCCGGCACCCCGGGCAACGAGGGCAGCGGCTGGTTGAACATCTCCAGCACGGTGACCAGGCTGGGATTGCGCTCGGACTGCCAGCGGGGCGGTCGGCCGTGCATCACCGCGTAGAGGGTGGCGCAGAGCGCGTACACGTCGACGGCCGGTGACGGCGGACTGTGGCTGAACATCTCCGGTGGCGCGTAGGCCGGGGTGAGCACCTCCAGCGTGACCGACGCGTCGCGGTGCTCGGCGAGCACTGCCAGCCCGAAGTCCGCGAGCACTGCCGAGTTGAAGTGCGAGTAGAGGATGTTGGCCGGCTTGACGTCGCGGTGCAGCACCCCGGCCGCGTGTGAGTGGGCCAACGCGTCGGCGATCTTCATGCCGAGGTCACGGGCCTCCACCGGGCCCAGCGGCGAGGTACGCATCCGTTCGGCGTACGAGCCGTCGCAGAGTTCCATGATCAGGTAGGGGTGCTGGTCGACGGTGACCCCGACGTCGAAGAGGTCGACCACGTGCGGGTGTGACGACATCCGGCCGGCAGCCCGCGCCTCGCGCAGGAAGCGGGCCTGATCCCGCTCGCTGTCCAGCGTCCGGTTCTCCACCTTGACGGCAACCTCGCGACCCACCGAGATCTGGGTGGCCTGGTAGACGGTCGCGTATCCACCCCGGGCAAAAACCCGCAAATCGGTCAGACCGGGCACGATCGGAACCGGCAAGCCGCCGCTCGGGGTGTCCGTCACCGCTCGAAAATACCCAACCCGGCCGGTGGCTCAGCGCACCGCGTCCGCCGGAGCGGCTCCGGCTGGACCGGTACCCTCCTCAGCGTCCGCGGTCGCCGCGGCACCCTCGGACGCGTCGATGCCCCCCGCGGGAGCGCCCCGGCGAGCGTCCAGGCGCAGGCCGACAGCGGTGGCCACAGCCCCCAGCCCCTCCCAGGCCGCCACCCCGAAGAACCGGTCGGGGGCGATGTCGGCCAGCACCGCAATGGTGAAGACGGTGAACGTGACCAACCGGAAGACCACTGTGAACCGGTAGAACGCCCGCCACTCGGTGACCGTGGCCAGCAGGTAGTAGACACCCATGTTGAACGCCGCCATCGACGACGCCAACAGGAACGTGCCGGTGTGATCACCGACGGCACGCGTCTCCGGCACCTCGAACCCGAGCATGCGCAACTGCGCCTCCGGCCAGAGCAGCCCAACCGTGCCCATCACCAGCGCCAACACGCCGAAGACCGCGATGGTCCAGCCCGCGATGGAACGCGGCAGCTTCATGAAGGGCCTCCCCAGGCACGGCGACGGTCACCACTGTGGACCAGCACACGGTGGTGACACGCTAGCCGCTACCCCCGACCACCACATCCCCAAAACCGGTAGAAACCCAACCCCGACCCTTCAGGTTGATCAAGAGGTTTCGGTCACCGCACGGGCGTTTCCTGACGCGAACCTCTTGATCACCGAGTTCAGGAGGTCAGGGCGTCAGGGGTGGGGTGCTCAGGCGGGCGTGCAGGGCATCGGCGGCGGCGCGTTCGCTGCGCTGCTCGGTCGCGTACGCCAGTCGGACCGCCTCGTCCGCGCAGGACAGCGCCTCCGCCGGCTGGCCGCACGCAGCCAGCGCCTCGGCCAGCACACTGGCCGCGATCACCTGACTGCGCACGTCCTCGGCCGGCGCGGTGACCGCCCGCCGAGCCCAGTCCAACGCCTGCTCCCGCTGACCGTGAGCGAGAAGCGCCGACGCGTACTGAGCCATCGTCTGACGGCGGGAGAACAGCAGCGAGGGCGCGTTCGCGGCAGCCGTCGCCACCGGGGCGAGCAGCCCGACCGCGGTCGCCGAGTCGCCGGCGGCCAGACGCGCCGTCGCCAGCAGCACCCGAGGTGCCACCTGCGCCGGGGCCTGCGGGTTGTGCGGCTCCACGGTGGTCAGCACCGCACGGGCCATCTGCTCGGCGGTCTCGCAGTCGCCCAGGTCCAACGCCACGAAACCGCGCAGCGTGCCGGCCATCCCGGTCAGCAGCGGGTGCGAGGTGCGCTCGGCGTACGCCAGGGCGTCGCTGAGCAGGTCCGCCGCGTGCTCCGACTCGCCCAGCCCTCGTGCCACGACCGCGCGGACCACCAGCGCGAACCCGCGCCCCCAGTCGTCGGAGGCGGCGGCGAACTCCCGGTACGCCCGCCGGGCCTCCCGGTCCGCCTCGGCCAGGTCACCCAGCTCGGCGGTGGCGAACGCGGCCACCGCGCGCAGCGTGCCCACCGCCCACGCCTCGCCGACCCGCTCCCCGAAGGGCAGGAACACCTGCGCCATCCGACACGCCTCGCGCAGCCGGCCGGCGAGCAGTCGGGCGAACGCCGTGGTGCCGCGCAGCCAGGCCTGCCCGTACGGGTCCTTCAGCTCGGCGAAGAGCCGGGCGGCCCGGCCGAGCACCGCGTCGGTGCCTGCGAAGTCACCCCGGGTGGTGGTGACCCAGGCCAGGTTCTGCAACGACCAGGCCTGCCCGCGCCGGTCCTGTGCGCCGAGGCTGACCTGGTACGCGGCAGCCAACCGACTGCTCGCCTGGCTCAACCGGCCGGCCACGAAGTCGGCCATCCCGATCCGGCGCATCGCGGTGGCACGTTGCACAGGCAGACCGGCCGCCGTGGCCACCTGCAACGCCTCGTGCCAGGCGGTCATCGCCCGGCCCTGATCACCGAGGGTCTCCTGGGCCTGCCCGGCGAGCAGCAGGGCACCGACCCGGGTGGCCTCGTCCCCCGCGTTCGCGGCGATCTTCTCGGCGTACGCCAACGCGTCGCCGACACGGCCGACCTGGAGCAGGGCCCGAGCGTGCACGACCCGATCGGCCGCCGGCACCCCGTCACGGGCAAGTTCGGTGGCGCGCTCGGCGTACTCGACGGCCAGCACCGGCTCACCGGCGGACAGCGACCGGCGGGCGGCCCTGCCGAGCGCGGCGACGCCCAGTGGTACCACCGCGCGGGCCGGCGCGTCCGGACGCAGCTTCACCGCGTCGGCGAGCGTTGCGGCCCGTTCGACGTGCGTCGCCACGAAGTCGTCCCGGGCCTCGTCGGTGAACCCGCCCGGCCCGGCGGGAGCGGCCTCGTCCGCTGGCGCCGCCCAGCGGGCCAGTGCGGCGTGCCGCTCGGCCAGCTCCGCCTTGCTCACCCCGGCGTACGCGGCCTCGCGCATCAGCGGAGTCGCGAACGAGTATCCGGTCCGGGAGCGGTGCAGCATCCGCCGTTGCAGCAGCTCCTCGACGGCCCGGTCGAGTTCCACGGCGACCACGGCGGACGGCCTGCCGTCGCGGCCGGCGCGCTGTTCGCGCATCGCCTCCAACGCACCGTTGGGAACCGTGTCACCGATCACCGCGGCGTCCCGCAGCACCGAACGGGCGTCCGGCGGCAGGGCGTCGATCCGGGCGGCGAGGACGGCGGCGAGGTCCCGGGAGAGCAACCGGCTGCCCAGCGAGCCGGGCACCAACCGCCAGCCGGCCGCCGGGCTCTGGTCGCGGTCGCCGCTCCGCTCCCCCGGTGCGCGGACACCCCGCGTGGACTCCGTGGTGAGTGCTCCCCGCTCGATCAGCAGGGTGACCAATTCGGCAAGGTAGAACGGGTTGCCCTGCGCGGTGGCGAGCAGCCGGTCCGTGTCGGCCTGCGGCAACCTGCCGCCACCGAGGTAGCTCGTGAGCAGCCGCGCCGCGTCGGCACCGCGCAGTGGTGGCAGGGAGTGCACCTCGGCGTCCGCGACCCGGGTCAACGCCCCGGCGGTACGCACCAGCTCCGGCCGACCGAGCAGCAGCACCAGCACGGGGCCGGTGAGCCTGGACAGGGTCAGCCCGAGGGCGCTGATCGTCTCGGCGGTGGCGTCGTGCAGGTCGTCCACCACGATCACCAGCGGCGCTTCCGAGGCGAGGCCGCTGAGCAGGTCGGCGACCGCGTTCGGCACCGCCTCCGCGTCCGCCGCCGGGACGCCAGACCCACCCCACTCGCCGGTATCGGTGCCGGCGTGCGCGGGGAGTTCGCCGTAGCCGAGCAGGGCGAGCAGTTGCTCGGTGGCGATCGGCGCGGTCTCACCGCCGGAGCGGGCGAGCCGCTGCCCGAGCCGCCGCAGCCTCTCCTCGACTGCCGGTCGGGTCAGCGCGGTGGCCGCGTCGCTGGGCAGGCCGACGGCGGCACGCACCAGGTCGGCCAGGGGCGCGAGCCGGCGTCGCTCGCCGAACGCGGCACACCGCACCGAGAGCACCCGGGCTCCCGTGTGCGCCGCGTAGCGGCCGGCGCCCACGTCGTACCCGGCGGCGAGGCGCTCGACCTCCGCGGCGAACCGGGACTTGCCGATGCCCGCCTCGGCGGTCATCAGCAGCACCCGCGGGTCGCCCTGGTCGATCACCTCGGCGAGTCGGCCGGCGACCCGGCCGATCTCCGTCTCCCGTCCGACGTACGGCGCCTCGTCGCCGAGCCCCGACCGGGTGCCCGGCGCGTCCAGGAGGCCCAGCAGCTCGTACGCCTCGACCGGCTCCCGCTTGCCCTTGAGCCGCAGCGGGCGCAGCGCCCGCCAGGACGACACGTGCCGGGTCGCGGCGGCGGTGCGCCCTCCGGCGTACACCGCGCCGACGGCGGCGGCGTCGGCCAGCCGGGCGGCGGTGTTCACCGTGTCGCCGATGACCGTGTACTCGATGGCTGCCTGGATGCCCGCGATGACATCGCCGGTGTTCAGGCCGACGCGCAGCCCGAGTGGCGCGCCGCCGCCTCGCTCGTCGTCGAGCACCCGGCGGACGGCCCGCTGCATGGACAGGGCGGCTCGAACGGCGCGTTCGGCGTCGTCCTCGTGCGCCACGGGAGCGCCGAAGACCGCCATGATCCCGTCACCGGTCAGCTTGTCCACGTGCCCGCCGAACGTCTTCACCGCGCCGGCGAGCGCGGCGAGCACCCGGTCGGTGACCGCGCCGACGCGTTCCGGGTCGAGGTCCTCCGACCAGGAGGTGAACTCGGAGAGGTCGCCGAAGAGCACGGTGACCACCCGGCGCTCGGCCGCCGGCAACGTGGCGGCGGCCGGCAACGCGGCACCGCAGTTGTGGCAGAACCGCGCACCGGGAACGGCGACGGTTCCACACACGGGGCAGGTCACATGTGCTCCAACCCACTGACCCCGGGTGCGGATTCCCCAGGGTCGACACCCAGATATTCGAGCTGGGCGCGGACCGACCACTCGGCCGCCCACCAGAGCGAGCGGTCCACGTCCGCGTAGACCGCAGCCACCACGTCGGCGGGGGTGCGAGCGCCGGCGGCGACCGCGGCCCGGACCTGGTCGAGCCGGGCCCGACGGTGCGCGAGGTAGAAGTCGGCGGCGGCGGCGCAGTCGGCCAGCGCCGGGCCGTGCCCGGGCAGGGCCGGGATTCCCCGGTACGCGGACAGCAGCTCCAGGCTGGCCAGGTAGTCACCCAGGTGCCCGTCGGGGTGGGCGACAACTGTGGTGCCCCGGCCGAGGATGGTGTCGCCGGTGAGCACCGCCTGCTCGTCGCCGTGCTCGACCAGGAAACACACCGAGTCGGCGGTGTGCCCTGGCGTGCTCAGCAGACGGATCTCCAGGCCGAAGCCGCCGAGGTGTTCACCCGGCTCGGTGAGCGGCTCACCGCCGATGGTGTGCGCCGGATCGACGGCGAGGACGTGCACACCGCCGAGCAGTTCGCTCAGTCGCGCGGCGCCCTCGGTGTGGTCGGGGTGGCCGTGGGTGATCAGGATCAGCCCGATGGGCCCGTGCGCGGCGATGCGATTCAGGTGCCCCTCGTCCGCCGGCCCCGGGTCGACCACCACGGCCCGGTCGGCCGACGGGGCGCGCAGCACCCAGGTGTTGGTGCCGTCGAGAGTCATCGGCCCGGGGTTCGGCGCGCGCAGCAGCGTTACCCAGGTCGGCAGCTCGTCGGCGAGCGCCGCCGCCGGCGCCGTCACGTGCCCGCTCATGGCTGCGATCGTACGACCCTGCCCGCCACACCCCACGATCTTGTCCAGCGAACCGGAAGGAAGGGCCGCAAAAGGGGCCCTTCCTTCCGACTGATCACCGGTGACGCCGACGCGTCAGGCGACCTCGACGATCAACTCGATCTCCACCGGGGCGTCGAGGGGCAGTTCGGCAACACCGACGGCGCTACGGGCGTGGCGACCGGCCTCGCCGAAGACGGTGCCGAAGAGGTCGGAGGCACCGTTGATCACCGCGGGCTGACCGGTGAACCCGGGCGCGGATGCCACGAAACCGGTCACCTTGACCACCTTGACCACGTTCTCCAGGCCGACCAGCGAGTCGACCGCGGCCAGCGCGTTGAGCGCGCAGCGCTGGGCCAGATCCTTGGCCTGCTCGGCGGAGATCCCGGCACCGACCTTGCCGGTTGCGAGCAGTTTGCCCTCGGCGATCGGCAACTGGCCGGAGACGTACACGTGCTGGCCGGACTGCACGGCCGGCACGTAGCTGGCCACCGGCGGCACGACCTCGGGCAGTTCGAACCCCAGCTCGGCAAGCTTCGCGTGCGGACCGTTGCTCACGCCTTGGGCCGCTTCAGGTAGGCGACCAGCTGGTCCGGGTTGGGCCCGGGGACCACGGCGACGAGCTCCCACCCGTCCTCGCCCCAGTTGTCGAGGATCTGCTTGGTCGCGTGGACCAGCAGCGGGACCGTGGAGTATTCCCACTTCTGCATCGCTGAAGGGCTCCCTCTCGGTGCGGAATTGTTCGAGGGACAGCCTACGGTCCGCCGGCCGGGCGGGACGCGGGACGCTGCTCCGGCGTGGCCGGCAACTCCCCACAGAGCCCTTCGTGCTCGTACCCCTGCGGGCAGCGGGACCGGTCGGGCAGCAGCAGGTCGCAGAAGACGCGGTGCCGGTTGTTCTGGTCGTCGGCGTTGGACACGGTGGTCTCGCCGGCGTCCAGCTCGGGCAGGAAGCCGAGGGACACCGCGACCCGACCCGCGAGCACCGTCGCCGCCGCCAGGCTCGGCACCCGGATCGGCAAATGGATGACGTAGCCCGCCTCGTCGTCGTCGCGGGCCCGCTCGGCGGGGCGGCTCGGCGTCCGGGCCGCCTCCACCTGCTCCGGCATCCGACGATACGACCGTTCGTTGACCGGCTGGCCGCTGACGGGCCCCCCGCCGGCCTCGACCACGAACCCGGGCCGTCGGGACCGGTCGTTGGTCGGGAACTGGGTGCGAGGGATGTTGTCCGCGTCGCGCATGCACTGCCTCCGGTCGTACCTCTCGGATCATGCTTCCGGCCCGGACGTATTCATCCGTTCCGGCCCCCGCACCGGGACGAAGGTAGGTCGGTGGCCCCAGTCCCGCCAATAGGACGCGCACAACCAGGCACCAACAGTCACATATGCGACAGATCGTCAGCGCGAGGGCGTCGACGTCGACCCCGGGTCCGGGTGCTCGTCCGTCCGACCGACGCCCGCCCGGCATGGCAGGGCGACGCCGATCCGGTCATCGACCGCTACCCTTCCGGTCGGACGGTCGCGCAGCGCCCGGCCGCCCGCTCGATCACGCTCGGCGCCCTGGGTGGCGGCGGGCGTCGCACCCCCGAGGGAACGACGATGACCCAACCGCCCAGCGGCGACCAGGCCGGCCCATCCGCCCACCCTTCGGCCCACCCGGAGTCCGCCGGCCAGTCGGGCCCCCCGGCCATCCCCGGCCAGCCAGCCCCCGCCGCACCGTCCGGGCGACTCGCCCTCCCCGCGTCCCCCGCCCAGCCCGCGCTCCCCGCGTCCCCCGTCCAGGCCACCGGTGCCGGACAACCGGAAGGGCCGGGCGGCTCCACGTCGGCTGCCGCCCCGACACCGCCGGGCGCCGCGGAGATCCCCCCACCCCCGCCGGCGTACGCGCCCTACCAGGGCGCGGCCGAGCCGAAGAAGAAGCGCGGCCTGCTGATCGCGGTGATCGCACTGGCCGTGATCATGGTGCTCTGCGTGGGCGGCGGCGCGGTGGCGTTCCTGACCCTGCGCGACGCCGAGAACGGTGAGGGCGCCAAGGAGCCGGCGGTCGCCGTCGACGAGTTCCTCACCGCGGTCTACAAGGACCGCGACGCCGCCAAGGCGGCCAGTCGGGTCTGCGCAGCCTCCCGCGACGACGAGAAGATCGCCGCGAAGGTCGCCGAGGTGGAGAAGTACGCCTCCACGCACCAGAACCCACGCTTCCGGTGGACCACCCCGAAGGTGGACAACCAGACCGGTGACCGCGCCACCGTCTCCACCCGGGTCACCATGACCACCTCCGACGAGAAGGTGGCTGACCAGGACCTGCGCTTCACTGTGGTGCAGAAGACGGGTTGGTGGGTCTGCGAGGTCGCGTGACCGCCGGGCCTGGATAGGCTCGACGGGTGTGTGCAGCTGAGTGGCCGGCCGACCCGGCCGGTACCGGATGGTCCGCCCGCCTTCACGTGGTGACCGGCAAGGGCGGCACCGGCAAGACCAGCATCGCGGCGGCCCTGGCTCTCGCGCTCGCTGCCGGCGGCCGGCGCACCCTGCTGGTGGAGGTCGAAGGACGGCAGGGCATCGCCCAGCTGTTCGGTATCGACCCGCTGCCGTACGAGGAGCGGCACCTCGCCGACGCGCCGGACGGCGGTGAGGTACGCGCTCTGGCGGTGGACGCCGAGGAGGCGCTGCTCGAGTACCTGGACATGTTCTACAAACTGGGCGCGGCGGGCCGGGCACTGCGCAAGCTCGGTGCCATCGACTTCGCCACCACCATCGCGCCGGGCCTGCGGGACGTACTGCTCACCGGAAAGGTCAAGGAGGCGACCACCCGCACCTCCGGGCAGCGTCGCGCGTACGACGCGGTGGTGTTGGACGCTCCGCCGACCGGGCGGATCGGCCGTTTCCTCAACGTGACGGCGGAGACCGCCCGGCTGGCGAAGGTGGGCCCGATCAAGACCCAGAGCGAGGGGGTCTCGGCGCTGCTGCGCTCCCCGATGACAGCGGTGCACGTGGTCACGTTGCTGGAGGAGATGCCGGTCCAGGAGACGGTGGACGCGATCGCGGACCTGACCTCGCTCGGCTTCGGCATCGGGAAGGTGATCGTCAACGGCGCTCGGCCCCGGCTGCCGGCCGGCCCGGCGGTCACCGCCGCGGAGCTGCGGCGCGGGCTGGTCGCCGCCGGGCTGCCAGCCGATCGGGACACCGTGGCCGGTTTGCACGGCGAGGCCCGGGACCAGCTCATCCGGCGCGAACTGGAAGATTCGCTCCGCGCCGATCTGGTGGAGCTGGGGCTGCCGATGCGCGAGCTGCCGTTGCTGCCCGACGGGGTTGACCGGGCGGGCCTGACGGCCCTGGCCCGGGCCCTCGTCAGCGCCGATTGACTCACACCTGAGCTCAGCACGGGCGCGTTGACCCACGCGGCCCGATACGCTCGATTGGTGCCTTCCGAAGACGCGGCGCCGCAGCTGGACGTCGACCAGATCCTCGCCGACCCAGGCGTGCGGATCGTCGTGTGCTGCGGTGCCGGCGGGGTGGGAAAGACGACCACCGCCGCGGCACTGGCTCTGCGAGCCGCCGAGCAGCACGGCCGACGCACTGTGGTGCTCACCATCGACCCGGCTCGCCGGCTGGCCCAGTCACTGGGGCTGACCGAGCTGGACAACACCCCACGCCAGGTCAAGGGCATCGACGTGGAGAGCAGCGGCGGCGAGTTGCACGCCATGATGCTGGACATGAAGCGCACCTTCGACGACGTGGTGCTGCAGCACACCGATCCGACGAAGGCCGCGGAGATCTTCTCGAACCCGTTCTACCAGGCAATGAGCTCGACCTTCGCCGGCACGCAGGAGTACATGGCGATGGAGAAGCTGGGCCAGCTGCACGCCCGTGGCGAGTGGGACCTCATCGTGGTGGACACGCCACCGTCCCGCTCGGCACTGGACTTCCTCGACGCGCCGGCCCGGCTCTCCCGTTTCCTCGACGGCCGGATGCTGCGGCTGCTGCTGGCCCCGGCGCGAAGCGGCGGACGGAGCATGTTCAGCCTGGTCACGGCATCGTTCGGGATGTTCTCGAAGGTGGTGCAGAAGGTCCTCGGCGCACAACTGCTCACCGACCTGTCCGGCTTCGTGGCCGCCCTGGATTCGATGTTCGGCGGTTTCCGGCAGCGCGCGGAGCAGACGTACCGCATCCTCCAGGCACGGGAGACGGCCTTCCTGCTGGTCGCGGCACCGGAGCCGGACGCGGTCCGGGAGGCCGCCTACTTCGCGGGCCGTCTGCGCGACGAGCGGATGCCGCTTGCCGGTCTGGTCCTCAACCGGGTGCACCGGCCGGCGGTGCCGGAGCTGGACGCCGAGCAGAGCCGGGTCGCCGCCGAGCGGCTGGCCGAGCTGGGTGGGCACGAGGCCACCGTCGACGTGTTGCGGGCGCACGCGGCACTGGCCCGTCAGGCGGTACGCGAGCAGCAGGTCGCCGCGCGCTTCACCGAGGCGTTCCCGGAGGTGCCGGCGGTGTCGGTGACGGCTCAGCCCGCCGACGTACACGACGTCGACGGGCTGCGGACGATCGGCGCGGCGATCAGCCGGCCGTGACCGGCATCAGTTGGTAGCGCTGACCAGGATCTTGTCCTTGCCGGTCTTGTCCTTGCTGTTCTTCTTCATCGCAGCCTCGAACATCTTGCGCCAGCTCGTCACCTGCGGGTGACGACGCAGCAGCGCCCGCCGTTCGCGTTCGGTCATGCCACCCCACACACCGAACTCGATCCGGTTGTCCAGCGCGTCGGCCAGGCACTCGTACCGAACTGGGCAGCTCCGGCAGATCCGCTTCGCCACGTTCTGTTCGGCGCCCTGTACGAACAACGCGTCCGGGTCCCCGTTCTGACATGCCGCCAGTGACGGCCAGTCAGTGATCATGCCCATGTGTACACGTCCCCCCTTGCAGTACCTACCGACCTCGTCGATGCACGTCAGCCGGCAATTCCCCCCGATCGTCCGGCCTGCCTTCCCCAAGGCGGCGCGGACGACATGTGGCCTTGTCGCCGCCCCCATCATGCTCTGTAGTCGACCGATTACGCAACGTTGTCGGCGAAATCCATCATTCCGGACACTCCCGGCTTCCCGGGCCTTCGACCGCCGGTTACCCCGCCGAGGTCGGCGATAACGCTGCGCCGCCTCCCTGAATCGGAGGAGACTCACGCCAGGTCACACGCAACCAAGCACCGGGGGTCGTGCGTTTAGCACAACGAGGGCAGCGCGCGCAGGAAATGGGGCAAGAACGCCCCAGCGCCCCTCGTTCCCTACTCGCGTACCCTGTCGAGGTGACCTGGATGCGGAAACGTGACCACAATGTGCTGACCAACGCCGCATCGCTACTCGTGTGTGGCCTGTTGGCCGGCGTGGTGGTCGCTGCGGCGGCCTTCCCCGCAGTGGCGATGTCCGGCTTGGCCGCCAAGGCCGGCGCCGAGACATTCGGCGCCCTGCCCACGGAGCTGACGGTGGCCCGCGCGCCACAGATCAGCTACCTGTTGGCCGCGGACGGCAAGACGCCGCTCGCGACCATGTACGACGAGAACCGGCGCGACGTGAAGTTCGATGACATCTCGCCGTTCATGCGGAAGGCGATCATCGCGGCCGAGGACCACGACTTCTACAAGCACAACGGCGTCGACATCAACGGTGTCGCTCGCGCGTTCGTCAACAACCAGAGCGAAGGCTCCGGCCGGCAGGGCGCGTCGACGCTGACCATGCAGTACGTCCGGCTGGCCATCGCCTACTCGGCCACCCACCCGGCCGACGTGGTCGCGGCGACCGAGGACACCAGCGCCCGCAAGCTCCGCGAGATGCGACTGGCACTCCAGGTCGACAAGGAATTCTCCAAGGACGAGATCCTCACCCGCTACCTCAACCTCGCCTCGTTCGGCAACGGCGCGTACGGCATCTTCGCCGCCAGCCAGGTCTACTTCGGTAAGCCGCCGAGCAAGCTGAAGATCGAGGAAGCGGCGCTGCTGGCCGGCATGGTCAAGGCACCGACGACGAACGACCCGACCACCAAGGCCGGCTACCCGCTCGCTCTGGACCGCCGCGACTACGTCATCCAGAACATGGTCGAGATCAAGGCCATCACGCAGCAGGAGGCCGACGCGGCCAAGGCCGTCAAGCTCGAGGTGAAGGACAAGCGCACCCCGAACGGCTGCGTCTCCGCCAACGTCAACAGCTGGGGCTTCTTCTGCGACTACTTCTACCGCTGGTGGATGCAGCAGGAGACGTTCGGCTCGACAACGTACGACCGGGAACGGCGCCTGAAGAGCGGCGGCTACACGGTCGTGACCTCGATCGACGTCCAGGCGCAGAAGGCCGCGGACAAGGCGGTCCGGAAGGCCAAGAGCGAGAACAGCAAGGAAGCCGCCATGGTCGCGGTGGTCGAGCCCGGCACCGGCCGGGTCCGGGCGCTCGCGGTGAACAGGCAGTTCAAGCTGGACGACCCGAAGAACCCGAAGAACAAGATCTCCAGCGACCCGGCGAAGAGCAAGAAGAAGATCCGGGGCAACTACCCGGCCACGGTGAACCCGCTGCTCACCGGCGGCGACGGCATCACCGGCTACCAGGCCGGCTCGACCTTCAAGATGTTCACCATCGTGGCGGCGCTGGAGAAGGGCATCCCGCTCAGCTACAACATCAACGCGCCGAAGCAGTTCAAGTCGGAATACATCATCCAACCCGGTCCGGCGGCCTGCCCGGGGACGAACTTCTACTGCCCCACGAACTCCACCGAGAGCATGGCAGGCATGCACAACATGTGGAGCGCGTTCGGCCGCTCGGTCAACACCTACTTCGTGCCACTCCAGCAGCAGGTCGGCGCGGAGAACGTGGTCAAGGCCGCCAAGCGGCTGGGCATCAACTTCCGGTCCCAGGAAGACCTGGACCTGGAGAAGGGTGCGCACCAGTGGGGTGCGTTCACCCTGGGCGTCTCGCAGACCACCCCGCTCGACCTGGCCAACGCCTACGCCACCCTGGCCGCTGACGGCAAGTACTGCGAGCCGATCCCGGTGCAGGAGATCCGCGACCCCGAGGGCAACAAGCTGGACATCGCCAACCCGCGGTGCGAGAAGCGGTTCAGCACCGACGTGGCCCGCGCCGCAGTGGACGCCGCCCGGTGCCCGCTCGGTGACAGGTCGTCGTCCTCGAAGTGCACTGGTGCCACCGCCGGCAACGTACGCGGCGACGTCGGTTACCCGGTGGCCGGCAAGTCCGGCACCACCGACTCGGAGAAGACCGCCGCCCTGGTCGCGATGACCAAGCAGTACTCGGTGGCGGGCATCATGGCCGACCCGGACTGGCCGCAGACGAACGTGAAGATGAAGCACGGGGAGAAGGACGGCATCAACCCGCCGGTGTGGGAGACGCTGCGGGACGCCATGAAGGGCAAGCCGAAGATCAACTTTGAGCCGCCCGGCCAGAAGATCTCCGAGGGTGACCAGCGCAGCATCCCCGACGTGAAGTGCATCTCGGTGGACCAGGCGAAGTCCCGACTCAAGGGCGCCGGCTTCGAACCGGTCGTCTCCAGCACGAAGGTCCCCTCCTCGTGCAAGGCCGGCGACGCCGCCGGCACCAGCCCGGACGGTCGCACGATCAAGGGTGGCCTGGTCAGCATCCAGGTCAGCAGCGGTGGCGGCACGCCGGGCAACACCGACGGCACGCCGGGTAACCCGCCCGGCAACCAGCCCGGTGGTCGACCCGGCGGTCGTCCCGGCGGCTGAGCCGACGAGCAGACACGAACGGGCGGGCACCCTCCTCGGGTGCCCGCCCGTTCGTCTGTCCGGCCCAGTTGTGGCAGGCGCTGGTCCCGTTGGGTCAGAGACCGAGCTGTCGGCGTACCTCCGCGGCCACCCGGCCCCCCTCGGCCCGGCCCGCCACCGCGGCCTGGGCCGCCTTCATCGCCGGGCCCATCTGGTTCTTACCGGTGAAGCCGCCCGCGGCGAGCGCCCCCGACACCAGCCCGGCCAGCTCGGCGTCCGGGAGCTGCTTGGGCAGGTAGCGGTCCAGCACCTCCCCCTCGGCGGTCTCCTTCGCGGCCTGCTCGGCGCGGCCGGCGTCGGCGAACGCGGTGGCGGCCTCCCGACGCTTCTTGGCCTCCTTGGTCAGCACCGCGAGCACCTCGTCGTCGGTGAGGTCGCGCTTGGCCTTGCCGGCGACCTCGGCGTTGCCGACGGCGGCCAGGGCCATCCGCAGCGTGGAGGTGGTCAGCTCGTCGCGCGCCTTGAGCGCGGAACGCATGTCGGCGGTGAGGCGGTCCTTCAGCGTGCTCATGGACGGTCAAACTACCCTGAACGCCATGCGAAAGCGCACACTATTCCGGCTTGCCGCCGGAACCGCCACGGTCGGCGCGGCCACCCTCGCGTACGCGTCGCTCATCGAGCGCAACATGTTCACACTGCGGCGGTACGACGTGCCGGTGCTTCCGGCCGACGCCGAACCGCTGCGTGTGCTGCACCTGTCCGACCTGCACATGATGCCCGACCAGGCGCGCAAGCAGCGCTGGGTGGCGTCGCTGGCCGCCCTGGACCCCGACCTGGTGGTGGTGACCGGCGACAACATGGCCCACCCGGGGGCGGTCCCCGGGGTGCTGCGGGCCCTCCAGCCACTGCTGGACTTCCCCGGCGCGTTCGTCTTCGGCTCCAACGACTACACCGGCCCGGTGTTGAAGAACCCGTTCACCTACTTCCTGCCCGACCGGGAGTACACCGAGGGCGTCGAGCTGCCCTACGAGGAGCTTCGCCAGGTCTTCACCGGCGCCGGTTGGGTCGACCTCAACAACGCCCGGACCATGCTGAAGGCCGGCGGTCGGCAGCTCGACCTGGTCGGCGTTGACGATCCCCACATCGAACGGGACGACTACCCCGCCGTGTCCGGCGCGGTCTCGTCCTCGGCCGACCTGTCCATCGCGGTGACGCACTCCCCCGAACCACGGGTGCTCGACCAGATGGCGGCGGACGGCTTCGGGCTGCTGCTGGCCGGGCACACCCACGGCGGTCAGGTCTGCGTACCGGGCTACGGGGCGCTGGTGACCAACTGCGGCCTGCCCCGCTCGATGGCGCGCGGTCTGCACCGGTGGCCGGGATCGGACTCCTGGCTGCACGTCTCCGCCGGCCTGGGCACCCACCCCACCGCCCCGGTCCGCTTCGCCTGCCCCCCGGAGGCCAGCATCCTGACCCTCATCCCCCGCTGACCCACACCAGGCCCATCGGGCGCGCCCGTCGGCCGCGCTTGCCGGGTCAAGATCCGCGCAACATCGGGGATGTTGCTGCCTCGGCGCGTTCTGAGGCAGCAACATCGGCGATAGTGTGCGGATCTTGGGCGCCGCGCTGTGGCGGGGTGCGCCGGGTGGCGGGGGTACCGAGTTTGACCATCGGACCGGGTGGGCTACTATTTGTCGGCACGCCTCGGGGTGTGGCGCAGCTTGGTAGCGCGCTTCGTTCGGGACGAAGAGGTCGTCGGTTCGAATCCGGCCACCCCGACCAGAGGTAACAGCAGGTCAAGGCCCCTCCACCGAGGGGCCTTGATTCGTTTCCAGGGCTCATCGCTCATTCCGAGGCAGCGAGAAGGCAGCAAACGACGCGAGCACCCTGCAATCCTGGTCCCGCGTCGAATGCAAGGCCTACCTCGACGACCGGATCACCCCGGCGCTCAGCGCCAAGGCCAACATCCCCGAAACCTAAGGCCGCTCCTACGGCAGGCACTCAATGCCCTCCCCTGACGCAGACGGTGGTCGTCAGACGGTCGGATCGTGGCGGTCGACACCCCTACCGGCGGCCCTCCAAGTCGGGAGACGGACACCCCGTCGGCGAGCCGCCGCGACGACGCGTCGGAAAGCCGTGACGGGCGGCGTTCCGCAGGATCCGCTCGGGCTTTGTGCCACCAATATAGGTGTTTCTACCGATCCCTGGAGGTGCTGCCACGCCTAGCGTCGGTGGCACGACGAGCCGCCCAAGGGAGACCACTGATGACCACCGCACTCGACCTCACCGCCGTGAAGGCACGCCAGCAGGTGACCTGGGCCAGCGGCGACTACGGCGCTGTCGCCGCGCTCATCCACCCGATCTCCGAGTTGCTGGTGACGGAGGCCGACCTGTCCGCCGGCGCGCGGGTGCTGGACGTGGCGACCGGCACCGGCAACGCCGCCATCGCCGCCGCCCGCTGCGGCTGCGTCGTGACCGGCGTCGACTACGTACCCGAACTGTTGGCCCGGGGTCAGGCGCGGGCCGAGGCGGAGCGCCTCCCGGTCACGTTCGTGACCGGGGACGCCGAACGCCTGGCGTACGTCGACGGAGCCTTCGACGCGGTGCTCTCCGTCGTCGGCGTGATGTTCGCTCCGAGCCAGGAGCGGGCGGCGGCCGAGCTGGTCCGGGTCTGCCGGCCGGGCGGCACGGTGGCCCTGGCGTCGTGGACGCCGCAGGGATTCATCGGCGAGTTGTTCCGCACGGTTGGGCGGCACGTGCCGCCACCGGCAGGGCTGCGCCCGCCGGTGCAGTGGGGCGACGAGGGCCGGGTCCGCGAGTTGCTCGGCGGGTCCGTGGGCGACCTGCGAGCGGTACGCCGGGAGTTCGTCTTCCGCTTCGGCACGCCGGAGGAGTTCGCTCTCTTCTTCAGGGGCAACTACGGCCCGACGTTGAAGGCGTTCGAGGCGCTGCCCGAGGAGCGACGCGCCGAGCTGCACGCCGACCTGGTGCAGCTGGCCCGTACGCACAACCGGGCCACCGACGGAACGGTGCGGATTCCGGCCGAGTACTTGGAGGTGGTGGCCGAGCGGACGGCGTGAGGGCGACCGCCCCTCGCCCGTCGCGGGCGAGGGGCGGCGCGGGCTCAGGCGGCGGGGATGAAGTAGCCCGCCTGGTCGACGAGCACGTGACTGCTGCCGGAACTGTTGTTGTACAGGGAGATCCTCGCCTCGCGGGTCTTGATCACCGCGAGGTTCGAGGCCGTCTCGCCGGCGACGAAGTTGACGTTCGAGGCGGTGGGCGGCGCCGTCCACGAGGGGAAGGCTGTGAGAAGGCCGGCGGTGGTCGGAGCAGTGACGGTCAGGTTGGCCACGAACGCGGTGGGGGCGGGGCAGTCCGACCCGCATCCGCCGCCGTCGAACGCCTTGTAGTACCAGGGCTCGACGCTCGCCACCGCCTGCTTCTCCAGTGGGCCGGCGGCGCGATCGATCAGGCCGTTGCCGGTGCGGCTGTCGGCGATCCGGAACGGCCCGTACGGCACGTAGGTCTGCGTCGCGCCGGAGGCCGCGGAGCCGAAGTAGCCGGCCAGGTCGGCGACGACGTGGGTGGTGCCGGAGCTGACGTTGCGGATCGCCACCTTGCCGCCCACGACCCGCACGGTGACCAGGTTGGGGATCGTCTGCCCGGCCACGAAGTTCAGGTTGGACGCCACCGGCACCGGCGTACCGTCCGGGTAGACGGTGAGCACCCCGGCGGTCGTCGGCTGGGTGACCGTGACGTTGAGGATCGCGGCGGTCGCGTCGGCGGGGAGGACGCCGGAGAGGTCGACGCGCAGGTCGGCGTTCGGGGCGACCGGAGCTGCCGAGCGGGTGTCCAACACCCGCGTCGGTGCGAGTGGCGCGAAGCCCGAGCCGTGGGCGCTGTAGTAGCCCTGGAGATCGGCGACCAGGTGGACCGTGCCCCCGCTGGCGTTCTCCAGGTAGATCCGGCCGTCGCGCACCGGCACGGTGACCAGATTCGGCACGGTCTCCTTGGCCACGAAGTTGACGCTCGACGTGGTGGTGGGCGTGCCGGCGTCGGGGTAGACCTTCACGAACCCGGCGGTGGTGGGGCCGGTGACGGTGACGTTCAGGACGATCGAGCTGATGTCGGCGGCTGGAACGCCACCCACCTGGGGCAGGTCGAGGGTCACCCGGCCGCCGGCGGCGACCGGCGCCGTGGTCGGAATGCCGAGGGCAGCGCGGGTGTCCAGCAGCCGCGTCGGCGCGACCGCCGTGTAGTGCGAGCCGGTCACCGTGCAGGCCTGATCAGTGCGCCCGACGCCGCCGTTCACACGGCGGAATCCGTTCGGGCTGACGTAGTAGTCGACGCAGGCCACCCCCGCCCGGCGGTACGTGTAGCTGACTCGGGGCACGTCGCTGATGCGCGGGGCGGTCTGGTCGCCGAACCGGAACGCGTACCGGCCCTCTTCACGCTCGACCGGCCAACTGTGGCTCGGGGTGATGGTCGCCACCGTGTCCAATGGAGCGCCACCAGCCGCCCGCCGGATATCGATCGCACCGGGGTCCAACGTCCCCTGGCGCTCCCAGGCGCCGCGGTCCCGGTAACCACTGCCCGTGCCGGTGTTGGCGGCCGCCGGGTCGTCGCTGTACGGGTTGCCCAGGATGTCACTCGGCAGGGCACCTGGGGCGGAGCCGTCCGCCGAGTCGATGGCGGGAGATCCCGGCCGGAGCGTGATCCAGCTCCGCCAGTAGTTGATGTCGACGATGTCGATCCCCGGGTTTGTCGTCAGGTCGTTGACACCCTGGCCGGTGGCCGCGACGAAGCTGTCCCGGATGGTGTGGGCGGTGCCGCCCCACACGTAGAACGGGCCGCCACTGACCGGATCGATCAGGTTGTGGTCAACGACGCTGCGAGCGGTCGACCCGGCGGCCACGGTGATCGCGGCGGCGGCGGCCGGATCGGCGCAGGCCTGCCTGACGCTGCCCGCCGTCGCGATGATGTTGTTGCGGATGCTCGCGCCCGGCGAGTCGCCGGCCACGTCGACCCCCTTCCCACAGGTGGTGATGATGGTGTTGCCGGTGACCACGGTGTCCGGGGCGTCGGTGACGACCATCCCGGCACGGCTGTAGCCCTGGTTGCCGACGACGACCGCGTTGAGGGTGTCGGCCCCGACGGCCACCACGGGCCCGCCGCCGATCAGGAACCATTGGCGGCTGACCGTGACGTCGCGGGATCCACCGGTGATCCGCACACCCTCGGACGCTGCAGCACCCCGTATGCCGTTGCCGTCGATGGTGACCCGGGTCGAGCCGTCCACCGTCACCGCCGGCGCTCCGCTCACGCCCTCCACCACGAAGTCCCGCAGGGCCACGTCGTGCACGCCGGCGACGATGATGACGCTGCCGGTGGTCGGCCCCGCCATGGATCGGACCTTGCCGATGCGCACGTCTCCCCGGACCGCCGAGGCGCGGAACGTGATCGGTGCCTCGGGCGTACCGGAACGCGTCATCGTCAGCACCTCCTCGTAGTGCCCCGGCTCGACGAGGACGGTCTGTCCCGGTTGGACGACGGCCGCCGCCGCGGAGATCGTGCAGAACGGGTCGTTGCTGCTGCCGGTGCCACCGCTGGCGGAGCAGCGGTTCTGGTCCACGGACAGCTCGGCCGGCAGGACGGCTTGGGCGGCCGGCTGGGTGGTCACGGGCACTGCGGCACGAGCGGGCCCTGCGGCATGAGCAGGCACCGCAGCATGCGCCGCCGGCCCGGCCAGGCCTCCGGCACCCAGGACAAGGGGTACGACCAGGAACCCGGCGAACCAGCGACCACCCATGGACCATCCCCGTCTTATGTCGATCATGATCAGGACGGAGACTACCGGCATCGCCCGGCCGGTCACGTCAGTCGATCGGTCACCGTCGCCGGAACGGCCGGAGCCGGCACCATCACGTGGTGCCGGCTCCGGATCGGTTCGGTCACGGGTTGGCGGCGATGAAGTGGCCCGCCTGGTCGACGACCACATCCGTGCTGCCACCGCTGTTGTTGGTCAACGTCACGGAACCGTTGGCACCCACTCGCACCACCGCGGCGTTCGACGCCGTCTCCCCGGCCACGAAGTTCACGTTCGAGGCGGCGGACGGCGCCTCACCCTTGGGCTGTGCGGTGAGGACACCCGCTGCGGTCGGCCCGGTGACCGTCAGGTTGGCGACCAGCGCGGTCGGCTTCGGCGTCGTGTCGTTGCCGTTCGGGTCGAGGTAGGGCACCAGAAGGTTGAGCGACGAGAACGACGCCAGCCTGCTCCCGCCGTTCCCGGACCGGGTGTCGAGGATTCGCCGGGGGCCGTACGGGACGAAGCCGTCGGTGGCTCCGGTGCCGTACCAACCGGCCAGGTCCGCGAGCACGTGGGTGGTGCCGGAGCTGACGTTCTGGATGACGAGCCGGCCGTTCACCACCGGCACCGTCACCAGGTTGGGGATGGTCTGGCCGGTGACGAAGTTCAGGTTGGACGCCGTCGGCACGGACGAACCGGCCGGGTACACGGTGAGAAGCCCGTTCGCCGTCGGCTGGGTGGCCGTCACGTTCAGCACGACGGCCTTGGCACCCGACGGCACCCGCCCGGAGAGATCCAGCACCCGGTAGCTGTTCGCGGGGACCGGCGCGCCTCCGTTGGCCCGAGTGTCCAGCACGCGGGTCGGCGCCAGCGGCTTGAAGCCGTCACCGAAACCGGAGTAGAAGCCCTGCAGGTCGACGACGACGTGCACCGTTCCGCCGGCGTTGTTACGGATGCGCAGGTTGCCGTTGGACATGGGCACCGTGACCTGGTTCGGCACGGTCTCGCCGGGAACGAAGTTGACGCTCGACCCCTGGGGAGTCGTCGTCCCGTCGGGGTAGACGCTGAGGTATCCGGCGCTGGCCGGCTGGGTGGCCGTCACATTGAGGACCACCGCCGTGATGTTCGAGGCCGAGACGCCATTGATCGACATGACCGGCAGAACGATCTCCGAGTTGGCCGCGATGGGAACGGTGGTGCTGATCCCGACGGCGGAGCGGGTGTCCAGCAGACGGGTCGGTGCCACCGGAGTGAACATCGCGCCGAGGACCGCGCAGTCTCCACCCAACGGCTCGGGCACGAACGGCGGGAGCACCCGGAAGTTGTCGAACCGGACGTCGTTGTCCACACAAGCGGAACCGGCGCGCTGGAGTTGGCGATCGACGGGCACGATCGGGCCCACCCGGTAGAACCGATCGTTGGTGAAGATGCGGGCCACCTTGCCCACCGGGCCATCGGTGGGCCACGCGTGATTGACCGTCAGGGGTGAGGTGTAGTCCAGCGAAGAACCGCCGGGCTTGCTCTGGACCCCGTACCCGCTCACCGTCCGGCCACCCTGGAGTTCGACAGCGCCCCGGTCGTGATACCCATTGCCAGTGCCGGTGTTGGCCACGGTCGGTGCGTCGGCGTGTGCGTTGTCCAGCAGGTCGGTGCGGGCGACCCCGGGTGCCGTCGCGTCGGCGGAGTCGACCGCCGGCGACGCGGCGGTCAACGGGAACCAGCCGCGCTCGGTGCCCAACTGCTCGCCCAGCAGGACCGAAGCCAGGATGTCGTGACCGCCCTGACCGGTCGCCGCCTGGAACGACGCCAGGTCGGCGTGATCGGTGTCGCTCCAGCGGTAGACAGCCCCGCCGCTGGCCGGGTCGACCAGGTTGTAGTCGGCCGTCGTGCCGGCGGCGGCGGTGGAGACCGAGATCGCGGGTGCGGTCGCCGGGTCGGCGCAGGCCCCCGGCGCTGGGACGGGCCCGGAACCGGTACGCAGGATGTTGTTCTGGATGCTCGCGCCGGTCGAGGCACCGGCCAGCACGATCCCGGCCGTGCAGTCGGTCACCACGGTGTTGCCGGTGATCCGGGCTCCCGGGGCGTCGGTCACGGCGACCCGGGTCTTGAAGAAGGTGTTGGCCGTGACCACCGCGCCGGTGACGCCCGCCTCGACGGCCACGCCGGTGCCGGAGCCGGAGAACCAGCCCCGGCTGACCGTGACAGCGCTGGACGAGCCCGTCACCCGGACGGCGGGCAGGGTGCCGGCGCCAGCGGCGATACCGTCCACGGTGACCCGCTGGGCCCCGCTGATCAGAGCCGGCACCGCGTCGCCGCGGCCGGTGAGCGTGAAGCCCTCGACCACTACGTCATGCACGCCAGAGATCGTCAGCGGCGTACCGCTGAGCGTGTAGTGACCGAGACGAACGATGCCCCGCGAGGTGTTGACCGCACGCACGGTGATCGGCGCGGACTCGGTGCCCGACCGCGTGACCGTCACATTCTCCGCGTAGTCCCCCGGCTGCACGAGCACCGTCTGACCCGGCTGGGCGACCGCCAGAGCGGCGCCGATCGTGCAGTAGGGCGCGGCCTCACTGCCGTCGCCAGCCGGCTTGCAGTTGGACCGGCTGACGTACACCTCGGTGCCGGCGCTCGCGGCCCTGGCCGCGGCCGGCGCGGGCGCCGCCACCGCCGGCCCGGCGGGCCCGACCAGGCCCACACCCGCCAGCAGCGGTACGACCGCAAGCTGCATTGAACTGTGTCTTCTCATCAACTGTCCCCCGTGGAAGCCGAACGATTCTCACCGCAGCCTATATTTACCTCTGCCGTGCCGGCCGTCTCGTTACCCGACGGACGCTGGCCCTTCTGGTATTCGACGGGTCAGGGCGCGGCGGCGATGAAGTGTCCCGCCTGGTCGATGATCACGTGGGTGTGTCCGGAACTGTTGTTGAACAGCACGACGAGCCCGTATTCACCGACGCCGACGATGGCGTGGTTCGAGGCGGTCTCACCGGCGACGTAATTGACGTTCGACGCGGTCGGCCGGTCGGGTCCGTTGGGGTGGATGGTGAGCACGCCGGCCCTGGTGGGTGCGGTGACGGTCAGGTTCGCCACCAGCGCCGTCGGCTGTGGCGCAGACTTGTCGCCCCTCGGGTCGAGGTAGGGCGCGGTCAGCGCACCCCAGCCGTTCGGCCCGAGCGCCCCCTCGCCGTCGCGGGTGTCGTAGATCCGGGTCGGGCCGTACGGCACGAAGACGTCCGTGGCACCGCCGCCGAACCAGCCGGACAGGTCGGCCACCACGTGGGTGCGGCCGGAGCTGACGTTCTGGATGGACACCTTCCCGTTCACCACCGGCACCATCACCAGGTTCGGAATGGTCTGCCCCGCCACGAAGTTCAGATTCGACGCCGTCGGCACCGCCGTGCCGTACGGATGAACGGTGAGCACCCCACTGGTCGTCGGCTCCGTCACGGTCACATTCAGCACCACCGCCGTCACCCCGGACGGAATCCGACCGGACAGATCCACCGCCCGACCCGTGTTCGGCGCGAACGAGCCACCGACGCTGCGGGTGTCCAACACCCGCGACGGAGCCACCGACCGGAACCCCGACCCGCTCGCCGAGTAGTACCCCTGCAGATCCGCGACGACGTGAACCGTACCGCTGGCGGTGTTACGGATACGCACGTTGCCGTTGGACATCGGCACGGTGACCAGGTTCGGCACTGTCTCGCCCGGTACGAAGTTGACTGTCGACGCGTCCGGCAGGGTGGTGCCGTCCGGGTAGACCCGCAGGAACCCCGCGCTGGTCGGCGCGGTGACGGTCACGTTCAGCACGACGGCGCTGATGTCCGCGGCTGGCACCCCGTTGATCTGCGGCAGCGCCAGCACGACCTCGGTGTCCGCCGGGATCGGCACGGTGCCCGGCACCCCGAGCGCCGCACGGGTGTCCAGTACCCGCTGCGGTGTCAGGGCCGTGTAGGCGGCACCGACAACCGTGCAGCTGGTCTTGGGCGCTCCGTAGGTCCACCGGAAGTCGGTGAACGTCACCTGATGGGTTTCGCAGGCTCCGCCGGCCCGGCGGAAGCGGTGCTCCTCCGGCCCGAGCGGAACGACCCGGCGGAACGGCTCGTCGCTCCAACTGCGGGACACCTTGCCCAGCGGGCCGTCGGTGGGCCAGGCGGTGGTGACAGAGAGGCCGACGGTCACGTCCAGAGGGTTACCGCCGGGCTTGTGCCGGACCGGAACCTCGGTGACCGTCGTCGGGCCCTGCACCTCGACCGCACCCCGGTCGTGGTAGCCCGACCCGGTGCCCGTGTTGGGCACCGCCGGGGCGTCACTGTGCGGATTGTCCAGCAGGTCGGTACGGGAGACGCCCTCGGCGGTGGCGTCAGCCGAGTCGACCGCCGGCGAGTTCGGGGCGATCTCGTAGTACGGCCGGTCATACATGGGCACCGCCGACAGCCGGGGGTTCGCGGCGATGTCGTGGGTGCCGTTGCCGGTGGCGGCGACGAACTCGGGCAGGCTCGTGTAGTCGGTGGCACCCCAGCGGTACAGGGGACCGCCACTGGCCGGCTCGATCAGGTTGTGGTCCGCCACGGTCTGCGGAACGCTTTCGGCGGAGACGGCGATGGCGGTCGCCTGCGCCGGCCACCTGCACGGCTGCGCGTCATCGAGCGGACCGCCGGCGGTCTCCACGATGTTGTTCCGGATCGACACGCCCGGCGAGGTGCCGGTGACGTCCACGGCGAAGGTGCAGTTGGTCGTCAGCGTGTTGCCGACGATCTTCGTGCCGGGAGCATCCCGCACCGTGATGCCACTGGCGGTGAAGGTGTTGGTGGTGATCAGAGCGGCACGCACACCCGGGTCCACCACCAGACCGCTTCCGCCCACGAAGGAGCCACGACTCACTGTGACCTCCGCGGACCCACCGGTGATCCGGACCCGGGCCGGGGCCTCGTACTCGGCGACGACCAGCCGATCGAGGGTGATCCGGGATGACCCGTCGACGAGTACCGCCTCGGCTGTACCCTCACCGGCCGCCCGGAAGCCGTCGAGGACCACGTCGTGGACGCCGCGAACGGTGAAGGCGCTCTCGTTGCCGCCGGGACCACGACGCTTGCCCACCTTGACGACGGTGGCGGCCTCACCCGGCCCGTTCACCGCCCGGAAGGTGATCGGCGCACCCTCGGTCCCCGAGCGGCTGATGACCACCGACTCCCGGTATTCGACTCCCGGGTGGACCAGGACGGTCTGACCGGGCTCGGCCACGGCGGCGGCCGCGGAGATGGTGCAGAACGGGGCTGTCAGGCTGCCGTCACCGCCCGTCCCGCATCTCGTGTTGCTGACGTGCAACTCGGCTCCGACGGCCGCCGGCACCTGCGCGACAAGGGCACCGGGTGCCGCCGACGCGGGCGCCGCCGGGACCGCCAGGCCCGCGCCGACGGTCAGGGGCACGAGCGCGAACCGCGCCAGCACAAAAGTCCTCATCAACCATTCCCTACCAGGTGGATCTTTCGGATCATGAGCTTGAGGCGGCGTACCTCAATGGGTATGACGCCGACCGGACGTCACGGCCGTCCATCGCCGAGACGATGGACGGCCGTGAAACTGGTGCGTTGGAGTCAGGACGCGGCGGCGATGAAGTAGCCCGCCTGGTCGACGATCAGATGCGTGTAGCCGGAGCTGTTGTTGAACAGCACGATGTTCTCGCCCTCACCGACGCCCACAATGGCGTGGTTCGAGGCGGTCTCACCGGCGACGTAGTTGACGTTCGACGCGGTCGGCTGGACCGATCCGTTCGGGTGAGCGGTGAGCACGCCGGCCCTGGTCGGCGCGGTGACGGTCAGGTTCGCCACCACCGCCGTCGGCACCGGCCCCGTCTTGTTGAGCGAATCGAGGTACGAAACGGGGACGCCCGAAGAGGTGAAGGGTGCCTGCGGCCACCCCTCGCCGGCGGCTCCCCGGCTGTCATGGATGCGGCGTGGGCCGTACGGCACGAAGACGTCCGTGGCGCCCCCGCCGAACCAGCCGGACAGGTCGGCCACCACGTGGGTGCGGCCGGAGCTGACGTTCTGGATGGACACCTTCCCGTTCACCACCGGCACCATCACCAGGTTCGGAATGGTCTGCCCCGCCACGAAGTTCAGATTCGACGCCGTCGGCACCGCCGTGCCGTACGGATGAACGGTGAGCACCCCACTGGTCGTCGGCTCCGTCACGGTCACATTCAGCACCACCGCCGTCACCCCGGACGGAATCCGACCGGACAGATCCACCGCCCGGCCCGTGTTCGGCGCGAACGAGCCACCGACGCTGCGGGTGTCCAACACCCGCGACGGAGCCACCGACCGGAACCCCGACCCGCTCGCCGAGTAGTACCCCTGCAGATCCGCGACGACGTGAACCGTTCCGCTGGACTTGTTGACGATCACCACAGCGCTGGTCTTCAGCACCGCCACGGTGGCCAGGTTCGGCACTGTCTCGCCGGCGACAAAGTTGACGCTCGAGGAGTTGGTTGGTTCGCCTTCCGGATACACCTGCAGGAAACCGGCGGAAGTCGGCTGGGTCGCTGTCACGTTCAGCACCACGGCGCTGACGTCCTTCTCCGGCACCCCGTTCAGCGGGTTGATCGGCAGCGTGACCGCCTGGTTCGGCGGGATCGGCACTGTCGGATACCCACCGATCCCGGCACGGGTGTCGAGCACCCGCTTCGGTGACACCGGCGTGTAGGCGGCACCCAGCACCAGGCAGGTCGTCGTCGGGGTCTCCCGGAACTGGCGGAAGTCGTTGAGGCTGACCTGGTGGGCCTCGCACACCCGGCCGGCACGGGGGAACCGGTGGTCCTCCGACCCGAGCGGGAGCACCCGACGGTTGGACTCATCGCTCCAGTTGCGCGATACCTTGCCCAACGGACCGTCGGTCGTCCACGCGGTGGTGATGGAAAGCTCGGCGGTCACATCGAGGTGCGTGTCGCCCGCCTTCCGCCGGATCGGCAGCTCTTTGACCGTCACCGGCCCCTGGGCCTCGACGGCACCCCGGTCGTGGTAACCCGAGCCCGTGCCGGTGTTCGTCTTCGCCGGGTCGTCCGTGTGCGGGTTGTCCAACAGGTCGGTGCGGGACACACCCTCGGCGGTGGCATCGGCCGAGTCGACGGCGGGTGAGTTCGGGGCGATCTCGTAGTACGGCCGGTCGTACGCGTCCGTCGACCGCAGCCAGGGGGTGGCGGCGATGTCGTGCGCGCCCTGACCGGTGGCAGCGACGAACTCGGGCAGGCTGGTGTACTCGGCGGCACTCCACCGGTACAGCGGACCGCCGCTGGCCGGCTCGATCAGGTTGTAGTCCGCCACTGTCTGCGCGACGCTGCCGGCGGAGACGGCGATGGCGGTCGCCTCGGAGGGCACCTCGCACGCCACCGCGTCACTGAGCGGGCCGGTGGCGGTCTCCAGGATGTTGTTCCGGATCGACACCCCCGGCGACGTGCCGGTGACGTCCACGGCGAGGGTGCAGTCGGTCTCCAGCGTGTTGCCGACGATCTTCGTGCCCGGCGCGTCCCGCACGGTGATCCCGCTCTGGGTGAAGGTGCTCGCGGTAACCAGCGCGCCGCGCACCCCCGCATCCACCACCAGGCCGCTGCCCGGACGGAAGGCGCCACGACTTACCGTCACGTCCGCGGAAGCGCCGGTGATCCGGACCGCACCCCGGGCGTCGTACTCGGAAGTGACAAGCCGGTCGAGGGTGATGCGGGACGAACCGTCGACGAGGACGGCCTCGGCCGTGCCGTCACCGAACGCCAGGAAGCCATCGAGGACCACGTCGTGGACGCCGCGAAGAGTGAACGCGCTCTCGCTGCCGTTGGCGCCGCGTCGCTTGCCCACCTTGACGACGGTGGTGCTGCGACCCGGCCCGTTCACGGCCCGGAAGGTGATCGGCGCACCTTCCGTCCCCGAACGGGTGATCACCACGGACTCCCGGTAGTCACCGGGCCGAACCAGGACCGTCTGTCCAGGCTGGACGACGTCCGCGGCTCGGGAGACGGTGCAGAAAGGGCTGGACGCACTGCCGTCGCCGTTGTTCGAGCAGTTGGCCGAGTCGACGTACCACTCGGTGGTGGCGGCGACGGACGCGGGAGCGGCGGCGGCCGGCACCGCCGGGACCACCAGGCCCGCGCCAACGGTGAGTGGTACGAGCGCGAATCGCGCCAGTACAGATCGGTTCATCAAGCTTTTCCCAAGGTAGGTGGCTCTGAGAGCGGACAGATCAGGTCAGGACGCGGCGGCGATGAAGTAGCCCGCCTGGTCGACGATGACGTGCGACGTACCCCCGCTGTTGTGGAAGAGGTCGACGCCGGAGCCCACGGCGACCACCGCGGCGTTCGACGCTGTCTCGCGGGCGACGAAGTTGACGTTCGAGGCGGTGGGGCGCTGCCCGCCGCCCGGGTGCACGGTGAGCACGCCCGGTGTGGTCGGCGCGGTGACTGTCACGTTCCCCAGCAGGGCGGTCGGGGCGGGGCAGGCCGGGTTGCAGATCGCCTCGCTGCGGAACGGTGCGAACCGGACGGTCTCGCGGGCAGCGAGCGGAGCCGGGGTACGGCCGGGAAGCCCGACGCTGTACCGGGAGTCGACGATCCGCTTCGGTGTCATCGGTACGAACGTCTGGGTGGCCTCCGGACTGAACCAGCCGGCCAGGTCCGCGACCACGTGCGTGGTGCCGGAGCTGTTGTTGAAGATGTTGATCTCGCCGTTCGACAGCTGAACGGTGACCAGGTTGGGGATGGTCTGCCCGGCGACGAAGTTGAGGCTGGACGCGGCCGGTGCCACCGAGCCGTACGGGTAGACGGTGAGCACACCGCTGGTGGTCGGTGCGGTGACCGTCACGGAGAGGACGACCGCGGTCGCGGTGGCGGGCAGCCGGCCGGAGAAGTCGAGGGTTCGGGTGCCCTTGGCCGGGATCGGGGCTCCCCCGCTGTCCCGCGTGTCCAGAACCCGCGTCGGTGGCACCGACGCGAAGCCGGAACCGGTCGCGGCGTAGAAGCCCTGGAGGTCGGCGACCAGGTGGACGGTTCCCGAGCCGGCGTTGCGCAACATCACCGACCCGTTGCGGACCGGCACGGTGACCTGGTTCGGCACCGTTTCCCCGGCGACGAAGTTGACGCTTGACGCGTCACTCGATTCGCCGCCCGGAGAGACACTGATGAAGCCGGCGGAGGTCGGCTGGGTCACCGTCACGTTGAGCACGACAGCGCTGATGTCCGTGTCCCGGACGCCGCCGATGATGCCGATCGGCAGTTCGATCGTTCCGAAGCCCGCCACCGGCCCGGCGGTGGACACACCGATCGGTGCCCGGGTGTCCAGCACCCGGGTCGGGGGGATCGGTACGTAGCGCGCGCCAACCTGGGTGCAGACAGGTCCTTCGTACTCCTTGGGCAGTCGGAAATCGGTCTGGGACACCTGCACCTGCACGCAGGCGTCACCGGCTCGCCGCAGCGTGTACTCGGCGGTCGCGGAGTCGGTGACCCGCCAGAACCGCTGACCGGTCAGGTAGTAGGCGTACTGGGACCGCTCCCGCTCGACGGGCCAGGCGGAGTGCGCACCCGACCGGGCGACCACGTCGAACGGGCCTGCGCCGACCTTGCGCTCGACGCGTAGCGGGTCCTGGGTGACCGGTCCCCGAGCCTCTACCGCGCCCCGGTCGCGGTATCCGCTGCCGGTGCCGGTGTTCACGACGGCTGGATCGTCGGCGAACGACCCGCCGAGCATGTCGGTGTCCAGGCCACCGGGGGCGTTCGCGTCAGCCGAGTCCCGTGCGGGCGAGCCGTCCCCGGTCTCGAGGTAACCCCGGTCCATTCCGCTCACCCAGGCGATCTTCGGATCGGCCGAGAGGTCGTGGGTGCCCTGCCCGGTCGCCGCGACGAACGAGGCGAGGGTCGGGTGATCGGTGCCCGCCCAGCTGTAGGGAACCCCACCGCTGGTTGGGTCGAACAGGTTGTAGTCGGTACTGCTGCCCACCGCCGACTCGGCGGACACCCGGATGCCGACGGCGTCCGCCGGAGTGGTGCAGACATGGCGCCGGCGGGTCGTGACGACGATGTTGTTGCGGATCGAGGCACCCGGTGAACGCCCGGCCAGTTGAATGCCTTGCCGGCACTCGACATGGAAGGTGTTGCCGGTGATCGTGGTCCGTGGAGCGTCAGCTGCCGCCAGTCCGGAGTAGTCGAGCTGGTTCCCGGTGACCGTCGTGTCCGTGACGCCCGGCTCGATGGTCACGGACGAGCCGTGCGTGTTGTAGACGAAGGTACGGCTCAGCGTCACCCGGTTCGACACACCGCTGATCCGTACCCCGTTGGGGCCGTAGGCGCCGGTCTCGACGGTCAGCTTGTCGAGGCGGACTCGCTGGGAATCCCGCACCGTGACGACGTCGGCGTAGGGGGCCCCGAAAACGACCAAGCCCTCCACCGTCACGTCGTGTACGCCAGTGAGGTCGAGGATGGTCCCGCTGACCGCCGCGGTGTTGTACCTGCCCACCCGCGCCATCTGCCAGTTGACGTTGACCGCGCGGAAGATGATCGGCGCCGACTCGGTGCCGGAACGGGTGAACCGGACGTTCTCCTGGTACTCCCCCGGGTGCACCAGAACCGTCTGGCCCGGGCCGGCCACCGAAGCCGCCTCGGAGATTGTGCAGAACGGCCGCTCCTCACTGCCGTCGCCGCTGCTCTGACACCATTGCTCGCTAACATGCAGCTCGCCGCTAGCCGCCGCCGCGCCGGTGACCGGCGCGGCCACGACGGGCGCGGGCACCGCCGCAGCGGGCGTCGCGGGGCCCACCAGGGCCGCGCCGCCAATCAGTGGTACGAGCGTGAACTCCGCCCAACGTCGAACGTTCATGAACCGCCCCTGCAGGAGAGATGATCGAATTCGGCGTCACTGCCAAGCGGTGCCTGTGCCACAGCGGGCCACGCCCGACGAGGGGTGTGGCCCGCTGTGGCAGAACCGTCAGTACAGCGGCTTGATGAAGACACCCGCCTGATCCGCGATGGCATGCGTGGTGCCTGAGCTGTTGTTGTAGAGCGTGGTGCCGCCACCAGTCCCGACGATGGCGAGGTTGGAAGCCGTCTCCCCGGCGGCGAAGTTGACGTTCGACGCCGACGGTCGCGCCTCGTCCGTCGGGTAGGCGGTCAGCACGCCCGCCGTGGTCGGAGCGGTGACGGTCAGGTTCGCCACCATCGCCGCCACGAACGGGCAGGAACAGTTCGAGCCGGCCGCGAAGTTGGCATAGGCCGTGATCGACTCGCGCGGATTGAGGGGATGGTTTCCCCGGTTCGGGTCGGCGCGCGTGTCGGTGATGCGAACCGGGGAGTTCGGCACGTACGTCAACTGACCGTCCGGCCCGAAGTAGCCGGCCACGTCCGCCACGACGTGCGTGCTGCCGGAACTCGCATTGTGAATGTCGACCCTGCCTCCCACCACCGGGACGGTCACCAGGTTCGGAATGGTCTGCCCGGCGACGAAGTTCAGGTTCGAGGCGGCCGGCGGCGCGTCACCGGAGGGAAAGACCTTCAGGACGCCGCTCGTCGTCGGCCCGGTCACAGTGACGTTAAGGACGACGGCGGTGGCATCCGCCGGGATCTGCCGGGCAAGGTCCAACTGCCGGGTGGTGTTCGGCGGGAACGCTCCCCCGGAGGTACGGGTGTCGAGCGCCCGCTGCGGGTTGAGGGCGGTGAACCCTTGGCCCTCGGCGCTGTACTGCCCCTGAAGGTCGGCGATCACGTGCACGGTGCCGCCACTGCTGTTGCGGATCCGGATCTTTCCGTTCTCCACCGGAACGGTGACCAGGTTCGGCACCGTCTCCCTGGCCACGAAGTTGACGTTGGACGCGCTCGGCGTTCCCGCACCGTCCGGATAGACGGTCAGGAAGCCCGACGTCGTCGGCTCGGTCACCGTCACGTTCAACACCACGGCACTGATCCGCGCGACGGGGACTCCGCCGATGCTGCTGAGTGGCAACACCACGTCGGAGTTCGCCGGAATCGGGGTGGTCGTTCCCACACCGACTGCGCTGCGGGTGTCGAGCAGCCGGGTCGGTGACACCGGCGTGTAGTGCGCCCCCAGAACCGTGCAGAGGTTGGTGATGGAGCCGGGGGCGTCACGGTTGCCGGAAAAGTTCGTGCGGACGTAGGCGCAGGCCCGGCCCGCGCGGCGGAACCGGTGCGTCTCCTCCGGCGACTGGGTCACCCGGTAGAACTTCGAGTCGCTGAACTTGTAGGTGAAGGTCCCCACCGGGCCGTCGGACGGCCAGATCGACCGGCTGATACTCCGGGAGGTCCCGTCCAGCGGACCGCCGCCGACGGTCTGACGGAAGGGCTGCGTGGACCAGTCGAAGCCGACGACCCGCTCGACTGCGCCTCGGTCGTGGTAGCCATTGCCGGTGCCGGTGTTGGCCGCCTCGGGGTCGTCGGCGTGCGCGTTGCCCAGCATGTCGGTTGCCGGTACGCCCCGTGCCGTCGCGTTGGACGAGTCGATCGCCGGTGAGCCCGGCTTCAGGGGAACGAAGCTCCGCATTCCGCCGCGCTGAAGGTCCAGTAGTGGATCGGCGGCGATGTCGTGTCCACCCTGCCCGGTGGCGGCATGGAACGCCTCCACTGTGGCGTGCGTGGTGCCGGCCCAGGCGTACGGGGCGACACCCGCCGTGGGATCGATCAGGTTGTAGTCCGCCACGGCCGGCAGCGAGGCCGCCGAGACCGAGATGGCGCCGTCGACGACAGGCACCTTGCACGAGATCGCCCGGTCATCCAGAGGTTTGATGATGTTGTTCTCGACGGCCGCGTCGGTGGAGGTGCCCGCGAGGTCGATCCCCGATCCGCAGGCCGCGGTGACCGTGTTGTTGGTGACCGTGCTGCCGGGCGCGTCGGTCACGCGGATCCGCCCCGCCGTGACCTGGTTGGCGACGACCCTGGTGCCGGTCGACGTCCCGTCGACAACGATTGTGGGGAGACCAGTGTCATTGAGGTTTACCAGCCAGTTCCGGCTGATCGTCACGTCATGGGAAGCCCCGCTGACACGTACCGCTGCCGGCACCTTCGTCTGTTGCGCGGCGATCCCGTTCACCGTGACCCGGGACGAACCGTCGATCACCACAGCAGGTGAGGCGCTGGCATTGTGCCCGTACAACACGAAGCCGTCCACGACCACGTCGTGAACCTGGTTGAGGGACAGGATGGTGCCGGTGACGTCCGACCCGTTGGTCCGGCCCACGTAGACCCACCCGTTGAACGCGTTCACCGCGCGGAAGGTGATGGGCGCGTTCTCCGTGCCGGACCGGGTGAAGGTGACCGTCTCGGGGTAGTTGCCGGGCTGCACCAGCACCGTCTGACCGGGCTGCGCCACCGCCGCCGCCGCCGAGATCGTGCAGTACGGTGCCTCTTCGCTGCCATCGGCGACCGGTGAGCAGTTCGCGCCGCTCACGTAGAGCTCGTTCGCCGGGCTGGCCGCCGCTCGGGCGACCGGCGCGGGAGCCGCCGCCACCGCGGGCGCCGCCGGGCCCACCAGGCCCACACCAGCGAGCAGCGGTACGACCGCGAGCCCTGTCACTATTCGTCTGTCCATCACACACCCCCGTGCAAGTCGATCATGCGGTGAGAGAGTACCGCGATGGTGAACGATGTGATCAGCTCCGATCGGTCGGCACCCTCGCCCGTTCGGCCGCGCCGTGTCAGTCGTGCCGCTCGGTGCGCTCGATCTCGGTGAACGCCGCGCTCAGGTAGCCGTCGAGCGGCCGGCCCGTCACCGCCAGCAGGTCGGCCACGAGCAGTGGGGCGTGTCGGGCGAGCGCCGCCGGGCCGGGTGGCGAGTCGTCCTCGCCGGGGTCGTACACGCCGAGCGCCCCGGCCAGCAGGACCAGCACGACGTGCGGGTCGACCTCCGGTCGCCAGGGGGCCGCCGCCCGAACGCACCGCTCCAGCACCTGCCGCACGTCATCACCGTCCAGCCCGTCCGGATGGGTCGCCTCCAGCAGCAGCCGCACCACCGCGCCGAGCACCAGCCCCGAGCGTTCGGCCACGGCGAGCCGGCCGGAAGCCACCTCGTACGCCTCGGTGTCCTGGTCTCTAGCGGCCTCGACCGCGTCGGTGGCGGCGCCGGCGATCTCGCGGGCGGATGCGGGCAGGTGTCGCCAGGTCACGCTCACCGGGCCAGCATGGCAGAGCACCCCGACAGCCGCCGCCTGGGTAAACGGTTCGCACGATGTTGCACCCGACGAACAGAATGTCGGTCATGTTGCGTCGCGCCCTCCCCCGCCGCCCAGAAGCTCGCCGGCTCCTCGTCGGCACTCTGTTGTCGGCGATCGGGCGCGGCCTCACCCTGCCGTTCCTCTTCATCTACCTCACCGACGTACGCGGCCTCACCGACACCCGGGCCGGGCTGGTGATCGGCTGGTACGGCGCGGTCACCCTGGCACTGTCGCCACTGGGCGGGACTCTGATCGACCGATTCGGGGCGCGCCGGGTGGTGCTGCCGTGCCTGCTGATCGAGGCGGTGGGCACCGGCTCGCTGGCCCTGGTTGATTCGAGCGCCTCCGCGTTCGCGGTGATGACGGTGATCGCGGTTGGCAGCTCGGCGATCTGGTCCGGGCAGAACACCATCCTCGCGTCGCTGACCGACGACAATGAGCGGCAACGCGTCTTCGGGCTGAACTTCGCCCTGCTCAACCTGGGCATCGGCATCGGTGGCATGACCTCCGGCGCGATCGTCGACACCGGCAGGCTCGGCACCTTCCAGGTGATCTACCTGCTGGACGCGGTGACCTACCTGCTGCCCGCACTGATCCTGCTCACCCTGCCCGGCGTGGGCCACCGACTCGGCAACCTTCGGGGCGTCGACGAGCCGTCGGCCGGCGGCTACCTGACCGTGCTCCGGGACCGCCCGTTCCGGCGGCTGGTGATCTTCGGTTTGATCCTCACCACCTGCGGCTACGCACAGGTCGAGGTGGGCTTCGCCGCGTACGCGGTGCGGGTCGTCGAGGTGAACCCCCGGGTGGTGGCGTGGGCGCTCGCGGCGAACACCGTGATGATCGTGCTCGCGCAACTGCTGGTGATCCGCCGGATCGAGGGGCGCAGCCGCACCCGGGCACTGGCCGTGGTGGGTGCGGTGTTCGCCGCCGCCTGGTTGGTCCTCGGCGCGGGCGGCCTGGTCAGCGGTGAGAGCGCCCTGTTCGCCGCCCTGTGCGTGGTGGCCTGCTCGGCGATCTTCGGCTTCGGCGAGACGATGCTCTCGCCGGTGATGCCCGCGCTGACCAACGCACTGGCCACCGACGAGCTACGCGGCCGATACAACGCCATGAGTTCGATGATCTTCGGGGTTAGCGGTGTCATCGGCCCGGTTACCGCCGGCCCGCTCATTGGCGCCGCCAACGGCATGGTCTGGGTGGCGACGGTGGTCGGCGGCTGCCTGGTCGCCTCGCTGGTCGCGCTGTCCCTGCGCCGCCTGCTCAGCACCGAGCAGGATGGCCTCGCAACCACCGCCCCGGCATCCCCCGCCCCCACGCCCGCCCCCGCCTGACAACCCCTCTCCCTCGCCCTGGGCGCTGCGCCCGCGCCACCCCGCACCCCGCGCGCTGCACGCACCCCGCACCCCGCACCCCGCACCGAAGGTCCGCGCAACTTCCCCGATGTTGCTGTCTCCGACGCGCGGGAGGCAGCAACATCCCCGATGTTGCGCGGATCTTGTTCGCGGACCCGCCCGGACGCGGCAAGATCGCGCTCGATCCTGGATCGAGTGGCATCCACGCGCGCAGAGGCCACTACTTCCATGTTCGAGCGCGATCATGCGGCGGGGCGGGCCACGCAGCCGGCCACGCAGCCGGCCGGGCGGCCGAGCAGCCGGGCGGGGAAAGCGACGGGGCCGGCAAAGCAGGGCAGGCCGGCCAGGCGGGGCAGCAGGGCAGCAGGGCAGCAGGGTAGGGCCGGGCAGGGCACGACGGGCCGGGCAGGGGCGGGGCACCGCGGGGCAGGGTGGAAGACGGACGAGACAGGGCCGGGACACGTGTCGGGCCCCGGAGCATTCGCTCCGGGGCCCAACGTCGCGGGGTCGACCGTCAGCTGGCGGGGACCTCGGCGGTGGTGCGGATCCGGTCCAGCGTCGGCGCGGAGACCGGCGACTGGGCGGTCAGGTAGTCCACGAAGGCGTCCAGGTCGATCTGACCGGTGACCTGGTTCGTGCCGCCGGTGAGGGCGCTGAACCCGTCACCGCCGCCGGCCAGGAAGTTGTTCACGGTGACCCGGTACGTGGCGGCGGTGTCGACGGCGGTGCCGCCGATGGTCAGGCTGCCGCGGACGACCCGGGTGCCGGCGCACGGGTCGGCCGTCGTGCCGGTGGTGCCGTTCGGGTCGACCACGTAACCGACGGTGGCCGACGGGTACAGCGTCCGGGCGGTGACGAACTGCTGCTCCAGTACGCAGTAGAGCTGCGCGCCGGTCAGGTCCAGTGTCACCAGGTTGTTGGCGAACGGCTGCACCGTGAACGCCTCCTCGTAGGTGACCGGGCCGGCGTCGAGGTCGGCCCGGACCCCGCCCGGGTTCATGAACGCGGCGACCGCGCCCTCTTCGTCGTCGGTGGCGGCGAGTTGCGCGTCGGCGATCAGGTTGCCCAGCGGCGATTCGCCCAGACTCGTACCGAAGAGGGTTTCCTGACTCCGGGTGATAGCGGTGCTGGTCACTCCGACCTGGCGACCGGCGACCGGGCCGAGCACGGTCTTGTACCGGTTGATCAGCGCGGTCTGCTTCGGGTCCTTGGCGACGTCCCGGGTGACCACGACGTTGTTCGCGGAGGCGGTCAGGATGTCACCACTCCGACGGTCGATCTTCAGGTCGATGTCGGTGACGAGGCGACCGAACGAGCTGGCGCTGGTGACCAGCTTGTCGTTGATGTTGCAGTTGTACGCCTGGTGGGTGTGGCCGCTGACCACCACGTCGATCGACGGGTCCATGCGGTTGGCGATGTCCACGATGGGCCCGGTCATGCCGACGCAGTCGTTGATGCCGCCGGTCGCCGCCTGGGTGCCGCCCTCGTGCAGCAGCACGACGATCGCCTCCACGCCCTTGCGGCGCAGCTCACGGGCGTACCGGTTGGCGGTGTCGGCCTCGTCGGCGAAGGTGAGGCCGGCGACGCCCTGCTGGCTGACGATCTGCGGGGTGCCCTCAAGGGTCATCCCGATGAAGCCGACCTTGACGCCCTGCACCTTGTGGATCGCGTAGGGGGCCATCAGCGGCTTGCCGGTCGCGGTCTTGAAGGCGTTCGCGGACAGGTACTTGAAGCCGGCGCCCCGGTATGGGGTGCCGTCGGCGCAACCGTCTACCGGGTGGCAGCCGCCGTTCTGGATTCGCAGCAACTCGGCCGCGCCCTCGTCGAACTCGTGGTTGCCGACGCTCGCGTAGTCCAGACCGGCCATGCTCAGCGCCTCGATGGTCGGCTCGTCGTGGAACGCGGCGGAGAGCAGCGGGGACGCGCCGATCAGGTCACCGGCGGCGACCGTGATGGTGTTCTTCTTCTTGGCGGCGGCGCGCAGCTCGGCCAGGTGGGTGGCCAGGTACTCGACGCCACCCGCGGTCTGCCCGGCGATGGTGCCACTGGACCCGCTCGGCGGTTCGAGGTTGCCGTGGAAGTCGTTGAGGGCCAGCAGGGTGACGTCGACCGGCTTCGGCCGCGCGTCGGCTTCCTCAGGGCTGGTGGCGACCGCGCCGAACGCGGCCACCGCGAGCACGGTCAGACCGACAGCGGCCCGACGCATCCTGGTTATGGACATGGATCTCCTCGTGAGAATCGGCCTGTGCGGTGCCCGGCCTCTGGGTCGACCGGGCCGCCGACCCGACGCCGTCGGAAGGGTCGTGGTTGGCGGCGGTTGGGGATGGCCGCCCGCTCCGACAGCCTCTCATCCGGACGGCGACTGGGCGACCCAGGCAGCACGTCGGAGCTGCGAGTCGGCCCGTACCAGGATCGACGGTCATCTGCTGCGCAGGCGACGTCGTTTGCTGCGGTCCACCGGACAACGTCAGACCTGGGGTCTAGAAAGGACGGGAGAGTCGACACGGACGGAGACGGCATCGTGAGCGGAACGACACCGACGGTGGAGCAGGTGCGATCGGCGGACGGCACGCCCATCGCGTTCGAACGGTCCGGGGCCGGGCCCGCGCTCGTCCTGGTCGGCGGCGCGTTCAACGACCGCAACACGACCCGCGCGCTCGGCGAGGCGCTGGCACCGGACTTCACCGTGTTCGGCTACGACCGTCGGGGCCGTGGGCACAGCGGCGACACCGCTCCGTACGAGATCGGCCGGGAGATCGACGATCTGGCCGCGGTGATCGCGGCGGCCGGTGGCTCCGCGGCGCTCTACGGGATTTCCTCCGGCGCGGTGCTGGCCGCCCTCGCCACCGCACAGGGTCTGCCGGTGACCGGGTTGGTCCTGTTCGAGCCGCCGTTCCAGGTCGGTTCGCACGTGGGCGTCCGGAAGGACATCACCGCGCAGCTGATCGAGCTGATCGCCGCCGACGATCGGGACGGCGCGGTGGAGGCCTTCCTCACCGCGTCGGTGGGGTTGCCGGCCGGGGCGGTCGCCGGGATGCGGGCGCAACCGATGTGGGGCGCACTGACCGCGATCGCGCACACCCTGCCGTACGACGCGGTGATCACGGCGGGCGGGCGACTGCCCGCCGATCGGCTGGCGACGATCACGGCACCGACCCTCGCGGTGGACAGCACCGGAAGTCCGCAGTGGCTGCGGGACGGCAGCCGGGCCGCGGCCGAGGCGGTTCCTGGCGGACGGTCCGTCAGCCTCGACGGTGGCAACCACGAGGTGCCGCCGACGACACTCGCCCCCGCGCTGCGCGAGTTCCTGCTCGGTTGACCTGACCCCCCTGTGACCCCGCAGCGCCCGCCGGGCCGGCACACGTGACCGCCGGGCTCGGCGTGACGGCGGCGGTCAGGGCCCGGCCAGCGCCTCGCTGACCAGGGCGGCGACGGCGTCCGGCGGCCAGGCGTCCGCCACGCCGGGTCGGACTTCCAGATAGCTGGCGATTCGTTCGGCCGGCCAGCCGTGCGACTCACGCAGGCCACGGGCGATCATGCGGAGGTACGTCGGCGCGGGTGGCCGGCACCGCACAGCGGACGCCCGCTCCGGTGCGGTGAAGGTGAGCATCGGAACGCCGCTGCGGCTGCCCGGGCAGACGAGCGTCTCGTACCGTCCGGGGCCGAGCATGGCCCGTCCGCCGGCGATGGCGGCCTCGACGGCCGCAGCTGTCGTCTCGGTCAGGTGGGCGGTTTCGCCCGCTGGGCGGTACATCTCCTGCGCCGCGATGTCGGTGAACTGGTCCACTGTCACCAGGTAGGCGCGGGCGGCGGCCTCGCCCGGCAGGTGTGGGTCGTAGAAGGCCATACCTCCGGTCCAGGCGCGGGACTCGCCGGCGAAGTAGATGCCGCCCGGCAGCGACACCGGCACCGACCGGCTCGGTGGGCGTCGGTCCCGGCACCCCGGGTACGTCCGCATTCCGCCGGGCGGACAGCCGCCGCCGATGTACCAGGCCAGCCGGGCCGCGTGCATGTTCGAGCCGTACGCGACGTACCAGACCCGCACGACGGGCGCCCTCAGAAGCCGCAGGTCTGGCCGGCGGAGTGGCTCACCTGCACGGTGTGCGTCACGCAGCCGCCCGCCTGCACGACGTGCAGCAGGAAGGCGGTCGGCTCGTCGACCCAACCGATCTGCTCGTCGGCGCTCATCGTGAGGGTGCTCTGCTTCCAGGTGCTGGGCGCCACGGTGAGCACGGTGCCCGCGTACGCCGTGGTGACCGGGCGGTGCAGGTGGCCGGCCGCGACCCGGACGACGTGCCGGTGCCGGCCGATCACCTCGGCGAGCGCGTCGCCGTCGGCAAGCCGGATGGAGTCGGCCGCGGGGATGCCGACCGCCACCGGCGGATGGTGCAGGCAGATCACTGCGGGCACCTCGGGCCGCCCGGTCAGCACCCCGTCGAGCCAGCCGAGCTGCTCCTCGCCGAGGCGACCACCGTCGCTGCCGGGGACGAGCGAGTCGAGCACCACGATCGACGCCGCCTCGTGGTCGACGTGGTAGTAGGCGGAGAAGCCGCCGCCGAGCCACGGGGTGCCTCCGAACGCGTCGAGCAGCGACTCCCGGTCGTCGTGGTTGCCGGGGACCAGGTGCACCGGCAGCGGGAACCGGCCGATCAGCTCGCGCAGCGCCGCGTACTCGTCGGGTCGCCCGTGGTCGACCAGGTCACCGGTGATCACCACGCAGTCCGGGCGGGGGCGCAACGCGAGCACCCGGCCGAGCGCGCGGTGCAGCCCCGCGGTCGGCGCGGAGGCGAGCAGGCCGGTGGTCAGGTGCGGGTCACTGAGCTGAGCGATGATCATGGATCGTCTCCTCGGCGCCGGGGTTCTCACGCTATCGCCGGGCGCTGGTTCGCGGTGCCCGCTGCCCACAGGCTGCGTCCACAGCCTGTGGATAGCACGTGTGTACGAATAAAGTCGGTTTCGCACAGTCGTGAGTACGCTTGATCGCGCGGCTCGGCGCCGGCCGGGCTCCTCCCCTACCTGGAACGACGTGCGAGTGGATCATCAGCGAGTCATCCGTGACGTCACCGTCCGCCTGCCGATGGCGTCGAGCACGCCGGAGGCCTGTCGGTGGACGGTCAGCGCGCTGTCCCGCCACACCCCGGCGACCATCTCCGTGCTGCTCGCGGCCCACGACCGTCTGCGCTGCGTCGCGGCGACCGGGGCCTGGCAGGTCTTCGCCACAGTGCCGGCGCGCACCGGCATCGTCGGCCGGGTGCACGACACCGGATCCCCCGCAGCCGTCCCGGACGTGAGCGCCGATCCGGACTACCTTCCGGTACGCCCGGACGTGACAGCCGAGCTGTGCGTACCGGTGCTGGACCCGGCGGGCCGGGCGATCGGCGTCCTCGACCTGCAGTGGAGTGAGCCGGTCGACCTGGAGCCGTGGCGGGAGACCGCGCAGCAGGTGGCCGACCGACTCGGTGCGCGGATCGCCGCCCTCGGAGGTCCACCGGAGGAGAGCCGCAGCGAGAAGCTGCTCCGGCACGCGGCCGCGCTCTCCGCCGCGCCCACCGAGGCGGACGTGCTGGGCGTGGCGGCGTGCGCCGCACGGGAGGTCTCCGCCCTCTCCACAGCGGTGCTGCTGATGGCGGGTCAGCTCGGCCCGTCGCCGACGACGCCGAGCGAACTGGAGATCCGGATTCGGGCCGAGCTGACCGAGTCGGGCCCGGCCGCGCTGGACCGGATGGTCGACCGGGCACACCGGTACGGAGCCGGCTACACGTTGGGCGAGGCGGGGCATCTCCCGACCGAGGACTACCGGCCGTTGACCCGGGCCGGAGTTCGCACGCTGGTCGCCGTTCCGGTGGGACCACCTGAGGTCGGCGGGGTGCTGCTGGTCGCGGACGAACGCGCGCTGCGCCCGGACCCGACCACCGTCAGCCTGATGGAACTGCTCGCCGGGCAGGCCTGGACGAGCGTGGACCGGCTGCGCACGCTGGCCCGACTGCGGGAACAGGCCAGCTCCGACCCGCTGACCGGGTTGCGGCACACCGGCCCGTTCGGGCAGCGGATCGCGACGGCCACCCCGGGGCGTACGGCCCTGCTGGCGATCGACGTGGACGGCTTCAAGACCGTCAACGACACGTACGGCCACCAGGCCGGCGACCGGGTGCTGGTCGGGTTGGCCCGGGCGCTGGAGGCGGCGCTACGCCACGGCGACGAGCTGTACCGGATCGGCGGCGACGAGTTCGTCGCGGTGATCGAGGTGAGCCGCCCCGAGGAGGCGGTCCGGATCGCCGAACGGTTGACCGAGGCGGCCCGACGCGTCGGCCGCACGATCAGTGTGGGCGTGGCACTGCCCCGCCCCGGCGAAACCCCAGACCGCACCCTGCGCAGAGCCGACCAGGCCCTGTACGCGGTGAAGCGCCAGGGCCGGGACGGCGTCCACCTGTCCGCCGCCTAGCCGGCCTTCAGCTCCTTGGCAAGTAGTTCGGCGATCTGGGCCGTGTTGAGGGCCGCCCCCTTGCGGAGGTTGTCGCCGGTGACGAAGAAGTCGAGGGCGCGGGGGTCGTCCAGGGCGCGGCGGATCCGGCCGACCCAGGACGGGTCGGTGCCGACCGCGTCGATCGGCATGGGGAACTCTCCGGCGCCGGGATCGTCGACCAGGATCACGCCGGGCGCGTTGCGCAGCGCCTCGCGGGCGCCCTCGGCGTCCACCTCGCTGGCGAAGACCGCGTGCACGGCCACCGAGTGCGCGGTGACCACCGGCACCCGGACGCAGGTGGCGGACACCTTGAGGTCGGGCAGGCCGAGGATCTTCCGCGACTCGTTGCGGATCTTCATTTCCTCCGACGACCAGCCGGCGTCGGCAAGGGAACCGGCCCAGGGCACCACGTTGAGCGCGAGGGGTGCCGGGAACGGGCCGAGGTCGTCGCCGACCGCCTGCCGGACGTCACCGGTGCGTGAGCCGAGCGCCCGATCGCCGGCGACCTTGGTGAGCTGGTCGTGCAGGATGTCGACGCCGGACTTCCCCGCCCCGGAGACCGCCTGGTAGGAGGCGAGCACCAGCTCCCGCAGGCCGTACTCACGGTGCAGCGGCGCGACCGCGACGATCATCGCGAGGGTGGTGCAGTTGGCGTTGGCGATGATGCCCCGGGGCCGGTTGCGGACCTGCTCGGGGTTGATCTCCGGAACGACCAGCGGGACGTCCCGGTCCATCCGGAACGCGCCGGAGTTGTCGACAGCGATCGCGCCCCGCGAGACGGCGATCGGCGCCCACTCGGCGGAGACCTCGTCGGGGACGTCGAACATCGCCACGTCGACCCCGTCGAACGCCTCGGGGGTCAGCGCCTGGACGACCATCTCCTCGCCTCGGCAGCGCACCCGACGGCCGACCGAGCGCTCGGAGGCGAGCAGCCGGATCTCTCCCCAGACGTTGCGTCGTCCGGTGAGCAGCTCACACATCACGGTGCCGACGGCACCTGTCGCTCCGACCACGGCGAGGGTGGGCAGCGCCGTCATCGGGCGCTACCTACCCGTCCCCGCGTAGACCACGGCTTCGGTGTCGCCGCCCAACTCGAACGCGTCGTGGATGGCGCGGACGGCGGCGTCGAGGTCGGTGTCCCGGCAGACCACGGAGACCCGGATCTCGGAGGTGGAGATCATCTCGATGTTGACGCCGGCTGCGCCGAGCGCGGCGAAGAAGCCGGCGGCCACACCGGGGTGCGAGCGCATGCCGGCACCGATCAGCGAGACCTTGCCGACGTGGTCGTCGTAGAGCAGGCCCTTGAACTTGACCGGCTCTTGGATCTTGCTGAGCGCTGCCATCGCGGTCGGGCCGTCGGCCTTGGGCAGGGTGAATGAGATGTCCGTCCGACCGGTGCCCTCGGTGGAGACGTTCTGCACGATCATGTCGATGTTGATCTCGGCGCCGGCGACGGTGTCGAAGATCCGCGCGGCGGCACCCGGCTCGTCGGGCACCCCGACGATCGTGATCTTGGCTTCGCTGCGGTCGTGCGCGACCCCGGTGATCAGTGCCTGCTCCACGGAAAGGTCCTCCATCGATCCGGTGACCATCGTGCCGGTGTTGGTCGAGTATGACGAACGGACGTGGATCGGCAACCCCGCCCGGCGGGCGTATTCCACGCTACGTAGGTGCAGAACCTTCGCTCCGCAGGCGGCCAGCTCCAGCGTCTCCTCGTAGGTGATGTGCTGGATGTGCCGGGCGTTGGGCACGATCCGAGGGTCGGCGGTGAAGATGCCGTCCACGTCGGTGTAGATCTCGCAGACGTCGGCGTGCAGGGCGGCGGCGAGCGCCACGGCGGTGGTGTCCGACCCGCCCCGGCCCAGGGTGGTGACGTCCTTGGTGTCCTGCGAGACGCCCTGGAAGCCGGCCACGATGACCACCGACCCCTCGTCGAGCGCGCCCTTGAGCCGCCCGGGGGTGACGTCGATGATCCGCGCGCGGCCGTGCACCGAGGTGGTGATCACGCCAGCCTGCGAGCCGGTGAACGAGCGAGCTTCGTACCCCAGGTTGTGGATCGCCATGGCGAGCAGCGCCATGGAGATCCGCTCGCCTGCGGTGAGCAGCATGTCCAGCTCGCGGCCCGGCGGCAGCGGGCTGACCTGGTTGGCCAGGTCGAGCAGCTCGTCGGTGGTGTCCCCCATCGCGGAGACCACCACCACCACGTCGTCGCCGGCCTTGCGGGCTGCGACGATGCGCTCGGCCACCCGCTTGATCCGCTCGGCGTTGGCGACGGACGACCCGCCGTACTTCTGCACCACGAGTGCCACGACGTGCACTCCCTCCCAGTGACCCTGAGCGTGCCGACGCCGCCGGAACCGGGGCCGGCGGCGCGTGTCAAACCCCTTGAGGGTATCCGGCGGGTAACGACGGCGGGTCAGGTGATCCCACCATCCGGCCCGCACGAGTGCCGCCGGGCCGCTCCCACCAGGGCGGGAGGTACGCGACCACGAGCGCGTCCGACACGCCGGAACGAGCCTGGTACGCGCCGGCACCCGCGGACCGCTCGCAGCCACCAGAATGGGCCGGTGCCCGTCCTCATCCGCTCGGCCGGCCGTGTGCTCGGGCCGCTCGTGTTAGCCCTGCCAGCGCTCCTGGTCGCCTGCACCAGCACGCAGCCGCCCGCCCCGACGCCGACCGATCCCGGGTCGGTCGCTGTGGACGCCGCACGGGACGAGCTGGCTGCCCTGGCCGCAGCCGCGCAGGACCGCCACATGGTGGCGCAGTACGTGTACAGCCGGGCGGGTCAGCCGGACCGCACCATCGTGTTCACCAGCGCTAACGACGGCAGCTGGCGGGTCGACGTGCCGGGGGGCGCGTTGGGTGGCGCCGCCGACGTCTCGATGGCGGCGACGGCCGACGGGCTGTTTCAGTGCGCCCTGCCGTCAGCCGGTCGACCGGAACCGTCGAGCTGCGTACGCCTCGGTGAGCGGGACGACACGATCCCGCGCCGGTCGGACCCCCGCGTCCAGCATCCGCTCACCGACTGGCTGGACGTGCTCACCGACCGACGCGCGCCGTTGGCGGTGGCCCCGGCCAACGCGCCCGAGGGCCTGACCGGCACGTGCTACTCGGTGGACTCCACCTCGGCGTCGCTGAACGCCCCGCTGGACGTGGGCATTTACTGCTACGACCGGGACGGCACACCGACCGGCGTCCGGACCGGGGTCGGGACGCTGCGGTTGGCCGCACCACCCGGCCCGGCGCCGGCCACCGTGCAGTTGGCCGGTCCGGTGGTGATCGACCGGGACCCGCTGGACACCGCCGCGCCGCCGACCCCTGACCCCTCGGACAGCCCGAGCGCGGGAACGCCCTGATCTTCATCCCGTTACGGGTGCTTTTGCCCACATTCTGCTAACCCTGCCTGATCGGCGAATCACCCATACAGGACGATTACCGGCATGGCTGACCTGACCCCGCTGCTCGCCTTCCGTTGGAGCCCGCTGGCGTTCCACCCCACCGACGAGCTGAGCGCGGCGGACGCGGCCTCCCTGCTCGAGGCGGCCCGATGGGCACCGTCGCTGGGCAACCGCCAGCCCTGGAGGTTCACCCTCGGCCACCGCGACGACGAGACCTGGAAGCGGATCCTGGTCAACCTGCCCGAGCGTGAGCAGCGGTGGGCGCACCGCGCCGCCGCCCTGCTGCTCGCCGCACACGTCGACGCCGACACGGCACCCGACGCCGCGCCGGCCGACGGGATCGCCTACGACCTGGGCCAGGCCGTCGCCCACCTCACCGTGCAGGCCACCGCGCTCGGGCTGCACGTACGCCAGGTCCTCACCGTCGATCGCGCCGGACTCGCCGCTGACCTGCACCTTCCCGCCGACGTACGGCCGTACGCGGTGGTCGCCGTCGGGCGTCTCGGCGACCCGCTCAGCCTCCCGGCCGACCTGGTCGCCGAGGAAACCAGCCTGCGGCACCGCCGACCCCTCGCCGACCTGCTGCTCCGCTGACCATCCGCGTCCGGGCGGCCCGGCACGGACCATGACGCTGGTCCCACAGTCCGGACCTACCTTCCCACCGCCCCTGCCATCACGTAGGGTGACGTGGTCATGTGGCAGGCGCTGCTCCTCCTTAGCCGCCGCGACGAGGCCTGACCGGCCGGCACCTCGTCGCGGAGTTGCATCGCGCCGTCCAGCACATCCGAACCTTCTCTCGGCACCGCCGCGCATCGTCGCCCGGCATACGCCGACACCTTCCGATCTGCTGACGCCACATGTTCCAGGGAGCACTCTGAAATGGCTCAACCTGTCACCGACGCCGAAACCGATCCGTTCGCTCGGCAGCGCCCGAGCCGGATGCCGTACCACCGCTACCAGCCCTACCAGGAGCAGTTCCGGGTCGAGCTGCCGGACCGCACCTGGCCCACCCGCCAGGTCGACGCGGCCCCACGGTGGTGCGCGGTGGATCTCCGCGACGGCAACCAGGCCCTGATCGACCCGATGTCGCCGGAGCGCAAGCGCCGGATGTTCCAACTGCTGGTCCAGATGGGCTACAAGGAGATCGAGGTCGGCTTCCCGTCGGCCAGTCAGACCGACTTCGACTTCGTCCGGCAGCTCATCGAACAGGACATGATCCCCGAGGACGTCACCATCCAGGTGCTCACTCAGTGCCGGGAGCACCTGATCGAGCGGACGTTCGAGTCGCTGCGCGGTGCCAAGCGGGCCATCGTGCACTTCTACAACTCGACCTCCACCCTCCAGCGTCGGGTGGTCTTCGGCCTGGACAAGGACGGCATCGCCGACATCGCCACGACCGGTGCGCGGCTCTGCCAGAAGTACGCGGAGATCCACACTCCGGACACCGACATTTTCTACGAGTACTCGCCGGAGTCGTACACGGGCACCGAGCTGGAGTACGCGCTGGAGGTCTGCTCCCGGGTCATCGACGTGATCGACCCGACGCCCGACCGCCCGCTGATCATCAACCTGCCGGCGACGGTCGAGATGGCGACCCCCAACGTGTACGCCGACTCGATCGAGTGGATGCACCGGCACCTGCCGCGCCGCGACAGCGTGGTGCTGAGCCTGCACCCGCACAACGACCGGGGCACCGGAGTGGCCGCCGCCGAGCTGGGCCTGCTCGCCGGCGCGGACCGCATCGAGGGTTGCCTGTTCGGCAACGGTGAGCGCACCGGCAACGTGGACCTGGTGACGCTGGGGCTCAACCTCTTCTCCCAGGGCATCGACCCGATGATCGACTTCTCGAACATCGACGAGATCCGGCGGGCGGTCGAATACTGCAACCAGCTCCCGGTGCACGAGCGCCACCCGTACGCGGGCGACCTGGTCTACACCGCCTTCTCCGGCTCCCACCAGGACGCGATCAAGAAGGGCTTCGACGCCCTGGCCGCCGACGCGAAGGCTGCCGGCGTACCGGTGGACGAGCACACCTGGGCGGTGCCGTACCTGCCGATCGACCCGAAGGACCTGGGCCGCACCTACGAGGCGGTCATCCGAGTCAACTCGCAGTCCGGCAAGGGCGGCGTCGCGTACATCATGAAGAGCGAGCACCAACTGGACCTGCCCCGGCGGCTCCAGATCGAGTTCTCCGGGGTGGTGCAGCAGGTCACCGACCACGACGGTGGCGAGGTCGACCCGGCCGCCATGTGGGAGATCTTCGCGACGCACTACCTGCTCGACCACCAGCCCGACCCGGCCATCCGGTTGGCCGGCTACACGATCAGCACGATCGACGGCAAGGTCGAGATCGAGGCCCAGGTCGGCGTGGGCGCCGAGCAGCGCTCACTCGCCGCCGTCGGCAACGGTCCGATCGACGCGTACGTCAACGCGCTGCACACGGTCGGGGTGGGTGTGCGGGTGCTCGACTACCACGAGCACGCGCTCTCCTCCGGCGGGGACGCGCAGGCCGCCGCGTACGTGGAGTGCGAGGTCGACGGGCGAACGGTCTGGGGTGTCGGCACCGACGCCAACATCGTCACCGCCTCGATCAAGGCGGTCACCAGCGCCGTCAACCGCGCACGCCGCTGACCTACACGCGACACCCCCGGGGTGGATCCCTACTTCGGGGGTGTCGCGGCGGGCAGCGAGTGGCAGGGCTGGGACGGCGGGGCTTCCCGGGGCGGCCTGTGGACCAGCACGAGCGCCAGCACCGCGCCGGCCACGAGCAGGCCGGCGCACCACTCCATCGCGCCGCGGAAGGCGTCGGTCAGCTCGCCCTTCTGCTCGTACCCGCCGCCGGACAGGCCGACCAGCAGCGGCAGCGCCGCCACCGCGAGCAACCCACCGGCCCTGGACGCGGCGTTGTTGAAGCCGCTGGCCACACCGGAGAAGCGGTCCTGCACGGCGGCCAGCACCGACGCGGTCAGCGGTGCCACGACCAGGGTCAGCCCGATCCCGAAGAGCAGCACCCCGGGCAGCACGTCCGTCCAGTACGACGCGCCCGGTCCGACGCCGCGCAGCAGCAACAGGCCGACTGCGGCCACCACCGGCCCGACGGTCAACTGCAGCCGGGGGCCGATCCGCGCCGACAACGCTCCCGAGCGGGCCGACCCGACCAACAGCAGCAGGGTCATCGGCAGTAGTGCGATGCCGGTGCGGAAGGCCGACCACTCCACCACGTTCTGCAGGTAGACGGCGAAGAAGAAGGTGAAGCCGGTGAGCGCCGCGTAGACGACGACGGTGAAGATGTTCAGCACCGAGAAGAGCCGGCTGGAGAACAGGCCGGTGGGCAGCATCGCGGCGTCCCCGCGCCGCCGTTCGAGCAGTACGAAGACCACCGCCGACAGCACCCCGACCAGCGCCGCGATCAGCACCGGCGCCGAGTCGTAGCCGCGTGCCGGCACGTCGATCAGGGCGTACGTGACGCCGGCGAGCGCGAGTGCTCCGAGCAGGGCTCCGGCGACGTCGAACCGGCGTCGGGTCCGTCCGGGCCCCGCGGTGCGGGAGGCGCTCTCGTCGCGGCTCTCCGGCACCCAGCGCGTCGTGGCCAGCACCACCAGGACGGCGATCGGCAGGTTGAGGAAGAAGATCCAACGCCAGGACAGCGCGTCGATCAGCCAGCCCCCGATGAACGGGCCGAGCGCGGTGGACACCCCGGACAGTCCGGCCCAGGCGCCGATCGCCCGGCCCCGGTCGTCCGGGTGGAAGCTCGCCTGGAGCACCGACAGCGATCCGGGCGTAAGGAGCGCGCCGCCGGCGCCCTGGAGGAAGCGGGCCGCGATCAGCCAGCCGGTGCCCTGGGCCAGCCCGCAGAGCACGGAGGCGACGGTGAACCAGAGGACACCGATCAGGAAGATGCGTCGTCGACCGAAGCGGTCCCCGAGGGCACCGCCGAGCAGCACGAACGCCGCCAGCATCAGCAGGTAGCCGTTAATGGTCCACTGGAGATCGGACACGCTCGCGCCGAGGTCCTGCCCGAGCTTCGGCAGCGCCACGTTGACGACCGTCGTGTCGAGGAAGACCATGCCGGAGGCGAGTACGGCGGCGAGCAGCGTGCCCCGGCCGGCGGCGGTGCCCATCCGGAGGGCAGGCGCCGGTACGGGTTCGGTCATCCCACCAATGTGCCCTGTAACAAGTGGGAGACGCCACGAATTGCCAAAACCTGGCCCGGGTACTGTGCGCAGTCGCCGGGAGACCGCAAGCTGGAGAGGTGTCGTCTGTGCGTACCACATCAGGACCGCGAGCGGCGGTGGCCGCGCTCGCCGCGGCGCTGGCGCTCGGCGTCGCCGGTTGCGTCCCGCCCGACGAGCCGGACACTCAGTCGCCGAGCGACGGCGGCAACGCCGTACAGCAACTCGGCCAGCTCACCGTGGCAACTGCCGGCTCGATGAAGGGCTACAGCAGAGACCACTTCCCGCACTGGCGGAACACCGGCAAGAACTGCGACGTGCGGGACAGCATTCTCCAGCGCGACGGCAAGGACGTGAAGCTCTCCGGCTGCAACGTGGTCGGCGGGCGCTGGGAGAGCGTGTACGACGGCCGTAGCGCCGCCGACCCTTCGGACGTGGACATCGACCACATGGTCCCGTTGGCCAACGCCTGGCGCTCGGGCGCCGACGAGTGGGACGACCAAAAGCGTGGCGACTTCGCCAACGACACCACACGTCCGCAGCTCATCGCGGTTTCCGCGTCCTCCAACCGGGCAAAGGGTGACCAGGACCCGTCCCAGTGGAAGCCGGCGAACCGCGAGTACTGGTGCAAGTACGCCGAAAGCTGGGTGACGGTCAAGCACTACTGGCGGTTGACGGTGACCAGCGCCGAGAAGACCGCCCTGACCGACATGCTGGAGGGCTGCACAGTGGGAAACGCGTCGTGACGGCCGCTGAGGAGAGCGGCCCGGCGGCCGCAGGCATGACCGCCGACGGCACTGCCGAGACTCCCGCCGCCGTGCCGGGTGCCGGGATGGTCGCGGATTCCGGCGGCGCGGCCAGCCCGCAGAGCCGTACCTCAGACATCGTGCCCGGCCCCGGCGGCGTGATGACCGACGAGGTCGGCGTCGTCACCGGCGACCTGACCCTGCGCACCGAGTACGCCGACGGCAAGGTCACCCTTCGGGTGCAGTACAAGGACGCGGACGAGTGGTACGCGGTCACCGGCACGTCGGTGGCGTTGGCCGATCCGGCGGGGCTGGACGCGGTGCACGGTGTCGCCGTGGGCCTGCTGAACCGACCCGAGGGCTGAACCCCCGTCGACCGGCCCGCCGCGCTCGCCCCGACCGTTGATCGGGGCGAGCGGGCTTCGTCAGACGTACGAGCCGGGCTCGGTGGGCGCGGAGACCACGGCGGGCGCTTCGCCCTCGTCCTCGGGGCGGACGATCTGCGCGCTGACCTGGTGCGGGCGTAGCTCACCGCTGGCGATCTGCTCGGCGAAGTGGCAGGCCACCCGGCTGACGCCGATCTCCCGCAGCACGGGTCGCTCGTCGGCGCAGCGGGTGGGCTGCGCCCAGGGGCAGCGCGTGTGGAAACGGCAGCCGGACGGCGGGTTGGCCGGCGACGGCAGGTCACCGGCGAGCAGGATCCGCTCCCGACGATCCTCCACATCCGGGTCCGGCACCGGCACCGCCGACATCAACGCCCGGGTGTACGGGTGCAGCGGCTCGGTGTAGAGCCGGTCGCTCGGCGCTTCCTCGACCAGCGCGCCCAGGTACATGACGCCGACGGTGTCGGAGATGTGCCGGACCACAGCGAGGTCGTGCGCGATCACCAGGTAGGTCAGCCCGAGGCTGTCCTGGAGTTCGTCGAGCAGGTTGACCACCTGGGCCTGGATCGAGACGTCGAGCGCCGAGACCGGCTCGTCGGCGACGATCAGCTCCGGCCCGAGCACCAGCGCGCGGGCGATGCCGATGCGTTGCCGCTGTCCACCGGAGAACTCGTGCGGGTAGCGGGACAGCGCCCAGCGGGGCAGCCCCACCGCGTCCAGGGTCTCGCCGATGATCCGACGACGGTCGGTGCGGTCGGCACCGATCCCGTGGGTCTGCATGCCCTCGGTCAGGATCGACTCGACGTTTTGCCGGGGGTCGAGGCTGGACATCGGGTCCTGGAAGATCATCTGCATCCGGCGACGCATGCTGCGCAGCTTGCCCGACGGCAGCGTGGTCAGCTCGACGCCGTCGAACTCGACCTCGCCGGCGGTCGGCGGGGTGAGCTGGAGCAGCGCCCGACCCAGCGTGGACTTGCCGCAGCCGGACTCGCCGACCAGGCCGTACGTCTTGCCCCGCGGGATGCTGAGGTCCACCCCGTCGACGGCCTTCACATGGCCGACCACCCGGTCGAACAGCACACCCCGCTTGATCGGGAAGTGCACCTTCAGGTCGCGTACCTCGACGAGGATGTCGTTGTCGCTCACGCTGGTTCCTCCTCGCGCGGGGCGGGCACCGTGCCGGGCACCGGCTCCGGGTTGACGCACCGGTAGCTACGTCCGTCGTGTGCCTGCACCAACTCCGGCGGCTCGCCCACGCACTCGTCGGTCCGCCGGGCGCAGCGCGGGGCGAAGGCACAACCCTCCGGCCAGGGCAGCAGGTCGCGGACCGAGCCGGGGATCGGGCTGAGCTTCTCGCCCCGCCCGGCGTCCAGGCGGGGCACCGAGCCAAGCAGACCCACTGTGTACGGGTGCCGCGGCTGACGGAACAGTGGACGGCGGCGGGCCGTCTCCACCACCCGGCCGCCGTAGAGCACGTTGACGGTGTCGCACATGCCGGCCACCACACCCAGATCGTGGGTGATCATCAGCAGTGCGGTGCCGGAGTCCCGGACCAGTTCCTTGAGCAGTTCCAGGATCTGGGCCTGGATGGTGACGTCCAGCGCGGTGGTCGGCTCGTCGGCGATCAGCAGCCGAGGCTGGCAGGCCACCGCCATCGCGATGAGCGCACGCTGGCGCATCCCACCGGAGAGCTGGTGCGGGTACTCCTTCAGCCGCCGCTTCGGGTCGGGAATGCCGACCCGGTCCAGCAGCTCCGCCGCCTCCTTCGCGGCGGCCGCACCCTTCATCCCCCGGTGCCGGGTCAACACCTCGGTCACCTGCAACCCGATCGGAATCACCGGGTTCAGCGAGGACAGCGGGTCCTGGAAGATCATCGCGATGTCCCGACCACGGATGTCCCGCCGCGACCGGTCGTCGAGCTGGAGCAGGTCGGTGCCGTCGAAGACGGCCTTGCCGCCGACGCGCAGGCCCGGCTGCTTCGGCAGCAAGCCCATGATCGCGAGCGAGGTGACGCTCTTGCCGCAGCCGGACTCGCCGACCAGGCCGACCACCTCACCGGCGTCGACCGAGAAGGACACCCCGTCGACGGCGTGCACGGCCCGCTGGCCGCGCCGGGCGAACGTGACGGAGAGATCATCAACTTCGAGCAGTGCCATTACTGGGCCTACTTCCGCAGCTTCGGGTCGAGGGCCTCACGCATCGCCTCACCGAGCAGGGTGAAGCCGAGCGCGGTGATGATGATCGCGACGGCCGGGTAGATCGCCAGCGACGGCCGGATGCCGAGGTACTGCTGCGCGTCGGCGAGCATGACGCCCCACTCCGGTACGGCGGTGTCCGGGTTGCCCAGGCCGAGGAAGGACAGCGCCGCGGCCTCGATGATCGCGGTGGCCAGGGTCAGGGTGGCCTGCACGATCACCGGCGCGAGCGAGTTCGGCACCACGTGGGTCAGCGCGATCTTCGACTTCTTCACGCCGAGCGAGGTGGCCGCCAGCACGTAGTCGCTGTTGGCCTGGGAGATCATCGAGCCGCGCAGCAGCCGGGCGAACACCGGCACCGAGACCACACCGACCGCGATCATCACGGTGGTCAGGCTGGCCCCGAGCAGGGCGGCGATGCTCACCGCCAGCAGCAGGCTCGGCATCGCCAGCAGCATGTCGATGAAGCGCATCAGGGTGGTGTCGACCCACCGCCCCCACCGGCCACCGAGACCGGCCGCCGCACCCGAGATGCCACCGATCAGCGCGCCGATGGCCAGACCGATCAGGGTGGACACCACACCGACCAGCAGGGTCTGCCGGGCGCCCACGATCATCCGGCTGAACTCGTCCCGGCCCTGGTGGTCGTACCCGAACCAGTGGTCACCGTCGGGGCCGGGAATGACACCCGGCTTGATCAGCCCTTCCCGGATGCCGATCGTGTCGGTCGGCGCGTACGGCACGAGGAACGGGCCGAGCACCGCGACCAGCACGAAGAGCGCCAGGATGACCGCGCCGACGATCGCGGCCGGGTTGCCGCGCAGCCGGCGGAACGCCTCCTGCCACAGGCTGACGCCCCGCTCGTCGTCACGGGCGGCCAACTCGGAGAGCCGGTCGATCTTTTCGCGCTTCTTGCCCGGGCTGAGTGTCATCGCACCCTCACCCTCGGGTCGATGAAGCTGTAGGAGAGGTCGACCAGCAGGTTCACCAGCACGTACACCACCGCGATGATCAGAATGAAGCCCATCAGCACCGGATAGTCGCGCTGGCCGATGGCCTCGGCGACGAACGCTCCGATGCCACTGAAGGCGAAGACGGTCTCGGTCAGCACGGCGCCGGAGAGCAGGCCGCCGGCGAGCAGACCGATCGAGGTGGCCACCGGCAGCATCGCGTTGCGCAGCACGTGCCGGCGACGGACCGTCTGCTCGGTCAGGCCCTTGGCCTCGGCGGTGCGTACGAAGTCCTCGTTGAGCACCTCCAGCACACTCGCCCGGGTGATCCGGACGATGATCGCCAGCGGGATGCTGGCCAGCGCGATGCTCGGCAGCACCAGATGCCAGAGGGCGTCGGCCGCGGCGTCCCACTCACGGGTCATCAACCCGTCGAGGACGAAGAAGTTGGTGACCCGGGTCGCCCCGAGCGTCGGGTCCTGCCGACCGCTGGACGGGAACCAGTGCAGGTTCTCCGAGAAGATCGCCTTGAGCACGTAGCCCAGGAAGAAGACCGGGATGCAGATGCCGATCAGCGAGCCGCCCACGGACGCGTGGTCCAGGAAGCGGCCGCGACGACGGGCGGCCAGGTAACCCAGCGGGATGCCGACACCGATCGCGATGATCATCGCGGTGATGGTCAGCTCGACGGTGCCGGGAAAGCGCTCGATGAACTCCGTGGTGACCGCCCGCTTGGTGGAGGTCGAGGTGCCCAGGTCGAGCTTGATCAGCCGACGGACGAAACGGCCGTACTGCACCAGGATGGGCTCGTCGAGCCCCATGTTGCGCCGGATGGCAGCCCGCATCTCGGGCGTACCGCGCTCGCCGAGGATGGCGGTCTCGGGGCCGCCGGGGAGTCGGCGGAGCCAGATGAAGAGCAGGAGGGAGAGCCCGAACAGCGTGGGTATCAGCTGAAGCAGGCGTCTGACGATGAACCGGAACACGGCGGCCTCGAAGGGGTGCGGAGGGTTGCGGGCGGGCGCTGTGCGACAGCGCCCGCCCGCGTTCCTTGCTGCGTCAGATCAGGACTTACTTGTACTCGGCGGTCGAGAACCGCTCGTCGGTGAGCGGGCTCGCCTTGACGCCGGTCACGTCCTTGCCGAACACGATCGCCGGCGGCGAGTGCGAGATCGGCACACCGGGCAGGAAGTCCATCACGGACTTGTTCAGGGCCTTGTACTTCTCGGTCCGGGCCGCGATGTCAGCGGTGGTGTCCGCGTCCTTGAACTGGTCGAACAGGGCCTTGTTGTTGAAGCCCCACTCGTCCTTCGGCCGGTCGAAGAAGGTACCGATGAAGTTGTAGGCGTCGCCGTAGTCACCGGTCCAGCCCAGGAAGTGGATGTCGTGCTTGCTGCCCGAGGTGGTGGCGTTCAGGTAGTCCGGGCTCCACTTGAGCGGGATCGCCTCGACGGTGATGCCGACAGCCTTCAGGTCCGCCGACAGCAGCTCGAAGATGTCCTTCGGGTTCGGCATGTACGGCCGGGTGACCTCGGTCGGGTAGTGGAACTTCAGCGTCAGGTTCGACGCGCCCGCCTCGGCCAGCAGCGCCTTCGCCTTGGCCGGGTCGTAGGTGTACTTCGTGACGTCGCCGTTCCAACCCTCGACGGTGTCCGGCATGAAGTTGTCGGCGACCTTGGCACCCGGCGGCAGCTTGGAGGTGACCAGCTGCTGACGGTTCAGGGCGTACGCGATGGCCTGCCGGACACGGATGTCGGCGAGCTTCGGGTTGCCCTTCTGGTTGATCGCCAGGTAGAGCACGTTGAACGCCGGGCGGGTGAGCATGTTGAAGCCCTCGGACTTCAGCGGCTCGACGTCGGCCGGGCCGACCAGGTCGTAGCCCTGGATGTCACCGGAGCGCAGCGCCTGCTTGCGGGCGTTCTCATCCGAGATCGTCTTGAAGATGAGGGTCTTCAGCTTGGCCTTGGTGCCGGCGTAGTCGTCGTTGCGCTCCAGGGTGAGCGTCTTGTTGGCGACGTCCCAGGCCTTGAACTTGAACGGGCCGGTGCCGGTCGGGTGCGCCGTCGCGTACGCCGGGTACTTGATGTCCTCGGCGGTGCCCGCGACGTTGCTCGCGTCGAACTCCTGCAGCGCCTTCGGGCTGTGGATGGAGAACGAGGGGAGCATCAGCGCGGCCGGGATCTTGCTGGAGACCCGCGTGAAGGACAGGTCCACAGTGGTGGCGTCCTTGGCGGCGCAGGACTTGAAGAGGCTCGGCGGCAGCTCCGCGTCCTCGTTCTTGGCGAAGCCGCCCATGACGTCCTGCCAGTACGCGGTCACGTCCGGGCTCTGCATGAGGCCCTTGGCGTTGTACCAGCGGTTGAAGTTGACGCAGACGGCCTCGGCGTTGAAGTCGGTGCCGTCGTGGAACTTCACGCCCGAGCGGAGCTTGAAGGTCCAGGTGGTGCCCGCTGCGTCCGGGGTCCAGGACTCGGCCAGACCGGGGGTGACCTTGGTGCCACCCTCCTCCGGCCGGACCAGGGTCTCGAAGACCTGACGCGCCACGCGCAGCGACTCACCGTCGCTGGCGAAGCTCGGGTCGAGCACCTTCGGGTCTCCGGCTACGCCGAAGACGAGGGTGTCCTTCTTGCTACCGCCGGATTTGTCGTCGCGGTTGCTCTCGGCGCAGCCTGCTACCGCGAGGGCCGCGACCGCGACGGCCGCGATCGCGACCTTCGGCCTGGGTGCACGCATGTGTGCTTCACCTCGTCCTTGGGGGTACGGACAACGTGGTGACAGGGGTCACCGATGGCGGTGACCATAGCTCTCGTTACGTCCACCCGGAAACTGCCAGGTGGACGGTTGGTATCGGATCGTGCCTCAAGCGCTGGTTGACTTTCGATTCGAAGGTAAATCGCCCCTCAAACCGATCAATCTGCACCCGCGATGCCAAACTGTTACGTCGAACAGCCCCGATGAGGGATCAAGTGTCAGATCAATTCCGGGCAGTGACGAAGCGATGGCCGACACCCCGAGGGGTGCCGGCCATCGGCTGTACGTAGGGGGATCAGACCGCGCGGCGGCCCTCGAAGGCCCGACCGAGGGTGATCTCGTCGGCGTACTCCAGGTCGCCGCCGACCGGCAGCCCACTGGCCAGCCGGGTCACCGAGATACCCATCGGCTTCACCATCAGCGCCAGGTAGGTGGCGGTCGCCTCGCCCTCGGTGTTCGGGTCCGTGGCCAGGATCAACTCCCGCACCGCGCCTCCGCCGAGCCGGATCAGCAGCTCCCGGATGCGCAGATTGTCCGGACCGATCCCCTCCAGCGGATTGATCGCACCGCCCAACACGTGGTAGCGACCGCGGAACTCACCGGTCCGCTCGATGGCCACCACGTCCTTGGGCTCCTCCACCACGCACAGCACCTCGTCGGTGCGGCGCGGGTCGCGGCAGATCCGGCACTGCTCGGACTCGGCCACGTTGTAGCAGGTCGTGCAGAACCGCACCAGCTCCTTGACCTTGCGCAGGGCGCCGGCCAGCCGGTTGACGTCGGCCGGGTCCGCCGACAGGACGTGGAACGCGATCCGCTGGGCGCTCTTCGGGCCCACGCCCGGCAACCGGCCCAGCTCGTCGATCAGGTCCTGGATGGCACCTTCGTACATCTGCCGGCTCAGAAACCGGGCAGGCCGAGGCCGCCCATGCCACCGGCGACCGGGCCCATCTTGCGCTCGGTCAGCTCGCGGGCCGCCTCGGCGGCGTTGTGCACGGCGGCGACGACCAGGTCCTCAAGCGTCTCCACGTCGTCCGCGTCGACGGCCTTCGGGTCGATCTTGATGGCCTTCAGCTCACCGGAGCCGGAGACGGTCGCCGTGACCAGCCCACCGCCGGCGGTGCCGGTCAGCTCGGCCTCGGCCAGCTCGGCCTGGGCGGCGGCGATCTGCTGCTGCATCTTCTGCGCCTGCTTCAGCATCTGCTGCATGTTCGGCTGTCCACCTGGGCGCACGGATGGCTCCTTCTCGCACTCGTCTGCTCGGCCGCCGCCCAGCCTATCCGCTGGGACCGACCCTGCCCCGCCCGGTGCGTCCGCCCACGCCGGGCCCAGAAAGCGGCCGCGCGGGGGTGGCGTGGCTCAGAGTCGGTCGCGCTGCTCGCGCAACAGCGACTCGACGGCGACGACGGTGTCCGGGAGCCGGTCGGCGGGGCTGACCGCGCGGACGAAGATGAGGACCTCGTCAGCCATCTCGACGGCCGAGATCGCGCGCGCCTCCGCCTCCAGGAAGGCCATCGCTGGCCCGTCGCGGCCGGCGATGGTGACCTTGTCGTGGTTCGCCAACTGCAACTCGATGCAGGAGTGGCTGAACTCCGCCGCCGCCTGGCTGGACTCGAATTCGAGCAGGGTGACCGTGACGGCGGTGTTGTCCGGTTGGGTCCACGCCGCACCGGCGGCATGGCGCAGGTCGGCGCGTACCTGCGGGGTCAGCAGTAGGTGCTGCGTGTCCGCGCCCGGCAGGAGCCGGTCGAAGTCGACAGTGTCGTTGGTAGCGATCGGAACGGCTGGTGTCGAGTCAGCCGGACCGGCAACCACCAGCGCACCGAGGTCAGGCCTCGGCTCGGGCATCTGATCGCCCTGAAGGGCACCCAGGGCGATCAGTGACAGAAACGGGGTCGCCAGGGCGAAGGCCAGTCCGGCGAGGCTACCGGCCACGAGGCTGACGATCAGGACGAGGCGATGCCACCACGGCTTGACCGGCGGGTGGGGGCCCTGCCCGGTGAACGGTTCCGCCTCCGTCGGCACACGCGTGCCCGGCGCGGCGGGGTCCTCGGTGGTGGCGATTCACACATCCTGGCAACGCCGCGACACGCCGTCCATCCCCGCAACGGGTACGGCTGGCACTACCCCGAACCGGCCATCTGCCGGTAGTGCGCCACGAACCACCCACCTGGTGTGCTCAAGGGCATGAATATCAGCCGCTCCGGCCGGATCGGCGCGCTGTGCTGGGTTGCGGCCGCCCCGCTCTTCCTCGTCGCCAATCTGGTCACCGGTCTGCGGTGGCGCGACCCGACCTACAGTTGGGCCACCCACAACATCAGCGACCTCGGCAACGCGCACTGCGGCATCTGGGACACCAGTCGCCCCCGCTACGTGTGCTCGCCCTGGCATCCGCTCACGAACGTCGCGACACTCACCACCGCCGTGTTGCTCGCCGTCGGAATCCTGCTGACCTGGCGGATCCTCGGTCGCGGGGGCATGGTGCGCGCGGCCCAGACGCTCCTGCTGCTGGCCGCCTGCGGGTACGCCCTGGTCGCCCTCTACCCGGCCGACGTCGACGAGAACCTGCACGTCCTCGGCGCATTCCTGATCATGGGCCTGGGCAACGTCGGTCTGCTCCTCGCCGGCTTCGCGCCGGGCACCACGCCGCTCGGCCGGTGGCGACGTCTCACCCTCACCGCCGGGATCATCGCCCTGGCCGGGACGGCGCTGTTCTTCGCCCAGCAGGGGGTCGGGATCGGCGTGGGCGGCATGGAACGAGTAGCCGTCCTGCCCTACCCCCTCTGGACCTGCTGCCTAGGAGTCCTACTAGCCGAAACCCCAGCCCCAGCCCCCGCCCCCGCTCGCGTCGATCATGGAGTAGTGGTGTCCGAATAGACCAGTAGCAGGCGGCTTGTCACCACCACAACTCCATGATCGACGGGGTTAGCGGGCGTCGACCTCGTCGATCTTCTCGGCGCCGAAGGTTTCGCGGAGCAGCCGTACCGCCTGCTCTTCACTGGACTCCCGGGCGGTCTTCTCGTCGATGACCTCGTCCAATGGCTCGTCGCCCGGGTCGAAGCCCTCGTAGACCGGGGTGGCCGCCGGGGCCGTCCCACCCGGCCGACCACCGCGGGTCGGTCCGTCGAAGTCCGGGTCGTAGGGCGGCTCGCCCGCCCATTCGGCGTCCGCGATGGGCCGGGTCGCCGCTGGGGTACGCGTACCGCGCCCCGCCGCCGCCGCGCGAGCCGCGGCGATGGCGCTGCTCACCGGTGCGGCACCGGCTGACGCCGGCTGCCGGGCCGCTGGCGTCGGGTTGCCCCGCCCGCCCGCCTGACCACCACCGGTGGCCCCGCTGGAGCCGTTCGCCCCGATGCCATGAGCGCTACCGCTGCTCGGTGCGGTGCTGGTCGCAGCATCGAGCCCGGGGGTGTTTCCGGCCGACGCGCCGCCGGGGCGGGCGGCTTCCGGCCAGTCCTCGTCGTCCTTCGCCTCGGCGACGGGGGCACCGCCGCCGGGGAGCGCCGCCTCCGGCCAGTCGTCCTCGTCGTCGGCCGCCGCCGTGGGCTGCGCGCCACCCTGCTGGCCCGCGCCGTGGCCGCCCTGCCCGCCACGCACGGCGGTGCCTCCGGGCTGACCACCGGTAGCGCCGGCCGAACCTGTTGCGGCGGACGGCGCGCTGGTCGGGCCGGTGGAAACCGGTGACGTCGGCGCACTCACCGGTCGGGCAACGGCCTCGCGGTTCGGCGCGGCGCTCGGGCTCGACGCGGCGCTCGGGCCAGGCGCGGCGCTCGGGCCAGGCGCGGCGTTCGAGTTCGGCGCGGCGCTCGGGTTCGGCGCGGCGCTCGGACTCGGCGCAGCGGGTGGCGCGCTCGTCGGGCTGGCGGCGGCGGTCGCGTTCGGCGCGGCGGGTCGGGCCGGAGCGGCGGGCTGTGAGCGCTGCGGGCTGGACAGCGACACGCCGCCACGCTCACCGGCCACCTCGCACCGAATTTGCCAGCGTCCGCCCAACTCCTCGTAGAGCGCGTCGGTCAGCACGGCCGAGTGGTCGGCCATCATCTTGGCCAGCACTGTGGACTTCACCGTCAGTACCAACATGTCGCCGTCGAGTTCGCGGACCACCGCGTCGCGCATCAGGGCGGCGATCCGCTTGTTGGTCCGGTTGACTTTGCCGACCACGTCGGGCCAGACCCGGCGGACCGCGACCGCGTCCAGCGCGGCGGCCGGCGCACCCGGACGAGGCGGCACTGGGGTGGCCGGGTCGGGAAGCACCGCCGACGGTGGCACCGCACGGCGCGGTGCCGACGAGCCCTCACCGGAACCAGGGCCAGCCGAACCAGGGCCAGCCGAAGGGGTGCCGGCTGAACCGTGGGCAGCAGAGCCGGGGCCGGCCGGGGAGACGGGCCCCAGACCGGTGGTCGCCGCCGACGCACCGGGCGACGCCGGGATCGGCGAATCGGCGGTCGGGACGCCCGGCGCCGGAGTGCCCTGGGCAGCGGCGCTCCGGGTCGGGGACGCGGCCGGGTCGACATCCCACGGCGGTGCGGAGGTCGGGGCGTTGGCGGGTGCGGGGTTGGCGGCAGCCGGAACCGGAGGGGCTTGCTGTGGGCGTACCCCCGGGTTGTTGGTCGGCGCGAAGCCGGCGGCGGCGTCGGTGCCGCTCAGGGTGAGCCGACGTTCCATCCGCTCCAGGCGCTGGAGCAGGCCGCCGGTGGAGTCGTCCACGCCGGGGAGCAGCATCCGGGCGCAGATCAGCTCCAGCAGCAGGCGGGGAGCTGTGGTGCCGCGCATCTCCACCAGGCCGTCGTGCACGATGTCGGCGCAGCGGGAGAGCGTGGCCGAGCCGAGTTGCGAGGCTTGGGCGGCCATCCGCTCGATCTGGTCGGCCGGGGCGTCGATCAGACCCTTCGCGGCGGCGTCCGGCACCTGCTGGATCACGATCAGGTCGCGGAGCCGCTCCAGCAGGTCGGAGGCGAACCGGCGCATGTCGTGCCCGGCCTCGGCGACCCGGTCGACGGTGGCGTACGCGGCCGCGCCGTCACCGGCGGCCAGCGCGTCGCACATCTCGTCGATCAGCGCGGAGTCGGTGACCCCGAGCAGCGAGACGGCCCGCGCGTAGCTGACCCCCTCCGCGCCGGCGCCGGCGATGAGCTGGTCGAGTACGGAGAGGCTGTCCCGCATGCTGCCGCCACCGGCGCGCACCACGAGCGGGAAGACCGCCGGTTCGACGGCGACGCCCTCGGCCTGGGTGAGCTGCTCCAGGTACGGGCGGACCACCTTCGGCGGGAAGAGCCGGAACGGGTAGTGGTGGGTCCGCGACCGGATCGTGCCGAGGACCTTCTCCGGCTCGGTGGTGGCGAAGATGAACTTGACGTACTCCGGGGGCTCCTCGACCAGCTTGAGCAGGGCGTTGAAGCCCTGGGTCGAGACCATGTGCGCCTCGTCGATGATGTAGATCTTGAAGCGGCTGCTGGCCGGTGCGAAGAAGGCACGCTCGCGCAGCTCACGGGCGTCGTCAACACCACCGTGGCTGGCCGCGTCGATCTCGATCACGTCGATCGAGCCGGCACCGTCGGCGGCCAGCGAGCGGCAGGACGCGCACTTGCCGCACGGCTCGGGAGTGGGGCCCTGCTCACAGTTGAGCGAGCGGGCCATGATCCGGGCGCTGGTGGTCTTGCCGCAGCCACGAGGGCCGGAGAAGAGGTAGGCGTGGTTGAGCCGGCCGCTACGCAGCGCCTGCGACAGCGGCTCGGTCACGTGCTCCTGACCGATGACCTCAGCGAAGGTACGCGGCCGGTACTTGCGGTAGAGCGCCAGCGTCACTCGTCCCGCCTCCTCTCGACCGAGCCATTCTGCGCCGGTCGGGCGCGGGTGACCACCCACCCCGCCGAATGGCCGAGGCTGCCGCGCCCTGCCGCCGCGTTGCCGTGGGTTGCCGCGCGTTGCCGTGGGTTGATCGACTCCACATCGCCGATCTGGCGGTATCGACTGCCCGGGACAGCCCCACCTCGCCGACCTGGTGTGGATCAAGGCCCCGGAGCAGGGCCCCGGAGACAAAAAGGCCTCCCGTGCACCCGGCAGAGCTCGCTTATCCTTGCTGCCTTCCGGCCCTGGGGAGGTTCACGAGATACCGCCGCACGGGAGGTGCCGCCAAGCCTACCCGACCGCCCGTCGATCTTCAGGGGGTGGTGGGGTGGCCCGCCCGACGGGGGCCTGTATCCTGGCTCGCGGAGGATTCGCCTAGAGGCCTAGGGCGCACGCTTGGAAAGCGTGTTGGGTTTACACCCTCACGAGTTCGAATCTCGTATCCTCCGCTCGCGTGAGCAGCACCAACGACAGGGCCGGCCCCACGGGGACCGGCCCTGAGTCGTCTGCGCGGGCGTCAGCCGACCACCTGGACGTCTTCCGCACCCTGCCCGGAGAACCACGCCGCGAGCGCGACGCCACCCAGCGACCGCGACGCCCCCTCGTCGACGAGGACCGGGCCGACGACGGCACCCTTCGCGCCGTCGAGTTGGCAGCCGAACATCCGCGCGCCGCTCAACACCACCGGCATGCTCGTACTGCCCAGCGTGCACCAGCGCATGCTGGCCAGTTCGAGGTCGGCGTCGCGCAGGTCGGTCTGGTAGAGCGTGGCGGAGTTGAGGACCGAACGGCGGAGATCCGCCCCGGCCAGCACGGCGTGGTCGAGTTGCGCGGAGAACAGCCGAGCCGAGGGGAACCGCGCCCGACCGGCCGAGCAGCCGACCACCGTCGCCTTCGCCAGGTCGGCGGAGGTGAGATCCGCGCCCTCCAACTCGGCATTGGCCAGGTTGGCGTCGGCGAGGTTGGCCCCCTCGAACCGGACGTCGACCAGGCGGGAGTTGGCGAGATAGGCGCCGGCCAGGTCGAGTCGGCTGAGGTCCGCCCCGCGAAAATCGAGAAAATCACCAGAGAGGTACGCGGTGTCGGGCGACGCGGCGAGCCACTCCTCAAGTGCGGCCCGAGCGTCCGGGCTGTCCGGCCAGCGGATCACGTCGTCGCTGGTCCGTCGATATCTGCTCACCGCCCGTGCTGGTCGTCCGCCCCGTCCACGGCGGAATCGGCGGCGCGCAGTTGCTGCCCGACACGTTCGGCGATCGCACGAGCGGCCGGTGAATCGGTGCCCAGGGTTTCGCCGATGATCTCCTGCGCCCGGTCGGCCAACTGCCGCTTGGCCACACCGATCGTGTTCATGATCGTCCTGGCGACGACGTCCGGTGCGACCCGCTGGATCCGCTGACCCAGTTGCAGGTCGACCAACGCGCCCACCGAGTCGACGGTGACCTCCACCAGCCCGTTGCCGTCGGCAGCGGTCACCCGTAGGGCCTGGATGCGGTCACTCATCGCGTCGGTGGCGGTCGCCAACTGGTCGAGGCGACCTTTCCACTCCGCGAGCCGGTCCATCGCGCCATCCGGGTCAAGCAGCCCTGCCGTGTTGGGAACCTCGGCCATCATGTGTCCCCTCGGTCGCTCAAGGTGATCATGCTCAGCGATGGGAGATTAACACGAGCGGCCTTCACGACAGTCCAGGTGAGACGCCGGAGGATCGCCGCTTACCTGGACAACCAACTCCAGGGACAAGTCGCTAGCGACCCCGACGACATCGCCGCCATGATGGCGGCATGGGAGAACGTGCGCGGGGAGGCGCTGTCTCACCGGCAGTCGGTCGATCTCATCTTGGAGGTGGCGGAGTCATGGAGCTGAACGGTGCCCGATGGCGCAAGAGCACCCGCAGCAGCGGAAATGGCGGCGCATGCGTCGAGGTCGCCGACAACCTGTCCGGCGTCGTCGGCGTACGCGATTCCAAGGACCCGGCCGGCCCGGCGCTCACCTTCACGCCGACGGCGTGGCGCGCGTTCGTCACCCGACTCGGTCCGCGGGTCTGACCAGGACCCGCCCTTCGAGGAGTCAACGCCCGCTGGAAAGCAGTGGAGGGGCCTTGCGCTTGCGATTCGAGCATCGTGACACCGAGACACACGCGGACATCGCCGACCGTGTGTGGCGTACCCGCAGCGACGCGGAAGACACGATGACATCGGCGGCGCGCACGTGCTGCCAACTGATCTTCACGCGGATGCAGGGGCAGCTACTTGTCAGCCTGCGCGGGCCGGAGACCAGGGCGACCACGGCGCCGGTCCCGCCGGACGCCGAGTTCTTCGGCATCCGGCTCACGCTCGGCACCGTTCTTCGGCCGCATCCCGCAGCCTCGATCGTCGACGGGTACGTGCCCTTCCCGGTGACGGACTCGGGCCGGATAGTCATCGGCGGCGAGGCCTGGGAGGCGCCGACGTACGAGAACGTCGAGCAGTTCGTCGGGCGCCTGCGGGACGCGGGTCTGCTGGTGCGGTCAGGCCTGGAGCGCTTCGCCGGGCACCCCGGGGACCAGCCGTCCAGTCGAACGCTTCAGCGGCAGTACCGCGCGATCACCGGGCTCTCGCGCACCGCCGTGACGCAGATCGACCGCGTGAACGCGGCGGCCACGATGCTGCGCGACGGGCTCGGTTGGAGCACAGCCGTCGAGACGCTGGGGTACTTCGACCAGGCTCACCTGGCCCGCTCTCTGCGGCGCTACGTCGGGCGCACCGCGCGAGGGCTGCGAACGGTCGACGGCGCGTCGATGTCGTTCCTGTACAAGACCGACCCGTCGCCAGGCAGCTAACGTCCGTTCTCCGGCCGCCCCGGCGGCTGCCCCGAACCGGAATCCGGAGGAGAACTGTGCTGCTCAGCGTCAACGTCTTCGTCAGCCTCGACGGGGTCATGCAAGGACCGGGAGCCCCCGACGAGGACCGCTCGGGCGGCTTCGACCGCGGCGGCTGGCTCGTCCCGCACGCATCAGCGCACACCAACGAGGTCGTCGAGGGCTGGTTCCGGGAGGCGGACGCCTTCCTCTTCGGCCGCACGAGCTACGGCCTGCTCGGCGGGTACTGGCCCAAGGTCACCGCACCCGGCAACCTGATCGCCGCCAAGCTGAACACGCTGCCGAAGTACGTCGTCAGCAGGACGCTGACTGACGGGGAGGCCGACTGGAGCCCGACCACTGTCCTCCGCACTGGCATCGTCGACGATGTGCGCCGGCTCAAGGGGCTCCCCGGCAAGGAGCTCCAGGTCCACGGCAGTTGGAAACTCGTGCAGGAGTTGCACCAGGCCGGGCTCGTCGACCTCTACCGGCTGCTCCAGTACCCCGTCGTGGTCGGCACCGGAAAACGCCTGTTTCCCGAGGGGACGACGCCTGCGACATTCGCCTCTGAGGGGAGCGGGCGCGTGCTGCCCGGCGGCGTCGTCTCGCTGACGCTGACTCCCACGAACCGTGGCGTGCTCCCTGCGGGCGCGTACACCGTGAAGAACGGGCGCTCGACACCAGTTGTCGACTGACACCGACGACCCCACCGCCGTCGTACACATGTTCTATCCACAGGCTGTGGACAGCGACCCGGACCTCAGGAGCCGTCGCGGAGGTCCGCCAGACGTTCGGGCCGGAAGTTGATGTTGTCGAAGGTCACGTCGCACCCCTCGCCGGTCGGCGACTGACCGGCGAAGCCGATCCGGTCGCGGGCCGTGTCGCCGTCGAAGCTGAACACGCGGATCAACTGCCAGGTCCTGCCGTCGAGCGAGGCGTGGTAGGCGTAGACCCGGCCGATTCGTGAGACCCGCAGCCAGACCGACCGGTCGGCCACGACGAAGGCGTTCGCGTCGTCGGCGACACCCCGGCAGATGACCGACACGATCATCGGCTCGGCCTCGGGTGAGAACTCGAAGCACAACTTGCCCCAGCACCGCTCGTCCCGCCAGATCAGGAGCACCCCGGCGTCGAAGGTCGCGGCGAAGGCCACGGAGACGCGGGCACTGAACTGGAAGTCCCCCTCCGGCGGCAGGTCACCGAGCAGCGTCGCCGCGTTGAGGACGGGCTCCGGGGCATCCTGGCCCGCGCCGCCACTCGGGTCGATGAAGATGTCGGTGCGTGGCTGCGCCGACACCGTCACGGCACCGGCCCCCTCGTCCACCCGCCAGAGCTCTTCGGGCGACGGCACGAGCGGGGACGGCATGCCGGGGACGATCAACTGGTCAGCCATGACCAGGACCGTACAACGGGTCCCGGCGGGAAACCTGCCGCCGCCGGGCGGGTACGGTCCGGGGATCGACGCCGGTCGGCCCGGAATCCGTCGTACACATGTTCTATCCACAGGCTGTGGACGGCGGAGGGATTCGATGGCATACCAGCTCAGCGCGGTGGTCGCGGACGTCGAACTACTCCGCGAGCAGACCGCCGAGCTGGATCACGCGGTCCTCGGCGAGCTGCGCCAGGATTTCGGGCTGCTGCCGGTCACCCCGCAGTTGGTGGTGGAGCTGACCGGGTCGCTGCCGGATTTCGCGACGGACGACCGCAGCGCCGAGCACCCGTTCGGCCTGGTGTTGTCGCCCGCGCTCGTCGAGTCGCTGATCCGCTGGTCGGAGGCGGGGCCGGTGGCCTACCTGGAGGCGGAGTTCGTCGGTGGCGCCGGCTACCAGTCGGCGGCGGTGTGGCTGGGTGGGACGCTGACCTGGGGGCCACACTTCGACGACGAGTTGGACACGTCGCGCGAACAGTGGCCGATCAACGGCGCGCTCGCCCGCCTCGGCGTCGAGCCCGGCGATTGGATCGACCCGTTCGCCGAACTGGGGTTGCACCTGGAGCGCAACACCGAGGGTTGGCTGGCGCACGGGCGACGTCGACTCAGCGCCGACTACTGGGACGAGCTGGTCGAACAGTGGGAGAACCAGTAATCCGGCTGCCGCCAGCAACCTGAACGCTCCCGTTCCGTTGGGGACTGGGGGATTCCATGAAATTGCGACAATTTGCGTTTATTGCCATGCTGATGACGGCTGCCTCGATCGCAGGCAGCGGCGTACCGCCAACCGGGTCGATCCCGGACGGCCGGCCCGCCGGCAGCGTGGAGATCATCGACCTGAACGGCCTGCGCAACGTCGAGTTCGGCGACACCGAGGACGAGCTGACCCGACGCGGCATCCTGCGTACCAGCCTGGATTCCTGCGGGCCTATGCTCGTCGGCCACGACACGGTCAGCCCGGTCTTCATGGAGGACAGACTGGTGCTGCTCTGGGTCGGTGATCCAATGCGGACACCCGAGGGCATCACCGCGGGCTCACCCGTCGACCAGGTCTGGGCGCGCTACCCGCTGGTCACCCGGCTCGACGCTCCACACGGGACGCACCGCCTCGACGGGCTGCTCGCCCGCAGCGGCGACCGCGCGTACCTGTTCCTGCACGACGGGCGCACGGTCCGAAAGACCATCGCAGGGTACGCGGACTGGGCCCGCCGCCTCTTCGACGAGGGTGCGGGCCCATGCTGAACCGCCGGTCAGGTCAGCGGTCGAAGGACCGCCAGAAGCCGTACTTGTGGGCCGCCGCGAAATCGTTCGTTCCCGACCCACCGCCACCGGCCAGCACCCGCACGTAGGAAGAGCCGCCGCCCAGCCGAGGCCAGCCCGCCCGGCCTGTCCGGGCGAAGTCGGTCCAGGTCCGGACCATGGTGTCGGAGAGCCGCCGCTGCGTCGGCGTCAGCGTCTCGGCGTAGTCGACAGCGAACAGGTACGGCAACTCCGCGCAGTGGTACGCGCCGGCGGGAAAGGTCGGTTCGGGCCCCTCGGTGAAGAACGGGGCGTCCTCGTCGGCGAACTCGTACGCGAACGTCGGCACCCGCCGAGCGAACGCCATCGCCGCGGAGTAGACCGGCTCGGCGTAGTCGTGATCGGTCAGCACCGCGCCCAACGTCGCGCTGGCAGGCTGCGCGGCGTCGCGCGGGTAGTGGGCCAGCACCTCCTCGGCCCGGTCACCGAACATGGCGCGGACCTGGTCGCGGTACTGCTCGTCGGTGAGCGGGCACGACTCGGGCTCCTGGTCCGGCTTCGGCGGCTCCGGGCAGTTGAGCCCACTGCGTTCCATCCCCCACACCACGAGCCGGGACTCGTGCCGGTTCATCCCGGTCAACACCGGCACCGGGTGCAGCCTGCCGGTCGTCAGCGCGTACGCCGGGTCCATCGGCAGCGTGCGGCCGTCGACGACCGGGCCGAGGTCCATCCCCGCGCCCGGATAGCCGGCCGTCTCGACGAGCCGGGCGGGATCAGCCGCGCGCAGGCAGGCGGCGACCGCAGCCGGGGCGGTGCAGCCGACCCGCCGGGCGAACTCCTCGGCGGCCCCGACCGCGTCGGCCCGAGTCTGGACCGGGTTCGCGCACGAGTTGCTCTGCATGATCGCGCGGTGGAACAGGCCCGCGGCTGCCGGTGCGGCGAGCTGCGCGCAGACGCTGGTCGCCCCTGCGGACTGGCCGAACACTGTGACGTTGCCCGGGTCACCGCCGAAGGCCGCCGCGTTGCGCCGCACCCAGCGCAGCGCGGCCTGCTGGTCCTGCAACGCGAAGTTGCCGGTGATCCCGTCCGCGCCGGCAAGCGCCGGATGCGCCAGGAAACCGAGCGCGCCGAGCCGGTAGTTCAGCGTGACGACGATGACGTCACCGCCGACCGCCAGCCGCTGGCCGCCGTACCCGTCTCCGCTTCCGAACCGGAAGTCCCCGCCGTGCAACCACACCATGACGGGACGAGGCGTCCGTGCGGTGGAGCGGGGGGTGGTGACGTTCAGGTAGAGGCAGTCCTCGGACTCCGAGGGTGAGTCCATCGGCAACCCCTGCAGTTGCGCGCAGGCCGCACCCGGTCGAGTCGCGTCACGTACCCCCGTCCATGTCGGACCGGGCTGCGGTGGGGCCCAGCGCAGCGGGCCCAGCGGCGGACGCGCGTACGGGATGCCCTGAAACGACAGGTGATCCGCCGCGACGCCGCCCCGCACAGCGCCCTGGTCGGTCCGGACGACGGCCGCGCTCCGGCGGTCGTCGTCGGCCGTGGCCGGGCCGGCGACCATCGTCGGCGCGAGGAGCGCGACAGCGCCCAGTGCGAAGACCCATCGGGGGTACGGGATGCTGGTCATGGTCTGCCCCTCCGTCGAGGCCGGTACGGCGTACGCACCGGGCTGCGCCGAGCATGTCGACTCGGCAGCCGAGCGGCCAGAGGGCACTAGTACGCCAGCCAGAGAGACGCACGAGGATCGGCAGGGCGGCAGCCAGTGCTCTAGTGCGCTACGGTCACCTCCCGAGCAGCGGAGGTCCGGTGACGGAGATGGACGACCTCACTCCCCCCTACCTGCGCATCGTCGCCGAGTTACGGCGGCGCATCACGGAGGGCGAGTTGAGCCCCGGCGACCGGGTCCCGTCAACCCGGCAGATCGTCCGGGAGTGGGGCGTCGCCATGGCGACCGCCAGCCGCGCCCTCACCGCCCTACGGCAGGAGAGCCTGGTCCGGGCGGTGCCGGGCGTGGGCATGGTGGTGACCGGCGCGGAGCCGGCCACCCCCGGTCGGGGCGCACGGTCCGACGTTCGGCGCGTACCCATGCAGGGGTTGAGCCGCGACCAGGTGGTGCGGGCCGCCATGGGGATCGCCGACGCCGAAGGGCTACCGGCGCTGAGCATGCGACGAATCGCGACCGAGCTGGACGTCCCCACCATGTCGCTCTACCGGCAGGTCCGGGGCAAGGAGCAGCTCTTGCTGCTGATGGCGGACGCGGCCTTCGCCGCCCATCGACTGCCGCACACGCTCCCGCCCGGGTGGCGAGCCCAACTGGAGACGCTCTGTCGGCTTCAGTGGTCGATCTACCGGCGGCACCCCTGGCTGGCCCAGGTCATCTCGCTGACCCGCCCGTTGATGGCACCGCACGCTGTCGCGCACACCGAATCGGCGCTACGCGCCCTCGCCGGGCACGGCCTGGACCAGCACACTCAGCTTCACCTGGTGGCCGCGCTGGCCAATCACGTTCGCGGCACCGCGGTGAACCTGGAGCGGGAGGCCGAGGCGGAACAGGACACCGGCCTGACCGACGACGAGTGGATGACAGCTCAGGCGGACGTGCTGAGCGGTCTCTTCGCGGCAGGCGAGTTTCCACATCTGTCCCGGCTCACCCGGTCGCCGGTCGATCTCAACGTCGAGAGCCTCTTCGAATTCGGTCTGCAACGGCTGCTCGACGGCGCGGCGGCGCTGATCGGTCGGTGAGCGCTCAGACCGTGCCGGTGGCCTGCTCCGGCACGCGCGCTCCCGACGCGGCGGCGAAACCCGCGAGGGCGATCTCCGCAGCCTGCTGAAGGTCCTCACGAGCAACTCCGGCCGCGGCGTGGATCGCGTGCCCCTCGGTGACGATCATGACGAAGCGGGCGAGCGCTACCGGGTCGGCGTCAGCGGGTAGGTCACCCTCGTCGACGGCGCGGGCGAGGCGATCGGCGAGGGCCCTTTCGCCGGCCAGACGGCTGGCGGCGAGGAACCCGGCGATGGGCGCGTTCGGGGTGGCGCAGGCGGTGCCGCCCTGGATCGACAGGCAACCGGCTGGCCGGTCCGGCCGCGTCACGGCGAGCACGTTCTCGCGCAGCAGGGTGGCGACAACCTCGTACGCGGTCGGTTGGGCGAAAGCGTCCCGCGCGTACGCCATGTCCTGTGCGGCGTAGCGCGCCACGACCTTGCGGAACAACTCCTCCTTACCGCCATAGGCGGCGTAGAGGCTGGGCTTGTTGATCCCCATCGCCTCGGTGAGGTCGCTCATCGAGGCGCCCTCGTACCCCTGACGCCAGAACACCTCCATCGCGCGCTCCAGCGCCTCGTCGACGTCGAAGCCCCGTGGTCGTCCTCGCTGCGGCACGACCCACCACCTCCCTCGGTGCATCCTACCCGCTTTCAAAACCGATCGGTACAGAAATTTGCCGACCAGGCCGGGGGTTGCTACGGTCGGATCAGTACCGCTCGGTACAAAAATTGTGGAGGAAATCCATCGTGGGACAGCTCGACGGCAAGACCGCTCTCGTCACCGGCGGCACCACCGGCATCGGCCTGGCCGCCGCCCGCCGCTTCGCCGCCGAAGGCGCATACGTCTTCGTGACCGGCCGCCGCAAGGGACCGCTGGACGAGGCGGTGACCAGCATCGGCGCCAACGTCACAGGCATCGCCAGCGACGTCAGCAACCTCGACGACCTGGACCGGATCATGCGGGCCATCCAGGACCGGGGCGCGGGCCTGGACGTGGTGTTCGCCAACGCCGGCGGCGGCGAGTTCCGTTCGCTCGACTCGATCACCGTCGAGCACGTGGCGAACACGTTCGACACCAACATCTACGGCACCATCTTCACCGTCCAGAAGGCCCTGCCCCTGCTCAACGAGGGCGCCTCGATCGTGCTCACCGGCTCGACCGCCGCCAGCAACGGCACCCCAGCGTTCAGCGTCTACGCCGCGTCCAAGGCGGCCATCCGCTCGTTCGGGCGCACCTGGGCCGCCGAGCTGATGGGCCGGAAGATCCGGGTCAACACGCTGATCCCCGGCTCGACCGAAACCCCAGGGCTCGCCGGCCTCGCGCCCAGCCCCGCGGAGGCCCCCGGGTTGCTCCAGGCCATCGCATCGGGCGTACCCATGGGCCGGATGGCCCACCCGGACGAGATCGCCAACGCCGCGCTCTTCCTCGCCTCCGACCAGAGCAGCTTCATGACCGGCGGCGAGATCTTCGTAGACGGCGGCGAGCAGCAGCTCTGAACCGAGAAACGCCCGGCCGATCCTCGCGGATCAACCGGGCGTTTCTGCACTACAGAGCGGTGGCGGAGGGATTTGAACCCTCGGAGGGCGTTAACCCTCACACGCTTTCGAGGCGTGCTCCTTAGGCCGCTCGGACACGCCACCGCCGACGAGGGTACAGGACCGCTGGTTCGGACGCCGAACCGGTATCGCCCCGGCCGGCCTGGCAGGATCTTTGCCATGAGTACGCACATCGGCGCGAAGCCGGGCGAGATCGCCGAGCGGGTCCTGATGCCGGGCGACCCCCTGCGGGCCAAGTGGATCGCGGAGACCTACCTCGAGGGCGCCACCTGCTACTCGACGGTTCGGGGCATGCTGGGTTTCACCGGCCGCTGGAACGGCGTCGAGGTTTCCGTCCAGGGCTCCGGCATGGGCATGCCGTCGGCCTCCATCTACGCCCACGAACTGATCAACGAGTACGGCGTGAAGACGCTGATTCGGGTCGGCTCCTGCGGCGCCCTCAGCACTGACCTGCAACTGCGGGACGTGGTGGCCGCGATCGGGTCGTCGACCGACTCGAACATGAACCGGATGCGCTTCGACGGGCTGATCGACTACGCCCCGGTGGCGGACTTCGGGCTGCTGCGTACCTCGGTCGAGGTGGCCGAGCGGCGCGGCATCAGCATGCACGTCGGACCGATCCTGGCGGCGGACGCCTTCTACACCGACCGGCCGGACCTCTACGACACCCTCGCCGACTACGGCGTGCTGGCGGTGGAGATGGAGTCGGCGGCGCTCTACACGATCGCCGCCCGGTTCAAGGCCCGCGCGCTGACAGTGCTGACCGTCAGCGACCACATCAAGACCGGCGAGAAGACCACCTCGGAGGAGCGCGAGCAGACCTTCAGCCAGATGGTCGAGATCGCCCTCGACACGATCATCGCCTGACATGTTCGGGTAGCAGCACCGCGAAGAGCGTGATGACTGTCAGGCACAGTCATCACGCTCTTCACCACCGGCCGGGGAAAGTCAGACCGCGGCCAGCGCCTCGGTCGGCGCGAGGCGGGCGGCGCGCACCGCCGGGTAGAGGCCCGCGAGGCCGCCGATGACCAGTGTCGCGCCGACGCCGCCGAGCGTCGCCCAGGCCGGCACCACGGTCGGCCAACCCTGGGACAGGGCGTATCCCGAGGTGACCAGGATCCCCAGCAACACCCCACCGGTCCCACCGAGCGCGGAGAGCAGCAGCGACTCGGCGAGGAACTGGGTGCGTACCTGACCCCGGGTTGCTCCGAGTGACCGGCGCAGGCCGATCTCGGCCCGCCGTTCCAGCACCGAGATCACCATCGTGTTCGCCACGCCGACCCCGCCGACCAGCAGTGCGACAGCGCCCAGGCCCAGCAGAAGGCCGGTGAACGCGTCGTCGGTCGCCTGGGCGGCGGCCAGCGCGTCCGAGGGCCGGGAGACTTCGACCTCGTTCGGCGCCTCCGGGTTGGTGGTCGCGCCGAGCACCGACCGGACGGCCTCGACCTGCGACTCCTGTGCTCGGGTGTAGACGGTGGTCGGGTGGCCGTCGAAGCCCAGATACTCCGTCGCCGCCGTCCAGCCGATCAGTGCCGAGGTGTCCAGTTCCGGGGCGAGTGGTGCCGCGGCGAGGGTGCCGACAACAGTGAACGGCCGCCCACCGAGCCACACCTGCACCTGCGGGTCCGCGGTGGTGATGCCGAGCCGCTGCGCCGCGGTGGCACCGAGCACGACCGCCGGATAGCGTGCTGTCGCCTCGTTGAGCCAGGTGCCGGTTGCCAGCTCGGCCCCGACGGTGGCGAGCAGGTCCAGCCGGGCCGCCCGGGTGGCGATGCCACCGGTCTCCGCCGCCGGAATCCGGTCCGAGCGGTAGACCTTGGCGTCGGAGACCTGCCCGGTGGCAGACACGTCGGTGACCGGGCCGATCCGCCCGATCATCGCGATCGACTCCTCGGGCAGTTGCGCGTCCGCGCCGAACAGGGTGTTACCCGGCTCGACGGTGAGGAGGTTGGTGCCGAGCGCGTCGAGCGCGCGGTCCAGTTCGGCCCGCGACGACGAGGAGATGCCGACGACCGCGATCATCGCGGCGATGCCGATCGCGATGCCCAGCGCGGAGAGGAACGCCCGCAGCGGACGGGTCCGCAGGCCCACACCGCCGACGCGCAGGATGTCCGCCGGTCCCATCCGGGCCGGGGTGAGCCGGGCCTGGTTCAGCGTGGCCATCAGCCGACCCCGCCCGGCGTGAAGGCCGAGTCGTGCCGCACCGCGCCGTCGCGCATCCGTACCTGCCGAGGCAGACTTTCGGCGATCTCCCGGTCATGGGTGATCACCACAACGGTGGTGCCGGCCCGGTGCAGGTCGTGCAGCAGCTCCAACACCCCCGCGCCGGAGCTGGAGTCGAGGTTGCCCGTCGGCTCGTCGGCGAGCAGCACCGCCGGCTCGCCGACCACCGCGCGGGCCACGGCCACCCGCTGCCGTTCACCGCCGGACAGCTCGTGCGGACGGTGCCCCAACCGGTGGCCCAGGCCAACCCGGACCAGCGCGGCCTCCGCGCGTTCGCGCCGCCTTCTCCGGGGTACGCCGGAGTAGAGCAACCCGTCGGCCACGTTGTCCACTACCGGGACACCGGGAGCCAGGTGGAACTGCTGGAAGACGAAGCCGATCCGGGTGGCCCGCAGCGCCGACAGCTCCCGGTCGCTCAGCTTCGCCGCGTCGTACCCGTCGACGTGCACGCTGCCCGACGACGGGCGGTCCAGGGTGCCGATCAGGTGCAGCATTGTCGACTTGCCCGATCCGGACGGGCCGACGATCGCCACCAACTCGCCGTGGCCGACCCGCAGGGACACGTCGTCCAGTGCGACGACGCCACCGGCGTACCTCCTGCTGACCCGGTCGAGCACGATCACCTCGCTGGTCACGCCGGCACCACCACCGTCATGCCCTCGGTGACGCCCGCGCCGTTGACCTCCACCCGACCGTCGGCGAACAGCCCGGTCGTCACCGCGAGGATCCGGCTGGCGTCACCCTCGGCGACCTGGACGCCGTAACCGCCCTCCGCGAGCGCCAACAGCGCCGCCACCGGCACGGTGAGCACGTCGCGGCGCTCCGAGACGGTGAACGTGACGTCGGCGCTGGCCTGGTCGAAGCCGGTGAGGGCCTTCGGATCGGTCACCGCGACTGTCACCTCGATCTTCGTCTCGGCGTCGCCGGACTGCCCGTTGGCGCCGGCTGCGCCCGGCTGGACGACCGTCTCGACAGTGCTGATGGTGCCGTCCACCGCCCGGCCGTCCGGCAGCCTCACGGCGACCTTCGCGTTCCGCTTGGCCAGTCGCTGGTCGTCCACGTCCAGCTCGACGGTGACCACGCGGTCGGTGCCGCTGTAGGTGAGCACCGCCTGGCCGGGCTGGGTGAGATCGCCGACGTCGGCCTGGTGGCTCTCCACCCGGACCTCCCGGTCGGCGTACACGACCCGCCCCGGCTCGACCCGACCGGTCTCGGCCAGACCGAGGTCCTCCTGCCAGTCCCGGACGGCGTCGGCGGTGCTGCCGGTGTACTCGTCGTCGACAGTGAAACCGGTGTAGCCCAGCGCATTGAGGTTCCGCTCGAACTGCGCGACGTCGGCGCCCTCCATCCCGGGGGCGAGAGTCCGGTACGCGGGCAGCCCGCCGTAGAGGAGCACCACCTCCTCGTTGTCGACCAGATAGAGCGCCTTGCCCCGCCGCACCGTCGACCCGGTCGCCGCCAACGCGGTGACGGTGCCGCTGAGCTTCGCCGTGGCGGTGCGTGGCGTGCCGTATCCCAGCTGACCGTCGGCGGTTTCGGAGTCGGCGAGGGTCTGCCGGGTCACAGCGGCGGTGGCCGGTGCCGTGGTGCCAGCCTGGGCGTGGTCGCCACCGGCGTCGCCGCCGCCGAAGCCCACCGCGGCGATCACGCTCACGGCGGCGACCAGCAGAACGATGCCCCCGGTGACGGCGGCCCGCAGCCACGGACGTCGGATGGTGCCGGTCACCGGCCACCCCCGAACTGCGGTGCGTGCTGCCTGCACTTCTCCATGGCGGCTTTCATGGCCGGATCGCCGATGTTGATCGCCTTGTCCCCGGTCCCGATCCGAACCCGCCCGTCGGCGTCCGGGTCCGGGAAGTCCGGCACCCCGTTCTCCCGCATGCACTTGGCCATGGCCCGCATCTGCTCGGCCTGCTCGGGGTTGAGCTGCGGTCCCTGCCCGCCGTTGGGCAGCTTGTCCTGGCACTTCTCCATGGCGGCCTGGACCTTCTGCTGATCCACGTCCGCACCGAACCGGAAGCCCGGACGGCCACCCGGCTCCGGGTCGGGCATGTCCACCCCGTTCTCCCTCATGCACCTGGCAAAGGCGAGTTGCCGCTCCGAGTCACTGACCGGCGTGCCGCTCGTCGTGGCGCTGACCTTCGCACCTCCGGCGGTCGCAACCCCGCCGCCGTCGTCGCCTCCCGCGCCGCATCCAGCAAGCGCCAGGGCGAGCAGGACGGGGATCACGAGCATCTGTCGTCGCATGGTGTCCGCTTCCGCTCAGGTCCGGCGCGGATCGCCGAACGTGCCACCAGTGCACGGCAGGGGCCGTATCTCCGGCGTAACCGTCGGCGGTTACGCCGCCGTTACCGCACCCCGAGCACCATTGAGGGGTGAGAGTGCTGGTGGTCGAGGACGAGAACGTGCTGGCGGACGCCATCGCCGAGTGGCTGCGTCGGGAGTCGTTCGCTGTCGACGTGGCGTACGACGGGGACGCCGCGTTGGAGCGGCTCGGCGTCAACGAGTACGCAGTGGTGGTCCTGGACCGGGACCTTCCGGTGGTGCACGGCGACGACGTGTGCCGGGCGATCGTGGACGCGGGCGGGCAGACGCGGGTGCTGATGTTGACCGCGTCGGCGGCGGTCCGGGAACGGGTGGCGGGGTTGGCGCTCGGTGCCGACGACTACCTGACCAAGCCGTTCGCCCTGGTCGAGCTGTCGGCCCGGGTGCACGCGCTGACCCGCCGGTCCCGCCCGGCGGCGCCGCCGACGCTGCGTCGCGCCGGCATCCAGCTCGATCCGGCCCGACACGAGGTACGCCGGGACGACCGGCACGTGGCGTTGTCCCGCAAGGAGTTCGCGGTGCTGGCCGAGCTGCTGCGCGCCGACGGTGCTGTGGTCTCCGCCGAGGACCTGCTGGAACGCGCCTGGGACGAGCACATCGACCCGTTCACCAACGTGGTCCGGGTGACAGTCATGAAGCTGCGCCGCAAACTCGGCGACCCGCCGGTGATCGAGACGGTCCCCGGGGCGGGGTACCAGATCCGATGAAACGCCTCACGATCCGCGCCCGGCTCACCCTCATCTACGGCGGGCTCTTCCTGTTGGCCGGCGTGGTCCTGCTCGCCGTCACGTACGTGCTGGTGGATCAGCGGATGCCGCAGCCGTTCGGGGTGAAACTGAGCGACCTGCCGAAGACCTCCCCCACGACGCCCAGCGGGCAGAACGTCGACAACCTGCGCGCCCTGTTGCAGGAGGTGCAGGACGAGGCGAAGCGCAACGCGTTGGAGTCGCTGCTCACCCAGGGCGGCATCGCGTTGATCGTGGTGTCGACGGTAGCGATCGCGTTCGGCTGGCTGCTCGCCGGTCGGGCCCTTCAACCCCTGCTCCAGATCACCGGCACAGCCCGCCGGATCGCCGGTGCGGACACCGCCGGCCGTGGTCTGCACGAGCGGATCGCGCTCACCGGCCCTCCCGACGAGGTACGGGAACTCGCCGACACGTTCGACGAGATGCTGGAACGGCTGGACCGCTCCTTCGACGGGCAGCGCCGGTTCGTGGCGAACGCCTCGCACGAGCTGCGTACCCCGCTGGCGCTCAACCGCGCCCTCGTGGAGCTGGCCATCACCCGCCCGGACGCGTCGGCCGAGACCCGGCGGCTGGGCGAGTCGTTACTGGCGGTCAACGAGCGGCACGAGCGGCTGATCGACGGCCTGTTGACACTGGCCGACTCGGAGAACGAGCTGACCGAGCGTACGCCGGTCGACCTGGCGGAGGTCTGCGCGCACCTGACCGACCAGGCCGGGAAGCAGTCACCCGACGTGACGGTGCGGCGGACCCTGGAGTCGGCGCCGACCAGCGGCGACCCGGTGCTGTTGGAGCGACTCACGTTCAACCTGGTGGAGAACGCGTTGCGCCACAACCTGCCCGCCGGCGGATGGGTGGAGGTGCGCACCGGGCTGGTCGACGGGCGGCCCACCCTCACGGTGACCAACACCGGCCCGGTCATCCCCGGCTACGACGTCGAGACGATGTTTCAACCGTTCCGTCGGCTGTCCCGGGAACGGGTCGCCGGTACGCGTGGCTTCGGGTTGGGGCTGTCCATCGTCCGCGCGGTGGCCCGGGCCCACGGCGGCACCGCCGAGGCGCAGCCCCGACCGGCCGGCGGCCTGATCGTCACTGTCACCCTTCCGCCGGCCTGACCAAGGCGTGCTCAGCGGAAGAAGGCGCGCAGCACAGCGGAGGTCTCGGCCTCCAGCACCCCGCCGTAGACCTCGGGGCGGTGGTTGAGTCGACGGTCGCGCAGGACGTCCCACAGTGACCCGGCCGCGCCGGTCTTCGGCTCCCACGCGCCGAAGACGACTGTGGAGACCCGGGCCAGCACCAGGGCGCCCGCGCACATGGTGCACGGTTCGAGGGTGACGACGAGGGTGCAGCCGTCCAGCCGCCACCGGCCGGTCCGCTCGGCACCCCGCCGTAGGGCCAGCACCTCGGCGTGGGCGGTGGGGTCGCCGGTCAGCTCCCGCTCGTTGCGTCCGACGGCCAGCTCGCTGCCGTCCGGCCCGTAGAGCACCGCTCCGACCGGCACGTCGTCCACGTCGGTGCTGCCAGCGGCGGGGCCGGCGGGGCTGGTGACGGCGACCTCCAGCGCGCGGCGCATCCACAGCTCGTGCCGCTGCCGGCGCCCGACCTCACCCAGGTCGGCGAGGCCCTCGTGGGCGCCGGGCCCGGCCCGCCCCACGGCACCGGGGGTGGATTGCCCCGGCCGGATCGACTCCAGCGAAGGATCTGTGGCGTCGGCCGGCTCAGACCTCACGCAGCTCCTCGACCTCGTCCGCGCAGCCGAGGACCTGGCAGATCTCGGCGGTGACGTCCGCCGGCATCATCCCCTCGTGCGAGCACAGGGTCAGCAGCTTCTGCGCGGAGATGCCCAGGTTGGCCAGTAGGTCGGCCTCACCGACCGGGTCGGCCTCCGGGTCGACGACGGGCTGCTCGCTCTCGTCGTCACCGGTGGCCGCCGGGCGTGGCTCCTCGTCGCCGTCGAGCCCGGTGACCGAGGTCTTCAGGTCACCGACCAGCAGCGCACCAAGCTGGGATTCCTCGGCGTACGCGGAATCCGAACCGAACACCCGCAGGTCCTCGCCCTCGTCGAGGCGAAGGACAACCAGATACGCGTCATCTGCCTCGACGAACAGCAGCGACACGTCGGCCTCCTGGTCGACGTCCCGCAGCCGGTCGGCGACCTCGTCGATGTCGGTGGCGCCACGCAGGCTGACCTCGGCGGCGGTCCAGCCACTGTCGTCGCGCACCACGGCCGCAGCGAAGTACGACACGGTCCCCCCAATAGCCCCTCGGCACAGCGCCGACTCGTTACGCGTGCACGTTAGCCGGTCAGGTCGGCAGGCGACCGGTCAACGCCCCGAAGGGCCGGTCATTCCTGTCAAAGTCGGATCAGCCGGCGACCCGACGGCGGGTGGCGATGAGCTGGCGCAGACGTTCGGTGCGCTGCCGCTGCGGTCGGCTGCGCTGACGGACCGCGCGGGCACCCGCCAACTCGGCCAACAACTGAAGGCGACGGCGGCTGCGATCGGGGTCCTGTCGCGGGGTGGTCCAGGCCATAGTGCCGAGCGTGCCGAGTCTCGGCGGCCACGTCAAGACGGCGTTCGCTACGCAGCCAACCGGGCACACCACGCAGTCGTCGACCCTGTTACCGAGCCGTTTCGGGCTGTTCACGGGGACGGTCGGAAACGGTCACCACAACGGCCAGTCACCGCTGGTGACCCAGCGGACCGCCAGCACGGCGGCGGCGATGCTCCAGCCCCCCGCGGTGACGATGGCGACTCCGGTGGCGACCCCCCGGTCGCCGTGTCGGACCAGCACCAGGGCGGTCACCCACGCCAACAGACCGGCCACCACGGTCCACCACGCGTAGCTGGCCACGTCGGTGCCGAGCAGGCCGAAAAGCAGCAACCAGCCGGCCGCCGCGCCTCCGCCGGCGGCGACGCCGCCACCGGTGACCGGGTGCGGTTCGCGGTAGGTGGGGCGGTGCGGGGGCCCGGCGGGAAAGAGACCAGAGGGGGTACGCGCCACCGGACGGACGACGGCACCGGGATCCGGGCCGGGATCGGGTCGGGCGATGGTCACCGTCGCTGCCCTCCCCTCACGCGCGTCGCTCGTGCCCACGGTACCGGCTCTGCCAGGATGACCGGATGCCGTCGCCGACGATCGACCGCCGCGTGCGTCCGGCGTACCCGATCCTGCTGCTGCTCGCCCCGGTGCTGGCCGCCGGCTGCGCGACCACCCGGCCGGGGGTGCCCGCCGACGGTGCCGCGCCGACGCCGCCGGCGGTCTGGGCGACCGCCGAGCAGCCGGCGGCGCCGTCACCGACGGCCAACCGCCCGACACCGACCCCGACGCCGTCGTCGGCCCGGCCGTCGACGGCGGCACCGCGCGCCGGGCTACGGCATGTCTTCCCGGTACGCGCCGACAACGTCGACTACCACCCGACGCACGGGGCGTACCCGGCCACGGACCTCTTCGCCGACTGCGGTGAGCCGTTCGTCGCGGTGACCGACGGGACGGTGCTCGAGGTGAGTCGGGTCGACAGGTACACCAAGCGTGGGCCGCAGGGTCCGGAGAACGGTGGCCTGTCGGTCTCCCTGCTCGGCGACGACGGGGTCCGCTACTACGGCTCGCACCTGAGCGTCGTGACGAGCGGCATCGACGCCGGGACGCGGGTCCGTGCCGGGCAGCAGCTCGGCAAGGTCGGTCGCACCGGCAACGCCAACAACGTGTGCCATGTGCACTTCGGCATCTCGCCGCCGTGCACCGGCAAGGACGGCTGGTGGATCCGGCGCGGGGTGCTCTGGCCGGCGCGTTACCTGGATTCCTGGCGGCGCGGCGGCAATCGGGAACCGGCTGCCGAGGTCACCGCGTGGCAGCGCGAACACGGCTGCCCGAAGGCTCCCTGACATGGCCGGCGCGAGAGATCCGATCGCCGACCTGCGCCGGATCGCGTTCCTGTTGGAACGGGCGAACGAGGCCACCTACCGGGTCCGCGCGTTCCGGTCGGCGGCGAAGGCGTTGGCCGGTTTGCCGGCAGCCGAGGTGGCCGCCCGGGCCGGCAACGGCACGCTCACCGAGTTGGCCGGGGTCGGTGACGTGACTGCCCGCTGCGTGGCGGAGTCGCTGGGCGGTGAGGAGCCGGTCTACCTGCGCCGGTTGGTGGCTACCGAGGGCAGCGACCTGGACGCCGAGGCGACGGCGCTCCGCGCCGCCCTACGGGGCGACTGCCACACCCACTCGGACTGGTCCGACGGCGGTTCTCCGATCGAGGAGATGGCGTTGGCCGCTGTGGAGTTGGGTCACGAGTACGTGGTGTTGACCGACCACTCGCCCCGACTGACGGTGGCCCGGGGCCTGACCGCGGAGCGGCTGCGCCGGCAGCTCGACTACGTGGCGCAGGTCAACGCGGCACTGCCCGAGGGGTTCCGCATCCTCACCGGCATCGAGGTGGACATCCTCGCCGACGGCTCGCTGGACCAGGACGACGATCTGCTGGCGCGCCTGGACGTGGTGGTCGGGTCGGTGCACAGCGGCCTGAAGGACGAACGGTCGAAGATGACCCGGCGGATGGTGACGGCGGTAGCAAACCCGCACCTGGACATCCTCGGTCACGTCACCGGCCGGATGGTGTCGTCCCGCCCGGCCGGCGTGACCGGCCCCGGTGACCGGGGGCACCGCGCCCGGACCCGGGCGGAGAGCGACTTCGACCCGGACGCGGTCTTCGCCGCCTGCGCGGAACACGACACCGCCGTGGAGATCAACTCCCGGCCGGAACGGCAGGACCCGCCGAAGCGGCTGATCCGCCGCGCCCTGGAGGCCGGCTGCCGGTTCGCCATCAACACGGACGCGCACGCACCCGGCCAGCTCGACTGGCAGCGGTTCGGCTGCGAGCGGGCCGCGCTCTGCGGCGTCCCCGCCGACCGGGTCGTCAACACCTGGTCAGCCGAGCAACTGGTGGCGTGGACCCACAGTTGATCGACTCTGGCCTCGGAGAGTCGGGGCGTCCTGGTCCGACGGACACCCCGACGTCGATGAACGCGGGTCGATCAACGGACCGGTTCGGCGGCGGGGGCGGCGGGAGCCCCGACGCCGACCACCGGGCTGGTCCGGCGGCGGCCGAGAACGCCCTGCGAGACCGCGACCCCGAGCAGCACGATGAGCGCGCCGACCGGTTGGTGCCAGTTGAGTCGCTCGCCGAGCGCCACGGCACCGATCAGCACCGCGAAGATCGGGATCAGGTAGGTGACAGTGGAGGCGGTGCTCGCGCCCGCCACCCGGATGTTGCGCATGTTGATCACGAAGGCGAGCCCGGTGCCGAGCGCGCCGAGGGTCACCACGCTGGCCACCACTCCCAGCGACAACTCGGTGGGCAGCGGCGGCAGGCCCGCGACGAACGGGGTGACGATGGCCAACTGCCCGGCGGCGAGCAGCAGCTGCGCGGCAGAGAGCGAGAGGCCGGAGTGTGAACTGCCGGCGACGAACCGCTTCTGATACGGAATCGCGACCCCGTAGCAGGCGGCCGCGCCGAAGCACATCAGCTGCCCGGTGAAGTGCGCCCCGCCGATGCCCTCCCAGACCCCGAGCACCACCAGCACTCCGACGAAGCCCAGCCCGAGCCCGACGGCACGGCGTACGGTCAGCCGCTCGGTGCGGAAGACCAGCACCGCCAGTGGCAGCACGATCAGCGGCGTGGTGGCGTTCCAGATGCCGGCCAGCATCGACTCGACCCGCTGCTCGCCGTAGCCGAACAGGGTGAACGGCACTGCCACACCGAACGCCGCCACGACTGCCAGGTGCGCCCAGACGCGGGGCTCGCGGGGCAGCCGGTCGCGCAGCACGGCGAGGACGACCAGCAGGGTCAACGCGCCGGCGACGACCCGGTAGAGAGTGAGTTGGACCGGGTGTAGCTCGGCCACCCCGATCTTGATGAAGAGGAAGCTGGAGCCCCAGATCGCGGCGAGGGCGAGGAAGCCCGGCAGCCAGGCGCTCAGCGGCGCCTTGTCAGGAGTGGTATCGGTGGTCACCCCTGACACTCTGCCCTAACCGTACGACAGTTTCGCACCCCTTTTCGGACGTCTCAGCGTGCGAAACCCGCAGCTTGGACACGGCAATCGTCATCGACACGGGGGTGGGTTGGTCACGTAGGGTCGCAGCGTGGGACGAATCGATGAAATCGCCAACCGATACGTAGCCGAATGGGCCCCCCTGAGCCCTACCGGCGCGACCTTCGTCGGCATCGCCGGCCATGACGACAAGCTCGACGACCTCTCGCCCGAGGGTTACCGGGCGCGCGCGGACCTCACCCGCCGGACGCTCGCCGAGTTGGAGGTGACCGAGCCGGCGACCGAGTTGGAACGCACCGCCAAGGAGGCCATGCAGGAACGGCTCGGCCTGGACCTGGCCCGCTACGACGCTGGTGAGGTGACCAGCGAGGTCAGCGTCATCACCAGCGGGCTGCACGAGATCCGCATGGTGTTCGACCTGATGCCGACGGCGACCAGCGACGAACAGGCCAACATCGCCGCCCGGCTCAACGGCTTCGCCGGCGCTCTGGAGGGCTACAAGACCACGCTGCGTGAGGCGCTCGCCGCCGGCGAGGTCAGCTCGAAGGTGCAGTTGGTCGAGGTGGCCAAGCAGTGCGACATCTGGGTGGACCCGACCGGGGACAACTTCTTCCACGGGCTGGTCGAGCGACTGGGCGCGGACGGCGCACTCGGCGCGGACCTGCGTCGGGGCGCGGCGGCGGCGACCGCGGCGACCGCCGAGTTCGGCCAGTTCCTGCGTAATGAGATCGCCCCGCACGGGCGGGACAAGCAGGCCGCCGGCCGGGAGCGCTACGAGCTGGCCTCGCAGTACTTCCTCGGTGCCAAGGTCGACCTGGACGAGACGTACGCCTGGGGTTTCGCGGAGCTGGCCCGCCTGGAAGCGGAGATGCGGACCGTTGCCGGGCGCATCGTCGGCTCCGGTGCCAGCGTCGACGAGGCGGTGGCCAAACTGGACGCCGACCCGGACCGGACGATCCGCGGCAAGGAGGCGTTCCGGGACTGGATGCAGGAGCTGGCCGACAAGGCCATCGCCGAGTTGCACGGCACGCACTTCGACATTCCGGAGCAGGTGCGCCGCATCGAGTGCTGCCTCGCCCCGACCAGCGACGGCGCCATCTACTACACCGGCCCGAGTGAGGACTTCTCCCGTCCGGGCCGGATGTGGTGGGCGGTGCCGCAGGGCATCAGTGACTTCTCCACCTGGCGGGAGGTGACCACCGTCTACCACGAGGGCGTGCCGGGTCACCACCTTCAGGTGGCGCAGACCGCCGTCCGGGCCGACCTGCTCAACCGCTGGCAGCGGTTGCTCTGCTGGGTCTCCGGGCACGGCGAGGGTTGGGCGCTCTACTCGGAGCGGCTGATGGACGAGCTGGGTTACCTGGAGGACCCGGGCGACAAGTTGGGCATGCTCGACGGCCAGGCGATGCGCGCGGCGCGGGTGATCGTCGACATCGGCATGCACCTGGAGCTGGAGATCCCGAAGGACAACCCGTTCGGCTTCCACCCCGGTGAGCGGTGGACGCCCGAGCTGGGCTGGGAGTTCATGCGGGCGCACTGCCGGGTGCCGGACGAGAACCTGCGCTTCGAGCTGAACCGCTACCTGGGCTGGCCGGGGCAGGCGCCGTCGTACAAGGTGGGTGAGCGGATCTGGCTCCAGGCCCGCGAGGACGCCAAGGCCCGCAAGGGCGCGGATTTCGACCTGCGGGAGTTCCACCGGCAGGCGTTGGACCTGGGTGCGCTGGGTCTCGACCCGCTGCGCCGGGCGCTGGCCCGGCTCTGATCGGGGTGCGGCTGCGCGCGCCGGCGGTACGACGAGTCCGCCGCCGTGCGCAGCCGCGCGTTCAGCCGAGGCTGAGCGCCAAGGCCGGCCGGGCGGTCAACGTGTTGCTGGTGACGTATGCCAGGTCGATGACCGGGTCGGTGAACGTGATCGGAATGGGCGACGTGATCGGCAGGCCATCCGGGAGCGGCAGGTCCGGCGTCAGCGTGATCTTGATGCCGAGCAACCGGCCGACGAACCGCGTGGCGTAGAAGGCGACGTCCCCGCTGACGGTCAGCCGGTCGGTCGCGTACAGCTGGTTGCGCCCGGCCGGGCCGTCGGCGCGGAGCAGGAAGTCGTCGGTCACCGCCTCCCGCATGCTGAACTTCAGCACCTTGAGGTCGCCCTTGACCGTGTGCAGGTCGGTGATCCCGTCGAACCGCAGGCCGGTCATCCGCACCGACGACCCGGTGAGCTTGGACGGTGTCTGCGCCACCGTCGGCAGGCTGGGGTCGGCGGCGATGCGCGGCAGCGGTTTCCCCGGCTGCACAGTGTCCGGCTTGGCGGGTGTCGCCGGCCTGCCCGGGGTGCCCGGGGGCGACGGCGGGCAGGTGACCGGCCCGGGAGGCGTGGTGGGTGTGCCGCTCGGCGATACGGTCGGGCTCGCCGACGGCGTCGGGGTCTCCTTGGCGCGTCCGCCGGGGAGCAGGTCACCGATCCCGTCCAGGATGTCGGTGATCAGGTTGCCACGCCGGGTCGGGCTCGGCGTGGGCGTCGGCGTCGCGGTGGTACGGCTGGGCGACGGCGTGACCGCCCGGGACGGCGTCGGGCACGTGGTCGTGCCGGGACGGTTCGGCGCGGCCTGCACCGCTCCAGGCTGGAGGGCCAGGCCGGCAGCGGCGAGGCCGAGCGCCACGAGGGCGACACCGAAGGCCTTCGGATCAGGCTGACCGACTGACGGCTGCTCCTGGGTCGACGCGTCGGCCGGGTCGGACGCGGACGCCGCCGGGTGAGTCGGCACGTCGGGTGCGGGCGGCGTCGGGTGGGTCGACACGTGGTCGACGTCGGGCACGGGCGGCGCCGGGTCGGACGCAGCCGGCTGGACCGGCGTCCACGCGAAGGCGAGCGCACTGCCGACGATGCCGAGCAACAGACCGACGAAGAAACCGCCGAGGTTGAGCCCGATCAGCGAGTAGACGGCGGTCACCGCGGCGACGATGGAGTAGAACAGCCGCTGCGCCGGGGTGAACCAGAGCAGCAGGCCGCAGGTCACCAGGATGACCGGGATCAACAGCGAGAGCAGACCGCTGGCCCCGCTGTGGAAGCTCAGACCGTTGACCGTCATCCGGGTGGAGGCGAACATTTCCAGCCCGGCCAGGGCGGTGAGCAGACCACCCCAGAACGGTCGGCTGCGCTGCCAGCGGCGGAAGAGCCGCCACGCCTGAGCCGGACCGCCAGGCCGGGCGTGGGACGGATTCGCGGTTGTCACGTACTCCTCCTGGCCGAGCGGGGACGGGGACACGGGCCGGGCCCGCGGTGCTGAGCGCCGCGGGCCACGACTCATCTCAGAAGCACTCCTTGCCCTTGGCGTCGTCGCCCACGTTGACCTTCAGTCGGAGGCCGACCAGGTTGAACGTGGCCGCCGTGGTGTAGCGGGACACCTGCTTCAGGTTGGTGATGGTGACGTGGTCGGAGTTCTGGCCGAACGAGCCGGCCTGCGCCGTCGGGTTCAGGTCCGTGGCGTCCCGACCGATCTTGATGTTGGTGAAGGTCGCGTTGCCGTCCAGCGAGTCCATCGCGATCAGCAGGTCCTTGGCGCGGGCGGGTTCCTTGCCCTCACCGGCGTTGATGGTGAGCACCACCGGTAGGCCCGGCAGGTCGGCGCGGACTGACTGGCAGAGGCTGTACAGCTCGGCGCTGCTGATCTCGGACAGCGCGATCGGGTGGACCTGACCGGCCTTCCCGTCCTTGCCCTTCTCCCGGACGATGCCGCCGTACTGCTTGAAGCCGTCGCCCTCCAGGCGATCGGCGCCGATCTTGAACGTCTGCCCGGAGACCGTGATGTCGGACGCGATCGCGCCGGTCGACATTCCGAACAGGATGGCGCCGGCGGCGGCCGTGGCGGGCACCATCATGGCGGCGAACCGCCGCCACCGGGTACGACCCTGACTCTTCAAGCGATCCTGCACGGGTTCCTCCTCGGGCTGGATGCGTGCGGGGTGGCCGGTCCCGAAGTGGCGGCCCACCCCTCCCGTCATCTGTTACCGGCTGGTAACCATCGGGCTTGATGGTGCACCCAGTGCGGCGCAGCTCACAACCCCCCGATTACCGATCAGTAACAGAGCGGTGACCCAGCGGCAGTGCGGGAGCACAGCGAGTGGGGGCGGCCGTCCCTGAAGGCGGGCAATCCCACCCGATTCCGCGCGAGATCAGGGGTTGTCGACACGGAGCGTGACGGGACATTGACCAATTACAATAAGGTAACGAATGTAAAGCGGCCGCCGTCCCACCCGTCGCGAGCAGGGCCGTGGTGGGCGGTTGCTGGCGGGTGCTGGATTTCGGCTGCGGCGCGGCGGCAGTGAAGACAACCGGGCCGGCCGACCCGACTGGGTCGGCCGGCCCGGTCAGGTCGGCGGTGAGGTGGGGGTGCTTGCCTTACGGCTCGGTGCGCTCCGCGGCGTGGCGTCCGCCGGCCGGCTCCGGGGACTCCGCGGCCGGCTCCGGGGACCGCTGCGACGGCAGGTCGGTCGTCGGCCGGTCGTCGGTCTCCACCAGCGCCGCCTCGGGCCTGCGGCGACCCGCACGGACGACGAGGTACACGCCGATCAGCACCAGGGCGAGGCCGAGCAGACCGAGGATGACAGGCACCACTGTGGTCAGCAGGTTGATCTGACCACGCGCGTCCTTGGCAGCCTTGGCCTGCTGCTTCTGGGTGTCCTCGGTGAAGGCGAGGTCAGCGTCGATAATCTTGATCTTGTCCGCGCCGGTGCCGTCGCGGAGCGTCTGCAACTGCTTCTCCTGGCCCTTGACGATCACGCCGCTGTCCGGCTCCACCCACAAGGTGCGGGTGTTGGCGTAGTAGCGGCCTGCGTTGACGACCTGCTCGGTAGAGCCCAGCAGGTTGCCCGGGACCTTGATCTCGCTGATCTGGATCGGCTCGACAGTCATCTCGAACTTGTAGACGGTCAACCCCTGCAGCTTCTCCGTGCTCACGTACTTGGCGGGGTATGCCTTGCGAGCGGTGTTGTCGAAGTACTGGTAGGTCTTCTTCTCCGTCCCGAACGGGAAGGTGTACGTCAGACCCTCGTGCTTGAAGGGCGCGCCGTTGATGTCCTCGGCGCAGCAGGCGACGGCCATCGCCGTGCGCCGGTCGAGGGCCACCCGGTCCGTACTGAGCGTGATCTCCTTGTCGGCGTCGTCGATCACCCGGACACCGACGTTGAAGACCGCCCGGTCAGCGTTTCCGTCCTTGACATCGCCTCGGACGGCTCGATGGGCGGTCAGGTTGACCCCGCTACGCTCCGACAGCGTGCCGAAATCAAGGACGGTCGCGTTCTGGGCCGTGGAGACCGTCACCGAACTCTGGTCCAGGGGCACCTTGACGAGAGCGGGCGCGACGACCAGCGGCGTCGCCACGGCCCCGACGATCAGGAACGTGCCCACCCCCACCAAGATGGCACCCGACGTAGATCGCATGTAACTCCTCCCCTTGTATTGGTCGACTAGTCGGCTGACAGTACATGACGAGACCGATTTCAGATATGGTCCGACGCGGCCTTCCGAGCCGTGCGGAACACGGCCGGATGCGGCCGTCCGGCTGTCATAACAAATGGGATGTCGAGGACCTGTGAGCCGACCTGCAAAAGCAGCCCCGAACAGCGGGGCGAGCCGTCCGGCCGAGCCGAATAGTGGTCGTACGGATGACTTCCTGCCCGCCTTGGAAGGCCTTCGGGCCGTAGCGGTGTTCGCGGTTCTCCTTCACCACGTGTCGTTCCTCAGCGGACTCACCTACTCGTCCGGACTTGCTGGTGGAGTGCTCGCCAGGATGGACGTGGGAGTGGCGATCTTCTTTGCCCTGTCGGGCTTCCTCCTCTACCGGCCATTCGCGCGCGCAGCAATTCAGGCGCAGCCGAAACCGCCAGTACGCACATACCTCTGGCATCGCGCACTGCGCATTCTGCCCGGCTACTGGGCAGTGGCGGTTGTCGCACTGACCTGGCTCAACATCGATTACCTCAGGTCACTCTGGGACTGGGCAATACCCCTCCTGCTCGTACACATATATGAACCATTGCGGCTGCCGGTCGGAGTGGAGCAGACCTGGAGCCTCGCCACCGAGGCGGTCTTCTACCTGGCGCTGCCGTTGATCGCGGCGCTCGGCCGATGGATGGGCGGCCGAACCCCGCTGGCGCGCGCCCGACGCCAGCTGGCGCTCGGCGTCGCACTCGTCCTGGCCGGTCTCGTGTGGAACGTGTACGCACACGGGCCCGACTCGCCTCTACCTCAGATGTCGTGGCTCTGGCTGCCCGCCTTCCTGGACTGGTTTGGGATCGGGATCGTGTTGGCCGTTCTCGCCTCCTGGCCTCCCAGCACCACTTCCTCTCCGTTCCTCCCGCATCTGGGGTCGGACGGGTCCGACCGCGGCGAGAAGGACCTGTGGTCCGGCACGCCGCACGGACTGCGCGTCGTCACGTTCGCTCCCGGGACGTCGTGGCTGATCGCCGGCGTGCTGCTCTGGATCGCCAGCACGCCGATCGCCGGGCCGCGTGGCCTGGAATCCGCCACTCCGGTCGAGTCGATCAGCGAGCACCTGCTGTTCCTGCTCATCACGTGGTGCGTGATCGCGCCGCTCGTCGGGCGGGGATCCGGCGGAGTGCCCCGCGCTCTCCTGCTCCAGCCGCTGGTCAGATTCCTCGGCCGGATCTCCTACGGCATCTTCCTCTGGCACATCCTCGCCCTCGAGGTGTGCTTCCGGCTGCTCGGCTTCACCCGGACGCAAAGCTCGTTCTGGGTGCTCCTGACGGTGACCCTGGCCCTGACTATCCCGGTCGCGGCCGCCAGTTACTACCTCATCGAGCGGCCGACGCAGCAGCTGCGGAGACTCCTGGAGAGGCGGGCCAACAACCGCCGGGCTGGCGCTTCGTCCGTCGTCCCCCTGGAAACGCCGGCGTCGCCGGCTGTCACGTCGGGCCCAGCCGAACAGCCGGCCCTCGCGCCGCGACTCGTACTTTCCGCGAACCCGCCGGGACCGCAGCACGAGGGCGGCGACAGCCAGGAGGAGCAGGGCCGTCGGGAGCACGCCGAGTAGCTCCGCCACCGGTTCCGGGCCGACCCGCCACAACCACCACCGCTCGGAACCGTAGATCGCGAGACCCACGGCGGCAGGCACCCAGATCCACTCAGGGGTGGGCATCCGACGCCGGTGCAGCAGCACGACCAGGAGCGCACAGCCGAAGCCGAGCAGACCGCCCAACAGCGCCGGTACGCCGATCGCGAGCAGCGGCGCGGTCGCCAGGGTGGTCGGCACCACCGGGTAGGACGGTCGGTGGCGGCGTGCGGGCAGCAGGGCCGCGACGACCAACAGCAGCAGGAGACCGCCGGCGACCCGCAGGATGATGTCGTACTGCCGGCCCGGTGTGAAGACGAGGTCGACCCGGCCTGCGGCACCGGCCGGCACGAGCCATGCCTGTTTCCACCCGTCGACGCGGGTCGGTTCGAGCCGGACACCATCGAGCGTGGCACGCCAGCCGGGATTGGCGTTCTCCGGTACGACCAGGTAGCTGCTGCCACCGGGACCGATCTCGACCGAGCGGTGCTCGTCGGTCCAGGAGAGCACTGTCACCGTCTGGCGGGCCGGTTCGTCGGCCATTCGCGCCGCTGTCGTACCGCCGAGGATCACGCTGTCGACGACGAACCGGTCCGCCGGGGCGGAGATCTCGTTCTGACCAGCCCGCAGCGCGACCTGGTCGGCGTCCACCTTCGGCTTCGCCTTGGCCTTCGCCTTGGTCGCCGGCTCGACCGTGCACGCGCGGTACCGCAGTGGCCGCAGGTCCCGAATGTCGCGCAGGGTGCCGGACACTGTCGTCGGCACCGGTGTGCCGTTCACGACGACCGTCGGCCCGACGCCACAGGGCAACGTCACGGCGCGGTCGACGCCTCGGGGTTGGTTGGCCTCGGCCACCCCCTCCACGTCGATGCCGCTCAGACCGACCGGAAGGGCCTGCAGCTCGAAGAACGCTGTCGATCGACTGTTGCGCGGCACCGTCGAGGTCACCGCGATGAAGAGCTTGCTCGTGCGCAGGGCCGGGAAGCGCGCCACTCCGTCCGGGTCGATGGTCACCTCCCGGATGCCGTCGTCGCCGGTGATCCGCAGTGTCCTCGGCGGTGCCGCGACCAGGTTCGCCCCGAACCGCAACCGCACCCAACTGACCTTCCGGGCCTTGGCCCAGCGCAGTGTCACTGTCGGCTGGGCGTCGTACGGGTCCGCCAACCAACTCGTACCGTCGTCGCCGTCGCCCAACGCTCGTGACGAGGCGACCGGGTCGGCGAACCAGGCGCTGGACGTCGTGAAGGTCTCACCGCCCACCATCTCGTCGTACAGGGAGAGAGCGGTGGTCGGCGTCGGACGGGCCAGGCCGGTGAGGCTGGCGGAGGACGCGCTCGGCAGATCGAAGCGACGAGGCGCCAGGCCGGTCTCCTCGCTCTGCCGGATCAGGTCGGGCGCGCAGAGGTAGTGGTCGGCGGCGGCGGCGCAGGCCGATCGATCGACTGCCCTCCGGGCCAGTGCGACGACCTCCGCCGCGCCGCTGGTCTCGGGCAGTGCCGGCAGCCGCAGGTAACGCTCAGGGCTCACCCCCGGCACCCGAAGGTCCCGGATACCCGCACGCCGGGCCGGCACGTCCATGCCGGAGACGCCGTCGACGGTGACGCGGATCCAGGTGGTACGCCCCGCCGGAATCGCCAACCGCTGCGGGGCTCGCCCGGCGTCGGTCATCTGATGCACCGAGGTACCGCTGGCCGTGCTGACCTCGACCCGCGTGACCGGTGCGGCGATCACCTCGTCGTCGACCACCTGTAGGTCCACGAAACCGACCTGGACCGCCCCCGGGAACCGGACCTCCAGCCACTGGCCCACCGGTTTGCGGGAGCCGTCGGTCAACCAGGCCGTACCGCTGTCGCCGTCCAGGGCCGCGAACGGCCCGGCGGACGGGTCACGCAGCCCGGCCGGACCGGCGACGTCGGCCGCGCTGGAGGAGGCCCGCACATCGGTGATCCCGGTGTATCCGGCCGAGGTGAACGACGCGTCCCAGGCGGGGTCGAGGACGTCGTGGACCGCGCGCACCTGCCGTGGCCGGTCGTCGACGGTGAACGTCCGCGAGGTGTTGCCACGGACAAGGCCGAAGTCGACCTCCCGGCGGCGAAGGCTGTCGGCGAGCACCGTGCCCGCACCCGGGGCAGCTGGGCCGTCGCCGTTGAGAATCACCGGCCGGTTGCCGAGGACACCGGCGTCGCTGAGGTCCAGCAGGGTCTCCGGCGCACCGACCAGGTCCAGCGGCTGCGCCGCATCAGCCAGGGTGACCCGAGGGGTCGGCCGGTCCACCTGGTAGATCTCCACCGCGGGGTACGTCTTACGCAGCCCGTAGTCCCAGGCCCCGAGGAGGTCCGGCGGCAGTCCCACACCTGGCCCGAATTCGGCGACCCTGGACAACCCGGGTGCGCTGTCGAGGGTCCGGTGCACCAGGAGCGGCCAGGCGACGGCGCCGACGGGTTGACGCAGGTCATTGCGGACGAGCAGGTAGCGCACGCCCAGTCGGGCCAGGACGTCGGCCAGGCCCGGGGACACCGCACCCGAGGCGAGTCGCTCGTCGATGGCGGAGAGCAGCCGCGCGTTCCCCGCGGAACCGCCCGGCACCAGTGAACGTACCGCCCACGGCGAGTCCAGCAGGGGCTGGACCGGCTCGTCCAACGAGCGACCCCAGTCGTACTCGGCGAAGTTGGACCCGGGTACGAGCAGCGTTGTACCCGGGCCGGCGTGCCGGTCGAGCCAACCGGTCGCCTGCCGCCAGTGCTCCGGCAGGGCCGGGAAGCCGCCGCCCGCGGTGAGGCCCGCGCTGCCCGCGCCGGCGGTCACCGCCACGAGAGCGGCGGCGGTGACTCCCAGCGCCACCCGCCGGGGCGCCATGCCCGTGGGTCGGGAGAAGCGGCGGATGACAGCGATGAGACCGACGGTGTCCAGCATGTGCGCGATGGCCAGGGCCAGCGGCAGACGGACGACGACGTCGAACTTGTGCAGGTTGCGGAGCGCGCCCAGCGGGCCGTCGAGGGCCTCCCGCACGGACGCGGCGAACGGTGCTCCACCGTTCGACAGGTTTCCCGCGGTCAGCGTCAACAGCCCGACCAGCGCCGCGACGAGGAGGAACCGCCGCTCGGGCAGGTCCCGGCGGGCCAGGCCGGCCAGCCCGATGCAGGCGACCAGGCCGGTGAGCAGGGTCATCCAGGGCACTGTGGCGAGGGCCCACCCCGAGGGCCACCAGGGCAGACCGTCGACGGCCAGGTGACCCACCCAGTGGGTGGCGCCACGCACGGCCTCCGGAAGTGTGGTCACGCCGGTCGTCACCGCGGCGCTCTCGGTGAAGGGCAGGAACGCGAAGCCGTACCGCTGGAGGAGCAGCAACGGCGCGAGCCACCAGAAGGTGGCTGCCACCATCGCCACCGTCCAGCACACCAGCAGGAGGATCCGCCGCTTCCCGGGGGCGCGCGTCACCAGATAGAGGAAGGCCGGGAGTACGGCGCACGCGACGGCCGCGCCGTTCACCCCGCCCATGCAGACCACCGCCAGGCCGCTGAGCGCTGCTGCCCGCCGCAGCGAGCCGCCCGCAGCTCCCTTGACCAACGGCAGCAACACCCACGGTGCGACGCAGTACGGCAGCAGTTCCACCGAGACGGTGCCGACCAGGGTCAGCGCCCGGGGCGAGAGGGCGAACACCGCGCCGGCCACCAGGCGGGACGCGGGGCCACCGAGGTCCAGGGCACGGGCCAGGCGGACCATGCCGGTGAGGGCGACGCAGAGCAGTGTCGCCATCCATAGCCGCTGGACGAGCCAGGCCGGGAGACCGATCGCCTCACCGAGGAGGAAGAACGGTCCCATCGGGAAGAAGTAGCCGACGGCCTGGTTCTGCAGGGTTCCGAACTGCCAGTCGACGACCCACAGGTGGGTGGCGCGGGCGAGGAACCCGCCCGGGTCCAGGGCCATGTCCAGTTTCGTGTCGGGCACGATGAGACCCGGGCTCTGGGTGACGCACAGGCCGATCAGCGCAAGGCAGACCAGCAGCTCACGCAGGCGCCACACCGCCCGGGACACCGTCGCGGACGGCACCCCCGGAGCGCGACGGGCGGTCGACCACGCGGTCAGCACTGCCGTACCGGAACTCCGGTGAGGAGTTCGTCTCGACTCGCCCTCGACTCGGTCACGGCGCCCTCGGGTACGCCCACATCGAGGAGCACCTGCCGGATCGCCGCCGGATCGGCACCCGGCACCAGAATCCACAGACTCCGCTGGTCGAGCGCGACGTGCCGGGTATGGGGCAGCAGTGGTGCCACCCGGGCGAGAAGGTCGTTCGGGTCAGGCGTCCGGACCACGAGACACGCGTCCTCGGACGCCCACGGCACCGATCGCGGGGCGAGCAGGTCCCCGAGGACCGCGCGGACCCGTCGGCCGGTGTCCGACCAGCGGAACGCGTCACTCCACTGTCGACATTCATTCGCCATCCGGTCCGCCTCGGACGGGGTGGCGAGGGAGTCCAGCGCGCGGTCCAGCCCAGCGGCGAGATCATTGGCCGGATGCTCGCCCTCACTCACCAGCCACCCGGTCCGACCAGGTCGTACGGCGTCGCGCAGACCGTCCACGTCGAAGGCGACAGTGGGCAGCCCGGCGGCGGCGGCCTCCACCACCACGAGGCCCCAACCCTCGCCCCACGAGCCGGAGACGTGCAACCAGGCGGCGGCCAGGAGCGCGTCCCGCTCGGCGGAGGGCAGGTGACCGTGGACCGTCACCACGCCGTTCAGCCCACGCTCGTCGACCTGCCTGCGGATCGTCTCCACGTCCGGCCCACCACCGACGATGTCGAGGCGCAGGTCGGGCCGCTCGGACCGCAGGTGGTCGACGGCGTCGAGCACCAGGTCGACCCGCTTGTGCCGGGTCACCCGGCCGACGCAGACGAGTCGGGGGTGCTCGTCCCGAGAACCGCGTGGGGGATGGTCGGCGTCCGCCCCGTTCGGCACCACGACCACCGGGCCGGTCCAGCCGAGCCGGTCGCGTACGGCAGTAGCGGTGGAGGGTGAGACCGCGAGGGTCACGCAACGGCGGTAGACCCGGCGGGCGACGGGCCCCTCCAGCCACGCCCCGAAGCGACCGATCAGCGGCCCGAAGTACAGCCGGAACTGCCGGTCGTGCACATGGTGGATCACGCAGACCACCGGCACGCTCGCCGGCAGAACCGCCGGGCTGAAGAACGGGATGCCGTTCTGACAGTCCAGCACGGCGTCGAACTGACGTCGGCGGCGCGACAACCAACCCAGCGCCCGGGGGTAGATGCTCCACCGGCCACCGACCCGGACGATCCGGATGCCGTCCCGAACCTCGTCGCCGCGCTGGCCTTTGGGCCGTGCGGTCAGGAAGGTGACCTGCGCGCCGGCGGTCACCAGATCACGAGCGACCTGCCAGGCGTAGACCTCGGCACCCCCGGCATCGGGATGCCAGGGGTCCTTCCAGTTGAGCACGGCGATCCGGCGGCCCACCACCGGGACGTCGGTGGTGGGAGCCGCAGCGACCGGGGAAGATCCGACACTCACGGCCGCAATCCAACAGTGGCGGCACCAGTGGATACGTCCGGGGCCACCGGGATGGCGACGACCGGCAGCGGCGTGGTGGAGACGGTATTGGCGTGACGGAGCCGCCAGCGGATCTTCGCGACGTCCACGAAGCTCTGCCAGCCGTGGCGGACCGGGGAGAAGCGGGAACCGGGCACGTCCACCCAGTTGACCGGGATCTCCTCCAGCCGGGCACCCGCCCGCTCGACGCGGCCCAGCACCTCCACGTCGAAGGCGAATCCGCCGCACCGCAGTGGCGCGAACGCCCGCCGTGCGACATCGCCGCGGAAGAACTTGAACCCGCACTGCGTCTCGCCCACGCTGCGAACCACCTGCCGGACCGCGCCCCGGAACGCCACCGCACCCCACCGACGGAGCAGGCTGTGCCGCTCCTCGACCACCGATTCGGGGTGCGCTCGCGAACCGACCACCACGTCGACGCCCTCGGTCAGCAGGCCGAGCACCTGCCCGAGGTTGTCCGGCGCGGTGGCCAGGTCCGCGTCGCAGAAGCCGACGTAGCGCGCGTCGCTGGCGAGCACACCGGTCCGCACCGCGAACCCCTTTCCTCGCTCGCCACACCACAACAACCGGACGGGGACCGTGCCGGGCAACGCGGACGACACCACCTCGGCGGTTGCGTCAGTGCTGGCGTTGTCGACCACTGTCACCCGGCAGGGCACACCGAGACCGGCCAGCGCCGCCCGGAGCAGGAGCAGGGTGTCCGGCAGTCGGTCCGCCTCGTTGAAGGCCGGCACCACGACGTCGAGTACGACCGCATCTGACGACACGTCAGGAGGTAGGACCTCCATGGAGGGCCGTCAGCGCTCGCCGTACACGATGATGGGCTGCTCCACGTTTGCAGGCTTGGTGTTGCTGTTGGTGATGGTGGACGTCCCGATCGAGACGGCCAGAATTCCCAGCACGGCCCCCACCGCGGCGGCGACGACCGCGGTCAGGAGGGGATTGAAGGATGCCTTCATTGACGATCCCTTCGACAAGAGGTACCGGACAGTAACATGCACCGCCGCCGTGCTGCGGGGTACGAAAGGGTGATCAACAGGGTGACCCCGAGTACCGAATACCCCAGCGTGGGAGCAATGCCGACAGTCTCTGATGAGTGGGGAGAAACGCCATCAGACAGACAGAACAGCGTCAATGTTCGGCCGCGCCGGATCAGGTCGGCGTCCGCGAAACGGTTCTCGACTTCGGCAGCGTGGGGTTGATCGGTTTGAATGAGTACATATCGCACACCGAGCTTACGGAGGGCCGGGCCGGGATCACCAGGCGCCGCCAACACGGCCGCCACCCGATCGGCTTCACGGCTCTCACCCCTGATCCGGTCCCGGCCGACCAGCACGTCCTGGTCCCCGATCACCGGCCGGCGAAACGCCCGTGCCGCCGGGTCGAGCACGGGCACGTTGCCTCCCCAGCGGTAGGCACGAAACGACGACCAGGGCAGCGAGACCAGGCTTCCGCCGACCGGGTCCTGGTTTACCACCGCACGCACGTCCGCCCACTCGGAGGGAAATCGCACCGTGTCGAGTTGACCGCTGAGACCCCAGGCCAGACCGGGTAGGAGCAACACCGGGGCGAACGCCACCAGCGGGGTCAACGCGCGAGCGCCCGTCCTGAGCAGCGACTCCACCAGCATCCCGAGACCCACCGCCTGGAGCAGCGCGAGCGGCGCGAGCAGGCGGGTGCCATCCCGGACAGCCCCGGCCAACGGAACATGCTCGACCAGCGCGGTCATCCACGCCGTGCCCGCCGGCAGGGCCGGAACGGCGGCGATCAGGGTGCCCAGCACGGCACCGACGAGCAGCCCCCACCAGGCTGCCGAAGGCCACCGACGACGCGTCAACGCGAACCCCCACACCGCAGCCCCGGCGAGCACCAATGCGAGCAGGGCGACCGGCCACTGGTCACGGCCGACCGGCACGGCGTGCCGGCTCCAGACACCGCCGAGCGTGACGACACTGCCGAGCACGCCGAGTGGCGTGTCCGCACGGGCAGCGAACGCGGCGACTCCCCGCTCGTCGAGATCGATCCCGCCTCCGCGCTCGGTGAGCGCCAGCAGCCACGGAGCGGTGAGGCCGACCAGCATCGCGGCGCCCGCGACGACCGCCCGCCACTGGCGGGCCAGGGCCAACGCCGGCGCGCAGGTCAGCACCGCCGCCAACACCATCGCGGGACCGCCCAACACCACCGCCAGGCCACCGGCCACCGCCGAGCGCCGGCGAGGGCCCGCGCCGTCCGCCGGGTCGCTGCCGTCCGACCGCCGTCGCAGCACCCCCAGCACCCAGGCGTACGCCCAGGGCAACGCGGCGTACCCGGCGGCCACCGCCCACTGCCCGAGGTGCAGCCGCCCGTACACCCACGGATTCCAGACGTACCCGAGCCCGGCCGCGACCCGCGCCAACGGGTGACCGACGGGAGCCAACCGGGCGGCACCCACCGCGGCCAGCACGAGGCAGCCGGCCAGGAGCGCCTTCTCCGCCACATCTGCGGGGAGCAACTGGGACAGGCCGACAGCGAGCAGCTCGCTGGGCACCGCACGCGGCAGCTCCGAGCCGCTGCCCCAGACCGTCGCGCCGAACGGCGGGTCCGGCACGAACACCAGGTCGTACCGGAGGAGGTAACCCCGGCGAAGCACCGGGCCGAGGATCGCGAGGACCACGCCGAGACCGAGCACGATCTCCGGCCACCAGCGACGGAGTACGACGACAGTCCGGCGCAGCGGCGTGCCGAACTCCGGTATCGGTCGGCGCACACGGACCCCCACAAAACCTGGACGGGAAGCGCTCCCGACGTCGCACCCCGGGGCTCCGGACAGCACTCTAGGGCCTGTGTCGGGAGGGCGGGCTCCGCTGTCGGCCGAGCAGTCCTTGCGGAGACGGGGCCTAGGCACAGGGCGAGCACGGGGGTACCTTGCCTGACGACGTCGATGAGCTGACGCGTCGAGGTCGCGAGGCTCAGGGCACAGCCATCCCCCGGCGAACCGACATGAGGCGCGATGACAGAGACGACGACCGGTTCCGGGCCGGGCCGGCTGGGAGCGGCCGGCGCGGCGGTGGCGGTCGCCGCGATGGTGACGAACGGCCTGGCCTACCTGCTTCCCATGGTCGGTGCCCGGCACCTTGCAGCCGAGGAACTGAGCGTGCTGGCCACGGTGCTGGCTCTCGTCGCGATCGCCGGTGTGGCGGGCGTGGGGCTGCAGATGGCGGTCGCCGTCCACCGTGCCCGCCAGCCCGGCGCGCCAACCATGCGCGTCACAGTCGTCACGGCCGCGGTCGCCGCCGGCGCCGTCGTCGTGGCCACGCCGCTGATGGTGACCGCCCTCCGGCTGTCGGTGACGGTCGTGGCACTGGTGGCCGCCACGACCTTCGCGGTCGTCCTGGCCGGCCGGTGGCTCGGTGAGCTACAGGGCGAGCAGCGGTTCCTCCGCCTCGCGTGGGCGATGGTCGCGTTCGCCGTCGGCCGGTACGCCGGCATGATCGTCACGCTCGCCCTCGGCGCCGGCGTCGTGGACACCCTCCTCGCCGGCCTGGTGACCGCGTACCTCGTCCTGCCGGTCCTGGCCTGGATCGCCCGCCCGGCCTCTGCCGCCTCAGGCGACGCGGTGAGTGTCGGGACCGCCCTGCGGGTCCGGCAGGTCCTGAGCGCCGGGACCGCCGCGCTGGCGATGCTCGTGGTGTCGTACGCCGACCTGATCTTCGCCCGCCAACTCCTGTCGCCTGCGGACTCCGGGGCGTACTCCGTCGGCACTGTGCTCACCAAGGGCGCGCTCTGGGCACCTCAGGTGATCACGGTGTTGGCGCTGCCCCGCCTCGCCGTCGGTGATCGCCGCCTGCGTACCACAATGCTCGCGATCATCGGCGCCTGCGGTGCCGTCCTCGTCGTCGCCTCGGCCCTGGCCGGCGGTTTCGCGTTCCGCCTGGCCGGCGGCGAGGACTACGCGCAACTGGGCGAGTACGCCCCGTTCTTCGCCGCCACCGGAGCGCTCTACGCGCTGGTCTTCGCTGTGGTCAACGCGAAGATCGCGGCTGGCGCTCGGTGGCCCTCCGCGCCACTCTGGGTGGCCGCCGGTGTGCTGGCCGTCCTGACGATGCTCGTCGCACCGCGGACGTTCCAGGGGATCATGTGGTGCGCTCTCGCCGTCGCAGCGGTGACCGCGCTGGTGATGGTCGGCACGCCGTCCCGGCGGGGCACGCCGCACCGGCCCTCGTCGACGACCTCCGTCGAACACCAGATCGTCGGCTGACCGCCCGGTCAGCTGCCTTCACGCTTGAACAACACCGAGTTGACGTAGCGCGGCCGAGGAAGCACGACACGTCGGACCAGGCTCTGGGTGACCCGCGCTATCGCGCCCCGCTGGTTGGCCCGGATATCGAAGTCGGCGAGCGGCACCCATTCGCGCTCCGGCAGCACGTAGCCGCGGTAACCCCACTCGCCCAGCAGCTCGAAGATCGGTGCGATGGGCTGGATCCTCTCCTCGACCTCGATCAAGAGCACCGGTCCGTCCCGGTCGATGGTCCCGGCCGCTCCGCGCAACGCCGACAGCTCGTGACCCTCCACATCGATCTTCAGGAACCGCACGTCGTGGAGGCCGAGACCGTCGATCGTGACCCGGGGGACGGTGACCGACGTCGAACTGCCGTCAGCCAGTTCGAGGGACGACGTGCCGACAGCCGGGCCGGCCTTCGGCAGGAACAGCTCCGCGCTGCCCTCGTGGTCCGACGCCACCGCACGCACCACCCGCACATCGGGGAACGCGCTCGAAATGCTGCGCGCGAGTTCCTCGTTCGGCTCGATGGCGACGACCTGGTCGGCCCGCTTGCGCATCCGCTGGGTCCACGGCCCGTACCAGGCGCCCACGTCGAGGGCAGTGCCACCGGCGGGCATGAACTCCGCGAGGCACGCGAGTTCCGGCTCCACCCGGGGATAGACAGCTCGGATCGCTCCCGCGACGACCCGGTCGGGTAGGAGCGACGCCACACGCGAACTCACTGCGGTCACCAGACCGGTCGAAGACGGCATGAGCGCAAAGGGTACGGGTCAGCGACACACCTGAAAAGGTGTACTTACTGCCGAGTAGAACCAGGCCGATCGGTCAGGACACCCCTGCCAACCAGTCCTCCAGGAGACGGTGGTCGATCGCGTCCACCCGACCCAGCGAACGGCCGGACTCCACTCGCTCCCGCAGCTCATCCCGGGTGAACCAACGCGCCTCCAACAGCTCCTCGCCGTCGACGCGTACCTCGTCGGACGTGGCGGTCGCCCGGAACCCCACCATCAGGCCGGCGGGGAACGGCCACGCCTGCGACCCCTGGTAGGTCACGTCGGTGACGGTCACGCCCGCCTCCTCGGCCATCTCCCGACGGACCGCGTCCTCCAGGCTCTCGCCGACCTCGACGAAGCCGGCCAACGTCGAGAACGCGTCCTCTGGCGCGCCCGCGTGCCGGGCCAACAAACACCGCCCCGGCGATGCCGGTGCCTCGACCAGCACGATGATCGCCGGTTCGATCCGGGGAAACAGCAGCCGTTCGCACTCCCCGCCGGTACAGGTCCGCAGGTGCCCGCCACCGCCGGCGACGGCCGGCGCACCGCACCTCCCGCAGAACCGCTGCTGCCGGTGCCAGTGCAACAACCCCCTGGCGTACGCCTGGACGGCCGCGTCGCCCGCATCGAGCCGCCCGACCAGCGCCCGTACGTCGACGGCACGCGTCGCACCAGCCATCTCGGCGGCGGACCGCTCGGGGAGCGCGGACAGGTCAGCGGCGAACACCGCCACGTCCCCGTCCAGCCCGAGGAAGACGGTCTCACCGGCGGCGGACCGGACGAGCGACGCACGGTCCGCGGTGAGCCGCACCGGGCCGTCCCCGTCGACGAGACAGCGGTCCCGCCACATCGGCAGCACGACCGTGGTCGGCTCGGCGAGCAGGGCCTCCACCCGGGCCGGATCGGTGCGCAGCGGGCCCGCCCGGTCCAGCCAACCGCCGCCGTACGCCAACACCCGCTCCGCTGTGTCCACGAGGCCACCGTGCCACGTCGGCGGTCCCCCGCCGGCAGCGCCCCCGGGCTCGTGCGACACGCCGGACGACACGCCGCACCTGGGTCCGGTGGGCGTAGCCGCCAAGGACCGCCGGGCATTCGTTACCGTAGGTGCCTCCGGGAGTGGGAAACTCCCGCGGCACCCTGGCGATCGAGGTTCCAGTGACGCTGTACGGCGACAAGACTCCACCCGCCGACGACCGGCCCACCGTGCAGGTCACCGCGGTCACCTGGCCCGACGACGGGCCGGCCACCTCGACGGCGCCCGGCCCCTCCGAGCCGGAGGCCGGCCCGCGCCGCCCCCGCCGCATGCGGATGTTGCTCGCCGCCGGCGTCACCGGGGGTGTGTTCGCCGCGGTGGCAGGTGCGGGTGCCTGGGCGTACGCCGGAGATGTTCCGCGCGGTACCAGCGTGCTCGGCGCCGAACTGGGCGGCCGGAGCCGCGCGGACGCCGACCGGGAGTTGCGGGCGGAGCTGGCCCGGCGGGCGGCGGACCACGCCAAGCCGCTGACCGTCAGCGTCGACGGGCGTACGGCCGAGATCAACCCGGCCGACGTCGGGCTTGAGGTCGACGTGCCGGCGACCGTCGCGGCTGCGGCTGCGGCCGACGCGCACCCGGTCAGCCGGCTGGTCGGTTCCCGCACTGTCGACCCGGTGGTCACCGTCGACGTTGCCCGGTTGGACGAAGCCCTCCGTAAGGTCCTCGGCGACCAGGCCCAGGGCATGACCATGCCGGCGATCACCTATCAGGGCACCAAGCCGAAGGTGGTGCAGCCCAAGCCCGGGCTGGCCCTGGCTCCGGAACGCTCCGCCGAGGTGGTCCGCGCCGGCTGGCTGGCCGGCACACCGATCACGGTGCCGCTGGTGGAGACCCACCCGACGACCACACCGGAAGAGCTGGACCGGCTGGTCAACGAGCTGGCGAAGCCAGCGGTCGCCGCCCCCGTCACGCTCCGCACCACCAAGGGGTCGGTGAAGGTCCCACCCACCGTCATCGCGAAGAGCCTGCGGTTCACCGCCGACAAGACCGGCAAGCTCACCCCGTCGGTGGACGTCAAGCGACTGCGGGCAGCGCTCGGCGACGACCTGAACACCATTGAGGTACCGGCCAAGGACGCCACCATGAGCATCTCCGGTGGCCGCCCCACCGTCACCGACGGGCGCCCCGGCCAGCAACTGGACACGGCAACCCTGGGGCAGGACCTGCTGGCCGTGCTACCGAAGGCGGACGGTCGCGAGGTGACCGGCGAGCTGAAGCCGACCCAACCCGAACTGACGGCGGAGAAGCTGTCCGGCCTGGGCATCAAGGAACAGGTGTCCACCTTCACCACCCGGTTCACCGGCGGCTTGGCCTCCTCGCGCAGCCAGAACATCGCCACCATCGCCAAGGACGTCGACGGCACCGTCGTCCTACCCGGGAAGACGTTCTCCCTGAACGGCCACACCGGCGAACGCGGCTACGCACAGGGCTACCGAGACGCGCCGGTCATCCTCAACGGCAAACTGGTGCCGGGTGTCGGCGGTGGCACCTCGCAGTTCACCACCACGCTCTTCAACGCGACCTACTACGCCGGGTTGGAGGACGTCGAGCACAAGCCGCACTCGTACTGGTTCGACAGGTACCCGGCGGTCATCGAGTCGACGATTTTCTGGCCGGACCTGGACTTCAAGTTCCGCAACAACACCGAGTACGGCCTCCTCATCGACACGTCGTACACGTCCAGCACGATCACCGTGTCGATCTGGAGCACGAAGATCTACGACAGCGTGAAGACGGAGTACGGTCCCCGCCGCAACATCACCACACCGAAGCTGATCCACCTGGAGCCCGGTCCGTCGTGCATCGCGACCAACGGGATCAACGGTTTCACCCAGGACGCCTTCCGGGTCATCAAGAAGGGTGGGGCAGTGGTCAAGCGGGAGAAGTTCACCTGGCGCTACGACGCGGAGCCCCGCTACGTCTGCGGCCCGAAGCCCTCCTAAGCCCCAAGGGCCTTACGGCCTTGGTCCGGTCTGTTCCTCACTGCCTCAGCGCGGAGGTGCCATCGCACCTCCGCGCCCACAATCTGTGGGTAGAACGAACGTGCGCCGGCTGCGCGGGTTGGCGTACCGCCGGCGACTTCACCGACCTCAGCTGACCACCCCCTGGCGGTGCCCCGAACGCCCGGTCGACTCGGTTCACTGATGTCGGGGCATCCAGCGGGCGGGAAACACCGACCTCAACGAAGCCGACTCCCTAGATCGCCAAAGGCGTGCCACCGGGAGCTACTCGCACCGTTGCGCGCGTTGATCGGCTTCGTTTCGCCGATATGGCGGTATCCGCCGCGGGAGATACCGCCACGTCGGCGACCTGGAGTGGATCACGCTGAGGGTGCGCCCGCCATGCAGCAACGGCAGGGTATTGACCGCCTGATCAGGGTGCGGGAACGCAGAAAGGGCCACCCCCATCGGGGGTGGCCCTTTCTGAAAGATTGTCCGGCGGCGTCCTACTCTCCCACACCCTCACGAGTGCAGTACCATCGGCGCTGGAGGGCTTAGCTTCCGGGTTCGGAATGTAACCGGGCGTTTCCCCTCCGCCATGACCGCCGTAACTCTATGAACATATCAAACAACCCCGGGCAAAAGTTCACGGGTGTTCGCTTGTTCAGAGTTGCACAGTGGACGCGTAGCAGCTTAGTAGTCAAGTCCTCGGCCTATTAGTACCGGTCAACTGAACCCGTTACCGGGCTTACATTTCCGGCCTATCAACCCAGTCGTCTAGCTGGGGGCCTTACCCCACAAAGTGGGTGGGATACCTCATCTTGAAGCAGGCTTCCCGCTTAGATGCTTTCAGCGGTTATCCCTTCCGAACGTAGCTAACCAGCCGTGCCCTTGGCAGGACAACTGGCACACCAGAGGTTCGTCCGTCCCGGTCCTCTCGTACTAGGGACAGCCCTTCTCAAGTATCCTACGCGCACGGCGGATAGGGACCGAACTGTCTCACGACGTTCTAAACCCAGCTCGCGTACCGCTTTAATGGGCGAACAGCCCAACCCTTGGGACCTGCTACAGCCCCAGGATGCGACGAGCCGACATCGAGGTGCCAAACCATCCCGTCGATATGGACTCTTGGGGAAGATCAGCCTGTTATCCCCGGGGTACCTTTTATCCGTTGAGCGACACCGCTTCCACTCGCAAGTGCCGGATCACTAGTCCCGACTTTCGTCCCTGCTCGACCTGTCAGTCTCACAGTCAAGCTCCCTTGTGTACTTGCACTCAACACCTGATTGCCAACCAGGCTGAGGGAACCTTTGGGCGCCTCCGTTACCTTTTAGGAGGCAACCGCCCCAGTTAAACTACCCACCAGACACTGTCCCTGAACCGGATAACGGTCCGAAGTTAGATACCCAAATCAACCAGAGTGGTATTTCAAGATTGCCTCCACCCATACTGGCGTATGGACTTCACCGGCTCCCACCTATCCTACACAAGCTAATTCGAGTACCAATGTCAAGCTATAGTAAAGGTCCCGGGGTCTTTCCGTCCTGCCGCGCGTAACGAGCATCTTTACTCGTACTGCAATTTCGCCGGGCCTGTGGTTGAGACAGTGGGGAAGTCGTTACGCCATTCGTGCAGGTCGGAACTTACCCGACAAGGAATTTCGCTACCTTAGGATGGTTATAGTTACCACCGCCGTTTACTGGCGCTTAAGTTCTCCGCTTCGCCCCGAAGAGCTAACAGGTCCCCTTAACGTTCCAGCACCGGGCAGGCGTCAGTCCATATACATCGAATTACTTCTTCGCATGGACCTGTGTTTTTAGTAAACAGTCGCTTCCCCCTGCTCTCTGCGGCCATACAACGCTCCACCCGCGCGGGGCTTCACGTCTCCGGCCCCCCTTCTCCCTAAGTTACGGGGGCAATTTGCCGAGTTCCTTAACCACAGTTCGCCCGATCGCCTCGGTATTCTCTACCTGACCACCTGTGTCGGTTTGGGGTACGGGCCGCTAAGAACTCGCTAGAGGCTTTTCTCGGCAGCATAGGATCACTGACTTCACCTGAATCGGCTCGGCATCACGTCTCAGCCTTCATGTGGTGCGGATTTGCCTACACCACGGCCTACACGCTTACCCCGGCACAACCACCGGCCGGGCTCAGCTACCTTCCTGCGTCACCCCATCGCTTGACTACTACCCGTCAGGTTCCCACGCTCCCCAACATCAACCCGAAGGTCTCCGTCAGTTTGGGTGGTTAGCACAACGAGGTTCATCAGGGACGCTCTTTCGCGGGTACGGGAATATCAACCCGTTGTCCATCGACTACGCCTCTCGGCCTCGCCTTAGGTCCCGACTCACCCAGGGCGGATTAGCCTGGCCCTGGAACCCTTGGTCATCCGGCGGAAGGGTTTCTCACCCTTCTTTCGCTACTCATGCCTGCATTCTCACTCGTGCCGCGTCCACAACTGGGTCACCCCGCTGCTTCACTCGCGGCACGACGCTCCCCTACCCATCCACACACCTGCACAAGGAATCACGTCCAAGCGAGGATAAAATGTGAATGCCACAGCTTCGGCGGTGTGCTTGAGCCCCGCTACATTGTCGGCGCGGAACCACTTGACCAGTGAGCTATTACGCACTCTTTAAAGGGTGGCTGCTTCTAAGCCAACCTCCTGGTTGTCTATGCGACCCCACATCCTTTTCCACTTAGCACACGCTTAGGGGCCTTAGCTGGTGATCTGGGCTGTTTCCCTCTCGACTACGAAGCTTATCCCCCGCAGTCTCACTGCCGCGCTCTCACTTACCGGCATTCGGAGTTTGGCTGATTTCGGTAAGCTTGTGGGCCCCCTAGACCATCCAGTGCTCTACCTCCGGCAAGAAACACGCGACGCTGCACCTAAATGCATTTCGGGGAGAACCAGCTATCACGGAGTTTGATTGGCCTTTCACCCCTAACCACAGGTCATCCCCCAATTTTTCAACATTGGTGGGTTCGGCCCTCCACGCGGTCTTACCCGCGCTTCAGCCTGCCCATGGCTAGATCACTCCGCTTCGGGTCTAGGACACGCGACTGAATCGCCCTATTCAGACTCGCTTTCGCTACGGCTCCCCCACACGGGTTAACCTCGCCACATGCCACTAACTCGCAGGCTCATTCTTCAAAAGGCACGCCGTCACCCCGCAAGGCTCCGACGGATTGTAGGCGAACGGTTTCAGGTACTATTTCACTCCCCTCCCGGGGTACTTTTCACCATTCCCTCACGGTACTTGTCCGCTATCGGTCACCAGGAAGTATTTAGGCTTACCAGGTGGTCCTGGCAGATTCACGGCAGATTTCAGGGGTCCGCCGCTACTCGGGAACACCCACAGAAGGTCAGCAACTTTCACCTACCGGACTTTCACCGTCTACGGTCAGCCATTCCAGACTGTTCGACTAGCCACTAACTTTGTAACTCCTCGAGCGCATGTCAGTACACTCAGCGGGGTCCCACAACCCCGACCACGCAACCCCTGACAGGTATCACACGCAGCCGGTTTAGCCTCGATCCGCTTTCGCTCGCCACTACTCACGGAATCACTAAATTGTTTTCTCTTCCTACGGGTACTGAGATGTTTCACTTCCCCGCGTTCCCTCCACACACCCTATGTGTTCAGGTGTGGGTGACACCACATGACTGGTGCCAGGTTTCCCCATTCGGACACCCTGGGATCACAGCTTGGTTGACAGCTCCCCCAGGCCTATCGCGGCCTCCCACGTCCTTCATCGGCTCCTGGTGCCAAGGCATTCACCGTTCGCCCTTGACAACTTGACCACAAAGATGCTCGCGTCCACTGTGCAATTCTCAACAAACGACCAACCCACAACCCGATCCGCCCCACACCAAACCCAGTCCTCAGACCAGCGGTATGTGAGGCCAGGCCATGCCTGGCAACCTCGCGAACCCACAGGCTCGCTACGGTTCCGAAAGAAACAACACGATGGTTGTTCTTTCAGGACCCAACAGGGTGCTCACATTCTCCCCCAGCCGCACCAGAAGCCACCGTTCCCACCACCCAGGGGTGGCTGTACTAGGCGCCGCCGGCCGTTGCCAGGGCAAAACTTGCCAGTGTCTCCGCCATTCGAGCACCCCACCACCACATTCGGGTGATGCGGGCTCCTTACCGACTTTCGTCGGAAGGTGCTCCTTAGAAAGGAGGTGATCCAGCCGCACCTTCCGGTACGGCTACCTTGTTACGACTTCGTCCCAATCGCCAGCCCCACCTTCGACGGCTCCCTCCACAAGGGTTGGGCCACCGGCTTCGGGTGTTGCCGACTTTCGTGACGTGACGGGCGGTGTGTACAAGGCCCGGGAACGTATTCACCGCAGCGTTGCTGATCTGCGATTACTAGCGACTCCGACTTCACGGGGTCGAGTTGCAGACCCCGATCCGAACTGAGACCGGCTTTTTGGGATTCGCTCCACCTCACGGTATCGCAGCCCATTGTACCGGCCATTGTAGCATGCGTGAAGCCCTGGACATAAGGGGCATGATGACTTGACGTCATCCCCACCTTCCTCCGAGTTGACCCCGGCAGTCTTCGATGAGTCCCCGCCATAACGCGCTGGCAACATCGAACGAGGGTTGCGCTCGTTGCGGGACTTAACCCAACATCTCACGACACGAGCTGACGACAGCCATGCACCACCTGTGACCGCCCCCGAAGGACCCCCCATCTCTGGAGGTTTTGCGGCCATGTCAAACCCAGGTAAGGTTCTTCGCGTTGCATCGAATTAATCCGCATGCTCCGCCGCTTGTGCGGGCCCCCGTCAATTCCTTTGAGTTTTAGCCTTGCGGCCGTACTCCCCAGGCGGGGCGCTTAATGCGTTAGCTGCGGCACAGGGAACCGGAGAGGCCCCCCACACCTAGCGCCCAACGTTTACAGCGTGGACTACCAGGGTATCTAATCCTGTTCGCTCCCCACGCTTTCGCTCCTCAGCGTCAGTATCGGCCCAGAGACCCGCCTTCGCCACCGGTGTTCCTCCTGATATCTGCGCATTTCACCGCTACACCAGGAATTCCAGTCTCCCCTACCGAACTCTAGCCTGCCCGTATCGACCGCAGGCTTGGGGTTGAGCCCCAAGTTTTCACGGTCGACGCGACAAGCCGCCTACGAGCTCTTTACGCCCAATAAATCCGGACAACGCTCGCACCCTACGTCTTACCGCGGCTGCTGGCACGTAGTTGGCCGGTGCTTCTTCTGCAGGTACCGTCACTCTCGCTTCGTCCCTGCTGAAAGAGGTTTACAACCCGAAGGCCGTCATCCCTCACGCGGCGTCGCTGCATCAGGCTTCCGCCCATTGTGCAATATTCCCCACTGCTGCCTCCCGTAGGAGTCTGGGCCGTGTCTCAGTCCCAGTGTGGCCGGTCGCCCTCTCAGGCCGGCTACCCGTCGTCGCCTTGGTAGGCCATCACCCCACCAACAAGCTGATAGGCCGCGAGCCCATCCCAAGCCGAAAAACTTTCCACCACCAGCCATGCGGCCAGCAGTAATATTCGGTATTAGCCCCCGTTTCCGAGGGTTATCCCAAAGCTTGGGGCAGGTTGCTCACGTGTTACTCACCCGTTCGCCGCTCGAGTACCCCGAAGGGCCTTTCCGCTCGACTTGCATGTGTTAAGCACGCCGCCAGCGTTCGTCCTGAGCCAGGATCAAACTCTCCAACAAAAAACTATGTTGAACAGCATCCTGACAACAAACAAATGTTGCCAAAGGAATCCCAACCAGCCAGCAAAAACTGACCAGTCCGGGGTATAAATCATAATTGGCACTGGCTTTACAAGCACCCTGTTGAGTTCTCAAAGAACAACCACACACCGACCAGAAGCCCCACCTCAGTGGAACCCCAACCGGGGCTTTTCGTTCCGTGTCCCCGCCGCTCTCGCGCCGGGCACTTTTACTACGTTACCTCACCGTCTCGGCCGTGTCAAACCGTGTGTCCCGGTCTGTCATGCTTCGTGCGGGTTGGCCCCGGCGCACTCACGCAGCAGCGAACCGCTGCGTCAGGTCGTCGGATTTGGCAGGCCGGCCGCTGCGGTTTCCCGCAAGCTCGCCCGGTGCCCTGCCGGTCGTGAACCTTACCCGGTCGGCTTCGCCGCACCAAATCCGCCTCGCGGCCAATCCGGCGAGCCCCGCCCGGCCGTGTCTCACAGGAGCGAACCCCTGCTTGACCCGGTCACCAGCTTGGTTTGCGGCCTCAGGACTTTCGTCCCGTTTGCCCCGTTCCGCGCTGGCAGAGAGAAAGTTACGCGTCCGCGGGTTTGATCGTCAAATCCGCGGGTAGCGGCGCGCGTCACATTCGGGTTCGCGGCCGCCCACTCACGCCAACGGAAAGGCCGCCAGAGCACCGAATGGGCAGGTCAGGACGCCTGCCGCCGCCGGGCGACCAGCCACGCCCGGATGCCGAGGACACCCACAGTCGTTCCGATGGCCAGTGACGCCCCGATCAACAGCGCGTGCACCCACAGAAAGCTGGTGGGCGCGCCGTCGGCGACCGTGCCGGACGCCCAGGACCGCGGGTCCTGCCAGATGGCAACCGCGAACCTCGGCCAGATCACCCAGGTCCAGATCCCGACCCCGACCAGGAAGACAGCCCACCGTCGCGACAACACCATGGCAGCCGAGTATGCCAGCGCGGCTGCCCACCAGAGCCGCCGTCAAGCCAGCCGGGCATCCCCGCGAGACCCGCACGGGCACAGCAGGCGCCACCGACGCCCGGGACTCATTCCGTTTCCGACGGCAGCGAGGTGGGCACTGCGAAAGAGGACAGTTGCCGACCGTCCCCCCGGAGGTGCCCCGTGCAACCCTCGATCTTCAATCCCTGGGCATGGCGTGACCCGTCCGCCCTCGCTGGCGGATACACGCAGACCACCCCCGCGGTCACGCCGCCGGAAGGCCCGGACGGTGGGCACGACGGCCCGGACGCGCCCGGCCCTGGCACACCAGTGGACCTGGTGGGCTACCACGTGGAGGCGACCGACGGGCGGATCGGCACCATCGACGAGGCGAGCAACGAGGCGGATGCGGGATACCTGGTGGTGGACACCGGCCCGTGGATCTTCGGCCAGAAGGTGCTGCTGCCGGCTGGCACTGTGGTTCGGGTGGACCACCAGGAACGCGTCGTGCACGTCGACCGCGCTCGGCAGGCGATCAAGGACGCACCGCCGTTCGAGGCGGATCCGGCCGACCCGGAGTACCGGGAACGTGTCGGCAGCTACTACGCCGACAGTTACCTTCCCCCGCCCGGAGCCATACCGCGGGTAATCTGAGCTCGTGGTCCGACTGGGCAACTGCGCGTCGGAGGCGGTCGACACGGTCGACGGCCTCCCGCTCGGCGCGCTGCCCGGGATCGCAACCAGCCCCGGCGATGGCCGGGAGCAACTTCTGAACGTCCTCCGTGCCGGTGGTCTGCGGTACCGCGCCGGCGCGCGATGGCGGACGGCTCGCTGAGCCGATCCCGCTGACCGAGGGGTTTCGGAAGGGACCCGCTCGGCGCGCGCCCGCGTCACCCCACCCTCGGATACGAGAGGCACACCACCATGTCCGTCGCACGAATGCTCACCGGCGACCGGCCCACCGGCCGCCTTCACCTCGGCCACTACGTCGGCAGCATCGCCAACCGGGTGCGGCTGCACCGGCGCTACGAGAGCTTCTTCATCATCGCCGACCTGCACATGCTCACCACTCGCAATCGCCGCGAGGACATCGACCAGGTTTCCGGCAACGCCCGGGAGATGGTGACCGACATCCTGGCCGCCGGCGTCGACCCGGAGCGGGCCATCTTCTATCTCCAGTCGGCGATCCCGGAGGTCGGTGACCTCAACACACTCCTCCAGAACCTGGTGACCGTCCCCCGGCTGGAACGGGTCCCGTCACTCAAGGACATGGCCCGAGACGCCGGCAAGGAGGAGATGCCGTACGGATTGCTGGGTTACCCCGTGCTCCAGGCCGCGGACATCCTCTGCGTCAAGGGCGAGGCGGTCCCGGTCGGCCGGGACAACGCCGCGCACGTCGAGGTGACCCGGGAGATCGCGCGCCGATTCAATCATCTGTACGGCCCGGTCTTCCCGGTGCCTGAGCTGATCCCGGCGGACACGCCGAGCCTGGTGGGCACCGACGGCGCGGCCAAGATGAGCAAGAGCCGGGGCAACACGATCGCACTGTCCGACGACGCCGCCACCGTGCGGCGGAAGGTGCTCGGCATGTACACCGACCCGAATCGGGTACGGGCCGACGTGCCGGGCACGGTGGAGGGCAACCCGGTGTTCGCGTACCACGAGGTCTTCAATCCGGACCGCGACGAGGTGGCCGACCTGGCCCGGCGTTACCGGGCCGGGCAGGTCGGTGACGTGGAGGTCAAGGAACGCCTGGTCGTCGCGTTGGAAGCGTTCCTGGCGCCGATTCGGCAGCGCCGGGCCGAGATCGAGGCCGACCGGGGGTTGGTCGACCGGCTGATCGTCGAGGGCACCGAACGGACCCGTCAGGAAGTCCGGCAGACCCTGATCGAGGTACGCCGGGCGATGGGGTTGACCGGCGCGTACCAGCAGGTGCGGCGGCGGGCGGAGCGGAGCCGGCGGCGGACGCAGACCTCGGCCTGAGGCCGGGGCGTCCGGTGCTCGGCGGGGGGACCGGGTGAACGGTCGGCCGGTTCCCGCTCCACCCTGACGCAGAATGCGGGGATGAGGGGGATTTCGGGCGTTCGACCGGTACCGGTGGCGGAGGCGCACCGGACCACGATGTTCGAGATCTTCTTCGATCTGGTCTTCGTCTTCGCCCTCACCCGGGTCATCACGTTCATGGCCGGATCGCCGACCGCGCTCACTCTGGCTCAGGGGCTGCTCCTGCTCCTGCTCCTGCTCTACTCCTGGGGGCCGTACACCTGGGTGGGGAACCTGGTGCGCGCGGACGTCGGCCTGGTCCGCGCGGCCACCCTGGTCGCGATGGCGGCGATCTTCGTGGTCGCTCTGGTGCTGCCAGACGCGTGGACCCAGGGCCCGGGGCTCGTTGACGCGCCGCTCGCGCTCGCCCTGGCCTACGTCGTCGGACGCGCGGTGCAGCTCGTGGTCCTGTTCTGGGTGAGCAGGACGGACCAGCCACTTCGTTCGACGCTGCGCTTCTTCGTCGTGCCGGTGGTGCTGGCGTGGTTCCCGCTGATCGGTGGAGCGCTGCTCGGCGGTGCGGGCCAGACCGCGCTCTGGACGGTCGCGCTGCTGGTGGACATCGGTGGCGCACGGATCGCATCGGCCTTCCGGCCGTGGCAACTGCGCAGCGTGGGCCACTTCACCGAGCGGTTCGGTCTGGTGCTCATCATCGCGCTGGGCGAGTCGTTGATCTCCGCCGGTGCGAGCCCACGGACGATGGCGCCGGTCAGTGCGGCGGTGGTGGCCGCGCTGCTCGGTCTCGCCAGCACTGTGTGTCTGTGGTGGCTCTACTTCGACCGGCTGGCGCCCGCCGCGCGGGAGGCCGTCAGCAACGTGCCGGATGACCGACGCGGCGACGTCGCCGGTGACGCGTACGGCCTCGGGCACTCGCCGTTGATCATCGGGGCGATCTACGTCGCGCTCGGCATCGAGGAGGTGATCGGCCGGCTCACCGAGGAGTCGGCGCGTGCCGATCCACTGGGTTGGGAGGCGGCCACCGCGCTCTTCGGTGGCGCGGCCGTCTACCTGCTCAGCAGGTTGGTCTTCCGCCGACTGACCCTCTGGACGATCTACCCGACGCAGGTCGTCGTCGCGGTGCTGCCGCTGGTCCTGCTGCCGGTCGGCCGCTCCCTGCCTCCGCTGGCGGCGCTCGCCCTGCTGACCGTCCTCCTGGTCGGGGTGACCTGGTTCGAGCGACGGGTGGACCGGCGCGACGAGCGGCCCAAACCCGCGCGGCCAGTGCGGCCAAGAAAATCGTGACGTGCCGTGTCGACATCCCCGGTCTCCGATCGTCGTCATGCTGTACGGCGACACGCCGCACCGAGAGGAGCCGGAACGTGAAGTACATGCTGCTGTTCATGAGTCCCGTGGCCGACGGGGAGGCCGTCGACAACGGGTGCACCGTCGAGGACTGGATCCGCTACGACCGGGAGATGAAGGACGCCGGGGTCTGGGTCTCCGGGTATCCGCTACAGGACCTGACCACCTGCACGACGGTGCAGGTCGGCCCCGGCGGTGAGCGCACGATCACCGACGGGCCGTTCGCCGAGACCCGGGAGCTGCTCGGCGGGTACGACGTGATCGACGTGCCGGACCTCGACGCCGCGCTGGACTGGGCGGCCCGCAGCCCTGGTGCCATCGGTACCGGGTCGGTGCAGGTTCGTCCGATCTTCGAGTTCGACATGCAGGCCTGATCGTGCCGGACGGGGAGTCGGCCGTCAGTTCGTCGGTGGAGGCGGTGTTCCGGGAGGAACGCGGTCGACTGCTCGCCTCGCTCGTGCACCGCTTCGGAGATCTCGACCTGGCCGAGGAGGTCGCGTCCGAGGCCATCGAGGCGGCGCTCGTGCACTGGCCGACCGACGGTGTGCCGAGTCGACCGGGCGCGTGGCTGCTCACCACGGCTCGGCGTCGGGCGGTGGACCGGCTGCGACGCGACAAGGTGCTGGCGACGCGGCTCGCCGTACTCCGGGCCGAGGCCGAGCGGGCCGACCCCGCCCCACCCGCCGACGCGGACCGGGACCTCCCCGACGACCGACTGGCGCTCTTCTTCACCTGCGCGCACCCGGCCCTGGCCGCGCCGGATCGCGGGGCGCTCACCCTGCGGTTCCTCGCCGGTCTCACCACTGTCGAGGTGGCGCGGGCCTTCCTGGTGCCGCCGGCGACGATGGCTCAGCGGCTCGTCCGGGCCAAGCGGAAGATCCGGGACGCCCGTATCCCGTTCCGGGTGCCCGGGGAGGACGAGTTGCCCGGTCGACTGCCCACGGTGCTCCAGGCCGTCTACTCGGTGTTCACCGAGGGGTACGCCGCCAGTTCCGGCCCGGATCTCCAACGGATCGATCTTGCCGAGGAGGCCATCCGGCTGGGCCGGATCCTTCGTCGGCTGCTACCGGCCGAGCGGGAGGTCGCCGGGCTGCTCGGTCTGATGCTGCTGGTCCATGCCCGACGGGACGCGCGTACCGGACCGGACGGCGCGATGATCCTCCTGGACGAGCAGGATCGTGGACGCTGGGACCGCCCGATGATCGAGGAGGGGCGCGGGCTGGTCGTTGTCGCGTTGACCGGCCCCGCCCCCGGCCCGTACGGGGTGCAGGCTGCCATCGCCGCCCTGCACGACGAGGCGGCGGACGTGGCGAGCACCGACTGGCCGCAGGTGGTGGCGCTCTACGACGTGCTGCTCGACCTGGTGCCGTCGCCGATCGTCGCGTTGAACAGGGCCGCCGCGGTGGCCATGCGGGACGGGCCCGAGGCAGGGCTCGCCCTGCTCGACGGGTTGGCCGACGATCCGCACCTGCGCGGTCACCATCCCTATCCGGCGGCGCGGGCCGACCTGCTGCGCCGCCTCGGCCGGTACGACGAGGCGGCCGAGGCGTACCGCAGCGCATTGGCGCTGGTCGGCACCGAGCCGGAGCGGGCGTACCTGCTCGGCCGGCTCAGAGCTGTCACGACCGAGTGAGCTGTACCCTTCCCCGGGTGAGTCTGCCTCTGCCTCCCGGTGAGTTCGCCGCGTACCTGTTCGACTGCGACGGCACGATCGTCGACTCGATGCCGCTGCACTACGTGGCCTGGCAGCGGGCCCTGGAGGAATGGGGCTGCGAGTTCCCCGAGGAGCTCTTCTACGCCTGGGGTGGCCGGCCGACCGCCGACATCATCGTCGCCCTGAACGAGCAGCAGGGTCTGGCGATGCCGGTGGCGACCGTCGTCGAGAACCGTGAGCGCATCTACCAGGAGTTGCTGCCGCAGCTCGCCGCCGTGCCCGACGTGCTGGCGCACATCCACGACGCGCACCGGCGGGTCCCGTTCGCTGTCGTCTCCGGCAGCACCCGCGCCTCGGTCACCGCCTCCCTCGATGCGCTCGGCCTGCTGGACCGGTTCGACGTGCTGGTCTGCGCCGACGACTACACGCGGGCCAAGCCCGACCCGGAGGCGTTCCTGCTCGCGGCGGAGCACCTCGGCGTACCCCCGGAGTCGTGCCTGGTCTTCGAGGACACCGACCTGGGCATTCAGGCCGCGACCGCAGCCGGCATGGCATCGGTACGCGTGCCGCAGCAGCGCACGCACTGACGTCTCAGGCCACCGTCAGCAGGAGCTTCCCCGCGTAGGAGGTCTGCAGACGCTTGTGTGCCTCCCGCACCTTGCCCAGTGGGAACGTCTCCGCGACGTGCACCACGAACGGTCCCGCCTCGATGAGTTCGTTGAGGCGTTGCAACTGCCGGGGGTTCGACTCGCCGTCGTACGCCCGGACCACGACGCCGGGGCGTTCGCTCGGCTCCGGCTGCACCCCGTGGGCGTACGCGACCACGCCGCCGTCGACGAGCGTCTCGGTGAGCCGGTCCACTGTCGCACCGCCGGCCATCGCGAGGATGGCGGCCACTCCGGCCGGTGCCGCGTCCCGGATCCGGGCGAGCACGTCGTCCAGGTCGCCGTGGCCGTCGAGGGAGATGTCGGCACCGAGCCGGGTCACCAGCGCGACGCCGTCCACCCCGGAGGCCACGGCGATGACGTTCAGCCCCTGGCGCTTGGCCAACTGCACCGCCAGGTGACCCTGTCCGCCGCTCGCCCCGAAGATCAGCAACCACGAGCCGGCCGACAGGCTGAGCGTGTCGAGCCCGGCCAACGCGGTCAGCGCGTCGGTGGGCATCGCACCGGCGTGCTCGGCCGGCACTCCGTCGGGCACCTTCGCCGCGTACTCCGCCTTGACGGCCGCGTACTCGGCGTAGCAGCCGCCCTTCGGTCGGGTCGTGGCGGAGACGTAGACCAGCTCTCCGACCGCGACGTTGGACACCTTGCTGCCGGCCGCGATCACGGTCCCGGCGCCGTCGGAGCCGGGCACGATCGGGAGGGAGGAGCCCTCCGGCACGAGGATGCCCTGCCGCTCGTACGCGTCCCACACCCCCACGCCGGCGCTCAAGACCTTGATCAGCACCTCGTCGTCGGCGACCTCGGGGATCGGCAGCTTCCGCAGCGTGATCACCTCCGGCCCACCGAACTCGTCGAAGGCCGCGGCCTGCATCCGCTCTGGCACATCCCCGTCAACCATGTGGATTCCCTCTCCGTGCCGGCGTTCCCGTCGCAGCATGCCGGCTCGGGCACAGGCGCGGTCCAGGGCTGAGCGTCGTTCACCCACAAGGGCGACCGGCTGCTGTCGGCGTGGAGTGACGGGCGTAGCCGGGGCGGAGCGGGAAAGGCGGGCGGACCGCGAGGACGGCTACCGCCGCCGACCACGGTCGGCGGCGGTGACGGAGGCAGCGGTCAGGACGTCCGTGGCTCCTGAGCACGCAGCGCCTGCTCGACGGCGTCGCGTACGCGGGCGTCTTCGCGCACCTTGCGCTGCGTCCGGTTGCGGCGCCGGTACCGGTACGCGCCGACGAGCACCGCGATCAGTACGACGAGCACCAGCACCAGCATCCACGGCAGGGCCCAGCCGTGCGCGGTGACCTGGACCGGCTTGAGCGAGGTGGTGGAGCCGGAGGCGTCGGTGAGCAGCGGGGTGAGGGTCGCGGTCGCGGCCAGCGAGATGGTGGGAGCGACCCCGTGCACCGGCACTGTCACCTTCCAGCTCTCACCGGGCAGCAGCTCCGGCGGCGCGGCGATGTCGGCGGCCCGTACCCGCAGCAGGCCGAACGGACCCGAGACCGTCACCCCCTGCTGCCCGGACAGGGCGGCGTTGCCGATGTTGTGGACCTTGTAGGTGATGGTGGCGTCGCCCTTGGCGAACGGGTTCGACGAGCCGGCGTACGTGACGTGGAGGTCCTCGATCGCGAGGTTCGGCTTCAGCTCGCCGCCGACCCGCAACTTGATCCGGATACCGAGGCGACGGTCGACGTTGATGCCCTCGGCCTGGTCGGCCTGGGTCAGCGCGGTGAGGATGCCGCCGACGTAGTCACCGGGGGTGGCGTTCTCCGGGATGCTGATCTTGAAGGGAACCTGTGCGGTCTTTCCGGGCTGGATCACGACACTGGCGGCGTTCGCCTTCACCCAGGCACCGATGGCGACGGACTTCTTGTCCTTGGTGAGCAGGTCAAGCTGGCCCGCGTCGGTGGTGAAGCCGTCGGCCGCGTACACGGAAAGGGTCAGCGGCGCGGGACCCCGGTTGGCCACGACCATGGCATCGTCGACGGCGCCACCGGGATTGACGTTGTAGCTGTAGCTGGACCGGGCCTCGCCGTAGCTGTTGGAGGCCGTCCGGACCGTCCAGGCGACGTTGCCCTCCGCCGCCGAGGCGGGGACGGCACCGACACCGACGGCCGCGACGGCGGCGAGCACTGACAGTGCGGTCGTACGGAGGAGTGTCTTCCAGCGCGTTACGGACGGGTACATGTCGGTTCCTTGAGGTGATCTTGGGAGGAGTGCAAATGGGTGGCGGGGTAGGCCCCCGAAGGTGCCTACCCCGCCGAATGGAGCGGTCCGGTCAGCTGCTCAGCGCAGTGATCGTGAGGGTGGTGCGGTAGCTGCCCTTCGCGATGCTGTCCGGGATCTTCAGGTCCAGGTCAGCGCCGAGCTTGGCGCCGCCCCGGGGGTGACCCTGGGCCGCCGCACCGAGGGCGCTGGAGACCGAGAGGCCCTTGCCCTGGTCGTCGTAGGACGACAGGATCGGCGCGCCGGCCTCGGCACCCGCTCCGGCGTCCAGCACGTACGGGGTCCAGCCCAGGTAGGAGCCCGAGAAGGTCTTCTCGGCGTCCTGGAAGTCACCGACGTTGGCCGAGATCGACCACGGGGCGAGCGAGCGGCGGCTGTCCGACACGAGGATCGGGTTGATCTTGCCGTTCGCCTGGAAGTAGGTGCCGTTGCGCTCCTGCGCGGTACCCAGGTCCACCAGGCCGTTGTAGCCGTCGATCGTCCAACCGAACTCGCCCGGAGCCGGGTTCGGCACGTTCACCTGGATGGACTGGCCGTCACCGTTGAACGGGTGCACCGTCACGTTGTCGACGATCGAACCGACCGGCTGACCCTCGGGGGTGTTGACGCAGGAGAGGCCGTTCTCGACCGACGCGTTCGGCGCCGCGCAGGTGCCGCTGCGGATGTTGGCCAGGACCAGCTTGTCGCCGCGCACCTGCACCTTGACGTAGCTGCGGACGTGCTCCTGGTTCTGCACGGAGTTGTACCAGTACTTGTTCGGGTCCAGCGGGTCCGGGCCGTTGCCACGGATGCCGGTGCCGGTGGTGTCCGGCTTCTTGATGTCGTAGTACTTCGAGCCGGAGGCCGAGTTGGCGGTCACGTAGATGACGCCACCCGGGCCGGGGAACACGTCGGCGGCACCCGGCTTCTCGGCCGGGTTCTCCTTCTGGCCGTTCTTGATGGAGTAGCTGCGCGAGTAGCTGTGGTCGTGGCCCTGCAGCACCATGTCGATGCCGAGGTTCGAGAAGGCCGTGGTGAAGTCTTCCCGCCGCTGCTTGTTGTCGGTGTCGGTCGCGTGGCTGGCCGGCGAGTAGATGGAGTGGTGGTAGACCAGCACCTTCCACTTGGCCTCGGAGCCGTGCTTGTTGACCACGTCGGTGATGTACGCGACGTGCGCGGCGTCACCGGCGTTGCTGCCGTCGGTCGGCAGCTTGTAGCTGTTGCTGTTGATGTCGATGAACAGCACGTCCTTGTAGACGAACCAGTAGTCGCCACCGGACTTGGTGCCCGCCGGGTTCCCGTTGTCGTAGTACGGGGCCGTGCGGTCGGTGTTCGGGGTGAAGTGGTGCTGCTCGTAGGACTTGCCGCCGACGTCGTGGTTACCGATGGTGGCGACGACGGGGTACTGACGCAGCTGGTCGGGCGCCATGAACGAGGTCCACTGACCCTCGTCGTTGGCGGACTCGACGTGGTCGCCGCCGGAGACCAGCAGCTCCGCGTTCGGATTGGCCGCGGTCGCGACCTTCAGGGTGTCCTCCCAGCCGGCCTGGTCCTTCAGCCGGTCACCGGAGGAGCCGATCTGGGGGTCGCCGAAGAACAGGAAGTCGTAGTCGCCCTCGAAGTCCTGCGTCTTGAAGGCGTACGTCGGGGACCAGCTGCCCTCGGCGCCGACCCGGTACGAGTACGCCGTCTTCTCGCGCAGGTTGCTGATCGTGGCGTGCCGGTTGAACCCGGTGGTGGAGGTGTTCGCCGCGCCGACGGCGTCGAAGCTCACGGCACCGGCCGGGAACTCGCCGTTGACGATCTCGGCGGTCGGGGCGAGCTGGATCTTCTGCGCGGTGTCGGCGGAGGAGTACCAGGTCACGATGCGCTGGGTCTCGTTGGCGCCGACGCCGAGGATCACGCTGCTGATCGTGGTGGACTCGGCCGCACTCGCGGTGGCCGTCAGGCCACTGCCGAGGGCCGCTCCCATTCCCAGGAAGCCGGCGACGACTCCGGCGACCAGGCGCCGCCGCACGAGCCCGGAGGCCCGTGTCGAGGTGCTCAATGTCATCGACATTGTTCCCTTTTCAAATAGAGAAATGGATGTTTCTTCACCCGACACTGGGGAAGCGGATCCACGCTTTCGCCGCCCGATGAACCGATCATGAACGTGATCTTGCGAAAGACTGCACTTCACGAACTACTTAGCCTTACTCAGGACCCGGAAATGCGCTGCACAAACCAGATGAGCCCCATGATGGACACCGCCCCCGAAACAGCTCCGGTCGCCCAGATACCGGCTTTCGGCGCACGGCGACGCAGCACGAGCAACAGCGGGAAGACGATCGCGATAATGCTCAACTGCACAACTTCGATGCCGACGTTGAACACCAACAACGACCACAGCAGGGTCCACGACCACGCCTCGTCGATGCCCAGCGCGCCGGCGAAGCCCAGCCCGTGCACGAGACCGAAGCAGAACACCACGCCGAGGCGGATCCAGCCGGCCCGATCCAAGCTGAAGTGCCCGTGCCCGGGCGTCTCCAGGTCGGCCGCGTGGGTGCCCCGCCGCCAGATCCCCCACAGGTGCCAACCTGCGACGACGGCGATGGACAACGCGATCACCGGCTCCACGATCGTCGCCGGCACCTCGACCAGTCCGAGGGCGGCCAGCATGAACGTCACCGAGTGCGCCAGGGTGAAGCTGGTGGCGGCGAGCACGATCTCGCGAAGCCGCCGCGACCCGGCGATGAGCGCCAGCAGGAACAGGATGTGGTCGATCCCGGACAGCAGATGCTCGGCGCCCAGCAGGAAGAACTCCCCGAACCGGTCGTACCACGCCTGCCCGGTCGAGAAGGAGGGGTGGGCCGCGTCGAGCGCCGCGCTACCCGTACGGCCGTCGATCTCATAGGTGACGATCGTCTTGGTGCCCTTGACGTAGCCCTCGCCATCCGGGAAGAGGTCGCTGCGGACCTCGTGCTCGTCGACCCGCTGCGCGCAGGTCCAGTCCAGCAGCAGACCGGCGTACGGCACGCCGTCGCGCTCACCGATCGTCGCGTCGCCCACCTGGGTCGGCCGGCACGCCGTACTCCCCGACGTGACCGAGAAGCGGTCGGAGACATACCCGAGGACCGTCGACGCGTGGCTCTTCAGGGCTGCGGCCTGGGCGCTGGAGTCACCCGCCTCGAATGCGGCGGTTCCCGCCTGGAAGAGCGGATCGTCGCCACCGGAATCGGCGGCGGACACGACGAGGAGGTCGTATTCAAGTTCGACCGTCGTGCGAATGTGACCCTCGTCTCCCGCTGTGATTTTTGTGTACACAGTCGACGAGAAACCGTGCGCGGACGCCGCGTGAGCGCCCAAAAACGGGATCACCGCTGCGGCGATCCCGACAGCGGTGACGATAACGGTGCGGCGGACGCGGCCCAACATGCGACTCCCTCGGTTGGCCAGTGCACGCTGCATGCCGTGGGTGAACACCAACCCGCGCGCCGACGAACCACCGGAAAACAAAATCCCCGAACCGGCACCCGCAGATTGCCGTCGGCCGGAATTGCGATAGGAATACGAGAAAGTACGCGCACCCCCCCGCCACCATCCGGAGGACGATCACCTTGCGCCCCCCGCTTCGGGCCGTTGCCATGTTGGCCGCGACCGCCGCGCTGGTCACCGCCTGCAGTTCCGGCGACGACTGGTCCCAGCCGCGTCCGGCGCCCAGCGCCATCGGCACTCTCGGCCCCGGGTTCGTCGACCCCTCCACGAAGCCCGCTCCGGAGGCGACCATCACTCCACAGCCGGGCTCCTGGGACGGCGTCCACCCGCCGAAGGACTACCGGGTGGTGCTGTTGACTGCCGGCGACGACGCCCCGACCAAGGCCCTCGTGACGGCCGTCAAGGAGTGGGCGGACGACGAGCACGTCGACCTCCGGACGATCGTCGTCGGCAACGCACACGACGCCGTTTCCCGCATCGCCAAGGCCATGGAGATGGGTCCGGACCTCATCGTCAGCGCTGGCAACGACCTCATCGACCCCCTCGCGCTGGTAACCCCGAGCCACCTCGACGAGAAGTTCCTGGTGGTGGGCGCGGAACTGGCCGAGCCCACCCACAACGTCACAGCCGTCGACTGGGACGGCGCGTCGTTCCGTGGCGAAGGGCTCGGGGCGTCGTCGACCTACGACCCGGCCTCGTTCACCGGAGAAAGGTGCGCCGCCGCCGTCCGGGCGGGCGTGGCCGCCGTTCTCAACGACCTGACCGGGATCGTGGTCTGGCTCTGAACGGGCGGAAGCGGCCTACCTCGGCCCTCGGTCCTCGAACTCGTACGTGGTGGTCAGGCCCTCGGGCAGGTCGGGGACCAGAGCATTGGTGCCGTCGACCACCTGGACGTAGCGCTTGCCCTGGAAGATCGAGTAACTCCCGTCGGCGACCTGGTCGATCCGGAAGAGCTGCGTCGAGGCCGCCGCGTCGCACGCCCGGCCGCGTACGCTCCCCGGCGCGGCGTCGTGCATGACTGTCATGCAGACCTCACCGCCGCCGGACGGTGCGGCCAGCACGATCCGGTACCTGTCCCCCTGCGGGCGGAGCACCCACCGAACCGCGTCGTCGACGCCCGGCTCGCTGATGGCCCGCACCTGGTCGGTGCCAACGCTGATCGCCAACGCGGCGCCGTTCATGCCCGGCACCACGATGCGGACCTGACGCTCACCGGCGAGGATCTCCTGTGGTCCGGCCGAGGCGGTCGCGGACGGAACCACAGACGGTGGGGCCTGACTCGCCGGACCGCCGACCGGCGGCTCGACGTCGGCACGCGCCCGCACCAGGGCGGTGCCAGCGGCGACAGCCACGATGGCCAGGCCCACGGTGCCGACGGTTACCCGGCGTCGCCGGCGCTGATCGCTTCGACGGCGCAACGTCTGGGCCCCTGGCAGCGTGGCGACTCGCCGGACCTCGTCGGCGATCGCCGCGAGGTCGTCGCGCGGATCAGCCATGGGAGGTCTCCTCCTGGTGCTCGTCGGCCAGCAGCCCGGCCATCGCTCTCCTCCCACGGGCGAGGTACGTCTTCACCGTCCCGACCGGCGCCTGCATCTCCGCTGCCACCTCTGCGACGCTGAGGTCGTTGAGGTGGTGCAGCACGACGGCCCGGCGCTCGTTGGCGCTCAACCGCTGGAGCGCCTGCAACAGCGCGACGTGGTCCTCACTCAGACCCGGCACACCCTGGTCGACGGCAGCCCGACGATGGGCGCGTACCCGGTTGAACGCCTTACGCCAACTGCTCACCGCGATCCGTGAGGCCACCCGGCGGACCCAGGCCTCCGGGCTGTCCGTCTCCCGAACCGTCCGCCAACGCTGCCAGGCGCGCATGAACGCCTCCGCGACAGCGTCCTCCGCCTCGGCACGGTTGCCGGTCAGCGCGTACACGTGACCGACGACCCGACCCGCGCAGGCCGCGTAGAGGGCGTCGAACTCCTCGGCATCACGCATCCGACCGGTGCCCTCCCGCGCCTCGTCCCCTGGTCACCGCCCGCATGCAACCCGCCGGGGTGGACCGGCCCGAGCAGCGCGGGGGAATTTTGTGACCAGCGTCATACCGCAGTGATCAACCTGACGACCGGGCCAGACGTCATCGTGCCGCCCCGGGAGAGGCCCGTGGCGGAGAGGACGATGTGCGACGACGGCAACGACGCGCCCTGACAGCCGGCGTACTCGCGACCGTGCTGGTCACGGCGGGCCTGACGGCCCAACCGGCGAGCGCGCAGGAGCAGCCGACCGCTGCGGTCTCCGGCACTTCCGGGACGTTCACCCTGATCACCGGCGACCGGGTGTCGCTGGACGCGGCAGGCCACCCGGAGATCCAGCGGGGGCCAGGGCGGGCCGGCATGCGTTTCGTGAGCAGCCGGGAGGACGGCCACCAGTACGTCGTCCCGGTGGACGCGATGCCACTGCTGCGCGACGGACGGCTCGACCGGCGGCTGTTCGACCTCACCACGCTCGGCGAATTCGGCTACGACGACCGGGCAGCCGAATTGCCGCTGCTGGTCGCGTACCCCGAGAACAGGCCGGCGCAGGCGCGGACCGCCACCGCCGAGGGTGACGGGCGGGTGCGGGCCGATTTGCCGGCCGCGCACGCGCTCGCGGTCCGGGCGGACCGCGACGACCGGGTCACGCTCTGGACCTCGCTCACCCGCGGTACGGCGTCGGCGCGCACCCTCGCCACCGGGGTCACGCACATCTGGCTGGACGGCAAGCGCAGGGTCTCCCTCGATCGCAGCGTGCCGCAGATCGGCGCACCGACTGCCTGGCAGGCAGGATTCGACGGAACCGGCGTCACCGTCGGCGTGCTGGACACCGGGATCGACGCCGACCACCCCGACTTCGCCGGGCACCTCACCGAGGTCCGGGACTTCACCGGCGGGAACGACGCGAGCGACGCGGTCGGCCACGGCACCCACGTGGCGTCGACGATCGTCGGCAGTGGTGCCGCGTCCGGCGGCAGGTACCGAGGTGTGGCACCGGGAGCGAAGCTGCTGGTCGGCAAGGTCTGCGCCACCACGGAATGCCAGGACTCGGACATCATCACCGGCATGCAGTGGCTCGCGCCGCAGGCACGGGTGGTCAACCTGAGCGTGGGCGGCACCGACGCACCCGGTCTCGACCCGCTGGAGACCGCGGTCCAGGAACTGAGCCACCGCCACGGCACCCTCTTCGTGGTGGCGGCCGGCAACGAGGGCAAGCCGAAGTCCATCTCTTCGCCGGCCTCTGCCGACGACGCCCTCGCCGTCGCCGCCGTCGACGCCGACGACCAGCGGGCCTACTTCTCCAGCCGGGGTCCGCGCGTCGGTGACAACCACATCAAGCCCGAGATCAGCGCGCCCGGCGTCGATATCGTGGCCGCCGCCCCGGGCGGCGACTACGCCACCATGTCGGGTACGTCGATGGCGACCCCGCACGTGGCCGGCACCGCCGCCATCCTCGCCGGGCAGCACGCGGACTGGACCGGCCCACAGCTCAAGGCCGCCCTCATGGACTCGGCCAAGCCGACCGGCGAGGACACCATCTACGAGCAGGGCGCCGGCCGGGTCGACATCGCGCGGGCTGTCGCCCAGCCGGTCGCCGCCGACGTCGCCGCCATCGATTTCCCGGTCCAACGCTGGCCGCACGCCGACGACACCCCGCTCACCCAGGTCGTCGGCTACCGCAACACGGGAAGCGTCCCGGTCACGTTGACCCTGGCCGTCGCCCCCGCTCCGGCCGGCATGCTCACCGTCAGCCCGGCCACGCTCGTGGTGCCGGCCGGTGGCCGCGCCGAGGCGACGATCACCGTGGACACCCGGGTGGACGCCCCGGACGGCGTCTACCAGGGGGCGCTGACCGCGACCGGCACCAATGACCTGCGGGTACGGACGCCCTTCGTGCTCAACCGAGAGATCGAGAGCTACGACGTACGACTCGACCACACCGGCCGGAACGGCAAGCCCGCCACGGAGTACACGACGGTGGCGGCGAACCTGACCACCGGAGAGTTCAGCACCCTCGCCGCAACCCCGGGTGGCGGCACCCTCCGGCTTCCCAAGGGCCGCTACGCGCTGTACAGCACCATCCACGAGGGTGACGTCTCGACGATGCTCGTCCAGCCGGTGCTGGACGTCCGTGGTCCGGTCACCGAGGCGGTCGACGCCCGGAGCGCCAAGCCGGTAGCGGTGACCGTGCCCGAGCGCGACGCCGCAGCCACCGCGATCAACGTGAGCGCCAACTGGGACGACGGCTTCCGCTATCCGGGCGTGCAACTCAGCGGGGCGTCCTTCGCGGACGTCTTCTTCGGCCGGATCGGGCCGGCCGTCACCGCACCCGAGTTCACCGCCACACTGGGCGTCGGGCTCGCCCGGCCGGGCCGGGACGGCACCTTCCGGAACAGTCCCTACACCTACGACCTGGCGTACGTCCGCCGGGGCGACATGTTCACGGGCCTGGCCAGGAAGCTGTCACCGAAGAACCTCGCCACCGTCCGGACGACCTACCGCAGCCAGTCCACCACGACGACGGCCACCCGGTTCCACCGCGCCTCGGCACCCGGCGGCTCCGGCCCGATCGGTTCGAGCACCCCGGTGGACCTGCCGTTCCACGGCACCGAGTACTACAACACCGACGGCGGCATCACCTGGACGTCCACACTCGTCGAGGGGGACAACAGCACCCTCCAGGAGTCGACCTTCAAGGCGGGGAGGTCGTACACCCAGACCTGGAACGCGGCGCCCTTCGGCCCCACCGTGGCCCAGGCCCCGGCCCTCGCACCCCTGGGGTACGCCGGCCGCGACGGTGACACCATCTCGGTCGCGGCGCTGCCCCTGTTCGGCGACGCCATGGGCCGCCCGGCGAGCCGCGACGACCGGCCGATGCAGATCCGCCTGCTGCTCGACGGTAAGGAGATCGGCACCTCGGACAGCCCGTGGGCGGAGTTCGCTGTCCCCGCCGCCAAGGCCGCCTACCGTCTCGAGGCGACCACCACCCGGGGCGCCCCGGACACCCTGTCGACGTCGGTCTCGGTGGCCTGGACCTTCACCTCGGCGTACACGGCGTCGCCACAGCGGCTGCCACTGACGACGGTCCGGCCGATGCCCGTGCTCGACGACACCAACACGGCCCGGGCGGGCCGGATCATGACGATTCCGGTGACGCTGGACCGGCAGGCTGACTCGAAGGCGGCGGCCAACCGCACGCTCGGGGTGTCCGCGTCGTTCGACGACGGCCGTACGTGGGTCGCGTTGCCGGTGCTCCGGAACCTCGCGTTGATCAGCCACCCGCGACGGGCCGGATTCGTGTCGCTGCGGCTGACCGCCACCGACACCGCCGGCAACACGGTCACGCAGACGATCCAGCGGGCCTACCGGATCGTCTGACGCACTGCCTGGTCCGGGGCGGTGGCCGCTCGAGCCACTGCCCCGGAGCGACCTTCGGCGCCTCAAGCGGTGAGGGCACCGTCGATGGCGATGGACGCACCGCTGATGAAGGTGGCCTCGTCGCTGAGCAGGAACGTGGTGAGCGCGGCGACCTCGTCGGAGGTGCCGGCCCGCCCGGTCGGCTGCGCCGACAGGTAGCGCTCAGCAATCTCCGGGGCCTGGTTGACGACGCCCTGCCAGAGCGGCGTGTCGATCAGGCCGGTGACCAGGGCGTTGACCCGTACACCGGAGCGCGCCACATCGTGGGCCGCCGAGCGGGTCAGCCCGATGACGCCGTGCTTCGCCGCGTTGTAGGCGGCCTGGGTCCCGTCACCCTTCACGCCGGAGACGGAGGCGTTGTTGACGATCGCGCCACCGCCGGAGGCGATGATTGCCGGCAGCTCGTACTTGAGGCCGTAGAACACGCTCGTCAGGTTGAGGGCGAGCGACAGGTGCCAGTCCTCGCTCTCGGTCGCGCGAACGCTGGCCATCGGGCCGCCGCCGGCGTTGTTGAACGCGCCGTCCAACCGCCCGAACTCCGACACCGCGGTGCCGACGAGCCGCGCCATCTCCTCCTCGACCGTCACGTCGGTCGGCACGAACAGGGCGCTGCTGCCCGCGCTCCTGATCTGCGCGGCCGCCTCCTCGCCCCGGTCCTTGTCCCGGGCGCCGATGACGACGTGGGCACCCTCTTTGGCCGCCCGCTGCGCGAACGCCAGGCCCATGCCCTGCGTACCGCCGGTCACGACCAGCACCTTCGAATCCAACCGTCCGGACATTCCGCTTCGCCTTCACTCGATGTGTTGAGCCCCGGCAGTCCGCAGGGCTTCGCGAGGGAACGCTAGTCATTTCTGGAACGGTCGACAAAGTAACAGTCCTCACAAGGCCGGAGTCAGGCCTTCTAGAATCCGGCTAAACCGGCCGACACCGTCGACACCCGAGCCCGTGCCGACCGCCGTGCGGCTGTAACCACAGGCACATTCTTTGGTGATCGTTCCATAAAATAGTTAGCTTTGGTGCGTCGTTCGAATACCTTCAAATAACTCCTAAGGGACAGTCATGCCTACACGTCACGCCGCTTCACAGTCGCAGCGATGGAGAGCCCTGCTGTTCATCTCCATCGCCCAACTGATGGTGGTGCTCGACGGCGCCGTCATGAACATCGCGCTTCCCTCCGCCCAGCAGGCGTTGCACTTCACGGACGGGAGCAGGCAGTGGGTGGTCACCGCGTACGGTCTGGCCTTCGGCGGCCTGCTGCTGGTCGGTGGCCGGATCGGCGACATGGTCGGGCGCAAGCGCATCTTCCTGATCGCACTTGGCGGTTTCGCCATCGCCTCGGCCATCGGCGGTTTGGCCGCCAACGCCGCGATGCTGTTGACCGCCCGAGCGCTGCAAGGCGTGTTCGCGGCCCTGCTCGCGCCAGCCGCACTCTCGTTGCTCTCCCTGTCCTTCACCCAACCGAGGGAACGCGCGAAGGCGTTCGGCGTGTTCAGCGCGGTCTCGATCGCCGGTGGGGCGGTCGGCCTGATCGTCGGCGGCCTGCTCACTCAATATCTGAACTGGCGTTTCGCGATGTTCGTGCTCGTTCCGATCGCGGTCATCGGGATCCTCGGCGCCAGTCGCACCGTCCACGACGACAGCGAGCGGCACCGCGCCCGTCTCGACATCCCCGGCGTCCTGCTGGCAAGCCTCGGGCTCGTCGGCCTGGTCTACGGATTCGGTGTCGCCGAGAGCCACGGTTGGTCGGCGGGCGTGACGATCGGGTCGTTCACCGCTGGCGTGCTGCTGCTGGCGACCTTCGTCGTGGTGCAGACCCGGGTCACGTCTCCGCTGCTGCCGCTGCGCGTCCTGACCGAACGCAACCGCGCCGCCGCGTACCTCTCGGTTGGTCTTGCCATCGTCAGCATGTTCGGGATGTTCCTCCTGCTGAGCTACTACTTCCAGCAGGTCAAGGGATGGTCGCCAGTCATGGCTGGTCTGGCCTTCATGCCGATGGCGGTGCCGCAGGCGGTCGGAGCCACGCAGATCGGTGCAAGACTCGCGCACCGGATGGCCCCTCGGCCGATCATGGTCGGTGGTTACCTCGTCACCGCGGTCGGCCTCGTGTTGCTCGCCCTGCTCCGCGCGGACAGCGGCTTCCTGGAGATCGCGTTCGCCGAAGCGGTGATCGGGCTCGGCATCGGCACCGCGTTCATGCCCGCGATGAGCATCTCCACCCACGGTGTCGAGCCACGGGACGCCGGTGTCGCCTCCGCGATGATCAGCTCCTCGCAGCAGGTCGGCGGCTCGATCGGCACGGCACTGCTGAACACCATCGCGACCAGTTCGGCCGCCACCTACCTGGTCTCGCACGGTGGCCCCGGGGCCCGGAACGAGTCGCTCATGCACGGCTACTCGGTCGCCTACTGGGTCGCCGTCGGGTTCGTGGTCGCGGCAGCTCTGGTGTCGGCGGTCATGGTGAACGCCGGCGCTTCGAAGCACGTCCCGGCCCTGGCGGACGATCTTCCGGACATCGCACCGGTGCCCGCGCACTGAACGGCGTTATCCCGCCACCGGTGACCGAGGACACGGTGCGCGGAACCGTCCGGCAGGGTGGAATCAGATGCGTGAGCAGAGCAAACACCACGAGTGAGGATGGGACGCACGCTCTGCCGAACCGCCGTCCGGCTTCCACCAGCGGTGACGATGCCCCCTCGTTGGAGGAACCGGTGCGAGAGAGCGCAGCGCACCGACAACGCTGGGCGGTCCAGACGATGGCCGTCGCACCCGACGATCAGGTGTTGGAGATCGGCTGCGGTCGAGGAGCAGCCGTCTCCCTGATCGCCGACCAGCTCAGGACCGGCCGGATCATCGCCGTCGATCGCTCGGCGACGATGGTGCGACTCGCCGTCGAACGGAACAAGCGCCACATCGACGCAGGTAGGGCCGAGATCCGATGTGCCGGATTCGAGTCGGCCGACCTCGCCGCCCACCGCTTCACCACGATTTTCGCGGTGAACGTCAGTCTTTTCTGGTTGGGCGACGCGACCCAGCACGTCGACCGGGTGCGGAGCCTGCTCGCGCCCGGTGGGCAGCTCTACGTCTTCGGCGAGCGGCCCAGCGCCGCACACGCCACCGCGAATCTCACCGCTACCGAGTCGCTGCTCCAAGCTCACGGCTTCGCGACAACCAGGTCGAGCGTCGTTCGCGGCAAGGGCCGCGTGCTCACCTGCGTCAGCGGCACACCGAGCGAGTAGGTCAGGGCGCGCCTCCCCATTGGGCGCTGTCATTTCTGGGACTTGAGCAACCGCCAAATTGATCTATCGTCCCCGGTGCATACCCGCCTGGGTTGCAGAGGTGTCGTAGCATTGACCGCGAACGTTATTCATCCCGGCTCGGGGAGGGAGCGGCATGAAGTTCGACATGGGGGCGCAGACTCTCGGCAGCCTCACGAAGCAGACTCAGGGGTCGTCAGATGATCTCGGGAGTCTGATCAAGCAGTTGATTGCCGCTGCCGAGCCGTTGCAGGGCAACTTCAACGGTGCGGGACGGGTGGCTTTCGACTCGTTCAAGGCTAACGCTGATTCGATCACCGCTGCGTTGAATTCTGCGTTGGGTGCGATTCTCGGCGGTCAGGGCGGAATGGATTCCGCGTTCGGTCAGGGTGACACCGAGATGGCCGACAACGCGTCGTCGGCGGCGGGGACCGCCAACTTCGACGCCGCCAGGTTCTCGAGCAGCCGCTGATCCCGGGGGAGTGGGCAGGTTATGAGCACGGACCGACGCAGTTTTGACGTGAGCACCTCGCAGCAGGTTCAGGGTGACCTCGCCGGGATCATCGCCCGGTTGGAGGCGGTGATCTCGCAGCGCAGCGCCGATGTCTCGGCGGCGATGGCGGACTTCCAGGCCGATGGTGTCTCGGAGGAGTACCGGACGGTCGAGGATCGGTGGAACCGCGCCGCAAGTGAGGTGCGCACGATCATCGATCTGGTCAAGACCACCATGGTGAAGAACGACGACACGGCTACGACCACGTTGGCCAAGGCGCGCACGGCGGTGCAGTCCATCGGCTGAGCCGGGCTTTTACTTACCAGTGTTGACGAGGGAGCACTAGCGTGAGCGCCTGGGATATCTCCCCCGGTGGAGTGCGTGATGTCCTGAATCGCACTCATGCCGCTGCCGCCCCGTTCGAGGGGCAGATGAAGAACTTCAACTCAGCGTTGGAGGGTTCTGCCGTCCAGTCGAGTTCGGAGATCGTCGGGCAGGCGCTTCAGGGCTTCGTGGAGTCGATTCGTAAGGACCTTGAGTTCGTGTTCACTCGCACGGGGGCGTGCATGAATGCGGCGGCGCAGGCGACGAACGCCTATGTCCAGGGCGATCTGGACATGGCAGCCAACGCGCAGCGCAGCGCCTCGGCGGCACCCGACCCGTCGGCCACGATGCCGGGCCCGGGCCGTCAGGCGGTGCCACGATGATCAATCCGGGTGAGATCCCGCAGATCCCGGGCAACATGGAGTTGTTGGCCACCCACGCACAGACGATCAAGACCACCGGCGTCGACTTCGCCAACACCGGCCAGGCGGTCGACACCACCTGGCAGGGGCTGGCTGCGGTCTACGAGGCGCCGGAGGCGGCGCAGTTGTTCGCTGCCTCCGGCCCGATCCGCACCGTGTCAGCGTCGGTCGGCGAGGACGTCCAGGCCGTCGGCACCGCCCTGGCCACGTACGCCAGCGAGGTCAAGGAGATCAAGGCCCAACTCGCCGCGCTCAAGGGTCAAGCCGAACAGTTCGTGGCCTCCACCAACGGCGACGAGGACTGGCGCGAGGACGAAGGCAAGGTCGACAAGCACAACGGGCTGATCTCTGCGGTGAACACGCAGGTCGCCGCGTTCTTCGAAGCGCAACGCAAGTGCGCCAACACCATCAACGCCCTCTACGGTGGCCGCCAGTACCGGGCCGACAACGCCGACGGCAAAGCCGAAGACGGCGAGTACGGGTTCGACGCCAACACCCTCAACGCGGCAGCCGGTGAGGACGGGGCGCTGCCCTGGGGCAGCACCGAGGAACACGACCGTGGCTTCCTCGGTGACGTCGGCGCGTTCTTCGGCGGCATCGGTGAAGGCTTCGTCACCATGCTCGAAGACCTCGGTGGGCTGATCGGCCGTGACCCGACCACCGGCGAATGGAGCTGGGGCACCGCCGGCCAGTCATGGTTGGGCCTCGGCAAGTTCGTCTGGGCGGTCTCCATCTACATCAACCCGGTCACCATCGTGATCGACCAGACCGTCGGCATGCCGTTCATGGAGAAACGCGAAGCCGGCAACCTCCTGCTCAACGCGGGTAAGACCATCATCGCCTACGACATGTGGGGTGAGGACAAGTCGAGGGCCGGTGGCCTCGCCGCGTTCAACATCGTCTCCGCGGTCGTCGGCACCAAGGGCGCCGCCTCCGGTCTGCGCGGCGCCGGCGCCGCCGTCAACGGCATCCGGGGCAGCGCAACGGCCGCCCGCATCAGCGCCGGACTGGTCCGCGCCGGCAACTGGCTCGACAACCTCCCCACCGTGGGCGAGGTCGCCATCAACTTCGCCAAGAAGTTCGACATTCAGATTCCGCAGCTCGGGCTGGTGCCCTCGATCGCGGGCGACGTGCCCACCACACGCGGCTTCGACGTCGAGATGCCGGGCGACCGCACCCCCAACACCATGAACATGGACGGCGGCAACAACCCCGCCGGCAACACACCCGGCGGCAACAACCTCCCCGGCGACACCCCACCCACCAGGAACCTTCCCGAAGAGACCCCACCAGCTGCCAGGAACCTGCCGGAGGACAGCACCCCGGGCAACGTCCCGGACGACACCACCCCGGGCAACGTCCCGGACGACACCACCCCGGGCAAAGACGTGGATGCCGACGACGGCCCCCGCAACGATGGCAGCAACGACTCGGATTCTGACGTCGATCCGGACGACAAGCCCGCAGAGAAGGCCAGCGACGAACGCGGCGACAGGACTGCGGACGACGAGCCCGTGTCGGGTGGACGGCCTGAGCCCGACAACGCGGGAGATTACAAGCCGCCGTCAGCGGGGGACCAGCGCGTGGAGAACCCACCGAACTTCCCCGAACCCGAGGACCCGGGCCCTGCTCCAAGAGTGACGGATCCGGAATACGCGCGAGACCCGAGCCGAGGCTCCATCGTCGATGAAATCGACGTGAATGACACCAGCCGAGTGACGACTCGAGACGGCATTATTACCGAAATCGATGGAAAGCCCGTCCGGGATTACATGGAAGACCTGTCACGGCAGCGTGCGACTGACGTACATGTCCCGGGGCGCGAACGAGGCGAGGGCCCAGTTTCCGCCACCGCCATCGATCTCCGCACAGGCAAGATCGCCGAAGGCGTCAATGGAACGGATCTTGACCTGATCGCGCCGAAGAATCTGCATCCGTTACTACGCGACAACTACCTGGACATGGCGGAGTGGAAACACCCGGTCATGCGATCGGAGACCGAAGCCGCGCAGACGCCGGTCCTCGATCCGGTGACCGGCAAGGCAGTCCGGAACGAGGCGGGCGATATCGTGTTCAAGGACGCGGTGCTGGATGGGCGGGCGCACTTCGACAATCCGCTACGTCACGCCGAGGTCAAGGCGACCAATGAGCTACTTTGGGAGCGCCAACGATTGCACGATGAGCAATGGAGACGCGAACACGGACCGGATTCAGAGCCACCGCCACTGGGCCGGGACGTCCTCGATGAAATGCGTTTCGACCCACGTTGGCTGGACGACGCACGTCACCATTCGCCCGGCGACCCGGCTCCAGCCTGCGGAAACTGCAACAGTATACTCCGGGGCGTTCCGAGCTACACCGGTCGCTACCAGTTCCCGCCTGGCGACTACCGGCGCATGGATACGTTCGAGCCTCCGTGGAGTGACTGATGCGCGTTGACGAGAAAGAGACCTACGTCGGTGACGACCTTCGGGTGATGCACGGTGATGAACCGTTCACCGGCGAGGTGGCAGCCATGGGCCCCGAGGGAAACATTGTCGAGCTCGCCACCTACTTCGACGGCGTTCCCCACGGACCTCAGATCATCTGGTATTCGAATGGCCAAAAAAAGCAGGAAGGCGTACGCGACTACGGTCGCAACGTCGGGGAATGGCGGCGGTGGCACAAGAATGGTCAGCTCGCCGAATGTACTGTTTTCGGCGACCACAACTTGCCGGCAAGCCGAAAGCGTTGGGACGATCAGGGGAATCTGACCGAGGAAGGCCCATAGCCTCGGAGGGCCTTCGTGGCCTCAGGGCTGCGGAGGCCGTCCGCAATCGCTTAGACCTAGCCGCGCTGCATGCACGAACATGGCCACCCTGGCAGCCAGTTCATCCCGGAGTAAGCACTGTGCGAGTCGACTACGACGACGTCGCGACCGAGGACGACCTTCGGGTGACCTACCAGGGCGAGCTGTTCACCGGCGAGGTGGTCGAGCGCTCGCCGCAGGGTCAGATCATCGCTCTCACCACGCACTTCAAGGGTATCGAGGACGGCCTCTCCGCCGAGTGGTACCCGACCGGCGAGCGTAAGGCTGAGGGCACCGCCCACTACGGCATGGCTGTCGGCGTCCACGAGGAGGGGCACCGCAACGGCAGCCCCGCCACCCGTGTCGAGTGCGACGAACAGGGCAAGATGCTGAGCCGCCAGCGCTGGGCCGAGGACGGCACTCCGATCGGAAGCCACGTCGTGCAGGGCTGAACACCCGATGCCGGACGGCAGGGGTCGCTGCCGTCCGGCGCACCCGTGGGGCGGTCAGCCGGCGCCCTGGCCGGCGGTGCTCAGGCCGTACCTGCGCAACACCGCAGTGAGGTTCTCGTACGGGGCGCCCGGCCCTCTGTCCACCCTGTACCACCACGCGCGTCGGGCACCCCGGCCGAGCGCCCGACCCGGGACCATCTCCGGCTCGGAGTCAAGCGCCTGTTCCTGACGGCCGACCAGGATGCCCAGCGGCAGGGCGGGGAGGCTCGGCGTGCTGGACCGTAGCCCGCCGGAGCGGCCTGGGTGCACGGTCACGATCATGCTGCGCACGGTCGTCGCCAACTTCTCGGCGAGTGCCTCGACCGTCTCCTCGTCGACCTCCGACAGCGGAGGGCCGGCGAGTCGGAGCTGTTCGCGGACGCCGACGTCGACCCGCTCGACCGTCAGGACCCCGAGCAGCGCCGAACGTTGCCTTCCGCCGACGATCGCCACGCTGGATGGTGCCGGCGCCCGCGTACGGCAGAACGAGGTGAGCTCGCGGCGCGACCACCGCTCGGTGACCGGCTCGGCGACGCCCCACCCGACCGGATCGTTGCCGGTGAGGGCGCGAACGGCGGCCTCGGTGCTGGCGCCGAGGTCCAGGGCCTCGGTGGCCGGGTGCAGCGTGACGATCTGGATCTCCAGACCGCCGGACCAGGGTACGGCGGTCGGCAGCGGACCACCGGCAGGCGACCCGTTGGACGCCGAGAAGCATCGGCCGTCCCAGTGCAGGGGCAACCCGGTGAGCCCGTCGCGGTACTGGTCGCCGGCGCGCACCACCCACTGCCCCTGTGCCTGCGCCAGCATCACTTCGAGCGGGTACGTGATGGAGCCGTCGGCCGGCGTGACGAGTTGGAGCAGTAGCCCGTTGCGGACCGCGTCGACGGCCGCTTCGGCGAGCCAGGGCGAGAGGCCGACCACCGCGCGGTTCTGGTGCAGGACGACGGCTCGGTCGGTGATCGTGTCGGTCGCGCCGGTCATCGGTTCGCCCATGTCAGTCCTCCCGTTATCGATACCAGCGCGGTGGTGAAGTTGCGGGTCAGCTCGGCGGCCTGCGGGTCGCCGTCCGGTGCCCGGCTCTCCACCCACCAGACTTTGCCGGCGAAGGAGTCGTCCAGCGTGACACCGAGCAACCGTTCCGCCTCCCCCGGCACCTGTACCAGCCGCGCGGTCTCGACGGTCAGCAACAACCGACCGTCGGTAGGGTCGAACAACTGCACCAACCCGGCCGAGTCCACAGTGTCCATCTTGAGGTCGGAACCGACAGCGACCAGGGCGCCGATCATCGTGGCGGCATCGGGCTCTGAGCGGCAGAGGGCCACCGTGTCGTACGTCATCAGTGCTCCTTGGTCTCGCCGAGGTACGCGGTCTGCGTCATGCGTGAGGGGTGACCTGGGCGGATGAGCTGGCCGCGCCCCACCGGCAGGACCGTTGGTCGGACCCCCGTGAACAGTTGCCCCTCCGTGCGGTCACCGGACATGAGCAGGCTCAGACAACCGGCCTCGCGCACGGCCAGTGGGAACGGCTCGAACAGGCCGCGCGAGGCGCCGGCCACCCGACGTGTCATCACGACGTGCAGCCCGGTGTCGCGCGCGGCCGCCACGTAGGGGACGAACGCGCCGAGCGGTTGGCTGGCCGACGCGGCGAGGATGTCGTAGTCGTCGATGAGCAGCACGATCCGTGGCCGCGCCGAATCGGACGGCTGCCGCGTCGCGAGTTCCTTGCACACCGCTGCCGACAACTGCTGGGCGAGCGTCGCGTTGGTGGCGTAACCACCGAGGTAGGTCTCGGGCACCACGTCGGCGAGCCCTCGCCGTGGATCGAACACGGCGAACACCAGCTCGTCGGAGGTGTACTGCCCCATCAACTCCTCGGCCACGAGCCGCAACAGGTTCGTCTTACCGGTACGGGGGTCGCCGAGGACGAGGAAGTGCTGGTCTTGACCGAAGAGGTCGAGCACGGCGGGGGTGAAGTCGCTCTCGAACCGGCCGAAGGGCACCACGCCGTGCCCGGCCGGCGTGTCGGCGAGGTCGGCCAGCGGGAGCACTGCGGGAAGCACCCGCACGGATGGCGGCAGGGGCCCCGACCACGATCCCCGTACCGATTCGGCCGCGGCGACCAGGCCGGCGTTCGCCGGATCCGGCTGACCGTCGAGGCGCGGCAGGGCGATCTGGGCGAACAGCTTACCGCTGGTCAGCGCCCGGCCGGCCTGGTCCGACGGGATGCCCCGGGCCAGCCTGCCGTCGATGCTGGACTCGGCGGGCTCGGTGAGCCGCAGCTCGATGCGGTTGGCGAAGGCGACCTGCTGGGCGGCGCGAACCTCGTTCCACCGCCGGGCGGTGCCGATCACGTGGATGCCGTAGCGGCCGCCTCTGGCGAGCAGGTCGTGCACCTTGGATTCGAGGCTTTCGAACTCGGTGTTGAGCTGGCCGTACCCGTCGATCAGCAGCACCACGTCGACACAGCCGACCTCCGCGCGTACGCGTTCGTCGGCAGCGCGGAGGTCGTCGATGGTGTCGAACTGGTGCTGGGTGTAGATCCGCTGGCGTTGCGCGAGCATGGCGTGCACCTCGTCGACGGTGCGGCGGATGCGCTCCCGGTCCTCCCGACCGGCGACGCCGCCGACGTGGGGCAACCCGACCAGGCCCGACAGTCCGTTGCCGAGCAGGTCGATGCAGTAGATGCCGACGTCGGTCGGACGGTAGGAGGTGGCCAGACCCAGCGCCAGGGTGCGCAGCGCTGTCGTCTTGCCGGTGCCGGGGCCACCGAGCACGAGTGCGTTGCCACCGCTGCTGGCCAGGTCGACCAGCCAGGGACCCTGCCACTGACGGGCCGGGTCGTCGAGGCGTCCGAGTGGTACCCGCAGCCCGGTCTCGGACTGCCCGGCGATGTCCAGCCGGAGCCCTTCGGGGGTGCTGCGGATCCCGCCGGCCACCTGGTCGAGGGTGAGGGCGGGCGGCAACGGCGGCAGCCAGATCGCCTGAACGCGCTGGTCACTCGTGGCCATCTGCTCGACCACCGTCGAGAGCAGCGTCGGGCCGGTGGTACGCCTGGTCGCCTTCGGTTCCTCGGGGATGTCGTCGGTGTCCCTGCGGACGGTCCCGAACACCGGCATCGGCTTCGCCATCGGGCCGACGATCGGGGCGAGTTCGGCGTCGGCGCCGTCGGTGAGCGGGCCGGACACGTAGGCGGCCTTGAACCGCTGGTAGATCGAGACGTCGACCTTCAGGTACCCGTTGCCGGGCAACGGAGGCAGCTGGAACGCGTCGACAGTGTCGAGAACGGTGCGGGACTCCATCTCGGTGAGGGTGCGCAGCCCGAGGCGGTAGGCCAGGTAATTTTCCAGGCCGCGCATCTTGCCCTGCTCGACCCGTTGGCTCGACAGCAGCAGGTGCACCCCGATGGACCTGCCGATCCGCCCGATTCGGAGGAACAGGTCGATGAACTCCGACTTGGCGGCGAGCAGTTCGCCGAACTCGTCGATGAGCACGAGCAGGTGCGGCAGCGGGGGCAGGGTGCTGCGCTCGCCCTGCACCGCGCGCAGCAGGTGGTACTCGACGATGTCGGTGACCTTGCCCGCGTCGGCCAGCAACTGCTGGCGGCGCTGCACCTCGCCGTCGAGGCTCGTGTACATCCGTTCCACCAGCGCGGCGTCGGCGACCAGGTTGGTGATCAGCCCGGACACGTGCGGCATCTCGGCGAACGGTGCGAACGTCGCACCACCCTTGTAGTCGACGAGCACCATCGCCAACCGGTCGGGCGGGTGGCTCGCGGCCAGGGCGAGGACGAGCGTCCGCAGCAACTCGCTCTTGCCCGACCCGGTGGCGCCGACACACAGCCCGTGCGGGCCCATCCCCAGCTGCGCGGATTCCTTCAGGTCTAGCAACACCGGACGTCCCACCGGGTCGACACCGATCGGTACGCGCAGGAAATCCCGCTCGCCCCTCGGCCGCCACAGCGTGGCCAGGTCCAGGTTCGTGGGATCGGACAGCCCCAGCAGATCCTGGAAGTCGGCCGGCGGGGTGCCGGTGCCGTCGTCGTACGAGTCGGCCGACAGTCGCAGCGGTGCGATCCCCCGGGCGAGGCCCTCCACCAGGGGCACCGGCACCTCGTCGACAGCGCCGACCACTGTCATCGGCGGCGACGCGGCGAGATCCTCCAGCACGAGCGAACCGCCGTCGATGGTGATCCGCCGGGAGATGTCACCGGGCTCGTGCAGCCGGTCGGCGAGCAGGTGGACCACTGTGACTCCGAGGCTCCCGAGACCCACGAACTGGTCGGGGCTGGCCAGCGCGCGGGCCACCTGGCCGTGGGCGTCGTCGATGACCAGCAGCCGCGACCGCGTACGGGCCTCGGCCCGTCCGGCGTTGTGGCGGAACGACTTGAGCGCGCTCGTGGCCCGCTCCTCCAGATCCCCGGCGAGGAGCTCGGCGAGTGTCTCGGGGGCGGTGACCAGCAGCGGGGTCGGGCCGCTCGGGCCGATCGAGGCGCGGTCGAGCAGGTGCGGCAGCCACCGCGCCCACCGCCAGGTCGTCGCCCGCTCCGGCGTGGTGACGATCGCGAGCGTCACGTCGTCCGGGGCGTGGAACGCGGCCACCTGGACGAGGATCGCGCTGGCGAGGGCGACCACCTCGTCGCGGTCCGGCGAGATCACGCTGACATCGCCGGCGCAGTCCAGGTCGACCCGGAGCGGCAGCCCCGGCGTCAGTTCGAAGCGGCGCATCAGCGACTGCGCCTCGTGACGCATGAAGGGGTCGAGCGGGTTCGTCGGTGTGCTCTGTTCGCGCAGTTGGATCGGCCGGACGGGTAGCGCGCCCATGCCCACCCGTACCCGCAGGAAGTCGATGTCCGCGCGGCGGCGCTCCCACAGGCGCGCCGGGCTGCGGATGACGTCGAGCAGCCGGCCGACCGGCGGGTCCAGCACCGTCGCCTGTTCCTGGAGGCGTTGCTCGTCCTCGCGGAGCTGCTCGCGTAGCTCTTCCAGGTAGTCCTGGTACCGCTCGCGCTGCACCCGGCGCTGCCGACCGGCCTTACCGAGCTGGGTGAGGTACATCGCCCCGGCGGCGGCCAGCGCGACGACCATGACGACCGCGCCCAGCGCCGCGAAGCCGGAGCCGCGCATGAACATCATCATGCTCATCGCCACGCCCGCGCCGGCCATCGGCAGCAGCGCCTGGAGCCCCACCGCGGATCGGCCGTCGGGGAGCTGGGGTGGCGCGTCCAGCACCAGTGGTTCCATGGTGGACACGGGCCTTGCGACCCGGGTTGGACGGTGCACCATACGCGTCGACATCAGGGCGTCCTCCGGTCACATCCGCCGGGCCGTGGCCAGCGCGAGGCCGGCCGCGCGGGTCGCCTCGACGAGCGTCGCCTCGCCGATCCGCGACGGTGTGATGAGCGCCCCGGCCGCCAGGTGACGGTCGTAGGGCAACACCACCACCGGTACGCCGGTGTTTTCGATCAGCTCGCGGGCAGCGTCGCCGAGGAGCGCGGTGCGCCCGTCGGGGTTACTGGTGCTCAGGACGACCACCACCCGTGCCAGCCACGCCCCGTACCCGCCGTCGACGATCCGGCGCAGCGCCTGGTAGGTGGCCCGGACCCCGTCCGGCGTCCCTGCGGCGACGAGCACCACCGAGTGGGCGTCGGCCATGGCCGCCGCCGCGGTACGGGACTCCAGGCCGGGCGGGCAGTCGACGACGGCGACAGCGAAGAGCCGCGACAGCGCCCGCGTCACCTCGCTGCACAGCGTCGGGTTCGAGGTGCCGCTCGGCAACACCCACAAACCCGTTCCGGTACGCGGAAGGAGCGGCTCAAGCGCGTGGAGGTCGCCGCCCCGGGCCGCTATCAGGTCGGGCGCCAACCGCTCCAGGGGCGGCTCGCCCGGCGCGCCGAGCCGCCAGGTCAGCGAGCCCTCGTATGGGTCGGCGTCGGCGACGAGCACCGGATCCGCTCGCCGCGTCGCGAAGACCGACGCCAACACCGCGGCCACCGTGGTCTTTCCCGCTCCACCGTGTACGGAGGCCACCGCGATGCGCCGGCCGGTGTGAACCGGCACCTGCACCTCGGCCGCGAGGTCGGCGAGCTCCCGGGTTGCCCGGCCACTTGTGAACATGCGGCTGGCGGTGCGCCAGAGTCGCCGCAGTGCCGGGTCGCCGGGAAGGATGCGCCGCACGAGTGACAGGTCGTCCCCCTCCGACCTCGCCAGCTCGCCGGGCGTCCGAGGTGTCGGAGCCGGTCGGGCCGGTGCCGACGCCGGGGTGGTCGAGCCTCCCCTCACCCGCCGCTGTGGTGGGTGCGGTCCGTGCCCCCCGGAATGGGTCGGCCCGGGAACCGGTGGAGCACTCATGCCACCGCCTCAATCAGAACGTGTTGAGTAGTCGCGAGTAGAGCCCGAACACTCCGACCGCAACGGGGACCAGTGCCATCACTGTCAGCGCCTCGACGCGGTCGGCGTATTGCCGGGCTCGGGCCAGAGCGTGCGGCGGCGGCCGGTAGGCCAGGATCACGAGAGTCACCGCGCAGAAGGCCAGCGCCACGAGCGCCGGGCCCCACCACATGCCGGGCGCATCCCGTGCCCAGCGCGTCAGCAGGCCGCCCGCGATCACCAGCGAAGCGGCCACCAGCCCCACAACCTCGACGGTCAGCGGGAACGCCCGCATCCGCAGCAGCAGAGCGGCGGCCACCAGCGCTGCCAACACCAGAGCCCAGGAGCCCGCTGCGGCGGCCAGGACGAGGCCGCCGAGCGCCGCCGACGTAGCCGTCGCCAGCGTCGCCACGGCCAGCCCACGGTGCGCGGCGTCGACTGCGGCCAACACCGCTACGCGGCTCACCAACTCGTCGTTGCTCCGCCGGTCGTCGAGGCGGGTGAGACCGGACGCGATCATCGCGATCCGGGGCAGCAGCCCCAGCAATCCCACGGAGACGATCGTCAGCACCGCCGCGACGCGCTCGGCGGGCACGGCGAACGCCAGGGGTACGCCCCAACCGGCCACCAGGGTCAGCAGCGTGCCGCCACCGAGGACGCCAGCACGGCGGTTGCCGGTCACCGCGCCCACGGCGAGCACGATGCAGCCGACGCCGATGGCCCAGAGCGCCCAGCGCAGGGTGCCCCCGCTCGTCAACGCGGGCACCATGGTCATCGTCATCGCGGCACCGCTGAGCAGGACCGCGATCCCAACGGCGCGCCTGCCCACCAGCCCGACGAGAAGGCCAGTCAACGCGACCACGCCCCCGACGATGCTGACCGCCACGGGCCCGAGTTGGGGGGCGGCGAGCACCGCCGCCAGGCTGGCGGCGACCAGGCAGACGGCGGTGGCGGTCCACATTCGTGGGGCGAGCCCCCATCGTCCGTGGCGCCGGGCAAGGTCGTCGCCGACCTCGTCGGCGACGTCGTGCACGATCGCCGCCGGTGGCGCTTCGGAGATCGGGTCGACCCGCAGCATCGCGCCATCGGGGACGGCCGCCTGTCGCAGGCTGCCGGCCGGATCGAGCACTGTGCCGTCGAGGGTGCTGATCTGGTAGCCACGGGAATCGTCCACCGGCTGGTGCCCGACCATGGCGACGATCTCGGGCAGCAGCAGGCCCAGCGGCTCGTCGGCCGGCAGCACGAGGTCGATGCGACGGCGTGCCCCGGCCAGGGTCACCCGGCTGAGTTGGCCTGCGGCGGCGGAAGGCTGCGTCTGGGTCATCGCGCCCCCTCCGACTGGGCCGGTGGTGGATTGCGGGCCTTCTGCTGGTCGGCGATCACGCCCTTGAGGAAGGACCAGCCCACACACCCCGCGCAGGCCACGGCCGCCAACACGAGCCCGATCCGCAACCAGCGGAACCCGTCGCCGGTGGCCCGGACGCGGCGCTGCCTGCCCCACAGCAGCAGCTCACGCATTCGGGCACGGCGGACCGCGACCGACTCGATGAGCTGGGTGTCGTATTCACGAGCCACGGCCCGATTCTATCCACGATCGCTAATCCACCGGGGTGACGATCGGGTGGTGGTGCCGCCCCCAACTGGTCGTTTCGTGGACGGGCCCGCGACGGGATTGTCCGTCGCGGGCCCACCTTCCATGGATCAGCGTCGCAGGGTCACTAGACCCGGCTCAGCGTTGCAGGGTCAGCAGACCCGGCCGGTACGGCAGCAGCCCGTAGTCGACGCCGTTGGAGCTGGGCGAACGACCCTGGTAGAGCAGTTGCAGGTTGCACGCGTTCACGGTCATGGTCTGGTCCGCGCTGGTCCGCAGCAGCTCACCGTGGCTGATGTCGTTGGTCCAGGTGGCGCCACTGTTGGCCTTACCCGCGAACGGGTTGCTCTCGGACGTGGCCTGCGGCGTCCACGAACCACCCAGGCTCGTGGCCGTGAACGACCGGAAGTACCGGCCCTGCGAACCGATCGCCTCGACGATCATCAGGTACTTGTTCAGACCCTGGAGCTTGTAGACCTGAACAGCCTCGAACAGGTTGTTCGTCGTGTCACTCATGATCGTCGTGTAGTTCGACCCAAAGCTGCCCGGGAAGTTCCCGATCGGCATGCTCGCCCGATAGATCTTGCCGTTGTCCCCGGCAAAGAACAGATACATGTTCTGGTCGTCGCCGATGACGGCCTGGTCGATCGGCCCCGTACCCGAACCGGTGATGCTGCCGCTGAACAGCGTCTGCGGCGACGACCAACCGTTCGGGTTGGTCGGGTCACTGGAGGTCCGGTACGAGAACGCCGGCCCACCCCACTGGTACGCCAGCACCCAGATGTTGCGCGGCGCGAAGTAGAACAGCGACGGCGCGACGGTTCCCGAGTTCATCGCGTTCTGGCTGGCCGAGCCCATCTGTGAGTAGTTCGAGAACAACCCGAAGTTCATCGAACCCCAGCTCGACCCGAAGTCGTGCGTGGTGGCGTAGACGAGCTGCTGGCCGTTGTACGGCGCGACGGTGAAGTCCTTCAGCGACACCCAACCGGACCTCGGCTGCGCCAACGCACCCGACGACGACCACCGGTACGTCGAGGGAAGGTCACACGTGCCGGTGGGCGGCGGCGTGGTGGTGGGGGGTGGGTTGCTCCCGCCGTCGACGCGGACGAGCTGCCACTGCTGGTTGGTGCCGTTCCAGTCGTCGTACTGCACGATGTTTCCACCGTCGGCGGTCGAGGCGCCCTGCACCTCCATGACCCGGTTGCTGTTGCGGTTGATCAACCGCACATAGCCGCTGTCCGAGTCGGCCAGCCGGAACTGCTGGTTGGTGCCGTTGTTGTCCGCCCACTGCACGATCGCGGCACCGTTGGCGGTCGAACGCTGGTAGACGTCGAGCACCTTGTTCGACAGCCGCGACTTCAGCCGGTAGTAACCACCACCGGAGTCCACGAACTGCCACTGCTGCTGGTTGCCGTTGTTGCGGGCCCACTGCGTGATCCGGGCACCGTCGTTCGTGGCCAGGTTGTAGACGTCCAGGGCCTTACCGCTGTTGCGGTTGACCAACACGTACCACGCGCTCGTGTCGACAGTCGCGGCAGCGGCGGGTGACTGCACCACCGCCACGGCGGCACCACCGACCATCACCGCCGCCGCGCCGGCGGCGAGGAGGCGGGGCAACCACCATCGCCGCCGCGGCGGCGCGATCGATGGAGACCTATCAAGGGCAGACATGATCCTCCTTCAGTGACCAAGTGCCGAACGGTCCGCCCGAGATGGGCACACCGCAACACGTGCCCGGGCGCATGCGTCGGAGGAGTTAGCGCTAACAAGCCGCCTACATGCCCTGGTGCACGCCTGATTCGAGGTCGACGAAGCAGGCCCGCCCGGCAAGCCGTCGTGTCGCCGTCCTTAGGCATCGACTGTGAGCGATAACATGGCGTTCGTCAAGACGTAACGTGCTGGGAACATCGATGGATGACACGACACTTCCCGTGACGCGATCCGTCGCTCGTGAGCAACGGCAGGCCACCACCCCGTAGAGCGGTTCGGGACGGTGCACGTTGGCGCTAACATCGACACCAGACCATGGCACGCGGCGTCCGCCCGGCCGCCGTGGAGGAGGGCGTTACCCCTTCGCGGCCCAGAAGACGTAGACCGCGCCGTACGGCACGGCAGCGGTCGCACCGTCGGTGCAGGGGCCGGCCGGGGCGACACCACCCGAGGTCAGCAGGCGGCTGATGTACGCGACGTTGCTGAGGGTGCCCTTGCCGGTGTGCGCGTCGACGGTCAGCAACAGCTCGGGGATCGTCCCCGGACGCGGGCTCTCCGCGGTCTTCTTCGCCGTGATCAACGAACCGTCCCGCTCGGACTGCCAGCTGGGGCCCTTGAAGTGGTGGACACGCCCGCCGGTACCGAACAGCTGGCCCTCCGGCACGGACGCGCCGGTGAACACGCCGCCGGCGCACGTGTAGGTCTGCGTTCCTCGGGTGACGACGTACGCGCCGACGGGGCGGGATCCCGCCGGCGGCCTGATCGTCGAGGCGATACGCGGTGTGTCGGCCCGGCTGGTGTCGGCGCTCACCGCCGGTACGGCGACCTCGGCGGCGGACGCCTGATTCGTCACCCCGCCGATCGCGGCCAGGACGCCGGCCAGGCCGACGACAGCGAGCGCGCGGACCCGGGAGCGCGATGTGTTCGGCATTCGATTCCTCCGTCTCCGGTGGGCGCACCCGCGCCCACTCCCTTTCGACAACGGACAGGATGCGTCGACCGATCAATATGTCGTCGGATTTGAACGACCATTCACCTGGTGGAGGTGCCGTCGGAAGCTCAGGCGCTGGTAACTCCCACCCGACTCGCTCGTTGGTCGCCGTGTGCCGTAGTCAGCAGCCTCAAGCGCCAAATGTCGGCTCGGGAATCGTCACGACCTCGGCGTGCAGCGTCAGCGGAAGGCACAGCGGAAGCGCTGACAGATGACGAGCACCGGCCCGACCGTGCCACGGCGCAACCCAAAGTCGTCGAATCGGGCGACGCTCATGGAGTTGTTCTTCGACGTCTTCTACGTCGCCATGTTCGCGCAGTTGTCGATGCAGCTGGCCCAACATCCCACCTGGAGCGGACTGGGGCAGAGACTCATCCTGCTGCTGGCCGCCTGGTGGACCTGGTCGGTCACGGCGGTCACCACCGAGTTCTACGATCCCGGGCTCCGGGTGATCCAGGGCGTGATCGCCAGCACGATGTTCGGCGTGAGCCTGATGGCGGTCGCCGTGCCGGGCGCCTACGACGGGCGGGGTCTCCTCTTCGCCAGCGCGTACGTCGGTCTGCACCTCGTACGGGGCATTCTGCTGATCGTCGCGCTGCGCCCACGGCGCGGGCACGCCCGGGAACAGCGGTTCCTCCTCTGGTTCGTCGTCTCCGGAGCCCTGTGGATCGCCGGCGGACTGGCCGGACCAAGCTGGCGCACCGGTTTGTGGGCCAGCGCGCTCGCGGTCGACTTCGCGGCTTCCGCGCTGCGCTACCCGACACCCGGGCGAGGCCGGGTACCACTCGACCAATACGCGCAGTTGAGCGTCCATTTCGGCGAGCGGTACCAACAGATCGCCATTCTGGCCCTCGGTGAGCTGACGCTGATGGCCACGCTGCAATTCGGCAGCTCGGTCTACACACCGGCCCGCACGGTCGCCTTCCTCGCCGCGATCGTCACCGCGCTGCTGTTCTGGCAGATCTACGTGCTGCAGAGCAACAAACTCGTCGACCGGTCGGCGCACAAGCACCCGCGCCACGCGGTGCGCCTCGCGCCGTACGTCTACGCCGTTCTGGTGACCGGAATCATCGCCACCTCCGCCGGGGTCGACCTCGTCCTCCACGACCCCCTCGGCAGCACCACGGCGAGCTGGGTAGTCCTCATCGTCGGCGGACCGGTCCTGTTCGTCGTCGGACGAATGGGCTCCGAGTACGTACTCCTGGGCCAACTCCCGCCGTCGCGACTGGCCTGGCTTGCACTGCTGGTCGGCTCGACACCGTTGTTGGTCATGCTCGCCCCGATCCTCGTCGTGGCTCTCGTCGGGTGCGTCCTGGTCGGCATCACGATCACCGACAGCCGCCGCATCCGACGCGAAGCCCCGGCGGGCTGACCCGCGAGGGTCACCGCCCGGCATGGCAGGAGTCAACGTCGCGTCCCCCGCCCCAAGATCCGCGCAACTTCCCGGATGCTGCTGCCTCCGACGTGCGGGAGACACCAACATCCCCGATGTTGCGCGGATCTTTGCGACGAGCACTCGACGGGCACCGCCTACCACCCGGCAGAACAGTCAGGAATGCACATGTCTGATTTCGTACGGACGTCAACAGCACGAAAATCGTCCAGTACAACTGGGGTGGCAGCGGGACGCTGAACGACCAGTGGTACCCGCAGTTCGTGCGGAAATCGGCCGGTTCGACTTCTACCAGTTCAAGAGCTGGCTGAACCCCGCGAAGTGCCTCAACGTGCAGGGCAGCACGACGTCGAACGGTTCCGACCTGATCCTCTACCCGTGCGCCACGACGACCAACGCCATCTTCTCCTGGGCGCCGGCAGTGCAGGCGTAGGTAGCGGTGTCGCTGTAGTGACCCCTGGCGTGTGAGTCCGAGAACGTATGCCACAGGTATGACTCGCACATGGCTCACATGAACACAGGGTGGATAGCCGACTGGCTATCCACCCTGTGTCATAACTCTGTGCGCCCGAAGGGACTCGAACCCCTAACCTTCTGATCCGTAGCCAGAAGGAGAGGGTGCCCATGACCTGCGGCTATGCGGATTTGTCCGGATCTAGGATGTAGCGGTGTCGACGGAAAGTGACGCTAGACCCCGTTTCCTTCCCCCACGGTGCCCCCCAGGGGGCACGGGGCAGATGCACCGATCAACTACGCCAACTGTTGCGGTTGCCGCCGATCAACACGCGCTTGCCTCGCCGCCTGGCGGACATCTAAGCCACCGGCGCGCGCCCCGCCACCGCCGGCGAAGGCTGCGAGGCACGGCGTAGGGACGTTCCCGGCGACAGTCCGCCGGCCCTACGCCCGGCGGCTGGCCTGAAGCGGTCGGCGCGTCCGGTTCGGCGCGGGGATGTGAGCTTGGCGGGGAAGTGCGATGATGCCAGCAAGAATTGCACTGGTACGGGAGGGGCGTTCGGGTGGCTTACTCATCCTCGTTGGCGGCCGCTCTCGGTGGCGTGAGCGAGGGGCAGCTCGTCCACTGGCGGCGTCAACCGAACCCAGTCCTCGTCCCCGAGTATGGCAGCCGGCCCCGCGTCAGCTACAGCTTCCGAGACCTGCTCGCGATCCGCACCGTCGCTCGGATCCGCACCCAGCTCTCGCTTCAAAAGATCCGCAAGGCGATCCAGAACGTCAGAAATCTGGACAACTTCGAGCATCTCTCCAACTACAAGCTCGTAGCTAAGGGGAACACAATCGTCTGGATCCAGTCCGAGGATCAGATGGTTGATGTACTCAAGCAGCCGGGCCAGCAAATCATCGCAACGATGCAGGACATCTTGGGTGAGTTCGTCGGCTGGACTGGCGAGACTGTAGTACCACTGGAGAATCCAAAGCCGGGCATCCGAATCAATGCTGGCGTCCTCCGCGGTTATCCCGTCATCGACAACACCCGGGTCCCCTACGACACCGTCGCCTCCCTGGTTGCCGACGGCCTCGACGCCACCTCGATCCGCTACTTCTATCCCTCGGTAACAGACATCGGCGTGAAGGGGGCTGTAGCCCTGGATCGGTACGTGAGCGAGTACCCACGCCGGGCTGCGTGAGCCCGTGAAGATTTTGCTCGATGAGCAAGTGCCCGAGCCTGCCCTTGCACCCCTCCGTTTCATGCTGCCTGGCCACCACGTCGACCACGTCCAGCGGATCCGGTGGAAGGGCAAGCAAGACCTGCAGTTGATTCCCGACATGGCCACGCGCGGCTACCTGATGCTGGTAACGGCCGACACCGGCCAACTGGAAGACCATGAGGAATGCGGCGCTATCAAGAAGGCAGGCATCCACCATGTCCGCTTTGAGCGCCATGGCAAGGGAATCGCTTCAACCGCCAGCGCGATCGCAACGGTGGTAGCCGGTGTGCCCATCATCGTGCCGCTGCTCGAGGGCCAGCCGCAGCGCCTTGTTGAGCTGGGCGTGGTCAAGTGCGGCCAGACGAGGTACAAGATCGTGGATCCAGAGCGAGAGCCTCCCACCCAATACTGGCCGGGCCGCAAAACGGTACGCCGTCGCCGTCCGCCCCGACAGACCGACTCGAGCTAGACCCCCCCGTTCGGCAGTATGACCCTGCCGCCAACCGCAGTGGCTCCGCTACTCTTCGAGAGCATGAGTGAGCTTCAAGGCGGATGCTGGGCACCCGTGCAACGCCACCTCAACGACGACACCAACGACTGGATCAATCTCCGCCTGGCACACGGCCTACGCATCGTTCGCGAAGGAAGCCGTTACCGCATTGCCGCCGATTTCCCCCACGGCCTAATCGTCACCGACCTCATCGACTCAAGTGCGTACGCTGACGCCCGCCGTGAGCTCGAAGAACTGGTCCGCAGCATTCGATAGCGCGGGCCACGGCGGCGAGCGCAGCGAGGCACTTACCGCGGCGCAAGTCGCCTAGCGTGGGAGCTATCCTGACTATGGCGTTTGGGTGTGGCGCCCTTCGCTGGCACGAGCCCGGAGCCCGTCGGGCCCGGGCTCGTCGCCGTCGTGCGGGCGAGGCTAGCTCCGACCGCACCGCCCGCCTGAAGAGACCTTCAAGCGGGCGGCGATGCCTCCGTCACGGTCAGTTCTGCGGATACTCTGTTGGCGAAGCGTCGACTTCCGCCAGCCTGTAGGGCACGCCTTGAACTGGAAGTTGCGGTTGCTCCGCAGTGCCGGCTCCGCCGCTCAAGCCGATAGCATGTTTGACATTGCGCACAGCCGCCGCCACCGGTCCGCGGTTGGTGGCGATCTTGCCGTTCTTCCCGTCCGGAACAACGATGTTGTTGGCCCAGATGCCTGCGCTGCGCTTCCAGTCGATCTCGGCCGCCAGCTTGCGGTAGTAAGCCGAACGCTGCTCCGGGTCGGTAGTCTGCCGGTTGATCTCGTACACCACCGTGCCGATGACGTTGATGCCCGTGGCGGTCAAATTCACCCACTTCTCGCGTAGAGCGACGATCTTGTCCGCGCCGCTGCCGGAGGTCGGCAGCTGTGTAATCTCGGACCACGGCTGCATCAGCTCGGTCAGTACACCAAGCATGGTCAGCGTCTCGGCGACGAACTCCTCGCGCTGCTCCTGGGTAGCCAGCCGTGTGGCAGCCATCCGACTAAGCGTGTCCTCTGCAAGTGCATAGTCCCCGAAGAGCAGGCTCTTGACCATGCCGCGGATCTGGTTAAGCAAGAACAGCTTCTGACTAGCCTTCGGCAAGGTCTTACCCAGCTCATCGATGCGCCCGTGCAGCAGCTTCGACTCGTCGGTGATACGCGCGAGGACCTGGTTGACCGGCTCGCGGGTGTTATACACGGCAAGAAGGCTGGCGGGGATCTGCTTAGTCTGCGCCGCATCTGCGAAGTCCTGCTGGATACGGCCGCGATTGCTCTCGATGACGATGAGCACCGCCAAGCCGTCCTCAGTCAGTTTCGGGTTGTCGGACAGCGCACCCGGTACGTGGGTCCTGCCCTGCGGGTAGCCAGCCAGTGCCGCAAGCCGGTGCTGGCCGTCGGTGACATGAAACCGCGTGCCGTCGTGCACGATGATGTAGCCAAGCCGGGTCGGCGCACCAACCGCCTTCTGCACGTGGAGGCTCGGCATGCTGTCGGTGTTGAGGGTGACCGGCGGGAGGATGTAGTCGTCAGGGTTTGCCACCAGGTACTGGTGGATGCTCTTTGCATGCTCCGGGATCAGCGGCCGGTTGGTGTGCTCGCGCGGGCTGCCGTTCTTCTCCGCGCTGTCACTGACCACCTGACGACGGATGAACTGCAGCGGGAAGCTGGTCGACACCATAATGCGCCTGCCCTGCTTGAACACCACGCACGGAAAGATCCGGCCCCCCACGGCGCCGGCCTCACGCACTGCGCTGGAGAAGGCCTCGACGATGTCGACGTGTTCGGTGGGCTGGAAATCATCGCTGGAGTAGTTCGCCACCTCGTCAGCCTCCGAGACGGATTCGGGATAAGTATTCATCGGCACTGTTGGATCCTTTCACTGGCGTTATTGGGTGTGGCGCCCGTAGACAAGGCACACTGTAAGTATGGATCCAACGTGGAGTCAAGGCATCTACTGAACAAGGCGCCCTGGCGCGAAACGTGCTCTGATCAACGTCCTACGCGGACCGTGCTCCACTGTGAAGACCGGCGCCCTTCTCTGATACGTGGACTTGTGCACGTATGAGAGAAGGCTTACCAGTTCGCTAATACACCTCATCTTCAGGCAGACGCCGACGCAAGGGCCTGACGCCGACCCGGCGAGGACAAGGCGTGTTGACGAGGAAGGTTGACCCACGCTCGAACCTGACAGCCGCGATGCCAAGGTCGGCCAACCAAGGCGTCGTCGGCGGCCTCAACACCTCCCCTCGCGGCGCCTTTGGCTTCACGAACCAGCCAGACATCAGGACATGAGGCGGGCGACCATATTGGGGTGGTGGCACCGGAACCACCCACAGTCGGGCCATGCCAGCAAGGGCGCCCGAGTTCGGGGATCCGCCAGGATCACAGTCCAAAGGCTCTTGCGCCCGCCTCGCTCCATCCGGAAGACCGGGACCTCGATGATCAAGGCGCCGCCGAAGCCTCGCCGCGACGAACTGCTCACGTGTCGCACAAGGCAAGGCAGCGGTCTACCGCAGATTCGAGGCGATCGCCATGAGGTGGGACCTCGGCTACCGCGGGTAACTTTTTCCCGCCATTCGTAGCTTTGGTGCCCCCGGGGGGCACCAAAAAACGCCCCTCTAGTCGATCGCTATCGATCGCCAGAGGGGCGTTTCCGCAGGTCAAACCCTGTGCGCCCGAAGGGACTCGAACCCCTAACCTTCTGATCCGTAGTCAGATGCTCTATCCATTGAGCTACGGGCGCTCGTGCTCAGCCAGTGTACACACCCGGCTTTCGCGCGGAGACTCCGGGATTCGAACCCGGGAGGGGCTTTAAGACCCCAACCGCATTAGCAGTGCGGCGCCATAGACCAGACTAGGCGAAGTCTCCCTGGTGGCCCTGCAGACCACCGCGCCCGAGGATACAGGTCGCCACCCACCGGGAGCAAAACGACTTCCGGGGTACGTCCACCGAGACCGCGCGCCCCCGTGTTTCCGCGCTGTGCGACGGGGTGATCAGGACTACGCTCCATCGATATGCAGGAGCAGCCGCCGAGCGAGCCGACCCGTCGAGAGCCTGCTGAGAGGGCGCGTCGACGCTCCCCACGGGCCACCTTCACGCCGCCGGTCGCCGCCGAGCAGCCCGTCCCGCCCGCCGAGCCGTCCGCGGAGACGACACCGCCGGCTACGCCTCCGGCGGGTCAGCGTCCTCGACAGGCCAAGGCTGCCCCACCGGTGCTCTTCCAGCCACCGGAGCCGGACCGTGCCCTACCCCCGCGGCCGAGGCGCGCTCCGACCGAGCTGACCAGCGATGCCTCCGCCACGCCCAGCGACGCGAACGCCGAGAAGCCAGCGCCACCGACCGCCGAGGCGCACGAGAAGCAGCCAACGCCGCCGAGCGCCGACCCGGACGGCAGCGCGACACCCAAGGTCACGACACCCAAGGCCCGGACAGCGAAGGACCAAGCGCCGGAGGAGGACCAGGCTCCGAAGGCCCGGACCACTCCCGTCCGCAAGGCAGCCACCAGGAAGTCGACGGAGACGGCCACCGAGGTGACGCCGACCACACCGGCACCGGCCAAGCGCGCCGCGACCCCCGCCAAGCGGGCGGCGGCCCCCCGAAAGAGCACCACGCCGAAGAAGGCCGAAGTCGAGCAGCAGTCGACACCGGAACGTCCCGCCGAGCAGCAGGCGGTGCCGGCTTCGGGGCGCACCCCGGAATCGGAACTGCGGGCGGTGACCACGCGGGTGCTCGACCACCCGGGGTTCGCGCCGGAGCTGTTGGCTCTCGCCGCGGTGCGGGCGCTCGGGCCCGGCGCGGCCGAGTGGGCCACGCGGCTGCGGAACCGGTATCCGGACGCGTCGGCGGACGGCTTGGCCCGGTTGGCCACCCGGCGGTTCGTCCGCTCGGCGGGAGCGGGTGGGGCGACCGCCGCGCTGGCCGGGTTCTTCGCGCCGCTGGCCGAGCTGACCTCGGTGCTGTGGACGCACGCGAACCTGGTGCTGCACCTGGCTGCCGCGTACGGGAAGGATCCGGCGCATCCCGACCGGGCCGTCGAGTTGCTGGTGCTCACCCAGGTCCACCCGGACGCGGCGAGCGCGGAGGCGGCCCTGGCGGCCGCACAGGAGGCGGGCGACCCCGTCGAGGGAGGCTGGCCCCGGGCGGCGGAGGCCGCCTGGCGGTTGGCCGCCCCGCTCACCGCGCAGGCCGGCGGGTGGGTCGCGTTGCGGCTGGTGGCGCGACTGTTGCCGGGTGCGGCGATGCTCGCGGCGGCGCTGGGCGACGCGGCGGCGGCCGACCGGCTCGCGGCCCGCGCGGTGGCCGTCTACCGGCCCGCGCGACGCTGACCGGTCAGAGCCAGTCGAACCACTCCCGGGGCAGCAACGCGTAGCCGACGAAGGCGAACACGTCGAGCAAGGTGTGCGCGATGATCAACGGCATCACCCGGCGGGTGCGCAGGTAGAAGAGGCTGAACACGACGCCCATCACCGCGTTGCCGACGAAGGCGCCGAAGCCCTGGTAGAGGTGGTACGAGCCACGCAGCAGCGCGCTGGCCGCGATGATCGCCGCCAGCCGCCAGTGGAGCTGTCGTAGCCGGGTCACCAGGTAGCCGACCACGATCACCTCCTCCAGCACGGCGTTCTGCACGGCGGCGAGGATCAGCACCGGGACCGTCCACCAGAGGTCCGGCAGCGCGGCCGGCACCAGCGTGGCGTTGACCCCCAACTGGGCGGCCACCCAGAACAGGGCCAGCCCGGGCAGGCCGATCAGCGCCGCCAGGCCGGCGCCGCGGGCCAGGTCCTGACCGGGCCGCCGGGCGTCCAGGCCGAGGGTTCGCGCCGGGTCGCCGGGGTCCCGACTGAGCAGGTGTACGGCGAGCAGCACCGGCAGCAGCGCGAACACGATGCCGAGCAGTTGGTACGTGAGGTCCAGCCAGGGTCGGGACGACGCCGAGGTGTTCAGCGAGGCGGTCTGCTTGGAGAGCGGACCGTCGGCGGTGAGCTTCGCGATGATCGAGACGACCGCGTAGACGGCGGACTGGCCGAGGGACAGGCCGAGGACCAGCAACGTCTCGGTACCGAGCAGTCGGCGGGACACCGGGCGGGTCAGCTCAACGGTCACCGCACCACTCTGCCCGACGGGTGGTGCCGGTGACACGGCCGACCGGCCAGCATGAGCCGATCGCACATTCTGTGCGACCAGTCGACACTCTCCGTGGAGATTCTATGAGCGCCCGATCCGCTGCCGTCAGGAGAAGGAGCGCCCCGTGGACAACCTCGCACGGTTGCTGAAGGAGAGCTGGACCCTGGTCGAGGACGACCGGGTCCGGCTGAGCGGGCACTTCTACGCCCGGCTGTTCCTGCTCGACCCCGCCCTGCGGCAACTCTTCCCGGTGCAGATGACCGGCCAGGGCGACCGCCTACTGGAAGCGATCATCACGGCGATCCACACGGTCGACGACCCGGAGAGCTTCGACGAGTTCCTGCGGGCGTTGGGCCGCGACCACCGCAAGTACCACGTCGACGACTCGCACTACGCGACGATGGGAGTCGCTTTGCTGGACGCTCTCCGTAGCACCGCCGGCGACGGCTGGAACCTTGAGTACGACCAGGCGTGGCGGGAGGCGTACGCGGCGATCACCGCCCTGATGGTGGCCGGCGCGAAGGCCGACGACGATCCCCCGTTCTGGCACGCCGAGGTGCTGACCCACGAGCGGTACGGCCCGGACACCGCCGTGCTGACCTGCCGGGCGCTCCAGCATCCGCTGCGGTGGCAGGCCGGGCAGTACGTGAGCCTGGAGGCGCCGCGCCACCACCCCCGGGTGTGGCGGAACTACTCGATCGCGAACGCCCCGAACGACGACAACCTGCTGGAGTTCCACGTGCGGTCGCCGGGTGCCGGCTGGGTGTCCGGCGCGTTGGTGCGCCGGGTGCGGCCGGGTGAGCTGCTCCGCGTGGCGGCGCCGATGGGGTCGATGACCCTGGACCGCGACTCCGAACGGGACGTCCTGTGCGTGGCCGGCGGGGTCGGCCTGGCGCCGATCAAGGCACTTGTCGAGGAGTTGGCCACCTACAACCGGACCCGGTGGGTGCACGTCTTCTACGGCGCCCGGCAGGCGGCGGACCTGTACGGCCTGGCCGGGTTGCAGGAGCTGGTGGCCGTACACCCGTGGTTGTCGGTCACGCCGGCGTGCAGCGAGGAGCCGGACTTCGACGGGGAGCAGGGTGACATCCCGGACGTGGTGGCCCGGTACGGCCCGTGGACGACGCACGACTGCTACGTCTCCGGCTCCGCCCGGATGGTCCGCTCCACGCTGCGGGTGCTCGCCGCGGACGAGGTGCCGCCGCCGCACATCCGCTACGACACCTTCGGTGACCTCTAGACGTTCCTCCCCCCACACCGGGGCGCGTGCCCCTGCCCCCTGGGGCACGCGCCCCGGTCCCCAACGGTCAGTAGCGCCAGGGGTGCCCGGTCTCGCGGTATTCCTCCACCGGCACCAGCGGCACACCGGGTGCCATCCGGTCGACGTAGAGCCGACCCTCCAGGTGGTCGATCTCGTGAGCCACCAGCCGGGCCATGCCGAACTCGAACGACGTGATGACCCGGCTGCCGTCCCACTGGGCATGCTCCACGTCGAGCCGGAGCGGTCGAGGCACCAGACCCCGGTGGTCGAAGAAGGAGAGGCAGCCCTCGTACTGCTCGTCGGTGTCGGGGCCGGCGTCGACCACCCGGGGGTTGAGCAGCACGACCGGCTCCGCCGAGCGGTCCGGGGGGCGGACCACCGCCGCCGCCCGGCCGACGCCGAGCTGCGGTGCGGCCACCCCCACCCCCTTGCTGAACGGGTGCAGCTCGTCGAGCCGGGCCAGGGCCGTGGTGAGCCGGTCGACCAGGTCCCGGGCGACGGGTTCCTCGACGGGCAGGTCGAACGGCCGGACGTGTTGGCGGAGCAGGTCGTCGCCGCGTTGCACGATGCCGAGACCGCGCATCCGGTCGCTGGGCCGTACCCGGGTGCCGCCGGGGCCGCTGTCGGGTTCCGCTTCCGGTCGGGCTCGGAACCGCCACTGCATCCGGTAGCGGGCGTTCAGCGGGGGGTCGTCGGTCTGCCAGTCGTAGATCGCCCGGTCGCCCTCGTCGTGCCGCTGCGGTGCCGTCCGCAGCGGGCCCTCCTCCGCGGAGAGGGAGGTTTCCACGCCCCAGACCTGCGGGTCGAGCGGCGCGGGCAGGTCGAGGCGTACGGCGAGCTGCCGGGTGGGCAGCCGGACCGCCCGCTGGAACCAGGGGCCCCACTTCTCGTGACCGACGCTGTACGCGTACTCGATGGTGGCCCGGTCGCCCGGGTAGAGCGGGAACCGCCGCTCCCCGTTCTCGAAGAGCAGCCAGATCTCCTTGAACGCGTCCCGGTCGTGCTTGGCACGCCAGTGCATCGGCTCCGGCTCGCCGCCGCCGTCGTCGCGGCGGGCCTGTAGTTGCAGCTCGGCGAAGGTGAGCGGGTGTTCCCGGTGGTGCCGGTTGGAGCGGCCGGGGTCGTTCGGGTAGCGGTCGACGGCGACCCGGACCAGGTAGCGGGTGACCGGCTCGGTGCCGGCGTTGTACAACTCGCGGTGGATCACACACCGGTAGCCGTCGTCGGTGTGGGTGAGGGTGGCGAGTTCCCGCTCCACGACGAGGCCGGTGCCCGGTGGCAGCCACTGCCCGGGCGCGTACTGCTCGCGGGACGGGTTGCCCGCGCGGGCGTGGCGGAGGTCGTCGTACTCCCGGAAGCGCTGCCAGATCGCGCCGCTGGCCTCCAGGACGGCCTCGGCGCGGCGGGCGAAGTCCTCGGTCGGCCGGTGCCGGCGTCCCTCGACGTGGCTCACGTACGAGGGGTCGAACCCCATCAGGACGGCTAGTTGTTTCTTGGACAGCCCTCGCCCGGTCCGTTGCCGGGCGAGCTCGGCCGCGAAGGAGTCGGCAGCCCGTTCGAGGGGTGAGGTCGTCATCGGCTTCCTCGTGGCCGGGGGATATAAGTTTCACGTTCCGTGGCCGAGTGCACACGTATCTGGCATCTTGTCGACACTCTGATTGACAATTCACCGATAGACATCGATCCTGCGGCAGCGTTTTCCTGCGGAACCGCCGGGTAGTAGCCGAGGTGGGGCGCTTCTCCCACCGGGCAACCGGCGTGACCTGGGCCTCTCGATGTGACCAAGGTGAGGCTTCCCTTAGACCCGAGGGCGTGGTTAGGCTAGCCTTAGCTCAGGACGGCAGTGGTCGTCCGCCGGGGCGCACATTCCTCGGTCACGCGGACGGGGGATCTCAGGTGACAGCGGTGCTGCCGGGGCGGGACGTGACCGCCACGCCACTCGCCCCCGTCACCGCGGCGTTGCGCGCCATGTTCGGCACCGACGATCTTCCGGGCCTCGCCCCGGGCCTCCTGGTCGACGACGAGTTCGGCTGGTCACCCGCCACCACCCTGATCGACGGCAGCCGGCTGCCGGAGCTGCTGAACGGCGCCGCCACCCGCTGGGGTGGCACCCCGCACGCCTGCGCCGCACTGGCCTGGAAGTCGTACAGCTACTGGACCGCGCTGCCGGTCGTGCTCGGCTGGGCCTCGGCCCGGCGGGTGCCGCTGTTCGATCCGGCCGACGTCTTGATCCACTTCGAGGACCACCGGCAGCTGCTCACCATGGGCCTGCGCCGTGGGATCACCGTGGCGGTGCTGCCGAGTGATCCGCTGGCGCTCGCCGGCCTGCCGGAGGTGCGGGTCGTCGCCGACGAGGCCGAGCTGCTGACCGCGCTGCGCGTCTCCCTGCTCGACTCCCACCTGGCGCCGCTCATCACCGCCATCCAGGCGGAGGTCCGGGTGGGCACCCGGACGCTGCTCGGCTCGGTCGCCTCCGGCATCGCGCACGGCATTCTCCGGGCTGCCGACGGCCTGCCCGGCTCGACGGTGCAGAGCATCGACACAGTGCTCGGTGCCCTCGATCTGACCGACCTGATCGAGCTGGTGCCCGGCCCGACCGGTGAACCGACAGTGCAGCGGCGCACCTGCTGCCTCGCCTTCACCCTCCCCCGGCCGAAGGTCTGCCAGGGCTGCTGCGTCCGCTGAGCCTCAGTCGGTCAACGGTCGGACGTCCCACACCCACACCCCGCCGGTGAAGACCGGTTGGATGCCGGTCAGTTCGGTCATCCCCCGACGCAGCGCGTCCTCGTGCTCGTGTGGGCCGAGGATGACCACTCCGGCCCGCCAGAACCGCAGGTCGTCGACCGCTCGGACCCGGCTCTGCGGGGTGATCGGCGGCACCGCCCCGGTACGACGGATGGTGGCGAAGAAGCTGCTGGTGGGACGTGGTGTGGCCCCGAACAGCGCGACCTTGGGTGGATCGGCGCTGGGCCGGGTGTCCGGGCCGAGGAAGTAGCCGCGGGCCAGCGGCATGTCCAGCCGGGTCGTCGCGGACCAGCGCAGCGGTTCCGCGTAGGTGCTGTCCGGCAGCGGCAGGGCCACCACACTGCGCCCACCGGCCACGTACGGACGCCACGCCCCACTGGTCACGAAGGTGGGAACGGGGTCGAGATGGGCGACGGGCAGCGGGGTCGGCACGATCGGGAGCAGGGCCATCACGAGCACTGTGGCGGTGACGAAGCGGATCTGTCCCCGGGCTGCCGGGTGCGAGGCGGCCAGTTCGCGGGCGCGTTCGGCACCGTAGGCGAGCAGCAGCCCGATGATCGGGGTGATCGCCAGCGCCCACCGGGTCGGCACCACCGAGTGCAGGATGGGCAGGTTCTCCAGCGCCGCCCAGGGGCCCGGCACACCCGTCCCCTTGTTGTCGAAGCGAACCTCGCGGCCCAGCGAGAGCACCGCGAAGAGCAGCCCGAGCCCGGCCAGCGCGAGCACGACGACCGAGCGGCGCAACCACCAGACCAGGGCGATCACCAGCACGACCAGCGCCCAGCCGAAGAAGCTGTTCTCCTCTGTCGGGTTCTTGGCCAGGCCTGCGGCGGTGCGTGGGCTGCCGGCGAGTGACTCCCGGGAGTACGCGACGAACGAGGCGAGGTCGCTTGAGTAGCCGCGGATCAGGCGGGACAGCCCGGAGTACGCGCCCGGGCCGAAGAACTGCACGTACAGGGGGTACGCCAGCAGCAGCCCGGCGACCCCGGCCGCGACGGCGAGACCGGCGAGGAAGGGCCGGGTCCGTGCTCGGAGATCGGCGCGGCCGAGGGCGAGCACGCCGATGACCACACCGAGCCCGATCGCTGTCATCAGCAGGATCTCCAGATTGAGGAAGGCCTGCCAGACGATCACGAGCGCGAGGAGGACGCCGTTGCGCAGCCAGCGGCCCGGCTCGCCGAGACGCAGCGTGCGCCAGATGATCAGTGGAACGACGAACTGCGACACGATGTTCGGGTGCCCGTTGGCGTGCGACACCATGGCGGGCGCGAACGCGCAGAAGCCGGCGCCCAGCCAGGCGGGCCCGCGGCTGCCGATCAAAACCCGGGAGAGCAGGAAGTACCAGGCGGTCGCTGTGGCAATCATGCCGGCAGTGAGAAAGACCAGGAATGCCGCCCGAGGCCCGAACAGGAGGGTGATAGGCGTAAATGGTAACGAAATGGATAATACGGACGTGTTCGCCATCAAATTGACGCCGTCCGGGACGTTCATCTGATCCGAATGGAACGGGTAGGCGAAATGCGTGATTACCCGCGCACCGTGCGCCATCATCCATTCGAACTGCGACTGATCGGACTCGTTGTCGCGTACCGCGCCGCCGGGGTCGAGCCAGAGTCGACACGTGACCCAGAAGCCGAGCACCAGGAAGCTCAGCACGGCGGCCAGGTCGGCCACCTTCCCCCGGCGTGGCCGCCGAGCATCAGCCGAGGCCCCCTCCACCGACGCAGCGGCCGGGCCGTCGCCGTCGCCGGGCGCGTCCGATTCGGGAGTAGTCATGACAATTCATAGGGTAGTCACGGGCTGACGCTGCCGTGACATGTTTCGGGGTACTGCCGTACTATGTGCCGGGTTCGCCGACGCCGATCACGAACCCACCCCCCGACCACAATTCGGCCACCCCCGATGCCCCGATTCTTCTGCCGTCCCAGCGGATGATTCACTCTGTCGGTCCAGGCACGGGTCGAGTTCATATCGTGAGGAATCGACGCATGGCAGATATCACTGGGGATCAGCGCGTGCAGTCCGAGGTGCTGGAAGGCCTGGCGACGGCTGTCAACCACCGTCGCTGGTTCATCGAGCTGGCAGTGCCGTACCTCGGCGACGACCCCATCGAGATCGGCAGCGGCCTCGGTGACTACGCGCTGGAGTGGTCAGAGCTGCTGCCGCGGTTCACCGCCACCGAGGCCGACCCGGACCGGCTGTTGCAGCTCAAGGAGCGCCTCGCCGAGCGACCGAACATCGACGTCCGGCAGATGCTGCTGCCGCACAGCGAGCGGGGCGACTACAGCGCCGCGGTCTCGTACAACGTCCTGGAGCACATCGAGGACCACGTGGGCGCGCTCAGCAGCATGCGCGACCTGGTCCGACCCGGCGGTGCGGTGATCATCATCGTGCCGGCGTTCCAGTTCGCGATGAGCCCGGCCGACATCGCCACCGGGCACGTCCGCCGCTACACGAAGAAGACCCTTCAGGCGGCGATGACCGAGGCCGGCCTGACCGTCGAGAAGATCCACTACGCCAACGCGTTGGGGTTGATCGGCTACTTCATGGCGACCAAGGTCTTCCGGCTGATGCCGAAGGAGGGCCCGATGGTCAAGGTGTACGACACCGTCGTCCTGCCCGCCACCAAGGCCGCCGAGCAGCTCGTCCGCCCCCCGTTCGGCCAGTCCGTCTTCGCGGTGGCCCGCGTCCCCTCCTGACCCACCCGGCCCGCGATCTCGCGCGCCCAGCCCGGTCGATCATGGAGTTGTGGTGCCAGGTTTATTACCTGACGGGTGTTTTGACACCACCACAACTCCATGATCGACGAGACGGGGCGGCGTTCTGGGTTACTCCTTGATCTGGTACGTCGGGCGGATCACCGCACGGGCCAGGGTGTGGAACGTGAGGTTGAAGCCGACGTAGGCCGGGCTGGCGTCCGGAGTCAGATCCAGGCGCTCGACGTCCACGGCGTGCACCGCGAAGACGTACCGGTGCGGACGGTCGCCGGCCGGCGGAGCCGCCCCGCCGTACCCCTGCTCGCCGTAGTCGTTGCGGACCGAGAACGCTCCGCCGAGGTCGGTGCCCGCCGCGCCACCGGCCCCCGTGGGCAGCTGCGTGACGCTGACCGGCACGTTCACCAGCACCCAGTGCCAGAAGCCGCTGCCGGTCGGCGCGTCCGGGTCGTAGCAGGTCACCGCGAAGCTCTTCGTCTCGGCGGGGAAATCCGACCAGGTCAGCTGCGGCGAGACGTTCTCGCCCCCGGTGCTGCCGTGCGCGTGCCGCGCATCCATCGGCTCGCCGTTCTGCACGTCGTCGCTCGTCAGCGTGAACGAGGGCAGCGTCGGCAGCAACTCGTACGGGTCCGGGGCAATCGGTCGTTCCAGGGTCATCGGGACGAATCCTTCCGGTGTGCGGAAATACCAGCCTCTTCTTACCCCGCGCTGTCCCTTCCGACGAGCGGCACCGTGGTTTTCCGGAGTTACGGTGGAGTTCGGGGGAACGTTCCTCAGGGGGACATCGTGGCCGGCATCTGGCGGGACTTCGCGGTAGCTGCCCTCACCGCGTTCCGCCGCCGGGACGCCCGGGCCATCGCCGACGAACGCCGACGAGCAGTCGAGCGACTGGCCGAGGAGACGATCCGCGACGAACGGCGGAGCGCGGACCCGCCGGAGTGACCGGGACGTGGGACGCCGCAACCCTCCGGGACCAACAGTCAAGATGATCTGATGTGGCGGATCGTCCGATCCCGGCCGGTGGTCACCGCAGAGACGCACCGACCGACGCTGTTCGAGGTCTTCTTCGACCTCGTGCTCGTCTTCGGGCTCATCCGGGTCACCACGTTCATGAGCGAGCGACCCACGTCGGTGACGCTGGTGCAGGGCCTGCTCGTCCTCATACTGCTGTGGAACTCCTGGCTGGTCTATGCCTGGCTGGGCAACTACGTCCGGCTCGACGTCGGGTTGATCCGGGCGGGCGTCGCCGTGGCGATGGCAGCCGTCTTCCTCATCGCGTTGGTCCTCCCCGAAGCCTGGGAAACCGGCAGGGGTACGAGGACACCCCGGCTGATCCTGGTGCTGGCGTACGTCGTGGTGCGGTCGACCCAGTTCGCCCTCTTCTACTGGGCGTCGGTGGACGATCCTCGGCGACTCAGAACCGTTCGGCTCTACGCCCTCACCACAGCGCTGTCCTCGATCCCACTCGTCCTCGGAGCCGTGTTCGGCGGCACCGCGCAGATCCTGCTCTGGGCAGCGGCGCTCATCGTCGACATGGGCGGTGGGGTGCTCGCCCTGCTGGTGGGCGGGTGGCCGGTACGCAGCCCCGGCCACTTCGCGGAACGGCACGGCCTGGTGGTGATCATCGCGCTCGGAGAATCCCTGATCTCGGTCGGCGCCGGGGTCGGAACCCAGATGATCCACTGGCCGACCCTGGCGGCAGCGCTGCTCACCCTCACCGTCACCGGGTGCCTGTACTGGCTGTACTTCCCGAGCGCGGCGAGCGCCGGGAACGCACTGACGACGGACTCCGGGCTGCACCGGGGCTTCATGGCCGGCAACGCGTACAGCGTTGCCCACCTTCCGCTGCTCGCCGGAACCATCTACGTGGCGCTGGGAGTCGAGGAGGTGCTCGCCGGCCTGGCGCACGGCAAGACCCCGCACACCCTGCACTGGATCCCGGCCGTCGCGCTGTTCGGCGGGACCGCCCTGTACCTCGCCGGCCGGGCGACGTTCCTGGCCCTCAGCGTCCGGTGCGTACGACCCGAGCAGTTTCTCGCGCCCGCCGTGGCGCTGCTCCTACTCCCCGTCGGGCGTTACCTACCCGGCCTGGCCGCCCTCGGCCTGCTCACCGCGTTCCTGGCCGTGCTGCTCAGCTACGAGGCGTGGACCGGGGGCCGGTCCGGGACGTCAGTCGACCCGACCGAGTCATGATCCACTCACCTTCCGGGAAGTCGCGGTATCCAAGACGTCTCGATACACCAACGTCGGCGTAATCGAGTCGATCACGGTCGCGGAGGTTGTGGGATTCGAAGCCACGAAGACATCGCCCTTAACATTGACCGCGATCGGCGTGGGCGTGGCGGGCCGGGTGCTTTCCATGCGGGGCGTCAGGAAGGTCGAGCCATGACGAGGAGCGTTGCCCTCTCCGCTGCCGTCGTCGGAGCTGTGGGAAGCCTGCTCTCCGCCATCGCACTTCCGTGGGCCCACTACGGCGACATCACCGTGCCACTCACCAGATTCTCCGGCTGGGGTGGGTATGTGGGCAGTGTTCTTGCGCTGCACGCCTGCGTCGCCTGGGCCGTACTCAGTCGGACCGCCCGACCAGCGCTCACCCTGGCAGCCACCGCCGCGCTGAGTCTGGTCGCCGTCGGATCGACGCTCCTCCTCGCGCTCACCTACGACGAAGCGTCAGCCCTGTTCGATGGAGCGATACCTGCTGTCATGCCCCGTCCAGGGCTCGGTGTCATGGTCGCCGTCGTGGCGATTCTCATCAGCACCGGTGCGGCAGCGGTCAGTGGCGCAGGCCACCGCGCGATGGCGGCGGTACCGGCCAACGCTCTCCCGTAGCGCAGCCGTTCACTCGGAGCCTCGGTTTAGTTGGCGTATTGACCAGCGGGAACGAGGCACAGGGAGTTGCGTTTTTAGCGTTTACAGCGCATGCTCGGCCTATGGTGACGACGACGAGTGAGGGCCTTCTGACCACCGGTCAGGTTGCCAAGCTGCTGGGGTCGTCGCGTCAGCAGGTGGTCAACCTGTGCGAGCGCGGCGAGCTGCCGTTCGTGAAGGTCGGCATGCATCGGAGGATCAAGCGGGACGACGTTGAGGCCCTGCTGCACCCGAAGCCGGAGCTGACTCGTGATCAGCTCAAGTCGCTGTGGTTGCACCAAGCGGTGGCCGGCAGTCTGGTCACCGACCCGGACGAGGTGCTGGGCAAGGCCAGGGAGAATCTCGATCGACTCCTCCGGCAGCACCGAGGGACCATGACCGAAGTGTGGCTGAATCGCTGGCAGAACAAGATCAACGAAGGCGTCGGCGCCGTCCTCAAGGTGCTGACCTCGGATGATCCCGAAGCCGTGGAGCTACGACAGAACTCGCCCTTTGCCGGGGTCCTGTCACAACCACAGCGCATGAAGATTCTTGAGTCCTTCAGACGCAGCGGCTGAAAGCGAGCGGCGTGAGCCGCGAGCAACTGGAGCATGTCCTGCGGTCCGCGTGCCAAATCGCCGGGGACCCGGACGTCCTCGTCATCGGCAGCCAGTCGGTGCTGGGGGCGATCCCGGAAAGCAGACTTCCGCTGGAAGCCACCGCCTCGATGGAAGTCGACGTGGCATTCTTCAACGACCCGGACGACCAGAAAGCTGACCAGGTCGACGGGGCCATCGGCGAGTTCTCGCTGTTCCACGAGACGAACGGCTACTACGCCCAGGGCGTGAGTGTGTCGACCGCGAGGCTGCCCGACGGGTGGCGGGATCGGCTGGTTCTGGTGGAGTCCCAGAGCACCCGACCGGGGCGTGGCTACACGCTCGAACCGCACGACTGCGTCGTGTCCAAGCTCATAGCTGGCAGGGAGAAGGACCACGCCTTCGCCGCCGCGCTGATCCGGGCCGGGCTCATCGAACCAGCAGTGGTCGCCGAGCGGATCGAGATGGTCGACGTCCACCCTTTGGTGCTGAAACGGCTGAGGGACTGGATCGCCATCTACTGCCGGCAACCTGACGGCTGCAGACCGGCGGTCGCACCACTCTGCCGACTTGCCTAGAACCCCCACCAGCCCCCCGGCAGCAAACAGCCCCGACCGAAGTCGGGGGCTGAGCTGCGTAAACACCCCACCAGGGGAAGCGGAGGGTGTGGGATTCGAACCCACGAAGACATCGCTGCCTTACCGGTTTTCAAGACCAGCGCCATCGGCCACTAGGCGAACCCTCCTGGGCCGCCACCCGCAGGCGTACGGCCACGCATAGTCTGCCACGGCTCGCTCCGGCCGGCCCGGTGTCCCTCCCCGTACCGGTTGGGCAGGCGCTCCAGCGGGTCCACTGTGGGCTGGAGGGTGCGCCTGCGGCATCAGGTGTGATCGGGTAAGACTGAGCCATGCGAGCCATCACCATTCCGCAGCCCGGTGGACCCGAAGCGCTGGTCTGGGCCGAGGTGCCCGACCCGGAGCCGGGCCCGGACGAGGTGATCGTGGATGTGCGGGCCAGCGGGGTCAACCGCGCTGATCTGCTGCAACGGCAGGGAAACTATCCGCCGCCGCCCGGCGCGTCCGCGTACCCCGGATTGGAATGTTCCGGGGTCATCACGGTGGTCGGCGCGGACGTTGCCGGGTGGGCGGTCGGGCAGCAGGTCTGCGCGCTGCTGGCCGGCGGCGGGTACGCGGAGCGGGTGGCGGTGCCCGCCGGGCAGTTGCTGCCGGTGCCGGCGTGCGACCCGGTCGACGCCGGAGGGCTGCCCGAGGTGGCCTGCACGGTCTGGTCGAACCTGGTCCAGGTGGGGCGGCTCGGCGCTGGTGACACTCTGCTCGTGCACGGTGGGGGCAGTGGGATCGGCACCTTCGCGATCCAGCTCGGGGCTGCACTGGGCGCCACCGTCCTGACCACCGCCCGGGAGGCCAAGCACTCCCGGCTGCGTGAGCTGGGCGCGTCGCACACGATCGACTACCGGGAGCAGGACTTCGAAGAGGAGGTCCGGCGAGCCACCGACGGTCGCGGCGTCGACGTCGTCCTGGACATCATGGGCGCGTCCTACCTGGGGCGGAACGTCTCGGCGCTGGCCACCGGCGGACGGCTGGTGGTGATCGGCATGCAGGGTGGGCGCAAGGCCGAGCTGGATCTCGGCGCGCTGCTGACCAAGCGGGCGAGTGTCGCCGCGACGTCGCTGCGCTCCCGGCCCCTCGCCGAGAAGGCGGAGATCGTCCAAGGCGTACGGGCCGAGGTGTGGCCGTTGATCGAGGCGGGCACGGTCCGACCGATCGTCGACCGGCGGCTGCCGATGACCGAGGCGGCGGAGGCACACCGGCTCGTCGAGTCGAACGATCACTTCGGCAAGGTGCTGCTCACCCTGGGGTGACGGCGGGAGGCGCGTCAGCTGGTCGTGGCAGCATCAGGCGGGCGCCGGGCCCTTCGCCGGCCAGCGCGTCCCCGGGGTTGTAGAGCACGCAGCGTTGCAGGGAGAGGCACCCACAGCCGATGCAACCGTCGAGGTTGTCGCGGAGCTCGGCGAGCAGTCTGATCTTCTCGTCCAACCGGCTCCGCCAGCTCGCGGAGAGCTGCGCCCAGTCCTGTGGGCTGGGGGTGCGGCCTTCGGGGAGCGAGTCGAGTGCCGCCCGGATCTCATCGAGCGAGACGCCGACCTGCTGGGAGATCCGGATGAAGGCCACCCGCCGCAACTCGGCGCGGGCGTAGCGGCGCTGGTTGCCGCCGGTCCGGTCGGCGCGGATCAGCCCGAGTCGTTCGTAGTAACGCAGCGCCGAGGGGGCCACGCCGGAGCGGACGGACAGCTCACCGATCGTCAACGAATCCGGCATCACCAGGTCCTTTAGTTGAAGTGCACTTCAACTAAAGGTTAGCCCGCTCGAAAGAGCTGGCGTCGGTCAGCGGGGCGCGGGGACCGGGCGGCGGCGGGCGCGCTCGCGACCGAGGATCCAGATCGCCTCGACCCCGTCCTTCCAGGTGATCTTCTTGCCCTCTTCCCGGCCACGTGCCCGGTAGCTGATCGGCACCTCGTACGGGCGGATGCGGCGACGCAGCAGCTTGCCGGTCACCTCGGCCTCCATGCCGAAGCCGCGAGAGCGCACCTCAAGCGACCGGTAGAGCGCCACCGGCATCAGCTTGAAGCAGGTCTCCAGGTCACCGATGTACGAGTTGAACAGCACGTTGGCGGCCATCGTGACGCCCTTGTTGCCCATCACGTACCAGAAGCTGTAGGCGCTGTGGCTGCCGAAGGTGCGATTGCCGTAGACCACCGTGGCCCGCCCGTCGAGCACCGGGTCGAGCAGCTTGGGGATGTCCTGCGGGTCGTACTCCAGGTCGGCGTCGAGGATGACCATGTAGTCACCCTCCGCGCTGTCGACAGCCGTCTTGATGGCGGCACCCTTGCCAGCGTTGCGCTGGTGGGTGATGACCCGCAGGCGCGCGTCGTCGGCGCGGCCGAGGACCTCGCCGGTGCCGTCCCGGCTGCCGTCGTCGACCACGACCAGCTCGATCTCGCAGGGATAGTCAACCGCCAACGCCTGCTTGAGGGCATCCGCGATGCGTTCTTCCTCGTTGTAGACCGGCATGAGGATCGAGAGCTTCACGGGAATCTCCACGGTGGCGACAATACGTCGGGCATAGCCTAGCCTGGCTGGTTGGCACACCGCGTGCCGCCACCGTCGGGCCGTCGGCGTGGCGGGCTCAGGCGGATGGTGTTTACTTCCGGCCATGTCGGCTGCCGGCTCCCTGCTCGCGGTGTTTCCCGCCGCCTCGGTGCTCCTACTCACCGTCGCGCTGAGGTCGCGTGCGATCGATGCGGTCGCACCGCTGCGACTCGCCGTGGTGCGCTCCGCACTGCTGACCGGGGTGTACGCGGTACTCGTCGTCGAGCTTCTCGGCGCGATGCACGCGCTGAACCGGCCGGCCTTCGTCACCGCCTGGCTGCTCTTCTTGGTCGCTGCCGCGACAGCCGCCGGTCTGCGGCGACGGTCGAGCCGACCAGCGCCTCCTCCCGCCGCCACCCCACGACCGGTGCCGGTCGGCGCCGCGGTTTCCGGTGCCAGCCCGGACCCGTCCGACCCGACCGTCGAGCCCGCCGCCACCAGGTCCGACCCCGCGCCGACACGGACCACTCGGGCACCCTCCGGTCTGCTCTCCGTGGCGGTCGACGCCTGGCGTACGGCCGGACGGGGCGAACGACTGCTCGTCGGCACGATCGCCGGGCTGGTCCTGGTGGAGCTGCTGGTCGCGCTGCTCGCCGAGCCGAACAACTTCGACTCGCAGACGTACCACCTGCCGAAGGTGGAGCACTGGGTTGCCCAGGGCGACCTGGACTTCTGGCCCACCGCCATCCACCGGCAGGTGACCATCCCGCCCGGAGCCGAGTACCTGCTGCTGCACCTTCGCCTCCTCACCGGCGGGGACCACCTGCACAACCTGGTGCAGTGGGCGGCCGGCGTGCTCTGCCTGCTGGTGGCCGCACGGATCACCGCGCAGCTCGGCGGCGGCCGGAGGGCTCAACTGCTCACCGCGTTCGTGCTGGCGACCACGCCGATGGTGGTGCTCCAGGCGACCAGCACGCAGACCGACCTGGTCTGCGCGGCGTGGGTCACCTGCGCGGCAACCCTGGTGCTGGACGGGCTGCGCCGGCGGACCGGCTGGGGCACGCTGCTCGGGTTGGGGGCGGCCACCGGCCTGACGGCGGTGACCAAGACCAGCGGCCTGATCGCGGTCGGCCCGCTCCTGGTGCTCTGGGGGTTGGCGCAACTCCGACTGACCCTGGCCGCTGGAGCGGCAACAACCGGATCGGCCGCGAGCGCGGCGACCGGAGCGGTTCGGCGACCTCGGCCGGTCGGTGGGGTGGCCCGCACGGTCGGCGGTTCAGTGCTGATCCTGCTGGTCGCGGCCGTGGTGGTCGGCCCGTTCCTGGCCCGGGTGACCGCCGAGTTCGGGCACCCGCTGGGCCCACCCCGGCTGCGCGAGTCAATCCCGATGGAACGGCACGACCCGCAGTCGATCCTGGTCAACGCCCTGCGGATCGGGCACACCGCGTTCGACACGCCGCTGGCGCCGCTGCGTCGAGCCGGTGCCGAGGTGATCATCGACGGCGCGGGTGTGATCGGCGTCGACCCACAGGACCGGGCGATCACCTTCGGCCGGGAGATCTTCCCGGAGCCGGCCTGGTATCCGGACGAGGACCGGGTGGCATTTCCCCTGACCGGGGCTCTGGCGCTGATCGGTGCTGTCGTCGCGCTCGCCCGTCCGCGCCGGATCGATCCCGAGCAGACCGGGCCCCTGCGCGCGTACGCGGTGGTGGTGCTGGCCGCCGTCCTGCTGCACACCTCGATGATCAAGTGGCAGCCGTGGGGCAACCGGCTGATCCTCTACGCGGTGGTGCTGGCGGTGCCACTGGCCGGGCTCTGGGTCGACGCGCTCCTGCGTCGACGCCGCGCGAACTCGGCGCGCCGGTCGGTGGCCACAGCGGTGGCGGTCACCGTGCTGGCGACCTCGGCGCTGGCCGGGGTGCTCGCACTGTCGTACGGCTTCCCGCGCCGCCTGGTCGGCTCCGGTTCGGTCTTCACCACCTCGGACTGGGACACCCGGTTCCTGCGTCGCCCGCAGTGGGCCGACGAGTTCCGTTGGGCCGCGGCGGCGGTACGCGACAGCGATGCCCGACGGATCGGGTTGGTGCAGCAGAACGACAACTGGGAGTACCCGTGGTGGCTGCTGCTGCGGCAGCCGGATGGGAGTTCCCCCGACCTGGTGGCATTGCAGTCGGTGCTGCCGGAACGACCGCCGGCCGACCCCTCCTCGGTCGACGCGATCGTCTGCACCGGCAGCCGTCCGGCCTGCACGAAGTTGGTTCCGGCCGGCTGGCGGTTGGAGTTCCGCGGCTACGTCGGCTACGCCCTGCCGCCCACACGCTGACGGCGGCAGCGCAAGCCGGGCCACTGACGGCGGCAGCGCACGCCCGGCCGCCCGGATAGTCCGATCCGGGCGGTTCGGCAGCCCGCGCGCAAGGACCTGAGGCGCATTCACATCTGTTGATCCGCACGTTACCGTCTGGTAACTCAGTCGACGTCCCGCGACTGAGCCGAAAGGAGTGCGTCGATGCCTGCAATACCCGCCAGGCCCGAACGCGCGACCCGACGACGGGCCATCACCGTCGCCGTCGCCGTCGCCGCTCTCGTCCTACCGATGCTCGCCGGACCGGCCACCCCCGCCACCGCCGCCGACCGTCCAACCGTCCAACCACTCCCCGCCAACCTCGAAGCAATCCGGGCCGCCGAGGCCACCGCCCTCTACGGCAGCCCGGCGATCCGCCCGATCGAACAACGCCGCACCGCGCTGGTCACCATGGGCGACAGCGAGATCTCCGGCGAGGGGGTCGGCAACTACGTCCCCGGCACCCACCAGGACGGCAACTGGTGCGACCGCTCGTACGACCAGGCGGTGTTCCGCACCGGCATCACGTCGGACGCGCAGTACAACATCGCCTGCTCCGGTGCCACGCCGTGGAACCTCATCGCGGGCGGCCCGACCCAGCACAACGAGCTGAACCAGGGCGACTACCTGGGCATCAAGGCGCGCAACACGCACGTGAAGCTGATCTGGGTGGTGGTCGGCGCGAACGGTGACGGCACCATCCAGTTCGGTCCGGTCGCCACCGACTGCGCCGTCCGTCGGGTCTTCTTCCAGGGGCCCTGCTACCCCACGTACACCGACCAGTGGACGATCCGCACCGACGGCAGCCGCCAGGCCGTCGAATCCGCGCTCAACGACATCCGGCAGACCATGACGAAGGCCGGCTACCTGCGGTCGGACTACGAGCTGGTGCTGATGTCGTACCCGAGCCCGGGCAGCCCCGACGTGGAGGACAACCCGAACTTCCCGGGCTGGTACTCGGGCGGCTGCCTGCTCTACCTGGCCGACGCGGCGTTCGCCCGGAACAAGGCGGTCCCGATGTTCGAGTCGGCGCTACGCTCGGCCGCCGCGAACACCGGCACCCGCTACCTGGACGCCAGCCGGCTCTTCCACGGGCACGAGGTGTGCACCGACAACACCTCGGTACGCGGCCTCTACATTGAGGTCGGCATCTGGAACGAGAACGCCGCCCGCCAGTCCTTCCACCCCAACGCCCGTGGGCACGGCATGTTCGCCCAGTGCATCACGCAGTTCTGGAACTCCGGTCAGGCCCGGGCCAGTTGCGTCGACCCGGCGAGCACCGGCAGCGGCGTGCTCTACCCGGGTCTGCTGGACTTCAGGCAACTGCGCAACCTGGCCACCGGCACCTGCGTCGACGGCAAGGGGTACGACTCCCGCAACGGGACCGTTCAGCAGCCGTACTCCTGTCACGGTGGGCGTAACCAGGGCTTCTGGTACGACTCGGCCCGGCGGTCGCTGCACTCGGAGCTGTCCCACGATCGCTGCCTGGACGTCTCCAACAGCTCGATGACCGCCGGCACCGCGGTCAACATCTACGACTGCAACGGCACCGGAGCGCAGCAGTTCGTCTTCTCCGGCAGCCAGATCAAGCCAGCCGCCGCGAGCAACCTGTGCGTGGCGTTCGACAACCCGTTGCTGGGAAGCCCGCGCCTGCGGTTGGCGAACTGCGGGAGCAGCACCCGGCAGCAGTGGTCGTTCGAGGCCCGTACCGCCGCCAACCCGGTCGGTTACGGTCACGACGACTTCATCGGGTCGCGCGTGTACTGACGAGCAGCGGGGCCCCGGCGTCGGCCAGGGCCCCGTTCGCTCACTTCGCGCGGGGGATGAGCACGAGCCGCGCCACGCCCTTGTCGCCGTCCTTCGCGCCGGCAACGCCGAGCGTCGCGCCGACCTTCACCTCGCTCGGCTGCACCGTGGCGCGCCGCTCGACGACCCGCAGGTCCTCGCCGAAGGTCCAGGTCATTGTGAAACCGTCGGTGGACTTGACGGTCATCGAGCCGCCGTCGATCGCGGTCACCTCGCCGCGCTGCACGGCCACGGTCTGCGTACCGCCGTCCTTGGTCTTCACCACCGCCTCACCGTGCAGGGTGTTCTTCCGCAGCAGCACCCGCGCCTGCCGGCGCTTGCGCCACTCCTCGCCGCGCTTCTCCCGGGCCTTCTCCTGGGCGGTGGGGGAGGCACCGGGCGTCGGGGTGGCCGGTGCGGCGACGGTCTGCACGTCCAGGTCGTCGGCGTCGAAGCCCATCGCGGTCAGTGCCTGCCCCTCGACGCCCATCGCGGCGGCGACCTCGACGGCCGCCTCCCGGGCGGGCTGGCTGGCCACCTCGGCCGCACCGCAGCCGCTGAGACCGAGCGCGACCGCCGCCAGCAGAGCGGTGGTGCCGGTGACGAATCCCCAACGTGGCATGACTCTCCCTCTCTGTCAGTGGAGCCCTCAGCCTCCCCGGGAACGACGAGCGGAGCGTCAGGCCGATGTTCGGGTCAGGTAAGGATCACCGGGCAGCCGGACCGTGAAGGCGGCACCGCCCTCCGGCGCGTGTCCAGCAACGATCTCCCCGCCCAGTCGGCGGACCAGGCCGGCGGCCAACGCCAACCCCAGCCCACTGCCCACCTTGCGCACCCCCCGGTACCGCTCGTGCAGCGCACCGCGTTCGAACGCCACCGCCAGGTCGTCGTCGGTGAAGCCGGGCCCGCCGTCGCGGACCTCCAGCACACCGCCGGCGGCCGGGTCGGCACCCGCCGGCCGGACCGCGAGCACCACGGGCGACCCCGGGGGTACGACCCGCAGCGCGTTCTCCAGCAACCCGTCCAGCACCTGACGGATCCGACCCGGATCGGTGTACGCGGGCACCTGCCGACCGGGCGTCTCCAACCGGAACGGCACCCCCACCGCCGCACACCGGCTGGACCAGGCCGGTTCCGCGTCCACTGCCAACTGGGTGAGGTCCACCGGCACCGGTTCGAGGGGAAAGTCGGCCGCCTCCAACCGGGCCAGCGCCAGCAGATCCCCGATCAGCCGGTCCAGGTGCTGGGCCTCGACCAGCATCGTCCGACCGGTGTCGACGGTGTCGTCCGCGCCGAGCACGCCGTCGGCGAGCGCCTCGGCGTACCCCCGGATCGCGGTCAGCGGGGTGCGCAGCTCGTGCGAGACGGACAGCAGGAACTCCCGCTGCCGTCCCTCGCTGGTGGCCAGCGCGCCGGCCAGGCCGTTCAACGCCTCGGCCAGGTCGGCGACCTCGTCCGGTGGTTCGACAGGCACCCGGACGGCGCGGTCCCCGGCGCGGAGCCGGGCGGCGGCGGTGGCCGCGACGCGGATCGGCCGGGCGAGCCGGCGGGCCAGCAGCAGACCGGCCGCCACGCCGGCGGCCAGCCCGGCCAGGAGCGGCAACCAGAGGCTGCGCAGCACCTGGGCCCAGAGCCCGTCCGACGACGGACGGGACAGCACCACGCCGTTGCCGTTGGGCAGCGCACGGCCCTCGACCAGGGCCCGTTTCCCGTTGACGACGCGCCGGACCGACACGTTGCGGCCCTGCTCGATCCGCTGCACCACCCGCGGCGGCAGGCCCGGTCGGTCGACCGTCCCGCGCCGGATCAGGTACGCGTTGATGCCCTGGTTGCGCAGTTGTTGGATGAGCCGCTCCTCGTCGGTGCTGCGACCCCGGTCCAGTCGGGTCCGTAGCACCTCGGCGGCGAGCCGGGCCTGGGCGGCGAGCGCGTCCTGGTCTCGTCGCTCCGCTCCGCGGATCGCCAACGGCACCGCCACGATCGCGGTGACCAGCACCGACACCAGCGCCACCGTGCACGTGACGAGCACCGCCCGGGCGGTCAGCGTACGACCGAAGCGGCCACGCCGAGGTGCGGCCGGCGGGTTGGCGCCGACCACCGGCAGGGTCATGGTCGGCGACTCGACGCGCTCGGGACGGTCAGGCATCGACCGCGTACCCGACGCCGCGGTGGGTGCGGATCACGCTGGCGGGGCCGAGCTTCGCCCGTACCTGGGCGACGTGCACGTCCACGGTGCGGGTGCCGGCGTGTGCGGCGTACCCCCAGACCCCGGCCAGCAACTCCTCACGGGTGAAGACCCGGCCGGGCCGGGCCATCAGGTGGGCCAGCAGGTCGAACTCGGTGGAGGTGAGCTGCACCGGTGCACCCCCGACGCTGACCGTCCGGCGTGCCGGGTCGAGCGTCACCGGCCCGACGACGCGCGGCCGCTCCGCGCCCTCCGGCCCACCGGCGGAACGGCGCAGCACCGCGCGTACCCGGGCGACCAACTCCCGAGGGCTGAACGGCTTGGTCACGTAGTCGTCGGCACCCAACTCCAGGCCGACGATCCGATCGACCTCGTCGTCGCGGGCGGTGAGGAAGATGACCGGTGTCCAGTCGCCGGCCTCGCGCAGCTGACGACAGATCTCGGTGCCGGGCAGGCCCGGCAGCGCGATGTCCAGAACGCAGGCCACCGGGCGTAGCCGGCGGGCGGCGCTCAGACCGGCCACACCGTCGCGTTCCAGGTGGACGCCGAACCCGTCCCGGGTGAGATAGAGCCGGACCAGGTCGGCGATGGCCGGCTCGTCCTCGACCACGAGGACGAGCCCGCGGTGCGGCGGTTCGACGGTCACCGGCCCATGATTGCCGACCGGGCGGGCCGGCGCGATCGGTGCGTGTTCGGGTTAGGTAAGAGCGGCGCAAGGCGCCCGGTGAGAGCTGGTCAGCTCACCGGGGCCGGGCGGAACGCGCTGGGCCGAGCGGTGGCCGGCGTGTCGCTGATCGTGGCGACGACGCGCTCCCGGGGCACCCGCAGGCGCGTCCGGAACGCGTGGTTGAGCAGCGCGTCGAGCTGCCACACCCGCTTCGGGTGACTGGTACGGATGAGGAACCGCTCGCGGATCCCGTCGATCGCCGTGGCCGCCAACTCGACGCACTGCAGTCGTGGGTCCGGGCTCCAGGTCACGTTGCTCAGTTCCCGCAACTCGGTGTTGAGGTGCAGGCGCAGTCGGTGCAGGAGTCGGGTCTGCTGGGTCACCACCAGTCGACGGTGGGTGAGCAGCAGCAGGTAGTCGCCGGTGACCGGACGGTCGGGGCGGCTGCAACGGGTGACCAGGATGGTGGCGTCACCGGAGCCGACACAGCGCCGGAAGACCGGCATGTGCCGGCTCACGGTCTGCACGGCCAGGCCAGCCTCAGCGGCGGCCGGGAGGAACGTTCGGGAGAAGACGTCCATGACCTGCCCAACGACGCCCCCGACGGGGTGACGTGGGTCACGCCGGATTTTTGGAAGTTCCACGCCACCGGGACGCACCGGCTGTCCGACTTCCGACTCCGACGGATCGTGGTCAGGAATCCGGCTGGAACGGGTCAGCGGCGAAGATCTCCTCCAGCCAGCCGGGAACCGCGTCGGCGTACTCGGCACGCGACTCGCCCGGCGTGTCCAGGGCGCGACGCCAGGAGAGCGAGCGGCTCACCGGGCCCAGTTCGATCGCGAGGTCCGCGGCCTCGACGAGGGTCCGACGGTCGTACCCGTCGGTCCACGCCTCCAGGTAGGCGTCACGCAACCGGGCCAGTTGGGTGTCGTCGGCCGCCGGCTTCTTGGCGTACCGGATGGAACGCAGGGTCACCAGCAGCGTGCCGAACGGGTGCGCCACCGACGCGTCGCCCCAGTCGAAGTAGCGGTATCCGTCCGTGCCCGCGAAGACGTTGCCGTCGTGCAGGTCGTCGTGTTGCACGGTGGCCGGAATCCCAATGTCGGCGAGCCGGCGGCACCGCTCGGCGTACGACGGCAGCTCCGCCCGCAACCGCTCGTACATGTCCTGGCTGAGCCCGCCCTCGGCACCGATCAGCAGCGCCCCGTGATCGTCGAGCAGTTCGGCGAGGAGGCCGGCCAGCACCTCCGGACGGTGGTCCGGCACGCCCAGGGCGACCAGCTCGTCGGCGCGCGGCGCGCTCGCCAGTTGCAGTGCCGCGTACCCGGGGAGCGCCCGCTCCCAGTGCGAAAGGTCGGGGTCGCGCCCCAGCACGTCGCGCAACGACTCACCACCGTCGGGCAGCAACGACCAGCCCTGCTCCCGGTCCACGGCGATCGGGGTCAGCACCCGTTCGGGGGTCAGCTCGGCGAGCGTCTCGACCAGAACTGCCTCGTGCACAGTGCCCGGGTTGTTGGCCTTGAACCAGACCGTGCCGTCGTCGGTGGGCACCCGCCAGACCAGTGACCACGGACGCACCCGAGGCTCCACCAACCCGGTCACCCGTCGGCCGGCGAGGCTCAGTTGCGCGTCCACCCAGGAGCGGGCCCGCACCTGCCACTGCTCGTCGGACCAGTCAGGGCTGCGCTCAGCAGGGGTCGTCGTCACGCTGGGCACCCTAGGCCGCCCGGTCGGGTCGGGGCGACGCTTTTTCCGGCAGGTGTCAGATCAGCTCGACGATGGTGGCGTTGGCCATGCCGCCGCCCTCGCACATGGTCTGCAGGCCGTAGCGGATCCCGTTGTCCCGCATGTGCTGGAGCATGGTGGTCATGATCCGGGCGCCGGAGCCGCCGAGCGGGTGGCCGAGGGCGATCGCCCCTCCACGTGGGTTCAACCGCTCCGGGTCCGCCTCGGTCTCCGCCAACCACGCCAGCGGCACCGGGGCGAACGCCTCGTTCACCTCGTACACCCCGATCTCCTCGATGCCCAGCCCCGCGCGGCGCAGCGCCTTCGCGGTGGCCGGGATGGGCGCGGTGAGCATGGTGACCGGGTCGTCGGCGGCGACCACGGCGGTGTGGATCCGGGCCAGGGGCCGCAGGCCGTGCCGGCTCGCCCACTCGGAGGTCGTCACCGCGAGGGCCGCGGCGCCGTCGGAGATCTGGGACGCGGACCCGGCGGTCACCACACCGTCGGCGCGGAACGGGGTGGCGAGTTCAGCGAGTTTGTCCAACGTCGTGTCCCGGCGGATGCCCTCATCGGCGGCGAACTTGCCGCCATCGCCGAGCGGCACCGGCGTCAGCTCGGGTTCGAATGCTCCGGCGTCCTGCGCTGCGGCCGCCTTCTCGTGGCTGGCCAGCGCGAACTCGTCGAGCTGCGTACGCGTGAGCCGCCACCGCTGGGCGATCAGCTCGGCCCCGACACCCTGGTTGAACGGCAGGGGCGCGTCGTCGGCGAAGCCCTCGACACCCCGGTACCGGTCCCGGAGCTGGTCGCTGAACGGCATGCCGCCGGCCACGCTGGAGCCCATCGGAACCCGGGTCATCGACTCGACGCCACCGGCGACCACCAGATCGGCCTGACCGGAGAGCACAGTGGCGGCCGCGAAGTGCAGAGCCTGCTGGCTGGAGCCACACTGCCGGTCCAGTGTCGTGCCCGGCACCGTCTCGGGCCAGCCGGCGGCGAGCACGCCGTTGCGGGCGATGTTCCACGACTGCTCGCCGACCTGGGACACGCAGCCCCAGAAGACGTCGTCGACCTGCGTCGGGTCGAGCCCGGTGCGCTCGGCGAGGGCGCGCAGCACGTGCGCCGAGAGATCGACCGGGTGGACGCCGGCGAGGCTGCCCTTACGCCGCCCGACCGGGGTACGCACCGCGCCGACGATGACAGCGTCACTCATGTTTACTCCCCGGTAACTTGGGCTGCCCCGATCCTACGCCGACGCGGCGGGCCGCCGCTCAGCCCTCTCCGGCGTCGATCATGGAGTGGTGGTGGGCAGAAGGTTCCACTTCGCACCATATGTGGGGCACCACAACTCCATGATCGACGGCAGCGGGAGGCCGTGACCGCTGGCATGCTGGGCGGGTGGATGACATCACCGGACCCCGGCAGTGGCGGGTGCCGTCGACCCTGCCCGCGGCGAAGCTCGCCGGTGCCGTTCTGCTGATCGCACTCGGGTTGCTCTTCGCCGACGGCGACGCGGTCCGGCTGGTGCTCGCCATTCTGACCGCAGCCGTCCTGGTCGTCTGGGCGGTACGCGACCTGATCGCACCGGTTCGGTTGGCGGTCGATCCGACTGGACTCACCGTCATCCACGGGTTCGCCGGCCACCGGCTGCTGCCCTGGCCGACCATCGAGGCGATCACCGTGGACCGTCGACCGCGGTTGGGGCTGACGTCCGAGGTCCTGGAGATCGACGCCGGTGATTCGCTGCACCTCTTCGGCCGATTCGACCTCGGCGCCACCCCGGACGAGGTGGTCGCCGAGCTGCACGCCGCCCGCCCGCACCCCTGATCGGTCAGCCGAGCAGGTAGGCGGTGCGGACGAGGACCAGGCCGACCAGGGCCAGCAGGATGATCGCACCGCCGACGACCTGCACCAGCGTGCGTCGACCGCGCGGCGCGTACGCGAGCACCAGTGCCATCAGCGCACCGACCACCAGGCCGCCCAGGTGCCCGGGGATGGAGATGCCCGGCACGGTCAGGGTGAACACCAGGTTGATCACCAGGATCGGGATCACCTGGGAGACGTCCCGGCCCATCTTCCGCTCGATGATGATCAGCGCGGCGAAGAGGCCGAAGACGGCTGTCGACGCCCCGGCGGTGGCCGAGTTCTGAGCGCTGAACAGGTACGCGGCCACGTTGCCGCCGAGCCCCCCGATCAGGTAGAGCGCGCCGAAGCGCAGCGGCCCGAGGTTGGCCTCCAACGACCGGCCGAGCACCCACAGCGCCCACATGTTGAGCAGCAGGTGGATCACGCCGTAGTGCAGGAACATCGCGGTGATCAGCCGGTACCACTGGCCGTCCGCGATGCCACCGAGCGTGCCGTCGGGGAAGACCGCCAGCCCGAGCACCGACCCCCAGTTGGTCAGCGGGGTGCTGCCACCCATCAGGCCGCCGAAGCCGGAACCGCCCACCGCCGCGTCCCCACCCCGGTCCGAGGCGATGGAGAGCAGCATGAGCAGCACGTTCACGGCGATCAGGGCCTTGGTGACATAGCCGTGCCGGCCGGCCGTACCGCCACCGAAGGCGGTACGCGCCGGCCGGACACTGCGACGGCCCTCGTTGACGCACTCCGGGCACTGGTGCCCGACCGACGCCTCCCGCATGCACTCCGGGCAGATCGGCCGGTCGCAGCGGGTGCACCGGACGTAGGTCTCCCGGCCGGGGTGCCGGTAGCAGACCGGGGTCGTCGGCGGCGACTCGCTCACCGGGTCGACCCGCCGTCCACCGCCGCGCGAACCACCGACGCCGGACGGTGCGGTGCTCCGGAGCGCTCAATCATGCGAGCAAAGGTACCTCGCCGGTCGCTCAGGCAGCAGACCGCTCGATCTCGACCCGCTCGATGACGACGTCCTGCAGCGGACGGTCGCTCGGGCCGGTCGGGGTGTTCGCGATCGAGTCGACGATCTTCACCGACTGCTCGTCGGCGACCTGCCCGAAGATCGTGTGCCGGTTGTTCAGGTGGGGCGTCGGCGACACGGTGATGAAGAACTGCGAACCGTTGGTGCCCGGTCCGGCGTTCGCCATCGCCAGCAGGTAGGGCCGGTCGAAGCGCAACTCCGGGTGGAACTCGTCGGCGAACTTGTAACCCGGCCCACCCCGACCGGTGCCGGTCGGGTCGCCCATCTGGACCATGAACCCGCTGATCACCCGGTGCGAGATGGTGCCGTCGTAGTACGGCCCGCTGCCCGGCTGACCGGTGCGCGGGTCGGTGTACTCCCGGTTGCCCTCGGCCAGGTCGATGAAGTTGCGGACCGTCTTCGGAGCGTGGTTCGGGAAGAGCTCCAGCCGGATCGGGCCAGCGTTGGTGTGCAAGGTGGCGTAGACAGCCTCGGCCACGGGTACTCCTCACTCGTTGGTCAGTTCCATGCGGATCCTCCCATGTGCCCGATCTGGCATCGCGGAGGCATCCGAAGGTGGAGGATGACGAAGGAACAACTCCCAGGAGGTAGGACCGTGTTTGGATTCGGGCGGCGCAAGTCCCAGGGGCAGCTGGCGAGGGCCGAGCTGAACCAGAGCATCAGCCACCTGATGCAGGCAGCCAACCACGCCGCCACGGGCGCTGGCGCGACCGTCGGCCCGCGGGTCCAGGTGGCCCGGAGCTACGTGGCGCCGACCGCCGCGAAGGTGCGCGACCGCGCGTCGACCGGCTGGGGGACGACACTCACCACGCTGGCGCCGCTGGCGGCGGCGGCCCGTGACGGCGCCGCGCAGGCAGGGCCGCTGACCAGGAAGGCCAAGTCGAAGACCATGCGGATCACTGGTAAGAAGAAGCAGCCGCGCCGTCGCGGCTCGATGATGACCGGCCTGTTGGCGGCGGGTGCCATCGCCGGCCTGGCCGGCGCGGTCGCGCTTCGTCGCCGCCGGGAGCAGCAGGAGTGGGCCGAGTACGACCCGACCCGCACCCTGGAGCCGATGCGCGACGAGGTCGACTCGATCGAGGTGCGTACGCCGTCCGCCACCAAGGGCAGCGACGGGTCCGCCATGGCCGGCGCGGCGGGGATGACCGGCGCGGGCAGCTCGGCGGTGGCCGGCGGCACCAGCGCCAGCACCACCAGCCCGGCCAAGCAGACCGGCATCCGCCCGACCGACAAGGTCCCCTCGGTCGCCGAGGGCGCCACGAACGTCTCCGGTCGGCCGACCGACGACCTCACCAAGGCCCTGGGCAAGGACACCGCCCGCACCAACGGGCGGCGCTGACCCCGGCGATCAGGCATCGAGCGCCGGCGCGCGGATCACTCCGCGCGTCGGCGCTTCCGTGTCGCGGTCGCGGTCAGAGCCAGCCGTTGCGGCGGAACCAGCGGTAGAGAGCCAGCGAGACGCCGAGCATCAGGGCCAGGGCCACCGGATAGCCGTACGTCATCTTCAGCTCGGGCATGTTGTCGAAGTTCATGCCCTCGACGCCGGCGATGGAGGTCCAGACCGCGGCGATGGCCGCCCAGGCGGCGATCTTGCGCATGTCGTTGTTCTGGTCGACGGTGACCTGCGCCAACCGCGCCTGGAGGATCGAGTTCAGCAGGTCGTCGTAGGAGTTCACCTGCTCCACGGTGCGGCTGAGGTGGTCCTGCACGTCCCGGAAGTAGCGGCGGACCTCCTTCGGCACGTCCCGGTTGACCTGCGAGGTCAGCGTCATCAGCGGCCGCTGCAACGGCACCACCGCCCGCTTGAACTCCACCAGCTCCCGCTTCATCTGGTAGATCCGCTGGATCCGCCCGTGGCCGTGCCGGTCGAAGACCTCGGCCTCCAGCACGTCCAGGTCGTCCTCGATCTGCTCGGCCACCTCCAGGTAGAGGTCCACCACCCGGTCGGTCACCCCGTACGCCACCGCCCACGGGCCGTGCAGCAGCAGGTCCTGCTTGGTCTCCAGGTCTGCGCGGATCGGGGCGAGCCGGCAGGCGTCGCCGTGCCGGACGCTGATCACGAAGTTCGGGCCGATGAAGAGCATCACCTGGCCGGTCTCCACGACCTCGGAGTTCTCGGTCAGCTCGGCGTGCTCGCAGTACCTGGCGGTACGCAGCACCAGGAAGACGACCTCGCCGAACCGCTCCAGCTTGGGGCGCTGCTCGGCCTTGACGGCGTCCTCGACGGCGAGCTCGTGCAGACCGTAGGTCTCCGCGATGGCGGTCATCTCGGCCAGCTCCGGCTGGTGCAGGCCGAGCCAGACGAAGCCGTGCTCCTCGCGGCGGGCCGCGGTCAGAGCCTCCGCGTACGTCCAGTCGCCGGGTTGCCGCTTGCCGTCGACGTAGAGCGCGCAGTCGACGACCGAGCTGCGACCGGCGCCGGTGGGGGTCGGCGCCGGTGGCGCGCCGTCGGTGTGCAGGATCCGGGTCATCGCCCGGACCGGGGAGGGCCACGCCCGGGGTCGTAACACCCGACCGGTGGTCGACGGTGCCGTCCGGTCCCGCTCTGTCCGATCCGTCATCGCGTCACCTCCCGCGCTCAGCTGCGGCTTGCAGGCTACGCCGACTGCGGTCGAGGGAGCGTGTGACGGCGGTCGCGCAGGGGTGGTGCCGGGTGGGCCGGGCCGCATCGGGGGGTGTGCGGGAACGACACGGCCCACCCGACACCCGTGGGGGCGGGAGGTTGTGCTGCCGCGTCATCCGGGTCGTGGCCGGCCCGGGGGAGGGTCGGGCGGTGATCTCCGCGACATAACACGAATGACGCTCGCAGCATTGTGGGCCGCCGGCCGCCCGGGCGGGAGTCCCGGGACGGCCGGCATCGTCGTTCTGTCAGGAACCCGACAGTTCGTTCAGCTGCGGACGGCCTCGACAGCGTCCGCGAGACGACGGACGCCCTCGTCGATCCGATCGGCGGTCACCGCCGAGAAGGCCAGTCGAAGGGCGTGCCGCCCACCGTCCAGCACGAAGTCGCTGCCCTTGACCACGGCGACCCCACGCTCGGCAGCAGCCGGGGCGAGCCGGTCGACGAGCACGTCCTCCGGGAACTCCACCCAGAGGAAGTAGCCGCCGTCAGGCTCCACGAACCGCGCCTGCGGCAGGTGCCGGCGCAAAGACTCGGCGAGCACCCGGGCCCGCTCACCCAACGCCGCGCGTACCGTCTCGATGGAGCGGTCGATGTCACCGGAGACGCAGAACTGGTGCACGATCGCCTGGGACACCATCCCCGGCGAGATGTAGAGACTCGTCGCGTTCTTGGCGATGTCGGCGATCAGGTCCGCCGGACCGACCAGGTATCCGACCCGGACACCCGGGCAGACCGTCTTGGTGAAGCTCGACGCGTGCACCACCACGTTGCGGGTGTCCAGCGAGAGCATCGACGGCAACGCCTCGCCACGGAAGCGGATGTCCGCGTACGGGTCGTCCTCGAAGATGGTGAACTCGTACTCGGCGGCCAGGTCGAGCAACTCCCGACGCTTCTCCAGGGAGAGCGTCATACCGGCCGGGTTCTGGTAGTTCGGGATCACGTGCGCGAGCCGGGGCCGGACCCCGGACTCCAGCAGCTTGCGCAGCTCGGCCGTGTCGAGACCGTCCGGCTGGACGGAGATGCCGTGCAGCTCACCGCCCATCCGCTGAAGGTTGAGCAGCGTCCGGTCGTACGTCGGGCGTTCCACCACCACCGCGTCGCCGGGGCGGACCAAGTGGTCGAAGAGGAACGCGTCGGCCTGGAGCGACCCGTTGGTGACCAGCACCTGATTGGTCTCGACCCCGTGCTTCTCGGCGATCCACTTTCGCAGCGGAACGTAACCGACGGAGGTGCCGTACGCCGTCACCCCCGCGGGGTCGGCGTCGAAGGCGCGGACGGCGGCGGCCTTGAGCCCCTCGACATCGACGATGTCCAGCGAGGGAGCCCCACGGGCAAAGGAGATCAACTGCTCGGCGGTCATGGATGTTGAGCGTACGGGCGGCGACGGGGCTCGCGCGGACGGCACGGCGATGTCCGCATCCTGAGCCACCGGGACGGGTGACCCGACTCCACCGGTCGGCGACAACTCAGACCGGAAGGGCGAGCGCGTCGTGGTGCGCAGCCCGGGAAAGCCCCTCAAACTGCACGCCGAGCGCATCGAGGAGTTGGCTCCAGTCGAAGTAGGAACGCCAGGCGGTGATCCGACCCTTGCGGGCCCGGACCACGTCGGCCACCTCCCAGCTCACCGTCCGACCGGTCGGCGCGACGGTGCCGTACGGCGAGTGCAGCGTGCCGGTGTGGGTGCCGGTCAGGCGCAGCTCGACGGCGGCGCCACCGCCGGTGCGGACCGCGCCAAGCGCGTCGACCCGCAGGTCCGGAAAGGCGCCGGTCCAGGTACGCAGGAGTGCGGGCAGCTCGATCGGTCGGACCGTCACGCCCGGCATGGCGTAGAACGCCTCCGGGGCGTAGAGATCCGGCAGACGGGCCACATCCCGACGCAGGAGCATGGCGTACTGCTGCTCGACCAGGCGCTCCGCGTCACGCATCGGGCCCTCCCCTGCGGGTGACGGTCTCTCCGCGCCCGCAAGGGATGCTTACCCGTCGATCCGACCGGCCACACCTCACCCGGTCAGGTCGTCGCGACGGCCTGGCTCTCCGCCCACACCCGCATGATGTCCCGGACCGAGATCACCCCGGCCACCTCCCGACCGTCCAGCACCACCAGGTGCCGGAAACCGCCCCGGGCCATCGCCGCAGCGGCCTCGGCCACCGTCCACTCCGGCCCGGCGTAGACGACGTCCCAGGTCAGGTGGGCCCCGGTGCGTTCCACGTCACAGTCCAGGCCCGCGCCGACAGCCTTCAAGACATCGCGTTCGGTCATGATCCCGACTCCCTCGGAATCCGGGTCGATCACGACCGCCGACCCGACACCGCGGGCCGACATCATCCGGGCCGCCTGGCGGAGCGTGTGCTCCGGGCCGACGACGAGAACCTGGCTGGACATGGCATCCCGTACCTGCATCACACATCACTCCCTTGGGACGGTGGCATCCGGTAGGAACATGGTCGTCGGTGGATGTTTCCGGGACAAGGCCGCGCCTTGGCACAACACGAACGCTCGCTACTGTCGGATGGTGTCCACCGAGCCCCTGCGCTGCGCCGGCGCGCTGATCGTCGACCACGACGGCCGCATCTTCTTCCAGCGACGCTCACCCCACCGACGCCTCTTCCCCAACTGTTGGGACATCGTCGGCGGCCACGTGGAACCCGGCGAGGACATCGACACGGCGCTCCGCCGGGAGATCACCGAGGAGACCGGCTGGTTCCTCTCGCACGTCCTCGACCAGGTGGGCGAGTACACCTACGTGGGCGACGACGGCCTGACCCGGACCGAGTACGACTTCCTGGTCCGCGTCGACGGCGACCTCGACCACCCGAGGCTGGAGGCCGGCAAGCACACCGAGTACCGCTGGCTCGCCGAACACGAGCTGTCCGTCCTGGACGAGCACCGGGACGTCAACGACGGGCTGATCCGGCGTATCGCGGACGAGGGTTTCGCCGCCCTGCGTTCGACAGGTTTGTGAACAGCGTCGAGCTGGCCCCACACCGGATCGCCGGGCTGCTCGCTCCGGCCGTGGACCGGGTCTTCCGGGCCGGCATGCTGGCCGGTCGCGACGGTGGCGGCGCCGTTCTGGCCCAGAGGTACGGCGGGATGGCCGCGGCCGGATTCCTGGTCGACCTGCGCACCCGGCTGGCCGCACCCGGCGGCCGGGTCGACGGGCCGGGGTTCGCCGCTGTCACCCGGTACCAGGACCCGGTCGCCTGCCGCCGGGCAGTGGACAAACAGGTGGCGTACGGGATGCTCCAGCGCAGCGCGGACGGCACGCTCTCCGCCAGCGAGCGCGGAGCGGCCTTCCTCAGCGAGCTGTACCAGGTACACGCCGACGTCACCGAGGAACTGTGGGCCGGACACGACGAGCGGGTGTCCCGGATGGTGGCGGCGCTCGGCCGGCTGCTGTCCTACGCCCTGGTGCTGGCCGAGGAGGGCGACGACGGAGGCTCCGCCTTCACCGCGATGGCGCCCCCGTACGAGCCGGACGGCACTCCGTCGGGCGTGCTGCTGCTCAACCGGCTCGGCACGCTGCGCTACCACCGGGCCGACGCGCACGCCGCCGCCTGGGCCGCCGCTGGGCACACCGCGGCCAGCGTCGCCACCCTGCCGGCCGGTCCCGAACGGACAGCGATCGAGCTGGAGACCGACCGACGGGCCGCCGGCCCGTACGCGGCCCTCGGGTCGGAGGAGCGACTGACCCTGCTCGCCGACCTCGCGGCGTTACCCGGCTGACCGGTTGACCAGAGCGGGCCGACCGACCGGCGCTATCCTCCACCGATGACGGGCAGCAGGACGAGGGAGGATGTCGCGATGATCGGAATGGTGCTCGCGGCCGGAGCGGGACGCCGGCTGCGTCCGTACACCGACACCCTGCCGAAGGCGTTGGTGCCGGTGGACGGCGAGACCACGATCCTCGACATCGCGCTGGGTAACCTCGCCGAGGTCGGGCTCACCGACGTCGTGATCGTGGTCGGCTACGCGGCGGACGCGGTCCGGGAGCGGCAGGCCGACCTGGAGAAGAAGTACGGGGTCACGATCACCCTGGTGCACAACGACAAGGCCGAGGAGTGGAACAACGCCTACTCGCTCTGGCTGGCCCGTGAGTACTTCGCGCGTGGGGTTCTGCTGGTCAACGGGGACACCGTGCACCCGGTGAGCGTGGAGAAGACCCTGCTCGCCGAACGCGGACCGGGCATCCTGCTCGCTGTGGACACCCTCAAGCCGCTGGCCGAGGAGGAGATGAAGACCACCTTCGACGCCGCCGGCCAGCTCACCCGGATTACCAAGATCATGGACCCGGGCGAGGCGTACGGCGAGTACATCGGCGCCACGCTGATCGAGCCGCAGGTCGCCGACGCCCTCGCCGACGCGTTGGAGGCGACCTGGCGACGGGACCCGAACCTCTACTACGAGGACGGCTACCAGGAGTTCTCCGACCGGGGCGGGGAGGTGCGGGCCGCACCGATCGGTGACGTCCCGTGGGTCGAGGTCGACAACCACGCCGACCTGGCCCGCGCGCGGGAGATCGCGTGCCGCTACTAGCGCGGAGCGTCCTCACCCCGCTGCACATCGACGTACGACGTGGGGCTGTCGCCGATCTGGCCACGATCCTGGCCGACGGGCGGATCTCCTCCGGCGGTGACGTAGCGGTGGTGGTCGGTCCAGGCCAGGGTGCCCAGATCGCGGAGCTGATCCGGCCGTCACTGCGGACCGCCGACGTGTTCACCGTTACCGGGGGCACGTTGGACGCCGCCGACGACCTCGGCGGCAAGCTCCGCGCCAGGTCGTACGACGCGGTCGTGGGCATCGGCGGCGGCAAGACCATCGACGTGGCCAAGTACGCGGCCACCCGTCGAGGGCTGCCGATGGTGTCGGTGGCCACCAGCCTCGCCAACGACGGGATCGCCTCCCCGGTGGCCAGCCTGATCACCGACGGGATCAAGGGCTCCTACGGGGTGCACATCCCGATCGCGGTGATCGTCGACCTGGACTTCGTGGAGAGCGGCCCGGACCGACACAACCGGGCCGGCATCGGTGACGTGGTCAGCAACATCAGCGCGCTGGCCGACTGGGAGCTGTCCCGCCAGGTACGCGGCGAGCCGGTCGACGGGCTGGCCGCCTCTCTCTCGCGGGCGGGCGCCGAGGCGGTCCTCAACCATCCGGGCGACATGACGGACGACGCGTTCGTCACCGTGCTGGCCGAGGCGCTGATCTCCAGCGGCCTGGCGATGGCTGTCGACGGCACCAGCCGCCCGTGCAGCGGCGGCTGCCACGAGATCATGCACGCGGTCGACTCGCTCTTCCCCGGCACCGCCTCACACGGCGAGCTGGCCGGCCTGGGCGCGCTGTTCTGTACCTGGCTGCGCGGAGATCTGCGCCGCTTCGGGGAGATGTCGGCCTGCCTGACCCGGCACGGGCTGCCCCGGCTCCCCGCCGAGGTGGCGCTCACCGACGACCAGTTCGTCGAGGCGGTGCAGTTCGCGCCGCGTACCCGACCGGACCGGTACACCATCCTCGAACACCTGGCGCTGTCGCCTACCGAGACGCGGGAGCGGCTGGCAGACTACGCCGGTGCAATCCGCGACCAGCTTGGCTGACCCCCGTCCCACCGTCGCCGACTTCCACCGGGTGAACCGGGGCGGCGGCCTGTTCAGCGAGTCGATCAGCCAGTGGCTGGGTGCCGTCTTCGCGCTGGTCGCCCAGCGTCTCGGGCTGCGCCCGACCGCGTTGACCCTCGCCAACCTGGTGCTCGGGCTGGCCACCTCGGTCACCGTGGTGGCGCTCGCCGGCCCGGTCGCCGACGGAGACGTACCGGCCTGGGTGGTCGGCCTGCTCGCCCTGATCGGCTGGGAGGTGGCGTACTCCCTGGACTGCGCCGACGGGCAGCTCGCCCGGGTGACCGGCCAGGGCAGCCCGGCGGGCGCCCGGATCGACATCCTCTGCGACGTGGCCGCGCAGATCGCGCTGGTCGCCGCGCTGGCCGCCACCGCTGTGGCACAGGAGTCGTCCACCCCGACCTGGCTGGTGGCGACCTTCGCGGGCACCTGGATGGTCAACCTGGTGACGTCGGTGATGCAATCCGGCCCGAACGCCGCCAGCATGGTCACCTCGACCTCCCTGCCGGTCCGCCTGGTGAAGCTGGTCCGCGACTACGGCGCGGTGGTCTTCGTGGCCGCCCTGGTGCTGGCCGTGGCACCCGCTCTGGTCCTCTGGGTGATGGTCGCGTTCACCATCGTCAACGGCGGCTTCCTGCTGGCGAGCATCGCCTTCTCCGCCCGCGCCTCCCTGCGCTGACCCACCCCGCGCCAGCTCCGCCCGCCTCGCGCGCCGCCCGCAAGATCCGCGCAACTTCCCCGAAGTTGCTGCTTCCAGCGCCTGGGAAGCCCCAACATCCCTGATGTTGTGTGGATCTTCGGATCGAGCGGGATCTTGACCAGGTACGGCCGCCCGGCGCGGGGCGCCGCCGAGCGGGACGAGGTCAGGCGCGGGTGGAGGTGCGGGCCAGGCCCGCGTACACGTCGATGAGCTGCTTGGTGACCACGTCGGGGTGGAAGGTGCGCTCGTAGCGGGCCCGAGCGCCCGCTGCCAGCCCGGGCGCGCCGGCCCGGGCGACCGGCAGGGCAGCGGCCAGCGCGGCCGGCTCCGGGGCGACGACCCAGCCGGCGTCGCCAAGACCGATCCCGGCCGGCATGGGCGACTCGCCACCGGCCACCCGGGGAGCGACCAGCGAGGCGACCTCCGACGTGACCGGCGAGGCGACGGCGGAGGCGTTCTCGGCCGGGCCGGTGCCGGCGGGCTCGTGCGGGGCGTCGGCCCCGACCAGGTACGGGATTCCGCCGAGCGCCGTGCCGAGCACCGGCCGACCACTGGCCAACGCCTCGAGGATCACGGTCGGCAGCACGTCGTGCCACATGGAGGCGGCGATCACCACCGCGCTCGCCTCGACCGCTGCCCGCACCCCGGCCCGGTCGATCTGACCGAGGTAGACCACGTCGGATCGCTCGGCGGCGGCGGACTCCACGAGCGGGCGCAGCTCACCGTCGCCGGCCACGCGCAGCGTGCCCAGCGCACCCACCGGGTGCCGACGCCAGGCGTCCAGCAGCAGGTCAAGGCCCTTCTCCGGGGAGAGCCGGGCCATGTAGAGGAACCCGTCACCGAGCGGCGACGGCTGGCCCGGGTCGGGCACCGAGTTCGGCTTCACCACGATGCGTTCGTCCGGAATGCCGTAGTCCCGGAGGTGGTCGGCGATCGCCGAGGTGAGCGCGACGTACCGGTCCACCGAACGCCAGGTGCCCCGGTGTACGGCCAGGGTGGTCGCCATCAGGGCACTCTGGGCCGCCGAATCGCGGTAGCAGCGGTGCTTGATCGCCGGCACCCCCAGCGCCCGGCCCTTGCAGTCCTGGCAGATCACCCCGTCGCGGAAGTAGATCCCCGAGGAGCAGACCTGCCGGTAGTTGTGCACCGTCTGCACGACCGGCACGCCGTGACGGTGCGCGGTCCGCACCACCCAGGGCGACAGCAGGGGGTACGGGTTGTGCAGGTGCAGGACGTCCGGTCGGTGCTCGGTGAGCAGTCGACTCAGGTCGTGCTGGGCGCGCGGAGCCCAGATCGGCGAGATCGGCAGCAGCGCCTTAGCCGCCTTCGACATCGACGGGATCTCGTCCGAACTGCGGATGAACGGCAGCACCTCGACGCCTGCGGCGGTGAGCTGGGCGATCTCCGAGTCGACGATGATGTTCTCGCCGGAGGGCTGTGCTTCCCGGTACCGGTTGTGCGCCACCACGATTCTCACGGGAAAGAAGGCTACCGTTGGCTGGTGCCCGAACTACCGGAGGTTGAGGCGCTCGCGGGTTACCTGCGGCAGCGCGCGGTGGGGCGGCGTGTCGACCGGCTGGAGATCGCCGCGATCAGCGCCCTGAAGACGTACGAACCGGCACCGACCGCCGTCGCTGGTCGGGCGGTGGTCGATGCCGGCCGGCACGGCAAGTTCCTCGACGTGCTGTTTGAGGGGGACCTGCACCTCGTGGTGCACCTGGCCCGGGCGGGCTGGCTGCACTACCGGGAGGCGTTCCCGGCCACCACTCCGCTGCGGCCCGGCAAGGGCCCGATCGCGCTGCGCGTACGCCTGGACGACGGCTCCGGCTTCGACCTCACCGAGGCCGGCACCCAGAAGAAGCTGGCCGCTTACCTGGTCACCGACGTGTCGGCGGTGCCCGGGGTGGCCAAACTGGGCCCGGACGCGCTCGCTGCGGACCTGCCCACCTTCGCGGAGCGGTTGCGGAGCCGGCGGGGGCAGGTCAAGGGGGTGCTGACCGACCAGTCGGTGCTGTCCGGGGTGGGCAACGCGTACTCCGACGAGATCCTGCACGCCGCGAAGCTGTCTCCGTTCGCGATCACCGATCGGCTCACCGACGCCCAGATCGCCACCCTGCACGCGGCCACCCGGCAGGTGCTCGGCGACGCGGTCGAGCGGTCCCTGGGTCAGCGGGCGGCGGAGTTGAAGGGCGAGAAGCGCTCGGGGTTGAAGGTGCACGCCCGCACCGGGCTGCCCTGCCCGGTGTGCGGGGACACCGTGCGGGAGGTGTCGTTTGCCGATTCGAGCCTCCAGTACTGCCCGACCTGTCAGACCGGCGGAAAACCCCTCGCTGACCGACGGTTGTCCCGTCTCGTACGGTGAGTAATTCCACTTGGCGACTACGGAGCGGAATCGGCCTTCCTGAGCGGAAGCTCCGGTCCGCCGTTCTCGCCACGCGCGCATCCATCGGTATAGTGGCCCGGTCCCCGGCTTCTGAAATGGTGCGGAGCCGGCCAGATCCCGCCGGCACCATCGATCGCCAATCTCCCTCGGGGCGGCGACCGGTCGGAGCCCGCGTGGGAGACTGGGACGGTGGGCGACCCGGGCCCTCACGCCGAGTGAGCGGCCCGTGTCATGCGGGAGGACATGGGTGAGGTGACGGCAAGCCTCCAGCGCCCGGTAACCAACGAAGGCCGGAGCAGACTCGTGCGGCACGTCGACAGCTTCGAGATCCAGCCGCCGACGCCGCCGTCACACAACGGCGTCCCTCGGTCGGCGTGGACCAGGGCTCGACGCCGTGTCTCCCGTTGGCACCGCCCCTACATCGCCATCCTGCTGCTGCTCGACTTCGGCGCGGCGGCGTTTGCCAGCTGGATCGCGATCCAGCTCTTCGATCAGGCTGCCTCCGGGTTCAGCGGCACCAACCAGGATCCGACCTGGTTCCACACGATCTCCTACCTGCTGCTTCCGCTCGGCTGGGTGGTGATCCTCTGGAGCAACCGGGCGTACGACCGGCGCTACCTGGGGCTCGGCCCGGACGAGTTCAAGCGGGTGATCCGGGCCGCGGTGACGGTGGCCGCGAGTGTCTCGTTCCTCGCCTTCGCCACCAAGACCGCGTTGTCCCGTTGGACGGTCGGCACGGCCCTGCTCGGCGCCCTGCTGTTGATCCTGTGGGGCCGGTTCGTGGCCCGCTGGGCGCTGCACTACATCCGGCGTCGGGCCGGCCAGGCCGCCCACCGGATGGTGCTGGTCGGCACCCTGCCGGAGTGCCTGGAGGTCTACGCGGCGGTCACCCGCAGCCCGGCCGCCGGGCTGGTGCCCGTCGCCATCCACATCACCGACGGCTACGCGGCGGCCCGGGGAATGCCGACCCCGGTTCCGGTGTACGCCGGCCGCGACGTCCTGGCCCTGGTCCGCGAGGTCGGCGGGGACACCATCGCCGTCTGCGGGTCGGCCAGCGCCGAGCCGGGCGAGCTGCGCCGGCTGGCCTGGCAGTTGGAGGGCTCCGGCGTCGACCTGGTCGTCGCACCGCAGCTGACCGACATCGCCGGGCCCCGGGTGCACATCCGGCCGATCGAGGGTCTGCCGCTGCTGCACGTCGAGGAGCCGACCCTCTCCGGTCCCGCGCTGCTGGCCAAGAACCTGATGGACCGGGTCGCCGCCGGCCTCGGTCTGCTGCTGCTGATCCCGCTCTTCGTGGTGATCGCCGTAGCGATCAAGATCTCCGACCGGGGGCCGGTGTTCTTCCGCCAGCCTCGGGTGGGGCACGAGGGACGCACGTTCCGGGTGTGGAAGTTCAGGACCATGTACGTCGACGCCGAGGATCGGCTGGCCAGCCTCGTCGACCGCAACGAGACCGACGGCATGTTGTTCAAGATGAAGCAGGACCCCCGGGTCTTCCCGGTCGGCGGCTTCCTGCGTGCCTCGTCGATGGACGAGCTGCCGCAGCTGATCAACGTGCTCTGGGGTGAGATGTCGCTGGTCGGGCCCCGCCCGTTGCCGGCCGACGACGGCGACTTCCTGGGCGACGTACGCCGCCGCCTGCTGGTCCGCCCCGGCATGACCGGGCTGTGGCAGGTCTCCGGCCGCTCCGACCTGTCCTGGGACGAGTCGGTCCGACTGGACCTCTACTACGTCGACAACTGGTCGTTGGCGTACGACCTGAGCATTCTGTGGCGCACCGTCGGGGTGGTGCTCGCTCGAAAGGGCGCGTACTAGGGGCTTGGCGGGCCGGCCCGCAGGGGCAAGGATCGCTGCGTGGGTGCCAACCTCTCCGCCGTGGTCGGCGTCGTGTCGCTCGTCACCGCGCTGACGGCGGCGCTGTTGGCGGTGCTGCGGCTGCGCGCCCGCCGTGGCATCGCCACCGCCACCCAGCGGGCCACCTACGAGGTGCTGCACACCGCTGGTCTGGCCGCCGAGCCGCTGCGTGCGGGGCTGAGCGAGGCGGGCGCCGCGAAGGCCGTACGCCATCTGCGGGCCCTGGTGGGCGCGGTCGGGCTGGCGATCACCGACACCGACCGGCTGCTGGCCCTCGACGGCCGCGGCACCCACCACGGCGAGCAGTTGCTCGCGGCGGCCGAGCGGACGGTGGACACCGGCCGCTCGACGGTGCTCGGTGAGCAGGAGTTGCACTGCGACCGGGTGGACTGCCCGATCCGTGGGGCGGTGGTCGCGCCGTTGCAGGGGGCCGACGGTCGGGTGGTCGGCGCGCTGGTGGCCGTCGCCGACAGTCCACCACCGCCGGGACTGGTGCAGGCCACCCTGGAGACGGCGCACTGGGCCGGCAACCAGCTCGCCCTGGCCGAGCTGGACTCGTCCCGGGAGCGGCTGGCCCGCGCCGAGATCCGGGCGTTGCGGGCGCAGATCAGCCCGCACTTCATCTACAACGCGCTGACCGCGATCGGCTCGTTCGTCCGCACCGATCCGGAGCGGGCCCGGGAGCTGATCCTGGAGTTCGCGGAGTTCACCAGGTACTCCTTCCGGGCGCACGGCGAGTTCACCACACTTGCCGAGGAGTTGCGCTCCATCGACCGCTACCTGACCATCGAGCGGGCCCGGTTCGGCGACCGGTTGCAGGTGCGGTTGCAGATCGCCCCGGAGGTGCTGCCGGTGACGCTGCCGTTCCTCTGCCTCCAGCCCTTGGTGGAGAACGCGGTCCGCCACGGGTTGTCCCGTAAGCCGGGCACGGGCATGGTGAGCATCGAGGCCCGGGACGCGGGCGCCGAATGCCACATCACGGTGGAGGACGACGGAGTGGGAATGGATCCGACCACGCTGACCGCCGGCATCGCCGAGCTGGCCCGCAGCACTGGCGACCCGGGCGACGACACGGGTCAGCACGTCGGTCTCTCCAACGTCGACGAGCGGCTCCGGTCGGTCTTCGGGGACCGGTTCGGCCTGGTCGTGGAGACCGGGCTGGGCTCGGGCACGAAGGTGAGCATGCGGGTGCCGAAGTTCCACCCGGGTGTACGGGCAGGGTCGTGAGCGAGCGCACCGGAACGGCCGCGGTGAACGCGTCGGGTTTCCTCCGGGTGCTGGCGGTGGACGACGAACCGCCCGCGCTCGACGAGCTGGCGTACCACCTTCGGGCCGACCCCCGGGTGGCCCGGCTGCTCACCGCCGGCGACGCGACCGAGGCGCTGCGGTTGCTCCGCGACGGCGACGTGGACGTGGTCTTCCTGGACATCCGGATGCCCGGGTTGGACGGGATGGAGTTGGCCCGGGTGCTGCGCCGCTTCGCCCGGCCGCCAGCGATCGTGTTCGTCACCGCGTACGACGACGGCGCTGTGGACGCCTTCGACCTGGGTGCCACCGACTACGTCCGCAAACCCGTCCGCGCCGACCGGTTGGCCGAGTCGTTGCGCCGGGTGATCGGTTCACGGGTGGTGCCGTCGCATCCGGCGGCGCTGGCCCGTGCCGAGGAGGACCCGACGATCCCCATCGAGTTGGCCGGCACCACACGGATGCTGCCCCGTTCGGCGGTGCGGTGGGTGGAGGCGCAGGGGGACTACGCCCGGTTGCACACAGCGGAGGGGTCACACCTGGTGCGGGTCTCGCTGGCCACGTTGGCGGAGCGCTGGGCCGACGCCGGTTTCGTCCGGGTGCACCGGTCGTACCTCGTGCAGTTGAAGTTGATCGCGGAGTTGCGGCTGGTCAACTCCGGCTATGTCGTGGTGATCGACTCGACCGAGCTGCCGGTGAGCCGACGGCACACCCGGGAGCTGAAGGACAAGCTGGTCAGGGCCGCGAAGCAGGACTGGAATCGCTGACCCGGGAATGGAACGGCGCTTACCGTACGTTGTACGCTAGTCCGTACGACTTCCGGGAGGCCGCTGTGACCGTGACCCCGTTCGACGCCGAGACCGAGTTCGACCGCCAGGTCGACCATCTGGTGCACCTGGGCTACCCGGCCCTGGCCGGGCTGTCCGAGACCGCCTTCCGGGACCTGGTCGCGCCCCTGCGAACCAGGGCGGTCGACGGCGCCGCCGGGCTGCCCGCTCCCACCGACGCGCGGGTGCCGTTCCTGCTGGTGATCACCCGGGACCTGGTCGGGGTGCCGGAACGGCTGGGGCTCACCACGCTCGCCGGGAAGCGCAAGCCCGGCGTTCTCGACCGGAACTACGCCGAGGACGACCTCCCGCGCTTCGACCCGATCAAGGAGTTGGAGGTGCCGGCCGGGCCTGCCTACCTGCTCTTCGACGTGGACCGGGGCGAGGAGTTCCGCAACCTGGCCCCGGCAACCGCCATCGAGGGGATGACGGCCCAAGGTCGGCTGCCGCTCACCATCGACGAAGGGCTGGCGTTCGTCACGCTGCACCCGGCCTCGTTGGCGAGCAACAGGTGCTTCTCACTCGTCGGTTCCCGGTGTGGCGACAAGCGGGTGCCGGCGCTCTGGATCAGCCAGGGGGCACCGAAGCTGGGCTGGTGCTGGTACGGCAACCCGCACACCTGGCTCGGCTCCGCCTCGGCCCGCCCGGAGCGCGTCGGCCTGGAGTGACCGTCCGCTGAGGAGGGATGGCCGGCCGCGCGATTCCGCCCGACCGGCCCTCCCGGCTGACATAGCCGATGGCCTACTCTCCGAGTGCCGATTCCGTTACGGGGCGCAGGGTCGGTGTGGGCGGAGCCTGCTCAGGCCGCCCCGCCACCCTCACGTGGGGAAATCCATGAAGCTGTTCCCAGCCCGCCGCGCCCTGCTGGCCGGTGCCCTCGTGGCGGCACTCTTGCTGCCCGGTGCCACACCGGCACAGGCCGCGGCAACGGGTGCCATCAGCGGACGATTGATCACCAGCACCGGCACACCCGCCGCCGAGGTCCAAGTGCTGGTCTACGAGACTGATAGCTGGAACTACGTCGACGACACCAGCACCAACGCCGACGGCAACTACACCTTCTCCGGGTTGCCCGCAGGCTCGTACCTGGTGGGCTACTTCCCGCTCGAGCAACCTGGGCAGTATTACCGCCAGCATTCGACGATCTGGGACGCCACCCCGGTGACCGTCACCGCCGGTGGCACCGCAAGGGCCGACGATCAGCTCTTCAGCACGGGCACCATCAGCGGCCAGATCGTCAACGCCGCAGGTGACCCGTTGCCCGACCTGGCCATCGACGCCCGAGAGGTCGACACGGACGCCTTGGCCGGGGGTCGCACGGACGACCAGGGTCGGTTCACCTTCGTCACGCGGCCGGGCCGCTACATCCTGAGCCTCCAGCCGATCCAGGGCTCCGACCAGGTGCAGTACGTGCCCGGCACGACCGACCGGGAGAGCGCCAGAGTCTTCGACGTGAAAACGGACGAGACGACCGTAGTGAACGAGACGGCGCTGATGGCGGGCGGCCTCAGCGGCCGCTTCACCACTGCCGCCGGTGCCCCGCTCGCCGACGCCCAGGTCATCGTCAGCGCCACCACCGGTGCCAGCGCGGCCTACCTGCAGACCGACGCGAACGGTGAGTTCAGCGCGCAAATGCTCCCGGGCTCCTACATCGTCGGCCTGTTCGCCGGTGACCGGCAGCAGTACTACCGCGGCAAGTTGACGTCCGAGGAAGCCGACCACATCGAGGTGCGGGGCGGTCAGCAGACGACGATCACGGACTCACTGCTGGGCACCGGCTCGGTCACCCTGCAGGCGGTCGACTCGGTCACCGGCGTGCCCATCGCCGACTTCTGCGCCCAGTCGGTGTGCAGCAACGGCACGGGGACGGTGACCGTCACCGACCTGCCGCAGGGCCGCCACACCCTCTACCTGGACGCACCGGACCGGCTCCACTTCTCCCGCGAGGTGACCGGGGTGCGGGTGAAGGCGAACGGCGACACCAAGCTGACCGTGAAGATGCGGCCCGGGGCGCTCATCAGCACCACCATCGTCGACCGACAGAGCGGCGCACCGGTGGCGGACATCTGCCTGGACACCTTCCTGGCGAAGCAGGCGTCGCTCCGGGACGGCTACGGCGACTGCAGCGACCGCAACGGCAAGATCCAGGTGGGACCACTCGCCGCCGGCAACTACAAGCTCCTCGCGGTGCCGCTTAGCGACACGTACGGCCGCCAGTGGGTCGGTGCCGACGGCGGCACCGGCGACGAGCGGCAGGCAGTGGCAGTCGCCGCGACCGTTGGCCAGGTCGTCACCGGGCCGCAGGTCAAGATGGACCGGGCCGGCACGATCACCGGCACGGTCACCGACCCGACGGGGCAGCCGGTGCCGAACGCGGGCGTGTCGGTGCTGACCGCTGACCCCGGTGTCGGCGCCCAGGACGCCACCACCGACGAGCACGGCGTCTACACGCTCAAGCGGCTTGGCCCGTACGCGTGGCCGCTGGTGGTCGGCGCCAACCCGTACGCCAGCGAGTGGTCCGGCGACAAGACCGACCGGTTCACCGCCACTCCGGTGACGGTGACAGCTGGGGCGGCAGCGACCTACAGCGCCCAACTCGACCAGGGCACCGAGCTGACCGGCACCTTCCGCACGCCGGACGGCACCGCGTTCGACAGTGGGTTCGTCATCGCGCGCAGCGTCGACACCGGTGACGTCGCCGGCAGTGGCTGGATCAGCGAGGGGCAGTTCAGCATGCGCCTCAAGGGCCCGCAGCGGATCTTCTTCACCTACAACGCGTCGCTCGGCGACAGGTACTTCGACGGCCGCTACCTAGTCACCCAACCGGACGGCACCCGCAAGCTGGAGCGGTTCACCGTCCCTGCCAGCGGCAGCATGTCCGTCGGTCTGGTCGTAGCGACCAGCTGACGTATTCGCGTGGCGGGGTCGGTGGCGGTGTCCACCGGCCCCGCTTCGGCGTTCGTGAAGGCCAACCGGCATCCTCGCCCCGGTTATCCACAGGCGTGAGCCGTTCTCCACAGGTTATTCACAACGCCACCCACTGATCTCCACGGCGGCTCCCTACAGTCAGGACCCATGACGCAACGTCGGGTACTGGTGGTCGAGGACGAACGGACCATCGCCGAATCCATCGCGGCTCGACTCAGGGCCGAGGGTTTCACGGTGGAGATCGCCGCGGACGGGCCCAGCGCCGTCGCGCAGTTCCACGCCGGACAGCCGGACCTCGTCGTCCTCGACGTGATGCTGCCCGGCTTCGACGGCCTGGAGGTGTGCCGTCGGATCCAGACCGACCGGCCGGTCCCGGTGCTGATGCTCACCGCCCGCGACGACGAGACGGACCTGCTGGTGGGGCTCGCGGTCGGCGCGGACGACTACCTCACCAAACCGTTCTCCATGCGGGAGTTGGCCGCACGGGTGCATGTTCTGCTGCGCCGGGTGGATCGGGCCGCCGCTCCCGTACCGCCCGCCATCCGCATCGGCGACATCGAGATCAACGAGGCCGAACGGCGAGTCCGCCTCGGCGGTGCTGACATACACCTCACCCCGACCGAGTTCGACCTGCTGGTCCACCTCGCCGGGCGTCCCCGCACGGTGCTGCCGCGAGAGCGACTGCTCGCCGAGGTCTGGGGATGGGCCGACGGGAGCGGCACCCGCACTGTGGACAGTCACATCAAGGCTCTACGCCGCAAGCTCGGTGCCGACCTGATCCGGACCGTCCACGGCGTCGGCTACGCCCTGGACCTTCCCGCGTGACCGGCCAACTCGTGGACTGGCTGGATCGGGCACTGCCCCGCCCGCTGGATCCGGTCCGCTCGATCAAGATGAAACTCGGCGTTCTGCTGGTCGCTTCCTGGGCCGTGGCCATCGGCTACTTCTGGTACGGCATCGGTTGGCTCCCGCCGGGCACGGCGGTCACCAGCATCTGCATCGGTCTTGTCACCTCGCAGGTGCTCGCCCACGGGATGACCTCGCCGCTGCGCGAGATGACGGCGGCAGCCGGCGCGATGGCCCGGGGCGACTACACGCGACGGGTACGCGCCACCTCCCGGGACGAGGTCGGCGAGCTGGCTCAGGCCTTCAACAAGATGGCCGAGGACCTGCACGCCGCGGACCAGCGCCGACGTGAGTTGATCGCCAACGTCTCACACGAGCTGCGTACGCCGATCACCGCGTTGCAGGGCGTGCTGGAGAACATGGTCGACGGGGTGGCCGACCCCGAGCCGGCGGCGCTGCGCTCGGCGTTGGGCCAGACCGAACGGCTCGGGCACCTCGTCGCGGACCTGCTCGACCTGTCCCGTCTCGACGCCGGCGTGGTGCCGTTACGGCGGGTACGGACCGACGTGGGGGACTTCCTCGACGAGGCGGTGGAGCACGCCACCGCGAACGCGTCCGGTGCCGGCCTGGACGTGCATTTCGAACTCCGTGACCTGCCGGCGCCGGTGACGGTGAACGCGGACCCGTGGCGGCTGCACCAGGTCTTCGCGAACCTGCTCGACAACGCGGCGCGGCACAGCCCGCCCGGCGGCTTCGTCCGGGTCAGCGCCGCAGAAGACGGCGACCACCTCCGCTTCGAGGTGAGCGACGAGGGCCAGGGCATCCCGCCGGCCGAGCGGTCCCGGGTCTTCGAGCGGTTCACCCGCGGCGACCGGTCGGCCGGGGGCGGAACGGGTCTCGGTCTGGCGATCGCGCGATGGGTCGTCGAGCTGCACGGCGGCCGGATCGCCGTCCTCGACCCCATCGGCCCGCACCGGGACGACCGGCCCGGTTGCCGCATCCAGGTCACCATCCCGAACAACGGTTCCCACCGAGAAGAGGCCGCATGACCAGCCCTGGCAGCGTTCCCGTTCCGGCCCCCGGGCCGACCGGAGCGCAGGTCCCCCCGACCGTCAGACCTGGCCCGACCGCACCGCCGACCGCCGGTCAGCTCCAGCCCTGGCCGCCCGCGCCGGTCCTGCCGAGGCCGCCGTCGTTCACCGAGCGGCGTTGGCCGGGGCCGTCCGGTGCGGCTCGACCGCTGGTCCTGGCCGCACTGACGGCGGCGACCGTCGTCGGCGCGTCCGCGCTCACCGTCGTTCGCCCCGGCCTCGGCTGGCTGGTGGCGGCGCTGGCCGGCGTCACCGCCCTCGGCGTCGCCGCCGTCGCCGCCGGCACCAGCACCGCCGTCGCCGGCACCAACGCCACCAGCACCGCCGTCGCCACGGCCACCGGCACCACCGCCCCGACCGTTACCGCCTCTCCCACCACGCCGGGACCGACAAGCCCTCCGACGGCTGCCACGACACCGGAACCGACAGGTCCCACGACAGCCACGACGCCATCGGAACCGAAGAGCCCCGCGACGACGTCCGCCGTCAAACCGGCCGCGTCGACTGCGGCGACCGCCGCCCGTCCCGGTGCCACGGGGGCACCGGGGCGGGCGCCACAGGTCGCCTGGGCTGTCGCGACGATCGCGTTGGTCGCCGTCGGCACGGTTCGGGCGGCCGGCTGGCTCTTCGCCCTCTGCCTGCTCGCGGCCGTGGTCACCGGGACGCTGGCGCTGACCGGCGGGCGAAGCCCACTCGGAATGCTGATCGCCGCTACCCTGCCCCCGGCCGCGACGGTACGGGCGCTCCCCTGGGCCGTACGCGGGCTGCAGGGCGGGCGGTCACGCAGCTCGGATGCTCCGATCGGGCGCATCCTGACCAGCCTGGCGCTCTCCGCCGGTCTGCTGATGCTGTTCGGTCTGCTCTTCTCCTCCGCCGACGCTGTCTTCGCCGACCTGGTCACCGGCCTGCTGCCCGACGTCTCGTCGGTAGGTGTGGTCGACTGGTTGGTGCGGCTGCTGCTGATCGGCGGGGGCCTGCTCGGGGGCGCCTTCCTGGTGAGCCGCCCACCCGACCTGGAGGGCCTACGCCCGAAACAACCCCGCACGGCGCACCGACTGGAGTGGACCCTCCCGCTGGGAATGCTCGTCGCCCTGTTCAGCGTGTTCGTGCTGGTCCAGCTGACAGTGTTGTTCGGTGGTGCCGGGCACGTGCTGCGTACGGCCGGACTCACCTACGCCGAGTACGCCCGTGGCGGGTTCTGGCAACTGCTCGCCGTCACCGCGCTCACCCTCCTGGTGATCGCCGTTGCCGCCCGCCGCGCGCCGAAGGCAACCCGGGCGGACCGTCTGCTGGTGCGCGTACTGCTGGGTGCGCTCACCGCGCTCAGCCTGGTGATCGTCGCCTCGGCGCTCTACCGGATGCAGGTCTACGCCGACGCGTACGGCGCTACCCGGCTACGGCTCGTCGTGGCGACCATCGAGCTGTGGCTCGGGCTGCTCTTCGTACTGGTCGGAGTGGCTGTGGTGCGCTTGCGGGCGGACTGGCTGCCCCGGTTGGTGATCGGCACGGCGGTGCTGGCGCTGCTCGGCCTGGCCCTGGTCAACCCGGACCGGTTGATCGCCGAGCGGAACGTCGACAGGTACCTGCAGACCGGCCGGCTGGACGTCGGTTACCTGTCCGGGCTGTCGGCGGACGCCGTACCGGCACTGGTCCGATTGCCCGAGCCGGTACGCGTCTGCGCGCTGGGGCAGATCGCCGCCGAACTGCCCCGGGACGGGGTCTGGGAGACGAACCTCGGCCGGGAACGGGCGCGACGGATGATTGAAACGATTCCGCTGATCGGCAGCGAGGCACCCTGTCTCGAGCTGCAGCGATGGTGAGCGCAGCCGTCTGACGATCCCGCACCCCCTTCAGGTTGTCGAGCGGGGTGAGTGAGACCGGTCGCGGCCGGTGCCCGGGAGGCATGCCTCCTCGGCCGAAGAGCTGCCGCGCGCTATCCGGCAGACGGTCGCCTGGCGGTATTCCACCTCCCCGCGCACGACGAAACGACCGTTGTAGGATCGCTCCCCGCAACGTCGCGCCACAACGGGGGATCAATGTCGTCAAGTACTGCAAATCGCTACAGTCCGCCGTCGAATAGAGAATCGGCCGAAACCGAAGAATCGGTCGTACGGGAGGCCCCGGGGCGATCGTCACAGGATCGGAAGCCGCGCCTTTACGTGGTGGACTTGTTACGCTTCGGAGCTGCGGGGCTCGTGTTGAGCTATCACCTCTTTCGGCTCGATATCTGGAACGCGGTCGAATCCAGCGCCGGAAACCCCTGGCTCCAGGCGCTGGGAAAGGTCTCGGACTACGGCTGGATGGGCGTAGAGCTGTTTTTCATGATCAGCGGATTCGTCATCTGCATGAGCAGCTGGGGCAGGTGTCTGGGCGATTTCTTCATATCCCGGACGACCCGCCTGCTTCCGGCCTACGTGTTCGCGGTCCTCCTCACCGCCGCCCTGCTGTTCACCTTCCGAGACGGAGGCGGTAACGAACCGCCACTGACGACGGTCCTGGGCAACCTGACCATGATCCAGGGGCTTCTCGGAATTCCGCTTCTGGATCACTCGTACTGGACGCTGATGGTGGAACTCATGTTCTACCTGTGCTTCGCGGTCCTCGTCTTCTTCGGACTCACGTACAAGCGGGTCCTGGCGTTCTGCATCCTCTATACGGCGATTTCGCTGATCGCTCAGGCGAGCAAGGAGGACTTCCTGATCGTTCTCACGCGGCCGGACTACACGTCCTTCTTCGTGTTCGGCGTGATCCTGTATCTCATGTACCAATTTGGCAGCAGCCTCCTTCTGACGGGAATCCTCACGGGCTCCGGCATCCTCTGCGCGATCTCGTTGAGCCACCACGTAGACGAACACATTGCTGTCGGAGAACGAGTGAACTTCGCCATGGCCCTCCCAATCATGTGCGGATTCTTCGTTGTCATGATCGCTGTCGCCAAAGGTTGGCTGAATTGGATTCAGGCACCCGTGCTGGTAACGGTGGGCGCACTCACCTACCCGCTCTATCTGTTGCATCAGACGAACGGTCACATCGTCATCAGGTTGTTTCGGGACGACGTTCCTGCCTGGCTGCTGCTCACATGTCTCGTCTCAGGCCTGCTAGTGCTCTCCTACGGCATCCACGCACTCATCGAGAAGCCCGTCGGAAGCGCCATGCGGCGCAGCCTACGAGCCAACTTCGCACAAATCCGTGCCGCTGAGCCGAAATCTGTCGAGAGCCCCCGTTAGTCATGAACCGTTCTCCACAGGTTGTGCACAAAACCAAGGCACCGACCCATCTGCACGACGCCGGTGAGCGCCAGCGCTTGACAATCGCGCACGGCGGGCGAGACTGCCGGGGTGGCCGAGCAAATCCCTGACGTGGGGTCGGGCGGTGCGGTACCGCCGCCCCGGCGGGCCCGGATCGTGCTGGCCGAGATCACCAGGCAGGACAGCCGCGCCGAGCGGACCCGCGCCGAGTTGGCCCAGCAGACCCAGGTCGGTGAGGCACTGGTCCGCGGCCTGGTCCGTGCTCAACTCGCGTTGGCGCTGCGGCTCTCACTGGTGGTGGTCATCGGGTTGGGCGGGTTGCCGTGGTTGTTCGCCATCGCGCCCTCGCTCGGCCGGACCACCGTCGCCGGTGTCAACCTGCCGTGGCTGCTGCTCGGTGTGGCCTCCTTCCCGTTCCTGATCGCGGTGGGCTGGGCGTACGTGCGGCTCGCCGAACGCAACGAGCAGGACTTCACCGACCTGGTGCAACGGCCGGAGCACTGAGGTGGGCAACGATTTCGTGGTGCCGGCCATCGTGGCGGTCACCCTGGTCACCGTCGGGATCGGCTTCTACGGGCTCCGGTTGGCCCGGACCACGTCCGACTTCCTGGTCGCGTCACGGGCGATCAGCCCGACGTGGAACGCCGCCGCGATCGGCGGGGAGTACCTGTCGGCGGCGAGCTTCCTCGGCATCGCCGGGCTGGTCCTCAAGTACGGCGTGGACGTGCTCTGGTATCCGGTCGGGTTCGCCGCCGGGTACCTGGCCCTGCTGCTCTTCGTGGCGGCACCGCTGCGCCGGTCCGGCGCGTTCACACTGCCCGACTTCTGCGAGCTGCGGCTCGGGTCGCGCCGGCTACGGATCCTGGCCACCGCCTTCGTGATCTTCATCGGCTGGCTGTACCTGGTGCCGCAGCTCCAGGGGGCCGGACTCACCCTGGCCACGGTCGCCGGCTCCCCGTACCCACTCGGTGCCCTGCTCGTGGCCGCCGTTGTCACGGCGAACGTGGCGCTGGGCGGGATGCGGGCCATCACCTTCGTGCAGGCGTTCCAGTACTGGCTCAAGCTGACCGCGCTCGCCGTACCCGTGATCTTCCTGGCCCTGCAGTGGCAGGCCGACGGCCGCCCGGCGGTGACTCCGCCCGACGGGCCGACGTTCCGGGCCGCGACCACCGTCGTGGTCGAGCACCGCGCGACCCTCACCCTGCCCGACGGCGACATCCGGGAGGTACGCCCCGGCGACGAGCTGACCTTCGCGGCCGGCGACCGGGTGCCGGAGGTGTCCGGGGTGGCCACCGAGGCGAACGACTGGCTGCTGCCCAGCGCCGCGGGGGACGACGACCGAGGGCTCTTCGCCACGTACTCGCTGATCCTCGCCACGTTCCTGGGCACCATGGGCCTGCCGCACGTGCTGGTCCGCTTCTACACGAACCCGGACGGTGCGGCGGCCCGCCGGACCACACTGGTCGTGCTGGCCCTGGTCGGCGCCTTCTACCTGCTCCCCACCCTCTACGGGGTGCTCGGCCGGATCTACACGCCGCAGTTGCTGGTCAGCGGGCAGACCGACGCGGTGGTGGTGTTGCTGCCCGGCGCGACCCTCGGTGACGGCACGGTTGGCCGGCTGCTCGCCGCGCTGGTCTCGGCTGGCGCGTTCGCGGCGTTCCTCTCCACCTCGTCCGGGCTGCTGACCAGCGTCGCCGGGGTGATCTCGACGGATGTGCTCGGCCGAGGCTCGGTACGCGGCTTCCGGCTGGCCACGGTGATCGCCGGAGCGGTGCCGACGGTGTTGGCGTTGCACGTCTCCGGGATGGACGTGTCGCAGGTGGTCGGGCTGGCCTTCGCGGTAGCCGCGTCGAGTTTCTGCCCGCTGCTGGTGCTCGGCATCTGGTGGCGTGGCCTGACCGACCTGGGTGCCGCCGCCGGGGTGCTGGTCGGCGGCGGGGCGGCGATCGGGGCGGTGCTGGTCACCGTGCTCGGTCCGCCGTTGTCCGGTTGGCCGGCCACGCTCACCACGCAGCCGGCCGCCTGGACGGTGCCGCTGGCGTTCACGGTGATGGTCGCGGTGTCGATGGCGACCCGTCGGCGGGCACCAGCCGACGTCGCGGCCACCATGCTCCGCCTGCACACCCCCGAAGCCCTCCGCATGCAGTGACCTGATCCAGGTGCCGTTCAAGGGCTGAGAGCTCGGTGAGGGAGTTACTACACTGCGTTCGTGACGTACCCCCCGGATTTGAGTAGATCGATCTCCGAGCTGCTGTCGACACTCGGCGGCAGCGACGCAGGCAGCGCAGCGGAAGCGGTGTCGGTCGTGCAGGGCACCGGGGAGGCGGCCGACGGCATGGTCCGGGTCGTGGCGATCGCAGGTGGACAGATCGAATCGGTCTGGATCGACCCCCGCATGATGCGAGAGCCCTCGGAGGCCCTCGCCGAGCACATTCGTGAGGCCACCAACTCCGCCCTGACGGACCTCCGCTCGGCACTGGCCGCCGTCGCTGCCGCCTCTGACACGACGGCGTTGCTGGAGCAGCTGCGCGAGGTGCAGCGCAGCGCGGTGCCGCAGTTGCAGGGGATCATCGACACTCTCGGCGATGTCCAGGAACGCCTCTCCTCCGGCAGGCGGCCCTGAGATGGCCCGGGTTGTCGACCCGGACGGGCTGCGCGACGCCGGCACCAACCTGCAGGACGTCTCCGACCGTTTTCTCACTGAGCTGCGCACGTTCCTGACGGACCTTCAAGGGTTCGGCGCTCCCTGGGGCGGCGACGACATCGGCAGCCTGATCGGTGCCGCCTGCGAGGAGGTGACCGCGTACGCCGCCGAGTGTTTCGAGTCCGCGATCGAGGAACTCGGCGTGGTCGGCGTCGACCTCAACCGGATGGCGCACCTGATCGACGAGGACGAGCGGGCAGTCGCGGAGCGCCTGGCCGGCCTCGGCCAGCAACTGGGGTGAGCTGACGTGGGACTGCAACTGCCGGGTGAGCTGGCCACCTTCCTCAGCATGATCGGCTACGACTGGCCGCAGGCGGACGAGACTGCCCTTGTCGAAATGGGGCAGCGCTGGCTCACCTTCAGCGGCACCCTCCAGACCCTGACCGCAGAGGCGGGGCAGGCGGCCCAACCGGTCTCGGCCGGCAACACCGGGGCCGACATCGATGCCTTTCAGCGATACTGGACCGAGCAGGACGGCCCGGCGCAGGTCCTACAGGACGGGGCGCTGGCGGCAACCCTCGCCGGCACCGGGCTCATGATCGTCGGGGCCATCGTGCTGGCGTTGAAGATCCAGGTCATCGTGCAACTGGTGATCCTCGGCGTCCAGATCGCGCAGGCGGTGGCGACCGCGGCCGCCACGTTCGGCGCCACCCTCGCGGAGATTCCGATCTTCCAGATGATCACCCGTGAGATCGTCGGCCTGCTGATCGACGAGGTGATCGGCGCGCTCCTCGATGGGTAGGGGCCGGGGAGGAAAGCTCGTCCGCGCCGCTCTCGAACACATCCGTAAGCAACGTAGACGTTCCCGCACGGGGGAAGGAACCGGCGGTATGACGCCGGAACGGCTCCGGCACACGCTGCTGGGCGAGCGTGACGGCCGGGCCTCCGGTTGGCATCACCGCCCAGGTGGCATCGATCCACCCGGTGCCAAGTTGGTGAAAGTGACACGCCGCGACACGAGAACCGGTGTCTACAACGGTCGAGTCGCGTTCCAGAACCGTCGTACCGGCGAATGGCGGGAGAAGCGAGGAGGTAGCACGTTCTTCCCGGACGATTGGACACCGGCACAGGTGGACAACGCCGTGAACCGCGGTTTCGACTCCCCCGACGTGGTCAAGGACCCGGAGACCGGGCGGTGGTCCAGCATCTTCCGCAACGTCGAATTGGAAGGGTTCTACGATCCGGACACTGACACACTCAGACACGGTTACCCCGTTCTGCGGCACCCTGGAGGTACTCCCTGAGCACCATCGACTTCTACTGGACCGAGCGAGGTCGGGCTGAGTACCGTACGACCGATCCACGGCTTCAGTGCATCGGAATGTGGCTTACCGGGGACATCCAAGTGGTGCACGAGCTCTGCCTCGACCTGCTGGCCGACCTGGAGGACATCGCGGCAGGGCGGAAGGAAAACGAAAGCTGGGAGGGCAACGCGTGGGCTGCGGAACTCAGCGCCGGGGGCGTTGACCTGCAGAATCTCTGGCGGGATGTGCTCAAAGCCCACTATCCCCTCCCGGAAGCCCGCCGGGTGGTGGCTCAGTACTGGCGGCTGCTCGCGGAGGACCCGGACCGTACGCGTGCCGTGATCGAGTGGGAGCGCGAGAACGGTCGTCAGCACCCGTTCCAAGGACTCTGATCGCGTGATCCACTCCACGTCGGCGATGTGGTGGCATGCCGATGCTCTGACACCCCGATATCGGCGATGTGGAGTGGATCAACCGCCGTCGAGGGCAGATCGGGGATCTACGACTTCAGGATGATCCCGGTCCGCCCGTCGCCGGACGCAGAACTGGCAGCCGCCGGATAGCGTCGACGCATGACTGTTGAGCACCCCGCGCTCGCACTGCGTGGCCTGGCCAAGCGGTTCGACGGCACGATCGCGGTGGCCGGCGTCGACCTGGACGTCCCCGCTGGCTCCTTCTACGGGCTGCTCGGCCCGAACGGCGCCGGCAAGACCACCACCCTGTCGATGGCGGTCGGCCTGTTGCGGCCGGACGCCGGCTCGGCCCGGGTGCTCGGGCAGGACGTCTGGCAGGACCCGGTCGCCGCGAAGCAGCTGTTGGGCGTGATGCCCGACGGGGTACGCCTGTTCGACCGGCTGACCGGAGCGGAGCTGCTCGCGTACAACGGGTTGTTGCGGGGGATGGATCCGGCGGTGGTCGACCAGCGGGCCGCGGAGCTGCTGGACGTACTGGCGCTCGGCGACGCCGGTCGGACGCTGGTGGTGGACTACTCAGCGGGCATGAAGAAGAAGATCGGCCTGGCCTGCGCGCTGCTGCACGGCCCGCGGGTGCTGGTGCTGGACGAGCCGTTCGAGGCGGTCGACCCGGTCTCCGCCGCGCTGATCCGCGACATCCTCAGCAGGTACGCGGCCGGCGGCGGCACCGTGGTCTTCTCCAGTCACGTGATGGAGGTCGTCGAGCGGCTCTGCTCGCACGTGGCGATCCTGGCCGGCGGCACGATCAAGCGGGTAGGGACGATCGGCGAGGTCCGTGGTGACCGCTCGCTGGAGCAGGTGTTCGTCGAGGTGGTCGGCGGGCGCACTGCGACGGGCGAGGAGCTGTCGTGGCTGTCGCGGTGAGCACGGACGCCGGGCCCACCGCGCCCGTACGCACGGTCTCCGCTCGGCACTTCGTGCGGCTGAAGCTGCGGGTGATGGGCAACAACTTCCGGGGTCAGGGCTGGCGGATCGCACTGTTCATCGGTGGCGCGCTGCTCGGGCTCTGGTTCGCCGTCAGTGGCTTCTTCCTCTTCGCCCTGCCCGGCCTGACCGGCGACGGCCAGTACGCGGTGCTGGTGGGGGCGGCGGGCGGGGGCCTGCTGGTGGTCGGCTGGCTGATCCTGCCACTGGTCTTCTTCGGTGTGGACGAGACACTGGACCCGGCTCGGTTCGCGCTGCTGCCGTTGTCCCGCCGCACGTTGGTGACCGGCCTGTTCGCGGCGGCTCTGATCAGCGTTCCGGTGTTGGCGGTGCTGATCGCGACGTTCGGACTGGTGCTCACCTCCTGGTCGCTGGGCGGCTGGTCGGCGGGGTTGGTGGCCGTGGTCGGTGTGGTCGCGGGGTTGCTGCTCTGCGTGGCGGCCAGCCGGGCGGTGACCAGCGCCTTCGCCACCATGCTGCGGTCCCGGCGAGTCCGGGACCTGGCGGCCGTGCTGCTGGCGGTGGTCGCCGCACTTCTCGGCCCGTTGCAGATCTTCGGTCTCGCCGCACTGCGGGAGACGGACTGGACCCGACTGACCGGCGCGGCGACCGTGATCGGCTGGACGCCGCTCGGCGCACCGTGGACGGCCGGCATCGACGTGGCCCAGGGACGGGTGTGGGCGGCACCGGTGAAACTGCTGATCACGGTGGTGGCGCTCGGCGCCCTGCTGGCCTGGTGGTCCCGGTCGCTCGAGTCGGCCATGGTGGGCGCGGCGAGCGCCGGTAAGGCCCCCGCGCGGAGCGGGGTGGCCGGTGGCGCCGTCGCCCAACTGTTCCCCCGGGTCACCGGCTGGGCCCGCCGGGACCGGTTCGGCGCGCTGGTCGCCCGGGAGGCCCGGTACTGGTGGCGGGACGCGCGCCGCCGGGCCAACCTGATCACGATCGCTGTGGTCGGCATCTTCGTACCCGTGTTCGTCAACGTCACGGGCGGGGACTTCGCGGCCATGGAGAGCGGAGGGCTGACGGCGGCTGCCAACGACAGCTCACCGGTAGTGGTCACCATCTCCATGGTTCTCGTGGGTGTGCTCGCCGCCGCCACCCTGGCCAACCAGTTCGGCTTCGACGGCAGCGCGTACGCCGCGAACGTGGTGGCCGGGGTGCCCGGTCGGGTGGAGCTCCGGGCGCGGATGACTGCCTTCTCGCTGTACGTGCTGCCGATGCTGGCGTTCGTGTCGGTGGTGCTGTCGGTGCTGCTCAGTCGACCGGGTTGGATCGGGCTCACCCTCGGCAGCCTGGTCGCCACCTACGGTGCCGGGCTGGCGGTGAACAGTTTCGTCTCGGTGCTCGGGGCGTACTCGCTGCCGGAGACGAGCAACCCGTTCGCGATGAACAGCGGTGCGGGCCTCACGAAGGGGCTTCTCACCCTGGTGACCATGCTCGTGTCGGCGGTCGCGGCGGTGCCGATGGTGGTGGCCGCCGCGCTACTCGGAGGCGCCTGGCTCTGGCTGGCCCTGCCGGTCGGCGCGGCGTACGGGTTGGGCGCGGCGCTGCTGGGCGCTTACCTGGCCGGCGACGTGTTGGACCGCCGGCTGCCCGAGTTGCTGGCCACGGTCACGCCGCGCCGCTGAGCAAGGGCGCGTCCCGTCCGGTCGAACGCCGGTCGGGCGCGCCCGACCCTCGTTATGGTGCGAGCAGGCGCGACGAGGGGACGGTCGGCATGGGCTCACACACGCGCTACCGCAGCGTCGTCGTCGATGGGCTCTCCGTCTTCTATCGGGAGGCGGGCGCGCCGGACGCGCCGGTGCTGCTGCTCCTGCACGGGTTCCCGTCGTCGTCGCGGATGTTCGAGCCGCTGCTCGACCGGCTCGCCGACCAGTTCCGGTTGATCGCACCGGACTACCCGGGTTTCGGGCACAGCGACACCCCGGCTCCGGAGAGCTTCCCGTACACGTTCGACCGGATCGCCGACACGATGGCTGGTTTCGCCGCCGCCGTCGGCGCCGAGGACTACCTGCTCTACGTGCAGGACTACGGCGGGCCGGTGGGGTTCCGGATGGCCCGCGCCGATCCGGGGCGGCTGCGCGGACTCGTCGTGCAGAACGCGGTGGCCCACGACACGGGCCTGGGGCCGCTCTGGGCGACCCGGCGGGCGTACTGGCAGGACCGCGCCGGGCACGAGACGGCTGTCCGGGAGAACATCCTCTCGCTGGCGGCGATCCGCACCCGCCACGTCGGCGACGACCCGGACCCCGAGCGGTACGACCCCGACCTGTGGGTCGACGAGCACGCCTTCCTCAGCCGCCCGGGCGTGATCGAGCGCCAACTGGACCTGATGTACGACTACCGGACCAACGTCGCCTCGTACCCGGTCTGGCAGGACTGGCTCCGTCGGACGCAGCCGCCACTGCTGGTCGTCTGGGGCCGACACGACACCTCGTTCGAGAGCACCGAACCGGCGGCGTACCGCTCCGACGTCCCGGGGGCGGAGGTGCACCTGCTGGACGGCGGGCACTTCGTCCTCGACACGCGGGCAGACGAGGTGGCCGACCTGGTCCGGAGCTTCGCCGGCCGGGTCCACGAGGCGGGCCGGCGGGGTCACAATGTTTCACGTGAATCATGAGCCGGGCGCCGAGATCCACCACACCGATCCGTTCGCGGTACCGACCGGGCAACGGTCACCGGTACGCCGGCTGCGCGGCCGGCTCGCCGCACCGGTGACCCTCTGGACGGCTCCCGGTCCGGCCGGGCTGACGGTGTCGTCCACGCTGGTCGCCGAGGGGGAGCCGGATCGACTGGTCGGGCTGATCGACCCGGAGTCCGACTTCTGGGCGGCGGCGGAGGAGGCGGGTCGATTCGCGGTCACGCCGCTCGGTCCACCGCACCGGCAGCTCGCCGACCGGTTCGCCGGCCTGTTTCCCGCGCCGGGCGGGCTCTTCGCCGCCGACACCTGGATCGAGACACCGTACGGGCCGGTCCCTGCGGATGCCGGCGGGTGGGCCGGGTGCCGGCTGGACACCGCCCGGGAGTACGGCTGGGGCCTGCTGGTGGAGGCCACCATCGAGGCTGTCGACCTGACCGGGGAGGCCTCTCCGCTGCTGCACTACCGCGGTCGGTACCACGAGCTACCGGGCTGAACGGGGGGCCGTCCGGACCGACCGGTCACCGGAGTGACCTGGGTCACTCGGCGCAGCCAGGCAACCGCTCGGCGCAGTCGGCGACCGGCGTCGATCTCGGCCTTCCCCGTCGTGGAGCGCGCTCTTTACCGTGCGCGAAACTCCTCTGACGCCTGTGAAGGTGGTGATCCACAGATGTCCACGGACACACCCGCTCCGGCCGCTTCCCAGTCGGACAAGTACCTGACCGTACAACGGTCGGACGAGTTCGCCGGGCTGCGGCGTGCGCTGCGCGGCTTCGTCTTCCCGATGACCGTCGCGTTCTTCCTGTGGTATGCGCTCTACGTCATTCTCTCCGCGTACGCCCGGGACTTCATGGGCACGAAGCTGTTCGGCAGCAACATCAACGTCGCGCTGGTCTTCGGCCTGCTCCAGTTCGTCTCCACGTTCCTGATCGCCTGGCTCTACTCCCGGTACGCGGACCGGAAGATCGACCCCATCGCCGACCGGATCCGCGCCGAGATCGGGGAGGTGACCCGTGAAGACGGTCCACGCGGTTGAGACGTTCCTGGCGGCCGAGGCGGGCAACCACACCGCCCGCAACCTGACCATCACGCTCTTCCTGGTCTTCGTGGCGGTGACCCTGGCCATCACCATCTGGGCCAGCCGGCAGACCAAGACGGCTACCGACTTCTACGCGGGCGGCCGGTCCTTCTCCGGCTTCCAGAACGGCATGGCGATCGGCGGCGACTACATGTCGGCCGCCTCGTTCCTCGGTATCGCCGGCATCATCGCCCTGTACGGCTACGACGGCTTCCTCTACTCGATCGGCTTCCTGGTCGCCTGGCTGGTGGCCCTGCTGCTGGTCGCCGAGCTGCTGCGCAACTCGGGCCGGTACACGATGGCGGACGTGCTGGCCTTCCGGATGCGTCAGCGTCCGGTGCGTACGGCGGCGGCGGTCTCCACCATCACGGTGTCGATCTTCTATCTGCTGGCGCAGATGGTGGGCGCCGGCGCGCTGGTCGCGCTGCTGCTCGGCATCCGGCCGGGGACGACCTTCCTCGGCATGGACGCGGACACCGCGAAGGTGGCCACCATCATCATGGTCGGCACCCTGATGATCATCTACGTCACCGTGGGCGGCATGAAGGGCACCACCTACGTGCAGATCGTCAAGGCGTTCCTGCTCATGGGCGGCGCGCTCCTGATGACCATCCTGGTGCTGGCGAAGTTCAACTTCAACCTGTCGGAGCTGCTCGGCCAGGCGGCCGCGGCATCCGGCAAGGGCAGCGCGTTCCTCGAACCCGGGCTGCGGTACGGCGTCGAGGTCGCTGGCAACTCGACACAGACCTTCTACAACAAGGTGGACCTGCTGTCCCTGGGCATCGCCCTGGTGCTCGGCACCGCCGGTCTGCCGCACATTCTGATCCGGTTCTACACGGTGCCGACCGCCAAGGCGGCCCGCAAGAGCGTGCTCTGGGCGATCGGCATCATCGGCACCTTCTACCTGCTCACCCTGGCCCTCGGCTTCGGTGCGGCGGCGCTGGTCGGCAGCCAGGCGATCACCGCACAGGACAAGGCCGGCAACACCGCCGCGCCGCAGTTGGCCGAAGCGCTCGGCATCAGCTTCTTCGGCGGCGAACTGGGCGGGGCAGCCCTGCTGGCGATCATCGCGGCGGTCGCCTTCGCCACCATCCTCGCAGTGGTCGCCGGGTTGACGTTGGCGTCGTCGTCGAGCCTGGCGCACGACTTCTACGCCAACGTGATGAAGAGGGGTGAGGCGTCGGAGCGGCAGGAGGTGCGCGTCGCCCGGATCTCCGCCCTGGTGATCGGCGCGGTGTCGATCGCCTTGTCGATCTACGCGCAGAACCTCAATGTGGCGTTCCTGGTGGCACTCGCCTTCGCGGTCGCCGCCTCGGGCAACCTGCCGGCGATCCTCTACAGCCTGTTCTGGCGGCGGTTCAACACCTCCGGCGCGGTGTGGGCGATCTACGGCGGCCTGCTCTCGGCCGTACTGCTGGTGTTCTTCTCGCCAGTGGTCTCCGGGGCGCCGACCTCGATGTTCCCGGACCACGACTGGCAGTGGTTCCCGCTGTCCAACCCGGGCATCCTCTCCATCCCGTTCGGTTTCCTGTGCGGGTGGATCGGCACCGTCATCTCCAAGGAGCACGACGAGGACAAGTACGCCGAGCTGGAGGTGCGCGCCCTCACCGGCTCGGGCGCCCACTGACGCTCTGCACGGGCTCCCGCTGACGCCTGGCGTCAGCGGGAGCCCGTCGCCGTATCCGTGGTCGGTAGGCTGAGCGGTATGAAGGTTGTTGAGCGCTTCGGGTCCGGTCACCGCATCCTCGTCACCGGTGGAGCCGGCTTCGTCCCGTCGCACCTGGTGGACGTCCTGATCGCCCGGGGCTGCACGGTCGTGGCGCTGGACAACTTCGTGACCGGCTCGAAGGACAACGTGGCCCACCTGCTGGACCGGCCCACCTTCACGCTCGTCGAGGCGGACCTCTCCGACGGCCTGCCCACGCACCACCCGGCAATGGCCGAGCGTTTCGACGCGATCCTGCACATGGCCTCGCCGGCCAGCCCCACCGACTTCGCCCAACTGCCGGTGGAGATCCTCCGGGTCGGCTCGGTGGGCACCCTGCACCTGCTGGAGCGCGCGGTCGCCGACGGCGCCCGGTTCCTGATGGCCTCCACCTCCGAGGCGTACGGGGACCCGAAGGAGCACCCGCAGCGGGAGACCTACTGGGGCAACGTGAACCCGATCGGGGTCCGCAGCGTCTACGACGAGGCAAAGCGCTTCTCCGAGGCCGCGACGATGGCGTACCACCGCTACCGCGGGCTCGACGCGGCGATCGTCCGGATCTTCAACACGTACGGTCCCCGGATGCGCCCGGACGACGGCCGCGCCATCCCCACCTTCGTCTCCCAGGCGCTGCGCGGTGAGCCGATCACCGTGCACGGCACCGGCAACCAGACCCGCTCGATCTGCTTCGTCGAGGACCTGGTTCGCGGCATCCTGCTGCTGCTCGACTCGACCGAGACGGGCCCGGTCAACTGCGGCACGGAGCACGAGTTGTCCATGCGGCAACTCGCCGAGTTGATCGTGTCGCTCTCCGGAAGCAGCTCCGAGGTGATCTACGTCACGCGCAGCTCGGACGATCCGGAGATGCGCCGCCCCGATCTCACGCTCGCCCGCGAACTGCTGGGATACGAGCCGACCGTGGCGCCCGAAGACGGCCTGCGACGCACGATCGAGTACTTCCGGGCGCGGCTAGGGTAGCCGGTTCGTTGCGCACCGCCTGCCGCTGAGTGTCGCCTGAAGGCGGTGGTGGCTCCCGCTACGTACCCTGAGTTACATGTCCGCGACTTCGTCTGCCGGCGTCCCGTATCCGTCCCTGCACCGCAGCGCCGGGCGCGCGTCGGTGCCCGGCCCTGATCGGGGCGCCTCCGGGCGTGCCCGTCCCACCGAGGCACGCTTCTACCCGTCGTACGACGAGGAGGGGCCCAGGCCGGGCGGCCCGACGGGGCCGAGAGGCCCCGGCGGCCCAGGTGGCGCAGGTGGGTCGGGACGACGTGGCCCACGCCCGCGCTGGGGCCGGATCGCCCTCGTGGCAGGGGTCGCGGTGCTGGTGCTGGCGTTGCTCGGCGGCGTGGGCGCCTGGCTCTACGCCCGCAACCTCAACAGCGACCTGGCCCGCACCGACCCGTTCGCGGAGATCACCGGCGGCCGCCCGGTCAAGGCCGTCGACGGCGCGCTGAACATCCTGCTGGTCGGCAGCGACTCGCGGGACCCGGACGCCCCGGTCGACACGAAGAGCCAGTGGCGCGCCGACACGATCATCGTGATGCACATTCCGGCCGACCACCAGGAGGCCTACCTGGTCTCCATCCCGCGCGACCTCTACGTGCCGATCCCGGAGAGCGCGGGCGCGGCCTGCGACTCCGGTGAACGCGCGAAGATCAACGCGGCGTTCGCGTTCGGCGGTCTCCCGCTGGCGGTACGCACCGTGGAGTGCTTCAGCGACGTTCGGATCGACCACGTGATGGCGATCGACTTCGGCGGGTTCAAGGAGGTCACCGACGCCCTCGGCGGGGTGGACCTGAAGGTGGAGCGGACCGTCACCTCGATCCACAAGCCCTACCGGACGTTCACCAAGGGCACGAACCACATGGACGGCGCGGAGGCGCTGGACTGGATCCGGCAGCGTAAGCAGTTCCCGGACGGGGACTTCGCCCGGATGCGGCACCAGCAGGAGTTCCTGCGGGCGCTGATGGACAAGGCGGCGAGCAGCGGCACGCTGGCGAACCCGAAGAAGCTCAACGATTTCCTCCAGTCGGTGACCAAGGCCGTAACCGTGGACCAGGGTTTCTCGGTTACAGACATGGCGCTGCAGTTCCGCAACCTGCGCGGCGAGAATCTCACCTTCGTGACCAGCCCGAACTCGGGCAGCGACACGATCAACGGCGAGTCGGTGGTGGTTTCGGACCGGGAGAAGGCGCTCGCCATGTACCGGGCCATGTCGGCCGACACCATGGCGGACTGGGTCAAGGCCAACCCGCCGAAGAGCAAGGACGGCGGCTGACCGGGGCGGAGGGCCCCACGGCCGACGGCCTGCCCGCCGTTCGGCTCATCGAGTGGCGACGATCAACCGAGTCTGCGGAAGTTGACGTCCGGATTGACCCGAGCTGAACTCGCAAAGTCGAATTGATGTCCGTACAGTGGTGCCGCCCCCTCCTGATCACGAGCTGGAGCACGCATGCCGGTTCAGGCCAGTCGTCGCCCTTCGTCCCCCGGGTCCGCCGCGCCCAGCGGTCGTGCTGCCGCGGCCATACCCGTGCAGGCACGCGCCTCGGGCGGCGGGCCGGGTGCTCGGCCGCCCGGCGGTGGCGGTGGCGGTCCCACGGGTGGCGGCGGGCCGGCGAAGAAGCGGACCAAGCGACGCAAGGACCCTCTGTGGGCCCGACTGACAGTGGTGTTCGGGGCGGTGCTGATGCTCGGCAGCGGCGCGGGCATCGTCGGCGGCAAGGTGCTGATCGGCCAGGCAACCGGGGACATCGCGCAACGTAACCTGCTGGGCGACGCCGGCAAGTCCGACGCCGAGGGCGGTGCGAGCCTCGACGGGCCGATCGACATGCTGCTGCTCGGCGTGGACGCCCGGGAGCGCTGGGCGGCCGACGACGTGCGCTCGGACAGCATCATCATCCTGCACATTCCCGCCACCCATGACCAGGCGTACCTGATCTCGATCCCTCGGGACACCGAGGCGCAGATCCCCCCGTTCAAGAAGAGCGGCTACGCCGGCGGCACCGGAAAGATCAATGGCGCGTTCCAGGCCGGTGCCGCCAACGGTGGTGGCTGGGAGGGTGGCGCGCAGCTGATGGCACAGACCATCAAGCGGCTCACCGGGATCAGCTTCGACGGCGCGGCGATCATCAACTTCGGCGGCTTCAAGAACGTCATCGACACCCTGGGCACGGTGCGCATCTGCGTCAGCCAGGAGGTCAAGTCGCTGCACATGTCGTACGTCGACGGCAAGCCGATGTGGAACGCGGACGCCAAGAAGACCGGCAAGCCGCGGACCCCGGTGGTGCACAAGAAGGGCTGCCAGGAGATGGAGGGGTGGGCCGCGCTCGACTACTCCCGGCAGCGCAAGACCCTCAAGAACGGCGACTACGACCGGCAGGCCAACCAGCAGCAGCTGATCAAGGCGATGGCCAAGAAGGCCACCGACGGCGGGATGTTGACCAACCCGGGCAAGATGAACCAGCTGATCAAGGCGGCCGGTAAGGCGTTCGTGCTGGACACCGGCGGTGTGGCGATCGAGAACTTCATCTTCACCATGCGCGGGGTCACCGCCAACGAGCTGACCATGCTCAAGACCAACGGCGGCACCTTCCACGCCAACGGCAACAACACCGAGGGCTTGAGCGAAGAGACGATGGCCATGTTCCAGGCCGTCAAGCAGGACAAACTCGCCGAGTTCGTCTTCACGCACCCCGAGGTGATCTCCACCCGCAAGTGACGACCGGAGTCGCGGAAAGTCAGCGACGGAGTCATCACCGCCCGTAGCCTCGACGTGAGTAGTTTTCACGTGCGGCTGCGGGGAGGCGGTCACGTCCAGGTGGGGGCGGAACACGGCGGGCCGGGCCGCAACGGCCCCGTCCGCCCGAGCGCGCCGCGCCCGCGGGTCGCGGATCATGCTCGGCATCGGCCTGGCCCTCGTCCTGCTGGCCGGGCTCGCCCTGGTCGGGCTCAAGACGCTCAGCAACCGGTACGACCGGACGGTGACCAAGGAGCAGTTGCTCGACGCCGACGCCCGCACCGACCGCACCGACCTGGACGGGCCCCTCAACTACCTCCTGGTCGGCTCCGACCGCCGCCCCGGTGACAGCGGGCCGGACCAACGCTCGGACACCATCCTCATCGTGCACGTACCCGCCGGGCAGCGGGAGGCCTACCTGGTCTCCATCCCCCGGGACCTGCTGGTCGCCATCCCGCCCGGAAACGGCTTCGGCGGCGGCCAAGACAAGATCAATGCCGCGTACGAGCACGGTGGTGGTGGGCAGGCCGGTGCCCAACTCCTCTCCGCGACCCTGCACCGGCTCACCGGCATCCGGTTCGACGGTGCCGCGCTGATCGACTTCTCCGGCTTCCGCAAGGTCATCGACCTGCTCGGCGGGGTGGACATGTGCGTGGACACCGAGGTCCGCTCGATCCACACCAACCGGGTCTTCCCCACCGGCTGTCAGCGCATGGACGGGGCGCAGGCGCTGGACTACGTACGGCAGCGCTACGACCTGCCCGGTGGCGACTACGACCGGCAGCACCACCAGCAACAGTTGCTCCGGGCGATGCTGGACAGCGCTGGCAGAGCGGACCTGCGCAGCAACCCGGTCAAGTTCGACCAGGTGCTGCGGGCGGTCGGCGGGTCGTTGACCGTCGACACCAACGGCGTACCCCTGGAGGACCTGCTCCTCGCGCTGCGCGCGCTGCCGCCCGACGGGATGCGCGGCGTCCAGGTTCCGTCGTCACCACAGACCATCGACGAGGTTTCCTACGTGGTACTGGACAACGGGGGCAACGGGCTCTTCGAGGCGGTTCGGGGCACTCGGGTGCCGGCCTGGGCGCAGGCCAACCCGCGCTGGGTGACCCGGTTGTGACGGTGGCGACGGCCCTGTCGGTGCTGAACCAGCCGACGAGGATCTAGTGTTGCTTCCTGTGTTCGGACCCCAGGTTCCCACCGTGCCCGTGACCGAGATCGACGACGAGACCTACCTGCTGGATGTGCGGGAGGCCGACGAGTGGGCCGCCGGCCACGCTCCGGCAGCCCACCACCTGCCGATGATGGAACTGCCGGCGCGGTTGGCCGAGGTGCCCACCGACCGGGACGTGGCGGTCATCTGCCGCTCCGGCGGGCGCTCGGCCCAGGTCGTCGCCTACCTGGTCAACAACGGCTGGGGGCAGGTGCGTAACGCCGACGGTGGGATGCGCCAGTGGGCCGCCGTCGGCCGGCCGGTGGTCGACGCGAACGGGCAGCCCGGCCAGGTCATCTGAGGGCGGGCGGGATGGGCGGCCCACTGGTCTTCGCGCACCGCGGCGCCTCGTTCGACCTGCCCGAGCACACTCTCGCCGCGTACCTGCGCGCCCTCGACGAGGGCGCCGACGGGCTGGAGTGCGACGTCCGGCTGACCCGGGACGGGCACCTGGTCTGCGTACACGACCGTCGACTCGACCGCACCAGCAACGGTCGCGGTCTGGTCAGTGCGCGTACGCTCGCCGAGCTGGACGCGCTGGACTTCGGCTCGTGGCATCCGGGCAGCGCACCGAGCGGCGACCTGCCGCCGGACGATTCGCACACCCGGTTGCTGACCCTGGCCCGGCTGCTGGACGCCGTGCTCGACGCCGGGCGACCGGTCCGGCTGCTGGTGGAGACGAAGCACCCTTCCCGCTACGGCTCGGCCGTGGAACGACGACTGGTCTCCATGCTGCGCCGGTACGGGCTGGCCGACCCGGCGCCGGACGACCCCGTGCAGGTCACCGTCATGTCGTTCTCGCCGCTGGCGGTCCGCCGGGTCCGCGAGCTGGCCCCGACGCTGCCCACAGTGCTGTTGCTGGAGGTGGTGCCACGCTGGCTGCGGCTGGGGCGGCTCCCGTTCGGCACCCGGATCGCCGGGCCGGGCATCGGTCTGGTCCGGGGTCGCCCGCAGCTGCTGCCCGCACTGCGCGCGGCCGGCAACCAGGTGTACGTCTGGACGGTCAACGAGCCGACCGACCTGGAGCTGGTGCTGTCCGCCGGGGTGGACGGGATCATCACCGATCGGCCGGCGCACACCCTCGCCCGGCTGGGCCGCTGAGCCTGCGGGGGTGCCCAAATCCAGGCCGACCGGGCAGACTCGGCACATGCCGGAGCGTATCGATTTTCCCGCTCTCCTCGGCGGCCACACCGTCGTGATCGAGATGATCAATTCTGGGGACGCGGGCCTGCCGGTCCTCACCCAGCTTCTCCGGGTGGCCCAGCCCGCGCTCGGTGCGACAGGTATGGCGTTCGTCGAGTTCGGCCCGACCGGCGGTCGGGTGATCTCTGCGACCGGTGCTGCGGAATGGGCCCTCGGCCGGCCGCTGGCAGTCGACGATCCGGACACCGTCTGCCTGCTCGCCGGACCACGGGCACGCCAGGTGCGGGTGGGTCACCTCAACGGCAAACTGGCCGCCGAGTTGAGCGGCAGCGACCTGCGCTGGATGGTGGTCTCCCGGGCGGAGATCGGCGGCCACACGGTGGGCAGCCTGCACGCGCTCTACCCGGGCGACGACGAACCGGGCACCGAGCAGCAGGCGGTGGTCGCCTACCTCGCGTCCTGCGTGGCGCACATGTACGGCGACCAGAGCGGCCTGCCGGTGCACGGTGACGGCCCGGTCGTGGCGGCGCTCGCCGACGGGCTGGCCGTCGTCGACCGGGACGGGCACGTCCGACTCTGGAACCCGGCCGCCGCCCAGGTCACCGGCCGGTCGGCCGAGCAGGCGCTGAGCCGGCCCCTGCCGTTCCCATTGCCGCCCTCCGGTCAGGTGCGGGATCACCGGATGCCGGACGGCCGCTGGCTGCGGATCACCTCCGGCGAGCTGCCCGGCCCGGGCACGCTCCGGGTGGTCACCTTCCGCGACATCACCGACCAGCAGCAACGCGACCACGACCGGGATCTGTTCGTCGCCGTGACCAGCCACGAGCTGCGGACGCCGGTCACCGTGATCAAGGGGTACGCGGACACACTCACCGACCACTGGGAGTCACTGACCGAGGTGGACCGCCGGCAGGCCGCCCGGGTGATCGGGCAGCGCGCCAACGAGTTGGCCCGATTGGTCGATCGTCTCCTCTCCTCGGCCGCCGAGGCGGGGCCCGGGGACGAACCCGCGACGCCGTTCGACCTCGGCGAGGCGTTGCGCTCCGCCGTCGTCGACCTGCCGGCGGAGTTGCGCCGGAGGCTGGTGCTCCTCCTCCCGAACGACCTGCCCAAGGCGCTCGGTCACCGGCCCAGCCTGGCCACGGTGTTGACCGAGTTGACGACCAACGCTGGCAAGTACTCGGCACCGGACTCCCCGATCGAGGTCACCGCGTCGGTCGACGGTCAACTGGTGGCGTTCCGGGTCAGCGACAAGGGCATCGGCATCCGACCTGAGCACGTGGAGCGCGCGTTCGACAGGTTCTGGCAGGGCGAGTCCGGCGACCGACGCGGCTATCCGGGGGCAGGGCTCGGCCTCTATCTCGTCCGCCGGATCGTTGAACAACAGAATGGATGGGTATCCCTACGTCCGAGGGCCGGCGGCGGTACGGTCGCAGAGGTGCGGCTACCCCGCTGTTGACCGAGGTGGCGTGACGTGGAGGCGACGGTGGCAGCGGCAGTGACGGATCGGGCGTGGTGCGTGGTCGTTCCCCACCATCCGGCCGGGGCACGGCTGGCCCGGCACAGGCTCTCTGACGAGCTGGCGGACGTCGTACCCCCGACGCTCCTCGCGGATCTCATCGCGGTGCTCGCGGAGCTGGTGGGCAACGCGGTGCGGCACGCCCGGCCGCTTCCCGGCGGAGTCATCCGGGTCGCCTGGCGCCTACGGCCCTCGGCCGAGGGCGCTCTGATCCAGTTGCGGGTCACCGACGGCGGCGCGAGCACCGGGCCACGGATCCGGACGGCCAGCCCCGATGCGGCGGACGGTCGCGGGCTGCACATCGTGGCTGGTCTGGCGACCCGCTGGGGGGTCGAGCGGGACGGAATGGGCCAGCGCGTCTGGGCGGAGTTCGATCCGGTGCCGGCGCCCCGACCTGACCTGGTGTCCGCGGGCTGAACGCGGGTGGTGGCGACTTCGGGGATCGACGGGCTGAGGTTGGGTGGGTCCGGCCCACGGCGAGCCGGTCGGGCCTCTAGGCTGTGACGCCGTGAGCAAGCGTCGAAAGAGCCAGCGCACCGCCGCCGACACCGCCCCCCGCAAGGACAAGGTGCGGGACATCTTCGTGCCGCGTCCGTTCGACGGGTTGGTCGACGAGCCCGAGTGGATCGCCCTACGCGAACTGGTGCCGGCCGCCTCCGCGCCGCTGCGACTGGCACCCGCCCTGGTCGAGGAGTTCGGCGACCGGTCGGCGACGCTCGCCACGGTGCTGCCGATGGCCGCGCCGGCGATCACCAAGCCGGACGGCCGGGTGCTCATCGGTCTTCAGCGCCACCAGCAGTCCGGTGACGTCTCCCGGGACCTGGCCGACGCGCTGCTCTGCGCGCTGCGGACCGAGCCGGGCGGCGAGGTGTCCGTGCCGCCGCTGCCCGGCCCCGGCCCACGCCTGCAGGACATCCTCGTGGACGGCCCACTGGACATCAGCATGCATGACGGTTTCGAGTTCTGGCTCGACCCCGGGGCCGCCGACGACCCGACCGTCCAGGCGTCCCTGGAGCGGGCGAACGCGGCCATCTACCCGACGGTACGAATGACCGCGGCGAAGGCCGCGTACTGGTGCCAGGTCCCGGACAAGGCGCACGTGCGCTGGGTGTTGCCGGACGACGAGGACGCCGCCCTGGACGCGTTGGCCCGTCTCGGCGCGGCCGGCTCGCTGACCCTCGGCGAGCAGACCAAGTTCGCCGGCATGTTCCGCGCGCACGGCCGTCTGGTCCCGGTGTGGGACCTGCCGGAGGAGACTCCCGCGGCGGAATGGGAGGACCCGGTGGCGCAGTTCGCCAAGCGCTACGCGGAAGCGCTGGCCACCGACGGCCCGCTCGACGCCTCCGGCCGGCGCGCCCGCCAGGGTCTGCTCGGCCGCCAGCTCACCCTCCGCTGACCTGCGGGGGAGGGCCGCCTATCCCGACGAGGGCGCCCTTCCCCGCAACGGCTCACGGGTGATCGGGCAGGACATGCAGCGCGGGCCGCCCCGGCCGGAGCCCAACTCGGAGCCAGCGATCGGGATCACCTCGATGCCGGCCCGCTCCAACTGGGCGTTGGTCTCGGTGTTGCGCTCGTAGCCCACGCAGAGCCGGGGTGCCAGGGCGAGGGTGTTGTTGCCGTCGTCCCACTGCTCGCGTTCCGCCGTGACCGGATCCAGCCCGGTGTCGATGACCCGGAGCACGTCGAGGTCCATCGCGTCGGCGGCGGCACGCAGGAACGGCGCCGGCCCGTCCACCCGCGGGTCCGCACCGTCCGCGCCGGCGATCACGGTGTACGCGGACAGCGTGCTCGCGATGTTGGGATACATCAGTACGGCGTCCACGTCGACCATCGTGCAGACGGTGTCGAGGTGCATGGTGGCGCGTTTCTGCGCGATCGGCACCACCAGGATGGTGTGGGCCAGACCGGCGGCGAAGACCTGCCGGCCGAGGCGTTCGGCGCCGGCCGGTGTGGTTCGCTCGCCCACGCCCACCGCCAGCACCCCGGGTGCGAGCAGCAGCACGTCCCCGCCCTCCAGGTGTTCGAGGTTCGGGCGGTAGACGAACTCGGTGCCGGCGAAGCGTGGGTGGTGACGGTAGATGGCGTCGGTCAGGGTGGTCTCGCGGCGACGGGCGGGCATGGCCAGACTGGTGACGCCGACCCGATCGCGGATCCAGAGCGACGAGTCACGGGTGAACAACAGGTTGGGCAACGGGTCGATGACGAAGTCATGTCTGTTCATCAGGGTGTAGACCAGCCCGCCCGGCCGCTCCGAGCTGATCCGCAACTCCTCGTGGGCCAGCCCGGCGGTGAGCACGTCGGCCAGGGCCGCCGGGTCCAGGTAGGAGAGGTGGTCTGCCACGCGGGCCCGCAGGGTGTCGCCGAGTCGCCGGGAACGCAGCACCTGTTCGGTGAGCTCGGCGCGGGCGTCCGCCACGGCGAGTGTCTCGGCCAGCAGGGTGGCCAGGTAGAGAACCTCGACCCCGCGCTCGCGCAGGGCAGCGGCGAACGCGTCGTGCTCCTCCTGGGCGCGTCCGACCCAGGGGATCGCGTCGAACAGGAGCGAGTCGTTGTTGCGCGGGGTGAGCCGGGCCAGTTCGGGGCCGGGCCGGTGCAGCAGTACGGTGCCGAGCCGGCCGACTTCACTGTCGACGTAGTGGGTCACTCCCGCAGCGTAGGGCAGGGTTTGGCGGCATCCGACAAAAGAACTGTGGATGAATATGGCATTCATCCACAGTCATTCCGGCGCTCCGGCTTGCCGAACACCGGGAGTGACAACGTAGGGTAGTGAGGACATAACTTCGAGGGACCTTTTGCCGGAGGTCGACGATGACTGTCTTTCCCGCACGACGAGCCGTACCCTCCGCTCGGGCACTGCCGCCCGTCGCGGTGCCACACCCCCGCGTCGAGTCGCCGGGGGTTCTCGAACCAGTCCGTCCGACACCCCTCGAGTGGGCTCGTCGTCGTCGGGCTGAGCGGGGCGCACGCCGCCTGGAGGCGGCCGGGGCGCGGGCACTGGGCCAGCTCGACCACCTCGGTCCCGCCTGGCACGTCATCGAGTGGCCACGCACAGACGTGACGGACGTCCTCGACCGCGGTCAGGACGACCGCGCCGGGTTCCTCGCCATCGGGCCGAGCGGCCTCTTCGCCGTGACCATCGCCGACCACGGCCGGGCGAGGGTGCTCGTCGCCGGCGACGTCGTGCAGATCAACGGCAAGAGGCCACCGTACGTGGCCGAGTCCCGCCGCGACGCCAAGCGGGCCAGCAAGGCCCTCTCCGACGCGGTGGGGCTGCCCGTCCCGGTGACGCCGGTGCTGACCTTCGTCGGCTCCGGAGTGATCAGTGTCTACGGCCTTCCGAAGGACTGTCTGATGGCCACCCACCGGGAGCTGGACCGGCTCCTCGTGGCTGGTGGCAGCCGGATCAGCCCTGCCACGGCCGAGAAGCTGTCCCGGGTCGCACAGCACCCGAGCACCTGGTTGAACGGCACGTACCGTCCAACAGCCGACTACCGGTGGTACGACGAGGGCCGAACGGCCGCTGACAAGCCGGCCCACCGCCGGTAACGTCACCGGCGACGCCACGCGGCTCCGGTCCCCCCGTCCACCTCACCGGTTTCCGCGCCGTCACCAGTCGCGTCGGTTCAGGCTGCGCGGCCCGGTGACCCGGTGCGCTCGGTGATTCCGTCGGCGACCCGCTAGCGTGGACAGTCGATCGGTGCACATAGGAGGCGCGGTGGCCCACGTCGAACTTTCGCTCTCGGAAGCGTTCGTGCCGGCGGCCCGAGCGTCGACAGAGCCGGAGTCCGGCAACGTCGGCCAATGGTCCTCGACGGTGTCCCGGGCCGATGAGCCGTGCCTGTTGATCGACGCCGACACGCGGGTGGTGGCGATCTCCACGGCCGGCTGTGAGCTGCTCTGTCTGGGCGAGCCGGGCGGTCTGATCGGGCGACCGCTGCTCGACGGGGGTCTGCGCCTGCTCGACTTCACCGCCAACCGGGGCGTGCTGACCGAGGCCGAGATCGACAAGATTCCGCCCCTGCTGGCGCTCTCGTCCGGCCGACTCGCTCGTGGGTTACTCCGCGTGCAGGCCGCCTCGGCAAGCAACTCCGACGCGACAGTCGACGCGATCTCGACTCCGGTGCTCACCGACGGCGCCGTCGCAGGCTCACTCACCTTCTTCTCCGAGGTCTGACCTGCGGCGGAGTGTGTCGTTCGCCGCACGCGCCGTTCCCCAGGAGAGTCCCCGCGCAGGCCGTAAGGTGCCCTCATGCTCGACATCGCTCTACTGCCCGGGGAATACGCTGTGTGTCGGCTGGCCGCCGGCAGCACCCTGCCGGATGCGATGTCGAACGACCTTCGTGACACCGACGTCGTCACGGTGAGCTGGACCTCCGACGGGATCTCCGTGATCTGCCCGACCGACCGGGCTCCGGCGCAGACCGTGGTGGAGACCGTCTGGCGCTGTCTACGGGTCGCCGCGCCAATGGACCTGAGCGGCACCGGCAGCCTGGCCCTGCTCGTCGACCCACTGGCCGAGGCGCGGGTCAGCGTGGTCACGTTCTCCACCTTCGACACCGACTACCTGTTGGTGCCGGCCGTCCGACTGACCGAGGGCATCGCCGCGCTCCAGCGCGCCGGGCACCGCGTCACCGGCTGAGCTTCACCCGGAAGGCCGCTCACCCTACGATGGGCTCGGCCACCCCGGCCGTGACGAATTCTCCGATGTCCCCGAGGATCGGCCCGTGCCGTTCACCCCGCCCCGCCCCGCGTCTCCCCCGTCGCGCGCGACGATCCACGTCCCACGCGGCCGGACGGCCGGCCATTCAGCCGTACGGACCCTTGCGGTCACGCTCGCGGTGTTCGCTGTCGCGGCGCTGTCCGGCTGTGGCGCCCCTCCCGGGGTGCGGACGCCCACCGCCATGCCCACCGGCAGCGGGGCTCCGCCGACGCCCGGCCCGAGCATCGCCCCCACCACCCCGCCGGTGACCGCACCGCCATCCGTCGCGATCACACCCTCCGCCGACGCTGGGGCGGTCGCGACGGCCTGCCGGAACGGGCCGACCGGGCAGCGCGTGGTGCAGTTGCTCCGTGGCCGGGCGGGCGTGCTCCCGGCCAACGTCCGGGTCCAGGTCCGCACCGGACCACTCTGCGCCGCCGACTGGCAGTTCACCGTGCTGGAGGTGACCGGGCACGAGGAACTCCAGGTGGTCACCCGGGGCCAGCCGAGCGCACCGACGCTGGTCACCGCCGGCACTGACGTCTGCACCATCGAGGTACGCGCCGCCGGGCCGCCCGGAATCCGCGCCCTGGCCTGTGAGGCCGGTCCGGCCACCCGGCCGGGTGCGTAGGCTGATCGGCATGCCGGGAACACCGCCGACACGTTTCGTCTACCTCGGGCCGGAGGGCACCTTCGCCGAGCAGGCCCTGCGCTCCGTGCCCGCCGCCGAGCGTGGCACCCGCACGCCCGCCCGCAGCGTCGGGGAGGCACTGGACAGCGTCCGGGCCGGGGATGCCGACGCCGCGCTGGTGCCGTTGGAGAACTCGATCGGCGGCGCGGTGGGCGTCACCCTGGACGAGATGGCCGAGGGCGAGCCGCTGGTGATCACCCGGGAGGTGATCCTGCCGGTGGAGTTCGTGCTCGGCGCCCGACCCGGCACCTCGTTGACCTCGATCCGCACCGTGGCGGCCCACCCGCAGGCTTCCACCCAGTGCCGGGGCTGGCTGCGTGACCATCTGCCCGACGGCGTGGTGGTCGACGTGCTCTCCAACGGCGCGGCTGCCGCCGGCGCCGGGTCCGGCGAGTACGACGCGGCGATCTGCGCGCCGATCGGGGCGACCCGGCACCGGCTCGCGATCCTCGCCGACAAGATCGCGGACCACCCCGACGCGGTGACCCGTTTCGCGCTGGTGTCCCGGCCGGGGCCGCCTCCGCCGCCCACCGGCGACGACCTCACCTCGCTCGCTGTCTACATCGCCCACGACCGGGTCGGCGCCCTGCTGTCGGTGCTCATGGAGTTGGCAGTGCGCGGGGTCAACCTGACCCGGATCGAGTCCCGCCCGACCGGTGAGGCCCTGGGCCGGTACGTCTTCTTCCTGGACTGCACCGGGCACGTGGCCGACGTACGCCTGGGCGAGGCGTTGCAGGGGCTGCGTCGGGTCTGCGCCGACGTCCGCTTCATGGGGTCGTACCCCCGGCACCGCTGGGCCGAGGCGGCGGGCGAACGGCCGGTGCCTGCGCCGGCGGGCCTCTCCGACGTCGACTACGCGGACGCGGCGGCCTGGCTGGCTCGATTGCGCACCGGCGAGTTGACCTGATCGGGCCGGGCGCCCCCGGGTTCCGGGAGCGCCCCCGCCACGTCGGTCAGCTCAGCAGCCCGCCGAGCAGGCCGCCCTCCTGCTGCTGTTGACCGCTGCCCAGGACCGGCGGCTCCTCGGACGGCTGCACCACCACGAAGCCCTGGCCGGCGAAGCTCATCGTGAACGACTCACCGGTGCGTCGACCCAGCAGCGTGCCGAGGCCCAGTTGCTCGGCTCGGTGGTAGCCGGTCTGGAGGTTGGCCGACCAGCAGACCGCGGCCTGCGGGTCCACGTACGTCGGGGCATCCACGTTGAGCACCACCGGAGTGCCCTTGGTGGTGATGGCGATCCGTCCGTAACCGCTGAACACGCAGTTGAACAGGCCGGACGAGGAGGCCATCCCGGCGCCGCCGACCATCCTGATGTCGTACTGGAGGGTCGAGTCGAAGGCGAGCACGCTGGAGCCGTTGATGGAGAGGGCGTCGCCCGGCTCCAGGTCGATGATGTGCACGTCCTTGGCCAACTCGGCGAGGAAGACGTCACCCTGGCCGGAGACCTTCATCAGCGGGACACCCTCGCCGGTGAGCTTCTGCTTGAGGAACTTGCCGAGCCCGCCCGAGCCCAGCGCCTGGAACTGCACGTTCCCCTGGTAGGCGACCATCGAGCCGACCCGGGCCATCGCCTCGCCGTTGAGCTCGATCTTCAACATCTTGGAGTTCTGCAGCCGCATGCCGGGCTGCGCGGACTCCTTTTCCAGGTTCTCCGAGGAGAACAGCTCGCTGCGCATGAAAGGTGCCTCCTGACAGGGTTCGCGGTCGCTGCACCGACGGTAGGCGAAGGGGGCAACCGCGACCATCGGTCGCGGTCGCGCGGCGGGGGCCGACTGGCGGGACTCAGCCCCAGCCCAGCGCGTGCAGCCGCTCGTCGTCGATGCCGAAGTGGTGGGCGATCTCGTGGACCACCGTCACCGCCACCTCGTCGACGACGTCGTCGTCGTTGTCGCAGATCCGCAGGATCGGATGTCGGTAGATGGAGATCCGGTCCGGCAGCACGCCGGAGTAGTCCCAGCCACGGCTGGTGAGGGCATGGCCCTCGTAGAGGCCGAGCAGGTCGTGCTCGCCCGGCGGCGGGTCGTCCTCGACGAGGATCACCACGTTGTTCATCAGGCCGAGCAGCTCTTCGGGCACCTCGTCGAGGGCCTCGCCGACCAACTCCTCGAAGCGCTCGCGGGTCATCTCCACCGGCACCCCACCTATTGTGCCCGATGCGGGGGCCGGCCCGCCGGGTCAGCGGTGCTGCCGAGCGGCTCCGCAGGTCACGGAGAGAGTGACCGCCCGAGGTGGGCGGAGACTCTCTCCGTGGTCGAGCGGTTGTGGGTCGACCGGCTCAGGAGGCCAGGCGCGCGTTGAGGGTGATCTCGGCGCCGGGCGAGAGCAGGCGGGAGATCGGGCAGTTGGCCTTGGCGGCCTCGGCGAGCTTCTGGAACTCCGCGTCGTCGATGCCCGGGACCTGGCCGACGGTCTCCAGGTCGATGCGGGTCACGGTCATCCCGGCGTCGGTCTTGTCCAGGTGGACCTTGGCGGTGGTCTCGACCGAGGTGGGCGTCGAGCCGGCGTCGGCGAGGGCCTTCGAGAACGCCATCGAGAAGCAGCCCGCGTGCGCTGCGGCGATCAGCTCCTCCGGGTTGGTGCCCTCGCCCTCCTCGAAGCGCGACTTGAAGGAGTAGTTGCCCGACAGGCCACCCTTACCGGTGCGGACGGTGCCGGCACCCTCGGTGAGATTGCCCTGCCATTGTGCTGAAGCGGTACGGATAGGCATGGGAAGAACGCTAGCGGAAAGGTGACCGCCGGGCGACCGAGCGGCACTGACGCGCGCCGTGCGATCCCCGTCACGCACCGCTGGTTGTGCCATGATTCGACCCACATCCGTGACCGGCGGAAGGATGGCCGATGTCCGAGGAGCTACCGATCCCACGACAGGGCGACCGGTCCGACGGTCCGGCCGTCATCGAGTGGGGTGCCGACGACGACCCGCCCCCGCGCCGCCGGTTCGGGTGGTCGCTGACCGGGTTGGTGCAGGATCCTCGGCTGCCCCTGCTGCTGGCCGGTCTGGGCGCGGTGGCCGGGGTCGCCTCGATGGTCGGCGAGTGGTTGGTGCTGAGCCTCCCGAACGGTGGGCCGGAGGGGGACGCCACGATGAAGGTGCCCGCCGGGGTGTCCGAGGTCGGCGGGTTCGGCGTCGGTTACCTGGTCGGGCTCCTCGTCCTGGTCTGCACGGTGGCGCTCGCGCTGCGCGGCACGCCAGCCGTGCGGTCGAACGCCCGGCTGGCCGGTCTGACCCTGGCCGGTGCCCTGCTGGCGTTGCTGGTCGCCGCGGCGGCCACTCTCAACGACTCCGGTCAGCGGACCTTCTTCTACTCGGAGCAGGACGGCTTCCGGACCGAATACGGTCGTGGTCTGGTGATGGCGTTCGCCGCCTGCGTGCTGCTCGGCGCGGCGCTGCGGCTGGCGTCGAACACCACGCCCGCACCGTCGGCCGACGACCAGGCAGGCGACGGCTCGGCGGCACGCGGCTGGCGCCGCCGACACCACGACCCGGTCGACGAGGGCCTCCCCGCCCCAGCCGACCTGACCGTCACTCCCGCCACTCCCTTCGCCCGCCCCGACAACCCGACCTGAGCGATCTCGGGCAGGACCACCGCGCCCTCCGCGGGATGGCCGGACGTCTGCTGGTGTTGACGCCCGATTCGCCTGGAAGCCATGGATGCGACCCGTTCCGCGAGGTACGGTTGCTGCCCGCCGTCACGCCGGGCCTCGGCTTTTCCGACCGCACGGCAGGCTGCGACGGCGGCGGGCGAAGGAGGAACGATGACCCGCCCGGGACTGCCCAAGCTGATCGCGACCGACCTCGACGGGACGCTGGTCCGCAGCGACGACACCGTCTCCGCGTACACCCATGGGGTGCTCGACCGGGTGCGGGCCGCCGGGATTCCGGTGGTCGGCGCGACCGGTCGCGGCCCTCGGCTGACCGAGTTGACCCGCAACGACATCCGTGCCGCCGACTTCCTGGTGATGGCCGGCGGTGGACGGGTGGTCGACCAGAGCGACCCCTCCGGCCCGCTGGTGCTGCGCGACGAGCGCCTCCCCGCCGAGGTGCTGGCCCGGCTGCTCGCCGACCTGGAAGCCGAGGTCGGGCCGCTGACGGTGATGGTCGAGGCGTCCGACGAGCACGACGCGCCGCTCTGGGGTGACTACCACGAGAGCTGGCCCTACCAGGACCGGTTCGAGGCGCGGAGCCGCGCGGAGTGCCTCTCCTGCGATGTGATCAAGGCGTTCGCCCGGACCGCCGATCACCACGTGGACGAGCTGCTGGCGGTGGCCCGCCGGATCGTCTCACCCCAGGTCGCCACGCTCACCCAGGCCGGGCTGGGCTTCATCGAGATCTGCCCGCCCGGCGTGGACAAGGCGAGCGGGCTGACAGTGGTGGCGCAGACCCTCGGTGTCGACCCGGCCGACGTGCTGGTCTTCGGTGACATGCCCAACGACCTGCCGATGTTCGAGTGGGCCGGCTGGGCGCGGGTGGCGGTGGCGAACGCGCACCCCGACGTCCGCGCCGCCGCCGACGAGGTGACCTTGCGCAACGACGACGACGGAGTGGCCGTATATCTGGACCGGCTACTGTCCCGGTGATGGGAGAGACACCCCGCCTGATCGCCACCGACATCGACGGCACGCTGATCCGCGACGACCACACCGTCAGCCCGCGCACCGCCGACGTGCTCGCGCGGATCTCCGCGCGCGGCACGCCGGTCATCCTGGTCACCGGCCGTCCGGTCCGCTGGCTGAAGATGGTGTACGACCAACTGGCCGAGCCACTACCGGCGGTCTGCGCCAACGGTGCCGTGGTCTACGACCCGTTCAACGACGAGGTGTTGCGGGCCGACCCGCTCGCGCCGCAGCACCTCGCCGAGGTGGCTCAGCGGCTACGCGCCGAGGTGCCCGGCATCAGCTTCGCCGTGGAGATCCTGGACAGCCGGCAGATGCGGCACGAGGCGCACTACCCGCTGCGCTGGGATGTCGACCCGGACGGCATCCGAGCGATCGAGACGCCGGAGGAGTTGCTCTCCCTGCCGGCGGTGAAGCTCCTCGCCCGGGCCGGTGAGCAGGACCCGGACGCCTTCGCCGAGCTGATCGCCACAGCGGTCGCGGGGCTGGCCGAGGCCACGCACTCGTCGTCGTCCGGCCTGGTGGAGATCTCCGCGGCCGGGGTGACCAAGGCGGCCGGCCTGGCCTGGTACTGCGAACGGATCGGGGTGAGCGCGGCCGACGTGGTGGCCTTCGGCGACATGCCCAACGACGTGCCGATGCTCACCTGGGCCGGGCGTGGCGTGGCGGTCGCCAACGCGCACCGCGCCGTCCTGGCAGTCGCCGACGAGGTGACGACGACGAACTCCGAGGACGGCGTGGCGGCGTACCTGGAAAAGATCTTCGGGGTGGGCTGAGCCGGTCAGAGGTACTGACCGGTGCTGTGGCCCTCGCCGCCGCCCGGCTGGCCGATGCCCGGCGGCATCCCGGGGACCATCCCGCCGGGGCCGCTGGGCAGGGCCTGGCGGCCGCCGCGCATCTGCTCGAGCTGAACCCGTGCGGCCATCTGCTGGGCCACCAGGGCCGCCTGGATGCCGTGGAACAGGCCTTCCAGCCAACCGACGAGCTGGGCGTGCGCGATCCGCAACTCGCCCTCACTGGGGGCCTTGTCCTCGGTGAAGGGCAGCGAGATGCGCTCCAGCTCGTCGCGGAGCTCGGGGGCGAGGCCCTCCTTGAGCTCGACGATCGACCGCTCGTGGATCTCCCGCATCCGGTTGCGGCTGGCGTCGTCGAGAGGAGCTGCCTTCACCTCCTCGAGCAACTGCTTGATCATGCTGCCGATCCGCATCACCTTGGCCGGCTGTTCGACCAGGCGGGTCGGGTCCTCGCCCTGCCCCTCGTCGGTCTGCATCGTGCCGATCGGCCGGCCGTCCGGGCCGACCACCACAACGGTGCCGGAGTGGCCGGAGTCGTCGGGGCCGGGCTCGTCGTCTTGTCCAGCGGAACGCGCGTCGGTCATGGGGTCCATCTTTACCCAGCGGTTGCGAACCATGCCGCCCGGGACCTACTCCCGGGGCCGAACCACCCGGCCGGGGCGCGCTACCGTCGCGCCATGCCTGCCGACCCGCGTGCCGTGTTGACCCGGCCCGCGCCGAAACCCGACCGGACCGTGGCGTACGGCGACCACCCGGATCAGGTGGCCGACCTTCGCTGCCCGGCGGGGACCGGCCCGGCGCGGCCGCTGGTCGTCGTGGTGCACGGCGGTTTCTGGCGGGCCGAGTACGACCGACAGCACACCGGCCCGCTGGCCGCTGCCCTCGCCGCCGCGGGTTACCCGGTGGCGCAGGTGGAGTACCGGCGCACCGGGCAGCCGGGAGGCGGCTGGCCGGGCACGTTGACCGACGTGCTGACCGGAGTGGCCGAGCTGCCCGCCCTGGCCGCCGAGGCGCTTCCCGGCCGAGTGAGCCGGGCCGCACCGGTCCTGCTCGGGCACTCCGCCGGCGGCCACCTGGCGATGTACGTGGCGGCCACCGCCCCGGCGACGGTGGCCGGGGTGCTCGCCCTGGCCCCGGTGGCCGACCTGGGCGAGGCGTACCGGCGGGACCTGGACGGCGGTGCGGTGGCCGCGTTGCTCGGCGGCGGCCCGACTGAGGTCCCGGACCGCTACGCGGCAGCCGATCCACGAAGATCGGTACCCATCCAGACACGCACGGTAGTCATGCACGGCTCCGAGGATCAACAGGTTCCAGCGGAGATGAGCCGCGACTTCGTCACAGCAGCCCGTGCCGCAGGATCCGATATCTCCCTTGTTGAACTGCCCGGATGCGAGCATTTCGGACTGATCGATCCGGAGTCGCCAGCGTGGCCTCAGGTCCTCGTTATGTTGCGGTCCCTGCACGATGATCACTAGCCATTGACGCAGCGTCGCGGACCAGGTAGAACGCCGGAGGGGCGGTGTTCGGCCCTGCAATGTTTCCTGGAAGGAACTCGGTGTCGCAGATGAATCGCAGGCGGGCGCTCCAACTGTTGGCCGCGCTCGGTACCACCGGGTTCGTCGCCGGATGTGGCTCCGACACCGACGCCCAGCCGACCGCTGACCGCAGCCCGGTCAAGATCGGTCTGATCACGCCGCAGGGCGGCGGGTTCAAGAGCATCGGCGAGGACATCACCAACGGCTTCCAGATCTTCCTGGACCTGCACGACCAGAAGTTGGGTGGACACCCGGTCGAACTGCTGACCGCCGACGAGGGTGACACCGCGAAGACGGGCAAGGCCGCCGTCGAGGGCCTGCTCAAGCAGGGCGTGCTGGCCCTCACCGGCGTGGTCAACTCGGCGGTGATGGTCGGCATCCGGGACACCGTCGAGGAGGCGCGCGTCCCGCTGATCGGCTCGAACGCCTCACCGAGCAGCCTGCAGAGCGTCTTCTACATCTGGCGGACGTCGTACGTGCTGGACGAGGCCGGCCGCGCGCTGGGGCGCTACCTGCGCGACCAGTTGCCGGCGAACGGCCGGATCGCGATCATCATGCCGGAGAACGTCGGCAGCCCGGACGTCGTGCGCGGCTTCAAGCAGGAGTTCGGCGCGACCGACCCGCGGATCAGCGACCCGGTGACCTACACGAACGCCACCTCCAACCCGGGCAAGACCATTTACGCCTCGGACATCAGCAAGGCTCTGGCCAAGAAGCCCACCGCCGTCTTCTGCTTCTTCGCCGGGGCGGCCGCCGTGGAGTTCATCAAGCAGCTGCGGGAGAAGTTCTCCGGGCCCATCTACGCGCCCGGCTTCCTCACCGAGGGCACCGTGCTGGAGAGCCTGAAGGAAAACGCGCTGGGCATCCAGACCGCGCTGAACTACTCAGCCGACCTGAACAACACGTCCAACCGGGTCTTCGCCTCTGCCTACCGCAAGAAGCACCAGGTCACGCCCACCACCTACGCGATGGCGTCGTACGACGCGGCACAGGTGCTCGACCAGGCCATCCAGCTGACCGGCGGGAAGCCCACGCCGAAGGACGTCAACCTGGCCCTGGGCAAGATCGGCCAGATCGACAGCCCGCGCGGCATCTGGCAGTTCAACCAGCCGCGTACCCCGCAGCAGAAGTGGTACCTGCGAGAGGTGCAGCGCGACGGTCAGGTCATGTCGAACGTGCTGATCAACGAGCTGGCCACGCTGGGCTGAGCACCCACCACGACGAGGTCAGGGGCCGGTCTCCCATCAGGGAGGCCGGCCCCTGGCGTACGGAGCTGACGTGCGGGTCAGTGCCGCAGTTCGGCGATGCAGCACTTCACACTGCCGCCGCCCTTCTTCAGCTCGGCCAGCTCGACCGGAACCGGGGTGTAGCCGGCGGCCTTCAGCTTGCCGGCGAGGCGGGTCGCCTCGCTGTTGAGCACCACGTTGGCGCCGTCGCTGACCAGGTTGAGCCCGAAGGCCATCGCGTCCTCGTCGTCGGCGATCACGGCGTCCGGGAAGAGCTGGGTGAGCACCCGCTGGCTGGCCGCGGAGAACGCGCCCGGGAAGTAGACGACGTTCGCGTCGTCGATGGCAGCGAGCGCCACGTCGAGGTGGTAGAAGCGCGGGTCGATCAGGCGCAGCGACACCACCGGCCGGCCCAACGCCTCCTGCGCCTCGGCGTGCGCCGGGATCTCGGTCCGGAAGCCGTGCCCGGCCAGGATGAGCCCACCGTGCGCCTCCGGCACGTACGCGAAGTCGCCCTCGCCCTCGTTCGTCTCGCTCGGCGCGACGAACCGCCAGCCCTGCGACTCGTAGAAGGCGTGGTGGGCGGCTGCCTCGGCGGCCCGCTGCTCGTGCTTGAACCGTGCGCCGTACACGCTGCCGTCGACAGTGAAGGCACCGTTGGCGGCGTAGACCATGTCGGGCAGGCCGTGCTCGGGCGTGAGCAGGTGCACCTCGTGGCCGAGGCCGACCAGCGTCTCGCGCAGCCGGTCCCACTGTTTGACGGCCAGGTCCCGGTCGACCGGGGTGGTCACGTCCATCCACGGGTTGATCGCGTACTCGACCGCGAAATGCTCCGGCGAGCACATGAGATATGTCCGCTTTCGCGGGAATCGCTGCTGGTTCACGGTCACCAAGAGTAGGTACCGTAGAACTTTGGTAACAGCCACAACCGTTGCTTCCCAGAGGCGGAACGTTGCAGATAGACGCGGTCGACCAGCGGATCATTGCGTTACTCGTCGCCGACGCCCGTGCGTCGTACGCCGACATCGGCACCCGGGTCTCACTCTCCGCCCCAGCCGTCAAGCGTCGCGTCGACCGACTGCGGGCCACCGGCGTGATCAGGGGATTCACGGCCGTGGTGGATCCGGCCGCCGTCGGGTGGACCACGGAGGCCTTCGTCGAGCTGTTCTGCGCCGGTCGGACGACCCCCGCACAGATCGGCGTGGCAGCACGCCGGCACCCCGAGGTGGTCGGCGCCTACACCGTCTCCGGCGAGGCGGACGCGCTCGTACACCTGCGCGCCGCCGACATCGCCCACCTGGAGGCGGCACTGGAACGGCTGCGGGCCGAGTCCTTCGTGACGTCCACCCGCAGCACCATCGTGCTCTCCAGGCTGGTCGAGTCACCGGGCGTGGGCCCCTCCACCAGAGCTTGACCTCAAGTCGGGTTCACCTGTTGCAGTGGTGCTACCGGACGCGACAGAGAGGGCAGACCATGCGGGCGATCTGGCTACACGAGTTCGGCGGGCCCGAGGTGCTGGTGCCCGAAACGACACCCGACCCGACGCCCGGCCCCGGACAGGTGCTGATCGACGTCGCGCACGCGAACATCACCTTCGTCGAGACGCAGCAGCGCTCCGGTCGCCCCGGCCCGTTCCGGGTCACCCCACCGCTGATCCCCGGCAACGGAGTCGGCGGAATGATCACCGCCGTCGGGCCGGACGTCGACCCGACGTTGACCGGGCGTCGGGTGGTCAGCGCCACCGGCGGCTCCGGCGCGTACGCCGAACGCGTGGTGGTGGACGCGTCCGCCCCGATCGAGGTGCCCGCCGAGCTGGCTCTGGACGAGGCGGTGGCACTGCTGGCCGACGGACGTACCGCCACCATGCTGGTCAAGGCGGTGGGTGTCCGGCCGGGTGACCGGGTGCTGGTCGAGGCCGCCGCCGGCGGGGTGGGCAGTCTGCTGGTGCAGCTCGCGTCCCGCTCGGGCGCGCGGGTGATCGGCGCAGCCGGTGGGCACCGCAAGGTGGAACTGCTACCCGGGCTGGGCGCCGAGCTGGCCGTCGACTACCGCCTGCCCGACTGGCCCGACCGTGTCCGAGCTGCAACGGGTGGAGTCGACGTGGTGTTCGACGGGGTCGGTGGGGCGACAGCCCAAGCCGCGTTCGACCTGCTGGTACCGGGCGGTCGCATGATCAGCTTCGGCTTGGCCAGTGGCGAGTGGTCACCGGTGTCGGCGGAGGCCGCCACGGCACGGCAGGTCACAGTGGTCCGGCCGGACGTGCCACCCGCGCGGCTGCGGGCGTACACCCGGCAGGCCCTGGCCGACGCGGCGGCCGGCAACCTGCGACCACTGATCGGCCAGCGATTCCCGTTGGAACGCGCCGCCGACGCGCACGCCGCCATCGAAGCGCGCGCGACGGTCGGCAAGACCCTGCTGGACAGGCTCTAGAGATACATCCCGGTGCGGTGCTCCGAGTCGTCGCGCCGAACCGGCTTGTCGCCCTCGCCGAAGAACCGCTTGCCGCCGAACTCGCCGTGCAGACGGTCGTCCAACTCGTCGGCGAGACCAGTCATCACCTGCACCGCGAGCATCAGATGGGTGGCCTGGAAATTGCGGCCGAAGACCGGGATGGACGCCCAGACCGTGTCGTCGGCGCAGTAGAGACGGCCGATCGGCATCCGGTTGGTCAACTCGGAGAGCTTCACGTAGAGCCGCTCGGTCGGCTCGACCTCGGTGAGGATCGGGGAGAAGACGTCCACCAGGGGTGGGTTGTCCCGCACCCGCACGAAGACCATCGCCGAACCGGCCCGGATGTTGATGTCGCCGTCCGAGTCGATCTGCAACCGGTCGGTGTCCGACTTCAACATCGTGGAAACCACGGTACGGACCCGATCCGCCAGGTCGAGCACGTCGTCCCGCTCGGACTGCGCGGCTGCGGCCTCGGCCAGCGCCTCCTCCAAATCGGCCTCGACATCGGCATCCGGGCCAAACTCGCTGCGCGCGGTGCCCAACGGGTCCACTGCCAAGGGCTCTCCCTCGGCGTCGTGCACCAGGTAGACGAGGAAGGCCGGGTGCGGGGCGCCGTAGACGTCCCGCAGCGTGCGGGAGAGCAGCGCGGCGACCCGGGTCGACTCGGCCGTCGTGGCGTCCAGCCCGAAGGACCCGCCGGAGCCGGCGACCACCCCGGGCGGCGACCAGCCGAGCGCGATCATGTCCGCCACCGCGCCCCGGTCCAGCCGGTAACCCGCCGGCAGGGTGGCGTTCCCGACCGCGCGCGCGGACAGGGCGCCGTCACCGTCCACGTCGACGCTGATCGAGTAGACGGCGTCTCCGGTGCCGGAGGCGGTGGGATCCAGGGTCACGTCGAGGTGCGCGCCCACCGGAAGGTCCCGCAGTCGTACGGCGAGCGCTCGGGCGAACTCCCGCCACGCCTCGGTCACCTTCGCCCGCAGGTCGGTGGTGCTGGGCTCGTCGAGCAGGATCGATTCCGCCGCGCCAGCGGGCAGCTCACCGTCCGAGGCCGAGGGGTGGTCAGCCGTCATGATCGCCTCCGTCCGTCACGATCACCCTACCCACGCCGCCCGTGCGTCGAATCAGCCCGGACCGGGATCGGACAACGGCGGTCAGGGGGCCGTCGGGTCCGCCGGGTCGGCGCCCAGCTCGACCGGCCAGGTGCCGGCCAGCGCGCTGAGCCGGGCCGCGGCGTCCGCCGGGTCGGCGCCACGCCCAACTGCCACCCCGAGCAGGTACGCGGTGACCGGCGCGCCCGGCCGCAGCACCTGGTGGGCGACGTCGCGGGCCAGATCCAGCACCGCCGGCACAGGCACCCCGGAAGGGTCCAGCTCCAACTCGGCGCACGCCGCCGTGACCCAGTCGTCCATCACCGTCATCGCGCCCACTCCTCCGCCCGGCGTACGTCCTCGTCAGTGTCGCAGTCGAACCACGGCGGCGGGCCGTCGCCGGACCAGGGCACCTCCCGTGTCACCAGCCCGGCCAGCAACGCCCGGACCGGGGCGCCGGACAGGCTGCCACCCCGCTCGCCCGTCAACCGGTCCAGCCCCGCCCGCAACGCGGAGACCCGCCACACACCGCAGAGTGACTGCCGCCGCCCGTCGCCGTCGACGAAGCACGCTCCGTCGGGCTGGGGCTCGACCCGGGTGAGCTGATCCAGCAACTCGCCGATCGCGGGGCGCGTCAGCAGCGGCAGGTCCGCGGCGAGCAACGCGACCAGCGTCGTGTCCGGGTCGAGCAGCGCCAACCCGGCAGCCGCCGCGGCGACCGGGCCGCCTCCGGGCGGGTCCTCCCGAGCGACACGCACCCCGTTCGGCACGGCATCGACCGGACCGACCAGCACCCGTGGCGTGGCGTCGGCGACGGCAGCCAGCACCCGGTCCCGCATCGGTCGGCCCCCGACCGGGAGCGCGGGCTTGTCCACGCCGCCCATCCGGCGGGCCGCCCCACCCGCGAGCACCACAGCGGCGTACGTCCCCATTCGGTCACGGTAGCCGGGTGTCCGATGCACGGTGGCCGTGCGCGCCTCCCGGGCCGAGGTGGAGGATGGCGGGATGGGACGGGCAACTGATCGGCGGGGCGTACTCCGAATCGACCTGGAAGCGGTGACCGCCGGACGTGGGTCCGTCCGTCGTCCGGACACGCTCGCCGTGGAGGAGCCACTGGAGATCCGCGTGGGCGCGGCCGGTCCCGGTCGCCGACGGCCGCTCGCCGTCACCATGCGCACCCCCGGTGACGACCTGGACCTGGCCATCGGGTTCCTGCTGACGGAGGGGCTGATCCGGTCGACTGACGACGTGTCGACCGCCCAACTCTGCGCGGGCGCGGAGACGCCGAACACGTACAACGTGGTGGACGTGGTGCTCGCGCCCGGCGTGCCGGAGCCGACCACCGACCCGTCCCGGAACTTCTACACGACGAGTTCCTGTGGGGTCTGCGGCAAGGCGAGCATCGACGCGGTACGCACCCGGTCGCTGTTTCCGGTCTCGGCGGATCCACTCAGTGTCTCGGCCATGCTCCTCACCGAGCTGCCCGACCGGCTACGCGCCGCCCAGCGTGGCTTCGACCGGACCGGTGGACTCCACGCGGCGGGGCTGTTCACCCCCGACGGTGAGCTGGTGGTGCTCCGGGAGGACGTGGGCCGGCACAACGCCGTGGACAAGGTGATCGGCTGGGCGGTCCGGGAACGACGGCTACCACTGGCCGGGCACCTGCTGCTGGTGTCCGGGCGGGCCAGCTTCGAGCTGACCCAGAAGGCCTGGATGGCGGGGCTGCCGCTGCTGGCCGCGGTGTCCGCCCCGAGCACCCTCGCCGTCGAACTGGCCGACGAGGCGGGGATGACACTTGTCGGTTTCCTGCGTGGTCGGACGATGAACGTCTACGCCGGGCCGCACCGGATCACTGTGGAGCAGCCGGCCTGACGCTCAGCGGTCGAGCAGGTCGAACAGGCCGAGCCGGACGGCGGCGTCGCGGGCGATCAGGAAGCCGGCGATGCCGAGGATCCAGCCCAACGCGCTGCCCGCCTTGTTCACGATCCAGTTGTTGAGCCGGGCGAGCACAGGCTCGACCAGTGCCGGGCGAGCCACCCTGGCACCCAGCAGGAGCATCGCCGGCAACACCATGACCAGGCAGTATCCGGCGAGCAACGCCACCACTGTCGCCGAACCGACCCCGGAGGTGGCCAACAGACCCACTGCCCCGAGGTACGGAAGCATGGTCGCCACCTCGGCGAGCGCGGCGAGCAACGCGAGCCCGACCAGCCATCGGACCGAGGAGTCGCCGGCGGTCGCCCGGTCCCGCCAGCGCAGCACACCACCGGTACGCGGACGCCGTTTGCCGTCGTAGCGGAAGCTGAGCACCAGCATGCCGACGCCCAGGACGAGTTGCGCCCAGAGCACAGCCCGGTTGTCCAGCGCACCGCCCAGCGCGTCCGCGAGCGTGCTGCCACCGAAGACCAGCAGCAGCCCCACCCCCAGGTAGAACACCGCGATCGTGGCGAGGTAGCCCAGGATCCGTCGGGCGTTGACCGGCCCGGGGGCGAGCAGCAGCCAGACCGGGATGAACAGGGTGCCGATGCTGGTGCTGTCGATCAGCGCCAGCCCGGCCAGCGACAGCAGCAATTCGGGAGTCACGAGATCATTCTCCGGGGGCGATAAGCCCGCCGCGTCGGCCGTGGACAGGAGCAACGCGTACATCCTTCGACGGAGGTCGCCGCTGGACGGGGCGCTCCGAAAGCCGCGCCGTCCACCCGCCCGTCAGGCCAGGTCGAGGATGCTCCAGTTGGTCGGTAGGACCTTCGCAGCCACCTCGGGCTGCGCTGTCGCGTAGTGCGCCTCGTGAATGAGTGCCGCGCGGGCGGCATGGCCGAACGAGACGTCGCCGCCCACGACGCGGGCCAGCATGCCGGTGTCTCGTACGTCCTCGGCGTCGAGCGGCAGCAGGCAGATCATCGGGGCCGTCATCATCAGGGCCAGTAGCGCGGCATCGATCTCGTCGCTGACGCTCGCGAAGGCGACCGCCAGACAGGTCGCCGGGACAGCCACCTGCCGACCTTCATCGGCCACCTCCAGCATCAACTCCCCCACCGAGACGTTGCCCTCGATGTAGGCCGCCAACGCCGACGCGTCGAAGACGGCCGCGATCTGACCGTTCATCCGGCGCGTCCCAACATCCGGCGGCCCTCGGCGAGCGCTTCCGCCGGGATGGGTGTGGAGAGCCGCTCGCGCCACCGCGCCCTGCCCGCCTCGGTCGCCTCGATGCCGGCCCGCCGCAGCACCTCGTCGAGGTGTACGCGCGCCATCTGGACCCGGACCGCCGCGGTGATCGCGGCCGAGACGTTGGGCTGCTGGTCGAGCCACTGTGCGACGTCGTCGGGGAGGCTCACGGAGCGCTTCACAGTCATGTCCGGCAGCCTACCAATTCTGGTAGCACCGGCGGTGTTACCGGACCCGTCAACGGCGACCACGGCGGCTCCTCCGGCGCGGGCGGATCACTCCCGGCATGCCGACCGACGGCCAGCCGTCCAGCTCGGACGGGGGCACGCCGCGCCGGAGAAGGTCGTCCAACAACACGGCGAGTGAGTAGTCCGGGTGCAGGCTCAGCGTGCGTTCGAGCGCGACCGCCGCCAGCGCCCCCTGCCCCGCGCGCCAGGCCGCGAAGGCCAGCAGAGCCCCGGGCGCGGCAACCAACTCCGGTTCGGCACGGCGCAGTACGTCGGTCCAGAGGGCGATGTCCCGGTCCCGACCGTCGGTGCGTTCCCAGGCGTGATCGCGGACCGGAAGGTGGGTCATCAGCAGGCTCAACCAGGCCACCTCGTCGTCGTCGAGCCGCTCGTCGCGCCGCTGCCGACGCTGGGCCTCGCGAACCGCCGCCACCCCGGCCGAGCGCAGAGCCCGCCCGCCGAGCAGGTCGCTCTCGGGTGCCTGCTTGATCAGCTCGGCCATTCGCACCTCGGCGCGGGCGGTGGCCGTGCGTATTGCCTCCCGGGCCGACCCGTCGACCGGTGCCACCTGCGCCACGAGCGCGGCCCGATCGGGCAGGGCGACCTGGCCCGCGAAGACCGCCGAGGCGGTCACCGGGTTGGCGCTCGGGTCGTAGCGCCGACCCTCGGGCGGGCAGCAGTCGGGCTCGACGCAGAGGTAGGACCACCACCTCCCCTCGGTCACCCGCAACACGTCGAGCACCTCCGTCCCGCCAGCGACCAGTGCGACACGCACCGCGTCCACCGCCGGGGTGACCCGGTCCGGTGGTCCGTAACCGATCACCGTGGCGGACTCCGCACCCTGCCTGCGGATCACGCCGGCCAGATGCCGCGCCCGCTCGACAGGATCGGTCGACGGGTCGGGCAGGTCGGCGCGTGCGGCGAAGATGATCTGCCGGCCGAGCAACGCCACGGCGACCACGCTCTCGGTGGGATGGAAGCCGAGCAGGTACGGCACCGCGGCGATCAGGTCGGCGGGGGAGCGGACGGTGAGCTGGGGGCGTTCGGTCGAGGTCATGCCGGTAGCGTGCGGCGGTCCGGTCCGGCGTCGCCGCCCCTGTGGACGACACGCGGCTTATCCACAGTTACTCAGCGTATTTTCCCTGCTCGGGCCACATCCATGAGTGCCGCAGGAGAGTCGATGTCCCTCGGGCGGGGCCGCAGTGTCGTGGGGAGCGGTTACCGTGCGCTGATGGACCTCGCGTACCTACGCGCGCACCCGGCACACCTGCCGACCTTCCGGACCCACCAGCGCATCCGGGAGACGCCGGTCGCCGGTGGAAACATCTGTGCCGCCGCCCGGCTCACCCTGGACGACGGTCACTCCGTCTTCGCCAAGTCCTGGCCTGAGAAGGCCGATCGGACGGCACCGGAGGGCTTCTTCGCCGCCGAGGCCGCCGGGTTGCGGTGGCTGCGGGAGGCCGGGGCGGTCGCCGTACCCGAGGTGATCGTGGCTCTGCCGAGCCTGCTGGCGCTCGACTGGGTGGAGCCCGGCGAACCGACGCCGGAGGCCGCGGAACGCTTCGGCCGGGAGCTGGCCGACCTGCACCGGGCGGGGTCGGCCAGCTTCGGTGCGCCCTGGCCAGGCTTCATCGGCTCACTCCCACAGGACAACACCCCCACCGACGGGCCCTGGTCGACGTGGTTCGCCGAGCGACGACTCCTCCCCTATCTGCGACGCTCAGTCGACGGGGGTGCGCTGACCAGCGCCGACGTCGCACTGGTCGAGCGGGTGATCGATCGGGTCGGCGAGTTCGGCGGCGACGAGCCGCCCGCGCGCGTCCACGGCGACCTGTGGCCGGGCAACGTGCTGTGGGGGGCCGACGACCGGGTCTGGCTCGTCGATCCGGCAGCGCACGGCGGGCACCGGGAGACAGATCTCGCCCAACTCGCGCTCTTCGGCGGCATCCCTCACCTGGATCGGGCGCTCGCCGCCTACCAGGAGGCCTGGCCGTTGCCGGACAACTGGCAGGCTCGGCTACCAGTCCACCAACTGCATCTGCTGCTCGTGCACACCGCGCTGTTCGGCGGCAGCTACCGAGATGCGGTGGTCCAGACCGCCCGTGCCGCCCTGGGCCGGGCCGAGCGCGCTACGGTCGACAGGTGAGCGACGCCCCGGGGACCGACGGGGTCCTCGTCGACCGGTACGGCCGCGTCGCCCGGGACCTGCGCGTGTCCCTCACCGACAAGTGCAACCTGCGCTGCACCTACTGCATGCCTGCCGAAGGTCTGCCCTGGCTGGCCGGCCCCGAGTTGCTGACCGACGAGGAGATCGTCCGGCTGGTCCGGGTGGCCGTCGAGCGGCTCGGCGTGACCGAGGTGCGGTTCACCGGCGGTGAGCCGCTGATCCGACAGGGGCTGGTCGGCATCGTGACCGCGGTCGCCGCGTTGCAGCCCCGCCCCCGGGTCTCGTTGACCACCAACGGCATCGGTCTGGACCGGCTGGCCCCGGCGCTGCGGGCGGCCGGCCTGGACCGGGTGAACGTCTCACTGGACACCCTGGACCCGGGCCGGTTCGACCGGCTCACCCGCCGGCCCCGCCTCGACGCGGTGTTGGCCGGGCTCGCCGGGGCGAAGGCCGCCGGGCTCAACCCCGTGAAGATCAACTCCGTGTTGATGCGCGGTGTCAACGAGGACGAGGCACCGGCCCTGCTGCGCTTCGCTCTCGACCACGACTACCAACTGCGGATCATCGAGCAGATGCCGTTGGACGCCCAGCACGGCTGGGACCGCAGCACGATGGTGACGGCCGAGGAGATCCTGACCTCCCTGCGTACCGCCTTCGATCTCAGCGCCGACCCGGCCGAGCGCGGCGCGGCACCGGCGGAGACCTGGTTGGTCGACGGCGGCCCCGCCCGGGTCGGTGTGATCGCCAGCGTCACCCGCCCCTTCTGCGGGGACTGCGACCGCACCCGGCTGACCGCCGACGGCCAGGTCCGCGCCTGCCTCTTCGCGACCGAGGAGTCCGACCTGCGCGCCGCGCTGCGCGGCGGCGCGGACGACGACGAGTTGGCCCGGCGCTGGCGCGCCGCGATGTGGGGCAAGCGTGCCGGGCACGGCATCGACGATCCCACCTTCCTGCAGCCGACCCGGCCGATGTCAGCGATCGGGGGCTGAGACGTGGACCCGACGCACCTGACCGTCCGCTATTTCGCGGGTGCCCGGGCCGCCGCAGGGCGCACCGAGGAGGTCCTGCCCGCCGGCCGATCGCTCGACGACCTCAGCGTCGAGTTGACCCAGCGTCACGGCGACCGGCTCGCCGCAGTGCTGCGGGTGGCGAGTTTTCTGGTGGACGGCGTGACCTGTCATGATCGTCGGGCACCCCTGCCGGCCGGGGCCACGATCGACGTCCTGCCCCCGTTCGCGGGCGGCTGAGGGAGGCGCACGCATGTTGGCGGTTCTGGGGTTCGTGGCCGTCCTGGCTCTGATCACCGGCCTCATCCACCTCTACCTGTGGAAGCGGCTGGTTCGCGACACCACCACCCCGGGCCGTTGGCGACGGATCGGCGGGGTCACCGCCCTGGTGCTGGCGCTGCTCGTGCCGGCAACCATGGCCGGTACGCAGGCCGGGCTCTACTGGCTCGCCTGGCCGGGCTACCTGTGGCTCGCGCTGATGTTCTACCTGCTCGTGGTGCTGATCGTGCTCGAGGTGCCGATGCTGGTCACCCGGCTGGTGCTGCGCCGCCGGGTGATCGCCGCGGAGCCGACCGCCGCGGCACCCGAGCCGGTGCTGGTCGGTGCCGCCGGGCCCACCGAGCCGCCGGCCGCCGGCGCCGTCGCGGCACCGGACCACGACCCGGCCCGCCGGCTCCTGCTGGCCCGTAGCGCGGCCATCTTCGCCGGCCTCACCGCCACCGCCACCGTGGGGTACGGCGTCCGCACCGCCCTCGGCCCACCACGCCTCGACCGGGTGCAGATCCCGCTCGCCAAGCTTCCCCGCAGCATGGACGGCCTGCGGATCGCGACCGTCTCCGACATCCACCTCGGCCCCCTGCGCGGCCGGGCACACACCGAGCGGATCGTGGCCGCGATCAACCGGCTCGACGCGGACCTGGTCGCGGTCGTCGGCGACCTGGTCGACGGCTCGGTCGCCGAACTCGGCTCGGCCGCAGCGCCGCTTCGCGACCTGCGCTCCCGGTACGGCAACTTCTTCGTCACCGGCAACCACGAGTACTACTCCGGCGTGGAGGAGTGGGTCCAGGAGGTCGACCGGCTCGGCCTGCGGGTCCTGCAGAACCGCCGCCAGGAGATTCAGGCCCGGGGCGGCGTGCTCGACGTGGCCGGCGTGAACGACCTGGACGCGACAGGCGGCAGCGGTCTGGCGGCCGGGCCGGACTTCGCCGCCGCCCTCGGTGACCGTGACCCGAGCCGCCCGGTGGTGCTGCTCGCCCACCAGCCGTTGGCCGCGGTGGAGGCGGCCACGTACGGCGTCGACCTGCAACTGTCCGGGCACACCCACGGTGGTCAGATGGTGCCGTTCAACCTGGCCGTCCGGCTGGAGCAGCCGGTGGTCAGCGGCCTCGGCGAGGTCGACGGCACCAAGGTGTACGTGACCAACGGCGCCGGCTTCTGGGGGCCGCCGGTCCGGGTCGGAGCCGAGCCGCAGATCAGTCTGGTCGAGTTGCGCTCGGCATAGCGGATGTCACGTCCGCGCGTGGCGGCAGGCAGCCGGCGCGGCGGGCGTGACAGGATGCGGCGTGCCTCCGTTCAGCGCCGTACCCCCCGGTGGCCTACCGCCATTCGTCGCGGACCTGCACATCCATTCGAAATACTCGCGCGCGTGCAGCCGCGACCTCACCACGCCGAATCTCGCGTGGTGGGCCCGTCGTAAGGGCATCGGTCTGCTCGGCACCGGCGACTTCACCCATCCCGCCTGGTACGACCACCTGCGGGAAACCCTGCGGCCCGCCGAGCCGGGGCTGTACCGGCTCGACGCCGACGCGGAACGGGACGTCGCCCGCCGGCTGCCTCCCCGACTGGCGAGCGCTGCGGAAGCGGACCCGGTCCGGTTCATGCTGAGCGTGGAGATCTCCACCATCTACAAGCGGGACGACCGGACCCGCAAGGTGCACCACCTGATCTACCTGCCCGACCTGGACGCGGTAGCGCGGTTCAACACCGCGCTCGGCCGGATCGGCAACCTCGGTTCGGACGGTCGGCCGATCCTCGGCCTGGACTCCCGTGACCTGCTGGAGATCACCCTGGAGGCCAGCTCGGACGGCTTCCTGGTGCCGGCGCACATCTGGACGCCGTGGTTCTCCGCGCTGGGCTCGAAGTCGGGCTTCGACGCGATCGCGGACTGCTACGCCGACCTGGCCGAGCACATCTTCGCGGTGGAGACCGGTCTCTCGTCCGACCCAGCGATGAACTGGCGGGTCGGCAGTCTGGACGGCTACCAGTTGGTGTCCAACTCGGACGCGCACTCCCCGCCGGCCCTGGGCCGGGAGGCGACGGTGCTGACCGCCGAACGCAATTACTTCGCCGTCCGGGATGCGCTGCGGACCGGTGACGGCCTGGCCGGCACCATCGAATTCTTCCCGGAGGAGGGCAAGTACCACGCGGACGGGCACCGGCTGTGCGGCGTCAACTGGTCGCCGGAGCGCACCCGCGCCGCGGGCGGTCGTTGCCCCGAATGCGGCAAACCCCTCACCGTGGGCGTCCTCAGCCGGATCGAGGAGCTGGCCGACCGCCCGGAGGGGCACCGGCCGGCGGACGCCCGGGACGTCACCCACCTGGTGCCGCTGGCCGAGATCCTCGGTGAGATCAACAAGGTGGGCGCCCGGTCGAAGAAGGTCGAGGGGCGACTCAACGAGTTGGTGGCGACGCTCGGCCCCGAGCTGGAGATCCTGACCACCACGCCGCTCACCGACATCGCCCAGACGGGCGGGGAACTCCTCGCGGAGGGCATCGGACGGTTGCGGCGGGGCGAGGTACGTCGGGTGCCGGGCTACGACGGCGAGTACGGGGTGATCACGCTCTTCGACCCGGCGGAGTTGGGCGCTCACGCGGGCACGGCACAGGAGACGCTGTTCGACGTACCCGTGCCGGCGCAGCGACGTCCCTCGGAGCCGACGGCCCGCGCGACGGCCAAGCGCCCGGCGGCGGCCAAGGCTGAGCCGAAGCGCAAGCCGACCCCGCCGCCCGCGCCACCGATCGCGCCGCCGCCGTCACCGCACGAGCCGTTCGAGCCGATGCTGTCCGGCATGGAGGAGGTCGGCACCGGTCTGCTGGACCGGCTCGACGCGATGCAGCGGGTGGCCGCCTCCGCACCCGGCGGGCCGCTGCTCATCGTCGCCGGCCCGGGCACCGGCAAGACGCGGACGCTCACGCACCGGATCGCGTACCTCTGCGCGGAGCTGAACGTCTTCCCGGAGCACTGTCTGGCGATCACGTTCACCCGTCGCGCCGCCGAGGAGCTGCGGCACCGCCTCGACGGCCTGCTCGGCCCGGTCGCCGAGGACGTCACAGTCGGCACGTTCCACGCGCTGGGGTTGACCATCCTTCGGGAGAACGCCGCAGCCGTGGGCCTGCCGAGCGACTTCCGGATCGCCGACGACGCCGAGCGGGCGGCGGCGCGGGTGGAGGCCGGCGACGACAGTGCCAGCTACACGGCGCTGCTGCGCAAGCAGGACCTGGTCGACCTGGACGAGCTGGTGAGCCTGCCGGTGGAGTTGTTGCGGGCCGATCGTGGGCTGGTGCAGCGCTACCGGGACCGCTGGCGGTGGATCTTCGTCGACGAGTACCAGGACGTCGACGAGACGCAGTACGAGCTGCTGCGGCTGCTCAGCCCGGCGGACGGCAACCTCTGCGCGATCGGTGACCCGGACCAGGCGATCTACTCGTTCCGGGGTGCCGACGTCGGCTACTTCCTGCGCTTCTCCGAGGACTTCACGGACGCCCGGTTGGTCCGACTCAACCGCAACTACCGCTCGTCCGCGCCGATCCTGGCTACCGCCGTGCAGGCCATCGCGCCGTCGTCGCTGGTTCGTGGCCGGCGACTGGACCCTGCCCGGCTCGACCCGGAGGCTCCGCTGGTCGGCCGTTACCCCGCGGCCTCCGTCGCCGAGGAGACCGACTTCGTGGTCCGTACCGTCGACGAACTGGTCGGCGGGCTGTCCCACCGCTCGCTGGATTCGGGCCGGATCGACGGCCGCTCCACGACGTTGTCGTTCTCCGACATCGCAGTGCTGTACCGCACCGACGCGCAGGCCGCACCCGTCGTGGACGCCCTGACCCGGGCCAACATCCCGGTGCAGAAGAGGTCCCACGACCGGCTGCGGGACCGGCCCGGGGTGGCGGCCATCGCCCGCGAGTTGCGGCACGCCGACGGGCTTGCCGGCCCGCTGGCGGCCCGGGTACGACTTGCTGGCCAGGTGGTCGCGGAGCGGTTCGCCGTGCCCACCCTCGACGGCGGCGGCGGCGCGGTCCGTCCCGAGGACGTCCGCTCAGCCGTGGACCTGCTGACCCCACTGGCCCGCCGCTGTGGGGACGACCTGGAGACGTTCCTGTCGCAGTTGGCGACCGGCGCGGAGGTGGACGCGCTCGACCCGCGCGCGGAGGCGGTCACGCTGCTCACCCTGCACGCCGCCAAGGGCCTGGAGTTCCCGGTGGTCTTCCTGATCGGTGTCGAGGACGGGTTGCTGCCGCTGCGGTGGCCCGGCTCGACGCCCGACGAGGAAGCGATCGCCGAGGAGCGCCGGCTCTTCTTCGTCGGCCTCACCCGCGCCCAGGACCGGCTCTACGTCAGCCACTCCGCCCGCCGCACCCGTCATGGGGTGGAGCGTGACTGCGTTCCGTCGCCGTTCCTCGGTGTCATCGATCCTGGCCTGTTCGAGCGGTTCGGTGAGACGGAGCCACGCCGTCCCAAGGACCGTCAGCTCCGCCTGATCTGACTGTGTGGGCGGCTTTCAGCCCAGGAGGACGGCCAGCCAGGCGCCGGCGAGCAGGGCCGGCCCGAGTGGCAGCAGGGTGTCCCGGCGGACCCGTCGCGCGGCGAGCAGACCGACCACCAGCGTGCCGTGGAGCAGGTGCGGCAGGAGTAGCCCGACGAGCAGGACGTCCCGACCCAGCCAGCCGAGCGGCAGACCGAGGGCGGCAGCGAGTTTCACGTCTCCGAAGCCCAGTCGGGAGCCGGGGAGCAGGGCCAGCAGCACGTGCGCCGCACCCGCTACCGTCGCGCCGGTCAACGCGCCGAGCAGTCGGGCCGGCTCGTCGGCCAGCAGCGCCGTGGCGGTCAGGCCGGCGAGGGCCAGCAGCCCGGCGGCGAGGACCAGCGGATCGGGCAGACGCAGACAGGCCAGGTCGACCCGGGCCAGCACCAGCCCCACCGCCGCCACCATGAGGAAGACCGGCAACGCGGGATCGTCGCCCTGGGCGACAACGAGCCCGCCGAACACCGCAGCCGACACCATCGGGCTGAGCCAGACCCAGGCACCACGTCGAGGCCCCGGCCGGACCGGCGGGTCGGTGAAGCGCAGAGCCAGCGGGGGTACGACGACACCGACCAGCCCGCCGAGCAACGCCACCCCGACCAGAGCAGCGGCCGACATGGCCCGGAGGCTACCGGCGCGCGCTCACCGGCGGGGTCCCCGATCGTGATCCCGCGCGCTCGCCCGGCGCGGCCGTTCCGTGCTCACCACCAGTGCGACACCGGCCACGATGACCGCGCCGCCGAGCAGCACCTGCGGGGTGATCGGCTCGGCGACCAGCAGCGCACCGAGCGCCACCGCGACCGCCGGGTTGACGTAGGCGTACGTCGACACCAACGAGATGGGCGCGTTGTGCAGCAGCCAGACGTACGCGGTGAAGGCCACCAGTGAGCCGGCCACCATGAGGTAGCCCAGCGCCAGCCAGGAGCGGGTGCTCACCTGCGCCGGGTGGAAGTCGCTCAGCTCGCCCCGACCGGCGGAGACGGCGGCCAGCACCAGGGCGCCGGCCAGCATCTCGTACACCGTCGCGACGAACGGGTCGGTGGGCATCCGGATGCGTCCGGACAGGAACGACCCGACCGACCAGGAGGTCGCCGCCGCCACCACTGTCAACGCCCCCACCAGCGGCACCGCGTCCGAGTTGCCGGCGGGCAGCACCAGCAGGACCAGGCCGGCGAAGCCCACTGTGACCCCGGCGAACGTCCAGAGCGGCGGCCGGTCGCCGCTGGCGGAGCGCAACAGCACCACCAGCAAAGGCACTGTCGCCACCAGCAGCGCGGCGATGCCGGAGGGCAGCGCCACCCCGGGTAGCCCCGACTCGGCGAGCACCACCAGGCCGTTGCCGCCGGCGAGCAGGAGTACGCCGACCAGCGCGGCCGAGCCGAGTTGCCGGCGGTCGACCCGCAGCGCGCCAGGCCCTCGGCGCAGCCGCAGCACCGCCGCCAGGATCAGACCGGCCACCGCGAACCGCAGGGCGGCCGACAACAGTGGCGGCAGCGTCTCCACCGTGATCCGGATGGCCAGATAGGTGGATCCCCAGAGCAGGTAGACCACGATCAACGCGGTCCAGATCAGTGTCGGTGTGGCGCCTGCGCGGCGGCCGGCGAGGGCTGCGGCGCTCGGTGGAGGTGAGCTCATCAGTGGACCACGCTACGGTGACGTCGGAGTCGGCGTCGCGTGTTGGTGGCCGGCCTCTCACCACACGTGCAGGAGGGCGGCATGACGAACTACGGACCACCGGGCGGCGGCGACCCGGGACCGTGGCGTGGGCAACGACCCGACGAGACGCCCGGACGGCCGATACAGCAGCCTTACCCGCCCGCGAACGAGCAGTACCCGCCGGCGGTTCCGTCGTATCCGCACGCCCCCCAGGGGAGACCCGGACCCTACGACGACCCAGGTCCCGCGTCGTACGGCAGCCCAGGTCCCGCCTCGTACGGCGGCCCAGGTCCCGCGTCCTACGGGGGCGGCTCCGAGGGGCCCTACGGGCGCGATCAGGGGTCACCGCCCTATGGCGGCTCGTACGGGGCGAACCCGGCGTACGGGCAGCCGTACCGGCCGGAGGAGACCCCGTACGGCAGCGATCCTGCTCCGGCGCCAGGCCGGCGCGGTCGGGGGCCGCTGATCGCGGTGCTGGCCGTCGTGCTGCTGGTGGTGGCCGCTGGTGGCGCCTTCTGGCTGCTACGCGGGCAGGACGACCCGGCACCGTTGGCCGCGCCGAGCGATTCGCCCGTTGCCAGCGAACCGAGCGCGGACGCGGACGTGGCCGAGCCCGCCCCGAGCGGCGCCGCTCCGGAGTCGTCGGCCGACCCCAGGTTCGCCAAGGTCGGCCAGTGTGTCCGCAACGACGGTGCCGCGGGCGGCAAACCCAAGTTGCTGATCAGCGGTTGCGTCGCGAAGTCGTACGAGGTGTTGAGCCGGGTCGACGGCGCGACCAGCGGCGAGCGTGACGCCGAGGCCAAGTGCAGCAAGGTCGAGGGGTACACCAACTGGTACTTCTTCGACAGCGAGCTGGACACCCTCGACTTCGTCCTCTGCCTCAAACAACGCTGAGACCACCCACCCCGGGGATATGACATGACGACCTACGGACCACCGGGCTCCGACCAGCCGGACGACCGCCAGCAGCGCCCTCCCGAGGGGTCCGACGGCCCGCCACCGGTCGATCCGACAGTGCCGCAGTGGGGTCCACCGCCGCCCGCCCAGGACCCGACCCGCCAGCAGTGGGGCCCTCCGCCAAGCGGCGCGGAACCGCCCACCGCCCCGATGTGGGCACCTCCACCCACCAATCCGGAGCCCCCGACCGAACCGATGTGGGCACCCCCGCCGACCTCGGGCCCGGGTTACCCGCCGCCTTCGGGCGCAGGCCAGCCTCCTACCTCGGGCCCGGGCTATCCCCCCACCTCGGGCCCGGGCTACCCGCCGCCTGGGCCGTTCCCGCCGGCCGGGCCGGTGCCGGGTCAGCCGTCCGCGCCGTGGGGCCAGCCGCCTCCGGGCGGCTTCGGTATGGCGCCCGGCGCGCCGGTGAAGAACAACGGCCGCAAGATCGCCCTCATCATCGCGCTGGTGGTGCTGCTCCTGCTCTGCCCATGCCTTGGCCTGGCCGGCTGGGCGATCTGGAGGGTCGCGGACGCCAGCAACGACGTCGAGCCCAAGCCGTCGGTGACCATGCCGGTACGTCCGCCCGTCCTGCCCAGCGCGGCACCGACGCCGGCCCTGCCGAGTCCCGACCCGGACGAGGAGTTCGCCCGGGGCGACTGCGTGGTGAACGAGGGCACCGAGGAGGATGCGGAGCTGCGCAAGGTGCCGTGTGGCCCGAACACGTACCAGGTACTGCTGCGGATTCCGGCGACCACCGACGGGGACCGGTGCGAGACGCTCGCGCCGCAGGCGACAGCGAACTACGTGCACGACAACTCGATCGACCTGTTCGACTACGTCCTCTGCCTGAAGGAACGCTAGCCGCCGCTTGGCAAAACTAGGGATGTCTAGCGTGGACGCTAGACATCCCTAGTTTTGTCTCGACGGTCTCGACACGCCGGTAGCCCCATCTATCCATGTCTAGCCCCGCAGCTAGATGGCCCGATACTCTCCAATGCGTGGATCCGGTCCGCAACCCGTACGCGCCGGGCGCCGGTCAGCGTCCGCCCGAACTCGCCGGGCGGGGGCGGGAGCTGGACGTCTTCGACATCGTGCTGGAACGCATCGCACGAGGTCGCCCCGAGCGCAGCCTGATGCTCACCGGGCTGCGGGGCGTCGGCAAGACGGTCCTGCTCAACACCCTCCGGTCCCAGGCGATCAACCACCTCTGGGGCAGCGGCAAGATCGAGGCAAGGCCGGACCAGTCGTTGCGTCGGCCGGTCGCCGCCGCCCTGCACATGGCCGTCCGGGAGCTCGCCCCCCGGCACCGGGCACCGGACCGGATCGACACCTTCCTCGGCGTCCTCAAGGCCTTCGCCCAACGCTCCGCCCCGACCGGCCGGGCCGGCACCGCCCCGAAACTGCGCGACCGGTGGCAGCCCGGCATCGACGTGCCGGCGGCCAGCGGCCGGGCCGACTCCGGCGACATCGAGATCGACCTGGTCGAGTTGCTCAGCGACGCCGCCGCGGTGGCCAGTGACGTGGGCACCGGCATCGCCATCTTCATCGACGAGATGCAGGACCTCGGCCCGGAGGACGTGTCGGCGCTCTGCGCCGCCTGCCACGAACTGTCCCAGCTCGGCGCACCCCTGATCGTGGTCGGCGCTGGTCTACCGCACCTGCCGGCGGTGCTCAGCGCCGCCAAGTCGTACTCCGAGCGGCTGTTCCGCTACCAACGCATCGACCGGCTCGACCGGATCGCCGCCGACCAGGCGCTCTGCGCGCCGGCCGAGCGCGAGGAGGTCGAGTACGAACAGAAAGCGCTCGACCTGCTCTACGAGAAGTCCGGCGGCTATCCCTACTTCGTCCAGGCGTACGGCAAGGCGACCTGGGATCACGCGCCGCGCTCGCCGATCACCGCCGCCGACGTGCGAGTCGCCGCACCGGAGGCGGAAGCGGAGCTGGCGGTCGGGTTCTTCGGCTCCCGATTCGAGCGGGCCACGCCCGCCGAGCGCGAGTACATGCGGGCGATGGCCACGATGTCCGCGGTCGAGGGCGACTCCTCAGCGGTGGTCCGCGACGACATGGACGCCGCGGTGCCCACCGCCGAGATCGCCCGGGCACTCGGCCGCAAGCCCGCCAGCCTGTCCCCGGCCCGCGACGCGCTGATCAAGAAGGGGCTGATCTACTCCGGTGAGCGGGGGACCGTCGCCTTCACTGTGCCGCACTTCGGCAGGTACCTGCGCACCCAACCGGCCTGACCGTCACCGACCGCGCCGACGCGGTCAGACCTTGGACCAGGGCGCCGGAAAGAGCACCTCACCGCGAGGCGGGGGGCCCTCCTCGCTGGTGGATGGGGGGAGCACCAACGCCTGCCAGGGCTCACCGAGACCAGCCCACGGCCCGGTCAGGCCCAGCTCCGTGGCCGGGCCGAAGCCGAACCGGCGGTAGAAAGCCGGGTCGCCGAGGACCACGACCAGCCGCTCACCCAACTCGGTGGAGGCGTCCAACGCGGCCTGCACGACCGAGGTGCCGTGGCCGACGCGTTGCCGGTGCGGCGCCACCGCAACCGGACCGAGTGCCAGGGCGGGAACGTCCGAGCCCCGCTCCGGCCGCACACGCACCCGGGTGAGCAACGCGTAACCGACGACCTCACCGCCGTACTCCGCGACCATGGCCAGCTCCGGCAGCCAGGCGGCGGTGCCGCGCAACTCGTCGACGAGGCTCACCTCCGGCGGCGTCGTCACGTCCGGACGGGCGAAGGCAGCTCCCAGAACGCGGCGTACCGAGCCGGCGTCGGCCGGGTCCTCGGGGCGTAGCCGCAGCGTGGTCACCCGCGCGACGTTACCCGCCGCAGCCAGTCCATCCGTGACTGTCGCTCGAATCGGCGTGGCGCACGTGCACGAGCACCGATCCGATCCGGCCGTTGCCGGGGTAGCAACCGCCCAGACGGGGTATGACTGATCCATGACGCCCGTACGCTCTCTCGCCCGAGCCATGCTGAGCGGCATCTTCGTGGTCCAGGGGTACCGCAACTTTCGCGACCCGGGTCGCCTCGCGGTGGCCGCCCAGCCGGTGACCGAGAAGGTCGCGCCACTTCTGAAGAAGGCTCACCCGAGCTTCCCCACCGAGACCGAGACGTTGATCCGAGTCAACGCTGCGGTGCAGGTCAGCGCCGGGCTGATGCTCGCCACCGGCCGCCTCAGTCGACCTGCTGCTCTGGTCCTCGCCGGTACGTTGGTGCCGGTGACCGTCGCCGGCCATCCCTTCTGGAAGAACGACGACCCGACCGCCAGGAACAACAACCAGATCCACGCCATGAAGAACCTGGGCATCCTCGGTGGTCTTCTGCTGGCCGCCGCCGACACCGGCGGCAAGCCCGGTCTGCGGTGGCGGACGGGTCACCGCATCGGCCACTCTCGACGTTCCGTGCAACGCGCCGTCCGTACGGCCCGACGCGAGGCTCGGATCGCCGTCCGGTCCGCGTCCACCGCGCGCCGACTTCCCGGCTGAACTGCGTCGATCCGTCTCCGAGCCGTCCCCACCCCCGCTAAGGCCGCGAATTACCTGAACCACCCGGTAGGCGTTAACGCGGTGGAAATGTCAAAAACATGTGTGGGATCGGACACGGTCGCATAACGCGGGAGGCACTGACGTGAGGCGCCGTTCTAGGCTCCGTGCAGGACCTGGACGGATAGGACAACATTGGTACGGGGGTGGCCACGCCATGCCGACGGCTGTCGGTAGACGGGCGGACCGCCTCGCCCCAATCCAACGCGTGACGCGTGGGATCGATCGCAGGAACGTCGTACGGGGCGCCATCGTGGCCGCCGTCGCCTACGCCGCATGGCTCGCCATCGGCACCTTCGGGCGGCCGTACAACTTCTTCGATATGAAGATCTATCACGGTGCCGTGGTGTGGTGGGCGAGCGGACATGAGCTCTATGAGTTCATCGCGCCCGGAACCACCCTGGGCTTCACCTACCCGCCGTTCGCCGGTCTGGTCATGTTGCCGATGGCGCAGTTGCCGATCGGCATGGCGGGCATGGTCAACGCCGCTGCCAGCATCGCCGCGTTGGCGTTGGTCCTGGCCGGGCTGCTTCGCCCCATCGTGGACCGGTTGGCGTGGCCACTGTGGTTCACAGTGGCCCTGGCGGTGCCGCTCGCGGTCGCCATCGAACCAGCTCGGGAAACCCTCGGCTACGGCCAGGTCAACATCCTGCTGTTCGCTCTGATCATGGCGGATCTGATCGGCCTCCGCTGGCGCTCCCGCCGAGGCACCCACTACGCCGCCACCGACGGCCCGCTGCTGCGCTTCGTCTACGGCGGAGCCTGGGCCGGCGCCGGCATCGGCTTGGCCACCGCGGTCAAGCTCACCCCGGCACTGTTCATCGCGTACCTGCTCATCACCCGTCAGTGGCGGGTAGCGGCCACCGCCATCGGCACCACGATCGGCGTGACGGTGGCGAGCTTCGCGATCGTCGGCGACGAGTCGCGGACGTACTTCGGCAGCGTGCTCTGGCAGACCGAACGGGTCGGCGCCGCGGACATGACGCCCAACCAGTCACTCGCCGGCCTGCTCGCCCGGCTGTACGACTCGATCGAGACCCCCGGGCTGCTCTGGTTCGCCTTCTCGGTGCTGATCCTGGCGCTGGGCCTGTCCCGCGCGGCCAGTTCCCGCGCCGACGGCGACGAGCTGACCGCGTTCACGCTCGTCGGTCTGACCGCGAACGTGATCAGCCCGATCTCCTGGACGCACCACCTGGTCTGGGTGATCCCGGCGATCATCGTGCTGGCCGATGCCGCCGTGCGCCGCCGGGAGGCGAGCCGCACGATGCCTCAGCGCACCGGTCAGGGGCCCGTGTTCGGCGGACTGCCAGGGGTCAACGGGCTCCGCCCGCCGATCTGGTATCCCACCCTCACCGGCCTCCGCCACGGCGCCGCCGCGATCGGGCTCTACCTGCTGTTCCTGATCTCCCCGATCTGGCCGTACGAGCACCAACTGCCGGAGATGTCGCACTACCAGGACGGTCTCTTCGGGGCCCTGATGGAGAACTCACTCGCGGTCGCGTTGATCGTGCTGGTCGCCGCGCTGCCCTGGCGGCCCGGTGCCGAGCCAGCGTTCTACGGTGACCGGCTCGCCAGGGCGGCGGTGCTCAGCAGCCGTCGGTGAGCCCGGTCAGGGGCAGTTGACCCACTCCTCGGTGCCGTCGGTGAAGACCTGCCGTTTCCAGATCGGCAGGCGCGCCTTGACCTCGTCGACCAGCCGGGCGCAGGCGGCGAAGGCCGCGGCCCGGTGTGCGGTGCTCACCGCGGCGACCAGCGCCACGTCACCGATCGCCAGTGGGCCGACCCGGTGCGAGACGGCCACCGCGTAGACGTCGGGTTCCGCGGCGATCTCGGCGGCCACCTCGCGCAGCACCTGAGCGGCGCTCGGGTGCCCTTCGTACTCCAGGCTGGTGACCTGACGCCCGTGGTCGTGGTCGCGGACCACGCCTTGAAAGGACACCACAGCGCCGGCCCGCCGGTCGGCGACCGCCGCCTCGTGCGTGGCGAGGTCGAGCGGCTGGTCGGTGACCTCGCCGAAGGTGATCGCTGGCGCGGTCATGACGCACGCTCCCCGGGCAGCAACGGCAGCGGCACGATCGGCACACGGTCACCCGGCTCGCCTCTGGTGCCGGGCCGGATGACGGCGAAGCCATCCGCGCCGGCCAGGCCACGCAGCATCGCCGACCCGACGTGTCGCACCGGAGTCGCGGTGCCCGCGGCCCGGTCCAGTCGGACCAGCGCCAGGTGGGTGTGGTCACCACGGCCGGGCACCGCCTCGGCCAGCGTCGCCTGCGGCAGCACGGGCATCGATCGCCCTTGGAGGCCGGCGAGCAGCGGGGCGACCAGCGACACCAGCGCGACGATGGCGGACTGTGGGTTGCCCGGCAGCCCGGCCACGAACCTGATCCGCCCGTCGGGGTCGGCCAGCCGGGCCAGCAGCATCGGGAAGCCCGGCCGGACCGCGACAGTGTTGACCACGTAGTCGGCGCCGAGCGCCTCCAGGGTCGGATGCAGGTGGTCCACCGGGCCGTTCATCGTGCCGCCGGTGGTGCACACCAGGTCGGCACTGGCCAGTGCCGACCGCAGGGCCGCCACGTGCGCGGGCAGTGTGTCGGCGACCGGGCCCACCACGTCCGACTGTCGGACCTGACAGCCGTAGCGCCGTAGCCACGCGGGCACCGCCGGACCCAGCGCGTCCCGGACACGACCGGCCGCTGGCGGCCCGGCGGTCAACAGCTCGTCACCGAAGACCAGCAGGGCGGCGCGCGGTGCCCGCCGGACCCGCAGCGTGTCGTGCCCACAGGAGGCCGCCAGGCCGATCACCGCCGGGTCGACCGGCGTGCCGGCCGGCAACAACTCCTCATCGGCGTACGCCTCCTCACCGGGCTGCCGCCACTCGGGCGTCTCCCGGGGAGTGCCGCGCACCAGGCCGTCGGCGGTCGTCGACTCCTCGACGCGCAGAACCGCTGTGGCACCCTCGGGCACCATGGCTCCGGTCGCGATCTCGACTGTGGTGTCGGCCTCGGTGAGCGGGGCCGGGGTGCTGCCCGCCAGCACTCGACCTACGACCCGCCACGGGCCGGCGCCGCGCACCGCCCAGCCGTCGACGCTGGAAGTCGGAAAGGCCGGAAGGTCGGTGCGGGTGGTCAACGGTTCGGCCAGGGTGAACCCGTCGATGTCGGCCAGTGGTCGGGCGACGGCGGGCAGTGCGGCGGCGAGACCGACCGCGTAGACCCGCGACCGCGCTTCCTCCCAGCCAGCCGGCGGGGGCGCGGCGACCCGATCCGCGGTGGGTGCGGTTTCCGTGCTCACCGACCGAGCCTATCGGCACGGACCGACACCCGCCCGGGCCTGGCACGGACCGATTGCTGGGCACCGCCACCAACCCGGGTGCTCTTCGGCACGAACTCAGGGAGTGCCCTGCTCGAACTCAGTGGTCTCCGCCGCGTAACTGGTCGACGGTGTGCCCGAGGATCGGCCCGAGCACGGCCAGGCCGTCCCGGGCCCCGCCGGTCGAGCCGGGCAGGTTGATCACCAGCATCCGGCCGGCCACCCCGGCCAGACCCCGGGACAGCACCGACGTAGGCACCCGGTCGCGGCTGTGCGCGCGGATCGCCTCGGCGATGCCGGGGATCTCGTAATCCAGCAGATCCCGGGTCACGTCCGGCGTCCGATCCGACGGGGTCACCCCGGTGCCACCGCTGGTCACCACCACGTCGACCCCGTCGGATCGGGCGGCCCGCAGGGCGACGCCGACCGGCTCCCCGTCGGGCACCACCACCGGCTCGTCGACCTGGCACCCCAGCTCGCGCAGGCCCGCGACGAGCAGAGGACCGCTGGTGTCGGCGTAGACGCCGGCCGCGGCTCGGTTCGATGCCACGATCACCCGGGCCCGGATCACGGCCGGTCCTCGGGCCGAACCCACTCGCCGGTCTTGCCGCCTTCCTTACGCAGCACCCGCACCGCCTCCACCGAGGCTGCCGGGTCGACCGCCTTGACCATGTCGACCAGAGCAAGACCGGCGACGGCGACCGCCGTCAGTGCCTCCATCTCCACCCCGGTGCGATCCGCGGTGCGGGCGGTGGCCGTGATCTCCACGGTGTCGGCGGTCAACCGCAGGTCGACAGTGACGCCGTGCAACGCGATCGGGTGACACAGCGGGATCAGATCGGGCGTGCGCTTCGCCCCCATGATGCCGGCCAGCCGACCGACCGCCAGCGCGTCACCCTTGGGCAACCCGTCGCGATGCAGCAGGTCGATGACCTCGGGCGTGGTCCGCAGACGGCCGGCCGCGACGGCAAGCCGGCCCGTCACCGCCTTGGCGGAGACGTCGACCATGCGGGCCGCGCCGGCGCGGTCGACGTGGCTGAGCTGCGCGGGTTCGGTCACGGTCGTGAGCCTATCGGTGCGGTACGACGGCGCTGAAGAAGGAGCGGCGTCGCATCGACCACCACACCGGGTGCTGACGGCGCGCCGGTCCGACGCCGCTCCTCCCTCACCGACCCGCCGCCGAGGCCGCTGGGGTGACCTGTCGGCGGGTGCGTGTCGACGGACCGGCTCTGCCCACGGGCAGAGCCTCCCCCGTTCGCCGATACGTCCGGTAAGTTACCGGGCCGGTCGATAAGAAATCGATAAGCGCTGTTCGGCCGGGTCAGCGCTTCGCGGCGTCGCTCGCGCGGGTGTGGTCGTCGGCTTCGACGCCCACCAACCCGGCGAGGCGTCGCTCGGCATCGAAGCGCTCCGGCACGCCCATCCGTCGGAAGATCGCCAGGGCCCGCTCCCAGTACCTCCGGGCCTCCGCGGGGTCGACCCCGGCAGAGTGTTCGGCGAGACCGGCCAGGGCGCGGCCCTGCTCGTACGGGTGCGCGATCCTGGTCGCCAACCGCAACGCCTCCTCGTGCATCTCAGCCGCCTCGACGCCCCGTCCCTGCGCCAGCAGGGTTCGTCCCAGTTCGTTCAGCGCAGCCGCCTCGACGTGTCGCTCCCCTGAACCGATTGACAACTTCCGGGCTGTCTCGTGTTCCTGCTGGGCCTCCACCAGACGACCAAGACCGCGGTAGGCGATGCCGAGGTCGTTGCGCGCCTCGGCCTCGGCGTACCGGTGGCCGGTGCGCTCCCGCAGGGTCAGCGAGGCCAGCAGAATCCGGATCGCCTGCGGGAGGTCGCCCATCCGGACACGCACCGCGCCGATGTGGCTGAGCGCGTTGAGGGTGTGAAACTCGTCGGAATTCGTCCGGGCCCACCACAGGTGCAGGCGATGTATCCGCAACGCCTCCTCGTAACGCCCGAGGACCGTGAGCGCCAAGCTGAGATTCGGCAGCAGGATGGAACCGCCGGCATTTCGGTACGACTTGTGATCACGCAGACACTCCAAGCCGAGCTTCACCGACTCGGACAGGTGACCGCTCCACCCGCGTGCGACACCGACGCGACGATCGAGCGGCGCAGGTCCTGGAGGTTGTTCCCGGGACCCACCCCCAGCTCCGTGACGAGCCTCGTTCGGATCTCGTCGTACGTGGCCAACGCCTCCGCGTTGTCGCCCCGCTCGAACAGAGCCCGCATGAGGAGCAGGTAGGCCGACTCACGGAGAGGGTGGCGAGCCACCACGTCACGCAGCAGCGGAATCGCCAGGTCGCCTCGGGCCGAGCGCAGCTGGACGTCGGCGAGAAGCTCCACGGTCAGTAGCCGCTCCTCTTCCGCAGCGACGGTTCGGGAGGTGAGGAAGGGGCCGAGCGGGATGCCTGCGAGCATTGGACCCCGCCACCGAGCCACGGCGCGCTCAAGCAGTTGCCGCGCGTCGTCCAGGTCGCCAGCCGACACGGCTTCCCGGCCCGCGTTGCGTTCCACCTCGAAGCGAAAGACGTCGACCCGGTCCGGGTCCACAACAAGTCGATAGCCGTTGCGTTGGCGCTCGATGACACCGCGTCCGGCCGGGGAAGCCTCGAAAGTCCGGCGCAGATTGGCCGCATAGGTCCGCACATTAGCTATGGCCGATCGCGGTGGGCGATCGGCCCATAACTCATCGACGAGATCGTCCACTGTCACGAGTCGCCCGGGCTGAACGGTGAGCATTGCGAAGATTGCCTGCTGCTTGGGTGTACCAAGGCGCAGCGTGCGGGTAGACAGTTGCACCGAAAGGCCGCCCAGAACCCGAATCTCCACCCGCACCCGCCAGCCCTGCCAGGTATTCAGCCGACCACGCAACGCAGTCTACGACCCCGAGGGGTGGCGCACCGCTTACGGGGCGATACGAAGCACCCTAGGCGTCCCGAGGAGCGATGCAAGGAGCTGCTCGAATGCCAATCCGGGACGGCATCATGTGAGCGGCAAGTTGCGTCGCTGCCTGCCGAAACGCGATTATCCATCCGCCGTCGCCAACGACCCGGGCAGGCTGACACCATTACCTGCCCCAGCCAGGCAGCCTCGGACGCGCCAACTCTGCCCATGCCGCCCTTACGCCTGACCAAACTCCGGATGAGGCAACTGTTGAAGAGCCTCCAGACTCAAGGAATAGAGCGACCACAACCTCGCCAGATACCGTCCGCAGTTGCAAGGTGCCAGTTGAATCCAACGTCGGCGCGCTCAACCGCACTCCGTTCAGTAACGATGGACAGAACGTGATAAAGGGGCTGCAACTTGGCTAATCCTGCGCATACCGACATTTATTTGTTCTAGCCTGCCCTTCCTTCTCTTAAGCTGCCTTTCAGAGGAAGACCTCCCCATCGCGGACAGGTACTCCAATGGACAGCGGTAGAAGGGGGCAGCGCGATGCGTGGCACCGACTGGAACTGACAAGCTCGACACAGGACTTCTGAGGACCCGAGCAGTAGGCTGCGGGAACGCGCAGGCACCATTCGGGAGCGGCATGACCCTTCCTCAGCGACGAGAGACTGAGACCGATCGGCGGCTGTTGCTGCTCGTCGGTCTCGTCGTCGCTGTTGCCGCGGTCATCGTCGCCGCCTCGCTTCCGGCCGCATTGGGTTCGGCGAAGCCGACGACGGTGAACGACGCTGCGGTTCTCGTCATGCTCACGCTCATGATCGCTCTGGGCACGCTGGTCAAGGCCCGCGTACGGATCCGGTCGACGACCCAGTCGATCAGTTGGAACGAAACAGCGATCATCGTTGGTGCAGCCATCGCTCCGACCTCCGTCGTCGTGCTCTGCACCGCTGTCGGGATCGCCATCGCCTCGCTCCGCCTGACACCGATGAAGCTCGCCTTCGGCGTCGGGAAGAACGTCATCGTGGCCTGGGGCGCCGGCACCACGCTCGCGATGACGAGCTGGACCTGGCCAGCAACCGGGGCAGCCCCCCTGACGCTGCTGGGGCCGTTGGCCCTCGCCTACCTGGTCGCCGCGTTACTGGACGATTTGCTCGCCATTCCAGTCATCGCGCTCGCCTCCGAGACCCGGATCGCGAAGCACTTCCGCAGCAATCTCGACCTCCGTCTCGCCGGCTTCGCCGTGCGGTTCGTGGTCACAGCCTGCACGCTACTGATCATCCGGCTCGATCCCCGACTGTTGCTCGCGATTCCACCCCTGGTCCTGAGCCTGCACCTGGCCTACGCCGCACGCATTCGGGGCCGCACCGAACAGCAGGCGTGGCAGCGGCTCGCCCGCACCACCGACGCGCTCAACGTGGTCGACCTGGACACCGTCCTCACCACCGCCGTCACCCAGGCCGCCGAGTTGTTCTCCGCCGACGAGGTCGAGATCGAGCTGCGCGACGGCGGTCGCACCGTACGCGGCGGCACCGGCGGCATCACCTTCGACGGCCCGACCGGCACCCCCACCACCGTCGACGGCACGATCGTCCCCACCCCGCTGGAGGGACACGACCGGACCGTCGACATCGGCGTCCTCCGACTGCGCTTCCACGGCCCGGTGCAACTCTCCGAGCGGGAGCAGTACACCCTGCGCACCTTCGCCTCCGCGCTCTGCACGGCAGTGCGCAACGCCCAGGCGTACGCCGAACTCGCCCGGGTGGCCGACGAACACGCGTACGCGGCGGCACACGATGCGTTGACCGACCTGGCCAACCGTCGGCAACTCCTCGACGAGGGCACCGAGCACCTGAGCGCCCGGCACGCCGACGGGGTGACCGCGCTGGTGCTGATCGACCTCAACCACTTCAAGGAGGTCAACGACACACTCGGGCACGCCGCAGGCGACCAGGTGCTGGTGCAGGTGGCCGGCCGGTTGCGGGGCGCAGCCCAGCCGAGTGACCTGGTGGCCCGCCTCGGCGGCGACGAGTTCGCCGTACTCCTGCGAGGGCTTCCGGCCCCGGCGGTGGCCGCGCACCGGGCCGAGACGTTGCTCGCCGCCCTGCATGAGCCCTTCGAGCTGGACGGCATGCGGATCAGCGTGGAGGCCAGCGGCGGGATCTCCGTCGCCCCGTCCAGCGGTGGCATGGCAGAGCTGCTGCGCCGCGCCGACGTGGCCATGTACCAGGCCAAACGGGCCGGGCAGAGGACCGCCACGTACGCCGCCACGCGGGACACCGCCGACCTGGGCCGCCTCACCCTCGGTGGCGACCTGCCACGTGCGGTCGCCGACCACGAGTTCGTCGTCAACTTCCAACCGATCGTCGACCTGGGCACCGGCGAGGTGACCAGCGCCGAGGCGCTGGCCCGCTGGCACCACCCCACCCACGGCATGATCGACCCGCTGCGCTTCCTGGAGGCCGTAGAGCGTTCCGGCCTGCTGCCGGCCTTCGCCGAGGCGATCCTGGACCAGGCGCTGATCGCCGCGGCCAGTTGGCGGGACGCCGGCTTCGACGTACCGGTAGCGGTGAACGTGTCGCCGCGCAGCCTCCTCGACGCGCGGTTCCCGGGCTCGGTGCTGGCCCGCCTGCGCGCCCACGACCTACCGCCGGACCGGCTGGTGCTGGAGTTGACCGAGACACTGACGCTCAGCCAACTCGACGTGGTCGACCGGGTACTCGGCCGGCTACGCGACGAGGGTGTCCGGCTGGCGTTGGACGACTTCGGCACTGGTTACTCGTCCCTCTCCCTGCTCTCCCGAATCCCGGTGCACGAGCTGAAGATCGACCGGAGTTTCGTGACGACGATGGACAGCTCGGCGGAGGCCGCCGCCGTCATCCGCTCCACCCTCGACTTGGGCCGCAGCCTCGACCTGGACGTGGTGGCCGAGGGGGTGGAGAGCGAGCCGCAGCGGCGGGCCCTGTGGGAGTTGGGTTGCGTCGCCGGCCAGGGGCACCTCTTCGCCCGGCCGATGCCGGCCGGCACTCTGCTCGCGGCGATGCAGCGGGGCTCGGGCGGCCGGCCCGGCACCCTGGCCGCACCCCTGCACGACGCCGGCGCGGTGATCAGGTTGAGCCAGAACCGTCGCCAGACCGGCCGTTCCCGCACCGACCGCCTCCCGCACCTGCCCGCCTGACCAGGCCTCGGCCCGGTGCCGAAGCGGACCGGTCTGCCAGACTTGCGCCGTGATCGCCGACGACCCGACCACCCGCCGCCGCCGTCGCTGGCACTGGCGGACGCTCGACACCGCCGCCGGCGGCCTCGCCCTCGACCTCGGGCTCTACGCCGCGTCGACCGTCTTCGCCGCGATCACCGCGGTCACGTCGACCCTGCTGCCGCACCGGGCCTGGGGGACCGTCGCCGCAGCCGGATACCTGGTCGCGACACTCGTGGTGACCGCCCAACTGCTGCTGCGCCGACGCACCCCGACCTCACCGCTGGTCGGGCTGCCAGCCCGCTGGGCGGTCACCGGTCTCGCATGGGCGGGCACCGCACTGCTGCCTCTGCTCTGGCAGAGCATCGAGCGGGCCGGCGGGCGCACCGACCGGGCCCAGGAGGAGGTGCTGGTCGTGGAACACGCCGGCGCGCGCCTCCTGGAACACGGCACCCCGTACCTGGGACCGGACGCGATCGCCGCCCTGCCACCCGGCGAGCAACTCATGGGCTACACCCCTTACCAGCCCGGCATGGCGATGTTCGGCCTACCCCGAGCACTCGTCGACACCTGGTGGACCGACTCCCGAGTCTGGTTCGCGGTGGGCACCGCACTGGCGCTCGCCCTGGCCGTGAGCGCCCTGCGCAGAACACCTGCCGACACGGACGAGGCCGGCACCGCTCACCGCCGGAACGCCGCGCTGCTGCGCGGCGTGCAGGCCGCCACCGTACTGCCGATCTGCGCCCTCACCCTCGCCACCGGCGGCGACGACCTACCCGTACTCGCGCTCTGCCTGCTGGCCCTCGCGCTCGCCGCCGCCGACCGACCCGGCCGGGCCGGCCTCGCGGTCGGGCTCGCCGGCGCGCTGAAGCTGTTCGCCTGGCCGGTCGCCCTGGTCCTGATCGTGTGGGGTCTGACCCGACGCGCCGGCGCGCGGGTCGCCGCCGGCGCGATCGGCCTGCCGGTCGCCGCCCTCCTGCCCGCGATGCTCGTCGACCGCGACGCGCTGACCGAGAACGTGCTGCGCTTCCCCCTCGGCCACGGCCTGGTCACCAGTCCCGCACAGTCCCCGTTTCCCGGCTACCTGATCGCCACCGGGCTGCCCGCCGGCCGGCTGATCGCCGCCGCGCTGCTGGTCGCGGCGGGCATCGCCATCGCCGTCCGACTCGCCCGCCGCCCGCCCCGCACCGCCGTCGCCACCGCCGTCATCTGCGGGTACGGGCTACTCGCCGCCATCGCCCTGATGCCCTCGACCCGCTTCGGCTACCTGCTGTACCCGCTCGCCCTGCTCACCTGGGCACCTGCCCTGCACCGCCCCACCGACACGCCGCCGACCGCAGTTCCCGGCCATCTGTCCGGTCGGGCCACTTCCGCGTAACTGCCCGGCGCGGGACCGCGTCAGGGCGTAGACCTGAAGGCATGACGACCTACCGCGACCGGGCCGACGCCGGCCGGGTGCTCTCCGACCGGCTCACCGCACTCGTCGGCGAACCCGACGTCGTCGTCCTCGGCCTCGTCCGTGGGGGCGTACCCGTCGCCCGGGTCGTCGCCGAACGCCTCGGCGCGCCGCTGGACGTGCTGGTCGTCCGTAAGCTCGGGATGCCGTGGGCCCGGGAGGTCGCCTTCGGTGCGCTCGGGCCGGGCGGCGTCCAGGTGCTCAACGACGCGGTGGCCAGCCGACTCAGCAGCGACGACATCGCCGAGGTCAGCCAACGGGAGCAGGCCGAGCTGGAACGCCGGGAACGGCTGTACCGGGGCGGTCGCGCACCACTGAACCTCACCGGGCGGACGGCGGTGATCGTCGACGACGGTCTCGCCACCGGCGCGACCGCCCGCGCCGCCGTGGAGGTCGCACGCCAACTCGGAGCGAACCGGGTCGTGGTAGCGGTCCCGGTCGGCGCGCAGGAGGCCTACGAACTCCTCGCCGCCGAGGCGGACCAGGTCATCTGCACGCAACGTCCACCGGACTTCGGCGCGGTGAGCGTCTACTACGACGACTTCCACGAAGTTTCCGATGAAGAAGTCACCGAGGCGCTCACAGCAACTGCATAGGTACACCAGGTACCGTCGTGCGATGAGTAGTCTCACCTGTCCCAAGTGTCGCGGAGAAATGCGCCAGTACGAGCGCAGCGGAGTCGTCATCGACCAGTGCGGGGAGTGCCGAGGCATCTTCCTGGACCGCGGTGAGCTGGAGAAGCTCTTCGAGGCGGAGGCCAACTGGAGCCGCCAGCAGGGCGGCGGCGCGCCGTCGCAGCCCGCCCAGCAGCCGGCCGGTTACCCGCCGCCTCCGCCGCCCCCGGCGCCCCACCAGCCCGGCTACGGTGCCGTTCCGCCGCCGCCGCCCGCACACGGCTACCCGCCGGCGCCGGCTTACGGCCACCAGCAGCAGCACCACGGCTACCACGGCCACTACCGGCAGAAGAAGCGCAAGGGCTTCCTCGACGAGATGTTCGGCTGAGCCCAGGCCGACCTCGCGCCCGGGTCGATCAACGCGTCGACCCGGGCACAACGCCCACACCGCCGGTGGTTGGTGGGCGGAACTCGCCGTGCCAGGCTGGTTCGCATGACCGCGATCCGACCCGACGAGGCGTTGGCCCAGGCGTACGCCGGGATCAGCGCAGTGGTCGACGCCCTGGATGACACCGGCCTGCAACGAACCACCCGCTGTCACGGCTGGCTCGTCGCGGACCTGCTCCTCCACGTGCTCGGCGACGCCCAGCGCGCGCTTGTCGCACTGGCCAGCCCTGCGGACGGCCCCGCCGACGTCGACGACGTCAGCTACTGGCGTGACTTCCCCGGTGGTGGCGACGAGGCCACCCGGCACGCCTGGTGGGTCCGCCGCTCGGCCGCCGCGTTCGACCGCCCGACCGGGATCGTCCGGCTCTGGCGCGAGACCGCCCCCGCGGCGGTCCGCGCCGCCGCGTCAGCCAACCCGCAGGGGTACGTGACCACGCAGGGACACGTGCTGCGCGTACCGGATTTCCTCGCCACCCTGACGACCGAGGCTGTCGTTCATCACCTGGACCTGATCGTGGACCTGCCCGACGCGCCGCCCCCGGGTCCACTGGCGACACGTGTCGCGGTGGCCACCATGGACGGCCTGCTCAGCGACGACACGGTCCGCCCCGTCGCCTGGAGCGACCACGATTTCCTCCTGAAGGCGACCGGGCGCGTGCCGCTCACCGACCGGGACCGACTGGAGTTGGGCGAGTCGGCGGGCTGGTTTCCACTGCTCGGCTGAGCTAGCCGATGGCCATGTCCACGAAGCGCGACAGGTGCAGCTGGGCGGCTACGGTCACGGTGTCGGTAGGGCCATTTCGATGCTTGGCAACAATAAAATCCGCCTCGCCCGCGCGCGGGGACTCCTTGTCGTAGTAGTCGTCGCGGTGCAGAAGGATGACGACGTCGGCATCCTGCTCAATTGAGTTGTGGGTGGCGATGCCGTTCGCGATGAAGTTGTGCTTCCCGAGCACGGTCGCGTCGAACACCTCCTGCTCACCGATCGACTCAATAGAGACGATCGAGTCCCAGAAGATGTCATTCGTGGCGTGCAGGTCCAGGTCGGCCGCATCAAGGACGCCGGCGATCGCCGCCAGTCGGGAGCGGCTGGGGGCATGCTTCCAGAGGGTGCTGCCGCAGAACTGGGTGCCGATCGCCTTAGCGAACTCACGGTGAGTCATGCCTTGCTCGACCAGAATCTCCTTGACTCGGGTCCAGACCTCTCGTGGCACGGTGTCGACGTTGGTGTTGCTCTCCGTCGTTTCCAACGCGGCAAGCAGAGCGGCGCAGCCGTCCGACCGCTGCCCGTACACGCCGATCTCGCGCAGGAACCTCAGCTGGTCGTCCCGACCGGAGATGTCGAGCGTGTACTGAGGACGGTGCCCCGAGACCGGCACCACCTTCAGTCGGGCCGTGATGCCGTACCTCAGAAGAAGTCGAGAGATGTCTTCGAGCATTCGCCGGCTCGTGGACGAGAAGTAGACGCGCCCACCGCGCCCTGAGCTGTTGACGGTCACCGAACCATCGGTGGCCCACAGGTGCCGCAGGAAGGAAGTGATCTGCTCCTTGGGCAGGCTGAAGACGGCCGAAGGGAGAAACTTCTCGTGCGATCTCAAACCGAAGAGGCCTAGGTCGTCCAGCCAAGCGGCGATCGGGTTACGCCGACCGCGAGCCAGGCGATAGGGCGCTGGCAGCCGCAGGGTCGTCACCCTCGCAGCCGCGTAATCGTCACGGACGGCGGAGATCCCGAAATGCTTCGCCGCGTCGGACACGGCCTGCAGGTTCAGCTCGTCACAGCTCGCGTATCGAATGGGTTGACGTCGCACGAAGGATCCGTCGCCCAACAGGTGCGCCAACATCACCACCTCCGCGTCGACCCACGGGCGGGTCATCATCGGCGGCGGTAGGTGGCGTGGCGTGGCGATGCGATCTCCCGGCGACAGCTCACCGAGTGGCACCCACCCCGTGAAAGCCAGGAAGGGGTGATTCGCTGTGGCATCGATCTGCTTGCCCGATGCCAGGGTCAGCCGGAACACCTCGCGGCTGCCGCTCGGGAAAACATGGGTCATCGTGCGGGGCGTGTACCGAAGGCTCTCGTCCAACGCCCAGACCGGGATGTCTTTGGCGTTATTCGACAACAACTCACCGAGCGTGATCTCAGTGTTGTCATCTGCTCGAACCACTCGGGTCTCCGCCGTGAGGCAGCCAGACTCACGCAGGTCGGACAGCTGGGGCCGTTTGTCGGTGCGCTGCTCGGGGCCACGGTTCAGCTGACTCACCGCGATGACCGGGCACTCGACCTCCTTGGCCAGCAGCTTGAGGCCACGGGAGAGGTCCGCGACCTCCTGCTGACGACTCTCGGTGCGCTTCGGTGAAGTCATCAGCTGGAGATAGTCGACCACGATCATCTTGAGGTCGTGCCGCTGCTTGAGCCGCCGAGCCTTGGCCCGGATCTCCATCAGGTTCATGCTCGGCGTGTCGTCGACGAAGAGGGGTGCCTCGCTGATCTCGCCCATGCAGCGGGCCAGCTTCGTCCAGTCGTCGTCGGAGAGCTGCCCGCTACGCAGCACGTGCAGTGGCACCCGCGCCTCGGCCGAGAGAAGTCGCATGACGATCTCGACCTTACTCATTTCGAGCGAGAAGATGGCCGCCGCCTGGTTCGCCCGAATTGCAGCGTTTCGAGCGAAATCCATGCTTGCTGTTGATTTGCCCAACCCAGGCCTACCGGCGACGATCACCAACTGACCGGCGTGCAGGCCGTTGAGCAGCCGGTCCAGGTCGCTGAAGCCGGTCGGCACGCCGGTCATCACACCGCCCTGCGCACCCACCGCCTCGATCTCGTCCAGCGTCGGCTGCAACATGTCAGCCAGGATCGCGAAGTCCTCACTGACCCGGCGTTCGGTGACGTCGTAGACGGCCTGCTGGGCAAGGTCCACGATGTCGTCCACGTCGCGGCTACCGCCACTCGCGGTGCCGTAGCCCAGCTGCACGATCTTGGTGCCGGCCTCGACCAGCCGGCGCAGCACCGCCCGTTCGCTGACGATCCGCGCGTAGTAGGCCGCGTTCGCTGCGGTGGGCACGCTGGCGATGAGGGTGTGCAGGTACGGTGCGCCGCCGATACGGGCCAGGTCACCGGAGTCGGTCAGGGCGGCGGCCACGGTGATCGGGTCGGCCGGCTCACCCCTGCCGTAGATGTCCAGGATGGTGTCGAAGATGGTGGCGTGCACCGGCCGGTAGAAGTCGTTGGTCTTGAGGATCTCGACGACGTCGGCGATGGCGTCCTTGGAGAGCAGCATGCCGCCGAGGACGCACTGCTCGGCTGCCACGTCCTGCGGTGGGGTCTTGTCGAACTGGCCGTCCCGCTGCGCCGGTGGTTGGCCTCCGCCGGAGCGTGAATCTGCCCGCATGTCGTCAGTGACCGACACGGGTCCCCCCTCCACTGCGCCGAACCCGATCCCAGCTCTACCGCTGGGGTACGACGCTTCCGTCCGACCAGGCCGGCCGATCGGGGGCCATCAGGCCGGCGGTCGAGGGCCAACCATACGGACCCCGAGGTCAGAGACTCAACAACACCGGTGGACGAGCCTCGGGACAACCTGTGGATGCCGGTGGACAGCATGTGCGTGGAGTGTGCACAGCCTGTGGATAACTGTTGGGGAATTCTTCCTCACAACTGCCTGACCTGCGAAAACATGCTCCCCAGCCTGTGGAGGAAGATATTTCGGTCGGCTCTGTGACACGATCGTCCCGTACTATCTCCAGCGAACGGCTACACCTGGACAGCGGATTCCGCTTTGGGTTCAGAAGGGTCACACTCCGGCCGTGAGTTACCGGGACTGGGGACGCGGGGATGGCAGCCCGCGCGAGCGCCCGCCGACCGCCTCGTGGAGTGATCGCGCGGCGTCCCTTCCGGTTGAGCCGTACGACGAGGAGGGGCGCTACCGCACCTCCAGCCGACGGCGTGCGTTGGACCGCGGCCAGGACGAGCCCGTCGACGCCTACCTGCCTCGATGGGCCCTGGAGTCGGGTGTCCGGCACGCCGACGGCGGTGGACGCCACGCGGCCCCGGACGAGGACGAGCGCGAGATACCCACGTCCGGTGCTGGGCGGCGGTCGGCCGAGTCAGCGAGCGGCCGGCGGCGGGGCGGCGAGACAGGATGGCGCGAGCAGGCGGCGATCGGCGCCGCGCCCGACTCGGACCACACTCGGGAGTGGACCCTCGACCGTCCGCAGGAGCAGGGGTACGCGGGCCGTCGTCGCGCCGACAGCGGGGAGGACGAGCCGGTCTCCGGCACGGTCCAGGAACGCCGTCCTCGTCGTGCGTCCACAGGCCGTCCGCAGGTGGTCTGGTCGGGTGGCGATCTGGAGTCCACCCCGAGCGAGCCCGCGCCCGAGCCGGAGGTGCGGCGTCCCACCCGGCGCAGCCGTCGTGCGGCCGAGGAGTCCTGGTCGCGTCCGCCGGCTGACCCGTGGGTGCGGGGCTCCGACCGGGTGGTTGAGCCAGAGCCGTCGTATCCGCCCGCTGTGGATCCGTGGGACGCCTCGGGCGTGCACGCGTGGCCGTCGGCGGCTGGCACGGACCTGAGTGAGCAGTGGTCGGCGGTGGAGAGCGTCGGTGGTTGGGAGCGGTCCGACCGCACCGGCCAGTGGGAGCGGTCCGCCATCGAGGACGACCAGTGGGACCGTACGCTGGCACCGCGTTCTGACCGACCGGTACCTGCGGAGGGTTGGCCGGCACGGGACGAGGGGTTCTGGCCCGGCACCCGGCTGGCCGATGACGACCCCCGGTGGATGGATCCGACGACGTCGGCGCCCAGGTCACCGGTGGTGGGCTACACCGCTCCGCGCCCACGCAGCGCGCCCGTGCCGACCGGTGGAGCGTCACGCCGTCGGGCGGACCGGCCTGCGGTCGGGGCAGCGTCGGTGCGGCGGCGGGTCGAATCGGCGGCCACCGGTGCGTTCTCTCGGCGTCTTGAGGACGATCTACTCGACCCGGATCCGGGCGGCTCGGTCCGGCCGTTGCTGTACACGGCCGCCTGCTATCTGGTGCCCGCGATGCTGATCTTCGTCTGGCTGTTGACGTTGGACGGCCAGGCACCGGCCGGTTGTGTGACCGACATCAGTGGAGGTGGCTGTGACTCGGCCCGGTCACGCGCGTTGGAGTCGCTCCTCGCCGGCTCGCCACGTTTCGGTCTCGCGTTGGTGAGCAGTCTGGTCGTGGCGGCTCTACTGCGTCGGGTGGGCACGACGTGGCGCTCGGCGACCATCGCCGTCGCCGCCGCGGTGGTGGGCGGCGGCCTGTCCACGGTGCTGATCAGCGCGGTGACCGGCCAGCCGATCGGGTGACCGCCCTGCGGCTCGGGGCTGCCCGGCTCGGATGTGCCCATTTGCCAGGCCCTGACGGGGTCGACTGACGACGTACGCACGAGGGCCCGCACCGATTTGCTCGGTGCGGGCCCTCGTGGTGGTGTTGCGGACGTCAGCCCTGAACGACGTTCAGGTTGAACGACGCGGTCACCTCGGGGTGCAGCTTGATCTTCACCGGGTAGGTGCCGGTCGACTTGATGTGACCGGGCACCTCCAGCCGACGCCGGTCGAGGACCGGGCCGCTGGCCGTCTTGACGGCGTCGACGATCTCGGCCGGGGTGACCGAGCCGAAGAGCCGTCCGCCGTCGCCGGCGCGGACCTTCAGGTTGACCTTGAGACCCTCGAGCTGAGCCTTGACCTCGTTGGCGTGGTCGAGGTCGCGGATCTCGCGAGCCCCACGGGCCCGCTTGATAACCGTGACCTGCTTTTCCGCGCCCTTGGTCCAGGCGATCGCGAAGCCCTGCGGCAGCAGGTAGTTACGGCCGTAGCCGTTCTTGACCTCGACGATGTCGCCTGGGGCACCGAGGCCGGACACTTCCTGAGTCAGGATGATCTTCATATCGGTGCCTCCTCTCAGCGGGTGGTGGCCGTGTACGGCAGGAGCGCCATCTCACGGGCGTTCTTGACCGCACGGGCGATCTGCCGCTGCTGCTGCGAGGTCACGCCGGTCACCCGACGAGCGCGGATCTTGCCGCGATCGGAGATGAACTTGCGCAGCAGCGCGGTGTCCTTGTAATCGATGTAGGCGATCCCGTCCTTGTCGAGCGGGTTCACCTTCTTCTTCGGCTTGCGCAGTGCCGCAGCCTTGGCCGTTGCACGTGCTCCTGGTTTGCGATCGCGAGCGCTAGGCGCCATTAGAACGGTGGCTCCTCGTCAAAATTGGCGCCCGAACCGGCACGCGCGGGAGAGGGAGCGGCCGAAGCCCAAGGGTCGTCGAAGTTGCCTCCGCCGCCACCCTGGTTGCCACCACCACCGCCGCCACCGAAGCCGCCGCCGCCACCGCCGGAGCGGGACATCTTCTGCACCTTTGCCGTGGCGTAGCGCAGCGACGGGCCGATCTCGTCGACCTCGAGCTCGATGACGGTGCGCTTCTCACCCTCGCGGGTCTCGTACGACCGCTGACGCAGCCGACCCGACACGATCACCCGGGCGCCGCGCTGCAGCGACTCGGCGACGTGCTCGGCGGCCTGACGCCAGACGGTGCAAGCGAGGAACAGCGGCTCGCCGTCCTTCCATTCGTTCGACGCCTTGTCCATGAAACGGGGCGTCGAAGCGACTCGGAACTTGGCGACCGCAGCCCCGGAGGGGGTGAACCGCAACTCGGGGTCATCGGTCAGATTGCCGATGACCGTGATGGTGGTGTCTCCTGCCATGACCATCTCCTCGCGCACTCAGCGTCTCGTCGTACAGGCTGCCAGAGCCCTCTGACAGAGTCGCGGAGGCTGATCCGGACGAACCGGGGGTTGAAGGCTTAGCGCATTTCCGGTCGGAGGACCTTGGTGCGCAGCACGGACTCGTTGAGTCGCAGCTGACGGTCCAGCTCGGCCACCGCAGCAGGCGTGGCCTGCAAGTCGACGACGGCGTAGATGCCCTCTGCCTTTTTGTTGATCTCGTACGCGAGGCGCCGGCGGCCCCACACGTCGGTCTTCTCAACCGAGCCACCCGCGGTCCGAATCACGTTCAGGTACGTGTCGAGCGACGGGGCGACGGTGCGTTCCTCGAGGCTGGGGTCGAGGATCACCATGATCTCGTAATGACGCAAGACGTGCTCACCTCCTGTGGGCTAAGCGGCCACGGTCCTTCCGTGGCAGGAGGTCTTGTGTCGCTGCCCGCACGCGCCGAGGGAACCCGGCCGGACGCGGACAACCTGACCAGGATACCCGGTCTCAACGATCATGCCCGGGGTGGTAGGTCAGCACGCGGACATGCCGACGGGGGCCCACCGTCCGACCGTCTGTCGGCCGATGATGGACCCCCGTCTACGAGGCCGCGAGGCGTCTGGTCCGCATTCCTTGGGTGGGACCTGGGGAGGAACGACCACACCGATGAGGTTGGACCGAAGACGCCCCGCGGAGCTTTATCGTGTTGTTACCTGACGATACAACAGCACTCGTACCTTGTCGGGGGGAAAAGCACAAATTGCCGAGATTTCCATCGGTGGCTGTCTGAGATGCGGGGGTCTCCTCCGCCGCGCCGGGCCGCACGGCGGAGGTGACCTCGCTGTCGGCCGTCGACCCTCCGGTGGCCTGCCACGGCGCATTCACGCCGCCGGAGGCACCGGGCACTGGTCGCCGGTTCACACGCATCAACGATCGTCGGTCCGGCCGGTGACGCGACCACCCCACGACACCGCCCGGCCGCCACCCGCCGGTCGGGCTCGCGACGTAGGCTCGCTCGCATGCGTATCGGAGCCCACGTCGATTCGACCGACCCGCTGGCGGAGGCGGCCGCCCGGTCCGCCGACACCGTGCAGTTCTTCCTCGCCGATCCACAGGGATGGAAGGCGCCCAAGCCCCGGGAAGACGCCGAGCGGCTACGCACGGCCGAGGTCGACCTGTACGTGCACGCGCCGTACGTCATCAACGTCGCCACCCTCAACAACCGCATCCGGATCCCCAGCCGAAAGCTGCTGCTCGGGCACGCCAACGCGGCCACCTCGATCGGGGCCAAGGGCCTGATCGTCCACGGGGGGCACGTCAACGCCGGGGACGACCTGGCCGTCGGCTTCGACAACTGGCGCAAGACATTCGCGTACGCAGCCGACTCCGGTGGCTTCGGCGTACCGGTCCTGATCGAGAACACCGCCGGCGGGGACAACGCGTGCGCCCGGCGACTGGACGCGCTCGCCCGGCTCTGGGACGCCGTGGGCGACTACGAGGTCGGCTTCTGCCTGGACACCTGCCACGCGTACGCGGGTGGCGAGGAGCTGCTCGGCCTCGTCGACCGCGTCAAGGCGATCACCGGGCGGATCGACCTGGTGCACGCCAACAACTCCAAGGGCGGGTTCAACTCCGGCCAGGACCGGCACGACAACCTGGGCGGCGGCACGATCGACCCGGAGCTGGTCGTCGCGGTGATCCGGGCGGCCGGAGCTCCGGTGGTCGTCGAGACACCGGGCGGTGTGGACGGCCAGGCGGCCGACATCGACTTCCTCCGTCAGCAGCTCGGGACGGCGAGCCCGGCAGCATGACCACCGGACAGCCCGGGACCGGGAAGGCCCGGCCCACCCCCGCCGGCTCGGACGCCGAGAGCCGACCTGCTGCCGCATCCGGGTCGGGTGCCCCAGCCCAGCCAGCTCGCTCCTCCGACACCCGCTTCGGCGAGAGCCCCGCGGAGACCGAGAGCACGGCGGCCGCCCCGGCCGTGAACGGCACCGCGGCCGTGAACGGCACCGCGGCCAATGACAGCACCGCGGCTGTGAACAGCACCGCCGCCAAGGACAGTGTCCCCGCCAAGGACGGCAAGGACAGCAAGAGCGGCACCGCGGCCAAGGACAGCAAGGACAACTCCCCAGCCACGGGCAGCGAGGACAGCAACGGCGGCAAGGGGAGCGAGGACGGCAAGGACGGCACCCCGGCCAAGGACGGCAAGGGGAGCGAGGACGCCGAGTCCAGCGCTCCGCCCAAAGACGGCAAGGACAGCCCTACGCAAGGCGCTGCGGCCGAAGCCAAGCCGCCGCCGACGAGGTGGTGGCGTTGGGCGGGTAAGGGCAAGAGAGCGGGCAAGGCCGACGGTGACACGAAGACCGACGGTGCGGCCACGCCGGTCGTTGCGGACCGTTGGGAGGCGTTCGCCTCCGCGCCGGAGCCGCGGCCCTCCGTCTTCACCCGGGCGGGCCGAGCCGTCGGCCGCTTCCTGATCCACGAGTGGACCCTGGCCACCCTCTGCTCGGTGGCGCTGGCCGTGCTGATGACCTGGCCGACCCTGCGCTATCCCCGCTACACGCTTCCCCAGGACTACTGGGACCCGAGCCTGCAGGCGTGGCAGATGGCCTGGTCCGGGCACATCCTGCTGGCCGACCCGGCGCGTCTGTGGCAGTCCAACACGTTCTTCCCCGAGCTGTGGAGCTTCGCGTTCTCCGACACCCTGCTCGGGTACGCCCCGGCCGGGATGCTCGGCAGCGGCCCCGAGGACGCGTTGCTGCGCTACAACATCATGTTCGTGCTGGCGCACGCGCTCGCCACGCTCGGGGCGTACGCGCTGGCCCGCCAGCTCGGGGCCGGCCGGATCGGTGCCGCCGTCGCCGGCGTCAGCTACACGTACGCGCCGTGGCTGCTGGCTCAGGCGGGGCACCTGCACGTGATCTCCAACGGCGGGATTCCGCTGGCGCTGGCAATGTTGGCGCGCGGGCACGGCTGGTCACTGCGGCACGGCTATCGGCCCGAGCGCCGGCACGACGGGTGGGTCTACGCCGGTTGGCTGGTGGCGGCCTGGCAGCTCAGCCTCGGCTTCGGCATCGGGCTGCCGTTCGCGTACTTCCTGGCCGGCGCTGTGCTGGTCGCTGTCGTCCTCTTCTACACGCGGCGGCTGCGCACCCGGCAGCCCGTGCCGTTCGGTCGCCGGTTGTTCGTCGCCGACGTGCTCGGCGGGTTGTTCTTCGCGGGTGTGGGTGCGCTGATGGCGTACCCGTTCTTCCAGGTGACCAAGCTGCATCCGTACGCCGAGCGGACCATCGCCGACATCAGCATCTTCTCGCCTCCGGCGTCGGGTTTCGTGACGGCGCCCTCCGAGTCGCGGATCTGGGGTGGTCTGCACGAGGGCGCTCGCGCCGCGCTGCCGTGGCACCCGGAGATGACCCTGCTGCCGGGCTTCGTGCTCTACGCGCTCGCCCTGGGCGGATTGTTCTTCTCGGCCTGGCGGCTGCGGCACCGACTGCTGTTGCTCGCCGGGGTGCTGGTGACCATGGCCTTCGCGATGGGCACCCGCTTCTTCGACGGCACCGTCACCTACGTGCCGCTCTTCGAGCACGTGCCGGGCTGGAGCGCGTTGCGTACCCCTGGTCGGTTGATGTTGTGGACCACGTTGTTGCTCGGCCTGCTCGCTGCCGGCGCGGTCACCGCGCTCACCGACCGGGTCCGCGAGTTGACCGCGCAGCGGATCCCGTCGTGGCCGGGGCCGTGGCTGCGGATGGCCACCCTGCTGCCGTTGCTGCTGGTGACCGTCGAGGGTCTGAACACCACGCCGCATCCGGTGGTGCCGACCCAGCCGGCCGCGATGCGGTCGGCGCAGGGGCCGCTGCTGGTGCTGCCCAGCAACCAGAGTCTGGACCAGCACGTGATGCTCTGGTCGACGAGTGGTTTCCCCGACGTGGTCAACGGCGGTAGCGGCTTCACGCCGCGTCAGCTCGACGACGTCCGTCGGGCGAGTCAGTCGTTCCCCGACCGGACCAGCGTCGAGTATCTGCGCTTGTACGGCGTCCGCACTGTGGTGCTGCTGCGCGGGCAGGTGCCGGGCACACCGTGGGAGCTCACCATCGATGCTCCGGTGGAATCGCTCGGCATCACTCGGGAGGAGGTCGGCGACGCGGTCGTGTATCGGCTCTGAACGTGGTTGGCCGGGTGGTTTTTCGGGGAGCCCACCCGGCTCCGGGCGGTCAGGCTTGATCCCTGCGCCGGGCGGGCTTCCCCGAAAACCTGACGTGGTCCGGGCCGCGTTCGACGTTGCGGGTCAGGTGCTGACCGGTTCCGGAGAGGGTTCGCTTTTCGTAGGTAGGCGCCAGCGGTCCAGCCAGGGGGCGTCCGGTGCGCCGTCGAGCACGCCGCCGTCGGGGTCGTCCGGGTAGTTCGCCCGCACCACGTCCCGCTCGGGGTGCAGGATCTCCTTGACGACCAGCACGCAGAGCACCACCACGGTGGCCAGCCGGAGCGTCGAGGCCAGCACGAACACCCCCTCCGGGAAGACCGGGCGACTGGTCGCTGCCCCGAGCAGTTCCCCGTAGAAGGCGACGAAGTAGCAGACCTCGGCGATCTGCCAGGCCAGGAAGGCCCCCCACTTCGGACGGGCGAGCACCACCAGCGGCAGCAGCCACAGCACGAACTGCTGGGACCAGACCTTGCTGAAGATGAGGAACGCCGCGACCACCAGGAACGCGAGCTGCGCCAGCCGCGGTCGGCGCGGCGCGCGCAGCGCCAGCACGGCGACACCGAGGCAGGCCAGCCCGAACAGCGCGTACGAGACGGTGTTGAGCGTGGGGATGTTGGCGTTCAGCCACTCGAACGGGCCGAGCTGAGCCGGGTCGTTGCCGACCTTGCCGTCCAGGTACCGCCCGATGTACCAGAGCGTTCCCCAGTCGATGGGCCGGGTGGTGTTCAACTCGAAGAAACGGTCCCAGTTCTCCGGGTACGCGCGGGCGGCCGGCAGGTTCACCAGCACCACGGCGGCGATCGCCGTACCTGTGGCGACGAGCGCGGCGCGGATCCGGTCGGCGCGCAGCGCCAGAACGAGGATCGGCCCGAGGAGGAACAGCGGCCACAGTTTCGCCGCGCCGGCGAGCCCGAGCAGCACCCCTGCCACCGCTGGCCGTTTCCGGGCCCAGGCCAGCAGGCCGAAGGCGGCCAGCCCGATGGCGAGCAGGTCCCAGTTGACGGTGGCGGTGAGCACCAGTGCCGGGGCGAGCGCGAACAACGCGGCGTCCCAGGGTCGTCGGCGACGAAGGGCCAGGATCACCGCCACTGTGGCCACCGCGAGTGCGCCCAACACCAGAGCGTTGAGGTTGTAGAACCACTGGCCCTGGTTGATGCTCGGGTCGCCGTCACCGACGGCGTGCACGGGCAGGCCCAGCGCCCCCATGAAGTAGCCGGTCAGCACCGGGTACTCGACCGGGTGGTCGCGGTAGGGAACCTTGCCCTCGTTGAGCCCTTCGGCGTAGTAGAGGGCCAGGACGTCGGTGTAGCAGAAGCGCGTGTACTGGACGTTGTTCTGCCACGCGCCGTCCTGACAGGGCGACTTCTGCACCCAGTGCAGCGCGAGCGTGAGGCATGTCAGCGCCAGCACGATCCGGACGGCGGTCCAGAAACGACGTTCCTGGCCGGCCGGTCGGTCCAGCGCTGTCGCGTGGTCGCCCAACGGCCCGCCGATCGCGCTGGACAAGCCGCGGACGAATCCGTCGGAGCGCGACGGGTGGTCGGTGGTACCGGCGTCGTCGATGCCGGGCGTCGACTGGGTGCTCATGAAGAGGCATCCTGCCGTACAACGGGGGTGCCCGTCCCGTCCCAACGCGGAGATCCCGGGTACGAAAACACCGCCGCCGGCCGGGACTTGTCGTCCGGCCGGCGGCGGTGTGCAGAGGGTACGGGTCAGTCCCGGTTCGGTGGTAGGCCGGGCAGCACTCCACCGCCGCCGCCACCGCCCCCGGGTCCACCAGGATTACCACCTGGGTTACCGCCGGGGTTGCCTCCCGGATTGCCGCCGGGGTTGCCTCCCGGGGTACCGCCGCGCGGGCAGAACGGATCGGTGAGCGGGTCACACGGCGGCCCGCCCGGGACCGTCGGCGGCGGTGGCGGTGGCGCCTCCTTGCCGTTGCCCTTGGTGACGTCACCCTCGCCGGTGACGCTGGGCAGGGGGATCTCCTCCTGGCCCCTCAGGGCGGTGTTCATGAATTTTTCCCAGATCGGGCCGGGAAGCGTCGAACCACCGATGTCCTTGCCGTTGGCGAGCCGGATCTCCGGCTTCTTCGGGTCCCGACTGCCCACCCACACCGCAGTGGCGTTCTGCGGGGTGTAGCCGACCGTCCAGGCGTGCGAGTTGTCGTCCTTGTCGTACTCCCAGGTGCCGGTCTTGGCGGCGGACTGGCGACCGCTCTCCAGCGAGAGGTTGTTCGACCCGGCCCCGGGGATCTGCTTCAGGACGCCGGTGACCTCGTCGGTGATCTTCTTGGGGATCCGCTGCTCAGGCTTGATGCGCTCGCTGCCGACCACCTTCCACTTACCGGAGTCCTTCTCCTGCTGCTCGACCTTCAGCACGAAGTGGGCCTTGATGTACTTGCCGTCGTTGGCAAACGTGGCCATCGCGTTGGCGTGGTCGAACACGGTGATCGGGTACTTGCCGAAGGCGGTGTAGTTGTCGAACGGGGTGGGGCCCTTTTTCGACAGGTCGAAGGCCTGCGGCGGGTCGACGCCCCACATGGTGGTGACGCCGGCCTTGCGGGCCATGTCGACCACCTTGCCGGCGCCGATCGTGTCGGCGACCCAGTAGAACGGCACGTTGTACGACTGGACCGTCGACTCTTCGAGGGTGCACCACTTGCCGCACTTGAGGTTGGTGCGGCCGGCGTTACCGATCGCGACCGAGGAGCCCTCCGGCTTGTACGGCGTGGGATCCCAGTGCGACTTGACCGAGATGCCGGCCTCGATGGCCGCTGCCAGGGTGTACACCTTCATCGACGAGCCCGGCTGGTGTCCGCCGGTCAGGTCACCGTTCTTGTCGATGTTCTTGCCGGCGTAGTCGAAGTCGGCACCGCTGTCACCGCCGTAGTAGGCGAGCACCCGACCCTTCTTCGGGTCGATCGACACCATTGCCGCCATCAGGTTCTTCGGCTGGTCGTTGAGCTCGGAGCCCTTCTTCGACTGCATCGCGGTGTTCTCCGCGGCGGTCTGCAGCTTCGGGTCGATGGTGGTGGTGATCCGGTAGCCGCCGTCGCGCAGCGCGTCCACGCAGCTCGTCTTGCCCTCCGCGCCGGAGTCGGAGCAGAGGCCCATCGCGTCCATCTCCTGGCGGACGTAGTTGATGACGTTGCCTCGCGGGCTGTCGACACCGAACCCGTTGCCGCCCTTCTTCGGCGGCAGCACCTTGGGGTACTCGGTGGGCGACGCGGGCCGGTCGGGGGCGTCCACCCAGCGTTCCTTCTTCATGCCGCCGATCACGTAGTCCCACCGCGCCTTGGCGTCGGTCGGGTTGACCGCCGGGTCGAAGCCTCGGTGCGTGTCGCTCGCCACCGGCTGCTTGATGACCGCCGCGAGCACCGCGCCCTCGCCCACGCTGAGGTCCTTTGCGGACTTGCCGAAGTAGGTCTGCGCCGCGGCCTCGATGCCGTAGGCACCGCGACCGAAGTAGATCACGTTGAGGTAGTGCTGCATGATCTCGGGCTTGCTGTACGCGTCGTTCAGCTTGGAGGCGAGGATGGCCTCCTTCACCTTCCGGCCGTACGTGTCGTCCTGGAGGTTCTCGAACGCGTTACGGGCGTACTGCTGGGTGATCGTCGAGGCACCCTGCTTGTCGCCGCCGGAGATGTTGTTCCATCCCGCCCGGACGATGCCCTTGTAGTCGACGCCCGAGTGCCGGTAGAAGTTGCGGTCCTCGGCTGCCGCCACCGCGTCCTGCACGTGCTGCGGGATCTGGTTGATGGTGACGAAGGTGCGGTTCTCGCTGCCCAGCTTGGCCAACGCGGTCTTGCCGTCCTTGGCGTAGACGGTGGTGGACAGCGGCAACGGCAACTCGTCGGGCATGACCACGTTGGTCGAGTAGTAGGTGAAGCCGACCACGCCGACGCCGGCGAGCATGATGAAGGCCGCGAACGCGGCGATCAGCAGGTTCATCCGCTTGCGCTTCTTCGACCGTCCCGCGCTCGAATCACCGGCGCCACGGCCACCTCGACCCGGACCGGTGGGGCCACCAGGGCCGCCGGGCCCACCGGAGACCGGTGAGACGCTCGCCCGCGCGACTGCGGCACGGCCACCCACCGACGCGGAGCCGACACTGGCCCGACCCGCCGAGGCGGTGCCGACCGAGGCCGCGCCGACGGCGGCGGCGCCGACAGCGGCCCGACCTGCCGGGGCGCCGGGCGCCGGGGACACGGGCACCGAGGCCCGGCCCGCGCCGGCGCGTCCGGGGGCCGGTGCCGGCGACACCGGCACCGAGGCCCGCCCGGAGCGGCCCGGGGTCGCCGAGCCCACCGAGGCGGATCCGGCGGCCGCGGCACCGCGCGGCGGCACCGAGGCCGATCCACCGACAGTGGCCCGTCCACCGGTGGCCCGCGGTGTCACCGAGGCACGGCCCGGAGTCGCCGCGCCGCCCTCCGAGGCCGACCAGCCACCCGCGCGGGAGTCACCGCCGGATCGGCCGTACGCGTTGGCCGCGCCGGGTCCGGGGTCACCGTCCGGGCCCGGGTACTGGGCCCGCCCGCGCGCAGAACTGGGATCGCCGTACGAGTTCATTCCTCACACCCTGCCGGTCGCGGTGGGGCGCGACTGCGCCGCCACCGGGTTGCCGTGAGTTGCTTCACCCGGGACGACGGCACGGGGGTGCCGTCTCGCCGAGGTACTTGCAGTATCAATCGGGCCAATCGGACTAACGAGCGGTCGACCGTCCCGGGTTTCGTCTACGGCCCCGGGGCCGGTCCAACCTGCTGCGTTCACCGTTGCGCCTCTCGCCTCCGCCGACCTGCGCCTTCGACCGCCACATCCTGCTCGCCGGCGCCGTCGTTGTCGCCGGCCAGACCGTCCCGGCCGAGCAGGTACTGCTCGACGAGATGGTTCCAGTCACAACCGAGGCACACCTCCACCACGAAGACCTGGAACTCACGCAGCGTCATCGCCAGCACGGGCAACTCGGTGAGTGTCCGGGCCTGCCCGGCGGACTGCTTGAGTTCGTCGCCGTAAATGTAGTGGACGAGAGTCAGATTCTCGCTGCGGCAGATCGGGCAGCGCCGGTCAGTCGGCTCACCGTGGAAGCGGGCGGCGTTCTTCAGGTACGGCGATGCGTCGCAGACGTCGTACGTGCCGACCCGGCCGGCCAGGAGCTCACGCAGCACTGCTCGCTTCTGGAGCGAGTAGTCGACGACCTGGCGCTGCGTACGCATGCGGAGAAGGGTACGCGGTCCGGCCCGAGCAGGCGACCATGCTCACAATCCGTGACGAAGACACCTCGGAGAGGGGGTTTGCCCTGGCCGGTGCGACCCGCTAACGTGCGATGTATCGGTCCGATACATCGCGGCGGTTACCACTTCACGCCGGAGGGTAAAGAGAGGGTGGCCAGTGCTTGAGTTCGCCATCCTCGGCCTCCTGCAGGAGTCTCCGATGCACGGCTACGAGCTGCGCAAGGAGTTGACCGCCAAACTCGGCGCGATCCGGGCGGCGATCAGCTACGGCTCGCTCTACCCGACACTGCGCAGGTTGCAGGCGGCGGGATGGATCACCGAAGCTGCCGAGACGCCCGCCACCGCCGAGGAGGTTCCCGCGCTGACCAGCCGACGAGGTCGGGTGGTCTACAAAATCACCGCGGAGGGCAAGGAACGCTTCGCCCAGCTGATCGCACAGGCCGGGCCCGAGACGTACGACGACACGGGCTTCGGGGTGCACTTCGCGTTCTTCGCCCGGACCGACCAGGCGACCCGCCTTCGCATTCTGGAGGGTCGCCGCCGCAAGATCGAGGAGCGTCGCGAAGGGCTTCGCGACGTGCTGGGCCGGGCGGCCGAGCGCCTCGACGCTTACACCTTGGAACTGCAGCGCCACGGTCTTGATGCCTGTGAGCGCGAGGTCCGCTGGCTGGAGGAGCTCATCGCCAACGAGCGCTCCGGCCGAGCCCCGACGGTCCCGAACATCGGGACAGCCGGCGGCCGACGAGAAGACAACAGCCCGCCTCCGCCTGGAGAGACCAGGAATGAGCGGCCGTGACAGAAAAGAAGGAGGCAGACGCTATGGGCTCCGTCCGCGTCGCCATCGTCGGTGTGGGTAACTGCGCCTCGTCCCTGGTTCAGGGCGTCGAGTACTACCGGAACGCCAACCCGAACGACCGCGTCCCGGGTCTCATGCACGTCGCCTTCGGCGACTACCACGTCAACTCCGTGGAGTTCGTCGCGGCGTTCGACGTGGACGCCAAGAAGGTGGGCATGGACCTCGCGGAGGCGATCGTCGCCAGCGAGAACAACACCATCAAGCTCTGTGACGTGCCGCCGACCGGCGTCAGCGTGCAGCGCGGCCCGACCTTCGACGGTCTGGGCCAGTACTACCGCGAGATCGTCGAGGAGTCCGACGCCACCCCCGTCGACGTGGCGCAGGCGCTGCGCGACGCGCAGGTCGACGTCGTCGTCTGCTACCTCCCGGTCGGCTCCGAGCAGGCCGCCAAGTTCTACGCCCAGGCCGCGATCGACGCCGGTTGCGCGTTCGTCAACGCCCTGCCGGTCTTCATCGCCTCCGACCCCGAGTGGGCCAAGAAGTTCGAGGACGCGGGCCTGCCGATCGTCGGTGACGACATCAAGAGCCAGGTCGGCGCGACCATCGTGCACCGCGCTCTCGCGAAGCTCTTCGAGGACCGGGGCGTCGAGCTGCTGCGCACGTACCAGCTCAACTTCGGCGGCAACATGGACTTCATGAACATGCTGGAGCGCAAGCGGCTGGTCTCGAAGAAGATCTCGAAGACCCAGTCGGTCACCTCGCAGATCCCGCACGAGATGAGCAAGAGCGACGTGCACATCGGCCCGTCGGACCACGTGCCGTGGCTGGACGACCGCAAGTGGGCGTACATCCGCCTGGAGGGTCGCTCGTTCGGTGACACCCCGCTGAACGCCGAGCTCAAGCTCGAGGTGTGGGACTCCCCGAACTCGGCCGGGGTCATCATCGACGCGGTCCGCGCCGCCAAGATCGCCCTGGACCGGAAGATCGGCGGCCCGATCCTGTCGGCCTCGTCGTACTTCATGAAGTCCCCGCCGGTGCAGTACGCCGACCACGACGCCCACCAGGCTGTCGAGGAGTTCATCGCCGGTGAGGTCGCGCGCTGACCTGCTGAACACCAACAGCATCGGCGAGGGCCGGGTCCGAACGGACCCGGCCCTCGCCGCGTTCACAAACCTCGCCGTTGGTACGGCGACCGCCTTACTTCCAGCTCGGCGTGCCCGCCTGGGCCTTCGCGGCACGCTTCGCCCTGCGCTCCTCGGCCGACTCGGCGCCTCGCGCCGTCGCGCTCGCGGCGAAGGGCAGAATGTCCGGGTTGACCGCACCGACGCCGACCACGAACGCCACCACGTCGATGATGATGTGGGTGGTCCGCGCGGCGTAGATGGAGATGACGTCGGTCGCCTCGTCGTTGAGGTAGCCGACACCCGACATGAACGAGTTAGCCACCACCTGGTTGGTCAGGTAGTTGATGTTCGAGAAGTTCGCCGGACGCGGGGTGTCGTACGGGAAGATCTGCACGAAGCCCGAGGCGACCGCCGTGGTTACGGTGAGGTTGCCGAAGAGGGCGTCCCCGAAGTAGACGAAGTCGCTCAGGTTGACGTGGATCGTCTGACCGTCCCGCAGGCGACCCGAGCTGTCCAGGGTCGTCGACGACTTGTTCAGGATCCGGGCGCGCGAAGCGGCCGACCGAGTGTCGATGACCCGCTGCGGCGAGACCGGCACGATCTGGTTCGAGTTGCCGGTGGTGTGCACGTACTCCAGGTACTTGCCGCCGCCGTACTCCGCGACCACCTGAATGTTGCTCTGGGTGTCCATGCCGATCGAGCCGCCGGGCGAGTCGCTGTGCAGCAGATCGCCGCTCGGCGTCAGCTGCAGCGCCGGGCGGGCCAGCACCAGGCCGTTCGAGGTGGTGGTGCTCGTGTTCGCCAGCCGCAACGTGGGGCCGGTCCCGGTGCTGGTCAGCTCCGTGGTGGTGGCACCGGCGGCGTTACTGGCACCCTGAACTACCGGGTCACCCGGGGCGGCCTGAGCGGGCGCAGCAACGGCGGCACCGACCACGGTCGTGCCGGCGACACCTGCCGCGACGGTGCCGGCGCGGCGCAGCAGCCGACGGCGGTTCACAGTCTTGTCCTGGTTCTCGGTCAAAGTTCCCCCGCAGAGTCGGTGAAATGACGCCCGATCATGGCGGATGGGGCAAGGTGTCCACATCGACCGATCGGCTGATGAATATGGATCGGCCCGTCGGGACAGGTCATGACCACGCCTGCTGCAGGGCCACCCGGGCTTCCAACTCCAGCAGGTACACCTTGCGCGGCAGACCGCCCCCGAAGCCGACGAGCCGCCCACCGGCACCGACCCTGCGGTGACAGGGCACGTGATCCTCGCCACCGCCTACGGGAACACGGGCGGCAGCGAGCCTCCTGATAATCCAGTCATGGCCTCCCGGACCGGCACCTCAGCGACGATCGCGCACCCCGGCCGGCCTCCTCGGCCCCGCATCGTCGCGCTGGCCTGCCTGTTGTTGGCACTGGCCGCCGTCGCGCAACTCGCCGCGCTGCCACTCATCTATTGGCACCAGAACTTCTTCCACGAGGCTGCCAGGTCCTTCGAGCCGGCGAGCGGGGTCGCTTTCGCCGGCTTGGGCAGCACCGCAGACCTGGCGGCCGACCTGTTGACCGCACTGCTGTCACTCGCACTCCTCGCCCTGGCCGCCGCCAACGTGGTGGGGGTGAACGGCGCGCGGATCGCCTCCTGGGCCACGGCGCCCTTTCTCGCCTGCTGCGCCACCGTCGGTGTGGTCCGGTCTCCCCGGCCGCTCTACTCCGTTTACTCCACCGAGGACATCGACCGGATCACCGTGCTGGCGCGGGACGCCATGCCGGGCTGGCTGGAGCCCCTGCTGCTCACTCTGGGTGTGGGCGCGCCGGTGGCCATCGTCGTCGCACTGGTCCTGCTGGCCCTGCCTCCGGCCAACGGCTTCTTCCGGCGGCGGCCCCCGGCCGACCCGCCGTGGCTGGCCCACTCGAGTGGTGACGTGCCGAGGAACTCAGTGCCAGGCGCGTAGCAGGGCCACCCCGGCCTCCAACTCCAGCAGCTTGACCTTGCGGGGCAGACCCCCACCGAAGCCGACAAGCTTGCCGCCCACGCCGACGATCCGGTGACACGGCACGATCACCGGCACCGGGTTTCGGTTGCAGGCCACGCCCACCGCCCGGGCCGCCCCGGGATCGCCGACGAGGCGCGCCACCTCGCCGTAGGTGAGCGTCTCCCCGTACGGAATCCGCGTCATCTCCTGCCACACGGCCCGCTCGAAGTCGGAGCCGCGCGGCATCGAGACCGGGATGGTGAACGCGGTCAACGCACCGGCGAAGTACGCCCGCAGTTCGGTCACCGCCCGCTGGGACAGCGGGTCGCCGGGCACGTCGACCGCCGCGTCGACCCGGCCGAAGGCGGTGCCGCAGACGTTCGTGCCGTCCGTGGCGACGGAGAACTCACCGATCGGTGAGTCGAGCACGGTCCAGCGCATCAACCCATTCTCCCCGATGCCGCCGCCGACGCGGCTGCCAGCGTCGGGCCGAGCGCCACTCGGCCGTTCGGCGTTGCGTGGCGTCGATACCGTCAAGGTCGTGGCAACGGGGACGCTCATCTTTCTGATCATCGGTGGGGCAGGCATCGCGGTGCTCGCGCTCGCCCTGCTCGGCACCGAGCTGCTCCATTTCGGGCACGCCGACGTGGACGGCCCGATCTCGGTCGAGACGGTCGCCGGCTTCGCCGGAGCATTCGGGTTCGGCGCGGCCATCGTCAACGAACTGCTCGGTGCGCGTACACCGGGAATGGTCGTCGGCGCGGTGGTCGGCGGCGTCCTCGCGGCCGTGCCCACCGGCTGGTTGGCTTCCCGGCTGAGCCGGGCGGCGCGCAACATGCGCACGGACCCCACCCCCACCCGTGACGACCTGGTAGGGGCGCTCGGCCTGGTCGTCACCCCGGTGCCGGTCGACGGGTACGGCGAGGTCCGAATCCGGCTCGCCGGCCAACCGGTCAAGCTCAGTGCCCGTGCGGACCAGCCGATACCGATCGGCGCCCAGGTGTTCGTCGTTCAGGCGCTGAGCGAGACAAGCGTGCAGGTCGAGACCTACTGATTTCCCCCTCGTAGACGGGACTCCTTATATGGCCCTGTTAATCGCCATCGGTGGCGCGGTCCTCCTCGTGCTCATCCTGGTGCTCTTCGTGCTCTCTCGAATCAAGGTGGCCGGGCCGAACGAGGCGTTCATCGTCACCGGTCGCAAGGGCCGCACCACGCAGACCGCCGACGGCGGACGGTCGACAGACACCTCCGGGCAGAAGGTCGTGCTGGGCGCGTCGGTGTTCGTGCTGCCGGTGGTGCAGAAGCTCCAGTCGCTCGACCTGTCCAGCCGACGGATCGACGTCGGCATCCGGGGCGCGGTGAGCAAGCAGGGCATCCGCGCCGACCTGCACGGCGTGGCGATCGTCAAGGTTGGCGGGACCGAGGACGCCATCCGGGCCGCCGCGCAGCGGTTCCTGCACCAACAGGACGAGATCGACAACTTCACCCGCGAGGTGCTCGCCGGCGCACTGCGCTCGATCGTCGGTCGGCTCACCGTCGAGGAGGTCATCCGGGACCGGGCGGCGTTCGCCAGCGCCGTGGCCGAGGAGGCCGAGCACTCGATGACCAACCAGGGCCTGGTGCTGGACACCTTCCAACTCCAGGACATCCTCGCCGAGGGCTCCTACCTGCAGGACCTGGGTCGGCCGGAGGCCGCCCGGGTGCTCAAGGACGCGGCGATCGCCGAGGCGCGGGCCCGACAGCAGGCCGAGCAGGAGCGCCTGCTCGCCGAGGAGGCCATCGCCGAGGCGAACCGGAACCTGGCCCTCAAGCAGGCCGGCATCCAGGCCGAGATCGACGCGGCGAAGGCGAAGTCCGCCGCCGCAGGCCCGCTCGCGCAGGCGGAACGGGACCAGGCGATCCTCTCCGAGCAGCAGAAGGTCGCCGAGCGCAACGCCGAACTCAAGCAGCGCCAACTGGACACCGAGGTACGCAAGCCGGCCGACGCGGCCCGGTACAAGGTGGAGCAGGAGGCGGAGGCGTCGCGTAACGCGGCGGTGCTGCACGCGGACGCGCAGCGGCAGTCGGTCATCGCCGCCGCGCAGGCCTCCGCCGAACAGGCACGGCTCACCGGTGAGGGTGAGCGGGCCCGACGTGCCGCGCTCGCCGAGGCGAACGCGATCGAGGGCGCCAAGGAGGGTGAGGCCGAGCAGCGTCGGCGTTCCGCCATCGCCGAGGCGGTCGAGCGGGAGGGTCAGGCAGAGGCGGCGGCCATCCTGGCCAAGGGTGAGGCCGAGGCGGACGCGATGGCGCGCAAGGCCGAGGCGTTCGCCGCGTACGGGGAGGCGGCGGTTCTGGACCTGCTGGTCAAGGTGCTGCCGCAGGTGGTGGAGGCGGCCAGCGCCCCGATCGGGGCGATCGACAAGATGACTGTCATCTCCACCGACGGTGCGTCGTCGCTGACGAAGTCGGTGGCCGGCAACGTGGCCCAGGGGCTCCAGCTCGGCAGTGACCTGACCGGGATCGACCTGGCCGGCCTGCTGGCCCGGCTCGGCTCGGCGTCGACGCCGGCCGGCAACGGCGCCTCGACCGGCAAGGGCGCGGCCGTGGACGGTACGGCAGTCGAGACGCGCTGACGCTGTACGCCGATGGGCGCCGCTCCCGGTTCGGGCGCGGCGCCCGTCTGATCGACTCGGGTTCCTAGAAACCCGGGGAGTCCTGGCGACCGGGACACCCCGGTTTCGGTGAAACCGAGTCGATCAAGGCCAGACGGCGGGCCTGCTGGAGCTAGTCGACCAGGCCCTCGGCGCGGGCCCAACGCAGCAACTCCACCTCGGCGGCGTCGCGGTCCAGCGGGCCGTGTTCGAGGCGCAGTTCCTTGAGGTGCTTCCAGGCCCTACCCACCACCGGCCCCGGCGGCACGCCGAGCAGCTCCATGATCGCGTTGCCGTCCAGGTCGGGGCGGACGCGGGCCAGATCCTCCTCGGCCGCGATCCGGGCGATCCGGTCCTCCAGCGCGTCGTAGTCCGCAGCGAGCTGCGCGGCCTTGCGCCGGTTACGGGTCGTGCAGTCCGAGCGGGTCAGCTTGTGCAGGCGGGGCAGCAGGTCACCGGCGTCGGCCACGTAGCGGCGCACCGCCGAGTCGGTCCACTCACCCCGCCCGTACCCGTAGAAGCGCAGGTGCAGCGCTACCAGCGCGGTCACCTTCGCGGTGATCTCCTTCGGGTACCGCATGGCCTTCATCCGGGCCTTGGTCAACCGCGCGCCGACCACCTCGTGGTGGTGGAAGCTGACCCGACCGTCGGACCCGACAGCCTTGGTCGCCGGCTTGCCCACGTCGTGCAGAAGGGCGGCCATCCGCAGGACGAAGTCGCACCCCTCGTCCTCGTAAGAGACGGCGTTCGAGACGACCGTCAGGGTGTGCTCGTAGACGTCCTTGTGCTGCGCGTGCTCGTCGATCTCCAGCTTCAACCCGGTCAGCTCCGGGAGGAACCGCTCGGCCAGCCCGGTGTCGACGAGCAGCCGCAGACCGGTGATCGGGTCGGCGCCGCAGAGCAGCTTGGTGAACTCGTCGCGGATCCGCTCGGCGGTGATCCGGTCCAGGTCGGCAGCCATCTCGGTCATCGCCCGGTGCACGTCCGGGTGCACGGCGAAGCGCAGTTGGGCGGCGAACCGGGCGGCCCGCAGCATCCGCAACGGGTCGTCGCCGAACGACTCGCCGGGGGTGCTCGGGGTACGGATCACCTTGGCCGAAAGATCGTCCAGGCCGCCGTGCGGATCGGTGAACCGGTGTTCCGGCAGGCTGACGGCCATCGCGTTGATGGTGAAGTCGCGCCGCTTCAGGTCCTCGTCGAGGCTGGTGCCGTAGACCACCACCGGGTTGCGGCTGACCTGGTCGTACGACTCCGCGCGGAAGGTGGTGATCTCCAGCCGGAGACCGTCGCGCTGCGCGCCGATGGTGCCGAACTCCCGACCGGTCTCCCAGATCGACTCGGCCCAGCCCTTGAGGATCCGCAGCGTCTCATCCGGGTGCGCGTCGGTGCAGAAGTCAAGGTCGTCGCCGAGTCGGCCGAGCAGCGCGTCGCGTACCGAACCACCCACCAGGTGCAACTCGTGACCGGCGCGGACGAAGCGGCGGCCCAACTCGTCGGCGACCGGGGAAACCCGGAGCAGTTCGGCGACGGCGTTGCGCTGCGCGGCGGTGAGTTCGCGGCGGTCGGCGGCGTGTGGAGCGGAGGCTTCGGACATGGGATCGCCAGCTTATCGGGCCGGGGTGTGATCCGATCCGCCGGGCGCGGGTAACGGGTGGGGGTTGACTATGGTCTGTGGCGTGCGGGTCGTTGTCCGACCCGACGTACCCCTGGGAGGCTGGAGATGAGCGGCGGGCTCTACCGCAGCGCCAACGCCGCGCAGGATGGCGGGCCCGGAGCCGGCGTACGTCCGGGAGACGGCGCCACGTTCATCTCGGCCGAGCCGCTGAACCAGCCGGCCCTGGAGTCGACCGCACCACCGCAGGAGCAGGTCGCGGAGGCCAGCGCGGCCACGAACAGCGCGGTGATGGCGGTCGGCAGCCTGGTCAGCCGGGGTACGGGCTTCCTGCGCAACCTCGTCATCGGTGCGGCCCTCGGCGGCGCGCTCGTCGGCGACGCGTACACCACCGCGCAGATCCTGCCCGGGATGGTCTACGAGTTCCTGCTCGGCGGCGTCCTCACCAGCGTGCTGATCCCGGTGCTGGTGCGTCGACGCAAGGCCGACGTCGACGGCGGCCAGGCGTACGCCCAGCGTCTGCTCACCCTCGCGGTGCTGGCGCTCGGCGCGGCGGCCATCCTGGCGGTGGCTCTGGCCTGGCCGCTGACCTGGCTGTACGGCAGCAGCGAGTCGACCGAGGCGTATTCCAAGCTGGTCCGGCACCTGTCGTACCTGATGTTGCCGATGATCTTCTTCTCCGGGCTCTCCGCGTTGATCAGCGCGGTGCTCAACACCCGGGGTCACTTCGCCGCCCCGATGTGGGCGCCGATCCTCAACAACCTGGTGGTCATCGGCACCGCGGGCCTCTACATCGCCATCTTCGGCGCGAAGATCGTCCAGCCGGAGGACATGACGGCCGGCCGGATCATCCTGATCGGTGGCGGCACCCTGGTCGGTGTCGCGGTGCAGGCGACCGGCCTGCTTCCGGCGCTGCGCAAGGTCGGCTTCCGCTGGAAGCTGCGCTTCGACTTCCGCGCCCTCGGGCTGCGTGAGCTGGGCCGGCTCGGCGCGTGGATGATCTGCTACGTCGCGGTGAGCCAGGTCGGCCTGATCGTGCTGTTCAACCTGCTCAACCGGGCGGGCAAGGAGAACGCAGCCGGTCCACTGATCTACAACAACGTCTTCCTCCTGCTGATGACGGCGCACGGCATCATCGCCGTTTCGATCATCACGGCGTTGATGCCGCGGATGAGCTCCGCCGCCGCCGACGGCCGGTACGCCGACCTCGCCGCCGACCTCTCCCGTGGCACCCGCACGGTCACGGCGGTGCTCGCTCCGATCGCGGTCTGCTACGCCGTCCTCGCCACGCCTATCGCGTTCACGCTGTTCCGGGTCGGCGCCTTCACCGAGGACAACGCCACCGCCACCTCCGTCGTGCTGCTCGCCGCCGCGCTGGCGCTGGTCCCGTTCGCGGTGAGCCAGCTCTTCACCTTCGCCTTCTACGCGCTGCCGGACACCCGCACCCCCGCGCTGATCAACATTCCGGTGGTGGCCCTGCGGGTCGGCGTGCAGATCGTGCTCTTCGCGGCCTTCTCGGCGAGCTTCGCCGGCGCCGGAATGATGATCGGTAACGCGGTGTCCTACCTGGCGGCTGCCATCGGATCGGCCTGGCTGCTCCGCCCCCGCGTCGGGCGCATCGGCCTCGGCGAGATCATGCGGACCGGCGGTCGTGTCCTGGTCGCGGCGCTCGGCGCCGCGTTGGTCGGCCTGATCGTCGTGAAGCTGCTCCCCGGCGACGCTACGCCGAGCCGCCTCCAGGCGATCGTCCAGCTCGTGATCGGCGGCGCGGTGATCGCGGGGACCTACCTGGGTCTGGCGATGGTGCTGCGGATCAGTGAGATCACCGAGGTGGTCGGCATGGTCCGACGTCGCCTCGGTCGCTGATCGTCAACAACAGATCACAACAAGTTGGCACAGATACAGATCGTCACTGCGGATCACCAGGCTGGGGATGCACCTGTGGATAACTCCGCGTTTCGCCGGTCAACCACCGCATCAGGCTGTGGATAACCAACCGTATGGCTGAGCGTGGCAGGCCGATCGGCGGGAACAGCTCAGTTGTTGGGAGCATCGCACCAGGCCAGCCCCGGCGTCGGTCACTTGCGGTGAAGCCGTAGATTAGCTAGTACATGTGCCAGCAACGTGGCTGACAACGGTCGTAACCGGACGACTTCTCCGACTGCCGGGAACCCGCCAGGTACGGCGGGAAGATGACATGTCGGGGAGACGGGCAACCCGGGTAAGGTCGCTCTCGACGGGTACGGCAGGGGCCGACGCTGCGCGTCGAAACCGGTCGGCCGGTTCCTTCAACGGCAGAGCGGGAAGCCACATGCCCAGCAGTGCGGGTCCATCGATCGACACGATCACCGAGGGAGGACGGGTGACCCAGGTCGGCGAGGGTCAGGAGGCGGACGAAAGCGCTCCTCCGGTCATGACCTTCGGTGCTCCCACGGCCGGTGAAGTCCTCGCCGAGCGGTACGAACTGGTCGAGCACATCAACAACGACAGCGCGGGTCGGCTGGTCTGGCGCGGGGTCGACGTCATCCTTCGCCGTCCCGTCGCGGTAGTGCTGCGCTACCCGGGCGGCGACTCCGCCACCGAGATGCTTCAGGCCGCCGTCGCGGCCAGCCGGGTCATCCACCCGAACCTGGTCGGCGTCTACGACGCGATCGACGAGGCCGATCGGGCGTACGTGGTCCGCGAGTGGGTGGATGGGCAGTCCCTGCGGGACCTGACCGCCGACGGCCCACTGGACCCGGCCCGCGCCACCGCGATCGGCAACGCCGTCGCGAGTGCGCTCGCCGCGGTACACGCCACCGGCATGGTGCACGGCAACGTCCACCCCGGCACCGTCATGATCAGTGACGAGGGCCGCGTCGTCCTGGCGGACGCCCGCACCGACGGCGCCGACAGCCAGGAGAACGACATCCGGGCGGTCGGCGGCGTCCTCTACTTCGCCCTGACCGGCTACTGGCCGCACACGGAGGCACCGCTGCGGGGCGCCACCGCCGGCCACGGCCGTGCCGCCATCCCCGACGCCGTTCGGGACGCTGCGGGCGTCCTCGCCGCACCCCGCCAGGTCCGGGCCGGTGTGCCGGCGTACCTGGACGACCTGACCATGGATCTGCTCGACGCCCAGATCGCTCCGCCGTCCTCCGACGTGCTCGCCGCCGAGCTGGCCCGTCTGGACGTGCCGGCCGAGGAGGAGCACTACCTCGACAACAGCGGGCCGTTGCGGTTCGCCGCCGAGACCGGTGAGGAGCCATCGCCTCTGGCTGCGGCCGGGGGGCGCAAGGTCGCCCTGGGCATCGCCAGTCTGCTGGTGGTCGCCCTGGTCGGCCTCCTGATCGGGATCAGCACCCTGGGCGACGACGGCGACAAGGGCTCTCAGGCCGACCAGCCTCCCGCTCCCACGTCCAGCGCACCGGCCGGCGATGCCACCCCGGCCGCCAACGAGGTGCGCAAGCTGGCGGTGAAGAACGTCCGGATCATCGACCCGGACAGCAAGAACCGCAGCGAGGTCGGCGGGGCCGAGAAGGTCATCGACGGTGACGAGGACAAGGGCTGGGAGACCGAGACGTACCGGGACCGCCCCAACTTCGGCAACCTCAAAAAGGGCATGGGGGTCTGGCTCGACCTCGGCGAGCCGCACAGCGTCAAGTCGGTGCAGGCCGTGCTCTCGGCCCCTGGCGCGTCCGCCCGGCTCATCTCCGGCACGACCAACCCGCCGTCGAACTCGAATGGCGACAAGCAGTTGGTCGCCAACTACACGGACTTCATCGGGCAGCCCTTCGAGGACCACGACGGCGCCACCATGGCGTTCAACGGGTTCGACGCCGACAAGAAATATCAGTACCTGCTGTTCTGGATCACCGAACTGCCCCCTTCCGAGGGTGGCTTCAAGCTGGGCGTGCAGGAGATCACGGTCCAGGGGTCGTGAGCCTGACGGCTTCCTCCTGGCACTGCTTCGACCGGACGTGGTGATGGACGGGCACGCCGCAGCTACCGATCTGGAGCTGCTGCGTGCCCATGTCGATGGCGACCCGCACGCTTTCGCTGAATTGTTCCGGCGGCACCGCGACCGGCTCTGGGCCGTCGCCCTGCGTACCCTCGGGGACCGCGAGGAGGCAGCCGACGCTCTCCAGGACGCGCTGCTGTCCGCGCACCGGGCGGCGGCCCGGTTCCGCGGCGACTCCGCCGTCACGACCTGGCTGCACCGCATCGTGGTGAACGCCTGCCTGGACCGGATCCGTCGCCGGCAGGCGCACCCGACAGTGCCGCTGCCGGACGGCAACCGCGCCGAGGACGGCTCGGGCGTCGGCGGACCCGAGCCGGCCGCCCCGGCACCGGACCACGACACCGCGCTGGTGGTCCGCGAGGCGCTCGCCGCCCTGCCCCTCGAACAACGCGCCGCACTGGTGCTGGTGGACGTCCAGGGCTACCCGGTCGCCGAGGTCGCCCGCATCCTCGGCGTCGCCGAGGGCACCGTGAAGAGCCGGTGTGCCCGGGGCCGGGCCCGTCTGGCGGTACTGCTCGGCCATCTCCGCCCGGCCGTGGCCGCCGCGCCCTCGCCCCGACCGGATCCAACGGGCCTGAGCGGTGACGTGCCAGCCGTCACTCCGGGGAACCCTGGCCCTGCAGAGGGCGTCGGATCGAGGTCGAGCCGGTACCGGCGGGACGCCAACCAGGAGGACACGTGACGACCGAGGGGTTCCGGGAGGTCGACAACGACCTCCTCGCTGACTACCTCGGCGGGGCGTTGGACGGCACCCCGCAGCAGGAGGAAGTCGCCCGGCTGGTGTCCACGGACCCGGCGTGGGTCGAGGCGTACGCACAGCTGGCGCCCGCGTTGACGGAGGTTCGCGCGAGCCTGGCCCGCTGGGCCGAGCCGTCACCGGAGATGCCGCAGGCGATCGTCGACCGCATCTCAGCCGCTCTGGTGGCCGCGGAGCCGACGTCGGGCGACCTCATGCCCGAGCACCGCGGCGACACCGCCACGCCACCTGTCGTACCGGCCCAGGGCCGGGCCGGGCGCCGGCCCGCCACACCCACGACGTCGGGGCATCGGGCACCCGCCGGGCCAGGTCGGCGGTGGCGTGAGTGGGTCCGCCGCAGCCGACCGGTGGCCGCCGTCACGGTCGCCGTGGTCGCGGTCGCGCTCGGCCTCACCCAGGTGTCCCGGAGCGGCTCGCGCGACACCAGTGGCACCAGCGCCCTCGACCGGCCGGCCAGCGCGCCCGAGGGCGTCGCGGGGGCCGACCCGGCCCGCACCACCGGGCCGCCACTACGCAGCGGTACGGACTACTCCCCGCAGATCCTCGGCAACGAGCAGGGCACCATGCAGAGCGCGCCGAGCCCCAGCCGGGCGACCGGCAACACGCCCGGCACCCAGCCGGAGGTGGACGCCGGTGGAAGTCGGCGTCCCGTGAGTGAAGGGCTGGACCAACTGGCCCGGCTTACCGGCGAGGCCGCGCTGAAGACCTGCCTGACCACGGTGACGACGGAGCACGGGAACGGCCCGCTGGTGGTCGACGTGCTGGACTACGCCCGGTTCCAGGGCGAGCCGGCACTGGTCATCCGTTTCACCGACGCGACCGGGGCCCGATGGGCCTGGGTGAGTGGCCCGGAGTGCGGGGTGCCAGGGTCCGGCTCGGACAGCCGGTATTCGTCGCGGGTAGGGTGAATCCACGGTCGATGGCGCGATGACCGCCCACGTGACCTGACCCACCGGATGCCCGGCTCGGGAATCCCCGGTTCGTACGATGACGTTCTGGAAGTCAGCTGTCGGCCCCACCCAGGCGTCGGCAACTCGGATCGGCATCGGTGCTCACGCCGACGCCGAACACACACAACTCGGGAGACGGCAGTGGACGAGGTCCGCAACCTGATCATCATCGGCTCCGGGCCGGCTGGCTATACGGCGGCGGTCTACGCCTCGCGCGCCAACCTGAAGCCGCTGATCATTGAGGGCGTGCAGTCCGGTGGTGCGCTGATGACCACGACCGAGGTGGAAAACTTCCCCGGCTTCGCCGACGGCATCCTCGGCCCCGAGCTGATGGACAACATGCGCAAGCAGGCCGAGCGGTTCGGTGCCGAGTTCCTCACCGACGACGTGACCCGGGTCGAGCTGGTGGACACCGGCGACGTCGGCTCCGGCGCGGTGAGCACCGTCTGGGTCGGCGAGACCGCCTACCGGGCCAAGTCCATCATCCTCTCCACCGGTTCGGCCTGGCGGCCGCTGGGCGTGCCCGGTGAGCAGGAATACCTGGGTCACGGTGTCTCCGCGTGCGCCACCTGTGACGGCTTCTTCTTCCGTAACCAGCACATCGTGGTCGTCGGCGGCGGTGATTCGGCGATGGAGGAGGCCACCTTCCTCACCCGCTTCGCCGAGTCGGTCACCATCATCCACCGCCGCGACTCGTTCCGGGCCAGCAAGATCATGGCCGATCGGGCGCTGAGCAACGAGAAGATCAAGGTCGAGTGGAACAGCACCGTCGAGGAGATCCTCGGCGACGACGGCAAGGTCACCGGCGTACGGGTCCGCAACGTGCACACCGGCGAGACCAAGGTGATGGACGTGACCGGCGTCTTCGTGGCCATCGGTCACGACCCGCGCAGTGAGCTGTTCCGCGACCAGGTCGAGCTGGACGACGAGGGCTACGTCAAGGTCCACGCCCCCAGCACCCGCACCAACGTGCCCGGCGTCTTCGCCGCCGGCGACGTGGTCGACCACACCTACCGTCAGGCGATCACCGCGGCCGGCACCGGCTGTGCCGCCGCGCTCGACGCCGAACGGTTCATCGCGACGCTCGGCTGAAACAAGGAACACATCCCGGAGGAGGGGCATAGTGGGAAATACCAAGGCGGTCACGGACAAGAGTTTCGTCGCCGACGTGCTGCAGGCCGACAAGCCGGTTCTGGTGGACTTCTGGGCCGAGTGGTGCGGCCCCTGCCGCAAGGTGTCGCCGCTGCTCGAGGAGATCGCGGGCGAGATGGGTGACCAGGTCACCATCGTCAAGCTCAACATCGACGAGAACCCGGAGACCGCACGGGCCTACCGCGTGATGTCGGTTCCGACGCTCACCGTCTTCAAGAACGGTCAGCCGGTGCAGTCGATCGCCGGCGCCAAGCCGAAGGGCGAGCTGGTCCGGCTCATCCAGTCGGCTCTCTGACCAGCAGGACACCGACCGAACCCCGTACCCGCTCGCCGGGTGCGGGGTTCGTCGTCTCCCGGCTGTTTTTCCTGGCCCGCCACCTCGCCGCCCCGGAGCGCATAGCCTCAAGCCGAGGCCGCCCGGCCAGCCAGCGTCGTGCAGAGGGGGTCGTGCGTGCGTCCGATCCGACCCGGTGACCGAGGACCCGCGGTCACGGAGATCCGTACCATCCTTCTCAGCCTCGAACTCCTCCCCGCCGCCGGGACGCACGCCGACGAGTTCGACCTCGACACCGAGCGGGCGGTCCGCGCGTTCCAGCAGTCCCGCGGGCTCAGCGTGGATGGCCGGGTCGGTGCGGAGACCTGGCGTGCCCTGGACGCCGCCCGCTGGCGGCTCGGCGCCCGCACCCTCTACCACGCCGTCCCCGAGCCGCTCACCGGCGAGGACGTCCGGTCGCTCCAGGAACGGCTGCTGGAGATGGGGTACGACGTGGGCCGGGCCGACTCGATCTACGGCATCCGGACGGCCCGCGCGGTAGCGCAGTTCCAGCGCGAGGTCGGGCTCACCCCCGACGGCTCCTGCGGCCCACACACCATGAACGCGCTGCGCCGGATCGGCCGCAAGGTCGTCGGTGGCCGCCCGCAATGGCTCCGCGAGTCCGATGCCATCCGGCAGTCCGGGCCGGCGCTGGTCGGCAAGACGGTGGTCATCGACCCCGGGCACGGGGGCACCGACCCCGGGATGGTGGTACCCGACGGGTCGCTGCGCTGGACGGAGGCGGACCTGGTGCACGACCTGGCCAGCCGCCTGGAGGGGCGACTTGCCGCGTCCGGGGTACGGGTGCAGCTCACCAGAGGACCGTCGCCCGACAGGTGCCTGCCGGACACGGACCGCGCTCTGCTGGCCAACTCGCTCGGTGCCGACGTGTTCATCTCGCTGCACCTGGACGGCCACGCCAACCCGGACGCGGAAGGTGTCGCGACCTACCACTACGGCACCGACAACGGGGTGACCTCGGCGACCGGTGAACGCCTCGCCGGGCTCGTGCAGCGGGAGATCGTCGCGCGTACCGGACTGCGGGACTGCCGTACCCATGCCAAGACCTGGGAACTGCTGCGACTGACCCGGATGCCCGCCGTGCGGGTCGAGGTCGGGTACCTCACCTCACCCACGGACCGCGCCCACCTGGTCGACCCCCGGTTCCGGGACCGTGTGGTGGAGGCGATCGTCGCCGCGGTGCAGCGGATGTACTACCCGATCGAACGGGACGTCCCGACCGGTTCGCTGGACGTCAGCGAACTGCGGGCCGTCGTGGCCGCCGGCACGGTTATCGACTGATCGCTGCGGGACCGACGCCCGCCGGCGGGTCGACCGTCAGCCGTTGGTGGAACGGGTCGCCGGGGCGGGGCGAACCGGTCGGAGCAGAGTTTCCGGGCTCATCGACCCGAGCAGCTTCTCCAGCGCGTACTCGACGTCCGACTTCCAGCTCAGCGCGGTGCGCAACTCGAGACGCAACCGGGGGAACCGCGGATGCGGACGTACTGTCTTGAACCCCACCGAGAGGAAGAAGTCGACAGGTGCCACGCAGCCACCCGACGGATCGTCGGCGTCACCGAACTTCGCGTCACCGAACGCCTCAATGGCCTTGATCCCCCGCTTGGTGAGATCCCGGGCGACGCCCTGCACCAGCATCCGGCCCAGGCCGCCACCGGCGAACGCGGCGACCACGTTGGCGGTCATCAGCAGTGCCGCGTCGGCCGAGACCGGTGAGGTCGGAAACGCCATCGAACGGGGCACGTAGGCGGGCGGAGCGTACATGACGAAGCCCGCCGGCATGCCGTCGACGTACGCGAGCTTGCCGCAGGAACCCCACTCCAACAGCGTCTGGGAGACCCACGCCTCCTTCTCCAGGCCCGGATCACCGGCAGCGCAGGCCCGGTCAGCGGAGACCGGATCGAGCTCCCAGTAGACGCACTGCCGGCACGGGCTGGGAAGGTCCTCAAGCGTGTCGAGGGTCAGGCTGACCAGACGTCGCGACATATGGCGCATCCCCACAATAGGCTCGGTGGTGAGACCGGCATGGAACGACAGCGCCGCCTTCCTGCCCCCCGACGAGCGATCGTACGCCGCCGATCGGCGATGCGGGAGGGGACGCGCAGATGCCCACCGCACCGGGGGACGCGAGCGGACGGTCCGCCATGTGGTCGATCCGTCTCGGCACCCAGGCAGCGGGGCTCTGGCGGACTAGGATCGACAATCGGCGCCCCGCCGCCATGGTCACCGGCGTGTGGGGTACCCGGGGCGGGAGCCACCCGAGCAGCGATCGAGGTGAGGTCATGACCGGCACGACACTCGACGACTACACCGACCGGTACGCCCGGCGGGTACGCGGGATGACCGCCTCGGAGATCCGAGCACTGTTCGCGGTAGCAAGCCGCCCGGAGGTCGTCTCGCTCGCCGGTGGCGCTCCGTACATCGCCGCGCTGCCGCTGGACGCGGTCGGTGAGATGCTCGGCCGGCTCGGCTCCGAACACGGTGTGAGCACCCTCCAGTACGGCATCGGTCAGGGCACCCTCGAGCTGCGCGAGCGGATCTGCGAGGTCATGTCGCTCTCCGGGATCGACGCGGCGTGCGGTGCCTCCCCGGAGGACGTCGTGGTCACCGTGGGCGGGCAGCAGGCCCTGGACCTGGTCGCCCGGCTCTTCCTCGACCCGGGTGACGTGGTGCTCGCCGAAGGGCCGACGTACGTCGGTGCGCTCGGAGTGTTCCAGGCCGCCCAGGCGCAGGTCGTGCACGTACCGATGGACGAGGACGGGCTCGTCCCCGAGGCGCTGGAGGCGGCCATCGCCGACCTCGCGCGTGCCGGCCGCCGGGTGAAGTTCCTCTACACGATCCCCACCTACCAGAACCCGGCCGGCGTGACGCTCAGCGAGGAGCGCCGGGAACGGGTGCTCGACATCTGCGAGCGCGCCGGCCTGCTCGTCGTCGAGGACGACCCGTACGGTCAGCTGGGTTTCGAGGGCGAGGCCCCGGCACCGTTGCGGGCTCGCCGCCGGGACGGCGTGTTCTACCTCAGCACCTTCTCCAAGACCTTCGCCCCCGGGCTGCGGGTCGGTTGGATCCTCGCGCCGCACGCGGTCCGCGACAAGCTGGTCATCGCCAGCGAGGCGCAGATCCTCTGCCCGAGCGGTTACGCCCAGGCAGCCGTGGCCACCTACCTCGGCACGATGCCGTGGCGGCAACAACTCAAGGTCTACCGCGAGGTCTACCGGGAACGCCGGGACGCCCTGCTCGACGCGATGACCGACCTGATGCCCGAGGGCACCAGCTGGACCACCCCGGCCGGTGGTCTCTTCGTGTGGGCCACCCTGCCCGACGGGCTCGACTCCAAGGCCATGATGCCGCGGGCGATCGCCGCCCGGGTCGCCTACGTGCCCGGCACCGGTTTCTACGCCGACGGCACCGGCACCGGCGCGATGCGCCTCAACTTCAGCTTCCCGCCGCCGGAGCGGATCCGCGAGGGCGTCCGCCGGCTGGCCGGTGTCATGGAGCAGGAGATCGCGATGCGACGGGTCTTCGGCCCCGTGGGTGGCACCGCCGGCCGACGCGGCCGGGCCGGCTCCGACGTGCCAGGGCCCGACTTGGCATGATGCCGGCATGGGTACGACCGCCATTGAGCGCCTCCTCGTGACCGATTCCGCAGCTTCGCCCGACCTACGCGTGGTGGTGCTCGCGGGTGGGCTCTCCTATGAGCGGGACGTGTCACTACGCTCCGGCCGCCGGGTGCTCGACGCGCTACGTGCCGTCGGGGTGGAAGCCGAGATGCGGGACGCCGACGTGGCGCTGCTACCAGCGCTCGCCGCAGACCCGCCGGACGCCGTGGTGATCGCACTGCACGGTGCCACCGGCGAGGACGGCTCACTGCGGGGAGTCCTGGACCTCTGCGACATCCCGTACGTCGGCTGTGACGCCCGAGCATCCCGGCTCGCCTGGGACAAGCCCTCCGCCAAGGCGGTGCTCCGCGAAGCCGGCATCCCCACCCCGGACTGGGTGGCGCTCCCACACGATCGCTTCTCCGAGCTCGGGGCGGTCGCCGTACTGGACCGGATCGTCGACCGGCTGGGCCTCCCTCTCATGGTGAAGCCGGCGCAGGGTGGGTCCGGGCTCGGAGGCGCGGTGGTCAGGGACGCCGCAGCGCTGCCCGCCGCGATGGTCGGCTGCTTCGCGTACGACTCCACAGCACTGGTGGAGCGGTACGTTGCCGGCATGGACGTCGCGGTCTCCGTGGTCGACCTCGGTGACGGTCCGCAGGCGTTGCCGCCGGTGGAGATCGTGCCGCGCAACGGTGTCTACGACTACGCGGCCCGCTACACGGCCGGCCGCACCACCTGGCACGCTCCAGCACGGCTGGACCCGGAGGTGGCCGCCAGGGTCTCCGACGTGGCTCTCGCCGCACACACCGCACTCGGCCTGCGGGACCTCTCCCGCGTCGACGTGATCGTGGACGCGTCCGGCCAGCCACACGTGCTGGAGGTCAACGTCTCGCCGGGCATGACCGAGACCTCACTGCTGCCGCTCGCCGTGCAGGCGGCAGGGCTGGACTTCGGGCGCCTCCTCGGCACGCTGGTGGGTCGCGCAGCGGCACGCCTCGCCGCGTCCTGATCTGCCCAGCAACGTCCTACGTCCTGATCTCCTCGGCGGAGCGCCGTGTCCTGATCTGCTTGGGACGCGCCGCGTCCACAACGCGTGTGCCGACCTGATGGTCGGCACACGCGGATGCCGTTGCCGGCCCTGTGGGCAGTCGCGCACCACGGGGCGTGGATCGTCGAGGCGTCGCGGTGCGAGACGTCGAATGCCGCCGCATCGACCGCCGGCCCCGCGGCGTCCTTGATGCTGCTGTGTTCGATGTCCGGGGTGGCCGTTGGGCGGGGACTCGTCCTCTGCGTGAGAGGGATGGCCTCGTTACTGGCGGCCGTTTGTGGCGTCGTCGGTGGCGTCGTCATCCGGGTCGTTGAGGACAGACCGTGCGTTGACGGGTGCCGTCACCGTGCCGGCGATCCCGGGCGTCGGCGTGTCGGAGGCCTGGTTGCTCGACGTTGCGGTGCCAAACGTCGGCGCGCCGGCCGGCGTTCCGCCTGGCGCCTCGTCGACTGATGCCGGCTCATCGGATCCACTCGTCGGATCGCTGAGAGGTGCGGCGGAGCCGGCTTCGGCGTCCCCGTCGAGCGCTACCGCGTCAGGTGCGGATGCGGTATCGCCCTGGGCCGCATCGACGTCGACGGCGGCATCCGGTGCTGGCTCGGGAATCTCCTCTGCTGCCTCGATGACAGAGACAGCGGCTGCCTCGGCGGCGGCGGCATCCGCCGCGGCCGACTGAGCCAGAAGGCTGGACGGCGCCTGCCACTGGATGCGGGGTGGCTCGGCGAGCGGGCGGCCACCGAACTCGGCGAGCCAGGCGGCGACGAGCGCCAGGTTCTCCCGCCACTGGGCCTCGGAGATCGGCGGCAGGATCGAGTCCCAGAGGGACAGGAAGGTGCCCCGCAGTTGAAGGCGGCCGTAGGGCCGGGCGAGGAACCACATGTGCAGGTGGGCCGAGCCGTCACCCCACCGGTTGACGTGCACCCGGGCCACGCCGTCGAGGGACCGGATGGCCCGCTCCAGACGTACGGTCATCACGCCCAGCTCGGCAGCCAACAGGTTCGGCAGGTCACCGAGGTCGAGGTGCGTCCGCGATTCGAGGATGAGCACCATGGGCAGCCCGGTCGGCCGGTCCATGGCGCGTACCCGCCACCGCTCCCCGACCCAGATGTAGGCGTCGTCGGGCGCGTTACAGGCGGTGCATTCCCGGAGACCCTCGCCCTTCCGGGGCGGTTCGACCGGGACCGGATCATCGAGTTGCTTCACGTGAAGGTCACCCTCGAAGGGGAACGACGGCCACTGGGTGAAGTCCGGCACTGAGGGAGGGGTGTCGTGCACGACGCTGACCCTAACCGAGTCTGGCACCGGTGTCCCTATCTGAACGATCGATCTCGACAGAGCAAATCGGCACCCGTTGCCGACCCGGCACGTCGGGTCACGGGCCTCTGGTCGACCGGTATCCACAGCCTGCCGAGATCCTGAACACGGGCCGTCATCCACAGGCATGCACCCGCTCCCACGCGCTGTTTCACGTGAAACAGAGGGTGCCTGTGGAAAACCGGTGTGGATAACTTTTCCGCCTGTCGGTCGTTGTCCGCAGACCGCCGAAGAGGGCTGCTGCGACTGTTCGCCGACACCCCCTTTTTGGTGCTGTGCTGCGCGTCTCTCGTTCTCGCGGCGATCCCTGGACGCGTACGGCCACCCTTGAATCGATCATCAGCCGAACGTCCGCCTCAGGTCCGTGGAGGTCTCGCGGGCGCAGTCCGGGGGCACGTTATCCACAGGGTTGGGATAGCTGTGCGCACGCCCGACTCGCCGACGCGCTCAGTGCCGGCGGCCACAGGTCTATATACCGTCGCGCGGGGACGGCTCGTGCACGGCAGCACGCGTCCCATCGGCGTTCCGGCCAGGCCCCCCTTCGGTGGCCCGGATCGTCAATTCAACCGTGATCGAGCGCGCAAAGTCTCAGACGACCGATATGGCACGCGGCCGGATCGCTCAGCGGGGCTGAGAGGCGCACCGAACAGCTCGGTCGACCGCAACCACCCCCACGGCCCTCCGGGACCGCAGCGGGCCGCTCAGCGGTGCGCAGGACGCCCCAAGAGCATCCGCTGGGATCGCCCCGCCTGGCAGCCCTCGCCGGTCGCCGTTTCACGTGAAACAGCGCATCCGACGAACCTGGCCGCGTCGAGGCTCGGACTGCTCACGATCGACTCGTCCGTCGAGCGCCCCCATCAGTGCGGAGCAAGCACACAGCCGGCGAACCAGCGAGCCACAACGACCGCCCAGCGCTCTCCGCAGGAACAGTGAAGGCCTAACCTCGCTCGACTGCTGGCTGCTGCTCCTGCCGGCAACTGATGACCTGCCGGGCGAACGCGAACGCGCCTCGTCGGGGACCCGGACGAGACCGAGCAGGCGGGCACCGTCCGCCAGCCGCCTAGTCGCCAGCCGGGATCCACTCGCCGTTTCACGTGAAACGGCGAGTGGATACAGAACGGCCGCGCACCCCGGTGGGTAGCGCGGCCGTCAGCGAGAGGAGAGGTCAGCCCTCACCCTCCTCCTGTTGCACTCCGATGATCCCGACGATCCGCTCCAGGTCGTCCACCGTCGCGAACTCAATCGTGATCTTGCCCTTGCTCCGACCGATGTCCACCTTCACCCGGGTGTCGAAGCGGTCGGAGAGCCGGTCGGCGAGATCGTTCAAGGCTGGCGCGTGTGCCTTCGGGCGGCGCTTCGCGGCTTGGCTCTTGGCAGACCCGTCGTTGAGCGTCAGCGCCACGATTTCCTCGGTCGCCCGGACCGACAGGCCCTCGGCCACGATGCGCAACGCCAACTGTTCCTGCGCCTCTGCCTCGTCCAGGCTCAGCAGTGCACGGGCATGCCCAGCCGACAGAATCCCCGCTGCCACCCGGCGCTGCACCTGAGCCGGCAGGTTCAGCAGCCGGATCGTGTTCGAGATCTGTGGGCGACTCCGGCCGATCCGGCGGGCCAGCTCCTCGTGGGTGGCCCCGAATTCCTCCAGCAGTTGCTGGTAGGCAGCGGCCTCTTCGAGAGGGTTGAGGTTGGCCCGGTGGATGTTCTCGAGCAGCGCGTCGCGGAGCATGGCGTCGTCACGGGTGTCCCGGACGATCGCCGGGATGTTCTCCCGCCCCACCGCCTGGGCGGCACGCCAACGCCGCTCACCCATGACGAGTTCGTACTTCTCGTCGTCGAGCTGGCGGACGACGATGGGCTGGAGGAAGCCGACCTCCTGGATCGACGTCTTGAGTTCTTCCAGTGCCTCCTCGTCGAAGACCTGACGGGGCTGCTTCGGGTTGGGCAGGATCGCGTCGACCGGGATCTCGGCGAAGCGTGCTCCCGGTACCGGGCTGAGAGTGGGCTCCGGTTCGTGGATCGGCACCCCGACGGACACCGCAGGAGCGGCGGCTGTGGCGGCTGCCCCCTCCTGCTCGTTGTCCGGTTCAGCAGCCGTCGCGGTGCCGGCGGCATCCGGCGCCGGTCCGGTCGGGATCAGCGCCCCAAGGCCCCTACCCAGACCGCCCCGAGGACGGTTCTTCATGCCACGCCTCCCAACGACTCATCCGCACTACGCATTCCGGCCCACCGGCTCCTTGACGCCTCGCTCGGCGATCTCCTGGGCGGCCTCGAAGTAGCTCGTTGCTCCCCGCGAACCGGGATCGTAGGTCATCACCGACTGGCCGTAGCTCGGTGCCTCGGAGACCCGGACGTTGCGGGGGATGACCGCCTGGAGGACCTTGTCACCAAAGTGGTTCCGGACATCCTGCTCGACGGCGTCGGCCAGCCTCGTACGGCGGTCGTACATGGTCAGCAGGATCGTGGAGACGTCGAGCTTCGGATTGAGGTGCTGGCGTACCAGGTTGATGTTGTTGATCAGCTGGTTGAGTCCTTCCAGTGCGTAGTACTCGCACTGGATCGGAATCAGCACCTCCTGCGCGGCCACCAGGGCGTTGACCGTGAGCAGGCCGAGCGAGGGTGGGCAGTCGATGAAGACGTAGTCGAACTGGCCGGGGTAGGCGGCGATGGCGCGGTCCAGCCGCGACTCACGCGCCACCACCGAGACCAGCTCGATCTCCGCACCGGCCAGGTCGATGGTCGCGGGTACGCACCAGAGGTTGGGGATTCCCTCGACCGCCTGCGCCACCTCCACCAGCGGGACGCTGTTGATCAGGCAGTCGTAGACGTCCGGGATGCCGGTGTGGTGCGGGACGTTGAGCCCGGTCGAGGCGTTGCCCTGCGGATCAAGGTCGACCACGAGCACCCGGTTGCCGTGCAGGGCGAGCGCCACCGCAAGGTTGACGGTGGTGGTGGTCTTACCCACGCCGCCCTTCTGGTTGGCGACGCACATGACCCGGGTCCGGTCCGGTCGAGGCATGGTCACCTCGCCACTGGGATTCAGGATCTGCACGGCGCGCATCGCCTCCATAGCCAACGGTGGGTCATCCTCTTCGCGCGTCGACGTTTCACGTGAAACGTACGTGGGGTCAGCGGCCACGGCGGCCAACGACTCGGTCGAAGCGACCGGCGCTTCGGTGACCATCGACGCCGTGTCCGGAACAGCCGCCGCGGTGGGCTGGTGCGGAACCGCCGACTCGAACCGAACCGCCGCGGCGGTGTTGCGACGCCCCGAGCTCGACCGCACCTCGGCGGCGTTGACCGGTCGGCTCAGCCCCTCCGAGGTCCGACGAACGCTCGCAGGCTCCGGGGACGAGCTCTCCGGCCCCGGGCGGTGGTCACGTGAAGCCGGCGGATCGCCTTCTCCTGACCCGGTCGCGCTGGGAGACCAGCTCGGGTAGTCGGTTTCACGTGAAACGGGATCGTTGGTCGCCCCAGTCACGTGTGGATCGTCGTACCTGCCGTCGTCATGCACCTGTCATCCCTGCCCGCTTCGGATGGTCGGTCCGCGCCCCGGTCAACTTGGCCACACCACGCTCGCAACCCGGAGCGTGTGACCCTCGGGAGCGGTCGGAAACCCACGACGTCCACCGACCGCTCCACACTATCGACGCGCGGTCAGCCTACGGCGGACGGGCGCGGCCGGTCCACGTCGGGTTCTCATCTCCTCGTCCATCCGTACCGGTACAACGAGGCAACCCACCGGCCGGAAGCCCGATGGCGCAAAGTGTCAGCGTCGGCGGGAGCGACTGCCCCGGTCGCGTTTGCTCGCCACTGGACGCGGGCCGACCATCCGCTCGCGCACGATCTCCACGACGGTGGTGGGTGGATCGATCACGTCGACGCCACACAGGTGCACGGTCGGCTCACTACCACCCAGCCGCGTCACCACCTCGGCGTGCTGCTCGATCTCCGCAACGGCGGACGACCCTTTCAGTGCCAGCAGACGGCCGCCCCGCACAGCGAGGGGAAGACTCCACGCCGCCAGCCGATCGAGTGGGGCCACGGCGCGGGCGGTCACCACGTCCCCGCTGATCGGATTCCGGCCGCTCGACCCGGTGGCCGCCTCGTCGGCCCGACCCCGGAACACGCGCACCGTCTTCGCCAGGCCGAGTTGCTCGACGACCTCGATCAGGAAGGACGTGCGCCGAGCGAGCGGCTCGATCAGGGTGACAGTGAGGTCGGGCCGTGCGATGGCGAGCACCAGCCCCGGCAGACCGGCGCCGGACCCGACGTCGAGCACCGTCGCGCCGGACGGAATGCGCTCGGCCACCGCGGCGCAGTTGAGCAGGTGACGATCCCAGATGCGGGGCGCCTCTCGAGGGCCGATCAGGCCACGGACGACCCCGTCGGTGGCCAACAGTTCGGCGTAGGCGGCAGCCAGGTCGAGACGGTCACCGAAGAGGGTCAGCGCGGCCGGTGCCAACTCGGGCGGCAGGGCCGCGTCGTCCGGTGAAGGCACGGTGCCGGATCCAGCAGCGTCGGTGTCCGGAGTGGACGGTCGGACAGGCGACGGCCCGGGCGGCGTACCGCCCGGGCCGGACACGGCGTCGGCCGTGTTGTCGTCGTGGGTCACCCGGTCAGTCCGCCGGCCGTACGACGATGCGCCGGTTCGGCTCCACACCCTCGGACTCGCTGGCCACACCGGACATGGCGTTGACCACGTCGTGCACGCACTTGCGCTCGAACGCGGACATCGCGTCCAGGCGCACCGGCTCGCCGTACTCCTTGACCTTCTCGACGGCGTTCTTGGCGACGGCGGCGAGTTCCTTGCGGCGGTTCGCCCGGTAGCCGCCGACGTCGAGCAGCAGGCGGCTCGGCGTGCCGGTCTGCCGGAAGACGGCGAGGCGGGTCAGCTCCTGGAGGGCCTCAAGGGTGGCCCCGCGCTGACCGACCAGGTTCTGCAGACGCTCGCCGACCACCTCGACCATGGGGCGTCCCGCGGCGACCAGCTCGTCGATGTCGCCGTCGTAGTCGAGGATGTCGAGCAGCCCCTCGACGTAGTCGGCCGCGATCTCGCTCTGCCGGAACAGGTCGCCCTCGCCGACGGCCTTCTTCGACCGGGTGCCGGACGCGGCGGTGTCGGTGTCGTCGTCCGCCTCAGTGTCGTCGTCGTCCTCGGTGTCGTCGCCGTCCACCGCGAGCGTCGCGGTCTCCTCCTCGTCCAGGGGCTGCTCGGTGCGGGGGATGCTGGTCTCGGTCACGGTCTCATCTCCGTACTCGCTCGGCCGGACCGTCGGGTCCGACTGGTTTCCCGGGGCCGGCGGGAGGTCGCCGGTGCCCACGGGCACGTCTGTACGGGCAGTGTCGCCCGTGGCCGCGCGGCGCGCGGTCGGTTCCGTCCGGCGCCGGCCATGCGGCGGCTGCGCGGTGCGGAACGGGCCGCCGTCGGTTCACCGGCGGCGGCCCTTGCCGGTCAGCCCTGCCGCTTGGCGGGGCGACCCTTCTTCGGGTTGTTCATCGGCTTGGCACCCGGCTTCGGCCCGGCCACCTTGGGAGCGGCGGCCTTGACCGGCGCCGCCGGAGCCGTCTTGCCCCGACCGAACAGGCCACCGGACTTGGCGGGCTGCACCGGGTTGCGGCTGGCGGCGGGGGCGGTGGCCTTCTTGGCGGTCACCGGCGGCGGGAACTTCCGCAGCACCCACTGCTGCTGGCCAAGGGTGAAGAGGTTGTTGGTGACCCAGTAGATGATCACACCGATCGGGAAGATCGCGCCGGAGATCAGCAGCGAGGCAGGGATGCCGTAGAGCATCAGTCGCTGGATCATCCGCTGCTGCGGGTCCTCGGCCCAACCGGTCTTGAGGATCATCTGACGGCTGGTCAGGTAGGTGGTCGCGATCATGACCAGGACCAGGACACCGGCGATGACCTTGACGGTGGTGCCGTTGGCGCCGAGGCTGGCCAGCTCGTCGGCGGTGGAGCCGAACTTGCCGGCGATGGGGGCGGTGAAGAGCTTCGCCTGCGAGGCGCTCTGGAACTGGTCGGCGGTCCAGCCGTACAGCGTCTTGTTCTGCTTGTCCGGGTCGAGGCGGCGCAGCACGTGGAAGAGGCCGAGGAAGACCGGGATCTGAAGGAACATCGGAAGGCAACCCATCAGCGGGTTGGCCTTCTCCTTCTTGTACAGCTCCATCATTTCTTTCTGGAGCGTCTCCCGGTCACCCTTGTGCTTCTCCTGCAGCTCCTTGACCTTGGGCTGGAGTGCCTGCATGGCCCGCTGGGACTTGATCTGCTTGACAAAGACGGGGAACAGGATCACCCGGACGGTGACCACCAGGAAAATGATCGCCAGAATCCAGGCGAAGTTGGTGCCGATCACCGCGCCGACGGGCACCCCGATGGCGTCCCAGGCAGAGTGCCAGGTCAGCAGGATCCACGAAATCGCGTAGTAGATCCAGTCGAGACTCAATTCGGGGCTCCAGTCACATCAGCGCGGCGGCGGCCGCCCGGCTCCGGTACCGGGTCATGTCCACCAGGGTGAAAGGGGTGGCAGCGCAACAGCCGCCGGACCGCCAGCACGGCTCCCCGGAGCGCGCCGTGCCGCACGACCGCCTCCTGGGCGTAAGCACTGCACGACGGGTAGAACCGACAGCGGGCCGGCAGTGCCGGACTTATCCACCGACGGTACGCGATGATGGGCGCGATCAGCACCTTGGCACCGGTTGTCGACGGGCGTGCGCCGGTCTGCCCGGTGTCGCTCATCGAGGCCGCCGCTCGCGGGGTGACCGGGCGACCGCGAGGGCGGCGTCCAGGTCGGTGGCGAGCCGAGAGTACGACGCCTGCGCCGCCGCGGGGAGCGCCCGGACGACCAGGGTGCTGCCGGACGGCAGGTCGACCAACCGTTCCCGGACCAGCGCGCGCAGTCGACGCCGGACCCGATTACGGGTCACCGCGTTACCGACGGCCTTGGACACGACGAAGCCGGCACGGGACGGTACGGAGAGCTGCTCCGCACTGTTGTCCCGCACCGGCTCCGGCGAGGCAGGTGTGCTGGGGTCGGCGATCACCGGCACGGTCAGATGGACCACGACGGCACCACGCCCGGCGCGCCGGCCACCACGAACCGCTGCGGCGAAGTCAGTGCTGCGCCGCAGTCGCTGTGCGGCGGCCAGCACGACTGCCCACGTCCCCTGGACCGGCCCGGTCGGCTCAGGCCGACAGGGTGGTGCGACCCTTGGCGCGACGGCTCGAGAGGATGGCACGGCCGGCACGGGTGCGCATGCGCAGCCGGAAGCCGTGGGTCTTCGCGCGCCGGCGGTTGTTCGGCTGGTAGGTGCGCTTGCTCACGTCAGGCTCTCCGTTTTCGTACGCGCCCCGAACGACGGAATCGCCGGGGTCGTGTGGTGGTCCAGGCCACCTCGACGGTGGCCCACGATCGGTGCTGTCCGGCGGAGCGGGACCTCGGCGATGCGGGGATGCGACCGTGGACAGCAAGCACCCATCACCCTAGCAGAGGGCGAGAAAGCAGCCGTTCCAGCCTACGCAGGGGGGCAATGACCGTCAAACACCTCGGGCGGGGGTCAACGGGACGCGCCCGAGGCCGAAGGGTGGTTTTCGCTGATGCCGAGAAGGCCCCCGCCGCGTCGCCGGTTGATGGCGCAGGGACAACGCTGTTACCGTGCCCGATTGCGGTGAGCGTCGGAAGCTCCGGTCGTCGCACAGGCAAGACCGGACCAGGTAGTGAATCGTTCGGCACGGTGAACCCGCTTCAGCGCCCGTTCAGGCAGGGGCAGGTCCCACCCGCGTCCGGCGGAGGCCACAATCGGTCGGTACACAGGCTGTGGATAACTTGTGGATGACCACCGGTCGACCGTCAGGTGGGTGTTGTTCCACCCGCGAACGCGGCGGGCCCGGGACGGCCGGCTGGCAGACAGCGGCGGCCGGGAGCAGAGGCGAGGGGGTGGCACGACGGTGGCCGGTACGACCGACCTTGCCGCAGTGTGGTTAGCGGCGACCGACGAGCTCGCCGACGAGATCATCTCCGCACAGCAGCGTGCCTACCTCCGACTGACCCGGCTGCGGGCGATAGTCGAGGACACCGCACTGCTCTCCGTCCCGGACGCCTTCACCCGTGACGTGATCGAGTCCCGGCTCCGCCCGGCGATCACCGAGGCCCTCACCCGCCGGCTGGGTCGGCCGATCCAGGTGGCGGTCACCGTCCGGGTCGCCGAGGACGCCGCCGGCCGACCGGCCGGCACCGTCTACCGCAGTGCTCCGGAGACCGGGCCGTTCGACGTCGAGGGTCCGGCTGCCGACCCCTTCGACGACCAGGGCGCTCGGCCGTCCGCCGACCCGATGATCCCCGAGCAGACCCACGCCGGGCACGCGCCCGAGCCGACCGCGCCACCCGCACCTGCGGGTCCGCCCGCCGCGCCGGCCGTCGACGCGCACCGCCCAGGGCTGATTCCCGCCAGCAGGGACGGGCAGGAGGCGTTGTTCAGCACCGCCTTCGCTGAGCCCATGCGTACCCCCCGGCCCGGGCCCGACCGGCGTGGCTACGACGAGCAGGCCGCCCGGCTGGACCCGCCGGGCCCGGACACCCGGCCCTACGAGCCCCGCTACCGGGAAGAGTCGGCGTCTCCGCGCGACCAGCACGTGATCCGCGCGCTCCCTCGGGACACCGGCACGGACAGCGGCCCGGGCCGTAGCGGCGTGGACCACCGGACGGGTGGTCGGGACGACCGCCGGCTGCCCGGTGCCGACACCGGCGGTAACCGGCTCAACCCGAAGTACATGTTCGAGACGTTCGTCATCGGATCGTCCAACCGCTTCGCGCACGCGGCGAGCGTGGCGGTGGCGGAGTCACCGGCGAAGGCGTACAACCCGCTCTTCATCTACGGGCACTCCGGTCTTGGCAAGACGCACCTGCTGCACGCCATCGGGCACTACGCCACGACCCTCGGCAACGCCCGCTCGGTCCGGTACGTCTCGACCGAGGAATTCACCAACGACTTCATCAACTCGCTCCGGGACGACAAGACCAGCGCGTTCCAGCGGCGCTACCGCGACGTCGACATCCTCCTGATCGACGACATCCAGTTCCTGGAGAACCGCGAGCGCACCCAGGAGGAGTTCTTCCACACCTTCAACACCCTGCACAACGCCAACAAGCAGATCGTGATCACCTCCGACCGGTCGCCGCGCCAGCTGGCCACCCTGGAGGACCGGATGCGAACCCGGTTCGAGTGGGGGTTGCTGGCCGACATCCAGCCGCCGGACCTGGAGACCCGGATCGCGATCCTGCAGAAGAAGGCGGCGCAGGAGCGGATGTACGCCCCGCCGGACGTGTTGGAGTTCATCGCCTCCCGGGTGTCGAACTCGATCCGGGAACTGGAGGGGGCGCTGATCCGGGTGACGGCGTTCGCCAGCCTGACCCGGTCGACCGTCGAGCTGTCCCTGGCCGAGGAGGTGCTCCGGGACTTCATGCCCGACGGCGCCGGGCCGGAGATCAACGCCGACCAGATCATGGCGTCGACGGCTGACTACTTCGGTGTGAGCCTGGAGGACCTCCGGGGCCAGTCCAGGTCCCGCGTGCTCGTCAACGCGCGGCAGGTGGCCATGTACCTGTGTCGGGAGTTGACCGAGCTGTCGCTGCCCCGGATCGGGCAGGCCTTCGGCGGTCGGGACCACACCACTGTGATGCACGCCGACCGGAAGATCCGGCAGCAGATGGCGGAGCGCCGCTCTCTCTACAACCAGATCGCCGAGCTGACCAACCGGATCAAGCAGAACAGCTGAGGCGTACGCCGGCCGTCGTGACGGCGCACAGCCCGGGACACGCCCGGCCGGATCTCCGGGTCGGGCGTACTTTTTTCGGTTCCCGAGTGGACTCTCGACATGGTGTAGGCCACAGGATCGAGCCCGTGACCGCCTCGCCTCCCACTCGTTGTCCACAGCTCGTTGTCCACCGCCGGTGGATAACTACGGTCCGTCCGGCGACGGTTACCCACAGGCTGTGGAGAAACCCTGTGTACGAGGCTGTGGACGCCTGGGGACAACCGGCACGTTATCCACCGATGACCGTCGACCTGTGTACGAGCTGTTGAAGGTTCTGGGGATGACGGCAATGGTGATCTTCATCGTCGTCCACAGGCTTGGGGAGAAAGTCGGTGGATTACCGGTGGACAACCGGTGGACGACGGTGGACAACCGGTGGACGAGAGCGGGCTGTGGACACGCAAGCAAGTTGTACCCCCGGTTCTCCACAGCTAAATCACCGGTGGATAACCTGTCTGAGCTGCGCAGACCTGGCTTTTCCACAGTTTGCACAGGTGCGATGAAGACGATGAGTTATCTCTTCTAAGAGAACAAAAACCAATCATCACCGTTGGGCTTTCTGTGGATCGGGCCGAACGCTGCCGGATCAGCCGGTCAGCATCGACACGATCCGTGGGGTCGGGCGCACAGCCGATACCCCCGCGCCCTAAGGTGCGATGGGTACCCGCACGGTCGGGCGGGACGGTAGGCAGCGGTCGGCATGAGAGAGTTGTCGCTGACGTCGACGCGGAGGCATTGATGAAGTTCCGAGTGGAGCGCGACGCGCTCGCCGAGGCCGTGGCGTGGACCGCGAAGAGCCTGCCCAACCGGCCGTCCGTACCGGTGCTCGCCGGGGTGATGCTCCGGGTCACCGACGGCAACCTGCGGGTTTCCGGCTTCGACTACGAGGTCTCCAGCCAGGTGACCGTCGAGGTGCAGGGGGACGCCGACGGCGCCGCCCTCGTCTCCGGTCGCCTGCTCGCCGAGATCACCAAGGCGTTGCCGGCCAAGCCGGTGGACATCGCCGCGGTCGGCGCGCACCTCGAGTTGGTCTGCGGCAGCGCCCGGTTCACCCTTCCCACCATGCCGGTGGAGGACTACCCGGCACTGCCCGAGATGCCGCAGAGCGCCGGCACTGTCGATGCCGCCGCGTTCGCCACGGCGGTCTCCCAGGTGGCCATCGCGGCCGGCCGGGACGAGACCCTTCCGATGATGACCGGCGTACGCGTCGAGCTCTCCGGCAGCACGCTCTCGATGCTCGCCACCGACCGCTACCGGTTGGCCCTGCGTGAGATCCAGTGGCGGCCGGACGACCCCGACGTGAGCATCAACGCCCTGGTGCCGGCCCGCACCCTGAACGACACCGCCAAGGCCCTCGGCCCGCTGGGTGGCGAGGTCACCCTCGCTCTGGCCCAGGGCGCTGCGGGCGAGGGCATGGTCGGCCTGGCCGGTGGCACCCGACGCACCACCAGCCGCCTGCTCGACGGCGCCAACTACCCGCCGGTCCGGTCGCTCTTCCCGGCCACCCACAACGCCGAGGCCCGGGTGCCGGTCAGCACCCTGATCGAGGTCGTCAAGCGGGTCGCCCTGGTTGCCGAGCGGACCACCCCGGTGCTGCTGAGCTTCAGCGCCGACGGCCTGGTGGTGGAGGCCGGTGGTTCCGAGGAGGCCCGCGCCAGCGAGGCGATGGAGGCCACCTTCACCGGTGACGCGCTGACCATCGGGTTCAACCCGCAGTACCTCATCGACGGCCTGGCAAACCTGGGCTCCCAGACGGCAGTCCTGTCGTTCGTCGACGCCTTCAAGCCCGCCGTGATCTCCCCCGCCGGCGAGGATGGCGACGTCATTCCCGGGTACCGGTACCTCATCATGCCGATCCGCGTCTCTCGCTGATCGCGCCCAGCAACAAAGATCCACGGAGGTACACACAGATGCAGCTCGGCCTTGTAGGACTCGGCCGTATGGGCGGCAACATGCGGGAGAGGTTGCGCGCCGCTGGTCACGAAATCGTCGGCTTCGACCACAACGCGCAGATCAGTGACGTCGCATCCCTCGCGGGCCTGGCAGAGAAGCTCGAGTCGCCGCGCGCGGTCTGGGTCATGGTGCCCGCCGGCGTCACCGACGCGACCATCGACGAGCTGGCCGCTGTGCTCGGCGAGGGCGACATCATCATCGACGGCGGCAACTCGCGGTTCAGCGACGACGCGCCCCGAGCCGAACGGCTCAACGAGCGGGGCATCGGCTACCTCGACGTCGGCGTCTCCGGCGGCGTCTGGGGCCGGCAGAACGGCTACGGGCTGATGGTCGGCGGCGCCCAGGAGCACGTGGACCGGCTGATGCCGATCTTCGACGCTCTCAAGCCGGAGGGCGAGTTCGGTTTCGTGCACGCCGGGCCGGTCGGCGCCGGGCACTACTCGAAGATGGTGCACAACGGCATCGAGTACGGCCTGATGCACGCCTACGCCGAGGGCTACGAGCTGATGGCGGCCTCCGAGTTGGTGACCAACGTGCCGGGCGTCATCAAGTCCTGGCGGGAGGGCACCGTCGTCCGCTCCTGGCTGCTCGACCTGCTGGACCGGGCGCTCGACGAGGACCCGGAGCTGGCCGACCTGAGCGGCTACACCGAGGACACCGGCGAGGGTCGGTGGACCGTCGACGAGGCGGTCCGGCTGGCCGTACCGCTGAATGTGATCACCGCTTCGCTGTTCGCCCGGTTCGCCTCGCGACAGGACGACTCGCCCGCCATGAAGGCCGTCTCCGCGCTGCGTCAGCAGTTCGGCGGCCACGCCGTCCACAAGCGCTGAGCGGTATCGACACCCGGTGTACGTCCAACGGTTGGAACTGGTCGACTTCCGCTCGTACGAGCGGGTGGCCGTCGATCTCCAACCGGGGGCGAACGTCCTGATCGGCGCCAACGGCGTCGGCAAGACGAATCTCGTCGAGGCGTTGGGCTACGTGGCGACCCTGGACTCGCACCGGGTCGCCACCGACGCACCCCTCGTGCGGATGGGTGCCACGTCGGCGGTGATCCGCTGCGCGGTGGCGCACGACGGGCGGGAACTCCTTGTCGAGTTGGAGATCGTGCCCGGCAAGGCCAACCGCGCCCGGCTGGGCCGGTCACCGGCGCGGCGGGCCCGGGACGTGCTGGGCGCCCTGCGACTCGTGCTCTTCGCCCCGGAGGACCTTGAGCTGGTCCGGGGCGACCCGGCCGAGCGCCGCCGCTACCTGGACGACCTGCTGGTCAGCCGCCAACCCCGGTACGCCGGTGTCCGGGCCGACTACGAGCGGGTGGTCAAGCAGCGCAACGCCCTGCTGCGTACCGCGTACCTGGCTCGCAAGACCGGCGGCTCGCGAGGCGGCGACCTGGGCACCCTCGCCGTCTGGGACACCCACCTGGCCCAGCACGGCGCGGAGTTGCTCGCCGGCCGCCTGGAGCTCGTGGCCGCGCTCACCCCGCACGTCGCGAAGGCGTACGACGCGGTGGCCGCCGGCCGGGGCGCCGCCAGCATCACCTACCGCCCCTCGATCGACCTGGCCGAGCCGACCACCGACCGGGCGGTGTTGGCGGAGGCCCTCGCCGCGGCCCTGGTCGCGTCCCGCTCCGCCGAGATCGAACGGGGCACCACCCTGGTCGGCCCGCACCGCGACGAGCTGGCGCTGGCCCTCGGGCCACTGCCCGCCAAGGGGTACGCCAGCCACGGCGAGTCGTGGTCGTTCGCGCTCGCGCTGCGGCTGGCCGGTTACGACCTCCTGCGGGCCGACGGCATCGAGCCGGTGCTGGTGCTCGACGACGTCTTCGCCGAGTTGGACACCGGCCGCCGGGAGCGGCTGGCGGAGCTGGTCGGCGGGGCGAGTCAGCTGTTGGTCACCTGCGCGGTGGACGACGACGTGCCGGCAGCCCTGCGTGGCAGCCGCTACCGGGTCGGCGAAGGGACGGTACGTCGTGTCGAATGAGTCAGGCGCCAGCCGTCCCCAGAAGGGCGGAGGCGACACAGCGGGTGCGCGTACCCCCGGGGCGGAATCGACCGGCGGTGAGCCGGCGGCTGCCGCCAGTGGGCCGGAGTTGGCTCGGGCGGTGCTCGACGCGGCGTTGTCCAAGCGGCAGGCGGCGGCTCGCGCGCGGCGTACCCCTGGGGGTGCGGGCGGCGATGCTGCCGGCGGCTCGGGGCGGCGGTTGCGGGGCTACTCCGGCCCGGGCCCCGACCCCCGCGATCCGCAGCCGCTCGGTGCGGTGCTGAACCGGTTGGTGAAGGCGCGTGGCTGGCAGCAGCCGGCGGCCGAGGCCACCGTGTTCGGTGCCTGGGAGCGGGTCGTCGGCGCGGAGGTCGCCCAGAACAGCCGTCCGGTCAAGCTGGAGAACGGTGAGTTGACCGTGGAGGCGCGGTCGACGGCCTGGGCCACCCAACTGCGGCTGCTGGCCGGTTCGCTGCTCAAGCAGATCGCCAGCGAGGTCGGCCACAACGTGGTGCGAAAGCTGCACATCCACGGGCCGGCGGCGCCGTCGTGGTCGAAGGGGCCGCGCCGGGTACGCGGGCGGGGCCCACGCGACACGTACGGCTGACCGAGCCTCAGCCCCGTCGGTTGGCCTCGCGGGCGGCCCGCTTGAGCTCGCGTTGCTCCCGGGTGTAGCGCTTGCGCTCGGCCAGGTCCTGTTTCCACGCCTCGCGGGCCTCGGCGGAGCCGCCCTGCACCGCGCCCTTCACACCGTCGGCCGGGCCGGCGAGGTGCCGGAAGGCCCAGCGTAGGAGTCGGCCGCCCTCGCCCGGAGCCCTGGTGACCGCGCCGTCGTCGCTCATCTGCCGCCCTCTCCCACGTTGTCCCGCTGATCATTGGGACACCAACAGTTGGTGTACCAATGATTGGTACGATAGCCATCGTGGACGGGGAGGGCAACCGATGAGCGAGAGACCGCAGGGCGTCGACCCGTTGGCGCTGGAACAGCAGGTCTGCTTCGCCCTGTCGGTCGCTGCGCGCAGTGTGGTGGCGGTCTACCGGCCACTGCTGGAACCGATGGGGCTTACCCATCCGCAGTACCTGGTCATGTTGGCGCTCTGGCAGCACGCACCGTTGTCCGGTCGCGACCTCAGCCGCCTGTTGCAGCTCGATCCGGGCACCCTGTCACCCCTGCTCAAGCGGCTCGAAGCGGCCGGCTACCTGCGCCGGGAACGCGACCCCAGCGACGAGCGCAGCCTCGCCGTCACCCTGACCGCCAGCGGTGCCGCGCTCCGCAGCCAGGCCGAGCTGATCCCGGCCGCGATCGTGCAGCGCCTCGGGCTGCCCGTCGAGGACCTGCAACACCTGCACGGGGTGCTCACCCAGCTGATCGCGGCCGCCAATCGACCGACGGGCGGCGCAGCGGCTGAAGGGACCCGCGCGGGTCAGGCGTCGGCGTAGACGGCGAAGCCGCGTTCGGCGCAGCGCCGGTAGAACGCCGCGAGCACGCCCAGCTCGGCACAGGTGAAGTTCCACTGCGGCGGGTCGCCGCGCTCGTCGCGCAGCGCGTCGAGCCGGCTCTCCAGCCATCGCAACTGTTGTTCGGCCAGCCTGCCGTCGCCGAGCAGGGAACGCAGCACGGTGCTCACCGACTCGAAGGTGACCGACTCGCCGTACGCGCGGTGCCCCGCGACGAACCTCTCGATTCCGCCAGCGATCCAGGAGCAGCCGTCCGGGTCGATCACCGGGTCCTCGTCCTCGGCGGCGGCGTCTGTGGCGTACAACACACCTTCGAGGCCGAGGAGCAGATCCACCAACTCGGTGTACGCGGTCGCCCGGATGGTGCCGGTCTTCGCGATCAGCTCGGCCAGGGCGGCCGTCGGCGCGGAGATTCGCGGCAGGTCGACGATCTCGCCGAAGTCGACGAACTCGGCCGGCGCCACCGGATCGTAGAAGCGGCCGGTCCGCGGCCAGTGCACCGCGACGTTGTCCAGCCCCATCTGTCACCTCTTCAAGAGCACGTGTCGGGTCGATCGAGTCGATCGTCCCGGTTCCAGGCCGTAAAGATCAAGGCTGGTTCCGGGGCGCCGCAAACGTACGGCACGGACGCCCCGGCCGCGACCCCCGACCCGCCCGGGCGCGGGTCAACCCGTTCGGCGGCGGCGCGTGCGATCCGAGCCTGGCGTGTGGGGGGAGTCGTGGGCGACGGGGTTCTGCCGGCTATGGACTTCTCAGCCGCCTCTCTGAGGGTGCCGAGTGGTGGTTCTGTCCCCTGGGCACAGTAGGATTGACAGCGAGACGAAGACTCGGTGCGGGGGGCGGGGCCGGTGGCCCAGGTTCATTCTCCACGTCGGGTCGAGCCGATCGCGATCCGCGGGCAACCGCGGCGACCGGCGCGTTCGACCCGCTGTCCGGAGGTCTCCGGCACCGGTCCGCGCGCCGACGTCGCGTCCTGTCCGCCGAACCCGCGCCCGCTGCGCCCTACCGGCGCAGCTGACGCGAGAAAGTGGCCGAGGGTGGCAGCGCAGGAAAAGCAGGAGTACGGCGCAGAGTCGATCACCGTTCTCGAAGGGCTGGAGGCGGTCCGCAAGCGGCCCGGTATGTACATCGGGTCCACCGGCGAGCGCGGTCTGCACCACCTCGTCTGGGAGGTTGTGGACAACGCTGTCGACGAGGCGCTCGCCGGATACTGCGACACCATCGACGTGGTGCTGTTGGCCGACGGTGGCGTCCGGGTCACCGACAACGGCCGTGGTTTCCCGGTCGACCTCCACCCGAAGCTCAAGAAGCCGGGTGTCGAGGTCGCGCTGACCGTGCTGCACGCGGGTGGCAAGTTCGACGGCAAGGCGTACGCGGTCTCCGGTGGTCTGCACGGCGTCGGCGTCTCCGTGGTGAACGCGCTCTCCACCCGGATGGCCGTGGAGATCCACAAGTCCGGGTTCGTCTGGCGGCAGCAGTACACCAACTCCAAGCCGGGCACGCTGGAGAAGGGCGAGACCACCGACCGCAGCGGCTCGGCGGTGTCCTTCTGGCCCGACCCCGACGTGTTCGAGACCGTCGACTTCGACTTCCAGACCATCTACCGGCGACTCCAGGAGATGGCCTTCCTCAACCGCGCCCTGCGCATCCACCTGCTCGACGAGCGGGTCGCCGAGGAGGAGGACGGCCGGCAGCGCGAGGTCACCTTCTACTACGAGGGCGGCATCTCCGACTTCGTCCGGCACCTCAACGCCTCGAAGAACCCGATCCACAAGACAGTGGTCGAGTTCGGCGCCGAGGAAGAGGGCATGTCCGTCGAGATCGCCATGCAGTGGAACGAGTCGTACGGCGAGTCGGTCTACACGTTCGCCAACACGATCAACACGCACGAGGGCGGCACCCACGAGGAGGGCTTCCGGTCCGCGCTGACCAGCGTGGTCAACCGGTACGGCACCGACAAGAAGCTGCTCAAGGGCGACGAGAAGCTCTCCGGCGAGGACATCCGTGAAGGGCTCGCGGCGATCATCTCGGTCAAGTTGGCCAACCCGCAGTTCGAGGGCCAGACGAAGACCAAGCTCGGCAACACCCCGGTGAAGAGCTTCGTGCAGCGGGTCTGCAACGAGTGGTTGGTCGACTGGTTCGACCGCAACCCGGCCGAGGCCAAGATGATCATCACGAAGGCCTCCCAGGCGGCCCGGGCCCGGATCGCCGCGCAGCAGGCGCGCAAGCTGGCCCGGCGTAAGTCGCTGCTGGAGTCCGGCTCCATGCCGGGCAAGCTGGCCGACTGCCAGTCCACCGACCCGCGCGAGTCCGAGGTTTTCATCGTCGAGGGCGACTCGGCCGGTGGCTCGGCGAAGCAGGGTCGGGACCCGCGCACGCAGGCGATCCTGCCGATCCGCGGCAAGATCCTCAACGTGGAGAAGGCCCGGATCGACCGGGTTCTGAAGAACAACGAGGTCCAGGCGCTGATCACCGCGCTGGGCACCGGCATCCACGACGACTTCGACATGGAGAAGCTGCGGTACCACAAGGTGGTGCTGATGGCCGACGCGGACGTCGACGGCCAGCACATCCAGACGCTGCTGCTCACCCTGCTGTTCCGCTTCATGCGTCCACTTGTCGAGCTGGGGCACGTCTACCTGGCTGCTCCGCCGCTCTACAAGATCAAGTGGAACAAGAAGGGTGACGACGCGCAGTACGCGTACTCCGACCGTGAGCGGGACGGGCTGATCGCGCTGCGCCAGCAGAAGAAGGCCAACGCCAAGCCGGACGACATCCAGCGCTTCAAGGGCCTCGGCGAGATGAACTATCCCGAGCTGTGGGAAACCACGATGAACCCGGCGACGCGTACATTGCGTCAGGTCACTCTCGACGACGCGGCCACGGCCGACGAGTTGTTCAGTGTGCTGATGGGTGAGGACGTCGAGGCGCGCCGGTCGTTCATCCAGCGCAACGCCAAGGACGTGCGATTCCTGGACATCTGACGGACTGCTGTGGATCGGCCGGGTGCTGCCCGGTCGATCCACCGGTCCACAGAGTTATCCACAGCATGGCCGGTATCCACAGCGGTTATCCACAGCACGAAAACGACACTGAGTCTGATAAGGGTATACAGTGACCGATTCTCCCGAGTCCACACCGAACGAGCCCGAGGTCCCCGCCGAGGCCATCGCCGCGGTGGTTGCGCACGACCGGATCGAACCGGTCGGGCTCGAGGTGGAGATGCAGCGCTCCTACCTCGACTACGCGATGAGCGTCATCGTCGGGCGTGCGCTGCCGGACGTCCGGGACGGCCTCAAGCCGGTCCACCGCAAGATCCTCTACGCCATGTTCGACTCCGGCTACCGTCCGGACCGCGGCTACGTTAAGTGCTCCCGCGTCGTCGGCGACGTGATGGGCCAGTTCCACCCACACGGCGACTCGGCGATCTACGACGCGCTGGTCCGGATGGCGCAGACCTGGTCGCTGCGCTACCCGCTGGTCGACGGCAACGGCAACTTCGGCTCGCCGGGTAACGACCCGGCCGCCGCCATGCGATACACCGAGTGCAAGCTCGACCCGCTCGCCATGGAGATGCTGCGGGACATCGACGAGGACACCGTCGACCTGCAGGACAACTACGACGGCCGGGCCAAGGAGCCCACGATCCTGCCGTCGCGGATCCCCAACCTGCTGGTGAACGGCTCCGAGGGCATCGCGGTCGGCATGGCCACCAAGATCCCGCCGCACAACCTCCGTGAGATCGGCGCGGCCGTGCAGTGGTGCCTGGAGCACCCGGAGGAGGACGAGGAGACCACCCTCGAGGCGCTGCTCGGCATCGTCAAGGGCCCGGACTTCCCCACCCACGGTCTGATCGTCGGCACGACCGCCATCCAGGACGCCTACCGCACCGGTCGTGGCTCGATCCGGATGCGCGCCGTGGTGGAGGTCGAGGAGGACAAGCGGGGTCGGCCCTGCCTGGTCGTCAGCGAGCTGCCCTACCAGGTCAACCCGGACAACCTCGCCGAGCGGATCGCCGAGCTGATCAAGGAGGGCAAGCTCGCCGGCATCGCCGACATCCGCGACGAGTCCTCCGGTCGTACCGGTATGCGGATCGTGCTGGTGCTCAAGCGCGACGCGGTCGCGAAGGTCGTGCTGAACAACCTCTACAAGCACACCCAGCTCCAGGAGACGTTCGGCGCCAACATGCTGGCGCTGGTCGACGGGGTGCCGCGCACGCTCAACCTGGCCCAGTTCATCCGCTACTACGTCGAGCACCAGATCGACGTGATCCGCCGGCGGACGGCGTTCCGGCTCCGCAAGGCCGAGGAGCGGGCACACATCCTGCGGGGTCTGTCCAAGGCGCTGGACGCCCTGGACGAGGTGATCGCGCTCATCCGGCGTTCGCCGACGGTGGAGGACGCGCGGCAGGGCCTGATCCGACTGCTGGACATCGACGAGATCCAGGCGACCGCGATCCTGGACATGCAGCTGCGTCGTCTCGCCGCGTTGGAGCGGCAGCGGATCCTCGACGACCTGGCCAAGCTCGAGATCGAGATCGCCGACCTGAAGGACATCCTCGCCAAGCCGGAGCGGCAGCGGAAGATCGTCTCGGAGGAGCTGGGCGAGATCGTCGCCAAGTGGGGCGACGATCGGCGTACGCAGATCATCCCGTTCGACGGCGAGGTCTCGATGGAGGACCTCATCGCCCGCGAGGACGTGGTCGTGACGATCACCCGGACGGGGTACGCCAAGCGGACCAAGGTCGATCTCTACCGCTCCCAGCGGCGCGGCGGCAAGGGCGTCAGTGGCGCCACGCTGCGGCAGGACGACATCGTCAGCCACTTCTTCGTATGCTCGACCCACGACTGGATCCTGTTCTTCACGAACAAGGGGCGTGTGTACCGGGCCAAGGCGTACGAGTTGCCGGAGGCCAGTAGGGTAGCCAAGGGCCAACACGTGGCCAACCTGCTCGCCTTCCAACCGGACGAGCAGATAGCGCAGATCATTGAGATCCCGAACTACCAGGTAGCCCCCTATCTGGTACTGGCCACGAAGAACGGCCTGGTGAAGAAGACGCGGCTCGAGGAGTTCGACTCCAACCGTTCCGGCGGCATCATCGCGATCAACCTGCGCGATGAGGACGAGCTGGTCGGTGCTGCGTTGGTTGCGCCGGAGAACGACCTGCTGCTGGTCTCCAAGAAGGCGCAGGCGATCCGGTTCAACGCCTCGGACGAGGCGTTGCGGCCGATGGGCCGGGCCACCTCGGGCGTGATCGGCATGCGCTTCACGGACGACGACGTCCTGCTCGCCATGGAGGTCGTCCGGGAGGGTCTGGACGTTCTGGTGGCCACGAACGGGGGATACGCGAAGCGCACCCCGATCGAGGAATACCCGGTGCAGGGCCGGGGAGGTAAGGGCGTGTTGACCGCGAAGATCACCGAACGGCGCGGTGGTCTGGTCGGCGCGGTGGTGATCGATCCGGACGACGAGCTGTTCGCGATCACCAGCAATGGTGGTGTCATTCGGACTCCGGTGAAGCCTGTACGCCGTACGCGTGACCGGAACACAATGGGGGTCAAGCTGATGGACCTCCCGGACGGCGTGACTATCGTGGCGATTGCTCGCAATGCCGACGAGCCTGACGAACAGGACTAGTTGAATGACGGAGACACAGGCGAAGTCGGGGAACACGGGGACCTCGGCCAACCCGGTCGACGAGGAGGCCGCCAAGGGCGGCACACCAGCGACCGGCCGCGCGGCCGTGGGCCGGGCGACGGTCCCTGCCGACGCGCCTGCCCCGAAATTCACCAGGGCTCCGGGCATGACACCCCCGCCGGAGCCGCCCGCTGAGGACGCCGGGTCGGCCGACAAGACCGAGGCCTCCGGCACCGACGCGCCGAAGTCGTCCACCGCCGCCACCCCCTCGGGTTCGGCGACGGCGTCTTCGGCCCGTCCGGCGACCACCCAGCCGATCAACGTGCGGCCCGGTCCGGCGGCGTCGACCGGGTCCACCGGCACCCAGCCGCGGATCACACCGGGCATGACGCAGCCGCAGCCCGAGACCGCTCGTACCGCCGCTGCCGGCCGCCCGGCCAGCGGCGGTGGTCTGCCGCCGGGCATCGGCAACGCGTCCGCCGTCGGGGCAGCCCGTGTCGGTGACGCGGTACGCGCTGCGCGTACCTCGGTCAGCTCGGCCGCCTCCCGCGGACCGCGCCGGGCCCGACTGAACCTGAAGCGGATCGACCCCTGGTCCGTGATGAAGTTCGCGTTCGCCGTCTCGGTGGTGCTCTTCATCGTCGTGGTGGTCGCCACGTCGGTGCTCTACCTGGCGTTGGACGCGATGGGCGTGTTCCAGAGCGTCAACGAGAGCCTGAGTGACCTGGTGAACGCCGGCGGTGGGCAGAGCACCAGCGGCTTCCAGATCACCGCCAAGGGCGTGATCCTCAGCTCGGCGCTGATCGGCCTGGTCAACGTGGTGTTGTTCACCGCGCTGGCCACGCTGGGAGCGTTCGTCTACAACGTCTGCGCCGACCTGGTCGGCGGGATCGAGCTGACCCTCGCCGAGCGGGACTGAGCGACCGGGACGCCGGGGCACCGCGTAATGCGGTCGCTCCGGCGTCCCGTACTCAGGTAGGTTTTGGCAGGCGACGACGGCCCGGCTCGCAGGTTCGGACCCCGATTTGGGGCCGGCAGAGCGGATGGGTTAATCTTGCTCGTCGCAACACGGGGCTATAGCTCAGTCGGTTAGAGCGCAGAGCTGATAACTCTGAGGTCGATGGTTCGATTCCATCTAGCCCCACCGCATTGTCGTCCGACGGTAGTCGAGCACGAGGGGTCGCCCCAATGTTCAAGAAGCTGCTGATTGTGGCTGGCGTCGTCGGCGTGGCCGCCGTCGTGTTCAACAAGATCAAGGCCTCGAACGACGAGCGTGCCCTGTGGCACGAGGCGACCACCGCGCCCGACCTGCGCTGACGTCTGGCCAGGCGACGAGCATTCGACGCCACGCACGGGGCCCTAGCTCAACTGGCAGAGCACTGCCTTTGCAAGGCAGGGGTTAGGGGTTCGAGTCCCCTGGGCTCCACCACACACAGCCTGTGAGCTGCACCGGAGCTAGGTTCGAGATCATCGAGCACGGATCCGGCATAGATTAGCGTCGTGGCGAAGAAGTGCCGCAGCGCGTGAGACCCCCCCGTGCTTCTTGGGCCATCCCGCCTTGTCCCGCCACTTGACCCGCTCGTTCGACCAGGCTTACATCCGACCTAGATCGGTTGGGCATCCTTCCACGATCGCGCGCTGTCACGGCGGTCGCGTCGCGATAGCGGCGACCGCCTCCAGGTCTTCTCTGCCTCTAGAGCTGCGACGTGGCCGTCGGGGAGATCGGCGCAGCCAGCAAGGTGCGGGTGTCGTTGCACCGCCTATGCACGACGGAACGTGTGCCACAGACCGACCGTATACGCGAAGTCCATCCCCCCCGGTCACCCACAACACCGACCAGCCGTGCTCGCGCACCTTCTCGGCTGTACCGCCATCCTGGCCTGGAGCACTTCCGCTGCAGATCAGGCACGAGCAGCCCTCAATCGCCACCGGGCGACCCTACCGGGACCGCTACGGGATCCGCTTCCCGCAGCTCGACGGTCCTGGGACCCACGCGACTACCGCCGACCGGATGATCATGTAGAGCACCTGATGAGACGCCACTGTCAAGCATGTCCCGTGACAGGACAGCCGGACTGGCACCGGACTGCCGGCAGTGCTTTGCAAAGTTTCTGTACGTCTTAAGGCGGCCCTTGACGGACCGCACGCGCCGCCGCCAGGGGGCGCGCTGGCCGCTGCCGCTGTCGCTCTGCGGCCGTCACGCCTGATGCCCGGCGGCTGGCGCGGAGAGCGGGAAGCCCGGAGGGCCGCCGCAGAACGACAGGTCGTTGACGGGTGCTGGCAGCGTCGTCAGCGGTGCTCGCCGAAGACCGCTGCGGCCACCTGGTAGCTGTCGAACGCCCGGGCCGCCCCGGCGTACGCCTCCAGGTGGATGAAGAGCTCGACGATCTCCTCCTTGGTCACGCCGGACGTCAGCGCGATGCGCAACTGCCCCCGCAGCGGCTCGTGGGTGCCCAGCGCCGCCGCGACGGCCACCGAGATCAGGCAGCGGCTCCGCAGGTCCAGGCCCGGTCGCGGCCACGAGTCGCCGAAGGTGTGCTCGGTCGCCAGCCGCCGGAAGTCCTGACCGACCGCGGGTTCCCCGTCGGCCAGCGGCAGGGTCAACGGTTGGCCGAGGAGGCGCTCCGCGGTGTCGAGGGCCTGCTGGTATCGGGGATCGTCGGGCATGCGTTGCCACCTCCGCACGTGTTCAGCCGATGGACTGCCGTTCGGTTCCAGCATCGCGCCCACCCCGGCGTTCGGTCGGCCGTTCCGGGAAACCGCTGGTCGCGATAGGCGTTGGGCTTGCCCCTACTGTCCCAGCATGGGATACGACATCAGCTTCTTCATGCCAGGCCACGACGACGACGGCTTGAGCGACGAGCTGTTGCTCCACCTCACGAACGATCAGGAGGCTGCCTGGCGGCGGATTGTCGCGCGGGCAGAGCATGAGATTGGCCCGGCCGATGAAGGTCGTTACCCGACGCACCTTGAGTTGTGGCTCCACGAGCCTGCCATGCAGCTCTGCTACGCGGGCAATTCCGCGTCCATCGAGATTCCCTACCGATACACAGCGACTGTGGCCAGCGCGCATGCGGCCGTCGCTACCGCGTACGCCCTCGCCCGCATCGTGGAGGTCGAGACAGGGATGCTCGGCCTCGATGACGAGGTGAGCCAAGCGATCCAGGAGTACGACCTGCCGAAGGCGGTAGCCCGGTATCGGGGCGTCGGGCAACACGTTCGCGATCTGGTAGCAGGGCAGGGTCCAGACAGCAGGTCAGCGGGTCGTCATGGGCCGGCCACGGGCCGATAGTTGGGGTGCGCAGCTGGTCCGAGGCTCACGACCATCTGATCGCGCTCTCCCAAGGTGAAGATCCGTTTCGCCATCAGGGCGCGTACCAACGGTGCGGCTGCAGCTCGCGCAGCTCCGCCCAACTGGCGAGGCGGGAGCAGGCAGTGTGCAGTTCTTCAACCGAGAGACTCTCCCCCTCGCGTCCTTCGAGGAAGACATGGACCCGCCAGCCGTCGAAGGCTTCCACACCATCGACCAGGTCGACGTCGACTACGGTGCCCTGCTCGTCTGTCATTCGACAACCGGCACCGTGGACCGAGTAGTCGATGCCGGTGCTCGACCGGCCCTCCCGAGGTAGTACTCGAGTTGACCTCACCGCAGTCAGTAGATCGGGCAAGCCGGTCAGCTCCGGAAAGGCCGCGAAGAGGCGTTCGTGGATCCGCTTGAAGGCTGCGACGAACGATCTCACGGCGTCCACCGCCAGCTGTTCACGCTCGTCCACGTGATCACACTATGCGCCGTCGGATGGGACACGCAGAGACGCGCCCGGCTCGATGAAGCATCGAGCCGGGCGCGTCGAGTGGAACTATGCGACGAAGCGTGAACGGCGTCGGCGTCCGATCAGGAAGCCGGTGCCGCCGAGGAGCAGAAGCGCACCGCCAACGCTGACCACGGTCGCGGTGTTGGCACCGGTCAGGGGCAGTCCACCGCCCTCGCCGCCGGCGGCGGCCAGGCTCGTGGAGGGAGCAGCCGTCGGTGCATCGGTCGTCGTGGCGCTCGGCGTAACGCTGGGCGTGACGCTCGGCGTCGGGGTGGGCTGAGACGCGCAGTCGAGCTCACGCGCGGTGTACACGCCGTCGTTGAGGTAAGCCAGGAGGGCATCGAGGGAACCGTTGTCGAGCGTCACCTGTGCGGCATTTTTCACGTTGACGCCAGCGCCCGTCATGGACTGGCCCACCTTGATCCGCAGATCCACCATCCAGACGTTCGGCACGTCCTTCTTGAGGAATGCCCGGAGCTCCTCCGGGGTGCCCTTCAGTTGCTTATCGATGACACCCTGCAGAACGGTCAACTTGTCGACGTTGGCCGTATGCAGGAGCTGGGCGGTCAACACCCGGATCTCCTGATCGGTCGGGGTATCCAGGTCAACGGCGACGAGCTTACGGACGTCCTGGTACACCTTGCGCTCGACCGTTTGGCAGGCCGCGTCCAGCCCGGGCGATTCGAACTGGGCGGCCGCCGGTGCCGCCGGAACCAGAAAGGCCAGCGCTATCAGGGCGCCAGCCGGGATCTTCCATCGCATGTAGATATTCCTCCCCGTTAAAGATCAAAGCATGGGGATGTTACCCGGAGGCGGGATCAAGAGTGGGCCCCGTCGTCCCAGCGCCCACGTGGCCAGCGCCGTGTTGAGCCGACTGCGAACCATCTGGGAAGGGGCGACCAGCCGCGCTCGGTTGAGAAGGGCCTGCGTCTGAAGAGCGACGTCGACCATGACGATCGCGACGACGACGAGTACGACGGATCGGCTGGCGAACGCCGTGAGAAAGGGGTGCGGACGAGCGCTCAGGTCAGGCCGGGGTGAGGAGGCAGAATTCGTTGCCCTCCGGGTCGGCGAGGACCGTCCACGGAACGTCCAGGTCGATGACGGTAGCGCCGAGAGCGGTCAGCCTGGCCGCCTCGGCCCCCAGGTCGTCCCCGGGGTACGGCCGAACGTCGAGGTGGACGCGGTTCCACCCGGTCTTCACATCGGGTGTCCGGATGAACTCCAGGTACGGCCCGACGCCCTTGGCGGAGCGCAGCACCGCCTGGCGGTCGGTCACCTCGTGCAGGACCCAGTCCGTGGCCTGTCCCCAGAATTCGGCCATGGCACGCGGATCCGTGCAGTCGACCACGACAGCGGCGATCGGCCCGGTGTCTCGGTAGATCGGTCGGGGTTCCAACACGCAGAACTCGTTGCCCTCCGGGTCGGCCAGGACCGTCCACGGGACGTCGCCCTGGCCCACGTCGGCAGGTGTGGCTCCGAGATCCGTCAGGCGCGCCACCACCTGCGCCTGGTGGGCTGCCGAGGTGGTGGCGAGGTCGACGTGCACCCGGTTCTTCACCGTCTTGGGTTCCGTGGAGACGACGAGGTCGATGCAGACGGCGACGGGGTCGGGATAGACGAAGCCCTCAGGTTCGAGGTTGGTCACGCCGGGTTCCTCGCTGGAGACTCCCCAACCGAGTGCCTTCGCCCAGAAGTCGCCCAGCGCGGAGTCGTCCCGCGCCTTCATGTTGATCTGCACCAGCCTCGTTGCCATGCCGACGATGCTAGAGCCTGTTTCGCATCGACAGTACCGACTGATGCGCCAGTCAGGTGCTGACGTTTACGTGGATCGGAGGCGGGGATCCGCGACCGTGCGGATTGACGTGAGCGAGCCGAATTCGGTCGAACAATTCTGGGACGGGATGCGGGAGGCGGCTGCCGCAGCTACACGGCACCAGGACGACGAGCTGTACGACGCGATCGTCAAGATTGGCAGATCCGCTCTGGCCCAGGGTGTCGAGCTGGTGCCGTCGAGCGGGTTCTTTCTCCTGTGTCCAGTGTGTAGTGCGCTGTCGGGTCAACGCTGCATCAACGTGCCTGGCCATCCGCTGGAAGACAGCAGGCTTCATGCTGAGCGCATCGACTTGGCCGAGAAGGCGATGAGAGGGGAAGTGCCTCTCCCCAGGCCGCTACGGTAAAGAGCTGTCGGATCGTGCGTCGCGCTTGTCATGCTCTGCGGATGGATGAGCAGCGAACCCCGGTCACCGTGCACGTCTACTGCCGGGTCGAGGTGCTCGTCACCGACCCCGCGGCGGTCACCGGTCACGCGATCGCCGACCTGCGGGCGGCCGACATCGACTGGTCCCAGGAGGAGGACGATCTCGAGACGGCCGTCGCGGACCTACGGTCGGACGTCGTCACCGCGTTGGCGGGTGTCGTGGACATCAGCCGACTCAGCGATGGTGTTCCGGGGGTGGAGTTTCGTGGTGGTCTGTGCTGGGCCGAGCAGGGACCGGCCCGGGACCCGTTCCGTGCCGAACAGCGGTGACGGTGCGGGAAGTGAAGCCGGTCAGGCGAAGCACCGTTGGTCAATCCGCGTGCTCCACCTCGGGCGAGGGTCGAGCGGCGTCGGGTCGTGCCTCCGGCAGGTGTTCCACCAGCCTGGTGAGCACGCCGTTGGCGAAGGTGGCGCCGAGCGCCGACCCGGCCCCGATGGTCCAGCCGACCGGCCCGAGCGGGGTACAGCCGAAGAACTGGCTCACTCCCGGCGTCTGCACCACCACGGCCAGCACCCCCAACGATGCCGCCGTTGACGCCAGCACGGTCGGGCTGGTGCCCCCGGCCAGGACGGTCTGGCCGAGTTGGGTGCCGACCAGGGACACCAGGGCGACGGTTCCGGCCCGCTGACGACGTCCGGTGTACCGGGCCAACGTCCAACCCGTTGTGGCGCCCAGGGTGGTGGCTGCCGCCCGCAGCCCGATCTCCCTGGTGAGGCTCTCCCCGAGCGCCATGTCCGGGCCCTCCCGGAGCAGCCTGTCGGTGCGGTCCGACGCGGGTGGCCGGACCGCGATGGCCAACGCAGGTGCCAGGTCGGTGAGCAGGTTGACCAGCAGCAGTTGTCGGCCGGTGAGCGCGGAACGACCGGTCGCCGCGGCGGTGAGCACGCTGAACGCGATCTCGCCCAGGTTGCCGCCGACCAGGATGCTGAGCGCGTGGCGCACCGACGACCACATCGCCCGACCCTCCACCAGGGTCGCGATGATGGTCTCCAACCGGTCGTCGGTGACCACCAGGTCGGCGGCGGCACGCGCCGCCGGGGTGCCCCGTTGACCGAGGGCGATGCCGACGTCGGCCAGCCGGATCGCCGGAGCGTCGTTGGCCCCGTCGCCGGTCATCGCGACGGTTCGCCCGCACTTCTGCAACGCCTGGATGATCCGCACCTTGTGCGCCGGGGTGCAGCGGGCCACCACGTCGGTGTTGGCCAGTCGGTCGGCGAGCGCGTCGTCGTCCAGTTGGTCGAGTTCACCGGCGGTGACCACGCGCTGCTCGTCGTGTTCGCTGATGGTGGCGGCGATCGCCTCGGCGGTGGCCGGATGGTCACCAGTGATCATGATGGTGTGCACGCCGGCCTGCCGGATCCGGCGCACCGCCGGGGCAGCGCTCTCCCGGACCCCGTCCGCGAGGGCCAGGAAACCCACGAAGGTCAGCCCTCGCACGTCGGAGTCGGTCACCTTCGGGTCGTCCACGGGGCATTCCGCGACGGCCAGGATCCGGTTGCCCGCCCCGGCCCGGTCGGCGAGCATCCGCTCCAACTCCGCGCGCCCGGCGTCGTCCAACGGCTGCTGAGTGCCGTCCATGCGGCGGGCCGAACACCGCGGCAGCACCGTCTCCGGAGCACCCTTGACGCTCAGCAGCAGGCGACCGTCGGTCTCGCCGACGCTCGCGTGGTAGCCGCGGGACGGCTCGAACGGCAGCCCTCCGTTCGCCCGCCAACCGGGGGCGCCGGTCTGCTCCACCACCCCGGCTTCCCCGGCACCCCGCCGGACCGCCCGGTCCGTCTGCAACGCCAACTCCTCCGGGTTTGCCGCGGCGGGGGTGGCCCGCAACGCCGCAGCCAGCGTCAACTGGAGTCGGTCGTCCAACCGGTCCACCGGGGCGTACCGGTCGCCGGCGCTGTCGCCGACCCCGGCCAGCAGCAACTGCCCCTCGGTGAGCGTGCCGGTCTTGTCGAAGCAGAGCACGTCCACCCGGCCCAACGCCTCGATGGTGCGCGGGTTGCGCACCAACGCGCCGTGCTCGGCGAGACGTCGGGCGGCCGCCAGCTGCGCCGCACTCACCAGGAACGGCAGCCCCTCCGGCACCGACGCAACGGCGAGGTTCGCGGCGGTCGCCGCCGTTTCGGCCAGGGGTACGCCCCGAAGTAGACCCGCGCCCGCCACCGCCACCGCCGAGCCGGCGGCCAACGGGATGGCGGCGCTGGTCAACGAGCCGAGGCGGGCTTCGACACCGCTCGTCGGTGGGGCCTGCCGGACCAGCGCGAGACTGCGACCGGATTCGGTGTCCGACCCGGTCGCCACGACCACGGCGGTGCCATGTCCGGCGGCGACTGTGGTCCCCTCGTACAGCATCGAGTGGCGGTCGGCAATCGCGGCGGCCACCACCGGTCGGTTGGACTTGGCGACGGGCAACGATTCACCGGTCAGCGAAGATTCGTCCGCCTCCAGGCCCACTGATTCGAGCACCCGGCAGTCGGCGGGCACCGAGTCGCCCGGTTCGAGGGTGATGACGTCCCCGAGTACCAGGTCTCCGGCGGCGACCACCTGCTCGGCGCCGTCCCGACGGACCCGTGCCGTCACCGCCGAACGGGACAGCAACTCCGCCAGCGACCGTTCCGTGTTCCGTTCGTGTACCGCGCCGATCAGGGCGGAACCACCGACGACGCTGCCCACCAGCGCGGCGTCGACAAGCGATCCGAACGACGCGGAGAGCACCGCACCGGCGGCCAGCACCGGAGTCAACGGGTTGGACAACTCCTCCACGAAGGCGCGCAGCAGACCACCGGTTCCGGGAGCGGCGTCGCCGTTCCCCGCCGACCCATGGTGGCGGCGCTGGGCCTCCACGCCGGTCAGACCGTCAGGGGTGCTGCCCAGGTGATCGAGCACGGTACTGACGGGCATCAGATGCCAGGCGGTCGTGACCGGCGCCGGGGTGTCCGACTGGTCGTGCAGCCGGCGGGCCTGCCAGACGCCGTTCGCGAAGGCCAACCCGGCAGCACCGTTGACGGCGACCAGCGCCTTGTGCGGCAACTGCGTCGGTGGGGCGGTGAACGCGCCGAGCGCCCCGAGACCGCTGCCGGCCATGGACAGCCGGATGTTCTGCTTCGCCGTGCGTCGGGCCACCCCGGTCGCCTCGATCACCAGGGCCACCACCCGCAGGTCGCCGCCGACCAGCAGGTGCGCACCCCACGGCGGCAAATCCTCCGGGTCGGTGGTGAATCCGAGACCACAGTCGGACGCGCCGAGCGCCTTCCGGTCCGCGGAAACCACCATCACCACCCCGCCGTCGCGCTGAAGCGCGCGTACCGACTCGGTCAACCGTTCGCCGCCGGGCAGCAGCGCGTCGGCGAAGGCGTAGCGCTGCTCGTCCCCACCCGCGACGACCAGCCGCAGACCGGCCCTGCGGGCGGCGGCCGGTAGACCGTCGACGCCGGGCGCGGGCTCCGGTTCCACCCGCAACAGCGCGGCCAGCCGGTCCCCGTGCGCCAGACCGAGGAGTTGACCCCCGGCGGATCGCAGACGGTCCCCGTCCGGGATGTCGCCATCGTCGGTCGCGGGCATCTGGTCCAGCGGCCCGAGCCGCCAGTCGTCGGCCGTGCGGGAAGCAGCCGGGTGGTCCGGGTCGAACAGCGCGAAGGCCCGCTCCGCCACCTGGTCGACGTCCGCTCCGGTCGCCGGCGCCAGATCAGCCAGTACGCCCCGGTCCGAGCCGAGCACTGCCGCGTCCAACACGAGCGTGTCGATCCGGTCCAGTTCCCGCAGCACGCTGCGGTCCATCGCGATCACGCCACGCCGGGCCAGCATCCAGCCGAGCTGGGCGGCGTACCCCTCGCGTCCACTGCCGGGGGCCTTGGGCAGGGCGGCGAGGCCCAACGCGGTTGCCCGCTTGGGCCCGGCGAACGGCATCGCCGCCGCTCCGGCCGCCGCGCCCGCGGCCAGCATCTTGTTGATGTACCGCTCGACGGGGCCGTCCGGCTTCGGCCGGGGACGGTCGATCACCGGCCATCGGGCCGTCGCACGGTCCGGGTCGCCGGTCAGCCGTGGCTCGGCGCGCTCCCAGGCAGAGAGTTGGGCCCGCGCCTCGCCCCACTGCACCACCCGCTGGGCGCCGTCCAGGACGATCCCGGTCCAGCGACCGGTCAAACCCTGCACCACCGCCTCGGCCAGGGGGAACAGGATGTCGGCGCGTGGGTCGGAGCGCAGCCGTTTGCCCACGAACTCGTGCAGCTTCGGCTGTAGATCTACGGCGGCCAGCAGGCCGGAGACCTCGCCGGGTAGCGGCGCGAACGGCAGGATCCGGGTGGCCGCCGAGATGGTGAGGCCCAGCGCGTCCGAGGCGAGCCCGCCGAGGGTGCGCGGAGTTCGGGGCCCCTCCTCCGGTGGGTGCGGCGGCGGGATCTCCGGGTCGGGCTCGTGGTCGCAGGTCTGCTCGATCCTGCTGATCGTCTCGATCAGGTCGCGCATCGTCGGCTCGGGGGTCTGGACGGCGACCACCACCCGGCCCGACGGAGCGTTGACCCGGGCCCAGGCGACTCCCGGCATCCGCTCCAGCGCGCCCTCCACCTGGCGTGCCAGCCGGTTGCCGCCGTCCTGGCACACGCCGTGGACCTCGATGTGGTGCCGACCGGGCCGCGACCACACCCGACGACGCGTCAGGCCGGTGTTCCGGGCCAGCCGGGTCGCGGCCGAGCTGACGGTCCGGGCCGCCTCGCCGAACAGGTGCGGCACGCCGGCCATCTCGTCCTCCCACCGCCTCGCGTCCGGCGGCCTGGCTTCCCGACCTGCCGTCCGTTATGCCCCTTGAGCAGCGGAACTTTCCGTCGAGGTCGGCGCATGGACGGGGTGTGGTGTGGAATCCGACGACCATCACCGGACACGGGGAGGCCGGAATGAGCACGCTGACACGACACCTCAACGGCTCGCGCGAGAACGTCCAGATGTATCAGCGACGAGTTGACCTGCCGATGCTGGGTGAGGTGGCGGTGCCGCCACCGGACAAGGTCGTCTACTACGCCGGGCTCGGGGTGCTTGCCGCGCTCCAGGTCATCGAGTGGCCGATCGCCCTGGTGATCACCGCCGGTCACCTGCTGGCCGACCAGCATTTTTCCGGTCTGGTGCGCGGGGTCGGGGAGGCGTTGCAGGACGCCTGACGAGAGCCGGGTCACCAGGGTTTGACATGAATCAGGGTTGAGGTCGCATCCTCGGTGGATGTCGAGCACAACAACCGCCACGCCCGTACCCGCAGCGCCGGGGCTGTTCGCGCCCCGGCTGCGGGCGATGACAGTGGGCAGCGTCGCGTTGATCTCGTTGCTCGCGTTCGAGGCGTTGGCGGTCGGCACGGCGATGCCCACCGTCGCCCGCAGCCTGGACGGGCTGGCGCTGTACGGGATCGCGTTCGGAGGATCGTTCGCCACGGGTGTGCTGGCCATGGTCGTGTCCGGCATCTGGTGCGACGCCCGTGGCCCTCGCGGGCCGATGTGGCACGGTGTCGCCTGGTTCGTGGTCGGGTTGCTGATCGCCGGGACCGCCCCTGTGATGAGCGCGCTCGTCGTCGGGCGGGCGGTGCAGGGTTTCGGCTCCGGTCTGCTCTCGGTGGCGCTCTACGTGATCGTCGGGCAGGCGTACCCGCAGGAACTGCACCGGAAGATCTTCGCGGCGTTCGCGGCGGCGTGGGTCGTACCGTCGCTGGTGGGGCCTGCGGTCGCCGGCCTGATCGTGCAGTACCTGGGCTGGCGGTGGGTCTTCCTGGCGGTCCCGGCGGTGGCCGTGCCGGCGGTCCTGTTGATCCACCCGGGCCTTCGGTCGCTGGGCCGGAGCACGACGACCGGTCCGCCGGCCGGCGCGGCGGCGCGGATCGGGTGGGCGTGCGGTGCCGCGCTGAGTGCCGCACTGCTGCACATCGGGGGTCAGCAGCGCGGCGCCTCTGCCGTGGTGTTGATCGTGGCCGCAGTGGTCGGCCTGCTGGTCTGCGCCCCGCGCCTGCTGCCGGCCGGGTTCCTCCGAGCGGCTCGTGGTCTGCCGACGGTCGTCGGTCTGCGCGGTCTGGCGTCGGCGGCGTTCGTGGGCGCCGAGGTCGTCATCCCGTTGATGCTCTCCCGGGAGCGGGGCCTGTCGCCGACCTCGGCCGGGCTGGTCCTCACCGTTGGCGCGCTGGCCTGGTCGGTGGGCTCGTGGTTGCAGGGTCGGATTCCGGTGCCGGCCTCCCGGGCCAGCCTGCCGCGCGCCGGACTGACCTGCATCACCGTCGGCACCGCCACTGTGGCGCTGGCCGTTCGGCCGGAGCTGCCGGTGAGCGTGGCAGTGCTGGGCTGGGCGGTCGCCGGTCTCGGGATGGGCCTGCTCTACCCGTCGTTGTCGGTGCTCACCCTGGAGCTGTCCGCCCCGGGTGAGCAGGGGCGCAACAGTTCGTCGCTGCAACTGGGCGACTCACTCTTCGCGGCGACCGTGCTGGCGCTGACCGGGGCCGTGCTGGCGGCGGGTAGCGCGCCCGGCCCGGCGAGTTACATGCTGACTCTGGTGGTGGCGGCGGGTCTCGCGCTGCTCGGGGCGCTGCTGGCCGGCCGGGTCGTGGTGGGCGGGAGCACCCGACCGCTCGGGTGATCCGGGGAAACGGCCGCCTCCGACCCGGTCGGGCCGGGAGGATGACGGGCGATGAACCTCCTGACCATCCTGCCGCTCGCCGTGGTGATGGTCGCCGGATCCCAACTGGTCGTGGCGGTCTTCCTCGCCTCGTCGAACCGGCCCCGGGCGGCGTCGCTGGGCTTCCTCGGCGGCGCCGGGCTGGTGGTCACGGCCGGAGTGACGGTGAGCTGGCTGGTGACCCGTTGGGTGGGCGGCCTGGCCGCCGATGCCAGTGCCGTCGCCGGCAAGGTCGACCGCGGACCCGCCATCGACCTGGTGGTTCTCGCGCTGCTGGTCTGTCTGGCCGTGGTGGTGTGGGTACGGCGTAACCGGTCCGGGCCGCCGAAATGGCTGGGCAGCATCGAGCGCGCCGAACCCCGTCAGGCGATGCGGCTGGGCGCGTTGCTCTTCGTGGTGACACCTACCGACGACCTGACCATGGCCGCCGTCGGCGCGAGCGCGGCCCGGCACAACCTGCCGTGGTGGCACCTGGTGCCGTTCGTGCTGCTCACAGTGCTCCTGCTCGCCCTGCCCCTGCTGGCGTTGCTGCTGCTCGGGGACAGGGCGGCGCGGACGCTGACCCGGATGCGGGAGTGGGCCGAGGGGCACGCCTGGATCGTCAACGAGATCGTGATCGCGTTCTTCGCGTTGCTGACCGTGCTGGACCTGATCCGGTCCGGGTGAGCCGCCGCACTCCCGGTCACGGGAGCGCCGCCTGTGCCGTCGACACCGAGTGGGCCGACGGCTCATCGATCGAATCGGGTGTGCCGCGGTTCGCGGCCGGAGGAGGAGGACGAGATGAGGGTTCTGGTCACCGGGGCGGGCGGCCGCCTGGGGAGCGCGGTGCTCGCCCGGCTGTACGACGACGGTGTGACGGTCCGGGCCACGAGCCGGCAGTGGCGTAGCGACTCCGAGGTCGAGTGGGTGGTGGCGGACCTCGTGACGGGCGACGGGCTGGACGAGGCGGTGTCCGGGGTGGACGCCGTGCTGCACCTGGCGTCCGCCCCGAAGGGCGGGCAGACCTACCAGGTGGACGTGCTGGGTACGCGCCGTCTCGTGGTGGCCGCCGGCGCCGCCGGAGTGGGACACCTCGTCTACATCTCGATCGTCGGGGTGGACCGGGTGTCGATCCCGTACTACCGGCACAAGCTCTCCGCCGAACAGGTGGTCGCGGCCGGACCGGTGCCGTGGTCGGTGCTGCGGGCCACCCAGTTCCCGCAGTTCCTCGACGACCTGCTCACCTCCAGCTCGCGGTTGGGACCGGTGATCGGTGACAGGGCGGTGCTGGCCCAACCGGTCGATCCGGGCGAGGTGGCGGCGCGCTTGGCGGCTCGGCTGGTCGCCGGGCCGCTGGGCGGAATCGAGGAGTACGGCGGGCCGCAGGTGCTCCGCTTCGACGAGGCGGTTCGGGCGTGGCGGGAGGCCCGAGGCTCACGCCGACCGCTGCTGCCGGTGCGGATCCCCGGCCGGCTCGGTCGGGAGTTGCGCGGCGGTGGTCTCGTCACCGAGGCGCTGCCCCGGGGCGTCCGTACCTGGGCCGATCACCTTGCTGACACGTACGGGGGAACCGGCCGGAGATGAGAGCAACAACGGTTCACGTTCGTCTTACGGTGACGCCATGTTCGTTGTCGTCACCACGGTGATCCTTTACGTCTTCGGCTTCGTCTTCCTCTATGGCGTGATCCGGCTGGGTGTCCGCCACGGGTTGGAGGACCTGGAGTTGCAACGGGCCAGGGCCCGGCGCGAGGAGGAGTTGGCGGCCGCCCGCGACCGCTCCTTCATGCGCGACAACGCGTTCCTCGCCGGCAGTTGAGCACCGGTGCGGTTCGGCCGGGCCCGGTGGTGTCGCGGGACGGCCCGGGAGCCGCCGGGCGGTTCGGCAGTGCGGATGCGAGGATCGCACCCGTGATGGGAACGCTGAAGACCGAACCGGCCCGCGCTCGCCTCGACCTGCTCGCCCCGCCGGTGGCGGAGGCCATCGCACAGTGGCCCGCCGACGCGCCGGTGGACGTCAACGACGTGCTGGTGGCGCCGATCGACGCCGACCTCGCCGACACGGCCGCGTTCTGCGAGGCGTACGAGGTGGGGTTGGACGTGTCGGCCAACTGCGTCGTGGTGGCGGGCAAGCGCGACGGAGTGGTGCGGTACGCGGCGTGCATCGTCCTGGCCACCACCCGGGCCGACGTGAACGGGGTGGCCCGCCGCACGCTTGACGTGCGTAAGGCGAGCTTCGCGCCGATGGCCGACGCTGTCGAGTTGACCGGCATGGAGTACGGCGGCATCACCCCGATCGGACTGCCGGCGCAGTGGCCGATCCTTGTCGACTCGCGGGTCATCGCCACCCCGCACGTGATCATCGGCTCGGGTGTACGGCACAGCAAGATCGCGCTGCCGGGGCCGGCGCTGGGCGCGCTGCCCGGTGCTCAGGTGGTGGAAGGCCTGGCCAGGCCGGCCTGACAAGCGATCGGCGTCGATGTTGTTGCACGTGAAACATTGTGATCATCGATGCCGGGTGCCGTGCGGGGTCAGTTGGCTGCGGCCTCACGCTGCTCGACCTCGGCGATTGCGGCGAGCAGCGTCTGCACCTCCTGCGCACCGGAGACCGCGTACTTCCCGGCCAGGACGAACATCGGCACACCGGTGATGCCGAGGTCCCGGGCGGTGGCCAACTGGGCCTCGACGTCGGCGACGCGTTCGTCGGAGTCGAGGAATCGTCGTGCGTCGGCCGCGTCCAGCCCGATGTCACCGGCCAGCGCGGCCAGTGCCTCCCGGGAGCCGACGTCGACACCGTTGTTGAAGTGCGCCTGGTAGAGCGCCTCCACCATCTCGGCCGCCCGACCGTGGTCGGTGGCGTAGGAGACCAGCCGGTGCGCGTCGAAGGTGTTCGCGATCACCGCGCGGTCGTAGTCCAGTCGGAGGCCGTCGCCCGCCGCCACCTGGGTCACGTGGTCGACCATCTGCCGGGCGCGCTCCGGGCCACCGAACTTGCCAGCCAGCGCCTGCACCAGCGGAAGAGGCTCGGGCACCGGCGACGGGTCGAGCTGGAACGGCCGGTAACGGACCGTCACCTCACCCTCGTAGCTGGCGAGGGCTTGGTCCAGGCGGCGCTTGCCGATGTAGCACCACGGGCAGATCACGTCCGCGTAGATCTCGATCTCCATGATCGGTGGCAACCTCGCGGTCAGCCGAGTTGTTCCCGGATCTGCCGCTTGAGGCGACCCAGGATTGCCGTGCCACCACGAACCCGCAGAGGGCTGATCGCCTGCGCCAGGCCCATCCGCTGATAGAGGTCGTCCGGCACGGCCAGCACCTGCTCGGCGCTCGCCCCAGCCAGCCCTTCGGCGAGGATCCCGGCGAACGCCCGCGTGGTGGGCGCCTCCGGTGGGCAGTCGAAGAGCGTCTTCACGGTGCCGTCCGCGGTCACCTTCGCACGCAGGAAGAACGCCGTCTGACACTCGGGCACCTGTTCCATGCCCTCACGCTCGGCAGTGCCCTCCGGCAACACCGGGATGACGTCCGCGTACTCCAGGAGCATCTCCAGAACCAGGTCGCGCGGCGCCGCGGCGAACTCGTCGACGATCTCGGCCAGTCGGGCCGGCATGTCAGCCATACGTCGAGGCTACCGCCGTCGTGCGGAGCCCTCGCGAACAAGCCGACCGGACCGGCCCGCACGTCGTCAGACGGTGGGCGACTGCTCGCTGATCTCGCTCAGCGCGCTGGTGGGGTCGAGCTGCATGGCCAGGTCGCCGAGCGACACGATCCCGACCAGCTTGCGATCGCTGTCACAGACCAGCACCCGCCGGATGCCCCGGTCCCGCATGAGCGCCGCCGCCTCACCCGCAGTGCAATGCTGCTCGATCATGACCACCTCGCGGGTGACGATCGAGCCGATGGTGGTGGCCGCAGGGGAGCTGTTCTCCGCCACGGCCCGCACCACGATGTCCCGGTCGGTGAGCATGCCCGCCAGGCTGGCGCCGTCGGTGACCACCACGTCACCGATGTCGGCCTCCTTCATCACCCTGGCCGCCTCGTCCAGGGTGGTTTCGGCCGACAGGTACACGACCTGCTTGGTCATCACGTCACTGACCCGGTATTCGGTCACGAGAGCCTCCGAAGACGTTTCCACCGATCAGACAGCACTACCCCGTGACGCGGCAGCTACACCAGGTTTCCACGTTCCTGGCGTACCTCGTGGACGAGTCGGTCCACCAACCCTTCCAGCGGTAGCTCGGAGCGGCCGTCGCCGGCCCGCTCGCGCAGCTCGACGTACCCGTCGGCGAGTCGGCGGCCGACCACGACGGCCCGGGGGATGCCGATCAGCTCGGCGTCGGTGAACTTGACCCCGGCCGAGACGTGCGTGCGGTCGTCGACAAGCACCCGCAGGCCGGCCGCGGCGAGACGCCCGCCGAGCTCCAGCGCCGCGTCGAGCTGCGGGCCCTTGCCCGCGACCACCAGGTGTACGTCGCACGGCGCGATCGCCGCCGGCCAGACCAGCCCACGGTCGTCGTGGTGCTGCTCGGCGATCGCCGCCACCGCCCGCGAGACCCCGATGCCGTAGCAACCCATCGTCGGCCGGACCGGCTTGCCGGCCGGTCCGAGCACGTCGACAGCGAAGGCGTCGGTGAATCGGCGGCCGAGCTGGAAGATGTGCCCGATCTCGATGCCCCGCCGGATGGTCAGCTCACCGTCGTCGCAGGTCGGGCAGGGGTCACCGGCACGCACCTCGGCCGCCTCGATCGTGCCGTCGGGCGTGAAGTCCCGCCCGCAGACCACGTCGGTCGCGTGTCGGCCCGGTTCGTTGGCCCCGGTCAACCAGGCCGAGCCAGCCACCACCCGAGGATCGACCAGGTAACGGACGCCCAGCTTGTCGAGCAGTTGCGGCCCGATGTAGCCGCGGACCAACTCGGGATGCTCGGCCCACTCCTCGAAGACGGCCACCTGGGCCGGGTGCAGGGCGGCTTCGACCCGCTTGAGGTCGACCTCCCGGTCGCCGGGCAGCCCGATCACCAGGGGCTCGGTCCGGTCCGCGCCCGGCTGACGGACGGCCAGGACGACGTTCTTCAGGGTGTCGGCGGCGGTCCAACCGTCCCGGTCGCCCAACCGGCGGGCGTTCGCCAGCTCCACCAGGCTGGCGATGGTCGGCGTCTCCGGTGTGTCGTGCACCTCGACGGGAGGCTGCGCGGTGGGATCGCCGGTGGCGGGTGCCCGGGTGACCACCGCCTCGGTGTTGGCCGCGTAGTCGCAGGCGGTGCAACCGACGTACGTGTCCTCACCCACCGGTGTCGTCGCCAGGAACTCCTCCGACGCGGAGCCGCCCATCGCGCCGGACATCGCGTGCACCACCGTGTAGTCCAGACCCAGCCGGTCGAAGATCCGCCGGTACGCCGCGCGATGCCGGGCGTACGCGTCGCGCAGCCCCGCCTCGTCCAGGTCGAACGAGTACGCGTCCTTCATCAGGAACTCCCGGCCGCGCAGCACACCGGCCCGGGGCCGGGCCTCGTCCCGGAACTTCGTCTGCACCTGGAACAGCGTCACCGGGAAGTCCCGGTACGACGTGAACAGGTCCTTGACCAGCAGCGCTGCCATCTCCTCGTGGGTGGGCGCCAGCAGGTGCTCGGCGCCGCGCCGGTCGGCGAGGGTGAAGAGAAGGTCGCCGTACTCCGTCCACCGGCCGCTGGTCCGGTAGGGCTCGGCGGGCAGCAGCGCCGGGAAGTGCACCTCCTGGTCGCCGATGGCGACCAGCTCGTCGCGGACCACCTCGGTGATCCGGTCCAGCACCAACTTGCCCAGCGGCAGCCAGGTGTAGCCGCCCGGTGCGGCACGACGGACGTAGCCGGCGCGCAGCAGCAGCCGATGGCTCGGCACCTCCGCGTCGGCCGGATCCTCGCGCAGGGTCCGCAGCAACAGGGTCGACATGCGTAGCAGCATGGGCGCAGCCTAGGGCCGTGTCGGCCGACCGGGCGACCCAATTCGGACCTGCCGGGGCGATTCCGGTGGTGTGGCCGGCCGACTCTCGCGGGCATCGCGGGCGGCAACCATTGGCGTGTCGACTCGCGTCTGGGAAGGCAGCACCCCACCCCCAGCCTCACTACCCGAAGGATCGGCCCGTGTGGACCCTCTAGTGAGTGAGTTCGACTCGTTCGTCCGTACTCGCACGCCGGCGTTACTGCGCTCGGCGTACCTGCTCACCGGTGACCAGCACCTCGCGGAGGACCTCGTCCAGTCTGCTCTGGCCCGCACACACCGGTCCTGGAACCGGCTGCACCACAGCGGCAACGCCGAGGCGTACACCCGAAAGACCATGTACCACCTACAGGTTTCCTGGTGGCGGCGTCGCCGGGTATCCGAGTCGATGCCGGGCGACCTGCCCGAGCCACGCGGAGGCGACTCGGCCCCGGACCACGCCCAACAGACCAGCCTGCGGCTCACTCTCCGGGCCGCGCTGGCGAAGCTCTCCCCGAAACAGCGGGCCGTGCTGGTGCTGCGGTTCTTCGAGGACCGCAGCGAGGTGGAGACCGCCGACCTGCTCGGCGTCACCGTCGGCACCGTGAAGAGCCAGACAGCGAAGTCACTGGCCAAGCTGCGCGTCGTCGCGCCCGAACTCGCCGAGCTGTACGTCCTGGAAGGAAGCGCCCAATGAACGACCAGCGCCTCCGGCTCGATCTGACCGAGCTGGCCGAGGAGGTCGCCGTGGTCGACCTGCGGGACCGGACGCTGCGTACGTCGCGACGGCTCGGTGTCCAGCGGGCGGTGGCCATGTCGGCCGCCGCTCTGGTGTTGATCGCGGCGGCGGCCGGCACCGCCTTCGCCGTTCGACCCGATCAGTCCTCGCCCCCACTGCCCGCCGACACCCCGTCGGTCACGGCGAGCCCGACGCCGACCCAGTCGCCCAGCTCGACACCGTCCACCAGCACCAGCGGAGCACCCGGCTCCCCCGACGGCGGATCCAGCCCGAACACGCCGACGGCGAAGATCGGCAAACTCTTCTACGGCCCCGTCGAGGTGACCAGCGAGCAGACGTGGAACCTTGGGTCCTGGCGCCCCGGCGAAAGCCCGGTTTGGCTGCTGGCGATGCCCGACATCGCGATGAGGGGAAACTCGGGCGTCTCGTCGGACGGTTACCGGGTGGCCTGGGTGAGCCCCGAGAATGAACTCTTCGTCTCCGACGTCGACGGCTCCGACAGGCAGAGGGTGCGCGCGAACGTCGACCCTTACTGCGTCGGCGCGGCCTGGTCGCCGGGTGGTCGGCAGCTGCTGTTCCGGGAGTTGAAGACATCGGGTGGCCCCGGGCGGTACGGCGTGGTGGACATGCGCTCGGCGGGAAAAACCGTGAGCTGGTGGGCCACTGAACCCGAGGGCTGCGACGCCTTCTGGGCGGCGGACGGTCGGACCATCGCCATGACCACCGACTACGGGGTCACCCTCTACGGGGCCGACGGCAGGAAGAAACGAGTCGTCCCCGGCTTCTCCCCGGGCGGATGGCACACCAGAGATATCGTCAGCCTCTCCCCGAACGGCTCCCGGATCGCCCTGCTGCGGGACCGGTCTTCTGGGGATTCTGGCGACGGTGCTCGCGACCTACGGGTCAATGTCGTCTTGGACACCCGTACCGGCAAGGAGTTCGCGTTGCCGTTGGGTGGACGCGAGCTGCGGCAGGTGTACTTCCAGTCCGACGGGTCGATGGTCGTGCGGGTCAACGCCGGCAGCGGGTACGCCGTGCTGCTGGTCGGCGAGGACGGCAGGAAGATCTCCGAGACCGCCGAACCGGCGGCCCTGAAGGACATGCAGATCCTGGCCGTCGTGTCCTGACGACCAGCGCTTCGAAGGGCGGGTCACCTCCGGGTGGCCCGCCCTTCCGCGGTCTCCGCACCGGCCCTACAAAGTCGTTGATCACGGTCCGTCACCTGCGGAAATGGTTGCCGGGGCGGGCGGATCCGACTGTCGGATAGCGGCGTCCGGCGGCGGCAACTCACCACGACCGAGGGCTCGTCCTGGGTGTTGTCCCGCTCGGTAGCGAACTCCATGAAGGAGTAACACCATGAACCTCGGCCCGTTCACCCAGCCCGCCCGTCGTTCCCGCGTCCTCGTCGGTACGGCCGCCCTGCTGTTCCTGACGCTTGGTACCACGGCCTGCGGTTCCGCCGGGCCGGACCGCGCGTCCGCTCCCGCCGGAAACGGCGGTGCTGTTCCCGCGACCAGTGACACCTCGGTCGGCGGGGCGGGTGGTTCCGGATCCGACGCGGCCCCCGTCACTGCGGCCCCGGCCGCACCGGCCGTCGGCTCGTCCCAGTGGCCGCAGCTGACCTGGTACACCGCCCAGGAGTACGGCCAGAAGCAGAACGATCCGGCTCGGATCTGGCGGCGTACCTCGGATGGAAGCTGGCAGGTGGTGCGTGAGGGCAGTCCGGGCAACGGTACGGCCGCCGGGCAGATCGCCGTCGCGCCGGACGGCCGGCGGGCCGCGTGGGTCGAGGCGTCCGCCCAGCGCCTGGTGATCAGCGACTTCGACGGCACGAACCAGCGCGCCATCCCGACACAGGGACAGCAGACCTGCGCCCCGAGCTGGCTCGACTCCGACCGGGTGCTGTTCGGCCTGGGCCGGGACAAGGTCTGGACCATCGTCGCCGTCAATGCCGACGGCACCGGCCGGACGGTGGTCGCCACCCGGCAGGCGAGCTGCCCGACGGTGTCCGCTGGGTGGATCGCCCAGTTCACCGACCGAGTGGTGCGGGTCCGCGACGAGCGCGGCGCCGAACGCTCGATCACGCCGAGCGTGCCGAGGGGCCTCGTCATCGACGGGGTTGCCGGGATCTCCCGCGACGGTAGGTCCCTCGTCATCAGCACCCACGTGCCCAACGCCGGTGAATGTGGATGCGGCTGGCGGTTCCGCGCCTACCGGGTGGACGCCGCCAGTGGGAAGGTCACCGAACTGACGCCGCTCGAGCGGGCCTGGAGCGAGCCGACCGGCCACGGCCAGGCGGTCGAAGCGGTCGCCCTGGCTGACGGCGGTCTGGTGGTCCAGGTCAACACCGCGACCCCGGCGGACGACGCCCCGGCGTACCGGTTGGTCCGGTACGGCGCTGACGGCCGGGTGCAGACAAGCGCGGCGGTTCCGGTCGGCCAGCCGTGGGGCGGACTGCTGGGTTGACCCAACCGGTGGACTTCCACCGGTTACGACGAGGGATCGGCCGCTCACGGGGGCGGCCGGTCCCTCCTGTCGATCCGACCGCCGGACCGGGGGTGTCGCGCGGCTGGCCCATGACCTCCGCCACGTCGGCCGTTCGGGGCGGTGCCGGCGGTGCCTCCGGTGACAGACTTCTTGCCGCAGGCAACGAATGGCGTAAGGGGGCGCGGGTGCGCTGGCGCAGTTTTGTCGCGGTCGGGGACAGCTTCACCGAGGGTATGGACGACGCGTACCCGGACGGCACCTTCCGGGGTTGGGCGGACCTGGTGGCGACCCGGCTCGCCGCCGAGGCGGGCCCCGACTTCCGGTACGCGAACCTGGCCATCCGGGGCCGGCTCTTCCCCGGCGTGGTCGCCGAGCAGGTGCCGGCGGCGGTGGCGATGAAGCCCGACCTGATCAGCTTCGCGGCCGGCGGCAACGACGTTCTGCGCCGCACCTTCGACCCGGACACGCTGGTGGCCCGCTTCGACGAGGTGGTCCGGCAACTGCGTTCGGGTGGTGCGGACGTGCTGTTGTTCCGGTTCGCCGACGTGATGGCCCGGCTGCCCGGCCAGCGGCTCGTCGCTCCCCGGGTGCAGTTGCTCAACCAGGCGGTCGGCGAGACCGCCGAGCGGCACGGCGCGATCATGGTCGATCTGTACGCCGACGACACCTTCCTCAACCCGATGCTCTGGAGCACCGACCGGCTGCACCTCTCCGCGGCCGGGCACCGGCGGGTCGCGGGGCAGGTGTTGAACGCGCTCGGGGTGGGTTGCGACGAGGAGTGGCTGATGGTCCCGCCGCACCCGGCCCCGTCGCCGTGGCTTGCCGCCCGCGCCGCCGACCTGCGGTGGGCCGGTCAGCACCTCGCGCCGTGGGTGCGGCGGCGGCTCACCGGCCGGTCGTCCGGCGACACGGTGACGGCCAAGCGCCCGCTGCTCGGGCCCATCGTCGACTGAGCGTGCTCACCCTGCACACCGCGCCGCTGCTGCGGCGCGACCGGGTCGGCGAGGCGGTGCCGGAGCACGCCGTACTCGTGGGCGGCGACCGGATCGAGGCCGTCGGGCCGCTGGCCGAGTTGACTGCGGCGCACCCGGGCGTTCGGGTCCGCCGTTGGCCCGGCACCCTGGGTCCGGGTCTGTTGCACGACGGCCCGTTGCCGCCGGCGCCCACCCCACGCGAGCGGGTGCACGCGCTGCTGCGCAACGGGGTGACGGCGGTGGTGGCCGAGCACCTGACCGACCCGCTGCTGCGGGCCGCCGTCGACAGGAGCGACCTGCTGGTGCTGCCAGTCGCGGTGTCGGCGGCGCTGCTTCCGGGCGGGCGCGCCGACCTCGCGGTCCACCGTGTCGACGGTGTCTGTCTGGTGACCGTGGTCGCCGGTCGGATCGTCCACCGCCGCGCCTGAACGGCACCGCGAACGTTCCCCGCGCCACATGTGTCGTCCCCGATGCTCGATGGCGGGCCGTGCGGCCGTGTCGCGGCGTAGTTTGGGGATCATGTCTGTGCCGAGCGATCCCGATCCCCGCCTCCAGTCGTACGCGGACCCGCAGCGGCTGGTCACCACCGAGTGGCTGGCCGAGCACCTGGGCGACGAGGGCCTCGTCGTCGTCGAGTCCGACGAGGACGTGCTGCTCTACGAATCCGGTCACATTCCCGGTGCCGTGAAGGTCGACTGGCACCTGGAGCTGAACGACCAGGTGACCCGGGACTACCTGGACGCCGAGAGCTTCGCCGAGCTGTGTGCCGCGAAGGGCATCGGCCGGGGCGACACCGTCGTGTTCTACGGCGACAACTTCAACTGGTGGGCCGCGTACGCCCTCTGGGTGTTCTCGCTCTTCGGCCACGCCGACGTGCGACTGCTCGACGGCGGTCGGCAGAAGTGGATCGCCGAGGGCCGCGAGGTGACCCGCGACAAGACGAATCGACCGCGCGCCGACTACCCGGTGCCGCTGCGCGACGACGCGCCGCTGCGGGCGTACCGCGAGCAGGTCATGGCGCACATCGCCGCCGGCCGGCCGCTGGTCGACGTCCGTTCGCCGGGTGAGTACACGGGCGAGACGCTGCACATGCCGGACTACCCGCAGGAGGGCGCGCTGCGTGGCGGGCACATTCCCGGTGCGGTGAGCAAGCCGTGGAAGTCCGCCGCCAACGACGACGGCACCTTCAAGTCCGCCGACGAGCTGCGCGCGATCTACGCCGACCAGCTCGGGCTCAGCCCGGCCGACGACGTGATCGCGTACTGCCGGATCGGTGAGCGGTCCAGCCACACCTGGTTCGTGCTGCGGCACCTGCTGGGTTACCCGCAGGTGCGCAACTACGACGGGTCGTGGACCGAGTGGGGCAACCTGGTCCGGGCACCTGTGGTCAAGGGCGACCAGCCCGGCGGCCTCGCCTCCTGAGCGGGTTCGGCGGCTTCGCCGCATGAGCCGTACGGCCGTCCCCACGCGATTGCCCCGGTCGCGTGGGGACGGCCGTCAGCTGGCGAGTGCTATCGCCCCGCGCAGGTCGCGGACGATGCCGGTGATCTCGCCGGTCTCCGGGTTCCAACGGGCCAGGGCAGCCGGCTCCAGCCGGAGGAGCACTGAGCCCTTGTTGTCCCAGCCCAGCACCTCGCAGCAGCCCTTGGCCCGATCCCGGCCCAGGTCGAGCAGATGGGACACGGCGCCGGTCCGTGCGTCCAGCACGGCCGCCCCCTCGGCGCCGTCGATCTCACTGCTGGTGATCCACGCCGCGCTGGCCAGCCGCTCGCCGTGCAGCCAGCCCCGGCCGTAGAACTCGTTGATCGCGTACGGCGAGGGCAGCGCACCGCGGGTGACGGGTTGCTCGGAACGGATTTCCGCCTCGCGGGCTGTCCTGCTGCGCAGCTTCAGGGCGTCCCGTTCGCCGATCATCTCGATCAGCGGGGCGTCGCGGCCGGCCTCCGGGTCGGGTGCGGCCACGACCCAGGTCGACACGTCGATCGTGGTGGCGACCCCGGTGACCCGGTCCACCGCATACGTCCGGTCCTCGCCTCCGACCAGCACCCGATCGTGCGCCCACACGACCAACTCCAGGTATCCCTCGAGCGGTATTCGGCGGACGGCCGCCGTGGTGAGGTCGACCATGATCAGCTCGTCGTTCTGGGCGAACGCGGCCGACCGGCCGTCCGGCGACAGCACTCCCGGCTTCACGGCGACCGCCTCGTTGCCGCTCGCGTCCCGGGTGGGCGCCAGCGTCACCACGTCCAGACTGCGCACCACGCCGTCGTCGCCGAGAACCCGGACCGGACCGTCCGCGCGGTTCTCCTCGTCGACCGGTTGGAACAGCGCCCGCGCCCGCTGGACCGGTCGCTCGGAGAGCGGCACGGTCGCCGGGGCGCCGAGCCGGTTCAACGGGTCCGGCAGATAGGTCAGATTGTCGGGAGGTCGCTGGACCGGGCCGGAGTGGGTGGGTTCGACGGTCGGGGCCACCGGAATGTCCGGCGGAGGATCGGCGGACGAGCGCAGTGCGGCCACCGTTCCACCGCCGACGAGTGCCACGGCCAACGCCGCCGCCGCGACGGCCCTTCGGGTACGCCGGGTGCGGCGGGCCCGCTCCCATCCGGCGGTGGCCGGTTGGCTGGGCAGCACGTCCTCGACGCTGACGGTCATCAGTCGGCGTAGGTCCTGCTCGTTCACGGGTTCACCTCCAGACCGCTGGCCAGGCCGGCCGAGCCCTGGCTCGGTCGGGTGTCCCGGGCGAGGTCCGGTGCGACCTCGCGGAGTCGACGTAGCGCCGCGTGACACTGGCTCTTGACGGTGCCGACGGTCACCCCGAGCGCCTCGGCAGTGGCGACCTCGGTCAGATCCTCGTAGTAGCGCAGCACCAGCACGGCCCGTTGCCGTGGTGGCAGCAGGCCCAGCGCGTCGTGCAGCGTCAGCCGTAAGGCGCCGTCCCGGTCGTGGGCAACCTGATCCGGCGGCGCGGCGCTGAGCCACTCCCGCCGTCGGCGACGCCACCACGACACCGAGTCGCGGTAGAGGATGGCCCGCACGTACGCGGAGGGGTCGGCGTTGCGGACCGAGCCCCATCGCAGCGCGAGCTTCAGGAGCGCGTCCTGGAGCAGGTCCTCGGCCTGGTGTTGGTTGCCGCAGATCAGGTACGCCGCGCGGAGCAGTCGGTGTTGGTGGCTCTCCACGAAGGCGAGGTAGCCGTCGCGCCCGTCGTCACCCTTCGGTGCCATCCGCCCTCCTCCCGGCCGTCCCGATGCGCGTCACCTGCCAGACGCACGGGAGGAGGTAAAAGGTTGGGTCAGCTTCCCGGTGTTCCGGTCAGGTAGCGCTGGAGGGTCGGCGCGATCCAGGAGACCAGGTCCTCCGGTGTCGTGTCCACCATGGGCGGCAGGCGGACGACGTACCTGGTGAAGGCGAGGCCGAGGACCTGACTGGCCACCAGACCCGCACGGCGGGCTGTTGTCGTCGGGTCGGTGCCGAAGGCGGCCACCGCCGTGGTGAGTTGGTTGGCGAAGATGTCGCGCATCCGTTCGGCGGCGCCGGGGTTGGTGCTGGCGGCCCGCAGCAGCGCCACGAGGGTCTCGTCGCCGTCCCACCGGCTGAGGAAGTGCCGGACGAGCGTCTCGCCGAGTTGCTCGGGCGGGACGGGGGTCAGGTCGGGCAGGCGTAGGTCGAACTCGGCCGCCGCCGCGAAGAGACCCTCCTTGCTGCCGTAGTAGCGCATGACCATCGACGGGTCGATCTGGGCGTCGGCGGCGATGGCCCTGATCGTGGCGCGCTCGTACCCGTCTGCGGCGAATCGTTCGCGGGCTGCTCGCAGGATCGCCGCCCGGGTGGCGTCCGAGCGGCGGGGTTGGGTCTGCGGAGCGGGCACTGTCATGTCAACGACCGTATGCCAACAACTGTTGACACGCAATCAGCAGGGTTCTAATGTCGCCAACAAGTGTTTGCCAACATGTGTTGGCAATGATCATCTGGAGGTGGCCATGAGCACCGACGTTCTGGTGGTGGGCGCGGGCCCTACCGGTCTCGCCACCGCCCTGACGCTGGCTCGACGCGGAGTCGGCGTGACACTGCTGGACAAGCTGGCCGAGCCGCCCACGACGTCCCGCGCGGCGGTCGTGCACGCGTACACCCTGGAGGTGCTGGACCGGATCGGCGCGGCGGCGCCGTTGATCGCCCAGGCGGTGCGGACGCCGCGTTTCACAGTGCGCGACCGGGACCGGGTGCTGCTGACGGTGCCGTTCCACGAGCTGCCGTCCCGCTACCCCTACGCGCTGCTGGTCTCCCAGGCGGTGACCGAGGCGGTGCTCGCCGGGCAGCTCGCCGACCTCGGCGTCCAGGTGCGACGACAGTGCCGACTGACCGGGCTCACCGACACCGGCGACGGGGTGCTCGCGCAGGTCGACGGGGAGCCGTTGCGCGCCCGGTTCGTCGTCGGCGCGGACGGCCTGCACAGCACCGTGCGGCAGTTGGCCGGCATCGGCTTCACCGGCCCGAACGACGAGGAGTCCTTCGTACTCGCCGACGTACGGGTGCGAAGCGTTCTGCCGCGCGACGAGGCGGCACTCTTCCTCGCCCGACCCGGCCCGTTGATCTGGGCGCCGCTGCCGGACGGGGTGGTCCGACTGGTCGCCGCCGTGGCGGACGCCCCGCCCGCACCGGACCGGGCGTACCTCCAGGCGCTGCTCGACGAACGCGGCCCGGCACGGAGACCCGACCGGGTGACCGAGGTGCTCTGGGGCTCCCGGTTCCGGGTCCACCACCGGATCGCCGACACCTTCCGAGCCGGGTCGGTGCTGCTGGCCGGAGACGCCGGGCACGTGCACAGCCCGGCCGGTGGGCAGGGCATGAACCTCGGGATCTGCGACGCGGTCGCCCTCGGCACCGCGCTGGCGGACGTGTTCGACGGTGGCCCGGACACGCTGCTCGACGACTACAACACCCGGCAGCGGCCGATGGCCGAGGACGTGATGAGCTTCGCCGCCGGGCTGACCCGGCTGGCCACCGTCTCCCCGGCCCGCCGGCCGGCCCGGGACGTGCTGCTCCGGTTGATCGGTGCGGTGCCGCCGGTCCGTCGACGGATCGCGCTGCGTCTGTCCGGGCTGTCCCACCGGGAGACAGAGGCCGAGCTGAGCCGGTGAGACCGGCCGTCGAGCTAAGCCGGCGACATCGGCCGTCGAGCTAAGCCGGCGACACCGGCCGCAGTGCCCGCCACGCTGCGACGGTGACCAGCGCGAACACGCCCGCGGCCGCGCCCATCACCGGCACCGTCCCGAATGCGGCGGCGGCCAGCCCGGCAAGCGCCGCGCCGACCGGGGCGGTGAGCAGACCGACCATCCGCTGGGCCGCCCCGACCCGGCCGAGCAGCCCGGCCGGCACGTTCCGCTGCCCGTACGACGCCCACAGGCTGTTCCACACCACGGTGCCGGCGGCGAACACGGCCAACGCGAAGCCGCCCGGCACCGGATGCCGGGCCAGCGCGAACCCACTCAACGCCACGGTCTCCGCGGCGAGCACCACGCCCAGCGCCGGGACCGTGCCGAGTCGGGCGGCCAGCCGACCAGACCCGAGCGCCCCGACCACGCCACCGACGATGGCGGCGGCGGCGAACAGCCCGTACCCGGCCGGCGGCACCCGCAACACGTCCAGCGCGTAGAGCACCAGCACCGCCATGATCCCGCTGATCGCCAGATTGCTCGCGGAGGTGAGCACCGTGACCCGCCACAGTGTCCGGTGCGCGTACAGCCAGCGCAGCCCTTCGACGATCTCACCCCACACCGATCCGCGCCGTACCCCGGACCGTGGCTGCGTGCCCTCGACGGGCGCTGGGGTCAGGGCCAGCACGAACAGCGCGGCCACGGCGAAGGTGACGGCGTCGAGGGCGAACGGAAGGGCCGGTGCGACGGCGAAGAGGACACCGGCGGCCGGCGCCCCGAGGAAACCCCCGGCAACCGCGGAACCCGCCTGAAGTCGACCGTTCGCCCGGGGCAACGCATCCGGTGGCACCAGCGCGGGAAGCAGGGCGAACGAGGCGGAGTCGAACAGAGTGCCCAGCGCGGCGAGGAGGAACGCCGCCACCAGCAGCACCAAGACGCTGGCCCGATGGAGGGCGACCGCCACCGCTAGTGCCGCCACCACGGCGGCGCGTACCCCGTCGACCACTGCCATCGTCCGACGACGGTCCCAGCGGTCCGCGTACACGCCACCGAGCAGGCCGAAGAGCAACGGTGGCAACTGACCCGCCACGGTGACCGCCGCGATGATCCGCGGATCGCGGGTCACGGTCGCGGCCAGCAGGGCCAGTGCGGGGGTACGCAGCGCGTCCCCGAACCGCGACGAGACGGCGGCGGACCAGAGCAACCGGAAGTCCCGGCCCAGAGCTGTGGAGGTCATCCGGCGACCGTGCTGGTTCGACCTGGTCGAGGGTCAAGCCGCCGGGCGAAAGGGGGACGCGCGTGTCGGTGATCATCGGTACGGTGGGCGCCGGCATTTCGGGACCGGGGGAGAAACGCACGTGGACCACACCTTCCAGGTCGACCTCCGTGGCGTGGTCGATCTGCTCAGCCACCATCTCTACGGCAGTCCGCGGGTCTACGTGCGCGAGCTGCTGCAGAACGCGGTGGACGCGATCACCGCGCGGCGCTCGACCGAGCCGGACGCGCCGGCGCTGGTCCGCATCGAGACACCGGAGATGACCGGCGACGGCACGCTGCGGGTGCACGACACCGGCATCGGACTGACGGAGGCGCAGGTGCACGAGTTGCTGGCCACCATCGGCCGCAGCTCCAAGAGGGACGAACTCGGCTTCTCCCGGCACGAGTTCCTCGGCCAGTTCGGCATCGGCCTGCTCTCCTGCTTTCTTGTCGCCGACGAGATCCAGGTGTTCACCCGCAACGGCGACCACCCCACGGTGCGCTGGACCGGGTACGCCGACGGCCGGTACGCGGTGAGCCTGGCGCCACCGGAAGCCTCCCGCGCCGAACCGGGTACCACCGTCACGCTGGTGCCCCGCCGCGATGCCGACCAGTGGTTCGCCACCCCTACCGTCACCGACCTGGCCCGGCTCTTCGGGTCACTGCTGCCGGTCACCGTCCGGGTCGGCGACGTGGTCACCACCACCGGCGTACCGCCCTGGCCGACCGTCCCCGGCGCGCCGGTCGACCGGGCGGCGCTTGTCGCGTACGCCCGGGAGACGCTCGGCATCGACCCGTTCGACGTGCTGCCCCTGAGCGTGCCGGAGGCCGGGCTCACCGGTGTCGCCTTCATCCTGCCCACCCCGGTGAACCCGGCGGCCCGTGCTGGGCACCGGGTCTACCTCAAGCGGATGCTGCTCACCGAGCACGCCGACGGGTTGCTGCCGGACTGGGCCTTCTTCGCGCACTGCGTGGTGGACGCCACCGAGCTGCGCCCCACCGCCAGCCGGGAGGCCCTCTACGAGGACACCCTGCTGACCACGACCCGGGAGGCGCTCGGCGATCAGGTACGCGGCTGGCTGGTCCGGCTGGCCCGGCACGACCCGCACCGGCTGGCCGAGTTCCTCCAGGTGCACCACCTGGGCGTGAAGGCACTGGCGCTGCACGACGACGAGATGCTCCAGCTGGTCGACAGGTGGTGGCCGATGGACACCAACGTCGGCACGCTCACCCTCGCCGAGTTCCGGGAGCGCTACGGCGTGCTCCGCTACGCGGCGAGCCTGGACGAGTTCCGGCAGCTCGCCGCGGTGGCCGCCGCGCAGGACCTGGCGGTGGTCAACGGCGGCTACACGTACGACACCGAGCTGATCGAGCGGCTGCCGGCGGTGGACCGCTCGGTGCTGATCGAACGGCTGGAACCGAGCGACCTGACCACCCGGTTCAACGCGCTCGACCCGCAGGCGGAGCTGGCGCTGCGGCCGTTCCTCGCCTCCGCGCAGCGGGCCGTCGAACGGTCCGGCTGCGAGGTGGTGATCCGGGCGTACGAGCCGGTGTCGCTGCCCGCGCTGTACCTGGTCAGCAGGTCGGCGGCGTTCAACGACCAGCTGGCGGCTAGCCGCGACCGGGCCGACGAACTGTGGGGCGGGGTCCTCGACGCCCTCGCCGCCACCGCGCCGCCGGACCGCCCGCAGTTGGTGCTCAACCACCGCAACCCGTTGGTCCGCCGGGTCACCGCGCTGGCCGACCCGGAGTTGGTGGGGCTCGCCGTCGAGGCGCTGTACGGCCAAGCGCTGCTACTCGGCCACCATCCGATCCGCGCTGCCGACGCGGCGCTGCTGAACGATTCCTTCCTCGGCCTGCTCGGCCGGGCCGTACCGGGACAGGAGCGAGCATGAGCGACGAGGATCTGTGGCGGGTGCTGCGCGGCATCTCCGACATGCCGTACGGGGCTGGGCAGATCGCCGCGCTCGAGCAGTTGCTGCGCCGGGTGGACGCCGCCGACGACCGGCACCTGGCCTTCGTCACCCGGATGCAGGCCACCACCGGTTACATCTACGGCGGCGAACCGGCGAAGTCCTTCGTGACGTTCTCCTGGTGTCTGTCCGAGTTCGACAGTGACCCGCAGCCCTATCACCAGCGTCACGCGCACAACCTGCTGTGGCACTTCAAGTACATGGTCACCGGGTTGCTGAACTTCCCGGAGGTGCCCCTCGACCGCACGTACGCGGTGCTGGACGACATGGAACGCCGCTACCGGACCGGCGGGCACAGCTTGCAGACCGTCCACAAGCACCGGTTCCGGGTCGCCAACCACGTGGGCGACGCCGAGGCTGCCGCGCACTGGTACCGGCTCTGGCAGACCACTCCGCGCGACGACCTCTCCGACTGCGCCGGCTGTGACCCGACGAGCCAGGTGAACTACCTCGCCGACACCGGGCGGGACGCGGAGGCGGTGGCGCTGTCCGAGCCGGTGCTCGCTGGCCGGCTCACCTGCAACGAGCAACCGCAGGCGATCCTCACCGCGCTGCTCCTGCCGTACCTGCGGACCGGGCGGGCCGAGTCGGCGCGGGACGCGCACCGGGAGGCGTACCGCCGGTTGCGCGGCAACCTCGCCGACCTGTGGGACATCGGCGACCACGTCGAGTTCTGCACGTTGACCGGGAACGAGGCGCGGGCGGTCGAGTTGGTCGAACGGCACGTGGACTGGCTGGACCGGGCACCGTCGCCGGCCGCCGCGATGCATTTCGCTGCGACGGCCGCCGCAGCGCTGCGCCAGGCCGGTGAGCGTGGTGAGGCGACCCTGTACCGCCGCGCTGCCGAGGGCCGACCGGCCGGCGAGGTGTCCGCGTCGGTGCTCGCCGACGAGCTGACGCGAACCGCTACCGAGTTGGCGGAGCGTTTCGACGCCCGCAACGGCAGCACCCATCAGTCGGAGTGGATCGCCCGCCGGCTCGCTGTGCGACCGAGCGGTGAGCACCTGCCGCTGTCCGCGAGCGTCCGCCGTCGCCGGCCACTCACGGGCGGGGACGAGCCGACCACGTCCCTCCGCGAGGGGCGCCCGGTGGCGGCCGGCGACGCGACGCGCGCCGGCAAGCCCGAAGCACCCGCACCGACAGTGCCCGCCGACGCCGGGCCGGACGAGCTCCTGGACCTCGCCGAGCAGAGCTGGGGTCGGCACGACCCGGTCACGTTCCGGGCGGCGTTGGCCGCCTACGACGAGCGGTTCGGCGCAGCCGACCTGCCGCCGCGTACTGTCGCGCAGCGGATGGCGTTGCGGGCGGCCGAGCGCGGCGACGAGGACGACCTGCCGGGCGCCATCGAGTCGAACCGAGCGGCTCTGGACCTCTACCTGACGGAGGGCGACGAGCTGTCCGCCCAGGTGGTCGCGGGGCGGCTCGGCGTGCTGTTGTCCCGGTCCGACGACGCCGACGAGGGGTTGGCCTTGGTCCGGAAGGCAGCGGAGGTGCTCGACCGGGACGGCGACGCCCGGCAGCGGGCCTCCGCCCACCACCGGGTGGCGTTGGCGCTGCTCCAGCAGGAACGCTGGGCCGAGGCGCTCGCGGCGCTGGACCGGGTGCCCGCCGATGCGGGTGGTGACCCGTACCTGGCGGCCCGGGTCGCGCTGCACCGCGCGCACGTGTTGGAGCAGTCGGATCGTCTCGACGACGCGCGAACCGCCGCTGCCGAGGCCCGCCGCATCGGCCGGGACGTGGGAGTCGACGAGCTGGTCACGGCGGCCTCCCTGGCGTACGCCCGGACGGTGGACGACCCGGCCGAAGCGGTGGCCGCCTGCGACGAGGCGCTGGCGTCGGCGCCGACGGAAGCGGAGTTGCCCGCTCGCGTTGCCCGTGCCCGCGCGTTGCTCGCGGCCGGCCGGGCCGCCGACGCGGTGGACGACTTCGTCGAGGCGGTGACGCTCTGCGTGGAGCGGGGCGCCGAGGGGGACGCGTTCCTGCGGTGGGAGTTGGCGAACGCGTACCGGATGGTGGGTCGGCTCGGCGAGGCGGCCGAGGTCGCCGAGGAGGCGGTCCTCGGTCTCGACCGGCTCGGCGCCCAGGCCGAGGCGGACCGGTGCCGGCACCTGCTGGCCGGCGTGTACGCCGGGCTCGGCGAGATCAAACCGGCGCTGACCCTGCTGGAGCAGTTGGCCGACAACCTGGATGGTCCGGACAACCTCCCGTACCGGGCGCAGGTGCTGGAGGAGGCCGGGGACATCCTCTACGACGCGGACCGGGACGCGGCCGGCGCGGAGCGGTTCGCCGCAGCCGCCGACGCGTACCGGCTCGGCGACCTGCCGCTGGACGAGTTGCGGGCGCGCCGGCGAGAGGCGTACGCCTGGTTCTGGGCGGACGACCGGCCGGCGGCGACTCGCGCCGTCGAGCAGGCGGACGCGCTGGCGGTGACGCTGGCCGGGCAGTCGGAGCCACCGGTGACGTACGAACTGGCGATGGTCGCCGAGGTCGGGGCACGGGTGCTGACGACCGGGAACCGGCCGGACGAGGCGTTGGCGCGGCTGGACGGGGTGCCCGACCGGCTACGGTCGATCGAGGCTTTCGGTGAGGCCGCCCAAGTGGAGATCCTCGTCGGTGAGCTGCTGCTTCGACTGGACCGTCCGGCGGAGGCGGAGCCGCTCCTGCGACGGGTTCTCGGTGGGCTGCCGGCCGACTCGCGACCGGTCCGCCAGACGGCCTGGCTGCTGGCCCGTGCCCTGGATCTGCTGGACCGGCCCGCCGAGGCCGCCGCGCTGCGAACGGAGCACGACCTCGACCCGGACGACGACTGAGCGCGGCGGTCCGCGCCGAGGTGTGCTCAACCGCTCGCCAACCAGCGGCCCACCGGGGCCAGATCGCGGTCTAGGCTTGCCCGGTGACGGTGGAGCAGCAGGCACGGGGTGCGGCGGGCGCGGGCCGGCGCAGGTCCCGCAAGGACGAGATCCTGGAGATCGCGGTCGGTCTGTTCGCCGCGCGGGGCTATCACGGTGTGTCGATGGACGACATCGGCGCGGCGGCGGGGGTCACCGGTCCGGCGCTCTACCACCACTTCGCCGGCAAGGAGGCCATGCTGGCCGCCGCGCTGATCCCGGTCAGTGAAGGGTTGCTGGCCGGCGGGCGGGAACGCGCCGCCGGGCATCCGGACGACCCGCGCGGCGTCCTGGAGTCGCTGATCGACTTCCACGTCGAGTTCGCGCTGGCCAACCCGGCCGTGATCGCGTTGCACCTGCACGAGTTGGACCGCCTGCCGGAGGAGCCGAGACGACGGATCCGTCGCCTGCAACGGCTCTACGTCGAGGAGTGGGTGACAGTGCTCACCGCCCTGCACCCGGGCATGCCCGACGGTGAGGCGCGGGTGCTTGCGCACGCCGCGTTCGGGTTGATGAACTCGACTCCGTTCCTGGGCGGTGAGGTGGACCGGCGTCGCCGGGCCGAGCTGCTGCGCGGCGCGACACTTGCCGCGTTGCTCGCCTGAGCCCGACTCGTCAGAGGTTCGTCGGTCATGATTCCCTAACCACCGTCCCACCATCCGGACGCCGGGAGGAAACATGATCGAGTCACTGCTGGTAGCCAATCGGGGTGAGATCGCCCGCCGGATCATCCGGACCGCCAAGCGGCTCGGCATCCGCGCCATCGCGGTTCACTCGGAGGCCGACGCCGACCTGCCGTTCGTGGCGGAGGCGGACGAGGCGGTCCTCATCGGCCCGGCGAACCCGGCGCTGAGCTACCGCAACACCGAGGCGATCCTCGCCGCCGCGAAGGCGACAGGTGCGCAGGCCATCCACCCCGGCTACGGATTCCTGTCGGAGAACGCCGAGTTCGCCCGTACCGTCGAGGCCGGCGGCCTGATCTGGGTCGGCCCCGACGCGGATGCGATCACCGCGATGGGCGACAAGATCAATGCCCGGAACCTGATGGCGGCGGCCGGTGTTCCGGTCGCGCCGGGCACCACCGACCCGGCAGCCGACCTGGACGCGGCGGTGACGGCCGCCGCCGAGATCGGCTACCCGGTGATGGTCAAGGCCGCGGCCGGTGGCGGCGGCATGGGCATGGGCGTCGCCGTCGACGAGGCCGCGCTGCGCACCGAGTACGACAAGGTGCGCGTGTTCGCCGAGCGGATGTTCGGCGACGGGTCGGTGTTGATCGAGCGGTACTTCCCCCGGGTGCGCCACGTCGAGGTGCAGATCCTCGGCCTGGCCGACGGTCGGGTGGTGGCGCTCGGCGAGCGGGAGTGCTCGGTGCAGCGGCGCAACCAGAAGCTGGTCGAGGAGTCGCCCTCCCCGGCGGTCTCGCCGGAGCTGCGGTCGCGCCTCCTGGCGGCGGCGGTGCGCGCGGGTGAGGCGGTCAGTTACCGCAACGCCGGCACGGTGGAGTGTCTGCTCGACCCGGCCTCCGGGGAGTTTTTCTTCCTGGAGATGAACACCCGGCTCCAGGTGGAACACCCGGTGACTGAGTACGTCTACGGGATCGACCTGGTCGAGGAGCAGTTGCGGGTGGCCTCCGGGCTGGCGCCGACGTTCGACCCGGACGCCCTGACGCCGGCCGGGCACGCGATCGAGATGCGGATCAACGCGGAGGACCCGAAGCGCTTCTTTCCCGGCCCCGGCGTGATCAGGACCTGGGTGGAGCCGGCGGGGGACGGTGTCCGGGTGGACTCCGGCTACACCGAGGGCAACACCGTCACCCAGTTCTACGACAGCCTGCTGGCCAAGTTGATCATCACCGGGGCGACCCGCGACGAGGTGCTCGAACGCGCGAAGGAAGCGGTCGCCGGGTTCCAGGTCGTCGGCCCGAAGAACAACCTGCCCTTCTTCGCCGAGCTGCTGGACAACGAGGAGTTCCGCTCCGGCGCCTACGACACGGGCATCGTCTCCCGGATGCGCTAAACCGTCAGGCCGCCGGGCGGCCCGTCGCCCGTCGCCCGTCGCCCGGCGGTGCGGCCCGGCGGTGCGGCTGGCGGTGCGGTCCGGCGGCCGGGCGAGACTGGTTGGTGGGCCCTTTGCTCTGCTTACCTATATGCGACAGCGGCTTTCCGATGACGGAAAGTAGCCGTCGCACATAGGGCAGCAGAGCAAAGCGGCCGACATGCCGTCCCGATCCGACGTCACAGCGAGGTGACCGATGAGCCAGTTGCCAGATTTTGTCTCGATCCGCGAGGTCGGGCCACGGGACGGGTTGCAGAACGAGGACCCGATCCCGACCGACGCCAAGGTCCGTCTGCTCGACGCCCTCTCCGGCACCGGTGTGCGCCGGATCGAGGCGGTGTCGTTCGTGCATCCGAAGGCGATCCCGCAGATGGCCGACGCCGACGAGGTGTGGCAGCGGGCGGCCAAGGCCGACGGGGTGCGGTACTCGGCGCTGGTGCCGAACACCCGGGGCGCCCAGCGGGCCCTCGCCGCCGGGTTCACCGAGATCGAGGTGGTGGTCTCCGCCAGCGACACGCACAACCGCCGCAACGTCAACCGGTCGACCGACGAGTCGCTGGACGACATCGCCGAACTGATCGACCTGCTGCACGGCGCGTCCGCGCGGGTGGAGGTGATCGTGGCGACCAGCTTCGGCTGCCCGTACGAGGGAGACGTCGACCCGGCGCGGGTGGCCGGCATCGTCGACCGGGTGGTCCGGGACGGCGCGGACCGGGTCGCGTTCGGCGACACCACCGGCATGGGCACGCCACGCCGGGTCCGTGAGCTGCTGACCGCGGTACGCGACCGGAACGCGAACGTGCCGGTGCTGCTGCACTTCCACAACACCCGGGGGACGGCGCTGGCCAACCTGTTGACCGCGTTGGAGCTGGGGGTGACCGAGTTCGACGCCAGCGTCGGTGGCCTGGGCGGCTGCCCGTACGCGCCGGGGGCGAGCGGCAACCTGGCGACCGAGGAGGCCGTGCACATGCTGCACGACATGGGCATCGACACCGGCATCGACCTGGCGGCCCTCATCGAGGCGGCGGAGCTGGCCGAGGAGCTGCTCGGCAAGAAGTTGCCGTCGGGTGTGCTGCGGGCTGGTCCGCGGACCCGACTGACCCCGATGCCGAGCTGAGTGAGACGCGGGGAGGGGCCGGCATGAGGCCGGCCCCTCCGACGTACCAGGTCGATCAGCCCACCGGGGTGAGCATGCTCGGCCAGCTGTCGCGGAAGATGTCCGCCTCGGCGCGGTCGGCGCTGCGCTCGGTGGCGATGCGGGTACCGGCGAAGAGGTTGCTCACCCGGTTCGCCTCGGCGCTGCTCGGGTACGGGTTGGTGCAGCTGGTGCCGGCGCTGCCACCGGACATCAGCAGCGAGCAGTTGCCGTTGTAGTTGTCCGGCAGGCCGAGGATGTGCCCGATCTCGTGGGTCATGATGCGAAGCGGGCTGTACTGCGCGGCCTGCTGGGTGTCGATGTAGACCCGGCCGTTGCCGAGGCTGGTCCGGACGGCGTACGAGCCGCCGCCGGTGATCTGGTAGATCCGCAGGTTGGAGCCGCAGTTGGCGGAGAGCGTCAGGTTGACTGTGGCGTTGTTCCAGATCGAGGCGGCCTGGTTGGCGGTGCCGGCGTAGCTGCCTGCCTGGCTGGTGTTGTAGCAGATGGTCATGGCGGCGGACGCGGGCGACGGGTTGGCGACCGTGACGCCGAGGGTGGCGAGTGTCGTCGCGAGCGCCGCGACGGCGAGCCGATTGAGTCGTGAGGTCATCGCTGACTCCAATCTGGGAGGAGGGGTGCCAGGAGCCTAGCGATATGTATTTACGTTTTTCAATGTCTTGCTCTCGGCCCAACTGTCTGGTTCGCTCGTAGGTCGCCGACAACCACGCCGATGCGCTAGCCTAACGATCGTTCAGGTCAGTATGGCGAGGGAGTCGGCGTGACGCTCGACGGTGAGGCACTGGAGCAGCTGCGCAAGCGGGCCCGGTCCGGCGGCGCGGACAAGTACCACGCGGCCAACGCGGCCAAGGGCAAGCTCTTCGCCCGTGAGCGGGTCGCGCTCCTGGTCGACGAGGGTTCGTTCGTCGAGGACGGCCTCTACGCGAACTCGATGGCCGAAGGGTTACCCGCCGACGGGGTGGTCACCGGCACCGCCACGATCGACGGCCGACAGGTCTGCCTGATGGCCAACGACTCCACCGTCAAGGCCGGCAGCTGGGGCGCCCGCACCGTCGAAAAGATCATCCGGATCATCGAGCGGGCGTACGGCGCCGGCGTGCCGATGGTCTACCTGGTCGACTCGGCCGGCGCGCGGATCACCGACCAGGTCGACCTCTTCCCCGGCCGCCGCGGCGCCGGCAAGATCTTCTGGAACCAGGTGCGCGCCTCGGGTTCGATCCCGCAGGTGTGCGCGCTGTTCGGCCCGAGCGCCGCCGGTGGGGCGTACATTCCGGCGTTCTGCGACGTCGTGGCCCTGGTCGACGGCAACGCGAGCATGTATCTCGGCTCCGACCGGATGGTCGAGATGGTCACCGGCGAGAAGACCACACTGGAGGCGATGGGCGGGGCGAAGGTGCACACCGCCGAATCCGGCGTGGGGCACTTCCTCTGCAAGACCGAGGCCGACGCGCTCGACGTGGTGAAGACCTATCTGTCGTACCTCCCGGCGAACTGGACCCAGACGCCGCCGGCCGCGCCGGCCGTCGCCGCGCCCGCGAAGGTCGACCTGGCCGCGCTGGTGCCGGCCAGCGAGCGGCAGGCGTTCGACATGCGGCGGTACGCCAAGGGCCTGCTCGACGAGGGTTCGTTCTTCGAGATCCAGGCCCTCTGGGCCAAGGAGCTGACCGTCGGCTTCGGCCGCCTCGACGGGCAGGTCGTCGGCGTGGTCGGCAACAACTCGATGTTCAAGGGCGGCGTGCTCTTCGTCGACTCGGCCGACAAGGCGACCCGGTTCGTGCAGCTCTGCGACGCGTTCAACGTGCCGCTGCTGTTCCTCAGCGACGTACCCGGCTTCATGGTCGGCAGCGCCGTGGAGAAGCAGGGCATCATCCGGCACGGCGCAAAGATGATCACCGCGATCTCCGAGGCGACGGTCCCGAAGATCTGCGTGGTGGTCCGCAAGGCGTACGGCGCGGGCCTCTACGCGATGGCCGGCCCCGGGTTCGAGCCGGATGCCACGATCGCCCTGCCGACCGCGAAGATCGCGGTGATGGGGGCCGAGGCCGCCGTGAACGCCGTCTACGCCAACAAGATCGCCGCCATCGAGGACGAGGCCGAACGGACTGCCTTCGTGGCCGCCAAGCGAGCCGAGTACGAGCAGGACATCGACGTGGTCCGGCTCGCCAGCGAGCTGGTGGTGGACGCCATCGTCGAGCCGCACGACCTGCGTACCGAGCTGGTCCGTCGCTTCGCGGCGGCGCGTACGAAGGACCGGCACTTCTCCCGACGCCGGCACGGCGTGACCCCGGTCTGATCCTCGACCGCCCGCACAGCGACCCGTCCCGGCGTCACGAGCGCCGGCGGACCGTCCCCACAGGAGGATGAGATGGACTTCCGGCTCACCGACGAACAAACGGCGCTGCGGGAGAGTGTGCGGGACTTCGCACGCGAGGTGGTCGCCCCGGTCATCGCCGAGCACTACGAGCAGCACACCTTTCCGTACGAGGTGATCCGGCAGATGGGCAAGATGGGCCTGTTCGGCCTGCCCTTCGCCGAGGAGCACGGTGGGATGGGCGGCGACTACTTCGCGCTCTGCCTGGCGTTGGAGGAGTTGGCGCGGGTCGACTCCAGCGTGGCCATCACGCTGGAGGCGGCGGTCTCGTTGGGCGCGATGCCGATCTACCGCTTCGGCACCGAGGAGCAGAAGGCGACCTGGCTGCCCAAGCTGCTCAGCGGCGAGGCGTTGGCCGGCTTCGGGCTCACCGAGCCGGGCACCGGCTCGGACGCCGCCGGCACCCAGACCCGCGCGGTGTTGGACGGCGACGAGTGGGTGATCAACGGGTCGAAGGCGTTCATCACCAACTCGGGCACCGACATCACGGCCATGGTGACCGTCACGGCGGTGACCGGCACGAACCCGGACGGCTCCAAGGAGTTGTCGACGATCATCGTGCCGACCGGCACGCCCGGGTTCACCGTCGCGCCGGGCTACTCCAAGGTGGGATGGACCGCCTCGGACACCCACGAGCTGACCTTCGACGACTGCCGCGTACCGGCGGCGAACCTGCTCGGCGCGCGGGGTCGGGGTTTCGCGCAGTTCCTGCGGATCCTCGACGAGGGTCGGATCGCCATCGCCGCGTTGGCCGTCGGCCTCGCCCAGGGCTGTGTCGACGAGTCGATCAAGTACGCGAAGGAACGGCACGCCTTCGGTCAGCCGATCGGCGCCAACCAGGCGATCCAGTTCAAGATCGCGGACATGGAGCTGAAGGCGCACACCGCCCGGCTGGCCTACTACGATGCCGCCGCCCGGATGCTGGCCGGCGAGCCGTTCAAGCGGCAGGCGGCCATCGCCAAGCTGCACGCCAGCACGATCGCTGTCGACAACGCCCGGGAAGCGACCCAGATCCACGGCGGGTACGGCTTCATGAACGAGTACCCGGTGGCCCGCTTCTGGCGGGACTCCAAGATCCTGGAGATCGGCGAGGGCACCAGCGAGGTGCAGCGGATGATCATCGCTCGGGACCTGGGCCTCTGAACGGTTCCACCCGCCGTCCGTACCGGACGGGCTGGCCGTACGGCTGTCGGATTTCGGCGGGTGGGCGTCAATAGCCCGACGTTCGACTGCCAACCGTCGGAGTCGATCCGTACTCTTCGTGCCCATGACTCCGGATCACGATGGGTCACGGAGCCCGGCTGGCCGTACCCCACTGCCGGAGCTGCTCCGCGAGCATCGACGCGCCGCCGGCCTGACCCAGGCCGAGCTGGCGTCCCGGGCCGGGGTGGGCGTGCGGACGGTGCGTGATCTGGAACGTGGTCGGGCGGTCCGGCCGCAGCGCACCACTGTGGACCTGCTCGCCGCGGCGTTGGCGTTGGCCGGCGCCGATCGGGCGGCGTTCCTGGCTGCGGCCCGCGGCTCCGGCACCGAACCAACCCGGCCGGACACCACCTCGACGGCGATCGCTGTCCCGTCCTCCGACCGGCCGGTCAGCCTCCCGCCTCCGGTCGCGCTGATCGGGCGGGACCGCGACATCACCGAGCTGACCGCCATGCTGACCGTGGAGCGTGGGCCCCGGCTGGTGAGCCTGGTCGGGCTGGCCGGCGTCGGCAAGACCGCCCTGGCGACGTCGGTGGCGCACGTGGTGGCCCCAGCCCACCCGGCCGGAGTGGCCGGGGTGCTGATCGGCGAAGGCTCGGACGGTCCGGACGTACTCGCCGCCTCGATGGCCGTGCTCGGCGCGGCGCGGCCGACGGAACTCGTGGCACAGCTCGCCGGCCGACCGGTCCTGCTGGTGATGGACGCGGTGGAACGCGCCCCGGGTCCGGTCGCCGCGACGGTGCACCGGCTGACCGCGGCTCTGCCGTCGCTGCGGGTGCTGGTCACCGGTCGGCACCCGGTTGGCCTACCCGGCGAGCGGGTCTGGCCGGTCGCGCCGCTCGACGTGCCCCCCTCGGACGTCGCACACACCGGACTGGCCACGCTCGAAACGTGGCCGGCGGTGGCATTGTTCACCGCCCGGCTCGCCCAGGTCCGCCGGGAGACACCCACCCCCGACGAGTTGCCCGCGCTTGCCGCGCTGGTTCGCCGCCTGGGTGGGCTGCCGCTCGCCATCGAGCTGATGGCTGCCCGGGGGCGGCTCCTCGATCTCACCGAACTGCTGGACCGGTACGGCGATCGGGTGCTCGACCTGGCCGCCCCCGCCGACGCCACGGTCCACCCCGGTTGGGACGCGCCGGACGTGCTCACCCGACGGTCGACCACCCCTGCTGCGGCGACAACGGTCACCCTGCGCGAGGCGGTGGCGACCAGCTACCGGCTGCTGGCACCGGACGAGCGGGCGGCGCTGCGGCAGCTCGCCGTGTTCGGCAACCGCTGGTCGGTGGAGTTGGCCGAGGAGATGCTCGCCGACGAGGCCGACCAGGACGGGACGGTGGCGATCGATCCCGTCCCCCGGCTGGACCGGTTCGTCGAGCTGGGGCTGCTGAGCGTACGCGGCACCGGTTCGTTCCGGTTCCGGCTTCTCGACGCGGTCCGCGAGTACGCCGTCGAGCAGGCGGCCGGCGAGGGCGAGTTGACCTGCATCCGGCGGCGACACGCGGAGGTGATCGCACGGTTGGTGGCGCGGACCGCTGTCGACCTCGTTGGTCCGCGTTCGTCCGACGCGGTGCACCGGCTGGACGAGATGACCAGTGACATCAGCTCGTCGCTGGCCCACGCGGCCACCGACGACCCGTTGACGGCGCTGCGGCTGGCGGCCTGCCTGACCCGTTGGTGGCGGTTCCGTGGGCGCGATGTCATCGGGCGGCAGTGGTTGCACCGCCTGCTGGCGGACCCGCGTACCGCCGATGCCGACCCGATCCTGCGGGCCTGGGCCGCCCTCGGGGTCGCCCGCCTCGCGGCCGAACACGGTGCGGGTGCCGAGGAGCTGCCGACGGCGCGTGCGGCGTTGGAGACCTTCCGGCAGGCCGGCGATGTCACAGGTGAGCTGGAGGCGCGGAACGTGCTCGGCACACTGTTGATCGCCGTCGGCCGACAGGACGACGCGCGCGAGCAGGCCGAGGTGGTGCTGCGGCTGGCGGCCCGTGACGGGCGGGCCCGGGACCTGGCGGTGGCCCAGAACAGCCTCGCCTGGCACGAGATCCGGACCGGTGACCTGGCTGCGGCCCGACGCCGGCTCGCCGCGGCGGACCGACTCGCCGCCGAGAGCGGGGAGCAGCGGCTGCGGGTGCTGGTCTGGGCCAGCCGAGCCGAGATCGCCCGCCTGGAGGGTTGGTACGCCGACGCCGTCGACCGTGGTCGGCGGGCGATGGCGGCGTTGTCCGAGCTGGGTGACCAGGGGCGCCGACGCCGAACGCTCGGGACTGTCGGGCTGGCACTGGCCCAGGACGGGCGTGCCGTGGAGGCGACCAGAGTGCTCGCCGAGTTACGCGCGGGGATGGCCGAGGCTGCGGCGGCGGGATCGGTGCGAGCACCAGCTGGGTGGGCCGTGCCACGCCAGCGCTCCGATGACATGGCGCTGTCCGGGGACGGGCCGGATGTGGGTCTCTGCGCGCTGATCGAGGGCAATCTGGCGTTGCACAGGGGTGACCGGGAGTTGGCTGCCGAGTGGTTCGCCGCCGCTGCCGAGGCGGGCCAGGATCGGCGGGACGTGGTGGAGGCGCTGGTGGGGCTGGCCGCGAGCACCGCTGACCCGGCAGTCCTCGATCGGCTCGACCAGGCGTGTCGGGAGAGCGGTATCGCGCTGCTGCCCCACGAGTCGGGACTGCTCTACGCGTTGACCGCCGACCGGGACGGACCGGCGGCCCCGTAGCGGCCCTGGGCGGATGCTCCTAGCGCAGTCGACGACCACCGGGCGACGGGAGAGTGGCGCGGGCGAAGAGCCCCCTTGGTGCTACCCCTCGCTGATCGCCCGCGCCGTCACCCCCCGGTTGATCCCCGGTGCTGGAAGCCTGCCACCGCCACAACGGCAGAAAGTCGACTTGGCCCGAATCATCCAGCTTGGTGGGGTCAGTTCTGCCGGTCTTTCTGCCGGTGCGGGCACCCCGCCGCCCGGGGTGCTCTCAGGGTTGATTGGTAGCGGTCTCCTGCGCGAAGGTGGTGTCGTCGCTGCCGGCGGTGGCGCACGGATGCGCGGCGTCGCGGACCCGCCGCAGCCCGTCGAGGAGGGCGGTCAACGCCTCGGGGTCGAGCTGGCCGGTGAACCACTGCTCGATCATCTGCAGGTGACCGGGCAGCGTCTCGTTCAGGCGCTGCATCCCTGCGGCGGTGACGACCGCGTACGAGCTGCGCCGGTCGTTCGGGCAGGCCCGACGGGTGAGGAGGCCGTCACGTTCCATCCGGTCCACCACGCGGGTCACCCCGCTGGTCGACAGTGAGGTCTGCGCGGCGAGGTCGGTCATGCGTAGCTGGTTGCCCGGCGAGCGGGCCAGTCGGGTGATGACCTCGAACTCGACCGCGGAGAGGCCGTGCTCCTCGAGTTGGGCGTTGAACCGGGCGGACAGCCCGGCGTGTGCCTCGAAGAGCAGGCCGACGGCGGTGATCCGGGGATCGTCGAAGACGTTGGTCACGCGTTCATCCTAGCAGTACTTGACACAGGGAATGTTGTTACGGTTATAGTTGCTCAAGCAGTCGTTGGGCTACTAAACAATTCTCCTGGAGGACAGCAGCATGACCAGCAGCATCGATGCGGTTACCCGCGACTGGGACGGCCTCACCATCCCGACGGCCGGCACCTACGCGCTGGACGTGGCGCACAAGCGGGTCGGCTTCGTTGCCCGGCACATGATGGTGAGCAAGGTCCGCGGTGAGTTCAACGAGGCGACCGCCACCATCACCGTCGCGGAGGACCCGCTGCAGTCGTCGGTCGTCGCGACCATCCAGGCCGCCAGCATCGACACCACGCAGGCCGACCGGGACGCCCACCTGCGCAGCCCCGAGTTCCTGGACTCCGACAAGTTCCCGACCCTCGAGTTCCGCAGCACCGGGGTCAAGTCCCGTAACGGCAACGAGTTCGTGCTCGCCGGCGAGCTGACCATCAAGGACGTCACCCGCCCGGTCGAGCTGGAGGTGGAGTTCGAGGGTGTCGGCCGCAGCCCGTTCGGCCAGGACATCTTCGGCTTCTCCGCGAGCACCGAGATCGACCGCGAGGAGTTCGGCCTGACCTGGAACGTCGCCCTGGAGACCGGGGGCGTGCTGGTCAGCCGCAAGATCAAGATCGAGATCGAGGGTGAGGCCGTCCGTCAGGCCTGATCCCTCCCGGATCACCGGTACGCAGGGCCCGCGCCGCACGTCGGCGCGGGCCCTGCGTCGTGGTAATTGTCACGAGTTGTTCGCACCGCCATCGGGTCGTGTCGGCCGACCACGGGGTACAGATGGCGCCACGAGAGCCGTCCGCTCGGGTCGAGGTTGGATCACCGCCGTCGGCCTCTGGCCCCGGTCAGGTGGGCGCTCTTACCGTTGATGGTTCACAATGCGCTTTCCGGGACGGCAGGATCCCGACCGCGCCGGCTGTCGGGAGGACACATGGGCAGGGACGTCTCACAGGGCGCCTTCACCCGGGATGATCGCGTCCGATACCGGCAGAAGGTGCGGCGGTGCCTCGACGTCTTCGCCCTCATGCTCGACGACTTCGGGTTCGACGCCGACCGGCCGATGACCGGCCTGGAGATCGAACTCAACCTGGTCGACTCGACGGCCGAACCGGCGATGCGCAACGAGGAGATCCTCGCCGACATCGCCGATCCGCTCTTCCAGACAGAGCTGGGGCAGTTCAACCTCGAACTCAACGCCGAGCCCCGGCTCATCGAGGGCGCCGGCTTCGCCGACTACGAACGTGACCTGCGCGGCAGCCTGTCCCGGGCCGACGAACGCGCGGCCCGGTCCGACGCGAAGATCGTCCTGGTCGGCATCCTGCCCACCCTCACCGAGGGGCACCTGGTCGAGGACAATCTCTCCACCAACGAGCGCTACCGGGTGCTCAACGACCAGATCGTCGGCGCCCGCGGCGAGGACATCGAACTGGACATCCGTGGCGTCGAGCAACTGCGGACGCACACCGACTCGATCGCCCCCGAGGCCGCCTGCACCAGCCTCCAGTTCCACCTCCAGGTGGCACCCGACAGCTTCGCCGACTACTGGAACGCCTCCCAGGCCATTGCCGGTGTGCAGGTGGCGGTCGGAGCGAACAGCCCCTTCCTGTACGGCCGCCAACTCTGGGCGGAAACCCGGATCGCCCTGTTCCAGCAGGCCACCGACACTCGTCCCGACGAGCTCAAGGCCCAGGGGGTACGCCCGCGGGTGTGGTTCGGCGAGCGATGGATCACCTCGATCTTCGATTTGTTCGAGGAGAACGTGCGGTACTTTCCGCCGTTGCTGCCGATCTGCGAGGACGAGGACCCGGTGGAGGTGCTGCACGCCGGCGGCGTACCGAAACTCGGGGAGTTGCGGCTGCACAACGGCACTGTCTACCGGTGGAACCGCCCGGTCTACGACATCATGAACGACCGCCCGCACCTGCGGGTCGAGAACCGGGTGCTGCCGGCCGGCCCGACGGTGGTGGACATGCTCGCCAACGCGGCCTTCTACTTCGGTTTGGCGCGCGGTCTGGCCGAGGCGGACCGTCCGATCTGGAGCCAACTCACCTTCAGCTCCGCCGAGGAGAACTTCCACGCCGCCGCCCGACGTGGCCTCGACGCCGTTCTGCACTGGCCCGGGCTCGGTGACGTGCCGGTCACCAAGCTGGTGCTGGAGCAGTTGCTGCCCACCGCGGCGGCCGGCCTGGACGGGTTCGGTGTCGCGGCGGCCCAACGGGACCGGTTGCTCGGCATCATCGAGCAGCGCTGCCGGACCGGCCGCAACGGCGCCGTCTGGCAGACCGAGGCGGTCTGGGCGGCGGAGCGGCAGCACGGCATGGACCGGAAGGCCGCGCTGCACCACATGGTCCAGCGCTACGCGGAACTCCAGCGCTCCAACGAACCCGTCCACACCTGGCCGGTCAACTAACCCCCCACCCTCGTTGATCATGAAGTTATTGCCCCGACACGCCGGACGGGATGGCAATAACTTCATGATCAACGAGGGTGGGCTGGATTCAGTCCGTGGTGGGGTGGGTGGGGCGGCGGGTTGCGCGGGTGGGGCGGCGGATGGTTGGTGTCGGGTCCTCGTCGGCTGGCCCGGTGGGGTCCGGGTCCGTCCGGGGTGCGGGCACTCTGGGCAGAGCGTCCTCATCGGGTGCGGGACCCGCCCCGGCCGCCCCGGCCCTGCGACGGCGGCCCGGGGTGCCGTTCGACTTACCGGAGACCGGCGGCTCCGGGTCCGTTTCCGCCGTCGCAGGGGTTGGGTTCGGCCCGCCGATGGTGGCAGGGGTCGTCGGCTTGGACGCAACGGTCGCTGTCGAGTCGGCGGCCGTCGCCGGCGCAGTCGACCCGAGCTGGGTGGTCCGGTTCCGGTCGGCTCGCTCCGCGAGAAGGGCGGCCAGCACCGAGCCGGCGACACCGGCGATCACCGCGTACGGGGCGACCAGTTGGGTGGACAGCTGCGCGGGGCCCAGCGTCGACCAGTGCGGCAGTGTGGTCAGGTAGGCGAGCGCGACGAGCACCGGCCCGGCAGCGCCGGAGGCCGCAGCGTCGACCCGGTGTCCGGTCGAACGCGCTGCCCGCCGGGCGGCCAACACGCCGATCAGCAGCGCGGGTACGAGTGCCAGCAGCGCGCCGGGCCAGTAGAGCTGGCCGCCGATCCAGTAGTGCGAGTGGTCCGGGTCGAGTTGCCAGGTGCCCAGTTGCGCACCGGTCAGCCCGCGTCCGACGCGTACCCCGTCGATCACCGATACCACCGCGAGCAGCCAGAGCCAGGCGGCCGTCGCGGTCACGTTGACAGCGGCCGCCCGGGAGCGCAGCGCCCAGATCGCGACGACCACGCCCAGCAGGATGCCCAGCGTCGCCTGGACGGCGGCGGTCCGTTGCGGTGTGCCGGTGTCCGCGCCGGTGGCCACCCGTGCGGGTACGGCGATCAGCAGCACCGTCACCAGGCCGCCGATTCCGGCGCCGAGCGCGAGTGCCACCCGGTGCAGCAGACCGCCACGCTCGACTGGTAGGGGCACCTGCGCGGTCTCCGGGCCGGTGCTGTCGGGCGCGGATGGGGGCATGTCTGCCTCGGTGGTCGCCGTCGGCGCCGAGTCGGAAGAGTCCGGCTCTGCCGGCTTCGGTGCGCTGCGGTGGTGCAGTCGCTGCGCGCAGACCGCGCCGAGGACCGTCGAGCTGGCAGCGAGCCAGGTGGCCCAGGCGAGGCCGTCGGCCCAGGCTGTGTCGGTGGCCCCGGCCTCGGTGGGTGTCCAGGCGATGACGCCGAGCCCGTAGCCGAAGCCCAGTTGTGCGGCGCCCGCGCCGGCAGCGATCCCGATCGCCGTGACGATCGATACTCCCCAGCCCTGTCTGGCCATGCCGGGCAGCGTAACGTCCCGTCGTCGGCGCGGCGAGTCGCAACGACCCGCCGGTGCGGACGGCTGGCGCAACAGGTTGGGCGACGGACGGTACGGTCGCCGGTGATGAGGCGGTGGGCGGTATGACGGACACGAACACGGGCCGGCAGGATGCCGTCGGTGGTCAGGGTGGTGCCGGCGCGGGCCGGGCCAGCGTGTTGCTGGGTGGCGGGTTGGCCGCTGTGCTGCTCGCTGCGGTCGGCGCGACAGGTGGTTGGCTGCTGGCCGGCGACGGCGGCACGTCCTCGGAGGATCCCCTCGCCGTCGCGAGCCTGAGTGGTTCGCCGACCGGTCGGGCCACCGCGCCCCGGCCGAGCACCGGGCGGGCCACACCGTCGGCCGTCCGGACCTCCGCCAGCGCGACCAAGGGGACCGGCCTGACCGTGCCGCCGGTGATCGGTACCGACTTCGTCGAGGCCCGGGACCTGTTGCGAAAGCAGCGGCTGGGCTGGCGGTTGGTCTTCGGCGGCGGCACCGGCCGTACGGTCGAGAACACGTCGCCGGCGGTGGGCACCGAGGTCACCCGGGGTACGACAGTGCAACTTCAGGTTGCGGGGCCAGCGCCGGCAGCCGAGGTTCCGGACGTGGTCGGGGACAACTGCGACAAGGCCGTCAACGAGTTGATCGAAAAGGGCCTCTACCCGCGTTATGCCAGTGGGCGCAGCGGAAAGGTCATTCGGCAGGAGCCGGCCGAGGACGGCGCTGCCCGATGGAACGACGAGGTCAGCATCTGGTGTGGGACGGACGGCGTCGAACAGCCGACCACCAAACCCACCCCCTGAGCTGTTTCCCGCACCGATCGGCGCGCCGGCTCCGGCGCGGCTCGGCACGCTGATCCCCGCCGATGGCGCCGTGGGCGACTAGGTTGACGGTCGAGGGCCATGACGCCCGTCCGGTTCGGGGAAGGGACGTGCGATGAGCAACGACCGCCAGGAGCCTCCCGCCGACGAGAACGACGACGACCGGACCCGAGCCCTGCCACCGACCGCCGACCGGCCGGAGTCATCGCCACCGACCCGACCCACAGCAGGTGCGGACGAGACGGCACCCATCGACCGCCGTCCTGATCCGTCGCCCGACGAGACGGCACCTCTCGACCGAACCGTCCCGGCGCGTCCCGATCCGTCACCCGACGAGACCATGCCTATCGATCGGTCCACCGGCACGCCCGCCGACCGCACGGCGCAGATACCGCCGTCGTGGTCCGGGCGGGCCGAGGTCCGCCCGTCCCGACCGACCGACGCCGCTGACTGGTACGTCGAGGAACAGGGCGGCCGACGCTGGTGGCTGCCGATTCTCTGGGGTGTGCTCGGGCTGCTGCTCGCCGGTCTCCTCGGCGGAGCGCTCTGGTTGGTGCTCGCCAACCAGGACGACGACCGTGACGACCCGGGGCCTACCCCCTCGCTCCCGCCGGCCAGTGCGACAAGTGCCGCGCCGACCACCGAGTCCCCGACCTCGGCGGCACCGACCAGCGAGTCGCCGAGCAGCTCGCCGACCACGACGGCACCGGACGAGGTGCCGGTGCCACCGCTCGCCGGCCTGCCGCAGGCCACCGCCGAGGGGTTGTTGAACCGGCTCGGCCTCGCCTACCGCGTGGTGTACCGCCCGTCGGAACTGCCGCCGGGCACCGTGGTGGGCACCGAACCGGAGGCGGGCACGCCGGTGCCGACCGACGACGAGGTGCTGCTGGTGGTGTCCCAGGCCCGGCCCTCCACCGGGGCGAGCCCGACCACGCCGACCCCCACGGTGACGAGCACGCCGTGACCGGTGGTCACCACATTCGGCGGCGGGTACCGACCATGCCGAGGCCAGCCAGCGAGATCGTGAGACCGAAGATCCCGGACCAGAACAGGGACCGACGGACGTCGGTGGCGGTGTGCCCGGCCGGAGCCGCCTCGGTCAGCTCCTGACGGCCGTCGGACTGGCCGCCGGCGCCGTGGCCGGCCACCGGCCCGGTCGGATCGGCGGCCTTGGCGTGGTCGGCGGGAGCGTCGGCGCCGATCCAGCCGGGTTCGTCGTACACCGATGGATCTTCGTCCGACGAAGGGTCGGCGTCGACCACGGTGATCTCCGGTGCGGGCACCGGCGCGGTCAGCCGGGTGGACGACATCGCCGGGTCTCGGAGGAGGACCAGCGCTGTGGCCATCGCCCCGAGGAGGGCCAGTAGTCCGAATGCGTAGGCGATACGGGAGCGGTGGGGCCGCCGGAGGGCGGGCTGATTGACCATGACCATCCCAGGGTCAGGGTCCTGGACGTGCGGGTGGAACTGTGCCGGGGTGGGCGTACCGATTCTATGGCGGCGGCACGCCCACCGGCGGCGGATCGGGCCGGTCAGCCCACCCGGACTGGGGTACGGGCAACCGGTCGCCGGGCCCGCACGGTGTGCGGACGGGGCTCGGGGGCGGCCTGCAGTTGTTGCAGCCCTGCCCGCTGGACGAAGATCGAACGTCGGTTGACCGCGTCGCCCGCGGCGTTCAACTCGTAGCCGTCGAGCCAGAGCCAGCCGTCATAGGTGGGCCAGTCGAGCACCCGGATCACCCGGAACTTGATCGGCCTGAGGAACTGGACACTCGCCGCGCGAGTCACGTGCAGTACGTCACCGGTGCGGGGAAGCACATGGGCTCCTGGGGAGGGTTGGCCGGCGGGCTGCCGGCGGTGCCTGAACGGGGGACGTCTCGGCCGGCGACGGGGTCGTGCCTCGTGAACCGGTGGTGCGGATGGCGGTGGTCGGGCCGTACTCCGTTGGTGACGTGCCGCCACCCGACCACCACCCGACTGCTTCCGGGAACCGCGCCCGCCGCCGCAGCTTGCCGGCTTGCAGCGGCGGGGTCTTTACCCCGGAGCAGGTCTCGGTGTCGTCGGCCGGGCCCGCGTCGTGCCCAGCTTCCCCGGATTGGTGGGGTCACCACTCCGAGGGAGCGAACGGAGACGCTGAGTGATCCGTGCCATACGGACAGAGTGCATCAGGGACGTGCTTCATGCAAGTTGCACGTCGACTTTTGCCGATACATGAGCGTGTCGCGCGAAAGGCCTATTGAAGCCATCCGCGTCCGGACGGCACACTGGGGGCCGGTTTCGCCCGTCGCGGCCGGCCGAGGACCGGCACCACTCCCCTCGTCGCGAACGCTCGCCGGTCGACGGTCGCGCCCCCGGCGGGTGTCACCCAGTGGCGCGTTACCGGAGGTAGCCCGAGTGGGGTCGAGCAGCCAGCGGCGGGGACCACTGACTCCTGGGTTGCGCCATGAGTGAGCGGCGCAGTCCGACCATCAGACGGCGGCGGCTCGGTGCCGAGCTGCGCCGCCAGCGGGAATCCGCCGGAATCACCATCGAGGTGGTCGCCGAGCAGTTGGAGTGCTCGGCGTCCAAGGTTTCCCGGATCGAGACCGGCCACACCACGGCCACCCCTCGCGACGTGCGGGACATGCTGCGGATCTACGGCGTGGTCGGCGCCGAGAGCGACGAGCTCGTGCAGATCGCACGGGAGGCCCGCCAGAAGGGCTGGTGGCATCCGTACAGCACGGTGCTCGTCGGCGCGTACGTCGGGCTGGAGGCGGCGGCGAGCTCGATAAGGGCGTACGAACAGCAGGTAGTGCCGGGCCTCCTGGAGACCGAGGAGTACGCCGGGGCCATGATCCGCGCCGCTCGGCCGGACTTCACCGCCGATCAGGTGCACCAGAGGGTGCGTGTCCGTCTGGGCCGTCAGTCGTTATTGACCCAGGACGATCCGGTCGATCTGTGGGTGGTGCTCGATGAGGCGGTGGTAAGTCGGCCGGTGGGCGGGGACGAGGTGATGCGCGGCCAACTCAGACGGTTGGTCGAGGTGGCCGAGTTGCCGAACGTGACGCTGCAGATCCTGCCCTTCGAGGTGGGTGCGCACGCCGGCATGGACGGCACGTTCACGATCCTCAGCTTCCCTGAGCCCGGTGATCCGGATGTTGTGTACGCGGAGAACGCCACGGGTGGGCTTTTCCTCGAGAAGAGCGACGAACTACAGAAGTACAGCTTCATCTTCGATCACATCCGCGCTGCGGCCATACGTCCGGAGGAGTCCGTCGCACACATCGCAAAACTGGCAGAGGAGCCGTTGTGGAAATGGCGACCAAGGGGTTCCCCGTGGACCTGACGCAGGCAGCATGGTTCAAGAGCTCGAAGAGCGGGCCGAACTGTGACAACTGCGTGGAGGTGGCGTACGTGACGGGGGCGGTCGGAGTGCGGGACTCGAAGGACAAGGCGGGCCCAGCCCTGGTCTTCGCACCCGGTGACTGGCACGCCTTCGTCGCCGGCACCCGAGGTGGTGTGTTCGGCGCGGTCTGATTGATTGGTCAACCGAAGTCCCCGTCCGGTCCAACCGGGCGGGGCCTTCGCCGTCTCCGGACAGTCGGCTGGAGGTGTCGGTGAGGTTCCGTGGGCGATCCCGTCGCCACAACGCGCCCGTCTCGTTGAACCGGGCGGTACGGCACTGGTCGACGACCCGCCGCACCGACCCGCAACCGAGCGAGTAGGCGAGACGGATGACGACGATCGGTTCAGACAACCTCACCAACGGTCCGGCCAAGCCGGAACGGTTCGGTGGCAAGTACCGCGGCGCCCGTCGGGACACCGTACTGACCGAGGTGGTCTCGACCGACCAGGAGTTGAGCGGGCGGGATGGATCCTCCGAGTCGACGGATCCTCCGCTCTCGTTGCCCTCGTTGGACCCGAATCCGCTGATCGAGCCGTCGTTCCCGCCTACCGGGTGGCCGATGGAATCCACCGAGTCCTTCGCCGACCACCCGCTGCTGCGGGGCCTGCTGATGGAGTTGCCGCCGAAGGGCAGCCTGCCCTCGCAGGACTGGCTGGACCGCTGGTTCGAGGCGACCAGGGCGATCCTGGAGTTGCTATACGTGCAGGGGGCCAGCCGCCCGCGTTGACCGCGCGGCGTCCGGTTGGGCCCGCTCGGCCAGGCGGCTGTGGCGCAGCGCGTGCCGGACCGCGATGGCGGCGACCGCGAGCGCGCCCACCGTGATCGCGGGCCCGGTGACGCTGGGGTCGGCCCCGAGGTCGGTGCCGATCGCCGCGATCACCGCCGGCACCGTGGCCAGGGCGGCCACCTGAAGGGGCAACCCGACGAGCGGGTGGGCCGCGGCGGCACGCAGCCCGTGCGGCGCGGGTGTGGCGGGAGCGTTGGCGAAGGCGCCCGATCCGGCCCACAGCCGGCGGATCCGTCGTACCGAGCAGACCGACGCCACGAGCGCCGGGCCGATGGCCAGGGTGAGCCCGGCGGCGGCCCGGTCGACCGGCGCGGAGCCGGCGCTGAGCAGACCGCCGCCGAGCACGGCCGCGGTGAGTGTCAGCCCGGTGAGGGTCAGAACCAGCAACCATCCGGTACGCCGACGAAGTGCGCGGGTGTTGCGGAGACGAGGAAGGCCGTCGGCAACGACACCGGCAGCTAACCAGGCGGCGGCGACTGGGAACAGGATGGTGAGCTGACTCTCCATGTTCGAGAGTCTTTCCCGGATCGACGCCTGGCGAATCCGGGCCAGCCCCCTGTTCGCCCCGGACGTCGGGCCCGTAGGGGGTCATCACCCGAAGGTATGGCCGTTTCGACATGTTCAAGTGCCCGACGGCTGATCTACCCTCAGCTGGATCGGCATGCGTCGATTGATTTTGGGACCGGCGTCACGTTCCGCCGCCGGTCAGAGGGAGGTAGGAGATGGGTCTTCCACGAAGGTCCGTACTGATCGGGGTGGTCACGGCGACCGTGCTGGCCGTCGGCACCCCGGCCCTGGCCGCCGAACCCGTCGGTGTGGTGCGGGCCGCGGGCGGCGCCACCGCCGTGCCGGACAGCTACATCGTCGTACTCAAGGACAGCGCGGTGGCCCGGGACCGGGTCGGCGACGCCGCGAAGCGACTCTCCGGCCGCCACGGCGGCACGGTCGCCCGTACCTACGGCGCGGCGCTGCGCGGCTTCGAGGCCAAGGTGAGCGCGAGCGCGGCGGCGCGGATCGCGGCCGACCCGGCCGTGGCGTACGTCGAGCAGAACCACACCGTCTCGATCTCCGGAACGCAGACCAACCCGCCCTCCTGGGGCCTGGACCGGATCGACCAGCGCAACCGGCCGTTGGACAGCTCCTACACCTACCCGAACACGGCGAGCAACGTGCACGCCTACATCATCGACACCGGCATCCGGTTCTCCCACAACGACTTCGGCGGCCGGGCCACCTCCGGCTACGACGCCGTGGACGGCGGGTCGGCCGACGACTGCAACGGGCACGGCACGCACGTCGCCGGCACCGTCGGAGGATCGTCGTACGGCGTGGCCAAGGGCGTCCAGCTCGTCGGCGTACGGGTGCTGAACTGCTCCGGCAGTGGCACCAACGCCGGTGTGATCGGCGGCGTCGACTGGGTCACCGCGAACGCGATCAAGCCGGCCGTGGCGAACATGAGCCTCGGCGGCGGCGCGAACAGCTCGCTGGACAACGCCGTCCGCAACTCGATCGCGTCCGGTGTGACGTACGGCCTGGCGGCCGGCAACGACAACGGCGCGAACGCCTGCAACGTCTCACCGGCGCGTACCACCGAGGCGATCACGGTCGGCTCGACGACCAGCGCGGACGCCCGCTCGTCGTTCTCCAACATCGGCACCTGCGTGGACATCTTCGCGCCCGGCTCGTCGATCACCTCGGCCTGGTACAACAGCAACACCGCCACCAACACGATCAGCGGCACCTCGATGGCCACGCCGCACGTGGTCGGGGCGGCGGCCCTGCTGGCCAGCGCCAACCCGAGCTGGACCCCGGCCCAGGTACGCAACGAACTGGTCGCCAACGCCACCCCCAACGTGATCAGCAACGTCGGCTCGGGCTCGCCGAACCTGCTGCTCTACGTGGGCAGTGGCGGCACGACCCCGCCGCCCACCGGCTGCACCGGCACCAACGGCACCGACGTGTCGATCCCGGACGCCGGCGCGGCGGTGACCAGCTCGATCACCATCTCCGGCTGTGGTCGCAACGCCTCCTCGGCGTCCACGGTGGCGGTGAACATCGTGCACACCTACCGAGGTGACCTGGTCATCGACCTGCTCGCCCCGGACGGCAGCTCGTACCGGCTGAAGAACAGCAGCACCTCGGACAGCGCCGACAACGTGAACGCCACGTACTCGGTCAACGTGTCCGGTGAGGCGGCCGACGGCACCTGGCGGCTCCAGGTCCGCGACACCTACTCGGCCGACACCGGTTACATCAACACCTGGACCCTGACCGTCTGAGCGGTCTCCCACGACCGAGGCCCCACCCGGAAGATCGGGTGGGGCCTCGCGCCGTACAGGATCAGACCGAGAAGGTGACCGGCCGTTCGTGGGCCGGCGCCGGCGGGCGGGCCTTCCAGAGGCCGACCTTCTGCGCCGCCAGCCGGCTCAGGTAGGCCGGGTTGAGGATGACGTACCGGCGCCAGAGCCGCTTCGGTTCCAGCCCGAGACGCCAGAACCACTCCAGACCGGCACGCTGCATCCACGGCGGCGGCTTGCGGAGCAGCCCGGCGTGGTAGTCGAAGGCCGCGCCGACCGCCATCAGCGGCATGTCGAGCAGCGGACGCATGGCGTACGCGAAGACCTCCTGGCGGGGGCAGCCGAGCCCGACCAGGACGAGCCGGGCACCGCTGGAACGGATCCGGTCGGCGATCTCGGCGTCCTCACCGGGCTCGACGGCGCGGAACTTGGACGGCTCCACCCCGGCGATCTTCAGGGCGGGGAACATCCGCTCCAGGGCCGGGATCAACCGGGCGAGGGTCTCCTCGGTCGAGCCGTACAGGTAGACCGGCAGGCCCTCGTCGGCGAAACGCGACAGCACGTGCAGGGTCAGCGTCGGCCCGTAGACCCGGTCGGTGAGGCCGGCGTTGTGCAGCAGGTTGAGTGCCCAACGCACCGGCTGCCCGTCCGGCGTGACCACGTCGAAGGAGTTCAGCCGCGCGTTGTGCGCCGGGTCCAGCACCCCGGTCATCACACCGTGCACGGCCAACGCGGTCAGCGCAAGCGGACGACGCTCGTGCGCCGCTGTCACGACCGCGTCGGTTGCCGTGGCGTAGTCGGTGGCGTCCACCAGGACACCGAGCACGTTGCGTTTGGTCCGCGACGTGGTCATGGCTGGGGGACCCACTTGTCCACGTTGGCCTCGTAGATCTCCCGCAGGATCATCGGCACGTCGTATGTGATCTTCCAGTCCGGGTACTGGGCCTCGAACCGGGCCATGCTGCTGACGTACCACTGGTGGTCGCCGGTGCGGTTCTGCTCGACGTAGTTGATCCGCGCCTCGCGGCCGGCGATCTCCTCGGCGATCCGGAAGGCCTCGATGTGCGAGGTGTTCGAGTGCCGCCCGCCGCCGAGGTTGTAGACCTCCGCGGATCGCGGAGCCCGGAAGAACGCCTCGAACGCGCTCAGCACGTCGCGGGAGTGGATCGCGTCGCGGACCATCTTTCCCTTGTAGCCGAACAGGTTGTACGTCCGGCCCTCCATGACGCAGCGCATCAGGTAGGCCAGGAACCCGTGCAGCTCGGCCGCCGAGTGGGCCGGGCCGGTCAACGTGCCGCCGCGGAAGCAGGCTGTCTTCATGTCGAAGTAGCGCCCGTACTCCTGGACCATCACGTCGGCGGCGACCTTGGAGGCGCCGAAGACCGAGTGCAGCGAGTGGTCGATCGACATCTCTTCGGTGATGCCCTGGTACCAGCGGTGGTCCTCGGGCAGCTCGTACCGTGTCTCCAGCTCGACCAGCGGCAGGCTGTTCGGCCGGTCGCCGTAGACCTTGTTGGTCGAGCAGTGGATGAACGGTGCGTCGATCGCGTGCAGGCGGGTGTTCTCCAGCATGTTGAGCGTGCCGCCGGCGTTCACGTCGAAGTCCGTGTACGGCTCCTTGGCCGCCCAGTCGTGACTCGGCTGCGCAGCGCTGTGGATCACCACGGCGATGTCCGAGCCGTACTTCTTGAACACCTGCTCCAGACCGTCCCGGTCCCGGATGTCCACCGCGAAGTGTGTGTACGCGTTACCCAGGTCACGGCCGAGCCGTTCCAGGCTCCACGAGGTGGAGCCGTCCTCGCCGAAGAAGTACCGGCGCATGTCGTTGTCGATGCCGACCACGTCCAGGCCGAGGCCGGCGAAGTGCCGGACCGCCTCGGAGCCGATCAGGCCACCCGACCCTGTCACCAACGCGACACTCACACGCCACTCCCGGTCCATCGGAGGCAGAATCCATCGCAGCATAGCGTGACGTCCGGCACGTCCCGATATGACGGAAGGGCCCCGCATCAAGCGGAGCCCTCGTCATTGGTGGGGATGGGGGGAGTTGAACCCCCACGCCCTTTCGGGCACACGGACCTGAACCGTGCGCGTCTGCCATTCCGCCACATCCCCGTGGCACGACCCGGAACACTGTAGCCGCCCCGGCCCCGCTGTCTCCAACGGGCCTCGGGAATACTACGCTGTCCCTGGCGCTCGCCACGAGCGGTTACCGTTCGTGGCGGACGAAAGATTAGCACGACAGTCCCGGCCCTTCCGAACGGGCCGGGAGCAGCCGGCCGAGCGGCGTGTGAGCTGCGCGCGCGCCGGCCGGATACCATCATGTCCTCGGGACCCGAGGAGGAGCCGGTGAGCGTGCTGCAACGCTTCGAGAAGCGTCTGGAAGGCCTGGTAGAAGGGGCCTTCGCCAAGGTCTTCAAAGGGGTGGTCCACCCCGTGGAGATCCTCAACGCCATGCAGCGGGAGGCCGAGGCGCACAAGGCGATCCTGGCCGGTGGGCGCACGTTGGTGCCCAACCGCTACGTGATCGATCTCTCGCCGTTCGACCACAGTCGGCTGGCGCCGTACGCCGCCGCGCTGGCCCAGGAACTGGCCCAGTCGCAGGCGGAGTTCATCGGCGAGCAGGCGTGGACGGTCTACGGCGACGTGATCGTCGAGATCGAGCGAGGCGAGGGCCTGGACACGGGCATGTTCCGTGTCACGGCCGAGGTCTACACCGGCGGCGAGGTCGCCCCGGTGTCGGCACCCGGCTACGACGCCGGCCCGCCCGCCTACCCCGCGTACGACCAGGGCGGTGGCTACGGCCCGCCGCCGGGGCACGGTGGCGGTCGCAACGTGCGGCTGGTCTCCGGAGACGGCCGCACCTACCCCCTCCAGATGGGGTCCACGGTGATCGGTCGCGGCGACCAGGCCAACCTGCGCCTGCCTGACGTCGGCATCTCCCGGCGACACGCCCGGCTGGATTTCGACGGGGGCCAGGTTGTGCTGACCGACCTGGGGTCGACCAACGGCACCATGGTCAACGGGCAGCGGGTCTCCGCCGTCGCGCTGAACCCCGGTGACATGGTCCAGCTCGGTACGACGACGCTGACCTTCCGCGTGGACGGCTGACCCGCCTTGCCGGAACTGGTCATCACCGTTGCCCGGTTCGGTTTCCTGATCCTGCTGTGGATCTTCGTGTTCACGGTGGTCGGTGTGATCCGCCGGGATCTCTTCGCCGGCGCCCGGTCCGGTCGCCTGGTGGCCGCGCCACGCGCGGTGGGGGCCTCGACCGGGCAGGCGGCGAAGCCGGCGAAGGTGAAACGGGGCAGGGCGGCACACCAGCTGGTGGTGACCGCCGGTCAACTGGCCGGCACCAGGATCACTCTTGGTGAAGCGCAGATCACCATCGGTCGAGCTGAGGACTCCACCCTGGTCATCACCGACGACTACGCCTCCGCGCGACACGCCCGGCTCGTGCCGCGCGACGGGCAGTGGTACGTCGAGGACCTCGGCTCGACTAACGGCACGTACCTCGATCGCGCTAAGGTCACCGGACCAACCCCCGTCCCCCTCGGCGTGCCGATCCGGATCGGCCGCACTTCCCTCGAATTACGGCCATGACTCTGACCCTGCGCTATGCGGCCCACAGCGACCGCGGTCTGATCCGTGACGGCAATCAAGACTCCGTCTACGCCGGGCCGCGGCTACTTGCCGTTGCCGACGGTATGGGCGGTATGGCCGCCGGTGACGTCGCCAGCAACATTGTCATCGGTGCCATGGCGCCGCTCGACGAGGACGTCCCAGGGGACGCTCTCGTCGACGCGTTGCGTTCGGCCGTGGGCACCGCCAACCAACAACTCCGCGACACAGTGGACGCCAACCCGCAGCTGGAGGGGATGGGCACCACGCTCACGGCGACCCTCTTCACCGGCAGCAAGCTGGGCATGGTCCACATCGGTGACTCGCGGGCCTACCTGCTGCGCAACGGCGAGTTCGCGCAGATCACCAAGGACGACACGTACGTCCAGATGCTCGTCGACGAAGGCCGGATCAGCGCCGAGGAGGCGAGCAGTCACCCACAGCGGTCGCTGCTCACCCGCGCTCTGGACGGCCGGGACATCGACCCGGAGTACTCGGTGCGCCAGGTCCTTCCCGGCGACCGGTACCTGATCTGCAGCGACGGCCTCTCGGGTGTGGTCAGCGCCGAGACCATCGGCGAGACCCTGCGGGAGTACGTCGACCCGCAGCAGTGCGTCGAGCGGCTGGTGCAGCTCGCGCTGCGCGGCGGCGGACCGGACAACATCACGGTGATCATCGCCGACGCGACGGATCAGGACATCGTCGAGGCGACCCCGATTGTCGGTGGCGCCGCCGCCCGCGACCGGGGCATGGCGACCTCCGCCGACGACTCGACGCCGGCCGCCCGGGCCTCGGCGCTCTCCGCGCCGCGCCCACCCGCCCCCGAGGAGCCGGCCGCCTCCGACGACGAATCGGACCGGCCGAAGCGCCGCCCGGTGCGGACCGCCGCCATGGCGTTGGCCCTGCTGGTCATCGTCGGCGGGGCAGGCTTCGGCGGTTGGACGTACACCCAGCGGCAGTACTACGTGGGTGCCACCGAGGAGGGGCAGGTCGCCGTCTTCCGTGGCGTCCAGGGTCAGATCGCCGGGATGGACCTCTCCACCGTGCACCGGCGCAGCGGCACCCGACTGGACGACCTCACGGTCGCCGCTCAGGACACTGTCAAGGTCGGCATCCGGGCCAAGAACGAGCCGGACGCCGAGCGGCAGCTCGCCGAGCTGACCAGTGACACCCCGAGCAACCCCAACCTGAAGCCGCTCTGTCCGCTCGACCCGACCAGCACTGTCGGCGGCACTCCGTCGCCCCCGCAGGCCGGTACGACGCCGACCCCGAACGGCAGCCCGAGTGCCGACGCGTCGGCGACCCCCAACGGGGTCCTCAGCGCAAGCCCGACCGTCGGTGCCACCGACGCCGTCGGTGCGACCGGCACGACCACCACACCCGACGTCACGCCCTCCGACTCGGCCACGCCGGCGCTCGACCCGGCCGGTTGCCGGTCTCCTGAGTGAGCGTCGGCTGAGATACCGAGGACTCCACCCGTGACCGTAGCGGCCACACCGGCACCCTCGCCCGCGACCGCGGGCGAGCAGTCCGGCGTACGCCTGGCGCGGTCGCGCCGCAACGCCGAGCTGTCCCTTCTGCTGCTCGCGATGGTGCTGGTGGCCGCGTACGGGGCGACCGTCGAGGCGAACCTGCTGGACACTGTCACCCCGGACTTCTGGATGCCCGCCGCCGCTCTCGGCGCGGTCTTCCTCGGGCTGCACCTGGTCATCCGGTTCCTCGCCCCGTTCGCCGATCCGGCCCTGCTGCCGGCGGTGGCCCTGCTCAACGGGCTCGGCGTGGGCTTCCTGCGCCGGATCGACCTGGGCGAGGCGCCGGTCGCCGACCGGGAGGAGTTGGCGGTCTTCGCCGGCATCGGTGGGCGGCAGTTGGCGTGGACGCTCGGTGCGGTGATCCTCGCCGCGAGCCTGCTCGCCATCATGCGTGACCACCGGTCGATCTCGCGATACGCGTACACCCTGGGGTTGGCCGGCATCGTGCTGGTGATGCTCCCGGCGGTACTGCCCGCGAGCATCTCCGAGAGGAACGGCGCGAAGCTGTGGATCGATCTCGGCGCCTTCTCCATCCAGCCGGGTGAGTTCGCCAAGCTGGCGCTGCTGGTCTTCTTCGCCTACTACCTGGTCCGCAAGCGCGAGGTGCTGTCGCTGGCCAGTCGACGCTTCCTCGGCATCGACTTCCCGCGCGGACGGGACCTCGGCCCCGTGGTCGGCGTCTGGCTGGTCAGCCTCCTGGTGCTCGTCTTCGAGAAGGACCTGGGCACCTCGCTGCTCTACTTCGGCATGTTCGTGGTGACCCTCTACATCGCCACCGAACGGGTCAGTTGGCTGTTGATCGGTCTGGTCCTCTTCTTCGGCGGCGCGTACCTCGCCTACGTGCTCGGCTCGACTGTTGGCGGGCCGTTCGCCAACTTCTACCTCCGGGCGGAAATCTGGCTGGACCCGTTCGCCGACCCGACCGACAAGGGCTACCAACTCGTCCAGGGGCTGCTTGCCCTGGGCACCGGCGGGCTCTTCGGCGCGGGGCCGGGCGGCGGCCAACCGGACATCCTGCCCGAGGTGCAGAACGACTTCATCTTCGCCGGCATCGGTGAGGAGCTCGGCCTCTTCGGCCTCTCCGCGCTGCTGGTCGTCTACCTGCTGATCGTGGAGCGAGGGCTGCGGGCCGCGCTCGCGGTACGGGACTCGTTCGGCAAGCTCCTCGCGGGTGGTCTCGCGTTCACCCTCGGCCTCCAGGTCTTCGTGATCGTCGGCGGCATCAGCAAGCTCATCCCGCTGACCGGTCAGACCACCCCGTTCCTGTCCGCCGGTGGCTCGTCGCTGATGGCGAACTGGCTGCTCATCGGCGTGCTGCTGCGGGTCTCCGACGGTGCCCGTCGGCCGCTGACAGGGGGCGCCGCCAAGGCTGCCCGGCCGGCTGGTGGCCCGCCGGAGCAGATTCACGGTGCTCCCACGGAGGTGATCAAGCCGTGAACGCACCACTGCGCCGGGTCGGCGTCGTCGTTATGGTCCTGTTCGGCCTGCTCTTCGCCAACCTCAACTGGGTCCAGTTCCAGAAGGCCGACGAATACCGCACCAGCGACTACAACGGCCGTGTCCAGGTGGCCGACTACAAGCGCAAGCGGGGCAACATCGAGGCTGGCGGCACCGCGCTGGCCACCAGCAAGGAGACCACCGGCAACCTCAAGTTCCTGCGCACCTACCCGGGCGGCGCCAAGTACGCGCACGTGCTCGGTTACAAACCGGTCAACCTGGCCGACCAGGGCATCGAGCGGGCAGAGGACGACTTCCTGGCCGGCACCAGCGACCAGTTGCTCGGCGACCGGTTGAAGGACATGTTCACCGGAGACGACAGCGGTGGCGGCAACGTGCTGCTCACGCTCTCCAAGCGGGCCCAGGACGCGGCGTACGACCAGCTGCGCAACAACCAGGTGGGGGCTAAGAAGGGCGCGGCCATCGCCATCGACCCGCGTACCGGGGCAGTGCAGGCGTTGGTGTCCATGCCCAGCTTCGATCCGAACCCGCTGGCCAGCCACGACAGCAAGGTAGCGGCCGCCGCGTACTCCAAGCTGGAGCAGGATCCTGACCGCCCTCTGAGCAACCGTGCGCTCTCCGAGACGCTGCCGCCGGGCTCCACCTTCAAGGTCGTGGTGGCCGCCGCGGCGCTGGAGAACGGCGTCACCAAGACGACCCAGATCCCGGCCGGTTCCAGCTACACACCACCCACCTCCGGCACCCCGATCCGTAACGCCGCCCCGTCGATCTGCCCCGAGGCGAAGGTCACCCTGATGGAGGCGGTCACCGAGTCGTGCAACACCGGCTTCGCCCAGCTCGGTGTGCAGCTCGGCGCGGACGCCCTGAAGGAGAAGGCCCGCCAGTTCGGTTTCGAGCAGGACGACCTCACCGTCGGCCAGCTCGGCGAGGACGGTCTGCCCACGGCGGCCAGCCGGACCGGGGACATGCAGAACCCGGACGGCACCACCGACCCGGCCGCACTGGCCCAGTCCTCGATCGGGCAGAACAACGTCCGGATGACCCCGCTCGAGGGCGCCATGATTGCCGGCGCGATCGCGAACAGTGGCAAGCAGATGCGGCCGTACCTGGTCCGGCAGCTGCTCGCCCCGGACCGGACCACCAGCTACCACACCGCCAGCGCCCGGGAGCTGCGCCAGCCGGTCAGCTCGCAGGTCTCCACCGACCTGCGGGACATGATGGTCAGCGTGGTCCAGAAGGGCACCGGCCGGAAGGCCGCGATCAGCGGTTACACGGTCGGTGGCAAGACCGGCACCGCCCAGTCCGCCCCGGACCGGCCCGACCACGGCTGGTTCATCGGCTTCGCCATGGACAAGAACGGCAACCCCGTTTCCGCGGTCTGCGTGATGCTCGAACAGGCCGGCCCCGGCGGCAGCGCCGAGGCGGCACGGATCGCCGGTCAGATCATGCGCGCCGCCATCACCGACCCCGGGGGTCGCTGATGCTCAGCCCCGGCGTCCAGCTCGGCAACCGCTACCGTCTCGACGAGCGGATCGCCAGCGGCGGCATGGGCGACGTCTGGCGCGGCACCGACCAGGTGCTCGGCCGTACGGTCGCGGTGAAGAGCCTGCTCCCCGCGCTGCTCGACGACCCGGACTTCGGCGAGCGGTTCCGCGGCGAGGCCCGCACCATGGCCACCATCAACCACCCCGGTGTGGTGGACGTCTACGACTTCGGCAACGACCAGCAGATCGCGTTCCTGGTCATGGAGTACGTCGAAGGCGACGCCCTGTCGTCCACGCTGAGCCGGGTCGGGCGGCTCACACCGGCCCGGACGATGGCGCTCGTCGCCCAGGCAGCGGACGCGCTGCACGCCGCGCACGAGAAGGGCATCGTGCACCGCGACGTGAAGCCGGGCAACCTGCTCGTCCGGCCGAACGGCACGCTGGTGCTCACCGACTTCGGCATCGCCCGCTCCGACATGGTCGGCCAGCTCACCGCCGCCGGTTCGGTGCTCGGCACCGCCTCGTACATCTCGCCCGAGCAGGCGACCGGCGGCGTCGCCACCCCGGCGTCCGACGTGTACGCGCTCGGCGTGGTGGCCTACCAGTGCCTCGCCGGTCGGCGGCCGTTCGAGGGCGATAATCCGCTCGACATCGCGATGAAGCACGTACGGGAGAAGCCCCGGCCGTTGCCGGCGGACATCCCGCCGCAGGTGCGCGCCGTGGTGGAACGGGCCCTGGCGAAGGACCCGGCCGCCCGCTGGCCCAGCGCGGCCGCTCTCGCCGGCGTCGCTCGTCAGCTCAAGGCCACGCTCTCCCAGCAGGCCAGGGCAGGTGCCAACTCCGCGCCGATCTCCGCCGCACCAGCCTCACCCGCCGCACCCGGCCGGGCCCAGGTGCCGCAGGCGCACCACATGCGTCCGCCGGGTGCCCGCCCGCCGGTCGCCGGGCCGAGGCCGACCGCCGTCGCGCCGGCCCAGCAGCCGCGACCCACCGCCATCGCGCCGGCCGTCCAGCCCGGCCGCCCACCCGTCGCACCGAACGGCTACCCGCGCGGCGCCGCCGCGGTGCCGTCGGCACCGCCCCGCCAGGAACACCCGCCGGCGTACGTCCGACAGGCCGGACCGTCGGTGCCATCATCTGAACCCCGCCGGTCCCGTCCCGGAATGGTGCTTCTGGCCATCCTGCTGGCGGTACTGGTCCTTGTTTGTTCCGGCGTGATTTCCTACAACCTGCGGAAGCAGTCGCAGGCCGGTGAACCCGCCGGGCTGACTCCGCGCGCCGTGACGTCCGGCGCGCTACGACTCGACGGACGCGACGATCCGACCCTGACGTCGTACCGTCGGGAGGTACGACTCCAGCCGGACGGCGGCGGGACGACGACGAGCGAAGGACGACAGACGCGATGACAGCGCAGGCCCGCCTGCTCGGTGGCAGGTACCAGGTCGGCGAGCTGCTCGGCTATGGCGGCATGGCCGAGGTGCACCGCGGTCGCGACCTCCGGCTCGGTCGGGACGTCGCGATCAAGTTGCTCCGTACCGACCTGGCCCGGGACGCGACGTTCCAGATGCGGTTCCGCCGGGAGGCGCAGAACGCCGCGTCGCTCAACCACCCGGCGATCGTGGCGGTCTACGACACCGGCGAGGAGACCGCGCCGACCGGCGAGACGCTGCCGTTCATCGTCATGGAGTTCGTCAACGGGCGGACCCTGAAGGAGGTCCTCGGCGCCGAGGGCCGGTTGCAGCCGCGCCGGGCGTTGGAGATCTGCGCCGACATGTGCGCCGCGCTGGAGTTCAGCCACCGGCACGGCATCATCCACCGCGACATCAAGCCGGGCAACGTGATGCTCACCCAGACCGGCCAGGTCAAGGTGATGGACTTCGGCATCGCCCGCGCGCTCGCCAGCGGTGCGACCACCATGACGCAGACCAGCGCGGTGATCGGCACGGCCCAGTACCTGTCCCCCGAGCAGGCGCGCGGCGAGGCCGTCGACGCTCGCTCCGATGTGTACGCCGCCGGCTGCGTGCTCTTCGAGCTGGTGTGCGGCCACCCACCGTTCGTCGGGGACAGCCCGGTCAGCGTCGCATACCAGCACGTACGGGAGACGCCGCCGACGCCGAGCGACATCAACCCGGACGTCACCCCGGCCATCGACGCGATCGTCCTCAAGGCGCTGTCGAAGAACCCGCTGAACCGCTACCAGAGCGCCGGCGAGATGCGGGCCGACCTGCTCCGCGCCGCCGCCGGTCGGCCCGTGCTGGCCACCCCGGTGCTGCGTGAGGCGGAGACGGTGGCGATGGCCCCGGCCGGCGGCGGGGGCGGCTACCCGGCTCCTAGCCGTGGGCCGCAGACCGGGCAGATGGCTCGGGTCGGTGACCCGCGCCAGCGCAAGGCGTCCTCCTGGCTGATCGCGACGTTCAGCGCGGTGGGTGTGCTTGCGGTGATCGCCCTGGTCGCCGCCCTGCTCTGGAGCCAGCAGCAGGACAAGGCCAACAAGTCGGTGCCGAACCTGGTCGGCAAGAGTCAGGCCGCCGCCGTCGCCGAGATCCGTGGCGCCGATCTCCAACCGCAGGTGGGCGAATCCGTCCTGGACAACGACTGCACCAAGGGCACCGTCGCGAAGCAGAATCCCGCGCCGGCCACCCGGCTGAAGCAGGCCAGCACGGTGACCATCCAGCTCTGCGGCGGCAAGCCGGATGTGAAGATCCCACCTGGCCTGATCAACTCTCAGCTTGAGAACGTCAAACCTCAACTCGAGGACCTCGGGTTGGTGGTCGAGGAGAAGAAGGTCGACAACCCCGCGCAGGAGGGCATCGTCCTCAAGCTGACCCCGCCCTCGGGCACCACCGTCGCGCAGGACAGCAAGGTGGTCGTCGAGGTCTCCAGAGGCAACGTCAACAAGGTGCCCAACGTGATCAACTCGACGCGGGACGACGCCGCCCAGGAGCTTCGCGAGGCGGGTTACAAGGTTGAGTTCCGCGATGGCGACGAGGTGCCGGCCAACCAGGCCGGCCGGGTGCAGAAGCAGAGTCCGAATCCGGGCACCTCGCTGGCCAAGGACAAGACCGTGACCATCGAGATCGGCATCCCGGAGAAGGTCGTCGACCCGCCGCCCACCACGACGCCGACCGGCACGCCGACGGCCACGCCCACCACCCCCGGGGGCGGGGGCGGCGGTCTGCTGTTCCCGCCACCGCCGAGCCGGCTTCCCGAGGACTAGACCCCAGGGTTCGGGCGTCGCGATGACCGACGAGGAGGCCTCCGGCGCGCCGGGGCGCGGACGAGTGCGCCGGCTCCGACGCCTGGCCGTCCTGGGTGTCGCCGTGCTGGTTCTCGCCAGCCTCCCGTGGCTGTGGACGACGTTCACCGCCCGTGGGCACGTGCACACCGAAGCCGATGCGCCCTCCGCCGACGTGGTGATCGTCCTCGGCACCGCCGTGGCGGCGGACCGGCAGCGGCCAGGGGAGCGCCTCGCCGGCCGCCTCGAGACCGCCGCCGCGCTGGTGACCAGCGGACGAGCCACTGTGGTCCTCGTGTCGGGCGACGGTGGCGGCACATCAGGTGACGAGCCGGCCGTGATGACCTCGTACCTCACCGAGCGTGGCGTCGACCCGCGTCGCGTCGTGGCCGACCCGTTCGGCCTGGACACCTACGACAGTTGCGCCCGAGCCCGTCAGGTGTACGGCGTCGAGCGGGCCCTGATCGTGACCCAGTCCTACCATCTGTCCCGGGCGGTGACGCTGTGCCGCCACCTCGGTCTCGACGCCGACGGGGTGGTCGCCAGGTGCGACGGTTGTGGTGCTGCCCTGCTCGCCGAGAAGTCGGTCCGGGACTACTTCGCCAGTGGCAAGGCGGCGTGGGACGCGGCCCGCGGCCGTGCGCCAGCGGTCCACTCACCCGCTGATCCGGCGGTCCAGAACGCGCTACGCGGCTGAACTGGCCGCCTTGGCCTTCGTGATCGACCCTGAACAATCACGGCGGTCCGTGCTGGCCGCGGCGCTCCGTGTACCGTGCGCGGCGGTCGCCACAGACCCAACCACAGCCTTTGCTCTGCACCCACCGGTGCGACACTCACGCTCCGTCACTGGTGCATGGATGGGTGCAGAGCAAAGGGACAGTGCACGGTCATCGGCTTGGGGCCGCCGTCCTGTTCGGGGCCGCGCTGTCGGGGCTGCAACCGCGCACGCGGTCATCGCCGACCGCCCCGGCGTCAGCGTGGGCTACACAGCTGACGGGCTGCCGACCTCAGTTGCTGGCGAAGGCGGCGAGTCGACGGGCGTCGACCTCGGCGGCGAGCGCGGGTGCACGCTCCAACGCCTCCTGGTGACCGCAACTGGCAAGCCAGTTCGCCAACATCAGGTGGCCACCCTCGGTGAGCACCGACTCCGGGTGGAACTGGACGCCCTCGATGGGCAGCGTCCGGTGCCGCATCGCCATCACCACGCCGGAGCCGGTCCAGCCGGTCACCTCCAGCTCGTCGGGCAGCGTCTCGGGGAGTACGGCGAGCGAGTGGTACCGGGTGGCGGTGAACGGGTCCGGCAGACCGGCGAGTACGCCTACCGAATGGTGACGCACCTCCGAGGTCTTGCCGTGCAGCAGCTCGGGGGCCCGCGTCACGGTCGCGCCGAACGCCTCACCGATCGCCTGGTGACCCAGGCAGACACCGAAGATCGGCAGCTCGCCCGCGTACTCCCGGATGACGTCCAGGCAGATGCCGGCACGGTCGGGGCTGCCCGGCCCGGGCGAGAGCAGGATGCCGTCCGCGCCCACCCTGCCCACCTCGGCGACGTCGATCTCGTCGTTGCGGCGGACCTCGCAGTCCACGCCGAGCTGGCCCAGGTACTGCACGATGTTGAAGACGAACGAGTCGTAGTTGTCGATCACCAGGACGCGCACGGTCACCTGCTCGGCGAGGACGACGGGACCGGGTTGTTGCGGTCGGTGTCGTACGGCAGGTCGTGCTCGTCGCCGGCCGGGGTTTCCCCGGTCACCGGGGCGTCGTTGCCCGACTCCGCGGGGACCCCGGACTCGACCTGCACGTCGTCGAACGGCAGCAGGGGTTCGGCCCACGGGAAGGCGACATACCAGAGCAGGGCCACAGTGGCGGCTAGCAGGATCACCGAGCCGGCCAGCTTTCCGGCCAGGCCGAACGGCAGCTTGCGCCAGATGAACGCGTACATCGGTCAGCCTCCCAGCTCGGTCGGCCGGCCCGCCGACTTGGGCTGGGTGCGGTCCAGTTCGGCGTGGATGATCAGGCGCTGGTAGTTGTCGAACTTCGGATTGCACGTGGTCAGGGTGAGCATGCGCTTGGTGGCCTTCTTGTTCGGCTCGCCGGGCACCGGCGCGACCACTTCGACCTGCGTCGGTCGGACGATCCGCGACTGCGACACCCGGTAGACGTACCAGTCGGTCTTGCTCTCGACCACGATCGGGTCACCATCGTGGAGCTCGTCCAACCGCCAGAAGGTCGCCCGGTTGCGGTGGCCGGCAACGGAGAAGTTGCCGACCTGGCCGGGCAACGCGCTGGCCGGATAGTGACCCGGGGCGTAGCGGATGTCCTCCTGGGTGACGCCCTCGACCACTACCCAGTTCTTGTCGAGCTTCGGGATGTAGAGGCCCGCGATCGGCTTGCCGCGTACCGGCGGCGACGGTTTGACACTCGGGCCGGCCGACGGAACCACCGTCGGATCGTCCGTCGGGCCCCACTCCTGCGCGAGCTGGTTGTTGAGGTCGTTCTGGTGGGCGTCGACGATGGCCGACTTGCCCCAGACCTCGTAGCCGGCGAAGAGCAGCACCACGAGGCCGAAGGTGATCAGAACCTCGCCGGTGACGCGGATGCCGGTGCGAATCCGGGAGCCGAGCGACGGCCGGGTGAGCTCGGAGTAGACGCTCTTGTAGCCCTCGCCGGTCTGGTGCGGCCGGAGTTGGACGACCCGTTCGCCCCGCCGGGGTCGGGGAGGCTCGCCGGGGTTGTCGTCATCGGCCGGTTCCCCAGGGACGGACGCGCGCGGGACGGCGCCCATCAGCGCCGTCGAGTCCATCGCCGGCGGCCGGGCGGCGGGCGTGGTGGGCAGGGTCGGGATCAGCGCGGTGGCGGCCGGGTCGAAGCCGCGATCAGAGCCAGCCGAAGGGACCTGGCCCGAAGCTGCGGACGGGGCACGGCCGGGAACGCCCGGCGGGACACGGCCGGACCCACTCGCGGAGGAACCGTCCTGGCCAGTTGCCGGGACGCGGTCGGGCGCGGCCGGTGAGACCGGCGCCGCCGGAGAACCGGTGGGACGCCCAGGCCTGGCGGCGACCTGCGGAATCAACGCGGTCGGCGAGTCGGCCACCGACGGCGTCGAGGCGGACGGGACGGCCCGACTCGGCGTGCCGGAGGGCGGGTTGGTGGGTACTCCGCCGGACGCAGCGGAGCCGGTCGAGGTCGGACCTGGCATCCCGCTGGTTGCTGCGGGCGACACCGGTCCGCTCGCGGCGGCCCCCGGTGACGCCGGCCGGGCGGGGGCTGCTCCGGGTGACGCCGGCCCGCTGGCGGCTGGCGAGACGGGTGGGCTTGCGGCGGGCGACACCGGTCGACTCGCGGCGGCCCCGGGTGTAGCGGGTCGGCTGGCAGCGGCCCTGGGCGTAGCCGGCCCGGTCGGGGCGGGACCGGACCAGGAGGAGGGTCGGGTCGGAGTGTTGCCGGGAACGGCAGGACGGTCCGGGCCCTGGTTGGTCGGGCTCACCTGCCGGCCGGGGGTGGCCGCGGAGGGGCGACCGGACCCTGCCTGCGGGCCGGACCCCTGAGGGGTGTTACCCGGCCAGGGCGGCGGGGCTTCGGCACCTGGACGACCCGAGGCACGGGGCGGCTCCGGGGCGCGGGGCGGCTCCGGGGCGTGCGGCGGCTCGGACGCGCGGGGCGGCTCGGACGCGCGGGGCGGCTCGGACGCGCGGGGCGGCTCGGACGCGCGGGGCGGCTCCGGGGTGACCGGCGGGCGTGACGCACCGGGCCGTGCGGGAAGCACCGGCTCCGGCCAGTTGCCGGCCGGGTTCGTCCGGCCAGGCGCCGGCTCCGGCCGGTCGACCTTCGGCAGGATGTCGGTCGGCTCGTCGGTCTGGTTGCGGTGTCGCCCGTCGCGGCGATCCTCCGGCCCGGTCACTTGGGCACCGTCGCCGAGCGCAGGGAGGTCGAGTCCTCGAATGCCGGCACTCGCACCGTGGAAACCGTCTCCTTGTAACCGAGTTGGTAGTCGTCGACCGCGTCCTTGAACAACCGGACTCCCTCAGAGCTGGCGAGGGCCTGCTGGAGGGCAGCGGGATCGCCGATTGCTACGATCTTGAACGGTGGGGAGTACACCCGGCCATGAAGCAGCAGGGTGTTACCGACGCAGCGTACCGCGCTGGTCGTGAGCACGCGGACGTTCATGATTGACATGGCCTCCGCTCCGCCGGCCCAGAGTGCGTTGACCACCGCCTGGACGTCCCCCTGGTGCACCACCAGGTCGTCGTTGCTGGCGTCCGACTGGGTCTGGTCGAGTTGCGGTGCGTCGTTCAGCTCCACTGTGACGCCGGTGCCGCCGAGGGCGGTGAATCCGGCGGCCTGGAGGCTGCCCTGGGCGCGGTTCTGCTGGTTCTTGATCGGCGCATCGGAGCCGGCCAGGGTGTTGGTTCGTTGCTCGACCTCACCGCGCAGCGTGGCGGCACGCCGTTCGCTCGCCGCGACCTGCTCGCGCCGGTCCTCGATGAGTTGGTTGAGCTGGGGGCGCCGGTCCTCGCGCAGGGCGGTGCCGTCGGCGGTGGTCGCGCTGGTGGTGAAGAGCAGCCCCGCCGCGGCGGCGATCAGAGGCACCCCGATCGACCAGCCTGGTCGGCGTTGGCGCGGTCGCCGGGGCAGCAGCCCGGCAGCGGCCCGTCGGAGGACCTTCTGCCAGGAGGTTGCGCCGGATGTGTACTCCACCGAGCGTTTCCTTCCGCGTGTCGGGGATCGGGTCCGCTCCCGGCTGCGCCGGTGATGCGAACAGTCCGCCTCTTTCGGTCACTCCGTGCACCGGCCTGACCCCATTCATGGTCCGGACGGGCAATCGGGACTACGCTAGCTGTCGAACATTATTGGCCATGGACCGTCGCCCCCGCGCCCGGTTGTCAGGCCGGACGAGGTCGTCACCCCTCTGGAGAGCGCCGTGCCCAAGTCTCAGGTCCGTAAGAAGAAGGTGTACACCCCGCCGACGGACGTTCGTCCGACTACGGCGGCGTCGTCGCGCAAGCCTAGCCCGGTGTGGTTGCCGGTCACCGCGGTCGCCTTGATCGTCGTCGGCATCGGCTGGCTGGTGCTCTACTACCTGTCCGAGCAGGAGTACCCGGTGATGGCGTGGGGTTACTGGAACCTCGCCGTCGGCTTCGGTGCGATGGTCGCCTCGCTGGCGCTGCTCTCCCGCTGGCGCTGAGCCGGTGCGGCGCCGCCGCACCGGCGGTCCCGCCACATTTCACCTCACCGAGCCCCTGCCCGGCAGGATCGGGCGAGGCCACCTATGGTGTGCGCAGGCAGCGCGGCCTACTGCGAGATGACTCACGTTACCGCTGGGTAACCTTCGCGTAGGCTGCATTGCATGACCGAGCACAGCGAGGTCATCAGGCAGCAGACCGGGGAGGCCAACTCGATGGGCAGCGTCCAGATCGTCACCACGATCCTCGCGGCCGCCATCACCGCCGTGGCGGTGTGGCTTGCGGTGCGTGCGGTCCTCAAGATGGTGGCAGTCATCCGGCTCGGGCAGCCCGCGCCGGAGCGGTTCACCGACAAGGCCGCTCGGGCCAGGACCATGCTGGTGGAGACCGCCGGGCACACCCGGATGCTCAAGTGGGGCGTCGTGGGCGCCGCGCACTGGTTCGTGATGGTCGGCTTCGTCGTGCTGTCCCTGCTGGTGCTCGAGGCGTACTTCGAGGTGGTCACCCCGACCAGCGGGCTGCCGATCATCGGGCACTGGACGATCTTCGGGCTGGCCACCGAGATCATCACCGTGCTGGGCCTGATCGGCATCCTGGTGCTGATGGTGATCCGACTGCGCAACCGGCCGAACCGGCCGGGCGGGCGGTCCCGGTTCACCGGCTCGACCATGTGGCAGGGCTACTTCGTCGAGTGGATCGTGCTGCTGGTCCTGATCTTCGGCTTGGTGATCCGTGGCTTCAAGGTCGCCACCGACCACTTCGAGTACCCGCTCTGGGCCACCCCGGTCAGCCACGCGGTCGGTGCGGTGCTGCCCGACTGGTCGGACGGTGCCAGCGTCGCCGCGCTCATCAAGATCGCAATCTCGATGACCTGGCTGATCGTCATCTCCCTGAACGTCACCATGGGCGTCGCCTGGCACCGCTTCCTGGCGTTCCCCAACATCTTCTTCAAGCGCGAGCCGGCCAAGCCGGCCGGCTCCGGCCTCGGCGCGCTGCGCCCGATGACGAGCCAGGGCAAGCCCCTCGACTTCGAGGAGGCCGACCCGGAGAAGGACCAGTTCGGCGTCGCCCACGTCGAGCAGTTCAGCTGGAAGGGCCTCCTGGACTTCAGCACCTGCACCGAGTGCGGTCGCTGCCAGTCGCAGTGCCCCGCCTGGAACACCGGCAAGCCGCTGTCGCCCAAGCTGCTCGTGCTGAGCCTGCGCGACCACGCGTACGCGAAGGCGCCCTACCTGCTGGCCGGTGGCGGCAAGGACCTGACCGGCGAGGAGAAGGCCACCCAGGCCCAGCTCGCCCACTTGGACGTGCTGTCGCTCGCCGAGGGCGACAAGCCGTTGATCGGCGACGCCGAGTCCGGTGGCGTCATCGATCCGGACGTGCTCTGGTCCTGCACCACCTGCGGCGCCTGCGTCGAGCAGTGCCCGGTGGACATCGAGCACGTGGACCACATCGTCGACATGCGCCGCTACCAGGTGCTGATCGAGTCGAGCTTCCCGTCCGAGGCCGGCGTGATGCTCCGCAACCTGGAAAACAAGGGCAACCCGTGGGGTGCCCCGCAGAACACCCGCGAGGACTGGACCAAGGGCCTGGACTTCGAGGTGCCCCGGGTCGGCGAGGTGGACGACTTCGAGTACCTGTTCTGGGTCGGCTGCGCCGGCGCGTTCGAGGACCGGGCCAAGAAGACCACCCGCGCGGTGGCCACGCTGCTCAACGAGGCCGGGGTGAAGTTCGCGATCCTGGGCGAGGGTGAGACCTGCTCCGGCGACCCGGCGCGGCGGATCGGCAACGAGTTCGTCTTCCAGATGCTCGCCCAGCAGAACGTGGAGACGCTCAACGAGGCGTTCGAGGGCCGGGAGAAGGCCAAGCGCAAGATCGTGGCGACCTGCCCGCACTGCTTCAACACCCTCGGCAACGAGTACGGCCAGCTCGGTGGCGAGTTCGAGGTGGTCCACCACACCCAGCTGCTGGCCCACCTGGTCGCCACCGGCAAGCTCACCCCGGTGCAGCCGGTCGACGGCGGCGTGACCTACCACGACCCCTGCTACCTGGGCCGGCACAACCGGATCTTCGCGGCCCCTCGCGAGGTCCTCGGGGACGCCATCGAGGGCGACCTCACCGAGATGCCGCGTAACAGCGAGCGTTCCTTCTGCTGTGGCGCGGGCGGTGCCCGGATGTGGATGGAAGAGAAGATCGGCAAGCGGATCAACGTGGACCGGGTCGAGGAGGCCATGGCCACCGGGGCGAAGACGGTCGCCGTCGGCTGCCCGTTCTGCTCGACGATGCTCAACGACGGGGTCAACGGCAAGGGCGCCGGCGAGCAGGTCGAGGTCATCGACGTGGCGAGCGTGCTGCTCCGTTCGGTCAAGCCGGAGCAGCCGCAGGGCGGCAGGGAGACCGCGCCCGTCGGCGGCTGAGACGCGTACACCTGGGATGTGAACATCGACGACGGCGGCCCCCTGCGGGCCGCCGTCGTCGTGCAAGAATCCTCGCCGAGGTGAGGCGACATCGACGGCCTACTCTGGACGATGCTGTTGCCGCTGGTCGGCTTCGTCGCGCTGACCGCGGGCAACGCGTTCTTCGTCGCGGCCGAGTTCGCCCTGGTCACGGTCGACCGCGCGGAGATCGACAGGCGGGCCGCCGCGGGCGACCAGGCCGCTCTGACGGTACGCACGGCGCTGCGTGAACTCTCCTTCCAGCTCTCCGGCGCGCAGCTCGGCATCACCATCACCGCGCTGCTCACCGGTTACCTGGCCGAACCTGCCCTGGCCCGGATCTTCACCCCGCTGCTGCGCCCGATGGTCGGGGAGAACACCGAGCGGTTCACTCCGTTCCTCGCGTTGGCCCTGGCCACGCTGATCTCCATGCTCTTCGGCGAGTTGGTGCCGAAGAACGCGGCGCTGGCCCGGCCCATGCCGGCGGCGCTGGCCACCGCCGGCCCGATGCATGCCTTCTCCCGGGCGTTCGGCTGGCTGATCCGGGGGTTGAACGGATCGGCGAACCGGCTGGTCCGGGCGTTCGGGGTGGAGCCGCAGGAGGAGTTGGCCAGCGCCCGTTCGCCGGAGGAGTTGGGGTTGCTGGCGGCCATCTCGGCCCGGGCCGGCGCACTGCCGACGGACACCGCGATGCTGCTGCGCCGCACCATCCGGTTCGGCGACAAGCGGGCCGCCGAGGCGATGACGCCCCGGGTGGACGTCGTCGCGCTGCGCGTCACGGCCACCGTGGCCGAGCTGCTGGAGGCGTCCCGGCGCACCGGGCGGACCCGCTTCCCGGTGTACGAGGAGACCCTCGATCTGGTCACCGGGGTGGCCGGTGTGCCCGACGCTCTGGGCGTGCCGCTGGCCGCCCGGGCGTCGACGATGGTCGGCGCGGTGGCCCGCGAGCCGGTGTACGTGCCGGAGAGCCTCAATCTGGACGGCGTGCTCGCCGCGTTGAAGGCTGCCGGCGCCGACCTGGCCATCGTGGTGGACGAGTACGGCGGCACGGACGGCGTGGTCACGATCGAGGACCTGGTCGAGGAGTTGGTAGGAGAGATCGCCGACGAGTTCGACCCGGCGAGCGTGGACGACCCCGGTGCGGTCGAGCTGACGGTGCCGGGCGGCGAACGCACCGTGCTGGTCGACGGGGTGCTCCGCTCCGACGAGGTGGCCGAGCAGACCGGTTTCCGGCTGCCAGACGGGCCGTACGAGACATTGGCGGGGTTCCTGATGGCCCAGCTCGGCCACATCCCGCTGGCCGGTGAGACGGTCGAGGCGGGTGGCTGGGAGTTCACGGTGGTGGAGGTGGAGCGGCACCGGATCGAGCAGGTCCGGGTGTTGCGCCCGGCGGAGCCGGACGACGATGACTGAGCTGTTGGTGACCGCGCTGCTGCTGCTCGGCAACGGGTTCTTCGTGGGCAGCGAGTTCGCGCTCATCGCCTCGCGGAGGACGGTGATCGAGCCGCTGGCCGCACTGTCGAAGCGGGCCCGCTGGGCACTGTCGGCGATGAACCAGATTCCGCTGATGATCGCCGGCGCGCAGCTCGGCATCACGGTCTGCTCGCTGGGGCTGGGCGCGATCGCCGAGCCGGCCCTGGCGCACCTGCTGGAGCCGCCGTTCCGCGCTGCCGGGCTGCCCGAGCGTGCGGTGCACCCGGTGGCGTTCGTGCTGGCCCTGGGCGTGGTGGTCTTCCTGCACACGGTCGTCGGCGAGATGGTGCCGAAGAACATCACGCTGGCCGGTCCGGAGGTTTCCGCACTCTGGCTCGGCCCGGCGATGCTGGCGTTCTGTGTGGCGACCAAGCCGCTGCTGCTGGCGATGAAGTGGGCGGCCCGCCGGGTGCTCGCGTTCTGGCGCATCGAGGCGTCCGAGGCAGTGAAGACGGTGTTCACCGCCGAGGAGTTGGCCGGGCTCGTCTCCCAGGCGCGTACGGAGGGTCTGCTCGACGAGGAGCAGCACGTGAGGATCACCGGCGCGCTGGCCCTGCACAGCCGAACGGCGGCGGACGCCCTGCAACCGTGGTCGACGGTGGTCACGGTGGCCGAGGACGTGTCGCCGGCGTCACTGGAGGTGCTGGCGACGCGGACCGGTCGGTCCCGGTTCCCGGTGGTGCAGCGGTCGACCCGCCGGGTGCTCGGATTCGTGCACGTCAAGGACGTCCTGGGGTACGCCGGGCGAGGCCGTCGGTCACCCGTGCCGGCCCAGGTCTACCGGCCGCTGGCGGTGGTGCCGCCGGAGCGTACGCTGGCCGACCTGCTGCTGGCCATGCGCCGCGAGCGGCGGCACATGGTGCTGGTCAGCGACGGCCGGCGCCCTCTCGGTGTGGTCACTCTCGACGATGTATTGACCGCAATCGTTGGTTGAAAAACCAATACCCTTGGTGTGCAAGCAGTTGCACGACAGTGATGGTTCCTACGCTCGCCTTGATTACCGCTCCGAGCTTCCCTAATGTGAGGCACCGACCGCTGTGGGTCGTCTGCCTCGGCCCTTCCCTCACGCGAGGCGCCCGGCGGTCGGTTGCAAAGGAGTCGGTGCCGGTGGCAACCATGCCCCCTCATCGTCACGACCTGAAAACGTCTGCTCGGCCAGGTGGCTTGCGCCGCGGCGTCCACCGCCTGCTCGTCCTGGTCGCCGCCGCCGCAGTCGGCGCCGGTCTGCTCGCCGCACCGGCGCACGCCGATCCCACGGTCGACGAGATCGAGGCGCAGATCGACAAGAAGTGGGAGCAGTTGGAGCCCACTATCGAGCAGTACAACAAGGTTCGGGCGCAGCTGAAGGTCAACCGGCAGAAGTCGGCGAGCCTGCAGAAGAAGATCGAGCCGCTCGCGTTGCAGAGCGAGTTGGCGCTCAACCGGGTGGGCGACCTCGCCTCCCGCTACTACATCTCCGGCCCGTCGCACGACATCGGTTCGCTGCTGGTCAGCGTCAAGCCGGACACGCTCACCGAGCAGCTCACCGTGCTCGACCGGCTTGCCGCGCAGGAGCGCAAGGAGGTCGAGGGTGTGCTGGCCGTGCGGGCCAAGTACGACGGTGAGAAGCAGAAGCTGGACGCGCTGATCACCACCCAGACCACGCAGCAGAACGAGCTGGCGGCCAAGAAGAAGCAGATCGACGCCGAAATCAAGCAGCTTGAGGCGTCAATGCCCAAGACCACGGTCAAGACCGCGGGCTGCCCGACGATCAACGGTGTGACCAGCTCGGCCGCCCAGAAGGCGATCAAGACTGCCTGCCAACAGGTCGGTGATCCGTACGTCTGGGGCGCCACCGGCCCGAACTCGTTCGACTGCTCGGGGCTGACCCAGTACGCCTACAAGTCGGCCGGGATCTCCCTCACTCACCACACCGGTGACCAGTGGAACGAGGGCAAGGCTGTCGCGCGAGCTGACGCCCGCCCCGGTGACCTGGTCTTCTTCTTCTCCGGCCTAACGCATGTCGGCCTGTATCTGGGTAACAACCAGATGGTGCACGCACCACGTGCCGGCAAACCGGTGCAGGTGTCCAGCATCAACACGATGCCGGTCGCCGGGTTCCGCAGACCTGGCTGATCCAGATCACGTACTGACGGCCCCCGGTCACCGACCGGGGGCCGTCGTGGTTCTCAGCGGGGCGCGCCCACCGGGGAGGGCAGCAGCTGCACGTCAGCGAGATCGACGTACATGATCCGGTGGCCGAACTGGATCTGCGCGTAGCGGTTCTTGCCGCGGATCACCGTCCAGTCGCCCGGCGACGAGCCGTCGAACGTGCTGGCCCGGTAGTACTCGCCGGCCAGCACCGCGCCGACGGCGTACCGCTGTCCGGCGGCCAGGGTGTACTGCAGCGGTGAGATCGTCTGGTAGGGCACCCCGTCCGGGTACGCCGCCTGCTCCGGGTACGCCCGTCCGTACACGGGGACAATCGTCCGTCCGGGTTTCGGCGTGGCCACGACGCCGACGGTCCAGCTGGCGGTCGGCGCGGACGCCGGGTTGTGGAACCAGGCCCGCTGCCCGAGGTACCAGATCGCGGTCCAGTCACCCTGCCGTCCGGCGAGCGCGTACGTCTGCCCGGCGGATGCCCGCGCCCCGTGGTCCGACACGGCCATCGTGTTCGGGGTGCCGTCCGGCCGGAGCGCGATGTCGTTGACCAGCGGCGCGTCCGCGGACGGTGCGCTCCGCAGCACCACCGACGATGAGCCGCGCGGCGCGCACGGCACACCTGCGGTGACGCATCCGGTGAACGCCGGTTGGTTGGTGGCGTAGTCCGGGTCGATCCGGACCAGCCCGGTGGCCGGGGTGCCGGTGTCCAGTCGCGGCGCGTGCAGCAGGTCGAAGTAGTGCGTCCAGTCCCAGTACGGGCCTGGATCCCAGTGCATCCCACGCACGGTCGAGGCGACGGTGCCGGGCACGTTGTCGTGGCCGATGATGTGCTGGCGGTCCAGCGGGATGCCCAGCCGCAGCGCCAGGTGCCGGACCAGCTTCGCCGAGGTCCGGTACATCGCCTCCGTGTACCAGGTGCCCTGCGCGGCGAAGCCCTCGTGTTCGAGACCGATCGACTTGGCGTTGACGTACCAGTTGCCCGCGTGCCAGCCGACGTCCTTGGTCTTCACGTGCTGGGCGATGTGCCCGTCGACCGAGCGCAGCGAGTAGTGCCAGCTCACGTACGTCGGGTCCTGGACGAGTTTCAGGGTCGTCGCCCAGCTCGCCTCGGTGTCGTGGATGACGATGTACTCGATCTTCTGCCGGGCGGGCCGGTCCGAAAGATCGTGGTTGCCGTAGTCCCCGTCGCCGAACGCCTCGTAGGGTGCGGGGATCCACTCGCAGGAGATGGTGCGCGGGCACTCCACCCCGTCCGGGCGGGCCAGCCGGCGTAGGCCCAGCCGGTCCAACCAGGAGCGCTGGGGCTGTACCGCGATCGCCGGCAGGGTGATTCGCTGACCGTCGTCGGTCACCCGGGACTCGCCTGCGGCGATGGTGGTGAAGACCTCGTCGGCGAAGGCCGCTGCGGCGTCGGCGCTGTCCGCACCGGCGTAGCGGGCCACCGCGCCGTACCAGGCCGCCGGATCGGTGTCCGCGCCGACCGGTGCACCCAACTCCCGCTGGTACGCGCTGAGCAGCGCAGCCCCGCCCCGGATGTTGACCTCCGCATCGGTGCGCAGCGCCTCGGGGGTGGCGCCGGTCAGCGCGGCTGCGGCGTCCACGGTCTGCAACGCGGCGGCGGCCGGCGCGGGGGCCTCGGCGGGTCGGGGCGCGGGCACCCGGGCGGGCCGGGAGTCGTCGCCGCGTGGGTCCTCGGCACCGGCATCGTGGTGGCCGCGCCCGGGTAGAGCGGCGACGTGGCGGGCGTCGGTCAGGTGCATCGGGCCGTAGCCACCACTCGTGCTCGGTGTGCCGGCGTTGCTGTCCCAGCGGGACTCCAGGTAGGAGACGCCGAGCAGCACACCGGCCGGTACGCCGTACTCCGTCGCCGCAGCGGCGTACTGCTGCTGGCGATCGGTGGTGGGTGCGGCGGCGGCCGCCGCCGAGAGTGGCACCGCGCTCGCGGCGGCGATGACGGTGGTGGCGAGCAGTGCGCGCCAGCCGGTCGACAGGGTTGGATGGTGCATCGAACCCCCTAGATTCTCGCGGGTAGAGGTCAGGTCACCATCGCGCCGCTGGAGAGTCCGCGTCAATACCTTTCCATCTATCGACTCGCTCAGAAAGAAATCTTCACACCGGGTCAGTGACCCCCACTCGATCGGTACGGAGTGTCACGGCCGCACGGGTTGCGGATTGGTAACAGGCGTCTCTACTCTGGTCATTCGTCGGCCCGATAGCAGCTCCGCCCAGCCCGGGCGGTAACGGACCGACACCGCCGAGTCGTTTCCGAGCGAACCGGGGACCCAGGTCCCTCGGGGTGAATCCGCAGCCACTGCGGTAGGGCGCCGACTTCCCGCCCGAACCCGTCAGCTAACCCGGTAGGCGGTCAGGAAGAAGGAGTACGGAACCCCGGTGGCACTCCATGCCCCGCGGCCGTCGTCCGAGCGGTCGGCAGCAGCCGGCCCGACGCCGATCGTGCCGCGCCCACGCTGGTCCCGCTTCACCACCGCTCTCGCCGCGCTGGTCGGCGTCGCCGTCGTCCTGACGGGCAGCGCCACGGCGGCCCACGCCGACCCGTCCGTCGCGGAGATCGAGCGTCAGATCGACGAGGACTGGAACAAACTCGAACCGATCATCGAACGGCACAACGCCACCCGGACCGACCTCGCCGTCAAGCGCAAGCAGGCGGACGCTCTGGCCACCCGCATCGCCCCGCTCGAACAGCAGGTCGACGCCGCGATGGACAAGGTCAGCGCCCTCGCCGTGCGGGCGTACAAGGGTGAGACCGTGTCGACCGTCAACGCGATGCTGGGCAGCCGGTCACCGAGCGAGGTGGTCAGTCAGCTCGAAATGCTCGACCGGTTCGCGCACAACCAGCAACAGGACGTACGCGAGGTGGCCGACCTGCGGGACGAGTTGGCCGCGCAGAAGGCGCCGCTGGACGAGATGGTGGCCCAGCTGACCCGTACCGAGGCTCAGCTGGCCGCGAAGAAGAAGCAGATCAACGAAGAGATCGACCGGCTGCAGAAGCTTCGCCTCAAGGTGTACGGCAACGGTGGCGGTGGTTCGTTGCGCCCCGCGCCCTGCCCCGGCAGCTATCCCGGCGGCGCCGCGGGCGTCGCGGTGAAGTTCGCCTGCGCACAGATCGGCAAGCCCTACGTGTGGGGCGCCGAGGGACCCAACTCGTACGACTGCTCCGGGCTGATGCTGGCCGCCTGGGCGAAGGCCGGTGTGTCGTTGCCGCACAACGCCGCCCAGCAGAGCCGCGTCACCAAGGACGTCAGCAAGGGCGACCTGCGCCCCGGCGACCTGGTCTTCTACTACAGCGACATCCACCACGTCGGCATGTACGTCGGCGGCGGCTGGGTGGTGCACGCCTCGCAGGCCGGCCAACCGGTCAAGATGAAGAAGGTCGACGACGGCCCGATCCACAGCTACGGCCGTCCAGGCTGATCGGGAGTGACCGAAGGGCCCGTCGCGATCCGTCGCGGCGGGCCCTCGTCGTCACGGGTTCAGCGGGTCGGCCAGGTGCGCCAGTGCTGCCAGGCGCGGCTCGGCGTCGGGCCCCGCTGGCCCTGGTAGCGGGATCCGTAGACCACCGAGCCGTACGGGTGCTCCGCCGGCGAGGAGAGCCGGAAGATGCAGAGCTGCCCGATCTTCATGCCCGGCCAGAGGGTGATCGGCAGGTTCGCCACGTTGGAGAGCTCCAGCGTCACGTGTCCGGAGAAGCCGGGGTCGATGAAGCCGGCGGTGGAGTGCGTGAGCAACCCGAGCCGGCCCAGTGAGCTCTTGCCTTCGAGTCGGCCGGCGAGCTGGTCACCCAGGGAGATGACCTCCAGCGTCGAGGCGAGCACGAACTCCCCCGGGTGCAGCACGAACGGCTCGCCGTCGGGCACCTCGACCGCCGAGGTCAGGTCGTCCTGCTGCATCGCCGGATCGATGTGGGTGTAGAGGTGGTTGTTGAAGACCCGGAACAGCCGGTCGAGTCGGACGTCGATGCTGGAGGGTTGGACCAGGGTGGGCTCGAACGGCTCCAGGCCCAGCGTGCCGGCCTTGATCTCGGAGACCAGGTCGCGGTCGGAGAGCAGCATCGGACCACCATAGCCGCGTTGCCGAAACCGGCCGGATTCGGTGCCGGTGACCAGCGCGTCGAGGTCGCCCGTCGTACATTTGTTCGATAGAATGCTCGCATGGCTTCCTGGTCCGATTTCGCCGCCGACGAGCCCCGACTCGCCGACGGGATCCGCGTTCTCCTTCAGCAGTACGGGCCGGGCTTCGGCTACCTGGCCACGGTCCGCGCCGACGGCGGGCCCCGCGTTCATCCGGTCTCCCCGGTCATCACGGACGAAGGTCTCTTCTGCTTCATCATCGACTCCCCGAAGCGCCGCGACCTCGAACGCGACGGCCGTTACGCGCTGCACTCGTTCCCCCCGGAGGAGAGCGACGACGAGGCCTACCTGGCGGGGCACGCTCGTCCGGTGACCGATCCGGTCCGGGTCGCGCGGCTGGCGCAGAGTGCCCGGGCCGAGCAGCAGGTCGACTGGCGGTTGTTCGAGTTCACCGTCGACGTGGCAATGCTGACCCGCCGCGAGCAGCACGTCGCCGGCGTCCCGGGTGTCACGCCGAGCCGGCCGGCTGTCCGGGTCTGGCTGGACCCGCACGCCCCGTCGGCGACGGCCGCGCCGGTCGCCGTGCCACAGGCTCGGCCGACCCGCCTCAGCCGTGACGTGCAGTGCACGGCCGCCTGACCGGGGCTCTGACACGACGGTGTCGGCTCCGTCGTGACGGAGCCGACACCGGTTGTACGCGGAGCAGTTAGGCCGCGCGGTAGGCGTTCCAGGCGGTGATCATGCGGCTGGCCTGACCAGGGGTGAACTGGTACATGCACGAGTCGTAGGTGTAGTCCATGAAGTTGGTGATCGGGTCCAGCCCGGTCGCCGAGCAGGTGTCGCGCCCGGTCGGGCACTGGTACGCCGGCGAGGCCTCGGCCGGGGTGTCGCTGACGCTGTCACCCGAGCCGCCGCAGCCGCCCTGGAAGGTGTGGTAGAGGTTCAGCCAGTGGCCGACCTCGTGGGTGCCGGTGTCGCCCTGGTTGTAGTTGGTGGCGGTGCCGCCCGGCAGCGACTCGCTGAGCGCGACCACGCCGTCGGCGCTGCTGAGCTTCCGCTGCGGGAAGGTCGCCCAACCCAGCAGGTCGTCGCTCAGTTCGCCGAGGTAGATGTTGAGCGTGTTCTTGCCGCCGACCCGCAGTGAGGACTTCATCGACCGCTCCGCCGACGAGCCGTAGACGATCGGGTACCACGACGGGTTCGTCACCCGGTTGATCGAGTCGAGTCGGAAGGCGAACGCGGTGGCCGCACCGCCGGTCGCGCCGGCGTAGGCCTGGTTGAGCACGCTGATCTGCGAGGTGATCATCGAGTCGGGGATGTTGCCGCCGGCCCGGGTGCTGTTCTCCTGGATTACGTGCACCACCACCGGGACGGTGACGGTGGCCAGGGCCGTCGCGCCGGCGCCGGTGCGGAAGTTGGCGCGCTCGCGCTGCGCCGCCGTCAGGTCGGCTTCCCGCTCACGGACCTGCTGCGCGGTCAACTCGTTCGGGTCGTGCTTGGCCGCCGCGCCGGGCTTGATTCGGGCGTTGGCGTGGCCGTCGGCCGGCTCCGCGCAGGCGTCGGGCACGGCGGAGAATGCCGAAGCGGCAGGAACGACACCCACCGCGGCGGTGCTGAGTAGCAGCGCGAGGGTCGTCGATGCGACACCGGCGGCACGCCGGGTCAGCAGGTTGGGACGGGGTCCCATGGGCCCACCTCTTTCTGGCGGCGCGGCAGGGGGTGTGTCACGCCGTGGCTGGCAACGTGTGGCAGACGTTACATTCCATCGACGTATTTGAGAACGAGCATATGTTGCCGTCCGGAAACTTTTTCCTGGGTGTGTGGGGGTGGCGAGCTCGCCGGGGGTACCTGGGTGCACCGGCTCGACCACTCGGGTACAGTGGTGCCGCTTGCGGGTGTAGTTCAATGGCAGAACATCAGCTTCCCAAGCTGACAGTGCGGGTTCGATTCCCGTCACCCGCTCCACCGCGAAGGCCCTGGCCAGGACGTGAGTCCCGGTCAGGGCCTTCGATGTTCCGCCGGCAATGAACACCTGACGGGCCATCCACGGGCCACCAGCCACGCTTCCTCCCCATGCCCCTGGGGCTTGCCGATGCGCCAGCCGCCCGCTTACCGGCCTTCTTCCGCTCGACCTTCACCGCGGTATGAGGGCGGCTCGGGATGGAGCGTGGATGACCGAGCGGCGACGGCCACTGTGGGGACATGCGATCTGGCGAGCCGAGCGCCAGGCTGAGTCCGATGGGCCATTCACGGGCCGGTAGCCAGAGGGTCGAGCGGACCCCGTGCCGATGGCCCACGACGAGATCCGGGCGGCCCGGCCGCGGAGGCCGGACCGCCCGGGTGCGCCGGAACGGCGCCGAGGAGTATCAACAGGACTGGATCCAGCGTGACCTGACGCCCGCGTCCAGCGTCACCTCATCACCCGTAGCTACGGTGACCCAGTCGGTGTGGCCGTAGTTGGCGCCACCGGTCTCGTTCCAGTAGTAGATCAGGTCCGAGTCGATCGAGTCGATGAAGTCGTGCGGGTCGTGCACGTGAAACTGCACCCGGTAGGTGCCCGGGCGGACGTACGCCGTGAAGGTGCCGTCGGGGTTGATGGTGGTCAGCCCGCCGGAGCCGGACCCGCCGGGTTGCGTCGCCACGTCGATGCGGGAGATCCCTTCGTAGCCGACCGGGGCGCCCACCTCGCACGTGTCCCATACGCGGTTGTTGTTGCCGTCCACCCAGACGGTGCCGCGGACGATCGCCCCCTGCTCGACCGTGACGGTGTGCCGAGCCGTGTTGTTCTCCAGGGTCGTCTCCGGCGACGTCGTCGCCGCGGTCGCCTCCATCGTCACGACATCGCCGACGGTGGTGGAGGTGAGGATCCCGCCGTAGTACAGCTGCTCGCTCGTCTCGCCCGGCCGCAGCGGGCTGTGGATGCAGCGCCAGCCAGTCCGGCCGTCGGCGACGCTGTCGCCGAACGCGCAGTCCCACCCCTCGCTCCACGTCTCCGAGCCCTGCATCCCGGCGGGCACCGGGATGGTGACGGTCACCTCGCCCGAGGGGGAGTTCCCGGAGTTCCGGAGAGACGTGGAAACATTCACATACTCATTCGGGAGGAGCTGCTGGCTGGTTGCGGCGGGCACAAACTCGAGGTCCATCGTGCTGGGGATGTAGCGCACGCTCGCCTGGCCGATGTTGTTGGCGGTCGACGACTCCGTACCGGTCTTCGCCGTGGCGGTGACGGTCACTGCGTCTCCGGCGGTGCCGGGCGGGAGCCCGAACGGCAGGTTCAGCGTGTCGGCGATCTCCCCGGCGGCCAGGGGGGCGTGTGCGCAGGTCGCGGTGCCCTGCAGATCACAGCTCCAGCTCGGCGGGATCACGAACCCGTCGGAGGAGAACCAGGCGCCCGCCGGCAGCGTGAACGCCACGGTCACGTCCTGGCTGGCCTTCGTACCGGAGTTGCGTACGTCGAGGGTCAGGGTCGACCAGCCACCGCTGGCCGGCACCTCGACGGTGTCGACGGAGGCGGCGACCACGAGGTCCGCCCGGGAGGGGGCGGCGCGGGCCGGGCCAGCGGGCAGCAGGCCGGTGGCGAGCCCGGCCAGTGCGCCGACCAGGAGACTGCTACGGAGCAGGTGCTGGCGGGTGGAGCGGAATTGAACGGACATCAGGTCCTAACGTCGGAGGGCATCGACCGGGCCAACGGCCCCGTCCTCGGGATCGTCGGCGTCTGTCCGATAGAGCGCCAAGATCGTGACCATCGTTACGGCGGCGCCAGCAGGCTCCGCGAATAGCGATGTGCTCACCTGGCAGTCCGCCACAACGGCGGAGAGCGCTGTCTCGGTGGCGGAGGGAGGTTCGTCGTGGTCCATCCAGGTCGTCCGGACCGCGATCGTCGTGCCTCGGAAGAGCAATCAATGAATCCGTACGCCTTCGGGGGTGGTCCGCCGGATGGGTCGACCGGCGGACCTCGGCAACGCGGGCGGCTCTCACGTACGTGGCAAGATCTGCCAAGTGCAGGTCGGGTTACTTGGTCCATTCGAGGTTCGCACGGACGACGGCATCGTCACCGACGTGCCAGGTGCGCGGCTACGCGGGCTGTTGGCCGCTCTCGCGCTCAGCCCGGGTCACGTGGTCCCGAAGGCGACCCTCGTGGACTGGATCTGGGCTGAGAACCCACCCACCGATGCGGCGAACGCCCTGCACCGCCTGGTGTCCCGGCTGAGGAAACTGCTGCCGGACGGTGCGATCGAGGGGCAGACCGACGGCTACCAGTTGACTGTGGCACCCGATTCCGTCGACGCCGTACGGTTCGAGCGCCTCGTCGGTCAGGCGCGCGACGACGAGGGTCCGCAGCGGGTCCGGCGGCTCCGCGAGGCCCTCTCCCTGTGGCGGGGCGCGGCCATGCAGGACGTCGGTGTGACCGACAGCGCGGCGTTCGAGGCGGTGGTCACCCGGCTGGAGAGGCTGCGCCTGACCGCCGTGGAGGATCGCTTCGACGTGGAAATCAGCCTCGGTCACGGTCCGGAGCTGGTCGAGGAGTTGACCGACCTGGTGGCCGCGCACCCGGTACGGGAACGCCTCGTCATGTTGTTGATGCGTGCGCTCGCCGCGAGCGGTCGGGACAACGAGGCGCTCCTGGTTCACCAGCGCACGAGCGAGGCACTGGCCGACACGTTGGGCGTCGATCCCTCGCCGGAGCTTTCGGCGTTGCACGTCGCGTTGCTGCGGGGCGAGTTGGGGCGCCGGGAGGAGAACCGCAAGACCAACCTCCGGGCCGAGTTGAGCAGTTTCGTCGGCAAGGACGACGCCGTCGCCCAGGTGGGTGCGCTCGTCGCCGAACACCGGCTCACGACACTGATCGGACCGGGCGGCTCGGGGAAGACCCGGCTGGCCACGGAGACCGCGCGACTGATGCTCGGCGAGCTGCCGGACGGGGTCTGGCTGGTCGAGCTCGCCACGATCGGCGCGGACGGTGACGTGGTGCAGGCGACGCTCGCCGGGCTCGGACTCCGGGATGCTCTGCTCGGCGAGGCGCCGAGCATGGAGCTGATCGACCGGCTCGTCGCCGCGATCCGTGAGCGGGAGGCGCTGCTGATCCTGGACAACTGCGAGCACGTGATCGAGTCGGCGGCGGTGGTCGCCCATCGGCTTCTCGGAGAGTGTCGGCGGCTGCGGATCCTGGCGACGAGCAGGGAGCCGCTGGGCATCACCGGTGAGGCGTTGTGGCCGGTCGCGCCGCTGGCCCTGCCGGCCCTCGACGCCGACCCCGCTGAGATCGAATCCTCACCCGCGGTCCGGCTGCTGAGGGACCGGGCGGGCGCGGTGCGTAGGGATCTGGCGGTCGACGCCCACACGTCGTCGACGATGGCGCGGGTGTGTCGGGCGCTGGACGGCATGCCCCTGGCGATCGAACTGGCTGCGGCCCGGTTGCGCACCATGTCCATCGACCAGCTCGCCAGGCGACTGGACGACCGCTTTCGCCTGTTGACCGGCGGCAGTCGTACCGCGTTGCCCCGGCATCGAACCCTGCGTGCCGTCGTCGACTGGAGTTGGGAGCTGCTGACCGACGCCGAACGGACGGTCCTGCGTCGGCTCTCGGTGTTCTCCGGCGGTATCGGTCTGGAAGCTGCCGAACGGGTTTGCGCCGACGACGTGGTCGAGCGGGAGGAGATGCTCGAACTGCTCACCGCGCTCGCCGAGAAGTCACTGCTGATCGCCGAGGGCGACGACGCCCCGCGCTACCGGATGCTCGGCACGATCAAGGAGTACGCCGCGCAGCGGCTCGCCGAGGCGGGCGAATCGGATCTCGCGCGTCACGCGCACCTGGCCTACTTCACCGATCTCACCGAGACGGCGGAGCCGCACCTTCGCCGCGCCGACCAGGTGAGGTGGCTCGCCACCCTCGAACTCGAACATGACAACATCGTTTCCGCGATGCGCGGTGCGCTCGCCGCCGGCGAGGCGGACGCCGCGATGCGGTTGGCTGCGGGCGCTGGCTGGTACTGGTGGCTCGGCGGTCACCGGACCGAGGGCATGGAGCTGGTCACGGCGGCCACCGAGGCGCCCGGCGAGGTGAACGACGAGATCCGGGCCACCGTGTACGCACTCGTCGTGCTCTTCCTCAACTCCGGGCCGGGCGACGAGCGCCAGGCGGCGGAGTGGATCCACAAGGCGTACGAGGTCAGCCGTAGCAGTCGCGGCAGCCACCCGGGTGTGGCGCTCGTCGTACCGCTGGAACGCATGCTGCGGGATCCGGCCGCGATCCTGGCCGCGTGGGAGCCGCTACTCGACGACCAGGATCCCTGGGTACGCGCGCTGGCGCGGCTGCAACTCGGCAAGATGCGGATCCTTCTCGGCCAGCACGGGCCGGAGGTGGACGCGTACCTCGAGACGGCCCTCGCCGAGTTCCGGGCCCTCGGCGAGCGGTTCGGGATCTCGTTCGCCCTGACCGAGTTGTCGGAGTCGATCGCCGTGCGCGGCGAGTTCGCCCGTGCCTGCGGGTACTACGACGAGGCGATCGCGGCGATGACCGAGGTCGGCACCGTCGAGGACATCATCCGGATGCGCTCGCGACAGGCTCAGCTGTACTGGTTGTTGGGCGACGAGGAGTCCAGCGCGTCGACGCTGGCCGAGGCGCGGCGGTACGCGCGCCGGGTCACGTGGCCGGGGGCGCTGGCCGTGTTGGCGCTGTCGCAGGCGGAACTCGCCCGCTGGCGTGGCGACGCCGAGGAGGTGGCCCGGCAGATCGGTGTCGCGGCCGACCTGTTGCGCGACGAGGCCGACGAGGCGCACATCCGCGCGGTGACGCACGACCTGCTCGGGTACCTCACCGATGATCTCGACGAGGTCCGTCGGCACCGCTCCTCGGCCTGCGCGGCGGCGGCCGAGACGGGGCACGCGCCGACGATCGCGCAGGTGCTCGTCGGAGTCGCGGACCTCGCCCTCCGGCGTGACCAGTTCGACCAGGCCGCGCGGCTGCTCGCGGCGAGCACCGCCGTCCGCGGACGGCCGGATCGTTCGCACCCGGACGTGGACCGGATCGAGCAGACAGTGCGGCGCCGCCTCGGCGATGGGAAATTCGCAGAGGCGGCGCTGGAGGGCACTGGGACGAACTGGAGCGAGTTGGTCGCGGTCACGCTCGCTTCGTGAACGTGGACCGCGCCCACAGGTAGCCGACGAGCGCGATGGCGACGCACCAGACGAGCGCGGGGATCACGTCGCCGGCGGACGGCGTGCCGTTCAGGAACCCGCGCAGGGTCTCAATGATCGGTGTGAAGGGCTGGTATTCCGCGAACTCCCGGAGCCCCGGCCCCATCTTGTCCGCCGGCACGATCGCGCTGCTGAAGAACGGCAGCATGACCAGCGGTACGGAGGCCAGCCCGGCAGTTTCCGGCGACTTCGCCGACAGGCCCAGCGCGACGGTGAGCCAGCCTGCGGCGAAGCCGAGCAGCACGATGATGCCGATCGCGCCGAGCCAGCCGAGGAGGGTCGCCGACGGGCTGAATCCGAGCAGGAACGCCACTCCGACGAGGGCTGCGATGGCAACCAGGTTGGTCAGCACGCTGGCGACGACGTGACCGGTCAACACCGCGCCACGGGAGACGTGCATGACCTTGAACCGGTTGATGATGCCCTTCGTCATGTCGGAGTTCACCGCGGTCGCGGTGGCGCCCAACCCGTAGCAGACCGCCAGCAGCATCAGGCCGGGAGTCGCGTAGTCGATGTAGTCGACGCCGACGTTGAAGGCGTCGCCGAACATGTACACGAACATCAACATGATCACGATCGGCATCAGCACTGCGTTGAACACCGAGGTCGGGTTGCGGGCGATGTGCTTGAAGTTGCGGCGCAACATGACGATCGAGTGGGACTTGGCGCTCATTTCGCGGATACCTCCTGGGTGCGGGTGCCCGTCAGGGCGAGGAAGACGTCATCGAGGTCCGGCGTCTGTACGGAGAAACCTTCGGCACTGATCGCGTACTCGTCGAGCCGGTCCAGCAGGGCCCGCAGCGAGGCCGTCCCGCCGTCGCTCGGCACCCGTAGGGCGAGTGCCTCGTCGTCCCGTGTGGAGTCGGTGAGCACGCGGGCGGCCGCGTCGAGTTCCGCGACGGTCGCGAACCGGAGCCGGACGTGTGTGCCGGGGATCAGGCGCTTGAGCTCTTCGGGCGTGCCCTGGGCGACCAGGCGACCCTGGTCGAGTACGGCGATCCGGTCGGCGAGCTGATCGGCCTCTTCGAGGTACTGCGTGGTGAGGAAGATCGTCACCCCGTCGGCCACCAGGTCGCGGATGATCGACCACATCGTGCGTCGGCTGCGCGGGTCCAGGCCCGTCGTCGGCTCGTCGAGGAAGATGATCCGCGGGTCGCCGACGAGGGTCATCGCCAGATCCAGCTTGCGGCGCATCCCCCCGGAGTAGGTCGACACCGGCTTCTGCGCCGACTCCGCCAGGTCGAACCGTTCCAGCAGCTCCGTGACGATCCGCTTGCCGTCCCTGGCCGGTACCGGGCTGAGATCCACCATCAGCTGGAGGTTCTCCCGCCCGGTCAGCAACTCGTCCACCGCCGCGAACTGGCCGGTGACTCCGATCGCCGCGCGGACGGCCTTGGCCTGGGTGGCGGCGTCATGTCCGGCGACGCGTACCGATCCACCGTCGGCTTTCACCAACGTGGTCAGCACGTTCACCGTGGTCGTCTTGCCGGCCCCGTTCGGGCCGAGTAGGGAGAAGATCGTGCCCGCCCGGACGTCCAGGTCGATGCCGTCGAGCACGACCTTGTCCTTGTAGGCCTTCCGCAGTCCGGAGACCGCAATCGCTGAACTCGTCATGCGGTCCACCATCGGCGGCCGGCCTGTCACCCCCCTGACGCGGCTCTGACACGACCACTGACACCGAGTTCCTGGCAGGCGACGACACCGCCCGGATCGACGGTGGTAGTTCCACCCGGGCCCCGACGCGGCTACTGTCCGGCTTGGAGGTGGTCCGTGTTCACCGAGGCCTTTCCGATCGTGACGACACCTGACCTGCCACGACTGATCGGGTTCTACCGCGACGTGGTCGGCTTCGAGCTGACCTACCGGTTCCCGGAGGACGGCGAACCGCAGTTCGTCGCGCTGCGTCTGGGCAACAGTGAGCTGGGCCTGGCCGCCGATCCGGAGGCCGGCGAACCGACGCACTCGCATCGGTGGGAGATGTGCGTCTACGCCGACGACTGCGACGACGCCGTGAACGTTCTGCGCTCAGGTGGTGCGACGGTCACCGAGGAGCCTGTCGACCAGCCGTGGGGTGAGCGGTCCGCCCGGGTCATGGACCCCGACGGCAACCGCATGCTGGTGCTGTCCCGCCTGCCCTAGGCAGGCAGAGATCTTGGACAGTTTCCGTTCAGCCTGAACGGAAACTGTCCAAGATCTGTGAACCTCCCGGTCATCGTCGCCAGAACAGCAGATGGGTGATCCCGCTGGTGCTGGGCACCGACTCCAGGTGGAAGCGGTCGAGAAGATCGTCGGGGCTGTCCCACAACCGCTCGCCCCGCTCCAGGTCGACGGGCGCGACGGCGATGTGCATCGTGTCGACCAGATCAGCCTCGAGGAACTCGCGGATGGTGGCGACTCCACCGCCGAGGCGTACGTCCCGGCCGTCGGCCGCCTGCTTCGCCTGGGCCAGTGCCTCGGCCGGGCTGGCATCGAGGAAGTGGAACGTGGTGTCGGCCAGGGTGAACGACGGACGTACGTGGTGGGTGAGCACGAAGACCGGCGTGTGGAACGGTGGATTGTCCCCCCACCAGCCCTGCCAGTCATGGTTCTCCCACGGGCCACGCTGTGGGCCGAACTTGTTGCGGCCCATGATCTCGGCGCCGATGTTGCACTCGGCGTCCCGGGTCAGGTAGTCGTCCAGACCCCGGCTGCCGCCGGGCTCGGTGCGGTAGACGAAGCTGGCGGTGGCTGCCCGCCAGGAGAACAGCGGGGTGGGGTCGGCGTGGCCGAAGGGCCGTTCCAGGCTCTGCCCCTCGCCGGTGCCGAACCCGTCGCGCGAGACGTTGAAGCACTGCACCCGCAACGACTGCGTCACCTGGTCACCGTCGGGCCGCCGGTGCTGCCCCGATCGTCGAGCACCAGTGGCGCTCGACCGTTCACGGCGTACCGGATGTGGGTGACCTCCGGTGTGTGGATGACGCGGGTCGGCGTCAGCTCGATCGCCTCCTTGTCGGCGAGGTCGAGGTCCGCGTCGAACACCCGCAGGCCGGTGCCGAGCACGACCGGTACGACGTGCAGCTCCAACTCGTCGAGCAGACCCGCCTTGAGGACCTGCCGCACCAGGCTGCCGCCCCCGGCCACCGCGACGTTCTTGCCGCCAGCCACGGCACGTGCCTGCTCGACGGCGCTGGCCACCCCGTCCGTGACGAAGGTGAAGCTCGTGCCCCCCTGCCGCAGCAAACGCTCGCGGGGGCGGTGGGTGACGACGAAGACCGGTGCGCGAAACGGTGGCTCGTCACCCCAGGGCACCTCACCGCCGTCGGCCATCCGGCGTCCCATCACGTACGCGCCGGCCGCCTCGAAGGTCTCGGCGATCACCTGGGAGTTGGTGTCGTGCACTCCTCCGGTGAAGCCCTGTCGTTCACGCCACGCCGACACCTCGGTCGCCCAGCGGGTGACCCGGAAGAACCCGGCGCTCTCCGCCGAGTCCATCCAGTTGCCGTCGCCCTCGAACAGTGGGCCAGCGTAGAACCCGTCCACCGACACCGACAGCTGTGCGGTCACCTTCGTCATCGCGTGTGGTCCTCTCCTCTGGCGGACACCTGTCCCGGTGCCGCTCGCCGAGGGGTCGGAGCCGAGCGGAACGACCCTACCGGAGTGGACTGTGATCCACGTCACTCGACGGCTCGGCTAGGTACCACGTTCCGGCGTGTTCCGGGTCGCGGGACCAGCGCACCCGGGGCAACTCCTCCGGGCGGGGCCTCCAGTCGCGGTAGGGCGCGAGCGCCAGCCGCCAGGCGATCACCGAGAAGACGTAGATACCCGGGCCGACCAACCACAGCAGGGCGTCGCGTCGCCGGTACGAGGCGTACGGCGCGAGCCAGGCGGTGGCCGCCATCGGTACGGCGATCGCGCTGAGGTCGGCCACCGGTCCGCGACCGGACCGGGACTCGATCAGCTCGCGGAGGACGATCGACGGGATGAGCACCGCGAGCACCATCGCCGCGGTGAAGGCGGCGCGCCGTCGTCGACCCAGACGGGTGCGGGCGGCGGCGGGCTCAGGGGACACGAGCGCAGGTTAACGGCCGGGTGCAACGGAACTACATCGGGCGATCGGTGATCGCCGCATCGATCCGCAGGCCGAGGTCGGTCAGGACGAGGAACGCGGGCCGTAGGTCCAGGACCGAACGCTAGCGGCGACCTGGCCCCGGTGGTGCCCCGGTCTAGGCTGGCGATCATGCGGATTGGCATCGTGATCCTGCCGGACCAGCGGTGGGCGGAGGCGCAGCGTCGGTGGCGGCAGGTCGAGGAGTGGGGGTTCGACCACGCCTGGACGTACGACCACCTGGGTTGGCGGGACCTGGTCGACGGCCCGTGGTTCGACTCGATGGCCACATTGACCGCTGCTGCGACGGTCACCTCCCGGATCCGGCTGGGCACCCTCGTGGCGTCGCCGAACTTCCGGCACCCGGCCGCGTTCGCCCGGCAGATCACCACCGTGGACGACGTCTCCGACGGTCGGTTGCTGCTCGGCCTCGGCGCGGGTGGCATCGGTTTCGACTCGGCCGTGCTGGGCGGTGAGACTCTGCCGCCGCGTCAGCGCGTCGACCGGTTCGCCGAATTCGCCGAGCTGCTGGATCTGATACTGCGCGAGGACGGCACGACCTGGCGGGGTGAGTGGTTCGCCGCGGTGGACGCCCGCAACAATCCCGGCTGCGTGCAGCAGCCGCGGGTGCCCTTCGTGGTGGCCGCCAACGGGCCGCGGTCGATGCGGCTGGTGACCCGGTTCGGCCAGGGTTGGGTGACCACCGGCACCGGTGACGACAACGACCTGGAGACCTGGTGGGGCAGCGTTTCGGCGTTGTCGACGCGGATGGATCGGGCGCTGGACGAGGCCGGCCGTGATCCGGCGACCCTGGACCGGTATCTGTCGCTGGACTCCGCGCCGGTGTTCTCGCTCAGCAGTGCGCAGTTCTTCGCCGACCAGGTCGGCCGCGCCGCCGACCTGGGCTTCACCGACGTGGTGACGCACTGGCCGCGGGCCAGCAGTTGGTACGCCGGCGACGAGAACGTGCTGGCGGACGTGGCGACCCGACTGCTGCCGGAGTTGCGCGGCTGAGGCGGTGGTCAGGTGCCGAGGTCGCCGCTGGCCGCGCCGCCCTCGCCGCCGGAGACCAGCCGCAGCCGTAGGCAGACGATCTGGCTGTCGTCGTCGACAGGTGTGCCGAGCCGCGCCCAGTAGGCCGCGTGCCCGGCCCGCCACTCCTCGATCGACCGGTCCCCCTCACCCTCGGCCCGGGCGAACTCCCAGGGCACGTCGGCGAAACGGACGATCTCGACGCCGGTGATCTCCACGACGCCGGCCAGCGCGTCGTCGTCGTCGACCAGGGCCAACCGTTCGCCGACGTGCTCCAACTCCTCGCCCTCCTCCGCGTACTCGGCGAGCCGGCCGGCCGTCGCGGTCTTCACGCCGGCCAGCACGAGGGTGTTGAGGGTCGTCCGCAGCTCGCCGGGGGTGCCGAGGGCGAGGGTGCGCAGTTCACCGATCCGAGGCCACATCCTGCCGAGGCTAGGCCAGTGCGCCTCGTACCGCCGCCGCATTGTGCCCGGCCCGGCTCGGGATCGGTCAGATCATCTGCCCGGCGTAGCCGGGGGCGGCGAGGAGGCGGTCGTCGCCACTGACCGCGTGCGCGTCGAGCACCGCGTCGGCCAGCTTGACCACGTGTTCGTCGCCGTGCCGAGCCGCCCGGGCGAAGACCTCCGCCGGGGTCACGGCGGTCACGGTCGGCGGTGCGATGCCGTCGGCGGGGGCGTACACCGAGGTCATGGCCGCCGTCGCGGCCCAGGCCGCGGCGAGGCTCGGCGCCCACAGCGCCCGGTCCAGGGCCGGCAGGGTACGCAGCACGGCGGTCGGCGCGGTGACCGCGTGCACCAGCATGACCGGCTCGGTGTGCCCGAAGCGCAGGTAGTCCAGGACGGCGCGGTGCACCAACGCGGTGAGGCCCTTCGCCGCCTCGGCGGGGCTCCGCGCGGGGCGCAGCGCCGCGAGCGCCGGCTCCCATCCGGGTACGCCAGGCAGCCGCTTCAACCGGTCGCGGACGCCCCCGCTCTGGTCGTCGATCCGGGGTAGCCCGGCCAGCGCCGCGTCCACGTCCACCTGCTCCGGGCCTGTGGACGGGTCGGTGGGGAGGTTGGTCGGCATCCGGTCGGCGCCCGGGACCGGCTGCCAACGCGCCGCCCAGTAGCCGAGGGCCTGGCCCAGTTCGGTGAGCCGCTGCGGGGTCTTGTCGTCCGTTTCGAGCGCGCGTACCGCGTGCCCGACCCGGATCACACCGTGGGTGGCGCCGGCGGCGATGCCCGGCAGCAGTCGGGGCCACCAGGTGCCGAGCACGTCGCGCCACGGGTGTTCGCGCAGTTGTCGGTCGAAGTACGCCAGCCAGTCCCCGGCCCGCTTCGCGTCGCCCAGCGCGCTCCGCCAGTCGGTGATCGGGTGCAGCCCTCGGGGCAGTTCGTCAAGTCGGCCGAGGTAGCCGTCGAGCCAGCGGTGCACCTGCTGCTGGTGCCCGTGTCGGGTCAGCGCCTCGACGGCCATCGGCCCGTGGTTGGAGAGCCACCCCTCGAATTCGGGGCCGGTGCGGTGCAGTCGTTCGTACGCCTCGTCGAGAATTCCGTCACTCATGCATCGATCGTCGAAGCTGAACCGCGCTTCAGGTCAAGCCGGCAGATCAGCGGCGTCGATCAGACCGGCGATCCGTAGGTCGGCCGCGACCTCGGGCGGACAGTCGACGGCCACCACGGCCGCGCCCAGCACCTCGGCACCCCGTGCGGCGCAGATGTCGTAGAGGGCGTGGATCTGCGCGCCCGTGCGTACCCAGTCGTCCACCACCAGCACCCGGTCGCCAGGGCCGAGGTGCCGGTCCCGTACGGCCAGGTCGACCTGTCGACCCCGGTAGTCCGGTGGGCTCTGCGCCCAGGTGAGTGGCCCGGCCGGCAGTCGCCCGTCGCCGGGTTTGTGTGCGGCCACGAAGCCGACGCCGAGTGCGGTGGCGGCCAGTGGCCCGAGCAGCAGCCCGGTGACCGCCGGAGCGAGCACCACAGTCGGCTGGGCGGCCCGGTACGGCGCCACCAGGGCCGGCCCCAGTTCGGCCAGGACCGCCGGGTCCCGCCACCAACCGGAGATGTCGCTGACCAGGTGACTCGTGCCCGGCCCGGGGTCGATCCACCGGAACAGGGTGGCCAGGCGGTCGGTCAGCTCAGGGGGCATCCGCTCATCCTCCGGCACGGCCTGTCGACGTGTCGGCACCCGGGCCGGCCGGCCCACCCAGGGTCGGATGATCGGCCACACGTACCGGTGCAAATCCGGGCATACCACTATGATCACGTTGACTTCGGAAGTGCTTCTCTCGTTACGGTCCGACCCGGTTTGTTCAGTCGACGAAAGGACCGGGCCGGTGGCAGGCAGGCACTCCCGTACCCGCATCTTCTCCTCTCCGGCGGGCATCGTGGCCACCGCGGCGGTCGGCGTCGCCCTCGCCGTCGGGGGCACGTTCGGTGCCGTGCAGCTGACCTCCGGTTCCGCCCAGTCGGGGCAGACGACCCTGGACCTCACCCCGACCACCGCCGCCAGCAGCCTCACCCCCAGCTCGCCGGCCGCCTCTCCGAGTGTCAGCGCCTCCCCGAGCGCATCCGCCAGCCCGTCGGCCACCCGCTCGCAGCAGGCCGCCTCCCGAAGCAAGGCCCGCACCGCGTCGCCGAAGCCGAGCCCGACCGCCAAGAAGACCACGGCGGCGGCGAAGGTCCTGGACAGCGGCTCGTGTGGTGCCTCGTTCTACTCCGACGGGCAGCTCACTGCCAACGGCGAGTCGTTCAACCCGAACGCACTGACCGCCGCGCACAAGACACTGCCGTTCAACACGAAGGTCCGGGTGACCAACCCGGCCAACGGCAAGTCGGTCGTGGTGCGGATCAACGACCGGGGCCCCTTCATCGACGGCCGCTGCCTGGACCTCTCCCGGGCCGCGTTCGCCACCATCGCCTCCGTCGACGTCGGCGCGCTCACCGTCCGCTACGAGGTCCTCGGCTGAGCGGCGCGGGTGACGCCGATTTGGTCGCCCGATTGGCCCGGCCGGTCAGAACCTCCTCGGACGACGGGTCAGGTTCATTCACCGATTCACGAGGATCAGGCAAACTGTCCCTCGTATCCACGCGATTCCTCCAGCCGGGCCGACGCCCGCTGAGCCCCGGATCCCGCGCCGGCCTCGGCGCGGCCCTCGTTCTGCTCGCGATCGTGTCGGCGGTGGAGGCGGCGGACGGCCGTTGGGCGCACTACGTCGCGCTGCTGGCGGCCGTACCCTTCCTGGCCGCCGCGCTGGCCTCCTGGCCGGTGGTGCTGGGAGTGGGTGTCGGAGCGACAGTGGTCGGGGCCGCCTTTGCCCTGGTCGAGCCGAAGATGTCGCTGGAGACCTCGGTCAGCGTGTTCGGGGTCGCGCTCGCCACCGGGTTGGCAGTGGCGGTGACGTCGGTGCGCCAGCGGCAGGCGGAGCAGATCGTCGAGTTGACCAGGCTCGCCTCGGTCGCCCAGCAGGCGGTGCTACGCCCGCTCGGGCCGCAGGTTGGCACGCTCTCGGTCGCCGGTCGCTACATCTCCTCCACCGCGACCGCCGAGATCGGCGGTGACCTGTACGAGGCGATCGACACGCCCTACGGCGTCCGCATGATCATCGGGGATGTGCGCGGCAAGGGCCTGGACGCCGTCCGACTGGCGAGCATCGTCCTCGGGTCGTACCGGCACGTGGCGTACGAGCGGGCCGACCTGCGGGCCGTCGTCGCCGACCTGGACCGCGCGGTGGCCCGCAACGTCGGTGACGAGGATTTCGTGACCGCGGCGTTGGTCGAGGAGCGCGGCGGCACACTCACGATCGTCAACTGTGGACACCCGCCGCCCCTGCTGTTGCGTCGCGGCGCGGTGATCCCGTTGGAACCGCCGGCACCTGCGCCTCCGCTCGGGTTCATGCCGGTGGTCCGCCCTCGGGTCGAACGCCTGGAGCCCGGGGACCGGCTGCTGCTCTTCACCGACGGACTCGGCGAGGCGCGGCGGGACGGCGAGTTCTTCCCCACCGCCGACCGGGCGTGGCGGCTGCTCGGCCACGGCACGGTCGCCAACGGGTTGGCCTCGCTGGAGACGGCTCTGATCGAGTGGGTCCACGGACGTCTGGACGACGACATCGCGCTGGTCCTGATGGAGTACGTGGGCGCCCGCACCGGTGCGGCCGCGGCGGTTCCGAGCTGGGAGGTCGGCGCCGCCGAGAGCTGATCTCGCCCGCGTGGCCCGAAGCTGTGTAATCGCCGTCACTTGTGTGATCCGCTTGTCGCTGGCTACCCGCGAGTAATACAGTTGGGGTTACTGATCGGTAACACCTGTCCGGAAGCGGGGCCAGCGAGCATGACCCACTACAAGAGCAACCTGCGGGACCTTGAGTTCAACCTGTTCGAGGTCTTCGGTGCGGACCGGGCGTTCGGCCAGGAGCCGTACTCGGATCTCGACGCCGACACCGCCCGCAGCTTCCTCGCCGAGCTCGACCGTCTCGCTCGCGAGGACCTCGCCGCCAGCTACACGGACAGCGACCGCAACCCGCCGGTGTTCGACCCGGCCACGCACACCGCGCCCCTGCCGGCATCGTTCAAGAAGTCCTACCAGGCATTCATGGACTCCGAGTTCTGGCGCCTGGACCTGCCGCCCGAGCTGGGCGGCACCAACGCGCCCCGGGCCCTCTGGTGGGCGCTCGCCGAGCTGGTGCTCGGATCTAACGCCCCCATCTGGATGTACGCCTCCGGCCCGTCCTTCGCGCACGTGCTGCACGTCGAGGGCACCGACCGGCAGAAGCAGTGGGCCAAGCTCTTCATCGACAAGCAGTGGGGCTCCACCATGGTGCTCACCGAGCCGGACGCCGGCTCGGACGTCGGCGCCGGCCGCGCCCGCGCGACGCAGCAGCCCGACGGTTCCTGGCACATCGAGGGCGTGAAGCGCTTCATCACCTCGGGCGAGCACGACCTGAGCGACAACATCGTGCATTACGTGCTGGCCCGCCCGGTCGGCGTGGAAGGCGTCGGCGGCCCCGGCACCAAGGGCTTGTCGCTCTTCGTGGTGCCGAAGTTCCACTTCGACGAGACCACCGGCGAGCTGGGTGAGCGCAACGGCGTCTACACCACGAACGTCGAGCACAAGATGGGCCTGAAGGTCTCCAACACCTGTGAGCTGACCTTCGGCGAGCACGGCGTACCGGCCAAGGGCTGGCTGCTCGGTGACAAGCACGACGGCATCCGGCAGATGTTCATGATCATCGAGTACGCGCGGATGCTGGTCGGCACCAAGGCGATCGCCACCCTCTCCACCGGCTACCTCAACGCCCTCGAGTACGCGAAGAGCCGGGTGCAGGGCGCCGACCTGATCCAGCAGGCGGACAAGGCCGCGCCTCGGGTCACCATCACCCACCACCCGGACGTGCGTCGCTCGCTGCTGCTGCAGAAGTCGTACGCCGAGGGTCTTCGTGCTCTGGTCCTCTACACCGCCTCCTGGCAGGACAAGGTCGCGATCGCCGAGGCTGCCGGCGACGAGAAGGCCACCAAGCTGGCCAAGCGGGTCAACGACCTGCTGCTGCCGCTGGTCAAGGGCGTCGGGTCGGAGCGGGCCTACGAGATGCTCGGGCACGAGTCGCTGCAGACCTTCGGTGGTTCCGGGTTCCTCCAGGACTACCCGCTGGAGCAGTACGTCCGCGACGCCAAGATCGACACTCTGTACGAGGGCACCACCGCCATCCAGAGCCTGGACCTGATCTTCCGCAAGATCGTCCGGGACAACGGCAAGGCGCTGATGGCGGTAGCCGGCGAGATCCAGGAGTTCATCTCCTCCGAGGCGGGCAACGGCCAGCTCAAGGAGGAGCGGCAGGCGCTCGGTAAGGCCCTGGCCGAGGTCCAGAACATTCTCGGCGTGATGACCGGCTGGCTGGGCGAGGCGCAGGGTGGTGACACCCGGGCGCTCTACAAGGTCGGGCTCAGCAGCCGGCGCTTCCTGCTGGCGATCGGTGACCTGGTCGTCGGCTGGCTGCTCCAGCGGCAGGCCGACGTGGCGCTGAAGGCCCTCGCCGGCGAGGTCTCCACCAGCGACAAGGCGTTCTACACCGGCAAGGTGGCCGCTGCCCGTTTCTTCGCCCGCGAGGTACTGCCCCGCATCGGCGCCGACCGGCGGATCATCGAGGGTGCCGACCTCGACATCATGGACCTCCCGGAGGAGGCCTTCTGACCGTGCCACGGCACGGCTGACGGTCCGGGTCGCACCACCCGGGCCGGCACCGACGGCCGGCGAGGGCTCGCTGCCCCCGCCGGCCGCCGGCGTTTCCGGGCGGACGCCCCTGGCGCCGGCGGCGTTGATCGCGGTGTCGCACCGGTGGCTGGCACTGCGGGCAGCGTGAGCACGCATTGGGCCAGCTCGGCCGGGTATGCCGGCGTCGTGACGGGTAACCGTCGCGTGACCTCGAAAGGGAACGCCCAGAGCCACCGCACGGGGGAGTGCAGCGCATATGGGTGTAGGAAGCGGCATCTTTCTCATCGCGATCGGCGCGATCCTGACCTTCGCGCTGAGAGCCAACGTCTGGTGGATCGACGTACGGGCGGTCGGCTGGGTCTTCATCCTGGCCGGGCTGGCCGTACTGCTGACCACGCTCTGGTTCTGGCAGGACCGGCGTAAGCGGGCCCGGACCCTCATCGTGGAGGAGAACCGGCTCTCTCATCCGACCGCGATGATGCCGCCGCCGCCAGACCCGCCGCCACCAACCGCTCCGCCGTCCTGAGCACGGCCTGGGCGCGTACCCCTGAGCCACCCGCCGGTCACCGGCGGGTGGCTCAGTCGCGTGCGGTGTGCCCCGCAGTGATCGGGGCTCCCGCCCGGCTCAGCTCCGCCCAGTCGAATCGGCCACGATGCACCGCCAGTTCGGCGGTACGCAGACCCTCCTCGGCTGCCCCGTCCGGATCAAGGAGCGCAGAAAGTAGGGAAATGCCCGGGTTGTGGGCAATCAGCAGTGCGGTCCGGGCCGCCGGGTCGACAGTGCGGACCAGCGCCAACAACTCCTCGGGGTGGGCGTCGTACGCGCCGGGCTCGTAACGGACCGTCGGTCGAGGACCGGTCGGACCACCCTCCGGTGGTGAACCGGTCATCCCCATCGCCACCCCGTGCCAGGTCTGCCGGGTGCGTCTGGCAGTCGAGCAGATCACCACGTCGGGCAGCAGGCCGTTCCGCGCCAGCCAGGCACCTGCCGCCGCCGCGTCGGACTCCCCACGTGCGCTGAGCGGTCGTTCGGCGTCGTCCGCCGCGTCGCTACCCTGCTCGGCCTTGGCGTGCCGCAGCAGGACCAGTGTCCGTGTGTCGGGGTCGGCGTCCGTCATGCCCTCAGCTTGCCCGATTGGCGATCTCCGTGCCTGGGTAAGTCAATGCCTGCCGCACCCCTACCGACGGCCGCGGCGCGTCGTACGCCAGGTTAGAGCCGAGGAGCGAGACATGGGCATTGGTGGCAGCATCTTCTTGATCGCGCTCGGCGCGATCTTCGCATTCGCCGTGGAGGCCGACCTGGGCTGGCTGAACCTGTCAGTGGTCGGCTGGGTGCTGATGCTGGCCGGCGTCGCCGGCCTGCTCGCCACCCTCTACTTCTGGAACAGCCGCCGCCGGACGGTGGTCGCCGCCCCGGTACGCGAGGAGCGCGTCGTGGCCGACCGGGTCGTGCCGGTCCAGGACGACCAGGTCATGCGGGAGTACCGCGAGGTTCGTCGCCCGGGCCACCCGGTCTGATCCTCGCTCGCGCACTCCGGGGTCCCGCAGCGTCGCGGGGCCCCGGCTCGCGTTCCACCCCAGTTCGTGTGCGCGCCGCGAGCCCCGCGCCTGCCAAGATCTGCACACTTTCCGTGAAGTTGCTGTCCGAGGGCGCGTTGAGGCAGCAGTGTCACCGAAGCTGCGCGGATCTTGAGGTGTGCCCGATGCCTCGTCGCGGCGATCGCCTGGAGATCATGCTCGATCCAGGAAGTAGGGCCCTCGGGGTGCGATCGAGGCCACTACATCCTTGATCAAGCACGATCATGGCGGCGCCGTCTGGGTCAGGCGAACAGCGCGAAGTAGATCGCGATGTGGTGGCAGAGTGCCGCCAGCAGCGTGCAGGCGTGGAAGAACTCGTGGTGGCCGAAGACTGTCGGCCACGGATTGGGCCGCCGCAACGCGTAGAAGACCGCGCCGACGCTGTAGATCGCGCCGCCGACGATCAGCAGCACCAGCGCCGCGACTCCGCCGCCGTGCAGGATCTCCGGCAGCATGGCCACCGCCACCCAGCCCAGCGCCAGGTAGAGCGGTGCGGACACCCAGCGCGGCGCGTGAGGCCAGACCACCTTGAGGGCCACGCCGGCCAGTGCCCCACCCCAGACCAGGGCCAGCATCACGGTGGCCGGCCGGGGCGCGAGCAGCATCACGCAGAGCGGTGTGTACGTGCCGGCGATGAACACGAAGATCATCGAGTGATCCATCCGGCGCATCACCTGGTAGCCGCGCTCCGACCACACTCGACGGTGGTACAGAGCGCTCGTGCCGAAGAGCCCACAGACCGTCAGGCTGTAGATGAGGCAGCTCACCAGGGGTGCCCACCCCGGTCGGGTGGCGGCGATCGAGCAGAGCACGATGCCGCAGACCAGGGCGACGAAGAAGGCGTACGTGTGCAGCCAGCCGCGCATCCGGGGCTTACCGATGTCGACCGGCTTCAGGCGAAGCGGGGCGGAGGTGGTCACGACATCAGGTTACGGCACCGTAGGTTACTTTCAAGTAGTCGCGTCGGTGACGCCCGGCACCGTCATCGTGAACACCGCGACTCCGGGCCATCGGCGAAGATGAGCCGATGCGGATCCGGCCCGTCGGGGCGCACGCCCTGCTGCTCGACTGCACCACCACCACCACCACCACCGACGACGACGTGCCCGAGGTCGAGCTGGTCGAAGCGTGGCGGGCCGAGCTGTGGCGGCGTCGGGAGCAGGGCGACCTGGTCACCGTCGAGATCGTGCCGGCGGCCAGCACCGTCCTGCTCGACGGTCTGCCGGACCCGACCGCCACGGCCGAGCAGCTGACCCGGTGGGCGGGCGACGTCGTCGCCGCGACACACCGCCCCGCCGCAGCCGACGCCGTTGCCAGAACAACCGACCGTGCCTCCACGGAGGTCGTCGTCCCGGTCTGCTTCGACGGACCGGACCTGCCCACAGTGGCCGAGCACTGGAACGTGGACGTGCCCGCCGTGCTGCGCCGGCTGACCGACACCCGGTTCCGGGTCGCGTTCTGCGGATTCGCCCCCGGTTTCCCCTACCTGACCGGGCTACCCGCCGAGTTGGCGCTGCCCCGGTTGGCCACACCCCGCCCTCGGGTGCCGGCCGGCTCGGTCGCCCTCGCCGGCCCGTACGCCGGCATCTATCCGAGTGCGTCACCCGGTGGCTGGCAGTTGGTCGGCAGCACCGAACTGGTCCTCTTCGACGTCCACGCCGACCCACCGGCCCGACTCGGTCCCGGCACGTCGGTCCGGATGGTGGCGACGTGACCCACCCGGCCGCCATCGAGGTGCTCCGCGCCGGGGCGCTCACCACCGTGCAGGACCTGGGCCGGCCCGGCTGGGCGCACCTGGGCGTACCCCGTTCTGGTGCCCTCGACCCGACGGCGCTGCGGCTGGCCAACCGGCTGGTCGGCAACGCCGAGCACGCCGCCGGGCTGGAGATCACCCTGACCGGCTGCACGCTGCGGCTGACCCGGGCCACCACTGTCGCGCTCACCGGTGCCGACGTCACGGTCCAGGCGGGTGCTCGGCCCGCCGACACCGGACGCCCGCTCACAGTGCCGGCCGGAACGGTGCTGCGGATCGGCCCCGCCCGACAGGGCGTACGGAGCTGGCTGGCGGTGGCGGGTGGCATCGACGTGTCGCCGGTGCTCGGCAGTCGAGCCACCGACACTCTCTCCGGGCTCGGCCCGCCGCCGCTGCGCGACGGCGACCGGTTGCCGCTCGGCCAGCCGCTGGGCGCACCAGCCCCGGTGGACCTGACCGTGTGCCCGACGCCCCCGCCCGAGCTGCGGTTGACACTGCGCCTCGGCCCTCGCGACGACTGGTTCACGCCGACCGCGCTCGACCGGCTGTTCGGCACCGCGTACACCCTCAGCCCGGTGAGCAACCGGGTCGGCGCGCGACTCGCCGGCGCACCCCTGCCCCGCGCGGTCGCCGGCGAACTGCCCAGCGAGGGCATCGTGCTGGGCGCGGTGCAGGTGCCGGCGGACGGACAACCGCTGATCTTCCTGGCGGACCACCCCACCACCGGCGGATACCCAGTCGTCGGGGTGGTCACCGACGTGACCCCGCTCGCGCAGGCCCGGCCAGGGACTACCGTCAGATTCCATGGACCTCAACGCTGACCTCGGCGAGGGATTCGGCATCTGGCGACTCGGCGACGACGAGGCGCTGCTCAGCCTCGTCACCTCCGCCAACGTTGCCTGCGGCTTCCACGGCGGCGACCCGTCCACGATGCGGCGGGTCTGCGAGGGCGCCGCGCGGCGCGGGGTCGCGGTGGGCGCGCAGGTCGGCTACCGGGACCTGGCCGGCTTCGGTCGGCGACACATCGCGTACGACTTCGCCGAGCTCCGCGACGAGGTCATCTACCAGCTCGGTGCGCTGAACGCGTTCTGCCGGTTGTTCGGCACCCGGGTCCGCTACCTCAAGCCGCACGGCGCGCTCTACCACGCGACCAGCACCGACGAATCCCAGGCGGCGGCGGTGGTCGCCGCGGTCACCGGCTACGACCCCGAGTTGCCCGTCCTCTGCCTACCCGGCTCGACGCTGGCCCAGCTCGCCGTCGGCGCGGGCCTGCCGGTCGTCGCCGAGGCCTTCGCCGACCGCGCGTACCTGCCCAACGGGGCGTTGGTGCCCCGAGGCACCCCCGGCGCCGTGATCAGCGACCCGGAGCAGGTGGCCGAACGGGCGGTGCGGATGGCCGTCGAACGGGTCGTGGTGGCGGTGGACGGCACGGTCATCCCCTGCTCGGTCGACTCGATCTGCGTGCACGGCGACACCCCGGGCGCCGTTTCCGCCGCCGAACTGGTCCGCGCCACCCTGATCGACGCCGGCGTGTCCCTGGCGCCGTTCGCGTGAGCGGAGGGGCCCGTCGGGGCCCCTCCACACGCGTCAGGCGTCCAGGCCGCGGAGCACCAGCGGAATCCGGGTCACCGCGCCGTCGACCACCCGGACCGGTACGCCCCAGTCCTGCCGGGTCAGGTGGCACGCCGCGTGTTCGACGTCCGCGTCACAGGTGGCCGCCTGGGCGGTCACCTGCAACACCCCAGCGGTGACCTCGCCGTTCAGCACCAGTCGACGGGACAGCTCGGTGCCCGTGCCGGCACCCTCCACCAGCAGTTCCGGCGGAGACGCGGACACCACCAACCGGGTCGACGGCCCGTACGTCTCGTCCAGCTTCTGCCCCGGCGCCGGGGTGAAGACGATGTCCAGGGTGACCTCACCGGCCGAGACGTCGGTCGGCTTGCGCTCGGTGCGGTGCCGGGGCCCGTCCACCGTGCTGGCACCCGCCGCCGACAGGGCGCCGGGAGCGAGCCGCGTCAGCCGGTGCGCGGCGGACTCCACCACCAGCACCTCACCGGCCGGGGTGAGCACCAGGTCGCTGGGCTCCGCCAACCCGTCGGCGACAGTGGAGACCTGGTTGCTGTCCGGGTCGAAGCGCCGCACCGCACCGTTGTACGTGTCGGCGATCAGCACCGAGCCGTCCGGCAGCGCGCACACCCCCAGCGGATGTTGGAGCAGCGCCGACTCCGCCGGCCCGTCCACGTGCCCAAAGTCGAACAGCCCCTGCCCGACGGCCGTGCCCAGCACACCGTTCTCGATGTAGCGGACGGCGCTGGTCTCACTGTCGGCGATCCAGAGCCGGGTGCCGTCGGCGGAGACGGAGAGCCCGGACGGCTGCGCCATCCACGCCTCGGCCAGAGGGCCGTCGCGCAGCGCCTCGACGGTGGTGCCCGCGTACATGCCGGCGGTCCGCTTGATCGGGTCGAACCACCAGAGCTGGTGGATACCGGCCATCGCGATGATCAGCTTGTCGTCGTACCAGGCCAGGTCCCACGGAGACGAGAGATCCACGGCGAGCGCGTCGTGGGCGTGGTCGTCGACCTCGGCACGCCACTGCCGCCCGCTGCCGGCCACTGTCACGACCTCGCCGGACTCCAGCCGTACGCCGCGCAGCAGGTGGTTGACGGTGTCGGCCACCACCAGGTCGTACCCGGCGACCTCGGCGACATGAGTCGGCAGCAGGCACACCCCCTGCGGCTCGGAGAACGTCGCCGCGGCAGCCGGCCCGTCGGCGCGGCCCCGCTCGCCCGAGCCGATCCGACGCACCGGCGTCTCGCCGTCCGGTGCCACCTCGACCAGGGAGTGCCGGGCCGAGTCCGACACCAGCAAATTGCCGTTCGGCAGCTGCGCCGCCTTGCCCGGGAAACGCAGCGCGGTCTCCGGTGCCGGCGGCGGAACGTACGGCCCGTCGCCCCGGTGCAGGGTGCCCTTGGCCTCGTGGGTGGCGATCAGCTCGTCGATCAACCGGGCGAGCCCTTCGGCGTGCCCCTCGCCCGCCATGGTGGCGACGACGTACCCCTCGGGGTCGATCACCGACAGCGTCGGCCAGGCCCGCGCCGCGTACTGCTGCCACATGTCCATCTCGGGATCGTCGAGTACGGGGTGGTGCACCCCGTACCGTTCGACGGCGGCGGCGAGGGCATCCGGGTCCTTCTCGTGCTCGAACTTCGGCGAGTGCACGCCGATCACGACGAGCACGTCGCCGTACTTTTCCTCCAGCGGGCGCAACTCGTCGAGGACGTGCAGGCAGTTGATGCAGCAGAACGTCCAGAAGTCCGCGATCACGATCTTGCCGCGAAGGTCCTGCAAGGTCAGATTCCGGCCGCCGGTGTTGAGCCACTGCCGGCCCCGCAGTTCGGGCGCCCGTACACGCGCTGTCGTTCCCATGCCCTCAGCCTGCCACGCCCCGCAGGCCCGATCGCCGTGACCCGGACGACAGGAGGCGTCGAGAAGTCCTGACAGTGGCGATCGGTGGCAGCAAGGGCTGATCTCCACCGGGTACGACGACGGCGGGGTCACGGTCGCCCGTGACCCCGCCGTCGGTGGAGTTACTTCGCGGCCGGCTTGAGACAGAGCACCCGGTTGGTGCCGTCGCCCGGCAGCACCACGTGCGGCTGCGTCGTGTCGGTGCACTTCTCCTTCGCGTCCACCTTCGACACGATCGTGAAAGCGTCCGCCTCGCCGCAGTCCGCCGCCGAAGCGCCACCCTCACCGGACTGCTTCACGCAGGTGCCGACCGCCGGGTCGAAGGCCGGCGTGTCGTTGCCCCCGAACTTGCCGAGCAGCATCAGCAGGCCGAGCGGCACCGCCAGGATCAGGACCGCGGCGATCAGGACAGCGGCCAGCACCCGGCCGTTGCGTACCTTCGGCGCCGGGGGTTCCACCTTCGGCGCGTCGGCGTCCGGCTTGAACGCGTCGAACCGACCCTGGTCCGCCTGGCCGGCGTCCTGGCCCCAGGGCGCCGGAGGCTGCTGCGCGGGCGGAAAGGACGGCGGGAAGTTACCGCCGGGCACCGGCTCGGTCGCCGGCCCGGCACCGAAGCCCGGCCCACCGAAGCCACCGGAGCCTGACCCACCGAAGTCCGGCCCGCCGAAGGCAGCGGTGCCGTTGACCGCGGCGGTGCCGGCGGCCGGCGACCCGGGGCCGCCGAACTGGTCGGCCGGCCGTTCCGCACCGGCGTGCGGCCGGTTGCCGTTCACCGGCCTGTTGTTGCCGGGCGCGTCGACGAAGGACGGCACGCCCGGCGGGAACGCCGGCGGTGCCTCACCGAACGCGTTGGGTGCGGGCTGCCGGTCGTCGAAACGCGGATCGGCTGCGGGCTCGCCACCCCAGCCGGGGCCGCCCTGCCGCTGCGAGTCGTCCTGCCATTCGGGCACGACCGGCCGTTGCGGGTCGTTCTGCCACTCCGGCATGACCGGCCGCTGCGGGTCGTTCTGCTGCCACTCGGGCACGACCGGCCGTTGCGAGTCGTGCTGCCAATCGGGTGCGGCCTGGCGCTCGGCTGCCGGGTCGGCCTGGAACGACTCCGGCTCCGGCTCGTTCTCCGGCTCGGGCCGAGCCGGGCGGCCGTACACCCGAGGTTGTGGCGAGGCCGTGCTGGTCGGCCGGACGGCCTGGTCGGTGGGGGGCATCACCCGGCTGGCCAGCGGCACCGAGGCGCTCGCCGTGGCCCGGGCGACGCCGGCCGCCGACTCGGCCTCCGACGCCGGTACGACAGCACGACCCGCGCCGGACTCCGGAGAGGTACGCGGGGCGGGCACCACCGCGCCGCTCGCGGAAGCGTCCTCAGCGCGACCCCAGCCGGCCGGCTCCGCTTCGTACTGTGCGGCGGCGTCCGGCGCCTCCCGCTCGGCGTACGCGGGCTGCTCGGGGATCGGAGCGAAGTGGGCCTGCGGCGGCGCGTAGTCGGCCGGCGGGATTGCGGCCAGGCTGGCACCCGGCACGCGCTGCTCCTGTGGGGGCAGCGGCACGGCGTTCGCCGGCGAGATGCCCGGTGCGGGCCCGGGCTGGTAGGCGGGCGCCTCGTCGGCGCGGTCGGCTTCCCAGCCACCACGGGACTGGGCGGAAGCTTCCGCCTCGGCGCGACCCCACACCTCACCGGGTGCCCACGGTTCGGCCTGTGGCACGGCGGGAGCGTTCGGTGCCGCGTTGTTCGGGTTGGCAGGCCAGCCGGGCGCGCCGTCGTTACCGGGCACGCTGGCGCTGGCGCGAGCGGGCAGGCCGCTCTGCTCCGGCGGGGTCCACCCCGACGGCTCCGGACGCTCGGTCGGCTGGTCCTGGGGTGCCAGCACCCAGTCGGGCTGCTGTGGACGGCTCTCGGCGCCCTGCCAGGCGGCGGGTTGCGCGGGCTGGTCCTGGCGTGCGTCGCCGCCGTCGTTCCAGGCTGCGGGTTGCGCCTGCTGCTGTGCGGCCCACCCGCCGGACTGCGCCGGATCGTCCTGGCCGGGCCGGCTCGGTGCCGGCACCTGAGCCGCCCCACGGACGGCGTTCGGCGGGGCTGCCTGCCCCCATGCGGGGGCGGACTGCTCCTGCGGCTCCGCGGGCTGACCCCAGGTCGGCGGTGACTGCTCGGCCGGCGTCCACGCCGGCTGGTCGTCACGCGCAGCGGTGCTGGCGGGCCAGCCGCCGTTGCCGGACGCGTCGTCCTGCTGGGCGCCGCCGGACCAACCGCCGGCCTGCTGCGGCTCGGGCTGCTGCGACTCGGCGCCGCGCCAGTCACCAGCGGGCGGGTTGGCCTGCGCGGCGCCACCCCAGCCGCCGGACTGGGCCGGATCTTCCTGGGCAGGCCAGGCAGCGGTGGCCGGAGGCACCTGCGCGGCACCCCTCGCGGCCGGCTGGGCCTGCACCCACTCGGGCTGCTCAACGGCACCCGAGGCCCAGGTGGGCGCCGGTGACGTCTGCTCGGCCGGCGTCCAACCCTGCTGTTGCGCGGCCCCCCACGTGCCGGGCTGCTGCTGCGGCGGCTCGCTCGTGCCACCGCCTGCGGCCCAGGCGGGCTGCGCCGGGTCGTTGGGCTGCGGGGCAGCACCCCAGGCGGGGGCGGGCGGCTGCTCAGCCTGGGTCGCCCATGCCGGCGTCGACGGGTTGGGCCGCGTCGGCGGCGGGGGCGCCCAGCCCAGGTCGGGGCCGGCGGCGTTCTGGCCGTTGTCCGGCTGCGCCGGGCGGTCGCCGTACGGCGCCGGTCCGCCGGCGCCCGGTGACACCTCGTCCGGCTCTTGGCCGGGACGGTGCGGGCCCTCGGACGTCATGGGTGCGCCTCCTCCATCACATGTCGGCTCGCCGGTGCCGATCGGTCTCCTCGGCATGGCTGCCGGCGTCACCGGCGTGCCGCTGTGCCGGCTCCCCGCACGGTATCGGGTAGCGGCACGGCGCGTCCAAGGAGCACCGGTCGTCACTGCGCGTGGCCGGTCGGTGGCGAGCAGCTTCTGTCAGCTCGGCCTCTGCCGGGTCGGCGGGCGGCGACCGAAGCCCACCGTACCGGGCGCTGCGGCAGGGCGGAATCCCGGTGGTGGGTGGTGGGAAACGCCGATGGCCCACCCGGTGGGCCGGGTGGGCCATCGATCTGGAGGAGGTGCGGAATGTCGTGGAGCGTCAGCTCATGTGACGCTGGGCGATGACGAGGATCTCCTCGCGGACCGCCGGCGAGTTCGCCGAGCGCAGCGCGTGCTCGATGGCACGGGCGCGGCGGTTGGCGTCGCGGTGGTTGCGGATTCGCTCGATCATGCTCATTGGTGGGTCCCCCTAGCTATTCGGTTGTCAGCCCCTGATGCGTCTATTCAACACCAGAAGCAGGTGAAGTTCCATCGATTATTAGGTGAGCTGAGACACTTGCCTAACAATCAAAGGTCAACAGGCGTCTCGGCCGACGGTTCCGTCGCCCAAACGACACGGCCGGTGTGCCGGGCGTTAACCCGTGGCACACCGGCCGTGGCTGGCGTTACGAACGATCAGGTCCAGGCGAGCAGCGCCGCCTCCGGATCGGCGAGGAAGTCGCCGATGTCGCGCAGGAACTTCGAGCCCAGCTCACCGTCAATGATCCGGTGGTCGAAGCTCAGCCCCAGCGTGGTCACCTGACGCACCTTGACCTTGCCCTTGTGCACCCAGGGCATCTCCCGCACCGCGCCGAAGGCCAGGATCGCGGACTCGCCCGGCGGCAGGATCGGCGTGCCGGTGTCCACCCCGAACACCCCGACGTTCGTGATGGTCAACGTGCCACCAGACATGTCCGCCGGCGAGGTGCGGCCGGACTTGGCCGTCTGCACCAGGTCGGTCAGCGAGTCCGCCAACTCGCGCAGCGAGAGTCGGCCGGCGTCCTTGACGTTCGGCACGATCAGGCCACGCTCGGTGGCCGCCGCGATACCGAGGTTGACGTACTCCTTGACCACGATCTCGTCGCCCGCCCAGGTCGAGTTGACCATCGGGTGACGCTTCACCGCCAGCAGCACCGCCTTGGCCACCAGCAGCAACGGCGAGACCCGTACGTCGCGCCACTCCCGTCGGCTGCGCAGCCGCTCCAGAGCCTTCATCGCCCGGGTCACGTCGACGGTCAGGAACTCCGTCACGTGCGGAGCGGTGAACGCCGAGCGCGACATGTTCTCGGCGGTGAGCTTGCGTACCCCCTTGACCGGGATGCGCTGCTCGCGGTCCGCGCCGAAGCTCGCGGCGCTCGTCGCCGTCGCCGCGATCGGCTCGGCCACCACCGCGGCGCCGTTCGCCGCCTGCTGCACGTCCTCCCGGGTGATCGAGCCCAGCGGACCCGAACCGGTCAGGGCGGTCAGGTCGACACCCAGATCCTTGGCGAGCTTGCGCACCGGCGGCTTGGCGAGCACCAGACCGCCCGTCGCCGCGACGCCCTGCCCGTTATGCCCAGGTGCGACCGGAGCCGGGGCGGGTGCCGGCGCGACCGGAGCCGGCGTCGCGGCGGCCTGTGCCGGGACGCCGCCCTTGCGCGGGCGGCGCTTGGCAGAGGTCGTACGCGGGCCGTAGCCGACCAGCACCGCGGTCCGCCCACCCGGGGCCGCACCGCCGATCAGACCGGGCTCCACCATGCCTTCGGCCGGTGCCACCTCCACCGCCGCCAGCGAAGCCGCCGACGGGATGGGCAGGTCGCCGCTGGGGGTGGCCGTGGTCGACGGGGCGTCCAGCGGACCGGCACCCGGGTCGGTGTCGATCGCGATGATCGGCGCACCCACCTCCACAGTGGTGCCCTCGGGGTGGTGGATCGCCTGCACCTGCCCGGCCCACTTCGCCGGGATCTCCACGGCCGCCTTGGCCGTCTCCACCTCGACGATCGGCTGGTTCAACTCGATGATGTCGCCGACCTTGACGAGCCAGGTCAGGATCTCGCCCTCGGTCAGCCCTTCGCCCAGGTCGGGCAGGTTGAACGTCTTGATCCGGGACATGTCGCTCACCAGCCGAAGGTGCGGTCGACGGCGTCGAGCACCCGGTCGAGGTCGGGCAGGTACTCCTCCTCCACCCGGGCGGCCGGGTAGGGGGTGTCGAAGCCGGTCACCCGCAGCACCGGCGACTCCAGGGAGTAGAAGCACTCCTCGGTGATCCGGGCGGCCAACTCGGCGCCGAGACCGATGTTCGACGGTGCCTCGTGCACGACGACCGCGCGGCCGGTGCGCTTCACCGACTCGTACACGGCGCTCAGGTCCAGCGGGGAGAGCGAGCGCAGGTCGATGACCTCCATCTCCCGGCCGTCCTCGGCCGCCGCGGTTGCCGCCTCCAGGCAGGTCCGCACCATCGGCCCGTAGGCCAGCACCGTGACGTCGGTGCCGGGCCGCACGACCCGGGCCGAGTGCAGGGGGTACGCCTCGGACAGCGGCGCGTCCAGGTCGACCTGACCCTTCTCCCAGTAGCGCCGCTTGGGCTCCAGGAAGACGATCGGGTCGTCCGAGGCGATGGCCTGCTGGATCATCACGTACGCGTCCTGCGGGTTGGAGCAGGTCACGACCTTCAGGCCGGCGGTGTGCGCGAAGTACGCCTCCGGCGACTCGGAGTGGTGCTCGACGGCGCCGATGCCACCGCCGAACGGAATCCGGATCACCATGGGGATGCTGAGCTTGCCGCCCGAGCGGTAGTGCATCTTCGCCACCTGCGACACGATCTGGTCGTACGCGGGGTAGACGAAACCGTCGAACTGGATCTCGCAGACCGGCCGATAGCCACGGATGGCCAGACCGACCGCCGTGCCGATGATGCCGGACTCGGCCAACGGGGTGTCGATCACCCGCTGGTCGCCGAAGTCCTTCTGCAGCCCGTCGGTGATCCGGAAGACGCCGCCGAGCTTGCCGACGTCCTCGCCCATGATGATGACCTTGGGGTCGGTCTCCAGGGCGCGGCGCAGGCCGGTGTTGAGGGCCTTGCCGATGGTGAGCGTCTCCGTGGCCATCAGTGGGCGCTCCCCTCGAACGACTCCATGTAGCGGTTGAACTTCGCGCGCTGCTCGTCGAGCAGCGGAGAGCCGTTGGGGTAGACGTGGTCGAACATCGTCACCGGCTCCGGGTTGGGCATGTCGAGCACCCGCTCGCGCAGGTGCACCGACTCGCGGCGGGCCTGCTCGTCGACTTCGGCGAAGAAGGCCGCGTCGGCGATCTGCTGCTTCTCCAGGAAGGCCTTGACCCGGGTGATCGGGTCCTTGGCCTGCCACGACTCGACCTCGCTGGCGATCCGGTAGCGGGTCGGGTCGTCGGAGGTGGTGTGGGCGCCCATCCGGTAGGTGTAGGCCTCGATCAGGCTCGGGCCCTGCCCGTGCCGGGCGTTGTCCAGCGCCGTGCGGGTCACCGCGTAGGAGGCCAGCACGTCGTTGCCGTCCACCCGTACGCCGGGGAAACCGAAGCCGGCGGCCCGCTGGTAGAGCGGGACCCGGGTCTGCCGTTCCAACGGCTCGGAGATCGCGTACTGGTTGTTCTGGCAGAAGAAGACCAGCGGCGCGTTGAAGACGCTGGCCCAGACGAACGCCTCGTTCACGTCGCCCTGGCTGGTAGCCCCGTCGCCGAAGTAGGCGATCGCGGCCTCGCCGTCGTCGTTGCCGATCTTGCCGTCCATGGTGATGCCCATGGCGTAACCGGTGGCGTGCAGGGTCTGCGCACCGATGACGATCGTGTACATGTTGAACTTGAACTCGTTCGGGTCCCAGCCGCCCTGGTCGACACCGCGGAACAGGCCCAGCGGCATGATCGGGTCGATGCCCCGGCAGTAGAGGACGCCGTGCTCCCGGTAGGTCGGGAAAGCCATGTCCTGCGATCGCAGCGCCCGCCCGGAGCCGACCTGGGCGGCCTCCTGGCCGAGCAGGCTGGCCCAGAGGCCCAGCTCGCCCTGGCGCTGGAGGGCGGTCGCCTCGGCGTCCAGCTTGCGGACCATCACCAGATCGCGGTAGAGCCCGCGGTATTCCTCGTCGGTGAAGTCCACGCGGTACTCGGTGCCGTCCGGCCCGGTGGCGCTGTCGATGCGCTCACCGTCCGGGGTGAGCAGCTGCACCAGCTTCGGATTACCGGCTGCGCCCTTCTTGGAGCGGGGTGCAGGCCGCCTGCTGCGGGTGGTGCCCCCGGGGTCGCCCTTTGCCATCGGTCTCTCCCTGTCGTGTCTGCGTCGGCACCGGGGGATCACCCGGCCGCGCAACTCGTGCGCCTGCCCGGCTGCTGCCGGACCGGTTCCTGGCGGCCGCGCCTAGCCCCGGTGGGGGTTGCCGCACGGCGTGAACCGGGTTCTGGCCGAACCCGGATCGGGAGTGCCGGCGCTCAACCGCGCCTGCCGCGAGGGTGCGCGGAGGTCACGGCTGCGTTGCCGTCGTGCTCCATATTCGCAGAGCAGGTGAGCGCGCCCACAGTACGCCTGCCTCGCATCTCGACCGGCCACGCTTTGCCATCGTTTGTCGTCATCATGCCGGGCTGCGTCTCCAGGGCGATCCGGCGACGATTCGTCACCGTTCGGTCAGCACCGCGTGTCGACACGCGGTGGAGGTTGGCTAACGCAGGGTGACTGCGGAAGGCTGATTCCCGCAGGATCGCGCCTATCGGGTTATTTGCCAGCTTTGGCGGGGCGTCTCTCCATCTCGGCCGACGGCTACGACAAGGGGTGTGCGGTGCACGAGCCAGGTGACGGTCCCGGCACACCGGCGCTCGGCCGGCACCGGTCCGCAGGCGGTTACCGCCGGGTGGTCGGTGTGCACCGTGCCCCCGGCAGCGGCGGCCCCACCCGGGGTTACCTGCTCACCGTCGCCCTGTTGGCCGGGACCGCGTCGATGCCGATCCTCGCCGCGATCAGCGCCGGCTCGGCCACTCCGGGCAGCACCGCACTGCCGGACAACAGCACCCCCTTCATCCCGACCCCGTCGGTCGGCCCGGTTCTGATCCCGCTGCCGATGACCAGCCAGCCAGGGCTCCCACCGCCCGGCACACCCAGCGTCGTTCCACCCAGCGGCTGGCTGCCCGCCGCTCCCCGCCGTTCCCCTGAGGAGCCGGCCACTGCCGACCGGGGTCCCGCCCTGCGGGGGACGACGACCCGCCCGCCGGCACCGAAACCCACCCGGGGCACCTCGCCGGCCGTACCGCCGCCCGTCGCTCCGCCGCCGCCGACCGCTTCGCCGACCGACCCGGGCCCGACCGGTTCACCAGACCCGGACCCGACCGACCCGGACCCCACCGGTTCGTCAGATCCGGACCCGACGGATCCACCGGACCCGGATCCGACCGGCTCCACCGGGCCTGATCCGACCCCGACCCTGACGGTGGACCCGACGCCCACGTTCGAGCCGACACCGACGGTCGACCCGAGCCCCACGGTGGGTCCGACCTCCACGCCGACCGACCCCTCGACCGCCACCGCAGCGCCGACCAGCACCCGGTCCGTGCCACCCACGACGCCCGCGCCGCCGTCCACCACGCCCGCGCCGCCACCCACGACGCCCGCGCCGTCCGCGACCGCGCTGCCGTCCGCGACGCCCGCGACCACCGCCGCACCGGCCAGCCGGCCCGGCCCGGCAGTTCCGTCATAGCCGACCGCTTCCGCGGCTCCCACGATCTGCCCGGTGCCGCTGGCCCGACCGGCACACCCCGTGGTGCCACCGGCGGTACGGTGACGAACAGCCGCGGCCCATCCGGTGCCGGGGGCGTTCGACGGTAGGCGCGTACCGGAGGGGGTGGCGTGGGCGGCGGTGCGGAACTCCGCCCGGTCACCACCCGACCCGGCCCGGGCCAACGAGTCGCCCGGCTGGTCACCGAGGTGACCGCACCGGCAGTGCTCGTGTCGTTGCTCATCCTTACGGTGAGCTGGCACAGCGCGAGCCGCCCCGGTCAGGGTCTCGTCTGGGGGCTGCTCGCCACGTTCTTCGTCACCGGCATCCCGTTCGCCTACATCGTCGGCGGGGTACGCCGCGGCCGGCTCACGGACCATCACATCGGCCGGCGGGAGCAGCGCCGGGCACCGTTGCTGGTGGGCCTCGGCTCGGTCGCGGGAGGGCTCGCCCTGCTCGCCGTGCTCGACGCACCCCGCCCGGTGCTGGCGCTGGCCCTGGCCGGGCTGGTCGGCCTGGTGGTCGCCGTGTCGGTCAGCCACTGGTGGAAGATGTCGATCCACTCGGCGGTGACCGCCGGCACCCTGGTCATCCTGACGCTGACCTTCGGGACGCGCGTGGTCGTCGCCGCACCGCTCCTGGCGTTGGTCGGCTGGTCCCGGGTGCGGTTGGGCGACCACACGGTGCCGCAGGTGCTCGCCGGCGGCGTGCTCGGCGCACTGATCGCCGCGGCGATCTTCGGCCCGTTGCGCTGAACGGGCCTGGCCGCCGGACTGGCCTGGAACGAACGCTAGGCCGGGCGCGGAACGCCGGGCCTGGTCGAGGCGGGCGGCATCGCACCGCCCGCCTCGGATGTCGTCAGGCGCCGTCGTCGGCGAGGCGGTGTCGGTTCGCCTCGATCCACGCGTCCAGCGCGGCCGGGTCGTCCGGGTCCACTCCGTCGGCCATCAGCTGGGCCACGGCGGCGGTGGCGGCGCTGCGCCGCTCACCCGTCGAGTAGAGGCGCGCGAACTCCGGCACCATCTCCTCGATCGCCTCGTCGGTGCGGGTCGTCGCCGCCTCGGGCAGGCCGCGCTGGCGGGACGCGTACCGCGCCCACGCCCGCAGCACCCGGGGCAGCATCGCCGCGTCGTCCATGTCGAGCACGGCCCGACGGTGCACCCAGTCCAGCAGGAAGAGCCCGGACACCGCCGGGCTCCAGCGCATCGGGTCGGCGTCCGGGAAGGTTGCCGAGTGGTCCAGCAGCAGGCTCAGGCAGAAGTGCAGCGAAGCCAACTCCGGGCCGTCGACGGAGTCCAGGCCGAAACGGGTGGCCTCCGGCGCGGCGAGGAACCGCCGGACCAGGTCGGTGCGTTCGGCGGCGGAGAGCGGCTCGACCTCCGCCGGACCGGTCGGCTCGGTCGCGGTGGGCAGCATCGCCAGTCGGGCGCCGACGAGCGCCCGGTCGGTGGCCAGCGAACCCTCGCCGGGCAACTCGCTCAGCTCGTCGGTCACCGCGAGGTGGCGGGCCACCTCGCCTCGGAGCCGGGCTGGGTTCTCGGTACGGAACCAGGTCAGCTCGTCGTCCGCGCACATCTGCCGGACCTGGTCCAGGATCCGTTCGGCCGGCCCGCCCACGAAGATGTCCTTGGTGATCCCGATGTTGTGGTCCACGAGGGCCACCAGCGCGTGCTCGGAGCCGCCGGACGCGTCGTCGTACGCGAAGGTGGCGAGGTAGGAGGTCTGGTCGCCGTAGACGTCGCCGTACGCCCAGGAGCCGGTGAGGTGCACCCGGCCGAGCTGACCGGTCCAGCTGGGCGCCTGGCTGCCCGGGCGTACCCGCTCGGTGCCCTCGGCGTCCGGAACGAGCCTGGCGAAGATCTGGCGGATGGTGGTCGCCGACGCGATCCGGCGTCGGGCGGTGGCGGCGAGAAACCCGGTGACGAACTCCCGTACGGCGGTGTCGCGGTCGGTCTCCGCGATGGCGTAGACACTGCCCAGCAGCGCGCTGCCGAGCATCTCGGCGTCGAGGGCGGACTCCAGCTTGGTCACGTCGCGTGCGGCGTGCAGCACCGCGTCGTAGGGGGTCTGAGGCGTGGCCATGCTTCGACCCTACGCCGCCCAGGGCGTACGCAGAGCGGTAGCGAGCCGCGTCGGACGTCAGCGGCGGGCGGCGTCCCGCAGCGCGTCGCGTGCCTGCGCGTACGAGCCGAGCACGATTCGCACCGGCGCGAGCACGTACTCCTCGCCCACCTCGGCGACCCGGACCGTCAGCCGTTGCCGGGCACGGGCCCGCGCGCGCCGGGCGGCCCAGCGAATCACCGGTCGGGTCAGCGCCGCCACCAGCAGCCCGGCGAGCAGCCCGCCGAGCAGCAGCAGCGTCGGCAGTGGCACCTGCCCGACCATCGGGTTGTCCAACGCGGGCAGGCCGAGTATCCGTAGCGCGTAGCCGAGCACCAGCCAGCCCAGGCCGACCGCGGCGGCCAGGGTGACCAACCACTGCACACCGCCCACGACCCGCCACCACACCGGCTGACGGTCCAGGCCGAGGTCGGTGCCGGCGATCGCCCGGTCCAACGCGTCCGGCATGTCGTCGAGGCGGGACCGGGCGGCGGAGGTCACCGCCGTCGGCCAGGCGGCGGGCAGGTCGCCGGCGGCGCGGTCGGCCACCGCGCGGATCGCGAGGCCCAGGGCAGAGCGCTGCGCGACCGTCGGGTCGGGCACCGAGGTCGCCGCCACCAGGCTCTCCGCCGGGTCGGCGTCCGCGCCGACCGGGCCGGGTAGGTGCAGCCGACGCAGCGGGTCGGGCCGCAACCGTCGCCAGCCCCGGACCACCGGCCAGCCGGTGGTCGCGCCGGCCCGATGCCGGTACGCCCGCTCCACCGCCTCGCTCACCGCCGGCACGCCAGCGGCATCGGCCAACGCCCGGTTCAACCCGGCGACAGCCCCGTCGTCCGGACCACCGGCGGGTCGGGCCGAGCCGACCAGTTCGTCCAGCCCGACGACGACGGTGTCGACGTCACCGGCGAGCCGCCGCAGCGCGGCCTGCCGCTCGGCGACGGTCCGCTCCAACGCGTCGCGCAGTCCGACCATCCCGGCCGGGTCGATGGCGGTGGTGGCCAGCAGGGGCACCCCGGTCAGCCCGTCCGAGTCGAGCAGCCGGCGCAGGTCGTCCATGACCCGGGGCAACTCGGCCGGGGGCAGCCGATCGGCCTGGTTGAGCACGACCAGCGTGACGTCGCGGTGCCGGTGGAACTCGCGCAGGTAGTTGTCGTGGATGACCCGGTCGGCGTACTTCTGCGGGTCGACCACCCAGACCACCTGGTCGACCAGGCCGAGCAGCCGGTCCACCTCCAGCCGGTGGGACCGCTGCACCGAGTCGAAGTCGGGCAGGTCGAGCAGGATCAGCCCGTGCAGCGCCGACTCGTCGTCCGCGTCCAGGGCGCTCTCCCGGACGAAGCGGTGTCGGGGCAGCACGCCGGTCCAGTCGAGCAGACGGTTGGCGCCCTCCAACGGCCCCCACACGCAGGCGTGGGTCACGCCGGTGGTCGGCCGGCGGACCCCGACCGGCGACAGTTCCAACCGGGCCAACGCGTTGAACAGACTGGACTTGCCGCTGCCGGTCGCGCCGGCCAGAGCGACCACTGTGTGGTCGCGGGACAGCGCGAGCCGGGTGCCAGCCCGCTCGACCACTGTGTGCGCGGGCACGAGTTCGGCGTCCGGCAGCAGGCCGTCCACCGCGGCCAGGAACCGGCGTACCGCGTCCAGCCGGGCGATCAGCGCGTCGGCGTCGACCCGTTGGTCTCCGCGGAACGCCTCGCGGAGCCGGCCGGTGATGTTCGTCACCGGGAACCCTCCTCGTCGACGGCCGGCCGGCTGTCGCCAGCGGCGGACAGGCCGCTGCGGTGTCGGGCCAGTTCGACCCGCCCTGCGGCCCGGCGTAGGCCGTCACCGACGTCCGCGGCGGGGCGGGCGTCCGCGGTGCGACTCAGGAAGCGCTCGGCCTCCGCGTCGAGCAGCGTCCGCACCCGGCTCAGCAGGTCGGTGCGGGCCTTGGCGGCGAGGGTACGCACCGCCTGGTCGCCGAAGATCGCCTGGAGTACGGCCTGCGCGGCGACGGTGGTGCCGGCCCCGGTGGCCACCTCCAGCCCGGTGGGGATGAACGCGGTGGACGCGAAGACGGCGATCATCACGGCCAGCCCGGTGGCGTTGACCGCGTACGCGGCGGTGCGGGCCACGAACCGTTTGTCACCGCCCTCGACCCGGACCAGCTCCAACACCCCGCGCTGCCAGTCCCGGACCATCCGTTCGGCGCGTGCCGGCAGGTCGTCGCTCGGGTGGGCCAGCGCGGGGTCGAGCAGCTCGGCACCCGCCGGGTGCGCTTTCCACCCGGTGTACGCGGATTCGGCGGCCTCCGAGGCCACCCCGCGCAGCAGTGTCACCAGCTGCGACTCGATGGCGTTGCGAAGCTCGGTGGCAGGTGCCGGCCGCCCGGTGACAGCGGCGACGACCCGGTCCCGTAGGCGGCCGATCCGTGCCTCCAGGGTGCGGAACAGCTCGCCGGTGCCGACGAACTCCTGCCAGCGGGCGAGCACCTCCCCCCGGAGCAGCCGACCGTCCTGGAGCCCCTGCTCGGCGGTGCGCTCGGCACCCCGGTACGCGGCCCGGACCCGTTCGTCCAGTGCGTCGGCGGCGGCGACCTGCTCGTCGGCGGCGTCGGCCAACTCCTCGACGGCGGGGTGCAGCGCGGCCAGCGCCCCGTCCAACGTCTGGCGGACCACCGCTGCCCGGGCGTCCGCGTCGGCGGCCAGCCGGGCGAACCAGTCGGCGAGTGACGCGGTCACCCCTTCGGGCAGCAGGCCCTGCCCGTCGACCCAGGTCTCCGGCAGCACGAACAGCGGCGCCTGGCCGAGGCCCTGTTCGGCGAGCATCTCGGCCAGGTGCGCGGAGATCTCGTCGGTGGCCTCCGCGGGCACCCGGTCCAGCACCATGGCGATCACCGCGCCTCGCGCCCGGGCGCTGCGCAGCAGCTCCCAGGGCACCGCGTCGGCGTACCGGGCGGCGGTGGTGACAAAAAGCCAGAGATCGGCGGCGGCCAGCAGTTGGGTGGCGAGGGCCCGGTTGGCGTCGACCACCGAGTCGATGTCGGGCGCGTCGATGAAGGCCAGCCCGGGGGGCAGGGCCGGCGCGGTGACCAGGTGCAGGGCGCGCGGGTCTTCGCTCGGTTCGGTGGTGCGGGTCAGCCCGGGCAGCAGGTCACCCTGCCGGAACCAGGCCGCGTCGGACGGGTTGCAGACCAGCACCGGGGACCGGGTGGTCGGCCGGAGCACGCCGGCGGCGCTGACCCGGGCCTTGACCAGGCTGTTGACCAGTGTCGACTTGCCCGCTCCGGTGGAGCCGCCGACCACCACGAGCAGGGGGGCGTCCAGTCGGGCGAGCCGGGGTAGCAGGTAGTCGTCGAGTTGGTCGGTCAGGGCCGTGGCGGTGTGCCGGGAGGCGCTGGCGGAGGGCAGCGCGAGAGGGTACCGGGTAGCGCCGATCGCCTCCCGGAGGCCCGACAGCGCGCTGGGGAGGCTGTCGTCCCCGGTGGTGGCGGACGGCTCCTCCGTGGCGTCCGGCGGGCCGGTGCGGGTGGCGACGGCAGGCGCGCCGGAACGGGTGGCGGGATCGCCGTGCGTCGTCACCGCTAAAGCGTGCCCGACCGATGCAAGGGAAGACAACCGGACGGTAATTGCGAGTGGGGTTGCGTCGGGTTGACTCAACCCGACTTGACGATTGGCCAACGCGTGGCAGTATTGAGTCAAGTTCACTCAACTTGTGGTGGGGCCCGCTGCGGGCGGTGCTCGCCAGGCAGCTGCGGGCAGCGCCCGTCACCTGCACAACCTTACGAAGCGAGGAAGCGAAGATGGCACGTGCGGTCGGTATCGACCTCGGCACGACGAACTCCTGCGTCAGCGTTCTCGAGGGCGGTGAGCCCACCGTCATCGCCAACGCTGAGGGCTCGCGGACGACCCCGTCGATCGTCGCGTTCGCCCGCAACGGCGAGGTGCTCGTCGGTGAGGTCGCCAAGCGCCAGGCAGTGACCAACCCGGACCGGACGATCCGGTCGGTCAAGCGCGAGGTCGGCACGAACTGGTCCGTCGACATCGACGGCAAGAAGTACACCCCGCAGGAGATCTCGGCCCGGACCCTGATGAAGCTCAAGCGGGACGCCGAGGCGTACCTGGGTGAGCAGATCACCGACGCGGTGATCACCGTCCCGGCCTACTTCAACGACAGCCAGCGGCAGGCCACCAAGGAGGCCGGTGAGATCGCCGGCTTCAACGTGCTGCGGATCGTCAACGAACCGACCGCTGCCGCCCTGGCGTACGGGCTGGACAAGGGCTCCAAGGAGCAGACCGTCCTGGTTTTCGACCTCGGTGGCGGCACCTTCGACGTGTCGCTGCTGGAGCTGGCCGAGGGCGTCGTCGAGGTCAAGTCGACGAGCGGTGACAACCAGCTCCGTGGCGACGACTGGGACCAGCGGATCATCGACCACCTGGTCAAGACGTTCCGTGGTGAGCACGGCATCGACCTGTCTCAGGACAAGATGGCCCTCCAGCGCCTCCGCGAGGCGGCCGAGAAGGCCAAGATCGAGCTGTCCGCAGCCACCACCACCAACATCAACCTGCCGTACATCACCGCCGGCGCGGCCGGCCCGCTGCACCTCGACGTGACGCTGAGCCGCGCCGAGTTCCAGCGGATGACGCAGGACTTGCTGGACCGTTGCAAGGGCCCGTTCGAGCAGGCCGTGAAGGACGCCGGGATCAAGATCTCCGACGTCGAGCACGTCATCCTGGTCGGTGGTTCGACCCGGATGCCCGCCGTGACCGACCTGGTCAAGCAGCTCACCGGCCGCGACCCCAACAAGGGTGTCAACCCGGACGAGGTCGTCGCCGTCGGTGCCGCCCTCCAGGCCGGTGTGCTCAAGGGCGAGGTCAAGGACGTCCTGCTGCTCGACGTGACCCCGCTGAGCCTGGGCATCGAGACCAAGGGCGGCATCTTCACCAAGCTGATCGAGCGCAACACCACCATCCCGACCAAGCGTTCCGAGGTCTTCACCACTGCCGACGACAACCAGCCGTCGGTGCTGATCCAGGTGTTCCAGGGTGAGCGGGAGATCGCGGCGTACAACAAGAAGCTCGGCACCTTCGAGCTGACCGGCCTCCCGCCGGCGCCGCGCGGCGTGCCGCAGATCGAGGTCGCCTTCGACATCGACGCCAACGGCATCGTCAACGTGCACGCCAAGGACCTGGGCACCGGCAAGGAACAGAAGATGACGATCACCGGCGGCTCCTCGCTGCCGAAGGACGACATCGAGCGGATGCGCCGGGACGCCGAGGAGCACGCGGAGGAGGACAAGCGCCGCCGCGACGACGCCGAGACCCGCAACGTGGCCGAGGCACTCCAGTGGCAGACCGAGAAGTTCCTCGCGGAGAGCGGCGACAAGCTGCCCACCGAGAACCGGGAGCAGCTCAACGAGGCGCTCGGCGAGCTTCGGGGCGCCCTCGGCGGTCAGGACATCGAGAAGATCAAGTCCGCGCACGAGAAGCTGGCGCAGGTCTCCCAGCAGGCTGGCTCGCTGCTCTACTCGCAGCAGGCCGAGCAGGGTCAGCAGCCGGGCGGCGAGCCCGGCCCGGGTGCCACCGGTGCGACCGGTGCGACCGGCGCGCAGGCTGGCGGCGCCGACGACGTGGTCGACGCGGAGATCGTGGACGAGGACGGCAAGAAGTGACCGTCGGCCTCCGACACGTTTCCACCGCGAAGGGGATGAGGTAGCCGCATGACGCAGAAGCCACGAGCCGCCGACCCGGACGACACCGGGTCGACGCCGGGTGGCTCCGCGACCACGGAGCCGACCACCGGCGACGGGGAGGGGGTCGTCATCCGCAACAACCGCAAGCTCATCGACACCTCGGAGCCCGAGGGCACCGCGGCCGACGCGGAGACCGGCGTGCCGGCCGAGGGCCTCGTCGAGGACGCCGAGGTTGTGGTCGACGAGATCGAGGTCGAGGTCAACTCCACCGACGGGCCGGAGCCGTCCGGTCCGGCGGTGGTGGACGCCCCGGCGCAGCCGGTGGACGGTGGAGGCCTGGGCACCTCGCTCGGCGCCGAGCTGGAGGCGCTCCGGGCCGACCTGGACGAGCGCACCAGGGACCTGCAGCGGGTGTCGGCGGAGTACGCCAACTACCGCAAGCGGGTCGACCGGGACCGCAGCCTGGTGCAGGAGCAGGCCACGGGTTCGGTGTTGGCCGCGCTGTTGCCGATCCTCGACGACCTGGACCGCGCTCGGGAACACGGCGACCTGGTCGGGCCGTTCGGCACGGTGGCGGAACAGCTTACCACCGCGCTGGGCAAGTTCGGCCTGAACGCGTTCGGCGAGCAGGGCGACCCGTTCGACCCGACCCGGCACGAGGCGGTCGCGCACCAGACCTCGGCCGACGTCAGCGAGCCGACCTGCGTGCAGGTCATGCGGCGCGGATACCAGCTCGGTGAGCGACTGCTGCGCCCCGCGCTGGTCGCGGTCGCGGACCCGGAATAGTGCGAAACAGTGACCAGGCCGTCCCGCCCACCACCCAACGGTGGGCGGGACGGTCGGGCCACGAGGGGCGAGAGGAGGTGGACCGGTGAGTTCCAAGGACTGGATCGAGAAGGACTTCTACGCCGTGCTCGGCGTGGACAAGGCCGCCTCCGCCGATGACATCAAGAAGGCGTACCGCAAGCTGGCCCGCGAGTCGCACCCGGACCACAACCCGGGCGACCCCAAGGCCGAGGAGCGGTTCAAGGCCGCGTCCGAGGCGTACAACGTGTTGTCCGACACGGGTCGCCGACGTGAGTACGACGAGATGCGCTCGCTGTTCGGCTCGGGAGCCTTCCGCCGCAACGCACGGGGCGGAGGTCAGCCGGGCGGCATGCCGTTCGACGTCTCCGACATGTTCGGCGGTGCCGGCGGCGACCGTCGGTTCGGCGGCGCCGGCTTCCAGGACCTGTTCAGCTCGATCTTCAGCGGTGGTCAGGCCGGTGGTCAGGCCGCACCGCGCGGTCCGGCCCGTGGCCGGGACGTGGAGACCGAGGTGGCGCTCGACTTCGGTGACGCGGTGCGCGGGGTGACGCTGCCCCTGACGCTGCGCGCGCCGGGAGTCTGCGAAACCTGCCACGGCAACGGGGCGAAGCCGGGCACCCAGCCGCGTACCTGCCCGGTCTGCCACGGTGCCGGGGTCACCACCCGGGACCAGGGGGCGTTCAGCTTCTCCGAGCCGTGCCGCAACTGTCAGGGCGTCGGCACTGTGGTCGAGGAGAAGTGCCCGGAGTGCCACGGCACCGGGGGCGTCACCAAGACCCGCACCATGAACGTGCGGTTCCCGGCCGGGGTGGCCGACGGTCAGCGCATCCGGTTGGCCGGGCGCGGCGAGCCGGGCGAGCGCGGCGGCCCGGCCGGCGACCTCTTCGTGCACGTCAAGGTTCGACCGGACGAGCTGTTCGGGCGTACCGGCGACGACCTGACGTTGTCCGTGCCGGTCACCTTCGCGGAGGCCGTGCTCGGCACGGACCTGCGGGTGCCGACGCTCGACGGTGCGGTGACCCTGCGGGTGCCGCCGGGTACGCCGAGCGGGCGCGTGTTGCGGGCCCGCGGCAAGGGTGTGGTCCGTCGCGACGGCCAGGCCGGTGACCTGCTGGTCACGTTGGACGTGGTCGTTCCGGCCCGGCTGTCGGACGGGGCGCGCGCCGCACTGGAGGCGTTCGCCGAGCAGAGCCCGCCGGCGGCCCGGGAACATCTCGACGCTCGGGTGCGTCGGGTCAGTTAGTCCGTTGGAATGGACGCGGAGGTGAGCGGGATGTCGGGCGAGTTCCTCGGTTCGGGTGACCCTGCCTACGAGGCCAAGGTGCTGATGATCTCGGTTGCGGCTCGCATGGCGGGGATGCACCCACAAACCCTGCGCCAGTACGACCGACTCGGGCTGGTGCAGCCGGGCCGGGCCGCTGGCGGGGGCCGCCGGTACAGCGTCCGTGACGTGGTGCTGCTGCGCGAGGTGCAGCGACTCAGCCAGGACGACGGGATCAACCTGGCCGGCGTGAAGCGCATCATCGGGCTGGAGCGACTGCTGGAGCAGGCTCAGCAGCGGGTGGCGCGGCTGGAAGCGGAGCTCGACGCCGCGTACCGCCGGATTGCCGAACTGGAGTCGCTGGCCCGCTTCCCCGGCAGTGACCTGGTGCCGACCAACCGCACGTCCACCGCGCTGGTGGTGTGGCGGCCCCGCCGCACGCCCGGTCGCTGACCCGCCGCTCACCCGGATCTGCCTCCTCGGCCCGGGCCGTACCGGATTTCCCGGCGCGGCCCGGGCCGCTTCGGTTAACCTGTCGATACGGGTCCAATCGGATTAATCCGGACCTACCGGCATGGCGAGGGGGAGCGATGGCGGAGCCGGCGAAGAACGTGGCCCAGCAGACGGAAGACCGGTTGGAAGACCTGGCCGAGACCGTCCGCGAGAAGTTCGACAGGGTGACCAAGGGGACCTACCGGGACCGGGTCGTCGGCGGCAGGTTCGCCGAACCGGGCGACCGGAGTCGACCTGAGAAGGAACAGAAGCAGGACTGACCGGCAACCGACGTACGGGCCGGGACCCACGGGGGGTCCCGGCCCGTTCACGTGGGTGAGTGCGGGCCGGGACGCTGGCGATCTCAGCGCGGGGGTCCCGGCCCGTTCACGTGGGTGAGTGCGGGCCGGGACGCTGGCGATCTCAGCGCGGGGGTCCCGGCCCGTTCACGTGGGTGAGTGCGGGCCGGGACGCTGGCGATCTCAGTGCGGGGGTCCCGGCCCGTTCACGTGGGTGAGTGCGGGCCGGGACGCTGGCGATCTCAGCCCGGGGGTCCCGGCCCGTTCACGTAGATGAGTGCTCGACAGTGGCGCAGACACCACCATCGCCGCTGACGACCAGCGCGCTGTCAGCCGAGGCGGCGGTTCTCGCGGACCAGGCCGCCTTCGCACCAGTCGCGATAGACGAAGAGGTCCGGCCGGGCCAACAGCACGCGACCGTTGTGCGCCCAGATCCTCATCAGTTCGTCGCCGTCCCGCTCGGCCTGTTCCACGAGTTTGCGGAAGCGCCGCTTGGGGTGGGCGCGGAAGTTCGTCCGGATGCCATCGGCCGCGTAGATGTAGAGACAGTGCAACGCGAAACGACGCGCCGGGCAGGTCGGATCCATTGCTAACTCGAAGAGCGTCAGGACCAATCGGTCACCGGAGACCAGTAGGTCCCAGTCGGGCGGCATCGAGGCCAACGGCACCGAATCGGGCTTGTACGCCCAAGCTCGCAACTCCGCCGGGCTCGGATCGACGGGGTTCGCGAAGCCGTGGAACGTCGACTCCTGCACGCTCACCGGCCAACCTTCCGCTCTGGCCCGCGGGTGGCAACGCTGCCTGCGGACCATGGCTGCTGGGGCGAAACGGTAACCTGCCGCCGGGTGCTGCGGTAGTCCCCGTGGGGAGCAATTCCGCAACCGTTGGCATGGGCGGGTCGCCCGCATCGACAGAGCGGTCGATGATGCTCCTATGACAATCCACGTTCGACGGTTCGAGCGAGGCGCTGAAGCTCAGTTCGTCACGGGGCTGGAATGGCTTTTCGCCCCACCCGGTAGCCGTCCCGTGGATTGGGACAACGACCGCGCCGTCGAACGGACCGCGCAATTGCTCGACCACGAAGGCGTCGCACTCTTCGGGGCGCGATCGGACGAGGACCAGTTGGTCGGCGTGGTCAGCGTCTACGTGGACATCCTCTCGGTGCGCTTCGGCCGTCGGGCTTCGATCGAGGATCTCGCCGTACACCCCGACTGGCGGTCTCGGGGTGTCGGCTCGAACCTCCTGGCCGCTGCCAGGACGTGGGCGCACGAACAGGGCGCCGATTACGTCTTCCTGGAGTCCGGTCTGGCCCGGACCGAGGCACACCGGTTCTACCTCCGCGAAGGTGCGACCCACGCAGCAGCGGCGTTCCGCTGGACCGGAGGACCCACCCGTTGACGTTCGCGGTCAGTCGTGGATCGGCACCGGCATCTGTCGTTGGGCCGCCGCGCGGCTACGCAGCCACCTCTTGAACCACGGGAAGTCCGGCAGCCGGGCCAGGATCGGCCCGGTCACCACGGTGATCAGGACGTACGTCGCGGCCAACGCCGCCAAACGCGGCTCGACGCTCCCGGCGGCCACCGCGAGACCGGCGATGACGATCGAGAACTCACCCCGGGGTACGAGTGCCAGACCGGTCCGCCATCGACCGGGTTCGGCGATGCCGACCCGACGGGCGGCGAGGTAACCGGTGGCCGTCTTCGTCGCCATGGTGATGACGGCCAGCGCGAGCGCCGGCAGCAGCACCGGCGGAATGTCCTGCGGGTCGGTGGTCAGGCCGAAGAAGACGAAGAACACCGCGGCGAACAGATCCCGCAGGGGCGAGAGCAACTCGGTGGCGTGGTGCGCCACCGGGCCGGAGAGCGCGATGCCGACGAGGAACGCGCCGACCGCCGCCGACACCTGGAGCGACGCGGCGATGCCCGCGATCAGCAACGTCAGACCGAGTACGCCGAGCAGCAGCGCCTCCGGGTCCTTCGCCGACAGGGCGGACGAGATCAGGTGGCCGTACCGGATGGCGACCACCAGCACGATCAGCACAGTGCCCACCGCGACGGTGAGCGCGATCCCGCCCCCGAGCAGGCCGGTGCCGGCCAGTACGGCGGTGACGAGCGGCAGGTACAGGGCCATCGCGAGGTCCTCGATGACCAGCACCGAGAGGATCACCGGGGTTTCCCGGTTACCGAGCCTGCCCAGGTCGGCGAGGACCTTTGCGATCACCCCGGAGGAGGAGACCCAGGTGATGCCGCCGAGCACCAGGGCGGCGACCCAGTCCCAGCCGAGCAGCAGGGCGAAGGCCGCGCCGGGCAGCGCGTTGAACACGCCGTCGATTAGCCCGGCCGGGGCTGCCGAGCGGAGGTTGCCAACCAGTTCGTTGGCCGAGTACTCCAGGCCGAGCATCACCAGCAGCAGGATGACGCCGATCTCGGCGCCCACCGCGAAGAACTCCTCGCTGGCGGCGAGCGGAAGTAGCCCGCCGTGTCCGAACGCCAACCCGGCGAGCAGGTAGAGGGGAATGGGCGAGAGGCCGAAGCGCTGGCTCAGCCGGCCGAGGAGGCCAAGCAGCAACAGCAGCGCACCGACTTCGATGAGCAGCGTGGTGAAATCGTGCATCCGCCTCAGCCGTCCGGGTCACTGTCGGCGAGGATGGCGGACACACCGTCGAGACCCCGTCGGGTCCCGACGACGACCACCACGTCGCCGGCTGCGAAGCGGAAGGAGGGGAGTGGCGAGACGATTACTTCGCCTTCGCGCAGCACCGCCACGATGGAGGCGCTGGTGCGGGTACGCGCCTTGGTGTCGGCAAGCTGGCGGTTGACGTACCGCGAACCGGCCGGGATGGCGATCTGCTCGGTGAGCAGCCCGGCCGCCTGCTCGCGGAGGCCGGAGAGCTGGCCGAGCATCAGCGACGCGCCGAGGATGTCGGCCAGAGCCTCGGCCTCGTCGTCGGTCAGCGGAATGTCCGCCTGGCAGGCGTCAGGATCGTCGGGATCGTAGAGGACCAGATCACGGCGGCCGTTGCGGTGGGAGACGACGCCCAAACGGCGTCCGGACTCCGTCACCAGATCGTGACGTACCCCGATCCCGGGTAAGGCGGTCTGCTCGACACGTACTCGCACCAGCCAAGGCTACCGCTTGGTGAACAAAGCGCAGATCTTGGAGTGACAGCGCTCAACCTGACCCGGTCCCGCGGTTGATCGACTCGACTTCGGCGAAGTCGGGGTGTCCCAGCGCCGGGATACCGCAACATCGGCGATGTCGTGTCGATCTCTACGACTTTGGGTCGGCCACGTAGGTGCCCTTGCCCTGATGCCCCTCGATCAACCCTTCGGCCTGGAGGATCAGCAGGGCCGAGCGGACGGGTTCGGCGGACACGCCATAGTGCGCGGTCATCTCGCGGAGTGAGGGCAACTTGTCGCCCGGCGCGTACTCGCCGGAGCTGATCTTGTCGCGGATGTCCTGCGCGATGCGTTGGCGGTCCGAAATTCGGGGCATGGGGCGACTCCTGGTAGGCGCCAAGATCTTCCCACGCGGAAGGGTGTTCGGCCAACACTGTGCGTACTAAGCATGCTCACTGCTTGTCCTGCAATGCTTTGCATTGTATGTTGACCGGGCGGGCACTCGGGACGAAAAGCTCTGGTAGGCAGCCGGCCTCTCGGCCTGGTCGTCCGCGTCGCGCTGGCACGGCCGGGCACTCCCTTCAGTGGACGGTCGTGCCAGCGATCCCTGGCGAGAGAGGACTGCCAGCCATGCCTGACCCGGTGCAGTGGCGATGACTGGGCGCTTCGTGATCCACCTGCCGATCTCCGCTCCAGACCTCGCGCGCGCCAAGATCCTGGGCCGGACCGCCGGCCGGTCGCTCGCTTTCCTTGCGCGTATCGACCTTGGCGGGATCACCGTCTCGACGGAGGACAACCAAGGGGTACGGCACTGGGTCTTCTGTGACCGGCGGCTCGACGATGGTCATCGCTGCGTCCTGCGTGCCGACCACGAGACGCCCTACACTGCCCGCCTTCCAAGACGAATCGGACAATACCGCCTCGGCAGACGGTTGATCGACTCGACTTCGCCGAAGTCGGGGTGTCCCAGCAAGGGGGATACCGCAACTTTCAGGAAGTCGAGTCGATCAAGCGCTCGTGGTTGAGTCGATCAAGCGCGACGCGGTCAGCGGAGGCTGGTGAAGAACTCGCGGATGTCGGTGACCAGCACATCGGTGGCCTGGTGAGCCGCGTAGTGGCCGCCGACGTCGCCCCGGCCCTCGACGTCGCTCTCGTACGCCGTCCACCGGACGATGTTCGCGTGGTCCCGTTCGGCGAAGCGGCGGATGGACTGGAAGTCGCCGGGGAACATGGCCACCGCTGTCGGCGCGGTGGTGGGCTCGGTCGGCTGCTGGTCGGCGTGGGCGTCCTCCCAGTAGAACCGGATCGCCGACGCGGCCGTGCCGGTGAACCAGTAGACCGCCACGTTGCCCAGGACGAAGTCCGCGTCCAGGCTCTCGTCGAAGAGTTGGGCGTTCCAGGCGAGCAGCCCGACCGGCGAGTCCGCCAGGCCGAACGCGAGGGTCTGCGGCTGCTGGCTGTGCACCTGGTTGAAGGAGAACTTGTTCTCGTAGAACCACTGGAGGTGCCCGAGCGCCGCCTGGTCCGCGTCGGTCAGCCCGGCGAACTCGGCCGGGTCGCCGGAGGGGAACGAGAAGAGTTGGGTGACGTGGACGCCGAGGACGTGCTCCCGGTCGAGTCGGCCCAATACCGGGGCGATCATCGAGCCGGCGTCGTTGCCGACAGCGCCGTAGCTGTCGTACCCCAGTCGGTTCATCAGCTCGGCCCAGGCGCGGGCGGTGCGTTCGTGGTTCCACCCGGCGCTGCGGGTCGGGCCGGAGAAGCCGAAGCCGGGCAGCGACGGGATGACCAGGTGGAAGGCCGGCGAGCTCGGGTCGGTGGGCTCGGTGAGCGGCGTGATCACGTCGAGGTATTCCAGCACCGAGCCGGGCCAGCCGTGGGTGAGCACCAGCGCGGTGGCGTCCGGCCGGGACGACCGGACGTGCAGGAAGTGGATCTGCTCGCCGTCGATCTCGGTGACGAACTGCGGGTGGGCGTTCAGGCGGGCCTCGACCGCACGCCAGTCGAAGCCGTTGCGCCACCGCTCGGCGAGGGTGCGGACGCGGTCGGTGCTCATTCCGTAGGTGTCGCCGGCTCCGGGCAGGTCGGCGGGCCAGATCGTGCGGTCCAGGCGGGCGGCCAGGTCGTCGAGTGCGGTCTGCGGGATCTCGACGCGGAACGGGCGGATCGCGGTGCCGGTCATCTCGGAGCTCCTTCGGAACGGAATGTTTCGTTCTGCAATCACAGTAGCAGACCGGAACGATCCGTTCCACTGATACTCTGAGGTCATGCCGACACCCGAGAAGACGCTGGGCGGCCGCCGCGCCCAGGCCGCCCGCAACGACGAGGTCATCCTCGAAGCCGCCCGCGCGGTCTTCCTGGACGACCCGAAGGCGCCGATCGCTGCCGTCGCTGAACGCGCGGGGGTCGGCATCAGCGCCCTCTACCGGCGCTACGCGAGCAAGGAAGACCTGTTGCGGCGGCTCTGCCACGACGGGTTGCGCCGGTACATCGCCGAGGCCGACACGGCCCTCGCCGAGCCGGACGACTGGACGGCGTTCAGCACCTTCCTGGCCGGCGTGGTCGATGCCGACGTGCACTCGCTCACCGTCCACCTGGCCGGCACCTTCACTCCCACCGAGGAGATGGGCCGGGACGCGATGCGCGCCGGCGAGTTGGCCGCCGCCCTGTTCGATCGGGCCCGCGCCAGTGGTCGGCTGCGCCCGGACGTGGTCGTACAGGATCTGGGCCTGCTGTTGGAGGCGTGCGCCGCGGTGCGCGTACCCGATTCGAAGCGGACCGCTGAGCTGCGCCGCCGGCAACTCGCGGTGCTGGTGGCGGGCCTGTCGGCCGTGCCGGCCACGGATCCGTTGCCCGGTCCGGCACCCGCCGCGGGTGAGTTCGACTGGCGGTGGCGTCGCCGGGAGTGACAGGCGTCACAGCGCTAAGGTTGAGCGGAATACGCTCAACTCTGGTTGTGTCCAACCCAGTGGACAACGCCGATCCGGGGGAGCCCATGAACACCGAAAAACTCACCACCAAGAGCCGCGAGACCATCACGGGCGCCGTCGCGCTGGCCAACCAGCGTGGTCACGCCACCGTGGAGCCCTGGCACCTGCTGCTGTCCCTCCTGGACACCGACGGCTCGACCGCCACGGGCCTGCTGCGCGCCGTCGGGGCCGACCCGACCGAGCTGCGCCGGGCCGCCCAGCGTGCTGTCGACGCCCTGCCGGCCGCCCGGGGCTCCAGCATCGCCGAGCCGACACTGGCCCGGGAATTCGTCAACGCCATCGGTGCCGCCGAGCAGATCGCCCGGCCGTTGGGCGACGAGTACACCTCCACCGAACACCTGCTCGCCGGTCTGGCCCGGGTGGGTGGGGCGGTGTCCGGCGTGTTGAAGACGGCCGGCGCCACCGAGGAGGCCCTGGTCGCGGCCTTCCCGACCGTCCGGGGTGGCGACCGCCGGGTCACCACCGCCGACCCGGAGCAGACGTATCAGGCCCTGACCAAGTACGGCGTCGACCTCACCGCCAGCGCCCGGGACGGCAAGATCGACCCGGTCATCGGCCGGGACTCCGAGATCCGCCGTGTCATCCAGGTGCTCTCCCGACGTACCAAGAACAACCCGGTGCTGATCGGCGAGCCCGGCGTGGGCAAGACCGCGATCGTCGAGGGCCTGGCCCAGCGGATCGTCACCGGTGACGTGCCCGAGTCTCTGCGCGACAAGAAGTTGATCTCGCTGGATCTCGGTGCCATGGTCGCCGGCGCGCAGTACCGGGGCCAGTTCGAGGAGCGGCTGAAGTCCGTCCTGGAGGAGATCAAGAACTCCAACGGGCAGGTCATCACCTTCCTCGACGAACTGCACACAGTCGTCGGCGCCGGCAAGGGCGAGGGCTCGATGGACGCCGGCAACATGCTCAAGCCGATGCTGGCCCGTGGTGAGCTGCGGATGGTCGGCGCCACCACGCTTGACGAGTACCGCGAGCACATCGAGAAGGACCCGGCTCTGGAGCGCCGTTTCCAGCCGGTGCTTGTCGGCGAGCCGACGATCGAGGACACCATCGGCATCCTGCGCGGGCTCAAGGAGCGCTACGAGGTGCACCACGGCGTACGGATCACCGACGCCGCGCTGGTCGCCGCCGCCTCGCTCTCCGACCGGTACATCACCGACCGGTTCCTGCCGGACAAGGCGATCGACCTGGTAGACGAGTCCGCGTCCCGGCTCCGGATGGAGATCGACTCCCGGCCGGTCGAGGTGGACGAGATCGAGCGCGCGGTCCGCCGGCTGGAGATCGAGGAGATGGCACTGGCCAAGGAGCCGGACGCCGCCTCCGCCGAGCGGCTGGAACGGCTGCGTAAGGAACTGGCCGACAAGCGGGAGCAGCTCACAGTGCTCTCCGAGCGGTGGCAGACCGAGAAGAGCCACATCACCAAGCTCTCCACCGCGAAGGAGGAGTTGGAGCGCTTGGGTGGCGAGGCCGAGCGGGCCGAGCGCGACGGCGAGCTGGAACGCGCCGCCGAGCTGCGCTACGGCCGGATCCCCGCCCTGAAGGTCGAGCTGACCCAGGCCGAGGAGGAGCTGGCCCAGCTCCAGGCCGACGGCGCGATGCTCAAGGAGGAGGTCGGAGCGGACGACATCGCCGCGGTCGTCGCCTCCTGGACCGGCATCCCCGCCGGCCGCCTGCTCGAAGGCGAGACGGCCAAGCTGCTCCGGATGGAGGAGTCGCTGGGCGGCCGAGTGGTCGGCCAGGCCGAGGCGGTGGGAGCGGTCTCCGACGCGGTACGCCGTGCCCGTGCCGGCATCGCCGACCCGGATCGCCCGACCGGCAGCTTCCTCTTCCTCGGCCCCACCGGCGTCGGCAAGACGGAGCTGGCCAAGGCCCTGGCCGAATTCCTCTTCGACGACGAGCGGGCGATGGTCCGCATCGACATGAGCGAGTACGGCGAGAAGCACTCGGTCGCCCGCCTGGTGGGTGCCCCGCCCGGCTACGTCGGCTACGACGAAGGTGGCCAGCTCACCGAGGCGGTGCGCCGCCGGCCGTACTCGGTGGTGCTGCTGGACGAGGTCGAGAAGGCCCACCCGGACGTCTTCGACGTGCTGCTCCAGGTGCTCGACGACGGTCGGCTCACCGACGGCCAGGGCCGCACCGTGGACTTCCGCAACGCGATCCTGATCCTCACGTCCAACCTCGGGTCGTCGGTGATCGGTGACCTGACGCTTGCCGAGGAGCAGCGCCGGGAGGGTGTCCTCGCCGTGGTCCGGTCGCACTTCAAGCCGGAGTTCCTCAACCGGCTGGACGACATCGTGGTCTTCGCCTCGTTGCGGGGTGACGATCTGCGCTCCATCGTCGACATCCAGTTGAACCGAATGAGGCGGCGGTTGGCCGACCGCAGGTTGGGCCTGGAGATCACCGACGCCGCCCGGGACTGGCTCGCCGAGCACGGCTACGACCCAATCTACGGTGCTCGCCCGCTGCGTCGCCTGGTCCAGACCGCGATCGGAGACCAGTTGGCGAAGTCCCTCCTGGGCGGGCAGATCCGCGACGGCGACACGGTGAAGGTGGACCGCGGCCCCAACACCAACACCCTCGAGGTAACCGCCGCCTGACCGTGCCCAAACACGGTGATCAAGAGGTTTGCGTCAAGAAGTTGCCCTCTCCTGACGCAAACCTCTTGATCAACAGGGTGGGGAGCGGGTGGACGGGGAAAAGGTGGGGGCATGTTTGGTATCGGCAAGAAGTGGGAGCGCGAACTGGAGTCGGCCGCCGACACGTTGGTCACGGCTGACACGCTCGCCTTTGGTGGGGTCGGTATCGCCGGCACGTTGTTGCCGGTGACCGAGGCGTACCACCAGGTTGCGGCCACCCTCGACGACCACCCCGAGGAGGTACGCCGACAGCTCGACCGCGTGCTCGCCGACGGCACACCCGCCGGCCGGGCGTACGCGGCGACGCTGCTGGAGCGGATCGACCCGGCGGCGGCCCGAGCGGCGTGGACGTCGCTGCGGGACGACCCGAGCGAGTTCACCACCTTCGTCGGCTGCGTGATGGACCGCGAAACCATCGGCAACTACGCCACCCAGCGGCTCGCCGCAGCATGATCCATTCGCCGATCGGTGCTGCCCGATCGGTCCTGCGTGGCTGAGCTGTCGGCCACAGCACGGGCCGTCCAGGTGCCGAAGATTGTTACCGTCTGCGCCGACGTACCTGGGGAGGTGGTCGGGTGGACGCGCTGACGACGTGCCTGGTGGCAGGCGGTGTCGTACTCGCGGGGGTCGCGATCCTCGTGCGGGCCCGCCGGCGGGCGACGGGCCGTACCGACGGCCAGGCGACAGCGTCGCCGCGCGGCGGCCCGCTCCGCCTGGCGCTGCACGACCGCGTCCGCATCCGCGACCGGGAGTACGCGGTGAGCGGCACCATCCGCCTCGTCGAGGGCGACTGGAGCTGGGTGCAGCACCTGCTCGACGACGACTCCGGCACTCACCACCGGCTCTCCGTGGAGGACGGCCCCGAGGTGGAGTTGGTGCTCTGGACGGCTGAGCCGGGCGCGACAGTCACCCCGGGCGCCCCGACCATCGCACTCGGCGGGCGGCGTTACACCTGGACCGAGACCGGGCAGGCGCGCTACACCGCCACCGGTGAGACCGGGCTGCCGTCGGCCGGAACGGTGCGCTACCACGACTACCAGGGGGGTGGTGGGGCGCGGCTCTCCTTCGAGGCGTACGGCGAGGAGAGCTGGCGGGTGGCCCGCGGCGACCTGCTCGACCCCGCTGACCTGACGATCCGCCCCACGACCGAGGACCGCTGAGCCGAACGGACAGGACTCGCGGAACACGACGGCATGCCGAAGTGGCCGGTTGTCGATACGGTGTGGGCCCGATCATAGGGAAGGAGAATCGTGGTCGACTCCCAGAACACGCCGGCCCGTCAGCGGCCGTCCATCGTGTCGATTTCCAGTTATCTGCTCTACCTGTTCCTGGCCTGCCAGGTGATCAGCCTGATCATCACGCTCAGCACCATCGGTAAGACGCGCGACGCTCTCCGCGACGCGTACGCGGGCAGCACCGTCGAGAATGCCGACCAGGTGGTCGACGTCTTCGTCGCCTTCGGCGTCGGAGCCGGCGTCGTGCTGTTGCTGCTCGCCATCGTGTTGGGCGTCCTGGCTCTGTTCAACAACCAGGGCCGCAACGGTGCCCGGATCACCACCTGGATCGTCGGCGGCATCATGGTCTGCTGCGTCGGTGGTGGCCTGGTCAGCAACGCGGCCGGCGGTTTCGCCGGTGGACAGGCCAGCGGCGGCGGGCCGAGCTCCGACGAGATCCAGCGCCGCCTGGAAGAGGCGCTGCCCTCCTGGGTCACCCCGGTCAGCCTCCTGCTCAACGCGGTCAGCCTGATCGCGCTGATCGTGGCGCTGATCCTGCTGGCGCTGCCGAAGGCCAACGAGTTCTTCCGCAAGCCCACCGCGGCCTGGGAGCCGCCCACCCCGGGCGCCAGCTACCCTGGGCAGCCGCAGGGCTCTGGGCAGCCCGGCTACCCGCAGTCGACGGGTGAGCCCGGCTACCCGTCGAGCGGTGAGCCGAGCTACCCGCCGCCGCCGGCCACGAACCGGCCGGACGACACGCCGCCCGCGGACCGTCCCGGGTCGACTCCGCCGTCGACGAGTTGACCGAGGGATAAGCACGACTCCGACGATCCCTCCGAGTAGGTTGCAACCCGACGCCTACCGGAGGGATTCGTCGTGTCGTACCCGGAATCGGCACCGGCCCGCCGGCCCGCCGTCGTCCTGCTGGCCGCGTGCGCGCTGCTGGTGATGGCGGTCGCCGCGCTCGCGTACGCCGTGGTCGACCTGGCGGTGCTAGGCGGGACTGTCGACGCGTTCCGCGCCGCGGCCCGGGAAACCTCGGCCAGTCCGGAACAGATCGCCGACGTGGTGACAGTGCTCCGTGCGTCAGTTGTGCTGTCGGCGGTGGTGGCCGCGCTCTCCGCGCCGGTGCTCGCCGGCCTGGCCCTCGGGCTGTTGGCGGGTCGCAACGGCGCACGGGTGGCCACCTGGGTAGTCAGCGGACTCGGCCTGCTCGCCGGCTGTTGCAGTGTGGCGGTGCTGATCGGTGAACGAGCCGCACCCCTGCAACTGGGCTCCGGTGAGCAGGCTGTCGCCGAGTTGCTGGGGCTGGTCGGCGACGCGTACCCGTCGTGGTGGATCCCGTTGAACGCCGGGCTTTCCGTCGCGCAGGGGCTCGGTTACCTTGTAGTAGCTACGCTGCTGGCGCTGCCGGCGGCCAGCGCCTGGTTCGGTCGCCACCGCTCGACCGCGCCGACCATGCCGTCCGCACCACAAGCGTTCACGCCTGCCCCGTACCAGCCGCCGTCGGCGCCACCCGCGCCCCCGTACCCGCCCAGGTGAGGAATCCGCCGTGCCGCTCGATCCCACGACCGTTGAGCGCCGGGCTCTGATCACCGGGGCCACCGCGGGCATCGGAGCGGCGTTCGCCCGGCGGCTGGCCGCCGACGGCTGGCATCTGGTGCTGGTCGCCCGTGACGCGGCCCGGCTGACCGAGATGGCCACCGAGCTGGGCTCGACCCACGACCGTGTCGTGGAGACGATCCCGGCGGATCTGTCCACGGACGACGGCTGCGCCGTGGTGGAACAGCGGATCGCCGACGGCAGCCCGGTGCACCTGCTCGTCAACAACGCGGGCATCAGCCTGAACAAGCCGTTCCTGCGTTCGACGGCGGAGGACGAGGCCCGCCTGTTGCGGCTCAACGTGCACGCGGTCATGCGGCTGACGCTGGCGGCGCTGCGACCGATGACCGAACGGCGGGACGGGGCAGTGATAAATGTCTCTTCGGTCGCCGGTTTCGGCACGGCGATGCCCGGCTCGACGTACTCGGCCAGCAAGGCCTGGGTCACCAACTTCAGCGAGTCGGTGGGCCTTTCCGCGCGACCATTCGGTGTCCGCGTGATGGCTCTCTGCCCCGGCTACACCCGCACCGAATTCCACCAGCGCGCCGGCATCAACATGTCCAAGACGCCGGAATGGCTGTGGCTGCGGGCCGAGAATGTGGTCGACGAAGCCCTGCGTGACCTGCGCAAAGGCAAGATGGTCAGCGTCCCGGCGTGGAAATACAAGGTCGTCGTCGCGGGCATGCGGCACGCACCGCGCCGGTTGCTGCAGGCTGTTGCGAAGGACACTCGCGGTCGCATCGGTCGCGACGAGCGCTGACCCTCGACCCGCCCACCGGGGCCGCTGAGCCGCCGAGGCGCTGCTGGCACGCCGCTGTCAGGCCAGTAGCTGAGCGTAGTCGAACATCGCCAACCATCGGTCCCCCACCGGGTCGGTCGGGGTGGACCCCGCACACGGCGTTCAGACTTGAGCAGTAACCTCTATCGCCATGGGGGACCACGACGACCTGCGTAAATTCATTACCGACCTGGCTGTGGTCCACGGACGGGTCGTGCTCTCCTCGGGGCGTGAGGCCGACTGGTACGTGGATCTGCGGCGCGTCACGCTCCATCACCGGGCCGCTCCTCTGGTCGGCCGGGTGTTGCTGGACCTCACCGCCGACTGGGAGTACGACGCCGTCGGCGGCCTCACTCTGGGCGCGGACCCTGTCGCGCTCTCGATGCTGCACGCCGCTCCGACCGATCGAGCCCTGGACGCCTTCGTGGTGCGCAAGGCGGGCAAGGCGCACGGTCTACAACGGCGGATCGAAGGACCGGAGGTGGCCGGCCGCCGGGTGTTGGCGGTGGAGGATACGTCCACGACAGGCGGAAGTGTGTTGACCGCTGTCGAGGCACTTCGCGAGGCCGGGGCGGAAGTCGTGGGCGTGGCGGTTATTGTTGATCGAGGCGCCGGCGACGCGGTGCGAGCCGCCGGATTGCCGTACCGGGCGGCCTATACGTTGGCTGACCTCGGCCTTGTGGCGTAAAAGTTTGCCGATTCGGATCTGCTGATATGCAGGCGGATCGATGCTGCTGGTGGAAGGATGGAATACGTGGGAACTGCGTTGGCCGAAATGACTATGCCTCAGATCTCGCCGCTTAACGGCGAGCCGATCGAACGTGCCGATGCCGAGCGTCTCGCCGGGGTCCTCAAGGCCCTTGCCGACCCTGCTCGGTTGCGGCTGCTCAGCCTGATCCAGTCGGCCCCCGAGGGCGAGGCGTGCGTCTGTGACCTGACCGCGCCGCTCGGCCTCTCTCAGCCGACGGTCAGTCATCACCTGCGTATCCTCACCGAGGCCGGTTTGCTGCAGCGGGAGAAGCGCGGTGTCTGGGCGTACTACAGCCTGGTCCCGAGTGCGATCGCGACGATCGCCGACCTGCTGACCCCGCCGCGTAAGCGAGCCACCAAGAAGGCCCGCTGACGTAGGCACAACACGCCGTCCCGCGTCGGGGACGGCGTCCGGTGACGAGCCAGGGGTGGCGTCACCGGTAGCTGACACCTGCTCGTCCCCGGTCGCACCACCGGAGGCCGGGTACGACATGCCGACGGCCGACCCCCTCGCCAGGGGGCCGGCCGTCGTCGTACGTCAGGTCAGCGATCCTGACCGTGCTCCGGGTGCCGGCGGTCGCGCTGGTGGTGCCCGTCGTGGTCGAACGCCTCACGCGCCGCCTCCACGGCGCCGGCGGCACTGGCCGCCGCGACCACCGCGACGGCCTCGCCGCGCTTACGAGCCCGCCGGTCGCGGAGGAATTCGAAGAAGATCGGCAGCACCGAGATCACGATGATCAGGGCCACCACCGGCAGGATGTAGTGGTCGATCTTGTCGCCGATGGCCTGGTAGATCTGCTCCGCCAGCAGGTAGCCGATCAGCAGGATGCCGTCCACCCAGAGCACCGCGCCGACGATGTTCCAGAGCAGGAACTTCCGGGCCGGCATGCCGAGCGCGCCCGCGACCGGGTTGAGGAACGTCCGAACGATCGGGATGAAGCGCGCCAGTACCACGGCCTTCGCCGGGCCGAACTTCTGGAAGTAGTACTCGGCCTTCTCCACGTACTCCTTCTTGAAGAGTCGGGAGTTCGGCCGCTCGAACATCGGCCGGCCGTACCGGGCGCCGAGCCAGTGCCCCAGCTGGGCACCGACGATCGCGCAGATCGGACCGCCGATCAGCAGGCCGGCCAGAGAGAGGCGGGTGCCGTCGCCGAAGATCGCGTCCGCCACCGGCGACGAGGCTACTCCGGCGAGGAACAGCAGCGAGTCGCCGGGGAAGAAGAAGCCCACCAGCAGGCCGGTCTCGGCGAAGAGGATCACCCAGACGCCGATCAGCCCGAAGGTCTGCAAGAGCTCCTTGGGATCGAGCGGGTTCAGGGCGACGCTCTCCCCGAGAGCGCGGATGTTCTCAGCTGTGTCCACGGCCACATACGGTACCGAAGCCCCTGGCCCTGGCCGCGCCGGACCGGCCCCACCCGTTCGACAAGACGAACCGAAAGGGTGATCAACGCGCATCGCAATGTTTGGCGCGCCCGCTCCCGTCATCTGAGGCAGGAGCCCCGGGAGGTGCAGTGACGTACGAGGAGTTCGCGGACACGCGGCTGGCCCCGCTACTGCGGTACGCGGTGATGCTCACCGGCGATCCGCACCACGCCCAGGACCTGGTCCAGGAAACCATGGTCCGGGTCCAGCTCAACTGGCGACGAGTTTCCCGAGCGGACTCGCCCGAACGTTATGTACGCCGGATGCTCACCAACCAGTACGTCGACTGGCGGCGCGGCTCCTGGGTTCGCCGGGTGCTGTTGCGCGAGGACCCCGACGCGTCGGTGCCCGCGTCCACCGACCACGCCCAGTCCGCCGTGGATCGGGACCAGATCTGGTCCTGGCTGGCCCGGCTGCCGCGTCGGCAGCGCGCCGCCCTGGTGCTGCGCTACTACGAAGACCTTCCCGACGCCGAGATCGCCGACGTCCTCGGTTGCGCCGTTGGGACCGTCCGTTCGTCCATCTCCCGAGCCCTGGCCACGCTCCGGGCCGAGTACGTGGAGGCGTGAACATGATTGAGGACGATCTGCGTGCCGCGTTCAGCCGGCACGAGCCGCTGACCCCGCCGACCGGTCCACTGCGGGCCGCGATCGACCGGCTGGCGACGGTGCGGCGGAGGCGCCGTCGCCGGTGGCAGGCGGGTGGCACGGCTCTGGCCATGCTCGGTGTCCTGGGAATCGGGGTGCCGCTGCTCACCCCGGAGCGGGCCGGGACGCCGTCGGCCGCTGGGCTGGTCGGCGAGCCCGGTCGGCCCGTTCCGTCCGGCGCGGTGAACATCCTGGTGCTCGGCATCGACCGCCACACGACCCAGCCGCCGCTGGCCGATTCGGTACTGCTGATGCACATCCCGGCCGACCGCAGCCGCCCGTACCTGATCTCGCTGCCCCGTGACCTGAAGGTACCCATCCCCGGGCACGGCGCCGACAAGCTGAACTCGGCGTTCGTGTTCGGTGCCAAGGGCGACAAGCCGGACCTGGCCAAGGGGTACGAGTTGACCCGGCGGACGGTGGCCGACCTGACCGGCGTCGACATCGGGACCGGCGTGGTGCTGACGTACTCCGCTCTGCGTTCGCTCACCGACGAGGTGGGCGGTGTGCCGGTGTGCCTGCCCCGGCAGGTGGGGTCGGCCCACACCCGGCGGGTCTTCCCGGCCGGATGCCAGCGCCTCGACGGTGCCGCCGCGGTCGACCTGCTCCGTCAACGGCGTGGGCTGCCCGGGGGCAGCCAGGACCGCGACCGCAACGGCCGGCTCTTCGCAGCCGGGTTGGTCCGCGCGGCGTCCGACCAGGACGTGCTCACCGATCCGGTACGCCTCGCCAAGCTGCTCGCCGTCGTCGGCCCGGACATCGTGGTGTCACCTGACCGGTCCGCCCTGCCGGACCTGCTGCGGCTCGTCCCCGACCTGCGATCGGTCGACCCGGTCGGGCTCACCCTGCCGGTCACCGAGCCGACCGGGCAGGACCACTACCTGCACCCCGACCCGACAATCGCACCGGAGTTACTGACCGCGCTGCGCGAGGACCGGCTCGGCGTCTGGGCGGCCCGCAACCCCGGGCTGGTCGATCGCGCTCGCTGAGTCGTCAGCGGTAGTCGTCCTCGTCGCCGGTGACCACCCGGGCCTGCTCCATCGCGTCCCAGTCGTCGACCTCGAGGCCACGGTGCGGTTCGCCGTCGACGTCGTCGGGGCCGACGACGGTGGCCTGTTCGACCGCGTCGGCCGGCTCGGCCTCCGGGTCACGCTCGTCAGGGGCGAGGTGGTCGCCGGGCGTGAAGTCCTCGTCGGGCTGACCCATCGTCCCTCCCGGGGTCTCGGGGCACGGTTCCCACCCACCGTACGGGCTGGGACGGCGCCGCGCCCGGAAGCGAGTAGGCGGAATCGGCCCTCGACGGCGCGACCCGATGCCAGGATGGTGCCGTGGGCTTCCTCATCCGACTGGCGATCACTGCTGTCGCGTTGTGGATAACCACTCTGATCGTGCCCGGGGTGGACGTGCACGGACGCTCGGGTGGCAACACCGCCCTCACCCTGATCGTGGTGGCGCTGATCTTCGGTGTGATCAACGCGGTGCTCAAACCGGTGATCAAGGTCGTCGGATGCGTGTTCTACCTGCTGACCCTGGGCCTGTTCGCGCTGGTGGTCAACGCCCTGCTGTTCCTGCTCACCGACCGGATCGCGCGCGGGCTCGACCTGCCGTTCCAGGTGGACGGTTTCTGGCCGGCGTTCTGGGGAGCCATCGTGATGACAGTGGTCACCTGGCTGATCAGCGTCATCGTGCCGGACAACCTGGACCGCCGGTGAGGCGCTGACACCCGGGTCGGTTGTTCCGGCGCACGCCACCTGCGGGATACTGCCGGGCGGAGGACAGCGCGGTCCGGCGCACACGTGAACAACAGCGGCCAGCACGGCCGAGAGTGGTAAGTAAGGAGCGCATCACATGCCCATCGCTTCCCCCGAGGCCTACGCGGAGATGCTGGACCGCGCCAAGGCTGGCCGGTTCGCGTACCCCGCGATCAACGTGACCTCCTCGCAGACGCTGAACGCGGCGCTCAAGGGCTTCGCCGACGCGGAGAGCGACGGCATCATCCAGGTCTCGACCGGTGGCGCCGAGTACCTTTCCGGCCCGTCGATCAAGGACATGGTCACCGGCGCCGTGGCGTTCGCCGCGTACGCGCACGAGGTGGCCAAGAAGTACTCGGTCAACATCGCACTGCACACCGACCACTGCCCGAAGGACAAGCTGGACAAGTTCGTCCGTCCGCTGATGGGCATCTCGCAGGAGCGGGTGAAGCGCGGCGAGGAGCCGCTGTACCAGTCGCACATGTGGGACGGCTCGGCCGTGCCGGTCGCGGAGAACCTCCAGATCGCCGCCCAGCTCCTCGACGAGGCCGCCAAGGCCAAGATCGTCCTTGAGATCGAGGTCGGCGTCGTCGGTGGCGAGGAGGATGGCGTCGAGAACGCCATCAACGACAAGCTCTACACCACCACCGAGGACGGCCTGGCCATGGTCGAGGCGCTCGGCCTCGGCGAGAAGGGCCGCTACATGGCGGCTCTGACCTTCGGCAACGTGCACGGCGTCTACAAGCCGGGCAACGTGAAGCTCCGCCCCGAGATCCTCAACCAGATCCAGGAGGCGGTGGGCGCGAAGTACGGCAAGGACAAGCCGCTCAGCCTGGTCTTCCACGGCGGCTCGGGCTCCCTGCTGAGCGAGATCCGCGAGGCGCTGGACTACGGCGTCGTGAAGATGAACATCGACACCGACACCCAGTACGCCTTCACCCGGCCCGTCGCGGACCACATGCTCCGCAACTACGACGGCGTGCTGAAGATCGACGGCGAGGTCGGCAACAAGAAGCAGTACGACCCGCGCGCCTGGGGCAAGGCCGCCGAGGCCGGCCTGGCCGCCCGGGTCGTCGAGGCGTGCGAGCACCTGCGCTCCACCGGCACCACGATGACCAAGTAACGACGTACCACCGACGGCCGGCTCCCCGCGTGGGGGCCGGCCGTTCGTCGTCAGGCGGTCAACAGGCGGACGGCCTCGTGGACGTCGTCGGTGAGGTGGATCGACGCCGAGAGGTCGCCGAACGGGGACGCGGCCAGCAGCGGACGCAGCAACGACTCCACCGGCAGCTCCTGAGTCCAGTAGGCCCGGTCCAGGAAGATGTACGCGCCACTGACGCCGTCGGTGCCGTAGTAGGTCTTGGTGGCCGCCTGGAACACCTCCTGCACGGTGCCCGCGCGCCCCGGAGCGAAGACGATGCCTCCCCGGGCCAGCCGCAGGATGGTGTCCTCCCGGATCGCGTTCGAGAAGTACTTGGCGATCCGCCCGGCGAACAGGTTCGCCGGTTCGTGCCCGTACAGCCAGGTCGGGATGGCCAGCCCACCCGCTCGCGCCCAACCCAGGTCGTCGCCCCGCTGCCGCGGTACGCCCGCGTACCGCTGCCGGACCGTCAGCGCCGTCCCCGTGTAGCGGTGGTGGTCGGTGAAGTCGGGCGCGGTGGCCAGCAGGTCGATCGCCGCCGTCACGTCGGTCGCCGGCCGGTCCGCCAGGTAGGCGCCGAGGTTCGCCGCCTCCATCACCCCGGGCCCGCCGCCGGTCACCACCAGGCGGTCGGCCCGTGCCAGCTCCCAACCCAGCACCGCCGCCATCCGGTACGCGGGACTGCCGCGTCGTACCGCGTGGCCGCCCATGATGCCCACCACCGACTGCGGACCGTGGCCGGCCAGCCAGGCCCGGGTGGCATCGGCCAGCGCGTTGTCCACACCGTGATCGTGCAGCCGCTGGCCCAGCGCCTCCTTGACGTCCGGCAACGCGCCGCCGTGCGCCCGGTAGTGGTCGTACACCCGGGTGTCGTACATCCCGGCGAACCCGCCCTCGGCGAACCCGGCGGCCAGGTCCTCAGGGGTGTAGAGGTGCGTCGGTTGGGTCGGGTACGGCAGGCCCGAGAACGGTGGCACCACGTTCGCGCCGCGCCGGACCAGGTCGGCGCCGACTTCCCGGGACGCGAAGCGGCAGCCCACGAAGAGGGTGCCCGTGACGTCGACGCCGGTCAGGTCAGGCACCGGCGCGAGGTCGAGACGCAGGCCCTGCACTGTCAACCCGGTCAGTCGACCGGTGGCCAGTTGCTGACGCAGCTCGTCCGGGGTCTGGATCTCGCCGGCGTGCAGGTGCGGCTCGATGACGTCGGCGGGAGGTGGGGTCGGCACCGGGCCATCCTGCCCCTTCGCCGGGGCCGGCCAAACCTCGGGCCCGGCGGGGACGACAGAAGCCCGGTGACCGTGGCCACCGGGCTCCTGCGTTACCGGTTCCTGGGGAGGCTCCGGACCATTAGTTGTAGTGGAAAACACCTGGCGGCGGCATAGGCCGCAGGCGTGACCAACTCCTCAGCCGTTCAGCGGAACGTGTCGGCCGACCCGCTCGCGTGTCGCCCTGTCCAGCGGGTTGAATGGGGCGATGCAGAACCTTTTGCCAGAGCCACCGGCCACCCGGCTGCCCGCGAACGACGAGGCCGACGCCGCCCTGGCGGCAGCCGACGACGCCGGCACCGACGAGGCGTTCGCCAGCGTGGCGGCCGGCTTCCCGACCTTCAGCGCGGCCTGGGCGGAGCTCGCGGCCCGGGCGTTCGCGCAGGACCAGGTGGTGACGGCGTACGCCTACGCGCGCACCGGCTACCACCGTGGCCTCGACCAGCTGCGTCGCAGCGGTTGGAAGGGGCACGGCCCGGTGCCGTGGTCACACGAGCCCAACCGGGGCTTCCTCCGCTGCCTCTACGTGCTGTCCCGGGCGGCGGACGAGATCGGCGAGGCCGACGAGGCGGCCCGCTGCGCCCAGTTCCTGCGCGACTGCGACCCGGAAGCAGCGGACGCGCTGGCGAGCAACTGACCCCGCTCCGACGGCCGGCCCGGTGTCGGGCCGGCCGTCGGTGGCTTACAACCCTTCGGCGACCGCGGCGGCGATCTTCAGCCAGGCGTCCCGCGTGGCCGAGGAGAGCCCGCCGTAACGGATCGGCTCGCCGGTGTCGATGAGCCGTTCGTAGGGGGCCAGCAGCACCGCCCGGGTGCGGGCCGCGAAGTGCTCCTGGATGGCCGGTAGGTCGATCTCCTTGCGGGACGGCGGCATCGACACCACGGTCACCGCCTGGCGGACCAACCGTTGCCGGCCGCTCTGCTCCAGGTGGTCGAGCATCCGGGCGGCGGTCTCCGCCGAGTCGTTACGGGCCGACATGGTGACCACCAACTGGTCGGTGGCGTCCATCGAGGCCTGCCAGTTCTGCGCCCGGACGTTGTTCCCGGTGTCGACGAAGATCAACTTGTAGAACCGGCTGACCACCTCGCGGATCTCGGCGAACGCGGCAGCTGTCAACATTTCGCCACCCGTGGCCGACTCGTCCGAGGCGAGCACGTCGAACATGCCCTCGCCCTGCGAGCGCACGTACTGTGACAGGTCACCGACCCGCCCGTGGGCGCCCTGGAACTGCCCGAGGTCACGCAGCATGTCCCGGACCGTCCGGGAGTGGAAGTCCTGCTGGGCGCGCATCCCCAGGGTGCCCTGGGTCTCGTTGTTGTCCCACGCCAGCACGTAGCCGCCGCGCTTCTGACCGAACGTCATCGCGAGCAGCAGGATGGCCACCGTCTTACCGGCACCGCCCTTCGGGTTGACCACTGTCACCTGCCGCAGCCCGCCGAAGTTGCGGCGCACCATCTCGATGTCGCGCTTGAGTTCCTGCTCGTGCCGGCCCGGAGAGAGCCGGAGCAGACCCATCTTGTTGACCACCGCGCGTACACCCATGGTGGCGACCGGGTCGGCGGGCCGGACCTGTCGGCGTCGGCTGAAGTCCTCGGCGGTCGGCACCGGCGTGGACTCCGGAGTCCAGCTCGCGTCCGGATATCCGGTGGCGTCCGGGTAGCCGGTGGTCGGCACCCGGGCCGCCCCCTCGGCCTCCTGGTACGGCTGACCAGGCGGGACGCCGGGTGGGCCCTGCTGCCACGGCGGCGGGTACCAACCAGGGGACGGCGGGTACGGGCCGGGCGGTGCGGCCGGCTGAGCGGCCTGCTGTGGCGGGCTGCCGAACTGCGTCAGGTCGGGCGGGGGTGGAATCGACGCCGGACTGACCTGACCAGGGATCGCCGGGGCGACCGACTGCCCGGCCGGACCGGGACCGGCCTGCGCCACGCCGGGGTGCGGCACCGGCGGGGCGGGGATCGGGGGCGTCCCGGTGCTCTCGTCGTGGGCCGATGCCCCCGCTGGGCGTTGCGGCGGGTACGCCCATGGCGACTCGTTGGCCGGCCGTGCCGCCGCACCCTCCCCGCTGCTGCCCTCAACCGGCGGCGTCGGCGCGGAGTCTGTCGGCGGCGCGGAATCCGCAGCGGTGCTCCGGCCGGTGGGCGTGCCGGCCGCAGTGGGGGTGCCGGCGGCGGTGGGCGTGCCTGCGGTGGTGGGGGTGCCGGCGGGCGTGCCGGCGGCGGTGGGGCGGTCCAGGGTGAAGGGCAGGTCCAGGTCGACGCCGCCCGGGGTACTCGTGCCCGGCGGGGCGGGGACGGCGGCCGTGCCGCGATCACCGGTCGGCACCTGTTCCCTACCGGCCGCCGTGCCCGTCGACTCGGGTCGGCTGGCGGGTGCGAAGGCCGTGGGCGGTGTGGCCGTGCCCGCAGCAGGACCGGGAACCCCGCTGGCGCCCGGACCGCCGTTGTTCGTGGGAGGGCTGTCCGCCCGCGGCGTGACGGTGGCTGGCGGACCGGGCGGCGTCGACGCGGCGGGCGGATCGGCCGGCGGCGGCCAACTCGCCTGCGCAGGCGCCCACCCCGACCCTGCGCCTGAGCCCCACGCCCCGGGCGGTGGAACGGCACCGCTGAGGGACGGATAGTCCGACGGAGACGGCGGTGGCAGGGGCGCTGCCCCCGGCTGGCCGGGAACCGGCGGCCTGCTGATCGGCGGCGCGGCCACCGGCGGTGTCACCGGCCCGGACACGACCGGCGGCGGCGCGCTCCGCTGCTCGGCGACCGCCGCCCACGGCGGAACGACCGTCCCCGCGCCCCGGTCGGTCGGATCCGGCGGCCAGAGTGGTTCGATGTCCCGCTCCGGCGCCGGCTGCTGGCCGTGCACCTGTGCCCGGTCGGCGTTCTCGTCCATTACGGCCCTCCCCAGTCCTCCTGCGAGGATAGGCGCAACCGCCCACGGAGGCCGGTCGGCGCAGCCGAGGTCAGCTCGACCAGACCGCCCAGGCCCCCGGCTCGACCCACCAGGAACGCTTCCGGGTCAGCTCGCCCTCGACACCATCGTCGAGGTACGGCACCTTCCCCTCCCGTGGCAGCACCGAAACCGCCCGGCCGCGGGCCCGCCGGACTTCGAGGCGTACCCGCTTGCGACCCAACGCCGAGCGGACGACAACCGGCACGGCGACGGCGACCTCGACCTGGCCGTCGGCCGGGTCCGGCGCGGTCAGCAGCGTCACGTCGTCGAGCGTCGCGTACCCGCCGGCGTTGCCGACCGCACAGGCCAGCAGCGGTTCGTCACCGTCGGTGAGGATGGTGTCGTCCACCTCCACCCGGGCACGCCACTGCAACGGTCGGCCGGCGTCGTCGGCGGCGCCGAGCAACGCGCCGTCCAGGGTCACCGAACCGGCGTCGTTGCGCAGCAGGTCCAGTCGGCGAGGCGTGCCGTCCAACACCGCGGCGGCCACCGCCGCCGGGTCACGGGGCAGCCCGAGCTGCGCCGCAAGGTCCCGTTGGGTGCCACCACGGGCCGGGTCGAGCGGGAGTACGGCCACCGGCGGCAGGTCGGGCAGGGTCCGGTCGCCGGGCAGATCCGCCGGACGCCGGCTCGGCGCCGGGGCGTACCGCCGCACCAGCCGGCGCAGCACGGCACGCAACTGCCCGTCGCTGGCCGTCGCGACGACCAGTCGGGTCTTGCCGTCCGGATCCGGCCAGGTCAGCCCGTCGGGTCGGGCCGGACCGTCGAGCCGGGCCAGCACCGCGTCGATCTCCGCGTCGGAGCGGGCGGTGACCGTCTCCACCCGGGCGCCTCGCATGTTCAGCGCATCGGCGCAGGCCAGCACCGGCACCCGTGGGCGCTCGGTGGCGCAGTGCTCGGCGTCACCGCCGGTCTGGCCGGTAGGGGCGGTGTCGGCCTCGGCCGCACCGCCGCAGCAGGCCCCTCCGCTGCCACAACCCCCGGGAGCGTCCCGCTCCGAACCGAGGGTGAGCAGCACCACGTCGTACACGGAAGGAGCCTCCTGCCTCTCGACGCGACCCCTGCCGGCCGCGCCGTCACTACTTGTTAACCTGACACCCCGGGCTCGCCAACCGGTCGCCACCTGGCACCCGAGCCTTCTGGAGGCGGAAAAGATGCCAGCGATCGTGCTCCTTGGCGCTCAGTGGGGCGACGAGGGCAAGGGCAAGGTTACCGACCTGCTGGGTGAGCGGGTCGACTACGTCGTGCGCTACTCCGGCGGCAACAACGCCGGTCACACGGTGATCACCCCGGACGGCCAGAAGTACGCACTGCACCTGATGCCCTCCGGAGCGCTTTCACCGAACGCGATGATCGTCATCGGTAACGGTGTGGTGGTCGACCCGAAGGTGCTGCTCGCCGAGATCGACGGCCTGGCCGAGCGCGGCGTCGACGTGTCCCGGTTGCGGATCTCCGGCGACGCGCACCTGATCATGCCGCACCACCGGGCGTTGGACCGGGTGATCGAGCGCTACCTCGGCTCGTCCCGGATCGGCACCACCGGCCGGGGCATCGGCCCCGCGTACGGCGACAAGGTCGCCCGGATCGGCATCCGACTGCAGGACCTGCTCGACCCGGGCATCCTGCGCAAGAAGCTGGAACTCGCCCTGCGCGAGAAGAACCAGATCCTGTTCAAGGTCTACAACCGCAAGGCGATCGACCTTGAGGCGACCGTCGAGGAGTACCTGGCGTACGCGGAGCGGCTCAAGCCGTACATCGCGGAGACCCGGGCGATGCTCTGGGACGCCCTGGACCAGGGCGAGACGGTGCTGCTGGAGGGCGCGCAGGCCACCATGCTCGATATGGACCACGGCACGTACCCCTTCGTGACCTCGTCCAACCCGACCGCCGGTGGCGCCTGCGTGGGCGCCGGCATCCCGCCCACCGCGATCAGCAAGGTCATCGCGGTGAGCAAGGCGTACACGACCCGGGTCGGTGCGGGACCGTTCCCGACCGAACTGTTCGACGCCAACGGTGACCACCTGCGCAAGATCGGCGCCGAGTACGGCACGACCACCGGACGGGAACGCCGGTGCGGGTGGTTCGACGCGGTCGTCGCCCGGTACGCCTGCCGCCTCAACGGTGTCACCGACCTGGTCATCACCAAGCTGGACGTGCTCACCGGCATGCCCAAGGTGCCGATCTGCGTCGGCTACGAGATCAACGGCGTGCGGGTCGACGACATGCCGATGAGCCAGACGGACTTCCACCACGCCAAGCCGGTCTACGAGGAACTCGACGGCTGGTGGGAGGACATCACCAAGGCGAGGACCGCCGAGGACCTCCCGGAGAACGCCCGCCGTTACATCGCGCGGATCGAAGAACTCTGCAACGCCAGAGTGAGCGTCGTAGGCGTAGGCCCAGGCCGAGACGAAAACGTCCAGTACCACCCCCTCCTCCCCTAAACCCGGGCTTCCGGCCCCGGAACCTTGCGGTTGATCATGAAGTTATTGCCACGACACGCCGAGTGAGATGGCAATAACTTCATGATCACCGAGTGCTAGTCGCGGGGTTATCCACAGGCGTTCGGGGGTTGTCCACAGGGGCGGCTTCGGGGTCCGCTTTCCGTCAGGGTGGCCGGGTGGACGCCTTGGAACTTGTGCGGCGGATTGCGGCCGACCGGGATGGCATCGTGACGCTCGCGCAGGCGCGAGCCGCCGGTTTAAGCGTGCATGAGGTGCGGCGGTTGTGCCGGGCCGGGCGCTGGCGCGCGGTGGCGCGGGGAAGCTACCTCGTCGACGCCGACCTGTACGACGGCGTACCCCGCCGGGCGCGGATCCGAGCAGCGGTGACCTCGTTCGGCCCGGCGGCCGTCGCAGTGCTCTCGACGGCCGCTGAGCTGCACCGAGTAGCCGGGATGCGAGCCACCGAGTCGATCCATCTGTCGGTGCCGGGTCCGGCCGCCAGGCCGGCTCGACTCGCCCACCCGCAGGTGGTGGTTCACCAGTTGGTCGTCCCGCCCGCGCACCTCGTCCGGGTGGACGGAATCACCACCACCAAACCGCTGCGGACACTTGCCGACCTCTGTCTACGAGCCGACCGATACTCGGCGGTGAGTGTGCTGGATTCGGCGGTCAATCGTCGCCTTGTCGCCCCCGACGATCTACTCTCCATCCCGCCTTTCATCCGGGGGCGGCGCGGTGCGATCGCCGCGCGCGGCTACCTCGCCGAGGCGGACGGGCGGGCGCAGTCGCCGCTCGAGACGCGAGCCCGGCTGCGCTGCGTCGACGGCAAGGTTGCGCCCGACACGTTGCAACTCGAGGTACGCGACGATGACGGCTGCCTGCTCGGCATCGGCGACCTGGGCTGGCGTGGCCCGAGGGTCATCGCGGAGGCGGACGGCCGAGACGCCCACGGCACGCCGGAGGCCGCTTTCGCCGACCGCCGCCGACAGAATCGCCTGGTCAACGCCGGCTGGACCATCCTGCGCTTCACCTGGCAGGACACTCTCCGCCCCGACTACATCCCGTGGACCGTTCGCCAAGCGATCGCCGCATCCGGGCGGCGTTGATCATGAAGTTATTGCCATGACACGCCGAGCGGGATGGCAATAACTTCATGATCAACGGCAGTCGGCCGGGGGCGACGGTCGGCGGGCGGGCGCCACGGGGGCAGTAGGATGCCGGGCGTGCGCGTTCTTTTGGTGGGTGGTGGCGGGCGGGAGCATGCGCTTGCGCTCGGGCTGGTGGCGGATTCGGGCGTTTCGGCGCTGATTGCCGCGCCGGGTAATCCGGGGATCGCTTCTCTCGCTGAGCTGCGGACGGTGACTCCGACAGATCCTGCCGCGGTGGCGGCGTTGGCCGTGGAGACCGCGGCTGACCTGGTGGTGATCGGGCCGGAGGCGCCGCTGGTCGCCGGGGCCGCCGACGCGGTACGTGCCAAGGGCATCCCCGTGTTCGGCCCGTCCGGTGCGGCCGCCCAACTGGAGGGCTCGAAGGCGTTCGCCAAGGACGTGATGACCGCCGCCGGCGTACCGACCGCCCGGGCGTACGTCTGCACGGACGACGAGAGCACCGCGCGGGCGCTGGACGAGTTCGGTGCCCCGTACGTGGTGAAGGACGACGGGCTCGCCGCCGGTAAGGGCGTCGTGGTGACCGACGACCGGTCGGCAGCGCTGGCGCATGCCCGCGAGTGTGGACGGGTCGTTGTCGAGGAGTTCCTCGACGGCCCGGAGGTCAGCCTCTTCGTGGTCACCGACGGTGAGGCGGCGTTGCCGCTGCTGCCGGCTCAGGACTTCAAGCGGCTGGGCGACGGCGACACCGGGCCGAACACCGGCGGCATGGGGGCGTACGCGCCGCTGGCCTGGACGCCGTCCGGCCTGGTCGACGACGTGATGCGCGACGTGGTCCACCCGACGCTGGCGGAGATGCGCCGCCGGGGCACGCCGTTCGCCGGCCTGCTCTACGTCGGGCTCGCGATCACCGCGGCCGGCCCTCGGGTGATCGAGTTCAACGCGCGCTTCGGCGACCCGGAGACCCAGGTGGTGCTGGCGCTGCTGGAGACCCCGCTGGCCGGGCTGCTGCACGCCGCTGCCACCGGCACGCTGGCCGAGCACCCGCCGCTGCGGTGGCGCGACGGCAGCGCCGTGACAGTGGTGCTCGCCTCCGAGGGCTACCCGGCCGCGCCGCGTACCGGCGATGTCATCACCGGCGCGGACCGGCCGGGCATCATCCACGCCGGCACCGCCCGCCGGGCCGACGACGGTGCCCTGGTCTCCGCGGGCGGCCGGGTCCTCTGCGGTACGGCCACCGGCGCCGACCTGGCCGCCGCCCGGGACGCCGCGTACGCGCTGGTGGACGGGGTGGACCTGCCCGGTTCGCAGCACCGCACCGACATCGCCGCAGCCGCGATCGAGGGGCGGATCACCATCCCCGGTGGGACGGTTCAGCCGTAGTAGCGGCGTAGTTCGCGGGCGAGCACCTTGCCGGTGGCGTTGCGGGGCAGGTATTTGACGTAGATCACGTCCCGGGGCACCGAGAAGCGTGCCAGGTAGTGCCGGACGTACTCGCGTACCGCCTCGGGGTCGAGCGTCTCGCCGGGATGGAGGGCGAGGAACGCGGACAGGCGCTGGCCGTACTCGGGGTCGGGCACGCCGATCACGGCCACCTCGCGGACCTGCGGCAGTTGGGCGAGCAGATCCTCCACCTCGGAGGGGAAGACGTTCTCCCCACCGGAGACGATCATGTCGTCGGCCCGGCCGTCGACGAAGAGCAGCCCGTCGGCGTTGAGCCGGCCGAGGTCGCCGGTGTCGAGCAGGCCGTCGCGGGTTTCCCGGCTGGCACCGGAGGTGTAGCCCTCGAAGAGCATCTCGTTGCCGACGAAGATCCGTCCGACCCGTCCGTCCGGCACGGGTCGGCCGTCGTCGTCGAGCAGTTCCAGCCGGGTGCCGTGCGGGGGACGCCCGGCGGTGGTTGGTGCCTGGCGCAGGTCCTGCGGGCCGGCGATGGACGCCCAGGAGACCTCGGTGGATCCGTACAGGTTGTAGAGGACGTCGCCGTAGGCGTCCATGAACTTCGGAGCGAGCCCGCCGGGCAGGGCCGAGCCGCTGACCGCGACGACAGTGAGCGAGGGGCGTGGGTCCGGCGGGGGCACCTCCATCAGCCGCTGCACCATCACGGGTACGGCGAACAACGCGTCGCACCGGTTCGCCGTCAGGGCGGCGAGCGTGGCGGCGGGATCGAAGCGGCGGTGCAGCACGATGGTGGCCCGCAGGGCCAGGCACACCTGGAGGGCGGCGAATCCCCAGGTGTGGAAGATCGGTGCGGCGATCATCACCCGGTCCCGGGCGTGCAGGGGGATCCGGTCGATGATGGACACCAGCGGGCCGAAGCCGCTCGGTGTGGGCCGGCGGGCGCCCTTGGGCGTGCCGGTGGTGCCGGAGGTGAGCACGATGATCCGGCCGTCGCGCTCCGGCGGGTGCAGGTCACCGGGCAGTGCCCCGGCGACCAGCTCCTCGCGGGCGCGTTCGTCGAGCCGGTGCAGCTCGGCGGGAAGGCCGAGGACCCGGTCGGCGAACTCGTCGTCGTGCACCAACAGCCGCAGTCGCTGCTCCTCGGCGACGGTGCCCAGTTGGGCGGCGCTGAGCCCGGTGTTGACCAGCACCGCGTCGACGCCGAGCAGGGTGGCGGCAACGATCGTCTCGATCAGTCCGTGGTGGTTGCGGCAGAGCACGCCGATCCGGTCGCCCGTCTGCACGCCGAGGCCGGCCCGCATCGACCGGGCCATCCGTTCGGCCCGGTCGAGCAGGTCGTGGTAGGTCAGCTCGACGCCGTTCTCGTCGATGACCGCAGTTCGGCCGGGGTCCCGGGCAGCCGCCTGACGCAACTCGCCCGCCAGGCTCCATCCCCAGGTACGCAGGGCGTTGAGCTGCGAGGCGACCCGGATCGGGCTGCCCGGGGTGAGCAGTCCGCGACGGGTCAGCGTGGCGACGACGAACGGCAGGTCCATGCCGCAGACCTCCTAGGGGTGGTACGCGGACGGGCGGTGCGGCTCCCCGTCCATCAGGGCTTCTCTCCTTGATCATGCACTGGGCGTGGCTGAGGGCCCAGTCGGCGGCGGCACGGGGTGACGAAGACAGCACGGTTGGTGGGGCGCTCGGCGGGAAGCCCGCGTCGGTTTCAGCGGATCTGCATCCCGGAGATCGCCCGGGAGATGACCAGTCGTTGGATCTCGGAGGTGCCCTCGAAGATGGTGTAGATCTTGGCGTCCCGGTACCAGCGTTCGACCGGGTGGTCGCGCAGGAAGCCGGCCCCGCCGAGCAACTGCACCGCCTTCTCGGTGACCGACACCGCCACCTCGCCGGCCTTGAGCTTGGACATCGAGCCCTCGCCAGCGGTGAACGGGCGGTTGTTGCGCCCCATCCACGAGGCCCGCCAGACCAGCAGCCGCGCCGCGTCGATCTCCATCCGCATGTCGGCCAGGGCGAACGCCACAGCCTGGTGCTCGATGATGGGCCGCCCGAACTGGACGCGGTCCTTCGCGTAGTCCAGGGAGTACTCGTAGGCGGCTCGCGCCACGCCGAGTGCCTGCGCGCCCACAGTGGGTCGGGACAGTTCGAAGGTCCGCATGGCGGCCTGTCCGGTGGCCCGTTGCCCGGAGCGGGCGCGGGCCAACCGCTCGTCGAGGGCGTCCTTGCCGCCGAGCAGGCAGCGGCCGGGCACGCGTACCCCGTCGAGGAAGACGTCGGCGGTGTGCGACGCGCGGAGGCCGAGTTTGCGCAGCTTGCGGGTGGCGGCCAGGCCGGGGGTGCCGGGCGGTACGACGAACGCCGCCTGGCCCCGGGAGCCGAGCGTGGGGTCGACCGAGGCGGTGACCACGTGCACGCCGGCGATTCCGCCGTTGGTGGCGTACGCCTTCTGGCCGGTCAGCACCCACTCGTCGGTGGCCTCGTCGTAGACGGCGCGGGTGCGCATCGCGCCGACGTCGGAGCCGGCTTCCGGCTCCGTGGTGCAGAACGCCGCGACGGCCGGTGAGTCGGCGTCGCCGAAGCACTGCGGCACCCACTCGACCATCTGGTCCGGGGTGCCGGCGCCGTAGATGGCGGCGACGGCGAGTGAGGTGCCGAAGATGGAGAGGCCGATGCCGGCGTCACCCCAGAAGAGTTCCTCGCTGGCGATCGGCAGGGAGAGCCCGGTCGGGTCGGCCCAGCAGGTGGCGAGGAACTCGAAGCCGTAGAGGCCGACCTTGGCGGCTTCCTGGATCACCGGCCACGGGGTGTCCTCGCGTTCGTCCCACTCGGCCGCGGCCGGGCGCACGACCTCGGCGGCGAAGCCGTGCACCCAGTCGCGTAGATCCCGCTGTTCCTCGTTCAGGTCGAGCGAGAACTCAGCCATGTCAGGCCTTGGGGATGTCGAACAGGTTGGCGATGTTGGCGGCGAGGCCGAGGTCGCCCTTCGCCTTCAGCTTGCCGGTCATGAACATCATCACCGGGTTCGCGCCACCGGAGACGATCTTCAGGAATTCGACCGGGCCCATGGTCAGGCTCAGCTTCGGGTCGTGCTGCGGGGTCTCGTTCACCACGCACTTGCCGTCGGCGATAGCCACCTCGTAGGTGTCGCTGCCGCCGTCCGGGCGACCGGTGATGACCCAGTGGATGACCGCGTTGGTGGAGCCGGCCCGGTCCGCGCGGAACAACGACGGCATCCGGTTGAACACCTCACCGAGGATCTTGCCGCGCATGTCACCGGACATCACCTGGGCGATCTTGTCGTCCGGGGTGGACTTGACCAGCTGGGCGAACTCCTTGGGGCCGACATTGGCGAAGGTGGCCGGGTCGAAGTCAGTCATCAGGTGCGCCTTCCGGAAGATTTGGCTACTCGCGCGTAACCCTACGCACGAGTAGGTATGCTCGCAAGGTGTCCACCGTTCCCGCCTTCAAGCGCCTCCCACGCGCCGTCCGCGAGCAGCAGATGCTCGACGCGGCCGTGAAGGTCTTCTCCCGGCGTGGCTTCCACGCCGCCAGCATGGACGAGATCGCGGAGGACGCCGGCATCTCCAAGCCCATGGTGTACGCGTACCTCGGCACCAAGGAAGAACTCTTCGTCGCCTGCCTGCACCGGGAGGGCACCCGGATGATGCAGGCCATCGCCGGCGCCGCGGCCCCCGACCTGCCGGCCGACGAGCGGCTCTGGCGCGGGCTGCGGGCATTCTTCGGCTTCGTCGGCGCACACCGCGACGGCTGGGCGGTGCTCTACCGGCAGGCCCGGGGCGAGCAGCCGTTCGCCGGTGAGCTGGCCACCATGCGCACCCGGTTGGTCGAGGTGGTCGCCGGGATGCTCGACCACGCGCTCCGCGCCGAGGGTCGCGAGATTGCGCCAACCGACCTGGAGGTCGTCGCGTACGCCCTGGTCGGCGCGACCGAGTCGCTGGCCGACTGGCTCGCGGACCACCCGGAAGCCGACCCGGAGAAGACGGCCACCCGGATGATGAACGTGGCCTGGCTCGGTGCGGCCCAACTCCTGCACGGCGTCACCTGGTGTCCGCCCGCCGACTGACATCACCCCACAGGCGTCCGGTCCACCGGATCAGCCGTCGCCGTCGGCTGGGCTGACCGACGGCGGTTGCCGAGCCAGCGGGCCACCTCGACGACCACCGTCACCGTCAGGGCGAGGCCGAGACCGAGCAGCAGACCGCGGAGAGGGTCCTGCTCGAACGCCAGCCCGCCGACGTAGCCGACCAGCGCCGAGTAGAGCCCCCACGAGCCGGCGGCGAGCGCGTCGAAGGCCAGGAACCGACGCCGGGGAAAGTGCACCGCACCCATGGTGAGGGTGACAGCGGTCCGACCGCCCGGCACGTAGCGGGCCACGGTGAGGATCAGGCCACCGCGCGTCGCGATCCCTCGGCGGGCCCAGTCGATGGCCCTCCGGCGTCGGCCGTCGGGCGGCAGCCGATCGAGCAGTCGTGCGCCACCGCTCCGACCGATGGCGTACGAGATGTGGTCGCCGACGAGTGCCCCGGCGGCGGCCACCACGATGACCGCGGGCAGGTACGGCGCGCCCGAGGCGGCGAACACCCCGGCCGTGATCACCGCCGTCTCGCTCGGCACCACCGGAAAGAAGCCGTCGAGCACCGCGATGGCGAAGATCGCCAGGTACACCCAGGGCGAGGACATCGTGTCGTGCAGCAGGTCCAGCAGATCCATGATGCTGATGCTGGTGCGTGCGGCGGTGCCTGCCATCGGCCAGTGGTCAGGTGGGCGGCACTACTTAGGTAGTGACCGGCCCGGATGTCAGATAGGGGTCTTCCCCCACCACACCCCGGTCTGACGGCGCGGGGCGGCCGGGTTCGCTCGTGGAGCCCTACGCTCGCTGCGTGGCCTCCAGCAGCACCGCTCCTCGGCGGGTCGTCCAGCGCTACGGGGTGCTGCTGCTCGCTGTCGTGGTCGCCGCCGCCGTCTGGGCCAGCGCGACCGGTGACATCGGTGTCCGCTCGCCGCTGCCGGGCGCGGTGGTGCTGGTGCTCGCGGTGTTCTCGGGTTGGGCCACCAGCACGATCCGGACCCGCCGCTGGCCCGTGTTCCTGGCTGCGGCGCTGGGCTGGTTGGTGCTCGCCGCCGCGGCGGCCGGGGTGGTCGCCTCGTACCAGGCGGGTCTGCGGCTGCGGAGCCGGCGGCTCGCCACCTACCTCGCCGGGGCCGCTGTGGTGCTCGCCGGTGGGGTAGTGGTCGGGGTGCAGGTGGGCGGCGTACGCCGGATCACCACCGCCACCACTGGCAATGTGCTGCTGCTCGCCGCCTGTCTGGTCGGCCTTCCGTTGGTCCTCGGCCTCTGGGTGCGGGCCCGCCGGGACACGCTCGTCGCCCTGCGGGACCGGGCCGAACGGTTGGAACGCGAGCGGGAAGCCCACGCCGACCGGGTCCGCGCCGAGGAGCGGACCAGGATCGCCCGGGAGATGCACGACGTGGTGGCGCACCGGGTCTCGTTGATGGTGGTGCACGCCGGTGCCCTGGAGGTGACCGCTGCGGACCCGGCAACCGTCGAGGCCGCCGCGCTGATCCGGACGACCGGCCGGCAGGCGCTCACCGACCTGCGCGAGGTGCTGGGTGTGCTGCGACAGGCCGAGGCGGCAGTGGTGCCGGAGCGAGGGCTCGACGCGCTGGACGAGCTGATCGGGGAGTCCCGTACCGCAGGTCTCCGGGTTTCCCGGCAGGACGAGGGCGAGCCGGCCGCACTACCGGCGACGTTGGGGCGCACCGCGTACCGGGTGGTCCGCGAGGCGTTGACGAACGTGCGCAAGCACGCGGCGGACGCCGAGACGGTCGTTCGCCTCCGATACCTGCCCGACGGGCTGGAGGTGCTGGTCCGCAACGGCCCGTCCGAGAGCGGGTCGGCGCTGCCCGGTGCGGGGCAGGGGTTGCTCGGGCTGCGCGAGCGGGTGGAGCTGCTCGGCGGTCGGCTGGAGGCGACGCCAGTGGACGGCGGTTTCCTGGTCCGGGCCCTGATCCCGCTGGAGGGCGCGGCGTGATCCGGGTGCTGGTGGTCGACGACGAGCAACTCGTACGCGCCGGGCTGCGGCTGATCCTTGAGGCGTCCGAGGACGTCACAGTGGTCGGCGAGGCGGCGGACGGTGCCGGCGCGCTGGAGCAGACCCACCGGTTACGCCCCGACGTGGTACTGCTCGACGTGCGGATGCCGGGCGTCGACGGGCTGACCGTCGCGCCGGAAGTGGTCGCCACCGGCGCGAAGGTGATCATGTTGACCACCTTCGACCTCGACGAGTACGTGCACCGGGCGCTGCGGGCCGGCGCTGTCGGGTTCCTGCTCAAGGACACCCCGCCCCGCGAGTTGGCCGCCGCCGTTCGGACGGTGGCGGCCGGGCACGCGATGCTCGCCCCGACCGTGACCCGGCGGCTGATCAGTTCGTTCGCCGATCGTGGCCCGGGCCGGCGGGACGCGGCTCGCCAGCGGCTCGCACCGCTCACCACGCGGGAGTTGGAGATCGTTCGAGAGGTGGCGCGCGGGCACGGCAACGCGGAGATCGCCCGGCGGTTGACGATGAGCGAGGCCACCGTGAAGGCGCACGTCAGCCGGGCGCTGGCGAAACTGCACGCGGGCAACCGGGTGCAGTTGGCGATCCTGGTGCACGACGCCGACCTGCTGTGACGCGCCCGGGTGACGGCAGCGGGAGGCGATCAGCGGCGGGAGGCCGCGTGGCGGTGGGCCCGGCGGCGCAGCCAGCGGATCCCCTCCAGGCCGAACGTGATGACCAGCGAGATCCCCACTCCGACCAGTACGCCCTTCACGGGATCGCGCTCGAAGGCCAGCCCGCCGAAGTAACCGAGCAGCCCGCAGTACAGCGCCCAGGTGACCGCCGCGATGCTGTCGTACAGCAGGAATGCCCGGCGGGGATAGCGCACCGCGCCCATGGTGAGGGTGACCGCCGTTCGACCACCCGGCACGTACCGGCTGGTCGTGAGGATGATGCCGCCGCGCCGGTCCACGGCCCGGCGGGCCCAGTCGGAGCTGGCCCGCCGTCGGCTGCCATCCGGTAGACGGGCCAGCCGGTGCGCGCCGCCGCCCCGACCGATCGCGTAGGAGATGTGGTCGCCGACCAGCGCGCCGACGGCAGCGCTGACGATCACCAGGGTCAGGCTGGGGTGCCCTCCGCTGGCGGACAGCACCCCAGCGGTGATCACCGCCGCCTCACCCGGCACCGCCGGGAAGAACGCGTCGATCGCGGTGAGCCCGAAGATCACCAGGTACACCCACGGCGATGTGACCGTCCCACGGAGGAGGTCGAGCAGGGCGTCCATGCCCCCATGCTCGCGGGGTACGAGCCGCCCGGTGGCCGAGTCGGCAGAAGACGCCTCAGCCGGCGCCGATCAGCGCCGGTGGGGTGAGCAGCGGACCGTGCGCGGTCTTGTCGTCGGCGGTGGGGCCGTGCGAGGTCAGCACCACGGGTGTGCCCAGCTCCGCGCTGACCGCCTCCGTCCAGTCCGTCGGCGGGTCGTCGTAGAGCGGGCGGGAGCGCAGCAGGCGGGCGGTGAGCGCGGCCTGCCGGTCCAGGTCACCGGGCGGGCCCGGGGTGAGCCGGTCGGTGGTGTCGTAGCGGCGGCAGATCCGCAGGTCGGGGCCGGTCAGGTCGAGGTGGGTCAGGGCCAGGCCGTCGACGCCGCCGGCCGCCGCGAGGGCGTACCGGTGGGCGACAGCGTCGAAGTGGCCGAACCGGAACCGGCCCTGCCACGGGTTGGTCGGGTTGTGCGGATCGGCCAGTGGCAGGTTCGGGTCCTCGGTCACCAGCGGGCCCGCCCCGTGCCGGGTGGTGACCACCCGCAGCACCCCGACCCGGGTCACGTCGCCGGGCAGGCCCGCCTCGGCGAGCAGGCTGTCGGCGTTGGCGAACGTGGTGGTGCTCCACGTCGTGTACGGGTGGAAGCCGTGCCACTCGTCCAGCAGCACCCCCTGCGCGCCCTCGAAGACGCAGGTCCCGGAGCGCAGCGCACCGGCGAGCCAGCTCCGGTCGACGATCGTGACCCGCCCGGCGAACCCGGTGTACGCGGGCAGGCAGTCCTCGACCGGCGGCGCGTCCAGTGGGCCGAGTTCGGCGGTCAATCGGTCCCGCAGGACGGTCAGCCGGCGGCGCAGCAGCGCTGGGCTGTGGCAGTCGGCGACCCGGGGCGCGTCGTCCGGGTGGGCGAGACCGTACGCGACGGCCTCGCCCACCCCCAGCCCGCAGGAGCCGTGCCGGTCGGCTCCGCGGGCGATCTCCCGGGCCCGGTTGGCGGCCCGGTGGTACGGGGTGGCGAGCAGCGCCTCCCCGTCGACTGTCAGTCGGTCGAGCGCGTCGGTCACCCCGACAGTGGCGAGATGGTCGGCCTCGGCGGCCAGGGCCAGCGGGTCCACCACCACGTGCCGCGACAGGTGCGTACCGACCCCGCTGTGGAACGTGCCGGCGCCGAACTGCGCGAACGTGTGGTGCCGCCCGTCGCGCAGCACGACGTTGTGTGCCGCCTGCGCGCCCCCGTTGAAGCGGACCACCGTGTGCACGGGGCGGGTGGCGCAGAGCCAGTCCACGACCGTGCCCTTGCCGGCGTCGCCGAAGCCGAGGTCGACCACCGCCACGTGCTTCACAGCCGGGTCACCCCGCCGGAGGTGTCGCGGAAGGCCGGCAGCGTCGACACCTCGGCCCGCCGTCCCCGGCCGAGCCGGGCCAGCGCCTTCGACACGGTGCCGGTTGCGCCGGAGCCGCTGCGGTCCAGGTCGCGCAGGCCCTCGTCCAGGTCGATGGCCTGTTCACCGAGGCCGATGGTGAGCGCGATGGTCTCGCACACCGCGTCCAGGTCGTCGAGCACGACGGCGTTCTGCCCGAGCAGGTCCCGCCAGAAGTCCAGCACCGTGGCGTTGCCGGCGTAGTGGCTGCCGGCGGGGAGCAGGTAGTAGGTGTCCCAGCGGCGGGTCACCTCGTCCACGATCTGCCGCAGCGGCACGTCCTCGCCCAGGTCGTCGCCCATCAGGCGGGCCACCTCCCGGGCCTTCACCTGGGGGTACGCCAGTTCGTCGCCGATGATGAACAGGTAACCGCGCCGGCCGCGCTTGTCCCAGCTGTCGGTGCTGGTGTGCCGGGCCATGAAGTACATGGCCAGCTCGTACGACTCGGACATCTGACCGCCGCCACCGCCTTCGAGGACGATCCGGCCGAGGTCGTCGTCCATCCGGTTGTCCGACTCGAACTGCCCGACCTGCAACGGCACCCGGTCGCAGGTGGCGTCGCCGATCGCGCCGAACATGATCTGCGGGTCGCTGGCGTAGCCCTGCCGTTGCAGCAGCCCGAGCAGCTGCGGCAGCTTGGTCTGCAGGACGCGCGGCACGTTGCGCATCGAGCCGGTCACGTCGAAGAGCACCGCGACGGGCGTCGAGCGGGGGTGCTCGTCGGAGTCGCGGCTCTCGCGGGTCGCGTCGCGGGGGTCGAGCGCGGGGTGCACGGTGCGCGCCCCGCTGTCGCTGTAGGAGAAGGCGCTCTTGCCGGTGGACCGGCGGTAGCGGTCGGCGGCGTCGTACACGTCGGTGGACCAGATTCCACTGCCCATGACAGCTCCTTAGGGGGTGAGGGTGAAGGGTCGGAAGGTGCGGGGCCCGTAGAGCCGGTCCAGCACCTGGTCGAGTTCGCGGAGCAGGCGCCAGGCGTCGTCGGGCCGGGCGTCCAGGGACCGTTGTCGGCAACCCTGGGCGAAGGTGTGCAGCTCACGGGGTGCGCGCGGCCCCATCAGCCAGCTCATGCAGTGGCTGGCCATGGCGATGTCGGTGCCCGGGCCGCAGGGCTGCTTCCTGACGACCTCCTCCGGGTCCCAGCCGTGGCCGGGCACGACCGCCGGGATGGTGCCGCCGACGGGGGCCGAGAAGCACCAGTCGATGAGCACGACTCCGTGGGCGTCCGGCTCGATCAGCACGTGTCGCGGCAGTACCGCGCCGTGCACCACGCCGGCCCGGTGGGCCAGGCCGAGCGCCACCAGCAGCCGCCGCCACATCCAGGCGACGTCCCGGGCGTCCAACCCGTCGGGGTACGCGCGCCGTACCTCGTCGAGGTCGTGCAGGCCCGGTGCGGTGGCCAGCACGTTGATCCGACGTTCCGCGCCGGTCGCGGCGTCGCGGTGCCGGAACTCGTCCACCAGCCGGGGCACGTACGGCAGGTAGCGGGGGTCGCCGCGCTCGGCGATGGTGCGCAGGGCGTGTGCCTCGCGGGTCATCAGGTCGTTGTCGGTGGGCCGCCGGGGCAGTTTGAGCAGTCGGTCGTCGCCCACGTCGTAGAGGTCGGCCAGGTCGCCGGAGTGGGCCAGCGCGCCGAGCCGGTAGTCGCCGAGGACTGTCACCTGCCGGGCCCGCCACCTGGTGGTGACGTGGATGAACGCCTCGGTGGCTTCGGCGCGTACCGCCGGGTCGGCCGGCAGGTGGTCGGGGTGCAGGGCCGCGACCAGCTCGCGGTAACGCCGGGCCGGCTGGTCCGCGCCGAACAGGTCGGCGTCGGTGCGGGCCGCCGCGACCAGGCCGATGGCCTCCGCCGTCCTCATCGCACCGTCTCCTCACGGGCCGGGCGCAGCAGCGCCGGGTGCAGCAGGCGGGCGTCGCCGGCCCGGTAGAGCCGGGCGCGGGGGCCGCCTCGACTGCCGCCGCGCTCGGTGTTGGCACCGGTGCTCTCCACGAAGCCGGGCACGGACAGCACCTTGCGGTGGAAGTTGCCGGCGTGCAGCGGGTGACCCCAGACCGTTTCGTAGACGGCGCGCAGCTCGCTGATGGTGAACTCGGCGGGGAGGAAGCGGGTGGCGAGCGGGGTGTACTCCAGCTTGGACCGGGCCCGCTCCAGCGCGTCGTCGATGATCCGGCCGTGGTCGAAGGCGAGCTGCCGGCTGCTCAGCGCGGTCACCGGGAGCCAGATCGCCTCGTCGGCGTCGGTGCCGGGGGCCGGGTCCGGCAGGTCGGGGGCGAACGCGAGGTGGGCGATCGAGACGATGCGCATCCGCGGGTCGCGGTCGGGAGCGCCGTAGCTGCCCAACTGCTCCAGGTGTACGCGGCGCAGCCCGTCGCCGCCGAGCCCGGTCTCCTCGGCCAGCTCGCGTCGGGCGCCGGCGGTCAGGTCCTCGTCGGGGTGGACGAAGCCGCCGGGCAGCGCCCAGTGGCCCTCGAAGGGTGCCTGACCGCGCCGGATCAGCAGCAGGTGCAGCGCGTCGTCGCGGATGGTGAATGCGACCACGTCGACGGTCACCGCGACCGCCGGATAGGCCCGGGGGTCGTACGCGTCCAGGAACTCCTGCTCGTTCACGGCGTCTCTCTCACTGTGAGAACATCTCTATGTGAGAACAACTTAGCGCATGCGAGCGCGTCTTGCCAAGGGGTGCTCGTCAGCGCACGAGACCCGCCAGGTGCGGTCGGCCGCGCGAGTCGTGCAGGGCGAACCCGCCGTCGGGCAGCAGAGCGAAGCTCACAGTGCTCGGCAGCGGGACCGGCAGCTTGAAGGCGACCTCGACGGCGTAGGAGTCCGGCAGCCGGTTCTCCAACGCGGCCAGGCAGCGCGCCTTGCTCCACATACCGTGCGCTATCGGTCGGTGGAAGCCGAGCAGCCGCGCACCGAGCCGGGAGGTGTGGATCGGGTTGTGGTCTCCGGACACCCGCGCGTACTCCGTGCCCACGCGAGGTTCCACCCGCCAGCGGGCCGTGCCGGTCGGCGCGTCGGGCCGTCCACCCCGGTCGCCTCCGCCGGGCTTGCGTTCCCGGCCCAGGTACGTCGAGACACCCTCCCAGACCTTCTCGCCGTCGACCGAGCCGACCAGCACCACGTCCACCTGCCGTCCCCGGTCGTGCGGGCGCAGGTTCTCGGCGTACGCGATGAAGTCGACAGTCTCGTCGGCGGTGATCGGGCGGTGCACGGCGATCCGGTTGCCGACGTGCACCAGGCCGGTGAGGGGGATCGGGAACGCCGGCAGGGTCATCAGCCGCAGCGCCAGCGGGAAGCCCATGACGTGCGGAAAGGTCCCCGGCAGTCGATCGCTGAGCCGGAACCCACAGACCCGGTCGTAGTCGGCCAGGCGTGCCCGGTCGACTGTCACCCCGCCGACGGCCAGCTCGACCGTCGGCAGGCCGCTCCCGCGCCGCCCGCCGCCGAGTCCCGGTAGCGCGCCGAGCAACGCCCGGCGGTTCAGCGCCCCGACCGCCGGCATCCGGGGCAGGCCGATCCGGGTGCGGCTGCCCGACGCCGGTTCGAGAGCCGCGGCCAGGGTCTCCGCGGTCAGCGTCTCGGTCGGGCCGTCGATCAGCTCGTGCAGGGAGAGGTCGTCGTCCGGCTCTTTCTTGCCCCGCATCACGCCCCCAGCAGGCTCTGGCCGCAGACCCGGACCACGTTTCCGCTGACCGCACCGCTGGCCGGCCAGGCCAACCAGCCGATCGTCTCGGCCACGTCCACCGGCAGGCCGCCCTGGGCCAGGCTGTTCATCCGCCGGCCCGCCTCACGGACCACCAGCGGGATGCGCGCGGTCAGCCGGGTCTCGATGAAGCCGGGGGCCACCGCGTTGACGCTGATGCCCCGCTCCCGCAGGGTCGGCGCGAGCGAGTCGACCAGCCCGATCACTCCGGCCTTGCTGGTGGCGTAGTTGGTCTGACCCCGGTTTCCGGCGATCCCGGCGATCGAGGAGACCGACACGATCCGCCCGCCGGTCGGAATCAGCCCGCGCTCCAGCAGCACGTCGTTGATCCGTTCCTGGCTGGAGAGGTTGACGTCGAGGACCTGGTCCCACCGGTCGGCGTCCATCCGGCCGAGCGTCTTGTCCCGGGTGATGCCGGCGTTGTGCACCACCACGTCGACCCGGCCGTGCCGGCTGGCCAGGTGGTCGGCGAGCCGGGTCGGCGCGTCCGGTGCGGTCAGGTCGAGCTGCACGGCGGTGCCACCGATGTCGTTCGCCACCGCCGCCAGCGCGTCCCCGGCGGCGGGGATGTCCAGGGCGACCACCCGTGCGCCGTCGCGGGCGAGCACCGTGGCCAGCGCCGCGCCGATCCCCCGGGCGGCGCCGGTGACCAGCACCACCTGCCCGTCCAATGGGCGCTCCCAGTCGGCCGGGACGGTCGCCTCGCCGGCACCGACCCGGATCACCTGACCCGAGACGTACGCGGACCGCCCGGAGAGAAGGAAGCGGAGCGTCGACTCGAGGCTGGTGAGGACGCCGTCCCCGGCCCGGGTCACGTAGACGAGTTGGGCGGTGGTGCCCCGACCGAACTCCTTGCCGATGCTGCGGACCAGCCCTTCCAGGGCGCGCTGGGCGGTCGCCTCGCGGGGCGTCGGGCACTCCTGCGGCGGGGTGCCCAGCACGATCACCCGGCCACTGGGCAGCACGGCCCGGGCGTGCGGGTGGAAGAAGTCGTAGAGCTGGCGGAGCTGTGTGGAGTCGGTGATGCCGCTGGCGTCGTACACCAGGGCTCCGAAGCGGTCCTGGGGTCCGGCGCCGGCGGCATCGCGCAGCTCGACCCCGGCGGCCGTCAGGATCGTGCCGACCGGCTCGGCGAGCCGACCGCCGGTGGCCGCGCCGAGCACTGCCGGACCAGGCAGCAGCGGGTCGCCGAGGTGGTGCCGGCGCAGTCGAGGCGGATCGGGAAGCCCGAAGCGCTTGACCACCGTGCGACCGGCGGCCGATTGGACGAAGCTCGCGTACCTGTCGGTCATGGGCGTAGCCTACTGGCGAGTAGGGTTCGAGCAACACTTTGCGAGGAGGCGGATCGTGCAGAGCATCCGGAGGGTCGCGGTCATCGGGGGCAACCGCATCCCCTTCGCCCGTTCCAACTCCCGCTACGCGGACGCGTCCAACGCCGACCTGCTCGGCGCCGCGCTGGACGGGCTGATCGCCCGCTACGGGCTGGCCGGGCAGCGGGTCGGCGAGGTCGTGGCCGGGGCGGTGCTCAAGCACTCCCGCGACTTCAACCTCACCCGCGAGGTGGTCCTCGGCTCCCGGCTCGACCCGCACACCCCCGCGTACGACCTCCAGCAGGCCTGCGGCACCGGCCTGGAAGCGGCGATCCTCGTCGCCAACAAGATCGCTCTCGGTCAACTCGACGTGGGTATCGCCGGGGGTGTCGACACCACCTCCGACGCGCCGCTCGCGGTCAACGAGGAGATGCGACGCACGCTGCTCAAGCTCAACAGCGCCCGCACCCTGGGCGAGCGGTTGAAGGTCGCCGCCCGGCTGCGCCCGCTCCAGCCGTTCAAGCCCGACCTCCCGCGCAACGCCGAACCACGTACCGGCCTGTCCATGGGTGACCACGCCGCCCGCACCGCGCTGCACTGGCAGATCGACAGGCGGTCCCAGGACGAGTTGGCGCTGCGCTCGCACCAGCGGCTCGCCGCCGCGTACGACAGGGGCTTCTTCGACGACCTCATGACGCCGTACCTGGGGCTGACCCGCGACCAGAACCTGCGCCCGGACACCAGCGTGGAGAAGCTCGGCTCGCTCAAGCCGGTCTTCGGCACCCGTGGCCCGGACGCCGAGCAGGCCACCATGACCGCTGGCAACTCGTCACCGCTCACCGACGGCGCATCCGCCGTGCTGCTGGCCAGCGAGGAGTGGGCCGCAGCGCACAACCTGCCCGTGCTGGCCTGGTTCAGCTGGTCGGAGACGGCGGCGGTGGACTTCGTGCACGGCGACGAAGGGCTGCTGATGGCCCCCGCTTACGCGGTGCCCCGGATGCTGGCCCGGGCCGGGCTGACGTTGCAGGATTTCGACTACTACGAGATCCACGAGGCGTTCGCCTCGCAGGTGCTGGCCACACTGGCCGCCTGGGAGTCGCCGGAGTTCTGCAAGGACCGGCTCGGCCTGGACGCACCGCTCGGCGCGATCGACACCGACCGGCTCAACGTGAACGGCTCCTCGCTGGCCGCCGGGCACCCCTTCGCCGCCACCGGCGGGCGGATCGTGGCGACCCTGGCCAAGCTGCTGGCCGAGAAGGGCAGCGGACGCGGGCTGATCTCCATCTGCGCGGCCGGTGGTCAGGGCGTGACAGCGATCCTGGAGCGGTGAGCGGAACGTCGCTTACCGAGTCACCTGGCACCAGACGTTAACGGCCTGTTCAGTAGTCGGTCCGCTGGCGGAGAGTTCACCGCGCAACGGTGATCGCTGCCGCGTCCTCGACGCGGCGCTGATCACTCCTGCGTGCGGAACGGGGCCGTATCACCATGGAGTCTGTCGTTCCACGGACGATCACCCTCTCGGTGGTCATCCCGATGTTCAACGAGACCGCGGTCATCCCGGCCCTCGTCGCCCGGCTGCGACCGGTGCTCGACGCGCTCGGCGTCGACTACGAGGTGGTCGCCGTCGACGACGGTAGCCGGGACGACACCGTGTCGGTGCTCTTCGATCACGGCCGGGACTGGCCCCAGCTCCGGGTGCTCCGACTGCGGCGCAACAGCGGTCACCAGGCGGCGTTGACCGCTGGCCTGCACCGGGCCGTTGGAAACTGGGTGGTCAGCCTGGACGCCGATCTTCAGGATCCGCCGGAGACCATCGCCGAGATGCTTCGGGTGGCCCGCGAGGACGGGGTGGACGTCGTCTACGGCGTGCGCGCCGACCGCAGCACCGACACGGTCTTCAAGCGCAACACCGCCCGGGGTTACTACTGGGTGATGCGTCGGCTCGTCGGTGCCGACCTGCCCGCGCAGGCTGGTGACTTCCGGTTGCTCAGCCGGGACGTGATCGAGGTTCTGCGCGAACTGCCCGAGCGTGCCCCGGTCTACCGGCTGCTGGTGCCGTCGCTCGGCTTCCCCAGCGCCGAGGTGCGCTACGACCGCGAGGTCCGTGCCGCCGGGGAGACGAAGTATCCGCTGCGCCGGATGGTCGCGCTGGCCTGGGAGAGCACGGCGAACTTCTCGGCCGCGCCTCTGCGCCTGGCCACCTGGATGGGGATGTCGAGCTTCCTGCTCTGCCTGGCCCTGATCGTGTTCGGCATGGTCGTCCACGTCTCCGGTGCCACCATCCCCGGCTGGACCTCGATGTTCGTCGCGGTGCTGCTGCTCAGTGGGGTGCAGTTGGTCTGTCTCGGCCTGCTGGGCGAGTACGTCGGCCGGATCTACGCCACAGTGCAGAACCGGCCCGCCTTCCACATCGGGTTCGACTCCCAGGACGGGGTTCCGGAGGCGGGTGCACGTGGTCGTGTCGGTGACGACGTTGTCCGACTCCGTGGCTGACGCCCTGCTGGCCGAGCGGGTCGACACGCAGGCCCCAGCCTCGGCCTCGCGCCGGAATGCTCTCGTGCCGATTCTCAGCACGCTCCCGTGGGTGCTCGTGATCGGCGCACTGCTCGTGGTGTGGTCACGCGGCAGCGTGCCGGTGCCGGACCTCGCCCGGTTCTCCGCGTACTGGGTCCTCGCGCTGGCGCTCCCCGGAACCCTGGTACACCGCGCGCTGCGCGGAAGCCGGGGCAACCTTCCGGAGGATGTCGGCTTCGGCGCGGCCACCGGCCTGCTGTTGGAGATCGTCGCCTGGGCGTTGGCAGCGGCGACCGGTCAACAGACCCTGCTGCGGTGGTGGCCGCTACCCGTACTCGTCGCGTTCGCCGCCGTGCCCGGGCTGCGCCGACACTGGCGGGTCGGCGAGCGCCGTCCGCTGCCGGTCGGCTGGCACTGGAGCATGGGTGCGGCCCTGCTGGTGGTGCTGGCCTGGGGGTACGTCCAGTGGCGGATGGTTCCGCTGCCTCCGGTATCCGGCGGCTACTACCAGGACGTGCTCTACCACCTGGGTCTGGTGCAGGAGTTGACGCGGGCGATGCCATTCGAGTTGCCGCACGTCGCGGGGGAGGCGTTGCGGTACCACTACCTCTCCGACGCCCACATCGCCAGCGGCAGCATGATCACTGGCATCGCGCCGACGACGGTGCTGCTGCGGCTGTGGCTGGTACCGGTGGTCGGCGTGGCGGTGGTGCTCGCGGCCGGGCTGGCCCGCGACTTGAGTGGAGGGGTCTGGGCTGGCCCGGTGGCCGCCCTCACCGCTTTCACCGGTGCGGCGGTCACGCTCGGCTCGCCCGTGGGTGTGTCCGGCGAGATGCCGCTCTCCTACGCCAGCCCCTCCCAGACGTACGTGCTGGTGCCGTTGTTGCTGCTGGCCGGGCTCGTTGTCGACGCGGCCCGGGGGCGTTCCCTCGGCCCGGCCTGGCCGCTGGTCCCGGCGCTCGGGCTGGTCTGTGCGGGGGCGAAGTCCAGCGCGTTGCCACCGCTGATCGCCGGCCTGGGTCTCACCGCCGTGGTGTTCTGGTGGCGCAAGCGGCAGATCCCACGACCCGCCCTGGTGGCGTTGGCCTGCCTGGTGGCGGCGATGGCGCTCGGTTTCCGGCTGTTCGCCGGTGGCGGGGCCTCCACCCTGCGCGTGCAGGCGTTGGCGTTGCTGCACTTCGTCGCCCCGTACGCCGAGACGCTCGGGCCGGGTGACGGGATCTGGCCGAGCGCACCGCTGCCACCGGGCATCAACGACGGTGGTGTCCTCGGATGGCTGCTGGCGTTCGCGGTGGTCGGCTGGTGGGTGCTGGGTCAGTCGCCACGGTGGGTGGGCATGGGCCTGCTCCGCGAGCGTGGGCACCGGGCCGATCCGGCTGTCTGGCTGCTCGCCGGCACGGTCCTTGCCGGGGCCGCCACCACCTGGGTGTTCCAGCACCCGTCGATCAGTCAGATCTACTTCTGGATGGGCGTCATCCCGATCGGCGTCGTGCTGACCACCTGGTCTCTCGCTGCGGCTCGGGCGCCCTGGCCGGTGCTGGTGGTGCCCGCCGTGGCCGGCGCGTTGGCGGGGCTCGCCACCGCCGGCACGGTGGTGGGTTTCGCCGTGCCCAGGATCAGCCGGCCCGGCACCCCCACCACCTCGACGATCGAGGGGTGGTTGCGGGTCCTGGGTCTCTCGGCCGCACGGTACGTGCTGTTCGTGGCGGTTGCCGCCGCGCTCGCCATCGCAGTGGCGGCCCTGTGGCGGCGTCGCGTTTCGGCACCGGCAGCTTCGGGAGCAGGTCGTCGGCGAACGGTGACGATCGCCCTGGCCGGGGTCACCGCGGCGCTGCTCGGTGCCAGCGCCGCCGTCGTGCTGGGCGGGACGGTTCGCTCGGTGCTGACCGAGCCGGGGCCGCCGGCCACCGGACCGCAGCCGTACGCGCTGACCGTCGACGAGATGCGCGCGGCGCTGTGGCTGGACGAACACGCCGGCGACGACGACGTGGTCGCCACCAACGTCCACTGCCGGCCGGTGCGGACCACCCCGCACTGCGACGCCCGGGCTTTCTGGGTGACCGGGCTGGGCGGGCACCGCACAGTGGTCGAGAGTTGGGGCTACACCGACGCGGTGGTGGCCGCCCACGGCGTCGACAACCTGGGGTACGCCCGGCAGAACTTTCCCGATCAGGAGTTGCTCGCGCTCAACGACGGTGTGTTCACCGCGCCGACCGTCGCCGACCTGGACCGCCTCCGTACGCGGCACGGAGTCCGATGGTTGTTCGCCGACGCCAGGGCGGGAGCGGTGTCGCCGGAGCTGGCCCGGCTGGCTCAGGTTCGGCTGGTCGCCGGCGCGGTGACCGTCTACGAGCTCACCCGCTCCTGACCGCCTCGGGGTTCCGGCCCGGTCCAGGCACCGACCAGCGGGTGCGGGACAATGAGGTACGTGACGACGATCCCGAACGTGCTCGCCAACCGGTACGCCTCGCCCGAACTGGTCGCCCTCTGGTCTCCGGAGGAGAAGGTCCGGATGGAGCGGCGGCTCTGGCTCGCCGTGCTCCGCGCCCAGCGTGACCTGGGTGTCGCGGTGCCGGACGGCGTGGTCGAGGCGTACGAGCGGGTGCTCGACCAGGTGGACCTCGCCTCGATCGCGGAGCGGGAGCGGGTCACCCGGCACGACGTGAAGGCCCGGATTGAGGAGTTCAGCGCGCTCGCCGGGCACGAGCACGTGCACAAGGGCATGACCTCCCGGGATCTGACCGAGAATGTCGAGCAGCTCCAGGTGCGTGCCTCGCTGGAGCTGATCCGGGACCGCGTGGTGGCCACCCTGGCCCGCCTCGCCTTCCTGGCGTACGAGCACTCCGAGCTGGTCATGACCGGCCGTTCGCACAACGTGGCGGCGCAGGCCACCACGCTGGGCAAGCGCTTCGCGTCGGCGGCCGAGGAGCTGCTGATCGCGTACGAGCGGCTGGAGGAGTTGATCGCGCGGTACCCGTTGCGGGGGATCAAGGGCCCGGTCGGCACGGCCGCCGACCAGCTGGACCTCTTCGACGGGGACGCCGACAAGGTGGCCGAGCTGGAGCGGCGGGTGGCCGAACACCTGGGCTTCTCCCGGGTGCTGGACAGCGTCGGGCAGGTGTACCCGCGCTCGCTCGACTTCGACGTGCTGGCCGCGCTGGCGCAGACCGCCGCGGCGCCGTCGTCGTTGGCCACCACGATCCGGTTGATGGTCGGCCAGGAGTTGGCGACCGAGGGCTTCAAGCCGGGCCAGGTGGGCTCCAGCGCGATGCCGCACAAGATGAACACGCGCTCGTCGGAGCGGGTGAACGGCTTCGCGGTGATCATCCGGGGCTACCTGTCGATGGTCGGCGAGCTGGCCGGCGACCAGTGGAACGAGGGGGACGTCTCCTGCTCGGTGGTCCGTCGGGTGGCCCTGCCGGACGCGTTCTTCGCCGCCGACGGGCTGTTCCAGACGTTCCTCACCGTGCTCGACGAGTTCGGCGCGTACCCGGCGGTGATCAACCGGGAGTTGGAGCGGTTCCTGCCGTTCCTGGCCACCACCAAGATCCTGGTGGCGGCGGTCCGGCGCGGCGTGGGCCGGGAGGTCGCCCACGAGGTGATCAAGGAGCACGCGGTCGCCGTGGCCCTGGCGATGCGCGAGAAGGGCTCCCCGGAGAACGACCTGTTCGACAGGTTGGCGGCCGACGGGCGGCTCGGCCTGTCCCGCGCCGACATCGACACCCTGGTCGCCGACCGCAGCGCCTTCGTGGGTGCCGCCCAGGCCCAGGTGGCAGCGGTAACCAAGCGGATCACCAAGGTGGTGGAAACCCACCCCGAAGCCGCCACCTACAGCCCGCCCCCCATCCTCTGACCCCCCACCCCCACCCCGCCCACCCCTCCGCGGTGATCAAGAGGTTTGCGTCAAGTTCGATCTCCCTGGTGACCGAAACCTCTTGATCAACAGGGGGTGGAGGACCTATTCGCCGGTCGGGGTTTCTGCTGCTGTTCTCAGGTTGGGGGCGCTGGCCGGTTCGGCGATGCCGCCGAGGGACTCGGCGAAGGCCGGGTCGGTGGCGGTCTCCGCGGCGACGGCCGGCTGGTCGGCCGGCATGACCTCGGGCATGACGGGTACGGCGATCACCGCCGTTCCGTACGCGCAGATCTCCATCCACATCTCACCGCAGTCCCGGCTGTCGAACCGCATGCCGATCACGGCGTTCGCGCCGAGGCGCAGGGCTTCCTCGCCGAGCCGGGACACCGAGTCGGTGCGCCACCGGGTCAGGTTGTCCGGGGCCATCGGGTCGTACGCGCCACCGCGCAGGTTCTTGACCCCCTCGCGGTACGGGTTGCGCGTCCTGGCCATCGATGACACCACCTCACCGAGAATCTGGCGGATCTCGTAGCCGGGCAGTTGCTCCGTCGTCACGACCAGCACGTTTCCGATGCTGTCAGGAGGGGCCCGACCCGATCGGGCGCATTGTTCACCTGATCGGATGCTGCAAAACGGCGCGGCGCGGACGGCCGGCACGGGGCCGACCATCCGCGACGCTCCGGGTGGTAACCGTCAGACACCGGCCACCGAGGTGATCCAGGCCCGGTTGTACGCAACACTGCCGTAGTTCTGGATGCTGTAGCCGTCGGCCGTGGAGGCGACGCCGACCTGCTGGCCGTTGTAGAACTGCGGGCCGCCGGAGTCGCCCCGCCAGGCGTTGCCGCTGATCTCGGTGCTGCGGATCGCCTGCCCGCCGTACGCGTCGGTGACGCTGTTGCTGGTCACCCGTACGGTGGCGGTCTTCAGCTGGGTCGACGCCGAGCAGCCGCTGTAGCAGGTCATGCCCCACCCGTAGATCGAGTTCGTCGAGTTGATCGGCGGGTTGCTGTTGGCCAGGGTCACCGTCGAGGTGGTGACGGCGCTGGAGAGTCGCATGAGCGCCAGGTCGCTGCGGGTGTAGGTGGCGCTGATCGTGCGGGTGACCCCGCCGGAGGTGCGGTTCACGCTGCCGATCCGAACGGACATGGTGCCGTTGATGCAGTGCCGGGCGGTGAGCACCCACTGCGAGGCGATGACGCTGCCGGAGCAGGTGAACGAGCCGTTGCTGAGCACCGCGGCGGCCCAGGGCGCCGACGAGACGGTGGTGCCACCGATGATGGGTTGCGGGCCGGGCGGGGCGGCGGACGCGCCGGAGGTGGCACCGAGGGCGCCGACCAACGCGATGCTGACGGCGGCGAGCAGGGGGCGGATGCGCATCGGGTGGACTCCTTGGACGGGGCGGACCCGGGGTCGCCGGGTGCGGATGGGCGACGGCGGGAGGTCCCCACCGACACCTCAATCGACTTACGTCGATGTACAGTAGGGCCCGGGCCGAGCGTTATCAAGGATTTGATCGAGGTTACTCAATGTAACGATTCAGCCTCCCGCTACGCCGTATCTGCCCTGCTGAGGCCACTTGCCCCGCCTGTCGGGCCGCCGTGAGCGCGGGCAATGTCGATCACTGCTTGAACTGCACCCGGCCGGTGCGTCCGCGGCCGTATCTGCCAGGTACGCTGGCTGCGCTCGCCCCATGTGGGTCGGCACCCAACTGCGTACACAGTCAGGAGTGCCCAGTGCCTCGCGTCGTCGTCGACGTCATGCTCAAGCCCGAGATCCTTGATCCGCAGGGCCAGGCCGTCGCAAACGCGCTGCCCCGGCTCGGCGTCGGTGACGTCGCCTCGGTCCGGATCGGCAGGCGGATCGAGATCGAGTTCACCGGTGAACCGGACCTGGACCGCGCTCGGGAGATTGCCGACAAGTTGCTCGCCAACCCGGTCATCGAGGACTTCACCGTCCGCCTGGTCGAGGCCGACGAGACCGCGGACGCCCGCTCGTGACCGCCCGGGTCGGCGTGGTCACCTTCCCGGGCTCGCTCGACGACGGGGACGCGGCCCGGGCCGTCCGGATCGCCGGCGCCGAGCCGGTCCGGCTCTGGCACGGCGACGCGGACCTGCACGGGGTCGACGCTGTCGTGCTGCCCGGTGGCTTCTCCTACGGTGACTACCTGCGCTGCGGTGCCATCGCCAGGTTCGCCCCGGTGATGGAGACGATCGTGGACGCCGCCCAGGGTGGTCTGCCCGTGCTCGGCATCTGCAACGGCTTCCAGATCCTCTGCGAGGCGCACCTGCTGCCCGGCGCGCTCACGCGCAACCAGCACCTGCACTTCCGCAACCGGGACCAGGTCCTGCGTGTCGAGTCCGCCAGCACGGCGTGGACCAACGCGTTCCAGCCCGGCCAGGAGGTGCTCGTCCCGGTCAAGAACGGTGAGGGTTGCTACGTCGCGGACACCGCGACCCTGGACCAGCTCGAGGCCGAGGGCCGGGTGGTCGCCCGCTACATCGGCGGCAACCCGAACGGTTCTCTGCGGGATATCGCCGCGATCACCAACGCCGCAGGCAACGTGGTCGGCATCATGCCGCACCCCGAGCACGCGGTGGAGGCGCTGACCGGCCCTTCGTTGGACGGCCTCGGCTTCTTCACGTCAGTCCTCAAGCACCTGGTCGGGGCGCCCGCGTGAGTGCTAGGAGCGCCGCGGTGACCAGCGTCACGATCATCGGTCTGCTCAACCGCCGTTCCGGCGGGAACGAGCGCAGCGAGGAGAGGTCATGACCACCCATCCGGACCCGGTACGGGACACCCCGGAGGCGTACTCCGCCCCGGCGCAGCCGGCCGAGCCGAGCCCGGCGCAGCCCGTCGCCCCGGCGGCCGCCCCCGCCCAGCCGGCCGCCGCCGTCTGGACCGAGGGCGTGGACACCGTGCCGCGCGCCGGTGGTACCCCGGGCGAGCTTCAGCCGTACACCGAGCTGGGCCTGCGTGACGACGAGTACGACCGGATCCGGCAGATCCTCGACCGCCGGCCGACGCAGTCCGAGCTCGCCATGTACTCGATCATGTGGAGCGAGCACTGCTCCTACAAGTCGAGCAAGGTGCACCTGCGTCAGTTCGGTGAGAAGGCCCCGCACAGCGACCGGCTTCTCGCCGGCATCGGCGAGAACGCCGGTGTCGTGCAGATCTCCGACGAGCTGGCGGTGACCTTCAAGGTCGAGTCGCACAACCACCCGAGCTTCGTCGAGCCGTACCAGGGTGCGGCGACCGGCGTCGGCGGCATCGTCCGGGACATCCTCGCCATGGGCGCCCGCCCGGTCGCGGTGATGGACCCGCTGCGCTTCGGTGCCGCGGACCACCCGGACACCGCCCGGGTCCTCACCGGCGTGGTCGCCGGCGTCGGCGGCTACGGCAACTGCCTCGGCCTGCCCAACATCGGTGGCGAGTTGGTCTTCGACCCCTCCTACCAGGGCAACCCGCTGCTCAACGCCCTCTGCCTGGGCGTGCTGCCGGTCGACCGGCTGCAGAACAAGGCCGCCGCCGGCCCGGGCAACGTTGTCGTGCTCATGGGCGCCAAGACCGGGCGCGACGGCATCGGCGGCGTGTCGGTGCTGGCGAGCGCCACCTTCGACGAGGGCAGCGAGGCGCGCCGTCCCGCCGTGCAGGTCGGCGACCCGTTCACCGAGAAGCTGCTGATCGAGGCCTGCCTCGAGCTGTACGACGGCCAACTGGTCGTCGGCATCCAGGACCTCGGCGGCGCCGGCCTGACCTGCGCGCTCACCGAGACCGCCGCCGCGGCCGGCACCGGCATGCGGGTCTGGCTGGAGCGGGTGCCGCTGCGCGAGCCTTCGATGGAGCCGCACGAGATCCTGGCCAGCGAGTCGCAGGAGCGGATGCTGCTGGTCGTCGAGCCAGACAAGCTGGAGGCGGTGCTCAAGACCGCCGAGAAGTGGGGCGTGCTCGCCACCGCGATCGGTGAGGTCACCGCACCGGAGCCGGACGGACGTCCGGGTCGGCTGCTGATCACCTGGCAGGACCACCTGGTCGTCGACGTACCGCCGGGTTCGCTCGTCGACGACGGCCCGGTCTACGCCCGGCCGATGCGTGAGCCGGCCGACCTGATCCTGCTCCAGGCCGACCGGGCCGAGACCCTGCCCCGGCCGTCCGACCCGGAGGCGCTGCGGGAGACCGTGCTGCGCATGATCGCGTCGCCGAACCTGGCCGACAAGACCTGGGTCACCGAGCAGTACGACCGCTACGTGCTGGGCAACACCGTGCTCGCCCAGCCGGAGGACGGCGGCGTGATCCGGATCGACGAGCGCACCGGGTTGGGTGTGGCGCTGTCGGTGGACGGCAACGGCCGGTACGCCCGACTGGACCCGTACAACGGCACCAAGCTGGCCCTGGCCGAGGCGTACCGGAACGTGGCGGTGACCGGTGCGAAGCCGATCGCCGTGACCAACTGCCTCAACTTCGGCTCCCCCGAGGACCCGGGCGTGATGTGGCAGTTCGCCGAGGCCGTGCGCGGCCTGGCGGACGGCTGCCTGGAGCTGGGCATCCCGGTGACCGGCGGCAACGTCAGCTTCTACAACCAGACCGGCGCGGCGGCCATCCACCCGACCCCGGTGGTCGGTGTGCTGGGTGTGCTGGACAACGTCGCCGACCGGGTGCCGATGGGCTTCGTGCCGCGCGCCGGTGGCGACCACGACCAGCTCTACCTGCTCGGCGAGACCAACGTGGAGCTGTCCGGCTCGGAGTGGGCCTGGGTGACGCACGAGCACCTCGGTGGCATCCCGCCGCAGGTCGACCTCGCCCGCGAGAAGGCGCTCGCCGACCTGCTGGCCGAGGCGGCGCGGGTCGGGCACCTCAGCTCGGCACACGACCTCTCCGACGGTGGTCTCGCCCAGAGCCTGGTCGAGTCCTGCCTTCGCCGTGGCGTCGGTGCCCGGATCGCGGTGCCGGAGCAGTTCACCGAGGGTTCGATGCCGTTCGTCTACCTGTTCAGCGAGACCGCCACGCGGGCGCTGGTGTCGGTGCCGCGAGGCCACGACAAGGCGTTCGCGGCGCTCTGTGCCGAGCGGGGCGTGCCGTTCGAGCTGATCGGTGTCACCGACCCGTCCGGCGGCGCGCTCGAGGTGCACGGGCAGTTCCGGATCGGCCTGGACGAGCTGCGCGCCGCGCACACCGAGACGTTGCCGCGCCTCTTCGGTGGCTCGGCCGCTGTCGAGGTGCCCGCGCCTGCCGCCGGTGTGGCGGGTGCGGTCGAGGCCGTACCGCTGCCGGTCACCTCGGACGGGGAGGCCGCACCGGTGGATCCGGCCGAGGTGGTCTCGGAGCCCATCGCTTCTTCAGGCCCCTCCCCGGAGACCGGCGCTGTCGAACCGATCGGGTCGGAGTCCTCCGATGGGCCCACCGACTCGGAGACCGGTGCCACCGAGCCGTCGCCTGACGAGCGCTGAGGCGTTGACGGCCGCCGTCTACGGCCAACCCGGTTCGGGCGCCAGGTTCGACTGGGGCCTGACCGGCGCGGCCGAACTCGGGCGGGTCTGCGCGGCGTTGGTGGTGGTGGACGTCCTGTCGTTCACCACCTCCGTGGAGGTCGCGGTCGCCCGTGGCATGCGGGTGCACCCGTTCCCCTGGGGTGAGCAGGCCGCCGAGTACGCACTACGCGTCGGCGCGGTCGCCGCGGTGGGGCGGCGGCAGGTGACCGCAGCGCATCCGTGGTCGCTCTCGCCGGCCGCGCTGGGCGCCGCGCCGGTGGTGGCGGACCTGGTCCTGCCCTCGCCGAACGGCTCCGCCATCAGCGCCGCCGCCAGTGCCACCGGCCTTCCGGTGGTCGCGGCGTGCCTGCGCAACGCGGGCGCCGTCGGGCGTTGGCTGCGCCGCCAGGGGTACGGCACTGTGGACGCCCCGATCGGCGTTGTCGCTTCCGGTGAACGGTGGCCGGACGGGTCGCTGCGCCCGTCGGTGGAGGATCAACTCGGTGCCGCCTCGGTGCTGGACGCCCTCTCCGGAGTGCCGGGCGGGCTGTCCGTGGAGGCGGCTATGGCGCTCGCCGCGCTGGCGAGCACTCCGGACGTGTCCGCCGCCGTACGGGGCAGCGTCTCCGGGCGCGAGCTGACCGAGGGCGGCTTTGCCGAGGACGTGGACGTCGCGGTCCGGATCGGCGTGTCGGACGTCGTGCCGGTGCTCCGCCAGGGCGTCTTCTCCGCAGCCTGACCGACGGCAGCCTGACCGACGCGCGCCCGGGCTCCGCCGTGCCCGCCCCCACCCTCCGTGGGGCCGGTCCCCCCGCGTTGATCAACTCGGCTTTCGTGAAGTCGGGGTGTCCAGGTCCGCTGGATGCCCCGACATCTGGGAACGCGAGTGGATCTTGCCATAGACGAAACGGCCACCCGGATCTCCGGGTGGCCGTTCGCGTGCTGTTCTCGGTCAGTCGTCCAGCCAGTCGAGGCGTCGACCGCCCCGCTCGGTCGGCGGCGGGGTGTCCGGCCGGCCGCGGCCAGCCTGTTGGCCGTAGCCGCCCTGGTCGTAGCCTCGGTCGTCGTAGCCGCCGCGCTGCTGCGGGGGTTCCTGACCGTAGCCACCGCCCTGGTCGTAGCCACCGGCCGGTTGGCCGTAGCCACCCTGCGGCGGCGGCTCCTGGCCGTAGCCGCCCTGGTCGTAGCCTCGGTCGTCGTAGCCTCCGCGCTGCTGCGGGGGCTCCTGACCGTAACCGCCGCCCTGCTGCGGGGGCTCCTGACCGTAGCCGCCCTGGTCGTAGCCACCAGCCGGCTGACCGTAGCCGCCCTGGTCGTAACCACCGGCTGCCTGTCCGCCGTACCCTGCGGTCGGCTCAGCCGCCCGCCCGCCGTACGGGGCCGCGTCCGGCTGACCGTAGCCCTGCCCCTGCTCGGGCTGGTAGACACCCGTCGCGTACGGGTCGGCCGGCGCCGGGTACTGGGTGTTGTCGCCGGTGTAACGGCCGGTCGGCTCGTCGTACCGCTCCCCGTAGGCCCCTCCGCCGGCGGGAGCCGGCGGGTAGCCGGCCGCCCCGGCCTGGGCGGTGTAGTCCCGGCTGCCGTAACCGCCACCCGAGGCGGGGTCGTTGCCGTAGCTGCCACCAGAGGTCGGCGCACCACCGTAGCCAGCCCCGGAACCGGGCGCGGCGCCGTAGCCGTCACCGGCCGCGCCAGCGCCGTAGCCGCCACCGGAGGCCGGATCGTTGCCGTAGCCGCCGGCGCCGTAGCCACCGGGTGCTGGCTCGTCGCCGTAACCGGCGCCGCCCCAGCCCTGCTGGCCCGCGCCGCCGTACGCCTGCGCGGGCGCACCGTACGGGTCCGGCGGGACGTCGTCGACGACCGGACGGTGCATCATCGTCGGCGCCTCGCTCAGCGCCGCGCCACCGACCATGGTCGGGTCCGCGCCGCCGGGTCGGCCACCGACCACCCGGGTCTGGTCGTCGGGGCCGCGGAAACCGCCCCGTGCGGGCGGGACCGGACCGCCGCTGCCAGCCGGCACCGCGTCGTCGTCGTCACCGCCGTTCTCCTTGCGCTTCATCCAGAGCAGCACGATGGTGCCGACACCGGCGGCTACCAGGAGACCGCCGAGCAGGATGATCAGGTACGAACCCGCGCCGCCGCCGCTGTCCTCGGTGTTCGAGGCGTTCGCCGGGGCGCCGGGGCTGGCTTCCTCGCTGGCCTGGTCCTCGGTGCCCTCCTCGGCCGTCTCCTCGGTGGGAGTCGCCTCGGCGCTGGCCGACGGGGTGGGGCTGGGCGTCACCTCGGTCTTGATCGCGAGGCTGATCCGTTGCCCGGTGAGGGCCTGCCCGGCGGCTGCGTTGATGGTCTTCCGCGCCACCACGTTGTCGAAGCTGGCACCCAGGTCGAGACGACCCGGCGCGATCGGGTTGCCCGTGGTGCCGGTGAAGCGGAAGTTGCCGCTGCCGTCGCTGGTGGTGTCGAAGCGCTTGCCGGTGCTGTCCAGCAGCATGACCACCGCGTTGGGCACGGCCTTGCTGTCGGCCTGCGCGACCACCTTGCCGGAGACCGACTGCACGGTCTGCGCCTGCGGCGGCGGAGCAGCCTTGGCTGAGAGGTTGACAGTGGTCGAGCCCTGTCCGTTCCCGAGCCCAGCACTGGCCCTGACGGTGATGCGGGCGGACCCGTTCGAGGCGTCGTCTGCCAATTTGAACTTGGCGGTGTAGGTCTTGGCCTCGGTCACGTTTCCCTGTGAGCAGCCCTCGATGCACTGAAGCTTGGAGTTGTCGGAGCTGACAGTCACATCGGCGGGCACAACGGGGTCGTCAAAGCTGAGCGCGTAGCTCACTGTCGTCTCCCCGCCCGCTTGGACGGTGCCAGGGGAGGCCGAGACGTTGCTGACTTTGGGAGCGGCAAAGGCTGGTGTGGCGGGGGCGGCGAGCAGAGCGCCGGCAACCAGCGCTACGACCACACCGGCCCGCTGCTTCCAGGCACGTCGGTGTGTTGACACGTCCACCGCCTTCCGGGCTGACTTCCCTCTGACCGGCGGGGCGCCGGGCCGGGGATCATCACGGTTCGAATACGCCGTCGGCAACTATGCCTTGTCCGACTGGATCGGCGCGACCCAGGGCCAGCGTCGGGTAGTTGGCCTGCGGGTCGTATCGTCCCGTCGTGTCCTCTCCGCACAGTAAGTCCGCTGCCGTAACTGCCGCATTGTCGGCGCTCGACGAGGGGCGTACGCCCGAACGGACAGTGTTCCGAGAGGCGGTCCGGTCGTTGTTGGCCGTCCTCGCGGAGCGCGCCCCCGGCCGATCGGTGGAGGTGCGCGTCCCACCATACGGGGCGATCCAGTGCGTACCCGGACCTCGACACACCAGGGGAAACCCGCCAAACGTGGTCGAGATGGCTCCGGACACCTGGCTGAGGTTGGCGACCGGGAGGATCGGTTGGGCGGAGGCGGTGACCGAGGGTCGCGTCCAGATGAGCGGTGTCCGGGCGGACCTCTCGGCGTATCTGCCCCTCGAATTGTCATGACGTCCTACTTAGCGTGACCCTCCGCGCAGAATTCGTGACTTTCTGTGCTGACGGCGATTCGCGTACACTGTCAGGCGACGACAGTGGTCCCGGCAGAGAAGTGTGGATCCGCCCGTGATCCCGCCCGGCCGGTCCAGACCAGCATGAGGGAGCGGTAGGTGCCCCGAGGCGACGGCCGGCTGAGCCACGACCTTGACCCCCAACGACCTGGCCCCCAGGATGCCTGTGGCGTCTTCGGCGTCTGGGCCCCCGGTGAAGAGGTTGCCAATCTGACCTACTTCGGCCTCTACGCCCTGCAGCACCGGGGCCAGGAGGCCGCGGGCATCGCGGTGAGCGATGGCTCCGGCGTGGTGGTCTACAAGGACCTCGGCCTGGTGGCCCAGGTCTTCGACGAGCCCACCCTGGCGAGCCTGCGCGGCCACCTGGCGATCGGGCACGCCCGCTACTCCACCACCGGCGCGTCGAACTGGGAGAACGCCCAGCCGACGATTCGCTCCACGACCTCGGGCACGACCATCGCGTTGGCCCACAACGGCAACCTGGTCAACACGGCCGAGCTGGAGAAGGAGGTCGCCGAGCGCGGCCTCGTCGCGGACGGCTCGACAAACGACACCTCCCTGGTGACGATGCTGCTGGCCGGCCGACCGGACCTGTCGGTCGAGGCGGCGGCGTTGGAGGTGCTGCCGCAGCTGCGCGGCGCGTTCAGCTTCGTCTTCATGGACGAGTCGACCCTCTACGCGGCCCGCGATCCGCACGGTGTCCGCCCGCTGGTGCTCGGCCGCCTGGAGCGCGGCTGGGTGGTGGCCAGCGAGACCGCCGCACTGGACATCGTCGGTGCCAGCGTCGTGCGCGAGGTCGAGCCGGGTGAGCTGATCGCGATCGACGAGAACGGCCTGCGCTCCGCCCGGTTCGCCGCGCCGGAGCCGAAGGGCTGCCTCTTCGAGTACGTCTACATCGCCCGCCCGGACGCCACGATCGCCGGGCGCAACGTCCATGCGACGCGGGTGCAGATCGGTCGGCAGTTGGCCAAGGAGCACCCGGTCGAGGCGGACCTTGTCATCGGCGTGCCGGAGTCCGGCATTCCGGCCGCGATCGGCTACGCGGAGGCGTCCGGCATCACCTACGGCGCCGGCCTGATGAAGAACCCGTACGTGGGGCGCACCTTCATCCAGCCGTCGCAGACCCTGCGTCAGCTCGGCATCCGGCTCAAGCTCAACCCGCTGCGGGAGAACGTCCGCGGCAAGCGCCTGGTGGTCGTGGACGACTCGATCGTTCGCGGCAACACTCAGCGCGCCATCGTGCGGATGCTGCGTGAGGCGGGGGCGCTGGAGGTGCACGTCCGGATCTCCTCCCCGCCGGTCAAGTGGCCGTGCTTCTACGGCATCGACTTCGCCACCCGGGCGGAGCTGCTGGCCAACGGGTTGGACAACGACGGCATCCGGCGCTCCATCGGCGCCGACACGCTGGGCTACGTTTCGCTTCCCGGCCTGATCGCCGCGACCGAGCAGCCGAAGACCCGGTTGTGTCGGGCGTGTTTCGATGGGGAGTACCCGATCGAGTTGCCGGCTGGCAACCTGATCGGCAAGCACGTGCTCGAAGGTGTGGGCCGACGCGTCGCCAACTCGGCGCTGGAAGGCTCGCACGCCAACGGCTCGTCCGTCGCCACTCCGGGTGGCGTTACCGCAAACCGCCCGTAGCACCAACCGGCGCGGCCCGGCTACCGCCGGCGGCACCGAGAACCAAAGGGGAGAACCGTGACGCACGTGTCCGAGCGCAGCGGCGCAGGAAGCAGCCCGACCGGCGCCGGCGGCGACCGTCAGCCGTGGACGGGCGGTGCTGGCCGCCAGGCGCGCAAACGCTCGGTCTCGTACGCCGATGCCGGGGTGTCCATCGACGCGGGCGACCGCGCGGTGGAGTTGCTCAAGTCGAAGGTGCGCCAGACCCGCCGGCCGGAGGTGCTGGGTGACCTCGGCGGCTTCGCCGGCCTGTTCCGCCTGGACACGAAGAAGTACAAGAACCCGATCCTGGCGTCCTCCACCGACGGAGTGGGCACCAAGCTGGTGATCGCTCAGCAGATGGACATCCACGACACGGTCGGCATCGACCTGGTGGCGATGGTCGTGGACGACCTGGTGGCGTGCGGTGCCGAGCCGCTGTTCCTGCTCGACTACATCGCCACCGGCGAGGTCGTTCCGGACAAGGTCGCCGAGATCGGGGCGGGCATCGCCGACGGCTGCCGCTACGCGGGCTGCGCGTTGCTGGGCGGGGAGACCGCCGAGCACCCGGGCGTGCTCCGCCCGGACGAGTACGACATCTCCGCGACCGGTGTCGGTGTGGTCGAGGAGGCCGACATCCTCAGCCCGGAGCGGGTCGAGGTGGGCGACGTCGTGATCGCCATGCGTTCCTCCGGCCTGCACTCCAACGGCTACTCGCTGGTCCGGCACGTGCTCCTCGGTGCGGCTCGGATGCGTCTGGACATCGTGATCGACGACTTCGGTCGGCAGCGGACCCTGGGCGAGGAGCTGCTCACCCCCACCAAGATTTACGCTAAGGACTGCCTGAAGCTGATCGCCGAGGCCGAGGTGCGGGCGCTGTCCCACATCACCGGTGGCGGCATCCCCGGCAACCTGGTCCGGGTGCTGCCCGAGCACGTCGACGCGGTGGTCAACCGGTCCACCTGGAAGCCGCAGCCGATCTTCGACCTGATCCAGACGAAGGGTCGCATCGACGACCAGGACATGGAGTCCACCTTCAACATGGGTGTCGGCATGTTCGCGATCGTGTCGGCCGAGGACGCCGACCGGGCGCTGGCCACGCTGACCGGCCGTGGTGTCGAGGCGTGGCAGGCCGGCGAGATCATCGAGGGCACCGGCAACGTGCAGATGGTCGGTCAGCACACCCGGGGATGATCACTTTCTGGTGATCGTACGGGCACCTGATCAGGGCTTCACCCGAGTGGCCAATGCCGCCTAGCCTGAAGGGCACCCTTCAGAGCCGGCGGAGGAGGGCGATGGCTGCTCGGGGACAGTCGTTCAGCGGGATGCGCGGTCTTGCCGCCGTCCCGTCGTACGTCGTCATGCAGCCGACGACCCTGTGCAACCTCGACTGCGCGTACTGCTATCTGCCGTTTCGGGCCACCGACCAGCGCATGCCGGTGGCGGTGGCCGAGGCGGTGGCGGCGGCGGTCAACCCCTGGGCGGTGGCCGGTCGGTTCTCGGTGGTGTGGCACGGCGGCGAACCGTTGGCCGCCGGCCCGGAGCACCTGGCCGACCTGATCGCGCCGTTCGGGCCCGAGGTCGAGCACCACGTGCAGACCAACGCCACCCTGATCAACGACGAGTGGTGCGACTTCTTCGCCCGGCACGAGGTGCGGGTGAGTGTGAGCGTCGACGGACCCCGGGCGCGTAACGGTGACCGGGTCAACCGGGGAGGCCAGCCGGCGTACGACCGGATCGTGCGCGGTGTCGCGGCGCTGCGCCGGCGCGGTCTGCCCTTCTCCGCCCTGGCCGTGGTGTCCCGCCCGGAGCGGGGGCTGGCCACCGAGTTGTACGACTACTTCCTCGACCTGGGCTGCGACGTGTTGGGCATCAACATCGAGGAGACCGAGGGCGTCAACACCCGGGACAACCGCCACGACGCGTCGGCGGTGACCGCGTTCTGGGCGGAGTTGGTGGCGGCCTGGCGGCGTGCGCCCCGGATCCACCTCCGCGAGGTCGAGTGGTCGTTGCGCTATGCCGCGGCGGTGCTCGACGGCTCGGCTGACGGTGTGCTGCCCCGCCACCTGGACCCGATCCCGACGATCGGTCACGACGGCTCGGTGACCGTGCTGTCCCCGGAGTTGGCTGGTTTCACCCACCCCCGCTACGGCGACTTCAGCAGCGGCAACGTCCTGAGAGCCCCACTGGCGGAGATCCTCGGCGTGGCGGCGGCGACGCCGTGGGTGGGGGAGTTCCTCACCGGTGTGGAGGCGTGTCGGGTGTCCTGCCCCTACTTCGGCTTCTGCGGCGGTGGCCATGCCGCCAACCGTTACTTCGAGCTGGGGCGTTTTGACGGTACGGAGACCGAGCACTGCCGCAACAGCAAGATCCGCCTATTGGAGGGAGTGTTGGAGCATGCCCGAGAGCACTAGTGACCGGCGGCCCGAGCGCACAGCGGATGACGGAGTCAACGAGCGTGTGCGGGAGGCTGCTCCTGCCCTCGTCGCGCTGTTGCGGGAGGCCGAGGCCGCGCGACGCCTGCGTTCGGAGGTGTCAGGCAGCGACGGCGCGAGCGCGGTCTGTGCCTGGAACCACTTCGAGAACATCCCGACGTTCTACAACTGGAACAACCGCCCGCGCTGAGGGGGCCGTGAACAGGGGCCTGTCGAGCGGCCGGAGTGGTTCCGGTCGGGTCAGGCCCCTGATCGTCGGCGACTGCACGTGCACGAGACGTGCGTGAGCACGCGGGGATCACCGCGTGCTCAGCTGCGTCGAGAGGTCAGCGGGTCGGACGGACCCAGGGATCCGGATCGTCGTCCGCGTGATCCTCATCATCGTCGTCGACGAACTCTTTAGAGTCGTCGTCGAAGTGGTGCTCAGACTTACCAGCACCCGCCAGTTCGCGCTGCAAGGCGGTGAGGTCGGTGTTCGGGGAGTGGTACTTCAACTCCCGGGCCACCTTCGTCTGCTTGGCCTTAGCACGGCCGCGCCCCATGGCTCGACCCCCTCGCACAGAATGCGGGGCAGCCCGAAGGCGGGCCCCGATGACGTCAGGCATCTCTCGTGGCTCTTACGGTACATGGGGATGCCACCGTTCGGCACCTCGGGTTACCGTCAGCCGGCTCTGCGCGTCGCGTCGATCCGGCCGTCACCCAGTGTACCGGGTAAGGAGCGGAACGGTTAGCGCCCGTGACACCGGACAAACCGCACCAAAATTCGATCCGGCCTCAGCTTACCCAGCCGTGCCCATACGGGTGGCCCGGAGGCGGATCCCGTCGACCCGCCTCCGGGAAGGCTCAGCGCAGGTGGATCCCGCGAAGCCGGCCGATGTCCGCCATTCGCCGCTCGGCCAGCCGGTCCGCGGCCACCGCGGGCGGCACGCCCTCGGCGTCCGCGAGACGGAGGATCTCGCGAGTGGTGTCGTAGATCCGGGTCGCCCGGAGCTTCGCCCGGTCGAAGTTGAAGCCCTCGATCTCGTCGGCAACCTGGATCACGCCACCGGCGTTGACCACGTAGTCCGGCGTGTAGAGGATGCCCCGGTCGGCCAGCAGCTTCTCGATGCCCGGGTGGGCGAGCTGGTTGTTCGCCGCGCCGGCCACCACCTTGGCGCGCAGCGCCGGGACGGTGTCGTCGTTCAGGGCACCACCCAGCGCGCACGGCGCGTACACGTCGATGTCCGCCGCGACCAGCGCGCTGGCGTCGTCCACCAGAGTGACCTGCGGGTGGTTGCTGCGCACCCACTCCAGCGCCTTCGGGTTGACGTCGGTGGCGACCACCTCCGCGCCGTCCTCCAGCAGGTGCCCGGTGAGGTACTTGCCGACCTTGCCCAGGCCGGCCACGCCGACCCGGCGGCCACGCAGGCTCGGGGTGCCCCAGACGTGCTCGGCGGCGGCCCGCATGCCCTGGAAGACACCCCAGGCGGTCAGGATCGACGAGTCGCCCGCGCCGCCGTGCTCGACGCTGCGACCGGTCACGTAGCGGGTCTCCCGGGCCACGACGTCCATGTCCGCCACGTAGGTGCCGACATCGCAGGCGGTGTAGTAGCGGCCGCCCAGCGACTCGACGAAGCGCCCGTACGCGCGCAGCAGCGCCTCGCTCTTGATCTGCTCCGGGTCACCCCAGATGACGGCCTTGCCGCCGCCCAGGTCCAGGCCGGCGAGCGCGTTCTTGTACGCCATCCCACGGGACAGGTCCAGCACGTCGGCGAGGGCGTCCTCCTCGCTGGCGTACGGGTAGAAGCGGGTGCCGCCGAGCGCCGGCCCCAGCGCGGTGGAGTAGATCCCGATGATCGCCTTCAGGCCGCTCTGCTTGTCCTGGCAGAACACGACCTGTTCGTGACCTGTCGATACCGGGTCGTCGGTGCTCGCGAATACGCCCATGATTGGCTCCTGGAGTGGTGTGCGCCCTTGTGGGACGCGGACCTGGTGAACCCCGGCGGGGATGCTGCCGGTGTGATCGAGCCTAGTATCGGTCGCCGTGCGGGTGCTCGACGCGCCGCCGCCGTCCCACCTTGCGGCGCGCGTGGTCCGGCCGCTGACCGCGTACGGCTGCGGTTCATGGGAGGATCGCGCCGTGCCGTCGCTCTTCGCTTCTTACCTGCGCGTGTACGAACCGTTGACCGCCTTCGACCGGGACCGGCAGAGCTACTGGCGCCGATACGTCTCCGAGGGGCGGGCCGTCGCCCCCGTCGAGGGGCCTGGCCGGCAGCGGACGGCGGTGATCGAGGCGCTCGGCGCCGGCTGGACCCGGCTGCCCGATCTACCGGAGGAGGCGTACGTCCTGGAGACGGACGACAGCCTCCTGGTCTGCCCGTGGAACCTGCGGATCCGGGTCGCCGAGGCGGCGCTCAGCGCTCGGGACGGCGTGCCCTCGGTGCTCGCCGACGCCTTCGTGCCGCCGGTCCTCGCCGGGCAGGCCAGGGCGGTCGTCGACGATTGGCGCAGCGGCGCGCGGGTGCTGGAGCACGGCGTACCCCGGGTGCACGAGCAGATCGCCACCTGGGGCGTGCCGCTGCGGTGGTTCGTGCTCTTCGACCCGGCCGAACGGGACCTCGTCACCGAGCCGGGGCGACGGGCGCTGCGCTACCGCACGGAGATCTCGAAGGCCCGCCGTCGGTCCTCCCGGGCGCTGTCGGTGCTGCGCAAGTCGGTGGGCGACGCGCCGATCACCGAGGCGGTGGAGGAGGCGGCTCGCTGGCTGGAGGAGTTTCATCCCCGCTCGGTGGTCGAGTTGGACTACGGCGGTCTGGTGGATCTTCTGTCCGACGAGACGCTCGAAGCCGACGACTCTCCCGAGTTGGTCGCCGGAGGCCTCGCGGGGCTGTCGCGCGGTGAGGCCGACGAGGCGTCGGCCGCGTACGACAAGTTGGTGGCCCGCTGGCGCGCGGTTCAGTTGCTCGAGCGGTGCAACTAGGGGCAAATCGGCCTAGGAGCGCTCCCAAGGTGAGGTGTGCTCGTAGTTGACGCATCACGAACCGTGATCATGAGTCCGAATAAGGTACTTTCTGCCGTGTAAAAGTCGTAAAAATCGGGCATGGTTCATCCGTCCGTCTAGGGACCTTCATCCGTTCGGCCCATGTCGGACATCGGGGACTAGCCGGACCATGGGAGACGCGTCGGCCGGCGGGACCCCGGCCGATGTCTATACATGTGGAGGAGTGACCGATGGCATCGCGAACGCACGAACCAGAGCCGCTACTTACACCGGCCGAGGTGGCGTCGATGTTCCGTGTCGACCCGAAGACGGTGACCCGGTGGGCCAAGGCTGGCAAGCTCAGCGCCATCCGCACCCTGGGTGGCCACCGTCGCTACCGCGAGTCGGAGGTCAGGGCGCTGTTGCAGGGTCAGATCCCGCAGCAGCGACAGGGCGACTGAGTCGGCACCAGTTCTTTTTGGGAAAGGGGCGGTGGATCTCGATCCGCCGCCCCTTTCCACGCCCGCGTCGACTCAGCGCCGCGACTCGGCCAGCGTCACCCGGATGCCGACAGTGCCGCCCTCGCCCCGGCGAAGCCGGCTGCCCAGCAGACTGAGTCGACCGATCAGGCGGTACTTGTGCTTGAGCAGGTCACGGACCCGACCGGTGTCGCCGCTCCCGTAGATCGTCGCGTGGGCCGGCACCTCCGCCCCGTGTGGGCGGCCCCGCACGTCGCACGGAGCCACTGTCACCTCGCCGTTGTGGCGGATCCTCTTGACCTTGCCCGAGTCGGCCCGGGTCCAGACGGCCAACGCGTCACCGTCGCGTACCGACCAGACCGGGGTCGGCACCGCCCGACCGTCCTTGCGGAAGGTCGTGAGCAGGATGTACTTCTCGGCCGACAGCCGGTCCAGCATGGTCACGCCGCCAGGATACGACCGCTGTGGCTACTGAGTGGCCGGATAGCGTGAACGCCGTGATGGTGCAGCCTCAAATCGGTGACGTGGTCGGCGAGCTGCTGCGGGACACTCTCGCGGTGGCCAGCGGGGTGGGCCCCCGACCACTGGTGGGTGGGCGACTGCCCCGGCCGGTCATCGAGATCATCGAACGGGACGACGGGCTGATCAACGGTGCGCCGGCCGCGCACTACCTCGACGGGCCGCAGGACTGGCAACCGTACGACCACCGCGCGGTGGACCGGGTCCGCGGCGAGACACTGGACATCGGCACCGGCGCCGGCCGGATCGCCCTGCTGCTCCAAGAGCGCGGGGTACCTGTCACCGGCCTGGACACCTCTCCCGGCGCGTTGGCGGTGAGCCGGCGTCGCGGTGTCCGGCGGCTGGTGCACGGCACCGTCGACACGCACGTGGCCGATGGTCAGCGGTACGACACGTTCCTGCTGCTCGGCAACAACCTCGGGCTGTTCGAGGGTCGGGAGCGCGCCCCCGAGTTCCTGGCCGCGCTCGCCGCTCTGGCCCGACCGGGCGCACAGATCATCGCGCACGGCACCGACCCGTACGGCACCCGCGACCCGGTGCACACCGGTTACCACGAACGCAACCGCCGCCGGGGTCGGTTCGGCGGTCAGCTCCGGCTCCGGCTTCGGTACCGGGAGCTGGGCACCGAGTGGTTCGACTACCTGGTCTGTTCGGCGGACGAGTTCGCCTCGCTGGTGCACGGCACCGGCTGGCGGCTGACCGATGTGGACGACCGGGACGCGCCCTACTACCTCGCCACCCTGCGCCTGGCCGACTGAGTGACGGCCTCTGCGCCTCACCTGCGCAGAGGCCGTCGTACAGCTCAGACCTGGACGGTCGGGGGAAGCTGCTCGGGCGGCAGGCCGCCATCGCCGTCGACCACCTCGTCCGGCTGGCCGTCCTCGTCGATGTCGACCATGGTGATGTCCACCTTGCCGTCGCCGTCGGTGTCGAACTGGAACAGGTCGGCCTTGCCGTCGCCGTCGGTGTCCACCACCCACACGTCGGTCTTGCCGTCGTTGTTGGTGTCGGCGCGCAGCAGCTCGACCCGCTCGTCGCCCCGGGTCTCCACGATCTCCCCGTCAGTGACGCTCTCCGGTGCCTGGCTCATGTCGATGCGGTCCTTCCCTCGGTTGACGGGCCGTCATTACCCGATCCCGCGCTCCCCCACGCATGGGGAGCGTCGGCGTGCTGCATAGGGTCGCACCATGAGCGAGCGGATCGGGCGGGACACCCGGGTCGGCGTGGCGGAGACCCCGCGCGCCGACGGGTCGGACAGGGAGGCGTGATGAGCGATCGTTTCGTGGTCGTCGGTGCCGGCACGATGGGCCTCGGCATCGCGTACGTGGCGGCCGGAGCCGGGCACGCCGTGGAGTTGGTCGAGGTCGACCCCGAGCGGGGGGCCTCCGCGCTGAACCGGCTCGCGGACCTGTGGGAGCGGGCTGTGCAGCGCGGGAAGCTGAGCGCCGACGAGGCCGCCGCGAACCGGCAACAGATCACGCTGCGGCCGACGCTCACCGACGTCGCTCCCGCCCCCGAGGTGATCGTGGAGGCGGTGCCGGAGCGGCTGGACCTGAAGCGGGCGGTGCTGCGGGACGCCGCCGCGCTGCGTCCGGCTCTGCTGGGCAGCAACACCTCCAGCATCGCCATCGGTGAGCTGGCCGCCGGGCTGGACGCGCCCGAGCGCTTCCTCGGCCTGCACTTCTTCAACCCGGTCTGGGCGATGACGCTCCTGGAGATCGTGGTCGGCCCGGCCACCGCCGAGGAGACCACCGCTGCGGCCGTCGCGCTCGCCGGCCGGTTGGGCAAGGACCCCGTCGTGGTACGCGACATGCCCGGCTTCGCCACGTCGCGACTCGGCATCACCCTCGGGTTGGAGGCGATCCGGATGGTGGCCGACGAGGTGGCCAGCCCGGCCGACATCGACAAGGCCATGGTGTTGGGCTACCGGCACCCAATCGGCCCGCTGGAACTCACCGACCTGGTCGGTCTGGACGTGCGGCTGGACATCGCCCGCACTCTCCAGAGCGCGTACGGGGACCGCTTCGCACCGCCGCCCCTGCTCGTGGAGATGGTCGCCGAGGGGCGGCTGGGCAAGAAGTCCGGGCAGGGCTTCTACCGGTGGGAAGGCGGTGTCAAGCAATGAGCGGTCTCCGGATCGAGGAACGGCCGGACCGGCTGGTGGTCACCCTGGACCGGCCGGAGAAGCGCAACGCCATCGACGCCGACCTGATCGCCGAGCTGCACCAGGTCTGCGCCGAGCTGGAGGCGCACCCTCGGCTCCTGCTGCTGACCGGCGGCGCGGCGGGCATCTTCGCCGGTGGCGCCGACATCGGCCAACTGCGCGAACGAGGCCGCACGGACGCCCTCGCCGCGATCAACTCCGCCGCCTTCGCGCGGATCCGGGCACTACCGATGCCGACCGTGGCCGCCGTCGACGGCCCGGCGCTGGGCGGTGGCGCGGAGCTGGCGTACGCCTGCGATCTGCGGGTGTGCACGGCCCGGGCGGTCTTCGGCCAGCCGGAGGTGCGGTTGGGCATCCTGGCCGGCGCTGGCGCGACCCACCGGCTGCCCGCGCTTGTCGGTGAGGGCCGGGCCAAGGAGCTGCTCTTCACCGGACGACGGGTGGACGCCGCGGAGGCGCTGCGGATCGGTCTGGTGAACCGGGTCGTGGACGAGCCCGCCGAGCTGCTGACTGTGGCACACGCCCTGTTGGACGAGATCGCCCTGGGCTCGCCGCTGGCGCTGCGGCTGACCAAGCTCGCGGTGGACGCGCCCGCCGCCGCGCACCCGCATCTCGACCTGGTCAGTCAGGCGGTGCTCTTCGAGGACGAGGAGAAGCACCGGCGGATGACCGAGTTCCTGGAGCGCCGCCGGCCGCGATGATTCCCGACACGAAACGGCCGCACCGGCGAGAGCGCCGGTGCGGCCGTCGTGGTTCTGTGGTCGTGCTACTGCCGGATCTGCACCCCGGCGTCGGACAGGCCGCGGATCACCTGGGCGGACTCACCGAAACCGATGATCAGTACGGCGTCCGCGCCGAACTCCTTGATCTCCTTCGCCCCGCCACCGAAGTCGACCGGCGGCGCCTTGGCATCGGCCGGCGGGTCGTACGTCATCAGCTTGAGCCGGTCGGCGGCGACGCCGGCCTTCTCCAGCTCGTCACGGACGGTGGCCTGAAGGCCCTCACCGTAGGAGTCCTTGCGGGCGACGATCACGATCTTCTGCGACCCGTCGCGCAGGATGACGTCGGCCAGCGCCCGGCCCTGGAGGCTGTCCGGCGGCGCGGTGCGGAAGTAGAGGCCGTTGTCCTCGACGTCGGTCAGGCCGCTGTCGGTGTTGGACGGGGAGAAGAGGATCTTCCCGGCCCGGACCACGTCCGGCAGCACCTCCCGGGAAATGCCGGAACCACCCGCGCCGATGATCACGCTGACGCCGCTCGTCACGTGCTTGGCCACAGTAGCCTTGGCCACCGCCGGGTTGGTGCCGTCGTCACCCTCGACCCAGGTCACCGGCTTGCCCAGCGCGCCGCCGGCGGCGTTGACCTCCTTGATCGCCAGCGCAGCGCCGGCGGCCATCGGCGGGTACGCGATCGCCAGGTCACCGGTCTTCGGCAGCAGGCCGCCCAACTTCAGTGGCTCCTGGTCGGGGTCGCCACCCGGGCGCTGCTTCTTCGGCTTCGGCGGCGTCTTGGTGCTCGCCGCCGACTCGATGCCCGCGCCGACGAACTCGGTCTTACCGTCGTTGATCTGCTGGCCGTCGAAGGTCAGGGTGGCGTAGCTCGCGGTGGCCGGCTCACCCTTGTCGGTGAAGCCCGCCCGGGTGAGCGACACGCTGCGGTACTCGATGTCCTGCCCGTTACGGGCCAGCGCGAGGCAACTCGCCGGGTCCTCGCAGCGCTGCCCGTCGTTCGTCACAGCGACGATCTGCTTCGCGATGGCCGCCGGATCGGTACTCCCGGCCAGTTGGGCGGCGAGCACGGCGATCACCACCGCGTCGTACGACTCGGCGGAGTACAGGTAGTCCGTCAGCGCCGGATCGACGGCCTTCAGCCGACTCTTGAAGTCCTCCGGCAGCGGGGTGAGTGGCGTGGTGCCCTTCATCCCGTCCACGAGGCTCGCGCGTTCCTTCAACTCCGCAGGATAGGAGTTGAGCATGTTGCCGTCCGTGCCGTAGAGGCGCACCTGTTGGGCGCTGGCCTCCTTGGCCTTGTCATCCCCGCAAGCGCTTGTGGCGAGCAGGATCGTCGCGCAGGCAGCCAGTGTGGCCACCCGCGATCGGCGTGTAACGAGCATGGTCGTCCTTCCTCCGGCGAAGGTCCGCTGCGCACATTAGCGTGCCGAGGCCGACGGTGGGACCGTGGAGGTGGCGTAAAGCGCAGGTAGCTTGCGTTGAACACGGAGAGTAGCGATTGGTGGGAGTGCTTGACCGCCCGTCCTACTGTGCGCTGGGTGACGGATCTACCACAGCAGACGTTCGACGACGCAGCCGCCGTGCTCCGCTCGGCGCTGACCGGGGATGGAGACGCGGTGGTGGGAGCGTTCGACGCGGTCGTCGACCGGGCCGGCCTGAGTGGCGCGTACGGGGTCGCCTGGTGCCTCGCCGCGACGATGCTCGGTGACACCCCGGCGGCCAGCGGGGCGGCGCTGGACTTCCCGGGGATCGACCAGGCGGAGTACGACACCCGGTGGGTGGCCCGCTTCGTCAGCGCGTACGCCAATCGGGACGAGCCGACCGGCGAGGCGCTCTTCGGGGCTGCGGCAGCCGACGGTCTGCTGCCCGACTGCCTGCTTACCCTCGCCGGTTCGACGATCGCCACCCTGCGCAGCCGCGCCGGGTGACAGCGCGGTCGCGGCGCCCGTCGGGGGGCGGACGCCGCGACCGCGCGCGGCACTCAGAACGCGTGGTACGCGATCAGCGGCTCGTACTCGTACCGCAGGTTCTCGAAGCGGACCCGGAAGTTGACCCCGTCCCGGACGTTGGTCGCCACCGTGATCCAGCCCGAGTTTGCCGGCAGGTACGTCCAGTAGTTGCAGGCACTCGTCTTGTCGACGAAGATCACGCACGCCTCGGTGGCGTACACGCTCGCGTTGCGGACGTTGATGTCGCGACAGCGGGTCGTGGTGCGGTACTGGCCGGCCGAGCCGCCGTAGCGGCCGCTCTCGAAGTACGACCGGACCGCCCCGCCGTAACACGTCGCGAGCGGGGCGAAGGCATTGGTGCCGGGGGCGGCCGGCGTGACCGGCGCGGATGGGGCAGCCTGTGCGGGTGCGCCGGCGAAGAGCAGCGCGGTGGCCGTGGCGACGGCGAACAGGCGAGCGGTCGGGGATGGCATGCGGACAAGCCTCCGGGAACAGTTAACTGACCGTCCGGATTGGACTGATCATCGGACGGTGACGATGATACGTATCGATCGATTCTGTCGTGGCCCCGTTGATGTCCGCCCCGTGTGGTAGCTCTGTAGGCATGTCCGAGGCCATGCTCAGCAAGGTGCGCAAGCTGCTGGCCCAGGCCGAGGACCCGGCCTGCACGCCCGCCGAAGCCGCGGCGTTCACCGCCAAGGCGACCGAGTTGATCGCCCGCTACGGCGTGGACCGAGCGCTGCTGGCCGTCCACGACCCGACCACCGATCCGGTCGGCGACCGGGTGCTGGACGTCGTCGCCCCGTACGCCCGCGACAAGGTCGGTCTGCTCGCCGCCGTCGCCGAGCCGCTGCGCTGCCGCTGCGTACGCCGTCGGCAGGGCAACGGCTTCGCGCTGCACCTCTTCGGCTTCGCCAGTGACCTGGAACGGGTCGACCTGCTCTTCACCTCACTGCTCGTGCAGGCGGCGCACGGCCTGGCCGCCACCCCGGTGCCGGAGGACGACCATCCCGCCGCCTTCCGCCGCTCCTGGCTGGCCGGTTTCGCCGAGGTGATCGGGGGTCGACTCTGGGCGGCGGAGACGGCGGCGGCCAGCGAGTCGGGCACACCGTCGGTGGCGCTGGTGCTGGCCGACCGTTCCGACCGGGTGCAGCGACGGCTCAGCGAGGAGTACCCACGGCTGCGCACCGCCCCACCGCGTCGACTGGGCGGCACTGGGTTCGGTTCGGGTGCGGAGGCCGGCCAACGCGCGAACCTGGGTGGCCGAGACCTGGCCGGTCGCTCCGCTGCCGATCGGCGACTCGGCCGGTGAGCCGGCGCGCCGTTCTGCTGCTGATCGGCAGCTCGGCCCGTCAGGCGGAGATGCCGGGGTGGCGCGACAGCGTGCCGACGTAGCGGGTGAGCAACTCGTGCCAGCCAGCGGTGAGCGCCTTGCGGTAACCCTCAGCAGCCTCGCCGTGCCTGTCGAAGTGCCGGTGCTCCAGCTCGATCCTCGTACGCTCCGGCCCTTCCGGTAGGAACAGCACCTCGACCTCACTAGCCCGGGCCGGATCCGGCACCGGTGCTCGGTCGGGGCCGATCTGCCAGGCGAAGACCAGCCGCCGCGGCGGGTCCCAGGTGAGCACCCGCCCCCAGTCGGCGCGAAAACCGTACGGGCCGATCTCGTAGAGCATGCCGCCGGCCCGTGGCTCCATGCCCAGCTCGTCGAGAGCGTCCGGGCCAGACCAGGTGTATTCGGTGACCCACCAGTCAGTCAGCTGGGCCGTGAAGACCGTGAACGCGTGCTCGGCCGAGCTCGGGACGAGGAGACTGCACCGCAGGGAAAACCGGTCGACGTCCTGCCGGATGTCGGCCGGATCAGTCATTTCCTGTCCCATAGGCCCGGACCATACCGGCTGATGCCCGGGTGTGCAGCTTCGCGCGGTGCCCGGTTCCAGACAGAGGGTCGCCGAGCCGTCACGCACGGGATGCCCGGCCGGAAAGCGGGTAACCGCGCCGACGACCGGGACTCTGTGCAGGCGGGGCGGGAGATCATGGGCGAGAACGGGCAGCAACGGGGGGCGGACCGGAACGTCGACAACGTGGACCCGGACGTCCTGCTCGACATTCCGAAGGTGTCCGTCGACTCGATCCGGCTGGCGGTCGACGGCCTGGACGCCGACCTGTCGCTGCGGGCCCGGGTGGCCAACCTCCTTCAGGTCGACGCCGGCGTACGCGTGCACCTGAGCGGCGTCGAGCTGGACGTCAACGGGGTGCACGCCGAGGCGCAGCTACGGGTGCGGTTGGAGCAGTTGACCAGGATCCTGGGGCGGGCGCTCGACACCCTCGACAGCAACCCGCAGATCATCGAATCGCTCGCGCGTACGGCCACCGCCATCGACGACGTGAACCGCAGCGCGCAACAGTTGGCGGCGGGTGCGGCAGAGGTCCGGGCGTCGGCGCGGCGCTCCGACGGCGTACTCGATGAGTTGGGTCAGCAGGTGGGCGCGGTCGGTGCGGTCGCCGACCGTGACCGACCAGGTCCTGATCGGCCGGGTGCTGATCGGCCTGCACCAGGTCCGGTCAGTTCGGAGCCGAAGGCCGGAGGCCCGGGGCCGCGAGCCGGCGGCCCTGGGCAAGCCGGTCAGGCGCGACCGGCGGTCCAGCGCCCGGAGGCCCCGCATCGGGAGGCGCGTGAGCCAGATGGCCCGCACGAGGGGTCGCGTCCTCCCGAGCGGGAGCGGCCCGAAGGCTCAGGCGGTGGGGTACGGCCGGCAGGGGCGGGCCGGGGATCGGACGAGGCGGCTGGGCGACCCGGTGGCGGGCCCGATCGGGGTCCTTCCGGAAACGGGGGCCCGTCCGGAGAGGGTGACGGCGGTCTGTCGGCTGCGACGCAGGCTGCCGCCCAGAACGCGGCGCAGTTCGCCGAGCAGGCCGGGGAGACGCTGCGACAGGCTGGACGCAGCGTGTGGGAGGCGATCCAGGGCGGCATCGCGCAGCACCGCCCCCAGACTCACCGCGACGAATGACGCCCGGTCGGCCGGCGATCTCGCCCCTCGCGATCCGGCCTCCGCTTGGTCCACACGGGTTCGGGGAAGTTGCGGTGTCGGAAGCGCTGGGATACCGCGATTTCGGGGAAGTCGTGTTGATCACGCGGAAACTGGACGCCGTGGGCGGGAGGGGGTGCCAGTACCGGCGGAAACAGCAAGATCCCCACCTGCGTATTCGCTGGTGGGGACCTCTGTAGCCCGGCGAAAGGCTATGTGGCCAGGGGCGGGGTCGAACCGCCGACCTTCCGATTTTCAGTCGGACGCTCGTACCAACTGAGCTACCTGGCCGTGTCGCTCGGCTCATGCTACCCGGCTACCGGATGAACCGGTGGCAGGGCGACCTGCTCCGATACGCAGAACGCCGCGCGGGGCGCGGCGTCAGCGCTGCGGTCCTGACGGGACTTGAACCCGCGACCTCCGCCTTGACAGGGCGGCGAGCACTCCAACTGCTCCACAGGACCTAGCTTGTGTTGCTCCGGCTTGCGCCGGTCGTGCCCCCAACGGGATTCGAACCCGTGCTACCGCCTTGAAAGGGCGGCGTCCTGGGCCGCTAGACGATGAGGGCGGCCCCGCCATCATTGCACACTCGCAACTTCAAGCGGACTTGCTCCCATCCGGCCCCGCCGGAGGCTTCGAAAGCATACGTGATGCCTGGTCGGTCGACAAAATCGGTATCGGCAAGGGCTGGCAATGAGGCATAACAGCAGGTCAAAGGTGGTCTAGCGGAGTTTGGTGATGCCGAAGCGCTTCTTCAGGTCGGCGATCAGGTGAGGGCAGGCGGCGAGCGTCGCGGCCCGGTTGCCGCCCCCGTCGTGCAGCAACACGATGGCGCCGGGGCGGGCGGCGGCGTGGATGCGCTTGCCGATCGTGGCGGCGTTGGGCTTGTCCCAGTCCTGCGGATCCACCGACCAGTGCAGCGGGTGCATGCCGAGACCCTTCGCGACGTCCAGCACCTCCGAGGTCCACCGGCCGCCCGGCTGCCGGTAGAACGGCACCTTGGCGCCGGGAGCCGCCTTCTGGATGGCCTTGTTGGTGCGGGCCAGGTCGGCCTGGATCTCCTCGACCGGCCGCCGGGCCAGATCGAGATCGTGTCGCCAGCTGTGGTTGCAGAGCTGGTGCCCCTCGCGGACGATCCGCCGGACCAGGTCCGGGTGACGCTGCACCTCACGGCCGACCACGCAGAAGGTGGCGGTCACCTTGGCGGCCCGCAGTTGGTCGAGCACCTTGGGTGTCCAGGCCGGGTTGGGCCCGTCGTCGAAGGTGAGGACCACGGGGCGTTCGCCGGTGTTGCGTCGCAGGCCGGCCGGGAGCTTCGCCGGCAGCGGACGCAGCGGAGGCTTGGGCGGCTTGCTGACCGTCGGCTGCGGTGACGGTGACGTGCTCGGCGTCACCGGCTGCGGCCCACTGGCGGGCGCGATGGTGCGTTCCGGCTGCGCACAGCCGGACAGGACCAGCGCCACGGCGAGGACGGACGCCAGGAAGGCGCGGGCTTGCATCTGCTGGCTCCCGGGGGGTCGGGGTAGGCGGACCCGCCCGACGGTAGTTCACGCGCTCAGCGGGCGACAGTGCGATCAGTCACGCGTCGACTGGTCCAGGGAGTCACGGACGGCGGCGGCAAGCGAGACCGCCTCGGCCAGGTCCACCGGCCGGACGACCCCGGCGGGCAGGGTGTCGGCTCGCCAGCCGGGGCCGGCGGCGAGCGCCAGCAACGGGCGGCGTGGTGCGGCGAGCAACGCGCTGAGCTGGGCCGGGTCGGCGGTGGCGCGGGTGTGGGACCAGAGCACCACGGCAGCCGGTCCGGTCCGGTTGACCGCCTCGACCAGAGCAGCCGCCGGCACCCGGGCGCCGAGCATCCGGTAGCTGACCCCGGCTTCCGCGAGAGCCGCGGCCAACGCCTCCAGCGGCAGGGTGTGCTGCTCCTCGTCGGCGCAGGAGAGCAGGATGCGGGCCGGGCCGGTGGGCACCCGGGCTCGACTGGCTGCCGCGAGGGCCTCCGAGACGCAGCGGGACACCAGGTGTTCCACCTCGATCAGGCCAGTGGTTGCGGCGTGGCGTTCGCCGATGCCGGCGAGCACCGGACGCAGCAGGCCCTCCCAGGTGGCGACGACCCCGCTGGTGGCCAGGGCGTGCGCGATCGTCTCGCTGATCGCCGCCGCGTCCAGACGCATGGCGGCGCGGGCCAACCCACGGGCTGCCGGCCCGGCACGCCCCACCGGGATGCCTCCACCGCCGTCGCGGCTGGGCGGCTGGATGCGGCGGGGAGCGGCGGTGCCGTTGGGTGACGAGTCAGGTGCCTGGCGGGCCCAGCGGGCCGCCTCGGCAGGGCTCACCCCCTCGGCGGTGAGCCGTCGCATGATTTCGAGACGGGCCAGATCGGCCGGTGTGTAGCGGCGATGGTGACCGGGGACGTGTTCACTGGGCCCGAGCCCGTAGCGCTGGTGCCAGGTGCGAAGGGTCGTGACCGCGACCCCCAGCCGGCGTGCGACCGCACCCGCGCTCAGCGCCTCATCGACCACCCGACCGCTCCGCCGTGTCGTCCGCCGATCCGGGCGGGATCACGGCCAGGCCGGGTGCGCCGGAGGTGGACCCCGAGGGGCGCAACAGCCGGTTCACCACCCCGCCCAGCCAGGGCGCGTACGACCGGGGGTCGCGTTCCAGCTCGGTCTCCAGTGCGCTCGGGTCGGCCCACCGCAGCTCGGCCACCTCGTCCGGGTCCGGCAGCAGCGGAGCGGAGGGGAGGAAGTTACCCCGCAGCACGTGGTCGTACTCGAATTCGACCCGACCGGTCGCCGGGTCCTCGGCGTAGTAGACGTAGACGCCGACCTCGGTCAGTTCGACCGGGCCCGCGCCCAACTCCTCGCGAAGGCGCCGGTTGGCGGCCTCGGCGAGCGACTCGCCCGGACGGGGATGGCCGCAGCAGGAGTTGGCCCAGCGCAGCGGGAACCGGGTCTTGACGGCGGCCCGGCGCTGGAGCAGCACCTGACCGTCCGGGTCCACCAGCAGCACCGAGAAGGCCCGGTGGAGCTGCCCCGGCGGCTGGTGCGCGGCGGAGACTGTCGTCTCGCCGTGCGCCTCGCCGGTCTCGTCGACCAGTTCGACGAGGTGCCCCTCGCGACTACTCATCGGCCTTCCCCGGTGATCCGGCCGGCGGCGAGCTTGCCGGAGATGAGCACCATCGGCACGCCGACCCCGGGCTGTGTCCCGGAGCCGACGAAGACCACGTTCGACAGCTCGCGGTGCAGGTTCGACGGACGGAACGGGCCGGTCTGGAAGAGGGTGTGGGCGGCGGCGAACGGCGTGCCCGCGGCCATGCCCTGCTCCTCCCACTCGGCCGGGGTGATCGCCCGCAGCACCTCGACGCCGGCGCCGAAGCCGACGTAGCCGCGCTCCTCCAACGTGCCGATCAGCTGGTCGCTGTAGCGCTGGGTCAGGTCGCCGCGCCACTCGAACGGAGCCCGGTGCAGGTTGGGCACGGGGGCGAGCACGTAGTAGGTGTGCCGGTCCGCGGGGGCCACCGACGGGTCGGTCCGGCTCGGATTGGTCACCAGCAGCGACGGGTCGGTCATCAACTCACCCCGCCGGATGACCTCATCGAAGGTGCCCTTCCACGCGCGTCCGAAGTGGATGTTGTGATGGGCGATCTTGTCATATGCCTGTCGGGAGCCGACGTGCAGAACGACGCAGGACGGTGAGTAGGTGAGCCGCCGTGCCGGAGCGGCCGGGAGCAGGTCCCGGTAGGCGACCGGCAGGTCGGGGTTGAGCACCACCACGTCCGCCCTGATCAGTTCGCCGTCCGCGGTGAGCACACCTGTGGCTCGGCCGTTCGCGGTCTCCACCCGGGTCACAGTGGTGTCGTACCGGATCTGCACGCCGTGCTTCTCGGCCGCGCCGGCCATCGCCCTGGAGACCGCGTGGATGCCGCCGCGCGGGAAGTAGACCCCGGCCACCGAGTCGAGGTACGCGATGACCGTGTAGATGGCCAGCGCGTCGTGCGGCGCGAGGCCGGCGTACATCGCCTGGAAGGAGAAGATCCGCTGGGTACGCGGGTCCCGGAAGAATTGGTTGATCTTTGTTTGGAGACGCCGGAACGCCCCACCGGCGAGCAACTTGAGCAGGTTGCCGGTGAGAAGGTCGGTCGGCGCGTCCAGGTTGCGCTCGATGAAGTCGGCCCGCTCCAGACGCCACAGCTCCCGCGCGTAGTCGACGAAGCGCAGGTAACCATCGGCCTCACGCGGCCCGCAGGCCCGGGAGATCTCGGCGGCCATCCGTGTGGTGTCGGTGAGCACGTCGAGGGTCGAGCCGTCCGGGTAGTACGCCCGGTAGGCAGGGTCGAGCGGGGTCAGGTCGAGCCAGTCGCGCAACTCCTCACCTACCGCACCGAGCGCCTCGGCGATCAGGTCGGGCATGGTGAGCACGGTCGGGCCGGTGTCGAACTCGTAGCCGTCCACGGCCAGTCGACCGGCGCGCCCGCCGGGCACCGGCTCGCGTTCCAGCACTGTCACCTGCCGGCCGCTGCCGGCGAGGTGCAGCGCGCAGGCGAGCCCACCCAGCCCGGCCCCGACGACCACCACCCGGTCCGTCCGTCCTGTCACCGTCCGCACGTGACCACCTCCTCGCTCAAGTCGCTCATCAGGCCCGCCGGTTGGTGGCGGCGGTGGCCAGCCCGGTCAGCGCGGTCCGCGCCGTCCGGTCCACGGGTGCGGCGTCGAGCGCCGCCAGCGCGTCACTCACCCGCTCGGCGATCATCCGCTCCACCCGGGTCACGGCACCGGTTTCCACGACCAGCTCGGCGAGGCGGTCGACCGGCCCGTCGGCGGCCCGCTCCAGCGCCCGGAGCTGCGCCGGCGTGGCCAGCTCCCGGGCCAGCATGAGCAGGGTGGTCGGCTTGCCGGTGCGGAGGTCGTCACCCGCCGGCTTGCCGGTGGCGGCCGGGTCGCCGTAGACGCCGAGCAGGTCGTCGCGGAGCTGGAACGCCTCGCCGACGGCCAGGCCGTAACGGGTGTACGCGGAGACCAGCGGATCGTCGTGGGGGATGCCGGCCAGGCAGGCCCCGAAGAGCAGTGGTCGCTGCACGGTGTAGCTGGCGGTCTTGTAGCGGGCTACCCGCAGCGCCCGGTCGACCGACCAGTTGGCCGGGTCGTTCTCGCCGAGCACGTCGAGATACTGCCCGGCGACCGTCTCCACCCGCATCTGGTCATAGCAGCGGCGAACCTCGAACAGTCGGGCCGACGGCACCGTGGCCTGGGCCAGCAGGCGATCGGCCCAGACCATGCAGAGGTCACCGATGAGCACGGCGACCGCCTCACCGAACCGGCTGGGATCACCTCGGTGGCCGGCGGCGACGTGTTGTTCGGCGAGCGCGACGTGCGCGGTGGGGCGGCCTCGGCGGGTGGTGGACGCGTCCATCACGTCGTCGTGGACCAGGGCGAAGGTGTGCAGCAGCTCCAGCGCGGCCAGCGCGGGCAGCACGGGGGGCAGTGCCTCGACGCCGCCGACCGCACCGCGCCACCCCCAGTAGGCGAACGTGGACCGGATCCGTTTGCCGCCGACGAGGACGGCGTCCCGCGCGGCTGCGGCGAAGCGGCCCATCGACGTGTCGATCTCGGCGAGGGTGTCGACCTCGGCGGTGAGGAACGTGCTCAGGGTCTCGTGCACCGCCGCGATCAGGTCCTGGGTGTACGCGGCCAGGACGGCGCGGACCGGATCGTCCCCGTCCCCTGGCCCCGTCGGCGCCACGCGGGTCGCGTTGCCCGCAACTGCGTCGTTGGCCATGCGGCTGAGCGTACCCTAGGCTACGAGTTGCGTCGATTGGTGCGTCGATAATTGAGGAGGGCCGGTGGATACTGATCTCACCGCTGCCTATGACCGGTGCCGTGAGCTGCACAAACGCCACGGCCGCACCTACTATCTCGCCACCCGACTGCTCCCCGCTTGGAAACGACGACATGTGCATGCCCTCTACGGGTTCACCCGGTACGCGGACGAGATCGTGGACCGCACCGAGGACCTTCCCCAGGGCGAGCGGGCTGCCCTCCTGGACGACTGGGCCAGCCGTTTCATGTCCGGCCTGCACGGTGCCCCCGTCGACGACCCGTTGCTGCCGGCCGTCCTGCACACGATCGCCGTCTTCGATCTCGACCGGGACGACTTTGCGTCGTTTCTGAAGAGCATGGCGATGGACCTGACAGTCACCGCGTACCCGACGTACGACCACCTGCTCGACTACATGGAGGGTTCGGCGGCGGTGATCGGCACGATGATGCTGCCGATCCTGGGCAGCTCCGACCCGGTGGCGGCGCGGGAGCCGGCGCGGCAGCTCGGCTTCGCCTTCCAGCTCACCAACTTCATCCGGGACGTCGCCGAGGACCTCGACCGGGGCCGCACCTACCTGCCGGACGAGGACCTGGCGAAGTTCGGTGTGACCCGCGAGGAGCTGGCCGAGGCCAGCTCCCGGGGCCGCGGCACGCAGCGGACCCGGGAGCTGATCGAGTACGAGGTGACCCGCGCCCAGGCGCACTACGCCGCCGCCGCTCCGGGCATCACCATGCTGGCGCCCGCCTCACAGGCCTGCATGCGCACCGCGTACGCCCTGTACGGCGGGATCCTCGACGAGGTGGCCGCGCAGGGCTACGACGTCTTCGCCCGCCGGGCCCTGGTGCCGCAGCGGCGGCGGATGGCGGTCGCCGCCCGTGCCCTGCTCACCTCGACCGGTACGCCGGTCACCATCCCCGGGCCGACGGTCCAACCGGAGACCCGGTGACCGCGAGCACCGCGATCGTGCTCCTCACCCGCGACCTGCGGGTGCACGACCACCCGGCGCTGGCCACCACCTGCGCGGCCTTCGACCAGGTGGTGCCGCTGTACGTCCTCGACCCCACCCTGGCCGACCTGTCGGCCAACCGCACCCGGTTCCTGCACCAGGCGCTCGCCGAGCTGCGCGTCGAACTGCGCGAGCGCGGCGGCGACCTGGTGGTACGGCACGGTGACCCGGTGGCCGAGACGATCCGGCTGGCCGGCGAGGTGGGTGCCACCGCCGTCGCGCTCTCCGCCGACGTCAGCCACTACGCGCGCCGTCGGGAGCGGCGGTTACGCGCCGAGTGCGACCAGCATCGGCTGCACCTGCGACTGTTTCCCGGGCTGACAGTGGTCGAGCCGGGTGCCCTCCAGCCCGGTGGCGGGGGCGACCACTACCGGGTGTTCAGCCCGTACCACAGGTCCTGGGCCGCCCGGCAGTGGCGCGAGGAGTTGGCCGCACCGGACCGGGTGGCGCTGCCCGGCGGTGTGCGGGTGGGCGGTCTACCGAAGCCGCCGCCGGGAGACTCGCCGGACGCCGCGGTCGGCGGCGAACGGGCTGCCCGCCAGCGGCTCACCGACTGGCTGCCCGACCTGCACCGGTACGACGACCAGCACGACGACATGGCTGGCGACGACACGTCCCGGCTCAGCCCGTACCTGCGGTTCGGTTGCGTGTCCCCACTGGCGGTGGCCAACCGCGCCGGCGACCGGTCCGGGCCGTTCGTCCGGCAGCTCTGCTGGCGGGACTTCTACTACCAGGTCACCGCCGCGTTCCCGGACATCTCCACCTCGGCGTACCGGCGGGGCGCCACCGAGCAGTGGCGCTACGACGACGACGCGTTGGCGGCCTGGACCGAGGGGCGGACCGGGATGCCCATCGTCGATGCCGGGATGCGGCAGATGCGTACGCAGGGCTGGATGCACAACCGGGCCCGCCTGATCACCGCCGGCTACCTGACCAAGCACCTCGGGCAGGACTGGCGACCCGGGGTGGCGGTCTTCTTCCGCTGGCTGCTCGACGGGGACGTGGCCAACAACTCCGGCAACTGGCAGTGGGTCGCCGGCACCGGCAACGACACCAAGCCGTACCGGGGGTTCAACCCGGTCCGGCAGGCCGAGCGGTACGACCCGGACGGCGACTACGTACGCCGGTGGGTGCCGGAGCTGGCGGAGGTGCAGGGCAAGGCCATCCACCAACCGTGGCGACTGCCCGAGGCGCTCCGCCGGACGCTCGACTATCCGCCGCCGCTCTCGGTGCCCGGCACCGACCCCGTCTGGCTGCGCTGACCCGCGTCAGAGGCAGGAGTGCAGCACCTCGACCAGCTCGTCCACCCGGTCGTGCTCGGCCAGGTGCGCCGTGGCGTACGCGAAGGCGTAGCCGCGCTCCGGGTCGGCCCACGCGCTGCTGCCGCCGATACCGCCCATGCCCCAACTACCGTCCGGCTCCCACTGCATGCCGAGCGTCCACCGGACCTGGCGGTCCAGCAGCAGGTCCGGCCCGTCGTACTGGACCCGGGTCGCCTCCGCCACCAGCTCCGGGCTGAACAACCGGACCCCGTCCAGGGCGCCACCGGCGAGCAGACCGCCGTAGAGCCGGGCCAGGCCGGACGCGGTGGCGTGCAGGTTGACCGCGGGCATCTCGGCAGCCCGCCAGAGCGGGCTGTTCAACACGGCCAGGTCCAGCCCGCCGGACGGGTTGCCCAACGCGCGCGCCCGCAGTGACCCCGGCTCGCCGAGCTTCCGAGTCGGCCACTGCGGGTCGCCGTAGCGCATCTGCGCGCAACGGCGTTGGTCCGCGTCGGCCAGCCCGAAACCGAGGTCGAGCTGCCACCGGTCGGCGATCTCCTCGGCCAGGAACCGGCCCACCGATCGCCCGTCGACCCGCCGGACCAGCTCGCCCACCAGGTGCCCGTACGTCCAGGCGTGCTCCGCGGCCACCGAGCCCGGTGCCCACTCGGGGTCGGCCGCGGCCAGGTCGTTGGTGAGCAGCGCCCAGTCGGCGACCGCGGTGGCCGGCCGGGGCACCGGGAAGGCCGGGAGCCCGGCGGTGTGCGACAAGACCTGACGCACGGTGGCCGGCGTGCGGAACTCCGGCCAGTGCCTGTCGACCGGCGCGTCGAGGTCGACCTGCCCCCGGTCGACGAGCATCAGCAGGCAGAGTGCGGCCACCGGCTTGCCCACCGAGTAGACGTTGGCGAGCGTGTCCGGTCGCCACCGCTCGGCACCCGTCCGGTGGCCCCCGACCAGGTCGACGACGGGCTGCCCGTCGTACCAGATGACCAGGCCGGCGCCGGTCTCCCGGCCGGAGCTGAGCAGGTCGTGGAAGCAGTCCCGGACCGGGGCGAAGCGTGCGTGCATCCCGACACGGTAGGCGGCCCGGACCGGTGAGCGCGCCGACTTTTCTCCGACCCCGGTGGTTCGGGCGGTGTCGCTGGGGGATGCTGTCCCGGTGGCAGATCCGGAGCTGGTGGATGTGGTCGTGGTGGGGCTCGGGGTTGGCGGCGAGGAGGTGGCCGAACGGCTCGCCGAAGCCGGCCTGAGCGTCGTCGGCGTCGAACGGGACCTGGTCGGCGGGGAGTGCCCGTACTGGGGCTGCATCCCGAGCAAGATGATGATCAGGGCGGCCAACGCTCTCGCCGAGGCTCGCCGTGTCGACGGGCTCGCCGGGACAGCGCAGGTCCAGCCCGACTGGGCGCCGGTGGCGAAGCGGATCCGCGAGGAAGCCACCGACACCTGGGACGACACTGTCGCTGCCGAACGGTTCATCGGCAAGGGCGGCCGGCTCGTTCGGGGCAGTGGCCGTCTCGACGGCCCCCGCCGGGTCCGGGTCGGTGACCAGGTCTTCGAGGCCCGGCACGGGGTGGTGCTGGGCACCGGCACCCGTCCGTCGGTGCCGCCGATCGACGGCCTGGCCGACACGCCGTACTGGACCAACCATCAGGCGATCGAGGTCGAGGAACTGCCGGAGTCGTTGCTGGTGCTCGGCGGCGGCGCGATCGGCCTGGAACTGGCGCAGGTCTTCGCCCGCTTCGGGGTCCGGGTGACGGTGGTGGAGGCGCTCGACCGGGTGCTGGCCGTCGAGGAACCGGAGGCGTCCGAGGTCGCCGCCGCCGCGCTGCGCGCCGACGGCGTGGAGATCCACACCGGGGTACGCGCCGAACGGGTCGAACACGACGGCACAGGGTTCACACTGCGGGGCAGCGGCGGGGCGGCGTACACCGCCGACCGACTGCTGGTGGTGACCGGGCGGAAGGCGCACCTGACCGAGCTGGGGTTGGACACGATCGGCCTGGACGCGAGTCAGCGCTACCTACCGGTCGACGACCGGTTGCACGTCACCGACCACGTCTGGGCGGTCGGTGATCTGACCGGCGAGGGCGCCTTCACGCACATCGCCATGTACCAGGCGGGAATCGTCATCGCCGACATCCTGGCCCGCGCCCGACAGGCACAGGCCGGGGCGGACGCCAGCGGCACGTCGAGCGTGGTCGGCGGCGCGATGGGCGCGTCCAGCTCGCTGGCCGCCAGCGGTTCGAGCGGGTCGGCCGGCACCATCCCCCGCGCCGACTACCGCGCACTGCCCCGGGTGACCTTCACCGACCCCGAGGTCGGCGCTGTCGGGCTCACCGAACGGCAGGCCCGCGATCGCGGCATCAACGTGCAGGTCGGTTTCACCAAGCTGAGCAGCTCGACCCGGGGCTGGATCCACCAGGTCGGCGACGAGGGTTTCATCAAGGTCGTCGCGGATGCCGACCAGGGCGTGCTGATCGGCGCGACCTCGGTCGGCCCGGCCGGCGGCGAGGTGCTGTCCGCGCTGGTGGTGGCGGTGCACGCGGCGGTTCCGCTGAGCCAGCTCCGGCACATGATCTACGCGTACCCGACGTTCCACCGGGCCATCGGGGACGCGCTGCGCGACCTGTCCTGACGACCACCCCGCGCCCCGCGCTCCGCGCCCCGGCCCAAGATCCGCGCAACTTCCCGGATGTTGCTGCCTCCGACGTGCGGGAGACACCAATATCCCTGTTGTTGCGCGGATCTTGGCAGGCAGCGAGCATTCGGCGTCAGCCGGGACACGTCGCGCAAGCACTATGACTCTGAGGCGTATTTATGCCTCAGAGTCATACCGCTCGTGGCGGTGCGCGCGACCGCCGGAGAATGACCCGAGCTGGTGTCGGGCGCCGCGCGGAGTGTCGGGACGGTTCGACCTGGCCGCCCGAATGGTGGCCGATGGGAAGAGTGCGACAGCTGGACAGCAAGCGCAGGGCATTTTGCTGTTCATTTCTTTCATCGTGACGACGTACGATTGCGTCCGTGACCAAGCGGTTGACTGAAGTTGCCAAGAAGGCGGGCGTCAGCGAGGCCACCGTCAGCCGGGTGCTCAACGGCCGTGACGGAGTCTCGGAGGCGACCCGGACCGCGGTGCTGACCGCGCTTGACGTGCTCGGCTACGAGCGACCTACCAAGCTACGTGGCGAACGCGCCCGGCTGGTCGGGCTGGTGCTGCCCGAGTTGCAGAACCCGATCTTCCCGGCGTTGGCCGAGGTCGTCACCGGGACGCTCGCCCAGCGCGGCTACACCCCGGCTCTCTGCGCACGGACCATCGGTGGTGTCTCCGAAATGGACTACGTGGAGATGCTCCTCGACCACCAGGTCTCCGGGGTGATCTTCGCCGGTGGTTCGTACGCGCTCGCGGACGCCCGGCACGACCACTACCGTCGGCTGACCGATCGGGGTCTTCCGGTCGTGCTCGTCAACGCGGGTGTGGACGAGCTGGGTTTCCCCCGGGTCTCGACTGACGACGCGGTGGCGGTGGAGCAGGCCTACGGGCACCTGCGCTCGCTGGGGCACGAGCGCATCGGGATGGTGCTCGGTCCGGAGGGGCACGTGCCGTCACGCCGCAAACTGGACGCGATGACCCGGGCCGCCGGCTGGGGCGAGGGCGACGCCGAGTGCGTCGAACGTTCCAGCTTCTCGATGGAGGGGGCGCGGGTCGCCGCGACGAAACTGGTCGAGCGTGGCGTCACCGGCATCATCTGTGCCAGCGACGTACTGGCGTTGGGCACGATCCGTGCGGCCCGGCGGCTGGGTCGCTCGGTGCCGACCGACATTTCGGTGGTGGGCTTCGACGACTCCGCGTTCATGACCTGCACCGACCCGCCGTTGACCACGGTCCGGCAGCCGATCGAGACGATGGGGCAGGCTGCCGTCGACCTGCTGGTCACCCAGATCGAAGGTGCCGGTGTGCTCCAGGACGAGCTGCTGTTCGAGCCTGAGTTGGTGGTACGCGGCTCGACCGCTCCCGCCCCTGGTCGCTAGGGACCGCACCAAACGAGCCTTCCGGCCGTCGACCGCCCACGCGGTCGGCGGCCGTTTTCGTGTTGCTCACAGTGAACTTCATCGAATCGATTGAATGACCCGTCATAAAGGAGCAAAGGGCGATATTCCCGGCTGCTTTCAGCCTCTTGCCGATATCTGTCGTCATCACGTCGTGTCCTTTCGTCTCAGGGTCGACACCTTGCTGAAATGAGTCGGCCTCGCTACAGTGACTCCACTCACACCTGGCTCCGGCGCAGCTACTGGGCGTCAGGTCGCATCACCGCAGATCAGCGAAGGTCATTGGAGACACCCGTTCCCGAAGGGATGGACAGATGTCCGTACCGCAATACCGAAAGGCTGCGGCGGTCGCGCTCGTGGCCGGCCTGGGGCTCAGCCTCACGGCGTGCTCCACGAAGAGTGACGACAAGGGCGCGACCGCCGGCGGCAAGGTCACCATCACTGTCGACTGCCAGCCGGTCGGTGCCCAGAAAGAGCTGCTGAAGAACTGGAACGACGATGTCGCCGAGTTCCAGAAGCAGAACCCGGACATCGTCATCAAGAGCGTCAGCGTCGGCGAGCAGTGCAACAACCCGCCGGACTTCACCGCCCGGCTGGCCGGCGGCACCGTGACCGACGTGTTCTACGGGTACATGACCGATCTCCAGCAGGTGCTCGACTCCGGTCAGGCGATGGACATCAGCCAGCACGTCAACAAGGACGCGATCCCGACCTGGGACAGCGTCGACCCGGCGCTCAAGGAGGTCTTCACCGACGGCGGCAAGCTCTACGCCGTTCCGGTGAAGAACTACTCGATGGGCCTGGTCTACAACAAGGTCCTGTTCCAGCAGGCCGGGCTGGACGTGAACAACCCGCCCAAGACCTGGGCCGACGTCCGGGCCGCCGCCAAGAAGATCTCCGCGCTCGGCAACGGCATCGCCGGCTACTCCGAGTACAGCGCCGGCAACACCGGCGGCTGGCACTTCACCTCCCTGCTCTACTCGCAGGGCGGCCGGGTGCTCAGCGAGGACGGCAAGAAGGCCGACTTCAACAACCCCATGGGCAAGCAGGTTCTGCAGAACCTCAAGGACATGCGGTACGGCGACAACAGCATGGGCGCCCGTCAGCTGCTCCAGTGGGGCGACCTGCTGACGAACGCCGGCGCTGGCAAGGTCGGCATGTTCATCGGAGCGCCGGACGCCACCCAGGCCATCGTCAGCCAGTTCCAGGGCAAGTTCCAGGACTGGGCGATGGCTCCGCTGCCCGGCCAGGACGGCGCGGCGAAGGGGACGCTCGGCGGTGGCGAGGGCTACTTCTTCAAGAAGGACCTCACTCCCGAGCAGGTCAAGGCCGGTCTGAAGTGGATTGCGTACCAGAAGCTCACCCCGGGCAAGGGCCAGTTCGACTACGTCCGGGCCAAGCCGCAGAACTACCCGGTGGGTCTGCCCCAGCCGCTGCTCTTCGCCAACGGGAGTGACGCGCAGAAGCAGGAGCTGGAGCTGCGTAAGGCGAACGCGAACGTCGACACGGCGAACTTCGCGCTCTTCGAGGCGACCCCGGTCCCGATCAAGGGTGAGCCGCGCAACGCCCAGGCGGTCTACGCGGTGCTCGACGCCGCGATGTCCGGTGTGCTGACCAACCCGAACTCGAACATCGACGCACTGCTCAAGACCGCCGAGGAGAAGGTCAACCAGCTCCTCGCCGCGGAGAGCTGACCGAGCGTGTGGGGGCCGGGACGCCGACCCGGCCCCCACACACCACACCCGCAGCGCATCTCGACGTCACCGACTCACCCAGGAGTTGCCTTGGCGATCACCACCGTCCCGGAGACCCCCAGGAAACCGGGCCGCCCGCCGTCGCCGTACTCGGCGAGGCCGCAGCGCACGAGCCTCGGCCGCAAGGTACGGGACAACCTCACCGGTCACGCGTTCCTGATCGGGGCGGTGCTCTGCTTCGTCGTCTTCTCCTGGTACCCGATGGTCCGCGGCATCGTCATGAGCTTCCAGCGCACCCGGCGCGGCGAGACCACGTGGGTGGGCTGGGACAACTACTCCCGCATCCTCGCCGACCCGAGCTTCTGGCCGGCCTGGCAGAACACGCTCTACTTCACGCTGCTCGCGCTCGTCTTCGGGTACGCGGTGCCGTTCTTCGTGGCGGTCCTGCTCAACGAGTTCCGGCACGCCAAGGGATACCTGCGGATCCTGGTCTACCTGCCGGTGATGCTGCCGCCGGCCTCGGCGCTGTACCTCTTCAAGTTCTACGCCTACGACCCCAGCGAGGCGGGTCTCTTCAACGCGATCCTGAAGGCGCTGCACCTGCCCACCTCGCAGTGGATGCAGTCACCCGAGATGACGATGCCGGCCATGGTGCTCGCGTCGACCTGGATGAACATGGGCGGCGCGGTGCTGATCTACCTGGCGTCGTTGCAGAACATCCCCGGTGAGCTCTACGAGGCCGCCGAGCTCGACGGCGCCGGCATCTGGAAGCGCATCCGCCACGTGACGATCCCGCAGACCCGGTTGATCCTCGCGCTGCTGGCGATGATCCAGATCGTCGCCACCATGCAGCTCTTCATCGAGCCGCTAATCCTCGCCAACGGCGCGGGCGCGGAGGACTCCGCGACGTCGGTGGCGTACCTCATCTACCAGCACGGCTTCTTCCAGAACGATCTCAACGGCGCCGCGGCGCTCGGCGTGCTCATGCTCGTGGTGCTGGCCGGCTTCTCCGCCGCCTACCTGCGGCTGAGCGCGAAACAGGACTAGGACGGGCGAGACATGGCACAGGACTCCGGCACCCGGACCCTCATCTCTCACGCGCAACTCCGCCGTGGGCGCGGCCGGTTCATCTACTGGACCCTGCTCACCGTCGTCGTCGTGGGCTTCACCCTCGTCTTCCTCGGGCCGCTCTACTGGATGGTCACCGGCGCGCTGAAGTCCGGTCAGGAGATCGCGCAGAGCCCGCCCTCGCTGTTCCCGAAGGACCCGCAGCCGCAGAACTACATCGACGCGTGGAACAACCTGGACCTCGCCAAGCTGCTGTTCAACACGTTCTACTACGCGGCCGGCGCGGTGCTGTTCCAACTCGTCCTCGACACCGCCGCCGCGTACTCGCTGTCGAAACTTCGACCGGTCTTCGGCAACGTGATTCTCGCCCTGATGCTGGGAACGCTGATGATCCCGGCGATGGTGCTCATCGTTCCGCAGTACGTGACGGTGATCGACCTGCCGATCCTGCACATCAACCTGCTCGACTCACCGTTCGCCATCTGGCTGCCCCTGGTCGCCAACGCCTTCAACATCTTCCTGTTGAAGCGGTTCTTCGACTCGATTCCGGAGGAGTTGATGGCCGCCGCCCTGATGGACGGGGCGTCGTCGCTGCGCACGCTGTGGTCGATCATCCTGCCGTTGTCGCGCCCCATCCTCGGCGTCGTCTCGATCTTCGCCGTGACGGCGGTGTGGAAGGACTTCCTCTGGCCCAAGCTGGTCATGCCGTCGCCGGAGACCCGGACGGTGAGCGTCGGCATCTACGCCTTCGCCGGCGGCACGCCGATGAACGTGGTGATCGCCGCCTCGGTCATCGCGGCGATCCCGACAGTCATCATCTTCCTGATCTTCCAACGGAACATCATGTCCGGTCTGACCACGGGCAGCATCAAGGGATAGCCACGACCGCAACACCCCGCGCGGCGAACAACGACCGTTCGTCCGACACACATACAGGTCCGGCGAACCCGCCGACGTACTGACCCAGAAAGCAGGTGCTCGTGTCCACAGCAGACAGCAGTCCGTGGTGGCGTGGAGCGGTGATCTACCAGGTGTATCCCCGGAGCTTCGCCGACGGCAACGGCGACGGCATCGGCGACATCGCCGGCATCCGGTCCCGGCTGGATCACCTGTCCGCGCTCGGCGTCGACGCCATCTGGTTCAGCCCGTGGTACCCCTCGCCGATGGCGGACGCCGGCTACGACGTGTCCGACTACCGCGACATCGACCCGGTCTTCGGCTCCCTCGTCGAGGTGGAGGCGTTGATCGCCGAGGCGCACGCGGTGGGCATCCGGACCATCGTCGACGTGGTGCCGAACCACTGCTCCGACGCGCACCCCTGGTTCCAGGCGGCACTCGCCGGCGGGCCCGACGCGCCCGAGCGGGACCTGTTCTGGTTCCGGCCCGGCCGGGGCCCCAACGGTGACCAGCGGCCCACCGACTGGGTGGGCGAGTTCGGCGGCGAGACCTGGACCCGCACCACCAACCCGGACGGCACCCCCGGCGACTGGTACCTGCACCTCTTCGCCCCGCAGCAGCCGGACTTCAACTGGGACCACCCCCGGGTGCGGGCGGAGTTCGAGGACATCCTGCGGTTCTGGTTCGACCGGGGTGTGGACGGCATCCGGATCGACTCGGCCGGGTTGCTGGTCAAGGACGGGACGCTGCCCGAGGTCCACCCGGACCAGCCGCACCCGTTCCACGACCTCGACGGCGTGCACGACATCTACCGGGGCTGGCGTCGGGTCGCCGACGAGTACGACGACCGCGCGCTTATCGGTGAGGTGTGGCTGCCGGACCGGCAGCGGTTCGCCAACTACCTGCGCCCGGACGAGCTGCACGCCGCGTTCAACTTCGACTTCCTGGGCTGCGCCTGGGACGCCTCCGCCCTGCGGGAGAGCATCGACGGGACGCTGAGCGCGCACGCGCCGGTCAACGCGCCGGCCACCTGGGTCCTCTCCAACCACGACGTCACCCGCCACGTCACCCGCTACGGTCGGGCCGACACCAGGTTCAGCTTCGCGGCCAAGCGCGAGGGCATCCCCACCGACCTGGAGCTGGGCACCCGCCGGGCCCGGGCCGCCGCGCTGCTCTCGCTGTCGCTGCCCGGTGCCGCCTACGTCTACCAGGGCGAGGAGCTGGGCCTCTACGAGGTCGAGGACATCCCGTACGCGCTGCGTCAGGACCCGATGTGGGAACGGTCCGGTCGAGTCGACCCGGGCCGGGACGGTTGTCGCGTACCCCTGCCGTGGGCTGGCGACGAGCCGCCGTTCGAGTTCAGCCCGGCCGGTGCCGCGGCGCCCTGGCTGCCCCAGCCGGCCGACTGGAAGGACCGGACGGCCAGCGCGCAGACCGGCGACTCGGCTTCGATGCTGGAGCTGTACCGGGCCGCGATCCAGGCCCGGCGGGCCGACCCGGCGCTCGGCGACGGGGAGCTGACCTGGTTGCCCGCCCCGGACGGGGTGCTGGCGTTCAGCCGTGGTGGCGGCTTCGTCTGCGTCGTCAACCTGTCCACCGCGCCGGTGCCGATGCCAGCTCAGGGGGAGTTGTTGCTGGCCAGCGGGCCGCTCGACGACGGGTTGCTGCCGTCCGACACCGCGGTCTGGCTGCGTACCGCCACGGCGGCTGACCTGACCTGATCCTGCTCCCCGTGGTGCCGGCGACCCGTCCCGGCCGCCGGCACCACGCCACCCGAACGGAAGGAGGAACGAGGGGGACGCGCCGCACCGACACGGGGGGATCTGGCCTGCCTGACGAAAGGGAGAGCGCAGCTCATGGCCAACCACACCACCGGCACGCCGCACCACCTTCGACACCCGACCCGGGCAGGGTTGGCCGCCATTGCCGCCGCCCTGCTCGCCGCCACCTCGTTGACTGCTCTCGCGGTCACCGGCACCGCAACCCCTGCCTCGGCGGCCGGGCTGTCCCCCTTCGACATCCCCAACCGGGGCGCCACAGTGCCGTTCGTCGAGCACGAGGCGGAGAAGGTCGCCCACAACGGCACGAAGATCGGCCCGGACCGGCGCTACGGCACGCTGCCGTCCGAGGCGTCCGGTCGTGAGGCGGTCACCCTCGACGCCGTCGGCGAGTACGTCGAGTTCACCCTCACCGCCCCGGCGAACGCTGTCACCTTCCGGTACAGCCTGCCGGACAACCCGGCCGGCACCGGCCGGGACGCCACCATCGACCTGCGGGCCAACGGCAACCTGCTGAAGTCGGTCCCGGTCACGTCGAAGTACGGCTGGTACTACGGCGGCTACCCGTTCAACAACAACCCGGGCGACACCAACCCGCACCACTTCTACGACGAGACCCGGGCGCTGTTCGGCAGCACCCAGCCGGCCGGCACGAAGATCCGGCTCCAGGTCTCCTCGACCGCCCAGTCGCCCACCTTCACCATCGACCTGGCCGACTTCGAGCTGGTCGCGCCGATCGCCAAGCCCTCCGGTGTCATCGACGTGGTCACCGACTTCGGCGCGGACCCGAGCGGCGCGACCGACTCGACGGCGAAGTTCCAGGCAGCTGTCGACGCCGGTAAGGCCCAGGGCCGGGCGGTGTGGATCCCGACCGGCACGTTCACCCTCTGGGACCACGTGGTGGTCGACGGGGTGACACTGCGTGGCGCCGGTCCCTGGTATTCGGTGCTCGGCGGCCGACACCCCACCGAGCGGAACCGGTCCGTCGGCATCTACGGCAAGTACGTCCCCGGTGGCGGCTACACCGGGCCGGTCCGCGCGCACGAGGCGAACGGGCCCAGCCGCAACGTCACGCTGCGGGACTTCGCCATCATCGGCGACATCCGCGAGCGGGTCGACGACGACCAGGTGAACGCGCTGGGCGGGGCGATGACCAACTCGGTGGTCGACAACCTGTGGCTGGAGAACACCAAGGTCGGGGCGTGGATGGACGGCCCGATGGACAACTTCACCATCCGCAACAGCCGGATCCTGGACCAGACCGCGGACGGGGTGAACTTCCACACCGGCGTGACCAACTCGACGGTCACCAACACGTTCGTCCGCAACACGGGCGACGACGCGTTGGCGATGTGGGCGCAGAGCGTGCCGAACGTCAACAACTCCTTCACCCACAACACCATCGGCGTGACGCTGCTGGCGAACCACCTGGTCAGCTACGGCGGTCGGGACATCAAGATCACCGACAACGTGACGGCCGACTCGCTGACCAACGGCGGCGGCATCCACGTCGCGAACCGCTATCCGGGTGTGCAGGGCGACACCGCGGTCCGGGGCACCTGGACGATCGCCCGCAACACGTTGATCCGCAACGGCAACTCGGACTACAACTGGAACTTCGGTGTCGGGGCGATCTGGTTCTCCGCCCTCAACGAGTCGTTCCAGCAGGCCACCATCAACATCACCGACACCGACATCCTGGACAGCTCGTACGCGGCGCTGCACTGGATCGAGGGCCAGACCAGCGGGATCAACCTCTCCAACGTGCGGATCGACGGCGCCGGCACGTACGCGCTCCAGGTGCAGGCACCCAGCCAGGTGTCCTTCACCAACGTGCGGGCCACCAACATCGCGCAGAGCAACCCGATGCACAACTGCGTGGGCGGTGGCTTCCAGATCACCCAGGGCTCCGGCAACTCCGGCTGGTACACCCCGACCCCGTACTGCGGCCCGTGGCCGAACCCGCAGTGGGGTGGCGGACCCACCTCGCCGCCACCGACCACCACCCCGCCGCCGACCACGCCGCCCCCGACCACGCCGCCCCCGACCGGCGGGAACCTGGCGCTGGGCCGGTCGACGACCGCTACCAGCACCAACCAGAACTACGTGGCGGGCAACGTGGTGGACGGCAACGCGGCCAGCTACTGGGAGAGCGCCAACAACGCATTCCCGCAGTCGGTCACCATCGACCTGGGCGCGTCCCGGTCCGTCGACCGGGTGGTGCTCAAGCTGCCCAGCGGTTGGGAGCAACGCACCCAGACGCTCTCGGTGCTCGGGTCCACCGATGGGTCGTCGTACTCCACGCTGGCGTCGTCCGCCGGTCGGGTCTTCGCCCCCGGCTCGGGCAACGCCGTGTCGATCGGGCTGCCCTCCGGTGACCGCCGCTACCTCCGGGTCACCGTCACCGGCAACACCGGCTGGCCGGCCGCGCAACTCTCCGAGGTCGAGGTGTACGGCGGCACGACCACCACACCACCGCCGACCACCACCCCGCCCCCGACCACCCCGCCACCCACGACCACCCCGCCACCCAGCGGCAACCTCGCGGCCGGGCGATCGGTCACCGAGACCAGCCACTCCGACGTGTACGTCGCCGCCAACACTGTGGACGGCAACGCGAACACCTACTGGGAGAGCGCCAACAACGCGTTCCCGCAGTCGCTGACGGTGGACCTGGGCGCCGAACGGTCGGTGTCCCGGGTCGTGCTGAAACTTCCCCCGTCGTCGGCCTGGCAGACCCGTACGCAGACGCTGTCGGTGCTCGGCTCCACAAACGGCTCGACGTTCACCACTGTGAAGGCGTCCGCGGGCTACACCTTCAACCCGGCCAGCGGCAACACGGCCACCGTGACCTTCACGGCGACCAACCAGCGGTACCTGCGACTGACCGTCACCGGCAACAGCGGCTGGCCGGCAGGTCAGCTCAGCGAGTTCGAGGTCTATTCCAGCTAGAGCCGGTGGCCCCGTCCGACCGGGGCGGGGCCACCGGTCCGGGGCGGTTCGACGCAACGCGGCGTCGGCCGTCCAGCCCGCCCCAACCGCACCGTCCCCCACCTGTCGCGGAACGACGGGCGTACCCCTGCACCCGTCACCGGGCAACGCACCCCACACCCACCCCCGAAAGAGGTGTAGCGACCCCATGTCCAGCAACGGCACCAGACGAGGCACGCCGCCACCCGGCGCGCCCAATCCCGTCCCCCGCACCGGACACCGGCGGCTACTGGCCGGCGTGCTCGCCGGGATGCTCCTCGCCACCGCCCCGGTCGCCATCCCCGCGGCGAGCGCGGCACCGGCAGTCGACGCGTCGGCGGCCGCCGCGCGGGTGGCCATGCTCGCCGGGCTCTCCGCCACCATGACCGCCAGCAGCTACAACCAGAACTACGTGGCGGGCAACGCCAACGACGGCAACGCGTCGACCTACTGGGAGAGCGCCAACAACGCGTTCCCGCAGTGGATCCAGGCTGACCTGGGCGCCACTGTCAGCGTGGACCGTGTGGTGCTCAAGCTGCCACCCGCGTCGGACTGGCAGACCCGTACGCAGACGTTGTCGGTGTTGGGTTCGACGAACGGCTCGTCCTTCACCACCCTGAAGGCGTCCGCCGGCTACACCTTCAACCCGAGCAGCGGCAACACCGCGACCGTCAGCTTCACCGCCGCCAGCACCCGCTACGTGCGGGTGCAGGTCACCGGCAACACCGGCTGGCCGGCCGCGCAGTTCTCCGAGGTCGAGGTGTACGGCGCCACCGGCAGCACCGACACCCAGGCCCCGAGTGCCCCCGGCAACCTGGCGTACACCCAGCCGGCCAGCGGGCAGATCCGACTCACCTGGTCGGCGTCGAGCGACAACGTCGGCGTGACCGGCTACGACGTCTACGCCAACGGCGCGCTGCGCGGCAGCGTCAATGGTTCGACGCTCACGTACACCGACAGCCAGGCGGACAGCGCCACGGTGTCGTACTACGTCCGGGCCAAGGACGCGGCCGGCAACCAGTCGGCGAACAGCAACACCGTGACGCGCACCGGCACCGGCAACCCGCCGACCGGGAGCAACCTGGCGATCGGCAAACCGATCACCGCCTCCGGCTTCGTGCACACGTTCGTGGCCACCAACGCCAACGACAACAACGTGGCCACCTACTGGGAGGGCAACGGCAACCCGAGCACGTTGACCGTGCAGCTCGGCGCTAACGCCAGCCTCAGCCAGGTCGTGATCAAGCTGAACCCGGACTCGGCCTGGGGCGCGCGTACGCAGAACATCACAGTGCTCGGCCGGGACCAGGGCTCGTCGAGCTTCACGACCCTCGTCGGTGCGGCGAACTACGCCTTCAACCCGGGCAGCGGCAACACGGTGACCATCCCGGTCTCCGGCGCGGCGGCCGACGTCCGGCTCTCGATCGCCTCGAACACCGGCGCTCCGGCCGGGCAGGTGGCCGAGTTCCAGGTCTTCGGCACCCCGGCGCCGAACCCGGACCTGACAGTGACCGGCATGTCGTTCAGCCCGTCCGCACCGGTGGAGACCAGCACCATCACGCTCTCCGCGACGGTGCGCAACGCTGGCTCGGCGACCTCCGGCGCGACCAACGTCAACTTTTACCTGGGCTCCACCCGGGTCGGCACCGCGTCGGTCGGCAGCCTCGCCGCCGGGGCGTCGACCACCGTCAGCGCCAGCATCGGCACCCGCGACTCGGGCAGCTACCCGCTCAGCGCGAAGGTCGACGAGTCGAACACCGTCGTCGAGCAGGACGACACCAACAACAGCTACACCAACCCCAGCCCGCTGGTCGTCGCCGCGGTCGCCAGCTCCGACCTCGTCGCCTCGGCGGTCGCCTGGTCGCCGGGCAACCCGTCGGCGGGCAACACGGTGACCTTCTCCGTGTCCATCCGCAACGCCGGCAACCAGGCTTCCGCCTCCGGTGCGCACGGCATCACCCTGACCGTGCTCAACGAGTCCGGCACCGTGGTCCGTACCCTGACCGGCTCGTACTCCGGTGTGATCAACGCCGGTGCGACGGTCGGCCCGATCAACCTGGGCACCTGGACCGCCGCGAACGGCAAGTACACCGTCCGGGTGGTGCTCGCCGTGGACGGCAACGAGCTGCCGGTCAAGCAGGCCAACAACACGAGTGACCGCCCGCTCTTCGTGGGGCGCGGCGCGAACATGCCGTACGACATGTACGAGGCCGAGGACGGCGTGGTCGGCGGCGGCGCGGCAGTCGTCGGGCCGAACCGGGAGATCGGCGACCTGGCCGGTGAGGCGTCCGGCCGTCGGGCGGTGACCCTCAACTCGAGCGGCAGCTACGTCGAGTTCACCACCCGGGCCAGCACCAACACGCTGGTCACCCGCTTCTCCATCCCGGATGCACCGGGCGGCGGTGGGATCAACTCGACGCTGAACGTCTACGTCAACGGCACCTTCCACAAGGCCATCGACCTGACGTCCCGGTACGCCTGGCTCTATGGCAACGAGGCCAGCCCGGGCAACTCGCCGAGCGCGGGCGGACCGCGGCACATCTACGACGAAGCCAACGTCATGCTCAACTCCACAGTCCCGGCCGGCAGCAAGATCCGCCTCCAGAAGGACCCGGCCAACACCACCACGTACGCGATCGACTTCATCAACACCGAGCAGGTGGCGCCGATCGCCAACCCGGACCCGGCGCGCTACACCACGCCGACCGGCTTCACCCACCAGGACGTGCAGAACGCCCTGGACCGGGTGCGGATGGACACCACCGGCAACCTGGTCGGGGTGTACCTGCCGGCTGGTAACTACTCCACCTCGTCGAAGTTCCAGGTGTACGGCAAGGCCGTCCAGGTGACCGGCGCCGGACCCTGGTACACCCGGTTCAACGCTCCGTCGGGCCAGGACAACACCGACATCGGCTTCCGGGCTGAGAACTCGGCGGCGAACTCCTCGTTCAAGAACTTCGCCTACTTCGGCAACTACACCTCCCGGATCGACGGTCCGGGCAAGGTGTTCGACTTCGCCAACGTGTCGAACATCGTGATCGACAACATCTGGAACGAGCACATGGTGTGCCTCTACTGGGGCGCGAACACCGACTACATGACGATCAAGAACTCCCGGATCCGGAACATGTTCGCCGACGGCATCAACATGACCAACGGGAGCACCAACAACCTGGTCAGCAACAACGACGCCCGGGCCACCGGCGACGACAGCTTCGCGCTGTTCTCGGCCATCGACGCGGGCGGCGCCGACATGAAGGACAACATCTACGAGAACCTGACCTCGACCCTGACCTGGCGGGCCGCCGGTGTCGCCGTGTACGGCGGCTACGGCAACACGTTCCGCAACATCTACATCGCGGACACGCTTGTCTACTCCGGCATCACCATCAGCTCACTCGACTTCGGCTACCCGATGAACGGCTTCGGCGCCAACCCGCCGACCCGGTTCGAGAACATCTCGATCGTCCGGGCCGGTGGGCACTTCTGGGGTGGGCAGACCTTCCCGGCGATCTGGGTCTTCTCCGCCTCGAAGGTGTTCCAGGGCATCCGGGTCAGCGATGTCGACATCATCGATCCGACCTACAGCGGCATCATGTTCCAGACCAACTACGTCGGTGGGCAGCCGCAGAACCCCATCACCGACACGGTCTTCACGAACGTCTCGATCAGCGGTGCCCGGAAGAGCGGGGACGCCTACGACGCGAAGTCCGGCTTCGCCATCTGGGCGAACCCGATGCCGGAGGCGGGGCAGGGGCCGGCCGTCGGGTCGGTCACCTTCAACAACCTCCGGTTGAGCAACAACGCGGTGGACATCCAGAACCCCACCTCGACGTTCACCATCATCCGCAACTGAGCTAGCCGGTAGCCGACGCCGTCGGGAGGTCCCACCCTCCCGGCGGCGTCGCGCCGTGTCGGCCCTCGCCCGCGGCGAACCGGGCCGCACCGGCCGCCGCGTCAGTGGCCAGCGAATCCATCCCGTACGCCAACTCGGTCGCCAGCGCCTCCGGCTCTCCTCGCCCCGCGCCGGCCAGCATCGCCGCCCGGTCGTTGCGCAGGCAGGTCTGCGGGTGCCAGGCGATCGTCGCCGCCAACTCCTCGGCCGCCGCCCGCGCCTGGCCGGGTGGCACCACCCGATTGACCAACCCCATGGTGTACGCCTCGTCCGCCGACACCGGACGGCCGGTGAGGATCAGGTCCATCGCCCGGCTCTCACCGATCAGCCGGGGCAGCCGGACGGTGCCACCGTCGATCAGCGGCACCCCCCAGCGGCGGCAGAACACCCCGAGCGTCGCGTCGGACTCGGCGACCCGCAGGTCGCACCAGAGCGCCAACTCGAGCCCGCCGGCCACCGCGTACCCGGAGATCGCCGCGATCACCGGCTTGCTCAGCGCCATCCGGGTCGGACCCATCGGCCCGTCTCCCTCCGGCTCCACCCGGTTGCCACTCGGCGTGCCGATCGCCTTCAGGTCCGCCCCGGCGCAGAACGAGCCGCCGGCGCCCCAGAGCACGGCGACCGACGCGTCCGGGTCGGCCTCGAACGCCCGGAAGGCGTCGGCAAGCGCCCGAGCGGTCGGCCCGTCGACGGCGTTGCGAGCAGCCGCCCGATCCAGCACGACCGTCGTCACCGGCCCGGAACGCTCCACCCGCACACCCATCGGCTCAGCATGCCCGCGTCGCCCGGCACCCACAATCCCGGTCGATCTTGCGGCTTCGGCCGGAGGTCGCCCCTGGATCGCCGAGCCGCAACGACAAGATCGCGCTGAGTGACAGTTTTGTCGCCCGAGACCGGTTTGCGACCCCCTTCGCCGGGAAGTCGGTACGGGTGCGAGCACTTTTGACGAAAGTTGAGCAGGCATCCAGGCTGGACCGGACGGGTGACCGGTTGCAGCGAGTCGTCCTCGGCACGCTGCGTCCGCGCCGGCTGCGGGACCTGCTGCACGGGGTGACCATCGGGCACCCACTACACCCGGCGATGGTGCAGGTGCCGGTCGGCGCGTGGATCAGCGCCGCGGTCCTGGACCTGATGCCCGGGCAACGCCGACCCGCCACCATGCTGGTCGGCCTGGGCACCGTCAGCGCCGTGCCGGCGGCGATCGCCGGGCTGAACGACTGGGCGGCGCTCGCCCGGGACCAGCGCCGCGTCGGCCTGGTGCACGCCGCCGCCAACACCGTCGGCCTGACGCTGTACGCCGGTTCGTTGGCCGCCCGGATGTCCGGCCGGCACGGCGTCGGTCGAGCTCTCGGCTTCCTCGGCCTCTCCACCGTCAGCCTCGGGGCGTACATCGGGGGTCACCTCGCGTACAAGCAGGGGGCGCAGGTCAACCAGAGCATCTCCGAGTTGCGCCGGATGACCGACGGCTGGCACTCGCTCGTCGACATGGCGACGCTGCCGCAGCGCACCCTGATCACCCGGGAGGTGGACGACGACATCTCGGTGATCCTCTACCGGCACGGTGACGAGGTGACCGTGATGTTGGAGCGCTGCCCGCACCAGAGCGGGCCCCTCGGCGAGGGCGAGGTGCAGGAGATCGACGGTCACGCCTGTGTGGTCTGCCCGTGGCACGGCAGCGCGTTCCGCCTCAACGGCGGCGAGGTCGTGCAGGGGCCGTCCGGCAACGACCAGCAGATCCTGCCCACCCGGATCGAGAACGGTGTGCTCCAGACCCGCCTGCCCTGACGGCTTTCGCTCTCCGAACACCTCGCCCCGGGGCCCGCTGCGAGGGTCGTCGGGTGACGGAGACATCTGATCGCGCCGGGTTCCGATCGGGTCGGGCCCGGATCGTTCCCGGACCGGTCCGGATCAGCTGCGTCGATGGCGGCCTACCGGTGGCCCGTCCGCTACGGAATCCAGACCGTGCCCGCCGGTGAACAGCCCACCCTCGGCGCCGTCACCAGCCCAACCGTCGTCATCGCCCCAACCCGGCGCGCCGGTGGGATCGACCCCGCCGCCGTGAGGTGCCGTGCCGCCGTAGGGCGGCGAGCCGCCGGTTGGAGCCATTCCACCGCCGGGGAACGCCGTGCTGCCGGGGGCAGCCATCCCGCTGCCGGCGGGTGGTGGCGGAGCCTCGATGGCTGCGGCTGCCCGGCTGGCGGCCCAGGCCGCACCGCTTCCAGCCGCTCCGCCGGTGGTCCGCCCGGCGGCGCTTGTGGCTCGGCCCGTGCTGCCGGTGCTCCGCGACGTCTTGCCCGTGCTCCGCGACGTGCTGCCCCGGGGCTTACGGGAGGACGTAGCCAACCGGGGAGCCGCCCCGGCCGTGGCCGGGCGTCGACGCAGACCCAGGACCGCGCCGATCTGGGCGCCGACGATGCTCGCCACGGCCAGTACAGCGGAGACCGCGAGCGGTCGGTTAACCCGGTCGTCCGCACCGGCCCGGGCTGCGCCGACAGTCATCGCGGGTGGTTGGCCCGCTGACTGCGTACCGCTGGGTGGTGCCGGGTCCACCCGCTCCGGTGCGGCAGGTTCGGGCGCCGGCCGGGGCGCGGGCGGCTTCGGCGCTGCGGGCCGGCCGACCAGCCTGCCGCTCGCATGCTCGCGGGCCCCCTGGTCGGCAGCCTCCGACGGCAGCCGGAGTAGTTGGCCGGGGCGGATCCGATCCGGGTCGTCGAGCTTGTTCAGCTTGGCGAGCTGTCGGTAGTCACCGAACTCGTCCAGATAACGCTCGGCCACCTCACCGAGGTAGTCGCCCCGGGCGACCCGGTACACCGGCGCGGCCTCGCCGTTCGCCGCCGATCCGCTCGGTGCGGCCACCTCCGTCCCGGCCAACCCGAGTGGCCCGCTGCGGGCCAGCGGGGCTGCCGTGTCCGGTGTCGCGCCCGCGCGGGTCGGCGCGGCCAGGGTGGCCACCGTCGGCGTGCCCGAGCCCGAGTACGCCGGAGGGCCGTAGAACGCGGCAGCGCTCGCAGCGGCCGGGCTGGCGACGAGGATCAGCGCTACCGAGCCGACCAGCGCGGCGGCGGCCTTCTGCTGACGGCCCATCCCGGGCAACCTCGGCGCAGGTCGACGCAGGGTCTGCGCACCCAGCTCGACGAGAACGGAGAAGGCGAAGGTGGCCCAGCCGAACCAACCGGCTATGGCAAGTGCGCGCAGGAAGAGCTGCCCGTCGTCCCGGCTGGTCAGGGCGGTGCCCACCTCGCTGATCGTGGGGAGATGGTCGGGCAGCGGGTTTCCGGCGAAGGCCAGCAACGCGATCGGCGCACCGGCCAGCAGCAACAGGAGCACGGCCAGCGCGCCGAGGCCGGTGAGGATCCGTCCGGTCCGTCGTACGACGGACCCACCCGATGCGGGCATGGCTGCCTTCCTTCCTATGGTGCTGTGGTGATGGCACTCGCGGTCGCCTCGCCGGTGACGGTGACCGTTTTGCCACTGACGAACGGTCCGAGCATCGAGCGGTGGTAGGTGATGGTGACTGTCACCCGGATCCGGGTTTCCCCGCCGACCTGCGGGAAGCTCACTGTGTGACCGGCGGTGCCGGCGACGGCCAGGTAGTTGTCGACCGCCTTGACCGCCTCTTCCTGGTCGATCCGCTTCGGTCCGCCCTCGATGGCGGTGGCCCGGTCGATGGCCTGGCCGCCGGCCCGCGCCGCCTCGGCGGCCAGGTTCTGGGCGCGTTGCAGGGTGCGGAGCTGCCCGGCGCTGTCGAAGGAGAGGCCGATGATGGCCAGCACTCCGATCATCGTCACCGCGAGGAAGATGCTCACCCGGCCGTGCTCACCCGAGTGCGAGTGGTCAGGTGGCGGCCTGCTGGGGGTCATTGTCGGCTCCGGTAGCGGTCCAACGGCGAGGTGAACGTCGCCGAGACCTTCTTCTCGCCGGGCATCCCGGGCAGGATGCCGAGCAGGATGTCGTCGAACGACACCAGGCAGACGATCTCCACCGTCACTGTGGCGTCCTGACCGACATCGCTGTTGAAAGCGTGGTCGAAGTCGCCGGCGGTCACCGTGCCCACCGAACTTTTGAACTCGGGATCCAGCTCGCCCCTACAGGCCAGACCGTGCCAGTCCAGCTGCTTCTGGGCGGCGTCCCGCGCTGCGGCCTCCGCGGCGCTCGACCCCCGGGAGATCGAGGCGGCCCGGGCGGCGTCGTGGGCGGCGGCCTCGACCGCCTCCGCGGCGAGCGCGGTACGCCCGGCCATTCCGGCCAGCACCATCAGCGCGATGAACGCGGGCGCGAGCACCGCCACCTCGATGGAGACCGAGCCGCGTTCGGCCGTGCGGTTCACGGCGGCGTCACCCTCTCCACCGTCCCGTGGGCGGTCTGCTGGACCGCGAAGTCCACGCCCGGTACCACCGACAGGGACCGGCCGCTCACCGTGCAGGTCACCTCGATGTCGTCGATGATCACGCAGCTCGGGCTGGTCGCCTTCCAGCCCACCAGCCAGCCGCCGGCGGTCTCCAGGAACTGGGTGGCGCTCTCCACCCCGACACCGCCCGCCGCCTGATAGGACCGCTGTGCGTTGACGCCGCTCTGCGCGGCATTCAACGCCGTGGAGCGGGCAAGGAAGACGGCCGCGATCTGGATCGACGCGAAGAGCAGCACCAGGATCAGCGGCATCATCACGGCCAGCTCGACCGGATTGGCCCCTCGCTCCCGGTCGACGCCCGCGAGGTGACGCCGGGCGGCGGTGACCGTCCGGCGTTTCCTCGGGCGCGCTGCTCTGCTCATGCTGGCTACTTCGGGGCCGTCGGGTTCTCGTGGGTCGGGATGCTGGTCATCCAGTCATCGGCCTTGCTCAGGGCGAGCCCGGTGACGATCGTGGCCACGAAGACGAGCCCGAAGATGATCACAGCGGTAGGAACAGGGCTGTCGCCGCGCTCGCCGTCGCGGCGCAGCTCGGCCAGGCGCGTCGTCAGCACGACGTGCAGATAGCTGAGGATGGACATGGCGTGCTCCTTCGGGGGTGGGGTCAGATACGGGCGATGAACGGATAGACGACGAAGCCGAGCAGCACGAAGACGAGAAGCGCGCCCGGGATGTCGAGCTTGCTGGTGACAGCCTCGGCGCGGGCGAGGTTGTCGGTGCGGATCTGGTCGCGCAACGAGTCGGCCCGGCTGCGCAGGGTCTCGTGCACCTGCGCGCCCTCACTGCCGGAGGAGCGCATAATCGCGCCGACGTCGCCCAGCTCCGGGATGCCGATCTTGTCGGCGAGGTCGCGTAGCTCGTCCCAGGGCGCGTGCATCTGCATCTGGGCGATCCGCAGCGACTCCTGGAGCCGGTCGAACACCCAGCCGTCGCAGACCGCCGCGGCCCGTTCCAGCGACTGCACCGGCCCGTGCGCTGCCGAGAGCTGCAACGCCACCAGATCCAGGTAGGTGCAGACCGCCTGACGGAACTCGTCGCGGGCGGCGTCGGCCTTGGTCAGCACTGCTCGGTGTGCCAGCAGAGCGCCGACCATCGCCAGGCCGAGGCTGCCGAGCACCGGTACGACGAGCGGGAACGAGACGCCGAGCACCACCAGCGCCACCCCGAGCACTGTGGGCATGGCCAGCCCGATCAGCGCGGAGAGCAGCACCGACAGCGCGTACTGCTCGGAGGTCTGGCCGATCAGGGCGAGCTGCCGGTGCGGTGGCCGCAGCCAGCGGGAGAACCCGGTCAACCAGTCCAACCGGCGGGAGGTGGGCGCGGCGACCTGGCCGGTGCCCGGCGGCTGGTGCAGCCGGCGCAGTGCAGGCCCGAGCGCCGGAGTCGCCGGTACCAGCTCCCGGATCACCAGGAACACGCCCAACCCGATGCCGGCGCCGCCGCACACCGCGGTGACCAACTGCCAGTTGACCATCATGCGATCACCTCGCTCGGGTCGGGCGCCGGGAGGAACCGGGCCGGCCGCTGCGGCTGGCTCATCGACCGCACCCAGGCCAGCAGGCCGATGAATGCGGCACCGAGGACAGCCATCACCACCTGACCGACAGGCGTGCCGTACGGCTCGATGTACTCGGTGTTGATCAGTCCATACGCGAGGGTCGCCAGGGTCATTCCGGTGAGGAAGCGGACCGCGAACCGGGGCTGGGTGCGCTTGGCCTCGATCTCCCGGCGGGTGGCCACCTCCGCCGATGCCGCGCCGGCGATCGAGCCGAGCACGTCACCGAGCCGTTCGCCCCGGTCGGAGAGGTGCAGGATCAACGCCGCGACCACCTGGTCGCAGACCGGGTCGGAGATCTCGTCGGCGAACGCCAACAGCGCGGAGCGGGCCATCCAGCCGGCCTGTAGACGGGCGGCGAGCAGCCGTACCTCGTCCTCGATGCCGGGCGGCACACTGCCGATCGTGCCGATGATCGACTGTTGGAGGCCCTGCCCGGTGCTGGAGACGTCCTTGAGTCGGCGGGTCCACTCGCCGACCGCCTCGATCCGGGCGATCGCCCGCTGTTCGGCCTTGCCCACACCGAACAGCCACGGGGTTCCGGGCACCGCGACCGCCACCAGGAGACCCACCACCGGCAGCCCGGTCAGCAGGAACGCCAACGCTCCCGCGATCAGCGCGGCGACCAGCAGCGCCTGGTAGGACCTCTGTTCGGCAGGCGTGCTGCCAGGTCCGCGCCAGAGCCGACCGAGGCTGGACCCCCCACCTGGGCGTGCCCCCGGGGGTCGACGGGTGCCGACCAACGCCACCACGGCCAGCAGCAGGCCCGCCACACAGGCGGCTCCGGAGACCACCGCGATCAGTTCCAGGCTGCCCATCACGTCACCGCCGGGCCAGTCGGGTCTGCCGGGGTCGCCGCCAGGCACCGGCACCGGCCTCGATCCACCTGGTCAGCAGCCGTACGTCGTACCCCACCCGCAGCAGTTGGTCACGGACCCGCTCCGGCAGGTGCCTCGGGACCGCGCGGCCGTCCGGGCCGGGCCCGAAGACGGTGGTGGTGGTGATCCGACCGGCCTCGCCGGCCCCGATCACCTCCTCGACGTGCGAGACGAACCGGTGTTTACGTCCGCCGATCGCGGTCTCGTCCTCGACGGTGACGTAGACGATCAGGTCGAGGGCGTTGCCGGCCATCCGGCGGGCCTGGTCGACTGTCATCTCACGGCCGTGCGCCAGCGCCAACTCGACGATCCGTTCACCCACCCCGGCAGCGGTGCGGGCGTGGATGGTGCACATCGAGCCACGGCTGGTGGTCATCGCCTGGAGCATCGGCACGATCTCCCGGGACCGCACCTCACCCACGATGATGCGCAGCACACCCATCCGCAGCGACAGCGGGATCAGGTCGGCGATGGTCACCTCGCCGGCCGGGCGGCCGTCGAAGCCGCGCTCGCCGTGCCCTTCCCGGGCCTCGAAACTCATCACCGCCCGGTGTCGCTCCCGGCGGCGGGCCGGTAGCAGCTCGCGGCTCTCCTCCAGCAGCACGTACGGCTCGTCCGGCGGGATCTCGTTCATCAGGGCCCGGATGATCGTGGTCTTACCGGCCCCTGCCAAGCCCGCGACCATGATGTTCAGGCCGGCGCGCATCGCCGCGCGGAGGAAGTCGCGCAGCAGCGGGTCGATCATCTCGTCCAGGTCACCCCGGGCGCCCGCCACGTCGTCCAGGCCCACGTCCAGGGTGTTGTGCTTGCGGATCACCGCGTACGGACGGTGGCTGACCAGGAACACCGCCGCCAGCCGGCTGCCGTCGGGCAGTTGCAGGTCGAGGGTGGGCTTCACAGTGGACAGGGACCGCTCGGTCGCGCCCGCCCGACGGGCCGCCGCCTGCAGGATCTCCACCAGTTCGGCGTCGCTGTCGGCGATCGGCTCGGCCCAGTCGACCCCGCCGCCGTGCCGGGTGATGCGTACCTGGTCGCAGCCGAGGATGTGCACTTCCTCGATGGTGTCGTCGACCAGCAGGGTCTGTAGCCGGCCGAGCCCGACCAGCTCGGCGGTCACCTGGTCGAGCAGCAGTCGTTCCTCGCCGGCGGCCATCGGAGTGCCGGCCCGGCGTACGGAGTCCGCGTATGCGGCGACCACCATGACGGCGAGTCGGGCCCGCTCGGTGTCCTCCTCGTCGACTGTGAACTCCCGGCCACGCTGCCACAGGGTGAGCCGCTCGGTGAGTTCCCGACGCAGCTCCCGGACCACCTGGAAGTCCATCCGCGGTCGGGGCGCCAGTTCCGGTTGCGCGGTGGCCGTGGGCTGCGGCTGCGGCACCGACCCGTGCTGTTGGTGCCGGCCGTTCGGGCCGGCCAGGGGCGGCGCGGTGGAGGTGACGCCTGGTGGCTGTTGACGGGGGTCGGCGGAGACCGGCTCAAACCGCATCCGGCACCCCCTGCTGCACGGGCCACGCCAACCGGGCGCGCCGTCGTTCCAGCAGCGCGCCGATCGGCACCTCCAGCGCGCTGGCCGCGCGCATCAGCGGCCGTCCGGCCCGCACGGTTCCACCCAGGGCCAGCACCCCGGCGGTACGCGGGTCCTGCGGCAGCCGTGCGATCACCGGCAGTTTCAGGGCGCGGCTGATCTCGGCTCGCCCGTGACCATCACCGACCAGCAGCAGCCGCAGGGTGCCCGGCGGCACCCGGTGCTCGGCGAAGTCCCGTTCGATAGCGGTGACCACCGCGCGGGTGCCGGAGAGGTCCGGCAGGTGCGCCCCGGTCACCAGGAGCACCACCGACGCGGCCCGGAGCACCGGCCAGGGCGGCCCGTTGACGTGCAGCCGACCACAGTCGACCAGGACGTCGTAGCCGGGGGTGCCACGGTCCAGGGCGTCGAAGTAGTCGGCGAAGCGTTGCCAGAGCGGGGTGACACTGCCGCCCTGGGCGGGGTCGACGAGCCCGGGCAGCAGCAGTCGTTCCCGGCGGGGTGCGTCCAGGTCGACGAGCTGCGACCAGAACGCGGTTTCCAGGTTGCCGTCGCGTAGCTCCCCGACGGCCAACTCGCCGAGGCCGCGTGGCCCGTCCAGTTGACCGCCGAGGTAGCCGGCGAGGATCGAGCCGCCGGCCGGGTCGCACTCGGCGAGGACCAGCCGTCGGTGCCAGGTCAGCGCGCAGGCGAGCGCCGACGTCGTGACGCCGGGCGAGCCCTTCGCTGACACCAGCGCGATGATCGCCATGCTCAGGCCGTCTCGGTCAGCACGACGGCGAGCCGGTTCTGTGCGGCGAGCGCCACCACCGCCGGTACGTCGCGGGTGACCAGCGCCAGGTACAGGACTTTGTCGTTGTTTGCCGGGCTGACCATGTCGATGACGGTGGCCGAGAACCTCGTGCCGGCGGCGGCTGCCGCGTCCCCGGTGGTGTTGCTGCGGTCCGGCGTGCTCACCAGCAGGACCTTGTCGCCGGGGTGCAGTTCGCGGGCCGGCACCTGGGCGGTCTTCAGGCCGAGCGCGATCTGCTGTTGGCCGGGGCCGAGCAACGGGTCGTCGGTGACCTGCCCCAGCGTGAGCAGGGTGCCCGGGACCAGCGCCACCGCGGCGCGTTTGCCGACCACCTCGTCGAGCCGCCCGGCGGGCACCGGGCGCAATCCCTGACCACCGGCGACCTGCACACTGACCAGGTCGGCGGCGCTGATCTCGCGACCCACCTCCACCGGTCGGGCCACCGCCAGGTAGCTGCCGGTGGCCCGGACCGAGGTGACAGCGAACGCCGCCCCGAGCCCACCGAGGGCGATCAGGAGTACGGCGAGACCGAGCAGCCCGGGGCGTACCCGCCGCTGCCGGACCACGGTCGGCGGGGTGACCGGCGCGTCGACCGGTGGGGTGCCGTTGCGCGTCGCGAGGCTCACTGGGTCATCTCCGTTCGCGGGGATCGCACAATCGGCTCACTCACCGGGTCACCACCTGGAGTTCGTTGATCTGGATCTGTACGTTCCCGCTGCGGCGGGTCACCGGGATCTCTCCGGTCTGGCCGCCGCCACGCCAGGTCACTGTCCAGTGCGTGGTGGCGCTGATCGTGTACTCGTCGGCCTTCGGGTAGCCGTCGGGGTCGCCGCAGTCCGGGGACTCGCGGCCGGCGAGGTCCTCGTTCTTCGGGTCGTACGGGGTGCCGGCCGAATGGCAGGTGATCTTCTCGCCGTTGCCCATGTCCCAGACGATCCGGCTGACCGCCGCTGTGATCTCGACGGTCACGTTCCGGTCGGTCGCACTGGCGGTCAGCGGGCCGAAGTAGTCCTCGCCCGGGTTCGCCCACAGCCACACCGGCAGGCCGACCAGGCCGGGGCCGATGTTCTTGCGGGGTGCGACCTTCAGGGGCGCCGGCAGCAACTTGATCGAGGCGAGGGCGCGACGGGCCAACTCCTCCGGATTGGGTGGTGCGCCGAAGCCGGCCGGTGGCTCGTCCAGCAACACCTCGGTCTGGTTGCCCACGTCCGCGCCACCGTTGCAGGTCTGCACGTACCACTGCTGACCCTCGGGTGCCTCACGCTGGGGCGCTGACAACTTGTAGTAGCAGCCGTCACCGCTGTTGAACCAGCCCTTGAACTCGTCGTAGCAGGGGACCGTCCGGCCGTCCCATCGGCAGACGCCACCACCGCCACCACCGCCGTCGTCTCCACCACCGTCGTCACCGCCGCCGCCCGGGTCGCCCGGGTTGCCGGGCTCGTCGTCCCAGACGTTGCAGTCCGGCTGGTCCGGTGGGCAGTTGGCCCCCGGGTCGGCGCGTCCAGCGGTGGCGGCTGCCGGCGGGGTCGCGCCGATTACCAGCAGGAGGGCGAGGCCGACCCCGGCGAAGGCCCGCCAGGATGTGCCAGCGTGGCGTGAGCGTGCTCCGGACGTCAGCACGGCTGGTCCCGGTGCGTCGTGCCAGAGTTGATCAGCCAGCGCCCGTCGGGATACCGGGTCGCGGTGGCGGTGGAGAAGTGCCTGCCGCCTCCGCTGCCGGGGACCACGCGCTTGTCCTTGGCGTAGACCAGCCGGTAGCCGGTCGTGTCCAGGCAGTCCTGGATCTCCACGGTGGCCGGCTTCGCGTCCAGGCTGACCGCGATCACGGTCGGGTCGGACTTCACCGTCCCGGTACGCATAGCGCCGTGCTCCTTAGCGTCGCGAATGGACAATTGGACCCGAGTGAGAAGTGGATCAGCGAGATACCGGGTGAGTTCCGGCGCCCGTGGATCGCTACGCCCGCTCGCCGTCCGCGAGGCTGCGAGATAACCGGAGTACGCGTCAAGTGCCGCCTTTTCGGCGGCTTGCCGATCAATCTCGGGATCGGTCCGTTGTTCGTCCGCACGGGGTGCCGCCGGTCGTTCGACCGACTCCCGTCCGCTGGCGCAGGCGGTGAGCGGCGCTGCCGCCACGACCGCCAGCAGGCAGATTGCCGCTCGTCTGAGCTGCCGTCCGCGCACCGTCGAGCCTCCTCGTGGTCGCCCGAAGCGGTGAGGGGTCACCGCCGTCGGGCATGCGGAAACGCGCCCGGATCAGCACATCCGGAGCTGTTCATTGCGCTTCTGCATTCACCGTTACGGATCTTCTACAAATGCAAGGTCCTGTGTCTTCCGGTTGTCGAGGTGAGGCTTGCGTCACACCCAAGGGGCGAGCATAGGCTGACGCTCGCCGATGCAACAGAGGCAATTCAACCGAACACTCTGAGTGATGACAGGTGGTGGTGGTGGGTGTCCGCACTGCGCACCGGGCAATGGCCGGGCGAGGGGCCGTCGGAGATCGGGCGTCGCCGGGGCGGGCTGGGTCGCCGATGCCCCGCCGTCGTCCCCAGGAGTGGGACATCGCGGCTTGATCCCGGCATCCCAGGGGCGTCGCCGGCCTGTCGAGGGTCCGCCTCGTTTGACGAGATGTCCGGCCCGGATCAGCTCGACGGTGCCCCACGGCGACCGGGCGAGACTGTCGCTTTCTGCGCCATCCGCCACACCGTGGCGATCGTCCAGTCACGATCCGTGTTCACCTTCACGGTGCAGCGCAGGGGCGTAGCGGAGGCGACATGGCGCTGACCGGCCCCCCGGCAGCCGTCCCTGGTCGGGAGAACCCACCCGATCGGAGCCCGGCAGCCCCACCGACCGGCGGCACGACGGACCGCGTTTCGGCGGCGGCACGCACCCGGCTGTCGACGGGGCTCGCGATCCTCACGGTCGTCCCGCTGATGCGGATGGCCGCGCTGCGCTACGCCGTACCCCCGGGCATGCCCAGCCGGACCGGCTGTGACGCCTGCGGCGCGCCGATCGGCCTGACCCGGCCCTGGCCGGCGCTCGGTCCGACGGCCCGGTGCGGTCGCTGCCGGACGCGGGTCGGCCCGCCTCCCGGCGTGGTCGAGGTGGCAGTGCTCGCCGCGGTGGTGCTGCTGCTCGCTCTGGCCGGCTCCTCGGGCGGGGCGCTGCCGGCGCTGGCCTGGTGGCTGGGCTGGACGATCCCGGCGGTCCTCGTCGACCTGGCCGTGCACCGCCTACCGGACCGACTCACCCTGCCGGCGGCTGCCGGGACCTGGCTCCTGCTCGGCGTCGCCGCGCTCGACGCCGAGCCGGGGCACTGGCTGCGGGCGGTCATTGCTGGCGTCGGGCTGGCGCTCTTCTTCGCCAGCACCACGCTGCTGCTCGGGCGTCGTGGCTTCGGGCTGGGCGACGCCAAGTTGGCGCTCAGCGTGGGAGCCCTGCTCGGTTGGTACGGCTGGCCGGTGCTGGTACTCGGGCTGCTGCTCGCCTTCGGGCTGTCCGCGCTGCTGAGCGTGGGTCTGCTCGCCGCCCGCCGGGCGCACTGGAACACGCATCTGCCCTTTGGCCCGTTTCTCCTGCTGGGCACGGCGGGCGCACTCCTGCTGTCACTCTGATCCCCCAGCGCCTGGCGGGTCAGGGGTTCGGGCGGCCGGCCAGCTTGGGGATCGGGGTTCGGGTGCGGCGACGCAGCAACTCGGTGGTGGGTCGGGCCAGCAGCGGGGTTGCCACCACGGCGACCAGAGCGCCGAACAGCACGCCCGCGATGACGTCGTGCGGGTAGTGCACCCCCACGAAGACCCGGGAGAAGGCGCCGAGCGCGGCCAGTGGCAGCGCGACCAGTCCGAGCCGCCGGGAGAGCAACAGCGTGGTGACCGCCAGCGCGCCGGCCACCGTGGCGTGGTTGCTGGGGAACGACCAGTCACCCGGGGGTGGGCAGGCACCCGCGATGATCGCCCGGCCGACCGTCCGGCAGGGGCGATCCTCGTCCACCACGGTCTTGAACCATTCGCTGCCCACGTACGCCAGGAGGGCAGGCAGCGGCGAGATCAGGGCGAGTGCCCGGTCGCGGGGGCCGCCGGAGCGGCGGCCCAGCGCGGCGATCAGCAGTAGCGCGCCGAGCAGCAGGATCACCCCCTCGGTCGCGTGCCCGACGAACCACTGCACCGGCTCTGGGCTGGCGGCAGCGGCGTCGACGACGTCGCGGTACCACTCGGCGCTGATCTCCGGAACGTCAATGCTGCCGTTGTCGGCCATGCCTCACCTCACTCCATGTTCATACCCCGTTCACCTTGGAGACACCCTAGGAACGCGGCACAGGGCATCGCCGCTGTCGAAGGTCGGGCCGCCGGCACGACCTTCGTCCAGCATTCGTACAGCCGGCTCTGCTTGGCTGGTCAGGGACGTCGGCATCCACAGGAGGCTTCGTGCACACCAGTTCGGCCACCGACCAACCGCCGCCCGCTGCCGGGACGGAGGCCGACGAAACGTGGCGGATCCGGCGTACGGCGGCCGATCTGGACCGGCTCGGCGAGACCGAGTCGATCTTCGCGCTGGGTAACGGGTGGGTCGGATGGCGCGGTGTCCTGGACGAGGGCGCGCCGTGCGGGATGCCGGGCAGCTACGTCAACGGCCTGCACGAGCGACGCGAGCTGAGCTACCCCGAGGAGGGGTACGCGTTTCCGCAGGAAAGTGACACGGTCATCAGTGCCCCGAACGCCGCGCTGATCCGGCTCTGGGTCGGCGACGAGCCGCTGGACATCCGGACCGGGACGCTGCGCAGCCACGAACGGGTGCTCGACCTGCGTACCGGTGTGCTGCGTCGGGACACCGAGTGGATCTCCCCTTCCGGGAAGGGGGTGCGGATCCGCAGCACCAGACTGGTGTCCCTGCCGCGCCGACCGGTGGCCGCGGTCCGGTACGAGGTCGAGGCGCTGGACGCCCCCGTCGAGCTGCGGGTCTGCTCGGACCTGCTGGCCAACGAGAAGGTGCCGGAGCGCTCCGACGACCCCCGAGCGGCCTCGGTGCCCACCGACCCGCTGACCGCCGAGTCGTACGACGCGAGTGGCCTCGACGGGGTGCTGGTGCACCGTACCGAGCGCAGCGGCCAGCGCGTGGCGGTCGCGGTCAGTCACCTCGTGGACGGACCGGACACGATCACCACCACCGGCGACTGCACCCCGGACCGGGTACGGCTGACCGTGACGGGTCGCCTGCTTCCGGGGGAGCGGCTGCGGTTGACGAAGTTCGCCGCGTACGAGTGGGCAACGGTCGACGGCGTACCCGCCGACGAGTTGGCCGCCCTGGTCTCGGCCGAGGCGGACGCGGCCCGCGCGGACGGCTTCGACGCACTCCTGACTGACCAGCGTGCCGCCCTGGACGCGGCCTGGCAGGTCGCCGACGTGCAGCTCGACGGCGATCAGGAGCTTCAGCAGGCGGTTCGGTTCGCGATGTTCCACCTGATCCAGGCCGGTCGGCCGGACTCGGACCGGACGATCTCGGCCAAGGGGTTGACCGGCAACGGCTACGACGGGCACGTCCTCTGGGACACCGAGAGCTACGTCCTGCCGGTGCTCACCTACCTGGCCCCGGCGGTGGTCCGTTCGGCGCTGACCTGGCGGCACGCGCACCTGCCGGAGGCCCGGGAGCGGGCCCGCGAGCTGCGGCTGACCGGCGCCACCTTCCCGTGGCGCACCGTCGGCGGCCGGGAGTGCTCCGGCTACTGGCCGGCTGGCACGGCCGCGCTGCACGTCAACGCCGACATCGCCGATGCGGTGCTGCGCTACCTGGCGGCCACCGACGACCAGCGCTTCCTCGCCGACGCGGGGCTGGAGTTGCTGGTGGAGACGGCCCGGCTCTGGCACGGCTTCGGCCACTGGTCCGACACTGGCGACTTCCACCTGCACGGGGTGACCGGCCCGGACGAGTACGCCGCGCTGGTCGACGACAACGTCTTCACCAACCTGATGGCGAAGCGCAACCTGCGGGGCGCGGCGGACGCCGCCGAGCGTCACCCCGATCTGGCCGGCCGGTTCGGCGTGGACCACGACGAGGTGGTCGGCTGGCGGGCCGCCGCCGACGCGATGGTCGTTCCGTACGACGACAAGCGCCTGGTGCACGAGCAGGCCGCCGGTTTCACCGAGCAGCCCGAGTGGGACTTCGCGAACACCGGCGAGGACGACTACCCGCTGCTGCTGAACTTCCCGTACCTGGAGCTGTACCGCAAGCAGGTGGTGAAGCAGGCCGACCTGGTGCTCGCCATGCAGCTTTGCCCCGGTGAGTTCACCGCCGCGGAGAAGGCCCGCAACCTGACCTACTACGAGGCCCGCACGGTCCGCGACTCGTCGCTGTCGGCCGCGCCGCAGGCCGTCCTGGCCGCCGAGGTCGGACACCTGGACCTGGCGTACGACCTGTTCGCCGAGTCGGTCCGCCAGGACCTGGCGGACCTGGGCGACAAGACCGCCGACGGACTGCACCTGGCCTCGCTGGCCGGCGCGTGGTTGGCACTCGTGCAGGGCTTCGGCGGGCTGCGTGACGACCGCGGGGTGCTCTCGTTCGACCCGCGGCTGCCGCGTCGGATCGACCGGTTGGCGTTCAGCCTGCGGTGGCGCGGCCACCGGCTGCGGGTCACGCTGACTCCCACCGAGGCCCGCTACGAACTGCCCGACGCCGCCTCCGACACCGAGGTCGAGGTGTGGCACCACGGCGAGTCGATACGGATCACCGGTGCCGAGGCGGTCACCGTGCCGATGCCGCAGGTGCCCGACCCCGGGCCGGAACCAGCCTCCCCGCCCGGCCGCCGCCCCACCCGCCGCTCGGCCGACTGAGCTGCCCGGCTCAGGCCGGCACGGGACCGCCGGCCATCCGCTCGCGGACGGCCTCCAGCGCCTCGAAGGCGTACGCCCAGTTGTGGCACTTGAAGCTGCGCAGGCCGTCGATCGCGGTGTGGCAGTCGGAGCAGCGCACGCCGGCGATGGCATCGGGGATCTCGGTGTTGACGTACTTGCGCTCGCCGAGGATGACCGTGGCGATCATGGCCTTGTCGTGCAGCCCGGAGAGCGCCGACGAGACGATGTCGTACCAGGTGACCCGCCGGCCGCACTTCGGGCAGTCCGGTTCGTCGCCGCTGACCCAGAGCGGCGCCCCGATGCTGCGCGCCGGCATGCCGAGCAGCTTCTCCAACCGCCGGACGTCCGCCTCCGGGGTGGTCCAGCGGTGTCGGCCGGGCAGTGACGCGGGCGAGTCGTACACGGCGCGGAACAGGTCGTGGTCGACCTGCACGGTTTCGCGCTGAGCGGTCATCGGCTTACCTCCTCGTTGAGTCGGTGCCCCCACCGTGGTCAGCGACGACCATGGGCGCTGCCGGATCAACGACACGAGGGGGCAGCGGGTCGTCGCCGCGGGTGTTAGACATCGAGATCCACCCCCGCCGAAGGGATCTCACATGACCGACCAGCCGGCGCCTGACGTCACCACCACACCCAACGTCGCCCGGATGTACGACTACTTCCTCGGGGGGAGCCACAACTTCCCGGCCGACCGGGCCGCCGCCGACCGGGTGCTGGAGATCTTCCCGGAGACCGGGGTCGCCGCACAGACCAACAGGCACTTCTTGCGCCGGGCCGTCCGGTACGCCGCCGAGCAGGGCGTCCGGCAGTTCCTGGACATCGGAGCCGGGCTGCCCACCCAGGACGCTGTGCACGAGGTGGTTCGTGCCGTGGCACCCGACGCGCGGGTGGTCTACGTCGACTACGACGAGGTGGCCGTCACGTACGCCCGGCAGTTGCTGGCAGGCGTACCCAGCACTGCGGTTCTTCAGGGCGACCTGCGACGGCCGGACGAGCTGCTGGCCCACCCGGATGTGCGGGCCACCCTCGACCTGGACCAGCCGGTGGCGGTGCTGCTCCTCGCGGTGCTGCACTTCGTGCCGGACCACGACGACCCGTGGGCGGCGGTCGCCCGGCTGCGCGACGCCACCGCGCCCGGCAGTCACCTGGTGGTGTCCCACCTGACGTTGGACGGCATCCCGCCGGCGCTGGCCGAGCGCGGCCAGGCCGTCTACCGCAACAGCAGCGCCCCACTGGTGCCCCGCACGCGCGCCGAGACGGCACGCTTCTTCGCCGGGTACGACCTGGTTGAGCCGGGCCTGGTCGCCACCCCCCGGTGGCGACCGGATGGTGAGCCGGAGACCGTCGACGCACACGGGTACGCGGGGGTCGGCGTCCGCCGCTGACCCCACTTTCGCCTCCGGCGGCCGGCTTCGGGTGGTACGACGGACGCAGGGCGTGTGTGCCACCGGGGGGAGCGCCGATGGCGAGCCGAGGTGACCGGCTGCTGCGGGGAAGCGACTCACCACTGAGCGCCTCGTTCCTGGAGCTCTTCTTCGACCTGGCGTTCGTGCTCGCTCTCAGCCAGTTGGCCGAGCACCTGCTGCACGACCTCACCGTGGCCGGCGCGCTGCGGACCGCCCTGCTGTTGACCGGGATCTGGTGGATCTGGGTGCCCACGACCTGGTTCGCCGACTGGTACGACCCGGAGAGCCCCGCGGTGCGGTGGTTGCTGGTCGCGTCGGCGCTGGGCGCCCTGCTGGTCGGGGTGGCGATACCGCAGGCGTTGGACGGGAGGGGTCTGCTCTTCGCCGGTGCGTACGTCTCGGTGCACATCGCCCGGGGTGTGGTCACCACCTTCGCGTTACGTGGTCATCCGAGGCAGCGCCGGACGCTGCGGATCCTCTGCTGGTTCAGCGTCTCCGCCGTACCGTGGCTGGCTGGTGGGCTCCTGCCGGACTGGCGGGTGCCGCTCTGGCTGCTCGCCCTCGCCCTGGATCTCACCGGCCCTCGACTGGGCTGGCCCACGCCGCTGATGGGCCGGACCCGCCAACAGGAGTTGCACCTCGCCGGTGAGCACTTCGCCGAGCGGTACCAACAAATCATGATCATCGCGCTCGGTGAACTGGTACTGGTCGCCGGCCTCTCGTACGCCGGCACCGACCTCCACCTCCCGCAGACCGCCGCCTTCCTGCTGGTCTTCGCCACCGCTGTGTTGATCGGTCTGCTCTACGTCACACCCGCCGGCCAACGCCTCGGCCCGGCCATCGAACACGCCGACCCGTCCCGGCTCGGCGTCGTCACCGGATACGTGCACCTGGTGATGATCGCCGGGCTGGTCGTCACCGCCGTCGGCGCCGAACTGAGCATCGCCCACCCCTCGCGGACCGGTGACCTGACCACTGTCGTCGTCATCCTGAGCGGTCCGACGCTGTTCCTCGTCGGGCGGATCCTCTTCTCGGTGGCGATCCACCGACGGCTTTCCTGGCCGCGGGTCGGGGCCCTGTTCGTGTTGGGGGCTGCGGCGGGGCTCATGCGGATGCCGCTGCTCGCGATCAGCGCGGTCGCCACCGCAGTGGTGCTCGTGGTGGTCGTCCTGGACCACGCCGGGCTCTTGTCGTACCGCCGACGGGCCGGCGCGTAGGTGCCGCAGGGGCCAGCATTGCAGTCTGCGGGTGGCCGCGGAACGCGCTGTCGTCACGGCCGAGCCCCGGCTCCGACCCGGACCGACACGGCCACGGCGTGCGAAACCGGGCGGCGGCCCGGCCCGACCCATCGGGCCGGGCCGGACCGGGACGTCAGTCGGGCACCACGGTCAGGACCAGCGGACCGTTCGGAATCGGGGTGCCGGCGTTGTTCGGATAACCCCAAGCGCTGTCGTTTCCGGCCTCGTCGGTCAGCGAGAATCCGATCGTGTACTGCCCCGGCTCCATTCGGCCGGTCGACACTGCGAGTCGGAAGACGCCGGTGCCGTCGTCGTGCTCACCGCCGGACATCCCGCCCTTCGGCTCCCCGTTGCTGTCGTAGATCGTCGCGCTGAACTGTTGGATCTTGGCGAAGTCGTCCACCTCGACAGTGACGTCGAAGCCGAGCCCCCAGGCGTCCTCGGTCTCCTGCTGCGTCCACGTCGCCTTGGGTAGCGTCGCCGAGAGCACGACCGGCGCCTTCTCGTCCTTCACCCGGGTGACGGTGAGGCCGAGGTCGGGAGCACCGTACGCCGCGCCGTAGAGGGCGACGTTGCCCGCCCCGTCGGTCAGCCTGACCCCGTTGACCGAGCAGGAGCTCATCCAGGAGGAGTGGAGGACGATCTCTACCGAGGCTGATCCGTCGTCACCGACCACCGGGGTGTGTGACGACTGGGAGCACCACGACAATTCGACGTCGACCGAGGTCAGGCCACCAACCACGCCCTGCGGCCGGAAGGTGAGTGCCGTCGAGGCCGGACCGCGCCAGTTGTTCACCTCCGTCTTGGTCAGAGCGAAGTTCGACGCGCTGAGCACCTCGTTGCGGCTCACCTGGACCGGAGCCGCTCCTTCCGGTGACGTGTCGGTCCGGGTGTTGCCCCAACTGTCGGTCAGGTCGAGCCGGGAGACCCGCCAGGTGCCGGACGGTGAGCCGGCCGGCACGGTGACCGGGACGGAGCACGTCACCCACGTCGGGTCCCAGGCGACCTGGCCGTTGCAGGACCACTGCGACCCGTCCTGGATGAGCTGGAACGTGCCACTGACCCGCGTGCCGTTCGGGCCGGTGAGGGTGAGCTTTCCCTTCTTGAAGCCGGAGTTGTCGACGACGTACACCGCGTAGCGCAGCGTCACCCCGGAACCGTCGTCGTAGAAGCTGCGAGGTTGGTCGAAGTCGAAGTACAACTGCTCGGCGACCGGCCCTTCGGCGTCGACGATCTGGGTGACGGAGAGCGCGGCCGGGCCCGGGTTGCGCACCGTGCGGGCGTGCGCGACATCGTCGGCGATGGTCACCTTGGTGACCCGCCAGACCGTCTCCGCCACAGGCGCGTAGCGCGGGACCGTGAATTGGTAGGTGTAGGTGGACTCCTGGGCTGTCCCCGAACCCCCGACCTGTGCCCGGCCCCAGTCCAGGTTGTAGCTGACCGTGCGGGGTTGGCCGATCTGCTCGTTGCCGGCGAACTGCCGCAGTTCAACAGCGCCGCTGATCCCCCGGGCCTTGGTGGAGCGGTTGGTGATCGTCCAGTTGAGATTTACTGTCGCGTAGTTCTCGGTGACGTCGACCTGCGTACTGTCGATGGCGATGGACGCGATGTCGAGCACCGGACTGGTCGCGGGTGCCGCTACCGCCGGACTGGTGATCGACAGGGCAATCGCGGCAACCGCCACGGTTGCGACGAGCGAGCGTAGGTGCCAAGGCTTCATCTGTTCTCCCCGTGAGTCAGTGAATCCTGAATGGATGCGCGCTGAGAGTAGCCGTGGCCGACAAACGAATTCGCGCGCTCTCGGGCCGTTTTATTAGGCTTGCGATCCGTTTGAATGTCTTATCTGCACGCGCTGGACTGTCGGGTTTTGTCGGCGCTGCTCGCCAGGGTGCCGCCCGAGCCGTACCCGGGATCCTGAATGCCGGCGAGAACGCCGAGTGGTGGAGGGCATGAACGGGCAATGGGGAGCCTGACGGCTCCGAGCTCCGGGCCTGCAACAAAACGATCTTGCGAACGGGCGCGTCTCCGAGCAGGCTGAGCTTGTCGGATCGAGAACAGGATCCGGCACCGGAGCAAGGAGATACTCGTGCGCAAGCTCGTCTACTACGTCGCGGTCACCCTGGACGGATTCATCGCCGGCCCCGATGGCGCCGACCCCACCGGCCCGGACGGCTTCTGGCCCATCCCGGACGACTACCTGCACCACCTCGTCGCCGAGTACCCGGAGACCCTGCCGGGCCCGGCCCGGCAGGCGATCGGCATCACCGACGCGGGCAGTCGGTTCGACACGGTCCTGGAAGGCCGTCACTCCTACGAGGTGGGGCTGAAGGCCGGTGTCACCGACGCCTACCCGCACCTGCGCCACCTGGTGTTCTCCCGCACGCTGGGTGAGAGCCCGGACCCGGCCGTCGAGGTCATGGCCGAGGACCCCATTGCCACGGTACGAGAGCTGAAGCGCCACGACGGCAAGGACATCTGGGTGATCGGCGGTGGCGCCCTGGCCGGGGCCCTCTACCCGGAGATCGACCAGTTGATCGTCAAGCTCGCTCCGCTGACGGTCGGCGCTGGTATTCCGCTGTTCGGTCGCGAGGCCGTCTTCGCGCCTCGCACCTGGCGTCTGACCGACCACACAGTTCTGGACAGTGGCTCTCTTTTCCTTACCTACACCCGGGCACAGACCGGAACCGAGACCGCGTGAGCGCACCGTATTCATGGCGGCCACACGTCCCGGCGCCTGGCCCCCTTCCGGCGAGGTAAAGGTGCGCGATGACTCGGGACCTGGCTCTACGCTCCCCACCATGTTCGCACCAGTGAAGATCATTTCGGGTGGTCTGGAGATCCGTGAGTTCGGCCCGCAGGACGCCACCCAGCTGGCGGCGTTCGTGGCCGCCGATGATCGGAGCGGACTGCCGCCAGGCTCGCCGCAAACCGTCGCCGACGTGGACGAGTGGCTGACCGGGTTGTCGCGCCAACGGCTGGCCGGCGACGGTGTGCGTCTGGCGATGGTGGACACGGCCGAAGGCGAGATCGTCGGCAGCATCGGGTTGCGGGACATCGACTGGAGGGCCGGACGCGGCGAAATCGGCTACGGGGTGCGGGCCAGTCGTCGCGGCAGGGGTTACGCGACCACGGCCGCCCGCGAGGTCGGCCGATGGGCGCTCACCGATTGTGGAATGCGCCGTATCCAGTTGCGCGCCCGGCTCGACAACATCGCTTCCCTGCGGGTCGCGGAGAGGGCCGGATACCAGCGGGAGGGCACCCTGCGAATGGCCGATTGGGATGGCGAGAAGGCACATGACATGGCCGTCTTCTCGATGATCGCGGCAGATGTGGAAGCGGTCCGAGTCACTGGTTGACCCGACGCTTGCCGGAGCTGTCGTGGGGACGGTCCGTTGTCGGGCCGCTGGTGCCGATCGCGCACCAGCGGCCCGTCGGCTCACCCCTTCACCGCGCCCGCGGTGAGACCTTCGGTCAGGAAGCGCTGCCCGAGGGCGTACATGACCACGACTGGGATGCTGACGAGCAGCGACGCCGCGGCGAGTTGTCCTTGTGGGACGACGTCTCCGGCGATCATCGACTGCATCCCGACGGGGAGCGTCTTGTACTCGTCCTTCGTGATGAACACGAAGGCGAACAGGAACTCGTTCCAGGCGTTGGTCAGGGTGAAGAGCGCGACCGCCAGCAGCCCCGGCTTGGCCAGTGGCAGCACCACCCGGCCGAACGCCTGGATGCGGGTGCAGCCGTCGACGAGCGCAGCCTCCTCCAACTCGATGGGGATCGACGAGAAGTAACCGACCAGCAGCCAGGTGGCGAACGGCAGTGTGAAGGTCGGGTACGTCACCACCAGCGACCACAACGAGTCGGTGAGCCGCGCCCCGATGAGCATCTGGTACAGCGGGATGAACAGCAGCGCGCCCGGCATCACGTAGGTGAGCAGCACCGTGACGGTGAAGCCCTGCGCTCCGCGGAACCGCAGCCGGGCCAGTGCGTAGCCCGCCAGGGCGGCACAGATCAGCGCCACCGCGGTGGACGCCGCGGACACCAGCAGGGTGTTGAGATACCAGCGGCCGAACGGCTGGTTGGCGAACAGGGCACCGAACTGTTCCAGGGTCCACGGCGTCGGCCACAGGTCATCGGTGCGCATGACGACCTGGCCCTCGGACTTGAAGGCCGTGACGGCGATCCAGTACAGCGGGCCCAGCACGAAGAAGAGCAACCCGGCCAGCGCGACCCAGGACCCCAGACCCGACACCGCTGACGACGACCGTCGACCGCCCCGGGACTGCAGGGTCGAGACCACCCGGCCGACCGCCACCGCGATCAGCAGAATCACCCCGAGGACCACCGCCGCCTTCCAGAAGATCTCCGGCGACGCCCAGAAGAGCAGACCGGTGACCACTGCGGTGACGACCCACGGCAGCGCCTTCCGCACCGTCCCGGCCCACTGCCGCGCCCCGATCCGCCACGCCGCCTGGCGTTGTCGGGGCAGTCTGATGTTGGTGTCCTGGCGCAACAACCTGACCAGGACGAACACCAGCCCGCCGATGACCGGCAGCATGACGAGCGTGACCGCCGCGCCGGCGCCGTACTGCAGTTGCAGGATCGCCTTCGAGTAGGCGATGAGCACGTACGGCGCTGTCACGTCGCCCGGGCCGCCCTGCGTCAGCAGCCAGACGAGGTCGAAGTTGTTGAACGTCCAGATCGACGACAGGGTCACCGTCACGGTGAGCACGTGACGCAGCCCGGGCAGCGTCACGTTCATGAACCGCTGCACCGACGAGGCGCCGTCGATGGTCGCCGCCTCGTAGAGGTCCGCCGGGATGGCCTTCAACCCCGCGAGGAAACACACGGTGAAGAACGGCACCCCCTTCCAGACGTTGACGAGGATCACCGACGGCATGGCCAGCTCCGGGTCGGACAGCCAACCCGCCGGCCAGCTGTCGACCAGGTGTGCGCTGGCCAGCAACGGCCCGATTCCGGTTGCGGTGAGCAGCGTGTTGACGCTGCCGAAGATCGGGTCGAGCAGGGAGCGCCAGCTGAACGCCGTCACCACCGTCGGCACCACCCACGGCACCAGCAGCAGCCCGGTCAGCAGGGCCCGCCCGCGACGGCGATGATGCAGCAGCAGGGCCGCGGACAAACCCAGCACAACCTTGAAGATCTCGGCGTACGCGGTGAAGACGAACGAGTTCACCACGCCCGTGTGGAACTGGTCGTCGCCGATGAGCGCGAGGTAGTTGTCCAGACCGACGAACACTGTGTCCTGCCCGTGCCGTTCGGTGGTGCTGGTGAGGATCGACCTGGCGATCGGCACGAGAACGAGCGCGCCGACCAGCAGGGCCATCGGTGCCAGGAACAGTGTCGCCAGCCGCCAGTCACGCCCCAGCCGCCGCTGCATCATGGTGAGAGAGCCGGGTCCCGACGGCGGGGATTTCCTCGCCGTCGGGACCCGCGCAGGACGGACCGAGCTCACTGCGGCAGCCCCTGCTGGTTGAAGATCTGCACCATCTTCGCGTGCGCGGTCGTCACGGCCTGCGCCGGCGCGGTGCCCTGCACGACCTGCTGCATCATGTCGGTGAGGACGTAGGCCGAGCCGACGGCCTGCTGGCCGGCGCTGGCCTTCTGCGGGAAGGCCAGGCCGTTCTTCGTGTTCAACGGCAGCTTCAGTTCAGTGATCTTGCGCAGCATCGGGAAGGCCGGGTCGCCGCTGGTGAAGAACGGGTCGGCGTCCCAGACCTTCTCCCAGGCGGGCATGACCAGGCCGGGAGCCTCCTTCGCGACGCCGAGCAGCGCGGGCGCGCTGACCAGGTACTGCGCCAGGAGTTTGGCGAGCCCGGGGTTCTTGGCGCCCTTGAAGACGACGAAGCCCTGCGACTGGCCGAGCAGCAGGGGGTTGTTGGTGGCCGGTCCGATGCAGTCGGAGAACACGTGGGTGTTCGCGTGCACCGGGTTCTTCTTGGTCCGGGAGTCCGCGTAGACGCTGAACTGGTTGCGGGTGTAACCGAGGATTCCGGCGAGCCAGTTCTCGTTGTTGCTGGTGTCGGTCCAGCTCGCGATGCCCGGCGGCAGCATCCGCTTGTACTTCTCGTTGGTGTAGATGTCGCCCAGGAAGGTGACGGCCTGCACCGTCTCGGGGGAGTTGAACGTGACCTTCCGGCCGTCGTTGGAGGCGATCGACCCGCCGTACGCGTTGATCAACGCCTCGATCATGCCGTTGCCGTCACCGGATCGGTTCACGGTCATGCCCCAGCCGAACCGACGCTTGGCCGGATCGGAGATTTCCAGGCAGAGGTCCCGCAGCTCCTCCCAGCTGTAGATGTCCTTCGGAGTGATGCCCTTGTCCTGCATCCAGTCCTTGCGCAGGAAGGACCCGATCCCGATGAAGTGGTACGGGATCGCGAACCACTTGCCGTCGAAGACGCAGAAGTTCTTGGCCTCGGCGCAGGGCTCCCCGTACTTGGCCGTCAGTGCCTGGACGACGTCCGTCACGTCCTCCAGGTCACCCAGCGCCTGGAACTGCGCGACGAAGCGTGAGTCGGTCATGAACGCGAGGTCGCGAGCCACCCCGCCCTCGACCTCGGCGTGGATTTTGGCCACGACGTCACCGGCGTCGGCCTGGACCAGGCTGTTCTCGATCTTCGTCCCGGTGGTGTCGGCGAACTTCTTGATCGAGCCGTCGAGGGCTTCGTTCGCCGCCGTCGAGTACAGCTTCTGCGACAGCATCCCCATCGAGGAGCCCTTCATCGCCGCGGCGGCGTCGATCAGCTCCTGCGGAACCTCCGGCTGCACCTTGGGGGGCGAGTCGGACTCGCCTCCACACGCGGCCAGACCGGCTGCGCCGAGTACCCCCACCCCCATCCCCAGAAAGCCGCGTCGTGACCAGGCTGGGTTGTATCCCATGGACATTCGCCTCCCTCAAGTCCCTGCGGCACGGCACGCCGAGGGCGTAGCCCGTGCAACAGGTGTGTCTTCATGACGGCGACCACGGATGCGCGTCGCCCGCATCGGTCAGTGCGTTGTGGCGATCGGCGACCAGGCCGAGAAGGGGGCGCTGATGTTCCAGTTCGGTCGGGCCACGGGACCACCGCCGTTCGAAATTTCGAACTCAGTTCGAAATACCGCATCAAGTGGACGCGACGCTAGAACAGCTCTGAGAAGAATGTCAATGTTTCGATGATGTTTCGAACCGAAAACGGGAGGTTGGCTATCGAGGCAAGGCCCGGTAGCCCATCCGGGTCGACAACGTGGCCGCGCCCTCGCGAACCAGCTCGGTCCACTCCCGGTACGCCTGGGCTGTCCAGCGGATGATCGGCGCGGACAGACTCATCGCGGCGATGGTCGCACCGGAGTGGTCTCGGATCGCCGCGGCGACGCAGCGCATGGCCGTGTCGGACTCCCCGATGTCCACGGCGACGCTGTCCGCCCGCACACGGGCGAGATGTGCGCGTAGGCGCTCCGGGTCGGTGATGCTGGCCGGCGTCATCCCGGGCAGGGCGCCGTTGGTCAGGACGGCGTCCAGGCCGGCCGGATCGAGGTCGGACAGCAGGATCTTGCCGACCGCCGTGCAGTGAGCCGGCAGCCGCCGCCCGACCGCGGAGACCATCCGAACCGGGTGCGTGCTGTCGAACTTGACGAGGTAGATGACATCCGCGCCGTCGAGCACCGCCACGTGGACCGCCTCGTCGCACGCTGCGGCCACGTCCCGCGCGACGCACTGCGCCTCACGGACCAGATCAAGCCGGCCGGCGAACGCCGCGCCGAGTTGGAACAGCGGCATGCCGAGCCGATAACGCACCGGCTGGCCCGGTACGGAGATCAGGTACGAGCGAGCCTCAAGAGTGACGAGCAGCTCGTGGACGGTGGTGCGGGGCAGGTCGAGCCGCTCCATCACCTGGCGGGCCGACAGTTCAGGGCAGTCCACGAACAGTTCGAGGACGTCGAGTGCGCGGTTGACCGCCGGTACCACACGGGGCATGTCGATAGTCCCTTCGCAGTGCCGCCACCGCGTCAACGATCTCCACGGGCCGGCACTTGAAGAGGATAACTGCGTCGGCCCTGGGCGCCAGGCTCCGAAGCAAGCGAACGTTCGGGGCGCGGAGCACCGCTCGGGCCCTCAGCCTGCGGCGCCCGGCCACCCGGTACGACATGATTCCGTCCGTGACACTCGTCCTGCCACCGCGTCTGACCGCATCCGCTCTGACATTGCGCGACGCCGCGGAGCGGCGAGGGCTTCGCACCGTGCAGCTACCCACCTTCGACGTGCCCGCTGGTCTGCGAGCCGACCACCTGCATGCCGGCCCGACCTTCGCCGACGTCGTCGCTCCACTGCTCGGAATCGCCCCGCTGGAGGCTCCCCACGACTGGCTGGCCCTACTGCCCCGGGAGCTCACACGCCGAGAGATCACCCTGGTCACGCTCGGGGAAGCCTACGAACTCCGTCGACCGGCATTCGTCAAGTCGCCGAACGACAAGAACATCAAGGCCATGATCTACACAGACGGGTCCCGCCTGCCCGGCCCCGACGCCATCGACCGGCGGACACCCGTACTCGTCAGCGACATCGTCGACTTCACCGCCGAGTACCGGCTGCACCTGCTCGACGGCGCGGTTCAGGTCGGCAGCCAGTACGCCGAGCGGGGAAGGCTGCTTCTCGGACCTCCGTCCGCCGACGCACTCGCCTTCGGAGAAGACCTGCTGGCCAGTGTCGGTCACACACTGCCCACCGCCATCGTGGTGGACGTGGGGGTCATCGACGGTCGCTGGGCCGTGATCGAGTCGAACGCAGCCTGGGCCAGCGGAGCCTACGTAGCGGACCCCGACCTGGCGCTCGATGTCGTCCTGCGCGCAGCCGGACCACTGGACCGCCTCAGCAGCCACGATCGCCGATTCGTCAGGCCGTCGCACTCCCGCCTCGGCAGTCGCGAACCCACTGGTGCCTGAGCGCACACGTCTGGCACCCTGCTGGACGTGCCCGAGACGGATTCCCTGCCGTACGACCTGCCCGCACTGCAGGCGTTGGTTGCCGATGGTGGGCGTCCCAAGTACCTGTTCTTCTGGGGCCACCAGCCCCAACCCGACGGCAGCATCGGCTCGGGGTGCCTGAGCCAGTGGTGGCCGGCCCCGTTCACTGTGGACGGCGTCCGCTACCCGACGGCCGAGCACTACATGATGGTCGGCAAGGCTCGTCTGTTCGGTGACGAAGCGATCGCCTCCCGGATGGTGACGGCGTCGCACCCGAACGCGGTCAAGGCCCTGGGCCGGCAGGTACGCGACTTCGATCAGGCCATCTGGGATGCACACCGCTTCGACCTGGTCGTCGCCGGCAACGTGGCGAAGTTCAGCCAGCATCCCGACCTCGGGCTGTACCTGTCCCGCACGGCCAACCGGGTACTTGTCGAAGCCAGCCCTCTGGATCGCGTCTGGGGCATCGGACTGGCGGCCACGGATCCGCGTGCCGAGGACCCTGCTCGGTGGCGCGGCCCGAACCTTCTCGGATTCGCGCTGATGCGCGCCCGTGCGCAACTCGACACTCGTTGACCTCAAGGTTGACTCAGGCTTCCCGCGCGACCAGGCCAACTCCCGTCGCATCGTCCGCTGCTGCCTCGTTTCTGATGGACGGGTCGCTCAACAGGCTTGCTATGCAGGCCATTGCTGAGTAGCAGTGCTCACGCCCCGCGCTACCTGTGCCCGCAATGCTTGGCGACCAGCCGAGAAAAACAGGTTCGCGCGGAGAGGTGACAACACATGACGAAAATGAATCAAGCGTCATTGAAGTTGGCGGCCGTCGTTTTGATCGTGGCCGTGACGGTGGTGTTCTGGTGGATCGTCGGCGATCAGACCAACGAGGCAGCGCGGCAACTCGACGCTGAGGGCGTCGAACTCGACTACGCGATCCGTCCGGTGAACCTGGGTCCCGCGGGTGAGCGCATCGTCGGCGTCCTGGCGTGCATCGGCGCCATCGGTGCGTCTGGCGTTCTGGTCCTGGGCACCTACACCCGCAAGGTCGCCTTCGGGTGGTGGTGGATCCTGATTCCGCTGGTCGGGGTCGGTGCCATCGTCGGCTGGTTCTGGCGGGTGCTGACCGCTGGGGAGATCGGTGCCAATATCGGACTGGGCTTTGCCGTCATCTACGCCTGCCCGCTCCTAGTGGTCCTACTGACAGCCGCCGCGGTGGCGACCCGGCGACTGCAACGCGACCGGGAACGACGCAACCACCCGTCGTGAGGAAGGGCAGGGTCGCCGTCCGTAGGTGGCCGTGCTTGTGTTGGCGGACCTGCTCGTCCCAGATCTCCTGGTCGTAGTCGGGGTCCGGCGGGATCCATCGGTGGGAGCCGTCGCTGTAGTGGAACTTCTCATCCCCGGGTCGCAGGATGCTCATCGAGTCCAGCCGAGGAATCGGTGATGCAGGTGGCCGGCGGGGACGTGTGCCAGGTCCTGCGCGGCGTTGACGAGTTGGGCTGCCAGGTAGAACGCGAGCGATACCGGGGCTCGGTCGTACTCCGCTCGTAGCTCTCGACGGCGGGTGTGGCAGGGCCAGTCGGCGCCGCAGCCACCGCAGGTCCAGGCCGGCGTGATCGGGAGGTGGGTCGTCACTCGGGCTTCCTCCGCCCGGCCGGCGGTTCCCATGACGGAGCGGATAGCCGGCCGTCCTCTGACGGCCAGTGACCTCGGTTGATTGGGATTCGATGCCTCGTGTGGCAGGGCAACTCGCCCCCGCATCGGCAGACCTGCCGCCATCGCTGCCATGACCAGACCGGCCGGTGCCGCCTCGCCAGGGTTAGCGCGACGGCCACCAAGTACTCCTCGTACGACACGTGTGGCACGGGCCTCCCTTCGGATGTTTGTCGATGTCGCGGGCGGGCCGGAGTCGATCGCGACTGTTGTCCCAGCTCATGTCACCGTAACGACGTAGGACTGTAGATACAATGATATGTAGAGCCGTCCAACACGTAGCGTCACATTTGTGATCGACCCCAGCGCGGATCGGGCCGTGTTCCGGCAGCTCGCAGACCTCCTGCGAGACCGGATCACGTCTGGCGACCTCGCGCCCGGCGCATCGCTACCGAGCGAGTTGCGACTGGCTCAGGAGTACGGGCTGAGTCGCACGAGCGTCCGACAAGCGGTAGCGCTACTCCGGTCGGAAGGGCTCGTGATCGTGGAACCCCCGCGCGGCACGTTCGTCCGCGCCGACGAGCCGACCGAAACGGTGACCCTCCTCAAGGGCGACACCGCGACCGCGCGTATGCCGACCCCGGCTGAACGGCGCGACCTGGAGATCGGTGAGGGCATCCCGGTCATCGTGATCTTCCGAGCCGACGGATCCCGCGAGCTGTACGCCGCCGACCGCATCCGCGTCGGCCGCTGACCCTGTCGTAACCGTCGACGAACCCCGTCGGGGGAATGCGGTCTCAGACTGCCGGCCGCTGTCAGATGGTGGCGGCCCCGCATCGACGAGCAGGTGCCGGGCGTCGTCGGTTCACGTTCCTGGTTGGCCGGCATCGAGGCTCGCGCTGCCTTCTTGCTGCCTCGCTGCCTGACGGCTCGTTTACAAGTTCTGGGCGCTCCGTCCGGCGGGGTCCGTCCGGGTCCTCGACCTCGGAAGGCCGTCTGCGTCCGGCTGCCAACGGCTGCACTCCTCCCCGCACGTTGCTGTCACCGCTGCTGTCAGCCATCCCGGCGAGACGACATCAGATCCGGCGACGAGGATCCTTTCCGGCAACGTCGCCGTACGGGAGCGAGATGCCCAAGGCTCGCCAGAGGTCATGGAGCACCCGCCCGAGCCGTTTGCTGTCGTCTGTCGACAACTGAGCGATAGGCATGCCGGCGGCTTGGTTCTCGCCGACGTTGTAGATCAGGTCCGCGAGCGACGTGGCTGTCGGTCGGTCAAGGCGAAGAACAACTTCCTCTTCCGTAGGCATGTCCCGCACCCTACGGCTCTAGCAGAATCCGGCGTACAGGTCGACTCGTCCGTTGCCCACCAGGTCAGCCACCCTGAAGCGAGGCGACCTGCTGTTTCTTGGGACGCTGCCGGTCGTCGATGGTCGTCATTGGCCGGCGCTAGACGGCCCGGCGATGGCTCAGACGGTCCATGGACGGCCCAGATGCGCTGTCAGTTTGATGGTTGACACATGCCTGCGGAGTCGGTAGATCACCTGGCGTGATTGATCAAGCAGGACAGGGCCAAGCGGAGCGGCGGGCAGCCGTCCGCGCCTACCGGCAGGTGCCTCCGGCTGTGCGTCGCGACGTCATCCGGTACTCCAACAAGAGACGCTCCCACCCAGATCCTGAGGTCGCGGCGGCCGCCGAACGGTGGGCACGGGCGGTTCTCCGGCCCGCCTGGTGGAACCGGATCCCACCCTTCGTGTTACCGCTGTTGAGCGTGGTGCTCATGGGCGGCGGATGGGTCTCCGGGAATCTTTTCCTTGGGTGGTGGTGCGGGGTAGGGGGTTTCGTAGCTCTCGTTCTGGGCCTCGTGTCATGGAATCAACGGCAGGCGGCCAAGCAGATACTCGAGTCGTCGAACGACGTGACGCGGCACTGAGCGGGAGTGGGTCTTCAAGCGACGTCCGGCGGATCAACACCATGGGCGGTGAGCTGACCGACGGCAAGGTGGCCGCGTATCTCGCCACGTACGCCACCAAGGCCACCGAGGTCACAGGCCACTGCTCCACCCGACTCACCCCCGCCACTGTTGACGACTACGCCGGCCCGGAAGGCGATCATCTCGCCCGCCTCATTGACGCTTGCTGGCACCTAGGACGGCCCACCGGCACCGACACCGCCAGCGGCGCCGCAACGACCGACAACCGTCAAGGCAGCCTTGACGCCGAACCGAACGCCTACACCGGGCTGCGCCGCTGGGCACACATGCTCGGCTTCGGCGGCCACTTCCTCACCAAGGCCCGCCGCTACTCGGTCACCTTCGGCCTGCTCCGCGACACCCGTGCCACCTACCGCCGCGCCGAGGGCGATCACACCGCCGACATTGTGACCGTCGGCGTCCTCAGCTGACCTGGACGTGCACCCTCGGGTGGCGATGCAGATCCTTCGGCATGCGCAATTCGCCATCACTATGGAGATCTACACGGTGGTCTCATCGGCGGCCACCCGCGACGCCCTCAAGCGGCTCGGCAGCGCACTGGACCGGTAAGGCGCTACTGCTGTACTTCGCTGCTGTACCGGCCACACTCACGGAGACAGCGGCCCGACAAGGGCCGCTGACCTGCGGAGGAGTGGGCCGCCAGGGACTCGAACCCTGAACCTATGGATTAAAAGTCCACAGCTCTGCCATTGAGCTAGCGGCCCCGCGCGCTCAGGTTACCTGACTGTGAGCGATGCCGGCTCTCGGCTTCCGGCCGGGCGTCGATGCCTGTCGTCAGGCGAATCTGATCATCACGAGGTCGGCGATCTGGCGGTGTCCGGGGCGGTGGAAACCGCCAGGTCGGGGATGTGGAGTGGATCAAGTACTCCCTGGGCGGATGCGCATGCTCGGGGGCGTCTGGGGAATCGGTTGGGCATGAGACTGAACGGCAGCCCGGCTGTGGCGGCGTCCGGCGAGGAGGTCGGGCCGGACGGTGTACGCCAGCCGGGTGGCGAGGTGCACGCCTGGCTGCCCGGTCAGAACCAGACGGTCTGCGGCCTGGCCCTCAGTCGGACCCGGCTGCGTCGCTTCCCTCATGTGCGCTTCGACTACTCCGGCACCGACGTGCTCACCGACGTGGACGCGGTTGGTTGGATCTGCCCGCGTTGCCTGGCCGCGACCACCGGCCGACGGGGGGCGGAAAGGCACGGCTGGGTCCGGCACTCTCCTCGACCCTGATCGACTCGGGTTTCCGGAAGTCGGGCTGTCATCCTCACCCGGATACCGCGACTTTCAGAGAGGCGAGTGGATCAAGCCGCCGGGCGCACGGACCGCGCCGGCGGACAGGTCGGGCCGCGCGGGCGCCGGGTGGTTGAGCTGCTGCTGGACGGGTACGGGGTCGGGCATGCGGATCGTGGTGGTGGGGGCCAGCGGCAATGTCGGTACGGCGTTGCTGCGGCGGCTGCGCCGGGAGCGGGGCGTGGAGTTGGCCGGGGTGGTCCGGCGGTTGCCCGGCCCGGATGCCGGCGAGCCGTACGACCAGGTGGAGTGGCACTCCTGCGACATCGGCGCGCCGGGCGCGGTGGCGCAGCTGGCCGAGGTGTTCGCGGGGGCGGACGCTGTGGTGCACCTGGCCTGGCAGATCCAGCCCAGTCATGACCAGCGGGTGCTGCGGCGGACCAACGTCGACGGCAGCCGGGCGGTGATCGACGCGGTGGTCCGGGCCGGGGTGCCGGCCCTGGTGTACGCCTCGTCGGTCGGCACCTACGCGCCCGGCCCGAAGGACCACCCGATCAGCGAGCGGTGGCCGGCCACAGGTGTGCCCGGCTCGTCGTACAGCGAGCACAAGGCGGAGGTGGAGGCACTGCTGGACGAGGTCGAGCGGGAGCACCCGACGCTACGGGTGGTGCGGATGCGACCCGGGTTGATCTTCCAGCGGGCCGCCGGTGTGGAGATTACCCGCTACTTCCTCGGCCCGCTGGCGCCGGTACGGCTGCTGCGCTTCGGTCGGATTCCGCTGGTGCCGACGAACCGCCGGTTGCGGATGCAGGCGGTACACGCCGACGACGTCGCTGACGCGTACACCCGGGCGGTGTTGGGTGATGCGCGCGGCGCTTTCAACGTCGCCGCGGACCCGGTGTTGACGCCGGAGCTGGTGGCCCGGCACTTCCACGGTTGGACGGTGCCGGTCGCCGCGCCGGTGCTGCGGGTGGCGGCGGCGCTGAGCTGGCGGGCGCGGCTGCAACCGGTCGACGCGGGCTGGGTGGAGCTGGGTCTGAACGCCCCGCTGATGTCCAGCGAGCGCGCGGAGACCGAGCTGGGCTGGCGGCCCAAGGTCAGTGCTCTGGCGGCCCTCAAGGAACTCTTCGCCGGCATGGCCGACGGCGACCACACGGCAAGCCCACCGATGTCCGGCGCACGGGATCTGCCCGGCCGCCCGGCCGCCCTCCTCCACGCCCGCCCACCAGGCCAGGGCAACCCCTACTGACCCTCACCCCGCGGGCTCGTTGATCAAGAGCTTTCGGTCAGAAATCGCCGCCCCGGTGACCGAAACCTCTTGATCACCGGCGCAGGCGGGCGGCGCGGGCACACGGCGCAAGCGGGCGGCGCGGGCGCACGGCGCGGCACGGGGCACGGACGGCGCGGGGGTTAGGAGAGCTTGGAGCCGGTGACTGTGGGGTTGCGGGCGCCCAGGAAGAAGATGCCGGGGAAGCCTCGGGTCTCGAACTTGCCACTGGGGTTGCGGCGCAGGGTCGAGCCTTCGATCCGCATCGTGCCGGTGCGGTTGTTGCTCACGAAGAAGATCGCGCCGCCGCCCTCGTTGGCCTTGTTGTTCTCGATGATCGTGCCGGCGATCCGCACGGTGAACTCGTTGCCGTCGCAGTAGATCGCGCCGCCGCTGCCGCCGCCCGGCGTGCCGGACTTGGCCGGGTTGGCTCCGTTGCCGATCGCCTCGTTGTTCTTGAGCAGGCTGTTCAGCACCACCCACGACACGCCGATGCTGCTCAGCGCCCCTCCGTTCGAGCAGGAACCGCCGTCGAAGGTGCTGCCCACCACGTACACCGGCTTGTTCTCGTGCTGGCTCAGCACCCGGATGGCCGCGCCTCCGAGGTCGGGGCCGGTGCGGTCGCAGCGGTTGCGGACGAAACGTGAGTTGACCACCTTGAACCGACCGCCACGTACGAAGATCGCCCCACCGCCGCCGCCCTCGGCCTTCTCGCCGGTGGAGTTGCCGTCGGCGAACGTCAGGTTCTGCACGGTGAGCTGCGGGTGATCCTGGTTCTGGCAGTGCGAGGTGGTGAAACCCTGCGCCTCGTCGCAGGTGTTCATGTAGAGGATGCGGCGCTGGCCCTGGCCGCTCAGCGTGACGGTGCCGCCACCGTCCAGCACGACCTTCGGCCCGTTGGCGTTGCGCACCTTCGCGGTGGCGGCCATTTTGATCGTCACCGGTGCCGGACCACAGCTGAACGTGATGACACCGCCCGCCGCGACGGCCTTCACGACCGCCGCGGAGGTGCAGCTGGCCGGGGTGCCGGTGCCGATGGTCCGGGTCGGCTTCGAGGTGTCCACCGCCCGCCCTTCGGCCGGCACGCTGGCCTTGCCGTTCGGGTTTCCGGCCGCGAGGACCTTCTCGGCGGGCTTGGGGCTGGCGCTGGCGCCCGGGCCGCCGAGGCCGTCACGGGCCTCCGGCGAGGCACTCTGGTCGCCGGTCGCCACTGCCGTCGGCGCAGCGGACGAGCCGGACTGGAAGGCGGGCGCCGGGTCGTCGGCCGCGCAGGCGGGCAGGGTCGCGGTGGCGACACCGAGGACGAGCAGGGCTGCAAGCGACGTCATGCGCACCCCGTGATGCTAAGGCCTGTTTCATGAGAACTGGCCGGCCTGCGGCGGGCCCGGACGACGACCGGCGGCGTTGCGGTTTCGTCCGGATACAACACCGGTATCCGGACGAAACCGCGCCTTGCCGGGTCGCCGTCCGGACTCCGCCTCGGCTCGACCGCCCTCATGAAACAGGCCTTAGGAGCCGTGCCGGTGTCACGACGAATCCGCCGTGCCGGTTTAATGCGCCGCTAAGACGGCATCATCAGGCGTGGGACAGGGCGAACGCGGTCAGGAAACCGGCGACCGTGATCAGGCCGACCAGCAGGTGGGCGTCCTCGAACGCCTCGGGAACCATGGTGTCGGTGATCATCGCGAGGATCGCGCCGGCGGCCAGGGCCGTGATCCCGGCCAGCACCTCCGGCGGAGCACCGCCCAGCAGCGTGTTGCCGAGCAGCGCCGCGATTCCGCTGATCAGGGCGATCCCGGTCCAGAGCAGGAAGACGTACCGCCGGGTTCGGCCGGCCTGGCGCATGCCGGCCGCGCTGGACAGCGCCTCCGGGACGTTGCTGAGGAAGACCGCCGCCACCGTGACCAGGCTGACCGCGCCGCCGCTGAGCAGGCTCGCACCGATCACCACCGATTCCGGTACGCCGTCGAGCAGAGCGCCCACGGCGATCGCCGACCCGGAGCCGGGCTTCTCGTTCTCGGAGGGCTGCTGGTCACCGGACCGCTTCCGGTGCCGTGCGCCGTGCCGAGCGAGCGCCAGGTTGGCCGCCGTGTAGACGACCGCGCCGGCGGCCGCGCCGAGCGCGGTGGGCAGCAGCCCACCCTGCGCGTGGGCCTCGGCGATCAACTCGAACGACACGGCGGAGAGCAGCACCCCCGCACCGAACGCCATGATCGACGCGATGAGGCGCTGCGGCACCCGCGCGAACCAGCCGATCGCCGCTCCGACCAGCAGAGCCGATCCGGCCAGCAGCCCCCACCCACCCGCCTGTAACCACTCCGGCATTCGCGGGGAACTACCCACGGCCGCCGGGCCGACAAACCCGGTCGTGAGGAAGACTCAGAAGTCGGCGAAGAGGTACGGCACCCGGCGGGGGAAGATGCCGCGCAGCTCGGCGGCGGCGTCCGCCGGCACCTCACCAAGGCCCCGCAACGGCAGCTCGGCCGGGTCCAGCACCCCGTACGCGAGGGCGGAGAGCCCGGCTGCGGTGAGGGTGGCGGTCGGCGTGCGGCCGGTGGTGTCGTCGACCAGCTCCAACGCTCCGGTGGTGCCGTCCAGCAGGTGGGTGCCGGCCAGCCAACGGTCCCCGGTCAGCTCGACCCGTATCCGACCGGGCCCGGCGGGCAGCCCGCGCAACGCGTCCATCGACAACAGGCGGGCCATCGGGGCCGACGAAACCGGCACGGCCGTGCGCGCCTCGACGTGGACGTCCAGATCGGTCAGCCACAGATCCGGCAACTCGTCGGGCGGGACCTGGACGGTGATCCGCTCGATCTGGTCGACGTGCCGGGCGAAGAACTGCAACAGCAACATCCGGGCGAGCGGGTCGACGCACAGCATCTCGTTGCCGTGCAGCGTGCCGCCGTGCCCGTCGACCCGGTACGTCACCGCGCCGGTGACCTCCCCGCCCACCCGGGCGGTGACCAGCCAGTACTCGTCCCGGTCGCGCATCCCGACCGCCCGGTAGTCCGGGAAGATCGAGAAGCCGTGCCGTTCCTGGAGGTTGCGCTCGGTGAACGCCCGCCACACCGGATAGCCGGCCGCGATGCGCTCCCAGCTCACCTCGCCGGGCAGGTCCACACGGAGCAGCGAGCCCAGGTTGGCAGGGGCGAAGGTGACCCGGCGCGGCTTGGGCAGCCCGATGTAGCCGAAGCGGGCGTAGAAGCTCGGCCGGAACGGATAGAGCGCGCTGAGCGTGTGCCCCTCGTCGCGTACCTCGTCGAGGAGTTGGTGCAGCAACGTCCGGACGTGCCCCTGCCGGCGGGCCAGCGGATGGGTAGCCACCCCGGCGACGCCGGCCATCGGCAACACCGCACCGCGCAGGTTCTGCCGCATCGGAATGGCCGAGACGGCGGCCAGCGTGGCACCGCCCTCCTCGGCGATCAACGTCCGGTTGCCCTCCTGGTAGGGCAGGTAGTCGCGGAACTCGTCGATCCGTGCCGCACCGAGCGGCGAGGACTCGAAGGCGTACGCGGCCAGGGGGAAGCTGGTGGTGAGACGGTCATCGGCGGTCACCCGGCGGATGGTCATTCGCCCATCTCAGCCTGCCGTGCAGGTGACAGCAACCGGATTGGCCCGATCCACGGCGTCGACAGGCGCGGTGCCCGGCGTCGACAGCGTGCCGGTCAGCCGACCGGCAGATGCCGCAGGTGCCGGCGGCGACGCAGACGGATGCTGGCCACGGCCGCCACGCCGACGACCAACAGGGCGGTGACGACGAGCCCGTGCAGCACCCCACGGGAGAGGTAGCCCTGGTCGGTGTGGTCGACCGCCCAGGTGGCGATCTCCCGGGTCGACCAGAACGGCGTCAGCTTCGCCCCGGACCCGGCGGGGTCGATCAACATCTGCACCGTGACCACGGTGAGCAGCAGCAGGGTGCCCTCCATCTCCCGGGGCAGCAACGTGCCGATCAGCATCCCGAACGGCGCCGCCACCGCGACGGAACAGAGCAGCGCGGCGGCCAGGCCGCCGTACCGCAGCTCCGCGCCGTCGATCATCGGCAGCAGGAAGAACGGCACGGAGATGATCAGCCCCACCGTCCACAGACCGAGCACCCGACCGAGGTAGAGGTGATGTGGACGGTAGCCGGCCAGCCGCAGCCTCGGCTCCAACTCACGAGCCGCGGTCGTGGCGAACAGCGCGGCGGTGCTCACCGCCCAGCCCACGCCGAGGAGCAGCGACCGGACCGACTGCCCGAGGTAGGCGTCCCGCCGGATCAGGTAGAAGGTCAACGGCATCAACAACAACAGCAGGAGTACGCCCCGACGCCGCAGCAACTCCCGCACCGTCATCTCGGCGACGGTGACGAGCCGGTTCACTGGTGACCTCCCTGGATGCCGGGCGCGTGCCACTCGGCCTCTCGGGCCGGGGTCAGGTCGAGCACGATGTCCACCCGGTCGAGTTGGTTGAGCAGGTGGGTCACCACGACGATCGCCGTGCCGGCGTCGCGCAACCTGCTGAGCTGGTCCCAGAAGTTGACGTAGGTGCCCTGGTCGAAGCCCTGGTACGGCTCGTCGAGCAGCAGGACGTCGGGGGTGCTGAGCGTGGACATGGTCAGGTTGAGCTTCTGCCGGGTGCCGCCGGACAGGTGGCGGGCCTGCACGTCCCCGCCCGCCTCCCACCCGAGCTGACGTGCCGCCGCCCGACCGGCCCGGCGGGCCGGACCCCGAGCCACGCCCTGGCCGGCTCCGACCAGCACGAAGTGCTCGTCGGCGAGCAGGAAGTCGGCGGTGCCGCCGGACTGCGGGCAGTAGCCGAGCCGCCCCGAAACTGTCACCTCACCGGCGTCCGGGGACATCAGCCCGGCGCAGATCCGCAGGAAGGTGCTCTTGCCGCAGCCGTTCGCGCCGATGACGGCGGCGATCTGTCCCGCCCGGACGGTCAGCGTGGCGTCCCGCAGAACTGTTCGTCGCCCGTACCGCTTGGTGATGCCCGCCGCGTGCAGCCGGACCGGTCCGGGGCGTGGTCCGGGGGCGGTGCCGATGCTCTCCACGACCGCGCCCGCGTACTGCTGGGGTGGACCGAAGACGACCCAGGGATCACCGCCCCCGTCACGTAGGTGTGTGGCGGCCTCAGCGACCACGTGTCGGGCGGCGTCCGGCGCCACCCGGCGCTGGTGCAACTCGGCTGTGAGCGTCCGCAGCCAATCGTCGGCGTTCACCGGGTGACCCCCTTCGTGACGATGTCGTTCACCGGCTGGACGAAGGCGAGCCAGGCGCTGCCGCCCGCGCGGAGCGCCGCGTACCCGTCGTCGGTGAGCCGGTAGTACTTGCGGGCCGGCCCGGCGCTGCCCTCCCGCCACTGCGCGGTGACCAGGCCGGTTTTCTGCAGGCGCAGCAGCACGGGGTAGAGCGTGCCGCCCTGGATGGGCCCCACACCTGAGGCGTCGAGGGCCTGGGCGAGCTGGTAGCCGTAGGACTCGCGGTCGGCCAGCAGGGCCAGCACGCAGATGTCGAGCACCCCACGCAGCCACTGCCCGCGCCGGTCGGAATCCACGCGTCGGACAGTAGCGGTGCAAGCTAGATGGCACAACTACCTACTTGGGCGGCCGGACCCGATCCGGTGGGTTCCATGAATCGCGGAGTGCGTCCTACTGGTCAGCGGGCGACGACGTCGGAGACCACGACTGTCACGTTGTCCGGAGCGCCGGCGTGGTGGGCCAGCTTCACCAACTGCTCACCGCACTGCTGGCGGTCGGCGTACATGCCCAGCGCCGCCGCGATGGCGTCGTCCTCGACATAGTCGGAGAGCCCGTCGCTGCACAGCAGCAGCCGGTCACCGGACATCACGGTGAGCACCCCGATCGCCGGTGGGGTGTCGGCACCCTGCACGGCCCGGGTCACCAGCGACCGCTGCGGATGGTGACGGGCCTGGTCGGGGGAGAGCGTGCCCTGGTCGACGAGCGCCTGCACGAACGTGTCGTCCCGGGTGAGCTGGGTCAGCTCCCCGTCGCGCAGCAGGTAGCACCGGGAGTCGCCGACCTGGGCCAGCACCAGCGTCTCCCCGGCCAACAGCGCCGCGGTGAGCGTCGTGCCCATCCCCTCCCGGGTCGGATCGACGGTGATGGCGGCGTGGATGCGCTGGTTGGCGGTGCTGACCACGGCGCGCAGGGCGTCGGCGGCGCCGTCGGGGTCGGTGGGCGGGGCCAGCTCGTCCAGGATCCGGATCACGATCTCGCTCGCTACCTCGCCCGCGGGCAGCCCACCCATGCCGTCGGCGACGGCGATCAGGCGGTCACCGGCGAGGGCGGAGTCCTCGTTGTTGGTGCGAACCAAGCCGATGTCGTTGAGGATGGCCGAGCGGAGGATCAGCGTCATGGGGTCAAGCTTGCCAAGAAGACCCTGCCTTCGTCTCTACGCACTACTGCGTGGGGCGAAAATGATTGAGATATAGGCCGTCGGACCGGTCTCAGTGACGCGGGTAGCGCAGCAGCAGGCTGGCGGCGACCTCCTCGTCACCCACCGCCGCGTACGTGTGCGGCACGTCGGACACCCAGCGGAGGTGGCCGCCGGCCGCGGCGGTCAGCGGTGCGTCGGCCGGCCCGGCGCGCAGCACTCCGGCGAAGACGGTGATGTGCTCGGTCACTCCTGGTTGGTGGGCGGGAGAGGTCTGCACGACGCCCGGCGCGACGCGCATCCGGTACAGCTCGTAGGTCGCGTCGGTGTCGGTGAACACCTCCAGCAGGGTGGCGGTGACGGCGGTGCCGTGCACGATCGGCTCGGCCGCCGGTTCGGCCAGCAGGGCGGTGAACGGCACGCCGAGCTGCGCGGTGACGGCCCAGAGCGTCTCCAGGGTGGGGTTGCGGGTGCCGTGTTCCAGGCCGGAGAGGGTGGCCTTTCCGACGCCGGCGAGCCGGGCGAGTGTGGACAGCGAGATGCCCCGCTCCTCGCGTAGGGCGCGGACCCGGCGGCCGACGACGACGGGATCCACGTCGAGGCCCGGGCGGCGGGCTGGTGGTGGCTGCGGCACCCGACTATGGTGCTACACGCTGTCGTTCCGTAAACGGAACAGTCGGGGGAGTCGGATGGCCGGACGTGTGCAACCACTGCTGGCGGGTGTGGTGACCGCGCTGGTCGGCTTCGCCAGCTCGTTCACCGTCGTGCTGGCCGGACTCCGCGCGGCCGGCGCGTCGGACGCGCAGGCCGCCTCCGGGTTGCTCGCCCTCTGCGTGGCGTGCGGGCTCGCCGCCGCGTGGCTGGGCTGGCGGCACCGGATACCGATGAGCGTCGCCTGGTCCACACCGGGCGCGGCGCTGCTGGTCGCGACCGGACCACCCCCGGGCGGATGGCCGGTCGCGGTGGGTGCCTTCCTCGTCTCCGGGGCGCTGATCGTCGCGGCCGGGCTGTTCCCGCCACTCGGCCGCGCGGTGGCCGCCATTCCCAAGCCGGTGGCCGGCGCGATGCTCGCCGGGGTCCTGCTGCCACTGTGTACGGCCCCGGTCCACGCACTGGTCGAGCTGCCCCTGGTGGCCGGCCCGGTGGTGGTGGCCTGGCTGCTGCTGCACCGGTTCGCCCGCCGTTGGGCGGTGCCCGGCGCGCTGGTGGTCGCGGTGGCGGCGATCGCGTTGACCGCGCCGCCGGCCGGCCTGACCGGTGCCGCGCTGGTCCCGTCGGTCACGCTGACCATGCCGGCCTGGAACGCGTCCGCGCTGGTCGGGCTGGCCCTTCCGCTGTTCCTGGTCACCATGGCCGCGCAGAACGTACCCGGCATGGCGGTGCTGGTCGGCTACGGCTACCGGCCGCCGTTCGGCGCCGCCCTGCGGGCCACCGGCCTGGCCAGCCTGCTCGCCGCCCCGGCCGGCGGGCACGCCGTGAACCTGGCGGCGATCACCGCCGCGCTCGCCGCCAGTCCCGACGCGCACCCGGACCCGGAGCGCCGATGGGTCGCCTCGGTCACCGCGGGCCTCGGGCTGGCTCTGCTCGGGTTGGGTGCCGGAGCGGCCACCGCGCTGGTCTCGGTCGCCCCACCGATCCTCATCGAGGCCGTGGCCGGGCTGGCCCTACTGGGCGCCCTCGCGACCGCGCTCGCCTCGGCGGTGGCCGACCCGGCGACCCGGGAGGCAGCGGTGGTCACCTTCGTGGTGACCGCCTCCGGGGTGACGCTGATCGGCGTGGGCGGCGCGTTCTGGGGTCTGGTCGCCGGCTGCCTGATGCTGCTGCTCTTCCACCGCCGCAGCCCACCCACCGTGCCGCCGGCCGACGGGCCGGGGCCGTCGGATCACTCCTCGGGGGGTAGGTCGGCCACGCCGACGGCCAGGAGGACCCGGCCGTCGGCCACCGAGCCGATCCGGTCGGCCGGTACGTAGACCGCGCCGGTGCGGGTCAACTCCGTCGACACCTTCAGGTAGCCGCTGTGCAGCAGCCGCGCGGCCAGGTCGGCCGGGACGTCCGGCTCCTCGACCGCTGTCGCCTCGATCAGCTCGTCCAGGCTGCTGCCCGGGTCGGCGGTCGAGGTCTGGACGGTCACCGCGTTCGGGTCGCCCCGCTGGACGAGGTCCACGGTTCCGACCTCGGTGCCGGTTGAGTCGATCACCGGCATCCCGGTGGTGATCCGCGAAATGGTCGCCTGCTGCTCGTCCTGCTGGTCCATCCCACCGCGGTTCCCGGGGCGGTGCGCCGCTAAACGCCGCCGCAGCCGGCCGGCGGGTGGCGGCAGCGGCGCGCGGCGACATCCGGAGAGCGTGATGCCTGTGTGGCATCAAGATGCCACAGCGGCATCACCGCTGAGAGCGGTACCGCCTCCGGGTCTGAAGCGGCGACGGCCAGCGGCGGAGTCCGCCGCCCATCGGGATCACCCTGAGTTGGTCAGCTGTTCGGGAGGGTCCAGCTGCCCGGTGGGCGGGGGGACAGCTCCCGCCAGGTGTCCGGGCCGTCGAGGAGGGCCCGGACGGTGTCCTCGGCCTCGTCCGCACTGCCGTACTCGTAGAACCGGGAGATGCCCTCGGCTCCGCCGGCGCGCTGCTCGACGTGCCACCGGTCGGCGTCCACCCGCAGGAAGACGTCCCGCCGGGCCAGCCGCCCCCACTTCCCGTTCCACCAGTGCTTCCGCTGCTCCATGGCGGGACTCTATCGAACACACGTACGAGAAGATGCGGCCCCTGCGGGATTCCCGCAGGGGCCGATGTGCATCCGGTCGAATCAGCGCTGCGTCGGCGGTTCCGTCCGGCGGCCCAGCGCGTCGTCCAGCGCCCCACGCTGCTGGCCCGGGGTGGTGTGGCCGGCGGAGACCAGCGCGTCGCGGATCTCGGTGAGCAGCTTGACCTCCTCGCTCGGCGCCGCCGGCGGCGGCTCCTCGCCCCGCCGCCGCCGCTCGGCCAGCTTGTTCATCGGGTACACCACGAAGAAGTAGAGCACCGCAGCGGTGAGCAGGAACGTGATCAGGGCGTTGATGAACCCCGCCCAGTCCATGTAGTTGCCCTTGGTGATCTCCCACCGTCCGGCCGACAGGCCGGTGCCCCCACCGAGTGCCTTGATCAGTGGTTCGAGGAACGACTTGGTGAGCTGGGTGACGACGCCGGTGAACGCCGCACCGATCACGATGCCGACCGCCAGGTCGACGACGTTGCCGCGCATGATGAAGTCTTTGAAGCCCTTGAGCATCCGTACTCCCGAGGTGTCCGCTTTTCTGTCGGGGACAACCTATGCCCGTTCGGCGGGCTCCAGAAAAGCGCCGGCCTCGAGCGCGGCCCGGCCCGGGTCGCCAGCCCGGATCGCCTCGACCAGTCGGCTGTGGTCGACGTAGCGCTCCGGCGTGAGCGCGTCACCCATCGCCTGGGCGACGGTGCTGCGCAGGGCGCTGCCGACCGAGGCGTACAGCTCGGCGAGCATGGCGTTGTGCGCGGCGGCGACCACCACCGTGTGCAGCGTCGCGTCGGCCTCGACGAACGCGTCGACCCGGCCGTCGTGCCAGGCGGCCTCGCGCTCGGCGAGCGCGCCGTCGAGCGCCGCCAGATCCTCCGGTGTACGCCTCAGTGCGGCGAGACGGGCGGCCTCCACCTCGAAGGCACGGCGCACCTCGATCACCTCGGTCATCCGGTCGTCGCCGAGGCGGCGGGCCACCACCGGGGCCAGTTCGTCGGTGGAGACCACGTAGGTGCCGGAACCCTGCCGGCACTCCAGCACCCCGGCGTGCACCAGGGCGCGGACCGCCTCGCGGACCGTGTTGCGCCCGACGCCCAGCGCGGCGACCAGTTGCGGCTCGGTGGGGATGCGCCCGCCGACCGGCCACTCACCGCCGAGGATCCGGGCCCGGAGCTGCTCGATGGTCTGCCGGACACGGTGGCCGCGTGGCGGCACGGCGGGCTGGCCGCGTGGCGGCACGGCGGGCTGGCCGCGTGGCGGCACGGCGGGCGCGGAGGAGGAATCGACCGACGGTGGCACTGGTTACATCACCGGTCCCAAATTCATCCCATGATTGTAGGTTAGAGGTCATGACCCCGCCACCCACCGCCGCTCCGGCGCTGCCCGCCCCCGCCGCCGCCGTCGACACCCGCCCGGCCGGCGACCCCGGTGCGGTCCGGCGGACGCATCCGGCGACCGGTGGCGCGCTCGTGCTGGTCGGGATGCTGCTCGTCGCGGTCAACCTCCGTGCCGTGGTGACGAGCCTCGGCGCGCTGCTCGACGAGGTCCGCGACGGACTGGGCCTCTCCGGCGCCACCGCCGGTCTGGTCACGACCCTGCCGACCATCGCGTTCGCCGGTCTCGGCGCGCTCACCCCGTGGTTGGTACGCCGCGTGGCGCCGGCCCGGGTGCTGGTGGTCGCCATGTTCGCCCTCGCCGTCGGTCAGGTGCTCCGGGTCGTCACCGACTCGATCTGGATCTTCGTGCTCACCAGCGCGCTGGCGCTGTCCGGCATCGCGGTCGCCAACATCCTGCTGCCGATGCTCGTCAAGCAGCACTTTCCGCACCGCACCGGCCTGGTCACCGGGGCGTACACGATGGCGTTGACGGTGGGCACGACGGTGGCCGCCGCCACCGCGGTGCCGATCGCGCACGCCTTCGGGTCCTGGCGGGCCGGGCTCGGCATCTGGGCCGCGATGGCCGCGGTGGCCGTACTCCCGTGGGTGCCGCTGGCGCTGCGGACCCGGACCGGCGCGCGGCGGACGACCCCGACGGCGGTCGCCGCGCCGGCGCGGATCCGGCCGGCCCGCACCCGGCTCGGCTGGGCGATGGCCGTGTACTTCGGGGCGCAGTCGCTCAGCGGGTACGCGATCATGGGTTGGCTGGCCCAGTTGTTCCGCGACGCCGGCTACCAGCCGGAGTCCGCCGGGCTGCTGCTCGCCGGGGTGACCGCGCTCGGCGTGCCGATCGCGCTGCTGATGCCCACCCTGGCCGGTCGGCTGGGCAGTCTGCGGCCGCTGGTGCTGGGGCTGACCACCGCGTCGGCGCTGGCCTACCTGGGGTTGGCGCTGGCTCCGCACGGTGCCGCGCTGCTCTGGGTCGCCCTTCTGGCCATCGGTCAGGGCGCGTTCCCGATGATCCTGACCGCCATCGGGCTGCGCGCCCGCACCGCCGAGGGGACCGTCGCGCTCTCCGCGTTCGCGCAGAGCACCGGCTACGTGATCGCCGCCCTCGGTCCGCTGCTGGTCGGCATCCTCTACGAGGCCACCGGCGGTTGGACCGCCCCGATCGGGTTCCTGCTCGGCGCTCTCGCCGTGCAGACCACGGCGGGCATGGCTATCGCCCGTCCCCGCTACGTCGAGGACGAGTGAGGAACGGCAGCGGTCAGGAGGAGGCCGGCGTCGGCTCGCCGGCGACTGCCTCGTCCACCGTCGGGTAGGTGTGCAGCACCTCGACCAGCCCACTCACCTCGAGGATGCGCAGCACTCCGCGCTGCGGTGCGGCCAACCGGACCACGCCGCCGGCCTCGTCGCAGCTGTTCTTGGCGCGGACGAAGACCGACAGACCGGTCGAGTCGCAGAACGAGACGTCCGCCAGGTCGAACACCAGACGACTACGGCCCTTGTCGAGCAAGTCGGTGATCTGGTCCTGAAGCTGCGGTGCGGTGGCCATGTCGAGCTCGCCCGCGACCGACACGACGACCATGTCGCCGCGTTGTTCCGTGTGCACCGTCAAGGACATTCGCCAGACCTCCTGTTATCGGGGGAACGGTATCCCACGACGGGGGGCGAACGCAGAACGGGAGCCAGGATCCGGTGGCCATCGTCATTCCGTTGCTACGGGGCAAGTAGTTGATCAGGCCCCGGTGATAGAGTCCGCCCGGTCCAGGTCAAGGGGGTTCGAAATGGCGTTGAGCACCGAAGAAAGTGGTCGGCTCGCCGCGCTGCTCAGCGAGCAGAACGAACGGGTCACGACTCGGTGGACCGAGATCGTCACCAGTTCGTTGCGAGGCCGGCTGAGTCAGGCCGAGCTTCGCCGGCAGGTCCAGGACCTGCACCGCGCCATCGTCGCCACCGGCGAGCAGGGCAGCATCGATTTGTCCGCCGACCATGCCACCGAGCTGCGCGCCGCGCTCTCCGAACTGTCCCGTGGTCGGGCCCGGCAGGGTTTCTCCGCCACCGAGACCACGATCAGCGTGTTCGCGCTCAAGGACGTGCTGGCCGAGCTGGTGCAGGAGGCCGGCGGCACCAGCGCGCTGACCGACTTCGTCGCCTTCTCCAAGCTGGTCGACGACATGGGCCTCTACACCTTCGAGAGCTTCGTCCGCACCCGGGAGAGCCTGATCGCCGATCAGGCCGAGCAGCTGCTCGAACTCTCCACGCCGGTGGTCAAGCTCTGGGAGGGCGTGGTCGCCGTCCCGCTGGTCGGCACCCTGGACTCGGCCCGCGCCCAGGTCGTGATGGAGCGGCTGCTGCAGACCCTGGTCGACACCGGCTCCCCGTACGCGATCATCGACATCACCGGTGTCCCGGCGGTGGACACCCAGGTCGCCCAGCACATCCTGAAGACCGTGGTGGCGGCCCGGCTGATGGGCGCCGACTGCATCATCTCCGGCATCCGTCCGCAGATCGCGCAGACCATCGTGGCGCTCGGCATCGAGTTCGGCGACATCGCCACCAAGGCGAGCCTCGCCGACGCGCTGCGCCACGTGCTGCGGCTGACCGGGGTGGAGACGGCCCGCCGCCAACCGCGTCGGGGCATCTGATGGAACGCGTACCGATCCTCAAGATCGGCGATATCCTGCTCGTCTCCATCCAGGTGGACATGTCCGACCAGACGGCGGTCGCGCTCCAGGAGGACCTCGCCGAACGGATCGTGGACACCGGCTGCCACGGCGTCATCATCGACATCACCGCGCTGGACATCGTCGACTCCTTCGTCGGCCGGATGCTCTCCACCATCGCGTCGATCTCCAAGGTGCTCGACGCCGAGACGGTGGTGGTCGGAATGCGCCCCGCCGTGGCCATCACCCTCGTCGAACTGGGGCTGTCGCTGAACGGCATCCGTACCGCGCTGAACGTCGAGCGCGGCATGGAGCTCATCGCGGCGGCGCACGACGACGGGTTCGACGACGAGCTTGAGGACGAGCCGGACGCCGAGACGGCCACGCCGTGACCGCGGGCATCGACCTGGGCCACCCGCAGGCGCAGTCGGTCCGCAGCGATGAGGACGTGGTACGCGTCCGGCAGTTGGTCCGGTCCGTGGCGGTCGCCGTCAAGCTGTCCCTCGTCGACCAGACCAAGGTGGTCACCGCGGCGAGCGAACTGGCCCGTAACACCCTCGTGTACGGGGGCGGCGGCTCGGTCGAGGTGGCGACCGTGGACAACGGCCGGCGCAAGGGCATCCGGATCGTCTTCGCCGACTCCGGGCCCGGCATCGCCGACCTGGATCTGGCCCTGACCGACGGCTACACCACCGGCGGTGGCCTCGGCCTCGGCCTCAGCGGGTCCCGCCGCCTCGTCGACGAGTTCGAGATCGAGACCTCGGCGGAGACCGGCACGCGCATCACGGTCACCAAGTGGTCACGGTGAACGCCGAGGCGGTCACCGACAGTGGCATCTGGTTCCGGGTGGAGGCCAGCAGCGCGGCGAGCGCCGTCCGGCGGGCTGCCGAGCGCCTCGGTGCGCAGGTCGGGATCGGTGAGGTCCGTATCGCCGATCTGGCCATCGTCGCCGCCGAGCTGACCAGCAACCTGGTCAAGCACGCCGACGAAGGGGTGCTGCTGCTCCGGCCGGTGCGCAGGGCCGGGCAGGCCGGCGTGGAGTTGGTGGCGATCGACTCCGGGCCGGGGATGGCCGACCTGACCGTCTCGTCCCAGGACGGCCACTCCACCACCGGCACGCTCGGCATCGGTCTGGGCGCCATCGTGCGGCAGGCCAGTTGGTTCGACGGATTCTCGCTGCCCGGCCGGGGGACGGTGTTCGCCGTACAGGTCTGGCCGGCGGAGCCCGCGCGGCCGTCCTGGGCCGGCGCCCTGACCCGGCCGATCACCGGCGAGACGGTCAGCGGCGACGGGTACGCCGTCCGGGTCGCCGACGGGCGACACCAGGTACTGGTCAGCGACGGGCTGGGGCACGGCTCGTTGGCCGCCGCCGCAACCGACGCAGCGCTTGCCGCGTTCCGCAACGCCCCGGCCGGCCCACCGGCAGCGGTGGTCGCTCACCTGCACCGGAGCATGTCGCACACCCGAGGCGCCGCGCTCGCGGTCGCCGAACTCGCGCCGGAGGCAGGCGTGCTGCGCTACGCCGGCCTGGGCAACATCGCCGGTGTGATCGTCGAGGACGGCGGCCGCCGTCGCGGGCTGGTGTCGCTTCCCGGCATCGCCGGCCACCAACGGCCGACCATCCGGGAGTACGACTACCCGCTCGGTCCGGGCTCCCGCCTGGTGATGCACAGCGACGGGGTGGCCGACCGGTGGCGGTTGGAGGACTACCCGGGTCTGGCGGAGCGCTCTCCGCTCGTCGTGGCGGCAACCCTCCTGCGCGACGCGGGTGTGCGACGCGACGATGCCTGCGTGCTCGTGGCAAGGTCCTGGACATGACCGGCGAGCCGGCCGCACAGCCGCTGCTCCAGATGGCGCTGCGGGTCGAGCAGGACATCTTCGTGATCCGTCAGCGGGGCCGCGAGGTGGCCGCCGTGGTGGGCCTCGAACACCAGGACCAGGTTCGGATCGCCACCGCACTCAGCGAGGTGGCCCGGGACCTGCTGGGGATGTCCGGCGGCGCGGACGTCACCTTCCACATCGACGCGGGTGCCGACGGCCGACACCACCTGCGCGCCGACCTCGCCCCGGTGACCCCGTTGCCCGCCGGCCACTACCAACCGCAGTCCGGCGCGGTGTCCCGACTGGTTGACACGTTGGGCGTGGCGACCGTCGAGGGGGTTACGGTCGTGAGGATGTCCCGACGAGTCCCGGCCAACGCGCCGATCCCGACCCCGGAGCGGTTGGCCGAGTTCCGCAGCGAACTCGGCCGTATCGCCCCGGCCAGCGCGTTGGACGAGTTGACAGCGCAGAACGGGCAGCTCATCGCGGCGCTCGACGAGGTACGCAGCCAACGTGACGAGCTGGCCGTGCTCAACGAGGAACTGGCCGAGACCAACCGTGGTGTGCTGGCGCTCTACAACCAGCTCACCGAGGAGTTGGAGGAGACCAACCGAGGGGTCGTCGCCCTCTACGCCGAACTGGACGAGAAGTCGGCCCAACTGCGGGCGGCGAGTGAGTCGAAGAGCCGGTTCCTCGCCAACGTGAGCCACGAGCTGCGCGCCCCGGTCACCGCGATCATCGGGTTGGGGCGGCTGCTCACCGACTCCGCCTCCGACCCGCTCACCGACGAGCAGGGCCGCCAGGTCGACCTGATCCGCTCGTCGGCGGCCGACCTGCTCAATCTGGTCAACGAGCTGCTGGACCTGGCGAAGGCGGAGTCCGGCCGGATCGAGCTGGACCTCTCGGACGTCGACCTGCGCCCGGTCTTCGGTCAACTGCGCGGCACACTGCGCGCGCTGGCCACCCGTCCGGAGGTGGAGCTGGTCGTGGAGGAGCCCAGCGCACCGGCTCTGCTGCGCACCGACGAGGTGCTGCTCGGCCAGGTGCTGCGCAATCTGCTGCACAACGGGTTGAAGTTCACCGAGCGCGGCGAGGTGCGACTGCGCGCCCACCGGCAGGGCGACAGGTGGACGTTCGAAGTCAGCGACACCGGGCCGGGCATCGCCCCCGAGCTGCACGACCGGATCTTCGAGGAGTTCTACCAGGTGCCGGGCGCCACCCGGGTCGGCGGCACCGGCCTCGGCCTGCCGTACGCCCGGCGGTTGGTGACGCTGCTCGGCGGGACACTGCAGCTGACCAGCGAGCCGGGCCGGGGCAGCACATTCCACGTCTCCCTACCCGTTGGCGGAGCGTGACGGCGTGGACGGCATGCCGGCGACCGTCCTGGTGGTCGATGACAGTCGTACCAAGCGCTACCTGCTGGTCAGCTGGCTGACCCGGGCCGGGTTCACAGTGCTCGAGGCCGAGAACGGCGCCGAGGCGTTGGCCCGGGTCGAGGTGGACCGGATGGACCTCGTCGTCCTCGACGTCCGGCTGCCCGACCTCAGCGGCTACGAGGTCTGCGAACAGATCAAGGTCCGTCACCCGGCGATGCCGGTGATCCACGTGTCGGCGCACGCCGTGGACGTCGCCGACCGGGCCCAGGGACTGACCCGGGGCGCGGACGCGTACCTGACCGAGCCGATCGAGCCGGAAGAGTTGATCGCCACCACCCGGGCGGTCCTGCGTTACTACCAGGCCCGGCAACGCGCCGAACTGCTCGCCGAGCGACTGCTCGGCCTGGCCGACACGACAGTGGCGGTGCACGCCGCGCCGACCTTCGCACGCCTGCTGGAGGCCGCCGCCGAAGGCGCCGCACAGATCTTCAAGAGCCCGGCGGCAGTGATCGCCGAGACGTTCGACGGGGACTGTCTCGCGGGGATCTGCGCCGCCCCCGGCGAGGCCGCCACAGTGGTGCCGTGGGTGGTGGACGACACCGGAGTGCCGACCGGTGCCACCGTCCGGGTGGAGGCCCCGGCGGACTGGGCGCTGGTTGACTGGCCGGCGGGCGACACGGTGACTGTCGCCGCCGCGAAGCTGCGCGAGGACCGGGCCCCGCTGTACGTGGTGGTCCCGACCGCCACCCAGACCGCGCGAACCCC